>NZ_CP097324.1:0-5040459 GCF_023516235.1 Citrobacter sp. XT1-2-2
CGCACGTCACCCTTTGCATAGGGTCTTGTCGATGTGCGTCAACAATCATGAATGTTTCAGCCTTTGTCATTTATCGACTTTTGTTCGAGTGGAGTCCGCCGTGTCACTTTCGCTTTGGCAGCAGTGTCTTGCCCGATTGCAGGATGAGTTACCAGCCACAGAATTCAGTATGTGGATACGCCCGTTGCAGGCGGAACTGAGCGATAACACGCTGGCTTTGTATGCGCCAAACCGTTTTGTGCTCGATTGGGTAAGGGACAAATACCTTAATAATATTAATGGATTACTAAATAACTTCTGCGGAGCGGATGCCCCACAGCTGCGTTTTGAGGTCGGAACTAAACCCGTCACGCAAACGCTGAAGACGCCGGTGAACAACGTTGTCGCGCCTGCCCATGTGGCGCAACAAGTACAACCGCAACGTGCTGCTCCGGCGGCGCGTCCAGGCTGGGACAACGTTCCGGCTCCGGCAGAACCTACCTATCGCTCTAACGTCAACGTCAAACATACGTTTGATAATTTCGTTGAAGGTAAATCTAACCAACTGGCGCGCGCGGCGGCACGTCAGGTGGCGGACAACCCTGGCGGCGCCTACAATCCGTTATTCCTTTATGGTGGTACGGGTCTGGGTAAAACCCACCTGTTGCATGCTGTCGGTAACGGCATTATGGCGCGTAAACCGAACGCGAAAGTGGTGTATATGCACTCCGAGCGTTTTGTGCAGGACATGGTTAAAGCTCTGCAAAACAATGCGATCGAAGAGTTTAAACGCTACTACCGCTCCGTCGACGCGCTGCTGATCGATGACATCCAGTTCTTTGCCAACAAAGAGCGCTCGCAGGAAGAATTCTTCCACACCTTCAACGCCCTGCTGGAAGGTAATCAGCAGATCATCCTGACGTCGGATCGTTATCCGAAGGAGATCAATGGCGTTGAAGATCGACTGAAATCCCGCTTTGGCTGGGGGCTGACTGTTGCGATCGAACCGCCTGAGCTGGAAACCCGCGTGGCGATCCTGATGAAAAAAGCTGACGAAAACGACATTCGTCTGCCGGGTGAAGTGGCGTTCTTTATTGCCAAGCGTCTACGCTCTAACGTGCGTGAACTGGAAGGCGCACTGAACCGCGTGATCGCCAACGCCAATTTTACCGGCCGGGCGATTACCATCGATTTCGTGCGCGAAGCGCTGCGCGATCTGTTGGCTTTGCAGGAAAAGCTGGTCACCATCGACAATATTCAGAAGACGGTGGCGGAGTATTACAAAATCAAAATTGCGGATCTGCTGTCAAAGCGTCGATCTCGCTCGGTAGCTCGTCCGCGCCAGATGGCGATGGCGCTGGCAAAAGAGCTCACTAACCACAGTCTGCCGGAAATTGGCGACGCGTTTGGTGGGCGTGACCATACTACCGTGCTTCATGCCTGCCGCAAGATTGAGCAGTTGCGTGAAGAAAGCCATGATATTAAAGAAGATTTCTCCAATTTAATCAGAACATTATCTTCGTGACGCTATGAAATTTACCGTTGAACGTGAACATTTATTAAAACCGCTTCAGCAGGTCAGCGGCCCGCTGGGTGGACGTCCTACACTGCCGATCCTTGGAAACCTGCTGCTGCAGGTCGCTGACGGTGCGCTTTCTCTGACTGGTACCGATCTCGAAATGGAGATGGTGGCGCGCGTGGCGTTGATCCAGCCTCATGAACCTGGTGCTACTACCGTTCCGGCGCGTAAATTCTTCGACATTTGCCGCGGATTGCCGGAAGGCGCGGAAATTGCCGTTCAACTGGAAGGCGACCGCATGCTGGTACGCTCTGGTCGCAGCCGTTTCTCGCTGTCCACGCTGCCTGCCGCCGACTTCCCTAATCTGGATGACTGGCAGAGCGAAGTTGAATTCACCCTGCCGCAGGCCACGATGAAGCGCCTGATTGAAGCCACGCAGTTTTCGATGGCGCATCAGGACGTGCGTTACTACTTAAACGGCATGCTGTTTGAAACCGAAGGGGAAGAGCTGCGTACCGTGGCGACCGACGGTCACCGTCTGGCGGTTTGTTCAATGCCTGTCGGTCAGCCGTTGCCCAGCCATTCGGTGATCGTACCGCGTAAAGGCGTGATTGAACTGATGCGTATGCTCGACGGCGGTGACAACCCGCTGCGCGTGCAGATTGGCAGCAACAACATTCGTGCGCACGTGGGCGATTTCATCTTCACCTCCAAGCTGGTTGATGGCCGTTTCCCGGATTATCGCCGCGTATTGCCGAAGAATCCGGACAAACATCTGGAAGCCGGTTGCGATATCCTTAAACAGGCGTTTGCCCGTGCGGCAATTCTTTCTAACGAGAAATTCCGCGGCGTGCGTCTGTATGTCAGCGAAAATCAGCTCAAAATCACCGCCAACAACCCGGAGCAGGAAGAAGCAGAAGAAATTCTGGATGTCTCCTATCCTGGTACAGAACTGGAAATCGGTTTTAACGTGAGCTACGTGCTTGACGTTCTGAACGCGCTGAAGTGCGAGAACGTGCGTATTTTGCTGACCGATTCCGTATCGAGCGTACAGATTGAAGATGCGGCCAGCCAATCCGCAGCCTATGTCGTCATGCCTATGCGCTTGTAAAGAATATCGGGCTATCTTACTTGTTATTCTGGCTCCGGGCAGTGCTCGCACAAAATACGAAGTATTTTGGACGTCCTATGGACGGCCCGAAGGGCGAGCGCAGCGAGCAATCCTCACGTACTTCAGTACGCTACGGTTGCTGTGCGCTGGCCGTAACCAGACTAACTGCGACGATAACGCCCTGGTTATGAGTTGATATGTCGCTATCCCGACTGCTAATCAAAGATTTCCGCAATATTGAAAATGCGGATCTCGCTTTATCCCCCGGCTTTAACTTCCTGGTTGGCGCGAACGGCAGCGGCAAAACCAGTGTGCTGGAAGCCATCTATACGCTCGGCCATGGCCGGGCGTTTCGCAGTTTGCAGATTGGCCGCGTGATTCGCCACGAGCAGGAGTCGTTTGTTTTACACGGACGATTACAGGGAGAAGAGCGCGAGACATCGATTGGTCTGACGAAAGACAAACTGGGCGACAGCAAAGTGCGTATTGACGGCACTGACGGGCACAAGGTCGCTGAACTGGCGCACCTGATGCCGATGCAGCTGATCACGCCAGAGGGGTTTACTTTACTCAACGGCGGCCCCAAATACAGAAGAGCATTTCTTGACTGGGGATGCTTTCACAATGAAGCCGGATTTTTCACCGCCTGGAGCAACCTGAAGCGACTGCTCAAGCAGCGCAATGCGGCACTGCGCCAGGTGAGTCGTTATGAGCAACTGCGCCCGTGGGATAGAGAACTTATTCCGCTGGCGGAACAAATCAGCACCTGGCGCGCGGAGTACAGCGCGGGTATCGCGCAGGATATGGCGGATACCTGCCAGCAGTTTCTTCCCGAGTTTTCTCTCTCGTTCTCTTTCCAGCGTGGTTGGGAGAAGGAGACAGATTATGCCGAGGTGCTGGAACGCAGTTTTGAACGCGATCGCATGTTGACCTACACCGCACACGGCCCGCATAAGGCGGATTTCCGCATTCGTGCCGACGGTGCGCCGGTAGAAGACACGTTGTCGCGTGGGCAGCTAAAACTGCTAATGTGCGCCTTACGTCTGGCGCAAGGGGAGTTCCTGACCCGTGAAAGCGGACGGCGCTGCCTGTACCTGATAGATGATTTTGCCTCTGAACTGGATGATGCGCGTCGCGGGCTGCTGGCCAGCCGCTTAAAAGCCACGCAATCTCAGGTCTTTGTCAGCGCAATCAGCGCTGAACACGTTATAGACATGTCCGATGAAAATTCGAAGATGTTTACCGTGGAAAAGGGTAAAATAACGGATTAACCCAAGATAAAATGAGCGAGAAACGTTGATGTCGAATTCTTATGACTCCTCCAGTATCAAAGTCCTGAAAGGGCTGGATGCGGTGCGTAAGCGCCCGGGTATGTATATCGGCGACACGGATGACGGCACCGGTCTGCACCACATGGTATTCGAGGTGGTAGATAACGCTATCGACGAAGCGCTCGCGGGTCACTGTAAAGATATCGTGGTAACGATTCACGCGGACAACTCCGTGTCTGTTACCGATGATGGCCGTGGTATCCCAACCGGTATTCACCCGGAAGAGGGCGTTTCGGCGGCGGAAGTTATCATGACTGTTCTGCACGCAGGCGGTAAATTCGATGATAACTCCTATAAAGTTTCCGGTGGTTTGCACGGCGTAGGTGTCTCCGTCGTTAACGCCCTGTCGCAGAAACTGGAGCTGGTGATTCGTCGTGAAGGCAAAGTGCATCAGCAAACTTACGTGCATGGTGTGCCGCAGGCGCCGCTGGCGGTAACAGGCGAAACGGAAGTAACGGGTACTCAGGTCCGTTTCTGGCCAAGCCATGAAACCTTCACTAACGTGACCGAGTTCGAATACGACATTCTGGCGAAGCGTCTGCGCGAGCTGTCATTCCTGAACTCTGGCGTCTCTATTCGTCTGCGCGATAAGCGCGACGGCAAAGAAGATCATTTCCACTACGAAGGCGGCATTAAGGCGTTTGTTGAATATCTCAACAAAAACAAAACGCCGATCCACCCGAATATCTTCTACTTCTCCACCGAAAAAGACGGTATCGGCGTTGAAGTTGCGCTGCAGTGGAACGACGGCTTCCAGGAAAATATCTACTGCTTCACCAACAACATTCCGCAGCGTGACGGCGGGACTCACCTTGCAGGCTTCCGTGCGGCGATGACCCGTACCCTGAACGCCTACATGGACAAAGAAGGCTACAGCAAAAAAGCCAAAGTCAGCGCTACCGGTGACGATGCCCGTGAAGGCCTGATTGCGGTGGTTTCCGTGAAAGTGCCGGACCCGAAATTCTCCTCGCAGACCAAAGACAAACTGGTCTCCTCTGAGGTGAAATCGGCGGTTGAACAGCAGATGAACGAACTGCTGAGCGAATACCTGCTGGAAAACCCGTCTGACGCGAAAATCGTCGTCGGCAAGATTATCGATGCGGCCCGTGCCCGTGAAGCAGCACGTCGCGCGCGTGAAATGACCCGTCGTAAAGGCGCGCTGGACTTAGCTGGTCTGCCGGGCAAGCTGGCGGACTGTCAGGAACGCGACCCGGCGCTGTCCGAACTGTACCTTGTGGAAGGGGACTCTGCGGGCGGTTCTGCGAAGCAGGGGCGTAACCGTAAAAACCAGGCGATTCTGCCGCTGAAGGGTAAAATCCTCAACGTCGAGAAAGCGCGTTTCGACAAAATGCTCTCCTCTCAGGAAGTGGCGACGCTGATTACCGCGCTCGGCTGCGGCATTGGTCGTGACGAGTACAACCCGGACAAACTGCGTTATCACAGCATCATCATCATGACCGATGCGGACGTCGACGGCTCGCATATCCGTACGCTGCTGTTGACCTTCTTCTATCGTCAGATGCCGGAAATCGTTGAACGCGGCCACGTTTACATTGCGCAGCCACCGCTGTACAAAGTGAAGAAAGGCAAGCAGGAACAGTACATTAAAGATGACGAAGCGATGGATCAGTACCAAATTTCTATCGCTCTGGATGGCGCAACGCTGCACACCAACGCCAGTGCGCCTGCCCTTTCAGGTGAGTCGTTAGAGAAACTGGTTTCTGAATACAACGCGACGCAGAAAATGATTGGCCGTATGGAACGTCGTTTCCCGAAAGCGCTGCTGAAAGAGCTGGTTTATCAACCGACGCTGCCGGAAGCTGATTTGGCGAACGAACAGAACGTTACCCGTTGGGTTAACGCGCTGATTACCGAGCTGAACGATAAAGAACAGCACGGTAGCCTGTGGAAGTTTGATGTTCACCATAACGCAGAGCAGAATCTGTTTGAGCCGATTGTACGCGTACGTACTCACGGTGTGGATACCGACTATGTGCTGGATCACGAGTTTGTGACCGGTGGCGAGTACCATCGTATTTGCACGCTAGGTGAGAAGTTGCGCGGGCTGATCGAAGACGATGCGTTTATCGAACGTGGCGAGCGTCGCCAGCCGGTGGCCAGCTTTGAGCAGGCGCTGGAATGGCTGCAGAAAGAGTCTCGTCGCGGTCTCGCTATCCAGCGTTATAAAGGTCTGGGCGAGATGAACCCGGAACAGCTGTGGGAAACGACCATGGATCCGGAAAGCCGTCGCATGTTGCGCGTTACTGTGAAGGATGCGATTGCCGCTGACCAGCTGTTCACCACCCTGATGGGCGATGCCGTCGAACCACGCCGCGCATTTATCGAAGAAAACGCCCTGAAAGCGGCGAACATCGATATCTGACGTGTATCCCGGGCCTGCTCCTGTAGGCCTGATAAGCGAAGCGCCATCAGGCAGTTTTTTTGTTTTTGCCGGATGGCGGCTTAGACCTATTCTGTCTACAACCGAACCACAAAAGGGGAATCTTGATTCCCCTTTCTATCCTCCTTTTCGTAGCTGTTTTTTGAGCGGAATCGCGTTAGCATGAGGGCGGACTCATTTAATCCGGGGAACTCATGGCTATCAAACTTATTGCTATCGACATGGATGGCACACTTCTGCTGCCCGATCACACCATTTCACCTGCAGTCAAAACGGCAATTGCCGCGGCACGCGCGCGTGGCGTGAACGTAGTGCTGACCACGGGACGCCCGTATGCCGGCGTTCACAGCTATCTGAAAGAACTGCACATGGAACAACCCGGTGACTACTGCATTACCTACAACGGTGCGCTGGTGCAGAAAGCAGGCGATGGCAGTACTGTGGCGCAAACCGCGCTGAGCTATGATGATTATCGCTATCTGGAGCAACTCTCCCGGGAAGTTGGCTCGCATTTCCACGCGCTCGATCGCAACACGCTGTATACCGCTAACCGTGATATCAGTTATTACACGGTGCATGAATCGTTTGTCGCGACGATTCCGCTGGTGTTCTGTGAGGCTGAAAAAATGGATCCGGCGACCCAGTTCCTGAAAGTGATGATGATTGATGAGCCGGAGATCCTCGACAAGGCCATCTCGCGCATTCCGGCGGAAGTGAAAGAAAAGTACACCGTGC
The DNA here is from genome assembly GCF_023516235.1 of Citrobacter sp. XT1-2-2. Lineage (NCBI taxonomy): Bacteria > Pseudomonadati > Pseudomonadota > Gammaproteobacteria > Enterobacterales > Enterobacteriaceae > Citrobacter > Citrobacter sp. XT1-2-2. The sequence continues at coordinate 7,077 of NZ_CP097324.1, forward strand.
TGAAAAGTGCGCCGTACTTCCTCGAAATCCTTGATAAACGCGTCAACAAAGGGACTGGCGTAAAATCGCTGGCCGATGCGTTGGGAATTAAAGCCGAAGAGGTTATGGCGATTGGCGATCAGGAAAACGACATCGCGATGATTGAATACGCCGGCGTGGGCGTTGCGATGGATAACGCCATTCCAACGGTGAAAGAGATCGCCAACTTTGTGACGAAATCTAATCTGGAAGACGGTGTTGCCTGGGCCATTGAGAAGTACGTCCTCTCCTGATGTGCGTTATGCCTGGCTTCGGCCAGGCATAAAACATTAAGAATGTTATAAAAATCACGTTTGTATTATCAGATGTGAAACCGCACATTAATCCCCCCATTTAGTACGCAACTTCTATACTCTCCCACCTTCTTTTATATTCAGGCGGTTCCTGCCTGCAACTATGTTTTCTTATGACTAACACAAGCATTCGCCTGGTGTTGATGACGTCTTCCTGTTTGATTTTTCAAGCCTGTGCTGCGACGGATTCTGGCTCAACGTTAACACCTTTGTATGATTATCAGGATGATGGTCAGGCCGCTTCTTTGCCGGTAAAACCGGCGACTAAACCTGCTGCAAGCCACTCCGTTTTGCCCTTCTTAGGTGACGAGGCGCGTAAACGTGGTTACGACCTGCCTGAGCCGTTTGGTGTAAATATTAACTACATGAATATTAGGCAAAATATTAATGTAGACAGTATTAACTTTAATGGCCTTTCTTTGGGTGGTCATTCGCTGGATAACGCATTCAAAATTAACGTTGGCAATACGCGCGAGAGAAGCAAAACAGAAACCCTGAAACTGGATGCCTGGCTGCTGCCGTTTATGAACGTCTATGGCCTGGTGGGCTATACCGACGGTCACTCCGTTTCGCAGATTGGTGTAGGCATTAAAGGTCCACGCAAAGTTCACACGCCAGACAATTTGCAAAACCTGGCGTTTCAGCTCGACTTTAAAGGCACGACCTACGGTGTGGGGACGACACTGGTGGGCGGTGTGGGTAACTGGTTTACGGCTTTTGATGCCAATTATACTCAGACGCAGTTTGACATTCTTGACGGTAGTATTGATGCCTTCACGGTTTCTCCGCGAGTCGGTTATCGCTTTACCACCCCGGGTGTGGAAGCACTGTACTTGCCGTCCGGCAAGCTGAATCTGTGGATTGGCAGTATGTATCAGGACGTGCAGCAAGAATTCAGGGGTAGCCTTAGCGATCTCAATATGCCGTCTGAGACGCTGCAGAAAATGGTGGATATCGCGAATAAGGACGGCAATGGCCGTTTCGACGTTAAACAGCATCTGCAATCCCCCTGGAACGTACTGGTCGGGGCGCAGTATGAATTGACCCGAAACTTTAACGTGACGACCGAAATTGGCTTTGCAGACCGTAACAGTTTTTTCATGGCTGGAGAGTACCGCTTTTGATCCGCCTCGCTTTCTTGTTGCTGGTGAGTCTGTTCGCCTGCATTGCGCAGGCAGAATTACCGACCCGCGACGAAGTTGACGGCTGGCTGAATACACTGGGCGCCAGCGATAACTTTAACGCCAGCAAAGGAATCGATTGGGGCGTAATGCCGGGGCCATTTTACACTCCGGAGCTGGGGCTGGGGATAGGTACCGCGGTGGTGGGAATGTATCGCCCAGACCCAAACGACACGGTGAGTCAGAACTCGACGCTGACCCTCAGCGGCTACTTTAGCTCAACGGGCGCTTTCGGCGTCACTATGCAAAATTATGCCTTTTTTGCCGACGATCGCTGGCGTTTCTTTCTCAATGGCGCATTAACCGATACGCCAACCTGGTACTGGGGGCAGGGATTTAGTGCCGGAGATAAAGACAGCCAGAAACAGCAATATACGGCTCAGGATCTGGATCTGCACCCCACGTTATATCGTCGGGTAGCGCCTAATATCTATCTGGGCGTCGGCTGGTCGCTGAACGCGCAACATGCTGCGCAAATGGATGGTAACGATCCGCCAAAAATTGAAAATACCGGGCAGGGCACGTCGGTGCTAAGTTCCGGCAGCAGTGTCGAACTTAGCTGGGATGACCGCGACTTTGTTCCTAACCCGCGCCAGGGACAATATGCCGACGTACGCTATACCCGCTATACGCCCGATGCGGGGAGCGATACCCGGTTTGATGAATACCAGTTGCACTACAGCCGCTACCACTCTCTGGACGAGAAGAATGTGCTTGCCTGGGAGATGGACGGTGCCTTTACTCAGGGGGATGTGCCGTGGAGCATGATGCCGCTGCTCGGTAGCAATCAGCGGATGCGCGGCTATTACGAAGGACGCTATCGCGATAAAAACGCCGTCAGCGGGCAGATAGAGTATCGCCGCAAACTTGACTGGCGGCATGGCGTGGTTGGCTGGTTGGGCGCAGGGACGATGGGACCATCATTTAGCGCGCTGGATGACGGACGCTGGCTACCCTCGGCGGGGGTGGGGTATCGCTTTGAATTTAAGCCGCGGGTGAATGTGCGTCTGGATTATGGCATTGGCAAAGGGAGCAGCGGTTTTTATTTTCAGGTAGGAGAGGCGTTTTGATCAATAAAGTGCTGCTGATGACTATCTTGTTATTGGCAACGGTCGGGGTCCATGCTGCGATACCTGTACCTTTGCAGTTGGTAAATGAAGATGACAAGGCCGAAAGCACCGCCTGGCCAGTTGTTTCGCCGCTCCCTGCGCCCCAAGGGTTACGTCCGTGCTGCGCTTTTGGTTACGACCTGCACGCGCAGGTGCTGGATATGCCGGTACCGTTTTATGAACTTAATAACGTCGTGGCAGCTAATGGTATTGGCGAGCATCGCTATAACGATAGCCTGCTGTTAGGGCTAGTGAACCTGGCCGGCATCGGGCATGAACACAATGGCATTGTGTACACCTCTCGCGGCGGTTTCATCGATATCGCGCATGTACGAGATACCGCAGATATGACGGTCTGGCTTTTTAGCCATCTACTTCCACAGTTAGGTCAGCCTTTTACGTTGCGACTCGAAGATGAACTGGCGGAGCGGCATATCGTTTTCAACGCCTTCACACCACCTGAAACGGCGGGCGATCGTTACGCATTAGCTGCCTGGCTGGCAGCACATCTGGCCTTTCAGCTCGCGGCCTGGCATGAAATTGCACAATGGTACGGTTTTGAGTCAGTTCCTGGGTTTTCTGAGGAAGTTTCCGCATTTTCACCGGAAGATCTCTACTCCAACCTGTTGGGGGCTAGAATTGCGGTGTCGCTGATCCTTGATGGGCAACTGGCAACATCAGGGATGTACGATGCGGCAATGAATAATGCACTGCGTCAGGCGTTAACGCAGTTGGGAGCTAAGTCAGAAACAATAACCCGTTTTCAGTTTGATATGCTGGATGGCAAGTGGTGGAACAGCCAGCGTCGGGTGCCGGAGAAATATCTGGTGCTGCACAGAAACTACGATGTAAGTGATTCGCGTTTGCCAACGCCAGTGCCGGGCGAAAAAGCCGCGCCGCTACGCCTGTCATTACCGCATCACTGGCGAAATTATTCCCTTGATTCGCTGGCGCAACTTCAACTCCGGCCCGGAAGTAACATGGCGCGGCTACCTTTACCACAATCCTGGTATAGCGATGCTAATTTCCCTGCGCTGGCTACGCTTGCAGGTGCCAGGGATAATCTGTCGAAAGTGGATGAGCATTCATTCCTTTATTAAAAAACCTCCACCAGAACTTCACTGGCGGAGGTTTTCTGCACATGCCGGACCCAATCCGATAATCGCTACGCTAAATCCTGCAAGTGAAGTGCTTGTGAAGTATGATTGCTTAAATCGTCTTGTATCAGGGCATCCCATGAAGCAAATCACCTTTACGCCGCGTAATCATCAGCTTACCAATATCAACACCTGGACCCCGGACAGTCAGTGGCTGGTCTTCGACGTGCGTCCTTCCGGTGCCTCTTTTACGGGGGAAACGATTGAACGCGTTAATGTTCATACTGGCGAACTGGAGGTGATTTACCGGGCCACTCAGGGGGCACATGTTGGCGTGGTGACCGTTCATCCAAAGTCGGAAAAGTATGTTTTTATTCATGGGCCAGAAAATCCAGATGAAACATGGGATTACGACTTTCATCATCGCCGTGGGGTGATTGTTTCGCAGGCAGAGGTGACGAATCTGGATGCGATGGATATCACCGCGCCGTACACGCCTGGCGCGTTACGCGGCGGCAGTCATGTGCATGTCTTTAGCCCGAACGGTGAGTTTGTCAGTTTTACTTATAACGACCATGTGCTGCATGAACGCTCCCCGGCGCTGGATTTACGTAACGTCGGCGTGGCTGCGCCGTATGGTCCGGTGAACGTATCCGCGCAGCATCCACGTGAATATAGCGGGAGCCGCTGGTGCGTGCTGGTGAGTCAAACGACGCCGGCGCCAAAACCGGGGAGCGATGAGATAAACCGCGCCTATGAAGAAGGTTGGGTGGGCGAAAGCACACTGGCGTTTATCGGCGATACGTTGTCAGTGACCGGTGAGAAAGTGCCGGAGCTGTTTATTGTTGATTTGCCTCAGAATGAAAGCGGCTGGAAACAGCCGGGTGATGCTCCGCTGGAGGGCACAGAGGCGACAATGCCTGCGCCGCCATCCGGTATTCGCCAACGTCGCCTGACGTTTACTCATGAGCGCGCCTTTCCGGGGCTGGTGAATCAGCCGCGCCACTGGGTGCGCAGTAATCCGCAGACGTCTGAAATTGCGTTTTTAATGCGCGACAACCATGGCGTTGTGCAGCTGTGGTTAATTCCACCGCAGGGTGGTGAGCCGCGTCAGCTTACCCGTTGCGCCACGGGTATTCAGTCGGCATTCAACTGGCATCCATCAGGGAAATGGCTGGGGTTTGTGCTGGAAAACAGAATAGCCTGTTGTGATGCTCAGACGGGAGAGATTGATTTTTTAACGGCGCGTCACGGCAACCCTCCGTCGGCCGATGCGGTTGTCTTCTCTCCTGATGGGCGACTGGTTGCGTGGATGGAAGAGGTCGAAGGGTTCCGCCAACTGTGGATGACTGAAACAGGGCGTTAATTAAGGTGCAGTCATTTTCGCCGGGGGGATAACGGCATTCGTGGCCTGCGTTCTCTCCTCGCTCTTTTCTACGCGCGATCTCACCGAGTTATCTTTACGAAAGAGATCCCACGGAAGCAATACGGTATCCAGCACCGCAGTAAAAGGCATATCCAGAATCGCCAGCGACTTCGTTCCCCAATTCGTATCACTTTCGCTGATCATGGTGGCGCTGGCGCGTGTGCCAGGATACGTCCCTTCTTTGCCTCCGGTATGCGACATTATGCTGGAACAACCGCTCAAAAACGCCATCCCGCTGCACATTGTCAGTGTTACCAACATTTTTTTTATCATCGTTTATTCATCTGTTTTCATCGTGTTTGCATGGTGAGTTAAAGCGATCCGTTGCGAAAATAACATCACCATTTCGTCGCACTGTGGCGGCTATCGCGATTTATCGATAACAACTGCTCTCCCCAGTGTATGCAATAGACAACAAACTGCAAAAAAAGTCAGATGAATACACTTGAAAAGTTTGTGTTAAGACCCATTTTTAGGATGTAGACAACAGAAGGGCATGCCTGATGGGTGTCCTGGCTACCTGACCTGTCCATGATGGAAGGTCTCACATTCTCGCTGATTTCAGGAGCTATTGATTATGCGTAACTTTGATTTATCCCCGCTGTACCGTTCTGCTATTGGTTTTGACCGTCTGTTTAACCTGCTGGAAAACAACCAGAGCCAGAGTAATGGCGGCTACCCTCCGTACAACGTTGAGCTGGTAGACGAAAACCATTACCGCATTGCGATTGCCGTTGCCGGTTTTGCTGAAAGCGAGCTGGAAATTACCGCGCAGGACAATCTGCTGGTGGTAAAAGGCGCTCATGCGGATGAGCAAAAAGAACGTACTTACCTGTATCAGGGTATTGCCGAGCGCAACTTCGAACGTAAGTTCCAGTTAGCGGAGAACATTCATGTTCGCGGCGCAAACCTGGTGAATGGTCTGCTGTATATCGATCTTGAGCGCGTTATTCCCGAAGCGAACAAACCGCGCCGCATCGAAATCAACTAATTCTGTGGGCCGCTTCAGGCGGCCCTGCTAAGCAATCGGCTTGCCGTCAGGGAGCCGAAAGGTACCTACTCGCTTCTTAGAAGGAGATTATTATGCGTAACTACGATTTATCCCCACTGCTGCGTCAATGGATCGGTTTTGACAAACTGGCCAATGCGTTACAAAACGCCGGTGAAAGCCAGAGCTTCCCACCCTATAACATCGAAAAGAGCGATGATAACCACTATCGCATTACCCTTGCGTTAGCCGGTTTCCGCCAGGAAGATCTGGATATTCAACTGGAAGGCACACGCCTGACGGTGAAAGGTACACCGCAGCAGCCGGAAAAAGAGACAAAATGGTTGCACCAGGGGCTGGTTACTCAGTCGTTCAGTCTGAGCTTTACGCTGGCTGAAAATATGGAGGTCTCCGGCGCAAGCTTTACTAACGGCTTGCTGCATATCGATTTGACCCGTAATGAACCTGAAACCATTGCCCCACAACGTATCGCTATCAGCGAACGTCCCGCATTAAATAGCTAAATAGCTCCATGCCTTTGCCCCGCCAGAAATGACGGGGCTTTTTTGTGCTTTACCACCCATACATTGCGACTGTACTCTGCGAGAATCCATTTACTTAATGATGTTATTCACAGGGAACAGGATAATGAGTGATATAGCATTGACGGTCAGCGTTCTGGCGTTGGTGGCGGTTGTCGGATTATGGATCGGCAACATAAAAATACGTGGCGTTGGTTTTGGCATCGGAGGGGTGCTGTTCGGCGGTATTATCGTCGGACATTTTGTCGATCAGGCAGGGATGACCCTGAGCGGCGACATGCTGCATTTCATTCAGGAATTTGGCCTGATTCTTTTCGTCTACACCATCGGTATTCAGGTGGGGCCGGGCTTTTTTGCGTCATTGCGCGTTTCCGGGCTGCGGCTGAATCTGTTTGCCGTACTGATTGTCATCATGGGGGGGCTGGTCACCGCGATCCTGCATAAGATTTTTGCCATTCCCCTTCCGGTGGTGCTGGGGATATTCTCCGGCGCGGTCACCAATACGCCGGCGCTGGGGGCGGGGCAGCAAATTCTGCGCGATCTGGGGACACCAGCAGATATTGTAGACCAGATGGGGATGAGCTATGCCATGGCTTATCCTTTTGGTATCTGCGGTATTTTGCTCACGATGTGGCTGATGCGCCTTATTTTCCGCGTTAACGTCGATGCTGAAGCTCAGCAGCATGAATCCACGTTGACCAACGGACACGCGCTGATTCAGACCATGAACATCCGCGTGGAAAACCCGAACCTCAACAATATGGCGATTCAGGATGTCCCAATTCTGAACAGCGATAAAATCATCTGCTCGCGTCTGAAACGTGAAGAGACATTGATGGTGCCGTCGCCAGGGACGATTATCCAGATGGGCGACCTGCTACACCTGGTCGGCCAGCCCGGTGACCTGCATAACGCGCAGGTGGTGATTGGGCAGGAGGTGGACACATCGCTGTCGACGCGAGGTACTGATTTACGCGTTGAACGCGTGGTGGTGACCAACGAACAGGTGCTGGGTAAACGTATCCGCGACCTGCATTTTAAAGAACGTTACGACGTGGTTATCTCCCGTCTGAACCGTGCGGGCGTTGAGCTGGTGGCCAGCAGCGATGCCAGCCTGCAATTCGGGGATATCCTCAATCTGGTGGGGCGTCCCGCATCCATTGATGCCGTTGCCAATGTTGTCGGCAACGCGCAGCAAAAACTGCAACAGGTGCAGATGCTGCCGGTATTTATCGGTATAGGACTGGGTGTTCTACTGGGGTCCATCCCGCTGTTCATCCCGGGTTTCCCGGTGGCGTTAAAATTGGGTTTGGCCGGTGGACCGCTGATCATGGCCTTAATTCTGGGGCGTATTGGCAGTATTGGTAAGCTGTACTGGTTTATGCCTCCCAGCGCTAACCTGGCGCTGCGAGAGTTAGGTATTGTGCTGTTCCTTGCGGTGGTTGGCCTGAAGTCCGGCGGTGATTTTGTTAATACGCTGACCCAGGGCGATGGGCTGAGTTGGGTCGGGTACGGTATTTTTATTACCGCCATTCCGCTGATTACCGTGGGACTGCTGGCGCGTATCTTCGCCAAAATGAACTATCTGACGCTGTGCGGTATGCTGGCGGGTTCGATGACCGATCCCCCCGCGCTGGCGTTTGCTAACAACCTGCATGCCACCAGCGGGGCGGCGGCGCTCTCCTATGCTACCGTTTATCCGCTGGTGATGTTCCTGAGGATTATCACCCCACAGCTGCTGGCGGTGATTTTCTGGGGAATAGGTTAGTAACAGCGTATCCGGCCTGCATCTTCTGTAGGTCGGATACGGTGCAAGTCGCCATTCGCCACATCTTTTTTTTCCATTGTCTCATCACATTACGTTCTCTTCCGTTTGCGAATCAGGTTCATACTGCTGAACTGTTCCGGTATAACGACCAGACAACAATATTGAAGGAGTCGTCATGAAGATTTCCCGCCTAGGGGAAGCGCCGGATTACCGCTTCTCGCTGGCAAATGAACGCACATTTCTGGCATGGATACGCACCTCGTTAGGTTTTCTGGCCGCAGGCGTTGGTCTGGATCAACTGGCTCCGGATTTCGCCACGCCAGTTATTCGCGAAGTATTGGCCCTGTTGCTGTGTCTGTTTGCTGGCGGTCTGGCTATTTATGGTTATTTGCGCTGGTTACGTAATGAAAAGGCAATGCGCTTGAAAGAGGATTTGCCTTACACCCACAGTTTGCTCATTATCAGCGCAATGCTGACGATTGTAGCGGTGATTGTTATGGTGCTGGTGCTGTATGCCGGATAGCCGTAAATCGCGACGTATCGCCGATCCGGGACTACAACCGGAGCGCACATCGTTGGCATGGTTTCGTACGTTGTTGGGTTATGGCGCGTTAATGGCGCTGGCGATTAAGCACAACTGGCATCAGGCTGGGGCACTGTTCTGGATATCTATCGTCATACTGACGTTGGTGGCGATTATTCTCTGGCGTTATACCCGCAGCCGTAATCTCATGGATGTGAGTGATAGTGATTTTTCTGAATCTCGCGCGGTGCGTGACAAATTTATGATCTCCCTCGCGGTGTTATCCCTCGCAATACTGTTTGCTGTAACGCATGTTCGCCAACTTATCGTATTTATCGAGAATTTTGCATGACAGGATGTGAGAACATGGATGTTAGTGATGACGTTTTAGAAATGGTGATTAACCACCAGAAAAGTTTACAACCGGTTGAATTGTATCGTGGTTTGCAACAAGGAAAAGTTCGCCTCGTACAGTTTACTCCTTTGATTAAGCGCGATGCTTCAGGTTACCTGACTGAAGATTCAGTGACGCCGGACGGGTGGGGGCGATTTTTAATTGCGATATTTGATATCTGGGTACGTGAAGATATTAATCAAATATCTATTCAGCTTTTCGATAATACGCTACGCCAGTGGTGTGGTCGGACTGCACTGTTTGAATGCCAGACGATGACACTGCAGAATACACGCTGTCAGGCATGCTCTTTGTTTCAGTACTACCATGGAGATTGTCCTGCGTATCGCGAGGAGAATGGAAAGGGCGTGCTGTGTACAGGATATCAGGCTTTCTTCAACCATACCGCTCCGCATATGCGCGTGATGCGTGACCTGCTTAAGCAGCATCGCTCACCGATGGAACTGATGGCGATGCTGCGTTAAGCACAGCGGCGTTATCGCCCTTTGGCCAGATACTGCGCCATTTCGACTTCCGGCACCATGCCGCCGCCGGTCGCCCACACCAGATGAGTGGCGTTATTGAGCTGGTCGGCGCTGAAGCCGTGCATCTGCTGATAGTCAGCAGAGGCGCAAACGTGCTGCGGACCGGCCATCCCCGCCAGCGCTGAAGGCTCAAGGCGAATCCCTTCTTCCTGCGCCAGCCAGCCCAGCATGTCGTACATCGTCTGATCGTCCAGGGTGTACAGACCGTCGAGCAGACGTTCCATCGCCCGGCCGACAAACCCCGAAGCGCGGCCCACCGCCAGCCCATCCGCCGCCGTCAGGTTGTCGATGCCAATGTCCTGCACGGAAATGGTATCGTGCAGCCCGGTATAAATCCCCAGCAGCATGCAGGGTGAATGGGTCGGCTCGGCGAAGAAGCAGTGTACGTTACCGCCAAACGCCAGCTTCAGACCAAACGCCACCCCGCCAGGACCGCCGCCGACGCCGCACGGCAGGTAGACAAACAGCGGATGGTCAGAATCCACCACGCGACCCTGCTGCGCGAACTGCGCCTTCAGACGCTGACCAGCCACCGCGTAACCTAAAAACAGCGTGCGGGAGTTTTCATCATCAATAAAGAAGCAGTTCGGATCGGACTCTGCCGCTTTGCGGCCCTGTTCAACCGCCACGCCGTAATCTTCTTCATACTCGACGACCGTCACGCCGTGACTGCGTAGTTTGGCTTTTTTCCATGCGCGCGCGTCGGCAGACATATGTACCGTCACCTTAAAGCCGATACGGGCGCTCATGATGCCAATCGACATCCCCAGGTTGCCGGTGGAGCCTACCGCGATGCTGTACTGGCTGAAAAACTGTTTAAATTCAGGTGAAAGCAGAATGCTGTAATCATCTTCTGTCGTCAGCAGACCGGCTTCCAGCGCCAGTTTTTCCGCGTGGGTCAGGACCTCATAAATGCCGCCACGCGCTTTAATTGAGCCGGAAATCGGCAGGTGGCTGTCTTTCTTCAGCAACAGTTCGCCGCAGATGTGCTGTCCGAATGCTTTTTCCAGTCGTTTTTGCATCAATGGGATTGCAGCCAGCTCAGACTCAATAATGCCGCCGGTGGCTGCGGTTTCCGGGAAGGCCTGTGCCAGGTACGGTGCGAAGCGCTTCAGCCGGGCATGGGCATCCTGAACATCGTGTTCGGTCAGGCCAACATAGGGTAAACCTTCAGCAAGAGAGGTGGTGCCAGGGTTAAACCAGGCCGTCTCTTTGAGAGCCACCAGATCTTCCACTAAAGGATACTGGGCGATAAGTGTTTGAATGTTTTCCATAGTCAGTCTCTTCGCGCTTAAATAATAAAGGAAAGCAGGAATGTGCACACCAGTGCAATCACGGACGCGATAAATGTCGCGGTCGTATAGTATTTGAACGTCTCATTCAGGGTGGCGCCGCAGTACTGCTTCACCAGCCAGAAGAGGGAATCTGTGACGATCGTGCAGCCAATGGCGCCGGAACCAATTGCAATAGCGATGATCTCCGGGCTAACGTTGGGATAGAGCGGCAGCATTGGTGCCACGATTGCCGTCGCGCCCATCATCGCCACCGTGGCAGAGCCCACCGCAGCATGCAGAATTAACGCCACCAGCCACGCCAGCAGAATTGGGTGCATATGCATGTTTGAAAGGATTAGCGCGAGGGTATCCGCCAGCCCGCTACTCTTGAGGATAGCGTTGAATGCGCCGCCTGCGCCGATAATCAGCAGAATGTTGGCAATCGAACCAAACCCGTTTTCAGTGTGGGTCAGCAGCGCGCCCATGCCGATGTGCTGACGCAGGCCGAGAATGTAGTAGGCTACGAAGACGGCAATAAACATCGCGGTGATCGGGTTACCAATAAACTCCAGCAGCGTATACAGCGTGCTGCCTTTCGCCATGTTCAACTCAGCAACGGTTTTGACCAGCATCAGGCCAATCGGCAACAGGACGGTAAACAGCGTTGCGCCCAGCGACGGCAGTGTACTTTCGTCGCGAACTTTCAGGTCGGAAAACTCAGCCGGCACCGGTTTAAACGGCAGGCGGTTACCGAGAAATTTCAGATACAGCGGCCCGCCGACAAGCGAGGCCATTAAGCCCACCAGTAAACCGTAAACAATTACGCTGCCAATGTCCGCACCCAGCTTATTCGCGACGAACAGAGCGGCAGGATGCGGCGGCACCACACAGTGCACCGCCATCAGCGCCGTACACAGTGGGATCGCCAGCTTCAGCAGTGAAGTATTGGTCTTTTTGGCAATCGAAAAAGCCAGCGGAATCAACAGTACCACGCCGACTTCAACAAACAGCGTGATCCCGCAAATCAGCCCGACCAGCACCATAATGACATCAGCGGAAAGCCAGCGGCAGCGCTGTAACGTCAGGCCAATGCGTTCTGCCGCGCCGGAAACTTCCATCATTTTGCCCAGAATGGTCCCGAGGCCGATAACCGCGGCGAGGAAGCCCAGCGTACCGCCAATGCCGCTCTCAATGGCATTGACCATATCCAGCGGCCCCATACCCATCATCGTACCCACGAAGAAGCTGGCTAACAGCAGCGCCAGAAACGGGTGGAATTTGAACTTCACGATGGTCAAAACGATTAACACGATGCTTATCAGCAGCGTGCTCACAACCCAGATTTGAGAGTGCATAACTCACCTTGCCCTGTGATTAACCTGAGGTTATTGGACAAAAATAAGGCAGGGTCTGACAAACGATATAAATCCTCTTTCACATGAGCCAGATTGCATCAAGTGAGTGATTTACGTCTAATTACACGTCATTAATGCGATATGATTCAGTATGAATCATCTTTGTGCTGATTTTTACAGCGGTTTTTTTTACACTCCGACACATGATTCAGGATGACAGAGATGAATATGGATCCCCTACGCGAAGTCAGAAACCGACTACTTAACGGCTGGCAGCTGTCAAAGCTGTATACCTTTGAAGTGGCGGCCCGCCATCAGTCGTTTGCGCTGGCGGCAGATGAGCTGTCATTAAGCCCCAGCGCCGTCAGCCACCGCATTAATCAGCTGGAAGATGAGCTGGGTATTCAGCTGTTTGTCCGTTCTCACCGCAAAGTGGAACTGACTCACGAGGGTAAACGGGTGTTCTGGGCGCTGAAATCGTCGCTGGACACGCTTAACCAGGAAATTCTTGATATCAAAAATCAGGAACTGTCGGGGATGCTCACCGTGTACTCACGGCCCTCTATCGCCCAGTGTTGGCTGGTTCCGGCGCTCGGCGACTTCACCCGTCGCTACCCGTCGATTTCGCTGACCATGCTGACTGGGAACGACAACGTCAATCTGCAGCGTGCCGGCATCGATCTGGCGATCTATTTTGACGACGCGCCCTCCGCACAGCTCACGCATCATTTTCTGATGGATGAAGAGATTTTGCCGGTCTGCAGCCCGGACTATGCCTCTCGTTATGGTCTCACTGGCTCGCTGGTGAATTTGCCGCACTGTACGTTGCTGCATGACAGACAGGCGTGGAGCAACGATTCCGGGACCGATGAATGGCACAGCTGGGCGCAGCATTTTGCGGTAAATTTGCCGACATCGTCGGGCATTGGTTTCGATCGTTCTGATTTAGCGGTGATTGCGGCAATGAATCACATCGGCGTAGCGATGGGCCGTAAGAGGCTGGTGCAAAAACGCCTCGATAGCGGAGAGCTGGTCGCGCCTTTTGGCGATATGGCGCTGAAATGCCATCAGCATTACTACATCACCACGCTGCCCGGCAGGCAGTGGCCGAAAATCGAGGCGTTTATTGGCTGGCTACAGGAGCAGGTTAAATAAGCGGGGCATGCATATTTTTTACGCTTTCTCTCTACACGGAAAGTGAAAAAGCATGCTAAATACGTGATATCACTCCTGATGATTTGCGTAAGGACGACCGTGTTAAAGTCGATTGTTTCCCTGTTACTCTTCGCCAGCGCCACCGTGTGCGCTGCGCAACCTGCGCTGACGGCGGCGTCGTATGCACAGCAGCTTGGGGTCGGGATGGACGTAGATTGGGCGCGAACCGAGCGTGGCATCCGCGAGTTCGATCCGCTGGTGGTGCGGGATTTCAGGGCGAAAGGCATTTCCCATGTGCGCATTCGCGTGGCGGGAGAACCGACAGAAGCCAGACTGATTCATCTGCGCAAGCTGGTCGAAGCCTGCGAGCAGTATGGCGTAATCCCGATTATTGCTTACCAGGCGGATGAATATAAACAAGACCCCAGCGCCGGTAATGAAAAAGAGGTGGTGAACTGGTGGGTGGCGGTGGCGCATTACTTTGGTCAACGTTCGCCGCTTCTGGGTTTTGACCTGATTTATGAACCTGCGGATAAGCTCAACCATAATCAGGCATCGCTCAACCGGGTGTATGACAAAACGATTCGTACCATCCACGCTATTGACCCGCAACGGATGATCTTCATTGCGCCGCGACTGCGTGCCGCGCCGGAAGAACTGCCGAACCTGAAGTTGCCGCCGCAAAGCCAGAATACCGTGCTGGCCGAATGGCATATCTTCCCGTGGGGGCCGCTGAAAAATAACGGCAAATACCCATGGACGTCAGGGACTGCAGCGGAAAAGACGGCTATTCGCGCCCGTATCAATACCGCCATTCGCTGGCAGCAGAAAACCGGTCATGTGAGTTGGGTAGGCGGCTGGTCGCCGGGAGAAACCATTAAAAATGGACCTTCTGCTGCGCAAATGGCCTTCGCCCGTTTTATGGCGTGCGAGCTGAAGAAAGCGAAGATTCCCTATGCTGTCAATGCGGATACGCAGTTCTATGATGGCGAGGAGGGAGCCTGGCGTCCGGCGCTGGAGCCGTTACTGACGACGATGATTGCGCCTGAATGTGACAAGCCCGGCGATAAACCGGGCCATCATGCGCTTAAACCGCCTGCCCCTGATGCGACACGCGTGACGCCAGTGGAAGCCAGCATACAAAAATCAGCAGCCCCATAAGGGTCATCAACAGGCCCAGACTGGCTTGTCCGGTCTGTGGCAGCATCGCAGAGAACCACGCCAGCACACCGGAACCAATGTTCTGTAATCCCCCGACCAGCGCGCCGGCAGTGCCCGCCAGGAACGGGAAAGGTTCCATTGCGCCGCTGGTTGCCAGTGGAAACAACATCCCGGCGCCGAAGAAAAACAGCGCGGCGGGAACCAGCAGCGTCCAGACGTTCATCACGTCGAACAGGCCTGGGATCCACATCATCAAACCGGCAACCAGACAGCAGATGACCGACTGCCACATCAGCGTTGAGAAACGCTTGTTCGGGCGACCGGCGAACCAGGCGCCGAAAAACGCCGCCGGAATAGGCAGAATAAACAGGATACTGACCACCATGCTGCTTAAACCCAGCCTTGCGCCCAATAATACCCCGGAGCAGGCTTCGAAGACCGCAACGCCCGCCAGGCCGCCGATCAGCATGAGCACGTAACAGGTGAAAGAGCTGTTGCCAAACAGCGTCTTGTAGCTGGCGATAAGCCGTGGACGCGGCGCGCCTGCCGGGCGCGTTTCCGGCATCCAGCGCGCCATGCTAAACGTGACGCCCGCGCACAGAATCAGCAGAAAAATATAACAAGCGCGCCAGTTCCACACGGTATCCAGCATACCGCCAATCAGCGGCGCCAGCAGCGGACTGACCAGGATCCCCATATTCAGCAAACTGTTGGCGTGACGAAGCTGTGTACCTTCATACAGGTCTCGCGGCAAGGTTCGCGCCATCACACCGCCGACGCCCGTTCCCATCCCCTGGATTGCACTGGCGATAATCAGTACCGTCAGGCTGTGGGTGGTGATGGCGACCAGCGTGGCCAGCATAAAAATAGACATCCCGGCGAGGATCACCGGACGGCGGCCAACGCGATCGGAAAGTGGGCCGTAAAACAGTTGTGACAGGCCGTAGGTCAGCAGATAGGCGGCCATCACGCTCTGCACCGCCCCTTCGCGAACGTTCAGTTCACGCGCCATATCAGCAATAGCGGGGATATAAATGGTTTGCGCCATCTGTCCAACCGCCACCAGTAATACCAACATCAACAACAAATTGACGCTTCTATGCCTTTTCATTTCGCTGATAACTTTTAAAAAAGTGAAAAAATAAGAATAAGGTGCTGCACTTTCCCGTAAATGCGCGTGGAATCTACCACAACAGAAAAAGAAGGCCAGATAGTAGGCTGGAATGTTTAAGCGATGAACGGCAGGAAATGTAAACAAAAAACGGCAACAAATGTTGCCGGATTGCATCAGGTCGACCAACAGATCATGACAAGCGTAGCAAAACCGCGCCTATGGCAATACCTGCGGCTGCGACAAGACGTATCCCTGCGACCTTCTCTTTCAGCAGCAGCCAGGCGAGCAGCGCGCCAAACAGGATGGAAGTTTCACGCAGCGCAGCGACCACCGCCAACGGCGCCTGGGTCATGGCCCACAGCGCCAGTCCGTAGGAACCCATCGTGCCAATCCCGCCAAGAATACCTTTCTTCCACTGCTGTACCAGATAGCGTGACGCTTCCCGGCGTCTGGCGATCATCGCCCATGTGAGCAGGCAAGAACCGTTCAGAAAGAAGGTCCACAGCGTATAACCCAACGCGGTTTCTGATAAGCGTACCCCGGTGCCGTCGACCAGCGTGTAACCGGCAATAAAACAGGCGTTAATGAGCGCCAGAACGATCCCGCGTTGCGAGCTGCTTCGTCCGTTAAATGCCATGCCGAGAATAGCCAGGCAGATGGTGGCAATCCCCACCCAGGCAAGCATAGAGAGACTATCGCCAAGAAACAGGACGCTGATAATCGCAACCAGCAACGGTGCGGTGCCGCGCATTAAAGGGTAGGTCTGACTCATATCCGAAACCTGATAGGTTTTGGCGACAAGAACCGTGTACACCACTTGTAAGGCCGTTGAGACAGCCAAAAACGGCAGGCTGGCGGCAGAAGGCTGAGGCGCAAAGGGTAAGCAGATCAATGCCATAATCGCAGCCGAGCCGCTGACGCCGATCGCCGAGTACAGTTTATCGTTTCCAGCCTTAACAATGGCATTCCAGCTGGCATGCAGCAACGCGGCGAACAGCAAAATGCAGAAAACAGAAAGCGTCATGGCGGAATTCTTCCCTGAGAATGTCATAAAAACGTAACATATTGACGCGTGACAAGCACCTGGGAAAAGGTGAAAGGGGAGCGGAGTGTTACCCGCTCCCCTTAGGTGCGACTTGAATCTGAATTACTTAACGTATTTCAGAACGGCATCAAGTAGTTGCAGTGCTGCAACAATGAGTTTGAGGATAAGAATAGCGATATCCACGAGGCTCATACGCTCTCCTTTTGGTACAAGGAGCACGGTGCTGGCGTACCTCGCCGCTGCCTGTCGCCAGCACCTTT
The DNA here is from genome assembly GCF_023516235.1 of Citrobacter sp. XT1-2-2. Lineage (NCBI taxonomy): Bacteria > Pseudomonadati > Pseudomonadota > Gammaproteobacteria > Enterobacterales > Enterobacteriaceae > Citrobacter > Citrobacter sp. XT1-2-2. Next base: position 24,346 of record NZ_CP097324.1, read on the forward strand.
GTTGACATAACACAGTGTGCTCACACGGGGGTTAAGGCGCTGACGGCACCACCCGTTTCAGCCAGGACTTTGATGCGCCGGTTTACGATGCGGCCCCCGCATAACACATTGCGTACCGAAATATTATAGATAAATACTGTATAAATTAACAGTATTTTATGGACGAGACGTCAACATTAGGCCATACTCAACATCATCAAAATTCGTGCCGAAATTGCGTGTTCTTCGCAGAACGCGTATACTTTTCTCGTTGACATAACACAGTGTGCTCGGCGGCTACCAACCGCACAACGCTGAAAAGAACCTCGCTCCGGCGGGGTTTTTTGTTTTTCATCATCACATAGCGAAATGTGATCTTTGACGCATTTTTGTGCAGATGAAAATTTTTCCATTGTCACGCTGAAAAACCTGTGTTTGTATAAATCCAGTTAATCAACAAACAGACAGGTCCCTAATGAACCCTTCCATGCTGACTGCGACCCTACTAAAAACTGCGCCATCTCGCGCAGCGGTCGTCGTGCGTGTGGTGGTGGTCGTCGGCAATGCGCCGTAGGGTCCGGATCAACACACGATTCCAAAACCCCGCCGGCGCAAACCGGGCGGGGTTTTTCGTTTAAGAGACCTGCCCGGAGCAACGGCCCAGAATAAAAGGACTGGAGCATGGCAAGTTCGGGCATAACATCCAAGCGTACGCGTTTTACGGGCGCAGAATTCATCGTTCATTTCCTGGAACGTCAGGGAATCCAGGTAGTCACCGGTATCCCTGGCGGATCGATCCTTCCCGTCTATGACGCGTTAAGCCAAAGCACGAAAATCCGTCATATCCTGGCGCGCCACGAGCAGGGTGCGGGGTTTATCGCGCAAGGCATGGCGCGAACCGATGGTAAACCCGCCGTGTGTATGGCTTGTAGCGGGCCGGGCGCCACCAACCTGGTTACCGCGATTGCCGATGCTCGTCTGGATTCCATCCCGCTGGTGTGTATCACCGGGCAGGTTCCGGCCTCGATGATCGGTACCGACGCCTTCCAGGAAGTCGACACCTACGGTATTTCTATCCCCATCACCAAACACAACTATCTGGTCCGCCATATCAATGAATTACCGCAGGTCATGAGCGATGCGTTCCGCATTGCGCAGTCCGGACGTCCAGGCCCGGTGTGGATAGACATTCCTAAGGATATTCAAACCGCCGTATTTGACATTGAAGAGATGCCGGAACCCGCGCAGAAAATGGCGGCGCCGGCGTTCAGTCAGGACAGCATTCGCGATGCCGCGGCCATGATTAATGCCGCACAGCGTCCGGTGCTGTACCTCGGCGGCGGCGTGATTAACGCGCCCGCACGCGTGCGTGAACTGGCCGAAAAAGCCATGCTGCCTACCACCATGACCTTGATGGCGCTGGGCATGCTGCCAAAGGCGCATCCGCTGTCGTTAGGCATGCTGGGTATGCACGGCGCGCGCAGCACCAACTTTATTCTGCAAGAAGCGGACTTACTGATTGTTCTGGGCGCACGTTTTGATGACCGGGCGATTGGTAAAACCGAACAGTTCTGCCCGAACGCCAAAATCATCCACGTGGATATCGATCGTGCGGAGCTGGGTAAAATCAAACAGCCGCATGTCGCGATTCAGGCGGATGTCGATGAGGTTCTGGCGCAACTGATCCCACTGGTTGCAGCCCAGCCGCGAGAGGCATGGCATCAGATGGTGGCCGATTTACAACGTGAGTTTCCTTGCGCTATTCCGCAGGAAAGCGACCCGCTCAGTCACTATGGGCTGATCAACGCTGTGGCGGCTTGCGTGGATGACAGCGCCATTATCACCACCGACGTCGGCCAGCATCAGATGTGGGCGGCGCAGGCTTATCCGCTGAACCGTCCACGCCAGTGGCTGACCTCTGGTGGTCTGGGCACCATGGGATTTGGTCTGCCGGCGGCCATTGGCGCGGCGCTGGCGAACCCGGATAAAAAAGTCCTGTGCTTCTCTGGCGACGGTAGCCTGATGATGAATATTCAGGAAATGGCGACGGCCAGCGAAAATCAGCTGGATATTAAAATCATTCTGATGAATAACGAAGCGCTGGGTCTGGTACATCAGCAGCAGAGCCTGTTCTATAAGCAGGGTGTTTTTGCCGCGACCTATCCGGGGATGATTAACTTTATGCAGATCGCAGCCGGATTTGGTCTGGAAACTTGTGATTTAAATAACGAAGCGGATCCACAGGCAGCGTTGCAGGAAATGATTAATCGTCCTGGACCTGCGCTGATCCACGTGCGTATCGACGCGGAAGAAAAAGTGTACCCGATGGTGCCGCCGGGCGCGGCAAACACTGAAATGGTGGGGGAATAAGCCATGCAACAGCAGACTCATGACAACGTAATCCTGGAACTCACCGTACGCAACCATCCGGGCGTAATGACCCACGTCTGCGGGCTGTTTGCCCGCCGCGCGTTCAACGTGGAAGGTATTCTTTGCCTACCGATCCAGGACAGCGATAAGAGCCGTATCTGGCTACTGGTCAACGACGATCAGCGTCTGGAACAGATGATAAGCCAGATCGACAAACTGGAAGATGTGGTGAAAGTCGCCCGAAACCAGTCAGACCCGTCGATGTTTAATAAAATCTCCGTCTTCTTCGAGTGAGTTAGTCGCCGTCTGAATCCGGGGTAATCACTTTGACAGAGCCGTTCCGGCAGTGGGTTGCGTAATCTGCCGGTAACGGACGGTCGCTTATCAGTACGTCAAAGGTGGAGAGTGGACCAATGCTGGCGGGGGCGACCTCATCGAACAGGGCGTGGCGCGTCAGCAGAATTTTACGTAATCCGCGTTCCATCGCTTTGCGTTTTGTGGCCAGATCGTCCGGATTGAACCAGCTAACGCCGAAATGCTCATGGATTCCGCTGGCGGAGATAAAGACTTTCCGTGGGTTGAGTGCATCCAGCGGGGAGGGATTGCTGGTGTCGTAAAAGGCGTCACTTTTCGCCCGGTAGGTTCCCCCGCAAAGAATCGCTGTGGCGTTGGGTTTTTCATTTAGCGCTACAAACACCCGATGCGAGTAGCAAATCCCGGTAAAGGAAATATCGTCCGGGATCATGCTGACCACCAACGGCATTTCCGCACCATTATCAAAAAAGACCAGATCATTTTCACTCACCAGTCCCGCTGCCAGAATGGCAACCGGTAAATCGTCGCGGTGATACTGCTTTTGCGCGGGGAGTGGCGCGTTAACGATGGTAGCAGGTTTGTTCACCATCACAATGTAACCACCGAGCAGCGTGAGGGGTAACGGCTCGTCATCCTGACTGAGATCCCGACGAATAGTCATCACGGAAACTTCCAGCATTCGTGCCGCCTCTTTCAGATGGATTCGGTCGGTCTTCTTCAACAATTCCATCAGACGTCGAATACGTTCTTTCTGCTTGGTTTCCATGTGCTTCTCCACGAATCATATTTCCATGTTCCTTCAGTAACATTTTTGTGTTTCTGAGAACATGACATTGCCGCATTACTATACGTCTGACTATTCGGAAATAAAAGCGTGTTTTTTCACGTTTTATTGATTATATACAGTTAACTTTCAGTCAATTGTAAGCAACTTCATCATTTTTAGTGTGATCGGATAGCAACATTTAGCGTAATAAATAAACAATAAAATGATCTTCCAATCGCGATCCTAGTCACAAATGATACAAAAGTAACATGGTAATGTTATTTTAATATCATTGTTGTGTGATTGTTTCTGAGAGGTAGTAAAATGGATATCGCGGTTATTGGCTCCAACATGGTGGATCTCATCACCTACATCAACCAGATGCCCAAAGAAGGGGAAACGCTGGAAGCGCCAGCGTTCAAAATTGGCTGCGGGGGCAAAGGCGCAAATCAGGCCGTTGCGGCCGCTAAGCTCAATTCCAAAGTGCTGATGCTGACAAAAGTCGGTGATGACATTTTTGCGGATAACACTATTCGTAATCTCGAATCCTGGGGAATTAATACCACCTATGTCGAAAAGGTACCCTGCACCAGCAGCGGTGTCGCACCGATCTTTGTTAATGCCAACTCCAGCAACAGCATTCTGATTATTAAAGGAGCGAACAAATTTCTCTCCCCGGAAGATATCGATCGTGCGGCGGAAGATCTAAAAAAATGTCAGCTTATTATCCTGCAACTGGAAGTGCAGCTGGAAACTGTTTATCACGCGATTGAATTCGGCAAAAAGCACGGTATTGAAGTGTTACTAAATCCCGCCCCTGCATTACGGGAATTAGATATGTCTTATGCCTGTAAATGTGATTTTTTCGTGCCGAATGAAACCGAACTGGAAATATTAACCGGTATGTCAGTAGATACCTATGACCATATTCGTGCAGCGGCACGTTCTCTGGTTGATAAAGGTCTGAACAATATTATCGTCACCATGGGTGAGAAAGGTGCGCTGTGGATGACGCGTGACCAGGAAGTCCATGTTCCGGCGTTTAGAGTGAACGCTGTCGATACCAGTGGCGCAGGCGACGCTTTCATCGGTTGTTTTGCTCACTATTACGTACAAAGCGGTGATGTGGAAACCGCCATGAAAAAAGCCGCTCTCTTCGCTGCTTTCAGCGTTACCGGGAAAGGCACTCAATCATCTTATCCAAGCATCGAACAATTTAATGAGTTTCTTACCTTAAACGAATAATACTCCTGCACTGTAAAAGGTAGCACTATGAACGATAAAAACATCATTCAGATGCCTGATGGCTATTTGAATAAGACCCCTCTGTTCCAGTTTATTTTGTTATCCTGTTTATTCCCGTTATGGGGATGCGCAACCGCATTAAATGATATTCTGATTACGCAATTCAAAAGTGTATTTTCACTCAGTAACTTTGCCTCGGCATTAGTTCAGAGTGCCTTTTATGGCGGCTATTTTTTAATTGCGATCCCGGCATCTCTGGTGATAAAAAAAACCAGTTATAAAATCGCCATCTTAATGGGGCTGACCCTTTATATCGTTGGGTGTACACTCTTTTTCCCGGCATCGCACATGGCCACCTACACCATGTTCCTTGCGGCGATTTTCGCGATTGCGATTGGCCTGAGTTTCCTGGAAACGGCAGCCAACACCTACAGCTCAATGATAGGCCCAAAAGCCTATGCGACCTTACGCCTGAACATCAGCCAGACCTTTTATCCTATTGGCGCAGCGGCTGGTATTCTGCTGGGTAAATATCTGGTCTTCTCTGAAGGCGAAAGCCTGGAAAAACAGATGGCCGGGATGAACGCCGAGCAGATCCATAACTTTAAAGTGATGATGCTGGAAAATACTCTTGAGCCATACAAGTACATGATTATGGTGCTGGTTGTGGTGATGGTGTTATTCCTGCTGACCCGCTTCCCGACCTGTAAAGTCGCGCAAACCACGAGTCGTAAACGCCCGTCAGCGATGGATACACTGCGTTATCTGGCCAGCAATGCCCGTTTCCGTCGTGGAATTGTGGCGCAATTTCTTTATGTGGGGATGCAGGTCGCGGTGTGGTCATTCACCATCCGTCTGGCCCTGGAATTAGGTGATATCAACGAGCGCGACGCCTCAACCTTCATGGTCTATAGCTTCGCCTGCTTCTTTATCGGTAAGTTTATCGCCAACATTTTGATGACACGCTTCAATCCGGAAAAAGTGCTGATTCTCTATTCCATCATTGGTGCCCTGTTCCTCATCTATGTTGCACTGGCGCCAAGTTTCAGCGCTGTGTATGTCGCAGTGCTGGTAAGTGTCCTGTTTGGACCCTGCTGGGCGACAATCTATGCTGGTACGCTTGATACCGTGGATAACGAACATACCGAAATGGCAGGTGCCGTCATTGTTATGGCGATTGTCGGCGCGGCGGTGGTTCCGGCGATTCAGGGCTATGTGGCTGATATGTTCCATTCATTGCAACTTTCGTTCCTGGTTTCCATGCTCTGCTTCGTGTACGTCGGTATCTACTTCTGGCGTGAAAGCAAAGTGCGCAACAACCTGGCAGAAGCGACAGTTTCCTGAGGAGAGCGATCATGACAACACGTATAACGCTGTGGCGAGAACTCTTTGCAGAGCATCCGCGAATCTTACTGAAGAATAGTGACTTCACGGTTACCGCATTTCGTTACGCCAGCGGAGTGGAAGGGCTGAAGGTAGAAAACAGTCGTGGACATCTGGTTATTCTGCCCTGGATGGGGCAAATGATCTGGGATGCTCAGTTTGATGGCCATGACCTGACCATGCGTAACATGTTCAGTCAGCCGAAACCGGCGGCGGAAGTGGTGGCGACCTACGGCTGTTTTGCCTTCCACTCAGGTCTGTTGGCTAATGGTTGCCCATCGTCAGAAGATTCACATCCTTTGCACGGTGAAATGGCTTGTGCCGCGATGGATGAAGCCTGGCTGGAGCTGGAGGGTGAGAATTTGCGCGTGGGTGGACGCTATGAGTATGTGATGGGGTTCGGTCATCATTATCAGGCGCATCCTGCGGTGGTAATGCACAAAGCGAGCGCGCTGTTTGATATTCAGATGGCGGTTACCAACCTCGCCTCAGTGGCAATGCCGTTGCAGTACATGTGCCATATGAACTATGCCTACGTACCGGAAGCCTCCTTCAGCCAGAATATTCCGGATGAGGCCATGAAGCTGCGTGAGTCGATACCCGCGCATGTTAAGCCGACTGAGCAATGGCTGGCGTTTAATCAGCGGATTGTGCAGGGCGAGGCTTCTCTGGCGCGGCTCAATGAACCCAATTTTTACGATCCGGAAATTGTCTTCTTTGCTGACCAACTGGACAGGTACACAGATAAGCCGGAATTTAGCATGATAGCACCAGATGGCACCACGTTCGTTACACGCTTCTCCAGCGCGGAGCTGAATTATGTGACGCGATGGATCCTGTATAACGGCGATCAACAGGTTGCGGCATTCGCCTTGCCTGCAACCTGTCGACCCGAAGGGTTCCTGGCGGCACAACGCAATGGCACCTTGATTGAAATAGAACCGCAGCACACCCGGACATTTACCGTCACGACAGGCATAGCCTGATCGCTCAAGGCTTGAACACCAAAGCGCTTATCGTTAAGGTAAGCGTTTTTGCCGGATGGCGGCATAAATGCCTTATCCGGCCTACCTGCCCGTAGGCCTGATAAGCGCAGCGCCATCAGGCGTTTCCCGGCCCCAGGACAAACCCATGATCACCATCGCCCTTATCGACGACCACACTATCGTCCGCTCCGGCTTTGCCCAACTGCTGGGGCTGGAAGCTGATTTGCAGGTTGTGGCGGAATTTGGCTCCGGGCGCGAGGCGCTGGCCGGTTTACCGGGGCGCGGCGTGCAGGTGTGTATTTGCGATATCTCGATGCCCGATATCTCGGGCCTGGAGCTACTCAGCCAACTGCCAAAAGGGATGGCGATCATCATGCTCTCCGTCCACGACAGCCCGGCACTGGTCGAGCAGGCGCTCAACGCAGGCGCGCGTGGCTTTCTTTCAAAACGCTGTAGCCCGGATGAACTGATTGCGGCGGTGCATACCGTGGCGACCGGCGGTTGCTATTTGACGCCGGACATCGCCGTCAAGCTGGCGGCCGGGCGTCAGGATCCGTTGACCAAACGTGAGCGTCAGGTGGCGGAGAAGCTGGCGCAGGGGATGGCGGTGAAAGAGATTGCCGCCGAGCTGGGGCTGTCGCCGAAAACGGTGCACGTTCATCGCGCCAACCTGATGGAAAAGCTGAACGTCAGCAACGATGTTGAACTGGCGCGCCGGATGTTTGACGGCTGGCAATGAACGCACTTTTCTCCCGGTTGATTACCGTTGTCGCCTGTTTCTTTATCTTTTCCGCCGCGTGGTTTTGCCTGTGGAGCATCAGCCTGCATCTGGTCGAACGCCCGGAGCTGGCGGTGCTGCTGTTTCCGTTTGGCCTGCGTCTGGGATTAATGCTGCAATGCCCGCGCGGCTACTGGCCGGTGCTGCTGGGTGCGGAATGGCTGTTGATGTACTGGCTGGCGCAGGAGGTTGCGCTGGCCCATTTGCCACTTTTGATGATCGGAAGCGCCCTCACGCTACTCCCGGTGATGCTGATTTCGCGATACCGCCATCAACGCGACTGGCGCACGTTGCTGTTGCAGGGCGCAGCGCTGACGGCGGCGGCGCTGCTGCAATCGCTGCCGTGGTTGGGGCAGGGGGAGGAAGCGTGGAATGCGCTGTTACTGACCCTGACCGGCGGATTAACGCTGGCGCCGATCTGCCTGGTGTTCTGGCACTACCTCACCAGCACCACCTGGCTGCCGCTCGGCCCGGCGCTGGTGTCGCAGCCGGTGAACTGGCGCGGGCGACATCTGGTCTGGTATCTGCTGCTGTTCACCGTCAGCCTGTGGCTACAGCTCGGTTTGCCCGCTGAGCTTTCGCGCTTTACGCCGTTTTGTCTCGCTTTACCGATTATTGCGCTCGCCTGGCATTACGGCTGGCAAGGCGCGCTGATTGCGACGTTGATGAACGCCATCGCGCTGATTGCCAGCCAGACCTGGCACGATCACCCGGTCGATTTACTGCTCTCGCTGTTGGTGCAAAGCCTGACCGGCCTGCTGCTTGGCGCGGGTATTCAGCGGCTGCGTGAGCTTAACCAGTCGCTGCAAAACGAGCTGGCGCGTAATCATCGGCTGGCGGAACGTCTGCTGGAGACCGAAGAGAGCGTGCGCCGCGACGTGGCGCGCGAGCTGCACGACGATATCGGCCAGACCATCACCGCCATTCGCACGCAGGCGGGTATTGTACAGCGCCTGGCACCCGAGAACGCGGGCGTTAAGCAAAGCGGGGCGCATATCGAGCAGTTGTCTCTGGGCGTGTACGATTCGGTGCGCCGCCTGCTGGGTCGCCTGCGACCGCGACAGTTGGACGATCTCACGCTGGAACAGGCCATCCGTTCATTGATGCGCGAAATGGAGCTGGAAAGTCGCGGTATTGTCAGCCACCTTGACTGGCGAATTGATGAGTCATTGCTGAGCGAAAGCCAGCGCGTGACGCTGTTTCGCGTCTGTCAGGAAGGGCTGAACAACATTGTGAAGCATGCCAACGCCAGCGCGGTGACGCTCCAGGGCTGGCAGCAGGGTGAGCGGTTGATGCTGGTGATGGAAGACGACGGCAGCGGCCTGCCGCCTGGGTCGAACCCGCAGGGTTTCGGCCTCACCGGGATGCGCGAGCGGGTGACGGCGCTCGGCGGTTCACTCACGATTTCCTGTATGCACGGTACGCGCGTCAGCGTGTCGCTGCCCCAGCGCTACGCCTAAGGAACGGCCATGTTTCAGTTTTTAAAAGCTCCGGCCAGCGCGCCGCTTATCACCGACAAGCAGGAAGTGGGCGCCCGCTACCGTTACTGGCGGCGGCATATCCTGCTGACTATCTGGCTCGGCTACGCGCTGTTTTATTTCACGCGCAAAAGCTTCAACGCCGCGGTGCCGGAAATTATCACCAGCGGCGTGCTGACCCGCAGCGATATTGGCCTGCTGGCGACGCTGTTTTACATCACCTACGGGCTGTCGAAATTTGTCTCCGGCATTGTTAGCGATCGCTCCAACGCCCGCTATTTTATGGGCATTGGGCTTATCGCCACCGGCGTGGTTAACATCCTGTTCGGCTTCTCAACCTCGGTCTGGGCCTTTGCCGTACTGTGGGCGCTGAACGCCTTCTTCCAGGGCTGGGGCGCGCCGGTGTGCGCCCGCCTGCTCACCGCGTGGTATTCACGCAACGAGCGCGGCGGCTGGTGGGCAATCTGGAACACCGCGCACAACGTCGGCGGCGCGCTGATTCCGATCGTCATGGCGGCGGCAGCGCTGCATTACGGCTGGCGCGCCGGGATGATGATTGCCGGTACGCTGGCGATCGTGGTGGGCGTTTTTCTTTGCTGGCGGCTGCGCGACAGGCCGCAGGCGATTGGTCTGCCGCCGATTGGCGACTGGCGGCACGATGAGCTGGAAATTGCCCAGCAGCAGGAGGGTGCGGGGTTAACTCGTAAAGAGATCCTCACCAAATATGTGTTGCTCAATCCATATATTTGGCTGTTGTCGCTGTGCTATGTGCTGGTGTACGTGGTACGCGCGGCGATCAACGACTGGGGCAATCTGTATATGTCGGAGACGCTCGGCGTCGATTTGGTCACCGCCAACACCGCCGTCACCATGTTTGAACTGGGCGGGTTTATCGGCGCGCTGGTTGCAGGTTGGGGCTCGGACAAGCTATTCAACGGCAATCGTGGGCCGATGAACTTGATTTTCGCCGCCGGAATTTTGCTCTCCGTGGGCTCGCTGTGGCTGATGCCGTTTGCCAGTTACGTGATGCAGGCGGCGTGCTTCTTCACCACCGGCTTCTTCGTCTTTGGCCCGCAGATGCTGATTGGCATGGCGGCGGCGGAGTGCTCGCACAAAGAGGCGGCGGGCGCGGCGACCGGCTTTGTCGGCCTGTTTGCTTATCTGGGGGCATCGCTCTCTGGCTGGCCGCTGGCGAAGGTGATGGAAGTCTGGCACTGGAGCGGATTCTTTGTGGTGATCGCCATCGCGGCCGGCATCTCAGCACTGCTGTTGCTGCCGTTCTTAAACGCCCAGGCACCGCGCGATCTCAACGAAGCGTGATGCACCTCACCTTTTTGCCCCGAGTTAGGCAAAACTAAGAAATATTCCCGGTTTCACCTGGACGCTGTCTCAGGCGTGTCTCCCGTCTGATTTTTACAATGCCTGCCATTCGCAGGTAAAAAAATCAGCTCGGGAGTGTCAAATGCTGGCCTTTCTCAACCAGGTGCGCAAGCCGACCCTGGATCTGCCGCTCGATGTGCGGCGCAAAATGTGGTTCAAACCGTTCATGCAGTCCTATCTGGTGGTCTTTATCGGCTACCTGACCATGTACTTGATCCGCAAAAACTTCAACATCGCGCAAAACGACATGATCTCCACCTACGGGCTCAGCATGACGCAGTTGGGGATGATTGGCCTCGGCTTCTCCATCACCTATGGCGTGGGTAAAACCGTGGTTTCCTACTACGCGGACGGCAAAAATACCAAGCAGTTCCTGCCGTTTATGCTGATCCTCTCCGCCATCTGTATGCTCGGCTTCAGCGCCAGCATGGGCGCGGGGTCAACCAGCCTGTTCCTGATGATTGCTTTCTACGCGCTGAGCGGTTTCTTCCAGAGCACCGGCGGCTCGTGCAGCTATTCCACCATCACCAAGTGGACGCCACGCCGTAAGCGCGGTTCCTACCTCGGCATGTGGAATATTTCCCACAACCTCGGCGGTGCGGGTGCGGCGGGCGTAGCGCTGTTCGGCGCGAATTACCTGTTCGATGGCCACGTCATCGGTATGTTTATCTTCCCGTCGATTATTGCCCTGATTGTCGGTTTCATCGGCCTGCGCTACGGCAGCGACTCCCCGGAATCTTATGGCCTCGGTAAAGCCGAAGAGTTGTTCGGCGAGGAGATCAGCGAAGAGGACAAAGAGACCGAAGAAAACGAGATGACCAAATGGCAGATCTTTGTTGAGTACGTGTTGAAAAACAAAGTGATTTGGCTGCTGTGCTTCTCCAACATCTTCCTGTACGTGGTGCGTATCGGTATTGACCAGTGGTCCACCGTCTACGCCTTCCAGGAGCTAAAACTCTCCAAAGAGGTGGCAATTCAGGGCTTCACCCTGTTTGAAGTGGGCGCGCTGGTCGGCACGCTGCTGTGGGGCTGGCTCTCCGATCTCGCTAACGGTCGTCGTGCGCTGGTGGCCTGCGTGGCGCTGGCACTCATCATCGCGACGCTGGGTGTTTACCAGCACGCCAGCAACCAGTACGTCTATCTGGCTTCGCTGTTTGCGCTCGGCTTCCTGGTGTTTGGCCCGCAGTTGTTAATCGGCGTGGCCGCCGTCGGATTTGTGCCGAAAAAAGCGATCGGCGCGGCCGACGGGATTAAAGGCACCTTCGCCTACCTGATTGGCGACAGCTTCGCCAAGCTGGGGCTTGGGATGATTGCCGACGGCACGCCGATTTTCGGTCTCACCGGCTGGGCGGGCACCTTTGCCGCGCTGGATACCGCCGCCATCGGCTGTATCTGCCTGATGGCCATCGTGGCCGTGTTTGAAGAACGTAAAATTCGCCGTGAGAAAAAGATTCAACAATTGAAAGTTGCTTGAGTTAAGTGTGCATTGGTAACTTTTGCCCGCCTTAATGGCGGGCTTTTTTATGCCTGAGACTGACAGAAAGTATTGTAAGCTTCGATAAATGCCTTCGCATTTGCGGCTGTTTGGTGGATAGATTGTCCGGCACGATACAGATCGCTGCCTAAGCCGGCACCGAAACAACCTGCCTTCAGGTAATGGGACAAATTGTCTGGCCTAATTCCGCCAACGGCATACAAAGGGACTTGAGGAGGCAAAACGGCTTTTAATGCCCGGATGTAATTCGGTCCCAGTTCCCCCGCAGGGAAAATTTTCAATCCGTCCGCGCCATGCCGGAATGCAACAAATGCTTCGCTGACTGTTTGGCAGCCGATGCAGGTGGTCATTTTGGCCGCTCGCGCAGTATCAATTACTTCCGGATCGGTGTTGGGCGTAAGGATAAATGCACATCCCAGCGAAGAGAGTGTGCTGACATCACTGACATTAGTGACCGTTCCGGCACCGATTTTTACTGTATGACCATAATGTTCCACGGCAAGAGCAATACTACGTTGCCAGTCTGGCGAATTCAGCGGTATTTCTATTGTGCTGAATCCGGCTGTGATAAGTGCATCAATATGGGCCAGCACTTCATCGGGCTTCACCCCACGTAAAATTGCGACCAAAGGGTTACGACTATTCATTTAAAAGTCTCCTGATGCCATTAATAAATGCTTTTTCACCGTTACACAGCCGACAGCGATAACCGAAATGATGAAACAGGCTTTGATAGCGGCTGAGCAAATCGTCATTGCCCACCAGAATGACTTCTTCTTCAGTGTTAATGGCATAGTGCTGTAGCATTTGTGCTATTTCATGGCCAATCAATAACCCTGACAGAGATTCGTAAAGCGTATCGGGTAACAACGCATGGGTGAGTATTCTGGCTCTCAGATCAAATAGGCTGCGGGATAAACATGTTTCCTGCCAGCCGCGTTCGGCTCCTGCTAAAAAAGCCTGTTCGTTCTTGTTTTGTTCCTCGGCGTTTTTCCCAACGATGGAGTAGTGTGAAAGTAAGTGGAAAAACTCGCCGGTCATGACGGTTTGAAAATCGCAGACGTTACTTTCTTGTACCTGCACCCATTTGCTGTGTGTTCCCGGGAATACGTACCAGTTCTCATCAGCTAAGGCGCCAAAAAGCTGAGTTTCCTCTCCACGCATGACGTTGTAGTTTTCCGGCCCGGCAATTTGCAGGCCAGGAACGATGAAAGTGGGAAAAGGGCCCGCATCTTCAACCTTTGTTAGATGCTGTGATAATTCATTTAACGGGGTTGGACAGCGTAAATAGTGGCTATCTACCCACCCGATATTACTGCCCACCATTCCGCTCATTATGACGGTTGTATCTGTGTTTAATGGCCGCGGACACAAACTGAGCAGTGTTAACCAGGTGTCTTTGAATACACCTGGTTGATGTTTGAGTACCCCATTCTGACTGACGTGTTGCCAGACACATTGATTCTGTTGATAGACCCAAATGCGCAGGTTGCTTGAGCCCCAGTCTACGGCAATGAAATTCTCTGAATTGAACATACATCGTTCCTGATGTTGAAAGATGGCCCGTAAACGGGCCAGATTCAGGCGGATTACTCGTCAGTAATGACCATTTTTTTATCAAAGTTGATCAGCAGCGAGCAGATGAGATAACCCACAGCAGCCAGCGCAAAGAACATCATCGCTGCGTAATAGTTCCCCGTGGATTGCACCAGGAAACCGATAAAAATAGGCAGGATGGCTGCAAACAAATTACTGGTGAAGTTCATGGTTCCGCAAATGGTGCCTGCAACTGATTGTGCGCCCAGTAGTCCGGGTATTGACCAGTAAACGCTGGCCCATCGCAGGGGAAAAAGGGCAATAGTGAGCAAGGTAATTGCGACGGCTGGCGTCGAGCTTTGTGCGCAAAGGAAAATACCAACACCAGCGGTGGTAGCCGAAATCGCCAACATCGTATGCATAACGCGGCTTGTTTTTGCTCCTTTGCTGCGCCATTTATCCATAATGTAGCCGCCAGTCAGTTGGCCGACAAAACACACCAGGAAGATCAGCGCCATTGCTCCGCCCATCGATTTGATATCAAAACCGTAGGTGGCCTGGAAATAGAGCGGTAGCCAGGTCATCAGGCCATAGAACACGAAGCTGTAGCAGACCCAGCCACAGATAAGTGCAATCACATTACGTTGTTTCAGGTAAGGTTTGATATCGGCCAGACGGTATTTCTTGCTACTGGTTTCAGCACCGTTTGCCGCAACAATATGGTCTAGTTCAGCTTTATTGATGCTGGGGTGTTCTGATGGATAAGTGCGGATGTACCACCAGGCCAGTAAACCGACAATCATGGTTCCCACACCAGCCACCACGAATGCCATACGCCATGAGTCGAAAAAGGCAATAAGTCCGGCGATGATCACCGCACCCAGTGCCGTACCCAATGGCGCGCCGCCATCAAGTAGCATCGAACCACGTCCGCGTTCGGTTGGCGTTAACCATGTACCCATTAACTTCGCGCCGGCGGGCATGATTGGAGATTCAGTGACGCCTAACCCCAGACGAGAAAGTGAAAGGGTGAAAATAGAGTGACACAGAGCCGCAACGGCTTGAAATGCTCCCCATAAGATAGTGGCCAGCGCAATGATATGTCTGGCTTTGAATTTATCAGCAATGACCCCACTAGGAATTTGCATTAATGCATAAGCCCAGAAAAAGGCACTATGAATCACACCAACAACGCGAGTATCGGTAATACCAAATTCATCTGTAATATAAGGCATAGCAATAGAAAGAGAGGTGCGGTCAATATAGTTAATAGCACCTAATAAGAGCATAATAATAAATATGCGCCACCTTACTGTTGTTGCCTTTAATTTTTCTTCTTCAGTATTTACGTTAACAATAGACATAAGGGCTCCTTGCCATACTCATAATGAGTATGGCGGTACGAGGTATTATTATCTTGTGGAGTGTTACATTATGGAGCCAACAGTCCAGGGGACGAATTCTTGACTGCCATAGCCAAATTCCTCACTCTTCGTTTTTTTACCTGATGCCATCTCAAGGATCATCTGGTAGATACGTTCACCGACTTCTGCAATGGATTCTTCCCCCTCGACAATGGTTCCGCAATTAATATCCATATCCTCCTGTTGGCGTTGCCAAAGCGCATTATTGGTGGCCAGCTTCAAGCTTGGGGTTGGCTTGGAACCAAAGGCAGAACCTCGGCCTGTGGTGAAACACAGAAGATTTGCTCCTCCGGCGATTTGCCCCGTGACGGCAATAGGGTCATATCCAGGGGTATCCATAAAGACAAAACCCTTCGCGGTTACCGGTTCAGCATACTCATACACTTCTGTCAGATTGGTTGTACCCGCTTTAGCAATACCACCAAGTGATTTTTCCAGAATTGTCGTCAGTCCGCCGACTTTGTTACCCGCCGAGGGGTTATTGTTCATTTCACTTCCGGTGCGGCGACAATACTCTTCCCACCAGTGAATGCGGGCAATGAGTTTTTCACCTATCTCGCGGGAAACGGCACGGCGGGTAAGAAGATGTTCTGCACCATAAATTTCAGAGGTTTCAGATAAAATCGCTGTTCCGCCTTGTTGCACCAGTTTATCTACCGCATAGCCCAGAGCTGGATTGGCTGAGATCCCGGAATAGCTGTCGGAACCGCCACATTCGAGCGCGAGTATGATTTCTGATGCAGGGATAGGTTGACGTGTTACCTGGTTAGCAACGGGCAACATTTGGTTAACCAGGGAAATTCCTTTCTCAATGGCGTGACGTGTACCGCCCACATCCTGAATGGTATAACTGTGCATCATTGGGCCATCGGCTAGTCCATGGGCATTCATCATGTCTTGAATTTGACTGGATTCGCATCCCAGTCCAACGATGATTACGCCGGCAAAGTTGGCATGGGTGGCATAACCGGCCATCGTACGTCTCATGACGTCCATTGATTCACTTTTAGAGCCAATAGCACAGCCAAAACTTTGTGGTAATGACACCACGCCATCAACATTCGGGTAATCTGCAAGACCCTGCAGACGGAAGTGATCCTCAATAGCTCTTACGACCGTGGCACTACAGTTTACGGAGCTTAAAATACCGATGTAATTACGTGTAGCTGCACGGCCATCGGCGCGGCGGATACCCATAAAGGTATCCTGTTGAGGGGCTGGAGAAGGTGAATGGCAATCTTCACCCCAGGCATAGTCGCGTTCAAAGTCACCCATTCCCAAATTATGCATGTGGATGTGTTCGCCAGGCTTAATGGGCTGAGTTGCGAAGCCAATAATTTGCCCATAACGTCTGACCGCATCGCCAACCTTCAGTGCATGCAGGGCGATTTTATGCCCTGCGGGAATATCACTGAGTACAGTAATGTGCTCTTCTTCAAGCCGGGTGCCTGCGGGGACAGCCTGCCTTGCGATAACCACATCATCTTTGGGATTCAATTTTAATACAGGGTTGATGTTCATTATCTTTGCTCTCATGCTGGTTTATACCGTAATACGGGATAAAATATTTTTAACCTGTTCTCTTTTTTCTTCATTTAACGGTAATGCTGGCGGGACAACTGCAGTTGATATATCCACGCCACTTAATTTAATGGCGGTCTTGATAACGGCAAAGAAAGGTTGTTCTAAGGCATATAAAGGTGATAATCCGGCAAGTTGTTGTTGAAGTGCTTTGGCGGTAGCGAGATCGTTCTGCTGAATCGCCTGATAAATTCCGCGTGTAATATGAGGCGCAAAGTTAAATGTTGCCGGAATGCCGCCATGTCCACCGAGTAATAATGTATCAAGTAAATATTCGTCATAGCCGCTAAAAATGATAAAATCTGGGCGGAAACAGTGAACCTGATTGATAACTTCCCTGGTGTGGCTAATGTTATCAATTGTATCTTTAATGCCAACGATATTTGGTACTTCGCGGGCAAGGCGAGTGATGACATTTATACCAATATCCTGGCCAGTTAGTTCTGGAAAATTATATAAGAAGACGGGAATGCTTAGCGCTTCAGCAATTCGTTTGTAATGCGTAAAGCGGGCCTCATCGCTGAGTTTTGCATAATAAGGATTGACTACCAGTACTCCTTTTGCGCCCGCGTTTTCAGCATGCCTTCCAAGTTGGATAGTTTCCGCTGTGCTGGCGCAGGCGATACCAATAAGAACAGGAACTCTACCGGCAACATGCTGCAGGCTAAACTCTGCAATTTGCTTTCTTTGTTCGGACGAGAAATGGGAAAATTCGCCGCCACTGCCCAGAATGAGCATTCCGTCGGCACCATTGCTAATCACATGGTCAATCATTACTGCCATTCCAGCGCGATCCAATTCCCCGCTTTCGTCAACGATAGTCGGTACTGGCGGGAAGATGCCCTTAAAAATGTTCAACATTGCCACTCCTTTAGTTCTGTATATGGAACTCATGTTCTGTATATTGAAGTTAGTACAGCAAATATCCAAATCGTTCGTCAACGTTTTTTGCAGAACAAATGAACAACTGTGAGATGGATCGGGTTTGTGGGTATAAAATTTAGGTAATAGAGCCCAGTTTGCGTATGTGCAAAAAAGCCGCATTCCTGAGAAAAGTGATTGCGGTATACTGTGCAGAGTCTATGAATAAAAAAGATTAATAGCGCATGAACCAAGACATTACGACCTCTGTTCCCGCATTGGATAAGACAGTAAAAATCTGTAATTATCTTTTTAACTCCCCAGGAGCGACCTTCAGTCAGATTCAGCAGGATCTGGCATTACCAAAAAGCAGCACGTCTTCCCTGCTAAATGCACTGGTTGCGCATCATCTTTTGCGCCTGGAAAAGGGACGTTTCTTTTTGGGCTTGAAGCTGTACGAATGGGGAAATCGTTCGTTGGAACAATTTGATATTCGTAATGCGGCACTTCCTGTTTTGGAAAAACTGCGTCAGCAAACGGACCTGACCTGTCACTTAGGTATATTGGATGAAGTCGCGCCAATTTATCTTATGAAGCTGGAGAATACCCAGCCGATTGGCATTCGGACCTGGGTCGGTAAAAAATTACCGATGCACAGCTCCGGTGTGGGCAAAGCGCTTTGTGCCTGGCTGCCGCAAGATAAAATTGATGAGCTGTTGCCTGATGAAGTGTTGCCACGATATACCGAAACCACCATTACCAGCAAAAAAGCATTAATGAAGGAATTTGCCAGAATCCGCGAGCAAGGCTGGGTCTTTGATAACGCCGAAGACTCCCCTGGCATCTATTGCATTGCCGCACCGGTTTTTAACCGTAATAAAGACGTGATTGCGGCAATAAGTATCAGCGGCGTTGAACTACAAATGCCAAAAAATTGTATTCCACAATATTCGCAGTGGGTGCGCGAAGCCTGTCAGTCACTCTCGGAAAAATTAGTTTAAACGGGCGGTATCGTCATTAATGATTTGGATAATGCTGGCCACGTTGGTGGTTGTTTTTGTAGTGGGTTTCCGGGTGCTGACGTCCGGATCACGACGGGCCATTCGCCGTCTGAGTGAGCGACTGAGTATTGATGTAGTACCAGTAGAATCGATGATTGACCAGATGGGAAAAGTACAGGGGGAGGCGTTTTTACAGTACCTGCACCGCCCTGATGAATCGCATCTGCAAAATGCCGCCCAGGTATTGTTAATCTGGCAAATCGTCATTGTCGACGGCAGCGAGCAGAACCTGCTGCAGTGGCACCGCCTGCTACAAAAATCTCGCCTGGCCGCCCCGATCACCGACGCGCAGGTGCGCCTGGCGCTCGGGTTTCTACGTGAAATGGAGCCGGATATGCAGGAGCTTAACGCGTTCCAGATGCGCTATAACGCCTTTTTCCAACCTGAAGATGGCGTGCACTGGCTGCACTGATAGTGATGCCTGATGGCGCTACGCTTATCAGGCCGACAAAAGAGCTCAGCCGTAGGCCGGATAAGGCGACGCCGCCATCCGGCGGTGAGAGTTGTCAAAACGTTAAATACGTCACACTTTTAATGTTACAATGCGTAACTTTTCTACAATAACCCCACGCAGGTAACAAAATGAGTGACGCTGTTGAACAAAAATCCCGCGCTGAGGTAAATACCCGGCCAAACTGGTCGGCGGTATTCGCCGTGGCGTTCTGTGTTGCCTGCCTGATAACCGTTGAGTTTCTGCCCGTTAGCCTGCTGACGCCAATGGCGCAGGATCTGGGCATTTCAGAAGGCGTTGCCGGACAATCAGTGACCGTGACGGCGTTTGTCGCCATGTTCGCCAGCCTGTTTGTGACGCAAATTATCCAGGCGACCGATCGTCGCTATGTGGTGATCCTGTTTTCGGTTCTGCTGACGCTTTCCTGCCTGCTGGTTTCATTTGCTAACTCTTTTACGCTCCTGCTGATCGGTCGTGCCTGTCTGGGGCTGGCGCTCGGCGGGTTTTGGGCGATGTCAGCGTCGCTGACCATGCGTCTGGTTCCCGCGCGTACGGTACCGAAAGCGCTGTCGGTGATATTTGGCGCGGTGTCCATCGCGCTGGTGATTGCCGCGCCGTTGGGGAGCTTTTTGGGCGGCATCATCGGCTGGCGCAACGTGTTTAACGCGGCGGCGGTAATGGGCGTGCTGTGCACCATCTGGGGGGTGAGAGCGCTGCCTTCGCTGCCGGGCGAACCTGCGCATCACAAGCAAAATATGTTCAGCCTGCTGCAGCGCCCCGGAGTAATGGCCGGGATGATTGCTATCTTCATGTCCTTCGCCGGGCAGTTCGCCTTCTTTACCTATATTCGCCCTGTCTATATGAATCTGGCGGGCTTTGATGTTGATGGCCTGACGCTGGTGCTGTTGAGTTTTGGTATCGCCAGCTTTGTCGGGACGTCGTTCTCTTCGGTGATTCTGAAGCGCTCGGTCAAACTGGCCCTGGCCGGTGCGCCGCTGGTGCTGGCGCTCAGCGCGCTGGTCCTGATTTTGTGGGGTAACGATAAAGTGGTGGCCGCGGGCATTGCGATTATCTGGGGGCTGGCGTTTGCGCTGGTACCGGTTGGCTGGTCGACGTGGATCACCCGCTCGCTTGCCGATCAGGCAGAAAAAGCCGGATCCGTCCAGGTCGCCGTGATCCAGCTTGCCAATACCTGCGGGGCTGCGGTGGGAGGCTATGCGCTCGATAACCTCGGACTGCTGTCGCCCCTGATGCTCTCGGGCAGCCTGATGCTGCTGACAGCGCTTCTGGTAACGATGAAGGTCCGGATTCAGTGAAAACTGTTGCCGGATGGCGCATCGTTTTCAGTCAACACGGTTATCCGGCAACTTAATCAATCAAAACCATTATTTTCGGCGGTATGGGCAAACCATTCGCCGCTCTTTTTCACTGTACGTTTTTGTGTTTCTAAATCCAGCTGGACAAAACCGTAGCGGTTTTTATAGCCGTTGAGCCATGACCAGTTATCAATAAAGGTCCACATATGGTAGCCAAGACAATGACAGCCTTCGCTAATGCCTTTATGTAGCCATTTCAGATGCTCAGTAATAAATTCAATACGGTAGCTATCGTTAACTTGTCCTTCCTGAATAAAGCGCTGTTCGTTTTCTACACCCATACCGTTTTCTGAAATAAAGCAGCGTGGGTTACCGTAATTATCGCGAAGATTGGTAATAATATCGTAAATACCCGGCTCATAAATTTCCCAGCCGCGGTAAGGGTTCATTTTACGTCCCGGCATTTCATAGTAATCAAACAGCCACTCCGGCATAAACGGCGCATTCGGATTGACTGCCGTATCGCGACATTTCACACGACGCGGCTGGTAATAGTTAATCCCCAGCAGGTCGATTTTGCCGTCGGCGATCAACTGCGCATCGCCTGGCTGGCAGGCCGGAAGCTGATCGTACTCTTTCAGCAATGCCACCAGATCCGCCGGATATTCCCCTTTCAGTACCGGGTCGAGGAAGCTGCGATTAAACAGCAGATCCGCATGGTGCGCGGCTTTGACATCTGCCGGATGCTGCGAGCGCGGATACGAAGGCGTTAAATTCAGCACTACGCCAATTTCACCGTCATGGTTTGCATCACGATACGCCCGCACCGCCGTCGCATGCGCCAGCACGGTATGGTACGCCACAGTGGCGGCACGCTTGAAATCCACCACGTTAGGATAATGGAAGTCATACAAATAACCGCCTTCTACAGGAACAATCGGCTCGTTGAAGGTGAACCAGTGCTTAACGCGGTTGCCGAACAATTTGAAACACGTCTGTGCGTAGCGGCCAAACGCCTCAACCACTTCACGGTTTTCCCAGCCGCCTTTTTCCTGCATCACCATCGGCATGTCGAAGTGGAACAGGGTGATAAATGGCGTTATGCCTTGCGCCAGCAACTCGTCGATGACGTTATTATAAAAATCGACGGCCTCAGGATTAACCTCACCGGTGCCGTCCGGGATCAGGCGTGACCAGCTCAGAGATGTACGGAAGCTATTGTGTTTCAGCTGTTTGAGCAGTGCGATGTCCTGTTTCCAGTGCTGATAAAAGCCCGAGGTGTTCGCCGGGCCAACCCCCTGATGGAAACGACCTGGCTGGCGGTCGAACCACACATCCCACGTGGTCGGGCTTTTACCGCCGTTCAGGCTATCGCCTTCGGTTTGTAGCGCCGAGCAGGCACTGCCCCACCAGAAGTTTTCAGGAAAACGGTATCGCATATTGTTGCTCCATTGCTATTGATTCATTCAGGCAACAATACGTGTTTTTACGATACAGAAACCGGTTACAGTACTCATTTTACAACATAAACGCCTATAAATCCGGGCATTCCACTTTGCCAAGCGCTTCCCAGTAGTTGTTCTGGTTATTTCTTTGTATTGCCAGAATGGCTTCGCGGATGTGCTGCTGATTACGCGTATCAGCCATAATCGTTTTTTCCCATACCTCATCCGATGGCGACCCTTGCGGGGTGCAAATCTTACGTAAGTCCTTCATAACGGTGTTTTTTTCGTGCACTGCCTGCAGTCCGCCATACGCCGAGTCGGCTTGTACCAGTGCGGGTAGCGTGAAAAGGACGGCAATAATCGGAAAAATGACTCGTTTCATGATAATAATCCTTGTTGTCTATGCGCATCATCTCAAGAGTAAGTGTAGACGGCATACGACTCACTCATCAGCCTGTGTTAATGCCTAAAACTAAATCAGCCAGACGTTGTAGTTTTTCAGGAGGATAGGATGCAAATACAGATTACCGATACGGTTACCGAAGACGATCAAAACGCGCTGCTGGCCGGATTGCGTGCGTACAATCGCCAGTTTCTCAGAACCACCAATTTTGGCGACCTGGCGGTGTACTGGCGCGATGAGCACAATGAAATTCTGGGCGGGTTGATCGGCAAAATTAAAGGCGAATGGCTATGCATTGAGTTTTTATGGATGCATGATTCGCTGCGTAAAGGCGGTTACGGCACAAAATTGATGCAGGCGGCGGAACAAACCGCGCGTGAGAGAGGGTGTCTGCATGCGCTGGTGGATACGATGAGTTTCCAGGCGCTGCCGTTTTATCAGAAAAACGGCTATCAGCTGCAAATGACCCTCGATAACTTCCCGGAAACCGGTGCCGCGCGCCATTATTTGTCGAAAACATTTTGATGACCGGAAGGTCTGGATGCCGCCTCACTTTCTTGCGCAGCAGAATAGTGTATGTTCTGAACAATCATTTATTTCTTAAGCGGTAAAGAGATGAGACGGATTGAGATAATACTGGGAGAGCTGGAACGGCTGACGCGAGGACTGAATCTTGCCCAACTGGCGCAGGAAACGGCGTTCACCGCGGAGGCCATCGGCTTTAATCTTGGGCTGGCGCGTAACTCGGTCAGTAAAGATCTCAATCAACTCTGGAATGACGGTCTGGCGATTAAAAGTCGCGGACGTCCGGTATTCTTTCTGCATCGTCAGACGATTGAAACGCTGCTGGGACGCAAACTGGATGAGTCCGAGCGCGAAGTGCAAACCGTTGCCGATCTGTTGCCTGTTCAGGAAGCCCAGGCGACAGACGATCCCTTTTTCGGCCTGATTGGTTACGATCGCAGTCTGCGCGATGCGGTGGAAAAAGGCCGCGCGGCGGTGCTTTATCCCCACGGGCTGCACGTTCTGCTGACCGGTCCTTCCGGCGTGGGCAAAACCTTTTTCGCCGAACTGATGCACCGTTTTGCCTGCGAACGCGCAACGGGAACATCGCCGCCGCTGGTCTATTTTAACTGCGCGGAATACGCCCATAACCCGGAGCTGCTCTCGTCCCATTTATTTGGCCATCGACAGGGGGCCTTTACCGGCGCAAATGAGAATAAACCGGGTCTGGTCGAGCAGGCTGACGGCGGTTATCTGCTGCTTGATGAAGTGCATCGCCTGCCGTATGAAGGTCAGGAAAAGCTGTTCTCAATTCTCGACAAAGGCGAATACCGACCGCTCGGCTCAAGCGCCGTGGCGCGTTCTATTTCGGTCCGTCTGATTTGTGCAACCACCGAACCGGTCAGCTCGGCGCTGCTGCGCACCTTCCAGCGACGTATTCAGGTGTGCATCGATTTACCCGGCATCCGCCAGCGCTCGGTGGAAGAGCAGGTTGAACTTATCGTCGGCTTTTTACAGCGTGAGAGCCGTAAAATCGAACGCACGATAAGCATCGACCGTACCCTGCTGCTCTGGCTGCTGAATAAGCCGCTGGAAGGCAATATTGGTCAGCTCAAGAGCGACATTCAGTTTCTCTGCGCCCAGGCCTGGGCCTCGGGGATGACGGAACACAGCGATACGCTACAGCTGGATAAACGTCTGGCAGAAATGCCGTTTAACGCCACGCCGGAACAACGCCTGCTGGTGGGAGCGCTGTTTGAAGGCAAAGAGCACCTAAGCATCGACGCCCGTACGCTGCCCGCACTGAAAAATTCGCTGGCGACCGGAGCCGAAATTGAAGAGAGCGATCTCTTTTACAGCTTCCTGACCCGGGAATATATCAACCTGCGTAACAGCAATGTTCCGCCAGCTGAAACCCTGGCGATACTTAAAAACAAACTCAGCTCGATTTTTGAATACGGTCTCTACAGCCGCGACAGCGTGGCGCATCCCCCGCGCTATGGCGATCAGATAGAAGAACGCGTGACGCTGCTGATCGGCTGCGTTGAGCAAGTGCTTGGTTTCACGCTGCCGGAGAATCTGGTTAACCCGCTGCGCAAACACTTTCTGGCGCTGATTGGCTACGTGCAGCGCGGGCTTATTCCCCAGCTTTATTCTTCCAGTCTGATCCTCGACCGCTGTAAAGATGAATACGAAAACGCCACGCTGTTATGCCGAAAAATCAACGAACTGCTGCATATTCAGTGTCCGGCGACGGAGGTGGTCTGGCTGTGTCTGTTCCTCAAAGAGTGTCGGCATTACCGCCAACGAATTGACGCCAGCCCGGACTGCGGGGTGATTTTGATTGCTCACGGCGCGACGACCGCCACCAGCCAGGCGCAGTATGTGAATCGCGTGCTGGAGCGCGAGCTGTTCAGCGCTATTGATATGCCTTTCGAGCAGTCGGTGCATGATACGCTGGAAGCCCTGACGCAGATGATCCAGGCCCGGCAATATCGCCGACTGATCCTGATGGTGGATATTGGCTCATTGGTCCATTTTGGCAGCACGATCAGCAAATTATTCCAGATAGACGTTCTGTTGATGCCAAATATTACGCTCACCAGCTTGTTGGAGGTAGGACTGGATTTAAGCTATGAAACCAGTGAGTTACCGCAGCTGGCGGCATTAATGCAGAGCAAAAATATTCCCTGTCAGCTCTGTACGCCGCAGCAGGAAAACAGCGGTAAAGTGCTGGTCATCTCCTGTATTACCGGTATGGGTACGGCGGAAAAAATCAAAAAGGTGCTGGAAGAGAGCTTCGGCGAGCTGATGTCGCAGGACACGCGGATGGTGATCCTCGACTATAACGAAGTCCGCAGCCTGGAGCGCGTTCAGC
The DNA here is from genome assembly GCF_023516235.1 of Citrobacter sp. XT1-2-2. NCBI lineage: Bacteria > Pseudomonadati > Pseudomonadota > Gammaproteobacteria > Enterobacterales > Enterobacteriaceae > Citrobacter > Citrobacter sp. XT1-2-2. The sequence continues at coordinate 49,480 of NZ_CP097324.1, forward strand.
AGGCGATTAACGCCAGCGAGCGTCTGGCGGGGATCGTTGGCACTTTCCAGCCGGGACTGCCGGATATACCGTTTATCTCGCTCGAGGAGTTGTTCTCTGAGCAGGGACCCGAACTGGTGCTCAGCCTGTTGACGCCGGATCTCTCCAGCAGTGAACGTCGTCTGGAGATGGAGCGCAGCGCAATGCGTTTCATCAGCGCGTTGACCATGGAAAGCATCATTAACCACATTTCGGTGCTTAACCCGCAGCGCATTCTGAAAGAGATGGAAGGTGTGCTGAATCATCTGACCACCGTGCTTTCGCTAAAACCGAGCCGCCAGGTGACACTGCGCTTCCTGATCCACTGCTGCTGTATGGTTGAGCGTATCGTGATTAACCGCAAACCGTTACAGATGGCGTTAGAGAACAAGCCGGATCTTGATATCCGCGCGTTTAGTGTCATTAAATCGGCTTTCCTGCCGATCGAAGAGGCCTATGCCATTCGCTTATCGGACGCGGAATATTTTTATATCTACGAACTGCTGTATAGCTAATCTCTTGTCTGGTGGGGCTTTGCGCCCCGCCAGCATCCACAACTCCCCCGTGTGACACAAATTCTGGCACAGCCTTTGCTCTGTTTACCTATGTCTATGTAATCGAGCCAGGAGGCCATTTTGACTACCACTGAATCCTTGCCCCAGATCCTGCTGCTGACCCATGGCGGCTGGGGGCAACAGCTTTGCAACAGCCTGCGCATGGTGATGGGCGAAATCAAAGGCGTGACCGAAATTGCGTTGATGCCCGTTGATACGCTCGGCGAGTTTTATCAGCGCGTCGAAGTCGTGGTGAAAGCCATGCCGGAAGGCTCACTGATCCTGACCGATTTTATTGGCGGCACCACTTCTAATGTTGCGGCGCGGCTGAGCGCCGATTACCCGGTGGCAGTCATTTCCGGGCTGAATGCCTCTTTGTTACTGGAGGCGCTGGACAAACGCGAGCACGGTCAACTGACCGCCTGTGTGGCCGAACTGGTCGAGGCCGGGCGGAGCAGCTGCCTGGACGTTGTTGCTCACGTACGTCAATTACAACAATCACAATAAGGATTAAACATCATGGCAAACATCGTTTTATGTCGTATCGATAGCCGTCTGATTCATGGTCAGGTTGTGACTAAGTGGGTTGGACAATCTCAGGCAAACCGGATTGCGGTGGTTAGCGATGAGCTGGACGCCGACCCATTTATGAAAAATATCTACCTGATGGCAGCGCCGCCAAATATCAAAGTGGATTGCTTCGGTAACCAGAGTTTTGCCGCCGCATGGAAAGAAAATCAGCTTGGTGACGGCAAGGTTCTGGTGCTGTTCCCCTCTCTGGCTGCGGTCCAGGAGGCGGTCCAGTTGGGTTTTGATGTCTCCACCATTCAGGTCGGTGGGCTGGGCGGTGGGCCAAACCGCAAAGCGGTATTCCAGAACATCACGCTGGATGAAAAAGACGTCGGCATTCTGAGCGACCTGAAAGATCGTGGGATTCAGGTGTTCTTCCAGACTATCCCGGAAGATAAGCCGCAGTCGCTGGACGATATCCTGAAAAAATTCTAATTCGTTGATAACAGGGTACTTAACTATGGATACTTTAGTCTTTGCAAGCCTGATGGGGTTGTATTACTGGTTTGCCCGATTACGCCTTGGCTACACCTTTTCCGCCATGCTGCTACAGCCGGTGGTGATTGCCGTATTCGTTGGCCTGCTGTTAGGCAACATGGAAACGGCGATGATCATCGGCGCAGGTATGCAACTGGTTTACCTCGGCGTGACCTCTACGCCGGGCGGCAACGTCCCGTCGGATCCGGCGCTGGCTGCCTGTATTTCAATTCCTATCGCCGTGAAGGCCGGAATGGACCCGAACCTGGCCATCGCACTGGCGATCCCGTTTGGCGTTATCGGTGTGTTCCTCGACCAGTTGCGTCGTACGTTAAACGCCGCGTGGGTACATATGGCCGACAAGCACGCGGAAACGGCCAACATGGCGGGGATTATGCGCTGTGCGTTCCTCTACCCGGCGTTACTCGGGCTGGTGCTGCGTTTCCCGGTGGTCTTTGCCGCTAACTATTTTGGTCAGGACGTGGTGGAAAGCTTCCTGAAGCTGATGCCGCACTGGCTCACACACTCCTTTGAAATTATGGGCGGCATTCTGCCGGCGCTGGGCTTTGCCATCACCATTATGGTGATCGGTAAAAAGAGCCTGCTGCCGTGGTTTATCGGCGGATTCTTTGCAGTGCTGTACCTGAAGGTGGACATCATGGCGATGGCAATCTTTGGTACCTGCGTGGCCTTCCTGATTAAAGGTCTGGCGAAAAATGAAGGAGCAGCATGATGAGCAGCGACGTAATGCAGCATGAACTGGTGGGGCGTGCACGTGAAAGCGGCACGCTGACCAAAGCAGATATCACCAAAGCCTGGTTTATCTACTGGCTGGGTGCGGAAGTTTCCAGCTCCTATGAGCGTTTGCAAAGCCTGATTTTCTGCGCCTCGATGACACCGATCATCAAAAAACTATACCCGCAAAAAGAGGAGCAGGTGGAAGCGCTGAAACGCCATCTGAACTTCTTCAACTCGGAGCAAACGTTCGGGGCGGTGATTCAGGGGATTTCCATTGCGATGGAGGAGCAGAAAACGCGCGGCGAGCCGATTAGCGACGCTTCGATCACCGGGATTAAAACTGGCTTAATGGGACCACTGGCCGGGATGGGCGACTCCATTATCTGGGCCGCCGTTATGCCGCTGTTAATTGCTATTTTCATCCCGTTCGCCGCCAATGGCAGCGCGATGGGCGGAATTGTACCGTTAATTCTCTATCCTGCTATTACGCTGGCAATCAGCTACGGCATGGTCCACAAAGGTTATACGCTGGGGCGTGACTCGATTATCGGTCTGCTGCAGGGAGGGCGAATTAAGGAGCTTATCTACGGTGCTAACGTGCTGGGTCTGATCATGATGGGCGCGCTTTCTGCGAGTTACGTCAAGATCACCACCCCGCTAAAACTCAGCGCCCTGAAAGGCTCTGAAGTGGTGGTTCAGCAAATTCTCGACTCTATTGCCCCCGGCCTGTTGCCGCTGGCGGCGGTGTTCGCCATCTACTTTTATCTGGTGAAGAAAGGGCCACGTTACACCACGATCCTGCTGTCAATTGTCGCGCTCAGCGTGGTTTGTTCGCTGTTGGGAGTGCTGTAAGCCATGACACAGAATATTTATCAACAACTGGGGCTAAAACAGGTCATTAACGCCTGCGGCAAGATGACGATTCTGGGCGTTTCCAGCGTAGCGCCGGAGGTGATGCAGGCCACCGCGCGGGCGGCCTCAGCCTTTGTTGAAATCGATCGGCTGGTGGACCGCACCGGCGAGCTGGTTTCCCGCTATACCGGCGCGGAGGACAGCTATATCACCTCTTGTGCGTCGGCGGGTATTGCTATCTCTGTCGCCGCAGCCATTACCCGCGGCGACCCGGCGCGAGTCTCGCTAATGCCTGATAGCACAGGTATGGCGAATGAAGTGGTCATGCTGCGCGGGCATAACGTTGACTACGGGGCGCCAATCACCAGCGCTATTCGCCTGGGCGGTGGTCGCGTGGTGGAAGTCGGCTCAAGTAATCTGGCGGCCCGCTGGCAGTTGGAGAGCGCGATTACCGATAACACCGCCGCGCTGTTGTACGTGAAATCGCACCATTGCGTGCAGAAGGGCATGTTGAGCATTGCGGATTTTGTGCAGGTCGCGCAGGTTCACAATCTGCCGCTGATTGTTGATGCCGCCGCCGAGGAGGATTTACACGCCTGGGTGGCGAGCGGGGCGGATATGGTGGTCTACAGCGGGGCAAAAGCCTTTAATGCGCCGACCTCCGGGTTTATCACCGGTAAGAAACAGTGGATTGCCGCGTGTAAAGCGCAACACCACGGGATTGCCCGGGCGATGAAAATCGGCAAAGAGAATATGGTCGGGCTGGTGTATGCCCTGGAAAACTACCATCAGGGGCAGGCTGTGGTGACTGCTGAGGAACTCCAGCCCGTGGCACAGGCGATATCAGCGATTCACGGACTGGACGCCGATATCGAGCAGGACGAAGCCGGACGCGCCATCTGGCGGATTCGAATCCGGGTGAACGCGCAGGCACTGGGGCTGGATGCTTATGCTGTAGAAGCGCAACTTCGCGGGGGCGATATCGCGATTTACGCTCGTCGTTACAACCTTCATCAGGGCGTTTTTAGTCTTGACCCGCGTACGGTCGCAGAAGGGGAAATGGCGTTGATCGTAGCGCGATTAAAGGAGATTGCAGACCATGCAGCACATTAATTTTTATCGGAATAAAGTGGCCATTAACGTGCTGGCGAAGGATATCGCCAATGCCCGGGAAATCTATGATGCCGCTGAAGGCCATGCGGTGATCGGCGTGCTTTCCGCGCAGTTTACGTCAGTTGATGAGGGCGTTCGGGAAGTTAAACGCTGGATGACGGAGGTGCCGTCGATCTCCGTCGGATTGGGGGCTGGCGACCCGGCACAGTATTACAAAGCGGCGATGATAGCCTCAGCGGTTCATCCGGCGCACGTCAACCAGACCTTTACCGGCTGCGGGTTTGCGGCAGGGGCGCTGGCGGCAACGGGCGGCGAACAAACCCATATCAATGCGCTGGTCAGCCCGACGGGCACACCGGGGGAAGTGCTGATCTCGACGGGCGTTTGCAGTAGCCAGGGCACGCCTGCCCGCGTTTCCTGCGATGCAGCGGTACGGATGATGTTGGATTCAGGGGCGCACGCGGCGAAGTTTTTCCCCATGGGGGGAGAGCTGTCGCTGCCAGAGCTGTACGCACTGGCGACGACCGCTGCGCGCAACGGCATGACGCTGATTGAACCGACGGGCGGGATCGATCTCGATAACTTCGGCATTATCCTGAAAACCTGTCTGGAGGCGGGAGTGCCCCGCGTGATGCCGCATGTTTACAGCTCGATTATCGATCCACAAACGGGTAATACCCGCCCTGAAGATGTCGCCAGGTTAATGGAGATAGTGAAAGAGATGGTGTGACGTTGTTATCGCCGGATGGTGCATAAAAGATGCCTGGTAAGCGTTAGGTTTCACCGGGCATTTTTGCGAACACCATTCCCGGAAAATGAATACATTGCAAAAGTATGTATTTATTCGCCAAAGCGCCTCGCAGATGAAGAGTTTCCCTAATGTTGGTTGCGCTGCTGGCGAGTAAGGTTCCGTCATCTTGTTCTTTTGGTGACGGATCGCCATGAAAAATCCTACAACTTCTACCCCGCATGATGCAGTTTTTAAAAAGTTCTTAAACCATCCAGAAACGGCGAGGGATTTTCTTGATACCTATCTCCCAGCGTCATTGCGTGAACTTTGCGATCTGAACACACTGAAGCTGGAATCCGGGAGTTTTATTGAGGAAGACCTGCGTGTCAGATATTCCGATGTACTGTGGTCACTAAAAACAAGGACTGGAAAAGGCTATATCTATGCGTTGATTGAACACCAGAGTTCGCCGGATGCGCATATGGCGTTCCGGATGATGCGTTATGCCATTGCCGCGATGCAGAGCCATCTTGATGCCGGAAACAAAACGCTGCCGCTAGTGGTGCCGATACTTTTTTATCATGGCGTTGCTAGCCCGTACCCTTTTTCACTGTGCTGGCTGGATGAGTTTGACGATTCAGAAACTGCGCGGCAGCTTTATGGCGCGGCTTTCCCGCTGGTAGACATCACAGTGGTGTCTGATGACGAGATTATGCAGCATCGGCGCATGGCGCTACTGGAACTTGTCCAAAAGCATATACGTGAGCGCGATTTGATGGTGCTGGTCGATAAACTGGTTGCCCTGCTGATTAAGGGACACGCTAATGACAGTCAGGTAGAAACGCTATTTAATTACCTGGTACAGTCCGGCAGCGCACCGCGTTTTGAAGCGTTTATTCGCGAGGTTGCCAGGCGTGTTCCCAGACATAAGGAGAGATAAATGACGATTGCAGAATGCTTACGTGAGTCGGGGCGAAGAACAGGATTGCTGGAAGGCAAACTCGAAGGCAAAAAGGATGAAGCGTTGCGGATCGCCCATGCCATGCTTGAGAAGGGCATCGATCGTGAACTGGTGCTGATGATTACCGGGCTTTCCATTGATGAGCTCACGGCACATTCTGACTAATTATCCTTTTTTCCATTATCCTTTTTTCCATTATGCTTTTTTCTTCTTGCTGATGCTTTTTCGTTTTTTAAACCGCAGTGGCCTTCCCGCTATAGTCATTTCATTACTCATCAGGCGGTTATTTCAAAAGGATAAAAACGTGAAACTGAAGATACCTCATTTTGCAGCCGGGACGGTGGTATTACTGGCGGGATTATTGCTGGCAGGGTGCGATCAGCAGAGCAACGACGCGAAACATATTAAAGTGGGCGTGATTAACGGCGCAGAGCAGGACGTGGCGGAGGTCGCGAAGAAAGTAGCCAAAGAGAAATACGGCCTGGACGTCGAGCTGGTGGGCTTCAGCGGTTCATTATTACCCAACGATGCCACTAATCATGGTGAGCTGGATGCCAACGTCTTCCAGCATCGTCCGTTCCTTGAACAGGATAATAAAGCGCATAACTATAAGCTGGTGGCGGTGGGAAATACCTTTGTTTTTCCAATGGCCGGTTATTCGAAGAAAATCAAAACGGTAGCGGAACTGAAAGACGGCGCAACGATTGCAATACCTAACGATCCGACCAACCTTGGGCGGGCGCTGTTGTTGCTGCAAAAAGAAAAGTTAATCACCCTGAAAGCGGGGACAGGCCTGCTGCCTACGGCACTGGATATTACTGATAATCCACGGCATCTGAATATCATGGAGCTGGAAGGCGCGCAGCTACCACGCGTACTGGACGATCGGAAAGTGGATGTGGCTATTATCAGTACCACTTATATCCAACAAACCGGACTTTCCCCGGTGCATGACAGCGTATTTATCGAAGATAAGAACTCGCCGTATGTGAATATCCTGGTGGCGCGAGAAGACAACAAAGATGCCGAAAACGTGAAAGAATTTCTGCAATCTTATCAATCACCGGAAGTGGCAAAAGCGGCGGAATCCATCTTCAACGGCGGCGCGGTTCCGGGCTGGTAATTAACCCGTTGCCGCGCCGGTTGGGGTTAAACCGCTCTGGCGCGGCGACGTGAGTCCATTGAGATCAGCACTACCGACGAGAGGATCAGCATCGTGCCCAGCCAGTCAGGCAGGGTGAACGTAATGCCTAACAGCAGCAGAGACAGCAACGCGCTGCTTAGCGGTTCCGCGCAGCTCAAAATGCTCGCTTTCGGGCCGCCAATCATCTGCGCACCTTTCAGGTACAGGCTAAACGTCAGTGACGTACCGATAACCACCAGATAGAAAAATGCCAGAATCAAACTGCCATTGACGACAAAGTGGGTTCCCTGCCCGGCATAAAACGGCAGCAGGATCATCCCGCCAATTAACATACTCCAGCCAACAACCGGCAGCGTACCGTAGCGCGCGATAAGCGTTGAAGGGTAGGTGGTATAAAACGCGGCGGCAAATGCGGAGGCAATTCCCCAGAACAGCGCGGCAGGTGAGATAGACAGCGATGTCGGGTTACCGTGGGTGACCAACAGGAACGTGCCAATGAGCGAGGTCAGGATCGCGGTTAGCACCAAAATGCCTGGTCGCGCTTTACGTACTACGGAAAACCACGCCACGATGATGGTTGGTGATAAAAATTGCAGTACCGTCGCAGTGGCGGCGTTAGATTTTTCAATAGTTAACAGAAAGGTCAACTGTACGGTAAGCGCGCCTACCACCGAGAAAATCAGCAGGCTAATCGCGTCTTTGCGGTTTTTGATAATGGAGAATACTTTGTCGCCGTGAACGAAAGAGAGCATCAGCAGAATAAGTCCGGCGAAAATCAGACGCGTCATGGTCAGGAACTGAGATGACATCTGACTTTGCTCCATGATGTACTGTGCACAAACGCCCGAACTTCCCCATAATACGGCGGCAATCAGGACGTTCATCATCCCTCTTCTGGTGGAACCCATCTTTCCCTCGGCATGTTGTTTTGTTTTATTTGTGTGCAGGCATCATAGCAGAGATAGCTGCGATTTCTGCCAGCACATCCGCAATCAGCCAGTCATTAAAGATTTTCACTTCCGGACGCATTACCGCGTGTTGCGGCGTGACGATGTAGTATGACCACGCCAGCGGCCAACGGGTGTCGGGATGAAGTTGCACCAGCTGTCCGTCGGTAAGTAACTGCTGAACCAGCGCCCGACGAACGATAGCCACCCCCTGGCCGCTGATTGCCGCCAGGATCACCGCAGAGGTGGAGTTAATGTGCAGTCCACTATCGCGGACGGTCGGGGAATGGGTAGCGTTCAAGACATCATCCCAGGCAGGAAAATGAGCGCCGGGGTGGGGGGTATCGTCGTGGATCAGCTTTTGCGCGGCCAGCCATTCCCCGCAGGCGATTTTATCTACCGGTACAATTCGTGGGCTGCAGACCAGAACGGCTTCTTCATCCATTAACCAGGTTTTATTGACGCCGGGCCAGTCACCTTTGCCGCAGCGTACGCCCAGATCGGCTTCGCCGTGGGCGACATCCATCAGCTTTTCCGTCACATTCAAACGTAATTCGATGTTTTCATGCGTTTGTGAGAAACGATTGAGACGACTCATCAACCAGTTCATGACCAGGACCTGCGACGCGGTAATGATCACCACCGAGCGCGCCCGACGGCCGCGCAGTTTGTTGAGTCCGGATTCCAGGTTATCCAGTCCCAGAGTGATGTCGCGCAATGCGTCCTGTGCTTCGCTGACCAGCGTGAGACGTTCTTTGCCCGTGCGGGTGCGATGTAACAGTGGATGGCCTACCCAATCTTCCAGCGCACGCACCAGTTGACCAACGGCTGCAGGCGTCACGCCCAGTTCCTGCGCCGCGCCGGTGAAGCTGCCATGGCGGGCGGTGGCTTCAAAAGCGTGTAACCATTTTAGCCGATTGAGTGAACGCATCTGCTTTTTTCCATTCTTATTAACTGTTTCCAGTATACGCCAGCGAGATAGATTTTCTTTCTTGAGATGCTATTTCTTCTCAGTCGTCAACTCCTGAGCCGAGTGGCATCTTTAGCGCGTCAACGAATTCTTTAAACGAGGTTAACGATGAGCGCATTCTTTGCCGGAAAGAAATTATTAGTGGTGGGTGGGACCAGTGGGATGGGGTTCGAAACGGCGAAACTGATCCTCCAGGGCGGCGGTAGCGTGGTGCTGGTAGGCAACCGCGCCGAGAAAGCGGAACGGGCCCGTCAGGCGTTGGCGGAGCTGGGTGACGTCTCCGTCATTGTGGCAGATCTGATGTCGGAAGCGGGGGTTAGGCAGGTGATGGCAACGGTGAATGCTGATCATAAAGACATCAACCTGTTAGTGAATGCGGCTGGCGTGTTTTTCCCGAAACCTTTTACTGAACATGAAGTTGAAGATTATGAGCTATATATGAGCCTCAATCGGGCGACGTTTTTCATCACCCGCGATGTGGTACGCAATATGTTGGCAGATAATATAAACGGCGCCATCGTGAATATTGGTTCAATGTGGGCGCAACAAGCGGTGGGCGCGACACCTTCATCGGCCTATTCGATGGCCAAAGCGGGTCTGCATGCTTTAACCAAAAATCTGGCTATTGAGCTGGGTGCGCATGGGATTCGCGTGAACGCCGTTTCGCCAGCGGTCGTGCATACCCCCATCTATGAAGGGTTTATCCCGAAAGAAGATGTACAAGGTGTGATGAACAGCTTTGACAGTTTCCACCCGATCGGTCGGGTCGGTAAGCCGCTTGACGTTGCCGAAACCGTCGCGTTCCTGCTGTCCGACAAGGCGGGTTGGGTGACTGGTGCTGTCTGGGATGTCGATGGCGGTGTTATGGCTGGACGTAATAGCTGACAGGGGCTGATGCTGCGCATTACAAAACGCCTGCTTATACGAAACAGGCGTTTGTGCAAGATCGGAAAAGTTAAGCGCGCTGAGAGTCCAGCAGCTCGTTATTTTTCACAACATCCTGGGCTTTGGTATAGCTTTCAATCAGTAACTGATAAGCCGGGAAGATTTTGGTATAGACTTCAGCCCATTCCGCTGCGTCTTCCCGATTCCAGGTTTTCTGCAGTTCAGACGCAACCGCGGCAGTATCCATCGGCACGACACCAGCCTGTACGACGCGGGCCATGGTGATCTCCTGCGCCATTTTGCTGTAGGTACCGGAAGCATCGATGACGGCAAAGACTTTATAGCCTTCTGCTACCGCGCTGATGGCCGGGAATGCCATGCATACACTGGTGATGGTACCAGCAATAATCAGTGTCTTACGGCCTGTCGCTTTTACCGCCGCAACAAACTCTTTGTTATCCCAGGCGTTAATTTCACCTTTGCGTGCGACATAATGTGCGTGAGGCGCGTTCTCATGAATTTCCGGAATAAGCGGACCGTTTGGCCCCTGCGGCACAGAGGCGGTGGTAATCACCGGCATTTTGCATAAGGTGGCGATTTTTGCCAGAGCCGTAGCTCTTGCACGCAGTTCAGTCATTGGCATATCGCCAACGGTCTGGAACAGGCCGCTTTGATGATCGATAAGCAACATAACTGCGTCATTGACATCAATCACTGGGCGTTGGCCATTAAAATTAGCGGGTGTAGACATGATCCATTCCTTGTTGTTGCTTTTTGCAGGCTATCTAACCTGCAGTAAAGTCTAAATCGCCTGGGCGATATCCATTTTTGCTCTACAGTTCATTAACCATTATTGACATCTTCATGGTTAATTTCAGGGGGAGGCTAAAGCTATCTTTATCAGAATTGCCTTAGTGAATTAATTTCCTCCTGCCCCATTAAAATAACAATACTTGTTATTATGAAATTATATTTCTGCATTCACATTATTTTATGGTGTGTACTGGAAGTAAGGGGATGGAGATTCGGCGGGTGTTTCTGAGTGATTTATTTTTATATGGTTATTATTATTGTGAAATAAAATGAATATTAACGATATATCTTTAATGTCAATTTTGTGACTAATGCCACAGTTTTTCAGAGGATAATGATCATGTCTATTTTATTTTCTAAGTTATTATTGAGTTAAGTAAATTCTCAAGTTGATATTTATTGTGCTCCCCCGAACAGCAGAGGAGCACGGTATTAATATTACGGCTCTATAGGCGTCAGATAATCCAGTCGTAGCGGCTCGGCCAGTAGATCGTTCATTTGCAATACAAACGACTGGAAATGCGGCAGGGCGATATGTTCGTCCAGGCCAGCCTGACCGCGCCAGGATTCGCGCACATAAAATACATCTGGCGTGTCGCGTAACTGGAACAACGCATACTCAATATTGCCCTCCTCCCGGCGCGTGGGCAGTAAGAGAGCTTGTAGCGCCTGTTTCAGTGCATCGATTTTCCCTGGTTTGGCTTTCAGTACGGCAATAATTGAAATCACTTCTGCATCAGACATGTTAAAACCCCTCCAGCACAATCTTGCCGACCGAGCGACCCGTTTCAATTTGCGCATGCGCTTTTTGCAGATTCGCCGCCGTGATCGCGCCAAAATGTCCGCCCAGCGTGGTATGGATGGTGTGGTCGTCGATCAACTGGGCCACGCGGGTCAATAGCTGATGCTGGGCAATGATGTCGTGGGTGGTAAACATCGAACGGGTAAACATAAACTCCCAGTGCAGCGAAATGCTTTTGGCCTTCAGCGGACGCGCATCAAGGGTTTGCGGATCGTCAATCAGCGCCAGTTTCCCCTGTGGAGCCAGGGCAGCAATAATTTGCGAGTAGTGCTGTTCGGTATTATTCAGGCTGGCAACGTGCGTCACCTCTTTAATACCTATCCGTGCCAGCTCTTCCGTCAACGGCTTGCTGTGGTCAATCACATGATGAGCGCCCGCTTCACGTACCCATTTCTGGCTTTCCGCACGCGATGCGGTGCCGATGACGGTCATTTTGGTCAGCTTACTGGCCAGTTGCGTCAGAATAGAACCCACGCCGCCAGCCGCGCCGACAATCAGTAACACATCGCCTTCGTTGCCATTTTCCTCAATGCCCAGGCGGTCGAACAGCATTTCCCAGGCGGTGATTGCGGTCAGCGGTAGCGCTGCCGCAGAGGCGTTATCCAGCGATCGCGGTTTCAGCGCGGTGATTCGTTCATCAACTAACTGAAATTCGCTGTTACTGCCCGCACGTCCCAGGGCTCCGGCGTACCAGACTTCATCGCCAGGCGAGAACAAAGTAACGGCTTCGCCCACGGACTTCACCACACCAACGGCATCCCAGCCCAGTACGCGCGGCACATCAGCGTTAAAACCTTCGCGGACCTTGGTATCAACGGGGTTGACGGAAATGGCCTTTACTTCAACCAGCAGGTCATGTCCGCTGGCGACCGGCATGGGCAGCTCAATCTCTTGTAAAAATTCAATGTTATTGCCGTCGGTCGCGGCGCGGGTAATGGCGATGGCTTTCATATTCTCTCCGGTCACAGGAATCAGTTGAATAATTCGATGGTAAACCGGCAGCAGAACGGGAAAAATAGCCCTACGGCGACAGGACTTATACTCGGGGAGTGAAAATGTTCCGGCTTGAAGATCTCACGTTGTTTGTCCGCGCCGCGGCGCTGAATAGTTTTAGCGATGCGGCACGCGAAGCCGGCGTCCAGCCTGCTCAGGTCAGTTCTGCTATCAAGCGCCTGGAGTCTACGTTGACTATCCGCCTGTTCGCTCGCTCCACGCGCAGCCTGCGCCTGACGCCGGAAGGCGAGATTTGGTTGCCCTATGCCCGCCAGATGCTGGACGTGATGCATGCCGGGCTGCAAAAAATTCAGACCCCGGAAGATGAAGTTTCTGGCACGCTGCAAATCGCCGTTCCTTCCGATCTTGGGCGGAATTTGCTGCTGCCGGTCTTTCAATCTTTTCGACGCCGCTATCCTGCGCTGCGTTTGCGGATCTTTTTCTCCGATCAGGTGACGGATGTCTTTAAAGATCCTGTCGACGTCGCATTTCGTTATGGCAATACCGAAGATGCGTCATATATTGCGCTGCCCGTTGCGCCGGGTAACCGACGCGTGCTGGTGGCGTCCCCGGATTGGGTTTTACAAAACGGTGCGCCGAAAACCCCGGAAGATTTAGTGCAGCTGAACGCCATGACCTTTGTCTTACGTGGACGCCTGCACGACCGCTGGACTTTTACGCACGACGGCGAGGTCAGCAGTGTGCAGGTCAACGGCACGATTATGAGCGATGATGCCGAAGTGATCCGACGGCTGGCGATTGCGGGTGAGGGGATTGCCTACAAGTCGTGGCTGGATGTTAGCGAGGATGTACGCGAAGGGCGATTGCAGCTGCTGATGACGGATTATCAGGGAGAGAAAGTCCCGCTGAATATGATTTGCCCGCATCGTAAGCAGCTTTCAACGGCGGTACGCTTGCTGCATGACGCCGTGAAGGCGCGATGTGAAATGCTGGCGCAGAGCTAAGATACGCTTTGCGCCAGTACATTACTGTGGTGTGACTTAGTCTTTTTTCGCTGCGTTAGCAAAGAAAATATCAGACTGAATGTCTTTGGTGCGGATGGTAAACAACTGATTAGTGAGATCTTCCGTTAACTTCTCTGCATCAGCCATTATGCGCAGGTTGAAGTCATTCAGCATTTTATCTGCGGCAGGTTTATTGGTTTTCGCCATCTTCAGATATTCTGCTTCGACCTCTTTTTGCTCCTTCGCCACTTTATCTTCCCACGCTTTGTAGGCCTTTTTGACGATTGGCGCGAGCTTCGGATAATCGGTCATCGTCAGCGTCTGCAATTTACGATATTTCCAGTAGATGGATTGATCGTCAGCCTTATCTGTACCCATTGTATAGTTGGCCGGATATGCTTTCAGGCCGCTGTAGTACGGAACAAAGGCGGTGAGATCGGCCATACCCAGACCAATGTAGGTTGTTTCACCGATCTCTTTTGGCAACCACGGACGTACCTGCATAACGTGCGCTTCATAGGTGCGGAAGACGCTGACCGGACGCCACGGCTCTTTACCGTTCAGGCCGTTGGTGTACGGGTCATGACTGGTGCCTTCATAGTGGCTACGCAGCACGGCTTTTACATCGTCCAGCGTCATTTTCTTCTCTGGCTTCATGAAGACCGGGAATTCACGTCCTTTGGCCATATCCTGATTTGCGGAAGGATTGAACGTTTTCTGGATGGTCCATACGCGAGGATCGTTATACGTACGGTCACGCTCGTCATCACGGGTATAGGCTTTAGAGAAGTTGAATTTGCCATCTTTCGCCGGTTCGTACAGACCTTTTTCCGTTGCGAACTGAATCAGATTTTTTGACGCCATCATATCCGGGTTTTTAGGATCGTAATCCTGTAGGCGGCCCTGATTACCGGTGGCGAAATATTGGTTATTAGGCAGGCGCTGCGCCATCCACTGGTGGCCGCTGCCGGTTTCCAGGTACCAGATCTCGTTATCGTCGACGACGGCAACGCCAAAGCCTTCGCCCGCACCGACGGTTTCAACAATATGTCCCAGCAGCGCAACGGCGTCACGTGCGGTTTTGCTCTGCGACAGCAGAATATCCGGGATATCGTCTTCAGTGATCCCTTTATCCTCAACGTACGGGTCGGCGGCCAGCGCTTTTGGTGAAGCAAAAATAGATTCTGTTCCACTCACACCGACGCCCAGTTCGTTAAATCCGGTCGCGCCGTGCAGTTGAGTTTTCCAGTTTGGGACGGTGGTATAACGCAGAGAGTTTTTCGGCAGTGGCCAGGTAAAATCATTCGCGCCATTATGTGCTTTGGTGCTGTATACCCCGGTCTGATTCTGTTTTGCCGGATGAATGACAAAATGCTGTGCTTTCAGGGCATCGCTGTCTGCGCTACGGGCGACCAACATGGAGCCGTCCGCGGATGCTTCATTGCCGACCAGCAGGGTCGTACAAGCAAAACCTGATGAAACAACCGCCAAATTTATTGAAAGTGCAATCAGGCACTTTTTAAAAGTAAACATTACGTATCCCTCATATGTACGCCAAAAATACACCGGAAACATACCGTTTCCTGAAATGCGATAACGTCTGAATGCTCAGACATGTCTCGCGAGAGAGATAAACGCCCCTGCCCACGTCTTCTCCAAATATTCATGCGTAGGTTGAAGTCTTCTGGACAAAATAAAACGTCCATTTCGCTTAATTATTACGCAACGAATATCCTGATATTCAGGATGTTTCCTGATTCGCGGTGAAGAATAGAATGGCTTATTAGTGGATTCAGTGACCTGTGTCGCGTAAGTTAATGATGACAAAAGTGAATCCCGTGGCAGCACCGTGCTTTTTGTTTCCGGATATGACGTTACCTTTTGCGGCAATACAGCGAGGGAACATTGGAACTGGCGAAAATCCATGCGCCCTTATACTCCTCCATGACCAGGCTCAGGCTGCGTCCGGTCTGCCGATAAAACCCGGGCAACGTATTGTTGATATCCGCTTCATCGGCCGTGTCGGCGAAGGTTTTGACGACTTGCATGGCCTGTAACACCCGCGCATCACGCTGTTGGGTGTAGCTGAAATAGATGTTCCTGCTGATGTCTGAGGTATTACGCCCATACAGTTTACCGGTAATTGTTGATAAACCTTCCTGGTTGTACATCCGAAATGAAACCGTACCGGCAAAGCGGTTGCTGCCAATATTCCATTCAACGTTCCCAACGCAATTCAGCGGCTTTTCGGCATAGCGCGAATACCATAGCCAACTGCCTGAACCGAGCAAGGTAGCCAGGCCAATAGTGAGCAAGATTATGTGGCGTGATTTTTTCATTGCCCGCGCATCCAGTAATAATGGGTAGTACAAAATGCGTGGGCATCAATCCGCGCATCTTTATCGCATACAAATGCCACCATCCTTTCTGCTTTGAGGTAGCCGGATAGAAACACGTGTTTGTTGTTTTCACAGAGAAAAGGATGAAGTTGCATCAGACTGAAATAGCCATGCTGGTCGTACTCATTCGGAGAGTAATAAATTTTGCAGTTTTGCCGCGAAGGGATCTGCATGGAAACAGAGACAAACTTACTAAATGGCATAACCGGGCGAGTCTGATACCACACCAGCCAGATAACCAGAGTGGCAATAACAACACTAACGCTAAATAAAATGTTCCACCAGGAGATCTGCGTCGTTTGTTGTGGTGCGGTAAGAATTACCTTTGCAGGCGCGCGCTCCTCAATAACCGGTGACTGGGAAACGTCACTCTGAGGATCCGTTATCACTTCTACCTGAGTGTTTTCATTCAATCTCAGCCCTCGCCGGGAAATAGTTTTCACCGTATCACGCGGTAGTCCCACCTCCGCCAGCGCATTACGTAACGTCAGAATTGCCTGGTAGAACGTGTTGGTGCTGGTGACATTATTTCTCTCTCCCCAACCCACTATCATCAACGTGTTCTGGGAAACAATGTCACTTGCGTGAGTAATTAAATAGAGAAAACAGAGCGAAGCTGGGAGCTGGAGTTGTATTGTGCGCCCGGTCTGACGATTGACCAGACTTTTGCTATCAGGATTAAATTCGACCAACTGATTGATAAGATACAATTGCCCAGCCCTCAGTAACCAAAACGTATCACAGCGTGTCCTTGCACACCCCTTAAATTTTACATCCAAATCGATAAGACGCCTCACTCTTTGTACATGATCTAAGATAAGAATTTCACTTAGGGGATAAAAATCCTTCAAATACAATATGTTATTAACTTAATTTCTTAGGTGGGAATTAGCTAATGTTAAATAATGAGAATTCATTACAGTTTTATCTGGGTTATCATTATATTTATCCACAGAGCAACAAGGGTGATTGAGTTATCTGAATTGTGTAATTAACGAGTAACCTTTACAGCGGTTATTTTTTAGCAAATAGTGCTTTTTTAAGATTTATCCTAGGGTTTTAATTTATGCATAAAATTCCTAATGCCCAGATTGTTATTCTGAGATAAAACACAAAAAAACTTAGCGGTATGGCATTGCTTACCGTACGTACATATTAGCGCATCAAGAGTTTATTACATTTTTTTAGGGTTGCTGTTATTAACTGACAAGGAATGTCATACGTGTCGGATTGACACATTTATTTACCGATGAAATATTTATGGAAAAATAACAGGAGTCATTTTTTATGAACAGATCCCCATCACAGAGTATTCGTTGCATAAGCTGTGAATTATCCTGTCAATTATTTCCGGATACTGCGGTACGCGCCAGCTACTGTCACCGTGCCGCTTTTGCGATCTGGCCTGAGGGAAACGGTTTTTTACAACGAGGCGTTATTGAAAAACTTTTGCTTAATAATCAAAACCATTTATCCCGCGGGTTTATTTTTGTGGATTTCTCCTTCCCCAACCTGCGCCTGTTCGCTGACCCGAAATGGGTTGACCGTCTGGCGTATAGCGGTATGCATATTGTTTTGATTGCGGACCGGAACCTGGCGCCGTTAGCCAATTACTGGCTGTCGAAAAGCAATAAAATACAAGGCATTATATATTCTGATGATGATGATGACGTACAGCATCAGAAGATGAGACGATTATTTACGGGTCATCTCGCTAACAGTAAACGAGGGCGCACACTCAACTATACAGAAATGATATTACTGAAGCGATTTGTCTCAGGAAAAAGTATTCAGCAAATTACCCAGATAGATAATATTGATATTAAGAAAATATACGTCTATAAGCTCCGGCTTGAAGATAAGTTGGGCCATAGTATTCATCAAATTCTATCGAATATTTTATAACGCATTTCTGATTTTTATTATTTCACATCCTTGCGATGTGGTGGACGCTCTACGCCTGATAGCAGGAGGCTAATATGCCAAATCCCAAATCTTACTCTCGTATTGCCATCGCGGTTTCAGCCGCATTAACGTCTATGGTATTTTCAGCCCATGCAGCCTGGGTTGATGTTGATAGTCTTCCTTCCAGCGGTCTGGTTAGCAGTCTGCCCCCGGAATTGCAGGCAATAATCCCTGCGCAGGCCAATGCCAATTTCGCTAAAACCAGCGCCATGCCAAATTATGTTTATCAGTGGAGTGCGGGCACCATTCCTGTTTATGGTAATGGATTAACGTTAAATGGACCCGGTGCTGAAGCTTTTGAGCACTCTGTTACTGTTATTCAGAACAGCGCGACGGGTAGTCCGGGCGTTATTTTTGGTGACGACCTGACGATCCGCACCCAGTCAAAGAATGCCGCCAATAATGGTAAAGATGTTGACGGTATCCGCACGCATGGGGCCAATACGCCGGATAACCCGGTCTTTATCATCACCGGGGATCGCACCAGTATTTATGTAGACGGTCAGGATGGTGACGGTATTAACGCCGGTTATAACGCAATAGGCCAGGGCTGGATAGGCTCGGCTAATATCTACGTCGGTGATGATCTGTACATCAAAACGACGGGTAACCAGGGGCGTGGTATCACCGCCAATGCCATGCGAGATGCGACGCTTGCCAAAAATACGATTGTCGTTGGCGATCGTGCGCATATTGTGACGACCGGCGACGGCTCTGAAGGTCTTCGCTCCGGGCAGAGCGGTTCCTCAATCCTGCTTGGCAATGACGCTACCATCGAGACGTCTGGCGCCTCCTCAACGGGCATTTATGCTGCCACATCTTCTAAAACGGAACTGGGTAATAACGCCACTATTACGGTTAACGGCGCGAGCGCGCATGCGGTCTATTCCACCAACGCGACCGTGAACCTGGGCGACAACGCGACCATTATCGTGAACAGTTCTGGAAAAGCGGCTTCATACAGCAAAGCGCCACGCGGCCTGTTTGCGATTTCACGCGGGGCGATTAACCTGGCCGGCGGCGCCGCGATTACTATGGTGGGCGACCACAGTACTGAAAGCTATGCCATCAGCACCGAAACGGGCGGCACCGTAGACGGATCCGCCGGTGGACGCTTCCTTATCGACGGAGATCTTCATGCTGCCGGAGGGACAAACGCGACCAGCAGCCTGCCCCAGCAAAACAGTACGATTAAGCTCAACATGACCGACAACTCGCTATGGAGCGGGGCGTCTTATATCACCAGCGCGACCGCCGGGACGGGGGTCATCTCGCTGCAAATGAGCGATGCGACCTGGAATATGACCAACAGCTCAACGCTGACCGACCTGACGCTGAACAGTGGGGCAGTGGTTAACTTTGGCCATGCTGACGGCGAACCGTGGCAGACGCTAACTATCAATGAAGATTTTACCGGGAATGGCGGCAAACTGGTTTTCAATACCGTTCTGAATGACGATGCCTCCGAAACCAATAAGTTGACAGTGCTCGGCAACACGACGGGTAATGCCTTTGTGGCGGTGAACAACATTGGCGGTACTGGGGCGCAGACCGTTGAAGGCATTGAGATAATCGAGGTTGCTGGCAACTCTGACGGCACATTTGAGAAAGCGAGCCGTATTGTCGCCGGGGCGTACGACTATAACGTAGTGCAGAAGGGCAGCAACTGGTATCTGACCAGCTTCATTCCTGCTCCGCCCGATCCGGTGGACCCTGTTGACCCTGATCCCGTAGACCCGGACCCGGTTGATCCGATTATCCCTGATCCGGTCGACCCGGACCCGATCGATCCTGTGGACCCGGTTATTCCTGAGCCGGAAGAGCCTCATGTTCCGCCGGTCACGGAGCAACAGTATCGTCCGGAAGCCGGCAGTTATCTGGCGAACAACTATGCCGCTAACACACTGTTCATGACCCGACTGCACGATCGTCTGGGTGAAACGCAGTACGTCGACATGCTGACGGGCGAGAAAAAAGTGACCAGCCTGTGGATGCGTAACGTTGGCGCGCATACCCGCTTCAAAGACGGTAGCGGGCAGTTGAAAACCCAAAGCAACAGCTACGTCTTACAGTTAGGCGGCGATCTGGCGCAATGGAGTAGCGATGGCCTCGACCGCTGGCATATTGGCGCGATGGCAGGTTATGCCAACAGCCAGAACCGCACGCAGTCCAGCCTGACCGGCTACCACTCTCGTGGTCAGGTCACCGGTTACAGCGTGGGGCTGTACGGCACCTGGTATGCCAATGACGCAGACAAGACCGGCACCTACGTAGATACCTGGGCGCTATACAACTGGTTTGATAACAAAGTGATGGGTCAGGAGCAGGCGACAGAGAAATATAAATCCAGCGGTATCACCGCCTCGGTCGAAGCCGGTTACAGCTTTAAACTGGGCGAAAGCGAGCGCAATAGCTACTGGCTGCAACCGAAAGCGCAGGTGGTGTGGATGGACGTGCAGGCCGACAGCCATCGCGAAGCGAACGGGACCCGCGTGAAGGATGACACCGATGGCAACCTGATGACTCGCCTGGGCGTGAAAGCTTTTATCAACGGCCATAACGCCATCGATGACGGTAAATCTCGCGAGTTCCAGCCGTTTGTCGAAGCCAACTGGATCCATAACACGCAGACTGCCAGCGTGAAGATGGACGATGTGAGAAACGACATGCGCGGCACGAAGAACATCGGCGAGCTGAAAGTGGGTGTTGAAGGTCAAATCACTCCGCGCCTCAACGTATGGAGCAACGTGGCCCAACAGGTTGGCGACAAAGGCTACAGCGATACCCGCGGTATGCTTGGCGTGAAATATAATTTCTGATGTAAGTGAGTAATGGAAAAGCCGCTGATTAACCGATCGGCGGCTTTATTACGTATGAAATATGATGGTTATTGCAGTTGTTCGGTAAAACCGAACAACTGCAATAAAAAGCCGCAATGTTGTCACTTGTTGCATGCAGCCCGTAGGCCGGATAAGTGCAAGCGCCATCCGGCACCAATTGAACCTGTAAGTACCGCTTGCAGGTTCAGCCGTATTTCACTGGAGAGTCGCCAGTGTGCTCTCGATTCTGTTCAGCTTCTGACTGGCCTCTTTCAGCTCATTTTGCAACCGTTGCTCCTGTTCGCCATAGACCATCAGGACGATACAACCGTTCATCACTTTTACGGTAACCTGTTGCCCGGTATCAAATCCCGCCGCGCGTAGCCACTTGCCGGAGAGAATGATTTTGGGCGTGGATTTGTCGAAAACATTCGGGCGATATCCCACAATTAGCGAACGCTCGGTTCCGGATTGGTTGGTGTCTGGGGTAGAATGCGAATCAGCCATAATCAACTCCTTGATAGTTGGTGAGGTTAGACGCTCCGGCTGTGTTCCCGCACATCGGGGCGTTGCTAGTGTAGGAGGTTTTTAGGTGGCCTCCTATGTGATTAAGATAATTGGATAGGTGGCCCCATGTCAATCATATCGCGCGAAAAAAAACCAAAAGGCGGCGGTCAATCACCGCAGTTCAAAATGCGTATTGATCCGGCATTGAAGGAGCAATTGGATGCTGTGGCGGCAGAAGAAGGGGTAAGTCTCGCCAGTTGGTTAAAGGAACTGGCGAGAGAGGAGCTGCGTCATAAAGGAATTGAGCCAAAAGGTTAGGGCTTATTACTATCAAGGTCTTGGCTACCCATCTGAGCTTCCTGATCCCTTGTATTTGTCCCGTTGAAAGGGATATTCGTTATACTCATTGGTAAAGAACTTTTACCAGAAAATATATCTTCAAGACCTTTTAATATGTTAGCTTGAGTGGTTTCTAAATCTCCATGAGCTATCGGTCTGTAACAATCTCTTTGTAATTGTACTTTATCAAAGTCATAATTCATGGCTTGTGCGATCGTATATAAAAGCTCGGTGAATAAATCATCGGATTTTGATATCCATATATTTATATCAGGGTATTCTTTTGCTTTGTTTAAGTGATTGTTATAGCTTTTCCAGGCATGGGTTACTGCCTGCTCTCTGCTTGTTTGATACCGTGTCTTAATTAATGGAATTTTCCGTCCGTAGAATTCGATATCAATCATATTTAGTGCTTGTACGTGATCTCTATGGAGTCTTTGTGATCTGGTTGACATCAAAGTTCTAAATATATATAAGCGATTTTGTTTTTTTTCACGAAATTGCTCTAATATTTTTTGTATTTCTACAGCAAGTATGGGGCCAATTATTACTGCTGCTGTCATTACAATATCTTTGTATTCCATGCCGAATAAACCACTCATTATTTCACCTGTGAAATTTATAGATATAAATGGTATTAATTAATGGATATAATCTTAATTAGGAATTAAATATTATTATAATTGGCGGAAGATCACAGGAGTTCGATATGTGGCTTAATGTCATGTATTTATTGGGATTTTAATATTTACATTCTATTTTTTATACACATCTCTATACACATTTGCTGGACTGACAAACTATCTATTGATAAGTCACCAGTGACAGACCTCAGAAAAAAACTTTTTTTTAGAAAAACTGTTCACACTGTTCACTGTGTATTTTTGTTCATTGAAATCATTATGTTACACGGTGAATGGTTGGTGAACAGTGAACACTTTACCGTTCACTTTTGCCGTTTTGCAGGTAAAAAAAGACCGGCGATTGCCGGTCAGGGTAGGTTATTTCGTTATGGGGTTATCACATTTCGGCAACCAGTCGGCGTTGCTTTCCTCTCTTAGCGTGAGATTGGTTTGTATGCCCTGATTTTTTCGGCGCTTCTCATAATTTAGCCCGTACTCTTTCAGCATGGCTGGCAACCCCTTACCGAACATAGTCAGGCTCAGGGTATTCCTGTAGCCGTGGGCTTCCATATACGCCAGATAGGCATGATACAGATACAGGCGCGGCTGACGCGGAATGATGTTTGCATTGCCAATATACATACCCTCAGGCTCCGGCAGTGCTTCAAGGTAACCACAAAAATCAAATGTCGGGTCGGCATCACGTTTAATACTGAGCGCCTCGTCGGAGTTCTGCTGTGACTGGAGCAGTGCGCGGGCGGTCATCGGGTCGCTGAACCTCTGCATTAGCTGGCGCACAATCACGGCCAGCTCGCGGGCGATTTTGTTCTTGAGCTGCGGGTCGCGCTCTTCCGGGGCAATCTGCTCCGGGAAATGCAGGATCACCCGGCGACGGGAAACGCCGCCGCTGCGGTCGGTAAAGCGCATCGGGTTATTGTTCACGGCCAGAATCACCGCCGGAATATGAGTGGAATACGCATCCTTGTATTTCGGGTCGACCGATACAGCATCACCGCCAGTGATGGCCTTAAGTCCTGCCCCGTCACCGCTCCATTTTTCCTGGTCAGGCAGACGGATAAGCGAGAAACCAATCAGTGCGGCACGTTCACGCGGTGATTCCAACGTTTCGATGGTCGCCGACGTGGCGTTTTCTTCCCCGGCGAGCATCGTTGCAATTTCGGCCAGAATACTTTTCCCGCTCCCTCCCGGCCCGGTCACCTCAAGAAAGAGCTGCCAGTCGTAGCGGTTCGCCAGCACCATAAACAGGGCGGCAAGTATCACGTCGCGTTTTTCCGGTCTGCCACCGGCGGCACGGTCAAGCCAGCGCCAGAAATTCGGCGCGTGCGTCTCCAGCGTTTCCCCCTCCACTGGCGGGGTGAAATCCACGTCGCACAGGGTGCGCAGCCAGTGCGTTTTGCTGTGCGGGCTGAATATACCGCTTTTGGTATCAAGCACGCCGTTGCGAAAGCCAATCAGCCGTCGCGCTGGTGTATCCTGCTGCGGAATAATCAGTTTCAGGGTCTCCACCACCGAGGCAATTTTTCCCGACGAGAACGGGGCGCGCAGACGCTGGAACAACCCGGCCACGTCGCGTGCAAAGTCCGACGGCGGAATGATTTTCCATATCCCGGCCTCATAACGGGACAGGAGCTGACCGTTCGCGTCCACGGCCAGCGCTTCGCCGTAATGTTCATGCACCCGCATTGCCTTTTCACTGGTGCTCATGGCGGTAAATTCCGCCTCGCTCATGGTAGTGAAAGGGCTGTCAGCCGGAGGCCGGATGGCGTCATAAATCGCTTTCCGCGTGGCCTCCTCGCCTTTCTGCATAAACGCATCATTCCAGTCACCAAACACCGGCGGCAGGGCAACAACGCCCTCACAGGCTTCTGCGGCCGCTGCGGCTTTTGTCTGGCCGTCGCCGTTAAGGTCGCGGTCGGCAGCGAGGACAATCTGACAGGCCGGGTACTTCTGACGGGCAAGGCTCGCCAGAGAAAGGAGGTTCACGGAGGACAGCGCCACCATGACGGTTTCCCCGGTCAGGTGATGGACGGTGAGTGCGGTCGCATACCCCTCTGCAATCCACAGGCGTTTTCCGGCCTGTTTTTTCCCTTCGATGACATGACATGCCCCTTTGATCTGACCGCCTTTCAGGGTGCGTTTGAGACCGTCAGCATTGATAAGCTGAAGGTTTACCAGTGCGCCGGTATCGTCATACAGCGGGACAACCACATCACCGGCGCGGAACGTCACGCCGCCGGTTTTATGCATGACGGTGAGCGTCAGACATTCCCGGTCGCGGAAGCCCTTGCGGGTGAGGTAGGCATTGCCGGTGGCCGGTCGGGCTTTCTCCATCAGTTTTACGGCCAGCGCGGCGGCGGCTTTGCGGTCGGCCTCAGTTTCAGCCTCTGCGGCCGCAATCATTTCCGGGGCAACCGGCGACAGGTTGCCGGTCACGGCGTTCACCTTCCCGGCAGCTTCTGACGGGGTCACGCCAAACACTTTTTCTACCAGCTTAAGCCCGTCACCCGCGCCGCACTGATTGCAGAACCACGTCCCGCGCCCCTCTTTATCGTCAAAGCGAAAACGGTCAGAGCCGCCGCACACCGGGCAGGACTGATGGCGGTTTTTAATCACCTTCACCCCCAGCGCAGGGAGAATGCGCGGCCAGTGGCCGCACGCCTGTTTTACGGTTTCTGTTACGTTCATTTTCATGGTTATTTTCTCCCTCAGTGCAGTACCGGTGCGGTGATATGGCGGGCGCAAAGCTCATCCATCACGGCCAGCCCGAGAAAGGACAGCGACGGCGCGGCTTTGAGGGGGCCGGCTTCCATTAAATCCTCCAGTAACGCACAGGCAATCTGGCGGCCTTTTTCCTCGCCGTGCTGGCGCAGGTAGAAGCCCTCCAGCTCGGCGGCAATGGCGCTTTCCAGCGCGTCGAGGGTGAGGTGCGGGTAGCGGTCCTGGCGTTCGCACAGGGTCAGCCATGCACAGGCCACTGCGCGACGATACAGCGCGGCGCGTAATACGGGCGGTAATGGCTTTTTCATACGTTACCCTCCCCGGTAAGCCACTGCTGATTGCAGCGTTCGACCACGCCGTCGAGCTGGGCGGTCATGAGGTAAATCACGGAGGTGAGCTGTAAGTGCTGCGCCGGGTCACGACGAACGGTGGCGCAGTCCTGTACCTGCATCAGGTCGCCGACGAGCTGGCCGATGTTGCGCATGTGCTCAAGGCATTCGAGGTCACGGGCGGTAATGGTGGTGTGTTTCATGCGCGCACCTCCGCAACCGGCAGACGGCCAGCAAACGAGAGGACGTAATCGCGAACGAGGGAAAGACGTGCGGCGTGTTCATCACCGGCAACGGTGCGAAGCATACAGATACGGGGTTTACGGTCTGCACGACGAACGCCGGCAAACACAAAGACAAACTGCGGGTGTGACGGGGTGAGGGTCGTAGCCATAGCGGCAATCTCCAATAAGTAGCGGTTATCGCCACCACCAGAGCTGCAAATCTCATGGGTGGTAGCCCGGACGGGGTTTGCAGTACCGGCCTTATTGGAAACCGGCCAGCCCGAAGGCTGCCCCGCCCGGACCACCATTATCTGACAGGAGCCACGGTGTAAGCACCACAGCCCGAAAAATAGGTGTGTCTGAGCAACGACATAAAAAAACACGCTCGGCGCGTGTTGTGTCGCCAATAAGTTACACGGGCTGCAAATCCCGGCTGCCGATTTTGCGACAGCGGGAAAACTATACCTGGAAACGACGAAAAGAAGCAAGCCAGAAAAAGGGGCTGTTTGCTGAACGGTCATCATCATGCGTCATAGCCCCGGTTGCGTTCGGCAATGCGGTCAGTCATCCATGCGGTGATTTCAGACTGCGCCCACGCCACGTTTTTTCCGCCCAGGCTGATTTGTTTCGGGAAAGCCTCGCGGCTGATGAGGTCGTAAATGGTTGACCGGGACAGGCCGCACAGATGCATCACTTCAGGCAGGCGGATAAAGCGCTCCTGAACGGCATCAGAGACCGGCATCAGCGGCGCGGCAGGGGCAGAAGACGGGGAAGAAAAAGCAGTGTGCATCGGGCTACCTCACAAAGTCCATACAGTGCCGGTCGTGTCCGTCCGGCTTCGGGTAGCTCTCTATTTTGTGAATATTTTCCTTCAGAGCAACAAGTCATTTTGTAGTGCTTCACCACACAACAGAGCGATTTTTGAACAATGGCAAATGCTGGCAAACAGATGCAAATCAATGCATTACATTGCAGTAACTTTAATTACTTTCATTTATATATTTCCTCATAATTAATCGGAAAAAAGACTAAATCCGACAACCCAGGCAAAAAGCAAAAGGTGAATAGTAGTGAACAGTCGGTGAACAGTTATACCCCCAACTATTCACCCTTTATCTTGCTGTATTACTTATCTTTTTCTTTTCAGTGAACAGTAGTGAATAGTTATAAGTAAAAAAACAAACGGTGAGTAGGGTTTTCCTGAGACCTTTCTCTGGCCAGCCGGGTTTTAAGGTTTGTTTGTACCATTTTTGCCACAACGGCAATGAATCGTGTTGTTGTGTCCGGCGCGGCAGAATCTCCTCAGATTGAAACGAAGAGGAGACCCGACATGACTCATACCGATGTTATTCCCGACTACCTTAAACCTGCAATGGAACGGCTTGAGACGGCCAGAGAGGAACATCTCATTAATGCCCGACACATGAATGAAACCACGGCGGCCATCAGCCAGGTGAAAGCACAAAAAAAGGAACTGGAGCAGGAAAACGGCAATGATTCCGGCGCATGGCGCGCCGCCTTTCGTGCCGGTGGTGCTGTCATTACCGATGAGCTGAAACAACGCCATCTGGCGCGCGTGGCACGGCGGGAACTGGCGCAGGAATGTGACAGCATGAACGAGGTACTATCTTTTGAGCTGGACAGACTCAAAGGAGCCTGTGACCGCACGGCCAGAGCATACCGTCAGGCACATCACGGCGTCCTCAGTCAGTATGCAGAGCATGAACTTGATGCAGCCCTGCGTGAAAGCTGCGGTGCCCTCATCAGAGCAATGAAACTCAACATACTGGTTCTGAATAATCCGCTTGCTAATACGACCGGGCATCAGGGATATATCGAACCGGAAAAAGTTGTGATGCAGCAGGTGAAAGCATGGCTTGAACAGGCCGTAAAGGGCTGCAATATCCGTCTGACCGATGAACCGGTGCTGTTTAAAACAGGGCTGTCGGCTTCCACACTGCCGCATATGGAACATGACGTTGCGACCACGCCCGGTCAGCGAAAAGTCTGGCAGGAAAAAATGTGGGAACGTGAAGCTGACCTGAAAGCACGGGGGTTATTGTCATGATGCGCTGCCCTTTCTGCCGCACAGCGGCACACGTTCGCACCAGCCGCTATATGTCTGAGAGCGTCAAAGAGAGTTACCTGCAGTGCCAGAATGTGCACTGCTCGGCGACATTCAAAACGCATGAGTCCATCTTTGAAGTGATACGTTCGCCGGTCGTCGATGAGAAACCCGCGCCGGTGCCGACAGCCCCCATGGCACCCCGTCGGGTAAAAGGCTGCTACAGCTCGCCGTTCCGCCATTAATCAGGAGAGACAACCCGTGACCACTCTGACCTTACAGCAGGCCTATGACGCCTGTCAGACGAACAAAACCGCGTGGCTGAACCGTAAAACCGAACTGGCCGCCGCAATGCAGGAATATCAGGAATTATTGCTGGATGACAATGTATCAGGCTCCCGCAGATTACAGATGCTGCGTGACCTGATTGACGTAAAAAAATGGGAAGTTAATCAGGCCGCCGGTCGCTACATCTTCTCGCATGAGGAGGTGCAGCGCATCAGCATCCGTAACCGGCTGCATGATTTTATGCAGCAGAACGGCGCAGAGCTGGCCGCCGCACTGGCACCGGAGCTGATGGGGATTAAAAACCAGCCCGCGATGATAAAAAATCGCGCGCTTGACCGTTCAGTCTCTTACCTGAGAGAAGCTCTTTCCGTCTGGCTGACCGTTGAAAATGAAATTAATTATTCTGCACAGGATAAAGATATTTTAACGGCCATCGGATACAGGCCTGACGCGCCTTCGCGGGATGATAATCGTGAAAAATTCACCCCTGCACAGAACATGATTTACACCCGTCGACGCGCCGAACTGGCCGCGCAGTAGCCTGTCAAAAAATCCCCGTAAATCCCGCTATTTTTAACGAAATAAGCCATGCATCCATAAGGTGCATGGTTTTGCATGCGTTTTTTCGCTCCGGCATGACAGACCAGCGCCAGTCGTGGCGCGGCCTGAGACCACCTTTGCACCTGCATTAAAAGCGGCCCATTAAGCGGGCAGGCGTGGCGGGGAGAGCATTGCGCGCTAGAGCATGTTGATATTATGCATAATGTAGGGGGCGGGAGTAAAAATGGTTTTTATAGATTACGAGGTATGTTTGAGGCTTTTGGAATTAGCATTGAAAAAGGCACCGAAAGGTGCCTTTAGTGAAATAATAACTTAGCTGACAAGTTTTAATTTCGGGGGTAAGGAGAAACCTGCATCAACAGGCAGGTTTTCTAAAATTAATTGATAGACGTCTTCTCTTTTCTGATGCGGGAGATCAGAAAGTTGATTCATTATGTATTTTTTCAGTGCGTCATTTCTATCCCATTGGATAGAGTAACGTCCATTATTTATCTTTTGCTCTATTTTTACGAGCGATCGATTCTCGTCATAAATATAACGCATGGAAATAATGTTTTCTTCATCATCAATGTGTTCGCAATAATTCATGATGAAATAAATAAAAGAATTGACCTTATATGTTTCAATCTTTTTGTATTCTTTTTCAAATATAGCTGTTATGAGTTCGTCAGGTTGCACACCCTTTACTGAACAAAAGGCAGCTAAATTCTTCAAAATTTGAGCTACATTAATCATTTTAACATCCTCGATACTTCATCTAAAATTTCAGGTATTGCATTAATGGAATTCTGCAAAGTTTGGTTATCTCGTTCTTTTACAGGACCAAATTGTCTGTACAATTTACCCAAAATGAATTTTACAATAATAGCATCATTTGCATCAGTTGTCTGTAAATTCCTAAGGTGTGGTGAAAAAATAGGTTGTAACTCTCGTCCTTTCTCATCAAGTCCATTTATTATCAGAAGGTTAGATGCCTCTTCCTTAATCTTTGCGGTTAAGATTTCTCTCATTTTTTTACGAGCAAGGTGCGGCCTTTTTTCTAATAGGTCTTGGTCTATTACACCTGCAGCCTTTCTGGATTCTTGTTCAACTAAGTTTCTTTTAAATAATTCCAGAGTGTCTTCAGGTAGCGTTAGTCCTGCATCAAGGCTTGCCTTCTTAAACTTCTCTAACTGCTCATCAACTGTTTTATTTATCTCAGCTCTTTTCTCTTCGAATAAAGAATTAAAATCAATATCTTCCAAATAAGAGTCTTGATCACTGATATAGGCGCCTTCACTTGCTACACCAGCTAAGAAACTTTCTCTTTCTCTATAATCATCATCAGTAAACGTATATTCTCGATTGATGGTTCTACGGGCTCTATCTACCTCGCTCTGGAAGTTTTCCCACATCGAGTTTAACCCTATTTCTTCATGGAAAATTACGACCCCATTATTATCTATTTCAAATGCCGTAATCTCCTTGTCAGGAATTGCACGTAGAATTCTACCTACGACTTGAGCAAAAGCGTTAAGACTTCTATAAGGTCTGAATATTGCCAGTATACTCAAATATTTATGATCGTAGCCTTCCATTAACATATTTACTGAAATAACAACATCTGCGTTATGATTTTCAATGTTAAGAAAAGCATCTGCTTTTATTTCATCATCCATTTCACTATGAACAATAATTACACGCAGACCTTTTGCCTCATACCATTTAGCTAAATCTTCGGCATGCGTAATGCTGCATCCTACAGCGAGGATTTTATGTGGGACATTAGGAGACGCTTCTTTAAGTATATTTAACTTCAAAATACTATGCTCAATCACATCATTTGAACATTCAGGTGAGAGCGCGACACTTTTTTCAATCCATTCTTTATCTTTAAATTCTAAAATATCTTCTTTAGTAAGTTTTTTATTAGGTATATCTGGAGTCGTAAAATACAGCTCATGAGCATTAACAGTTTCTTTTCTTAACCATTTGACATACTTTGCCCTCATTACTTCTGATAACGGTGTTTCATGAATTTTCTCTCCTGGAACTTCTTGAGCATCACCACGATAAGGAGTCCCTGTAACATGTAAAACTTTTGCAGTAGAGAAATACTTAAGTGCATCACGCCAGCTTTGTGCTGGGGCATGATGTGCTTCATCAACGATGATAAAATCAAAAAAGTCTTCTGGAACTCGATTAATGAGTGCGCTTTTTCTGTTACCTGATATGCGTTGTATATTAGAAAATATAATATGACTTTTCTCTAAGTGTTCAGGAGATATGTCTGGTACATATTCACTGACAACTGGAATATCCTTACTGCTGAAGACAATATCATAATTTATCCAAAAGTTATCTTCTAACACTTCTTGCGTCTTTCGAATACTATCTTTAGTAACAAGGCCAGGTGTAATAATCAACACTCTTTTTTGAGATACCCCGTAAGGTGCAATAGAGATTAATCCACTCTTACCTGTACCTGTAGGTAGAACCACGAGAGCTTCACGTTGACCCGGATTGCTGAAAAAATCCCTTATTTTTATATAAGCCTCAATTTGTGGGGTTCTTAACTTTCTGTTACCTTCGATATTTACCGCTGTGTTAGTAAAATAAGACATATGGGTTCCTTACATTAAAAAATCAGCATACCACTGAAGCATTTCTTTCCGTTGTAAGAGGTACTGCGCGTGGTTGTAAGTGCCTCTTATACTGTTTTTATCAACATGCGCCAGCTGCAACTCTATCCAATTACTGTTATAGCCTTTCTCATGCAATATTGTCGATAAACTATGTCTAAAACCGTGTCCTGTAGCTCTTCCTTTATAGCCGAGGAGCTCGATTACTTGATTTACGCTTTCCTTGCTGATGGGTTTTGTCCGATTGTTCCTACCTATAAAAATGAAGGGATAATGACCTGTAATAGGCTTGAGTTGTCTGAAAAGGTCAATCACCTGAGCAGATAGAGGCACAATGTGAGGTCTACGCATTTTCATACGTTCCGCTGGTATCTCCCATATACCTTTTTCGAGGTCTACTTCTTCCCACGTAGCAAAGCGCATCTCCTGCGTTCTTACACCAGTCAGCATGACTATCTTCGTAGCATTTTTGGTGATGATGCTACCGGTATACGCTTCGAGATCCTGAATAAAATGAGGCAATTCTTCGGCAGATAGAAATGGATGATGTTTTTGCTTAGGAACAGCCAGAGCGATGGCTAAATCAGGCGCAGGATTGTATTCAGCGCGGCCAGTTATGATTGCATAGCGATAAACCTCACCGCACCTCTGACGCACCTTACGTGTTTTCTCAAGTGCGCCACGCTTCTCTATTCGTCGCAATACTTCAAGCAGTTCTAACGGTTTGATTTCACTGATAGGGCGTTTACCAATGAACGGGAACACATCTTGTTCAAATGTCTTAATGATTTCTTCGCGATAGGCCACTGTCCAGCGGTCAGCTTTGTTGGCGTGCCATTCTCGACATATAGCTTCGAATGAGTTTTCAGTGGAGAGCTGCTGAACCAGTTTCTGGGCTTTGCGTTCCTCAACCGGGTCAATGCCATTGGCAACTTGCTTACGAGCGATCTCACGCTTCTCACGTGCTTCAGCTAGGCTCACAAGGTCGTAGCTGCCAAATGACATTAACCGCGCTTTTCCGGCAAAGCGGAAACGGAAACGCCAGCCCTTCGAGCCATCGGGATTGATAAGCAATGACAGGCCTTGCCCGTCGTTCAATGTGTATGGCTTGTCTTGGGGCTTTGCTCGTTTGATTTGTATATCTGTAAGTGCCATGTGTATAAGCCAAAAATGCGTATAAAAAATCTATACACATCACTATACATATTTTTCATGGATTCAGGGAGATCTTGTCGGACTGCTACGGATGATTAATCTACAACGGTGATTGAAAATAAAGGGTTTTTAAGACTTTCTCGGATGGGTGAGGAGGAAATTTGGCGGAAGATCACAGGAGTCGAACCTGCCCGGGAACGCTGGCGTCCCCAACTGGATTTGAAGTCCAGCCACCTCACCGGAGATGACGATCTTCCGCGCCTCGATTGCTACATGGAGGCGGGGCGCATTATAGCTACTTCCTCGGGTTTCCACACCCCCTCACTCACTTTTTTAACTTCCGTTTCTCCATACCATGACCCGTTTCAAATAAATCCTCGCAAAATCCATTACTTACACTTGGACACATTTTTAGACGCTACCCTGATCACAGAAAACAAGAATCGTAATTTGATAACGAGATATCGCAATACCCGCGCTCACAGGGATGGTTTACAAGAACTGTAACCGGTACCAGTGCGTGTGAAAGTGCAAACAAGGATGCGTAATGAAAAGTGAGATTCTGTCTGTTAAGGAGAAGATTGGCTACGGCATGGGCGATGCCGCCAGCCACATCATCTTCGATAATGTCATGTTATATATGATGTTCTTTTATACCGATATCTTTGGTATCCCAGCCGGCTTTGTCGGCACCATGTTCTTACTGGCCCGCGCGTTGGATGCCATCTCAGACCCCTGCATGGGGCTGCTTGCTGACCGTACCCGTTCACGCTGGGGGAAATTTCGTCCGTGGGTGCTGTTTGGCGCGCTGCCGTTTGGTCTGGTTTGTGTGCTTGCCTACAGCACGCCGGACTTCAGCCTGCACGGCAAAATGATTTATGCCGTCATCACCTACACGCTGCTAACCCTGCTTTATACCGTGGTCAATATCCCTTATTGCGCGCTGGGCGGCGTGATCACCAATGACCCGACGCAGCGCATCTCCCTGCAGTCGTGGCGCTTTGTGCTGGCGACGGCGGGCGGCATGCTCTCCACCGTCCTGATGATGCCGCTGGTAAAGCTGATTGGCGGCGAAAATAAGGCGCTGGGCTTCCAGGGGGGAATCGCAGTGCTCTCGGTTGTGGCGTTCCTGATGCTCGCATTTTGCTTTTTCACCACCAAAGAACGTGTTGAAGCGCCGCCAACCAACAATTCAATGCGTGAAGACCTGCGTGATATCTGGCAGAACGACCAGTGGCGCATTGTCGGCTTGCTCACCATCCTCAACATTATGGCGGTCTGCATTCGCGGCGGCGCGATGATGTATTACGTCACCTGGATTTTGGGCACACCGGAAGTATTTGTCGCTTTCCTTACCACCTATTGCGTCGGCAATCTGATTGGCTCTGCGCTGGCAAAACCGCTGACTGACTGGAAATGCAAAGTCAGCGTTTTCTGGTGGACGAATGCCCTGCTGGCCGTCATCAGCGTGGCGATGTTCTTCGTGCCGATGCACGCCAACATCACCATGTTCGTCTTTATCTTCGTGATTGGCGTCCTGCATCAGCTCGTAACGCCAATCCAGTGGGTAATGATGTCCGACACCGTTGATTACGGCGAGTGGTGTAACGGCAAACGTCTGACGGGCATCAGTTTTGCGGGAACGTTGTTCGTGCTCAAGCTGGGTCTGGCGCTTGGCGGGGCGCTGATCGGCTGGATGCTGGCAGGCGGTGGCTACGATGCCGCGGCGAAAACGCAAAACAGCGCCACCATCACCATCATCATTGCATTGTTCACCCTTATTCCGGCTATTTGCTACCTGCTGAGTGCCGTGATTGCCAAACGCTTCTACACCCTGAAAACCCCGTATCTGACTGAAATTATGCGTCAGCTGGCGCAGGGTGCGCACCGTAATCAGCAAGATTTTACGACGAAAGAATTACAGAACTAAGGAACCGATTATGAAAATTAGCGACGGAAACTGGCTGATTCAGCCCGGCCTGAATGTGATTAACCCTGTCCAGGTGTTCGAGGTTGAACAGCAAGGTAATGAGATGCTGGTCTACGTTGCGCCGCGTGACGTACGTGAACGGACCTGGCAACTCGATACCCCGTTGTTCACGCTGCGCCTTTTTTCGCCGCAGGAAGGCGTGGTGGGTGTCCGGATGGAACACTTCCAGGGCGCGTTGGATACCGGTCCGCATTACCCGCTGAACGTGCAGCAGGACGTAAACGTTGAGATGCAGAACACCGCTAAGTTCGCTGAGCTGAAGAGCGGTAATTTGAGCGTTCGCGTCACCAAAGGCGAGTTCTGGTCGCTGGATTTCCTGCGTAACGGTGAACGCATTACCGGCAGCCAGTTGAAAAACAACGGCTATGTACAGGACGCCAACAGCGGACGCAATTACATGTTCGAGCGCCTGGATCTGGGCGTCGGTGATACGGTGTACGGGCTGGGCGAGCGCTTTACCGCGTTGGTGCGTAATGGGCAGACGGTAGAGACCTGGAACCGCGATGGCGGCACCAGTACCGAGCAGTCTTACAAGAACATCCCGTTTTATATCACCAACCGTGGCTACGGCGTGCTGGTGAACCATCCGCAGTGCGTATCGTTTGAAATTGGCTCTGAGAAAGTATCGAAAGTGCAGTTCAGCGTCGAAAGCGAGTATCTGGAATATTTCGTCATCGACGGCCCGACGCCGAAAGCGGTGCTGGATCGCTATACCCGCTTTACCGGTCGTCCAGCACTACCGCCCGCCTGGTCGTTCGGCCTGTGGCTGACCACCTCGTTTACCACCAACTATGACGAAGCGACGGTGAACAGCTTTATCGACGGCATGTCCGAGCGCAATCTACCGCTGCACGTTTTCCACTTCGACTGCTTCTGGATGAAGGCTTTCCAGTGGTGTGACTTCGAGTGGGACCCGGTGACCTTCCCGGACCCGAAAGGCATGATTCAGCGCCTGAAAGCGAAAGGGCTGAAAGTCTGCGTATGGATCAATCCGTACATCGGTCAGAAATCACCTGTTTTCAAGGAGCTGAAAGAGAAAGGTTATCTGCTCAAACGCCCGGACGGTTCCCTGTGGCAGTGGGATAAATGGCAGCCGGGGCTGGCAATTTACGACTTCACCAACCCGCAAGCCTGCGAATGGTATGCCAACAAGCTGAAAGGTCTGGTGGAGATGGGCGTGGACTGCTTCAAAACTGATTTCGGTGAACGCATTCCAACGGATGTGCAGTGGTTTGATGGCTCAGACCCGCAGAAAATGCACAACCATTATGCCTACATCTACAACGAACTGGTGTGGAACGTGCTGAAAGAGACCGTCGGAGAAGAAGAGGCGGTGCTGTTCGCCCGTTCCGCCTCCGTGGGCGCGCAGCAGTTTCCGGTGCACTGGGGCGGGGACTGCTACGCCAACTATGAATCCATGGCCGAAAGCTTGCGCGGCGGCTTATCCATTGGTCTCTCCGGCTTTGGCTTCTGGAGCCACGACATTGGCGGCTTCGAAAACACCGCCCCGGCGGACGTCTACAAGCGCTGGTGTGCATTCGGGCTGCTCTCCAGCCATAGCCGCCTGCACGGCAGCAAATCCTACCGCGTGCCATGGGCGTACGATGAAGAGTCCTGCGATGTGGTGCGTTATTTCACCGAAATGAAGTGCCGCCTGATGCCGTATTTGTATCGTCAGGCCGCGCTGGCGAACGAACACGGCACGCCGATGCTGCGCGCCATGATGCTGGAGTTCCCGGACGATCCTGCATGCGACTATCTCGATCGCCAGTATATGCTGGGTGATTCGGTAATGGTGGCGCCAGTCTTCTCCGAAGCCGGTAACGTGCAGTTTTATCTGCCGGAAGGCCGCTGGACGCATCTGTGGCACAACGACGAAGTGCAGGGCTGCCGCTGGTACAAACAGCAGCATGACTTCCTCAGTCTGCCGGTGTACGTGCGCGACAACACCCTGCTGGCGCTGGGCAGTAATAACCAGAAGCCGGACTATGCCTGGCATGAAGGGACCGCATTCCAGTTGTTCCATTTGCAAGAGGATAGGGAAGCGGTCTGTGAGGTCCCGGCTGCTGACGGGTCGGTTATCTTCACGCTGAAGGCGATACGTGCGGGTAAAACCATCACCGTACAAGGTCGCGGTGAAGCGCGTAACTGGACGTTGTGCCTGCGTAATATTCCGCAAATTAGCGGCGTGAAGGGCGGTTCATATGCCGGCAGTGAGCAGGGCGTAGTGGTAGCGCCTGAAGGTGATACTCTGACGATTACCCTGTAAATTCAGTCTACGTGGTGCCGGATGTGTTTTATCCGGCCCACGCTGCGAGCAGCGTTCCAGATCTGAAAATCAAAAATATTCTGACTTAAAATTTTACCTACCCATATTTGCGAGCGCTATCACTCTAATTCCCGTAAAAAATGTGATCTGCGCCGTAAATATCTCACTATTTCCCCGTTTTGTCTTATTTCTGTCCGGAATACAGGACACGATTTAGTATTGTTGGCGCATCGTAGTCCTCTTATATTTATCATCACGGATTACACGTGGAGCATAAACGCTTCTTTAGATATTTAATCTGGTGTGTGATAAGGGTAAATAATGCAAATGATTACCTCGCGACAAAACAGATTATTAAAATTCCTCCTGTCCCGGAAGGAATATGTCACGCTGCTGAAAATTGCCGAATATTTATCGGTTTCAGAGAAAACCGTGCAGCGCGATCTGCGGTTACTGGAACCATGGTTAGCGGAATGGAAAATAGCCATCGATAAACGTACTGGCGCAGGCGTAATATTAAGTGCCGATAATATTACAGACCTTTTGTATCTGGACCAGTTATTAGGGAACGAGGGTGATGATACTGACGGTATGATGAGTAATTCGCGGCGCGTTAAGATAGCATCGCAATTATTAAGCGAAACGCCGCATGAAACGTCGATCAGTAAATTATCTGAGCGTTATTTTATTAGTAGCGCATCGATTGTTAACGATCTGAAAGTGATTGAATCCTGGATAACGCCATTGGGGTTATCGCTTATCCGCAGTCAAAGCGGCACGCACATTGAAGGTAGTGAGAGCAGCGTGCGCCAGGCGATGGCATCGCTGATTAACGGTGTTATTAACCATAA
The DNA here is from genome assembly GCF_023516235.1 of Citrobacter sp. XT1-2-2. Taxonomy (NCBI): domain Bacteria; kingdom Pseudomonadati; phylum Pseudomonadota; class Gammaproteobacteria; order Enterobacterales; family Enterobacteriaceae; genus Citrobacter; species Citrobacter sp. XT1-2-2. The sequence goes on from NZ_CP097324.1 coordinate 86,756, forward strand.
TGAACCCGGCAGCATGGTGTATTCGCGTCTTGATCCCGGCAGCTATAAAGCGTTGGTGCATTACTTCGGCGAGGAAGACGTTTTATTTGTCCAGACGCTGCTGCAGGAAATGGAGAACGACCTGTGTTGGTCATTGGGGGAGCCTTATTACGTCAATATCTTCACCCATATTTTGATCATGATGTACCGCATCACACGCGGAAATGCGCTGCCGAGAAAAGATGAAAACATCACCTCATGCGACGAGAATATTTTTTCTATTGCCAGTCGTATGATTCAGCATATCGAAAAACGCATCGCTCACCCGCTGCCGGAAGACGAGGTCTGGTTTATCTATCAATATATTATCTCGTCCGGCGTGGTGATTGAGGAACATAATGATGTGAGCGTGATTGGTCATATGCACTCCAGTGACGAAGCGCGCTTGATTACCCATCGACTGATTGCCATCTTCGCCGAGATGGTCGACAGCGATCTCAGCCAGGATACTGCGCTGTATGACGGGTTGCTGATCCATATTAAGCCGCTGATTAACCGCCTGAACTACCAGATCCGCATTCGTAATCCGCTACTGGAGGATATCAAAGGCGAGTTGCAGGACGTCTGGCGTTTGACCCAGTGTGCGGTGAATCGGGTATTTTGCGGTTGGGGCGAGCGGGCCGTTTCGGAAGATGAGGTGGGATACTTAACCGTCCATTTTCAGGCCGCAATGGAGCGCCAGATAGCGCGTAAGCGGGTGTTGTTAGTCTGCTCAACCGGGATTGGCACTTCGCATTTACTCAAGAGCCGCATTCTGCGCGCCTTTCCGGACTGGACAATTGTCGGCGTGGTGTCAGCTGGCAGTTTGCCCTCCGTACTGACGGACGATATTGAGCTGGTGGTATCGACCATTAATTTACCCGCCATTGCCATGCCGGTTGTCTATGTCACCGCCTTTTTCAATGATGCGGATATTAAGCGGGTAACGGAAACGGTTATTACGGAAAAATTACATCGGGCGACATCGCTGGTCGTTGAAAATTAATGTCTGAACTCCATGAGGTATGATTGATGGACATCACGAAAATTCTCAATACAAATCGCGTTATTTTGGATATGAAGGCTACGAACAAAACGGAGGCTATTGAGGAACTTACTGATATTCTGCAAAAGGATGGGGCAATTAGCTGCCGGGAAACGTTTATTCAGGATGTCTGGCAGCGTGAATCCGAGGGTTCGACCGGCTTCGAAAATCATATTGCGATCCCCCACGGGAAATCCTCGGCGGTGGTTAATACCACCCTGGCGATTGGTCGTACCCGTCAGGATATTCCCTGGGAAACCCTGGACGGCAGCAATGTGCGCTGCATCATTCTGTTTGCCGTACGTCTTGAAGATCAAAACACTACCCATATTCGTCTGCTCTCGCAGGTTGCCGGCGCGCTAGCGGATGATGACATTATTGAACAACTCTTAGTTGAAAGTAGTCCACAGAAAATTATTGAGCTGTTTAGCCAATATGCTGAATCCAACGTCTGCTAAATAAAATGTGGAGCATGTTATGAATATTGTTTGTGTTGCCGCCTGTACGGCGGGTATTGCGCACACCTATATTGCCCGTGAAAAATTAATTAAAGGTGCTAAAGCGCTTGGGCATAATATAAAAGTTGAAACCCAGGGCACCATCGGTACGGAAAACGAACTGCTGGCAGATGATATTTCTGCCGCGGATGTCGTGATTCTTGCCGTCGATGTCAAAATAAAAGGGGAGGAACGCTTCTCAAATAAACGCATTGTGCGAGTAAAAACCGAAATCGTCATAAAATCGCCCATTCAGTTTCTTGAAAAGGTCGAAAAATCATTAGTTAATAATAACCAGTAGCGATCCTCATTCTGGAGGGATTTCACATGAGTGAAAATAAAATTCCGCTATCTCAGGAAATAAAAAAACATTTATTAACGGGGATCTCGTGGATGATCCCGTTAATTGTAGCCGCCGGGATCTGTATTGCCCTCGGACAAATACTTGGCGGTACTAACGTGGGTGAAAAAACAGGAACTATCCCCTGGATGCTCAATCAGATTGGCGGCTGGGGGATGGGGTTAATCGTGCCGCTGATTAGCGCGGCGATTGCGTACTCCATTGCCGATCGCCCCGGATTTGCGCCGGGTCTGATTGTCGGCTTTGTCTGCGGCGAAATTCATACCGGTTTTATTGGCGGGATGCTGGGCGGCTTCCTGGTTGGCTATACCGTCCTGCTGCTCAAACGCTATATCCGTTTACCGCAGTCGATGCAGGGTCTGATGCCCATCATGGTGCTGCCCGTATTGAGCACCGTCATCGGCGGGTTGCTGATGATGACGCTGATTGGCAAGCCGATAGCCTGGCTGCAGGATGCGCTAATTCATCTGCTGGAGTCCATGCAAGGCGGGTCACGCTTCCTGATGGGCGCCATTCTCGGCGCAATGGCGACATTCGACTTCGGCGGTCCGGTGAATAAAACCATGTCACTGTTCGCTGACGGCATGCTGGTCAGCGGCGTGTATGGCCCCGAAGCGGTGAAGTTTGTTGGTTCGATAATCCCTCCGTTCGGCATTACGCTCTCCTTCCTGCTCACGCGTCACAAGTACACCCGTGCGGAACGTGAGGCGCTGAAAGCGGCATTCCCGATGGGGATCTGCATGATAACCGAAGGGGTTATTCCGATTGCGGCGCGTGATCTGCTGCGCGTGGTGGGCTCCTGCGTGGTGGCCTCGGCGATAGCGGGTGGCCTGATTATGGTATGGGGCGTTGAAAGCCCGGTACCGCACGGCGGCATGTTTGTGGTTCCACTCTTTACGCATCCGCTGCTGTTTTGCCTGGCGCTGGGGATCGGGACGGTGATTTGCGGCGTCATGTTATCGCTGTGGAAGAAACCGGTGACCGAGCGTGACGAAGAGTTTGATGAGCTCAGCGATCAAAAGCTGAAAGACGAAGAGATCACCTTCACCCTGGAATAACCGGAGGTCGTATGTTTGCCGATATGAAAAGCATGGTGACGAAAGCCTGGCGCGGGCAGTATGCACTGCTGGCTATCAACTGTATGAACCTGGAAAGCGCCCGTGCGGCGGTGCGGGTGGCAGAGAAACACCGTGCGCCCATTATTCTGAATCTGTATCAGGGGCATCTGGACCATTTTCCGGCACCGATAGCGGCGGCGGTGGTCAAAGCGCTGGCAGAGGAAGCTTCGGTACCGATCGCGCTGGCGTTAGATCATGGAAAGGATCCTGTACGCATTCGCCAGGCTTTTCGCGCCGGATTCAGCGGGTTAATGATCGACGCCTCCGCCTTTGCGCTGGAAGAAAACATTCGCCAGACCCGGGCGGTGGTCGAGCTCGCAGCCAGCGTTTCTCTGTGCGTGGAAGGCGAGCTGGGCCACCTGGCCGACGCCCCGCGCTATGACCATGCCGCTAACGCTGATTTGATGACTCAGGCCGCTGACGTGGAGCCATTTATCCAACAGACCGGGATTGATTTACTGGCGGTGTCGGTCGGTACGGCGCACGGTATGTACGCGCCGGGCGTAACGCCAGCCATTGATTTTCAACGGCTGGAGGAAATTGCCCGTTTATCAACGGTGCCGCTGGCGCTGCATGGCGGTAGCGGGACGCCGTTTGACCAGCTACAGCGTTGCCCGACGTTTGGCGTCGCCAAGATTAATGTTGGCGCGGCGGTCTTCGAAGCCGGAAAGGCCGCGCTATTGCACACCTTGTGTCGCGACACATCCTGCGAACTTGTTGATGCCCTGGCCCTGATGGAGCAGGCCTGCGAGGAAGCCATTATTCCGTATCTACAGGCCAGCGGCGCTATCGACCAGGCCTGATTCATTTTCTGTAACGCCTTTTATGCCTCTGCGATGACGCACTGGCAGGGCTTTCTACACCCTGAAACTGGAGAATTAACATGTTAGTTTCGATGAAAGCATTACTGCAACCGACCCGTCAGCACGGTTTTGCCATCGGCGCATTCAACGTAGCGGATAGCTGCTTTGTGCGTGCGGTGGTGGAAGAAGCGGAAGCGACCAACACCCCAGCGATTATCTCCATTCACCCCAGCGAACATGATTTCCTCGGCGATGCGTTCTTTAGCTATGTGCGAGATATCACCCTGCGTAGCCCGGTCCCCTTTACTTTGCATCTGGATCACGGCGCTTCGGTAGAGCATGTCCTGCGGGCAATTCAGTGTGGATTTACCTCGGTGATGATTGATGGCTCGCTGCTGCCGTATGAAGAGAACGTGGCGCTGACCCGCGAAGTGGTCAAGCTGGCGCATGCGGTAGGTGTTTCGGTTGAAGGCGAGCTGGGAACGATTGGCCAGACCGGAACGTCCGTGGAAGGCGGCGTGTCGAAGGTTACCTACACCGATCCCGCCCAGGCGCAGGATTTTATCGCCCGTACCGGGGCCGATACGCTGGCAGTGGCGATTGGTACCGCGCACGGGATCTACCCGAAAGGGATGCAGCCAGAGCTGCAAATGAACATCCTGCGCGATATCGCCGGGCGGGTGGACATTCCGCTGGTGCTGCACGGTGGTTCCGCGAATCCGGATGCGGAAATCGCTGAATCCGTTACGCTCGGCGTGGGCAAAATCAACATTTCCAGCGATATGAAATATGCCTACTTCCAGAAAGTTCGCGAAATCCTGGCAAAAGAGACCTGGTGGGACCCGAACGTCATCTACCCGGAAGCCATCAGCGCCGCGCGGGACGTGATTCGCCACAAAATGAAACTGTTTGGCTCAACCGGCAAAGCGTCACTTTACTAACGGCATGCAGGCGGGGTGGCCCGCCTCTTTCGCAACAAGGAAAAGTGCAATGAAGCGTTCACATATTAATTATGTCATCGATAAAGCGCATGCCATCGCCGAGACCTTTCGGGTCTGTCTGCCTGATTTTGCGTATTTAACGGTCGACGCCTGGCGACAACAGGACCACTCTTTGTGGCGTGAAGTGCGCGATCTCCAGCTGGGCTGGGACGTTACTGACTTTGGGCGCGGGGATTTTGCGCAAACGGGACTGACGTTACTGACGTTGCGCAATGGTCTGATGGGGTCAGCCGATTACCCCAAACCGTATGCCGAAAAGATGCTGCAAATTCAGCAGGATCAACAAACACCGTGGCATTTTCATCGCCATAAGATGGAAGATATCGTTAACCGTGGCGGCGGCGATTTGTGTATGCAGCTGGCATGGTCCACGCCCGATGACGGGTATGATTCCCAGCGCATTGTTGATGTTAGCGTCGATGGTCAGCGGCGTACCGTTAAATCTGGTGATACGTTGGTGCTAAAACCGGGGCAGGGAGTGTGTCTGCCGCCGCGACTGTATCACCGTTTCTGGGCTGAGAAAGCCTTTGTTCTGGGCTGGGAAATCTCGATGGTCAATGACGACCAGCATGACAATCACTTCCTTGAACCGGGCGGTCGTTTCCCGACGATAGAAGAAGACGAGCCGGTGAAGTGGTTGTTATGCAGTGAATATAAGCGTTTATGAGCGGTAGGCCCGGTAAGCGAAGCGCCACCGGGCAATAATCACTGCGTAACGGGTGAGGCAACGTTACTACCTGATACCACACCCGCCTGCATGGTCTGCGTGACCTGCTGTTTCTCTGCATTCACCGCATGTAACTGACCGTTGACTGTGGGCTTGAGCGGCGTATCGGCCTGAATGTTGCCGCTGGCGGTGAGTTGAATGTTACCGTCGCCGGAAAGCGGCAGTGCTGGCCAGCCCCACTGTTGCAGGATGGTCATTGGCACGCCGCGCCCGTTCAGGCTGACCTGTGCCTGACGCTGAGGCAGTTGCGAAATGCTGGCGGTGGCCTCCAGCAGCCCTTTTTCTGTATAGGCGCTTAGTTCACTGATATTGATGGTACTGCCGTTCGCCGTTAGCGCCAGCGAAGGACGGCGCACGTCGGTGCGATTAAAGGTGGCAGCAGCGGCGTTGAGCGTGGCGTTACCGCTCCAGATCCCCCACTGGTTGTTCTGTACCAGCCCGAGGTTAGCGCCGTAACCGTCCAGTGCGGTGAGTTGCCACGGGAAGGCCGGGTCAATGTCGATCACCAGATTACGGCTGGCGCTGAATTTCTTCAGCGTCAGGCTGTTTAGCCAGGCTGGCAGAGGCTTCATCCATAGCTGTTTCCAGTTTTCCGGTAGCGTATATTCCAGGCCGGCAATCGCGGCATCGTCGAGAACCAGCGCTTTGTTGTTACGCATCCAGTTTCCGGATGTTCTGAGCATTCCCCCTTCCCAGCGGGTCGTGAACTGGCGCAGCGCAATGCCCTGTGGCGAGAACTCGGCGTTCAGAATCGGATCGAAGAAATGCAGTGAACCGTAGATAAACTCGCTGGCGTTCATCGACAGTTTTCCTTCCTGTGTTTGCCAGTCATCTTTGCTAAACGTCATGTTCCGCAAACTCAGATCAAGGTCCGTGACCGCCCAGTCAGGACCTTGCAGACGGGCATCCGTCACTTCCAGACGACCAATTTGCAAGGATGGAATAGTGGTTAGCGGCGCAAAAAAGTCGGCCAGCGATTTGTCACTTTGCAGCCGGATATCGTTCAGGCGCAGATTCTCTACCACCCAGCTACCGTCGGTATTGCGCTGCGCCACGCCGGTTAATGCGCCACGCGCGACGTCTGCGCCAATATTACTTAGCGTCACCCGACCATGGTCAATGCTGCCTTCAATCAATACGTTGGTGGTGGGGACATCGTTCAGCGTCAATGAGCTGGCGCTGAGCTGAATTTGTGCTTTGCTGCCGAGAATTTTACCTGCCTCAGGGCTCCAGGGAATCACGCCGCCGTTCACGCGCTGGGCGCTCAGGTTCCACTCGCTGCCGGGGCTGTTGAGCGCCATATCCTGTAACTGCAGGCGATCGGCCTGGAACGGTAGCGGTGCGGTTTGCTGGGAAAGATTCAGCGTGCCGTTTTGCAAGAGGATAGTGTCTACGTGCCGCGGGTCGGTGATTTGGCGACTGCTCAGCCCAATATCGACCGTTTTAGCGACCAGCGTTGCGGGCTGACCATCGCGACCAAAGGTGACGTTTTCCAGCAGAATATGGGAAGGGGAAGAAAACCGGTGATCGATAGCATCAAATGCCAGATGATAGCTGCTGTTCTCTGAGACCCAGGCGCTGACGTGCTCTGCGCCCCAACGGGTTTGCAGTAGAAAATAAAGGCCGAGAATCGCCACTGCACAGGCGATCAGCACGTAAAGAAGCAGCTTTCCAATAAATTTCATGGTCTTCCATCCCGCGAAGTGCACATAGTCAAGTTATGCACGATTTAGAGGCAATGCTCAAGGCAGGAATGGTGAAAGAGCGTTACAGCGGCGTTGATTCAGAGCCAACGCCGCATTTTGCTTATTGCTTCTCTGGTGGGAACACCAGATTCAGAACGATAGCGGTGATACCGCCTGCGGCAATGCCTGAGGAGAGCAGATTTTTCACCCAATCCGGGGCAAATTGCAGAATCAGCGGCTGCTGGGAGACACCCAGGCCAACGGCCAGCGACAGCGCAATAATCAAAATAGCGCGGCGGTTCAGCGGCTCGCGAGAGACAATACGCACGCCAGATGCGGCGATAGTACCGAACATTACCAGGGTTGCGCCGCCCAATACCGGTTCAGGAATATGCTGTACAAAACCGCTAACTGCCGGGAACAGGCCCAGCGCGATCAGCATCAGCGCCACCACAAAACCGACGTAACGACTGGCTACGCCCGTTAACTGAATGACCCCATTGTTCTGACCAAAACAAGAGTTCGGGAAGGTATTGAACACGGCGGAAACAAACGAGTTCAGACCGTTCGCCAGCACGCCGCCTTTCAGGCGTTTCATATACAGCGGACCAGAAACCGGCTGTTCGGAAACATCGGAGGTCGCCGTAATATCACCGATGGTTTCCAGCGACGTAATCATAAAGACCAGCATCAGCGGCAGCAGTAAGCTCCAGTCGATACCGAGGCCATAATACAGCGGCGTTGGCACCATGATCAGGTCCTGGCTTACCGGTGCGGTATTTTGCGGCAGCATGTCCATAAACCATGCCAGCAGGTAGCCTGCCGCCATCGCAATCACCAGGGACGCAACGCGCAGGTACGGGTTGCGTTGGCGGTTAAGCAGGATGATCAGCGCCAGCACAACGCCAGCCAGCAGTAAATTCTTCGGTGCGCCAAAGGTGTTATCGCTCATTGCGGCATAGCCACCGCCAATCGACGTCAGACCCACCTGAATCAGCGACAGGCCGATAATCATCACCACCACGCCTGAGACCAACGGGGTAATAATACGCCGCGCCAGGTGCAGTACACGCGAGATAACCATTTCAGTGCAGCTCGCTAACATCAGCGTACCGAACAGGGCCGCCATCATGGTTGGGACATCTGCGCCACCGGTTTTTAGCGCCGTGCCACCCATAATCAGCGGTGCAACAAAATTAAAGCTGGTGCCCTGAATAGATAACAGCCCGGAACCAACCGGCCCCCAAGCTTTGATCTGAATGATAGAAGCTACGCCGGAAGCGAACAGCGACATACTGATAATGTGTTGAGTATCCTGAGCCGGCAAACCGAGCGCCTGGCAAATTAACAGCGCCGGGGTGATCACCGCGACGAACATGGCCAGCAGGTGCTGACAGGCGGCAAACAGGGTCTGGGCTAACGGGGGGCGATCTTCAAGACGGTAAATCAGTTCACTGTTGTGAGTCTGCGCAACCGGTTGCGCATTTGTTGACTCTACGGCGTTAACGGACATCAGAGGCAATCCCATGGTGGAAAAGCGGTGATTTTATCTGACCAGGGCGGAAAAGCAAACGTTTGCCAGCAGTTATTCTTAATATTTAAAACGGATAAACAAACTTTTTTATATAACTTTTCATCATTTTCTGCTTAAAATCCACCCCGAAAACTCAATAAGAGCTAAAAAATCGGTCTGGAATGCATCGTGCGTGATTGTGCTAAACGCACTAATGGAGCTGTAAATGTTTTATCTCGATACGTTATCTACTCTGGTTGCGGCAACCCTTGTATTGCTGCTGGGACGTAAGCTCGTCCAGTCTGTCTCCTTCCTGAAAAAATACACCATTCCCGAACCTGTAGCCGGTGGATTGCTGGTGGCGATTGCGTTGCTGGTGCTGAAAAAAAGCATGGGCTGGGAAGTAAACTTCGATATGACCCTGCGCGATCCGCTGATGCTGGCGTTCTTCGCTACCATCGGCCTGAACGCTAATATCGCCAGCCTGCGCGCCGGTGGCCGCGTGGTGGGTATTTTTCTGATTGTCGTTGTGGGACTGCTGTTGATGCAGAACGCCATCGGTATCGGTATGGCGAGCCTGCTGGGCCTGGATCCGTTGATGGGCCTGATTGCCGGTTCGATCACGCTCTCTGGCGGACACGGAACCGGGGCTGCGTGGAGCAAGTTGTTTATTGAGCGCTACGGTTTTACCAATGCGACTGAAGTCGCAATGGCTTGCGCAACCTTTGGTCTGGTGTTGGGGGGGCTGATTGGCGGACCGGTGGCGCGCTATCTGGTTAAACACTCCACCACGCCTGACGGTATGCCGGACGATCAGGCTGTACCGACCGCGTTTGAAAAGCCGGACGTTGGACGCATAATCACCTCGCTGGTGCTGATTGAAACTATCGCGCTGATCGCTATCTGTCTGACGTTAGGTAAAATCGTTGCGCAAATGCTGGTCGGAACGGTGCTCGAACTGCCAACCTTCGTCTGCGTGCTGTTTGTTGGTGTGATCCTCAGTAATGGCCTGGCGCTCATGGGCTTTTATCGGGTGTTCGAACGGGCGGTTTCAGTGCTGGGCAACGTGAGCCTGTCGCTGTTCCTGGCGATGGCGCTGATGAGCCTGAAACTGTGGGAGCTGGCATCTCTGGCGCTGCCGATGCTGGCGATACTGGTTGTGCAGACGATTTTTATGGCGTTGTACGCGGTATTTGTTACCTGGCGCATGATGGGCAAAAACTACGATGCCGCTGTACTGGCAGCCGGCCACTGCGGTTTTGGGCTCGGCGCGACGCCAACGGCGATTGCTAACATGCAGGCAATTACCGAACGTTTCGGGCCATCCCATATGGCGTTCCTGGTGGTGCCGATGGTGGGGGCGTTCTTTATCGATATCGTCAACGCGTTAGTGATTAAGCTGTATCTGCTGCTGCCGATTTTTGCGCAATAACGGCTGTGCGGCGGAGTAACATCCGCCGCGATAAATCGATTATGCGTTGGAGTAACGTTCGGTTTCCGGCATCCAGCGCTCTATCAGCGCGGCAGCCTGTTGCGGATAACGTTCGTGAATATGGCGGGCTATACGCTGAACTTCCGGAATCATGGCCTGATCGCGCAATAAATCCGCTACTTTGAATTCTGCCGTTCCGGTCTGGCGCGTACCTAACAGCTCGCCGGGTCCGCGGATCTCTAAATCTTTTTGTGCAATCACGAACCCGTCATTGCTGTCCCGCAGAACCTGCAGGCGTTTCTGCGCCGTTTTTGACAGCGGAGATTTGTAGAGCAGGACGCAGTGGGAAGCCACGGCGCCGCGGCCTACGCGGCCACGCAACTGGTGTAACTGCGCCAGGCCTAATCGCTCCGGGTTTTCAATGATCATCAGGCTGGCGTTCGGCACGTCCACACCCACTTCAATCACCGTGGTGGCGACCAGCAGATGTAATTCACCCTGCTTAAAGGCGGCCATCACCGACTGCTTCTCGGCGGGCTTCATGCGCCCATGCACCAGGCCAATATTCAGCTCTGGTAAGGCAAGCTTAAGTTCTTCCCACGTGGCTTCTGCCGCCTGCGCTTCTAATAAATCAGACTCTTCGATTAGTGTACAAACCCAGTACGCCTGACGCCCTTCGTGGGTGCAGGCGTTGCGCACACGGTCAATGATGTCGCTACGGCGGGTGTCGGGAATCGCCACTGTGGTGACCGGCGTACGCCCCGGCGGCAGTTCGTCAATGACGGACGTGTCGAGATCGGCATAGGCGGTCATGGCCAGAGTACGCGGGATCGGGGTGGCGGTCATAATGAGCTGGTGTGGGTGGAAACCCTGCTGCTTGCCTTTCTCCCACAGCGCCAGACGCTGATGCACGCCAAAACGGTGCTGTTCGTCGATAATCACCAGCGCCAGCCCGTTGAACTGAACTTGTTCCTGGAAAATTGCGTGTGTGCCGACAATCATCTGCACCTGACCGCTGGTGATGGCTTCCTGCTGTGCCTGGCGTGCTTTACCTTTTTGCTTACCCGCCAGCCAACCCACTTCAATGCCCAAAGGTTCGAACCAGTTGCGGAAATTATTTGCGTGCTGTTCAGCCAGTAATTCAGTGGGGGCCATCAGCGCCACCTGCTTACCATGCGCAATCGCACGCAGGGCGGCAAGTGCTGCAACCAGCGTTTTACCGGAACCGACATCGCCCTGCACCAGGCGCATCATTGGGACATCCAGCGCCATATCGCGTTCAATTTCGGCAGTGACCCGGGCCTGTGCGCCGGTTGGTTTAAAGGGGAGCGCCGCCAGCAGTTGATCTTTCAGCCGATTGTCAGGGCTCAGCGGTTGGGCGTGAAAACGTTGCGCCCCGGCGCGAAGCGCCAGCATGCTGAGATTGTGCGCCAGGAGTTCTTCCAGAATCAGGCGTCGCTGAGCCGGGTGTTGTCCGGTTTCAAGGTCGCTAAGCTGTAACGTCGGCGGCGGACGGTGTAATGTGCGCAACGCTTCCGGCAGGCTCATCATGCCTTGTAGTAACTCCGGAGGGAGCAACTCGGCAATGGCGCAGGTATCGAGCAGATCCAGCGCCTGATCGGTCAACTTGCGCAGCGTTGCCTGCTTAACGCCTTCCGTGGTCGGATACACCGGCGTGAGCGTTTCCTGCAGTTCCGGCGTGCTGAGATCGCCCTGTACGCGGTATTCCGGGTGGATCATTTCTGCGCCGTACTTGCCACGTTTCGCCTCGCCATAGGCCAGTACCCGACGCCCGGTGGCGAGGCTGTTTTTCATTGCTGCGCTGAAGTTGAAGAAGCGCATAGTGAGAATGCCGGAGCCATCGCTTATCTGGCAGGTCATCATCCGGCGGCCACCAAAAGTGATATTGCAGTTCAGCACTTCGCCTTCAACGGTGGCATAGACGCCCGGCAGCAGTTCGCCAATGGGGTACAGATGAGTACGGTCTTCGTAGCGCAGAGGGAGGTGGAGCAGGAGGTCCTGCACGGTGTGCAAGCCAATTTTCGCCAGTTTACTGCTTTGTGCTGCGCCAACGCCCGTCAGAGAGTTGAGCGGGATGGCATCCAGTAAACGGCCTTTCATCGCGATTATTTCGCAGACTGCATAGTGGCCCACCACGTTGCATCGGCTTCAATTTCGCCCTGCGTGTTTACGTGAGGGTAGGGAAGTCCTTTGCGCTTAGCGACATTCGCCAGCACCGGATAACCGCCTTCAAACAGCAAGCGCTGCTGTTCATCTTCCGGCAACATGCTGTTTTCTCGTCGGTACATGCCAGCATTTTGTCGCTGGCGCTGTGCTTCGTACAGAATCAGCGCAGAGGCAACTGAAACGTTCAGTGACTGTACCATGCCAATCATCGGAATGATGATGTCCTGGTCCGCCAGAGCGAGTGCTTCCTGAGTAATGCCGGTTTTTTCCTGGCCCATCAGGATGCAGGTCGGTCGCGTGTAATCAATCTCGCGGAAATCGACGGCTTTATCAGAGAGGTGGGTCGCCAGAACCTGCATGCCCTGGCTTTTTAACTGCGTGACCGCATCGCTAATGGTCGGGTGGGTTTTAACCTGCACCCAGCTGTTACTGCCCGCGGCAGAAGAAGCCATGGTACGCATACGGCTACCCGGCCAGACGGCGTGGACTTCATGTACGCCGACTGCGTCTGCGGTACGAATGATCGCAGAAACGTTATGAGGTTTATGGACCTGCTCCATGCAGACGGTCAGATCGGGCTGACGCCTGGCAAGCATTTCGCAAATGCGCTCATAGCGTTTTGAGTTCATATCTCTAGTTTCGGTTGCGGGTGACTTTAATCACGTCCGGCATGACGCGGATTTTGCGCATAATATTCGCCAGATGCACGCGATCGCGAGCGGTCAGGCGAATAAAGGCGCTATAAACACGACCGTCTTTCTCTTCAGTATTCAGACTTTGAATATTGGAGGTCGTCGTGTTGATTGCCGCCGTCAGGTTCGCCAGAGCACCCTGGTGGTTAAACATGTCCACCTTAATTTCGGTGATGAACTCCTGCTCTGTCTCTTTATCCCATTCCACCGCCATAAATTTCTCTGGCTCTTTCTGGTAGCCACGAATGTTACGGCAGGACTCATGGTGAATCACCAGACCTTTACCCGGACTGACGTGGGCAATGATCGGATCGCCTGGAATTGGACGACAGCATTTGGCAAAGGTGATCAGTACGCCGTCTGCGCCTTTGATCGGCAGATGACCATGACCAGATTGCGCAGGAACGTTCGCCGATGCTTCGCCCTGCTGAAGGTTTTTCGCTACCACCACGCTCATGGCGTTGCCAAGACCGATTTCCGCTAACAGATCGTCAAGCGTGGCGAGCTTCATACGCTCAAGCTCACGCTGGATACTTTCCTGCGGGATTTCAGCCAGTTTACGGCTACCACCCAGGGCATGGTTAAGCAGTCGACGCCCCAGACTGACGGAATCATCGCGCTTAAGGTTTTTCAGCAGTTGGCGAATTTTTGCTCGCGCTTTCGAGCTGACGACGAAGTTGAGCCATGCCGCATTCGGCCTGGCGCCCGGCGCGGTAATGATTTCAACGGTCTGACCGCTAAATAGCGGTTGGGAAAGCGGATAAGGCTGTCTGTCGACACGTGCGCCAACGCAGGCATGACCGATATCGGTATGTACCGCGTAGGCGAAGTCGACAGGCGTCGCACCGGCAGGCAGCTCGACAATGCGCCCTTCCGGTGTGAAAACATAAATCTCATCCGGGAAGAGATCAGATTTAACGCTTTCAATAAATTCAAATGAGCTACCGGCGCTTTGCTGCAGTTCCAGCAGGCTTTGCATCCAGCGTTGTGCGCGGATTTGTGCCGTGGTGCTGGTTTCGCCATGCTCTTTGTACGCCCAGTGTGCCGCGACCCCCATCTCCGCCATCTGGTCCATGTCTTCGGTACGAATTTGTACTTCAACAGGCACGCCGTGCGGGCCGATCATTGAGGTATGCAAAGACTGATATCCGTTCGCTTTGGGAATGGCGATATAGTCTTTCACGCGACCTGGACGCGGTTTGTACAGGCTGTGCATCTGGCCGAGTACGCGATAGCAGGTATCGGAGTCATGAACGATGACGCGGAAAGCGTAAATGTCCATGATCGAATGAAAACGCTGCTCTTTGAGCACCATTTTGCAGTAGATCGAGTACAGGTGTTTCTCGCGACCGCTTACGCGACACGGAATGCCTGCTTCCTGCAAACGCCCTTCGATCTCCGAGAGGATTTTTTGAATCATCTCTTTGCGGTTGCCGCGGGCGGCTTTTACCACTTCTTTAATCACGCGATAGCGGTTCGGGTACAGCGCTTCAAAACCCAGCTCTTCCAGCTCGGTTTTAATGTGATGAATACCTAAACGATGTGCCAGCGGACTGTAGATTTCGAGGGTTTCACGGGCGATGCGGCGGCGCTTATCGGGACGTAATGAGCCCAGCGTGCGCATATTGTGGGTACGGTCGGCAAGTTTGATGAGAATGACGCGGATATCCTGCACCATCGCCATAATCATCTTGCGAAAGTTTTCAGCTTGCGCCTCTTTCTTATCGCGAAACTTAAGCTTATCAAGCTTAGATACCCCTTCTACCAGCTCTGCAACGCTTTTACCAAAAAGCTGTTCCATGTCCTGGTAGGTGGCTGGGGTATCTTCAATCACGTCATGCAGCAGCGCAGCCATCAGCGTTTCGTAGTCGAGTTTCATCTCGGCCAGAATGCAGGCTACCGCTACGGGGTGCGTGATATAAGGTTCACCGCTTGAACGTGTCTGGCCCTCGTGAGCGTCACGTGCAACGAGATACGCCTGCCGAAGACGCTTAATCTGGTCTTCCGGCAGGTAGTTTTGAATCAGCTGATTCAGGCTTTCAAACAGATACAAGGGCGACCCGCTTTGTGATTAACGACGACCTTCAGCAATAGCGGTAACGGCTTGTAATTCAGCGGCTTCCTGCTCTTGCTGTTCCTGGCGCTCACGTACGTCGAGGATCTGGTTGTTGATCAGACCTTCTTCGATTTCGCGCAGCGCGATAACGGTAGTTTTATCGTTTTCTTCCGGTACGAGCGGATCCTTTCCGCCTACCTGCATCTGACGAGCGCGACGCGCGGCGACCAGTACCAGGTCAAAACGGTTACCAATTTTCTCTACAGCGTCCTGAACAGTTACGCGTGCCATACTTAAAATGCTCCACAGGTGAAGAAATGACTGGGCATGATACTGAATGTGGGTTCAGTCTGCCAACAGTTTGCTGATTAAAGCGTCATGACGCTGCTTTTGGCGGCTCATGCGCAGACGTTCGGCGCGAATGATGGTTTTCAAATCGCCCAGGGCGGTATCGAAATCATCGTTCACAATAAGATAATCATATTCGGCGTAATGGCTCATTTCTGCAACAGCTTGCGCCATACGTTTTGCGATCACGTCTTCGCTATCCTGACCTCGACCACGCAGACGGCGGTCCAGCTCAATCTTAGAGGGCGGCAAAATAAAAATACTGCGCGCATGCGGCATTTTTTCACGAATTTGCTGCGCACCTTGCCAGTCGATATCTAAAAAGACGTCTACGCCGGATGCTAATACTTGCTCAATGGCCTCACGCGAAGTGCCGTAGTAATTACCGAAAACCTCAGCGTGTTCCAGAAACGCGTCTCTGCCAATCATGGCTCTGAATTCGTCATGGTTCACAAAGAAATAGTGTTCACCATGCACTTCCCCCGGGCGCGGTGCGCGCGTGGTGTGCGAAACAGAAACCTGGGTGTCATACAACGGTTGGGTCTTTAATAAAGCCTGAATCAGGCTGGATTTACCCGCGCCACTGGGGGCAGAAACAATATAAAGCGTGCCTTGAGCCATGAGTATCTTAATGTATGTGATTGTCGAAAGAGAGCCTACATACGGGCTTATTATACACGTAGCCGCTATGTGACGTAGCCTTTGTCACACTTTTTGCGCATGTTTATTGCGTTTTGCGTACCCGTTTCCTGTTTTATCGGCAATTTGCAGCAACACGTGAAAATGTCAGGAAGGCTGCTCGCACGATGAATTTTTGTCGCTCTGTTTCGATGGCACTCCGCGCTATACCTGCCGGGAAACACATTGGTTAGCGGAGGCAGCATGAGGCTATGGAAATGCCTTGGCATAGTTTTACTGGTCTGGAATTTACCGGTTTGGGCGGTATGCCCTGCCTGGTCCCCAGCCCGGGCAAGCGAGGAAATTTCACGATTACAGCAGCAGATAACACAATGGAATGATAGTTACTGGAAACAGGGTGTCAGCGCCGTTGATGACAGCGTTTATGACCAGCTCAATGCGCAACTCATCCAATGGCAGCGCTGTTTTGGCGATGAAGCTCCACCTGATCTGTCTGCGCCCCCAATAAGTGGCACCGTCTCGCATCCAGTACCTCACACGGGGGTCCGCAAGCTGGCAGATAAGCAAGCGTTACAGCAATGGATGCGTGTGCGCAGCGATCTCTGGGTACAACCAAAGGTCGACGGCGTGGCGGTCACGCTGGTCTATCGCAATGGCAATCTGGTAAGAGCGATTAGCCGAGGTAATGGCCTGAAAGGTGAAGACTGGACGCAAAAGGTGCTGCGGATACCTTCCGTACCACACACTTCCAAAGGTCTGCTGGCAAACAGTACGTTGCAGGGTGAGATATTTTTACAGCAGGAAGGGCATATCCAGCAACAGAGCGGGGGAATGAATGCCCGCTCAAAGGTCGCTGGAATGATGATGCGCCAGAGCAACCCGGAATTGTTACGTTCGTTGGCTATTTTCATCTGGGCCTGGCCTGATGGTCCGGCGGTCATGTCGGAAAGGCTGGAACAACTCACTGCCGCCGGGTTCAGTTTCACGCAACGCTATACCCAGCCCGTGAAAAATGCGGACGATGTCGAGCATGCCCGTACCCGTTGGTGGACTTCGGCACTCCCTTTTGTGACGGATGGCGTCGTGGTGCGATCGGGGAAAGAACCGCAGGCGCGATACTGGTTACCTGGGCAGGGAGACTGGCTGGCGGCATGGAAATATCCGCCCGTGGCTCAGGTATCCGAGGTCACAGATATTCAGTTTTCAGTCGGTAAAAGTGGGAAAATTGCCGTAGTCGCGCTGCTGGCACCCGTCATGCTGGATGATAAACGCGTGCAACGCGTCAATATTGGCTCTGTACGCCGCTGGAATGAATGGGATATCGCGCCTGGAGATCGGATCCTGATAAGCCTGGCCGGACAGGGGATCCCGCGTATCGACGAAGTGGTCTGGCGTAGCACTCAACGCACTAAGCCAACGCCGCCTGTGGGACATTTCAATTCAATGACCTGCTTTTATGCCACGCCGGCGTGTTATGAGCAATTTATTGCCAGACTGGTTTGGCTGGGCGCGAAAGAAGTGCTGGAATTAGAAGGTATTGGTGAAGCGGGATGGCGTAACCTTCATCAGACGTATCACTTTGAACATATCTTTTCCTGGCTCGGATTAACTCAGGAGCAGCTCCGGTCCACATTAGGCGTAAGCAAAGGGGAGAAGATGTGGCATCAGTTCAACCTGTCGCGCCATCTTCCGTTCACACGTTGGGTTATAGCCATGGGAATACCGTTAACACAGGCAACGCTGAATGCCTGTCGGGATGCTTCGTGGCAACAATTGCAGGACCGTGATGAACAAAGCTGGCGACAACTCCCTTTAATGGGGGAGCGCCGGGCACGACAGATTATTCAGTGGCTGGAGGCCAGGGAGGTCATAGCGCTGAGCAACTGGCTGGCTGCTCAGCGTATTACGGGCTTTATGCCTTAATGGCCTTCATGGCGATAATAAAATACTGGCAGGCCCAACTTCAGGCGTAGCGCCAGTAAGCGGGCGGTAAAACCGAAGAGTAGGGTAGAGATAACCACCACATCGTGGCTGGAGACGTAATGTTGCAGCACGATGTAAAGCACGGCAGCGGCAAAAGAAACGCCAGCATATAGCTCTTTCTGGAACACCAACGGAATGCGTTTGCAGAACATGTCGCGTAACACGCCACCGAAGACGCCGGTAGTGACCGCAGCGACCACGGCGATAATCGGCCCGTGACCCATATCCAGCGCCACCTGTGCGCCAATAATAGAAAAGACCACCAGGCCCAGCGCATCCAGTACAAGGAATATTTTACGCAGGTAGGGCATGACAGGAGCAATAATGGTGGTGAGTACCGCAGCGGCCGCCACAATGATGACGTATTCAGGATGCTTTACCCAGCCAAGCGGATAGTGGCCGAGAAGAATGTCGCGTACTGAACCACCGCCAATGGCGGTCGCAGTGGCAATAATAATGACGCCAAATGTATCCATACGGCGACGTCCTGCCGCAAGCGCGCCGGTCATGGCTTCGGCAGTAATACCAATTAAATATAAAACGTGTAACAGCATGTATTCCCCCTGTTGTGCTGGGGGCTAAGGTTATCGATTTGTGCGCATTGTCACGATTGAGATTTTCTAAGGTGAATCGATTTTAATAACTACAGCTAATGCGAATTTGTCAGAAATGCGTTATGGCATGCTGTCTAAAGTGTGTGGTGTAATAATAAACGATGAGAAAATGTAATTCGAAGTGAAGGGGCGGAAGCGAAACGTCGGGAAAAACACGTAGTCCCGCCGTTTACTGGCGGGCTACGTATGATATTTCATCAAGCTATTACTCCTCGACCATAGGACAAGTTGACACGCCAGAAGCCATTAGGGAAGTCATCATGAGTAAACTCTGATATTCAGCGGCCTCTATTCTGAAAAATGGCCCCCTCAGCTATCGCTTCTATGTGTGTAGGGGCATTTACAGCAAAATCTTCAGCATTTAGTCAGTCGGAGTGGTAGATATGAGCGCCAGAGAAGAAATTCAGGATGGCAGAGAGGCTGGAATTTTAAGAAGTGGGATAATCTACACCGAAGTTTTGGGGTGGATAGATATGGGACATGCTCGAGGAGATGATGTTAGAAAGTTACTCTCGGATATGCACCAAGGCGAGCATTCAGGAAAGGATTATTACGATGTAAAATACACTCAAAGTATGGGAAGAGGAGGGCTTATAATTGGGAAGTTCATCAGATAGAGAATTAGAAAAGGGCGTAGCTTATTTGAACGATATAGTATAGCGCTTTCCATGATGATGGCGCTTGCTCATCGTTTTGAGGGTTTACAGTCAAATTTCCCCTTTTATCTTTACACCGACAGCGGTTTCAGTGGTGAGGATTTAGTATCCGATTTGCTGGGGTTCTACCGCGTAGTCTCATATAGTAACCCATTCCCGCTATTGCAACCCGTCAGCAAAGAGGAAGCCCTCAGACGTTGGGATTATTATGGTCCAATCGGCTCTTTTAAAAACACCTCATTCCAACCGATTTTATTTCCCGATCCGATGAAATCAGCTTTAGCTCTTCCTGTAAAAGGTGTTTTACCCTCATTCATGAGAACAGTGATACCTTACAGCGACTTTAGGTCTGGTAACGTTAAAATAGTTTGCAGAGATGGAACGGTCGTTAACTGGTAAAAAAGGGAAACATATGAAACAGGCAGTCATAATAGTACTGATGGTAATAGCTATATGTAGCTCTTATTTCTGGCCTAATATTAAAATGAGACTTGCATGTAACGCACAATATACAGAGTTTGATAAAGCCAAATATGATTATTACACTCCCCAGGTTTTTAAAAAAATGCCGAGAATATCCCAAGTATATGACTTTAATTATACGAACATTTCTGGCCCTAAGGCTGATGTATGGAGTGTGACGTTCCATGATACCAGGGATACGTGGAAAATTAGTGAATATCTCTCAATGGTGGGCTATGAAAAACAGGAAAAATGCGATATAGAGGCAGAATGCTGGCGCCTCAGGGGATCTGATGAAGTACTGACAGTCGTGAAGATGAACAGCAGCAACGCTGTTCGGGTTGATATTCTGAAGAGTCTTTATAACGACAAATATATGCCAGATAAATAAGTGTTCAATTTTATATAAGCCAGTACTTACTGGAGGTACGGATAGCCTGCATTGAGCAGGCTATCTAGTACGTTATGATAGCATAGGCATGGTACGCAAAATTACTCGATGTTCTGAATTTGCTCGCGCATTTGCTCGATCAAAACTTTCAGTTCAATTGCGGAGTTAGTCACTTCGGCATTGATAGACTTGGATGCCAGAGTGTTCGACTCACGGTTGAATTCCTGCATCATGAAGTCCAGACGACGGCCAACCGCCTCTTTTTTCTTCAGAATGTTGTAGGTTTCTTTGACGTGAGCTTCCAGGCGATCCAGTTCTTCAGCCACGTCGATACGTTGTGCCATCAGCACCAGCTCTTGCTCAAGGCGGTTATTTTCCAGTTGCACCTGAGCGTCTTCCAGTTTGGCCACCAGACGCTCACGCTGCCATTGTAGAATTTCCGGCATATGCGCACGTACCTTCGTCACTTCAGCGCTGACGCCTTCCAGACGCTGCTCGATCAGCGCCTTCAGCGCCTGACCTTCGGTTTCACGCGCAACGATAAAGTCATCCAGCGTACCGTCAAGCGCAGCGAGGATTTCGGCGGCAATGGCGTCCAGATCTTGCTCCTGGGCTGCCATTACGCCAGGCCAACGCAGGATATCAACCGGGTTAATTTCACCTTCATCACTCTGCATTTTGACCCAGTTAGCAGCACTCACGAGCTGTTTAGCGAGCTTTTCATTCAGAATCAGCTCGCCCTGAGCGCTGGCATCCGGCTCAAAACGCAGCGTACATTCGATCTTACCGCGCGTCAGACGCGTGCGGATGCGTTCGCGAACCACGGGTTCGAGACTACGGAACTGTTCCGGCAGGCGAAAATAAGTTTCCAGATAACGCTGGTTTACCGAGCGCATTTCCCAGGTTGCGCTACCCCATTCACCCTTGATTTCACGCCGGGCGTAGGCGGTCATGCTGCGGATCATAGACGTTCCTGTTTTTAAAGATGAGATGGGAGGATTATAGCCATCCACGTCTTGTCAGGATAGGAATAACCGTCGGAAGTCCGTATAATGCGCAGCCACATTCGTTTCAAGCCGGAGATTTTATCATGCGTCCAGCAGGTCGTAGTGCCAATCAGGTGCGTCCCGTCACCCTGACCCGTAATTATACAAAACACGCTGAAGGCTCCGTGCTGGTCGAATTTGGTGATACTAAAGTACTGTGTACCGCTTCTATCGATGAAGGCGTCCCACGTTTTCTGAAAGGTCAGGGCCAGGGCTGGATCACCGCAGAATATGGCATGCTGCCACGCGCCACGCACACCCGTAACGCCCGTGAAGCGGCGAAAGGTAAGCAGGGCGGTCGTACCATGGAAATCCAGCGTTTGATCGCCCGCGCACTTCGCGCTGCTGTTGACCTGAAGACGCTCGGTGAATTCACTATTACGCTGGACTGTGATGTTATTCAGGCAGATGGCGGTACGCGTACTGCATCGATTACTGGCGCATGCGTTGCGTTGGCGGATGCGCTGAACAAACTGGTGGCGAGCGGTAAGCTGAAAACTAACCCGATGAAAGGGATGGTAGCCGCGGTTTCCGTGGGCATTGTCAACGGTGAAGCGCTCTGTGACCTCGAGTACGTTGAGGACTCTGCCGCAGAAACTGACATGAACGTGGTGATGACTGAAGATGGTCGCATTATTGAGGTGCAGGGCACGGCGGAAGGTGAGCCGTTCAGCCATGAAGAACTTCTCACCCTACTGGCATTGGCCCGAGGGGGAATCGAATCCATTGTAGCGACGCAGAAGGCGGCGTTAGAAAATTGATTTTAAAGGCGACTGAAGAGTCGCCTTTTTTTTGTCTGTAATAAAGTGAGATGAGGAGCGAATCCATGAAACCGTATCAGCGCCAGTTTATTGAGTTTGCGCTTAGCAAGCAGGTACTAAAGTTTGGCGAATTTACGTTGAAATCCGGGCGCAAAAGCCCCTATTTCTTCAACGCCGGGCTATTTAATACCGGGCGCGATCTGGCACTGCTAGGCCGTTTTTATGCCGAAGCGCTGGTGGATTCCGGCATCGAGTTCGATTTGCTGTTTGGCCCAGCCTACAAAGGTATTCCGATTGCGACCACCACCGCCGTTGCGCTGGCGGAACACCACGATAAAGATTTACCGTACTGCTTTAACCGTAAAGAGGCGAAGACCCATGGTGAAGGCGGTAATCTGGTAGGTAGCGCACTTGAGGGGCGTGTCATGCTGGTGGATGATGTTATCACCGCGGGAACAGCAATTCGTGAGTCGATGGAGATTATTCAGGCTAATGGCGCTACGCTTGCTGGGGTACTGATTTCTCTTGATCGTCAGGAACGCGGTCGTGGCGAGATTTCAGCGATTCAGGAAGTGGAACGTGATTATGGTTGCAAGGTAATTTCGATCATTACCCTGAAAGACCTGATTGCGTATCTGGAAGAGAAGCCTGAGATGGCAGAACATTTGGCAGCAGTGCGGGCATACCGAGAAGAGTTTGGGGTTTAATCGTCGCTGAATTGCCCGGTGGCGTTAAGCTTACCGGGCCTACGGGTTGCACAGGCCGGATAAGACAAAGTCGCCATCCGGCAATCGTGTTACTGCAATTGAGCGGCAACCAGCGGCCAGCGGGTGTCAAAATCATCCGTTGGTCGATACTTAAATTCGCTACGTACAAACCGGGACAACATTCCTTCGCAGAAAGCCAGTAACTGGCTGGCCAGCAGCGTTTCATCCACCGTGTAACCTTCGCCTTCACGCATTCTTTTTTCGCGCAGAACCTGGCGTAACTGGGCCTCAATACGTTCGAAAAGCTGGTTAATGCGGCCTTGCAGACGATCCTGTTCAAACATGAGCGCATGCCCGGTCAGAATGCGCGTCAGACCGGGGTTACGTTCACCGAAGCCTAAAATCAGCAGAACGATCAGACGCAGACGTGCGCTGGTGTCCTTTTCATCTTTTAAGATCAGATTGATACGGGTAATCAGACTATCTTCGATAAACTCAATCAGGCTATCGAACATGCGGGTCTTGCTGGGAAAATGGCGATACAACGCCGCTTCGGAAACGCCTACAGAGGCTGCCAGTTTCGCTGTCGTGATGCGTTGGCTTCCATCGCTGGACTCAAGCATCAGTGCCAGAGACTGAAGTATTTCTTCGCGACGATTCCTTTTCGCAGTTTGCTTTTCTACCATGTTACAAAATACCCCTGAAAATAAGCTCTTGCCAGGCAGGCATCCACACAGCGACCGCAAACGGCTGTTTGCGGTGTGTTATTGCGTTATTACGCTGTGGGATACTTTTCTGCGGGTTACTTGCGCCCGGAATGGCCGAAGCCACCTTCGCCACGATCGGTGGCTTCAAACTCTTCCACCAGATTAAATTCAGCCTGCACGACCGGTACAAATACCATCTGCGCGATACGTTCGCCCGGTTCAATTGTGAAGCTGTCCTGGCCACGGTTCCAGATAGATACCATCAATTGTCCTTGATAGTCGGAATCAATCAGGCCGACCAGGTTGCCCAGTACGATGCCGTGCTTATGGCCCAGCCCGGAACGTGGCAACATCACCGCCGCCAGAGAGGGATCGGCAATGTGGATGGCTAACCCGGTTGGCACCAGCGTAGTTGCACCTGGCGCCAGCTCTACGGCGTCATCAAGACAAGCACGCAGGTCAAGCCCGGCAGAGCCAGAAGTGGCGTACGTCGGGAGTGGAAATTGTTGCCCTACGCGCGGGTCCAGAATCTTAACGTCGATTTTTTTCATCATAACGGGTCACGATCTCGTCGAGTAATAATTGGCCCAGGAGTTCTTTACGCTCAAGCGGTAAGATTTTATCTCCATCCTGCCAAAAAAGGTGTAATGCGTTGCTGTCGCTGTTAAACCCTTGATTTGATAGCGAAACGTCGTTAGCACAGATCACATCAAGGTTTTTGCGGATGCGTTTTTGCCGGGCATATTCTTCCACATTATTTGTTTCGGCGGCAAACCCAACGACAAAAGGACGATTAGCATCCAGTGCGGCAACACCGGCGATAATATCCGGGTTTTTGACCATTTTTACTGTTAATTCATCACCCTGCGTCGCCTGTTTTTTGATTTTTTCGGGGGCGACGGTCTCGGCGCGATAATCAGCGACTGCGGCGCAGCCGATAAAAATATGCTGTTGTTGCACCACAGATTGCACGGCGGCTTGCATCTCCAGTGCGGTCATCACATCAATGCGCTGCACAAATGGCGGTGTGGGTAACGAAACAGGTCCCGACACCAGCGTGACGTTTGCCCCGCGTTTTGCGGCTGCGGCTGCGATAGCAAATCCCATTTTTCCGGAGCTGTGATTGGAAATGTAACGCACGGGATCCAGCGGTTCACGCGTCGGGCCCGCCGTAATCATGATATTGAGATGTTGCAGATCGTTGACAGGCGAGAAATGTTCTGCGGCCATATCGACAATCGTCAACGGATCCAGCATGCGTCCAGGACCGACATCGCCACATGCCTGGCTACCACTGTCAGGACCCCAAATGAGCAAACCTCGCGAGGCAAGAATGCTCAGATTGTGCTGGGTCGCGGCAGCGCGGTACATCTGCTGGTTCATGGCTGGCAGCACAGCAACAGGAGCAGGCGTTGCCAGACAAATCGTTGAAACCAGATCGTTAGCCATCCCCGCGGCGACGCGGGCAATCAGGTCTGCCGTAGCAGGCGCCAAAATAACCAGGTCGGCCCATTTCCCCAGCTCAATGTGGCCCATCGCGGCTTCGGCGGCGGGGTCAAGCAGGCTGTCGGAAACGGGATAACCCGAAACCGCTTGTAAGCTCAGGGGAGTAATAAACGCTTTTGCCGCTTCGGTCATCGCCACGCGGACGTCAGCGCCGCGTTCCCGTAAACGACGCACCAGTTCAGGGGTTTTGTACGCAGCAATGCCGCCACTGACGCCAAGTACGATTTTTTTACCGGCCAGGCTCATCATGATCTTTCCTGTTGGGTTTCACCAGAAGGCGGATATTTTATCACAATCCGCAATGAGTCGTGCTTTTGCCCGCGCTTCAGTTTGCGAGCCGCTACGAAGAAGTGATAACAGAGCGTCGATTCGCGACAAGCGTTATGCCACTATGCGGACGCGAAAGGAGGGGAAAGCATGGAAAATACAGGACGTATGATGCCCCGGGAAAAGCTGTTGGCGCAGGGGGCTGGTTCACTTAGCGATGTTGAGCTACTGGCGCTTTTTTTACGCACCGGGATTCTGGGTAAAGATGTGCTGACGTTGGCAAAAGAGTTGATCCAGCATTTTGGTTCGCTGTATGGCCTGTTATCAGCAGACTATATGGCGTTTAGCCACGTTCACGGCATTGGCCTGGCGAAGTATGCGCAGCTTAAAGGGATTGCCGAACTGGCAAGGCGCTACCATAACGTGCGAGTGATGGAAGAGCGCGCGTTACTTAGTCCGGAAATGGCGCGAGAATTTCTGCAAAGCCAGCTCGCGCAAGAGGAACGCGAGATCTTTCTGGTGATCTTTATGGATTCTCAACATCGTGTGATTAAACACAGCAAACTTTTTTCCGGCACGCTTAGCCATGTTGAGGTGCATCCACGAGAAATTGTGCGTGAAGCGATAAAAATGAATGCGTCAGCGGTGATCCTTGCCCATAATCACCCTTCGGGTTGTGCAGAGCCGAGTAAAGCAGATAAACTCATCACCGAGCGTGTTGTGAAATGCTGTCAGTTCATGG
Organism: Citrobacter sp. XT1-2-2; assembly: GCF_023516235.1. Lineage (NCBI taxonomy): Bacteria > Pseudomonadati > Pseudomonadota > Gammaproteobacteria > Enterobacterales > Enterobacteriaceae > Citrobacter > Citrobacter sp. XT1-2-2. The sequence continues at coordinate 112,720 of NZ_CP097324.1, forward strand.
ATATCCGGGTGCTTGATCATCTGGTCATTGGGCGCGGAGAGTACGTTTCTTTTGCGGAACGCGGTTGGATTTAACGCACTTTACGCGATCCATCGGGATCTTTGTCTGTTCGGGACTTGAGCATAACGCCGGGTCAGCGTATACTACGCCACCTTTGAGAATCTCGGGTTTGGCATTTGGGCCTGGCAATCGAGAGTTCACTTAGAACTACGCGATGACCGGGCTGTAAAGCCTGACGAGGCGCCGATACCCCATACGAAGCTCGAGCTAATTTGATTTTTGGAGAATAGACATGTCCCGAGTCTGCCAAGTTACTGGCAAGCGTCCGGTGACCGGTAACAACCGTTCCCACGCACTGAACGCGACTAAACGCCGTTTCCTGCCTAACCTGCACTCTCACCGTTTCTGGGTTGAGAGCGAAAAGCGTTTTGTCACCCTGCGTGTATCTGCTAAAGGTATGCGTGTTATTGATAAGAAAGGCATCGAAACAGTTCTGTCTGAACTGCGTGCCCGTGGCGAAAAGTACTAAGTACTAAGAGGAAATAAATCATGGCTAAAGGTATTCGTGAGAAAATCAAGCTGGTTTCTTCTGCTGGTACTGGTCACTTCTATACCACTACGAAGAACAAACGTACTAAGCCGGAAAAACTGGAACTGAAAAAATTCGATCCAGTTGTCCGTCAGCACGTTCTCTACAAAGAAGCGAAAATCAAGTAATTCTCGCTTTGATGTAATAAAAAACCTCGCTTCGGCGGGGTTTTTTGTTTTCTGGCCGTCCCCATATTAATGTGACCTGATACATCGCCGGAGATACTATGCCTGAATTACCTGAAGTCGAAACCAGCCGCCGCGGTATTGAGCCGCATCTGGTTGGGGCAACGATTATGCATGCGACTGTGCGTAACGGTCGTTTGCGTTGGCCGGTATCCGAGGAAATCTACCGGTTGAGTGATAAACCCGTTCTCAGCGTACAGCGGCGCGCGAAATACCTGTTGCTGGAACTGTCGGATGGTTGGATTATCATTCATCTGGGGATGTCGGGTAGTTTGCGTATCCTTCCTGAAGAGCTTCCGGCAGAAAAGCATGACCACGTCGACTTAGTGATGAGTAACGGCAAAGTTCTGCGCTATACCGATCCTCGCCGTTTTGGCGCCTGGCTGTGGACGACAGAGCTCGATGGGCATAATGTTCTCGCTCATCTTGGACCAGAGCCACTGAGCGACGATTTCAACGCCAGTTATCTGCAGCAGAAATGCGCGAAGAAGAAAACCGCGATTAAACCCTGGCTGATGGATAACAAGCTGGTGGTGGGGGTAGGTAATATCTATGCCAGCGAGTCGCTGTTTGCAGCGGGTATCCATCCTGATCGTCTGGCGTCATCTTTGTCGCAGGATGAGTGCGAACTACTGGTGCGCGTCATTAAGGCGGTTTTGCTGCGTTCGATCGAACAGGGTGGAACGACGCTGAAGGACTTCCTGCAAAGCGACGGTAAGCCGGGCTATTTTGCCCAGGAACTGCAGGTCTATGGGAGAGAAGGCGAACCCTGTCGCGTATGCGGCGCGCCGATCATTGCGACAAAACACGCCCAGCGTACGACGTTCTACTGCCGTCGCTGTCAGAAATAACATTCGTTGCTGGCCGGATAAGCTGTATGTCTTATCCGGCCAGACGTATTACTTTAGTTTACTCATTAACGCCTGATGGACGTTTTCCGGCAGAAAGTGCGTCACATCTCCCTGGTGGCGGGCGACTTCTTTCACCAGTGACGATGAGATAAATGACCACTCTTTAGACGGCATCAGAAAGACGCTTTCCAGTTGCGGCATCAGGTGGCGGTTCATGTGGGCCAACTGCATTTCATACTCAAAATCTGCTACCGCGCGCAGGCCACGGATCAGAATGTTAGCCTGATTATCACGGGCAAAGTTTGCCATTAAGTCGCTGAATCCCAGAACTTCCACATTGCCGAGATGCGCCGTTGCCTGTTGCGCCAGTTCGACGCGTTCTTCAAGGGTAAACATCGGTTTTTTACTGGGACTTGCGGCAATCGCCAGGATCACGTGATCGAACATGCTGGTCGCACGCGTCACGATATCAAGATGGCCGTTAGTTATGGGATCAAAGGTTCCTGGATAAATCGCCCGTTTTTGCATGATTTGCCTCAATGCGTTTTGGGTGGCAGATAAGGTTCCAGCAGCTGCAGCAGGCGCTGTAGCGCGCCCTGATTTTGATACAGGACTTCAACTGCATGACGGCCATAAAAATTACGATAATCGGCATCGGTCAGTAAAGAAGAGACCTCTTTCACCAGCGTGGTTGCGTCGGTGACGGTGATCAATCCGCTTGCCTGTTCGAGACGAGCACAAATATCTTTAAAATTAAAAGTATGTGGCCCCATCAGTACCGGAATGGCGTGTGCCGCGGCTTCCAGTGGGTTGTGTCCGCCACGTTCAACCAGTGAACCACCGACAAAAGCAAGGTCAGCAATGCCGTAAAGCAACATCAGCTCGCCCATGGTGTCGCCGATAACGACCTGAGTATCTGAGGATGGAACTTCGCCAGAAGAGCGTGTGGTATAGCTTAGCCCAGCCTGGCGTACGAGGTTAATGGCATCCGGGAATCGCTCAGGATGTCTGGGAACCAGGATCAGCAAAAGATTAGGAAACTGATTTAATAACGCCTGGTGGGCTGCAATGATAATGCTTTCTTCACCATCGTGCGTGCTGGTTGCAATCCACACCGGGCGATGAGGCGCCCATTGACGACGCAACGTAATCGCTTTGGCGGCCAACTGTGGCGTGACGGAAATATCAAACTTCAGGCTGCCGGTGACGGTGACCTGATTGCTCCTGGCGCCAAGCGTAATAAAACGAGCGCCATCTTCTTCGTTCTGTGCGGCAATCAACGTAATTCGACGCAGTAGCTTACCAACAAATTTGCCTAATTTTGCGTAGCCAGCGGCTGAACGCGCAGAAAGCCGTGCGTTGGCGATGACCAGAGGAATACCGCGTTTATGGAGTGCCGCGATCAGATTTGGCCACAGCTCGGTTTCCATGATTAACACCAGCTTGGGGTCAACTTTATTCAGGAAACGGTTCAAAGCATCCGGTAAATCGTATGGCAAATAAATGTGCTGAACGTCAGTACCAAACGCGGATTGTACGCGCTCAGAGCCGGTTGGCGTCATGGTGGTTACCGTGATCGGCAAGTCGGGATAACGATGTCGCAGAGCACGGACTAATGGAATAGCTGCCAGCGTTTCGCCCACAGAAACTGAGTGAAGCATGATGCCGCCTGGTTTTAGCGGACGGCGGTAAAAACCGTAGCGTTCACCCCAGCGTTTACGGTAGGCCGGAGCCTTACGTCCGCGCACCCAAAGCCGTATCCAGATCAAAGGCTGAATAAGGTAGAAAAGGGCGGTGTAAAGCAATTCGAGCATAATGGTAGCTAACTTATGAATGTGCTGGGGATTCTATGTATTTAACTATGGCTTTACCATCATTTTTATCCAGGTCGAAGCAAAACGATGGAATCGTCGCGGCACTGTTTTAATCGGCGGCATTTTTAAAAATGCCTATGAACGTACTGACGCGGCTTAACGTCTTGTGCGGCGCGTGTTTTAAGGTGAATGCGTTAATTTTATATCTTTTTGTTTTTAATGATTTATTTCTTTATTTTGTTCAAAAAATATTCGTTTCGGAATGCATGGTAATAAATGATATACTACTGCGCAATTTCAGGTAGCTAGCCGGCAGAAACGTTTCGAAAACATGGGCGGTAAACTTTGGATGTATCAGACCTGCTATGCCTGGCGACGCGATGCGGATATTAATGCATGAATATTGCTTTTTGTTTGTACAAGTATTTCCCCTATGGTGGGCTACAGCGTGATTTTCTGCGAGTAGCGCTCACGGTTGCTGCACGAGGTCATCATGTCCAGGTGTTTACCCAGTCATGGCAGGGCGAACGTCCGGAAGGACTCGAAATTATACTCGTACCCGTCACAGCCAGAACTAATCATGGGAAAAACGAGCAATATTATCAGTGGGTTCAGCATTATTTAAGTCAGCATCCCGTCGATCGTATCGTTGGTTTTAATAAAATGCCTGGGTTGGATGTGTATTACGCCGCCGACGTTTGCTATGCGGAAAAGGTCGCCCGCGAGAAGGGCTTCTTCTATAAGTTGACGCGTCGGTATCGGCACTACTCTGCATTTGAAAAAGCGACGTTTCAACAAGGTTCCGGTACCACGCTTTTGATGTTAACCGATAAGCAAATCGGTGATTTCAAACAGCATTATCATACCGAGAGCCAGCGTTTTCGTATTCTGCCGCCAGGTATCTACCCAGACAGAAAATACAGCCTGCAACCTGAAAACAGCAGGCAGATTGTCAGAGAAAAGAATGGTATTGCTCTCGATCAGTTCCTGCTTCTGCAGGTCGGATCAGATTTCAAGCGTAAAGGTGTGCCAAGAAGCGTACACGCGTTGGCTTCTTTACCTGAGACTATACGTCACCGTACTCAGTTGATGGTTGTTGGTCAGGATAAGGCCGATCGTTATCGTGCTCTGGCCCGCCAATTGGGTATTGAAAAGCATGTGCAATTCTTCTCGGGGCGAGATGATGTCGCTGAATTGATGTCCGCTGCTGATTTATTGCTTCACCCGGCAGTTCAGGAAGCCGCTGGTATTGTCTTGCTAGAAGCCGTAGTAGCCGGGCTGCCAGTATTAACTACTGAGGTATGCGGCTACGCAGGTTATATCACTGCCGCCCGATGCGGCGTGGTGATTCCTGAACCTTTTGCGCAGGAAAATTTGAATACAGCGCTTTTCGATGCGCTGCAAAATAATGAGCAGAGAAGTCGTTGGGCTGGAAATGCGCGACATTTTGCTGATACAGAAGATCTCTACAGTCTGGCAGATAAAGCTGCAGATATCATTTTAGGTCTCGAAAATGATTGAATTGAAAGAACCATTTGCCACGCAATGGCAAGGAAAAGACCCGTTCACGGAAGTCACTAAGCTGGATGGCGAGGTTTTTCGCGCTCTGGAAACTCGGCGTACCCTGCGTTTTGAGATGATGGGAAAAGGTTACTTTCTTAAATATCATCATGGGACCACGCTTAAAGAAGTGGTGAAAAACCTTATTTCTCTGCGCATGCCTGTGCTTGGCGCGGACCGGGAGTGGCTGGCGATTCACCGTTTGCAAGCACTGAATGTGGATACAATGACGGGGGTTGCTTTTGGACAGAAAGGGCTGAATCCGTTAGAGCGAACCTCATTTATTATCACCGAGGATCTTTCTCCTGCCATCAGTCTTGAAGATTTTTGCGCCAACTGGGGAGTTGAACGGCCCGATTTTGTATTAAAACGGACCATTATTACCCGCGTGGCGGAAATGGTGGGTAAAATGCATCGAGGTGGGGTAAATCATCGGGATTGTTATATTTGCCATTTCCTGCTCCAACAGCCGATGCCAGCAGATGTTGCGGATATCAAACTCTCTGTGATTGATCTACATCGTGCTCAAATACGTCAGCAGGTACCACGCCGCTGGCGGGATAAGGATTTGATCGGGCTCTATTTCTCCTCACTGGAAATTGGTCTAACGTCCAGAGATATCTACCGTTTTTTACGTGTCTATTTTTCGATGCCATTACGTGAAATCTTTCGTCAGGAAGTCAGGTTGTTTGAACAGGCTGTCACAAAAGCGCAAAAAATAAGACAAAGAACAATAAGAAAAGCGCTATAAATTACACATGGAGTTTGAGGCTATTTTATTATGAACAACGATTTCCAGAAGTTGATCATTCAAAAACATATCATCGACAGCTCTATGCATGACAAGAGTAAAAAACTAAGCGTTGCGTATGGTGTCGATCGTAATTTTTTGTTTGGTTCTGGCATTTCTATGACCTCAGTATTAGTGAATAATCCTGATATTGATATCCATTTTTATATCGCCACTGACTATATCGATGACGACTATCTGGAAAGCATAAAACGACTGACACAAATGTACAGTACGACCGTGACTGTCCTTGTTTTCGATAATGCGGCATTTCGTGAACTACCGATTACGAAATCATGGACTTATGCAATGTACTATCGTTACTTTGCATTTGAATATTTAAGCGCCGAATTAAGCTCGGTACTGTATCTGGATGCCGACGTCATTTGTAAAGGTTCTCTACGAGAGTTTACCGAGGTTCATTTTTGTGGGGAATATGCTGCTGTCATTAATGATATTGATGAAGTGCGGATTAAATCCGGTACCAGACTCGGTATCCCTGAACTGAGTAATGGGTATTTTAATTCTGGTGTTGTATTTGCGAATCTCAAAGTATGGCGTGAGCAGCAGTTGTTAACCAAAGCATTTTCTATATTAGAAAAACGCCAAAAAGAATTACTTTATTTCGATCAGGACGTACTCAATATTTTATTTGTCGGAAATGTTATTTTCCTGAGGAGAGACTTTAACTGCATTTATGAAGTTGATCGGGAACTCAAAAATAAAAACGATAAAACTTATCAGGATTTCATTACCGACGATACGGTATTAATTCACTATGCCGGTGTCACTAAACCATGGCATTCATGGGCCAAATACCCGGTGGCTAAATTTTTTATTGAGGCATATCAGAAATCCGCATGGGCAGAAAAGTCTCTGTTAAACGCAAACACAGCCAAGTTGTATAAACGTAAGTCACGACATGAAAGAGTGCAGCGAAAATATATCCGTTCTGTGCTAAGTCATGTTATGTATATAAAAAATAAGTTACATAGCTCTAAGGCTCATTGAAATTAAAAACAGTAACTTATTGATAATAAATTAAATAGGTGTAGCGAATGAACTTTGATTGTCATCAGTCTATAACAAAGATCCTTGATTTTAATCAAGCGCCATCTGAACAACAAACACAGCTCAATATCGCCTGGGGTGTGGACAAAAACTTTATGTTTGGTGCTGCAATCTCGATGACATCAGTGCTATTGCATAATAAAGATCTGAATATCCACTTTCATCTTTTTACTGATTATATTGATGCTGATTACCAGCAACGTATTGCAAAATTAGCAGAGCAATTTGCAACTAACATCTCAATTTACATTATGGATGCTAATGGGTTAAAAATATTACCTAGTGGTAATGCCTGGTCGCATGCAATGTACTTTAGATTCATTGCCTTTGAATATCTTGCTGAGAAAATAAATTCGCTTTTATACATTGATGCGGATGTGATTTGCAAAGGTTCACTTGAAGAGCTAACCCAAATTGAACTTGGTGAGTATGTGGCTGCTGTAATTACAGATGTTGATGATAGCCCTGCCAGAGATATTGAAGAAAATAGAGATTATTTCAATTCTGGTGTCATTTTTGCAAATCTTAAAAAGTGGAAAGAAGAAGATTTTATCAACGCAGCCTTTGATATTTTATTGGATAAAAAAAATAAGCTTGCATTCCCGGATCAGGATGTTTTGAATATTCTCTTCTTAAAGAAAGTGATCTTTCTGGAAAGAAGGTTTAATGCTATTTACGGCATAAAACAAGAGCTAAAAAGCAAAGATCTTGCAAAATATAAAGAATATATAACACCCGATACTATTCTAATCCATTATGTCGGCGTGACTAAGCCGTGGAACTCTTGGGCAAACTATCCTTCGGCACAGTACTTTGTTGAAGCGTGGAAAGCTTCTCCATGGGCAGATGTTCCTTTGTTAGCAGCCAGAACACCAAAACAATACAAAAAGAAATCACGGCATGAAAGGCTACAAGGAAAGTATTTCGCTTCAGTAATTAGCTATATCGGCTATTTACGAGCAAAGTTACAAAGTAAGTAAAAAAACTCCCGAAAGGGAGTTTTTTATTTAGCGCAGTTTTGTTTTGAGATATTTTATATACCATTTGATAGAAGCACAATAATTTCCCCTTTTGACTTCCTGACGGGAGTAGACCCGATAATCAGTAGGTCTCATGCGCGGAGCGTAGGAACGCATTTCTGTATACCGCCATGGTGTGAAATGATGGTAGAAGAGGTAAAGTTGTTGTGAAAGCCCGGAGTGTTCTTTGTACCAAGGCTTTCTTCCTCCGGTGAAATGGATAATGCGTGGCAGGATATCTTTTTGATAGAAGAAACACTCTTTTTGTTGGTCGTTAAACCAGTTAAACAAAAAATTCCATCGATTATCAATAAATTTGACGTTGCCACCCATTGCAATATTCAAGGCATCTTGGTCTGGGTAGGGAAGACTTTCTCCTCGATCAAATAAAATCTGATTGGCTTTTGTTTCAATATCATTTTCAAGCCATTTTTTTATGTTTATGTACAGAAATCCGGAGTTAAAATAAGAGGAAGTGCTAAGTTTCAAGCGTTTAGCATTTTTATTATCAGTGTTATTTAACGAATCATGACTGGCAGCACAAATTACTTCACTAATATCAATACTATTAATTTCATGGATTTTGTCGAAGCACAGAGTATCAGCATCTAAATAGATAAAATGCTCTACTTTATCTTTAAGCAGACGAGGTACGGCCAGCCTCATATAGATTGAACGGTTCAGGTGTTTGATTGCAAAGTCATTGTTATATTTTTCAATCTCTTCTTTATCAATATTGATAACCTGAATTTTATCGCTGGTTACGCGCAGTTTATTGATTTCGTTGTCTGAGACGTCATAGACAAAAACGAAAAATGACAGGTCTTGTCCTGGGTTGTTCATTATGACGGACATAATGGACACTGCTACATACTCCAGATAATTAGCATCTGTACAGTAAGCAATATTAATAACGTTATTTTTGTTGTCCATCTATACTTTCTCATTGCCTTTATTATTGCCACTATCATGAAGTACCCTATCGATAGCGTCAATCACGGCTTGCTCCGGTATCCATGTTAAATATTTTTTTGACCTGTCGAGTTCATCTCTGGGAGGCATGGGATGGTAATCGCCAGCCCAAATCAATACAGCATTATCTGACCATGGTCTCCATTGCTGATAATTGGTTGCCCCAAACAGGCAGACCTGTGGTGTCCCTAATGCTGCCGCCATATGCATAGGTGCAGAATCGACCCCGATGTAAAGAACCGCATGGTCGATCAACGCGGCCAATTGCAGGAAGGTTGTTTTGCCTGCCAGTGTCAGGTCAGGTGATGATTGACACTGTTCAGCAATACGCTGGACTTGCTGTTGTTCACTCACTGCTGGCCCACAGGTTAGGTAAACATGCAGACCACGCTGATGCAGATAGTCAATCACATGGGCAAATTTATCATCATCCCAACATTTGAATTCTTGTCTGGCTGTCGGTTGAATAACGACATATTTTTGTGAAGGTAATGCCGGAAGTTGGGAAACCAAATAGTGGTAATCATCCTGGCGGTAGTGCAGTGACATCTCTTTTTTCAGATCGGTCTCGCTAAACCCAACACCTTTTAGAATGGAGAGATTTTGTTCAACTATGTGCGTACCGGTCAGCGGTGTAACCCGTGAAAAAAGCTTGTTCCATTGTTTCTTATCACGCTCAAATGCAATTGAGGGGCGACGTAATGAGGCAATAAGAGCGCCAATCGGCCACTGCTCGGTTAAATTAACGATCAGGTCGTAGTGATTTTTTTTCAGTTGTTGGCGCACCGAAAGATAATTTTTTACTGTATCTAAAAGGCCTTTCTTTTTCTCAATTAGATAAAACTCATTAATACTTTCATTTGCTGCCAAAATTGATTTTGTATCTTTATAAAGAAGCAGATCGATTTGAGCATGAGGATAACGAGCCCGAATGCTGGCAATGACAGGAGTTGTTAATAGAACATCACCATAAAATTTGAGCTTGCAAATAAGAACACGGTCGACTTTATCAAACATGTTAAAATCCCTTCCGAAACAATAAATTTTTGCATGCAGATAGTATCTTGTACCTTATTTCAGAAATTGAGCGGTCGATATGCGGATATTTCATCTTAAGGATTATTTTGTTTTTAACGATTTTGGTATCGCAGCATGCAAGTGCATTCTGAATGTCATTTAACATACTTTCATTATAACGATAGTAGCCTTTCTTTTTACGTAAAAGTTTGCGGCCTTCCAGAAAACAATTGATGATCATTAATGTGGCGACAGTACGTTTTTCTTTATTTTTATTCACATACTTATACATTTTTCGCATAGCAAAGAAGATGCTGTCCGCATCGCTATCAATAATATTTTCGGTAATGCCTTTGTCATTTAATCGATAGTAATAAAGCTGGTTCTCTATTTTTAAAATAGAACGACATTTGAAATATTGGAACGGGCAAAAAATGACATCTTCATAACGACGATGTTCTTCGAATCGATCGTTGCCAATAATGTCGCGGTGAAAGATTTTTGTCATAAGATGCCATTGCCCGGCACGAAATGTTGGCAACAGGGGAGCATAGTTATCATCAGCCAACATAATTTCGTGTTCGGCTAAAGCCTGCTTTGCAGCAGGTTTATTCTGATACAGATTGTTGATATCCCTGGTTAAGTTGAATTCCACGATATCATATTTTTCCTCCCTTAATTTAGGGAGGAGAATAGTGAAATAATCCTTACAGACAAGGTCATCGCTGTCGACAAAACCAATATACTTTCCCGTTGCATGCGCAAGCCCAACGTTACGGGTGATTGCAACACCTTGATTTTTTTGGTTTATATATTTAACGTTGTTGCAGCTATGCTCACGATAAAATGCCTTGATACATTCTTCTGTTAAATCTGTTGAGCCATCATTAACAATTATTATCTCCACCTCGTCAGTAACGCTCTGATGGATAGATGCCAACGTCGCCGTGATAAATTCGGCATTGTTGTATGCAGGTATTATAATGCTCAATAAATAACCTGAAGCATTAATCATGGCATTTTTCTCTCGTTGGATTTCGAGCTCAGCATTACTGCTACGCATAACGCCAGTACGCTGCTCAAGGCTTCACCTTTGGCATATAGTAATAAATCACTCAGGCCATAGATAGCGATAGCGCCTGAGATGACAAACAACAGAGGACTACGTTGCCAGTAAGCTCTTAAAAACATAGCGGTATAGAGCAAGAGTAGCACAACAACTCCGGGGATACCCTTCAGCGAATAGGTATCGATAATTTCGTTATGCAGATGGATGTCAACATAGGCGAGAGCCCCTTGCATTGCGACATTTTGTAATGCGAACGCTTTGATTTCTGCATCTCGTTGTTCAAGTGATTGTCCCCAGAGGTGTGCGTTTCCTGCTTTGATACCGACCTGTTGCATCGCAAATCGCGCGCCAATTGATGTATTACTGTTACTCTGGCTGTAAGAATGCAAGTCGGTCATCAGATTCTGGTAGCGCACCTCAATAACCGATTTTAGCGGAATAGTTGCCAAACCGCCGAGTATTATAAAGGCTAGCAATGCTCTTAATAACATTCTGTGATTATGTCGGTAGTGCATGAAAAATAGCCCAATACTCAGGATTGGATAGACCAGAATGGCCGCTCGGGTCTGTGTCATAACCATGACAGCAAGAGAGAGCAAAAAATGCAAAAGATAGAGTAAAACAGTGTGTTTTAGTCGCAGATTAAGGATGGCCTGTGATGCTAACAAAGCGATAAATGTCAGGCCGTAAGCCGCTCCGGTTGGATGTTCAAAACCGAGAGCAACACGGTAGTTCATCGGTTCTGGTGCCACAGCAAGCTGATAGCCTGCAAAAAGATACAGACCGATGGCGGTAATAATGCACCAGATATTGGTGAAACGAGGTTTGATTGCGCATGAGGTATGTGTTGCCAAAGCAGTAAGAACCAGCGCGGCAAACAGCATCACTTTGCCACCGTTCTGATATGAGCGGTAGGCTCCGGTAAAGGCCGAGCCTGGTTGTTTAAATATTTCTACCCAAATAATCTGGAGCAAACCGAAGAGCAGCAACATAAAAGGCAAAACCAGATTCTTTTTCTCACTGCATACATACTTTAAGTTTTTACCTATAAGAGGCAGAGACAGAGCCGTGGAGAAAATAAATATCTTCAGCGCTTCATCTGGATTGACCAGCACCATCCCGAGAGTAGCAAGTATCCCGGCATAAAATAAGCAGTATACAAAATCGAATGGATTATTTTTTATACTATATATAAAGCGAGAAAACATGTGTTGGTGAAGCATGGTTCATCTCTTAAAGTTAAAGCAAATTATTATCAACCAGCGATGCGTTGACTAAACTAGCATGCAGATCCTGCAATTTTCCGGAATGACTCTGTTGTGTATATTGGTTTTTCCCATATCCCCCAATCAGTCCCGGATCAGTTGGGCCATACAGCGTAATATTTGGGCGATCCAATGCGGCGGTTAAATGGCTTAGGCCTGTATCAACCGATACTACAAATTTGGCCCCTGCGAGAACACGGGCGACCTCTTCCAGACTCATTCGTGGCATGACATCAACGTAAGGGAACCCTTCCGCCAGTCGCCTGGCACGCGCTTCTTCATGCGCGGCTCCCCAGGGCAGTTTAATGCGTATGCCTGCATTGTTTAACAGGCCAATCAGCTCCCGCCAGTTGGCTTCCGGCCAGTGCTTATCATCACGGGTCGTGGCATGCAGAAACACCGCATATTGCCCTGCATCAGCATTTACTTCTGTCAAAAAATGCTGAGCGATAGCGTAATCACCCTGCGATTGCGGTTTGTTATATCCCAGACTTTTCGCAAACAATTCACGCGTACGTTCTACGGCATGCTGTTGTTTGGCAATATGATGCTTGCGATTATAAAACAGGCTCGCCAGCGGTTCACGGGCCGTGCTCCAGTCCATACCATGCTTGATCCCGTGAGCCAGACGAGTAACCAGCGCTGCGCTTTTTACCAACCCCTGCGCATCAATTATCGCGTCATACTGCAGTAAACGGACCGCATCGCGGAACGTTTTACGCTCAGCTTTAATCGGCGCTGAAAACCACGCTTTACGCCAGCGGCGGATCGCTACCGGAATCACGCGGTCAACGGCCGAATGCCAGGAGGGGATCTGAGCGAACCCTTCTTCCACCACCCAGTCAAAGTGAATATCCGGTATGGCCTGCTGCGCATCGGTTAATGCGGGCAACGTATGCAGCACATCGCCCATAGACGATGTTTTAACGATCAGAACCCGCATCCGTCAGGCTTCCTCTTGTAACAACAGGTCATTAAGTTCTTCCAGTACGCGCTGAGGAGTAATGTCGATCAGGCTCTGATGATAGCCTTCTGCTGCATCGCCTTTACGCACTTTGTGGTAGCCCGTAATCAGGCGGACGACTCGCGCTTTGTGCGACAACGGCGGGGTAAAGTCCGGACTACTTGGGCCATATAATGCTACCAGAGGTCGATTCAACGCGGCGGCAACGTGCATTAATCCAGAATCATTGGTGACAACCGCTTTGCAGGCAGCGAGAAGAATGACTGCCTGCTCCAGCTGTGTCTCACCCGCCAGATTGCGGCACCAGGACTGCTGTTCAAGGCTCAGCGTAGCGAGGATCTCATTTCCGGCTTCGTGGTCTTTTGCAGAGCCAAACAACACAATCTGATGGCCTTCATCGATTAATTGTTTCGCCAGTTCCGCATAGTGGTAATGCGGCCAGCGTTTCGCCGGACCAAATTCCGCACCAGGGCAAAAACCGATGATGGGGCGTTCGGCAGAAAGAGAGAACTGACTACAGGTCAGGGATTTTTCACCTTCGCTGACCTGCAACTGCGGCCATAGCAGAGGCTGCGGCAAATCTTTGGCCGTCAGCATCACGCCTTTATCATAGGCCAGAGCCACATAGCGCTCGACCATCAACGGCCATGCTTCTTTATCCAGCACGCGCGCATCGTTTAGCAGGCCGTAGCGCATCTCGCCACGCCAGCCGGTACGATGGGGGATGCCAGCAAAAAACGGCACCAGAGCGGATTTAAAAGAATTCGGCAGCACCCAGGCGCGATCATAGCGTCTTTCACGCAGGCTATGACCGAGCTTACGGCGCTCGCCGATCTCCAGCGCGCCGTGTCCCAGCGGCATGGCGATGGCTTCGTTGACTTCAGGCATACGCGACAGCAGCGGACGGCACCACGCCGGTGCCATCACGTCGATTATCGCCTGGGGATAGCGCGCCTTGAGCGTGCGATAGAGACTTTGCGACATCATCATGTCGCCCACCCATGACGGGCCGATCACCAGTATTTTCATGCTAACTTCTTACGCGTCGCGGTTCAGCCAGGCCATATATTCCGTTACGCCTTCGGCAACGGTCTTAAACGGCTTGTCATAGCCCGCTGCGCGCAGGTTAGTCAGATCTGCCTGAGTAAATGCCTGGTAGCGGCCTTTCAGTTTTTCCGGGAATGGAATGTACTCAATGCTGCCTTTTTTATGGTACGCCAGCGTTGCATCGGCAACGGCCTGGAAAGATTCCGCGCGACCGGTGCCGAGGTTAAAGATGCCGGATACCCCGTTTTCGAGGAACCACAGATTTACCGCCGCCACATCGCCAACATAAACGAAATCACGTTTGAAGTTTTCACTGCCTTCGAACAGTTTTGGTGTTTCGCCATTGTTAAGCTGGGTATTGAGGTGGAAAGCGACGCTTGCCATGCTGCCTTTGTGGCCTTCGCGCGGTCCGTAGACGTTGAAATAGCGGAAGCCAACAATCTGAGAGTTGGCTTCTGGCAGGATCTGACGCACGTATTCGTCGAACAGGAATTTTGAGTAGCCATAGACGTTCAGCGGTTTCTCATATTCACGGGATTCGATGAAATCAGACGTACGACCGCCGTAAGTCGCGGCGGAAGAGGCGTACAGGAACGGAATTTCGCGCTCCAGGCAGTAGTGCAGCAGCTCTTTGGAGTATTGATAATTGTTATCCATCATATACTTGCCATCCCACTCGGTGGTGGAAGAGCATGCGCCTTCGTGGAAAATCGCTTCGATATCGCCGAAATCTTCGCCAGCCATAATCTGGATCAGGAAGTCTTCCTTATCCATGTAGTCAGCAATATTCAGGTCCACTAGGTTAACAAATTTAGTGCCGTCTTTCAGGTTGTCCACCACCAGAATATCGGTGATGCCTTTATCATTCAGGGACTTAACGATGTTGCTGCCGATAAAGCCCGCGCCGCCGGTAACGATGATCATAAATGTAACCTTCGAATTATGGAGTCAGAGACAATCTCAGACACGAATACTTCTATCATATCACTACATGGTCCAGGCTTCAGCCATTCACCGATAAGCTGTGCGGGTACGCGTGATTTATGCTTCATTTTGAAGAAGTGATGATGCGTCATCTCGTATCAATGTATAGCTTTGGGTAATATGTGCTGAAATTTGCCCAGTCTGGAGAATTGAAATGCGTGGGGATTTTTACAAACAGTTAACCAACGATCTCGAAACCGCACGTGCGGAAGGATTGTTTAAAGAAGAGCGCATTATTACATCTGCCCAGCAGGCGGATATCACCGTGGCAGATGGAAGCCACGTTATTAACTTTTGTGCGAACAACTATCTGGGACTGGCTAACCACCCGGAACTGATTGCCGCGGCAAAAGCGGGTATGGATTCTCACGGGTTTGGTATGGCTTCGGTACGCTTTATTTGTGGTACCCAGGACAGCCATAAGCAACTGGAGCAAAAACTGGCGGCTTTCCTTGGTATGGAAGATGCCATCCTTTACTCTTCCTGCTTTGACGCCAACGGCGGTCTGTTTGAAACGCTGTTGGGTGCAGAAGACGCGATCATCTCCGATGCCCTGAACCATGCTTCAATCATTGATGGCGTTCGTCTGTGTAAAGCGAAGCGTTTCCGTTACGCCAACAACGACATGGTCGAGCTGGAAGCGCGTCTGAAAGAGGCGCGCGAAGCGGGGGCTCGTCATATCCTGATTGCCACCGATGGCGTGTTCTCTATGGATGGCGTGATTGCGAACCTGAAAGGCGTCTGCGATCTGGCGGACAAGTACGGTGCGCTGGTCATGGTTGATGACTCCCATGCGGTCGGCTTTGTCGGCGAAAATGGTCGTGGCTCTCATGAATACTGTGACGTGATGGGCCGTGTGGACATCATTACCGGTACGCTGGGTAAAGCGCTCGGCGGCGCATCCGGTGGTTACACCGCGGCCCGTAAAGAGGTCGTTGAGTGGCTGCGTCAGCGTTCCCGCCCTTATCTGTTCTCCAACTCACTGGCTCCGGCGATTGTGGCTGCTTCCATTAAAGTGCTGGAAATGGTCGAGCAAGGTAGCGAACTACGCGATCGCCTGTGGGCGAACGCGCGCCAGTTCCGCGAGCAAATGTCTGCCGCAGGCTTTACCTTAGCCGGTGCGGACCACGCGATTATCCCGGTTATGCTGGGTGATGCGGTGGTGGCGCAGGAGTTTGCCCGTGAACTGCAAAAAGAGGGGATTTACGTTACTGGATTCTTCTATCCAGTGGTTCCAAAAGGCCAGGCGCGTATCCGTACTCAGATGTCTGCAGCGCATACCCCTGAGCAGATTACGCGTGCTGTTGAGGCGTTCACACGCATTGGTAAACAACTGGGCGTTATTGCCTGAGGATGTGAAATGAAAGCGTTATCCAAACTGAAAGCGGAAGAGGGCATTTGGATGACCGACGTTCCTGAACCGGAAGTCGGCCATAACGATTTGCTGATTAAAATCCGTAAAACAGCCATCTGCGGGACTGACGTTCACATTTATAACTGGGATGACTGGTCGCAAAAAACTATCCCGGTTCCGATGGTCGTGGGGCATGAATATGTCGGCGAAGTTGTTGGCATTGGTCAGGAAGTTAAAGGCTTTAAAATCGGCGATCGCGTTTCTGGCGAAGGTCATATCACCTGTGGGCATTGCCGTAACTGCCGCGGTGGACGTACACACCTGTGTCGCAATACGACCGGTGTCGGTGTAAACCGTCCTGGTTGTTTTGCACAATACCTGGTGATCCCGGCATTTAACGCGTTTAAAATCCCGGACAATATCTCCGATGATCTGGCGTCCATCTTCGATCCGTTCGGTAATGCGGTGCACACGGCGCTGTCGTTCGATCTGGTGGGAGAAGATGTGCTGGTATCCGGCGCGGGTCCAATCGGTATTATGGCGGCGGCGGTTGCGAAGCACGTTGGCGCACGCCACGTGGTGATCACCGACGTGAATGAGTATCGCCTTGAGCTGGCACGCAAAATGGGTATCACCCGCGCGGTCAACGTATCGAAAGAGAATCTGACCGACGTGATGGCTGAGCTGGGCATGACCGAAGGGTTTGATGTAGGCCTGGAGATGTCCGGTGCGCCGCCAGCGTTTCGCGCTATGCTGGATACCATGAACCACGGTGGCCGTATTGCTATGCTGGGTATTCCGCCATCTGATATGTCCATCGACTGGACTAAAGTTATCTTTAAGGGGCTGTTTATTAAAGGCATCTACGGTCGTGAGATGTTTGAAACCTGGTACAAAATGGCCGCTCTGATTCAGTCTGGTCTGGATTTGTCGCCAATTATCACCCATCGATTCTCCATCGATGAATTCCAGCAAGGCTTTGACGCGATGCGTTCAGGGCAGTCAGGGAAAGTGATCCTGAGCTGGGATTAACCGTATCCACGTAGTGGATTCTGCACGCCGTCCCCGGATGTTGACTATCGTTAACTCTCCGGGGATTTTTTTTGTTTGCTGCGCTCATTCGTCAGGCGCATTTTCCGCTAAAGGTTTGAGAAATTTTCTCTGAAGAATTACCGCTAAATATGTTAGAAATTGCCGTTAATTATACTGTTTGGCAGGATTTGATATGACCTATACCCCCGGCCTATTGAGCGTCATTATGCCGCTCTACAATACGGGTGAACCATTCATTGCGTGTATGGATTCGCTGATTGCGCAAACGTGGAAAAATCTGGAGATCATCATTGTTAATGATGGCTCTACGGATAACTCTGCGCAGCTCGCACAGGCGTATGCGGATCGTTATCCGCACGTTCATCTACTGCATCAGCAGAACGGGGGAGTCTCAGCGGCGCGTAATACCGGCATGGAAGTCGCCAGGGGCGAGTACATCGCTTATGTTGACGGTGATGATATTGCTTATCCGGAAATGTATGAAACGCTGATGACGATGGCGTTGAAGGACAATCTGGATGTTGCGCAATGCAACGCTGATTGGTGTATTGCCGAGACGGGTAAAACCTGGACATCTATTCCTACCGATCGAATTCGTTCTACCGGCGTGATGACCGGGCCAGATTGGTTACGCAAAGCGTTAGCCAGTCGTCGGTGGCGGCACGTTGTCTGGATGGGCGTTTACCGTCATCAGACCATCCGCGACGCAGGGCTGGCCTTCCTGTCTGGCCTGCATCACCAGGATATCATCTGGACCACGGAGTTTATGTTTAATGCGAAACGCGCACGCTACACGGAAGTCCCATTGTACAAATACTTCCTGCACGGCGCATCCGTGAGCCGACTGCCGCGCACCGGGCTGAAAAACCTCGCCTATCAGCGTCACTACATCAAGATTACCCGCCTGCTCGACAAAATGAATCATGAGTACGCCGGGCGCATTCCCATTTACCCGGAATTCAAACAGCAAGTGATTTACGAAGCGCTACGCGTTTGTCATTGCATACGTAAAGAGCCGGACGAAAAAATCCGCCAGCGTATGATTGCTGAAGTATTTGTGTCGGGTATGTTCAAACGGATGCTAAGTAATATCTGCAGCGTTAAGCTGGGTTATCAGGTGCTGCTGTGGGCCATCCGCTTTAGCCAGTGGCGCGATAAATCACTGACGCCGCGCCGCCTGGCCCATTTAACGCTGGATCTTAACGACTGATTATTGCCAGCCCTGCCACTGCAGGCGCATATATTGCACCAGTGTGCTTTGGGCGATGCTTTCACCGAGTACGGTGAAGTATCGACTGGCGTAAATGGGTTCTAACGGCTGTTTCGGTTTGCACAATTTCACACCGCGGAAAGGATTACGCGGTGCGCCGTTATTCGGTTGCGTGAGGTTAGGTCTGGAGGTATCGACCTGCGGTTCATTGAGCAGGCTGCTCGGACGAACCAGCGTAATATCGGCTGGCAGATTATAAAGCATCTGCTGTAATACTCGCACCGTGGAAGGATGAGGGTGTCCAATGGCGATCGCTGAGCCGTTGCGGCGCGCAAGATCGACGGCGCGAGTAAACTGACGACGAATGTCAGCTTCATTTTGCGTGTCATCCAGGAAGACTTTGCGTTTGATGACCTTCACACCGGTTCCTGACGCTGCGCGCATGGCCTGGCTGTTGCCGATGGTCATGCTGTCCAGAAAGTAGAGATCGTAACGTTCCAGCGCCTGCATCACCTTCTGCATGCCAAACAAGCTGGAAGTCATCGCACTGCCCATATGGTTGTTCAGCCCCACGGCATTCGGCACTTTGCTTACCGCGTCGCGAATAATGCGCTCAATCTCTTCGCTGCTCATTTCCGGGCGCAAAGTATCTTTCTCTAACGGTTGTTTGCTCAGCGGCGCCATCGGCAGATGGATTAACACCTCATGTCCACTGTTATGCGCTTTAATCGCCATTTCACGCGCATGTGGAGCATTGGGTAAAACGGCAACGGAGATGGTGGAAGGCATCGCCAGTACCTGATTTTCAGTTTGTGGACGATAGCCGAAATCATCAATAACGATGGCGAGTTTGCCAGCAAAAACAGGTGTTGCGAAGGCCAGCACGCTGGCAAGAGAGAGTAATAGACGACGAAATTGAGGCAAAACTTATCTTCCCAACCACGGCTGTGGATTGACCGCCTGACCCTGGCGACGAATTTCGAAATAGAGTGCCGGCCTGCCCTGACCGCCGCTGCTACCCACAAGCGCAATAGGCTGCCCGGCGCGAACCTGCGTACCGACGCTGACCAACGCGCTCTGGTTATAACCGTACAGGCTCATATCGCCTTTACCGTGCTCGACCACGACGACCAGACCATAGCCCTGCAACCAGTCCGCCAGAATGACGCGACCATCGGCAATGGCTTTAACTTCGGTGCCTTCGGATGCGCCAATAACCATACCCTTCCAACGTAGCTCACCTTGCAGTTGTTCGCCATAACGATGCAGCGTTGGGCCGCGAACAGGCCAGAATGCCTGGCCGCGCGGCGATCCCAGGCCGCCGGTACGGGACATCAGTGATTTTTCGCTTTCGGTCGGCTTGTAGGTCGAGCCTTTTCGTGACGCATCCTTCTGCTTATCACGTACGGCCTGCGCCTCGCGCGCTTCACGTTCCGCGCGCGCTTTGGCCGCGGCTTCAGCGCGAGCAATGCTGTTGCGTAGACGGGATTCGTTAGCGCGCATTTCGCCCAGTTGCTGCTGGCCCTGTTGAATCGATGACTCCAGACCCGACAGTGTTTTCTGACGTTCGTTACGCGCCTGCTCCAGCTTAGCCTGCTGAGCGCGTTGTTCGTACAGCAGGGTCTGCTGTTCGCTCTGCTTATCTTCCAGCTCGGCTTTTTGTGAGTCGACCTCTTCGCGGGTTTGTTTCAGCTGCGCGATAGTTTCTTGCCGCGCCTGGTTCAGGTAGCCGAAATAGGCCTGCAGACGCTGTCCGCGCTGGCTTTCTTCGCCGCTAAGGATGAGCTGAAGACCGGTGTGTTCACCCTGGCGAAACGCGGCGTCTAACTGGGCTGCCAGGCTGCGCTCTTGCGCTGCCCGCTGTTTTTCCAGCTTCGCGAGCGCGGCGTTCATCTCAGCGATTTGTGCGTTCAACTGTGCCAGTGAGTTTTGCGTTTCGCGCAGTTGCCTTGCGGCGACGGCGATGGCCTGCTCCTGAGCTTTAAGCTGAGCGAGGAGAGTGGAACGTTGTTGTTGCTGTTGGCGTACCGCGCGTTCTTTTGCCGCGATATCGGCCTGAATCGATTTGAGCTGATCGCGTTCGTCCGCGTGGGCGGAAAAGGTGCACAGCAATACGCCAGCGCTAAGCGCGCTGGCGTAGAACAAGGGCCTGACTGAAAACTTTGGCAGTTTCACGGCCCGAGTGATGGTATTAATCGCCTTTCCCCTCATGGGGAGGGATTATTCCACGATGAACAGCGGCTTACCAGTCATCTCTTGCGGGATTTCCATACCCATCAGCGTCAGCATCGTTGGGGCGATATCTGAAAGTTTACCGCCTTCGACCGCTTTAACGTTTTTACCACCGACATAAATCAGCGGAACCGGCAGGTTGGTATGCGCGGTATGCGCCTGACCAGTAGACGGATCGCGCATTTGCTCTGCGTTACCGTGGTCTGCGGTGATCAGCAGCTGTCCGCCAACGGATTCAACGGCTTTCGCTACCTGCTCAACGCAATGGTCCAGCGCTTCAACCGCTTTAACCGCTGCTTCCATCACGCCGGTGTGGCCAACCATGTCGCCGTTCGGATAGTTACAAATGATGGTGTCGTATTTACCGCTCTCAATCGCTGCAACCAGCTTCTCGGTCAGTTCAGCAGAGCTCATTTCCGGCTGCAGATCGTAGGTCGCGACTTTCGGCGAGTTGATCAGGATACGGTCTTCGCCTGTGAACGGCTCTTCTACGCCGCCGTTGAAGAAGAAGGTTACGTGCGCATATTTTTCGGTTTCGGAAATACGCAGCTGCGTTTTTTCGTTCTTCGCCATCCACTCGCCGAAGGTGTTGGCCAGAGATGCTGGTGGGTAAGCCACCGCAGTTTTGATGTCGGCCGCGTATTCCGTCAGCATCACAAAGTTGAGGTTAACGACTTTCTTACGGGCGAAGCCATCGAAGTCAGCGTTAACGAATGCGCGAGTGATTTCACGCGCACGGTCAGCACGGAAGTTCATGAAAATCAGCGTATCGCCGTCTTCCATAGCGGCTTCTGCCTGACCTTCGGCACGGATCACGGTCGCTTTGACGAATTCGTCGTTCTCGTCGCGGGCATAAGCGGCCTGCAGGCCTTCAACCGCCGTAGCGAACTGGAACTCGCCCTTCGCCAGCGTCATCAGATCGTAAGCCTGTTCTACGCGATCCCAACGGTTGTCGCGGTCCATAGCGTAGTAACGACCGATGATGGAGGCTACGCGACCTTTGCCCAGCGCGGCAAATTTCTCTTCGAATTTCTGCAGTGAATGTTCAGCGCTGCGCGGCGGGGTATCACGGCCATCAAGGAAAGCGTGCAGATAGATTTTTTCCGCACCGCGTTCAGCGGCCAGTTCTACCATCGCCATGATGTGATCTTCGTGGCTGTGAACGCCGCCAGCAGAGAGTAGACCCATGATATGTACCGCTTTTCCGGCATTTTTTGCCTGGTCGACCGCGTGGGTCAGCACCGGGTTAGCGAAGAACGTACGCTCTTTGATTTCGACATCCAGACGGGTAAGGTCCTGATACACGATACGGCCCGCGCCCAGGTTGACGTGACCCACTTCGGAGTTGCCCATCTGGCGATCGGGCAGGCCGACTTCCAGACCAGACGCATCAATCAGGGTATGCGGACGTTTTGCCCACAGCGCATCCATTACCGGGGTTTTAGCAGTAAAAATGGCGTTATCCTGGCTGTCTTCGCGATAGCCGTAGCCATCCAGAATCACCAGTACCATAGGTTTTTTAGAAACCGACATTGCGACAACCTCACACTCATAGATAAAAAATAATTGCGTAATTTTACTACAGCTGAATCGATAAAGTAGCCCCCGAAGATCAAATAATGGGGGATCGCGTGCCAGGGGGAACACCGATTTACATTTTTTTTTCCGTAGCGCCCCGCAAAAATGCAATCCAATGCACGCTCTGGCTGTATTTGCGCCAACGCGCAGGTATACTCCTTTCCTGGTTTTTTTAATCACTAGTCGGGAGTTGTTACCCCCCATGCAAGAAATTATGCAATTTGTTAGTCGCCACCCTGTCTTGAGTATCGCCTGGATTGCGTTACTGGCGGCTGTATTATTTACCACGTTTAAGAGCCTGACCTCAAAAGTGAAGGTGATTACTCGCGGCGAAGCTACACGTCTCATCAATAAAGAAGACGCCGTTGTTGTGGATTTACGCCAGCGCGACGACTTCCGCAAAGGCCATATCGCAGGCTCCACTAACCTGCTGCCGAGCGAAATCAAAGCCAACAATTTTGGCGAGCTTGAAAAACACAAAAACAAACCTGTGATTGTGGTTGATGGTTCAGGCATGCAGTGCCAGGATTCAGCAACTGCGCTGATTAAAGCCGGTTTTGAGCAGGTATCCGTACTGAAAGACGGCGTAGCGGGCTGGAGTGGTGAGAATCTGCCACTGGTTCGCGGCAAGTAATTTACCCGTCTTCTTTCATGCCGCAGGGTAAAAAGAACACTGGAGATAAGTCATGGCCAATATTGAGATCTACACCAAAGCAACCTGCCCGTTTTGCCATCGCGCAAAAGCGCTGTTGAACAGCAAGGGTGTGAGTTTCCAGGAACTTCCGATTGACGGCGATGCCGTAAAGCGTGAAGAGATGATCAAACGCAGTGGCCGTACGACGGTTCCGCAGATTTTTATTGATGCACAGCACATTGGCGGTTGTGACGACTTGTATGCGTTGGATGCGCGTGGTGGACTGGATCCCCTGCTGCGATAAGGCGTACTGAAAGTATTTAAAGGACAACACTAAGGGTTTTCTAAACATGTCAGAACAAAATAACACTGAAATGGCTTTCCAGATCCAACGTATCTATACCAAGGATGTATCTTTCGAAGCGCCAAATGCACCACATGTTTTCCAGAAAGATTGGCAGCCAGAGGTTAAACTTGATCTTGATACCGCATCTACCCAACTGGCAGATGACGTGTATGAAGTCGTGCTGCGTGTCACCGTAACGGCTGCTCTTGGCGAAGAAACGGCGTTCCTGTGTGAAGTTCAGCAGGGCGGTATTTTCTCCATCAGCGGTATCGAAGGGACTCAGATGGCGCATTGCCTCGGCGCATACTGCCCGAACATTCTGTTCCCGTATGCCCGCGAATGCATCACTAGCCTGGTTTCACGCGGTACGTTCCCGCAACTGAACCTTGCGCCGGTCAACTTTGATGCGCTGTTCATGAACTATTTACAGCAGCAGGCTGGCGAAGGTACTGAAGAACATCAGGATGCCTGATGAACCAAAGTAATGCTTCAATGACTGTGATTGGTGCCGGCTCGTACGGCACCGCTCTTGCCATTACCCTGGCAAGAAATGGCCATCAGGTTGTCCTGTGGGGCCATGATCCAAAACATATCGCGACCCTTGAGCACGATCGCTGCAACGTCGCGTTCCTCCCTGATGTGCCTTTTCCCGACACGCTGCGCCTGGAAAGTGACTTAGCCACTGCGCTGGCCGCCAGCCGTAATATTCTGGTGGTAGTGCCGAGCCACGTCTTTGGCGAAGTGCTGCGTAAGATCAAACCGCTGATGCGTCCTGATGCGCGTCTGGTCTGGGCGACAAAAGGTCTGGAAGCGGAAACAGGGCGTCTGTTGCAGGATGTGGCGCGTGAAGCGCTGGGGGATTCTATTCCGCTGGCGGTCATCTCCGGCCCGACGTTCGCCAAAGAGCTGGCGGCGGGTATGCCGACGGCGATTTCTCTGGCCTCGACGGACGACACCTTTGCTGACGATCTCCAGCAGTTGCTGCACTGCGGCAAAAGCTTTCGCGTTTACAGCAACCCGGATTTCATTGGCGTGCAGCTTGGCGGCGCGGTGAAAAACGTCATTGCGATTGGCGCGGGAATGTCCGACGGCATCGGTTTTGGCGCCAATGCGCGAACCGCATTGATCACCCGTGGACTGACCGAAATGTCGCGTCTTGGCGCGGCGCTGGGTGCCGATCCTGCCACCTTTATGGGGATGGCGGGTTTAGGCGATCTGGTGCTGACCTGTACCGACAACCAGTCGCGCAACCGTAGATTTGGCATGATGCTCGGCCAGGGGATGGACGTGCAGGGTGCGCAAGACAAGATTGGTCAGGTGGTGGAAGGCTACCGCAATACGAAAGAAGTTCGTGAATTGGCACACCGTTTTGGTGTTGAGATGCCAATAACCGAGGAAATTTATCAAGTATTGTATTGCGGAAAAAACGCGCGCGAGGCAGCATTAACGTTATTAGGCCGTGCACGCAAGGATGAGCTGAGCCGCCACTAGCTGTAAGGAACTGTTGAATATAACGACCCGACCCGCGAAGAACGGGTCGGTCGTTTTGCTACCTTCTGGAGTACGCAATGCCGTGTGAAGAACTGGATATCGTCTGGAAAAACATTAAAGCGGAAGCCCGGGCACTGGCGGAATGTGAGCCTATGCTGGCCAGTTTTTACCACGCAACGCTGCTCAAGCATGAAAACCTCGGTAGCGCGCTGAGCTATATGCTGGCGAATAAGCTCGCGTCTCCAATCATGCCTGCCATTGCGATTCGCGAAGTTGTGGAAGAGGCCTACGCGGCCGATCCCGAAATGATTGCTTCGGCGGCTTGTGATATCCAGGCGGTACGCACGCGCGACCCGGCCGTCGACAAATATTCCACCCCACTTCTGTATCTGAAGGGCTTTCATGCGCTTCAGGCCTATCGCATCGGCCACTGGCTATGGCATCAGGGGCGTCAGGCGCTGGCAATCTTCCTGCAAAATCAGGTATCTGTTTCTTTCCAGGTAGATATTCATCCGGCGGCAAAAATTGGCCGTGGGATTATGCTCGATCACGCCACCGGTATTGTGGTGGGTGAAACCGCCGTGATTGAAAATGACGTCTCTATTTTGCAATCCGTTACGCTTGGCGGGACCGGTAAAGCGGGCGGCGATCGTCATCCAAAAATTCGTGAAGGGGTGATGATTGGCGCGGGCGCGAAAATTCTCGGCAACATTGAAGTCGGGCGCGGCGCGAAGATTGGCGCGGGTTCCGTCGTTTTACAACCCGTACCGCCACATACTACCGCCGCAGGCGTCCCGGCACGCATCGTTGGCAAGCCTGACAGCGATAAGCCGTCCATGGATATGGATCAGCATTTCAACGGGATACATCATACGTTCGAATACGGCGATGGCATCTGATTTCGAGCCATGCCCGGTGGCGCTGCGTTTACCGGGCATACGTGGTATTTGTAGGCCGGATAAGGCGTCAGCCGCCATCCGGCATTGAATTTTTTTACGACCGTAATACCGCGCCAGAATATCCCAGTTGGCGCCAGGCTTCATACACCACCACTGACACCGCATTTGACAGGTTCATGCTACGACTGTCCGGCATCATCGGAATACGAATTTTTTGTTCGGCCGGCAGAGCGTCGAGGATACTGGCTGGCAGACCGCGTGTTTCCGGGCCAAACATAAGATAATCCCCATCCTGATAACTTACTGCGCTGTGCGCTGGCGTACCTTTGGTGGTCAGGGCAAACAGACGCTGCGGGTTTTCTGCGGCGACGAAGGCGGCGTAATCAGGGTGGCGCAGCACGGCGGTAAATTCATGGTAATCCAGGCCTGCACGACGCAGGCGCTTGTCGTCCCAGGTAAAGCCCATTGGCTCAATAATATGCAGACGAAAGCCAGTATTGGCGCAAAGACGGATAATATTGCCGGTATTTGGCGGGATTTCTGGTTCGAATAAAACGATGTTAAGCATACTGCCCCCTTAATAACGGGGGCAGAATAGCAGAAACAGCGGGTACTATGCGACGGTCAGCGCGCGCGGTTTATAGCGTTGCAGCTTGTAAATCGTGGCCGCAGCAGCCAGCAGCGCGGGAAGGCTAAGGAACATTAAGATACTATCAGCCTGCCATTGCAGGGAAAGCAACTGGGCGCTCATCATCGTTCCGGCCACGCCGCCGAATCGACCCACGCCCTGCATCCACGCAATACCCGTCGCGCGGCAGTGGGTAGGATAGAACGTTGCGGCCAGCGTCTGCAGCCCGGACTGCGCACCGTTCATGGTAATCCCCATCAGGAAAATCAGTGCGCCGAACAGGATGATATGGTTATGCTCAAACCCGAGGGCGAGGGCAAACAGCATCGTCAGAATAAAGCCGAGTGATACCACTTTATGTGCTTCCCAGCGATCCATTAACCAACCGGCCAGCAGGATCCCGGCCGTACCGCCGAAGGTAAACAGCGAAGTTAACCAGGCCGATTCCGCCAGTGGATAGCCCATGCCCAACATCAGAGTGGGCATCCAGCTCAGCAGTACGTAATAGATAACCAGTCCCATAAAGTAGGTCAGCCACAGCATCAGCGTGCCAGGCAGCCAGGGCATACTGAACAACTGCGCCACGCTGCCTTTTTTGACCGTAACCTTGTCTTCATCCAGATAAAACTGGGTGACCTGTTCCAGACTGCCTGACATAAAGCGTTGGGCAATACGTTTCACCTGCGCAACGCTTTTGCCACGGTGCACCAAATACTTAACCGACTCCGGCAGGAACAGCACCAACAGCACGGTGAGCGTCAGTGGGGCGATTGCGCCAGCGAGCAGCACGCTGTGCCAGCCGTAGTTGGGGATCAGCCAGGACGAGATGACGCCACCGCCCGCAGCCCCTAATGGAAAGCCGCAATACATGGTGTTTATTGCCATCGAACGGCAGCGTTTGGGCGCAAATTCTGACACCAGGGTAATGGCATTGGGCATTGCTGCGCCGAGTCCAAGCCCGGTGAGGAAGCGCCAGAACGTTAACATATTCAGCGTCTGTGCATAGGCGGTGCCGAGACTGGCGAGGCCAAAGAACAGGCAGGAAAAGACCAGTACGCGCTTACGGCCCATCCGATCGGAAATCGGTCCGGCCAATAATGCGCCAAATGAGAGACCCAACAATGCGGCGCTTAAAACAGGCCCGAGATCCTGCTTCTGGATGCCCCAGTCAGCAGAGAGCGTGGGCGCAATATAACCCATCGCCGCCGTATCGAAGCCGTCAATGGCTAACACCAGAAAGCCCAGGACAATAATCACCCAATGAAAGCGTGAAAAAGGACTGTCGTCTATCGCCTGCTGGATATTCACTTTACCGGAATAAGCCATGTCACCCTCGCCCGTTATGATGGTTGTTATCTACCCGTCATACTTCAAGCTGCATGTGCGTTGGCTTTCCTCGCTCACCCCAGTCACGTACTTATGTACGCTCCTGAGATTCGCTGCGTTGCCGCCTTCCTGCAGCTCGAATTATTTGGTATCTGTATAAAATGCTCTTGTATTAGCTTGTATATACATTTGGCAGTTGGATAAAAAGTTGTCAAATATATTGGTTGTAAATGTTAACCAGTCGTTATTTTTGCATAAAAAATGGTCGGGCTGAAAACAGGCCGACCATACAGAAAACGCGATTTTACGGGAGAAAGTGCTATGCAGCGCTACCCTGGGCCAGAGGCGCTAATGCAGCAGGCAGGTTCTTACCCAGCTCCTGTACCAGTGAATCGCGGCTGATTTCGCTAATCGATTTCGCACCGGTTAAGGTCATCGCCACCTTCATCTCTTTCTCGATCAGGTTCAACAGGTTTGCCACACCGGCCTGGCCGTGGGTTGCGAGTGCGTACAGATAAGCACGCCCCAGCAGCACGCTATCCGCGCCCAGCGCAATCATGCGCACAACGTCCAGACCGTTACGGATCCCGCTGTCTGCCAGAATAGTGATATCGCCTTTCACCGCATCGGCAATGGCGGGCAGCGCGCGAGCAGAAGACAGCACACCATCTAACTGGCGGCCACCATGGTTAGAAACAACAATGCCATCCGCGCCAAAACGGACGGCATCGCGGGCATCTTCCGGATCGAGGATCCCTTTGATCACCATCGGGCCATCCCAGAATTCGCGGATCCACTCAAGGTCTTTCCACGAAATTGACGGATCGAAGTTATTCGCCAGCCAGCCAATGTAATCCTCAAGGCCGGTAGGTTTGCCAAGATAGGTTGAGATATTGCCTAAGTCATGTGGGCGACCATTCAGGCCCACGTCCCATGCCCACTGCGGATGGGTAACCGCTTGCCAGTAACGACGCAGCGCGGCGTTGGGACCGCTCATACCGGAATGGGCGTCACGGTAGCGTGCGCCCGGCGTAGGCATATCGACGGTAAAGACCAACGTGGAGCAGCCCGCCGCTTTGGCGCGTTCCAGCGCGTTGCGCATAAAGCCACGATCGCGCAGAACATATAACTGGAACCACATCGGACGCTTGATGGTCGGAGCGACTTCTTCAATTGGACATACGGAAACCGTGGAAAGCGTAAACGGAATGCCTTTGGCGTCAGCGGCAGCGGCGGCCTGCACTTCTCCCCGACGCGCATACATTCCGCACAGGCCGACAGGCGCGAGGGCCACGGGCATGGAGAGCGTTTCGTTGAACAGCTTTGTCTCAAGGCTCAGATCGGACATATTCTTCAGCACACGCTGGCGCAGCGCCACTTCCGACAGGTCTTCGACGTTACGGCGCAGAGTGCGCTCGGCATATGCGCCGCCGTCAATGTAGTGGAACAAGAACGGGGGCAAAATACGTTGGGCGGCGGCGCGATAGTCGCTGGCGGCTGAAATAATCATGTGTTGTTCTCCCTGCTATTCTCACCAGGGTCACCGGGCAGGCGGGTGATACGCGCCTGGCGGGCCTGATCTTCATCAAATTGTTTAATCGTGGTGTGGACAAAGCTGAGGTGCGCCATCATGGCCTTACGTGCGCCATCGGCATCACCGGCGACAATGGCGTCCAGCACGGCCTGATGTTGTTCTGTAAGCTGTGAAAATACGGGCGGCACAAGGTACATACGTTGGCGGCTCTGTTTAACCGAAGACTGCAATACGTCGAAGAAACCGCGCATGGTCTGTAACAGCACCACGTTATGCGAGGCTTCCGCAATGGCGAGATGAAAGCGCACGTCCGCTTGCGAAGCGAGATCCGGATCTTCGCTCTGCGTGGCCTCGAAACAGAGTCTGATCTTCTCTTTGTCGGCGCTGGTGGCCCGCATGGCTGCGTGCCAGGCGGTACTGGCTTCAATGGCGTGGCGGGCTTCCAGAATATCGAAGCTGTAATCAGGATCGTCCGCCATCAAGGATTTCAGCGGCTGAACGATGTTTTGTTCAGACCAGGCTTCATGCTGCCAGCGAACAAACGTCCCGCCGCCGCGACGGCTGATTAACACGCCTTCACTCACCAGCTTTGCTAACGCCTCGCGCAGCGAGTTGCGCGATACGCCGAGCTGTACGGCCAACTGGCGCTCAGCGGGCAACTTCATGCCCGCCTCCAGCTGTTGTTCTTCAATCAGCGCCCGCACACGAGAAGCGACTTCGTCGGACAGGCGTCTGGGCATCACAATCATGGAATCATCCAGGTTAATACATAGGCCTGCAGGGTGGTAATCACTCCCACCATGCAGGTGAAAATCAGGCTATGTTTCACGGTAAAGCGGAACAGATCAGACTCTTTCCCCACTAATCCCACTGCCGCACAGGCGATAGCGATAGATTGTGGAGAGATCATCTTGCCGGTCACGCCGCCGGTGGTATTTGCCGCCACCATCAGCACATCCGAAACGCCGATTTGCTGAGCCGCGGTGGCCTGCAGGGCGGCAAACAGGGCGTTAGATGAGGTATCGGACCCGGTCAGGAATACCCCCAGCCAGCCGAGGAACGGCGAGAAGAAAGTAAACGCGCTGCCGGTGTGCGCCAGGGCCAACGCCAGGGTTGATGAAAGCCCCGAGTAGTTAGAGATAAATGCGAATGCCAGCACCATCCCGATGGAATAGATCGGTAGCGCCAGATCTTTCAGCGTGTTGCCAAAGGTCTGCAGCGCAGCGGACGGCTTCATCTTCAGCCAGACGATAGACAGCAGGGCGGCAAACAGAATCGCGGTACCGGTCGCGGAGAACCAGTCAAATTTGTACACTGCCGCGTAGGCTGTGGCTTCGTGTACGACCGGCGGCATACGGGCTACCAGCTTGTCGAGGAACGGAACCGGAACATTCACTACCCAGTGGTACATTGCGCCACCCGGCGCAAACAGCGCTTTAAACGGTGGTATGCTCCACAGCGTGACGGTGGCTGTCAGGAACAGGAATGGAGACCAGGCGCGGATGATTTGCCCCGCAGTGTAGCGGGTGCGCGACAGGTCCATATCGACCTGCGAAGCGCCCATGTCGCCGAAGCGGAAGATACGTACCGGCTGCCAGCGTTTCAGGAACAGCGTCAGACACACCAGTGAGACCAGCGAAGAGATAATGTCCGGCAGTTCCGGCCCAATAAAGTTCGAGCTGAGGTATTGGGCGATAGCAAACGAGCCGCCAGCGACCATTACCGCAGGCCAGGTTTCTTTCACGCCGCGCCAGCCATCCATAATCGCCATAATCCAGAACAGCACGATAATCGTCAGGAACGGCAACTGACGACCGACCATCTGGCCAATCTCAAAGCTGTCCAGTCCGGTAACCTGGCCGGCAACCAGAATCGGAATGCCCATTGCGCCAAAGGCGACCGGCGCGGTATTCACGATCAGGCACAACCCCGCCGCATACAGCGGGTTAAAGCCAAGCCCCACCAGCAGCGCGGCGGTAATGGCGACCGGCGCGCCAAAGCCAGCTGCACCTTCAAGGAATGCCCCAAAGGAGAAACCAACGATCAGCATTTGCAGACGCTGGTCTGGGGTAATGGAGAGTATTGATGAACGGATGATGTCGAACTGCCCGGTTTTTACCGAGATTTTATAGACGAATACCGCTGCGATGATTATCCAGGCAATCGGCCACAGACCATAAAAGAAGCCGTACACCACCGAGGCCAGAGCGTGATCGACCGGCATTTTGTAGAACAGTAGGGCGACAGCCAGAGCAATCACCACCGTCCATGACGCAGCAACATAGCCTTTCAGCTTGAGCTTAATCAGGGCGAAGAAAAAGAACAGGATTGGGAGCGATGCGATCAGACTGGAAAGCCAGATGTTACCGGCTGGATCGTAGTTCTGTTGCCAGAGATTCATTGCAGGTCTCCTGGGGGCCTCAGACATAATGAAATGAGTCTTTGCTCATCTCTTCGTCACATTATGTGTAAAAGTGGCCCTGCCAATATTGTTGTGTAGGGGTAATGACAATGAATGGTTAATCAGATGTTATTTATTGGCAACGGTATTGTACGCGAATTTTAATGAAATGTGAGGTGATGGTAGGATCTGGTTATAATTGGTAGGGCCAATTGGTGGTGCGGGAAAGACCGGGCAAACGGATGTTGCCCGGCAAGAGATCAGAACTCGGTTTTTGCGAAGCCTGTCATCTCTTTCAGGCCCATTTCACGGCCAAGTTCGGTCATCGGGTGGACGACAATCAGACCACGCACGCTTTTCTTCAGCTTGCCCATGTCGGCCTGTTCTTTTTTGGTAATGGCGCGGCGAAAGGGAAGTTTCGTTAGCTTGTGCGCTTCTTTGCTCAGCTTCTGGCCGTGTACTTCACGCAGGCGCGCGATCTCGGCTTCCAGGGTTTCTTTCTCTTTTTCCAGCTCGGCATATTTGTCAGCGGCTTCAACCAGCGACAGGTCAGCCTGCTGGTGGCGGATAGCGTCCAGGCGATCGCTCAGGCGTTTAATTTCGTTTTTTTCGACTTCTTTCATAGGATAGCTTCTGATAAAAAATAGAATGTATATCTTATAGTATGCGCGCAGAGCGGGATTCTTCACAACAAATCGAAGATAAATAATCAAATGCCGCAAGTATTAATCAGCTAATGATAATATTACGTTTTTGATTGATAAGGAATTTTAAGCAATAAGATCGGCGATGGCGCTTTCTGTTGGCGGGTTGATAGCGAAGCACGTTTTCCTCAATATAATCGCCCAACCGATCCTAAACTTAAATGATCAACCGCGCAGGCTAAGCGTGGTTAATACATGGAGGAGGGAAGATTATGGCGAAAATAGGTGAGAATGTTTCGGTCCTTATTGATAAGACTGTTGATTTCATGGCCTCAAGCCAGGCTTTTCGTGAGTATCTGAATAAAACACCGCCGCGCAACGTTGTCCCTTCTGAAATACCGCAGGAGAATGCGCAGCTGTATCTGCAACGTCTGGCGTACTATCGACAGCTTTATCGACCGCAGCAGGAAGAGAAATAAGCCTGCATGGCCTTATTTTTGAAAGGCTTTTTTTAAGCTGATTTTAGAAATCAGCTCGGTCAGGGAAAGTACCATCGTGGAGCGTACCATTTGCTGGTAGCGCTGGATTTGCATGGCGTGCAAACCTGAGTCTGAGGTATCAAACTGTGGCGGTGGCGGGAGTGCCGTCACGCAGTGAAGCTCGCCAAACGGCCCAAGAATCTCGTCGTCGGTAAACGCATACTCATTGCCGTCGTGATTCAGCTCTTCCCGCAGCGCCATCAGAAGCTCCGCATCTTCATACTCCGGGCGACTGAGTACGCCCAGACCATAGATTAGCTTCAAACGAACCGAAAGATCGCCCAATGGACCGTCGCCGTCGAGCAACGGTTCTACGGCATATTTCACCGCATAGTCATCTTTGCGAAATACCTGAAGCACAAGGATATTCACCGCCTCGGTGAGCAGTTCTACGGCGGTGATGAGGAAGCTGCGTACGGTTTTGCCAGCATTCAGACGCTCAAGCACACGATTTTCAAAGGCCTGCGTTTGTTCCATTATTGCCTGCATATCTGACAATCTGTCATTCGGGCGCAGGCTGACCTGCGCCACATTCTCTATCATTTGGTCGCGTTATATGCGTTAACCGCCTCCGCCACCACATCACTGTTGGCATCCAGACCGGATACCTGCGCCAGCGCGGCCTGTGGACCTTTTTCGTCAATCAGCGCGGCCAGTTCCTGTGCCTGCGGATCTTCTTCACTGCGGTAATGCATTGCAGCAGCAATACCGGTAACCAGATTAACGTGCGGTAGACCATACTCCAGCGTGCCCAGCAGCGGTTTAATCAGACGGTCGCCTGCACTCAGTTTACGCAGCGGCTGACGTCCAACGCGCTCAACATCATCTTTCAGATACGGGTTTTCAAAACGACCGAGAATCTTCTGGATATAAGCCGCGTGTTTATCGGCATCAAAACCGTAGCGTTTGATCAGTACCGCGCCGCTCTCTTCCATTGCACCTTTTACCACTGCGCGGATTTTCTCGTCGAGAATCGCGTCACGGATGGTCTGATGACCGGTCAATTTTCCGAGGTACGCGGTTATAGCATGCCCGGTGTTCAGCGTGAAGAGTTTACGTTCGACAAATGCCATCAGGTTATCAGTTAATTCCATTCCCGGGATGTTTGGCAGCTCGCCTTTGAACTGCGTTTGGTCGACAATCCACTCGCTGAATGTTTCGACGGTAACTTCCAGCGGATCGTTGGTCGCAGAAGCAGATGGCGGCACGATGCGATCCACGGCGGAATCGACAAAGCCAACATGTTCTTCAACCCAGGCTTTGTCTTCATCTGCCAGCGCGTTCATGACGTGGCCTTTCAACTGCGTGGTTCCGCGCACCATGTTTTCACAGGCGATGATATTCAGCGGGGTAGAGATGCCCTGCGCTTTGCGTTTTACCAGCCCTTTAGCGATGGCCGGAGCGATACGCTCAAGCACAACCGGACCTACGGCAGTAGTGATTAAATCAACGTGGGCAATCAGATCGACGACATCATCGCCGATGCTGCTGACGGCGTTGACGCCGGAAACGGTATCAACCTGCTCGTTTTCACCCACAACATGAACCTGATAGCTATGACGGGCATTCAGGGCATCGAGCACGACCTGGTTTACATCTGCAAACGTCAGCTGTATCCCCGCGTCCGCCAGCAGTTTGCCGATAAAGCCACGACCGATATTACCTGCGCCAAAATGTAATGCTTTCATAGTATTAACCTTCATTAATGTTTTTACCCAAGAGGGCTGGGGTGAGGGACCGCATAGCTTTCCCCTCAACCTAACCCTCTCCACAAGGGAGAGGATATCGCCTTCATATTTCGAACTGCAGATGCGTTGGCTCTCCTCGCTCACCCCAGTCACGTACTTATGTACGCTCCTGGGGATTCACTGCGTTGCCGCCTTCCTGCAGCTCGAACTATTTTGGAGATACTTAACTGTTAAGCTTTTTTACCTGCCAGCAGTTCCAGAACTTCATCCACGCTGGTGGTATGGGCCAGACGTTCGATCACGGATTCATCATCCAGCGCGTTGGTCAGGCTGGTGATGACCTGGATGTGCTCATTGTTACGTGCGGCGATACCAATGACCAGACGGGCAATATCGTCTTCTTCTTCACCAAAGCGTACGCCTTCCGGGTACTGGCAGAACACCACGCCGGTTTTCAGCACGCGGTCTTTGGCTTCTACCGTACCGTGCGGTACTGCGATGGATTCACCGAGGTAAGTCGGCGTCAGCTTTTCGCGGTCCAGCATGGCATCGACGTATTCCGGCTCAACATAGCCGCCTTTCACCAGTTGTTCACCGGCAAAGCGAATCGCTTCTTCTTTGTTAGAGGCTTTCCGGCCAAGGAAGATATTTTCCGCACCCAGTTTGAACAGATGGGTATCACCCTCATCAAAGCTGTCTTTCAGGTGATCGCGGACTTTCTCTTCGTTCACGTTGTGGCGCTGTGCAGCGACCAGACGTTCGGTCAGGCTGGTATACAGACCGCTGTCGAGGAAGTTAGTCAGCGAGATGTGCTGTGCCTGAGGCACCTGACGCATCGCACGTTCAGTCAGGTCGCGGTGGGTAATGACCAGATCCACATCCGGCGGCAGATTGTTAATCGCGCTGTTGGTGACGGAAATCTGAGACAGACCGGCATCCTGCACTTTCTTACGCAGTACGCCTGCGCCCATGGCGCTGGAACCCATACCGGCATCGCAAGCCACGATGATTTTACGTACATGGCTCAGGTCGTTGGTCACGTCGCCAGCCGCCAGCGGAGATGCGCCTTTAGATTCCGCTTTCATGTCCTGCATACGACGGGTCGCCGCATCAATATCGTCTTCTTCTTTCACTTTACTGGTTTTCAGCAGGATAGCTGAGACCACAAAGGAGACCGCCATGGCGGCACAGATAGCAGCGATGTTTGCGAAGTAAGCGCCTTTTGGCGTCATCGCCAGCACGGCCAGAATCGAGCCAGGAGAAGCCGGAGAAACCAGACCGCCATTCAGGATGGTCAGGGTGAATACGCCAGTCATACCGCCAAGGATAACGGCCAGAATCAGACGTGGGTTCATCAGCACGTACGGGAAGTAAATTTCGTGGATACCGCCCAGGAAGTGGATGATAGCCGCGCCGCCCGCAGACTGCTTAGCGCTGCCGCGACCAAAGAACATGTACGCCAGCAGGACGCCCATACCCGGACCTGGGTTAGCTTCAATCAGGAAGAAGATGGATTTGCCCATCTCATGGGACTGCTGAATACCCAGCGGTGAGAAAATACCGTGGTTGATGGCGTTGTTGAGGAACAGAATTTTTGCCGGTTCAACGAAGATAGACGCCAGCGGCAGCATGTCATGGACAACCATGAAGTTAACGCCTGCCGCCAGAATTTTGGACAGACCTTCAACCAATGGACCAATGCCGAGGAAAGCCAGGATGGCGAGGATCATACCGATGATGCCTGCGGAGAAGTTATTCACCAGCATCTCAAAACCGGATTTGATCTTACCGTCTACCCAGTTATCGAATTTTTTGATGCAGTAGCCGCCCAGCGGGCCTGCGATCATGGAGCCAAGGAACATCGGCATATCCGCGCCGACGATAACGCCCATGGTGGTGATAGCACCAACCACGCCGCCACGCTCGCCGCCCACCAGCTTACCACCGGTATAACCGATCAGCAGCGGCAGCAGATAGGTGATCATCGGACCGACCAGCTTCGCCAGCGTTTCGTTCGGCAACCACCCTGTCGGAATGAATAATGCGGTGATAATACCCCACGCGATAAACGCGCCGATATTTGGCATCACCATATTGCTGAGGAATCGACCAAAGCTTTGCACCTTGATCTTAATATCGGATGACATAAAAACACCCCTTCTTATGTTTGCTATCGCGCAGGCTGAAAGCCCGAGGTTTGTTAATGTAGCGGCAGGAGGTAGCCGGACCCTGTAGATACTGCGAAATCTGGCACTGAATCGTTCAACTGTCCAGTCGACGGCCTTTAATGTGATGTTGGTCACGTAAATATAGGGTGTGTGGTGTCAGTTAATGTGATTTTCATCACAAAATAACGGTACAAAAAAACATCACAGTGCAAGTAATCGCTAAAAATGGCGGTTAAATGTGATCTTATTCACGTTTTTGTATTTGCTGTTTGTTGAATTTTTGTGATGTGATTCACAAAGTATTTTTGTCTCGGTTTAACCAAATGTGATCTGCGACGGGTTCTGGAGCTCATATTTTTCTTGCCAGATAAAGCAACTTAAAACCAGAAAAAATATTTTTTTTGTGGTATGGCGAAAACCGCAAACTGCGGTTATGTTCAAAGCATCAGCCAGGATGCGTACGGCTGCCGGCATAAAAAAACTCTAATTAGCGTGAATTCGAGGCAGGTATGTTTCTAAATTATTTCGCGTTAGGCGTGCTGATCTTCGTTTTTCTGGTTCTGTTTTACGGAATCATCGCCATCCATGACATTCCCTATAACATCGCTAAAAAGCGCAACCATCCGCATGCCGACGCTATCCATACGGCAGGGTGGGTAAGTCTTTTTACGTTGCATGTTATTTGGCCGTTCCTGTGGATTTGGGCCACGCTCTACCAGCCCGAAAAGGGGTGGGGGATGCAGTCGCACATCACGCCGACCGGAAAGGAACCTGACCCTGAAATCGCCGTGCTGGCCGCGCGTATAGCCCAGTTGGAAAAAAAACTGGATGGGGATAAAAAAATCGATAACTCCACCTTTCCGGAGATTTAATCATGGATTTGTTAATTGTCCTGACTTATGTGGCATTCGCCTGGGCCATCTTTAAAATATTCCGTATTCCGGTAAACCAGTGGACGCTTGCCACCGCAGCATTAGGTGGGGTGTTTATTGTGGCGGGACTCATCTTATTAATGAACTATAACCATCCGTATACCTTTACGGCGCAAAAAGCGGTTATTTCAATTCCCGTCACTCCACAGGTCACAGGAATTGTTAGTGAGGTAACAGATAAAAATAATCAGCTGATTAAAAAAGGCGAAGTGTTATTTAAACTCGATCCTGTGCGTTATCAGGCGCGAGTTGACCGGCTGCAGGCCGACCTGGTCACCGCGACCCACAACATCGACAATTTGAAAGCGCAACTGTCGGAAGCGGTCGCTAATACCACTCGCGTGTCTGCTGAACGTGACCGCCTGTATAAAGATTATCAGCGCTATTTGAAGGGTAGCCAGGCGAAGGTTAACCCGTTTTCCGAAAGTGATATCGACAATGCCCGCCAGAACTATCTGGCTCAGGATGCGCTGGTAAAAGGCTCAGTAGCGGAACAGACCCAGATTCAGAGCCAGTTAGACAGTATGGTCAACGGTGAGCAATCCCAGGTCGCCTCCCTGCGCGCCCAGCTCGCCGAAGCCAAATATAATCTTGAACAGACCGTTGTGCGTGCGCCCAGCAACGGTTACGTGACGCAGGTGCTTATTCGCCCGGGGACTTACGCCGCCGCGTTGCCTCTGCGACCCGTGATGGTATTTATTCCTGAACAAAAACGGCAAATCGTGGCGCAATTCCGCCAGAATTCACTGCTGCGTCTTGAACCGGGCGATGAAGCCGAAGTGGTATTCAACGCGCTGCCAGGCCAGGTGTTTAGCGGCAAGCTGACCAGTATCCTTCCCGTTGTGCCGGGAGGTTCTTATCAGGCGCAAGGGGCATTACAATCCTTAACAGTAGTACCGGGTACCGATGGCGTAATGGCAACCATTGAACTGGATCCGAATGCCGAGGTAGATGCGCTGCCGGACGGTATCTATGCCCAGGTGGCGGTCTATTCCGACCATTTCGCCCATGTGTCGGTGATGCGTAAAGTGCTGCTGCGCATGACCAGTTGGATGCATTACCTTTATTTGGATCATTGAGACCGTCATCACCTGCCATTTGCGCTGACCTGAGCCATACTAAGCTGTGCCCCCCAATCGTTGGGCATAGCTTTTTGTTGGCAAAAAGGACCCGGCATGAAACTCATTGGCAGCTATACCAGCCCTTTTGTGCGTAAAATTTCTATTCTGTTACTGGAAAAGGGCATCACCTTCGAATTTGTAAATGAACTCCCCTACAACGCGGATAGCGGCGTGGCGCGCTATAACCCGTTAGGAAAAGTGCCCGCGCTGGTTACTGATGAAGGCGAGTATTGGTTTGATTCTCCAATCATCGCGGAATACATAGAGCTGCTGGAAATTGCGCCAGCTATGTTGCCGCGTGAACCGCTGGCGGCGCTGAAGGTGCGTCAGTTGGAAGCGCTGGCAGACGGCATTATGGATGCCGGTTTAGTCTCGGTACGAGAACAGGCTCGCCCCGCCGCACAGCAGTCAGAAACAGAGTTGTTACGCCAGCGGGAGAAAATCACCCGCAGTCTGGATGTGCTGGAAGGCTATCTGGCGGACGGTACGCTGAAAACGGATACGGTTAACCTGGCCACCATTGCGATTGCCTGCGCTGTCGGCTATCTCAATTTCCGTCGGGTCGCGCCCGGCTGGTGTGTGGACCGCCCGCGTCTGGTCAAACTGGTGGAAACGCTCTTTCAACGCGAAAGTTTTGCCCGTACGGAACCGCCAAAGGCTTGATACACGTTATGTCCGCCTGAGCAAAGTCACGATACAATCCTTCCTATATCGATAGCCCTCTCCGCGGTGGAGAGGGCCACCAACAGCCAGGCCCTTTCATGACAACCGACATGCGTTCACTCTACAGCCAGCTTCCTGCTATCGATCGTCTATTGCGCGATAGCGCTTTCTCCGCCTTACGTGAATCCCACGGTCATACCCGGGTAGTTGACCTGCTGCGTCACATGCTCGACGAAGCCAGAGAAGCCATTCGCGACGCCCACGCGCTCCCGGCATGGTGTGAGGACTGGGCGCAAGAAGCCAGAACCCGGCTGGAACGTGAATCGCAAAGCGCGTTGCGTCCAGTGATTAATCTGACCGGAACGGTGCTGCATACTAACCTGGGTCGTGCGTCGCAGGCCGAGGAAGCCATCGATGCGGTGGTACAGGCGATGCGCACGCCGGTGACGCTGGAATACAGCCTGGATGATGCCGGGCGCGGACATCGGGATCGGGCGCTGGCGGATTTACTCTGTCGCCTGACAGGGGCCGAAGACGCTTGTATCGTGAATAACAATGCGGCAGCGGTTCTGCTGATGCTGGCCGCCACGGCTAACGGCAAAGAGGTGGTCGTTTCGCGCGGTGAGCTGGTGGAAATTGGCGGCGCGTTTCGTATTCCTGATGTGATGTGTCAGGCCGGATGTACGCTACGCGAAGTGGGGACCACCAACCGGACCCACGCGAAGGATTACCGTCAGGCGGTGAATGAAAATACCGGCCTGCTGATGAAGGTGCATACCAGTAATTACAGCATTGAAGGCTTTACGAAGTCGGTGGATGAGGCAGAGTTGGCCGCCATTGGTCGGGAGCTGGATGTACCTGTGGTGGCGGATCTCGGCAGCGGTTCGCTGGTCGATCTCAGTCAGTATGGTTTGCCGCAGGAGCCAATGCCGCAGCAACTGATTGCCGCAGGCGTGAGTCTGGTGAGTTTCTCTGGCGATAAACTGCTGGGTGGGCCACAGGCCGGAATTATCGTCGGTAAAAAAGAGATGATCGCCCGCTTACAGAGCCATCCGCTGAAACGTGCGTTACGGGCAGATAAAATGACGCTGGCGGCGCTGGAAGCAACGCTGCGGCTCTATCTGCATCCGGAAGCGCTGGCGGCGAAGTTGCCGACGTTACGCCAGCTCACCCGCTCGCAAGAGGCGATCCACACGCAGGCCCAGCAATTACAGGCGCAGCTTGCCGATCGTTACTGCGACGAGTTTGCTTTGAATGTGATGCCTTGCCTGTCGCAGATTGGTAGCGGTTCGTTACCTGTTGACAGGTTACCCAGCGCGGCATTGACCTTTACCCCACATGACGGGCGCGGTAGTCGCCTCGACGCGCTGGCCGCCCGCTGGCGTGCGTTGCCCGTGCCGATCATTGGGCGAATTTATGATGGCCGCATGTGGCTGGATCTGCGCTGCCTTGAAGACGAGACCCGGTTTATGGAGATGATGCTGAAATGATTATTGCAACCGCCGGACACGTTGACCACGGAAAAACAACGTTATTACAGGCAATTACGGGTGTAAATGCCGACCGTCTGCCGGAGGAAAAAAAGCGTGGCATGACCATCGATCTCGGCTATGCCTACTGGCCGCAGCCGGATGGGCAGGTGCTGGGGTTTATTGATGTTCCCGGACATGAAAAGTTTTTGTCCAACATGCTGGCGGGTGTAGGCGGTATCGACCACGCGCTGCTGGTTGTCGCCTGTGATGATGGCGTGATGGCGCAAACGCGTGAACATTTGCAAATTCTGCAACTGACGGGCAATCCGCAAATCACCGTGGCGCTCACGAAAGCCGATCGCGTGGATGAGGACCGCATCAATACGGTGCGTGAAGAGGTACACACCACGCTGGAAAACTATGGTTTTGCCGATGCGGCTCTGTTTGTGACTGCCGCCAGTGAAGGCCGTGGGATCGAAGAACTACGCGACCATTTATTGCAATTAACCTCGCGCGAGCATGCCCGCGATCACAGCTTCCGTCTGGCGATTGACCGTGCTTTTACGGTTAAAGGCGCAGGGCTGGTGGTGACCGGGACGGCGCTCAGCGGTGAAGTGAATGTCGGTGATACGCTGTGGCTGACGGGCGTCAACAAGCCAATGCGCGTACGTAGCTTGCATGCGCAAAATCAGGCTACTGAGCATGCTCATGCCGGGCAGCGTATTGCGCTGAATATTGCCGGCGATGCGCAAAAAGAAGCGCTAAATCGCGGCGACTGGCTGCTTTCAGATGTCCCGCCAGAGGCTTTTACCCGCGTGATTGTCTCTTTAGAGCATGCCGCGCCGCTGATGCAGTGGCAACCGCTGCATATTCACCACGCGGCCAGCCATGTCACCGGGCGCATCTCATTGCTTGAAGGAACGCTGGCGGAACTGGTGTTTGATACACCGCTGTGGCTCGCCGATAACGACCGCCTGGTGCTACGCGATATTTCTGCCCGCACGACGCTGGCTGGCGCACGCGTCGTCACGCTCAACCCACCGCGCCGCGGAAAGCGTAAACCGGAATATCTGCAGTGGTTGTCGGCGCTCGAAAATGCGCACACCGACGGCGACGCCCTGGCGCTGCATCTGTCGCGTGGGGCGGTGAATATTCCTGACTTCGCCTGGGCGCGTCAGCTCAATGGTAACGGTATGCGTCCGTTGATTGAGCAACATGGTTTTATTCAGGCGGGGTATAGCCTGTTGAATGCTCCCGTTGCCGCGCGTTGGCAGCGAAAAGTCCTCGATACGCTGGCGACCTATCACGAACAGCACCGTGATGAGCCAGGGCCAGGGCGCGAACGCCTGCGTCGTATGGCGTTGCCGATGGAAGATGAAGCGCTGGTATTGCTGCTGATTGAAAAGATGCGCGAGAGCGGCGCTATCCATAGCCATCACGGTTGGCTGCATTTGCCGGATCACAAGGCGGGTTTCAGCGATGAACAGCAGGCTATCTGGCAAAAAGCAGAACCGCTTTTTGGCGATGAGCCGTGGTGGGTGCGCGACCTGGCAAAACAGACCGGGACGGATGAGCAAATGATGCGCGTGGTATTACGACAAGCGGCGCAGCAAGGCATTATTACTGCGATCGTGAAAGATCGTTATTATCGTAACGATCGCATAGTGTCTTTCGCCAATATGATCCGCGAGCTGGACCAGGAGAAAGGATCGACCTGCGCCGCCGATTTTCGCGACAGGCTTAACGTGGGGCGTAAATTGGCTATCCAGATTCTGGAATATTTTGACCGCATTGGTTTTACGCGTCGTCGCGGGAATGATCATTTATTACGCGATGCATTACTGTTTCCTGAAAAACAATGAAACAATTAATTCAGAGATTAAATGAATTAATACAAAATATATATTGATTGCAATCAGCACATTAGATTATGAACCTAATGTGCTTTTTTATTTTGAATGTGATTAAAATAACAACCGCGATCATATTTTGCTGGAAAATGCACACGTATGCTTCCTGACTCTTTAGAGTAATTAAGGATCGTACAATGGCTGCTTCAACATTTTTTATTCCTTCTGTGAATATAATCGGCGCTGATTCATTAAAGGACGCGATGAATACCATGGCTGAATATGGTTTTCGCCGCACGCTGATTGTCACGGATGCCATGTTGACCAAA
Organism: Citrobacter sp. XT1-2-2; assembly: GCF_023516235.1. Lineage (NCBI taxonomy): Bacteria > Pseudomonadati > Pseudomonadota > Gammaproteobacteria > Enterobacterales > Enterobacteriaceae > Citrobacter > Citrobacter sp. XT1-2-2. Next base: position 156,009 of record NZ_CP097324.1, read on the forward strand.
TTAGGTATGGCTGGCGAGATTCAAAAAGCATTACAGGAACATGATATTTTCAGCGTAATTTACGATGGTACGCATCCTAACCCGACGACCAGTAACGTAGCTGCTGGCCTGAAAATGTTGAAAGAAAACGACTGTGATAGCGTTATTTCTCTCGGCGGTGGTTCGCCACACGATTGTGCGAAAGGCATTGCGCTGGTGGCCGCTAACGGTGGCTATATCGGCGATTACGAAGGCGTTGACCGCTCTGCAAAACCGCAGTTGCCGATGATTGCCATCAACACCACGGCGGGTACGGCATCTGAAATGACCCGTTTCTGCATCATTACCGATGAAGAACGCCATATCAAAATGGCGATTGTCGACAAGCACGTCACTCCGCTGCTGTCGGTCAATGACTCCTCGCTGATGGTCGGTATGCCGAAGTCTCTGACGGCGGCTACCGGTATGGATGCGCTGACCCACGCTATCGAAGCCTACGTTTCTATTGCTGCAACCCCGATTACCGATGCGTGCGCGCTGAAAGCGGTCACCATGATTGCGGAAAATCTGCCGGTTGCCGTTGAAGATGGCAGCAATGCTCAGGCACGTGAAGCCATGGCTTACGCACAGTTCCTCGCAGGCATGGCATTTAACAACGCCTCTCTGGGTTACGTGCACGCCATGGCGCACCAGTTGGGTGGCTTCTACGATCTGCCACACGGTGTATGTAACGCCGTGCTGCTGCCGCATGTACAGGTTTTCAATAGCAAAGTGGCTGCCGCTCGTCTGCGTGATTGCGCGGCTGCGATGGGCGTTAACGTGGCTGGACTGAGTGAAGAGCAAGGGGCGGAAGCCTGTATCGCGGCGATCCGTGAACTGGCGCAGAAAGTGAATATTCCGGCCGGTCTGCGTGAGCTGAACGTGAAAGAAGAAGATTTTGCCGTTCTGGCGACCAATGCCCTGAAAGACGCCTGTGGTTTCACTAACCCGATTCAGGCGACTCATGACGAAATCATGGCGATTTATCGCGCTGCGATGTAATTCGTGATACCTGTCGTAAAGCAGTAAAAGGCTGGCGAATTATTCGCCAGCCCCGTCTACCCTTGTAGTACCCCTACAGCAAGGAGACGGTCATGACCAATAACCCCCCTTCAACGCGTATTTATCCCGGCGAGTATGGTTACCCTCTGAAGTTAAAGGCCCGATACGATAACTTTATCGGCGGTGACTGGGTCGCGCCGGTGGACGGCGAGTATTACCAAAACCTGACGCCGGTCACCGGGCAATTGCTGTGCGAAGTGGCCTCTTCCGGTAAGAAGGATATCGATCTGGCACTGGATGCCGCGCACAAAATAAAAGATAAATGGGCGCAGACATCCGTGCAGGACAGAGCGGCGATTCTGTTTAAAATCGCCGATCGTATGGAACAAAACCTGGAACTGCTGGCGACGGCAGAAACCTGGGATAACGGTAAACCCATCCGTGAAACCAGCGCGGCAGACGTGCCGCTGGCGATTGACCATTTCCGCTATTTCGCCTCCTGTATTCGTGCGCAGGAAGGGGGAATCAGCGAGGTTGATAGTGAGACCGTGGCTTATCATTTCCATGAGCCTCTTGGCGTGGTCGGGCAAATTATCCCGTGGAACTTCCCGCTGCTAATGGCCAGTTGGAAGATGGCGCCCGCGCTGGCGGCGGGTAACTGCGTGGTGCTTAAACCCGCGCGCCTGACGCCGCTGTCCGTGCTGCTGCTGATGGAGGTCATTGGCGATCTGCTCCCGCCTGGTGTCGTGAACGTGGTAAACGGTGCGGGTGGGGAAATCGGTGAATATCTGGCGACGTCTAAACGTATTGCGAAAGTGGCGTTTACCGGCTCAACGGAAGTCGGCCAGCAGATCATGCAGTATGCTACGCAGAACATTATTCCCGTCACCCTGGAGCTGGGTGGGAAATCGCCCAATATCTTCTTCGCGGACGTGATGGATGAAGAAGATGCGTTCTTTGATAAGGCGCTGGAGGGCTTTGCGCTGTTTGCCTTCAACCAGGGCGAAGTGTGTACCTGTCCGAGCCGCGCGCTGGTACAGGAATCCATTTACGAACGCTTTATGGAAAGAGCCATTCGCCGGGTGGAGAGTATCCGTAGCGGCAACCCGTTAGACAGTGTGACGCAAATGGGCGCGCAGGTGTCGCATGGTCAACTGGAAACCATTCTGAATTACATCGATATTGGTAAGAAAGAAGGGGCGGATGTCCTGACCGGTGGACGGCGTAAGCAACTGGATGGTGAGTTAAAAGAGGGTTATTACCTCGAACCGACCATTCTGTTTGGTAAGAACAACATGCGGGTTTTCCAGGAGGAGATCTTCGGCCCGGTGCTGGCTGTTACGACCTTTAAAACCATGGACGAAGCGCTGGAAATTGCCAATGACACCCAATATGGACTTGGCGCTGGCGTCTGGAGCCGTAACGGAAATCTCGCGTACAAGATGGGCCGCGGGATTCAGGCGGGGCGTGTCTGGACCAACTGCTACCATGCTTATCCGGCACATGCGGCGTTCGGCGGCTATAAGCAGTCGGGCATTGGGCGCGAGACACACAAAATGATGCTTGAGCACTATCAGCAAACCAAATGCCTGTTGGTGAGCTACTCGGATAAACCGCTGGGGCTGTTTTAATATCCCGTCACTGACCGCCCGGTCGCATTTAGCGTACCGGGCATCAAGTTATGTCCTGCAGTTCAAAGTATGACAAGGGTACCCTATGGATTTCGTGTTGCTTCGAGGTGGCAAGAGAGGGAATCCCCAGGAGCTTACTCCGGTAAGTGACTGGGGTGAGTGAACGCAGCCAACAAAGAAGCAGCTCGAAAGACGACGGGTATATATAGAAACTCATATATCGTTATATAAATAACCCCATTGCATCCAATCTGGTCATTCCACTACTATTATCAACTCTATTTTTTAAATAAATAGCAGCCAAGTTCTTTAATTTAAATCCCTGAGGCAAATATGTTCCTTGATTATTTTGCATTAGGAGTGCTTATTTTTGTATTCCTGGTCATTTTTTACGGGATTATTATTCTGCATGATATTCCCTATCTTATTGCAAAGAAACGTAACCATCCTCATGCCGATGCAATACATGTTGCGGGCTGGGTTAGCTTGTTTACCTTACATGTTATTTGGCCCTTTTTATGGATCTGGGCAACGCTTTATCGCCCGGAGCGCGGGTGGGGTATGCAGAGCGCGGATTCTTCCCTGATCCAGCTTCAGGCGCGGGTTGCCGACCTGGAAAAGAAACTGGGTGAGGTTAAGACCTCTCCGGCGGAGTAATATCGATGGATTTACTGATTGTTCTGACCTATGTGGCATGCGCATGGTCGATATTTAAAATTTTTAAAATTCCTGTAAATAAATGGACGGTACCCACTGCAGCATTGGGTGGTATTTTCATTGTTTGCGGGCTTATATTACTGATGAATTATAACCATCCGTATACCTTTAAGGCGCAAAAAGCGGTAATTTCTATTCCCGTCGTGCCGCAGGTCACGGGTGTTGTAACGGAAGTGACGGATAAGAAGAATACGCTGATCAAAAAAGGCGAAGTTCTGTTTAAACTTAATCCTGGACGTTATCAGGCGCGGGTTGATCGCCTGAAAGCCGATATTGTCACCGCTCAGCATAAAGAGCAGGCGCTGGTTGCGCAGCTAGACGAAATGAAAGCCAACACGCAGCGGGCAAAGGCCACGCGTGACAAGCTGGCAAAAGATTACCAGCGCTATGCGCAGGGGAGTCAGGCGAAGGTCAACCCTTTTTCTGAACGCGATATCGATGCGGCGCGCCAAAACTATCTGGCGCAGGAAGCATCGGTGAAATCGTCTATTGCGGAGCAACAGCAAATCCAGAGCCAGTTAGACAGCCTGGTACTGGGTGAAAATTCGCAAATTGCCAGCCTGAAGGCACAACTCGCCGAAGCGGAGTTTAACCTTGACCAGACCGTGGTTCGTGCGCCCAGCGATGGTTACGTTACGCAGGTGTTGATGCGCCCCGGAACCTATGCCGCCGCGCTGCCTATGCGTCCGGTGATGGTGTTTATCCCGGAACAGAAACGGCAAATTATCGCCCAGTTCCGTCAAAACTCACTGCTGCGACTGGAGCCAGGCGATGAAGCGGAAGTGGTGTTTAACGCCCTGCCGGGGAAGGTATTTAGCGGCAAACTGGCGGCTATCAGCCCGGCTGTACCGGGTGGTACATACCAGTCGAACGGGGCGTTGCAATCCTTAAACTCTACGCCCGGTTCAGAAGGGGTGATCGCCACGATTGAGCTGAACGACAATGCGGACGTGAGCGCGTTACCTGATGGGATTTACGCCCAGGTCGCCGTTTACTCTGATCACTTCGAACATGTGTCAATCATGCGCAAAGTCTTGTTGCGGATGACCAGCTGGGTGCATTACCTGTATCTCGACCACTAGGTGCAGGCTATTTAGCTTACTCAGACAGCTGTAGCGTCTGAGTAAGCTGCTGACGTATCTCCGCTAACATTGCGTCGAGAATAAACTGTACACGCCAGGGCTGGTATTCACGCTTGCGGAAAATCGCCACTAAATCCAGCCACCATTCGTGCTGTTCGGAGAAACAGGGAACCAACAATCCGGACTGAACGTCTTTTTGTATACTCGCATAAGGCGCAAAAACAATGCCCAGATGATTACGCGCCAGCGCCAGCGCGGATTGCGTATTGTCACAGACGTAGTTTCCGGTCACCCGATAATCATGCATTTCCTTGCCGCCCGCAGAGCTGAAGCGCCAGATATTGGCATCATCAATCATCATGGAGTCGATTAAAATACAGGAATGATTTTCCAGCTCATCAGGGCTGTTAATGGGATGCTGTTTGATATATTCAGGGCTGGCAAACGCCATCACTGCATATTTGGTAATAAAGCTGGCGACCAGTGATTCATCTTTGGGATGCGCATAGGTAATTAAAACGTCACAATCATCCGGGAAATCTACACCTTCATAAAATGCTTTCCGTTCAAGATTGCAGGTTTTCAGCGAGAGAGTAATACCACCGATATCCTGAATTTTTGCAATAACATGTTGCGATAAGTAAGCAATAATTCCGGTTGGTGCATATACCGTTACCTTGCCACGTTTTTCATGCTTATAATCAGCGATGAAACTATTTAGCTGATCGTTTCTGTCCAGCATGTCATTGATGTAAGGCAGCAGCGCTACACCAAAGGGCGTCAGGGTCAACTGGCGGGTGGTGCGATCAAAGACCTTTAGCCCAACTTTTGATTCAAAATCAGCAAGGTACTTGCTGACATTAGCCTGTGCGATGCCGAGAACCGTAGCGGCATGACTGATGTTTTCGCTGGCAGCAATTACCGAAATAATCTTCAGTTCCCGGTGTTTGAGTTGTAATTTGTTCATCGCCAAACCCAATATATATATGTTTGTATATATTACTATATAAATATGGAAGTTGCATCGATGAAATTGTAAGCATTATTATGCACCCGCTTTGTGGCTTATTTTAAAATGGAATGTTGGCATGTTAATTAAACGCAATATTGTGGCGCTGTTCGCCTTTTCTTTTATGGCGAGTGCAACTGCCGCAGAGTTTTCTATTGGCGGTGGCGCTGTATATAATGAATCTCCTTATCGTGGATATAATGATAATGTTCATGCAGTACCGCTTATCAGTTATGAAAGTGAATCATTTTATTTTAGGCAAACAACGTTAGGCTATATTCTTTCAAAAAGTGAAAGTAATGAATTTAGCATTACTGCTTCTTACATGCCGCTTGAGTTTGATCCCGGTGATAACGACGATCATGCGATGAAGCAGCTGGACAAGCGTGATGCAACCGCGATGGCGGGTGCCGCATGGTATCACCATGAAAAATGGGGCAGCGTGAAGGTCTCTGCCGCAGCGGATGTGCTGGATAACAGCAATGGCTGGGTGGCGGAAATGTCTATGTTCCGCCAAATGCCAATGGGCAAGCTGACGCTGACGCCGGCGATTGGCGTGCTCTACTATGACGAAAACTTCAACGAATATTACTACGGCATCTCTGGCAATGAATCCCGCCGTAGTGGGTTATCAAGCTACTCCCCAGGGGACAGCTGGACACCGTATGTTGGCCTGTCCGCTAAATACGCGTTGACCAGCAACCTGACGCTGCTGGCCAGCGCCAACTATAGTGTGCTGCCGGATGACATTAAAAATAGCCCGATGGTTGATCGCGATGACAGCTTTACCCTGATGTCCGGTCTGACTTGGCGTTTCTGATTCTCACCCGTTTGTCCTCAGGGAGGAGGGCAATCTTTTCATGATGCCTTGACGGATGGGGCTAACTGCCGCCATCCATCGTCATCATTACTGCTCGTTTATCCAGATTCGCATTTCGCCTTCACCACGGTTTGCCCAGCTAAACCACGGAATGAACGTCAGCGTATGCGCCTGACGCGAAGCTGGTGAAACATCGTAGTGCCACAACGCTTGTTGTGCCGCATTGCGGGCACTTTGCTTCACGCCTTCCGCCTGAATTAACATCTTATGGCTGAACAGTCCCTTACCCTCAAAGACCCTGAACTCACTCTCTTTTGGCAGCCACAAGTTATGCAACTCTTCGCCGTTGTCGGCCTGCTCCAGGCAATACACCAGCGGCCCACGCTGAATGGCGACCTTACCGGCAACATGGCGCACCAGTGGGTTTCCGTATACGCGACGCACGGGCATCGGCAGGGTCAGGCTTAGCGTATCCCCCTCCAGCCAGGTTCGGCTGATGTGCAAATAGCCTTTACGTATATCTTGTGCAACCGGTTGACCATTCAGCAAAATCTGCGGTGTGGTACACCAGTCCGGCAGGCGTAACGCCAGGGTATGATCGACCGGCAGCGGTGATTCAATGGCGATTGTTACCTGCTCATGCCACGGGTAATTTCCGTTAATGCGCAGTTTAAGCACACCGTCTGCCACAGGAACTTCCATGCTATTGCCCACATACATGTTGATATACAGTGCGTCCTGACGTGGCGTATAGATGTAATGGCCAATAGAAGTGAGTACGCGGGCGATATTGGGCGGGCAGCAGGCGCAGCCAAACCAGCGCTGGCGAACGGGCTTCACATGGTCGTAAATATGATTGAATTTTAACGACTTAGGATGCACCTCCAGCGGGTTAACGTAGAAGAAGTGCTTCCCGTCCAGCGCCATGCCGCCAAGCACCGTGTTATACAGGGCGCGCTCCATCACGTCGGCATACTGGCTGTCGGCTTCCATTTCCAGCATCCGGCGGGCGAACATCATCAGCCCGATTGAGGCGCAGCTTTCGGCGTATACGGAATCGTTGGGCAGATCGTAATCGCTGCTAAACGCCTCGCCGCTGCTTTGCGAGCCGATCCCGCCGGTGATATACAACTGACGCTGGGCCATATTGTTCCACAGACGCAAACAATCCTGACGCTTGCTTTCGTCCTGACTTAAGCGTGCCAGATGCGCCACGCCGGTCATCAGATAAACAAAACGGACGGCGTGACCGATAGCCGTTTGCTGCTCTGAAACAGGCTGGTGTGCCTGGCTATAGGGCTTATCCTTCACCATCCACGCCGGACCGTAGGTGTGCCAGTAAGACGTTTGGCCGCGTTTTTTGTACTCTTCGTCATAAAAATGAGGTTGCGCACCGCGTTGCTCAACAAAGTAATTTACCAGCGCCATATAGCGTGGTTGCTGAGTGACTTCGTACAAACGCATTAATGCCAGCTCGATTTCCGGGTGTCCGGGGTAGCCGCGCAGTTGATCTTCTCCCAGCCCAAAAACGCTGTCGATATGATCTGCCAGGCGGCACACCACCTCTAACAGACGACGTTTCCCCGTCGCCTGGTAGAAAGCGACGCCCGCTTCAATCAAATGACCCGCACAGTACAACTCATGACACTCAGCGAGGTTAGTCCAGCGTTCATCCGGCGCTTTGACCGTAAAATACGTATTGAGGTAGCCATCATCACACTGGGCGGCGGCGACCAGTTCAATAACCTCATCGGCAGTTTTCTCAAGCTCAGCATCGGGTTTCTGGCACAGCGACCAGGCGACGGCTTCCAGCCATTTCGCCACGTCGCTGTCCTGAAAAACCATCCCGTAAAACTCGCCTTCCTGAAGGCCTGCGGCGATGCGGAAATTCTCGATCGCATGGCTTGGCTCCGCTTCTGGAATGCGGTCATTGAGCGCATCCCACTGGTAGGGGATCACCACGTCACGCACAAGTTGCTGATATTGTCCGAGGAACGGATCGCTGACCGTGAGCTTATGCAGGTCGACTTCCAGTACGTTCATTTCGTGCTCCTTAAGGCTGTATATGACGCTGACGCAGATCGGTGGCAATGCGCGACATCATCGGGTTATTGAGTTTGCAGATGCGAACAGACAGCGCCAGCAGCAGGTGGAATAGTGCGGGCAGCAGCGTCTCCATGGCAGTAATCCCTTGCAGCGAGCTGGCGGTTTGATTACCGGCGCCGGGCTGATAGGCGACAAAGATAAACAACAGGCTGATGATCCCCGCGCTGGAGGCCCAGGCCAGTTTGATGAAGAACAGGTTGAAGGCGAAATTCATGCCGGAAGAGCGCACGCCGGTTTTCCACTCGCCGTAATCATCGGCGAAGGCCATCAGCGAGAAGTGCAGCGGTAGCGTGAAGCCCAGGATAATGCCGTTCCCGAGGATAACCGCCAGCCACAATGTCTGATAAGCCGGGCCGGTTGGCAAGAACCACATCAGCACCGCCAGCGCCGCCAACACCAGGTTGGTGTAGTAATAGAGTTTGACGGTATCGAACCGACGGGTCAGCGGGCTGACGAGCACTGAACCGATGATAGAGGCGAAGGTGACCATGGTGAAAAACAGCGATGTGTAAGCGGTGCTGCCTTCCAGCACATAGGTAATGAAGTACATGTACCCGCCGCCGCGAATATTAAAGACGTTGATCAGCAGGAACGACATCACCAGCATCAGCAGCAACTGGTCATTTTTGCGCAGGCCGCCAATATGTTCGCGCAGGGTAAATTTCCCCATCATCGCCAGCGGAACACGCTCACGCACCCAGAAGAAGCAGCACAGGAACATGACCACTGCAACGGCGCAGAGCACGCCGACACCGAACTGGTAACCCTGCGCGGCATTGCCCTGGCCCAGCACATCCACCATCCACGGCAGGCCGACGGAGACAAGAAAACCCGCCACGCCGCACAGCACAAAGCGCCAGGACTGGCAGGCGATCACCTCGTTGTGGCGGGTGGTCATGGTGTTAATCAGCGCACAGTACGGTACGTTGATGGCGGTATAGCCGACGGAGAGCAACAGATAGGTGCAGAATGCCCAGGCGATTTTTACGCCCATGCTGGCGTCTGGGACGGTAAATGTGAGCACGCCAATAATGCCAATAGGAACCGCGACCCATAGTTGCCAGGGGCGGAAGCGTCCCCAGCGGCTTTGCGTACGGTCGGCGAGAACGCCCATGATGGGGTCGGAAATCGCATCAAACACGCGCAGGGCAATAAACAATGTGCCGACCAGCGCGGGCGTTAGCCCGAAGACATCCGTGTAGAAGAACGTCAGGAAATTCATGATCAGGCAGGTAATGACCGTCCCGCCTGCATCGCCTAACCCATAACCTATTTTTTCACGCAGGGATAATTTGTCGTCTTGCGCACGCTGTGCCAAATCAGATGTCGTAATCGGAGCCGAAGTCATAAATAACTCCCGGAAGTGATATTCGGAAAGTATCCCGCTACGCCGCGGGTTATTTGGATGTAGTTTGCAAAATACATGATTAATTTTGCACGTTATGTTTGGGTCAACAAGGGAAGAGAAAAGTATAAAAAGATGACAATTCCGACTTCATTGGGAAAATGTGATTTCGATCCGGCGAAAAGCAATTTTATCGTGAATAATCAAAGGTAAAGACCGGTTTAATTAATAAAAAAGCGGGAATTTGAATATATATGCTCGAATTGTCCATGTCTCTGCCGATTAAAGTGCAAAACGGTGGGTTATTTATTTCACGCGGCATCGGTAGCCATCCTGCGCGGCAATTGCAATCCTGGGAAATAATCTTTGTTGAAAAAGGGACATTAACGATTCGCGAAGGCAGTAACATTTTTTCTGTTAGTGCCGGGGAAAGTCTGCTGCTGTGGCCGCATCGCTTACATATTGGCGTAGGACAATTTCCGCCCGATTTAAAATTTTACTGGCTGCACTTTGAGTTAACGACAGGAAACGATGCTTCATCAACACAACCGTTACTTGCGATTCCCCAGCATACCCGGGTGAGCGAGCCGCAATATATTATTTCACTGTTCCGCCAGTTCTTACACGAGCAGGAAAATATTCATCGCAGCATGGCGCTGGAACTGATCCTGCTGTTGATTTTGCAGCAAATATCCGCGGCCGCCAGCGAGCAACCTGTTGATCGCCCCGGGAATGCGCTGGCGTGGAAAGCGCAGCAAATGATTCACACTCAGTTCCACCTGCCGATTGGCGCTTCAACGCTGGCGAAAGAACTGCATTGCAATGCAGACTATCTGGGACGTGTTTTCCGTGGCGCTTTTCGGCTGACCCTCACCGAAGCGTTGCATCGGCAACGGGTGAGGGCGGCAGAAAAACTGTTAATCAGCGATTCGCTGTCGCTCACTGAAGTGGCGAGGAGATGTGGATTTAACGACGTGGGCTATTTTCGCAAAATCTTCCGCAAGCATACCAGCCTGACGCCCGCGGCCTGGAAACGGCGCTATTGCAAAGAACATATCAATAGCGCCTGACATGCTACTGTCCGTAATAGGCATTCGCGCCGTGTTTACGCAGATAGTGTTTATCCAGCAACTCAGGCTGCATATCCGGTAACTGTGGGGCCAACTGGCGTGAGAACAGCCCCATATAAGCGCACTCCTCTAGTACCACGGCGTTATGCACAGCATCCGCGGCGTTTTTACCCCAGGCGAACGGGCCGTGTGAATGCACCAGTACCGCCGGAACCTGCATCGGGTTCAGGTCCCGTTGCTCAAACGTTTTAATGATGACTTCGCCGGTCTGGTATTCATACTCACCGTTGATCTCTTCCTCGGTCATCAGTCGGGTGCATGGGATAGTGCCGTAAAAGTAATCGGCATGCGTGGTACCCCATGCAGGGAGATCAAGACCCGCTTGCGACCAGATTGTCGCGTGGCGTGAGTGCGTGTGCACAATGCCGCCGATCTCAGGGTAACGGCGATACAGCGCCAGATGGGTTGGCGTGTCAGACGAGGGTTTTTTACTGCCTTCAACCACGTCGCCGCTGGCGATATCCACCACCACCATATCGTCGGCGGTCATCACGTCATATTCCACGCCGGATGGCTTGATAACCATCAGTTTGCGTGTTTCATCCACTGCGCTGACGTTACCCCAGGTAAAGGTGACTAAACCATGTGCCGGCAGCGCCATATTCGCTGCCAACACCTCGGCTTTCAGTTGTTCTAACATGGGAAACCTCCTTCCTGCATACGGTCTTCTATCCAGCGTCGGGCCTGGATAATTTCCAGCACCGGTTCTTTTGCTTTTTCCGTCCACATTTCAATCAGAAACGATCCGCGATAGTTCAGCTCATGCAGCGTTTTGAAGATGCCCACAAAGTCCACGCATCCTTCGCCAAAGGGTACATCGCGAAACTGGCCCGGATGGGTTTCGGTTACCGGCAGCGTGTCCTTCAGATGGATCGCGGCGATACGGTCGATGCCCAACGTCAATTCAGCTTTGACGTCGTTACCCCAGGCGCTGAGGTTGCCCACGTCCGGGTAGACGGTGAACCACGGCGATGAGAGCATTTCATCCCACTTTTTCCACTTGCTGATCGAGTTCATAAATGCGGTATCCATGATTTCTACCGCCAGCATCACCTGCGCGGCGGCGGCTTGCTCAACTGCCCATGCCAGCCCCTCGGCAAAGCGCTGCTGTGTACCTTCGTCATGTTCTTCGTAATAGACGTCGTAACCGGCCAGTTGAATGGTACGAATACCTAAATCCCGGGCCAGGCGGATGGCTTTGGTCATGATGTCGCTTGCCCGGGCGCGGACGGCTTCATCGCGACTGCCAAAGGGAAAGCGGCGGTGGGCTGACAGGCACATGGAGGGAATGGCCACGCCGGTTTCCAGCATCGCGCTCACCAGCGATGCACGCTGGGCAGGAGTCCAGTCAAGGCGAGACAGACGTTCATCGGTTTCATCTACCGACATTTCAACGAAATCAAAACCGCAGCTTTTCGCCAGCACCAGCCGTTCCGGCCAGGTGAGGTCTTTCGCCAGCGCTTTTTCATAGATACCTAACGGATGGTTACGCATACTGTGCTCCCCAGATGGCGTCGATTTGCGCATGGAATTCGGCGGCCACCTGCGCCGGGTTTTGTGCTCCCGCCAGCGCGCGTCCGGCGATAAAGGCTTTGACGTTGATGTCGCGAAACAGCGGCAGGTCGGCGGGCGTAATACCACCGGTAATCGACAGCTCCAGACCAATATCGGAAAGCGCCTTCATCCGCGCCAGATCTACTTCCCCCCACTGTTGACCGCTGGCCTGCGCATCGCGTCCACGGTGATAAATCGCCTGGCGAACCCCGACGCGATACCAGTCGCGGGCATCATCCAGGGTCCAGTTGCCGAACAGTTCCATCTGAATTTCACCGCCGCAGGACTGTGCGACGCTATGACCTTTTTCTACGGTAGCCAGGGGCGCGGCGCAGATGATGGTCATCCAGTTGGCGCCTGCGCCAAACGCTTGCTGGGCGAGGGTTTCACCTGCGTCGGCCACCTTCCAGTCGGCGACGATAATTTTATTTGGGCACTGAGCGCGCAGCGCTTTCACCGCGCCCAGACCTTCGGTTAAACAGAGAATCGTGCCGGCCTCAACGATATCGACACTTTCCTGTAACAGAGCGACATCGCGTTGGGCCGCTTGCAGATTCGTGTGGTCAAGCGCCAGTTGCAGTAATGGTCGACTCATTATTCGTGCTCCTTAATACGGGCGTGATAGCCCTGCAGTGCGGTAATTAAATTCTGGTATTGGCGGTATTTGCGCTGATAGTTCGCATGCGCCGCGGCGTCCGGCAACAGGGTGCGTACCGGGTGCTGTAAGCTGCGCTGGGCATCGCTGAAATTGTGATAAACACCGGTGCCGACGCGGGCGGCGAGCGCTGCGCCAAAGCAGCCGGTCTCTTCAACCTGCGGCAGTTCGATCCGTAAACCGCTGACGTCCGCCAGCATTTGCATCCAGACGTTGGAGTGCGCCGGACCACCGGTAACGCGCAGGGTATGCGCCTGCGTAAAACGTTCGCGCATGCGGTTGAGATGGGTCATATGGCTGAAAACCACGCCTTCGTAGATGGCTTGCAATAAGTGGGCGCGAGTGTGTAAAGCCTGCATGCCATAAAAACCGCTGGTCATCTCCAGCCCGGCGTTACTGCCATACAAAAAAGGCAGGAACAAAAGATTGCTACTGGCTTTCGGCAAGCTGGCAACGGCCTGGTTGACCTCATCAAAAGAGAGTTCGCCCCATTGGGCGGTAAACCACTCCAGATTGCCGGAAGAGGTCGGGCTGGCTTCGTGAACGATGTACTGCCCGTCATTGACATAGCGGCCATAGACGTAAGGATGCGCTTCGTGGTCGCGCAGGCCGTGAGCGATCCCGCTGGTGACAGCCCAGGTCCCCATCACCGCGTTGAGGGTGTGTTCATCTTCGATCCCGGCGCAGAGTGCGGTGGAAACCACATCAAACAGACCGCCGACGACGGGTGTACCCGCCGCCAGACCGGTTATGGCAGCCGTTTGAGCGGTGATTTCCCCGCATATTTCTGCTGAACCGACAATGGGCGGTAGCGCATTGTCGACTTCACTGATGCCCAGCCACTGGGTCAGACGCGGGTCGTACTGACCTGTCGTCATGTTGTAGAGATTTGACTCGGAGATGTTGCTCTCTTCGCAGCCTTTCACGCCGGTTAAACACCAGCGCAGGTAGTCATGGCCCATCATGACGCAGCCGATTTGCGCGTAGCGTTGCGGTTCATTTTCTTTCACCCAGCGCAGGAGGGATGCGGGATGTCCGGTCCACAATGTCTGGCGGGTGATCGGGTAAAGCTGTGCGGGGATCCCATCCTGCTGCCAGCGCTGAACGATGTCCATCGCCCGTCGGTCGGAAGAGAGAATGGCATTGCCCAGCGGCTTATCCTGTTTATCAAGAAGGAACAGTCCCTTGCCCTGAGCGGAGATACCGACGCCTTTGATTTGTTCACCGGATACGCCGGTGCGTTTCAACAGCCCGGCAATGGTGGCGATACACTGTTGCCACAGTTGGCGCATATCGCGTTCGGCGTAACCCGGTAATGGCGATACGGTCTGCAACGATTGACGGTTAATTCCATGCTCATGACCTTTGGCATCATACAAACCGGCTTTCAGATACGTACCGCCACAATCGATCCCCAGCCAAAAGGTCTCTCTATCACTCATCTTTGTTATCTCATTTTTGCCGGATGGCGCTTTGCGTATCCGGCCTTGGGTATTTATTGGTTTTGTAGGCCCGGTGAGCGCAGCGCCCCCGGGCATTGTTTCAGGCTGTGCGTTTATGTGGATTCAGTGTCTTTAGCGGAGCTGCGCCCGCATCACATTTCGCCGGCAGCAGCAGCGCCATCAGCGCGGCCAGAGCCAGTGAGACGGCCAGGCAGTAAACGCCAGCATCTTTGCTGTACAGGGTGATAAGTACGCCGACCGCGTAAGGACCGCAGAAACCGCCAAGGTTCCCCAACGCATTGATGACCCCACGTGCGCCACCGGCCATTTCCGCGCTGAACAAACGCGCCGGAATAGTCCAGAACACCCCCGCGGCTGATTGCAGGAAGAATCCGCAGCCAACCAGCGCGGCATAAGCCAGCCAGACGTTATTTTTCAGCGCTACAGAGAGGAACATGCACAGGGCAAAGCCAATCAGCGGCAGGCAGACGAACAGCTTGCGTTTACCGGTCCGGTCAGAGAGGGAAGAGAACAGGAACATCCCGGCAATCGCGCCGACGTACGGCAGAATAGCGAGCATGCCAACTTGCCCCATGCTGCTGTGGGTCAACTCTTTGAGGATGGTCGGCAGCCACAGGGTGTAACCATAAATCCCGGTCTGATAGAAGAAGTTCAGGGCGATAAGCTGCCACATGGTTTTGTCGGACAACACCGCGCCCAGAGAGGCATTTTTGACCTCTGTTCCGGCAATCGCTTTTTGCTCGGCGGCCAGAGTTTCTACCAGGTAATTTTTCTCCGCCTCAGAGATCCAGCGCGCTTCCTGCGGACGGTCGTAAACGGTATAGGCCCACAGCACCAGAACGACGACGGAGAGTAAACCTTCAATGATGAACAGCCAGCGCCAGTCGAGTACGGTGATTATCCAGCCCGAGAGCGGGGCGGTAATGATCCCGGCAATAGGCACAAACATAATCACAATCGCATTGGCGCGACCGCGTTCGGCGTCGGGGAACCAGTTACTGATCATCGTCAGCACCACCGGCAGCATGCCGCCTTCGGCCACGCCGAGTAAGAAACGCAAAACCAGCAGTTGATACTGATTAGTGATCAATCCCGTCAGAACGGAAATAACCGCCCAGGCAACCAGCGACCAGCCGATAAATTTCTTGCCGCTGCCGTGTACGGCAATTTTTCCGCCGGGAACCTGTAAAAACAGATAACCGATGAAGAAAATTCCCCCGGCCAGACCGGCCATGGTGGCGGAAATACCTAATTCCTCATCCATACCGCCGGGCATCGCAAATGCGATATTAACGCGGTCCATATAAGAGATAATACAAGCGATCAGAATCGGGGGAATAATCCGCAGCCAGCGCTGACGGGGTATATCTTTGAGTGTAGGGCGAGAGGTCATGTTCATATTAATATTCTCGTAGAGTAGTATGTTATTTTTATAGTTTTGCTTTGTTTAATGCAGCGATGCCGTCGCGTAATATCGCTACGCGATGGTTCACATCTGCATTGGCATTTATTTCCAGCAATTTAATACCGGCAAATTGCAATAGATCGGTTCCTGCACAGGTGAATAATTCGCGGGCATGATCGGCGGTCAACAGGCTCTGCGGGCAGAAAGGAGCAAACGGCGCGTGTAGGTCCTGCCACTCGCCGTATTCTCCTGTAATCGTCGTGCCGGAGAACATCAGCGCGCCCAGTTTCCCGGCCCGTTGGACCTGTTGCGTGTGGGCCAGCGGTAGGGCGAGGTCCTGCCCTTCAATCGCCGATCGCGCCCAGTTAATACACACGCTGATGTCGTAACCGGCGATCGCGTCCAGTACGTTTTCTAACGGCAAAAATCCTTTGCGTGGCGCGGGGCCAGTCATAGCATCGCAATGTTCCAGCACCAGATCGCAGGACCAGTCCCAAAGGGTAATTTCCTGGAGCGAACGGGCAAACGCGTCGGTGGCCTGAGCGACATTGGGGTTGCTTGCCAGCGGAGCGGCATGCAGTTCAAGGGCGATTATTTTCCCGGCGCTAGCCGCATTAATACGGTTGATTTTCTGGTGCAGATGGCGGTAATACGCCACACAGGCCTGACGCTGCTCTTCGTCGCTGGAGGCCAGCCCAAAACCGCTATTGATGCCGCGACGGCGCATGGTCTCCATAATCGCTGTGACCACGATTTGCCACTCGCCTGGCGTATGGCGCAATAACCACTCGTCACCTAACGGATGCAGATGCTCAAGGCAGGGCTGCTCCAGTCCGCGAATATCCGGGGTATCTGAGAGTTGACGCCAGAATTCCTTCTCTTCCTCTTCACTCTTTTGGTGAAATGAGGGTGCACAAGGGTACGCACCGATAATATAACCGGTAGTGTTAGCTTTCATTTTTGTGCTCCTTTTATAAAACTGAAATAGCAACCTTCACGACTATTTTGCGGATCGGCGTGGCGACAGTTTTATGACATGCGGGGCGATGAACATCCTGCGGGAAAAATATGGTGTAACTTCCCGGAATCATTTCAATAAAAGATTCATGTTCACTGGCGTGATAAAAAATAATATCGCGCTGTGCTAATAACGATTCGCTGATTTCGTTATTTCCGGTATCAATGGCGATACCGATTTTTTCTTCACCCCAGGCTAAAAACTGAATATCCAGATAGCGACGATGTACTTCAGGGCGATTTTCGGCAGCGTCACGCGTGGTTAAATCGATAATCTGCGCGAAGATATTTTTACCCTCGATCTCCACCACGCCCGGCTCAAGTTTGCGGAAATCCGTGGTGCGCAGGAAGTCGAGCGCTCTTTCAATCGCCTCGGGCAAACGACACGGATTAGGCTGTGAGATATGTCCAAAGATCATGGGGTTGCTCCTTACAGCGTCTGAATTTTTGCCCAGACGCTGTCATCAACGGTGATGCCGTTACGGCGATTTTCTTCCAGTAGCTTTGTAAACTCGTGGCCAGGCAGACGAACAGGCGTGTTTTCATCAGCGCGTTCGGCGGTGGTGATGAAATCCATAATCCGCTGGAGTTTCGCATCGCGCGTGGCGCCATCGATCAACTTATCCACTTCAATGGCGATGAAAATCTGCGAAACGCCATATTCGTCGCTGTTATCCTGAGTGACCTCCGCAACAGAAGAGCCGTCAGAAAGCAGGGTGGCGATCATATCCAGCACAATCGACAGACCTGAACCTTTCCAGTAACCCATTGGCAGAATGCGACGATTTTTTTCGATAACGCCAGGCTCTTTGGTGAGATTACCTTCATCGTCAAAGCCACCGTCTACCGGCAGTTCGCGACCGGCCAGGCGATTCACTTCCAGCATGCCGTAGGAGAACATCGACATCGACATATCAACCATGGTGATTGGCGTGGAGGGGATCGCGACAATCAGCGGGTTAGTACCAATGCGGCACTCCTTCGAACCCCACGGCGGCATGACGGCAATTGAGTTGGTCCAGCAGATACCAATGTAACCTTTCTCCGCGGCCTGCCAGCCATAGCTGCCGCCGCGCATCCAGTGGTTGGCGTTACGCAGCGCCACCAGACCAATACCGTGATCGGAGGCCAGTTCAATGGCTCGGTCCATCATCTTTTTCGCCGTCAGATTGCCGATCGAACGCCGGGCATCCCATTGCTCAATCGCCC
This sequence comes from Citrobacter sp. XT1-2-2, assembly GCF_023516235.1. NCBI lineage: Bacteria > Pseudomonadati > Pseudomonadota > Gammaproteobacteria > Enterobacterales > Enterobacteriaceae > Citrobacter > Citrobacter sp. XT1-2-2. The sequence continues at coordinate 174,172 of NZ_CP097324.1, forward strand.
CCAGGCTGGTGATGCGCTGTGGTTTGGCTTCAGGAACGATGTCGCCGTTATCCAGTTGCTGAATGAAGCGGGGAAAACGGTTGACGCCATGCGAATAGACGCCGGATTCGGTGGTGCGGGCGAACATTTCTGCACAGGCATCTGCGGTTTCAGCGGCGATACCGCGTGCCAGCAGTACCCGATTGAACGCATCTTTTAACTGTTCAAAGGTGACTTTCATTCCTGTTTCCTTGTTTAAATTTGATCGCTTTTTTATCTCTAAATTTCACTATGCGAAATCTGATTTCAAATATAGCGATCAAAATTTAACAGATCAACGGGGTGGCCTGTTTTTTAAAATCTGCAAAATCAAACAGTTGTGTTTTTTCGGTTCAGATCGTGAACTGAAACACACTTTGCGCTACCATCAGAGCGCGACGAAAAGGGGAGCGGAAAAAATGGGCACAAAAGAGAGTGAAATGACGCAAGACAAAGAGAGGCCAGCCGGAAGTCAGAGCCTGTTCCGTGGTTTGATGTTGATTGAGATCCTGAGCAACTATCCGAATGGGTGCCCGCTGGCCCACCTGTCTGAACTGGCGGGGCTGAACAAAAGTACCGTGCATCGACTCTTGCAAGGATTGCAATCCTGCGGCTATGTCACACCCGCACCCGCTGCGGGCAGCTATCGGCTGACCACTAAATTTATCGCCGTTGGGCAGAAGGCGCTGTCGTCACTGAATATCATCCATGTCGCCGCGCCGCACCTTGAAGCGCTGAATATTGCCACCGGCGAAACCATCAACTTCTCCAGCCGTGAAGATGACCACGCTATTTTGATCTATAAGCTCGAGCCGACGACGGGCATGCTGCGTACCCGCGCCTATATCGGCCAGCATATGCCGCTGTACTGCTCCGCGATGGGCAAAATCTATATGGCGTTTGGGCATGCGGATTACGTGGCGTCCTACTGGGAGAGCCATCAGGATCTGATTCAGCCGCTGACCCGCAATACCATCACTGGTTTACCGGCGATGTACGATGAACTGGCGCAAATCCGCGAAAGCAGTATGGCGATGGATCGGGAAGAGAACGAGCTGGGGGTTTCCTGTATTGCCGTGCCGGTGTTTGATATTCACGGTCGGGTGCCATATTCGGTGTCGATTTCACTTTCTACCTCGCGTCTGAAGCAGGTAGGGGAAAAGAATTTACTCAAGCCGCTACGCGAAACCGCTCAGGCAATTTCCAATGAGCTGGGCTTTACCGTTCGCGATTAGGCGCGTGCCCGGCGTCGTTCAGTCACCTGACAAAATTTAACCGTTTCCCCTGTCCGATCAAGGCAGCAGGGAGTCTCTCTCTGGCAATCTGTGGTTTTCACTCTGACGGAGGGGGCAATGAACGAGTTTATTATGGCGGATGCGGCAAAATGTATTGGGTGTCGTACCTGCGAAGTTGCCTGCGTTGTCGCACATCAGGAAAATCAGGATTGCGCATCGGTCTCCTCCGGGGCATTTATCCCGCGGATTCGGGTGATTAAAGACGACGCCTTTACGACGGCAGTTGCCTGTCATCAGTGCGAAGATGCTCCCTGCGCTAACGTGTGCCCAACCCACGCAATTCGTCGTGAACATGGACATATCTTCGTTGAACAGGCGCAGTGTATTGGCTGTAAAAGCTGCATGATCGCGTGTCCGTTTGGGGCGATGAACGTTGTCGCACGAACGTCACGGGCGCAGGCGATAAAATGTGATTTGTGCTGGCATCGCGAGACGGGACCTGCATGTGTAGAAGCCTGCCCGACCAGTGCCTTGCAGTGTATTGATGCTGTCAGTATGCAGCGACAGCGTCTGCGTTCGCTGCCGCTGTGAAGCGACCCGACCCGCGCTCGGGTCGGGATTTGCGTTAGCCTTCCAGCCAGGCGCGCTCGATCTCTTCCGCCAGAATCTTCACGCCAGCCTCGATTTTCTCCGGCTCCGGAACGTAATTCATGCGCATGCACTGATGGGTATGCGGCCAGGGTTTATCCAGCCCCGGGAAGAAGTAATCACCGGGAACCATCAGTACGCCGCGCGCTTTCAGGCGCTGATACAGCAGCTCGGTGGTGATCGGCAAATCTTTAAACCATAACCACAGGAAAATCGCCCCTTCTGGTTTGTGAATGAGGCAGCGATCTTCAGATAAATAGCGACGAATGATCGCAATAGTCTGCTGAACGCGCTGGTAATAAAACGGTTTGATCACCGTCTCAGAAAGGCGCAGAAGATCGTTACGTTTAATCATTTCGCACATCATCGCCGGTCCCATTCCGCCGGGCGCAAGGCTGATAATGCCGTTCATATTGGTGATGGCGGTGATGATTTTTTCATTGGCGATAATGATGCCGCAGCGGGAGCCTGGCAGACCCAGCTTAGAAAGGCTCATGCACAGCACAATGTTGGGGTTCCACAGCGGCCGTGCTTCGCTAAAAATGATGCCAGGGAACGGCACGCCATACGCGTTATCGATCACCAACGGGATGCCGTGCTGGTTGGCCAGCCGATCCAGCTTCATCAGCTCTTCGTCGGTGATCACGTTGCCTGTCGGGTTAGTCGGGCGCGACACGCAGATCATCCCCGTTTCTTCACCGATGTGCAGATGTTCAAAATCAACGTGATACTTAAACTGGCCTTCTGGTAACAGCTCGATGTTTGGGCGCGCAGAGACAAAGAGTTCTTCTTCCAGCCCGGAATCGGCATAGCCAATATATTCCGGCGCTAATGGGAACAACACTTTTTGCGTTGTTCCGTCGGCGCGGCGTCCGGCGAAGAGATTGAATAAGTAGAAAAATGCGCTCTGACTGCCATTTGTCAGTGCAATATTTTGTGGCTCGATATCCCAACCCTGCTTCTCACGTAGCAGTTTCGCCAGTTCGGCCAGTAGCTCGGTTTTACCTTGTGGACCGTCATAATTGCAAAGCGCATCAGCGGCTTTGCCGTTTTCCAGCATATCTGCCAGCAGAGACTGAAAGTAATTTTTCATCTCTGGAATTTGCGCCGGATTACCGCCGCCGAGCATGATGGCGCCTGGTGTGCGTAAGCCATCGTTGAGGTCCTCCATCAGGCGTGTGATGCCTGAATGGCGGGTAAATTTGTCGCCAAAAAGTGAGAATGTCATAGCAGGTGGTCTGTCGAGCTGAGTAGTAAAGTGGCTAACCATAGCGCTACCTATGGCGGGGTGCAAATCAGGGGCATCAGGCTGGATTGATGTTTTGTGCTGCAAATTTTTGTCGAGCTGGTGTTTTATCGTGAATTTGGCTTCTCGCATCAGCGAGTACGAGAAGCCCGTCAGGATCAGGGCTGACCGGCCCACACCACCATGATTTTATCGTTGCCATATTCACGGACGAATCCGTATCCCTGCTTCAATGTCAGTGTGGTTTGTTTACCGGCGCCAATGGCGGGATGTCTGGCCCTGAACTGGCTGATATGTTGCCAATGTGCGACGCTGGCGGCAGATTTCCCGGTTACGTCCTGCCAGTTCATCTCTGAGCGCGTACCCTGCAAGGGATCGGACCCCGTGGGGCCGAAAGGCCGGGCCGACTCGTCACCGTAAAACAGTTGTACTGCCCCAGGCGCCAGCAGCAATAGCTCGGCGGCTTTGTCTCCACCTTCGCGAAACAGCCGGGTATCATGGGAGGAGAGATAGCTCAGAACGTTGAAATCCTGCAGTTTTTCCGCCATCTGTTGCCAGGTGAGATCCATATTTGCCAGACAATCAACGGCTTTCGCCGCCTGCTCCTGATAGTCGAAATTGATCATCGCGTCGAAACCGTGACGATAATAGTCGCTTTGCATGACGCCGTGACCCCAGGCTTCACCGGTCATCCAGAAGGGTTTATCATCCAGGGCTTTGTCCGGGTGGGCTTTCTTCCATTCGACCAGCGCCGCGCTGGCCTGTGTTTTGAGCTGCTGCCAGGCGGGAAGCTCGACGTGTTTGGCGGTATCGACCCGAAAGCCGTCAATTCCGTAATCGCGCACCCACTGACTGAGCCAGTGGGTCAGATAATCACGGGGCGTGTAGCCGGCGATCGCTTTGGCGTGAGTATCCGGTTTGTGCTGATAAAAATTAGGCACGCCGGAAGGCGTGGTGGATTCGGTTTTCAGATCGGGCAGGAAAGCCAGCGACATGGTCAGGTCGTCAAAACCAGGGTTGTCGTAATCGCCAATATCGGTGCGGATCCAGTTTTTGCCCCACCATTTTTCCCAGCCGGCTTTATCGCTGAAGTTGATGTAATCATTAAAGCTATGCCAGCTCTGCCCGGCAGCTGGCTTCCAGTCCGTCCAGCGTTCGCCGAGCGTGTTTTTCAGCTCATCGCCTGATAAGTACAGCGCCCCAAACTGATATTCCTGCATATCCGCCAGCGTGGCGTAGCCAGTATGGTTCATCACGACATCAAACAGGACACGGATGCCGCGCTGGTGAGCGCCGTCAACCAGCGCGCGCAGATCGTTTTCGTGACCCATATTGGCGTCGAGCGTGGTCCAGTCCTGAGTGTAGTAGCCATGGTAGGCGTAGTGGGGGAAATCGCCTTTGGTGCCACCGCCGACCCAGCCGTGGATTTGCTCAAACGGCGCGCTGATCCATAACGCATTGACGCCCAGTTGTTGCAGATAGTCGAGTTTGCTGGCAAGACCGCGTAAATCGCCGCCGTGGAAGGTGCCAATTTCCTGCATACCGTCGTTGCGCCGACCGTAGCTGTGGTCATTGTCCGGATCGCCATTCACAAAGCGGTCCGTCAGGACGAAATACACCGTCGCGTTATGCCAGTCGAAAGCGGCGGGGGCGTCGGTTTCCGCTCGTTCCAGCAGCAACAACCCGTTACTGGTTGCGGCGGGCTGCAGGGTAATCGACCCGTTTTTTACCGTCGCCGTTTGGTTGCTGTAGTAGTCGCGCACCACGGCGCCTTCCGGGAAGGTCTGACTGACGTCCAGCGTTAATGGCGAACCATCCCATTTCGGACACTGGCGAATTTGGCTACTGACGGGGTCTGCGGCGCTTTTGACTGAGAGCATCAGCGTTGGCGTGCCGGAGCGGGTATCGACTTCCAGCGTGTAATCGCCGTCCTTGAATAAACGCCACTGCGGCGGCGCGCCTTCACAAGGTTTAAGCGACAGCATCTGGTTGAGTTTTATCGCGTCAGCTGGCTGCCAGCACTGTTGGTCAAAATTCAGAATTAAAGGACGAGTACCCTTCGTCAACGCTGCATGGCTGACGAATTTACCCGTACCTTCCGCTTCGAAGGCGGGAAGTCCCTGAGAAGTCCATGTTGAGGCGATGGCAATGCCGGGCATTAGCGCCAGCGCAACGGCGGCAAGTTTCATAATGCTGTCCTTGATGCTGCGATTTTAGCCAGTTTGCCAGTGAAATCAGGCCGGAAACTCCTCCTTTGAGGTGATTCCGCCAGGAGGAGAAGTGAGGGGGAGCTAATGCGCGCAAAAAATGAACTGATTTTGCGATAACCCCCACATTTTCATCAAATTAATGGCAGCCCGAATCGTTAACGCGTGACATAGTTTCAGAATTGGACTATTCCTTTGGGTGCTCTTGACCGTTATTTTTGATATGATTTGAGATTCATCTCTCATTTTTTTGAAAAATATAAGGTGTTGGAATGTATAAATCCGACCAGGAGACCTAATGATATTGACTCCCATTCGACGATATGGGGCAATGATTCTTATGTTACTCACCGTTGCATTTTCGGGTGAGGCGCTGGCAAAGACACACACGGCGACAACGAGTCACAAGCCCCAGGTAATCAAGGCAAGTAATAAACAGGTTAGCAGTAAACAAGAGTATTCTCGCAATAGTGCAAAGAGTAGTTCACTTCCTGATTTGCGAAAATACCCTTCCGGAACACCAAGGAAAAAAGCGTTTCTCCGGACGGTTATGCCTTATATTACCAGTCAAAATGCTGCCATTACGGCGGATCGTAACTGGCTGATTTCAAAACAGTACCAGAATCGCTGGTCACCGACAGAGCGTACGCGGATGAAAGACATCGCTAAGCGCTATAAGGTGAGCTGGTCTGGCAACACGCGTAAAATTCCGTGGAACACGCTGCTTGAGCGTGTAGACATTATCCCGACCAGTATGGTGGCAACCATGGCTGCGGCTGAAAGCGGCTGGGGGACGTCGAAGCTGGCGCGGAGCAACAACAACCTGTTTGGCATGAAATGTGGCAAAGGGCGTTGTAATAATGCCCCTGGTAAGGTGAAAGGCTACTCACAGTTTGAATCAGTGAAAGAGTCAGTCAATGCCTATGTCATTAACTTGAATACGCACCCAGCTTACTCTTCTTTCCGGAAGTCACGTGCGCAACTGCGTAAAGCCGATCAGGAAGTCACCGCTACTGCGATGATCCATAAGCTGAAGGGTTATTCCACTAAGGGACAGAGCTACAACAACTATCTGTTCGCAATGTATCAGGATAACCAGCGCTTAATTGCCGCGCATATGTAACGTGTGCTAATCCGGTCTACAAGTCATCTCGTAGGCCGGATCAGACGAAGCCGCCATCCGGCAATTCCCTCTATAGCAACACTTCACTATTCACATCGCGATACTCTTTTGGCGTCGTGTCGTACTCTTTCTTGAAGACGGAATAGAAGTACTGCAGTGATGGATAGCCGCACATTTGTGAAATTTCGTTGATCGACAGCGTGGTGGAAATCAACAGGCTGCGCGCTTTTTCCAGCTTCTCGGCATGAATCACCGCATGGATAGTTTCTCCGACCTCTTCTTTAAAACGTTTCTCCAGATTCGACCGCGAAATCCCCACTGAATCCAGCACCTGTTCGACTTTAATGCCTTTGCAGGCATGGTTGCGGATAAAGTGCATCGCCTGAATCACCGCCGGATCGGTCAATGAACGATAGTCAGTTGAACGGCGTTCAATGACGCGCACTGGCGGGACCAGTATGCGTTGCAGCGGTAGTTCTTCATTCGCCAGTAACCGGTGCAGAAGCTTAGCGGCCTGATACCCCATCTGTCTGGCCCCCTGAGCAACGGATGACAGCGCCACCCGCGACAGGTAACGGGTCAGTTCTTCGTTGTCGATTCCAATCACGCACAGTTTTTCCGGGACCGGAATATGCAGGTGTTCGCAAGCTTGCAGAATGTGCCGCGCTCGCGCGTCGGTGACGGCGATAATGCCGGTTTGCGGCGGCAGAGTTTGCAGCCAGTCCGCCAGACGATTTTGCGCGTGCTGCCAGTTTTCCGGCGCGGTTTCCAGTCCCTGATAGACAACTCCACGGTACTTTTCTTTAGCGACCAGTTGGCAAAACGCATATTCACGTTCAGCCGCCCAGCGTTTGCCGCTTGAAGCGGGCAGTCCGTAGAACGCGAACCGGTTGATCCCTTTTTCTTTCAGATGCAGGAAAGCGCTTTCTACCAGCGCGTGGTTATCGGTGGCAATGTAATGCACCGGCGGATAATCCTGTTCCGCATGGTAGGAACCCCCGACGCCGATGATAGGAACATCCACATCGGCAAGTAATTGTGCAATGTCATCATCGTCATAATCGGCAATAACACCATCGCCTAACCAGTCTTTAATATTATCAATGCGGGCGCGGAAATCTTCCTCAATGAATATATCCCACTCTGATTGTGATGCCTGTAAATATTCACCCACCCCTTCTACCACCTGGCGGTCGTAGGCTTTATTGGCATTAAATAATAGAGTGATGCGGTGACGTTTATCAAACATAAGAATCTGTCCTGGAAGGTTAACGTGGCCTGTCGATACTAGCAAAACCGCAGGGACGACTGCTTGATGAAGCGTGACAAATTTTTATTTTCTTAATGCTACGCAAAATTCACATACTGAACGCGGGATGACAATTGCCATTTTTTATCTGCGCATTACGGTTTTTTGTTTAATGATTAACCTTCGATCGCGATCGCTTTTTTAATTCTCTTTTCACTGCGCTTTTTTGGGAGCCAGCGCACGTTTGGGTATTCTCTTAATGGCGGTGTGAAATAACGTAATTGAGCAATAAATCAGGAAATTCCAGTATAGCTATATCGCAGTTTACTTGCCGTATTACCTGATTATGGAGCTTATTATGCAGGCTTATTTCGACCAACTCGATCGTGTTCGTTTTGAAGGGACTAAAACTACTAACCCGCTCGCATTTCGCCATTACAACCCTGACGAAATCGTGTTGGGCAAACGCATGGAAGATCATCTGCGTTTTGCCGCCTGCTATTGGCATACATTCTGCTGGAACGGTGCGGACATGTTCGGCATGGGCGCTTTCGATCGTCCGTGGCAGCAGCCCGGAGAAGCACTGGAGCTGGCGAAACGCAAAGCGGATGTCGCATTTGAGTTCTTTCACAAGCTGAACGTCCCTTACTACTGCTTCCATGACGTGGATGTCTCGCCGGAAGGCGCGTCGCTAAAAGAGTACAAAAACAACTTTGCGCAGATGGTTGATGTGCTGGCGGCAAAACAGGAACAAAGTGGGGTCAAGCTGCTGTGGGGAACGGCAAACTGCTTCACCAATCCACGCTACGGCGCGGGCGCGGCCACGAATCCGGACCCGGAAGTGTTCAGCTGGGCTGCCACACAGGTAGTCACGGCGATGGATGCCACGCACAAGTTAGGCGGTGAAAACTACGTTCTGTGGGGCGGCCGTGAAGGCTATGAAACGCTGCTGAATACCGATCTGCGTCAGGAACGTGAGCAGATTGGCCGCTTTATGCAACTGGTGGTAGAGCACAAACACAAAACGGGTTTCCAGGGCACTTTGCTTATCGAACCGAAGCCGCAGGAACCGACCAAACACCAGTACGACTACGATGCGGCGACCGTGTACGGGTTCCTCAAGCAGTTCGGCCTGGAAAAAGAGATCAAACTGAATATCGAAGCCAACCACGCCACGCTGGCGGGTCACTCATTCCATCATGAAATCGCCACTGCTATCGCGCTGGGTCTGTTTGGTTCTGTCGATGCCAACCGCGGTGACGCACAGTTGGGATGGGATACTGACCAGTTCCCAAATAGCGTAGAAGAGAATGCGTTGGTGATGTACGAAATCCTCAAAGCGGGCGGCTTCACCACCGGCGGTCTGAACTTTGACGCCAAAGTTCGTCGTCAGAGCACCGATAAATACGATCTGTTCTATGGTCATATTGGCGCAATGGATACCATGGCGCTGTCGCTGAAAATTGCGGCCCGTATGATTGAGGACGGTGGTCTGGATCAGCGTGTGGCCAAGCGTTACGCTGGTTGGAATGGTGAGCTGGGCCAGCAAATTCTGAAAGGGCAGATGACGCTGACGGAAATTGCGCAGTACGCTGAACAACATAATCTGGCGCCAGTGCATCAGAGCGGCCATCAGGAACTGCTGGAAAATCTGGTAAACCATTATTTGTTCGACAAATAACAGGTTTCTGAGAACGTCCGTAAGCCCGGAAAGCCACGCGCTGCCGGGCCTTTCTTTAAGGAACGATACGCTATGTATATCGGGATAGATCTTGGCACCTCAGGCGTAAAGGCCATTCTGCTGAATGAGCAGGGCGATGTGATCGCTTCGCAAACGGAGAAACTCACGGTCTCGCGTCCGCATCCGTTATGGTCAGAGCAGGACCCTGAACAATGGTGGCTGGCAACGGATCGCGCCGTAAAAGCGCTGGGCCAGCAGCATTCGCTCAGTGAGGTGAAAGCGTTAGGGATTGCCGGCCAGATGCACGGCGCGACGTTACTGGACAAGCAACAGAAAGTATTACGTCCCGCAATCCTGTGGAACGATGGTCGCTGCGCTGAAGAGTGCGTAATGCTGGAGAACCTGGTTCCGCAGTCTCGTGCTATCACCGGCAACCTGATGATGCCTGGCTTTACCGCGCCAAAGTTGCTGTGGGTGCAACGTCACGAGCCGGAGATTTTCAGCCGGGTAGATAAAGTGCTGCTACCGAAAGATTACCTGCGTCTGCGTATGACCGGCGATTTTGCCAGCGATATGTCTGATGCGGCAGGTACGATGTGGCTGGATGTCGCCAAACGTGACTGGAGTGATGTCATGCTGGCGGCCTGTAAGCTGTCTCGTGCGCATATGCCTGCGCTATACGAAGGTTGTGCGATTACCGGAACATTACTGCCAGAAGTCGCCCTGGACTGGGGAATGAATGAGGTTGCGGTCGTTGCCGGGGGCGGTGATAACGCGGCGGGAGCGGTCGGCGTAGGCATGATGAATGCCGGTCAGGCGATGCTTTCGTTGGGTACATCCGGCGTCTATTTTGCGGTAAGCGACGGCTTCCTCAGTAAGCCGGAAAGCGCGGTCCATAGCTTTTGTCATGCTTTGCCGGAGCGATGGCACCTGATGTCCGTGATGCTGAGTGCGGCATCCTGCCTGGATTGGGCGGCGAAATTAACCGGACTGGCGAGCGTACCGGCATTGATCGCCGCAGCGCAACAAGCGAATGCAGACGCCGAGCCGGTCTGGTTTTTACCTTATCTGTCCGGTGAACGTACGCCGCATAATAACCCGCAGGCGAAGGGCGTATTTTTCGGTCTGACGCATCAGCATGGCCCGGCAGAACTGGCGCAGGCGGTACTGGAAGGTGTGGGTTTTGCGCTGGCCGACGGCATGGATGTCGTGCATGCGTGCGGTGTACAGCCAGCCAGCATTACGCTCATTGGCGGCGGGGCTCGCAGCGAATACTGGCGTCAGATGCTGTCTGATATCAGCGGGTTGCAACTGGATTATCGTACCGGCGGCGATGTCGGTCCTGCACTCGGTGCGGCGCGCCTGGCGCAAATTGCCATGAACCCGCAAAAGCCGTTATCAGACATACTGCCTCAGCTTACGCTGGAACAGGCGCATTATCCTGATGCTGAGCGCCATGCGCTCTACCAACAGCGTCGGGAAACCTTCCGTCGTATTTATCAGCAATTACAGCCGCTGATGTCCTGACGACCTTCCCCTCTGGATAACAGAGGGGATTGATTTAATATATATTTCAATCTAATAAATAATTGATACACATGGATTTATTCTGAAAATCCAGTGTGGTGGCATTTTTCTGTGTTGTCTTTAGCGGGTTATTCATATTGTACCCATGATGGATAAGGAGATCCCAATGAAGACCACCAGGCTGTTGCCATGGATATTATTCTTCTCTGGCATACTGATTTACGTTGTTGGCTTATGGCATGCCTGCCCGTTATTGAGTGGCAAAGGCTATTTTTTGGGTGCGCTGATGACGGGAATGTTCGTGACGTATGCTTATCAGCGTGCTGTAAATCTTAATCAGAATGACGAATGCTTCACCTCCATATGCAAGATGGTGGCGTTGATAACGCTGGGACTACTGCTGGTAGGGATATGGAATATTCCGTTAGCGCCCATCGAAAAGGGGCTATACCCGGCAGCATTCTTCGTGTGTTTGGTCGGACAAGTTTTACTGCTGCGTCCAGGGCAGAATGAACAGAACGGTGAGTCTTAACTCACCAGCCTGCGTGTATCAATGCGCTGCAACAGTATGGATAACAGCAGGCTACCCGCCAGCGTGGCGCTAAAAATCCATAGCATATCCAGCGGCGGCCAGTTCTTGAGTTCTAAACCGTTGGTGCGTAGCGCGTGAATGATCAGCGCATGAAAGCCATAAATACCCAACGAGTGACGGGAAATAAGGCCCAATACCGGCAGAGTGCGCGTGCTGAGCGTGTTTTTGACCAGCGTCAGGAGCGAGACGGCGCAAATAAATACTGCCGGGCCGCAGTAGAGGTACCAGGTATCGGCAAAATTGCCTCGCCAGCGCAGTTCATGCAACGTGCCTCGAGAGATAACAAACACGGCGACGATGAACAACGCTGCACAGAGCCAGGTGAGCGAACGTTTCTGTGTATCCATCATGCCAATCGCCCTTCCCAGCATGCCGTACAGGATGTAATAGAAAGTGTCGCCACTGATGTACAGGTTGATGGGAAGCCACTCAAAACCGCCAATTTTTTGCGAGACGGTGTTGGGATTGGCAATCACCCCAGTCACTACCATGAGCGCCAGCAGCATCTTGCCGCTGATATTTTTCACCTGTATCAGCGGGGAAACCAGGTAGATGACGGCGATGGCGAAGAAAAACCACAGGTGATAGAACACCGGCTTTTGCAGCAGGTTTTTCAGCGACAGCTCAGCGTTGATCGAGGTAAACAACAGGATATAGGCCAGCGACACGCTGCTGTAAAAAAGAATGCACAGCGCGATGCGCGTGAAATGACGCGGTTTGGCGCTGCGTTCGCCAAAAAACAGATAACCCGAAATCATAAAGAACAACGGTACGCTGACGCGAGAGGCGGAATTGAGCACATTGGCCAGATCCCAATTAAACGGGCTGACGCTGTGCGCATTGGTGATGTACCAGGTTGTGGTGTGGATCATCACGACCATTAAACAAGCTATTCCGCGCAGGTTATCAATCCAGAAAATTTTGGGCTGCATCAGTTCCTCTGTCTCCATTAAAAAAAGTCTGACCGATTTTTTGCGAGCGTAACTCACTGGAATAATCTGAGTTTTTACGCTAAAGCTTGAGATGGTCTGATGAGATTCTCAAAATAAGATCCGTTTCCAGACACTAATAATAAGACTGACCAGCAAACCAGGCGGTAATAAAATGATGATGAAGTATTTCTTTCCCGCGCTCGCTATCTTTTTGTTGGCGGCGTGCGCCGACACACAGCCGCCTGCACCTGCGCAGAAGGCGCAAAAGGTGAATGCCGCACGTTCGCTCGATATGGCGGCATTGTGCAAAAGTGAAGCGGCAGAGCTTTATAACACCGGCGCGCAGAAAATTGATATCGCCGGCCTGGAACAATTCCAGGGCAGCTATGAAATGCGCGGTTCGACCTTCCGTAAAGAGAGTTTTGTCTGCTCTTTTGATGCAGACGGGCAGTTTTTGCACCTTTCCATGCGCTAAGTTCCCCCTTTTTCCCGTTTCGTACTGTATATCTTGCAGCCAGCGGGTATACTGACCGCTTCCTTTAAATCCACACGTATCCAGCACGAAATAATATGCAAAAGTTTGATACCAGGACCTTCCAGGGCTTGATCCTGACCTTACAGGATTACTGGGCTCGCCAGGGCTGCACCATCGTTCAACCATTGGACATGGAAGTCGGCGCGGGGACATCTCACCCAATGACCTGCCTGCGTGCGCTGGGGCCGGAACCGATGGCGACTGCGTATGTGCAGCCTTCTCGTCGTCCGACCGACGGCCGCTATGGCGAAAACCCGAACCGCTTACAGCACTACTATCAGTTCCAGGTAGTGATTAAGCCGTCTCCGGACAACATTCAGGAGCTGTACCTGGGTTCTCTGAAAGAGCTGGGTATGGACCCGACCATTCACGACATCCGTTTCGTGGAAGATAACTGGGAGAACCCGACGCTGGGTGCCTGGGGGCTGGGTTGGGAAGTGTGGCTGAACGGTATGGAAGTCACGCAGTTCACCTACTTCCAGCAGGTTGGTGGTCTGGAATGTAAACCTGTGACCGGGGAAATTACCTACGGTCTGGAACGTCTGGCCATGTACATTCAGGGCGTAGACAGCGTTTACGACCTGGTCTGGAGCGACGGCCCGCTGGGTAAAACCACTTACGGCGACGTGTTCCATCAGAACGAAGTGGAGCAATCCACCTATAACTTCGAATACGCCGACGTGGACTTCCTGTTCACCTGCTTCGAGCAGTACGAGAAAGAAGCGCAGCAGCTGCTGGCGCTGGAAAACCCACTGCCGCTGCCTGCGTATGAACGTATTCTGAAAGCCGCTCATAGCTTCAACCTGCTGGATGCGCGTAAAGCCATCTCCGTCACCGAGCGTCAGCGCTATATCCTGCGCATTCGCACCCTGACCAAAGCAGTGGCAGAAGCTTACTACGCTTCCCGTGAAGCCCTTGGCTTCCCGATGTGCAACAAAGAGAAATAAGAGGCGGCCATGTCTGAGAAAACTTTTCTGGTGGAAATCGGCACTGAAGAGCTGCCACCAAAAGCACTGCGCAGCCTGGCTGAGTCCTTTGCTGCGAACTTTACCGCGGAGCTGGATAACGCTGGCATCGCGCACGGCAACGTTGAGTGGTTCGCCGCACCGCGTCGTCTGGCGCTGAAAGTCGCGAACCTGGCTGAAGCGCAACCTGACCGTGAAGTTGAAAAACGCGGCCCGGCAATTGCTCAGGCGTTTGACGCCGAAGGCAAACCGAGTAAAGCGGCAGAAGGTTGGGCGCGTGGCTGCGGTATCACCGTTGACCAGGCCGAGCGTCTGACCACCGATAAAGGCGAGTGGTTGTTGTACCGCGCGCATGTGAAAGGCGAAAGCGCTGAAACGCTGCTGCCGAACATGATCGCCACCTCGCTGGCTAAGCTGCCGATCCCGAAACTGATGCGCTGGGGCGCGTCTGACGTCCATTTCGTGCGTCCGGTTCACACCGTGACTCTGCTGCTGGGTGACAAAGTGATTCCGGCAACGATTCTGGGCATTCAGTCCGATCGCGTGATTCGCGGCCATCGCTTTATGGGCGAAGCGGAGTTCACCATCGATTCTGCCGATCAATACCCAGAAATCCTGCGTGAGCGCGGTAAAGTGATTGCGGATTACGCTGAGCGTAAAGCGAAAATCAAAGCCGATGCTGAAGAAGCGGCGCGCAAGATTGGCGGTAACGCCGATCTGAGCGAAAGCCTGCTGGAAGAAGTCACCTCGCTGGTGGAATGGCCAGTAGTGCTGACCGCGAAGTTCGAAGATAAATTCCTCGCGGTTCCGTCAGAAGCGCTGGTTCACACCATGAAAGGCGACCAGAAGTACTTCCCGGTTTACGCCAACGACGGCAAACTGCTGCCGAACTTTATCTTCGTTGCCAACATCGAATCGAAAGATCCGAGCCAGATTATTTCCGGTAACGAGAAAGTGGTTCGCCCGCGTCTGGCGGATGCCGAGTTCTTCTTCAATACCGACCGTAAAAAACGTCTGGAAGATCATCTGCCGCGTCTGCAAACCGTGCTGTTCCAACAGCAACTGGGTACGCTGCGCGACAAGACCGATCGTATCCAGGCGCTGGCGGGCTGGATTGCTGGCCAGATTGGCGCTGACGTTAACCACGCAACGCGTGCGGGCCTGCTGTCCAAGTGTGACCTGATGACCAACATGGTCTTTGAGTTCACCGACACCCAGGGCGTGATGGGCATGCACTATGCGCGTCATGATGGCGAAGCGGAAGATGTGGCCGTGGCGCTAAACGAGCAGTATCAGCCGCGCTTTGCCGGCGATGACCTGCCGTCTAACCCGGTAGCCTGTGCCGTGGCGATTGCCGACAAGATGGATACCCTGGCGGGTATCTTTGGTATCGGCCAGCATCCGAAAGGCGATAAGGACCCGTTTGCGCTGCGTCGTGCCGCGCTGGGCGTGCTGCGTATTATCGTTGAGAAGAACCTGAATCTCGATCTGCAAACGCTGACCGAAGAAGCGGTTCGTCTGTATGGTGACAAGCTGACCAACGCGAAAGTCGTGGATGACGTTATCGACTTTATGCTCGGTCGCTTCCGCGCCTGGTATCAGGACGAAGGTTACACCGTTGATACCATTCAGGCCGTGCTGGCGCGTCGTCCGACTCGTCCAGCTGATTTCGACGCACGTATGAAGGCGGTATCGCACTTCCGTACGCTGGAAACCGCGTCCGCGCTGGCTGCGGCGAACAAGCGTGTATCGAACATCCTGGCGAAGTCTGAAGAAACGCTGAACGACCGCGTGAATGCGGCAACGCTGAAAGAGCCGGAAGAAATTGCGCTGGCGATGCAGGTTGTGGTGCTGCGCGACAAGCTGGAGCCAGTCTTTGCAGCCGGGCGTTACCAGGAAGCGCTGGTTGAGCTATCAGCTCTGCGTGAACCGGTCGATGCGTTCTTCGAGAAAGTCATGGTTAACGTAGAAGATAAAGAACTGCGTATTAACCGTCTGTCTATGCTCGAAAAACTGCGCGAGCTGTTCCTGCGCGTGGCGGATATTTCGCTGCTACAGTAACGGTCCTGAGCTGACTTAGAAAATGCCGGATGGCGTCTCCGCCTTATCCGGCATTTTTTTATGTTGTTAGCGCAACTGCAACTTAGTCAGGCAGGTCTGGCTGTCTTCCATAGTCTTAATGGGATACTCGGCTGATTTACCGTTGTAGCTTACTGCGATGGTGCCTTCCATATTGCGCGGTAGCCATACCCCGACGAAGCCGTTTCGACCGCTCTTCATCGCTTTTTGTACCACGACCTCTCCCTTACTGTCCGTCACCTTGACATTGAATGTCTTCTCCGGCATTTCGCCCTGGCAGCCAGACAGACTATGGTTGAAGCAAGGGTGTGTTTGCCATTCATAGGGGGCAAATGACAGGTAGAATTTGTCACCGAGCGGCAGGGTATAAACCTGATCGCCAGAAGAGAGTTTCAGCGCGGTGCTGGTGACAGACGCTGAGTAAGGCAACGGGCGACTCTGCGGCGACTGGTCAATAGTCTCTACGATTTGCTCAACGGATTTACCGCTGAGTCCATGTTCCGCCAGAAAAGTGGCTTCCGGGGTCGCCGCGAATGCAGTGCCCGTTGTGAGCAAACCTAAAACCAGCAGCAGTGAGGATTTCGACATAGCTTCAATTCCTTGTGAACATTATGGAATACAGACTGGCTCACTATAAAGCTTGCCCTTAGGGAAAGGTCAAAGGTACGGCGGGTAAAGTAATGCAAAGACGCGTTTCGGTGGGATGTATTGTGGAATACAGATAAAAAAATCCCCGCCGTTTGGCAGGGATTCAGAATTTTGAGCTTTTTAAGCTTACAGGCTGGTTACGTTGCCAGCTGCCGGGCCTTTAGCGCCGCTTTCGATGGTGAAGGAAACTTTCTGACCTTCGTCCAGAGATTTGTAGCCATCGTTCTGGATAGCAGAGAAGTGTACGAACACGTCTTTAGAGCCATCGTCAGGAGTGATGAAGCCGAAACCTTTATCAGCGTTGAACCATTTTACGATACCAGTCATTTTACCGGACATAGTGTATTACCTTTTAAAAAATAAGTGTGCCTTTCGGCGATATGGCGTGCTCTACAGATTTTTTAACAGTAAAGGAAATGCTCACTACGAGGGGTATCAATGATAACTCTTGAAGGGACTTGCCTTACTAAACTGCTGTAATGGTCTGTACGTCAAACCGTTGAGAGCATTAACTCATTTTACGCCTGTGGATGCAACTACTATTTTCTTATTTGTGGATACCCTCCGTAAGGGAACGGCCCTTTTACCGGACCGTTCTTCAGCAAAATTAAAAAATAGTTCAATCCATCAACTGCTTACTTAATCTCGGATCGGCCTGGATCAGGCGCATCAACTTCAATTCGGTAGTGGAAGGCTTAACGCGTTTAGACTCCCATTCATGCACCATCGCGACCGTCACGCCCATCACTCGGGCAAAATCATCTGTTTTTAAACCTGTCCCTCGTCGTAGCTGTTCAAATTCGGTGAAAGGGTTGGTTTTTTGCGTCAGAGTAACTGTCTGCGATACATCTTTAAAAACAATCTGCTCCAGACTGCTCAGCAGTTCAAACATTGGATCTTTGTATTCCATTGAGAACTCCTATAAATCACACAGCGGGATCGTGAATTTCATCGAAGCTCCTTAAGAGTAGTCGGAAAAAATGAAGTCGGATCTAAGGTTTGCGTGATGGATTCGTTTCAGCAGAGTATGAGCGACAAGCCTTTACAGGCTAACAAACTGATTAAGGTCGCGATCTCCGAACGATCGCTCCCGATTGTAAAGATGACGAAAATATGACCCTGGGTACTGAATGGCGCATTGTTTAGCAAAAAAAAGGGGGGCGGGAGCGGTTATTTTCCCTCACAAGATTACGCGGAAAGGGTATCTTGCGAGCCTGACCTGGACTATCCTTGTCAACGTCTGGCACGCGGGTGTCGTTGTGCGCATTTTTGGGTGAAAGGAGTATTAAAATGGCGACAGGTAAGTCCTGCTCTCGCTGGTTTGCGCCTGTTTTGGCGCTCTTAATGGTAGTTGGCCTGAGTGGGTGTTTTGATAAAGAAGGCGATCAGCGCAAAGCGTTTATCGATTTTCTGCAGAATACTGCAATGCGTAGCGGGGAGCGTTTACCAACGCTGACCGCCGATCAGAAAAAACAGTTTGGCCCGTTTGTGTCCGATTACGCGATTCTGTATGGCTATTCTCAACAAATTAATCAGGCGATGGACTCCGGTCTGCGCCCGGTCGTTGATAGCGTAAATGCGATTCGTGTTCCTCAGGATTATGTGACTCAGCGTGAACCGCTGCGTCAGGCAAATGGCGCACTGGGTGTGTTAGGGCAACAGTTGCAGAATGCGAAACTGCAGGCAGATGCTGCGCATGGCGCGCTGAAACAGGGCGAGGATCTCAAGCCGGTCTTTGATCAGGTCTACAATAAAGTCGTCACTGCGCCTTCAGAGGCGTTACAGCCGCTGATCCCTGCCGCGCAAATCTTCACGCAGCAACTGGTGCAGGTCGGTGATTTTGTGGCGCAACAGGATACGCAGGTGAGCTTTGTCGCCAACGGTATCCAGTTCCCAACCTCACAACAGGCAAGTCAGTACAACACGCTGATTGGCCCGTTGGCTGCTCAGCATCAGGCGTTTACTCAAGCCTGGACTGCTGCGGTGAATGCCACTCAGTAAAAGAGTACTGTAATACATGCAAGGCCGGGTAAGCGTGAGCGCTACCCGGCCTTTTGTTTATTGCGCGACCTGCGGGTTGACGCAGTTCTTCTCCACTCTTCCTTGCAGCGCATCGATTAAGTTATCCACCGCGCAGGCCGCCATGTTATAGCGCGTTTCGTGCGTGGCGGAACCGATGTGCGGCACGGCCACCACGTTGGGCAGTGACAGCAGCGGAGAGTCTGTCGCTAATGGCTCCTGCTCAAACACATCCAGACCTGCGGCATGAATGTCGCCGTTTTGCAGAGCGCTAATCAACGCTTTTTCATCGACCACCGGACCACGTCCGGCATTAATGAAAATGGCGGAAGACTTCATTTTGGCAAACTGCTCGCTACTGAACAGATGATGTGTTTCGTTGGTTAATGGCAGGATCAGGCAGACAAAATCAGACTCCTGCAACAGTGTGTCGAGATCGCAGTAACGCGCGTTGAAGCGTTCTTCCGCTTCGTGATGATGACGGCGGGCGTTATAGAGAATCGGCATGCTAAAGCCGAAATGCGCACGCTGCGCCAGCGCGAGCCCAATACGACCCATGCCGACAATTCCCAGCGTTTTGTGGTGGACATCGGTACCAAACCAGTCCGGCCCGATACTTTTGGTCCATTCGCCAGACTTAACCCGTTCAGCAACTTCCACCACACGGCGAGCGGTGCTTAACATCAGCGCCATCACCGTGTCGGCGACGGTTTCCGTTAGTACGGTTGGCGTATGCATCAACAGCACCTTACGCGCATTAAGGGCATCGACATCGAAGTTGTCATAGCCTACGGAAATTGTGGATGTCGCTCGCAGCCTGGGCATTTTCTCCAACAGCGCGGTATTGACGGCTTCACTGGAGCCCAGCAGGCCTTCGGCGTTGGCAAAGGCTTCGGCGTGCTGTGCGACCGTTTCCGGGCGCAGGTTCGGTACAGAAGTCACAGTAAAATGCTCTTCCAGGCGATGCAGTAAATCGTCAGGTAACGCTTTATAGAGAATAATGGACGGCTTCATGCGGATCTCCGTAAGTTAAAATTTAAGCGTGGCGTGCGCCAACAGGTAGCTGTTGATTATTAGCAGGCTTAACAATGAGAGTTAGCCATACTGAGGCAAAAAGCGCTACCCCCATAAAAATGTACGAGGCGGATGGGCTGCCGGTTGCGCCATTGAGGTAGCCGACAAACCAGGAACCAAAGAATGAGCCTAATGCGCCCATGCTGTTAATCAGCGCCATGGCGCCACCGGCCACGTTGCGCGGCAGCATTTCAGGAATGATGGCGAAGAAGGGACCATATGGGGCGTACATTGCCGCGCCCGCAATAACCAGCAGCGTGTAGGACACCCAGAAGTGATCTGCGCCAACGGCCCAGGAGCCGATAAAGGCGAAAGCGGCAATCAGTAACAGCGGCCAGACAAACAGCTTACGATTTTGCAGTTTATCAGAGGCCCAGGAGACGAGAATCATCGCTGCCGTCGCCGCCAGATACGGTACGGATGACAGCCAGCCAACTTCCACCATCCCCAGATTTGCGCCACCGTTGCGAATGATGGACGGCAGCCACAGCACAAAACCGTAGACGCCAATACTCCAGGCGAAATACTGCATACACAGCAGGATGACGTTACGTGAGCGGAAGGCCTCACCGTAGTTACGCACGGCTTTGATCCCTTGTTGCTCTTGTTCCAGTTGGGCCTGAAGCGCAGCTTTTTCGGATTCCGACAGCCAGCCGACCTGAGACGGTTTGTCTTTTACCAGTACCCACCAGCAGAACGCCCAGATGATGGCCGGGAAGCCCTCGATGATGAACATTTCCCGCCAGCCCAGCGCCTGAATGAGATAACCGGAAACGACGGACATCCATAAGACAGTCACCGGGTTACCGAGGATTAAGAAGGTGTTAGCGCGTGAACGCTCGGATTTCGTAAACCAGTTGCTGATGTAAATCAGCATTGCGGGCAT
Source organism: Citrobacter sp. XT1-2-2 (assembly GCF_023516235.1). Lineage (NCBI taxonomy): Bacteria > Pseudomonadati > Pseudomonadota > Gammaproteobacteria > Enterobacterales > Enterobacteriaceae > Citrobacter > Citrobacter sp. XT1-2-2. The sequence goes on from NZ_CP097324.1 coordinate 194,836, forward strand.
CACGGCAGCTTCAACGACACCAAGAATAAAGCGGATAGCGGCCAGCATCGGAATATTGCTGACCATCCCGGTTAACGAGGCGCAAGCCCCCCACAGGATCAGGCAGACAAAAATCAGTTTTCGTACGCTGCGACGCTCGGCGTAAATTGCGCCCGGGATCTGGAAGAAGAAATAGCCAAGGAAAAACAGAGCGCCCAGCAGGGAAGAGATCCCTTTGGTAATGCCGAGATCCTCGTTAATGCCTGCGGCGGAGGCGAAGCTGAAGTTCGCGCGGTCAAGGTACGCCAGGCTATACGTGATAAACACGATTGGCATGATGTACCACCAGCGTTTTGCTGCATTGGTTGAGCTATTCATAGACTGCCCTCTGATTATGCTGATACACCGCCTCTGTATGTAGGGTACAGAGTTGGCCGGGGGTTTATTCCCCTAATTGTTCACGTGTGGGTAATCCTTCGCTGTCGCCCTGAACCTGAATGGCCAGTGCGCCAATTTTATTGCCGCGGGTCACCGCCTGATGCAGCGAGCGGCCTTCCAGCAGAGCGCTGATCACGCCCACGGCAAAGCCATCTCCTGCGCCGACCGTATCAACCACGTTGTCGACTTTTACCGGTGCGACGCAGCCGTGCTCGCCGCTGGCGGTTTTGTACCAGGCGCCATCTGCCCCGGTTTTGATAATGACTGCCTTCACCCCATGGCGCAGATAAAAGTCGGCGATGGCTTCAGGTGTTTGTTGTCCAGTGAGAATCATTCCCTCTTTTAGACCTGGCAAAACCCAGTCAGCCTGGAATGCCAGCCGGTTCAGTTTTTCCACCATCTCGGCTTCGCTTTTCCACAGCACCGGACGCAAATTCGGGTCAAAGGAGATGGTTTTCCCTTGGGCTTTCAGCGTGCGGGCGGTATGCGCCAGAAGTTCATAGGAGCTGGCGGAAAGCGCGGCTGCCACGCCGCTCAGGTGCAAGTGACGTGCGCTGGCAAAATAGTTCTCGTGGTAATCCTCAATACTGAGATGGCTGGCTGCGGACCCTTTGCGGAAGTACTCCACAATGGGATCGGTTCCATTTTCGACCTTAGATTTAAGCTGAAAGCCGGTAGCGAAGCGCTCATCCTGGGTGACTCCCTGCGCATTAATCCCTTCTTTTTCCAGCGAATTAATAATAAAACGGCCAAAACTGTCGTTACCTACGCGGCTTACCCAGCCGACATTCAGACCCAAACGAGCAAGACCGGTCGCCACGTTGAGTTCAGCGCCTGCCACGCGCTTGATAAATTGCTCTACATCCGCCAGGTCGCCGGTTTGCGTGGCGACAAACATCGCCATCGCTTCACCAATGGTGACCACATCCAGTGAATTCTTCATGCGTTACTCCTCGCGTAACAGCTCGACGTAATGGCGGGTAACCGCCGTCAAATCCTGCCCTTCCAGGGGAAACTCGATGCCGCGCGGAACATCGTCAGGCAGCGTTTTTAACAGCGCCAGCCAGCGCGGTTCGGCGGCATCAGGCGGCACTGCGCGGTAGCTGTCGCGATGTGTAACCGCGGCTTTGACATGGATGTATCCCACGGTTGGCGCCAGATTTTTCGCCGCCTCTTCCGGGGAGTCGCCAACCCACAGCCAGTTGCCCATATCAAAGGTCAGCGAGATCGGCAGGTTTTGCGCCTGACAGGCTTCGTTAAAGCGCTGCATTGGCTGCAGGCGTCCGCAGGTGGTCTGATCGTTTTCGACAACCAGCTCCATCCCGCTGTCAGCCAGCCATGTACGTAAAACGTCGAACTGGCCGGTATGGGAAAAATGACCAAGGGAGACTTTTAACCACAGCGCTTGCAGGGCCTGCGCTTCCGCGAGTAACGCCGGAAGACGGGGATTGAGGTTACCGTCCTCAAGGAACAGTGGCTCAGGCGCTGAATAACAGGCCAGCAGGCAGAAGATTTCGATCGCTGAGGCCATCGTTGACAGTGTGGTGAGTTCGGTGTCAGTTAACATCTCGCGGCGAATTTCGACGCCGTCAGCACCGGCTTCAGCAATGATGGGCAGCATGGCGGTTTGTCCACCCGCAGCGCGGACCTGCTCATAGCCGTAGGCGGCGGTGACCACCATAATTTTTCTTTTCATGGAAACTCCATAACCAGCGTTCTTGCTATAACGCTAGATGGAACCGGTTCCAAAGAAAAGCCCATGATGCTGAATTTATGATCACCATCACGAAGGAAATTTAACGGGCGGTAGATCCGCGCACGATCAATTCACCAGAGAAAACCTGCTCCTGAATGGCATCAGAACCGCCATCGATCCGGCGTACAACCTGTTCCACGGCGGTGTAGCCAATCTGCCAGGTGGGTTGTTTCAGCGTGGTAATGCCGACACCCGCCAGCTCGGCCCATTCCAGCTCGTCAAACCCGAGCAGGCCGATATCGCTGCCCCAGTTGAGGCCAATGCGTTTCAGGGCGCGGGCAACCTGTAGCGTGAGGGCGCCGTTGGCGGAGATAACGGCTTTGCGCATGCCTCGATGCTGCTGGTGGAACTGGCGCAGCGTGTCATCCAGTTGCGCATTGTCCGTTAGCGGAACTTCGGCATTTTGCGCGATAACGCCGGGGTAGCGTGCGAGCGTGGCGCGAAAGGCGCTCAAACGTTCGCGGCGGGTATTCACCATGCCGAGTGGTTCGCTGAGAAACAGAATGGCTTCAAAGCCTTGTTCAAGCAGGTGTTCCGTGGCAATCGTTGCGGCCTGGGTGTTATCCAGTCCGACCATATCACAGGCGAAATCAGGTATTTTACGATCAATTAGTACCATCGGTAGCGCAGACTGTTGCAGGCGGTTCAGCCCCTCTTCACGCATCCCAACGGCGTTGACCACAATCCCTTCGACCTGGTAACTGCGCAACAGGTCAAGATAGTGCAGTTCCTGATCCACTTCATTGTTGGTGTTACACACCAGCGGGGTAAAGCCTTTATCGCGACAGGCGGCTTCAATTCCGCTCAATACGTTGACGGAGTAGGGGTTGGTAATATCGGCGATGATCAGGCCAATCAGGCGGGTGCGACCGTGTTTCAGGCCGCGTGCCATCAGGCTGGGTCGGTAGTCGAGATCGGCAATGGCTTGTTCAATGCGGGCCAGCAGCGCGTCGGAAAGCAGGTGCTTTTCACCGTTGAGGTAGCGTGAAATGCTGGTCTTGCCGGTTTTTGCGGCCTTTGCCACATCGCTGATGGTTGCCCGTGTTGATTTGCTCATCGCTGATTTCCCTGAATTTGGTGACAACACCTTAACGCGAAAATCAACGATGGCAAGTGCTTCATGCCGGATCGGGCGCACCCTGTCTCCGGCTCAAAACGTTACTGGATCGGGCTTAAGGTGATCTCTACGCGGCGGTTCTGCGCCTTACCTTCCGCCGTGCTGTTGCTGGCGATTGGGTTTGCCGGACCCATACCCTGAGTGCGGATACGGTTAGCCGCGACCCCTTGAGTGATCAAGGCGCTGGCGACGGAGTCCGCGCGCTGCTGCGACAGACGCATATTCAGATCCTGGCTGCCGGTGCTGTCGGTGAAGCCCAGCACGTTAACCGCGGTTTTATTGTACTCTTTCAGGACCATGGCCACGCCGGTCAGGGTGTTAGCCCCGGCAGGTTTCAGGTTAGCGCTACTGCTGTCGAAGGTGACGTTGTTTGGCATGTTCAGAATGATGTTATCGCCACTACGCGTCACGCTGACGCCAGTTCCCTGCATTTTTTCGCGCAGTTTTGCTTCCTGCACATCCATGTAATAGCCGATACCACCGCCAACGGCCGCGCCAGCCGCTGCGCCAATCAGTGCGCCCTTGCCACGATCTTTCTTCGAAGAAGAGAGTGCGCCAATACCCGCGCCGACCAGAGAGCCAATGCCTGCGCCAATGCCGGATTTACCCGCTTCGCGCTCGCCGGTGTAAGGGTTTGTTGTGCAGCCAGAAACCGCCAGGGCGCCGCTCACGATGGCAGCAATAACAAAAACACGTTTCTTCATCTCAATTCCTTAATGACTTATTCTTCTTTGCCACAGCGACGGTGGCGGTTGATTATGACGTGTGAACATGAAGAAAATTCCAGGGAAGACTCTGAAATTTGTAAGTAACATTGAACGGCAGAATAAATAAGCCGCCACATCATATTCAGGAGCGCCATCTTGGCTAATTCACCCGCACACTACTCAGTGTTAACCGCCGCCCACTGGGGACCTATTCTCGTCGAAACCGATGGCGAGACCGTTTTCTCCTCCCGTGGCGCATTGCCCACCACTCGTCCCAACTCTTTGCAAACTGTGGTGCGTGACCAGGTACACAGTAAAACGCGGGTACGTTTTCCGATGGTACGTAAAGGCTTCCTCGTCTCGCCGGAAAGCCCACAAGGCGTGCGCGGGCAGGATGAGTTTGTTCGCGTCAGTTGGGATGACGCACTGACGCTTATCCATACGCAGCATAAACGCATCCGTGACAGCTATGGCCCGGCCTCGATTTTCGCTGGTTCCTACGGCTGGCGCTCCAACGGTGTGTTACATAAAGCCGCGACCCTGTTACAGCGCTACATGGCGTTGGCGGGGGGTTATACCGGGCATCTGGGGGATTACTCCACGGGCGCCGCGCAGGCCATCATGCCGTACGTGGTGGGCGGTAACGAAGTTTACCAGCAACAGACCAGCTGGCCTGTCGTGCTGGAACACAGCGATGTGGTGGTGTTATGGAGCGCCAATCCGCTGAATACCCTGAAGATTGCCTGGAATGCTTCCGACGAACAGGGTCTCGCTTACTTCGAGGCATTGCGTGATAGCGGCAAACGTTTGATCTGTATCGATCCGATGCGATCGGAAAGCGTGGATTTCTTTGGCGATAAGATGGAATGGATCGCCCCGCATATGGGAACCGACGTGGCGCTGATGCTGGGCATCGCGCATACGCTGGTGGAAAACGGCTGGCACGACGCGGACTTTCTCGCCCGCTGTACCACCGGTTATGACCGCTTTGCCGACTATCTGCTGGGTAAAACTGATAATGTCGCAAAAACGGCAGAGTGGGCTGCTGAAATTTGTGGGATAACAGCGGAAAAAATACGCGAACTGGCGGCGATATTTCACCAAAACACCACCATGTTGATGGCGGGGTGGGGGATGCAGCGCCAACAGTATGGCGAGCAGAAACACTGGATGATTGTCACCCTGGCCGCCATGCTCGGGCAAATCGGCACGCCTGGCGGTGGCTTTGGGCTGTCGTACCATTTTGCCAACGGCGGTAACCCAACGCGTCGTGCCGCTGTATTGGCTTCAATGCAGGGCAGCGTTAAAGGCGGCACCGACGCGGTGGATAAAATCCCGGTGGCGCGAATTGTCGAAGCGCTGGAGAACCCCGGGGGGTTTTACCAGCACAATGGAATGGACCGGCATTTCCCGGACATCCGCATGTTGTGGTGGGCCGGCGGGGCCAACTTTACTCATCACCAGGACACCAACCGTCTGATTCGCGCCTGGCAAAAACCGGAGCTGGTGGTTATCTCGGAGTGTTTCTGGACCGCCGCAGCAAAGCATGCCGATATCGTATTACCGGCGACCACCTCGTTTGAGCGCAACGACCTCACCATGACGGGTGATTACAGCAACCAGCACCTGGTGCCGATGAAGCAGGTTGTGCCGCCGCAGTATGAGGCGCGCAATGATTTTGATGTTTTTGCCGAACTGAGCGAGCGCTGGGAAAAGGGCGGGTATGAACGCTTCACCGAAGGTAAAAGCGAACTGGCGTGGCTGGAGACCTTTTATAATATTGCCGGGCAGCGCGGGGCCAGCCAGCAGGTTACACTGCCGCCCTTCACCGAGTTTTGGCAGCGCAACGCCCTGATCGAAATGCCGGAAAACCCCGCCAGCGCGCAATTTATTCGGTTTGCGGATTTTCGCCGCGACCCACAGGCGCATCCGCTGAAAACGGACAGCGGGAAAATTGAAATCTACTCCGCAAGGATTGCGGGTTACGGCTATGCGGATTGTACGGGACACCCGATGTGGCTGGCGCCTGATGAGTGGTTCGGTAACGCCGAGCCGGGTCAGTTACAGCTGCTTTCCGCCCATCCGGCGCACCGTTTGCACAGCCAGTTGAATTACAGTGCGTTGCGTGAGCAGTATGCGGTGGCGGATCGTGAGCCCGTTACGATCCATCCGCAGGACGCCAACGCTCGTGGTATTAAGCATGGCGACACGGTGAGGGTGTGGAACCCGCGTGGGCAAATTCTGGCGGGTGCCGTCGTGACGACAGGGATCAAACCGGGCGTCATCTGCATTCATGAAGGCGCCTGGCCTGATTTGGATCTTACTGCCGGTGGTATTTGTAAAAATGGCGCCGTCAATGTGCTGACCAAAGATCTCCCCAGCTCGAAGCTGGGGAATGGCTGCGCGGGCAACACTGCGCTGGCGTGGCTCGAAAAATACAATGGACCCGCCCTGACGCTTACGGCGTTTGATCCGCCTGCCAGCCCATAATCCACGTGGGGTGGTGAGTCTCTTCCTGCCATGCGCCGTCTTCAATGCGAAAACCCAGCGCATGGTAGAAGTTTACCGCTGACTGATTCTTCTGGTAGACCTCCAGGCTGAGCAGGGAAAAGCGCTGCTGGACATGCTGCACCAGCGCTGTGCCAATTCCGCTTCTGATGGCCGCTGGCGCGACAAACAACGCGCCAAGAAAGCGTTCGTCAATCACGCTGACAAAGCCTTTGAGTACACCTTCCTCTTCCCACACCCAGGTTTGTGCGGCGGGCAGGTATACATCACGCACGACGGGTTCACTTTCGCGCCAGTAGCGTTCGTCGATAAACGGATGGGCATGGATCGTGCTTTCCATCCACAGCGCCAGAATTGACGGCAGATCGTCAGCTTTAGATTCACGAATCATGTTGTGCCCCTGGGTAACAGATGCAACTGGTGATATGGTCGTTGACCAGACCACAGGCCTGCATAAAGGAGTAACAGATGGTGGTGCCGACAAACTTAAACCCGCGTTTTTTTAATGCCTTAGACAGAGCATCTGACGCAGGGGTTGAGGTGGGGATATCGCTCAGGTTGGCGGCGCAGGTCACTTGCGGTTGGTTATCAACAAATGACCAGACGAACTCGCTAAACGGTTCACCGTTTTGCGCCATGGTCAGAAAGGCGCGAGCGTTACCGATAATGGCCTGAATTTTTCCGCGATGGCGAATAATGCCGGCATCCTGTACCAGCCTTTCCACATCCTCTTCGGTCATGGCTGCCACTTTTTCCGGATCAAAATGGTGGAAGGCGTGGCGATAATTTTCCCGTTTCTTCAGTACGGTAATCCATGATAATCCCGCCTGCTGGCCTTCCAGGCAGATCATTTCGAACAGCTTCTTGCCATCGGTTTCGGGGACGCCCCATTCCTTGTCGTGATAGGCAATGTAAAGTGGGTCCTGGCTGACCCATCCGCAACGCTGCATATTCTTCCTCGCTGTTTTTACTGGCGTAAAAATTTCATTCGGCCCGCCTTGACGCGCCAGCTAAAAAGACAATATTTAATACAGGGCCTGATGGGCCCGATTTCCTACACACAATGACAATAATATCGCCGAATTCGGCTCTTTTCTGGAGTCGCGTTGATGATTATAAGAAACAGTAGTGGTCGCCAAAGGTTAACTCTGGCGAGCGTCGTAGTTTGTGCGCTGTCCATCAATACAGCATATGGCTGGCAACAAGAATATATCGTTGATGCGATGTCAGGGCATACGGCTGAACGTTATACATGGGACAGCGATCACCAACCACGTTATAACGACATTCTGGAGGAACGTATTCGTTCTACGCAGAACGTGGCGGGTCCGGTGGTGAATCTGGCCGATCAGACGCTGATGGATACGACCAGCGGCATGAGTATGGGCTGGAACTTTCCGCTTTCCAGACAGGTAACGACCGGACCGGTCGCCGCCTTACATTATGACGGCTCGACCACGTCTACCTACAACGAGTTTGGTGATAGCGCGACCTCGATAACACCGACCGATCCGTTGTGGCATGCCAGCGTCAGCACGTTAGGCTGGCGAGTCAATTCGCAGTTCGGTGATGTGCGTCCATGGGCGCAAATCAGCTATAACCAACAGTTTGGCGAGAATATCTGGAAGGCGCAGTCGGGCCTCAGCCGCATGACGACAGCAGGACAGGACGGTAACTGGCTGGATGTTACCGTCGGTGCGGATATGCTGTTGAACCCGCATATGGCGGCTTACGCCGCACTTTCTCAGGCAGAAAACAGTACCAACAATAGCGACTATATGTACACCATGGGGGTTAGCGCTAAATTTTAACGAAAGAAATCATTGGTTTTACATCTTAGTTACATATTAGGATCAATAATCACACGCCTTCCAGCGATAGTGGGTACTAACTCTTGCGATAAAATTCAGTATCCCGACTTTTTGTCTCGTCATTCATTCCGCAATCCAGGCATTTCATTCCGTCCTGGCGGCATTTCATGCCGTTTTTTCCTGGTATAAATGGCGCTTCGGTATGGTTGTTGGCAGAGAATTTCCCATTTTGCTTATGCAGGAAGACTGCCATGAAAACTTCTGATTATCAGCGTACCCGTTGGCTGACACTGATCGGCACCATCATTACCCAATTTGCCTTAGGTTCTGTTTATACCTGGAGCCTGTTTAATGGCGCGCTCTCTTCTAAACTGGACGCGCCGGTGAGTCAGGTTGCATTTTCCTTTGGTTTGCTGAGCCTGGGGTTGGCGATTTCTTCTTCCGTCGCCGGAAAACTGCAAGAACGTTTTGGCGTGAAACGCGTCACCATGGCCTCCGGTATCTTACTGGGCGTCGGCTTCTTCTTAACCGCCCACTCTGACAGCCTGATTATGCTGTGGTTGAGCGCCGGTGTACTGGTCGGCCTGGCGGATGGCGCAGGATACCTGTTAACCCTTTCCAACTGCGTAAAATGGTTCCCTGAGCGTAAGGGGCTGATTTCCGCCTTTGCCATCGGCTCTTATGGCCTGGGTAGCCTCGGTTTTAAATTTATCGACAGCCAACTGCTCAGCACCGTGGGTCTGGAAAAAACCTTTATGATCTGGGGCGCAATTGTGCTGGTGATGATCGTCTTTGGCTCCATGCTGATGAAAGATGCGCCGAATCAGGAAGTGAAGGCGAAAAATGGCGTGGTCGAGAACGACTACACTCTGGCGCAGTCCATGCGTAAACCACAGTACTGGATGCTGGCCGTGATGTTCCTGACTGCATGTATGAGCGGGCTGTATGTAATTGGCGTGGCGAAAGATATTGCACAGAGCCTGGCGCATATGGATGTAGCCACGGCGGCAAATGCAGTAACCGTCATCTCCATCGCTAACCTGTCAGGCCGTCTGGTACTGGGTATTCTGTCCGACAAAATCTCTCGTATTCGTGTTATCACCATTGGTCAGGTTGTTTCGCTGGTCGGTATGGCGGCACTGCTGTTCGCCCCGCTCAATGACGTTACGTTCTTTGCGGCGATTGCCTGCGTGGCATTTAACTTTGGCGGCACCATCACCGTGTTCCCGTCACTGGTGAGTGAGTTCTTTGGTCTCAATAACCTGGCTAAAAACTACGGGGTTATTTACCTGGGCTTCGGTATCGGCAGTATTTGTGGTTCCATTATCGCCTCGCTGTTTGGCGGATTCTATGTGACCTTCTGCGTTATCTTTGCGCTGTTAATCATCTCGCTGGCACTTTCCACCACTATTCGCCAGCCGCAACGTAGCGTATATACTGAGGCGCACGCCTAAATCTATTAGTAGCCTGATTAATACCTGGCGCATATATTTACAAAAATATATGCGTCATTTGCATTCTCTATAAGCACTTTTCTTCCCTCCTGTGGTCTACTTACCCGCGCCCGTAGATTTCACCTCTGCTGTTGTCGCATTTTTCCCCTGTTAGGTCTGTTTGGCCGCTGCACAGGGAGTTTTTATCCCGATCCCCAGGGTTTGTTTGCATGAGATACATTAAGTCGATGACGCAGCAGAAACTCAGTTTCTTGCTGGCAATCTATATCGGTTTGTTTATGAACTGTGCTGTATTTTTCCGTCGCTTTAGCGGATATGCGCACGAATTCACCGTCTGGAAAGGACTCTCTGCGGTTGTTGAATTAGCTGGCACTGTGCTGGTGACCTTCTTTTTATTACGTCTTCTCTCTTTATTCGGCCGCCGGGTCTGGCGTGTGCTGGCAACCTTTGTGGTGCTGTGTTCTGCCGGCGCCAGTTATTATATGACCTTCCTGAACGTGGTAATTGGCTATGGTATTATTGCCTCCGTCATGACCACGGATATTGATTTATCTAAAGAAGTCGTCGGCTGGCATTTTATCGTGTGGCTGGTTTCAGTCAGTATTGTGCCGTTGGTTCTTATTTGGAGTAACCGCTGCCGCTATACGCTAATGAGACAGATTCGTACCCCGGGCATGAGATGGCGTAGCGTGGCGGTGGTGTTACTGGCAGGCCTGATGGTGTGGGTGCCGATTCGCCTGTTGAGCATGCAACAGAGAAGCGTTGAACGGGAAACCGGCATCGATCTACCCAGCTATGGCGGGGTTGTGGCGAACTCTTATTTGCCGTCAAACTGGCTCTCAGCGTTGGGCCTGTACGCCTGGGCGCAGGTGGATGAGTCTTCAGATAACAAATCGCTGATGAACCCGGCCAAAAAGTTTACCTATGTCGCGCCGAAGAACCTCGACGACACCTATGTGGTCTTTATTATCGGGGAAACGACCCGCTGGGATCATATGGGAATTTTTGGCTATGAGCGAAATACCACGCCAAGGCTCGCCCAGGAGAAAAATCTGGCCGCATTCCGCGGATATTCCTGCGATACGGCAACCAAACTTTCTCTGCGCTGCATGTTTGTCCGTGAGGGTGGGGCGGAAGAAAATCCGCAGCGTACGCTGAAAGAACAAAACGTTTTCGCCGTGCTTACTCAGCTAGGGTTCAAGACAGATCTCTACGCCATGCAAAGCGAGATGTGGTTTTACAGTAATACCATGGCGGAGAATATCTCCTACCGTGAGCAGATCGGCGCTGAGCCGCGTAACCGTGGCAAAAACGTTGATGACATGCTGTTGATTCCCGAGATGCAGCAGTCTCTGCAGCAGAACGATGACGGTAGTAATCACCTGATTATTCTGCATACCAAAGGATCGCATTTTAACTATACGCAGCGCTACACCCGTGAATATGCACAGTGGAAGCCGGAATGCGTCAATGTTGATAGCGGCTGCTCAAAAGCGGAGATGATCAACTCATTCGATAACTCGGTAACTTATGTTGATCACTTTATCACTCAAGTATTTGATCAACTGCGCGATAAGAAAGCGATAGTGTTCTACGCTGCCGATCACGGTGAGTCAATTAACGAGCGTGAGCACCTGCACGGGACGCCGCGTAAAATGGCGCCGCCTGAGCAGTTCCGCGTTCCTATGCTGGTGTGGATGTCTGACAAGTATCTGGAAGACCCCGATCATGCGAAGGCGTTCGCCCATCTGAAGCAAGAAGCGGATATGAAGGTGCCGCGTCGTCACGTGGAGCTGTACGACACTATTTTAGGTTGCCTTGGTTATACCTCGCCAAATGGCGGTATTAACGAGAATAACAACTGGTGCCGTATCCCGGACGCGAAGAAGGTTGCAGCCCAGTAACGGAGGCTGCTGACTTTCTCGCCGATCAAATGCCATTTTGATGCTAAGGGATTGACGGGCGCGCTGCTGAGCAGTAAGATGCGCCCCGCATTCGGTGATTGGCGCAGCCTGGTAGCGCACTTCGTTCGGGACGAAGGGGTCGGAGGTTCGAATCCTCTATCACCGACCAAATTTAAAACCCTGCTCAACGAGCAGGGTTTTTTGCATTATGGCCCGTGAGGATGAGAACCTCCGGGGGCAAGAGGTTCGACTCGAGCGTAGCGAGAGAACGTTGCGTCAGCAACGGCCCGCAGGGCGAGCCACGCAGTGGCGAGTAATCCTCTATCACCGACCAAATTCAAAACCCTGCTCAACGAGCAGGGTTTTTTTGCATTTGTAGGCCTGATAAGCGCAGCGCCATCAGGCAATATTGGAGATATTGCGGATGGCGGCATGGACGCCTTATCCTGCCTACAGGCTCAGTTTCACCCCGGCGTGTATGGCGTTTCCAACCCCATCTTTGACCTTCATTTTGTCTACAAAAATTGTGCGCCACTTCCCACTGACTGTTAACGATTCTGTGACATATTCCATTGCCTTTTTTTATATTTGCATGAAACTTTTTTTGCGCTAGTTATGGCTGAACCTGGCATTTTCCGCTGTGCGTTTTAACGTTCATGGTATTAATCGCTCAGATATGCAGCATTAATTTAGAAAGTTTTAAGAATTTGCATAAATGTTAATCACCAAATGTTGCTAAATATTAAGATATTTATTCTGGTACAGAGCGCGTAGCACAAATTTCCCTGCTGAAAATAGCCGCCTGCACTTTTTTTAATCTTTGTTTGTCAATTCTCACCGTTGGTGTAAATCACGGTTACCTGTATTGACGTTTTCACATTCTGTTGACAGATTGTAGGGCATGAGGGGCATTTCATGGAGAATCCGCACTGCAACTCAGTCGCTTATGTGAACGGAATCCCCATCCTCTTAACGCCGACCCGGCCGGGTAAAAAACAAAAAAGGCCAGGCGGTGCAAACCCACTGCAAAGGGTAAAACAACAAACATCACATTTGGAGCAGAAGAATGAGTATTTCCTTGAAGAAGTCAGGGATGCTGAAGCTTGGTCTGAGCCTGGTGGCCATGACCGTCGCAGCAAGCGTACAGGCTAAAACTCTGGTTTATTGTTCAGAAGGATCTCCTGAAGGCTTTAACCCGCAGCTTTTCACCTCTGGCACCACCTATGATGCCAGCTCCGTACCGATCTATAACCGCCTGGTTGAATTCAAAATCGGTACCACCGAAGTAATCCCGGGCCTTGCTGAGAAGTGGGAAATCAGCGAAGACGGTAAAACCTACACCTTCCACCTGCGCCAGGGCGTGAAGTGGCAGGACAATAAAGATTTCAAACCGACGCGCGATTTTAACGCCGATGACGTGGTGTTCTCGTTCGATCGTCAGAAAAATGCCCAGAACCCGTACCACAAAGTCTCTGGCGGCAGTTATGAATACTTCGAAGGGATGGGTCTGCCAGATCTGATCTCCGAAGTGAAAAAAGTGGACGATAAAACCGTTCAGTTCGTACTGACGCGTCCGGAAGCTCCATTCCTGGCCGATCTGGCGATGGACTTCGCTTCTATTCTTTCTAAAGAATACGCAGACAACATGCTGAAAGCCGGTTCTCCGGAGAAAGTAGACCTCAACCCAATTGGTACCGGTCCGTTCCAGCTGCAGCAATACCAGAAAGACTCCCGTATTCTGTATAAAGCTTTCCCAGGCTACTGGGGTACTAAGCCGCAGATCGACCGTCTGGTCTTCTCTATTACGCCTGATGCTTCCGTACGTTACGCCAAACTGCAGAAGAATGAGTGCCAGGTGATGCCGTATCCAAACCCGGCAGACATCGCGCGCATGAAGCAGGATAAAAACATCAACCTGATGGAGCAGGCTGGTCTGAACGTGGGCTACCTCTCTTACAACACCGAGAAGAAACCGTTTGATGACGTCAAAGTTCGTCAGGCGCTGACTTACGCGGTAAACAAAGAAGCGATCATCAAAGCCGTTTATCAGGGCGCTGGCGTGGCCGCGAAGAACCTGATCCCACCGACTATGTGGGGCTATAACGATGACATTAAAGACTACAGTTACGATCCTGAGAAAGCGAAAGCGCTGCTAAAAGAAGCCGGTCAGGACAAAGGCTTTACCGTTGAGCTGTGGGCAATGCCGGTACAGCGTCCGTACAACCCGAACGCACGCCGTATGGCGGAGATGGTTCAGGCTGACTGGGCGAAAATTGGCGTTCAGGCCAAGATTGTGACCTACGAGTGGGGCGAGTATCTGAAACGCGCCAAAGCGGGTGAGCATCAGGCCGTCATGATGGGCTGGACCGGTGACAACGGGGATCCGGATAACTTCTTCGCCACCCTGTTCAGCTGTGCGGCAGCGAAAGACGGTTCCAACTACTCTCGCTGGTGCTACAAGCCGTTTGAAGACTTGATCCAGCCGGCGCGTGCCACCGACGATCACAACAAGCGTATCGAACTGTACAAACAAGCTCAGGTTGTTATGCACGATCAGGCTCCGGCTCTGATTGTTGCTCACTCCACCGTGTACGAGCCAGTGCGTAAAGAAGTTAAAGGCTATGTGGTTGATCCATTAGGCAAACATCACTTCGAAAACGTCTCTGTCGAATAATTAAAAGCAATCAAGGAAGCGCTGCGCCCCGGTGTTGTGTAGGCCGGATAAGCGCAGCGCCATCCGGCGTAATGCTTTACCCGCGATGCAGTTTGCGTGGGATAAAATTTGTGAGCAATACAGACTCACGGTTCCAGGCCGTGCGTCATTAGAGAGAATCCGGGTTATGTTGCAGTTCATTCTCCGACGTTTGGGACTCGTCATCCCCACGTTTATCGGTATCACTCTTCTCACTTTTGCCTTCGTCCATATGATCCCCGGCGATCCGGTAATGATCATGGCGGGTGAGCGTGGGATCTCCCCTGAGCGTCATGCTCAACTGCTGGCCGAACTTGGTTTGGATAAACCGATGTGGCAGCAGTACCTCCATTATATCTGGGGGGTTATGCATGGTGACTTAGGTATCTCGCTGAAAAGCCGTTTACCTGTGTGGGATGAGTTCGTGCCTCGTTTTAAAGCCACGCTGGAACTCGGCGTCTGCGCGATGATTTTCGCCGTCGCAGTAGGTATTCCGGTGGGGGTACTTGCTGCCGTGAAGCGCGGCTCCATTTTCGATCACACCGCCGTTGGCCTGGCGCTGACCGGTTACTCTATGCCGATTTTCTGGTGGGGCATGATGCTGATCATGCTGGTTTCCGTGCAGTTAAACCTGACCCCGGTTTCCGGCCGGGTGAGCGACATGGTATTCCTTGATGATTCCAACCCGCTGACCGGTTTTATGCTGATAGATACCGCCATCTGGGGCGAAGAGGGTAACTTTATTGATGCGCTGGCGCATATGATCCTGCCCGCGATGGTGCTGGGTACCATTCCTCTGGCGGTCATTGTGCGTATGACTCGTTCATCAATGCTGGAAGTACTGGGTGAAGATTACATTCGTACCGCCCGTGCCAAAGGTCTGACCCGGATGCGCGTCATCATCATTCACGCTTTGCGTAACGCTATGCTGCCCGTCGTGACCGTTATCGGCCTGCAGGTTGGGACATTGCTGGCCGGGGCGATCCTGACCGAGACTATCTTCTCATGGCCTGGGCTGGGGCGCTGGTTGATCGATGCGCTACAGCGCCGCGATTATCCGGTAGTGCAGGGCGGGGTGTTACTGGTCGCGACGATGATTATTCTCGTCAACCTGCTGGTAGACCTGCTGTACGGCGTGGTGAACCCGCGTATTCGTCATAAGAAGTAAGGGGCCATCATGTCACAGGTTACTGAAAATAAAGTTATTGCCGCACCGGTGCCAATGACCCCGATGCAGGAGTTCTGGCACTATTTCAAGCGTAATAAAGGCGCGGTTGTCGGGCTGGTTTATGTTGTCATCATGATTCTGATTGCGGTCTTTGCGAATGTTCTCGCCCCGTATAATCCGGCTGAGCAGTTCCGTGATGCGCTGCTGGCGCCGCCTGCGTGGCAGGAAGGCGGCACGATGGCGCACCTGTTTGGTACTGACGATGTGGGCCGCGATGTGCTCTCGCGTCTGATGTACGGCGCGCGTCTGTCGCTGTTGGTCGGCTGTCTGGTCGTGGTGCTCTCCCTGCTGATGGGCGTAATTCTCGGGCTGGTCGCCGGTTATTTTGGCGGGATTATCGATAACGTCATCATGCGCGTGGTCGATATCATGCTGGCGCTGCCGAGCCTGTTACTGGCGCTGGTGCTGGTGGCGGTATTTGGTCCTTCGATTGGCAACGCTGCCTTGGCGCTGACGTTCGTGGCGTTACCGCACTATGTGCGTCTGACGCGCGCCGCCGTGCTGGTGGAAGTCAACCGCGACTACGTTACCGCCTCGCGCGTGGCGGGAGCCGGTGCGATGCGCCAGATGTTTGTAAACATTTTGCCTAACTGTCTGGCGCCGCTGATTGTTCAGGCGTCGCTCGGCTTCTCTAACGCCATTCTCGATATGGCTGCCCTCGGCTTTCTGGGGATGGGCGCACAGCCGCCTACGCCGGAATGGGGCACCATGCTCTCTGACGTTCTGCAGTTTGCCCAAAGCGCCTGGTGGGTCGTGACCTTCCCGGGGCTGGCGATCCTGCTGACGGTGCTGGCATTTAACCTGATGGGTGACGGTCTGCGTGACGCGCTCGATCCCAAACTGAAGCAGTAAGAGGTTCGAGATGGCGTTATTAAATGTAGATAAATTATCGGTGCACTTCGGCGACGTAGGCTCCGAGTTCCGCGCCGTAGACCGCATTAGCTACAGTGTGAACCAGGGTGAAGTGGTTGGCATTGTGGGTGAATCCGGCTCTGGTAAGTCTGTCAGTTCGCTGGCGATTATGGGGTTGATTGATTACCCTGGCCGCGTGATGGCCGAAAATCTGGAGTTTAACGGTCGTGACCTGAAGCGCATTTCTGAGAAAGAGCGTCGTCAGTTAGTCGGCGCAGAAGTGGCGATGATTTTCCAGGATCCGATGACCAGCCTTAACCCGTGCTACACCGTCGGCTATCAGATTATGGAAGCCATCAAAGTGCATCAGGGCGGCAATAAAAAAACGCGCGTTCAGCGGGCGATTGACCTGCTGACGTTGGTGGGGATCCCCGATCCGGCCTCGCGTCTGGACGTGTATCCGCACCAGTTGTCCGGTGGGATGAGCCAGCGCGTGATGATCGCGATGGCGATTGCCTGTCGTCCGAAGCTGCTGATTGCCGACGAACCGACGACGGCGCTGGACGTGACCATTCAGGCGCAGATCATTGAGCTGCTGCTGGAGTTGCAGCAAAAAGAGAATATGGCGCTGGTTTTGATTACCCACGACCTGGCGCTGGTGGCGGAAGCGGCACACAAAATCATCGTGATGTACGCCGGGCAGGTCGTGGAAACTGGCGCTGCGCAGGATATTTTCCGCGCGCCGCGTCATCCGTATACCCAGGCATTGCTACGTGCGCTACCGGAGTTTGCGCAGGATAAAGCGCGTCTGGCTTCGTTGCCAGGTGTGGTTCCTGGTAAATATGACCGTCCGAACGGCTGTTTGCTGAACCCGCGCTGCCCGTATGCAACCGACAAATGCCGCGTTGAAGAACCTGAACTGAATCTGCTGGAAGGCGGTCGTCAGTCGAAATGCCACTACCCACTTGATGATGCCGGGAGGCCCACACTATGAGTACGCATGAGGCCACCTTGCAACAGCCACTGTTGCAGGCTATCGATCTGAAAAAACACTACCCGGTAAAGAAAGGATTATTTTCCCCTGAGCGCCTGGTGAAGGCGCTGGACGGCGTCTCCTTTACTCTTGAACGCGGTAAAACGCTGGCGGTAGTAGGCGAGTCTGGCTGTGGAAAATCCACGCTTGGCCGTCTGTTGACGATGATTGAAGTTCCAACTGGCGGTGAGCTGTATTACCAGGGGCAGGATCTGCTCAAGCACGATCCGCAAGCGCAAAAGCTGCGTCGGCAGAAAATCCAGATTGTGTTCCAGAACCCGTACGGTTCTCTGAATCCGCGTAAGAAAGTGGGGCAGATTCTGGAAGAGCCGTTGCTGATCAACTCCACGCTCAGCAAAGAGCAGCGGCGTGAAAAAGCGCTGGCGATGATGGCGAAAGTGGGGCTAAAAACTGAGCACTACGATCGTTACCCGCATATGTTCTCCGGCGGCCAGCGTCAGCGTATCGCCATTGCCCGTGGTCTGATGCTGGACCC
Source organism: Citrobacter sp. XT1-2-2 (assembly GCF_023516235.1). Taxonomy (NCBI): domain Bacteria; kingdom Pseudomonadati; phylum Pseudomonadota; class Gammaproteobacteria; order Enterobacterales; family Enterobacteriaceae; genus Citrobacter; species Citrobacter sp. XT1-2-2. The sequence goes on from NZ_CP097324.1 coordinate 212,811, forward strand.
GGACGTGGTGATTGCCGACGAACCGGTCTCGGCGCTCGACGTTTCAGTGCGTGCGCAGGTCCTGAATCTGATGATGGATTTACAACAGGATCTTGGACTGTCCTACGTTTTTATCTCGCACGACCTGTCGGTGGTGGAGCACATTGCCGATGAAGTGATGGTGATGTATTTAGGCCGCTGTGTGGAAAAAGGGACCAAGGATCAGATCTTCAATAATCCGCGTCATCCGTATACCCAGGCGCTACTTTCAGCCACGCCACGTCTGAATCCGGACGACCGCCGCGAACGTATCAAGCTGACCGGTGAGCTGCCAAGCCCGCTGAATCCGCCGCCGGGCTGCGCGTTCAACGCCCGCTGCCGCCGTCGTTTTGGTCCGTGTACCCAGCTTCAGCCGCAGTTGAAAGATTATGGCGGTCAACTGGTGGCCTGTTTCGCCGTGGACCAGGATGAAAACCCACAGCGATAAACGTGGGTTATGACCTAATAACCGGAGCCTTGTGCTCCGGTTTTTTTATATTTTGTTTTTACGTCCACAATGTGAGTCCTCTGGCAGAACATTATTCCATAGCGTCTAAAATGTAGTCAGATACCCTTTTGTCACAGAAATAGCGATTTCGCAGTTGCTAACGATCAGGAGCAAATGTGGTCACGATACGCTGGGATATTAAAACAATTGATCGACTATCGATGGTTGAGGATGTCCTGAAGGAATTTTCCTGCTGTGATATCAATATCATCTCAATGAAAGTCACACCGGGACGGATCCTGATTAAATCCTGGTGCCGCCAGCTGCAGGATATTTCCTACGTGCAAACGTGTTTGAGCCAGCGAGCCGATATTATTAATGTCGCTTACCTGTGTGAAGAGATAAGCGAACTGTCAACGTCCGAGCCGGAACGCCCGCGCTATTTCTCTGACATTATTTGCACTAGCCAGAGCATGCGCTTGCTTATCGAAAAGGCGATCAGAATTGCCGACAGCAAATATACCGTTCTGATCCGCGGTGACACCGGAACCGGCAAGGAGCTACTGGCTCGGGCTATCCATAATTCCGGGAAGCGGCGGTTTTATCCGTTTATTCCGGTCAACTGCTCTGCATTGCCTGAGTCGCTGATGGAGAGTGAATTCTTTGGCTATGAGAAAGGAGCCTTTAGCGGCGCAGATTGTAAAGGCAAAAAAGGGCTGTTTGAAATGGCCGATAAAGGCACCCTTTTTCTTGATGAGTTTGGTGAAATGTCGCTGAGCTTACAGGCTAAATTACTGCGCGTGCTTCAGGATGGTGGGATTCGTCGCGTTGGCGGCGCACAAATTATACCGGTTAATGTACGTATTATTGTGGCAACCAACGCTAATCTGGAAGAGATGGTGGAACAACGTCTGTTGCGCGCCGATCTCTATTATCGGATCAACGTACTTTCACTCACCATTCCTCCCTTACGGGAGCGCCCGCAGGATATTAGTCTGCTTATTCGCCACTTTGTGCAGAAGTATGCGAAGGAGTTCCAGCGCCGGATAATCCTGGATAAAGCCTGTTTTGCGGCCTTGCATCATCACGCCTGGCCGGGAAACGTTCGTGAACTGGAAAATACCATTATTCGTCTGATGCTGATGGCGGAATCGGATGTCATTACCCTGGACGAACTGGGAATGGTGAATTTACCTGCGGTTGAACAAGCCCCAACGGAACGCCCTTTTAAAGAACAAGTGCTTAGTGCTGAGCGCCAGCTCATCGAACAAATGGTAGAAGATAATGTGTCGTCGCGGCATATCGCTAAAGCGTTGGGGGTGTCGCATACCACGGTGTTGAATAAAATTCGCAGCTATCAGTTGGAGAGTGTGAGTTAAGCGCCGCCAGTGGCTGACGGCGCGTTAGACGGGTTATTCAATCAGCTTCAATAATGGCGACAGGCACAGCAGAATTCCGTACAGCAGAATCAGCCAGGTTTTAACACCGCGCAATTTCTCTAACTGCGTCACTTTATAGATCAGGAAAAACGGAATAATACACGACACAATCCCGTACAGTGGGCTCCCCAATTGGAAGAATACCAGCACCGATACGCGGAACGATACCCAAATAACCAGAGTAATCACAATAAATGTGCAAATACCCAGCGTGAGCACCAGCGGATTAATTTTCTCAACGTCAATGACGCGACTCAGGATGTTAAGAATAATACCCTTAATGGCCTCATGGAATCCCAGGTAAATACCAAAAAACGCCGTTAATACGGCGAAGATATTCAGTACCGTTGAGGTGATATGAATAATTTGTCCTGGAATAACCTGCGCTGCCAGCGCCAGGGCGGAAATATTTTGCTCAAAGGCCGAAACGGCCTCTTCATGGCTAATAGAAAAGGTAAAAGAGAAGGAGAAAAACAGAATAACCGCAATCAGCGTAATGTAACTGATGCGATGCGTGCGAATCGCCATGCGCGTCGCCAGTACCCGGTCAGCCACCCGTTTGCGATAAGCGATGTTCATTGGGTTTAATACCTGAATAAACACCGCTGAGAAGAAGCAGAACGGGATGGTCAACAGCACGTTGCGAAAGAAAACCGAGGCTTCAGGAAACGCGCTGATATTGCTAAAGTTCCAGTGCGGGATCATCGCAAAACCAAACACGATGATGATACCCACTTTTACTACTACCATCGGACCGGAGATTTTGAACAGCAGCTTTTCTCCCCCGGATGCAATGGCGACCAGCACGGCAAAAATGGCTACTTTGTAGATTATTGACTGCGAAAGGTCGGCCTCGGTCAAGCCAAAAGTTTTGATATAAGAGGCACTGTCAAATACTACTGATAGGGAATAAATAAATATGCCGTGAATAATCATCAGGAAATAGATGACGCCAAGAAATACGCCCCAGTTTTTCCCCAGATAATGACTTATAATATCGGTATAGTCATTACAGGTTTCACTCTCTGATAATGTTTTTAAATAAATGTCCTGCACAATATAAGTTGCGGGATAAGCAATAATAAAGGCGACAATAAATACCCAAATACCTGTTAAGCCAATTTGTACCGGCATCAGTACTGTTCCGGCGCCAATTGCCATGCCGATACAGAGTAATACCCAGCCAAAATCGTATTTCGTAAACGGTATCTTTTTTGAGATTGGTACGGCGGTTGCTGTATTGTTGCTTAATTGTAATGTGTTGTCCTGCATAGAACCCCCTGCCCAAAATACACGCTCTCCCCGGAAAAGGATTGCGCGTATAGCCAGACTGTTGTGCCTTGATTCTCAACAGTCTGAACCGATCGGCGTCGGTTCAGACTGTAGTGGTCAGAATGTTGCCTTTCTGATGGCGTGTTCAAGGTCGTTAATAATATCTTCTGGATCTTCAAGACCCACAGAAAGACGGATAAGCCCGTCGGTAATACCTGCTTTAAGCCGTTCCTCTGGCGCAACGGGCGAATGTGTCATAGACGCTGGGTGCTGAATGAGGGTTTCGGTATCACCGAGACTGACCGCGAGGAGGCACAATTCTACAGAATTGATCATCCGTCTGCCAGCCTCGAGGCCGCCGGCGATTTCGAAGCTGATAATTCCTCCTGGCAGACTCATCTGCCGTTGGCCAAGCTCATACTGCGGATGTGAAGAGAGGCCGGGATAATAAACGTGGGTGATGGATGGATGCCCTTCCAGGAAGCGGGCGATTTTCATCGCATTTTCGCAGTGACGCTCCATTCGAATGCCCAGGGTTTTAACGCCGCGCAGCGTTAACCAGGCGTTGAACGGACTCATGCAGCCGCCGGTGATATCTTTCAGCCCCACAAACCGCGCCTGGTCAATAAACTCCTGCTTGCCGACGATAATGCCGCCAATCACATCCCCGTGACCGTTGATATATTTGGTGACGCTGTGCACCACGATGTCTGCGCCCAGTTGCAAAGGCTGCTGACAGTACGGCGACATAAAGGTGTTATCCACCACCAACACTGCGCCTTGCTGATGGGCAATACCGGCCACCGTTTCAATATCAACCAATGAGAGCGTCGGGTTGGCGGGCGTTTCGATATACACCACTTTGGTTTCCGGGCGCATGGCGGCGCGAATTTCTTCAGGATTCGCCGCATCGACAAAGCTGACGTTAATCCCGAACTTCGGCATGCTGTGCGACAGAAACGCGTGGGTGCAGCCGTAAATTGCGCTGGCGGAAACGATATGGTCACCCTGCTGGCACAATGTCAGCAGCGTTGTGGTGATGGCAGAAATACCGGACGCGGTTGCCAGTCCGGCTTCACCTCTTTCCAGCACCGCCAGCTTTTTCTCCAGCGCATCGGTGGTGGGGTTACCCAAACGAGTATAAATGTACCCGGACTCCTCAAGCGCAAAGCGGGCGGCACCTTGTTCGGCGCTGTCAAATACAAATGTTGAAGTCTGGAAAATAGGCGTACTGAGCGCGCCAGTTGAAGGGTCGGGTTGTTGCCCCGCGTGAACGATCTGGGTGTTGAATCCGTAAGTACGACAGTCAGACATGATATCTCCTTTAATTCGGAACAGAACAGCTCACACTCAAATAGCAATCGCTGTGCCAGAAATTGAATTAATAGATATCAATGAGTTATGTGTTTTCCTTGATTGATGGTCGGCAGGAATGTTGCCAACTGGCAAGAATCTTTCCAGCGTACTGGCGAGAAACGGGTGAAATGCGAGGCGCTACGCAGAGCGGAATATCGCGCAGTGATATGGCGAATGGGCTACCGTAGAATCAGCGGCAAGCCGGGAATTACCGGTGAGGCGCAATGTTGCGGGGGCTTGATCCTCGGCGGCATCGGTTGCTGGAAAGAGAAAACCCCCGCACGTTGTTCAGTATAAACCTGGCAACAAAACGGGGGCTAACTTGACTCCAGACAAGTTAAGGATAGCCGCGAACAGTTGCCATTGCAACACAGGCGGCTATATGACGCTCGTACAGTTAGGCGTGGCCTTCTGGCACGATTTAGCGGCTCCAGTCATCGCTGGTATTATTGCCAGTCTGATTGTGAGCTGGCTACGTAACAGGAAGTAATGCGCTTAGTGGGCGTCTGCCTGCCGTGATGGCAATATGCGCCCGAACCAGGCCGCAGGGGTGACCTTGCGGCCTTTTTCGGCTTAAATGCAGATAAATCTCGTCGTCAGGTGCCTATCCTGTCGCGATAATGCACGCTGGGAAGTTTTCAGATACCGTCTCTCTTAATACCGCTACGATCGGGTATACTCTGACGGCAGTTTCGTCTATCCGTGGAGAGTCAGTTTGCGTGTCAGTCGCTCGTTAACAATTAAGCAGATGGCAATGGTCGCGGCCGTTGTCATGGTGTTTGTTTTCATTTTTTGCACCGTTTTGTTGTTCCATCTGGTACAGCAGAACCGCTATAACACGGCTACACAACTGGAAAGTATCGCTCGCTCCGTCCGTGAACCTCTTTCCGACACTATCCTGAAAGGGGATATTCCCGAAGCGGAAGCCATTTTACGCAGCATTCGGCCAGCGGGCGTGGTCAGCCGCGCTGATGTGGTGCTGCCTAATCAGTTTCAGGCGCTGCGGATGAGCTTTATTCCCGAACGCCCGGTTCCCGTTACGGTGACCCGCCTGTTTGAGCTTCCGGTGCAAATTTCGCTGCCGGTCTATTCACTTGAGCGCTCAGCGAACCCACAGCCGCTGGCGTATCTGGTGCTGCAGGCGGATTCGTACCGCATGTACAAGTTTGTGATGAGCACGCTCTCAACGTTAGTGACCATTTACTTACTTTTATCGTTAATACTCACGGTAGCCATCTCATGGTGTATTAACCGTTTGATTGTGCACCCATTGCGCAAAATCGCTCGCGAGCTGAACGACATTCAACAGCAGGATCTGATTGGCTATCAACTGGCATTACCACGTCTGCATCAGGATGATGAGATTGGTATGCTGGTGCGTAGCTACAACCTTAATCAGCAGCTCATCAAACGCCATAGCGAAGAGCAAAGCGACCATTCGATGCGCTTCCCGGTTTCCGAATTGCCCAACAAGTCGTTTTTAATGGGATTGCTGGAGCAGGTGGTGACGCGTCAGCAAACGACGGCACTGATGATTGTCACCTGTGAAACCCTGCGTGATACCGCGGGCGTGTTAACCGAAACTCAGCGAGAAATCTTGCTGCTGACGTTAGTCGAAAAACTGAAATCCGTATTGGCCCCCAGAATGGTGCTTACCCAGGTGAGCGGCTATGACTTCGCCATCATCGCGCATGGTGTAAAAGAACCCTGGCATGCTATTACTCTAGGTCAGCAAGTACTCACTATCGTTAATGAGCGGTTACCGATTCAGGGCATTCAACTACGTCCGAACTGCAACATCGGGGTGGCGATGTTTTATGGTGATTTAACCGCAGAGCAGCTCTACCGCCGCGCCCTTTCCGCCGTGTTAACGTCGCGTCATAAAGGTAAAAACCAAATTCAGTTCTTTGATCCGTTGCAAATGGAAGAGGCGCAGCAGCGTTTAACCCAGGAGAACGATATTTTAACCGCCATGGATAACCAGCAATTTGCGCTCTGGATGCAGCCCCAGGTAGAAATGTCCAGCGGCAAGGTATTGAGCGCAGAAGCATTATTGCGGATGCAACAGTCGGACGGTAGCTGGGAGCTGCCAGAAGGGTTAATCGACAGAATTGAGTCTTGTGGTCTGATGGTGACCGTCGGTTATTGGGTGCTGGAAGAAACATGCCGCCAGCTGTCAGCCTGGCAAGAACGCGGTCTGATGCTGCCGCTCTCGGTGAATTTATCCGCTCTCCAGTTGATGCACCCCAATATGGTGTCTGATCTGCTGGAGTTGTTAACGCGCTATCGCATTAAGCCTGGCACATTGATCCTCGAAGTGACTGAAAGCCGACATATTGACGATCCCAATGCCGCGGTGGCCATTTTGCGACCGCTGCGCAACGCGGGCGTGCGCATCGCGCTGGACGATTTTGGCATGGGGTATGCGGGTCTGCGACAGCTACAGCATATGAAGTCGCTACCGGTGGATGTACTAAAAATTGATAAGATGTTTGTCGATGGCGTGCCCGAAGATTGCAGCATGATCTCCGCCATCATTCAATTGGCACACAGTCTCAACTTGCAGATGATCGCCGAAGGCGTTGAAACGGAAGCGCAACGCGAATGGTTATCACAAGCAGGGGTGGAAGTGGCGCAAGGCTTCCTGTTTGCCCGACCGGTTCCGGCAAATATCTTTGAAGAACGCTATCTGGCACCGGAAGGCGCTGATTACAAAAGTTAAAAAAGGTCTCGCTTGTGCGAGCCAGCTCAAAATTTTTAACATTTTTGTATCAATTATGATCCAGGTGCATTTCTGTCATGTTGAGTGGGTGTTACTTTAAGGCCGCAGGTTAAACAAAACCTTACAAGACCTGTGGTTTTTACTTTAAGGACACCCTATGAAGACCTCTATATTCAAAAGCCTTTACTTTCAGGTCCTGACAGCAATTGCCATTGGTATTCTCCTTGGCCATTACTACCCTGAATTAGGCGCCCAAATGAAGCCGCTTGGTGATGCTTTCGTTAAGCTCATCAAGATGGTCATCGCACCTGTCATCTTCTGTACTGTCGTGACCGGCATTGCAGGCATGGAAAGTATGAAAGCAGTAGGCCGCACCGGTGCGGTTGCACTGCTCTATTTTGAAATTGTCAGTACGATTGCGCTGATCATCGGCCTCATCATCGTCAACGTGGTGCAACCTGGTGCCGGGATGAACGTCGATCCGGCAACGCTGGATGCCAAAGCGGTAGCGATTTACGCCGAACAGGCAAAAGACCAGGGGATCGTAGGTTTCCTGATGGACATTATCCCTGCGAGCGTCATTGGCGCGTTTGCCAGCGGTAATATCCTGCAGGTATTGCTGTTTGCGGTAATGTTTGGTTTTGCTCTGCATCGTCTGGGCAGCAAAGGCCAGATGATTTTCAACGTAATTGAAAGCTTCTCGCAGGTTATTTTCGGCATCATCAATATGATCATGCGCCTGGCGCCGATCGGTGCTTTCGGTGCCATGGCTTTTACCATCGGTAAATATGGCGTCGGAACGCTGGTGCAACTGGGGCAGCTGATAATCTGCTTCTACATCACCTGTATTCTGTTTGTGGTTCTGGTACTGGGTTCCATTGCTCGCGCGACTGGCTTCAGCATCTTCAAATTCATCCGCTATATCCGTGAAGAACTGCTGATCGTACTGGGTACGTCTTCATCTGAATCCGCACTGCCGCGTATGCTCGATAAAATGGAGAAACTGGGCTGTCGGAAGTCGGTTGTCGGGTTGGTTATACCCACGGGGTACTCGTTTAACCTTGATGGGACATCAATCTATCTGACGATGGCGGCGGTGTTTATCGCTCAGGCCACCAACAGTCATATGGATATTTTCCATCAGATAACCCTGCTGGTCGTGCTCCTGCTCTCCTCAAAAGGGGCTGCGGGTGTGACCGGGAGTGGCTTCATTGTTCTGGCCGCGACTATCTCTGCGGTGGGGCATTTACCGGTCGCTGGCCTGGCGCTGATTCTCGGTATTGACCGCTTTATGTCTGAAGCCCGTGCGCTGACCAACCTGATTGGTAACGGTGTGGCAACTGTCGTTGTGGCTAAATGGGTGAAAGAATTGGATACCAAAAAGCTGGATGACACGCTGAATAATCGTGCGCCGGATGGCAAAACGCACGATTTATCCTCTTAATCTCGTCACTTATGCCCGTAGTCCCTTCCAGGACTGCGGGTGTTTGCGCATAATTACCCCCTGTGCCTGAAACCGTCGATTCGGCGGCGTCGGGATTTTTTCACTTCCTCCGTGACATTTTCATGTTCTTGCGGTCTAACACGAAGTGTTTTTAACGTCATATTCAGAGAGTCCTTTCGCGGGCTGTCTTTTTATTACCAGGATAGTTGATCAGGGGTTCACATGCAGGGCACAAAAATTCGACTTTTAGCGGGCGGCTTGCTGATGATGGCCACTGCCGGCTATGTGCAGGCAGATGCGCTCCAGCCTGACCCGGCGTGGCAACAGGGCACGCTGACAAATGGTCTACAGTGGCAAGTGCTAGCCACTCCCCAGCGCCCCAGCGACCGTATTGAGGTTCGCCTGCTGGTCAATACCGGTTCACTCACCGAAAGTACGCAACAGAGTGGTTTCAGCCATGCGATCCCGCGTATCGCGCTGACGCAAAGCGGTGGCCTCGATGCCACGCAAGCCCGTTCACTGTGGCAGCAGGGGTTCGATCCCAAACGTCCCATGCCGCCCGTTATCGTTTCTTATGATTCCACGCTATATAACCTCAGTCTGCCTAACAGCCGTAACGACTTGCTGAAAGAGTCACTTACTTACCTGGCGAATATTTCCGGCAATCTGAGCATCACTCCTGAAACGGTTAATCATGCGCTGAGTAGCGAAGATATGGTCGCAACCTGGCCGTCAGATACCAAAGAGGGGTGGTGGCGTTACCGTCTGAAGGGATCAACTCTACTGGGGCACGATCCAGCTGATCCGCTAAAAACGCCTGTCGATGCCGCGAAAATCCAGTCCTTCTACCAGAAATGGTATACCCCGGACGCGATGACGCTGATTATCGTGGGTAACGTAGATGCGCGCAGCGTGGCTGAACAAATCAATAAAACCTTTGGCGAGTTAAAAGGAAAACGGGAAACCCCAGCGCCGGTGCCGACGCTTTCGCCGCTGCGTGCGGAAGCCGTGAGCATTATGACCGATGCGGTACGTCAGGATCGCCTTTCCATCATGTGGGACACGCCATGGCAGCCAATCCGTGAATCCGCCGCGCTGTTGCGCTACTGGCGCGCTGATTTAGCCCGTGAAGCGCTGTTCTGGCATATTCAGCAGGAACTGACCAAAAACAATGCCAAAGATATCGGCCTTGGATTTGATTGTCGGGTGCTGTTCCTGCGTGCCCAGTGCGCTATCAACGTGGAATCGCCGAACGGTAAGCTCAATGCGAACCTCGGTACGGTTGCGCGTGAGCTGGCGAAAGTGCGTGATAAGGGCCTGCCGGAAGAAGAGTTCAATGCGCTGGTGGCGCAAAAAAATCTGGAACTGCAGAAACTGTTTGCCACCTATGGCCGTACCGATACCGACATTTTGATCAGCCAGCGTTTGCGCTCGCTGCAAAATCAGGTGGTGGATATCGCGCCTGAACAGTATCAGCGTTTACGCCAGAGCTTCCTCAACAGTCTGAACGTTGAGATGCTGAATCAGGATCTGCGCCAGCAATTGTCGCAAGATATGGCGTTAATTCTGCTGCAGCCGAAGGGGGAGCCTGAATTCAATATGAAGGAACTGCAGGCGACGTGGGATAGCATTATGGCGCCCGTTACCGCGGCGGCAACGCCGGTAGAAACGGATGAATCACATCCTGAAGTGACGGATATCCCGCCGGTACAGTAACCTCCAGGCCGGATAAGGCGATTACGCTGCCATCCGGCCTTGGGTGGGTAGGCCGGGGGGCGCTTCGCTTGCCCGGCCTACAAGAACAACACGTTATTGCGGCATAGCGTCGCGTGGGATAATCGCCCCGCGATGCTGAATCACCGTGCTTGCCGTCAGGTGACCACGTTTTGCGGCATCGGCGGCATTGCCACCGGTCAGACGTACCGCCAGATACCCGGCGCTGAAGGAGTCTCCCGCTGCGGTGGTATCAATCACTTTCTCTTTCGGTAATTTAACGGCCGGGACGTCGATCAGCGTTTCACCCTCGATAGAAACCAGACAAGAGTCTGCGCCGCGCTTCACCACGACTTCCTGAACGCCAGCCGCGTGAGTACGGGCAATCACCTCGGCTACAGGTTTTTCACCCCACAATGCGTCTTCATCATCCAGCGTCAGGAACGCGATATTGGTGCATTCCAGCATCTGCTGATAAACCTGCTGCGTTTCTTCTTTGCTGCTCCACAGGCGTGGGCGGTAGTTATTGTCAAAAATGACTTTTCCACCGTTAGCGCGGCATTCACGCAGTAACGTCAGCAGTTTGTCACGGCTGGCCGGGCTTAGAATCGCTAGGCTGATTCCGCTCAGATACAGATAGTCAAATGTCGCCAGCTCTTCGCAAATCGCGGCGGACTGTTCGCTCTCCAGCCAGAATTTTGCGGCAGCTTCATTACGCCAGTAGTAGAAGGTGCGCTCGCCGGTGCTGTCGGTCTCAATGTAATAGAGGCCCGGCAGGCGGTTTTCCATACGCTGGGTTAATGAGGTGTCAACATTTTCACCCTGCCAGGAGTCCAGCATTTGTTGGCTGAAACTGTCAGTACCCAGTGCAGTCACATAGTGTACCGAAAGCGCCGCCGCATCGACCTGGCGGGCGATATAAACGGATGTATTCAACGTGTCGCCACCGAATCCGCGCTGAACGTCGGCGCCTTTCTGTGACAGCTCAATCATGCATTCGCCAATCACGGCAATCTTTCTGGACATAGTCGTAACCTGCTCTGAAAAAAATTAGCGTTAGTGTGCGCTGTGGGTGTTAAGTGGTCAACCATATTAAAACAACGTTCCATTATTTTTTTGAGCCAGCACGTGTTCTGTGTTGTTTTTTGCCGCCTGGTTTTTATTTTGCCTGCGGCGGAACGTAAAGTTCTGCGCCTGAGCGCCGATAACCTTTGACGAGTCCGGTCAGTCACACTCTTATTTACAGGACATCTTTGATGATAAAGCAGGTTACCCAGCAGCTCATTACGCCCGATGCGAGTATCGAAAGCTTGCAGGCGAGACGCTATTGGCTGCAGTGCGAGCGTGCTTACACCTATCAGCCGATTTACCAGACCGACGGACGGCTGATGGCCGTTGAACTGCTGACCGTCGTGACCCATCCTGATAATCCTGCCCAACGTATTGCGCCAGATCGCTATTTTGCTGAAGTGGCCGTCCGACACCGTATAGAGGTCGTGAAAGAGCAGCTCCTGCAGCTTGAGCTGAAAAAGGACTTTTTCAGAGCCAATAACCTGCTGGCTTCAGTGAATGTCGATGGCCCAACGCTGATTGCGATGCGCCAGGATCCTGAAATCCTGAAAATCATCGAATGCCTGCCGTGGCTGCGTTTTGAGCTGGTGGAGCATATCCGCCTGCCGAAGGGGTCGTCGTTCGCCTCAATGTGCGAGTTTGGTCCCCTCTGGCTGGATGATTTTGGTACCGGAATGGCGAACTTCTCGGCCCTGAGCGAAGTGAGTTACGACTATATTAAAGTGGCGCGGGATCTGTTTGTCATGCTGCGCCAGACGCCGGAAGGCCGCAATCTCTTCACGCTGTTGTTACAGCTGATGAACCGCTATTGCCGCGGGGTAATTGTTGAAGGTGTTGAAACACTTGAAGAGTGGCGTGATGTGCAAAACTCACCGGCTTTCGCGGCGCAAGGCTATTTTCTTTCTCGTCCAGTACCTCTGCACACCCTCGAAGAGGTGATCCTGTCGCTTTGATTCGGATGTAGCGTCCCTCATTTTGCCCTGCTGGACTATCTTTAGGACAGGCAAGGAAGGAAGTGAGGACGCTAACTATGACAAAAGCAGGCAAAATAACCGCATCAGTATTAGGGGTTTTCTTGTTGTTGATCGTCGTATTCATCATTGTGATTGCGACATTTGACTGGAACCGGCTCAAACCGACCATCAACCAGAAAGTCTCTACAGAACTCAACCGGCCCTTCGCTATACGGGGCGATCTGGGCGTGGTTTGGGAGCGCCAGAAGCAGGAAACCGGCTGGCGTAGCTGGGTTCCGTGGCCGCACGTTCATGCCGAGGATATTATCCTTGGCAACCCGCCGGACATTCCCGACGTCACCATGGTGCATCTTCCCCGCGTGGAAGCCACGCTCGCGCCGCTGGCATTGCTGACAAAAACCGTCTGGCTACCGTGGGTCAAGCTGGTAAAGCCTGATGCGCGCCTTATTCGCCTGTCGGAGAAAAATAATAACTGGACTTTTACCCTCGCAGAAGCTGAAAACCGCGATCCTAATGCGTCGCCCTCTGCGTGGTCTTTCCGGCTGGATAATATTCTCTTCGATCAAGGACGCATCGCTATAAACGATAAGGTGACCCGCTCGGAGCTTGAGATCCTGGTCGATCCGCTGGGTAAGCCATTGCCTTTTAGCGAAGTGACGGGCGCAAAAAATAAAGAGAGTCAAACCCGCGTTGAGGACTACGTATTTGGTTTGCAGGCCAAAGGACGCTATAACGACGAACCGCTAAGCGGTAGCGGAAAAATAGGCGGGATGCTGGCGCTGAGGGGCGAAGGAACCCCTTTCCCGGTGCAGGCTGATTTCCGCTCGGGCAATACGCGCGTAGCATTTACCGGTACGGTAAATGACCCGATGAATATGGGCGGCGTGGATCTGCGGCTTAAATTCTCGGGTGATTCGCTAGGGGATTTGTACGATTTGACGGGGGTGCTGCTCCCGGATACGCCGCCGTTTGAAACCGACGGGCGTCTGGTGGCGAAAATCGACCCGGAAAAATCCTCTGTTTTTGATTACCGCGATTTTAATGGCCGCATTGGCGACAGCGATATTCATGGGACGCTAACTTATACGACCGGTAAGCCGCGTCCGAAACTGGAAGGGGACGTCGAATCACGCCAGCTGAGACTGGCTGATTTGGGACCGCTGATTGGTGTGGATTCGGGGAAAGGCGCGGAAAAGGCCAAACAGTCTGAACAGCGCAAAGGTGAGAAGAGCGTCCAGCCTGCCGATAAAGTCTTACCGTATGACCGTTTCGAAACTGACAAATGGAATGTGATGGATGCTGACGTACGTTTCAAAGGTCGGCGCATTGAACACGGCAGCAGCCTACCGATTAGCGATCTCTCCACCCATATCATCCTGAAAAATGCCGACCTGCGCCTGCAGCCGCTGAAATTTGGCCTGGCGGGAGGCAGCATTGTTTCCAGAATCCATCTGGAAGGGGATAAAAAGCCGATGCGTGGGCAGGCGGATATTCAGGCTCGCCGCCTGAAGCTAAAAGAGCTCATGCCGGATGTAGAATTGATGCAGAAAACGCTCGGTGAAATGAACGGTGACGCTAAATTTAGCGGCAGCGGAAACTCGGTGGCCGCGCTGTTGGGGAACAGCAATGGCAACCTGAAGCTGCTGATGAACGATGGCTTAATCAGCCGGAATCTGATGGAAATTGTGGGATTAAATCTGGGTAACTATCTCGTTGGTCAGATATTTGGTGACGATGAGGTCCGGGTGAACTGCGCGGCGGCGAATCTGGATATCGTTAACGGCGTGGCGCGTCCTCAAATCTTTGCTTTTGATACGGAAAATGCGGTGATCAATGTGACCGGGACCGCGAGTTTTGCCTCTGAGCAACTGGATTTAACCATCGATCCAGAGAGCAAAGGTATTCGTATTATTACGCTGCGTTCGCCGCTGTATGTTCGCGGGACCTTCAAGAACCCGCAGGCAGGTGTAAAAGCTGGGCCATTGATTGCGCGTGGTGCGGTTGCCGCCGCATTAGCCACGTTAGTCACTCCAGCGGCGGCACTGTTGGCGCTGATTTCTCCTTCCGAAGGGGAAGCCAACCAGTGCCGGGCGATACTGTCGCAAATGAAGAAGTGATGTCAGGCCGGATGCGATGGTTACACCGCATCCGGCAAAAGAATCACAATGACTGATGACGGGTCTCATGGGTTAACAGCAGCGCGATCAATGTCAACGCCGCCATCGATGCCAGATACGTTCCTACCGCTGCCAGGCCGTAGTTAGCCTGCAGCCATGCGGCAATATACGGGGCAACGGAAGCGCCAAGAATCGACGAAACGTTATATGAGAATGATGCGCCCGTGTAGCGAACCTCGGTTGGGAACAGCTCCGGCAGCAACGCGCCCATCGGACCAAATGTCAGTCCCATCAGGCTTAAACCCAGCAGCAGGAAAGCGAACACCAGCGCCGGATTGCCAGATCCGAGCAGCGGTTTAAAGGCAAACAGCGCAAACAGAATGATAAGCGTGGTGATGATGAGCATGCTCTTGCGGCGACCAAACGCGTCGGCCAGCAGACCCGCCACTGGCACCATAACGCCAAAGCCAATTACCGCCATCATTAGCATCCACAACACTTCATTACGCGGCAGGCCAAGCCCTACAGGCGCGGCGGCTGTACTGAACGTCATCGAATAGACGGTCATGATATAGAACAGTGTATAGGTCGCCAGCATGATGAACGTGCCGAGGATCGTTACGCGAATATGCTTTGTCAGTAAGGTACCCAGCGGGATTTTCACCTGTTTTTTCGCTGCAGCGACTTTGGCGAAGACCGGGGACTCATGCAATGAAACGCGAACGTACAGGCCGATGATCACCAGTACCGCAGAGAAGATGAACGGTACGCGCCAGCCCCAGCTCATAAACTGTTCATCGGTCAGCAGCCAGGAGAGCAGCAGAAAAGTGCCGTTGGCGAAGAAAAAGCCGATAGGCGCGCCCAGTTGCGGGAATGACCCGTACAGCGCGCGTTTACGCGGCGGCGCGTTTTCCGTTGCCAGCAACGCCGCGCCGCCCCACTCACCGCCCAGACCTAAACCCTGGCCAAAACGCGCCAGCGCCAGCAGCAACGGGGCGAAAATGCCGATAGTTTCATAGCCCGGCAGCAGGCCAATGACAACCGTTGAAATCCCCATGGTAAGCAGTGAAGCAACCAGCGTGACTTTACGGCCTACGCGATCGCCGAAATGGCCGAACACCGCGGAGCCGATTGGCCGGGCCACAAAAGCGATAGCGAAGGTGGCGAGGGACTGCAGCGTAGCCGCGGTCGGATCTCCCTGCGGGAAGAAAATATGGGGAAACACGATCACCGCGGCGGTCGCGTAGATATAGAAGTCGAAGAACTCAATGGCGGTACCAATGAGGGAGGCGACGACAACTTTATTGCGCGAGTTGACCGGGGTGTGTTCCTGTTCGTTGTCGAGTGTTGTGGCTGTTGCTTGCATAATATTTTCTTATTTTTGGCCGAACGAAAGGCCATATTACGCACAGCAAAAGCGATATTTCAATCTGTAACAAACCCTGCAATTGGTCAAAAAAAGAGCAAAAAGGGGATAATATTCAGGCTGAAGATTTCACTTCCATGAAATGCTTCACATAATTTAAAACTTGGATGATAAAACTGGTTTTTGGTTAAATAAAAGTTACGGGTTGGATTTATTCACTAAATCAGTAAGAACAGGCGGCATTATAATTGCCGGATGGCGCTGCGCTTATCCGGCCTACAAACTCACCCGTAGGCTGGATAAGACGCGTGCGTCGCCATCCGGCAATTGACAACTAATCCGGCGGTGGCTATTGCGTTTTCCCCGGCATCCGCGGGTCATCTTTGTATTCCGCCGTGGCTATCCAGGCGGCGCAAAACAGCGTCAGACGAGCGAAGAAGTAGAAGAACGCCATCAGTCCAAGCACGGAACCAAACGCTGCGCCTGACGGCGATTGCACCAGTGACGGCAGCGTGTAGGTCATGATCATTTTGATAACTTCAAACCCCAGCGCCGCGATAAATGTGCCGCGAATGAGTGCTTTCTTACGTGGTCGGTGACGCGGCAGTCGCCAGAAAATCCAGAAGAAAAGCAAATAGTTGGCGAAAATAGAGATGGTCAGGCCGATCAGGCGCCAGGCGGGCTTCAGCCATTCGATGCCGTCGAGATACAGCGCAGAGATAATCATCTGCTGGGCGGAACCGGCGATAGAAGTAATGGACAGAGTGACAATCAGCGCAATCAACAAACCAATCAATGAAACAAAATCGCGCAGGTATTTAACCCAAATTTTTTCCTGATCCTGCGGCGTACGCTCCCAGACATCTCGCGACTGGGCACGAATCGCTTCGCGCAGATTACCCATCCAGTTAATCCCGGAATAAAGGGCGATCCCAAGCCCGACCAGACCCACGGTGGTTCGCTGCTGAACGGCAGTGTTAATGGTGTTTTTTAACGTGGAGGCGAGCGTCGGGTCGCTGACGTTAAGCAGTATTTTGCTGAAGACATCCTGCAACAGCGTAGGGTGGGAGGCGAGAATAAAACCGGCGGCGGCAAATGACACCATCAGGATAGGGATCATCGACAGGAACGAGAAGTAGGTAATAGCGGCGCCAAACTGGTTTCCCATGCGGTCATTAAAACGCTCTGCGGCTCGAATCATATGGGCGATGACGGGCTGGCGTTGAATTTTATCGGCGAGGGTCAGGGCTGTTTGCAATGCCTGGTTGGTCGTACCGTTGGTTTCTGTTTTTTCACGCTCCTGGGTCTCAATTTTTGGGATCGGTGCGTGCTCAAGTTCCTGAATGGGGCGTTTTATCTCTTTTTCCTGCGTCATCAGGCCAGTATTCCTTGTTCTGTTCATTCTCAGGACAGTATAGCTTGTCAGTCCACATAATCTTTCATTACGCCGGTCAGCCATTCCATAAACAGATGAACCCGGCGGGAGAGGTTGCGGCGATGCGGATACAACAGAGAAACCGGCATCGGCTCGGCACGATACTGCCCTAACACCTCGACCAGCGTACCGGCGCGCAGGGCGTCGCGTACGCCGACGCGTGGCACCTGAATAATGCCCAGGCCGGCAAGGCACGCTGCATGATAGGTTTCCGTGCTGTTCACCGTCAGCATGCCGCCGGTTTTAACCCAATGAGTACCGTTGCCTGTCGCCACCTCGAAACCTTGCGCACGCGTTCCCAGGTTCACCGAGTAATGCACCACCGCATGCGAGGCTAAATCTTCCAGGCTTTCCGGGTAGCCAAAGCGGGCCAGATATTCTGGGCTGGCGCAGTTAATCTGCGTGAGTTTACCCAGCGGACGGGCAATCAGCCCTGAATCTTTCAGCGTACCTACGCGTACGACGCAGTCGAAACCTTCGCGGATCAAGTCCACCAGCCGATCGCTGCTGCTGAGTTCGAGTTCAAGTCCCGGATATTGATGCAAGAAGGCTGCCAGGCGAGGCATCACCAAATTTCTCGCGACGCCCACCGGCATATCCACGCGCAGCTTGCCGCTGATACTGGCCGAATCGTGATGGAATAGTCCATCAAGTTCATCCAGATTGCTTAGCAGATCTTTCGCGCGTTCATAATAGATCATGCCGTCTTGTGTGAGCTGGACGCGTCGGGTGGTGCGGTGCAACAGCTGCGTGCCCAGATGATTTTCCAGGGCCTGGATTTGTCGCGATACGCTACCTTTAGGTAGTCCAAGGGTGTCCGCCGCACGCGAAAAACTCTCCAGTTCTGCGACGCGGATGAACAACTGCATTGCGTGAATTTTATCCATTCTCATGCCCTATTGTTGTTCTGTATGAAACAGTAATGCGCAATCAGCGATATTTATTGTTTTTCTACCACCTAATAAGCTTTGTCTCAATCTTCACTACACATGAAATGAGGTTTCTTATGACGCAACGTATCGCATTGGTGACCGGCGGTGGTCGTGGACTCGGTAAAAACGCGGCGCTTAAGCTGGCAAGCAAAGGAATCGGTATCATCCTGACGTGGAACAGCAATGAAAAAGAAGCGCTGCAGGTTGTGGATGAAATTCGCCAGTCTGGCGGTAAAGCAGCGGTATTACCGTTGAATGTCGGGGATATTTCAACATTCCCTCAGTTTATAAAACAGGTGCGGGAAACCTTACAGACCCAGTGGCAAAGCGACACCTTTGATTATTTATTGAACAATGCCGGGATTGGTATTAACGCGCCGTATCCGGCGTTCACCGAAGCGCAATTTGATCAACTTTTGAATATCCATTTTAAAGGTCCTTTTTTCCTGACGCAGAACCTTTTACCGCTGATGAACAGAGGCGGCAGGATCCTCAATGTTTCAACCGGACTCGCGCGCTTTGCGCTGCCGGGTTACAGCGCATACGCGGCTATGAAAGGGGCGATGGAAGTGTTAACCCGTTATCAGGCAAAAGAACTGGGGGAGCGCGGAATTACGGCCAATATTATTGCCCCCGGCGCGATAGAAACCGATTTTAGCGGTGGAAATGTGCGGGATAACGCGCAACTGAATGCGTACATTGCTTCGCAAACAGCGTTGGGGCGAGTTGGTTTGCCGGATGATATCGGTGACGCGATTGCCGCGTTGCTCAGCGATGAGCTGGCGTGGATGACGGCGCAGCGTATTGAGGTCTCCGGCGGAATGTTCCTGTAACCCGTCGTGTCTTATTCAGCCAGATATTGGCTGAATAAGCATTTAATGCGATTTTTTATTTTGTAACATATTTGAATGATGGTTTGCATTCCTTATTTTTCGACAAAAATATAGACTGCATATAATTAATATTAATTAATATACATGAGCGTCAAAATATAAGAATTTACTTAATATATTTCTCTGTTTTTGTTTCTTTGTGTGATTCTGTTGATTGAGCTGTAACTAATCATAATTTCTGCTTCTTTCTTCTACGACTATCGGTACAATGGCCCCCCGCCAAATGGTGACTTCTTATTTTACCCTATGGGTAATACCCTTCCGCGCGCTAAGGCTAATATCTTATTCAGACGGAGATAAATAATGCAGTTAATAATGTTTGACAGGCAGTCAATATTTATTCATGGAATGAATGTAAGTTTACAGCAACGTATTCCAGGAGTGGATGTTCAGGGTGTCAGTCAGACAGATGACCTGTGGCAGAAGCTGGAAGACAACCCTGATGCAATGGTAATGCTGGATGGCGATCTTGATGCTGAGTTCTGCCGCAGCTTGCTGCAACAGATCGCGCAACGCCATTCGGCGGTAAAAGTGCTGGTAACAGCAACGGATTGCCGGAAAAGATGGCTACAGGAGGTCACGCAATTAAACGTGCTGGCCATTGTTCCACGTGACTCTGACGCGGAAACCTTCACACTGGCGCTCAATAGTGTCGCGATGGGCATGATGTTTATCCCCAGAGACTGTATTACAGCGGCTGAGAGTAGCCGCCAAAATATAAGATCGCTCAGTGCGCGTCAGCGAGAAATTCTGACTATGCTGGCCGCGGGCGAGTCGAATAAACAAATTGGCCGACTGTTAAATATCAGTACCGGAACGGTAAAAGCCCATCTTGAGTCGCTTTACCAGCGTCTGGAGGTAAAAAATCGTACGCAGGCGGCAATGATGTTAAACGACGCTATTTAATTGACGTAAATTTCACAGTCAGAAAATTTCTGGCTGTGAAATAGCTTAAGGCCAAATTTCTGTCATGTTAAATCGGGTTATTCCCACGCTGAATATCCACGCAATTAACGTCTCTTGTTGAAACCGATCTTTTATTTGCGGTTTTTTTTCATATAGTAACGCCTCACAGAGATGCAGATCGGCGAGCAGAAGTGCTTCTGCCTGCATTAGCGTAATCGGGGTATCAAAGGTTTCGTCTGCGGCAATTTCATGCCCGTAACCTATCACCCAAATTCCATGTTTATCCTGATACTTTTCCAGCGACAGGCCTTGCCATTGCTTAATAAATGCGACACAGGCGGGTGTGAAGTGCGTTGAACGGAGCGGCATAATACTCTCTGAGTAAAGAGATATATTTTAAGAAATCCACTCCGTTACGCCAGTTGCCATGTAGCCAGTTTTTACAGCAAAACGCCTTATGGCATTGGCGGCTGATATTCACGTTTTAACAGGCCGAAAAGCCAGTCATCGCGCCAGGTTTGTTGTAGCCAATAGCTTTCCCGCAGCGTACCTTCGTGAATGAACCCAATCTTTTCCAGCAGACGTCTTGAGGCTTCGTTTCCTGCGGTGACGCAGGCCGTCAGCCGGCGGAGTCCGCCGTGGGTAAATGCGTAATCGCAAACGGCATGCAGGGATTCAGTGCCATAACCTTTACCCTGTGCCTCGGGAGTAAGCAAAAAACCGACCTCGGCACATTCATTGTTTTCATGAATATATCCAGTCACCCCCAGCGGCGTTCCCGATGCCTTATCGCACAGCACCAGGCAAAGCCAGTGCGGGCTGCCGGGGGACCACTCTGGTAAGCGTGAATGAAAGGCTGCCTGTATCTCTTGTTCTGTGCGCGTATCAGCGACAAAGCGCATCACATCAGCGTTCTGCTGTAACGTTAAAAAGAACGCCCAATCTTCAATATTCAATGGACGACAGATCAGGCGCGATGTTTTCAATACGGGCACGGACATATCTCCTGAATAATTTTCCATGATTGTGCGGAAGTCACTGTAAAACAGATTTATTTGCTATATGAATGTGTTTTAGTCTACGTCGATACACATCTGCTTTTATAGAAAATAACGACATACCATTGTGAGGCCGCACGTTTTGGGTCCTGTTAGGGAAGATGATGACCAATAGCGCATTACAAGCGACATGTACACCCTTTGAACGTTGTCTGGCGATCATCCGTCAGGCATCGGTAGAAATATTGCTGCTGTTAGGCGTGCATGTCGCAGAGGGTAAAGAGCCGCGATGGTTCCTTGAGCAGCTTGACCAGGCCAGATTGAATCTGGGCGGCTGGGGAGCTGTCGCCAGACGTTTGCAGATGAATGATGCGCAATTGAGCCAGTTCACTCTGCGGCTGCGTCATCTGCAGCAGAGCGTGCCGCAGTATGAAAATGGCCAGGACGTCAGTGAAAACCAGCTGATTTCTGCGCTACGCTTCGTGGCGTCTCTGGAACAATTGCGTCAGCAACAGCCCATACTGAAGTATGAAACTGAGATTGAACGTGCAGAGCCGGAAGCACAGATCCATGCGCAGCGTCAGCTTCGTGCCATAGAATTAACGCTCAAATCGCTTATCGCCCGGGTATGGCCGGATCAACATCCACTCAACAGCTTCCTGAAACAGCACTTCGGTGGGGAACGCCTGCGCCGTTGGTTAAAACTGGGTGACAGTCGGGATGCGCTGGACGGCATGATGTTTAGCGAGCTGGCGCTTATGGTCGTGGATAAGAAATTGTTTGTACGCCACTTTACCCAGATTTTTAACGACACCTCGGTGCTGACGTTGTTTGTCGAACCACGTCTTACGTTGCGTATGTTTCTGGATGATTGCCGGCTGGCCCGCAACGGCGTTATCGCGCAGCAGCCGCTGACCTCAGTACAACTGATGCTGCTGGATTGTCAGTACCGACAGATTACTCACCCTGTACAACGGGCATTTGCAGAAAGGCGTACGCGTGTTAATCCCGCGTCATATCTGGAGTCTGATGAGACGACCGTCCGCCAGTTCTGGGAAATGGCAAAGCAAAAGGATGAGCAGGCGGGGGGCGACAAACAGGAAATCGCCGACAGTATTGATCCGCCGGAGAAGCGAGCAAAGCGCACCGCGGAGGAGCGTGAACAGCTGATTTCAGGCATGTTGTGGGTCGCGGTCGGCGTGATGGTGCTGGTGATTTCGCTGGGTGCGTTCTGGTTATTCACTTCGCCAGCGCCACAGGCGCCATCCGGACAATCCGTTGAAATCGTGCAGGAGGAACCGCGCCGCGATGCACCTTCCGCACGGGAATCTGTGACCCGAATGGGTATCACCTGGGATGCCTTTAACATGCGCGCGGCTATCGATCGCAACGATACCCGTGTGACGTCACTGTTCCTGCAGGGCGGGATGGACTGGAAGCTGGCGTGGACGGAACAAGCATTCGCTGCGGGCAATACCGAGGTGTTGAGACTGCTGCTGCGTTATCCTGCGCAGATGAACGAGAGCAAACCTTGCAGACAGTTTATGAGTACGCTCAGTCATGCCATGTCGAATGGGGCGTCACTCACTTCCTTGCACAAAAGCTACCTGCAAAGTTTTTGTTCGGTTCCGGCGGTTATCGCACGTCAACAGTATGATCTTGAGCAGGCTCAGCTCCGCGCTCGTGCAGAACCCAGCCCGGAGAACAAAAAGTGGCAAAAAATTCATACTGAACTCTACGATGCGATTAACTAACGGCCTGAGGAGTCAGGCCGTCAGCGGCTAAGGTTCGCCATACAGCCCGATGAGTCGGCGCACCACGCCGTTTGTCCAGCCAAAGCCGTCCTGCAGCGGATATTCCCCGCCGCCGCCTTCGCGCGGCATGCCGTCGGCAATATGGTATTTTTCGATAAGCTTGTGGTGTTCCTGGTAAAAGAGATTCACCGTTTTCAACCAGTTACGGGCAATTTCATCCCCGAGATGGTCGTCGCCATACAATTTGAAACCTTGAATAGCCATCCATTGCAGCGGCGCCCAGCCGTTGGGTTTATCCCACTGCTCACCGGTTTCATGTTCTGTGGCTAAAATACCCCCTGGCGTTAGCAGGCGGCTGCGTACCGCATTGGCCAGCCGGTCGGCTTGTTCATGCGTTGCCATGCCGACATACAGCGGTACGATACTGGCGGCAGAGAAGAGGGCCATTTGTTCACGTCGCCAGTCATAATCGCGATAGCAGCCGTTTTCATCATCCCATAAGTAGCGATTCACCGCATCGCGGCGGTCATTGGCTTTCTGGCGAAACAGCGCTTCAGCTTCTTTGTCGCCTTTCAGCGCCGAAATATTGGCGATGGCGCTCTCCAGCTTGTAGAGGAACGCGTTCAGATCAATTGGGATGAATTGTGTCGTGCGTATGCTGGCAAGGCGGCCTGCATCGCGTAGCCAGCGTGAGGAGTAATCCCATCCCGATGCCGCGCCTGCACGCAAATCGCGATACACCTCATTGGGCGGTCGACCTGAATGCTTGGCGGTCTCGACGTCTTCAAGCCACGATTCATCGCGCGGCGTATCACGATCGTCCCAATAGCGGTTGAGCAAGGATCCGTCCGACATTCTGATTACGTGGCGGTAGGCCTGGTTGAGCACCAGCGAATCGGCGCCATCCATCCAGAACGCGTACTCCATTTTTAGATGATCAAGATAACGGCGCGCGCCACGTACGCCATCCTCTTCAAACAGTTCCACCATCAGCGCAAAGACCGGCGGCTGCGAGCGGCTCAGGTAGTACGTTCGATTACCGTTTGGGATGTGACCATAATTTTCGATCATCCAGGCAAAGTTATCCGCCATACATTTCAGCAGATCTTCGCGACCGCTCTCTGCCAGACCCAGCATGGTGAAATAGGAATCCCAGTAGTAGGTTTCGCTAAAACGTCCGCCAGGCACAATATATGACTGCGGTAACGGCAGCAACGAGGACCAGGGAATGTGGTCCTGCGGTTCGCGCGTCAGCACTGGCCACAATTGATCGATATGCTCTTTCAGCGAATTTTCCGGGTCAGAAACGTATTCGCTGGAGGGCGTTTCCGGGAGCCAGAAATGGTTCTCAACAAAGCGCTTCAGGTCAAAGTCCCGATGGCGTTTGACTTTGCGATAACGGATCAAAATGTCCAGCGGGTCCATTTTGGGCGCACAGTCGGGGAAGGTTTTGCTATCGGCAAACAGTTTCGACGACTGGACATGTTCGAACAGCTCAAGGTAACGATCGGCCGGGGTTAACGCATCTGAGGCGGGCAGCCCTTCAATCATCTCCGGCTCAGGCTCTGCCTCAATCATTTCATCCAGCTTTAACTCGCACGGATCCATTTCATAAAGCAGATCGATGTCGATCGTCAGTTCTTCAGAAGGGGCGTGGGGTAGTTTCTGGTTGAGCATAATGAGAAAGACCTCCGATGGACGTTGAAATAGTAAGGCTGTTGCCCGGTCGTCAGTTAAGCGTAGACATTCGCTTCGGTATTGGCTGAGTAAAGCGTGCGGTTGATCACGTTTTAGTGTTGAACATTATTTAAAAAATTAAACTATCCCAATGATAACAATGAATAATTCAGAATCGTACGCGACCTGAAGATATTCCATTTTCAGAACATTCGATTGCAACGAGGTGTGAACGAAACCTGCTAATGGCTTAACGCTATAATAGGCACAGGCTATTCTATTGATAGTTCTCCTCCATGTAATTGCTTGATACTTATCAAAATAGTAATCCCCTCATTTCCTATGATGGTCAAGTCTGACAAAGACTGTGCATTAATTATTCTAATTTTTCTGGGTCACAATAACTCACAACGGTGAGGGTAAAATAATGAAAATCATTACCCGTCTTACCGCGATTGCCATAGCTGGCATCGTGATTTGTTATTTTGGATTATCCGGTTATGTGTGGTATCACGATAATCAACGGAGCAAACAGGCTGATGTTCAGGCCTCTTCGCTGGAAGCAAATAATAAAGTTTTAGGATTCTTGCGCGAAAAAGGATGTGATTATTGTCACACCCCTTCGGCTGAATTACCTTTCTATTCTTCTTTTCCTGTCGCTAAGCAGTTGATGAATTACGACATTCAACTGGGATATAAATCCTTTAATCTTGAGGCCGTTCGTGCGGCGCTGGTCGCGGATAAACCCGTTTCGCAAAGCGACCTGAATAAAATTGAATGGGTGATGCAGTACGAAACCATGCCGCCGACGCGTTATACCGCGCTGCACTGGGCCGGTAAGGTGAGCGATGCGGAGCGCGAAGACATTTTGGGCTGGGTCGCCAAACAGCGTGAGCAGTATTACGCCAGTAAAGATACCGCCGCGCAGCATCGTAATGAACCCGTACAGCCAATACCAGAAAGCATCCCGACTGATGCCCGGAAGGTGGCGCTTGGCTTTACGCTTTATCACGATCCGCGTATTTCCGGCGACAGCACGATCTCTTGCGCGCACTGTCATGCCCTGAATGCGGGTGGTGTGGATGGCCGGAAAACGTCAATTGGCGTAGGCGGAGCGGTCGGGCCGATCAACGCGCCAACGGTGTTTAACTCAGTCTTTAACGTGGAACAGTTCTGGGATGGCCGTGCGCCGACATTACAGGCGCAGGCAGGTGGTCCGCCGTTGAACCCGATTGAAATGGCATCTAAATCCTGGGATGAAATTATCCAGAAGCTGGATAAAGATCCGCTCTTGAAGCAAGAATTTATTGCGGTTTATCCACAGGGATTCAGCGGAGATAATATTACCGATGCGATTGCTGAATTTGAGAAAACGCTGATCACGCCAAATTCACCGTTTGATAAGTGGTTACGTGGTGATGAGGAGGCGTTAACGGCTCAGCAAAAACATGGCTATCAGTTGTTTAAGGAAAATAAGTGCGCGACCTGTCATGGCGGTATTATTTTAGGCGGACGCTCATTTGAACCATTAGGTTTGAAAAAGGACTTTAATTTCGGCGAAGTCACTGCCGCAGATATTGGCCGGATGAACGTTACCAATGAGCTACGTGACAAGCTACGTCAGAAAGTCCCTGGATTACGTAACGTTGCGCTGACTGCGCCTTATTTCCATCGCGGTGATGTGCCTACGCTCGATGGTGCGGTCAAACTGATGCTGCGTTATCAGGTGGGTAAGGAACTGCCGCAGGAAGATATCGACGATATCGTGGCGTTCCTCGAAAGTTTGAACGGGATTTATACGCCGTATATGCAGAACCATCAGTAATTTCAATATGATAAATCGGCCACCAGACTGATTTTGTGGCCGATTTTCTTTTTTTATGCCAGCAAATGTCAGGTAAATAGTTATAATACATGTCATGGTATTCTAATAATACAAACGGATACAAATGATGGAGCAACCTGACAGCAATAGCGCAAAACCTCTCTATAAACAGCTTGAGGCATCCTTGAAAGAGGCGATTTTGCGCGGTGAATACAAGCCCGGTCAGCAGATCCCCACAGAAAATGAACTCAGTAGCCAGTGGCAGGTTAGTCGTGTAACGGTGCGTAAAGCTCTGGATGCTCTAACGCGTGAAAATCTTCTGACGCGTGTTTCTGGCAAGGGAACGTTTGTCAGCAATGAAAAGTTTCAGCGCAGCATGACCGGGATTATGAGCTTTAGCGAGTTGTGTCAGTCCCAGGGGCGGCGGCCCGGCTCCCGGACTATCAAATCGGTTTTTGAATCGGTGGATAACGAGACCAGCGCCTCGCTGGGAATGGCTGAAAAAGAGAAAGCGGTAGTCATTGAACGTATTCGTTATGCTGACGATATTCCCGTTTCGCTGGAAACCATCCAGTTACCTCCTCGTTTTGCCTTTCTGCTGCAAGAGGACCTCAATAATCATTCGTTATACGCTTGCTTACGTGAAAAATATGGGCTGTGGTTTACCCATTCGCGCAAAATGATTGAGCTAGTGTATGCAAGCTTTGAGGTTGCTCACTATCTTGGGGTGAGTGAAAATTATCCTCTGATTTTAATTAAGAGTGAAATGATTGATAACAAAGGAGAATTATCTTGTGTGTCCCGTCAGTTGATCGTTGGCGACAAGATTCGATTCACCGTATAGGTCCTCCTCTTACATCTTTGATACTGGCTAAAATCGGGATCCGTGTCGCGGATCCCGATTTTTTATGGTTCTTACGTTGATAAAATGTCTTTAAATGTATTATAAAAATACCAATACATTAAGAGTCATTTTGTAGGCGATATCCGCCTGTATGATTGATTGAACCAGAGGGAACCATAATGAGCATTAAAGAAATTGTGAACGATATTGTGGCCAGCCAGGCGGAAAAAGGGGGGACTAAACATGTTTACTATGTTGCCTGTGGTGGGTCTTATGCCGCGTTCTACCCGGCAAAAGCATTCTTAGAAAAAGAGTCAAAAACGCTGAGCGTGGGCCTTTACAACAGTGGGGAATTTATCAGTAACCCGCCTGTTGCGCTGGGTGAAAATGCCGTCGTTGTTGTTGCTTCGCATAAAGGCAATACCCCTGAAACCACGAAGGCGGCAGAAATTGCACGCCTGCATGGCGCGACCGTTATTGGGCTTACCTGGGTTATGGATTCACCTTTGGTTGCGCATTGTGATTATGTTGAGACCTATACCTTCGGCGAGGGAAAAGATGTCGCTGAAGAGAAGACGATACAATGTTTGCTTACCGCGGTAGAGCTTCTTCAGCAAACAGAAGGCTATGTTCACTATGACGATTTCCTGGATGGCGTCAGTAAAATTAACCGTATTGTATATCGTGCTTGCGAGCATGTGGCTGAACGGGCACAAGCATTTGCTCAAGAATATAAAGACGATAAAGTTATTTATACTGTTGCCAGTGGGGCGGGCTATGGCGCGTCATATTTACAAAGTATCTGCATATTTATGGAAATGCAGTGGATTCATTCAGCCTGTATTCACAGCGGTGAATTCTTCCACGGACCGTTCGAAATTACGGATGCTAATACACCATTTTTCGTACAGCTTTCTGAAGGTAGTACCCGCCCGGTCGATGAGCGTGCATTAGATTTTCTGAAAAAATATGGTCAGCGAATTGAAGTGATAGACGCGAAAGAGTTAGGGTTGTCGACTATCAAAACTACGGTTATTGATTACTTTAACCATTCTCTCTTCAATAATGTTTACCCTGTCTACAACCGAGCGCTTGCTGAAGCTCGCCAGCATCCGCTCACTACACGTCGCTATATGTGGAAAGTAGCATACTGATTACTAAAGGATTAAGGTAAAAGCAGGGACGCTTTTTAAGATTTTATAGAGCAGGGTATTATTATGAGTATTCGCGTAATAGGTATAGGTGACAATGTCGTCGATAAATACCTTCATTCTGGAATGATGTATCCAGGTGGCAATGCCTTAAATTTTTCCGTCTACGCAAAGCAAGCCGGTGCTTCAAGCGCCTTCATGGGGGCGTTTGGGAATGATGACGCGGCAAAACATATACAAGATGTATTGCATAAGTTACAGATAGATATTACCCATAGTCGGCATTATGAGGGGGAGAACGGTTACGCCTGTATTCGCCTCAATAATGGCGATCGTGAGTTTGTCACCAGTAATAAAAATGGTGTTTTACGCGAACATCCCTTCATGCTGACGGTGGATGATCTGCGATACATTGCCAGTTTTGACTTAGTTCACACCAGTATTAATGGTTATCTTGAAAGTGAGCTGGAAAAAATAAAACAGAAAAATATCATGATATCATTCGATTTTTCTGGACGTGGCACCGATGATTATTTCGCAAGAGTATGCCCATGGGTAGATTATGGCTTCATTTCCTGTAGTGGCATCTCACCAGATGAAACCAAAGAAAAAATAAATAAGCTTTACCAATACGGTTGTCGACATATTATTGCAACCTGCGGGCATGAACGTGTTTATTATTTTTCCGCTGGTGGTTTTCTTGACTGGACGCCGAAATATATTGAGCCAGTAGATACCCTGGGGGCAGGTGATGCGTTTTTAACCGGATTTATGCTCTCCATTATCCAATCAGGTACAGCTGAGCCCGATCGAGAAAGGGTGCTGTGCGCCATGCAGGCTGGTGGTAAATCTGCAGCGAATGTTTTGTCTGATTACGGTGCATTCGGTTTTGGTAAACCGTATTAACCCTGTTAACGCTGTTCCACTCATGTAACCCAACATTCACTCCAGATAAGCCAGGAGGAAGTATGTTTTGGACGGAATTGTGTTTTATTCTTTTAGCCTTAATGGTTGGCGCCAGGATTGGCGGTGTGTTTTTAGGCATGGTCGGGGGACTCGGTGTTGGCGTCATGGTATTTGTTTTTGGCCTGACCCCATCCACACCGCCGATTGACGTTATTCTTATTATTCTTTCGGTTGTTTTAGCTGCCTCATCATTACAAGCCGCCGGTGGTCTGGATTTACTGGTTAAACTGGCAGAGAAAATTCTGCGCCGTCATCCTCGTTATATTACGCTGCTGGCGCCTTTTATTTGCTATATCTTCACTTTTATGTCCGGAACGGGGCATGTTGTTTATAGTTTATTACCGGTTATTTCTGAAGTCGCCCGTGATTCGGGGATCCGTCCTGAGCGGCCATTATCCATTTCTGTTATTGCATCGCAGCAGGCTATCACAGCCAGTCCAATATCGGCGGCGATGGCGGCAATGATTGGTTTAATGGCCCCGTTAGGGATATCCATTTCTACAATTATGATGATCTGCGTTCCCGCTACGTTAGTGGGTGTCGCGATGGGGGCCTTAGCGACCTTTAATAAAGGCAAAGAGCTAAAAGATGACCCAGAGTATCAACGCAGGCTTGCGGAGGGTTTAATAAAGCCTGCTCAGAAACAACACGATAAAACTGAAGTTACCTTTCGCGCTAAGCTCTCTGTCGTACTGTTTTTGATGAGTGCCGTGGTGATTGTGCTCTTAGGGATTATTCCTCAATTACGACCGGTAGTGGAAACGGCAAAAGGGCTGCAACCGTTATCGATGTCGGCAGCGATCCAGATAACAATGCTCTCTTTTGCCTGTCTGATAGTCTTGATATGCCGACCTCCGGTGGACCAAATTATCAGCGGGACTGTGTTTCGCGCGGGGGCACTGGCGATTGTCTGCGCCTTTGGCCTTGCCTGGATGAGCGAAACCTTCGTCAATGGGCATATTGATCTGATTAAGGCAGAGGTTCAGACGCTATTACAGCAACATACCTGGTTAATTGCCATCATGATGTTTTTTGTCTCTGCGATGGTCAGTAGCCAGGCGGCAACAACGCTCATTCTTCTACCGTTGGGGCTGGCATTAGGCTTACCTGCATATGCGCTCATTGGTGCATGGCCTGCGGTGAATGGATATTTCTTCATTCCGGTGGCGGGTCAATGTCTGGCTGCGCTTGCTTTTGATGACACGGGAACTACGCGCATAGGCAAATATGTATTTAACCATAGTTTTATGCGGCCTGGTTTAGTGAATGTTATTGTTGCTGTCGTCGTTGGCCTTATTATCGGGAAAATAATCCTGGCTTGATTTTTTTGAAGCATTTCCTGTATCCCTAATTAATTAAATTCAGAGGATGAAAATGAATATTAAAATATTCATCGCGGCGGCGATGTTATTTATCAGTTCAAACGTTTTTAGTGCGATAACGCAACCTCACATAATAATTCTGGCGACGGGAGGAACCATCGCTGGTACCGCTGAAAATAACACCCAAACATCGGGATATAAATCTGGTGAAATAGGTGTTCAGACATTAATTAAAGCAGTGCCTGAAATTAATAAGATTGCCAGTGTTGATGGTCAGCAAATATCTAATATCGGCAGCGAAAACATGACCAGTGACATTATTTTAAAGCTATCTAAGCAGGTGAATGCGCTGCTCGCGCGTGATGACGTTGACGGTATCGTTATTACCCACGGAACCGACACGCTTGATGAAACGGCCTACTTTCTCAATCTGACGGTTAAGAGCGATAAACCCGTGGTGTTCACTGCGGCGATGAGACCCGCGACGGCCATTAGCGCAGACGGTGCAATGAATCTGCTGGAAGCGGTCACGGTGGCCGCCGATCCGAATGCAAGGGGTCGGGGGGTTATGGTGGTTTTAAATGATCGCATAGGTTCTGCAAGGTTTGTGACCAAGACAAACGCGACCACGCTGGATACCTTCAAAGCCCCTGAGCAGGGGTATTTAGGGGTTATCGTCAATGGCAAACCAGAGTTTGAAACTCGCATTGAAAAGACGCATACCCTGCGTTCCGTTTTTGATGTAAGAAATCTTAAAAAGCTGCCGCAGGTAGCGATTATTTATGGTTACCAGGACGATCCTGAATATATGTATGATGCTGCAATTGCGCATCATGTAGATGGGATTGTCTATGCCGGAACCGGTGCCGGGTCGGTTTCTGTCAGAAGTGAAGCTGGAATTAAAAAAGCAGAGAAAGCGGGAATCATTGTGGTGCGTGCATCCCGAACGGGTAACGGCATTGTTCCACAGGATAAAGGGCAGCCGGGATTGGTGTCTGATTCATTAAATCCTGCGAAAGCCCGGGTTTTGCTGATGACAGCCCTGACAAAAACGAAAAATCCTGAGCTCATTCAGCATTATTTTAATACCTACTAAGATCGGTTGTTTAACGCGCTCGTTTGTATGCAAAATGGGCGCGTTTCCTCCCATCCGGATATTTTGTTACCTCTGCTCGCCCACGAATATTTCCCACAATTCTTCTACCGCTCTGGACATTCTGCCCGCAGGCCGAAACAGTCGGATATCAATGGGTATCCATAATCCGCTCTTCTGTGGGGCCGCCGCGGCAATCGTCCCGGCCTGAACATCCGGAGCCGCCAGACTTTCCGGCAGCCAGGCAATGCCGTCCCCGGCTTTGACCATCGCCAGCAGCGTGGCGGCCAGATCGGCGGTGAAGGCGATGTCCATACCGCGTCGGGCATGATTCACCGGTGACGTGTTCGAGAGGATCCTCCCCAGACCGGATTCTGCAGAGAAGGAGAGGAACGGAAATTTTTTGCCCCCCATAGCCTGCCAGAGCGGCTGATGAGAGCCGGGATCACATTTGGAGTAGGGTAATAACGTTTCTTGTCCAAGGCGAACGCTGAGATATTTCGTCTGATCAAGATTGATGTGCATGTGAGGGTGGTAATAACACAGCAGAAACTGCGCATCCCCATTTTCAATCATCCTTTCACAGGCGCTGAGCGTGTCTGACAGCAGGCGAAATGAGCCGAAACGGGCGATTTTTTCGTTATTACGCATCAGCGCCGGAAAAAATGAGAACGACAGGGAGTGCGTTGCGGAGAAAATAACATCCGGTCGTGTATTTCCCGCCGCTTCAATGGTTTCATTTCTCAGGGTATATAGCGCCCGGATCAGTTCGGGCACTTGAGCGACGAAAACTTCCCCCGCTCGAGTCAGGCTAACGCCACGGCGGTTACGCTCAAAAATCGGCGTTCCCAGCCACTCTTCCAGCGAGACAATGCGCCGACTGAATGCGGGCTGCGTCACAAATCGGGAAGCGGCTGCGCGAGAGAAATTGAGTGACTGCGCCAGCGCAACGCAGTCTTCAAGCCAGGTGAGTTCCAGGTGATGCCGATTTTGCATTACAGCCAGCCTCTTTGGCATTAGATCAGTAAATGAGCACTGCTTAAGATGGAGAAATACAGGACGATGGCGTCCTTAAATGCTGCCTGGATACATTATGCCAATAATAAACCGGCATGAGTTATCACTTTTTACAGGCGTGTAAGTGCGAGCATAACTGACTAAGAACCCGCCGGAGAAAACATGCGTATCCTCGATGTTGTAGAAATTACCAAACCCATCGCTTCCCCTATTCGTAACGCCTATATCGATTTCAGCAAGATGACGACCAGTCTGGTGGCCGTTGTGACTGACGTTGAGATAGAGGGTCGTCGCGTGGTGGGATACGGATTTAACTCTAATGGTCGTTACGGCCAGGGGGGATTGATCCGCGAACGCTTCCGTAACCGCATTCTGGACGCTGACCCGGAAAGTCTGCTGAATGCCGAAGGCGATAACCTGGATCCGCATAAAATCTGGGACGTCATGATGAGTAATGAAAAGCCGGGGGGCCATGGTGAGCGCTCGGTGGCTGTTGGTACGCTGGATATGGCTATCTGGGATGCCGTTGCCAAAATTGCCAACAAGCCGTTGTTCCGTCTGCTGGCTGAGATGAAGGGCGTTGAGGCGAATCCACGCGTCTTTGTCTACGCGGCGGGGGGTTACTATTATCCGGGTAAAGACCTGAGCGCGCTGCGTCAGGAAATGCGAGGCTACCTGAACCGCGGCTACAACGTAGTTAAAATGAAAATCGGCGGCGCATCGTTGGAAGAGGACCGTCGCCGTATCGAAGCGGTATTGACTGAAATTGGCGACGAAGCGCGTCTTGCCGTCGATGCCAATGGTCGCTTTGATCTGGAAACCAGTATTGCCTATGCCAAAATGCTACGGGATTATCCATTGTTTTGGTACGAAGAAGCCGGCGACCCGCTGGATTATTCTCTCCAGGCCGCGCTGTCAGAATTTTACCCAGGCGCGATGGCGACAGGTGAAAACCTCTTTTCTCATCAGGATGCGCGCAACCTGCTGCGCTACGGCGGCATGCGCCCGGATCGCGACTACCTGCAATTTGACTGTGCGCTTTCCTACGGTCTGGTCGAATATCTGCGTACCCTGGACGTACTGGCGCAGTTTGGCTGGTCTCCATCACGCTGCATACCGCATGGCGGTCACCAGATGTCGCTGAACATTGCGGCGGGTCTTGGCCTCGGTGGGAATGAAAGTTACCCGGATCTGTTTCAGCCGTACGGCGGTTTCCCGGATTCAGTGAAGGTGGAAGAGGGTCATATCGTCATGCCAGAACTGCCGGGCATCGGTTTTGAAGGGAAATCTGATCTGATTAAAGAGATGCGTGCGTTGGCCGAATAGCGCGGGCGGAGGTGACATAACACCCCTCCGGTTGCCGGAGGGGTGTTACTTGAGTGTGTAGTGAATAGCGTCTACACCTGTGCAATTAGCGCATAGTGACGAATTCTTCTGCCGCCGTTGGGTGAATCGCAACGGTGTTATCGAAGTCTTTCTTCGTCGCGCCCATTTTCAGCGCCACCGCGAAGCCTTGCAGCATTTCGTCCATGCCAAAACCGATGCCATGAATACCAACAATCTTCTCTTCCGGACCCACGCAAACCAGTTTCATGCGGCACGGCTGGCGGTGTGAAGTCACGGCAGTGTACATCGCGGTAAACGAGGATTTATACACTTTCACCTGGTCATCGCCGTGCTGTTCGCGAGCCTGCTGCTCGGTTAAGCCCACGGTGCCAATTGGCGGGTGGCTGAAGACCACGGTCGGGATGTTGTTGTAGTCTAGATGCTCGTCCGGTTTGTTATTAAACAGACGCTCGGACAGGCGACGGCCCGCGGCAACGGCAACCGGCGTCAGCTCAACAGCACCGGTGTTATCGCCAACGGCATAAATCCCCGGCACGCTGGTATTCTGGTATTTATCAACGATGATGTAGCCTTTTTCGTTGGTTTTCACGCCAGTAACGGCCAGGTTAAAGTTATCCGTGGCTGGTTCACGACCGATCGCCCAAATCAGGCAATCCACCGTTTCGCTACGGCCATCTTCCAGTTGCAGGGTCAGACTGCCGTCGGCGTTTTTAATGACCGCTTGCGGAATTGCGTGAGTATGCAGAGTCGGACCTTCGGTGTTCATCACCTCGACCAGCGTCTCGACGATCATCGGATCGAAGCTGCGCAGCGGCGCGTGTTTACGCACGAACAGGTGAGTTTCTGCGCCCAGGCCGTTAATCACGCCCGCCAGTTCAACGGCGATATAGCCTGCGCCAACAACAGCTACACGTTTTGGCAGCGCTGGCAGCTCAAAGAAACCATCGGAGTCGATTCCGTATTCCACGCCTGGAATGTTCGGATGGCTCGGGCGCCCGCCGGTGGCGATCAAAATATGATCGGCAGTAATGGTTTCACCGTTCACTTCAATGGTTTTGGCATCAACGAAGCGGGCAAAGCCTTTAATCACATCAACGTTATTTTTACCCAGCACGTTGTCGTACGAGGTATGAATGCGATCGATATAGGCGGTACGGCTGGCGATCAGTTTATCCCAGTCGAACTTATTAATGGTGGTATCGAAACCGTAATCCGGGCCGTACATATGAATCGCTTCACGGATTTGTGCGGCATGCCACATCACTTTCTTCGGTACGCAGCCAACATTAACGCAGGTGCCGCCTAGCTCTTTGGCTTCAATCAGTGCGCATTTCTGGCCGTACATTGCCGCACGGTTAATGGAGGCAATACCGCCGCTGCCGCCGCCAATAGCGATGTAATCATAGTGCTTGGTCATGACCGCTCCTTCATGTTCATTGTAGGGCGGAGAAGCGTTACGCCATCCGCCAAAATATTCGCGATTGTATACCTGAAATTAAAAGGTTCCACCGATGGCTGCGATTACTCCGGCACGATCCAGCTTACGGAAGTGTGTCCGGTTCCTGCGGGAACCAGCTTGCTATGTAGCCACGGCAGGACATTGTTCATCTGCTGCTCAAGCTTCCACGGCGGGTTAATCACAATCATGCCGGACGCCGTCATGCCGCGCTGATCGCTGTCCGGGCGCACCGCCAGCTCAATTTGCAGAATTTTGCGGATACCGGTGTCTTCCAGATCGTGGATCATGCGCTTGATTTGCTGGCGCAGGACCACCGGATACCATAGCGCATAGGTGCCCGTTGCGAAGCGTTTGTAGCCTTCATTAATGCCGGTCACTACCGCCTGGTAGTCGGTTTTGATTTCGTATGGCGGATCGATAAGGATCAGCCCGCGGCGGGAAACCGGCGGTAATTTTGCTTTTAGCTGTTGATAACCGTCAGCCTTGGCCACACGTGCGCGTTCATCTTTCTGAAATTCGCCGCGCAGCAAAGGAAAGTCGCTCGGGTGCAGCTCGGTTAATTGCAGGCTGTCCTGTTCGCGTAGCAACTGACGAGCAATTAACGGAGAGCCCGGGTAGTAGCGCAACTGGCCGCTACGGTTGAAATGCTGCACCACGGAAATATAGGGTTCAAGTTCGGCAGGCAAATCGTCCTGCTGCCAGATACGGGCGATACCTTCCAGGTATTCACCGGTACGTTCGGCATGCTCACTGCTCAGCTGATAACGGCCAGCGCCAGCGTGGGTGTCCAGATAGAGAAACGGTTTTTCTTTCTCTTTGAGTGATTCAATGATCAGGCTCTGAACGGTGTGTTTAAGGACGTCGGCGTGGTTGCCTGCGTGATAACTGTGGCGATAACTGAGCATGGGTAATGAAATTCCGCTGAAATGACGATTTGCCACAGTTTACAGCAGATCGGCACAGATTACCCGCAGGCCCGGTAAGCGCAGCGCCACCGGGCGTCTTTCCGTCACGGTTAGCATTGAAATCCTCTACACTTAACCCCATTGTACAAATTAATATGCACAGCGCCGGATACGCGCTTCATTCACTCTTTTCAACAGGACCGCGCTAATGACCAATCCATTGCTGACTCCCTTCGAACTGCCGCCATTTTCTAAAATTCAGCCCGAACATGTTGTGCCTGCCGTTACTAAGGCGCTGAACGATTGTCGCGAAAACGTTGAGCGAGTCGTTGCGCAGGGCGCGCCGTACACCTGGGAAAATCTCTGCCAGAGGCTTGCGGAAGTGGACGATGTGCTGGGGCGTATTTTCTCTCCGGTCAGCCATTTGAACTCGGTGAAAAACAGCCCGGAACTGCGTGAAGCCTACGAGCAAACGCTGCCGCTGCTCTCCGAGTACAGCACCTGGGTTGGGCAACATGAAGGTCTGTACAAAGCGTACCGCGACCTGCGTGATGGCGACCATTACGCCACCCTGAACACTGCACAGAAAAAAGCGGTCGATAACGCGCTGCGTGATTTTGAACTGTCCGGTATCGGCCTGCCGAAAGAGAAACAGCAGCGCTACGGCGAAATCGCCACCCGTTTGTCCGAGCTGGGTAACCAGTACAGCAACAACGTGCTCGACGCCACCATGGGCTGGAGCAAGCTGGTGACCGACGAAGCTGAACTCTCAGGCATGCCGGAAAGCGCGCTGGCGGCGGCGAAAGCGCAGGCCGAAGCCAAAGAGCAGGAAGGCTACCTGCTGACCCTGGATATCCCAAGCTACCTGCCGGTAATGACCTACTGCGACAACCAGGCGCTGCGTGAAGAGCTGTATCGCGCCTACTCCACCCGCGCCTCCGATCAGGGGCCGAACGCGGGCAAGTGGGACAACACCCCGGTGATGGAAGAGATCCTCGCGCTGCGTCACGAGCTGGCGCAACTGTTGGGCTTCGAAAGCTACGCCTTTAAATCTCTGGCCACCAAAATGGCGGAAAACCCGCAGCAGGTGCTCGACTTCCTGACCGATCTGGCGAAACGCGCCCGTCCGCAGGGGGAAAAAGAGCTGGCCCAGCTGCGCGCCTTCGCCAAAGCCGAATGTGGCGTTGAAGAGCTGCAGCCGTGGGATATCGCGTACTACAGCGAGAAACAAAAACAGCATCTGTACAGCATCAGCGATGAACAACTGCGTCCGTACTTCCCGGAAAACAAAGCCGTTAACGGTCTGTTTGAAGTGGTAAAACGTATTTACGGCATCACCGCGAAAGAGCGTACTGATGTTGACGTGTGGAACCCGGAAGTGCGCTTCTTCGAACTGTATGACGAAAGCAACGAACTGCGCGGCAGCTTCTACCTCGACCTGTACGCCCGCGAACACAAACGCGGCGGGGCGTGGATGGACGACTGCGTCGGCCAGATGCGTAAATCAGACGGCACGCTGCAAAAACCGGTTGCCTATCTGACCTGTAACTTCAACCGCCCGGTGAACGGCAAACCGGCGCTGTTTACCCATGACGAAGTGATCACCCTGTTCCACGAATTTGGTCATGGCCTGCATCACATGCTGACCCGCATCGAAACTGCCGGTGTTTCCGGTATTAACGGCGTGCCGTGGGATGCGGTCGAACTGCCAAGCCAGTTTATGGAAAACTGGTGCTGGGAGCCGGAAGCGCTGGCGTTTATCTCTGGCCATTATGAAACCGGCGAACCGCTGCCGAAGGAACTGCTGGATAAAATGCTGGCGGCGAAAAACTATCAGGCGGCGCTGTTTATTCTGCGTCAGTTGGAGTTCGGCCTGTTCGACTTCCGCCTGCACGCGGAGTTTAACCCAGAGCAGGGGGCGAAAGTCCTTGAGACGCTGGCCGAAATTAAGAAACAGGTCGCCGTGGTGCCGGGCCCAACCTGGGGCCGCTTCCCGCACGCCTTCAGCCACATTTTTGCTGGCGGCTACGCAGCGGGTTACTACAGCTACCTGTGGGCCGACGTGCTGGCGGCGGACGCATTTTCCCGCTTTGAAGAAGAGGGCATCTTCAACCGTGAAACCGGTCAGTCGTTCCTCGATAGCATCCTGACTCGCGGTGGTTCGGAAGAGCCGATGACACTGTTCAAACGCTTCCGCGGCCGCGAACCTCAGCTCGACGCCATGCTGGCGCATTACGGCATCAAGGGCTGATTGTTCGCGTGAAAATTTGTTTACTGGATGAAACGGGCGCCGGAGACGGCGCCTTATCTGTTCTGGCCGCCCGCTGGGGGCTGGAGCATGATGAAGACAACCTGATGGCGCTGGTGATGACGCCGGAACATCTGGAATTGCGTAAGCGAGACGAACCGAAACTCGGCGGCATCTTCGTCGATTTTGTCGGCGGGGCAATGGCGCACCGGCGCAAGTTTGGTGGCGGTCGCGGCGAAGCGGTGGCGAAAGCCGTCGGCATTAAAGGCGATTATTTGCCGGACGTGGTCGATGCCACTGCCGGGCTGGGGCGCGATGCGTTTGTGCTGGCCTCCGTCGGCTGCCGTGTGCGGATGCTGGAACGCAATCCGGTGGTCGCCGCGTTACTCGATGACGGCCTGGCACGCGGCTATGCCGATGCGGAAATTGGCGGCTGGCTTCAGGAACGTTTACAGCTGATTCATGCCTCGAGTCTGACAGCGTTAACCGATATTACCCCACGCCCGCAGGTGGTGTACCTCGATCCGATGTTCCCGCATAAGCAAAAAAGCGCGCTGGTAAAGAAAGAGATGCGCGTGTTTCAGTCGCTGGTGGGGCCGGATCTCGACGCTGACGGCTTGCTGGAACCGGCGCGTCAGCTAGCGACTAAACGTGTGGTGGTGAAACGCCCGGACTACGCGCCGCCGCTGGCTGACGTGGCCACGCCTAACGCAGTGGTGACCAAAGGGCATCGGTTTGATATTTATGCCGGAACCCCTCTGACGGAGTAACGGATTGCCCGATGGCGCTACGCTTATCGGGCCTACGATTCTCAATTATTTGTAGGCCGGATAAGGCGGTAGCCGCATCCGGCACTGAGTATTACTGTTCGGTACTTGGCGTATTAATCATTCGGTTCAGCCATGGCACCATAATCGCCATCACTACCGTTACCGCCAGCGTCACCAGGCCTATCTTACTGAAGACATTGGTATAGATAGGCAGCGTTTGCAGTGGGTCGGTGATGTTTTCCGGTACTGCGGTGAACGTCGCGACATAACCTCCCATCAGGAAAGCGGCGGCCTGGGTCAGGAACCACATCCCAAGAATGAAGCCCATCAGGTGCTGCGGTACCAGCGCGGCGACCATCGCCAGTCCCAGGGCGCTAATCAGCAGTTCACCCAGACTCTGGAACAGATACACCAGCACGATAAACCACGGCGACGTCAGTCCCTGCGCATCGGCAAACCACATCCCGGCAGCGGCGGCGGTCAGGAAACCCAGTGAGCACAGGAACATACCGAGCGTAAACTTCATCGGCATGGTCAGGTCTTTACCTTTGTTTCCCAGACGGGTATAAATCGCGGCCAGTACCGGGCTTGCCACTACCACCCAGAACGGGTTCAGCGCCTGGAAGCTTACCGGGTTGATGGCGAAACCAAGAATTTCATGGTGTACGTTATTGATAGCAAAGAAGTTAAGTGACGTTGGCATCTGTGCGTACAGCACATAGAACACTACCGCTTCCAGCATCAGGATAAAAGCCACGAACATTTTGTTACGCCCGGTTTTATCCAGTTTGAAGGCCTGGCGGAAGAAGATGATCGTCACGGCAATCGACAGGACAATCAGCACCAGGTTGGCAATCTTCACGTTATGCATCAGCCAGGCGCAGATAAATATCGTCACTACCGTACCGGCCAGCACGCAGAATAGATTACGGAAATTCAGCGGCTTATGATCTGGCTCAGAACCGATATTCTTCACCATTCCACGGCAGGCAAAGTAGACCAGCAGCGCGACGATAAGCCCGGCCCCGCACAGGTTGTAGGTCACCGCGTAGCCAAACTTATCGGCAATCACCGGCGCCAGCGACAGCGACAGCAGCGAACCGATGTTAATCGACATATAAAACAGGGTGAAAGCGCCATCCAGTCGGGCGTCTTTCGGTGGATAGCATTTTGACAGCAGGCTTGCCGGGTTGGCTTTAAATAACCCGTTACCCACGGCAATGGTACCCAAAGCAATAAAGATCAGATCGGGCTTGAGCAGCGACATCCCGGTCATGAAGTAGCCGATCGCCAGCACAATCGCACCGAGTACCAGCGTGCGCTTGGTCCCTAACAGGTGGTCGCCGACGTAGCCGCCGATCGAGATCAGGCCGTAGACCAGTGCGGCAAAAGCACCAAAAGTGACGAATGCCTGTTCCTGAGAAAAACCGAGTTGCTTAACAAAAAATACCGCCAGGATGCCCTGAACGCCGTAATAGCCAAATCGTTCCCATAATTCCACAAAGAAGATCATGAAGAACGGACGAGGTTGCTGCAGCAAGCCCGTAGGTGCAGTTTTATTCATATTCCATCGCCTTTCAAAGCCATCCCGAAAAGTATGAACGCGTATACTTAAACGCGCCGAAAAAGTCTTATTTTGTTATAGACTGCGGCGATTAGCCGTGCGGGTAGAGTATTATACAGATAGTTTTCGATCCAATTAGTTGATCACACTAATTATGATTTATTTGTTGGGTTGATGTACTAATTGTGTCCGAATGATAAAAACAAAAACGCCCGCGCGGGCGGGCGTTTACAGGCTTTACTGTTTGCTGCGGGACGGGTTATCTCCCGGCGGCAAGCATTTTATGCTTCTTCGTCGTCACGCAACGGAACAATCAGCATGTCGACGTGGACGGTGTTGATCAGTTGACGTGCGGAGGACATCAGTTTGCTCCAGAAATCCTGGTGGTGACCACAAACGACCAGATCCATGTCGTATTTTTTGATGGCATCAACCAGAACCTGGCCCAGGTCGCCGCTACCGCTCAGGGTTTCGGTGATAGGGTAGCCTGCATTGGTGGACAGCTCGGTTAACGCGTGGTGGGTTTCTTCAGAAATACGTTTCTGCATGTCGCCCAGATTCACGTCGATTAGCCCGGTGTACAGGTCGGAATAGTTTACGTCAACGTGGATAAGGGAGACTTTAGCATTGTAAGGCCGCGCCATAGAGACCGCTTTTTCAACCAGAACTTTGCTTTCCGGAGAAAGATCAACCGCGATAAGAATGTGTTTATAAGCCATAGTGTTACTCCTTCCATAAGTTGTCGATGACTAGCCTGCTGGCGTTTATTTGCCGCCGCGTCATTCGCGTCCTGCGAACCTTATGCGCGGGGCTAGCCCAGTCGTAAAAACGTACCATATAAGGACTATCCTTACATTATAGCGACCAGGATAATCCGTCAATCCGCCTTGCTTGCCAAGCAGTTAAACAAATTTTTTAGTTAATTGCATTGATAGCGATTAACC
Source organism: Citrobacter sp. XT1-2-2 (assembly GCF_023516235.1). Classification (NCBI taxonomy): domain Bacteria; kingdom Pseudomonadati; phylum Pseudomonadota; class Gammaproteobacteria; order Enterobacterales; family Enterobacteriaceae; genus Citrobacter; species Citrobacter sp. XT1-2-2. The sequence goes on from NZ_CP097324.1 coordinate 254,801, forward strand.
TTCTGGCAAAAAAATTAACTAATCTCCTACACTATTTAGAGAGGCGCTCGGATGCTTGATACTAACACGAGCGGTTTCGGTAGCACTCTTCACTGAATGATTGGTAGGGTATCGGGGAGCGGTAGTCCCGGAAAGGAGTTCCGTGGGCGGGTCGCCGGGGAGGAGATATGATAAGCACCATTGCGTTGTTCTGGGCTTTGTGTGTCGTTTGCATTGTTAATATGGCGCGCTATTTTTCTTCGTTACGCGCACTGTTAGTGGTACTTCGTGGTTGCGATCCATTACTTTACCAGTATGTCGATGGTGGGGGATTTTTTACCTCGCATGGGCAACCCAACAAGCAGATGCGTCTGGTGTGGTATATCTACGCTCAGCGTTACCGCGATCACCATGATGATGAATTTATTCGCCGCTGTGAGCGGGTTCGCGGCCAGTTCATTCTTACCAGCGCGTTATGCGGACTGGTGCTAATCAGCATGGTTGCGCTGATTATCTGGCACTGATTACCAACGACAGATACAAAAAAAGCGGGTCAGTTTCCTGACCCGCTTTTTTACCGTGCATCCGCTTAGATAAGCTTCAGGGAGAGCCAGTACAGCACCCCGGAAAGAATAATCGCCGCCGGCAGGGTGAAGACCCAGGCCATCAGAATGCTGGTTACCGTCTTACGCTGTAAACCGCCACCATCAACAACCATCGTTCCCGCAACGGAAGAGGAGAGAACGTGAGTGGTGGAAACGGGCATACCGGTGTAGCTGGCAAGACCGATAGAGACTGCGGCGGTCATCTGCGCCGACATCCCCTGGGCATAGGTCATGCCTTTCTTACCGATTTTCTCACCAATGGTGGTGGCTACGCGACGCCAGCCAATCATCGTACCAATACCCAGCGCCAGTGCGACGGCCATAATGATCCAGATAGGCGCGTACTCAATGGTGCTCAGCATGTCAGCTTTCAGTTTTTTCAGCAGACGTTGATCGTCAGCGCTTACGCCAGGCAATTTCACCACTTTATCCGTGGTATCAGAGATACACAGCATAATACGGCGCAGCTGGCCACGCTGTTCAACGCTTAACTTGTCGTAGGTTTCCAGATTCGCCAGCATACCTTTCGCACGCTCAAGCGCGTTGATGGTATTCGCTGGGTGGCAATGGAACTCTGTCGATGCCGTTGTGACCGTTTCCGTCGGGGACGGAATCAACTGGTCTACGCCAGTCGCCTGTTTGAGCAGGTCTGGGCGTTGCTGGAAGAAGACTTCGACGTTATTGATAGCATCGCGGGTACGGGTAATTTCGTAACCGGAAGCATTCATATTCACCACGAAGCCTGCAGGCGCTACGCCAATCAGCACCAGCATCACCAGACCAATGCCTTTCTGGCCATCGTTCGCGCCGTGAGAAAACGCCACGCCGATAGCGGAGAGGATCAGTGCGATACGCGTCCAGAACGGCGGCTTTTTCTTGCCATCTTTCTTTTCACGTTCTGCCGGTGTCAGGTGGATACGGGCACGTTTTTTCGTACCACTCCAGTAGCGACGCAGAATGAATATAAGGCCGCCAGCAACCACCAGACCGACAATCGGCGAGATGATTAGCGAGGCAAAAATACCCATCACTTTCGGGATGTTAAGTGCGTCCACCACCGAGGTGCCGTTCATCAACGCATTGGTTAAACCAATACCGATAATCGCGCCAATCAGCGTGTGGGAGCTGGATGCAGGTAAACCAAAGTACCAGGTACCCAGGTTCCAGATAATTGCCGCCAACAGCATGGAGAACACCATGGCGAGGCCATGTGACGATCCCATATTTAGCAGCAGATCCGTTGGCAGCATATGCACGATGGCATACGCTACGCTGAGACCACCCAGCAAAACACCAAAGAAGTTGAACAACGCAGCCATGACCACCGCCAATTGCGAACGCATTGCACGGGTATAGATCACGGTTGCGACAGCATTGGCTGTGTCATGGAAGCCGTTAATTGCTTCATAGAACAGCACGAAAGCCAGAGCAAGCAATAGTAAAAGCCCGGTATGTAAATCCAGGCCAGCAAACAAATGTAGCATAGGACGTTACGCCATTTTGAGGACATGAACGCGGCGCATTATCAGTGACTTTGGCGGCGCGGGCAAAGTGAAATATAGAGTTTTTTTGATTTGTCTCCTGCTTTGTTTTACACCACTAAAGAATTATCCTATATATTTCAGATAAATACCCTTTATCGATAGTTTGGTGCTGGTGCGACCACTGAGGAATCTTTACAATTCACCCCCGCTTTTTAGAGAGGATCGCAACGTGGAAAGGTTTGATACCGTTATTATAGGCGCTGGCGCAGCGGGTATGTTTTGTGCCGCGCAGGCAGGACAAGCAGGTAGCCGGGTACTGCTGATTGATAATGGTAAAAAGCCGGGACGCAAGATCCTCATGTCTGGCGGGGGACGCTGCAACTTTACCAACCTTTATGTCGAACCTGCCGCGTATTTGAGTCAAAACCCGCATTTTTGCAAATCGGCGCTGGCGCGTTATACGCAGTGGGATTTTATCGATCTGGTGGGCAAGCACGGCATCGCCTGGCACGAAAAAACGTTGGGTCAGCTGTTCTGCGACGATTCCGCCCAGCAAATTGTCGATATGCTGGTGGACGAGTGTGAAAAAGGTAACGTAACTATGCGGTTACGTAGCGAAGTCCTCAGCGTTGAGCGTGAGGGGGAAGATTTCATCCTGGCGCTGAACGGCATGACGGTCGGCACGAAAAAGCTGGTTATCGCCTCTGGTGGTCTTTCGATGCCGGGTCTGGGCGCGACGCCGTTTGGCTATAAAATTGCCGAACAATTCGGTCTGAACGTGTTGCCGACGCGCGCAGGTCTGGTGCCTTTCACCTTACACAAGCCGCTGCTGGAGCAGCTTCAGGTGCTCTCTGGCGTATCCGTTTCCTCCGTTATCACCGCCGAGGACGGCACCGTATTTCGTGAAAACCTGCTCTTTACGCACCGCGGGCTTTCTGGTCCGGCCGTGCTGCAGATTTCCAGTTTTTGGCAGCCAGGTGAATTTGTCAGCATTAATTTGTTGCCGGATGTTGACCTTGCGAACTTCCTGGATGAACAGCGCAGCGCCCACCCTAATCAGAGCTTAAAGAATACGCTTGCTATGCAGTTGCCAAAACGCCTGGTGGAATGTTTACAGCAGTTAGGGCAAATCCCGGATGTCTCGCTGAAACAGCTTAACGTGCGCGATCAGCAAACGCTGGTGGAGACCCTGACCGAGTGGCGGGTGCAGCCGAACGGTACGGAAGGGTATCGTACTGCTGAAGTCACGCTGGGCGGCGTGGATACCAACGAGCTGTCATCGCGCACGATGGAAGCCCGTAAAGTGCCAGGACTCTATTTTATTGGTGAAGTGATGGACGTCACCGGCTGGCTGGGTGGATACAACTTCCAGTGGGCATGGTCGAGCGCCTGGGCGTGCGCGCAGGATTTGGTCTCTGGTGAGTGAATTTGTTTACCGCTGTTACAAGGAACTGACTCAGGCATGCGTTTCTTAACTCCGGGAATGATAAGATAATCAGTTAAAAATCGCACAGATAAGAGAACGGGAGGCACATGGTTATTCCTGAGGTAAAACAGGAGCGGCTCTATCAAAAGATAGCCAATCTCATCATTAAGCTCATCAACGATAGTATTTTTCCGCCAGGAAGCTTCTTGCCCCCTGAACGTGAACTGGCGAAGCAACTTGGCGTGAGTCGCGCCTCGCTCAGAGAAGCGCTGATTGTGCTGGAGATCTCAGGGTGGATCACCATCCAGTCCGGTAATGGCGTTATTGTTACTGATAAAAAGCATTCCGCCAGTGATTATACGGTTGAAGAAATACTCTATTCGCGAGAGTTGGTTGACAGTCATTGCGCGCGTCTTGCTGCAGAAGCAGGCAAAGATGAACTTATTAGTCAGCTTGAAGCGCTGCACCTCAGCATGGAAAAAGCCATTAGTGAAAACAATGTCCATGGTTTTTACTCCCTCGATAAGCAGTTCCATTTAACGGTATCTGAAGCCAGCCAGAACCGCGTACTGCTTGATATGTCGCGAATGCTGTGGGAACAACGCGTTAACATCCCGTATGCCGGACTGGACAAGCGTTCCGGCAATCGGGATGTATTAACCAGCATGAATACTCAGCATAAAGCGATTGTGGATGCGATCCGCCAGGCTGATGCTGACGGTGCTTACCAAAAATCACTGGAACATCTGGCTTATGTCAGACAGATCGTGGGTCTTTGAAGTAAAATATTTAATGATTTAGAGCGGCTACCGCTGCACGTGCTCCTACGCTGTGCAATTGCTGACAGGCAGCGGTTACGCGTTTGATAAAGTCTGTGTTATCGCTCAAATCCGTCCCAAAAATGGTGTCGATTGTCAGCAGCGCCCGCACACGCTCTTCAGGTGACAGATATTGCTGATTTATCGCCTGATACCGTGCCGCCAGAGGGTCCACCACATCAATCGGATTGTTTTTTTCATCCACACCGCTGACGTAGCGCATCCAGGCTGCGACACCCAGAGCCAGATGACGGTAATCTTCCCCTCGTGCCAGATGCAGCCGAATGGGATCCAGCAAACGCTGCGGTAATTTCTGGCTGCCATCCATCGCAATTTGCCAGGTTCGGTGCTTCAGTGCTGGATTAGTAAAGCGCGCGATAAGCAATTCCGCATAACCTGCCAGGTCTGTACCTTCAGGCATCGACAGCGTTGGGGCCTGTTCGTCAAGCATTAACGCCAGCGCAGCGTTGCGATACGCCGGGTTTGTCATCGTATCGGCAATCGTCTCATAGCCGCCCAGATAACCGAGGTAGGCGAGGAATGAGTGACTGCCGTTGAGCATACGCAGTTTCATCATTTCAAACGGCACCACATCTTCCACAAACTGTGCGCCCGCGCGATCCCAGTCCGGACGTCCATTAACAAAGTTATCTTCGATAACCCACTGGCGAAATGGCTCGCAGGCAATGGCACAGGGATCGTAAACGCCAAGCTGCTCGGCGATTTGCGCTAACGTCTCTTCTGTTGCTGCTGGAACGATGCGGTCTACCATTGTGCATGGGAACGTTGCCTGTTCGGCAATCCACTCAGCCAGGTGCGGATCGCGCTCGGCGGCCAAACCCAGGACAGCGGTTTTTGCGACGTGGCCATTTTCCCGCACGTTATCGCAGGACAGCACAGTAAAAGCGTTCAATCCCTGCTGGCGGCGTAGCGCGAGGGCTTCGACGATATAACCAATTGCTGATTTGGGGGACTGTGGGTGGGCAATGTCGTGCTGGATAAACGGATGATTCAGATCCAGCTCGCCGCTGGCGGCATCTGTGCAATATCCTTTTTCGGTGATGGTCAGCGAAACGATGGCAGTTTCTGGACGTGCCATTGCGTGGATAATGGCTTCACAACCGTCAAATTCAGGATGTAGCGCTTCTTTCATCGAGCCAATGATTTTAAGCTCTGTCGTTTGTGCGCCGCGTTCGGCAACGGTGTACAGCAGATCCTGCGCCTTCAGGTTTTGAATCAGTGTGGCATCGTTTCCGGGCATCAGGTTGACCTCACATATGCCCCAGTCGCTGTCACTGCTTTCCAGCAAATGATGTGTATAGAGTGCCTGATGGGCGCGGTGAAAAGCGCCGCAACCAAGATGCACGATGCGCGAAACGAGGCGTGAACGATCCCTGCGTGGGCGTGGGGTGGAAATCTGTGCAGTGGCGAGATTATTGTCCATGACAAACTCCTGTCATTGATGATCTTCTTTGATAATGCGCTATCAAAGACTGGTGCTGACTGAAAGTGAAAACCGCATGGCGGGGATACCATGCGGCAATGTGGTTACTGACTGAAGAAGGCGCGCTGGATAGCCAGTTCAACGCCGCGTACTTCAGCCAGGCCCTTAAGGCGACCAATAGCGGAATACCCTGGGTTAGTTTTCTTTTTCAGGTCATCAAGCATTTGATGACCATGGTCGGGTCGCATGGGGATAAGTGAGGCGTTGCCTTCAGCTTTACGCCGCTGTTCTTCTTCGACTATCGCTTTCACTACGCTGTACATATCGACATCACCGGAGAGATGTGCTGCCTCATGGAAGGTTTTGGGATTCTCTTCGCGTTGTGTGGAACGCAGGTGCGTAAAGTATATTCGCGGACCGAACTGTTTGATCATCTCAACCAGATCGTTGTCTGCGCGGACGCCGTAAGAGCCGGTACACATCGTAAAGCCGTTGGCCGCACTGTTTACGGTATCCACCATCCACTGCATATCTTCTATAGTAGAAACGATGCGCGGCAGGCCAAGAATCGGGCGCGGTGGATCGTCAGGATGAACTGCCATTCGTACTCCTACCTCTTCAGCGACTGGGATAATGGCTTTCAGGAACCAGGCGAAATTTTCCCGTAGGGCCGCTTTGTCGATATCTTTATAGGTTGCAAGGTGGCTACGGAATTGGTCCAGGGTATATCCTTCCTCGGCACCTGGCAGACCGGCAATGATATTGCGCGTCAGCCGGGCTTTGTCCTCTTCGCTCATATCCGCAAAACGCTGGTGAGCCTGGGCAATTTCCTCCGCGTTGTAGTCCGCTTCCGCACTAGGGCGCTTGAGGATATGCAATTCAAATGCGGCAAACTCAATCTGGTCAAAGCGCAGAGCCTTTGAACCGTCGGGTAGCACATACTCCAGGTCGGTACGGGTCCAGTCCAGAACCGGCATGAAGTTGTAGCACACAGTAAAGATGCCGCATTGGGCGAGATTGCGCAGCGTCTGCTGGTAATTCTTGATCCACAGATCGTACTGGCCCGTGTGGGTCTTGATGTCTTCATGGATCGGCACGCTTTCCACGACCGACCAGACCAGACCGGCTTTTTCTACGATCTCTTTGCGTTTGAGAATTTCTTCTACGGACCAGACTTCACCGTTTGGAATATGGTGCAGCGCAGTTACCACACCCGTTGCACCAGCTTGACGAACATCGGACAACGATACGGGATCGTTTGGGCCATACCAACGCCAGGTTTGTTCCATCGCTTTATCTCCTGGAAAAATTAATGAAAGGTCGCATTGATCTTCAGATAGCGTTCCGGGTATTGATCGAGTTCCTTCACGGCGTCAGGCACATCATCAATATTCACTACCTTGCTGACGACATCTGCGGGATTAATGTTCAGCGTTGCCAGCATTTGTAACGCCTCTTCGAATTCACCTGCACTGGTACGCGATCCGCGCAGATCCAGTTCCTTAAACGTGATCAGGTTAGTGGGTAACGATGTCTCCTGTTTTGGCCAGCCGGTGAAAGCAATACGACCTGCAAATGACGCAAGATCCAGAGTTTCGCGAATTGCACTGTTGGCGCCAGATGCTTCGACTACAACCTGCGCCATCGTCCCCTGCGTGATCTCTTTGATCGCCTCAATAACCCGGATGTTCGACGGATTGATGACGTAAGGCACGCCCAGTGATTTTGCGTACTGAAGTCGTTCGTCCACGATATCGATCAGAATGGGTGTCGCACCGTAGCGCAATGCGCTCAGTGCCGCCATCAGGCCAATCGCACCGGCACCAATAATGGCGATATGCTCTCCGGCCGTCAGTTTGGCGCGATGTAGCGCATGCAGTGCGATAGTCAGTGGTTCAGCTAACGGAGCCATCTCTGAGGCGACATCATCAGGGATTTTGTGAATTAAATGTGCGGGGTGAGCAACCACCTCCTGCATTGCGCCATCAATATGTACACCAATTACTTTTAGATTTTCACAACAATTTGTTCTGCCTACTGAGCAAGGGTAGCAATGACCACAATAAATATAAGGATCAACAATAACGCGATCACCTTCTTTAATATTTGCTGGCATGCCCTTGCCTTGTTTAATAACAATGCCTGTGACTTCATGTCCAATAATACGTGGATAGGTTACTAATGGGTTAGTACCACGAAATGCACCAATATCAGAGCCACATATCCCAGCAGCATCAACTTTTATTAGTACTTCATTATCTTTCTTTTCCGGATAATCAACCCAACGGGTTTCAATTTCACCAGGTTTATTGATGTAAACAGCTTTGACTTTCATTTGTTTTTAATCCTTTATTTTTGACAAATACGAATACCAGACAGCTGGAAACAATCGCAATAGCCCCAGCCAGATAGAATGCGTAATCATATTTACCGCTAAACTGGACAATAAACCCGGTGACCAGAGGGCCAATAATTCCGGATATATTTGCCAGTCCATGCATGGCACCACCGACGCTGCCCACTTTATCTTTGTGCACGACATCCTGAATAACTGCCCAATATATAGGTCCAGTCAAATACAGCAGGAATAACGAGACTGACATCAGTCCAACGGCACTGCCGATAGTCGTAACCGTTCCTGAAACCGCCACACAGATCGCCGCGCCAGCCAGGCAAACACCGAGAATAAGACGGCGAGAAAGTAGGGCATTTCCTGTAATGCGATAGATAAAATCAGAACATACTCCGCCCAATACCATACCGATCGCGCCAATTACCCACGGGATGACGGTTGCAATACTAATTTCTTTAATATCAAGGTGTAGAGAGTGGTTAAGATAGCTTGGAAACCAGGTCAGGAAGAAAAAGAGTATGTAGTTATAACTGAAGAAGGCCAGTGTCGTTGCCCACACCATAGGCTGCTTCATGTAGTAACCGAGAGAAGGCATCGCTTTACCGTCATCCGCTAAAATGATGTCATCATGGTTTTCAAAATCGACACGTTCTTCCGGGGCGAGGTGTTTACTTTTTGAAGGTTTATCACTGGCAGTGAAATACCATAGTAATACCCAGACTAAACCGAACAGGAAAATGATACCGAATGCCGGACGCCAGCCTAATGAAAGCGCCAGCATGCCAACTACCGGACCAGAAATCGCGCCACCTAACGGTGAACCTGCGCTAAAAATACCAATCGCAGTTGCAGATTCCTTGCGTGAAATCCAGTTATTGATGATTTTATTTCCGGCCGCGCTGACCGGTCCTTCAGCCATGCCGAATAACACGCGAACAGCCAGCATAGTCCATAAGCCAGTAACCAGACTGGTCATCCCACAAAATAATGACCAGAGTAACGCGGCGACCAGAAATACTGTCTTGGGGCCAAATCTGTCACTGGCCCAGCCACCGATAAAGTTAAATAGAGCATAACCAACAAAGAATGCGCTGAATATCATACCCATCTCAGCAGCATTGAATCCTAATTCCTTTTCGATGAGTGGAGCAGTGATCGACAATGCTGAACGATCCATATAGTTAAGCATGTAAACTATAAAAAGAAGAAAAACGATAAGCCATCCCATTGTTTTTCTTTTCATGATATATCCTCTTATTGTGGTCTAGCGGCCTGACCACAATATTTAAAACCTATTTTAAGATCACCATTCTTTTGATGTTAATGTGATCAACATAACGAAAAATAAGTTTCTTAAATGATTAATATCAAATGTTTTTGCTGTTATCTATATGAATTTTAATACTTTTATTTTGGTGGTGGAGTTTAGAGTAAAAGCGAATTTCGTATTCAACACCCATTTTTGATGAATATTGCAATAACGTTGCACAGGAAGATCTGCGATCGTTCAGCGTAAATCAGCCACCAGCGCATCGACTACGTACACTCACAGCGGCGCTCCCATCCGCTGAGAACGGAAAAATGGCTCATGGCGACCTGTTTTTGTAATGATTTATTAACATATGTGCTACAAGTCACAGAATCAACGATGAGGCAAAAAGTCGCTTTGACACGCTTTCCCTTACCTTCTAGAGTGGAAAAATACAGATTTTAGATAAGAGACTATCTGTGAAATTAAGATGGTCTCTTATTGCATTTTTTTAGCTAATGGCGACCTTCTTCCGAATATTATGAAGGGGAAAGCCATGTCCGCATGCTCATTCTCAAATCCGATAAAAATCCGTGGCGTTGATGATGTTATCAATTGCATCGACTCTCGCGGAAAAATCAGTGGCAGAGCCGGTGTTATTTGGTGGTTGGCATTAGGTGGCCTGTTCCTTGATGCTTTTTCAAATTCAGCTCTTAGTGCTGGATTAAATCCAATGACCCGCAATTTAAATCTGAGCGCAACTGAAGTTGCGTTACTTACCTCATTTTCATCGTGGGTTGCCATATTATTTAACCCTATTGGCGGCTGGATTGCCGATCGCTGGGGGCGTGTACCACCGCTGATAATCGCCAAAATAATGGCGGTGATTGGTGCGCTGTTAGTGATGTCATCCTCCAGTTTCAGCACCATAATCGTGGGCCGCTTCTTTGTTGGCGTGTCTTACGGGATGGATTTTGCCGTGGCCATGGCGATGCTGGCAGAGTTCACGCCAGTGAAACTAAAAAGCCGTTTAAACACCTGGCAAGGGGTCTGGTATGTTGCGGTTTGTTTAAATCTGGCATTAGCGCTGATGTTTTATTCCTGGGATGTTGGGGATGCTATCTGGCGTTATTCTATTGCCGTGACAGCGTTATGTGGACTCATCGTACTTTTTTTCCAGTTCCGTTATTTAGTAGAAAGTCCGGTATGGTTGGCGAGAAAATCACGGCTTTCTGATGCTGTGATCGCTATGAATAAAATATACGGTGATAATTTTATTCTGGCGCCAAAAGCGGAGCAAAAACCTGTCATTGGGCAAGCAGAAAAAGGAGCGAGAAATGTACTGCTAATATTCCGTGGCGTATATTTACCGCGTACGATTCTGGCTTCTACGGTTCAGATCTGCCAGTCAATCCAGTATTTTGGCGTCGGCTGGTATTTGCCGGTTATTAGTGCCGCGATGTTCGGTAAAAACTTTGTGTACGCAACCTTGTGTTCACTATTTTTTAACGTATTTGGTATTGTTGGTGGTTTCTTGTCTCCTGCAATCGGTCGTCGTCTTGGCTTGCGCCGCTCTTCGGCGATCGGTTTTGCCGTGGCTTTTCTCGTACTGCTCACGCTGGGACTGTTCAGCGACAGTATGCCGCTGTGGGCCTCTTTGCTGGTTCCCGCGTTGTTTATTCTTTGTCACTCAGGTGGACCCGGTGCAAACGGGAAAAGCCTTTCATCCCTCTCTTTTCGCAGTGAACTGCGGGCAGGCGCAAATGGCGTGGTCGGTGCGCTCGGGGCAATAGGTGCGGCGCTCGGTCTGTTTATCTTCCCCGTTTTCCGTGATCTCTACGGCTTGCAAACGACCTTCCTGATCATGTCCGCCGTGCCGTTGTTCGCCAGCATCGTCTGCTTTGTGATCCCATGGGATCCCACTCGCACCACGATTCAGCCGGATAACGAGCCTGGCGCCCCGCAGTTTGAATCACCCCATTCACCTTATCCCGAGTCGATGGCCCCGGAATCAAACAGGAGTACGAAATGATTGAATATGAAGATGTCATTCTGGCTATTGATGAAGGTACATCAGGTACGCGTGCGGCAGTTGTGGGGCGAAATAGCCAGGTCCACTGTCTTGAATACCAGCCGCTTCAGGTCAGTAGCCAGCGCCATGGCGTTGTTGAACAAGATGCTGATGAAATTTTGCAGGCCACTATTGCGGTGTGTCGTACAGCGATTGCCAATGCGCAGCACAGCAAGATGCGTATTGTGGCGCTGGCGATTGCGACGCAACGTTCAACGGCGGTGCTCTGGGATGCAATCACTGGCAAGGCGCTGGCGCCTGCGATGGTCTGGCAGGATGCGCGTTTTACGGATGAGCTGGCGCGACTTGCCCCCGAATGGGATGCGAAACTGCTGCCAGTAATTGGACGACCGGTTGGGATACGTTCACCTTACCTCTGGGCGTCATACCATATCGCCAATACACCGGCAGTGAAGAGGGCGCACCAGGCTGGAACCCTGGTTTTTGGCACCGTTGACAGTTGGTTGCTCTGGCATCTGGCGGAAGAAAAAAAATGTGTCACCACCCCCACCAACGCCACCTCTGCGGGCGCGTATTGCCTCAACGAGCATCAGTACCATTTGCCATGGCTGCAGACTCTGAAGTTCCCGACGTCATTGCTGCCTGAATTGCACGATGATACCGATGATTTTGGCTCTACGCGTGAAGATATTCTCGGGATCAGCGTCCCGATCCGGGCTTGCGCCGGGGATCAGTTTGCGGGGGCCATTGGGCTGGGTTGCACTGAGCGCGGGCAGGCGTTGTGTATGCATGGGACCGGCAGCTTTGTTGATTTAATGATGGGGCCGACGGTGCCGACATTGAAAAAAAGCTGTGAAAGTACGCTCTCCATGACCGCGCGCCGACAAAAAGGACGCTCGCACTTCTCTGTAGAAACATTCGTCCCGACGACCGGTTCGGCCCTGAACTGGGTGTGCGAAAAGCTGCGCTGGTTCGACTCACCCGAGCAAATCAGCGAGCTGGCTGCACAGGCTAATGATTCTGGCGGCGTGAGTTTCATTCCAGCATTAACGGGGCTGCGTGTTCCTCATTTGCAGCCGCATGCCCGCGCCTCGCTTAACGGTATTTCAATCTCGACCACACGTCCGCAGGTGGCCTACGCCATTCTGGAAGGCATTGCGCATTCGGTAGCCGCCTGTATGCGCGCCAATGAAGCGGCAACCGGCATCGCAACGCAAGAGCTGGTGGTAGGCGGCGGGTTGTCCAATAGCGACACGTTATTGCAAATCCAGGCCGATGTTAGCGGGATCCCCGTACGGCGGATGGCCGAAACGGCGAGGGCCAGCTTACGCGGCGCGGCGTTTCTGGCGGGAGCCGATGGGCTGCTGTGGGATTCGTTGTCTGATGCCTGCGCCGCGCTGAAAACGGCGCGTCTGTTTGAACCCAAAATCAGTCATGACCTTCGCGAACAAAAAATCAACCGCTGGGAGATGCGTATTGCGCTCGAAATGGAAACCGCCAGCAGCCTCACTACCGCTAATCAGGAGCACGCCGACTCATGAAGTTTTTCCCTTCGCGAAAGCCAAACAAAACACGCAGTGATATGTACGGCGCCGAACCGTTGCGTCTTCAGCGTCCTGAGCAACTGGAGCGACTGGAAAGCGAAACCTACGACATTCTGATTGTCGGCGGCGGAGTGACGGGGGCCTATGCGGCGCTGGATGCCAGCTTGCGCGGCTATCGGGTCGCGTTAATTGAGAAGAGTGATTTTGCCTCGGGGACGTCATCCAAGTCATCAAAAATGGTGCACGGCGGCCTGCGTTACATCGAGCAAGGGAACCTCGGACTGGTACGTCATTCTTTGCTCGAGCGCCAGCGCATGCGCCGCAATGCTCGCCATCTGGTGCAGCGGCTGCCCTTTTTATTTCCGGTACTCGATAAGAATGGCGTGTTTGATAAACGCATGTCCTCTGCGTTTGAAAGTCTGCTCTGGACCTACGATCTCGCCGGGGGATGGCGGGAAGGTATTCTTCACCAAAAATTAACTCCGGCGGAAGTGTTATCGCACTGCCCAACGCTGAAAGAAGAGCAACTCTCCGGCGGCTTTATGTATTTCGATGCCCGTGTTGATGACGCCAGGTTAACGCTGGCCCTGGTGCGGACGGCGGCGTTTCATGGGGCGACGGTAACAAACCATGCCGAAGTCATCGAAACCACACGCGACCAGCATGGCAAGGTCAATGGGGGCATCGTGTATGCCGATGGCAGGGAAATCCGGGTCAAAGCGCGGGTGGTCATTATGGCGACGGGTGTCTGGTTGCGTGACTGGAGTGGGCTGAAAAAAGGGGAATCATCGCCGCTGAATATCCGTCCGGCGAAGGGGGTTCATGTCGCCATCCCGTGGATGAAAATTCGCAATGATTGCACGGTGACCATTCCGGTGGCCGGACGCAGTCGGCGCGCGACCATTACGCGCTGGGGCAACGTCTCCTATCTGGGCACCACGGATGAAGACTATCAGGGCGATTTGAACGATGTTCACTGCAATCGCACTGAACTGGACTTTCTGCTGGAAGGCGCAAACTCGGCGCTGAAAACGGATCTGCGCCCGGAAGATGTGGTGGGAAGTATCGCTGGTTGCCGCCCGCTTGTCGGTACCGCGGGCGGCAAAACCGTTGAGATGAAGCGTAACCATGAGATCAGGGTTGCAGCGGACGGACTGATTACCATTGTCGGCGGCAAACTGACGACATCGCGCCACATGGCGGAAGAAACCATTGATGCGGCCAGCAAAATACTGGGCCGTAAAAAAGCCTGCTCAACGAAAACTGCGTATTTGCTGGGCGCGGCTGGCTATGACCCACAGGCCATTCTGGCCTCTGGCGGCCTGTCTGCGCATCTGGGCGAGCGCTATGGCACTGAAGCGCATTTTGTCAGTGACATTATTCAGGCCGATCCCTCGCTGGTTAAACCTATCGTGGAAGGGCTTCCCTACACCGAAGCGGAAGTGGTGTATGCCGTACGCCATGAGCTTGCCAGCACCGTTGATGATGTGCTGTCGCGTCGAATTCGCGCGCGCCTGATGGCACGCGATGCGTCAGCCATTGCCGCAGAACGCGTTGGGGAAATACTGCAACAAGAACTCCGGTTACAGCCTGAACAGGTGGCAAAACAGGTAGCCAGCTATCAGGCCGCAATTAAACATGAAAAATCAATGCTTATGGGGACATCAGAATGATCAGTAAAGAAGCGATTAAACGTGGTTATAACCGTGGAAACTATACCATTGGCGCACATACTCGCCCCGCATGGGCAACAGATATCACCAGCAGCAATGGCGCAAGAGGAATGCAGGTAGATCCCGTTGCGATTAGCGAAGCGACGTTTGACCGGCTGCGGGTGATTGCTGATGAGGTGCTGACCTCGGAGTCCGATGTGATTACCTGGACCCGCGACTGGTGGGCCGGTTCAATGATTGCGGAAACCCAGGGCGCGCCTGCCACCTCAAAAGGCGTGATTGTACGCGTTTCTACCGTAGAACAGATTCAGGACGTAATGCGCCTCGCCAGTGAATCCGCTTTTCCGGTTACAGTTTCTGCCGGGCGAAGTAACGTTACCGGAGCCGCATTGCCGCTGCGCGGGGGGATTGTGCTCGACGTTTGCGAACTCAACAAATTGCTCGATTTTGACCCACAAAGCCAGATTGTTGAGGTAGAAGCCGGCATGTTTGGCGATATTTTCGAGCAAACTATCCAAAAAGAGTATGGCATGACCATGGGGCACTGGCCGTCATCGTTTGGGATCAGTACCGTCGGCGGTTGGGTCGCCTGTCGCGGTGCGGGACAGCTTTCTACCCGCTACGGAAAAATTGAAGATATGGTTTTTGGCATGGATGTGGTGCTGGCCGATGGGCGCTTAATCACCGTTGGCGGTTATGCACGCAGCGCTATCGGACCTGATTTACAGCAAATGTTTATCGGTTCGGAAGGCACGCTGGGCGTGATAGTACGTGTGCGTTTGAAGCTACATCGTCTGCCGGATTATGGTCGCGCTATCGCCTGGGGTTTTTCCAGCTTCGCCAGTGGGCTGGAGGCGTGTCGCGAAATCTTACAGCATGGCGCTAATCCAGCGGCACTGCGCTTGTACGATAACCTGGAAAGCGGCGTGCAGTTTGGCCTGCCCGAGACCAACGTCCTGTTGATTGCGGATGAGGGAGAACCCGACATTGTCGACGCGGTGCTGGCGATCAGTGAACGTATTTGTCAGCAGAGCGGAGAAGAACTTGACGGTGAATCTATCTTTGAGCGCTGGCTGGATACCCGGTATCTGACGGGAAAAAGCGCCGAAGGCTTTAAGAAAAGCCCCGGCCTGGTGGCGGATACGCTGGAAATGGTGGGGCGTTGGCGCGATCTCAGCGCGGTTTATGATGATGTGGTGGCAGCGATCAACGCCGTACCGGGCACGCTGGCGGGGTCAGCGCATCAGTCCCATGCCTACGTCGACGGCGCATGTCTTTACTTCTCACTGCGTGGCGATGTGCCCGTCGAGCAGCGTGCGGCCTGGTATCGTGCGGCCTGGGACGCGGCAAATGCGGTGCTGATTAAACACAATACTTCCCTTAGCCATCACCATGGCGTCGGGCTGCTCCGTTCCCCCTACATGCAGGCTTCTTTAGGTGAATCGCTGTCGGTTCTGGCTGATATTAAAAAAGCGCTGGATCCGCAAAATATCCTTAACCCGGGCAAGCTGGGCTTAAGCGCTCAGCTTTACGCACATCAGGCAGGTCAATCATGATAAAAAACCTTGGCGTGCTCCTGGCACGCCAGCCCGTCATCATGGCGATTTACGGCATTGAGCAACTGAAAACCGCACTGTCCAGCAAAGCTGAAGTCTGCATCATTGCCAATATCGATCTGATTAAGCTCCAGCCGGTGATCGAACTGCTGTCGAAGGCGGGAAAGTACGTCATCGTGAATATCGACAGTTGTAATGGGCTGTCCCAGGATAAAGGCGGCATTGATTATGTGGCCGAAACGGGGGCGATGGGGTTGCTTTCCACGCGTCTGCAAACCGTACAGCGCGCGAAAAAATGCGGGTTGATCACCATGCAGAAAATCTTCGTCACCGACCGCTCGACCTGGCTACGCAGCCTGAAAGCCGTGGAGCAAAGCGAACCCGATTATGTGCAACTGATGCCTGCGCAGATGCTGCCGTTGCTGCCGCAGGCCGATCGTAATGTGTTGCCGCCGATTGTGGCCTCCGGGTTTGTCTGCAATGAGGAACATGCCCGGACGGCGCTGTTGCACGGCGCGATAGCTGTATCAAGCAGCGACAGCGCGTTATGGGATGTGAATTTGCTACGTTAAACCACCGGGAGCCAAAAATGGAAAACACGCAGCTGTTTGTCGTTGCACATTATTTTGCCCAACCGACGATGGGTCACAAAGTTAACGACGCGCTCAGAATGCTGGCAGAGGCAACGCGTCAGGAGCCTGAAAATATATCGTATGAGTTTTTCCGCTCCACGGAAGACGGCGATCGCTTTGTGATTCTTGAAACCTATCGTTGCGCAGAGGGGCTCGAACTTCATCGGAAAACGGAACATTTTCAACGAATTGGCACTGGCATTATTGCCCCGATGCTGGAGCGTAAAGAGGTGAAAAGCTTTCACATTCCTCCTGATGAACCGCATTGCTAAAAGCTGTCCATTTTTACTGCAAGGAATACCTCAATGAAAAATGTCATGAAGGATTTTGCGTTTACGACGGTAGCGGAAATCATCGTCGAGTGGGCGGGTGCGTCACGGTTAGGGGAGATTCTTCAGCAACGGTTTAGCGCACGTCGTGTATTGCTGGTGACCGATCCCGGTCTGGTCAAGGCTGGGGTTTTGCCACCGGTTCTGCACAGTCTGCACAACGCAGGGTTTCAGGTGACGCTGTATGATCGGGTCCAACCCGATCCACACGAGCGCCTCGTTCGCGAAGCTTTACAGGTTGCCCGCGATGGTAACTGCGAAATGGTTATTGGTCTGGGCGGCGGCTCCTCGCTCGATGTCGCAAAGCTGGTGGCTGTATTAATCAACTCTCAACAAGACCTGCCGGAGCTTTACGGCATCGACAAGGTCGCCGGGAAACGTCTACCGCTGGTTAACATTCCCACCACCGCCGGCACCGGGTCTGAAGTCACCAATATTGCAATTTTGACGACCAACGATGACAGCAAAATGGGCATTGTCTCCCCGCAACTGTATGGCGATTTGGTGCTATTGGATGCGCAACTGACCCTGGGACTTCCTCCTGTCCATACTGCCGCCGCCGGGATAGATGCGATGGTGCATGCGATTGAGGCCTATACCGGCAAGCATAAGAAAAACCCACTCTCGGACGCGCTGGCCCGCGAAGCGTTACGTTTAATCAGTCGCCAACTGGTGACCGCATGCCGTGACGGGCACAACCGTGAAGCGCGAGAAAATGTGCTGCTGGGCGCGATGCTGGCGGGACAGGCTTTTGCTAACTCTCCGGTGGCGGCGGTGCATGCACTGGCTTATCCCTTGGGTGCCAGACACCATATCCCGCACGGCTTGTCGAATGCGCTAATGTTGGTTCCGGTGCTGCAGTTTAACGTGGCGGTAACGGCCCCACTTTATGCCGAGCTGGCTCCCGTCATTGGGGCACAGGTGACAGGAAACGTGGATATCGATGCCCAGTCGTTTATTGCCGGGATGGTAAGCATTATTGCGGCAACCGGGGCGCCCAACAGGCTGCGTGACGTTGGTGTTCCCGCAGACGGTCTGGCGATATTGGCGCAGGATGCCATGCAGCAGACCCGCTTGCTGGGCAATAATCCCGTTACGCTTAATGAAGATGATGCGTTGCGGCTTTACCAGCAGGCTTATTAAACCCAGAACGTGTCCGGTGAGCGGATCACCGGACATGCTTTGTCGGCGGCGATATCCCCACTACAACCGAATAGACATATTGAATCCAGGTGTTAGTATTCAATAGACAGCAGTTATGAGTATGCGTGTTTCATTTCCGGCCAGGAACGCTGATGATGACAACATTACTACCCGATTTCACAGCATTTTCGTCATTCACTTCCTTCGCGGCGCGCGTTGCCTTAACGCCTGCTCGCTCAATGGCCATTGTTTTTCATTCCTTCTCATCCCGGATGGAATCTCCCGCTGAATAGCTGTTCAGTGGGCTTTGTGACACGCAACGTTTGATAACAGGGATTACGGCGGGTCGAATATGGATAAGTTTAAGCGTCATCTGATGTGGTGGGGAGCGGGTGTTCTTGTGGTGGTGGCCGCGATAGCCTGGTGGACGCTGCGCCCTGCGGGAATACCGGAGGGGTTTGCAGCCAGCAACGGCAGAATTGAAGCCACCGAAGTGGATATTGCCACTAAGATTGCCGGGCGTATTGATACCATCCTCGTTTCGGAAGGGCAGTTTGTCCGTCAGGGCGAGGTGCTGGCGAAAATGGATACCCGCGTGCTGCAGGAACAGCGGCTGGAGGCGATCGCGCAAATCAAAGAAGCCGAAAGCGCGGTGGCGGCGGCGCGGGCGTTGCTGGAACAGCGGCAAAGTGAAATGCGCGCCGCGCAGTCGGTGGTAAAACAGCGTGAGGCGGAACTGCAGTCGGTCTCTAAACGTCACGTGCGTTCCCGTTCGCTATCCCAGCGAGGGGCGGTGTCCGAGCAACAACTGGATGACGATCGGGCCGCGGCAGAAAGCGCACGTGCCGCGCTGGAGTCGGCAAAGGCGCAGGTCTCTGCGGCCAAAGCGGCGATTGAAGCCGCTCGTACCAGCATCATTCAGGCGCAGACCCGCGTAGAGGCCGCACAGGCTACCGAACGTCGCATTGCCGCTGATATTGATGACAGCGAGCTGAAAGCTCCGCGCGACGGTCGCGTACAGTATCGCGTAGCCGAACCAGGCGAGGTGCTTTCCGCGGGTGGGCGCGTGCTGAATATGGTCGATCTCAGCGATGTCTACATGACGTTCTTCTTACCTACCGAACAGGCTGGTTTACTGAAGATTGGCGGCGAAGCACGACTGGTGCTGGATGCCGCGCCGGATCTGCGCATTCCGGCGACCATCAGCTTTGTGGCCAGCGTCGCGCAGTTCACGCCGAAAACGGTGGAAACCAGCGATGAACGGCTGAAGCTGATGTTCCGCGTCAAAGCGCGTATCCCGCCAGAGCTGTTGCAGCAGCATCTCGAGTACGTGAAAACCGGTCTGCCGGGCATGGCGTGGGTGCGTGTCGATGAAAATCGCGCCTGGCCTGACGACCTGATGGTGAGGTTGCCGCAATGACGCATCTGGCGCTGGTTCCTGTTCCTCCCGTGGCGCACCTTGACGGCGTGAGTCAGCATTACGGGAAAACGGTCGCGCTGAACAATATCACGCTGGATATTCCTGCCCGTTGCATGGTGGGGTTGATTGGCCCGGATGGCGTGGGGAAATCGAGCTTGTTGTCGCTCATCTCCGGCGCGCGGGTCATTGAACACGGTAACGTGATGGTGCTGGGCGGCGATATGCGCGACCCGCAGCACCGCCGGGATGTCTGCCCGCGCATTGCCTGGATGCCGCAGGGGCTGGGGAAAAACCTGTACCACACGCTGTCGGTATATGAGAACGTCGATTTCTTTGCCCGCCTGTTTGGTCATGATAAAGCGGAGCGCGAAGCGCGGATTACCGAGCTACTGAACAGTACCGGCCTGGCGCCGTTTCGCGATCGTCCTGCCGGGAAACTCTCGGGGGGGATGAAACAAAAACTGGGGCTGTGCTGCGCGTTGATCCACGACCCGGAGCTATTAATTCTCGATGAACCCACCACCGGGGTCGACCCCCTGTCCCGCGCTCAGTTCTGGGATCTGATTGACAGTATTCGCCAGCGCCAGACCAACATGAGCGTGCTGGTTGCGACCGCCTACATGGAAGAAGCCGAGCGCTTTGACTGGCTGGTGGCGATGAACGCCGGGGAAGTGTTAGCCACCGGGAGCGCGCAGCAGCTACGGGAACAAACCGCCAGCGACACGCTGGAGCAGGCGTTTATCGCGCTGTTACCCGAAGCCCAGCGTCAGGCGCACAAACCGGTGGTGATCCCGCCGTATCACGCTGAGCGGGAAGAGATTGCCATTGAGGCGAAAGATTTGACTATGCGCTTCGGCAAGTTCGTCGCCGTTGACCACGTTAACTTTCGCATTCCGCGCGGGGAAATCTTCGGTTTTCTCGGCTCCAATGGCTGCGGCAAATCTACCACCATGAAGATGCTCACAGGACTGCTGCCCGCAAGCGAAGGCGAGGCATGGCTGTTTGGGCAAGCGGTTGATCCGAAGAATATCGATACCCGCCGCCGGGTAGGCTATATGTCACAGGCGTTCTCGCTCTACAGCGAGCTGACCGTGCGGCAAAACCTCGAACTACACGCGCGGCTGTTCCATATCCCTGAGGCAGAAATCCCTGAGCGCGTACAAGAGATGAGCGAGCGCTTTAGCCTGACCGATGTCGAAGACGCGTTGCCCGGCGCGCTGCCGTTGGGGATCCGTCAACGCCTGTCGCTGGCGGTGGCGGTGATTCATCGCCCGGAAATGCTCATTCTTGATGAGCCGACCTCCGGAGTCGATCCGGTGGCGAGGGACATGTTCTGGCAATTGATGGTCGATTTGTCGCGGCAGGATAAAGTGACCATTTTTATCTCCACCCACTTTATGAACGAAGCGGAGCGCTGCGATCGCATGTCGCTGATGCACGCCGGAAAAGTGCTGGCCAGCGGCACGCCGCAGGAACTGGTGAAGCAGCGCGGTGCCGCCAGTCTGGAAGAGGCGTTTATCTCCTGGTTACAGGAGGCCGCAGGCCCGGCGCCGGAGACGACGCTTTCGCAAGCGGATGCGTCGGTGGTACATGAAAATAATCAGCCGCCACGCCAGGGCTTTAGCCTGCGGCGTTTGTTCAGCTACAGCCGGCGTGAAGCGCTGGAGCTGCGACGCGATCCGGTGCGCTCCACGCTGGCGCTGATGGGGACGGTGATCCTGATGCTGATTATGGGCTACGGCATCAGTATGGATGTGGAAAACCTGCGTTTTTCGGTGCTCGATCGTGACCAGACCGTCAGTAGCCAGGCGTGGACGTTGAATCTGGCGGGGTCGCGCTATTTTATCGAGCAGCCGCCGCTCACCAGTTATGACGAACTGGACAAACGGATGCGTTCGGGCGAGGTGGCGGTAGCCATTGAAATCCCGCCCAATTTTGGCCGCGACATCGCGCGTGGAACGCCGGTGAAGATTGGTGTCTGGGTTGATGGGGCGATGCCGAGCCGCGCAGAAACGGTCAGAGGCTATGTACAGGCGATGCACCAGACCTGGCTGCAGGATGTGATGGCGCGTCAGCCCAATGCCAGTGGGAAAAACGGGCTGATGACCATCGAGACGCGCTATCGTTACAACCCGGATGTGAAGAGCCTGCCGGCGATTGTTCCGGCGGTGATCCCGCTGCTGTTGATGATGATTCCCTCCATGCTCAGCGCACTCAGTGTGGTGCGCGAAAAAGAGCTGGGGTCGATTATCAACCTGTACGTTACGCCCACCACCCGCAGCGAGTTTTTGCTCGGCAAACAGTTGCCTTACATCGTGCTGGGAATGCTGAACTTCCTGCTGCTATGTGCGCTGTCGGTGTTTGTCTTCGGCGTCCCACATAAGGGCAGCTTTTTAACGCTGACGCTGGCCGCGCTGCTGTACGTCACCATTGCTACCGGACTGGGCTTGTTAATCTCTACGTTTATGAAAAGCCAGATCGCCGCCATTTTTGGTACGGCGATTATTACGCTGATCCCGGCGACGCAGTTTTCCGGGATGATCGATCCGGTGGCCTCGTTGGAAGGGCCGGGACGCTGGATTGGTGAAATTTATCCGACCAGCCATTTTCTGACCATTGCGCGCGGGACGTTCTCTAAAGCGCTGGATCTGGCGGATCTTTGGCAGCTATTTATCCCGCTGGCAATCGCCATTCCGGTAGTGGTTGGTCTGAGCGTATTACTGCTGAAAAAACAGGAGGGGTGATGCGCCGATTACGCAATATTTATAACCTTGGCATCAAAGAGTTACGCAGTCTGCTGGGTGACAAAGCGATGCTGACGCTGATCGTTTTCGCCTTCACGATTTCGGTTTACTCCTCCGCAACTGTCCTGCCGGGGTCGCTGCATCTGGCGCCGATTGCCATCGCGGATATGGACCAGTCGCAGTTGTCGAACCGGATTGTGAACAGCTTTTATCGCCCGTGGTTTTTGCCGCCGGAGATGATCACCGCCGATGAGATGGATGCCGGGCTGGATGCCGGTCGCTACACCTTCGCCGTGAACATTCCGCCTGATTTTCAGCGTGATGTGCTGGCCGGGCGACAGCCGGATATCCAGGTCAACGTCGATGCCACGCGGATGAGCCAGGCCTTCACCGGCAACAGCTATATCCAGAATATCATTAGCGGTGAAGTGAATAGTTTTGTGGCGCGTTACCGCGACAATAATGAGCCGCCGGTGGCGCTGGAAATGCGCATGCGCTTTAACCCCAATCTGGAGCCAGCCCGCTTTGGCGCGGTAATGGCGATCATCAACAACATCACTATGCTGGCGATTGTGCTTACCGGGTCGGCGCTGATCCGCGAGCGCGAACATGGGACCATTGAGCACCTGCTGGTGATGCCGGTGACACCGTTTGAGATAATGATGGCGAAAATCTGGTCGATGGGACTGGTGGTGCTGGTGGTTTCCGGTCTGTCGCTGATGCTGATGGTAAAAGGCGTGCTCGGGGTGCCAATTGAAGGCTCGATACCGCTGTTTATGCTGGGCGTGGCGCTGAGCCTGTTCGCCACCACCTCGATCGGCATTTTTATGGGTACGCTGGCGCGTTCCATGCCGCAACTGGGGCTGCTGATGATTCTGGTGCTACTGCCGTTACAGATGCTCTCCGGCGGATCCACGCCGCGTGAAAGCATGCCGCAGGCGGTGCAGGACATTATGTTGACCATGCCGACCACCCACTTTGTCAGCCTCGCGCAGGCGATACTTTATCGCGGGGCGGGGTTTAGCATCGTCTGGCCGCAGTTCCTGACGCTGCTGGCGATTGGCGGTGCGTTCTTCCTGATAGCGCTGCTGCGTTTTCGCAAGACGATTGGCACGATGGCGTAATCATCATTGCCGGGGGCGCTTCGCTTGCCCGGCCTACAGACGGTAACGGACGTAGGCCGGATAAGGCGCAGCCGCCATCCGGCAACGAAACAGGCAATCACTCTTCTTTCGGCAGGCACTGCAAATGACCGTGGCGTACGCCGCGCTGGGAAATGACGTCATCGGCAAAATGCTGTACATCGCCCATGTCGCCTTTCAGCACGGCGATTTCCAGGCAGTCGTCATGGTTGATATGCACATGTAATGTGGCGACCGATAAATCATGGTGGTGGTGCTGGGTGGAAACAATACGGCTCGCCAGGTCGCGCTTCTCATGCTCATAAACATACGAGAGTACCGCGAAGCCCTGGGTGCCGTGCTCCTGGGTGGTTTCTTGCGCCAGCGCCCCGCGCAGAATATCGCGAATCGCTTCGGAACGGTTGTTGTAGCCACGGCGCTGGCTCAGGCCGTCGAGCGTTTCAAGTAAATCGTCATCGAGGGTAATGGTGACTCGTTGCATCTGCAATTAACCTTTCATGTGGCGCGTTGACGCACAGAGAATGCGGGAATTAGCGTATTTTGTAACACACGTTCGGCCTCTGGGGAAAAGGTTAATGCTCCCGCAATAAACGCAGTAGCGTGCTCACCTGCTCATCCAGCGGCGCGAGAGTATCTTTAACGATCAGATGCAGCGGCGTGGCGCGGCGAGCGCCATGGCTTAACGGCAGCGGACGTAAAAGCCCCTGGGCCAGTTGCGTCTGAATACGCTCCTCAGGCAGCCAGCCGTAACCGACCTGATACATCACTGCATCAATCGCGGCATCAATGGTAGAGAAGGTCCAGGCATCGCGAACCGGTTGCTGCGGGTTGTCGCGATCGGCAATGCGAATCAGTGGCCACGCGCGTAATGCGTCTTCATCCAGCGGCGCATTCAGCGTGCAGAGTGGGTGATCGCGATGGGCAACGGCCACGAAGTCAATGTTCATCAGCCATTCACCACGCCCGGTCACATCCTGACGCCGGGTCAGGACCATTACGTCCGCATCGGCATGCGCTGCCAGCCTGTCGTCTGCATTTTCCAGTACCTCGGTCAGCCGCACCTGCGTTTGCGGCCACGCCTGCTGAAACTGTTTGAGGATTGCGAACAGGCGTCTGCGTGGGAAGATGCTATCTACCAGCAAATCCAGCCGTGTTCGCGTGCCGTTTTGCAGCGTTGCTGCCCGGGTCTCCACCCATAAAAAGGCCTTCAGTAACGGTTTGACCTGAGCTAGCAACAGCTCGCCCGCCGGGGTCAACACCGCCCTGCGGCCTTCCGGCGTCAGCAGCGTCACGCCGAGTCGCTCCTGCAATAGCGCCAGATTGTAGCTTACCGATGACTGGCTACGGTTGGTCTCTTCCGCGGCTTTCGCAAAGCTGCCCAGTTCCACCACTTTCTCCAACAGGGCCCATTGCTCAAGGGTTGTTTTGTGCATAACTCATCTAAAAATTGAATGAATATGATGTAAACATAGCGTTATTCATCCAATTTTTGAAGCGTTAAGATCCTCGCATCAAGTAAGAGGAGAACGAACATGAGCGCTTTTGATAAACATGATTTGAGCGGATTTGTCGGCAAACATCTGGTCTATACCTACGATAATGGCTGGAATTACGAGATCTACGTAAAAAATGAGACCACGCTGGATTACCGCATTCACAGCGGTATTGTGGGTAATCGTTGGGTGAAAGATCAGCGGGCGTATATTGTGCGGGTAGGGGAGAGTGTTTATAAAATTTCCTGGACCGAACCGACCGGGACCGACGTCAGCCTGATCGTAAACCTGGGTGACAAACTTTTTCACGGCACCATCTTTTTCCCGCGCTGGGTGATCAACAATCCGGAAAAAACGGTGTGCTTCCAGAATGATCATATTCCGCTGATGATGTCGTATCGCGATGCGGGTCCGGCGTATCCAACCGAGGTGATTGATGAGTTCGCGACCATCACCTTCGTGCGCGACTGCGGGGCAGATAATGACGACGTGATTGCCTGCGCGGCGAGTGAGTTGCCGAAAAACTTCCCGGAAAATTTACGCTAAGGCTTCCAGACGCTGCACGGCGTCGGCGGTCAGGGTAAATGGCGTGGGGGTGCACACCGCCAGGCTCAGGGTATCGATCTGGCACTGGCTGACGGAGAGTGAGGAGGTCAGCGCGGTGCTATCGACGCTGACGATTTGCCAGGCGCTGCCGCCACGCTGTTTTACTATGGCTTCTTTGCGCGTCCAGATGCGCCAGAACGCCGCCAGCTGTTGCTCCGGGCGTTCGGCTTCAACTTCAGCATGTTCCCCAAGACTGAATACCGTATTAGCCAGCGACTGCCAGTTATCGCGGGGGCGAATAACTTCAATATCGCAGCCGACTTCCCCTTCGTCGCTGAGCAGCAGGACGATGTCATCGCCGCTATGGCTGAGATTGAACCACAGCGGCGTGTCAGCGGGAAAAGCGGGTTTTCCTTGCTCGCCGTAGACAATGTCCGGCAATGGCGAAAGGGCATGGGAAAGCAGCACACGGCCTGCCAGCCAGCGTGCCCGGCGAGCACCTTGCGGCGCTTGCTCTTTCATCGCGGCAGGCAGTTCGCCAGCGCTTAAAACAGAAACTTTCCCAAGAACGAGCTGATACATATCAGGACTAACCTTTAGTAATAATGGGGTTGTGTATCATTCTTCACGTGCCATTTGCAAGTTTATCCCGGTAATCGACTTTTGGGCCTGCCAGGTCCGAGCAAAATTGCCAGTTTGCTGCCGCCTTTGGTGGTTTCCATCCAGATTTTACACACGCTGGTTAACGGCACGGAGAGTAACATGCCGACCGGGCCGAGCAGCCATCCCCATACCAACAGGGAGAGAAAGACGATCAGCGTCGATAATCCCAGGCGGTGCCCCATCATACGGGGTTCGAGAATATTACCAATCACCATATGCACGACCAGAAACAGCGCGCCAACCAGCACGCATTCGTAAATGCCGTTGAACAGCAGCGCCTGAATCATGGGCGGGACGGCGGAAATGACCGAGCCAATGTTGGGCACGTAGTTTAGCAGGAATGCCAGCACGCCCCACATCAGAGCAAACTGAATCCCCATCAGCGCCAGCCCGAGCCAGACAATGGCGCCGGTCCATAAGCTGAGCAACGTTTTCAGCGCCAGATAGTGTGAAACGCCCTTCAGCGCCCGATGCAGCCCCGCAATATGAATCTGCGGATTGTTTAACGCGAAGCGCAGCTTATAGGGAACGTGGCGCACTTCAAACAGCATAAAGACGACCGTCATTACCAGCAGGACGACGCTGGCCATGGCGCCGGAAAGACTCGTCATTAGCGTGGTCGTGAAGGTCATCAGTTTGTCGGAGTCCATACGCTGCAACATGCGCTCCGGGGACATATGCAGGTTCAGAAAGGGGACCATTTCTTGCAGATACAGAACTTTGCGCGTCAGTTCCTTATTGTATTTTGGCAGCATGGCCATGAACTCAGTGATCGACGATGCCAGCACGCCAACCAGCGCCGTAAGAACAATCAGCATTACCACGACCACTAACGTAATGGCTACCGGGCGACGCACCCCTCGGCGAATAAACCAGGTGACCAGCGGGTTCAATACGATGGCAAAAAAGAGCGCCAGCAACAGTTGCACAATGATATCCGCCGCGGCATGGATGCCCGCGAGGATCACCACCAAAGCGGCCAGTTTGAGCAGAATATGCATACCCGTTTTATCGGGCTGAGCGGTTGTCATGTTTTCTTCCTGTTTGCGTTTTTGCATTAAGTGTAGCGGTTGGCTTGCGTCTGTTATTCCTAAACTGGCTGCTGATTTATGGTCTGCAACATGGTAGAAATGAAACACTGTTGTGAAAATGTGGTGACCTTCCATGCCCGAACCCGTCGCTGAACCGACGCTAAGCGGTTTGCGCCTTAATCTGCGCATTGTTTCGGTGGTGATGTTTAACTTCGCCAGCTATCTGACCATCGGCCTGCCGCTCGCGGTATTGCCCGGCTATGTCCATGATGTGATGGGATTTAGCGCCTTCTGGGCGGGACTGGTCATCAGCCTGCAATATTTCGCCACGCTGCTGAGCCGCCCTCATGCCGGTCGCTATGCCGATCTGCTGGGGCCGAAAAAAATCGTGGTATTCGGACTGTGCGGCTGCTTTTTAAGTGGCCTGGGTTACCTGCTGGCAGCCTCAACCCAAGGTTGGCCGCTGGTAAGTTTGTTGCTGTTATGCATCGGGCGGGTGATTCTGGGCATCGGGCAAAGCTTTGCCGGCACCGGCTCTACGCTATGGGGCGTGGGAGTTGTTGGCTCAATGCACATCGGACGGGTGATTTCGTGGAACGGCATCGTGACCTATGGCGCGATGGCGATAGGTGCCCCGCTGGGCGTATTGTGTTACGCCTGGGGTGGCTTACAGGGACTGGCGCTGACCGTGATGGGCGTGGCGCTGCTGGCGATACTTTTGGCGCTCCCTCGACCGGCGGTGAAGGCCAGCAAAGGCAAGCCGTTACCGTTTCGCGCTGTGCTTGGGCGCGTTTGGTTGTACGGCATGGCGCTGGCGCTGGCCTCCGCCGGATTTGGCGTGATCGCCACCTTTATCACGCTGTTTTATGATGCTAAAGGCTGGGACGGCGCAGCTTTTGCGCTGACGCTTTTTAGCTGTACGTTTGTGGGCACTCGCTTGTTATTCCCAAATGGTATCAACCGGTTAGGTGGGCTCAATGTCGCGATGATCTGCTTTAGCGTCGAGATTGTTGGACTGCTGCTGGTCGGCATGGCCTCCATGCCGTGGATGGCGAAAATCGGCGTTCTGCTGGCAGGTGCCGGGTTCTCGTTGGTTTTCCCGGCGCTGGGCGTGGTGGCGGTAAAAGCCGTCCCGCAGCAAAATCAGGGCGCTGCGCTGGCGACCTATACGGTGTTTATGGATTTATCGCTGGGCGTTACCGGGCCGCTGGCCGGGCTGGTCATGACGTGGGCGGGCGTACCGGTTATCTACCTGGCGGCGGCCGGGCTGGTGGCGGTAGCGCTACTGCTGACCTGGCGGCTAAAAAAACGGCCTCAGGTGGCGTCACCGGAGGCCGAGTCTTCGTCTTAACCGTTACTGGATAACCAGCGTGTTAATGATGTTTTCTGCGGTCGTTTGCGCTTTTTGCTGATCGTCAGCCGGCAGCGTGATTTGCAGCGTCAGCAGTTGGTTGTCCACTTTACCCAGCACTACGGAAGAGTATGCGGTCTGGCCTTTGGCCGAGATGATGCTGTCTAACTGTTGCAGCGTGTGGCCTTTCAGCTCAATAGATTTATTGGTGACGACCTGCAACTGCGAGTCGCGGCTACGCTGCTGATCTTCCAGACGTTTTGCCAGTACGGCAAGATCTTCGTTGGTATTGTCGCCGACAATCACAATCACCGCTTTCTGGCCGGTTGCGTCAGAATACACGTGCATATTGTTTGCCTGGGTGCCCAGCTTGCCGCTCTGATCGGTCATATCCGCTGGCAGGGAAAAACTGAGTTTGCCGTCCAGCAGGCTGACCGGTTGTCCGGTGGCGCTACTCTCTGCGGCGGCACCCTCTGCCGGCGCTTTTGTATCGCTATTATCACAGGCCGCAAGCCCCATAACCAGCAGGCCAATACCGACATATTTAACCAGATTGCGCATTGACTTCTTCCTTTCGATAAACGGCCATAACGGCTCATTCGACCATCTTATCACAACTCGGAAAATGAACCTTTAACTCGTCTGCAATGCAGATATTTCAGATTTATCTGCCAACCTTTTCAGTAACATATTCAGCAGCACGCCGTACATCGGCAGGAAGAAAATAATGCTGATCAGTACTTTGAAGCAGTAGTCGACCAGCGCGATTTCCATCCAGTGCTCGGCCATAAAGGCATCCGGGCTGCGCCAGAAAGCGATAAAGAAAAAGGCCAACGTATCGCTGATGTTGCCAAACAGCGTGGAAGCCGTCGGCGCCAGCCACCAGCGACGGCTCTGACGCAGGCGGTTAAAGACATGCACATCCAGAATTTGTCCCAGCGCGTAAGCCATAAAGCTGGCGGCGGCGATACGGGCGACAAACAGGTTAAAGTGCAGCAGCGCGCCGAATCCCTGCCACGATCCCATATAGAACAGTGATGAAACAACATAGGAGATCAGCAGCGCGGGGATCATCACCGCAAAGATGATACGTCGTGCCAACGGCGCGCCAAAAATACGCACGGTCAGGTCGGTCGCGAGGAAAATAAACGGAAAGCTAAAAGCGCCCCATGTGGTATGGAAACCAAAAATGGAGATCGGTAGCTGTACCAGATAGTTGCTGGAGGTGATCACCAGCAGATGAAATAGCGATAGCCAAAACAACGCTTTTACGCGCTGAGATTGTGTAAACGGAGTCATATTGTGACCTTTTTGTTGGATGGGGTGAGGGAACCCAATAAAAAACCGTCGCATGATACTGCTTTAAGAGCACATTGCAATGGTTGTTTTTCACGCAATCGTTAACCTGATTGGCTTACGCCACAACAGAGCGTAAAATAACGCCGTTTTTGCATGAATGAGACTACGATGAGCGATCTGTTTACCTCTCCCGACCATACGCTTGATGCCCAGGGACTACGCTGCCCGGAACCTGTAATGATGGTGCGTAAAACCGTGCGCGGTATGCAGGCGGGTGAAACGCTGCTGATTGTCGCCGACGATCCGGCGACAACCCGCGACATTCCCGGTTTCTGTACCTTTATGGAGCATGAACTGGTAGCCAAAGAGACCGACTCGCTGCCGTACCGCTATTTAGTGCGCAAAGGTCATTAAGCGAAGCGCCATCCGGCCTACAAAGACGGTGTAACCTGTAGGCCGGATAGGGCAACGCCGCATCCGACACACTCATTATCCTTTACGCAACAACCGCAGCGCGTTCGCGGTCACCAGCACCGTCGCCCCCGTATCAGCCAGCACCGCCAGCCACAGTCCGGTTATACCGAGCAGCGTGGTGATGAGGAAAATCCCCTTCAAACCCAGCGCAATCGCAATGTTCTGGCGAATATTGGCGTGGGTGGAGCGC
Source organism: Citrobacter sp. XT1-2-2 (assembly GCF_023516235.1). Classification (NCBI taxonomy): domain Bacteria; kingdom Pseudomonadati; phylum Pseudomonadota; class Gammaproteobacteria; order Enterobacterales; family Enterobacteriaceae; genus Citrobacter; species Citrobacter sp. XT1-2-2. The sequence continues at coordinate 285,421 of NZ_CP097324.1, forward strand.
GCCAGCTGAATCATTTGCACCAGACCACGCAGACGGTTGTGGGTCAGGGCGGCATCGGCGGTTTCCAGCGCGACGTCGGTTCCGCTACCCATGGCAATGCCGATGGTCGCCGCTTTCATCGCCGGGGCGTCGTTGATGCCGTCGCCGACCATTGCCAGCGGCGACTGTTGGTTGAGAGAGGTAACGGCTCGCACCTTATCCTCCGGCAATAACCCCGCTTTGAATTCCAGACCCAGCTCCCCGGCAATGGCTGCTGCCGCGCGTGGGTTATCACCGGTCAGGATCACCCCTTTCACGCCGATCTGATTGAGCTCGCTGATGGCAGTGCGGGCGTCGTCGCGCAACGTATCCTGTAGGGCCAGTACGCCGAGAACGGTATCGTTACGCAGCACCAGCACCACCGTCTGGCCCGCGCTTTCCAGCTCGCTTATCTGTCCGGCAAAGGCATCGGCAGGCTGCTTACCGGCGGCGCAAATCAGCACGCGCTCGCCGTTGACCAGTGCTTCTATTCCGGAGCCAACCAGCGCCCGCTGTTCTTTCGCGACAGGAATAGTCAGCTCGCGCGTTTGCGCTTCCCGAACAATCGCCTGCGCCAGTGGGTGCGTCGCGCCTTGCTCTACCGCCGCTGCCAGCGCCAGCAGTTCAGCCTCATTTATACCGCTTGCCGGATGGATCGCCGTCACGCGCGGTTTACCGATGGTCAGGGTGCCGGTTTTATCAAACGCCACCTGCGTGACTCTGCCCAACTGTTCCAGCGCGGCGCCGCCTTTGATTAATGCGCCACGACGCGCCGCGGCGGCAAGACCAGAGGTAATCGCTGCGGGAGTTGAGATAACCAGCGCGCACGGGCAGCCAATCAGCAACAGCGTCAGTCCTTTATAAATCCACTCCTGCCAGGAGCCGGCAAACAGCAGCGGCGGGACGAGGGTAACCAGCAGCGCAACCGCCATAATAGCGGGGGTATAAATTCGGCTGAAACGGTCAATAAAGCGCTCAATGGGGGCGCGGCGTTCTTCCGCTTCTTCAATCAGCTTCAGAATGCGATCGATAGCGCTGGCGCCCGGCTCGGAGAGCACTTCCAGCGTAACCAGACGATCTACGCTGGTGGCCCCCGCCGGGACTTTCTCGCCGGTGGCGCGTTCAACCGGGATCGATTCGCCGGTCAGGGCGCTTTCATCAAAGCTGGCAAAACCGGAGACCAGCTTACCGTCGGCGGGTAAACGTCCACCGGCGGCAACTTCAATAACATCGCCAGGCCGGAGCGTATTGATTGCGACCTCTTCGCGTTCGCCATTACGCAGGCGCGTGGCGGTTTCTGGCTTGAGTGCCATCAATGCGCTAACACCTTTGCGGGCGCGGCTGGCGGCCCACCCTTCCAGGCGCTCGCCAATTAAAAACAGCAGTAGCACCATGGCGGCTTCCGCCGTCGCGCCGATAAACAGTGCGCCAATCGCGGCCACGCTCATCAACGTTTCAATGGCGAAGTAGCTGCCGGTTTTCATCAGACGCAGGGCCTGGCGGGCAATGGGATACAAGCCGACCAGCGTGGTGGCGATAAACGCTATCTGACCGAAAGGATGATTGAACTGCTCCAGCCCCCAGCTAATCGCCATCATGATTATCAGCGAAATCAGCGGCAGGTTCTCTTTCAGACGTGATTCGGGGGCGGCTTCCGGCGCTTGTTCATCGCGTAGGGTATAACCTGCCTTTTGTACCGCGCTTTCAACTTGCTGACGGATATCAGAACCCGCGTCGACGACCAGTTTTTCGGTGGCGAACAGCACCTGGACCTGGTTGACGCCGCTCACCTGGCGGACCGCATTTTCCACTTTTCGGGCGCAGGCGGCACAGTCCATTCCTGCCACTTTCCAGGAATAACGGGTGCCCATTACGCTTTCGGATACGGTGGTTGGGGTGGAGCAACTTCCTTCGCAGCAGCAGTCGTCCGCCTTTTTTGGGGCTGGCGCTGGCTTGAATGAAGAAAATTGTGGGGCTTTTTTGCCAGGGGCATCGGGCGTCGACATGGCATCCTCCGGTTAATAATCATTTCGTATTAACCGAAGGATACACTCTGGAGTCGACTCCAGAGTCAAGCGATATTAGAGATACAACGAACGAACAATCAGGAAATGTCCGGCGAAGTAGCAGGCGGCGGCAATGGCGTTATCGGCGCGGAAGCGGCGGCGATAATGGCTACCCAGCCAGACAAAATTGCCGATGAACAATAATGAGGCACCGAGGAATGCCGACAGCGCGGGGCCAGTGGGACGGAAGAACCACAGTTCGCCCGCCATCCAGACCATCATCAGCGTGATGCCGATAAAAGTACAGATGGCTAAACGCAGCTCTTCCAGCCGTGTCCAGATGATGGCGATCAGCAACGCCCCCAGCACCACCAATACCAATGGCAAAGGCCAGAAGAACGACAGCGTCATTTGGCTGGCGAAGTAGATGGTATACAGCAGGTGCGAGAGGAAAAACGCCCCCACGGCGTAGAGCAGACGTTGGCGCGGCAACAGCGTCAGCGCATCGCCCAGCAGTGAGGCAAGCAGCCCTGCCAGCACCAGATAGCTGATGGCGTTAAACATTGGCGCCTGCCAGGCCAGCAGCGCCAGCAGGAGTAAAGTGAGGGGTTTAAAGACCCAGCGTTGCCAGGCGGGCCCACGATAGGAAGCATCCACGAACAACCATGCGGAAAGGCAGACAGCGATAAACGACCAAAGCATCTTAGTTCCTTGAATTCGTTATTTTTTCGTAAGCGGGGTGCTTACGGCTCTATTGTTCAGTGTAGAGGTCGACACTGCCAGATGACAACACCATAACAGGCAATGTATGCTTATTTCCGCATTTTCTGATGGGTTAATACTATGAGCAAACCGCCGCTTTTTTTCATTGTTATCATTGTCTTAATTGTTGTCGCCGCGTCGTTTCGCTTTGTCCAGCAGCGGCGTGAAAAAGCGGATAACGATGCAGCACCGCTGGTGCAAAAGCAGGTGGTAGTGAGTAATAAGCGGGAAAAACCACTTAACGATCGGCGATCCCGTCAACAGGAAGTGAGCCCGGCAGGAACCAGCATGCGCTATGAAGCCAGCTTTAAGCCGCAAAGCGGCGGTCTGGAGCAGACGTTTCGCCTGGATGCCCGGCAGTACCATGCGCTAACGGTCGGAGACAAGGGCACGCTGAGTTATAAAGGTTCGCGTTTTATTGATTTTACGGCTGAACGCTAAGGTTTCATCTGACTGATGCCGGATGGCGGTTACGCCTTATCCGGCCTACAAATTTTGTCGCCCCGGCTCGCAACGCGCCGCCGGGCGAAAACATCCCAGTTACTTCTTCAACTGGTCCTTAATCTTCTTCTGCCAGACCAGCAGCTCAAAGACGCCGAACAGGAAAATGCGGATTTTCTCCCCGCTGGTCATCTGCGGGCCATCTTTTGGCATGGTGCTTTTTAGCAGCGCCAATTGCATGCCGTGCATCAGCACCATAAAGATCAGCGCGACGTTAACGAAGATGTTAAGCGGGCGTGGGAAGGGTTGGAAAATATTCAGTAATAAAAATGCCCAGACGCAGAGCATCAACAGACGTCCCAGATTAATTAGCATCGTGCTCTCCTTGTGCTTCACGTTGATACAGGCGGTAGGCGACCTGTCCTGCCACTTTTTCACGGTATAGCGACCAGTTTACCGGAACCGGCGGCAGGCCGTTTTCGACTTCGCTCTCAACGTAAATATACGCTTCATCTGCCAGCCAACCATGGGTTTCCAGAAGCGTTAAAGTTTCTTCCAGTAATCCTTTGCGAAACGGCGGATCAACGAACACCACGTTATGCGGCGTACCAGGTTGGGCCAGAAACGCCAGCGTATTGGTGTTGACGACGCGGGCATGATTTGCCTTCAGCGTAGCAAGATTCTTTTGCAACTGCTGCGATACCGCGCGATCCATCTCCAGAAGCGTCGCATTTGCCGCATAGCGAGAGAGAGCTTCCAGCCCCAACGCGCCGCTGCCGGCGAAGCAGTCCAGGCAATGTGCATCGACCATTACCGGGGCCAACCAGTTAAATAAGGTTTCGCGTACGCGGTCAGTGGTCGGGCGCAGGCCGGGGCTGTCCGGAACCGGGAGTTTACGGCCACGCCATTGCCCGCCAATAATGCGGATCTGGCCGCTACCAGAGTGATTCGGTTTTTTCATTTCTATTATTGCTCAATCCGCCTATAGCATGTCATTCCAGGCGGTGATGTGAGTTAAGTTAACCCTTCGCCTTTCAAGTTACCTCTTCGTTGGCTGCACTTACTCACCCGAATCACTTACTAAAAGTAAGCTCATCGGGATTCGTGCGCTTGCCGCCTTGACGTAACTCGAAATTCATTGGGTATAAGTGATAGACTATTTCATCATTTTTTTAGCTGCTATGTACATAGCGTTGACGCTGTGCCATGAAGCAACAGCGGGGGAGTGTAGTCGCAAATGGCGAAAGAGAAAAAACGTGGCTTTTTTTCCTGGCTGGGCTTTGGTCAAAAAGAGCAGGCACCGGAAAACGAGACAGAACTAAAAAACGAAGAACAACAACCGGTTGCTGAAGAAACTACCGTCGTTGACGAACAGCCGCGCGCCGAGGAAACCCGTAGCGAGGCACAAACACAAGCCTTTGCTGCTGAAGTTGTTGAAGTCACGGAACAAGTTGCTGAAATCGAAAAACTGCAGCCGGAAGCAGCGCCTGTTGCCGGGCAACCGCAGCCGGAGGCTGAGGCGGTTGCTGAATCCACTGTTGAACCTGAAGTGGAAACCCCTGCGGCGGCGGTTATCGAACGCGAAGAATTGCCGCTGCCGGAAGAGGTGAAAACCGCAGATGTTTCTGCCGAAGAGTGGCAGGCTGAAGCGGAAACTGTCGAAATCGTCGAGGCGGTTGAAGAAGAAGCCGAAAACGAACCGCAACTGACTGACGAAGAACTGGAAGCGCAGGCCCTGGCTGCCGAGGCGGCGGAAGAAGCCGTCATGGTGGTGCCGGTTGAAGAACCTGCCGTTGAAAAACCGGTAGAAGAAGAGGCGGTCCAGGAGCAGGAAAAACCAACTAAAGAAGGTTTCTTTGCGCGTCTGAAACGCAGTCTGCTGAAAACAAAAGAAAACCTCGGTTCCGGATTTATCAGTCTGTTCCGCGGTAAAAAGATCGACGATGATCTGTTTGAAGAGCTGGAAGAGCAGTTGCTGATTGCGGATGTGGGCGTAGAAACGACCCGTAAGATTATTGCGAATCTGACGGAAGGCGCTAGCCGCAAGCAGCTCAAAGATGCAGAAGCGCTGTATGGCCTGCTGAAAGATGAGATGGGCGAGATCCTGGCGAAGGTTGATGAGCCGCTGAACGTCGAGGGTAAAACGCCATTTGTTATCTTAATGGTTGGCGTAAACGGCGTGGGTAAAACGACTACCATTGGTAAGCTGGCGCGTCAGTTTGAGCAGCAGGGTAAAACGGTGATGCTGGCGGCGGGCGATACCTTCCGTGCGGCAGCGGTAGAGCAGTTGCAGGTCTGGGGTCAGCGTAACAATATCCCGGTGATTGCGCAGCATACCGGTGCGGATTCCGCCTCCGTTATCTTTGATGCCATCCAGGCCGCGAAGGCACGTAACGTAGACGTGCTGATCGCTGATACCGCAGGCCGTTTGCAGAACAAATCGCACCTGATGGAAGAACTGAAAAAAATCGTTCGCGTCATGAAGAAGCTCGACGAAGAGGCGCCGCATGAAGTTATGCTGACTATCGACGCCAGTACCGGGCAGAATGCGATAAGCCAGGCCAAACTGTTCCATGAAGCGGTGGGCTTAACCGGTATCACCCTGACCAAGCTGGACGGTACGGCGAAGGGTGGGGTCATCTTCTCGGTTGCCGATCAGTTTGGCATCCCTATCCGCTATATTGGTGTGGGCGAACGTATCGAGGATTTACGTCCGTTTAAAGCGGACGATTTTATAGAGGCACTTTTTGCCCGAGAGGATTAACAATGATTCGCTTTGAACATGTCAGCAAGGCCTATCTCGGTGGGAGACAAGCGCTGCAGGGAGTGACCTTCCATATGCAGCCTGGCGAGATGGCGTTTCTGACCGGCCACTCTGGTGCGGGTAAAAGTACCCTGCTGAAGCTGATCTGTGGAATTGAACGGCCCAGCGCCGGGAAAATCTACTTCAGCGGGCATGACATCAGCCGTTTGAAAAACCGTGAAGTGCCGTTTCTGCGTCGTCAGATCGGCATGATTTTTCAGGATCACCACCTGTTGATGGACAGAACCGTATTTGACAACGTGGCAATCCCGCTGATCATCGCGGGCGCCAGCGGGGACGATATTCGTCGTCGCGTGTCAGCGGCACTGGATAAGGTCGGGCTGTTGGACAAAGCGAAAAACTTCCCGATTCAGCTCTCTGGCGGTGAACAACAGCGCGTGGGTATCGCCCGCGCGGTGGTGAATAAACCTGCGGTACTGCTGGCGGATGAACCGACGGGGAACCTGGATGACGCGCTGTCGGAAGGGATCCTGCGCCTGTTCGAAGAGTTTAACCGCGTCGGGGTCACGGTATTAATGGCCACGCATGACATTGGACTGATCTCCCGTCGCTCCTACCGCCAGCTGGTCCTGAGTGATGGACACCTGCATGGAGGCCTGGCGCATGAATAGACGTGACGCTATCAATCAAATTAAACAGTTCGGTGGCCGACTGGATCGTTTTCGTAAATCAGGCGGCGCGCCGGGTGACGGTGGTCGCAATGCGCCAAAACGAGCGAAAGCCGCGCCAAAACCGAACTCACGTAAAACCAACGTTTTTAACGAGCAGGTGCGCTATGCGTTCCATGGCGCGTTGCAGGACTTGAAAAGTAAGCCGTTGGCGACGTTCCTCACGGTAATGGTGATCGCCATCTCCCTGACGCTGCCAAGCGTGTGCTACATGGTTTATAAAAACGTAAACCAGGCGGCAAGCCAGTATTATCCTTCGCCGCAAATCACCGTCTATCTGCAAAAAACGCTGGATGATGACGCGGCGGCGCGGGTGGTTGGTCAGTTGCAGGCCGAACAGGGCGTTGAGAAAGTAAATTATCTTTCCCGCGAAGATGCGCTGGGCGAATTCCGTAACTGGTCCGGTTTTGGCGGCGCGCTGGACATGCTGGAAGAGAACCCGCTTCCTGCCGTAGCGGTAGTTATCCCGAAACTGGACTTCCAGGGGACGGAGTCGCTGAACACCCTGCGCGACCGCATTGCACAAATCAACGGTATTGATGAAGTGCGGATGGATGACAGCTGGTTTGCTCGTCTGGCTGCTCTGACGGGACTCGTGGGGCGTGTATCCGCGATGATTGGCGTGCTGATGGTGGCGGCGGTCTTCCTCGTCATTGGTAACAGCGTGCGTCTGAGTATTTTTGCGCGTCGCGATACCATTAACGTGCAGAAGCTGATTGGCGCAACGGACGGATTTATCCTGCGCCCATTCCTTTACGGCGGCGCGCTGCTCGGTTTCTCCGGCGCATTTCTTTCACTGATTTTGTCAGAAATTTTGGTGATGCGTCTGTCGTCAGCGGTGACTGAAGTGGCGCAGGTCTTTGGAACTAAGTTTGATATCAATGGCTTATCATTCGACGAGTGCCTGTTGTTACTGCTGGTGTGCTCAATGATCGGCTGGGTGGCAGCCTGGCTTGCCACGGTTCAACATTTACGCCACTTTACCCCCGATTAAAAAATCTCTGGTATAATCTTTCCCTGCACTGAGTAGTTCGCTCTGCAGGGAAAGAGTCCCTGTTATCTCTTCCCGGCGTATTCATTGTGATGTCACATTTTGTGCGTAATCTATACACATTACGACATGGAACTTGTGGATAAAATCACTGTCTGATAAAAGATTGAATGATATTCTCGTTGCTCATAAGCTCTGGCATGGTTGTTGCTACTGGTTTTTGTTAATTAGTTTTTGCCAACGCGCCAGATGAAAAGATTGAGAGGATTTGAATGACCAAAGAAATGCAAAATTTAGCTTTAGCCCCTGTTGGTAACCTGGAGTCTTACATCCGGGCTGCGAACGCGTGGCCGATGTTGTCGGCTGACGAGGAGCGGGCGCTGGCTGAAAAGCTGCATTACCAGGGCGATCTGGAAGCAGCTAAAACGCTGATCCTGTCTCACCTGCGCTTTGTTGTTCATATTGCTCGTAACTACGCGGGCTATGGCCTGCCGCAGGCGGATCTGATTCAGGAAGGTAATATCGGCCTGATGAAAGCCGTGCGCCGCTTCAACCCGGAAGTGGGTGTGCGCCTGGTTTCTTTCGCCGTGCACTGGATCAAAGCTGAGATCCATGAATACGTTCTGCGTAACTGGCGTATCGTGAAAGTCGCGACCACTAAAGCACAGCGTAAGCTGTTCTTTAACCTGCGTAAGACCAAGCAGCGTCTGGGTTGGTTCAACCAGGACGAAGTTGAAATGGTGGCTCGTGAGCTGGGTGTTTCCAGCAAAGACGTGCGCGAAATGGAATCCCGTATGGCGGCGCAGGACATGACGTTTGATATGTCTTCAGACGACGAGTCCGACAGCCAGCCGATGGCGCCGGTTCTGTATCTGCAGGATAAATCCTCTAACTTTGCCGATGGCATTGAAGAAGATAACTGGGAAGATCAGGCCGCGAACAAACTGACTCACGCAATGGAAGGTCTGGACGAACGTAGCCAGGATATCATCCGCGCCCGTTGGCTGGACGAAGACAACAAGTCGACGTTGCAGGAACTGGCCGATCGCTACGGCGTTTCCGCTGAACGTGTTCGTCAGCTTGAAAAGAACGCCATGAAAAAACTGCGCGCGGCGATCGAAGCGTAATCTTCGCGCATTGCCAATGAACCCTCGAATGTGAATTCGGGGGTTTTGTTTTTTGTAGGCCGGATAAGGCGTTTACGCTGCCATCCGGCAACACCTTTGCCCGATGGCGCTTTGCTTATCGGGCCTACGACCTTTCCTTTCCTCCCCTCCACAGACACGAATTTGTTATCTGGATGTAAATTTAGCTATTCCAAAATAATAAAAATCGGGTATGTTTTAGCAGAGTATGCTGCTAAAGCACGGGTGGCTATCCAATAATCGAAATAAAGTGCTGAACAACAACATCACAACACACGTAATAACCACAATAATGGGGATTGTCAGGATGAATATGAAGGGTAAAGCGTTATTGGCAGGATGTATCGCCCTGTCTTTGAGCAATATGGCGTTTGCTAAGGATATTAAAGTGGCCGTTGTCGGCGCAATGTCCGGTCCGGTAGCGCAGTATGGCGATCAGGAGTTTACTGGCGCAGAGCAGGCGATTGCGGATATCAACGCCAAGGGCGGGGTGAAAGGTGACAAACTGGTCGTGGTGAAATATGACGATGCCTGTGACCCGAAACAAGCGGTAGCGGTCGCGAACAAAGTGGTCAACGACGGGATTAAATACGTTATCGGCCATCTGTGCTCATCTTCTACCCAGCCCGCGTCAGATATCTATGAAGATGAAGGCATTCTGATGATCACCCCGGCAGCGACGGCGCCGGAGCTGACCGCGCGTGGTTATAAGCTGGTGATGCGCACCACCGGCCTGGATTCCGATCAGGGGCCAACTGCCGCCAAATACATTCTGGAAAAAGTGAAGCCGCAACGCATCGCCATCATTCACGATAAGCAGCAGTACGGTGAAGGTCTGGCGCGTGCGGTGCAGGACGGCCTGAAGAAAGGCAACGCCAACGTGGTGTTCTTTGACGGAATTACCGCCGGTGAAAAAGACTTCTCGACGCTGGTGGCGCGCCTGAAGAAAGAGAATATCGATTTCGTTTACTACGGTGGTTATCACCCGGAAATGGGGCAGATCCTGCGTCAGTCTCGTGCCGCAGGTCTGAAAACCCAGTTTATGGGTCCGGAAGGGGTAGCGAACGTGTCGCTGTCTAACATTGCGGGTGAGTCTGCGGAAGGCTTACTGGTAACCAAGCCGAAGAACTACGACCAGGTGCCAGCGAACAAACCGATTGTGGATGCTATCAAGGCCAAGAAACAGGATCCGAGTGGTGCATTCGTGTGGACCACTTACGCCGCGCTGCAATCCTTGCAGGCCGGTCTGAACCAGTCTGACGATCCGGCTGAAATTGCCAAGTACCTGAAAGCAAACTCAGTAGAAACCGTAATGGGGCCGCTGTCCTGGGACGAGAAGGGCGATCTGAAAGGCTTCGAATTCGGCGTGTTTGACTGGCATGCTAATGGTACGGCGACCGACGCCAAGTAATTGAGTGCCGGGTGGCGGCTTCGCCTTACCCGGCCTACATACCTGGAAAATTGCGAGGTGGTTTTTTTATCTTTTTTCCCAGCCATCTGCCTGGGCTGTAAAGCCTAACGCCTGCATAAACGCGGCCATCACGCTGCGGTCTTCAACGCCTACATCTGCCATCCACCATGAACTCACACTTGGGTTTTCACGGATCACCTCTTCGATCAAATACTGCCCGACGCCGCGACGACGGGTGATTTCACGTACGCGCAACGAATCCAGGGCACCTTGTGTGCCGCTCAGGGTGACACGTACTGCGCCTAACAGACGCTCGTTAAAACGCGCGGCGTAGATCCGGTGCGTTTCATCTACGCTTAATGATGAGGCGGAATATTCCGGCCAGATTTTGCCCAGATCAATCAGATCCTGAGCGCTAAAGTTGTTTAAACGTACGATGGTCAGCTTCATTAGCAGCATGTCCAAATCACAAAAGATGAGATCAGTGTACCGAAATAATTCGCCCGGATGCTTTCTCTTTTTTATGCGATTAACCAGGTTAATAGTTTTGCGACAACGGTAATGACAGTTTGAAACATTAGAGATTGAAAAACAGGCAGGATAATACCCTGGAATGCAGCATTTTATTCCGCTCTTTGTACCGTTATTTTATGCTGACAAATGTGCTTTTTTTTGTTTATCTATAGTGAAAAGCAGAATATTATCTTTTCTTAATCGACTGAAATATAGAGATTTTAGTCTGATTTTGCTTAAAAAACTGCGCTAACCCATTAATGAGACTGGTAAAAATAGTGCAGTTCAAAAAAAGCACAGTCTGCTTTTTAACCACATAAATACAAAATATTAATTACGTCACGAATGGGGATTCAGTTAATGAAACGGAATGCGAAAACAATCATCGCAGGGGTGATAGCACTGGCAATGTCGCATGCTGTCATGGCAGAAGATATCAAGGTGGCTGTTGTCGGGGCGATGTCGGGTCCGGTCGCGCAGTGGGGTGATATGGAATTTAATGGCGCACGTCAGGCCATTAAAGATATCAATGCCAAAGGCGGGATCAAAGGCGACAAGCTGGTGGCCGTGGAATATGACGATGCTTGCGATCCAAAACAGGCCGTTGCCGTAGCAAACAAAATCGTCAATGACGGTATTCAGTATGTTATTGGCCACCTGTGCTCATCTTCGACTCAGCCAGCGTCAGACATCTATGAAGACGAAGGGATCCTGATGATTTCCCCGGGCGCCACTAACCCGGAACTGACCCAGCGCGGTTACGCACACATTATGCGTACTGCGGGTCTGGACTCCTCTCAGGGACCAACCGCCGCAAAATACATTCTGGAGAAGGTGAAGCCGCAGCGCATCGCCATCATCCATGATAAACAGCAATACGGCGAAGGCCTGGCGCGTTCGGTGCAGGACAGCCTGAAAGCGGGCAAAGCCAACATCGTCTTCTTTGATGGGATCACCGCCGGGGAAAAAGATTTCTCTGCGCTGATTGCCCGTCTGAAGAAAGAAAATATCGACTTCGTCTATTACGGCGGCTACTACCCGGAAATGGGGCAAATGCTGCGCCAGGCGCGATCCGTTGGCCTGAAAACGCAGTTTATGGGGCCAGAGGGTGTGGGTAATGCCTCTCTGTCTAACATCGCCGGTGATGCCGCAGAAGGCATGCTGGTGACGATGCCAAAACGTTATGACCAGGATCCGGCGAATAAAGCGATTGTCGATGCGCTTAAAGCTGACAAGAAAGATCCAAGTGGACCATACGTGTGGATCACTTATGCAGCCGTCCAGTCACTGGCGAGCGCAATGGATCGCAGCGGAAGCAAAGAGCCGCTGGATCTGGTGAAAGATCTGAAAGCACACGGGGCTGATACCGTGATTGGGCCGCTGAAATGGGACGAAAAAGGCGATTTGAAGGGATTTGAGTTTGGTGTCTTTCAGTGGCACGCAGATGGTTCATCAACCGTCGCGAAGTAATACCTGAAGACGAGTTATCCCACCGCCCGTGCAAAACGGGCGGGTTAAGAAAGGTTACCTTATGTCCGAGCAGTTCCTCTATTTCTTGCAGCAGATGTTTAACGGCGTCACGCTGGGAAGCACCTACGCGCTGATCGCCATCGGTTATACGATGGTGTACGGCATTATTGGCATGATCAACTTCGCCCATGGCGAGGTGTATATGATCGGCAGCTATGTCTCCTTTATGATCATCGCTGCGCTAATGATGATGGGGATTGATTCCAGTTGGCTACTGGTCGCGGCGGGTTTCGTCGGCGCGATTGTGATTGCCAGCGCCTACGGCTGGAGTATTGAACGGGTGGCGTATCGGCCCGTGCGCAGCTCCAAGCGCTTGATCGCGCTAATTTCCGCTATCGGGATGTCCATCTTCCTGCAAAACTACGTCAGCCTGACGGAAGGTTCGCGCGACGTGGCGCTGCCCAGCCTGTTTAACGGCCAGTGGACTGTCGGCAGTAGTGATAACTTCTCTGCATCTATCACCACTATGCAGTTGGTTATCTGGATTGTAACCTTCCTCGCGATGCTGGCGCTGACGCTGTTTATCCGTTATTCGCGTATGGGACGCGCCTGCCGCGCCTGTGCGGAAGATCTGAAAATGGCCAGCCTGCTCGGCATTAACACCGACCGCGTGATTGCGCTGACCTTTGTGATCGGTGCGGCAATGGCGGCGGTTGCGGGCGTGCTGCTCGGTCAGTTCTATGGCGTAATTAACCCTTACATCGGCTTTATGGCCGGGATGAAAGCCTTTACCGCGGCGGTACTGGGCGGCATTGGCAGCATTCCTGGCGCGATGATTGGCGGCCTGATTTTGGGCGTTGCCGAAGCGCTTTCCTCTGCTTATCTGAGTACGGAATACAAAGACGTGGTGTCGTTCGCGTTGCTGATTCTGGTACTGCTGGTGATGCCGACCGGTATCCTGGGTCGTCCGGAGGTAGAGAAAGTATGAAACCGATGCATTTTGCAATGGCGCTGCTCTCTGCCGCCATGTTCTTCATCCTGGCGGGCGTCTTCATGGGCGTCCAGTTAGAGCTGGACGGCACCAAACTGGTGGTGGACACCGCTGCGGATATCCGCTGGCAGTGGGTGTTTATCGGCACTGGCGTCGTGTTTCTTTTCCAACTGTTGCGTCCGGCGTTCCAGAAAGGTCTGAAGAGCGTCTCCGGGCCGAAGTTTATTCTGCCAGCGATTGACGGCTCCACTGTTAAACAGAAACTGTTTCTGGTGGCGCTGCTGGTGATTGCCGTGGCATGGCCGTTTATGGTCTCGCGCGGTACGGTCGATATCGCCACGCTGACGATGATTTATATCATCCTCGGCCTCGGCTTAAACGTGGTGGTGGGGCTTTCCGGCCTGCTGGTGCTGGGCTACGGCGGCTTCTATGCCATCGGCGCTTATACCTTTGCGCTGCTGAACCACTATTACGGCCTCGGTTTCTGGACCTGTCTGCCGCTGGCGGGGCTGGTTTCTGCCGCTGCGGGGTTCCTGCTCGGCTTCCCGGTCCTGCGTCTGCGCGGTGATTATCTGGCTATTGTGACCTTAGGCTTCGGCGAAATCGTCCGTATCCTGCTGCTCAACAACACCGAAATCACCGGCGGCCCGAACGGTATTAGCCAGATCCCGAAACCCACCTTTTTCGGTCTTGAGTTCAGCCGCAGCGCGCGTGAAGGCGGCTGGGATACCTTCAGCAACTTCTTTAACGTGAAGTATGACCCGTCCGATCGCGTGATTTTCCTCTATCTGGTGGCGCTGCTGCTGGTGGTGTTCTCGCTGTTTGTCATCAACCGTCTGCTGCGCATGCCGCTGGGACGTGCGTGGGAAGCGCTGCGTGAAGATGAAATCGCCTGCCGTTCGCTGGGCTTAAATCCTACACGCATCAAGCTGACCGCCTTTACCATCAGCGCCGCGTTCGCGGGTTTTGCCGGCACGCTGTTTGCCGCGCGGCAGGGTTTTGTCAGCCCGGAATCGTTCACCTTTGCCGAGTCGGCCTTTGTGTTGGCGATTGTGGTACTGGGTGGAATGGGCTCGCAGTTTGCGGTCATTCTCGCAGCTATCCTGCTGGTGGTGTCACGCGAACTGATGCGTGATTTCAATGAATACAGCATGTTAATGCTGGGTGGTTTGATGGTACTGATGATGATCTGGCGTCCGCAGGGCTTGTTACCGATGACCCGTCCGCAGTTGAAGCTGAAAAACGGGGAAGCAAAAGGAGAGCAGGCATGAGTCAGCCATTATTATCCGTTAACGGCCTGATGATGCGCTTCGGCGGTCTGCTGGCGGTGAACAACGTTGAGCTGGAACTGAGACCGCAGGAAATCGTCTCGTTAATCGGGCCGAACGGCGCGGGAAAAACCACGGTCTTTAACTGCCTGACCGGTTTTTATAAACCGACGGGTGGGACGATTAAGCTGCGCGACCAGCATCTGGAAGGGCTGCCGGGTCAGCAAATTGCGCGTATGGGCGTGGTGCGTACTTTCCAGCACGTACGCCTGTTTCGCGAAATGACGGTGATTGAAAACCTGCTGGTGGCGCAACATCAGCAATTGAAAACCGGTGTCTTTTCCGGTTTGTTAAAAACACCGTCGTTCCGTCGCGCGCAGAGTGAAGCCCTGGATCGCGCCGCCACCTGGCTTGCGCGTATTGGTTTGCTGGAGCATGCCAACCGCCAGGCCAGTAACCTCGCCTACGGTGACCAGCGTCGTCTGGAGATCGCCCGCTGCATGGTGACGCAACCGGAGATCCTGATGCTTGACGAGCCTGCCGCTGGCCTCAACCCGAAAGAGACCAAAGAGCTGGACGAGCTGATTGCCGAGCTGCGCAACCATCACAACACCACCATTCTGTTGATTGAGCACGATATGAAACTGGTGATGGGCATTTCCGACCGTATTTACGTGGTGAACCAGGGCACGCCGCTGGCGAACGGGACGCCGGAACAGATTCGTAATAACCCGGACGTGATCCGCGCCTACTTAGGTGAAGCATAATGGGGGCGAGGCATAATATGGATAAGGCGATGTTATCGTTCGATAAAGTCAGCGCCCACTACGGCAAAATTCAGGCGCTGCACGAGGTGAGCCTGTATATCAATCAGGGTGAAATCGTAACGCTTATCGGTGCCAACGGCGCGGGGAAAACCACCCTGCTCGGTACGTTATGCGGCGACCCACGCGCGACCAGCGGACGCATTGTCTTTGATGGTAAAGACATTACCGACTGGCAAACGGCTAAAATCATGCGTGAAGCGGTGGCGATCGTCCCAGAAGGGCGTCGTGTGTTTTCGCGCATGACGGTGGAAGAGAACCTGGCGATGGGCGGTTTCTTTGCCGAGAAGGACCAGTTTCAGGAACGTATCAAATGGGTGTATGACCTGTTTCCGCGCCTGCATGAGCGTCGCATTCAGCGTGCGGGTACCATGTCCGGCGGTGAACAGCAGATGCTGGCGATAGGCCGTGCGCTGATGAGCCAGCCCCGGCTATTGTTGCTTGATGAGCCGTCGCTGGGTCTGGCGCCGATTATCATCCAGCAGATCTTTAATACCATCGAGCAGTTGCGCGAGCAGGGGATGACCATCTTCCTCGTCGAGCAGAACGCCAACCAGGCGCTGAAACTCGCCGACCGCGGCTACGTGCTGGAAAACGGTCATGTGGTACTGGAAGACACCGGCGATGCGCTACTGGCGAATGAAGCGGTGCGTAGCGCTTATCTGGGCGGTTAAGATTTCTCTTAAGAGCTAAGGGGCCTGATGGCCCCTTTTTATCGCGTTATGTTATTATTGAGAATGGTTATCAATAATAACATGAACATGGAGAAGGGATGATACGTTCAGGTACCTGCATGATGATTGGAACTCTGTTATTGGCGTTTGCATCTGGTGTTCAGGCACTGGAACCGCAAACGTTCGACCCGCGCGATCCATCTATCTGGGAAGAGAAACCGGCCAACCCGTTGGCACAATCCAGCTCGCCCTGCGAAGTATTCACCAGCTCGGTATGCCCTGGCTGGGAAGATGAAAAATCAGATATCCAACGTGAACGTGAGCGGGGGGAACAGCAGCGTTTACAGAATGAATTTGAGCGACGCTGGCGTCGGGATTAACGTTACCGGAGTAAATGGGCAGCGTGTCAGGTAACGTCGCTAGCTAAATCTGCAGGTATTGCGAGCCTTGTCCCAGCAAGTATAGGTTATTTGCTGCATAATCAACGGCTTGATGTATATCTTGAGTCAATGGTAATTGAATGAATGATTTACCGCGTCAAACTGACGTGCTGCCCATGCCCGCAATAGACGGTGTTACGGTCTCTTTTAATGGACTGCACTATCTGCGCCCCGAGCTACTTCTGGATTTCGTGAGTATCAGTAGCGCGCCGTTGCTTGCCGTTACGCCTGTTGCATTGCTGTACTCTTCTGTTGGTGTGCTGCAGCAGGTCGACTTACGCAAGCTGCCGGTTGAAGTCGTTGGCCGTGTGGTTTATCCCATCACTTCGCTGAAGCTTCCTGCGTTACGAGGAAAGCTCATCATTAACGCCCAGTCGCGACGGCTCAAGTTTCTGGAAAGTCTGGCGGCGATATCGCCGGAAGATAATATCCACGGTATGCAGGTCCTGGGACTGGCGCTGGAGTTTACGTTCGCACAGCCTGAGTGATCTCATCTGTACGGCAAATCTTTTTATGGGCCGGGTAAGGCACCTCCCCGGCTTTGTTGTGCTCCACCCCGCATTTTCCTGTCACTCCGCTTTCACCGCCTTGCCATCTGTTTGTCGCCTTACTATCTTTTTTTTGTAATAAAAAAGTTATTTTTCTGTCATTCGAGCATGTCATGTTACCCCCGCGAGCATAAAACGCGTGATATCGCGCATCCGGCACAACAAGAGAGATAACCGATGATATCGTTACGACATACAGCTTTAGGACTGGCACTTAGCCTGGCATTTGCAGGTCAGGCGCTGGCAGTCACCACCATCCCGTTCTGGCACTCAATGGAAGGCGAACTGGGTAAAGAAGTTGATTCACTGGCGCAACGTTTTAATGCCGCCAATCCCGACTACAAAATTGTTCCACAGTATAAAGGCAACTATGAGCAAAGCCTGAGCGCAGGTATTGCCGCCTTCCGTACCGGAAACGCGCCTGCGCTGCTGCAGGTTTATGAAGTGGGGACGGCAACGATGATGGCCTCGAAAGCCATTAAACCGGTCTATGAAGTATTCAAAGAGGCCGGTATTAACTTTGATGAATCTCAGTTCGTGCCGACGGTTTCCGGTTATTACACTGACTCGAAAAGCGGACATTTACTCTCCCAGCCGTTTAACAGCTCCACGCCGGTGCTGTATTACAACAAAGATGCCTTCAAAAAAGCCGGTTTAGATCCTGAGCAGCCGCCAAAAACCTGGCAGGATCTGGCGGAATACACCGCGAAGCTGAAAGCCGCAGGTATGAAGTGTGGCTATGCCAGCGGTTGGCAGGGCTGGATCCAGATTGAAAACTTCAGCGCCTGGAACGGTCTGCCGGTCGCCACCAAAAACAACGGTTTTGACGGTACTGATGCGGTGCTGGAGTTCAATAAACCGGAGCAGGTGAAACACATTGCACTACTGGAAGAGCTGAATAAAAAGGGCGACTTCAGCTACTTTGGACGTAAAGATGAATCCACCGAGAAGTTCTACAACGGGGATTGCGCCATTACTACCGCTTCTTCAGGTTCTCTGGCCGACATCCGCCACTACGCCAAATTCAACTATGGCGTCGGCATGATGCCGTACGATGCCGATGTGAAGGGCGCACCGCAGAACGCGATTATCGGTGGAGCCAGTCTGTGGGTGATGCAGGGTAAAGACAAAGCCACCTACGAAGGTGTGGCGCAATTCCTTAACTTCCTCGCGAAACCAGAGATTGCTGCCGAATGGCACCAGAAAACTGGCTATCTGCCGATCACCACCGCCGCGTACGATCTGACTCGCGAGCAGGGCTTCTATGATAAGAACCCCGGGGCCGATATCGCCACCCGTCAGATGCTGAACAAACCGCCGTTGCCGTTCACTAAAGGGCTGCGTCTGGGCAACATGCCGCAGATCCGTACCATCGTGGATGAAGAGCTGGAAAGCGTGTGGACCGGAAAGAAAACCCCACAGCAGGCGTTGGATGCCGCGGTTGAGCGTGGCAATCAGTTACTGCGCCGCTTTGAGCAATCGACCAAATCGTAATGTGAAATGCCGGGTGGCGGCTGCGCCTTACCCGGCCTACAAATGCGCGTAGGTCGGATAAGCGTAGCGCCATCTGGCGCTGTTCAGGAATCAAACCTCAATGTCCTCATCCCGTCCGGTGTTTCGCTCGCGCTGGCTTCCCTATTTACTGGTGGCCCCGCAGTTGGTTATCACCGTTATTTTCTTTATCTGGCCCGCCGGTGAAGCGCTGTGGTACTCGCTACAAAGCGTTGATCCTTTTGGCCTTTCCAGCCAGTTTGTCGGACTGGAAAACTTTGTCGCGCTGTTCCATGACCCGTACTACCTTGATTCGTTCTGGACGACGATAAAGTTCAGTACGCTGGTTACGGTAAGCGGCCTGCTGGTGTCGCTGTTTTTTGCTGCGCTGGTGAATTATGTCGTGCGCGGTAGCCGTTTTTACCAGACGTTGATGCTGTTGCCCTACGCCGTTGCGCCCGCCGTTGCCGCCGTACTGTGGATCTTCCTGTTTAACCCGGGTCGCGGGCTGATCACCCATTTGCTCGCTGAGTTTGGCTATGACTGGAATCACGCGCAAAACAGCGGTCAGGCCATGTTTCTGGTGGTGTTCGCGTCGGTCTGGAAGCAGATTAGTTACAACTTCCTGTTCTTCTTTGCCGCACTGCAATCTATTCCCCGGTCGTTGATCGAAGCCGCCGCGATTGATGGCGCAGGACCGGTTCGCCGTTTCTTTAAACTGGCGCTGCCGCTGATTGCGCCGGTCAGTTTCTTTTTGCTGGTGGTTAATCTGGTGTATGCCTTCTTTGACACCTTCCCGGTGATCGACGCCGCCACGGCAGGTGGGCCGGTACAGGCGACCACGACGTTGATTTATAAGATCTATCGTGAAGGCTTTGTCGGCCTGGATCTCTCTGCGTCAGCCGCGCAGTCGGTGGTGCTGATGTTCCTGGTCATTATTTTGACGGTGGTGCAGTTCCGCTATGTGGAAAGTAAGGTGCGTTACCAATGATTGAGAACCGTCGTGGGCTGACAATATTCAGCCATACCATGCTGATGCTGGGAATCATGGTGATCCTGTTCCCGTTGTACGTCGCGTTTGTCGCGGCGACGCTGGACAACAAAGCGGTATTTGAAACGCCGATGACGCTGATTCCCGGCACGCAGTTGCTGGAAAACATGAAATACATCTGGGTCAACGGCGTGGGCGTCAACAGCGCTCCGTTCTGGCTGATGATGCTCAACAGTTTCATCATGGCGTTCAGTATTACGGTGGGGAAAATCACCGTCTCTATGCTCTCCGCATTCGCCATCGTCTGGTTTCGCTTTCCGCTGCGCAATCTGTTCTTCTGGATGATTTTTATCACCCTGATGCTGCCGGTTGAGGTGCGTATTTTCCCGACGGTAGAAGTGATCGCCAACCTGAAAATGCTCGACAGCTACGCGGGCCTGACGCTGCCGCTGATGGCGTCGGCTACCGCGACCTTCCTGTTCCGTCAGTTCTTTATGACCCTGCCGGATGAGCTGGTTGAAGCGGCGCGTATTGACGGCGCGTCACCGATGCGCTTTTTCCGCGATATCGTGCTACCGCTGTCAAAAACCAATCTGGCGGCGCTGTTCGTGATCACCTTTATTTACGGCTGGAACCAGTATTTGTGGCCGTTGTTAATTATTACCGATGTCAACCTGGGCACTGCGGTAGCGGGCATCAAAGGCATGATCGCCACCGGCGAAGGTACCACCCAATGGAATCAGGTGATGGCAGCCATGCTGCTGACGCTCATCCCTCCGGTAATCATCGTGTTAGCCATGCAGCGTGCCTTTGTGCGTGGTTTAGTGGACAGTGAGAAATAAAATGGCAGGACTCAAACTACAGGCAGTAACCAAAAGCTGGGATGGCAAAACCCAGGTGATTAAACCGCTGACGCTGGACGTTGCGGACGGGGAGTTTATTGTGATGGTCGGGCCATCCGGCTGCGGCAAGTCTACGCTGTTGCGGATGGTGGCCGGGCTGGAGCGGGTCAGCGGCGGCGATATCTGGATCGATAATAAGCGCGTCACCGAGATGGAGCCGAAAGATCGCGGCATTGCGATGGTGTTCCAGAACTATGCCCTCTACCCACATATGAGCGTAGAAGAAAACATGGCCTGGGGGCTGAAGATCCGTGGAATGGGTAAGGAGCATATTGCCGAGCGGGTGAAAGAGGCGGCACGTATTCTCGAACTGGGTGAACTGCTCAAACGTCGCCCACGCGAACTTTCCGGCGGCCAGCGTCAGCGCGTGGCGATGGGACGGGCGATTGTTCGCGATCCGGCGGTATTCCTGTTCGATGAGCCGCTTTCTAACCTCGATGCCAAGCTGCGCGTCCAGATGCGTCTGGAGTTACAACATCTGCATCGCCGACTGAAAACCACCTCGCTGTATGTGACGCACGATCAGGTTGAAGCGATGACCCTTGCCCAGCGGGTGATGGTGATGAACAAAGGCATTGCCGAGCAGATCGGTACGCCGGTTGAAGTGTACGAGAAACCTGCCAGCCGCTTTGTGGCGAGCTTTATCGGCAGCCCGGCGATGAACCTGCTGGATGGGCGTATTAGCGCTTCGGGTACGCATTTTGAACTGGATGACGGCATGACTTTGCCCATCGCCAGGAGCGTCCGGGAGTGTATTGGGCGTAACATGACGCTGGGTATCCGCCCGGAGCATATTGCGTTAAGCTCGCAGGCCGATGGCGGTGTGCCGTTGGTTGTCGACACGCTGGAAATGCTGGGCGCGGATAACCTGGCGCACGGGCGCTGGGGCGAGCAAAAGCTGGTGGTGCGACTGGCGCATCAGCATCGCCCGACGGCAGGCAGCACGCTGTGGCTGCATCTGCCAGAAAATCATTTGCATCTTTTTGATGGCGAAACAGGACAACGCGTATGAGTAACTGGCCTTATCCCCACATTGTCGCCCATCGCGGCGGCGGTAAGCTGGCTCCGGAAAACACCCTGGCGGCGATCGACGTGGGGGCGCGATACGGGCATACCATGATTGAGTTTGACGCTAAGTTGTCGAAAGACGGCGAGATCTTTTTGCTGCACGACGACAATCTCGAACGGACCAGTAACGGCTGGGGCGTGGCGGGTGAACTGAACTGGCAGGATCTATTACGCGTGGACGCAGGCGGTTGGTTTAGCGGCGAGTTTAAAGGCGAACCGCTGCCGCTGCTCTCGCAAGTGGCCGCGCGCTGCCGTCAGCACGGCATGATGGCGAATATTGAAATTAAACCCACTACCGGCACCGGAACGCTAACCGGCAAAGTCGTGGCGCTGGCCGCGCGTGAACTGTGGGCGGGAATGACGCCGCCGCTGTTGTCGTCTTTTGAAATTGACGCGCTTGAAGCGGCGCAGCAGGCGGTTCCAGAACTGCCGCGCGGTTTACTGCTTGATGAATGGCGTGACGACTGGCGCGAACTCACTACCCGGCTCGGCTGCGTCTCGATTCATCTTAATCATAAGCTGCTGGATGAAACGCGCGTGGATGCGTTGCGCGACGCGGGGCTACGTATTTTGGTTTATACCGTCAACCGACCCCAGCGCGCGGCAGAGCTGCTGCGCTGGGGAGTGGACTGCATCTGTACCGATGCTATTGATACGATAGGACCGGATTTTCAACCCTATTAAGGCCCAATCGTTTTTAACGGAACGTTAGGCTGCGGCGTGCTGGAGGGCTTCAGCATGTCGCCGTTCTTTTTCTCTGACAGCATATGTTGCTGTTTATTCAGCGAACTGTCCGGGTTGCGGGTTCCGTTCAACATGCCACCGTTGCTGTTGGGCAGCATCTGCTGTTGACCCGAATTCAACTCTCCAGGCTGGGACTGAAGGACTCGCTGGGAATTGGTGTTGATTTGGTTTTCCATGTGCTGTTGCTGCATGCGGGTTTGCGTTTGCAACTGCTGGTTGAGCATCCCTTTTTGCTGAATTTGCTGCGTTTGCATTTGGGTTTGCATACGCTGCTGGCTCGGGATCTGGTAACCCGGTTGATTCGGGTTATTCATGGTGTTGATGGGCTGTGCAAAGCCTGCAAACGGCAATAGCATGGCTAAAAGTAAGAGTCGTTTCATCGCTTTTCTCCTCTCGGGGATCGCTTAAGTTTACTCCTTTCTCGCCGTTACGATGATTATTTCAGAGTTATGCACCAGGCTTAGTGGGGGCCGACCCCATACATCTGGAGAATAACGATGATAAAACCGACGTTTTTACGCCGGGTAGCCATTGCTGCTCTGCTCTCAGGAAGTTGTTTTAGCGTTGCTGCCGCGCCGGCAGCGCCACCGCCGGTATCCTACGGTGTCGAGGAAGATGTGTTCCATCCCGTGCGTGCGCAGCAGGGAATGGTGGCCTCGGTGGATGCGTTAGCCACCCAGGTCGGGGTGGATATCCTCAAACAGGGGGGCAATGCCGTTGATGCCGCCGTCGCCGTTGGTTACGCGCTGGCGGTGACGCATCCTCAGGCGGGGAACCTGGGCGGCGGTGGTTTTATGCTGCTGCGCACCAAAGACGGTAACACTACGGCGATTGATTTTCGTGAAATGGCGCCTGCTGCCGCGACCCGTGATATGTTCCTCGACGATCAGGGTAACGCCGATGCGAAAAAGTCGCTGACGTCGCATCTGGCATCCGGTACGCCGGGTACCGTGGCGGGTTTCTCGCTGGCGCTGGAGAAATACGGCACGATGCCGCTGAATAAAGTAGTGCGTCCGGCGATGAAGCTGGCGGAAGAGGGTTTTGTGGTTAACGATGCGCTGGCCGACGACTTAAAAACTTACGGCAGCGAAGTGATCCCTAATCATGAGAACAGCAAAGCCATTTTCTGGAAAGACGGCGAGCCGCTGAAGAAGGGCGATAAGCTGGTCCAGAAGAATCTGGCGAAAAGCCTGGAAATGATTGCCGAAAATGGCCCGGATGCGTTTTATAAAGGGGCGATTGCCGACCAGATTGCCGGCGAAATGCAGAAGAACGGCGGTCTGATGACCAAAGAGGATTTAGCCAGCTATAAAGCCGTTGAGCGTACGCCCATCAGTGGTGACTATCGCGGGTATCAGGTCTTCTCCATGCCGCCGCCATCCTCGGGCGGTATTCACATCGTGCAAATTCTCAATATTCTTGAAAACTTCGACATGAAGAAGTACGGCTTTGGCAGCGCCGATGCCATGCAAATCATGGCGGAAGCGGAAAAATACGCCTATGCCGACCGTTCAGAGTATCTGGGTGACCCGGACTTTGTGAAAGTGCCGTGGCAGGCGCTGACCAACAAAGCCTATGCGAAAACGCTGGCCGATCAAATTGATATCAACAAGGCCAAACCTTCCAGCCAGATAAAACCGGGCAAGCTCGCCCCGTATGAAAGCAACCAGACCACCCACTTCTCGGTGGTGGATAAAGACGGCAATGCCGTGGCGGTGACCTATACCCTGAATACTACCTTCGGCACCGGGATTGTGGCGGGTAATACCGGTATTCTGCTCAATAATGAAATGGACGATTTCTCTGCCAAGCCGGGCGTGCCGAACGTATACGGACTGGTGGGCGGCGATGCCAACGCGGTCGGGCCGAAGAAGCGTCCGCTGTCGTCGATGTCGCCGACTATCGTGGTAAAAGACGGGAAAACCTGGCTGGTGACCGGCAGCCCTGGCGGGAGTCGAATCATCACTACCGTGCTGCAAATGGTAGTGAACAGCATTGATTTCGGAATGAACGTCGCCGAAGCGACCAACGCGCCGCGCTTCCATCATCAGTGGTTTCCGGATGAGCTTCGCGTCGAGAAGGGCTTCAGCCCGGACACGCTTAAGTTGCTGGAGCAAAAAGGACAGAAAGTGGCGCTGAAAGAGGCGATGGGCAGCACGCAAAGTATTATGGTTGGGCCGGATGGCGCCCTGTATGGCGCGTCCGACCCGCGTTCCGTGGATGACTTAACGGCGGGATACTGATTTTTACTACCAGGCCCGGTGTCAGGCACCGGGCTATTTGCAGATTATGCCGTGAGTAATCGAGCTGGATTATCAATACAGAGTTTGCGAAGAGTATCTTTGTCTACTCCACGGGCAGCCAGATAGGCGAGGAAGACATTCGGTACAAACCCCCAGCCATTTCCGCCATTTTTCGCCCACATCTGTTTGAGAAAAACGTCATGGCTTAAAACGATTTGGTCGGCATAACCTAACTCAATCAGATGTGCTACCGCATCAGCTGTCTCCTGAACGCCCGGCGCGACACCTTCTTTTGGGAAGGTAATGTCCAGACCAATCATATCAAATTCAAGCCATACGCCGCGGTCGAGCATTTTACGTTGATAGACGACATCTTTTCCTGAAGGGTCCGAATGCGCCAGCGAGACTTTTGCCGGAGAGACGTTCATTTCTTCCAGCACAATATCCAGTACCTCATCCCCCAGTCTCAGCCACCCCGGCATATGGATATTCATCGCCGTGTGGGGGTTGTTACATTGTGCCAGAGACGCTGCTCGCAGGCTGTTACGCTCCGCTTGGGTAAAAGCAGGTGATACGCCGATTTCACCGATCATGCCAGCACGAATATCCGTCTCGCCAATACCCTGATTCAGTTCTTTATCAATGAGTGAGGCTAACAGCTCGACAGGTTTATGGATCCGGGTGCTTTCAAATTTCTCCAGATAAGGCCCCGATGACGCAACGATATTCAAACCCGTTTTTAAGGCAACTTCTCGTAGCGCTGAGGCGTCCCGCCCAATGGATTCTGATCCCGTGGCGTCGACAATCGTCCTGCCGCCCAGGGACATAAAGTTATTGATTTCAAAGATAACATCATCAATCTCTTTTCGGTCCATGTTATCGGCGCAGCAGTAGGGGTCGTGTTTCAGCCCCCACTGCAGGTCAGCACTGACTTTCTTTCCCACCAGTTGCTGTGAAAAAGCATAATGTGGCTCGTCAACGACCGATGACAGATCGTTAAACAGATGTTCATGCGGTAGCGTCAGACCCATATCAGTATTCGCCACCGGGCCAGTTACGGTTTGCAGGAAACCTTTCATCCTGACACCTCCATTTTTTGCGCCATTTTGGATGCTCTGTATTCAGGTATGGTGGTAACAATCGCACCGACTAACGCGAACAGCGTACCGATGATGGTGACCAGGTAGACCGTATTGCCTAATGAAGGGATCAATTCATCAATTAGCACAGAGCCAAGCAGTTGGCCCGCTGTTGACGCTACGCCCAGCATCAATAGCCCTAAGCCTCTCACCAGAATCGCCATCAGCCCGATGGACAGCAGACCGAGAGGACCACCGAGATACATCCACCATGTATCGGGTAACTGGACGGTGACATGGCCTAATGCGATACGGATCGCCAGCGCCGCGCCCAGGACACAAAAGCCGACAATGAAGTTCCATGTAATGGACACCAGCATGGAACCTGTTGCCTCGGCGACCTTAGCATTCCCCGCAGGCTGCCAGCCAGCGAGTAACCCTGCCAAAAAGGGAAGGATAGCGAGCAGGATAAACGAGGTGGAGTGCCACTGTGGCGACACGACAAAAACTGTGGCGATAACTGCGAACAATGCGCCAGTAATGCGCCATGGCGTAAAATATTTCTTCTCATCCACACCGACGCCAAAACGGTCGCACAGCAGGCCGGAAAGGAGCAGGGCGGAAATTAATGCCGTTTGAAAGGTGGCAACGCCCAGCGCGCTGGCGGATGCGCCTTCAGAAAATACGACCATCGCCCCGCATAATCCTGCAAACCAATTCCATAGCGGGATTTTTCTCTTTTTAATCAGAGTGGGTATTGAGGCGAATTGCTGGCGTGTTTCTTTGCGCGCAATAATAATAAAAAACATGACAACCAGACCGCTGGCAAACGAGATTACTGCGCAAGCATTACCGTCTTGTAACCAGTGTCCTAACTGCCCATTAACGGCAGACTGCATCGGGGAAAGCATACCGGCTAAGATGGTGGCAAGCATCAGTAAGGGGGTTGAGTACTTATTCTTGTTCATACATCAATCCTTATATTTTATAAAAGGAGTAACTTTCGTTACTCCATTGTTTTTTATTTTCTGGCGATGAATTGAAGCGTGTTGACCCACAGGTCGGTATAAAATGGCCATGACATAAACTGCTGGGTTCCCCAGTGTGGGGAGCAGTCACTCATAAAGCAGGCGGTTTTACCCTGTTGGTATTCACCGAACACTAACAATGGGTCATTATTTATTGTTAAGACAACATCGGCATCGTCTCTGGCGACGACCTGGTTATATCCCAGAAATACCGGATAATCTGAGAATCCGTTAACAACAGGATGTTCAGGTGAGGCAGCCTCAGCATAGATACCCTCTGGCTTTTCTACCCGGTCATCGCCATCAAGCATAATAACTGGCAGAACCTCAGCAAGAACGGTGTTCTTATAATTGGCTTTTGCCTCAATACCCATAAATGACAGATAGCCGCCAATCATGAGTAGTCCACCGCCATTTTTGACGTACTCTTTAATTGATTCCAGGGCATTTGGTTTTATTTTTAGCTGATAAAATGTCTCATTTTGCAACAGGAAGGTATTGCTACCAATGTCGCTGATAACAATAACATCGTAACGGTTTAACTCATCAATGTTCTCTGGAAATGCAATTTGTACCGTGTGGGCAGGCATGTAATCAATTTCAACGCCACCTTTCCTCAAGCATTCCAGTAACCATGTGGCGCCTTCTTCATATTTACTGGAAGTGAAGCTGTCATAACCTTTTGAATGAATCATGTGAATATGCCAGGATTCTCCAATAAAGAGCACATTTAGTTTTTTCTGCGTATTGTTCATAGTCTGCCCCTTGATTTAGTGAGTAGAGATAGTTTGTTTGTAATGTGAACCCTGAATGCGATGAAGAACGGATTCGTTTTCCGGCATATCAGACGCATTCGGCGTTTCAACCGCAAGCGAGGCAAATGCGCTGGCGTAGCACAATGCGGATGCCAGTGATTTTCCTTTAGCAAGGCCAGAGGCGAGAGCACCATTGAAAGCATCGCCAGCGCCAGCGGTGTTTTTTACTACTGCCGGAAATGCCGGGGAATAGATGAATTGTGTTCCGTCATAAGCGAGAGAACCTTTGCTACCTAACGTAATAATGGTATTTTTGACGCCTTTCTGATGAATAATTTTGGCTGCGCATTTGGCTGATTCGATATCATTAACCGCCATATTGGCCAGCAGGCCCGCTTCCGTTTCATTCGGCGTAATATAGTCAATGTTATCAATGATGGTGTTAACCATGTCATTGTATGGCGCTGGATTGATAATGACTGGTATGTCATTTTTTTGTGCGAGACGAATTGTTTGCTGCAGTGCTTCGTAATTCGTCTCCAGTTGTACAAGAACAATATCTGAATGAACAATGGCTTCTTTCTGAATGGTGATTTCATCAGGGGAAATTGTCATGTTGGCGCCAGGGTAGATAGCGATGACATTATCTCCGGTATCTCCATTCACCATGATGGTTGCTGTACCTGTTTGTGTTTCTTTGGTCTGGTAGATAACACTTTTATGGATTTTTGATGAGTTTATAAAATTAATGGCGTAATCACTAAAATGGTCTGAACCTACTTTAGTAATAAAATGCACATCAGAATCGGCATAGCTCGCGGCTAATGCCTGATTACATCCCTTACCGCCGGGTGAAAAAATAAATTTATCGGCAAGCAATGATTCTCCCGTTGAGGGTAATCTCGGTAGATAACTGATAATATCAACATTGAACGAGCCAATAACACATACATTATTTTTCATGGCAGAGAGACCTTTTTTTATTTTCTGTGCTGATTCATATTTTTCCAGCACATAAGCAATTTCATTTTTTGCGACGTTATCAAGAGAATCAAGGGTAATAAATGCACCACCATGACAGCGAGTAAGATATCCCTGTCCGGCAAGTTCATTGAGATCTGAACGAATAGTTTCCTTTGTTACCTTGAGACATTTCGCCAGATTTGAAACTTTTACAGCTCCCGAAATACTGAGTTCCTTCAATATTCTATGATGGCGTTCAAATTTCATTTTTTACCTCACCGTGGTTAAGTTAGTCCCGGGAGGAGTATATTGTTGTGATTGTCACCATAAAGTGACGGCAGAAACCAAAAAAAAACAAAAATGTAATATTAATATTGCTAAAATTACGGAGAAAACGGTGATAAAGATTAAAATGATAATAACCATAAAACTCAGGTGGTTATTGTTCTGATAGAGGAGAAGTAGATCACAATAACTGGAATGATCTGAAGGTTTGGGACGTTTCGCCCCACAAGGTGGGGCGGGGCAGTTTTATTTCACGCGCGCCATAAAGTACGCATCAACATACTCACCGTTGCGCAGGCCGTATCTCTTACCGGTGCCTTCGATTTCAAAGCCGTACTTCTTATAGACCGCCACGGCGGGCTCATTATCAACAAATACCGTTAGCTCAATGCGGTCAACGCGCAGCCAGTTGTCGCACATGTCGATCATGGTGCAGATCAGCGCGCTGGCGACGCCGCGGTTTTGCCAACGAGCGTCAACGCAAATACCGAAATCAGCGACGTGGCTGCGGCGCGGGCGCTGGGCAACTGCAATGGAAAGATGTCCCACGACGATATCATCGATGCAGGCCACCAACTGTTTGATCCCCGGCTGATCGGCAAGTCGCGTTTGCCACATTTCCATGGAAGGATGAGGAACCTGTAGCGTGTTGTGGTACACCTCCGGCTGGGCGTGAATCTGACGAATGGCGTCGTAATCTTTCGGTTCAGCGTGGCGTATCACTATCTCACTCATTCCTTATCTCCTGCAGGGTTAATTGAGCATTTACACTCGCTGAGAAAGAAAATTCCGTCAACTGCATTTTTTTGCAAAAAGAAGTAGACAAGTGCGAATGAGAATGATTATTATTGCTCTGCGTTCAGGGGAACCCCTACGGAGAACCTGAAAGCACGACATTGCTCACATTGCTTCCAGTATTATTTTAGCCAGCTTTTGCTGGCTTTTTTTTTGGGTTTTGTTTCAGCCTGGCTTACTTGCCATTTTGTCCCCGGCAAAGAATCCAACATTCAGTCTCCTCACGCTTTGCGCTATGGTGTAAACAATCACCTTCAAAAGGATCGTCTCATGACCTTACACTGCGCATTTATTGGATTCGGTAAAAGCACCACCCGTTACCATCTCCCTTACGTTCTGAATCGTAAAGATACCTGGCATGTCGCGCATATTTTCCGTCGTCACGCTAAACCGGAAGAGCAGGCGCCGATCTATTCCCACATTCACTTCACCAGCGATCTGGATGAGGTGCTGGGCGATCCGCAGGTAAAACTGGTGATCGTCTGTACACATGCTGATAGCCATTTTGAATATGCCAAACGCGCGCTGGAGGCGGGTAAAAGCGTGCTGGTTGAGAAACCGTTCACGCCGACGCTGGCGGAAGCAAAAGTGTTGTTCGAACTGGCGCGAAGCAAAGGACTGACCGTCACGCCGTATCAGAATCGTCGTTTTGATTCCTGTTTTCTCACGGCTAAAAAAGCGATTGAGAGCGGCAAACTGGGTGAAATAGTGGAAGTTGAAAGCCATTTTGACTACTACCGACCCGTGGCGGAAACCAAACCGGGCCTGCCGCAGGACGGCGCATTCTATGGTTTGGGCGTACACACCATGGATCAGATTATCTCGCTGTTCGGGCGTCCCGACCATGTAGCCTATGACATTCGCAGTCTGCGCAACAAGGCGAACCCGGATGATACCTTTGAAGCGCAGTTGTTCTACGGTGACCTCAAAGCCATTGTGAAAACCAGCCATCTGGTGAAAATCGACTATCCGAAGTTTATTGTTCACGGCACCAAAGGCTCGTTTGTGAAGTACGGTATCGACCAGCAGGAAACCAGCCTGAAGGCCAATATTATGCCCGGCGAACCCGGTTTCGCCGCTGACGATTCTGTTGGTGTGCTGGAGTATGTCAATGATGATGGCATTACGGTGAAAGAAGAGGTGAAACCGGAAGTGGGGGACTACGGTCGCGTCTATGATGCGCTGTACCACACGCTGACCGTCGGTACGCCTAATTACGTCAAGGAATCTGAAGTTCTTACCAACCTGGAAATCCTCGAACGGGCCTTCGAACAGGCGTCTCCCGCGACGATAACCCTCGCTAAATAGCCCTTACCGACTCCTCTGAGGTTGTTCATATTTTTTGAACAGAGGAGTCAATTTTCACCCTCTATGATCCCAGACGGATTAGGTCCACACTTACTCCATCGAAAACATCTGGGGGTGAACATAATGATCTATTTACGCAAAGCGAACGACCGTGGTCATGCGAATCATGGCTGGCTCGATTCCTGGCATACCTTTTCTTTTGCTAACTACTATGACCCGAACTTTATGGGGTTCTCGGCACTGCGCGTGATTAACGATGACGTGATCGACGCAGGTCAGGGCTTTGGCACTCACCCCCATAAAGACATGGAAATCCTGACCTACGTACTGGAAGGCGTGGTGGAGCATCAGGACAGCATGGGCAACAAAGAGCAGGTTCCGGCCGGTGAATTCCAAATTATGAGCGCCGGGACGGGGATCCGACACTCGGAGTACAACCCGAGCAATACTGAGAAACTACACCTGTATCAAATCTGGATCATGCCGCAGGAAAACGGGATTACGCCACGCTATGAACAGCGCCGTTTCGATGCGGTGCAGGGCAAACAACTGGTGCTGTCGCCGGATGCCCGCGATGGTTCGCTGAAAGTGTACCAGGATATGGAGTTGTACCGCTGGGCGCTGCTCAAAGATGAGCAGTCGGTGCATCAGATTGCCGCCGAGCGCCGCGTCTGGATCCAGGTGGTAAAAGGCAATGTCACCATTAACGGAACTAAAGCCACCACCAGCGATGGTCTGGCAATCTGGGATGAGCAGGCAATTTCGATTCATGCCGATAGCGACAGCGAAGTGTTACTGTTTGACCTGCCGCCAGTCTAAAAATACACGTCATCCTTCAAGCCGCATCTGTGTTGGCTTTCCTCGCTCACCCCGGGAGCGTACTTAATGTACGCTCCCGGGGATTCACTGCGTCGCCGCCTTGATGCAACTCGAATGATTTTGTGTATTTCTCACAATCAAAAACTCCTTTTTTCTCTGCGAAGGTTCACGCACGTCCGTGGTAAACTGGGGAAATCTATCCCTTTTTAACGCTTCAGGACGATGAAAAAGAAAAGACCCGTACTTCAGGATGTAGCCGACCGCGTGGGCGTGACCAAAATGACGGTCAGTCGCTTTTTGCGTAACCCGGAGCAGGTCTCCGTGGCGCTGCGGGGCAAAATTGCCGCTGCACTTGATGAGCTGGGTTATATTCCCAATCGCGCACCTGATATCCTGTCTAACGCCACCAGTCGCGCTATCGGCGTGCTGTTACCGTCTCTCACCAACCAGGTTTTTGCGGAAGTGTTACGTGGCATTGAGGCCGTCACCGACGCGCATGGTTATCAAACCATGCTGGCGCACTACGGCTATAAGCCCGAAATGGAGCAAGAGCGTCTGGAGTCGATGCTGTCGTGGAATATCGATGGTCTGATCCTCACTGAACGTAGCCATACACCCCGTACGCTGAAAATGATCGAAGTCGCGGGTATCCCGGTCGTCGAGCTGATGGACAGTCAGTCCCCGTGTCTGGATATCGCCGTCGGTTTTGATAACTTCGAGGCCGCACGTCAGATGACCGCCGCTATCATCGCCCGTGGGCACCGTCATGTTGCTTATCTTGGCGCGCGTCTTGATGAACGTACTATCATCAAACAGAGGGGCTACGAACAGGCTATGCGCGATGCCAATCTGGTGCCGTACAGCGTGATGGTGGAGCAGTCTTCATCTTACTCATCCGGCATTGAACTTATCCGTCAGGCGCGGCGTGAATATCCGCAACTGGATGGTGTGTTTTGTACCAACGATGACCTGGCGGTAGGGGCGGCATTTGAATGTCAGCGTTTAGGGCTGAGAATCCCTGACGATATGGCGATTGCCGGTTTCCACGGCCATGATATCGGTCAGGTAATGGAGCCGCGTCTGGCGAGTGTGCTCACGCCGCGTGAACGAATGGGCAGCATTGGCGCAGAACGCCTGCTGGCGCGCATCCGAGGTGAAGCAGTCACACCTAAAATGTTAGATTTAGGTTTCACCTTGTCACCGGGTGGATCTATTTAAGCCAACAACTTTGAAGTAGCTCACACTTATACACTTCGGGCACGAATGGATATTGCTTCTCTATTTATCCGGCTGGACAATGTTACCGATAACAGTTACCCGTAACAATTTCCTGATTCTTGTACCAGTGGGGGCAACGCTTTGAGCACGACTAATCATGATCACCACGTTTACGTTCTGATGGGCGTATCAGGCAGCGGTAAATCTGCTGTCGCAAGTGAAGTGGCGCATCAACTGCAGGCCGCGTTTCTTGATGGCGATTTTCTCCATCCGCGCAGCAACATCATGAAAATGGCTTCCGGTGAGCCACTCAACGATGACGACCGTAAACCGTGGTTACAGGCGCTGAATGACGCCGCCTTTGCGATGCAGCGTACCAATAAGGTGTCGCTGATCGTCTGTTCCGCGCTGAAGAAAGTCTATCGCGATCAGTTGCGTGACGGTAACCCGAACCTCTCATTCATTTACCTGAAGGGCGATTTTGACGTAATCGAAAGCCGCCTGAAGGCACGTAAAGGCCACTTCTTCAAAACGCAAATGCTGGTAACCCAGTTCGAAGCGCTGGAAGAACCGGATGCGAATGAAAAAGATGTTCTGGTGGTTGATATCGATCAGCCGCTGGACGGTGTGGTAGCTAGCACCATTGAAGTGATTAACCAGGGCAGTAAGTAGTGACTACATTAACGCTTGTTTTAACAGCAGTAGGGTCTGTTTTATTACTGCTGTTTTTGGTGATGAAGGCGCGTATGCATGCCTTTGTTGCTTTGATGGTGGTGTCTATTGGTGCAGGTCTCTTTTCCGGTATGCCGCTTGATAAAATCGCGGCGACCATGGAAAAAGGGATGGGAGGCACGCTCGGCTTCCTGGCGATTGTCGTGGCGCTGGGGGCGATGTTTGGCAAGATTCTGCATGAGACCGGCGCGGTCGATCAGATTGCCGTCAAGATGCTGAAATCTTTCGGTCACAGCCGCGCGCATTATGCGATTGGTCTGGCCGGCCTGATTTGCGCGCTACCGCTGTTCTTTGAAGTGGCGATTGTGCTGCTGATAAGCGTGGCGTTCTCAATGGCGCGTCACACCGGAACAAACCTGGTGAAGCTGGTTATTCCGCTGTTTGCGGGGGTGGCGGCCGCTGCGGCGTTCCTGCTGCCGGGACCTGCGCCGATGCTGCTGGCATCCCAAATGCACGCTGACTTTGGCTGGATGATCCTGATTGGTCTGTGCGCAGCCATTCCGGGCATGATTATTGCCGGGCCGCTGTGGGGCAATTTCATCAGCCGTTACGTTGAACTGCATGTGCCAGAAGACATTACCGAGCCGCATCTGGGTGAAGGCAAAATGCCCTCCTTTGGCTTCAGTCTGGCACTGATCCTGTTGCCGTTAGTACTGGTTGGCCTGAAAACTATCGCCGCGCGCTTTGTGCCGGTCGGTTCTTCAACCTACGAATGGTTCGAGTTTATCGGTCACCCGTTTACCGCGATTCTGGTTGCCTGCCTGGTGGCGATTTACGGCCTGGCAGTGCGCCAGGGCATGGCAAAAGATCGGGTGATGGAGATTTGTGGTCACGCGCTGCAACCGGCGGGGATTATTCTGCTGGTGATTGGTGCGGGCGGCGTGTTCAAGCAGGTGCTGGTTGATTCCGGCGTTGGCCCGGCCCTGGGTGAAGCGTTAACCGGTATGGGGCTGCCCATTGCCATTACCTGCTTCGTGCTGGCGGCGGCAGTACGTATCATTCAGGGGTCCGCGACCGTGGCCTGCTTAACGGCGGTCGGTCTGGTCATGCCGGTGATTGAGCAACTGAACTACTCCGGCGCGCAGATGGCGGCGCTGTCTATCTGTATCGCAGGCGGCTCAATCGTCGTCAGCCACGTTAACGACGCCGGTTTCTGGCTGTTCGGGAAATTCACCGGCGCGACCGAAGCGCAAACGCTGAAGACCTGGACGATGATGGAAACCATCCTCGGTACGGTCGGCGCGATTGTCGGTATGATTGCCTTCCAACTGCTGAGCTAGTTAAGCTGTTACATATTGCTGCGAGTTTCCTCGCAGCAATAATTTCATTAATTGAATCCTTCCTGACTTTTTGATTTCTATCACAAATTCCAGTACGTCCTTTGGGCTAAATACCAGCATCTTTTGTTGAGGGAGATTGCTATGGATAGGCTCGGCGCTGAATTACTTTTACGTCAGATGATTGGAAGTGAGGACGCTTGCTTCAGAGATGGGCAATGGGAAGCGATTGATGTTCTGGTTAATCAGCGCAGAAAACTACTGGTTGTGCAGCGGACGGGGTGGGGGAAAAGCGCCGTATATTTTATCAGTACAAAAATTCTTCGCGACAGAGGATTGGGACCCACAATTATCGTTTCGCCACTACTGGCTTTAATGCGTAATCAGGTAGCTGCTGCAAAACGACTCGGTATCAGAGCCGAAACGCTTAATTCTGCTAACCGGGAAGAGTGGCACTCAATTACCGGAAGGTTGCTGAGTGATGAATTAGATTGCTTGCTTATCTCACCTGAACGTCTGGCTAATTCGGAATTTATTGAGGCTGTTTTGCGACCTGTAGCCGATCGTATCGGTTTGCTGGTTGTAGACGAAGCCCATTGTATCTCGGATTGGGGCCATGATTTCCGCCCGGACTATCGCCAAATTCTGCATATTCTTCGTCAACTGCCGCCCAATACGCCAGCATTGGGAACGACGGCGACGGCAAATAATCGGGTCGTTGACGATATTCGCCAACAATTAGGGGATATCATCATTCAAAGGGGGACTTTAGCGCGAGATAGTCTGGCCCTGGATGCGATATCGCTGGCCGATCAACCCGCACGCCTCGCATGGCTTGTCACAGTAATTCCGCAACTAACTGGCTCGGGTATTGTGTACACGCTTACAACCCGAGATGCGGAACTCGTCGCTGCATGGCTACGGAAAAATGATATTACCGCCTATGCTTATTATAGTGGCGTTTCACTACCGGAAATCCCTGACACCAATTCTGCGCGAGAATTTCTCGAACAATCATTGCTGACTAATGAGATTAAGGTTTTAGTTGCGACGACGGCGCTGGGTATGGGATATGACAAACCTGATTTAGGATTTGTTATTCATTATCAAATGCCTGGCTCCATTATTGGCTATTACCAGCAGGTAGGGCGTGCAGGGCGTGGAATCAATTATGCTGTTGGCATATTGCTCAGTGGTATCGAGGATCGCGCTATTCATCATTTTTTCCGTGAAAGCGCATTTCCTTCTGAAGAGCAAGTCGTGGAAGTTTTACAGGTGCTTGAAGGGAATGATGGATTAACGCTGCGCGATATTGAAGCTCATACTAATTTGCGTAATAAGCAGATTGAAAAAATCTTGAAATTACTCGTGACGGAGAATCCTGCCCCTGTTGTTTATGAAGATAAACTGTGGCGCAGAACAGCTGTTCATTTTTCAATGGATCATCAGCGCATTGCGCACCTGACCGAACAAAGAGTCAGCGAGTTATCTGAAGTTGAGCGCTATATTGCTACGGATGAATGCAAAATGTTATTTCTTCGGCGTGCGCTTGATGAACCTACAACCGAACGCTGTGGGAAATGTAGTTCTTGCCTGCGGCGGCCATTAATGAATACATCTTTGGATCCTGTGCTGGTTAATGGCGCGAATGTTTTTGTCAGGCATGCGGATTTACCTTTAATTCTGAATAAGCAAGTTGCGCCCGGCGCATTTGAACACTATGGCTTCAGAGGTAACTTTCCTCTCAACATGCGGGGACATGAAGGTCGGATTTTATCTCGCTGGGGTGATGCTGGTTGGGGGGAAATGGTTGCCGAGGGCAAGCACGCTGGTTGGTTTCATGACGAGTTGGTCGACGCTTGTGCAGAAATGATTCTCGAACGTTGGCTACCTGACCCCGCTCCGACGTGGGTGTGTTGTGTGCCTTCGATAGCTCATCCACATCTCGTGCCGAATTTTACCCAACGTTTAGCGGAAAAACTTGCTTTGCCCTTTGTTGATGTTATCGATAAGGTCATGGACAATTATCCGCAGAAATTACAGCAAAATCGCTATCATCAATGTAAAAATCTTGATGGTATTTTTAGAATTAGTCAGCCATTGCCAGCTGGTCCTGCTTTACTCGTAGACGATGTAGTGGATTCAGGCTGGACGTTAACTGTGCTGGCAGCACTATTGAGACAGTCAGGCTGTCCGGATGTTTATCCTGTAGCACTGGCATCAACTTCGGTAAAAAATGGATGAATCTTACAGCCACTGCACAAGCGACACTCTTGCTGACCAGCTATTTCTCCAGTTCAAAAACAAATGAGCATAAGCCGTTGAGTAATACTGAATGGGGAAGATTTGCTTTGTGGCTGAAGCATCAACGGGTAGCGCCTGCTGAATTATTGATCCCCAATCCAGAAAAATTGCTGACTGGCTGGAACGATCCGCGTATTCCTCTGAATCGCATAGTAAACCTACTTGGGCGCGGTAACAGCCTGGCTCTGGCAGTTGATAAATGGCAAAGAGCAGGCTTGTGGATTTTGACCCGAGCGGATGCTGACTATCCTGTCCGGTTAAAAAATATTTTGCGTAATGACTCCCCACCCGTGCTTTTTGGCTGCGGTAATAAGGCGTTGCTGCAGACTGGCGGTATCGCCATTGTGGGGTCGAGAAAGGTTGCGGAGGATGACCTTGTATTTACTCGCCAGCTCGCGTCAAATCTTGCGCATCAGGGCATTACAGTGATATCTGGTGGGGCAAGAGGAACCGATGAAGGCGCGATGCTAGCGGCGCTAGAGAGTGGAGGACGGTCAATCGGCGTACTAACCGATAGCTTGCTTAAAGCGACAACATCTCCAAAATGGCGTAACGGATTGATGTCAGGCAATTTGGTGCTGATCTCACCTTTTTATCCCGAAGCTGGCTTTAGTGTCGCCAATGCAATGGCGCGAAATAAATATGTTTACTGCCTTTCGGAAAGCGCAATGGTTGTTCATGCGGGTCTGAAGGGGGGAACTGTCACTGGCGCTCTTGAAGCTTTAAAAAATCAGTGGGTGCCGGTATGGATAAAACCTACTCAGGATGATGAATCAGCTAATGAGTTATTAGTTGAAAAGGGGGGGATATGGAGTGCCGGACGAGCCGAGGATATTGATTGTCAGCAGCTTCTGACTGTGGCTAAAACAGACAGTAACATCAATTCGGTGTCTCAGCACGACCTCTTTGCTCTGCAAGAAAATGTGGTGGAGTATGCAGTAAAACAGGCTCAGGTTCCTGTTGATTACTACCAACTGTTCATAAGCGAACTTCCTTTTCTGGCGGCGGAGCCAATCAGTCTGGAGAATTTGATAAACGTCACGGGACTTACATTGGAACAGTTGACGATTTGGCTGCAACGAGCAAAGGAAGAGGGAGTGGTAACGCAATTACCTGAGTCGGATTATTATCTGGCGCAATGAGAGAAGTCCGCTGCGCTCAAAAAGCGCAGCGTGTAAAATTACCCCTTCATCCACATCCGTACGCCATCGAGGAACATCTGGGTTGCCATCATCACCAGAATCAATCCCATCAGACGCTCCAGCGCGTTCACCCCTTTCTCGCCCAGCAGGCGTAAAAACAGCGACGACTGCAGCAGAATCACAAATGTCCCGCCCCAGGCGATCAGCAGCGCAATCACCAGATGCCCCATCTGATTTGGGTACTGATGTGATAACAGCATCAACGAGGCCAGGATTGTCGGCCCGGCTACCAGCGGGATTGCCAACGGTACGATAAATGGCTCTTCGCCTGCCGGAAGGCCGGTGCTGTTCCCGGTGGCGCTGGGGAAAATCATCTTAATGGCGATCAGGAACAAAATGATGCCCCCGGAGATCGAGACGGTTTCTGCACGCAGGTTAAGAAATGCCAGAATTTTCTCGCCCGCAAACAGGAATATCAGCATCACCAACAGCGCAATGAACAGCTCGCGAATCATAATCGCGCGGCGGCGTTTTGGTTCGGTATGTTTCAATACGGACATGAAAATGGGCAGATTTCCGAGCGGATCCATAATCAGGATCAATAAAACTGCCGCTGAAATGATTTCATTCATAACTCAAATTCCCTGATAATTACCGCGGACTTTCTGCTTGCTTGCGCAGCGGGATAAGTCGCATTACTGATGGCTTCGCTATCATTGATTAATTTCACTTGCGACTTTGGCTGCATTTTGTATGGTGAAGGATATGCCACCAGGACACTGGCATACATACACAGCACACATCTTCGCAGGAAAAAAACGCTATGAAAAATGTTGGTTTTATCGGCTGGCGCGGTATGGTCGGCTCTGTTCTCATGCAACGCATGGTTGAGGAGCGTGACTTCGACGCCATTCGCCCTGTTTTCTTTTCTACTTCCCAGCTCGGGCAGGCGGCACCGACGTTCGGTGGAACCGCGACTGGCACGCTTCAGGACGCTTTTGATCTGGACGCGCTGAAGGCGCTCGATATCATCGTGACCTGTCAGGGCGGCGATTATACCAACGAAATCTATCCAAAGCTTCGTGAAAGCGGCTGGCAGGGTTACTGGATTGACGCGGCCTCCTCGCTGCGCATGAAAGACGATGCCATCATCATTCTCGATCCGGTTAACCAGGATGTGATTACCGACGGTCTGAACAAAGGTATTAAGACTTTTGTCGGCGGTAACTGTACCGTTAGCCTGATGCTGATGTCCCTCGGCGGCCTGTTTGCCAATGACCTGGTCGACTGGGTTTCCGTGGCGACCTATCAGGCGGCTTCCGGCGGCGGCGCGCGCCACATGCGTGAACTGCTGTCCCAGATGGGCCATCTGTATGGCCATGTGGCCGATGAACTGGCGACCCCTTCTTCTGCTATTCTCGATATCGAACGTAAAGTGACGACCCTGTCCCGCAGCGGCGAACTGCCGGTTGATAACTTTGGCGTACCGCTGGCCGGGAGCCTGATTCCGTGGATCGACAAACAGCTCGATAACGGCCAGAGCCGTGAAGAGTGGAAGGGACAGGCGGAAACCAACAAAATTCTCAACACGTCTGCTGTGATCCCGGTAGATGGTCTGTGTGTGCGCGTCGGCGCGCTGCGCTGCCACAGCCAGGCGTTCACCATTAAACTGAAAAAAGATGTGTCTATTCCGACCGTGGAAGAGCTGCTGGCGGCGCACAATCCGTGGGCCAAAGTGGTGCCAAACGATCGGGAGATCACCATGCGTGAGTTAACCCCGGCGGCCGTTACCGGTACGCTGACCACGCCAGTAGGCCGTCTGCGTAAGCTGAATATGGGACCGGAGTTCCTGTCAGCCTTTACCGTGGGCGATCAGTTGCTGTGGGGTGCTGCGGAGCCATTGCGCCGTATGCTGCGCCAGTTGGCGTAATAATTTGTTAACGATCAAGGGGTGAGGAATCACCCCTTTTTTTGCGTAATACAGGAGTAAGCGCAGATGTTTCATTTTTTACCAGGAGTAAGATAAAGCATTGGCTATTCTTTAAGGGTGACTTAGTACCGGAGGTATTAAGTTGTTGCCTGAAGGTGGGACGACGCAGAGAGGATGCACAATTGTGCTGCGCCGTTCAGGTCAAAAAAAGTGTCACTACCTGATGTCGAAAATCAGTTGGAAGGCGTGACACCATAAAACAGGATGACAACCATGTCCGTTCGTATCGATAGAGACGTGATTAATGCGCTAATTGCAGGCCATTTTGCGGATCCTTTTTCCGTACTCGGTATGCATCAAACTGACGCGGGACTTGAAGTCCGCGCCTTACTTCCAGACGCCACAGAAGTGTGGGTGATCGAACCCAAAACCGGACGTAAAGTCGGCAAGCTGGACTGCCTCGACTCTCGCGGTTTTTTCTGTGCTGTACTTCCCCGCCGTAAAAATTTCTTTCGTTATCAGTTAGCCGTTGTCTGGCATGGCCAGCAGAATCTTATTGATGACCCTTATCGTTTTGGTCCGCTAATCCAGGATATGGATGCCTGGCTGTTATCTGAAGGTACGCACCTGCGTCCTTACGAAACGCTGGGCGCGCATGCGGATACCATGGATGGCGTAACCGGTACGCGTTTCTCAGTCTGGGCGCCCAACGCCCAACGTGTTTCGGTGGTCGGGCAGTTCAACTACTGGGATGGCCGTCGCCACCCGATGCGTCTGCGTAAAGAGAGCGGTATCTGGGAGCTGTTTATCCCCGGCGCACAGCATGGTCAGCTGTATAAGTACGAGATGATCGATGCTAACGGTAAGCTGCGCATTAAAGCTGACCCTTACGCCTTCGAAGCGCAGATGCGCCCGGAAACCGCGTCGCTTATCTGCGGCCTGCCCGAAAAAGTGGTGCAAAGCGAGGAGCGCAAAAAAGCCAACCAGTTTGATGCGCCGATCTCTATCTACGAGGTGCACCTGGGTTCATGGCGTCGTCATACTGATAACAACTTCTGGCTGAGCTACCGCGAACTGGCGGATCAACTGATTCCTTACGCCAAGTGGATGGGCTTTACTCATCTCGAGCTGTTGCCGATTAACGAGCATCCGTTCGACGGCAGTTGGGGCTACCAGCCAACCGGCATGTATGCGCCGACCCGTCGTTTCGGGACGCGTGATGATTTCCGCTATTTTGTGAATGCCGCGCATCAGGCGGGGCTGAACGTCATTCTGGACTGGGTGCCGGGCCATTTCCCGTCAGATGATTTTGGTCTGGCAGAGTTTGATGGCACCAGGTTGTATGAGCACAGTGACCCGCGTGAAGGGTATCACCAGGACTGGAATACGCTGATCTACAACTACGGCCGCCGTGAGGTCAGCAACTATCTGGTGGGTAACGCCCTGTACTGGATTGAACGTTTTGGGATTGACGCGCTGCGCGTGGATGCCGTGGCATCGATGATTTATCGCGACTACAGTCGGAAAGAAGGGGAATGGGTCCCGAATGAATTTGGTGGTCGTGAGAACCTCGAAGCGATTGAATTTTTACGCAATACCAATCTTATTCTTGGCGAGCAGGTGCCCGGCGCCGTCAGCATGGCGGAAGAGTCAACCGACTTTGCCGGCGTATCAAGACCGCAGGACATGGGCGGTTTAGGGTTCTGGTATAAGTGGAACCTCG
Organism: Citrobacter sp. XT1-2-2; assembly: GCF_023516235.1. NCBI lineage: Bacteria > Pseudomonadati > Pseudomonadota > Gammaproteobacteria > Enterobacterales > Enterobacteriaceae > Citrobacter > Citrobacter sp. XT1-2-2. The sequence continues at coordinate 327,212 of NZ_CP097324.1, forward strand.
GCTGGATGCACGACACGCTGGACTACATGAAACTGGATCCGGTTTATCGTCAGTATCATCACGACAAGCTGACCTTCGGCATGCTGTACAACTACACCGAAAACTTTGTTCTGCCGCTGTCGCACGATGAAGTGGTGCACGGTAAAAAATCCATTCTCGACCGCATGCCGGGAGACGCATGGCAGAAGTTTGCCAACCTGCGCGCTTACTACGGCTGGATGTGGGCCTTCCCGGGTAAGAAACTGCTGTTTATGGGCAACGAGTTTGCTCAGGGACGTGAATGGAATCACGACGTCAGTCTGGACTGGCACTTACTGGAAGGCGGCGATAACTGGCACCACGGGGTGCAACGTCTGGTGCGTGACCTGAACCATACTTATCGCCATCACAAGGCGCTGCATGAGCTCGACTTTGACAGCTATGGTTTTGAATGGCTGGTGGTTGACGATAAAGAACGTTCGGTGCTGATTTTTGTTCGTCGTGACAAGGCCGGCAACGAAATTATCGTTATCAGCAATTTTACGCCAGTACCTCGCCACGGCTATCGCTTCGGTATCAATCAGCCGGGCAAATGGCGTGAAATCCTCAATACCGATTCGATGCATTACCACGGTAGCAATACCGGTAACGGCGGCGCGGTGCATAGCGATGAAATCGCCAGTCATGGCCGCCAGCACTCACTGAGCCTGACGTTGCCGCCGTTGGCGACGATCTGGCTGGTTCGGGAGGGGGAATGACGCATCTGGCAACCGGCAACGCCACCCCCCATGGTGCAACGTATGACGGCCATGGCGTCAATTTCACGCTTTTCTCGGCCCACGCCGAACGCGTTGAATTATGCGTTTTCGATGAGCAAGGCTGTGAACTCCGCTATGACCTGCCGGGGCGTAGCGGCGATATTTGGCACGGTTATCTGGCCAACGCCCGTCCGGGCCTGCGCTATGGCTATCGCGTACATGGTCCGTGGCAACCAGAGCAAGGCCACCGGTTTAACCCGGCGAAACTGTTGCTCGATCCTTATGCGCGCCGGGTGGATGGCGAGTTAAAAGATAACCCGCTGCTGCACGGCGGGCTAAATGAACCTGATCATCATGATAATGCCGCCATCGCGCTGAAGGGCGTGGTGGTGTCCGACCATTATGACTGGGAAGACGATGCCCCGCCGCGCACGCCGTGGGGCAATACCGTGATTTACGAAGCGCATGTCAAAGGACTGACGTATCTGCACCCTGAGCTGCCGGAAGAGCTTCGCGGAACCTATAAAGCGCTGGGTCATCCGGTGATGATCGACTATTTCAAACGCCTGGGCATTACTGCGCTTGAGCTGCTACCGGTGGCGCATTTCGCCAGCGAACCGCGTCTGCAGCGGCTGGGCTTGTCGAACTACTGGGGCTACAACCCGGTCGCTATGTTCGCGTTGCATCCGGCTTACGCCTGCTCGCCGGAGAGCGCGTTGGATGAGTTCCGTGATGCGGTGAAAGCGCTGCACAAAGCGGGGATTGAGGTCATTCTCGACATCGTTTTGAACCACAGCGCCGAGCTGGATCTTGAAGGCCCCGTCTTCTCGCTGCGCGGAATTGATAACCGTAGCTATTATTGGATCAGGGATGATGGCGATTACTACAACTGGACCGGTTGTGGGAACACCCTCAATCTGAGCCATCCCGGCGTTGTCGAGTATGCGTGTGAATGCCTGCGTTACTGGGTTGAAACTTGCCACGTGGATGGTTTTCGTTTTGATTTAGCGTCGGTTATGGGACGTACGCCTACGTTTCGTCAGGATGCGCCGTTGTTCACTGCAATCCAAAACTGTCCGCTGCTCTCACGCATCAAACTGATTGCGGAACCGTGGGATATCGGTGAAGGCGGGTATCAGGTGGGGAACTTTCCACCGCTGTTTGCCGAGTGGAATGACCATTTTCGCGATGCGACGCGACGTTTCTGGCTCCAGCGTAATCTCTCTTTAGGAGAATTCGCCGGGCGTTTTGCCGCATCCAGCGACGTGTTTAAACGCAATGGCCGCAAACCCAGCGCCACGGTCAATCTGGTGACCGCGCACGACGGTTTTACCCTACGTGACTGTGTGTGCTTCACAAATAAGCACAATGAAGCGAATGGTGAGGAAAATCGCGACGGCACTAGCAATAACTACAGTGATAATCATGGTAAAGAAGGGTTAGGCGGCTCGCTGGACCTGATTGAACGGCGGCGCGACAGCATTCATGCGCTGTTGAGTACGCTGTTGCTCTCTCAAGGGACGCCGATGCTGCTGGCCGGTGACGAGCATGGCCATAGCCAGCACGGCAACAATAACGCTTACTGTCAGGATAACGCCTTAACCTGGCTGGACTGGCAGCAGGCAAACGGTGGGCTAACCACCTTTACCGCCGCGTTGATTCATCTTCGCCAGCAAATTCCCGCATTAACGGGCGATTGCTGGTGGGAAGAGGGCGATGGCAATGTTCATTGGCTGAATAAGTACGCACAACCCTTAAGTGCGGATGAGTGGCAAAACGGCCCGAGGCAGATGCAAATCCTGCTTTCCGACCGTTTCCTGATTGCAATAAACGCCACGCTTGAGGTGACAGATATCGTTTTACCTGAAGGGGAATGGCGAGCTATTCCCCCATTTGCCGGAGAGGACAATCCGGTGCTTACGGCTGTCTGGCAGGGACCTGCGCACGGACTGTGTGTGTTCCATAGAGGATAAAAAAGGAGTTAGTCATGGTGAGTTTAGAGAAGAACGATCGTGTTATGTTGGCGCGCCAGCTGCCATTAAAATCTGTTGCCCTGATCCTGGCCGGTGGCCGCGGTACCCGCCTGAAAGATTTGACCAATAAACGTGCCAAGCCGGCCGTGCACTTTGGCGGTAAATTCCGCATTATCGATTTTGCTTTATCCAACTGTATTAACTCCGGCATCCGCCGTATCGGCGTGATCACGCAATACCAGTCGCACACGCTGGTACAGCATATTCAGCGCGGCTGGTCGTTCTTTAGCGAAGAGATGAACGAGTTTGTCGATCTGCTGCCTGCGCAGCAGAGAATGCAGGGTGAAAACTGGTATCGCGGCACGGCGGATGCGGTAACCCAAAACCTGGACATCATTCGCCGCTACAAAGCGGAATATGTAGTGATCCTCGCAGGCGATCATATTTATAAGCAGGACTACTCGCGTATGCTGATCGACCACGTCGAGAAAGGCGCACGTTGCACCGTGGCCTGTATGCCGGTGCCTATCGAAGAGGCCAGCGCGTTTGGTGTGATGGACGTGGACGACAGCGACAAAATTATCGAGTTCGTTGAAAAACCTGCTAACCCGCCAGCCATGCCGGGCGACCCGACCAAATCTCTTGCCAGCATGGGGATCTACGTTTTTAACGCCGATTACCTGTATGAATTACTGGCGGAAGATGACCTCGATGAAAACTCCAGTCACGATTTCGGTAAAGACATCATCCCAAAAATCACCGAAGCTGGCATGGCGTATGCACATCCCTTCCCGTTGTCCTGCGTACAGTCTGACCCGGAATCCGAGCCGTACTGGCGCGATGTGGGAACGCTGGAAGCTTACTGGAAGGCCAACCTCGATCTGGCCTCGGTAACGCCTGAACTGGATATGTACGACCAGGACTGGCCAATCCGTACGCATATGGAATCTCTGCCGCCGGCGAAATTTGTGCAGGACCGTTCCGGTAGCCACGGAATGACGCTGAACTCGCTGGTCTCCGGCGGCTGTATTATTTCTGGTTCGGTGGTGGTGCAGTCCGTTCTGTTCCCGCGAGTGCGGGTGAATTCATTCTGTAACATTGATTCGGCAGTGTTGTTGCCTGAAGTATGGGTAGGACGTTCATGCCGGTTACGTCGTTGTATCATTGACCGCGCCTGCGTTATCCCTGAAGGCATGGTGATTGGTGAAAATGCGGAAGAGGATGCTCGTCGCTTCTACCGCTCAGAAGAAGGCATTGTGCTGGTCACGCGTGAAATGCTGCGCAAACTGCAAATCAAACAGGAGCGATAATGCAGGTTTTACACGTATGTTCAGAGATGTTCCCCCTGCTAAAAACCGGGGGACTGGCGGATGTTCTTGGGGCGTTACCGGCCGCGCAAATTGCGGACGGTGTAGATGCCCGCGTGCTGCTCCCGGCGTTTCCGGATATCCGTCGCGGCATTCCTGATGCTCAGGTGGTGACGCGTCGCGATACCTTTGCAGGCAGAATTACGCTGCTGTTCGGACATTACAACGGCGTCGGCATTTACCTCGTGGACGCGCCGCATCTCTATGACCGTCCGGGTAGTCCGTATCATGACACCAACCTGTTCGCTTATACCGATAACGTCCTGCGTTTTGCGTTGCTCGGCTGGGCCGGATGTGAAATGGCCTGCGGCCTTGACCCATTCTGGCGCCCGGATGTGGTGCATGCGCACGACTGGCATGCCGGTCTGGCCCCGGCGTATCTGGCGGCCCGCGGCCATCCGGCGAAATCGGTGTTCACCGTACACAACCTGGCGTATCAAGGCATGTTTTATGCAAAGCATATGGATGACATCCAATTGCCATGGTCGTTCTTTAATGTGCACGGGCTGGAGTTTAACGGGCAGATTTCGTTCCTGAAGGCCGGGTTGTACTACGCCGACCACATCACGGCGGTGAGTCCGACCTACGCGCGGGAGATTACCGAGCCGCAGTTTGCCTACGGCATGGAAGGTCTGTTGCAACAGCGTCATCGGGAAGGGCGACTTTCCGGCGTGCTGAACGGCGTTGATGAAAAAATATGGAGCCCGGAAACCGATCTGCTACTGGCCTCGCGCTATACGCGCGACACGCTGGATGAGAAGGCGGAGAACAAACGTCAGCTACAAATTGCGATGGGACTTAAGGTTAACGATAAAGTGCCGCTGTTTGCTGTCGTGAGCCGTCTGACCAGTCAGAAAGGGCTGGATCTGGTGTTGGAGGCTCTGCCGGGTCTGTTAGAGCAGGGGGGGCAACTGGCGCTGCTTGGCGCGGGCGATCCAGTATTACAGGAAGGCTTCCTGGCCGCTGCGGCGGAACATCCCGGACAGGTAGGGGTGCAAATTGGTTATCACGAAGCCTTCTCGCACCGCATCATGGGTGGGGCCGACGTCATTCTGGTACCCAGCCGTTTTGAACCGTGCGGCTTAACGCAGTTGTATGGGCTGAAGTATGGCACGCTGCCGCTGGTGCGGCGTACCGGTGGGCTGGCGGATACAGTCTCTGACAGTTCGCTGGAAAACCTGGCGGATGGTATCGCCAGTGGGTTTGTCTTTGAAGACAGTAATGCCTGGTCGCTGCTACGCGCGATCCGGCGTGCTTTCGTATTGTGGTCCCGGCCTTCGCTTTGGCGGTTTGTACAACGCCAGGCCATGACCATGGATTTTAGCTGGCAAGTCGCGGCGAAGTCTTACCGCGAGCTTTACTACCGCTTGAAATAGATATCCAGGAATCACCTATATGAACGCTCCATTTACTTATGCATCGCCCACACTCAGCGTCGAGGCACTTAAGCATTCTATTGCCTACAAACTGATGTTCACGATTGGTAAGGACCCGGTCATTGCCAACAAACATGAGTGGCTGAACGCCACGTTATTTGCGGTGCGCGATCGTCTCGTGGAGCGCTGGCTGCGTTCTAACCGTGCGCAATTATCCCAGGAAACCCGTCAGGTTTATTATCTGTCAATGGAGTTTCTGATTGGGCGCACGCTTTCCAATGCGCTGTTATCGTTGGGGATTTACGACGATGTTAAAAGTGCGCTGGAAGGTATGGGATTAGATCTGGAAGATCTGATCGACGAAGAGAATGATCCCGGTCTCGGTAACGGTGGCCTCGGACGCCTGGCAGCCTGCTTCCTCGACTCACTGGCAACGCTGGGTCTGCCCGGACGTGGCTACGGTATCCGTTATGACTATGGCATGTTTAAACAGAACATTGTCGATGGTCGACAAAAAGAGTCCCCGGACTATTGGCTGGAATACGGTAACCCGTGGGAATTCAAACGCCACAACACGCGCTACAAAGTGCGCTTTGGCGGCCGCGTGCAGATGGAAGGCAAGAAAACGCGTTGGATTGAGACCGAAGAGATCCTCGCAGTGGCCTACGACCAGATTATCCCCGGTTATGACACTGACGCCACCAACACGCTGCGCCTGTGGAATGCCCAGGCCAGTAGCGAAATCAACCTCGGTAAATTTAACCAGGGCGACTACTTTGCGGCGGTGGAAGATAAAAACCACTCCGAGAACGTCTCCCGCGTACTGTATCCGGATGACTCTACCTATTCGGGACGCGAGCTGCGGTTGCGCCAGGAGTATTTCCTCGTCTCCTCAACGGTGCAGGACATCCTGAACCGCCATTATCAACTGCATAAAACCTACGACAACCTGGCCGATAAAATCGCCATTCACCTTAACGACACCCACCCGGTGCTGTCGATCCCTGAGCTGATGCGCCTGCTGATCGATGAACACAAGTTCAGTTGGGACGACGCGTTTGAGGTGTGCTGTCAGGTTTTCTCGTATACCAACCACACCTTGATGAGTGAAGCGCTGGAAACCTGGCCGGTGGATATGCTGGGCAAAATCCTGCCGCGCCATTTGCAAATCATTTTTGAGATTAACGACTACTTCCTGAAGACGCTGCAGGAGCAGTATCCGAACGATACCGCTCTGCTGGGACGGACGTCGATTATCGATGAATCTAACGGTCGTCGTGTGCGTATGGCATGGCTGGCGGTGGTGGTGAGCCACAAGGTTAACGGTGTGTCTGAACTGCACTCCAACCTGATGGTGCAGTCGCTGTTTGCTGACTTTGCGAAGATTTTCCCGACCCGCTTCTGCAACGTGACCAACGGTGTGACGCCGCGTCGCTGGCTGGCGCTGGCGAACCCATCGCTTTCTGACGTACTGGATGAGAACATTGGCCGCACCTGGCGTACCGATCTCAGCCAGCTCAGCGAGCTTGAGCAGCACTGTGATTTCCCGTTAGTGAATCAGGCTGTGCGTCGTGCGAAGCTGGAGAACAAAAAGCGACTGGCAACGCTCATCGCCCAGCAGCTGAACGTGGTAGTGAACCCGAAATCGCTGTTTGATGTGCAGATCAAGCGTATTCACGAGTACAAACGTCAGCTAATGAATGTGCTGCATGTGATCACCCGCTACAACCGTATCAAGGCCGATCCAGACGCCGAGTGGGTGCCGCGCGTGAATATCTTCGCGGGTAAAGCGGCTTCAGCCTATTACATGGCGAAGCACATCATTCATTTGATCAACGATGTCGCGAAGGTGATCAACAACGATCCGCAGATTGGCGATAAATTGAAGGTCGTGTTTATCCCCAACTACAGCGTCAGTCTGGCGCAGGTGATTATTCCTGCTGCCGACTTATCTGAGCAGATTTCTCTGGCCGGGACCGAAGCCTCCGGAACCAGTAATATGAAATTTGCGCTCAACGGCGCGCTGACCATCGGGACGCTGGATGGCGCCAACGTTGAGATGCTGGAACATGTGGGTGCGGAGAATATCTTTATCTTTGGTAATACGGCGGAAGAGGTTGAGGCTTTACGCATTCAGGGCTACAAGCCGCGTGAGTATTACGAGAAAGATGAAGAGTTGCATCAGGTGCTGACGCAGATTGGCAGCGGCGTGTTCAGCCCTGAGGAGCCTGGACGTTATCGTGATCTGGTCGATTCGCTGATTAACTTTGGCGACCACTATCAGGTGCTGGCGGATTATCGCAGCTATGTCGATTGCCAGGATAAGGTTGATGAGCTGTATCGCCATCCGGAAGAGTGGACCACGAAGTCGATGATAAACATCGCCAATATGGGGTACTTCTCTTCGGACAGGACGATCAAAGAGTATGCCGAGAACATCTGGCATATTGATTCGGTGCGGTTGTAACATCCGAGGCCGGGGGCGTTTCGCTTGCCCGGCCTATGTTTATGCACTCTTGTAGGCCGGATAAGGCGTTAGCCGCCATCCGGCATTTTTATCAGGAGGCCAGCGACAGCTGGTGCTTCTCGACATACTCCGCCAGCCATTGGGTCATGCGGGACTGCTGTTCGGCATTCAGCCACATGCCTTCTTTCGTACGACGCCACAGCGCATCTTCTGCGCGACGCACCCACTCATGCTCAACCAGATACTTCAGCTCGGCCTCATAGAACTCATGGCCGAAGTCTTCGCCTAACTCGGCGATTGACGTGGCGTCGCCGATAATCCATTCAGTATTGCTGCCATAGGTACGCGAATAGTGGCGTGCCAGCGATTCGGTCAGGAACGGATAGCGACGGCGCAGTTTTGCCGCGTAATCTTCGCGATCGCCGCCAATATCACCGCCAGGCAGGATGCACTCTTTGGTCCATGCCGGGCCAATGCCCTGATAGTACGACGACAGTTTTTCCATCGCGTGCTCGGCCAGCTTACGGTAGGTTGTCAGCTTACCGCCAAAGACCGACAGCAGCGGCGCTTTGCCGTTTTCGTCGTGGATATCCAGCGTGTAATCACGGGTAATAGCCTGCGGCGAGTCGGACTCGTCATCACATAGTGGACGCACGCCCGAGTAAGTCCAGACGATATCGTCACGGCCAAGCTGTTTCTTAAAGTGCGCGTTGTAGACCTTCAGCAGGTAATTGATTTCGCTTTCATCAATTTTCACTGCTTTCGGGTCGCCTTTGTATTCGACGTCAGTCGTCCCGATGATCGAGAATTCGTCCATCCATGGGATAACAAACACAATACGTTTATCTTCATTTTGCAGAATATACGCTTGCTTCTGGGTATGTACGCGCGGCACCACGATGTGGCTACCTTTAATCAGACGAATACCGTACGGCGAAGGCAGATGCATGCCGTCATCAAAGAACTCTTTCACCCACGGACCGGTGGCATTGACCAGACCGCGCGCCTGCCAGGTGTGTTTTTTACCGGTATCGATATCTTCGGCTTCAACGATCCACAGGCCGTTTTCACGGCGAGCGGAGGTGGCACGGGTGCGGGTTAATACTTCACCGCCTTTGCGCACGACCATTTGGGCGTTTGCCAAAACCAGACGCGCATCGTCTACCCAGCAGTCAGAATATTCGAAACCGCGCACAATCTCAGGTTTCATTACGGAATCCGCGCCAAAACGCAAACCAGTAGAACCCGGCAAACTGGTGCGTTTGCCCAGATGATCGTACATAAACAAACCAATACGGATCATCCATGCCGGACGCAGGTGCGGGCGATGGGGCAGACGAAAGCGCATCGGGAAGGCGATATGCGGTGCCATTTTCAACAGCACTTCACGTTCTGCCAGCGCCTCGCTCACCAGGCGGAATTCGTAGTGTTCCAGGTAGCGCAGGCCACCGTGGATGAGTTTGGAGCTGGCGGAGGAGGTGGCGCAGGCTAAATCCTGTGCCTCCAGCATCAGCACGGATAAACCGCGTCCAGCGGCATCTGCCGCGATACCGGCACCGTTGATGCCTCCACCTATCACAATCAGATCTTTGGTTTCCATGCTGGCCTCTCGCACTTTCGTTATAGCTCATTAATGTTCGTTATCGAGCATAATAGCAAAGAATTGCGCCATTGGTAACATTGGATAAACAATTTACAGTGATACATATAACATTATGGCGTTTACCTGCGCAGGCAACGTACACTGGAGGGTAATATTGGTTACCTGCCAGAATATAAGTAGAACTTAACAAGAGAACGCCATGGATCAGTTTGAGTGTATTAATGTCGAAGAAGCCCATCAGAAACTCCTGCACGGAATGGCGGTGCTGGTGGACATCCGCGATCCGCAAAGCTATGCGATGGGCCACGCGCCGCAGGCCTTTCATCTGACGAACGACACGTTGGGGACGTTTATGCGTGACCATGATTTTGATACTGCCGTGATGGTGATGTGTTACCACGGCAACAGCAGTAAAGGCGCGGCGCAGTATCTTCTTCAGCAGGGCTATGATGCGGTTTACAGCGTTGATGGCGGCTTCGATGCCTGGCATCGACATTTTCCTGCAGAAGTGACATACGGTTCGTAAGCTAACAAAGATGCAGCCTGAAACGGACAGGATATATATACTGTCCTCTTTTGTGTGGAATAAGCGACAGCAATAATGTTGATGATTACCTCTTTTGCTAACCCCCGCGTGGCGCAGGCATTTGTTGATTATATGGCGACGCAGGGCGTTATCCTGACGATTCAACAACATCAGCAAACGGATGTCTGGCTGGCGGATGAGTCCCAGGCTGAACGCGTGCGTGCTGAACTGGCGCGATTTCTCGATAACCCGGGCGATCCGCGTTACCTCGCGGCCAGTTGGCAGTCAGGTCATACCGACAGCGGTCTGCGCTATCAACGTTATCCGTTTCTGGCCACATTGCGCGAACGTGCCGGCCCGGTGACCTGGTCGGTAATGGCGGCGTGTGTGTTGGTGTTTATCGCGATGAATGTGCTGGGCGACCAGGCGGTAATGCTCTGGCTGGCCTGGCCGTTCGATCCTTCGCTGAAATTTGAGTTTTGGCGTTATTTCACCCACGCGTTTATGCATTTCTCGCTCATGCACATTTTGTTCAACCTGCTGTGGTGGTGGTATCTCGGCGGCGCGGTTGAAAAGCGCCTGGGCAGCGGAAAGCTGATTGTCATTACTGTGATCAGCGCCTTGCTGAGCGGTTATGTTCAGCAGAAATTTAGCGGCCCGTGGTTTGGCGGGCTGTCTGGCGTGGTATATGCGCTGATGGGCTACGTGTGGTTGCGCGGTGAGCGCGATCCGCAAAGCGGTATTTTCCTGCAGCGTGGTTTGATTATCTTTGCCTTGATCTGGATTGTTGCCGGCTGGTTTGATCTGTTCGGCATGTCGATGGCGAACGGCGCACATATCGCCGGGCTGGCCGTGGGTCTGGCAATGGCGTTTGCCGATACTATTCATGTGCGAAAACGAACTTGACTCAAGTTTTGTGGTGCCGGAAGGCGGTGTGCGTTTGGACCAATTTGTAGGCCGGGTAAGCGTCAGCGCATCCGGCAAAATTCCAGGGAACAATAATGAAGCAAACACAACGACATGACGCGATCATTGAGCTGGTAAAAAAACAGGGATACGTCAGTACCGAGGAGCTGGTGGAGCATTTCTCCGTCAGCCCGCAGACGATTCGCCGGGATCTGAATGACCTGGCCGATCAAAATATGATTTTGCGTCACCACGGCGGCGCGGCGTTGCCATCCAGCTCGGTCAATACCCCATGGCATGACCGTAAAGCGACGCAGACGGCGGAGAAAGAGCGCATTGCGCGCAAAGTTGCCACGCAGATCCCTAACGGTTCAACGCTGTTTATTGATATCGGCACCACACCGGAAGCGGTGGCGCATGCGCTGCTTAATCACAGCAACTTACGCATTGTGACCAATAATCTCAATGTGGCAAACACGCTGATGGCGAAAGAGGATTTCCGCATTATTCTGGCCGGGGGCGAACTGCGTAGCCGTGACGGCGGCATTATGGGCGAAGCGACCCTCGACTTTATTTCCCAGTTCCGTCTGGACTTCGGCATCCTGGGGATCAGCGGTATCGACAGCGATGGCTCCCTGCTGGAGTTTGATTATCACGAAGTGCGCACCAAACGCGCGATCATTGAGAATTCACGTCACGTCATGCTGGTAGTGGATCACTCGAAGTTCGGACGTAACGCGATGGTGAATATGGGCAGCATTAGCATGGTGGATGCGGTTTATACCGACACGCTGCCGCCAGCTGGCGTGATGCAGGTTATTGCCGACCACCATATTCAGTTAGAGCTGTGTTAAGTTAACTCCAGGCCTGATAAGCGTAGCGCATCAGGCATTAACTATACCCCATAGCCCATCATCTTCAGCAGTTTCTGCGCATGCTGCACCGCATCCTGGCGGTGGGCGACGCCGAGCTTTTGGTACAAATTGCGGATGTGCGTCTTAATGGTCGTGGCTGCAACGGCCAGCTCACCGGCGATCTGCTCGTTGCTGTAACCTGAATAAATCAGTCCCAGAACCTGCCATTCGCGCTGGGTCAGCGGGCTGGTGCGGATAAGCTCCGGCACTTCCGGATGGGTAAGCAGTCGCTCAACGAATCCTTCATCAAAGTGGGCGAATTTGTGGCGGTGGTGCTGGTTAATCTCCCGCAAAACGCGCTGGGCGCGGTGCTGGTCGAGTTCTGGCAGCGTATTGAGCTGAATCAGTTGGCGCAACTGCTGCGCCATCGCCTCACCTTCGATAACAAAGTGGCTGATAAATCCGGTACGGTTCGCCAGTTGCAGCGCTTCGAGTAAGACGCGCTGCGCGTCATTTTTGCGTCCTGCCTGCCAGTACAACTGATTAAGCAGCAACAGGTTACGGTTCAGATCGCTCATCAGGCGCAGGTTACGCGCATTTTCATTTAACTCTTCCAGTACGATTTCCGCCGGTTCAAACTCACCCAGCAGGATCTGCGCGCGGGCGATGTTGCGCCACTGACTTTGCAGGAAGTGGTTATTAGCGAACTCCGGCTTCGGCGTGTGGCGTAGCCAGTTGGCGGCCGAGTTTTTGTCACCCACCATTTGCCAGTAAATCACCCGGACTTTATCGGCGTTTGAGATCCAGTCGCTGTGATAGCGACCGTTGCCCAATAAGTTTTCCAGACGGTTGAGCAGGCTACGCGCGTTGTCTAAATCGCCCCGGGCCAGCGAACACTGAATTAGCAGCGCCAGGCACTGTAGCTGTTGCTGTGGCTGGAATGTGGAAAGCAACTCAATGCCCATGCGGGCAGACGCTTCAGCTTCGTCCAGACGTGCCCATGCCCACAGTAACTGCGCGCGGATACGTACCAGGAACTCATGCATCGGCAGCTGTTCCAGGTGCTGCTCTTTGATCAGCTGGAACGCTTTTTCCTGCGTCTCCCAGGCGGCCTGCAAAAAGCCCTGGGCAAATAAAATTTCGCTTTGCTGGATCAGACTCCACAGCGCGTAATGCCAGACATCATGATGGCGCGCCATTTGCTCGGTTTGCTGCATCAACGCCAGTGAACGCGTGAGATCACCCTTACAATGCAGGACTTCACCATGCACCGAGGTGGCAACGATACGGCTATAGAACCAGGCGATGGGTAATTCATCCAGCGCCAGTTTTGCCAGACGTTCTGCTTCGTCAGGGTTACCGTCGTTAATCGCTACCTGCGCACGCAGCGCGTTAAATTCAGCGTGCAGCGTCGGCTCCATGTCGCCTTTCATCTCTTGTTCCGCACGGGCCAGCAGGGTATTAACCTCGCTGTAGCGGTGCTGGCTTTGCATCAGCCAGGCTTGCAGCAGAACCAGACGCGGATTTTCCAGTAGGCTTTCCCACGGCAGGGCTTTCAGCGACTCTTCCAATAGCGCCAGTTCGCTGTGGTTAAACAGGCCCCACGCATGATTAAGTAGGATATCGCGCAGCATATGGGCGTCGCCTGCCGCCAGAGCGTGGTGGATAGCTTCGCTAGGGAAACCCTGCGCCATCCAGCTTTCTGCGGCCGCGCGGTGTATTTCAGGCAGCTCGCTCGCCAGTTCCCACTGACAACGCTGGCGTAAAAAGCTGCCAAACAGCGGGTGATAGCTGAACCACTCGCCGACGTCATCCATCCGCTGCAGAAATAACCCCTGACGCTCAATTTCCTCAAGTCGCATTTGCCCGTTTTCTTCGCCGGTGACCCGAACGATCAGCGCATCGTTCATCGAACGCAGGATGGCGCTTTTTAGCAGAAAGTGACGGGTGCCGAGGTCAACGCTATCCAGCACTTCATCTACCAGGTAGTCGGATAAATGGCTGGCGTTGATCCCAGCGAGGCGTCGTGCAGACTGGTGCGCAGAGTTATTGTTCTGGCGGGCGGAAAGGGCAATCAGTTGTAACGCTGTGGCCCAGCCAGCAACGTCATCGCACATCCGGCTGCTTTCAGCCGCTTCAATCGGGGAGGATAAACGCCGATCGAAAAATTGTTTCGCTTCCTGATGATTAAAGGCCAGTTGTTGGCTGCCGATTTCCAGCAACTGATCGCGCACCCGCAGGTTGGCAATGCCCAACTGCGGCAGATTACGCGACAGCACGACCAGTGTGAGATTTTCAGGCTGGTGGCGCAGGAAAAAGCGCATTGCTTCGTGAATGGCTGGATTGGAGATCAGGTGATAATCATCCACCACCAGGTAGAGTGGACGATGCCACTCGGCCAGTTCAATAAATAGCTGCGCAAACAGTGATGTCAGGCTGGCATACTGGCGTTTTTGCACCATCGCTTCGCTGGTGGTGCAATGACCACCGGTCGCCTGCTGGATCGCGGCAATCAGATAGCTGGCAAAACGCTCCTGCTGGTTATCGCCTTCATCCAGAGAGTACCAACCTAACTCGGTCTTCCCCGCCGCCCATTGTGAAACAAGCGTTGTTTTTCCATAACCAGCAGGACTTGTGATCAGGGCGAGCCTGAAATTGTTCGCGCCGGAAAGTTTAGCCAACAGGCGCTCACGAACCACCGTATGGTCGAGACGAACCGGACGACTTAATTTAGACGGAATCAACATAAGTTAGTCACTTCACTGTGTGAAAATGGGGAAGAATGATTTTTTTTGCGCTTCGTAATTAATAGATATAAGGTCGGCCAGATTGGTATTTTATGCAAGCTAAGCGGGCTTTTTGTGTGTCTGATTTTGCACTATGTCACAAATCTATACATCTATTGCAATAATTTCTTTAAAGAGTCGCAACAGGCGTGGCGACTGGATCCAGCGTGACTTTCACCCAGCGGAAAGATTCCACTTTTTTATGTTGTTACTGTAACGTTTAATAAAAAGACGATGAGTTTTGTGCTCGACTTAAAACTTTCATGTGAAATAACTCAAGCAGAATGCGTATTTCAGGTGAGAAACTATTTCTCTGTTTACATATTTTTTCTAAATATCATCTTACTGTTTGATATTGTCTGGCTAATCTCTTTAGGTTAATGCGAAAACCGTGATGCATTTCAGGGGGATGCGGGGGAAACCTACGTATTGACCGGCAATGCCTCTCTGCTTTAAGTGGCGGCGATCACACTTTTATGCTCATCCCCGCTCCTCCTCCCTCCCTAATCCGTGCCAGGATGAGGAAGGTCAACAACGAGCCTGGCAAACTAGCGATAACGTTGTTTTATTACCTAAGGACCTGGAATCCCTATGTCACAGCCAACCTTCAACAAAGATCAATTTCAGGCAGCCCTGACGCGTCAGTGGCAGCGTTTCGGTTTACTGTCGGCTCACGAAATGACGTCGCGCCAGTGGTGGCAGGCAGTGAGTGGGGCGTTGGCTGAGTTACTCAGCGCCCAGCCAGCGGTGAAACCGGCAAAAAATCAGCGCCATGTTAACTACATCTCGATGGAGTTTTTGATTGGTCGTCTGACCGGCAACAACTTACTCAATCTGGGCTGGTATCAGGCGGTGAGCGATGAACTGAAAGCGCACGACGTCAACCTGACCGATCTGCTGGAAGAAGAGATCGATCCGGCGTTAGGTAACGGTGGATTGGGGCGTCTGGCGGCCTGCTTCCTGGATTCGATGGCGACGGTCGGCCAGTCGGCGACGGGCTATGGTCTCAACTACCAGTACGGCCTGTTCCGCCAGTCTTTTGCCGACGGTCAGCAGATGGAAGCCCCGGATGACTGGCATCGCGGTAGCTATCCGTGGTTCCGTCACAACGAGGCGTTAGATGTGCAGGTAGGCATTGGCGGTAAAGTCACCAAAGAGGGACACTGGGAGCCGGGATTTATCATCACCGGTCAGGCCTGGGATCTGCCGGTTCTCGGCTACCGTAACGGCGTGGCGCAACCGCTGCGTCTGTGGCAGGCCAGCCACGCGCATCCGTTTAACCTGACTAAATTTAATGACGGTGATTTCCTGCGCGCAGAGCAGCAGGGCATCGACGCCGAAAAACTGACCAAAGTGCTGTACCCGAACGACAACCACACCGCGGGTAAAAAGCTGCGCCTGATGCAGCAGTACTTCCAGTGCGCCTGCTCCGTAGCCGACATTCTGAGCCGCCATCATCTGGCAGGGCGTAAACTGCATGAGCTGGCCGATTTCGAAGTGATTCAGCTGAACGATACTCACCCGACCATCGCGATCCCTGAGCTGCTGCGTGTGCTGATTGATGAGCATCAGATGAGCTGGGACGATGCGTGGGCCATTACCAGCAAAACCTTTGCGTACACCAACCATACCCTGATGCCGGAGGCGTTGGAGTGTTGGGATGAGAAGTTGGTGAAAGCGCTACTGCCGCGCCATATGCAAATCATCAAAGAGATTAACGACCGCTTTAAGAAACTGGTCGATAAAACCTGGCCGGGTAATGCTGAAGTGTGGGCGAAACTGGCGGTGGTGCATAATAAACAGGTACGTATGGCCAATATGTGCGTGGTCAGCGGTTTTGCAGTTAACGGCGTGGCGGCGCTGCACTCCGATCTGGTGGTGAAAGATCTGTTCCCGGAATATCACCAGCTCTGGCCTAACAAATTCCATAACGTCACCAACGGGATTACCCCGCGTCGCTGGATCAAACAGTGCAATCCGGCGCTTGCCGCGCTGCTGGATAAATCGCTGAAAAAAGAGTGGGCCAACGACCTCGACCAGTTGATTAACCTGGAAAAATACGCCGACGACGCGAAGTTCCGTCAGACTTATCGTGACATTAAGCTGGCGAATAAAAAGCGCCTGGCAGAGTTTGTGAAAGTACGGACAGGTATTGAAATCAATCCGCAGGCAATCTTTGATATTCAGATCAAACGTCTGCATGAGTACAAGCGTCAGCATCTGAACTTGCTGCATATTCTGGCGCTGTACAAAGAAATTCGTGAAAACCCGCAGGCGGATCGCGTGCCGCGCGTCTTCCTGTTTGGCGCGAAAGCCGCTCCGGGTTACTACCTGGCGAAAAATATTATCTTCGCTATCAACAAGGTGGCGGAAACCATCAATAACGACCCGAAAATCGGCGACAAGCTGAAAGTCGTCTTCCTGCCGGATTATTGTGTCTCGGCAGCGGAAATGCTGATTCCGGCGGCGGATATCTCTGAGCAGATCTCAACCGCGGGCAAAGAGGCTTCCGGCACCGGTAACATGAAACTGGCGCTGAACGGCGCGTTAACCGTCGGTACGCTGGATGGCGCCAACGTCGAAATTGCCGAGAAGGTGGGCGACGAAAATATCTTTATCTTTGGTCATACCGTGGAAGAGGTGAAAGCCCTGAAAGCGAAAGGCTATGACCCGGTGAAATGGCGTAAGAAAGATAAGGTGCTGGATGCTGTTCTGAAGGAGTTGGAAAGCGGAAAATTCAGCGACGGCGATAAACATGCCTTTGACCAGATGCTGCACAGTATTGGTAAGCAGGGCGGTGATCCGTATCTGGTCATGGCGGACTTCGCGGCCTACGTTGCAACCCAGAAGCAGGTTGACGTGTTGTACCGTGACCAGGACGCCTGGACCCGGGCGGCAATTCTGAATACCGCACGTTGCGGCATGTTCAGTTCAGATCGCTCTATTCGCGATTATCAGGCTCGTATCTGGCAGGCGGAACGTTAAGGAAGCGCGATGGAAAGCAAACGTCTGGATAATGCCGCGCTGGCGGCGGGGATCAGCCCACATTACATTAATGCCCACGGTAAACCGCAGTCTATTGGCGCCGAAACCAAGCGGCGTTTGCTTGACGCCATGCATCGCACCACCGCCGCCACGAAGGTGGCGGTGACCCCGGTGCCGAACGTCATGGTTTATACCGCGGGCAAAAAAATGCCGTTGGCGGTTGAGGGAAGTGGAGAGTTTACCTGGCTGCTAACCACCGAAGAGGGTGTGCAGCACAAAGGGCATGCCGTCGGCGGTAAATCTTTCAACCTTCCGGCGAAGCTGCCGGAGGGGTATCACACGCTTACCCTGACTCAGGGGGAGTTGCGTACACATTGCCGTATCATCGTGGCGCCGAAGCGCTGTTACGAACCGCAGGCGTTGTTGGCCGGGCAGAAGCTGTGGGGGGCATGCGTTCAGCTTTACACCCTACGTTCAGAAAAAAACTGGGGGATTGGCGACTTTGGCGATCTCCGCGCCATGTTGGTGGATGTGGCACAACGCGGCGGCGCGTTTATCGGCCTGAATCCTATTCATGCGCTGTATCCGGCGAACCCGGAAAGTGCAAGTCCATACAGCCCGTCGTCACGTCGCTGGCTGAATATTATTTATATTGATGTCAACGCAGTAGACGATTTCCACCACAGTAAAGAGGCACAGGCCTGGTGGCAGAAACCCACGACTCAGCAAGCCCTGCAAAAGGCGC
This sequence comes from Citrobacter sp. XT1-2-2, assembly GCF_023516235.1. Taxonomy (NCBI): domain Bacteria; kingdom Pseudomonadati; phylum Pseudomonadota; class Gammaproteobacteria; order Enterobacterales; family Enterobacteriaceae; genus Citrobacter; species Citrobacter sp. XT1-2-2. Next base: position 345,537 of record NZ_CP097324.1, read on the forward strand.
GAGATGCCGTATGGGTGGATTACTCTACCGTTACCGCACTGAAGATGACGGCTCTACGTATGGCGTGGAAAAGCTTCTCTGCGCGTGATGATGAGCAGATGGCGGCATTTCGCCAGTTTGTGGCTCAGGAAGGGGATAGCCTGTACTGGCAGGCAGCCTTTGACGCCCTGCATGCGCATCAGGTGAAAGAAGACGCATTGCGCTGGGGCTGGCCGGTGTGGCCAGAGGCTTTCCAGTCGGTGGACTCGCCAGAGGTCAAACAGTTCTGCGAAGCGCATCGTGATGACGTGGACTTCTACCTGTGGCTTCAGTGGCTGGCGTATACCCAGTTCGCTGACTGCTGGGAAACGAGTCAGGGTTTTGCGATGCCTGTCGGGCTGTATCGCGATCTGGCGGTCGGCGTGGCAGAAGGGGGGGCGGAAACCTGGTGCGACCGTGAGCTGTACTGCCTGAAAGCCTCGGTTGGCGCGCCGCCGGATATTCTCGGTCCGCTGGGTCAGAACTGGGGGCTGCCGCCGATGGATCCGCACATCATCACAGCCCGCGCTTACGAACCGTTTATCGAGCTGCTGCGCGCCAATATGCAGAACTGCGGCGCATTGCGTATCGATCATGTTATGTCGATGCTGCGTCTGTGGTGGATCCCCTACGGTGAAACGGCCGATCACGGCGCCTATGTGCATTATCCGGTCGACGATCTTCTTTCAATTCTGGCGCTGGAAAGTAAACGTCATCACTGCATGGTGATTGGTGAAGATCTGGGTACTGTGCCGGTGGAGATCGTCAGCAAGCTGCGCGATAGCGGTGTGTACTCCTATAAAGTGCTTTATTTTGAGAATGACCATGAGAAAAACTTCCGTGCGCCGAAAGCGTACCCGGAACAATCAATGGCAGTCGCGGCGACGCATGACCTTCCTACGCTTAAAGGTTATTGGGATAGCGGCGATCTGACGCTGGGTAGAGCGCTGGGTCTGTACCCGGATGAGGTTGTGCTACGAGGGTTATATCAGGACCGGGAGTTGGCGAAACAAGGGCTGCTGGACGCGCTGCACAAATATGGCTGTCTGCCAAAACGCGCGGGTCACAAGGCCTCGCTGATGTCGATGACACCGATGCTTAATCGTGGCATGCAACGCTACATCGCTGACAGCAACAGTGCGCTGCTGGGCCTGCAACCGGAGGACTGGTTAGGAATGGCGGATCCGGTCAACATCCCGGGGACCAGCGAACAGTACAAAAACTGGCGGCGTAAGCTCACCGCTACGTTGGAGCAGATGTTCGCCGATGACGGGGTGAACAAGCTGATTAAGGATTTGGATAAGCGCCGAAAAGCCGCTGCGAAGAAGAAATAGTGTTAGTTGGCCGGATGGCGACGCAGAATGCGTCTTATCCGGCCTACAATGACTGCGGTAGGCCGGGTAAGCGAAGCGCCACCCGGCACCGTTTTATCAGACCACCATGCCCAGCAGCAGACAACCCACCAGACCGCAGACGGAGATAATGGTCTCCAGCATTGACCATGACTTGATGGTCTCACCGATAGTCAGGTTGAAATACTCCTTGAACAGCCAGAAGCCTGGATCGTTCACGTGGGAGAAAATGACGGAGCCGGAACCGACTGCAATAACCATCAGCTCAGGGCTTACGCCGGTCGTCGCAATCAGCGGCGCCACTATCCCACCTGCGGTGATAGCTGCAACGGTTGCGGAACCCAGCGCGATACGCAAGACCGCAGCGATAGACCATGCCATCAGCAGCGGAGAAACGTTCGAGCCGTGCATCATTGAAGCGATGTATTTGTCCACGCCGCTATCAACCAGAACCTGTTTGAAGGCACCGCCACCACCGATGATCAACAGCATCATCGCGATGATTTTGATTGAGGACACCAGCGTGTCGTTAATCTGATCCATCGAACGTCCACGGTTCAGACCAAACGTGAACATCGCAATCAGCACCGCGATAAGCGTAGCCATGACCGGGTCGCCAAGGAATTCTGCAACTGTCAGGAAAGCATGACCTTTAGGCAGAATCATCTCCGCGACGGCGCGCATCGCCATCAGGATAACCGGAACCAAAGAGGTCCAGACGCTGACGCCAAAGCCTGGCATCTCTTCTTCGGTGAAGGTTTTTGCGCTGTACAAACCTTCCGGGATTGGCTTATCGATGCCTTTCAGGAAGCGCGCGTACACCGGACCGGCGAGAATAACGGTCGGGATGGCCAGAATCGTACCAAACAGCAGGGTTTTACCCATATCTGCGTGGAAAATGGTGGCGATAGCAGTCGGACCCGGGTGAGGCGGCAGGAAACCGTGCGTGACGGACAGCGCAGCAGCCATCGGGACACCAACGTACAGCAGCGGGATGTTTGCCGCCGCGGCAATCGTGAACACCAGCGGCAGCATCAGTACGAAGCCGACTTCGTAGAACAGGGCAAAACCGACGGTGAAACCGGTTAATACTACCGCCCACTGAATGTGTTTTTTGCCGAATTTAGCAATCAGCGTGGTGGCGATGCGCTGTGCGCCGCCGCAGTCCGCCAGCATTTTGCCCAACATGGCGCCAAAACCCATAATCAGGGCGAGGCTGCCAAGGGTTCCGCCGACGCCGGCTTTAATAGAACCGATGACTTTATCCAGCGGCATCCCTTGCATCAATCCGACAGCAAGCGCCACCAGGACGAGAGCGATGAAGCCGTTCATTTTGAAACGGATCATCAGGAGAAGTAACAAGATTACACCGATAGCAACGATGACTAATGGCATGATTTACCTGGCCTTTACTTTGTTATGGGTAACGTCAGTGTTTAGATGACAAATTCCGATTGTCCCGACCGGGAACCGAGTATTCACAGCACCAATGCTGATTACCGTCAAAACTAATTAGTTTAGCTGGCTGTTATGGGTGTGTTAGGTGCTGATATGAATGATACGGGTAACATGCGGCGCTTGAAAATCACCTGAGCAGGCAAAATTTAAATTATGAGAGGCGGGTCAAATTATAGCGGCGTTGTTGCAGGGGACATGCAGAGAAATGTAAGGGTGCAGGCCGGATAAAGCGTTTACGCTGCCATCCGGCATCAATGCCCGATGGCGACGCGGATGCGCCTGATCGGGCCTTGCAGGTCTGGTCGTTAGTAGTAAGAGTGCTCACCACGCTGGTGTTCGGTTAAATCGCGAACGCCTTTCAGTTCAGGGAATTCAGCCAGCAGCTGTTTCTCGATACCTTCTTTCAGCGTTACATCTACCATTGAACAGCCGTTACAGCCGCCGCCAAATTGCAGAATGGCGTAGCCTTCATCGGTGATCTCCATCAGAGAGACGCGGCCACCATGGCCTGCCAACTGTGGGTTGATCTGCGATTGCAGCATGTACTCTACGCGTTCCATCAGCGGCGCATCATCGGCAACTTTACGCATTTTGGCGTTTGGCGCTTTCAGCGTCAGCTGGGAGCCTAACTGGTCGGTAACGAAATCGATTTCTGCATCTTCCAGATACGGTGCGCTTAGTTCATCAACATATGCGGTCAGCAGGTCAAATTTAATGGCGGTGTCGGTTGCTTCCACGGCGTCGGGCGGGCAATAAGAAACGCCGCATTCAGCGTTAGGCGTGCCGGGATTAATCACAAATACGCGAATTTGTGTCCCTTCTTCCTGATTTGCCAGCAGTTTGGCAAAGTGCGCTTGTGCAGCATCGGAAATATGGATCATAGTAATGGCCTAATAGTTGACTATTTTACTTGGTTATAATACGCCCATCATCGAGGCTCTACAAGGTTCGACACAGGCACCATACCTGGACAGTCGCCGCGCCGTTGCGTAAAAGCAGCTGCGCGATTTCCGCGACGGTACTTCCGGTAGTGACGACATCATCCACAATAACCATATGGAGTCCCTGCACCGGCAATTCAAGGCGAAAGGCATTTTTCAGGTTACGTTTGCGTAATCTGGCGCTGAGATAGTGTTGTGTGGCGGTGGCCCGAACCCGTGTGATGGCCTGCCTGTCCCAGTCGCATCCAAGCCAGCGCGCCAAAGGGCGACACAGTAAATCACTCTGATTAAATCCTCTGCGCCAGTGTCGGCGTTGCCAGAGCGGGACGCTAACTATTCTGTCCGGCAGAGGAAGAGCGCTGACGCGCCGGGCCTGTAATACCTCCAGCAACAGTAAACGTGAAAGAGCACTGGCCATTTCGCTGCGGCGTGAAAACTTAAACTGGTGGATAAGTCCGCTCAGCGGAGGAATATAGTCGCTGACGGCGATCAGACGCTGCCACGGCGGGGGTTTTTGCAGGCAACGACCGCAGGGAAGCGAAGGATGTGCGGCAGGTAGTCCGCATTGAGGACACCGGCAGAGAGGCTGACGCGTTGCCCGCGTGCAAACCGAACAGATCCCCCAGTGCCCCAACGTCAACGGCATTCGGCATAGCCAGCACAATCCTGGTACTGTTAGCATAGATGCATCCTTTCAGGCTAAAAGAGAACAATAACTGATGAATGACATCTGGTGGCAGACCCAGGGTTCGGGAAATTGCCATCTTGTGCTGCTGCACGGATGGGGACTGAACGCGGAAGTATGGCATTGCATAAGTGAGGAACTGAGCTCGCATTTCACGCTGCATCTTGTCGACTTGCCGGGATTTGGTCGTAGCCAGGGGTTCGGCGCAATGTCGTTGGAAGAGATGGCCGGGCGGGTATTAAAACAGGCGCCGGAGAAAGCCATCTGGCTCGGCTGGAGTCTCGGGGGGCTGGTCGCCAGTCAGGTGGCGTTAACGCATCCTGAGCGTGTTCAGGCGCTGGTTACCGTGGCATCCTCACCTTGTTTTAGCGCGCGCGACGAATGGCCGGGCATTAAGCCGGAAGTACTGGCCGGTTTCCAGCAACAGTTGAGCGAAGATTTCCAGCGGACGGTTGAGCGTTTTCTGGCCTTGCAAACGATGGGTACTGAAACCGCGCGTCAGGATGCGCGAGCGCTGAAGAAAACGGTGCTGGCATTACCCATGCCGGACGTCGAGGTGCTTAATGGCGGGCTGGAGATCCTGAAAACGGTCGATCTGCGTGAGCCGTTATGTTCTGTGGATATACCTTTTCTGCGGATGTACGGTTATCTTGATGGTTTGGTTCCGCGCAAAGTCGTCCCGATGCTGGATACCTTGTGGCCGCAAAGCGAGTCGTTGGTGTTTGCCAAAGCGGCGCATGCGCCGTTTATCTCACATCCGACGGAGTTCTGCTTAGTGCTGGTGGCGTTAAAACAGCGGCTATAAATCCGCTGTTTTGCCCGGTGGAATCATACTGCCGGGTTGGTGATTAATGGCTGCAAGTAGCCAGATCCTCAGCGGTCAGGCCGGTGATTCTGCAGATGGTCAGCGGGTCTGTGCCATCAGCCTGCATGGTTGTTGCAATGCGCAGAGCTTCCTCTCGTTTGCCTTGTTGCAAACCCTCTCGTAACCCTTTCCTGTGACCTTCCTGAAGACCATTAAGGTGCCCTTCCTGACGTAATCTTTCGGCAATAGTCATCAACTTTTCCTTATGTTGAGGTAAACGTTCGGCGACCTGGTGAATAAATTCGCTAAAACGCGCGGTGTCACCGGCCTGCATCAGGTAATTAAACAGGGCTTTCAACTGGTTGTCATTAGCATGCCCTTTAACAAGCAGGATGGCGAGTTTTTCAACTAACCCCATCAAATCGCGTTTACGAATATGCTTTTGGATGAGCTCCAACAGCGCCATCCGGCGGTGCTGCATGATCTCGTCATCGGGCACAACGGTGATATCGACCAATGGAAATGCTGTGGCATAAAGTGGTCTGGCTGCCTCCAGGTCGTCAAATTCGTCCAGCCAGCAGAGTGAATATGGATATGGGCTGACGGTGCCATGATAAAAAAGTATGGGGATCACCAACGGTAGTTTCTTATGGCCCGCAGCCAAAATATGGCCTGGATGTTTGCTGCCATTTGTAGGCCGGATAAGCGTAGCGCCATCCGGCAGGAGCGGCAAACTAGCGCAAAGCCCACCACTCGCGCAGGCAGGCTTTACCTTCGGGGCAACTCTTGCAGCTTCCGGACAGACACCCATCGGCATCTTCCTGAATCCGCACCGCTTTGCCCATCTTTTCTAACTGATTCAGCATGGCGTCAATCATTGGCTGCGGGGTATGCAGCGTGTGGCTAATTTGCTTTGCCTCCATGCGCCCCCGCAGCGCCAGTAAATCATGAACCTGAATAAGCGATGCCATCGTTGACGACCTTAGTGGCAATCGCCAGTGGTACTGGAACAGCAGGAGCTAGCCGTTCTGTTGGTTGACAGCAGTGAGAGATCCACCCGGCTGCGGGCACGACGCAGCAGACCCAGCAACACGATGTTAAACAGAATGACGGCTAAGATGCAGACCAGACTGTAAGTCGGATGCGCTTTGTAGCTGACGGTCTGATAAAACAGCGTTGACAGTGAATAGGCGATGTTCAGGCCCCACAGGATGGAGAAGCCCATCCAGCCACGGCTGGATTCACGTGCGATAGCACCCATCACTGAAATGCACGGGACATACAGCAGCACGAAAATCAGGTAACTGTACGCGGCGGCGGCGCTGCCAAATTTCTCGCCCATCACGCCCATTGCGCCTGTAGCCATCTCGCCGTCGCCTTTGCTGGCTTCAATAGGGTTGGCCAGAACGCTCAGGCTGAAGGTGTCTTTCAGGCTTTGCCAGGTTTCATCCACCGCACTGAACAGCTCGTCACCGAGGTGGAAATCTGCCGGATTGAATTCTTCTTCCTGAATGTTTTCTGCGGTGTAAAGCGTGTTCAGCGTACCGACAACCACCTCTTTTGCCATCGCACCGGTGAACAGACCGACGGTTGCCTGCCAGTTATCTTCGTGGACGCCAATCGGCTTGAAGACTGGGGTGATGACGCGGCTGACGGAAGCCAGAGCAGAGTCGTTGATGTTATCGACGATTTTCCCGCTTAGCGAGAAGCTGTTAAAGGCGCTGAGGAAAATACTGACGATGATAATCACTTTACCGGCACGCAGCACGAAGCCTTTCAGACGTTGCCAGGTCTGAATAATCAGGCTCTTGATGTGCGGCACATGGTACACCGGCAGCTCCATGACGAACGGTGTTGCTTCGCCACGCATGATGGTGTGTTTGAGCATCAGGCCGGTCAGCACCGCCATGATGATACCCAGTACGTACAACGAGAAAACCGCCAGCGCGCCGTTCTGACCAAAGAAAGCCGCGGCAAAGACGGCGAAAATCGCCAGACGTGCGCCGCAGGACATAAACGGCGCCATCATGATGGTCATCAGACGTTCACGTGGCGCATCCAGCGTACGGGCGCCCATCACCGACGGTACGTTGCAGCCAAAGCCGACTATCAGCGGGACAAACGATTTGCCCGGCAGACCCAGTGCCTGCATCAGACGGTCCATCACAAACGCAGCGCGCGCCATGTAACCGGAGTCTTCAAGGAAAGAGAGGAACAAGTACATCATGCCGATTTGCGGCACCAACGGTAGCACGGTGTTAATCCCGCCGCCAAGACCTTGCGCCAGGAAGATAGTGAGCCAGTCCGGGAAGTGCAGCGTATAGCCAATCCATTGAATACCATGAATAAACAGCGCCACGGAACCCACATCGAATAACGGCTGCAGTGCGCCGCCAATATTAATGGCGAGCAGGAACATCAGGTACATCACGAACAGGAAAATCGGCAACCCGAGGAAGCGGTTAAGGACGATTTTATCCACCGCGGTGGTGAAACGGCTCGGCTCTGCCGTCAGGGTATTACTGACGGTATCGCAGATTGCGGCGATGCATTGGTAACGCGCATCGGCGATATGCAGCGCGGGATCATCCATTGTTTCACTCAGACGCGCAATGGCGGCATCGAGGTTTTGCGCGGCCTCACCGGCGTAGGCACGACTGTAGATATCGCCTTCCAGCATTTGCAGGCCCAGCCAGCGGCGTTGTTTTAGCGGCATATCTTTGGCCATCGCATCGGCGAGAGAATCCGCTTCCTGCAACAACGGCTGGGCATAATGCACCAGTTCGACGGTGTCGTTTTCCTTGTAGCGATCTATCGCCAGCTTCAACGCTTCAATGCCGCGGGCGCGGGTGGAGACCAGCGGAACCACCGGGCAGCCAAGACGGGCGGAGAGGGCGTCGATATCGATACGGATTTGCTGTTTCTCAGCAATATCCAGCATGTTCAGCGCGACGATACAGGGAATGCCCAGCTCAAGCAGTTGCAACGTCAGGTAGAGGTTGCGCTCAAGGTTTGAGGCATCGACCACGTTGATCAACAGATCCGCGTCGCCGCTTAAAATGTAGTGGCAGGCGATTTGCTCATCAAGAGAGGTCTGCGACGAGATTGTCGTCAGTGAATAGGTGCCGGGTAAGTCGACCAGCGTGACCTGATGGTCCGTCGTGGCGAAATGACCTTCTTTACGCTCAACGGTAACGCCAGCCCAGTTGCCTACACGCTGACGCGCGCCGGTGAGCTGGTTGAATAAAGTTGTCTTGCCGGAATTAGGATTACCAATTAAACCAATGGTTAGTTTTTTCATTTTTATAGACTCACTGTATTAACAGGACACCGCTTCCACTTCTAATAACGCCAAATCCTTTTTACGCAATACCAGACTTACGCGACGCGTTTCAATATGGATAGGATCGCCGAGCGGGGCGACGCGAACCACGTTGAAGGATGAGCCGGGTAGCATGCCAAGTGACAACAGTTTCTGACGATAAGCCGGGCTGATTTCACGGGCAAAACCGGTAATTTTCCACGCACTGTCAGGAGTGAATTGCATAGGGACCTACTTATATCTCGCTAACTGGGTGATTACCTCATGGGGCGACAGGGCGGCATGAGACCAGATGATTAGCCAACGTAAGGAAAGAGTAAATAATCAACAAACCAATGATAATGAGAATGGTTTCTATCATCAATAGAATAAGTGTGACGGAATGTACAATTAGATAATAATTTGAGCCAATTTTGATATTCCTCAATATTTATTCTGGTTGGGGACGAATGATTCGCGCTAGCAATTATTGAAATCCTTAATGTTTAATTAAGGTTTCATCTGTTAATGAAGTGATAAATATAATGAGGAAGAGAGAAGTTAATATAGTAAATATGCCGGATACGGTATTTACACCGCTATCCGGCACATGATCCAAACTTAGCGCTTTTTACCCATTGCCGCTGCCAGCGCATCCATCATCGCGCTGTTGCCCGCAGGCTGAGCGTCACGGCCACGAGGTTTCGCGGCTTTTGGGGCCGGGCGATTGCCCTGAGTACGATCGTTATTTCCACCACTGCGACGCGCGTTGGTTTCACCTGGCTGCTCATCCAGACGCATAGTCAGCGCGATACGCTTACGCTGCAGGTCTACTTCCAGCACTTTCACTTTCACAATGTCGCCCGCTTTCACCACGGTGTGGGGATCTTCGACGAACTTATTCGACAGTGAAGAGATATGCACCAGACCGTCCTGGTGTACGCCGATATCGACAAACGCGCCGAAGTTGGTGACGTTGGTGACGGCCCCTTCCAGAATCATCCCCGGTTGCAGATCGTTCATGGTTTCTACGCCATCAGCAAACTGTGCGGTTTTGAATTCAGGACGCGGGTCGCGACCCGGTTTTTCCAGCTCTTTGATGATGTCGGTGACGGTCGGTACCCCGAAGCGCTCGTCAGTAAAATCGGCGGCTTTCAGATTGCGCAGTTCGCTGCTGTTGCCCATCAGATCGCGCAGCGATTGCTCGGTGGCGGCCAGAATGCGTTCCACAATCGGATAGGCTTCCGGGTGAACGGTGGAGGCATCCAGCGGATTATCGCCGTGATTGATACGCAAGAAGCCCGCGCACTGTTCAAAGGCTTTAGGGCCCAGACGGCTGACTTTGAGCAGTTGCTGACGGTTCTGGAACTGGCCGTTCTCGTCACGCCAGGCCACGATGTTCTGCGCCATCATGCGCGTCAGGCCCGCCACGCGGGTCAGCAGCGGTACGGAGGCGGTGTTCAGATCCACGCCGACGGCGTTTACGCAGTCTTCCACTACCGCATCCAGCTTACGCGCCAGCTGCGTCTGGCTTACGTCGTGCTGATACTGGCCCACGCCGATAGATTTCGGATCGATTTTCACCAGCTCAGCCAGCGGATCCTGCAGACGACGGGCGATCGACACCGCCCCACGCAGCGAAACATCAAGGTCCGGGAACTCCAGCGCCGCCAGCTCAGAAGCGGAGTACACTGACGCGCCGGCTTCGCTGACGATTACTTTCTGCGCGGTGACTTGCGGGAACTGTTTCTGTACGTCGAGGAAGAAACGCTCGGTTTCGCGCGACGCCGTACCATTACCAATCGCCACCAGCTCAACGTTGTATTTTTCACACAACGCCGCAACGGCGACGGCGGCTTTGGCGGCCTGACCGGTATGTGGGTAAATGGTATCGGTAGCGACCAGTTTGCCGGTACCGTCAACCACAGCCACTTTTACCCCGGTACGCAGACCCGGATCGAGGCCCATTGTGGCGCGCAGTCCGGCTGGGGCGGCCATCAGCAGGTCATGCAGGTTGCGGGCAAAGACGTTAATCGCTTCATCTTCCGCACGTTCGCGCACGGTACCCATCAGCTCGGTTTCAAGGTGCATCAGCACTTTGATGCGCCACGTCCAGCTCACCACGCCTTTACGCCAGCTGTCGGCTGGTGCGTTATTCAGGCGCAGTCCCAGATGTTCCTGGATAATCTGCTCGCCGTGGCTCTCTTTTGGCGGCTCATCGAATTGCGGATCGGCATTCAATGAAAGCTGTAACATGCCTTCGTTACGACCACGGAACATGGCCAGCGCGCGGTGGGATGGCACGGTAGAAATCGGTTCGTGGTGGTCGAAGTAGTCACGGAACTTCGCCCCTTCCTCTTCTTTACCGCTGACCACGGTAGAAACCAAATGCGCGTTTTTCCACAGGTAATCACGAACTTTTGCCAGCAGCGCGGCGTCTTCTGCGAAACGCTCCATCAGAATGTAGCGCGCGCCGTCGAGAGCGGCTTTGGTGTCCGCCACGCCGTTTTCGGCGTTGAGGTATTTGGCGGCTTCCGTTTCCGGGTCGTGGGAGGGTTCGTTCCACAGCAGGTCAGCCAGCGGCTCCAGCCCGGCTTCAATGGCGATTTGCCCACGGGTGCGGCGCTTGGGTTTGTACGGCAGATAGAGATCTTCGAGTTCGGTCTTACTTAACGTACCGTTGATCGCATTCGCCAGATCGTCGGTCAGTTTGCCTTGCTCGCCGATAGATTTCAGGATCGCCTGACGGCGGTCTTCCAGTTCACGCAGATATCCCAGACGGGTCTCCAGATTACGCAATTGCGTATCGTCCAGACCGCCGGTGATTTCCTTACGATAACGTGCGATAAACGGCACGGTGTTCCCTTCATCAAGCAGGCGAACGGCAGCTTCTACCTGTTCAGCACGAGCCTGAATTTCACCTGCGATAATGCGGCAGAAAGAATCATTCATCATGGATAGCTTCGTCTATAGGATAAAAAATCAGGGGATAGTTATACGGATTGACTGGCAAAAATGCCAGTCATCTACGGGGGCTTCGGATTGTTCCGGTCTCACTTCACGTATTCGATCTCGTTTACGTACCAACTGGCTTCGCCGCCTGGGGTGTTTACTACCGCGAGATCGCCGACCTCTTTTTTCAGCAGCGCCCGCGCCATTGGCGAATCGATAGAGATGTAATCTTTACGGCCGAAGATCTCATCGTAGCCGACAATGCGGAATTTGCGGATGTCGCCATCGTCATTTTCAATCTCGACCCATGCGCCAAAGAAGACTTTGCCTTCCTGTTGCGGGGAGTAATCGACGATTTTCAGATTTTCCATGCACTTGGTCAAATAACGAACGCGGCGGTCGATTTCGCGCAGGCGCTTTTTATTATACTGGTAGTCGGCATTTTCGCTGCGGTCGCCCAGACTTGCGGCCCAGGTGACCTTTTTGGTGACTTCCGGGCGCTCTTCACGCCAGAGATAATTCAGTTCTTGTTTGAGTTTTTCATACCCTTCACGGGTTATCAGGGGCGTTTTCATCTTATTGTTTTACCTTCAACTCTGTGATGATGCGCACAATTAGTATTACGTGAGCATATCAACAGAATAAATAATGTATTGCGAGAAACATTGTATACTTAAGCTGCTGTTTAATATGCTTTGTAACAATTTAGCCTGGAATTCATACCAGAATTCGCTGGTGACTCACGTGAGCTTTCTTAAGAATATACACTTAATTGTTGCGAACCTTTGGGAGTAATAACAATGCAAGAGAACTATAAGATTCTGGTGGTCGATGACGACATGCGCTTACGTGCGCTTCTGGAACGTTATCTGACCGAGCAGGGCTTCCAGGTTCGAAGCGTCGCAAACGCTGAGCAGATGGATCGTCTGCTGACCCGTGAGTCCTTCCACCTGATGGTGCTGGATTTAATGCTGCCGGGTGAAGACGGCCTGTCTATTTGCCGTCGCCTGCGCAGCCAAAGCAACCCGATGCCGATCATTATGGTGACCGCGAAGGGTGAAGAGGTTGATCGTATCGTAGGGCTGGAAATCGGCGCTGACGATTACATTCCGAAACCGTTTAACCCGCGTGAACTGCTGGCGCGTATTCGTGCCGTACTGCGTCGCCAGGCGAACGAACTACCGGGCGCACCTTCTCAGGAAGAAGCGGTTATTGCCTTTGGTAAGTTCAAACTGAATCTCGGTACGCGTGAAATGTTCCGCGAAGATGAACCGATGCCGCTCACCAGCGGGGAATTTGCGGTACTGAAAGCGCTGGTAAGCCACCCGCGTGAGCCGCTGTCTCGCGACAAGCTGATGAACCTGGCTCGTGGTCGTGAATACTCGGCGATGGAACGTTCCATCGACGTACAGATTTCTCGTCTGCGCCGTATGGTGGAAGAAGATCCGGCGCATCCGCGTTATATCCAGACCGTATGGGGCCTGGGCTACGTTTTTGTTCCGGACGGTTCTAAAGCATGAGGCGAATGCGCTTCTCGCCACGAAGTTCGTTTGCCCGCACATTATTGCTCATCGTCACCTTGCTGTTTGCCAGCCTGGTGACGACTTACCTGGTCGTGCTGAACTTCGCGATTTTGCCGAGCCTCCAGCAGTTTAATAAGGTCCTGGCTTACGAAGTTCGTATGCTGATGACCGATAAACTGCAACTGGAGGACGGTACGCAACTGGTGGTGCCGCCCGCGTTCCGCCGGGAAATTTATCGTGAGTTGGGTATTTCCCTCTATTCCAACGAGGCCGCTGAAGAGGCCGGACTGCGTTGGGCGCAACACTATGAATTCTTAAGCCATCAGATGGCGCAGCAGCTGGGTGGCCCGACCGAAGTCCGCGTTGAGGTCAACAAAAGCTCGCCGGTCGTGTGGCTGAAAACCTGGCTGTCGCCCAATATCTGGGTACGTGTGCCGCTGACTGAAATCCATCAGGGTGATTTTTCGCCGCTGTTCCGCTATACGTTGGCGATCATGCTGCTGGCCATCGGCGGCGCATGGCTGTTTATTCGTATTCAGAACCGACCGCTGGTGGATCTTGAACATGCGGCGTTGCAGGTGGGGAAAGGTATTATTCCGCCGCCGTTGCGTGAGTATGGCGCTTCTGAGGTGCGTTCCGTTACCCGTGCCTTTAACCATATGGCGGCAGGCGTGAAGCAACTGGCCGATGACCGTACGCTGCTGATGGCGGGGGGAGTCACGATCTACGTACTCCACTGACGCGTATCCGTCTGGCGACGGAAATGATGGGCGAGGAAGACGGTTATCTCGCAGAGTCCATCAATAAGGACATCGAAGAGTGTAACGCTATTATCGAGCAGTTTATCGATTACCTGCGTACCGGTCAGGAGATGCCGATGGAGATGGCGGATCTGAACTCGGTGTTAGGCGAAGTGGTCGCGGCGGAAAGCGGCTATGAGCGGGAAATTGAGACTGCGCTGCTGCCGGGCAACATTCAGGTGAAGATGCATCCGCTGTCGATCAAGCGTGCGGTTGCCAATATGGTGGTTAATGCCGCCCGCTATGGTAACGGTTGGATTAAGGTCAGTAGCGGTATGGAGCCGCATCGCGCCTGGTTCCAGGTGGAAGATGATAGTCCGGGCATCAAGCCGGAACAGCGTAAACATCTGTTCCAGCCGTTTGTCCGCGGCGACAGCGCGCGTAGTACCAGCGGTACGGGCCTGGGGCTGGCGATTGTGCAGCGTATTATCGATAACCATAACGGTATGCTGGAAATTGGCACCAGCGAGCGGGGTGGGTTGTCGATTCGCGCCTGGCTTCCGGTTCCCTTTACTCGTGCGCAGGGCACCACGAAAGACGCATAAGAAAGGGAGGCGAAATGCCTCCCTTTTTGTTGTTGTAGGCCGGATAAGGCGAAACCGCCATCCGGCAACGTTAATTACAGCTTCGGCCCGGCGCTAACCAGTGCTTCACCTGCTGGGGTATCGGTGTACTTCTCGAAATTCTCGATAAACAGTTTCGCCAGTGCGTTGGCTTTTTCCTGCCACTGCTCCGGTGACGCGTAGGTATTACGCGGATCGAGAATGCGAGTATCCACGCCCGGCAGTTCGGTTGGAATAGCCAGGTCGAACATCGGCAGACGGAATGTTTCTGCGTCGTCCAGTGAACCGTTCAGAATGGCGTCGATAATCGCGCGGGTATCTTTGATGGAGATACGCTTACCGGTACCGTTCCAGCCGGTGTTAACCAGATACGCTTGCGCACCTGCCGCCTGCATACGTTTCACCAGCACCTCAGCGTACTGCGTTGGGTGCAGCGTCAGGAATGCTGCGCCAAAGCAGGCAGAGAAGGTTGGGGTAGGTTCAGTGACGCCACGTTCGGTACCGGCCAGTTTGGCAGTGAAGCCAGACAGGAAGTGGTACTGCGTTTGATCTGCCGTCAGGCGAGACACCGGTGGCAGCACGCCAAACGCGTCGGCGGTCAGGAAGATCACTTTGGTGGCATGACCCGCTTTTGACACCGGCTTAACGATATTCTCGATGTGATAAATCGGGTAGGAAACTCGGGTGTTTTCGGTTTTGGAACCGTCGTCGAAGTCGATAGAACCATCTTCGCGCACGGTGACGTTTTCCAGCAGCGCGTCACGACGGATCGCGTTGTAGATCTCCGGCTCGGCATCTTTAGACAGCTTGATGGTCTTAGCGTAGCAACCGCCTTCGAAGTTAAACACGCCATCATCATCCCAACCGTGTTCATCATCACCGATCAGGCGGCGTTTAGGATCGGTGGACAGCGTGGTTTTACCGGTGCCGGACAAGCCAAAGAAGACCGCCACATCACCTTTTTCCCCGACGTTTGCCGAGCAGTGCATGGAGGCGATGCCCTTCAGCGGCAGCAGGTAGTTCATGACGGAGAACATACCTTTTTTCATCTCGCCGCCGTACCAGGTACCACCAATCAACTGAATACGTTCAGTCAGGTTGAATGCCACGAAGTTTTCTGAGTTCAGACCCTGCTCTTTCCATTGCGGGTTGGTGCATTTAGCGCCGTTCATCACGATAAAATCAGGTTTAAAATCAACCAGTTCTTCGTCGCTTGGGCGGATGAACATGTTTTTGACAAAATGCGCCTGCCAGGCAACTTCGGTAATGAAGCGCACGGAAAGACGGGTATCGGCGTTTGCGCCACAGAAAGCATCAATAATAAACAGGCGCTTGCCGGAAAGTTGCTGGGTGACTAA
The DNA here is from genome assembly GCF_023516235.1 of Citrobacter sp. XT1-2-2. Classification (NCBI taxonomy): domain Bacteria; kingdom Pseudomonadati; phylum Pseudomonadota; class Gammaproteobacteria; order Enterobacterales; family Enterobacteriaceae; genus Citrobacter; species Citrobacter sp. XT1-2-2. The sequence goes on from NZ_CP097324.1 coordinate 361,293, forward strand.
CCCTTTCAGATGTTGCCAGGTTTCCGGGGAAAGCGGTTTGTTGTCGTTCTTACCCTTACCTTTGTCGGACCACCACAGCGTATCACGCGTCGTGTCGTCACGGACAATGTACTTATCCTTTGGCGAACGTCCGGTAAAGATACCGGTATCAACTGCAACGGCGCCCAGATTCGTCAATACGCCACGCTCATAACCTTGAAGGGAAGGATCAAGTTCTTCCTGGAAAAGCGTGTCGTAGTCTGGATTGTAAACGATATCCTGAACGTCATTGATACCATAAGCCTTGAGATCTTGCGGGGTTAAACTGTTGTTCACACGCATTTCACTGCTCCTTAGCCAATATGTATTACCTGGAATAGTAAGGTTTTTTTGGGATTGCTAACCGCGACAAGGCTCATAGATTTACGCATCGGGCAAAATCACAGGTGACCGAATGCGCTGCGACTCCTGTCACAAAGAGGCAGATATTATGGCAGGAAACCCTTTTTTGTTGTGGAAAATGTTCTTAAAACGTTAATGGAGAGTGTTTTTGGCGGGAATCTTGTGAGTGTAATCGCATTCATGTAAGAAAAATACGTAACTCATACATAAACAATATCGATTCACTTCCCGTCGTCATGGTTCGAAAAAGTTCAGTCAATATTCAAAATTGTGAAGTTGATGCGATATGAGGCTTTCTGTTGATGCTGAATGACGACATGGTTAGTGTTGAACGTTCACAAACTACTCGCTGGGGCATGGAATCTATTGGCCTGCGGCAGGCGGTAGCGAATCAGTCACTGGATTCAGCGCCCAGAATGTGGCGTGTTATCGTGATTCTTGGCGAACGGCTAAAGAGGCATTATTACGCTGAGTAAGCGGGAGTTAGCCCGGCAGAGGACACTACCGGGCTGATAAACTTAATGGACCTGTGGGTCTGCCGGGGAAGCGTTGCTGCGGATCTCGGCAATATCCATTGCGTTAAACAGATAGTGGCTACCGCAGTAATCGCAGTGCATATCGATCTCGCCTTCTTCCGCCAGAATGCTGTCCACTTCTTCGTCCGGCAGCGTTTTCAGTGCGCCTGCGCAGCGTTCGCGTGAACAGGTGCATTTGAACTCAACGTCCTGCGGATCGTAGAGGGTAACTTCTTCTTCGTGGTACAAACGCCACAGTACTTCGTTGGCTGGCAGCGTCAACAGCTCTTCAGTTTTGATGGTTTCGGTCAGGGCGGTCAGGTGATCAAAATCATCTGCCTGCGCGTTTTGCGCCGGCATCACCTGCAGCAGCATTCCGCCAGCTGCGGGTTTGCCATCGACGTCGCCAGTTCGGATAAACAGACGTGTCGGCAGCTGTTCAGAACGCATGAAGTAATCTTCCAGACAGGCGGCCAGCGTGTCGCCTTCCAGACCGACCACACCCTGATAACGCTCGCCTTCTTCCGGCGTAATGGTAATCACCAGGTAGCCGTTGCCTACCAGCGTTTTCAGATCCGCGCCTTCAGGAATATCACCCTGCATGCGGGCCACGCCGCGCATCTGCTGATTGTTGTTGCCGTTGATGACGGCCAGGCTCAGCGGACCATCGCCCTGCAACTGTACGGTGATATCACCAGCAAACTTCAGCGTAGCGGTAAGCAGGCTGGTGGCGACCAGCAGTTCAGCCAGCACGTTTTTAACCGGCTGCGGGTAAGTATGGTTTTCGAGGATCTGTTGCAGGGTTTCCGAAACGGTCACCAGCTCGCCGCGCACGGCAAAGTTTTCAAACAGATAACGATGTAATTGGTCATGTTGCGGCATAATCATCTCTCTTGCAGGTGACAGTCACTCGCTGTCGCCGTGTTTAAATCGTAACAGGTCGCGGCGTTCTTTCTTGTCCGGTCGTCTGTCCGGGTGCGGCATGGTTAACGCGTTAAGTTTACGCGCCAGCGCCATTTTTTCGCGTTTTTCTACGCTTTCCGCGGTTTCTTCATACAGCGTAACGGCTTCCGTGGCCGGGCGACGCTGCTCGGTAATGGCCTTGATAATGACCGTCCGCTCGTCATTTCCCAGGCGCAGGGTGAGGGTGGCGTTCAGCTCGACAATCTTACTCGGCTTACTACGTTGGCCGTTGTAATGCACCTTACCGCCTTCAACCATTTCACGGGCCAGCGCACGCGTTTTATAAAAGCGCGCAGCCCATAGCCATTTATCCAACCTGACTTCAGCAGAGGGCTTTTCTTTCATGGCGTCTCCTTCACATCAGTGAGGGGATCAGTCGGCGGTAGTCATTCAATGACGGATGGCGTGCGTACTGTTTTTCCGCAATACCTGAGTCGGGATTGGTTACGCCGAGGCAGTAACGAATGCCGAACAGAGCAGCGGCGTCGAGAATGGGTTCGCTATCGTCAATAAACAGCGTCTTATCTGCACTCATTCCCGTTTCTTCAGCCACAGCGTGCCATAACCGCTGATCCTCTTTGGGATAACCAAATGTGTGGGTGGAAAGTAATAAATCAAGGTGCGAGGCCAGGCCGGTATGCTCCAGCTTCACCGCGAGGTTATGCGGATGCGCGTTGGTGAGCAAAATACGGCGCTTGCCGCTGGCTTTTAAGGCATCAAGAAACGGTACGGTATCTTCACGCAAAACAGCGCGTGGTCCCTGTGCCGTTGTCATAGCGCAAATATCCAGATCCAGGCGCTCACTCCAGTAATCCAGGCAGTACCAGTTTAGCGTATGCTGCACGGCATGATACTGCTGGCGAATATAGTCCTGGGCTTCCTGGGGAGAGATACCCTGCTTTGCGCCATAGGTTTCCGGCACCAGTTTTTGCCAGAAATAGTTATCGAATGCCAGATCGAGCAGCGTGCCGTCCATATCTAACAACACGGTGTCGACATCCTGCCAGGCAATATTGATATGCATGGAACCCCCCCAGAAGAAAACATGATGCGCGACAGGGTAGCATATCCTGGCGCGCGAGCGTGTTATCGAATCAGGCTTTCCGGGTCGTCAATCAGCGTTGGGTTGAGGCAACTTTCGTAATAGCTTTGAATTTCTGCGATGCGCGAGCGATGGCGCTGGTAGCGTCTGAATGCCTGAACGCTGTTATAGATAGCGCATCCGAGCATGGAGAGCATCAGCAGCGTCGTGCCAAGGTAGCGCCATAATCCTGAACGATCCGGGATTCGGTGCAGGCCAATGTGCTGGGTACCGTTGGCGTCGGTAGAGATATTGGTGACGATCCCCTCCGCGCGAAATGGTGTTTGCATTAGCATCTGGGCCAGACGCTGGAAGGCGTTCCACTGTTCTTGCGGCGGGTAGTCATACAGAGAGGTCGACGGCCAGGGCTGATCGACCAGATCGCTGCCCTCGTCGCTGATAATCAGAAAACCGCCGGGGGCAGGGCTATTTAGCGCCTGGGCCGCTCGCGCCGTCTCGCGTGAAATAAACGGCGCCGTAGAGGTATTGACCAGATTATCCAGCGACTCGGCGCTTACCGGACGCAGCAGCACATTTACGCCATCCAGTTTTCCGGCGTTAGCGCGTTTCACTAGGGCGGCCCAGTCTTTACTGTTACCGAGGTTAACCAGCGCATTTTTTAAGCGCACGCATTCATCTTTGGCTGCGCACAGATCGGCTGTTTTCAGGACAATTTCACCAAAATCATCCAGTAACACCATGCCGGACTTTTGGATTGCCGAACGTAATGACGCGCTGACGCGGGAATCATCATCTGGTTTGGGGTGCAACTGGCGGCTTACGGCCTGCGTGAGCGCGGTGGCTTTGTTCACCAGATCGGATTCAGGAAGCGGTAGCGCGCGCGCGTCATTCCAGATAATTTGCGTGCAATCAAAAGGCATGAACGGCGTGGCGGGCTGTGTATTCCAGCTCCCCTGGGTATGAATGTTACACATACCTGTGCCGCTCAGGTGTAGTGTGTCCCCCACGCGGACGCCCGCGTTCTCAAGCTGTTTCACGCTAGTGGCTTCGATAGTCTGTGCGCCTTTCATCCAGGAAAGGGTGAATTTTATCGGCATATCCAACGGGATCCAGAACAGCAGCATCAGCAGCACTAACAGCGAACCGCCAGCGATAACGGCATTGCGTAGCCAGTGTTGCAACGGGAAATTTTTAACCTCGTCGTGCAGGGATAAAAAACGCCCCTGGCGTACAACGTGGCGATCGAGATAAATATCGATATCCGTTTGCTGACCAAGATCCTGCGCAATGTAAGGCTGCCAGTGAGGGGGATAGATCAGATCAATAATACCCAGAGAAATATTGTTAATTTGCTCCTGGTCGTTCTCGCCAAACAAGCCCCAGCGACGCGGCGTCCCGCGCAGACAATGAATTTCTCGCAGGGCGGTTTTAGATGGCGGAGCGAACAGCCCCCACAGACCTGCACCGAGCAACAGCACCGCGCCACCGACTGTCCACGGAACAAACGTATCCGGGATGATTAAACATAAAAAGAACAGCAGGAATGATGCGGCGATCAGTAACGCTTCGCGTAATCCAGAAGGGCGGCTGAGCGCATATTCTTCATGAGTTTCCTGACGAATATTCAGCAGTTCGATTTGTTCGCTTTCTTCACCGCGAATGGACGCCTGGGTAGAGGCGGTATGCTGTAACGCATAGCCACGCGCTTCCTGCATATATTCCTGCAGGGTGTGGCCGTTTAGCGAAATAACCAGCGGTAACGTATTGGTGTGAATCAACTCAACGCTGTTTTCGTCATTGATGTATTGTTCCCAAAAAGGCGGCAAATGCACCTCAACGGAATCAAGATAATAGCGCCATTTGTTAGGATCGTCGGTGGTAATACCGTAACGTGTAATCGCGTGCGTAAGCACAATAACGCTGTTACTTTGGGCATTCAGTGTTAACGATACTGGCGCAGAACTGGCACCAGTTGGACCAGGTACTTGCTGAATTTGACTCAGGTTTTCGAGATAGTTTTCGACAGCGCTGCGTTCTTCAGGCGTAAGCTTACGCTTAGAGGCGTCTGAAAAGACGTTGCTCAAAGGTAAATTTTTCCGTCTGGATTTCGTTCTGAGTCGCCACCCTGCAAGCAATGAGCAGGCCAGCAAAGCAGCTAAAAAAATCAGAATGGTGCTCATGCTTTCCCCATCTTACTTAGTCTGTCAGGCGTGGTCAGTCGCACCCTGTTCAATATTCGTGATTCTTTAGTTGGCTATCGGCAAGTGTGGAGTTGAACTTGAGCATCTTAAAGCGCAGCCCAGTAAATGCGAATCATAGCAAAATCACTAAAAATGGAATATCAGCAAATTCCTGGAGTTATTTCAACCTATTGACTTTTAATTTGAAATAGGGATTAACTTTTAGTACGTTACATAAATGTAAATAAACGGCAATTCACGTTGCCGAAACCGTGCGGTATATCGCACAATGACCCCAGATTTCACAGCAAAGACCCTCACAATGAGCAAATCATTACAAAAACCCACGATTTTGAAAGTGGAAACCGTCGCCCAATCCCGGCTGTTTAAGGTCGAAAGCGTGGACCTTGAGTTCAGCAACGGCGTACGCCGCGTTTATGAACGTATGCGGCCCTCCACGCGTGAAGCGGTAATGATTGTGCCGATTGTGGATGACCACCTGATTCTTATCCGCGAATACGCGGTCGGGACCGAGTCCTACGAACTGGGTTTTTCCAAAGGATTAATCGATCCCGGTGAAAGCGTATTTGAGGCGGCGAATCGGGAACTGAAAGAAGAGGTGGGATTTGGCGCGAAAGATCTGACGTTTTTGAAGAAACTCAGCATGGCACCGTCTTATTTCTCCAGCAAAATGAACATTGTGGTGGCAGAGGATCTTTATCCTGAATCGCTGGAAGGGGATGAACCTGAGCCATTACCACAGGTACGCTGGCCGCTCGCGCATATAATGGATTTGCTGGAAGACCCTGATTTCCACGAAGCGCGTAATGTGAGCGCGTTGTTCCTCGTACGTGAATGGCTGAAAGGGCAGGGACGGCTTTAATATCTATCCCACTAATACACAAACAATAAAAAAGGCGCCGAAGCGCCTTTTTTGATCAGAACAGTTCGTGTGTCTCACCATTATCGATAATGGTTGTCCCCACCTCGTGTACCGCCTGTTGCGTTGGCTGAGTACCTTCAATGAAATACTCTTCGCGGCTGTTACCGCCGCTCGCCAGTTGACCGGTACTGCGATCGATATTGACCGTCACGATACCCGGCGGCGGCGTCAGCGGCTGCTCGGGCACACCTTCCAGCACGGATTTCATGTAAGCATCCCACGCAGGCTGCGCGCTCTTCGCGCCGCCTTCATAGCCGGAGATTTGATCTTTGATCGCCCCGGAAGCTGTCGTGTGACCCAGATTGCGGCGATGATCGTCAAAGCCGATCCATACTGATGTCACTACGCCTGGTCCGTAACCGGAGAACCACGCATCTTTAGAACTGTTGGTAGTCCCGGTTTTTCCGCCGATATCGTGACGTTTCAGGTCGCGGCCCGCACGCCAGCCGGTTCCCATCCAGCCTGGTTCCCCAAAGATATTGGTGTTCAGCGCGCTTTTAATCAGGAACGCCAGCGGCGTGTTGATCACGTGCGGAGCGTACTCCTGCGTTCCACTCTGCGCGACCAACGCCTGGTTGGCCTGCTCAAGCTGTGGCATAGGCACGGCGGCATTCTGCTGCTCCTGCGAGACGGCGACATCTTCTACATTACTGTTTTCCAGCACGTTAGATTTCTGGGTATCGCCATAAATCACCGGAATATCACAATCCGGGCAGGCAATTTTTGGCTTCGCTTCGAAGATAACGCCACCCATATCGCTTTCGATCTTACTGATGAAATACGGATCGACGAGGAAGCCGCCGTTCGCCATCACCGCGTAACCGCGCGCCACCTGCAATGGTGTGAACGAGGCGGAACCCAGCGCCAGCGATTCGGTGTGCACAATGTTCTGTGCCGGGAAGCCGAAACGTTGCAGATACTCTGCTGCGTAATCCACGCCCATAGCACGCATGGCGCGTACCATCACCACGTTTTTCGACTGGCCCAGCCCCTGACGTAAACGGATAGGACCAGCATACTGCGGCGGTGAGTTCTTCGGCTGCCAGTCGGAACCGGCACCGGCATCCCAGCGGGAGATCGGCACATCGTTGAGCATGCTCGCCAGCGTCAGACCTTTATCCATTGCGGCGGTATAGAGGAATGGTTTGATGTTGGAACCTACCTGGCGTAGCGCCTGGGTCGCACGGTTAAACTTGCTCTGGTTGAAGTCAAAACCCCCTACCAGCGCCAACACCGCGCCGTTTTGCGGATTAATAGAAACCAATGCGGAGTTAACATCCGGCACTTGCGCCAGCCACCAGGCATCGCCAACCTGGCGTACCCAGATTTGCTGCCCGGTCTGTACCACATCTGTCACTTTACGCGGCGTCGGACCTTGCTGAGTATCCGAGCGGTAAGGACGCGCCCAGCGCATGCCATCCATCCGTAATGAAACTGATGTGCCATCCGCCAGCGCGGCAATGGCTTCCTGCGGATTGGCGCTGGTGACAACCGCCGGCAGCAGTGGTCCATATGTTGGCAGCGCTTTCAGCGTATCGGTGATTTTCTTGCTGTCCCAACTGCTTTCTCCCACTTTCCACAGCACGTTTGACGGGCCGCGGTAGCCGTGGCGCATGTCGTAATCCATCACGTTGTTACGTACTGCCTGCTGGGCCGCCTGCTGCACTTTGCGCGTAATGGTGGTGGTGATGCGATACCCGTCTTCATAGGCTTTCTCGCCATAGCGGTTATACATCTCCTGGCGCACCATCTCAGACAGATACGGCGCAGAGAAGGCGATTTCCGGCGCGTGATAGTTGGCGTCAATGGCCTCGCCGCGCGCCTGATCGTACTGGGCCTGCGTAATGTAATTTTCACTCAGCATACGCGACAGCACGACGTTACGTCGCGCGGTGGCCCGATCCATCGAATAGAGGGGGTTGAAGGTTGACGGCGCTTTTGGCAGACCGGCAATCACCGCAATCTCACTTAAGCTGAGCTGATCGACCGTCTTGCCGAAATAGACCTGCGCGGCCGCCCCCACGCCATAGGCGCGATATCCCAGGTAGATCTTGTTCAGATACAGCTCGAGGATTTCATCTTTACTCAGCAGTTGTTCAATGCGGATCGCCAGGAAAACTTCTTTGATCTTACGCATCAGCGTACGTTCCGGACTCAGGAAGAAGTTTCTCGCCAACTGTTGGGTAATGGTACTCGCCCCTTGTGAGGCGTGACCGGAGAACAACGCGACGCTGGCTGCACGGAAGATCCCCACCGGGTCGACCCCGTGGTGCTCATAAAAGCGGCTGTCTTCTGTGGCGATAAAAGCTTTGACCATCACTGGCGGCATCTGATCCAGCGTGACCGGGATTCGACGTTTCTCGCCATATTGCGCGATCAGCTCGCCGTCAGCGCTGTAAACCTGCATCGGGATCTGTAAACGCACATCTTTGAGCGTCGCGACGTCAGGTAATTGCGGCTCAATATAGCGATAGAGGCCATAAATCGAGCCTGCTCCCAGCAGGATGCAACATACTGCAAGGATTAATAAATACTTTACGAACTTCACTGGAGATTTCCCATTTAGTGGCATTTGGGCAGTTTATAAACAAACGCGCGGTAGTATAAAGGCAAGCCAGACGCATTGATATACCCGTTAAAGCAACGGGTGATACGGAGATCATCAGCAATGGCTTTTAATATCTGGAAAATTGGTCTGCATATTCAGCAACATGAAGCGCTGGCTGTCGCTGTCGTTCGCGACGCGTCCGGTTGGTTTCTACAGCGCTGGTGGCGTATGCCGTTGGCACCTCAGGTTATCGTTGATGGTCACATTCGCGAGCCAGAACAGCTTGTCGCAACGCTACTGCCGTGGAGCCGTGAGCTTCCTCGCCGACATCATATTTATCTCTCCTTTCCCGCCAACAGGACGTTACAAAAAAAGTTTCCTCGTCCGGCAATGACCTTGCGAGAGCCAGAGCAAACCGCATGGTTGTCCGGTTTGATGGCATGTGAACTGGATATGTCGCAGGATGCGCTGCATTTTGATTATAGCGAAGACACGTTGAGCCCGGCGTTTAACGTCACAGCCGCGCAAAGCAAAGAGATTTCAACGCTGCTGACGTTAATACAAGCGCTGAAAGTACAGGTTAAAGCGATTACGCCGGACGCTAGCGCCTTGCAACGATTTATTCCTTATTTACCCGAACATCAACAGTGTCTGGTATGGCGTGATGAGACCCAGTGGCTATGGGCGACCCGCTCGTCATGGGGGCGAAAATTGACGGGCGATATTGGCCGTCTCGACGAACTTGCCGCAACGTTATCTCTTTCCCCGACAGCTATTGCGCTATGCGACCCCAGCGGATTCGATCCTTTAAACGTCGTGTCCGTTCGCCAGCCGCCAATTCCACCACACAGCCACCGCTTTACCATTGCATTAGGACTGGCCATGGGAGGATCGTATTGATGATAGCGACCATCAATCTTCTGCCCTGGCGTCAGACTCGGCGGTATACCTGTTTGCGTTTCTGGGCCGTCTTCTTTAGCGCTGCTCTACTGCTGAGCATTGGCGTGACGTTAATCTATTACAGCGTTTTTAGCGTGGAAAACCGGGTCGAACTCCTGCTGGTAGAGGCTGAAAATAAGCGCATAGCGGCGCTGATGGCGCTAAAGCCTCGCTTGCAGCAGCGCCTGCAACAATGGCAACAGGTACAAGCGCGAAACAAACAGCGTGACCAGACCCAAAGCTGGCAACAGATTCTGCAACAGCTGGCGGAATTACTCCCGGAACAGGTGTGGTTAACCAAAATGACCTGGCAGCAAGGGACGCTGGAACTGACGGGAAATGCGCTGAACTTTGCCGCCCTTAAGGCGCTGGAAACGCAATTACGCCAGCAGCCGTTGTTTACGCTAAATCGTTCTGGCGAAACGCAGCAGGATGCCCAAGGGCGTTGGCAATTCCACTATCGTCTGACGCGGAGTGACACGCATGATAACGCTCTGTGATGCCTGGCTCGCGCACTCGCTGCGCTTTCGTGTTATGTGCGCATGCGGCTGGATTTTAGGGCTGCTTATGATGGTCGCGCTATGTCTTTACCCCGCCGCCAGGCTGCGGGGTATGCAACAAGAGGCGCTAAACCAGCAACGTGCTGCCATTCAGACGCAATGGCGAAACGTGTATCTGCTGGCGTCATCGTCAGGAGAGGCTGAAGAGACGTTTATTCCATTCTCTCCGTTGCTGTTTCAGACGCCCCTTATACGTCTTGTCCACTGGCAACCCGCCATTCAGGGCGGGGAGATGACGCTGAGGCCTGCGTGGGAGGCTATCCCGCCGGTGTTTGTCCAACTGGCGGAACAAGGGATGAGCGTCAGCCGGTTTTCTCTCAGTGTAGAAGGCGCTGAACTGCTGTTAACGCTACAACTGGAACATCTGAATGACGGTTGAACGCTGGCTGTTGGCATGCATCAGTGTGCTGATCCTGACCGGTATGCGTAATCCCTTCTTACCGCCGGAGGATCCTTGCCAGATAGCTGAGTGGTCGACGTGGCGTTATCAGGGAATGGTGAGCGTGGGTGAGCGACCGATCGGCATCGTGCAGGATGGGCAGCACAAATGGCGGCGAGTTGAGCGAAATGACGTCCTGAAAAACGGTTGGACGATTTCGCAGATAACGGCCGAAAGCTTAACCCTCAATACAGAGAAAAGCTGCGAGCCTGCTCAATGGCAGTGGCAACGACAGGGAGCGGTAAATGAAGCGATGGATGAGATGGATAGCCATGATGCTGCTGGTCGCGGTGTTCCGCGGGCAGGCGGGAAAACCGCAAAACGTAACGCTGGTGGTGGATGATGTGCCTGTTGTGCAGGTTTTGCAGGCCCTGGCGGAACAAGAAAAGAAAAACCTGGTGGTTTCACCGGATGTCGGCGGGGTGCTGTCACTGCATCTGACAGATGTGCCCTGGAAGCAGGCGTTGCAAACGGTCGTGAAAAGCGCCGGATTAGTGCTACGCCAGGAGGGCAACATTCTGCATGTGCATTCTATGCAATGGCAGAGTGAAAATGCGGCCCGTCAGGAAAATGAGCAGGCACGAATGCAGGCCAGCCTGCCTCTGGAATATCGCAGCATCATTTTGCAATACGCTGACGCCGCCGAGCTGGCAAAAGCCGGAGAGAAGTTGCTGAGCGCTAAAGGCAGCATGACGGTTGATAAACGAACCAACCGCTTACTGCTGCGTGATAATAGCGTTGTGCTTAACGCGCTGGAAAAGTGGGTGGCGCAAATGGATTTACCCGTTGAACAGGTCGAACTGGCGGCGCATATCGTCACGATTAATGAAAAAAGTTTGCGCGAGCTGGGGGTTAAATGGTCGCTGGCCGACGCGCAACAACCGGGGGCGGTGGGGAATGTCACTACGCTTGCCAGCGATCTTTCGGTGCCCGCAGCAACATCCCGTGTGGGATTTAATATTGGTCGCATTAACGGTCGGTTACTGGAACTGGAGCTGTCGGCACTGGAGCAAAAACAGCAGCTTGATATCATCGCCAGTCCGCGATTACTGGCTTCTCACCTGCAACCTGCCAGTATTAAGCAGGGCAGCGAGATCCCGTATCAGGTCTCCAGCGGAGAAAGCGGGGCGACATCCGTCGAGTTTAAAGAAGCGGTACTGGGGATGGAGGTTACGCCCACTGTTTTGCAGAAAGGGCGAATCAGGCTGAAACTGCATATCAGCCAGAATGTCCCCGGGCAGGTGCTACAACAAGCTGATGGTGAAGTTCTGGCTATCGATAAGCAGGAAATTGAAACGCAGGTTGAGGTAAAAAGCGGAGAGACGATTGCGTTGGGCGGCATTTTTTCACATAAAAATAAATCTGCGGCTGACAGCGTGCCGTTGTTAGGCGACATCCCCTGGCTTGGCTCTCTTTTTCGTCGCGATGGAAAAGAAGATGAGCGTCGTGAGTTAGTGGTCTTTATTACGCCCAGACTGGTGTCAACGGAATAACTTATGCATGAAAAACCGTTGTTTTTGCACTGAACACGTTTCAGGGATTTGACGTGGGGGTGTATTTAGCATACAAGGAGTACCGATTTGAGCGTCGGTACTTTTCTTTACTTATGCGGCAATGAATACGCTTTGCCTTTCTGGTGGTGTGTCATAGGCTTATTTTGCCGTCATTGGACTACGCGATACGTCGCCATGTCTGATGTTTGCAGGGCTGCATGCCTGCCACGACCAGAAATGCGTAGGGTTTGGTGATTTATTCAGTTGCCAAACCCGCTTGAGTATTGAGATAATTTTCAGTCTGACTCTCGCAATATCTTATGAGGTTTCAGTTCATGTCCTGCTGCGCTGGGTGTCTGCGAAGCGGGTTTACCATTAACGAATAGTCTTAGTAGTACCGAAAAAATGGCAGAGAAACGCAATATCTTTCTGGTTGGGCCTATGGGTGCCGGAAAAAGCACTATTGGGCGGCAGTTAGCTCAACAACTCAATATGGAATTTTACGATTCTGATCAAGAGATTGAGAAACGAACCGGAGCTGATGTGGGCTGGGTCTTCGATGTAGAAGGTGAAGACGGCTTCCGTGATCGCGAAGAAAAAGTCATCAACGAGTTGACGGAAAAACAGGGTATTGTGCTGGCAACTGGCGGTGGCTCTGTAAAATCACGTGAAACACGTAACCGTCTCTCCGCGCGTGGCGTCGTGGTCTATCTTGAAACGACAATTGAAAAACAACTTGCGCGTACTCAACGTGACAAGAAACGCCCGCTGCTGCAGGTAGAATCACCGCCTCGTGAAGTTCTGGAAGCGTTGGCTGACGAACGCAATCCTCTGTACGAAGAGATTGCCGACGTGACCATTCGCACCGACGATCAGAGCGCAAAAGTCGTAGCAAACCAGATTATTCATATGTTGGAAAGCAACTAATTCTGGCCGAATACACACTCGTCTGCGGGTACAAGTAACTAAGGTGGATGTCGCGTAATGGAGAGGATCACAGTCACTCTCGGGGAACGTAGTTACCCTATCACTATCGCGGCTGGTTTGTTCAATGAGCCAGCTTCATTCTTACCGCTGAAATCGGGCGATCAGGTTATGTTGGTGACCAACGAAACCCTGGCTCCCCTGTATCTCGATAAGGTTCGCGGCGTACTTGAACAGGCGGGTGTTAACGTTGATAGCGTTATCCTTCCCGATGGCGAACAGTATAAAAGCCTGACGGTTCTGGATACGGTTTTCACCGCGTTACTGCAAAAACCGCACGGTCGAGATACCACGTTAGTCGCACTTGGCGGCGGCGTGATTGGCGACCTGACCGGTTTCGCGGCAGCCAGCTACCAGCGCGGTGTTCGTTTCATTCAAGTCCCGACAACTCTGTTGTCGCAGGTCGACTCCTCCGTCGGCGGCAAAACCGCCGTAAACCATCCCCTCGGTAAAAACATGATTGGCGCGTTTTACCAACCAGCCTCCGTGGTGGTGGATCTCGATTGTCTGAAAACGCTTCCTGCGCGTGAGCTGGCATCGGGGCTGGCGGAAGTCATCAAATACGGCATCATTCTTGACGGTGAGTTTTTCAACTGGCTGGAAGACAATCTGGACGCGTTATTGCGTCTGGACGGTCCGGCAATGGCGTACTGTATTCGCCGTTGTTGTGAGCTGAAAGCAGAAGTTGTCGCAGCAGACGAGCGCGAAATGGGCTTACGTGCTTTACTGAATCTGGGACACACGTTCGGCCATGCGATCGAAGCTGAAATGGGTTATGGCAATTGGTTACATGGTGAAGCCGTCGCAGCAGGTATGGTAATGGCTGCTCGTACGTCAGAACGTCTGGGTCAGTTTAGCTCTGCGGATACGCAGCGCATCATTACGCTGCTACAGCGAGCAGGCTTACCGGTTAATGGGCCACGTGAAATGTCCACCGAGGCCTATTTGCCGCATATGCTGCGAGATAAAAAAGTGTTAGCGGGAGAGATTCGTTTAGTGCTTCCGCGGGCAATAGGGAAGAGTGAAGTGCGCGGCGGAGTGTCGCACGAGGTGGTTCTTAACGCTATTGCTGATTGCCAGCAGGCGTAACAACAAGAAAGGTCCGACGTACGTTGCGAAACGTAGGTCTTTTAGCTTCAGGTTACGTGCAAAGTTGTAAGCATTAACCTTTGAGTGGGGTGTTAAATGGATGAATTCAAACCAGAAGACGAGCTGAAACCCGATCCCAGCGATCGTCGTACTGGTCGTTCTCGTCAATCGTCTGAACGCGATAATGAGCCGCAAATCAATTTTGATGATGTTGATCTGGATGCTGACGATCGCCGTCCTGCGCGCGCACGTAAAGAGCGTGAAGAAGAGCGGGACATCGAAGAAGACTATGAATCTGATGACGATGCGGTGGATGAAGAGCGTGTAGAACGTCGTCCGCGCAAGCGTAAGAAAGCGGTCAGTAAACCTGCCTCTCGTCAGTATATGATGATGGGTGTGGGCGTGCTGGTGCTGCTGCTGTTGATCATCGGTATTGGTTCTGCGCTGAAAGCCCCCTCATCTTCTTCCAGTGAACAGACGGCGTCTGGCGAGAAGAGCATCGATCTTTCTGGCAGCAATGCGACGGATCAGGCGAACACGAATACGCCTGCAACGGGCGCTGAGCAGACGGCGGGCAATACCCAGCAGGATGTTTCCCTGCCGCCGATTTCCTCTACCCCCACTCAAGGTCAGACGCCTGCGGCAACTGAAGGTCAGCAGCGTGTTGAAGTGCAGGGCGATCTGAACAATGCGCTGACGCAACCGCAAGGTCAGGAGCAGGTTAACAACGTCGTGGTGAACTCTACGCTGCCGACCGAACCCGCGACCGTCGCACCCGTTCGTAATGGTACTGCTGCGCGCCAGACTGCCAAAACGGAAACGGTTGAACGTCCTGCTGCTACGCACCAGGAACGTAAACAGGCCGTCATTGAGCCGAAGAGCAAACCGCAGACCACGGTGAAAGCGGCGACGACAGAGCCGAAACCTGTTGCTCAGGCAAAACCAACCGCGACTGCGCCGACGACCACAACCAAAGCGCCTGTGGTAACCGCTGCGCCAAAAGCGACAGCAGAACCGAAAGCAACCGCGACGACGACGCCTGCACAAACTGCAACACCTGCGCCAACCGCGACGGCAACGCCTGCACAAACTGCAACACCTGCGCCAACCGCGACGGCAACGCCTGTGGCTGGCGGAGCGAAAAGTACAGGAAATGTTGGCGCGTTAAAATCTGCGCCGTCCGGCCATTACACGCTGCAGCTCAGCAGTTCTTCTAACTACGACAACCTGAACGGTTGGGCGAAGAAAGAAAACCTGAAGAACTACGTGGTGTATCAGACGACGCGTAACGGTCAACCGTGGTATGTTCTGGTGACGGGCGTGTACGCGTCTAAAGAAGATGCGAAACGTGCAGTGTCTACGTTACCCGCCGATATTCAGGCGAAAAATCCGTGGGCAAAACCGCTGCACCAGGTTCAGGCCGATTTGAAGTAAGATAGGATATGTTCTGCAATGGTTTGCTGTTTCGCCCAATTGCGGGACAAAGACTAAAGCGCAGGATGCTGTCGGAGCTTTCTCCACAGCCGGAGAAGGTGTAATTAGTTAGTCAGCATGAAAAAAAATCGCGCTTTTTTGAAATGGGCAGGGGGAAAATACCCCCTGCTTGATGATATCAAACGGCATTTACCCCAGGGTGAGTGTCTGATTGAACCCTTCGTAGGGGCCGGGTCGGTGTTTCTCAACACCGACTTTTCTCGTTATATTCTTGCCGATATCAACAGCGACCTCATCAGTCTCTATAACATCGTGAAGACCCGTACCGATGAGTACGTGCAGGCTTCGCGCGAGCTGTTTATGCCTGAAACTAATCAGGCTGAGGTGTACTACCAGTTCCGGGAAGAATTTAATACCTGCCAGGACCCGTTCCGCCGCGCAGTGCTATTCCTGTATCTGAACCGCTTTGGTTACAACGGGTTGTGCCGTTATAACCTGCGCGGTGAGTTTAACGTACCGTTTGGTCGTTATAAAAAACCTTATTTTCCGGAAGCCGAGTTATACCATTTTGCTGAAAAAGCGCAGAATGCGGAGTTCCATTGCCTTTCCTATGAAGAGTGCATGGACCGTGCGGATACCAACTCCGTAGTCTATTGTGACCCGCCTTATGCACCGCTTTCGGCGACGGCAAATTTCACCGCGTATCATACCAACAGCTTTAGCCCGAAAGAGCAGGCGCATTTGGCCGAGATGGCAGAAAAGCTGGTCAGTAAGCAGATTCCGGTGTTAATTTCGAACCATGACACGCCCGATACTCGTGAGTGGTACCGGGCAGCGAAACATTTTCAGGTCAAAGTGCGGCGCAGCATCAGCAGCAATGGCGGCACGCGTAAAAAGGTGAACGAACTGCTGGCGCTGTATAAACCAGGAGTCGCAACGCCTGCGAAAAAATAATTCTCAAGGAGAAGCGGATGAAACAGTATTTGATCGCCCCCTCAATTCTGTCGGCTGATTTTGCCCGCCTGGGCGAAGACACCGCGAGAGCGCTGACTGCCGGTGCCGATGTAGTACACTTCGACGTCATGGACAATCACTACGTACCGAACCTGACCATCGGACCGATGGTTCTGAAATCGCTGCGTAAATATGGCATCACCGCCCCGATTGATGTTCACCTGATGGTGAAACCGGTCGATCGTATTGTCCCTGACTTCGCCGCCGCTGGCGCCAGCATCATTACTTTCCATCCGGAAGCCTCCGAGCACGTTGATCGTACCCTGCAACTGATCAAAGAGCATGGTTGTAAAGCGGGCCTGGTGTTTAACCCGGCAACGCCTTTGAGCTACCTGGACTACGTCATGGATAAGCTGGATGTGATCCTGCTGATGTCCGTTAACCCAGGCTTTGGCGGACAGTCTTTCATCCCGCAAACGCTGGATAAGCTGCGTGAAGTGCGTCGTCGTATTGATGAATCTGGCTATGACATCCGCCTGGAAGTTGATGGTGGCGTCAAGGTGAACAACATCGGTGAAATCGCGGCGGCGGGTGCAGATATGTTTGTTGCAGGCTCCGCTATTTTCGACCAACCAGACTACAAAAAAGTCATTGATGAAATGCGCAATGAACTGGCGAAGGTAAGTCATGGATAAGTTTCAGGATATTCGGGGCGCCGCTTTTGACCTCGACGGCACGTTGGTCGACAGCGCGCCGGGATTAGCCGCAGCGGTGGATATGGCGCTGTATGCGCTGGAACTGCCGGTTGCTGGTGAAGAACGTGTAATCACCTGGATTGGTAATGGTGCAGATGTACTGATGGAGCGCGCGCTGGCGTGGTCTCGTCAGGAGCGCGCGACATTACGTAAAACGATGGGTAAACCCCCCATTGATGATGATATTCCTGCTGAGGAACAGGTACGTATTTTGCGTAAGCTGTTCGACAGGTACTACGGCGATGTCGCAGAAGAGGGGACATTCCTGTTCCCTGATGTTGCCGACACGCTGGGCGCGTTGCATGCTAAAGGTTTGCCGCTGGGTCTGGTGACCAACAAACCAACCCCGTTTGTCGCGCCATTGCTCGAGGCGTTAGATATCGCCAAATACTTCAGCGTGGTCATCGGTGGTGACGACGTGCAGAATAAAAAACCACACCCGGATCCGCTGCTGCTGGTGGCAAGTAAGCTTGGCATCAAGCCTGAGCAAATGCTCTTCGTAGGGGATTCTCGTAATGATATTCAGGCGGCTAAGGCTGCTGGTTGTCCGTCCGTTGGTCTGACGTATGGCTACAACTACGGTGAGTCTATCGCATTGAGCGAGCCCGATGTCATGTACAACCGCATTAATGAACTATTGCCCGCTCTCGGGCTTCCGCATAGCGAAAATCAGGAATCGAAAAATGACTAAGCCCATCGTTTTTAGTGGCGCACAGCCCTCAGGTGAATTGACCATTGGCAACTATATGGGTGCGCTGCGTCAGTGGGTGAACATGCAGGATGACTACCATTGCATCTACTGCATCGTTGACCAACATGCCATTACCGTTCGTCAGGATGCTCAGCAACTGCGTAAAGCAACGCTGGATACGCTGGCGCTGTATCTGGCATGCGGGATCGATCCTGAAAAAAGCACCATTTTCGTTCAGTCGCACGTACCGGAACACGCACAGTTAGGCTGGGCGCTGAACTGCTACACCTATTTCGGCGAGCTGAGCCGTATGACCCAGTTCAAAGATAAATCTGCGCGTTACGCAGAGAACATCAACGCCGGTCTGTTTGATTATCCGGTGCTGATGGCGGCAGACATTCTGCTGTATCAGACCAATCAGGTACCGGTTGGCGAAGATCAGAAACAGCATCTTGAACTGAGCCGCGATATCGCTCAGCGCTTCAATGCGCTGTATGGCGACATCTTCAAAGTACCGGAACCGTTCATCCCTAAATCCGGCGCGCGCGTGATGTCGCTGCTGGAGCCGACGAAAAAAATGTCCAAGTCGGATGACAACCGCAACAACGTGATCGGTCTGCTGGAAGATCCAAAATCTGTGGTCAAAAAAATCAAACGAGCGATGACTGACTCGGAAGAGCCGCCTGTTGTTCGTTACGATGTGAAAGAAAAAGCGGGCGTTTCGAACCTGCTGGATATCCTTTCTGCCGTCACCGGCCAGAGTATTCCCGAGCTGGAACAGCACTTCGAAGGCAAAATGTATGGTCATCTGAAAGGTGAAGTCGCGGAGGCCGTTTCCGGCATGCTGACCGAGCTTCAGGAACGTTATCACCGTTTCCGTAACGATGAAGCTTTCCTGCAGAAAGTAATGAAAGACGGTGCGGAAAAAGCCAGCGCACGCGCGTCTGTTACGCTGAAAGCCGTTTACGAAGCGATTGGTTTTGTCGCCAGACCGTAATATTTTCTGCGTTGCAAAAAAACCGGGGAATCCCCGGTTTTTTTATCTGCGCAATAGCATCTATTACTGGTCTGCAGCCGGACCACAGCCACCAATAATTTTAGAAATTGAAATTGCTGGATGCAGGAAATAATCGTAGCTGCAGTTATTTTTTTTGTTTTCAATATGACCCGTACATGCGGTCAGTGTAGCCAGAACCCCAGCGACAATGGTGATTTTTGCAAATTTCAGCATGTTAAAATCCTTGTAAGATATCTATTTTTAAAATGGATGAAATCCATTTCTCGACGGTTAAGATATCAACTTAAATAAAATTTAAGTAGTCCGGATAAGGACATAACAAGCTTTATGTAAATTATATAATTAATGAATTGGATTACTAGGTGGTTATATTTTAATTAATAATTGGTTTGCTGAAGTGAGCATGTGGCGTATTTCGTTTATTATTTATTTCTGCAGGATGATAAATACATGCCCTGAATATCAGGGCATGTATTTACATTCAATTAATGATTCGAGAACCAGTTCAGCTTATCGCGTAGTCCAACCACGCGACCGACGATAATCAGCGCTGGGCTTTCAACCTGTTGCGCTAATTCCCCGAGCTGCGTCAGCACACCGTTGACGACGCGTTGCTTCACGGAGGTACCGTTTTCTACCAGCGCAACCGGCATATTGGCCTGCATGCCAAATTCGATCAGTTTTTCCTGAATTGTGGCCGCCTGATTCAGTCCCATATAGAACACCAGCGTCTGTTTCTCTGCCGCCAGATTTTCCCAGTCCAGCTCGCCGCCGGTTTTCAGGTGTCCGGTAACCAGACGAACACTTTGCGCGTAATCGCGATGGGTCAGTGGAATACCTGAATAAGCGGAGCAACCGGAAGCCGCGGTTATACCCGGCACAACGGAGAATGGAATACCGGCGTGGCAAAGCGTTTCCAGCTCTTCGCCACCGCGGCCAAAGATGAACGGGTCGCCACCTTTTAGTCGTACCACGCGCTTGCCTTGTTGCGCTTCACGCAGCAGGATCTGGTTGATTTCTTCCTGCGGTACGCAGTGGTAACCCGCGCGTTTACCGACGAATACCCGGTCCGCATCGCGGCGCACGAGGTTCATAATATCGTCGGAAACCAGACGGTCATAAACCACTACGTCGGCTTGCTGGATCTGCTGCAGCCCTTTCAACGTTAGTAACCCGGCATCGCCAGGACCGGCGCCAACCAGCACCACTTCACCACGGTGATCCAGTGGTTCGCTGAGCAACTGCTCGGTGGTTTCCTCGACAGCTTTCCGATCGTTGTTTGCCAGCGACTGCGCCAGGCGGTCATTAATGAACAATTTTTCCCAGAAGCGGCGACGTTCACCCATACTGGCAAACTGGTTTTTAACCCGGGAACGCAGTTTGCCCGCATACTGTGCGACCTGGCCAAGATGCTGAGGCAGTATGGATTCGAGTCTTTCACGCAGCAGACGGGCCAGCACCGGCGAAGTGCCGCCAGAGGAGACCGCCACCATCAGTGGCGAGCGGTCGATAATGGAGGGCATGATAAAACTGGCTGCTTTTGGCGCATCGACCACGTTGCAGAAAATACGGCGTGATTCTGCGGCGGTGCTGACGCTTTGGTTGACGACATCGTCATCGGTGGCGGCGATAACCAGCCAGCAAGGATCGAGCAGGGATTCATCGAACGGTCCCTCAACAAGCGTCAACATGCCTTCATTTGCCCATACGGTGAACTGCGGAATAAACGCCAGCGCATTAACCGTTAAACGGGCGCCCGCTTCCAGCAATAACCGCGCTTTGCGTTCTGCGACATCACCACCGCCGACGATCAAGCAGTCACGGTCACGTAGTTGACAAAATATAGGCAAATGATCCACGACATTACCCCTTAATTATTGGCAGCAGCCTCTGGCTGATTGATTTTTGCCGGAGCCGGACGCTCCGATTTTGGCGTAGCATACCAATAACCCAATCCCATGAATACGACACCGGACAAAGTATTACCGAGTGTCACCCACAGCAGGTTATGACCAATTCCGGCCAGGGTATAGGCTTCGCTGTGGTGGCCGAACCAGGAGAGGGCAAACAGCGTCATGTTGGCAACCGAGTGTTCGTAGCCGGAAGCAATAAACGCCAGCAGACACCACCAGATAGCGAGGAATTTTGCTGCGCCTTCGGTACGGATTGCCATCCAGATTGCCAGACAAACCAACCAGTTACACAGTGCGCCCTTGAAGAACAGTACCGTCGTAGGCGCGGTGGTTTTCGCCAGTGCAACCGAATGGACGATGCTGGTATCTACCGGCAACAAGCTGCCGCCACCCCAACTGTAAAGCAGAGCGACAAACACGGAACCGACCAGATTACCCAGCCAGGTTTGCGGTAAAATTGCCCACATTTGACCGTGACTGATGGTGCCCGCTTTGACGCCGAGCGTCAGGAACATGGTGTGACCGGTAAACAGTTCAGAACCCGCGATAATGACCAGCGTTAAGGCGATACCAAAGGTTGCACCCATTACCAAAGGACGTACGGACGGGTCGAGCAGATTGCCGAGGGTGAAAATAAGAATGATGCCGAGACCGACATAGGCCCCTGCCATTGCCGAACTGACCCAGAATCCGAGCGGGTTATTAGCCGACAGGCGTGCGATGCGCGCAGCATTAGCTGCACACTTATTAATAGTGTCAGTAAACATTTGATTATCCTTTTCTCACTTCATCCTTTGCACTGCCTCTTTGTTGGCTGCCCTCGCTCACCCCAGTCACATAGTGAACTATGCTCCTGGAGATTTGCTCGGTTGCCGCCGCGATGCAGTACAAATGATTTTGTGATAACAATTAAAATGAAAAAAATACAAAAAAGGGGAGGCGTTGCGCCTCCCAAAAGTTTATTAACCGCGCAACTGCACCGTGCCGTCTTTCACGCGCGCTTCGTAATGTTTCACGGAGAACTGTTCGTCTTCCATGCACAGTCCATCGCTTAAACGAAAGCGCTGTTTTTTCAGCGGGCTGGCGACCCACAGTTCGCCCTGATGCTCAGCGATCAAGCCACGAGAAAGCACGCTGGACTCAAAGAACGGGTCGATGTTGCTGATCGCAAACACCTGGTCACTGTGATACGGGCGGAAAATTGCGACCTGTTCAGTACCTAACAGGGCGCAGACGCCTGTTGCAGGCAGAATGTCATCGATTTTGCAGATGTTTTGCCACTGGCTCATGCGTTCTCCTCCACCAGAGTCACCGGGATACGCTCATAAGGCGTTGCCGGACGATGTTGTTCACGTTCAGGCACAACCTGGACGTTCGGGTCGCGTTTGTCGCTGTTGATGAAGTGCTTGAAGCGAACCTGCGCGGATGGGGTGTTAACGGTTTCTGTCCACTCGCATACCACCGCTTCACGCAGACGGGCCATCTCTTCTTCCAGATGCTCGTTCAGGCCCAGCTTGTCGTCGATGATGACCGATTTCAGATACTCAATGCCGCCTTCCAGGTTGTCTAACCACGGTGCGGTACGGGTCAGTTTGTCGGCAGTGCGGATGTAGAACATCATGAAGCGATCGAGATACTTCAGCAGCGTTTCACGATCGATATCTGCCGCCAGCAGATCGGCGTGACGAGGTTTCATCCCGCCGTTACCGCAAACGTACAGATTCCAGCCTTTTTCAGTGGCGATGATACCCACGTCTTTGCCCTGGGCTTCCGCGCATTCACGGGTACAGCCAGAGACACCGAACTTCATCTTGTGCGGCGTACGGATGCCTTTGTAGCGGTTTTCCAGCTCGACGCCGAAACCGACGCTGTCGCCCACGCCGTAACGGCACCAGGTGCTGCCCACGCAGGTTTTCGCCATACGCAACGCTTTAGCATAGGCATGACCGGTTTCGAAACCAGCTTCAATCAACTGACGCCAGATTTCCGGCAGGTCATCTTTCTGCGCGCCGAACAGGCCAATACGCTGAGAACCGGTGATTTTGGTATACAGGTTAAATTCACGTGCGATACGTCCCACGGCCACCAGACCTTCCGGTGTGATTTCACCGCCAGCGGAGCGCGGGATCACGGAGTAGGTGCCGTCTTTCTGGATATTCGCCAGGAAGTTGTCGTTGGTGTCTTGCAGCGGCGTGTGCTGAGGTTTGAGAATGTACTCATTCCAGCACGAGGCCAGCAGGGAACCGACGGTAGGTTTACACACTTCACAGCCGTAGCCTTTCCCGTGTTTTGCCAGCAACTCTTCGAAGGTTTTAATGCCTTCTACGCGAATGAGATGGAACAGTTCCTGACGCGAGTACGGGAAGTGTTCACACAGGTTGTTGTTAACTTCAATACCCTGTTTCGCCAGTTCAGCGTTCAGGACCTGCGTTACCAGCGGGATACACCCGCCGCAGCCGGTACCGGCTTTGGTTTCAGCTTTCAGCGCTGCAACGGTGTGGCAACCTTTATTGATAGCAGCAACCAGCATGCCTTTGGTGACGTCGAAGCAGGAACAAATCTGCGCGCTGTCCGGCAGTTTATCGACACCGATAGAGGGTTTACCGCTGCCCGCGTGTGCTGGCAGGATCAACGAGTCCGGGTTTTCCGGCAGTTCGATAGCGTTCAGCACCAGTTGCAGCAGATTGCCGTAATCGCTGGTGTCGCCCACCAGAACCGCGCCGAGCAGCGTTTTGTTATCTTCGCTGACAATGAGGCGTTTGTAGACTTCTTTGCTCTCGTCGAGGTAAACGTAGCTGCGCGAACCCGGTGTGCGGCCATGCGCGTCGCCAATCCCGCCAACGTCAACACCGAGTAGCTTCAGCTTGGCGCTTAAATCTGCGCCTTCGAAGGCGTTTTCGGTTTCGAGGATATGGTCAACGGCGACCTGCGCCATTTTGTAGCCGGGAGCCACCAGACCATATACACGGTTGTTCCAACTGGCGCATTCGCCGATGGCATAGATGTCCGGGTCAGAAGTCTGGCAGGTGTCGTTAATCACGATCCCACCGCGCGGAGCGACGTCCAGACCGCACTGGGTAGCCAGTTTGTCGCGTGGACGAATACCGGTAGAGAAAACGATAAAGTCGACTTCCAGTTCGCTACCATCGGCAAAACGCATGGTTTTGCGCGCTTCGACGCCTTCCTGGACAATCTCTTTCGTGTTTTTGCTGGTGTGCACACGCACGCCCATGCTTTCAATTTTGCGACGTAACTGCTCGCCACCCATATGATCCAGCTGTTCAGCCATCAGCATCGGAGCGAATTCAATCACGTGGGTTTCAACGCCGAGGTTTTTCAGCGCACCGGCGGCTTCCAGACCCAGCAGGCCACCGCCGACGACAGCGCCGCGTTTGCTACGGCGCGCGCAAGACTCAATGGCGTTGAGGTCTTCAATGGTGCGGTAAACGAAGCAGTCCTGAGTTTCCGAACCTTTAATCGGCGGGATCCACGGATAAGAGCCAGTCGCCATGATCAGCTTATCGTAATAAACCGTACGACCCGCGCTGGAGTGGATCACCTTCTCCTGGCGGTTGATGGTAATTGCGCGCTCGCCGACTAATACCTTAACGCCGTGCTTCTCGTAGAATCCTTCACGCACCAGAGAAAGCTCTTCGGCGGTGTGGTGGGAGAAGTAGGAAGACAGGTGTACGCGGTCGTACGCTTTGCGGGGTTCTTCACAGAAGACGGTAATATCAAAATTGGCAGCGTCGGATTTATCAAGAAGATCCTCAATAAAGCGATGGCCGACCATACCATTACCGATAATAGCGAGTCTGACTTTGCTCATTTTTGCCTCGATTTCTTTTCTATTACCGCCTACCTTAACGATTCAGCTACCCCGCTTATTGATACAAATCAAATTCGCCCTCATATACTCCTTAAGAGGTATATAACTGATTTACCTACATTTTTATAAGTTACGGAATTGACTGGCTTTTCGTGTTTGTATAAAAAGCGCACAAATTAAGGGGTTTTTGTATGAATTGGCCTACATCACCAATGGAGGAAGGGACGCCAGGGATATGCCGGATGGCGAGAACAACATCCGGCCGTGAGATTAATGCGTGGCCGGCGCGTTATGCTGGCGATGGCGCGTAACAAACCCAAGAATAAAGCACATTACGAACACAATGGCATACAAGCCGTTAGCTGTTTGCAGTGCCGCCATTGGACCGCTATGAGCGACGATCGGGCCAGTGACGACGAAAGTAAGCATGGTACCGATGGTGCCGCAGGTCAGAATGAAGTTAACCAGTTTAGGTGAGGCGACCTTCGTCTGCTGGGAACCGAGGGTAATAATGGTGGTATAAATCGCGCTGGAGAAGAAGCCCAGCGTCAGAATGAACCACGGCATATGCTCCGGCGTACCGGTGATAAACAGATACATCAGGACGGTGGCCAAACCCGCCAGTACCGTCAGGATGCGCTGCAAATCGAAGAAACGCAGAATAAAGCTAAACGCCCACATGCCAACCATGTAAGACATCCAGAAGTCGCTGACCAGTTTACCCGCATCACCCAGGCTCATGCCCAGGCTTTTGGCATATTCCGGCACCCACGAGATAAAACCAAGCTGGCCGAGGATGTAGCACAGAGCCGCAATGGACAGGAACAGTACGCCAATGCCCCATTTTTCTTTTACTACCGGTGCGTCTGACTGCTGCGCGTGTTTGCCCAGCGCCGGGAATTCGCAACCGAAGGTCAGCAGGAAAATGGCAACATATACCAGGCCGATGCAGGCATAAACCCAGTACCATTCGATGCTGCGCGCTAGCAGAAACGCCGCCACCATCGGGAAGATCATGCCAGCCATGCTGAAGAAGGAGTCCGTAAACAGCAGGCGGGAACCGCGCTGGCGACCTTCATACATCTGCGTGACCAGGAACGTACCAATCGACATGGTGATACCGCTCACCAGCCCCAGTACAAACATTGCTGCTGAGAACAAGGCCAGGCTATGGCTGAGCATCAGTCCGGCGACCGCCAGAACCATCAGGATAAAGCCAAAGCGCAACTGGGTTTTCAGGGGCACAATTTCCATCAGCCAGGCATTCAAAAAGATAGAAATCAGGATGCCGGCATTCAGGAAGGTGAAGGTGTTACTCATACTGGAAACGGGCAAATGGAAGTAATCTGCGATATTTCCCATCACCATCCCGGTGACAATTACCAACGCGCCTGTCAGGGCGTAGGAGAGAAAGCTAATCCATGTGAGCTTAATGCGATTGCTGTTAGTCATGACTGGCCTGTATAGAAGTGTAAGACGCATTGATTGCGCCGTGAGCGGGCAGATTTTAGGCGTTTTAGTGACGTATTTAAATATTTAATGGCAATAACTTGCTCCGTTACATTTTTGTATGTGAGCTGGATCACAATGAGTATTCCGGTTATGCAGTTACATTTGTTTCAGATACGTAAAATTAAGTAAAGGGATGGCCTTGTCCTTGAAGGCTCTTTAGAATCACTTCACTTGCTTCATTTCTGCTCTTGTTAAGGACTTCTCATGCTCAAATCGACTCTGGCGGCTGTTGCAGCTGTTCTCGCTCTTTCCGCGCTCTCTCCTGCAGCACTGGCAGCAAAAGGTGACCCACATGTCCTGCTGACCACCTCTGCTGGTAACATCGAGCTGGAGCTGAACAGCCAGAAAGCCCCGGTTTCAGTGCAAAACTTTGTCGATTATGTGAACAGTGGTTTTTATAACAACACCACGTTCCACCGTGTGATCCCAGGCTTTATGGTACAGGGCGGCGGCTTCACCGAGCAGATGCAGCAGAAGAAACCTAACCCGCCAATCAAGAATGAAGCCGATAACGGTCTGCGTAACACCCGCGGTACGATTGCGATGGCGCGTACAGCGGATAAAGACAGCGCGACCAGCCAGTTCTTTATCAACATTGCAGACAACGCTTTTCTCGATCATGGCCAACGCGACTTTGGCTATGCTGTGTTCGGTAAAGTTGTGAAAGGTATGGATGTTGCAGATAAGATCTCTCAGGTACAGACCCATGATGTTGGTCCTTACCAGAATGTCCCGTCAAAACCGATTGTTATCCTTTCTGCTAAAGTCCTGCCGTAATCGTATTTTGCGCGGGCAGTTCCTGCCCGCGTTCTCTCCCTTCTCTGCGTAACCCGAAATTGCTGCTTATACTTGTGGCAAGTGCCGCTTACATTCAGGGAGGTCACGTGAAAAAACTCACCGATAAACAAAAGTCCAGGCTCTGGGAGCAACGGCGTAATGTCAATTTCCAGGGAAGTCGACGACTGGAAGGCGTGGATATTCCACGGGTTACTCTGAGTGCGGAAGACGCCCTGGCGCGTCTGGATGAGTTGAGGAGGCACTATGAGCGATAAATTCGGTGATGGACGCGACCCTTATCTGTACCCCGGTCTGAATGTGATGCGTAACCGCCTGGGGATTCATCAGACCCAGCGTCTGGCACAAGCGGCATACGAATTAACAGCACTGCGCGCCGCGACGGTTGAGTTGGGGCCTTTAAAGCGTGGCCTGCCACACCTGTGCGCCATTCATCGCCAGTTATACCAGGATATTTTCGACTGGGCGGGACAACTGCGGGAAGTTGATATCTACCAGGGCGATACTCGCTTTTGCCATTTCGCCTATATCGAGAAAGAGGGTAATGCGTTGATGCAGGACCTGGAAGAGGAGTCCTGGCTGGTGGGATTGCCGGAAGAAAAATTCGTCGACCGCCTTGCGCACTATTATTGCGAAATCAATGTGCTGCATCCGTTTCGTATTGGTAGCGGTCTCGCGCAGCGTATTTTCTTCGAACAGCTAGCGATCCATGCCGGGTATATGCTGAGCTGGGATGACATTCAGGTTGAGGAGTGGAACCAGGCGAACCAGAGCGGGGCGATGGGCGACCTGACCGCTCTGCGGGCGATATTTCGTAAAGTGGTAAGCGAAGCCCCGGAAACTGAGTAGAATAGCGCGGTTCTTATGTACCGGAGCCGCCATGATCCTGCTTATCGATAACTATGATTCTTTTACCTGGAACCTGTACCAATACTTCTGCGAACTGGGTGCTGATGTCCTCGTCAGGCGTAACGACGAGCTGACGCTGTCGCAAATCGACGCGCTGAATCCGCAAAAAATCGTGATTTCCCCAGGCCCATGCACGCCGGATGATGCCGGTATCTCGCTGGATGTGATTCGCCATTTTGCGGGCAAAATTCCCCTGCTGGGTGTATGTCTTGGTCACCAGGCGATGGCGCAGGCGTTTGGCGCGACCGTGGTTCGGGCAGCAAAAGTGATGCATGGTAAAACCTCGCCGATTACGCATAACGGGCAGGGGGTTTTTCAGGGACTCGCCAACCCATTAACCGTGACACGCTACCATTCTCTGGTGGTTGCCCCCGAAACGCTTCCTGACTGCTTTGAAGTGACGGCCTGGAGTGAAACACAAGAGATAATGGGCATTCGCCACCGCGAGTGGGATCTGGAAGGTGTGCAGTTTCACCCGGAGAGTATTCTCAGCGAACAGGGGCATCAGCTGCTGGATAATTTCCTCCAACGGTGATTTATGGTTGCCATTCAGTGATTTTTTATTCATATTTTGTGATTATAATTTCACTAGCATTTCTGCTTAACAGGGTGGTAATGACATGGCAACTGAACAAACTGCGATTACGCGCGCGACATTCGATGAAGTAATTCTGCCGATTTATGCACCGGCTGAGTTTATCCCGGTAAAAGGAAAAGGGAGTCGGGTCTGGGATCAACAGGGCAAAGAGTATGTTGATTTCGCGGGCGGCATTGCAGTTACCGCGTTAGGGCATTGCCATCCGGCGCTGGTTGAGGCGTTAAAAACCCAGGGCGAAACCCTGTGGCACACCAGTAACGTTTTCACCAACGAACCGGCGTTGCGCTTAGGTCGTAAAATCATCAATGCGACCTTTGCTGAACGCGTGCTGTTCATGAACTCCGGTACCGAAGCCAATGAAACCGCCTTTAAGCTGGCGCGTCATTATGCCTGCGTACGCCACAGCCCGTTCAAAACCAAAATCATCGCCTTTCATAATGCGTTTCACGGTCGTTCGCTGTTTACCGTATCTGTTGGTGGGCAACCGAAATATTCCGACGGCTTTGGACCAAAACCGGCGGATATCATCCATGTGCCGTTTAACGATCTGCATGCGGTAAAAGCGGTGATGGACGATCACACCTGTGCGGTGGTGGTTGAGCCCATTCAGGGAGAAGGCGGCGTCACTGCGGCAACCCCGGAATTCCTGCAAGGTCTGCGTGAACTTTGCGACCAGCACCAGGCGCTGCTGGTCTTTGATGAGGTGCAGTGTGGGATGGGGCGTACCGGCGATTTATTTGCCTATATGCACTACGGCGTGACGCCGGATATCCTCACCAGCGCCAAGGCGCTCGGCGGCGGTTTCCCGGTGAGCGCCATGCTGACCACTCAGGAAATTGCCTCCGCGTTCCACGTGGGTTCGCACGGTTCCACTTACGGCGGTAATCCGCTGGCCTGTGCGGTTGCAGATGCCGCGTTTGATATCATCAACACCCCGGAAGTGCTGGAAGGTATTCAGGGCAAACGTCAGACGTTTGTGCATCATTTGCAGAAAATTAATCAGCAGTTCGATATTTTCAGCGATATTCGCGGCATGGGGCTGCTGATTGGCGCCGAGCTGAAGCCGCAGTTTAAAAGCCGGGCGCGCGATTTCCTCTACGCCGCCGCGCACGATGGGGTGATGGTGCTGAATGCCGGGCCGGACGTGATGCGTTTCGCGCCGTCGCTGGTGGTGGAAGATGCGGATATCGAGGAAGGGATGCAGCGTTTCGCGCAGGCGGTAGCGAAGGTGGTGGGCTGATTGGTTGATTGCCTGATGGCGGCGCGAGCGCCTTATCCGGCCTACAGGGTAAGGTGTGATTCGTAGGCCGGATAAGCGTAGCGCATCCGGCAGCCGATCTTAGCCTTTCATGTCCCGCAACCGACGGCTAAGCCAGATCCCGTGGTGGGGTCGTTGACGCCATGCTACCGACGAAATGGTGTGCATGGTGTTCAGATGCCCCAATACTCGCTGCAGATGCTGCTCCAGGGTGCTTAATGGGCCGTGGGACAGCATTTCAGGCGCTTCGAGAATATTCACATCGCCCGAGCTTCCCGGTCCGTCATACTCCAGCCGCTGCTGACAGCGCTGGAGCGCAATTTCGCAGGACTCCAGATACCGCTGCGCCAAATCCGGCGTCAGCATCGTATGTTCCCTTGCCAGTGTGGTCATCGCGTTGATGTGTTCGACAATAAACTGGCTGTGCGTGACCCACAGTTTCATATCCGCCAGATAGTGCGCGTTGAATCCCGGCTCCTGCATTGCCTGATTCAGTGAGTTAAACAGCGTGTTATGCGCCTGGTTGACCCGCATGCGTTGATACGCCAGCGGCGTGGCCTGCGGATCGTTGCTGAGGATCAGGCGAATAGCCTCCTGGTCGGCTTCTAACGCATCGTGGGCGTTCTTACGCAACAGACCACTCTGCCACTGTGGCCACAGCCAGAGCGTGCCACCAAAGGCGATTAAGCAGCCAATCACCGTGTCGACAAACCGCGGCACGATAAATTGTTCCCCGTTCAGCGTCAGCAGTTGCAGGGTGTACACCGCCGTAACCGTAAAGCCGACGGTGGCCCAGCCGTAGTTTTTGCGAATGATCAGATAGCTGCCTAACGTGATCAGCAACATGCCTGCCAGCGTGAAACCTTCCTGAATATGAAAGTGCAATGTGACGCCCGCAATCACCAGTCCGACGAGCGTACCCACCGAACGATGCAAAATACGCACCCGGGTCGCCCCATAGCCATTTTGCGTGACGAACAGGATCGTCATCAAAATCCAGTAAGGTTTAGGCAGATGTAAGGCGCTGCCCATCAGGCTGGCGATACTCAGCATGACGCTGATGCGCCCGGCGTTACGCAGCGCCGGGGATTTCAACGACAGATAGTTTTTCAGCGCCGGGATCAACGGCAACCGCCGCTGTTTGTCCGCCATCAAATCTCGGGCATACAGCGGGCGCTGGGTCCGTAGCACGCGGGCGATACGGCTGAAGTGCCAGTAGCAAAACTGTCCTACCGGATTATCCGGATGCTGGTTGGCGATTTTTTCCAGCGAGCCAATTTGCTTTTCCATTGAGAAACGGGTCGGTAAGCGGTGATACAAGATATCATCGGCCAGGACGCGCAGGCGGGCGGCGACGGTGCGCGCGTTCCAGCGAATCACCTGTTCCGCGTGGCTTCGCTCGACCAGCTTTTGCACCTCTTCCGGCTGATGCAGGCTAACTGAAATATGTTCCTGCAAATCGAGCGCTTCCTGAAAGGCACGCAACAGTCGCTTGTATTCATTATTGTGATGCGCCGACAGCATGTGCATTTGCTGGTAGCACTGGGTAATCAAATCCACCGCTTTTTGTTGACGAACCAGTAACGGAGGCAGCGCTTTTTCTGGATCGGCATGCTGGGTCAGCAGACTGTACTTGGCCTCACAGTAATCGGCTAATTCGCGGTACAGCAGACTAAGCGATTCACGCAGTGGCTGCTCACGCCACATCCAGAACCAGAACCAGTTGAACAGACCGTACCACAACGTACCCAGTGCATAGATCAGCAATGGCTCCCAGACGGGCATGTTCCCGGCAAGGCTTAGCGTGAAAATTGCCGCGATGAGTGAGGCTGGC
The DNA here is from genome assembly GCF_023516235.1 of Citrobacter sp. XT1-2-2. Classification (NCBI taxonomy): domain Bacteria; kingdom Pseudomonadati; phylum Pseudomonadota; class Gammaproteobacteria; order Enterobacterales; family Enterobacteriaceae; genus Citrobacter; species Citrobacter sp. XT1-2-2. The sequence goes on from NZ_CP097324.1 coordinate 392,869, forward strand.
AGCAGTCGCGCATGCAACGGGCTTAGCTCGGCGGTTACGCCAAGAATTAGCGTCAGGCCGGTGAGGATGAGCGGCAGTGGTATATTTTGCGCCAGCAGTAACTGCATGATCAGGCTGCAACCGGCAAACAGCGATGCGCCAATAACTAAACGTTTAAAAAAGCGTTTATGCGGGGTATCAAGACCGGCAATGTTGCAACAGGCAGGGACGAGGGAAAACAGAAGCCCCAGATGAAGCTGACCAATGATAAGACCGACGGCCACAGGTAAACACAGCACCAGCGTCTGCCGTAGTGCGTAGTTGATCTCGGGGTGATAAATCAGTCTTCGCCACATCGGAACAAACAAAAATGGCGCGCTACCGGGTAACGCGCCATTTCGATGGGATTAACGTGTGCCGTAAACGACAATGGTCTTACCGTGAGCGGAGATCAGGTTCTGATCTTCCAGCATCTTCAGAATACGACCAACGGTCTCACGGGAGCAGCCAACGATCTGGCCGATTTCCTGGCGGGTGATTTTAATCTGCATACCGTCCGGGTGAGTCATCGCGTCAGGCTGTTTTGCCAGATTCAGCAGAGTCTGGGCAATACGGCCGGTGACGTCGAGGAAGGCAAGGTTGCCTACTTTTTCAGACGTGACCTGCAGGCGACGAGCCATCTGAGAAGACAGGCGCATCAGAATATCCGGGTTGACCTGGATTAATTGGCGAAATTTTTTGTAGGAAATTTCAGCGACTTCACATGCGGTTTTGGCCCGTACCCAAGCGCTACGTTCCTGGCCTTCTTCGAAGAGGCCTAATTCACCAATAAAATCGCCCTGATTCAGATAAGAAAGGATCATTTCTTTCCCTTCTTCATCTTTGATCAGCACTGCCACTGAGCCTTTAACGATGTAATACAACGTTTCCGCTTTTTCACCCTGGTGAATCAGCGTGCTCTTCGATGGGTACTTATGAATATGGCAATGAGACAAGAACCATTCGAGAGTCGGGTCTGTTTGCGGTTTGCCAAGCACCATGCGCGGTTATCCTCTGTTATAAGCTGTCTCCAGAGCCAGAAAACGACGCTGCCTCTGGGTTTGCAAAAATGTGCTTCCCGCTACCTGGGAAGGGGGCTACTAAAAATATACTGCAGCCTGTAATGTGATGTCCTCTGCATACATGCAGTACGTCAATGTATTACTGTAGCATCCCGACTGTTTTAGCATAGCTTTCGCCGTGTGTCTCCTGGTGTCTCGCTTCAGCATGACGCAGGTCGCCTTCCGTTGCGAGAATTGTTATGTACGCGTAATCTGTCAGGAAAATTGAAACATTGGAGTTACGAAATATGCAAGCGCGTGTAAAGTGGGTTGAGGGGTTAACCTTCCTCGGTGAGTCCGCCTCTGGCCACCAAATTTTGATGGACGGTAACTCCGGTGATAAAGCGCCGAGCCCGATGGAAATGGTATTAATGGCTGCAGGCGGTTGTAGCGCCATCGATGTGGTGTCGATCCTGCAAAAGGGTCGTCAGGATGTGACCAACTGCGAAGTGAAGCTCACCTCTGAGCGCCGTGAAGAAGCGCCGCGTTTGTTTACCCACATTAATCTGCATTTCATCGTCACCGGCAACGATCTGAAAGAGGCGTCGGTCTCCCGCGCCGTCGATCTCTCGGCGGAAAAATATTGTTCCGTGGCATTGATGCTGGAAAAGGCGGTGAATATTACCCACTCCTATGAAGTGGTTGCTGCGTAATACGTGAAGCCGGATGGCGGCTTGGCCTTATCCGGCCTACAGGACGATACCGATTCGTAGGCCCGATAAGCGTAGCGCCATCGGGCACATCCCGTACCTCACTCTATCTTTTTACCTTCCATCAATCGCTGGACCAGCGGCAGCATAATCAATTCCATCGCCAGACCCATTTTGCCGCCAGGTACGACTAATGTATTGATGTGGGAAATGAATGAGCCTTGCAGCATGGCCAGAAGCCACGGAAAGTCGATCCCTTCCAGATTACGAAAATGAATGACCACAAAGCTTTCATCCAGCGACGGAATGCTCTTGGCGGCAAAGGGGTTTGAGGTATCGACGGTGGGTACGCGCTGAAAGTTAATGTGCGTACGGGAAAACTGCGGCGTGATGTAATTGATGTAATCGTCCATTGAGCGCACAACCGAGTCCATCACCGCTTCACGCGAGTGTCCACGCTCGCTGGTATCGCGGGTCAGTTTCTGGATCCATTCCAGGTTAACGATCGGCACCACACCGACCAGAAGGTCGACATGCCGGGCCACATTTTGCTGTGGGGTGACGACGCCGCCGTGTAGCCCTTCATAGAACAGGACATCCGTCGGTTCAGGCAATGGCTGCCAGGGGGTAAACGTTCCCGGGACCTGGTTCCACGGTACGGCTTCATCGTAGGTGTGCAGATATTTACGCGACTGACCTTTTCCCGTCTGGCCGTATTCAATGAAGGTTTGTTCCAGCAGACCAAAGTCATTGGCTTCGGGCCCGAAATAACTGATATGTCGCCCGGCATCGCGCGCTTTGCGAATCGCCATATCCATTTCCGGACGGGTATAGCGATGAAAACTGTCACCTTCCACCTCGGCGGCGCGCAGATTTAGCTGCGCGAAAATTTTACGAAACGCGAGGCTGGTGGTGGTGGTCCCCGCGCCGCTGGATCCTGTTACCGCAATCACCGGATGTTTGGCAGACATAACAACTCCATGAATAGGTTGATTTTTTATTATAGTCAGCCGTCGGCTACGAATTACTGGTGAATCTGCTTCTTCGGCATGATGTTGACCGTTTCATGCAGTTCGGACCACACCAGGACGGCTTCACCTGATTGTAGTTGGCGTTTGACGTCGGCGACTTTTTGTTCGAGCGAACGTTCATGTTCACCATAATCGGTACCTTCGCGCAAGACAAAGCTTTCAATCAGATTGTCCAGCGCGTCCGGGGAGATGTCTTGCCAGGGGATAATCATGATGACGCCTCCAGATACGTTGTCAGCCAGTCGGGAATTCTGGATTCCAGCCACATCTCAGGGCGGCGCACTGTGCCGCCAATAAATCCGACGTGTCCGCCGTGTTCAGTCAACTGATACTCCACCTGTGAGGGCAGGTTTTCCGGTTCAGGGATCACGTGATGATCCATAAACGGATCGTCCTTGGCATGGATAATCAGCGTCGGTTTGGCGATCTGATTAAGCAATGGCATGGCGCTACACTGGCGGTAATAGTCTATAGCATCGGCAAAACCGTGGATTTTGGCAGTGATGAGATCGTCAAAATCACGAATGCGACGCAGGGATTTCAACTGGGTCAGACTCACCGGCAACGAACCCGGATAGGCCTGTAGCTTACGCGAGGCGTTAGCTTTCAACAGATTGAGCAGATAGCGCTGGTAGACGCGTGAGAACCCCTTCTCCATATGGTAACTACAGGCTTCCAGCACGAAAGGCGCAGAGACAATAACCGCTGCATCAATGGGAATATCGTTGCCTTCTTTGGCCAGCAGGCAGGCAAGCATGTTCCCGCCGAGTGAATAGCCTACCGCCGCGGTCGGCACACGACCAAGCTCGCGTTCCAGCCAATGTAAAAACCAGGTGCCATCTTCTGTTTCACCAGAATGATAAATACGGTTGAGACGATTTGGTTCGCCGCTGCAGCCGCGAAAATGCATCACCACGCCCAGCCAGCCGCGCTTTTGCGCTGCCTCAATCAGGCCATGTGCGTACGGGCTGTTCAGACTGCCTTCCAGACCGTGAAAAACCACCAGGCGCGGTTTGTGCTTCGCCTGTTGCGGATCTTCACTCCATGCCAGATCGACAAAGTCACCGTCGGGTAATTCCAGACGCTGCCAATGGGCGTCGAACTTCACCTTGCGGCGAATTAAACGCGGCAGCATTGTCTGCAAATGGCGGTTACTGATACCGCGCATAGGGCGGAATTCTCGCGAATCATCAGTAGGTGGGATCATTTCTGTGGACGTGATTTCAACCATAACACCAGAGCAATTAATAATCGGAAAGAATAACTATACCGCGCGCAGCGCTTGCGGGTTAGCCAATATGTGATTTTGTCGCTAGTCAGTCAGCAGGTTACGCGAGAAAAAATGAAAATCGACGTCGGGCTTTCGTCGCCACAGGCGAGCTTTACGCGTCCCTGTCGCTACGCTTTCTCCGGTATCTTCAAACATTCCTGACGCTTCAAAGCGGCGAATCAGACTTTTACGCTGGATCGACTGACCGAGGATCACCTCGGTGGCTTCGAGCAGTTGCCCATGGGTAAATGTCTCCGGCAAGCAGTATACGGGCAGTAGTGAGTACATCGTTTTTTGCCGCAAGCGATGCAGGGCCGCCGTAATGATGTCTCCGTGGTCGAACGCGAGTGAATAATTTTTCAGCTCATCAACCGGCACCCAACGGGCATTGCTGACGCTGGCGATGTGCGGCGCACAGTCTACCCAGGCGATAAGCGCAAACCAGGCGACTGTCAGACTCCAGCCGCGCGGGTCGCGATCCGGGCCGGAAAAAGTATCCAGTTGTTCCAGCCACGAAGGCAAAACCCCTGTTTTTTCAGTGAGCTTGCGCAGCGCTGTGGCGCGAGTGGAGTCATCGTGCGCGATATCAATGAAGCCACCTGGTAATCCCCAACGCTCTTTTTGCGGCTGGTTTGCTCGTTCAACCAGTAATACGCACAGCGCCTGTTGATGCAGGGTAAACAGCACGCTATCGACCGTCACCAGTGGTGTGGGAAAGCGGCGGGCATCGTATTGATTCAGGTAGTCGGCTTCGGTGGTCATAAGGTACTCACGATGATTTGCAACGCCCACAAGTGTACCAGCCCAATACCGGGGGGCAAGGTTCGTTTTTTCTTATTATTTATCAGTGGATTATGTGATGCCCTAAAAATAATGCACTTTGTGCTTGCTTTGTATGTGTCCTAGGGACATTATTAATTGTGTCGAAGGGACACAATTAAAGGTGAGCGTGATGAACATAAAACTGACACTAACGTTGGACGACCAGAGCTACGGAATGACACACGGTGTTTTTCCTGATGGCGCCGTCTGGTTGAAGGTTACTGAAGCATTACCACCCTTTGCTCGCCTGATGCGCATTCGTGCGACGGCGATGCGCGATATGAACGACTTTATGCTGTTGGCGCAACTGGTGGAGGCGGTTCGCCATCAAACGGATGTGCTGGTCAGTCATCTCGAACTTCCCTGGTTACCATGGGCTCGTCAGGATCGCCATATGGTGGCGGGTGATAGCTTTGCGCTGAAAGTCTTTGCCAGCCAGCTTAATACGCTGCAATTCGATAGGGTGAAGGTGCTCGATCCACACAGTGACGCGGCGGCGGCAGCTATCAATAATTTTGTGGCGATTTCACAAGAGACTTGCCTGCTGCACAGCGCGACCTTGCAGCGGCAGTTCCGACAAAAAGCGCTAATGCTGGTCGCCCCCGATGCCGGATCGCTGAAGAAAATTGATGCCGTTGCCAGAGCGGTCGGTGTAGCGGAATACGCCGTCCTGAGCAAAAAACGCGATGTGGCAAGCGGCAAGCTGACGGGATTTGCTTTAGTCGCCGGAGACGTCAGGGGCCGGGATATGCTGATTGTTGACGACCTGTGTGACGCTGGCGGTACGTTCATTGGTTCTGCGCAGGTACTCCGTGATGCAGGTGCCCGTAGCGTCAACCTGTATATCACCCACGGTATTTTCTCTAAAGGCGTCGAACACCTGTTTGCGAACGGTATTGATGCTATCTACACCACCACCTCTTTCGCTGCCCCGACGCTGGAACATCCGCAGCTTGAGCTTATCGACATTGACGCGATTTACCGCGCCTGAGGGAGATACTGATTATGAAAATGAACCCGATTCTGGCTATCGACGGCTACAAAGTTTCTCACCGCGTACAGTATCCGCAAGGAACCAGCCGCGTGTATTCCAACTTTACCCCGCGCAGCGATCGCTTTTTCTCCTCGCCGTTGGCGGATGGCAAACTGGTGTTTTTTGGCCTGCAAGGTTTTCTGCAGTGGTTTCTGGTTGATTTGTTTAACGAGGCATTCTTTGCCCGTCCGGAAGACGAGGTGGTCAGCGAATACAAACAGGTCATGGACAGCTATCTCGGCAAAGATGCGGTAGCGGTTGATCATATCCGCGCTCTGCATCAGTTGGGCTATCTGCCGTTGCACATCAAAGCGCTGGATGAAGGCAGCAAGGTGCTGATGGCGGTGCCTGTTTTAACTATCATCAACACCCAACCTGAGTTTTTCTGGCTGGTGAATTACCTGGAGACCGTGCTGTCGGCAGAACTGTGGAAGGCGTCAACAAACGCCACAATCGCTCATCACTATCGTAAAATTTGCGCGCGCTGGGCACAGAAAACCTGTAGCGACCTGTCACACCTCGACTTCCAGTGCCATGACTTTTCATTTCGCGGTATGGCCGGATTGCAGGACACCATGCAGGCGGGCAGCGGCCACTTGTTGAGTTTTAAAGGCACTGACAGCATTCCGTCGCTTCTCTACGCTCGGGATTATTATACCGACGGCGAGCCCTATTTTATCGGCGCCAGCATTCCGGCGACCGAGCACAGCGTGATGTGTATGGGGGAACGTGAACATGAGATCGAAACCTTCCGCCGCCTGATTGCCGATCTCTACCCGCAGGGATTTGTGTCGATTGTCTCTGATACATGGGATTACTGGCAGGTACTGACGGAGTACACCCGCGAGCTGAAGAACATCATTCTGGCGCGCGAGGGACGGGTGGTTTTCCGCCCGGACAGCGGTAATCCGGTTGAGATCCTGTGCGGTACTGGCGCGGATGAGGATACACGAGCCGATCGTACGGCACAGGAGAAAGGCTCTGTGGAGGTGCTGTGGGAGATATTTGGCGGCACGGTTAACGCCAAAGGCTACAAGGTGCTCGACCCACATGTGGGGCTAATTTATGGCGATTCCATCACCCTTGAGCGGGCGAATGAGATCCTGCGCCGCCTGGAAGCGAAAGGATTTGCCAGTTCAAATGTGGTGTTTGGCGTGGGTTCTTTTACCTATCAGTACAACACGCGTGACACCTTCGGTTTTGCGATGAAGGCAACGTGGGGCGAAGTCGACGGCAAGGGTCGGACGATTTTTAAAGAGCCGAAAACCGATAACGGCTTAAAGCGCTCGGCCCGTGGGCTGCTTCGCGTAGTACGTGATGAGCAAGGAGAATTGCGTCTGCATGATGAACAAACCTGGGAGCAAGAGCAGGAAGGAGAGCTGAAAACCCGTTTTCTCAACGGGAAGTTGTTTAACCGTGAGCACTTTGAACAGATCCGCCTGCGCCTGGCGGCACAAAGCTAGTTTTCCCCAAGCGGGTAGCGTTACCCGCTTCCTCCTCCCTCCCGGCGTGAATTGATCATCGTCACAAATGGTTACTTCAATTATTACTCTCAAGCTAATGATTCTTTCCTACGCTTAATTGATGACTTTCTCACCAGGGTGCACACTCTTTCCAGTGTTAAGCAATCAAAATGATTAGCTGAATCAGGAGGTTAATAATGTTATCTGGGCAAACGCCAGCACGAGTCTGGAACACCCGCCGCACGGAAAAACAGCGCCGTCTGGCTTCCGTTCCGGTGCAGGGTAAGGTGCTGCCGACCGCAGACCTGACCGCGATGCTGGAAAAACTGATCGCGCCGGGTGACCGCGTGGTATTAGAAGGGAATAACCAGAAGCAGGCAGATTTCCTGTCCCGCATGCTGGCTGAAGTCAATCCGCAGATTGTGCACGACCTGCATATGATTATGCCAAGCGTCGGGCGCAGCGAGCATCTGGATATCTTTGAAAAAGGGATCGCCCGCAAGCTGGACTTCTCCTTCTCCGGTACCCAAAGCTTGCGTATTTCGCAACTACTGGAAGATGGCCAACTGGAAATTGGCGCCATCCACACCTACATCGAACTCTATTCCCGTCTTTATGTTGACCTGGCCCCGAACGTGGCGCTGATTGCCGGTTATAAAGCTGACCGTAAAGGTAACCTCTACACCGGGCCGAGCACCGAAGATACGCCAGCGCTGGTGGAAGCCGCCGCGTTCCACGACGGTATCGTCATCGCACAGGTGAACGAGCTGGTGGACGACGAATGCGACCTGCCGCGCGTGGATATTCCGGGTTCCTGGATTGACTACGTCGTGGTGGCTGACAAACCGTTCTTTATCGAACCGCTGTTTACCCGCGACCCGCGCCTGATCAAACAGGAACACATCCTGATGGCGATGATGGCGATTAAAGGCATCTACGCGGAACATCAGGTACAGTCGCTGAACCACGGTATCGGCTTCAACACCGCGGCGATTGAACTGTTGCTGCCAACCTACGGTGAACAGCTCGGTCTGAAAGGCAAAATCTGTAAGCACTGGACCCTGAACCCGCATCCAACGCTGATTCCGGCAATTGAGAGCGGCTGGGTAGAAAGCGTGCACTGCTTCGGCGGCGAGTTGGGGATGGAAGAGTATATCCGCGCCCGCCCAGACATCTTCTTTACCGGTTCCGACGGCTCGATGCGTTCTAACCGCGCCTTCTGCCAGTTGGCTGGCCAGTACGCGGTAGATATGTTTATCGGCTCCACCCTGCAGGTTGATGGCTACGCCAACTCCTCCACCGTGACCCGCGGCCGTCTTTCTGGCTTCGGCGGCGCGCCAAACATGGGTCACGACCCGCACGGTCGTCGTCATGCAACGCCAGCCTGGCTGAATATGATCACCGAACCAGACCCAATGCAGCGCGGTAAAAAACTGGTGGTGCAGATGGTCGAAACTTTCCAGGCGGGCGTGAAGCCAACCTTCGTCGAAAAACTGGACGCGGTTGACGTGGCGAAAGCCTCCGGCATGCCGCTGGCACCGGTAATGATCTACGGCGATGACGTAACCCACGTGCTGACCGAAGAAGGTATCGCCTACCTCTACCGCGCCAAAGATCTTGAAGAGCGCCGTGCGATGGTAGCTGCGGTCGCGGGTATCACCGATATCGGCCTGGGCGTTGATGCCAAACGCGTTGCCGAGCTGCGTCAGAGCGGCAAGGTGGTCTATCCGGAAGATATGGGCATTCGTCGTACCGATGCCACCCGTTCGCTGCTGGCAGCCGGTAGCGTCGCTGACCTGGTGGAATGGTCCGGCGGTCTTTACAACCCACCTGCGAAATTCCGGAGCTGGTAATGAAACTTCTGCCCCAGATTCAGGTTGAAGGCGGTGCCGAGTGGCTGGCGCGAACCGCCACGCAGTGTCTGATTGACGAAGCACGATTAAGCCCGAAACCCGGTCTGGTGGACAGTCGGGGGAACGGCGCGCACCACGATCTTACGCTTTCGCTAATGGAGCGCTCCGCACATAGCCTGACCCCTACGTTTCAGGCGCTGGCGCAGCAAAGCTGGCAGCGTCCAGCGGATATTGCGCTCAGACAAACCATAGGGCGACTCGGCCGTGAGGGCGAGCAGCAGATGATGGCCGCGACCCACGGCGTGAATACCCACCGCGGCGCGATTTGGGCGCTGGGGTTGTTGGTGAGCGCCGTTGCGATGCACGGTGGTGCCGGTGGCGCGCAGCAGATAGCCGCTACCGCAGCGGAGCTGGCGAAGCTGCCGGATGACGCAGCGCCGAAGGTGTTCAGCAAAGGGCTTCGCGCGACGCATCGTTATCGTGTACCGGGCGCTCGTGAAGAAGCTCAGCAGGCGTTTCCGCACGTGATGCAGCGCGCGCTGCCGCAGCTGCGTTTAAGCCGCCTGCGTGGTAGTAGCGAGACGCACGCGAGGCTGGATGCGCTGATGGCCATCATGACCTCGCTGACCGATACCTGCGTACTTTCTCGTGCCGGGTTGGAAGGGCTTGATGTCATGCAGGACGGCGCGCGCGCCGTGTTGAATGCAGGCGGCAGCGCGCATCCGGCGGGTCAGGCGGCATTAGCGGAACTGGATAGCCAGATGCTGGCGCTAAACGCCTCGCCGGGCGGCGCGGCTGACCTGCTCGCCGCCACGCTATTTCTCGATCGCGTCGAAATCACGTCGAATCGCCGTATTTAAAGCATTAAGAGGATGTTATGGAACACATTACGTTAACCGTACCGGCCAGCCGCACCTTAAGCGGCAAAGCGCTGGCAGGCGTTGTGGGCTCCGGGGATATGGAGGTGTTATTCACCGCCGACCAGGGCCAGACGTTAACCATTGATATCACCACTTCTGTCGATAACAGCACCCGCCGCTGGGAAGCGCTATTCAACCGTCTGCAGACGGTCAGCAGCCTGCCTGCGGGCAAACTGACCATCCATGACTTCGGCGCGACGCCGGGCGTGGCGCGCATCCGTATCGAACAGGTTTTTGAAGAGGTGAGCTATGCGTGATGACCGCAGTTTTATCGAATTAAAAGCACGCCAGCGTGCGCATGCGCTGCTGGATGAAGGCAGCTACCGTGAACTGCTCGACCCGTTTGAAGGCGTGATGTCGCCGTGGCTCGGCGCACAGGGCATTGTTCCACAGGCCGATGACGGCATGGTGGTGGCAAAAGGCACCATCAATGGTAAACCGGCCGTTGTTGTAGCGATTGAAGGCGCGTTCCAGGGCGGCAGCATGGGCGAAGTGTCCGGTGCCAAAATGGCAGCGGCGCTGGAGCTGGCGGCGGAAGATAACCGTAACGGCATTCCTACTCAGGCGGTACTGAGCCTGGAAACCGGGGGGGTTCGTTTACAAGAAGCGAACCTCGGTCTGGCGGCGATTGCCGATATTCATGCGGCGATTGTGGATCTGCGTCGTTACACCCCGGTGGTTGGCATTGTGGCCGGTACTGTGGGCTGCTTCGGCGGGATGTCCATCGCGGCGGCGCTGTGTAGCTATCTGATTGTGACCCGCGAAGCGCGTCTCGGCCTGAACGGCCCGCAGGTAATCGAACAGGAAGCCGGGATTGAGGAGTATGACTCCCGCGACCGTCCGTTCATCTGGAGCATGACCGGTGGTGAAGTTCGCTACGAAAGCGGGCTGGTAGAAGCACTGGTCAACGACGGTGTGAACGCGGTGAAAGCCGCCATGAACGAGGCGCTGGCGAAAGGCGTTCCGGCAAAACATCGCACCGATAATTACGACTGGTATCTCGACCGCCTGAGCCATTTTGATACCCGCAAACAGGCCGATTCAGAACAGATTAGAGCGCTCTTCGCCCGGGAGGTGAAATAATGAGTAACGTAATTAGCCGTGGCGAATTATGGCTGGAAACGCTGGCGCCAGGCGCCAAACGTATTGCAGGGCTGTGCCCGTCCGTACAGGCCGCTGATGGCGAGCTGAACGGTGAAAACGTGCGCTTTATCGCCGTCGTTCCGGATGCCCATAACCACTATCCGCGCGCCACTAAAGGTGAAGTCGGTCTGCTGGAAGGCTGGTGGCTTGCGAAAGTTGTCAGCGAAACCATCGCCGCCGATGCCAACAGCGCCGTGAAGCGCCCGATCGTGGCGGTGATTGACGTCGCCAGCCAGGCCTATGGTCGTCGTGAAGAAGGCTTTGGCATTCATCAGGCGCTGGCTGGCGCGGCTGCGGCGTATGCCAATGCGCGTCTGGCAGGCCACCCGGTGATTGGCCTTATCGTCGGTAAAGCGATGTCCGGTGCGTTTCTGGCGCACGGCTACCAGGCAAACCGTCTGATCGCCTTCAACGATAAAGGCGTACTGATTCACGCGATGGGCAAAGAGTCCGCGGCGCGCATTACCCTGCGTACCGTTGAGGCGCTGGAAAAACTGGCGGCAACTATTCCGCCGATGGCCTATGACATCAGCAACTACGCCACCCTGGGCCTGCTGGAAAACCTGCTGGATATCAGCAACCCGGATGCCCCATCCGCACAAGACCTGGCGCTGGTGAAAAACACCCTGCAACAGGCCATCAACGACGCGCGTCAGGACCCTACGCTTAAAAGCCGTCTGGGTGCCGACAATCGCCGCAGCTCTGCCCTCGTACGCGAACGCATGCGAGCAAGCTGGTAAGTAAAAAAAGAGACCTGCCGGATGTACGGCTCCGCGGGTGCAGTGACTGCACCCGCGTGGGTCGCTGCATCTGAAAAATAACAATCATCGCGTCAGTGCTACTTCTTTTAAGATTACAGGTGAAATATGACTTACGTAATTGTTCATGCTCTTGCTCCGATTTTCGTCATCATGTTGCTGGGATTCTGGGCCGGGAAGGCCAAAATGGTCGACAACAAAAATGTCTCCCTGCTCAACATCTTTGTGATGGACTTTGCGTTACCCGCAGCGCTGTTTAGCGCCACGGTACAAACGCCGTGGGCCGGTATCGTGGCTCAGTCACCGCTGATTGTGGTGTTGACGCTGGCGATGTGGATTACCTATGCCGCTATCTACTTTATGGCGACCAAAGTTTTCAAGAAATCTCCACAGGATGCCGCCGTGCTGACCCTGACCGTTGCGTTGCCAAACTATGCCGCGCTGGGTCTGCCGATTCTGGGTAGCGTGCTGGGTGAAACCTCTTCCACCTCGCTTTCCGTTGCCGTTTCCATCGCCTGCGGTTCCGTACTGATGACACCGTTCTGCCTGCTGATCCTCGAACGTGAAAAAGCGCGTGCTGAAGGCGGTAACACCGGCTCTACGCTCTCTATGCTGCCAGTACTGATGTGGCGTTCGATTAAAAAGCCAATCGTAATGGGCCCGCTGTTGGGGGTTATCCTTTCCGCCATTGGTATTAAAATGCCGGAGCTGGTGCTGGCGGCGATCAAACCGCTGGGTCTGTCTGCTACTGCGGCGGCGCTGTTCCTGACCGGTGTGATCCTCTCTGCGCGTAAACTGCAAATCAATACCGTGGTGATTACTTCCACCATCGCTAAGTTGCTGATTCAACCGGCCATTGCCTGGGGTATCGTGCTGATTTTCGGCCTGCATGGTTCCGTGGCTATCACTGCCATCCTGATGATTGCATTGTCCGCGGGCTTCTTCGGCGTGGTGTTCGGTAACCGCTTTGGCGTGCAGTCTCCAGATGCAGAAGCCGTGCTGCTGTTGAGCTCTGTACTGTGTATCCTGTCGCTGCCGCTGTTTATCTCGCTGACTTCAGGAATCTAAATCATGAGCACAACATTACGTCCACACGATCTTATCTGGCTGAACGCACGCGACGCGCTCGAGGATGTCACGGAATCCTGGGTGGATACCGTCTGGCATAGCGGTCTGCCGGTGGTCGTGCGGCGTGATGTTGATGCGCAGGGGCGTATTCCCGTGGGCGTCCGCGGGATGAAGCGCGACCAGCGCGCCGCCGGTTGGGTGAAAGCGGAGGCGGTCGTTCGCGTCTGCTCGCCGGAATCGCTGGTGGACCCGCAGACGCTGCTGCGTTCGCCCTTTATCTCTCAGCCGCCGCTTCAGGTGGCTTTATTATTGGCCCAGCAGTCGTGGCCGTGGACGTGGGGCATTACCGGGAGTACCGGCTATGCGCTGGCGACCGGGATCCCGGTGATCCATGCGGCAAGCGATCTGGATCTGCTGATCCGCGCGCCTCAGCCGCTCTCCCGACAAGCGCTGGAGAAGTGGCAGCAGCAGCTGACGGGCGGGCTGTGCCGGGCGGATACCCAAGTGGATACTCCGCGCGGCGGCTTTGCCCTCAATGAATGGCTGCGTGATGGAAAAGCGCTGTTAAAAACCTCACAGGGGCCGCAACTGGTGCGCGATCTGTGGGGCAGGGAGGAGTCATGAAAATTCTGTTTACCTTCCCGGGGCAAGGGACACAGCACGAAGGTATGCTGCAAAACCTTCCGGGGGCGGAGCTCGCTCAGGCGCGTGAAGTGCTGGGCGCAGAGGTGGATACGCTGGATAGCCCTGAAGCGTTGAAACATACCCGAGCCGTTCAACTGTCTCTGCTGATTGCCGGCGTTGCCTGGGCGCGTGAGCTGGAACGTCGTGGTGTCGCGCCTGATATCGTGAGCGGACTGTCGATCGGTGCTTATCCGGCAGCGGTTATCGCGGGAGCACTGGAATTTAGCGATGCGCTGCGGCTGGTGGCGCTGCGCGGTGACTTAATGGAGCAAGCATACCCACATGGTTACGGCCTGACGGCGATTATGGGGCTAACGTTAAGTCAGGTGGAAAGCCTGGTGGCAGACAGCGAAACCTATATTGCCAACCTGAATGCCGAAACGCAGATTGTGATTGCGGGTACCGATGAAGCGATGGCGGAAGTGGCAAAACGCGCGATGGCCAAAGGGGCCAGTAAGGCTTCTCGTCTGGCGGTGAGCGTGCCGTCGCACTGTGAACTGCTGGCCGAGCCCGCGCAAAAGCTGGTGGAAGCGTTCAGCCGCGTGGCGCTTTCCCGTCCGCGCTATGCCTACCTGAGCGGCAGTACCGGACGCGTGCTGTGGCAGCCGGAACGCATTGCCGACGATCTGGCGATGAATATGGCGCGCACGGTGCGTTGGCAGGAGGCGGTGATTTCCGCTAACGAACGTGAAGCGCGGCTGGCGATTGAAATGCCGCCCGGTGGCGTACTGACCTGCTTAACGCGTCAGGCGGCGTGGGAAGGGGAGTCTATTTCTCTGGAGCGCAACGGCGTCGATGTTGCCGTGCATCTGGCGAAACGCCTTCGTGCGTGATGTGATTGCCCGATGGCGCTGCGCTTATCGGGCCTACGGCTCGCACCTGGTGTAGGTCGGATAAGACGCGAAGCGTCGCCATCCGGCGATTCAGGCGTTCTGGTTCAGCGTCCTGGCGTACATGCGCCCTTCGGCGGCCAGCGCTAACAGGCTTGGGTCGCGCTCGCGGTTGCGGGCAAAGACAATCGCGATAAGCTGCTGCATCTGATAGGGTTCAGCCAGTTTTTGCAGCTTCACGGTATTCTCATACATTTTCTTCATTCGCCCCGGCATTAAACAGAAACCCACCCCTGCCTGTACCAGACTGAGCATGGAGAAGATGTCGTTTACGCGGGTAACGATTTCAGGCTCAAACCCGGCGATATGAAATGCTTCCTGAAAACCGGCGTAGGTGGCAAATCCTTCCGCCAGCGAGACAAATTTCTCATTGCGATAGTGGCGCAGGTCCGCCTTCATGGTGGCGTCCAGCGTAGCTGACATCGGTGCGGCGAGGTAGATATCGTCGTGGAACAGGGGCAGCACTTCGAGGCTGTTGCGGTCGATTTCGCTTTCGGAAATGGAGATGAGGATGGCGTCCAGCACGCCGTCTTCCAGCATCTTCAGCAGCGCTTCGTTGGAGCCCATGGTGAGATCCAGCTCCAGATCCGGGCGGCGCAGCTTCATGCCCATAATCAGGTGCGGTACCGTCTCCAGCGTCAGTGAGTAGAGCGTGCCAACGCGTAAACGGCCCTGACCCACGCCTGCCGTTTTGCGCGCCTCTTCCAGCCCGCGTTCCATCAATTGGGTGACTTCCTGGCAGTACTCCAGCAACGTCCACGCTGCAGGCTGGGCGATAAGATTACGCCCTTTGTGAACGAACAGCGGGCAACGAACGTTCTCTTCCAGCGTGTGTAACGCCCGGTGAACGCTAACGCCGCTGATGTTCAGCGCCTCGGCGGTGCGGGCGATGTTACCCTTCTCCATAAAGGTCATGAAGATGCTCAGCTTGCGGAAGGTAATATCGTTGGTCGTCAGCTGATTCATCATCGTCTTCCTATCGTTAGTCGGCCAGCATCTGTTCGAGTTGTTCCTGCGCATCCAGCCAGGCCATTTCACACTCTTCCAGCCCGGATTTTGCATTCGCTTGCTGCTGCAAACAGGCAGTGAGTTCGGCTTTGCGACTTTGATCGTAGAGTTCGCTATCACCGAGTTTCTCTTCCGCCTGCGCCAACTGCGCCTGTAGTTTCTCCATCTCTTTTTCCAGACGGGTGATCTCTTTGCGCAGCGGCTGCGTCAGGGTGCGGAGTTCAGCTTCGCGACGCTTCTGATCCTTACGCGCCTGGGCGCTATTCACGCTCTCCTTCGCCGGTTCGTCGCTCTGGTTTTCCTGTTTCTGCACATCGCTCAGCCACTGTTGATAATCTTCCAGATCGCCGTCAAACGGCTCGACTTTCTTGTCGTGCACCAGATAGAGGTCGTCGGTAGTGGAGCGAATCAGATGACGGTCGTGCGAGACCACGACCAGCGCGCCTTCGAAATCGATCAGCGCTTCGGTCAGCGCCTGACGCATATCCAAATCCAGGTGGTTAGTCGGTTCATCAAGCAGCAGCAGGTTCGGGCGCTGCCAGACGATCAATGCCAGCACCAGACGTGCCTTTTCACCACCGGAGAAGCGGGCGGTCTGTTCGCTGACTTTATCGCCCTGAAAGCCGAATCCGCCGAGGTAGTCGCGCAGTTTCTGCTCCAGTTCCTGCGGCGCCATGCGCGCCAGGTGTTGGATGGGCGATTCATCGGCACGTAAAAACTCCAGCTGATGCTGCGCGAAGTAACCCAGTTTAATGCCTTTGGCGAGACCAATTTCACCGCTGATGGGGGCCAGTTCACCCGCCAGCAGCTTAATCAGGGTTGATTTACCCGCACCGTTACGACCGAGCAGGCCAATGCGTGAACCCGGCACCAGATTCAGTTTGATCGAATCGAGAATGACGCGATCGCCATAGCCGGCGCTGACCTTTTCCATCTTCAATAGCGGGTTTGGCAGGCTTTCCGGTTGACGGAAGCTGAAGTGGAACGGGTTGTCCACGTGCGCCGGGGCAATGAGCTCCATACGTTCCAGCATTTTGATACGGCTCTGCGCTTGCTTTGCTTTGGTTGCTTTAGCGCGGAAACGATCGATATAGCTTTGCAGGTGCGCCACACGCTCCTGCTGACTTTCGTACATCGCCTGTTGCTGCGCGAGGCGGGTGGCGCGCTGGATTTCAAACGCGCTGTAGTTGCCGGTGTACTCGAACATGGTTTGCTGTTCGATATGAATAATTTTGTCCACCACCGGGTCGAGGAAGTCGCGGTCATGGGAAATCAGAATCAGCGTGCCCTGATAGCTTTTCAGCCATCTTTCCAGCCAGATCACCGCGTCAAGATCGAGGTGGTTGGTCGGTTCATCAAGCAGCAGCAGGTCTGAACGGCAAATCAGCGCCTGCGCCAGGTTAAGACGCATACGCCAGCCGCCGGAAAAATCGCTGACCGGACGTTCAAGCTGTTCATTGGAGAAGCCGAGGCCATGCAGCAGGCTTGCCGCGCGTGAGCGTACGGTCCAGGCGTCAATGGCATCCAGCTTGCCATGGACGGTGGCAATGGCGTGTCCATCGTTACGTTCGTTGGCATCGTTCAACTGCGCTTCCAGTTGACGATACTCGCGGTCGCCGTCAATCACGTACTCCAGCGCGGGCTGTGGCAACGCTGGCGTTTCCTGATTCACCCAGGCGAGCTGCCAGTTTCCCGGATAGGTAAATCCTCCGGCGTCAGCGCTGAGTTCATTTTTCAGCAATGCCAGCAGAGTAGATTTACCGCAGCCATTTTTGCCCACCAGGCCAACTTTCTGCCCTGGATTAATGGTGGCCGTGGCATTGTCCAGCAAGACGCGCACGCCGCGACGAATTTGTAACGATGAGAAAACAATCATAAGGCGCCGTATGTTCAGACTATGTTAATTTATCATTATGATAATGTAATGTGTGGGCTGTTTGCCGCACTGAGGCGCCATGGTAGCCCAAAACGTCGAAAATAGACAAAAGACAAAACCGGGAGGGGGATGATGTTCCAGCCAGCGAAAGTGTTGCTGCTGTATGCCCATCCGGAATCTCAGGACTCGGTCGCGAACCGGGTTCTGCTTAAACCGGCCATGCAACTCAGTAATGTGACCGTGCACGATCTTTACGCGCACTATCCTGATTTTTTCATCGACATTCCGCATGAGCAGGCGCTGTTGCGTGAGCATGATGTGATTGTTTTTCAGCATCCTCTCTACACCTATAGCTGCCCGGCGCTGTTAAAGGAGTGGCTTGACCGTGTACTGAGCCGCGGATTTGCCAGCGGTCCCGGAGGGAATCAACTGGCGGGAAAGTACTGGCGAAGCGTCATCACCACCGGTGAACCGGAAAGCGCGTACCGTTATGACGCGCTGAACCGTTATCCGATGAGCGATGTACTGCGCCCTTTTGAGCTAACGGCCGGTATGTGCCGCATGCACTGGATGAGCCCAATCATCGTTTACTGGGCAAGGCGGCAAACGAAGCAGGAGCTGGACAGCCATGCTAAAGCGTACGGTGACTGGCTGGCGAATCCGATTCCTGTGGGAGGCCGCTGATGGAAGGTTCTGATTTATTGACCGCGGGAGTGTTGTTCCTCTTCGCGGCGGTCGCTGCGGTGCCGCTGGCATCGCGGCTGGGTATTGGCCCGGTATTAGGATACTTGCTGGCGGGGATCGCTATCGGTCCGTGGGGATTAGGATTCATTAGCGATGTAGATGAAATCCTGCACTTTTCCGAACTGGGCGTCGTCTTTTTGATGTTCATCATTGGGCTGGAACTTAACCCGGCCAAGTTATGGCAATTGCGGCGTTCAATTTTTGGCGTCGGTGCCGCGCAGGTGATGTTGAGCGCAGTGGTACTGGCTGGTTTGCTGATGCTTACCGCATTCTCCTGGCAAGCGGCAGTGGTCGGCGGCATTGGTCTGGCGATGTCATCGACCGCCATGGCGCTACAGTTGATGCGCGAAAAAGGCATGAACCGCAGCGAATCCGGGCAACTGGGTTTTTCGGTGCTGCTGTTCCAGGATTTGGCCGTAATCCCCGCACTGGCGCTGGTTCCACTGCTGGCGGGGTCTGCCGATGAACATTTTGACTGGATCAAAGTGGGCATGAAGGTGTTGGCTTTCGCCGGCATGTTGATTGGCGGACGCTATTTGCTGCGCCCTGTTTTCCGCTTCATTGCGGGTTCTGGCGTGCGGGAAGTGTTCACCGCCGCTACGCTGCTGCTGGTACTGGGTTCCGCGCTATTTATGGATGCGCTGGGATTGTCGATGGCGCTGGGAACGTTTATCGCGGGCGTGCTGCTGGCGGAAAGCGAATACCGCCATGAGTTGGAAACGGCAATCGATCCCTTTAAGGGCCTGTTGCTCGGACTGTTTTTTATCTCCGTCGGCATGTCGCTCAATCTCGGCGTGCTCTATACCCATATTCTGTGGGTAGCGGCGAGCGTAATCGTGCTGGTGGTCGTGAAGATGCTGGTGTTGTATGTGCTGGCACGACTGAACGGCATGAGAAGCTCTGAACGAATGCAGTTTGCCGGCGTGTTAAGCCAGGGCGGTGAATTCGCTTTCGTGCTGTTTTCAACGGCATCCTCGCAACGATTGTTTCAGGGCGATCAAATGGCGCTACTGCTGGTGACCGTCACGTTGTCGATGATGACCACGCCGCTGGTGATGAAGCTGATTGATAAATGGCTCTCCCGCCAGTTTAATGGCCCGGATGAAGAAGATGAAAAACCCTGGGTGGAGGATGATAAACCGCAGGTCATTGTCGTGGGGTTTGGACGCTTTGGTCAGGTTATTGGTCGCTTACTGATGGCCAATAAAATGCGTATTACCGTCCTGGAGCGAGATATCAGCGCTGTGAATCTGATGCGCAAATATGGTTATAAGGTCTATTACGGAGATGCCACCCAAGTGGATCTGTTGCGTTCTGCGGGGGCAGAGGCGGCGCAATCCATCGTCATTACCTGTAATGAACCCGAAGACACCATGAAACTGGTGGAGCTTTGCCAACAATACTTTCCGCATTTGCATATTCTTGCGCGAGCGCGCGGACGTGTAGAGGCGCATGAGTTATTACAGGCCGGGGTGACGCAGTTTTCCCGCGAAACGTTCTCCAGTGCGCTGGAGTTGGGGCGTAAAACGCTGGTCACGTTGGGGATGCATCCGCACCAGGCTCAGCGCGCTCAGCTGCATTTTCGGCGGCTCGATATGCGCATGTTGCGGGAACTGATTCCCATGCATACAGACACGGTACAAATCTCGCGAGCCAGGGAAGCCCGGCGTGAACTGGAGGAAATTTTCCAACGTGAGATGCAGCAAGAGCGGCGTCAGCTGGATGGCTGGGATGAATTTGAGTAGAGGTAATCATGGCAATTCGTAAACGTTTTATTGCAGGCGCAAAATGTCCGTCCTGCCAGGCGCAGGATACGCTGGCGATGTGGCGCGAAAATAATATCGATATTGTTGAGTGTGTTAAGTGCGGGCATCAGATGCGGGAAGCCGATAAAGAGGCGCGCGAACATGTTCGCAAAGAAGAGCAAGTGATCGGGATTTTTCATCCGGACTAGCGATATGGCGCAGCTTTTTTTAAGCTAGAGGGTACACGGGTGCAGAATTCCGCTACAATCTGCGCCACTATTCTTTCCATGCTCAGGAGATATCATGAAAGTAGCAAAGGACCTGGTGGTCAGCCTGGCCTATCAGGTACGTACAGAAGACGGTGTATTGGTTGATGAGTCTCCGGTGAGTGCACCGCTGGACTACCTGCATGGTCACGGTTCCCTGATTTCTGGCCTGGAAACAGCGCTGGACGGTCATGAAGTTGGCGACAAATTCGACGTTGCTGTTGGCGCAAACGACGCTTACGGTCAGTACGACGAAAACCTGGTGCAGCGCGTTCCTAAAGACGTCTTCATGGGCGTTGACGAACTGCAGGTTGGCATGCGTTTCCTGGCTGAAACTGACCAGGGTCCAGTACCGGTAGAAATTACCGAAGTGGAAGACGACCACGTTGTGGTTGACGGTAACCACATGCTGGCTGGCCAGAACCTGAAATTCAACGTAGAAGTTGTAGCGATTCGTGAAGCGACCGAAGAAGAACTGGCTCATGGTCACGTTCACGGCGCGCACGGTCACGACCACGATCATGACCACGGTCACGATGGTTGCTGCGGTGGTCACGGCCACGACCATGGTCACGAGCACGGTGGCGAAGGCTGCTGCGGCGGTGGCGGTAAAGGTAACGGCGGCTGCGGTTGCCACTAATACCCTTCGTCTTTCAACCCACAGCGGTGTTGGCTGCGCTTTCAAATCCCGGTCACATAGTTATCTATGCTCCCGGGACTTCCTCAAGCTTGCCGCCTTGCTGTGATTTGAAATCCTTTGGG
The DNA here is from genome assembly GCF_023516235.1 of Citrobacter sp. XT1-2-2. Taxonomy (NCBI): domain Bacteria; kingdom Pseudomonadati; phylum Pseudomonadota; class Gammaproteobacteria; order Enterobacterales; family Enterobacteriaceae; genus Citrobacter; species Citrobacter sp. XT1-2-2. The sequence goes on from NZ_CP097324.1 coordinate 413,934, forward strand.
TATATGTGAGTAGGCCTGCGAAGCGTTCGCGCCATCGGGCACAAAAAAGCGGGATATCCCCGCTTTTTTTACGTCTTAATAATGCGGCGGTGGGGTCTCTTCGGACTGCGACGCGATGTGGGACGGCTGCGTGGCTTTCAGCTTCTCAGTCAGCAGACGCAGATGATCGCGTAGTTTAGCCATTTCCAGTTCATGCGCAGTTACCGTCACGTTGAGCTCTTCAATGGTGATTTCCTGAAATGCCAGGCGGCTTTCCAGCTCGGCCAGGCGAGTTTCCAATGTTGTATCCTGCATGATTCACCTCTTTCTTTTTTCTCCGGCAGATCGCGGACTGCGGCGAATTCTACTTAACTTTGCCTGTTTGCACAGCATTCAATCTTCGGCAACGAAACTAATTTAAACAAAAAGAGTCTGAAAAGTGGTGATAATAGGGCGTGCCTGTATGTTGATTTGTTCTGCAACGCTTTATAGTACATTTTTATGTTAGATAACCCTGGGGTGAGATGCCCCGGCCCTGGAGATATGGATGAAATCACTGTTTAAAGTAACGCTGCTGGCGACCACAATGGCTGTTGCTCTGCATGCCCCGATCACCTTCGCTGCTGATGCTGCGAAACCAGCCGCTACTGCTGACAGCAAAGCAGCATTCAAGAATGACGACCAAAAATCCGCTTACGCGCTGGGCGCGTCACTGGGTCGTTATATGGAAAACTCCCTGAAAGAGCAGGAAAAGCTGGGCATCAAACTGGATAAAGATCAGCTGATCGCTGGCGTTCAGGATGCGTTTGCTGACAAGAGCAAGCTCTCTGACCAGGAAATCGAACAAACTCTGCAGGCGTTTGAAGCGCGCGTGAAGAGCTCCGCTCAGGCGAAAATGGAAAAAGACGCGGCTGACAATGAAGCCAAAGGTAAAGTTTACCGCGAGAAATTTGCTAAAGAGAAAGGCGTTAAAACCTCTTCCACCGGCTTGATCTACAAAGTAGAGAAAGAAGGTACCGGCGCTGCGCCGAAAGACAGCGATACTGTGGTTGTAAACTACAAAGGTACGCTGATTGATGGTAAAGAGTTTGACAACTCCTACACCCGTGGCGAGCCGCTCTCTTTCCGTCTTGATGGTGTTATCCCAGGCTGGACTGAAGGTCTGAAAAACATCAAGAAAGACGGTAAAATTCAGTTGGTTATCCCACCGGATCTGGCTTACGGCAAAACCGGGGTTCCGGGTATTCCGGCCAACTCTACGCTGGTCTTTGATGTTGAACTGTTAGACATCAAACCGGCGCCGAAAGCCGAGGCGCAGCCAGATGCTGCACCGGCCGATAAAGCTGCAGATAGCAGCAAAAAGTAAGCGAACAGTAACCGCCGCCCACAGGGCGGCGGTTTTTTATTATCGACAGGATATAATTAATACTGGAAAGCGCCTTGTGCGCTGTATTACTTTAGATGCCCCTATAATAGTGATGAGCCTGCCCTGACAACATAACGACAGGCTCCTGAAAAGGAGTGCTTTTTTTCATGTCCAGGTCGCTTTTAACCAACGAAACCAGTGAGCTAGATTTACTGGATCAACGTCCTTTCGATCAAACTGACTTCGATATCCTTAAATCCTATGAAGCGGTAGTGGACGGGTTGGCGATGCTCATTGGTTCCCATTGTGAAATCGTATTGCACTCTTTGCAGGATTTGAAATGCTCAGCTATCCGCATTGCGAACGGTGAACACACGGGCCGTAAAATTGGCTCACCGATAACCGACCTTGCTTTGCGTATGCTGCATGATATGACGGGTGCGGATAGCAGCGTGTCGAAGTGTTACTTCACACGTGCGAAAAGCGGTGTCTTGATGAAGTCGGTGACGATTGCCATTCGTAACCGAGAGCATCGCGTGATTGGTCTGCTGTGCATCAACATGAACCTCGATGTGCCATTCTCGCAGATAATGAATACCTTTATCCCACCGGAAACCCCGGAAGTGGGCTCTGCCGTGAACTTTGCTTCTTCAGTCGAAGATCTGGTCACCCAGACGCTGGAATTCACGATCGAAGAAGTGAATGCCGATCGCAATGTATCCAACAATGCGAAAAACCGCCAGATTGTCCTGAATCTGTATGAGAAAGGTATCTTCGATATTAAAGATGCGATTAACCAGGTCGCCGATCGGCTGAATATCTCCAAGCACACGGTCTACCTCTATATTCGCCAGTTCAAAAGCGGCGATTTCCAGGGGCAAGACAAGTAATGCGCTTTACCATCATGGTGACGGGACCTGCTTATGGTACACAGCAGGCGAGTAGCGCGTTGCAATTTGCCCACGCGCTACTCAAGGAAGGGCATGAGTTAAGCAGCGTATTTTTCTATCGTGAAGGGGTGTATAACGCCAACTTCCTGACTTCGCCCGCCAGCGATGAGTATGATCTGGTACGAGCCTGGCAACAGCTGAACCAACAACATGGCGTGACGCTAAATATTTGCGTTGCAGCGGCGTTGCGCCGCGGCGTTGTTGATGAAGCTGAAGCAAAGCGGCTTGGGCTGGCAGGTGCTAATTTACAATCAGGTTTCAATCTCAGCGGGCTGGGTTCGCTGGCTGAGGCGTCCCTGACCTGCGAGCGCGTGGTGCAGTTTTAATGAAACGGGTTGCTTTTGTCTTTTCTACCGTGCCGCACGGCAGCGCATCCGGCCGTGAAGGGTTAGATGCCTTACTGGCGACATCTGCGCTAACGGAAGGTCTCGGCGTGTTTTTTATCGGCGATGGCGTGTTCCAGATCCTCCAGGGTCAACAACCGGATGTCGTTCTGGCTCGCAACTATATCGCAACGTTTAAGCTGTTGGAGTTGTACGATATCGATCAATGTTGGCTTTGTGCCGCCTCATTACGTGAGCGGGGTCTTCAGCAGGGTGTCAATTTTGTGGTTGATGCCACGCCGTTGGAACCTGAAGATTTGCGCCGTGAGCTAGGCAATTATGACGTCATTTTAAGGTTTTGAGACTCTCATGCTGCACACACTACACCGCTCCGCGTGGCTTACTGATTTCTCCTCTCTTCTTCGCTTGATTGAAAAAGACGATGAGCTTTTACTGCTCCAGGATGGCGTGACTGCCGCAATAGAAGGAAGCCGTTTCCTTGAAAGTCTGCAAAATGCCTCCATTAAGGTCTCTGTACTGGAAGAAGACATTAAAGCTCGCGGGTTAGATGGTCAAATTTCAGACAGTGTCGTCAGGGTTAGCTATACTGACTTCGTCAGACTTACGGTGAAGCATCCCAACCAGATGTCCTGGTAATTGCGGGATCGTTGTATATTTCTTGACACCTTTTCGACACCGACCTAAAATTCTGCGTCCTCATATTGTATGAGGTCGTTTTATTACGTGTTTACGAAGCAAAAGCTAAAACCAGGAGCTATTTAATGGCAACAGTTAACCAGCTGGTACGCAAACCACGTGCACGCAAAGTTGCAAAAAGCAACGTGCCTGCGCTGGAAGCATGCCCGCAGAAACGTGGCGTATGTACTCGTGTATATACTACCACCCCTAAAAAACCGAACTCCGCACTGCGTAAAGTTTGCCGTGTTCGTCTGACTAACGGTTTTGAAGTGACTTCCTACATCGGTGGTGAAGGTCACAACCTGCAGGAGCACTCCGTGATCCTGATCCGTGGCGGTCGTGTAAAAGACCTCCCGGGTGTTCGTTACCACACCGTTCGTGGTGCGCTTGACTGCTCCGGCGTTAAAGACCGTAAGCAATCACGCTCCAAGTATGGCGTGAAACGTCCTAAGGCTTAATGGTTCTCCGTTAAGTAAGGCCAAACGTTTTATATTAATGTCAAACTAAACTCTTAGAGTTTTGGACAATCCTGAATTAACAACGGAGTATTTCCATGCCACGTCGTCGCGTCATTGGTCAGCGTAAAATTCTGCCGGATCCGAAGTTCGGATCAGAACTGCTGGCTAAATTTGTAAATATCCTGATGGTAGATGGTAAAAAATCTACTGCCGAAACTATCGTATACAGCGCGCTGGAGACCCTGGCTCAGCGTTCTGGTAAAAACGAACTGGAAGCTTTCGAAGTAGCTCTCGAAAACGTGCGCCCGACTGTCGAAGTTAAGTCTCGCCGCGTTGGTGGTTCTACTTATCAGGTACCAGTTGAAGTCCGTCCGGTCCGTCGTAATGCCCTGGCAATGCGTTGGATCGTTGAAGCTGCTCGTAAACGCGGTGATAAATCCATGGCTCTGCGCCTGGCGAACGAACTTTCTGATGCTGCAGAAAACAAAGGTACTGCAGTTAAGAAACGTGAAGACGTTCACCGTATGGCAGAAGCCAACAAGGCGTTCGCACACTACCGTTGGTAATCCCTTCGGAGTTTTAGTCACCAGGCGGGCGCTTCCAGTAAGCAGCCCGCTTTGGGCTACTTAAATTGAACGCCTAAAAGATAAACGAGGAATCAAATGGCTCGTACAACACCCATCGCGCGCTACCGTAACATCGGTATCAGTGCGCACATCGACGCCGGTAAAACCACTACTACCGAACGTATTCTGTTCTACACCGGTGTAAACCATAAAATCGGTGAAGTTCATGACGGCGCAGCCACCATGGACTGGATGGAGCAGGAGCAGGAGCGTGGTATTACTATCACCTCCGCAGCGACTACTGCATTCTGGTCTGGTATGGCTAAGCAGTATGAACCGCATCGCGTAAACATCATCGACACCCCGGGGCACGTTGACTTCACTATCGAAGTAGAACGTTCCATGCGTGTGCTTGATGGTGCAGTAATGGTTTACTGCGCAGTTGGTGGTGTTCAGCCTCAGTCTGAAACCGTATGGCGTCAGGCAAACAAATATAAAGTTCCGCGCATTGCGTTCGTTAACAAAATGGACCGTATGGGTGCGAACTTCCTGAAAGTTGTTGGTCAGATCAAAACCCGTCTGGGCGCGAACCCTGTTCCGCTGCAGCTGGCGATTGGCGCTGAAGAAGCGTTCACCGGTGTTGTTGACCTGGTGAAAATGAAAGCCATCAACTGGAACGAAGAAGATGCAGGCGTAACCTTCACTTATGAAGATATCCCGGCTGACATGCAGGAACTGGCTGACGAATGGCACCAGAACCTGATCGAGTCCGCAGCGGAAGCTTCAGAAGAGCTGATGGAGAAATACCTGGGTGGTGAAGAACTGACTGAAGAAGAGATCAAAAAAGCTCTGCGTCAGCGCGTTCTGAACAACGAAATCATCCTGGTAACCTGTGGTTCTGCGTTTAAGAACAAAGGTGTTCAGGCGATGCTGGATGCGGTAATTGATTACCTGCCATCCCCAGTCGACGTACCTGCGATCAACGGTATTCTGGACGACGGTAAAGATACTCCGGCTGAGCGTCACGCTAGCGATGATGAGCCGTTTGCTGCTCTGGCATTCAAAATCGCTACCGACCCGTTCGTGGGTAACCTGACCTTCTTCCGTGTGTACTCTGGTGTGGTTAACTCCGGTGACACCATCCTGAACTCCGTGAAAACTGCACGTGAGCGTTTTGGCCGTATCGTTCAGATGCACGCCAACAAACGTGAAGAGATCAAAGAAGTTCGCGCGGGCGATATCGCTGCTGCAATCGGTCTGAAAGACGTGACCACTGGTGACACTCTGTGTGACCCGGATCACCCGATCATTCTGGAACGTATGGAATTCCCTGAGCCGGTAATCTCCATCGCGGTAGAACCGAAAACCAAAGCTGACCAGGAAAAAATGGGTCTGGCTCTGGGCCGTCTGGCTAAAGAAGACCCGTCTTTCCGCGTATGGACTGACGAAGAATCTAACCAGACTATTATCGCTGGTATGGGTGAGCTGCACCTCGACATCATCGTTGACCGTATGAAGCGTGAATTCAACGTTGAAGCGAACGTCGGTAAACCTCAGGTTGCTTACCGCGAAGCGATTCGCGCGAAAGTTACCGATATCGAAGGTAAACACGCTAAGCAGTCTGGTGGTCGCGGTCAGTACGGTCATGTTGTTATCGACATGTACCCGCTGGAGCCGGGTTCAAACCCGAAAGGCTACGAGTTCATCAACGACATCAAAGGTGGTGTAATTCCTGGCGAATACATCCCGGCCGTTGATAAAGGCATCCAGGAACAGCTGAAATCTGGCCCGCTGGCTGGTTACCCGGTTGTTGATCTGGGCGTGCGTCTGCACTTCGGTTCTTACCATGACGTTGACTCCTCTGAGCTGGCGTTTAAACTGGCCGCTTCTATCGCCTTCAAAGATGGCTTTAAGAAAGCGAAACCAGTTCTGCTTGAGCCTATCATGAAGGTTGAAGTAGAGACTCCGGAAGAGAACACCGGTGACGTTATCGGTGACTTGAGCCGCCGTCGTGGTATGCTTCGTGGTCAGGAATCCAACGTCACTGGCGTTGTTATCCATGCTGAAGTTCCGCTGTCTGAAATGTTCGGATATGCAACCCAGCTGCGTTCTCTGACCAAAGGCCGTGCTTCTTACTCCATGGAGTTCCTGAAGTACGACGATGCGCCGAACAACGTTGCTCAGGCCGTTATTGAAGCCCGTGGTAAATAAGCCACAGGATTAAAACCTAAGTCCCGTGCTCTCTCCATAGGGGAGAGCACTATAGTAAGGAATATAGCCGTGTCTAAAGAAAAATTTGAACGTACAAAACCGCACGTTAACGTCGGCACCATCGGCCACGTTGACCACGGTAAAACTACCCTGACCGCTGCAATCACCACCGTACTGGCTAAAACCTACGGCGGTGCTGCTCGTGCATTCGACCAGATCGATAACGCGCCGGAAGAAAAAGCTCGTGGTATCACCATCAACACTTCTCACGTTGAATATGACACCCCGACTCGCCACTACGCACACGTAGACTGCCCGGGCCACGCCGACTATGTTAAAAACATGATCACCGGTGCTGCGCAGATGGACGGCGCGATCCTGGTTGTTGCTGCGACTGACGGCCCGATGCCGCAGACTCGTGAGCACATCCTGCTGGGTCGTCAGGTAGGCGTTCCGTACATCATCGTGTTCCTGAACAAATGCGACATGGTTGATGACGAAGAGCTGCTGGAACTGGTAGAAATGGAAGTTCGTGAACTTCTGTCTCAGTACGATTTCCCGGGCGACGACACGCCGATCGTTCGTGGTTCTGCTCTGAAAGCGCTGGAAGGCGAAGCAGAGTGGGAAGCGAAAATCATCGAACTGGCTGGCTTCCTGGACTCTTACATCCCGGAACCAGAGCGTGCGATTGACAAGCCGTTCCTGCTGCCTATCGAAGACGTATTCTCCATCTCCGGTCGTGGTACCGTTGTTACCGGTCGTGTAGAGCGCGGTATCATCAAAGTTGGTGAAGAAGTTGAAATCGTTGGTATCAAAGAGACTGCTAAGTCTACCTGTACTGGCGTTGAAATGTTCCGCAAACTGCTGGACGAAGGCCGTGCTGGTGAGAACGTTGGTGTTCTGCTGCGTGGTATCAAACGTGAAGAAATCGAACGTGGTCAGGTACTGGCTAAGCCGGGCTCTATCAAGCCGCACACCAAGTTCGAATCTGAAGTGTACATCCTGTCCAAAGACGAAGGCGGCCGTCATACTCCGTTCTTCAAAGGCTACCGTCCGCAGTTCTACTTCCGTACTACTGACGTGACTGGCACCATCGAACTGCCGGAAGGCGTAGAGATGGTAATGCCGGGCGACAACATCAAAATGGTTGTTACCCTGATCCACCCGATCGCGATGGACGACGGTCTGCGTTTCGCAATCCGTGAAGGCGGCCGTACTGTAGGTGCGGGCGTTGTTGCTAAAGTAATGAGCTAATATTACGTTTATTTAACGTAGTTAGTTTAAAAGCCCCGAATATATTTCGGGGCTTTTTTATTTGTGTTTATTTAAAGATTTCAGAAATATTAGTTAATCTCAATATATAAATAATTTATCTGGTAGGATAAGTTTGTCCATTTCTTAAAGCATTGCGATTTGTATTTTATTAATTGAACTTGTTTGTTGTTATATCTACCTTATGCGTTATTACATACATATGTAATAAATTGATGGATTTATAACAACAGGAATGTTTAATAATGCAATTAAATCTCGCAACAAAAGCCTTATTTTGTATGGGGCTGACATGTGCTGCCTTGCCAGCATTTGCCCTGGAAGCATGGAGCGGTCAGGAAGGCGGCAGTACGTATGAAGTGATTTTCGACAGCGGCGTGTATAGCAATGCGTGGTGGGTAGGTGCATCGGATTGTCCGGGAAACGCCGCGGGCGACGAAGCGAATAACCCATGGCGCTACGAGCGAGCAGCGACCGCTGATGAAATAACGAAATATGGTAATCCAACAACCTGCGATACGGGTGGCGGTACGGTAACTTACCCAGCATATGACAATAGTATCGCTTATAATGCTGGTGATATTGTTATTTATAATAATGCGACGTATAAAACGTCTGTCGCGCAAAGCGCTTATGGTTTTGCTCCTGGTCAGGAAAATCCATGGGAGGCTTATGCCGTTGTCACGCAATGGGCGTCCTCGACCGTCTATAATAAAGGCGATAAAGTTCAGAAAAATGGCCAGGAATATGAAGCCCTGTTTTATACCGTAGGGGATGATCCTTCTCTTCCAGCTAATCAAAACCCAACCGGCACAAATGGTCGTCCATGGAAACCACTGGGCGCTGTTGTCTCTTATACTCAGGACCAGTTGAATAAAACTCCAGAATATAATTCCTCCACTGTATATGAAAGCGGCACGCTGATCCGCTATAACGGTGGTAATTACGTTTCGCAGTCCAAAGTACAGAAAGTCTCCCCATCTGATACCAATCCATGGCGCGTGTTTATCGACTGGACCGGCACCAAAGAAAAAGTAGGCACGCCGAAGTCACCATGGCCTGCGCATGTCTATGCCCCATATGTCGATTTTACCCTCAACTCACAGCCGGATCTGGCAAGCCTTGCGCAGAACCAGAATGTCACCCACTTCACCATGGCTTTCGTGGTCAGTAAAGATGCTGATACCTGCCTGCCGACATGGGGTACCGCATATAACGTTAACGACTACGCTCAGTACAGCAAAATTAAAGCGCTGCGTGAAGCAGGTGGCGACATCATGGTTTCCATTGGCGGAGCGAATAACTCCCCACTGGCAGCGTCTTGTAAGAATGTGAATGACCTGAAGCAGCATTATTACGATATCGTAGACAACCTGAATCTTAACGTGCTGGACTTCGATATTGAAGGCACCTGGGTTGCGGATCATGAATCCATAAACCGTCGTAATGAAGCGGTGAAGGCTGTTCAGGACACCTGGAAAGCAGAAGGTCGTAGCGTCGGAATTTGGTACACCTTGCCTATTCTGCCAACGGGCCTGACGGCTGAAGGTCTTTACGTACTTGAAGATGCGAAAGCCAAGGGCGTTGAACTGGCTGGTGTCAACGTCATGGCGATGGATTACGGTAACAGCATTTGCCAGTCTGATGGTACTGAAGGCCAAAACATTCATGGCAAGTGTGCGACATCCGCCATTGAAAACCTCCATAGCCAGATGAAGCAGATTTTCACTGACAAGAGCGATGCGGAAATCAACGCCATGATGGGCACGACGCCGATGATCGGTTACAACGACGTTCAGGGCGAAGTGTTTTATATGTCTGATGCGAAACTGGTGATGCAGGATGCCACTGATCGTGGTCTGGGCATGATTGGCATATGGTCCATGATGCGCGATCAGCCTGGCGTGGCCAGGCAGGTTTCCCCTGAGCACAGCGGTCTGACCGAACAGCAGGCTGCGAAATACGCCTTTAGCGAAGTCTTTGCCCCGTTTACCCAAAGCGAAACTGCAGGTGATTTAGCGGGTGATGTCAAAGCCGTTTACATTGATGTTTTTGATGGCTCACAGCGAGTCAATGTGAACTTTGATGCCAGCAAGCTGAGTGATTCTAATAACTACCGTGTTGAGGTCGATGGTAAATATGTTTTCTCGACGGAAGGGAAGAAGAATTATTACAGCTACCGTTATAACTATGGCGAACAGTCGACTCTGCGTACTGGCGGCTTGAGTTATATGCTTCATCCTGGCAGCGTGGTGACAGTGAAGCGTACTCACCCTGATGCTCAGGTACTGGCGACGCTCACCGTGACGGATGACATGCTGGCAGGCAATAATCCACTGGTAGGCAGTGCGGATGTGTCTTCTCTGACGGTGAAGAAAGAGAATGGCATTCCTATGGTGTATGTCGATTTTGCCGCTGATAAAGTTGCTGCAGGCACCAACAGCGCATATATGGTTAAAGTTATGGGTGATGAGAAAAACGGTAACTACGTCTTCAGCTGTGATAATGGCAAATGTTACTACTCTTCGAAATCAACCAAAAATGGTGTGACAACCGTAAAATCTGATGAGCGTGCAATTTCAGTGGGTGAAACGGTGGTTGTCGAGCGTGTGACACCAAATCCGGCGACCATTGCGAAAGTAGTTGTTACGGAAGATATGCTGAAATAACTGAAAACAGTTTATGCCCTTAATCATTCGGGTTACAGGCTAAAAACATCCAAAGGTTGCCTTTGAACGAGGGACAAGGAGGTTCCTCATTCATCCTCAGCAGCAAAAGGTTACTGTGTGATTGTGGAGAGTGAGCGCGGTCATTGCAGTTGTAACCTGAAGTATTACAAATCGAGTTAGTCTCAAGGCCTGAGTCAGATAACCTATTCTGCTCAGGCTTTTTTATGATGCTCCCATCTGTAATAAAAAATTACACTTTTTATTATTCACACTACCTATTTTATTTGGATGGCGTAGGGGTGAATGAAGTGATATCGGTTATCGTTTTTCTTTGACATGCGTGATTGGCCAGATATGTAACGGATCTTTATATTGTGATTATTGACTGCTGTGATGATATTTTTGCCAGTAATACTCCCTTTCTGACGGTATATTAGTGAGGTTTATATATAGCAATAATCGCTGGTTTGATGAGAAATGTATTAATTGTTATTGCTGGTTCTATTACCTATTCTAACATTGCCAAAAATGGCTATTTACCGAGCGATAATTTTATCATTAAGGATAATGTATGAAACTAAATAAATTAACAGCGGCAATACTTGCTGCTGGGATGTCATTGTCTTTTTCATCATTTGCTGCAACGTTGTCGATGAATGACGACACTAATACAATCAGCGGCCTTGATAATAGTCAGATGTTGACGAAGGATAATGGTAATACCTGGGTCGCTTATACAGACAGTAGTCAAAATAATTTTCCGGGTACGGTGACGGTAACCGTAGCGGAAAAGGATAATAACGCAATTAATTCTGTAGACTATGATCCCACTGCCACTTATGGTACGACAGGAACAATTGTTCGATATAATGGCTATTACTGGAAAAGTCAGTGGTGGGTTGATCCCGGTATGGTTCCAGGAAGTGACTCTGTATGGCTGAAGGTCGGTCCTATTCAAATACAAAATCTTGCCACGTTCAGTTTTACGCCTTATACCGGCCAGAAAGCGGCAGATCTGCAAAAACAAGGTAAAGATAAGGCTGCCGCGCAACGTAAAGTTATCGGCTATTTCCCTGAGTGGGGCGTTTATGAAGCACATAACTATTTCACGCCGGATAAAATTGACTTCAGTCAGTTAACCCACCTTAACTATGGCTTTGCGGTTATTAAGGATGGTGAAGTTATTGTCCATGATACCTATAAAGGCCCGGATCTGCTCCGTCAGCTGGACAAACTGACTGAGCAAAACAACGTCACAAATATGGTCTCCGTTGGCGGATGGAATAACTCTGAAGAAGGTGTATTCGAAGAAGCCACCAAAACGGATGACGGTATCAATAAACTGGCAGACAGCATGATTGCTTTCATGCAGGAGTGGGGGTTTGATGGTATTGATGTAGACTGGGAATACCCGGATAGCGATACTGAAAAGACCAATTTCACTAAACTTATCCAGACGCTCAGAAGTAAACTGGATACCCTTGGTTTACAGAGCGATAAGTACTTCCAACTTTCCGCAGCAGTAACAACCAACCATAATAATATTGAGTACATCAACCCAGAGGTCACCGCACCATTGCTGGATAGCGTCAATGTCATGGCATATGATATTCATGGCGCTTTTGACCCTATCACAGGCCACAATGCTCCGCTCTATGCCAACAGCCAGGATGCCGATCAGTTGCTAAATGTCGCTTCCACGATGCAGGAATACAGTTCGAAATGGCATGTGCCCAAAAGTAAGCTGATGATGGGGATCCCGTTCTACGGCCGTGGCTGGGGTAGCGTGGCGCCGACGGAAATCGTTAAAGGTCTGCCTGGTCTGTTCGCTTCAGGTTCCGCTACCGTACACGGCGCGTGGGATGATGAAGATCAGTATACCGGTACTAACCCCTACTATCTGTTAAAACAGTATTCTTCTTCTGCTGACTACACTCGCTACTGGGATCCGGAATCACAGGTTCCTTACTTGTATAATGCGAAAACGCAAGAGTTCTTGACGTATGACGATCCGGAGTCGATTCAGAAAAAAGTTGCCTACATTAACCAGCAAGGATACGGCGGAGCGATAATCTGGGATATTAGCGGTGATACTCCAGAACATGAATTGGGTGAGATTGTCGATGATATAATGGAAGTGCCTTTATCCGAATGCCGCGCGAATCTGTCAGATTTTGGCATATATCTGCGAGACGGTACGCCGATGACGGAATTCACCATCACCAAAGCGGCACATGAGGCCAGGAATATGAACTATTCTGTTTATCAGAATGGAAAATATTACGGTAAGAGCCAGTACGGCACCATTTATGATTGGGGTAAAAAAGAAATTAATGAAGAGGAAGGTACTGTTACCGCGAGCTGGGGAATGCCGCTGAAGGTTGGCGATCTTATTGAACTGAGCTGCTACAGCAATGGTGTACTCTACCCACTGGAGCAAGTAACGGTGACAGAAGAAACTCTGGCAGGTAAAAAAGATATGCGTCCGGAGATTGCCAGTGAACTGAAAGAGTTCCAGGTTGTTATTCAGGACGACAAGCCTGCGTTAAGTATGACTCTGACTACTGCCGCTCATGAGGCAAGAAATAAAAACTACTCTATTCAGTTAAATGGAAAATATATCGGCAAAAGCCAGTTTGGTTCAATCAGTGGTGGTCAGAAACGCGTTAATAAAGCGAATGATACTGTCACGGGGACCTGGGTCAAAGAATTGAAAGCGGGAGATACTGTTCGCTTGTATCGTTTCAGTAATAGCGTTGAAACGACTATTGCAGAAGTGGTACTCACAGACGATATTCTGAAGGATGGCGGTGCTCTGGTCCATTAATGATTAGTTGTTAACTCGTTGAAATAAATCCCAAACCCGATTCTGTGCAGGGGGAGGGATTTATTTCTTTTAGATGACGTTGTATTGAGAACAATAATCATTTATCCTGATGGTGTTCATGGTTGGGAGCATATATGTACATTTGTTTATGTAACGGCATCAGTGATAAAAAAATTCGTCAGGCGGTACGCCAGTTTCACCCACAGTCATTTCAGCAGTTACGCAAGTTTATTCCTGTTGGAAATCAATGTGGTAAATGTATTCGGGCCGCGCGCGAAGTGATGCAGGAAGAATTAATGCAAATGCCAGAATTTAAAGAGATCGCCTGAGTCACACTCTTTTTTTTGACATCCCGCTAGCCCCATCTACTCTCTAAGAGTGGAAGCGGAGGGACTATATAATGAAAGGTGATGTTAAGGTAATAAATTATCTCAATAAATTATTGGGAAACGAGCTTGTCGCCATCAACCAGTATTTTCTTCATGCGAGAATGTTCAAAAACTGGGGTTTCAAACGTCTGAATGACGTTGAATATCATGAATCTATCGACGAGATGAAACACGCCGATAAGTACATTGAGCGTATTCTCTTTCTTGAAGGTATTCCCAATCTCCAGGATCTGGGCAAACTTGGCATCGGTGAAGATGTTGAAGAGATGCTGCGTTCGGATCTGGCTCTTGAGCTGGAAGGTGCAAAAGACCTGCGTGAAGCAATCGCCTATGCCGACAGTGTATTTGATTACGTCAGCCGTGACATGATGATTGAAATTCTGGCGGATGAGGAAGGCCATATCGACTGGCTGGAGACCGAGCTGGATCTTATCGATAAACTGGGGATCCAGAATTATCTGCAGGCGCAAATTCGCGAAGAAGAGTAGAAGCAGAGTCGTTAATACAGGAAGGAGTTAATCCTTCCTGTTGAGTTCACCAACTTATCCAACAAAAGTAACCCCACCCACTTACAGCCAGTGCCGGACCAAAAGGAATCAGCGCGCCGCGACGTCCTTTTTTTGCCCATAACAGAAGACCATACATAATCCCTGTGATTGAAGCTGCGTAAAGAATCATTGGTATACTTTGCCAACCGCTCCAGGCCCCGGCAGCGGCCAGCATTTTGAAGTCCCCGTAGCCGATCCCCTCTTTATGCCATAACAACCTGACTAACCAGTAGATCAACCACAAAATCATATATCCCGCAACGGCTCCAATGATGGCGTCTTTGCCGGGTATAACACCGAAACTGGCGTTGAATAACAGCCCGAGCCACAGCAATGGCAGCGTGAGTTTGTCAGGCAGAAGATAATGCTGCAGGTCGATTACGCTGAGTGCGAGCGCAAACCAAAAATAGATAAAGAGCGCCAGCAGGATTTCGTTGGGATGGAGGGCGTAACAGAAAACGGCCATAACAGCACAGAGTGCTTCGAGCAAAGGATAGCGTTTCGAGACAGGAAGACCACAATGACGACACTTCCCCTTCAGACATAGCCAACTCAGTAGGGGAATGTTGTCATACCACGCCAGCGGGGTTTGGCAGTGGCAGCAATGCGAACCAGGCAGCCATAAATTAAAAGGGGAGAGCGCTCCGTCTGCGGGGGAGGGGGGGAGCACCATCAGAGGCAGGCGCCAGGTGAGCATTCCCATGGTGCTGCCCGCCAGTAGTCCAACGACAAGGAACAATATTGCTAACCCGTTATCCATTTTTTTTCGCTCCAATCGTCAGTCGTGTCAGCGTAATACTGTCGGCATCGTCTTTACTGGCGTGAAACTCAAGCGCCACGATGTGCAGACCATATTCGCCCTGTAACACCGCCAACCAGCGTACGAAGGTGTCCATCTTGATGGTGGAGGCGCTGATATTGAGTCCACCACCGTGAGCCGGCTGGAGTGTTGCGTTAAGTCCCGATTTTTTAAGACTGCGCTTCACCAGCGTTTCCAGGGAGTCCGATTGCGTCCGCTGTGGAAGAAGACCGGCTGCTGAAGCCTGTTTGTGCAGCCACTGTATGTCGAGCTGTAACTTTTCGTCCCGGGATTGCATTGTATCGATAGCCTGACCTAAAGGCTGCCAGGCGCCAAACCAAAAAATGGCCAACAGGCAGCATCCGAACAACGTTATAAAGATGCGTTGCTCATGCGTATTTTTATGATGAAACCAGACCTGAGCACGTTTAATCATTTCGAAGTGTCCACATTCCCTGTTCATGTTTTTCGACTTTTAATGGCAAGCCATAGATGCACGCTTTGATGAATGCCTGTACCTGGCTTTCATCACTGGCGTAGATGAAAAGCTGCAAAGATTTACTCGCCGGATCATAGTTCAGTCCTTCCAGCGCCAATCCCGGGAATGCTGACAGCTTTGACTGCAACTGCTGCAAGAACAAATAGGGGGCGGGGATATGTTGTTGTAACTGTTTCGGCAGATAGGTTCGCAAATTGCTACTGTGTCTGTTCTCAGGAATGTATCGCTGCCACTGCTGTACCAGATCCTGACTGAGCTGCTTCTCCAGGCTATGGAGTTGCCAGTAGGTAATAGAGCGGGTAAGCAGTGCGACACCCGCAGCCAGCATGATGCTGAATAGCGCGACGCGCTTCAGGAGCGCGGTCGTGGGCGAGCGTGGAGAAGGGGCGCGAATCTTATCGTGTAGAAGATCAGGTACATTGCCGTTTGGGTAGAGAGTCAGAATATGGCGTTCAGGTTGACTCTCTGTACTGGAACAGGCCAGTGGTAACGAACCGTAGTTTACCAATTGCGGAGGGCCGAAATGCGTAAGCAGGTGGGTAAGCCACGCCTCCGTCAGGCAGGAGAGATAATTTTCCTGTGTTCTGAGCAACCACCGATCGCCCTCTCTTAATACCGTCCAGCCATTGTCGCATGCCGGCAGGCAACAGGCGTCAAACGTGACACATGTGGTGTTAATACCTGCATCGGCAAGGGTTCGGAGCTGAGACTCAAGCCAGTCGGCATCAATGCCTGCAACAGTGAGACGAGACCCCTGACGGGACAGTAATGTCCAGTGCAATGAGGGCGCCCCTTCGTCGAGCGTTTCATCAGCGAGCCAGTGAAGCTTTTGGTCAGTCAGTTCATACTCTTCATCCGGTATGACGATTGTTTTACATGTCGCCATACTGGCGGAAAGAAGCAGATGTGCGGACTGCGCCGCTGGAAGTGTACCAAGCTCCGCTAACTGTTCCATGGACAGATGCTGGATTTCACCTCCGCCACCTTCAGTATACTCCACCCATTCCACGGGGGCTGACGGCTGTTTTTGCAGGCGGATAAGCAGTTTTGGTGAGGACACTGAAACTGCTTTACTCTTCGCTACTGCCATCCGTAAGTTGGCGTAAATAGATTTTAATTGTTTTATTTTTTTCATCATAAAAGAAAAATGTGCGCATACCGGAAGTAAGGTCACCCTCGTGGGCTGTAGATGTGGTCAAAAAAAAGGTGCTATTGGCGGTTAACTGTTTTTTAAGCGAATCCGTCAGGGGTTTGGCGGCGCTGTAATCTTGTTGTGCCTGATAGAGAAAGGCATCTACCGTTTTCCAGCCACCTTCGGGGCGTTTCTTCAGTAGTGTTTTTGCATCTGAGTCACTGAGGTTATTGAGAAATAGCGCAGCTAATAGAGGGGCCTGCTGCTCAGTAAGAGTATTAATATTTATGGCGAGTTCATTGCTGAATGTCGCGCAGATAAAAGGGGATAATTTTTGATAAATAGCGTCGGTCATTCCTTTGAGCTTGCGTATTTCGGCAGGTAAAAAGATCATCTGGCCTGCTGTAAGAAAACCCGGTTGGCTGGACTTGTAATACTCATCTTCAGCGCCTTTGACACGGGGCGTCACGTCAGCGTCAATGTAATCTGCGCCAGATTGAGCGATCTCGTCTGCGCGATACTTTTCCACGCCGATTTTTTCCAACAGGGCTGCGAACACCTCGATTTTATAGGGCAGAGTGGTCATCGGGTCCGTCGGCACATCTGCTAATGCGTTCAGATTGAAGCAATGTTGTAGATCGCTGGTTTGCCAGCTTACCGTTGTGTTGTCGCGAAGTTCTGCAAACTGGGGGAGTTCATCAAGTTGGCTAAGCTTATCCTTGGCATTCTGCAGCGTTTGTGCAGTGGCTTGCGCTTCGGCATACAGCAGCGCATATTTCCCCTGGATACTGTCATTTGTGCGTCGGCTGCGCTGCAACTGAGTCTGAAAGCTGATCGTCATTTCTGATGCCAGCGCGGCCATCAGCGCCAGAATCATCAACACGATCAGTAACGCCGATCCCCTTTGATTACTCATTTAGCTGTCCCTGTAGCCGCCCCTGAAGTCGGGCTGGATTTCTGTTTCTCCGGGAACCAGCCGGGCAGAATAAAAAGACGAGTAAGAATCTCTCCGTTTTCACGCTCCAGCGTTATTTTAGCCGTTGTGGATGCACTGTCGCCCTCAGCGAGAGCCATTGTTGCGGACAGATGAGCGATGTCGGAGAGTAACGCTTGTGGCGGTGCCTCCTTTTTGCCATCGGGCGAGCGTCTCATCGCGCGGTATAACGTGCCGTTGTCCACATACCAGTGGACGGTAGTGAGAATGAAAGCGGCCTCGAAAGGCATGGCTGGGTCTCGTGTCTGGGTAGTGAAAATCGCGCCATCTTTTTCGCTGAAAAAAGGCTGATTCGTCTGACGGTTTTTTCGCGGAACGTACTGCATCAAATCGTTTTCAAACAGCAGCATCGTATGCTGAATAGCATCAAAATTATCGGCTGTCTTTTTTGCACGCTGATGCTGCTCTGAGGCCTGGGAAAAAACCATTGAGGCCAAAAAACTGAGCGTCGAGAAAATGGCAATTGCCAGCATCACTTCCAGTAACGTGAAGCCCCGCGGCATCTTACTCATTTTTTGTCTCCGTTTTCTGGCGTCCAGGAGTACAGATTAAGCGTCCGTCCGCTGGCGGAGGTTACGCTGGCTTGCTTTTGATTAATGGCTGACTGGTTTTGCAGGCTACCCGACAACTGCCAGGAGAAAGTCTCGTTCAGCAGTATTGTCTGACCTTTTCCCGAGGTGGTCTGGTCGTTAATGGTTCCAATCAAGGCGTTGTCCGCAGCCCAGAGTGCCAGAGTTTCTTGCTTCAGCGTGTCGAGAGCAGAGAGTTGCCATTGCATACTGCTAATCAGCGCTATTACAGCGGTCGCAAAGATTGCCATCGCCAGCAATACCTCAAGCAGGAGCATTCCGCTTTGTTGCTTCATTGCGCATCCTCAAGGCGAGTGATATCCAGCGGTAGCGATCCGTCACACCGCAGAGTCACGAATTTTGCACCGTCTTCATCTCTGAACATCACGGTAAAAGGCGTCAGTTGACCATCGGGTAAGATCATAATTTGTGGATTTGCATTTGCTGCTGAAGGCGTTACTTCAGGTTTCGCTGGCGCAGCCCAGTTACCGTAAAGCGGTAAACTGTCGCTGTCGGCCAGCTCTTGCCAGTTCCATTTGTGGGTTGAATCCTTTTGCGGCAGGTAAAAAGCCCAGCCTTCAGTGGTCAACCGCAAACCGACCACATGCTTTTCCAGCAACGCCAGGTCTGACGCGTATTTCACCGTCTGCCTGAAGGTGTCGATCCGCTGTAGTAGCTTTCCGCCTGATCCCAGCCGGTCACTTTGCATGGCGATAATGCCCGTAGCTGAGATGGCGATAATGACCACAACCAGCATCACTTCCAGCAACGTGAATCCTTTCTGATGCGTCATGTTTATTGCGATTTTTTGTTATTATCCCAGTTGTTAATGTCATCCGCCGTTCCAGCTTCTCCATCTGGCCCTACGGAGCTGATATCAATAGCGCCATGTTCGCCGGGGCTTATCAGGATATAGTCGTTCCCCCAGGGGTCTGCAGGCAGACGTCGGATATAACCGTCAGTATTGTAATTCTCGGCCTTGGGAGAGAGCTCCGGCGCGGTGATGAGTGCTTCCAGACCTTGTTCCGTCGTGGGGTAGCGATGGTTGTCCAGCTTGTACATGTCCAGCGCATTTTCGAGCGCGACAATGTCGCTGACCGCTTTTTGTCTGTCCGCGCGATCTTTGTTGCCCATCAGATTCGGCACGACCAGGCTTGCCAGAACCCCCAAAATCACAATGACCACCATCAATTCCATGAGGGTAAAGCCACGCTCTGTGGCCCGTGTCTGTTGTTCCATAACCTTTCCTTAGTTCATTAATGAGTTAAGTTGTAAAATTGGCTGCATAACCGAGACGACAATGAACAAAACGATCATCGCCATCACAACGATCAACGCAGGTTCAAAAATTGCCAGCGTCAGTGCGATGCGGTTTTGTAGCTGGATTTCCTGATTTTCTGTTGCCCGCTGCATGAGTTCTCCAAGCTGACCGCTTTTTTCCCCGGAGGCGATCATGTAGAGCATCATCGCGGGAAAAATCTTCGTCTTCTCCAGCGACTGGCTAACGCTGTTGCCCTGGCGAACGCTCTCAGCCGCTTCACCCAGACGCTGGCGTATTTCCTGATTACTCACTCCCTCAGCGGAAAGCGACATAGCTTGTAAAAGAGGAACGCCGCTGCTGTTAAGAATGCTCAGGGCGCGTAAGTAGCGAGCGCTATTGATGGCGCATACTAAAGGCGACGTTAAGCGAAACTGAATTAACCAACGGTGAAATCGATGCCGGTTTCCCTTTTGTTTAAGCCAGAAAGAAAACAGGCAGCCACCGCCAATGAGGGTGAGCAGGATCCAAGGGCCATATGCCGACAAAAAATTGCTGGTCGCGAGCAGGATCCGAGTGGTGAGCGGCAATGCGTGTTTGAGGTGGATAAACTGCGCTGCGACCTTAGGCACCACGGTGGTGAGCAAAATAATAACCACCAGAATAGCGACCGTAGTGAGCAGGGAAGGGTAGATTAAAGCCTGCGTAAGCTTGCTGCGCATTCGCTGGCGCGCTTCGTTAAAATCCGCCAGTCTTTCCAGAACTGCGCCTAACTGACCCACCGTTTCGCCCGCTTTAACGAGCGTACAAAAGACGGCATCAAACAGGCGGGGATACGCCTGCATCGCAGTTGACAGTGATTTTCCTTCAAGAATGGACTGCCGAAGAGTCGTAATCACATCGGCAAGTTTCTTATTTTCTTTTTGTTGCCGAACCACGTCGAGGGCTTCATCCAGCGGTAATGCTGCGGCGATTAGCGTTGCAATCTGACGCGTAAAAAGCGTTAATTCACTGTGACTGACTCGTGCAGGGAGGGTCTTCAGGGGGAGCCCGCGTCGTTGGGGTTTTATCGTTTGCGGCAATAGGGCCTGGCTACGCAGTTGCGCCACCATGTCCCGTTCGCTTGCGGCCTCGCTAACGCCCGTAATACGATTTCCCTTCACATCTGTTGCGGTCCAGCAATATTTCATTCAGGCTGCTCCGTCGGTGTTTGCCCTTCCGATGTCACTCTTAGCACTTCCTCCAGCGATGTAATGCCTTCTGCGGCGACGCGGAGACCGTTTGCCAGCAAACTACGATGGTGACGACGCTGAATTTGCTCCAGATGCTGTTCGTTGGTCTCTGTGTGAATGGCTTCGCGCAGTTCAGGCGTAACAAGTAACAGCTCGTGAATTGCCAGTCGCCCCTGATAGCCGCTATGCCTGCATGCCTCGCAGCCCCCGGCATGCCAGACCTGAGAGGTATTGATCCCTTGAGCCAGCAGGAGTTGTTGTTGCTGGTGGGTGGCGGGGCGCGGTATTTTGCAGTGGTTACACAGTCGTCTTACCAGACGCTGGGCAATAACCCCGACAAGTGATGAAGAAAGCAGAAACGATTCCACCCCCATATCCCGCAATCGTGTTACGGCTCCGCTGGCGCTGTTTGTATGGAGAGTCGAAAGAACCAGATGTCCGGTCAACGACGCCTGAACAGCAATCTGCGCTGTTTCGGCGTCGCGAATTTCACCTACCATCACGACATCAGGATCCTGACGTAAAATGGCGCGTAGCCCACGGGCAAAAGACATATCTACGCGACTATTGACCTGCGTTTGACCTATCCCTTCCAGTTCATATTCAATCGGATCTTCAACGGTGAGGACGTTACGCTCCGGGCTATTCAGTGCGGAAAGGATGGCGTATAGCGTGGTACTTTTTCCTGAACCCGTTGGGCCGGTGACCAGAATAATGCCGTGGGGGAGGGCAATCAGATCTTTCAGGCTGTGTGTGTCTTCTGCTGACATATCCAGCTTATCGATTGATAACCGCAGGCTGGTTTTATCCAGCAGACGCAAAACGACACGTTCGCCATGCTGTGAGGGGAGCGTAGAGACACGCACATCCACATTCCGCTGGCCTATTTTTAACGTTATGCGACCATCCTGTGGGAGGCGCTTTTCGGCAATATCCAGCTTGGCCATCACTTTAATACGTGAGATCAGCAGGGCCGCCAGCTTTTTATTAGGCTGAACCACTGGACGCAGAACGCCATCGACGCGAAAGCGGATCCCCATCGTTTTCTCAAATACTTCGATATGAATATCGGATGCATGTTCCTTGATTGCTTCACTGAGTACGGCATTAATTAGTCGTATGACCGGCGCATCGGATTGTTCGTTAAGCAGATCTTCATTGGACTGGATCTCCTCAGAAAGAATGTTGAGATCATCAAGGTTATTCATATCTTCTGCGATCAACTGGGCAGTGCCGCTGTTCTGTTGATACAGGTGCTCGAGTTTTTCCTCAAACTGTTGCGTAGAGAGCCGGGTAAACCGGCTACATTCAGGCGCTGTTGCGGCTACGTCCAGCATAGATTCAAGCGAGGTATTTTCAGCATAAATCAGCTCTTCCTGCTGTACGGCAATACCGTATCGCTGTGCTTTTTTCCACGTAAAGGCTGTCATTTTGCACTGCCGTTATGGAACGGATTTTTGCTGTTTGACTTAGCTGGTGTGGCCACAGAGGAGTCAAATGCGTGGTCATCTAATGATTCAATGGCATCGACATCAATCAGGCTACCGTTTTGCTTGCTACTCCTGTTTTGTTGCATCTCCTTGAAGCCAGTATATTTATCCCTCGAAAGCGAATGATAGACTTCATCATCTCTGATGATGGTTGGTCGGATGAACACCATCAAGTTGCGTTTATTTTTTTCATTTGAGGTATAGCGAAAAAGTTGCCCAATGAGGGGGATATCACCCAGTAAGGGAACTTTCGAAACCTCTTGTTTACTTGAGTCATCCATCAATCCGCCCAATACCACGGTTTCACCGCTTTTTACCAGGACGGCGTTTTGAATAGTACGGGTATTAAATGTAGGGCCGAGAGTGGATGAGGTTGCCGTAGAATCGACACTGGACACCTCTTGCTCAATTTCCATTAATACGGAATCGCCTTCATTGATTTGCGGCGTAACCTTTAGCTTAGTGCCGACTGTCTTACGTTCGACGGTGCTGTAAATATTATCGCCCGAGGTGGTTTGCGACCCGGAAAGCACCGGAACGTCTTGTCCGGCGTTGAAAGATGCCTCTTTGTTATCGAGTGTCACGATACTCGGAGTAGAAAGAATATCATTCTTGCTATTGCTACTCAGCGCGGTAAGGAGAACCCCCCAGTCGCCGTTGAAGAATCCTGCGGCAAGACCATTGAAGTTACTGAACAAATCATATGCAGGGTTATCGCTGGTGGTACCGCCCTGTCTCTTGAATTCTTGAACCCCTTGTGCGGCATTGAAAATGGGAAGATTGGTCTTGGTAAACTGCTGCACGCCGACGTTTTTGTTGGCCCACTGGACCCCAAGATTAATGCCTTTACCATCCTGAACTTCCACGATGATAGCTTCGACCAGAACCTGGGCGCGGCGAATGTCCAGTTTGGCGATGACATCTTCTAACTGCTGGAGGATACTTTGGTCTGCGGTAATAACCAGCGAGTTGGTTTGTTCATCTGCCGTGATGGATATATCGTTATTGCTGCTGCTGGCTGATGATTTTGAAGCGCTGCTTTTTTCATCCTTCATCTTTTGCGTGACGCCGGTTAAAACTTCAACCAGTTTATCTGCTTTGGCATATTTCAAATACCAGACACGGGTGTTGCCCTCACCTTGATCTTGCGTATCCAGCCGGGAAATAAGTTGTGCCATACGCGCCCGGGCACGATCGGAACCGCTGACAATTAACGCATTACTACGTTTATCTGCAACGATGCGCGTCTGAAGTGTGGCCGGTTTAGCCTCTTTGCCATTTTCTCGCGCCAGGTCATTGAGGACGTCGGCCAGGTCGGTCGCTGAGGCATACTTCAGTGTGAAAACCTGTTCCTTGGCATCACCCATCACATCGACACGTTTAACCACCTCCAACAGACGATTGACGGTTGAGGCTTTGCCGGTGATGATCAATGCATTTGATGGTTCGTAATGCACAACATTACCGACCTTACCGCCATCAAGCATTTGTCGAAGCAAGGGGGACAATACGCGAGCAGGAACGTTTTCCAGTGACACAATACGCGTCACCAGTTCATCTCCTTTGCCGGGTTTCGTCCCGCTAATGAGTCTTCCTGGCATTGTTTTGACTTGCTCTGAACGCACTACCTTAAGTAACCCATTATCAAGAGTAATAATTGAGAAACCGTAGAGATCCAGTACGCTCAGGAAAAACTGATAATATTCATCCTCATTGAAGGTATCATTGCTTCTGACGGATATTGAAGCCTTAACATCGGGATCAATCAGAATGGTTTTACCCATATTTTGGCCGACAATATTGACAAATGTCTGAATGTCCGCATTGTCAAAGTTAGCGGTATAATCGACTGCGAATGCAGTGCGGCAGGAGGCTGCGAGTAAAAGTATCAACGACCAACTTTTCAGTCGCCGATGTAAAACAGTTCTCTCCATTTAGTCTTCCTTTCCATCCTGGAATTGTTGAACTGAAACATTAATTAACCGTGGCGAAGCATTACGTAAGACGGTGAACTGAGCCATTTTAAGGTGCTTAAGCGCATTTTGTGCTTTGCCTAAATTTGCCTGTTGAGTCAACTTAATATTATTTAGCTGAATGGCTATATCTCCAGGTTCGAGGGAAGAATGCTTAAAAAACTGAACCTGTTTTCGTGGTAGAAGGCGTAAACCACGTAAAGTGTTCTTATCCACTACAGGACTGGCATCAATGAAATCAGCCAGCGTTACCGCTTGTTGCTCTTGCCGGGATGCTACCGCCCCCTGAGGCCCGGACGGTTGTGCCAGTTCAGCAAGCAATGTCAGTTGCAGTGTTTGCTCACCAGAAGAAAACATTATCTGATTCTTTGTAATACCCGTAACACGTATTTTGCTGGAGGACTTCAGATAATCATTAATGGCATAAACATTTTGCTCACCATTTTCCTGCAAGATTGCGCGGGAAATGGATTTATTTGAACTATGAATAATTCCGCTGACAACGACCCCGGACAGCAATGCCTCTTGCGCATGCGATTGTTGATGGGGGGAAACATTCATATCTGTATCTAAGGGCACGGATGATAAATGCCATTGTTGTTTTCTGTTTGAGATATTCTCCTGATGAATTTGACTTGATGCTGTCCGCAATGTTTTGTTTTCAAACCACTGTTCATATCCTTTATGTATACAAGCAAAAATACATATAACGCTTGCAAATATCACTATGAGATAGGCGCCATGATAAAATAGCGTGCTTTTGAATACGTGGCGGATAGTTTTCATAAAATTATGATTAAGAATAACTAACAAGTTAATCTGTTTCTTGTTAATGATAACGATAATATATTTATCCTGTTGCCAGGCGACAAGCGTTTTGGCTCCCACGTTCCTACTTTAGGAAATAATAAATTTTATGGAAAATATGAATGTTCATGGATGAGTTCATTTCTGTTTTGACCTCCCGCCAGCAACTGTTGCGGGATAATATCCTTTCCGCGTTTTTGAACGAACAATGGCTGGTATTACATGGGGCAAAAGGCACCGGAAAAAGCACGCTTGCACGCAGTGTAGAAGCGTTATGGCCACATCGGGTGCTAACTCTGGCACCTGTAAATAGAAAAGGTTATAGGTGGGAATGGCAGGTTATCGCAGATACGCAAAAGGAGGGCTGTTTAACCGGACGGTCATTTTCTGGCGAGACGATCTGGAGCGAATTACTTGGTCTGATAACCGTTAAGGCATGCGATAAGCCTCTGTTTATTTTGGAAGACGGACATCAGGTCACCACCGGTATTACTGCAACGGTTAAGGCGTTTATCGCCATAATGCCGAAGGCCCGGCTGCTAGTAACCGGTAGATACAGTCTGAGACAGCAGCGCCAGTTACGTACGATGCATCCGCTCTGGTTCGACGTCCCCATCCCGGATATTGAGGATTACCGTAGGGTAATCGCACCCTGTATCGAAACGGAACAGGAGGGCAAAGATGCCCTTCCTGAGACATTTATCCGACATATCAAGAAACGTTGCCGCGGTAATCTGCATCTGGCGGCGCGTGTCGGGTGGAATCTTACGCGTAATAAAACGAAACAGGGTGAACAACAAACCAGCATCACGCCGCTTCAGCAACGTGAAGCGCTGCGTTGTCTGCCTGCGCCTCGTCGAACCGGGGGGACGTGTCTGGCAGTGGTTGTCGTCGCGGCGCTATGTGGTAGTGCTGGCTGGCACTTCAGTCCATTGCTTGACAGATGGTTGCCGCCCATAGCCAGCATATGGCCTGCAGGACAGCCATCGGCTGCATCACTTTCTTCCACAACGCTGACGTCAACGATTATGTCAACTAATGAGTCGCTCGCGCGGCTTTACAGCGTCTGGGGATATGAGGTCAATAAAGGGGAAGCATGGTGCGATCAGGCGTACCGGGCGGGTTTGGTTTGCCTGTCGGGCACTGATACGCTGGAATCGCTTCTGGCCCAGCAACTCCCCTGGATAGCAACGCTAAAGGTAGATAATAGCCTTATACCTGTTGTCGTGATTGGAGAAAGCAACCAGACCATCACCGCCCAGTCGGGCGCTGGTACATGGATTATGGATAAAGCCTGGTTCAGTGAAGTGTGGCAAGGGAATTACACGCTAATGTGGAAACCTTCACCAGACGGTAATGTGAGCATCATGAAGAAAAGCAGCGTCGACGACATTCTCTGGCTGGATATGATGCTGAGTCGCGTGTTGAATGTTGAGGCTGAGAGCACGGGAGAGTGGAGCCCTCTTTTATCGGAAAAAGTCCGCCAGTTTCAAATGCAAAATAAGATTAAAGCTGACGGTATGGTAGGGCGGCTTACTCTTATTCGTCTATGGCAGGCGCTGGATGAAAGCCCAAAACTGATGCATGACGGAGGGAAAGCATGAAAACGGATCATGAATATTATTGTGGCGAAAACCTGCGTTTTGACCGTCCAGATATGCCGCTTACGTTATGGCGGTGCGCGCGTATCGCGCTTTCATGGCTGGGGTTGAGCATTGGCATGGTAATCATAGGCTACTATACGCATAGCGCGTTTATTCAGCATACCGCGACGCCGGCCGTGCCGCCGAACTTTCGTCTGTCTGACGCGCACTATATATATAAGCAGCAGCCGCTGCCGGAACCGGAAGAGACCGTTGAAGAAGAAGGCGCGGATGATATGCGCAGCGAAGAACCGTCAGCGCCTGACGAGCCTGTTCAAAACGGGGATCTCAAAGCGCGAGTGAAGCAGGCCATAGCGGAAATTGACCAGCAATAACGTCGTTCTGCGAAAGGTTGGTTATTATCGATACAACTTCACTTGCATTAAGCCCGCAGATACGTATAATGCGCGGGCTTGTCTTAATTGACGGCTGGTTCGATATGAGCCACTGATAGTCGATTTGACTATCTGACAATGTTCCCAATCGGGGAACTCTGTAAGAACGGTTACACTCTCCCATCAATCGTAATGGGTTTGAGGAGTAACTATTTCGTCTATAAAATAATTGGAGCTCTGGTCTCATGCAGAACCAAAGAATCCGTATCCGTTTGAAAGCGTTTGATCATCGTCTGATCGATCAATCAACCGCGGAAATCGTCGAGACTGCCAAGCGCACTGGTGCGCAGGTTCGTGGTCCGATCCCGCTGCCGACCCGCAAAGAGCGTTTCACCGTTCTGATCTCTCCGCACGTTAACAAAGACGCGCGTGATCAGTACGAGATCCGTACTCACAAGCGTCTGGTTGACATCGTTGAGCCAACTGAAAAAACCGTTGATGCTCTGATGCGTCTGGACCTGGCTGCCGGTGTAGACGTGCAGATCAGCCTGGGTTAATCAGGTCATCGAGCGATTGAGAGGTTGATACAATGATTGGTTTAGTCGGTAAAAAAGTGGGTATGACCCGCATCTTCACTGAAGATGGCGTCTCTATCCCAGTAACCGTTATCGAAGTTGAAGCAAACCGCGTTACTCAGGTTAAAGATCTGGCTAACGACGGCTACCGCGCTGTTCAGGTTACCACCGGTGCTAAAAAAGCTAACCGTGTAACTAAGCCGGAAGCTGGCCACTTTGCTAAAGCTGGCGTAGAAGCTGGCCGCGGCCTGTGGGAGTTCCGTCTGGCAGATGGTGAAGAATACACCGTTGGTCAGAACATTAGCGTTGAACTGTTTGCTGACGTTAAAAAAGTTGACGTAACCGGTACCTCTAAAGGTAAAGGTTTCGCTGGTACCGTTAAGCGCTGGAACTTCCGTACCCAGGACGCTACTCACGGTAACTCCTTGTCTCACCGCGTTCCGGGTTCTATCGGTCAGAACCAGACTCCGGGCAAAGTGTTCAAAGGCAAGAAAATGGCAGGTCAGCTGGGCAACGAACGTGTAACCGTTCAGAGCCTGGACGTAGTACGTGTTGACGCTGAGCGCAACCTGCTGCTGGTTAAAGGTGGTGTTCCGGGTGCGACCGGTTGCGACCTGATCGTTAAACCAGCTGTGAAGGCGTAAGGGGATAGCAATGGAATTAGTATTGAAAGACGCGCAGAGCGCGCTGACTGTTTCCGAAACTACCTTCGGTCGTGATTTCAACGAAGCGCTGGTTCACCAGGTTGTTGTTGCTTATGCAGCTGGTGCTCGTCAGGGTACTCGTGCTCAGAAGACTCGTGCTGAAGTAACTGGTTCAGGCAAAAAGCCGTGGCGCCAGAAAGGTACCGGCCGTGCGCGTTCAGGTTCTATCAAGAGCCCGATCTGGCGTTCAGGTGGCGTGACCTTCGCTGCTCGCCCGCAGGACCACAGTCAAAAAGTTAACAAAAAGATGTACCGCGGCGCGCTGAAAAGCATCCTGTCCGAACTGGTACGTCAGGATCGTCTGATCGTTGTCGAGAAGTTCTCTGTAGAAGCGCCTAAAACTAAGCTGCTGGCACAGAAACTGAAAGACATGGCTCTGGAAGATGTGCTGATCATCACCGGTGAGCTGGACGAAAACCTGTTCCTGGCTGCGCGCAACCTGCACAAGGTTGACGTACGCGATGCAACTGGTATCGACCCGGTTAGCCTGATCGCCTTCGACAAAGTCGTAATGACTGCTGATGCTGTTAAGCAAGTTGAGGAGATGCTGGCATGATTCGTGAAGAACGTCTGCTGAAGGTGCTGCGCGCACCGCACGTTTCTGAAAAAGCGTCTACTGCGATGGAAAAAACTAACACCATCGTTCTCAAAGTTGCTAAAGACGCGACCAAAGCAGAGATCAAAGCTGCTGTGCAGAAACTGTTTGAAGTCGAAGTCGAAGTCGTTAACACCCTGGTAGTTAAAGGGAAAGTTAAACGTCACGGACAGCGTATCGGTCGTCGTAGCGACTGGAAAAAAGCTTACGTCACCCTGAAGGAAGGCCAGAATCTGGACTTCGTCGGCGGCGCTGAGTAAGTCGGAGGAGTAATACAATGGCAGTTGTTAAATGTAAACCGACATCTCCGGGTCGTCGCCACGTTGTTAAAGTGGTCAACCCAGAGCTGCACAAGGGCAAACCTTTTGCTCCGCTGGTTGAAAAAAACAGCAAATCCGGTGGTCGTAACAACAATGGCCGTATCACCACTCGTCACATCGGTGGTGGTCACAAGCAGGCTTATCGTATTGTTGACTTCAAACGCAACAAAGACGGTATCCCAGCAATTGTTGAACGTCTTGAGTACGATCCGAACCGCTCCGCGAACATCGCGCTGGTTCTGTACAAAGACGGTGAACGCCGTTACATTCTGGCCCCTAAAGGCCTGAAAGCTGGCGACCAGGTTCAATCTGGCGTTGATGCTGCAATCAAAGCAGGTAACACCCTGCCGATGCGCAATATCCCGGTTGGTTCTACCGTTCATAACGTAGAAATGAAACCAGGTAAAGGCGGTCAGCTGGCACGTTCCGCTGGTACTTACGTTCAGATCGTTGCTCGTGATGGTGCTTATGTCACCCTGCGTCTGCGTTCTGGTGAAATGCGTAAAGTCGAAGCAGACTGCCGTGCAACTCTGGGCGAAGTTGGCAATGCTGAGCATATGCTGCGCGTTCTGGGTAAAGCAGGTGCTGCACGCTGGCGTGGTGTTCGTCCTACCGTTCGCGGTACTGCGATGAACCCAGTCGATCACCCACATGGTGGTGGTGAAGGTCGTAACTTTGGTAAGCACCCGGTAACTCCGTGGGGCGTTCAGACCAAAGGTAAGAAGACCCGCAGCAACAAGCGTACTGATAAATTCATCGTACGTCGCCGTAGCAAATAATTTTAGAGGATAAGCCATGCCACGTTCTCTCAAGAAAGGTCCTTTTATTGACCTGCACTTGCTGAAGAAGGTAGAGAAAGCGGTGGAAAGCGGAGACAAGAAGCCCCTGCGCACTTGGTCCCGTCGTTCAACGATCTTTCCTAACATGATCGGTTTGACCATCGCTGTCCATAATGGTCGTCAGCACGTTCCGGTATTTGTTTCCGACGAAATGGTCGGTCACAAACTGGGTGAATTCGCACCGACTCGTACTTATCGCGGCCACGCTGCTGATAAAAAAGCGAAGAAGAAATAAGGTAGGAGGAAGAGATGGAAACTTTAGCTCAACATCGCCATGCTCGTTCTTCTGCTCAGAAGGTTCGCCTTGTTGCAGACCTGATTCGCGGTAAGAAAGTGTCGCAGGCTCTGGATATTCTGACCTACACCAATAAGAAAGCGGCTGTACTGGTTAAGAAAGTCCTGGAATCTGCCATTGCTAACGCTGAACACAACGATGGCGCTGACATTGACGATCTGAAAGTTACGAAAATTTTCGTAGACGAAGGCCCGAGCATGAAGCGCATTATGCCGCGTGCAAAAGGTCGTGCAGATCGCATCCTGAAGCGCACCAGCCACATTACTGTGGTTGTGTCCGATCGCTGAGACTCTGGAGACTAGCAATGGGTCAGAAAGTACATCCTAATGGTATTCGCCTGGGTATTGTAAAACCATGGAACTCAACCTGGTTTGCGAACACCAAAGAATTCGCTGACAACCTGGACAGCGATTTTAAAGTACGTCAGTACCTGACTAAGGAACTGGCTAAAGCGTCTGTATCTCGTATCGTTATCGAGCGTCCGGCTAAGAGCATCCGTGTGACCATTCACACCGCTCGCCCGGGTATCGTTATCGGTAAGAAAGGCGAAGACGTAGAAAAACTGCGCAAAGTCGTAGCTGATATTGCTGGCGTTCCTGCCCAGATCAATATCGCCGAAGTGCGTAAACCTGAACTGGACGCAAAATTGGTTGCTGACAGCATCACTTCTCAGCTGGAACGTCGCGTTATGTTCCGTCGTGCTATGAAGCGTGCTGTACAGAACGCAATGCGTCTGGGCGCTAAAGGTATTAAAGTTGAAGTTAGCGGCCGTCTGGGCGGCGCGGAAATCGCACGTACCGAATGGTACCGCGAAGGTCGCGTACCGCTGCACACTCTGCGTGCTGACATCGACTACAACACCTCTGAAGCGCACACCACTTACGGTGTAATCGGCGTTAAAGTGTGGATCTTCAAAGGCGAGATCCTGGGTGGTATGGCTGCTGTTGAACAACCGGAAAAACCGGCTGCGCAACCTAAAAAGCAGCAGCGTAAAGGCCGTAAATAAGGAGCGTCGCTGATGTTACAACCAAAGCGTACAAAATTCCGTAAAATGCACAAAGGCCGTAACCGCGGTCTGGCTGCTGGCGCGGATGTTAGCTTCGGCAGCTTCGGTCTGAAAGCTGTTGGCCGTGGTCGTCTGACTGCCCGTCAGATCGAAGCAGCACGTCGTGCTATGACCCGTGCAGTTAAGCGTCAAGGTAAGATCTGGATCCGTGTATTCCCGGACAAACCGATCACTGAAAAGCCGCTGGCAGTGCGTATGGGTAAAGGTAAAGGTAACGTGGAGTATTGGGTTGCCTTGATTCAGCCGGGTAAAGTCCTGTATGAAATGGACGGCGTACCGGAAGAGCTGGCCCGTGAAGCATTCAAGCTGGCAGCAGCGAAACTGCCGATTAAAACCACCTTTGTAACTAAGACGGTGATGTAATGAAAGCAAAAGAGCTGCGTGAGAAGAGTGTTGAAGAGCTGAACACCGAGCTGCTGAATCTGCTGCGTGAGCAGTTCAACCTGCGTATGCAGGCTGCAAGTGGCCAGCTGCAACAGTCTCACCTGTTGAAGCAAGTGCGTCGTGATGTCGCACGCGTTAAGACTTTACTGACTGAGAAGGCGGGTGCGTAATGACCGATAAAATCCGTACTCTGCAAGGTCGCGTTGTTAGCGATAAAATGGAGAAATCCATCGTTGTTGCTATCGAACGTTTTGTGAAACACCCGATCTACGGTAAATTCATTAAGCGTACGACCAAACTGCACGTACATGACGAGAACAACGAATGCGGTACTGGTGACGTGGTTGAAATCCGCGAATGCCGTCCGCTGTCCAAGACTAAGTCCTGGACGCTGGTTCGCGTTGTAGAGAAAGCTGTTCTGTAATACAGTAGGCATTCTCAACGAATAAACGGCTCAGCGATGAGCCGTTTATTTTTTCTACCCATATCGTTTGAGCGGTGTTATAATGCCGCGCCCCCGATATGGGGCTTTTTTAACGACCTGATTTTCGGGTCTCAGTAGTAGTTGACATTAGCGGAGCACTAAAATGATCCAAGAACAGACTATGCTGAACGTCGCCGACAACTCCGGTGCACGTCGCGTAATGTGTATCAAGGTTCTGGGTGGCTCGCACCGTCGCTACGCAGGCGTCGGCGATATCATCAAGATCACCATCAAGGAAGCAATTCCGCGTGGTAAGGTCAAAAAAGGTGATGTGCTGAAGGCGGTAGTGGTGCGCACCAAGAAGGGTGTTCGTCGCCCGGACGGTTCTGTCATTCGCTTCGATGGTAATGCATGCGTTATTTTAAACAATAACAGCGAGCAACCTATCGGTACGCGTATTTTTGGGCCGGTAACTCGTGAACTTCGTAACGAGAAGTTCATGAAAATTATCTCTCTGGCACCAGAAGTACTCTAAGGAGCGAATCATGGCAGCGAAGATCCGTCGTGATGACGAAGTTATCGTGTTAACCGGTAAAGATAAAGGTAAACGCGGTAAAGTTAAGAATGTCTTGTCTTCCGGCAAGCTCATTGTTGAAGGTATCAACCTGGTTAAGAAACACCAGAAGCCGGTTCCGGCTCTGAACCAACCAGGCGGCATCGTTGAAAAAGAAGCTGCTATTCAGGTTTCTAACGTTGCAATCTTCAACGCGGCAACCGGCAAGGCTGACCGTGTAGGCTTTAGATTCGAAGACGGCAAAAAAGTCCGTTTCTTCAAATCTAACAGCGAAACTATCAAGTAATTTGGAGTAGTACGATGGCGAAACTGCATGATTACTACAAAGACGAAGTAGTCGCTAAACTCATGACTGAGTTTAACTACAATTCTGTCATGCAAGTCCCTCGGGTCGAGAAGATCACCCTGAACATGGGTGTTGGTGAAGCGATCGCTGACAAGAAACTGCTGGATAACGCAGCAGCTGACCTGACAGCAATCTCCGGTCAAAAACCGCTGATCACCAAAGCACGCAAATCAGTTGCAGGCTTCAAAATCCGTCAGGGCTATCCGATCGGCTGTAAAGTAACTCTGCGTGGCGAACGCATGTGGGAGTTCTTTGAGCGTCTGATCACTATTGCTGTTCCACGTATCCGTGACTTCCGTGGCCTGTCCGCTAAGTCATTCGATGGTCGTGGTAACTACAGCATGGGTGTCCGTGAGCAGATCATCTTCCCAGAAATCGACTACGATAAAGTCGACCGCGTGCGTGGTTTGGATATTACCATTACCACTACTGCGAAATCTGACGAAGAAGGCCGTGCTCTGCTGGCTGCCTTTGACTTCCCGTTCCGCAAGTAAGGTAGGGTTACTGAATGGCTAAGCAATCAATGAAAGCACGCGAAGTAAAGCGCGTAGCTTTAGCTGATAAGTACTTCGCAAAACGCGCTGAACTGAAAGCTATTATCTCTGATGTGAACGCGACCGACGAAGATCGTTGGAACGCAGTTCTGAAGCTGCAGTCTCTGCCGCGTGATTCCAGCCCGTCCCGTCAGCGTAACCGCTGCCGTCAAACAGGTCGTCCGCATGGCTATGTGGGCAAGTTCGGGTTGAGCCGTATCAAACTGCGTGAAGCCGCTATGCGCGGTGAAGTACCAGGCTTGAAAAAGGCTAGCTGGTAATTACCAATTGAATCACGGGAGTAAAGACAGATGAGCATGCAAGATCCGATCGCGGATATGCTGACCCGTATCCGTAACGGTCAGGCCGCGAATAAAGCTGCGGTCACCATGCCTTCCTCCAAGCTGAAAGTGGCAATTGCCAACGTGCTGAAGGAAGAAGGTTTTATTGAAGATTTTAAAGTTGAAGGCGACACCAAGCCGGAACTGGAACTTACTCTTAAGTATTTCCAGGGTAAAGCTGTTGTAGAAAGCATTCAGCGTGTCAGTCGCCCAGGTCTGCGCATTTATAAGCGTAAAGACGAGCTGCCGAAGGTTATGGCTGGCATGGGTATCGCAGTTGTTTCTACCTCTAAAGGTGTTATGACTGATCGTGCAGCGCGCCAGGCTGGTCTTGGTGGCGAAATTATCTGCTACGTAGCCTAATCGGAGGAAAAAATGTCTCGTGTTGCTAAAGCACCGGTCGTTATTCCTGCCGGCGTTGATGTAAAAATCAACGGTCAGGTTATTACGATCAAAGGTAAAAACGGCGAGCTGACTCGTACTCTCAACGATGCTGTTGCAGTAAATCATGCAGATAATGCACTGACCTTCGGTCCGCGTGATGGTTACGCAGATGGATGGGCTCAGGCTGGTACCGCGCGTGCCCTGCTGAATGCAATGGTTGTCGGTGTTACCGAAGGCTTCACTAAGAAGCTGCAGCTGGTTGGTGTAGGTTATCGTGCAGCGGTCAAAGGGAATGTAGTAAACCTGGCTTTAGGTTTCTCTCATCCAGTTGATCATCAGCTGCCGGCAGGTATCACTGCAGAATGTCCGACTCAGACTGAAATCGTGCTGAAAGGCGCTGATAAACAGCTGATCGGTCAGGTTGCGGCAGATCTGCGCGCCTACCGTCGTCCTGAGCCTTACAAAGGCAAGGGTGTTCGTTACGCCGACGAAGTCGTGCGTACCAAAGAGGCTAAGAAGAAGTAAGGTAACACTATGGATAAGAAATCTGCTCGTATCCGTCGTGCGACCCGCGCACGCCGCAAGCTCAAAGAGCTGGGCGCAACTCGCCTGGTGGTACATCGTACCCCGCGTCATATTTACGCACAGGTAATTGCACCGAACGGTTCTGAAGTTCTGGTAGCTGCTTCTACTGTAGAAAAAGCTATCGCTGAACAACTGAAGTACACCGGTAACAAAGACGCTGCAGCAGCTGTGGGTAAAGCTGTCGCCGAACGCGCTCTGGAAAAAGGCATCAAAGATGTGTCCTTTGACCGTTCCGGGTTCCAATATCATGGTCGTGTCCAGGCACTGGCAGATGCTGCCCGTGAAGCTGGCCTTCAGTTCTAAGGTAGAGGTGTAAGATGGCTCACATCGAAAAACAAGCTGGCGAACTGCAGGAAAAGCTGATCGCGGTAAACCGCGTATCTAAAACCGTTAAAGGTGGTCGTATTTTCTCCTTCACAGCTCTGACTGTAGTTGGCGATGGTAACGGTCGCGTTGGTTTTGGTTACGGTAAAGCGCGTGAAGTTCCAGCAGCGATCCAGAAAGCGATGGAAAAAGCCCGTCGCAATATGATTAACGTCGCGCTGAACCACGGCACCCTGCAGCACCCGGTTAAGGGTACTCACACGGGTTCTCGTGTATTCATGCAGCCGGCTTCCGAAGGTACCGGTATCATCGCCGGTGGTGCAATGCGCGCCGTTCTGGAAGTCGCTGGAGTTCGTAACGTTCTGGCTAAAGCGTATGGTTCCACTAACCCGATTAACGTGGTTCGTGCAACTATCGACGGTCTGGAAAATATGAAATCTCCGGAAATGGTCGCTGCCAAGCGTGGTAAATCCGTTGAAGAAATTCTGGGGAAATAAACCATGGCAAAGACTATTAAAATTACTCAAACCCGCAGTGCAATCGGTCGTCTGCCGAAACACAAGGCAACGCTGCTTGGCCTGGGTCTGCGTCGTATTGGTCACACCGTAGAACGCGAGGATACTCCTGCAGTTCGTGGTATGGTCAACGCGGTTTCCTTCATGGTTAAAGTTGAGGAGTAAGAGATGCGTTTAAATACTCTGTCTCCGGCCGAAGGCTCCAAAAAGGCGGGTAAACGCCTGGGTCGTGGTATCGGTTCTGGCCTCGGTAAAACCGGTGGTCGTGGTCACAAAGGTCAGAAGTCTCGTTCTGGCGGTGGCGTACGTCGCGGTTTCGAGGGTGGTCAGATGCCTCTGTACCGTCGTCTGCCGAAATTCGGCTTCACTTCACGTAAAGCAGCGATTACAGCCGAAGTTCGTCTGTCTGACCTGGCTAAAGTTGAAGGCGGTGTTGTAGACCTGAACACGCTGAAAGCAGCTAACATTATCGGTATCCAGATCGAGTTCGCGAAAGTGATCCTGGCTGGTGAAGTCACTACTCCGGTAACTGTTCGTGGCCTGCGTGTTACTAAAGGCGCTCGTGCTGCTATCGAAGCTGCTGGCGGTAAAATCGAGGAATAAGTAGCAGATGGCTAAACAACCGGGATTAGATTTTCAAAGTGCCAAAGGTGGCTTAGGCGAGCTGAAACGCAGACTGCTGTTTGTAATCGGTGCGCTTATTGTGTTCCGTATTGGCTCTTTCATTCCGATCCCTGGTATTGATGCCGCTGTACTTGCCAAACTGCTTGAGCAACAGCGAGGCACCATCATTGAAATGTTTAACATGTTCTCTGGTGGTGCTCTCAGCCGTGCTTCTATCTTTGCTCTGGGGATCATGCCGTATATTTCGGCGTCGATCATTATCCAGCTGCTGACGGTGGTTCATCCAACGCTGGCAGAAATTAAGAAAGAAGGGGAGTCTGGTCGTCGTAAGATCAGCCAGTACACCCGCTACGGTACTCTGGTGCTGGCGATATTCCAGTCGATCGGTATTGCTACCGGTCTGCCGAATATGCCTGGTATGCAGGGCCTGGTAATGAATCCAGGCTTTGCATTCTATTTCACCGCTGTTGTAAGTCTGGTTACAGGGACTATGTTCCTGATGTGGTTGGGCGAACAGATTACTGAACGTGGTATCGGCAACGGTATCTCAATCATTATCTTCGCCGGTATTGTTGCGGGGCTCCCGCCAGCCATTGCCCATACTATCGAGCAAGCGCGTCAAGGCGACCTGCACTTCCTCGTGTTGCTGTTGGTTGCAGTATTAGTATTTGCAGTGACGTTCTTTGTTGTATTTGTTGAGCGTGGTCAACGCCGTATTGTGGTAAACTACGCGAAACGTCAGCAAGGTCGTCGTGTCTATGCTGCACAGAGCACACATTTACCGCTGAAAGTGAATATGGCGGGGGTAATCCCGGCAATCTTCGCTTCCAGTATTATTCTGTTCCCGGCGACCATCGCGTCATGGTTCGGGGGCGGGACTGGTTGGAACTGGCTGACAACAATTTCGCTGTATTTGCAGCCTGGGCAACCGCTTTATGTGTTACTCTATGCGTCTGCAATCATATTCTTCTGTTTCTTCTACACGGCGTTGGTTTTCAACCCGCGTGAAACAGCAGATAACCTGAAGAAGTCCGGTGCATTTGTACCAGGAATTCGTCCGGGAGAGCAAACGGCGAAGTATATCGATAAAGTAATGACCCGCCTGACTTTGGTTGGTGCGCTCTACATTACCTTTATCTGCCTGATCCCGGAGTTCATGCGTGATGCAATGAAAGTACCGTTCTACTTTGGTGGGACCTCACTGCTTATCGTTGTTGTCGTGATTATGGACTTTATGGCTCAAGTGCAAACTCTGATGATGTCAAGTCAGTACGAGTCTGCATTGAAGAAGGCGAATCTGAAAGGCTACGGCCGTTAACAGTCGCCCGAGAAGTTACGGAGAGTAAAAATGAAAGTTCGTGCTTCCGTCAAGAAATTATGCCGTAACTGCAAAATCGTTAAGCGTGATGGTGTCATCCGTGTGATTTGCAGTGCCGAGCCGAAGCATAAACAGCGCCAAGGCTGATTTATTCGCATATTTTTCTTGCAAAGTTGGGTTGAGCTGGCTAGATTAGCCAGCCAATCTTTTGTATGTCTGTGCGTTTCCATTTGAGTATCCTGAAAACGGGCTTTTCAGCATGGTGCGTACATATTAAATAGTAGGAGTGCATAGTGGCCCGTATAGCAGGCATTAACATTCCTGATCAGAAACATGCTGTGATCGCATTAACTTCGATCTACGGCGTCGGCAAGACCCGTTCTAAAGCCATTCTGGCTGCAGCGGGTATCGCTGAAGATGTTAAGATCAGTGAGCTGTCTGAAGAACAAATCGACACGCTGCGTGACGAAGTTGCCAAATTTGTCGTTGAAGGTGATCTGCGCCGTGAAGTTAGCATGAGCATCAAGCGCCTTATGGACCTTGGTTGCTATCGCGGTTTGCGTCATCGTCGTGGTCTCCCGGTTCGCGGTCAGCGTACCAAGACCAACGCACGTACCCGTAAGGGTCCGCGCAAACCGATCAAGAAATAATCGGGGTGATTGAATAATGGCAAAGGCACCAATTCGTGCACGTAAACGTGTAAGAAAACAAGTCTCTGACGGCGTGGCTCATATCCATGCTTCTTTTAACAACACCATCGTTACCATTACTGATCGTCAGGGTAACGCACTGGGTTGGGCAACAGCCGGTGGTTCCGGTTTCCGTGGTTCTCGCAAATCCACTCCGTTTGCAGCTCAGGTTGCAGCAGAGCGTTGCGCTGAAGCCGTAAAAGAATACGGTATCAAGAATCTGGAAGTTATGGTCAAAGGACCGGGTCCAGGTCGCGAATCTACTGTTCGTGCTCTGAACGCCGCTGGTTTCCGCATCACTAATATTACTGATGTGACTCCGATCCCTCATAACGGTTGTCGTCCGCCGAAAAAACGTCGCGTATAACGCTGTCGTTTCTAGGATTGTTGGAGAAAGAAAATGGCAAGATATTTGGGTCCTAAGCTCAAGCTGAGCCGTCGTGAGGGCACTGACTTATTCCTTAAGTCTGGCGTTCGCGCGATCGATACCAAGTGTAAAATTGAACAAGCTCCTGGCCAGCACGGTGCGCGTAAACCGCGTCTGTCTGACTATGGTGTGCAGTTGCGTGAAAAGCAAAAAGTTCGCCGTATCTATGGTGTGCTGGAGCGTCAGTTCCGTAACTACTACAAAGAAGCAGCACGTCTGAAAGGCAACACCGGTGAAAACCTGTTGGGTCTGCTGGAAGGTCGTCTGGACAACGTTGTATACCGTATGGGCTTCGGTGCCACTCGTGCAGAAGCACGTCAGCTGGTCAGCCATAAAGCAATTATGGTAAACGGTCGTGTTGTTAACATCGCTTCTTATCAGGTTAGTCCGAATGACGTTGTTAGCATTCGTGAGAAAGCGAAGAAGCAGTCTCGCGTGAAAGCCGCTCTGGAGCTGGCTGAGCAGCGTGAAAAGCCAACCTGGCTGGAAGTTGATGCTGGCAAGATGGAAGGTACGTTCAAGCGTAAGCCGGAGCGTTCTGATCTGTCTGCGGACATTAACGAACACCTGATCGTCGAGCTTTACTCCAAGTAAAGCTTAGTACCAAAGAGAGGACACAATGCAGGGTTCTGTGACAGAGTTTCTAAAACCGCGCCTGGTAGATATCGAGCAAGTGAGTTCGACGCACGCCAAGGTGACCCTTGAGCCTTTAGAGCGTGGCTTTGGCCATACTTTGGGTAACGCACTGCGCCGTATTCTGCTCTCATCGATGCCGGGTTGCGCGGTGACCGAGGTTGAGATTGATGGTGTACTACATGAGTACAGCACCAAAGAAGGCGTTCAGGAAGATATCCTGGAAATCCTGCTCAACCTGAAAGGGCTGGCGGTGAGAGTTCAGGGTAAAGATGACGTTATTCTTACCTTGAATAAATCTGGCATTGGCCCTGTGACTGCAGCCGACATTACCCATGATGGTGATGTCGAAATCGTCAAGCCACAGCACGTGATCTGCCACCTGACCGATGAGAACGCATCTATTAGTATGCGCATCAAAGTTCAGCGCGGTCGTGGTTATGTGCCGGCTTCTACCCGAATTCATTCGGAAGAAGATGAGCGCCCAATCGGCCGTCTGCTGGTCGACGCATGCTACAGCCCTGTAGAGCGTATTGCCTACAATGTTGAAGCAGCGCGTGTAGAACAGCGTACCGACCTGGACAAGCTGGTCATCGAAATGGAAACCAACGGCACAATCGATCCTGAAGAGGCGATTCGTCGTGCGGCAACCATTCTGGCTGAACAACTGGAAGCTTTTGTTGACTTACGTGATGTACGTCAGCCGGAAGTTAAAGAAGAGAAACCAGAATTCGATCCGATCCTGCTGCGCCCTGTTGACGATCTGGAATTGACTGTCCGCTCTGCTAACTGCCTCAAAGCAGAAGCTATCCACTATATCGGTGATCTGGTACAGCGTACTGAGGTTGAGCTTCTTAAGACGCCTAACCTTGGTAAAAAATCTCTTACTGAGATTAAAGACGTGCTGGCTTCCCGTGGACTGTCTCTGGGCATGCGCCTGGAAAACTGGCCACCGGCAAGCATCGCTGACGAGTAACCGGATCACAGGTTAAGGTTTTACTGAGAAGGATAAGGTCATGCGCCATCGTAAGAGTGGTCGTCAACTGAACCGCAACAGCAGCCATCGCCAGGCTATGTTCCGCAATATGGCAGGTTCACTGGTTCGTCATGAAATCATCAAGACGACTCTGCCGAAAGCGAAAGAGCTGCGTCGCGTAGTTGAGCCGCTGATTACTCTTGCCAAGACTGATAGCGTAGCTAATCGTCGTCTGGCATTCGCCCGTACTCGTGATAACGAGATCGTGGCAAAACTGTTTAACGAACTGGGCCCGCGTTTCGCGAGCCGCGCCGGTGGTTACACTCGCATTCTGAAGTGTGGTTTCCGTGCAGGCGACAACGCGCCGATGGCATACATCGAGCTGGTTGATCGTTCAGAGAAAACAGAAGCTGCTGCAGAGTAATCTGTAGTAACGTAAAAAAACCCGCCTCGGCGGGTTTTTTTATATCCGCCATATCCCCACTTATCTACAATATCTGTACTCTTTTTGTTCATCCCCTGGAGCGTCATATGTGGTTACTGGACCAGTGGGCGGAGCGCCATATTATTGCTGCACAGTCTAAAGGCGAGTTTGATGATTTACCTGGTACAGGCGAACCGCTTACTCTTGACGATGATTCCCATATTCCGCCTGAACTCCGGGCCGGATACCGTTTATTAAAAAATGCGGGCTGCCTTCCACCTGAGCTTGAGCAGCGCAGAGAGGCGATCCAACTGCTTGAAATACTCGCGGGGATTCGCAAAGATGATCCCAGTTATCAGGAAGTCAGTCGACGGTTGTCGCTACTGGAGCTAAAACTTCGACAGGCTGGGCTTAGCACCGAGTTTTTACATGGTGAATACGCAGATAAGCTGCTACAGAAGATCAACGACAAATAGCGGAGAGAGCATGTACCGAATTGGTGAATTAGCGAAGCTGGCTGACGTGACGCCGGATACTATCCGTTACTATGAAAAGCAGCAGATGATGGAACATGAAGTACGTACCGAAGGCGGTTTTCGCCTCTACACGGAAAGTGATCTTCAGCGTCTTAAGTTTATTCGTTATGCCCGTCAGCTTGGTTTTACACTGGAGTCGATTCGCGAACTGCTTTCGATCCGCATAGATCCAGAGCACCATACCTGCCAGGAATCAAAAGGGATCGTTCAGGAAAGATTACAAGAGGTCGAAGCGCGCATAGCGGAGCTTCAGGCGATGCAACGATCGTTACAGCGATTAAATGATGCGTGCTGTGGTAAAGCACACAGCAGTGTGTACTGTTCTATTCTTGAAGCACTTGAACAAGGCGCCAGCGGGACACTATCAGACCGTTGATTTTTTGCACGGTCAGGTCTACACTCCCGGCGTAAATTACCCCACAAACTGGAGAGAGTATGAGCCGTTATCAGCATACCAAAGGACAGATAAAGGACAACGCCATTGAGGCGCTTCTGCATGATCCACTGTTCAGGCAGCGCGTTGAGAA
Organism: Citrobacter sp. XT1-2-2; assembly: GCF_023516235.1. Taxonomy (NCBI): domain Bacteria; kingdom Pseudomonadati; phylum Pseudomonadota; class Gammaproteobacteria; order Enterobacterales; family Enterobacteriaceae; genus Citrobacter; species Citrobacter sp. XT1-2-2. The sequence continues at coordinate 455,880 of NZ_CP097324.1, forward strand.
AAATAAGAAAGGGAAAGGAAGTTATCTACGTAAAGGTAAACATGGCAGTCGGGGAAACTGGGAGGCCAGTGGCAAGAAAGTGAAGCACTTTTTTACCACTGGCCTTTTTGTTTCAGTGAACGCTTAAGAGCGGTTATTCTGTTCTTTCAGCAGGTCACGAATTTCACTTAGTAATACTTCTTCTTTAGATGGTGCTGGGGGTGCCGCTGGCTCTTCAGCTTTTTTACGATTCAATTTATTGATCAGTTTGATTGCCATAAAGATAGCAAACGCAACAATAATGAAATCGAAGACATTCTGAATGAATACGCCGTAATGCATGACCACCGCCGGGATGTCTCCCTGCGCATCACGTAACGTTAAAGCAAACTGTTTAAAATCAATCCCACCAATTAACAACCCCAGTGGCGGCATGATGATATCGGCAACCAGTGATGAAACGATCTTACCGAATGCCGCACCAATAATGACACCCACTGCCAAATCGACAACATTCCCGCGCATCGCGAATTCGCGAAACTCTTTAATAATGCTCATTTTATTCTCCCTATGCAGCTGACGTTTATAAGTTTAACAAATGTTTAGGCAATTTCCATTTATGTATTGCGGAAAGGAAAAATTATTAGGCCCTGATAAATAAAGGGAAATAAAAAAGGCGCTATATTAGCGCCTAAATTATTACAGGAAGAAGGGGCTTGGCTGGAATAAGCGCTCGACGTCGGTAATAAACTTTTTATCTGTCAGGAACATAATAACGTGATCGCCCTGTTCAATACGCAGGTTGTCATTAGCAATCATCACATCATTACCCCGTACAACAGCGCCAATAATGGTGCCGGGCGGAAGTTTAATTTCATCAATCGAGCGACCTACTACCCGTGATGTTGTCTCATCACCGTGTGCGACGGCTTCAATGGCTTCCGCTACGCCGCGGCGTAGTGATGAAACACCAACAATATCAGCTTTACGAACATGGCTCAGGAGTGCGGAGATGGTCGCCTGCTGCGGTGAAATCGCAATATCGATCACGCTGCCCTGCACCAGATCGACGTACGCTCTGCGCTGGATCAGCACCATCACTTTCTTGGCGCCCATTCGTTTAGCCAGCATCGCCGACATGATGTTAGCTTCATCGTCATTGGTCACCGCGATGAACAGATCAACCTGATCGATGTGTTCTTCCGCCAGAAGCTCTTGATCCGAAGCATCGCCAAAAAAGACGATCGTATTTTGCAGTTTCTCTGCAAGCTCCGATGCGCGCTGCTGATTACGCTCGATCAGTTTGACGCTGTAATCTTTTTCCAGACGCCGCGCGAGCCCTGCACCGATATTACCGCCACCGACTAACATAATGCGTTTGTACGGCTTTTCCAGACGCTGTAGCTCGCTCATGACGGCGCGAATGTGCTGTGATGCCGCGATAAAGAAGACTTCATCACCCGCTTCAACGATGGTAGAACCCTGCGGGCGAATTGGCCTGTCATGACGGAATATCGCCGCAACGCGGGTATCGATATGCGGCATGTGATCGCGCATGGTCGACAACGCATTACCGATTAGCGGTCCGCCGTAATAAGCTTTCACGACCGCCAGACTGACTTTGCCCTCGGCAAAATTCACGACCTGCAATGCGCCCGGATATTCAATCAGGCGATAAATGCTATCGATAACCAGTTGCTCAGGCGCAATCAGATGATCGATAGGGACGGCATCGGATTGAAATAGCTTGTCTGCATCGCGAACGTAATCCGGTGAACGAATACGGGCGATACGGTTAGGCGTATTAAACAGGGAATAAGCTACCTGGCAGGCAACCATATTTGTTTCATCTGAGCTGGTTACGGCAACCAGCATATCGGCATCGTCGGCACCAGCTTCACGCAATACACGGGGATGTGAACCATGTCCTTGCACGACGCGGAGATCAAACTTGTCCTGCAAGCTGCGCAGGCGCTCACCATTGGTATCGACTACCGTGATATCGTTGTTCTCTCCGACCAGGTTTTCAGCCAGCGTACCGCCAACTTGCCCTGCGCCAAGAATGATAATTTTCATCAGTCGCGACCCGTTATCTCATCACTTTTTGATTAGCTTAGCGTAAAAGAAGCCATCGCCATCTTCTGCACCCGGTAAATTCTGACGTCCCGGCTGCTCTGGCGTACCGGTTTCGCTTAACACCGCATCCGGTGTGCGTGCAAGGAACGCGGCGATCTGCTGTTGGTTTTCTTCTGGCAGAATAGAACAGGTTGCATAGACCAGCGTGCCGCCCGGCTTAAGGTGTGTCCAGGTCGCGTTGAGAATCTCGGCCTGCAACTGAGCGAGTTCGGCAATATCACGATCGCGACGCAACCATTTGATATCCGGATGGCGACGGATCACACCAGTGGCAGAACATGGAGCGTCCAGCAAAATACGGTCAAACTGTTGCTCACCGCACCACTGCTGCGGATAGCGACCATCACCCTGCTTCACGGTTGCTTTCATACCCAGGCGTTTCAGGTTGTCATACACGCGAGACAGGCGTTTATCGTCGACATCGACTGCCATCACGTTCGCATCTGGCGCGACCTCCAGAATGTGAGTGGTCTTGCCGCCGGGAGCGCAACATAAATCAAGGATCTGCTCTCCGTTTTGTGGCTGCAGATAGCTGACGCAACCCTGGGCAGAGGCATCCTGAACGGTGACCCAACCTTGCTCAAAACCTGGCAGGGCGAGCACGGGGGCTGGTGTTTCCAGACGGACCGCATCCGGGTAATCCGGATGAGGAAAACCGGTCAATCCTGCTTCGGCGAGTAGTTCCAGCCAGGCGTCGCGCGTATGGTGGTTGCGATTAACACGGAGCCACATTGGCGGGCGTTGGTTATTAGCCTCAAGGATGGCTTCCCATTGCTGTGGATAAGCGGCTTTAATACGTTTTACCAGCCATGAGGGGTGTAAGAAACGTAGATCGCTTTGTGCGAACTCGGTCAGTAGTTCTTCCTGACGGCGCTGGAACTGGCGTAATACACCATTGATCAGCCCTTTCAACTGCGGACGCTTAATCACCACCGCGCCTTCTACGGTTTCGGCCAGCGCAGCATGGGGTGGGATACGGGTATGCAGCAGTTGGTAGAAGCCCACCATGATCAGGTAGTGAACGGTACGCTGTTTGCCCGTCATCGGACGTTCCATCAGTTGCTGGATCATCCACTCCAGTTGCGAAAGTGTGCGCAATACGCCGAAGCAAAGCTCTTGCAACAGCGCTTTATCTTTATCGGCAACTTTTTGCTGCATGGCGGGCAGCACGTTGCTTAATGATTGCCCCTTTTCGACAACCTGCTCGACGGCCTGGGCTGCCATACTGCGTAAATTAAGATGTTTTTTCATAAGTGCAAAAATAAAAATGCCCGGTCACACCGGGCTTAAAGAGATGAACCGTCAGGCCAGACGGTTTCCGGGCACAAACCACTCCCGGCGCGAATTAAGCAGATCCTGCGCACTCATGGCTTTTTTGCCTGCAGGCTGCAAAGAGACGAGATTCAGGATGCCGTCGCCTGTTGCAACCTGGATACCCTGACGGGTCGCTTCCAGAATTGTGCCTGGTTCAGCGTTAGCGGGCGTATCGATCACCGTCGCCTGCCAAATTTTTATTGGTTGCTCGTCGATGACGATATAGCTCATTGGCCACGGGTTAAAGGCGCGGATGCAGCGCTCCAACTGAGCGGCCGAAAGTGACCAGTCGATACGGGCCTCTTCTTTACTGAGTTTCTCTGCATGCGTAACCAGTGATTCATCTTGTACAACGGGTTTTATCGTGCCAGCAGCCAACTGTTTTAGCGTTTCAATCAGCCCCTGAGGCCCCAGGTCCGCCAGCTTGTCGTATAAAGAACCGCTGGTATCTTCTGCCGTAATCGGGCAGGAGAGCTTAAGCAACATATCACCGGTGTCGAGACCAACATCCATTTGCATGATGGTAACGCCCGTTTCGCTATCGCCAGCCCACAGTGAACGTTGAATCGGTGCTGCGCCACGCCAGCGTGGAAGCAGGGAACCGTGAACGTTGATACAACCCAGGCGCGGCATTTCCAGCACGGCTTTTGGCAGAATCAGTCCATATGCCACTACCACCATCACGTCTGCGTGTAAATCAGCAACCAACTGTTGGTTTTCCTGAGGGCGAAGAGAGACAGGCTGGAAAACCGGTATCCCTTTTTCTTCTGCCAACACTTTTACCGGGCTGGGCATCAGCTTTTTACCGCGTCCCGCAGGGCGGTCCGGTTGGGTAAACACGCCAACGACGTTATGTCCAGAAGACAACAGCGCGTCAAGGTGACGCGCTGCAAAGTCAGGTGTACCCGCAAAAATAATACGTAGTGAGTCTGACACGTTGATTCTTGTCCTTAAGCTCGGGCGTTCAGGCGGTCGAGTTTTTCAACTTTCTGACGAATACGTTGTTGCTTCAACGGAGACAGATAATCGATAAACAGTTTACCGACCAGGTGATCCATTTCATGTTGAATGCAGATAGCGAGCAGGCCATCGGCTTCCAGTTCAAAAGATTTACCGTCGCGATTGAGCGCACGAATTTTTACTTTCTCAGCGCGTGGGACTAACGCACGCTGTTCGGGGATAGACAGGCAACCTTCTTCAATGCCGGTTTCGCCATCTTTCTCCAGCAGCTCTGGGTTGATTAAAACCAACTGCTCGTCGCGATTTTCAGAGACATCAATAACAATGATGCGCTGATGGATATCGACCTGTGTTGCCGCCAGACCGATACCCTCTTCTGCGTACATCGTTTCGAACATATCATCAACGATACGCTGAATTTCTGCATTCACTTCTTCAACCGGTTTTGCGACTTTGCGAAGGCGCTCGTCCGGAATATGTAACACTTGCAAAACTGACATAGTTATCCAGAGTTGTGTTCAGGAGTTGAAAAGATTATTACCTCTATTCTAGACAAAACCCCCTCTGATTGACAGCATCAGTGACCAATCGCAAAGATTGCCAGGACTGCTTGTGGCAGGGGAGCAGGGATGACCCAAATTGAAATTTGGCTACGTTTAGCGCAAGTGAATGAACTGTATGGTGATGAGATGGTGCGCCTTGCCCACTGGCTCAATGCCCAACCCTGTATTAACAACACGATCCTCCAGCACGCAGGATTATCTTCCCGCCAGGCAATGCGCTTTTTAACCTTTTCAGAGCAGTCACTGGAAAAAACGCTGCGCTGGTTGGAGCAGCCGAATCACCATTTAGTGGTTGCCGACAGCGAGCATTATCCGTCCCAGCTGCGCGCGATTGAAGATTATCCTGGGGTACTTTTCGTTGCCGGTACTCCCGCATGCCTGCATTCATTTCAGGTGGCCGTCGTCGGTAGTCGCCAGCATTCATGGTATGGCGAACGTTGGGGGCGATTATTTTGCGAAAAGCTTGCCGCGTTTGGGGTGACGATAACCAGTGGGCTGGCCCGGGGAATTGATGGCGTGGCGCATCATGCGGCGATAAACCGACAAGGCACGAGTATTGCGGTGCTGGGAAATGGGCTTGAGACCATTCATCCACGACAGCATGTCCGTCTCGCCGAACGTCTGATCGATTCCGGAGGCGCATTGGTGTCTGAGTTCCCATTAGATACGCTCCCGCTGCCGCGCAATTTTCCCCGACGAAATCGCATTATCAGTGGTCTAAGTAAAGGTGTCCTGGTCGTTGAGGCCGCGCAACGTAGCGGTTCATTGGTCACGGCACGCTGTGCGCTGGAGCAGGGGCGGGAGGTTTTTGCTTTGCCTGGGCCGATTGGGAGTCCGGGAAGTGAAGGCCCACATTGGCTTATTCAGCAGGGAGCCACGCTTGTGACCGCACCAGAGGAAATTCTGGAAAATTTGCAATATGGGCTGCAATGGTTGCCAGATGAACCTGAAAAATCAATTTATTCGCCAGATCACGAAGAGGTGGCATTGCCATTTCCTGAGCTCCTGGCTAACGTAGGAGATGAGGTAACACCTGTTGACGTCGTCGCTGAACGTGCCGGCCAACCTGTGCCAGAGGTAGTGGCTCAACTACTCGAACTGGAGTTAGCAGGATGGATCGCAGCTGTACCCGGCGGCTATGTCCGATTGAGGAGGGCATGCCATGTTCGACGTACTAATGTATTTGTTTGAGACATATATCCATAACGAAGCTGAGCTGCGAGTGGATCAGGACAAACTGGAACGGGATCTTACCGACGCTGGTTTTGATCGTGAAGACATCTACAACGCGTTACTGTGGCTGGAAAAGCTTGCTGATTATCAGGATGGCCTTGCCGAACCTATGCAGCTAGCATCTGATCCTCTTTCTCTGCGTATTTATACGGCAGAAGAATGTGAACGGCTGGATGCGAGTTGTCGCGGATTCTTGCTATTCCTGGAGCAGATTCAGGTGCTAAACCTCGAAACGCGAGAAATGGTAATTGAGCGCGTACTCGCGCTGGATACGGCAGAGTTTGATCTGGAAGACCTGAAGTGGGTGATCCTGATGGTGCTATTCAACATTCCAGGTTGTGAAAATGCCTATCAGCAAATGGAAGAATTACTCTTTGAAGTGAATGAAGGTATGCTGCATTAATCAATCTTCATTCAGTATGAGTTGTTATGGCTAAATCAGCACTGTTTACGGTGCGTAAAAACGAGCCCTGCCCACAATGCGGGGCTGAACTGGTTATTCGCTCCGGGAAACACGGTCCGTTTCTCGGTTGTTCACACTATCCAGAATGCGATTATATCCGTCCGCTGAAATCATCTGCAGACGGACATATTGTCAAAGTTCTGGAGGGTAAGTTTTGCCCTGCATGTGGCGCTGAGTTGGTATTGCGACAGGGGCGATTCGGTATGTTTATCGGATGCAGTGACTATCCTGCATGCGAGCACACCGAGCTTATCGACAAGCCTGATGAAACAGCAATCGTCTGTCCTCAATGCCAGACCGGTCACCTGGTCCAGCGGCGTTCCCGTTATGGCAAAACTTTTTACTCCTGCGATCGCTATCCGGAGTGCCAGTTTGTTATTAACTTCAAACCGTTAGCTGGAGAATGTCCAGAGTGCCATTATCCGCTACTCATCGAAAAGAAAACCGCGCAGGGTGTGAAGCATTTCTGTGCCAGTAAACAATGTGGAAAGCCGATTTCGGCGGAATAAAAAAGTGAATAATAACCTGCCCACAGGCCCTATCGCTGCTGCAATAGAGGTACTGAACCAAGAGAAAGTCATCGCCTATCCAACAGAAGCTGTATTTGGTGTCGGCTGCGATCCCGACAGCGAAACGGCAGTAAGTCGTTTGTTGGAATTAAAACAACGTCCGGTCGAGAAAGGCTTAATTTTGATTGCGGCCAACTTTGAGCAACTTAAGCCCTATATTGACGATAGCTCGCTTACTGATACTCAACGTGAGGCTATCTTCGCTCGCTGGCCTGGTCCCGTCACCTTTGTTTTCCCGGCGCCTGCGACTACACCTCGTTGGTTGACCGGTCGTTTTGATTCGCTGGCCGTGCGTGTCACCGATCATCCGCTGGTGGTTGCACTGTGCCAGGCTTATGGCAAACCTATAGTTTCCACCAGTGCTAATTTGAGTGGCTTACCGCCTTGCCGAACGGTAGAGGAAGTCCGCGCGCAGTTCGGTACAGACTTTCCCGTTGTTGAAGGAGAGACCGGAGGGCGATTGAATCCTTCGGAGATCCGAGATGCACTGACAGGTGAACAGTTTCGACAGGGGTAATATGAAAGAAGCCTATGCTGTTTTTGGTAATCCGATAGCGCACAGTAAATCGCCTTTTATCCATCAGCAATTTGCAGAGCAGCTGAAGATTGATTACTCCTATGGACGTGTACTGGCGCCGATCAATGACTTTGTGAATTCGCTGAACGCCTTTTTTGCTGAGGGTGGTAAGGGGGCAAATGTCACCGTTCCTTTTAAAGAAGAGGCGTTTGCGCGTGCCGATGAATTAACAGAGCGGGCATCACTAGCTGGAGCAGCTAACACCCTTAAACGGCTGGAGGATGGACGTTTGCTGGGAGATAACACGGATGGTATCGGTTTATTAAGCGATCTTGAGCGTTTATCTTTCATTCGTCCCGGATCGCGAATTCTGCTGATTGGTGCGGGCGGTGCATCCCGTGGGGTATTGCTACCTCTTCTTTCTATGGATTGTGCGGTAACCATTGTTAATCGTACGGCCTACCGCGCTGAAGAACTGGCACAGCTCTTCTCTCATACCGGTAGCGTGCAGGCGGTGGGAATGGACGAACTTGATAATCACAGCTTTGATCTGATTATTAACGCGACGTCCAGCGGTATTAGCGGTGAGGTCCCGTCTATTCCGGCATCACTTATCCATCCCTCCGTCTACTGCTACGACATGTTTTATCAGAAAGGGAATACGCCGTTCCTTTCCTGGTGTGAAAAGCATGGGGCGAAACAGTACGCCGATGGTCTGGGGATGCTGGTGGGGCAAGCTGCACATGCTGTTTTACTCTGGCATGGTGTTTTACCCCAGATTGAGCCGGTCATTAAAAGCATGCAACAGGAATTGTCGGCATGAATCAGGCGATCCAGTTTCCCGATCGAGAAGAATGGCGGACGGATGTAAATGCCATTGTTTTCCCTGCAATGGTTCATGGTATGCAGTTAACATGTGCCATATCGGGAAAGATGTTGGCGTCCCGCTTTGGCGGCGACACGCCTGAACAGTGGCTGGAAACCTTTCGATTACATCGCTGGGACCTGGAAGAAGAGGCCGAAGCATTGATCCAGGACCAGCAGGAAGACGCTCAGGGTTGGGTGTGGTTACTCTGACTTAAATACTCATCTTTCCACTTAACATAGTTGTTAGCTGAGTATTGCAAGCCTGCTTTCTCTTCATCGCTTAATGGACGAATCTGCTTAACCGGGCTTCCCAGGTACAGATATCCACTCTCCAGGCGTTTGTTTTGCGGAACCAGGCTTCCCGCTCCAATCATAACGTCGTCTTCAACAACGACACCGTCCAACAGAATCGATCCCATGCCGACTAATACGCGGTTACCAATGGTACAACCGTGCAGCATGACTTTATGACCAACTGTGACATCTTCACCTACGATCAGCGGATTACCCTGCGGATTGGATGTAGATTTATGTGTGACATGTAGAACGCTGCCGTCCTGAATGTTTGTACGCGCACCGATTTGCACGTAGTTCACGTCGCCACGGATCGCGACCAGTGGCCAAATTCCGACATCATCAGCCAAACGAGCATCGCCAATGACGACACTACTGGTGTCGATCATCACGCGTTTTCCGATCTGTGGGAAAAGATCCTTATAAGGGCGCAGTACATTAGACATGTTTACCTCAGCGAAAATAGAGCGGTAATGAAGACTTTGGTTGGATTATCGAGACTGTGCAAGTGATTTATCTATCAAAAATCAGCCAAATTGCGCAGGAATATAGCGAAAGGGGTGAAAAACAAGCATTCAGCAAAAAAGATCCAAAAAACACTTGTGCTAAAAAATGGGATCCCTATAATGCGCCTCCATCGACACGGCGGATGTGAATCACTTCACGCAAACAGCCCGGTCGGTTGAAGAGAAAAACCTGAAAATGAGGGTTGACTCTGAAAGAGGAAAGCGTAATATACGCCACCTCGCGACAGAGCGCTAAGGCGCGTCGCAACTGCTCTTTAACAACTTATCAGACAATCTGTGTGGGCACTCGAAGATACGGATTCTTAACGTCGCAAGACGAAAAATGAATACCAAGTCTCTGAGTGAACACGTAATTCATTACGAAGTTTAATTCACGAGCATCAAACTTAAATTGAAGAGTTTGATCATGGCTCAGATTGAACGCTGGCGGCAGGCCTAACACATGCAAGTCGAACGGTAGCACAGAGAGCTTGCTCTCGGGTGACGAGTGGCGGACGGGTGAGTAATGTCTGGGAAACTGCCCGATGGAGGGGGATAACTACTGGAAACGGTAGCTAATACCGCATAATGTCGCAAGACCAAAGAGGGGGACCTTCGGGCCTCTTGCCATCGGATGTGCCCAGATGGGATTAGCTAGTAGGTGGGGTAACGGCTCACCTAGGCGACGATCCCTAGCTGGTCTGAGAGGATGACCAGCCACACTGGAACTGAGACACGGTCCAGACTCCTACGGGAGGCAGCAGTGGGGAATATTGCACAATGGGCGCAAGCCTGATGCAGCCATGCCGCGTGTATGAAGAAGGCCTTCGGGTTGTAAAGTACTTTCAGCGAGGAGGAAGGCGTTGTGGTTAATAACCACAGCGATTGACGTTACTCGCAGAAGAAGCACCGGCTAACTCCGTGCCAGCAGCCGCGGTAATACGGAGGGTGCAAGCGTTAATCGGAATTACTGGGCGTAAAGCGCACGCAGGCGGTCTGTCAAGTCGGATGTGAAATCCCCGGGCTCAACCTGGGAACTGCATCCGAAACTGGCAGGCTAGAGTCTTGTAGAGGGGGGTAGAATTCCAGGTGTAGCGGTGAAATGCGTAGAGATCTGGAGGAATACCGGTGGCGAAGGCGGCCCCCTGGACAAAGACTGACGCTCAGGTGCGAAAGCGTGGGGAGCAAACAGGATTAGATACCCTGGTAGTCCACGCCGTAAACGATGTCGACTTGGAGGTTGTGCCCTTGAGGCGTGGCTTCCGGAGCTAACGCGTTAAGTCGACCGCCTGGGGAGTACGGCCGCAAGGTTAAAACTCAAATGAATTGACGGGGGCCCGCACAAGCGGTGGAGCATGTGGTTTAATTCGATGCAACGCGAAGAACCTTACCTACTCTTGACATCCAGAGAACTTAGCAGAGATGCTTTGGTGCCTTCGGGAACTCTGAGACAGGTGCTGCATGGCTGTCGTCAGCTCGTGTTGTGAAATGTTGGGTTAAGTCCCGCAACGAGCGCAACCCTTATCCTTTGTTGCCAGCGGTCCGGCCGGGAACTCAAAGGAGACTGCCAGTGATAAACTGGAGGAAGGTGGGGATGACGTCAAGTCATCATGGCCCTTACGAGTAGGGCTACACACGTGCTACAATGGCATATACAAAGAGAAGCGACCTCGCGAGAGCAAGCGGACCTCATAAAGTATGTCGTAGTCCGGATTGGAGTCTGCAACTCGACTCCATGAAGTCGGAATCGCTAGTAATCGTGGATCAGAATGCCACGGTGAATACGTTCCCGGGCCTTGTACACACCGCCCGTCACACCATGGGAGTGGGTTGCAAAAGAAGTAGGTAGCTTAACCTTCGGGAGGGCGCTTACCACTTTGTGATTCATGACTGGGGTGAAGTCGTAACAAGGTAACCGTAGGGGAACCTGCGGTTGGATCACCTCCTTACCTTAAAGAACCGACCTTTGCAGTGCTCACACAGATTGTCTGATGAAAATTAGCAGTAAGAAAATCTCTGCAGGCTTGTAGCTCAGGTGGTTAGAGCGCACCCCTGATAAGGGTGAGGTCGGTGGTTCAAGTCCACTCAGGCCTACCAAATTCATCCTGGTGAATTTGAAGAGGTTTTAACTACGATGGGGCTATAGCTCAGCTGGGAGAGCGCCTGCTTTGCACGCAGGAGGTCTGCGGTTCGATCCCGCATAGCTCCACCATCTTTACTGCAACAACCCAAGAAAACTTCAGAGTGTACCTGAAAAGGTTCACTGCGAAGTTTTGCTCTTTAAAAATCTGGATCAAGCTGAAAATTGAAACGACACACTGTTTCATTTCTCCGTAAACAAGAAATGAAAAGCGGTGTGTTCGAGTCTCTCAAATTTTCGCAATCAGAAGTGAAACATCTTCGGGTTGTGAGGTTAAGCGACTAAGCGTACACGGTGGATGCCCTGGCAGTCAGAGGCGATGAAGGACGTGCTAATCTGCGATAAGCGCCGGCAAGGTGATATGAACCGTTATAACCGGCGATTTCCGAATGGGGAAACCCAGTGTGATTCGTCACACTATCGTTAACTGAATACATAGGTTAACGAAGCGAACCGGGGGAACTGAAACATCTAAGTACCCCGAGGAAAAGAAATCAACCGAGATTCCCCCAGTAGCGGCGAGCGAACGGGGAGCAGCCCAGAGTCTGAATCAGCATGTGTGTTAGTGGAACGGTCTGGAAAGTCCGACGGTACAGGGTGATAGTCCCGTACACAAAAATGCACAGGTTGTGAACTCGAAGAGTAGGGCGGGACACGTGGTATCCTGTCTGAATATGGGGGGACCATCCTCCAAGGCTAAATACTCCTGACTGACCGATAGTGAACCAGTACCGTGAGGGAAAGGCGAAAAGAACCCCGGCGAGGGGAGTGAAAAAGAACCTGAAACCGTGTACGTACAAGCAGTGGGAGCACCTTCGGGTGTGACTGCGTACCTTTTGTATAATGGGTCAGCGACTTATATTCTGTAGCAAGGTTAACCGTATAGGGGAGCCGAAGGGAAACCGAGTCTTAACTGGGCGTTAAGTTGCAGGGTATAGACCCGAAACCCGGTGATCTAGCCATGGGCAGGTTGAAGGTTGGGTAACACTAACTGGAGGACCGAACCGACTAATGTTGAAAAATTAGCGGATGACTTGTGGCTGGGGGTGAAAGGCCAATCAAACCGGGAGATAGCTGGTTCTCCCCGAAAGCTATTTAGGTAGCGCCTCGTGAATTCATCTTCGGGGGTAGAGCACTGTTTCGGCTAGGGGGTCATCCCGACTTACCAACCCGATGCAAACTGCGAATACCGAAGAATGTTATCACGGGAGACACACGGCGGGTGCTAACGTCCGTCGTGAAGAGGGAAACAACCCAGACCGCCAGCTAAGGTCCCAAAGTCATGGTTAAGTGGGAAACGATGTGGGAAGGCACAGACAGCCAGGATGTTGGCTTAGAAGCAGCCATCATTTAAAGAAAGCGTAATAGCTCACTGGTCGAGTCGGCCTGCGCGGAAGATGTAACGGGGCTAAACCATGCACCGAAGCTGCGGCAGCGACACTATGTGTTGTTGGGTAGGGGAGCGTTCTGTAAGCCGTTGAAGGTGGCCTGTGAGGGTTGCTGGAGGTATCAGAAGTGCGAATGCTGACATAAGTAACGATAATGCGGGTGAAAAACCCGCACGCCGGAAGACCAAGGGTTCCTGTCCAACGTTAATCGGGGCAGGGTGAGTCGACCCCTAAGGCGAGGCCGAAAGGCGTAGTCGATGGGAAACAGGTTAATATTCCTGTACTTGGTGTTACTGCGAAGGGGGGACGGAGAAGGCTATGTTGGCCGGGCGACGGTTGTCCCGGTTTAAGCATGTAGGCGGAGGTTCCAGGTAAATCCGGTACCTTTTAACGCTGAGGTGTGATGACGAGGCACTACGGTGCTGAAGTGACAAATGCCCTGCTTCCAGGAAAAGCCTCTAAGCATCAGGTAACACGAAATCGTACCCCAAACCGACACAGGTGGTCAGGTAGAGAATACCAAGGCGCTTGAGAGAACTCGGGTGAAGGAACTAGGCAAAATGGTGCCGTAACTTCGGGAGAAGGCACGCTGATATGTAGGTGAAGTGATTTACTCATGGAGCTGAAATCAGTCGAAGATACCAGCTGGCTGCAACTGTTTATTAAAAACACAGCACTGTGCAAACACGAAAGTGGACGTATACGGTGTGACGCCTGCCCGGTGCCGGAAGGTTAATTGATGGGGTTATCCGTAAGGAGAAGCTCTTGATCGAAGCCCCGGTAAACGGCGGCCGTAACTATAACGGTCCTAAGGTAGCGAAATTCCTTGTCGGGTAAGTTCCGACCTGCACGAATGGCGTAATGATGGCCAGGCTGTCTCCACCCGAGACTCAGTGAAATTGAACTCGCTGTGAAGATGCAGTGTACCCGCGGCAAGACGGAAAGACCCCGTGAACCTTTACTATAGCTTGACACTGAACACTGGTCCTTGATGTGTAGGATAGGTGGGAGGCTTTGAAGTGTGGACGCCAGTCTGCATGGAGCCATCCTTGAAATACCACCCTTTAATGGCTGGTGTTCTAACGTGGGCCCGTAATCCGGGTTGCGGACAGTGTCTGGTGGGTAGTTTGACTGGGGCGGTCTCCTCCCAAAGAGTAACGGAGGAGCACGAAGGTTAGCTAATCCTGGTCGGACATCAGGAGGTTAGTGCAAAGGCATAAGCTAGCTTGACTGCGAGAGTGACGGCTCGAGCAGGTGCGAAAGCAGGTCTTAGTGATCCGGTGGTTCTGAATGGAAGGGCCATCGCTCAACGGATAAAAGGTACTCCGGGGATAACAGGCTGATACCGCCCAAGAGTTCATATCGACGGCGGTGTTTGGCACCTCGATGTCGGCTCATCACATCCTGGGGCTGAAGTAGGTCCCAAGGGTATGGCTGTTCGCCATTTAAAGTGGTACGCGAGCTGGGTTTAGAACGTCGTGAGACAGTTCGGTCCCTATCTGCCGTGGGCGCTGGAGAATTGAGGGGGGCTGCTCCTAGTACGAGAGGACCGGAGTGGACGCATCACTGGTGTTCGGGTTGTCATGCCAATGGCACTGCCCGGTAGCTAAATGCGGAAGAGATAAGTGCTGAAAGCATCTAAGCACGAAACTTGCCCCGAGATGAGTTCTCCCTGAGACTTAGAGTCTCCTGAAGGAACGTTGAAGACGACGACGTTGATAGGTCGGGTGTGTAAGTGTAGCGATACATTGAGCTAACCGATACTAATGAACCGTGAGGCTTAACCTTACAACGCCGAAGATGTTTTGGCGAAAGACAGACATCAGTTTCAGCTTGATTACAGATGACATTAACCGGCGAAAAGCGGGTTAATAAACAGAATTTGCCTGGCGGCTGTAGCGCGGTGGTCCCACCTGACCCCATGCCGAACTCAGAAGTGAAACGCCGTAGCGCCGATGGTAGTGTGGGGTCTCCCCATGCGAGAGTAGGGAACTGCCAGGCATCAAATTTAGTGTGCTGATATGGCTCAGTTGGTAGAGCGCACCCTTGGTAAGGGTGAGGTCCCCAGTTCGACTCTGGGTATCAGCACCAGTTTTTCGGTTAAAGTTCGGCACTTAGAAAAGAATTTGTCTGGCGGCTGTAGCGCGGTGGTCCCACCTGACCCCATGCCGAACTCAGAAGTGAAACGCCGTAGCGCCGATGGTAGTGTGGGGTCTCCCCATGCGAGAGTAGGGAACTGCCAGACATCAAATAAGTGAAAAGGCCATCCGAAAGGATGGCCTTTTTGCGTTATGTTTCTTGCTAACCCGTAGGCCCGGTAAGCGCAGGCCACCGGGCAAAACAGAAGATTAATGAATCACCTGCGACAGGAATGCCCGCGTACGTTCTGACCTGGGATTGGCAAAAAACTCATCCGGTGGTGCCTGCTCCACAATCTCGCCAAGATCCATAAAGATCACCCGGTCGGCCACTGTGCGGGCAAATCCCATTTCATGGGTAACGCACAGCATAGTCATCCCCGATTGCGCCAGACCGATCATGGTATCAAGCACCTCTTTCACCATTTCAGGATCCAGTGCTGATGTGGGTTCATCAAACAACATAATTTTAGGTTTCATACATAACGAACGTGCAATGGCCACACGCTGCTGTTGCCCGCCAGAGATTTGCCCTGGATATTTATGCGCATGTTCAGCAATGCGAACTCGCTCAAGGTAGTGCATTGCCAACACTTCAGCCTCTTTTTTCGGCATCTTTTGCACCCAGACTGGCGCCAGTGTACAGTTTTGCAGGACCGTCAAATGAGGAAAGAGATTGAAGTGTTGAAAGACCATGCCAACTTCTTGCCTGACGCGCTCAATATTGCGAATGTCCTCATTGAGTTCAATCCCATCCACCACAATACGTCCTTGCTGATGCTCTTCCAGATGGTTAATACAACGGATAGTTGTCGATTTACCCGAGCCGGAAGGACCGCATAAGACGATACGCTCTCCTTGTTTTACCTGCAGATTGATGTTTTTCAAAACGTGGAACTGTCCGTACCATTTGTTGACGTTTTCCAGCGTAATCATCGCGTCGGTAGACTGCCTTAATAATTGGTTCATAAATTCCTCAGTGCGGTGTACGCCCGGTATTAAAACGTTTTTCCAGATGTTGGCTGTAACGCGACATACTGAAACAAAAGATCCAGTAAATCAGTGCGGCAAAAACATATCCTTCCGTCGACATACCCAGCCATGCAGGATCCACGGTTGCTTGCTGCACGCTGCTGAAGAGATCAAACAGGCCGATGATGATGACCAGACTGGTATCCTTGAACAGGGCAATAATCGTATTAACCAAACCAGGAATAACCAGCTTGAGGGCTTGGGGAAGAATGACCAACCCTTGGGTTTTCCAGTACCCTAGCGCCAGTGATTCAGCCGCTTCATACTGACCTTTTGGCAAGGCCTGTAATCCCCCACGAACCACCTCTGCAACATAGGCTGACTGGAAAAGAATGACACCGACCAGTGCCCGGATAAGCTTGTCGATACTGGTCCCCTCAGACATAAACAGAGGCAGCATGACAGAGGACATAAACAGGACGGTGATCAACGGTACGCCGCGCCAGAACTCAATAAAAATCACGGATAAAATCCGCACGACGGGCATATGAGAACGACGCCCCAATGCCAGTAGAATCCCCCACGGGAGCGCACCCGCAATACCGACGGATGCGATGATAAGCGTCAGCGTTAACCCGCCCCACTGCCGGGTTTCTACTCGCTCAAGCCCGAAAAAACCACCGTACATCAACCACCAGACCACCAAAGGATAAACGACTGCCCAAACGGCGATATAACGACCACGGTGGGGAATGGTTTTCCAGAACATGGGAACGATTGAGACCAGGCCAATCAGCAGGGCCAGATTAATGCGCCAGCGCTGATCGTGTGGGTAAAGTCCATACATGAATTGTCCGAAGCGTTCATGAATGAACACCCAGCAGGCCCCCGCTTTGGTACAGTCAGCTCGGGTAGAGCCTACCCAGTTGGCCTGAAAAAATACCCAGTTCAACAGCGGTGGAAGGAAGGACCAAATTAGCCACACGCATAGCAGCGTGAGCAGGCTATTTGACCAACTGGAGAACAGGTTTTTGCGAACCCAGAACAGACAGCGGCTTGCCGGGTTACTGCTCTGGCGCGAGGGGTGAGACAGTAGTGCTTTTGTCATCATGGCTCCTTAGCGCTCGATCAGTGCGATACGACGGTTATAAATATTCATCAGTAGAGAAATGCTCAGGCTGATGATCAGGTACACCGACATCGTGATGGCAATAGTTTCAATGGCTTGTCCCGTTTGATTGAGTACCGTGCCGGCAAACAGGGAAACCATATCCGGGTAGCCAATGGCGGCAGCGAGCGATGAATTTTTAACGATATTCAGGTACTGACTGGTTAGTGGAGGAATGATGACGCGCAGCGCCTGCGGGATGATGACCTGGCGGAGCGTCACCGGATTTGGCAAACCCAGAGAGCGTGCTGCCTCATGTTGGCCATAAGGAACAGCCTGAATTCCTGCCCGAATAATTTCTGCAATAAACGCTGAGGTATACACTGAAAGCGCCAGCGTCAGAGCCGCCAGTTCAGGTATAAGCACCATGCCGCCACGAAAGTTAAAACCGCGTAGTTCAGGGATATCCCAGTGAAGTGCCGCGCCAAAAAACCATTGTGAAATCATTGGTAAGAGCACGATCAACGCCAGAGCTGTGGGCCAGGTACGGCGTAACTGACCGGTTTTGATCTGGTGCATTCTGTTGAAACGGAATAGTCCGAAGGTGACAACGACGGCAATAAGGACCGCGGTACAAAAGGCAAAAAGACCTTCTCCCATTTGCGGCGCCGGAATATACAGCCCCCGGTTGCTCAGAAACATTAAATCCAGCGCGTTAACCGCCTGACGTGGGCCGGGCAGGTTACGTAATACGGCAAAATACCAAAAGAAGATCTGCAATAGCGGTGGGATATTGCGGAACGTTTCGATATAGACCGTGGAGAGCTTTCGCAATAACCAGTTATCTGACAGGCGTGCCAGCCCGAGAAAGAAACCGAGAAATGAAGCGAAGACGATACATAGTGCGGAAACTAACAGCGTATTAAGCAGACCGACCAGGAACACGCGGCCATAGGTATCGCCTTGCTCGTAATCAATCAGATGCTGGACGATACCAAATCCGGCGCTGCGATCGAGAAAAGAAAATCCCGAGGTAATACCGCGACTGCTCAGGTTATTAATCGTGTTATGAATGAGATAGACCGCAATGCTAATGACCGCAATGACGGCGAGTATTTGGAATAACCAGGCGCGGACCGCAGGGTTAGAAAAGGATAGCGATCCTTTTACGGTTGAGCGGCGATGAAGCATAAGAAAACCTCGGTAACAATGACTCTGGGCTGAGCGCCGCAGCTGCGGCGCCCGTTACATCACTTTGTATTAGCGCACCGGTGGCGCATATTGAATGCCACCGTTGTTCCAGAGGTTGTTCTGTCCACGTTTGATCTTCAATGGACTTTCCGATCCAACGTTACGTTCAAAGATCTCCGAGTAGTTACCTACTTGCTTAATAATGTTATAAGCCCATTTGTTATCAAGCTTCAGATCCTTACCATAATCCCCTTCTTTACCTAACAGATGCGCCATATCCGGCGTTGCAGGATTAGCCGCTTTTTCGTCAACGTTTTTCGAGTTAACACCCATCTCTTCCGCATTCAGCATGGCGAACAGCGTCCAGCGAACAATGGAGAACCATTCATCGTCGCCACGACGTACAACCGGACCTAAGGGTTCTTTAGAAATAACTTCTGGCAGGACAATCCATTCTGCAGGATTGCTCAGCTTGATTCGCAGGGCGTACAACTGCGACTGGTCGGAGGCCAGCGTATCGCAACGTCCTGATTCCAGTGCCTTAGCCGATTCATCCGAGCGGTCAAAAGTGACAGGGGTGTACTTCATATTGTTGGCTTTAAAGTAGTCAGCCACGTTCAGTTCGGTATCGGTTCCTGCCTGAATACACACCGTTGCGCCATCCAGTTCTTTGGCGCTCTTCAGGCCGGCTTTATTGTGGGTAAGAAAACCAATGCCATCGTAATAGGTTACGCCAGTGAAAGACATGCCCATACCTGCATCACGAGAGGAGGTCCATGTGGTATTACGCGAGAGCATGTCGACTTCGCCAGACTGTAACGCGGTAAAACGTTCCTTGGCGGTAAGTGGGGTATATTTTACTTTGGTATCATCACCAAATACGGCGGAGGCAACGCCTCGGCATACGTCGACATCAATACCTGAAAACTTACCGCTCGCATCGGCGTAAGAGAAGCCAGGCAACCCGTCACTGATCCCGCATTGCACAAACCCTTTTTTCTTTACGGCATCAAGTGTTGCGCCGGCATGCGCCTGATTTGCGATCGCAAGGAGCACGCCGGCCGCAGCCAGGCTGGCTATTATCATCTTTTTCATAGAGCATCCTGTGTGGAGGAATTATTGTTATGAAAACGTTCTGAAAACGTCTTTTACCGGTCTGTGGCTTTGGCCATACTCTTTTAAGCAAAGGTAGTGCCAGGTTTTTGCGCACGATTATTCGGCGCAATATGCAGAGTGTAGACAGGAAAAAATAAATGCAGCGCCCTGAAGTGGTGCAAAATTGAAACGTAAGCCACATTTCAGCGCAAAAATTTTAAAATCAGACAGGACGCGTGATAACGATTTCGGACGTTAATATTGATCGCGTGAGAATAATGAAAAGAAAACGCGGTGTAACAAAGAACAGGAAAAATGCTAATTTCAAATCGTGGATATGTGAGGGATATCTATAATAATTTTATTATTCAGGAAGAGCTGTAAACCAACGTTTTGTCTTATATGTGAATTTTATTTTATTGCTAAAAGCGCGGTAACCACCGCGCCTTTAAAACCTTGAAGAAGAGTTATTTGGTCAGGGCAACTATCCCAAGCGTCAATCCGGCAACGGCGGCTGCGCCACCGGCGATGGCACCGGCTGTTTCCCAGTTATCCTGCGTGGTGCCTTTCATACAGGTATTGGTATGAACCAGGCGTCCCTGATCGTCGTATACAGGTACGCAGGGAGAATCGTGTGCACAACCGGCAAGAAACGCGGTAAGCAATGCAACGGATATTAATCTTTTCATGATGTTACCTCAAAAATAAGCGTTTCGCTAATTGAGCAAAGACAAACGCTAAGCCATCTGCGAACTCGGTCATTATTTTACCACTTCTTAAAAAAAGACTGACAGGAGGAATAATCTCAATTCATGTGGATTGTAAAAATAATGGATAAAAAGAAAGGTTGCGGGTGGGTTTGAAGGAACGACTTAAATGAAATAAATGGCTATCTTATTAATAAACAAAGAGAGAGTGTACTGATGAAAAAGGCGTCCGTAGACGCCTTTATTTTACAAATTAATCAGTGTGCCGACTAAAACGCCGTCTGACGACAACAAAGAAGACGGGAACAAAGAAGATCGCCAACAATGTTGCGGTTAGCATTCCCCCCATTACACCTGTACCGACCGCATTCTGCGCACCGCTACCCGCACCGTGGCTGATAACCAGAGGCATAACCCCCAAAATGAAGGCCAGAGAGGTCATCAGGATAGGGCGAAGACGCATGCGGGATGCCTCCAACGTCGCTTCGATCAGTCCTTTGCCCTCTTTATCCATCAGGTCTTTGGCAAACTCGACGATCAAGATGGCGTTTTTAGCCGAGAGACCGATAGTGGTTAGCAACCCAACCTGGAAATACACGTCGTTATTCATCCCACGTAGCGATGCTGCTAACAGTGCGCCAACCACGCCAAGCGGTACAACCAGCATCACCGAGAATGGAATTGACCAACTCTCATACAATGCGGCAAGGCAAAGGAAGACAACGATGAGCGAGATGGCATACAGCGCAGGCGCCTGGTTCCCCGAGAGTCGTTCCTGGTAGGACATACCCGTCCAGTCATGGCCGATACCGTTAGGCAGTTTCTCAGCCAGACTTTCCATCAGCGCCATCGCTTCACCGGTGCTTCGGCCTGGGGCCGCTTCCCCTAACAGTTCCATTGAAGGCATGCCGTTGTAACGTTCCAGACGTGGTGACCCGTAGATCCAATGTGCGGAACTGAACGTGGAGAACGGTACCATTTCGCCATTGGCGCTACGAACATACAGATTATTGATGTCTTCCGGCAACATACGGAATTTGGCATCGGCCTGTACGTACACTTTTTTCACGCGGCCACGGTCTATGAAGTCATTGACGTAATAGCCACCCAGCGCAGCGGAGATGGTTTCATTAATATCGGACAGCGAGACGCCAAGGGCCTGGGCTTTTTCCTGATCAACATCCAGTTTGAACTGCGCGGTATCCTCGAGACCATTTGGACGCACGCGAACCAACAGGTCAGGATGTTTAGCAACCATGCCCAAAAGTTGGTTACGTGCTTGCGTTAACGCGGTATGTCCCAGCCCGCCCTGGTCAATCAGTTCGAAGTCGAAGCCGGTTGCGGTACCCAGTTCAACAATGGCTGGCATGTTGAAAGGGAATACTAAGCCATCACGAATCTGGCTAAACGCGCGGGTTGCTCTGGCGATAATCGATTCAACGTTATTCTCGTCGCCACTGCGTTCTTCCCAGGGCTTGAGGCTGACAAACGCCATCCCTGAGTTTTGCCCCTGTCCGCTGAAGCTAAAGCCGTTAACCGTAAAGACGCTTTCGACGTTGGCTTTCTCGTTATTCAGGTAGTAGTGGGTAACCTGATCCAGCACTTTCTGGGTTCGCTCTTGCGTTGCGCCGGCCGGAAGCTGAATCATCGTCAGGAATACGCCCTGATCTTCTTCTGGCAAGAAGGAGGTTGGAAGGCGCATAAACAACACCGCCATCCCAATCACGATAACCAGGTAGACGACCAGGTAACGCCCGGTTTTACGCACAATACCGCTGACGCTATTGGTGTAATGGTTGACGCTGTGATCGAATTTGGCATTAAACCAACCAAAGAAACCGCTTTTATTCTCGTGATGTTCAGCCGATACCGGCTTCAACAGCGTTGCACAAAGCGCGGGAGTCAGGATCAGCGCTACCAGCACTGAAAGCGCCATGGCAGAAACGATGGTGATAGAGAACTGCCGATAGATAGCCCCGGTTGAGCCGCCAAAGAAGGCCATCGGGATAAATACCGCAGACAGCACCATGGCGATACCGACCAGCGCGCCCTGAATTTGTGACATGGATTTTTCTGTCGCCTCTTTGGGCGGCAGATTATCTTCCATCATCACACGTTCCACGTTTTCCACCACCACTATCGCATCATCAACCAATAGGCCGATGGCGAGTACCATGCCGAACATCGTCAGGGTGTTTATGGAGTAGCCAAACGCGGCAAGCACGGCAAATGTGCCCAACAATACAACAGGCACGGCAATGGTTGGAATGAGCGTAGCCCGGATGTTTTGCAGGAACAAATACATCACGAGGAATACCAGTATGATTGCTTCAAACAGCGTTTTCACGACCTCATGAATGGAGATAGTGACGAACGGCGTGGTGTCATACGGGTAGACCACCTTCATTCCCTGTGGGAAGAACGGTTGCAGTTCAACCAGCTTGGCTTTGATAGCGTTAGCGGTATCCAGCGCGTTTGCGCCGGTTGCCAGTTTGATCCCGAGACCGGAGGCTGGTTTACCGTTAATACGCGCGACCACGTTGTAGTTCTCACCACCCAACTCAATACGCGCGACATCCTTCAGGTGAACAACCGAACCATCGCTGTTGACGCGTAACGTGACCTTCCCGAATTCTTCAGGATCTTTCAGGCGCGTCTGCGCGATGATTGAGGCGTTAAGCTGCTGATTAGGCAACGCAGGCGTACCGCCCAACTGACCGGCGGCAATCTGATCGTTCTGCACCTGCAACTGATTGATCACATCAACCGGTGTGAGCTGGTACTTATTCAACAAGTTTGCATCCAGCCAGATGCGCATAGCGTACTGCGCACCAAACAGCTGCACGTCACCCACACCATTCAGACGGCTGATTGAATCTTTAACGTTCGAGGCGACGTAGTCGGAAATGTCATCCTGCGTGGTTTGTGGGTTGTCAGAAACGAAACCCGCGACCATCAAAAAGCTGCTACTTGATTTCTCGACGCTGATCCCCTGCTGCTGAACTTCTTGCGGCAGTAAGGGGGTGGCGAGCTGTAGCTTGTTTTGCACCTGAACTTGCGCGATATCGGGGTCGGTACCGGACTGGAAGGTCAGCGTGATGGTCACACTCCCGGCAGAATCGCTGGTGGAGGACATATACATCAGGTTATCGATACCGTTCATATTCTGTTCGATAACCTGCGTGACGGTATCCTGCACCGTCTGCGCATCCGCACCTGGATAGGTGGCGGAAATCGATACGGCAGGGGGCGCGATGGTCGGGTACTGCGCCACGGGCAGTTGCATGATTGCCAGAGCGCCCGCCATCATCAGAATGATGGCCAGTACCCAAGCAAAGATAGGACGCCTGATAAAAAAGTTAGCCATATCCGGTTACCTTATTGGGCTTTCGTCGCAGGGGTTTCGGTATCGGCGGTTGCTTTAACCTGAACGCCAGGGCGTGCTTTCTGTAAGCCGCTCACGATAACTTTGTCACCGGGTTGCAGACCTTCGCTGATGAGCCATTTGTCGCCAATGGCTTGAGCGGCGACAACTGTCCGCGCTTCAACCTGGCTCTTGTCGTTAACGACCATCACGGTGGCATCGCCGCGTGGCGTGCGCGTTACACCCTGCTGCGGAACAAGAATGGCATTCGGTTGGACGCCTTCATCAATGCGCGCGCGCACAAACATGCCTGGCAGCAGCGTGTGCTGTGGGTTAGGGAATACGGCTCTGAGAGTGATTGATCCGGTGCTTTCATCAACCGTCACATCAGAAAATTGCAATGAGCCTTTCAGCGGATATGCCTGACCATTTTCCATCACCAGTTCGACGGTACTGCTGGCGCTGTCTTTATGCAGACTACCTTGTTCAATAGACTGCTTGAGGCGCATAAAGTCGTTACTGGACTGCGTGACGTCGACATAGATAGGATCGAGCTGTTGCACGGTAGCAAGCTCAGTTGCCTGACCATTCGTGACCAATGCGCCTTCGGTGACGTTAGATTTACCGATACGTCCGCTAATGGGCGATGTCACTTTGGTGTAGGCCAGGTTGATACGTGCGCTTTCGACCGCCGCTTTTGCCGCGATTACGGAGGCATCAGCCTGGCGGGCATCAGCAATTGCCTGATCGTACTCTTGCTGGCTGATGTACTTAGTGCCAACCAGCGGCACATAACGTTTTACCGTTAAATGCGCGATAGCGGCGGCCGCTTCGCTCTTTGCCAGTTCGCCTTTGGCGCTGTCATAGTCAGCCTGGTAAGTCGCTGGATCGATCTGATAAAGCGATTGACCGGCTTCAACATCGCTCCCCTCGGTGAAATTCCGTTTAAGTACAATTCCGCTAACCTGAGGACGGACTTCTGCAATACGGAATGCTGTGGTGCGCCCGGGTAATTCGGTCGTCACGGCTAAAGGGGCCTTTTCGACGACATGGACAGTCACCTGCGGCTCTGCGGGATGTGCTTGTGTTTCTCCCTGATCGTTACAACCGGCGAGTAATGCAGCGGAGATGATGATGAATGAGGGCAGGAGTGAAAACCTGGCATTTTTCGTCATTTCTATTCCTTAAAAAACCGAATGCTCGTTATTAACCGGGTAACAGCGGAGGTGATAACGCGCACAAGAAAAATAATAGTTGGCTATCCTACAAATTATTAGCTTGCGATGTAAGCAATACTTATTTATGGGCGGGGTTCACGGCACATAAAAGCAAAAAAAGATTAATCAGCTACCGTTTCATTGTGATATTTATAGCAACACTATGATGCTTATAAATACATCTTGAAATGATCATCTGATTGGTGAATATATTGGTTTCTGTTATTTGTTTTATCTATTCGTGTGGAATGTCCGTAATTAAATACTTTAGCCCTCGTCTAAATAAACGCTAAGTGATACATTTGTTCCAGATAGAAAATATTAGATAAGAAAGTTAATCATTCTCTACTCCAATCCAGATAGTCGGAATCATGGCCAGAAAAACGAAAGCGGATGCCCTCAAAACGCGACAGCACCTGATGGAAACGGCGATTGTACAGTTTGCCGCACGTGGCGTAAGTAATACGACGCTAAACGACATAGCGGATGCCGCCAATGTGACGCGGGGTGCACTTTATTGGCATTTCGAAAATAAAACTCAATTGTTTAATGAGCTATGGTTACAACAACCTCCCTTACGCGATCTTATTCAGGACAAGCTTATTGGTCGTTGGGGGGATAACCCTTTACAGCGGTTGCGTGAAAAATTTGTGGTGGGATTACAATATATTGCGGAGAACCCTCGCCAGCAGGCATTAATGCAGATTTTATATCATAAATGCGAATTCCATAAAGATATGATATCAGAGCAGGCCATTCGTGATAAAATAGGTCTCAGCCACCAAAGCATTCGCGATTCTCTCCAACGGTGCGTAGATGAAAATTTGATTGCCACCAGTCTGGATTTAGACGTCATCATAATTATTTTGCACGGTAGCTTTAGCGGAATAATAAAAAACTGGCTAATGAATCCAGAGAGTTATGATCTTTATGGGCAAGCGCCAGCATTAGTTGACAATGTATTAAAAATGTTAAGCCCGGACGGCTGTGTAATGCAATTAATACAGAGTGAAAACCAGGTTGGGTAGTTTAGCCGCCAGGGCCTGACGGCTGTCGACGGTGCTAGTCGAGATCGGCGCAGTTGACCAGCTTTAGGGGATTCACTGAGTTCATATTCCGGCACTTGTCGTGCTCTGTCGTCATCAGTTCTATCCACTGGATGAGCAGCGCATCAAAAAGAAAAACGAAGACCGCAAAAACAACCAGCCACCAATACTTGCGAATCATTGCTAAATCCTGTGTATTCATGCCCAAGCGTGCAGGGAATATACACGAAATCAGTAAGCTGAAAAGCAGACTTACAATGCCTTTACTTTACCGAAAGAGCGCCACTGTTTGCCGTTAATCGGCTCTTTTTGGACAGGTTTTTTGTCTTACGTTTTTTCACTTTTGCAAGTTCAGTTTCTGAAAAATGAGACCCGATACTCAGTCTTCTGAGCCCCATTTTTACGTATTCAGCATTGATTTCAATACCGACAAATTTGCGACCTAATTCGACTGCGGTGGCGCCGGTTGTAAAGCTGCCGGCGAACGGATCGAGCACTTTGTCATCCGGGTTGGAGGAAGCCAGAATGATGCGTTCCAGGAGGGCTTTGGGTTTTTGAGTGGGGTGATTTTCGTATTCATCCATCAGATAGCGAACGCGGGGAAAATCCCAGACATTGCCAGGTACTTTTTTCTGATTGTAAGGCTGGGGCGGATTCTTTCTGTAGTCTATTAGCGCACGTTTAGCGCCCGTTTTGGCTTCAACCAGAATATCATCACGGTTAAATGTGTAGTTTTTCTGATCTTTTACCATCATCAGGATAGGTTCATACATCGAACCAAAGTAGTTTTTAGCCTGTACCCCTGAGCTATCATATGACCACACGATACGGCTTTTGATGGTAAAAAGCTGGCGACATTTGAGGTCGATGTACGGCATGTTCTCCGTACTGTTCATGATGTACATGCTACCGTGTGGTTTGAGAATACGATGGCACTCGTCGATACACTCAAACAGCCACGCCAGAAAGGTCTCTTCGTCCCAGGATTCCACCATCCCGTCAAAGTCTTTGCCGATGTTATAAGGTGGGTCGGCAAAAATGAGATCGATGCTTTCAGCGGGTAGCTTTTTTAGCTCGGTCAGCGCATCACCCAGGATTATCTTTTTAGATTCATCGCCAAAATAGACAGGTTCACCTCTTGCGTTCATCGCCAAAGCCTCCCGTGTGACATTAATAAAAAAGGCGCTTCCCCATGCCGAGTAGCGCCTTTTAAAACAAACATTTAACTGATTAGTATCAGTTCATGCCGTATTTTTTCAGTTTTTTACGCAGCGTACCACGGTTGATGCCCATCATCAGGGCAGCACGGGTCTGGTTGCCGCGGGTGTATTGCATCACCATGTCCAACAGGGGCTGTTCTACTTCAGCCAGTACCAGCTCATAGAGATCATTAACGTCTTGACCGTTCAATTGAGCAAAATAGTTCTTCAGTGCCTGTTTAACCGAGTCACGCAGGGGCTTTTGAGTTACCTGGTCCTGAGAGTTAACGGTAGAAACGGTCAGTACGTCAGAATTTACGCGTTGTTCGAACATAGTTCTGTCAGCTCTTTATTTCTGTTTACGCAAAATTTTCGAAGTATGCCTCCAACGCCGCCAGCTGTTCGCTGGAATCTTCAATGGCGTTGAATGTGCGCCGAAACTGGTCATCCGGAGCGTGTTCCTGGAGATACCAGGATACGTGTTTACGCGCAATTCGGTACCCTTTTGCATGACCATAAAAGTCGTGCAGTTCCCGAACATGCGCACAAAGCAAGCGCTTCACCTCTGCCAGTGGCAGCGGGGGCAGCAGCTCCCCAGTGTCCAGATAATGCTGGATTTCCCGAAAGATCCAGGGTCTTCCCTGAGCAGCACGGCCTATCATCAGGGCATCCGCCCCCGTATAGTCGAGTACCGCTCTGGCTTTAAGCGGGTCAGTAATGTCGCCATTCGCGATAATCGGAATGGAAACTTTCTGCTTAACTGCCCGAATACTGTCGTACTCAGCATCTCCATTGAACAAACAGGCGCGGGTGCGTCCATGAATGGTCAGAGCCTGAATGCCACAGTCTTCAGCCAGTTGGGCAATCTCTACGCAGTTACGGTGTTCCGGAGCCCAGCCGGTGCGAATCTTGAGTGTGACAGGAACGTCCACTGCATTGGCGACCTCGGTTAGTATTGATTTCACTAAATCCGGGTACTGCAAGAGGGCTGAACCTGCGAGCTTGCGATTCACTTTTTTAGCCGGACACCCCATATTGATATCAATAATCTGGGCGCCGCTTTCCACGTTAATACGTGCGGCATCGGCCATCTCAACAGGATCGCTACCGGCAATTTGCACCGTGCGAATTCCTGGCTCGTCAACGTGCACCATCCGTAAACGAGACTTGTCGCTTTCCCAAACCTGCGGGTTAGAAGACATCATCTCGGATACCGTCAATCCGGCTCCCATCTCATAGCACAGCGTCCTGAATGGTCTGTCAGTGATGCCAGCCATAGGTGCTGCGATCAGGCGATTTCTGAGCTGGTGTTGTCCGATGCGCATGAGTTAAGAAATGACCATACTGTGACTGCAAGGCGGCGTATATTACGCATTTTTCGCACGAGATGAAAGGCCAAACTTTGACCAATCCACTGAGGTGGATCAATGAATTGCCGTAAATATGAACTCATGAAAATATTTAATCATATAAATCATGGCATTACAAAAATGTGTCGATTTTATATACGCATATAATTTTGCGTAACTTCTCATTTTTTCTTCAGTTACAGAAGGTACTGACAAGATATTCTGCTGAATTAATCAGCAAATTACCTCGCTATTGTGTGATCGTGACCTCATTTTAGTACAGGATCTCGGTGCCACCTGAATTGCTGTCCGTAATCGTGCGTTCATTCAGCGGCTGCGGTGGACGATTGTTCGCTGGCCCAACAATGTAGTGAAATTTATCTAACTGTTCGGCGGAAAGGGCCACAGGCTTTTTCAGGACAACCCAGGTGACGCCTTCAGTACAGGGAGGCGTTGTTATCGAGCCACTGTAGAGCCAGTAGGTCTTGTTGTCGGGTAGAAGCTGGTTGATATCGACGGGCGAAAAAATGGGCATGCTGTTGCCCTCCATGGTGGGAAAGGACTCCCACAGGTTTTGAATCGCCTGGTTAGGCTCACCAATGTCAAACATGACCGCCACAATGGCGATATCACCATGTTGGTTTTCGTGGGTCAACTGCAGCTCCAGTGGATAGATTTTACCGTTGAGGGTATGTTCGCCTGGAGCGTGAAAATCAAAATGTTTTAAATAATAGAGCTTTTCTTCAATTTCAATGAAATTAGGGGGGTAGGAGCTCATTGTTGCCTGCAGCGTATGGTTAATGCTGCGAAATCTTGTCGGGCCATCAATGTATTGTAAATTGAGCGCGGGCAGGCCGAGTTTGCTGGTTGTCGTGGTCTGGATATCAACGGGTGACTGGTTGATACCCGTCTGACACGTTGCATACTCTTTGCTTATTTTGCCCCACTGCGCAGGGCTGGTTTCTCCGGTATAGCCCCATGGCACGGCCAGCGTCTTCAGGGGCATTAAGCATGCTGCCAGTAAAATTGTTGTAAAACGATTGAAGTGCATACGTTTACTTAACAAAAAATATAAAAATCAATTAGTTATTTGATCGTTGGGTAAAGTATCAGTATGCTGGTCTGTTGTCTGAAAATGGCGTGGTCGGATAACCACGCCGGAAGGGATTATTTTTTCTGTCCGGTAATGCGACACCACTCTTCTTTCTCGATAACCGGATCGAGCGTAAAGAGGTCGGCATAGGCTTCACAGACGCTTTCCGCCTGGCTGGCAAGAATACCAGAAAGCCCCAGCAAACCGCCCTCAACGGGCAGCACGCTGATTAAAGGTGCGAGTTCACGTAATGGGCCAGCAAGGATGTTGGCGACCACCACATCGGCTTTCATCGACTCTGGCTGGTCTTTAGGCAGATAAAGTTCCAGACGCTCAGAAACGCCATTACGTTGGGCGTTATCACGGCTGGCCTGAATCGCTTGCGGATCGATATCTATACCAATCGCTTTCGCTGCACCCAGCTTCAGTGCCGCAATGGCAAGGATGCCGGATCCGCAGCCAAAGTCGATAACCGTTTTACCGTTAAGATCGAGACCGTCCAGCCATTGCAGGCACAGAGAGGTGGTTGGGTGAGTACCGGTACCAAACGCCAGACCCGGGTCGAGCATCACGTTGACGGCGTTCTCATCCGGGACATCGCGCCAGCTTGGGCAAATCCACAGACGTTCGCCAAAGCGCATCGGGTGGAAGTTATCCATCCATTCGCGTTCCCAGTCTTTGTCTTCAAGCTGTTCGATTTTATGCGCGAAGCCTGTACCCAGTAGTGGGTGCTGCTCCAGAATCGCAACGACTTCTTTCATGTCGGTTTCTGCATCGAACAAGCCGATAACGTCGGTATCGCCCCACAGGCGAGTCTCGCCCGGCAGAGGTTCAAATACCGGCGTATCATGCGTATCCTGGAAAGTAATGGAAACGGAGCCCGCTTCCATCAGCGCATCGCTCAACTCTTCAGCGTTTGCACCGGTCGTGTTCAGTTTCAGTTGAATCCATGGCATGGCAAAACTCTTTATTTATCAGTAGTCAATATGGCGACTTGCGGAACGGCGGAACCGAAACGGTTGCCGATCAGGAAAGCCAGCAAACTTATCAGTAACGAGGGCACAATCGGATGAAAGCCCAGGTACTGAATGTTAAAAGTAGCGAGTACGGCATAAAGTACGCCGCCGACAATCATTGCGCTCAGTGCGCCTGCCGCGTTTGCCCGCTCCCAGTAAAGGCCCAGCACCAGCGGCCATAGGAAGACGGCTTCCAACCCGCCAAACGCCAGCAGGTTAAGCCAGATAATCATCTCTGGCGGCTTCCAGGCGGCCAGCAGCAGTAACGCGCCCAGCAGCAGAGTGATCACTGCCGACATGCGTTTCAGCCGTGTTTCATTTTGCAGTTGTTCCGGGCGAAGGTTCAGATAAAGATCTTTAATGATCGTAGCGGAACTTTGCAGCAATTGGGCATTGATCGTCGACATGATCGCGGCCATGGGCGCGGCGAGGAAGATCCCGGCTGCTACCGGCGGCAAGACTTTTACCATTAGCGTGGGAATAACCAGATCCGGTACCGTCAGGTCAGGGATCACCGCCCGGCCCAACGCGCCGGCCAGATGCATACCAAACATCAGGACAGCCACCACGATGGTGCCAATGATAATTCCACGGTGTACCGCTTTGCTGTCCTTATAGGAGATGCAGCGCACCGCCGTATGCGGCAGGCCAATCACGCCAAAGCACACCAGTACCCAGAATGAAGTCATAAACGTGGGGGACAGAATGTCATCAGCGCCCTGCGGCGAGACCAGTTTAGGATCGATGGTTTGCAGAGTGACTACCGCATTGCTGAGACCACCAGCGGCATGGACGACACCGACCAGCAGTACGATAGTCCCAATCAGCATCACCATGCCCTGCATCGTGTCGTTCAACACGCTGGCGCGAAATCCGCCGAACGCCGTGTATAACGCGATACTGACGCCAAAAATCAGCAGGCCGGTTTCATAAGGGATACCCGCTGCCGTTTCCAGCAAACGCGCGCCGCCAATAAACTGTACGGTCATTGCACCGACAAACGCGACCAGCAGGCTGAGGCTCGCCAGCCACACCAGCAGGCGGCTTTGGTAGCGGGCAAACAGCATATCGTTGAGGGTAACCGCATTATAACGGCGTGCCAGAATGGCGAATTTTTTGCCGAGAATACCCAACGACAGCCAGACGGCGGGCAGTTGGATCATCGCTAACAAAACCCACCCCAGCCCGTATTTATAAGCAGCACCCGGGCCGCCGATAAACGAACTGGCGCTAATGTAGGTTGCCGTTAACGTCATGGCTAACACGACCCCGCCCATAGAGCGGCTGCCGAGGAAATATTCATTCAGGAAGGTGCCGGTCGACCTTTTGCGCATGGCGTAAACAGAGAGACCGAAAACCACCAGAAGATAGGCGACCAGCGGCAAAATAACTTCAAGCTGCATCATCATCCTCCAGTGGAATGTCGCGATAGATAAACTTCACCATCGCCCAGCACAGTACGATGAAAACCAATGGCGTCAGCAGACAGGCCATTTCGAACCAGTGCGGGAGACCGGTAAAACCCAGAGAGGTGTCTGGTAAGTAAGCGGCCACTAACCATGCGGCAAGATATAAAAGGGTCAGCCACAGCGCCCAGCGCGCCTCTTTATGGGCCTGAACAAAACGAGCGTCCATTTTTTGTCCCTTGTGAATAAAGAAAGCGGGGATTGTACCTTATGGCACCTGTGGGAGGGGAGAAAAACAAAAGGCCGGAATTTCCGGCCTTTTCGGTTAACGCTTGCTTACTTTTCCTGAAGTCCGAGTTTTTTCTCCAGGTAGTGGATATTGGTTCCACCATGCTGGAAGTGCTCGTCATTCATGATACGGATCTGCAGATCAACGTTGGTTTTGATGCCGTCGATGATCAGTTCCTGCAAGGCGTTTTTCATGCGAGCGATAGCGACGTCGCGGTTTTCGCCATAGCAAATCAGCTTACCGATCATTGAGTCATAGTACGGAGGTACTGTGTAACCTGCGTAAATATGAGACTCCCAGCGCACACCAAAACCACCCGGCGCGTGGAAACGCGTGATTTTACCCGGGCTCGGCAGGAAGGTGTTCGGGTCTTCGGCGTTGATACGGCACTCTACCGCATGGCCTTTAACCACAACTTCGTCCTGCTTGATAGACAGCGGCTGACCCGCTGCGATGCGCAGTTGTTCTTTGATCAGGTCAACACCGGTGATCATTTCGGTTACCGGGTGTTCAACCTGAATACGGGTGTTCATTTCAATGAAGTAGAACTCACCGTTTTCGAACAAGAACTCGAATGTACCCGCGCCGCGATAGCCGATATCAACGCACGCTTTGGCGCAACGCTCGCCGATGTAGCGACGCAGTTCCGGAGTAATGCCCGGCGCTGGTGCTTCTTCGACAACTTTCTGGTGACGACGCTGCATGGAGCAGTCACGCTCTGCCAGATAAATCGCGTTACCCTGACCGTCTGCCAGCACCTGAATTTCGATGTGGCGTGGGTTTTCCAGGTATTTCTCCATGTAGACCATGTCGTTATTGAAAGCCGCTTTCGCTTCCGCTTTGGTCATGGAGATGGATTGCGCCAGTTCGGCATCGCTGCGCACGACGCGCATACCGCGACCGCCGCCGCCGCCGGAGGCTTTGATGATAACCGGATAACCGATGCGTTTAGCATGAGCGCGGTTAGCGTCCATGTCATCGCCCAACGGGCCGTCAGAGCCTGGGACAGTCGGTACGCCAGCTTTTTTCATCGCGGTAATCGCGGACACTTTGTCGCCCATCAGGCGGATGGTGTCGGCTTTCGGGCCGATGAAGATAAAGCCGGAACGTTCTACCTGCTCAGCAAAGTTGGCGTTCTCAGAGAGGAAGCCATAACCCGGGTGAATTGCCACCGCGCCGGTGATTTCAGCGGCGCTAATGATAGCCGGGATGTTCAGATAGCTTTTTACGGACGGAGCCGGGCCAATACAGACCGTCTCATCCGCCAGCAATACGTGTTTTAAATCGCGATCCGCGCTTGAATGCACTGCGACAGTCTTGATACCCAGTTCTTTACAGGCACGAAGAATACGCAAGGCAATCTCGCCGCGGTTAGCGATGACAATTTTATCCAACATGTTCGCCTCGTTATTCGATGACGACCAGCGGCTCGTCAAATTCTACCGGTTGACCGCTTTCTACCAGAATCGCTTTAACGACGCCGGATTTGTCGGCTTCGATCTGGTTCATCATTTTCATGGCTTCAACGATGCACAGGGTATCGCCCGCATTCACTTTCTGGCCGATTTCGATGAACGCTTTCGCATCCGGGCTCGGGGTGCGGTAGAACGTACCAACCATTGGGGAGCGTACGATGTGACCACTGATTTCCGCTGCTGCCGGAGCTTCCATACTTGGAGAGGCAGTTTGTGCGACAGCGTTAGACAGAGCTGGCTGCTGCATCACTGGTGCAGCATAAGCCTGTTGCATCATTGGAAAACTTGCAGCTGGCGCCGCACGG
Source organism: Citrobacter sp. XT1-2-2 (assembly GCF_023516235.1). NCBI lineage: Bacteria > Pseudomonadati > Pseudomonadota > Gammaproteobacteria > Enterobacterales > Enterobacteriaceae > Citrobacter > Citrobacter sp. XT1-2-2. The sequence continues at coordinate 489,779 of NZ_CP097324.1, forward strand.
CTGATGCGTACAGACTCTTCGCCTTCAGAAATTTCCAGTTCGGAGATGCCTGATTCTTCAACCAGCTCGATCAGTTTTTTAATCTTACGAATATCCATGAGTGGGTTCCGTACTCTTTGTTTAGTGAGATTGTGACAGGCGTTTTACCGCCGTCTGTATAGCATTTTTATAACAGTGAGTGACAAGATGCCACGCATCTCAGGCTTTGCACTGGGTGCTGATGCCATTACATGAGATTGCCAGACTTGTTAGTCATTGTGCGGCTATCTTCTGTCATTTTCGGGTAAAAGACAAAATATACCTTCAATATGCGATTGTCACCCTTTCCGCGCCGTAAAAACGCTACCGGGGATAGCAAAGGCGCACATTATAACTATTTCGTAGCAATTGGCAGCTAAATACTGGTCTTATCAGGGAAGATAATCAACCGTTAACATGTAAAGAAAATCGGATCGTCCGTGTTTTGCAACGTACTGCACATATCGTGAAACTACCGCCACCACTGGCGAAACTTCCTGTAGCGGCAGGCTAACAGCACCGCAGCAAGTGCGGCATAAATAATCGGTTGAGGGGAGATGATTTTAACCGACCACAGATAATGTATGGGTGCCAGGATCGCCACAAGATAGACGAAGTTGTGCAAAAATTGCCAATACTTACCCAGCTTTCGCTGTGCAGATTGCGTGGACGTTAAGGTGAGAGCAAATAATATGACCCAACAGACAATACCCAACATCAAATACGGTCGCGAAATGAATTCCCGCCCCAACAGCGCCAGATTATGAATACCCAGTTCCAGTAACGCGTAGCTGGTTAAATGCAGCGTCGCCCAGGCGAAACACCATAGCCCTAACAGGCGACGAGTGCGTATCAATAATGGCTGTTTAGCGTAGCGCGCGAGTGGAGAGACCAGCAAGGTCGCCAGTAAGAATTTCAGAGCTGTCCTACCGGTAAAGTGCTGGATATCTTTGACCGGATCGGCGCTCAAACTGCCATGATTTACCGCCCAAAAGAGCCAGATGAACGGCAAAAATCCGCCAAGATGCAGGCAAACTTTCAGTCCGGTAATGTGCTTTGCAGTCAGACGCACTTAAAAATTCTCCTGTAGATTAAGACCACGATACAGGGAAGCAACCTCTTCGGCATAACCGTTAAACAACAGCGTGGATTGACGCTGTACGTCCAGAATACCGCCAGCGCCAATAAAACGTTCGGTGGCCTGGGACCAGCGGGGGTGATCGACATGCGGATTCACGTTGGCATAAAACCCATATTCATTAGGCGCGGCCAGGTTCCAGGTTGTTGGGGGGCGTTCGCGGGTTAGTTTGATACTCACGATCGACTTTATGCCCTTAAATCCGTATTTCCACGGCACAATTAAGCGGATGGGGGCACCATTTTGCGGCGGAAGGGCCTTACCATAAACCCCTACGGTAAGCAGGGTTAGTGGATGCATTGCTTCATCCAGGCGTAACCCTTCAACATACGGATATTTCAGCCCGCCGCCAATAAAGCGATCTTTCTGACCAGGCATTTCATCCGGGGCGTAGCGCGTTTCGAAAGCGACATATTTTGCGTTGCTGGTGGGTTCAACCTGCGCCAGCAGTTTATGTAATGGAAAGCCAATCCACGGCACCACCATTGACCAGGCTTCCACACAGCGCATCCGATAAATCCGCTCTTCCAATGGGAAACGGGTGGTCAGCGCATCATGATCGAGAGTGAGGGGTTTTGCGACTTCGCCAGTGATTTTCAAGGTCCACGGATCGGTTTTCAGGCTGCCTGCGTTGGCCGCTGGATCCGCTTTGTCGAGACCAAATTCATAGAAGTTGTTGTAGCCAGAAACTTTATCTGCTGGCGTTAAAGGAAGCGAATTTTGCCAGGCGGTGGGCTTGCTGAAATTAAGCGGCTTACCCGCAGGCGCCGGAGGGCGGTCATTACCCTTAAACCAGCTCAGAAGGTCGGCCTGCGCAGCGTGAGGCAAAGACAACGCGGCAGCGCTGATCCCTAATGCTTTCAGTACCTGGCGGCGCTGCATAAAAAAAGCCGACTCGGCGGTGACGTCGGCTTCTGTAAATGGACGTAATTTCTTCATAACAGACTCCCGGCTTACGCGTCATGACAGACAGGGGATGCGTAGTTAATATGGCAGGGAGTCTCTATATATGCCGCGAAATTTTGTTAGTTAAGTGTAAATTTCTGCGCCGATGCCTGTTATTTCACCTTCACCAGGGTACGACCTTGCACCTGGTTATTGATGATGGCATCGGCGAACTTCGGCGCATCCGCTAGCGTAATCTCCGTGGCGGCCTGAGCATAGAACGATTCCGGCAGATCCTTAACCAAACGCGCCCAGGCTTCTGCGCGACGTGCCGGTGGGGTCATCACCGAGTCCACCCCTTGCAAACGTACATTACGCAGAATGAATGGCATGACGGTGGTCGGCAGCGCGAAGCCGCCCGCCAGGCCGCAGGCGGCCACGCAGCCACCGTAGTTCATCTGTGCCAGGACTTTCGCCAGCACTTTATCGCCAACGGTATCAATTGCACCGGCCCACAGTTGTTTTTCCAACGGGCGAGATTCAGCAAACTCATCGCGGCTGAGAATACGATTCGCGCCCAGGCTCTTCAGATAGTCGTGGGTGCTTTCGCGTCCTGATACTGCCACAACCTGATAGCCCAGCTTATGCAGTAATGCCACGGCAGTGCTGCCCACGCCGCCGCTGGCGCCGGTGACGACAATCTCACCGTCTTGCGGGCGAATACCTGCATCCTCAAGCGCCATGACGCACAGCATGGCGGTAAAACCGGCGGTGCCGATGACCATCGCTTTGCGCCCGTCCAGCCCTTGCGGCAGCGCTACCAGCCAGTCGCCTTTGACGCGCGCACGTTCAGCCAGCCCGCCCCAATGGTTTTCACCCACACCCCAGCCGGTCAGTAAGACTTCCTGACCCGCATGAAAACGGGGATCTTCGCTTGCACGCACGGTACCGGCGAAATCAATGCCAGGAATCATCGGAAAGTTGCGGATGATTTTACCCTTGCCAGTGATAGCCAGGGCGTCTTTATAGTTCAGGCTCGACCAGTGGACATCCACCGTTACATCGCCTTCCGGGAGCTGGTTTTCGTCGAGGGGTTGAACGGATGCGAGGGTTTTTCCGTCCTGCTGTTCTAAGATCAAAGCCTGCATAACCTGTCCTCAATTCGTATAGTGGATTGGAAAATTGTTAATGAAGACTATACTCGCTAATCAAAACATGATGCCGATTCTGCGCAATAAATTGCCAGATATACCTGATTTGGTAGTATGCCCCCACAGTTTGCATAAATTGGCGGATTTTGCGTTCAGTTTTGCATTTTCGAGTCGCTTTATCTCTTTCACACCTGTTTCATAACTGTCGGAGTTAACACAAGGATGCGATTAACGACGAAATTCTCAGCTTTTGTCACGCTGCTTACTGGGTTAACGATCTTTGTGACTCTGATTGGCTGCTCGCTGAGTTTCTACAACGCTATTCAATATAAGTTTACTACGCGAGTGCAGGCGGTGGCGACGGCGATTGATACACATCTTGTCTCCCGCGATTTCGTTTCGCTGACGCCGCAAATCGATGAACTGATGGTTTCTGTTGATATCGTGCGTATCGAGTTGCTGCAAGGGGAGCATATAGTGTATGACCACTCCCGAACCAGCAGCTACCGTCCGGCAGGAACGAACAACCTCTACCGCGACATCACCGTACCGTTGGTCAAGCATCCGGGCATGTCAGTTCGCCTGGTTTATCAGGATCCGATGGGCAACTATTTCCATTCGCTACTGACTACCGCGCCGCTCACACTGGCCATTGCGTTTATTATTCTGATGCTCTTTTTGTCGGTACGCTGGCTTCAGCGTCAGCTTTCAGGCCAGGAGTTACTGGAGATTCGTTCCACGCGTATTCTGAACGGTGAACGCGGGTCGAATGTACGAGGAACGGTCTATGAATGGCCAGCGCGCACCAGCAGTGCGCTCGATATGTTGCTGACTGAAATTCAAAATGCCCGCGAGCAACGCAGCCGACTGGACACCCTGATTCGTTCCTATGTTGCGCAGGATACAAAAACCGGGCTGAGTAACCGTCTGTTTTTTGATAACCAGTTGGCCACGCTGTTGGAAGATCAAGAAAAGGTGGGAGCGCATGGCGTCGTGATGATGGTGCGTCTGCCGGACTTTACTCTGCTGCGAGATAGCTGGGGAATCACCCTGGCGGAAGAACAAATTTCAACGCTAATCAATTTGTTGTCGACGTTTATGACGCGTTATCCGGGGGCATTGCTGGCGCGCTACCACCGTAGCGATTTTGCCATCCTGTTGCCACATCGCACGCTGAAAGAAGCCGAAAGCATCGCCGGGCAATTATTAAAAGCGGTCGATGCGCTTCCGACTAATAAAATGATCGATCGTGCCGATATGGTTCATATTGGCATTTGCGTTTGCCGCAGTGGTCAGTCGACGGAACAGGTGATGGATCATGCTGAGGCCGCCACCCGGAATTCGGTCCTGCAGGGTGGGAACAGCTGGTCGGTCTATGATGACTCCCTGCCGGAAAAAGGCCGGGGCAACGTGCGCTGGCGGACGCTGATTGAACAGATGCTCAGCCGGGGCGGGCCGAGAATATATCAAAAACCTGCGGTAACGCGTGAAGGACGGGTACACCACCGGGAACTGATGTGCCGTATTTTTGATGGCAGCGAAGAGGTTATTTCGGCGGAATATATGCCGATGGTGCTGCAGTTTGGCCTGGCTGAAGAGTATGACCGTTTACAGTTAAGTCGTCTGATCCTGCTTTTGGGCTACTGGCCGCAGGAAAGCCTGGCGATGCAGATAACGGTTGAATCGCTAATTCGCCCACGTTTTCAGCGCTGGCTGCGTGATACGTTGATGCAGTGCGAAAAATCACTACGCAAACGCATAATTATTGAACTTGCTGAGGCAGATGTTTGTCAACATATCAGCCGATTACAGCCCGTCATCCGATTGATGGATGCGCTAGGGGTACGGATCGCCGTTACGCAGGCCGGTTTAACGCTGGTGAGCACCAGTTGGATTAAAGAGCTTAACGTTGAGTTATTGAAGCTGCATCCAAGCCTGGTGAGGAATATTGATAAGCGAACCGAAAACCAACTGTTGGTTCAAAGCCTGGCGGAGGCCTGTTCAGGCACGCCAACGCAGGTTTATGCCACGGGAGTTCGTTCGCGTAGCGAGTGGCATACGCTGACGGAACGCGGAGTTGCTGGTGGGCAAGGGGATTTTTTTGCCGCATCACAGCCACTTGACACTAACGTGAAAAAATATTCGCAAAGATATTCGGTTTAACCTGCCGTTTAATTCGTTTTCACGTAGAATAACGCGCGCTGTGCCTTCTGGGGGTGTGCTTGTCTGCTCGCCAGGTTGTAACAGCAAACATGCAGGTGAATGACCTTTGACAGGTTGCAAACAAAAGCGAGGAATGCTGCTGATTTTTTCAGCCCTGATGGACTCAGGCCGGTTTTGTAACAAAGGAAACGAACTGCACTAATTTTCACCGTAGCAGATGATTTTTGCGCCTTGTCGCTGCTGCGTGTGGTTGGTAAAGTAAGCGGATTTTGTTTTCCGCCCCAGCTTTCAGGATTATCCCTTAGTATGTTGAAAAAATTTCGTGGCATGTTTTCCAATGACCTGTCCATTGACCTGGGTACCGCGAATACCCTTATTTATGTAAAAGGACAAGGCATCGTATTGAATGAGCCTTCTGTTGTGGCCATTCGTCAGGATCGTGCCGGTTCGCCGAAAAGCGTGGCTGCAGTAGGTCATGATGCGAAGCAGATGCTGGGTCGTACGCCGGGCAATATCGCTGCAATTCGCCCAATGAAAGACGGCGTTATCGCTGACTTCTTCGTGACTGAAAAAATGCTCCAGCACTTTATCAAACAAGTGCACAGCAATAGCTTCATGCGCCCAAGCCCGCGCGTACTGGTGTGTGTACCGGTTGGCGCAACCCAGGTTGAACGCCGTGCGATCCGTGAATCCGCTCAGGGCGCAGGCGCCCGTGAAGTCTTTCTGATCGAAGAGCCGATGGCGGCCGCGATTGGTGCGGGTCTGCCAGTTTCTGAAGCAACCGGCTCAATGGTTGTGGATATCGGTGGTGGTACCACTGAAGTTGCCGTTATCTCCCTGAACGGCGTGGTTTACTCTTCTTCCGTACGTATTGGTGGTGACCGCTTCGACGAAGCCATCATTAATTACGTTCGTCGTAACTACGGTTCTCTGATCGGTGAAGCCACCGCAGAACGTATTAAACACGAAATCGGTTCCGCTTATCCGGGCGATGAAGTCCGCGAGATCGAAGTACGCGGCCGTAACCTGGCAGAAGGTGTTCCACGCGGCTTTACCCTGAACTCCAACGAGATTCTGGAAGCGCTGCAGGAACCGCTGACCGGTATCGTGAGCGCGGTAATGGTTGCTCTGGAACAGTGTCCGCCAGAGCTGGCGTCAGACATCTCCGAGCGCGGTATGGTGCTGACCGGTGGCGGTGCGCTGCTGCGTAACCTTGATCGTCTGTTAATGGAAGAAACCGGTATTCCAGTTGTTGTTGCTGAAGATCCGCTGACCTGCGTGGCGCGCGGTGGCGGCAAAGCACTGGAAATGATCGATATGCACGGCGGCGACCTGTTCAGCGAAGAGTAATCGGACGCAGGTAGGGTGGCCCGCGGGTTGCCCTTCCGCTCTGATACGAGAATACGCATAGACTATGAAGCCAATTTTTAGCCGTGGCCCGTCGCTACAGATTCGCCTTATTCTGGCGGTGCTGGTGGCGCTCGGCGTTATTATTGCCGACAGCCGCCTGGGTACGTTTAGTCAAATCCGAACGTACATGGATACCGCCGTCAGTCCTTTCTACTTTATCTCTAATGGTCCTCGTGAATTACTCGACGGCGTGTCGCAAACGCTGGCTTCGCGTGACCAACTCGAACTTGAAAACCGGGCGCTGCGTCAGGAACTGCTGCTGAAAAATAGCGAGCTGCTGATGCTGGGGCAATATAAACAGGAGAACGCGCGTTTGCGCGAGCTGCTGGGATCGCCATTGCGTCAGGACGAACAAAAGATGGTGACGCAGGTCATCTCAACGGTTAATGACCCATACAGCGATCAGGTCGTGATCGACAAAGGGAGCGTTAACGGCGTCTACGAAGGTCAGCCAGTTATCAGCGACAAAGGTGTAGTGGGTCAGGTCGTTGCTGTAGCAAAACTGACCAGCCGCGTACTGCTGATTTGCGATGCGACGCATGCTCTGCCAATCCAGGTTCTGCGTAACGATATTCGCGTCATTGCTGCGGGCAACGGTTGTACGGACGATCTTCAGCTCGAACATCTGCCGGCGAACACCGACATTCGCGTTGGCGATGTGCTGGTGACTTCCGGTTTGGGTGGACGCTTCCCGGAAGGTTATCCGGTTGCTGTTGTTTCTTCCGTTAAGCTGGACACTCAGCGTGCTTATACCGTCATTCAGGCTCGTCCGACCGCGGGTTTGCAGCGTTTGCGCTATCTGCTGCTGTTGTGGGGAGCCGATCGTAATGGCGCCAATCCGATGACGCCGGAAGAAGTACACCGTGTTGCCAATGAACGTTTGATGCAAATGATGCCGCAAGTTCTGCCTGCGCCAGATGCCATGGGGCCGCCTGCGCCAGTACCGGCACCTGCTACAGGCGTCACTACCGCGCCTACGGACACCACGCCGCCACAACCTGCTCCGCGTAAGCCGGGAGGACAGTAAGTGGCAAGCTATCGTAGCCAGGGGCGTTGGGTTATTTGGCTTTCGTTCCTTATTGCACTGTTGCTGCAAGTTATGCCCTGGCCGGATGACATTATTGTTTTCCGGCCAAACTGGGTGCTGCTCATCTTGTTGTATTGGATTCTGGCGCTACCGCATCGCGTAAATGTGGGCACAGGGTTCGTGGTGGGTGCCATACTGGATCTCATTAGCGGTTCCACGCTTGGCGTGCGGGCCTTGTCGATGAGTATCATTGCCTATCTGGTCGCGCTGAAATTCCAGCTATTCCGCAACCTCGCGCTCTGGCAACAGGCGCTGGTGGTCGTGTTGTTATCACTGGTCGTGGATATTATTGTTTTCTGGGCCGAGTTTTTAGTGATCAATGTCTCTTTCAGACCTGAAGTGTTCTGGAGTAGTGTAGTGAATGGTGTGCTCTGGCCATGGCTATTCTTACTGATGCGTAAAATCCGTCAGCAGTTTGCGGTGCAATAAAGGTTGATATGAATACTCTGTATCTTGCTTCAGGTTCTCCACGTCGTCAGGAACTGCTCGCTCAACTTGGTATCACGTTTGAACGGCTGGTTCCTGGGATTGAAGAACAGCGGCACCCGCAGGAAAGCGCGCAGCAGTACGTTTCTCGTCTGGCGCGCGAAAAAGCGCAGGCTGGCGTTGCGTTGGCGCAGCGCGATTTGCCGGTATTGGGTGCGGATACCATTGTTATTCTTAACGGCGAAGTGCTGGAAAAACCGCACGACGCCGCCCATGCCGCCGCAATGCTGCGTAAGCTGTCGGGCAACACGCATCAGGTCATGACCGCCGTGGCATTGGCCGATCGCCAGCACAGTCTGGACTGTCTGGTGGTGACGGAAGTGACATTCAGAGCACTCACCGATGAGGACATCGCGGGTTATGTTGCCAGCGGTGAACCAATGGATAAAGCAGGTGCATACGGTATTCAAGGGTTGGGTGGCTGTTTTGTCAGGAAGATAAATGGCAGCTATCACGCCGTAGTCGGCTTACCGCTGGTAGAAACGTATGAGTTGCTGACCAATTTTAACGCACTGCGTGAGCAAAGGGATAAACATGACGGCTGAATTGTTGGTAAACGTAACGCCATCGGAAACACGGGTGGCTTACATTGATGGCGGTATTCTGCAGGAAATTCATATTGAACGTGAGGCGCGACGTGGAATCGTAGGCAATATCTACAAAGGTCGTGTAAGTCGTGTACTTCCGGGTATGCAGGCGGCTTTTGTAGATATTGGACTGGATAAAGCCGCATTTCTTCACGCTTCAGACATCATGCCACACACCGAATGCGTGGCCGGTGAAGAACAAAAACAGTTCACCGTGCGCGACATTTCTGAACTGGTTCGCCAGGGCCAGGATTTGATGGTACAGGTGGTAAAAGATCCGCTGGGTACTAAGGGCGCTCGCCTGACGACGGACATTACGCTGCCTTCCCGTTATCTTGTTTTTATGCCGGGCGCGTCGCACGTTGGCGTTTCCCAACGTATCGAAAGCGAAAGCGAACGCGAACGTCTGAAAAAAGTGGTAGCCGATTACTGTGATGAGCAGGGCGGATTTATTATTCGTACAGCGGCGGAAGGCGTATGCGAAGAGGATCTGGCCTCGGATGCTGCCTACCTGAAGCGCGTCTGGACGAAAGTCATGGAGCGCAAAAAACGTCCGCAAACGCGCTACCAGATGTATGGCGAACTTGCGCTGGCGCAGCGCGTTTTGCGTGATTTTGCCGATGCCCAGCTTGATCGGATCCGCGTCGACTCTCGCCTGACCTATGAGGCGTTGCTGGAATTTACGGCGGAGTACATTCCCGAGATGACCAGCAAGCTGGAGCATTACAGCGGACGTCAGCCTATTTTCGATCTCTTTGACGTTGAGAATGAAATCCAGCGCGCGCTGGAACGCAAGGTTGAGCTGAAATCCGGCGGCTATTTGATCATCGATCAAACCGAAGCGATGACCACCGTGGATATCAATACCGGCGCGTTTGTTGGACATCGTAATCTCGACGACACTATTTTTAATACTAATATTGAAGCAACGCAGGCCATTGCGCGTCAGCTGCGTCTGCGTAACCTGGGCGGCATTATCATTATCGATTTTATCGACATGAATAATGAAGATCATCGGCGCCGGGTGTTGCACTCTCTGGAGCAGGCTCTGAGCAAGGACCGCGTAAAAACCAGCATTAACGGTTTTTCACAGCTGGGCCTGGTGGAGATGACGCGTAAGCGCACGCGTGAAAGCGTGGAGCATGTGCTGTGCAATGAGTGCCCTACCTGTCATGGACGCGGTACCGTGAAAACGGTGGAAACCGTATGCTATGAAATCATGCGCGAAATTGTCCGCGTACACCATGCATACGACTCCGATCGCTTCCTGGTTTATGCATCTCCGGCAGTGGCAGAAACCCTGAAAGGCGAAGAGTCGCATGCGCTGGCGGAAGTCGAAATCTTTGTGGGTAAACAGGTCAAAGTCCAGGTTGAACCGCTCTATAACCAGGAGCAGTTCGACGTCGTAATGATGTAATTGAGTAGTAGCACCAGCGCATGTAGGCCGGATAAGGCGCAAGCGCCGCCATCCGGCAATATACACTCAAGGGGTGTGAGTCACATTTTTTTGCAGACAAGGAGAGGCGCGTGAGGCGATTGCCGGGGATATTACTGCTCACTGGAGCCGCATTCGTTGTCATTGCAGCGCTGATGGTCAGTGGACTGCGCCTTGCGCTACCTCATCTTGATAGCTGGCGTCCGGCCATTCTCGGTAAGATTGAATCCGCGACTGGCCTGCCCGTTACCGCCAGCCAGCTATCCGCCAACTGGCAAAATTTCGGCCCTACGCTTGAAGCGCGTGATATCCACGCTCAGCTCAAAGACGGCGGTGAGTTTTCGGTAAAACGCGTCACGTTAGCGCTGGATGTCTGGCAAAGTTTACTGCACATGCGCTGGCAGTTTCGCGATCTCACCTTCTGGCAATTGCAGTTGCGCACCAATACCCCTATCCAGAGTAGTGAAAGCGGTGATGGAATTGAAGCGGGTCACCTCAGCGATCTCTTCCTGCGTCAGTTCGATCATTTCGATCTCCGCGACAGTCAAATCAGCTTTTTAACCCTCTCAGGCCAGCGCGCTGAACTGGCGATCCCACAGCTTACCTGGCTGAACGGTAAAAACCGGCATCGCGCTGAGGGGCAGGTCAGTCTCTCCAGTCTGACCGGTCAACATGGCGTTATGCAGGTGCGCATGGATCTGCGCGACGACAATGGGCTGTTGAATAATGGTCGGGTCTGGCTGCAGGCAGACGACATTGACGTCAAACCGTGGCTGGGCAAATGGATGCAGGATAATGTCGCGTTGCAAACCGCGCGTTTTAGCCTGGAAGCATGGATGACGATCAATAAAGGCGTCGTTTCCGGAGGCGATGTCTGGCTGAAGAAAGGCGGCGCCAGCTGGCTGGGTAACAACCGCACGCATACGCTCTCCGTGGATAACCTGACGGCGCACATTAGCCGCGAACAGCCGGGCTGGCAATTCTCTATTCCCGATACCCGTATCACCATGGATGATAAACCCTGGCCAAGCGGGGCGTTAACGCTGGCCTGGATCCCTGAGCAGGAAGTCGGTGGTGAGAATAACAAGCGCAGTGACGAGCTACGCATTCGCGCCAGCAATCTGGAGCTGGCTGGATTAGAAGGGCTGCGCCCGATGGCGGCTAAGTTATCGCCAGCGCTGGGGGATATTTGGCGCGCCACGCAGCCAAGCGGCAAAATTGATGTGCTGGCGCTGGATATCCCATTACAGGCAACAGAAAAGACCCGTTTCCAGTCCTCGTGGACCAATCTGGCCTGGAAACAGTGGAAGTTGTTACCGGGGGCGGAGCATTTCTCCGGTACGCTTTCGGGCAGCGTGGAAAATGGTGCGCTTACCGCCTCCATCAAGCAAGCCCGCATGCCGTATGAGAGCGTCTTCCGCGCACCATTGGAAATAGAAAACGGCGTGGCGACGCTAAGCTGGCTGAAGAATGATAAAGGTTTTCAGTTAGATGGGCGCAACATTGATGTCAAAGCGAAAGCGGTACATGCGCGCGGTGGTTTTCGCTATCTGCAACCGACCGGTGACGAGCCATGGTTAGGCATTCTGGCGGGGATCAGTACTGATGACGGCTCTCAGGCCTGGCGCTACTTCCCGGAAAATCTGATGGGCAAAGAGCTGGTTGACTACCTCAGCGGCGCGATTCAGGGCGGCGAAGCGGATAATGCCACGTTGGTGTATGGCGGTAACCCGCATTTGTTCCCATATCTGCATAATGAAGGGCAGTTTCAGGTCCTGGTGCCGTTACGCAATGCTAAATTCGCCTTTCAGCCCGACTGGCCTGCGTTGACTGACCTCAATATTGAACTGAACTTCATTAACGACGGTCTGTGGATGAAAACGGATGGCGTTAATTTAGGCGGCGTAAAAGCCAGCAATCTGACGGCCAATATTCCCGACTATGCAAAAGAAAAACTGCTGATTGATGCCGACATCAACGGGCCGGGCAAAGCGGTTGGACCTTATTTTGATGATACGCCGCTAAAAGATTCTCTTGGCGCCACGCTTGAGCAGTTGCAGATTGATGGCGATGTGAATGCTCGCTTACATCTCGATATCCCGTTGGATGGCTCGCTGGTTACGGCCAAAGGTGATGTCAATCTGCGTAATAACAGTCTGTTTATTAAACCGCTCGACAGCACGTTGAAGAATTTGACCGGTAAATTCAGCTTTGTGAACGGCGATCTGCAGAGTGAGCCGATGACGGCAAACTGGTTTAATCAGCCGCTGAACGTCGATTTTTCCACTACCGAAGGGGCCAAAGCCTATCAGGTGGCGGTGAATCTGCAAGGCGACTGGCAGCCAAACCGTATGGGGATTTTGCCGACGCAGGTGAACGATGCGTTAAGCGGCAGTATGGCGTGGAATGGCAAGGTGGATATCAATCTTCCGTATCATGCCGGGGCGACCTACGACATTGCGTTAAAGAGTGACCTGAAGAATGTAAGTAGTCACTTACCTGCTCCACTGAATAAGGCGGCCGGTGAGGCGCTGCCGGTAAACGTGAAGGCCAACGGCAATCTGCGCAGCTTTGATCTCACCGGCAACGCAGGGAGCAAGAATCACTTCAACAGCCACTGGCTGCTGAATCAGAAGCTGACCCTTGACCGCGCTATCTGGACGTCGGAAAGCCGCACCGTGCCCGCGTTACCCGATCAGCAAGGCATTGAGCTCAATCTTCCCCCTATGGACGGCGCGCAATGGCTGGCCTTGTTCCAGAAAGGCGCTGCGGATAACGTTGGCTCGAACGCCAACTTCCCGCAACGCATCACGGTACGTACGCCATCGTTATCCCTGGGGGGGCAGCAGTGGAACAATTTAAGTATTGTGTCTGAGCCTTCGGGCAACGGTTCCAGCGTGCAGGCGCAGGGGCGTGAGATCAACGCCACGCTGGCTATGCGCAATAACGCCCCGTGGCTGGCGAACATTAAATACCTCTATTACAACCCGAGCGCCGCAAAGCCTTCTCCCGGCACAGCGCCAGCGTCGCCTTTCTCTACCATCAATAACGTCAGCTTCCGTGGCTGGCCGGATGTTCAACTCCGCTGTGCAGAGTGTTGGCTGTGGGGACAGAAATATGGACGTATTGATGCCGATGTGGCGATCAAAGGCGATACGCTCTCGTTGAGCAACGGTCTGTTGGATACCGGCTTTGCCAGACTGACTGCCGATGGTGAATGGGTGAATGTGCCGGGTAAAGAGCGTACGTCACTGAAGGGAAAACTGAACGGCAAAAAAATTGACTCTGCCGCCGGTTTCTTTGGCGTATCGACGCCGATTCGTAACTCTTCGTTCAATGTGGAGTACGACCTGCACTGGCGTAATCCACCGTGGGATCCGGATGAAGCGTCGCTGAATGGGATTTTGCGCACCCGGTTGGGCAAAGGTGAGCTTACCGAACTTAGTACCGGACATGCGGGGCAACTGTTACGCCTGTTAAGCTTTGACGCGTTGCTACGTAAACTGCGCTTTGATTTTAGCGATACCTTCAGTGAAGGCTTCTATTTCGACTCCATTCGCAGCACGGCGTGGATTAAGGATGGTGTGATGCATACCGACGACACGCTGGTGGACGGTCTGGAAGCTGACATCGCGATGAAAGGCTCGGTGAATCTGGTACGCCGCGAACTGGATATGGAAGCGGTTGTCGCGCCTGAAATTTCTGCCACCGTTGGGGTTGCCGCCGCGTTCGCCGTCAACCCGATTGTCGGCGCGGCGGTGTTTGCCGCCAGTAAGGTTCTGGGGCCGCTGTGGAGTAAAGTTTCGATTCTGCGTTACCGTATCACCGGTCCGGTTGATAAGCCGCAGATTAACGAAGTTCTGCGTCAGCCGCGCAAAGAAAGCCAGCAATGATTTGACGGGGGCAAGTAATTGCCCCAATCTCAGTACATAGTATTGCCGGATGGAGCAGCGCTTATCCGGCCTACAGTAGCCTAACAACGTAGGCCGGATAAGGCGTTTTTGCCGCCATCCGGCAGAATTAAATGAGTAACAAAACGATGAGTCTGAACCTGGTAAGTGAACAATTGCTAGCGGCGAATGGCCTGAAACATCAGGATCTGTTTGCCATTCTGGGCCAACTGGCCGAACGCCGTCTCGATTACGGCGATCTCTATTTTCAGTCGAGCTATCACGAATCCTGGGTTTTAGAAGATCGCATCATTAAAGATGGTTCTTACAATATCGATCAGGGTGTTGGCGTACGCGCCATCAGCGGCGAAAAAACGGGGTTTGCTTATGCAGACCAGATTAGCCTGTTGGCGCTGGAGCAAAGTGCGCATGCTGCCCGGACTATTGTGCGCGACAGTGGTGACGGCAAAGTAAAAACGCTGGGTGCGGTAGAGCATCAGGCGCTTTACACTTCGGTCGATCCGTTACAAAGCATGAGCCGCGAAGAGAAACTGGATATTCTGCGTCGCGTTGACCGCGTTGCGCGTGCTGCTGACAAGCGCGTTCAGGAAGTGACCGCCAGCTTGACCGGTGTTTATGAGCTGATTCTGGTGGCGGCGACCGACGGTACGCTGGCCGCGGATGTCCGTCCACTGGTGCGTTTGTCCGTCAGCGTACAGGTCGAAGAAGACGGTAAACGTGAGCGCGGCGCGAGCGGTGGCGGCGGTCGCTTTGGCTATGACTATTTCCTTGGCGATCTCGATGGTGACGTTCGTGCCGACGCGTGGGCGAAAGAGGCTGTGCGCATGGCGCTGGTCAATCTGTCCGCAGTAGCCGCGCCGGCAGGTACGTTACCGGTGGTACTCGGCGCTGGCTGGCCTGGCGTTCTGCTGCACGAAGCGGTCGGTCATGGTCTGGAAGGCGACTTTAACCGCCGTGGTACCTCGGTATTTAGCGGTCATATGGGTGAACTGGTCGCGTCAGAACTGTGTACCGTAGTGGATGATGGCACAATGGCGGACCGTCGTGGATCCGTGGCTATTGATGACGAAGGTACACCGGGCCAGTACAACGTGCTGATCGAAAACGGTATTCTGAAAGGCTACATGCAGGACAAACTGAATGCGCGCCTGATGGGTGTGGCGCCAACGGGTAACGGACGCCGTGAATCTTACGCGCACCTGCCGATGCCGCGGATGACCAACACCTATATGCTGCCGGGCAAATCCACGCCGCAGGAAATCATTGAATCCGTCGAATACGGCATTTATGCGCCGAACTTCGGCGGTGGTCAGGTGGATATCACCTCCGGGAAATTTGTGTTCTCAACGTCCGAAGCGTATCTGATTGAAAACGGTAAAGTGACCAAACCCGTGAAAGGCGCGACGCTGATTGGCTCCGGTATCGAAGCGATGCAGCAAATTTCGATGGTGGGTAATGATCTGAAACTGGATAACGGCGTAGGCGTTTGCGGTAAAGAAGGGCAAAGCCTGCCGGTGGGCGTGGGCCAGCCGACGCTGAAGGTCGATAATTTGACGGTCGGCGGCACCGCATAGCATCATGATCCAGGCCCGATAAGCGTCAGTGCCATCGGGCATCTTGCCGGATGCGGCGTCAACGCCTTATCCGGCCTGGACTCTTTTATTTCTCTTTCCCTCGACCATACATTCCCTGAAACAGCTGCGCCACATCGACAAAATAATCCGTCAGATAGTTAATCACTACCTGAACCTTAAGCGGCAGTTTGTCTTTTTCGGTGTACAGCGCATAGACCGGACGCGGATCCGACTGGTAGCGGGGAAGCAGGATCTCCACTTCGCCGCGATTGATCTCATTGATCACCCACATCAATGGTACATAGGCAATACCCGCGCCTGCGGCCAGCCAGCGCACCAGCGTCATCGGATCGTTAGTGACGAAGCGCCCTTCTGGAATCAGGCGGGTAGAGATCCCCTCCGGGGCGATAAGCTCGAATTCGTTATCCGGGCGCACGCTATATTCCAGCCATGAGTGATTGCTGAGATCGGCAGGTTTTTCCGGAACGCCAAACTGGGCGAGATAACTTTTAGCGGCGCAGACCACCATCGGCATGGCTCCCAGACGACGTGAAAACAGGCTGGAGTCTTGTAACGCGCCGACGCGGATGACCACGTCCAGGCCATCAGCAATTAAATCCGGTGCCGGGATGCCGGTGACCAGATTTACCGTCAGGCCGGGGTACTCTTTCAGCATTTTCGCCGTCAGCCCGGCGAGGACATTTTGTGCCATGGTTGAAGAACAGCCAATACGCAATGTGCCGATAGGAGTGTTATTAAAGGCATACAGCTGCTCATGCACATCCTGCGCTTCGTGCAGCATTCGACGGCAGCCCTGATAATAAATTTTACCGGCTTCGGTTAGCCCAATGCTGCGCGTACTGCGGTTTAGCAGCTTGACCTGTAGTTCATCTTCCAGTTTAGAGACCGTCTGGCTTATCGATGAAACGCTCATTTGCAGCTGTCTTGCGGCGGCGGTGAAGGAGCCCAGTTCGACAACTTTGGCGAACACCGACATACGTTTTAATCGTTCCATTATTCACTCTGGCTTAAAAGTGATTTAGATCACATAATATAGATAACAGCATAACAGTTACGTTAATATATTATTATTCAAATAACGGCTATGTCGCTCTCGCCTGGCTCTTCCTTGCCCTTTTCTGCGGTGACATACGCTAGAAAATCTATCACCTGCACTCTCTTAAGCTACCAAGGTCAACATGAGTCTGTTTCCCGTTATCGTGGTGTTTGGTCTGTCCTTCCCACCGATTTTTTTCGAATTGCTTTTGTCACTGGCGATTTTCTGGCTGGTGCGCCGGGTGCTGGTTCCAACTGGCATCTATGATTTTGTCTGGCATCCGGCTCTGTTTAACACCGCGCTGTATTGCTGCCTGTTCTATTTAATAACGCGCCTGTTCGTTTGAGGTTGAAGTGAAAACACTAACAAAAAAACTCTCCCGTACGGCCATGACTCTCGTACTGGTCATTCTGGCCTTCATTGCTATTTTTCGCGCATGGGTGTTCTACACCGAGTCGCCGTGGACGCGTGATGCGCGTTTCAGCGCTGATGTCGTCGCCATTGCGCCGGACGTTGCGGGTCTTATTTCCAACGTTAACGTCCATGATAACCAACTGGTGAAAAAGGATCAGGTGCTGTTTACCATCGACCAGCCGCGCTATAAAAAAGCCCTCGAACAGGCTGAAGCCGACGTCTCTTATTACCAGGTTCTGGCGCAGGAAAAACGTCAGGAAGCCGGTCGTCGTAACCGTCTGGGCGTGCAGGCCATGTCTCGTGAAGAGATTGATCAGTCTAACAACGTACTGCAAACCGTATTACACCAGTTGGCGAAGGCGCAAGCGACCCGCGATTTGGCAAAATTGGATCTTGAACGTACCGTTATTCGTGCGCCAGCGGATGGTTGGGTGACTAACCTGAATGTTTACAGCGGCGAATTTATTACCCGAGGCTCCACGGCGGTAGCGCTGGTAAAACAGCACTCGTTCTATGTCCTGGCGTATATGGAAGAAACCAAGCTGGAAGGCGTACGCCCTGGATATCGCGCTGAAATTACCCCGCTTGGTAGCAATAATGTGTTGAAGGGTACCGTTGATAGCGTGGCGGCTGGCGTAACGAATGCCAGCAGCACGCGAGACGCAAAAGGTATGGCGACCATTGATTCCAATCTTGAATGGGTCCGTCTGGCACAGCGTGTACCGGTGCGCATTCGTCTTGATGAGCAGCAGGGAACCCTGTGGCCAGCCGGGACGACGGCTACCGTTGTTATCACCGGTAAGCAGGATCGCGATGCCAGTCAGGAATCCTTCTTCCGTAAAATGGCGCACCGCCTGCGCGAGTTCGGTTAATTGCGATGGGTATTTTTTCCATTGCTAACCAGCATATCCGCTTCGCGGTAAAACTGGCGTGCGCAATTGTCCTGGCGCTGTTCGTTGGTTTTCACTTTCAGCTTGAGACTCCGCGTTGGGCGGTGTTAACCGCAGCAATTGTGGCAGCAGGCCCGGCTTTTGCCGCCGGTGGGGAACCCTATTCAGGCGCCATCCGCTACCGCGGGATGCTGCGTATCGTCGGCACATTTATTGGCTGTATTGCCGCCCTGATCATTATTATCAGCATGATCCGCGCTCCGTTGTTGATGATCCTGGTGTGTTGTATCTGGGCCGGTTTTTGTACCTGGATCTCGTCGCTGGTGAAGATCGAGAATTCCTATGCCTGGGGACTTTCGGGTTATACGGCGCTGATCATCGTCATTACTATCCAGGCTGAACCGTTGTTGACGCCGCAATTTGCACTTGAGCGTTGCAGCGAGATTGTGATGGGGATTGTCTGCGCCATTGTTGCCGATCTGCTCTTTTCGCCCCGCTCGGTGAAACAGGAAATTGATGTCGAACTGGACAGCCTGCTGGTGGCGCAGTATCAGCTTATGCAGTTGTGTATAAAGCATGGCGACAGTGAAGAAGTGGACAAAGCCTGGGGCGATTTAGTCCGTCGAACGGCGGCGCTGGAGGGCATGCGCAGCAACCTCAATATGGAGTCTTCACGTTGGGTGCGTGCTAATCGCAGACTCAAAGCATTAAACACGCTGTCGCTCACGCTCATTACTCAGTCCTGTGAAACTTACCTTATTCAAAATACCCGCCCGGAACTTATCACCGACACCTTCCGCGAGTTGTTCGATACGCCGGTTGAAACGGTGCAGGATGTCCATAAACAGTTGAAGCGGATGCGTCGGGTTATTGTCTGGACTGGCGAACGTGAAACACCGGTAACGATTTATAGCTGGGCAGGTGCGGCGACGCGCTACTTGCTACTGAAACGCGGTGTGGTGAGTAATACAAAAATTAGCGCGACGGAAGAAGAGATCCTGCAAGGCGAGCCGGTAGTGAAAGTGGAGTCCGCCGAGCGTCACCATGCGATGGTCAACTTCTGGCGTACCACGCTCTCCTGTGTGCTGGGCACCTTATTCTGGCTGTGGACTGGCTGGACATCCGGCAGCGGCGCGATGGTTATGATTGCGGTTGTCACCTCGCTGGCAATGCGCCTGCCTAACCCTCGGATGGTGGCGATAGATTTTATCTACGGTACGTTGGCGGCATTACCACTTGGGGCGCTCTATTTTCTGGTGATTATCCCCAATACGCAGCAAAGTATGCTGTTGTTGTGTCTGAGCCTGGCCGTGCTGGGTTTCTTTCTGGGAATCGAGGTGCAGAAACGACGGCTGGGATCGATGGGCGCGCTGGCCAGCACCATTAATATCATCGTGCTGGATAACCCGATGACCTTCCACTTTAGCCAGTTTCTTGACAGTGCGCTGGGGCAGATTGTTGGTTGTGTGCTGGCGTTTATCGTCATTCTGCTGGTGCGCGATAACTCGCGGGACAGAACTGGTCGCGTGTTACTCAACCAGTTTGTCTCCGCGGCGGTTTCTGCAATGACTACCAACGTGGTTCGTCGTAAAGAAAACCACCTTCCGGCGCTTTATCAGCAGTTGTTTTTACTGATGAACAAATTCCCCGGCGACCTGGCGAAGTTTCGCCTGGCGCTGACGATGATTATCGCGCATCAGCGTTTGCGCGATGCGCCGGTACCGGTAAATGAGGATTTATCTGCCTTCCATCGCCAGCTGCGTCGCACCGCCGATCATGTGATTTCAGCAGGAAATGACGATAAACGCCGCCGCTACTTTAGCCAGTTGCTGGAAGAGCTTGAGATCTATCAGGAGAAGTTAATCATCTGGCAAGCCCCTCCACAGGTGACCGAGCCGGTAAAACGACTCAGTGGAATGCTACACAAATACCAGCACGCGCTGACCAGCAATTAAGCACAAAAAACCGATGCCAGAAGCGTCGGTTTTTTTATGGCTATACTTACCTGAAATGCGGGAGGCCCTGCATATTGGTGGTCCGTAGAGTGACTGGCGTCGGGATGGTGGCTATAGATGAACATCTATACGTTTGATTTTGACGAGATAGAAGACCAGGGGGATTTCTACCGCGAATTTACGCGCGCATTTGGTCTGACCCGGGAAAAAGTGGTCGATTTAGATTCTCTGTGGGAGGTCGTTACCGGAGATGTCTTGCCGCTGCCGGTGGAGATTGAATTTGTCCATTTGCCGGACAAACTACGCAGGCGATATGGCGCATTAATATTACTGTTCGATGAAGCGGAAGAAGAGCTGGAAGGGCAGTTGCGTTTTAATGTTCGTCACTCAATGTAAGGTATAAAAAAGCCCCCGGCAGGCGGGGGCAAGTCGTCGGTTTAGACGACGAGGGTTTATTTGTACAGTTCTGCAGTCGCGTGCCAGTGAGCACCTTCACGGAGTTCAGTGACGCGATAGCTGCTGGCACCCGCTTTTTCAGCTTTAGCGGCGATAGCCTGACGCATATCCATTGGTGAACTACCGATCTGAGATACAGAGATGCTACCCATGGATTGCAGGTTCTGTGCTTCTTGTGAGTTCACCTGAGTAACCGCGGCGCTTGCACCGAAAGAGAGAACAGAAAGAAGACTTAAAGTTGCAACAGTAGTTTTGATTTTCATGATATTTACCTCGTCGAATTCTTTTATTGTGGGTCTTGTTTCGTGACCCTCATCACAAAATCAAGTATACACTAATAACGCGATAAATTAATACCACGCTAATTGTTTCTGTGGTTATTAGGTTTTAAGGGGATTATTTTTTATAACTTAAAGGAATTAAAACTGGCGTTTTTAACATTCATATAGAATTAAATTAATTAAAATCAATGAGATACTGTATTTTGCAAAATGTGCGTTTTTCAGCCTTCATATTCACTATGTGAACGAATTTTAGCGGTTAAACGCACCATTTGTTAAACGAATGGCAGTGGAAAATAGAACCAAGAGGGGGAAGCAGAGGTTTTTCCCCGCCGGGAGACGACGGGGAAGGAGGTATTACAGTTCTTGTTCGAACAGCTCCAGAATGGCTTCGTACAGATCTTTTACCGTAAAACCCTTAGCTGGCGTGGTGAAGATGGTATCGTCACCGGCAATCGTTCCCAAAATACCTTCCGCTTTACCCAACGAATCCAACAGACGGGCAATCAACTGAGCGGCGCCGGGGCTGGTGTGAATAACCACGACCGCATCGTTGTAGTCGATATCCAGTACCAAATTTTTCAGCGGGCTGGAGGTTGTCGGCACCCCCAACTCAGCCGGCAGGCAGTACACCATTTCCATTTTCGCATTGCGTGTACGCACGGCGCCAAACTTGGTCAGCATGCGTGAAACCTTGGACTGATTGATATTATCAAAGCCCTGATCCTGCAAGGCGAGGACGATTTCGCCCTGAGAGCTGAACTTTTCTTCTTTAAGTAGCGCTTTAAACGCCTTCACTAATTCTTCTTGTTTTGCCGAGCTTCGCATAAGTCACCCGTAATATGGCGGTAGAATCAACATTATTGTGCATACAGATGAATTTTTATGCAAACGGTCTGCCCTGGTAAAGGCTGAAATAATGTTATGAAAGAGCGGAATTTTATCAAATTTCGTTATCAAGAAACATGCCTGTGTCACGGCTCGCAAATAAGGTTAAAAGTAAATTAATTGTTATCAAATTGATGTTGTTTTGAGAGGTGGGTAGGGTATATTGTCAGCACCTGTTGGAAAGTTGCTCTACTGGGCGGGTGGTTTTGAATTACGTAACTTAGGTTTTATTTTACGTAAGTTAAATGCATAAAAGCCAAATTTGCGTGACTACGCATTCTTGACGCGTGGTTGTTGTATTCGTTGGATTTGTGAATTAAGGTCGCCGCCGCGGAGCAATAGACACTTTGCTTATCAATATAATAAGGAGTTTAGGATGAAAGTTGCAGTCCTCGGCGCTGCTGGTGGTATCGGTCAGGCGCTAGCATTACTGTTAAAAACCCAACTGCCTTCAGGTTCAGAACTCTCCCTGTATGACATCGCTCCAGTAACGCCTGGTGTGGCCGTTGATTTGAGCCATATCCCTACTGCTGTGAAAATCAAAGGCTTCAGCGGCGAAGACGCTACCCCTGCACTGGAAGGTGCTGATGTGGTACTGATCTCTGCGGGCGTCGCGCGTAAACCGGGTATGGATCGTTCCGACCTGTTCAACGTCAACGCCGGTATCGTGAAGAACCTGGTGCAGCAGGTTGCTAAAACCTGTCCGAAAGCATGTATCGGTATCATCACCAACCCGGTAAACACGACCGTTGCTATCGCTGCAGAAGTGCTGAAAAAAGCAGGCGTATACGATAAGAACAAACTGTTTGGCGTGACCACGCTGGACATTATCCGCTCCAATACCTTTGTTGCGGAACTGAAAGGCAAACAGCCTGGCGACGTTGAAGTCCCGGTTATTGGCGGCCACTCTGGCGTGACCATTCTGCCATTGCTGTCACAAATTCCTGGCGTGAGCTTCACCGAGCAAGAAGCGGCTGACCTGACCAAACGTATCCAGAACGCGGGTACTGAAGTTGTGGAAGCTAAAGCCGGTGGCGGATCTGCTACCCTGTCTATGGGTCAGGCCGCAGCACGTTTCGGCCTGTCACTGGTTCGCGCACTGAGCGGCGAAAAAGGCGTGGTTGAATGTGCTTACGTTGAAGGCGACGGCCAGTATGCTCGCTTCTTCTCTCAGCCGTTGCTGCTGGGCAAAAACGGCGTAGAAGAGCGTCAGTCCATCGGTAAGCTGAGCGCGTTTGAGCAAAGCGCGCTGGAAGGCATGCTGGACACGCTGAAGAAAGATATTACTCTGGGCGAAGAATTCGTTAAGTAACGCGAAGAGAGGCCAGCGTGTATTTGTAGGCCTGAAAGCTGCGCGCTATCAGGCATTACGTGCTAACTCTCTACGATATCGCCTAATAAAAACCGGAGCCAATGTGCTCCGGTTTTTCATGGTAAGTAGGCAGCCAGGACGTGACGTTAGTTGGTGGCCGGGTATTCCTGAATCGTCACCTGCAGCGTCAGCTGTTTGTCATCGCGCATCACGACCACGGAGATGACCGAACCTGGGCGAATTTCAGCCACCTGATCCATGGTCTCAAGAGCGGATACTGCCGGTTTATTATTGACCGAAATGATCAGATCGTTGACCTGAATACCTGCCTGGGCTGCCGGACCGTCCGGAGCCACTTCGTTAACCACTATCCCCTGAATTTGATCCATCCCGCTGCCTTGCGCGTGCAGTGGCGCAATTTCACGACCGCTGATGCCGATATAGCCGCGAATCACGCGCCCGTCACGAATCAGCTTATCCATAATTTTGGTTGCCAACTGAAACGGAATGGCAAAGCCAATACCTTCCGGGGTTTCGCCGTCGTTACTCTTATCAAATGACAGCGTATTAATGCCCATCAGTTCACCCAATGAGTTGACCAGCGCACCGCCGGAGTTACCGTGGTTGATGGAGGCATCCGTTTGCAGGAAGTTTTGGCGTCCTGTCGGGTTCAGCCCAATACGGCCGGTGGCGCTAATGATCCCCTGGGTAATGGTTTGCCCAAGGTTGTACGGGTTACCGATGGCGAGCACCACATCGCCAATGTGCGGCACACGCTTGTTATTAATGGGGATGGTCGGCAGTCCACCAGTCGCATTGATTTTCAGCACCGCAAGGTCGGTTAACGTATCAGAGCCCACGAGCAGCGCTTCAAATACACGTCCATCCTGTAATGCGACGATGATTTGGTCAGCATCATTAATGACGTGCTTATTGGTAATGATATAGCCGCGCTGATCCATGATAACGCCTGAGCCGAGCGTACGGATCTCAAGCTGGTTATGCGCAGTGCTGTTCATACTGCGGTTATAAACGTTAACGACGGCAGGTGCAGCACGGCGAACCGCTGGGTTATAGCTGGCGGGCGTTTCATCTGCACTGTCGAACTGCGGTGTGGTAAGAGTATTAATTTTGCGCAGAGAGGGCATCGCCGCCAGCAGAATGGCGCCGACGATTAAACCAATCGCGACCGAACGTAAAAGCTTCACAAACATGATGGCGGCGTCATTAAAAAAGGGAACGGCAGCAGCATATCACGAGTTTACCGGACATCACACGGGGAGGGGATGTCCGGTTTAATGCGTTAACGCAGGAGCAGGTAAATACTCTCGTTACCGCGAACCACTTGCAGAGCAATGATCGACGGCTTCGTTTCCAGCACCTTACGCATTTCGGCAATCGAGTTTACGCGATCGCGGTTAACGCCAATGATAACGTCATCTTTATGCAGACCGGCCTGCGCGGCTGGGCTACTTTTTTCAACGTTATCAATTTTGATGCCTTTGGTGCCATCTTTTAACTGACCATCGCTGAGCGTAGCGCCTTGCAACGCAGGGGCGATCATTTCTGCGCTGGCGGACGATGACGTGCTGGTATCAAGGGTGACTTCAACCTCCAGCGGTTTACCGTTACGCAGTAGCCCCAGTTTGACCTTGGTTCCTGGTTCAGTTGTCGCAATGCGTGAACGCAGTTCGGCAAAGCTGCTGAGTGGTTTATCGTTGAGACTGGTAATGACGTCACCGGATTTCACCCCCGCCTTGGCAGAACCTGAGTTAGGCAGAACCTCGCTGACAAACGCGCCGCGTTGCACATTCAGATTGAACGCTTTGGCGATGTCGGCGGTCATTTCGGTACCTTTAATCCCTAACAGACCGCGTTTGATTTCGCCAAACTGCATCAACTGTTGCGCCAGCGTGCGCGCCATGTTGCTCGGAATCGCAAAACCAATGCCGATGCTGCCGCCGCCGGGCGCCAGAATCGCGGTGTTAATGCCAATCAACTCACCGTTGAGATTAAGTAACGCGCCGCCGGAGTTTCCCCGGTTGATAGAGGCGTCGGTCTGAATAAAGTTTTCCAGACCCTCCAGGTTCAGACCGCTGCGACCCAACGCCGATACAATGCCGGAAGTGGCGGTTTGCCCGAGACCGAACGGGTTACCCACGGCTACCGCGAAATCACCCACGCGGAGTTTGTCGGAGTCGGCAATGGCGATTTGCGTCAGGTTACTGGGGTGTTGAATTTGCAGCAGGGCGATATCGCTCTGATCGTCACTGCCGATCAGCTTCGCCTCGAACTCTCGGCCATCGTTAAGCTGAACGCTGATTTTTTGCGCCTGATTAATGACGTGGTTATTGGTCAGGACGTAGCCTTTTGCGGCATCAATAATGACCCCTGAGCCCAGCCCTTCAAAAGGTTGTGAAGGTTGGTCGGGAAGCTCATCACCAAAAAACTTTTTAAACTCTTCCGGGACTTTCTGTCCTTGGACTGCGGTGCCTTCGACCCTAACGCTCACCACGGCAGGCAACACTTTTTCCAGCATCGGGGCGAGGCTGGGAAGCGCAGCCTGACCGGGAACCTGGCCGGGAATCGACGCAACGGCCGGGAATGGCGCCGAGAGAGTTAACCCGACACTTAACGCTAATGCACTCAACAGCTGGGTTTGTTTTTTCATGGATCCTGCTCTCGTACCTTGAGTAAACGGAAGATGATTCAAAACAGTTTGATGTTATTGAATTTTCGGTTTGGTCACAATGAGGCTAACGACTAAATAATAGCTGGGACGGGAAGAGAAGCGGAGGGCGCAATTACTGCGCCCAATAAATTTCTTAATGATGTGCGTTTAGTCGCGCTTTGCGCCACTACGCAGCAGGCCGGAGGCCCCTTCAGAATAGTCACGCGGCATCTGAACCGGCGCCTGATCGTTGCCAGCTTCGGACTCTGCCAGACGATTACGGAACGGGTTGTTTTCCGGCGACATACCTGGCAGCAGGTTGCTCGAGCTTTTCGCCATATGCTGGTAGATCTGACGATAATCGTCCGCCATGTTATCCAGCAATTCAGCGCTGCGGGCAAAGTGGCTCACCAGCTCTTCGCGGTACTCTTCCAGCTCAGCTTTATTTTTTTCCAGTTCGTACTGCAATGCCTGCTGTTGGCGTAATTTACGATTACCAAAACGCATGGCTACAGCACCAATAATGATACCGACGACTAACCCAATTAGCGCATATTCCCAGGTCATGAACATCTCCCGTTGTCTTGTGTTTCCGTAGGGTGTTGGCTTTAGGCTCCATGCCTGCGCCTGATTATGCCACTATAACCGCTAATCCCGTAGAAGTGGAATCCCGTGTTTATATCACGTAATGTAGAACGGCCTTTTTTTCGTCAACCGTGAGCGACGGCACATCGATTCTCAAGGAATAACAATAACATCATGCAAAGCCTTTCCCCGACATCGCGTTACCAGCAAGCCCTTAAAGAGGGCACTCATCAGCCCGACAGCGTACAACAAGAAGCCGTGAATCGACTGGAAACCATTTTCCAGGCGCTAACGACGCCAGCTCGACCTGCGCCGCAGGAGAGTGGTCTGATGGCGCGGTTTGGCAAATTGCTGGGCAAGCGTGAGTCGCCGACCAACCCGCCGGTGCGTGGTTTGTATATGTGGGGCGGAGTCGGACGTGGAAAGACCTGGCTGATGGATCTGTTCTACCATAGTTTGCCGGGGGGGCGTAAACAGCGTTTGCACTTTCACCGTTTTATGCTGCGCGTCCATGAAGAGCTTACCGCCCTGCAGGGGCATAGCGATCCGCTGGAAATCATTGCCGACCGCTTTAAGGCCGAAACGGACGTGCTGTGCTTTGACGAATTTTTTGTTTCTGATATCACCGACGCCATGCTGCTTGGCGGCTTAATGAAGGCGCTGTTTGCCCGAGGCATCACGCTGGTGGCGACCTCCAATATTCCGCCTGACGAACTGTATCGTAACGGTTTGCAACGCACGCGTTTTCTTCCTGCCATTGATGCCATCAAGCAGCATTGTGACATTATGAATGTCGATGCCGGCGTCGATTATCGTCTGCGCACCTTAACGCAGGCGCATTTGTGGTTGTCGCCACTGAATGATGAAACCCGCCAGCAGATGGATAAGCTGTGGCTGGCATTAGCGGGAACCAAAGGTGAACATGCGCCGATGCTGGAGATTAACCATCGTCCGATGCAGACGCTGGCTGTCGAAAACCAAACGCTGGCGGTGTCATTCACCACGCTCTGCGTCGATGCCCGCAGTCAGCATGACTATATTGCGCTGTCGCGTCTGTTTCACACGGTGCTGTTGTTCGATGTGCCGGTCATGACGATGCTGATGGAAAGCGAAGCGCGGCGCTTTATCGCGCTGGTGGATGAGTTCTACGAACGCCACGTCAAGCTGGTGGTGAGTGCGGCATCTCCCTTATATGAGATCTACCAGGGCGAGCGTCTGAAGTTTGAATTTCAGCGTTGTTTGTCGCGTTTGCAGGAGATGCAAAGCGAGGAGTACCTGAAGCGGGAACATTTAGCCGGTTAAACCTGCCGCAAATCACATAAAGGGGTCGATCTTTGACCCTGACTTCTCTATAATCTTGCGACCCCACGTTACAAGAGAGTTTTTTCCCAAAACTTTCTCGCCGGCATAGGCTATTCGAAGGGGTAGGTTTGCCGGACTTTGTCGTGTGAACCTCAACTGACTAAAACGTTTGGGTGAACACCTACGTGTAACTTATTTATTTGGGTAAGCTTTTAATGAAAACTTTTACAGCTAAACCAGAAACCGTAAAACGCGACTGGTATGTTGTTGACGCGACCGGTAAGACTCTGGGTCGTCTGGCTTCCGAACTGGCTCTGCGCCTGCGCGGTAAGCACAAAGCGGAATACACTCCGCACGTAGATACCGGTGATTACATCATCGTTCTGAACGCTGACAAAGTTGCTGTAACTGGCAACAAGCGTACTGACAAAGTGTACTATCACCACACCGGCCACATCGGTGGTATCAAGCAAGCGACCTTTGAAGAGATGATCGCTCGTCGTCCTGAGCGTGTGCTTGAAATCGCGGTTAAAGGCATGCTGCCAAAAGGCCCTCTGGGTCGTGCTATGTTCCGTAAACTGAAAGTTTACGCTGGCAACGAGCACAACCACGCGGCACAGCAACCGCAAGTTCTTGACATCTAATCGGGATTATAGGCAATGGCTGAAAATCAATACTACGGCACTGGTCGCCGCAAAAGTTCCGCAGCTCGCGTTTTCATCAAACCGGGCAACGGTAAAATCGTAATCAACCAACGTTCTCTGGAACAGTACTTCGGTCGTGAAACTGCCCGCATGGTAGTTCGTCAGCCGCTGGAACTGGTCGACATGGTTGAGAAACTGGATCTGTACATCACTGTTAAAGGTGGTGGTATCTCTGGTCAGGCTGGTGCGATCCGTCACGGTATCACCCGCGCTCTGATGGAGTACGACGAATCCCTGCGTGGCGAACTGCGTAAAGCTGGCTTCGTTACCCGTGATGCTCGTCAGGTTGAACGTAAGAAAGTCGGTCTGCGTAAAGCACGTCGTCGTCCGCAGTTCTCCAAACGTTAATTGCTTTCTGCTTTGGCAGACAACAATTTGCGAAAAAACCCGCTTCGGCGGGTTTTTTTATCACTATTTCTCTCCCTTGAACCACGGTAATCCGCTGATTGCCACCTCTTTTTTCCCATTTCAAGAATCGACTCACCACAAAGGTCACAAAATCTGGTAAACTATCATCCAATTTTCTGCCCAAATGTCAGGTATCGCTCATTTTTTGTTTGTATTTTAAACAGTAATGGCTTTCCTGAGTCTGGGTGACATCACTTCTGGCTGGTCACTGAGTGGCTGGTAGCAGTAAAAATTCTGAATATACCTGGAGGTTTTCATGGCTGTCGCTGCCAACAAACGTTCGGTAATGACGCTGTTTTCTGGTCCTACTGACATCTATAGCCATCAGGTCCGCATCGTGCTGGCTGAAAAAGGTGTTAGTTTCGAGATTGAGCACGTGGAGAAGGACAATCCACCTCAGGATCTGATCGACCTCAACCCGAATCAGAGCGTACCGACACTGGTGGATCGTGAGCTGACCCTGTGGGAATCTCGCATCATTATGGAATACCTGGATGAGCGCTTCCCGCATCCGCCGCTGATGCCGGTTTACCCGGTTGCGCGTGGTGAAAGCCGCCTGTACATGCAGCGTATCGAAAAAGACTGGTACACGCTGATGAACGTCATCGTGAACGGTTCCGCTTCTGAAGCCGAGGTCGCGCGTAAGCGCCTGCGCGAAGAGCTACTGGCAATTGCGCCAGTATTCGGTCAGAAACCTTACTTCCTGAGCGATGAGTTCAGCCTGGTAGACTGCTACCTGGCGCCGCTGCTGTGGCGTTTACCGCAGTTGGGTATTGAATTCAACGGTGCCGGTTCGAAAGAACTGAAAGGTTATATGACTCGCGTCTTTGAACGTGATTCTTTCCTGGCTTCTCTGACTGAGCCTGAACGTGAAATGCGTCTGGGCCGGGGTTAACCTGTATGGATTTGCCACAGCTAACACCACGCCGTCCGTATCTGCTGCGCGCATTCTATGAGTGGTTGTTAGACAACCAGCTCACGCCGCATCTGGTGGTGGATGTGACGCTCCAGGACGTGCAGGTTCCGATGGAATACGCACGTGACGGGCAAATAGTTCTGAATATTGCACCGCGCGCGGTGGGGAACCTGGAACTGGCAAACGACGAAGTACGCTTTAACGCGCGCTTCGGTGGTGTGCCGCGTCAGGTTTCCGTCCCGCTGGCTGCGGTTCTGGCTATTTATGCTCGTGAAAACGGCGCCGGTACGATGTTTGAACCGGAAGCCGCCTACGACGAAGATGTCGCCAGCTTAAATGATGACGACAACGAAGCGTCTGGTTTTGAGAGTGAAACGGTTATGTCGGTTATTGATGGCGATAAGCCTGACAACAGCGACGACAACGATCCGGATGACACTCCGCCGCCGCCTCGCGGCGGGCGCCCAGCGCTACGCGTAGTGAAGTAAATAGTGAAATAAAAAACAGGCCCTTTCGGGCCTGTTCTGTTTTCTGGCTCCGCAATCAATAAAACAGCGCGATGGTGACTATCATATTCACCACAAATCCTACTGCCATCGGAATAGCGGTGCGCTTTACCACCTCAAAGGGCGACACGCCGGCAATCCCTGAAGTTACGACAATCACCGCGGTAATGGGTGATACCGCGCGGGCCAGCGTAGTGGCAAAATGCATCGGCATAATCATCACCACTGCCGGAATATGCAGCCCGGCGGCAATATCCGGGATCAGGCTGGCAAAAGACATAAACGGTGCGTTGCCTGATCCCATGACGATCGCGCAGGCGGCGATGACCACGGCCATGATGATCATCACGCCGATGCCGCCAAGGCCGGAGTGTTCCGCGCCTTTAATCACGGCGTCCACTGTGCCGATAGTCGTCAACCCTTTGGCAAAGATCTCACCGGCGACCACCAGTGTGACAACGTTGGCAAACTGCGTCCCCATGCCGTCAAAAAAAGCCTGCACATCATCCATTGTTTCGCGCAGATTATGTTTATGCAGGAATTCGACAAACATGGTCAGCGTCATGCTCATGAGCATCACCACCACCAGATTCAGCTCTGCCTGCATTAATCCCATATGTGCCAGCAACAGTGAACCCAGCATCAGGATCAGCGGCATCACCGGTAAAATGGCGTAATACAGCGGGGGCACATCTTCCAGCGTCTTTTGCTCAGCGAACCCGTTGTTTTCCGGTAACGTTTTTTTATCGAATCGGCGCTGTACGAAAAAATGCGCAATGGCGACAGCGACAATAACGCATGAGGCGACGGGGAGCTGATAATGGAAGAAGTAGGTGGCGATTTTCATGCCCGCGACCTGCGCGGCAAAAATAGAGTTGGTTTCCAGAATGCCCCATTCAATCGACATCGAGGTAGCAATGACCGCAACCGCGGATAATCGACTCACGCCAAGACTGACCAGCGTTGGGAAAAGCGTCACCATCAGCAGCATGCCTAACCCGGAAGCGCTGGTAATGAACTGCGCCATGATCTGACCAATCACATAGGTGGCGGCCAGCACGACATAGGGGGAACGGATTAGCTTCAGCGGTCGGCTTAACAGGCTAACCATCGCTCTGCTGGCCCCCATCCTGTCCATATAACGGGCATAACCGCCCACCGCCATGATGGATAACCCCAGCCCTGCCGCCCGATTTGAGAGCATACGCAGAATTTCGTTGTAAATATCGACCAGGAGATAGCCGCTACTTTTATCGTCAGCGACCAGCGCGCCGTAACCCAGCCAGACGCCGCAGATCATCAGGAAGATCCCGGCTGCGGCCAGCACGACCTGGGGTTTGTAGTTTTTGAGGATCAAGTAACCCATCGTTAATAAAACGATGACAGAGATAATAATGCCGAACATTGTTTCACTCCATGCCAGGGAAGATGATAAATCCGGTAATAATGCTGTTGTCAAAATGGATGTTATATTTTTCTGGGCACTTTTTATGGAGTGGGTATCTTATTTTTAATGCAATGGTTAATTTATTTTTTGTTATAAAATAGTGGGTTATGATAAATTATCACGTTCATATTCATAAATTTCACGAAGCTGATATGGTCTTGTTTAATTAAAGATAATCAGCATGTTTAAGCGAAATATAATATTAAATATATTATTCATAAGCCAGACTGTCTGGATGACCATCATTTCACCCTGCTTTCGATCCTGTGTTAGGATAAACCCGCTGTTGTTTGTCACCACGACTTAGCTGAATGGACCCTATGAACGCATTTGATTCGCAAGCTGAAGACTCTCCATCCACCATTGGCCGTAGCTTACGCAATCGCCCGCTGGCGCGTAAAAAACTGTCTGAGATGGTTGAAGAAGAACTGGAGCAGATGATCCGTCGTCGGGAATTTGGCGAGGGGGAACAACTGCCGTCTGAGCGGGAGCTGATGGCCTTCTTTAACGTGGGCCGTCCTTCTGTACGAGAAGCGCTGGCAGCGTTAAAACGCAAAGGCCTGGTACAAATCAACAACGGCGAGCGCGCCCGCGTTTCGCGTCCTTCGGCTGATACCATTATCAGCGAGCTCTCCGGTATGGCCAAAGATTTCCTCGCGCATCCCGGCGGCATAGCCCACTTCGAGCAGTTGCGACTGTTCTTTGAATCCAGCCTGGTACGATATGCCGCAGAACATGCTACTGACGAGCAAATCGACAGACTGGCGAAAGCACTGGAGATCAACAGCCAGTCGCTGGATGACAATACGCTGTTCATTCGCTCGGACGTTGATTTTCACCGCGTGCTGGCGGAGATTCCGGGCAATCCCATCTTTATGGCTATCCATGTTGCGCTGTTAGACTGGCTGATTGCTGCCCGCCCAACCGTTGCCGATCAAGAGTTGTATGAGCACAACAACGTGAGTTATCAGCAGCATATCGCCATTGTCGACGCAATTCGCCAGCGCGATCCTGAAGAAGCTGACCGCGCACTGCAAGAACACCTCAACAGCGTTTCCGCAACCTGGCACGCCTTCAGCAAAAATAAAAAATTGCGTAAGTGATCGCGATCCTGACGATCGTTTAAACTCAAAATCATTCAAGTTGCATCAAGGCGGCAAGAGAGCGAGTCCCCTGGAGCATAGATAACTATGTGACCGGGGGGAGCGAACGCAGCCAACGCAGAGGCGGCTCGAAGGATGAAGAGTTTAGTGAAGCAGATCGCACTATAAGCGTTCTGTATTGTATTGCTGCTTATTTGATCTGGTATAACAGGTATAAAGGTATGCAGTCAGATAACACTAATCATCGACAGAGGTAGTTATGGCAAGAGATCTAAAAGGCGTAATGCCAGCGTTGTTAACCCCATTCGATAACCAACAGCGGCTGGATGTTGAGAGCCTGCGCCGGCTGGTGCGTTTCAACATTGGCCAGGGTATTGATGGGCTCTATGTCGGTGGCTCTACGGGCGAGGCCTTTGTCCAACATCGCGTTGAAAGAGAGCAGGTGCTGGAAATTGTTGCCGAAGAAGCGAAAGGCAAGGTGACGCTTATCGCCCACGTTGGCACGGTGAGCACCGAAGAGAGCCAGCAGCTGGCGAGCGCCGCGTATCGCTACGGCTTTGATGCGGTTTCAGCCGTCACGCCGTTTTACTATCCGTTCAGCTTCGAAGAGCACTGCGATCATTACCGCGCAATTATTGATTCAGCGAATGGATTGCCGATGGTGGTCTATAACATCCCGGCGCTGAGCGGCGTAAAACTGACGCTGGATCAGATCAACACGCTGGTGACGCTACCTGGCGTTGGCGCGCTGAAGCAAACTTCCGGCGATCTCTATCAGATGGAACAGATCCGCCGCGCTCATCCCGATCTGGTGCTTTATAACGGTTATGACGAGATTTTCGCTTCTGGTTTGCTGGCGGGCGCAGATGGCGGTATCGGTAGCACTTACAACATCATGGGATGGCGTTATCAGGGAATTGTGAAAGCGCTCAAAGAAGGCGATATCCGGACGGCACAAAAGCTGCAAACTGAATGCAATAAGGTTATCGATCTGCTCATTAAGGTTGGCGTGTTCCGTGGCCTGAAAACGGTACTGCACTATATGGACGTAGTTTCTGTTCCGCTGTGTCGTAAGCCGTTTGCCCCGGTAGATGAACGCTATCTGCCGGAACTGAAAGCGCTGGCTAACCAACTGCTGGCGGAAAAGGCGTAATCGCGGGTCGCCGGGGGCGCTTCGCTCGCCCGGCCTGGATTTTCGACCGTAGGCCGGATAAGGCAAAGCCGCTATCCGGCACAACAACAAAAATCGTCGGGAGAGTAAAATGAGTACTTCTACCCAGAGCATCCCGTGGTATCGCCATCTCAATCGGGCGCAATGGCGGGCATTTTCCGCCGCCTGGCTGGGATATTTACTTGATGGTTTTGATTTTGTGTTAATCGCCCTTGTGCTGACGGAAGTACAAGGCGAATTCGGTCTGACGACGGTGCAGGCTGCCAGTTTGATCTCAGCCGCCTTTATCTCCCGCTGGTTTGGCGGGTTAATGTTGGGAGCCATGGGCGACCGTTACGGACGCCGCCTGGCGATGGTTACCAGCATCATACTGTTCTCTGTAGGGACGCTGGCTTGCGGCTTCGCGCCGGGTTACACCACCATGTTTATCGCCCGCCTGGTTATTGGGATGGGGATGGCCGGCGAGTATGGCTCCAGCGCCACCTATGTCATTGAAAGCTGGCCTAAACACCTGCGTAACAAAGCCAGTGGTTTCCTGATCTCCGGTTTCTCCGTTGGTGCCGTGGTCGCCGCCCAGGTTTACAGCCTGGTGGTCCCGGTCTGGGGATGGCGCGCGCTGTTTTTTATCGGCATTCTGCCGATTATCTTCGCCCTCTGGCTGCGTAAAAATATTCCGGAAGCGGAAGACTGGAAAGAGAAACACGAAGGCAAAGCGCCGGTGCGGACGATGGTGGACATTCTCTACCGGGGCGAACATCGGGTTATCAATATTCTGATGACTCTCGCCGCCGCAACCGCGTTGTGGTTCTGCTTTGCGGGCAATCTGCAAAATGCGGCTATCGTGGCGATTCTCGGACTGATATGCGCATTTATCTTCATTAGCTTTATGGTGCAAAGCAGCGGTAAGCGTTGGCCCACGGGCGTCATGCTGATGGTCGTCGTGCTGTTCGCTTTCCTTTACTCGTGGCCGATTCAGGCGCTGCTGCCCACGTATCTGAAAACCGAACTCATGTATGACCCCTCAACGGTTGCCAGAGTGCTCTTCTTTAGCGGCTTTGGCGCGGCGGTCGGTTGCTGCGTCGGTGGGTTTCTTGGCGACTGGCTGGGTACCCGTAAAGCCTATGTCTGCAGTCTTTTGGCCTCGCAGTTGCTGATTATTCCGGTGTTTGCGATCGGTGGTTCTAACGTCTGGGTACTCGGTTTGCTGCTGTTTTTCCAGCAAATGCTCGGTCAGGGGATCTCCGGGATCTTACCGAAATTAATCGGCGGCTATTTCGATACCGACCAGCGTGCTGCGGGTCTGGGCTTCACCTACAACGTTGGGGCGCTGGGCGGGGCACTGGCGCCGATCATCGGCGCGTTGATTGCACAACGTCTGGATCTGGGTACTGCGCTGGGATCGCTCTCCTTCGGCCTGACATTTGTGGTGATCCTGCTGATTGGTCTCGATATGCCGTCCCGCGTACAGCGCTGGCTGCGCCCTGAGGCGTTACGCACGCATGATGCCATCGATGGTCGGCCATTTAGCGGGGCCGTGCCGTTCGGCGGTGACAAAAGCACCATGGTGAAATCCAAAAGTTAATCGGGTTGCCCGGCGCTAAACCGGGCAACTAGCGAAAGGGAAGAACGATGTCGTTATTTGAGCTGTGGGATAAAAAGCTTATCACCGCGATGCAGAAGGCTGCGTCATGACTACGCTGGCGATTGATATTGGCGGCACCAAACTGGCTGCCGCGCTGGTGGACAGCAGTCTGCAAATCCGCGAACGGCGTGAATTGCCAACGCCTGCCAGCAAAACGCCGGATGCGCTGCGCGCCGCGTTACAGGCACTGATTGCGCCACTACAAGAGCAGGCGAAGCGGGTGGCGATCGCCTCGACGGGGATTATCCGTGAGGGTTCTCTGCTGGCGCTGAATCCGCATAACCTCGGCGGGTTGCTGCATTTTCCGCTGCGGCAAACGCTAAAAGATCTCACCGGTTTGCCGACGCTGGCGGTCAATGATGCGCAGGCCGCGGCGTGGGCTGAGTATCATGTGCTTGGCGGCGAGTATCGCGATATGGTGTTTATTACTGTTTCCACCGGCGTGGGCGGCGGGGTAGTGAGTGCTGGGAAACTGCTGACCGGAGTCGGCGGTCTGGCCGGGCATCTGGGACATACGCTGGCCGATCCGCATGGACCCGTGTGTGGCTGCGGGCGTGTGGGCTGCGTTGAAGCGATCGCATCTGGTCGTGGGATCGCGGCGGCTGCTGAAGGCGCGCTTGCCGGATGCGACGCCAAAACTATTTTTAGCCGTGCCGGGCAGGGTGATGAGCAGGCAAGCCAGTTGATCCATCGCTCAGCGCGAACATTGGCAAGGCTTGTCGCTGATGTGAAGGCCATGACCGATTGCCAGTGCATGGTCATTGGCGGCAGCGTTGGGCTGGCTGAAGGGTATCTGGCGCTGGTGGAACATTATCTGGCACAAGAGCCAGCGGCCTATCACGTGGAATTACTGGCAGCGCATTACCGTCATGACGCTGGATTATTGGGGGCTGCGCTGTTGGCCCGGGGAGAATAATGATGATGACCGATGAGCTGCGTTCACTGCCTTCTTCCGGATTACATCCGGTATTGCAGGAAGCGCTAACGCTGGCCGTTGCGGCAAGGCCGCAGGAGAAAGTACCAGGATGCTATGAGCTGCAGGGCGATAATATTTTTATGAACGTCATGCAGTTCGTCACGCAGAGCCCAGAGCAAAAGAAAGCGGAGCTGCATCAGCAGTACATTGATATTCAGGTGCTGTTGTCCGGTGAAGAACGCATTCTGTTCGGGATGACCGATTCTGCTCGCCAGTGCGAAGAGATACATGCTGAGGACGATTATCAACTGTGCAATCACATTGCCGATGAGCAGGCGCTCACCTTAAAGCCGGGAAGATTCGCAATTTTTATGCCGGGTGAACCGCATAAACCGGGTTGTGCAGTGGGGGACCCAGGGGAAATCAAAAAAGTCGTGATTAAGGTGCGCGCCAGCTTGTTACACGCCTGACGATGAGAGAGACGGTGTCGGATGACAAGGTTGGCGCCATCCGACACGGGATATAACAATTTAGCGCTTAAACGTCACCGCTTCCGGCTGCGTCAAGTGCAGCGTGGTTTGGCTGGGGACTGTCTCGGCTATGACTCGCCCATGACGAATAGAATACCGCGCAGACGTCTGGCGACGAACCGCGTCAAATCCATTTTCAGCCGGTAAAATCACCAGATTCGCGGTGTTCCCCACGCTCAGGCCATAGTCCTGCAGGTGCAGGGTTTTCGCGCTGTGGGTAGTGATCAGATTCAGTCCATCATTTATCTGTCCGTATCCCATTAGCTGGCACACGTGTAACCCCATATGCAGCACCTGTAACATATTTGCCGTGCCTAATGGATACCACGGATCGAAGACGTCATCATGACCGAAGCAGACGTTGATCTCCGATTCCAGCATCTCTTTGACGCGCGTGACGCCGCGGCGTTTAGGATAAGTGTCAAAGCGTCCTTGCAGGTGAATATTCACCAGTGGATTGGCGACAAAGTTAATGCCGGACATTTTCAACAGGCGGAAAAGACGGGAAGCATATGCGCCGTTATAGGAGTGCATTGCCGTGGTATGACTGGCAGTCACGCGCTCGCCCATATTGTAGCGATGCGCCAGCGCCGCGACGGTTTCAACAAAGCGTGATTGCTCATCGTCAATTTCGTCGCAGTGCACATCGATAAGTCGGTCGTATTTTTGCGCCAGGGCGAAGATTTTGTGCAGCGACTCCACGCCATATTCACGCGTAAATTCAAAGTGGGGAATCGCGCCGATGACATCGGCCCCCAAACGCACGGCTTCCTCTAACAGCGCTTCACCGTTGGGATAAGACAGAATACCTTCTTGCGGGAATGCGACAATTTGCAGCTCTACCCACGGCGCGACCTCTTGCTTCACTTCCAGCATGGCTTTCAAAGCCGTTAGCGTAGGATCGGAAACGTCAACGTGGGTACGGACATACTGGATGCCATTAGCCATCTGCCATTTCAGGGTTTGCATCGCGCGCGCTTTTACGTCTTCGTGAGTCAGCATTGCCTTACGCTCGGCCCAGCGTTCAATACCCTCAAACAACGTACCAGACTGGTTCCAGCTCGGCTCACCCGCGGTTTGCGTGGTATCCAGATGGATATGTGGCTCAACGAACGGTGGGATTGCCAGACCACCCTCGGCATCAAGTACTTCGCCCTGCGGCAATGGAGCTGCGTCCTGAGGCTCAATCCGGCTGAAGCGCCCGTTTTCAATCGTGAGCTGCCATAATCCTTCGCGTCCCTGTAAACGCGCCTGACGGATGGTGATGTTATTGTTCTGCATGGCTGACCTCTGGTGATTTAGCAAGGCTGCGATTGAAAAGTGGATTCAGCAGGATATAGCTGAATACGCCGCCGAGTACGGCGTTGACTGGCACAATACCGGGAATATAGTGACCGGCGGCGATGCCCAGCGCAACGGACAAAATAGCTATCCAGTTGACGGTCATAAATCGTGCTTTGCTGAAATCGGCATATCGGCGATGGTTCAGCAGATAGTCGGCGATAATCACCCCGCCAATCGGCGGAATCGCTGCCGACAGAAATGTTAGCCAGCCAACAAAGTTATTGTAAAGCCACAGCGCGCACAGTGTGCCGATAATGCCGTTAGCCACCGACAGCGTACGGCTGGAAAGGCCGGTAATATTGGCAAATCCCAGACCCGATGCGTACAGCGCATTGTCATTAGTGGTCCAGATATTCAGGCCGAGCACCACAATTGCTGGCAGCAGCAGGCCCTGGGCTATCATCACGTCAGAAATATCTGCTTGTCCGACTGCAGCAGCGCCCGCCGCACCGAAGATAAACATCAACGAGTTGCCAAGGAAAAAAGCGACCATGGCAATCAGCACCGCGCCTTTGGCATTGCGGCCAAAGCGAACGAAGTCAGCAGTTAACGTCCCGGCGCTGACAAACGAGCCTACCACCAGCGCCAGAGCGGTGGAGAAATTAAGCGGCGTTTGCGGCGCAATCGCTTTTAAATGGTCTAAACCGCCGACATCGCTCACCGCAAGCCAGACGGAGTAGCTGCCAAGAATGACGATGGCGGGCACAGCGATGATAGATAAAATGGTCAGGGCCGAGATGCCAAAAAAGATAGTCATCGTCATAAGCAGACCGGAAACCGCAATCAGGATATTGACGTCAATCCCCGTCGCTTTGCCAACCGGGATGGCAAACATGGCCACACCCACGCCAAACCAGCCTACCTGGGTGCCGCCTAATAGCAGTGAAGGAAGCCAGGAACCCTTCACGCCAAATGAGTAACGAGCAAGGAGGTGGGTGGAGAGTCCGGTTTTTGCGCCGATGAAACCGAGAAATGCAGTGTAAATACCGAGGAGAAGATTACCGAAGAGAACTGCGAGGAAGAAATCATTATAAGAAAGACCGGTACCGAGTGTGCCACCGGTCCACATACTGGCGGAAAAAAATGTGAGCCCCAACATAACAAACGTTAGTGGTATCACGCCTTTCCGCGCCGCCAGAGGGACGGGGCCCTGGCTATAATTGTTGTCCTGCGACACAACGCCTCCATGAATTTTGCCCAAAAAATCCGCCGCATAATATACAGTTCTCAGAATAAAGCAAACGTTTTCGTGTGATGTTTTCTTGATGATTATTCATGGGGTTAATGGTTTCGCTAATTTTTCTCCGTCGTCAGTGAACCACCGTGTGTGAGTTGAGTTTCCAGCATGGTTTGCGAACGAATGAGTTCGTCTGCGAGTAATTTTTCGTCGGGTAACTGCACCTTATACTCGCTCGCCATGATGGTATTCGGTAGGCCGTTCAGCGCGTAATACGCTTCCCCCGAGCCTTTTCCTGCGCACAAAACCAAGCCGACTGGCGGGTTTTCTCCAGGCATTGTCCAGTGCTCTTTGGCATAGTTCAGGTACATGTTCATTTGTCCGGCGTCGGCATAACTGAATTTGCCTACCTTCAGGTCAACGAGCAACAGGCAGCGCAAACGGCGGTGGAAGAACAGCAGATCGACGCGGAACCAGCTATCGTCTATGCGTAATCGTCGCTGGCGACCGACAAAAGCAAAATCGTCACCGAGCTCCAGCATAAAGTCCATCAGGTGGCTGAGCAGCGCGTCTTCGAGATCCGACTCGGAATACTCGTCCTTCAGATTAAGAAATTCCAGAATGAACGGGTCGCGTATGGCTTGCTCCGGCAAGACGTTTGGCTCGGCGGGTGTTGGATGCTGCAACATGGCGGATTTGTCGTGAGACAGTAGCGTTCGTTCGTAAAATAGAGTGGCGATTTGTCGATCGAGTTGCCGCACTGACCAGCCGTTACGTAGCGTCTCTTTTTCATAAAAATTGCGGGCATCGGGATTTTTAACCGACAAGAGGCGGACATACGCCGACCAGGGTAGTGGGAAAGATTTAGCCAGTTGCGCCAAATGGTGAGATTCTCCAGACACTGTCTGGAGAATCTCAATTCTATGAAAATAAAGATAAAATTTTTTAAATTGCCATAGATTACTGGCAGAAAAACCTCGTTTATATCTTTGGCTTAAATCCTGTGATAAACGATCAATTAGCTGTTCACCATAAGTTGCTCTGGCTTCACCGCCTTGTTCAAATTCAACAATGCGTCGACCCATTTCCCAATAGGTTGCTGTCATGATGGTGTTGATGCTGCGAACGGTTTGTATCCGCGCGGTGTCCAGCAGTTGAACAATTCCGTTATGGATTTGCTGATAGTCATCTGCATCCTGAAGTGACGTCTGCATGGTCATACTTCATCCCTTTCGTGAAAGTTGC
The DNA here is from genome assembly GCF_023516235.1 of Citrobacter sp. XT1-2-2. NCBI lineage: Bacteria > Pseudomonadati > Pseudomonadota > Gammaproteobacteria > Enterobacterales > Enterobacteriaceae > Citrobacter > Citrobacter sp. XT1-2-2. The sequence goes on from NZ_CP097324.1 coordinate 530,544, forward strand.
GGTGTAAAATATGCCGCGATCAATACGCCCGGGTGATTGAGTGGTCAATCCGCGTTCTAGTAATTACAAAGGCTTACAGTCTTAATTGCGAGTAGCTTTCAAAGAATGGCGAAGAAATACGGAGAAAAAAAGCCCCTGTCCGCAAACGTGGACAGGGGCCAGAGAAGGTTTTTTTACACTTCCAGATAATTCAGAATCCCGTCAGCCGCTTTACGACCTTCGGCAATCGCGGTGACCACCAGATCAGAACCGCGCACGATATCGCCACCGGCGAAGATTTTCGGGTTGCTGGTCTGAAAGGCGATGTCACTGCGCTCAGGGGCGATAATCCGGCCCTGAGAATCCAGTTCGACGCTGTGTTTTGCCAGCCATTCCATACTGTGCGGACGGAAACCAAACGCCAGTACCACCGCATCCGCCGGTACAACGTGCTCGGAACCGGCGACGATCTCCGCGCGGCGACGACCCTTCGCATCCGGTTCGCCCATTTCGGTACGCGCCATTTTCACGCCGCATACTTTACCGTTGGCATTCACTTCCACGCCTAACGGCTGGACGTTGAACTGGAATTCCACGCCTTCTTCACGCGCGTTTTTCACTTCGCGCTTGGAACCCGGCATGTTCTCTTCGTCGCGGCGATAGGCGCAGATTACGTGTGCTGCGTTCTGGCGAACCGAAGTGCGCACGCAGTCCATTGCCGTATCGCCACCGCCGAGAACGACGACGCGTTTGCCTTCCATGCTGATGTACGGCTCGTCGCTGCTTTCGCCAAAGCCCATCAACTGTTTAGTATTGGCGATCAGGAATGGCAGGGCGTCGAATACGCCGGAAGCGTCTTCGTTCTCCAGTCCGCCGCGCATCGACTGATAGGTACCTACGCCAAGGAATACCGCGTCGTAATCCTTCAGCAGGTCGTCGAGCTGGACGTCACGGCCCACTTCCACGTTGAGTTTGAACTCAATACCCATGCCGGTGAAGATTTCACGGCGGCGGGTCATGACCTCTTTCTCCAGCTTGAAAGCCGGAATGCCGAAGGTCAGCAGACCACCGATCTCCGGATGACGATCAAACACCACTGCCTTCACGCCGTTGCGGGTTAGCACATCAGCGCAGGCCAGGCCCGCCGGCCCCGCACCGATAATCGCCACGCGTTTGTCCGTCTGGCGCACACCGGTCATATCCGGGCGCCAGCCCATTTCGAACGCTTTATCGTTGATATAGCGCTCGATGTTACCGATGGTCACCGCGCCGAACTCGTCATTCAGGGTACAGGATCCTTCACACAGACGATCCTGCGGGCAGACGCGGCCGCAAACTTCCGGCAGGGTGTTGGTCTGGTGTGACAGCTCAGCCGCTTCAAAAATACGCCCCTCGTTGGCCAGCTTCAGCCAGTTTGGGATGTAGTTATGCACCGGGCACTTCCACTCGCAGTACGGGTTGCCGCAGGACAGGCAGCGATCCGCCTGCGCTTTCGCCTGGCCTTCAGAAAAAGGCTCGTAGATCTCGATAAACTCGATCTTACGGATCTTCAGCGGTTTCTTAGGCGGATCAACACGCTGCAGGTCGATAAATTGGTATACGTTCTGACTCATTGCTGCTACCCCTTACTGCGCCTGCACACGCAGCTCTGCTGCGCTACGACTACGGTGACCCAACAGTGCTTTCACATCACTGGATTTTGGTTTTACCAGCGCGAATTTCGCTGAGAATGCTGGCCAGTTAGCCAGGATCTCTTCGCCGCGTGAAGAGCCGGTATGTTGTACGTGCTCGGTAATCAGACCGCGCAGGTGTTCTTCGTGAATGGCAAGAGAATCAACGTCCAGCACTTCCACCAGTTCCGGGTTCACGCGCTTGCGGAAATCGCCATCTTCATCCAGTACGTAGGCGAATCCGCCCGTCATGCCTGCCCCGAAGTTAACGCCCGTTTTGCCGAGAATACAGACGATGCCGCCGGTCATGTATTCGCAGCCGTTGTCGCCGATACCTTCCACCACGGTGATTGCGCCGGAGTTACGCACCGCAAAGCGCTCGCCCGCACGACCTGCCGCAAACAGACGACCGCCGGTGGCGCCGTACAGGCAGGTATTACCGATGATGCTCGCTTTATGACTGAGAAATGCGGAACCTATTGGCGGACGAATCGCGATAAGGCCGCCCGCCATACCTTTGCCGACATAGTCGTTGGCATCGCCGGTCAGATACAGCTCGACGCCGCCCGCGTTCCACACGCCAAAGCTCTGGCCTGCAGTACCGTTGAAGTGCGCTTTAATTGGGTCAGATGCCAGGCCCTGATCGCCGTGGGTTTGGGCAATATAGCCAGACAGCGACGCGCCGACGGAACGGTCGGTGTTGCGGATATCGAACCAGAAGGTTTTGCTCTGGCGCTCGTCGACATACGGTTTTGCCTGTTGCAGTAGCTGTGCGTTCAGCACGCCGTTATCAAACGGCGGGTTGTTCTCGGTGCAGAACAACGCCTTACCAGGATGCGGCTCGGCGGTTTCCAGCAGACGCGACAGCTCCAGCTTCTGCTGTTTGGCGGTAAACCCTTCCAGCTCTTTGAGCAGGTCGGTACGACCAATCAGATCCACCAGTCGTTTCACGCCCAGCTCGGCCATCAGCTCGCGCACTTCGCGGGCGATAAATTCAAAGTAGTTGGTCACTTTGAACGGCAGACCGTGATAGTGGTTCTTACGCAGTTTGTCGTCCTGAGTTGCCACGCCGGTTGCGCAGTTATTCAGATGGCAAATACGCAGGTATTTACAGCCCAGCGCGACCATTGGGCCGGTGCCGAAACCAAAGCTTTCCGCGCCAAGAATCGCCGCTTTAATGATATCCACGCCGGTTTTCAGACCGCCATCGACCTGCAGACGAATCTTATGACGCAGACCGTTGGCGACCAACGCCTGCTGGGTTTCCACCAGACCCAGCTCCCATGGGCAGCCCGCATATTTCACAGAGGAGAGCGGGCTTGCGCCGGTGCCGCCGTCGTAGCCGGCGATGGTGATCAGATCCGCATAGGCTTTTGCCACGCCGGTAGCGATGGTGCCGACACCCGGTTCGGACACCAGCTTCACCGAGATCATCGCTTTCGGGTTAACCTGTTTAAGGTCGAAAATCAGCTGCGCTAAGTCCTCGATAGAGTAGATATCGTGGTGCGGCGGCGGGGAGATCAGCGTCACCCCCGGCACCGAATAGCGCAGTTTGGCGATGTACGGGGTAACTTTATCACCCGGCAACTGACCGCCTTCGCCCGGCTTCGCGCCCTGAGCGACTTTAATCTGAATGACGTCGGCGTTGACCAGGTACGCCGGGGTTACGCCAAAGCGACCGGAAGCCACCTGCTTAATACGCGATACCTTGTTGGTGCCATAACGCGCAGGATCTTCGCCGCCTTCGCCGGAGTTAGAGTTACCGCCGATGCTGTTCATCGCTTCCGCCAGCGCCTCATGTGCTTCCGGGCTTAATGCGCCGATAGACATGGCTGCGGTATCAAAGCGTTTAAATAATTCGCTCGCGGGCTCTACCTCGTCAATGCTCACGGCTTCATCGCCAGGCGTAATCGCCAGCAGATCGCGCAGCGTGGCCGCCGGACGCTCATTGACCAGCTTGGCATATTCCTGATAGTCGCTGTATTCGCCGCTTTGTACAGCCTGTTGCAGCGTGCGTACCACGTCCGGGTTGTAAGCGTGGTATTCGCCGCCGTGGACGTACTTCAGCAAACCGCCCTGGCTAATCGGTTTCCGCACCAGCCAGGCATGTTTCGAGAGGTTTAGCAGATCCTGCTGGAAGTCGGTAAAAGCTGCGCCGCTGATGCGGCTGACTACGCCCTGGAAGCATAGCGCCACGACATCATCGTGCAGACCAACGGCTTCAAACAGCTTCGAGCAGCGGTAAGAGGCGATGGTTGAGATGCCCATTTTGGACATGATCTTGTACAGACCTTTGTTGATGCCGTTACGGTAGTTCAGCATCACGGTCCGGTAATCTTTGGCAATCGCCTGAGTGTCGATCAGACGCCCCAGCGTTTCATAGGCCAGATACGGATAAATGGCCGTCGCACCGAAGCCGAGCAGCACCGCGAAGTGGTGCGGGTCACGCGCGCTCGCCGTTTCAACGATGATGTTGGCGTCGCAACGCAGGCTTTGTTCTACCAGACGCGTTTGCACTGCGCCCACGGCCATCGGTGCCGGAACCGGCAAGCGGTTTTTCGCGATGTTACGGTCAGAGAGCACCAGCAGTACCGTGCCGTTACGTACCATCTGTTCCGCCTTATCGCACAAGGCTTTGACGGTCTCTTCAAGCGTGGTTTCGGTCACATCAAAGGTGATATCCAGCCGGTCAGCGCGATAATGCTCCTCTTTCATGGTGGTGAGCTGGGTGAAATCGGAGTACAGCAGGATCGGTGATTTAAAGCTCAGACGGTGTGCCTGACCTTCGGCTTCGCAGAAGACGTTCATTTCGCGACCGATGCTGGTGGCCAGCGACATAACGTGCGCTTCACGCAGCGGGTCGATCGGCGGGTTAGTCACCTGCGCGAACTGCTGACGGAAGTAGTCATAAATGATGCGCGGCTGGCTGGACAGCACGGCAAACGGGGTATCGTCACCCATTGAGCCGACCGCTTCCTGGCCGTTTTCACCGAGCACGCGAATGACGGAATCCAGCTCTTCGGCGCTGTAGTTAAACTGTTTCTGGTAGCTGGCGAGGGTATCATCGTCCAGCTCGCGGCTGCCGACCTGATCGTCAGCCAGCTCTTCGAACGGCACCAGGCGACGAACGTTTTTCTCCATCCACTCTTTGTAGGGGTGGCGGCTTTTCAGGTCATTATCGGTTTCCGCTGAGTGCAGAATGCGGCCGCTGCGGGTGTCGATAACCATCAGCTCGCCAGGGCCGACGCGGCCTTTTTCCACCACTTCATCCGGCTGATAATCCCAGATCCCGACTTCAGAGGCGCAGGTAATCAGCTTGTCTTTGGTGATGACGTAGCGCGCCGGGCGCAGGCCGTTACGATCGAGGTTACAGGCGGCAAAGCGACCATCGGACATGACGATGCCCGCCGGGCCGTCCCACGGTTCCATGTGCATAGAGTTGAAGTCAAAGAACGCGCGCAGCTCCGGATCCATATCCGGGTTGTTCTGCCAGGCCGGCGGCACCAGTAAGCGCATGGCGCGGATGATGTCCATCCCGCCCGCCAGCAGCAGCTCCAGCATGTTATCCATGGAGCTGGAGTCGGAGCCGGTTTCGTTGACGAACGGCGCCGCGTCATGCAGGTCAGGGATCAGTGGCGTCTGGAATTTATAGGTACGGGCGCGCGCCCACTGGCGGTTACCTGTGATGGTGTTGATTTCGCCATTGTGCGCCAGGTAGCGGAACGGCTGCGCCAGCGGCCAGCGCGGCACGGTGTTGGTGGAGAAGCGCTGGTGGAACAGGCAGATGGCCGATTCCAGACGCAGGTCCGCGAGGTCCAGGTAAAAGCGCGGCAGATCCGCCGGCATACACAGACCTTTATAGATATTGACCAGGTTCGACAGGCTACAGACGTAGAAGTCTTTATCTTGCAGGAGGCGTTTTTCAATACGACGGCGGGCGATGAACAGGCGGCGTTCCATATCACGTGGGCGCCAACCCGCAGGGGCGTTAACGAAAATTTGCTCAATACGAGGCAGGGAGGATAGAGCGATTTCACCGAGAACACCTTCGTTGGTCGGCACGTCGCGCCAGCCGACAATCGACAGGGTCTCCTGCTGTAATTCTTCTTCGACTATGCGACGAGAGGCTGCCGCCAGTTCAGCGTCTTTATTTAAAAAGATCATGCCGACGGCGTAATTTTTGGCTAAACGCCAGCCGCGCTCTTGCGCCACGATGCGGAAAAAGCGATCCGGTTTTTGTAACAGCAGGCCACAACCATCGCCGGTTTTTCCATCGGCAAGAATTGCGCCACGGTGCTGCATGCGGGCCAGTGCGTGTATGGCGGTACGCACTACCTTGTGGCTAGGTTCGCCTTCTATGTGGGCGATCAGGCCGAAACCACAGTTATCCCTCTCAAGAGATTTATCGTACAACATATGAGTGAACCTCCCCAGGCTCTGCGGGATTCCCATCTGAACCGTTGCGCACGGGCACACCAAGAGCATGGCGACGGGGTTTGCGTGCATACGCTTACCTCGCATTCGCCCTCTTTATCCTTTTCGCACAGGTCAAACAAGTTTGAGGACTTGCTTCAGAGGGAATCTCAATTACTGCATAAATATGATGAGCAGGCTGCTCATCCAGAAAGCTTCCAGCGGAGTTCCACGTTATCGGGAATCCACACACAGGTCAAATGGCAATCTTATTTATGCAAAAATGTGCTATGGGGCAATTAACTTTATGAAATTGCTGAAATAAAAGGGTTTTTTACATAGGTTTAACGTAGGGGGAACGGTCAGGGAAGTGTGATCTGTCTCACTGTCAGAACGGCTGTATATCCCTCGTCCTGCCTTTGTTTATCAAGATGCTTGGCATTTTATGCTGGTTTTTAAAGTTTTGGCGTCTTAAAGATACTGTTTTTATGCAAAGAGTATAAGAAGATAAAAAAAAGAGTCGAATATAAGGAAAAGTAATTACCTTTTTAGTGAATGAAATTTCGATTATTTTGATTTGTTATGCAATAAATAAAGGCTCGCCAGGGCGATTGATCCAGGTCATCGCCGACTGGGGCAAAAAATGGCAGGCTTTGGCCTCTTTTCAAGGCGCGGTCTACCAGATTATGCAGTTACAGAAATTAGTCAATATGTTTGGTGGGGATCTTTCTCGCCGTTATGGACAAAAGGTTCATAAACTCACGCTGCACGGCGGCTTTAGCTGTCCAAATCGCGATGGCACCATCGGGCGCGGCGGATGTACTTTCTGTAATGTCGCCTCGTTTGCCGATGAAGCGCAGCAGCACCATTCCATTGCCGAGCAGCTTGAACATCAGGCGCACCTGGTCAATCGCGCGAAACGCTATCTGGCCTATTTCCAGGCCTACACCAGCACCTTTGCTGAAGTACAGGTGCTGCGTTCGATGTATCAACAGGCGGTCAGCCAGGCCAGTATCGTTGGGTTATGCGTTGGGACGCGCCCCGACTGTGTGCCGGAAGCGGTGCTTGATCTGCTTTGTGAGTATAAAGACCTGGGCTATGAAGTGTGGCTGGAGCTCGGCCTGCAAACCGCGCATGACAAAACCCTACACCGAATTAACCGCGGCCATGATTTCGCCTGCTACCAAAACACCACGCGGCTGGCGCGCGAGCGCGGGCTGAAAGTGTGCTCGCATCTGATCGTCGGTCTGCCGGGAGAAGGGCAGGCAGAATGTCTGCAAACCATGGAACGTGTGGTGGAGACGGGCGTTGACGGTATTAAGCTGCATCCGCTGCATATTGTGAAAGGCAGTACGATGGCGAAAGCCTGGGAAGCCGGGCGGCTGAACGGGATTGAACTGGACGACTACACGATTACCGCAGGGGAGATGATCCGCCATACGCCGCCGGAGGTGATTTATCATCGTATTTCCGCCAGCGCGCGTCGCCCAACGCTGTTGGCGCCGCTATGGTGTGAAAATCGCTGGACGGGGATGGTCGAACTGGATAAGTACCTTAACGAGCACGGCGTGCAAGGCTCGGCGCTGGGTACGCCGTGGGTGCAACTGGGGAGCTAGTATGTAGGCCTGATAAGGCAAAGCCGCCATCAGGCAATCTGCGCCTGCTTGCCTGATGGCGCTTCGCTTATCAGGCCTACGATGAACTTATCCGGCCTACCGCCTACCCGGTCATTTCACCGATAACCGCCGCATTTCTTGCACAATCTTCAACGTCACGCTGAGAATTGAGTATTATTGTGCCAAGTTGTCGTGAAGGAACCCTCTATGAAGCAAATTCGTATGCTGGCGCAATACTATGTCGACCTGATGATGAAGTTAGGTCTGGTGCGCTTTTCGCTGCTATTAGCGCTGGCTTTGGTCGTGTTGGCAATTGTGGTGCAAATGGCTGTCACCATGGTGCTGCATGGCCAGGTAGAAAGCATTGATGTCATCCGCTCTATCTTTTTTGGTCTGTTAATTACCCCCTGGGCCGTCTATTTTTTGTCAGTGGTGGTGGAGCAACTGGAGGAGTCCCGGCAGCGTCTGTCACGGCTGGTGCAAAAGCTGGAAGAGATGCGCGAGCGCGATCTCAAGCTCAATGTGCAGTTGAAAGATAATATCGCCCAGCTCAATCAGGAAATTGTTGAGCGCGAAAAAGCTGAAGCGGAGCGCCAGGAAACGTTTGAGCAACTGAAGGTCGAAATCAAAGAGCGCGAAGAAGCGCAGATTCAGCTTGAGCAACAGTCTTCATTTTTACGCTCTTTCCTTGATGCCTCGCCGGACCTGGTCTTTTATCGTAATGAAGATAAAGAATTTTCCGGCTGTAACCGCGCCATGGAGTTGCTGACCGGCAAGAGCGAAAAGCAACTGGTGAATTTGAAACCGGCTGACGTTTACTCCCCTGAGGCGGCTGAAAAAGTTATTGAGACCGACGAGAAGGTGTTTCGTCATAACGTCTCGCTCACCTATGAACAGTGGCTGGACTATCCGGATGGACGCAAAGCCTGCTTTGAAATTCGTAAAGTGCCTTACTATGACCGCGTTGGTAAACGTCATGGCCTGATGGGCTTTGGTCGCGATATTACCGAACGTAAGCGTTATCAGGACGCGCTTGAACGCGCCAGCCGCGATAAGACCACGTTTATTTCTACCATCAGTCACGAGCTGCGTACGCCGCTGAACGGCATCGTTGGCTTAAGCCGGATCCTGCTGGATACGGATCTGACCGCCGAGCAGGAAAAATACCTGAAAACTATCCATGTCTCTGCCGTGACGTTGGGCAATATTTTCAACGATATTATCGATATGGATAAGATGGAGCGGCGTAAAGTCCAGCTCGATAACCAGCCGATCGATTTCACCAGCTTTATGGCGGATCTGGAAAACCTCTCTGGCCTGCAGGCACAGCAAAAAGGGCTGCGTTTTGTGCTTGAGCCAACGCTACCGTTGCCGCATAAAGTGATTACCGACGGCACGCGTTTGCGCCAGATTCTGTGGAATCTGATCAGCAACGCCGTGAAGTTCACCCAGCAGGGGCAGGTGACCGTGCGGGCGCGCTATGACCAGGGGAATATGCTGCATTTCGAGGTAGAAGATTCCGGGATCGGCATTCCGCAGGATGAACAGGATAAAATCTTCGCCATGTATTATCAGGTGAAGGACAGTAACGGCGGCAAACCGGCAACAGGAACCGGGATTGGTCTGGCCGTATCAAAGCGTCTGGCGAAAAATATGGGCGGCGATATTACGGTCTCCAGCCAGGCTGGTAAAGGCTCTGTCTTTACGCTGACTGTGCATGCGCCTGCGGTAGCGGAAGAGATTGAAGACGCTTTTGAAGACGATGACATGCCGCTGCCCGCCCTGAATGTCCTGCTGGTGGAAGACATTGAACTGAACGTCATTGTCGCGCGCTCAGTGCTGGAAAAACTGGGTAATAGCGTGGATGTCGCCATGACCGGGAAAGCCGCGCTGGAAATGTTCACGCCGGGTGAATATGACCTGGTATTGCTGGATATTCAGCTACCGGATATGACCGGGCTGGATATCTCCCGCGAGCTTACGCAAAAATACGCGCGTGAAGATCTGCCGCCGCTGGTGGCCCTTACCGCCAACGTTCTGAAAGATAAAAAAGAGTATCTGGATGCGGGAATGGACGACGTGCTGAGTAAGCCGCTGTCAGTCCCGGCTTTAACCGCCATGATCAAAAAATACTGGGATACCCGAAACAAAGAGGAGAGCACTGTGACATCTGAAGAGAGCAGTAAATCGCAAGCGCTGTTAGATATTCCTATGTTGGAACAATACCTCGAGCTGGTGGGACCGAAGTTAATTACCGACGGGCTGGCGGTGTTTGAGAAGATGATGCCGGGATATTTGAGCGTGCTGGAATCCAATCTGACTGCACGTGATAAAAAAGGCGTGGTTGAGGAAGGTCATAAAATTAAAGGTGCGGCAGGTTCGGTGGGGCTGCGCCATCTGCAACAGTTAGGTCAGCAAATCCAGTCGCCAGATCTTCCAGCCTGGGAAGATAACGTTGCTGAATGGATTGAAGAGATGAAGCAGGAGTGGCAGCACGACGTGGCGGTACTAAAAGCCTGGGTGGCGAGTGTGGAAAAAAAATGACCCCGGCTTGACCGGGGTGCGCGAATACTGCGCCAACACCAGGGAAATCGTGGCTGCGCCGTAACTTATTGTCATTGTGTACAAAGGCACAGCCCTATTTTTCAGGCCGCACGCAGTTAAGATAGCAAATCTTAAATAATTTGTTACATGAATCAGTTAAATGTGTGAAGCGTAGCATTTAAATCATAATAACTAATATGTTTCAGCCAGTTGAGAAAGGAGTATCACGATGAAAAAAGTGGGAGTCGTGCTCAGCGGATGCGGTGTGTATGACGGTGCAGAGATCCATGAAACCGTACTCACGCTGCTGGCCATTGCCCGCAATGGCGCGCAGGCCGTCTGCTTCGCACCGGATAAACAACAAGCTGATGTGATTAATCATCTGACCGGTGAGCCGATGCCGGAAACACGCAATGTCCTGATTGAAGCCGCTCGCCTCACACGCGGCGAGATTCGCCCGCTTGCTCAGGCGGTTTCAACGGAACTGGATGCGTTGATCGTGCCAGGTGGGTTTGGCGCCGCCAAAAATCTGAGTAATTTTGCCAGCCAGGGCAGCGAATGCCGGGTTGACAGTGATTTAGCCGCGCTGGCAGTTGCCATGCATCAGATGGGGAAACCGTTGGGATTTATGTGTATTGCGCCCGCCATGTTACCCAAAATTTTTGATTTTCCGCTGCGTCTGACCATTGGCACGGATATCGATACGGCAGAGGTACTGGAGGAGATGGGCGCTGAACATGTGCCTTGTCCGGTTGATGACATTGTCGTTGATGAAGACAACAAAATTGTCACCACGCCCGCCTATATGCTGGCGCAGGATATCGCTCAGGCCGCGAGTGGCATCGATAAACTGGTCTCGCGTGTGCTGGTGTTGGTTGAATGAGAACAGGCGTTACCGCTTTTCTGCGGCGTATCTTTCTACGGGCGGTTATCGTCCTCGCCGTATTCTGGGGCGGGGGTATCGCCCTTTTCAGCGTGATGCCGGTGCCGTTCTCGGCGGTGATGGTCGAGCGGCAACTGGGCGCATGGTTATCCGGTGATTTCGGGTATGTGGCGCATTCGGACTGGGTGAGTATGGATGAGATCTCACCGTGGATGGGACTGGCGGTGATTGCCGCCGAGGACCAGAAGTTCCCTGACCATTGGGGATTTGATGTCTCTGCCATCGAGAAAGCGCTGGCGCATAATGAACGTAATGAAAACCGTATTCGCGGGGCGTCAACGTTATCGCAACAGACGGCAAAAAACCTCTTTCTGTGGGATGGACGTAGCTGGGTGCGTAAGGGCCTTGAAGCCGGGCTCACGCTGGGGATGGAAACGGTCTGGAGCAAGAAACGTATTCTGACCGTCTATCTGAACGTTGCGGAGTTTGGCGACGGCATTTTTGGCGTGGAGGCGGCGGCGCAGCGGTATTTTCATAAACCTGCCAGTCGCTTAAGTATGTCTGAAGCGGCCTTGCTGGCGGCGGTCCTACCTAATCCTTTACGTTTTAAAGCGAATGCGCCTTCGGGTTATGTGCGTAGCCGTCAGGCGTGGATTATGCGCCAAATGCGCCAGTTAGGCGGTGAGTCGTTTATGCGGGAAAATAAGCTGTATTAGCGGAGTTATTGCCGGATGCGGCGTAAACGCCTTATCCGGCCTACTGGCTACGTTCTGTGTACTCGATTAATCTTCGTCAAACCCTGAATTAAACAGGGCAACCACCGCGGCCAGAGCTTCAACTTCCTGCGGGCCTGTGGCTTCAACTTCTATCTGCCGCCCCTTCGCAGAATCCAGCATCAGCAGCGCGATAACGCTGTTTGCCTCGGCTTCCGTTCCTTCATCATTACGCAGCAAAACTTCTGCTTCGAAACCCTGCATCAATTCAAAAAGTTTCATTGCTGGCCGGGCATGCATGCCCAGCTTATTAGTGATTTCAACGGTTTGCTTCACGGTCATGATTTACGTTTTTCCAGCGTACGATGGCGTGACTGCACGTTTTTACCGCGTGAGCGGAAGTAGTCTGCCAACTGCTCTGCAATATACACCGAACGGTGTTTCCCGCCGGTACAGCCGATGGCTACAGTGAGGTAGCTGCGGTTGTTGGTCTCCAGCATGGGTAACCATAGCTCAAGATAGCTGCGGGTCTGGTAGATAAAATTGTGTACTTCTGTGTGCCTGTCGAGGAAGGCGGCGACAGGGCGGTCAAGACCGGTCATCGGACGCAGCTTCGGATCCCAGTGTGGGTTGGGCAGGAAGCGCACGTCAAAGACGTAGTCCGCGTCAATCGGGATACCGTGTTTGAAACCAAAGGATTCGAATACCATCGTCAGTTCACGTTCACGTTTGCCCAGCAGTCGGGTACGCAGCATTTCCGCCAGTTCGTGTACGGACATTTCGGAGGTATCAACAATCAGGTCTGCGCGGGAACGCAGCGGCTCCAACAAATCGCTTTCTTTATCGATAGCGCTTTCCAGCGACAAGTTTTTGCTGGAGAGGGGGTGTAAACGACGCGTGTCGCTGTAGCGGCGAATCAGCGTGTTACGGTCAGCATCAAGGAACAGCAACTGCGGTGAGAAGCCTTCAGGCAGATTGTTCATTGCCTGCTCGAAAATCTCCGGGGATTCCGGCATGTTACGCACATCAATGCTGACGGCCGCAGAAATCTGGCGATCGGCCAGTGTACGAGCCAGGTCGGGCAACAGCACTACGGGAAGGTTATCCACGCAGTAAAAACCCATATCTTCCAGCGCACGCAGGGCAACGGATTTGCCTGACCCTGAACGACCGCTGACGATCATCAGTACCATGTACTGTTTCTCCTCACAACGACAAAAAAGGATGCCATTGGGTTGTTATGCTTCATCCTGTCCACCTTCGGTGTCCGTGATGATTTGATACAACTCCTGGTCACTCTGTGCGGCGCGCAGGCGACGGCAGATGGCTTTATCTGCCAGACGTTTGGCGACCAGCGATAATGTATGCAAATGCGTCTTGGTTTGGTCTGCCGGGACCAGCAGGGCGAAAAGCAGATCGACGGGCTGATTATCAATGGCGTCGAAGGCGATGGGCGTTTCGAGTTGCACAAACACGCCAACCGCGCGCATCGTGTCTTCTTCCAGCTTGCCGTGCGGGATGGCAATACCATTACCGATGCCGGTACTGCCCATTTTTTCACGCGTCAGAATGGCTTCAAATACCACCTGAGAGGGCAAGCTGAGCTGTTTTGCCGCCAGTTCACTGATGATTTCCAGTGCGCGTTTCTTGCTTTGGCAGTGAACGGCCGCGCGCGTACATTCCTGGTTAAGAACATTGCTCAGTTGTAGAGTCGTATCGTTATTTGTCATAATTTCACCTAAGCGCTAACTGTACAAATGGCCCGTTGTGCTGCACAACAGGCCGTCCTGCACCCGCTAACTGCCCGGACAAGTTAGTGCTGTTTCAGTTTATCTTTATGTTTTGTTAACTGCCGAGCCAGTTTATCAATTAAACCGTCAATGGCGGCGTACATATCCTGACCTTCCGCGCTGGCATGAATTTCACCACCGTTTACATGCAGTGTTGCATCCGAGATATGTGTAACCTTCTCCACTTTCAACACAATATAGACCTGATTAATCCGGTCGAAATATTGTTCAAGCTTGGCGAATTTGGTATTAACAAACTCGCGCAGAGCTTCCGTGATTTCGACGTTGTTTCCAGTGATGTTGAGCTGCATAGTGTCTTCCTTATCGGTTGGGTCACACCAGTTGTTTGCGCTGGTTAGACGGCGGAATGGATAAAGACTCTCGGTACTTCGCAACGGTGCGGCGCGCCACCATGATACCCTGATCCGACAGCATAGAGGTTAACTTGCTATCACTCAGCGGTTTCGCGGGGTTCTCCGCAGCAATTAATTTCTTCACCAGTGCGCGGATCGCTGTGGATGAGGCTTCGCCCCCGCCTTCAGTGTTAACGTGACTGGAAAAGAAATACTTCAGTTCAAATATGCCGCGCGGACTGTGCAAATACTTTTGCGTGGTCACTCGGGAAATGGTCGATTCGTGCATCTCGACGGCTTGGGCGATATCCGCCAGCACCATCGGTTTCATAAATTCTTCGCCTTGCTCAAAGAAGGCCTGCTGCTGTTCAACGATACAGCGACTGACGCGCAGCAGCGTATCATTGCGGCTTTCCAGACTTTTAATCAGCCACTTCGCATCCTGCAAATTGCTACGAATAAACTGGCTGTCGGCATCGTTGCGCGCGCTATTGCACATCGCGGCGTAGTGCTGGTTAATCTGCAAGCGTGGAATGCTGTCGCCGTTGAGTTCGACCACCCAACGATCGTTATGCTTACGCACCAGCACATCCGGGATGACGTATTCCGGCTCGCCGGTTTGGATCGACTGTCCTGGGCGGGGATCGAGCGACTGGATGAGGTTGACGGCTTCTTTCAGCACGTCTTCTTTCAGTCGGGTTACGCGCATCAGCGAGCGAAAGTCATGGTTGGCTAACAGATCGAGGTGATCGCTGATGATCAGGCGCGCTTCTTCCAGCCATGGTGTGGACTTATCAAATTGCGAAAGTTGGATCAGTAAGCAGTCACGCAGATCTTTGGCTGCCACGCCAACGGGATCAAAGCGCTGAACGCGTTTAAGCACGGCTTCGATTTCATCCATACCGACGTCATCATCGCCCATGCTTTCGAGAATATCGTCCAGGGACACGGTGAGATAACCGGTTTCGTCAACCGCATCAACAATCGATGTCGCAATGGCGCGATCGGTATCCGAGAACGGGGTCAGCTCCACTTGCCACATCAGGTAATCCTGCAGCGATTGCGTGGTCTCCCCCTGATAAACAGGCAGTTCGTCGTCAATGTAATCTCCGCTGGTGCCTGAAGGCGTACCGGCGGTGTAGATTTCATCCCAACTGGCGTCAAGCGGCAATTCCTCTGGCATCTCTTTTTGTTCGAGCGCATCTGCGGTATCGAGGGATTCGCTGTCCTGTTTTTCCTGGGTATCAATTTCGTCGTGAAGATCGGTTTGCTCGAGCAGTGGGTTACTTTCCAGCGCTTGCTGAAGTTCTTGCTGAAGTTCCAGCGTGGACAACTGCAACAGACGGATCGCCTGTTGTAGCTGAGGCGTCATCGCCAGTTGTTGGCTAAGCCTGAGTTGCAAACCTTGCTTCATGTTCAGAGTTGTTTTCTCCTGCGGTGACGTGAAGTCTTCTACCCTATCAGAGTCTGAAGTCTTCCCCAAGGTATACGCGCTTAACGTGCTCATCCTGCAGTATTTCTGTCGGCGTGCCGTGGGCGATCAGGTGTCCCTGGCTCACGATATAGGCGCGCTCACAAACTGCCAGCGTTTCGCGGACGTTATGGTCGGTAATCAACACCCCAAGCCCGCTGTCGCGCAGGTGTTCGATGATCCGTTTGATATCGATAACGGAAATCGGGTCAACACCGGCAAACGGTTCATCAAGCAGGATAAATTTCGGATTCGCGGCCAGCGCGCGGGCGATTTCCACACGGCGTCGTTCACCACCGGAGAGCGATTGGCCCATGCTGTCACGCAGATGTTCGATATGGAATTCTTCCATTAGCTCATTGGCGCGATCTTCCCGCTGCTCACTGGTGAGATCGTCACGAATTTGCAGTACCGCCATCAGGTTATCAAACACGCTCAGGCGACGGAAAATAGACGCTTCCTGCGGTAGGTAGCCGATGCCGCGACGCGCGCGCGCATGCAGTGGCAGCAGACTGATATCTTCGTCATCAATGATAATGTTGCCCGCATCGCGCGGGACAATGCCGACCACCATGTAAAATGTCGTTGTCTTGCCCGCACCGTTAGGACCAAGCAGACCGACGATCTCCCCGGAGTTGACGGTCAGACTGACATCTTCCACCACACGGCGACCCTTATAGGCCTTTGCAAGGTTCTTTGCAGTTAATGTTGCCATAACGAATCAGTTACCTTTTTTCTCTGCCGGAGCCTTGTTTTTGTCCTGCAACTGCGACGGAACCAGAACGGTGGTGACGCGTTTGCCTTTATCGCTGAAGGCCTGCATTTTCTGCTCTTTTACCAGATAGGTGATCTTATCACCCGTGATGTTGCTATCGAGCTGTTCCAGGTAAGCCTTACCGGTGAGTACGACGAAGTCTTTCGCCAGTTCATAGTGCATGTGTGAGGCGCGGCCTTTCACTGGCTTACCGTTGTCCTGCATCTGGTAAAAGGTGGCGGGCTCACCGTAACCATCAATCACTTCTTTACCGTCTTCACCGCCCGGGCGGGTCACAACGACTTTATCGGCATTAATTTTGATGGTGCCCTGAGTCACAATCACGTTACCAGTAAACGTCACCACGTTGCCCTGCATATCCAGGGACTGCTGGTCCGACTCGATATGAATCGGCTGCTCGGTATCGCCGGTGACGGCAAATGCCGGAATGCTGGCGGCCAGAAGTGAACTGGCAAGCACAAGATTAAGGCTGAGTTTGTTTATTTTGGATTTCATATGAGGTTCTAACCTTTTCAATCAGCTCGGCGTTCTTGTTGCGTAAGTTGCCGCGCATCTTCAGTCCGCTGGAGTTAAATGTTGTGCCATATAACGTGACAAGATCATCAGAAGTGACGTCTTGAGTCACCAGGTTAATCTGTGCGTTATCGGTCGTAATTCTGCGTAGTTGAGAGTCAGGCACCAGGGCGTTAACTTCAACATGGCCGTACAGATACAGCATTCGATCGTTGGTCAATTTGGCTTTATCGGCTTTGATTGACCAGGTCGGTACTTTATCTTTATCAAACGTGGTTAATACCGGTTGAGTAAACCACGAAACCGCTTGCTCCGAATAATATTCAACGTGTTGGGCGATCAAGTGATAGCTCAGCGCGCCTTCCGGACTATACACGACGGTATCGGTATGTTCGCTTTTATAGGTTGGCTCGTTGTTATTGACGGAGACCTGAGTGGCCTCGTCTTTGTCTGCCAGGTTAATACCAATCATCACAAGGACAGCCAGCGACAGTAGAATGATAACCCAACGTCTGGTTTTGCTCATATCGATTGCCCTTTGGCCTCGTCCAGTTTGCCCTGCGCCAGGAGTAATAAATCGCAGACTTCACGTACAGCGCCGCGTCCCCCATCGATACGGGTGACGTAGTCGGCGCGTGGAATCAGCAATGGATGGGCATCCGCCACCGCTATGCTTAATCCCACTTTTGCCATCACTGGCCAGTCGATCAGGTCATCGCCAACATAGGCCACATTTTCCGGCGCGATCGCCAGTTTTCCAAGCAGATCGTCAAAGGCGATCAGTTTGTCTGACTGCCCCTGATACAGATGCGTGATCCCCAATGTGGCACAGCGATCTTCTACAAGTTTAGCCTTTCGTCCGGTAATAATAGCAACCTCAATACCGGAAGTGAGCGCACAGCGAATTCCGTAGCCATCGCGGACGTTAAAAGCCTTCAGCTCTTCACCGTTGTTGCCCATATAAATCAGACCATCAGACAATACGCCATCCACATCCAGGATCAGCAAACGGATGTTCTCAGCCCGGGTGATAACGTCAGCGTTGACGGGTCCATAACAGGTCGCAAGCGACGCACCTGCTTTACTCATTTTCTTTATCCTTGAGTTTCTTACACTACACCTGCACGCAGCAGATCATGCATATGTAACACACCGAGTAACTGGTCGCCATCAGCAACCATTACCGAAGTGATATGGCGGGACTGCATTAAGTTCAGGGCATCAACGGCAAGAATGCCCGGACGCACGCGAATGCCTCCAGGGGTCATCACATCGGCAATGCCTAACTGGCGTACATCTACGCCCATATCAAAGACGCGACGTAAATCGCCATCCGTGAAAATACCGTCAATCTTCATTGCATCATCGCAAATGACGGTCATGCCGAGATTTTTACGTGTGATCTCAAGTAAGGCGTCACGCAGGCTGGCGCTTTTATTAACATGCGGAATCTCATCACCCGTATGCATAATATCGTTAACACGCAGCAAAAGCTTACGGCCCAGTGCGCCACCCGGATGCGATAACGCAAAATCTTCCGCGGTGAAGCCGCGTGCTTTTAATAACGCCACGGCAAGGGCATCGCCCATCACCAGCGTTGCGGTGGTGCTGCTGGTCGGCGCCAGGCCTAACGGGCAAGCTTCCTTGGGCACTTTAACACACAGATGCACATCTGCCGCACGCGCCATGCTGCTTTCCGGACGGCCGGTGATGCAGATAAGCGGGACATGAAGACGTTTTAATACCGGGATTAACGCCGCTATCTCATTGGATTCGCCGGAGTTAGAGATGGCGATCACCACATCCTGCGGCGAGACCATGCCTAAATCACCATGCGCGGCTTCGCCCGGGTGCACGAAAAATGAGGGGGTGCCGGTGCTGGCAAAAGTGGCCGCCATCTTCCGCCCAATATGTCCGGATTTCCCCATCCCCATCACCACGACTTTGCCCGGGCAACTGAATATTTTTTCACAGGCGAGGGTAAAGTTTTGATTAATGTACTGATCAAGCTCCGCCAGGCCTTCACGTTCAATTGCCAGGACTTCCTTGCCTGCTTGCTGAAAGTCAAAACCCGGTTGCAACTCTAAGTGCGACATAATGCGTTTCCAGTTATCCAACGAGAAGTGGCGATAACCAATACAGCATCGCCAGCCATATGATAAAACCGCCGGTCAGCAGCGCACCCGCGCCGCGACCAATCTGGCGCGGACGTCGCCAGCAGAGTAGTGCAAAAATCACGCTCACCAGCAGCATGACGCTATAGTCACGGGTGAAGGCCATCGGATTGACTTCACCCGGCGTAATTAGCGCCGGTAACCCGAGGACGATAACAATATTAAAAATGTTCGCGCCGATGATGTTGCCAACGGCAATATCGTTTTCGCCTTTACGCAGACCCGCAATGGCCGTTGCCAGCTCTGGCAAACTGGTACCAATAGCGACTACCGTCAGCCCGATGGTGAGTTCGCTCATGGCGAAATAGTTCGCCAGTACGGTGGCGTTATCCACCACCATCCGTGTTGCCATTGGCATAATAATCAACGCAATGCCCAACCACAAAAATGCGACCGGCAATCCGCCTTCGCGTGGAAGTTCCGCTATCTGCTCTCGGGTCAGCGTGTCATTGCCTTGTCGCTCAGCCAGACGGGCGATTTTAACAATGAATAGCAGCCATAGCACGGCCAGAAGCAGGAGAAAGAAACCGTCACTACGACTCAACTGGCCGTCATACAACACGGATGCGGCTAAAATACTCACCAGCAACATTAGCGGTAATTCACGGCGCAGAACATCAGAATGCACGGTAAAAGGATGAATCAGCGCCGACAGACCTAAAATAAGCAGAATGTTGGTAATGTTAGAGCCGATAGCGGTACCCACGGCCAGATCGAGTTGCCCATTTATTGATGCCGCCACAGAGACAATGATCTCGGGTAACGACGTCCCTACGCTGACAACGGTCATCCCAATAATAATGGGGGGGATACCGAAATTTCGACATAAAATGGATGCGGCAAATACCAGACGGTCGGCACCGTAGACCACCAGAAGTAAACCAATTATTAACAGCGCCGTCGCTAAAAGCATCTAAAGTCCTTTCTTCAGGTATACTCGCCGGTCCACTTGAAGGATCTTCTGGAAGCCGTAACGAAGTCTTAATTTTGACTTTATGCGGCTAAAAAGTAAAACAAATGCCAGCTTTCGCTAACCAGGACAGGCAATAATCTGTAAATATGTTGGGTTCAGGGCTAAATTGAGCGCCAAACTCTTCGATCAACGAGGCAATAGTAAAGGATGAATCAATGGGTCAGTCTGTGGCGAATCTAGTCGATATGCGCGATGTCAGCTTTTCCCGAGGCGATCGCTGCATCTTTGATAATATTTCCCTGACGGTGCCGCGTGGTAAGGTGACGGCGATCATGGGGCCATCAGGCATCGGCAAAACGACGCTATTGCGTCTGATTGGCGGACAGATACCCCCGGATAAGGGCGAGATCCTGTTCGACGGCGAGAACGTTCCGGCCATGTCCCGTTCGCGTTTATTTACCGTGCGTAAACGCATGAGTATGTTGTTTCAGTCCGGCGCGCTGTTTACCGACATGAACGTGTTTGACAACGTCGCGTATCCGCTACGCGAGCATACGACGTTGCCTGCAGCGTTGCTGAAAAGCACGGTGATGATGAAGCTTGAAGCCGTTGGTCTGCGGGGCGCGGCAAAGTTAATGCCTTCTGAATTATCCGGTGGGATGGCACGGCGTGCCGCGTTAGCACGCGCCATCGCGCTGGAGCCTGACCTCATTATGTTTGACGAACCGTTCGTCGGCCAGGATCCCATTACCATGGGGGTGCTGGTGAAACTGATTTCGGAATTGAACAGTGCGCTGGGCGTCACCTGCGTGGTGGTGTCCCATGATGTGCCTGAGGTGCTGAGTATTGCAGATTACGCCTATATTATGGCGGACAAAAAAATAGTGGCCTACGGTAGTGCTCAGGCTCTGCAAGAAAACGCCGACCCGCGCGTACGTCAGTTCCTTGACGGTATTGCTGATGGGCCGGTTCCGTTCCGTTATCCGGCGGGCGACTACCACATCGATTTACTCAAAACAGGGAGTTAAGCCACCCATGTTGTTAAATGCG
This sequence comes from Citrobacter sp. XT1-2-2, assembly GCF_023516235.1. Classification (NCBI taxonomy): domain Bacteria; kingdom Pseudomonadati; phylum Pseudomonadota; class Gammaproteobacteria; order Enterobacterales; family Enterobacteriaceae; genus Citrobacter; species Citrobacter sp. XT1-2-2. The sequence continues at coordinate 551,401 of NZ_CP097324.1, forward strand.
CTGGCATCACTCGGACATCGAGGGATTAAAACCCTCAGGACGTTCGGGCGAGCCGGATTAATGTTGTTCAATGCGGTTGTCGGCAAGCCGGAGTTTCGCAAACATGCGCCACTGCTGATACGCCAGCTCTATAATGTCGGTGTCTTATCGATGCTGATCATTATTGTTTCTGGTGTGTTCATCGGTATGGTGCTGGGGTTGCAGGGATACCTGGTTCTGACGACCTACAGTGCGGAAACCAGCCTTGGCATGCTGGTGGCGCTGTCATTGTTACGTGAGCTGGGGCCGGTTGTTGCGGCGCTACTGTTTGCCGGGCGCGCCGGATCGGCCTTAACCGCAGAGATTGGCCTGATGCGGGCGACCGAGCAACTCTCCAGTCTGGAAATGATGGCCGTCGATCCGCTGCGTCGGGTGATCTCTCCGCGTTTTTGGGCCGGTGTCATTTCATTGCCGCTGTTGACGGTTATTTTTGTCGCGGTGGGGATCTGGGGCGGTTCGCTGGTTGGCGTTAGCTGGAAAGGTATTGATGCAGGCTTTTTCTGGTCGGCGATGCAAAATGCCGTCGACTGGCGTCTGGATCTGGTCAACTGTCTGATTAAGAGCGTGGTGTTCGCCATAACGGTCACCTGGATTGCATTGTTCAATGGTTATGATGCGATCCCGACCTCAGCCGGCATTAGCCGGGCAACGACACGCACCGTTGTGCACGCCTCTCTCGCCGTTCTGGGGCTGGATTTTGTGCTCACCGCACTGATGTTTGGGAATTGAGTTCATGCAAACGAAAAAAAATGAAATTTGGGTCGGGTTATTTCTGCTGATTGCGCTGCTGGCTGCGCTGTTTGTCTGCCTGAAGGCAGCGAATGTTACCTCAATGCGTACTGAGCCGACTTACACGATTTATGCGACTTTTGATAATATTGGCGGCCTGAAAGAACGCTCTCCGGTGCGGATTGGCGGGGTGGTGGTTGGACGCGTATCGGATATCTCGCTGGATCCGAAAACGTACCTGCCGCGCGTGACCCTGGAAATCGAATCGCGTTTTAACCATATTCCTGACACCAGCTCCCTGAGCATCCGTACTTCCGGCCTGCTGGGAGAGCAGTATCTGGCATTGAACGTCGGTTTTGAAGATCCTGAGCTGGGAACGTCTATCCTCAAAGATGGCGGTACGATTCAGGACACGAAATCCGCAATGGTGCTGGAAGACATGATTGGTCAGTTCCTTTACAACAGCAACAGTAAAGGTGATGACAATAAGAATTCTGGCGATGCGCCAGCCGCAACTGAAGGCAATAATGAAGCCACTACGCCTGCGGGCGCAACGAAATAATCTCAGGAGAATCGACGTATGTTTAAACGATTGATGATGGTGGCTATGCTGATCATTGCCCCCCTTAGCGCGGCAACCGCGGCGGATCAGACTAACCCGTACAAGTTGATGAATGAGGCGGCGCAGAAGACCTTTGACCGCCTGAAGAACGAGCAACCTAAAATCCGCGCAAACCCGGATTACCTGCGCGATGTTGTCGATCAGGAATTGTTGCCATACGTACAGGTTAAATATGCTGGTGCGCTGGTCCTGGGCCGCTACTACAAAGAAGCGACCCCGGCACAACGTGACGCCTATTTCGCCGCCTTTCGTGAATACCTGAAGCAGGCTTACGGTCAGGCGCTGGCAATGTATCACGGTCAGACCTATCAGATTGCCCCTGAGCAGCCGCTGGGTGATGCGACCATCGTGCCTATCCGCGTGACCATTATCGATCCGAATGGCCGCCCTCCGGTTCGTCTGGATTTCCAGTGGCGTAAAAACTCGCAAACCGGTAACTGGCAGGCGTATGACATGATCGCCGAAGGCGTCAGCATGATCACCACCAAACAGAATGAGTGGAGCGACCTGCTGCGTACCAAAGGTATCGATGGCCTGACAGCACAACTGAAATCTATTTCTCAGCAGAAAATTACCCTGGAAGAGAAAAAATAATGACCCAGTCACTCACCTGGAAGCGTGAAGGTGACAAGCTGGTGCTGGCGGGAGAGCTGGATCAAGACGTGTTAAATCCATTATGGGATGCGCGAGTTGAGGCGATGCAAGGGGTAACCTGCATCGACCTGAACCAGGTTTCCCGGGTGGATACCGGTGGTCTGGCGTTACTGCTGCACTTGATTGATCAGGGCAAGCAGCAGGGGAACAGCGTTTCGCTCGCTGGTGTTAACGATAAAGTTTACACGCTGGCGCAGCTTTACAATCTGCCTGACGATGTCCTTCCGCGTTAATTTTTTCAGGCTGGATAAGGCCTTGTGCCTTCATCCAGCATCCCCATCATAAGGGATCTGCCATCAAAGCCTTGTCTGATTTATCAGCGAGGCTTTTTGCTTATTTATGACAGCGCCACTTTGCTCTAAGATGTTGGGCTGTTTTCACTATCTGACGAATGAAGAGCCCATGGAAAATAATGAAATTCAGAGCGTGCTGATGAATGCGCTCTCCCTCCAGGAAGTCCACGTTTCTGGCGACGGCAGTCACTTTCAGGTTATTGCCGTGGGTGAGATGTTTGAAGGCATGAGCCGGGTCAAGAAGCAGCAATCAGTCTATGGCCCGTTGATGGAGTACATTGCGGACAACCGCATTCATGCTTTGTCGATTAAAGCGTTTACCCCAGCGGAATGGGCGCGCGATCGCAAACTTAATGGTTTTTGAGCTACGGGTGATGTGCCGGTAGCGAAGATAAATTCTTAACAGAGAACAGAATAATGGATAAATTTCGTGTTCAGGGGCCAACGAAGCTCCAGGGCGAAGTCACAATTTCAGGCGCTAAAAACGCCGCACTGCCGATCCTGTTTGCGGCGCTGCTGGCGGAAGAACCTGTAGAGATCCAAAACGTCCCGAAACTGAAGGACGTTGACACTTCCATGAAGCTACTGAGCCAGTTGGGTGCGAAAGTTGAGCGTAATGGTTCCGTGCACATTGATGCGCGTGACGTTAACGTCTTCTGTGCACCGTATGATCTGGTGAAAACCATGCGTGCGTCTATCTGGGCGCTCGGACCGTTGGTTGCTCGCTTTGGCCAGGGGCAGGTTTCACTGCCGGGCGGTTGCACCATCGGCGCGCGTCCGGTTGACCTGCACATTACCGGTCTGGAGCAGTTAGGCGCGACGATCAAGCTGGAAGAAGGCTATGTGAAGGCGTCCGTTGATGGCCGTCTGAAAGGCGCGCATATCGTTATGGATAAGGTGAGCGTCGGCGCGACGGTCACTATTATGTGTGCGGCAACACTTGCTGAAGGCACCACCATCATTGAAAACGCCGCACGCGAGCCGGAGATCGTCGATACCGCTAATTTCCTGATTGCGCTGGGTGCGAAGATCAGCGGCCAGGGTACCGATCGCATTACCATCGAAGGTGTTGAACGTCTCGGCGGTGGTGTTTATCGCGTTCTGCCAGACCGTATTGAAACCGGCACTTTCCTGGTTGCAGCAGCGATTTCTCGCGGCAAAATTATCTGCCGCAATGCGCAACCTGACACGCTGGATGCCGTCCTGGCGAAGCTGCGTGATGCGGGGGCGGATATCGAAGTCGGCGACGACTGGATAAGCCTCGACATGCACGGCAAGCGTCCGAAGGCGGTCAATGTACGCACTGCGCCGCACCCGGCGTTCCCGACTGATATGCAGGCCCAGTTCACGCTGCTGAATCTGGTGGCAGAAGGAACAGGCTTCATCACGGAAACCGTGTTTGAAAACCGCTTCATGCACGTGCCTGAGCTGAGCCGTATGGGCGCTCACGCGGAAATCGAAAGCAACACTGTGATTTGCCACGGTGTGGAAACGCTCTCCGGCGCGCAAGTGATGGCGACCGATCTGCGTGCGTCAGCAAGCCTGGTGTTGGCGGGTTGTATTGCTGAAGGTACGACGGTGGTTGACCGTATTTATCACATCGATCGCGGCTATGAGCGCATCGAAGATAAACTGCGTGCGCTGGGCGCAAACATTGAGCGCGTGAAAGGCGAGTAATCGTCAACGCCTCTGGTAACCCCCTGGTCTTTGGGCCGGGGGTTACTGCTTAATGTTCATTCAGGATTCTTTTTCCCTCTCGGTCCCCTCATCATCCGTGTTCTGTCGATGAATTCATGCGTTTTTGCATCGTGGTAGCGCGACGGCCAGATCACCCAAGGGTCGGTTCCCAGCGCCCGGGCAATAATCAACTCTCCTTTCGGCCATGGCCGCGTTAACGCGTTCGCCAGCGTTGATGAACTCAAGCCATTTTTACGTGACTCAGCGGCCATTGAGGTGCCTTTTTTGCGCAGTCCGGCGATGATGTCGGCCGTATGCCAGTCAATCAGCTTGCTTTCCATAAATTCATCTCTCCTTTGGTTAATGACTTACGGTTTCACGATCGGTTGTGGCGACACTATAACGCTCCGAGAACAAATGTTCTAAAATGTTCATGTAAGGCGTGAGTATATTCAGATTATGCCAATGTCTGGCGTGATAATCCGGAAAGATGAAAGGGCTTATTGGAATTTATAAGAGCATCCCGTGCGAGGCACGGGATGATGAGTGGCTGGGGGGAAGGTAATTAGCGGTCGCGCTGTACGGCGATATGCGCCAGACCAATCAGCGCTTCTCGCCATGGCGTATCAGGCAGCACCTGCAACGCGGCGATGGCTTTATCGGCCTCTTCTTCCGCACGCTGTCGGGTCCACTCCAGAGAGCCACAGGCGTTCATCGCTTCCAGAACCGGCTCCAGAAGGTGACGACCGTTACCTTGTTCAATGGCCTGGCGGATCATCTGCGCCTGCTCCGGGGTGCCGTGGCGCATGGCATGCAGCAGCGGTAGCGTCGGCTTACCTTCGTTCAGGTCATCACCGACGTTTTTACCCAACTGCTCGCCATCTGCGCTGTAATCCAGTAAATCGTCAATTAACTGGAACGCAGTACCAAGATAACGGCCATAATCCTGCAACCCTTTCTCTTGTTCTTCGCTGCAGCCAGCCAGAATACCTGAGCATTGGGCTGCGGCTTCAAACAAACGCGCAGTCTTGCTGTAGATGACGCGCATATAGTTTTCTTCGGTGATGTCCGGGTCGTTGACGTTCATCAACTGCAGAACTTCACCTTCTGCGATGACGTTAACCGCTTTTGACATGACTTCCAGTACTTTCAGTGAGCCGAGGCTGGTCATCATCTGAAATGCGCGGGTATAGATAAAATCGCCGACCAGCACGCTGGCCGCATTACCAAACGCCGCATTCGCTGTGGCTTTCCCGCGGCGCATGTCGGACTCATCCACAACATCGTCATGCAGGAGGGTCGCAGTGTGGATAAACTCGATGAGGGCTGCAATCGTAACGTGCGCATTTTCCTGGTAACCAACAGCACGTGCTGCAAGTACTGCGATCATTGGGCGAATGCGTTTTCCGCCGCCGCTCACGATGTAGTACCCTAACTGATTGATCAACTGGACGTCGGAATTGAGCTGTTCAAGGATTGTCGCATTGACCCCCGCCATATCTTGCGCGGTTAACTCATTGATTTTTTCTAAATTCATCGCAAAAGCCGGGCTTCTCGCCCCGATTACCTCACCGTATGGCAAGGTAACGTCGGGTTCAGGTTTATAAATATATGCTGATTGTACTGAAAAAACGCCGTAGATAAACGTTACCGTACGTGTTGTGTTTTTTTTCTTCATGTATTGACGGTAGCACTTGTCAAAGGCTCGCGTTTTGCGTAATATTCGCGCCCTATTGTGAATATTTATAGCGCACTCTGAATCATCAAAAAGGTGTGCGTGGAAGCGGAGTTTTTTATGTACGCGGTTTTCCAAAGTGGTGGTAAACAACACCGAGTAAGCGAAGGTCAGACCATTCGCCTGGAAAAGCTGGACATCGCAACTGGCGAATCTGTTGAATTCGCTGAAGTTCTGATGATCGCAAACGGTGAAGAAGTCAAAATCGGCGTTCCTTTCGTTGATGGCGGCGTTATCAAAGCTGAAGTTGTTGCTCATGGTCGTGGCGAGAAAGTTAAAATCGTTAAGTTTCGTCGTCGTAAACACTACCGTAAGCAGCAGGGCCATCGTCAGTGGTTCACTGATGTGAAAATCACTGGCATCAGCGCTTAAGTTAAGGGGAGCAGATTAAATGGCACATAAAAAGGCTGGCGGCTCGACTCGTAACGGTCGCGATTCAGAAGCTAAACGTCTGGGCGTAAAACGCTTCGGCGGTGAAACAGTTCTGGCTGGTAGCATCATCGTTCGTCAACGTGGTACTAAATTCCACGCTGGCTCCAACGTTGGTTGCGGCAAAGACCACACTTTGTTTGCTAAAGCAGACGGTAAAGTGAAATTTGAAGTGAAAGGCCCGAAAAACCGTAAATTCATCAGCATCGTTGCTGAATAAGTTTTTCGCGTCCCGGTAACGGATAAAAGCCCCGCAACACGTTGCGGGGCTTTTTACATTCGACGGCCGGTAAATATGCTCGTCGCGCCGTGATAAACCGGAAACGAGCCCTTGCAGGGAATACGGCATGAAGCAGCAGGCAGGCATTGGTATTCTGTTAGCACTCACGACTGCAATATGTTGGGGCGCTTTGCCAATAGCAATGAAGCAAGTGCTGGAGGTGATGGAGCCTCCTACCGTGGTGTTCTACCGTTTTTTAATGGCAAGTATTGGCCTTGGCGCTATCCTTGCGGTTAAAAAAAAGCTCCCCCCATTGCGCATTTTTCGCAAAGCGCGTTGGTTGGTGCTGTTGGCAATAGCCACCGGTGGGCTGTTCGGTAACTTCATTCTGTTTAGTTCATCTTTGCAGTACTTGAGCCCAACGGCCTCGCAGGTTATCGGTCAGCTGTCACCCGTTGGTATGATGATCGCCAGCGTCTTTATCCTGAAAGAAAAGATGCGCGGCACGCAGGTGATTGGCGCCATTATGCTTCTGAGCGGCCTGGTTCTGTTTTTTAATACCAGTCTGATCGAAATTTTTACCCGACTCACCGATTACACCTGGGGCGTTATCTTTGGTGTCGGTGCGGCGATGGTCTGGGTGAGCTATGGGGTCGCGCAAAAGGTGTTATTGCGCCGTCTGGCGTCACCGCAGATCCTGTTTTTACTGTACACTTTATGTACGATTGCGTTGTTGCCGCTGGCTAAACCCGGTGTCATCACGCAGCTCAGCGACTGGCAGCTGGCCTGCCTGGTATTCTGCGGCCTGAATACGCTGGTAGGATACGGCGCTCTCGCGGAAGCGATGGCGCGCTGGCAGGCGGCGCAGGTAAGCGCCATTATTACGCTTACCCCGCTGTTTACGTTGTTATTTTCAGATTTATTATCACTGGCCTGGCCCGATTTCTTCGCCAGACCGATGCTAAACCTTTTAGGTTATCTCGGTGCGTTTATCGTGGTTGCGGGCGCGATGTATTCCGCCATTGGTCATCGAATTTGGGGCGGTTTACGTAAGCATGAAACGGTGGTTTCGCAACCCCGCTCAGGCGAATGATTTACGGAGAGTAAAATGAAGTTTGTTGATGAAGCATCGATTCTGGTCGTTGCAGGTGATGGCGGTAATGGTTGCGTGAGCTTCCGCCGTGAAAAATATATTCCAAAAGGCGGCCCGGACGGCGGTGATGGCGGTGATGGCGGCGACGTATGGATGGAAGCCGACGAAAACCTGAACACGCTGATCGATTACCGTTTTGAAAAATCTTTCCGTGCGGAACGTGGTCAGAATGGCGCGAGCCGCGATTGCACAGGTAAACGCGGTAAAGACGTTACGATTAAAGTGCCTGTCGGTACGCGCGTTATCGATCAGGGCACCGGCGAAACCATGGGCGACATGACCAAGCATGGTCAGCGTCTGATGGTCGCTAAAGGCGGCTGGCACGGCCTGGGTAACACCCGTTTCAAATCCTCGGTCAACCGTACTCCGCGTCAGAAAACGATGGGGACACCGGGCGATAAGCGCGATCTGTTGCTGGAGCTGATGCTGCTGGCGGATGTAGGTATGTTGGGTATGCCAAATGCCGGTAAATCGACGTTTATCCGTGCGGTATCCGCGGCGAAGCCGAAAGTTGCCGATTATCCGTTCACCACCCTGGTACCAAGCCTGGGCGTGGTACGTATGGACAACGAAAAGAGCTTCGTAGTGGCCGACATTCCGGGGCTGATTGAAGGCGCGGCTGAAGGCGCGGGTCTGGGGATTCGCTTCCTGAAACACCTGGAACGCTGCCGCGTGCTGCTGCACCTCATCGATATCGATCCAATTGATGGCTCCGATCCGGTAGAAAACGCCCGTATCATTATTGGCGAACTGGAAAAGTACAGTCAGGATCTGGCGTCTAAACCGCGCTGGTTAGTGTTCAACAAAATTGATTTGCTGGACAAGGCCGAAGCGGAAGAGAAAGCGAAAGCGATCGCTGAAGCGCTGGGCTGGGAAGGTAAATATTACCTGATCTCCGCCGCCAGCCAGTTGGGCGTGAAGGATCTGTGCTGGGATGTGATGACCTTTATCATTGAGAACCCGATTGTTCAGGCTGAAGAAGCGAAACAGCCAGAGAAAGTTGAGTTCATGTGGGATGATTATCACCGCCAGCAGCTCGCTGAAGTCGAAGACGAAGCGGAAGATGACTGGGATGACGATTGGGACGAAGACGACGAAGAAGGCGTTGAGTTCATTTATAAGCGTTGATTTTGAGGGCTGGTTTACCAGCCCTTTTATTTATATATTCTGAAAAAAATATTAATGATGTTCCCGCATTAAACGACCAATTATAATTCCTCCTCATTTAGCGTGCATGTATGAGACGAGGTAATGCAATACTCATTTGTAGCAATTATTATATCACTGGCCTCAATGGTTTTGGCCGCCCTGATTTATAAAAGTAAAGGCTATAGGGCAATCTATTACGCCTCTCTTATTTTACTTGCTCAGTGCATTTCTTTATTTTTAAGCCTGTTTTGGTTAGGCTGTTATTACTTTACGGGCGAAGGGGTTAATGACGCTGTTATTTATACTTTGACCCGCTCGCTTTATGGCGCGGATTTTAAAGATTACGTCGCGCCTTTTGTCGTTGCTGTCTTGCTGATTGGACTGCTACTCTTTCTGAGCTGGCGATTCATGCAAGGTAAAAATGTTCAAAAAGAGAGAAAACATTACGCTTCGATAACCGCCGTATTGCTGACATTTTTTGCTGTTGGCATCTCTCCGGCGTTATTACAATTCACTAATTATAACAAGCCGCCAGCAGAAGTAGATGGCTCCGATTTTTCGCGCTACTATATTACGCCAGATACCAGGATAAATAATCCAAAATATAATCTGGTATATATTTATGCAGAAAGCCTGGAAAGAACCTACTTTGATAAAGACACATTTCCTCAGTTGCTGCCTGATTTAACGGCGCTGAAACAAGATGGCTTGGATTTTAGTGGCACAGAACAGTATCCGGCGACGGATTTTACCATAGCAGGGATCGTGGCATCGCAGTGTGGTCTTCCGCTGTTTGCACCGACCGATTTAAGTGGCAAGAAAGCAAGTCTGGGCTTCTTTTCCTCTTCAGTCTGCCTTGGGGATATTTTGAAAAATTCAGGTTATGAAACCTGGTTTATGCAGGGCGCTGATTTACGTTTCGCCGATAAGGATGTGTTTTTTAAAACGCACGGCATTGACCATGCCTGGGGACTGGCGGAGTCTGGCCTGGAGAAGGATTTTTCCGCCCAGAATGCCTGGGGGCTATATGATGATATGCTGCTGGAAAAGGTCTGGCGCAAGTTTGAGCATTTGTCCCGGCAAAAAACGCCTTTTGCGTTATTCACGTTGACGCTGGATACCCATCCCCCTGAAGGTTATATCCCCACGAGCTGTCCTGTCAGCTATAAAAAAAATGGTAGCGAAGTCGATGCGTTAACCTCTGTGCTTTGTAGCCAAAGGGAAATCGCTAAATTCATTAGACGGATACAGGCTTCGCCCTGGGCCAGTAATACAATTATTGTTCTCTCATCCGATCATCTGGTAATGCAAAATATGACGGCTGCTGTGGATTATTTAAATAAAATGCCTCGTCGCAATTTATTTGTGGTTTTCAGAAATGGCGTGACGCCGAAAGTTATCGCCGATAAGCGAAGCACGTTAGATAATGGGGCAACGGTGCTTGAGCTGATGGGGGGCGATAATGCAATAGGCTTAGGGAGAAGTTCATTAAGTCAGCCTTCACTGGCAGCGGTTTTTGACGACTTTAAAAATAAGTTGTTAGCCTGGGGGCCTGCTATCCGCTCCCGTTGGGGAATTCCCGAGTCCATTAAAAATTTTACCGTTGATACCAGAAGAAAGTTGCTGCGTTTTGATAGTTTTGAATACCCTATTCCCGCCTTACTGGAAGTATCTCCGGGACGAGTCTGGCCGGTTGTCGATGACGGGAATGATGTGGGAATGTCTTTAAGGAATACCCTGGGATTTCTGCCTGAAGGCCATAAATTTATCTGGATAGATCAATGCCTGAGCATTGGCCCCGTATGGCAACCGGATTCTGCCGTCAATACTGGGTGGTGTGTTGCCTCTGGGAAAGCCGGTAGCGAGACTCACATCGAAAAAATAACGGCTGAAGATTATTCAGGCGGGATGAGTGAATTTCCGGGCAAAACGAATCATGAACGCTTTCAGCGTATCCAGGCGCGGTTATTACTTTCCGCAAAGGATGTCCGCTATCAGTCCGATCGCATACTGTTTGCGGCGGAAGGACTGCCTGCATTTGTGAAATCAATAACAGGAGTGGGGCATCCAGAATACTGGGGACGGTGGTCAGATGCGAACCTGTCACCCGCGGTGGCTATCACCTATAACCAACCACTGCCCGCGAAATTTGACGTTGAGATCAAGGCAAAAGCCTTTGGCAAAAATATTGGTGCACCGCTTCCCGTTTCCATCGGTTCCTGTACCCACTATCTCACCCTGCACGCAGAGGCGGAAACGGTGATATTACATATGACGAATCCTGACAGACTCGATACGCTAACGATTGTCCCCCCTTATCCGGAGTTGAGTAACGAGGGAAATTATATCGGTTTTCCTAAATCCGCTCCGCCAAGGAAGCTGGGGATTGGGTTAACCGAGCTGCGGATAATCCCGGTAAACGATTAGAAACGACGAGGGAGCGTTACCGCTCCCTGCATCCGCTTAGTTAGACTGATAAATATCTTTGTACAACCGACTCTCGAAGCGTACCAGCGGAATACGCCGATTACGTTGGTCAGCCGGCTGTACCGCATAGCCCGACAGATACTGCACAAATGCCATACGCTGACCGCTTGCCGTGGTGATGAAGCCTGCGAGGTTGTAGACGCCCTGTAGTGAGCCTGTCTTCGCCGATACTTTGCCATCCACGCCAGCCTGATGCAGGCCCGCACGGTATTGCAGGGAGCCGTCATGGCCCGCCAGCGGTAGCATAGTAATAAAGTTCAGCTCGTTATCGTGCTGAGCGATATATTGCAGCACCTGCATCATGGTCGCCGGGGAAATCAGGTTATGGCGGGAGAGACCAGAACCGTCGGCAATAATTGTGTTGCCAATATCGATGCCCGCCTGCTGACGCAAAATTTGGCGTACGGCATCGGAACCTGCCCGCCAGGTGCCCGGGACGTTAAATCGTGCATGGCCAATCATGCGGAAAACGGTATCGGCGATCATGTTGTCCGATTTTTTCAGCATAATCTTAAGCAGGTCATGCAGCGGCGCTGACTGTTTGCTGGCAACCACGGTCCCCGGCTCGTTGACCTGCGTCTGGCGCAGCAGCGTGCCGCTGTAAGTGATACCCGCTTGTTTTAGCTCATCTTTGATAATCGCCCCGGCATAGCTGGCGCCATCCTGAATGGCGAACGCCAGCGGCAGCGGGTCGGCGCGTTGGGGTAGGCATCCGGTCAGCGTGAAGCGGTTGAGATCGCCTGGAACCACGTCCAGTTCACAATATTGCGCTTCGGCAGAGCCACGCGCGAGGGTTCGCACCTGGCTGAACATGGTGACCGGGTAGTAGGATGCCACGCGAATAAATGCCAGATCGTTCGGTTTTTGCGCGCTGTAGAGCGAAATCGAGAAACAGTTGCGATCGACAATGGCTGCGGCAGGCGGGGCGCTAAAACATTGCGTCATGTCGTTCCAGGGCCAACCGGGGGCTTTATCATGACTGGCGAAAATAGAGGTGTCGATCAGAACATTTCCGGCAATTTGCGTCACACCAGATTTTTTCAGAGTCGCTACCATATTGCGAATATCCTGGCGTTTTAGCGTCGGATCGGCGCCAAATCGCGCCACTAAGTCACCTTTCAAAACGCCGCCTTCCACGTTGCCTTTCGTCTCAAGCGTGGTGGTAAAACGGAAATCAGGCCCGAGCTGAATCAACGCCGCCAGCGCGGTGATCACTTTCTGGGTACTGGCGGGGAGCGCCATCTGCTGGCTATGAAAATCAATAGCGGGTGCAGATGCGCCAACCTTCTGTACCATAAGGGCGAGGTTGGCCCCGGCAGGAAGCTGGTTGATGTATTCGTCGACATTCGCAGCCTGAACGCTGAACGCTATACTGGCAGTCAATCCAATGGTAAATCTGGGAAATCGCATAATCTCGCGCTAACAACCTGGAAACAGGCCGTCATACTACGGCGCAACGCCCCAAAAAGTAAACGATGACCCATAGGGAACTCCAGGGTAAAATGATCATCAAATAGAGAATTGTAGCTGACCTGGGACCTTGAGCCCCGGGTCGGTATTTTTTTGCTTCTGACTCTGGCATGGCGTATGCCAGGGTGGGCTTAGCAGCCGGGGTGAGAAGCATCGCCCCCTACAGGAATGTTCAAGAGGTATAACAAATGCAAGCTATCCCGATGACCTTACGTGGTGCTGAAAAACTGCGCGAAGAGCTGGATTTTCTGAAATCTGTGCGCCGTCCTGAAATTATCGCCGCTATCGCGGAAGCGCGTGAGCACGGTGACCTGAAAGAGAACGCGGAGTATCACGCGGCTCGCGAACAGCAAGGATTCTGCGAAGGACGCATTAAAGATATCGAAGCTAAACTGTCCAATGCGCAGGTGATTGACGTCACTAAAATGCCGAACAATGGTCGTGTTGTTTTCGGCGCGACGGTTACCGTTCTGAATCTCGATAATGACGAAGAGCAGACCTGGCGTATTGTCGGCGATGATGAAGCTGATTTTAAACAGAACCTGATTTCAGTGAACTCGCCTATTGCTCGTGGCCTGATTGGCAAAGAGCAGGATGACGTCGTCGTTATCAAAACGCCGGGCGGTGAAGTTGAATATGAAGTAACGAAGGTCGAATACCTGTAATTCGCATCTTGGTTAAGATGTTGATACATTGTAAAGAAAGGAAAAAGGCCGCATAGCGGCCTTTTATCAACGAAGAGAGCGTGGCATTTTGCTCTCCTGCTAGCGGAAAAACCCGCGTTTTACACAAACTTCGTGTGCGACTTTGGGATATTCTTAGCGTGGCAGCGAGATTTTACGTTCTTTAGTCGGGCGATACAGTACCAGCGTTTTGCCGATGACCTGTACATTGCAGGCGCCGGTTTCGCGTACGATAGCTTCCACGATCAAGGTTTTGGTATCGCGATCTTCCGAGGCGATTTTCACCTTGATAAGTTCATGGTGCTCTAACGCTTGTTCAATCTCGGCCAGTACCCCTTCGGTCAAACCATTATTGCCAAGCATAACTACCGGCTTGAGCGGATGTGCCAGACCTTTCAGGTGCTGTTTTTGTTTAGTACTCAGATTCATCGTATATTTTTGCTTACGTTGGGATTGAAAACGGGTCATTCTACCGCCATCTCCCATATATCACCAAATAGCTGTGTAGAAATTTACACCATTGGTTACGATGAACTGCCCTTTGGGAATGTGAAATGACAGGTAAAAAGCGTTCTGCCAGCTCGAGTCGCTGGCTTCAGGAACACTTTAGCGATAAATATGTTCAACAGGCGCAGAAAAAGGGGTTACGTTCCCGTGCCTGGTTTAAACTTGATGAAATACAGCAAAGTGACAAAATTTTTAAACCGGGGATGACGATTGTTGATCTCGGCGCTGCACCGGGTGGCTGGTCGCAATATGCGGTTACGCAGATCGGCAACAGCGGCCGCATTATCGCTTGCGATCTTTTACCTATGGATCCAATCGTTGGTGTGGACTTCCTTCAGGGCGACTTTCGTGATGAATTAGTCCTGCAAGCGTTACTTGAACGCGTAGGTGACAGTAAAGTACAAGTTGTCATGTCTGATATGGCACCAAATATGTGTGGAACACCGGCGGTGGATATTCCCCGGGCCATGTATCTGGTAGAGCTGGCGCTTGGAATGGCTCGAGATGTTTTAGCGCCAGGTGGTAGTTTTGTAGTGAAGGTGTTCCAGGGCGAAGGCTTCGATGAGTATCTAAGAGAGATTCGCTCCCTGTTTACGAAGGTCAAAGTTCGTAAGCCGGACTCTTCTCGCGCCCGTTCGCGTGAAGTGTATATTGTAGCGACCGGGCGTAAACCATAACCGGTAGATTTCAAACGAAAGTTTGAAAGAAACTGGATATAGAGTATCCTGACGCTGTTTTTAACACAGTTGTAATATGAGGTTAATCCCTTGAGTGACATGGCGAAAAACCTAATTCTCTGGCTGGTCATTGCCGTTGTGCTGATGTCAGTATTCCAGAGCTTTGGGCCCAGCGAGTCTAATGGCCGTAAGGTTGATTACTCTACCTTCCTGCAAGAGGTCAATCAGGACCAGGTTCGTGAAGCGAAGATCAACGGACGTGAGATTAACGTTACCAAGAAAGATAGTAACCGTTACACGACCTACATTCCGGTTAACGATCCGAAGCTGCTTGATAACCTGCTGACCAAAAACGTCAAGGTTGTCGGCGAGCCGCCTGAAGAGCCGAGCCTGCTGGCTTCTATCTTCATTTCCTGGTTCCCAATGCTGCTGCTGATTGGTGTCTGGATCTTCTTCATGCGTCAAATGCAGGGCGGTGGTGGCAAAGGCGCCATGTCGTTCGGTAAGAGCAAAGCGCGCATGCTGACGGAAGATCAGATCAAAACCACGTTTGCTGACGTTGCGGGTTGTGACGAAGCGAAGGAAGAGGTTGCTGAGCTGGTTGAGTACCTGCGCGAACCGAGCCGTTTCCAGAAGCTGGGCGGTAAAATCCCGAAAGGCGTCCTGATGGTCGGTCCTCCGGGTACCGGTAAAACCCTGCTGGCGAAAGCTATCGCCGGTGA
The DNA here is from genome assembly GCF_023516235.1 of Citrobacter sp. XT1-2-2. Taxonomy (NCBI): domain Bacteria; kingdom Pseudomonadati; phylum Pseudomonadota; class Gammaproteobacteria; order Enterobacterales; family Enterobacteriaceae; genus Citrobacter; species Citrobacter sp. XT1-2-2. The sequence continues at coordinate 566,647 of NZ_CP097324.1, forward strand.
AGCGAAGGTTCCATTCTTTACAATTTCCGGTTCTGATTTCGTGGAAATGTTCGTGGGTGTGGGTGCATCTCGTGTGCGTGACATGTTCGAACAGGCCAAAAAAGCGGCACCGTGCATCATCTTCATCGATGAAATCGACGCCGTAGGCCGTCAGCGTGGCGCTGGTCTGGGCGGTGGTCACGATGAACGTGAGCAGACCCTGAACCAGATGCTGGTTGAGATGGACGGCTTCGAAGGTAACGAAGGTATTATCGTTATCGCGGCAACTAACCGTCCGGACGTTCTTGACCCTGCGCTGCTGCGTCCAGGCCGTTTCGACCGTCAGGTTGTGGTTGGTCTGCCGGACGTTCGCGGTCGTGAACAGATCCTGAAAGTGCATATGCGTCGCGTACCGCTGTCTCCGGATATCGATGCGGCAATCATTGCGCGTGGTACGCCTGGCTTCTCCGGTGCTGACCTCGCGAACCTGGTGAACGAAGCGGCGCTGTTTGCTGCTCGCGGCAACAAGCGCGTCGTGTCGATGGTTGAGTTCGAGAAAGCGAAAGACAAAATCATGATGGGTGCGGAACGTCGTTCCATGGTGATGACGGAAGCGCAGAAAGAATCTACCGCGTATCACGAAGCTGGCCACGCGATTATTGGTCGCCTGGTACCGGAACACGATCCGGTACACAAAGTAACGATTATCCCGCGCGGTCGTGCGCTGGGTGTGACCTTCTTCCTGCCTGAAGGCGACGCAATTAGCGCCAGCCGTCAGAAGCTGGAAAGCCAGATCTCCACGCTGTACGGCGGTCGTCTGGCGGAAGAGATCATCTACGGTGCTGAACATGTTTCTACCGGTGCGTCGAACGACATCAAAGTCGCGACTAACCTGGCGCGTAACATGGTTACTCAGTGGGGCTTCTCCGATAAACTCGGTCCGCTGCTGTACGCTGAAGAAGAAGGCGAAGTATTCCTGGGACGTTCTGTTGCGAAAGCTAAACATATGTCCGATGAAACGGCTCGCATCATCGATCAGGAAGTTAAGCTGTTGATTGAGCGTAACTATGACCGTGCGCGTCGTCTGCTGAACGAAAACATGGACATTCTGCACTCGATGAAAGATGCGCTCATGAAATATGAGACCATCGATGCGCCGCAGATTGATGATCTGATGGCTCGCCGCGATGTGCGTCCGCCAGCGGGTTGGGAAGAACCGGGTTCTTCGAACAACAACTCTGGCAGCACCGGCAAGCCGAGCGCGCCGCGTCCGGTTGATGAACCGCGTGCGCCGGACTCTGGCACCATGTCAGAGCAACTGGGCGACAAATAAGTTATCGTTGATGATGACCGTGTTTTAATTGAAAACCCTGGGGCTTGCTCCGGGGTTTTTCTTATCTGCATACTCAAGATTTTTACCAGGGATAAAACTATGAAACTCTCTGCTCAGGGTTCTTCACTGGATCTCAGCCATCCTCACGTCATGGGGATTTTAAACGTTACGCCAGATTCTTTTTCCGATGGCGGGGCGCACAACTCTCTGGTTGAGGCGGTAAAACACGCAAATCTGATGATTAACGCTGGGGCGACTATCATTGATGTGGGGGGGGAGTCCACGCGTCCTGGCGCTGCTGATGTGAGCGTAGAAGAAGAGCTGCAGCGAGTGATCCCTGTGGTGGAGGCGATTGCTCAACGTTTTGAAGTATGGATTTCCGTCGATACCTCAAAACCCGAAGTGATTCGCGAATGCGCGCGGGTCGGCGCACATCTCATTAATGACATTCGTTCACTCTCGGAGCCCGGGGCGTTGGAAGCCGCCGCGGAAACCGGGCTGCCGGTTTGTTTGATGCATATGCAGGGGCAACCGAAAACCATGCAGGAAGCGCCAAAGTACGAGGATGTGTTCGCTGAGGTAAATCGTTACTTTGTTGAGCAAATAGCACGTTGTGAACGAGCCGGAATCACAAAAGATAAATTGTTGCTCGACCCGGGATTCGGATTCGGTAAAAATCTCACCCATAACTACGCATTACTGGCGCGCCTGGCTGAGTTCCATCATTTTGAGCTGCCGCTGCTGGTTGGAATGTCACGAAAATCAATGGTTGGTCAACTGCTGAATGTGGGGCCATCCGAACGCCTGAACGGTAGTCTTGCGTGCGCGGTGATTGCCGCCATGCAGGGGGCGCAGATTGTCCGTGTCCATGACGTCAAAGAAACCGTAGAAGCGATGCGTGTGGTGGAAGCCACATTGTCTGCAAAGGAAAACAAACGCTATGAGTAATCGTAAATATTTTGGCACTGATGGGATCCGTGGCCGCGTAGGCGACTCCCCAATTACCCCTGACTTTGTGCTCAAACTGGGATGGGCGGCGGGAAAAGTGCTGGCACGTCATGGTTCACGAAAAATTATCATCGGTAAAGATACGCGTATTTCTGGCTATATGCTGGAATCTGCGCTGGAAGCGGGCCTGGCTGCCGCAGGTCTTTCTGCCTCTTTCACTGGCCCAATGCCAACACCTGCCGTTGCTTATCTGACGCGTGCTTTCCGTGCTGAAGCAGGGATTGTTATCTCCGCTTCGCACAACCCGTACTATGACAACGGGATCAAATTTTTCTCTATCGACGGCACCAAACTGCCGGATGCGGTTGAAGAAGCCATAGAAGCCGAGATGGAAAAAGCGATCACCTGTGTGGACTCGGCTGAGTTGGGTAAAGCCACCCGTATTGTCGATGCCGCCGGTCGCTATATCGAGTTTTGCAAAGGCACCTTCCCGAATGAACTGAGCCTGAGTGAGCTTAAAATTGTGGTGGATTGCGCTAACGGTGCGACGTATCACATTGCGCCAAACGTACTGCGTGAGCTGGGCGCCAATGTTATTGCCATCGGTTGTGAGCCAAACGGCGTTAACATCAATGAAGAAGTCGGCGCTACCGACGTCCGCGCCTTGCAGGCGCGCGTGATCGCGGAAAAAGCCGATCTGGGTATCGCGTTGGACGGCGACGGCGACCGCGTGATCATGGTCGACCACGAAGGCAATAAGGTCGACGGTGACCAAATCATGTATATCATCGCCCGTGAAGCGCTGCGTCAGGGGCAACTACGCGGTGGCGCGGTAGGCACGCTGATGAGCAACATGGGCCTTGAGTTGGCGTTGAAACAGCTGGGCATTCCGTTTGCCCGTGCGAAAGTCGGTGACCGCTATGTCCTGGAAAAAATGCAGGAAAAAGGCTGGAGTATCGGTGCGGAAAACTCAGGCCATGTGATCCTGCTGGATAAAACCACCACCGGTGACGGCATCGTGGCGGGTCTGCAGGTGTTGACCGCGATGGTGCGCAATCATATGAGTTTGCACGACCTGTGCAGCGGCATGAAAATGTTCCCGCAGCTGCTGGTTAACGTACGTTACACCGCAGGTAGCGGCGATCCGCTGGAAAATGACAATGTGAAAGCGGTGATGGCAGACGTTGAAGCGGCGCTGGGTAATCGTGGACGCGTCCTGCTGCGTAAGTCTGGCACTGAACCATTAATTCGTGTGATGGTTGAAGGTGAAGACGAGGCACAGGTATCTGAGTTCGCCCATCGTATTGCAGATGCAGTGAAAGCGGTTTAATACATAGCTATAGGGGTTAGTTTTACCTCTATTAAAGAACGTTATAATTTTTTATCAGACGCCCGGTTAATTTAACCGGGCATTTTTTTTCATTCTCATGCCAGAGTAACAGGAATGACAGTATTATCGGTATTGTTTTATCGATAAGGGCTTAATAAATAAGGAAGAAGAGAAACTTATCAAGATTGACATTTAATTATTGAAAATATTCCGCATCTCATGTAAAAGTACAGCTATAAAGTACGTTTTGTTTTATTGGTTTAACTAATTCATAATAATTATACTTTCCTATAAATTTTATAAAAATAATGTATGAAATGTGTTTGCTGAATATAAATGTATTCTTGGTTTTTTTTCGTTCTGTTGCATTCTTATTTTTCCATATTAATAATATTCGAACAGGTGGCTAAGCCTGAATTTAACGGAATTAATAAGGGTGTATAACATGAGTACAATGGTTTTAAACATAAAAGGGAATATGACCAAAAAGGTCTCTAAGTTAAAAGAGATGAAGAAACAGCGAGGTGTTACGCTGTTGGAAATAATTATTGTCTTAGGGATTATCGGTGTTATTGCCGCTGGTGTGGTTATTTTAGCCCAGCGGGCTTTTACGGCTCAGGACTTGTCTGCTGTACAGGATGACTTGACCAGTGTACGTACTGCAATGAATGAAGCTTATAAAGATCAGGCTCAATATCCGGCGCAAAGCGATTCTATTAAAGGTTTGTCTAAATCCGATATCAATGATACTTCTGTATCCAATGACTCGCCAATCGCCACTCTGGTACGTATGGGTAAAATCTCTGCTGATGAAGCGTTTAACGGCTTCTCTAACGATGCGTTCCAGATGGATAACGCGTTAACGGATAGCTCAAGTTCTCAGAGAAAAGGCTTTGTTGTGGTGGTGAATGGTCTGGCGTCTGAAGAGTGTCGTAACCTGATTTCCCAGATGGGTAACCAGTGGGACTATGTTGAAGCGCTCAATACCGGTGCCGCTGCCGGGTCTGAACCAAGTATCGCTGACCGAGACTTCAGTGTGGGTAAAAGTGGTGCAATTCTTAAGACGCTGACCTCGAGTGATATTTCGCCTTCTGATATTGTTGCAACTGGCGTCTGTGACGGTCAGGGTTCTATTAACGGTGTTATCTTCGGTAGTAAATAATACTTTGTGCTCTAAATTAGAATCTGTTCTTTTTTAGAATAAAAACAAGTGGCTATTTACTGTGAATAGCCACTTATTATTTATATAAAAATGATTCATGTTCTTCAGGAATTAGTATGCGGTCCCGAAACCATCAGGCTGGATTTTCACTACTGGAAGTTATTGTTGTACTGGCAATCATTGGTGGCGCGCTAGCTATGTATACCAATTATGCCCGTAAACAAGCAGCGAAAGAAATGCGCCAGACCATCGCGAACGCGCTTGTCCAGGAGATGAAGGGCGTGATGAATTATTTGCGTGATGAAACTCTGCAAACAAAAGACGGTGAAAAAGATAACCCACTGTATGAAGCCACGCAAGGCAGCAGTACCGATTCCCAATATCGTTACCGGATAACTAATAACGTTACGGACATTGATACCGGGACCGGGACGAACTATTTTTTGTGGGGAGAGGGGGCGAATCAGCAAAAGCAACAACGTTATTTGTTCATCAGCAAAAGCTGTAACGTCTCACTTAAATCAACATTTGAACTGACACAAGAATATTTACCCTGCTCACTTGTGACGGCGGCTAAAAATCCCGCGGCGAAAATTGAACGGATTGGGTTTGCTTCTGACGATCTTAAAACCCCCTCCAGCACGATTGCGCGTATGGATGCTATTGTTGCGTTCAACTACACGGAGAGTAACGACAAGTATAGTTTTGCCAATTATGCCTCCGCGTTTAACAATGCGTTAAATAACTCAGGCATGATTGCTTCGCATATCATGCTTGTTCGCCGGGCCAGGACGGCGGATGCCTGGCAACTGATAACGGAATCTGACGGCAGTACGCCAGTCGAGTTTTCCGATATGGCCTCTAACCTGGAGCGACTGGAAACGCTGGGAAAGGGTCAGCAACTGGGTATTCGCATCACCTTTGACATGAATGATAACGATCAGGGGAGCAATGGCGGCGGCTCAGGCACGGCATGCTGGAACACCCAGGCAAGTAAAGTTGAACTGTGTTACAACCAGGAGGCAGGCACAGGTGCCCATGGCGAAGATCAGATCCTTTCGCTGGATATGACCGATCCGGAGAATTATGGTGATGAGACCAAAACGGGTACGCTAAAAGCCAATCTGGTGATGGAAAATACGTCACGGCCAGTTTTTTTATTCAAGCGTAATTATGGCGGTGATTTAATGCTTTCCGCCGACGGTAACCCTGAGCGCTTTACATACAAAAATAACAATAACGAAGAAATTGAGGGTGATTTTTATCTGGATGATAATACCTCTTATCATGCCTGGAATGGCAGCAGCATGGCTGGATTTGATATTATTTCGGATTATTACCCTTCCAGTACATATGATGCTTTTGAACTTGTGACTCCGTCAGTGAGTGAATATTCTGGTTATGAACTTTTATCTGCGGATATTACAGATAAGAAAGATTATGTGGCAGCATATGATGACAGTTCAATAAACTCTGGCATGCATCGATTTGCAGTGCAGACCTGCCCTGTCATCGAACAGGAAATTATTTTGCGTGACGCCAACGGTGACGCAATCCTGGATGAAGATGGCAATAAGGAAAAAACAAAAGTTACCCGGGCGTTATATCCACGGTTGTCTGCCAGTATATCTTCTGTCTCAGCTTACAACGATGGCGGCATATCTGGTAGCTATGTCAAACAAAATGAGACTCGCGCCAAATTAGATGATAGCAAGAAAGTAGATTTGCTTGGTGGCGTTACTGTGCAGGTAGAGTTGGCTGAGATGGACGTTTCAAGTGGGGCTCGTGTCGATCATAATGTGGCGCAAAAATACATATTCCCGGGCAGCAAGTATGTATGGGCAGTGACCGCAACGATGGGCATGTATGATTCAGAAACGGGAGCAGGGTTTAGCATAGTAAACCCGCAGACAATATCTTATGTTATTACCAAATGGTGCAGTACGATACCGCAATCAGGTACGCCATATGATTTATTGACGACGACAGAATACAAATAATAGCAATCTGATAAACAGAGGGAAGATAATATGATTATCAGGAAATACTGCCTGCTTTTATTGTCGGTAATGCTTTTGCCGCAGGCTATGGCAAGTAATAATAGTTCATCAGAGATCCATATGACGGCATCTCCAGTGTCTTCTGGTGCGGTTGTTCAACATACCGGCAGAAACCCGTTTACTGGTGACACTTATCACGCGGATGCGCCTTCAGCGCCGCCACTGGTAATTCAGGAAGATAAATTATTAAGCCAGGAAATCAGAAAATGGGTGGAGGCTAATGGCTATAAGCTTTTCTGGAACAGTGCAAAAGATTACCTGGTTTATAACAATATTACGCTGGCAGGGAAATCGGATGACGAGATCCTACAAGAACTTGGCGAGCTGTTTTTTTCTGAGAATTATGGCCTGGTAGTCAAGAAATATCAAAAAAATCGCGTTATTGTTATTGATGAAATGTAAAATGGGTGCAGGGATGAAGATTAAGACAGGGTTGTTAATATTAGCCATTTTTCTTCAGGGTTGTGTCAGCGATTTTGAAGAAAAATATGACTCAGAAAACCAGATTCAGAAGCATTTTAAAGATGCGACCACCCAGGATGAATCAAAAGCGAAGCCGTATATCAAGTACGACCGCGCATACATAGGGAAAAAGGTGGATTACAGCGTTGAGCAGCAGCGAATCATGGGAAAACATGTCAAAATTTCATCCTATGAACCCGCCACGCTGGCAGTCATTATGGACGCTGTCTCTGCACAAACGGGAATCAGTTACCGGATCAACGAGAGTGCGATAGGCGCAAAAGCCGGTGCGTCAAATAACAGCGGTAGCTGGAATACGGCGCGTAGCGTAAAATTTGATGGCACCTTTGAGGCGTTTATCCAGTATATCGCTTCTCTTTATGACGTAAGCCCAAAACTTGATAATCATAACGTTCTTAAAATAAATGTTTATGAAACGTATGTCATTAAGCTGGACTTTTATGGTGAAAACAATAAGACAGAAACGAACCTGGATCTTTCTGGTAACGAGGCGACTTCCAGCGGCGGGTTGACCGGAAAGACCGAAACCAAATTCGAATCATCTTTCTGGGATGATGTGGAGGATATGGCGAAGAATTATATTTCTTCAGGAAACTACAACCTATTCAAAGATTCTTCTGTCTTAATGGTTAACTCAAGACCGTCAGAGTATGAGGCGCTCAATCGTGCGTTAGATAAATGTAAAGCGGATAACAGCCGTCAGTTTATTGTTACCTATAAAATTTTCACGCTCGATAAATCGAAAGTGAAACAGCTTTCTGCCGGCGTTAACTTCTCTCTGGATGATGGGCAAAACACCATGAAGATCAGTTCAAGTTTGCTGGACTCATTAACGGGTGGCATATCGGCAGGCTGGAAAAACAGCAATGTTGATATCAGCAGCGGGCTGGATGCGTTATATAAGTTAACGGGTGACCGGACGTTACAAAGCGGTTCCTTTATCACGCGTAACAATATGGCGATACCGCTGAATATGACGAAGTCGCAAAATTACGTCTCCAGCAAAACCCGTACCGTCGATGACAATGGTGAGGTTAACGTCGCGGTCGAAACATCATCCATTATTACAGGGACCAGTTTTATCATCACCCCCCGCGTGCTTTCAGATGGTCGAATTGAGGTAGTGAGTGGTTTCACAAAACGGTATCTGGAAGGCATTGAAACTTATGATGATGTGCAGTTACCGAACGTAAGCACCACGGAATCATTTAATTCGTCAATTATTATGCCGGGCGATCTGCTAATGGTAGGCAAGTATGATGTGAAAGGTGAAAATGGTGGTCTGGAATATCAGGTCTTGGGTATCGGTGACAAAAATGAAGATGAATCTGCGACGATCGTCATGGTAATTGGCGTCGATTATTATCGTCAGCCTATTACTTCCCGATAGGAATAAATGGTTATGGATAAACTGTTACAGGATAATAATATCCTTACCGGTCTGCTCTGGGAACCGGACAGTATGTCTCACCTTGACCCTGGCGCGCAGGCAGCTTTTCGCGGAATGGTAAAGGCTAATCGTCGGGTAATCTATAAAGATTCTGACGGGCGTTTAGCAGTGGGTTATTGTGAGAAAATTTCTACCCTTTATGAGCCTTTTGCGATTTATATTAAAGAGTTATTTGGGGATGGCATCTATTTCTCACATGGTGATGATAATTTCACTTATCTGCTCATTATTAATGGTGGCCGGATTGTCAGTGGAACCGATTGCTTTATAGAGCGCAGCCTGTTTGATGAGCTCATGCGGCACCCGGAACAATATGAACACCTGGAAGTGACGTCGCTGACCGAAGTCCAGCTTTCTGTGGTGATAGAGAAATGCGCGGCGCATCAGCTCTCTCTGAAGCGACGTCGCAGATTCATTATTAGCTCCATTCTGGCTGGTGGTCTGATATTTTTGGCGCTGCTTGCTTTAGCACTTCATTTTCTGGTGACGGGGTAATTTATGCTGGAAAGTCTCTATTTCTGGAAAGGTAAGAGCGGAATATTTTCTACAAGTCGAATTATAATTATTATTCTGGTTATTGCTTTACTGTTGTGTGGCGCTGGTGCAGGCTATTGGTATTATTTTATAAAGATGCCGCAAGACGAAATGCTTGCTCAGCAACAGCAGGCTGCGCAGAAACTGCTTAACGATAAGGCTTCTGTACATGACTGGTATGAGAAATCATTAGAGGGAATGAGTATTGATTTCGGTATTCGCCTGATTGATGAAATTCATCGCAGCGTTATTCCGTTCGCATTGATTAAACTTCCTGTTGAGGGACGAAGTTATGGCTGTTCGCTAAAGTCGTGTCACATGACTTTTGAAATCGATCCCGCTGCTATTCTGACGCAACCAGAGTTAACTTTCTTTGGTAAAACCTACGCAGCATCATTTCCTGTAAAAAAAGGAAAGAACAGGTCGAATGGGGTTTCACTTGAATACAATGACATGAAAATTGCCCGCAAAGAAAACGGCTTATTAAGCGCGTATAAGAAGAACAAACCTTTGTCGTTATATTCCTGTAATGAGGTTATCTCTTATATCAAAAGCTATAACTCAACGTTGACGGGCGGAAAGGGTAAAAAGAAAAATGGCGAGATTGTATTTAAGACCCTGCCTAAATCGACAGTCGCAGCGCTGGAAAAAACATTAGCGGGGGACGTTAAGGCTTACGGTATGCTTTCAGCAGAGTGGAACATGACGCTGACAAAACCACACTCCACATCAGTGAACGAAGGGATATTATTACAGGTTGCCTTGTATAAACAGGCGTATCGGGATGCCTTTCTTATCAGGAAGATTGAAACAATTAACGATGGAATAAAAGTATCCGGAGGATTAGTATGCAAAGCGTAAAAAATATCATCATATTTGCAGTATTAATGGTGGGATCCGGACTGGTACAGGCCGCTCCGACTACTGACTTGCCGCCTGCACCCAAAAACCAGACCGGTAAACCAGCGCTGGTAGGCAATGGCGAGAAAGCTGCGTCTCCTGAGGTAAAAAATGTCGATGAGAAAGCCCTGAATGAACAGTCAGCGGAACTGACGATGCAGGATCATATTCAGGCACTCGTTGAGCAGGATTATCTATATCAGTCAGAATATCGCAAGCTACAGCAACAGGTTGAACTAGAAAAAATGTTGAGCGAAATTCGTAAGCTGCGCGGTGAAGATAAAATAAAAGCGAGGGCAACTCCAACTCCCGTAATCGAAGCGAAGATCAAGACTGAAAAGAGCGCGCCTGCGGTAAATACAGGTAATAATATTGCGAAGCCGCACGTAGTACTGGAATCAGTCATTGGCGGTCTTTCTCGGGTTGCTATTGCTAATCAACGCGGTGATACATTGTTATACGTCACTCCAGGAAATGTATTTTCCATGGACGGCGCACAATACATTTTAACCAAAGATCGTAAAAACGGGTTGCAAATTAAGGAAGCTAACCCGTGAATATAGATTTTAAACGAATAACGACTGAAGATATATTTTCCGGTCTTTGGGAATATCATGAATTTGAAGGAATAGGCATTAATGCTATTCATGATGGTTATGAGTATTTATTAGTACACACTATCAATATCGATAAGCTATTTGAATACAAGCTCCAGATAAGCCGGCTGAAATCAATGCATAAACGGCCAGTCATTGGCCTGGCGATAGTAACGGAAGAAGATTATTTTCATATACTGGAATTTATCTCTCTTAAAGCCCTTAACGCTGCGCATAATGATATTGATATCACAGACACGCAAAAACAGTTGGTCAATATCTTACAGCGCGTTGTAAATATGGGGGCCAGCGACCTTCATATTACACGGAATGATGTGTTGGCGTTGCTTGAGGCGCGCGTAAATGGCGTATTGATGCCGTTTATGCAGATTAAATCACAGCAGTGTGATGAACTGGTATTTGTTTTGTACAACGTAGAGGCTACAACCAGAGATACAACATGGAACCGGGCAATTCCGCAGAATGCGAATATTCTCTACAGTCTTAACGGTAAACCGTACCGCTTCCGTTATGCCCATTTTCCCATTTTTGGCGAAACGGCGGATTGTTACCATGCTGTGCTGCGTATTATTCCTTCCGGTTTGCAAAAAGATAACCTGGGCTCGCTGGATAAAATAGGCGTTTCGTCTGCCGAAATTGCCGATTTGAAAAAGATCCTTAGCAACCCTTATGGCGCGTATGTCATTGCGGGAACGACAGGTTCGGGCAAATCCACCACGCTGAAAAACCTGATGGAATGGCTACAAATTAACCGCTATGACGATCGCGGCTGCTTTTTGACGGTCGAAGATCCCGTGGAATATCAGATATACGGCGCCAAGCAAAGCTCCGTTGTCAGCGTCGAGGGGGGAGGCTTCCACGCCGCGATTAAATCCGCGTTACGCCGCGACCCGGATGTACTGATGGTGGGGGAGATTCGTGACAATGTTTCAGCTAACGCCCTAGCGGGCGCCGTTGAGAGTGGGCATTACTGTTTTACCACCGTGCATGCGGGCAATATCGTTTCACTCCTGCAGCGTATGTCCGCATTAGGTATCAGCAGTGACAAGCTCTCCACGCCAGGCTTCGTTGCTGGGTTGCAGTGTCAGAAACTGGTGCCGGTGCTTTGCGATACCTGTAAGCAAGTCCATGAAGAGATTACCCTTTCCGGCCGCACTTTTACTCTGTTCCGGGCAAGCGAGAAGGGGTGTGTAAAGTGTAAGAAGAGCGGTATCAAAGGACGGCAGCTGGCGATGGAGTATTTTTTGCCAACCTATGACGAACTGGCGGCTATCTCCCGGCAGGAGTGGCTTAATGTTTACACCCTGTGGCGGGAAAAAAGAAAGACAGCGGTAGGACTTGCTGAAGGGTTTGAGATCCGTGAAAAAGTCATGGCGCATGTGCTGCTTGGTCGTGTGGATGCGCGCTGGTACGCAATGGAATTTGGCGTATTGCCAACAGAAGATCTGGAGATGATCGTTGAAAAAATTCAGTAAGAAACAGCGCATCTATATCTACCAGTTTTGCGCAGACATGATTAAGGCCGGTCTGCCTTTGTATGATTCGATGCAAAAACTGCAAAAAGAAGGTCAATCTTTACTGGGGAAAGCCTTTAGTAAACGGTTGATGGATCTTATCACGCAAATGAAGCAGGAAACATCCGTTGCGGCTGTTTTCGAAGGTATGGTGCCGAATTCTGAACTGAGTGTGATCACCGCGGCGGAGAAAAGCGGCAGCCTTTCTGATGGATTTTTTACCCTGGTTTCGATTATTAAATACAACGATGAACTGCGTAAAAAGATCATCGGTGCGCTTATATTTCCCCTGATAATGATTACCTTGTCGTTAATTGTTATTGCCGGCTATTCGCAAAAGGTATTCCCCGCCTTTGCCTCCGTTGTGCCGATTGATAAATGGCCAACCGTGACACAGAATCTCTATAATTTTGGCGTGGCACTTTACGAGGGGTTGTGGCTAAAAATTCTACTGGGATTTATCTTTCTGGTTATCTTTTCACGGCTGACAATGGCCAATTTTAGCGGCACAATAAGGAATAAGGTTCTCGACAGAATTATGCCGTTCTCAACTTATCGGCAGCTAACTTCCTCCATTTTTTTGAATAATTTGTCGCTAATGTTGAGTAACAATATTCCTCTGACGGATGCGCTTTCAATTATTCAGCTCAATGCTAACCGTTGGCTAAAATGGCATCTTTTCACCATGCTGGAGAAAATGGCGCACGGCGTGAATTATGGCAAAGCGCTCGATACCGGACTGATGGGCGCGGAAGAGTTACTCAACATCAGCCTGTATGCCGATCTCCCCTCGTTTAATGAGGTTTTGCTCTCGGTATCGGAGCGTTCCCGCGAACATATACAGGAATATATTAAAAAACTTGCCGGACTGTTAAAGAACTTAGCCACCGTTATCCTGGGCGGGAGTGTAATCTGGGTGTTTCTGGCGCTGTTCTCATTAATGGATACGTTATCGAAAAGTGCAGTAGGATGATTCATGGATGGATTAAATATGAATATATTCAACAGGAAATACCTGGCGGCTCTGGGCTGTTTATGGCTTATTTTTAGCGCGCCACAGGCGTTTTCCGCCAATAAATATGGTTTTGGTAGTGTATTGAGAATGTGTCCGTTTTGGTCAACTCCGTTTCCCGTTGGGTTTAGAATGCCTGCCCCCGGCCTCAAAACTTATGTATTAGATATGGAGGTCAACTTAATCTATATATCTGCCGATAATACAGCCGACATTGACGATTACGTCAATTTATATAATGTCAATGGTGTAGAAACATGGCCTGGAACTGGAATATTAAAAGGTAATGCAACGGCGGCGTGTAAGACCTCTTCGGCATGTCAAAAAAGCAGCAGCGGAACCGTAGGAAAAGGCGTTTCTGCCTATGATTCGCTAGCAGCTGAATTTACGGGAGAAGACATTCGTGTTGCTCAAAAGTCGATCAGCCCATCGAGTAGCTCATCATTCACTTGGTTTTATTTGCCAGTGAGGAAATATAAGCTATTGCGCATTGAGGTGTTTGTGCCCAATCAGCTTGATAACGGAGTTGGCCATTCAGAGCCGTTTTTTGTGGAATACCGCGCAGCAGGCAACAAAGACGAGCTGCAACTTGTTTCTATGGGAGGAACCGCGGCGGCGGGGAATTTTAACGGGGTTAATTTACCTGATACGCTGCGCTTAACGCAAAATTCTGGCCTGCAAATCTGGCTAAACCATAGCACGTCAACTCCGGCGGATGATGTTTCTGATTTGTTGCCCTATGCGAAGGTCTTTCCATTCCAGTCGACTCAGTTAGCTTCTCTGCCGGAAAGTTGTCAATAATGCGCATGACGAATATAGAAGCTTTCTTCTCACCTGGCTATCCCTGGCTCGCGCTGCTTCTGGGATTATTCATTGGCAGCTTTCTCAACGTCGTTATTTATCGCTTACCGATAATGCTGATGCGTGAAACCGCAGACGATGAAGAAAGAAACGCGCTTCCCGCGGTAAATTTATGGTGGCCGCCGTCTCACTGCCCATGCTGCCAGCACAATGTTATGCCCTGGGATAACATTCCCGTGGTGAGCTGGTTGCTGTTACGCGGCAGATGTCGCCATTGCCATTGCACAATTTCGGGTATTTATCCGTTAAGTGAGGCGGTCATTGGCGTTGTGTTTTGCACTCTGGTTTACTGGCTTTATCCGCAATATAGCTTACTCCAGCTCGCGTTCATGGCGTTATTTCTCTGCCTGTTGTACACCCTTGCGGTTATCGACATCCGCACCTTTTTGCTTCCTGACTGCCTGGTGTTTTTATTGCTGTGGGCGGGACTTATTGCCTCTGTACGCCACCTTATTCCAATTTCACCGCGGGATAGCGTAATGGGCGCCGTTTTTATATGGGGCTTTACCTGGCTAATGGCCGAAGGTTACCGCTGGATAACCGGTCGGGAAGGTTTCGGTAAAGGGGACGTTAAGCTGTTCGCCGCGTGTGCGACATGGTTAGGGGTGGAAAATATTGCGGTGCTGATGCTGGGCTCAGCCCTGTTGGGTCTTTGCCTGTTTCTGTTTCGCTACTTCTATATCCGCAGATTCGCGCCGCAGGGGGAGCTGGCGAAACAGGGATACATACCATTTGGCCCGGCGATCGTTGTGATGTCGATCTATCTAATGTATACGGCGGTGCTTAACCTGTGATCACTCTTCTGCTTTCGTTACTTTTGCTGCGCGCTGCGCCAGATATGTATCGGGACGAGGTTGCGCGTGATGAATTCAGCGTGACGGTATCGCTCATTCCGCCCGCTCCACGACAATACACTACCGTGCCAGCCATGACGGGGCGAATACCACGTACGCTTTATTTATTGTCGCTGCCAGTATGGCGGCCAGTGCATCAGCAGAAAACCTGTGCAACAGCGGTGCTGATGAATCAGCCGCCAGTAACAACATCGCCTTTAATACGGCAGCGCTATCAGCCTTGTTTCGATGATCTTCAGACTGGTAAACACCATGCGAACCTTATTGAGACCCGACGGGAAACCGACCCTCTCTCCTGTCGCATCAGCGCTGCTATCTTGTCACGTCGCGCTTTTATGACGTGGCCCTCTGACGTTACGGTGAACGCCGATGCCGATGATGATCTTTCCTGCGCGCAGGTTATGGCGCTGGCAAGCTTCTTTCCTGCTGGCGTTGTATCTACCGATCGCTTTGCAACCAATCCGGCTCCTGATAATGATACGGCGAGCAGCTTTTTTTCGGTGCTGAATCTGACGATCCCCACGAACAGCGCCCCAGCGCCAAACTGGCAGTCTTTATCGAATCGTCATGCCGTTTCTGAGGTCGATACCCTGCCTGCCGGGGCGTTTATCTTCCCCCTGACGCACGAAATTGTTGTAACGTCTCCTTATGGCATGCGTTACCACCCGGTCACCCGTCAGTTTATGCGGCATGAAGGCGTGGATCTGCGCGCACCGGTAAATAGCCCGGTAATGTCGGTTGCCGATGGCGAAGTGACGGCGACCGGCTATGGTCCGGTGACGGGGTTCTATATTACCGTCAGTCATGCCGATGGCTGGAGCAGCCGCTATTTGCATTTAAATACGCTTCAGGTTCATAAAGGCGATAAGGTATTCAGAGGCAATGTTATCGCCTTATCAGGGGCGACCGGGCGAATCAACGGTCCTCATCTCCACCTGGAACTCAGCCATCATCACCAGTTGGTAAACCCAATGGAGGTGCTTTTTGCGTCGACATTAAACCCCAATGCCAGGCGGGCGTCGCACGTGGCAGATACACAGGCGGTTATCGAGCCGGTGGATATGACGCCGACCATCGCTTTGATTAGTGGGGAAGGGGAGAATTTGCAGATAGGCGTGCGCGTCGGTAAAAAAACCACCTTCTACGCGCAGAGAGAACCCGTAGAGACGCCGGATGGCGTATGGCGCATTGTTAAACGGTATGGAAAATACAGGCTCGTGAAAGTGTCGCCGGAAGCGAAACCCGAATAGCCGGCTGTTTTATAGCCGTTTTTCCGCCGTTAACCGGCAGAATGCGGCGCTTTTGCTGTTTTTTTCCGCAGTTGATACAATGCACTAAAAATGCCCTTGCGAAGGTGATTCGCTTTGGTTAGTATTCACACCCGCTTCAGTGGGAAACAGTAAATATTCCCGCTTTAATGGTCGAAGCATTGTACGCGGCAACTCCGCAAGGAACAGGTTGATTATGCACGAAGCTCTTTTAGTAGTTTTCCTTATTGTGGCAATTGGCCTGGTAGGCTTGATCATGCTGCAGCAAGGTAAAGGCGCTGATATGGGAGCCTCTTTTGGCGCAGGCGCTTCTGGTACTCTGTTTGGTTCAAGTGGTTCTGGTAACTTCATGACCCGTATGACAGCTGTATTGGGAACCTTGTTCTTCATCATCAGTCTGGTGCTGGGTAACATGAACAGCAATAAGACCAATAAAGGAAGTGAGTGGGAAAATCTGAGCGCACCGGCGAAAACCGAGCAAACTCAGCCAGCTGCTCCGGCTCAGCCGACCAGCGATATCCCACACTAAGTATTCTGTACCGAGGTGGTGGAATTGGTAGACACGCTACCTTGAGGTGGTAGTGCCCTAACGGGCTTGTGGGTTCGAGTCCCATCCTCGGTACCAAATTCCAGAAAAAGACGCTGCAAAGCGTCTTTTTTTTTCGTCTGTTACTCGTGGCTGTCTGTAGGTCGGATAAGGCGTTTACGCCGCCATCCGACATTATTGCAACGCCTGATGGCGCTACGTTTATCAGGCCTACAGACACCTTATATTCCGCGCATAAAAAAGGCCGCTTTCGCGGCCTTAAAATGATGAATGCTTACTTTGCTTTGTTTTCCAGATTCTCAACCTGCGGCAGGCCGGTCGTTGAAGAGGCGGTCAACAGACCGGCTTTCGCGTAGCCGAAAAGCTTCTCGCGGGTATCGGTGATATCCAGATTACGCATTGTCAGCTGGCCGATACGATCGTCAGGTGAGAATACTGACTCGCCTTTCTCCATGGTCAGACGTTCTGGCTTGTAAGTCAGATTATCAGAGACGGTATTGAGGATGGAGTAGTCGTTGCCGCGGCGCAGCTCCAGCGTCACTTCGCCGGTAATCTGGCTGGCGACCCAACGCTGCAGACCATCACGCAGCATCAACGCCTGCGAGTCGAACCAGCGGCCCTGGTACAGTAGTTTGCCCAACTGACGGCCATGAGAGTGATATTGCTCAATGGTGTCTTCGTTATGGATACCGGTCAGCAGACGCTCGTAAGCGATGTGCAGCAGCGCCATCCCCGGGGCTTCATAGATACCACGGCTCTTAGCTTCAATAATACGGTTTTCAATCTGATCGCTCATGCCCAGACCGTGACGACCGCCGATGCGGTTGGCTTCCAGCATCATCTCAACGTCGTCGCTGAAGGTTTTACCGTTTAGCGCTACAGGATGACCCTGTTCAAAGCGTACGGTCACTTCTTCTGCCGGGATCTTCACGCTCTCATCCCAGAACTTCACGCCCATAATCGGGTTGACGATTTTGACGCTGGAATTCAGGAATTCCAGGTCTTTTGCTTCGTGGGTCGCGCCGAGCATATTGGAGTCAGTGGAGTACGCTTTCTCGACAGACATTTTGTAGTCGAAACCGCAGGCGATCATAAATTCGGACATCTCATGGCGACCACCCAACTCGTCGATAAAATCGGTATCCAACCATGGTTTGTAAATCTGCAGTTCCGCGTTGGTCAGCAGGCCGTAACGATAGAAACGTTCAATATCGTTGCCTTTATAGGTGCTGCCGTCACCCCAGATATTCACGCCATCTTCTTTCATGGCGGCAACCAGCATGGTGCCGGTGACTGCACGGCCCAGTGGGGTGGTATTAAAATAGGTTAGTCCGCCAGTAGTGTTGTGGAATGCGCCGCACTGAATGGCTGCGATCCCTTCGGCAACCAGTTGCTTACGGCAATCTACCAGGCGAGCATTCTCAGCACCATATTCCATTGCGCGGCGAGGAATGGCGTCATAGTCATCCTCATCCGGCTGGCCCAAATTCGCAGTATATGCATATGGGACAGCCCCTTTTTGTCGCATCCACAGCAGTGCTGCACTGGTGTCCAGGCCGCCGGAAAAAGCGATACCAATACGTTGACCTACCGGGAGATGCTTGAGAATCGTCGTCATAAAATAAAACCCTGCTTGATAGACTGGTGAAGAGGTCGGCTTATTATACTAAATGCATTTTTATGCAAAATAAATGAGTTTTCATTTAATCATCTTTTCTGGATGACAGGAAGAGTTTAGTGATAATTTCGTTAAATAACGGCGCGGCCGGTACATTTATCTTGATTACCACCCGCTGGTCAGCATTCATTGATTTGCATAGTGGTAACAAGGTTGACATAACACATAGAGTATCAATATACTGTGCGCAGATTTTACGTCCCGTCCTCGGTACCAAATCCCAGCAGTATTTGCATTTTTTACCCAAAACGAGTAAAATTTGCCACGTTTCAGGCGCGGGGTGGAGCAGCCTGGTAGCTCGTCGGGCTCATAACCCGAAGGTCGTCGGTTCAAATCCGGCCCCCGCAACCACTTTCCCTTAGAGTTCTTTTTCAAATATACTGTGAAGACTTAGGCCTTCGTAGCTGGATTTGAAAAAAATTCTTTCGGAAGGTTCTCCGAACCGCAGGTGCGGTTATAGGGTTCAGTTATCTAAAGCCCCGATTTATCGGGGTTTTTTGTTATCTGACTACAGAATAACTGGGCTTTAGGCCCTTTTTTTATGTCTTGGGGGTGGGCTTGTCCACATTAGAGCAAAAATTAACAGAGATGATTACAGCCCCGGTTGAAGCCCTGGGCTACGAACTGGTCGGCATCGAATTTATTCGCGGTCGCACATCCACACTGCGCATCTATATTGATAGTGAAGATGGCATCAATGTTGATGATTGTGCTGATGTGAGCCATCAGGTAAGCGCCGTGATGGATGTCGAAGACCCAATCACCGTTGCCTATAACCTGGAAGTTTCCTCGCCGGGTCTCGACCGTCCTCTGTTCACTGCTGAACACTACGTGCGTTTCCTGGGGGAAGAAGTCACGCTGGTTCTTCGTATGGCGGTTCAAAACCGTCGTAAATGGCAGGGCGTTATCAAAGCGGTGGACGGTGAGATGATCACGGTCACAGTCGAAGGTAAAGATGAAGTGTTCGCGCTGAGTAATATCCAGAAGGCGAACCTGGTTCCCCACTTTTAACAGTCTGGATTGAGGTGAAAAGCCCGCGATGAACAAAGAAATTTTGGCTGTTGTTGAAGCCGTATCCAACGAAAAAGCGCTGCCACGCGAGAAAATTTTTGAAGCGCTGGAAAGTGCGCTGGCTACAGCAACAAAGAAAAAATATGAGCAAGAGATCGACGTCCGCGTAGAAATTGATCGTAAAAGCGGTGATTTCGATACCTTCCGTCGTTGGGTAATCGTAGAAGAAGTTACCCAGCCAACCAAAGAAATTACGCTGGAAGCGGCACGCTTCGAAGACGAAAGCCTGAACGTGGGCGACTATGTTGAAGATCAGATTGAATCTGTCACCTTTGACCGTATCACCACCCAGACTGCGAAACAGGTTATCGTACAGAAAGTACGTGAAGCTGAACGCGCAATGGTTGTTGATCAGTTCCGCGAACACGAAGGCGAAATCGTTACGGGTGTGGTGAAAAAAGTTAACCGTGACAACATTTCCCTGGATCTGGGCAGCAATGCTGAAGCCGTGATCCTGCGCGAAGACATGCTGCCGCGTGAAAACTTCCGCCCTGGCGACCGTATTCGTGGCGTTCTGTACTCTGTGCGCCCGGAAGCGCGCGGCGCGCAACTGTTCGTCACCCGTTCCAAACCGGAAATGCTGGTTGAGTTGTTCCGCATTGAAGTGCCAGAAATTGGCGAAGAAGTGATTGAAATTAAAGCGGCTGCTCGCGATCCGGGCTCTCGTGCGAAAATCGCCGTTAAGACCAACGATAAGCGTATTGATCCGGTCGGCGCGTGTGTGGGTATGCGCGGTGCGCGCGTTCAGGCGGTCTCTACCGAACTGGGCGGCGAGCGTATCGATATCGTCCTGTGGGATGATAACCCGGCGCAGTTCGTGATTAACGCAATGGCGCCAGCAGATGTCGCTTCTATCGTGGTGGATGAAGACAAACACACCATGGATATCGCGGTTGAAGCCGGTAACCTGGCTCAGGCGATTGGACGTAACGGTCAGAACGTCCGCCTGGCTTCACAACTGAGCGGTTGGGAACTCAACGTAATGACCGTTGATGACCTGCAAGCGAAGCATCAGGCTGAAGCACATGCCGCCATCGATACCTTCACCAAATATCTCGATATCGATGAAGATTTCGCGACAGTTCTGGTGGAAGAAGGTTTTGCGACGCTGGAAGAACTGGCCTACGTGCCAATGAAAGAACTGCTGGAAATTGACGGCCTTGATGAACCGACCGTTGAAGCGCTGCGCGAGCGTGCTAAAAACGCACTGACCACTCTGGCACTGGCCCAGGAAGAAAGCCTCGGTGATAACAAACCGGCTGACGATCTGCTGAATCTGGAAGGATTGGATCGCGATATGGCCTTCAAACTGGCTGCCCGTGGTGTTTGTACGCTGGAAGATCTCGCCGAACAGGGCATTGATGATCTGGCTGATATCGAAGGGTTGACCGACGAAAAAGCCGGTGAGCTGATTATGGCTGCCCGTAATATTTGCTGGTTCGGTGACGAAGCGTAATAAACTGTAGCAGGAAGGAACAGTATGACAGATGTAACCGTAAAAACGCTGGCTGCAGAGATACAGACCTCCGTGGATCGCCTGGTACAGCAATTTGCTGATGCAGGTATCCGGAAGTCTGCTGATGACTCTGTGTCCGCACAAGAGAAACAAACCTTACTGGCGCATCTGAACCGTGAGAACGGCTCAGCGCCGGATAAGTTGACATTGCAGCGTAAAACGCGCAGTACTCTCAATATTCCAGGTACCGGTGGGAAAAGCAAATCGGTACAAATCGAAGTCCGCAAGACACGCACCTTTGTGAAACGCGATCCGCAAGAGGCTGAACGCCTGGCCGCGGAAGAGCAGGCGCAGCGTGAAGCGGAAGAGCAAGCCCGTCGTGAGGCAGAAGAAGCTGCTAAACGCGAGGCGCAACAAAAAGCCGAACGTGAGGCCGCAGAACAAGCTAAGCGTGAAGCCGCTGATAAAGCGAAACGTGAAGCTGCGGAAAAAGACAAAGTGAGCAATCAACAGACCGACGATATGACTAAAACCGCCCAGGCCGAAAAAGCCCGCCGTGAAAATGAAGCCGCAGAACTGAAACGTAAAGCGGAAGAAGAAGCACGTCGCAAGCTTGAAGAAGAAGCTCGCCGCGTAGCGGAAGAAGCTCGCCGTATGGCGGAAGAAAACGAGAAAAATGGTGTGGATAACGCTGAACCTGTTGAAGATACCAGCGATTATCACGTCACGACTTCTCAGCACGCTCGCCAGGCAGAAGACGAAAACGATCGTGAAGTTGAAGGCGGCCGTGGTCGTACTCGCAGCGCGAAAGCCGCGCGTCCGGCGAAGAAAGGCAACAAACACGCTGAATCGAAAGCCGACCGTGAAGAAGCGCGCGCCGCAGTTCGTGGTGGTAAAGGCGGTAAACAGCGTAAAGGTTCCGCTCTGCAGCAGGGCTTCCAGAAGCCAGCTCAGGCCGTTAACCGTGACGTTGTGATCGGCGAAACCATCACCGTTGGCGAACTGGCTAACAAGATGGCGGTTAAAGGCTCTCAGGTCATCAAAGCGATGATGAAACTGGGCGCAATGGCGACCATCAACCAGGTCATCGACCAGGAAACCGCACAACTGGTTGCCGAAGAGATGGGCCACAAAGTTATCCTGCGTCGTGAAAACGAGCTGGAAGAAGCAGTAATGAGCGACCGTGACACCGGCGCTGCGGCTGAACCGCGCGCACCGGTTGTAACCATCATGGGTCACGTTGACCACGGTAAAACTTCCCTGCTGGACTACATTCGTTCTACGAAAGTGGCTTCTGGCGAAGCGGGCGGCATTACTCAGCACATCGGTGCGTACCACGTTGAAACTGACAACGGTATGATCACCTTCCTGGATACTCCGGGTCACGCCGCGTTTACCTCTATGCGTGCTCGTGGTGCTCAGGCAACGGATATCGTGGTTCTGGTTGTTGCAGCAGACGACGGCGTGATGCCGCAGACCATCGAAGCTATCCAGCACGCGAAAGCGGCAGGTGTGCCGGTAGTCGTGGCAGTCAACAAAATCGATAAACCAGAAGCGGATCCGGATCGCGTTAAAAACGAACTGTCCCAGTACGGCATCATGCCGGAAGAGTGGGGCGGCGAAAGCCAGTTCGTCCACGTTTCTGCGAAAGCCGGTACCGGTATCGACGAACTGCTGGATGCGATCCTGCTGCAGGCCGAAGTTCTGGAGCTGAAAGCTGTTCGTAAAGGTATGGCGAGCGGCGCGGTAATCGAATCCTTCCTGGATAAAGGTCGTGGTCCGGTTGCTACCGTCCTGGTGCGTGAAGGTACGCTGCATAAAGGCGACATCGTACTGTGTGGCTTCGAATACGGCCGTGTGCGTGCGATGCGTAACGAACTGGGTCAGGAAGTTCTGGAAGCAGGTCCGTCCATTCCGGTGGAAATCCTCGGTCTGTCCGGTGTTCCGGCTGCCGGTGACGAAGTGACCGTGGTGCGTGACGAGAAGAAAGCCCGTGAAGTTGCACTGTATCGTCAGGGCAAATTCCGTGAAGTTAAACTGGCTCGTCAGCAGAAATCTAAACTTGAGAACATGTTCGCCAACATGACCGATGGCGAAGTTCACGAAGTGAACGTCGTACTGAAAGCTGACGTACAGGGTTCTGTAGAAGCGATCTCCGACTCCTTACTGAAACTGTCTACCGACGAAGTGAAAGTGAAGATCATCGGTTCCGGCGTAGGTGGTATCACTGAAACCGACGCGACCCTGGCTGCGGCGTCCAACGCGATTCTGGTTGGCTTCAACGTCCGTGCTGATGCTTCTGCGCGTAAAGTGATCGAATCTGAAAGTCTGGATCTGCGTTACTACTCCGTCATCTATCATCTGATCGACGAAGTGAAAGCGGCGATGAGCGGTATGCTGTCTCCGGAACTGAAACAGCAGATCATTGGTCTGGCTGAAGTGCGCGATGTGTTTAAATCACCGAAATTTGGTGCGATCGCGGGCTGTATGGTTACCGAAGGTACTATCAAGCGTCACAACCCAATCCGCGTCCTGCGCGACAACGTGGTTATCTATGAAGGCGAGCTGGAATCCCTGCGCCGCTTCAAAGATGACGTTAACGAAGTCCGTAACGGTATGGAATGTGGTATCGGCGTTAAGAACTACAACGACGTTCGCGTTGGCGATATGATCGAAGTGTTCGAGATCATCGAGATCAAACGTACTATCGCATAATCTTCGTAATGCCCGGTGGTACTTCGTTTACCGGGCCTACGTTAGGATTGTTAGCCGGGTTGTAGGCCTGATAAGCGTAGCGCCATCAGGCTTTAAAGCGCCACCCGGCAAGAAATTTAAAAAGGGGCTTATGGCCCCTTTTTTGTCATTATTCTGGAGAATTTATTATGGCGAAAGAATTTGGTCGCCCGCAGCGTGTGGCGCAGGAGATGCAGAAAGAAATCGCACTCATCTTGCAACGCGAAATCAAAGATCCGCGCGTAGGCATGATGACTACCGTATCTGGTGTTGAGATGTCCCGTGACCTGGCGTATGCCAAAGTATTCGTGACTTTCCTTAACGACCAGGACGAAGCGGCTGTGAAAAACGGCATTAAGGCCCTGCAGGAAGCCTCTGGTTTTATCCGCTCCCTGCTGGGGAAAGCGATGCGTCTGCGTATCGTGCCTGAACTGACCTTCTTCTACGACAACTCGTTGGTTGAAGGGATGCGTATGTCTAACCTGGTGACCAGCGTGGTGAAACATGACGATGAACGTCGTGTGAACCCAGCGGACGACAGCAAGGAGGACTGATGAGTCGTCCTCGTCGTCGTGGTCGCGACATTCACGGTGTCCTGCTGCTGGATAAGCCGCAGGGCATGTCCAGCAATGACGTACTGCAAAAAGTAAAGCGCATCTACAATGCCAACCGTGCGGGTCATACCGGCGCGTTGGATCCGCTGGCGACGGGCATGCTGCCTATCTGCCTCGGCGAAGCGACGAAGTTTTCACAGTATTTGCTGGATTCTGACAAACGCTATCGCGTAGTAGCCCGCCTGGGGCAACGTACTGACACCTCCGATGCTGACGGGCAAATCGTGCAGGAACGTCCGGTAACCTTCAGCGCAGAGCAACTTGCGAGCGCACTGGAGACTTTCCGCGGCGATATCGAGCAGATTCCGTCAATGTATTCGGCGCTGAAGTATCAGGGTAAAAAGCTGTACGAATATGCGCGTCAGGGCATTGAAGTGCCGCGTGAAGCGCGCCCGATTACCGTCTATGAGCTGCTGTTTATTCGTCATGAAGGTAACGAGCTGGAGCTGGAAGTTCACTGCTCCAAAGGCACCTATATTCGCACTATTATCGACGATCTGGGCGAGAAGCTCGGCTGTGGTGCGCACGTAACGTACCTGCGTCGTCTGACGGTCAGCAAGTATCCGGTGGATCGTATGGTGACGCTGGAACACTTGCGCGAGCTGGTTGAACAGGCTGAGCAGCAGAACATTCAGGCCGCTCAGTTGCTTGATCCCTTGCTGATGCCAATGGACAGTCCAGCATCGGACTATCCTGTTGTTAATTTGCCTTTAACATCGTCGGTTTACTTTAAAAATGGTAACCCGGTACGTACGACAGGTGTCCCGCTGGAAGGCCTGGTGCGTGTGACGGAAGGCGATGACGGCAAATTTATCGGCATGGGGGAGATCGACGATGAAGGTCGTGTCGCCCCCCGTCGCCTGGTGGTTGAGTATCCTGCATAGCGCTCTCTGTCTTGCGATAAAAGGGCGCTGCGAGTAGAATACTGCCGCTTAACGTCGCGTGAATTGTTTAACAATCTGCGTGGCGTATACACAAAATCATTCGAGCTGCATCAAGGCGGCAAGTCTGAGAATCCTCAGGAGCTTACTTAGGTAAGTGACTGAGGTGAGCGGACGCAGCCAACGCAGAGTCAGTTTGAAGGATGAAGTGTATACACTGGGATAGCTGAATTAGAGATCGGCATCCTTTCATTCTTAACACTTTGGAGTTTTAAAATGTCTCTAAGTACTGAAGCTACCGCTAAAATCGTTTCTGAGTTTGGTCGTGATGCAAACGACACCGGTTCTACCGATGTTCAGGTTGCTCTGTTGACTGCACAGATTAACCACCTGCAGGGCCACTTTGCAGAGCACAAAAAAGATCACCACAGCCGTCGTGGTCTGCTGCGCATGGTTTCTCAGCGTCGTAAACTGCTCGACTACCTGAAACGTAAAGATGTTGCACGCTACACCGCGCTGATCGAGCGTCTGGGCCTGCGTCGCTAATTCTTTCGAGTTTCAGAAAGAGGGGGCCTTCATGGCCCCTTTTTTCCAGCAGATGGCAGCAATTCGCTGGAAACTAATGTATTGTTGCTATGAATGATCTTCCGTTGCAGAGGTTCGCGCGGCTAATGAGAGGCTTTACTCATGCGTATGGGTTAGGGTTGTCATTAGTCGCGAGGATGCGCAGAAGATCGGGTATTAACGATGGCGCAAAAATGTGCCGTCAAAAAATAGAGAAAGGATATTATTTTGCTTAATCCGATCGTTCGTAAATTCCAGTACGGTCAGCATACCGTTACGCTGGAAACCGGCATGATGGCGCGTCAGGCGACTGCCGCTGTTATGGTTAGCATGGATGACACTGCGGTATTCGTTACCGTTGTCGGCCAGAAAAAAGCGAAACCAGGCCAGGACTTTTTCCCACTGACCGTTAACTATCAGGAGCGTACCTACGCTGCTGGCCGTATCCCGGGTAGCTTCTTCCGTCGTGAAGGCCGTCCGAGCGAAGGTGAAACCCTGATCGCGCGTCTGATTGACCGCCCGGTTCGCCCGCTGTTCCCGGAAGGGTTCGTTAACGAAGTTCAGGTTATCGCGACCGTTGTGTCCGTTAACCCGCAGGTTAACCCGGATATCGTGGCAATGATTGGCGCATCCGCTGCGCTGACGCTGTCTGGCATCCCATTCAACGGCCCGATCGGTGCTGCGCGTGTTGGTTATATCAATGACCAGTACGTACTGAACCCGACTCAGGACGAACTGAAAGAAAGCAAGCTGGATCTGGTTGTTGCCGGTACCGAAGGTGCCGTACTGATGGTTGAATCCGAAGCTGAACTGCTGAGCGAAGACCAGATGCTGGGCGCTGTAGTATTCGGTCACGAACAGCAGCAGGTTGTTATTCAGGCGATCAACGAGCTGGCGAAAGAAGCCGGCAAACCGCGTTGGGACTGGCAGCCAGAAGCCGTCAACGAAGCGCTGAACGCGCGCGTTGCCGCACTGGCAGAAGCTCGCCTGAGCGATGCTTACCGTATCACCGACAAACAAGAGCGTTACGCTCAGGTTGACGTGATCAAATCTGAAACCATCGCTCAGCTTACGGCAGAAGATGAAACCCTGGACGCCAACGAACTGGGCGAAATCCTGCACGCCATTGAGAAAAACGTTGTTCGTAGCCGCGTACTGGCAGGCGAGCCGCGTATCGATGGCCGTGAAAAAGACATGATTCGTGGTCTGGACGTGCGTACTGGCGTTCTGCCGCGTACCCACGGCTCCGCGCTGTTCACCCGTGGCGAAACTCAGGCGCTGGTCACTGCGACCCTGGGCACCACCCGTGATGCGCAGAACCTCGACGAACTGATGGGCGAGCGTACTGACAACTTCCTGTTCCACTACAACTTCCCTCCGTACTGCGTAGGTGAAACCGGTATGGTCGGTTCTCCGAAGCGTCGTGAAATTGGTCACGGTCGCCTGGCGAAGCGTGGCGTGCTGGCAGTGATGCCGGAACTGGATAAATTCCCGTACACCGTGCGTGTGGTTTCTGAAATCACTGAATCTAACGGTTCTTCTTCCATGGCTTCCGTATGTGGCGCTTCCCTGGCGCTGATGGACGCAGGCGTGCCGATCAAAGCGGCCGTTGCGGGTATCGCGATGGGTCTGGTGAAAGAAGGCGACAACTATGTTGTTCTGTCTGACATCCTGGGCGACGAAGATCACCTGGGCGATATGGACTTCAAAGTAGCGGGTTCCCGCGACGGTATCTCTGCACTGCAGATGGATATCAAAATTGAAGGTATCACCAAAGAGATCATGCAGGTTGCTCTGAACCAGGCTAAAGGTGCGCGTCTGCACATCCTGGGCGTGATGGAACAGGCGATTAACGCGCCGCGTGGCGATATCTCTGAATTCGCGCCACGTATCCACACCATCAAGATCAGCCCGGACAAGATTAAAGACGTTATCGGTAAAGGCGGTTCTGTTATCCGCGCCCTGACCGAAGAAACTGGCACTACTATCGAAATCGAAGATGACGGTACTGTGAAGATCGCAGCGACCGACGGCGAGAAAGCGAAATATGCTATCCGTCGTATCGAAGAGATCACCGCAGAGATCGAAGTAGGTCGTATCTACACGGGTAAAGTGACCCGTATCGTTGACTTTGGCGCATTCGTTGCCATCGGTGGCGGTAAAGAAGGTCTGGTACACATTTCTCAGATCGCTGACAAGCGCGTTGAGAAAGTGACCGATTACCTGCAGATGGGCCAGGAAGTACCGGTTAAAGTTCTGGAAGTTGATCGCCAGGGCCGTGTACGTCTGAGCATTAAAGAAGCAACTGAGCAGTCTCAGCCTGCAGGCGAACCGGAAGCTCCGGTAAGCCAACAGGGCGAGTAAGGTTGCCATTGCCCTCCGTGAGAACGGAGGGCCTTTAACCCGGCAGGACGCCTTGTTAGCAACCGGGGAACCTGGACGTTCATTCAATCGTTGTCTTCGGGAGTGGGAAATGAAGCCTTTTTTGCGCTGGTGTTTCGTTGCGACAGCACTCACGCTGGCTGGATGTAGTAATTCCGCCTGGCGTAAGAGTGAAGTCCTCGCAGTACCATTGCAACCGACTTTGCAGCAGGAAGTGATTCTGGCACGTATGGAACAAATTCTTGCCAGTCGGGCTTTAACCGATGACGAACGCGCACAGCTTTTATATGAGCGCGGAGTGTTGTATGATAGTCTCGGTCTGAGGGCACTGGCGCGAAATGATTTTTCACAAGCGCTGGCAATCCGACCAGATATGCCTGAAGTATTCAATTACTTAGGTATATATTTAACGCAGGCAGGCAATTTTGATGCTGCCTATGAAGCGTTTGATTCTGTACTTGAGCTTGATCCAACTTACAACTACGCGTACTTAAATCGCGGTATCGCATTGTATTACGGCGGTCGCGACAAGTTAGCGCAAGATGATCTGCTGGCGTTTTATCAAGACGATCCCAATGATCCTTTCCGCAGTCTGTGGCTTTATCTTGCCGAGCAGAAGCTCGATGAGAAGCAGGCTAAAGAAGCGTTAAACCAACGCTTCGAGAAATCGGATAAAGAGCAATGGGGATGGAACATTGTCGAGTTCTACCTGGGCAACATTAGCGAAGCAACGCTGATGGAACGCCTGAAGGCGGACGCAACGGATAACACCTCGCTCGCTGAGCATCTCAGTGAAACCAACTTCTATTTAGGTAAGTACTACCTAAGTCTGGGGGATTTGGACAACGCTACGGCATTGTTCAAACTGGCGGTGGCTAACAACGTTCATAACTTTGTTGAGCACCGATACGCATTGTTGGAATTATCGCTCCTGGGCCAGGACCAAGATGACCTGGCAGAATCGGACCAGCAATAGCTGACGTACACATCAGCCCGTAATCTTTTTTGATTGCCATCACCTTCACGGGTGAGGGCGTTGTTGTTCGTTAATACACCTACTTTGAGCCGGTTCACACTTTTCAATGAAAATTGCAGATCAATTTCATGATGAGTTATGTAGACTGGCCGCCATTAATTTTGAGGCACACGTACTACATGGCTGAATTCGAAACCACTTTTGCAGATCTGGGCCTGAAGGCTCCTATCCTTGAAGCCCTTAACGATCTGGGTTACGAAAAACCATCTCCAATCCAGGCAGAGTGCATTCCGCATCTGCTGGGCGGTCGCGATGTTCTGGGTATGGCCCAGACCGGTAGCGGCAAAACGGCAGCGTTCTCTTTACCGCTGCTCAACAATCTTGATCCTGAGCTGAAGGCACCTCAGATTCTGGTGCTGGCACCGACCCGCGAACTGGCGGTTCAGGTTGCAGAAGCCATGACGGATTTCTCTAAACACATGCGCGGCGTGAACGTGGTTGCCCTGTACGGCGGCCAGCGTTATGACGTGCAATTACGTGCCCTGCGTCAGGGACCACAGATCGTCGTCGGTACGCCGGGTCGTCTGCTGGATCACCTGAAGCGCGGTACTCTGGACCTCTCCAAACTGAGCGGTCTGGTACTGGACGAAGCTGATGAAATGCTGCGTATGGGCTTCATCGAAGACGTTGAAACCATTATGGCGCAGATCCCGGAAGGTCATCAGACCGCTCTGTTCTCTGCCACCATGCCGGAAGCGATTCGTCGTATTACCCGCCGCTTTATGAAAGAGCCGCAGGAAGTACGCATTCAGTCCAGCGTCACTACCCGTCCTGACATCAGCCAGAGCTACTGGACTGTGTGGGGCATGCGTAAAAATGAAGCGCTGGTGCGTTTCCTGGAAGCAGAAGATTTTGATGCGGCGATTATCTTCGTCCGTACCAAAAATGCGACTCTGGAAGTGGCAGAAGCGCTGGAGCGTAGCGGTTATAGCAGCGCTGCGCTGAACGGCGACATGAACCAGTCTCTGCGTGAGCAGACTCTGGAGCGTCTGAAAGATGGCCGTCTGGATATTCTGATTGCAACCGACGTTGCGGCCCGTGGCCTGGACGTTGAGCGTATCAGCCTGGTCGTTAACTACGATATCCCGATGGACTCCGAATCTTACGTTCACCGTATCGGCCGTACCGGTCGTGCGGGTCGTGCTGGCCGTGCGCTGCTGTTCGTTGAGAACCGCGAACGTCGTCTGCTGCGTAACATCGAACGCACCATGAAACTGACTATTCCAGAAGTAGAACTGCCGAACGCAGAGCTGCTGGGCAAACGCCGTCTGGAAAAATTCGCCGCGAAAGTACAGCAGCAGCTGGAAAGCAGCGATCTGGATCAGTACCGTGCTCTGCTGGCGCAGATTCAGCCTACCGCTGAAGGCGAAGAGCTGGACATGGAAACCCTGGCAGCCGCACTGCTGAAAATGGCTCAGGGCGAACGTAGCCTGATCGTACCACCAGATGCACCGATGCGTCCTAAGCGTGAATTCCGCGACCGTGACGATCGTGGCCCGCGTGACCGCAACGATCGTGGCCCGCGTGGCGACCGTGAAGACCGTCCGCGTCGTGAACGTCGTGACGTTGGCGATATGCAGCTGTACCGCATTGAAGTGGGTCGTGATGACGGTGTTGAAGTCCGCCATATCGTTGGCGCGATTGCTAACGAAGGTGATATCAGCAGCCGTTACATCGGTAACATCAAGCTGTTTGCTTCCCACTCGACCATCGAACTGCCGAAAGGTATGCCGGGCGACGTGCTGCAGCACTTTACCCGTACCCGCATCCTGAACAAGCCGATGAACATGCAGCTGGTTGGCGATGCAGTACCGCATACCGGTGGTGAGCGTCGTGGCGGTGGCCGTTTCAGCGGCGAGCGTCGTGAAGGCGGTCGCGGTGAAGGCCGTGGTTTTGGCGGTGAGCGTCGTGAAGGCGGTCGTGGTGATGGTCGTCGTTTCAGCGGCGAACGTCGTGAAGGTGGTCGTGGCCCGCGCCGTGACGATTCTTCTGCTCCACGTCGTGATGACTCAGCCGGTCGTCGTCGTTTCGGCGGTGACGCATAAGCCAAAACGGCTTAAAAGCGTAAAATAAAGTATACAGCCCCGATCTCAACAATCGGGGCTTTTTTTATTTCAATTGTACTCGTGTACTGGTACAGTGCAGCACATTGATAAGTAGTCACAATATAAATGACTGGAGAGATGGCTAAATGGCAACACTAACCACCACCCAAACGTCACCTTCGCTGCTTGGCGGCGTGGTGATCATCGGCGGCACCATTATTGGCGCGGGGATGTTCTCTCTGCCGGTGGTCATGTCCGGGGCGTGGTTCTTCTGGTCAATGGCGGCGCTGATCTTCACCTGGTTCTGCATGCTGCACTCCGGGCTGATGATCCTTGAAGCCAACCTCAATTACCGGATTGGTTCCAGCTTCGACACCATTACCAAAGATCTGTTGGGCAAAGGCTGGAACGTTGTTAACGGCATCTCCATCGCCTTTGTGCTCTACATTCTGACCTACGCCTATATTTCGGCAAGCGGCTCGATTCTGCATCACACCTTTGCCGAGATGTCGCTGAACGTTCCGGCGCGCGCGGCAGGTCTTGGCTTTGCGCTGCTGGTCGCGTTTGTGGTGTGGTTAAGCACCAAAGCGGTTAGCCGCATGACGGCGATTGTGCTGGGCGCGAAGGTGATTACCTTTTTCCTGACCTTCGGCAGTCTGCTGGGACACGTGCAGCCCGCAACGCTGTTTAACGTGGCGCAGAGCAACGCTTCATATACGCCGTACCTGCTGATGACGCTGCCATTCTGTCTGGCTTCATTTGGTTATCACGGCAACGTCCCAAGCCTGATGAAGTATTACGGCAAGGATCCGAAGACCATCGTTAAGTGCCTGGTATACGGCACGTTGCTGGCGCTGGTGCTGTATACCGTATGGTTGCTGGGAACGATGGGTAATATTCCGCGTCCGGAATTTATTGGTATTGCGCAGCAGGGTGGGAACATTGATGTGCTGGTGCAGGCGTTGAGCGGTGTGCTGAACAGCCGTAGTCTGGATCTGCTGCTGGTGGTGTTCTCCAACTTTGCGGTCGCCAGTTCCTTCCTCGGCGTGACGCTTGGCCTGTTTGATTATCTGGCTGATTTATTTGGTTTTGATGACTCCTCAATGGGGCGTTTTAAAACCGCATTGCTGACGTTTGTGCCGCCAATTGTCGGTGGCCTGCTGTGGCCGAACGGTTTTCTGTACGCCATTGGCTATGCAGGTTTAGCTGCAACTATCTGGGCTGCCATTGTGCCAGCGCTGTTGGCACGTAAATCTCGCGAACGTTTCGGCAGCCCGAAATTCCGCGTCTGGGGCGGTAAACCGATGATTGCCCTGATTCTGGTCTTCGGCGTCGGCAACGCGGTTATCCATGTTCTGTCGAGCGTTAACCTGCTGCCGGTGTACCAGTAGAACAATTGCCCGGTGGCGCTACGCTTACCGGGCCTACAGAGATTGCGTAGGCCGGATAAGGCGCAGCCGCCATCCGGCACAAATAGCACTATCCCAACAATTCCTGCTTCACATCCATCGCCAAATCAAATGAGTGTAGCCGCGCCTGGTGATCAAAAATCTGGCCGTTAACCATAATTTCATCAGCCTGGGTTTCACGCAAAATAGCCTCCAGCCCGTGCCGCACTTTCGCCTTATCACCGACCAGCGACATGCGTAGCGCCTGCTGCACGCCATACTGTTCAGAAGCGGACCACAGTTGATGCATATTCTCTACCGGTGGCGGTAGCTGGCCGGTTTCGCCACGACGCAGTTTCATAAACGCCTGCTGCATTGAGGTGAAAAGATATTCGGCATCGCGATTGCTGTCGGCAGCAATGATGTTGATGCATACCATTGCATACGGCTTTGCCAGGCGCGCCGAAGGCGTGAATTGGCTACGATACAGATGCAGCGCCTGATGCAGCATATCCGGAGCAAAGTGCGAGGCGAAGGCAAACGGCAGGCCAAGCTGCGCCGCCAACTGTGCGCTATACAAGCTGGAACCTAATAACCAGACCGGGATCTGCTCGCCGTAGCCAGGCACCGGGCGTACATGGGGGTTCGGGTCGTGGGCGTCGAACCACTCCACCAGTTCTGCTACGTCGCGTGGGAAGTTATCGATATCGCCACTCATATGGCGGCGCAGCGCGCGCATCGTTGGCTGATCGCTCCCCGGCGCGCGGCCAAGCCCGAGATCGATACGTCCCGGATACAGCGTGTTCAGGGTACCGAACTGCTCGGCGATCACCAGCGGCGAATGGTTGGGCAGCATCACGCCGCCAGAACCCAGATGCAGCGTGGTGGTATTGGCAGCCAGATAACCAATCAGCACAGAGGTTGCGGCGCTGGCGATGCCGGTCATGTTGTGATGTTCTGCCAGCCAGTAGCGGTGATAGCCGCGCTTTTCAGCCAGCCGTGCGAGTTCAAGCGAGTGCGTAAAGGCTTCTTTTGCCGAAGATCCTTCAGGGATCGGTGCCAGATCCAGCACCGAGAACGGAATAGTTTTGTCAGTCATAACGGCTCACTTTGTTACCGGTTAATCATTTAATACTGCATTAAAATTTGATTAACGTTGTTAACAAAGTGAGCTTTATGAGACTGACGGCAAAAACAATGCCCGATGGCGCTGCGCTTATCGGGCCTACGGGATCGCGATTTGTAGGCCGGATAAGGTATTTATGCCGCCATCCGGCGAGGTTTTATCAGGATTGCAGTTCCAGCCCAGCCAGACGTTTCCAGTAACCGTTGCAGTCGCTATGGGCGGCAAGCGGTAATGGGGCAGTGCCGTTTTCATTGGCGCGGAAGGCATCCAGCATGGCAAATGTTTCAGTGCCTGAAGGGGACAGACGTACAATATCCACCAGCCCCTGCATGGATGTCAGCTCGTTGCCGAGGTTGTAAACATAGCCGCTCATGGTCTGAATCCCGTTGAGAACAAAGACCTGTTGATTCTCCTGCGACAGCACATCTCGCCCGTTCGGGTATTTGATGCAGCAGGTTTCACACTCGTCTTTTGGCCGATCTTCGGAACGCGCCGTAAAGCAGCGGGCAGAGTACGCCAGCGGCAGATGGCCGTAGCTCAGCACTTCTACTTCAAACTTATCGCGGATAGCTAACTCTTCACACTGGTTGAGCAGATTGATCAGCCAGTCGCGAGATAATTCTACCGGCATACACCAGCGCACCATCCCTTGTTTGAGCAGCAAACGCAGCGTCACCGCGTTGTAGCAGTTGAGCGCATGTCCGGCGACAAACGGCAGCTTACGCTCCGCGCACATGTTTACCACGCCCAGATCGCTGGCTTCCAGCAGGAAGTCGCCGTTTTCGACATAGCGCTTTAATTCGCCTAGCTCAGAGGATGCCTGCACCAGCGCCAGCGTTGACAGCACCACCTGTTTACCGCTGCCGGCGAGCGACTTCGCCATATCAATCCAGTCGCCGACTTTAGTGGCGCGACGTTTGCTGCATACCGCTTCGCCAAGATAGATAATGTCGGCCTGGCTGGCGGTGGCCTGCTGATAAAAATCTTCCAGCGTTTCTTTTGGCCAGTACCACAGCACCGGCCCTAAGGAATATTTCATTGCTTCTCTCACTGCCATTTACGGTGATACGCGCCAAGCGTGGTCTGCGTGCCTTCGGACATGGAACCGAGCGTTTCCATCCATGCCGCCTGTGGCGCATAGTTCTGTGGGTCGGCGATACAACGATCGATCGCCTGACGCCACACTTTCGCCACCTGGCTGACGTAGGCCGGACTACGCTGGCGTCCCTCGATTTTTACCGAGGCAATATTGGCCGCCAGCAGCTCCGGCAGCAGCTCCAGCGTGTTCAGGCTGGTGGGTTCTTCCAGCGCATGATAGCGCTCGCCGTCAACCAAATAGCGGCCTTTACACAGTGTCGGATAACCGGCATTTTCTCCGTCCTGATAGCGGTCAATCAGCACTTCATTCAGACGCGATTCCAGACCTTGTTGGGTCTGCTGCCAGCGAACAAAACGCGCGGGAGAGCAAGCGCCAACCGTGTTAGGCGATTCACCCGTCAGGTAGGATGAAAGATAACACCGCCCTTCCGCCATAATGCACAGGCTGCCAAAGGCGAACACTTCGAGTGGAACGGGCGTGACGCGAGCGAGCTGTTTCACCTGATGGATAGACAACACGCGCGGCAGCACCACGCGGGCGACATCAAAGTTGCGATGATAAAAATTAATCGCCTCTTCGTTGGTAGCAGATGCCTGAACAGAGACATGGCGCTCAATATGCGGGTAGCGCTCTGCGGCATACTCAAGCATGGCGAGGTCGGCGAGGATTAGCGCATCCGCACCCAGTTGCGCCGCCATATCTACGGCCCGCTGCCAGCGCGCATAACCATCCGGATGCGCAAAGGTGTTAATCGCGATGTGCAACTTACGGCGGTGTTGATGGACAAAACTCACCGCTTCCTGCAATTTTTTCTCGGTAAAATTAAGGCCGGCGAAATGACGGGCGTTGGTATCATCTTTCAGCCCGATGTAGACAGCATCAGCGCCGTTCTCGATGGCCGCCTTAAGCGCCGGGAGGTTTCCGGCAGGGCAGAGCAGCTCCATAATTTATCCTGAACGTAGCGCCGTGAAGGGCGCAGAAATGTTAACGAAGAGGGATTTTAGTTAACCTTGCTGAGACAATTTTTGATTTGAGGCAGTTAAAGTCGTATTGGTGACAGCAATAAAGAGGTAACAATTTCGCATCGAATTGTTGATTTATGCCGCTATGTCGTTTATTGGATATGGCAAAATAGCAGGACTATTGAAACAGGGAGTAAAGCTCGTGTTGGATAAACTGCGTTCACGCTTAGTACATTTTGGTCCTTCTCTGATGAGTGTACCGGTTAAACTGACGCCCTTTGCGCTGAAGCGCCAGGTCCTGGAGCAGGTTCTGAGCTGGCAGTTTAGCCAGGCGCTGGCTGATGGAGAGCTGGAGTTCCTCGAAGGCCGCTGGCTGAGTATTCATGTGCGTGATATTGGCCTCCAATGGTATACCTCTGTTGAGAACGATAAACTTATCGTCAGCCAGAGTGCCGATGCGGATGTGAGTTTTAGCGCTGACGCCAGCGATTTACTGATGATTGCTGCACGTAAGCAGGATCCGGATACGCTTTTCTTCCAGCGTCGCCTGGTGATTGAAGGTGACACAGAATTAGGGCTATACGTAAAAAATCTGATGGACGCCATCGAACTGGATCAGATGCCTAAAGCGCTGCGCGTCATGCTGATGCAGTTGGCGGATTTTGTTGAGGCGGGAATGAAAACGACGCCAGACACCAAACAGACTTCGGTAGGTGAGCCATGCTGATTCGAGTTGAGATTCCCATCGATGCCCCCGGTATTGATGCGTTGCTGCGTCGTTCATTTGAGAGCGATGCGGAAGCGAAATTAGTGCACGACCTGCGTGAAGATGGTTTCTTAACGCTGGGTTTGGTTGCGACAGATGACGAAGGTCAGGTAGTGGGTTACGTCGCGTTCAGTCCTGTCGATGTTCAGGGTGAAGATCTGCAATGGGTTGGCATGGCGCCGCTCGCAGTGGATGAAAACTACCGTGGTCAGGGCCTGGCGCGTCAACTGGTCTATGAAGGACTCGACTCCCTGAACGAGTTTGGCTACGCCGCGGTGGTTACGTTGGGCGATCCGGCACTGTACAGCCGTTTTGGCTTTGAGCTGGCTGCACATCATGACCTGCGTTGCCGCTGGCCGGGCACCGAAAGCGCGTTCCAGGTTCATCGCCTGGCGGACGATGCGCTGGAGGGCGTGACGGGCCTGGTGGAATACCACGACCACTTCAATCGTTTTTAACATCCGGGGTTTGCAGGCTGCTCAGCAGAGCCTCAAGCCCTCCGCCCTCTACAAGGCGCTCTTTCTGACGCTTTGTGAGCTGTTTGACGCGATACTCGATGCGCAGAGCCAGCGAACGGTCGCCGACCTGCGCCGCAAATGCCAGGGTGAGTTCTCCCTTTCCACGTAGCGCCTTCGCGCCTTTCCCGCTCTGATGTTGCTTATATCGACGCTCCACATCGGTGGTTATTCCGGTGTATAAAGCGTTGTCCGCGGTACGGATCAGATACAGATACCAGGGTGTCATTGTCACCATCGACGTGATAATTTTCAGGCCTACAGTATAAAAGAGAACAGAAATGGAAACACTGACTGCGGTGACCCGCTGGCTGGCAAAACAGCACGTCGTAACCTGGTGTGTTCACCATGATGGTGAATTGTGGTGCGCCAATGCGTTTTACCTGTTTGATGCGCAAAAGGTGGTGTTCTATGTGCTGACCGAAGAGAAAACGCGTCATGCTCAGATGTCCGGGCCACGTGCGCCTGTTGCCGGTACGGTAAACGGCCAGCCCAAAACGGTAGCCCTGATTCGCGGCGTACAGTTTAAAGGGGAAATCCGCCGTCTTGAGGGGGAGGAGAGTGACGTTGCGCGTAAAGCGTATAATCGCCGCTTCCCGGTGGCCAGAATGCTGTCCGCACCCGTGTGGGAAATTCGGTTGGATGAAGTCAAATTTACGGACAACACGCTGGGCTTTGGCAAAAAAATGCTCTGGCTACGAGACTCACGCCCCGAGAATACGTAATGCCTCACGGTTAAACGCTGGCAGGTCATCCGGTGTTCTGCTGGTTATCAGCTGATCGTTATCATTCACCATTTCCTGATCGTAAAATTCGGCGCCCGCATTTTTTACGTCAATGATGATAGGTTTCACGGCGGTAAGTTTACGGCCACGAATGACATCCGCGCTGATCAGCAACTGTGGCCCGTGGCAAATAGCAAACACCGGTTTGCCGCTGTTAACGAAATCCCGGGTAAAGGTCACGAAACGATCGTCCCCGCGCAGGTAGTCCGGCGAGTGCCCGCCTGGCAGTAGCAGGGCGTCAAAATCGGCAGGGCGCACATCCTCGATCGCTTTGTCGATGGTGACACTGGCTTCTCCTTTTTTTCCCTTCACCGTTTTGCCTGCCTGTTTTTCAATGGTGATGACTTCATGCCCGGCCTGGCGAAATTCTGCTGCTGGTGATGTAAATTCTGAATCTTCAAACTCATCAGTGATTAAAACGGCAATCTTCTTGCTCATGTTTCCTCCGTTGAGTTGCTTGCGAATGAGGCAGAATTTCCATGTTGGCGGATAATTACCTCACGAACTATTAAGTCTGGTCGCTAAGGCTGAGAGTGCAAGACGGACAAATCTGTAAAGGAGCGAGGATGAGTCAGGTGTTAATAACAGGCGCAACGGGGCTGGTAGGCGGAAATTTGCTGCGTATGCTGCTTAATGAACCCCGGGTCAACGCCATTACGGCGCCGACGCGTCGACCGCTGGCTGATACGGTTGGCGTTTATAATCCCCATGATCCGCAGCTAACCGATGCTCTGGCGCAAGTCACCGATCCGGTCGATATCGTTTTTTGTTGTCTGGGAACCACCCGGCGTGAAGCCGGCTCGAAAGAGGCGTTTATCCACGCTGACTATACGCTGGTGGTGGACACCGCCCTGACGGGACGCCGGTTAGGCGCCCAGCATATGCTGGTGGTGAGTTCGATGGGCGCGAATGCGAATTCACCGTTTTTTTATAACCGGGTGAAAGGGAAAATGGAGCAGGCGTTAATCGCGCAGAAATGGCCGCGCCTGACGATTGTCCGACCTTCGATGCTACTGGGGGAACGGGATAAACAGCGGACGAATGAGAAGTTTTTAGCGCCGTTGTTCAGGCTGCTGCCGGGTAACTGGAAGTCGATTGAAGCGCGTGATGTTGCACGGGCAATGCTGGCAGAAGCGCTGGCGCCAGGAGATGAGGGCGTTACGATCCTGACCTCCTCCGAGCTACGCGAAAGGGCAAAATAAAATGCCGGGTGGCGCTGACGTTTATCCGACCTACAAACGATGACGTCCTGTAGGCCGGATAAGACGCTTATGCGTCGCTATCCGGCATCGGTATTACTTAATAAACGTAAAGGCCGTCGTGACGCGTTTCACGCCGCTTACCCGGCTGGCGATATCCGCCGCCGCCTTCGCTTCACGTTCAGTGACCAGGCCCAGCAGGAACACTTCCCCGTTCTCGGTGGTGACTTTCACGTTTGAGGATTTCACCTGATCGCTGGTCAGCAACTGGGAACGTACTTTGGTGGTGATCCAGGTATCGTTGGACGCATCGCCCAGACCGATTGGCTGGCCCTGACGGATCTCATTAAAGACCTCAGTGGTACCTTCTACGCCCATTGCAATCTGTTTTGCCCGCGCAGACAGCTCGCTATTTGGTGACTGACCGACCAGCAGAACCTTGCCCTGATACGCGCTAACGTTGATACGCGCTTCTTTCTTGATCTGGGCATCTTTCGACAACGCCGTATTGACGCGTAATTCCAGGGTTCCGTCGTCTACCTGAGTGCCGACACTACGCGGATCCGTCGCGGCTTTAGTCCCGACGGCTGCGGTTCCGACCACGGCGGCAGCTACACAGCCTTGCAGCAGCAGTGCAGCGATAATCACAGCAAGCGGCGAAAATGCCTTCATGTGTACTCCTTAATCATCCTGGTGAGGAAAAAGCGTGTTATCGATGAGATCGCAAAGGCAGTTGACCGTCAGCATATGCATTTCCTGAACGCGGGCGCTGTGGTGTGAGGGAATGCGGATTTCAACATCCTGCGGCCCCAGCAACCCGGCCAGCTCCCCTCCGTCATACCCGGTCAGCGCGACGATTGTCATGTCGCGGGTCACGGCGGCTTCAACGGCTTTCACGATATCGCGGCTATTACCACGCGTAGAGATTGCCAGCAGAACATCACCTGCATGTCCCAGCGCACGGACTTGTTTTGCATAAACTTCGTCGTGCAGGCGATCGTTGGCAATCGCAGTTAAGACCACATTATCAGTATTTAGTGCAATAGCAGGTAAACTTGGCCGTTCCGTTTCAAAACGATTGATCATGCTGGCAGCAAAATGCTGTGCGTTGGCAGCGGACGTCCCATTACCACAACAGAGAATTTTGTTGCCATTGAGCAGGGACTGAACCAGCGTCATGGCTGCACGGGAGATCGCATCCGGGAGCGCTTCAGCCGCAGCTATCTGAGTTTGAATGCTTTCTGTAAAGCAGACTTTAATTCTATCTAACACGCTAATCCTTAAGAACCAGGCTCTGAATCTTCAACTATGAGCGGTCGTTGAACGCGTCTTTAAACCACTCAACATCATTTCCGGTGAAGGCTAACACATCGAACCGGCAATCCACAGTATCAAAACTCCCATTGTGGCGCGCAAGCCACAAGCGGGCGGTCTGTAATAATTTGTGTTGTTTGCTCCGGGTCACACTCGCCGCCGCGCCGCCAAACTGGGCTGAACGCCGGTAGCGAACTTCAACAAATACGGTGGTGTTGCCTTCACGCATTATCAGGTCGATTTCGCCGCCACGTTCACGCACGTTGGCGGCGATGAAATGCAGTCCCTTGCTGTGCAGCCAGTCACGCGCAACAGCTTCCCACGCGTCACCGGTCTGTTTACTCGTTAACTGGCGGGGACGACCTGTCCTTGCTGGTATTTGAGCCATGATAACTTCCTGTTAATCACACAATCCTGATTTGCGGTTAATGCGCCAGTGTTGCCGTTAATTTCGAA
The DNA here is from genome assembly GCF_023516235.1 of Citrobacter sp. XT1-2-2. Classification (NCBI taxonomy): domain Bacteria; kingdom Pseudomonadati; phylum Pseudomonadota; class Gammaproteobacteria; order Enterobacterales; family Enterobacteriaceae; genus Citrobacter; species Citrobacter sp. XT1-2-2. Next base: position 607,569 of record NZ_CP097324.1, read on the forward strand.
GCCCTGCACCTGACGCATTTGCGAGAAGTGGTTGGCAAGCGACCAGGCATCGACACCCATCGCGTACATACGCGCCAGCGAGTAGTCGTTACGCACCGCGCCAAGCGCCTGCTGCATGAGAGGCATGTTAGCGCCTGCCAGCATTGGGATTTCGCTGTACTGCAAGCCTTCCATTTCCAGACGGAAGTCCGGGCCAGCGGTTCCCTGCGCGCTACGGGAGCTGGCATACAGCGTTGCTCCGCTCTGGCTGCCGTTACGCATGGCGATCATCGGTTTAATAAAGGCGATTTCTTCCGGCGTCGCCAGAATATACACGGCGTCAACACGGCCACTGCCCCCGGTGATTTGCGCATCGGTGGGCGCTGCCGGAATCGTCAGACCGCCAATCGTCACGCCAGGCTGCGCAGGTACAGAAGAGGCTACCGGGCTGCCCGTCAGGGAAATACCAGCGCCGCCGTTGACACCCATTTTCAGCTCAGCCGTGGAGCCGAACTTCTGCTGCAGCACTACGCCGCCGCCCAGTTTTTGCCATTCCTGCGCAAAAGCATTAGCCACGCGATCGCCTAACGAACTGCGTGGGATCAACAGCAGCGGCGTCTGTTTGCCTTGATCGCGGATGTGGCGTGCGGCATCGCGCGCTTCATCTTCTGGCGACAGGGCAAAGTAACAAACATTCGCCAGATTCTGTACGGACTCAGGCTGGTTAAGCGCCAGGACGTTTAATGGCGTATTGCTTTTCATCAGCTCTTCAACATTATTCTTCAACAGCGGGCCTACCACGATGCTGGCGCCATCCTGCTGAACCTGGGCCAGGATCTGGTTCAGCGGCTGCGATGAGGTGTCGTAGATTTTCAACTCAGCGGACGGATTTGCCGGCGCGCTGGCGATAGTTGGTTGTGCTGGCGCCGTTGGCTGTGGGGCTGTAGCTTCTGGCTGCGCAGGCGTCTCGTTGGTCAGATCGCTTACTGACGCCTGAGAAGGGCTGGCAACACCGTCAGTCGTTTGCGGCTGATCCGTGGTCGTCACAGCAGAGGCATCCGCAGCAGGCGCGGCGGTAACAGGAGCGGCTACCGGCTGAGTGCCCATGTTTTTCGCGGCTTCAAAGCCTTGCTGAATAGTACGACCAAATACAGCGGCCTGACCGTTCAGCGGCAGCAGCAGGGCAATCTTGCTGGTGGAAGCTGGCTTAAAGCTCTGCACGTTAACCAACTGCGTTGGCAGCAGTTTTGCTCCCGGGTTTTGCGGGTAACGTTTTTGCCAGTCGGCAATACCGGCTTTCATCATGTCCGGGTCGTTACGGTTATCGAACCAGACGCGCTGGAGGTCCAGCCAGCCTTGCAGTACGTTTTCATCCGCATTGATGACCAGCGTCTGCGCTTGCTCCTGGGTCATGGACGACAGCGCCTGCCAGGTTGCATCGATGTTTTTCTGTTTAGCGTTCGCGGCAAGCAGTGGTTCCTGGGCGATCAGGGCGCGCAGCAGCGACAGCGACGGGCGACCCTGATTGGCGTCGATTTGCGCCTGCCAGTAACGCGCCTGCTGGTTTTGGTCGAAATCGGCGGGCGTAAGTTTATCCAGCAGGGCCTGGGCTCCCGCGACATCTTTCTGCGCGAGCTTGATCTCGACGGCCAGCAGTGACTGCTCACGACGCTGGGCATCGTTTAGCTTCTGCGGTAACTGGTTGAACAATTCGATAGCCTGCTGGCTCTTACCTTCTTTCAGCAGTGCACGAATGGCGAGTAATTGCCAGTTGGTCTTGCTATCATCTGAGCTTTGCTGCATCTGTTGCAGATAAAAGCCGGAATCAGCCTGCGCAGTGCCCTGCATATGGGCTGCACTCTGGTCTGGCGCCTGGGTGCCACAGCCTGCGAAAATCAATGCTGCCAGAATGACTGGTAGCGCGCGCGCGGCTTTCAAACGAGAAAATGTTGAGGGTACCATACTGTATCCAGTGATATTTTTTTACGCAATGCTCAATATTAAATCGGCAATACGGACGACACAATGAAACAACACGAATCGGCGGATAATTCTCAAGGCCAACTCTTTATTGTACCTACTCCTATCGGAAATTTGGCTGATATTACCCAACGAGCGCTCGAAGTTTTACAAGCCGTTGATTTAATTGCCGCTGAAGACACCCGTCATACAGGATTATTGTTACAACACTTCGCGATTAACGCCCGTTTGTTTGCCTTACACGATCACAATGAGCAACAAAAAGCCGAGACGCTGGTGGCAAAGCTCAAAGAAGGGCAAAACATCGCGCTGGTTTCTGATGCCGGAACGCCACTGATTAACGATCCGGGCTACCATCTGGTGCGCACCTGTCGCGAAGCAGGTATCCGCGTGGTGCCGCTGCCAGGCCCTTGCGCGGCGATTGCTGCCCTGAGCGCTGCCGGTCTGCCGTCTGACCGCTTTTGCTATGAGGGTTTTCTGCCTGCCAAATCGAAAGGTCGCCGCGATGCGATGAAAGCCATTGAGGCAGAACCGCGTACGCTTATTTTTTATGAATCCACTCACCGTTTACTGGATAGTCTGGAAGATATGGTCGCCGTCTGGGGAGAATCCCGTTATGTGGTGCTGGCGCGCGAACTGACCAAAACCTGGGAAACCATACACGGCGCGCCGGTCGGCGAACTACTGGCGTGGGTCAAGGAAGATGAAAACCGTCGTAAGGGCGAAATGGTGCTGATTGTCGAAGGGCATAAAGCGCAGGAAGATGACCTCCCGGCTGATGCGCTGCGTACGCTGGCGTTGTTACAAAAAGAGCTGCCGCTGAAGAAAGCGGCGGCGCTGGCAGCGGAAATTCACGGCGTGAAAAAGAATGCGCTGTATAAGTACGCGCTGGACCAGCAGGGGGAGTAAGAGTGAGCACCTACCAACCACCTTTCGTCGTCACTCCATTGATCCTTAATCAAGTCATTGAAATTGGTGAGTTGATGGGGCATTGGGCCGCGATGGCTGGTAGGGCATCTCCTCTTTTGCGCAAAGAGAATCGTATTCGCACCATTCAGGCCTCTTTAGCGATTGAGCATAATTCATTGACTACGGAGCAAGTCACCGCGCTGATGGAAGGAAAACGTATTCTACAAATCTTGTCGAACCAGCCGGGCAGATCTGCCAAAAGTATCGCTGAAGAGTGTGAAATCTCAGCTCGCACCGTAGAGCGGTATCTGAAAGCGTTGCAGCTAAAGCATTGTGCTTCGCTTTAGCTGCTATCAGTAGCAAGATCTCTTAAGCATTCAGGATGTCCTTCTACCCTGGCGTATGCCGCGAATCACACGATGAGCAGCCGTTTTTAACATGTCATGATGGCGTGTACACTAATTATTCGAACAATGAGCGCTACCTGACAACACGCAGATAGCACTCGCGCAGAATATAATGATGGTCACGATAATTCGCAGGTAGCCATCAATTTGTTTGCTGAACCACAGACATTAATTTTACTCCGCACCACTTCTTTCATCGCATCCATACCGACCCGCATGTAATAGCGGGGATCGTTGCCCTGCGGATTTTCTGCAAACCATGCTTTGACCGCGTCGGCAAAGGCGATTTTCAGTTCGGTGGCCACGTTAACTTTGCATATTCCCAGTTCGATTGTGCGGCGGACGTAGTCGTCAGGCACATCGCTTGCGCCATGCAGCACCAGCGGAATATCCACCACTTCACGAATTTCCCCTAAACGCTGGAAATCGATTTTGGGCGTTTTAGTGTACAAACCGTGTGCCGTGCCGATGGCAACAGCCAGGCTGTCGACGCCGGTACGTTCGACAAACCGTTTCGCTTCCTGCGGGTCGGTCAGGAAGGCGCTTTCGGCATCCACGCTCATATCATCTTCAACGCCGCCGAGGCGGCCCAGCTCAGCTTCCACGCTGCAATCTTTAGCATGGCAAAAGTCCACAACGGATTTCACCAGCTTGACGTTTTCTTCAAACGGGAAGTGGCTGCCATCAATCATGGCGCTGCGCACCCCGGCATTCACCTTACGGCGGATATCGTCCAGCGATTCATGGTGGTCGAGGTGCAGCGCCAGCGGCATGCCGTAGCTGGTGGAATAAGCGCTGCACAGCGCATAAATCTCTTCCAGCGCGATATGTTTAAACGTACCCGGCGTTCCGGCAAGGATCACCGGCGATTGCATTTCATAGCACACTTCCAGGATCGCCTGGATCGTTTCGGCGTTATGGATGTTAAAGGCCGGTACGGCATAGCCTTTTTTTTGCGCATCCTGCAGGAGGTATTTTGTAGAAATAATGCTCATAAAACGATCCTTTTAGGCGTTCCAGGGATGAATAACAACGCCCTGTACGACGCGGTTCACGGTACCGCTGGCAGAAGGCGTATCTGGCGTATTACCGATACTGATTGACTGTGTCAGGGCGAAGACCTGCGCATACATCAGGAAGCAGAACGCCAGTTCCATATCAATGAAGGTGCGGGCAGGCGGCAGCAGGATATGCGGGCCGGCTTCAATCACGTCATCGGTTTGTGCGGCAATCGCGACTACCCGCAGCGCCTGCCGATCGCGGCGTAACTCAGCTAACAGATCAAGATCGTATTGGCGTGTATAGGGGTGGCTGGAAACAAAGACCACTACCAGCGTTTCGTTATCAACCAGCGATTTTGGCCCATGACGAAAACCGGTCGGCGAATCATAGAATGCCGCCAGTTTACCCGCTGTCAGTTCCAGGACTTTCAGTGCCGATTCACGCGCGGCTCCCTGTAGCCCACCGCTACCGAGGTAGACGATCCGTTTCCATGGGGCGTTGCCGAATACGCCGTCGCTGAAATCACCCAGTGAAGTCAGGATCGTCTGGCAACGATCGGCTACGTCGCGGAAGGTCTGGCTGTTGATTTTTTGCGGGGCGAATACCGCCAGGCAACTGGCCATCATGGTGGTAATACTGCTGGTCATGGCGAAGCCACGGTCGTGCGTTTCAGCAGGCATTAACAGTGCAAAGGCATTGTCGCTTGCGAGGGCGTTTTGATACAGGCTACCTGCTTCGTTACAGGTAATTGGCAGGTGATAGCACTCAGGTACAAACTGATTAGCCAGTTCCACAGCCGCAACGCTTTCGGGGCTGTTACCTGAGCGAGCGAAAGAAACCAGCAGCAACGGATGTGCGGGATTCAGATAATCCATCGGATTGGTGACCAGATCGGTGGTCGGCACGGCGCTGATGTTTTTTCCGGTTTGGCTTGCCAGCCACGGAGCAATAATGTCGCCGATAAATGCGGAAGTACCCGCCCCGGTCAGTACGATCCGCAGATCGTTTTTGCGCAACAATGGCGCGAGAAAGCTATCAATGGCGGATCGAATATTATCGATATTAGCGAGAGAGCGGATCCAACTAGCGGGTTGCTGACGGATCTCTTCTTCTGTCCAGGTGCCCGTCGACGCGTGAGCAGGGGTGTAGGTTTCTGGCATAACTTAAGTCCTTAGTCTCGTAAATTCCACATAAGACGCTGGCAAAATGTCGCTATCTTTCGTTTCGTTTCACTTGTTCATATGATCGATTGATTAAAATCTATATGAAAGAAAGTGAAAGTTCAATGATGCAAAATGAAATAAAACGAAATTTGTGATCATGAGAACGAAGGCTGTAATTATCTTGTTGATCTTTAAAGAATCGCTTGCAGATAGTGCGGATCAAAATTTTATAAGCGAAAGGAAAAGAAAGGCCGGCGATCAAAGACCGCAGGCCAATACGAGACAAAATGAAAGGTCTAAAGGGGAAGAGCCTGACCCTGAATCCAGATCTGCTGCAAATGCAGGCCGCTATTGAGGGCGATAATGTCGGCATATTTACCCACCGCTAACGATCCGCGTTGGCGATCGATTCCCAACAGGCGAGCAGGATGGAGCGAAGCCATGTGGATCGCCTCTTCAGAGGTAATCCCGGTGAACTCGACCATATTACGTACGGCTGCATCAACCGAGAGCGTGCTGCCCGCCAGGCCACCGGAAGCGGTACGCACTATACCGCTGCGCATTTCCACTTCCTCACCGCAGAGCGTATAGCGCCCGTCCGGCATACCAGCTGCCTGCATCGCATCGGTGATCAGCACCAGTCTGTCTTTTGCGCAACAGCAGCATAGCTTCATGGCTGCCGGGTGGACATGGTGTCCGTCAGCGATAAGCTCCAGCCAGGCGCGAGAGTCGGTTAACCCTGCGCCAACCATTCCGGGCTCCCGGTGGTGTAAACCGGTCATACCGTTATAGCAGTGAACCAGCCCATCAGCCCCGACATCAAAGGCGGCGCGGGTTTGCTCCCAGGTGGCTGCGCTGTGGCCCAGCATCACCCGTACGTTGCGCTGCTTCAGATGTTTGATAGCCTGCAATGCGCCGGTTTTTTCTGGCGCCAGCGCAACGACGCGCAATGTTTGTTGGGAAATCGCAATCAGTTCATCCAGTTCCCTGAGCTCCAGTTCCCTGAAGAGCTCAGGCGGATGCGCCCCTTTGTTCTGTGGCGTAAAGTACGGACCTTCAAGATAACTCCCCAGCACCTGCGCGCCAGGCCCGCCGGAATAGTAGCGGTGGGCAATACGTTTCAATGCGCGGTGAATATCTGGTAATGGGGCGGTGACGGTGGTGGGTAGCCAACTGGCTACCCCTTCGCGCGCTTTGTGCATTGCCAGCTTGTCGAGCGTATCCGGCGCATCATCCATGACATCGACACCTGCGCCTCCATGCACATGGGTATCGATATATGCAGGGCACAACAGCTCAGCATCGCGCACCATCACGCCTGAGACGATAGGCTCAATGGCTCTAATGGTGCCATCCTCAATACGCACCTGATGATCGTCCAGCCAGCCTTGTTCCGTGAGCAGACGCTTGGCGCGTAGCACCTGTATCATATCCCTTCCTCGACGGGTTTTTCCTCGCGACAGCGTCCCAGCTCGTCCACCAGGCTGGTCAACCCCCGATGTCCGCATTCCAGCGCCTGCAAACGAAACGCTTCGCTGCTCAGGCCGTCGCGTTCCAGTACCATTTCCAGCAGCAGTTGCAGATTGGTGCCGGTGATCACTTCAGTACCTTGCCTTTGCATGGCCAGTGTGGAAGCGACGCGAAATGGTGTTCCGCCCAACAAGTCAGTCAGAAACACGATGTCTTGCTGAGCATCCAGTTCACTCACTGCCTGTTCAAGTTGCGAGGTGAGTAAGGCTGTGGTTGAGGTTTCCGGAAAGTCGATGGCGATGAACTGAGTCTGTTCACCTAAAATCTGTTTCATCGCTTTTTCCATTCCGCTGGCAAACCCGCCATGACCCGTCAAAATAATACCTAACATCTACAACCCCTTACATTTACAGGAAGTGACAGAACTTACCCACGATGCCGAGCACCACGGTAATGGCGATAAGACGCAGAGGACTCCAGCCACGACGAACCAGCCAGAACATGGTCAATGTGTAGACCAGCGGCAAAAATGCAGGCATCAGCTTGTCTATAACGTCTGTTTGTAGTTTCACAACCGCATCGCCAGCAGTAATTTCCAGCGTGGTGCTCAGGCGAACATAGGTCGCTACCAGCGCGCCAATCACCGTCATCCCAACGATAGATGCCGCATGTCCAACCTTTTTGGTGTTAGCTTTAATCAGTGGGATAGCTGCAACGCCCATTCGATAAGCATAGTGTGCCAGCCCAAAGCGCAGACCAAGATGAACCACGTTAAACATCACAATAAAGACAACAGCGCCAAGAATAGAGCCTTGTAGCGCCAGGCTTGCCCCGATACCGCCGCAAATAGGCAATAACGTTAACCAGAACATGGCATCACCGATACCGCCAAGCGGCGCACCGACGGCAATCTTGGTACTTTGAATACTGTTCACATCCTGCTTGGAGCGTTCCATTGCCAGGATAATCCCGATAACAAACGTGACCAGGAACGGGTGCGTGTTGAAGAAGCCCATATGGCCTTTCATTGAACGCGCCAGATCTCGCTTGTTGGTATGGATCTTTTTCAGTGCAGGTAACAGGCCGTACAACCATCCTGATGCCTGCATACGTTCATAGTTGAAAGAGGCCTGTAACAACATGGAACGCCAGGCAACACGGTTGATATCTTTTTTCGTCAGCTCGGCACCGATATTCTGGTCTTCGTAGACGTTTTCATTCGTGCCGGACAGCAGCGTTTCTTCGGTTTCGGAAACGTTCGGCAGAGTCGTTTGATTAGATGCCATCTTCGAATTCCTCTTTTTGTGCTGCGGGAGCTGTAGGTTCAGGTGATTTACGCAGAAAATCGATCAGCGCCATGGCCAGTGCTGCGGCGGCGATAGCCAGCACAGGGAGTTTGAGCCAGGCGGCGGCGACAAAACCCAGGATGAAGTAAGGGATGTAGACGTTTTTCATCATGATTTTCAGCAGTACGGCGAAACCGATAGCTGGCATGATGCCGCCTGCCACGCCGAGGCCGTCAATTAGGCGGGTCGGCAGAACATCTATAGCTGTTTTGGCATGTTCCGCGCCAAAGTAAATCGGCAGGAAAGCGCATAAGAAGTAGAACGTCCCCAGCGCCAATAACGCCAGATAGTTGACCCGCTCAATTCCGTCTGTATCGGCATTCGCCGCCATGCGATCGCAGCGCGCCATCACCCCGGACATCACGGAGAAGAGGAAGGTAATACCCATTTGTACCGCTACCGCGAACGGTACAGCGACACCGACAGCGACTTCCGGTTTTACGCCAGTGGTGATGGCGAAAGTCGTCCCCACGATGGTACCGATGATGACGTTTGGCGGCTGTGCTCCCGCCAGCGGAGCCAGACCCATCCACACCAGTTCCAGCGTACCCCCGGTTAAAATACCGGTATGCAGATCGCCCAGAATCAGGCCGACCAGCGGCCCGAGAACAACCGGGCGGTGCATGTGCGTTAACCCGTTGAACATATCCAGGCCTGCAATAAAGGCGAGAATACCCAACGCAAAAGCCTGCAACAGACTGATTTCCATTGTGAATCCCTCAGAGAAGTTTATAGAGGTCCTGGGCGGGTTCTGTGGGAACGCCCTGAACGAAGCATTCCACCCCAGCGGCTTTCAACCCGTTGAACGCCGCTATATCGGCAGCGTCTACAGAAACCGTTTTGGCGATTTGCTGCTTGCCGTTGGCATAGTGCATGTTGCCAACGTTGATACGATTAACAGGAACACCGCCTTCGACCAGACGGTAGAAATCCGCAGGCGATTTGCAGACCAGCAAAATTTTCTGGCGATCGGCGGCACGGTGAATATTGTCGATTACTTTTTGTAGTGACCAGAAGCGCACGGCAATCCCTTCCGCCAGAACCATTTCCATCAGGTTTTGCTGCACCGGATCTTCAGCCACCTCATCATTGGCGACCAGCACCAGATTTGCCCCCGCAAATCCGACCCATTGCACACCGACCTGACCGTGAATTAAACGTTCGTCAATGCGACTTAATACAATGTTTGGCATGGTATTTTTCTCTTTCTTGTTATGCGTTATGGGATGAATCACCCAGGCTGGCGCAGTGATATTGCTGCAGTATGTCCTGAATATGGTTAATGATGAGTTCTCGCGGAGTCGCGCTGAGATCTCCCTCGCGCACTTTTACGTACTGCAAGGGTAGATACTGGCTAATCAGCGGTAACGGGATCGGTTCGTCGGCCAGGTTACGTACCAGACGTTCGAATGCCTCATCAATCTGGCTGTCCGGCCAGTAGTAACGAACCCGATCTGAGTAGCTATATCCGCGGGCCAAACGGCGCGCGTTTCCATCGCCGTGATAGTGGCTCTGCCAGTACTCTGGTCGATCAAGCATCACGCTTTCCAGGACATGTCGCAGGCCTGAGCTGGCTTTTGCGGGCAGCAATTCCTCTTCAATAGCGGCTAATGAAAATAACGCTTCGCGCAGGGCAAAGGTCAGCGCCGGGCCGACTTTCAGGATCGCGAAATGATCTTTAACCAACTGGCGCAAGGACTGAGGCGTTTGGTAATCGGTAGAATGCGCTTCAAAAATCAGCGTGTCGTAGTCTTCCACCATTTTGCTGAGTGACACGGCTTTCTGCGGTTGGTAATCAATGATGTGGGTGTGGTCGAATTCGACGCCGGGTTGCACCACCAGGGCGATGATACGCGGCCAGATACCTTCCAGTCCGCGCTTTTCAAAGGCGTGATAGTGGGCCTGCAGCGTTGCGCGTGCCGCATCCGGCGTTGTTACCGCCAGTTCGGTTAATGCTTCGTGAGCGCCGCCAGGAACCGGGACTTCTGTGCCAATTACATAGACCAGGTCAGATTCACCAAAATGCGCAATACAGGTTTCTTCGGCAACTTTTGCCAGGCGCGCGGCGCGCTCAGCGACGATTTCATCCGTTAGTGGAACCGGGTCGTTAGCACAAGACATGCTGCAATCAAGGTGGATCTTTTTAAAGCCAGCGGCGACATAACTCTTGATCAGATCGTCAGCGTTGGCCATTGCTTGTTCTGCTGGCAGATTTTGCCAACGGTTTGGTCCAAGGTGGTCTCCACCGAGAATCAGCATATCCTGAGAAAAATTAAGCGAGTCGGCTAAACCGCAGACAAAACTGCGAAAATCGGCTGGTGTCATACCCGTATAGCCGCCAAACTGGTCAACCTGATTAGAAGTTGCTTCGATCAATAGCGGTGTATGATTGGCATGGGCGTAGCGTATTGCGGCTTCCAGTACGATTGGATGCGCGGAACAAACGGCATAAATCCCGTTTGCCTTCCCCCGTTTATGTTGCTCGACCATTTTAGTTAGATGTTTCACTTTCCTCTCCAGGTCAGATAACTGCGACATCAATCTTTCGTTTTGTTTCATTTAATACTGCATCATGGTGATTTAAAAATAAAACGAAAGATAATAGTTTTCCGATCTGTTTCACAAAAGAAACGCAATGAAAGGTTTCAGCGTGAATCCGTTCGACTCTTCCCTGCTTGTGGGGCTTGCATTCGCGTAAAAGAAAGGCGTTAATAGACAAAACGAAATAAAACGAAAGAGACAACTAAAGGATTTCTTATGAGTAACACCGAGTCTTCTGCAGACAAGCGCGTTATCGGCACCAGCGAAAGGCGCGAGCAGATCATCCAGCGGTTACGGCAGCAGGGAAGCGTTCAGGTTAACGATCTTTCCTTATTTTATGGCGTCTCCACGGTCACGATTCGTAACGACCTCGCTTTTCTGGAAAAACAGGGGATTGCGGTACGCGCCTATGGTGGGGCGCTGATTTGCGATAGCACTACGCCTGGTGTTGAGCCTTCTGTTGAAGACAAAAGTTCGCTCAATACAGCGGTAAAACGCAGTATTGCCAGAGCCGCCGCAGAGTTGATTAAACCGGGGCACCGCGTGATCCTTGATTCCGGCACCACGACGTATGAAATTGCCCGCCTGATGCGCCAGCATACCAATGTGATTGCAATGACCAATGGTATGAATGTCGCTAATGCGTTACTGGAAGCCGAAGGGGTTGAGCTGCTGATGACCGGCGGTCACTTGCGTCGTCAGTCGCAATCCTTTTATGGCGATCAGGCTGAGCAATCGCTACAAAATTATCACTTCGACATGCTGTTTCTTGGCGTTGATGCTATCGACTTAGAGCGTGGTGTTAGCACACACAATGAGGATGAAGCGCGTCTCAATCGCCGGATGAGTGAAGTCGCGGAGCGCATCATCGTTGTTACCGACTCGACGAAGTTTAATCGCTCCAGTCTGCATAAGATCATTGATACCCAGCGGATCGATATGATTATTGTTGATGAAAATATTCCAGAGGAGAGTCTGGAAGGATTACGTAAGCATGGGATTGAGGTTGTTCTGGTGAGTATTTGACAAAAAGGTCGGAAAGTTTTCGAACTCCCCGACCTGTAATCGAATTTCACTTTCAGCAATCAGGTCACTGGCGCCGGGTTAAACACCGCCAGTTGATTATGCAGTCCCCACTGATCCGAGAAGGTTTTCTTACGCCCGCTGGCGACCTCGAGAATAAACTCGAACAATTTCAGACCCACGTCTTCAATGGTTTCTTCTCCGGTGGCGATGGTACCGGCGTTGATGTCCATCAGGTCAAACCAACGATTGGCCAGCTCAGTACGCGTCGCCATTTTTATCACCGGCACCGCCATCAGGCCGTACGGCGTACCGCGACCGGTGGTGAATACCTGCACGGTGATCCCGGAAGCAACCTGCTGCGTACCGCAGACGAAATCGCTGGCGGGGGTCGCGGCGTAAATCAGTCCTCGTTTGGTTGGGCGCTGGCCCGGCGACAATACTTCGACGATGGCGCTCTTGCCTGATTTGGCGATTGAGCCCAGCGCTTTTTCCACCACGTTTGCCAGACCGCCTTTCTTGTTGCCCGGTGAAGGGTTGGCGCTGCGGTCAGTCTTGCCCATATCCAGGTAGTTATCGTACCAGGCCATCTCTTCGAGCAGGCGCTTACCTACTTCTTCGTTAATCGCGCGCGGGGTAAGAAGATGGATAGCATCGCGCACTTCGGTCACTTCCGAGAACATCACGGTCGCGCCGCAGCGTACTAACAGGTCGGAGGCATAACCGACCGCCGGGTTGGCCGTGACGCCGGAAAAGGCATCGCTACCGCCGCACTGCATACCGACCACCAGTTCTGATGCCGGGCAGGTTTCACGTTGGCGTTGGTTGAGCTTTGCCAGATGGCGTTCTGCCACGTGCAAAATATCAGCAACCATTGATTGAAAGCCGACGTGCTTTTCATCCTGCAGGCTGACGATGCTGGCGCTGTCGACCGGGATACTTTTTACATCATGAGTCCCTTCCAGCAGTCGCTCTGGTTGCAGTTTTTCGCAGCCGAGGCCAATAACCATCACTTCACCGCCAAAGTTGGGGTTCAGCGCAATATTATGGATGGTACGAATCGGCACAATGGCGGCCGGAGCGTTAATCGCCACCCCGCAACCGTACAGGTGATTAAGCCCCACCACGCCATCGACATTCGGGTATTTGGGGAGCAGATCGCGCTCAATGATTTTCACCACATAATCCACCACGCCCGCTACGCAGTGTACGCTGGTGGAGATGCCGAGCAGATTCTTGGTGCCGACGCTGCCGTCTGCATTGCGATAGCCTTCGAAGGTATAACCCTCAAGAGGCGGTAGCGGCTCCGGTACTTTGGTCGCCAGCGGCAGCGTCTCCAGCGGCGGGGCCTTGGGCAGCTCAACCATGGATTCATCAATCCAGCTACCGCGCGGGATATCGCGAACGGCATAGCCTATCACTTCGCCATACCGCACAATTTCGCCGTGAACAGGAATATCGCATAGCGCCACTTTATGACCCTGGGGAATATGTTCAATCAGCTCCAGCCCATCCGGGAAACGCGTCCCGGCTTTCAGACCATTGTCATTGACAATAATCGCCACATTATCTGTTGCGTGAACTTTAATATAAAACGCCGAGGGCGATTCTTGTCTGATTTCGATGTCGGCCATTGTCCAGTATTCTCCAGCAAGGTGGTAATAATAGTGTGGATATTTATATTTTGAATCTAATTATCAGTAATAAATATTCGGTATCGTGAAATAAGAATGTCAGGAGTTTAAAATTAAGAATGTGATCATGATCACTTAAACTCAGCAGGACCGTACCACCAAGAGGATTAATCAGTAAATGTGTGCATTAGCGCCCATGCGTGTGTGCATATGCCCAAAATATTATTTTAACAACGCGTAATTAGTGAGCGTCTGCACAATGATTAACGTTGCTCTGCTGATTATACTAAATCACGGTTTCATAACGTCTGATAAATTATTATGTGTTTTTATTATCGGTAATTTATCACCAGGGATAGCTAACAAATAATAATAAAAACATTTTTATGTACCCGAGGTAAATAGAATGATTCTGGATACAATTGTCGAGAAAAAGAAAGGTACACATACCCGCTATTTAATATTACTGATAATTTTTATTGTAACTGCCGTTAACTATGCGGACCGTGCGACGCTGTCAATTGCCGGCACGGAAGTGGCGAAAGAGTTGCACCTCAGCGCCATCTCAATGGGGTATATTTTTTCCGCCTTCGGTTGGGCTTACCTGCTGATGCAAATCCCCGGCGGCTGGCTGCTCGATAAGTTCGGCTCGAAGAAAGTCTATACCTGGAGCCTGTTCTTCTGGTCGCTGTTTACCTTCCTGCAGGGCTTTGTGGACATGTTCCCGCTGGCCTGGGCAGGTATTTCAATGTTCATCATGCGCTTTATGTTGGGCTTCTCAGAAGCACCTTCCTTCCCGGCCAACGCCCGTATCGTGGCGGCCTGGTTCCCGACCAAAGAGCGCGGTACGGCATCCGCGATTTTTAACTCCGCACAGTATTTTTCCCTGGCGCTGTTTTCGCCGCTGCTGGGCTGGCTGACCTTCGCCTGGGGCTGGGAACACGTCTTTACCGTGATGGGGGCGATTGGTTTTGTGCTCACCGGGTTATGGGTAAAGTTTATTCATAACCCAACCGATCACCCGCGTATGTCGCAAGAAGAGCTGAAGTTTATCTCTGAAAACGGCGCGGTCGTAGATATGGACCATAAGAAGCCGGGCGATGTGAAGTCAGGTGGTCCTAAACTGCATTATATCAAGCAGTTGCTGACCAACCGTATGATGCTTGGCGTGTTCTTCGGACAGTATTTTATTAACACAATTACCTGGTTTTTCCTTACCTGGTTCCCGATTTACCTGGTACAGGAAAAAGGTATGTCGATCCTCAAAGTTGGTCTGGTGGCGTCTATTCCGGCGCTATGTGGATTCATTGGCGGCGTGCTGGGTGGGGTGTTCTCTGATTATCTGATTAAACGTGGCTCCAGCATCACCCTGGCGCGTAAGCTGCCGATTGTGCTCGGCATGCTGCTCGCATCGACCATTATTCTGTGTAACTACACCGATAACACCGCTCTGGTAGTCGCGCTGATGGCGCTGGCGTTCTTCGGCAAAGGCTTCGGGGCGTTGGGCTGGCCGGTGATTTCCGATACCGCGCCGAAAGAGATTGTCGGCCTGTGTGGTGGCGTATTTAACGTATTTGGCAACGTGGCCTCCATTGTTACTCCGTTGGTGATTGGGTATCTGGTGAGCGAGTTGCACTCATTTAATGCCGCGCTGATGTTTGTAGGGTGCTCAGCGCTGATGGCAATGGTTTGCTACCTGTTTATTGTCGGTGACATTAAACGTATGGAATTGCAGAAATAAACAAAGGTATAGGCGATGAATAACACGATTTTCCCGAATAAGTTTAAAGTGGCCCTCGCGGCGCAGCAGATTCAGATTGGCTGCTGGTCTGCATTAGCCAGTCCAATCAGCACTGAAGTTTTAGGTCTGGCGGGTTTCGACTGGCTGGTGCTGGACGGCGAACATGCGCCGAACGATATCTCGACGTTTATCCCGCAATTGATGGCGCTTAAAGGTAGCGCCAGCGCGCCGGTGGTACGTGTGCCGACCAACGAGCCGGTGATCATTAAGCGTCTGCTGGATATCGGGTTTTACAACTTCCTGATCCCGTTTGTTGAGACCGAAGAAGAGGCGGTGAACGCGGTGGCGTCAACCCGCTATCCACCGGAAGGTATTCGCGGCGTGTCCGTATCCCACCGCGCCAATATGTTTGGCACCGTGCCGGACTATTTTGCGCAGTCGAATAAGAACATCACCATCATCGTGCAGATCGAAAGTCAGCAGGGCGTTGATAACGTTGATGCAATCGCGGCGACCGAAGGCGTTGACGGTATCTTCGTCGGCCCCAGCGATCTGGCTGCGGCGTTAGGCCACCTCGGCAATGCGTCCCATCCCGATGTGCAGAAAGCTATCCAGCACATTTTCGCCCGCGCGAAAGCCCACGGTAAACCAAGCGGCATTCTGGCCCCGGTAGAGGCGGATGCGCGGCGTTATCTGGAGTGGGGGGCGACGTTTGTTGCCGTCGGCAGCGACCTTGGCGTGTTCCGTTCAGCCACGCAGAAACTGGCTGATTCTTTTAAGAAATAACCACCATCGACAGTAGAGAGAGATAAAGACATGACAATGAAAGTTGGTTTTATTGGCCTCGGTATCATGGGTAAACCAATGAGTAAAAACCTCCTCAAGGCAGGTTACTCGCTGGTGGTTGCTGACCGTAACCCGGAATCCATTGCGGACGTGATTGCCGCAGGCGCAGAAACCGCCGCCACGGCGAAAGACATTGCCGAGCAGTGTGATGTGATCATCACCATGCTGCCGAACTCTCCGCACGTGAAAGAGGTGGCGCTGGGCGAAGGCGGCATCATTGAAGGGGCGAAACCGGGGACGGTTCTGATCGATATGAGTTCCATCGCACCGTTAGCCAGCCGTGAAATCAGCGAGGCGCTGAAAGCGAAAGGTGTGGATATGCTGGATGCGCCGGTCAGCGGCGGCGAGCCAAAAGCGATTGACGGTACGTTGTCGGTGATGGTCGGTGGCGATAAAGCGATTTTCGACAAGTACTACGATCTGCTGAAAGCGATGGCGGGTTCCGTGGTGCATACCGGCGAGATTGGCGCAGGCAACGTGACCAAGCTGGCTAATCAGGTGATTGTGGCGCTGAACATTGCGGCGATGTCTGAAGCACTGACGCTGGCGACTAAAGCGGGCGTGAATCCGGATCTGGTGTATCAGGCCATTCGTGGCGGACTGGCGGGCAGCACCGTACTGGATGCGAAAGCGCCGATGGTGATGGACCGCAACTTCAAACCGGGTTTCCGCATTGACTTGCATATTAAAGATCTGGCCAATGCGCTGGATACCTCGCATGGCGTTGGCGCTCAGTTGCCGCTGACGGCTGCTGTCATGGAGATGATGCAGGCGCTACGCGCAGATGGGTTGGGCACCGCCGATCATAGCGCGCTCGCCTGCTACTACGAAAAACTGGCGAAAGTGGAAGTCACTCGCTAACAAGAAGGGCGCGGATGCGCGCCCTGTATTTCTTGCCTTGCGCGGCACTTTCAGGCTACATAACTATGAAAATCGTAATTGCCCCAGACTCTTATAAAGAAAGCCTTTCTGCCACCGAGGTGGCTCAGGCAATAGAAAAAGGATTTCGGGAAATTTTCCCCGATGCGCAATATGTGTCTGTTCCGGTTGCCGACGGCGGCGAAGGAACGGTCGAAGCCATGATTGCCGCCACGCAAGGGAGTGAACATTCCGCGTGGGTGACGGGGCCGCTGGGCGAAAAAGTGAATGCCTGCTGGGGCATGTCCGGGGACGGTAAAACCGCGTTTATCGAAATGGCGGCAGCCAGTGGTCTGGCGCTGGTTTCTCCTGAAAAGCGCAATCCGTTAGTCACTACGTCGCGCGGTACCGGGGAGTTGATTTTGCAGGCGCTGAACAGCGGCGCACAAAGCATTATTATCGGCATTGGCGGTAGCGCGACCAACGACGGCGGCGCAGGTATGGCGCAGGCGCTGGGGGCGAAACTCTGTGATGCCAACGGGACTGACATTGGCTACGGCGGTGGTAGCCTGATGAGCCTGAACGCCATCGATATCTCGGGCCTGGATCCTCGCTTAAAAACCTGTTCAATTCGCGTGGCCTGTGATGTGACCAATCCACTCACCGGCGACACTGGCGCTTCACGTATCTTTGGCCCGCAGAAAGGGGCAACAGAAGAACGTATTCTCGAACTGGACCGTAATCTGTCTCACTATGCTGACATCATTAAAAAATCGCTGCGGGTCGACGTGAAGGACGTTCCCGGCGCCGGTGCGGCTGGAGGGATGGGCGCAGCGTTAATGGCTTTTTTAGGCGCGGATCTGCGCAGTGGGATAGAGATTGTGACTCAGGCGCTTAATCTGGAAGAACATATTCACGATTGCACGCTGGTAGTGACTGGCGAGGGGAGGATCGACAGCCAGAGTATTCACGGCAAAGTGCCGGTAGGTGTGGCGAATGTCGCGAAGAAGTACCACAAGCCAGTGATTGGTATTGGCGGCAGCCTGACGCATGATGTGGCGGTGGTGCATCAATATGGTATCGACGCGGTGTTTAGCGTATTGACCAGTATCAGCACACTGGAAGAGGCGTTCCGTGAGGCATTTGATAATATTTATCGTGCTTCAAGGAATATTGCCGCCACGCTGGCGATAGGAATGCGCAGTGCGGGGTGACATTGCCCCGCAAACCCTCTATACTGCGCGCCGAAGCTGACCAGACAGTCGCCGCTTCGTCGTCGTCCTCTTCGGGGGAGACGGGCGGAGGGGAGGAAAGTCCGGGCTCCATAGGGCAGGGTGCCAGGTAACGCCTGGGGGGGAAACCCACGACCAGTGCAACAGAGAGCAAACCGCCGATGGCCCACGTAAGTGGGATCAGGTAAGGGTGAAAGGGTGCGGTAAGAGCGCACCGCGCGGCTGGTAACAGTCCGTGGCACGGTAAACTCCACCCGGAGCAAGGCCAAATAGGGGTTCACAAGGTACGGCCCGTACTGAACCCGGGTAGGCTGCTTGAGCCAGTGAGCGATTGCTGGCCTAGATGAATGACTGTCCACGACAGAACCCGGCTTATCGGTCAGCTTCACTCTTTATAAAACCCCGCTTCGGCGGGGTTTTTGCTGTATGAGCAGGCTAAATGAATGACTGTCCACGACGCTATGCTCAAAAGAACGCGGCTTATCGGTCAGCTTCACTCTTTACAAAACTCCGCTTCGGCGGGGTTTTTGCTTTCAGGACAGATGGTCATGCCTTATGGCGTTGCGCCTGGTTTACCACGAATCTGGCGTTTATTTCCCATTCATCTAATCTTTATTTCGTTCTTATTAATATTCCTGACTTCTTTTATAAGAGGAAATGTCTCTCGGGATAATTCTTGTTTTGTGATGTGCGACACAAAACGCTACGCGATACGTTTTTACCGAGAATAATCACGCGCAATCGATCGCCATCACAAAATTAGTTGCTGACAAAATGCGCAAAATCAGTGTTAATGCAATGTTGCTAATGGTGATCATTTGTTTTAATTGGTTTAAATATTGATAAATGCAATGTTTCTTTACAAACAAACAAGGCAAAAAAATGTGATGCATGGCGTTATTTAAACACCATAAACGATAAAATATAATTATATTTGATAAATTACTTATTAAATTTAAGCGCCATTTTTACCGATAATTACTCTGTAATTGATTGAAATATAGCCTTTCGTGGTTCGAAGAAATAACAACAAAAATGATGTCGTTATAGCCATAAAAAATCGTTATCCCCCCATCTTTTTTTGATTAAAGTCAGAGTTAAGTGAGATCGATATTTTCTATCCATATGATTAATAAGGAATTATCAATTTAATAATAATCTTACAAAATGTAAGGGAAGGGGATTTGTGAGTGGTCGCACATATCCTCGTTTGCTTAATTTGGTAAACTTCCTGCCGTCAACAAAGTTATTAGAGCAGGACGATATGAATACTATTTCTCTCCCTAAAACACAGCACTTAGTGGTCTTTCAGGAAGTCATTAGAAGTGGTTCTATCGGTTCTGCTGCAAAAGAATTAGGTTTAACTCAACCGGCGGTCAGCAAAATCATTAATGATGTTGAGGCTTATTTTGGTATTGAGTTAGTGGTGCGTAAAAATACCGGCGTTACCTTGACTCAGGCAGGTCAGGTGATGCTCTCATGGTCTGAATCCATTACTCGTGAAATGAAAAACATGGTTGATGAGATGAACAGCATGACGAGTAACGCAGTGGTTGATGTGTCGTTTGGCTTTCCTTCACTGATCGCCTTCACCATCATGTCCGGCATGATTAAAAAATTTAAAGAGGTGTTTCCGAAGGCGCAGGTTTCCATGTACGAAGCGCAACTCTCCTCGTTCTTACCCGCGCTTCGTGACGGGCGCCTCGACTTCGCTATCGGTACGCTGAGTGATGAGATGAAACTACAGGATCTCCATGTTGAGCCGCTCTTTGAGTCAGACTTTATACTGGTCGCCAGCAAGTCCCGAACATGCACCGGCATCACCTCGCTGAGCGCGTTGAAAAACGAACAGTGGGTGTTGCCACAAACGAATATGGGATACTACCGCGAACTTCTAACTACGTTACAAAATAATGGCATCAGCAGTGAAAACATCGTTAATACTGACTCCGTCGTCACCATTTATAATCTTGTTCTCAATGCTGATTTCTTAACAGTAATTCCCTGTGACATGACCACACCGTTTGGCTCAAACCAGTTTATTACTATCCCGGTAAAAGAGACGTTACCCGTCGCGCGTTATGCCGCCGTGTGGTCGAAAAATTATCGAATTAAAAAAGCAGCATCTATTTTGGTGGAATTAGCCAAGGAATATTCATCATATAATTGTCGAAGACGAAGGCAATTAGTTGAAGTTGATTAAAGAGTGAATTTGTTTTAACACGGACTCAACGCCATCTGTCTATATCTGACAATGGTTACGGCTATCTATTTACTTTAATACCCAGGTAAGAGGTTCTAATGCACATTACATACGATCTCCCAGTTGCAATTGAAGATATCCTCGAAGCGAAAAAAAGACTGGCGGGGAAAATATATAAAACGGGAATGCCTCGCTCTAACTATTTTAGTGAACGTTGCAAAGGGGAAATTTTCCTCAAGTTTGAAAACATGCAGCGTACCGGTTCATTTAAAATCCGTGGCGCTTTTAACAAGCTCAGTTCATTAACCGAAGCTGAAAGATGTAAAGGCGTGGTGGCTTGCTCTGCAGGGAACCATGCGCAAGGGGTTTCTCTCTCCTGCGCCATGCTCGGAATTGACGGCAAAGTGGTGATGCCGAAAGGCGCGCCGAAGTCTAAAGTGGCGGCAACCTGCGATTATTCCGCAGAAGTTGTGCTGCACGGCGACAACTTCAACGACACCATCGCGAAGGTTAGCGAGATTGTGGAAACGGAAGGCCGTATCTTTATTCCGCCATATGATGACCCGAAAGTCATTGCCGGTCAGGGCACTATTGGTCTGGAAATTCTCGAAGATCTGTACGATGTCGATAACGTGATTGTGCCAATTGGCGGCGGCGGACTAATTGCAGGTATTGCAGTGGCAATTAAATCGATTAACCCGACCATTAAAATTATTGGCGTACAGTCTGAAAACGTTCATGGCATGGCGGCTTCTTTCCGCGCTGGAGAAATAACCACGCACCGAACGACCGGCACCCTGGCGGATGGTTGTGACGTCTCCCGCCCGGGTACTTTAACGTATGAAATCGTTCGTGAGTTGGTAGATGACATTGTCCTGGTCAGCGAAGATGAAATTCGCAACAGCATGGTGGCATTAATTCAGCGAAATAAAGTTGTGACTGAAGGTGCCGGTGCGCTGGCATGCGCAGCATTATTAAGCGGGAAATTAGATAGCTATATCCAGAACAGAAAAACAGTCAGCATTATTTCTGGCGGTAATATCGATCTTTCTCGTGTATCTCAAATTACTGGTTTAGTTGACGCTTAATATACTTCGTTGAGGATAGGATATGAGTACTACTGATAGCATTGTATCCAGCCAGACAAAGCAGTCGTCCTGGCGCAAATCGGACACCACCTGGACACTGGGTTTATTTGGTACAGCCATCGGCGCAGGGGTGCTGTTCTTCCCTATCCGCGCAGGTTTTGGCGGACTGATCCCCATTCTGATCATGCTGGTGTTAGCATACCCCATCGCTTTCTATTGCCACCGTGCGCTGGCACGCCTGTGTCTTTCCGGTTCTAACCCTTCCGGTAACATCACAGAAACGGTTGAAGAGCACTTTGGTAAAACGGGTGGCGTGGTAATCACGTTCCTCTACTTCTTTGCGATTTGTCCGCTGCTGTGGATTTATGGCGTCACCATTACCAACACCTTTATGACCTTCTGGGAAAACCAGCTGCAGATGCCCGCGCTGAACCGTGGCTTCGTGGCGCTGTTCCTGTTGCTGCTGATGGCATTCGTCATCTGGTTTGGTAAAGATCTGATGGTTAAAGTGATGAGCTACCTGGTATGGCCGTTCATTGCCAGCCTGGTGCTTATCTCTCTGTCACTGATTCCTTACTGGAACTCTGCGGTTATCGATCAGGTTGATATCAGCAATATCGCCCTGACTGGCCATGACGGCATCCTGGTTACCGTATGGCTGGGTATTTCCATCATGGTGTTCTCTTTCAACTTCTCGCCAATCGTTTCTTCCTTCGTCGTCTCTAAACGCGAAGAATATGAGAAAGATTACGGTCGCGAATTCACCGAGCAGAAATGTTCTAAAATCATCTCCCGCGCCAGTATGCTGATGGTTGCGGTGGTAATGTTCTTCGCCTTTAGCTGCCTGTTCACGCTCTCTCCGGCAAATATGGCGGATGCGAAAGCGCAAAACATTCCAGTGCTGTCTTACCTGGCGAACCACTTCGCTTCACTGTCCGGTACGAAGTCTACCTTCGCCACCATTCTGGAATACGGTGCTTCAATCATCGCCCTGGTTGCTATCTTCAAATCTTTCTTCGGCCACTATCTGGGGACGCTGGAAGGTCTGAACGGTCTGGTGCTGAAGTTTGGTTACAAAGGCGATAAAACCAAAGTTTCCATGGGCAAGCTCAACACCATCAGCATGATCTTCATCATGGGTTCCACCTGGGTTGTGGCATACGCCAACCCGAACATCCTGGACCTGATTGAAGCAATGGGCGCGCCGATTATTGCCTCTCTGCTCTGCCTGCTGCCGATGTATGCCATCCGTAAAGCGCCATCGCTGGCGAAATACCGTGGCCGTCTGGATAACGTGTTTGTTACCGTGATTGGTCTGCTGACCATCCTGAACATTGTCTACAAACTGTTTTAATCCTTAAGCTCAGGATGAGCGGAGTAGTGAAATGAATGAGTTTCCGGTAGTACTGGTTATTAACTGTGGTTCATCTTCCATTAAATTCTCAGTGCTCGATGCAGCAAACTGTGAAGTTTTAATGGCGGGAATTGCAGACGGTATTAACTCTGAAAATGCGTTCATAGCAATTAATGGAGGAGAGCCAGCTAAGCTGGCTCACCACAGCTACGAAGATGCATTAAAAGCGATTGCCGTTGAACTGGAAAAACGTAATTTAATGGACAGCGTGGCCTTAATTGGCCACCGCATTGCCCACGGCGGAAATATCTTTACCGAATCAGCAATTATTACTGAGGAAGTTATCGACAATATTCGCCGGGTATCGCCATTAGCACCGCTACATAATTATGCGAACCTGAGCGGGATTGAATCTGCTCAGCATCTTTTCCCAGGCGTGCAGCAGGTCGCGGTATTTGATACCAGCTTCCACCAGACGATGGCCCCAGAAGCCTATCTGTACGGTTTACCGTGGAAATATTTTGAGGAGTTAGGCGTTCGTCGTTACGGTTTCCACGGCACGTCGCATCGCTATGTTTCGCAACGGGCGCATGAACTTCTGGATCTGCAGAATGATGATTCTGGTCTGGTTGTGGCGCATCTGGGCAACGGCGCCTCTATCTGTGCGGTACGTAACGGGCAGAGCGTTGATACCTCGATGGGCATGACGCCGCTGGAAGGGCTGATGATGGGCACACGCAGCGGCGACGTAGATTTCGGCGCGATGGCGTGGATTGCCGCTGAAACCAACCAGACGCTGAGCGACCTTGAGCGCGTAGTGAATAAAGAGTCCGGGTTGCTGGGTATTTCCGGTCTGTCCTCTGACTTACGTACGTTAGAAAAAGCCTGGCACGAAGGGCATGAGCGCGCGCAGCTGGCGATTAAAACGTTTGTGCATCGTATTGCGCGTCATATCGCCGGACATGCCGCATCGCTGCATCGTCTTGATGGCATTATTTTCACCGGTGGAATCGGTGAGAACTCAGTATTAATTCGCCGTTTGGTTATCGAGCATCTGGCCGTTTTAGGTGTAAATATCGATAGCGAGATGAATGGTCTGCCAAATTCCCATGGCGAAAGAATTATCTCTAATAAGGATGCTCGTGTTATTTGTGCGGTTATTCCCACAAATGAAGAGAAAATGATTGCTCGTGATGCCATTGCGTTAGGCAAAATTAATATCCCAGTAGCATTTGCATAATTAATTTTCAGCAGAGAGATTATTTTTCATGAAGGTAAATATCGATACCAGCGATATGCTGTATGCCGAAGCCTGGAAAGGCTTTAAAGGTACGGACTGGAAAGAAGAAATTAATGTCCGTGATTTTATTCAGCACAACTACACGCCTTATGAAGGGGATGAATCTTTCCTCGCCGAAGCAACGCCAGCAACCACGGCGTTGTGGGAAAAAGTTATGGCGGGCATCCGTATTGAAAACTCGACCCATGCGCCGGTTGATTTCGATACCAATATTGCCACCACGATAACCGCGCATGACGCCGGTTATATTGAACAAGAACTGGAAAAAATCGTCGGTCTGCAAACGGATGCGCCGCTCAAGCGTGCCCTGCATCCGTTCGGCGGCATCAACATGATCAAAAGCTCTTTTGACGCTTATGGTCGTGAGATGGACGCTAATTTTGAATACCTGTTTACTGACCTGCGTAAGACCCACAACCAGGGGGTATTCGATGCTTATTCCCCGGATATGCTGCGTTGCCGTAAATCCGGCGTACTGACCGGTCTGCCGGACGGCTATGGTCGTGGCCGTATCATCGGTGACTACCGTCGCGTCGCGCTGTACGGTATCCGCTATCTGGTGCGTGAGCGTGAACTGCAGTTTGCCGATCTTCAGTCGAATCTGGAGTGGGGGCAGAATCTTGAAGCCACGATTCGTCTGCGTGAAGAGCTGTCTGAACACCGTCGCGCTCTGCTGCAAATGCAGGAAATGGCGGCGAAGTATGGCTGCGATATCTCCCGTCCGGCGCGAAATGCGCAGGAAGCGGTACAGTGGGTGTACTTTGCTTATCTGGCTGCGGTGAAATCGCAGAACGGCGGCGCCATGTCGCTGGGCCGTACCGCTTCGTTCCTCGACATCTACATTGAGCGCGACTTCAAAGCGGGAATTTTAAACGAACAGCAGGCGCAGGAACTGATCGATCACTTCATTATGAAGATCCGTATGGTGCGCTTCCTGCGTACGCCGGAATTCGACACCCTGTTCTCAGGCGACCCTATCTGGGCAACCGAAGTTATCGGCGGTATGGGGCTGGATGGCCGTACGCTGGTGACCAAAAACTCGTTCCGCTACCTGCATACGCTGCACACCATGGGGCCGGCGCCTGAGCCGAACCTGACGGTACTGTGGTCCGAGCAGCTACCGATTGCCTTCAAAAAATATGCCGCTCAGGTGTCCATCATCACCTCGTCTTTACAGTACGAAAACGATGATCTGATGCGTACTGACTTTAACAGCGATGACTATGCCATTGCCTGCTGCGTAAGCCCGATGGTTATCGGCAAGCAAATGCAGTTCTTTGGCGCGCGCGCCAACCTCGCCAAAACGTTGCTGTACGCAATCAACGGCGGTGTGGATGAGAAGCTGAAAATTCAGGTCGGGCCGAAAACGGCGCCGCTAATGGATGAAGTGCTGGATTACGACACGGTGATGGAGAGCCTGGACCACTTTATGGACTGGCTGGCCGTGCAGTACATCAGCGCGCTGAACATCATCCACTACATGCACGACAAGTACAGCTACGAAGCTTCGCTGATGGCGCTGCACGATCGTGATGTTTATCGCACGATGGCCTGTGGTATGGCGGGGCTGTCCGTAGCGGCGGATTCACTGTCGGCTATTAAATACGCCCGCGTGAAACCGATTCGTGATGAAAACGGTCTGGCGGTTGATTTTGAAATCGAAGGCGACTATCCGCAATACGGCAACAACGACGAGCGCGTAGACAGTATTGCCTGCGACCTGGTCGAACGCTTTATGAAGAAAATTAAGGTGTTGCCGACCTACCGTAATGCGGTGCCGACGCAGTCCATTCTGACCATCACCTCCAACGTAGTGTACGGCCAGAAAACCGGTAACACGCCGGATGGACGTCGCGCAGGCACGCCGTTTGCGCCAGGGGCGAACCCGATGCACGGCCGCGATCGCAAAGGTGCGGTGGCGTCGTTAACCTCGGTCGCCAAACTGCCGTTTACCTATGCCAAAGATGGTATTTCGTACACCTTCTCCATTGTGCCGGCTGCGCTTGGCAAAGAGGATAGCGTGCGTAAAACCAACCTGGTCGGGCTGCTGGATGGTTACTTCCACCATGAAGCGCATGTGGAAGGTGGGCAGCATCTAAACGTTAACGTTATGAACCGTGAAATGTTGATGGATGCCATTGAGCATCCGGAAAACTATCCGAACCTGACGATCCGCGTGTCTGGTTATGCGGTGCGCTTCAATGCGTTGACCCGCGAACAGCAGCAGGACGTTATTTCACGTACTTTCACCCAGGCGCTCTGACGCCGGAGGGGATATGAGAAAAGTTATTGCAACCGAATGTGCGCCAGGGGCGATTGGACCTTACGTACAGGGTGTGGATCTGGGCAGTATGGTGTTGACTTCAGGTCAGATTCCGGTGTGTCCACAGACCGGTGAAGTGGCAGAACACGTGGCCGATCAGGCGCGTCAAAGCCTGGAAAACGTGAAAGCGATCGTCGAGTCCGCCGGTTTGAAGGTGAGCGATATCGTCAAGACCACCGTTTTCGTTTCTGACCTGAACGACTTCGCCACCATTAACCAGGTGTACCAGCAGTTTTTTGATGAGCACAAGGCAATCTACCCTACGCGCAGCTGCGTACAGGTCGCCCGCTTACCAAAGGATGTGAAGCTGGAGATTGAAGCCATCGCCGTGCGTGGCGATACGCTGTAATCCCTTGCGGGGCGATCGCAGGATCGCCCCGATCCTTAATGAGTGTGAAACCTGGTCTTCACTGAACGGCAATCCGAGGGTGTGGATATGATTAGCGCATTCGATATTTTCAAGATTGGCATTGGACCTTCCAGCTCCCATACCGTGGGGCCAATGAACGCAGGTAAAAGCTTTATCGATCTGTTGGTCAGCAGCGGGGAACTCTTCAGGACCACGCATATCGTGGTTGATCTTTATGGATCGCTCTCTCTGACCGGCAAAGGTCATGCGACAGACGTCGCCATCATGATGGGACTGGCCGGTAACAGTCCGCAAAACGTTAATATAGATTCAATCGCTGGTTTTACTCAGGAAGTGGCCCGTACCGGACGTTTGCCGGTTGCTGAGGGCACGCATATTGTCGATTTCTCGCCAGACGAAAATATTCTCTTTCATAGCGAAACGCTGCCGCGCCATGAAAATGGTATGCGTATTACCGCATGGCACGGCAACGAGACACTGCTAAGTAAAACCTATTACTCCATCGGCGGTGGTTTTATCGTTGAAGAGGAGCAATTTGGTCAGGCGCATGACATTGAAACACCCGTGCCCTACAACTTTCATTCCGCCAGCGAACTGCTGAAGCTGTGCGAGCGCAACGGGTTGTCTGTTTCTGGCCTGATGATGCAAAACGAACTGGCGATGCGCAGCAAAGAAGAAATCGATGCTGGTTTTGCCGCCATCTGGGACGTCATGCACGCCGGGATTGAGCGCGGCATGAACACCGAAGGCGTCCTGCCGGGCCCGCTTAACGTCCCGCGTCGCGCCGTGGCGCTGCGGCGACTGCTGGTTTCCAGCGACAACCTGTCCAGCGACCCGATGAACGTTATCGACTGGATCAACATGTTCGCTCTGGCCGTGAGCGAAGAAAATGCCGCCGGGTGTCGGGTTGTTACCGCGCCAACCAACGGCGCTTGCGGAATTATTCCCGCTGTATTGGCCTATTACGATAAATTCCGCCGCCCGGTGAATGCGAACTCGATTGCCCGATATTTGCTGGCGGCTGGGGCGATAGGCGCGCTGTATAAGATGAATGCCTCTATTTCTGGTGCCGAAGTGGGCTGTCAGGGAGAGATTGGAGTAGCCTGTTCCATGGCGGCAGCAGGGCTGACAGAGTTGCTTGGCGGTAGCCCTGCGCAGGTATGCATTGCGGCGGAAATCGCCATGGAGCATAACCTGGGGCTGACCTGCGACCCGGTAGCCGGACAGGTGCAAATACCGTGCATCGAACGCAACGCGATCAACGCGGTAAAAGCCGTTAACGCCGCGCGTATGGCGTTACGTCGGACGTCTGAGCCACGCGTTTCGCTCGATAAGGTGATCGAGACCATGTACGAAACGGGCAAAGATATGAATGACAAGTACCGTGAAACTTCACGCGGTGGCCTGGCGATTAAAGTGGTTTGTACCTGAGATGAAAGGGTGTGTTGGTAGGCCGGATAAGGCGTAAGCGCCGCCATCCGGCAATGAATCCATCAATTTGGCATGATAGAAAAGGTGCACTTTAGTGTAATTTCGCTCAGTTAAGCATGTATGGAGAACATGTGATTCTTACTCAGGGTTCCGTTCACCTCAGCGCTGTCATTTTTCTGAAACGCAGTTACCCGTGAACGTGCAAGGGAGGCTCACCGCCGCCTCCCTTGCATCCCAGGCTCCCGGCGGGAAAATCGTCGCTGCGCGAGCTATTCGTCTTATTCCGTCTGCCTGTCGGGTCGGGGCCGAGCCTGCATCCCTGCAGGCCGTCCCCTCTGCCCGCATCCCTGCGGGCAGTCCCGGTCAGCCGTCAACGCCTCATCGATTTTCAGCCGGACCGGGGTCATCGCTTCAACGCTCTGACTTCCAGTTAAATCTGTTTTGCTGTTTTAACAAAAACGCAGAAGGTGAGGTGTTAACTGATCAGCATTAGCACTTTAGCGCGCATTTTTTGTTGTGATCTGCTTCAAAAACAGAAATTTAATACATTTAATGGTATTAAAAGAGAAATTATTTCTTAACTTTTAGAAATTACAGGGGTTTGTTTGTGAAGTTTTTCTCTGATCCCGCGCGTATCATTTATTCATTACTCCAATAGCTCACCTGCATCTTATGTACTGCGTATCGCATTAAGCAGTACGAAAAAAATAAAAAACCTCTACCTACACATTGAGCGGGAAATTATGGAAACGGCAACGAATAGCAGCGTAATACTCGACGCATCTGCTCCGGCGCGTCGGGCGGGAATGACCGAAAGCGAATGGCGCGAAGCCATTAAATTCGACAGCACGGACACCGGCTGGGTCATTATGAGTATCGGTATGGCAATCGGCGCGGGAATTGTTTTTCTTCCCGTCCAGGTAGGGCTGATGGGGCTGTGGGTATTCTTACTCTCCTCCATTATTGGCTACCCTGCCATGTATCTGTTCCAGCGTCTGTTTATCAATACACTGGCTGAATCTCCGGAATGTAAAGACTACCCGAGCGTGATCAGCGGCTACCTGGGTAAAAACTGGGGCATCCTGTTGGGGGCATTGTATTTTGTGATGCTGGTCATCTGGATGTTCGTCTATTCCACCGCCATTACTAACGACAGCGCCTCCTATCTGCACACGTTTGGCGTGACTGAAGGCTTACTGTCCGACAGCCCGTTCTATGGCCTGGTGCTGATTTGTATCCTGGTGGCCATCTCGTCGCGCGGGGAAAAACTGCTGTTTAAAATCTCTACCGGTATGGTACTGACCAAGCTGCTGGTGGTAGCGGCGCTTGGCGTGTCGATGGTAGGGATGTGGCATTTATATAACGTAGGTTCGCTGCCGCCGATGGCGCTGCTGATCAAAAACGCGATTATCACGCTGCCGTTTACGCTGACCTCGATTCTGTTTATTCAGACTCTGAGCCCAATGGTTATCTCATATCGTTCTCGCGAAAAATCCATTGAGGTGGCGCGTCATAAAGCGCTGCGCGCTATGAACATCGCGTTTGGTATTCTGTTCGTTACGGTCTTTTTCTACGCCGTTTCCTTCACGCTGGCGATGGGTCATGACGAAGCGGTTAAAGCCTATGAGCAGAACATTTCCGCTCTGGCGATTGCCGCGCAGTTTATTAGCGGCGATGGCGCTGGCTGGGTGAAAATCGTCAGCGTTATCCTGAACATCTTTGCCGTAATGACCGCCTTCTTCGGCGTCTATTTAGGCTTCCGTGAAGCTACTCAGGGGATCGTGATGAACGTGCTGCGCCGTAAAATGCCAGCCGAGAAAATCAATGAAACCCTGGTGCAGCGCGGCATTATGGTTTTCGCCATCTTACTGGCCTGGAGCGCAATTGTGCTCAATGCGCCGGTACTGAGCTTCACCTCTATTTGTAGCCCAATCTTCGGCATGGTGGGTTGTCTGATCCCGGCGTGGCTGGTCTACAAAGTTCCTGCACTGCACAAATACAAAGGCGCCTCTCTGTATCTGATTATTATCACGGGCCTGCTGCTGTGCGTTTCTCCGTTCCTGGCATTTTCCTGAGTTATCTGAGCAAAGGTTGTTGTTATGTTTGAGACTACATTGAATCCATTATGGGATAGTTTTATTCGCGCAGTGCAGGAAGAAGTGAAGCCCGCGCTGGGCTGCACGGAACCTATCTCTCTGGCTCTGGCGGCGGCCGTCGCCTCCTCTGAGCTGGAAGGCGCGGTTGAACGCATTGATGCGTGGGTCTCGCCAAACCTGATGAAAAATGGCCTGGGAGTGACCGTTCCGGGGACTGGCATGGTGGGGTTACCGATTGCCGCCGCGCTGGGCGCGATCGGCGGTAATGCCAAAGCCGGGCTGGAAGTGCTGAAAGACGCTTCGGCTGAGGCGGTGGCGCAGGCCAAAGCGATGCTGAGTGCCGGGAAGGTTACGGTGATGCTGCAGGAGCCTTGCGAAGATATTCTCTTTTCCCGCGCGAAAGTGTACAGCGCTGAAGGATGGGTGTGCGTGACCATTGTTGGCGGCCATACCAACGTTGTGCGCATTGAAACCAACAAAGGCGTGGTGTTCGCCACAGAAGAGAGCACTCAGGAAGAGGAGCAGGAATCACCGCTGGCGGTACTGTCTCACACCTCGCTGGAAGAGATTCTGGCGTTTGTGAATGCGGTGCCGTTTGCGTCAATCCGCTTTATTCTCGATGCGGCAAAACTGAACGGGGCGCTGTCTCAGGAAGGGCTGCGCGGCAACTGGGGCTTGCACATCGGGACTACGCTTGAGAAGCAGTGCGCGCGTGGCCTGCTGGCAAACGATCTGTCTACCGCTATTCTGATCCGTACCAGTGCGGCATCGGATGCGCGAATGGGCGGGGCGACGCTACCGGCGATGAGCAATTCCGGCTCCGGTAATCAAGGTATTACCGCCACCGTTCCGGTGATGGTGGTTGCTGAGCATTTTGGCGCGGATGAGGAAAAACTGGCGCGTGCGCTGATGCTGTCTCACCTGAGCGCAATCTACATCCATCATCAGCTTCCACGTTTGTCCGCACTGTGCGCGGCAACCACGGCGGCGATGGGCGCTGCGGCGGGTATGGCATGGATTGTCGATGGGCGCTACAACACCATCGCGATGGCGATCAGCAGCATGATTGGCGACGTGAGCGGAATGATTTGCGATGGCGCCTCAAACAGCTGCGCGATGAAAGTTTCAACCAGCGCATCTGCGGCGTGGAAAGCGGTGCTGATGGCACTGGACGATACTGCCGTAACGGGTAACGAAGGGATTGTGGCGCATAACGTGGAGCAATCTATCACTAACCTGTGCGCGCTGGCGTGTCGTTCAATGCAGGAAACCGACAAGCAGATCATTGAGATCATGGCCAGTAAAGCGCATTAATTTATAGGCCGGGTAAGGTGCAGCCGCCACCCGGCATCACTCTTAGCCGCCTTTCAGGCGGCTTCTTCATCTTCGAGCCGTAGCTCGGCATCGGCCACAATCGCTTCCAGTTCTGTCAGCATTTCTTCATAACCGAAAGTCGCCGTATTCTGTTTTTGCGGCTCAGCCTGCGGCTGGCGTTTTTTTGTTTTTTTCTTGCTCAATAGCCGTACTCCATTGTTTTCCATGACTATACGGGCAAATCTATCAGCAAAGCACGCAGCGGGGTATCGGCGACTAACGTTATGTTAGTCTCGTCACGAATAAATGCGCCATCGCCGCAGGTGAGGGCTTCTTTTTCGGCGCCAGCCGTCACCGCATGGAATCTGCCGTGGATCGACTGCAGATAAGCGCGAGGCCCATGTAACTGAAAACTGAGCGATTCGCCTTGTTGCAGCTCAACATGATGCACCCAAACCTGTTGGCGCAGATGCAGGCTGCCTTGCTCACCGTCCGGCGAGGCCAGCAGCTGATGCTTACCGGCACTCAGCGTGGCTTTCTGCACGCAGGTATTTTCGCGCTGCGGGCAGGCATCCAGCCAGAGCTGCATTCTGGTTAACGGCTTATCTTTACTGATATTGTGTTCGCTATAGCTGATCCCGGGTTGTGTCGCGAGCAATAGCACTTCGCCTGCTTTGGCCTGGATATGGTTGCCTTCACTGTCGCGGTACTCAGCTTCCCCTTCGAGGATCAGGTTGACGATATCCACTTTCGGATAGGTACGTGGCTGGAAAGAGGCCCCCGGTGCCAGAACTTCCTGGTTCAGAACACGCAGCGAGGCATAACCCAGCAGTTTAGGATCAAAATAGTGTCCAAAGGAGAAGGTATAACGGGCCTGCAGCCAGCCGTAGTCTGCCTGTCCGCATTGTTTGGCTGTACGGGTAGTAATCATAGTTCTTGACCTCTCTTTACTTCCTTTTATGTTAAATGGCTAGACGCTGCATTGTTAGCCAGATATTCTGCCCGGTATGTTCAAATTTCCTGAATGAGAACGAGATGGCCAAAGAAAGGGCTTTAACGCTTGAAGCGTTACGCGTCATGGACGCAATAGACAGACGCGGTAGCTTTGCCGCCGCGGCAGATGAACTGGGGCGGGTTCCGTCAGCCCTCAGCTATACCATGCAGAAGCTGGAGGAAGAGCTGGACGTCGTGTTGTTTGACCGTTCAGGTCACCGCACAAAATTCACCAACGTCGGGCGTATGCTGCTGGAGCGTGGACGCGTCCTGCTGGAAGCTGCGGATAAGCTGACTACCGATGCCGAAGCGCTGGCGCGTGGGTGGGAAACGCATCTGACTATCGTGACCGAAGCGTTGGTGCCGACGGCGGCGTTTTTCCCGCTGATCGACAGGCTTGCCGGGAAGGCCAATACCCAGCTTTCCGTTATCACCGAAGTTCTGGCCGGGGCGTGGGAGCGTCTGGAGCAAGGGCGAGCGGATATTGTGATTGCGCCGGATATGCATTTTCGCTCATCTTCAGAAATCAACTCGCGCAAGCTGTACTCGCTGATGAATGTGTATGTGGCGGCACCGGATCATCCTATCCATCAGGAGCCGGAACCGTTATCAGAAGTCACCCGCGTGAAATACCGTGGTATCGCGGTGGCGGATACCGCGCGTGAACGTCCGGTGTTGACCGTACAACTGCTGGATAAACAACCTCGTCTGACGGTGAGTTCGATAGAAGATAAACGTCAGGCGCTGTTAGCCGGACTGGGCGTGGCGACGATGCCGTACCCGCTGGTGGAAGAGGATATTGCGGCTGGTCGGTTGCGGGTAGTAAGCCCAGAGTCGACAAGTGAAATTGATATCATTATGGCCTGGCGGCGAGACAGTATGGGCGAGGCGAAATCCTGGTGTCTGCGGGAAATCCCGAAACTGTTTGCGGGAAAATAGCCGGACTGTTACGCCGGATACGGTGCAATTGCACCTTATCCGGCCTGGAGGACGGAGTATGTTGCAGGCCTGATAAGCGCAGCGCCATCAGGCATCTACATATGCTACGTCAGGATAACTGTTTGGGATCGGGCCCGAAGCGGTTGCTCCCCTGTGTCCCGTTTTGGCAGTTGAAAATGATGATAATCAACCAGCCAACGATCGGGATCAGCAGCACCAGCAGCCACCAGGCTGAACGATCGGTGTCATGCAAACGCCGGAACTGTACCGCCCACCAGGGGATAAACACCAGAACCCCATAAATCGTCGTTAAGATGCCTTCCCCTCCGGCGCGTTCCCAGCCAAGCATTCTGTCCAGGATACCCAGCACGAACGTGAAGATGATGTTGACCAGCACAAACATCCAGTATTCTTTACGACGCGCGCGACCACCAAAACCAAAGTAATTCTTTAATACGTTTAAATACCAATCCATTTTTGCCTCGTTCTGCATTCAATTACTTGTTTTTAAAGCAATCAAATTAAGAATAGCTGTGAATGAAATGATGGTAAATGTTTGATGTGTTAATTATTTGGCCCGCTGATGGGTAATACTTATCAGTGAACGCCTTAGTTTCAGAAACTATCGCCAGTGTGGTAGACGTTATGAATATGCGCTCTCAGAGAAAGGGTTCCGTTCACCTTATGTTCATCGTTTCTCTGAGACATCGATTCCTGTGAACGTGTAAAGGGCGTTCTCCGCCACGCCCTTTACAATCCCGGCTCCCGGCACGGAAAATTGCCACTTCGTGGTTCCCTCCGCTTATTCCTTCAGGCTTTCGGGCCGGGCGCGATGAAGCGTCCTTGCAAAGCGCGCCCTGAACCCGCATCCCTGCGGGTTCTCCCGGCCTTACGGAAACACGTCGGCAATTTTCAGCCGGACCAGCCACACCTGACCATCTGTATTTTTATTTGAATATATCTGAACAGCAAAACAGATTTTACTGGAAGTCAGAGCGTTGAAGCGATGACCCATGTCCGGCTGAAAATCGATGAGGCGTTGACGGCTGACCGGGTCTGCCCGCAGGGATGCGGGCAGAGGGGATGGCCTGCAGGGATGCAGGCTCGGCCCCGACCCGACAGGCAGACGGCATAAGACGAATGAATCGCGCAGCGACGATTTTCCCGCCGGGAGCCTGGGTTGCAAGGGAGGCGGCGGTGAGCCTCCCTTGCACGTTCACGGGTAACGGCGTTTCAAAGAAATGACACCGCTGAGGTGAACGGAACCCTGAGCAAAAATCACATGTTCGCCATACATGCTTAACTAATCGGTATTCCCCAAAGGGGCCAGTGTAAATTACGCGAAACGCTCGTCACGCCCGTGGGGTTCGTTAAGGTCCTGCCACGGCCCAACAGAAATAATACCAGTCGGGTTAATGGTTTTATGGCTACGGAAGTAGTGATTACGGATGTGATCGAAATTGACGGTTTCCGCAATGCCCGGTATCTGGTAGATGTCGCGCAGGAAACCATACAGGTTCAGATAATCGCTAATCCGGTATTTGTCGCACTTGAAATGGGTCACATACACGGGATCAAAACGTACCAGCGTGGTCCACAGGCGAATATCTGCTTCTGTTAACTGGTTGCCGGTCAGATAGCGATGCTGCCCCAGAATTTGCTCCAGACGCGCCAGGGATTGGAAGACTTTTTCCACGGCGTCGTCGTACGCTTCCTGGCTGGTGGCAAATCCGGCTTTGTACACACCGTTATTGACGTTGTCATAAATCCAGCCATTCAGCTCGTCGATTTGACTTTGCAGGGCTGACGGGTAGTAATCCCCGGCTTTTGCGCCCAAAGCATCAAAAGCGGTGTTAAACATGCGGATGATCTCCGCAGATTCGTTGCTGACAATGGTGTGATTTTTTTTATCCCACAACACCGGGACGGTTACCCGACCGCTGTAATGCGGATCGGCGTGCAGATAGAGCTGGTAAAGAAACTCGTGTTGATACAGCGTATCGCCGGTTGCAGCCGGGAAGGTATCATCAAAGGTCCAGCCGTTTTCCAGCATCAGCGGATGCACAACGGAAACGGAAATAAACGGTTCCAGCCCTTTGAGCTTACGCAAAATCAGCGTACGGTGCGCCCACGGACAGGCCAGAGAAACGTAGAGATGATAGCGGTCTTTTTCGGCAGCGAATCCCCCTTCGCCCGTTGGACCCGGTGCGCCATCCGCGGTGAGCCAGTTGCGGTAAGCCGATGCTGAACGTTGAAATTTTCCCCCGGTTGATTTGGTGTCATACCAGGTGTCATGCCATACGCCGTCAATCAGTTGTCCCATTTTATCGCCTCCTCAGATAGCAAAAGCGAGGAGATGTCTCCTCGCTTTTTCATGTGTTCAGTA
This sequence comes from Citrobacter sp. XT1-2-2, assembly GCF_023516235.1. Lineage (NCBI taxonomy): Bacteria > Pseudomonadati > Pseudomonadota > Gammaproteobacteria > Enterobacterales > Enterobacteriaceae > Citrobacter > Citrobacter sp. XT1-2-2. The sequence continues at coordinate 643,497 of NZ_CP097324.1, forward strand.
TAGTTCGCTTACCACTTTTTATTCAGTACACGGTCGATGCTGAATGCGCCCGGACCGGTGATAGCCAGCAGCAGGAAACCGCCTGCGATGGTCAGGTTTTTCATGAACATCAGAGAGTTCACGCCTTCCGCAAAGTTGCTGTGGAAGATGAACGCTGTCAGCAGCGTGAAGCCTGCGGTGAACAGCGCGGTAGTACGGGTCAGGAAGCCGAACAGGATTGCCAGACCACCGCCAAACTCAAGCAGGATGACCAGCGGTAACATAAAACCAGGCACGCCCATGGCTTCCATATACTGTTGGGTACCCGCATATCCGGTGATTTTTCCCCAGCCTGCGGAAATAAACAGGATTGGCATCAGAATGCGCGCTACCAGTACACCAACATCTTCTAATTTCTTCATCATTCACTCCAGGAAACCACTCAGGCGGCTTATTTTGTTTTGTGTGCAACGACGCTGCAGAGCGCGTCGTTGCTGTCGATGGAGAGAATCATAAACGTGCTTAATGACAATTGTTAGCAAGGAAAACTGTCAAATTTTTTCAAAAATTTTGAGGTTAGGGGAGTGAGAGGGATTAGCCGCGCAGTTGTTGCTGTCTGATGGTCGCTTTAACCAGACGCCAGATACTCCAGACGCTAAAACCGCGCTTAGCCCAGCGTACCAGCAGATTAGGGTTACGAATGGTACGAACTGCCATGATACTGCTACCCACTAACACCCAGCCACGTAGGTTCAACAGTGTTTTCCAACCACGATCGTAGACTTCGGTGGCCTCCAGCCAGTCGCGGCGAGTAGCAGACAGATCCAGCCGTTGCTGCTGGATCTGTCCAAGCAGTTGCGCCTTACGTTGTTGACGTTCGACTTTACTGCTCATTATGCATCATCCTCCAGGGCCTGCCTGTCGTTTGCGAGTTCGTGGCGCGTATGGCGTAGCAGTGTTGTTTTGCGAGCTTTACGCAGAGTCCATATCCCGCCAATAAGCGCCATAACCAACAGCACAACGGTGGTGGCAATCATTGCGTTCAGGCGATATTGCGGATCAATGGCCCAGATGATAAGCACCATCAGGCTCATCAGCCCAAACGCCGCGAACAGCATGGTCAGCCCAAGCATCAGCAGGATCTGGATGAGATTTGATTTTTCCTCTTCCAGTTCCACGACGGCCAGCCGCAACCGCGTTTCTACGATCTCAACGAGAATCGTCAGGATCCGCTGTCCAATACCCAGTACGCTTTTGCCTGGACCTTGTGCGTGTTGAGAGTCAGCCATTGTTAACGGCGCGACAGCAGTACACCAAGCACCACACCGACTGCAGCGCCAATCCCGACGCCAGTCCATGGGTTTTCGCGTACATAGTTATCGGCTTTGGCCGCGGCTTCACGGGTCTGTTTGGCAATCACATCGCTGGTTTCACTCAGACGATGACGGCTCTCCCGCAGGGCGTGTTCGGCTTTGCTGCGAATTTTACTCATCTCTTCCTTCGACTTATCGCCAGAGGAGCTAAGTACTTCTTCAAGCGTATCCGCAAGAGATTTCAGCTCAGCGCGCAGGTTGTCCGTAGCATTATCTTTCGACATAGTTTTCTCCAGTTGAGTGGGTAGTTACCGTACTTAGTAATCGCGTGATTCGAGTTCTTTCAGCTCATTCTGAGCTTCGGCAAGCTTACGTTCGCGTTTGGCAATTTTATCCGCATCACCTTTTTGCTTCGCCTCGGCTAAATCATCTTGACGCTCGGCTATCTCATCTTTCTGCTCTGCGATTTTTTTCTGATGGTCGGCGCGCAGTTTGCTGTCAGTACAGTTGGCCCGAACCTCACTAAGTGCTTTGTTCAGACCATTGATGCGGTTCTGATTGTTGTGCTTTTCGGCATAGCTAATCTCCCGCTGAATATCCTGTTCTTTTTCCTGACAGAGGGTGGTGGCGTAACTGCCGGCACTGAGAGCGAAAAGGCTAATAGCCAAAGCGATGCGGTATTTCATTCTTGAACCTTCCATTGTGATTCGACGTTGTGGCTTGCGGTCGATGCTCCAGATTAATAAAACGTTGGGCCATAATCCCAGTTTATTAATCATAGGCGCTAAACGGTGAAATCACCAAAGTGAGTGATCTAATTCAGATTCCTGGAGATTAACCAAAACGGTGCGGGGTATCACGTAAGCGGGATAACCACTGCACCGCCTGATTATCATCATCCTGCTGAGCGATGACGAAACCATGTGGCAACGTACGGTCCAGCACCACTTTGGCGGCTGCGCTCTGCGCGCTGGAATCAAAAGTGATCAGCAGCGCGTCATTTTGCGGGGTAATACTTTTAAAGCGGATGCCGTTGGCATCCAGGTGATGCCAGATAGAGAAGCCATCAGGCATGCTGGCTCCCTGGTTTATGGCGCGAATGGCAAGCGTTGACTCCTGCTGGCGAATAACCGACCAGGTCAGGAGCAGCGCCCCGATAAACAGCATAAAGGTGGTGGCCCAGGCAAGTCGTCGGAGCGTTATGCATGATTTCAGCATAATTTATCCTCGGTTCCCGTATTTCTTTTTCCACAGCACAACCAGTGAACCCGCCAGACCAAACACCAGTAACACCACAGGAAGCAGCATCAGGCAAGACATGAGCTGATCTTCATACTTAAGAAATACCGGCGTTTTGCCCAGCAGATAGCCAAGCGTTGTGAGGATCAGGACCCAAAGCAATCCGCTCATCCAGTTAAAGAACTGAAAGCGCGCATTATTCAGGCCGGATAACCCTGCGATGGTCGGCAGTAATGTTCTGACAAACGCAATGAAGCGACCAACCAGCAGCGCAGACAAGCCATGCTTATGAAAAAGATGATGCGCGCGCTGATGGTAATGCGCAGGAAGATGCGACAACCAGTTTTGCACGGTGCGGGTGTTTCCCAGCCATCGCCCCTGGATATAACTAAGCCAACAGCCGAGGCTGGCCGCGGTGGTGAGTAGCAGTACCGTTTGCGGAAAACCCATTGCGCCTTTGGCAATAAGCACGCCGACCAGTACCAGCAAACTGTCGCCGGGTAAAAACGCTGCTGGCAGCAGTCCATTTTCCAGAAACAAAATGGTAAATAGTACAAAATAGAGCATGCCAATCATGGAAGGATTGGCCAGAGTTTCAAAATCCTGAGCCCATAAAGCATTCAGTAATTGAGTCAGTAGTTCCATTCAATATTCCTGGAGAATCGGTTATCGTCATGCCGGTTTTTCTGGATTTTGTAACACCGCGATTTTATTGATATTTTTTGCAAGGTGCGCGGTCTGATACAAATTCACGGCCTGAACTGTTCCCTGTGAAGTTGTGAAGTTAGCAAGCTCTTAAACACAAAAATTCAAATAGCATCTAATTGTAACAAAGGTCAACGTTGTCCGTTATAGAAATTACGGTTGCTGAACTCTGATTTTGCTTATCGCATTAGAGGGAGGCGAGAGGATTTACACAGGCTGACATTTTATACCTAATGCTTACCAAGCATCAGGTACAGGCGCTTCGTCACGCCTGTATCGATAAGATTGATTATTTTGCGCCGTTAGCGGCCGTATCGAGATGAACGACCGGATTTTCAGTAAAAAGGTAACGGTCCGCGTTGAACTCAAAATCATCGCTGGTTTCGTTAAACAGCATCTGCTTCGTGTTCTCCAGATGCTGCCACATCGCCAGTTTAGCGGCATGGGGATCTTTGCGAATCAGCGCCCGCAGGATCTGATCATGGTCGTCGCACCAGTTATCTACCGTACGCGAGTCGATGTGGTCGTGCAGTTTTTTCCAGTAAGGGTTGTGAATACGCTGAGTCCACATTTTTTCCACGATGGCGGCCAGGGCGGAGTTCTGCGTGGCCAGCGCGACCTGCACATGGAACTGGAGATCCCATTCGGAGTCACGAAAGCTTTTTTCATTACGCGACTTCTCCTGAATTTCCATCAGTTTCATGATGTCCTGTTTGGTCACCTGAGTGGCGGCAAACTCGGCAATGTTGCTTTCAATGAGCTGTCGAGCCTGAAGCAGCTCAAAAGGACCGTAACTGGCGAATTCCAGACCTTCGTCGGGAGCAACATAATGTTTGGGTTGGTTAGAGATGACGTGGATCCCCGATCCTTTACGCACCTCAACATAGCCCTCAACTTCCAGCATGATAATCGCTTCACGAACCACGGTACGGCTGACATTTTTTTCATCGGCGATAAAGCGCTCGGCGGGAAGTTTGTCACCCACCAGATAGACGCCCTGCTCAATGCGTTCTTTAAGATCAGCGGCAAGTTGTTGGTATAAACGGCGTGGTTCAGTGATTTCCATATGCGCTCCAGGCATGATACGGCAGACTATATTTGTTATACCACTTTTGCGATTACGCCTCCACTCGCGAGGACAAAAAAGCCGCCAGATAGCTGGCGGCTTAGCATTAAATAACCTTGCTGTATCGCATCTGGTTAACTTTGCGTCGCGGGATCGCCCGTCTGTGGACCTGAATCTATCTCGCTGGCTGATTTGTTCTGTAGTACCGTCCAGATGACCAACGCGCCAAGCAGGTCGAATACCGCCAGCACGGCGAACAGCGGGCTAAAGCCGATGGTGTCGGCCAGCGCGCCAACGACCAGAGCAAACAGCGTACTGGCAAGCCAGGCGGACATACCGGTCAGACCGTTCGCGGTTGCCACTTCATTACGACCAAATACGTCAGAAGAGAGCGTAATCAGCGCACCGGACAGCGCCTGGTGAGCAAAGCCGCCGATGCACAGCAGGGCGATAGCGATATACGGGCTGGTGAACAGACCAATCATGCCAGGGCCAATCATCAGCAGCGCGCCCATGGTGACCACCATTTTACGGGACACGATCAGGTTCACGCCGAACCAACGCTGGAACAGCGGTGGCAGGTAACCCCCAACGATACAGCCCAGGTCAGCAAACAGCATTGGCATCCAGGCAAACATGGCGATTTCTTTCAGGTTAAAGCCGTAGACTTTGAACATGAACAGCGGGATCCAGGCGTTGAATGTCCCCCACGCCGGTTCTGCCAGGAAACGCGGCAGCGCGATGCCCCAGAACTGGCGGTTACGCAGGATCTGGCCGAGCGACATTTTCTTCGAGGTCGTGTTTTTATGCTGTGATTCCTGGCCGTTCAGAATGTAATCACGTTCTTCATCAGACAGTTTTTTCTGGTCGCGTGGATGTTTGTAGAACACCAGCCAGGACATCGCCCAGATGAAGCTCAGGGCGCCGGAAATAATGAATGCCATCTGCCAACTGTGCATGACGATAGCCCAGACCACCAACGGCGGTGCAATCATCGCGCCGATAGAAGAACCAACGTTGAAATAACCCACGGCGATGGAACGTTCTTTTGCCGGAAACCATTCTGAACTGGCTTTCAGGCCAGCCGGGATCATTGCGGCTTCAGCTGCACCTACCGCGCCTCGCGCCAGCGCCAGTCCGCCCCAACTGCCAGCCAGTGCGGTCGCGCCACAGAAGACGGCCCACAGAACGGCGAACATCGCGTAACCGATTTTTGTGCCGAGTACATCAAGCACGTAACCTGCCACGGGTTGCATTACGGTGTAAGCAGCAGAATACGCTGCGATGATATAGGAATACTGTTGAGTGGAGATGTGTAACTCTTCCATCAGAGTCGGCGCAGCTGCCGCCACAGTGTTACGTGTGAGGTAACCCAACACGGTGCCAAGCGTCACCAGTGCGATCATGTACCAACGTAACCCTTTAATTTTACGCATGTAAAACCTCATCGTTTTGTTATGTCCGCCAACGAGCGGTCATCTTCCAGTTCAGGGCGGAGGATGTTCTTTTACGAGGGGGAACCGAAAAAAAAGCCGGTACTCCCCGAACGTTGCCATGTCAATAGTTGTGCTAATTCGGTTTCCGTACCGGTCAATCCGATGTTGATACATCGGTAATTTGCATTCCGTCGGCTTATGTATCGCGACGGCCAAAAGATAACTTGTCATACAACTTTAAAAGGTGAGTGCCATCACAAAAGTGTGAATCTTCGTGTGGTCATTATTTCGATTCAGCAAAGCCAGTACTGGCGCGGCCTGAGGCATGATTTACCTCTTTGAGAGTAATTTTTTTGTCATCATTTGTTGATCTAACTCACGAAAATATCTTCGGGGTGTGGAAATTGGTGTGATAACTTTGTCAACATCAAAACATAAGCAATCTGACGCACTCGTTGAGAGGAAGACGATAATGACTCCGTTTATGACTGAAGATTTCCTGCTGGATACCGAATTTGCCCGCCGTCTGTATCATGATTACGCCAAAGACCAGCCGATCTTCGATTACCACTGCCATTTACCACCGCAACAAATCGCTGAAAACTACCGTTTTAATAACCTGTATGACATCTGGCTGAAGGGTGACCACTATAAGTGGCGTGCGATGCGTACCAACGGCGTCGCTGAGCGCCTGTGTACCGGCGATGCCTCCGATCGTGAGAAGTTTGATGCCTGGGCCGCTACGGTTCCGCACACTATCGGTAACCCGCTGTACCACTGGACCCACCTCGAGTTACGTCGCCCGTTTGGTATTACAGGTAAGCTGCTGTCTCCGGCAACGGCTGACGAAATTTGGAACCAGTGCAACGAACTGCTGGCGCAGGATCAATTCTCCGCGCGTGGCATCATGCAGCAGATGAACGTGAAAATGGTCGGCACCACCGATGACCCGATCGATTCTCTGGAGCATCACGCCGCCGTTGCCAAAGACGGAAGTTTTGATGTGAAAGTGCTGCCGAGCTGGCGGCCGGATAAAGCCTTCAACATCGAACTGGCGACCTTTAACGATTACATGGCCAAGCTCGGTGAAGTCTCTGACACCGATATCCGTCGTTTCGCTGACCTGCAGACCGCGCTGACCAAACGTCTGGACCACTTCGCCGCTCACGGCTGTAAAGTGTCTGACCACGCGCTGGACGTTGTCCTTTTCGCGGAATCTAACGAAGCGGAGCTGGATAGCATCCTGGCTCGTCGTCTGGCCGGTGAAACCCTGAGCGAGCATGAAGTCGCCCAGTTCAAAACCGCTGTGCTGGTGTTCCTCGGTGCAGAATACGCACGTCGCGAATGGGTACAGCAGTACCACATCGGCGCGCTGCGTAATAACAACCTGCGTCAGTTCAAACTGCTGGGCGCGGACGTCGGCTTCGACTCCATCAATGACCGTCCGATGGCGGAAGAACTGTCCAAACTGCTGAGTAAGCAGAACGAACAGAACCTGCTGCCGAAAACCATTCTGTACTGCCTGAACCCGCGTGATAACGAAGTGCTGGGCACCATGATCGGTAACTTCCAGGGCGAAGGCATGCCGGGCAAAATGCAGTTCGGTTCCGGCTGGTGGTTCAACGATCAGAAAGACGGGATGGAACGTCAGATGACACAGCTGGCGCAACTGGGCCTGCTGAGCCGCTTCGTCGGCATGCTGACCGACAGCCGTAGCTTCCTGTCTTACACCCGTCACGAATACTTCCGTCGTATTCTGTGCCAGATGATCGGTCGTTGGGTTACTGCGGGCGAAGCCCCAGCCGACATCCAACTGCTGGGTGAAATGGTGAAAAACATTTGCTTCAACAATGCGCGCGATTATTTCGCCATTGAACTGAACTAAGGTCCGGGGTTGATATGCAATACATCAAGATCCATACGCTGGATAACGTTGCGGTAGCGCTCGCTGATTTGGCTGAAGGAACCGACGTGACCGTTGACGGGCAGGCGGTAACCCTGCGCCAGGCGGTCTCTCGTGGACATAAATTCGCACTCTGCGAGATCGCACAGGGTGAGAACGTCATGAAATATGGCCTGCCGATCGGCCATGCTTTGGTTGATATCGCGGCGGGCGAGCATATTCATGCTCATAACACGCGTACCAATCTGAGCGATCTGGATGAATATAGCTATCAACCCGACTTTCAGGAACCTGAAGCGCAACCAGCGGATCGTGATGTACAGATCTACCGTCGTGCCAACGGCGATGTTGGCGTGCGTAACGAATTGTGGATCCTGCCGACAGTAGGCTGCGTCAACGCCATGGCCCGTCAGATGCAGAATCGCTTCCTGAAAGAGACCAACGACGCCGAAGGTATCGACGGCGTGCATCTCTTCAGCCACACCTACGGCTGCTCACAACTGGGAGACGACCATATCAACACCCGCACCATGCTGCAAAACATGGTGCGCCACCCGAACGCGGGCGCAGTGCTGGTGGTCGGCCTCGGCTGTGAAAACAACCAGGTTGACGCTTTTCGCGAAACCTTAGGCGAGTATGATCCCGATCGCGTTCACTTTATGGTCTGTCAACACCAGGAAGACGAAGTGGAAGCGGGGATCGAACATCTTCACCAGTTGTACAACGTGATGCGTAACGATAAGCGTGAACCTGGTAAGCTGGGCGAGTTGAAGTTTGGTCTGGAATGCGGCGGCTCTGACGGCCTGTCCGGCATTACCGCCAACCCGATGTTGGGCCGTTTCTCCGACTACGTGATTGCCAACGGCGGCACCACCGTGCTGACCGAAGTACCGGAAATGTTCGGCGCCGAGCAACTGCTGATGGACCACTGCCGTGACGAAGAAACGTTCGGCAAGCTGGTCACTATGGTGAATGACTTCAAACAGTACTTCATTGCTCACGACCAGCCGATCTACGAGAACCCATCGCCGGGTAACAAAGCGGGCGGTATTACCACCCTGGAAGATAAATCGCTGGGCTGTACCCAGAAAGCGGGTTCCAGCCAGGTGGTGGACGTATTGCGCTATGGCGAACGTCTGAAAACGCACGGCCTGAACCTGCTAAGCGCACCGGGTAACGACGCAGTCGCCACCAGTGCACTGGCGGGCGCGGGCTGTCATATGGTGTTGTTCAGTACCGGTCGCGGTACGCCGTATGGTGGATTTGTGCCGACGGTGAAAATTGCTACCAACAGCGAGCTGGCAGCGAAGAAAAAGCACTGGATCGATTTTGACGCCGGACAACTGATCCACGGCAAAGCGATGCCACAGTTACTGGAAGAATTTGTCGATACCATCGTCGATATCGCTAACGGTAAGCAAACCTGCAACGAGCGAAACGATTTTAGAGAACTGGCTATCTTTAAAAGCGGCGTAACCCTTTGATTGTAAAGATGTGGGCCTGATAAGCGCAGTGCCATCAGGCTCAAACCGTGGCCGGATGGCGGCGAACATGCCTTATCCGGCCTACGAAATGGAGTTGGGGTTGCTTGCATGACCGCGTATTGGCTGGCTCAGGGCGTAGGTGTCATCGCCTTTCTAATCGGCATTACCACCTTTTTCAATCGTGATGAGCGTCGGTTCCGGCTGCAACTCGCTGTCTATAGTGCCACCATTGGTGTGCATTTTTTCCTGATGGGTGCCTGGCCTGCAGGAATGAGTGCCGAGCTTAATACTATCCGCACACTCGTCTCGATGCATACCCGCAAACTGTGGGTAATGACCGTTTTTATTATCCTCACCCTGGTTCTCGGACTTGCGAAATTACAGCATGCGATGGAGCTGTTGCCGATAATCGGCACGCTGGCCAGCACCTGGGCGTTGTTTCGCTGCCAGGGGTTAACCGTGCGTTGCGTTATGTGGTGCGCAACCGCCTGTTGGGTTATCCATAATTTCTGGCTGGGATCGATTGGCGGGACGATGATCGAAGGGAGTTTTCTGGTGATGAACGGCCTGAACATTATTCGCTTCCGGCGGATGCAAAAACGCGGAATTGATCCGTTCAAAATTGAAAAAAGCGTACAAGCTAAGAACCCCTCCGCCCGATGACGGAGCGGAGCAGAGATTAGCCGCGCAGGGCGTTGTTTGCCAGACGTTCGTCTTCTGCCTGACAGGCTGCAGCGGTAAACAGAACATCTGTAGAAGAGTTCAAGGCCGTTTCACAGGAGTCCTGCAGCACCCCGATGATAAAGCCAACGGCAACCACCTGCATGGCGATGTCATTCGGAATCCCGAACATGTTGCACGCCAGCGGGATTAACAGCAGCGAACCACCCGCCACGCCCGATGCGCCACAGGCACACAGCGAAGCCACCACGCTGAGTAACAGCGCTGTCGGTAAATCGACCGGAATACCCAGCGTATTCACCGCCGCCAGCGTCAGCACGGTAATGGTGATCGCCGCACCCGCCATATTAATGGTGGCCCCCAGCGGAATAGACACTGAGTAGGTATCACGATCCAGATTCAACTTCTCACACAGCGCCATATTCACCGGAATGTTTGCCGCGGAGCTGCGGGTAAAGAAGGCATACACGCCGCTTTCACGCAGACAGGCCAGCACCAGCGGATACGGGTTACGGCGAATTTTCCAGAATACCAGCAGCGGGTTAACCACCAGCGCGACCAGCAGCATACAGCCTACCAGCACGGCTAGCAGTTGAGCGTAGCCCCAAAGGGTGGCAAAACCGGTCGTTGCCAGCGTAGAGGAGACCAGACCGAAAATACCGATCGGCGCGAAACGAATCACCAGCTTCACCATAAAGGTGACGGCGTTGGACATATCATTGACCAGATTCTTGGTCGTTTCATTCCCATGACGCAGCGCAAAACCCAGGCCGACGGCCCATACCAGAATGCCGATATAGTTGGCGTTAAGCAGAGCATCAATCGGGTTAGAAACCATGCTCATCAGCAGGCTACGCATGACTTCGACAATGCCGGATGGCGGTACGATGTCGCTGGCGCTGCTGGAAAGATGCAGTGTGGACGGGAAGGCGAAGCTGAAGACAACCGCCGCTAATGCTGCGGAAAATGTTCCCAGCAGGTAAAGGAACAGGATTGGACGGATATTGGTTTTTTGTCCGTGCTGGTGGTTAGCGATGGACGCCATAACCAGCATCAGGACCAGAATAGGTGCCACGGCTTTTAATGCGCCAACAAACAGCGTACCCAACAGCCCGACGGCTTCTGCAGCAGGTTTTGACACCAGCGCCAGCAATATCCCCAGTACTAAACCGATCAAAATTTGTTTAACCAGGCTCCCTTGCGCCAAACGCGAGAGCAGCCCCGATGAACGTTGCGTAGTCATGTAGTAATCCTTTCATTGTGTTGTTGCTCATCCAGTGTGCATTCTGATGACGCATCTTTCTGGATGTAACAAAGTGTTTGCCTGGTTGAGTATAAGGAAAGATGAAGTCCCGGAAAGCGAAATCTCCTGATTTTTGCGTTCAGATCATGTTTTATAACTTTAAATTAACATTATTTTGACATGATAAACAAAAAGCCCGACGCACGCAGTGTGTTGTCGGGCTTTTCAGCTAGCGAATGAAAGTTACTGTATTTGCTGCTTTTTATCGTGCTGGTGATTAACCCACGCATTCACGACCAGCGTAACGAACAGAATACCGAACACCACGCCTAACGAGATAGCGATCGGGATATGGTAGAAATCGACGATTAGCATCTTAATACCGATAAACACCAGAATGACCGACAAGCCGTATTTCAGCATGGAGAAACGCTCCGCCACGCCAGCCAGCAGGAAGTACATCGCACGCAGACCCAAAATAGCAAACAGGTTCGAGGTCAACACGATGAACGGGTCGGTTGTGACGGCGAAGATTGCCGGAATACTGTCGACGGCAAAAATGACATCACTCAGCTCAACCAGAATCAACACCAGCATCAGCGGCGTGACGAACAGCAGTCCGTTTTTACGCACGAAGAATTTTTCGTCTTCGATGGTATCGGTCATGCGTAAATGACTCCGCAGCCAGCGGACTAACGGTCTGTCGCCGATACCGGAAGCGTCTTCTTTCGCCAGCGCCATCTTCACGCCGGTAAACAGCAGGAACGCGCCAAAGACGTACAGCAGCCATTCGAACTGGGCGATAAGCCAGCTACCTGCGAAGATCATAATCGTACGCAGCACAATCGCGCCCAGTACGCCGTACACCAGTACCCGACGCTGTAACGCAGGCGGTACCGAGAAGTAGCTGAACAGCATCAACCAGACAAAGACGTTATCTACCGCCAGTGATTTCTCGATCAGATAGCCGGTTAGGAACGCCAGCGCCTGTGGGTCGGCAACGGCGCGGCCCTGCGTTTGGGCCAGGTACCACCAGAATGCGGCGTTAAACAGTAACGACAGCGTGACCCAGACGATAGACCAGGCTGCCGCCTGCTTCATCGACATAGTATGTGCGCCACGGCGACCCTGCAGCAGCAGGTCGATGGCCAACATAATCACCACCACAACAGCGAAGCCGCCCCACAACAACGGTGTGCCGACAGTATTCATAATTCCCCCATGCATAAAAAAACGGCCAACGCCGAATGACGTTAGCCGCTGCTTTTTATGCATAGACCTTGCCATTCGGCAAGGTCTCACTTACAACAACAAAGGAATACGCTAGCGTATTCCTTTGTTGTTGCCCGGTGACCGGATGTGGTTTTGCACACATCGTAATGACGATCAACCGACAACGAAGTTACTCCCCTTTGCGGGTTACAAAATATTACAGGCCATGGATGCAGTCAATGGCCTGCAACATTCGTTTTACATACCTTTACGCAGTCAGCGACGTCACCGTTTCGTCTGCGGGGAAAATCACGCCGGTCTGACGGCGAATTTCCGTTTGCAGTTTGGCGGTGATCCGGCTGACGCTTAGTGCCGGATGATCCACTTCGCCAGATTCAACCAGATGAGCAAATGTCTCTGCCTCATACAGCATCGTATTGATATGCTGAGGCACCGTCAGATCCTGCGTTTTGCCACCACGCGCCACGAAGCATACTTTCTGACATTCAGAGATATGCTCAATGACCAGCGAACCCGACTCGCCCTGAATTTCACTGGCTAATACCGAGTCGCTGACTTTGGAGTGCTGGAGTGTGACGCTGAAATCACCGTAATTCAGTACGACCACGCCGTGGGCATCCACACCACTTTCCAGCAGGCTGGCGCTGGCCTGCACGCTCTGTGGTTCGCCCCACAGCGCAACCGCTGAGGCCAGGCAGTAAAAGCCGATATCCATAATCGAACCGTTAGAGAACGCCGGATTAAACGTATTTGGATTTTCACCGTCCAGATAACGCTGGTAACGCGAGGAGTACTGGCAGTAATTGATAAACGCTTTCCTGATTCTGCCCACTTTGGGTAACGCTTGCTGCAGCAGCAGGAAGTTAGGCAGGCTGGCGGTCTTAAATGCTTCAAACAGCACCACCTGATTTTCGCGCGCGCAGGCGATAGCGGCTTCAGCTTGCGCCAGATTTGAGGCCAGCGGCTTTTCGCAAATGACATGCTTTTTGTGCTGCAAAAATAGCGCTGTCTGCGGGAAGTGCAGGGAGTTTGGGCTGGCGATGTAGACGGCGTCAATCGCATCACTGCTGGCCATCGCTTCCAGCGAGGTAAACAGGTGCTCGACGAGATAATCGTTGGCGAAGGTCTGTGCCTGCTCAAGACTGCGGGAATAAACCGCGGTTAACTTATACTTGCCGGTTTCATGGGCGGCATCGACAAACTGGCGAGTGATCCAGTTTGTGCCAATTACTGCGAAACGTATCATAAAGGCCTTCAGGCTGCTAAAAGGGATCCTTTCGTCAATTTAGCATGCCCTGAAGACAAAGCCAGTGCGCGACTACGCACTTTGCTTTAACGATTGTTGCGTTAACCACAGGCGGGTATCGAACTCCAGTTGATGGTACTGAGGTTCCATATGACAGCACAGTTGGTAAAACGCTTTGTTATGCTCTTTTTCTTTCAGATGCGCCAGTTCATGGACCACGATCATTCGCAGGAAGGGTTCCGGGGCATTGCGAAAAACGGTCGCCACGCGGATCTCCGCTTTGGCTTTTAGCTTGCCTCCCTGCACGCGAGAAACGGCGGTATGCAGTCCCAGCGCATTCTTCAGAACATGGATCTTGCTGTCGTACATCACCTTATTCAGCGGCGGGGCGTTACGCAGGAACTGATTTTTCAGATCTTGCGTATATTGCCAGAGCGCTTTGTCGGTCGCGAAATCATGCGTGCCGGGATAGCGCTTATCTAATACCGATCCCAGACGTTGCTCGGCAATTAATGTGCGTACCTGATCAAGTAGGTTCTCCGGGTAGCCCTGCAGATAGGTCAACTGACTCATTATTGCCCCATATAAAGTATAAAAAGTGTATACTCACGCACCCTTTTCAGGGATACGCCGAAATTTTACCATTCAGGAGGGCCGATGAGCCACATAGACAACGGTTTCCGTTCGCTGTCACTTAAACGTTTCCCGGAAACGGATGACGTTAACCCGCTGCTGGCGTGGGAAGCGGCGGATGAATATCTGCTGCAACAGCTGGACGATACCGAGATTAGCGGCCCGGTGCTGATCCTGAATGATACCTTCGGCGCGCTGGGCTGTGCGCTGGCGGAACATACACCGTACAGCATTGGCGACTCCTACCTCAGCGAACTTGCCACTCGCGAGAACCTGCGTCACAACGACATCGCCGAATCGAGCGTCAAATTTCTCGACAGCACCGCTGACTATCCGCAGGCGCCGGGCGTGGTGCTGATTAAAATTCCTAAAACCATGGCGCTGCTGGAGCAACAGCTGCGCGCGCTGCGTGAAGTGGTGACGCCGCAAACGCGGATTATTGCCGGAGCGAAAGCACGCGACATTCATACCTCGACGCTGGAGCTGTTTGAAAAGGTGTTGGGTCCAACCACCACGACGCTGGCGTGGAAAAAAGCCCGTCTGATCAACTGTACGTTCAGCAAACCTGAACTTGCCGCTGCTTCGCAAACGCTAAGCTGGAAGCTGGAAGGTACCGACTGGACTATCCATAACCACGCCAACGTTTTCTCTCGTACAGGACTGGATATCGGCGCGCGCTTCTTTATTGAGCACCTGCCTGCAAATCTTGAAGGGGAGATTGTCGATCTCGGCTGTGGGAATGGCGTGATTGGCCTGACATTGCTGGAGAAAAACCCACAAGCCAGCGTGGTGTTTGTGGATGAATCGCCGATGGCGGTGGCGTCAAGTCGTCTGAACGTCGAAAGCAATATGCCTGAGGCGCTGGATCGCTGCGAGTTTATGATTAACAACGCGCTGTCCGGGGTTGAGCCGTTCCGCTTTAATGCTGTGCTGTGCAACCCGCCGTTCCATCAGAAGCACGCGCTGACCGACAATATCGCCTGGGAGATGTTCCATCACGCCCGTCGCTGCCTGAAAATCAACGGCGAGCTGTATATCG
Source organism: Citrobacter sp. XT1-2-2 (assembly GCF_023516235.1). Classification (NCBI taxonomy): domain Bacteria; kingdom Pseudomonadati; phylum Pseudomonadota; class Gammaproteobacteria; order Enterobacterales; family Enterobacteriaceae; genus Citrobacter; species Citrobacter sp. XT1-2-2. The sequence goes on from NZ_CP097324.1 coordinate 658,697, forward strand.
TGGCGAACCGTCACCTCGACTACTTCCACAAGCTGAAGAAGATTTTCGGCAACTGCGAGACCATCGCCACCAATAATAAGTTTGTGATTCTCAAATCGGTGAAATTAGGTCGTCGTCGGTAATCGCGTGTGCCGGATGGAGGCGTGAGCGCCTTATCCGGCACACGAAAGACATGCCGTTAAATTTCCAGTGCCAGCCTCGTGCCTTGCGCGATAGCGCGGCGGGCATCCAGTTCCAACGCCACATCGCAGCCGCCGATCAGATGCACCGTTTTACCTGCCGCGTGGAGAGGATCGACCAGCTCACGGCGTGGCTCTTGTCCGGCGCAAATCACCACGTTATCCACGTTAAAGATTACCGGTTCGCCGTTCAATACGACGTGTAATCCATCATCATCAATTTTCTGGTAACTGACCGCCGGGATCATTTTCACGCCGCGTGAGAGCAGGGTGGCGCGATGGATCCAGCCCGTCGTTTTACCTAAACCTTGCCCCGGTTTGCTGGCCTTGCGCTGCAACATCACTATCTGACGCGGACTGCGGGATAAGTGCGGACCTTCCGGGCGTAATCCGCCAGGCTGTTGCAGGCTGGTGTCGATCCCCCATTCCACACAGAACTCCGCGATGTTCTGGCTGGTGGGATCGCCGGGTTGGCTCAGATACATGGCAGTATCAAAACCGATCCCGCCGCAACCAATGATGGCGACGCGTTTACCCACCGGCGCTTTATCGCGCAGGACGTCAAGATAGCTCAACACTTTCGGATGATCGATCCCCTCGATCGGCGGCATCCGCGGTTCGATCCCGCTGGCGAGGATCGCCTCGTCAAAAGTTTCCAGAGCGCGCGCGGTGACAACGTGGTTCAGCCTTAGCGTCACGCCCGTCACGTCGATCATCCGACGGTAGTAGCGCAGGGTTTCATAGAATTCTTCTTTGCCGGGGATCTGTTTGGCGATATTAAACTGTCCGCCAATCTCGCTATGGGCGTCAAACAGCGTTACGTGATGCCCGCGCGCGGCGGCATTAATGGCAAAGGCGAGGCCAGCAGGACCCGCGCCGACAACCGCCAGATTTTTCGGCACAGTGGCTGTAACGATCGGCATTTTGGTTTCATGGCAGGCGCGTGGATTCACCAGACAAGAGGTGACTTTGCCGACGAAGATCTGATCCAGGCAGGCCTGGTTGCAACCGATACAGGTATTGATCTCATCCGACCGTCCGCTTTGCGCTTTTGACAGCAGTTCTGCATCGGCGAGGAACGGACGGGCCATCGACACCATATCGGCATCGCCGCGGGCCAGAATGTCATCGGCGACTTTAGGATCGTTAATGCGGTTGGTGGTGACCAGGGGGATCGTCACATGACCTTTCAGCTTGCGCGTCACCCAGCTAAATGCGCCACGCGGCACCGGGGTGGCGATGGTGGGAATACGCGCCTCGTGCCAGCCAATACCGGTGTTGATAATAGTTGCGCCTGCGGCTTCTACAGCCTGCGCCAACTGGACTGTTTCCTCGAAGGTGCCGCCGTTTTCTACCAGATCGAGCATCGACAGGCGGAAGATAATAATAAAGTCATTGCCGGCACGCTGACGTACTGCCCGCACCACCTCGACGGCAAAACGCATGCGGTTGGCATACTCACCGCCCCATTCGTCGTCGCGCTGATTGGTGCGCAAGGTCAGGAATTCGTTGATGAGATACCCTTCCGAGCCCATCACTTCCACGCCATCGTAGCCCGCTTCTCGCGCCAGCTGCGCGCAGTGGGCAAAATCCTCAATCAGCTGCAGAACTTCATCGTGCGTCAGTTCATGCGGCGTAAAGCGGTTGATGGGGGCCTGAATGGCGGAAGGCGCCACCAGATGCGGCTGATAGCTGTAACGCCCGGTATGCAGGATTTGCAGTGCGATTTTGCCGCCTTCGTCATGCACGGCATCGGTAATCACACGATGATGCGCGAGCTGGCTGGTATCGTTGAGCACCGCGCCGCCTTCCATACCCACGCCGGATAACGCTGGCGCAATGCCTCCGGTCACAATCAGAGCCACGCCGTGACGCGCGCGTTCGGCATAGAACGCGGCCAGCCGTTGGGCACCATCGGGATACTCTTCCAGCCCGGTGTGCATTGAACCCATCAGCACGCGGTTTTTAAGCGTGGTGAAGCCTAAATCGAGCGGGGCGAACAGCGACGGATAGCTCATAAAGGTGTCCAGTATGTAAAATTATTGTTATGTGGTCGGATGAGTTAATAATTTAGCCGTCGCAGCGTAAAAGGGAAAAGAGGAATGCCGTGATTGTGATGGGATTCAAAAAAGGAATGGGGCCAGAGAACGATTCTGCCGGATGGCGGCTACGCCTGAGCCTACAAAGGACAAACTTTCGTAGGCCGGACACGCGCAGCGCCATCCGACAGGTATTACATCTGCTCCACGCTCACCCGTAATGCTGCCAGAGCTTTGCGTGTTGATCGCAACACCAGATCGCATTGCTCGATCGTTAACGTTAGCGGCGGTTCGATGCGGATCGTCTTGGCATTGTTCAGGGTCCCGGCGACCAGCACCCGCTGGCGGAACATCTCACTGGCAAAGTTATAGCCGATTTCATTATCGACAAACTCAATCGCCATCAACATGCCTTTGCCGCGTACATCGTGCACCAGATCCGGGTATTCCCGCGCAAGCTGGCGGAAACCATCCAGCAACATATCGCCTTTCTGCTCTGCCTGAGCCGGTAAATTTTGCTCCAGCAGGACGTTAATGGTGGCCAGCGCCGCCGCACACGCGAGCGGGTTGCCGCCAAACGTAGTGGTATGCAGGAAAGGATTATCGAACAGGACGGAGAACACCTCTTCGGTGGCAATGGTTGCGCCAATCGGCATCACGCCGCCGCCCAACGCTTTGGCCAGACACATAATGTCGGGCTGCACGTTTTCGTGCTCGCAGGCGAACATTTTGCCGGTACGCCCCATGCCGGTCTGCACTTCGTCAAGGATCATCAGCGCGCCAAACTCATCGCAAAGTTTACGCACGGCGGTCAAATACCCTTGCGGCGGCAGGATCACGCCCCCTTCGCCCTGAATAGGCTCAAGGATCACGGCTGCGACGTCGTCACCGGTCTTTTTACATTCGCTGAGCATGGTACGCATCGCGTTAATATCGCCAAACGGCACATGACGGAAGCCCGGCAGCAGCGGCATAAAGGGTTTACGGAAGGTGGATTTCGCCGTGGCGGACAGCGCGCCCAGGGATTTACCATGGAATGCGCCGCTGGTGGCGATAAATGTAAATTTACCGCGTGGCGATTGATACGCTTTCGCCAGCTTCAGGGCGGCTTCAACCGACTCGGTCCCGCTGTTACAGAAAAAACTGTATTTCAGCTTACCGGGCGCCAGTGCGGCGAGGGTTTTTGCCAGCATGGCCCGCAACGGGTCAAGTAACTCCTGGCTGTGCAGAGGTTGTTTCGCGAGTTGATTCTGTACGGCGGAAACCACGACTGGATTACGGTGCCCCACGTTGAAAATGCCAAAACCACCCAGGCAATCAACAAACTCCTGTCCCTGGGTGTCGACAAGCGTATTCAGGCTTCCCGCTTGCCACTCTACGGCTCCGTAATCCCCGCCTGCAGTTACAGATTTTCGATACTCTAAGAACCCCGGATTGACATGCTCCTTAAAGTACTCAATCACCTCTCGGTTTAATGATTTCATTTCCTCATGATCAAGCGTGCGCTTTTCGATGAGATTCAGTGCGTGTGCGCTGCAGGCCAGGGCCGATGCGCTGGAAGGTAACCTGTTCAAAATATGCTCCCGGAGCTGGCGTATCACATGATACTGATTTAAGTATTGCAGGGATTGCGCCATTCCGGCGCGCTTAGCAAAAATCGGGATAAACAGCAGGAAACATCTTATTTGCGCAACATTTAATGCCAGTATTTAACATTTGCTGGCATTTTGCCCAGATTTGGCACCTGAAAACAGATCGAATTAACGCGTATTTGCGCTAAAAATGGGCAATGTTTGCACTGTCACGGTGCGGGGGAAGACGTGCAATTGAATAGTTACTTAATGAAAGTATTTTAAATCAACGAATTAGAATGCGTACAGATTTTGAGGTTTAATCGCAAATTGCGATCTAAATCAAATTTAACAACTAAAGATAAAAAGATTATCGCCGAAATAACATAAGCCGAAAGAGTTAACAACCAGATAACCTGCACAGGACGCAACCATGTCTTCTCATCCCTACGTTAGTCAGCAAAATACACCGCTGGATGATGATATCACCCTCATGTCCACCACCGACTTACAAAGCTATATCACTCATGCGAACGATACCTTTGTCCAGGTCAGCGGCTATCAACTGAATGAATTGCTCGATAAGCCGCACAACCTGGTTCGTCATCCGGACATGCCAAAAGCGGCGTTTGCGGATATGTGGTACACCCTTAAGCAGGGTGAACCATGGAGCGGCATTGTGAAAAATCGGCGTAAGAATGGCGATCACTACTGGGTGAGGGCCAACGCGGTGCCGATGGTGCGGGAGGGGCGAGTGACCGGGTACATGTCGATTCGCACCCGGGCAACTGACGAAGAAATTGCGGCAGTAGAGCCTTTATATAAGGCGCTGAATGAAGGACGTTGCAACCGACGTATTCATAAAGGGTTGGTGGTACGCAAAGGCTGGCTGGGTAAACTCCCGGCACTGCCTATTCGCTGGCGGGTACGCAGCGTGATGGCATTGATGTTTGCCGTACTGGCGACCGCATTGCAGCAAACGGGCGCCGAATGGCCGTTACTGTTGATGAGTGCGTTGGTAATGCTGCTGGGGACGGCTATTTTCGAATGGCAAATTGTGCGTCCCATCGAGAATGTTGCTCGCCAGGCGTTGAAAGTGGCGACCGGTGAGCGCAACAGCGTATCGCATCTTAACCGCAGTGATGAATTGGGTTTGATGCTGCGAGCGGTGGGGCAACTGGGGTTAATGTGCCGTTGGCTCATCCATGATGTCTCCAGCCAGGTGAGTTGTGTGCGCAGCGACAGCGAAACGCTGGCAAAAGGCAGTGATGATTTGAACAAGCATACGCAGCAGACCGTGGAGAATGTGCAGGAAACGGTGACCACCATGAATCAGATGGCGGCGTCGGTGAAACAAAACTCTGAGACCGCCGCCGCAGCCGATAAACTCTCGATTGCTGCCAGCAGCGCGGCAACACACGGCGGCGAGGCGATGGATATCGTCATCAAAACCATGGATGATATTGCCAACAGCACTCAGCGGATCGGCACCATTACCACGCTGATAAACGATATTGCTTTCCAGACCAATATTCTGGCCTTGAACGCCGCCGTAGAAGCCGCGAGGGCGGGCGAGCAGGGCAAAGGTTTCGCCGTAGTGGCGGGAGAAGTGCGTCATCTTGCCAGTCGTAGCGCCAGCGCGGCCAATGATATCCGCAAGCTGATTGATGCCAGCGCCGATAAGGTACAGTCCGGCTCCGATCAGGTGCACGCCGCGGGGCGTACGATGGACGATATTGTGGCGCAGGTGCAAAACGTCACTCAACTGATCGCGCAAATCAGCCACTCAACGCTGGAACAGTCCGATGGTCTTTCCAGCCTGACTCGTGCGGTGAATGAACTGAGCAGCATTACGCAGAAAAACGCTGAACTGGTTGAAGAGAGCGCCCAGATTTCCGCGATGGTGAAACATCGCGCGGGTCGTCTGGAAGATGCGGTCACGGTGCTGCATTAATCTTAACCACAGCAGGCGCAACGCCGGACACGGGTTCTGCCTGCTGCGCAGATTAATCTAACTGAGTAATGTCCAGCGCGGCGCGATCGATAATACCAATGATTTTTTTGATCTGCGCCTCGCTGGTATCACCATGATTGACGCGTAGGTCCAGCACAGCTTTGAAGTTCTCCAGCGCGCGTTTCATCTGTGGGTTTTTACGTAATTCAAAACCCACACAGCGGGCTTTAATACGTTCGTGGATATGTTCCAGATGTTCGCGGTTCTCATCCAGCCACTGCAGACCTTGAGTCGTGATGGCAATCTGCTTACGCCCACCTTCCTCGTCGCTGATGGCGATCAGGGCTTGATCCTGCAACAGATCCAGCGTCGGATAGATAACGCCCGGGCTCGGGGTGTAGTTACCCTGAGTCAGGGTTTCAATCGCTTTAATCAGTTCATAGCCGTGGCTGGCGTCGCGGGTCAGGATATCCAGAATCACCAGGCGTAATTCGCCGTGACCAAAGAAGCGCTGCCGACGACCGCCGCCGCGACCGTGGCGGTGTCCGCATCCTTGTTCATGGCGATGTTCTTTGTTACAGCCTTCGTGGCGATGCTCTTCACCTTTGCAGCAGCCTGCATGGTGCTCACTGTGGCGGCTTTCGTGGTGATGTCCTTCACCCTTGCAGCAGCCTTCGTGTTGGTGCTCTGTCTGTTTACAGCAACCTTCATGATGGTTTTGCATCATCGTCTCCTGATGTGTTTTAGATATATCTAATTTATATCTAAATGTTGTTTTTACGCAAGTCGACAAATTCAATATTGTTTAATTTATTGATTATTATCTATTTTCATAAGGTCTGTGATGGCTGGTAATCACAATGTGGCTATATCAAAAAAGTGCTTGCAATCTTTCTGATTAGTAATCATTATCATTTAAAAATAAATTTAGATATATCGTATTATCTTCACGAAGGCGAAAAAATGACAAAAAACACCTCACGCTACCCACAGCGCGTTCGCAATGAATTGCGCTTCCGTGAACTTACCGTCCTGCGCGTAGAACGTATCAGCGCGGGTTTTCAGCGCATCGTACTGGGCGGTGATGCGCTGGACGGTTTTAGCTCGCACGGCTTTGATGACCATACCAAGGTCTTTTTCCCGGAGCCGGGCAGCCATTTTGTGCCGCCTGTTGTCACCGATGAAGGCATTGTCTGGGCCGAGGGGGTGCGTCCGCTCTCCCGTGACTACACGCCGTTGTATGACGAAGCGCGCCATGAGCTGGCGCTGGATTTTTATATTCATGACGGTGGCGTGGCGAGCACATGGGCAATGAATGCTCGCGAGGGTGACAAGCTGACGATCGGTGGTCCGCGCGGTTCTTTGGTGGTGCCAGAGGATTATGCGTATCAGGTTTACGTGTGTGATGAATCAGGAATGCCCGCGCTGCGCCGACGCCTGGAGTCGCTCAGCCGTTTAGCGGTACGTCCGAACGTAACGGCGCTGGTAAGCGTGCAGGATGCGGCGTATCAGGACTATTTTGCCCATCTCGACGAGTTTACTATTCAGTGGATTATCGGCCATGACGAACAGGCGGTGAACGAACATTTATCGCGGCTGAACGTGCCCGCAGACGATTATTTCATCTGGATTACCGGCGAAGGCAGGGTGGTAAAAAACCTCTGCGCTCGCTTTGAAACCGCGGCGTTCGATCAGCAACTGGTGCGCGCAACGGCTTACTGGCATCAACGCCGTTAATCAGTAATTAGACGGTGGTACGCCAAACGCCTGGCGAAAGGCGTAGCTAAATGCCGCGGTGCTGGAATACCCCACATCCAGCGCCACGGCAGTTACGCTTTTATTTTTCTTCAGCATTAATACGGACTCCAGAATACGCATTTTTTGCTTCCAGACGCTGAAGGGCAATCCGGTTTCTTTTTTGAAATGCCGTGAAAAGGTACGGGCTGACATGCCCAGATGCTGCGCCCAGTATTCAACCGAATGCTCCAGCGCCGGGGATTCCTGAATTGTCCGGCACACTTTGGTTAATTCGCGATCGTGCGGCCAGGGTAATACAAAAGCGACTTCCGGGAGCTGCAGAATAATATCGACCAGAACACTAACCAGCTTGCCCTCTTTTGACTGGCTATCATAATGGCCCGAAATTAAATTGGTGGCGTAATGAATAAACTCTCTGGCGAAATCACTGATTGCCACCACTTTACATTCATTAATGCTCTCTTCAAGAAAACCCGGCTTAATATCCAGATTCTCTAAATGCACATCATCCAGTGCCCAGACCGCATGTTCGGTATTATTGGGGATCCAGATGCCATAATGCGCCGGGATTATCCAGCATTTGCCGGCAACATCAATTCGCATACTGCCTTTACGGGCGAAATGAAACTGCATAAAAGAGTGCGAATGCTGCGGAACATGATGGTTGGCTTCCAGGACATAAGAACGAAAGTACACGTCCTGCGGCAGCTCCGTAATGGAGTTATCGGGAAATGAATTCCACTGTTTTTGCGCGAGAGTCTCCATAAATAAATCGTCAATGCTCCCGGTGATGTGTCCGCTATTCGATAGATCTTGTCCGCAGATCATAATACATACATTCAGTTTTCCATAATAATCTTGCGTAACGATTTTTAGCCCACTTTGGTAAATACCATGAACACGCTTTGTTCAGATGCTGTCATCGTCAATGAAACAAATGATAACTGGACCCGAATGGGGAAAGAGCTGCTTTCGCAAGCGGATATCCAGATTAATGGCTCTCGTGCCTGGGACATTCAACTTCATCATGCCGGTTTCTTTAAGCGGGTACTGCAACAAGGCTCGTTAGGGCTGGGCGAAAGCTATATGGAAGGCTGGTGGGACTGCGAGCGGCTCGATATTCTGTTCTGTAAAATTCTCAAAGCAAAACTCGACCAGCAAATGCCGGGCAACCTGAAAGATATTTTACGCATTGCCAGCGCTCGCCTGTTTAATTTGCAGTCGCGGAGCCGCGCGTGGATTGTCGGCAAAGAACATTATGATATTGGGAACGATCTTTTTGCGCTGATGCTGGATCCGCATATGCAATATTCCTGTGGTTACTGGAAAGACGCGACCACATTAGACGATGCGCAAAATGCCAAATTAAAAATGATTTGTGAGAAGCTACAACTCAAACCGGGTATGCGTTTACTCGATATCGGTTGTGGCTGGGGCGGACTGGCGGAATATGCAGCGCGTCATTACGGCGTGGCGGTAGAAGGCGTCACTATCTCTAAAGAGCAGCAGAAAATGGCGCAACAGCGCTGTGAAGGGCTGGACGTTAATATTCTGCTGCAGGATTATCGTGATCTCGATAAACACTACGATCGCATTGTCTCCGTGGGGATGTTCGAACACGTCGGGCCGAAAAACTACGACACCTATTTCAGCATCGCCGACCGTTGTTTAAAACCGGACGGGCTGTTCCTGCTGCATACCATTGGCAGCAACAAAAAGGGTATGAGCGTCGATCCGTGGATCAATAAATACATTTTCCCGAACGGTTGCTTACCGTCGATATCGCATATTGCCGAGGCCAGCGAATCACGCTTTGTAATGGAAGACTGGCATAACTTTGGCAGCGATTACGATAAAACGCTGATGGCCTGGCATGAGCGTTTTAATCAGGCATGGCCGGAGCTGTCTTCACGTTACTCCGCCACCTTCAGAAGAATGTTTAATTACTATTTATGCGCCTGCGCTGGGGCTTTCCGCGCCAGAGATATTGAGCTTTGGCAGGTACTGTTTAGCCGCGGCGTCGAGGGTGGCCTCCGCGTTTATCGTTAACGTTCTGCCTGATGCGCGAAGCGCATCAGGCATTTATCACTTAACCCAACTCACTCTCCGCCAGCGCTTTAAATACCATTGCGACGGCATGCGCCCCGGGATCCATATTACCCAGCAAACTTTCGCTGCTCAGATACGATGCGCGACCCGCATTGGCTTTGCTCGACAAACAGGTTCGTTCGGCCCCGGCTTGCGCGGCGTCAAAAGCGGCATGCAGGTTGTCCGTCTGCGCCAGCAGTGAGGTCAGCGCGGGTTGCAGTGCATCTATCATGGTGCGATCGCCTTCGTCTGCGCCGCCGTAGAACTTCATCTGATCCAGACCCGCATTCAGCGCTTCGGCAACGTTAGCTCCCTGTTCCAGTTTCTGCCCGGCGGCGGTAAAGAAAATAGACATCAGCACGCCGCTGGAACCACCCATCACCACGGTCAGGCGTTCGCCAATCAGCGCGAACAGCGTGGCAAGGTCATCCAGTGGAAGCTGCTGACGCTGCAGCAGACTGGCAATTTCACGCGCGCCGGCGGCAAAGGTTGAACCCGTATCGCCATCGCCGACTTTGGCATCCAGCGCGTTGAGATGTGCTTCCAGATTGGAAAGCGTTCTGGTGACCTGCTCCACAATTTCAGCGACCCGCGCGTTGGCAGAGGGCTGGAATTCCACGTGCGCGCTGCGCTGGGATGATGGCGCGTAGCTGATTTCACGCGGTGGGACGGGAGTCGGCCAGTTGCTGGTTTCCACTTCGGTCAGCAGCGCTTTTTCGATGCTCTCTTCCAGCACGATGGTCGTTAGTGAGAATCCTTTCATATCCAGCGCGGTGACCAGCGAGGCCGGACCAATCAGCCAGTCGATGCGTGGGTATAGCGGACTGCTGGCCAGTTCGCGGGTGATAATGGCCATTTCCGCAACGGATACGCCGCCAAGATTGTTAATCATCACCGCCACTCTGCCGGTTTCAGGTAGGACCGTCAGCAGTTTATCCACCATCAGGTTCACCACCTGCGCGCTGTTTTGGGTATCAATAACCGAGGCCCCCGGCTCGCCGTGAATGCCCATCCCCAGCTCAGCATGACCCGGATGATGGCGTGGCGTGGCGTCGGTTTCTTGCGGCAGATGACAGCTGGAGAGGGCGACGCCCAGGCTGAAGGTGTTGTTGGCTGCGTACTGCGCTTCACGCAGGACGGTGGCGAGGTTGTAGCCGCGTTCAGCGAAATAGCCGGCGATTTTATGCACCAGGATGGTTCCCGCAATGCCGCGTGGGTGTTTGTTATCCGGCAGGGAGATGTCGTCACCGACTATCAGCATTTCAACGTTGTAGCCCAGGCGTCGTGCTTTCTCGGCGGCGAGACCGAAATTAAGACGGTCACCGGTGTAGTTCTTCACAATCAACAGACAGCCAGCCTCACCGGTCACTGCCTGAATAGCGGTCAGTACCGCATCCACGCTCGGGGAGGCGAACACGTCGCCGCAGACCGCCGCGGTCAGCATTCCTTTGCCGATAAACCCAACGTGCGCAGGTTCGTGACCTGAACCGCCGCCGGAGATCACCGCCACGTTATTTTTGTTAAGGTCGCGGCGAACCACGACGCGAATGGCCGGATCGCTCTCCAGACGCGCCAGGTTATTCCACGGGCTGGTGATAATTGCACCGTCGATCACGTCGCTCACAAGCTGGGTGCGTTGGTTAAAAAAGAATTGAGACATAACGGCTCCTCGAGGTTGAGTGTAAGACAAACCCCCGAATGCATGTTCATGGTGCGGAGGCGATAGAGAGATTCTGGCGAAGTCAGCATGGAAAAAAACAACGCGAAAATGAGTTTCATTACGAAACGTGATTGCTGTTTTTTGTTCCGAAATGAAACTTAATTAGGCGAAAAATCAGCACAATGCGAACTCGCTCGACTTTTTTCTTCTGCGATCAGAGCAGGCTGCACGGCGCTGTCAGCCTTTTTTTGCGGGTTTTTACGCAGGATGGCGCGTTATTGGGGAAATTGATCTTCGTGTTGGACGGTGATTTCGCGGTAAAGGAACGGATCGGGATCGCAAACCTTATTATTTTTGTGGTTAAGCGTTCCAATATGAAACGTGTGCCTTTTTTATCTGTTTCATATCAGAACAAAATGACGAAAGATTTTTTTGTGCACGCCTCGCCATACAGTTATTACATCGCTCCGGTACGTCCGCTTTCGCCGTCAACATCAGGCTAAACGGGTTAACGCCAGGGCTCACCATGTAAAAACATGTACTTATTTGAGGATGAAAGGAATGCTAAAAGTTATTCAATCTCCAGCCAAATATCTCCAGGGTCCTGACGCTTCTACCTTATTTGGTCAATACGCTAAAAATCTGGCGGACAGCTTTTTCGTGATTGCGGACGACTTCGTCATGAAGCTGGCGGGAGAGAAGGTACTCAATGGTCTGCATAGCCATGACATTAGCTGCCACGCGGAACGCTTCAACGGTGAATGCAGCCATGTTGAAATTAATCGCCTGATTGCCATTCTGAAAAAACACGGTTGCCGTGGTGTGGTTGGGATTGGCGGTGGGAAAACGTTAGATACCGCCAAAGCGATTGGTTATTACCAGAAGCTGCCGGTGGTGGTGATCCCAACTATCGCATCTACCGATGCGCCAACCAGCGCGCTGTCCGTTATCTATACCGAAGCGGGTGAGTTTGAAGAGTATCTGATCTACCCGAAAAACCCGGATATGGTGGTGATGGATACTGCAATTATTGCCAAAGCGCCGGTACGTCTGCTGGTGGCCGGGATGGGCGATGCGCTCTCTACCTGGTTTGAAGCGAAAGCCTGTTATGACGCTCGGGCGACCAGCATGGCGGGCGGGCAGTCCACCGTGGCGGCGCTGAGCCTGGCGCGCCTGTGCTATGATACCCTGCTGGCGGAAGGCGAAAAGGCACGCTTAGCCGCCCAGGCTGGCGTGGTGACCGATGCGCTGGAACGTATTGTCGAAGCCAACACCTACCTCAGCGGTATCGGCTTTGAAAGCAGCGGCCTTGCGGGGGCACATGCCATCCATAACGGCTTTACGATTCTGGAAGAGTGTCACCATCTGTACCACGGTGAAAAAGTCGCCTTTGGTACGCTGGCGCAGCTGGTGCTGCAGAACAGCCCGATGGAAGAGATCGAAACCGTGCTGAATTTCTGTCAGAAAGTGGGCCTGCCGGTAACGTTAGCGGAAATGGGCGTGAAAGACGACATTGACGACAAGATTATGGCCGTGGCTAAAGCCACCTGCGCAGAAGGTGAAACCATTCACAATATGCCGTTCCCGGTGACGCCTGAAAGCGTACATGCCGCTATTTTGACGGCAGACCTGCTGGGACAGCAGTGGCTGGCGCGTTAATCGGGCATAGGTAAATTTACCCAGCATCTTCTCCCCCTCTGACAGTCTCTGCCGGAGGGGTTGTCTATGGCAAAACAGCGGAAATGGATATGACGGCGCACACGCATAGCATCGGGCAGGAAGTCTCTTCGGTTCTCGCCCAGTCCTGGCATCGTTGCAGCAAGTTTATGCAGCGGGAAACCTGGCAGGCGCCGCATCAGGCGCAAGGGCTGACCTTTGAGTCGATTTGTCGTCGCAAGACGGCGCTGCTGACGATTGCGCAGGCCGCGCTGGAAGATGCCTGGGAGTTTATGGACGGTCGTCCGTGCGCACTGCTGATTCTGGATGAATCAGCCTGTATTCTCAGCCGTTGCGGCGATCCGCAGACGATAGAACAGCTGGCGGAGCTTGGATTTCGCGACGGCAGCTATTGCGCGGAAAGCATTATCGGCAGTTGTGCGCTGTCGCTGGCGACGATGCCGGGGCAGCCGACAAAAACCTCTGGCGCTCAGCACTTTAAACAGGCGTTGCATCCGTGGTCGTTCTGCTCGACGCCGGTGTTCGATAACCATGGACGTCTGTTTGGCTCCATCTCATTGTGCTGTCTGGTAGAACATGAGTCCGTTTCTGATTTATCCCTGACGCTGGCGATTGCCAGAGAAGTCGGCAATTCATTGCTGACCGACAGCCTGCTGGCAGAATCCAACCGCCATCTGAACCAGATGTACGGGCTGCTGGAGAGCATGGATGATGGCGTGATGGCCTGGAATGAGCAGGGGGTGTTGCAGTTCCTCAATGCGCGCGCGGCGCTGCTTTTGCATCTCGACGCGCAGGCCAGCCAGGGCAAAAACATTCACGACCTGCTCAATTTGCCCATGCTGCTGCGTCGGGCAATTAAACATGCCCGCGGTCTGAATCACGTCGAAGTCACTTTTGAAAGTCAGCACCAGTTTGTTGATGCCGTCATCACCCTGAAGCCGATTGTTGAGGAGCAGGGCAACAGCTTTATCCTGCTGCTGCACCCGGTGGAGCAAATGCGTCAGCTGATGACCAGCCAGCTCGGTAAGGTGAGCCACACCTTTGAGCAGATGTCGACGGACGATCCAGAAACCCGACGCTTGATCCATTTTGGTCGCCAGGCGGCAAGGGGGAGTTTCCCGATCCTGCTGTGCGGGGAAGAGGGCGTCGGGAAAGAGCTGCTGAGCCAGGCCATTCACAATGAAAGTGAACGCGCCAGTGGGCCGTATATCGCCGTCAACTGTCAGCTGTATGCCAACAGCGTGCTGGGGCAGGATTTTATGGGCAGTGCACCCACCGATGATGAAAATGGTCGGTTGAGCCGCCTTGAGCTGGCGAACGGCGGCACGCTGTTTCTGGAGAAAATTGAATATCTGGCGCCGGAACTGCAATCCGCGCTGTTACAGGTGATCAAGCAGGGAGTATTAACCCGCCTGGATGCCCGTCGCCTGATCCCGGTGGATGTAAAAGTGATCGCCACCACCACGGTTGATCTCGCTAATCTGGTGGAGCAAAACCGCTTTAGCCGCCAGCTGTATTACGCGCTGCACTCTTTTGAGATTGTTATCCCGCCGCTACGCGCGCGGCGTAACAGTATTCCCTCGCTGATTTATACGCGACTGAATAGCCTGAAAAAACGCTTTTCAACCAGCCTGAAGATCGACGACGACGCGCTGGCGCAACTGGTGGCTTATTCGTGGCCGGGCAATGACTTCGAGCTGAACAGCATTATCGAAAACATCGCCATCAGTAGCGATAACGGCCATATCCGGCTGAGTAATTTACCTGATTATCTGTTTGCCGAGCGCCCCGGTCTGGAGACCGCGTCTTCCCTGCTGCCTGCCAGCCTGACGTTTACCGCTATCGAAAAAGAGGCGATTATCCACGCCGCCCGCGTCACCAGTGGGCGCGTGCAGGAGATGTCGCAACTGCTGAATATTGGTCGCACGACCTTGTGGCGTAAGATGAAGCAGTACGACATCGACGCCAGCCAGTTTAAGCGCAAACATCTGGAGTAGTTTCTTCGATTCTGGCCATGGAGAACAGCGCATCCGACAGTCGGTTGATATAACGCTTGGGTTCATCGCGTAACGTCAGCGTTCTGTCCATCGCGATGAGGATCCGCTCCAGCCGCCGTGCCAGGGTGCGCGCAACGTGTAGCTGTGCCGATGCCAGATTTTTCCCCGGAATGACAAATTCTTTCAGGGGGCCGCTCTGCGCCATATTGCGGTCAATAAGCTGCTCCAGCGCCTGAATATCCTCGGCGTTAATCGCCTGCGTTAAGCGGGCGAGACCTTTCTCATCGCTGGCGAGTTCCGACCCCAGTACAAACAGCATCTTCTGGATGGCATGCAGATCTTCGCGTAATTCTGCCTGGCGCGAACTGGCATAGCAGACGCCAAGCTGGGAAATCAGTTCATCCACCGTACCGTAGGCGTTAACGCGGATGTCGTCTTTGTCGATACGGCTGCCGCCAAACAGCGCAGTCGTGCCTTTATCGCCGGTTCGGGTATAGATGCGGTACATTTATTTTATCTCGCTAAAGGGAAGCACTTTGACCAGTTGGCCAGCATTGGCGCCGAGCATGCGGATCATTGCTGCCCCGGCGGCGATGTGCCCACGGACCAGCGCCCGATCCTCGGGTAGCTGGGCGTGGGTTAGGGCAATATCACCGCTGGCGCTGAGGCCGAGACCCACGCGTAATGTTGAGCTTTTAGCCGCCAGCTTGCTGAGGGCCAGCGCGCAGTCATGTGCGTCGCAACAGATTGTCCGGCAAGGGACGCCTTGCTCTTCCAGCCCCCAGCATAGTTCATCAAGCTCGCGCGTATCCTGCCAGCGTGAGTGATAAAACAGATGTACGCCCGGTGATGAAAGTGACATTGCGCCCCCTTATTGATCAGAATGCCTGACGGAAGATCCCGGCAATTTCTTTCTCGTTCCCTTTACGCGGGTTGGAGAAGGCATTGCCGTCTTTCAGCGCCATTTCCGCCATATACGGGAAATCGGCTTCTTTGACGCCCAGTTCGCGCAGATGCTGCGGAATACCGATATCGGCAGAGAGACGAGCGATGGCGTGAATCGCCAGTTCGGCGGCATCCATGGTGGACAGACCGTCGGTGTTCTCACCCATAAACTCTGCAATGTCGGCAAATTTCTCCGGATTAGCGATCAGGTTATAGCGCGCCACGTGCGGCAGCAGTACGGCATTTGCTACGCCGTGCGGCATGTCGTACAGACCGCCAAGCTGATGCGCCATCGCGTGAACGTAACCAAGGTTGGCGTTGTTGAAGGCCATACCCGCCAGCAAAGAGGCATAGGCCATGTTCTCGCGAGCTTTCAGGTTGCTGCCCAGCGCTACGGCCTGGCGCAAATTACGGGCGATCAGACGAATTGCCTGGATAGCGGCAGCGTCGGTAACCGGGTTGGCATCTTTTGAAATATAGGCCTCAACAGCGTGGGTCAGGGCGTCCATCCCGGTCGCTGCGGTCAGTGGCGCAGGTTTGCCGAGCATCAGCAGCGGGTCATTAATAGAGACTGAAGGCAGGTTGCGCCAGCTGACAATCACAAACTTCACTTTGGTTTTGGTATTGGTCAGCACGCAGTGGCGGGTGACTTCGCTGGCGGTGCCGGCGGTGGTATTCACCGCGACGATCGGCGGCAGCGGATTGGTCAGGGTTTCAATCCCGGCATAGCTGTAGAGATCGCCTTCGTGCGTCGCCGCGATACCGATGCCTTTACCGCAGTCATGCGGACTACCACCGCCGACGGTAACGATAATATCGCATTGCTCCTTACGAAAAACTTCCAGACCGTCGCGCACGTTGGTGTCTTTGGGGTTTGGTTCGACGCCGTCAAACACCACCACGTCAATACCGGCTTCACGCAGATGTTCGAGGGTTTTATCAACCGCGCCGTCCTTAATGGCTCGCAGACCTTTATCAGTCACCAGCAGCGCTTTTTTACCGCCCAACAGTTTGCAGCGTTCGCCAACGACCGAAATAGCATTCGGGCCAAAGAAATTCACATTTGGCACCAGGTAATCAAACATACGATAGCTCATAATTTACCTTCTTAGATTTAATTTATAATTCAGAGAAACAATCCAGTGCGGTTTTCGCTAATAACATGTCTTGTTCGACAGTACCGCCACTTACGCCGACGGCACCGATTAATTTATCGTTTAATATGACAGGTAAGCCGCCGCCAAAAATAACGATTCGCTGTTGATTCGTTAGCTGTAAACCATATAGTGAGGCACCCGGTTGTACCGCGTCGGTAATTTCATGAGTCCCCTGGCGCAGACAGCAGGCGGTCCAGGCTTTATTCAGTGAAATATCACAACTGGTGACAAACGCGTCGTCCATGCGTTGCATCAGCAGCGTGTTTCCGCCGCGATCCACCACGGAAAAGACCACCGGCACGTTGATCTCAGACGCTTTAGCCTCGACGGCCTGCGCCATTTTTTTCGCAGCCGCCAGCGTAATGGTGGCGATTGGTTGGCTCTTATTCACAGTTTCTCCTGAAAATAGTGTAGGGCTGAGGTCACGAAAATATCGCGAGACAGCTATTTTTTATCATTGGGTTTGGCTTTATTTTGTCGCCACGCGTTATTAAGTCAATAGGGTGAGAATTTCAAAAATATTAATTTGATTTTGCGTATCGGCATTTATTGATAATGATCATTTAACTTCGTCACAATTCTCTCCGGCTATTCCTGAGAACCGTTTCAATATGGAACGATGAATTTTTATTACGTGCCAAATTGGAACGAAATTAATTTTATTTTTTTATTGCTGTGCTCATTTAGAGTTCGGCCATTGCTGATGAAAGGCGAATGCCGGGTGGTGTGTCCCCGGCAATACGGCCCGGCGTCCCTATTTTTTATCTTTTGAGTCCATAAACTATGAGAAGATCAAAACGATTCGAAGTGCTTGCGAAGCGCCCTGTAAATCAGGATGGGCTGATTGGCGAATGGCCTGAAGAGGGGCTGATCGCCATGGAAAGCCCCTACGATCCGGCTTCGTCGGTGAAGGTAGAGAATGGTCGTATTGTTGAGCTTGACGGCAAGAGCCGCGCCGAGTTCGACATGATTGACCGTTTTATTGCCGACTACGCGATTAACGTGGCTGAAACTGAACGGGCAATGCGGCTCGATGCGCTGGAGATCGCCAGAATGCTGGTGGATATCCACGTCAGCCGGGAAGAGATTGTTGCTATTACCACCGCCATCACGCCGGCGAAAGCGGTGGAGGTGATGGCGCAAATGAACGTGGTGGAAATGATGATGGCGCTGCAAAAAATGCGCGCCAGGCGCACGCCGTCCAACCAGTGCCATGTCACCAACCTGAAAGACAACCCGGTACAGATTGCCGCCGATGCGGCTGAAGCGGGGATCCGTGGTTTTTCAGAACAGGAAACCACGGTCGGCATCGCCCGCTATGCGCCGTTTAACGCCCTGGCGCTGCTGGTCGGTTCCCAGTGCGGTCGCCCTGGCGTGCTCACGCAATGTTCCGTTGAGGAGGCGACGGAGCTGGAGCTGGGGATGCGCGGGTTAACCAGCTACGCCGAAACGGTATCGGTATACGGTACAGAGTCGGTGTTTACCGACGGCGATGATACGCCGTGGTCCAAAGCGTTTCTCGCCTCGGCCTATGCGTCTCGCGGGCTGAAAATGCGTTATACCTCCGGTACCGGTTCGGAAGCGCTGATGGGCTATTCCGAGAGTAAATCGATGCTCTATCTGGAGTCGCGCTGCATCTTTATCACCAAAGGCGCGGGTGTACAGGGGCTGCAAAACGGCGCGGTCAGCTGTATCGGCATGACCGGCGCAGTGCCGTCGGGGATCCGCGCGGTGCTGGCGGAAAACCTGATTGCCTCGATGCTCGACCTTGAAGTGGCCTCCGCCAATGACCAGACCTTTTCCCACTCAGATATTCGCCGTACCGCCCGTACCCTGATGCAAATGCTGCCGGGTACCGACTTTATCTTCTCCGGCTATAGCGCTGTGCCGAACTACGACAACATGTTTGCCGGGTCGAACTTCGACGCGGAAGACTTCGATGATTACAACATTCTGCAACGCGATCTGATGGTGGACGGTGGTCTGCGTCCTGTAACCGAAGAAGAAACCATCGCCATCCGTAACAAGGCGGCGCGCGCCATTCAGGCGGTGTTCCGCGAACTGGGCCTGCCGCTGATTAGCGATGAGGAAGTTGAGGCCGCCACTTACGCTCACGGCAGCAAAGATATGCCCGCGCGCAATGTGGTGGAAGATCTGGCCGCCGTGGAAGAGATGATGAAGCGCAATATTACCGGGCTGGATATCGTCGGCGCGCTAAGCCGTAGCGGCTTCGAAGATATCGCCAGTAACATCCTCAATATGCTGAGACAGCGCGCCACCGGTGATTACCTGCAAACGTCGGCCATTCTGGATCGCCAGTTTGAGGTGGTCAGCGCTGTTAACGACATTAATGATTATCAGGGACCAGGCACCGGCTATCGCATCTCTGCCGAGCGCTGGGCGGAAATTAAAAATATCGCGGGCGTGGTTCAGCCTGGCTCAATTGAATAAGGCGGTACACCGTGGAATGCACAACTGAACGTAAGCCGGTTTTCACCTTGCAGGTAAGCGAAGGCGAGGCGGCTACAGCGGACGAACGCGTAGATGAAGTGGTGATTGGCGTCGGTCCGGCCTTTGATAAGTATCAGCACAAAACCCTGATTGATATGCCGCATAAGGCGATTCTTAAAGAGCTGGTGGCAGGGATTGAAGAAGAGGGGCTGCATGCGCGGGTAGTGAGAATTCTGCGCACCTCGGATGTTTCTTTTATGGCGTGGGATGCGGCCAATCTCAGTGGTTCCGGCATCGGGATTGGTATCCAGTCGAAAGGAACCACGGTGATTCATCAGCGCGATCTGCTACCGCTGAGTAACCTGGAGCTGTTCTCTCAGGCTCCGCTGTTGACGCTGGAAACCTATCGCCAGATTGGTAAAAACGCCGCGCGCTATGCACGCAAAGAGTCGCCTTCGCCGGTGCCGGTGGTCAATGACCAGATGGTGCGCCCTAAATTTATGGCCAAGGCCGCGCTGTTTCACATCAAAGAAACCAAACACGTGGTGCAGGATGCTGCACCCGTCACGCTGCATATTGCACTGGTAAGGGAATGACCATGAACAACAACATCATGACCGCGCAGGATTACCCATTAGCCACCCGCTGCCCGGAGAAAATCCAGACGCCTGGCGGGAAACAGTTAACCGACATTACCCTTGAGAATGTGCTGGCAGGCAAGGTCGGGCCGCAGGATGTGCGTATTTCTCAGCAAACGCTGGAGTACCAGGCGCAGATTGCCGAACAGATGCAGCGTCACGCCGTGGCGCGCAATTTCCGTCGCGCGGCGGAGCTGATTGCCATCCCGGATGCTCGTATTCTGGAGATCTACAATGCGCTACGTCCGTTTCGTTCTTCATTCGCGGAGCTACAGGCGATTGCCGATGAGCTGGAGCACACCTGGCATGCCACGGTGAACGCCGCTTTTGTCCGCGAGTCGGCAGAGGTGTATCAGCAGAGAAACAAGCTGCGTAAAGGCAGCCAGTGACGGAGGGCGCATGCCGTTAATCGCCGGGATTGATATCGGCAATGCCACCACTGAAGTGGCGTTGGCGCAACATGGACAGTTTATTGCCAGCGGGATTGTCGCCACCACGGGCATGAAAGGGACGCGGGACAACATTGCCGGGGTGGTGACCTCCCTGCAGCAGGCACTGGATAAAACGCCGTGGTCGCTTCAGGACGTGGCGAAAATCTGCATCAATGAGGCCGCGCCGGTGATTGGCGATGTGGCGATGGAAACCATCACTGAAACCATCATTACGGAATCGACAATGATTGGCCATAACCCGCAGACGCCGGGGGGCGTCGGCGTGGGGATGGGAACCACCATCAGCGTGGATAAGCTGGCATCACTGAGCGAAGATCGCTTTGCGCAGGGCTGGATCCCGCTGGTGGGCGAAGAGATTGATTTCCTCGAAGCGGTCTGGCTCATCAATGAGGCGCTGGATCGTGGGATCAACGTGGTGGCGGCGATCCTGAAAAAAGATGATGGCGTACTGGTGAACAATCGCCTGCGTCGGGCAATGCCGGTGGTCGATGAAGTCACGCTACTGGAGAAGGTTCCGGAAGGTGTGCTGGCGGCGGTGGAAGTGGCGGCTGCAGGGCAGGTGGTGCGGGTATTGTCGAATCCTTACGGCATCGCGACCTTTTTTGCCCTGACGCCGGAGGAAACGCAAACCATCGTCCCTATCGCCAGAGCGCTGATTGGCAACCGCTCCGCTGTGGTGCTGAAAACACCGCAGGGGGATGTGCAGTCGCGCACGATCCCGGCGGGTAAGATCTTTATTCGTGGCGAAAAGCGCGGCGGTGAAGCCGACGTAGCGCAAGGCGCGCAGGCCATTATGCAGGCGATGAGCGCCTGTGCGCCCGTGTGCGATATTCGCGGTGAAGCAGGTACGCACGCGGGCGGGATGCTTGAGCGGGTGCGTAAGGTGATGGCCTCGCTGACCGGTCATGACATGAACGCCGTGCATATTCAGGATCTTCTGGCGGTGGATACGTTTATTCCCCGCGAGGTGCAGGGTGGCATTGCCGGTGAATGCTCAATGGAGAACGCCGTTGGCATTGCGGCGATGGTGAAATCTGACCGCTTACAGATGCAGGCTATCGCCAGCGAACTGAGCGCGCGGCTAAACACGCCCGTGGAGGTGGGTGGGGTGGAAGCCAACATGGCCGTGGCTGGCGCGTTAACGACGCCCGGATGCGCCGCGCCGCTGGCGATCCTCGATTTAGGCGCAGGATCCACCGATGCCGCCATTATTAATAGCGACGGCGTAGTGAAGGCGGTACATCTTGCTGGGGCGGGGAATATGGTCAGCCTGCTAATTCAAACGGAACTGGGCTTAAGCGATCCGTTTTTAGCAGAGGAAATTAAAAAATACCCGCTGGCCAAAGTGGAGAGCCTGTTCAGCATTCGCCACGAGAACGGCGCGGTGGAGTTTTTTCGTGAACCGCTCAGCCCGTCAGTATTTGCCAAAGTGGTGTATCTGAAAGACGGCGAGCTGATCCCGGTTGATAACCAGACCTCGCTGGAGAAGGTTCGTCTGGTGCGTCGTCAGGCCAAAGAGAAAGTTTTTGTCACCAACTGTCTGCGCGCGTTACGCCAGGTATCACCTGGCGGCTCCATTCGCGATATCACTTTTGTGGTGCTGGTAGGCGGTTCATCGCTGGATTTTGAAATTCCGCAGATGATCACCGATGCGCTGGCGCATTACGGCGTTGTCGCCGGGCAGGGCAACATCCGTGGCACTGAAGGCCCGCGCAATGCGGTGGCGACCGGGCTGGTTTTAGCCGGAGAAGCAAAAAAATAGCGCAGAAAACAGCCGCGCAAGCGTTTAGCTGCGGGGTAAGTCAAAGAAAGGCGATGTTCTCTTTGATATCCCGGCGGAGTTGGGTACATAGTATCAAGGTGTCTCTAACGTGGTTAATTTTAAGGATAAGAGCATGCCAACAGCAATTGAGAAAGCCTTGGATTTTATCGGTGGTATGAACACTTCGGCGTCAGTACCCCATTCAATGGATGAAAGCACCGCTAAGGGAATTCTAAAGTATTTGCATGACTTAGGTGTGCCAGCGAGTCCGGAAGTTGTGATGGCACGGGGTGAGCAGGAGGGATGGAATCCTGAGTTCACGAAAAAAGTGGCCGGATGGGCAGAAAAAGTTGCCTCCGGTAACCGCATCCTTATCAAAAACCCAGAGTATTTTTCAACCTACATGCAGGAGCAGCTCAAAGAACTTGTGTGAGCTGACTATCGAATAAAACGCTAACGGACGTTTCCATCTCTGGATGGCGGCGTCCAGAAGGGTTGCCACATGCTGCTTATTGGGCAGACATATCTAAACGAAAGATTAATAAAAAAGGACCTGCGATTTCTCGCAAGTCCTTGATATTTGGTGGCCCCTGCTGGACTTGAACCAGCGACCAAGCGATTATGAGAACGATGTACCACCTTTGAAAAACAATAACTTACATTTAAAACAATAAGTTACCGCACGAATGCTATTGGATGTTATTGAATATTTGAGTTCTGAGGGGACAAAAAAGGGGCAGTTCGTGCCCCTCTTTTCTAAATACTCATTCCATCTGCCATTGCAATCAAGGACGGATTCCGTTCAAGCGTACTTTTGGCCTCATCATTAACGAAAAATGAATAAATTACTATCCAGTAAGTTCTGTCTCTATACGTCAATGAATGGAATAATCTGATCAATTCTTCTTTGAGAGAATTGTCCTGGCAAGTATTTACTATTGATAAAATATTCAGTAAAGCTGTTATTTCTTGAGGATATCTGATTCTAAATTTGGTTAACACATCAAATGCAACCTCGAAGGGAGATGGAGAACCAGTTGGTATATTATTTCGAGCTAATGAAAATTTATTATTATATTCATTGCAAAGCTCTTCTAGGTATTTATCTTCACTGTAAATTGATGGTGATGAAAGGTAATTTGATAATGTGTGGATTTTATTAACACGTTTGTCAAGCTTCTCGTTTAAGGCTTGGATATGACTTGTGAATGTATTCTTTATGGATTCGTTTTTTAATTGTTCAAGCTGAATGGTATTAATCTTTGATTGTTCGGAGTTGTTTTTTATAGTGTAATAAAGAGTTAGGCATAGTATAAGTGTGCTTGCTAACCCAAATGCTGAACTATAAACTCCACCTAGATATGATCCAAAGTTTGACCAATCTTGAGTTTTGTCAGAGAATGGAAGGGAGTGAAATTTACATAAGTAGAAAATAATAGGCATTAAAATAATTAGTAATGAAAGTGAAATTTTCCCCCAATGTTTTTTAATTATTTCCATAAATACTCCTAAGTGGATTAAGTTTAATTGCTTCTTCTAAATGGTCCGGTGCGAAATGAGAATATCTCATAGTCATTTTGATATCTGTATGACCCAGTAACCGCTGTAAAACCAATATGTTACCTCCATTCATCATAAAATGACTAGCAAATGTATGGCGTAATACGTGTGAAAGCTGGCCGTCGGGCAAGTTGAGTTCAGCTCGTTCGACGGCTTTGCGGAATGCTGAATAGCACGATTTGAAGAAACGTCCTGGCTTTGCCGGTTTTGGAAGTGCGTCATAAAATTCCTGGCTGATTGGTACAGTCCGGTTTCTGTTCCCCTTAGTTTTGAAAAAGCTAACTTTCAGATTTTTTATTTGTTTCGTTGTTATAGATTCTGCTTCATCCCACCGTGCGCCAGTTACCAGGCAAAGACAAGCTACCCAGTATGTACTGTCGTTACGGCTTTTCATGCACTCTTCTAACAGCCGCGTAATCTCTTCATGTTCAAGGTATGCCAGTTCGGCTTCCTCTGATTTGAAAGCGCGGACATTTATTAGCGGGTTATCAAGTTTCCAGTGTCCCAGTCGCTTCAGCTCATTAAATACCGCGCGGAAATAGGCCAGCTCAAGATTCATTGTCCTAGGGGAAACTTGTTTGACGCGAGTTGTCCGGGATATCTCCCCAGAAAGGCGTTTTTTCCGATACAGGGAAAACATGGTTGCATCGAATTCATGAGCAAGTGGATCGCCCATACTTTCACAGGCAAATTCCATTGTGGATTTGCGCTTTTCACCATCGTCCAACGTAACGCCGTGTTCATCAAACCACTGGTTTACAAGGTCGCGCAATTTGCGGCGATCCTCTTTTCCGCCTAGCCAAGGTTTTACATGGACGTTTTCCATAATGTGGTTTTGATAGGCTAGGGCTTCGCCTTTGGTGGAGAACGTCTTTCGGATGCGTTTGCTGGCTTTTCCTTGGGGTTTTCCTTCTGGGTAAAAGTCCAGCAACCATTTCCCGTCCGGCTGTTTTCTGATTCCCATTATGCGTTTGTTATCGTCATTACCACGCGGCCTATAATTTCGATATCTTCCAGTCCGCAGTCAAAAGCCATGCCAACACCGCTTACGCGAACCTTTTTTACCGGGATGCGCGTCAGTGTCCTGATGCTAGATTTACCTTCAACGTTAACCAGCCATTCCCCATCAAATACTTCGGCGAATTCCTGGTCGAGGATGTATTGCGCCTTTTCATCCTGTACACAGATTGGATCTGAGGGGAGCGGAGTTCCTGCTCTGAAAAACACCTTGTCAAACATTACGTAGCCAGAGTCATAAAGTTTTCCATCAACCAATTTTTTGCGGGGAAACTTCATTATGTCCAGTTGGTCGTCTTCAAACTTTTTGCCTTCTCCTGTGGCTAGCCACTCAAGAGAAACACCAGTATCAGCTACGCAGCGAGCAGCCATATCTGCTGGGAATCCCCCTCTGCGATATCTACCTGAGAGAGTGCTGGCTGCCATATCAAAATGCTGAGCCAACATTAACTTTGAAGTAAATCCGTAGGCTTCAATCATCCGATCCAACACAGGGGTGCTATCCCCCTCAAAATCAATTTTGAACATAGTCACTCCGCATTGCCATGCTCATTTTGAAAAGTAGTAATTGACACTTTTCAAAATGAAAAGTAGGCTTGCCTTGTAGTTTTTCATTTTGCGAATGTTATTGAATGTTGCTGCATTCAACTGAACGAAGGAGTTTGCCTTATGCGTCCTAACATTACAATCACCATCCCAACGCCCTACCTGCCTTTAAAGGAATACTGCCGCCTCACAGGAACCCCTGAAGGAACGGCGCGCGATATGGTTCGCGATGGCCGCTTGCCAATACGGGGTAAGAAAGATGCACCTATGAGCGGCGTGCATATCAACATGGCAGCCCTGACAGTTCAGGCGTTAAGCGAATGCAATATTTCGCTTAATGCGTAATCCATCCTACGGATTCGGGGAATGCGAACAATGTTTGATTACCAGACCTCTAAACATGCTCACTTTGATGCGGCTTGCCGAGCATTTGCAATTGAACACAATCTGGAAGATGTAGCCGCTGCCGTTGGTATGAGGTCACAGGTCCTGCGCAACAAATTGAATCCAGCACAGCCGCACCGTTTAACCTGTGACGAGCTTTTAGCCATTACTGATTACACCGAAGATGCCGTGTTTTTATTGGTTGAGAGAAAACGCAGTTCAGCGCCATTGCTGAGGCGGATCGGGCTGGCGCGGCTTTACGTCAGCCTTTGCCCGAATATGCGATTAATATTCGCCAACCATGAAGATCAGCTCCTGTTCTTCTCGATTGAACCGGAAGAAAACTGGCGCGGTAGTGGGCGTACATACCTCAAGGGGCTGGCGGTTACAGATACTCCCGCCAGTGTTGGCACCACACGGCTGCGCTTTAGTAGTCGGCGCAAAAAATTATCTAAGCAGGGATATTACAGTTGTGTGATTTCCCGTGATGGAAAAATTAAACAGGAAATACGAATGAAGAACTGGCAAAAATTGTTTGGTATTAAACCGAAGTTTGAAGATGAAACGCCGCCTGATGATACCGCGCAGGGTGATGATAAGTTACAGGCGCTGGCCAACGCGGTAAACGAACTGGAAGGCCGTGTGGCCAAAATTGAAAATCAGCTCAATGATGTTCAGGGTGATGTGGATACCATTGCGGAAGTGGTCGATACCGAAGAATTTGCGGCTATTCGTGATAATGCAAAAGATATCGTTAAACGTTTTAACGATCTGGGTAATAAATCCACCCGTACACCAGGGCGTAAGATTTCAGAAAAAGCGGGCAAGTTTAATTTCCTGTAATACGTTCTGACGTTAATTAGTACAAAACATTTTTATTATCGCTTAATCGCGAGGGAGTTTTATGCACCTTAATAATCGTGCACGGGATTTACTGGATAAATATTCGAGTGGTATGGCGCAGCAGTTTGGTGCACGTGATACCAGTCGCTATTTCTCCCTGAATGACCCGCAGGAAAATGCGCTGCGTCTGGCGCTGCTGGAGTCCGTGGAGTTCCTGAACATGATCACCTGTCTGGATGTTGACCAGCTGAGTGGCCAGGTGATTTCTGTCGGTTCCTCCGTGCTGCATACCGGCCGCAGTGAAAATGGCCGCTTTGTTCGTCAGGTTGGCGTGGACGGCAATGACTATTCACTGGTTGAAACGGACAGTTGCGCCGCACTGCGCTGGGATCTGCTTTCGGTCTGGGCAAATGCCGGTAAGGACGAAAACGAGTTTTACAACCTGGTTCAGGCGTTTACCACACAGGCTTTTGCGCTGGATATGCTGCGTATTGGCTTTAACGGTAAGAGTCGCGCAAAAACGACGAATCCAACGGATAACCCGAACGGCGAAGATGTCAACATCGGCTGGCATGAGCGTATGAAAACGCTGCTGGGTGGTAATCAGATTATGACCGATCCGGTCGTGCTGGATGAAGCCGGGGATTACAAATCACTGGATGCAATGGCTTCAGACCTGATTAACGCCAAGATTCCGGCACAGTTCCGCAATGACCCGCGTCTGGTGGTTCTGGTCGGAGCCGATCTGGTCGCTGCTGAACAATACCGACTGTATCAGGCCGCAGACCGCCCGACTGAGAAAATCGCGGCGCAGATGCTGGGCAGCACCATTGCTGGCCGTCCTGCTGTTATCCCGCCGTTTATGCCGGGTAAACGTATGGTCGTCACGCCGCTTTCTAATTTGCATATCTACACCCAGCGTAACACCCGTATGCGTAAAGCGGAATTTGTTGAAGACCGTAAGCAGTTCGAAAACAAATACCTGCGTAATGAAGGCTATGCGGTTGAAGTGCCGGAGCTGTATGCGGCCATTGATGAATCCGCCGTGACTATTGGCAAGGTTTCCGAACCAGCAGAGGGCTGATAAATGGCACTTTCTCCCGCGCAGCGTCACAGCCAGCGCATTGCGATGGAACAAAAGCTGAAACGTAGTCAGGCACTGGAAACCACAGAAAGCATGCACCTGCTGATTAAGGCGCTGGAAACGGATGTGGAACATGCCCGTAACCTGCCGACAATCGCGGATCGCGTTGAGTTTAAGCGGGATGTGTTACTGCCGCGCTGGACACCGACCGTGGAAGCGTATCTGGAAAGCGGGCAGGTGTACGCCAACCCGGTATTTGCCTGGTGTGTTATCTGGCTGTTTGACGTGGGCGATCTGGATAAGGCGCTGGACTGGGCTGACATTGCAATCAGCCAGCAGCAGGCAACCCCGGATCGGTTGCGCAGTAATTTTCCCACGTTCGTGGCCGATACGATGCTGGCCTGGGCGCAGGAAACATCGGGGCGCGGGGAAAGTGTTGAGCCGTATTTTTCCCGCACATTTGAGCGTGTCGCCAGTACCTGGCGGCTGCATGAACAGGTCACGGCCAAGTGGTTCAAGTTTGCCGGGCTGGAGCTGCTGCGCGGCGAAGATGGCCAGACAACGGCTGCGGGCGTGGACGACATTGAAACGCTGGAGAAAGCCGATCAACTGCTGGCCACCGCAGAAAAATACTATTTAAAAATCGGCGTCAGAACGGCACGGCAGACGATTGCCGCCCGGATCCGAAAACTGACGCAGGGGTAAAGACTACCGCAAGCCAGGCGGACGCGGTGGAGGGCAGAACACTCCATGTGTCACTGTGCCGTGGAAACCGGTCAGTCCGCCTTTTTCGGGGGAATTATGTTTAGCGGAAAACCGCTGGATTATCAGGATGAACCGCTAACGAATAACGGGTTCTGGCCGGATCTGAATCTGAAGGACTTTCAGGCGCAGCGGTCACTGCCAGCCGATATCGACGCGGACACCATCAGTCAGGCGCTGCTGGCCGCAGTCGCGGAGGTGAATGCCGAGCTGGAAAACGTGGAGGCCAGCTGGAAAGCAAAAGGCCACACGCTGGCAGCAGATGTTCCGGGCGTAAAAATGGGCGGGCTTAACAGCCTGTGCGCCCAGTACATGAAAGCGGTATTTGCCAGGGCAAAAGCGGATTTGTTGGGGGAATTTGCCACTGTCGGGCGACGTGAAACCCATCCGGGGCAGGAGAGTATGGAAACCCGCGCCGGGTTACTGGCTGAGGCCTCAGTGGTTATCCGTCGCATAACGGGGCATATCTCAGCCCGGTGAATGCCGTCCGCTATCTTGCTGAAAGGCTGGCCGGAACGGGCGGGAATGCTGATGTGATGATCATGATGGTGACAGGCCAGACGCATGAGAATTTTATGACCCGCCTCAACGGTCTGGTGGATGTTTTCCCGGCACCGGCATTCACGCAGGTCAAGCGCCTGGCACAATCCGCTGCGGCGCTGGCCATCGAAAAAATGCAGATCCCCGCTAAAGCCGGGGCGGGGTTGCCAGTGGCTATTCCGCTGTCTGTGCCAACCAGTAGGGCGGCATTGTCTGCGGCAGCTGTCAGCCAGGCACAAAAAGCGGCCAGCGCGGGGTTCAGCCTGGACGGAATAAAGCAGCAACTGGGCGAGTTCACGCAGCTGCGTGACAGCCTGATCAGTGATGTGGCCAGCGGGTTGAACGATTTGCAGGGAAAAAGTGCCAGGGCGTGGGTGTTTACCAGCACCGGCGATACGGCCACCACGCTGCTGGAACTGGTAAAGGATATCCCGCAACCGTCAGCCGTCTACACAGCGGCGGTGATGCTGGTCGGTGACAATCTGGATGGAATAAAGGGAATGATTCATGACTTCGATCCCAACGCTGGCGCTTAATGGTGAGGCTATCCAGCTGAAAAATATGCGCGTGACCGTATCGCAGCAGTTTCAGGATAAAGACCAGTCCGGCCAGACAAGCGCCACAACCAAATCAGAACAAGGAGCAAAAGGGAAAGAGCTGCGCATCAGTGGCGAAATTCCTTTTAAAAGCCCGGAGATCCTGAAGCGTATTTTTGAACTGGCCAGCGCTACGGATGCCGGAGGAAATCGCCAGAAATACCGCGTGGCGCATGAAGTGGCCAGAGCCGTAAATTTTCGTGAGGCGACATTCAGCGGGATGCTTGATGCCCCGCAGCAGGACGGGAAAATGGCCTGGCTGGTCACGTTCACCCTGGCAGAACATATCAGCGTGCAGGAAAAGCGGGAAGCCAGGGCAACAGGCAAAACGTCTGCCAAAATACAGACGGCCGGTAATGCGGGACAATCTGGCGGCCAGAGTGCCGGGGAAGATGAAGAAAAACTGACGTGGTTTGAAAAACGGGTGCTGAAACCCGTCAATGATGCTTTGGGTTAATGATGAAACCAGTTAAACGCCTGTACCTTTCAACGGATGAAGTTCACCTGGCTGATGCCAGCCTGGTGCTGGAGCTGAACAGCTGCGGCCGGGGATTTATCACAGCACAGACAGCCACGGATTACACCGGGAAACTGGTGCGTCTGGATGTGGGGTATTCCGATCTGCTGTTGCGCTGGTTTACTGGTTATGTGGAACGCTCACAACCCGCCGAAAACGGTTTTCAGCGTCTGTTTGTGCGCGAGCTGGTTGGCATATTTGAAAGAATGTGGCCATGTTCATTTCAGCATCCCACTTTGCGCAAGGTAGCTAACTGGCTGGAGGAAAACAGCGGAATTGCTGTCAGTGTGCCAGATGCCTCTTACAGCGATAAACCGATCCCCCATTTTACCCATAACGGCACGGGCTATCAGTTGCTGAATAATCTGGGCAGGGCGTTCAGTATCCCGGATTACACCTGGTACCAGCTGCCGGATGGTTCCCTGTATGTGGGCGGTGCGGAAAAAGCGATGTTTGCCGGTCGCCCGGTAGATATTCCGGCTGAGTTCAGCCAGGGGGCTGCTGGCGGTAATTCCATTACGCTGCCGGTGATCCAGAGTCTGCGGCCGGGTGTGGAGCTGAACGGGGAACGCGTAACCAAAGTTCATCTGACCAATGACACAATGGCCGTCACTTGGACACCCAGAAACCGCGCAACAGGTCAGCCATTACAGAAAACACCTGCACAGCGCCAGATTGAAAGCCATTACCCGGAACTGGCTTCCGGGCTGCATCTACCAAAACTGGCCAGAGTGGTGGCACTCAGTGAGGCTGTGAAAAGTGGTAATTTTGCCGATCCGTTCCGGCCGCGCTATGCCGTTGATGTGCAGCTGCTTGATGCAGACGGCAACCCGGACAACCAGACACCGGTTTATTCTGCGGTGCCGCTGCCGGTACCTATGGCCGGTAATGACTCCGGCATGTTCCAGTTCCCGCCAGAAGGGACGCTGGTTGAAGTTGCGTTTACCGGAGGTCGCCCGGATAAACCGTTCATCAGGCAGACGCTGCCGGATGGTACCAGTCTGCCGGATGTTAAACCCGGTGAGCAGCTGCAACAGCAGCGGGCGGAAGTGTCGCAGCGTGTTACCCAGGCTGGCGACTGGGTGAGACAGACCGATCAGACCATCAGTGAAACATCGATGGCGCGGATGGTTAAAGCTGATACAGAACAGCGTGATCTGGTCAGCCGTGAAACCACGATTAAGGCTACCGATAAGACCACTGTACTGGGTACCGCCACTCTGATGGCCGGAGCCATTCAGCAGGTCAGTGCAGGGGATTATAGCCAGGCCGTGAAAGGCAACAGGCTGGCCAGCATTGAAGGGAATGATGAAACTGACATAACCGGGAAACAGTCCACTAAGGTGGCCGGTGCCGTGGATGTTGATGTTGGGGGAACCCTGACTGAAAAGATTGCCGCATTGCGTAAATCGGTGGCGGCGGGCGGTCAGCAGATTATGGGGCCAACCGTCCATATTGGCAGTGAGAGCGTCAACACACTGACCATGATGCTGGATACCATTGATTTACTGGCAGAGCTGGCGCAGCAATGTGCGAGCCATTCACACCCCAGCGTTGGTACGCCAACCAATGCCGGAGCATTTACCCAGACGGCAGAGAGGGCAGGACAGACCCGGAGTAAGTACCAGAAAATAATCGCCTGATCATCCCATCAGCCCGCGCGTAATGCGGGCTTTTTTGTACCCATTCCCAGACCTCACCAGACGCATTCTAAGCGCTTCTTTTATCTGACCACTACCGCGCAACACCACAAAAGGATCTGTGCTGTCACGTTACGCTGACGGCGCTACACGCTGACAAAATAAATCTTTCGCAGACAAAAACGGCACTACACCGCACCCGCCTGCGGTTTTTGGATCGGAAAGTTTTTTCAGTCGGAATTTTTTACAAACTATATCGCCAGCCCGCGCCAGTGTTGGGGCTTTGCAAGAGAACTCAAACTGAAAAGAGTGAAAGGGATTTCAGTGTTTTTCAGTTTGAAGGATCTACAGAGGATCTGTGAAAAACTTTAACTATCAGATATTAAAGAGAAAAATTAATTTTGTGTCACTTTCAGAAGATCAAATCAGGCGCAGCGGTAACACGACTGCAAATTGATAAAGCCAGCCGTGACAAGGCCTGAAGAGATGCAAGGTCAAAAAGTTGGACTGAAAAGAAGTGCACGAATTATACTGTGATTATATACAGAAAATTTAAGAGGTGAGGGTATGAGAGGGTTGCAAATAGACGGCGCGATGTTCCGGATTTTGTCACGTGGTGACGTACTCTAGGCACACCATGTTTTTGGGAACTGGGGCAGCATGTACGCCATCTGGGAATCGGCAGAGGGCTGGCATGCAGCCATCAAAATCACTGGCTCATGGAACAAGTTACCCGGAGAAGCCTATAAGACAGAACAGCAGGCACTGGCTGATGCCATTGAGCACAAACGAACATCTATGAGCCGAATGTTTGTGAAATCGAAAGTTTATTTGGCTCAATGAGTGAGCTAAACTTATGTATGTTTAGCTCAAACATTAATAAATTAATCAGCTGTTGGCATGTTTTTCAGCCATATGGGCGTGATAACTACATAAACCAAAGTTGTACTGGTCACTTTGAGTTAAAGGTTCGTCGCACAGCGCGCAAGAATGAGACTCTAACTCAGCGCCACACCAGCGGCATGACTGCTCTTCTATCACGAATGCTTCTTGACCACACTCCTCGCAGTGTTCATATGTTGGCTCATCTCCATTGGGAGGCCAGTAAAAATATTCCTCCTCAAAGGCCTGAAAAAGAAGGGGGGCAAAAAGCTCTTCTTTCCCGCAAGCCACACAAAGATAGGTAAATTTTTCACTGTCATCTGCAACTGTTAGGTGGCTATCAATACAATGCTGAGAAGCCCGAATCAGGCTTGAGCCGCATTCATCACACGTGCAATTTTCTTTATATTTTGCCATTCCCTCAGGAATCCCTGCTTCTTCCCAAGATTCATCGCATTCATCGATTTTCTCATTATAGAATTGTTCGTGCTGGAGCATTATTTTCCATGAGTCTCCTAGCATCTCTTGAGGAGATTTTTTCAGCTCATCAGATATGAAGTCTGTTAACACAGGGAACAAATCAGCAACGAATCCAGCAACCTCGCCTAAGGTATTAGCAGGGTGTAAGTGTTCCAGGTGATTACGGCAATCCTGCAATTTTTTTATGGCAGACCAGTCCACTTCGATATTGAAGGTTTTGAACCTCTCCTCAATGCCAGGGACATCAATTGTGGTGGTTTTAAATTTCCCGTTAGGTTTCCACTCAACTCCACCTTCTCCATCAGGGTGAGGCAAAATCTTAACCGGAGGATTATGAATTAATTCATATGCCTCTTCAGGGGAAGTTACACAATCAGCAATTTTGTATTTGAAAAGCAGGAGCATCCCCGCGTACAGATTCCTAACAGCAGAAAGTGCACGGGCAGGGTTGCCATCTTCGTCCGCAGGCTTTGATGAAAGCTGAAAATCTTCGATACCTAGCTGTATAGATGCAACTGCATTTTCTAAGAGCTTTTCGCCGTCTAGCTTAGGTTGTTTGGGTTGTTTGGGTTGTTTGGGTTGTTTGGGTTGTTTGGGTTGCTTATTGCTACTCATACGCAACTAGTCCTTAGTGGTTGATCCAATCACTTACTACCGCCTATCAGAAACTTATCCCAGTGGACGCACTGTGACACTGGGCAAAAAAGACTGCGTTATCACTTAACCATTTGTTTTATTCGGTTAAGCGACGGGAATTGAACCCGCGTCCGAAATTTCTAGATTCTTTCTACCACTAAATAGAGATAGAGAAAAAAAAGATTTGCAGGAACTTGAGGTAATTATTGGTTCTTCATTACCCAGCCAGAAGTGTGGGCAGGTTAGCGTGCTACAAGCATCAAATCGATTCTTAGGGGACAAAAAGGGGACAGTTGCCATTTCCGCAACAAAAAAGCCACTCGATAGAGTGGCTTAATCATATGATTTTAAAGCTAAAATTTGGTGGCCCCTGCTGGACTTGAACCAGCGACCAAGCGATTATGAGTCGCCTGCTCTAACCACTGAGCTAAGGGGCCGTGGCGGTGGATTATAAAGTAACTCCGCGTCGCAATCCAGACATAAGCGTACGGATGCTGATTTTATAAACAATGTATTTTCAGTCCGTTATACTGTTACTCTGATGTATTGTTCGGAGTAATTATGGTTAAGGACATACTGGCACCAGGGCTGCGGGTGGTGTTTTGCGGCATCAATCCGGGGCTATCTTCCGCAGGTACGGGGTTCCCCTTTGCGCATCCCGCCAATCGCTTCTGGAAGGTCATCCATCAGGCGGGATTTACCGATCGCCAACTGAAACCAGAAGAGGCGCAACACCTGCTGGATTTCCGCTGTGGCGTGACCAAGTTTGTCGACAGGCCAACGGTACAGGCTAATGAAGTGAAGCTACAGGAGATGCGTAGCGGTGGCCGTAAGCTTATTGAAAAGATTGATGACTATCAGCCCGCCGCGCTGGCGATTCTTGGCAAGCAGGCGTTCGAGCAAGGCTTCAGTCAGCGCGGAGCGCAGTGGGGAAAGCAGACGCTGACCATTGGCGCGACCCATATTTGGGTATTGCCAAATCCCAGCGGATTGAGCCGGATTACACTGGATAAGCTGGTGGAGGCGTATCGTGAGCTGGATGACGCGCTGGTCATGCGCGGGATGTAAATAAAAACGCCACCTTGCGGTGGCGTTTGAACTTATACGGCGAGATTAATCGTCGAGGAAGCTACGCAGCACTTCAGAACGGCTCGGGTGGCGCAGTTTACGCAGCGCCTTCGCTTCGATCTGACGGATACGTTCGCGGGTAACGTCGAACTGTTTACCCACTTCTTCCAGCGTGTGGTCGGTGTTCATATCGATACCGAAACGCATACGCAGAACTTTCGCTTCACGAGCGGTCAGGCCAGCCAGAACGTCGTGCGTTGCCGCACGCAGGCTCTCGGTAGTGGCAGAGTCCAGCGGCAGCTCGAGGGTGGTATCCTCGATGAAATCACCCAGATGCGAATCTTCATCGTCGCCGATCGGCGTTTCCATGGAGATAGGCTCTT
The DNA here is from genome assembly GCF_023516235.1 of Citrobacter sp. XT1-2-2. Classification (NCBI taxonomy): domain Bacteria; kingdom Pseudomonadati; phylum Pseudomonadota; class Gammaproteobacteria; order Enterobacterales; family Enterobacteriaceae; genus Citrobacter; species Citrobacter sp. XT1-2-2. Next base: position 693,963 of record NZ_CP097324.1, read on the forward strand.
TGGCGATCTTCAGCACTTTACGGATCTTGTCTTCCGGCATCAGCATGCGTTCAGCCAGCTCTTCCGGCGTCGGCTCACGGCCCATCTCTTGCAGCATCTGACGGGAAATACGGTTGAGCTTGTTAATGGTCTCAATCATATGCACCGGAATACGGATGGTACGCGCCTGATCCGCGATAGAGCGGGTAATTGCCTGACGGATCCACCAGGTTGCGTAGGTGGAGAACTTGTAACCACGACGGTATTCAAACTTATCAACCGCTTTCATCAGACCGATGTTGCCTTCCTGAATCAGATCCAGGAACTGCAGACCACGGTTGGTGTATTTCTTGGCGATAGAGATAACCAGACGTAAGTTCGCTTCAACCATCTCTTTTTTCGCACGACGGGCTTTCGCCTCACCGATGGACATGCGACGGTTGATATCTTTAACCTGCTCGATGGTCAGGCCGGTTTCTTCTTCAATCTGCTGCAGTTTCTGCAGGCCGCGGTGAACGTCATCTGCCACGTCGTGCAGTTTTTCAGACCACGGTTTGTTCATCGCGATTGCCGCGTTGAACCAGGTTTCGCTGGTTTCATTGCCAGTGAACAGAGTGATGAAGTTTTTCTTCGGCATTTTGCACTGCTCAACGCAGAGCTTCATGATCAGACGTTCCTGAGTACGCACGCGGTCCATCATGACGCGCATGCTGTTTACCAGGTAGTCGAACTGCTTCGGCACCAGGCGGAACTGTTTGAACACTTCAGACAGCTTCTGAATTTCTTCCTGCGCGGCAGCATGGCTGCGGCCTTTGGCCTTGATCGTATCGCGGGTGATTTCGTACTGGGTACGCAGCTCAGCGAATTTTTCACGCGCTAATTCAGGGTCGATGCTGTTGTCGTCATCGCTGCTGTCGTCGTCATCTTCTTCATCTTCGTCTTCATCTTCATCCATCTCTTCTTGAGAGAGTTCAGAACCGACGTGGGTCGCCGTTGGCGCCATGTCTTCTTCCGCGTTAGGATCGACAAAGCCGGTGATGAGATCGGACAGACGCGCTTCTTCAGCTTCTACGCGATCGTATTGCTCAAGCAGATAGGTGATGGCTTCCGGGTATTCAGCAACGGAGCATTGAACCTGGTTAATTCCGTCTTCGATGCGCTTAGCGATGTCGATTTCGCCTTCACGGGTTAACAGTTCAACGGTACCCATTTCACGCATGTACATGCGGACCGGGTCAGTTGTACGGCCGATTTCGGACTCAACGCTGGACAGAACCTGGGCAGCCGCTTCTTCCGCGTCTTCATCGGTGCTGTTGGAGGTTTCAGCAAGCAGCAGATCATCGGCATCAGGTGCTTCTTCCATCACCTGAATACCCATGTCATTGATCATTTGGATGATGTCTTCGATTTGATCTGAATCGACGATATCTTCCGGCAGATGGTCATTGACCTCGGCATAGGTCAGATAGCCTTGCTCCTTACCACGTTGGACAAGAAGCTTCAGCTGTGACTGCGGGTTTTGCTCCATAAGACGGTATCCACACTTAATTCGTTTGATTGGTGTTGGGCGGTAAAACCGCCAACGGCAAAACGAGGGCATACTTATATTTTGCCGCTGCCTCTCCGTGCGGCTGTCGGGGGCTTCCCGATCGATATTCGGCAGTTAAGCCGTTAAATACTTCATCTTTCACGTTGTCTCTGCGTTAGCTGCGTTCTCTCTTCCTGGTCATGTACTTATGTACACTCCCAGGCGTTCGTTCACTTGCTGCCTTGATACAACGCGAATGATTTTGTCTTTCTCTTATTTCTTGGCCAGTTCCTGGTTCAGCGTCCAGAGTTCCCGGCGTTCTTCGCTGCTTAAACCGTGTGTGCGCTCACGAGCTATCAACTCTTCCTGGCGCAGTTCAAGCATCGAATCAAACATATGGTTGAGTGAGTCGGTGAAGGTTTTTTCTGCGATATCTTTATCTGCTATATCGTCCCACATCGACAGTTTTTCAAGGGTTGCAGCATCATTTGTGCCACGATAGTGCTCTAAAAGTTGGCCGGTGGTCAGGCCTGGCTGAGCCAGACAAGTGTTGACCAGTTCTCTGAATAAGCCAAGTCCAGGCAGCTTATTGCTGTCCAGCGCGCCTAACGGCGGAACCAGCGGAGCAAGGTCCGGGTTTTGCACCAGCAACCCTATAAGTATACGCATGGTCGTACGTTTTAGCTGTGGAACAGGGCGGGAAGCGCCATTTTCTGCCAGTTTTGGCATTAAACGTTCAAGCTGGCTGTCATCCAGAATGCCGAGCTTGTTTCCCAACTCCTGTCGCAGATAAATGCGCAACGTTTCGCCCGGCACCTGAGTGATCAGTGGCAGCGCCAGCGTGCTGAGCTGCGCGCGTCCGTCCGGGGTACTCAAATCTACCTGTGGCAACAGGCTATTAAATAAAAACGCGGAGAGCGGCAACGCCTGCTCCATCCGGGCTTCGAAAGCCTCTTTCCCTTCTTTACGCACTAACGTATCGGGATCTTCGCCATCAGGTAAAAACATAAAGCGTAGCTGGCGGCCGTCTGTCATATAAGGCAGTGCGGTTTCCAGCGCGCGCCATGCTGCGTCGCGTCCGGCGCGGTCGCCGTCGTAGCAGCAAATCACGTTGTTCGTCGCGCGAAACAACAGCTGGATGTGATCGGCGGTGGTTGACGTCCCAAGGGATGCCACGGCGTAGTTAATGCCGTATTGCGCCAGCGCCACCACATCCATATAACCTTCCACCACTAACAGGCGCTGTGGATCGGCGTTATCCTGCTGGGCTTCATAAAGGCCATACAGCTGGCGACCTTTATGGAAAATATCGGTTTCCGGGGAGTTCAGATACTTCGGCAGGGCATCGCCCAGCACGCGTCCACCAAAACCAATGACCCGACCACGTTTGTCGCGGATGGGGAACATCACCCGTTCGCGAAAACGATCGTAACTGCGTCCCTGATCGTTGGTGACCAACATCCCCGCATCGACCAACGATTTGCGATTCTCAGCATTGCCGCCAAACCGTTTCAGGACGTTATCCCAGCCGGGGGGGGCAAAACCAATAGCAAAACGGGTGATAACGTCGCTACTTAATCCTCGCTTTTCCAGGTACTGGCGCGCAGGGGTAGCGGCGGGCTGCATCAAAGACTGTTGATAAAAAGTGTTCAGGCCGTCCATCAATTGATAAAGGCTTTGCCGTTGATGGCGCTCTATCTGACTGGGGCCACTGCCTGCTTCATAGGGCACTTCAAGGTTGTGCATTGCGGCCAGTTCTTCGACGGTTTCCACAAACTCGAGCTTGTCGTAGTTCATGAGAAAGTCGACGGCGTTGCCATGCGCGCCACACCCAAAGCAGTGATAAAACTGTTTTTCACCGTTTACGGTGAAAGAGGGGGTTTTTTCGTTATGGAACGGACAGCACGCGTGATAATTTTTGCCCTGCTTTTTCAGCTTTACCCGCGCGTCGATGAGATCGACGATGTCGGTTCTTGCCAGCAGGTCATTAATAAATACACGTGGAATTCGTCCAGCCATATGCCCCGTTTATTTTGTTATGACTCACATACACAAAATCATTCAGGATGCATCAAGGCGGCAAGGGAGCGAATCCTCAGGAGCGTACATCAGTACGTGACTGGGGTGAACGACTGCAGCCAACGCAGAGGCAGCTTGAATGATGACGTGTATAAACGAAAATAAGCCGCGCATTCCTTCCGGAAGCACGGCCTTACAACTACAACTCAGTCTGAATTGAGAGCTTTAGCTCTCAATGAATTAGTACAGACGAGTACGGCGTGCGTTTTCGCGAGCCAGTTTCTTCGCGTGACGTTTCACAGCAGAAGCTTTAGCGCGCTTACGTTCGGTAGTCGGTTTTTCATAGAACTCACGACGACGAACTTCCGCCAGAACACCTGCTTTTTCGCATGAACGCTTGAAGCGACGCAGTGCTACGTCGAACGGCTCGTTTTCACGTACTTTAATTACCGGCATGTAACTCTCACCTTTAATAAATTCGGTTTGCCGCTGGCATCAACGCCAGCTTATTTCAAAATGGTGCGGAATTTTACTGCAATTGCTGCTGCTTTGTAAAGCACCCACGCGATTTTGAAAGGGACTTTTATAAGGACAAGGAGTATACACGAGGCATGCGCCTGGGGCGAACAAAGTTTTACATCAACCCGCATTGGTCCTACACTGCGCGGTAATAGAGCGAGGTAAAACAAGTCATGCGTGTACTGGGTATTGAAACATCCTGCGATGAAACCGGCATCGCCATTTACGACGATGAAAAAGGTCTTTTAGCCAACCAATTGTATAGTCAGGTGAAATTACACGCTGACTACGGCGGCGTAGTGCCAGAACTGGCCTCGCGCGATCACGTACGTAAAACCGTACCGCTGATTCAGGCCGCGCTGAAAGAAGCGGGGCTCACGGCAAAAGAGATCGATGCGGTGGCGTACACCGCAGGTCCTGGTCTGGTTGGCGCGCTGCTGGTCGGCGCAACCGTAGGACGTTCGCTGGCGTTCGCCTGGGGCGTGCCGGCAATTCCTGTGCACCACATGGAAGGGCATTTGCTGGCGCCGATGCTGGAAGAGAATCCTCCTGCTTTTCCGTTCGTCGCGCTGCTGGTTTCCGGTGGGCACACGCAACTGATTAGCGTCACTGGTATCGGTCAGTATGAATTACTGGGTGAATCGATTGATGACGCGGCAGGTGAAGCGTTCGACAAAACCGCCAAGCTGCTGGGGCTGGATTATCCTGGCGGCCCAATGCTGTCTAAGCTGGCGTCACAGGGTGTGGAAAAACGCTTTGTCTTCCCGCGTCCGATGACCGACCGTCCGGGGCTGGATTTCAGCTTCTCCGGCCTGAAAACCTTCGCCGCGAATACGATTCGTAATAACGAAAATGACGATCAAACGCGTGCAGATATCGCCCGTGCCTTTGAAGATGCGGTGGTTGATACGCTGATGATCAAGTGCAAACGCGCGCTGGATCAAACCGGTTTTAAACGTCTGGTGATGGCGGGGGGCGTGAGCGCTAACCGCACGCTGCGCGCAAAACTGGCCGAAATGATGCAAAAACGCCGCGGCGAAGTGTTCTATGCGCGCCCGGAATTTTGTACCGACAACGGGGCGATGATCGCCTACGCGGGGATGGTGCGTTTTAAAGCGGGCGCAACGGCGGATCTTGGCGTGACCGTGCGTCCACGCTGGCCGCTGGCGGAATTACCGGCGGCGTGAGTTTTTTGCCCGGTGGTGGCTTTGCTTACCGGGCCAACAAAACCGTAGGCCGGGTCAGGCGAAGCCGCCACCCGGCGATAAACCGCGCTACACCCGCAACATTCCTTTCTCTTCCAGAAACGCAATAATCGTCGCCAGACCGTCGCCCGCCTTCAGGTTAGTAAACGTCCACGGACGCTCGCCGCGCATGCGCAGGGTATCGCGTTCCATCACCTCCAGCGAAGCGCCTACGTAAGGGGCCAGATCGGTTTTGTTGATCACCAGAAAATCGGATTTGGTGATCCCCGGCCCGCCTTTACGCGGGATCTTCTCGCCTTCGGCAACGTCGATCACGTAGATTGTCAGATCCGCTAATTCCGGGCTGAAGGTAGCGCTCAGGTTATCGCCGCCGCTTTCCACAAAAATCAGATCCAGGTTGCCGAATTTCTCGCTCAGCGCTTCGACCGCGGCCAGATTCATCGACGCATCTTCGCGGATGGCGGTATGTGGACAGCCGCCAGTTTCCACACCAACTATTCTGTCCGGTTCCAGGGCGCCTGCTTCGGTGAGAATGCGCTGATCTTCTTTGGTGTAGATATCGTTAGTCACGACCGCCAGTTGATAGCTGCTGCGCATGGCTTTACATAACGCTTCCAGCAGCGCTGTTTTGCCGGAGCCAACCGGGCCGCCAACGCCCACGCGCAGGGGATGCTTGTAATCACTCATTTTTTCTCCTCAGGAACGGAATAAGCGGGAATATTGGGTTTCATGCCGGGCAGACGCGATGGCGGCTAACGGCGTTGCGGATCCGAGGCTGGCATCAGGACACGCCAGCGCTTGTGCCAGACCTTGCGCGTAACGATCGCCAAGCGAAATAATCAACCGCTGCGCTGCCTGCTGGCCAAAGGGAACCAGTTTGACGCCTGCCATCACTGCGCTCTCAATCCAGCTGTAGCCGAGGCTTAATGCCAGGTTCGTCAGGGGGATTTTCCAGCGTACGCCCAGCCAGGCCATGCCGCACAGCTGGCTGTCGGTAAAGAGCGTGCGCCATTCCCGGGAACAGTCTGGTTCCCAGTCGGTGACCAGCCTCGTAAAGGCGATGCCCCGGCTGCGTTCTTCATCCCGCAGTTCGCGGGTTTCCCGACAGGCCAGCAGGTAAGCGGTCCAGCGGCGCGCGGCGGCGAGATCGTCCTGCTCACAGGCGCGATACAATCTCGCCAGCAGCGGTAAGTCGACGGTAAAAAAGTTGTGCTCCATCTGCTGAATTTGCCAGTCAGAGAAGTCATCGACGCTTTTCACCCAGCCGATTTCCACCGCCCACTCCAGACCCTGAGACCAGGTAAACGATCCCACCGGGAGACTGCTGCTGGCGAGCTGCATCAGGCGCAGCTGTTGGGTGCTATGCATCAGTGCGCATGGCCGTGATGATGCCCGTGTGACTCGCTCGCATAGGCACCCGCTTCCGGCTCAAACGGCAACTGGGCAAACGCCACCTCGAGGTTGAACTGGCGCAGCATATCGTCCAGCACATGATCGTGGTGGTAGCGCAGCTCATCGGGCAGGATCTGTAATGGCACGTGGCGATTACCAAGGTGGTAACAGGCTTTGGCGAGCAAAAAAGGGTCGGCGCAGCGTACGACGGAAACCGACTCCGGCGCGGCGATCACTTCGATCACCTCGCGGCCATCGTCGGTAGTCAGCAGATCGCCGCCGCGTAACAGTAAACCGCGCGGTAGCATTAATCCGGCTTCGCGGCCATCGCTCAGCGCCACTCTGGCGCGGCTTTTTACCCGAACATCAATGGGTAGCGTGACGCTTGCGGTGACGCGGTGGGCGTGGTCAAGGCGTTGGGTCAGGTAGATCATCCTCACTCCTTAAAACAGGAAATAGCGTTGCGCCATCGGCAAAACGTCTGCCGGGTCGCTGGTAATCAGTTCACCATCAATGCGTACCTCGTAGGTCTGGGCATCGACGGTGATATTAGGCTGCAGAGCGTTGTGGATCATGTCAGCCTTTTTTACCGTCCGGCAGCCTTTGACGACGGCGATAGTGCTTTGCAAATTAAGTTGCTGCGGGACGTTTTGCGCGTCGGCAGCCTGTGAAATAAAGGTTAGACGGGTGTGATGCCGCGCTGCGCCAAGCGCGCCGAACATCATGCGGTAATGCACCGGCTGCGGGGTAGGGATTGAGGCGTTGATATCACCCATCGGCGCGCAGGCGATCATCCCGCCCTTCACGATGGTCGCCGGTTTTACGCCAAAAAAGGCCGGCGACCACAGCACCAGGTCGGCCAGTTTACCGGGCTCAACCGAGCCGACTTCGTGGGCGATACCGTGGGTCAACGCCGGATTGATGGTGTACTTGGCGATGTAGCGTTTAACACGCTGATTGTCGTTGTCGCCGATTTCTTCTGCCAGCGGACCACGCTGAACCTTCATGCGGTGCGCCACCTGCCAGGTGCGCAGGATCACTTCGCCCACGCGCCCCATCGCCTGTGAATCGGACGAGGTCAGGGAAAACGCGCCAATATCATGCAGCACATCCTCGGCAGCAATCGTTTCCCGGCGAATGCGCGATTCGGCGAAGGCGACGTCTTCAGCGATATCTGGATCGAGATGGTGGCAGACCATCAGCATGTCGAGATGCTCGTCGATGGTGTTGACGGTATAAGGCAGCGTCGGGTTGGTGGAGGAGGGCAAAATATTCGGATGTGCGCAGGCGGTGATGATATCCGGCGCATGGCCGCCACCTGCGCCTTCGGTATGGAAGGTATGAATGGTGCGATCGCCGATCGCTGCCAGCGTATCCTCAACAAAACCGGACTCATTGAGCGTGTCGCTGTGCAGCGCCACCTGAATGTCCATTTCGTCGGCCACGGTCAGCGCACAGTCGATAGCGGCAGGCGTGGCGCCCCAGTCTTCGTGGATCTTCAGGCCAATGGCGCCTGCGCTGATTTGCTCGCGCAGGGCGTCAGGGTTTGAACCATTGCCTTTGCCCAGCAAACCGATGTTAACCGGCAACGTGTCTGCCGCCTGCAGCATGCGGGCGATGTACCACGGGCCCGGCGTGCAGGTGGTGGCATTGGTGCCTGCGGCCGGACCAGTACCGCCGCCGATCATCGTCGTCACGCCTGAAACCAGCGCTTCTTGCGCCTGCTGCGGGCAGATCCAGTGAATATGCGTATCCACGCCGCCCGCGGTGACGATCTTGCCTTCTCCGGCGATGACTTCTGTTCCTACGCCTATCGGGATTGTGACATTGGGCTGAATATCGGGATTACCCGCTTTGCCGATGGCGAAGATCCTGCCGTCTTTGATGCCGATATCCGCTTTGACGATCCCCCAGTGATCAACGATCAGCGCATTGGTTATCACCAGATCCACACACGCCTGGGCGCGCATTTGTCCCTGGCCCATACCGTCGCGGATCACTTTTCCGCCGCCGAATTTGACCTCTTCGCCGTAGGTGGTGAAGTCTTTTTCTACCTCGATCCACAGGTCAGTATCCGCCAGACGTACTTTATCGCCGGTGGTTGGGCCAAACATGTCGGCGTATGCCTGGCGGGAAATGTTACTCATTATCTGCCTCCAGCGCGCCCATCACTTCACTGCGAAAACCCACCATCCTTTGTGCGCCAGCGACGCGCACCAGTTCGACTTCGCGCTTTTGCCCCGGTTCAAAACGTACCGCTGTACCTGCGGCAATGTTAAGACGAAAGCCCCGCGTAGCTGCCCTGTCAAAGCGCAGCGCTGGGTTCACCTCGTAAAAGTGATAGTGCGATCCCACCTGGATGGGTCTGTCGCCGTGATTCTCCACTACGATCGTGCAGGTTTCGCGCCCCTGATTGATCGCAATGTTGCCTGCTAAGAGCTGATACTCACCTGGGATCATTGCCGCTCCTTAGACGATCGGGTTGTGGACGGTGACCAGTTTCGAACCGTCCGGGAATGTGGCTTCAACCTGAATATCCGGGATCATCTCTGGTACGCCTTCCATCACCTGATCGCGGCGCAGCACGTGACGCCCGTCTTCCATCAGCGCGGCCACGGTTTGCCCGTCGCGCGCCCCTTCCATAATGAAAGCGCTAATCAGCGCCACTGATTCCGGGTAATTCAGCTTCAGCCCGCGGGCCAGGCGACGTTCTGCCACCAGCGCGGCGGTAAACAGCAACAGCTTGTCTTTTTCTCTGGGGGTCAGTTCCATAATGGGCCTCTTAGGTTTGCCAGATTCGCGGTAGCATGGGCGCTTTGTGTGTCAGCAGCGGGCGCAGAAATTGCCAGATGTCACGCATAACGCGCTGAACAATCAGGTTGTCGTTCGCCAGAAAGCGGATTGTCAGCAGCGAGTCGTTAAGCGTTGCCCCGGCATAATCCCCCAATGGCGTAAGCCGCTCGCGCGTTCCCTCCAGCATGTGTTCGTTGGCCGGGTAACACAGCAACGTACCAATCCAGGGATGATGTGCGACGCCGCTCAGATTCCCTGCCTGCATCTGCAAACGCTCTATCAGTAGCGGTTGCCCATCCCGCCACACTTCCAGACGGTTTTGTAGCGTGCCGTGGCTGAACGTTTCCTGCATGACAGGGCGTCCGAGACACAGCAGATCCCAGGCCAGCAAATGGCTTGCGGACGTCAGATGAAATACGGACTGGACGGTGGCATTAGCGCCGGGAAAGAAGATCGTATCCTGCGGCAGCCACTCCAGCGTGGCGTGCGGGGCGAGCGTGAAATGCTGGCGTAGCAACGCCTGCGGCCCACGGCTGCGATAAAATTTTCCCGCGCCGGGCTGAGTGATTAACGCATGGCTGTTTTCATCGAGTGATACGGAAATATGTAGCTCATCCCCGCCGACGATCCCGCCAGGTGGATGAAGCAAATAGAGGTGACATACCTCTTCTTCGGGATAAAACGGACGTTGAACCGTCAAAGGTCCATAGTGACGCGCCGAGGCGAGCACCGTTTTGTGCCCGGTGCGGGTAAAGTGCAGATCCAGTTCGGCCTGCCAGCCTCGTGTGAGTGTCTCGTGCGCCAGCGTGTCCAGAGCGTTTCCCTTATCAGCATGAGGGTGTTTGCGTACAAAAAAGTATGCCTCAGCGCATCGGGAAATCGATCATATGAGAAGCTTATGGATAAAGGGGCGACAAGACGTCGCCCCAATGGGATTTTACTGTAAAACGAGAGGCATCCAGACCAGACCGGTGATCACCAGCAGCACGAGGAAAATCAGGCCAAAAATAGCGCCCAGCCGCCAGTAGTCAACCGTTGGCAAATAGCCGCTGCCGTAGTAGATAGGGCTTGGGCCGGTGGCGTAGGGGGTCAGAATACTGCCCAGGCCAATAGCGGCGCCGACCATCAGGCAGAAGACCGGCAACGGGATTTCCGGCATCGCCAGCGCGGCGGCGATCATCATCGGCGCAAGGGCGGAGGTATACGCCGTGGCGCTGGCAAAGAAGTAGCGCAGTAAATAAAAGACCACGATGAGCGCCACCATCACCATGATCGGTGAATAGCCGCTCAGCCCGTTTGCCAGCAGCTTGCCGAACCAGGTAATAAAACCGGTGTTATTCAGCCCGGTCGCCAGGGTTATTAACGAGGCCAGCCAGAAAAAGACGTTCCATGCGGCTTTATTACTGACGATGTCATCCCAACTGATGATGCGCAGTACCAGCATCAATGCCACCACGCTGTAACCGACCATTGCGGCGTCAATATAATCGCCACCGAAGATCCACAACACCAGCGCGCCGACCATCAGCCCGAGCATCTTTTTCTCACGTGCGCAGAGCGGTCCCATCGCTTTTAATTCTGTATCCGCCCAGCGCGGCACCTGATCGCCGGATTTCAGCACCGGCGGGTACAACATATATGCCAGCCAGGGCACGATCAGCACCAGTAAAATGCTCAGCGGCAGCATACCCAAGAACCAGTCGCCCCAACTGAGCGCCGTATGAGATGCGCCTTTCATCAGGCCGATCAGCAGCAGGTTCGGCGCCATCGCCGTTAAGAAAATCGCGCTGGTGACGCAGTCGGCGACAATGCCCATCCACATGATGTAGGAGCCAATAGAACGTGAACTGGCGTCATTGGGCTGTGAGTTATACAGCGGCGGCAGGTTGCGGATAATCGGGTAGATTATCCCGGCCCCGCGCGCGGAGTTAGAAGGCGTGACGGGGGCGAGGATAAGCTCGGAGAACATCACCGCGTAACCGAGGAATAACGTCCGGTGCCCCATCTTTTTCACTAACATCAGCGCGATACGCCGACCGAGACCGGTTTTCTCATAGCCGGTACCAAACATAAAGGCCGCGAAAATCAGCCAGATCACCGAGTTAGAAAAGCCAGAAACGGCCCACGACAGCGATTTGGCGGTAAATTTAAAACCGTCCTGCGCGAGTTGTTCCGGGCTGAACAGGATCCACGGTGAAAGTACGGCGATGATCGAAATACCAATCATCGCCACGACCGCGCCGGGTACAGGTTCCAGAATGAGCCCCACAATCACACCGGTAAAGACGGCAAAATAGAGCCAGGTGTGGCTCTCAAGACCGGTGGGGACGGGTAAAACAGCAATAATGGCGATGACCACCAGCGGAGCCAGGTATCGCCACCAACCAGCTAAAGGTGCCATTGTGATATCCCTGCGAAAGGGGAGAGGCTCTGTGCCTCTCCGGAAGGGTTATTTGATGTAGTGCACGTGCTCGCAAATCTCTTCCACGATGGGATCGCGGCGTTCAGCGAACAGCTTTTTGTTTTCGGCGATCAGGTTGTTGCCGTGGGTGTCGATGGACACAATCAGCGGGCCGAACTCTTTGACCCGACATACCCACAAGGATTCCGGCATGCCCAGCTCCGTCCAGTGCACTTCTTCAATCTCTTCAACCTGAGTGGCCGCCAGTACGGCGCAACCTGCCGGGAAGATCACATGCAGCGCTTTGAACTGCTTGCAGCCTTCTTCTGTCAACGGTCCCATACCGCCTTTACCGACCACCAGCTTGACGCCGGTCTGCTCGATAAACTCTTTCTCAAAAGCTTCCATACGCATACTGGTGGTTGGACCGACGGAGACCATCTCCCATTTATCACCGTTCTTACGCACAATTGGGCCTGCGTGGAAAATAGCCTTGCCGTTCAGATCATAAGGAATTGGGCGCTTCAGTTCGATCAGGCGACGGTGGCACACGTCGCGGCAGGTCACCAGCGTACCGCTCAGGTAAATGACATCGCCAACGCGAATATCTTCCAGATCTTCGGCTTTAATCGGGGTGGTGAGGATCTTTTTCATAACGCGCTCCGGGTGTGAGACAGATTTTCGAAGGAGAGATCAGCATGAACCAACAGCGTGCCGCGACGGTGCGCCCAGCAGCCGGTGGAAACAGCAACGCCGATAGTCGACGGGTGGCGCGCGGCGGATTCGATATGCACGCCCATAACGGAGCTATTGCCGGTCAACCCCTGCGGACCAATGCCCAGGCGGTTAAGTCCTTCTTCCAGACGCAGTTCCAGTTCGGCCGCTTTTGGATTGGGATGACGTGAGCCGATAGGACGCAGCACCGCTTTACGGGAGAGCACTGCGGCAGTTTCTACTGAGGTGGCAATGCCTACGCCCACCAGCACCGGCGGGCAGGCGTTAACGGCCAACGTGGAGATATTTTCGAAGACAAATTTCACTACGCCTTCGTAGCCTTCTGAAGGCATTAACACTTTCGAGCGTCCTGGCAGGGTACAGCCGCCGCCTGCCATGTAGACTTCGATTTCCGCGTCATCATTATCAGGAATGATGTCCCAGGTAACCCACGGTACACCGGTGCCGGTATTTTTACCGGTATTCACTTCGTCAAAAATCTCTACCGCGTTATGGCGCAGCGGCGCTTTGACCGTGGCGTCTTCAACGGCTTGTTTCAGGATGCTTTGCAGCTCACCCAACAGCGGAAAACGGGAACCGACCTTTACAAAGAACATAATCTCGCCGGTGTCCTGGCAGGCCGGACGGTTCAGATCAATCGCCTTCTGCATGTTGTCAAACATGGTGTGGTAGATGATTTTACCCATCGGCGAGTCTTCGCCTTCCCGCAGCTGTTTTAATTTATCCACCACGTCGTCGGGCATACGGGTAGAAATCATGGCGGTAAAGTTCGCGACAATGTTTGTCAGCGTATTTATCGCATTTTGGTTATTTTGATTGCTCATCTTGTAAACTCCAGTTCTTTTATTTTCTGGAAATAAATTCTCCGCCACAAACTATCACTAAAAGTGTGGTTTTATATTATTTGCCACTGTGAATATCCAATTAACAGTTCGTGAATGATGTCCAGGTAAGGCAATAAAAATTGCGCAAAGGCAGGGTTTAATACGCGTGAGGGAATTACACTGCGGTTAACAACATTACGGATATACCGACCATGCTGAACACGTATCCCCTGGCGAAAGACCTGCAGGTGCTGGTTGAAATTGTTCATAGCGGCAGCTTTAGCGCCGCTGCCGCCACGCTGGGGCAGACGCCTGCGTTTGTGACAAAACGTATTCAAATTCTCGAATCCACGCTGGGGACGACGTTGCTTAACCGCTCTGCGCGCGGCGTGGCGTTAACGGAAAGTGGTCAACGTTGCTATGAACATGCGCAGGCGATCCTCGCGGGCTACCAGCATCTGGTTGATGACGTCACGCAAATCAAAACGCGCCCGGCGGGGATGATTCGTATCGGCTGTAGCTTTGGCTTTGGGCGCAGCTATATTGCGCCGGCCATTACCGAACTGATGCATAGTTATCCTGAGTTACAGGTGCATTTTGAGCTTTACGATCGGCAAATTGATTTGGCGCAGGATAATATCGATTTAGATATTCGTATTAATGATGAAATCCCTGATTATTATATTGCGCATTTGTTAACGAAAAACAAAAGAATATTGTGTGCGGCCCCGACCTATTTACAAAAATATGGCGAGCCGATGACGCTACAGGAATTAAGTCGGCACGATTGTCTGGTCACCAAAGAACGCGATATGACCCACGGAGTGTGGGAGCTGGATAACGGTCAGGAGAAAAAATCGGTCAAGGTAGCCGGGCATCTTTCATCGAACAGCGGTGAGATTGTGTTGCAGTGGGCGCTGCAGGGAAAAGGGATCATGTTGCGTTCCGAATGGGACGTACAACCGTTTCTGGCAAGCGGTGAACTGGTGCGTGTACTTCCGGACTATGCACAGAGCGCCAATATCTGGGCGGTTTATCAGGAGCCGCTGTATCGCAGCGTGAAGCTTCGCGTGTGTGTGGAGTTTCTGGCGACGTGGTGCCAGCACAGATTAGGCAAGCCAGTGGAAGGGTATCAAATCCCGTAGGTTGCAGGCCGGATAAGACGCTTTAGCGTCGCCATCCGGCAGTACCGTCACTCAGGATCTCTTTCGCGTTTTTTCTTCAGTTTGGTCCAGATCTTCGGCTCCTGACGGCGCCACAGACGCTGAATGTTGTCATGGTGACGTAGCAGAATTAAGCACGACAACATGGAAACCGGGAAAGTGAACTGGGGATTAAACCACCAGACATAAAAGGGAGCGATCAGCGCGCTGACGATAGCGCCCAACGACGAATAGCCGCTGAGCAAGACGGTCAGCAGCCAGGTTCCCGCCATTACGCCCGTTAAGTCCCAACCAATTGGCGCAATTGCGCCAAAGGCGGTGGCAACGCCTTTCCCACCCTTAAAGCCGAAGAATACCGGCCAGATGTGTCCCAGACAGGCAGCGATCGCTATCAATCCCAGCCAGAAGGGGCTGACGCCTAGCGCATAGGCGCCCCAGACGGGTAACATGCCTTTCAGTACGTCGAAAATCAGTACGGCGACGGCGGCTCCCTTACCACCGATGCGCAGCACGTTTGTCGCGCCCGGATTGCCGGAGCCGCTGTCACGCGGGTCCGGCAATCCAGCGAGGCGGCATACCAGAATGGCACTGGAAATAGAGCCGCAGAGGTACGCGAAGATAATCATTCCAGGCGCGATTGCACTCATAAGCTGTTCCGTTTTGAAAATGTCGTGTAAAACGCTACTTCTATGGATAATACGCATATTTCGCCGGAAGTGGTATCCGGGTTAGTCAAAAAGCAGGCGGGTCGTGATGGATATTGTATTTATAGAGCAACTTTCAGTAATCACCACTATCGGTGTTTACGACTGGGAACAAACGATCGAGCAAAAATTGGTGTTCGATATCGAAATGGCATGGGATAACCGTAAATCGGCTAAAAGCGATGATGTCGCAGATTGCCTGAGCTATGCTGATATTGCTCAAACGGTTGTTAATCATGTGGAAGGCGGACGTTTTGCGCTGGTAGAGCGCGTAGCGGAAGAGGTGGCGGACCTCCTGCTGAGTCGCTTTAATTCCCCATGGGTGCGTATCAAACTCAGTAAGCCTGGCGCGGTGGCGCGTGCGGCAAACGTCGGGGTTATCATTGAGCGTGGCAATAATCTGAAAGAAAATAATTAATTTAATAATTTCTAAAACAAACAGGTATAAAAGGGTCCTTTCGTCGGCTCTTTTTTGCCGTGGTTTCTTTATGTAGGGGTTTATTGATGAGTGATATGCACTCGCTGCTGGTGGCGGCAATTTTGGGTGTGGTCGAAGGTTTGACGGAGTTTTTACCCGTTTCCAGTACCGGCCATATGATTATTGTTGGCCACCTGTTGGGTTTTGAGGGTGATACCGCAAAAACATTTGAAGTGGTGATCCAACTGGGCTCTATTCTGGCCGTCGTGGTGATGTTCTGGCGACGTCTGTTTGGCCTGATTGGCATTCACTTTGGCAAAGCCCCACACGAAGGTACTGGCAAAGGTCGGTTGACGCTGGGTCATATCCTGCTCGGGATGATTCCGGCCGTTGTCCTGGGGCTGATTTTCCACGATACCATCAAATCGCTGTTTAACCCGATCAACGTGATGTATGCGCTGGTGGTAGGGGGCCTGCTGCTGATAGCCGCAGAATGCCTGAAGCCGAAAGAGCCGCGCGCGCCGGGGCTGGATGATATGACCTATCGCCAGGCGTTTATGATCGGTTGTTTCCAGTGTCTGGCGTTGTGGCCGGGTTTTTCCCGCTCCGGGGCGACGATTTCTGGCGGTATGCTGATGGGGGTGAGTCGTTACGCGGCATCTGAGTTTTCTTTCCTACTGGCGGTGCCGATGATGATGGGCGCGACCGTCCTGGATCTCTACAAGAGCTGGTCTTTCCTCAGCGCGTCAGATATTCCGATGTTTGCAGTCGGTTTCGTGACAGCGTTTATCGTGGCGCTGGTGGCGATCAAAACCTTCCTGCAACTGATTAAACGCATCTCGTTTATTCCGTTTGCGATTTACCGCTTTATTGTTGCGGCCGCCGTCTATGTGGTCTTTTTCTGAATAATTTGATGAAAACATCCTGTTTGTTTACAGGATGTTTTCATTTTTAAAATGAATAATCCGCTTTAATTAATATACTGTATATAATTGTTGTGCCAGCATTCTATGGTACAGATGATTTATATGGGAAATTAATTCATCACTTTAATCTTATTTTTAATTAAACACTGCATAAAAAGTTGTATGCTTTATTTTCTTTGTTAAATAATGTGACTGCAGCAAAGTTAAATTTACATATATTTGTTTCTTAAATGGATGGCGTTTGAATGGAGTAAGTTATGAAATTAAACAAGATTGCACAGTCAGTTATTTTTGCCGCCATAGGGGTTCCTTTCCTGGCATCTGCGGCTTCTGTTACGCATAACGATGATACCAATAGTTTTTCTGGCCTTGATGCCTGGATGATGATTTCGAAAGATTTGGGAAATACCTGGGAAGCCTATACTGACGAAAGTCAGAATAACTTTCCGGGTTCAACCTATGGGATTATTGCTGCCAAGGATGAGCTTGCTATTATATCCCAGCCTTATGATCCAAACTCTACCTATAGAGGTGGAGAGAAAGTTCGCTTCCTGGGCTATTACTGGACGGCGCAATGGTGGGTTGATCAAGGGGTTAGTCCTTCCACGGATTCTGTATGGAAAAAGGGCGATAAAGTCAATTTTAACATTTACTCAGAATTTCAGTTTACCCCTTATACAGGGCAGAAAGCGGAAGAACTGCAAAATAGTGAGAAGAAAAGGGTTAAATCACAGCGCAAAGTGATTGGCTATTTTCCTGAATGGGGGGTTTACGAGGCGCATAATTACTTTACCCCCGATAAGGTGAACTATAAGGGCCTGAGCCATCTTAACTATGGTTTTGCCGTAGTTAAAAACGGTGTAGTGACGATGCATGATACTACGCAGGCGCCTAATTTAATGCGTGAGCTTGACAAGCTTACAGAAAAAAATAATGTCACGTTTATGCTTTCTGTTGGTGGTTGGGATAACTCACAGGAAGGCGTGTTTGAAGCGGCAACTCGCACAGATGAAGGCGTTGAGAAGTTGGCGAACAGCATGGTCGATTATGTCCATGCATGGAATTTTGATGGTCTGGATATTGACTGGGAGTATCCGGACAACGACAGCGAAAAAGCGCAGTTTACTAAACTTATCAAATCATTACGCGCCAAACTTGATGAGCAGGGGCGCAAAGACGATAAGTACTATCAACTTTCTGCCGCTGTCACAACCAACCATAACAATGTGGCTTATATTAACCCGGCTGTCACCGCAGATTACCTCGACAGTATCAACGTGATGGCATACGACATTCACGGCGCTTTTGATGCAAAAACGGGCCACAATGCTCCGCTTTTCGCCAATCAAAAAGATGACGATCAGAAGTTGAATGTCTCCTCTGCGATGAGTGAATATGCGGATGTTTGGCAGATTCCTAAAGAAAAATTAATGATGGGCGTTCCATATTACGGAAGAGGATGGGGGTCTGTTCCTGCTACACAAATTGAAGCGGGACTGCCGGGGCTATTCGCGCCGGGTGAGGCGTCTGTAAAAGGCGCATGGGATGATGAGGGGCAATATACTGGCACCAACCCGTGGTATGTTCTGAAAGAAAAACTAGCCAGTGGCGAATACAAACGGTATTGGGATCCGCAGTCACATGTTCCTTATTTATATAGCGTAGGCAGTCAGGAGTTTTTAACCTATGATGATCCGCAATCTATTCGTGAAAAAGTAGATTACATCAACCAGCAAGGATTTGGTGGTGCGATTATCTGGGATATCAGTGGCGATACGGCAGATTATGAGTTAGGGAATATTGTTGATGATATTCTGACTACCTCAGTTGCAAAAGAGAAAGGTGCAACGCTCTACACTGATATAAATTATCTGGGTGATGATATTCAGACTAATGATGATATTTCATGTTTAGCCGATGTTAAATCCGCAACAGGCAAAAAAATGAATGACACTATCTCTTCAGTAAAAATTGCTGAGGGTAGTTTGGGTGTGAATGCTTTTACAAACTGTAATTATTCGGGGACAAAAATAGCGCTTCTGGAAAGTAACTCCGCGCTGAGTAGTGGTAATAATGCGATATCATCCGTAAAAATTATCAAGGCCATTGCTTACGAGAACTACGGACTGGAAGGGCGTTCTCTTGTTATGGATGGTGACATTAAGGATCTGTCAACTTACAGCCTCAATGATGCGCTATCTTCAATTCAGGTCGCTCAGGGTTACAAAGCGCGGCTATATGCAAACGGGAATTATAAAGGCAATTATATCGATATCACGGCCGGCAGTGCCGCAATACGTGATGGCTTTAATGATAAAGTTTCTTCTATTCAATTTATCAAAGAATAATTCCGTCTGATAAGAGCTCAACTTGCCCCTTTACAGGGGCAAGTTTTTTAACCGATCGCCTTTTCTTGCTTCCAGGTGGCCACCGCCGCAATACGACGCCGGGTCAATTCCTCGCGAATCGCCTGACCTTTGAATCCTGCCTCAACGACGTCTTTCGTTGGCACCGCCTGCGCAATCTGCCAGGCTTCACGCAACAGCCTGCCTTGCGGATAATCCGCCGCTTCAAAGCCGGTACGCCCACGCACGTCTGCCTCGCTGGTCAGAGCGATTTGCTCCACGCGCTGTGGTTTACGCCATGCATCGATGGAATCAAACAGCTTAACGATGGTTTTTGGCTGCAGGATTGGGAAGGTATGAATGAGATCGTGGAACTCCGCCACCAGTTTGGCTAAATCACGGATGTCATTTGGTACGCGCAGGCGTTGACACAGTTGCTCGACCAACTTGACGCCCGCCGGACCATGACCGTGATGGCGTGGCCACAGCGCTTTAGGCGTTAATGCTTTGCCAAGATCGTGGCACAACGTGGCAAAGCGCACGTCGACCTCGGGGCTTAACATGGCGGCCATCGACAGCGTCATCAGGGTGTGAATACCGGTATCGATTTCCGGGTGCCACTTCGCGGGCGCTGGAACGCCGAACAGGGCATCAACTTCAGGAAACAGAACGCGCAGCGCACCGCAGTCGCGCAGAACCTGAAAGAACACCTGGGGATTACGGGTAGTTAAGGCGTTTTCCGTTTCTTTCCACACCCGCTCTGACGTCAGATGTTCCAGTTCACCGGCAGCGGTCATGTCGCGCATCAATGTCATGGTTTCGTCAGCGATACGAAAACCGAGGTGCGCATAGCGGGCAGCAAAGCGCGCCACGCGCAGTACGCGCAGCGGATCTTCGCTAAAGGCGGGAGAAACATGGCGCAGCAGACGGTTTTGCAGATCGCTGCCTCCGTTATACGGGTCGATAATCTTCCCGTCGTCATCGCAGGCCATTGCGTTGATGGTCAGGTCGCGACGTTGAAGATCGTCCTCCAGCGTTACATCCGGCGCGGCGTAACAGGTGAACCCGGTATACCCCGAGCCTGATTTACGCTCGGTTCGCGCCAGCGCATACTCTTCCCGGGTTTGCGGATGCAGAAACACGGGAAAATCGCGGCCTACCTGCTGGTAGCCCGCATCGAGCATTTCTTGTGGCGTGGCGCCGACAACAACCCAATCTTTATCTTTAACCGGTAGCCCTATTAACGCATCCCGAACAGCACCACCGACCAGATAAATCTTCACGCCACTTTCCTTTTGAAAAAAATCATCCCTTAATCATATGTCAGTGTGGCGGAGAAGGCGATTCAGTTCATCCAGCGATCTTTGCGTTTACGGCTTGGGATCATGTGCGGCAGAACCAGGCCGAGCAGCAGACCAAGACCCAGCACGCCGCCGCCGTACATAAACCACTGCATGATGATGGTGCGCTGTTTGTCATCAAGCTGCAGGTTGGCTGCGCTCACCTTCTTTTGCGCCACGATAAGTTCGTTTTTCAGCTTCTGATTTTCTTGTTTCAGCCCGTCGATCACGCTGTCGCTTTGCGCCACTTTTTGCTGCATATCGGCGGTGCGCTGATTCCACGTGGTATCGATATTATTGAGCTTATCTGTCAGCGTCTTAACCTGGTTTTCCAGATCGGGAACGCGGGTACGCAGGCTTGGCGTACTGTTCAGCTCTTTCAGTGGGATCCAGGCGGTACGTCCGGTGCTGTCTTTCACCTGGGCATAGTTGGTGTTGGCATCGGTCTGTAATAGCGTGACTTCCTCGCCGGCGTTAACCGTACCCACGAGGCGATAATTATCTCCCGGACCGCTGCGGACCCAGGTGTTCAGTTCGTCAGAGACATAGCGCTTTTCTTCGGCATGTGAGACTGCAGTGGCGCTAAGTGCGAGTAAAGTTAATCCAATCAGGCGTAATTTTGGCATCAGGCTGTCGTTATTGTCATAGAAAGTGGAACGATAGTAGTGGCATCAGTGTCTCTACGCAAAGCATTCGACATCAATCGGAATCATCTGTGTCCTTTTTGCCACCACCCGAAACTTTTACGCCCGTCAAATTGCTCGTTGCATGGCAATTTGGCGCAAAATACTATCTACTTGACCATTAAGAACGAACTTAGTTCGCAGTCAGTTTTCTCAACTGTGACATAACCCATAAGTACAAGACCATGGCCCAGGAAATCGAATTAAAATTTATCGTCAATAGTGATGCTGTAGATGCGCTACGTGAGCGTCTGAATACGCTGGGAGGAGAGCGTCACGCGCCCAGCCAGTTGCTGAATATCTACTACGAAACGCCGGATGCCTGGTTGCGTGGTCACGATATGGGCCTGCGTATTCGCGGGGAAAACGGTCATTATGAAATGACCATGAAAATTGCCGGACGGGTAACGGGCGGTCTGCATCAGCGACCAGAATATAACGTTGCGCTGAGCACGCCTGAGCTGGAGCTCGCCCTGTTTCCCGCTGAAGTCTGGCCTGATGGCAAGCTACCCACGGAACTCGCTTCTCAGGTGCAGCCGCTGTTTAGCACCGATTTTTACCGTGAAAAATGGTGCCTTGATGTTGACGGTAGCCGGATTGAGATAGCCCTCGACCTTGGGGAAGTGAAAGCGGGCGAGTTTGCGGAGCCTGTCTGTGAGCTTGAACTGGAACTGCTAAGCGGCGATACCCGTGCGGTATTGAAGCTGGCAAATCAGCTGGTTTCGCAAACCGGTTTACGTCAGGGCAGCCTGAGCAAAGCGGCGCGTGGCTATCATTTGGCTCAGGGGAATGCGCCGCGTGAACTCAAACCGACGCGCATTTTGCGGGTTCCGGCGAAGGCGAGCATCGAGCAAGGTCTGGAAGCGGCGCTGGAGCTGGCATTATCCCAGTGGCAGTACCATGAAGAGCTGTGGGTACGCGGCGTCAAGGGGGCGAAATCCGAGGTACTGGCGGCAATGGACCTGGTGCGCCACATTCTGATGCTGTTTGGCGGTAATGTGCCACGAAAAGCGAGCGCTCACCTACGTGATTTGCTGACCCAGTCGGAAGCAATCATGGCGTCGGACGTTTCTGCCGTTTCGGCGGTTTACAACACACAAACGGCGATGGCAAAACTGGCGCTGACCGAATGGCTGGTAACCAAAGGATGGCAGCCGTTCCTTGATGCGAAGGCGCAGGGTAAAATTGCCGACTCCTTCAAGCGTTTCTCAGATATTCATCTCTCGCGCCATGCCGCCGAACTGAAAACCGCTTTTGCTCAGCCGCTGGGCGATCGCTATGCCGATCAGCTTCCACGCCTGACGCGCAACATTGATAGCATGCTGATGCTGGCGGGATATTATGACGAAAATGTCGCCTCGGAATGGATCGCCAACTGGCAGGGCCTGCGTCACGCCATTGCGGCCAACCAATATATTGAAATTGAACACTACCGCAATGAGGCAATCGCGCTGGAACCGTTCTGGCTGCACAGCGGAAAACGATAATCAGGACTGAGGCCGCCATTTGGCGCTATTCAAAGGATAACTCATAAATGAAGCAGCTCTCTTCACCGTTACAGCAGTACTGGCCGACCGTTGTTGAGCGGCTGCCAACAACAATATCTGAGTCCTCGCTTAGCGTGCAGGCGAAGTCAGTGCTTACATTCAGTGATTTTGTTCGCGACAGCCTTATTGCCCATCCTGAATGGCTGGTCGAGCTGGAACGCGCAGCGCCTCAGGCGGACGAATGGCGACACTATGCCGCCTGGTTACAGCAGGCGTTGACCGACGTCAGCGATGAAAACACGCTGATGCGTGAGCTACGCCTGTTTCGCCGTCGCATTATGGTGCGTATCGCGTGGGCGCAGACGCTGTCGCTGGTGACGGAAGAGAGTATCTTGCAGCAGCTAAGCCATCTGGCTGAAACGCTGATCGTTGCCGCGCGTGACTGGTTATACGCCGCCTGCTGTCGAGAATGGGGAACGCCTTGTAATCCAGAAGGTGTTGCGCAACCGCTGCTGATTTTAGGCATGGGGAAACTGGGCGGCGGCGAGCTGAATTTTTCCTCCGATATCGACCTGATTTTTGCCTGGCCGGAGCACGGCAGTACGCAGGGCGGGCGACGCGAGCTGGATAACGCGCAGTTCTTTACCCGTATGGGCCAGCGGCTCATCAAGGTCCTGGACCAGCCCACAATGGATGGCTTTGTTTATCGGGTGGACATGCGCCTACGCCCATTTGGCGACAGTGGTCCACTGGTGCTGAGCTTCTCCGCGCTGGAGGATTATTACCAGGAACAAGGCCGCGACTGGGAACGTTATGCAATGGTCAAAGCCCGCATTATGGGCGATGCCGATGGCACTTACGTCAATGAACTCCGCGCCATGCTGCGACCATTTGTCTTCCGTCGTTATATCGATTTCAGCGTGATCCAGTCTCTGCGTAACATGAAAGGGATGATTGCCCGTGAAGTGCGACGTCGCGGACTGAAGGACAACATTAAGCTGGGGGCGGGCGGTATTCGTGAAATCGAATTTATCGTGCAGGTATTCCAGCTTATTCGCGGCGGACGCGAGCCGTCGCTGCAATCCCGCTCACTGTTACCGACGCTGAGCGCCATCAATGCGTTAAACCTGTTGCCAGACACCGATGCGGAGCAACTGCGCGCCGCCTATCTCTATTTACGCCGTCTGGAAAACCTGCTGCAAAGCATCAATGATGAACAGACCCAGACGCTGCCGGGTGATGAACTGAATCGTGCGCGGCTGGCGTGGGGAATGAACGTTGATGACTGGCAGCAGTTGACCGATGTGCTGGCGAGCCATATGCACAATGTGCGACGGGTATTTAACGAACTAATTGGCGATGACGAAGCCGAAACTCAGGAGGAGTCGCTGTCAGAACAGTGGCGCGAACTGTGGCAGGACGCCTTACAGGAAGATGACACCACGCCGGTGCTGACGCATCTGGCGGATGACGATCGGCGACGCGTCCTGTCACTGATCGCGGATTTTCGCAAAGAGCTGGATAAACGCACCATTGGCCCACGCGGACGCCAGGTGCTGGATCATCTAATGCCGCATCTGCTGAGCGACGTCTGTTCGCGTGACGACGCCTCAGTTCCGCTATCGCGCATTACGCCGCTGCTGGTGGGCATTGTCACCCGTACAACCTATCTGGAGCTGCTGAGCGAATTTCCCGGCGCGCTCAAACACCTGATTTCACTCTGTGCCGCCTCGCCGATGGTCGCCAGCCAGTTGGCGCGCTATCCGCTGTTGCTCGACGAGCTGCTGGATCCGAACACGCTGTATCAACCCACGGCGACAGATGCCTACCGTGATGAGCTGCGCCAGTATTTACTGCGCGTGCCGGAAGATGACGAAGAGCAACAACTGGAAGCGCTGCGCCAGTTTAAGCAAACCCAGCTGTTACGTATTGCCGCGGCTGATATCGCCGGTACGTTGCCGGTGATGAAGGTGAGCGATCACTTAACCTGGCTGGCGGAAGCTATGATTGATGCGGTAGTACAGCAGGCGTGGACGCAGATGGTCGCTCGCTACGGGCAACCCACCCATCTTGGCGATCGCGAGGGACGCGGTTTTGCCGTGGTCGGCTATGGCAAGCTGGGCGGCTGGGAGTTGGGTTACAGCTCGGATCTCGATCTGATCTTCCTGCACGATTGTCCGATGGATGTAATGACGGATGGCGAACGTGAGATTGACGGGCGACAGTTCTATCTGCGTCTTGCGCAGCGCATTATGCACCTTTTCAGTACCCGTACCTCCTCCGGTATTTTGTATGAAGTGGATGCGCGGCTGCGTCCGTCCGGTGCGGCGGGGATGCTGGTAACATCAGCGGATGCTTTCGCCGATTACCAGCGTAACGAAGCCTGGACATGGGAACATCAGGCGC
Source organism: Citrobacter sp. XT1-2-2 (assembly GCF_023516235.1). NCBI lineage: Bacteria > Pseudomonadati > Pseudomonadota > Gammaproteobacteria > Enterobacterales > Enterobacteriaceae > Citrobacter > Citrobacter sp. XT1-2-2. The sequence goes on from NZ_CP097324.1 coordinate 718,830, forward strand.
TGGTGCGCGCGCGCGTAGTATACGGTGACCCCCAGTTGACCTCTCAGTTTGACGCGGTGCGTCGCGATATCATGACCCTCGTCCGCGATGGAAAAACCTTGCAAACCGAGGTGCGCGAAATGCGTGAGAAAATGCGTGCTCATTTGGGCAATAAGCATCGCGATCGTTTTGATATCAAAGCGGACGAAGGCGGCATTACCGATATTGAGTTCATTACGCAATACCTGGTGCTGCGCTATGCCCATGAAAAACCGAAGCTGACGCGTTGGTCGGATAACGTGCGCATTCTGGAATTACTGGCGCAAAATGACATTATGGAAGAGCAGGAGGCGCTGGCGCTTACCCATGCTTATACGACGCTGCGTGATGAACTTCACCATCTTGCCTTGCAGGAGCTTCCGGGCCATGTGGCGCCAGAGTGCTTTGAGGCTGAACGTACGCTGGTGCGCGACAGCTGGCAGAAGTGGCTGGTTGCCGAGTGAAGTGTGCTATTATCGCGCGCAAATTTTAAGACCCTCAGAGAATCTCTCAGGAGACAGGAATGAAAGTAACGCTGCCAGAGTTTGAACGTGCAGGAGTCATGGTTGTCGGTGATGTGATGCTGGATCGCTACTGGTACGGTCCTACCAGCCGTATTTCGCCTGAAGCGCCGGTTCCGGTGGTGAAAGTGGATACCATCGAAGAACGTCCCGGTGGCGCAGCAAACGTGGCGATGAACATTGCCTCCCTGGGAGCGAATTCGCGTCTGGTGGGCCTGACCGGTATTGACGACGCGGCGCGTGCGCTGAGCAAAACGCTGGCGGATGTGAACGTAAAATGTGATTTCGTCTCCGTACCAACCCATCCGACGATTACCAAACTGCGCGTACTTTCCCGTAACCAGCAGCTGATTCGCCTGGATTTCGAAGAAGGTTTTGAAGGTGTGGATCCGCAGCCGTTGCACGAGCGTATTAATCAGGCGCTGGGTTCTATCGGCGCGCTGGTGCTCTCTGATTACGCCAAAGGCGCGCTGGCAAGCGTGCAGCAGATGATTGCGCTGGCGCGTAAGGCCGGAGTTCCGGTGCTTATCGATCCGAAAGGAACCGATTTTGAACGCTACCGTGGCGCTACGCTGCTGACGCCGAATCTGTCTGAGTTTGAAGCGGTTGTTGGTAAGTGCAAAAGCGAAGATGAGCTGGTGGAACGCGGCATGAAATTGATTGCTGATTTCGACCTTTCCTCTTTGCTGATCACGCGTTCCGAGCAGGGGATGACGCTGCTGCAACCGGGCAAAGCACCGCTGCATATGCCGACCCAGGCGCAGGAAGTGTATGACGTGACCGGCGCGGGCGATACGGTTATTGGCGTGCTGGCGGCGACGCTGGCGGCGGGTAACTCTCTGGAAGAAGCGTGCTACTTTGCTAATGCCGCAGCCGGTGTTGTCGTAGGTAAACTGGGGACTTCAACCGTTTCTCCCATTGAACTGGAAAACGCCGTGCGCGGTCGGGCAGATACTGGTTTTGGCGTGATGAGCGAATCTGAGCTGAAACAGGCCGTTGCCAGCGCCCGCAAGCGCGGTGAGAAAGTGGTAATGACCAACGGGGTGTTCGACATTTTGCATGCGGGGCACGTCTCCTATCTGGCAAACGCGCGCAAGCTGGGCGATCGCTTGATCGTAGCGGTAAACAGCGATGCTTCGACCAAACGTCTGAAAGGCGAAACGCGTCCGGTCAACCCGCTGGAACAGCGGATGATCGTACTGGGCGCGCTGGAGGCCGTCGACTGGGTGGTCTCTTTTGAAGAAGATACACCGCAGCGTCTGATTGCGGGCATCCTGCCGGATCTGCTGGTAAAAGGCGGCGATTATAAGCCGGAAGATATTGCGGGCAGCAAAGAGGTGTGGGCGAACGGCGGTGAAGTGCTGGTGTTGAACTTCGAAGACGGCTGCTCAACGACTAATATCATCAAAAAGATCCAAAAAGACAGCGATAAATAATCGCCGGGAAGTTTGCCGGATGGCGGTGGAAACACCTTATTCGATCTACGAGATTGTGGGCCGGATAAAACGCGTGAGCGTTGCCATCCGGCATTTCTGTTTCTTATTCTTCAGTGGTTTTTTCAACAGGCTGTGGACTGTTTTTCAGCGGTTCAGCTTTACGATGACGCTCTGTCTCAAAGGCGGCGATTGTCGCGTTTTGCTGCAGCATCTTTTCACTCTCCGCACGAGGCGTAGGTTTCATAGGAAAGTGTGAGCCTGGGCTATAAATTTGCGCACATTATGTACAAAACCATTTCGCGTATAGGGAAATACTGAAATCAGAAAAAGCATATGGCCTTAGCAGATATTCAATAACTGGAGGGTATGCTCATGCACAGCAACATGTATTCAATGAACAATTTCGATTTCCTGGCCCGCAGTTTTGCCAGGATGCAGGCTGAGGGCCACCCTGTTGATATCCAGGCCGTCACGGGCAATATGGATGAGGAACATCGTAGCTGGTTTTGTAAACGTTATGCGCTGTACTGCCAGCAGGCGACAGAGGCGAAGAAACTCGAACTGGAACACTAACAAAAAACGGGCCTTGCGGCCCGTTGTCGTTTTTACTCTTGCGGATCGACTGAGGGGATCGCAGGGGCAGGCTTAACGTCTGCCGTTTTTTCACGCGCTTCCAGCTCAGTCAGGCGTTGTTCAAGCAGCGCCAACTTTTCACGGGTACGCAGCAAAACCTGAGTCTGCACATCAAACTCTTCACGGCTTACCAGGTCCAGACGGGTCAGTTGTGACTGCAGCGTTTGACGAATTTTCTTCTCGACGTCTTCCCCAAACTCCCGGATCCCTTTCGGCATCGACTCGTGAACCTGACGAGCAATCTGCTCAATTTTTTTCGGGTCAATCATTGTGGTTTCCCTGAACTGGTACGTGTTGCTGCTTATTGTAGTGCGAATGGGCGCAGGCATAAACCAGAATTGTGTGAAGCTAAGTCGAGTAAAGGCGTTGATGAAGGTAATCAATAGCGTTATAGTTAACCCGCTTATTCTCAGGGCGGGGCGAAATTCCCCACCGGCGGTAAATCAGCTTAATGCTGAAAGCCCGCGAGCGCTTTGGGTGCAAACTCAAAGGTCAGCAGATCCGGTGTAATTCCGGGGCCGACGGTTAGAGTCCGGATGGGAGAGAGTAACGATCCAGTCGGGCATGGACCCGCTCACGTTATTTTTTTGCCGCTTAGACGGTACTCCTAAGACTGCCCTGATTCTGGTAACCATAATTTTAGTGAGGTTTTTTTACCATGAATCAGACGCTACTTTCCTCTTTTGGTACGCCTTTCGAACGTGTTGAACATGCGCTGTCTGCGCTGCGTGAAGGACGCGGTGTAATGGTGCTTGACGACGAAGATCGTGAAAACGAAGGCGATATGGTTTTCCCGGCAGAGACCATGACCGTTGAACAGATGGCGCTGACCATCCGTCACGGCAGCGGTATTGTTTGCCTGTGCATCACTGAAGACCGACGCAAACAGCTCGATCTGCCAATGATGGTGGAAAATAACACCAGTGCTTACGGTACCGGTTTTACCGTGACCATTGAAGCCGCAGAAGGCGTGACCACCGGCGTTTCCGCGGCAGACCGTGTCACTACGGTACGTGCGGCAATTAAGGATGGCGCAAAACCTTCCGATCTGAACCGCCCGGGACACGTTTTCCCGCTGCGCGCTCAGGCAGGCGGTGTGTTGACTCGCGGCGGTCACACTGAAGCCACCATCGATCTGATGACGCTGGCAGGCTTTAAACCCGCCGGTGTGCTTTGCGAACTGACCAATGACGATGGCACCATGGCGCGCGCGCCGGAGTGCATCGAATTTGCCGGCAAGCACAATATGGCTGTGGTCACTATCGAAGATCTGGTGGCTTACCGTCAGGCGCATGAGCGTAAAGCCAGCTAATTGCTCACTACCACGCTTGTCGTGCCAGGGATAAAAAAACCGAAGTCAGTTTTCTGGCTTCGGTTTTTTGTTATTGCAGTCTGGCTATTTAGTTCTGGCCAGTTTGATTGCCCAGGCGCCGCTCATTATCACTAACAGCAGCAAACATACGCCAAAAGCCAGCAGGCAGGCCTGCGCCATATTCATAAAATGCCACGGCGGCAGGAGATACCAACCTTCCGACTGTTGGTACAGATCGACAAACCACTTTTGCATACTGCTGAGCGCCACGCCATCGGGAACGATGGGCGCATCATAGCCGCAGTCTCCTGTGGGCTTAAACCACTCTGGCGCCCAGTTTGCCAGCGGCAAATTGAACGGGAAGGTCGGATCGGTGGAACATCCCTGTACGCCAAACAGTGAATCTGGGTCCGGGTTATGTACTGCATAATGAATGCTGTTAAGTTTGATGGAAAACTTAATGCCCATGATGCTGCCGTAAAATGCCGCGATGCAGCCGATGAGCTTCAGAACAACATTTTTGGGGTTAAGCGCCGCGATTAGCCCACCAAAAACCATCACGAACATGGCAAAGCGAATGTATACACATTGTTCGCAGGGAGCCATGTAGAGATAGATTTGGAAGAAAGAGTGCGCCAGAATAATTAACCCACCCATTGCGCAAGCCATCAGTAACCACAGAAAGCGCCGTTCCTGCCATCTCACCAGGGTATCAACCGGTGCAATACATAAGTCTCGCCACAGTCCTTTAATGAAAGCCATAGCCGGGTCCCTGTTTATTTTGCCGCCAGCTCTCTGACAAGCTCAGCCATAGAATCAATGGATTTGATGTTTTTGGTGTAGATCAGGTATTTGCCGTTGACGACATAAGCCGGTACGCCCTGAATTTTGGCGACATCATATGCCGCTTTCCATTTCTCCAGCGTTTGCTGGACGGCGGAGTCCTTCAATGCGGTTTCAAAATCCGCCTGACTCATACCCGCAGCATCCAGCCCCGTCTTAATGAATGAGGCAGGATCTTTACCGTCTGACCAGCGCTCTTTCTTGTCGTGGTAGGCTGCGTAATAGGCGAACTTGGCTTTTTTGAACTGAGATTTGGCGTCAAACAATGAAATTCCTGCTGCCTGATCCTTAGCGATCATTACCGCAAATACCTCACTGGCCTGTTTGCCGTATTCCCCTTTGGTTTCCAGATGAAACGGTGTGAAGGTAACCACGTCGGCTACTTTTTCTGACACGGGAGCCGTTACGGCTTTATCGTATTTGTAGCAGAACGGACAGGCGTAGCTGAATACTTTGATTAACGTCTTATCCGCATTAGGAATCGGTTTCTCCAGCACCATATAGTCAGTGCCCTCGGTAAAAGCCGATGCTGTAAACGATGAGGCAAGTACGGCGGTTAATACCACGCTTTTAAATAATGAAGTGATCCATTTAGACGACATAATTAATCCTTAATCTAACGTGATTATTTAAACATTTGTTGTGGGTGGACCAGTAATGCACGGTAGTGTGTTTGGTTCGGTTTATCGGAAAGGACATCAATTTCAACTTTGACTTCTTTTGTCTTGTAGTCAATTTCATTGATTTTGCCAATGGTCGGTTGTCCAACGTCAAATAAATTAATCGATCCACCAAAGCCAAACATGGTATCGCGATCTTTTTGATATTCGATAACTGAAGTGATAGGACTATAAAAATCATAGCCGCGCTCTTTTCCGTATTCCCAAATTTGTTGGACGGTTCCTTTTTTCTCATCAATTTTATATTCGACAAAACGGGAGTATTTCATCGTCGGCAAAGCGGGTTGTTCGAGTCCACGACCATCGCCGTTATCAAAAATGGTTAATGTCCCTTTGCTGGAGAGCCATGCGGTGTGCTGGGTGTAGGTAAAATCGAAATCAGTATTTTCACACTTGCCATTTTCATCACATTTTAGCACGTTGCCTTTAGCATCTACCGGTTTTAACAACTTGCTTGCCAGCGCTTTATTCCAACCTTTAGATGGCGCCAGGATCCACTTCACCTGTTTATCCCGACCAATTTTTACGACCCCCTGATGACGGGAAGAGATAATGATAGAGTCATCTTTAGCGTCATAGGCAATGGAGTTGACGTGAGCCCAGTTACGACCCGCACCAACACCGAGGGCATCACCATAGGGAGTATCTGGCTCCAGTTTCGCCTGTTGGCCTGCGTGCGCGAGGTCGACGTTGACGCATACCGCGCCTGCGTCCAGTGCACCCAGCAGGGCATCACGCATCGGGTCGAGAATTTTTGTCAGATCCCATACGTCAACAACGCGACCGGATCTGTCGACTTCAATAATCTGGTCGCGGATAGTTTGCACGTGAATGCCATCTTCCTTGCGATAATCCCGTTTACCTACGCGAAGCAGTACGGTGTCATTGACCGTTTCGATCGATTCATGCGATGCGTCAAGGAATCCACGCGGCAGCTTATGGTCGGCCAGAATCTGTCCCATCATATCGAATTCATACCAGTGCTGACCCTGCACGGCGGTGAAGGTTCCGCGCGGTGTTTCCCGAATGCCCATCAGGTAACCGCGCTTATTGATATCCATGTCATGGCCGTCATAGAAGGTATCCTGATCCAACCACCAACGATATTCACCTTCCGTATCGACGACGAAGGTAAAAGGGGCGATATCAAAGGGTAATGCGCCACCTGCGGGGCCCGCATCAAGGATGCCGGCATTTTTGTCTTTTTCACCATGCCAGTGGAATTCTGCGCCCTGCGCGGTGAAAGTATGGGTATTCACCAGATACAGACGGTCTTCAAAGCCGGGAGCAACCTTAATAACTTTAGTTTGCTGTAAATCAGAAAGAGAACGGTTATCCATGTAGTGATTAACGATGGCGGATGTTTGCACCACGTAATCTTCCTTCATCGCCTTGCCATTTTCTTTATATTCGATGGTAACTTTATTAGCGTACTTTTGATAAAGGCCAAAAACAGGAATGCCATCGTAAGTGGCGAGTGATTCTTTGCCAACGGTATAAGTAACCGGAACCCCTTTTTCACCTTTACCATGAACGGTGACTTTAACATCCGAAATAACGTGACTATCTAATTCAATCAGTGCGGTAAGTGGGGCATTTCCATAAGGATCAACAACTATTGCGCCCAGTTTACCTGCGGGTTGGGCGGGTTGAAAACCTGCGGCAAACGAATTCCCCACAGTTAATCCAAATGCCAGTGCAAGCGTTCCAGCGAGAAGTGTTTTTCGGTATTGCGTAAACATGGATATATCTCCTTATATTACCTGTAAATATAATGGTGCTGAATATATTATGTTTTTACGATGTTAATTAAGCAAAGGATAGTATTGCTGATGCTGCTTTAATGATGAATCAATTAATATTGATGAGGCTTATTGTTCTGCAGAATCTAATTTTTATTATTTGAATAGTATTGGCGAGATATTTTAAGAACAATGTTTATTATTGTGTTGTGTGATCTTGTCGACATAGTTTAATTGTTTATAACGATCTGGGCTATTAGCTTAGTCGCTTATTTATATGATCGAAATCATATATTTGTTTCTGGAATATGCCACTATAGGGGTAGGTTGGAATAAGGTAGTGTAAAATTTTAACGTTAAATGTTTAATGATGTTAAATATTAAGGGTAAAAGAATGTTTATTGCCTGGTATTGGATTGTATTAATTGCACTCGTTGCGGTGGGTTATTATTGTCATATGAAGCGTTATTGTCGTGCGTTCCGCCAGGACAGAGATGCGCTGCTTGAGGCGCGTAACAAACTCTTTCGTCGATCTGGCGAAGATAACGGCACGGTTAAGGGACAGGAATAGTCCTTCGCGTTCTGCTATGGATGAGCGGATGCTGTTAAACTTGCAGGGTGGCATCCGCCCTCTGGATTATCCGATTCCCATGGACTGGAGAATGACGAGACTTAACCCCATCACCGACATTCCGCACAATACCCCATAGCTGGGATTATTATTGGGATCGATCTCTTTTGCCAATGGCATCAATTCATCGACGGACAGCGCGACCATAATACCTGCGACGGCCGCCATTATCGCCGCCATCACTACCGGCGAAATCAGACTACCGAGAATTAACCACGCCAGTACGCCGCCCAATATTTCTGCCATGCCCGAAATCCCGGCCCAGAATATCGCGGTGCGTTTAGATCCCGTAGCCGCATAAACCGGACCCGCCACGGCTAATCCTTCAGGAATATTGTGTAATGCGACGGCAAGGGCAATACCAAAGCCCAGTTCGAGGTTGCTGCTGGCGGTAACAAATGTCGCAATTCCTTCCGGGAAGTTGTGCAGGCTAATGCCGAGTGTCAATAAAATCGCGGTACGCCGGATGGAACCAGGTAAAGGCTGCGTGGTTTTTTGCACCAGATCCTGGGGGTGAGCATGCGGCAGTATACGATCGAGGCCAAAGTAGCCCAGCAAGCCCACAATAAACATCCCGTAGCCCAACACCGGCGACATGCCGTCAGCGGCCAGCGCAGCGGGCAGCATCTCCATTAGGGATATCAGTAACATAATTCCGGCAGCGAAACCTAAAGAAAAGGCAAGAGCGCGGTTAGAGGGTTTTTGCCCCAGCACGCCGAGAAATGCGCCAATAAACGTGGCGGCGCCTGCCAGTAAAGTCAGAAGTAAAGGTACTGACATCGACAAATCTAACTCCTTATCAATCTGCTGTTCGGGCCAGATCGTCAAAATAACTGATGATCTTCATCATGGTTATCTGAGTTCTTCATCAACCGAAAAAGCGTATTGTGATGGTATCAAAATGACTCCCTCAGTAAGGATATCATCATGTCTTCAGCTCGTATGCCAGCATTGTTTTTGGGCCACGGTAGCCCGATGAATGTTCTGGAAGATAACGTTTATACCCGTGCCTGGCAGCAACTGGGGGAAACGTTGCCACGTCCGAAAGCCATTGTTGTGGTGTCGGCGCATTGGTTCACTCGTGGAACAGGTGTGACGGCGATGGAAGCGCCAAAAACAATCCACGATTTTGGCGGTTTTCCACAGGCGCTGTATGACACGCATTACCCGGCCCCGGGTTCACCGGAACTGGCTCAGCATCTGGTTGACATGCTTGCTCCGGTGCCAGTGACCTTAGACCAGGAAGCGTGGGGCTTTGACCACGGCTCATGGGGCGTGCTGATCAAGATGTATCCGAATGCGGACATTCCGATGGTGCAGCTGAGTGTCGACAGTACCAAACCCGCGGCCTGGCATTTTGAGATGGGGCGCAAACTGGCGGCGTTGCGTGATGAAGGCATTATGCTGGTGGCCAGCGGTAATGTGGTACACAACCTGCGTACTGCGCGTTGGCACGGTGAGAACACGCCATACCCGTGGGCGACCTCATTCAACGATTATGTGAGGGCCAACCTGACATGGCAGGGACCGGTTGAACAGCACCCGCTGGTCAACTACCTCGATCATGAAGGTGGATCGTTATCGAACCCGACGCCGGATCACTATCTGCCGCTGCTGTACGTTTTGGGCGCATGGGACGGTAAGGAACCGGTGACGATCCCGGTTGACGGTATTGAGATGGGCAGTTTGAGTATGCTGTCGGTGCAGGTAGGGTAATTAATGCCCGATGGCGCTGCGCTTATCGGGCCTACGGTTCATGCCGTAGGCCGGGCAAAGCGGAGTCGCCATCCGGCACAACGATTATTCGACAAAAATATGCGGATAGAAGCGCGAGAGATCCTGAGTGATCAACGCTCTGTCTTCACGAATGCCGATGCCTGCGGGTTGATCGTTGATCAGCCAGCTGCCAATCAGCATATAGCTGTCGCCAAATTTCGGTAGCTGATGGAACTGCTGGACGATCATGCCTTCTTCGCCATACGGCCCTTCCACGGCTTCGATCGTTTTCCCGTTCTCGATGATGGAGACGTTAGCGCCTTCACGCGAGAAGATTGGCTTAACGACGAATTTATCCATCTGCGGATAGTCGTCTTCGGCGAAATAAGCAGGCAACAGGTTCGGATGGTTCGGGAACATTTCCCACAACAGCGGTAATAGCGCCTTGTTGGAGATGATGCTCTTCCAGGCAGGTTCCAGCCAGCGAACGCCCGCGTCTTCAAGCTTAGTGGAGAACATTTCACGCAGCATGAATTCCCACGGATAGAGCTTGAACAGGTTTGCAATAACCTGATCCTGCATATCCGTGAACTGACCTTTTTCACCCAGGCCAATATCTTCGACATAGAGGAATTCAGTGGCGATCTCAGCCTCGGCAGCGCAATCCTGCAGGTACTGGATCGTACCGCGATCTTCGACCGTATCACGACAGCAGGTCAGATGCAGCAGTTGAAAACCATACTGTTCACGCAGCTCGGTGAAACGCTCGATCAGCTTTTCCTGCAGACTGTTGAACTGATCGCTGCCTTCCGGCAGGTTTCCGGCATTGAGCTGATCTTCCAGCCAGATCCACTGGAAAAACGCGGCTTCGTACAATGACGTTGGCGTATCAGCGTTGTTTTCCAGCAGCTTGGGTTCACCTGTGCCGTCCCACGCCAGATCCAGACGAGAATAAAGCGACGGTTGCTGTGTCTGCCAGGACTGGCGGACAAAGCCCCAGGTATGCTTCGGAATGCGGAATTTTGTCATCAGCTCATCGCTGGCGATGACCTTTTCCACCACTTTGAGGCACATTTGATGCAGCTCTGCGGTGACCTCTTCCAGCTTTTCAACCTGGGCAAGCGTGAGCTTATAGTACGCGTCTTCACACCAGTACGGCTCGCCGTACATGGTGTGAAAGTTGAAACCGTATTCGGTGGCCTTATCGCGCCAGTCCGGGCGCTCAACAATACTGACTCTTTCCATGACCATCAGCCGCCCATTGAACGTGTAGTGGTACCGCTGGCGCTACGTTGCATGGTGCTCTGTTTAGCCACAGATTCGCCAAATCCGCCGCGGGTGACGGTAGTGGTGGTGGCCGGTTTCGGCGCCATGGCGGTTTTCGGCACGGTCATGGTGCGGCCCGGCGTCGCTGCACCGTAGTTTTTACCGCTGGCGTCAGTGTACTTGCCGTATGCCGGACTGGCCGGGTTTTTCGAGCTGAACAGCGGCTGCTGAGCGCCCATTCCGCCGCCCATCAGTCGGCCCATCATGTAGCCTGCCATCAGCGGCATCCAGAAGCTGCCGCTGCTTTGATTCTGCGCCTGAGCCTGGCCTTCGCCGGTCGGCGCCATACCCGCTTGCGCAGGTGCTTGTTGGCACTGGCCTTCGCCGAATTCAGCGATACAGTCTTCGCGAGTGGCATATTTTGGCGCGGTGCGTTCCGCTTCTTTCAGCGCATTGTTGAACGCGGTGGTACATTCGGCGCTTTTACCCGGATTCGCTGCTGAGCAGTCGTCCGCGTTTTGATAAAGCGAAACCGTTTCGTCGCTCTTTTCACAGCCCGCGAGCATAAACACAGCGGTAACTGCCAGGGCGACAGGAGTCAGATGGCGCGCGCTCCAGCTTTTGCGGAACGAAGCGTGATGTATCGATTTTGTCCGTTTCATATATGTCTTCCAGGACCCAGTGGTAAATACTGCTCAGAATAGAGGATGACTGGTCGAAATTGAAGCGGGAAGAGGCGAGAATGCGCAGGAAGGGGCGGATCTTTACGTTGTCTTACGTTCAGACGGGGCCGAAGCCCCGTCATTAGCATTAATTACGGAACGGGTTGGTGCTGTTGCTGCTGGTTGTACGTGCGGCTGTCGGCTGCGCCGCTGGCGTCGTGCTGTTGGACGTATAACCATCCGCGGCGGCGTCTTGCTGCGCGTTTTGCGGGGCGATCGTATCCGGGGTAGTGGATACCGGTTTACCCAGCGTATTGTTCAGGGCCACCAGATCCTGCTCGTTCAGCGTCCCGAGCGCGGATTTGACGTTTAACTGATTGATAAGATAGGTGTAACGCGCATTAGCCAGCTGTTGCTTGGCGTTGTACAGCGTGGTAGTGGCATCCAATACATCCACGATGGTACGTGTACCAACGGAATAACCGGCTTCCATCGCATCCAAAGAACTTTGCGCAGAAACAACCGCTTGTTTGTATGCGTTGATGCTACTGATGGACGCATTAATGTTGTTAAACGAAGAACGAACGGTCTGCACCACGCTGCGGTGTGCGCTTTCCAGTTGTTCGCTTGCGCCAACAAAGTTGTACTGCGCCTGTTTCACCTGCGAGTTAACCATTCCGCCCTGGTAGATAGGCAGCGAGAAGCTCAGGCCGATTTTGTTCTGGCCCATGTTGCTGTCGTCATACTGGGAGGTGTTGGTTTTGGAACCGCTGTATGAAGTATCAGATACGCCAGTAGATGCGGTCAGGTCCAGAGTCGGTAAATGACCGTCCTGTGCCAGGCGAATCTGTTCACGCGCCAGATCCTGGCTCAAACGCGCCTGCAATAAGGTCAGGTTGCGGTTTTCCGCTTCTTTCAGCAGTGCGTTCACCGCCTGCGGTTTGTTGGTTTTGAAGCCGTCAACGTTCAGCGAAGCCAGTTCCGGGTAGTAGTTACCGGTCACCTGGCGCAGTTGTTCCACCGCGTTATCCAGATTGTTGCGCGCGGTAACTTCGTTTGCCAACACGGTATCGTATTGTGAACGGGCGTTCTGCACGTCAGTGATAGCGACCAGGCCAACGTTAAAACGCTGAGTGGTCTGATCTAACTGACGGTAAACCGCATCTTTCTGTGCCTGGGTGTAAGACAGCACGTCAATTGCGTTCAGTACGTTAAAATAGGCGGTGGCGGTATTCAGGATCAGCGTTTGCTGATCGGTCTGATAGGTCACGTCCTGGATGCCCGCTGATTTTTCTTGCAGCGTCAGGGCACGCCATTTTGACATATCAAAAATGGACTGAGTTAACTGCAGAGATGCGCTGGTGGCGTTGGAGTTGACGCCATTTGCATCACGGTAGCCATTGCTGTAGGTGTAATCGGCACCTAATCCCAGTTGCGGCAGTAATGGGCTACGCGCTTCGTTAATTTTTTCGAATGCAGCATCGCGATCGGCGGCGGATTTACGCAATTCCGGGTTGCTCAGGCGTGCTTGCTGATAAACCTGCATCAGGTTCTCTGCCTGGCTCAGAGTACTGAACCCCGACAGGCTCAGGCCGATAAGGATGGGGAGCAATTTCTTCATTTGCATTCCTTGTTGTGAAGCAGTATTTAGCGCTGATCAAATTGTAAAAATATTTGCTGATTCTAGCAGAATCCGCCACTGCAAAAAGTTGGCGTTACGTGCCATACGGCGTTAATTTGCATCAATTTAACACAAGGGCGTTGAAACATCAGTCAAACGACCTTGAAATTCACATTTTAAACACTATTGGTTTCAGGACAGCACAATGCGTAAACCAGACAACTTGCCAATGACTTTCACTAAAAATGATGTAGAAATTATTGCACGAGAAACGCTATACCGCGGATTTTTTTCACTGGATCTTTATCGGTTCCGCCATCGCTTGTTTAACGGCGGTATGAGCGGTGAGGTAAAGCGCGAAATTTTTGAGCGCGGACACGCGGCAGTCTTGCTACCCTTTGACCCTGAGCGGGACGAAGTTGTGCTGGTCGAGCAGATCCGCATCGCGGCGTTTGATACCAGCGCAAGCCCATGGCTACTGGAAATGGTGGCCGGGATGATCGAAGAAGGCGAGAGCGTGGAAGATGTCGCGCGCCGTGAAGCGATGGAAGAAGCCGGGCTTAACGTTAAACGCGTAAAACCGGTGCTGAGTTATCTGGCAAGCCCAGGAGGCACCAGCGAACGCTCATCGATTATGGTGGGTGAAGTGGACGCCACGACCGCGAGCGGAATTCATGGTCTGGCTGATGAAAACGAAGATATTCGTGTTCATGTGGTTAGCCGGGAACAGGCTTACCAATGGGTAGAAGAGGGGATAATCGACAACGCGGCTTCTGTCATCGCTTTGCAATGGTTACAGCTGCACTATCAAGAGTTAAAAACTGAGTGGAAAAAATGAAGCGTTACACACCTGACTTCCCTGAAATGATGCGCCTGTGCGAAACCAATTATTCGCAATTGCGCCGCCTGTTGCCGCGTAATGACGCAGCCGGCGAAACAGTGAGCTATCAGGTGGCAAACGCACAATATCGGTTAACGATCGTTGAATCGACCCGATACACTACGCTTGTCGCGATCGAACAAACGGCACCGGCTGTGACTTACTGGAGCCTGCCGTCCTTAACCGTGCGTCTGTATCATGATGCGAGGGTCGCTGAAGTGTGTTCAAGTCAGCAGATCTTTCGCTTCAAAGCACGGTATGATTATCCAAATAAAAAGTTGCATCAACGCGACGAAAAGCATCAAATTAACCAGTTTCTGGCCGACTGGTTACGGTACTGTTTAGCACATGGAGCGATGGCGATTCCGGTTTATTAGCGTCGTGAAACCTAAGGACACCATTTGGAAAGCCTGTTAACCCTTCCTTTGGCTGGTGAGGCCAGAGTCAGGATCTTACAAATTACAGACACTCACCTGTTTGCCGAAAAGCATGAAACGCTGCTGGGTGTGAATACCTGGGACAGCTATCAATCCGTACTGGATGCAATACATGCTGAGTCGCCAGAGTTCGATCTGATCGTCGCGACTGGCGATTTGGCGCAGGATCAATCCGCTGCGGCTTATCAGCATTTTGCTGAGGGCATCGCAAGTTTTCGTGCGCCCTGCGTTTGGCTCCCGGGTAATCATGATTTTCAGCCTGCAATGTACAGCTCGCTGCAGGATGCGGGCATTTCCCCGGCTAAGCGCGTCTTCATTGGCGAACAGTGGCAAATCTTGTTGCTGGACAGCCAGGTGTTTGGCGTTCCCCACGGCGAGTTAAGCGAATTTCAGCTCGAATGGCTGGAGCGTAAACTTGCCGATGCGCCTGAACGCAATACCTTGCTGCTTCTGCATCATCATCCTCTGCCTGCGGGCTGCAGCTGGCTCGATCAGCACAGTCTGCGCAATGCCGCCGAACTGGACAACGTGCTGGTGAACTATCCGCGCGTGAAGTATCTGCTGTGTGGGCATATTCATCAGGAACTGGATCTGGACTGGAACGGTCGCCGCCTGTTGGCGACGCCATCGACCTGCGTGCAGTTTAAGCCGCATTGTTCTAATTTCACGTTAGATACCATCAGCCCCGGCTGGCGTACGCTGGAGCTGTTTGCTGACGGTACGTTGCAGACTCAGGTGTGTCGTCTGCAGGGTAATCGGTTTCACCCTGATACCGCTTCAGAAGGTTACTGATGTCTACGCTTCTTTATCTTCATGGATTTAACAGTTCTCCTCGTTCGGCGAAGGCATGTTTGCTGAAAAGCTGGCTGGCGGAGCACCATCCGCACGTTGAGATGATTGTACCGCAGCTGCCGCCGTATCCTGCTCAGGCCGCAGAGATGCTGGAATCGATCGTTCTTGAGCATGGCGGCGAGTCGCTGGGGATTGTCGGTTCCTCGTTGGGCGGCTATTACGCCACCTGGCTGTCACAATGTTTTATGCTGCCAGCGGTGGTGGTGAACCCGGCGGTCCGGCCTTATGAACTGCTGGTCGACTATCTCGGTCAAAACGAGAACCCCTACACCGGGCAGCAATATGTGCTAGAGTCACGCCATATTTACGATCTTAAAGTCATGCAGATTGACCCGCTGGAAGCGCCGGATTTAATCTGGTTGCTCCAACAAACGGGCGATGAAGTGTTGGACTACCGCCAGGCGGTGGCGTATTACGCCTCCTGCCGCCAGACAGTTACTGAGGGTGGAAACCACGCATTCACGGGCTTCGAAGATTATTTCAACCAGATTGTCGATTTTCTTGGACTGCACAGTTTCTGACGATCAATTCGAACTGCTTATTTAAACCATGACGCAAACTTATAACGCTGATGCCATTGAGGTACTCACTGGGCTTGAGCCGGTACGCCGTCGCCCTGGGATGTACACCGATACGACCCGTCCGAACCACCTTGGGCAGGAAGTGATTGATAACAGTGTGGATGAAGCACTGGCGGGCCACGCAAAACGTGTGGACGTGATCTTACATGCCGACCAATCTCTGGAAGTCATTGACGATGGTCGCGGCATGCCGGTAGACATTCACCCTGAAGAAGGTGTTCCGGCGGTTGAGTTGATCCTCTGCCGTTTACATGCGGGTGGTAAGTTCTCCAATAAAAACTATCAGTTCTCTGGTGGCTTGCATGGGGTGGGTATCTCCGTGGTCAACGCTCTGTCGAAGCGTGTGGAAGTAAACGTGCGTCGCGACGGGCAGGTGTACAACATCGCGTTTGAGAACGGCGATAAGGTGCAGGATTTACAGGTTGTCGGGACCTGCGGTAAACGCAATACCGGAACCAGCGTGCACTTCTGGCCGGATGAAACCTTCTTCGACAGCCCGCGTTTTTCCGTTTCGCGCTTAACGCACGTCCTGAAAGCTAAAGCGGTATTGTGTCCGGGTGTCGAGATCACCTTTAAAGATGAGGTCAGCAATAGCGAACAGCGCT
Organism: Citrobacter sp. XT1-2-2; assembly: GCF_023516235.1. Classification (NCBI taxonomy): domain Bacteria; kingdom Pseudomonadati; phylum Pseudomonadota; class Gammaproteobacteria; order Enterobacterales; family Enterobacteriaceae; genus Citrobacter; species Citrobacter sp. XT1-2-2. Next base: position 735,266 of record NZ_CP097324.1, read on the forward strand.
GGTGCTACCAGGATGGTCTGAATGATTATCTGAGCGAAGCGGTGAATGGCCTGCCTACCCTGCCGGAAAAACCGTTTATCGGTAATTTTAGCGGTGAGACGGAAACTGTGGACTGGGCGCTGCTCTGGCTGCCGGAAGGCGGCGAGCTGCTGACCGAAAGCTATGTAAACCTGATCCCAACCATGCAGGGCGGTACGCATGTTAACGGTCTGCGTCAGGGCCTGCTGGATGCGATGCGCGAGTTCTGCGAATACCGCAATATCCTGCCGCGCGGCGTGAAGCTGTCGGCGGAAGATATCTGGGATCGCTGTGCCTATGTGCTGTCGGTGAAAATGCAGGATCCGCAGTTTGCCGGGCAAACCAAAGAGCGCCTCTCCTCGCGCCAGTGCGCGGCATTTGTCTCTGGGGTGGTGAAAGATGCCTTCAGCTTGTGGCTGAACCAGAACGTGCAGTCAGCCGAACTGCTGGCTGAGATGGCGATTTCCAGCGCCCAGCGTCGTCTGCGCGCGGCGAAAAAAGTGGTGCGTAAAAAGCTGACCAGCGGTCCGGCGCTGCCGGGGAAACTGGCGGACTGTACCGCACAGGATCTCAATCGCACCGAACTGTTCCTCGTCGAAGGTGACTCAGCGGGCGGATCGGCCAAACAGGCGCGCGATCGTGAGTATCAGGCGATCATGCCGCTCAAAGGTAAGATCCTCAATACCTGGGAAGTCTCTTCCGATGAAGTGCTGGCCTCGCAGGAAGTTCACGATATTTCGGTGGCGATCGGTATCGATCCGGACAGCGACGACCTGAGCCAGTTACGTTACGGTAAGATCTGTATCCTGGCGGATGCGGACTCTGATGGTCTGCACATCGCCACGCTGCTGTGCGCACTGTTTGTGAAACACTTCCGCACGCTGGTGAAACACGGTCACGTGTACGTGGCGCTGCCGCCGTTATACCGTATCGACCTCGGGAAAGAGGTCTATTACGCGCTGACGGAAGAAGAAAAAGCGGGCGTACTGGAGCAGTTAAAGCGCAAGAAAGGCAAGCCGAACGTGCAGCGCTTTAAAGGTCTGGGTGAAATGAACCCGATGCAACTGCGTGAAACCACGCTGGATCCGAACACTCGTCGCCTGGTGCAGCTCATCATCGATGATGAAGACGATCAGCGCACCAATGCGGTAATGGATATGCTGCTGGCCAAGAAGCGTTCTGAAGATCGTCGTAACTGGTTGCAGGAGAAAGGCGACCTGGCGGATCTCGAAGGGTAAGGGGTATGTAGGCCGGATAAGGCGGTTTGTGCCGCCATCCGGCAAGGTCATCATGCCCGATGGCGTACGCTTATCTGGCCCGGCGGCCAGAACAATAACTTAAATGCCCGGCTCCAGAATACGAATATTCATCTCCAGCACATCGCCTTTGACGGCTTCGCTGTAGGCTTTCATATGCGGAGTCTGCAAATGCGCTTCAAGGTGGGCGATGCTTTCCCACTGTTCAATCATGACGATTGAATCCGGGGCTGTAGTCTGAAAACTGACGCCAGCAGCATGATCGACCATCGGCGCGTAGCCGTGGCAACCTTCTTCCTGTAAAACGATCGGAACGATTTTAGCGAACTGATCCAGTACCGCCTGGCGGTGATGTTGACCTGGACGTGTACGGATTTCTGCAATAACGGTAAGCATGGTTAACTCCTTCTAATTCCAGGTTACCAGTTAACCAAAAATTTCGTTCAGATGCTTGCGATATTCTGCGATATAACGCGGGACATCCGGCATTTTAATCACGTCATTGGTGATAAAGGTCGGCAGCGCTTCCATTCCCAGGAACTGGTTTGCTTTATGGAATGGGAGATAAACGCCATCAACCCCAACGCCATGGAAGAACTGATCTTTTTCCGTGAAGGCTTCCATCGGCGCGTTCCAGGTCAGAGAGAGCATGTATTTTTTGCCCTGAATCAGTCCGCCGGAACCGTATTTTTTTGACGCATCTGAACGCGTGCGGCCATCGCTGGCGTACAGCGTACCGTGCCCGGCAGTGAACACGTCATCAATGTATTTCTTCACCGTCCACGGCGCGCCCATCCACCAACCCGGCATTTGCCAGATAACGGCGTCTGCCCAGACGAAGTTCTGCACTTCTGCTTGCACATCATAGTCGCTGTCAGCGCGTACGACTCTAACATCATGCCCGAGGTCGCGCAGGATACCGTCCGCGACCTCGGTCAGGGTGTCATTCAATTGCCCATTGGAATGGCCAAATTTTTTCGCACCGTTGATAATCAGGATGTTGCTCATTTTGTGTCCTCAAAGAATAACGTTTGAGGCCGATTCTACGCTGATGATCGGTACGGTGAAATTAGCAAAATGTGCAAAGTCTTTTGCTGAGTGAGCAATAATAACGCAGTTACCAACTGATTTTAGCTTCAAAGCCGCCTTGCGGCGCATTACCAAACGAGGCTGACATTCTGTGTAAGGTCGCGATGCGACGGACAATTGACAGCCCCAGACCGCTGCCGGTCACGCTTTGCCCCGGTGGGCGATAAAAGCGTTCTCCAATGTGCATCAGAACTTCCGGCGCAATACCTGGACCATTATCTTTGACGCTAAAATTGCGGGCGTTGAGCGTCACTTCCACAATACTTCCCCGTGGACTATAGCGAATCGCATTATCCAGCAGATTTCGCACCATCAGGCTGAGTAACAGCGGTTGCCCGGTACATGTGATGCCGTGCGCGTTAATCTGCAAACGTACGTCAATATGCGCCTGCTGGGCCGAATGGTAGATATCCATCACCGAAGATTGCAGCAACTCCTCCAGCGAGATTTCCGCCACATCCTGAAGATTGTCGAGGGAGTCAAGGCGCGAAAGCGTCAGTAACTGATCGACCAGACGCGTGGCGCGATCGATCCCGGCCTGCATCTGCATTAAGGCTTTTTGCCGTGCCTGCGGGTCATCGTCAGACAGTTGCGCCACTTCGGTTTGCACTTTCAGCGCCGTCAATGGACTACGCAACTCGTGAGCGGCATCTGAAGTAAAGCGCCGTTCACGCACCATGGTGGTATGAATACGGGTGAAAAGTTGGTTGAGTGATTCAACCAACGGGCGGACTTCGCCAGGAATGCCTTTCAAACTGAGCGGTTCTTCTGATTCCGGGTCGCGTAAACGTAGCGCCTGCGCCAGTTTCTTCAGTGGCTTAAGTTCAAGACTTAACAACACAATCAGGATTAACAGCATCAGCGGCAGAGCGACCAACCACGGCACCAATTGTGCTGTCACAATCGCTAAAGCCATATCTTCACGATATTCCCATTCCTGCCCGACAACGATTCGATACTTTTTATCTGCGGAAGTCAGCCAGACAAAACGCCATTTATCGTTGTCGCCATTCAGATAGCCATCGTCAAAACCTTCCCGGCGATAGCTGTAGGGAATGTATTGGCCATTATCTCCATCGTGAAGAACCATTTTCCCTTCTGGCGTGTAGGCCGCAAAGGTCAGTACATCGTCGTCAATATGACCATGTTTGAATTTTTTCGGGGTATGCGCGATGCGTTCAGAGGCTTTGAGTTCATCAAGATCCAGCGTGACCAGACGCTTGGCGAACAGCATTTGCTGCGTGTCGAACATCTCATTCACGTTGTCGGTGGTTTGCTTCCAGGCGACAAAGCTGGAAATCAGCCAGGTCACTAAAACCAAAATCATGAAGATAAGCGTTAGCCTGATGCGCAGGCTGAGACGTTGTGCGAGTTTCATGCGTCACCCAGGGTGTAGCCAATGCCATGCACGGTACGGATAAAGTCGCTGCCGAGCTTACGGCGTAAGTGATGGACGTGTACTTCAACCGCATTGCTGGAGACGTTTTCGTCCCAGGTATACAGTTTTTCTTCAATCAGTTTGCGGGGCAGGACGCGGCCCTTGTTACGCATAAGCAGCTCCAGCAGCGCGAACTCTTTGGGCTTAAGAGACAACGGTTCGCCAGCCGCCGTGGCGACCAGCGCCCCGGGATCAAGCGTCACCTCGCCATGGCGTAATGTGTTGCTGGCCTGGCCGCTGGCACGACGCACCAGCGCCTCCAGCCTGGCGGCAACTTCAATCAACGCGAAGGGTTTACACAGATAGTCGTCCGCGCCCAGGCGTAAGCCTTCAACGCGTTCTGCCAGCGCGTCGCGGGCGGTCAGGATCAGCACCGGTTCCTGCTTCCCGTTGCCTCGCCACTCGCGCAGGATATCCCGTCCGTCTATGCCTGGCAGCGTCAGGTCGAGGATTACCGCATCATACGGGGCACTGTAGAGTGCTTCTTTCCCCTGACGTCCTTCGGTAAACCAGTCGATGCTAAAACCCATTTTACTCAGACCGGTTTTAAGGCCATCGCCAATCAACGTATCATCTTCAACCAGTAAAATGCGCATATATTCTTCCCTGCGAAAACTCTCTTTGCCGTCAGTAAACCTTGTCGCCGCCGCATCTGTACAGCAAAAAAGAATCTTTTTTTTCCTTAAGAACTTGTTAAGGATTAACTTATTTAATAGTCGTAAACCAACATGAAAGGGAGACATGACGATGAAAAAATTAGCTGCAATGGTTGCCGTAATGGCACTGTGTTCCGCACCTGTTCTGGCAGCGCAGCAGGGCGGCTTCTCTGGGCCAACGACGACCACGCAAAGCCAAAGCGGCGGGTTTGTCGGCCCGAACGGCAGCATCACGACGGTAGCAAGTGCTAAATCGCTTCGCGATGATGCGTGGGTTACCTTGCGTGGGAACATCGTTGAGCGTATTTCCGACGATTTGTATGTGTTTAAAGATGCGACCGGCACGGTGAATGTGGATATTGACCATAAGCGCTGGAACGGCGTAACCGTAACCCCGCAGGATGTGGTTGAGATCCAGGGCGAAGTGGATAAAGACTGGAACTCCGTTGAAATCGACGTGAAACAGATTAGCAAAGTTGCTAAATAATCCCCATCAGGGCCGCATTCGCGGCCCTTTTCTTTGTGACTCAACACGCCAGATAGGGTAGTATCTGCGGCAATATTGCCCTTCAATAGAGGGGTACAAAGTTGAGGAACCACGATTAATGAGCGATATGGCAGAGCGCCTGGCGCTGCATGAATTCACGGAAAACGCCTATCTGAACTACTCCATGTACGTCATCATGGACAGGGCGTTGCCATTTATTGGCGATGGTTTGAAACCCGTTCAGCGTCGCATTGTGTATGCAATGTCCGAACTGGGGCTGAATGCCAGCGCCAAATTTAAAAAATCCGCCCGTACCGTCGGTGACGTGCTGGGTAAATACCACCCGCACGGCGACATCGCCTGCTATGAAGCGATGGTGCTGATGGCGCAGCCGTTCTCTTACCGTTATCCGCTGGTTGATGGTCAGGGAAACTGGGGGGCGCCCGACGATCCCAAATCCTTCGCGGCGATGCGTTATACCGAATCCCGCTTGTCTAAATATGCGGAAGTCCTGCTGGGTGAACTCGGCCAGGGAACGTCGGACTGGGTGCCAAACTTCGACGGCACCATGCAGGAACCAAAGATGCTGCCTGCGCGTCTGCCAAATATTCTGCTGAACGGTACGACCGGTATTGCCGTTGGTATGGCGACGGACATTCCGCCGCATAACCTGCGAGAAGTCGCCAAAGCGGCGATTACGCTGATTGAGCAGCCGAAAACAACGCTCGATCAACTGCTGGACATCGTGCAGGGGCCGGATTACCCGACCGAAGCCGAGATTATTACCTCGCGTGCGGAAATTCGTAAGATTTACGAAAACGGACGCGGCTCCGTGCGTATGCGCGCGGTATGGACGAAAGAAGACGGCGCGGTGGTGATTTCCGCGCTGCCGCATCAGGTTTCCGGGGCAAAAGTGCTGGAGCAGATCGCTGCTCAAATGCGCAACAAAAAGCTGCCGATGGTTGACGACCTGCGTGACGAATCGGATCACGAAAACCCGACCCGTCTGGTGATTGTCCCGCGCTCCAATCGCGTGGATATGGAACAGGTAATGAACCACCTGTTTGCCACCACCGATCTGGAAAAAAGCTACCGTATCAACCTGAACATGATTGGCCTCGACGGTCGCCCGGCGGTGAAAAACCTGCTGGAGATCCTCACCGAATGGCTGGCGTTCCGCCGTGATACCGTGCGTCGTCGCCTGAACTATCGTCTGGAAAAAGTGCTTAAGCGCCTGCATATCCTTGAAGGTTTGCTGGTGGCGTTCCTCAACATTGACGAAGTGATCGAGATCATTCGTCATGAAGATGAACCTAAGCCTGAGCTGATGTCGCGGTTTGGCATTTCTGAAACGCAGGCTGAAGCTATCCTTGAGCTGAAATTGCGCCATCTTGCCAAACTCGAAGAGATGAAAATCCGCGGTGAGCAGGATGAACTGGCGAAAGAGCGCGATCAACTGCAGGCCATTCTCGCTTCCGAGCGTAAAATGAATAACCTGCTGAAGAAAGAGCTGCAGGCCGATGCCGAGGCCTATGGCGACGATCGCCGCTCCCCGCTGCAGGAACGCGAAGAAGCGAAGGCGATGAGCGAGCACGACATGCTGCCGTCTGAGCCGGTGACCATTGTATTGTCTCAGAGTGGTTGGGTGCGTAGCGCCAAAGGCCACGACATTGATGCGCCAGGATTAAGCTATAAAGCGGGCGACAGTTTTAAGTCGGCAGTGAAGGGCAAGAGCAACCAGCCGGTGGTGTTCGTTGACTCGACCGGACGCAGCTACGCCATCGACCCGATTACGCTGCCGTCGGCACGTGGTCAGGGCGAACCATTGACCGGTAAGCTCACGCTGCCGCCGGGCGCGACGGTGGAGCATATGCTGATGGAAGGCGACGATCAGAAACTGCTGATGGCATCCGATGCGGGCTACGGTTTTGTCTGTACCTTCAACGATCTGGTAGCACGTAACCGTGCGGGTAAGGCATTGATTACGCTGCCTGAAAATGCACGCGTTATGCCGCCGGTGGTGATTGAAGATGAAACCGATATGCTGCTGGCGATAACGATGGCCGGTAGGATGTTGATGTTCCCGGTGAGCGATTTGCCGCAACTGTCGAAAGGCAAAGGGAACAAGATTATCAATATCCCTTCAGCAGAAGCGGCGAAAGGCGAAGATGGCCTGGCGCTGCTCTATGTGCTGCCGCCGCAAAGCACGCTGACTATTCACGTCGGTAAACGCAAAATTAAACTGCGTCCTGAAGAGTTGCAGAAAGTGACCGGCGAACGCGGTCGTCGTGGCACGCTGATGCGTGGTCTACAGCGTATCGATCGCATTGAAATTGACTCGCCTCGACGCGCCAGTCAGGGCGACAGCGAAGAATAACGCGACTGCCCGGCTCTCCCTGCTTTCGCTCAGGGAGAGCCAACGTTAAAATTTCCCGTAAAACCGTTGTTTATTCGTGCGTTGCGATTAACAATACGCTTTTCCAGAGAGCCGCCTTAACAAAGCCCTAACCTGATGCAGAGTTATGTATCCGGTGACGTAAAATGCCAGGCTCTTAGGCCTTAGAGGTTGTTATGTTATATATTTTTCGTTTAATCATTACTGTTATTTACTGCATTCTGGTCTGTATTTTCGGTTGTATATACTGTCTGTTCAGCCCACGGAATCCAAAACACGTTGCAACGTTCGGTCATATGTTTGGCCGCCTGGCTCCCCTTTATGGCCTGAAGGTCGAGTGCCGCATGCCGGCAGACGCGCAGAATTATGGTAATGCTATCTATATTTGTAACCACCAGAACAACTATGACATGGTTACCGCTTCGAATATCGTTCAGCCGCCGACGGTAACGGTGGGTAAAAAAAGCCTGCTGTGGATCCCGTTCTTCGGGCAGTTGTACTGGTTAACCGGTAACCTGTTGATCGACAGAAACAACCGTGCTAAAGCGCACAGCACCATTGCAGCCGTGGTGAACCATTTCAAAAAACGTCGTATTTCTATCTGGATGTTCCCGGAAGGGACGCGCAGCCGCGGCCGTGGTCTGCTGCCGTTTAAAACCGGCGCGTTTCATGCGGCGATTGCTGCAGGCGTTCCGGTCATTCCAGTCTGCGTTTCTACAACCTCGAACAAGATCAAATTAAACCGACTCAATAATGGTCTGGCGATTGTAGAGATGTTGCCGCCGGTGGATATTAGCCACTTTGGTAAAGATCAGGTTCGTGAACTGGCAGCGCATTGCCGCTCGCTGATGGAACAAAAAATCGCAGAACTCGATAAAGAAGTTGCTGAGCGGGAAGCCGCCGGTAAGGTTTAATCCGCACAATTCGGGTTTTTTACAGGAAAAGATTTCCTGCGTGTTAATCGCCAGTTTTTCATGGAGTTTATATGTCATTCAGTCGGCGTCAGTTCATTCAGGCATCGGGGATCGCACTGTGTGCAGGTGCTGTTCCGCTGAAGGCTAATGCTGCCGGTCAGCAACAACCGTTACCTGTGCCTCCACTGCTGGAGTCTCGTCGGGGGCAGCCGTTATTTATGACGCTGCAACGCGCGCATTGGTCCTTTACACAAGGTACGCGCGCGCCTGTCTGGGGGATTAACGGCCGCTACCTGGGACCGACAATTCGCGTCTGGAAAGGGGATGACGTCAAGCTTATTTACAGCAATCGTCTGACAGAAAATGTCTCGATGACCGTCGCCGGATTACAGGTGCCTGGTCCGCTGATGGGGGGCCCGGCGCGCATGATGTCCCCTAATGCGGATTGGGCGCCAGTGCTGCCGATCCGCCAGAATGCCGCCACGCTGTGGTATCACGCCAATACGCCAAATCGTACTGCTCAGCAGGTCTATAACGGTCTTGCCGGGATGTGGCTGGTTGAAGATGAGGTCAGTAAATCCCTGTCTATTCCCAACCATTACGGCGTGGATGATTTTCCGATCATTATCCAGGACAAGCGTCTGGACAACTTTGGGACGCCGGAATACAGCGAACCCGGCAGCGGCGGTTTTGTTGGGGATACGCTTCTGGTTAATGGGGCGCAAAGTCCGTATGTCGAAGTCTCCCGCGGTTGGGTACGCTTGCGTTTGCTGAACGCGTCAAACTCGCGTCGTTACCAACTGCAAATGAGTGATGGCCGTGCGCTGCATGTGATTTCCAGCGATCAGGGCTTTTTACCCGCGCCTGTTTCATTGAAACAGCTCTCGCTGGCGCCAGGCGAACGTCGTGAGATCCTGGTGGATATGACTAACGGTAATGAGGTCTCTATTACCTGTGGCGAGGCGGCCAGCATTGTCGACAGGATCCGGGGATTCTTTGAACCATCAAGTATTCTTATCTCAACGCTGGTGCTGACTCTGCGACCAACCGGCCTCTTGCCGCTGGTGACTGACAGCCTGCCAATGCGCCTGCTGCCAACCGAGATCCTCAGCGGTTCGCCGATTCGCAGCCGTGATATCAGCCTGGATGACGATCCGGGGATCAACGGTCAGTTGTGGGACGTCAACCGCATGGATATTACCGCGCAGCAGGGTACCTGGGAGCGCTGGACGGTGCGGGCGGATATGCCGCAGTCTTTCCATATTGAGGGCGTCTCGTTCCTGATCCGTAATGTGAACGGCGCGATGCCGTTCCCGGAAGACAGAGGCTGGAAAGATACCGTTTGGGTAGATGGTCAGGTCGAGCTACTGGTTTATTACGGTCAACCTTCCTGGGCGCATTTCCCGTTCTACTTTAACAGCCAGACGCTGGAAATGGCGGATCGTGGCTCGATCGGTCAGATCCTGGTGAACCCGGCGCCGTAACGCGCCGGGGTTTGCGTTACGCCCGCCAGAACATGCGCGAAAACAGGATCAGTATGGGGTAAATCTCCAGACGCCCCATGATCATGGCCGCGCACATCAGCAGCTTTGCCTCCTCATTTAACGTGCCAAACGTCGTGGCGGTAACGCCAAATCCCAGCCCCATATTGTTGATGCAGGAGGCGACGGTGGCGAAAGAGGAGAAGAGATCGTAGCCCATCAGATTGAGCGCCCAGATAAAAAAGCTGGTGAACAAAACGTAGAGAAAGAAAAAGCTCCATACCGAACGCACCACCCTGTCGCTTACCACGCTGTTACCCACTTTGATGTTCAGCAGGGCGCGAGGATGCGCGAGCTGGTGTAATTCCTGGCGGCACTGCTTGAACATAATCAAAAAGCGCAGCACTTTAATTCCCCCGCACGTCGATCCCACACAACCGCCGAAGAAGCTGGCGCTAAGCAGCATGAAGATCGTGTGCGAGGGCCACTGCGCGTAATCCGCCGTTGACAGGCCATTATCCGTCAGCATGGAGCTGGCCAGAAAAAAGGCATGCACCAGGCTGTCCGTTAGCCCGTACATACCTGCCCGCCAGACCTGCCAGGTGGCGATCAGCGTGACCACCAGCGCAATTAGCAGAAAGAAACGCAGCTCGGCATTACGACGAAAGGGCTTGAAGGTACGTTTTACAATAGCAACGTACCAGAGGGTGAAGTTAAACGCGGATAACAGTGAGAACAGCCCGGCGACGAGTTCTATAGCGTGGCTGTTATAAAAGCCGATGCTCTCGCTGCGAGTGGAAAATCCGCCAAGAGAGACCGTCGACAGCCCGTGGCATAAGGCGTCGAAAAACGACATCCCGGCAGCCCAGTAGGCCAGAGTACAAATAAGACCCAGAATGACGTAGGTCAACCACAGCGTACGTGCGGTATCGGCAAGCCTTGGCGTGAGGCGTTCTTCTTTGAAGGGGCCTGGCATTTCAGACTGATACAGTTTCATGCCGCCAATACCCAGCAGCGGTAATACCGCCACGGCGAGGACAATAACGCCCAGGCCGCCAATAAAATTGAGCTGAGCACGATAGTAAAGATACGATTTCGGCAAGGCGCTGACGTCGTCAATCACCGTTGCGCCAGTGGTGGTAATCCCGGAAACCCCTTCGAACAGGGCATCGGCAAAGGAGAGATTTAAGCCATCGTCCATCCACATCGGCATTGCGCTAATTAACGAGAACAGTAGCCAGAACAAAACGATAATGACGAATCCATCTCGGGTTCTCAGTTGAATTCCCGCATGTTTGGTTGCCAGCCACGCCCCGCCGCCGAGGGTAAAGAAAGTCATAAATGTGCTGAAAAATGCGAAAAAGCTCCGCTCTTTATTTAACAGAGCGATGGTCATCGGCGGCAGCATGGAGAAGCTGTAGAGAAGAACCAGAAATCCGCACAGGTGAACAACAACCCGTAACTGGGAAATATGCAGTGAATCGTTGAGTCGCAATGAAAAATCCCCCGCCGAAAAGAGTGATCTCAGTTGGCCGGCATGGTGTTAATTATGATTGATAAAAATGGCTGTCGTAAAATTTAACAATTTATACAACTTTCTACTGGTCTGGTTCAGACTCCACTTCATTTCTTGCCGACATACAGCGTATAATCCCCGGCCTTTGATTATTTTTTTACCATTTTTGGAAGCACTATGAGCGCAATATCCCTGATCCAACCGGACAGAGACCTTTTCTCCTGGCCGCAGTACTGGGCTGCCTGTTTTGGCCCGGCACCGTTTTTGCCGATGTCACGTGACGAAATGGACCAACTTGGCTGGGATAGCTGCGACATCATTCTGGTGACCGGCGATGCCTACGTCGACCACCCAAGCTTTGGTATGGCGATTTGTGGCCGTATGCTGGAAGCTCAGGGCTTTCGCGTCGGAATTATCGCCCAGCCGGAGTGGAACAACAAAGACGATTTTATGCGTTTGGGTAAACCGAACCTGTTCTTTGGTGTGACCGCTGGCAACATGGACTCGATGATCAACCGTTATACCGCCGATCGCCGACTGCGCCATGATGATGCCTACACGCCGGACAACGTGGCGGGTAAACGTCCGGACCGCGCCACGCTGGTCTATACCCAGCGCTGTAAAGAAGCATGGAAAGATGTGCCGGTTATTCTTGGCGGCATTGAGGCCAGCCTGCGCCGCACCGCGCACTACGATTACTGGTCTGATACCGTTCGCCGCTCCGTTTTGGTGGATTCGAAAGCCGATATGCTGATGTTCGGCAACGGCGAACGTCCGCTGGTGGAAGTGGCGCATCGTCTGGCGATGGGGGAGACTATCGATCAGATCCGCGATGTGCGTAACACCGCTATTATGGTTAAAGAAGCGTTGCCGGGCTGGAGTGGGGTGGATTCTACGCGTCTCGACACGCCAGGCAAGATTGACCCGATCCCGCATCCTTACGGTGAAGATCTGCCGTGTGCTGATAACAAACCTGTCGCACCGAAAAAGCAGGAAGCGAAAGCGGTCACCGTGCAGCCACCGCGTCCGAAACCGTGGGAAAAAACCTACGTGCTGCTACCGTCCTTCGAAAAAGTGAAGGGCGATAAAGTGCTGTATGCGCATGCGTCGCGTATCCTGCACCACGAAACTAACCCAGGCTGCGCGCGTGCGCTGATGCAAAAGCATGGCGATCGCTACATCTGGATCAACCCGCCAGCTATTCCGCTGTCTACCGAAGAGATGGACAGCGTCTTTGCGTTACCGTACAAGCGTGTACCGCATCCGGCGTATGGCGACAGCCGTATACCGGCCTATGAGATGATCCGTTTCTCGATCAACATTATGCGTGGCTGCTTTGGCGGCTGCTCGTTCTGTTCGATAACAGAGCACGAAGGCCGTATCATCCAGAGTCGCTCTGAAGATTCGATCATCAATGAAATCGAAGCCATTCGCGACACCGTCCCGGGCTTTACCGGCGTGATTTCCGATCTCGGCGGCCCAACGGCGAACATGTATATGCTGCGCTGTAAGTCACCGCGTGCGGAGCAAACCTGCCGTCGTCTGTCATGCGTCTATCCGGATATTTGTCCGCACATGGATACCAATCATGAGCCGACAATTAACCTCTATCGCCGGGCGCGTGATCTCAAAGGCATTAAAAAGATCCTTATCGCATCCGGTGTGCGCTATGACATCGCGGTGGAAGACCCACGCTACATCAAAGAACTGGCTACCCATCACGTGGGCGGCTATCTGAAGATTGCGCCAGAGCATACTGAAGAAGGCCCGCTGTCGAAGATGATGAAGCCGGGGATGGGCAGCTACGATCGCTTCAAGGAATTGTTCGATACCTACTCTAAACAGGCCGGTAAAGAGCAGTACCTGATCCCGTATTTTATCTCCGCACACCCGGGTACGCGTGATGAGGATATGGTGAATCTGGCGCTGTGGCTGAAACAACGTCGTTTCCGTCTGGATCAGGTGCAGAACTTCTATCCATCGCCGTTGGCGAACTCCACAACCATGTATTACACCGGGAAAAACCCGTTGGGTAAAATTGGTTATAAGAGCGAAGACGTGGTGGTGCCGAAAGGTGATAAGCAGCGTCGTCTGCATAAAGCCCTGTTGCGCTACCACGATCCGGCCAACTGGCCGTTAATCCGCCAGGCGCTGGAAGATATGGGTAAAAAGCATCTGATCGGTGGGCGTCGCGAATGTCTGGTTCCGGCGCCTACGCTGGAAGAGATGCGCGAAGCGCGTCGCCAGAACCGTCATACTCGTCCGGCGCTGACCAAACACACGCCAGTGGCGCACCAGCGTCAGACGCCTGCCGCGAACAAAAAACGCGGGAAAGTGGCGGGACGTTAATCTGTCTTGCCCGGATAAGGTGCTTGCACCGCTATCGGGCAGAAGAGATCAGTATTTATGCCTCACGAATTCTGGCCGCTAATGCGGCCAGTTTTTCGTCATCAGCCCGTTCATGATCGTGTGACGACAGATATCCTTCATACTGCTCGAAAAATTTGTTCTGCCGCGATTCAATCGGTTTCCAGTGGGTTAAATCGCCAGTACCGTGCATGGGACTTAATTTACTGTGCACATGGTCTACGCCGAAACCTTCGAAGAACATTCCCGTACGACTAACATCCGGGAAAGCCTTATCCAGTTTCTTAGCCACTTTTTGGGTCGCCAGCATCAGGTCCGCTAACGCCTGCGGCGGCATATCGAAGGCATAGCTCGGGTAATGTTTTTTCGGGATCACCACGGTAAAACCGTCGGTGTTCGGGAAAATCGACAGAAAAGCCAGGTGGTGCTCGTCTTCCCATACCTTATGGCAGGGCGCTTTGCCTTCAACAATTTGACAGAAAATACAGGTCATTCCTTTTCTCCGCAGGTAAGGTATTCCTCAGAACGCAGTCAGTTTAGTACAGACCCAACACCTTCCACCACATCAGACCCACGGTAATAAAGACCGCCTGGTTAAACAGGCTGATGATAAATCCTGTGCGCCACCAGACGCCCGTTGGAACGTACCCTGCGCCAAACAGAATTGGACCGCGAGCATGAGTGTACTGGGTGAGCGAGCAGTACAAACTGCTGGTGAAGGCCAGCATTAGCGCCGTGGGGGCCGCGGGAATATTCAGATGCAGCCCGACGCCGAGGAAAACGGCATACAGCGCGGCAATCTGCGCATTTCCGCTGGCAAAAAAGTAGTGGGTATAGAAATAGGCGGCGTTCAGCAGTAGCAGGACGATCACCCAACTGGTCCCGTGCATAGTACTGCTCAGGCTATCGCCAATCAGATTGCCAAACCAGCTGGTGAAGCCCAGTTTTTTCAACTGATTCGCCATCATCAGTAGCGCGGCAAACCAAATCAGCGTATCCCATGCCCCTTTCTCACTTTTGACGTCCTCCCAGCTCAGTACGCCGCTCAGCAATAAAATCGACAGCCCTACAAACGAGGCGGTGGTGGCGTCAACGCCCAGCGTATCGCCAAAAATCCACAGCACCAGCAGTACGCCGACGGTTGCCAGCATCAGCCATTCACCGCGTGACATGCGGCCCATTTCCGCCAGCTCTTTGCGGGCGAGGTTAGGGGCATCCGGCGTGTGTTTGATTTCCGGGTGCACCAGCCAATAGACCAGTAGCGGAACGAGCAGCAAAGAGACCAGACAAGGTAGCAGCGCCGCCATAAACCAGCCGCCCCAGGTCAGCGTAACCCCGGCGTTGGCCGCCAGTTTTACTGCCAGCAGGTTGCCGGTATAGCCGGTCATAAACAGTGCTGCCGTCACGTCGTTGACGTTGCCAATACAGGTGATAAGAAAGGTGCCGATTTTACTGCGGGACTCATCTTCCGGGTTCGAATGGAAACTACGCGCCAGAGAGTCGGCAATCGGATAGATGACGCCGCCGCAGCGCGCCGTATTACTCGGCATAGCGGGAGAGAGGATCAGATCGGCAAAAGCCAGACCGTAGGCGAGTCCCAGCGTGCGCTTGCCGAGCAGGCGGATCATCTGCAATGCAATGCGTCGTCCGAGGCCGGTTTTGATAAACCCACGGGCAATCATAAAGGCCACGACGATAAGCCAGATAAGTGAGCTGTTCAGTTCGCTGAGTGCCGTGGTGATGGCGCCGCTGGCGGTTTTATCCCCGGCAGCATAGGCGAGTGCGAACACCGTAATACCAATAATGCCGACCGCGCCGATGGGTAAGACTTTCGCCACAATAGAGGCGATGGTGGCAACGAAGATAATTGCCGAATGCCAGGCTGGCGCACTTAACCCAGTGGGGGGAGTAAGCTGCCAGAGACCGGCAGAAATGAGTACTATAAGAATTAATGGGAGCCATTTGACGCCATTACTTTTTTTATCAGCCACGATTACGCACCTATAGGTGTGGTAAATATATTCATTAGATGAATATATTTATTGAATAATTAACAGGTTATGTTGCGTAATGCTGCTCCAGCGACTGCAAGAAATACATCAATATATGTATGTTAATTGTTTCCTGATATTTCATTGCCAGCAAGGCCCGACGGGAGTGTCGGGCCGGAGAGAAGAGATTAACCGCCGAACTGGTCCGGGTCTGGTCCCAGCCGTTTGCCCTGATCGAGTTTCGCGATTTCGCCTAATTCTTCTTTATCCAGGCGGAAGTCCCAGACGTTAAAGTTTTCAGCGATACGGGCAGGCGTCACCGATTTCGGAATAACCACCAGACCGTTATCCAGATGCCAGCGGATGACAATCTGCGCTGGTGATTTACCATATTTCTCTGCGAGGTCACGGATGATCTTTTGGTCGAAGACGTCTTTCCCGCCCTGCGCCAATGGACTCCAGGATTCGGTCTGGATCTTATGCGTGGCGTTCCAGGCATGAAGCTGGCGCTGCTGCATAAGTGGGTGCAGTTCTATCTGGTTGATCACGGGATGAACGCCAGTTTCATCGATCAGGCGCTGGAGATGATTGATCTGAAAGTTGCACACGCCGATGCTCTTAATCAGCCCTTCTTTTTGCAGATCGATCATGTTTTCCCACGCTTCAACGTAGTGATCGATCGCCGGAACAGGCCAGTGCATCAGGTAAAGATCGAGGTAATCGAGCTGGAGTTTCTCCATGCTTTCGAGTAAGGCTTCCCGGGCGCGTTTCTGATCATCATTCCACAGCTTGGTGGTGATGAATAACTCTTCCCGCGGCACGCCGGCATTACGTATCGCTTTGCCGACACCTTCTTCGTTTTTGTATGCGGCGGCGGTATCAATCGAACGATAACCCACTTCCAGTGCTTTATGGATAGCGGTAATGACTTCTTCGTTGCTTGCCTTCCAGACCCCCAGGCCCAGTTGCGGCATGACGTTACCATCCTGTAGCTTGATAATGGTTGGACCGGTCATAATTCCCCCCTGGATTACAGTCACCGGAGCAAGCTCCGGTGAGTTAGGTGTGACTTAAGTCTGGTATAAATACCCAAAAACGAAAGGCGGAGGTTAAAAAACCTTAGCGGGCAGCTTCGTAAATCCGACGGCTGACGTCGAGCGTAATGTCCTGATGTTCACCCAGTTTCGTACCGCCGTGCGCTTGCAGTTTTTCCAGCAGCGCCGGGATGGAGCTACCGTCCAGACCGTAGTCAGACAAGCGTGTTGGTACGCCCATTTGTTCGAAGAAAGCACGGGTAGCGGCAATGGCGGCATCGATACGCTGGTCTTCGGAACCTTCGGTGATATTCCAGATACGCTCTGCGTATTGCAGTAGTTTGGCACGCTTGGTATCGCGTTTTTCATTCCACAGCGCAGGCAGAACGATGGCCAGCGTTTGCGCATGATCCAGACCATGCATCGCGGTCAGTTCGTGGCCCAGCATATGGGTTGCCCAGTCCTGCGGTACGCCTGCGCCAATCAGGCCGTTCAGCGCCTGGGTTGCCGCCCACATCACGTTCGCACGCACGTTGTAGTTTTCCGGCTCCTGCAAGGCTTTCGGACCTTCTTCGATCAGCGTAAGCAGAATGCCTTCGGCAAAGCGATCCTGAATTTTCCCGTCGACCGGATAAGTTACATACTGCTCAACGGTATGCACGAAGGCATCTACAACGCCGTTCGCAACCTGACGTGGCGGCAGGGTATAGGTGTAAACCGGATCCAGAACGGCAAATACCGGTTGTACAAACGGGGTCATAAAGGCCAGTTTGTCGCCGGTGGTTTTCCGCGAGATGACCGCGCCGGAGTTAGATTCAGAACCGGTGGCGGGCAGGGTTAATACGGAGCCCATCGGGATGGCGCTTTTTACGTCGTTGCCGTGAGTTTCCAGAATACGCCATGGGTCGATGCCGTCAGCGTACTGTGCTGCTGCCGCGATGAATTTGGTGCCGTCCAGTACCGAACCGCCGCCCACTGCCAGCAGGAACGTTACTTTTTCATCACGCACGAGCTTTACCGCATTCATTAGCGTTTCATAAGACGGGTTTGGCTCAATACCGCCAAACTCCAGCACGTCCAGGCCTTTCAGTGCATCCTGAACCTGTGCCAGGACACCGGTTTTTTTCACACTGCCGCCGCCGTAGGTAATCAGTACGCGGGCATCCTGAGGGATTTGGTCGCGCAGCTCTGCAATAGCGCCTTTACCGAACAGAATTCGGGTTGGGGTATGGAGATTAAAATTGTTCATTGCTCGTTCCCTTGTGTGGGTAAAAAAGAGGGCAGGAGAGTGTCTGCCGGATGATGAACATTGTGGTCGCCAGCCGCGCTGCTCTCAATGCTCATTTCTGCCGATGTCTTGCCCATTTCTACAGATTACTGGAGAAAACGGATAAATCTGCGCATTATGTCAGGGTCGCAAACCGATGATGAAATGGTGCTTTATGAACCGTGAAGAGATCTGCCTTCTGCTGACAGATAAAATTAAGCAGCTGAAAAACAATGAAAATAAACTCAGTGCATTGCTGCCAGATGTCCGCCTGCTGCACGGAACGGTGCCAGCGGCGCGCACACCGGTCATGTATCAGCCAGGCATCATATTTCTCTTCTCTGGACATAAAATTGGTTATATCAATGAACGTGTATTTCGTTATGACGCCAATGAATACTTGCTGCTAACCGTACCTTTACCCTTTGAATGTGAAACGTATGCGACACCGGAGGTTCCGTTGGCCGGAATTTATCTGAATGTCGATATCCTGCAATTGCAGGAGCTGTTGATGGACATTGGAGAAGATGAGCTGTTTCAGCCTGCCATGGCGGCCAGTGGAATTAACTCCGCGACGCTTTCAGACGAAATTCTCTGCGCCGCTGAGCGCCTGTTGGATGTGATGGAACGCCCGCTGGATGCGCGTATTCTCGGCAAACAGATCATTCGCGAGATCCTCTACCATGTGCTGACCGGGCCGCGCGGCGGCGCGTTACTTGCGCTGGTCAGTCGTCAGACGCATTTCAGCTTGATAAGCCGGGTGCTGAAGCGGATTGAAACCAAATACACCGAAAATCTCAATGTAGAACAGCTGGCGGCAGAGGCGAACATGAGCGTGTCGGCGTTTCATCATAATTTTAAAGCGGTGACCAGCACGTCGCCGCTGCAATATCTTAAAAGCTATCGTCTGCATAAAGCGCGGATGATGATGATTCATGACGGGATGAAGGCCAGTGCGGCAGCCATGCGCGTCGGCTATGAGAGCGCATCGCAGTTTAGTCGGGAGTTCAAACGTTTCTTTGGCGTGACGCCGGGGGAAGATGCGGCCAGAATTCGGATGATGCAGGGGAGTTGATTTCTTGTCCGTCTGAAAGGTACACCGTAGGCCTCAAAGCTGCGCGCCATAAGGCAAAATGCCGGAGATTATCCGGCCTACGGATGCGACTCAGGCGTTACAGTATTTTTTTTTAATCACCACGAACAAGGTTCCCAACAGACCTGCGGTTAACAGGGCAATCGGTAGGATCATTAAAAAGGTCATCACCTGATCTTCATGGCGTTTAACGAACGGGATCATGCTCAGCGCGTAGCCAAAGCTGGTGACGACGGTGACCCACAGCAGGCCGCTCAGCCAGTTAAAAAACTGGAATCGACGGTTGGGCAATCCTGAAATTCCCGCCATGGTCGGCAGCAAGGTGCGTACGAACGCCAGGAAGCGCCCGGCCAGCAGCGCCATCAGGCCGTGTTGGTCAAACATGCAGGTGGCGCGCTGATGATATTTTTCAGGTAATTGCGCCAGCCAGCCTTTTACCGTTCGCGTGTTGCCCAGCCAGCGTCCCTGAATGTAACTGAGCCAGCAGCCCAGGCTGGCGGCGGCGGTCAGAATAGCTATGGTAGGTAAAAAACTCATCACGTCCTGGGCGATCAGCGCCCCAGCCAGCAATAACAGGCTGTCTCCGGGTAAAAAGGAGGCGGGCAGCAGGCCATTTTCTAAAAACAGTGTGGCGAACATGACGAAGTACACCACGCTCACAACGTGTGGATCCGCCAGCGCGGCAAAGTCGTGTTGCCAGAGCGCGGAGACAATATCTTGAATAACTACCATGGACTTTCCTGTGGAACAGCGTTTATGTGTGGATTGTACTCCTGAATTGTCCGGGATGCCTTGATCCCGGACGCAACAATTGCAGACTTTTCCACCAGAAGTGTCTGCATATATGTCCATCTATGGCAATGTTACTCGATTCGGGCAAATCCTGCGGCTAAATCGGCAATCAGATCGTCAACATTCTCTAAACCGATATGCAAACGGATAAGCGTTCCGCTGAAGTCCACCTCGCCTTGCGGACGGATTGCCGCAATGTGCTCCGGCTGGTTGGCGAGAATCAGCGACTCAAAACCGCCCCAGGAGTAGGCCATGCTGAACAGGCTGAAGTGATCCAGATACGCGGCTAACTCTTCATTATTTAGCTTCTTATTCAATACAAAGGAGAATAGCCCGCTGCTGCCGGTAAAATCACGTTTCCAGAATTCATGGCCTTTACTGCCGGGCAGCGCCGGGTGATTAACGCGGGCGACCTGTGGGTGGTTGGACAGCCACTCGGCGACCTTTAAGCTGCTTTCATGATGCTGACGTAAGCGTACGCTCAGCGTGCGTAATCCACGGCTGGTCATATAGGCGGTATCGGCGTCGAGCATTTGTCCCATCAGATAGGCATTTTCGCGCAGTTGATCCCAGCAACGGGCATTGGATACCGCTGTGCCGACCATGCCGTCGGAATGACCAATCAGGTATTTCGTACCCGCCTGAATCGAGATATCGATACCGAAATCCAGCGCCTTGAACAGCACGCCGGCAGCCCAGGTGTTATCAATCATGATGACTGCATCAGGCGCAACGCTTCTGACGGCGGCAACAATTGCCGGCACATCATGTACCTCCATGGTGACGGAGCCGGGTGATTCCAGAAAGACAACTTTGGTGTTCGGCTGAATGTGCTTCACAATATCGGCACCCACCAGCGGATCAAACCAGCCCGTTGAGACGCCTAGTTTGCCGAGAATTTTGGTGCAGAAGTCCTGGCTGGGTTCATAGGCGGTATTGGTCATCAACACATGATCGCCTTGTTCAACAAAGGCAAGGATGGTGTTGGCAACGGCTGCCGCGCCGCAAGGGAACAACGCGCAGCCCGCGCCGCCTTCCAGTTCGCACATGGCTTCCTGCAGCGAAAAATGCGTCAGGGTTCCACGACGTCCGTAGAAAAGCGCACCGTTAGCACGGTTGCGCGTGGCCTGCTTTTTTGCCTCAACGCTGTCAAACACCAGCGAAGAAGCGCGCTGGATCACGCTATTTACCGAGCCCAGCGTGTACTTTTTACTCCGTCCTGCGTGCACGAGTTTGGTTTCAAGTTGTTTATCTGCCATGGTGTATTACCTGTTTTTATACGTCTGGATGTCTAAACTACCATGAATCAAAGATGACGCATCCTGCAGAAAGGTCATACAGTAGAAAATAATCTCAAAATGCTTCTGGTGACTTTTTTACTGCGTAAGCGCAAGGAAAAGAAACCAAAGGTGCGGCAATATGTAAATAGTAATGAGAACGACTATCAATTCGACGTTGTTTTGATATGATTACGCTTAGATTTTGTGATTTGCGTCCTGGAGATACAGAGTGGGTAATAATTTGATGCAGACGGACCTTTCCGTCTGGGGTATGTATCAGCACGCCGATATCGTGGTTAAGTGCGTGATGATTGGGCTGATTTTAGCGTCAGTGGTCACCTGGGCTATCTTCTTTAGTAAGAGCCTTGAGTTCTTTACTCAGAAACGCCGTCTTAAGCGTGAACAGCAACTGCTGGCGGATGCCCGCTCTTTAGACCAGGCAAACGAGATTGCCGCAGGATTCGATGCTAAAAGCCTTGGCGCACAGTTGATTTATGAAGCGCAGAACGAGCTGGAACTGTCGGAAGGCAGTGACGACAACGAAGGTATTAAAGAGCGCACCGGTTTCCGTCTGGAGCGTCGTGTAGCGGCAGTAGGTCGTCATATGGGACGCGGTAACGGATACCTGGCCACCATCGGGGCAATCTCGCCTTTCGTGGGTCTGTTCGGTACGGTATGGGGCATCATGAACAGCTTCATCGGGATCGCACAAACCCAAACCACCAACCTGGCCGTTGTTGCGCCGGGTATTGCAGAAGCGCTGTTAGCGACCGCGATTGGTCTGGTTGCGGCGATTCCTGCGGTCGTCATCTACAATATTTTCGCACGTCAGATTGGCAGCTATAAAGCGATGCTGGGCGATGTCGCGGCGCAGGTGCTGTTGCTGCAAAGCCGCGATCTGGACCTGAACGCCAGCGCCTCCGCGCATCCGGTACGTGCTGCGCAGAAATTACGTGTAGGGTAATGTTCCATGGCAATGAGCTTTAATGAAAACCTGGACGATAACGGTGAAATGCATGAAATCAACGTGACGCCGTTTATCGACGTTATGTTGGTTTTATTGATCATCTTTATGGTGGCCGCGCCGCTGGCAACAGTGGATGTGAAGGTGAATCTCCCTGCCTCCACCAGTACGCCGCAGCCGCGTCCCGAAAAACCGGTTTATCTGTCAGTCAAAGCCGATAAGAGTATGTTTATCGGCAACAATCAGGTGACGGATGAAACCATGATTAACGAGCTCAATACGCTGACAGAAGGGAAGAAAGACACCACAATTTTCTTCCGCGCGGATAAGACCGTCGATTATGAAACCATGATGAAGGTAATGGACTCGCTGCATCAGGCGGGTTTCCTGAAGATTGGTCTGGTCGGTGAAGAGACCGTGAAAGCGAAGTAACTTTCTCGCCGGGTAGTGGTTTTCACCTACCCGGCCTGCTTATCCTGATTCCACGCCCCACAAACCTGTTCTTATCTGTTTTCATCTAACGCGACCGTGGTTATCCTGGTCGGTTCGTAGCTGCCTTCGGACAGCTTGCGCGTCAGGCGTAAGGTGGCCGTTTCTCGCGCGAGTATATGCTGGTAGGTGCTCTCCAGCCGGGCCATGATTTTATCCCGCAGTTCGGGTTGTTGGGCTATGATGGCCTCAATCGCGGCGCCATAGATCTCTTCTTTCGCCTGTAGCGCATAAATTTCACGGCGATTTTGCCATTTCATCCGCACCAGCGCGGCGGGTATAGAAACCATTTCCTGGGCAACGCTTTCCAGTGTTGCGTTTTTATTGGCAATCAGGATGGCTAAATTCTGCTTTAAGACAAACTCATCACTTTTATGGTCATCTAAAGCCAAATAAACATTATTATCCTCAACATCTTTCATTTTATTTCTCTTCCAGAGAATAAAAAATAGGATCGCTGGATTCGCGGGTAATTAAATTAAGCCAAATTTTATTGCCTTGCTCATTAATGATGGCTGTTTTTTCGGTCAAAATTTCACTTAATTCTTGTGCGTTAATGTCGCCTTCTGCTTGCAATGAATTGAGCAAGCGCGTGAATGACTCAATCTTTGCCGCGCAAAACAAACGCTCTTTTAAATGACGGTCGCTCTCTTCAAACAACATATTGCGCGCCTGGCCGGTCGCTGTAGCGCTGATCAAAATATCTGCTTCATAATCGCTTAATGTTCTCTTTCCCTGAGTCAAATTTTCACTGTTTTCTGTGGGGAAGGTATTAGTCGATGTTTGAGATAAATGATAATGCGCGGGAACAAGATGCTCGGGAAGCATGTTGAAATATCCTTTGATGCCAATACTGTATTGTTTTTAATATGTCAGGCTGCGTTGACAATAGCATGGCGTAATTTTAAAATCAAAAAAAATGGAGCCAGTATATGAACAGTATATTTTATTCTGTTATTACCCTGCTATTGCTTACCTGCGGGGTGCTTTTGTTGATGCGCAGCGCAAATAAAAACCGCTATGCAGAAAATGGTAACGCTGGACACCAGCCGGAAATCTTGAGTAAAGAAGAGGGTGAAGATCATTTTTCTGTATTGATGAATTCGATTACCCCGGTATGGTATTGGCGGGTTAATCACGAATATATCGATTTTATCCACTCGACGATCAAACGGATGACAATGGCGGAGCTGAATGAGACGCCTGGCTTATTTGATGCGCAGCGGCGCTGTAGCGACCTTAACTCTGCAGTGTATAAATATTACGACAATATAAAAAAACGCTGTCTCAGCGGGGAGAAGGTCCCGCATGCCGATCTGGATGTGCTCAACTTACGTCAGTGCTTCAGGGAGTTCAGCCTGGAGGCTTACCCTGCGCTCGTCGCGCTGGTGTGGCCGGAATACCAGCGTCCACAGCTCAAAGCAGAAGAAGTATAAGGTCATGGCGCGTTACCATGGCCGGGTAGATCTACATGGCTACCCGGCACGGAGTGACGAACGGCTATTTGTCAGATGAGGCTTGCCACAGGTTCAGCTCGCCATCAGCGACGTGTTTATCGATCTGCGCCAGTTCTTCGGCGCTGAACGTCAGATTAGCCAATGCCTCAACGTTTTCTTCCAGTTGCTCCGGTCGGCTGGCGCCAATTAATACCGAAGTGACCCGGTTGTCTTTTAGCAGCCAGCTTAAAGCCATTTGCGCCATCGACTGTCCGCGCTGTTGCGCCATCTCATTGAGCAAACGTAGGCTGCTAAGGTTTTCTTCCGTCAGCATATTTTCTGTTAGCCCACGGACTTTTTTCCCTTCACGCTGCATACGTGAACCTTCCGGGATGCCGTTGAGGTATTTCCCTGTCAGCAGTCCCTGGGCCAGCGGCGTAAAGGCAATGCAGCCCATGCCGTTAGCTTCCAGCGTATCCAGCAAGCCACTGCTGTCTACCCAGCGATTAAGCAGGTTGTAAGAGGGTTGGTGGATAAGAAGTGGAATTTTCCATTCCCGCAGCAGTTCGGCCATCTTTTGCGTTCGTTCCGGGGAATAGGATGAAATGCCGACATACAGTGCTTTACCGCTTTGCACCGCATGGGCCAGCGCTGAGGCGGTCTCTTCCATTGGCGTATTTTCGTCCACGCGGTGCGAGTAGAAGATATCGACATAGTCGAGACCCATGCGTTGCAGGCTCTGGTCGAGGCTGGCAAGCAGGTATTTACGCGAACCGCCAGAACCGTACGGCCCTGGCCACATGTCGTAGCCCGCCTTGGTGGAGATGATCAACTCATCTCGGTATTGTGCAAAATCCTCGCGCAGTAAACGGCCAAAATTCTCTTCTGCGCTGCCTGGAGGCGGCCCATAGTTATTGGCCAAATCAAAATGGGTGATGCCTAAATCAAAGGCTTTACGCAGCAGGGCGCGCTGTGACTCCAGCGCCTGAACGTGCCCAAAACTGTGCCACAAACCCAGCGACAGCGCGGGTAAGCGTAAACCGCTGCGTCCACAGTAGCGATAGAGCATCTGCTCGTAACGTTCAGGATTGGCAAACCAGGCCATGAGATCTCCTTAGTGCAGGTGAATTTCGAAACAGCGTTTCTATTCTAGCGGGTTCTCGGTGAATATTCCGTTCACAAGTCACACTGGGATGAAAAACTGGGCAGAATTCGTTATGCGAGTTATTGAAGGAGACCCGCGTGTGAAGGCTATATATCTCCCTGCGTTAATCACGGCTTTCATAATGATCCGACCTCTCATTATGATAATACTGACTCTGATTTCTCTTGGGAGCGCACTCTTGCAGGGTTTAATAAATATTTACGATAAAAAACAAAGCATTATTAAATAATTTAGGTGAGTTATCTGAATAATAATGCTAGCTAATTTCATTAGCATTCATGTTGATATCATCTGGAGAGATATGGCCTGGACTTAAGAAAGTAAAAAAATAAAGAACGCATTATATCTTCTCTACCGCCTGCCGATAACAAGGATAAGTATCGCCTGATGGCGAATTCCTCATCAACGGCAAGGAAATTATTATGGGTTTGCTGAAAAACTTCACTATTCGTATTGTCATGTTGGCAATACTGGGACTTTTTTGCCTGCTGTGGTCGGGCGTGGGTTTATTCAGTCTTCATTCTTTATCAAAAATATCAGAAGGGAATGATATTGACCGTCATCTCGTCCATCAGATGACTGTTCTCAGCCAGGGTAACGATCAGTATTTTCGTTTTGTGACGCGGTTAAGTCGCGCAATGGATGTCAAAATGAGCGGCGGAACGCCGGATTTTGCGCCAGCGCAACAGTCCCTGGACAATATGAGTAAAAAACTCCAGGAGATGAAAACATTGTCTCCCGGCCCCATGGATCCGGAAGTCGCCGCGGCGGTGCTGACCAAGTGGCAGGCGTTGCTGGATAACGGCGTTATCCCACAAATGCAACTGGCTCAGCAGGGCACGCTCACGGCCTTTGCGGAGCATGCCAGCACCGTTACGCCAGCCTTGAGCCGTGAATTTGGCGCCAGTGCTGAGCGTTTTAACACCACTGCGGGTGAAAGGCTCGATACCACCCGCGTTATGGTCGATGGCAAAACGTCTATCATCCGGACGCTAATTATCACCGCCGTAATCCTCGGTATTGCGCTCCTGTTCTTTACCGACCGCTACCTCGTCGCCATGATGGTGAAACCTCTGGGACGTATTCGCCAACAATTTCAACAAATTGCGCAGGGCGATCTCAGCCATTCTATTGAAGATTTTGGCCGTAACTGCGTGGGCCAACTGGTGCCGTTACTGTGCGCGATGCAGGACAGCCTGCGCGAAGCCGTGAGTACCATTCGTTCTGGTAGTGACAATATCTGGCGAGGAGCGACGGAAATTTCCACCGGTAATAACGACCTCTCCTCACGTACTGAAGAGCAGGCTGCGGCGCTGGAAGAGACCGCCGCCAGCATGGAGCAGCTGACCGCAACGGTAAAACTGAACGCCGAAAATGCGCGTGAGGCCAGCCAACTGGCCGATACGGCGACAGAAACGGCAGGTAAAGGCAGCTCGTTGGTTTCAGAAGTGGTTGAGACCATGGACGGCATTGCCGCCAGTTCTAAACAGATCGCGGAAATTACCTCTGTGATTAACAGCATTGCTTTCCAGACCAATATTCTGGCGCTTAACGCGGCGGTTGAAGCGGCCAGAGCGGGCGAGCAGGGGCGCGGTTTTGCCGTGGTTGCCGGTGAGGTGCGTAACCTTGCCAGCCGTAGCGCCGGAGCGGCAAAAGAGATTGAGACGCTGATCGGCGAATCGTCGCGTCGTGTCGATCAGGGTGCTCGTCTGGTTAAAGAGACCGGATTAACGATGGAGGCGATTCTGCGCGGCGCGACAGAAGTCACCACCATCATGAAACAAATCGCCTCTGCTTCGGAAGAACAGAACAAAGGCATCTCACAGGTAAGCGTGGCGATCACGCAGATGGACAGCGTTACGCAACAGAACGCCGCGCTTGTCGAACAGGTTTCCGCCGCGGCAGTCGCGCTGGAACGGCAAACGGAAGATCTGCAACGTTCGGTGCAACAGTTCCGTCTATCAGCTAACGACGTGCAATACACTGCCACTGCGACCGCTTCCCCTTCAGCAGAACGCAAAACCTCTGCAACAGCTAAAACGGATGACTGGGTGTCGTTTTAAGCTGGCACAAAAAAGTCCCTGATACCTCTGGTCTTTGCTTAAAAAATCGCTATATAATTTATTATATAGCGATTGGGGGTTATGCATGGACAACCATTTTGGTAAAGGCCTGATGGCCGGATTAAACGCGGAAAATGCGGATAGCGCACGCTCGGTGGCGCATTTTTGCGCGGATTATAAACGCGGTTTTGTACTGGGGTTTTCACATCGAATGTTTGAAAAAACAGGCGATCGACAGCTCAGCGCGTGGGAAGCGGGCATCCTGACGCGTCGCTATGGACTGGATAAGGAGATGGTGATGGATTTCTTTAAAGAGAACCAGTCCAGTACAACAATTCGCTTTTTCATGGCCGGCTATCGGCTCGAAGCTTGATCCGAAAGGGGTATTATCTTGCTTTAATTAATTACACTATTGACCTACGCCTTCGTTTTGTTGCTCCGTCGAAGTATTATATCGCACATAACCATATAAAAAGTGTGGTAAATGGCGCGCCGATCGCAATATGCAACATGCGAATGGTGCAAAATAAAAAGCCAGGTCTTCGCAACGGAATAACTATAAAATGACTGGAGATAACTCTCTCATCAATTCGAGCGGCATCAATCGCCGCGATTTCATGAAGCTTTGTGCAGCACTGGCCGCCACCATGGGGCTCAGTAGCAAAGCCGCCGCAGAAATGGCCGAATCAGTTTCCCGCCCTCAGCGCCCACCGGTTATCTGGATTGGTGCTCAGGAGTGTACGGGTTGTACTGAATCGCTGCTTCGCGCGACACACCCTACAGTGGAAAACCTCGTCCTGGAGACAATCTCTCTGGAATACCACGAGGTACTCTCTGCCGCCTTCGGCCATCAGGTTGAAGAGAATAAACATAACGCTCTGGAGAAGTACAAAGGGCAATATGTTTTGGTTGTAGATGGTTCTATCCCACTGAAAGATAATGGTATTTACTGCATGGTTGCCGGTGAGCCGATCGTGGATCATATCCGCCGGGCCGCTGAAGGCGCAGCCGCTATCATTGCCATTGGCTCTTGCGCCGCGTGGGGTGGTGTTGCTGCCGCTGGCGTTAACCCAACGGGTGCAGTCGGCTTGCAGGAAGTTCTGCCAGGCAAAACCATCATCAACATTCCCGGCTGTCCGCCGAACCCGCATAACTTCCTGGCAACGGTCGCACATATCATCACTTACGGTAAGCCGCCGAAGCTGGATACCAAAAACCGTCCAACATTCGCCTATGGCCGTTTGATTCACGAACATTGCGAGCGTCGCCCGCACTTCGATGCTGGCCGCTTTGCGAAAGAGTTTGGCGATGAAGGCCACCGTGAAGGCTGGTGTCTCTACCATCTGGGCTGTAAAGGACCCGAAACCTACGGCAACTGCTCAACGCTGCAATTCTGTGATGTTGGCGGCGTGTGGCCGGTGGCTATCGGTCACCCTTGCTACGGCTGTAACGAAGAAGGCGTTGGTTTCCATAAAGGTATTCACCAGCTTGCTCATGTGGAAAACCAAACCCCGCGCTCCGAGAAACCTGATGTCAACATGAAAGAAGGTGGCAATGTCTCTGCCGGCGCGATTGGGCTGCTTGGTGGCGTGGTAGGGCTGGTCGCCGGCGTCAGCGTGATGGCGGTTCGTGAACTGGGTCGTCAGCAGAAGAAAGATAACGCTGACTCACGGGGAGAATAACCGTGAACAGACGTAACTTTATTAAAGCAGCCTCCAGCGGGGCATTGCTGTTGGGCGCTGCGCCGTCCATCAGCCATGCGGCTGCAGAAAACCGTCCGCCGATCCCGGGTTCTCTTGGGATGCTCTATGACTCGACGCTATGCGTGGGCTGCCAGGCCTGTGTCACCAAGTGTCAGGACATCAACTTTCCGGCGCGTAACCCGGAAGGCGAGCAGACCTGGTCAAACAACGACAAGCTGTCGCCGTATACCAATAACATCATCCAGGTGTGGCGTAGCGGAACAGGCGTTAACAAAGACCAGGAAGAAAATGGCTACGCATACATTAAGAAACAGTGCATGCACTGTGTCGATCCGAACTGCGTCTCCGTTTGCCCGGTCTCCGCACTGAAGAAAGATCCGAAAACCGGCATCGTCCACTATGACAAAGATGTCTGCACAGGTTGCCGCTATTGCATGGTCGCCTGTCCGTACAACGTGCCTAAGTACGACTACAACAACCCGTTTGGCGCGCTTCACAAATGTGAACTGTGTAACCAGAAAGGCGTTGAGCGTCTGGATAAAGGCGGTTTACCGGGTTGTGTTGAAGTGTGTCCTGCCGGGGCGGTGATTTTTGGTACGCGTGAAGAGCTGATGGCTGAGGCGAAAAAACGTCTCGCGCTGAAGCCTGGCAGCGAATACCACTATCCGCGTCAGACGGTGAAAGCGGGCGATACCTATCTGCATACGGTACCGAAGTACTACCCACATCTGTACGGTGAGAAGGAAGGTGGTGGTACGCAGGTGATGGTGCTGACGGGTGTTCCTTACGAGGATTTGGATCTGCCAAAACTGGATGATCTTTCAACCGGTGCGCGTTCTGAACATGTTCAACATTCCCTGTATAAGGGCATGATATTACCCCTGGCTGCGCTGGCGGGCTTAACCGTGCTGGTTCGTCGTAACACGAAAAACGACCATCACGACGGAGGAGACGATCATGAGTCATGATCCTAAACCGCTGGGCGGAAAAATAATCAGCAAACCGGTCATTATTTTTGGGCCGTTAATCGTCCTGTGTATGCTCCTGATCGTGAAACGTCTGGTCTTCGGATTGGGTTCAGTCTCCGATCTGAACGGCGGTTTCCCATGGGGTGTATGGATCGCGTTTGACCTGTTGATTGGTACTGGCTTCGCGTGTGGCGGTTGGGCGCTGGCGTGGGCGGTGTATGTTTTCAACAGAGGGCAATACCATCCGTTGGTGCGTCCGGCGCTGCTGGCAAGCCTGTTTGGCTACTCGCTGGGTGGTCTGTCGATCACCATTGACGTCGGTCGTTACTGGAACCTGCCGTATTTCTACATTCCAGGTCACTTCAACGTGAACTCGGTATTGTTCGAAACGGCGGTCTGTATGACCATCTATATCGGCGTCATGGCGCTGGAATTTGCTCCGGCTCTGTTTGAACGTTTGGGGTGGAAAGTCTCTCTCAAGCGTTTGAATAAAGTGATGTTCTTTATTATCGCTCTCGGCGCGCTGCTGCCAACCATGCACCAGTCTTCAATGGGTTCATTGATGATTTCTGCGGGTTATAAGGTGCATCCGCTATGGCAAGCTTATGAAATGTTGCCGCTTTTCTCCGTATTAACCGCCTTTATTATGGGTTTCTCGATCGTCATCTTTGAAGGCTCACTGGTCCAAGCCGGTCTGAAAGGTAACGGTCCGGACGAGAAAAGCTTGTTCATCAAGCTGACGAATACCATCAGCATATTGCTGGCGATTTTCGTGGTTCTGCGCTTTGGCGAGTTGATCTATCGCGACAAACTGTCCTATGCGTTTGCAGGCGATCTTTACTCCGTAATGTTCTGGATTGAAGTCGTACTGATGGTCTTCCCGCTGGTGGTGCTGCGCGTCACTAAGCTGCGTAATGACTCACGCATGCTGTATCTGTCCGCGCTGAGCGCATTGCTGGGTTGTGCAACATGGCGTCTGTCCTATTCGCTGGTGGCGTTCAATCCTGGTGGTGGCTACCACTACTTCCCAACCTGGGAAGAACTGTTGATTTCTATTGGTTTTGTGGCTATTGAGATTTGTGCATACATCGTACTCATTCGTCTACTGCCGATACTTCCTCCTTTAAAACAAAACGATCAAAATCGTCATGAGGCGAGCAAAGCATGAGCCAGAGAATTACTATTGATCCGGTAACCCGTATTGAGGGTCATTTACGCATCGACTGCGAAATTGAAAATGGCGTGGTATCTAAAGCATGGGCTTCCGGTACCATGTGGCGCGGCATGGAAGAGATCGTGAAAAACCGCGATCCGCGCGATGCCTGGATGATTGTTCAGCGTATCTGTGGCGTTTGTACTACCACTCACGCTATCTCTTCCGTTCGTGCAGCAGAAAGCGCGCTGAATATTGATGTTCCGGTGAACGCACAGTACATCCGTAACATCATTCTCGCCGCGCACACCACGCATGACCACATTGTTCACTTCTATCAGCTCTCGGCGCTGGACTGGGTGGACATCACCTCGGCGCTGAAAGCCGATCCAGCGAAAGCGTCCGCGATGCTGAACGGTGTGTCCTCCTGGCACCTGAACAGCACGGAAGAGTTCACCAAGGTTCAGAATAAGATCAAAGATCTTGTCGCCAGCGGTCAGTTAGGCATTTTTGCCAACGGTTGCTGGGGTCATCCGGCAATGCAGTTGCCGCCGGAAGTGAACCTGATTGCGGTTGCTCACTATCTGCAGGCGCTGGAATGCCAGCGTGATGCTAACCGCGTTGTCGCGCTGTTGGGCGGTAAAACGCCGCATATCCAGAACCTGGCGGTAGGTGGTGTTGCTAACCCAATTAACCTCGACGGCCTCGGCGTGCTGAACCTTGAGCGCCTGATGTACATCAAGTCCTTCATCGATAAGCTGAGCGACTTCGTTGAGCAGGTTTACAAAGTTGATACCGCGGTTATCGCTGCGTTCTACCCTGAGTGGCTGGAACGCGGTCAGGGTGCGGTTAACTACCTGAGCGCGCCGGAATTCCCGACTGACGGTAAAAACGGCAGCTTCCTGTTCCCGGGTGGTTACATCACCAATGAAGATCTGTCGACCTATCGTCCGATCACTTCTCACTCCGATGAATACCTGATCAAAGGGATTCAGGAGAGTGCGAAACACGCGTGGTACAAAGACGAAGCGCCGCAAGCTCCGTGGGAAGGTACAACGGTTCCGGATTACACCGGCTGGTCTGATGACGGCAAATACTCCTGGGTTAAAGCGCCGACCTTCTACGGTAAAACGGTTGAAGTGGGTCCGCTGGCCAACATGCTGTGTAAACTGGCGGCCAAACGCGAGTCTACCCATGCCAAGCTGAATGAAATCATCGCGATTTACACCAAGCTGACCGGCAAAACCATCGAAGTGTCGCAACTGCACTCAACGCTGGGCCGTATCATTGGCCGTACCGTTCACTGCTGTGAACTGCAGAACGTTCTGCAGGATCAGTACAACGCGCTGATTGTGAACATTGGTAAAGGCGACCACACCACCTTCGTGAAACCGGATATTCCGGCAACGGGCGAATTTAAAGGCGTTGGTTTCCTCGAAGCGCCGCGCGGTATGCTGTCTCACTGGATGGTGATTAAAGACGGTATTATCAGCAACTACCAGGCGGTTGTTCCGTCAACCTGGAACTCAGGCCCACGTAACTTCAACGATGAAGTCGGACCGTATGAGCGCTCGTTGGTAGGCACGCCAATCGCCGATCCAAACAAACCGCTGGAAGTGGTTCGTACCATTCACTCCTTCGATCCTTGTATGTCATGTGCGGTGCATGTGGTGGACGTTGACGGGAACGAAGTGGTCTCAGTTAAGGTTCTGTAATGCGGATATTAGTCTTAGGGGTCGGCAATATTTTGCTGACCGACGAAGCCATCGGGGTGCGTATCGTTGAGGCGTTAGAGCAACGGTACATCCTGCCAGACTTTGTTGATGTTCTGGACGGTGGTACGGCTGGGATGGAGCTTCTCGGCGATATGGCGAACAGGGATCATCTGATCATTGCTGACGCCATAGTGTCGAAGAAAAACACGCCGGGAACGATGATGGTCCTGCGGGATGAAGAGATTCCGGCGCTGTTTACGAACAAAATCTCACCGCACCAGCTTGGCCTGGCCGACGTATTGTCGGCCCTGCGTTTCACCGGCGAGTTTCCGAAAAAGCTGACGTTAGTCGGTGTTATTCCGGAATCGCTGGAACCGCATATTGGGCTAACGCCGACGGTTGAAGCCATGATTGAACCTGCGCTTGAGCAGGTTCTTGCCGCGCTTCGCGAATCAGGCGTTGAAGCGATCCCTCGGGAGGCGGCTCATGTCTGAGGAGTTTGTCGGTTTTCAGACGGCCCCGAAGACGCAAATTCAGGCGGCGTTTGAAGAGATTGCCCGGCGTTCAATGCACGATCTTTCCTTCCTGCATCCGAATATGCCGGTGTATGTCTCTGATTTTACGCTGTTTGAAGGTCAGTGGACGGGGTGTGTTATCACACCCTGGATGCTCAGCGCACTGATTTTCCCCGGACCGGACCAGATCTGGCCGGTGCGTAAAGTCAGCGAAAAAATCGGGTTGCGTCTGCCGTATGGCGAAATGACCTTTACCGTGGGTGAACTGGAGGGCGTATCGCAATACCTCTCTTGTTCGCTGATGTCGCCGCTTTCGCACAGCATGTCGGCACAAGAAGGTGTTCGTCTGGCTGATGATTGCGCGCGCATGCTGTTATCGCTGCCGGTGAGCGATCCGAATGCACCGCAGCTAAATCGCCGCGCGCTGCTGCTGGGTCGTCGGAACTGCGAAAATGCATGAGCTGTCCCTTTGTCAGAGCGCGGTTGAGATTGTTCAACAGCAGGCAGAGCAGCACGGTGTCAAACGCGTAACCGGCGTTTGGCTGGAAATTGGCGCACTCTCCTGCGTTGAGGAGAGTGCCGTCCGTTTCAGTTTCGACATCGTCTGTCAGGGGACGCTGGCACAGGGTTGTGAGCTGCATATTGATTACAAACCAGCCCAGGCGTGGTGCTGGGATTGCAGTCAGGTTGTGGAAATCACCCAGCATGATGCGCAGTGTCCACTATGTCAGGGCGATCGTCTGCGGGTTGATGCTGGCGATTCACTGAAAGTGAAAAGTATTGAAGTCGAATAACCCATAGGTTGCTATGGGGCGGAGTCAGATATGTGTATTGGAGTCCCTGGTCAGGTTCTGGCCGTTGGTGAAGATATTCACCAGCTTGCGCAGGTTGAAGTGTGCGGCATCAAACGTGATGTCAATATTGCCCTGATTTGTGAAGGTGATACAGCTGAGCTGGTCGGGCAATGGGTGCTGGTGCACGTAGGGTTCGCCATGAGCATCATTGATGAAGATGAAGCTAAAGCCACGTTAGACGCACTTCGCCGTATGGAATACGACGTCACCAGTGCGTGATTTTTTGCCGGATGGCGGCGCAAACGCCTTATCCGGCCTACGGCATGACATCTTTGTAGGCCTGATGGCGACGCCCCGGCGTCGCCATCAGGCATTTTAAGCCTGGCGCTTATCTTCGGTATTGGTATCGAAGTCGCTGGCGTCATGGCGTTCATGAAGCTGTTCGTTCAGCGGCCCGTTGGTACGGTTTACAATACGGCCACGCTTAACCGCCGGACGCGCTGCAATCTCTTTTGCCCAGCGCTGCACGTGCTTGTAGCTTCCTGCGTCAAGGAACTCTGCCGCGTCGTACACGTTGCCCAGAACCACATTGCCAAACCACGGCCAGACCGCCATATCGGCAATAGTGTATTCATCTCCGGCCACAAACTGATGCTGCGCTAATTGCTTATCCAGCACGTCGAGCAGGCGCTTGGCTTCCATTGTGAAGCGATTAATAGCGTACTCAATTTTTACCGGCGCATAGTTATAGAAGTGACCAAAACCACCGCCGAGGAAGGGGGCCGCACCCTGTAGCCAGAACAACCAGTTCAGCGTTTCAGTACGTTTAGCCAAATCCTGCGGCAGGAAGTAACCATATTTTTCCGCCAGATAGAGCAGGATTGCGCCAGACTCGAAAACGCGAACCGGCGGATTTTGCGAGTGATCGCGCAGCGCAGGGATCTTCGAGTTCGGATTCACCTCAACAAAGCCGCTGGAAAACTGATCGCCATCGCCAATACGGATGATCCATGCATCGTATTCCGCGCCCTTGACGCCCTGCGCCAGCAGTTCCTCCAGCATAATCGTCACTTTCTGCCCGTTTGGTGTACCCAGCGAATAGAGCTGCAGCGGATGTTTGCCGACCGGCAGCGTTTTCTCATGGGTGGCGCCGGAAACCGGGCGGTTGATATTGGCGAATGCGCCGCCGTTCGATTTTTCCCACGTCCAGACTTTCGCGGGCTGATAGGTATTGTCTGACATGTTGACCTGCCTTCTGAGTGGTTGTGTTGATGCAGTGTAGCAGTTAGGGAAAACTCAATTTAACAGATTGGGACTTTATGTCGCTTTGTGCTGAAAGGGGAAGATAAATCTAACCCGTTCATTGTAGCCGGGCCGTACTCCATGAAGAGGAAATCAATGTTGGACGGAAATTGCTACCGTATTCACCATCAAAAATTGGCGGTGAATAAGCAGTAATAATGAAAAATGGTGTTCCAGGAGTAAGCGATTATCAGGGCCCGGCGGGTGGGTGGGGCGCGGTAAAAGCCGTCACTGCTTCGGTATTTTCGCAAAAGGCTATCGCCCGCGACATTATCGCAATGTTCAAAATGAACCAGGTGAAAGGGTTCGATTGTCCGGGTTGTGCGTGGCCGGACCCTGGACATCGTGCGCCAATCGAGCTGTGCGAAAATGGCGTGAAGGCGGTCTCCTGGGAGACAACCAGCAAGAAAGCGTCCCCGGAATTTTTCAGCCGTCATCCGGTTTCCACGCTCTGGCACTACAGCGATTATGAACTGGAAAACATTGGTCGTTTGACGCATCCAATGAAATACGATGCAGCGTCAGACACCTGGCAGGCGGTGGATTGGGATATCGCCTTCCACGAGATCGGTGAGCGTCTGCGCAGCTATGACTCAGCGGAACAGGTTGAGTTTTACACCTCCGGCAGAACCTCAAATGAGGCGGCATTTCTGTATCAGCTGTTTGCCCGCGAGTATGGCAGCAACAATTTCCCTGATTGCTCAAACATGTGCCACGGTCCTACCAGCACTGGATTAACGCAGGCCATTGGCCTTGGGAAAGGGACCGTTGAACTGGACGACTTTGACCACTGCGATCTGGTCATTTGTATCGGACATAACCCCGGCACTAACCATCCGCGCATGCTGACCACTTTACGCGAGGTTGCCAAACGCGGAGCCAAAATTATCTCCATCAATCCGCTGAACGAAAGGGGGCTTGAGCGCTTTAGCTTCCCGCAAAGCCCAAAAGAAATGTTTGGCGGCCAGGCCACGGAGCTAAGCAGCGATTACTATCAGGTTAAAATAGGCGGTGACGCCTCGCTGCTCAAAGGCATAATGAAAGCGCTGATCGAAATGGATGAAGCGAGGATCTTACTGGATCGACAGCCCTGCCTCGATCATGCTTTTATTCATCAGCATACCGAGGGTTATTCGGCGCTGTATGACGATTTACGCCAGTGTAGCTGGGCAGAACTGGAACAGGACTCCGGACTGACGCGCAGTCAGATGGAGGATCTGGCACACAGCTATAACAAATCCCGCGCCACCATTATTTGTTACGGGTTGGGGATTACTCAGCATAAAAACGGCACTGGGAACGTTCAGCAACTGGTAAACCTGCTGCTGCTGAAAGGCAATATGGGGAAACCGGGCGCGGGGATCTGCCCGTTGCGGGGCCATTCTAACGTGCAGGGCGATCGTTCCGTGGGTATCAATGAAGCGGCGTCCGAAGAGTTCCTTCAACGCCTTGAGGCGCATTTTGCTATCAGCGTGCCGCGCAAGCATGGCCGCTCCAGCGTGGAGAGTATCCGGGCCATCGAACGGGGAGAGGCAAAAGCGCTCATTTGCATGGGGGGTAATCTGGCGGTGGCGATGCCGCAGCCGCAGCGTACTTTTGCGGCGATGAAAAATCTGGATCTGCAGGTCCATGTTGCGACCAAGCTGAACAGATCGCATTTGCTGCTGGCAAAACATAACTACCTGCTGCCCGCGTTAGGGCGAACGGAACGTGACATTCAGGCGACGGGGATCCAGTCGGTGACCGTCGAAGACTCGATGTCGATGGTTCACGCCTCCTGCGGCGCGCTGAAACCGGCTTCCCGCTGGCTAAAATCGGAACCTGCTATTGTCGCTGGTATCGCTCGCGCCACGCTGCCTCTTTCACCAATCAACTGGGAAGCGTTAATCGGAGACTATGCGTTGATCCGTGACGCCATTGCCGCCGTGATCCCGGCGTTCCGTGATTATAACGCACGTATTGCCGAGCCGGGCGGATTTCGCATGGATACGCCCGCCTCGCGACGTGAATGGCGAACGCCGAATGGCAAAGCCAACTTTATCGTCAGCCATCAGCAAGCGGTGGAGCGGGAAAATCAACCTGCCGATGCGTTAGTTCTGGCGACGCTGCGTAGTCACGATCAGTACAACACCACTATCTATGGCATGAACGATCGCTATCGTGGCATTACCGGTCGGCGTGATGTGGTGTTTTTAAGCGCCGAAGAAGCGGCGGCTCGCGGTTTGAGCCAGGGCGATGTGGTCAACGTTCAGGCGCTGGACGACAACGGCCAGCCCTGTGCGGAACGTGTTATGCACGGTTTAACGGTGGTGATTTACAATATGGCGGCAGGCTCTGTTGGCGCTTATCTGCCTGAAGCGAATGTCCTGCTTTCGCTGGATGCGGTAGACACACAGAGTTTGACTCCGGCGTACAAAAGCGTACCGGTCACCCTGAAAAAAGCGTAGTTCCTGCTGTGAATTTTTCGCCTCTGAGCGCCAGCCGCTGCGTTGAGGTGTATGATGATGTCGACCTCTGTCCGGTTAGTGTCGCAGAGCAGGCAATCAGAGCGATAAATTCACGCCAACCTGCTCAGGCTGTATTGTTTTGAGGTAAGGTGCATGAGCAAAGGAACGACCAGTCAGGATGCCCCATTCGGGACATTATTGGGCTACGCCCCAGGCGGCGTAGCAATCTACTCTTCAGATTACAGCTCCCTCGACCCACGGGACTACGACGATGACGCGGCATTTCGCAGCTATATCGACGACGAATATATGGGCCACAAATGGCAGTGCGTAGAGTTTGCCCGCCGTTTTCTCTTCCTGAACTATGGCATGGTTTTCACCGATGTGGGCATGGCATGGGAGATCTTCTCCTTACGCTTCCTGCGTGAAGTGGTGAATGACAATATCCTGCCGTTACAGGCATTTCCGAATGGTTCGCCCCGTGCGCCGGTTGCAGGTGCTCTGCTTATCTGGCAGAAAGGCGGCGAATTTAAAGACACCGGCCATGTGGCGGTAGTCACCCAATTGCTGGAAAACAAAATCCGCATTGCCGAACAGAACGTGATCCACACGCCGCTGCCTCCCGGACAGCAGTGGACCCGCGAACTGGAAATGGTGGTTGAAAACGGTTGTTATACCCTGCGTGATACCTTTGACGACACCACCATTCTTGGTTGGATGATCCAGACCGATGATACCCGTGACAGCCTGCCGCAGCCGGAGATCGCCAATGACTCACTGAAAATTAGCGGCGCGCGACTGGAAAATAGTGGCCAGTTTGACGGTAAATGGCTGGATGAGCAGGATCCGCTGCAAAAAGCCTACGTGCTGGCGAACGGTCACGTCATTAATCAGGATCCGCATCAGTACTTCACCATTACCGAGAGCGCGGAGCAGGAGCTGATTAAAGCCACCAACGAACTGCACCTGATGTATCTACACGCGACCGACAAAGTGCTCAAAGACGACAACCTGCTCGCGCTTTTCGACATCCCGAAAATCCTCTGGCCGCGTCTGCGTCTTTCCTGGCAGCGTCGTCGGCATCACATGATCACCGGGCGTATGGATTTCTGTATGGATGAACGCGGACTGAAGGTGTATGAGTACAACGCCGATTCCGCATCCTGTCATACCGAAGCCGGTTTGATCCTCGAAAGATGGGCCGAGCGGGGCTACACAGGACAGGGACATAATCCGGCTGAAGGATTGATCAACGAACTGGCTGGCGCCTGGAAACACAGCCGCGCGCGTCCTTTTGTCCACATCATGCAGGATAAGGATATTGAGGAAAACTATCACGCGCAGTTTATGCAGCAGGCGCTGCGTCAGGCCGGGTTTGACAGCAAAATTCTGCGTGGCCTCGATGAGCTACGTTGGGATGACGCCGGTCAGTTGATTGACGGTGATGGTCGCCTGGTGAACTGCGTCTGGAAAACCTGGGCGTGGGAAACCGCGATAGAGCAGGTGCGAGAGGTCAGCGAAACGGAGTATGCCGCAGTGCCCATCCGTACCGGGCATACCAATCAGGAAGTGCGTTTGATAGACGTGCTACTACGCCCGGAAGTGCTGGTCTTCGAGCCTCTGTGGACGGTGATCCCTGGCAACAAAGCGATTCTGCCGATCCTGTGGCAATTGTTCCCGCACCATCGCTATCTGCTTGATACTGATTTCACTGTTAATGAAGAGCTGGCGCGAACCGGTTATGCAGTGAAACCTATTGCAGGACGTTGTGGCAGCAACATCGATCTGGTGAGCCACCAGGAAGAGCTCCTGGATAAAACCAGCGGTAAGTTTGCTGAACAGAAGAACATTTATCAGCAGCTTTGGTGTCTGCCGAAGGTTGCCGATAAATATATTCAGGTTTGTACCTTCACCGTAGGCGGTAACTACGGCGGAACCTGTCTGCGCGGCGACGAGTCGCTGGTAATTAAAAAAGAGAGCGATATAGAGCCGCTGATTGTGGTGAAGGAAGCGTAATCTTTCTTCATGTCCAGAAATGAGGTGCGAAAAGCCGGAGTATATCTTCGGCTTTTTTTATTTATAGTTAAATTGATTTTGATTATATTTTAATAAACACCGTGGCATATATTTATAATGATAATTATTTATTTTGGTAATGTTTCTTAATAAGAATACATTTATTCAGTGAATGCATTTAACATTAATTAATTCCTGTGGTTTGTATTAGATAAAGAGCTTCTTGATCTCTTTTTTAAATAAATAATTATAATGTGTTATTTGGTTGATTGGTGATATTGATCATGTTTTCACTTGGATAATATATCGGATTACGTCGCTATACTAATTATAATCATTAATTGTCATTAACAGTCGTTGTTGGCTGCCCACAAAAATGACGTTGTATGAGACTCGTTGAGCGATTGGAAAATGCTCTGTTAGGAAACGCAAAACATCGGCAGGAATCGCCGGTCTGAGAGGGACGTATGGGTGACAGTTTTCAGAATGAAGTGCCAACGGCACGCGTTAATATCAAGTTAGATTTACATACCGGAGGCGTTCAGAAAAAAGTTGAATTGCCGTTAAAACTTTTAACCGTGGGTGATTTCAGTAATGGTAGAGAACAACGACCACTATCGGAACGCGAAAAGGTTGATATTAATAAAAATAATTTCAATGATGTGTTAGCTAAGTTCTCACCAGTAGTTAATCTGAGTGTTAAAAATACGTTAGCTGGCGATGATAGAAATGACGATATTAATCTTACCTTTAAAAATATCCGCGATTTTGAGCCTGAGCAGGTAGCCAGAAATATCCCACAATTACGCGTTCTGTTGGCTATGCGTAACTTACTTCGTGACCTGAAATCTAACTTACTTGATAACGCTGCTTTTCGCCGCGAGCTGGAAACCATCCTAAAGGATCCAGCCCTGAGTCAGGAACTGCGTAATGAACTGGCAACCATGATGCCAGAAGAGATTTAACGCTATACAGGGTTTCCTCCGCTTAATTGGCAGGAATAGTAAAGGACCATAAAAGGAATATGTTGATGTCTGTTCAGGAACATACCTCTTCAGTCGCGGCCACTACGACCAGTGAACGCAGCGTTTATCAATCCCTCTTTGACAAAATTAATCTTTCCCCTGTTTCGGC
Source organism: Citrobacter sp. XT1-2-2 (assembly GCF_023516235.1). Classification (NCBI taxonomy): domain Bacteria; kingdom Pseudomonadati; phylum Pseudomonadota; class Gammaproteobacteria; order Enterobacterales; family Enterobacteriaceae; genus Citrobacter; species Citrobacter sp. XT1-2-2. The sequence continues at coordinate 776,204 of NZ_CP097324.1, forward strand.
ATTAAAAAATGTAGATGCGTGGCAGAGCGATGAAGCGCTTTCTGATGCCGCTCCGGCTGAACGCGTGACCGCCGCTATTCAGGTTCTGGTCTCATGTCTGGCGGACGCTGCACAGCCAGTAGAGCGCCTGGATAAAACGCTGCTTGATGAACAAATTGCTCGTCTTGATAAGCAGATTAGCGATCAGGTTAATGAAGTTATGCATCATGCTGAGTTTCAGAAGCAAGAATCGCTCTGGCGCGGTTTACATTCGATGATCACCGGCATCGATTTTCGTCGCAATGTCCGGGTAGAAATGATGGATATCAGCAAGGATGCGTTACGTGATGATTTTGACGATGCGCCGGAGCTTATCCAGAGTGGGTTATACCGCCATGTTTATATTGAAGAATATGATCAGCCTGGCGGCGAACCCATTGCGGCAATGATTTCAGCGTACGAATTTGATAACAGCCCGCAGGATATTGCACTGCTGCGCAATATTTCTGGCGTGTCGGCAGCCTGTCATATGCCGTTTATCGGTTCCGTTGGGCCGAAATTTTTCCTGAAAGAAAATATGGAAGAAGTCGCGGCCATAAAAGACATCAATGATTATTTCGAACGTGCTGAATACATCAAGTGGAAAGCATTTCGTGATAGCGACGATTCACGCTACATCGGGCTGACTATGCCGCGTGTATTGGGTCGTCTGCCGTATGGTCCTGATACCGTGCCGGTACGTAGCTTTAACTATGTTGAAGAGGTGAAGGGGCCGGATCACGAAAAATATCTGTGGACCAGCGCATCTTTCTCTTTCGCTGTGAACATGGTGAAAAGTTTTATCAAGAATGGCTGGTGCGTCCAGATCCGTGGGCCGCAGGCGGGCGGCGCAGTTAAAGACTTGCCTATCCATTTGTACGATCTGGGTACGGGTAATCAGGTGAAGATTCCATCTGAGGTGATGATTCCGGAAACCCGGGAGTTTGAATTCGCCAACCTTGGTTTTATTCCGCTTTCTTATTACAAGAATCGTGATTACGCCTGCTTCTTCTCCGCTAACTCGGCTCAGAAACCTGCGCAGTATGATACGCCGGAAGCGACGGCTAACAGTCGGATTAACTCTCGTTTGCCGTATATCTTCCTGCTTTCTCGTATTGCACATTACCTGAAAATACTGCAGCGAGAAAATATTGGTACGACCAAAGATCGCCGCCTGCTTGAGCTTGAGCTTAATAATTGGTTGCGCAGTCTGGTAACCGAAATGACCGATCCTGGCGATGATTTGCAGGCATCACACCCGCTGCGTGATGGGCGTGTCGTGGTGGAGGATATTGAGGATAATCCCGGTTTCTTCCGTGTACGCCTGTATGCCATTCCGCATTTCCAGGTTGAAGGTATGGACGTCAGCTTGTCGTTAGTTTCACAAATGCCTAAGTCGAAATCTTAACGACGCAGCGCACAGGAGGTGCGATGAAGATCTATCGTCCGTTATGGAGCGAGGGGGCCTTTCTGGCTCCCCAGCAGTTTCAGCAACAGACACGTTGGGATGCCTATGTCGCTGACGTTGTTGCTCACATGTCACTTTCATCACCGTGGGGTGTCATCAGCGCGGAGTTTGATGAAAGTGCGCTAACGGTTTCCCGTTTGAATCCCGTTAATCTGGTTGTGCGCTTTCCTGACGGCACGTTAGTGGATACAGGTATTTCAGATAACCTGCCTCCGGCGTGTGATTTATCGCATCTTACTGGTTACAGCAGTGTTGAGATCGTGCTGGCGTTGCCGCTGCTTTCGGCTAATGGCGGCAATCTTTCATCAGGCAACGGCGTTAGCCGTCCGTGTCGCTGGCAGCAGGAATGGCTGCCAGTACAGGATCTCTCAGGTCAGGAAAGAACTGATATGGCAGTGCTGCGGCATGCTATCACCCTCCGGTATAGCCATGACGATAACAGCGCTTACCTGACTTGTCCGGTAGCTTGCCTTATTCGTAATGCTCAGGGGCAATGGGAGCTGGGACGTGATTTTTTACCCCCAGCGCTTTCACTCTCAGCCAGCCCCTCATTAATCAATTCGCTTAGTGATTTGGTGCATCGTATCCAGGCTCGTTGTCGCCGCCTGATGGCCTTGCGCCGAGAAAGTAATGAACGAATGGCGGATTTTGCGGTAGCTGATGTTTCGTTGTTTTGGCTGCTGAATGCGCTTAATAGCTCAGAGCCTGTTCTGAAAGAAATGCTGCAAAACCCAGGCCGTCACCCCGAACTTTTGTGGCGTGAGCTGGCGCGGTTAGCAGGCAGCCTGCTGACTTTTTCATTAGACCATGATGTCAGCGTTGTACCTCCATACCAGCACGCAAATCCGCAGCAGGTATTCCCTCCGCTGTTTGCACTTTTGGTGGAACTGCTGGAAGCCAGCCTGCCATCTCGCGTTGTCGCTATTGAACTGACGCAAGAGCGACAGTTCTGGTATGGCGCTTTGTCGGATGCCCGACTGCGTGAAGGCGCTGATTTTTACCTTTCCGTTCGCTCGGATCTTCCTGCGCATGTCCTCCTTACGCAATTCCCACAGCTCTGTAAAGCAGGGAGCCGGGCAGATGTCTCTGATGTCGTCAATGTGGCACTGAGCGGTATTCCGTTAAAACCGCTAACGCATGTACCCGCAGCCATCCCGTTACGACTGGAAAATCAATACTTTGCTCTTGAGATTAATCATCCAGCAGCCCAGGCCATGCTGGATGCCGGTAATTGCGCTTTCTATGTGCCGGGAACGCTGGGAGAGATTCAACTTGAGCTTTTCGCAGTCTTAAGGGATTGAAATAAATGAATAAGGATATTGATCAGGTGTTTTGGCCAACCTGGCTTGCTGTCAGCCAGTTACGTGGCGGGGCGGAAGTCGATGATGGGGCAGCTTTTTATCGCCAGGCCTGTCAATGGGTTGATTCTGCGCGTGAGGCATTGCGTGAGATGGGGTACAGCGAACACAGCGTTGAGCACATGCTCTACACGCAATGTGCGTTACTGGATGAAAGCGTGTTGAACCGCAATCGGCAGGATAGCGGTTATACCACCTGGCTTGCGACCCCTTTGGGGGTGTTGGCAGTCTGTACAGCCGGTTTGATACTGCTATGGGGGGCGGGAATGGTGGTGTCTTTCCTGGCGAATCGCAATCTGATCGGCGAAAGTCTGGATCAGGCGAGACTGGCAGGCGGCCCGGATAAACCGCTCGCCGAGCGTCTTACGGCGCTTTCCGCTCTTCAGCAAACGCCAGGCATGCTTCGCTGGCGTCAGCAGAATGGAGTGCCGTGGTACTACCGCTTCGGTTTAAGTCAAAATGATGCTCTGCTGGATGCGCTATGGCCGCGTTATACGCGTATCGCTATTCCGCTCCTGCGTGATGAAGCCGCTCAACATCTTACTCAGGAATTAACGGCTTTAACCCGGCTGGCTCCAGACAGCCCGCAGTTTGCTGCCCAGGCAAAGATCGCCTACAACCAGTTGAAAATGTATCTGATGCTCTCCCGGCCTGAACAGATGGAGGCGTCATTTTTTAGTCAGGCGTTGATGCAAGACTGGCCGGAGCGAGCGGGTATTTCGCGTGCATCATGGCAGGGCGTTGGGCCTGGCCTCTGGCAATTCTGGGGAGAACACCTTCAGGCGCATCCTGAATGGAAAATAGCAGCCGATAAAAATCTTATTAGCCAGGTGCGAACGCTGTTAATTCGTCAGATGGGGATCCGCAATGGCGAAGCTGCCTTGTATCAGAAAATCATTGAACAGGTAACTCCGCATTACACCGATCTTCGTCTGGAAGACATGACCGGCGATACCCGGGCAGAGCACGTATTTTATACCCGCAGTTCGGTTGCTGGCGTGTATACCCGCAAAGCCTGGGAAGAGGAGGTTTTGCCCGCCATAGAGAAAATTGTAAACAACCGCCGGGAAGAAATGGATCAGGTGCTGGGGGATGATACGCATTCTGCAAGCGATCCTCTTTCTCCCCAGGCATTAAAGACGCGTCTTAGCGAGCGTTACTTCACGGATTTTGCCGACAACTGGCTCGATTTTCTCAACAGTATTCGCTGGAAGCGCACCCAGACGCTAAGCGATGCTATCGATCAACTCACGCTGATTGCCGATATCCGTCAGTCTCCTCTGATTGCGTTAATGAATACGCTCGTCGTTCAGGGACGCACAGGGTTAACCGGTGAAGCGCTGTCGGACTCATTGGTGAAGTCGGCAAAGGAGCTATTTAACACTAAAGAAAATCAAACCATTGACCAGCATGCACGGGAAGAAGGCCCTATGGCGAGTACCTTCTCGCCAATCCTGGCCTTGATGGATGAACAATCTGCCGGGCAGGATATCAGCCACCTGAGTCTGCAAACCTACCTGACCCGGGTAACGCAGGTCAGGCTGAAACTCCAGCAGATTACTAACGCTGCCGATCCGCAGGGAATGAGTCAGGCCCTGGCGCAAACGGTGTTTCAGGGCAAAACCATCGATCTCACCACCACGCGTGACTATGGCAATCTGGTGGCGGCCAGTCTGGGGCAAGCATGGAGTGGATTTGGTCAAACTATGTTTGTTCAGCCGCTGGAGCAGTCATGGCAGCAGGTATTGCAACCGACCGCGGCGGGCCTGAATGCGCAATGGAAGGCGCTGATTGTGAATGACTGGAACAGCGCATTCGGCGGACGATATCCGTTTCGCGATGTTGGCAGCGAGGCTTCTCTGCCGCTGCTGGCGCAATATCTGCGAAGCGATAATGGTCGGATCCCGCATTTTCTCGAAAGCCATTTAAGCGGTGTGCTGCATAAACAGGGACGTCACTGGGTTGCCGACACGGTGAATGCTCAGGGACTGGTGTTTAATCCGGCGTTCCTCGAGGCGATGGACCAGCTCAGTCAAATTGCGGATGTCGCATTTATTCGTGGAGAAGCCGGGATGCGTTTTGAGCTGCGTCCTGGAACGGCGCGGGATGTAATGCAGACCGACCTCGTACTGGATGGGCAGAAACTCACCTACGTTAATCAGATGCCAGCGTGGAAAAACGTTGTCTGGCCTGCCGATACGCAAGCGTCAGGGGCAACCCTAAGCTGGGTGAGCACCAATACGGGAACCCGAATCTACTCAGATAACCCCGGTACCTGGGGGTGGATACGACTGCTTGAGAAAGCGGAGATAACCGATAACGCTGGCGTGAACAGCGGTTTTAACCTGCGCTGGACAGCGCAGGATGGTTTGCCGCTGAACTACACCCTACGAACGGAAGCAGGTGAAGGTCCGCTCGCATTACTCAAACTCCGCGACTTTGAACTACCAGAAGCAATTTTTGTTGTTAACAGCAAGATTTCCTCAGAGGAAGAAGAATGAGCGCTCTGAAACGTCTACTGGCTGCCAGTACGGCTTCGCCAGATGAACAACAGCAACTCATGGAACAGGCGCAAACGCAGACTGCGCTATGGCAAAACTGGCTATTGCCCATTTCGGCAGCCAACCCTGGTGGTGAAGATCCTGGCTATGACGATGATTTTCAGCGTATGCGAGAGGAGGTGAATAAACTGTCTGGCGCGCAAACGGATCTCATCATTGAGCTTGCGGAAAAAATTCTGACCCATACCAGTAAAGATGTCCGTGTTGTCACCTACTACACATGGGCGCGTTTGCATCAGGATGGTGAGTCCGGCCTGGCGGATGGTCTGATTTTGCTGGCTGGCCTGATGCAGCAATATGGCGATTCTCTCCATCCCTTAAGAGCCAACAGCCATAAGGCCGCCCTTGAATGGCTGGCAGGCGGGCGGATGCTGGATAGTCTGGCGCGTTTTCCCGAGGTTTCACGACCTGACACGCAACGGATCGCCGGTGCGCTGATGCTGCTGGAGCAGCAGTTTAGTCAGCGAGAAGAGAGTATTCGTCCAGGGCTTGGGGCGTTGTATAGCGCGCTGGAAAATCGGCTGGCGCAGTCTGGCGGCGCTCAGGCATTGGTACCGCAAAATATCAGCGCTCAACCCAGCCGACACAGCGCAGAAACCCCCGTCCTCAAAAGTATTGCTTCTGGCCGTGAGCTGCTGGAACAGGCACGGGTGTTGGCAAAATACTTAAGCGATCAGCCAGAAGGCTGGCTGGCGGCGCATCATTTGATGAAAAGCGTGCGCCTCGATACGGTCAGCCAGCTTCCTCCGCCAGATGGCGCCGGACGTACACGCTTGGTACCGCCCAAGAGTGATTACCGCGCGCAGCTCAAACGTCTGTATTTGCAGCAAAACTGGACTGAACTGATTGAGTTAACTGACAGCTTATTTGTCGAGGGAGTGAATCATTTCTGGCTGGACGTGCAGTGGTACCTTCATCAGGCGCTAACCAGGGCGGGTTCGCCATGGGATAAAAATGCCACGATTATCATCAGCGATCTGAAAATGCTACTACATCGGATGCCGGGTCTGGAAACACTGGCTTTTAACGATGGAACTCCGTTTGCTGACGATGTCACCCGCGAGTGGATAGCCCGTGACGTGCTGCAGGAAAGCGACTGGCGGACGGAAAAAGTCGCTGCGACTACCGCTGGGGTGGATGACGATATTCTGCTCCTTGAAAGCGAGGCGCTGGCGCTGGCGGATAGCGAAGGCATTGAAGCAGCGCTTGCCTGGCTTCAGACTCGCCCCGGCATTATTTCACCTCGACAGCGTTGGTTACGCCAGTTGTTGATGGCCCGTCTGACCGAACAATGTGGGCGCAACGATCTCGCGCTGCATTTGCTTGGCGAATTGAATACGACAGCACACGCTCTCACCCTCAAACAATGGGAGCCTGAACTGCTGTTTGAAATCAAAGCGCGACGGCTGAAACTTCTGCGTTTAAAAGCCAACCGCAGTGAAAGTGACAAAGCGCGTCTGGCGCCAGAGATGGACTCTCTGTTGTCCGGTTTGGTCGCCATTGATCCCGCCAGAGCCGCCGTCTTGTGTGGCTAAAACTAAAAAAGCGAACTGTAAAATGGAAGATTTAACTCTGCGTTATTATGACGCGGAAATGCGTTATTTAAGGGAAGCGGCAAAAGAGTTTGCGCAGGCGCATCCGGATCGTGCAGCGATGCTGGATCTGGATAAAGTCGGCATTCCCGATCCGTATGTGGAGCGATTATTTGAAGGTTTTGCATTTTCGATGGGACGCTTGCGCGCCAAAATCGATGATCATCTCCCTGAATTTACCGAAGGCTTAATGAGCCTGCTGTGGCCACATTATTTACGTACCATTCCCTCCTTAAGTATTGTCGAGCTTTTACCTGATATTGATGTACTGAAAATGAGCGAACGGATCAATGCGGGGTTTGGTGTATTGTCCCAGCCAGTTGGCCCTAAAAAAACGGTATGTCAGTATCGTACTACTCAGCCCGTCACGCTCAATCCACTGTCTGTCACGGTGGTGAATATTGATGCCGAACCTGACGGACGCTCGGCCATCCGTATGCGAATAAAGTGCAATCCACAGATGGACTGGTCGCAAACCGATCTGACGCGCCTCAGTCTTTATCTGAGCGGCGACGCACCGGTGACCCACGCGCTGCACCTTGCTTTGACAAAGCGTCTGGCCTCTCTTTATTTGAGACTTCCCAATAGCGTAGAACGTATTCGACTGGAGGGGTATTTTTCCCCGGGCGGATTTGCCAGTGAAGACAGTTTATGGGCAAAAGGCGATACGGCGTTTGGCGGTTGGCAATTATTGCTTGAGTATTTTACGTTCCGCGAAAAATTTATGTTTGTCCATCTTAACGGCCTGGAAAAGGTAACGTTTCCTGCCGGTATAACGTGTTTTGAAATAGAAGCTGTACTGACTCAACAGTGGAGTTCTGAGCTTCCTCTGGGGAGTGATAACATCCGTCTTCATTGCGTTCCGGTTATTAATCTCTTCACTCTGGAAGCCGATCCGCTGGTGGTTAATGGGCTTGAAAGCGAATATTTGCTGCGTCCGCGCAGATTGCAGGATGGCCACACGGAAATTTATTCGGTGGATGCGGTTTCAGGTTCGCAGCGAACGCGTAATGCCGTCTATGTCCCCTTTACCAGCTTTCGCCACAAGGGAGGCATGATGCGCCGTAATGCGCCTGAACGTTACTACCATACTCGCGTCAGACGCGGCGTATCCGGATTGTATGATACCTGGCTTATACTCGGAGGAGATGCCTGGGAGCGGGATCGTCTGGCTGAGTATGAAACCGTGTCTTTGAAAGTGACCGGCACAAACGGTCAGCTACCCAGACGAGCGTTGCAGAGTTCATTGCTTAATCGTTGCGAGCAGATCCTCCAGACGCCGCTTGCCGTGCGTAATCTGTGTAAACCGACTCTCCCCGCTTACCCTCCCGCTGAGGATCGTTTTCACTGGCGAGTGTTGAGTCACTTGGGATCCAGCTTTCTGAATATGATGGCCAGCGCTGAAGTGCTGAAAGGAACGTTGTCTCTCTATAACTGGCAGGATGATGAGCTTAATTATCGTCGTCTGGATGCGATCATGGATGTTCAACAACATGAAATACAGCGCTTTGAAAAAGGATTTCTACTACGAGGGGTGGACATCGAAATAACGCTTGATGAGAACGGATTTACCGGTGAGGGCGATATCCATCTGTTTGGAGAAATGCTTAACCGCTTTTTTGCATTGTATGCGGATATTCATTTGTTTAATCAGCTTACTTTAATCATACAGCCGGCAGGGAAAAGCTTGCGATGGAAAGAGAATCACAATCAGCGGCTACCCGGCTGCTAAATAGCCTTGGTGAAAACCTGCCCCGTACCAATTTTTATCGTTTCTGCCAGTTGCTGGAACAGTGGGGTCCACAAGCACCCTGTCCCGGAAGCCAACAAAGCCCGCGCTTCGATGCCATTCGTTTTCGCCCTCATCCGGGAATGGGCTTCCCGGCGGGGGAGCTAAAAAGTGCAGCATATGATCCGCAACAACCCACACTGCCGCCAACGGTTCGGGTCACTTTTATGGGGTTGTATGGTGTGGAATCGCCGCTGCCGACAACCTATCAGGATGATATCGCCCAGCGTCAGGAAGGCTCAGACGTTGCCGCTGAGTTTCTGGATATTTTTAATCACCGCTTAATTACGCAGTTTTATCGAATCTGGCGTAAATATAGCTATCCAGCGACCTTTCGCCCGGGCGGTACAGATGAAACATCGCAATATTTACTGGGGCTAACCGGGTTGGGGATTCCGGGATGTGGTAAACAAACCGAGACCCCGTTATCGCGTTTTTTGGCGCTGTTAGGAATAATGAGAATGCCAACTCGCACGGCGGAAGGAATATCCGCGCTGGTTTCTTTATTATCGCCAACAACAAATATCACCGTGACCCCTCATGATAAACGCTTAATCCTGCTGGATAAGGCGTTAAAAATGAGTACACGGCAACCCGTTAGCCTTCATTCTCGTCCGGTGATGGGGCATAGCGCCGTAGATATTAACAGCCAGGTGCTAATTACTCTGACAACGGATGCTCCCGATGAGGTTCGTGGCTGGTTACCCGGTGGTCAGCTTTACCATGATTTTCTCGCGCTGATGCACGTTTATTTAGGTGCCAGAGTGAGTGCGAGGCTGCAATTACGGATTCCTCGCTCGGCGCTTCCGGATGCTCAACTTACCAGTAATAAAAGCGAACGCGCAGTACAGCTCGGCCGAACGGCTGTAATGCGTCTGGATAATCCCGAAACGAAGAATCAACTCATAACGATTACACTTGGGCTTTGGCAGAGCCTTAGTCAACACGATCAGCGGAGGGAAGCCGATGAGACTGGCGATTATCGCTATTAATTTTGCCGTAATAACCGCAATGAGCAGTCTGGTAACCGGATGTGGTCTGACACAAAAAGTATCTGAAGGCGCAGTGTCATTAACGAAGTCAATTTTTTATAAGGAAATTAAAACATTGCATTTGGATCTTTCCGCCAGAGAAGCCGCTAATAAAAATGCGCAGGGTATCGCGCTTTCAACTGTCGTCCGTATTTACCAACTCAGAGATCGTAAAGCATTTGATTCGGCAAACTATCAGTCTTTATTTGCGCAAGACAGCACGGCGGTGAAAGCAGATTTATTGGCTCAGAAAGATATTCGGGTACGTCCTGGTGAAAGTGTAACAGTCGATATTCCACTCGAAAAGGAAGCGCAATATGTTGGCGTGGCGGGAATGTTCATTTCTCCCGATCAGTCTGAGGATTCATGGCGTGTTGTGTTAGGTCGTGAAGATCTCGATCCTGATAAGGCGCGAGTGATTGAATTAAATTCTCAGGCTCTGATTCTCCTGACGCAGGAGGACGAGTAATGACTAAACGGCCTTCTCTTTATGACATCTTGCTGGGTAATTTTTCCGGTGGTTTTCCTTTGCACGCAGTGAGTGAAAACACGCAGGTCATTTTGTCCGTCCTCGATAATATGCAGCGGATTTTGAATACTCGTGCCGGTAGCCTCAAACATTTGCCCGACTACGGTCTGCCGGATATGACCAAAATCCTCCAGGGGATGCCAGGAACGGCGCATCAGCTTATCAGCATACTTTCTCAGGTTTTATTGAAATATGAACCGCGACTAAAAGGTATTCAGGTAACGATGCAGGAGCAGGAAGCGCCGGGGCATTTGCGTTATGCAATCGATGCTGAACTGCAGGACCTGGGCATTGTTCGCTATGGCACTGACTTTACCCCTGAGGGGCGGGTGCTTATTCGTCATCTTAAGAAGCAGGGCTGGCTTGAGACGAGAGTGTACTGACATGGAAAAGAATCGCATCATCACCGGTGGCGACCCGCGTGCTTTTACGGAGTTCGGGCAGTTACGCGATGAAATCAGCAAACTGACTCACCCCGCGCGCCCGGATGTTGACTGGCACAAGGTTGAACAGTTAAGCCTGACATTGTTTCGTCATAACGGCGTCGAACTGCAAACCCTGGCCTGGTATACCGTCGGCAGAATACGTAATGCGGGCCTGGTAGGGCTTGCCGAAGGCGCGGAACTTATGGAAGCCTTATTGACGCATCACTGGAGTGCTATATGGCCGCAGCAGACGCATGCCCGCGTTGAGGTTCTTGCATGGCTGTCTGCCCGTTTACAGCAAGAATTGCGTACGCTGACGCTGTCATATGCTGATTTATCAATGGTATATCGGGTTGAACAGAGTTTAAAACATGCCTGCGAAGTGCTGCAGCGACTTGAGTTGAAAGCGCTGAGTAAACTGGAGGCAGTGGTTACCTGGATGCACAATGCTGCTTTGCGTCTGGAGAAGGCTGAAGCGGATTCGGGAGCGGGCGCTGTGATGATACCGGCTTCAGGTGCGACCATTAACGTTGAAACGTCAGTCCCACAGTTGGTCTTTGTGGTTAATGAACCTGTGTCATCAGAGCAATCGAGCGCAACGGTTTTTGCTACTCAAACCGCACATGGAACCCGACGGATGTGGTTGGGGTTTGCTATCGGTGTCATGGTGACTGCGGTCGTAAGTACAGGCGCTTTTCTTGGTATCACTCATATGCGCGCCGACGGATATGAACTGGTGAAGCCATTGCCGCAGATGCTGACGCCAGAGCAATTGTCCACGTTGAGGCAATCTTCAGATTTGAAGGAACAGAAGCAGGAAATAATTGCCGCAACGCAAGGGCAATTGGACGTTTTACATGACCTGTCACCTTTGTGGTCGAGAGAATATGCCGCATCATTAGCGCAGCAGTTAGTCACCCTGTGGCCGGAGGAATCGCAGACAACGACATTCGTTAGTGGGTTACAGAAAGCGTTAACCACGGAAGCGTTGCCGGAAAGCGCTCTGCAAAACTGGCATGATGCCCAGCAGGGTCTGGACGCGTTAACCGCCCGGCTAAATATGCTTGATGAACGCAAAGGTAAATATCTGACGGGGTCGGAGCTGAAATCAGCCATTTTCACTATCCGCCGCCAGCTTGACCAAACGCCGCCGACAGAAGAGTTATTGCGTCAAATAGATGACGAATTAAAAAAGCAGGGGAGTGTATCACCCGCTTTGTATCAGCAGCTCGATATGCGGATTAATCAGCTTCTTAATCGCTATATGCTATTGAAAGAAAGCGCTACGGGAAGGGATTAGATTCTATTCCCCAAAAAGCAAAAACCCGCCTTTTGGGCGGGTTCTTTAAATAGTGGTGCCCGGACTCGGACTAACGCCGTAGGCGTTGAACAGCGTGCTTGTCGCGCTGGCCCCGAAGGGGTGAGCCGCTGGCGGCGAATAATCGAACGGAGTTCGATGGAGAGTCCGCTTCTCCAAAAGCAAAAACCCGCCTTTTGGGCGGGTTCTTTAAATAGTGGTGCCCGGACTCGGAATCGAACCAAGGACACGGGGATTTTCAATCCCCTGCTCTACCGACTGAGCTATCCGGGCAACGAGGCGCATTAAACCCGATTCGCTTCGCTTCGTCAACGAAATTTCTTCAAATCAATGCAGACTGCACAATCTATCACCACATTGCTGCTATTGCACGCATTCTCAGGCAAAAAATGCCGTCCACGCGGCGGAAAGCGGCATTGCCAGCAGCAGGGCCGGAAGCATATTTACGACGGCAAACATTTTGATGCCGCAAATACGTAAACCGGTTGCCAGCAGCAATAGTCCGCCTACAGCGCTGAAATCAGCCATCATTGCAGGCGTGGTCAGGGGTAAAATCAGCGCCGCGCAGGCGGCCAGCGTCAACTGGATTGCCAGCATCGGCACACAAATGGCAGAGACCGCGATCCCCAGCGAACAGGCAAAAATGATGGCCGTGAAGAAATCAAGAAACGATTTCGCGATTAATATATTTGGATCGCCGGTCATGCCTTCATGTATCGCCCCGAAGATCCCGGTTCCGCTGGCGCAAAACAGCACGATGATGGCCACGTAACTTTGGATAAATGATTCATGCGTTGCGTTGGCGTCCGAACGGGTGAAAAGCTGCTGTGCTTTGGCTACGGCGGCGTTAATCCCTTTCTCCAGATGACAGAATTCGCCAATTAACGCGCCAACCAGCGTTGCCAGAACCATTACCGGCAGGTTGGCGCATTTGATAACCAGCAAGATACCAATTCCCAAAGAGCACAGGCCGAATATGGAGGTCATCGAGACCCGAATGCGCTCCGGTAAATGCTGGCTAAGTAGTGCGCCGAAAACGCCGCCAAATAAAATGGCGCCGCCATTAATAAAGGGTCCGATTACCACGTTTGCTCCTGCATACCCATTATCGTCTTGATCCTGAAGGCAATTGACTGGGTGAAAATATGTTTCAGATTGCATTATTATGCCGCTAATTTCAGACAAAATGTTTGTTTATCTGTGAGGTTTTAGCTCCGGATTTTATCTTGCGCCTGTCAGTGAAAGGTGCCATGATTGCGCGAATTTTCTCCTGTCTGAATGGGGCTGCCTGGGATGAAATTATTCCCCCTACATCGCCTTCCATATCGCCTTTTTGCGCGACGCTTGCCCCTTCCTGCAACATATCTTCACGCTTCCACCATGCGGTGAGGTAAGCGCACGCTCACTGCAGGATAACAGTAAGATCAGAGGCTATCTGCTTTTACTGATGTCTGGCGGTCGGGGCTGGTAACCAGTTTGACCTGTCATTTCGTGGGCAAAGCAGTGCGGCTTTGCCGGGACTTTTGATTTTCCCGAAACGGGTTATTGCGCTTATGAAATCAATGAAAATTGCCGCCAGTGGTGAACTGGTCTCTCGTCTGTCCAGCCATCGTCAGGTGGTCTCGTTGGACAGTACCGATTTTACTGACGTTGCGGCAGTCGTCATTACCGTTGCGGACAGCCGCAGCGGGATCCTTGCTTTGCTTAAACGCACAGGTTTTCATTTACCCGTGTTTCTGTTCGCGGAATCCGATGTGGAGGTGCCAGCGGGAGTCAATGCGGTCATTCGTGGTCAGGCTCAGGAGTGGCTGGAGCTGGAGACTGCTGCCTGTCAGTATGAAGACGATCTACTGCCACCGTTCTACGACACGCTGACCCAGTATGTCGAAATGGGGAACAGCACGTTTGCCTGCCCGGGACACCAACACGGTGAGTTTTTTAAGAAGCATCCTGCGGGGCGGCATTTCTACGAATTCTTTGGTGAGAATCTGTTTCGTGCGGACATGTGCAACGCTGACGTTAAGCTTGGCGATCTGCTGATTCATGAAGGGTCAGCGAAACATGCGCAGAAATTTGCCGCGAAAGTTTTCCACGCGGATAAAACCTACTTTGTGCTGAACGGAACCTCTGCGGCCAATAAAGTGGTAACCAATGCGCTGCTGACGCGTGGGGATCTGGTGCTTTTTGACCGTAACAACCATAAGTCGAACCACCACGGCGCGCTGATCCAGGCGGGCGCCACGCCGGTTTATCTGGAAGCGGCGCGTAATCCGTTTGGCTTTATCGGCGGCATTGATGAGCACTGCTTTGATGAGCAGTACCTGCGTCAGCAGATCCGTGAAGTTGCGCCACAAAAGGCTGACCAGCCGCGTCCGTTCCGTCTGGCGATCATTCAACTCGGCACTTATGACGGCACGATCTACAACGCCCGGCAGGTGATCGACAAGATCGGTAGCCTGTGTGATTACATCCTGTTTGATTCCGCATGGGTCGGTTACGAGCAATTTATCCCGATGATGGCCGATAGCTCACCGTTGCTGTTGGAGCTTAATGCTAACGATCCGGGGATCTTTGTGACGCAGTCAGTACACAAACAACAGGCTGGGTTCTCGCAAACCTCGCAGATCCACAAAAAGGATAACCACATTCGCGGCCAGGCGCGGTTCTGCCCGCATAAGCGGCTGAACAACGCGTTTATGCTGCATGCTTCCACCAGTCCGTTTTATCCGCTGTTTGCGGCGTTGGACGTTAACGCCAAAATTCATGAAGGCGAGAGCGGTCGTCGGCTATGGGCAGAGTGCGTGGCGCTGGGAATCGAGGCCCGTAAAGCGATTATTGCTCGCTGTAAGATGATTCAGCCGTTTATTCCCCCGGTGGTTGATGGCAAACCGTGGGAAACCTATCCGACGGCGGTGATTGCCAGCGAGCGTCGCTTCTTTAGCTTTGAGCCTGGCGCGAAGTGGCATGGTTTTTCCGGTTACGCGCGCGACCAGTATTTTGTCGATCCCTGCAAGGTGTTGTTAACTACCCCGGGCATTGATGCGCAAACCGGGCAATATACTGAGTTTGGTATTCCGGCGACGATTCTGGCGCATTACCTGCGTGAAAACGGCATTGTGCCGGAGAAATGCGACCTCAACTCGATTCTGTTCCTGCTGACCCCGGCTGAAAGCGCAGAGAAAATGGCGCAACTGGTGGCGATGCTGGCGCAGTTTGAACAGCACATTGAGAACGACACGCCGCTGGCTGAAGTGCTGCCCACTATCTTCAACAAGTATCCGGTGCGCTACCGGGATTACACGCTGCGTGAACTGTGTCAGGAGATGCACTCACTGTACGTCAGCTTTGATGTGAAAGATCTGCAAAAAGCGATGTTCCGTCAGGAGAGTCTACCTGCCGTGGCGATGAATCCGCAGGATGCCAACAGCGCTTTTATTCGTGGTGATGTTGAACTGGTGCGTATTTGTGATGCTGCTGGCCGCATTGCGGCGGAAGGTGCGCTGCCTTATCCTCCGGGCGTGCTGTGCGTGGTGCCTGGCGAAGTCTGGGGCGGGGCGGTGCAACAATACTTCCTGGCGCTGGAAGAGGGTGTAAACCTGCTGCCTGGCTTCTCGCCGGAGCTGCAAGGCGTTTACAGTGAGACGGATGCAGACGGCATTAAGCGTCTGTATGGATATGTTGTGAAATAAGCGCCATCTGGCCAAAAAGAAGGTCACCTGATGGTGACCTTCTTTCATTATAAAGATTAGTGTGCGATGGTCTGCGTGCCTGCCGGAACGCGCACGTGTTTGTATTTAAACAGCGCAACGAAGGCAAATGCCAGAACCAGCGAGTAACCTGCGAAGATTAGCCACACGGTCTGCCAGTCGGTAATACCGTTCAGCGTGTAGTGTTCAACCACTTTGCCGCTCACCAGACCGCCCAGAATACAACCGAAGCCGTTGGTCATCATCAGGAACATACCCTGTGCGCTGGCACGAATTTCAGGGCGAACTTCTTTCTCCACGAACACGGAGCCAGAGATGTTGAAGAAGTCGAAGGCGCAGCCGTAAACAATCATCGACAGAACCAGCAGTACGGTACCGAACGGCGTCGGATCGCCGTAGGCAAACAGGCCGAAGCGCAGCATCCACGCGACGATACTGATCAGCATCACGTTCTTAATACCGTAACGGCTTAAGAAGAACGGGATGGTCAGGATAAACAGGGTCTCAGAAATCTGTGAAATCGACATCATCACCGATGCGTGTTCAACGATAAAGCTACCAGAGAACAGCGGGTTGTTGTCGAAGCTGTGCAGGAAGGTATTACCAAACATATTGGTAATCTGCAGCTCCGCGCCCAGCATCATTGAGAAGATGAAGAAAATCGCCATGCGCTTGTTTTTAAACAGCGCAAAGGCATCCAGACCCAGCATAGACGACCAGCTCTGGTTTTTCTGCTGATTGGCGACCGGAATATGCGGCAGCGTCAGAGTGAACAGCGCCAGTACCACAGACAACGTCGCACCGATATACAGCTGCATATGGCTCAGTTCAAAGCCGGAGAAGCTTACGCCCCACATCGCCATGATAAAGCCGATGGTGCCCCAGATACGAATTGGTGGGAAATCGGTAACGATATCCATCCCGGCTGATTGCAGACGATAGTAGGAGATGGTGTTGATGAGCCCCAGCGTTGGCATATAGGCCAGTGAGTTAAGCAAAATCACAAAGAACATGGCGCCTGGCGTGGTGACTTCGGCTGCGGCGAACAGCGTTGCGGCACCGACCAGGTGACAAATGGTGTATACCCATTTCGCACTGACCCATTTGTCGGCCACGATCCCTAACAGCGTCGGCATAAACACGGCGGCGATCCCCAACGAGCTATACACCGCGCCAATGGATGCACCATCGAATTTAAGGGTGACAAACATATAGGAGCCGAGAGTAGTCAGCCAACTACCCCATAAGCAGAACTGCAGAAACGAGAGAACTTTCAGCTGCAGCTTAAGATTCATGTTAATTTCCTCACACCGTAATGCGGATGAATGTTTTAAAAGGCACATTTGCCGTGGCTATATGATGTGATTCTATCAACGAGCAGCACTCTTTTTTTGTTACCTGTGACAAATATTTGCAAACAATTTCTAATTGCAAGGCAAAAGGGTGATGGAGTTAACACTTTTCCCTCTTCTGAACCTCGTTTAAGCGGCCAGAAGAGGGATACATTAGCGGCGTCGATATGATTTTTGTGCGGAATTGACCTTGTAAAGGTATCGGCGTGATTCAGCTGATGGGTGTCGGGTGGTCAGGATTTGATAAACGTCCCCAGGGGACATGCTGTTAATGATATTCGCGGCCTGAATTTTATCATTCGAGAACACGCGCAGCACGCTGCCGGCACCGCCGTTATACGCGGTGATCACCGCATAGCGACGCGAGGTTGGATTATCAATGCCGCCCAAATAGACATTGTTGAGCATGGCCAGATAAGCCGTGCCGGTATCAATGTTGCTGGCCGGGTCAAACAGGAAGCTGCGGCTAGGCGTGCCTGAGCGCCCTTGCGAGCGGAAAACATCTTTCCCGGCGCTGTGTTGTACCACCTGCATCAGTCCCAGCGCATCGGCATGGCTGACCGCATACGGGTTAAACGAGGATTCGGTTTGCATGATGGCCAGAATCAGCGACTCGTCAACGCCATACTTACGCGATGCCTGACGCACCATGCCGATGTATTTATGCGCGCGCTTATCAAGGTGGTTTGGTACCAGATTGATCGTTACGCTATAAATGATACGCAGGCCATTGCTGCGGCTTTTAAGTCGCGTTTGCAGCAGGTAGTTGGCAAAGTTGGTGGCACGTCCCTCCCAACGAATTGGCTGGCCGGTATTATCGACCACCTGTCCGTACAGGAACGGCTCTTTGGAAATCTTAATGTCGTCGACATCGGAATAGAGATCGATAGAACCCGGATCATCGCCCATCAGCAACGTCTTGATAATCGCCCGACGCAGGTGTCCGGCAGGGTCTGTTCCGGCAATGGTCTCGACAGTTATCGTACCGTCATCAAAGTTGATGTGGCTGCGGGTTTGGTACTGATCGGTATACTTTACGTAGTCCTTCGGACCCGCAATCAGCACTTCCTTAAATCCCCACAGATTCTCAATGTTATGGGCAAATTGCCCCATCAGAATATCAAAACCGTTGGTATCCTTGACCCAGGCTTCGTTATAGGAATCGCCTTTTTTGGTCGAACTGGAACAGGAGATGAGCAACGGCGCAATAACGGCAAGCGCGAGATATTTTTTCATCATTCCGGGAGTGCGTGTTGTGTTTGTTATATGCAAGGACCAGATTAAATCGTCGGCCGGATAAGCGCAGCGCCATCCGGCAACGGTTCTTATGACTCTGGTGTATAGCCTTCAATATGCACGTCCTTACCCTCGAACAGGAAGTTGATCATCTCCTGCTCCAGCAGTTTACGGTGCTCGACGTTCATCATATTGAGTTTCTTCTCGTTAATCAGCATGGTTTGCTTGTGCTGCCATTGCGCCCAGGCTTCTTTAGAAATCTCGTTATAAATGCGTTTTCCCAGATCGCCTGGGTACAGCTGAAAATCCTGACCTTCTGCTTCGCGTTGCAGGAAAGTGCAAAAAATCGTTCTGCTCATAAAAAATCCTCTCTTTCGACCGCTACGTTAAACCTGTGTACCGGCACGTAATTGCTGTAACAAACGCTCCACGGGAGCCGCCAGCCCAACAGATGGCGGTTGCGCTAAGTTATACCAGAGCGCGTTGCCTTCATCCATGCATGAGGTGCATGAAGACACGGGAAGCCACATAGGCACAATATCTAAGTGGAAATGGCTAAAGGTATGGCGAAACGCATTAAGTTGGATCAGATTATCTGTGTTAATTTGCCGTTGCGCCAGCCACTTACGCAGCCCATCTTCGTCGTCAAACTGAGGAAAACAGTATAAACCACCCCATAAGCCGCTGGGCGGACGCTGCGATAGCAACACCTCGTCATCATGCTGCAGCAGTAAAAAATAGCCCGTACGTTCCGGTAACGTCTGTTTGGGTTTTTTACCAGGATACAGCGCCCAGCTTGCATTGGCGGCCGCTACACAGCCATTCTCTAGCGGACACAGCGAACATTTAGGCTTTGAACGTGTACAAACCATAGCGCCTAAATCCATCATCGCCTGGTTAAAACGCTCAACGCCGTGGGCAGGCGTAACCTGCTCGCTCAGTTCCCACAGTTTCTTTTCGACCTCTTTTTTCCCCGGCCAGCCGCTTACAGCATAACAGCGAGCCAGCACGCGTTTGACGTTACCGTCAAGAATCGGAAAATGCTGACCCAGAGAGAGTGAAAGGATCGCGCCTGCGGTCGAGCGTCCAACGCCCGGCAGGGCGGCGACTTCATCAAAGGTTTGCGGAAAAGTACCGCCATGCAGCGCCACAACCTGCTGCGCGGCTTTATGTAAATTGCGCGCACGGGCGTAATAGCCCAGTCCGGTCCATAAATGCAGAACTTCATCCAGCGGCGCATGGGCCAAATCCGTTACCGTCGGAAAGCGCGCCATAAAGCGCTCAAAATAGGGGATAACGGTGGCAACCTGAGTTTGTTGCAGCATCACCTCAGAGAGCCATACTTTGTAAGGCGTCTTGTCAATTTGCCAGGGCAGCGTCTTGCGCCCGTATTTGTCGTACCAGCTCAAAACCTGAGCTGAAAATTGAGAGGCTTGCATGATTACCGTTTCATTATTGCCGGGGGCAAGATTGCAGCACAGCGGCAACGGGGTGTAAACCGGAACTTTCCGCTGCTCACTTTCTTCCTTTACTTGCATCCGGCAACTAACTTTGGATAATGCCCGTTTTCAGAACTCAAACACAGCAGACTAAACTTTTATGAAGAACGACGTCATTTCACCGGAATTTGATGAAAACGGCCGCCCTCTGCGCCGGATTCGTAGTTTTGTTCGTCGCCAGGGGCGACTGACGAAAGGGCAGGAACACGCGCTGGAAAACTACTGGCCGGTGATGGGCGTTGAGTTCAGCGAAGAGCCTGTAGATTTCGCTGCGCTGTTTGGTCGCGATGCGCCAGTCACGCTTGAAATTGGTTTTGGGATGGGGGCTTCGCTGGTGGCGATGGCGAAAGCGCGTCCGGAACAGAATTTCCTCGGCATCGAGGTTCACTCGCCGGGCGTTGGCGCGTGTCTGGCTTCAGCCCATGAAGAGGGCGTCGAGAACTTGCGTGTCATGTGCCATGATGCCGTTGAAGTCCTGCATAAAATGATTCCTGACAATTCTTTATCTATGGTTCAGCTGTTTTTCCCTGACCCGTGGCATAAAGCACGTCATAATAAACGCCGTATCGTTCAGGTACCGTTTGCTGAGCATATCTTAAGTAAGCTGAAGCTGGGCGGCGTGTTCCATATGGCAACCGACTGGGAAGCGTATGCGGAGCACATGCTGGAAGTGATGTCCTCTATCGACGGGTATAAAAACCAGTCAGAGAGTAACGATTATGTACCGCGCCCACAATCGCGCCCGGTAACCAAATTTGAACAACGTGGTCATCGTCTTGGCCACGGCGTATGGGACTTAATGTTCGAGAGGGTGAAATAATGGCAAAGAACCGTAGCCGTCGTTTGCGTAAAAAAATGCACATCGACGAATTCCAGGAAATAGGATTTTCGGTTGCATGGCGTTTCCCGGAAGGTACATCTGGAGAGCAGGTCGATAAAATCGTTGATGACTTTATCGATGAGGTTATCGAACCGAACAAACTGGCCTTTGACGGCAGCGGCTATCTGGCCTGGGAAGGTCTGATCTGTCTGCAGGAAATCGGCAAATGCACCGAAGAACATCAGGCAATCGTCCGTAAGTGGCTGGAAGAGCATAAACTTGAAGAAGTGCGCACCAGCGAACTTTTCGATATTTGGTGGGACTAAGTAGCACAGGGTCGGCAAATGCCGGCCCGATTTGTATTGAGGGAAAGATATGATGCGCAAAACGCTGCTGGCGGCAGTCCTAACGTTCACGGCGATGGCCGCACATGCCGATTATCAGTGCAGCGTCACCCCACGTGACGATGTGATTTTGAACCCACAAACGGTGCAGGTGAAAGGCGAAAACGGCGATCTGGTTATTACCCAGGCCGGCGATGTCACCTTTAACGGTAAGCAGTACAACCTGAACGCCGCACAGCGTGAGCAGGCTAAAGATTATCAGGCCGCGTTGCGTAGCAGCCTGCCGTGGATTGACGAAGGTGCCAGAGCGCGCGTAGAGAAAGGTCGCGTGGCGCTGGACAAAATCATCGCCAAAGAGGTCGGTGAAAGCAGCAACATGCGTGGCCGCTTAACCAAGCTGGATGCGCAATTGAAAGCGCAGATGAACCGCATCATCGAACATCGTACTGATGGGCTGACCTTCCACTATAAGGCGATTGACCAGGTCCGCGCCGACGGGCAGCAATTAGTGAATCAGGCGATGGGCGGCATTTTGCAGGACAGCATCAACGAGATGGGTGCCAAAGCTGTGCTCAAAGGCGGCGGTAACCCGTTGCAGGGCGTGCTCGGGAGCCTCGGTGGTTTGCAAACGTCAATTCAGAACGAATGGAAGAATCAGGAACAAGACTTCCAGCAGTTTGGCAAAGATGTTTGCGCCCGCGTCGTGACGCTGGAAAACGATCGTAAAACGCTGGTTAGCACGTTGAAATAATTTTCACCTCTTTTTAACGGCACAGAAACATTCTGTGCCGTTTTATTTTGTATCTTTCTGTTTTTTTGATATCCATCTCTAAGAATGGCAATTTGATGGAGATATAAATCTGGTTAATTGGATGCCGTCACATTATTCATCTGTAAGATAGACATAATGCTGCAAATTCAAGTAACTGGAGAAATAACATGGAGTTTTTCAAGAAAACGGCACTTGCCGCACTGGTTATGGGTTTCAGCGGCGCGGCGCTTGCACTGCCAAACATCACTATTTTAGCAACCGGCGGGACCATTGCCGGCGGTGGTGATTCCGCGACAAAATCTAACTACACGGCAGGCAAGGTAGGCGTAGAGAATCTGGTTGAAGCCGTACCTCAGTTGAAAGACATCGCGGTTGTTAAAGGCGAGCAGGTGGTGAACATCGGCTCTCAGGATATGAATGACGACGTCTGGTTAACGCTGGCGAAAAAGATTAACACCGAGTGTGATAAAACCGACGGTTTTGTCGTGACGCATGGTACGGATACCATGGAAGAAACCGCCTATTTCCTCGACCTGACCGTCAAGTGCAACAAGCCGGTAGTGCTGGTGGGTGCAATGCGTCCGTCTACAGGGATGAGCGCCGATGGCCCGTTCAACCTGTATAACGCAGTGGTGACGGCTGCAGACAAAGCCTCTGCCAACCGTGGCGTGCTGGTGGTGATGAACGACACCGTGATGGATGGTCGCGACGTGACCAAAACCAACACTACCGATGTAGCCACCTTCAAATCCGTTAACTATGGCCCGCTGGGCTACATCCATAACGGCAAGATTGACTACCAGCGTACGCCTGCGCGTAAGCACACCACGTCTACTCCGTTCGATGTGTCTAAGCTGACCGAACTGCCGAAAGTGGGGATTGTTTACAACTACGCTAACGCCTCGGATCTGCCAGCCAAAGCGCTGGTCGACGCGGGTTATGCGGGTATCGTCAGTGCGGGTGTAGGTAACGGCAACTTGTATAAAACGGTATTCGATACGCTGGCCACTGCTGCGCATAAAGGTACCGTCGTGGTGCGTTCCTCCCGTGTACCAACCGGCTCCACCACGCAGGATGCTGAAGTTGATGATGCGAAATACGGCTTTGTGGCTTCAGGTTCTCTGAACCCGCAAAAAGCGCGTGTTCTGCTGCAGCTTGCGCTGACGCAAACCAAGGATCCTAAGCAGATCCAGGAAATGTTTAATCAGTATTAATCGATGCAGGTGGCTGCGCTTATCGCCCTAACCCTGTAGGCCTGATAAGCGCAGCGCCATCAGGCAATTTGCCGGATGGTGGCTCAAGGCCTTATCCGGCTTACATCGTTACCGTATTACTCCGCCAGGAACAATTCCAGCAGCGAATTCAAAAACAGCTTACCGTGTTGGGTAATCTGCCAGTATTCATCGCATTCACTCAGGTAACCCTGGGCGATAGCTGCATCAATCTGTCGACGAATAACGTCTTCGGCAAGCCCGGTGTATTGCGTGAATTCTGCACGCGGCGCGGCCTCCAGTAACCGGAAACGGTTCATAAAGAACTCGAACGGCTTGTCGGCTTCGGCAACATCACGCTGGCTTTCCAGGTAACGTCCTTGCATGTATCCGCGTGGATGCCGCGTTTTGGTGGTGCGCAGGATGCGTCCGTCCGGGAAAGTGATTTTGCCGTGCGCGCCGCAGCCAATGCCAAGATAGTCGCCAAAACGCCAGTAATTGAGATTGTGCTGACACTGATAGCCCGGTTTCGCATAGGCTGAGGTTTCGTACTGTTGATACCCCGCTGCAGTCAGCAACTGGTGGCCTTGCTCAAAAATATCCCACAGCGCGTCATCGTCCGGTAATACCGGCGGACGTGAACCAAATAGCGTGTTGGGTTCGATAGTCAGCTGATACCAGGAGAGATGCGGCGGGTTGAGCGCGATGGCCTGTTGCAAATCGCCCAACGCCTCTTCCAGAGTCTGATCCGGCAGGCCGTGCATCAGATCGAGATTAAAGCTACGTAGCCCCAGACCGCTCGCCAGATTCGCGGCACGTTTGGCTTCTTCCGGTCCGTGAATACGCCCCAGGCGCTCAAGTTTGGCGGCGCTAAAGCTCTGTACGCCAATGGAGATTCGGTTTACGCCAGCGCGTTGATAATCAACAAAGCGATCGGCTTCCACCGTACCGGGATTCGCCTCCATCGTGATTTCTGCATCCGCAGCCAGCTTCAGGCGTGCGCGCACGCCGTCGAGCAGTGTTTGCATTGCCGGGCCAGAAAGCAGGCTCGGCGTACCGCCACCGATAAAAATTGTCTTTACTTCACGTCCCTGGGCGTGGGCCGCCTCAGTATCCAGATCGCTCAGCAGATGCTGCACATAGTCGTCATGAGGAACGTCGCCCTTCAGCGCATGCGAGTTAAAGTCGCAGTAGGGACATTTTTGCACGCACCACGGGATGTGAATATAAAGACTTAGCGGCGGAAGCTTAACCATTACGCAGGGCATCCAGCAGCAGCTTCAACGCCTGTCCGCGGTGAGAAATTGCACTTTTCTCTTCCCGGGTCAGTTCAGCCGCCGTTTTCCCTTCAGTCGGCACAAAGAAGATCGGGTCGTAGCCAAAGCCACCGTTTCCGGCAGGTTCACGGGTAATAATACCCGGCCAGCTTCCGTGGCACACTACCGGCGTTGGATCGTCTGCGTGGCGCATATAGACCAGCACGCAGTGGAAATGTGCCTGGCGCTTGTCATCAGGAACATCCTGCAGGGTGTGAAGC
Organism: Citrobacter sp. XT1-2-2; assembly: GCF_023516235.1. NCBI lineage: Bacteria > Pseudomonadati > Pseudomonadota > Gammaproteobacteria > Enterobacterales > Enterobacteriaceae > Citrobacter > Citrobacter sp. XT1-2-2. The sequence goes on from NZ_CP097324.1 coordinate 800,771, forward strand.
AGTTTTTCCAGGTTCTGCCTGTCGGTCGCATCTTCGCCGGAATAACGGGCCGAATAGATGCCCGGCGCGCCGCCAAGGGCGTTCACCGCCAGACCAGAGTCATCAGCAATGGCCGGCAGTCCGGTAATTTGCGCGGCATGACGCGCCTTCAGAATGGCATTCTCAATAAACGTCAGCCCGGTCTCTTCTGCAGAATCAACACCCAGATCCGTTTGGGCAACGACATCAAGTCCGAAATCACTCAGAAGAGAGGCGAGTTCACGCACTTTACCGGCATTGCCGGTCGCGAGGACAACTTTTTGCATGGGATACCTAATCAGTTAGCGCCGCAATTTCGGGCGGGATCTGTTGCGGATGAATGATTTTAACCTGTTTGTGACGGCCAAGCTCGCCCTTCTCAATAACGACCTGGCTTTTTGCCACACGGAACTGTTTGCCGAGAAATTTCACCAGATGGCTGTTCGCTTGCCCATCCACCGGCGGGGCGGTAATGGCGACTTTTACTTCGTCGCCATGCAAACCCACAATACTGTCACGGCTGGCTTTAGGCTGAATGTAGAGCCGTAAAACCAGACCGTCGTCGCAGGGTGTAACGGCACTCATAGCGCCATCCACAGCCCCGGCAGCAGCATATTGCCTGTCGCCTGTAACACTTCCGCGATACCCATGTTAATCACATAGAGCAGCAGAACCAGAATCATCGGCGAGAAATCGATGCCTCCCATACCCGGGAGGATACGACGAATAGGACGCAGCAGCGGATCCGCCAGTTGAATCAGCACGTACTCCACGGGGCTGCGGCCCTGGCTGACCCAGCTCATAATCGCCATCACCAGCAGTACCCAGAAAATCAGCAGTCCGATGGTCTTGAGGACAATCAGTACGGCGGCGATCCAGATAATCGGCTGGAACGTGACCACCTTAAACAGCACGATGGCTTTGATAAAGCTGAGAACGAGCGCAACTAATGCCGAGGCGCTGTCAATCGGCCCCATCGGGGGAATCACACGGCGTAACGGCCCAATAACAGGCTGAGTGATTTTCACTATAAACTGCGAGAACGGGTTGTAAAAATCGCAGCGAGACCATTGCATCCACACGCGTAGCAGCAGCGCCATGGTATACAGCTCAATTACCGTTGAGAGCAGGAAGGTCAACGTATTCATGGTGTTCCTTAGTTTTCCTTATTTTTTAGTGTAATCACGAGCACCAAAAATGGCGGTGCCAATGCGCACCATCGTGCTACCCGCCGCAATTGCGGCATCCATATCATCAGACATCCCCAGTGAGAGGGTGTCGATGCCTGGGTAGCGTGTTTTCAACCCGGTAAATGCTACAGCCATTTGCTGTGCAACTTCAAACTGCCTTACATAATCTGACTCAGGCGCCGGAATTGCCATCAGACCACGCAGGTTAATACGCGGCAATGCGGCGACTTCAGCGGCCAGTGCATCAAGCTCTGCCAGCGGAATACCCGACTTACTGTTCTCATCGCTGATATTAATTTGGATCAGCACATTCAGCGGCGGCAGTTCCGCCGGGCGCTGCTCGCTAAGACGGGTAGCGATGCGCAGACGATCAATCGTATGACACCAGTCAAAATGTTCAGCGACCAGACGGCTTTTGTTGGACTGCAGTGGGCCGATAAAGTGCCACTGCAGATCGTTGACGCCTTGTTCCCGGAAGTAGCGAATTTTATCCACCCCTTCCTGAACATAATTTTCACCGAAGGCTCGCTGACCTGCGGCAATGGCATCTTCGATGGCGCTCGCAGGTTTGGTTTTACTGACTGCAAGCAACATAACTTCTTCTGAAGACCGCCCGCAACGCGTCGCGGCGGCTGAGATTTTGTCCCGGACATGTGCCAGGTTATGCGCGATATCGTTCATTTTCCGAGGATGTTCATATGAATATGGAAGAAATAGTGGCCCTTAGTGTAAAGCATAACGTGTCGGATCTACACCTGTGCAATGCATGGCCTGCGCGTTGGCGCATACGCGGAAATGTCGAAATCGCGCCGTTTACCACGCCTGACGTAGAGACGTTGCTGATGTGCTGGCTCAGCGAGCAACAACAGGTACAGTGGCAGAAACAGGGGCAGCTGGATTTTGCCATTACGCTGACGAACTCACGGCGTCTGCGTGCGAGCGCATTTGTTCATCAGCAGGGAATCTCTCTGGCGCTAAGGCTATTGCCGCTTGATTGCCCATGTTTGGATGATCTCCAGACTCCCGCCGCCTTACCTGAGCTGCTGCACAGTGAAAATGGATTAATTCTGGTGACCGGCGCTACCGGCAGCGGTAAATCAACGACCCTGGCGGCGATGGTGGCATATCTTAATCAGCACGTCGCGGGACATATTTTGACGCTGGAAGATCCCATTGAATATCGTCACACCAGCCAGCGTTGTCTCATTCAACAACGGGAGGTGGGCGTACACTGCGCTTCTTTCGCCGCCGGTTTGCGCGGCGCGCTACGCGAAGATCCTGATGTCATTCTGCTGGGCGAGCTGCGCGACGTAGAAACCATTCGTCTGGCGTTAACGGCTGCGGAAACCGGGCATCTGGTGCTGGCAACGTTACACACGCGAGGGGCGGCTCAGGCGATTGCGCGGCTGGTGGATACTTTTCCCGCACCGGAGAAAGATCCGGTGCGTAATCAGCTGGCAGACAGCCTGCGGGCAGTGCTTTCGCAAAAGCTGGAACAAGATAAGCAGGGAGGACGCGTGGCGCTATTCGAACTGCTCATCAACACGCCCGCCGTCGGTAACCTGATCCGTGAAGGGAAAACGCATCAGCTACCCGGCGTAATGCAAACCGGGCAACAGACAGGCATGCAGACGTTTACGCAAAGCCTGCAGCAGCGCCAGGCGCAGGGACGGCTTTAGTAGCCCTGCTCGAAATAGCTTTCGAGAATAATAACGGCAGAAGCGGAGTCCACTTTACCTTTATTCAGTGCCCGGTACCCGCCTTGCTCAAACAGGCCGGAGCGGGCTTCGACGGTACTCAAACGCTCATCATGCAACGTCACGGTAACGCCAAAACGACCGTGAATACGGTTAGCGAACTTGCGTGCGCGTGCGGTAAGGGGTTGTTCGGTGCCATCCATATTGAGCGGTAAGCCGACAATGATTTCGTCCGGCTGCCACTCTTTCAGCAGGCGTTCAATCAAATTCCAGTCCGGCGTACCGTCCTGTGCTTTGATCGCGGGCAAGGGTCTCGCGGTACCGGTAATACGCTGACCAATCGCAACGCCAATGCTTTTGGTACCAAAGTCGAAAGAGAGTAATGTTCCGCTCATCAGGCATGTCCCGCCACGCCAGGCATGGTCAGAATATCTATCCCGATAAGTTTCGCCGCATCGCGCCAGCGGTCGGCAATCGGCGTTTTAAACAAGATGTTGAGATCGGCGGGGGCCGTAAGCCAGGCATTATCCAGCAGTTCTTGTTCGAGCTGGCCTTTTTCCCATGATGAATAGCCTAGCGCAACCAGCACCTCAGAGGGTTGCTCCTGCGTACCTAAGGTTTCTAATACATCGCGGGAGGTGGTGATGATGGTGTTATCTGAAATGCGGATACTGGATGCAAAGCGTGACGGCGGGGTATGCAGAATAAACCCACGGTCTTCCGCCAGCGGCCCGCCGAGCATCACCGGTTTATCCAGACGAATAGCCGGATCGCGTGCTTCAGGAGTAATTTTCAGCTTTTCCAGAATCCCTTCAATTTGTAAGTTTTCCAGAGGTTTATTGATGATAATCCCCATTGCTCCGTTCTCATTGTGTTCACAGATATACACCACGGAACGGCGGAAAATCGGATCCTGGAGAGCAGGCATGGCAATAAGAAAGTGATGCTGTAAATTCATTGTCAGAGGTTCTGTTTCCTGGTTCAAAAAAGCAACAGCGCCCAGTATGCGTACAAATACGAGCGCTGTCACTATGAGTATTGGTAGGATCCCTTCTACCGGCGAGTTCTTTTATTTTTGCAAACGTGCCTCAATGGCATCCATCAGCATACCGGTAATTGAAACCGGGAATTCTGCTTCAATCTCACGAATACAGGTTGGGCTGGTGATGTTAATTTCCGTCAGGCGATCGCCAATGATATCCAGACCGACAAAAATTAATCCCTTCGCTTTCAGCGTTGGGCCAATGCGGCGGGCAATTTCCCAGTCGCTGTCGGTTAATGGACGCGGCTCGCCACGACCACCGGCGGCCAGGTTGCCACGGGTTTCACCACCCTGCGGAATACGCGCCAGGCAGTACGGAACGGGTTCGCCATCCACGACCAGTACGCGTTTGTCGCCGTCTTTAATCGCTGGCAAATAGTTCTGCGCCATGCAGTAGCGAGTACCATGTTCGGTCAGCGTTTCGGCAATGACGCCGAGGTTTGGGTCACCTTCCTTCACACGGAAAATAGATGCGCCGCCCATGCCGTCCAGCGGCTTGAGAATGATGTCGCTGTGTTTTTGCCAGAAGGCTTTTAGCTGCGCTTTGTTACGGGTGACCAGCGTTTCTGGGGTCAGGTCGGCAAACCATGCGGTAAAAAGTTTTTCGTTACAATCGCGCAGGCTCTGCGGTTTGTTGACGATTAACGTCCCTTTTTCTTCTGCACGTTCCAGAATATAGGTCGCGTAAATGAACTCAGTATCAAATGGCGGATCCTTACGCATCAGAATCACATCCAGATCGGCCAGCGGGAGATCCTGCTCACCCTTGAACTCATACCATTTGTCGTAGTTCTGCTCTACGCTCAGGGTCCGCGTACAGGCGCGGGCTTCACCGTTGATCAGATAAAGATCGGCCATCTCCATATAGTGAATTTCGTAACCACGACGTTGTGCTTCCAGCAGCATAGCGAAGCTGGAATCCTTCTTGATGTTGATGCTTGCGATGGGATCCATCACGATGCCGAGCTTGATCATTGTTCTTCTCCGTTAGCCCAGATCGCCAAAACGCACCTGTAGCGCGGTAATGGCGGTGAGCGCAGTTGTCTCAGTACGCAGAACGCGAGGTCCTAACAGAATATCAGTAAACTGATAACGTGCGGTCATGGCAATTTCATCTGCCGACAGCCCACCCTCCGGGCCAATCAGCAAGCGGATGCGCTCTACCGGCAGCGGCAGCGTATTGATGCTGGCGCTGGCGCGAGGATGCAGGTTCAGTTTTAACCCTTCGTCCTGCTCAGCGCACCATGCTTCCAGATCCATTGCCGGGCGAATTTCAGGCACCCGGTTACGACCGCACTGTTCGCAGGCGGCAATGGCGATTTTCTGCCACTGCTGGAGCTTTTTGTTCAGGCGTTCACTGTCCAGTTTAACGCCGCAGCGCTCAGAAAAAAGTGGCGTAATGAGGCTTACACCCAGTTCGATCGATTTCTGGATAGTAAATTCCATTTTTTCGCCGCGCGACATCACCTGGCCCAGATGGATGTGCAACGGCGATTCACGATCGTCGAGTTCGGCGTTAAGCACCTTCACGTCAACGCTTTTCTTGCTGGCGTGAGTGATTTCGGCGTCAAAGATTTGATTGCTGCCGTCAAACAGCTGTAACGCCTGGCCTGGTCCCATACGCAGCACACGACCGATATGGTTGGCGGCATCTTCACACAGTGAAATTTGGCTGCCGGAAGCGAGTGGTTCAGGGTGATAAATGCGAGGAATGCGCATAGTTAAACATCCGCGTCATGGCCCTGGGCTGCGAAAGGCCAGGGCATGGTTAAAAATATTGCCGCTAGTGTAGGTTAGCTCTTTTGCGCCTGGCAAGCGCGTTGCACATAGGGGTTATGGTTCCCCTGTACCTTCGCAATGCGTTCGTCGCGCTCACACTCCCAGTCGGTAACCGGATATTGCTTGTTCCAGGCATTAAAAAGCTGGGTTTGTTGGCGGGAGAGCGTCAGGTTGTATTGGTCGCGCATATAAAAATAGGTGCGTGCGATAGCGCCGCGGGCGCGGGCTGGCGGCTCGGCAACTTTCTCTTTGAAATCAACCTTCATGGCGCACTGCCCATACTGGCCTTCGCCACCGTTCCACTGGCTGTACATAAAGTTTGCGCGATCGCCATTTACTTCACCCACTGCAGGCTGCAGGTTATGCATATCGCTTTCCATCTGGCGATAGACTGGATCTTTGGCGCAGTTTTTACGTCCTCCGTCCTGCCAGCACTGGCGCTGATGGCCAAACTGCCAGGCAGGGACAACATGTTCCCATTCGATACGACTGGCGCGGTTTTCGTTTTTTCGCACTTTATAGCCGCAGGATTCAAGGTCAACGACCCCTTTTTTACCTTGCCAGTTAATTTTACAACCGCAGTAGAAATCGCCCGGCGCATCGGCGTTAACTTTGACGCCTGCTGCTTTCGCCTGAGAAAAACTGTTGATACCTTCGGCTAACACCGGGCCAGAAAACGCAGCGGCTAACATGGCCGCGGCAAAAGAAAGATTACGGTACATCACGAACTCCGTGTCAAAACGAGCCCGCAACGTAGCGAAAGTTGTCCTTGTATGCAATCAGCTAGATCAGAAAGGTTCCTGATAATTCTGAATATTATTCTGCAACCAGTGGTTCGCCGCAATGGACGCAGCGGTAGGTAGCTTCACCGCGAACAACACGGTTATGGCGGCGAACGGTCAAGTGATGTTCCTGGCACTTACAGCGGTAAGCAAAGGTTTTACGTTGCACGGATTGCAGCTCAAACTGATGCGTGCGTCGGGCCGGGACGCCCAGCACACTCTCCATCATCCATTTCCACTCTTTTCCGTGCGGCGGGACGCGGCCAAAGTGCTTCCACACCAGCAAATGCGCCAGTTCATGGGGTACCACTTCGTTAACGAACGCATCGACGTTTTCCATCAGCAGCACCGGGTTGAGGCGGATTTCGTAAGTTTGTAGCCACGCCGTACCTGCGGCGGTTCCGCGCTGTTGGTAAACCAGCTTTGGCTCCGGGTAATGACGTTCCAGCTTGAGATTGGCCTGGGCGAGTTTTTCCCGCAGGCTGCGCATAACGGCTTGCTGGATGGCGATGGGAAGTCGGGAGGTTTTCATAACGCCAGAGGATAGTGCGACAGGGAAGGGACTGCAAGAGGAAGGCTTCCTCCCGCCTGGGGAGGAAGCCTTGAGTGATTAGTCGTGTGCGCCAATTTCGCGCAGTTTACGACCTTTCATCAGGTTACGTTCAATGTGTTCCAGAGAGACGTTTTTCGTTTCCGGGATTAGCCACAGGGTCAGGAAGATGAACAGGACGTTCAGGCCGCCGTAGACCCAGAAGGTGTTAGCGCTGCCCAGCGAGTTCAGCATCGTCAGGAAGGTTGCGCCGACGATCATGTTAGCAATCCAGTTGGTTGCGGTAGAGCAGGTGATGCCGAAATCGCGGCCTTTCAGCGGCTGAATTTCAGAACACAGTACCCAAATCAGCGGACCGGCGCTCATCGCGAAGCCAACGATAAACATCAGCAGCATCAGCACGGCAAAGTACTGGGCGGCAGCGGAGTGGATACCCACATGCATCATGGTGCCCAGCACGCCCATACCTACAGCCATAACGATAAAGCCAAGAATCAGCGTAGGTTTACGGCCCCAGCGGTCAACCAGACCAATGGCGATAAAGGTTGCCAGCACGTTGGTCAGGCCAACGATAACCGTTCCCCACATCTGCTCGGTGGTGTTGGTATAACCCGCCAGTTCAAAGATTTTTGGCGCGTAATACATAATGACGTTCATCCCGGTGAACTGCTGCATCACCTGTAACAGCACGCCAAGGAACACTGCGCGACGGAAGTTGCTGTTTTCTTTAAACAGCGCCCAGCCGCTTTGTTTAACCTGCAGACTCTCACGAATTTCATCCAGTTCGCGTTTGGCCTCAGCGCTGGTATCACGCAGACGCAACAGAACGCGCTCGGCATCGACAAAACGACGTTTAGCTGCAAACCAACGCGGGCTGTCCGGCAGGAAGATAACGCCAATCAGCAGTAACAGAGCAGGGATAATGATTACGCCCAGCATCCAGCGCCATGCGCCGCTATAACTGAACGCGGTATCGGAGAGGTAAGCGCCGAGGATCCCGATGGTGATCATCAACTGATACATCGAGATCATGCTGCCGCGGATTTTTTCCGGTGCGATTTCGGACAGGTACAGCGGCGCGGTATAAGACGCAACGCCAACGGCCAGGCCCAGCAGCACGCGGGAAACCAGTAGCACTTCAACGTTTGGTGCCGCGGCGGAGAACAATGAACCGGCAACAAACAGGATCGCGCCAATCATCAGGCTCTTTTTACGCCCCAGTTTGAAGGAGAGCCAGCCGCTGCCGACAGCGCCTACAGCCGCACCAAACATCATTGAGCTCACCACCCATTCCTGAGTGTGCGGGGTAATTTGAAACTCGTCGGTGATGAACGGTAAAGCACCGGCAATAACACCGATATCCAGGCCAAAAAGTAATCCAGCCAGGGCTGCAAGAAAGCAGACAAAAAATGTCATGGCTTTGTTGGAACGCCCCGTTTTTTTATTGTCAGGCATGATGCCCTCCGGTTGGGTAGCTAGTTTTGTTGATGTTAAGGGTAGGTGAGTACGGGGTAAAAAAATGCGAATCACATCACATTAGTGTAATCGCTTACATTGGTATTCATAGTGATTATTAATTATGACTTTGAAAGATAAGGTTTTTATAAGAATACGATACAGTTATTTGCCTGGAATTAAGACAATACTGAAAAGTAATGTAACAATGATGCACAAGAGATGGCCAGGTTATGTTAATTAGAAGAAGGAGGAAACACAGCTTAATGTAATCGCTTTCATTTTCGTTCAAAAAGAGGATTAATAGCGCTGTTATGGAAAGGGGAGGCAGAGAGAAGATGGGCATAAAAAAGACCAGCCGAGGCTGGTCTTAAGAAGCATAAGCGTTCAGTCGTGACTGAATTACTTCAGTCCGGCAGCGTCACGCAGCAGTTGCGCTTTGTCGGTTTTTTCCCAAGGGAAATGCTCACGACCAAAGTGACCATAGGCTGCGGTTTCTTTGTAGATTGGGTGCAGGAGATCCAGCATCTGAATCAGACCATACGGGCGCAGGTCGAAGAACTCACGCACCAGCAGGGTCAACTGTTCTGAAGGCACTTTTTCGGTACCGAACGTTTCTACCATGATAGAGGTCGGTTCAGCCACGCCGATTGCGTAGGAAACCTGAATCTCACAACGGTCAGCAAGGCCAGCGGCAACGATGTTTTTCGCGACGTAGCGGGCCGCATAGGCTGCGGAACGGTCAACTTTAGACGGATCCTTACCAGAGAATGCGCCGCCACCATGACGAGCCATACCGCCGTAGGTATCAACGATAATCTTACGACCGGTCAGACCGCAGTCGCCCATTGGGCCGCCGATAACGAAACGACCGGTTGGGTTGATGAAGAATTTGGTAGAAGCATTCAGCCATTCAGTCGGCAGTACCGGCTTGATGATCTCTTCCATAACGGCTTCTTGCAGCGATTTCTGATCGATATCTTCAGAGTGCTGAGTCGACAGAACGACCGCATCAATACCGACGATTTTGCCGTCGTCATACTGGAAGGTAACCTGGCTTTTTGCATCCGGGCGCAGCCAGGATAAGGTGCCGTTTTTACGCACTTCAGCCTGACGCTGCACCAGACGGTGAGCATAGGTAATCGGGGCTGGCATCAGCACGTCGGTTTCGTTGGTGGCGTAGCCAAACATCAGGCCCTGGTCGCCCGCGCCCTGTTCCAGCGGATCGGCACGGTCAACGCCCTGGTTGATGTCCGGAGACTGTTTACCAATTGCGCTCAGTACCGCACAAGAGTTGGCGTCAAAACCCATGTCGGAATGCACATAGCCAATTTCGCGCACCGTGTTACGGGTGATCTCTTCGATATCGACCCATGCGCTGGTGGTGATCTCACCGCCAACTAAAACCATACCGGTTTTGACGTAGGTTTCGCAGGCAACGCGTGCTTTCGGATCCTGTTCCAGGATTGCATCCAGCACGGCATCAGAGATTTGGTCAGCGATTTTGTCAGGATGCCCTTCTGATACGGACTCGGACGTAAAAAGGTGTTTTGCCATATTTAATTTCACCTAAGGAGAATTTGGTTAGCTCAAACTGTCGAGTGGGATAGCCATGTGTAGAAGATTCTACCATGAGTCTGCAGATGACGGACACTGGCAGTCTGAGTGTTAATCGGTATAGATGGATTAACATCTGGACGGCTATTTTAGGACAGTTCTTCGCCTGATTTCCAGCTTTTTTTGATTGAGGTCGCATTGTACTGAAAATGTAACTGGAAATTTTTCCTGACGGTGCTGGCAATGTGTGCATTTATCTTTTGCTTTTTCGTACTGTTGTCGGTATAAAACGCGGCGCGCGGCTCATACAAAAAGCACACGACATTTTCATCGTGTTGCCACTTCCAGCCGGGTTAAAACTATAGCTTTGGCTTGTGGGTTCTCCGTGAGGAGCAACCGTGGAGGTGATACGAGATAATGAACCGTTGTATTCTGCTGAATCTGTCGCACCGTTCTGGTGTACATATGTCCCCCGCAATCTGCATCTCTGTTTTGCATACCTGTCGATGTTATATACACAAAATCATTTATGCTGCGTCGAGGCGGCAAATGAATGAGTCCCCTGAACGTACGAGTAGTACGTGACTGGGGCGAATGCGCGTAGCCAACAAAGAGGCTGCATGAAGGATGAAGTGTATACCCATCTCGGCGTATCTCAGGACTCAAGAGCCGGTAACGGTCACTAAGAACTGAACAAGGGCGCTCTTGGTAAACAAGAGTTTTCTCGTGGTTTCGCCGAACTGTCAGCAGTACGTTCGGTTACGTGTTTACAATGATATGAAAAAGAAACCGGTCGCACAGTCGGAGCGTCAGCACTATCTGCTGGAAATTCTGCCTGTATTTGGGTTGTTATCGCGTCTTTGGATTGCGATAGTAGTCAACTGTTTTACACTTGTTAATAAAATTTGAGGTTCGCTATGTCTGACGACATTTCTTTGGATTCGCCTTCGTCAGCAGGCGAACACGGTGTACTACGCTCCATGCAGGAGGTTGCAATGAGTTCCGAGGAAGCCAGCAAGATGCTGCGTACTTACAATATTGCCTGGTGGGGTAATAACTACTATGACGTCAATGAACTGGGTCACATCAGCGTGTGCCCGGATCCGGACGTACCAGAAGCGCGTGTTGACCTTGCTGAGTTGGTGAAAGCCCGTGAAGCGCAGGGCCAGCGTCTGCCTGCTTTGTTCTGCTTCCCGCAGATCCTGCAACACCGACTGCGTTCGATTAACGCCGCGTTCAAACGCGCCCGTGAATCCTACGGCTACAACGGTGACTATTTCCTCGTTTACCCGATCAAGGTCAACCAACACCGTCGCGTGATTGAATCACTGATCCACTCCGGCGAACCGTTGGGACTGGAAGCGGGTTCCAAGGCTGAACTGATGGCCGTTCTGGCTCATGCCGGAATGACCCGTAGCGTGATCGTCTGTAACGGCTATAAAGATCGTGAATATATCCGTCTGGCGCTGATTGGCGAGAAGATGGGCCATAAGGTCTATCTGGTTATCGAGAAGATGTCTGAAATCGCCATCGTGCTGGATGAAGCTGAACGCCTGAATGTCGTTCCGCGTCTGGGCGTGCGTGCGCGTCTGGCGTCGCAGGGTTCCGGCAAGTGGCAGTCCTCCGGTGGTGAAAAATCCAAATTCGGCCTGGCGGCAAACCAGGTACTGCAACTAGTAGAAATTCTGCGTGAGCGCGGCCGTCTGGACAGCATTCAACTGCTGCACTTCCACCTCGGCTCGCAGATGGCGAACATTCGTGATATCGCCACCGGCGTGCGTGAGTCGGCCCGTTTCTACGTCGAGCTGCACAAGCTGGGCGTGAATATTCAGTGCTTCGACGTGGGCGGCGGCCTGGGCGTGGACTATGAAGGTACCCGCTCGCAGTCCGACTGCTCCGTAAACTACGGCCTGAACGAATACGCCAACAACATTATCTGGGCGATTGGCGATGCCTGTGAAGAGCATGGTCTGCCGCACCCGACAGTGATCACTGAATCGGGTCGTGCCGTTACCGCGCATCATACCGTGCTGGTCTCCAACATCATTGGCGTTGAGCGTAGCGAAATTACCGAAGCGACGCCGCCGGCAGACAATGCGCCGCGCTCCCTGCAAAGCATGTGGGAAACCTGGCAAGAGATGCACGAGCCGGGCACGCGCCGTTCGCTGCGTGAATGGCTACACGACAGCCAGATGGACCTGCACGATATTCACGTTGGCTACTCTTCAGGTACCTTTAGCCTGCAGGAACGTGCGTGGGCAGAGCAGCTCTATCTGAACATGTGCCATAATGTGCAAAAACAACTCGATCCGAGCAACCGCGCGCACCGCCCGATTATCGATGAGCTGCAGGAGCGGATGGCGGATAAGATTTACGTCAACTTCTCACTGTTCCAGTCAATGCCGGATGCGTGGGGGATCGACCAACTGTTCCCGGTGCTGCCGCTGGAAGGGCTGAACCAGGCGCCTGAGCGCCGCGCGGTGCTGCTGGATATTACCTGTGACTCTGATGGTGCTATCGACCATTACGTTGACGGGGATGGTATTGCCACCACCATGCCGATGCCGGAATACGACCCGGAGAACCCGCCGATGCTGGGCTTCTTTATGGTCGGCGCGTATCAGGAGATCCTTGGTAACATGCACAACCTGTTCGGCGATACCGAAGCCGTTGACGTGTTTGTCTTCCCTGACGGCAGCGTGGAAGTTGAGCTGTCTGATGAAGGCGATACCGTGGCGGATATGCTGCAGTACGTGCAGTTGGATCCGAAAACGCTGCTGACGCAGTTCCGTGATCAGGTGAAAAACACCGATCTGGACGCCGAGTTGCAACAACAGTTCCTCGAAGAATTTGAAGCAGGGCTGTACGGATACACCTATCTGGAAGATGAATAACGGTAAATTCCCGGTGGCGCTGCGTTTGCGGCGCTCACTTGAATCTGTACAAATTAACGGCGATAATTCGCCGATACAAGTAGTCACGTAAATCAATCCCTTCCTCGTCGGGCTTAACGACGCGGAGGGGATTTTTTTTCACCGATTTTACAAGAGGTCAGCACATGAGCACCTTAGGTCATCAATACGACAACTCCCTGGTTTCTAACGCCTTTGGTTTTTTGCGTCTGCCGATGAACTTCATGCCGTACGATAGCGACGCCGACTGGGTGATCACCGGCGTACCGTTTGATATGGCAACGTCTGGCCGCGCGGGCGGTCGCCATGGCCCGGCAGCAATCCGTCAGGTTTCTACCAACCTGGCGTGGGAGCACAACCGCTTCCCATGGAACTTCGATATGCGCGAGCGCCTGAACGTGGTGGACTGCGGCGATCTGGTGTATGCGTTTGGCGATGCCCGTGAAATGAGTGAGAAACTGCAGGCACACGCAGAGAAACTGCTTTCTGCAGGTAAGCGCATGCTTTCCTTCGGTGGCGACCACTTCGTCACGCTGCCGCTGCTGCGCGCGCACGCTAAGCACTTTGGTAAGATGGCGCTGGTGCATTTTGATGCCCACACCGACACCTACGCTAACGGCTGCGAATTCGACCACGGCACCATGTTCTATACTGCGCCAAATGAAGGGCTGATCGATCCGAACCACTCTGTACAGATTGGTATTCGCACTGAGTTCGACAAAGATAATGGCTTTACCGTACTGGATGCCTGCCAGGTGAACGATCGCGGCGTGGACGACATCATCGCCCAGGTTAAGCAGATCGTCGGCGATATGCCGGTGTACCTGACCTTTGATATCGACTGCTTGGATCCTGCGTTTGCGCCGGGTACCGGTACGCCGGTAATCGGCGGTCTGACGTCCGATCGTGCGATCAAGCTGGTACGGGGTCTGAAGGATCTGAATATCGTGGGTATGGACGTGGTGGAAGTGGCACCGGCTTACGATCAGTCTGAGATCACCGCGTTGGCGGCGGCGACTTTAGCGTTAGAAATGCTGTATATTCAGGCGGCGAAGAAAGGCGAATAATAGTCGGACTATTTTACTCGTCATTTTGGGTCCGGACAGTGCTCGCCATCCTCACGTACTACGTGTACGCTCCGGTGGCTGTGCGCTGGCCGGGCCCAAACTGACTTCGCCAATTACGTCCGATAATGGGATGAAATCTGTAGGCCGGATAAGGCTTCATGCCGCCATCCGGCACTGCTTGAAGATTACTTAATTCCGTCCGCGCTCATGCGATCGCGAATATGCTGCGCACGTTCGGCGGATGCCGGGTGATCGTCAAACATGGAGCTTTGACGTCCGGCTTCCAGTTTTGCCAGTTTCTCAAAGCTGGTGGCTAAGCCTGCCGGATTGATCCCGCGTTTGCGCAACAAATCATACGAGTAATCATCCGCTTCGGATTCCTGACGCTGGGAGAACTGTGAGTTCACCAGTTTCTCGCCAAGATCGCCCAATTGCGACTGCGACAGGCTGCCGACAATGCCGCCAGCGGAGGCCGCCGCTGCACGCACGGCGTTCGTGCCCAGCGCAACCTGCATGCCTTTTTTCACGTGACCCAACGCGACGTGGCCCATTTCGTGGCCGATCACCGCTTCGACTTCGTTATCCGTCATCATATCCATCAGGCCGCTGTATACGCGGATACAGCCGTTCGCCATGGCAAAAGCATTTACATCTTTCGCCATATAGACTTTGTAGTTCACCGGCTGGCCGTTAATGTTATCGCCAAGCGCGGAGGCGATTTTGCCAAGACGCGTTGCATACTCGCTGCCAGCCGGGGCGATGGTAGCTTTGCTGTCCATATCATTACAGGCCTGATCGCTCAGCGCTTTTACCTGAGCATCGCTCAGGCTGTAGGCCTGAAAAGCCTCTGCGCCAGAGGAAAGCAGTCCGTTTGAGTCCATGTTCTGGCAGCCGGTCAATGCCGCCGCCATGCTCGTAGCAAGCAGTAAAGCGCGAATTTTCATTTTTTCTCTTCCGCACAAAGTCAGGATTATTCTAAAAAATGCGTCGTTTGCAGGTAAACCGACGCTCAGCATAAGTATAAAGAAAAGAACAATAAGCGGGCGAGAAGATTGCGCAACATGCGTGCATGATCCAGAGATTTCTGAAGCGGTAAAAGGATGCTCCATGTACATGACACGCGGCTTGGGTTACATTGTTGGCACTTTTTTCCGGCGTAGCCCAAAACGCGCTGTCGTCAAGTCGTTTAGGGCGTGGCCTTCATTATCCGATCTGGAGTCAAAATGTCCTCACGTAAAGAGCTTGCCAATGCTATTCGTGCGCTGAGCATGGACGCAGTACAGAAAGCCAAATCCGGTCACCCGGGTGCCCCGATGGGTATGGCTGACATTGCCGAAGTCCTGTGGCGTGATTTCCTGAACCACAACCCGACTAACCCGTCCTGGGCTGACCGTGACCGCTTCGTGCTGTCTAACGGCCACGGCTCCATGCTGATTTATAGCCTGCTGCACCTCACCGGTTATGACCTGCCGATGTCTGAGCTGCAGAATTTCCGTCAGTTGCATTCCAAAACACCGGGTCACCCGGAAGTGGGTTACACCGCAGGTGTTGAAACCACGACGGGTCCTCTGGGCCAGGGTATTGCGAACGCAGTCGGTATGGCTATCGCTGAAAAAACGCTGGCGGCGCAGTTTAACCGCCCAGGTCATGACATCGTTGACCACTTCACCTACGCTTTCATGGGCGACGGCTGCATGATGGAAGGTATCTCTCACGAGGTATGTTCTCTGGCCGGTACGCTGAAGCTGGGCAAACTGGTTGCGTTCTACGATGACAACGGCATCTCTATCGATGGTCACGTTGAAGGCTGGTTCACCGATGACACCGCTAAGCGTTTCGAAGCTTATGGCTGGCATGTGGTTCGTGGCGTTGATGGTCACGATGCTGATGCGATTAAACGCGCAGTCGAAGAAGCGCGCGCAGTGACCGACAAACCGTCTCTGCTGATGTGCAAAACCATTATCGGTTTCGGTTCTCCGAACAAAGCGGGTACCCATGACTCTCATGGTGCGCCGTTGGGCGATGCTGAAATCGCACTGACCCGCGAACAGCTGGGCTGGAAATACGCGCCGTTCGAAATCCCGTCTGAAATCTATGCTCAGTGGGATGCGAAAGAAGCAGGCCAGGCAAAAGAAGCTGCGTGGAATGAGAAGTTCGCTGCATATGCGAAAGCCTTCCCGCAGGAAGCGGCTGAATTCACCCGTCGTATGAAAGGTGACATGCCGGCTGATTTCGACGCGAAAGCGAACGAGTTCATTGCTAAGCTGCAGGCGAACCCATCCAAGATCGCCAGCCGTAAAGCGTCTCAGAACGCGATTGAAGCATTCGGTCCTCTGCTGCCGGAATTCCTTGGCGGCTCTGCTGACCTGGCACCTTCTAACCTGACTCTGTGGTCTGGTTCTAAAGCGATCAACGAAGATACCGCCGGTAACTACATCCATTACGGTGTGCGTGAATTCGGTATGACCGCTATCGCTAACGGTATCTCCCTGCACGGTGGTTTCCTGCCGTATACCTCTACCTTCCTGATGTTTGTAGAATATGCCCGTAACGCGGTGCGTATGGCTGCGCTGATGAAACAGCGTCAGGTGATGGTCTACACCCACGACTCCATCGGTCTGGGCGAAGATGGCCCGACTCACCAGCCGGTAGAGCAGGTTGCGTCTCTGCGTGTGACGCCAAACATGAGCACATGGCGTCCGTGTGACCAGGTCGAATCCGCCGTGGCGTGGAAATACGGTGTTGAGCGTCAGGACGGCCCGACCGCGCTGATCCTCTCCCGTCAGAACCTGGCACAGCAGGAACGTACCGAAGAGCAACTGGCGAACATCGCTCGCGGCGGCTACGTGCTGAAAGATTGCGCTGGTCAGCCGGAACTGATCTTCATTGCGACCGGTTCTGAAGTTGAGCTGGCTGTGGCAGCGTGGGACAAACTGACAGCTGAAGGCGTGAAGGCGCGCGTGGTTTCCATGCCGTCCACCGACGCGTTCGACAAACAGGATGCCGCTTACCGTGAATCCGTACTGCCGAAAGCCGTTTCTGCACGCGTGGCAATCGAAGCGGGGATTGCTGACTACTGGTTCAAATACGTGGGCCTGAACGGCGCTATCGTCGGCATGACCACTTTTGGCGAGTCTGCTCCGGCTGAGCTGCTGTTTGAAGAGTTCGGTTTCACCGTAGACAACGTTGTCGCGAAAGCAAAAGAACTGCTGTAATTACGGTTACAGATGAAAACGGGTCGCTTAGGCGGCCCGTTTTTTTTGGTACACTGATTGCGGCAGAAAAGTGTGTTAAGCATTTTATCTTTCATCTATTTTTCATTTAATATAAGTGTCCGGCTGAATCTATTATATTTTGTCGATAAAAACTGACGTGAATGCACTGGTTTTTTGTGCGTTTTCATAAATTTGAAATACATTTCAAATTAAATTCATTCATTGCATTTATTATTTGAGTCGGTCTGTATTGAATTTTAATTATTCCGTCTTTTAAGTTCATTTTTATCAATGTCTTTATATTAAGGGAGTATGATGAATATTAAACACGTTAGCGCCGCTTTTCTCCTGTTCTGCGCTGCAGCCGTGGAGGCTGCACCTCAAGTAATTGCACATCGAGGAGGGACCGGGGATGCGCCAGAAAATACCTTACCCGCTATTGAAAAAGCGTTGAATAACCATGCTGATGCCATCTGGATAACCGTCCAGCTAAGTAAGGATGGTGTGCCTGTGTTGTATCGTCCTTCCGATCTTAGCAGCCTGACAAATTTAAAAGGCAAGGTCTCTGAATTTACCGCCGAGCAGCTAGCGAAAGCCGATGCGGCCATTAATTTTGGTACCCCTGACTCCCCTTATCGTAATAAAAATATCGGTATTCCCACGTTGAAACAGGCGCTAACGCGCTGGCCAGATACGTTCTTCTATCTGGATATAAAATCCCCGGATGCAGTACCGGCCGATATTGCCAATGCAATCCACCGCGTTTTGAGCAGCAGCAAGGCGCTACAACGTACGCGTATCTATTCGACGGATTCACGCTTTTTAGCGGCGCTGCCTCCGGATGTGGCCCGTTTCGAAAGCCGGGATATAACGCGTACGTTACTGGCCAATGTTACCATGGGTCACCAGTGCGGAATTACTGCCGAAGATTCTCGGGAGCGCTGGTATGGCCTGGAGCTTCAGAGCCAGGTTGAGGTGGTTGAAAAATTCACGCTGGGAGAGGGGCGCTCTAAAGCAACAATGCGCTGGGATGACGAAGCGATGTCCTGCTTCCGTTCACAGCCGGGCGCACATATCATTCTACTTGGCATCAACGATGCCGAGAGCTACCAGCAGGCTGTGAAACTTGGAGCTGACGGCGTTCTCGTCAATTCTCCATTGATGATTGCCGGGTTGAAATAGCGGTTGTAGGCAATAAGCCATCCGGGGGGAACATTATTCCATCGGATGGCGAGCGTTATTATGACGCTGAGGCAGTTTTAATGGGTGTGTTGCGGTAAAAATGTGACATAAGTCAGATAACTGCGTTCTGTCGCTGGACAATCATTCCTTTTATTCCGCGTTTCGCTTATTCTAGCTGAAGCGTTTCAGTCGATTAAATGTTCGACAATTAACCAATTAGTCGCAGTTTGCGACAGGTAAGGTTTCCCTGAGCGATTTGCTGCATTACTCTGTCTGCCACATCGTTTCTGAGAAATCCTTGCAGGAGACCTATGACCGTACGCGTAGCGATTAATGGTTTCGGTCGCATCGGACGCAACGTGGTTCGTGCTTTGTATGAATCCGGGCGTCGGGCGGAAATCACCGTGGTGGCAATCAACGAACTGGCGGATGCTGCAGGCATGGCGCATTTGTTGAAATATGACACCAGCCATGGGCGTTTTGCCTGGGATGTTCGTCAGGAACGTGACCAGCTCATCGTTGGTGATGACGCGATCCGCATTTTGCATGAGCGAACGCTCGACGCGCTGCCATGGCGTGAACTGGGTGTTGACGTTGTGCTGGATTGTACGGGCGTCTTCGGTAACCGCGAACACGGCGAGGCGCATATTGCCGCCGGTGCAAAAAAAGTGCTCTTTTCACATCCTGGCAGTCCCGACATCGACGCAACGGTTGTATTTGGCGTTAATCAGGATCAGCTGCGCGCTGAGCACCGAATTGTATCCAACGCCTCCTGCACCACGAATTGTATAATTCCCGTCATTAAATTGCTGGATGATGCTTACGGCATTGAGTCTGGTACCGTTACAACGATCCACTCTGCGATGCACGATCAGCAGGTGATTGATGCCTATCATCCTGACCTGCGTCGTACGCGAGCGGCCAGCCAGTCAATTATTCCGGTTGATACCAAACTGGCGGCGGGTATTACGCGAATTTTTCCGCAATTTAACGATCGTTTTGAAGCGATCGCGGTGCGTGTACCGACCATAAATGTGACGGCGATCGACTTAAGCGTGACGGTGAAAAAACCGGTAAAAGCCAGCGAAGTCAACCAGTTGCTGCAAAAAGCAGCACAAGGTGCATTTCATGGTATAGTTGACTATACGGAATTACCGTTGGTCTCTGTAGATTTTAACCATGACCCGCACAGCGCCATCGTTGATGGTACGCAAACGCGCGTGAGTGGTGCTCACCTGATCAAGACCCTGGTCTGGTGTGATAATGAATGGGGCTTTGCTAACCGTATGCTCGACACAACGTTAGCGATGGCTGCTATTGGTTTCAGGCTCGACGCTTGAGCGTCGACAAAACTTTAAGTATCAACGAGAGGATTCACCATGTCTGTAATTAAGATGACCGATCTGGATCTGGCTGGTAAACGCGTTTTTATCCGTGCCGACCTGAACGTACCAGTTAAAGAAGGGAAAGTAACCAGCGACGCGCGTATCCGTGCTTCCCTGCCGACCATCGAACTGGCCCTGAAGCAGGGTGCTAAAGTGATGGTAACTTCCCACCTGGGTCGTCCTACCGAAGGCGAGTACAACGAAGAATTCTCTCTGCTGCCGGTTGTTAACTACCTGAAAGACAAACTGTCTGCTCCGGTTCGCCTGGTAAAAGATTATCTGGACGGCGTTGAAGTCGCTGCCGGTGAGCTGGTGGTCCTGGAAAACGTTCGCTTCAACAAAGGCGAGAAGAAAGACGACGAAGCTCTGTCCAAAAAATATGCGGCGCTGTGCGACGTATTCGTCATGGATGCTTTCGGTACGGCTCACCGTGCGCAGGCTTCTACCCACGGTATCGGTAAATTCGCTGATGTAGCTTGCGCGGGTCCGCTGCTGGCTGCTGAGCTGGACGCGCTGGGCAAAGCGCTGAAAGAACCGGCTCGTCCGATGGTTGCTATCGTTGGTGGTTCTAAAGTTTCTACCAAACTGACCGTTCTGGACTCCCTGTCTAAAATCGCTGACCAGTTGATCGTTGGCGGCGGTATCGCGAACACCTTCGTTGCCGCTCAAGGCCACAACGTCGGTAAATCCCTGTACGAAGCCGACCTGGTTGACGAAGCTAAGCGTCTGCTGACCACTTGCGATATCCCGGTTCCGACCGACGTTCGCGTAGCGACTGAGTTCTCCGAAACTGCGCCGGCGACGCTGAAATCCGTTAGCGACGTGAAAGAAGACGAGCAGATCCTGGATATCGGCGACGCTTCTGCACAGCAGCTGGCTGAAATCCTGAAGAATGCGAAAACCATTCTGTGGAACGGCCCGGTTGGCGTGTTCGAATTCCCGAACTTCCGTAAAGGTACTGAAATCGTTGCTAACGCTATCGCAGACAGCGAAGCGTTCTCCATCGCGGGCGGCGGCGATACCCTGGCAGCAATCGACCTGTTCGGCATTGCTGACAAAATCTCCTACATCTCCACTGGCGGCGGCGCATTCCTCGAATTCGTGGAAGGCAAAGTTCTGCCAGCAGTAGCGATGCTCGAAGAGCGCGCTAAAAAGTAAGCATTTAATGGGCAGGGAAACCTGCCCAATTATTAGCGCGCTTTAGAGCGCGCGCCCTTTCCAAGGCCGAAGATACAGGACTCGCAACATGTCTAAAATTTTTGATTTCGTAAAACCAGGCGTAATCACTGGTGATGACGTACAGAAAGTTTTCCAGGTAGCTAAAGAAAACAACTTTGCTCTGCCAGCTGTTAACTGCGTTGGTACCGACTCCATCAACGCCGTACTGGAAACCGCTGCAAAAGTTAAAGCGCCGGTAATCGTACAGTTCTCCAACGGTGGTGCTTCTTTCATCGCGGGTAAAGGCGTGAAGTCCGACGTGCCTCAGGGCGCTGCAATCCTGGGTGCTATCTCTGGCGCGCATCACGTTCACCAGATGGCTGAACACTATGGTGTTCCGGTTATCCTGCACACTGACCACTGCGCGAAGAAACTGCTGCCGTGGATCGACGGTCTGCTGGACGCGGGTGAAAAACACTTCGCAGCAACCGGCAAACCGCTGTTCTCTTCTCACATGATCGACCTGTCTGAAGAGTCTCTGGAAGAGAACATCGAAATCTGCTCCAAATACCTGGCGCGCATGTCCAAAATGGGCATGACCCTGGAAATCGAACTGGGTTGCACCGGTGGCGAAGAAGACGGCGTGGACAACAGCCACATGGACGCTTCCGCACTGTACACCCAGCCGGAAGACGTTGATTATGCGTACACCGAGCTGAGCAAAATCAGCCCGCGTTTCACCATCGCCGCTTCCTTCGGTAACGTACACGGCGTTTACAAGCCGGGTAACGTGGTTCTGACCCCGACCATCCTGCGCGACTCTCAGGACTATGTTTCTAAGAAACATAACCTGCCGCACAACAGCCTGAACTTCGTCTTCCACGGCGGTTCCGGTTCTACTGCTCAGGAAATCAAAGACTCCGTAAGCTACGGCGTAGTGAAAATGAACATCGATACCGATACCCAATGGGCGACCTGGGAAGGTGTTCTGAACTACTACAAAGCAAACGAAGCTTACCTGCAGGGCCAGCTGGGTAACCCGAAAGGCGAAGATCAGCCGAACAAGAAATACTACGATCCGCGCGTTTGGCTGCGTGCTGGTCAGACAAGCATGATCACCCGTCTGGAACAGGCTTTCAAAGAACTGAACGCGGTTGACGTTCTGTAATTTACGCCGTTCTACGTGACATGAGGCCCGCCAATGCGGGCCTTTTTTATTGCCATTTCAGCAGGCTGCCGGCAGAGATTTCTGTGATCTGTTTGGCAAAAATCAGGTTTATTGTTTACTCTTGTCAGATTGCCAGTCCCGGCGGGGCGGCTTTATTTTTTCCCATTTGGGTAAGCAAAAAAGGAATAGTGAATGGAAGATTTGAATGTTGTCGACAGCATAAACGGGGCGGGCACCTGGCTGGTCCGCAATCAGGAACTGCTGTTGAGCTATGCCGTCAACATCGTTGCGGCCATCGCCATTGTTATCATCGGTATGATTGTGGCGCGTATCGTATCAAACACCGTTAACCGTCTGATGGTGTCGCGGAAAATTGATGCAACGGTTGCCGATTTTCTCTCCGCACTGGTGCGCTACGGTATTATCGCTTTCACGCTGATTGCCGCGCTGGGCCGCGTTGGGGTGCAAACCGCCTCCGTGATCGCCGTTCTCGGTGCCGCAGGTTTAGCCGTGGGTCTGGCGCTGCAAGGTTCGCTGTCCAACCTTGCCGCAGGCGTGCTGTTGGTGATGTTCCGTCCGTTCCGCGCGGGTGAGTATGTAGACCTCGGCGGCGTAGCGGGAACCGTACTTAACGTGCAGATTTTCTCTACCACCATGCGTACCGTAGACGGTAAGATTGTGGTGATCCCGAACGGTAAAATCATTGCCGGGAACATCATTAACTTCTCTCGCGAACCGGTTCGTCGTAACGAATTCATTATCGGCGTGGCCTACGATTCCGATATCGATCAGGTGAAGAAAATCCTCACCGATATCATCCAATCCGACGAGCGCATCCTTAAAGATCGTGAAATGACGGTGCGCCTGAATGAACTGGGCGCTTCTTCGATTAATTTCGTTGTACGCGTCTGGAGCAACAGCAGCGATCTGCAAAGCGTCTATTGGGACGTACTGGAGCGTATTAAGCGCGAGTTTGACGCCAACGGCATCAGCTTCCCGTATCCGCAGATGGATGTGAACTTCAAGCGTGTGAAAGAGAACGCGGCAGAGTAATCTTTTTCTGCACCACGGTGCCGGATGGCGCTTCGCTTATCCGGCCTGGTCAGATTTCTATACTGTAGGCCGGAGAAGGCGTTAGCTGCTATCCGGCAAAATATCCTCTCATTAATTTCTCTAATCTACGATTAATATTATCAATTTCCGCTAATGATTCTCCCGCGCTATAGTCTGCTCCTAAGAGAAATAGTTTGGGATGAGTAACGTGTTATCTTATTATTTTCAAGGGCTTGTGCTTGGCGCGGCCATGATACTGCCGCTTGGTCCGCAAAACGCCTTTGTAATGAATCAGGGCATTCGTCGCCAGTATCACATCATGATTGCATTACTCTGTGCCATCAGCGATCTGGTGCTAATTTGCGCGGGGATTTTTGGCGGTAGCGCCTTGCTGATGCAGTCACCGTGGCTGATGGCGCTGGTCACCTGGGGGGGAGTGGCGTTTCTACTCTGGTACGGTTTCGGTGCGTTAAAAACGGCGATGAGCAGTAATCTGGAACTGGCCAGCGCTGAAGTAATGAAGCAGGGGCGCTGGAAAATCATCGCCACTATGCTGGCGGTGACCTGGCTTAACCCACACGTTTATCTGGATACCTTTGTGGTGTTGGGGAGTCTCGGAGGCCAACTGGACGTTGAACCTAAGCGCTGGTTTGCGCTGGGTACCGTCAGCGCCTCGTTCCTATGGTTCTTTGGTCTGGCATTGCTGGCGGCCTGGCTGGCGCCGCGTCTGCGCACTGCTAAAGCACAGCGCATCATCAATATCTTAGTAGGATTAGTGATGTGGTTTATCGCTTTTCAGCTGGCAAAAGAAGGTGTTACGCATGTTCATGTGCTGTTCAACTAAGTGTTGTCTGATGGACAACGCAGCGAGATCGGCTAAGCTTGCCTGCATGTGCCCTGAGTTTCGGGGTAATTAATGAAACATGGAGGAACGACCGTGAAGTTCAAAATAATGGCCCTGGCGGCATTAGTCGGATTCAGCGCACTATCGGTACAGGCAAATGAGTTGCCAAACGGACCGCACATCGTGACTTCCGGAACGGCAAGCGTGGATGCAACGCCTGATATCGCCACCCTAGCGATTGAAGTCAATGTTGCTGCGAAGGATGCGGCTTCAGCGAAGAAGCAAGCCGATGAGCGCGTGGCGCAATATCTGTCCTTCCTTGAGCAGAATCAGATAGCGAAGAAAGACATTAGCGCTGCCAACCTGCGCACGCAGCCGGACTACGATTACCAGAACGGCAAAAGCATCCTCAAAGGTTATCGTGCGGTGCGTACCGTTGAAGTGACGCTGCGTCAGTTGGACAAACTCAACGCTCTGCTTGATGGCGCGCTAAAGGCTGGTCTGAATGAGATCCGTTCGGTATCGCTTGGCGTCGCCCAACCGGATGCCTACAAAGATAAGGCGCGTAAAGCGGCAATTGATGATGCAATTCATCAGGCTGAACAGCTGGCGGCAGGCTTTAACAGCAAACTGGGACCCGTTTATAGTGTGCGCTACCACGTGTCCAATTATCAGCCGAGCCCGATGGTACGGATGATGAAAGCAGATGCAGCGCCTGCGGCATCCGCTCAGGAAACCTACGAACAGCCGGTTATTCAGTTTGACGATCAGGTTGATGTGGTCTTCCAGATTGAACCGACGGCGGGGCAGCCGGCAGCAACACCTGCCAAAACCCAGTAATCTTTTCAAACCCGGCCTTCCAGCCGGGTTTTTTCTGTGAGCAACTGTAAAAATGAGATCTCACATCCAGTCTTTTTTTTCGCCGTAATGAGGATAGGCCATAGCGATTTTTAAGGGGACGCTATGGATATTTTTATCTCGAAAAAGATGCGTAATTTCATTCTGCTGGCGCAAACCAATAACATCGCCAGAGCGGCAGAAAAAATCCATATGACCGCATCGCCTTTCGGTAAAAGCATTGCCGCACTGGAAGATCAAATCGGCTATACGCTGTTTACCCGCAAAGATAACAACATCAGCCTGAATAAAGCCGGGCAGGAGCTCTATCAGAAACTGTTCCCTGTTTATCAGCGTCTCTCTGCTATTGATAACGAAATCCATAACGCCTCTCGCCGCTCGCGAGAAATCGTCATCGGCATCGACAATACCTATCCAACGATTATTTTCGACCAGTTGATTAGCCTTGGCGACAAGTACGATGGCGTGACGGCCCAGGCCATTGAATTCAGCGAGAATGGGGTGATCGATAACCTGTTCGATCGGAAACTGGATTTTATTATCTCACCGCAGCACGTTTCCCCTCGCGTGCAGGAACTGGAAAATCTGGCGATTAGCGAGTTGTCTCCGCTGCGTCTGGGGTTTCTCGTTTCCCGGCGCTACGAAGAAAAACAGCCGCATGAGCTGCTACGTGAGCTGCCATGGCTGCAAATGCGCTTCCAGAATCGCGCCAACTTTGAGGCGATGCTCGATGCTTACATGCGGCCCTGCGGAATTCATCCGACGATTATCTACCGCCCGTACAGCTTTATGGCCAAGATTAGCGCGGTGGAGCGTGGGCAGTTTTTGACGGTGATCCCCCATTTTGCCTGGCGGCTGGTTAACCCCTCGACGTTGAAATATTTTGATGCGCCCGGCAGCCCTATGTATATGCAGGAATTTCTCTATTCGCTGAAAAACCATCGTTATACCGCCACGATGCTTCAGCATATTGCTGAAGATCGTGAGGGTACGGCAAGTTAAACGAGCATCGATCCGGTTTCGATCAGGTTACGATGCAGATCGAACGCATGGCTGAGATCGTGATGGATATGCCCGCCGGGCGCTCGCTCCAGATAACGGTGCAGGTAGTCCCGATACAGAGGATGCGCACAGTTATCGATAATCGTGTGCGCCCGCTGCATCGGAGATAACCCACGCAGATCGGCAATTCCCTGTTCGGTAACGATCACTTTGACGCTATGTTCGCTGTGATCGACATGGCTGCACATCGGTACGATGGTGGAGATTTTCCCGCCTTTGGCAATCGACGGCGCCATAAAGATCGACAGGTAGGCGTTGCGCTCGAAATCGCCGCTGCCGCCAATGCCATTCATCAGGTTCACACCTGCTACGTGTGTGGAATTGGCATGACCGTAGATGTCAAACTCCAGACCGACATTGAGCGCAATGACGCCCAGCCGACGAATGATTTCCGGGTTATTGGAAATCTCCTGCGGGCGCAGCACAATCCGGCTGGCGAAGAAGTCCATGTTGTCATAAATCTTCTGCAGCGATGGGGCTGAAATGGTCAAACTGGAGGCGCTGGCGCCGGTTATCTTGCCCGTTTCCAGCAGATGCACCACAGATTCTTGCAACACCTCGGAATACATCATAAAGGGTGGAATATCCGGGTTCTCGCCCAGTCGCGCCATTACCGCGTTGTTGATATTGCCCACGCCGCTTTGTAAGGGCAGGAATTCCGCTGGGATGCGTTTGTGCGCCATTTCCGCCAGCAGAAATGTCACCACGTTATCGGCAATTTGCTGGCTGACCGGGTTGCTTTTATCCGCGGCATTTCCGGCATCGGGTAGTTCGGTATCCACGACCGCGATAATTTTTTTCGGGTCTATCTGCACACACTGGCTGCCCACGCGATCCATGGTGTGAAAAATCGGCACGCTGTTTCGCCGCGGCGGTGCGCCGGGTATCACAATGTCGGCAAACTCCGCCACGCGCGGGTTATGGTAATGATTCAGTTCGATAATCACCTTTTTCGCCCGCAGCAGCCAGGTCGGCGCGTTGCCGATGCCGCTGGAAAGCCAAATCCGACCATCTGGCGCAATGGCGGAGGCTTCAATGACGGCAACATCGATCTCGCCAAAAAAGCCATAATTGACCATTTGCGCCACTTCGCTCAAATGGAGATCGACAAACCTCACCTGACCCTGATTAATTTTCTCGCGCAGGCCCGATGATGTTTGATAGGGAGCCCGCCAGGAAACGGCATCCGCCGCGGATAACGCATCATCAGCGGCAGCGCCAATTGAGGCTCCTGTCAGCAGACGGATTTGAAAAGGTTGCCCGACCTGATGCCGTTCGCAGGCGAGTTGAGCAATTGCGTTAGGTAATGCTTTTGGCGAACCCGCAGGGGTAAAGCCGCTGAATGCCACCATATCGTCGTGCTGGATAATTTCTGCCGCTTCTTCGGCACTCATCCGTTTCATGGCCGTCTCCTTCCTCGGGCGTGATTAATGGCCGACAAAATTGGGTTTACGTTTTTCCATAAACGCGTTCATCCCTTCCTGATAATCCTCGCTGTCGTACACCGCGCGGCGCATGCCCTGAATACGCTCAAATTCGTCTGAGTTCATGGTGTGCGCTTCGCCCAGCACGCGCAGTTCTTCTTTAATGACGGCGATGGCCAGCGGCGCTTTCTCCGAGATGTGGTGCGCCATTTGCAGAGTGAAATCCTCCAGTTCGTCGACAGGAACCACATGGTTGAGGATCCCGACGGCCATCGCACGCTGAGCGGTAATCGGCGAGGCGGTAAAGATCAGCTCTTTCACGATGTGGAATCCAGCATCGCGGGTCAGGTTGTGGATGCCGACCAGGTTATACGGTACCCCGAGGTTGACCGGTGTCATCGAGAAGGTAGAGGTTTCAGCGGCGATGATGAGATCGGAACTCATGATCATCTCAAACGCGCCGCCCCAGACGCTGCCTTCGACCATGGAGATCACCGGTTTTGGATATTTTTGGATCATGCGGGTGATCTGGCGCAGCGGATCGTCATAGGAGAGCGGATCGCGACGTCCGGAGGGGAGTTCATGAATATCATGTCCGGCAGAGAACACTTTGGCCCCGCTCGGGGCGCGCAAAATGATGCAGCGAATTTCCGGACGATTAAGATCGCTCAGCGCCTGCATCAGATCGTCGATAAACACTTTGCTCAGCGCATTGAGCTTGCGGGCGTAATTGAACTCAATGACCGCGACTTTCTGGATGATGACTACGTTGACGTATTGATAAGACATAATGTTCTCTTCATTCAAAGTAATGATGCTGGATAAATTCACTAATGTGACGCAGACCGGTACGCGGCGAAAGGTCGTTATTTTTGACGGCCTGCAGCGTCTGCTGGAAATAACGGTCGAAATCAGTCCGGGTAAACAGCAGATGCAAAGCTTCTTCTTCAGCCTGCTTGTGTAACCAGTCCACCGCTTGCTGCTGGCGGACTTTTTCCAGTCGACCGCTGACGGTAAGGCACGTTTTAAAGTCAGTTATCGCCTGCCAAATCTCCTCGATGCCACGTTTTTCCAGAGCGCTACAGGCCAGAACCTGCGGCTGCCACTCGTCATACTTGCGGCGCAGAATATGCAGGGCGGATTCGTACATATGGCGGGCGATGGCAACCTGGTTACGGTTATCACCGTCGTCCTTGTTGATGACGACCAGATCCGCCATCTCCATCAGGCCCTTTTTGATGCCCTGCAAATCGTCGCCACCGCCGGCAATTTGCAGTGAGATAAAGCAATCCACCATGCCGGCGACTTCAGTTTCTGACTGCCCGACGCCGACGGTTTCCACAATCACCACGTCAAAGCCCGCCGCCTCGCACAACAGCATTAATTCACGGGCACGCTGGCTGGCGCCGCCTAAATGACCGCTGGAAGGAACCGGGCGAATAAATGCCGATTCTGCGCGGGACAGTTCCGTCATCCGGGTTTTATCGCCAAGAATGCTGCCGCCGCTAACGGGACTACTGGGATCGACCGCAATCACTGCCACCCGTAATCCCCGACGGATCAACAGCATACCGAACGCCTCCAGAAAGGTGCTTTTGCCCGCGCCCGGCGTGCCAGTGATGCCCAGACGCAGCGCGTTACCGGTGAACGGCATTATCGCGTCCAGCAATTGCGTACTCAGTGGCTGGTGGCGCGGGTGGCTGCTCTCAACCAGCGTCATCGCCTGGGCAAGCGTGGCCCGTTCACCGCGCCGCAAGCGTCGGACGGCATCGTCAAGCGTGGCGGCGTTAATCATGATGCTGGCTGATCCGGGTCAATACATCGCGGACGCTGTCGAGCATTGGCGTGCCGGGGCCATAAATGGCTGCCACGCCATGCTCGTACAGGAAGGCGTAGTCCTGTGGTGGTATTACACCGCCTGCCACCACGCAGATATCTGCGCGTCCCCAGCCTTTGAGCGCCGTGACCAGTTCAGGGATCAGCGTCTTATGCCCTGCAGCCAGTGACGATGCGCCTATGACATGTACATCGTTTTCTACCGCCAGACGGGCGATCTCTTCTGGCGTGGAGAACATCGGACTGAGATCGACGTCGAAGCCGAGATCGGAGTAGGCGCTGGCGATCACTTTCGCGCCGCGATCGTGACCATCCTGGCCCATCTTGGCGATCAGGATCCGAGGTCGGCGACCATTTTCCGCGAGGAACTGTTCGGTTTGCGCAACAATGGCGTCGAACTCATTGGCGGATTTGTCGGACTGGTGATAGCTTTGCGCAATCACGCCGGTGACGCACTGGCTGGGAACCAGATAGCGGTCAAAAGCGGCTTCCAGCGCGTCGGAGATCTCACCGAGCGTGGCGCGAACGCGGGCGGCGTTAACGGCGGCGGTCAGCAGATTTTCATTATGCTGCGCGGCGTGGGTCAGCGCCGTTAGCGCGGCGTTGACGGCATCATTGTCGCGAGTGGCGCGGATATGCTGTAGTGAAGCAATCTGTTCGTTGCGCACTTTCACGTTGTCGATTTCCAGTACCGACGTTTCGTCTTCTTTATCCAGCTTGTACTTGTTCACGCCAACGATGACGCGTTTGCCCTGGTCTATCAGCGACTGCTCGCGCGCCGAAGCTTCTTCGATCATCCGTTTGGGGAGTCCAGCTTCAATCGCCTTCGCCATGCCGCCCGCTTCATCAATTTGTTTAATGATCGTGCGCGCCTGCTTCACGATTTGATCGGTCAATGATTCGACGTAGTACGATCCGGCCAGCGGATCGACGGTGCGGCAGATCTCTGACTCCTCCTGAATAATGATCTGTGTATTACGCGCGATGCGAGCAGAGAAATCGGTGGGCAGACCGAGCACTTCATCAAAGGCGTTGGTGTGCAGCGACTGGGTACCGCCAAGCGTGGCGCCGAGTGCTTCAATGGTTGTGCGGATCACGTTGTTGTAGGGATCCTGTTCGGTCAGACTCCAGCCGGAGGTCTGGCAGTGGGTACGCAGAGCGAGAGATTTCGGGTTGGTTGCGCCAAAACCGCTGACGGCTTCACTCCACAAATAGCGAGCCGCGCGCAGCATGGCGACGTTCATAAACAGATCCATGCCGATACCGAAGAAGAATGACAGACGCGGGGCGAAGTCATCAATTTTCAGCCCGGCAGACAGTGCGGCTTTGATGTACTCAATGCCGTCAGCCAGCGTAAACGCTACCTGCTGGACGCAGTTCGCTCCGGCTTCCCCCATGTGATAACCGCTGATACTGATGGTGTTATAGCGCGGCATATTGGCGGAGCACCAGGCGATGATGTCGGCGATGATGCGCATTGAAGGTTTTGGTGGATAGATGTAGGTGTTGCGGCACAGATACTCTTTCAGAATATCGTTCTGAATGGTCCCGGTGAGCTGTTCCGGCGTTACGCCTTGCTCCTCAGCCGCGACGATATAAAACGCCAGGACCGGCAGCACCGCGCCGTTCATCGTCATCGACACCGACATCTTATCCAGCGGGATCTGATCAAACAGCACCTTCATATCTTCGACGGTATCGATCGCCACGCCCGCTTTGCCGACATCGCCCGCCACGCGCGGGTTGTCAGAGTCATAGCCGCGGTGGGTGGCAAGGTCAAAGGCAACGGAAAGTCCTTTTTGTCCGGCGGCGAGGTTGCGACGGTAAAAGGCGTTGGATTCTTTGGCGGTAGAGAAACCGGCATACTGGCGGATGGTCCACGGCTGCGCGGTATACATGGTGGCGCGTGGGCCGCGCACGTAAGGCGGCAGGCCGGGCAGGGTGCCCGTGACTTCCAGATTATCGAGGTCAGCCTCGGTGTACAGCGGCTTGATGACAATCCCTTCCGCCGTCTGTCTTTCCAGCGACTCAACGGTTTTTTCCCGTCGACTGAGTTCTTTATTGGCAAGTGTTTGCCACTCTTGCACGTTAGCCATTTTTTGCTCCGTATTACGCAATAAGTTGAATCTTTACGAGATACGGTGAGCTTTTTCATTTGGCTTGTCGCCAGCAAAAAATAGCCAACAGGGCGTCGTTTTTTGCCGCGTGGTATGTTTTATTTTGTGATGTATTTCAAAGACGTGGCGGGAATAACATGAAAAAGCGGTAAGAGGGGGTAGGCCGGATAAGGCGTTACGCCGCCATCCGGCACTCAGAGGCTACAAACAGTTTAATCCTGACGCAGTACGTTGTGACCGTAAGCCAGCAGCGCGTCGGTAACGTTGCGCATCATGCGGCTTTCCGGCGCAAAACGGTGCCAGTACAACATCCGACGCTGGAACAGGCCCGGCGTCAAGTCGATGAGCTCACCGCTTTCCAGCTCTTTTTCTATCTGTAAGTGCGGGATCATGCAGCAGGTCGTGCCCTGACGGGCCAACTGGACGAAGGCTTCTGATGAGTTAACGATATGGCAAGGCACGCTGCCTGGCGGCAGATCGAAGTTTTGTTGCAGGAACGCCTGATGCATATCATCAAGATGGTCAAACGCGACCGCCGGGGCTTTCAGCAGGGCAGAGCGAGTGACGCCGTTCGGGAAATA
Source organism: Citrobacter sp. XT1-2-2 (assembly GCF_023516235.1). Classification (NCBI taxonomy): domain Bacteria; kingdom Pseudomonadati; phylum Pseudomonadota; class Gammaproteobacteria; order Enterobacterales; family Enterobacteriaceae; genus Citrobacter; species Citrobacter sp. XT1-2-2. Next base: position 832,703 of record NZ_CP097324.1, read on the forward strand.
GCGCTCGGCGAACGCTTTTGAACCCACAAACAGGTAATCCAGCGCGCCAAGTTTATCCACCAGACAGCTTGGCAGCGCCTGATGTTGAATACTCACCGCACCGACCACTTCACCACGGCGCAGACGTTCCTGCGTGCGCGTTTCATCCTCAACCTGCAGGTTCAGGCGAATCGGCGAATTAGCCAGTACCGGGGCCAGCGCCGGAAGCAACCAGGTTGCCAGACTGTCGGCGTTCACCGCCAGCGAAAGCAGCAGCGGCGTGGAGCCAGTTTGCTCATCACCCAGCCACTCATCTTCCAGCAGTTCAACCTGGCGTAAGAGCGCCAGGAGTTTCTGCCCTTGTTCAGTCGGGCGAGGCGGTACGGTACGCACCAGCAGCGGCTGTCCGAACATATTCTCAAGCTGTTTTATGCGCTGTGAAACGGCGGATTGCGTGATGCACAGCTTTTGCGCCGCGCGCTCAAATCCTCGTTCACGAATAACCGCATCCAGTGCTTGTAGTGTTCTGTAGTCCGGACGTTTCATTGCTTTGGCGCACTCCTGAAATTTTTGCTTGTTCTGCACTATGACACAAATTTGGGTTGGGTAAAGACGAAATCAGCCACCCGGGAGCGGGTGTGGGGACATTTTTCTGCACAATGTTCTATAATGCGCGTGAATTTTCCCACCATATTCACACCACAGGCGAAACGATCATGACGCAGGATGAACTGAAAAAAGCAGTAGGATGGGCGGCACTTCAGTATGTACAGCCCGGTACCATTGTGGGCGTAGGTACAGGTTCAACAGCCGCACACTTTATTGATGCGCTGGGCACAATGAAAGGTCAGATTGAAGGCGCGGTGTCCAGTTCTGACGCCTCGACCGAAAAACTCAAAAGCCTTGGCATCCACGTGTTCGATCTTAACGAAGTGGACAGCCTCGGCGTCTACGTTGACGGTGCAGATGAAATCAACGGCCATATGCAGATGATTAAAGGCGGTGGCGCAGCGTTGACCCGTGAAAAAATCATTGCTTCCGTGGCGAAGAAATTTATTTGCATCGCTGACGCGTCCAAAGAAGTCGATATTCTCGGTAACTTCCCGTTGCCGGTAGAAGTTATCCCAATGGCGCGTAGCGCAGTGGCTCGCCAGTTGGTGAAGCTGGGCGGTCGCCCTGAATACCGTCAGGGCGTGGTAACTGACAATGGTAACGTGATCCTTGACGTGCATGGTCTGGAAATCCTCGACGCTATCGCGCTGGAAAACGCCATTAATGCGATTCCGGGCGTGGTAACCGTAGGTTTGTTCGCTAACCGTGGTGCGGATGTCGCGCTGATCGGTACCCCAGACGGCGTGAAAACTATCGTAAAATGATCTGATGGGAGCGTCTTCTCCCGTTAAAAAAATTTTGGCAGGGCAAATTTGGTGACTTGTGTCACGTTTACAATATTGCCCTGCCGATCTCTCCAAAGAAAAAGTTATCGCCAGTATTTTCCTCTGACATTTCCCGCTGAATGACATTTCCTCAGCATGACGACGCAAACGTTCATATTGCTGCAATATTATTTTTTGATATGTTGAAGAGGCGGATGAAAATCCCACACACAACACATCAGATTGGACAAAAAAGACAGGGTCGGGGAAATGGCAAAGGTATCACTGGAGAAAGATAAGATTAAATTTCTGCTGGTAGAAGGCGTGCACCAAAAAGCACTCGAGAGCCTTCGTGCAGCAGGTTATACCAACATCGAGTTTCACAAAGGCGCTCTGGACACCGAACAACTGAAAGAGTCCATCCGTGATGCTCACTTCATTGGCCTGCGATCCCGTACCCATCTGACTGAAGATGTAATTGCCGCCGCAGAAAAACTGGTCGCGATTGGTTGCTTCTGCATCGGCACCAACCAGGTTGATCTTAGCGCTGCGGCAAAGCGCGGGATCCCGGTGTTTAACGCGCCATTCTCTAACACACGTTCCGTTGCTGAACTGGTGATTGGCGAACTGCTGCTACTGCTACGCGGTGTACCAGAAGCGAACGCCAAAGCGCACCGCGGCGTGTGGAATAAACTGGCTACTGGCTCTTTTGAAGCGCGCGGCAAAAAACTGGGGATCATCGGCTACGGGCACATTGGTACTCAGTTAGGCATTCTGGCGGAATCGCTGGGGATGCATGTCTATTTCTATGATATTGAAAATAAACTTCCGCTGGGTAACGCCACGCAGGTTCAGCATCTTTCCGATCTGCTCAATATGAGCGACGTGGTGAGCCTGCACGTGCCGGAAAATGCCTCTACCAAAAACCTGATGGGCGCGCGTGAGATTTCGCTGATGAAACCGGGCGCGCTGCTGATTAACGCCGCACGCGGTACGGTGGTTGATATTCCTGCGTTGTGCGACGCGTTAGCGACCAAACATCTTGCAGGGGCGGCAATTGACGTGTTCCCAACCGAACCGGCAACGAACAGCGATCCGTTCACTTCGCCGCTGTGTGATTTCGACAACGTGATCCTGACGCCGCATATTGGTGGTTCCACGCTGGAAGCGCAGGAAAATATCGGTCTGGAAGTGGCGGGGAAACTGATCAAGTATTCCGATAACGGCTCCACGCTGTCTGCGGTTAACTTCCCGGAAGTTTCGCTGCCGCTGCACGGTGGTCGTCGTCTGATGCACATTCACGAAAACCGTCCTGGCGTTCTGACCGCGCTGAACCAGATTTTTGCCGAGCAGGGCGTCAACATTGCCGCGCAGTATCTGCAGACTTCCGCGCAGGTAGGTTATGTGGTCATCGATATTGAAGCGGATGAAGATGTGGCGGAAAAAGCGCTGCTGGCGATGAAAGCCCTTCCGGGAACCATTCGCGCCCGTCTGCTGTACTAATTTCCTCTAAATGGGCAGGCGATGACCTGCCCATCTTTCCTCTGATTTCCCTGCCTCAAAATTTCTTTCTGTAACGCATACATTCTGTTTTCGAGCCTTGCCGCAATTGGCAACTAAAGGCAGTGCTGCGTGTTGTACAGCACTAAAAGAAATTTACGATAGGGGCTCAGCATCGCGCTGAAACGGGAAAGCCCCTACCGAAGCAGGGGCTCTAAAAAGGAAAGGGACGATGATGAGATACGTCATCATGCTGCTGATCCTGTTAATCATCGCTTGCCCAGCATATTAACAGAGAGTACGCAGGAGGGAGGTTCGCCTCCCTCACCCTTCACCGAGGAATTTAGGTCAAAAAAACGGCGCTGTCAATCGGCAAAAAACGGCTACCACTGCCAAATTTTGGATGGTGTCACCACCGCAGGCAGTGGGATATCCCACTCTTCGACAGGCAGCTTTTCCACTAACTGGCAATCATGCGCGTAGCCCACGGGCTGGATCTTATGCTGCTGCCAGTTTTGCAACGTACGGTCATAAAATCCGCCGCCCATGCCCAGGCGCTGCCCGTCTTCATCAAACGCGACTAACGGCGTAACCAGTACATCCAGCTTTGCCAGTGGTAATACGTCGCGGACATCAAGTCGCGGCTCCTGGATCTTTAAGCGGTTGGTCACCAGCGCACTCTGCGGATGATAGTGCAGGAACAGCAGGTTGCCAGGGCTGAAGGGATGAAGAACCGGAAGGTAGACGCGCTTACCCGCTCGCCACAGCTGTTCGATCAGCGGTTGGGTGTCGAGTTCGCCATCGAAAGAGAGAAACACCGCCACGGTATGGGCAAGAACAACAGGGGGAAAACTGAGCATTCTGGTCGCGGCTTGCTGACCAAATTGTTGTTGCTGATCGCTGGTAAGCGCACGGCGACGCTGACGAATCAGTGTGCGTATTTCTTGTCGGGATAAAGGGAGTTCAGAAAGTAGTGTCATGGCTGTTGCCAGGTAGAAGGGAATCTCCGAGATGCCGCCGCAGGCTGTAACCCTTGAACCCTTGGTTCAAGGTGAATGTGTCGTCACAGTTTTAAGGCTTCTCGGACGGGCCGAGCATGCTCACCAACCGTGGAGCGCCACATTCTTGTGGTATGAAATATCGGCTCAGGGGACTGGCCCGCTTGCAAACATCTCAGAGAAATTTTGTCTTCACGGTCACTCTACCACAGTAAACCGAAAAGTGTTATTCAAAGTTTTGGCCCGTTTTTTCGGTTATGCGACCCTGATCAAGCAACGCTTGTTCGATGGTCTGTTGCAGCATCCGAATACGTTGTTCCATGCTCGCCGCGTACTCACGCGTCTTCGCTTTTTCCTGAGTTAATTCATAGCTGATGTTCAACGCGGCGATGAAAACCAACTGCTCAGTATTTGTGACTCTAGTGCGAACTTTCAGATCTTGCAATCGCTGATTGAGATCGTCCGCAGCCTGATTCAACGCATCCCTTTGTTCAGGCGGGCAATTCACTCGCAGTGAACGGCCAAATATTTGGATATCGACGGGTTGTGCAGACATGCCACCTTCCTGCTGATTGACTGCGCTGCCTTCGTCTCCAGACCTTGGGTCCGCGAAGGGGCGACACTATAGCTACCCTGGTATCAAGATACAAGCCCTTTTCTGGTCCACCAGGGTCCAAAGTGGTAGCATATCATGAATATTCCTCCCTTTGATGACGAATGCTTATGTCTATACAGAACGAAATGCCTGGCTACAGCGAAGTTAGCCAGTTTTTGAACCAACAAGGGGCTGGATTAACCCCGGCCGAAATGCACGGCTTAATCAGCGGGATAATTTGTGGCGGTAACAACGACAGCTCATGGCAGCCGCTGTTGCACGACCTGACGAACGAAGGTCTGGCCTTTGGTCACGAGCTGGCTCAGGCGCTGCTGAAAATGCACTCTGCTACCAGCGATGCCCTTGAGGACGACGGCTTCCTTTTTCAGCTTTTTCTGCCTGAAGGTGATGACGTCAGCGTATTCGATCGCGCCGATGCGCTGGCTGGCTGGGTAAACCACTTCCTGCTGGGCCTCGGCGTCACGCAGCCTAAGCTCGACAAAGTGACCGGCGAAACCGGTGAAGCGATTGACGACCTGCGCAATATCGCCCAGTTGGGCTATGACGAAGACGAAGATCAGGAAGAGCTGGAAATGTCGCTCGAAGAGATCATCGAATACGTGCGTGTAGCCGCCTTGCTGTGCCATGACACGTTTACGCGTCAGCAGCCGACTGCGCCGGAAGTCCGTAAACCGACTCTGCACTAAATACAACAACGCCAAGGAGAGTGTTATGAGTGAGATATCTCAGCAAGAATTCCAGCGTCGTCGTCAGGCTTTGCTGGCACAAATGCAGCCCGGCAGCGCCGCGCTGATTTTTGCCGCGCCGGAAGCGACGCGCAGCGCGGACAGTGAATACCCGTACCGCCAGAACAGTGATTTCTGGTATTTCACCGGCTTTAACGAGCCTGAAGCCGTGCTGGTGCTGATTAAAAGTGATGATACTCATAACCACAGCGTTTTGTTCAACCGGGTTCGCGATCTGACGGCGGAGATCTGGTTTGGCCGCCGTCTGGGCCAGGATGCCGCGCCGGCAAAACTCGGCGTTGACCGGGCGCTGGCCTTCAGTGAAATCAACCAACAGCTGCACTTGCTGCTCAATGGCCTGGACGCGGTGTATCACGCACAGGGCGAGTACGCTTGGGCTGACGAAATTGTCTGCACGGCGCTGGATAAACTACGCAAAGGTTCCAGACAAAATCTGCACGCGCCTGGCGCGATCATCGACTGGCGTCCGATGGTGCATGAAATGCGCCTGTTCAAATCACCAGAAGAGATTGCGATCATGCGCCGTGCCGGAGAGATCACCGCCCTGGCGCATACCCGCGCGATGGAAAAATGCCGTCCGGGGATGTTTGAATACCAACTGGAAGGGGAGATTCACCACGAATTTACCCGCCACGGCGCGCGTTATCCGTCCTATAACACCATTGTCGGAAGCGGTGAAAACGGCTGTATCCTGCATTACACCGAAAATGAAAGTGAAATGCGCGATGGCGACCTGGTGCTGATTGACGCTGGCTGTGAATACAAAGGCTATGCGGGCGACATTACGCGTACTTTTCCGGTTAATGGCAAATTTACCCCCGCGCAGCGCGAAATCTACGATATCGTGCTGGAATCCTTAGAGACCAGCCTACGTCTGTATCGCCCCGGAACTTCCATTCAGGACGTCACCGGTGAAGTTGTGCGCATCATGATTACCGGTCTGGTGAAGCTTGGCATATTGCGCGGTGACGTCGACCAGTTAATTACCGAGAATGCGCACCGGCCATACTTTATGCATGGCCTTAGCCACTGGCTGGGGCTGGATGTGCACGATGTTGGCGTTTATGGTCAGGATCGTTCGCGTATCCTTGAGCCAGGAATGGTGCTGACCGTCGAGCCAGGGTTATATATCGCGCCGGATGCCGATGTACCGGCTGCTTATCGGGGCATTGGCATTCGTATAGAAGATGACATCCTTATCACCGAAGACGGTAATGAAAATCTGACCGCCAGCGTGGTGAAGAAAGCGGATGATATTGAAGCCTTAATGGCTGCGGCGCGACTGCAATGAGCGTAATTATCGTTGGTGGTGGCATGGTCGGCGCGACGCTGGCGCTGGCCATTTCCCAGCTCAGTCATGGGACGCTGCCAGTTCATCTGATAGAAGCGAGCGAACCTGAAACTGACCGTCATCCTGGGTTTGACGCCCGGGCGATTGCGCTGGCGGCAGGAACCTGTCAGCAGCTGGCGCGAATTGGCGTGTGGCAGGCGATTGCCGATTGCGCAACGGCAATTAAAACGGTCCACGTCAGCGATCGCGGCCATGCCGGATTTGTTACGCTGGATGCGCAGGAATATCGTCTCCCGGCGCTGGGTCAGGTGGTGGAACTCCACGATGTTGGGCTGCGTCTGTTTGCGCTACTGCGTAAAGCGCCGGGCGTCACGCTGCATTGTCCCGATCGCGTAGCCAGCGTGTCGCGTACGCAGGGTCAAGTTGAGGTCACACTGGAAAATGGCGAGTCCATTACCGGTCGCGTGGTGGTCGCCGCTGACGGTACACGTTCCGCGCTGGCTACCGCCTGCGGTGTGGACTGGCTGCAGCAGCCTTATGAACAACTGGCGGTAATCGCCAATGTTTCGACCTCCGTTCCCCACGATGGGCGCGCGTTTGAACGTTTTACGCAGCATGGCCCGCTGGCAATGCTCCCGATGTCTGATGGTCGCTGCTCGCTGGTGTGGTGCCATCCGCTGGATCAGCGCGATGAGATCATGGCCTGGTCCGACGAACGGTTTTGCCGTGAATTGCAAACCGCGTTTGGCTGGCGGCTGGGACGTATTACCCAGACCGGTAAACGCAGCGCTTATCCGCTGTCATTAACCACTGCGCTGAAGGCGATTACCCATCGTACCGTGCTGGTGGGGAACGCCGCTCAGACGCTACATCCCATTGCCGGACAAGGTTTCAACCTTGGTCTGCGCGACGTAATGAGCCTGGCTGAGACGTTAACTCAGGCGCAAAACTGCGCGGAAGATATTGGTGATTACGCAGTGCTGGCACGCTATCAGCAACGTCGTGAGCGCGATCGCGAAACGACAATTGGCGTAACCAACAATCTGGTGTATCTGTTTGCCAACCGCTGGGCCCCGCTGGTTGTTGGGCGAAATGCCGGGCTGATGGCGATGGAGTTATTCACACCCGCGCGCGATGCGCTGGCGGAGCGGACCCTGGGTTGGGTTGCGCGATAAATATGGCCTGTAAGCCGGATGGCGGCGTAAATGCCTTATCCGGCCTACGGTTTTGATTGTTCCGGTTTCCAGGAGTAAACAGTGCAAAGTGTTGATGTAGCAATTGTCGGTGGCGGCATGGTGGGACTGGCGGTTGCCTGCGGCTTGCAGGGCAGCGGGTTACGCGTTGCGGTGTTAGAACAACATGTTCCGCAGTCGTTGGCGGTGGATGCACCTCCTCAGCTTCGCGTGTCGGCAATCAATGCCGCCAGTGAAAAACTGCTTACTCGTTTGGGCGTCTGGTCAGATATCGCTGCCCGTCGCGCGTGCTGCTATCACGGTATGGAAGTCTGGGACAAAGACAGCTTCGGGCGCATTGAATTTGACGACCAGAGCATGGGCTACAGCCATTTGGGCCACATCGTCGAAAACGCAGAGATTCATTACGCGCTATGGCAAAAGGCGCAGCGTTCGCCGGATATTACGCTGCTGGCGCCCGCTGAAATACAGCAGGTAGCCTGGGGTGAGAACGAGGCATTTCTGACTCTGAAAGAGGGCACAATGCTGACGGCTCGCCTGGTGATCGGCGCGGATGGCGCTAACTCCTGGCTGCGTAATAAAGCAGACATTCCGCTCACCTTCTGGGATTACCGTCATCATGCGCTGGTGGCGACGATCCGTACGCAGGAAGCTCACGGCGCTGTTGCGCGCCAGGCGTTTCACGGCGAGGGTATCCTGGCATTCCTGCCGCTCAGTGACCCGCATCTATGCTCTATCGTCTGGTCACTTTCTCCGCAGGAAGCCGAACGCATGCAGCAGGCAAGCGTTGATGAGTTTAATCAGGCGCTGAATATCGCTTTTGATAACCGTCTGGGACTGTGCAGCGTTGAAAGCGAACGGCAGACGTTTCCGCTGACGGGACGCTATGCTCGTCAGTTCGCCGCCCATCGTCTGGCGCTGGTGGGTGATGCGGCGCATACCATCCACCCGCTGGCGGGTCAGGGGGTTAACCTCGGCTTTATGGATGCGGCAGAGCTTATCGATGAGCTTAAGCGGCTACACCGTCAGGGCAAAGATATTGGCCAGTATCTCTATTTGCGTCGTTATGAGCGCAGCCGTAAGCACAGCGCAGCAATGATGCTGGCCGGTATGCAGGGCTTCCGTGAACTGTTTGCCGGCGAGAATCCGGCGAAAAAACTGCTGCGTGATATTGGTCTGAAACTGGCCGATACCCTTCCGGGTGTAAAACCGCAGCTCATCCGTCAGGCGATGGGACTGAACGATCTTCCCGAGTGGCTACGCTAGCGTCCGTAAGGACAATCTTAAGAGTTTGAGACCCGTCACATTTTCCTCTCCCGGCCCTCGCGCCGGGATGCTTCTCTCATTTGAAATAATCTAATTCCACACCTTTTTTCGCATTAGTTTTTTTAATATCACGTTTTTTTCATAACGCCATTTTTGACATTTTTTCCATATTTAATGTGGTTTGATGCTGATTTTTTCTTCTCTATGCTGTTTGTTGTTCTGATTTATTTGCGTACTTGTGGATTTTTATTCTGTCGTCGATCTGGCCATTTTTTGCCATAAGCTAATGTGATGGCTAATTTTGCCTTATGGTTTAGCGTCTGTTTCGGTGGTAAGTTCAGGACAAAGAGAACGTTTGCGTCGTAGCCCCTGGAGCGGCTGCGGTGCTGGGTTTCGTGGCGAAAATTTCACCGCGAAAGAGTTGGTAGCCCCGCTTATTCAACGAGGAAAAGATGGCTCAACAGACTCCTTTGTACGAACAACACACGCTATGTGGCGCGCGCATGGTAGATTTCCATGGCTGGATGATGCCACTGCATTACGGTTCTCAGCTCGATGAACACCATGCTGTTCGCACCGATGCCGGTATGTTTGATGTGTCGCATATGACCATCGTCGACCTGCGCGGCAGCCGCACCCGGGAGTTCTTGCGTTATCTGCTGGCAAACGACGTTGCGAAGCTAACGAAGACGGGTAAAGCCCTCTACTCCGGTATGCTTAACGCATCGGGCGGTGTGATAGATGACCTGATTGTCTATTACTTCACTGAAGATTTCTTCCGCCTCGTTGTAAACTCCGCCACCCGCGAAAAAGACCTCTCCTGGATTACCCAACATGCTGAACCCTACGCCATCGACATCACCGTTCGTGACGACCTGTCGCTGATTGCGGTGCAGGGGCCAAACGCGCAGGAAAAAGCAGCCACGTTGTTTACTGACGAACAGCGCCATGCGGTAGAAGGTATGAAGCCGTTCTTTGGCGTTCAGGCGGGTGATTTGTTTATCGCAACCACCGGTTATACCGGCGAAGCAGGCTATGAAATCGCCATGCCGAATGAAAAAGCGGCTGATTTCTGGCGTGCGCTGGTACAAGCAGGCGTCAAACCTTGCGGTCTGGGCGCGCGTGACACGCTGCGTCTGGAAGCGGGTATGAACCTGTATGGTCAGGAGATGGACGAAGGGATTTCTCCGCTGGAAGCCAACATGGGTTGGACCATTGCGTGGGAACCTGCCGACCGCGACTTTATTGGTCGTGAAGCACTGGAAATGCAGCGCGACAAAGGCCATGAACAGCTGGTCGGACTGGTGATGACCGAGAAGGGCGTGCTGCGTAATGAACTGCCAGTCCGTTTCACTGACGCTTCCGGTAACCAACATGAAGGCATTATCACCAGCGGAACATTCTCCCCAACCCTGGGCTACAGCATCGCGCTGGCGCGTGTCCCTGCGGGTATCGGTGAGACAGCGATCGTGCAGATCCGTAACCGCGAAATGCCAGTAAAAGTCACTAAACCTGTTTTTGTGCGTAACGGCAAAGCCGTCGCGTGATTCATCCTTTTTGGAGATTGATTGATGAGCAACGTACCTGCAGAACTGAAATACAGCAAAGAACACGAATGGCTGCGCAAAGAAGCTGACGGCTCTTACACCGTTGGTATCACCGAACATGCTCAGGAGCTGTTGGGTGACATGGTTTTCGTCGACCTGCCAGAAGTTGGTGCCACCGTCAGCGCGGGCGATGACTGCGCCGTTGCGGAATCCGTAAAAGCGGCTTCTGATATTTATGCGCCGGTAAGCGGTGAGATTGTTGCGGTTAACGACGCGCTCAGCGACTCCCCGGAACTGGTTAACAGCGAACCGTATGCCGGTGGCTGGATCTTCAAAATCAAAGCCAGCGATGAAAGCGAAATCGAATCGCTGCTGGATGCCACTGCGTACGAAGCATTGTTAGAAGACGAATAATGTTGTGCCGGATGGCGCTAATGCTTATCCGGCCTACTCACTGCAACGCGAATTATTTTGCGTATTCGTTTTCGCACGCGTAGGCCCGGTAAGCGTCAGCGCCACCGGGCAATTGAGTTAGAGACAATCACGATTCACTGCACGTTTCAGGAACCATCGCCCATGACACAGACGTTAAGCCAGCTTGAAAACAGCGGCGCTTTCATTGAACGCCACATCGGACCGGACGCCGCGCAGCAGCAAGAGATGCTGAATGCGGTTGGCGCCGAGTCGTTAAACGCGCTGATCGGCCAGATTGTGCCGAAAGACATTCAGCTCGCAACCCCGCCGCAGGTAGGCGAGGCGGCGACAGAATACGCTGCGCTGGCCGAATTAAAAGCCATCGCCGGGCGTAACAAGCGCTTCACGTCCTACATCGGCATGGGCTATACCGCCGTGCAGTTGCCACCGGTTATCCTGCGTAACATGCTGGAAAATCCGGGTTGGTACACCGCGTATACGCCGTATCAGCCGGAAGTCTCTCAGGGCCGTCTGGAAGCGCTGCTTAACTTCCAACAGGTCACGCTGGACCTGACGGGACTGGACATGGCCTCCGCCTCTCTGCTGGATGAAGCCACCGCAGCAGCCGAAGCCATGGCGATGGCCAAACGCGTCAGCAAACTGAAAAACGCCAACCGTTTCTTTGTGGCGGCTGATGTTCATCCGCAAACGCTGGATGTGGTTCGCACTCGTGCAGAAACCTTTGGTTTTGACGTCATTGTGGATGACGCTGAGAAAGCACTGGATCACCAGGATGTGTTCGGCGTGCTGTTGCAGCAGGTTGGTACCACTGGTGAAGTGCACGATTACAGCAAACTGATTGCTGAGCTGAAATCCCGTAAAGTTGTGGTCAGCGTCGCTGCCGATTTTATGGCGCTGGTTCTGCTGACCGCACCGGGCAAACAGGGCGCGGATATCGTTTTCGGCTCTGCGCAACGCTTCGGCGTACCGATGGGTTACGGTGGTCCGCACGCGGCATTCTTTGCCGCCAAAGACGAATTCAAACGCTCCATGCCAGGCCGTATTATCGGCGTATCAAAAGATGCGGCGGGCAATATCGCACTGCGCATGGCGATGCAGACTCGCGAGCAGCATATCCGTCGTGAGAAAGCGAACTCCAACATTTGTACCTCACAGGTACTGCTGGCTAACATCGCCAGCCTGTATGCCGTTTATCATGGTCCGGTCGGTCTGAAGCGCATCGCTAATCGTATCCACCGCCTGACCGATATTCTGGCGGCTGGTCTGCAACAGAAAGGCTTAAAGCTGCGTCATGCGCACTACTTCGACACGCTGTGTGTTGAAGTGGCCGATAAAGCTACGGTACTGGCGCGTGCGGAAGCGGCAGAGATCAACCTGCGCAGCGATATTCATAACGCGGTAGGTATTACGCTCGACGAAACCACCACCCGTGAAAACGTGGTGCAGTTGTTCAATGTTCTGCTGGGCGACAGCCACGGCCTGAACATCGACACGCTGGATAAAGATGTGGCGCTCGACAGTCGTTCCATTCAGAGCAGCATGCTGCGTGACGACGCGATCCTCAGCCACCCGGTGTTTAACCGCTACCACAGCGAAACCGAGATGATGCGCTACATGCACTCGCTGGAGCGTAAAGATCTGGCGCTGAATCAGGCGATGATCCCGCTGGGTTCCTGCACCATGAAGCTGAACGCCGCCGCCGAGATGATTCCTATCACCTGGCCGGAATTCGCTGAACTGCATCCGTTCTGCCCGCCAGAGCAGGCTGAAGGGTATCACCAGATGATCGGTCAGCTTTCCGAGTGGCTGGTAAAACTGACCGGCTATGACGCAGTCTGCATGCAGCCGAACTCCGGCGCACAAGGCGAATACGCTGGCCTGCTGGCGATTCGTCATTATCACGAAAGCCGTAACGAAGGCCATCGCGATATCTGCCTGATCCCGGCGTCCGCCCACGGTACTAACCCGGCTTCCGCACAAATGGCGGGGATGCAGGTGGTGGTAGTCGCCTGTGATAAGAACGGCAACATCGACCTTGACGATCTGCGGGCAAAAGCAGAACAACATGCTGCGAACCTTTCTTGCATCATGGTGACCTATCCGTCCACCCACGGCGTATATGAAGAAACGATCCGCGAAGTGTGTGAAGTTGTGCATCAGTTCGGCGGCCAGGTGTACCTCGACGGCGCGAACATGAACGCCCAGGTTGGAATCACCACGCCGGGCTTTATCGGCGCGGACGTTTCGCACCTCAACCTGCATAAAACCTTCTGCATTCCGCACGGCGGCGGCGGCCCGGGCATGGGACCGATCGGCGTTAAATCGCATCTGGCACCGTTTGTGCCTGGCCACAGCGTGGTACAGATTGAAGGGATGCTTACCCGTCAGGGCGCGGTGTCTGCCGCACCGTTCGGTAGCGCATCCATTCTGCCAATCAGCTGGATGTACATCCGTATGATGGGCGCAGAAGGTCTGAAGCAGGCAAGCCAGGTCGCTATTCTTAACGCTAACTACATTGCCAGCCGTCTGAAAGATGCCTATCCGGTGCTGTATACCGGTCGCGATGGCCGTGTAGCGCATGAATGTATTCTCGACATTCGCCCACTGAAAGAAGAGACCGGCATCAGCGAACTGGATATTGCCAAACGTCTGATCGACTATGGTTTCCATGCGCCAACCATGTCGTTCCCGGTAGCGGGTACGCTGATGGTGGAACCGACCGAATCTGAAAGCAAAGTGGAACTGGATCGCTTTATTAACGCGATGCTGGCAATCCGCGCTGAGATCGAGCGCGTGAAAGCCGGTGAGTGGTCGCTGGAAGATAACCCGTTGGTAAACTCGCCGCACACCCAGAATGAGCTGGTGAGCGAGTGGAACCACGGTTATAGCCGCGAAATCGCAGTCTTCCCGGCAGGCGTGGCGAACAAATACTGGCCTACCGTGAAGCGTCTTGATGACGTTTACGGCGACCGTAACCTGTTCTGTTCCTGCGTGCCGATGAGCGAATATCAGTAACTTTTCCGCGTAGTTGAATAATTTCCAGGCCGGGTAAGGCGAAGCCGCCTCCCGGCTTTTTCATATCTGGAGGTCTCTATGGGAATCGCACTTGTTACTGGCGGCAGTCGCGGTATTGGGCGAGCAACCGCGCTGCAACTGGCACTGGAGGGTTACACGGTCGCCGTTAATTTTCATCACAATATTCGTGCGGCAACCGAGGTGGTGAACCACATCGTCGCGGCAGGTGGTAAGGCATTTGCGCTGCGTGCGGATATCAGTGATGAAAGTCAGGTGCTGGCGATGTTTGAATCGATCGACCGTGAAGGGGAACCGCTGACTGCGCTGGTGAATAATGCCGGGATTTTATTTGAACAGACCACGGTGGAAAACTTAACTGCAGAGCGAATTAACCGCGTACTGGCGACCAATGTTACCGGCTATTTTCTGTGCTGTCGGGAAGCGGTAAAGCGCATGTCGTTTAAGCGCGGCGGTCAGGGTGGGGCGATTGTGAATGTCTCTTCGGCGGCATCACGGCTCGGTGCACCATTCGAATATGTTGATTATGCCGCTTCAAAAGGTGCGGTGGACACGCTCACCACCGGCCTGGCACTGGAGGTGGCGGCGCAGGGGATCCGCGTAAACTGCGTACGTCCAGGCCTGATCTACACTGAAATGCATGCGTCGGGTGGAGAGCCGGGAAGGGTTGATCGCGTGAAATCCATGTTGCCTATGCAGCGTGGTGGGCAGCCGGAAGAAGTCGCGCAGGCGATTTGCTGGCTACTGAGCGAGAAGGCATCTTACGTCACGGGCAGTTTTCTGGAGCTGGCCGGCGGGAAGTAGGGATTTAATGGCCGGATAGCGCTGCGCTTATCCAGCCCACGGGATCATACCTGTAGGCTGGATAAGGCGTTTACGCCGCCATCCGGCGAAAAATCACAGATTCTCGCCGTTGCTGGCGATCACCGCTTTATACCACTCAAAACTCTTCTTGCGTGAACGCGACATATCCCCAGTGCCGTCATCGTGCTTATTCACATAGATGAAGCCGTAGCGCTTGCTGTACTGACCGGTGGTGAACGAAACGCAGTCAATGCAGCCCCACGGCGTGTAGCCCATCAGATCTACGCCATCATAGGTGACCGCCTTCATCATCTCTTCGATGTGGGCGCGCAGATAATCGATGCGGTAGTCATCATTGATGCTGCCATCTGTTTCCACTTTATCGTAGGCGCCAAACCCGTTTTCAACGATAAACAGCGGCTTCTGATAGCGCTCGTACAGCTCACATAAAGCATAGCGCAGGCCAACCGGGTCAATCTGCCAGCCCCAGTCGGACGCTTTGACGTGCGGGTTCGGCACGCTACCCTCAAAACCGGAAATGGCATCACCGCTACCGCCTTCCGCTTTCACCGCGTTGGTCATGTAGTAGCTAAATCCGAGATAGTCGCAGGTGCCTTCACGCAGGATTTGCTCGTCGCCGTCTTCCATCCTGATGTTAAATTCGCGACGTTCCCACTCGTTCAACACATAGCTTGGGTAGTAGCCGCGCAGCTGGACGTCGGTAAAGACGTAGCGTTCACGCATTGACTCCTGGGCGAACATGACATCTTCGGGCTTACAGGAGAATGGATAGAGCGGCACCATAGCCAGCATGCAGCCCACTTTCATTTCCGGGTTGATGCGGCGTGCGGCTTTCACTGCGAGCGCGCTGGCCACGAACTGGTGATGCAGCACCTGGTACATGGTCTCTTCCGGGTTTTCATGCTCGGTATACACCACACCGGAGCAGCAATAGCCAAACAACGGTGCGCGCCAGTTACGTTGGTTATTGATCTCGTTGAAGGTCATCCAGTATTTGACTTTGTGTTTGTAACGCTCAAAGACGACTTCAGCAAATCGAACAAAGAAATCAACAACTTTGCGATTGGTCCAACTCCCATACTGTTGAACCAAATGTAGCGGCATTTCGAAGTGGGAAAGGGTGATGACCGGTTCGATGTTGTATTTCAGTAATTCATCGAACATGTCGTCATAGAACTTCAGACCTTCTTCGTTCGGCTGGGTTTCGTCCCCATTGGGGAAGATACGGGTCCATGCGATGGAGGTACGGAAACATTTGAAGCCCATTTCGGCAAACAGCTTAATGTCTTCTTTGTAATGACCGTAAAAATCGACGGCTTCGTGGTTGGGGTAGTATTTACCGGGCACGACTTCCTGAGTGATTTCTCGTGGAACGCCGTGTGCCCCACCGGTCAGTACGTCGCAAATGCTGGGGCCTTTGCCACCTTTGTTCCAGCCACCTTCGACCTGGTGCGCCGCAACCGCGCCGCCCCATAAAAAATCTTTTGCTAAGGTAAGTTTTTTCATCTGCGCTCAGTCTCAAATTAATACAATCTGATTTTGAGTCTAACAAAGGAAACCTAAATGTCACGATATAACAAAATAGCATTAATGTGATTTGTTACATCAAAAAAACAGATTGTTTTTTTACGCTATTCTTTTCGCCAGTTTGCGGCCAAGCGATTCCAGAATATAAATAACGGGGATTTGCGTGGTTATATCGTATACCCCGGCAATGCGTGTTTGTGGAACGTGCCAGGAGAGATTAAAGTCGGCGAGTTTCGCCAGACGTGACTGTTCATGGCTGGTTACAGACAACACTTTACAGTGGTGCAAGCTGAACTGGCTGGCAAAACGCAGGATCTCTTCTGTTTCGCCGGAGACGGAAAGCACGATTGCCAGCGCGTTTCTGGCCATATCATTGGTTACCGGAAAATAAGGGTCGTCAATATGATTACTGAATTTTCCAACGTTGGAGAAAAAACGCGCGCCGTATTTCGCAAGCGCTCCTGACGTTCCTGCGCCAACAAATATAATACGTTCGGAAGATAATATAATATCAACAGCCTGATCGAGCAGTTTATCGAATTCGTCGTTATTGACGCTTTTAAAAAAGCTGATAATTTCGCTGGCGCCGAAATTAGCCTGTTGCGGTTCATTCTGCTCTAAATATAATTTGAAGCGTACGCGAAATTCTGAGTAACCTTCACACTTAAGCTTGCGGCAAAAGCGCAGTACGGTGGTAGTGGAAACGCCCACGGCATCGGCCAGTTCGCGAATGGTCATGTACATGACTTTGTCACGATTTTTGATGACATAGTTGTAGACCAGCATCTCAAGATTGTTGAGACTGGCGATGGCAGCGTGGGAGAACATACTCACAATAGCAAAACTCACTCATCAGACTTTATCTACAGGGAATAATAACATGCAGCCAAATGACATCACTTTTTTTCAGCGTTTCCAGGATGACATACTGGCCGGACGCAAAACCATCACCATTCGTGACGAGTCCGAATCACACTTCAAAACCGGTGACATTCTACGGGTTGGGCGCTTTGAAGATGAGGGATACTTCTGCACGATTGAAGTTGTTGGCACCTCAACCGTCACGCTGGATACGCTGACTGAAAAACATGCTCAGCAGGAAAACATGTCGCTTGAAGAACTGAAACGTGTGATTGCCGAAATTTACCCGGATCAAACGCAATTTTATGTGATTGATTTTAAATGTGTTTGATTTAATGCGTACACTTGTTAGCTGAAAGATTAAAATTAATTATATGATTTTTATGAACTATTTATTTTAAGATAAATATTACGGCTAACAGGTGTTCACTGGAACCATTCTCAGTTACGCTAGAGGGGCAATAACGAAAGTGTTCGTTTCTCGGGAGTAAGCTATGGTTCAGAAACCATTAATCGCGCAGGGATATTCGCTGGCAGAGGAAATAGCCAACAGCATCAGTCACGGTATCGGGCTGGTGTTTGGGATTGTCGGGCTGGTGTTGTTACTGGTTCAGGCAGTGGATACCAACGCCAGCGCTATGGCGATTACCAGTTATAGCCTGTACGGCGGTAGCATGATCCTGCTGTTCCTCGCCTCAACTTTGTATCACGCGATCCCCCATCAGCGAGCGAAAGTCTGGCTGAAAAAATTCGACCACTGCGCGATTTATCTGCTGATTGCCGGGACCTATACGCCATTTCTGCTGGTGGGGCTTGATTCGCCGCTGGCACGTGGACTGATGATTGTTATCTGGAGCCTGGCGCTGCTCGGTATTTTATTCAAACTGACCATTGCGCACCGCTTTAAGGTTCTGTCGCTGGTGACTTACCTGACAATGGGCTGGCTATCGCTGATTGTGGTGTATCAATTGGCGGTTAAACTGGCGGCGGGAGGCGTGACCTTGCTGGCCGTTGGTGGTGTGGTGTATTCGCTGGGCGTTATTTTCTATGTCTGTAAGCGCATTCCATATAACCACGCGATCTGGCACGGCTTTGTACTGGGCGGCAGCGTTTGCCACTTCCTGGCGATTTATTTGTATGTTGGACAGGCGTAACCCTTGATTTCGGATGGCGGCTAACGCCTTATCCGGCCTACAAAATGTGCCTGTAGGCCGGATAAGCGTAGCGCCATCCGGCGTTAAGCTTTTACTCTTCCAGCGAATACGGCAGCGGCACAATATGCAGCGTTTTTGCGTCATCGCGAACGCGGAACACGCTGTCGGCTTCCATGTCGTTATTCATCACGACCTGCACCAGTATCTGGCCATCAGCGAGCTGTACTGCGGCGAGTACGGTACCAGTACGACGCCAGTTCTCACCCATTTTCAGTTCCAGATCTTCGCCAGCTTCCGGCACCCGGCTGGCCGTACCTGCCAGAGTCCACATGGCGCGTTTGTTGGCGCCGCGGAATTTGGCGCGCGCCACCATTTCCTGGCCGGTATAGCAGCCTTTTTTGAAGCTGATCCCGCCCAGAGCCTGCATATTGGTCGCCTGGGGAATAAACTGTCCGCTGTTGGCAGTATCAATGACCGGAATACCCGCTTCGATATCCAGCGCCAGCCACTGTTGACTGTTATTTAACTCCGCTTCGCCGCGCAGTTTCTCAACCAGGCTTTCCGCCGTTGCAACATCAACAATCAGCAGGAAACGCTCGGCAGGGTGTTCGAACCACAGTATTGTGGAAGCATCTTCGGTAATAACCTGTTTTTCGCTGTTCGGTAATTCGCTAAAGAGATTGGCCAGCGCCGCTCGTGCCTGGAATCCCGCTACGCCCAACAGAACACGCTCGTCGTCCGGCGCAATCACTACCTTCGAGAAGACCGCATATTTTTTCAGTTCTGTAAGCTGCGCATCGCGCAAGCTGCGGCGTTCAAGCCATGCAAAACCGTCACTGTTACGGAACAGGCGCAGATTGCTCCACATTTTACCTTTGGCATCACAATGGGCTGCCAGCACGTGCTGATGCTCGGTCATCTGGCTGACATCAGCCGTGACCTGACCCTGAATATACTTCTCACTGTCGACACCGGTAATGGTGGCGAGCGCCCAGTCATCGAGCGTCATTAGCGTCAGAGGTAAACGCGTTGACGCAAAAGGCTGGCGAGGAGGAAAAGATGTAAAAGCCATAATAATGTCCTGATTTGCTTAACGCAGTGATAATGACTAATGGTAAAAGAGCTATGGCCCATTGCAAGCGGTTTAAACAGGCTATTTGTGCCATATAGTAAGCTTTGCGAGGAGACATCCAAAAATGATGAATCCTTTGACTTAATGCGGTTTTATTTAGCGAATGTGCTTCCATTAGCTGATAATCCCGCAAAAGCGCGTGAAAAACACGTTACAATAGCCGGATACTTCGTTTTCGCGAGACAGGAAGAAGAACATGGATATTAATAATAAAGCACGTATTCATTGGGCATGCCGCCGCGGTATGCGCGAGCTGGACATCTCTATCATGCCGTTTTTCGAACATGAATATGACAGCTTAAGTGACGAAGAAAAACGTATCTTTATCCGTCTGCTAGAATGTGACGATCCAGATTTATTTAACTGGTTGATGAATCATGGGAAACCAGCTGATGCTCAGTTGGAGCAGATGGTGCGACTTATCCAGACACGGAATCGGGAACGTGGTCCAGTGGCAATCTGATTTACGCGTTTCATGGCGCGCGCAGTGGCTTTCGTTGCTCGTTCATGGGCTGGTCGCGGTATTTATTTTATTGATGCCCTGGCCTTTGAGCTACACCCCATTATGGATGGTTCTGCTCTCTCTGGTGGTGTTCGACAGCGTACGCAGCCAACGTAGAATTAACGCCTGTCAGGGCGAGATTAGGCTGTTGATGGACGGCCGTCTGCGCTGGCAAGGGCAGGAGTGGACTATCGTTAGCGCGCCCTGGATGGTCAAAACAGGCATGATGCTGCGTTTGCGTTCAGATACCGGGAAACGTCAGCATTTGTGGCTGGCGGCAGACAGTATGGATGAGGCTGAGTGGCGAGATTTACGGCGGTTAATGCTGCAACAGGCGAAGCAGGGGTAATGCCAACAAATATCTGATGGCGTGCCGCTTTAGGGCCTTAGGTTTGATGCGTGAGGTAAACCGGATAAGGCGTTCACGGCGTCATCCGGCAACACGCTTATCAGGACCAGTGTTCGGCCATTTCCCCAAGAATTTGCTCGCACCAGTTCTGGATGCGTTCATCGCTGAGATCGTACTGGTTCGTTTCATCCAGTGCCAAACCAACAAACAGCTGTCCATCAGCAATGACGGGTTTATCGCTGGTAAATTCATAGCCTTCGGTTGGCCAGTAACCGACAAACTTGACGCCTTTGGTGACCAGTTTATCGTGCAGCATCCCCAGCGCATCCAGGAACCATTCGCCATATCCTAGCTGATCGCCCATCCCGTAAAGCGCGACAATTTTGCCTTCCAGGTTGAGGTCGTCCAGTTGCTCCCAGACCGCTTCCCAATCCTCCTGAATTTCACCAAAATCCCAGGTCGGGATGCCCAAAATGAGCACATCATACTGCTCCATTAAGGTCGGGGAATCATCTTTGAGGTTGTGCAGTGTCACCAGTTCGGGACCCAGGATATCGCGGATTTTTTCTGCTGCCATTTCGGTGTAGCAGGTACTGGAACCGTAAAAAAGACCCATGTTCATGACGTAAACATCTCAATTCTGCTGTAGCGTTGCGGGTAGTGTAACAGAATCGCCGCAATCCCGGCACAATGAGGCATAATGCATCAAAAATGAGAGTGGAATAAGGGGCGCGAGTGGAACAGGATCTGGCGCGCATCGAGCAGTTTCTTGATGCCCTGTGGCTGGAACGAAATCTGGCGGAAAACACGTTAAGTGCGTATCGTCGCGATCTGACCATGCTTGTCGAATGGTTACATCACCGTGGCGTCTCGCTGGCGACGGCGCAGAGCGATGATCTGCAGGCATTACTGGCCGAGCGGATGGATGGGGGATATAAAGCCACCAGTTCCGCTCGCTTGCTCAGTGCTACGCGGCGCTTTTTTCAGCATCTTTACCGCGAAAAATTTCGCGAAGATGATCCCAGCGCCTCGCTTGCATCACCGAAGCTTCCGCAGCGCCTGCCCAAAGATCTCAGTGAGGCACAGGTGGAGCGACTGTTGCAGGCGCCGCTGATTGAGCAACCGTTGGAGCTACGCGACAAAGCCATGCTGGAAGTATTGTATGCAACGGGCCTGCGCGTATCTGAGCTGGTGGGACTGACAATGAGTGACGTCAGCCTGCGTCAGGGTGTGGTTCGGGTGATCGGTAAAGGCAACAAAGAACGCCTGGTGCCGTTGGGTGAAGAGGCGGTTTACTGGCTGGAAACGTATCTGGAACATGGGCGTCCATGGTTGCTCAACGGTGTATCAATTGATGTGCTGTTTCCCAGCCAGCGGGCGCAACAGATGACCCGTCAGACCTTCTGGCATCGTATTAAACACTATGCTGTGTTGGCGGGAATCGACAGCGAGAAGCTGTCACCGCACGTCCTGCGGCATGCTTTTGCCACGCATTTGCTCAATCATGGCGCTGACCTGCGCGTGGTGCAGATGCTACTGGGGCATAGCGACCTCTCGACAACACAAATTTATACTCATGTCGCAACGGAGCGCTTGCGTCAACTACATCAACAGCATCACCCGCGAGCGTGAGTGCTGACAGGAAAGGATAGGTTATGAAAAAACGTTTTATGATGTTCACCCTGCTGGCAACGGCGTTTTCCGGCATGGTACATGCAGACGATGCGGCGATTCGCCAGTCATTGGCAAAGCTGGGGGTACAGAGCACCGAGATTCAGTCTGCTCCGGTGGCGGGTATGAAAACCGTACTGACCAATAGCGGCGTGCTGTACGTGACTGAAGACGGTAAACATATTATTCAGGGACCGATGTATGACGTGAGCGGCGCAAGCCCGGTGAATGTTACTAACCAGTTGCTGATGAAGCATTTGAACGCGCTGGAAAAAGAGATGATCGTCTACAAAGCGCCGCAGGAAAAACACGTCATTACCGTTTTCACCGACATCACCTGTGGTTACTGCCACAAGCTGCATGAAGAGATGAAAGACTATAATGCGTTGGGGATCACCGTTCGTTATCTGGCCTTCCCGCGTCAGGGTCTGGAAAGCCAGGCCGAGCAGGACATGAAGTCGATCTGGTGCGCGAAGGATAAAAACAAAGCCTTTGATGACGCGATGGCAGGCAAGGACGTGAAACCAGCAACCTGCGATGTGGATATCGCGAACCACTACGCGCTGGGCGTGCAGTTTGGCGTTAGCGGCACGCCGGCGATTGTGCTGAGCAACGGCTATGTCGTGCCTGGCTATCAGGGCCCGAAAGAGATGAAAGAATTCCTCGACGCACATGCAAAACAAACCAGCGGTAAATAATTCGCGTGAAACAAAAGATACAACTTCGTCGGCGTGAAGCCGACGAGACAACCGAGCTACCTGATGACCTGCCGCCATTGCTGCGTCGTTTATACGCCAGCCGCGGCGTGCGCAGCGCCCAGGAACTTGAACGTAGCGTAAAAGGAATGCTGCCGTGGCAGCATTTGAATGGCGTCGAAAAAGCAGTTGAGATCCTCTATAACGCCTTTCGCGCGGGAACCCGCATTATTGTGGTCGGCGATTTCGACGCCGATGGCGCGACCAGTACGGCGCTCAGCATTCTGGCGATGCGTGCGTTGGGTTGCGGTAACGTTGACTACCTGGTGCCTAATCGTTTTGAAGACGGCTATGGCTTAAGCCCGGAAGTGGTGGAGCAGGCGCATGCGCGTGGCGCTCAGCTGATTGTCACCGTAGACAATGGCATCTCGTCTCACGCCGGTGTGGAACATGCCAGAGCGCTGGGGATCCCGGTGGTGGTGACCGATCACCATCTGCCAGGGGATACGCTGCCTAATGCAGAGGCGATCATCAACCCCAATCTGCACGATTGTGAATTCCCGTCTAAATCATTGGCAGGGGTTGGCGTGGCCTTCTATCTGATGCTGGCGCTGCGCACCTTCCTGCGTGACAAAGGCTGGTTTGATGAACGAGGCATTGCGCCGCCGAACCTGGCGGACTTGCTCGATCTGGTCGCGCTCGGCACAGTGGCCGACGTGGTCCCGCTGGATGCTAATAACCGCATTCTGACGTGGCAAGGATTAAGCCGTATTCGTGCCGGAAAGTGCCGTCCCGGCATTAAGGCGCTGCTGGAGATTTCCAACCGCGACCCACTTAAGCTGGCTGCCAGCGATTTAGGTTTTGCGCTGGGGCCAAGGCTGAATGCCGCTGGCCGTCTGGATGATATGTCCGTCGGCGTGGCGCTGTTGCTGTGCGACAACATTGGCGAAGCACGCGTGCTGGCCAATGAACTGGACGCGCTCAATCAGACACGCAAAGAAATTGAGCAGGGCATGCAGGCGGAAGCGCTGACCCTGTGTGAAAAACTGGAGCGCAGTAGCGAGACGCTACCGGGCGGCCTTGCGATGTACCATCCTGAGTGGCATCAGGGAGTAGTCGGCATTCTGGCATCGCGCATTAAAGAGCGTTTTCATCGTCCGGTGATTGCGTTTGCTCCTGCCGGCGACGGTACGCTCAAAGGCTCCGGGCGTTCGATTCAGGGGCTGCACATGCGTGATGCGCTGGAGCGCCTGGACACCCTTCATCCTGGCATGATCCTCAAGTTTGGCGGTCACGCCATGGCGGCGGGCTTGTCGCTGGAAGAGGCGCAGTTTGAGCGTTTCCAGCAGCGTTTCGGCGAACTGGTAACCGAGTGGCTGGATCCCGCCTTGCTGCAGGGCGAAGTGGTGTCAGATGGCCCGCTAAGCGCCGCGGAGATGACCATGGAGGTCGCGCAAATGCTGCGTGATGCCGGGCCGTGGGGGCAAATGTTCCCGGAACCGCTGTTTGATGGACATTTCCGTCTGCTTCAGCAGCGTTTGGTGGGTGAGCGTCATCTGAAGGTGATGGTGGAGCCGGTTGGCGGCGGACCTCTGCTGGACGGAATTGCGTTCAACGTTGATACCAGTTGCTGGCCGGACAACGGCGTGCGCGATGTTCAGTTGGCCTACAAACTGGATATTAATGAGTTTCGCGGCAACCGTAGTTTGCAGCTAATAATCGATAATATCTGGCCACTTTAGCGTCACTAATCGCTATAAAAAAGGGCGTGGATTAGTTACAATCCCGCTCTTATAACCGCATTTTGACTAGTCCAATAAAAGAAATCAGACAATGTTTGAAATTAATCCGGTAAATAACCGCATTCAGGACCTCACGGAGCGCTCTGACGTTCTTAGGGGGTATCTTTGACTATGATGCCAAGAAAGAGCGTCTGGAAGAAGTAAACGCCGAGCTGGAACAGCCGGACGTATGGAACGAACCCGAACGCGCGCAGGCGCTGGGTAAAGAGCGTTCCTCCCTTGAGGCCATCGTAGATACACTCGACCAAATGAGCCAGGGCCTGGAAGATGTCTCCGGCCTGTTGGAGTTGGCTGTAGAAGCCGACGACGAAGAAACCTTTAACGAAGCCGTAGCAGAACTCGATACCCTGGAAGATAAGCTGGCGCAGCTGGAATTCCGTCGTATGTTCTCCGGCGAATATGACAGCGCAGATTGCTATCTCGATATTCAGGCTGGCTCCGGCGGTACGGAAGCGCAGGACTGGGCGAGCATGCTGATGCGTATGTATCTGCGTTGGGCCGAAGCTCGCGGCTTTAAGACTGAAATTATTGAAGAATCTGAAGGCGAAGTGGCGGGTATTAAATCCGTGACCATCAGAATTGCTGGCGAATATGCGTACGGTTGGCTGCGGACTGAAACCGGCGTACACCGTCTGGTACGTAAGAGCCCGTTCGACTCCGGCGGTCGCCGCCATACGTCGTTCAGCTCGGCATTTGTCTATCCGGAAGTTGACGATGATATCGATATCGACATCAACCCGGCGGATCTGCGCATTGACGTTTATCGCGCCTCTGGCGCGGGCGGTCAGCACGTTAACCGTACAGAATCGGCGGTGCGTATCACCCACATCCCGACCGGGATTGTGACGCAGTGTCAGAACGACCGTTCCCAGCACAAGAACAAAGACCAGGCCATGAAGCAGATGAAAGCGAAGCTTTATGAACTGGAAATGCAGAAGAAGAATGCCGAGAAACAGGCGATGGAAGACAATAAGTCAGATATCGGCTGGGGTAGCCAGATTCGTTCTTATGTCCTTGATGACTCCCGCATTAAAGATCTGCGTACCGGGGTTGAAACCCGTAACACGCAGGCGGTGCTGGATGGCAGCCTGGATCAATTTATCGAAGCAAGTTTGAAAGCAGGGTTATGAGGAACCAACATGTCTGAACAACACGTACAGGGCGCTGACGCGGTAGCCGACCTTAACAATGAACTGAAAACGCGCCGTGAGAAGCTGGCGAGCCTGCGTGAGCAGGGGATCCCGTTCCCGAACGATTTCCGTCGCGATCACACCTCAGACCAACTGCATGCTGACTTCGACGCGAAAGAAAACGAAGAGCTGGAAGCGCTGAACATTGAGGTATCCGTTGCTGGTCGTATGATGACCCGCCGTATTATGGGTAAAGCCTCATTCGTTACGCTGCAAGATGTTGGCGGCCGTATTCAGCTGTACGTTGCTCGTGACGATCTGCCGGAAGGCGTTTACAACGAGCAGTTCAAAAAATGGGATCTGGGCGATATCCTCGGCGCGAAAGGTAAGTTGTTCAAGACCAAGACCGGTGAGCTGTCCATTCATTGCACCGAGCTGCGTCTGCTGACGAAAGCGCTGCGCCCGCTGCCGGATAAATTCCACGGGCTGCAGGACCAGGAAGCGCGTTATCGTCAGCGCTATCTGGATCTCATCTCTAACGATGAATCCCGCAATACCTTTAAAGTGCGCTCACAGATTATGGCTGGCATCCGCCAGTTCATGGTGGGTCGCGGCTTTATGGAAGTAGAAACCCCGATGATGCAGGTGATCCCTGGCGGCGCGGCGGCGCGTCCGTTCATCACCCATCATAACGCGCTGGATCTGGATATGTACCTGCGTATCGCGCCGGAACTGTACCTCAAGCGTCTGGTGGTTGGCGGCTTCGAACGCGTATTCGAAATTAACCGTAACTTCCGTAACGAAGGCATCTCTGTTCGTCATAACCCAGAGTTCACCATGATGGAACTCTACATGGCGTATGCGGACTACAAAGATCTGATCGAACTGACCGAATCACTGTTCCGCACGCTGGCGCAGAACGTTCTGGGAACCACCGAAGTGCCTTACGGCGAAGAAGTCTTCGACTTCGGTAAGCCGTTCGAAAAACTGACCATGCGCGAAGCGATTCAGAAATACCGTCCGGAAACCAACATGGCCGATCTGGATAACTTCGACTCTGCTAAAGCGATCGCTGAATCTATCGGCATCAAAGTTGAGAAGAGCTGGGGTCTGGGCCGTATCGTGACTGAGATTTTCGAAGAAGTCGCGGAAGCGCACCTGATTCAACCGACCTTCATTACCGAGTACCCGGCCGAAGTTTCTCCGCTGGCGCGTCGTAATGACGTAAACCCGGAAATCACCGATCGCTTTGAATTCTTCATCGGCGGACGTGAGATCGGTAACGGTTTCAGCGAACTGAACGATGCAGAAGATCAGGCGCAGCGTTTCCAGGATCAGGTTAACGCCAAAGATGCGGGTGATGACGAGGCGATGTTCTACGACGAAGACTACGTTACCGCTCTGGAACACGGTCTGCCGCCGACTGCGGGTCTGGGTATTGGTATCGACCGAATGGTTATGCTGTTTACCAACAGCCATACCATCCGCGACGTGATCCTGTTCCCGGCGATGCGCCCGGTTAAGTAAGATGTGACATGCCCGATGGCGGCTGATGCCTTATCCGGCCTACAATTCGTTATGTAGGCCTGGTAAGCATAGCGCCATCAGGCAATTAATTCCCGTTGGCAAACTTGCGCAGTAATTCTCGCGCCTTATCGTTTGAAGCCTGCATCACCATCCACGGGCTAAACGCCCACGGCGTTGCATCAATCCCGCTTAACACATCCTCAAGATTGCTCCACTGGTAATCCATCACTTCATCCGCATTTGGCTGTAGTTGGCTGGTAAGCTGCGCGGCATAGACCGGACAAACTTCGTTCTCCATAATTCCATTGGGATCCGTAGCGCAATAACGGAAATCCGCATATACAGAGGCGAGCGCGGTAATGTCTGCGCTCAGTTCAAAACGGGCGCGGCGGATAACGGCATCTTCGGTTGTCTCCCCCGACTGCGGATGGCCACAGACAGAGTTTGTCCAGACGCCAGGCCAGGCTTTTTTGTGCAGTGAACGGCGCGTCACCAGCAGTTGTCCCTGGTCGTTAAATATCCAGCAGGAAAACGCGAGATGCAAAGGGGTGTTGAAGGTATGGGCGGCATACTTTTCCAGCATGCCTGACGGTTTATTTTGCTCGTCCAGCAAAATGACATGTTCCCCGGCCATGACAACTCCTGAAAATAAAAAATGACCCGACACAAACCCGCCGGGTCATGCACTCAGGCCACTAGGGTAGCCCATAAATGGGACAAAGGCATTACCAAAACAAGCCCTGGCAACATGTTGGCGACCGGGAAAAGTTTAATGTTACAGATACGCAAACCGGTGGCCACCATCAGCAGTCCGCCAGCACAAGAGAAATCCGCCATCATGTCAGGAGTGATCATCGGCAGGATAATCACTGCCAGCATCGCCAGCGCCACCTGAATAATGATTTGTGGGATGGCGATGGTCATAACCGCGTAGCCGAGAAGTGTGGCAAAAATCCCTGCGGTAAACAGATCGAGGATCGTTTTGATGTACAGAATTGATGGGTCGCCGCTCATCCCTTCGGTCATCGCCCCGAAAATCCCGGTGCCACTGGCGCAAAACAGTACCAGGATGGCGACAAATTTCTCTGTGAACTCTTCGTGACCCAGGCCATTAACTGGCGGCAGAACTTTGTTGATTAAACCGCGCGTGGAGCCAGCGGCTTTACCAATTCCTTTTTCCAGATGCAGCAATTCACCGAGAATGGCGCCGATCACCATTGCCAGCACCACTGCTGGCATATATTTCACTTTTAGTACCAGCGTGATGCCCAGACCAACGGAGCAAAGCCCGAAAGTCATCGGCAGCGCCGTTTTCACACGCTCAGGGAGCTTGCCGCCCGCCATTGCGCCAACTAGCCCGCCAAGAATGACGGCGGAACCATTTACATATGGGCCGATTAACATTGAGAAATGTCCTGTTAAGTAAAATTTAGCTCGCCTTCACCCCAGCGGGGGATATTGTTGACCTCAAGGTCGAACAGATCGAGCGCACGATTAACGCTATGGGTGATGATGTCGTCCGCCGTTTGCGGACGTTGATACAGCGCCGGAACCGGCGGAAAGATGATCCCGCCCATTTCAGTTACTGCGGCCATATTGCGAATATGACCGAGGTTCAGCGGGGTTTCTCTGGTCAGCAGCACCAGACGACGACGCTCTTTCAGCACCACGTCCGCCGCCCGGGTCAGCAGGTTGTCCGTCAGGCAGTGGGCGATTGCGCCCAAAGAGCGCATGGAACATGGTGCGATCAGCATCCCCAGTGTTTTAAATGAACCGCTGGAGATAGCCGCCCCCAGATCCGCGATGGGATGTACCACGTCAGCCATCGCTGTCACATCGTCCAGGCGGTAATCTGTCTCCAGTTCGCAGGTTTTTTCTGCTCCTTTTGAGACCACCAGATGGACTTTAACGGGGTGTTGGCGAAGCAACTCCAGCGCCTTAACGCCGTACTGAAACCCGGAGGCCCCACTGATCCCAATGATGATGCGTGCTGTCATGGTGGTCTCCTTTACTCGAAATCCGGCAGGAAGCGCTTCACGTCCACATCTTTAAATTTGGAACGCTGGAAGTTGTGCTTCAGGTGGAATGGCACCGTACAGTCGAAAATGGTTTTGCAGGACATTCCCTGTTGCAGGATGCTCGGGCTGTATTCCGGCACCTGTGACGGATCGAGCGGGTGGCAACGAACGCCAGGGATCGTAATGGTGTCAACATCCCCTTGGTAGCGGGTTTGCATGGCCCAGAGAACGTCGTCGCTATCGAAAATATCTACATCCTCATCCACCAGGATGACGTGCTTGAGTTCCGGGAATGCAGAGAAAGCCAGTAGAGCAGCCTGGCGCTGCCGGCCTTCATCTGTCGGAGAAGATTTTTTAAACTGCAGAACCGCCAGAAGTTTGCCACCGCCCGCCGAGTGGGCGAAAACATTGAGTAGTTTGCCCGGCATGGCGCGTTCTACCATATCCAGAATGCTGGCTTCAGTCGGAATACCGGCCATATTGACATGTTCTTCGCCAGGTCCGACGGTGGTGCGCCAGATGGGGTTAATGCGGTGAGTAACGGCTTTCACTTTGATCACCGGAATAGCCTCTTTCGCTTCGCCGGTATAACCCGGAAACTCAGGCATTGCGCGCCCGGTATGGGTGTTCTGATCTTCGCGTACTCGTGCGTTTGGCAGCAGTTCGCCTTCAATGACGATCTCCGCATGAGCGATAGCTTTTTCGTTGATGGTTTTACACTGCACCATCTCAACGGCTTTGCCGCGCAGCGCGCCCGCAATGCTCAATTCGTTGAAGCCCAGTGGGGTGGTTGGCGGCTCAAAACAGGCGGCAATTTCAATCGCCGGATCCACGCCGATGCTGATTGAAATCGGTAGCGGCTGACCTGCGGCTTCTGCTTTCATGCGGAAAGCATCAATATGGCGGCCAGGGGTCAGCCACATGGACAGTTCGTCGCGGCTCTGTACACACAAGCGGTGAATGGTGATATCGGATTCGTGAGTTTCCGGGTCTGAGGCGTAGCACAGGCCCATGGTAATATAGGGACCAGCGTCTTCTTCTGTATTGGTCGGAGCGGGTAATAGTTTACGCAGATCGAAATCGGCATCGCTCGCCAGATGCACCACTTCCTGACATTCCGCCGCGCCCTGAGTCATGACTGGCGCTATGGCGTTTTCCACAGAATCTTTCAGCAGATGCCCTAGTTTTGCTGGTTCGCACTGCAGAAAATGGCTGACGCGCTGGCGCGAACCGTTCAGCCCAATTGCCACGCTGATATCGTGAAATCCTTTGATTTTATTAAATACCATCACCGGCCCGTTCTTGCGGGTCGGGCGCTGGCAGGTTCCGCCCGCGCCCACATAACGATACACCCCAGAGAGTTCCGCGTGCGGGTCGACTTCGGTATCGGTTTCAACGTACTCGCCGGGAAGTGTTTTCAGTAGTTGGAGCGCAGAGCGTAAATCATGCACCGTTGAGGGAGATTTGTTATCAGTATTTGCCATGGGATGGTTCCTTCGGAAAAGATGTTTCGTTGTCTGCACAATATTTTCCGTGGCGCTTTTACACAAATACCGTTTACCGGATAGTTAGTAGATCAAAAAAGTTTATTTTAATGACCTGTTAAATAATGATTAATTAACATGAGATGTAGCGGGCTGGCTTTTTATTTTTTTGAGTAAGTGTGATACTGGCGATACGTTAAACCACGGGTGATGATGATGGATTTAAAGCGCTTACGGTATTTTTGTCGGGTGGTGGAACAAGGGTCGGTCAGCCAGGCGGCGAAATCGTTGAACATGGCGCAACCCCCCCTCAGCAAGCGGATTCAGGAGCTGGAAGAAGAACTTCAGGTCTCGCTCTTTGTTCGCCGTGGAAATCGTATTGAACCCACGGAGGCCGGTTTTTTTCTCTATCGCAAAGGATGTGAAATATTACGTCAGGTGGAGGATACCGCCAGGGAAACGACAGATATTGCACAAAAAAACAGAGCCGAATTAAGAATAGGTTTAACTCATCTCTACCAGAACTATTTTAAAGCACTGTTGATGGAAGTTTACCAACGTAATCCGGATACGGCGATCAATATTTCTGTTACCGACTCCAGCCATCTTGAGACATTATTAACGGAAGGGGGAATCGATATTGCTTTAATACAGCGTCCCTATCGCAGTGAAGGCTTTGATTATGTGTCGTTTGATCCGATTAAGCTGGTGGCGGTAATTAATAAAAAATGCCTGCCGGGCCCTCCTGCAAATCCCTATAACTACACTGCGCTGGCGGAGATGCCGTTGGTGCTGCTGCATCGGGCAAAGGATTCAGGGACTTACGAGATGCTGATGGATCTGTTTCGTAAATCCGGAGTAAGCGCAAAAGTGATCATGCATATTACGCAACCGGGGGTCATTCTCGACTGGCTGGAGTCCGGCCTTGAGGCTGCGACGTTATTACCGTCTTCGGAAGTCGATGCTGATAAACTTAGCCAATGTTACGTGGTAGACGTTTTTCCTTCGCCACAAATATTTTATCCTGCGCTGGTGAAATTACCCTCTATGCCTTATCTACCCGCGTTAATGGATATTATCGCACAGGGATATCCGTTTAACCCTACCGATTGAAGCGTAGCGATTGGGGATCGTCCGGCTGGCTGGTATGATAATGACCTCTGATTTCGAGGTAAACGTTGTGTTGAGTGCAGAATGGCTGATGAATAAACGTTTTTATATCACGATAATGTTGGTGAGCAGCCTGATCCTGGCAGGGTGTTCCAGTTCATCTGATTCCGGTTCCACGTATACTGTGAAGCGTGGTGATACGCTGTACGCCATTTCACGCTCTACTGGCACCAGCGTTCGGGATCTCGCCCGTCTGAACAACATTTCCCCCCCTTATACCATTGAGGTGGGGCAAAAGCTGAAGCTTAACGGTGATGCGAAAACCAGTACAAAAGCCGGTAAAGCAACCGCGAAATCTTCGAGCAAATCTTCTACCAAAACGGCTGCCGTCAGACCGTCTTCTTCTGTACCTCAGTCGTCCTGGCCGCCGGTAGGACAACGCTGCTGGCAGTGGCCCGCCAGCGGTAAGGTGATCCTGCCTTATTCCACGGCGGACGGCGGTAATAAGGGCATTGATATTTCTGCTGCGCGCGGTACGCCGATTTATGCGGCCGGAGCCGGGAAAGTGGTCTATGTCGGCAATCAACTGCGGGGCTATGGCAACCTTATCATGATTAAGCACAGTGAGGATTACATCACTGCCTATGCGCATAATGACACCATGCTGGTGAACAACGGTCAAAACGTGAAAGCCGGGCAGAAGATCGCCACGATGGGCAGCACGGATGCGACGACGGTGCGTCTGCATTTCCAGATCCGTTATCGCGCAACGGCTATCGATCCGCTGCGTTATTTACCGCCGCAGGGCAGTAAGCCAAAATGCTGACGGTGAATTAATCGCCAGTCAGTCGGTTCGTCCCTTGCCAAGAAGAGCGTAAGGTTTATAATCCCTTACGCACTTCAATGCGGGCGTAGTTCAATGGTAGAACGAGAGCTTCCCAAGCTCTATACGAGGGTTCGATTCCCTTCGCCCGCTCCAGCGATTTTTTACGCTCTAAGCTAGCTTAAAAATCGTTACGTTTCCGGTGCTTAGAGGGAGGCGCTCTGTAAGCGCTGTTGAGAACCCTCTAGACGTTCTACCTTGGTAACTACCGCGATTTGGTGAATAGTGATCAGGAAGCTTATCAAAACGCTGGCGGTCGTTCCAGTGTCTTACCGCGATAGTCCAACAAGAAAACAAAGCCTTTCACTACGGCTGTAAACCATTCCTGAAACTTTCAACCGTTCCACACTTAGCGCGGTGTCCCGTTAAAGCCTGTCGTGATGACACGCCACGGATAAACGAGCAAATGTTGGGAAGCCTAACCAGTCCGGGAAAGGGGCTGGCTCTGCCGTGGTGTTCACCGAGCCATAAATGATCGGTACTCGATAAGAGAACGGTTAACTGACAATTCTGACGATACGCCTTCGGCGCTTGATGTTGGTATGCCCAACACGGCGCTAAATGGATGCTATCGATCAAATTTTCGAAACTTTCAAATTACCAATGATTCAACGGAAAATGTATAATCTCTTGAAAATTAATGATTCCACTGGTGATTGATATGTCTGATGATGGTTCGAAAAGCAGCAACATAGCTGATATTGCTAATGCAGTGGCAGCAGTAGCTAAAGAAGTACCAATTTACCAAGATGCGCTTCAGCCAGCAGCTCAAGAGGTTGGGAAAGCACTTGGGACTGTTGCTAAACTCGTCAATCTTGCCTTAGCTCCAGTTAGTGGACTGGTTTGGGGATATGAGCAAATTCGTGAGTTTACTGCTGCCAAGGTTGCTGAAAAATTAAAGGATGTCCCACCAGAAAAAATTGTCACCCCTTCCCCAAATGTTGCGGGGCCAGCAATTGAGGCATTGCGATATACTGGCCATGAAGAATCGTTGAGCGAAATGTATGCTTCGTTGTTAGCTACTGCAATGAACAAGGATACGGTACAAAAGGCCCATCCAGCCTTTGTTGATATAATAAAACAATTGACCCCAGATGAAGCAAAAATAGTTAGTGGTTTCACTGCGAGCGATACCATAAACCCTCTTATTTCGATTAAGGCTTCAAGCCCTAACAAAACCATACGTGATGGTCATAACATCGTGTTAAGGAACTTTTCCCTAATTGGTCAAAGAGCAGGATGCGAGCACATAGAACTTGTCCCCGCATATTTAGATAATTTAGTAAGAATGGGGCTGTGCGTAATTCCTGATGGTATGGCATATACTAGTGATACATGGTATTCCCCACTAATAAACCATCCAGACATCCTTTCAAAGATTGAAGAAATGAAACAGGTCAATCGACAAACTGAAATTAAGAAATCTGTATTAACGATTACTGACTTTGGTCGACAGTTTGCGTTGGCATGTTGCCCAACTATTGTAGTGCATATTAAAGCAATGGCGCGTTAGTATTATTTTTCGTTGTCCGAAGCGTCGAAGGTTTTGGCATATGCGCATTTCCCTTTAGTCACCTGCGTGAACAGATAAATGCTGTTCTCATAGGTACAAAGCCGTTTCCCACCCTTTAACTCCTGTTCGTCGGGGTTGGACATAGTGATTTTGCCTGCATGAGCCGTCAGCGGTAGTAGGACCAGCACAAAAAGTAAAATTTTCTTCAAAGTAGTAGTCTCAATAGTCGCGTTGCGATTTGCATAGCAAAATCGTAAACAGTCATCAGTAGTCGATAGTCTGGAATACGTCTTCGATATCTTTTTCCATAATCCCGCAGTATGCCAGCGTGACCGCCTGCGATGAATGCCCGTACAGCTTAGTGAGTGTTGGCAGGCTTACACCACGTTTCAGAGCATGGTAACCTAGGTTCTTGCGTGGGCTGTGGGCTGCAATGCGAAGATTTAGCATATCGCCTGCCTCTTTAAATTTAGCTGAGACCGTCACACGGCTGATCGGTTTACTCTTGGCCCGGTTGCTGTCCACTTCAAATAAGTATTCATGACCAGGATTGTCAGCACGGCGCTGTGCTACCAGTTCAAGCGCTTTGGCAGTCAGCATGATAGAGCGGGTTTTCCCTGTCTTTTGTTCCTTCAGGTTCAACACGTTCCCTTCGATGTGATTAAAGTCGGCATAACGTAACCTGAGAGCGTCACCAACTCGCGCCGCCGTCTGGTTCAGGAATACCCACAAATCACCGTAAATCGGACTTCTATTGTGTTTACGTAGCAAAGACTCAACCTCTGCGATCTTCTCTTTGTCTCTGACTGGCTCGACTCTCTTCATTTCGTCCTTCGCTGTTATCTCGTTATGTAAGTTACAAGGTGAATATTGATCATAACATGATAATTGTAAAGAGTTTTTTATATGTTAATGCACCCACTCCTGCCCGTAGTGAAACAAAATTTGGGGTTACTCTTCAGGTTCCAGTGTCGGAAAATATCTCAGCGCATGGGCTGATGTGCTAGGCGGGGCTGAGAGCCTGTCAATAAAAATGAACCATTATTTCAAAATATCGTAAGGTAAGTCTTTGCACACACAGCACAGATGCATAGAACGTGCATAAAGGATGCATAAGACAGCGTTTATCTGGAGTGTGCAGGACAAGTTTAAGAACGTTGAGCTATTCGCGGAAAGCTCAATTTTGCCTGTGGTGTACCGTCCAGACTTTGTGACCAAACTGACGAACGACGCAGCTTAACGATCAGTAAGCAGTTATTGGGGACGCATTGTCCCCGCTGCTGGCGAGGCAAAGGAAAGGAGATACATATGAAATTAGCTTTGATCGGTACTGGCAACATGCCGCTGATGCAGTGGATTCTGGACGGTAAAGGCGATGATTCGATCATCAACATGTCTGCATTAGCACGCAGGCTTGAGTGTAGTCGTTCCAGCTTACTTGACCGCATCCATACGCATGGATTCGACAGCGCTATCAGGTACTACTTGAGCGAACAGCGACAACGGAAACTGAAAACATGAGAGCCGGGTTAATCCCGGCTTTTTTTAGCGTTTTTTATTCGATTGGGAAACAACCGAACCAGCTAAGGTTTTAGTAACCTCGCTTGAACGTGGGTTTTTCAAAGCTGCTGATGCTTTGGCCTCCATGTTCGCGCCAGTCTGATTTTTTGTTCCTGCTTGTGATAGCACCGAACCCGCTAAACTTTTCTGAATCGCAGAGGCGTTTGGGTTGTTTAGAGTCTCTGCTGCCAGATGAGCTACATCTTTCGAGGATTGCTTATCATTGTTCGCCATTTCAACACCTATTCACGGAATGGGTTTTTGGATATATTGTATTTGTTATATCAATAAACACAATATGTAGTGGTTATGATAGAAGCGAAGCGGCAAGGTTAGCAAGCTCGGAAAAAAAGTTTTTACTGGTTTTATGACCAGTGTCAATTGTTTGATAACTGACCGTTTACGAAGCGGCAGAGGAGTCATATAAGTAATGTGCAGGCATAAGCCTGTATCACGAGGAATCAGTAAAATGGCTGATGATAAGACCAAAATTGGTACACCTGACAATGATTTAATAAGTATCAAACAGGATTACGAAAGACGTGATTGGGCTAAAAAGTTCGGTGTTAGTGAGGCTAAACTTATTCAAGCTGTTCAAGCCGTAGGTCATTCGGCTAAAAAAGTGCAGGCTTGGCTTAAAGACCATTGAAATATGAGCGCCTTACGGGGCGCTTTATTTTTTATTGTCCTTTGGGAGAAAGTTAATGGCTAATAACTTGTTTATTACCTATGACCTTATAAAAGATAAGGATTACACGGCTGTTCATGCTGCCATTAAAACGCTGGGTAACTGGGCAAAGGCGACAGAATCTAACTGGTATGTCAATAGTGGCTATTCTGCTGAAAATGCAGCGAAGATAGTCAAGGCTGCAATGGATAATGATGATAGATTAATTGTTGTGGATGCAACAAATAATAATGCTTATTGGTATAATCTTCCTGATGAAGTTTCTGCTCGTATTCAGGCTGAATGGCCACAATAATATAAGGGGGGCAGCCCCCCTTTAATCTATAGAGCATGATAATACACACACTCAACATATTTGGCTAACTCTCTCATACCTGCGCCCTTGCTATATGTCCTGAATGCTTCAGTTTTGGCCTTCTGTTCAGTATGCCCGGTGATAGCACCTATGCGCTGTTCTGGTACGCCTGCTCTGTCTAAGCATGTGATGAACATCCCGCGCAAGCTGTGGAAGCATTGCCTATCTGTAGCTGTAGGCAAGACGCTATCACGCAGCCGAGTAAATTTTTGGCTGTACCACGGACCGCGTTTGCCATCCTTCCGGATGATGTTATTTGACTGCGCCAAAAGATATGCACCGCCGTTTTGCGCCAGATGCTTATCAATAATCCCCATCAGTAGCGAGTGGATCGGAACATACCGCACCCCGGCTACAGTCTTGGACTTGCTGACAAAGAAACATCTGACACCCTCCAACATTACAATTTCATCCCGCTTGATGCTGGCGATCTCATCAAGTCGCATTCCTGAATACAGCCCAATCAGTATGACATCGCGTAGAACACCATCGGCTTCGCTGATCAGGATTTGCAATTGTTCTGGTTCAAACGGTTGATAACTCTCTATTGTGCGACGTGCTTCGAGGTTATGACCGTGAAAAGGGTTGCTGTCTGGTATCACGTCGTAGCGGCGTTTGGCGAACTCGTACAGACTCCCCAAAGATGTTAGCCAGTTCTGCAACGTTTGAGGTGAAAACTTGCTTTGGTTAGCCTCCAGGAACTCCGTCACCATACGGCGACCAATACCGCCGATTGTGATCGCTGGTCTTTTTATGGATTTCGTAAACGCCTCGACAGCACGGGCAGACTTTTGCAATGTGGAATAGCTCCGCCTGTCTGAGTACACCTTCATGTATTCGTCGCAAAGGTCTTTTAACTTTGGCGTTGAAGGTTTCCCTTTGGTGGCTGTCTGAAAATCTGGAACGAGATTAGTAGATGCAGCACCAACGAAACGTAGATCGGTAATGGCTGACTGAATCTTGAGAAGATAAGCATTTGGGTTGAATTGCGCCTGTAGCCTTCTGAACTCCATCAGGTACTGATCACGAAATCTACGAGCCAACACAAGATCGCGAGTGCCTGTTGATTTTTTAAGCATTTTGCGACCGTTCCAGAGGTGGCGCATATAAACGGGAATATGAAGCTGAATGATATAAATCCCGTCACAGTTTACGTAAAGATAATTTGTTCCTTTGCCCTTGATCGTCATGGTCTTAACCTAGTAAGCTACCGCTACTAGTTACCGTGGATTTACGTAAACGTCTGTTTGGTTTATCTTTTCCGGTGCTTAGAGCAAGCCTTTTCGATTCCCTTCGCCCGCTCCAAAGTTACTTCCCTTGATGTTTCCCTCTGGTCTGCCTGATTTCCACCTGCGACAATTCATTTTATTACCGAAAATCAATGCGTTGACTTCCTCTGCTGATGCTGTGGGAGAGTTCTCATCGGTCATTCACTCGTTGCCCAACGGGGGGTTACAGCTGAGTAAACTTGTTGATCCAGGGGCTGCTATTTTCGCCTGACCACAGATGTAATATCAGCTGGCGGAATTTTTCCGCCGCAGGACTAAGGGTTGTTTCACTGCGTTTTACCAGGCCAAGCGTACGGCGTATGACGGGTTCTATCAGTGGACGACTAACAAGGATGTGATGTTCATCGGCCGGCATCGCCAGACTGGGAACGACAGACACACCGAGACCCGCTTCCACCATCCCTAGTGACGTCGAAAGATGACGCACTTCATAAAACCAGTTAGGTTTCCAGGCCATTTTCTCGAAAGCCTGATCGATCAGCGATCGGTTTCCGCTGGAGCGTCTTACCCCAATCAGCTTCATACCGGCCAGATCGTCCCAGGTTACCAGCGATTTATTTGCCAGCTCATTGTCGCGTCGGCATGCCAGAACGAAGGGTTCGTTCACCAGCGGCGCAAAATCGATATTTGGATGTGTGACGTTTATCATATTTATACCGAAATCTGCGTCGCCATTTAATACTGCTTCCAGGCAATCGCTGGCGCTGTGCTCCAGTATGCGGATTCGGATGTTTGGGTAGTCATTGTTGTAATCTCGTATCACTGAAGGCAGAAAATAGAACGCGGCAGTAGGGATACAGGAAACCGTAATAACACCTGCCTGATGTGTCGCCATCTCTTTAATACTGAGGATGGAACTTTCATAAAAATCTATTAAATTCTTAGCCTTAGGTAAAAATTCTCTTCCTACTGTCGTGAGCTTAACGCTGCGCGTAGAGCGTTCAAACAGCGTGGTTCCCAGGCTATCTTCCAGTTTCTGAATTCTGCGTGTTAAAGCAGGTTGTGAAATGTGAAAAAATTGGGATGCTTTTGTAAAGCATCCGATTTCTGCAATTTTTACAAACGCTTGTATCCCCTGTAGTTCATGCGGCATAGCTGTATCCCATTCTCGCTTTTATATAACCACCATAACGCACGGGCTATTAATGTGCAAAACGTATTAATCATGCTTTTTTTGGCATTAGAGTTATCAACCGGAGTGTGAAAACCTTATAGCGTTCCTGACAAAAGCGAAGTGAGATAAACATATGTTAAAGATCCCTTGCGTATTAATGCGTGGCGGTACGTCAAAAGGGCCGGTGATTCTGGCCAGCGACCTGCCTGCGGAAACAGAAGCGCGTGACGCAGTTTTACTCAGTTTGATGGGGGCAGGCCATGAACTCGAAATTGACGGTATTGGCGGTGGAAGTCCGCAAACCAGTAAGGTAGCGATAGTTAGCACTTCAGAAAGTCCTGACGCGGATGTGGATTACCTGTTTGCACAGGTGATGGTGAATGAACGTCGTGTCGATACCACGCCTAACTGCGGCAATATGCTCTGTGCGGTCGGTCCCTTTGCTATTGAAAAGGGGCTGGTGAAGGCGCAAAGCCCGGTAACGACGGTGCGGATCCGCAATCTCAATACCGGAACGCTGGTCGATGCAGAAGTGCAAACGCCTGATTATCGGGTGGTGTACGAAGGCGATACCCAGATTGATGGAGTCCCGGGGACCGCCGCGCCCATAGGCTTAACTTTCCTGAACTCTGCGGGTTCTAAAACTGGGAAATTGTTGCCGACGGACAGTGCGACAAACGTCTTCGACGGTATTGAAGTCACCTGTATAGATATGGCGATGCCGATGGTATTGATTGACGCTTCAGCTTTGGGGAAAACAGGAGGGGAATCTCCTGCAGAATTAGATGGCGATAAGGCATTTAAAGAAAAGCTGGAAAGTCTGCGTCGTCAGGCTGGCGCAGCTATGGGCTTAGGGGATGTGACAAACAAGGTGATCCCTAAACCGGTTCTTCTCAGCCCGGCGCGTAACGGCGGAACGATTCAGGTACGGTATTTCATGCCGCACACATGCCATAAATCACTGGCGATTACCGGATCGATTGGTATTTCGACCGCAACGCTGATTGAAGGCTCCGTCGCGGCAAAAATTGTCGCCGATCGTCCAAAGGGGCTATTCACTAATATCATCGATATTGAACACCCAAGTGGAAAAATATCCGTGTCCTTATTGAAGGAAGGTAACAATATCGAAAAAACCCGTGCCGCAGTGATACGTACTTCACG
Organism: Citrobacter sp. XT1-2-2; assembly: GCF_023516235.1. NCBI lineage: Bacteria > Pseudomonadati > Pseudomonadota > Gammaproteobacteria > Enterobacterales > Enterobacteriaceae > Citrobacter > Citrobacter sp. XT1-2-2. The sequence continues at coordinate 873,036 of NZ_CP097324.1, forward strand.
CAAGTTGTTTGAGGGTGCCGTATGTGTACCGGAAAAAATGCTCACTGAAGTTGCGTAAATAAAATTTAAATAAAAAACATCTGCCTTAAAAAATTACACTCTGTACCTTAACAATAATACCGAGGTTATTATGGCGTTAACTCATGCTAACAATACCCTGAAAGCTTCAGATTCTGTAAAAGCCGGAGCGCATATTCGCGTGATTCTGGCCCTGGCATTATCCGGGCTTGCAGAGCTTGCTTCTCTGTTTTTTATTCAGCCACTGCTTCCGACGCTTGCTGTGGAATATAATGTTCCTGTCAGCCAGGTGAGTATTATCTTATCAGCAGAAACGGCCTTGCTGGCTATTGGATTACTGTTTACCGGGACGTTATCCGATCATTATGGCAGAAAACGGTTAATTGTTGTCTCCCTCCTGTTAGGCGGTATTCTTACGCTGCTCTGTCCGCTGATGGAATCCTGGGCGATGCTGGTGGCGCTACGTGCGGTAATTGGTCTGGCGCTGAGTGGTATCGCTGCGGCGGCCACTGCCTACATCAGTGAAGAAGTCGCCCCGGTGGCGGCAGGTATCGTAACGGGATATTTTGTCTTCGGTAACTCCATGGGCGGCATGTCCGGTCGTATTGTTGCCAGCCAACTTATTGATCACGTTTCAATAAATGCCATCTTTTACGGTTTTGCGGCCAGCTTGATTGTGGTTGCCATTCTGGTTAAGTTTTTACTGCCTGAATCTAAAAACTTCACCCCAACGCAAAACCTTAACATTACGCGTATGGTGAAAGGGGCTGCATCGCATTTCAAAAACAAAAATCTGGCGCTGGCTTTTGTTATCAGCTTCATTATTTTCGGCGCATTTACCTCGCTTTATAACTATCTGGCCTTCTTCCTGAAAGGCGAGCCGTTCCATATTTCACCGGCAAACGCAGGTCTGCTCTCCTTTAGCTTCGCCCTGAGTTTCTTTACGGCTCCGCAGGCTGGTCGTTTAAGTGCGAAATATGGCGCGATGAAAGTATTGCGTGTGCTTTTTCTGATCATGGCCTTAGGCATGCTGCTGACGCTGACGTCGAATGTCATCACCTTTATTGTTGGCGCGGTGATTTTTACCGGCTGTTTCTTCGGCTGTCACTCTATTGGTTTGAGCTGGGTAAGTAAAAATGCAACGCATGCAAGAGGCCAGGCCGTTGCACTCTATTTATTCTTTTACTACATGGGCGGTTCGGTGATTGGTTTTATCAACGGTTTTGTTTTCCATTCACTGGGCTGGATGGGGATGACCGGGTTGATTCTGGTATTGCTTGCCATTGGCGTTGTCGTGGCAACGTATCTGGCATCCGGTCCAAAACCGGTACTGGTGCCCGCTCAGTCCGCAGAATAAAAAGTTTGGCAATTTGTTCACGCCTCAGGGCGTAAACAAAAAAAAAGGTATGTATATCAATCGGGTATCATCATGAAATTAGCAAGTTATATTCATCAGGGCCGTAAAAGCTACGGGATTTATACAGAATTCGGCGTTATCGATTTGGGTAATAAAATCGGCCATCAATATGCGACGTTGAAAGACCTTCTTCAATGGGATGCTGTTGACGTCGCAAGGCAATACAACGATTGCCCTGTGGATATTACGCTTGAAGATATTACCTTTTTGCCCGTTATCGAAGAGCCAGGAAAAATTTTCTGCGTTGGGATGAATTACGCTGAAAAAAGAAAAGAGTTTGCCGAGACGAATAATGCCCCGACGCTGTTTATCCGTTTTCCTGATTCACAAACCGGTCATGCCCAACCTGTGCTTAAACCTGAGTTGTCGAGAGAATTCGATTATGAGGGCGAGCTGGCCGTCATCATTGGTAAACCGGGCACCCGAATTGATGTAAATAATGCGCTCAATCATGTCGCGGGATACAGCTGCTATATGGATGGCTCCGTTCGTGACTGGCAGCACGCGTGGTTTACCGCCGGTAAAAACTGGAAGCAAACCGGCGCTTTTGGCCCCTATATGACTACAGCGGATGAGATACCCGATCCTCATGCGTTGACCATCCATACCTGGCTGAATGGCATGCTGGTTCAGAACGACTCCACTGGTAGCATGATCCACAAAGTGGCAGATCTTATCGCCTATATCAGCACATTCACCTCCCTCAGCGCCGGTGACGTCATTATTACGGGTTCGCCTGGCGGCGTCGGTAAAAAACGCAATCCTCCGTTATTTATGCACGATGGCGATCGGGTTGAAGTTGAAATCGAAAATATTGGTCGTCTGATTAATACCATTGTGGAAGCCCAACCGCAGCAAGAAGCGTTGCTTGTTTAGACGGTCAGGAGAGAGACGATGTACACCGCCAGAACGCCAGAATTTGAGGTTATAAAAGCCGGTAATGCTCAGGCCAGAGAGGAGGTTGCCCGCTTCCTGGCACGCAACGGTTTAGGCATTGATGACGATATCTCGCAATTTATTGTTGCACTCTACCAGCGTCAGATTATTGGCTGCACCGGTATTGCGGGTAACACCTTAAAATGCATCGCAGTGGATTCCGGGTGGCGTGGCTCGTCGTTAATCCTGACGTTAATTCATGAGGCCGAACTTCTGGCGGCACAAAACGGCGAACATCAGCTCTTTCTTTTTACCTGTCCGGATAATGTGAAGTCGTTTCGCGGATGCGGATTCTATCCGCTTGTCACCGTCAATAACTGTGCGGCATTAATGGAGAATACGCCGGTTGGTATTCATCGTTACTGCAGCCAGTTGCGTAGCCACCATTTCGTGCCGGGGAAAAATATTGGCGCGATCGTGATGAACGCGAATCCATTCACGCTGGGCCATCAATATCTTATTGAGCATGCGGCAAGCCAGTGCGACTGGCTCCATGTTTTCGTGGTTCAGGAAGATGTCTCCGCTTTTTCGTTTAAAGAACGGTTTGCGATGGTCAGGGACGGATCGCGGCATCTGAAAAATGTCACTGTTCATCCGGGGTCTGCCTATATTATTTCGCGCGGGACCTTTCCAGGCTATTTCCTGAAAGATAAGCAGGTGATAGATAAAGTCTACGCGGCAATTGATCTTATGCTGTTCAGAAATTACATCGCACCTGCGCTGAATATCACTCATCGTTTTGTGGGGACGGAGCCATTCTGTCAGTTAACCGCAGAATATAACCGAGCGATGCATCACTGGCTGGAAAATGCAACGAGCACAGCGGCCTGTATTCACGTACACGAAATAGAACGAAGAACGGATGGTAATGATGTGCCGGTCTCTGCTTCAGCCGTTCGTCGTTTATTAAAAGAAAACCAAATTGCTGCCGCCAGTCGTATGGTGCCTGCCACCACGCGCGCGTTTCTGAATAACGGGGGACAGCATCAGCCTCGTTTATCCGAATCGTTGTCGGCAGCGGTTTAACCGCATTATCACAGGAAAACTGATATGAAAATTGTACAAGCCGCGATGGCGGGAACGCTGGAGTCCAGTGACCTTATGGTGAAGGTCAGTCCCGTCGAGAGCGGGCTGGATGTGGTCATTCACAGCGAAGTGTATAAGCAGTTCGGCGACCGAATTACCGAAGTTGTGAATGAAACCCTGGCTGCGTTCAACATCGAGCAAGGGCAGATCATTATTGATGATAAAGGCGCGCTGGATTGCGTGATCCGTGCCCGTATACAGGCTGCTCTGCTCAGAGGTTCGGCTCGGGAAGATATTGCATGGGAAAAGTTATAATGAAAAAGTTACGTCGCAGTATGTTATTTATTCCCGGTTCAAGTGCCGCCATGCTTTCTACGGCATATATTTATAAACCGGACTCCATTATGTTTGATCTGGAAGATGCCGTAGCGCTAAAAGAAAAAGACAGCGCCCGCCTGCTGGTATTTCATGCCCTGCAAAACCCGATGTACAAAGATATTGAAACCGTTGTCAGAATTAATCCGCTGAATACACCTTTTGGATTAAAAGATCTGGAAGCCGCCGTCAGGGCGGGCGTTGATGTTATTCGTTTACCGAAAACCGACTCTCCGGAAGATATCCACCAGCTTGAACGCGAAATTGTTCGCATTGAAGAAAATTGCGGGCGCCCTGTCGGCTCAACGAAATTAATGGCAGCGATCGAATCTGCCGTTGGCGTTATTAATGCAGTCGCCATTGCGAAATCGTCTGACCGTTTAATGGGGATTGCGCTGGCCGCCTTTGACTATGTGATGGATATGCAAACTGAGCGAGGCGACGGGACTGAGCTGTTTTACGCCCGCTGTGCCGTATTACATGCCGCGCGCGGGGCGGGTATTGACGCTTTCGATGTGGTGTACGCCGATGTGAATGATGAAGCCGGTTTCCTGAAGGAAGTGGATCTGATTCGACGGATGGGCTTCAACGGAAAATCGCTGATTAATCCGCGACAAATTGAAATTCTGCATAACGCCTACGCGCCAACCCAGGAAGAGGTGGATTACGCACAGCGCGTGATTGCAGCTGCAGAGGAAGGGGAACGCAACGGACTCGGGGTGATTTCGCTGAACGGCAAAATGATTGATGCGCCGATTATCAACCATGCCCGCGTGGTTATCGAACGCAAAAATGCTTCCGGCATTCGTCAGTAATCCCCCATTACAAGCGACAGGATGAATAATGAAAAACCTAACTGAAACTCTGCACCACATTCCAGACTCCCGTCGTGAGTACGTCGCATTCAGCGGCGCGAACGCGACGACGCCTTATCTTGCTGATCATCAGCAAAAGTACCAGCGCAAACTTTTTGCCAGTGTGGACGATGTTCTGGCCCGCTGCGATCTGCATGACGGTATGACCGTCTCCTTTCATCACGCCTTCCGCGAAGGGGATAAGGTCATCAATTACGTGATGGATAAGCTGGCTCAGCGCGGCCTGAAAGGGATCACGCTCGCGTCCAGCTCGTTAATGTCATGCAATACCCCGCTTATTGAACACATTCGTAATGGCGTGATCGGCAAAATCTATACCTCCGGGATGCGTGGTGATCTGGCGGATGCAATTTCGCACGGTCTGATGGACGAGCCGGTACAAATCCATTCCCACGGTGGGCGGGTGAATTTGATTCAGAAGGGCGAAATTGCCATTGACGTTGCGTTTCTGGCGGTTTCCTGCTGCGATGAATATGGCAATGCCAGCGGCAACGGCGGCAAATCGCAGTGCGGCTCCCTCGGTTACGCCATGGTCGATGCAAAATATGCCAAAAAAGTGGTGTTGCTCACCGAAACCCTGAAGCCTTTCCCCAACTTGCCAGCCAGTATCGTTCAGGATCAGGTTGACTATATTGTGCAGATTGAGAGCGTCGGCGACCCGGCAAAAATCAGCGTAGGCGCCGCCAGGGTCACCAGTAATCCACGTGAGCTGATGATCGCCCGTTCTGCCGCCGACGTGATCGAACACTCAGGTTATTTCCGCAACGGATTTTCCATTCAGACCGGCTCAGGTGCGGCGTCAACGGCGTGTACGCGTTTTATGGAAACCCGGATGCGCAAGCACAATATTGTTGCCCGGTTCGCACTGGGCGGAATCACCGGCAGCATTGTCGATCTGCATCAGAAAGGGTTAATTGAAAAGATCCTCGATACGCAAAGCTTTGACGGTGCGGCGGCAGCCTCCATGGCGGTCAATCCCGACCATGTGGAAATCTCCACTAACGTCTATGCGAACCCGGCCGCGAAAGCCGCCTGCTGCGACAGGGTGGATGTGGTCATCCTCAGCGCACTGGAAGTAGACACCCAGTTTAACGTCAATGTCCTGACCGGCTCCGACGGCGTAATGCGCGGCGCGTCGGGTGGACACTGCGACGTCGCGGCTGCGGCAAATCTCACAATTGTCGTTGCCCCGCTGATCCGCAGCCGCATTCCTACCGTCGTCAGGCAGGTCACTACGCTGGTAACGCCGGGTGAAAGTATTGACGTTCTGGTTACCGACCACGGTATTGCCGTTAATCCGGCGCGCCCGGAAATCCGCGAACGTCTGATCAACGCCGGACTGCCCGTCGTCGACATCGAAGCCTTGTATCAACAGGCACTGCTGATCTCGGGCAAGCCTAAGGCGGTTGAATTTACTGACCGCATTGTCGGTGTGGTGCGCTACCGCGACGGCAGTGTGATTGATGTGGTTCGCCAGGTGAAGGAGTAAGTCCCATGACGGATAAAGCCTCGAATGCAAATGTCTCTCTGGAACAGGTTCTGGCTTCCCGGGTGCAACGAGCCCGTCGGCAGCAGGCGTGGCTGTTTCAGTCGGATCATACCGTGGTTTCCGTCACGCTGGTCTGGCCGGGCGAGGTGAAGGACACCGCGCTGGCCAGGCGCGTGATGGCCGTTGCGAATCAGGCTCTCGGAGAGCTGTTCCACACACATCAGTGGAAGGTTTGTCGGCATCAGGCGTTGCATCCGGTCACCGGGCCGGAAGCGCTCTGGTCGGTCGCGGCTCCCGCGTGGATGATTAAACACGTCACGGCGCATCTGGAAGATAACCATCCTTTGGGACGTCTGTGGGATATCGACGTGTTTTGTCCGAAAAAGGGGCTGCTGAAAAGAAATGCCATCCAGCAGCCGATGCGGAGATGCTTTATCTGTCATGAACCTGCTCATGTTTGTTCCCGTTCGCGACGTCATTCGCAGGCCGAGCTAACGCGCGTGATCGAGGAGTTAACCGATGACTACTTCGCTTGCCAGATTTAACGAACCAGACGTGCAGCGCTCCTTTGCTGAGCTGGCTGTCGAGGCCCTGTACCGGGAAATTAATTTAACCCCGAAACCGGGTCTGGTGGATCGCGTAAACAGCGGGGCGCATAGCGATATGAATTTCGCACTGTTCATAACCAGTATCGCGGCGATTGCCCCCTGGCTGCCACTCTTTTTCAACACAGGCAGAGAGACTGCTTATCTTGCTGGCCCACAAACGCTGCGGGCGCTAAGGCCGACTGGCCTGGCCTGTGAGCAGGCGATGTTTACCGCCACCGGCGGGGTGAACACTCATAAAGGGGGGATCTTCTCGCTGGGGCTGCTGTGTGCTGCGGCGGGTCGTCTTACCCAAAGGCATGACGCGCTCACGCAACGCAGCCTGTGCCACGAGACCAGCCTTATCTGTACCGGCATTGTCGAGCAGGAATTGAAAAATAGCGGTATCGCAAAAACGAAGGGAGAGCAGCAGTTTCAGGCATACGGGTTCACCGGGGCAAGAGGGGAAGCCGCCAGTGGTTTCATCACTGTACGCCAGTCAGGTCTTCCGCATCTGCAAACCGCGTTACGTCAGGGAGAATCCGAAGAGGTGGCGTTACTGAGGATGTTGCTGGGCCTGATGGCGGCAAATCCGGATACCAATCTGGTTTCTCGGGGAGGGACCGCAGGGCTGAATTACGCCAGACGCTACGCCAGACGATTATTAAAAATACAGCGTCTCACGGCGGATAAATTAGTCAAGGCGTTATTCAGAATGGACGCGGAATTTATCAAACGGAATTTAAGCCCTGGCGGTAGCGCAGATCTTATCGCCGTTGGATGGTTATTGTCGCAATTTCCAGCCGAATAATCGCGAATAGCGTAACAGGAAAACGTCATGATTGAACAACGCCTGCAGCAGCTCAGAAACGTTTATACCCTTATTCTGGTGCCGGGTCTGAGAGACAGCGATGAATATCACTGGCAAAGCTGCTGGGGGCGACGTTTTCCTTTCTGGAGGCGGATTCAGCAAAAAAACTGGCTAGAACCTGATATTGAAAACTGGGTTTCCGCCATTACCCGCGAGCTGGCGCTTTCTCCGCTGCCCGCCATTCTCGTCGGCCATAGTTTTGGCGCGCTGGCATCGTGCAGGTTACTGCAAACGCGCCGGGTAAACGTCGCCGGGGTCGTTATGGTCGCACCGGCAGAACCCGCGTTTTTCGGCCTTGAAGAGGCCATTCAACCCGCGTCTTTACCCGTTCCCTGCCTGATGTTTGCCAGCAGAAATGATCCCCTGATGCCTTTTTCGCGCGCGCAATTCTGGGCGGCTTGCTGGGAGGGGCATTTAATCGATATCGGGGAGGCGGGACATATTAATGCCGAGTCTGGCTTTGGCGAATGGCCGTACGGACTCGAACGCTTAACAGAATTTTGTGAACAACTTTAGCTTTAACAGGAGAACCTATGTTAGATGATTATAATCAGCACCAGCATGCGCGTGCTGAATCGGGTATTCCGGCGAAACCCTTAACAGCGCAACAAACTGATGCACTGATTCAACGTTTAATCAATGATGCACCCGTACATCATCCGGAATTAATTCATTTATTGACCCATAGCGTACCACCGGGTGTCGATCCTGCGGCAAAGTTAAAAGCCGAGTTTTTATTTAAGGTGGCGTTGCAGGAATACCGTGTTGACGGGCTTACTCCCGAAGCAGCAACGGCGCTGCTGGGCTCCATGCAGGGCGGCTATAACGTCCAGCCACTGATCGATCTTCTTGAACATCCCGATCTGGCACCGCTGGCCGCGCAGCAGCTTTCTTCTACGATCCTGATCTTCGAAAAATTCAGCCTGGTTGAGGCCAAAGCACTGAGCGGTAACGTCCAGGCACAAGAGGTGCTGCAGTCCTGGGCGAATGCCGAATGGTTTACCCGCCGTCCGGCCATGGCTGAAAAAATCACCCTGAAGGTGTTTAAGGTTCCCGGTGAGACCAATACCGACGATTTGTCTCCTGCGCCGGAGGCGTGGTCACGCCCGGATATTCCGCTGCACGCGCTCTCCATGCTCAGTAACGTCAGGGAAGGGGTTGTGCCTGATGAACCCGGCGTGCGTGGTCCTGTCCGTCAGTTGGCAGCGCTAAAAGAGGGCGGCTGGCCGCTGGTGTACGTGGGGGACGTCGTGGGGACCGGATCATCACGTAAATCCGCTACCAACTCCATCCTGTGGCACATCGGGAACGATATTCCGTACGTGCCGAATAAACGTAACGGCGGGTTTGTATTTGGCGGCAAGATTGCCCCTATTTTCTTCAACACCCTGGAAGATTCCGGTGCCTTGCCGGTAGAGATGGATGTCTCTGCGCTGACGACCGGAATGCTGATCGATCTTTACCCCTACAAGGGCGAAATTCGTGAAACAGAAAGCCAGCGGCTGGTGACAACCTTTACCCTGAAAACCGAGGTGCTACTGGACGAAGTGCGCGCCGGCGGGCGTATCCCGCTGATTATCGGACGCAGCCTGACGGCGAAAGCGCGTGAATCCCTGAAGCTGGCGCCTTCCGAGGTATTCCGCAAGCCCGCGTTAGTTGCGCCTTCCGCGAAAGGTTTTACGCTTGCACAAAAAATGGTGGGTAAAGCCTGCGGCGTCGCAGGGATCCGACCTGGACAGTATTGCGAGCCGAAGATAGCGACCGTGGGTTCTCAGGACACCACCGGCGGGATGACGCGTGACGAGCTAACCGACCTCGCATGTCTCACGTTTTCAGCCGATCTGGTGATGCAGTCGTTCTGCCACACCTCTGCATATCCTAAGCCAGTAGATGTTCAACTCCATGAAACCCTGCCGCAGTTTATCACCAGCCGTAACGGGGTTGCGCTGAAACCGGGCGACGGCATTATCCACTCATGGCTTAACCGCATGCTGCTGCCGGACACGGTTGGTACAGGCGCTGACTCCCATACTCGCTTCCCGCTGGGGATCTCTTTCCCTGGTGGTTCCGGGCTGGTAGCGTTCGCCGCCGCGACGGGCATTATGCCGCTGGATATGCCTGAATCAGTACTGGTGCGCTTTAAGGGCGAGATGCAGAAAGGGATCACCCTGCGCGATCTGGTGCATGCCATTCCGCTGTATGCCAAAAAGCAGGGGCTGTTAACGGTCGAGAAAAAGAATAAGCGCAATATTTTCTCGGGCCGGATCCTCGAAATTGAAGGGTTGGAAATGTTGAGTGCAGAGCAGGCGTTTGAACTGGCTGATGCCTCTGCCGAGCGCTCCGCTGCGGCCTGCGTTATGCGTCTGGCGGAAGACAATGTCGCGCAATATTTGCGCTCCAATGCGGCCCTGCTGCGCTGGATGGTTAAGCAGGGTTATGAGAACGCCGCCACGCTTGAACGCCGTATTGCTGAGATGGAGGCATGGCTGGCTAGCCCGTCGCTGCTGTCTGCCGATCCTGACGCGGAATATGCTGCTGTCATTGATATTGATCTTAATGAAATCACCGAACCGGTAGTCTGTGCCCCGAACGATCCGGACGATGCCCGGTTACTTACTGAGGTTGCCAGCATGCCCATTGAAGAGGTCTTCATTGGTTCCTGCATGACAAACATTGGTCATTTCCGCGCTGCGGGTAAAATCATGGCCGATGGCAGCGAAAACCAGGCGCGCTTGTGGCTGGCGCCGCCGACTAAAATGGATGCCCAACAACTCTCCCGTGAAGGCTATTTTAGTCAGTTTATTAAATCAGGGGCGAGAATCGAGCCTGCGGGCTGTTCCCTGTGCATGGGGAACCAGGCGAGGGTTCGCGAAGGGAGTAACGTGGTATCGACCTCGACGCGAAATTTCCCGAATCGTCTGGGAACGAATGCTAAAGTATTTCTTGCCTCCGCAGAATTAAGCACCGTCGCGGCCATGTTGGGTAAAATGCCCACCGTTGAAGAATATTTTAGCTATACCGATAAGCTTTATGACGCACATGAGGATATCTATCGCTATCTCAGTTTTGATACCTTAAGTGAATATCAAATCACGGAAGGCGATAATATCAAGGTTGTGAATCTGTAATATTTATCATTTGTTTAATAAATGTATTTAGTGTGTGGAGGCTCCTCTGCGGAGCGGCCTCTGCTATTCAGGGACCCTTTTCTCATGGGTGAGATATGCTTAAATCGAATATTTTAAAAACAATCTTGCTTGCCGTGATAATATTATTATCAATATTTATTCCTCCGCCTGATGGATTAACCAAAGAGGCGTGGATACTGGCAGGAATATATTTATCCGCTATCGTTGGGCTGGTTATTAAACCCTATCCTGAACCCGTTATTATGCTGGTTGCGGTTGCGTTAACCTGTTTTACCGTGACAAAATTTCCGGATTCACCCGTCAAATCACTGGATGTGCTGAGCGGGTACGCGTCAGGCACCACCTGGCTGGTGTTTAGCGCCTTTACGCTGAGTGCGGCATTTGTCACTACCGGGCTCGGGAAACGGCTTGCATACTGGTTTATTCTTAAATTTGGCAGTACGACGCTGAGACTGGGGTATGTTACCGCCTTGCTGGATTTGGTGTTAGCGCCTGCGACGCCCTCAAATACCGCGCGGGCAGGTGGGGTGGTTTTCCCTATTATTAACAGCATCGCGACAGTATTGGGCTCAACGCCAAAAGAGTCACCCAGCAAAGCTGGCCGTTATTTAATGGTCAACGTCTATATGGTCACGAAAACGACCAGCTATATGTTTTTAACGGGCTTTGCCGGTAACGCGTTAGCGCTACAGCTCATTTCAGATATCTTCCATATTCATATTAGCTGGATCGGCTGGATGCTGGCGGCAGCACCGTTGGGGTTATTGATGCTGTGTATCATTCCCTATATCTGCTACCGGGTTGCTTCCCCGGAAATTAAAAAAATTGATAATGTCGCTATTGCGACCAACGGACTTCAAAGTCTTGGGGCAATGAGCCTCAAAGAGAAAGGGCTGGTGGTCATTTTTGTCGCTGCATTATTGGGCTGGATCTTCTCACGTAAACTTGGACTCAATGAATCTGCGGTCGCCATTATCGCAATGGGAGCGGCACTGCTGTTTAATATTATTGGCTGGAGTGATGTCCAGAAAAATAAAGGTGGCTGGAATACCCTGATGTGGTACGGGGGCATCATTGGTCTGAGCGCAACCCTGAGCAAGGAGGGATTTTTCCGCTGGCTGGCCGATTTCATGTCAGCACATCTGGATTTTCTCAGTGCCGGGAATATGACTATTGTGATTATTGTGTTTCTCAGCGTGCTGGTGCGCTATTTCTTTGCTTCCGGCGGGGCATACGTCGCAGCAATGGTACCGGTCTTTGCCACTGTAGGTCTGGTCACCGGAACGGCACCTGTTTTGCTGGCACTTGCCATCCTATTTTCCAACTCCTACGGCGGTTGCATCACTCACTATGGTGGCGCGGCGGGGCCGATTATCTTTGCCGCAGGGTATAATGACATTAAGTCGTGGTGGACAATCGGTACTATCGTGGCATTGTGCACGTTTGTGCTTCACATGCTCGTCGGTATTCCCTGGTGGGGGTTCCTGATACAGCACGGTATGCTGCAGTCTTAATCGCCCGGTGGCGGCTACGCCTTATTTTGCCTGGAAAGGCTAAAACTGTAGGTCGGGTCAAGCGTAGCCGCCACCCGACCACATCACTATTGTGACGTATTCGTAAACAATAAAGTACGTGGCTTGCTCTCAGCCCTTCGCCCGCTCCAGATTTCCTTTTCCTGAAGTCATCCCTTAGAAAAGTTAAATAGCAGCATCGACATCCGCTGGTAGTGTACTGTTCCCTTCCCCCAGAGCGCGTTGCAGCAAAACTGTATCCAGCCAGCGACCATGCTTGAAGCCAACGTCTTTCAGCGTGCCTATTTCTGTAAATCCGACCTGCTGATGAACTTTTAACGATCCCTGATTATTGCTGTCGCCGACCATGGCAATTAATTGTCGATAGCCGTGCGTTTCGGCCCAGTCAATAACATGGCGCAGTAACGCACTTCCCGCCCCTTGACGCTGTGCCGCCGGGTCAATGTAAATCGAATCTTCGAGGGTATAGCGGTAAGCGTAGCGTTCACGATAACGAGTGAGATAACAATATCCGATGACCTTGTCTTCCTGCAGGGCGACAACCCAGGGCAGCCCCAGACTATGAATTTTTTCCAGACGAGCCAGCATTTCGTGGGTATTCGGTGGGGTGGTTTCAAAGCTGCCAGTACCGTGAATAACGTGGTGTGCATAGATATCGCGTATGGCGGGGATGTGTTTTTCTTCTGCATTAACGATTTTCATTAGACCAGCTCCCATTGGCGTCTTTTTTCAGATTACCTGAAAGTCTGAAGGGAAGGTAAGCGCAAAAAGTTATGCTTCAATCAGCTGTTCATAATGAAATTAGGCTTGTTAATTGTAAGGGTAAAGAATTGATTGTGGCTGATGCTGACGATAGCAAGCCAGGGTGATAAATAAAAATATTAAATAGGAAAACTGATAATTTCCCACACCGACATTGGCGGATGGAAAAATACTAACGTTCAATCATAAATTAATAAAGTACTTTAATATCATGATATTATCACTGTACCTAATTATTATTGCGGCTGTACCCTTAATTTTATTTCATCAACACTGCCTGCAACCTAAAAATACGTTATAGTGCTTATCTTGTTATCTGAACACTTGTTATCAGAACTTTCTCTATTCATACCAAATAGTTACCATGCGAACAGTTACAGAGGGTAGTTATGTCATCCGGCAATAGTTAACATCGTCACATGACTTCTCCACGGGAAATTAATCTAAATCCAGAATTCAATCCCAAGAGTATTAGAATAACTTAGTCTAAAATCCTTTTTTTGCCTAAGCATTATCTTATTACATAGCCACGAACTACGCTGAGTGATAAAATTCTCGAGTTTATGCCTTCTTTCCAATGATTAGAGGACGAGGCACAGGTAGTCAATAAGACGAAAGAATTAATTGCTTCATAACCCTATTACGAAATAAGCGGCAGTGCGTCTTACATGGTCGGCAACCGTCAGGGATTGACTGTAACTTATTGAAAACGCTTATTTTCACTATGATGTAAGATATAAGGGCAGATATGTTAAGTATGCGTCGACATGCCAACTTCATTAAACGTTTTAAGTCTGTAAGCTGTTTATTTACGGCAAGCATTCTTTTCCCGATGCCAATCTTTGCAGCGGTATCAGATTATGACGCTTTGGTTATTGAAGCGCGGGGAGGTAATAGCGCACCGCTATTACGTTTCCTTGAGAATCAGGGAAAGAAAAGCGCGCTAACGCCAAATCAGGTTGCCGACTGGCTGCAAGTTTCCAGTTGGGTCGATAACAACGATAAAACCACAATTGAAATCTGGCAGCAGTATCGTGGACAGATGAATGTACCTGCCCGGGGCAAAGTCGCCGCTGCACGAGCATATCGCAACCAGAAGAACTGGAATGATTCTTTAGCCATCTGGGAAAGCGTTTTACAGGAAGAGCCTGATAACGTAGATGTACGTACCGGCTGGATAATGACGTTGGCGGATGCTCGCTACAATCAGCAAGCCCTTACTGAAGCGAATAAATGGGCGCAGGCGCATCCCGGGGCTGATTCTGATGCGCTACTTGCCTATGTCTACCATTCGCAGGGAAAAAACTGGGATGCATTGTTAGTTGCCAGCCAGGCGGATGACGTCGATCCAGGCAACAAAAATGCAAAATCCACATTACTGTCTGCGCTGTCAGCAAACCGCGTTTCCGGGCCCGCCTTAAATATGGCAGAGGTGGTACCAACTGCTGATCCTGTGAAGCGTCGCCTTGAGCTTGATGCGGCGGCTGAAATGGTACGTTCCTCTTATACCTCTGCGCGTAATGAAGAAGAGCGTTTTATCGTGGCTGATAAAGCGCTGGCCCGTTATGACCAGTTGCTGACTGCCTGGAAAGATGAGCCTTCTGCGCAGAATGATGTCCGTCGGGCCAGAATTGACCGCATGGGCGCCTTGCTGGTCCGTAAACGCACTTCTGAAGTGATTAGTGAATACGAATCGCTGTCTGCGAGCGGCGAGGTGCCAAACTACGCAAAACGCTGGGTAGCATCGGCATGGTTAAGCGAACGGCAGCCGGAAAAAACCGAAGCGATGCTGATGAGCATCTACTATCCGAACGGACCGATTCCGGTTACGCCGCTCGGTCCTGAGGATCAACAGGATCTGTTCTACGCGCACATCGATAATGAAAACTTTGATGCAGCTAAAAAACAGGTCGATGCGTTAATTAAAGACAGCCCATATCTGCGACGCATCTATGGTTCGCCAACGCCGCAGCCAAACGATAACTGGCTGCTGGGACAGTCGCTGCAGACGCAATATCATATCGCTGCCAATGAACTGCCGGAGGCAGAAAAACTCGCAGAGCATCTGGCGCGAACAGGCTCGGGTAACCAAGGGCTGCGCATATCCTATGCTTCTGTTCTTGAAGCCCGTGGACTGCCGCATGCGGCGGAGAAAGAGCTTAAACTGGCGGAAGTGATTGAGCCCAGTAACCTGGAACTGGAGCGTCAGCAGGCCTATGTGGCGCTGGATCTCCAGGAGTGGAAGCAGGCCGATGAACTGACGGATGACGTTATTGCTCGCAGTCCGGATGATGAAGCGACGCTGCGCCTCGCACGCATGCGTGATGTGCATAAAATGTCGGAAGTACGTATTAGCGGCACGCAGGGGATCTCGTCCGATAGCCCGGTCAGCGGTAAGAATGATTTCAACATCAACACGGCCATTTACAGCCCGCCAATTAATGACAACTGGCGACTGTTTACCGGATTCAACTTCGCGACCGGCGAGTTTGAGGAAGGGAAAGGGATTAGCCGCGATCTGGCGGCTGGTGCGGAATGGACTTCCCGTGATTACTGGGCCGAAATGGAAGTGTCTGGCCGAAACTATGGCGATGGGCAGAAAATAGGCGGTCGTCTTTCCGCCTGGCATGATTTCAACGATAACTGGCGCGTGGGCGGTTCGGCCGAGCGTCTTTCGCGCAACACGCCACTGCGCGCGCTGCGTAGCGGCGTGTATGCCAACAGCGGCGATTTGTTTGTTCGCTGGTATCAAAACGAACGACGTGAATATCAATTGTCGTTTGCCGCATCACATTTCTCGGATGGTAACGATCGCATCGAATATGGGCTGAGCGGAAAAGAGCGCATGTGGACCACGCCGCGCTTTACGCTGGACTTTACCCCGGGTATCGGTGGGAGCACTAACACTAAAGAGAATGTGCCGTATTACAACCCTAAGAGTGATTTTTCCGTTGTGCCAGGCCTGAGCGCGGAACAGGTTCTTTACCGCCATTATGACACCGTGTGGACCCAGCAAGGCATAGCCGGAGTGGGTGGCTACTGGCAGCAAGGTGAAGACGTTGGCGCTATCGTTCAGGTGGGATATGGACAACGGCTCAAATGGAACAACGTCGTAGATGGCGGGGTGATGCTGGTTTGGGATAAACGCCCCTATGACGGTAAACGTGAGCGGAATATCTCCCTCGCTTTCGATTTAAATGTCAGGTTTTAAGGATTGTTCATGCTGAAAAGATGCCTGTGGCTTAGCGCATTAATCGCTGGCTGGTTGATGATTACCGCGTGCAGTAGCGCGCACAATACAACGCCTCGCTATGTTCCTCCCGCAGAGAGAACGCCGTTGACGGCAGATCATCCATGGCCGAAAAACAGCTTCCTGGTGCTCGGCTATCATGATGTTGAGGATGGCGCCGCCGACCAGCGCTACCTCTCCGTGCGCACCAGCGCGTTGAGCGATCAAATGGCCTGGTTGCGTGATAATGGCTATAACCCGATTAGCGTGCAGCAAATTCTGGACGCTCATGACGGTAAGATTGTGTTGCCGGAAAAAGCGGTCTTACTCACCTTTGACGACGGATACAGCAGTTTTTATACTCGCGTCTGGCCGCTGCTGAAAGCCTACAACTGGCCTGCGCTCTGGGCTCCAGTGGGCAGTTGGGTTGATTCTCCAGCCAATAAAAAAGTCGATTTTGGCGGCTTAATGACGGCGCGAGATAAATTTGCCACCTGGAAGATGGTCGAGGAAATGGGCAAATCGCCGTTGGTGGAAGTGGGGGCGCACACCTGGAACTCGCATTTCGGCGCTGAGGCGAACCCGCAAGGAAGCAAAGAACCTGCGGTGGCGAATCGTCTTTACGATAAGAAAACCGGGACTTACGAAACCGACGAACAGTACAATCGTCGCATTAATACTGATATCTCGCTGATCACCAATAAGATTAAATCGGTAACCGGGAAATCGCCGCGCGCGTGGGTGTGGCCTTATGGTGCGGCTAACGGCACCACCTTAAACCTGGCCAAAGAACATGGCTATAAGATGGCCTTTACGCTCAATGAAGGGCTGGCGAACGCTGCGTTTCTTGATGATATCCCGCGTGTACTGATCTCTGATAACCCGTCTCTCAAGCGCTTTGCCAGTCAGGTCGCTCAGGTACGTGAACCACAAACGATGCGTGTGATGCACGTCGATCTGGATTACGTGTATGACAAAGATCCTGCCCAGCAGAAGCGAAACATCGACAAGCTGATCCAGCGTGTTTATGACATGCGTATTTCTCATGTCTTCCTGCAGGCGTACGCCGATCCTAAAGGCGACGGGAATATTCGCGAACTCTATTTCCCTAACCGCTGGCTGCCGATGCGTGCCGATCTCTTTAACTATATCTCCTGGCAGTTACAAACGCGGGCCGGGGTGACGGTATATGCTTGGATGCCGGTACTGGCTTTCGACCTCGATGCTTCCATTCCACGCGTGACGGCATGGGATCCGAAAACAGGACGCACTGCGATCAATCACGAGAACTATGTGCGTCTGTCTCCCTGGGACAGCGAAGCGCGTAAACGTATCACTGAAATCTATGAAGACCTGGCGAAGCATGCCAGCTTCAAAGGGATTTTGTTCCACGACGATGCTTTCCTGACGGACTTTGAAGATGCGTCACCGGAGGCGTTAGCCGCCTACCGCGCCGCAGGGCTTCCGGGAAGTATTGAGCAAATCCGTAGCAACCCTCAAACCTTCGAACGCTGGACGCGTCTGAAAAGTAAGATGCTGATCGACTTCACCAAACAGTTGACCCGCTCAGTGCGCAATATTCGCGGTCCGCAGGTGCAAACTGCCCGCAATATATACGCCATGCCGGTACTGGAGCCTGAAAGCGAAGCCTGGTTTGCGCAAAACCTGAATGATTTCCTCAATACCTATGACTGGACGGCACCCATGGCGATGCCATTCATGGAGCAGATCCCGGCTAATGATGCCAATGCCTGGCTCGACAGATTAGTCAATGCCGTTGCACAAACGCCCGGCGCGCTGGACAAAACCGTGTTTGAACTGCAGGCACGAGACTGGCGTAAATCCGGGGACGAGGCAGAAATCAGTGGAAAACAAATAGCCGAATGGATGCGCCAACTGAAACTAAGTGGTGCAGGTAACTACGGCTATTATCCGGATGATTTCATCAGCGACAAACCTGAGATGTCAGAGATTCGCTCGACGTTCTCCTCATACTGGTACCCGCAAAAATGACCGATCGCATTATTGCTTTCCTGATACTTTGCCTGATGTTCAGCCTGCCGTTTGGCGTGGCTGTCATCTTTACAGGTGAAGTCATGTTGAACTTCGTCTTCTTCTGGCCTTTATTCATGTCTGCATTATGGATAAGCGGCGGGGTCTATTTCTGGTTTTATCGTGAGCGTCACTGGAAATGGGGAGACGATACACCGCCACCTACGCTGGAGGGAAATCCGCTGGTTTCCATTTTGATCCCCTGCTTTAACGAAGGGATCAACGCGCGGGAAACCATCGGCGCTGCGATGGCACAGCGCTACAAGAATATCGAAGTGATTGCCATTAACGACGGTTCAACGGACGATACGCACGATGTTCTGGAACAGTTGGCGATTGAGTACCCCAGCCTGCGCGTCATTCATCTGGCTGAAAATCAGGGCAAAGCGCTGGCGCTCAAAACGGGCGCGGCCGCTGCGCGCAGCGATTACCTGGTGTGTATTGATGGCGATGCGTTACTGGATCGCGATGCCGTGGCGTATCTGGTCGCTCCGCTGATCCAGTTCCCACGCGTTGGGGCGGTAACCGGCAACCCGCGTATTCGCACCCGTTCCACGCTAATCGGTCGTGTGCAGGTCGGTGAGTTCTCTTCCATTATCGGCTTAATTAAGCGTACTCAACGAGTCTATGGTCAGATCTTTAGCGTCTCTGGCGTAGTTGCGGCGTTTCGTCGTCGCGCGCTGGCCGAGGTGGGGTACTGGAGCCCGGACATGATCACCGAAGACATCGATATCAGTTGGAAACTGCAGTTGCGCCATTGGTCGATATTCTTTGAGCCGCGCGCGCTGTGCTGGATCCTGATGCCTGAAACGTTAAGAGGGCTGTGGAAGCAGCGCCTGCGCTGGGCGCAAGGCGGGGCGGAGGTGTTTATTGTTAACATGCGCCGTCTGTGGTCGTGGGAGTTCCGTCGCATGTGGCCGCTATTTTTCGAGTTCTGCTTTTCTACCACGTGGGCATTTGCCTATGCGATCAGTATCGTGCTGTTCCTGCTGGGACTGATGATCCCGATGCCGGACTCGCTGTATGTTCAACATCTGTTCCCGCCAGCCTTTACCGGACTTATTCTCGGCGTGGTCTGCTTAATACAGTTTGCGATAAGCCTGATGATTGAACGACGCTATGAAAAAGGCATTGGCGCCTCATTGTTCTGGATAATCTGGTTCCCGGTGGTGTACTGGCTGTTGAGCCTGTTTACCACGTTGGTGTCATTCCCGAAAGTGATGCTCAAACGCAAACGCGGCAGGGCGCGCTGGGTGAGTCCTGACCGTGGAATAGGGAGGATCGAATCATGAGTCAGCCGCTGATCTTTACGGAGCGGCGTCTGCTGCCGCGCATCATTGACGTTCTGTTAACGATTTTTGCCTGGGTTGGATTTTTATACTTAATCTACAAAGGGCTGATTACGGCCCTGGCGCATTCACCGTATATGGGCGTGCGTCCCTTTTTCACCACACTGGATACGGTCACGTTTTACATCCTTGTCGCGCTGGTCAACGGACTGGTGCTGATCGGCTGGGCGAAATACAACCAGTTTCGTTTTCGGGTGGAGCGTCGCAGTCGCAGACCAGGACTGGAAGACCATGAGCTGGCGGAAAGTTTACGTATTACCCGTGAACTGGTTACAGAGTTGAACAAAGCGAGGGTGCTGACGGTCCATCACCATGAGAATGGCGAAATCAGTCATATCGATGTGGACAAGCACATCGCCGATAACCGCCTGCCGCCGCCGACGCCTGCAATGCTGGAATATTTGCCGCCGGAGCGGGAGCCATCGTTACAGAAAAGGCCCGAGTGATATTTCTGCTACCCGCCACTTCCTTCAGCCTCGCATCGGTCTATGATTAGACTCAGACAATAAAAATGCGAGGTAATGTCGTGGAAAAGGAACTACTGGAGGCAGGTTACCGGGCCTATACCGGCGAGAAGATTGACGTCTACTTCAACACGGCGATATGTCAGCATTCAGGAAACTGCGTGCGGGGAAGCGCGAAGCTTTTCAATCTGAAACGCAAACCCTGGATAATCCCCGATGAAGTGGATGTCGCGACGGTTATTAAGGTCATCGATACCTGTCCAAGCGGTGCGCTGAAATATCGCCAGAAATAAGTGAGGGAACCATGGAAATTCTTGCAGGCCACAACAAATTTTATGTCAACGATGCTGAAGGCAATCAGGTTGCCGAGATTGTCTTTGTGCCGACGGGCGAGCACCTGAGCATCATTGAACATACCGATGTTGACCCCAGTCTGAAAGGTCAGGGCGTCGGCAAACAGCTGGTGGCGAAGGTGGTGGAGAAAATGCGCGCTGAAAATCGCAAAGTGATTCCGCTGTGTCCGTTTGCCAAACATGAATTTGATAAAACCCGCGAGTACGACGATATTCGCGCCTGAAGTCTGATTTCCGCCGGATAGCCTTATCCGGCATATCACTCCCGATGCAACAAATCCTGATAAATGCCCGTCAGTACCCCTTGCGGGCCAAACTCTTTTTTAATCCACTGAGTGACTCGACCGGTTGCCGAATGCTGGGTTGCCAGCAGCATCCGTGAATCCTGACGCGGATTGTGGATCTGTCGCGTGACCAGCAGCGACTTTTCCATTGCTTCGCGTACCATATAATCCGGTAAAAAACCGATGCCTTCGCCCAGAATTTGGCACTGACATTTGGTATTAAAATCTGGAACCAGAATCGACTCCTGGCCGTGTAACAGCCACCCGACCTTTTTGTTAATGGTGTGGGCGGTGTCTTCCACCATAATGTTCGGATACAAACGCAACTGGCTCTCAGAAATCGGTTCAGGCATAAAAGCCAACGGATGATCCGGGGCAATGGCAAACGACCAGCGAATAGCGCCGATCTCGGTATAATCAATCCCGCCGCCGTCCAGTAACGTATCGGGCGCGCCAATGGCGATATTGGCAAGATTGTTGATGATCGAATCCCAGACGCCGTTATAGACCTCGGTGGTGACGGTTATCTGGCAGGTAGGGAACTGTTTCTTGAGTACCTGCAGTAGCCGCGCCGTATGCTGTGGGGTGTACAACAACTGGTTAATACAGATGCGCACCCGGGCTTCAATACCCTGAGCGATGGTATCAATGCTGCGCTTAATCGCGTGGAAGTCGTTGAGCAGGTCGGAGGCCTTGCGAAACAGATAGCGACCAGACTCGGTCAACTCAATGCTTCGGGTGCTACGCGTAAACAGCACCACATCGAGCCCCATCTCCATGCGTTTAATGGTGTAGCTAATAGCCGATGTGGTTAAGCCCAGCTCCTCCGCAGCCTTGCTGAAGCTGCTGTAGCGGGCAGCCATGGTAAATGCCAGCAGATTTTCCTCGGTAAAAATGGAATTCATCTTTTCTCCTCTCAGGCTACCAACACGCCCCGCCGCATAATGATTGTTGAATGTATTTGTAATCCTTATACAGAGCAATCAGTTTTGAACAGAATTTAACACTAGTTTTACATTTGATTTGAAGGCAATCACACTTCTGCATATTAATTGCAGGCCGCTATCCGCGCAGCATACCGCTTGTTTTACCCGACTATTCATGAGTGGCAAAAAACGCCCCAGCCATAAGGGAAAGATTGCACTACAGCACGCTTTGCTCTCATTGTTAAATTTTATTCAATAATTGACGCGCTTACGATGAATGAAATTTAAGCGGATGTTATTCTCTACACTCTGTTGCTATTCTCAGCTTATCGGATATTTAGAAAGTCTAAAAAACTGCAGGAGAGCAATTATGTCAGAGAAAGAACTCATTACTGAATTTCTGCTGGCGGCAGAACAAGGTAATACCGATGGATTAAAATCCTGTCTGGCAAAAAATGTGGATATTAATGCCACGAACCGCCAGGGACGTACCGCCATTATTATTGCCAGCCTGAATAAGCATTATGACTGTGTTTCTTTATTGATTGCCGCCGGTGCCGATATTAATAAACAGGACCAAACCTGTTTTAATCCTTTCCTGATTAGCTGCCTGACGAACGATTTAACGCTGCTGCGTACCGTATTACCTGCTAACCCCGACCTTAACTGCCTGAGTCGTTTTGGCGGCGTAGGCATTACGCCAGCCAGTGAAAAAGGTCATGTGGAGATCGTGCGCGAGCTGCTGCTGCGTACCGATATCAATGTCAACCATACCAACTTCGTGGGCTGGACGCCGCTTCTGGAAGCCATTGTGCTTAATGATGGCGGCGCGAAGCAGCAAGAGATCGTCAAGCTGCTACTTGACCATGGCGCAAACCCACATATGACGGATAAATACGGTAAAACCCCGCTGGAACTGGCGCGGGAGAAAGGTTATCACGAAATTGCCGAGCTGCTGATTGCCGCCGGAGCCTGACAGAGGAGCGCCGCTATCGCTACGCCATCACGGCGATGCGTACAGGCGCTAACCGCAGATAGCGCGTTTCTCGCTTTCCGGGGGACGGGGCAAGTTGAACAGGTTTTTTCCCGCGCGGTGAACCTGTTGATACCTGACCAGCAGCGACTGTTGACGTTGCTGAGTGAAGGTTGTGATAACGCGCCTAATAGCTGTCGGCTGGCGCTGACGCATTGCGCGGACCTGTTTCTCCCCGGTGAGCAGGTCAGATTTACCGAGTCGGGGATAGCCGTTGGCAAAGATAAATGGATAGAGACCTCTGGTTGCCTGCCGTGGCGCATACCACAGTGGACGGCAGATACAGTAACCCTCGCCGCAGTCCGCTGGCAGCGCTGGGAAGAGGTAATCCGCCAACAGTTAAGCAGCGACGACACATTATTTTTGTATCAGGGGGACAACCCGTTTTATCAGGAAATCACCCGTCAGTTACTCAACCGCCGACAGACACTAATAGCGGCGCTATATACGGGAGTAAATATTTCAACAGCGGCCAGCCATTTAATTGGTCTGGGAATTGGCCTGACGCCATCATCCGATGATTATTTAGTGGGCTTAAGTGCCATTTTATTAATCCCAGGACATCCGCTGGAGAAATATCGTGGGGATTTTTTAGCGGCATTACAATGCGCCGGAAATAATACGACGCTACTTAGCAAAATAACGCTCGAAGAAGCTTTGCATCAACGTTATCGGGAAAGCGTCGTGCGGCTGCTGCAGCATATTATTACTGAGCAACAACCCGTTTCTACGCAATATATTACTGACATTAAAAATATCGGCTCAAGTTCTGGCTGCGACATGCTGTATGGCATGGCGGACGCCTGCGCCCTGAGCCACAGGTCCGGAGGGAATTATGTCGATCAGGATAGTTGTTAAAAAGAACACGTATTTTGATTCCGTTTCACTGATGTCTATCTCCACACGCGCCAATAAGCTCGATGGCGTTGAGCAGGCATTCGTGGCGATGGCTACGGAAATGAACAAGGGCGTGCTGAAGAATCTCGGCCTGCTGACGCCTGAACTGGAAGAGGCGAAAAGTGGCGACCTGATGATTGTCATTAAAGGCGCCAGCGAGGCGGCGAACGACCAGACATTGGTCGCAATTGAAGATCTGTTTACGCATAAAGAGCAGGGCGGCCAGCATGAAGCGCGCTATGCCACGCTCGCCAGCGCGAAAAAGCATGTTCCTGACAGCAATCTGGCGGTGATCTCGGTCAACGGTTTGTTTGCGGCGCGTGAAGCGCGTCAGGCGCTGCAAAATAACCTCAATGTGATGCTGTTCTCTGACAACGTTTCTCTTGAGGATGAACTGGCGCTAAAACAGCTGGCGCACGAAAAGGGGCTGTTGATGATGGGGCCAGACTGCGGAACCGCCATTATTAACGGCGCGGCGCTGTGCTTTGGCAACGCGGTACGTCGCGGCAACATTGGGATTGTGGGCGCATCCGGCACTGGCAGCCAGGAACTGAGCGTGCGCATTCATGAATTTGGCGGCGGGATTTCCCAACTGATTGGCACCGGTGGTCGCGATCTGAGTGAGAAGATTGGCGGCCTGATGATGCTTGATGCGATTGGCATGCTGGAAGCCGATCCGCAAACCGAAATCATTGCGCTTATCTCTAAACCTCCTGCCCCAGCGGTGGCGCGCAAGGTGCTGGAGCGTGCGCGCGCCTGCCAAAAGCCAGTCGTGGTGTGCTTCCTCGGACGCGAAGCCGCGCCTGCGGATGAACAAGGTCTGCAGTTTGCACGCGGTACCAAAGAAGCGGCGCTGAAAGCGGTGCTGCTGACCGGCGTGAAAAAAGAGAGCCTGGACCTGCATCCGCTCAACTGGCCGCTGATTGAAGAGGTCCGCGCCCGCCTGACCCCACAGCAAAAGTACATCCGTGGCTTATTCTGCGGCGGCACGTTGTGTGATGAGGCGATGTTTGCCGCCATGGAAAAACACGCGCAGGTTTACAGCAACATTCACCCCGATCCGGCGTTCCGCCTGAAAGATCTCAACCGCAGCGTGGCGCATACCTTCCTTGATTTCGGTGATGACGATTTTACCAACGGTAAACCACACCCGATGATCGATCCCACCAACCGTATCAGTCGTCTGCTGCAGGAGGCGCGCGATCCTGAAGTGGGCGTGATCGTGATGGATTTCGTGCTTGGATTTGGATCGCATGAAGATCCGGTCGGGGTGATGTTGGACGCGATCGTTGAAGCCAAAGCGATCGCCGCCGCAGAGGGTCGTCCTCTGGAAATCCTCGGCTATGTGCTGGGAACCGATCTCGATACGCCGTCGCTGGAAAAACAGTGCCAGATGCTGACCGATGCCGGGGTTATCTGGGCGAGCAGTAGTACCAACACCGGATTGCTGGCGCGTGAATTTATCTGTAAAGGGGAGGAAGCCTGATGAGCCAGACACTGTTTAACCAGCCGCTGAACGTGATTAACGTCGGCATCGCGATGTTCAGCGATGACCTGAAAAAGCAGAACGTACCGGTAACCCAGCTTGACTGGACGCCGCCGGGCCAGGGCAACATGCAGGTGGTCGCGGCGCTGGACGACATTGCTGATTCGCCGCTGGCGGACAAAATCGTGGCCGCTAACCAGCAGGCGCTGGAGCGCATCATCCAGTCGCATCCGGTGCTGATTGGTTATGACCAGGCCATCAACGTGGTGCCGGGCATGACCCGCAACACCATTTTGCACGCCGGCCCGCCGATCCGCTGGGAAAAAATGTGCGGCGCGATGAAGGGCGCGGTAACCGGGGCGCTGGTGTTTGAAGGGCTGGCGAAAGATCTGGATGAAGCCGCCGAACTGGCCGCCTCGGGGGAAATCATCTTCTCTCCGTGCCACGAGCATGACTGTGTTGGCTCGATGGCGGGTGTGACGTCGGCGTCGATGTTTATGCACATCGTGGAGAACAAAACCTACGGCAACCGCGCATATACCAATATGAGCGAGCAGATGGCGAAGATCCTGCGCATGGGGGCGAACGATCAGAGCGTTATCGATCGCCTGAACTGGATGCGCGATGTGATGGGACCGATGCTGCGTGATGCCATGAAACTGGCGGGCGAAATCGATCTGCGTCTGATGCTGGCGCAGGCGTTGCACATGGGCGATGAATGCCATAACCGTAACAACGCCGGGACGGCGCTACTGATTCAGGCGCTAACGCCGTGGATCATCCAGACCGGTTATCCGGTTGAGCAGCAGCGCGAGGTATTCGAGTTCGTCCTCAGCAGTGATTACTTCTCCGGGCCGACCTGGATGGCGATGTGTAAAGCCGCGATGGACGCCGCACACGGCATTGAATACAGCACCGTGGTCACGACGATGGCGCGTAACGGCGTCGAGTTCGGTCTGCGCGTCAGCGGGTTGCCGGGGCAATGGTTTACCGGTCCGGCGCAGCAGGTGATTGGCCCAATGTTCGCGGGCTATAAGCCGGAAGATTCCGGGCGCGATATTGGCGATAGCGCGATTACCGAAACCTATGGCATTGGCGGTTTTGCCATGGCGACGGCGCCTGCCATTGTGGCGCTGGTCGGCGGTACGGTCGAGGAGGCGGTCGATTTCTCTCGCCAGATGCGCGAAATCACCCTCGGTGAAAACCCCAACGTTACCATTCCGCTGCTCGGTTTTATGGGCGTACCGACTGCTATCGACATTACGCGCGTGGGCAGCACCGGCATTTTGCCAGTGATCAACACCGCCATTGCGCACAAAGATGCGGGGATCGGCATGATCGGCGCCGGAATCGTTCACCCGCCGTTCGCCTGTTTTGAAAAGGCGATCCTCAACTGGCGTGACCGCTACTGCAAATAACAACAACCGGGGCTAACGGCGTTAGCCCCACAGTAGCAAAGCGCAAAACGTTGCTTACCTGCAGGGCTGGGCGATCTCCGCGATCGCAAACGATGCTTAACCTGTTAAGGATATTCCATGAACAGCATAAAACTAGAATGGAAACGTGGTGACTGGGCGGCTTACTTTGGGCTGATGACCAACAACCTGACGAACCTGCTGACAATGATGGGGCTGCTCATTTTTGTCGTCGGGATCCCAACCGAAATAGTCTATGGCCGCATTGCGCCTGCCTTTGGCCTGGCGGTGCTGGTGGCCAGCGTCTGCTACGCCTGGTTTGGCCTGCAAATGGCAAAACATACCGGACGTAATGACGTAACGGCGCTGCCGTCCGGGCCGAGCGCACCGTCGATCTTTACCGTGACCTTCCTGGTGCTGATGCCGGTTTATCAGCAAACCAAAGATGCCAACTTCGCCATCCAGATTGCGCTGGTATGGTGCTTTGTGGAAGCGTTAATCCTGGTGGGCGGCTCCTTCCTGGGCGAGACCATCCGCAAGATGATCCCACGAACGGTACTGCTCTCTTGTTTATCCGGCCTGGGCCTGCTGCTGTTGGCGATGAACCCAATGCTGCAGGCATTTGAAGCGCCAACCGTTTCTTTCATCGTCCTGCTGCTGATCTTTATTAACTGGTTCGGTAAGAAGCCGATTTTTGCCCGTATTCCTACCGGTTTGCTGCTGCTGATTGCCGGGACGGCCCTGGCGTGGATCTCGGGTTTGCAAAGCCCGGAAGCGATTAAAGCGTCGATGTCTTCTTTTGGCTTTAACCCGCCGGAAATTCATGTCGACAGCTTCCTGCAAGGGCTGCCGCACGCGCTGCCGTATCTGGCGTCTGCGGTGCCTCTGGGTCTGGCGAACTACATTTTTGACCTCGAAAACATAGAAAGCGCGCACGCCGCAGGCGATGAGTACAACACCCGTAAGGTCATGATGGCGAACGGTTTTGCCTCCATGCTCGGTTGCATGCTGGGCAACCCGTTCCCGGTGACCGTGTATGTCGGCCATGCAGGCTGGAAGGCGATGGGCGCCAGCATTGGTTACACCCTCGCTTCAGGCATCACCATGTTCCTGGTACCGCTGTTTGGTCTGGGCGCGTTTATGCTCGCCATTATTCCGATGACCGCGATAGTGCCGATTTTGGTGTTTATCGGCGTGGTGACCGCCAACCAGGTGGTGCGAGAAACGCCCAAAGTCGAGGTTCCCGTTATCTTCATCTGTCTGTTCCCGTGGATCGCTAACTGGGCGCTAACCATCGTTAATAGCGTGATGGGCGCGGCCGGTACGTCAGCCGGTAAGCTCGGTAGCGACCTGCTGCACAGCAAAGGCGTCTATTACGACGGGCTGGTGCATCTGGGAAGCGGCGCGCCGCTGGCCAGCATGCTGTGGGGCTGTGTCGCCATCTTCGCCATTATGAATAAGCCACTGCGTGGGGCGATTGCCGCCGCCTTTGGCGCACTGCTGTCGCTGTTTGGTGTGATCCACTCCCCGGCGGTCGGCTTTGCAGAGGGCAGCTCAATGATGTTTGTGCTGGCCTACCTGATGATGAGCGGCATGTTTGTCCTCAAGCATGTGCTCGACAGCCGTGAAGCGGTGACTGCGCCTGAGCAGCAACCGACAAAATCCACCTGAATCGCCTGCAAGCGGAAGATGACACTATGAAAGAACTTGTGGTCGTTGCCATTGGCGGCAACAGCATTATCAAAGATAACGCCAGCCAGTCGATTGCGCACCAGGCTGAAGCGGTGAAAGCGGTGGCGGATACGGTGCTGGAGATGCTGGCATCGGACTACAACATTGTGCTGACGCACGGTAACGGACCGCAGGTGGGGCTGGATCTGCGACGGGCGGAAATCGCGCATGAGCGTGAAGGTTTGCCGTTGACCCCGTTGGCAAACTGTGTCGCCGATACCCAGGGCGGCATCGGTTATCTGATCCAACAAGCGCTGAACAATCGTCTGGCGCGGCGCGGCGAGCAGAAAGCGGTCACCGTGGTGACCCAGGTGGAGGTCGATAAAAACGATCCGGGCTTCGCGAATCCAACCAAACCTATCGGTGCGTTCTTTAACGCAGCCCAGCGCGATGAACTGCTGCGGGTCAATCCCGGCTGGCGCTTTGTGGAGGATTCCGGGCGCGGCTACCGTCGGGTGGTCGCTTCGCCAGAGCCGAAGCGCATCGTCGAAGCGGAGGCGATTAAGGCGCTAACCCGGCAAGGCTTTGTGGTGATTGGCGCGGGCGGCGGCGGGATCCCGGTGGTGCGTGGTGAGCAAGGTGATTACCAGAGCGTGGACGCGGTGATTGATAAAGATCTTTCCACAGCGCTGCTGGCGCAGGAGATTCACGCCGACATTCTGGTGATCACCACCGGTGTTGAGAAAGTGTGTATTCACTTTGGCAAACCTGAGCAGCAGGCGCTGGATAAGGTGGATGTCGCCACGATGACCCGCTATATGCAGGAAGGACATTTCCCGCCGGGCAGCATGCTACCCAAAATCGTTGCCAGCCTGACATTCCTGGCACGCGGAGGTAAGCGGGTAATCATCACCACGCCGGAATGTCTGCCCGCCGCACTCCGCGGCGAAACGGGTACCCACATTGTCCATTCCTGAGAGGAGATGCGAATGAAAGAAAGTAACAGCCGCCGCGAATTTTTAAGCCAGAGCGGAAAAATGGTGACCGCTGCCGCACTGTTTGGCGCGGTGGCCCCGGTCGCGTATGCTGCTAATCCTGTCGGGAACACCTGCGGGTCGAAGAGCACAATGACGATTAACGATAAACACTATTACCTGGATAACGTCCTGCTGGAAGCCGGGTTCGGGTACGAAAATTCGGTGGCAGTCCATACCCGTACCGCGCTGCAAACCATCGAAATCCAGGACGGAAAAATCGTTGCGTTGCGCGAGAATAAGCAGCATCCGGATGCGACGCTACCGCACTACGATGCGGGCGGCAAGCTGATGCTGCCCGCTATGCGCGACATGCACATCCACCTGGATAAAACCTTTTATGGCGGTCCGTGGCGCTCACTGAACCGTCCGGCTGGCACCACTATTCAGGATATGATCCGCCTGGAGCAAAAGCTGCTGCCTGAACTCCAGCCTTACACCCAGGAACGCGCGGAAAAGCTTATCGATTTGCTGCAATCCAAAGGTACCTCGATTGCTCGCAGCCATTGCAACATCGAACCGGTTTCCGGGCTGAAAAACCTGGAAAACTTGCAGGCGGTGTTGGCGCGTCGTCAGCCGGGTTTTGCCTGTGAAATCGTGGCATTTCCGCAGCATGGCCTGCTGTTATCAAAATCTGAACCGCTGATGCGTGAAGCGATGCAAGCGGGGGCGCATTACGTTGGCGGTCTGGACCCAACCAGCGTGGACGGGGCGATGGAAAAATCCCTCGACACTATGTTCCAGATTGCGCTGGATTACGATAAAGGCGTGGATATTCATCTGCACGAAACCAGCCCGGCGGGCGTGGCGGCGGTGAATTACATGGTGGAAACGGTAGAGAAAACGCCGCAGTTGAAGGGCAAACTGACCATCAGCCACGCTTTCGCGCTGGCAACGCTGAACGAACAGCAGGTTGACGCGCTGGCGACTCGTATGGCGGCTCAGCAGATTACCATTGCCTCGACGGTGCCGATTGGCACGCTGCATATGCCGCTCAAACAACTGCGTGACAAAGGCGTGGAGGTGATTACCGGGACCGACAGCGTGATTGACCACTGGTCGCCGTACGGGCTGGGAGACATGCTGGAGAAGGCGAATCTGTACGCGCAGCTCTATATTCGCCCCAACGAGCTTAACCTGTCGCGCGCGCTGTTTCTTGCCACCGGCGATGTGCTGCCGCTAAACGATAAAGGCGAACGCGTGTGGCCGAAAGCGCAGGATGAAGCCAGTTTTGTGCTGGTGGATGCTTCCTGTTCGGCAGAAGCGGTTGCCCGCATCTCCCCCCGCACCGCGACCTTCCATAAAGGACAACTGGTGTGGGGGGATGTCGCAAGCTAGTCTGGATTTACGCGCAGCGGCAACTGCTGCTGCGCACTCTGCTCGTTAACCGACGATCCCCATATAGCCGTGAATGCCCATATATAAGCCGACCATCGCAATGAGCGCACTGGAAAAATAAGGCGCTTTGCGTGCCAGCGTATTAAATCCACTCCAGCGTTTGGCCGCCTGCTGTACGCTGATTGCTGCGCCCACACCCACCGTCACCAGCGTCAATGCCAGTCCGAGGCTGAAGCACAGCACCATAGTCGCGCCCAGCGTGAAGGCTTTGAGCTGGATGCATATCAGCAGCACCGTAATGGCGGCTGGGCACGGGATAAGCCCGCCGGTCAGGCCGAACAGTAATATTTGGCCGTTGGTGACCTCTTTGCCCGCAAAGCGGCGCTGAATATCAGTGGCATGCGCCCGTTCGTGGGCATCCTGATACTCTTTTGAACCCTCGCTCAGCCCTGCCAGCGCGGCATGGTCATGATCGTGTTCGTGGTGATGATGGTGATGATCATCATCGTGGTCATGATGGTGGTGGCGATGATGATGATCGTCATGATCATGGTGATGCTCGTGATGCGTCCGGGCCAGCCAG
The DNA here is from genome assembly GCF_023516235.1 of Citrobacter sp. XT1-2-2. Classification (NCBI taxonomy): domain Bacteria; kingdom Pseudomonadati; phylum Pseudomonadota; class Gammaproteobacteria; order Enterobacterales; family Enterobacteriaceae; genus Citrobacter; species Citrobacter sp. XT1-2-2. The sequence goes on from NZ_CP097324.1 coordinate 904,184, forward strand.
TTCTGCTCTCCCTGCCAGGTGCGCCAGAACATCCAGAATGCAGTGCCGAGAATAATAATCGCCGAGACAAACTGCAGCCAGGGCTCAACGGCCTGGGCGGTAAACGCTTTGCTGATATACATCCCGCCCAGTGCTATCAACCACACCACGGCGGTATGCGAGAGTGTAGCCGCCAGCCCCAGCATCACCGCCTGTTTGATGGTGCCTTTAATGGCAATAATAAAGGCCGCCATCATCGTTTTCGAATGTCCCGGTTCCAGACCGTGTAACACACCCAATAAAATCGCGCTGGGAATGAAAAACCAGGCATTGCCTTGCTGAAGAAGTGTAGAAAACTCACCCATGAGAATGATTCTTAGTTGTTTAATTTTGCCCGATTCTACTCCCCCCTAGTATGAAATACTACCCCCCAGTAGAATGTCGATGGTATTGTCGCTACGGCAAGACGTTAAAAAGGTAAAGCTATGTCACATACGATCCGCGACAAACAAAAGCTGAAAGCCCGAACCAGCAAGATTCAGGGGCAGGTAGCGGCGTTGAAAACCATGCTGGATGAACCGCATGAATGCGCGGCAGTATTGCAGCAAATCGCGGCGATCCGCGGTGCGGTAAACGGGTTAATGCGTGAGGTGATTAAGGGGCATCTGACCGAGCACATCGTGCATCAGGGCGATGAAATAAAGCGTGAAGAAGATTTGGATGTGGTCCTGAAAGTACTGGATTCGTATATCAAATAAGTCAGTTGAACGGCTCATCCATATACTGGAATGAGCCGTTAACTAACGTTCTAGCCAAAAAACATCACAGATACACACAGCAACCCGACAATCAGAGTGATCAGATTACCCACTGAACGGTACGGCTTTAACGCCGGTATCAGATAAGTGGAGAGAGTCGGCATGATAAACAAAATCATGGCGATGAGTGGCCCGCTAATAGCGTAAATCATTGAAATCGCATTAGGATTAATGCAGCAGACGATAAACGTAATGGCCGAAACTAACATAATGGACAGGGCGCGGTTAAAAGCCCGGCTTTTCTTCACGCCCACCTGATGCAGCGATGTTTTTACCACTTCTGTTGCCCCTTCAATCACGCCAAAGTAGGTGCCAAGGAACGATTTTGACATCGCCACAACGGCGACAATAATCCCGGAAATCGACAGCCATGCCGGTGCGTTTGGCATCATCGATAACGCTGACAGAATGGTCACGCCTTCATTTTTCGCGTCTTCGATATAGTTTGTTGGAATCGAAAGCAAACAGCTGAAGACAAAAAACAGTACGCTCAGGCAGATGATGACGTAGGCGACCTTCATGATTTTTTTGCATTTACCCATGGCCTGCTCGCCGTATTTCTCACGTCGGTCAATGGCGAACGTTGAGATAATTGGCGTATGGCTAAAAGCGAAAACCATCACGGGAATAGAGATCCAAACCTGATGAAGCGTGTGCTGATCGAAAGACATCTGGCCGGTGAGTAGCGTTGGCTGCCAGCTTCCGGTCAGGTAAAGCGAAAGGAACAAAAAGTAAGCAATCAGTGGGAATACCAGAAAGCCCATAACCCGAATGGTGGCTTGTCGGCCCATCAGAAAAATCAGGTTCAGCACCAGCACCACGCCGAGACTCACCAGCACGCGAACACGCAAATCGATGGCGATATGTTTTGCCAGCTGTTCGGTGAGTGAATTGGTTATCGCCACGGCGTAGATCAGCACGACGACAAAGAAGGCAATAAAATAGAGAGTGGTGATCAGGTTACCGATCTTCTTGCCGTAGTAATGGGTGACTGCACCGGTGATGCCTTCGCCTGCTGACGTTTTTGACGACAGGATAAACTGGCACAGCGCCTTGTGTGGCCAGTAGGTTAAAGGCCAGGCCACGAGGGCGGTGATAAACAGCACCACCGCGCCTGCAGAACCCAGCTGTATGGGGAGGAAGAGGGTTCCTGCGCCGACGGCAGTCCCATATAGTGCGAAGCTCCAGAGAGTCTCTTCTTTTGACCAAATTTTCGACATTATTTGAACGTATCAACTATAAAATAAACAAAAAGAAGCGCAATTTACCACAAATGAGAGGGGCTGGGGGAAGTGTGAACAAGCGGGCTGGTGAATGGATGAATAGGCGGAATCAAGATAATTCCGACTATTTATTGAATTATCAGGCAGTAACGCGCTGCTGGCGGCGCTTCATCATGCGCTCGCGTAATGTGTCATACGCCCAGTTATAGAACATGGTGTACGGCAGGAAGAACAGGAAGAAACCTATTTCCAACGTGAATGCCTGAAGCAGGCTGACGTTCAACACATAGGCCACGATGCTCACCCCGATCACAATAAACCCGCTCTCGAAGCCTAAGGCGTGAAAGGCGCGAACTTTAGCCGTACGTTTTACCCGATGCGACGGCCATAAGCGGTCAAACAGGGCGTTATAAATGATATTCCAGATCATCGCCGTGGTAGCCAGAATAATGGTCAGTCCGCCCATTTCCAGCACCGAACGCTGCATCAGCCACGCGGTAGTCGGCGCAAGGATCGCGGTGGCAATGCCTTCAAAACAAACGGCATGAAAAATTCGCTCTACTAACGAGCGGCGCTGGACTATATCGTGTTGCATAACCTAAAACCTTCTTTGATGCCCGGATAACGGAATGGTGGCAATTTTATCGTTTTATGTGATATCTAAAAGATAGTATCCATCGATAAAGTAGATAGTTCATGCGTTACTCTCCTGAAGCGTTAACGGCATTTGTAGAGACCGTTTCCTGCGGCTCATTTTCTGCGGCGGCCCGACGGCTGCGTAAAAGCCAGTCCACTATCAGTACGGCAATTGCGCATCTGGAAGCCGATCTCGGTTTTGCGTTGTTTGACCGATCCTCCCGTCAGCCAACGCTGACCGAAGAAGGTAAACGGGTGCTGGGCTATGTGCAGGCAATTTTGACGGCCAGCGAACGTCTCGATGAGGCGGCAATCTCGCTGTCGGGTGAGACGGAGGCGCGCCTGACCTTCGTGCTTTCGGACACGCTGCACCCGGATGTGCTGGAAGAACTGATGGTGCAGTTTGACCGCAAGTTTCCGCATACCGAGTTTGAATGTCTGATTGGTGAAGATGAAGACGTGATCGATCTGCTGCAAAAAGGGCGCGCGCAGGTCGGATTGATTGAGGCAAGAGAGGATTACCCGACCGACATGGGCGTGACGCGGCTGCCGATGCAATCCTGGATGGGGTTGTACGTTGCGGACTCGCATCCGCTGGCGAGTCAGGAAAAACTACAATGGGAACAACTCCACACCTGGCGCGAACTGCGCCTGAATACCTACCTGGAAAGCGGTACAAACGTGGCGCGCGGACCGGTCTGGTCAGCGCCTAACTATTTGTTGTTGCTGAGTATGGCGGTTCAGGGATTCGGTTGGTGCGCGCTCCCTTGTGCGCTGGTGGAGGAGTTTGCCGCGGAAAAACCGCTGGTTCAGCTACAGGTGCCCGGCTGGCCAAAGGCTATCTCTATCGATCTGTTGTGGAATAAGAAATCACCGCCTGGCGTGGCGGGAAGTTGGCTGCGCGACCATTTACAGCAGAGTGGCGTTCAGATGACCAATAAATGATACGAAATTCCTTTGTGATAAAAATCACCATTTTTAAACAACTTTGATAACTACTTTTAACAATCATCTACTATTGCGGTGTTATTTTGCGCTGAGGTAGTGATGAAAGAGGTTGTGATAGTCGGGGCGTTAAGGACACCGATCGGCTGCTTCCAGGGAACACTGGCGCGCCACTCTGCCGTTGAGTTAGGCAGCATGGTGGTCAGAGCGTTGCTGGAACGCACGGGCGTGGATGTTCACGCCGTGGATGAAGTGATCCTCGGGCAGGTGCTTACCGCAGGTGCCGGGCAGAACCCGGCCCGTCAGTCCGCCATCAATGGTGGGCTACCTAATACCGTTTCCGCCATCACCATTAACGATGTTTGCGGTTCGGGGCTGAAAGCGCTGCATCTGGCGACCCAGGCTATCCAGTGCGGTGAAGCTGACATTGTGATTGCTGGCGGGCAGGAGAATATGAGCCGTGCGCCGCATGTCCTTACCGATAGCCGCACTGGCGCACAACTGGGGAACAGTCAACTGGTCGACAGCCTGGTGCATGACGGTCTGTGGGATGCTTTCAACGATTATCATATGGGCGTCACTGCGGAAAACCTGGCGCGGGAATATGGCATTAGCCGTGAATTACAGGATGCCTACGCGCTGCACTCGCAACACAAGGCTCGGATGGCTATCGACGCCGGACGCTTTAAAGATGAAATCGTGCCGGTGGTGACCCAGCGTAATGGCCAATCATTCGTAGTGGATACCGATGAGCAACCGCGTACCGATGCCAGTGCGGAAGGGTTGGCGCGTCTGGATCCTACCTTCGACCGGCTCGGTTCGGTCACCGCGGGGAACGCCTCATCCATCAACGATGGCGCCGCCGCGGTGATGATGATGAGCGAGGCCAAGGCGCAGGAGCTGAATTTGCCGGTGCTGGCCCGCATTCGCGCGTTCGCCAGCGTCGGGGTCGATCCCGCACTGATGGGGATTGCGCCAGTGTATGCTACGCGCCGCTGCCTTGAGCGTGTGGGCTGGCAACTGGCTGATGTTGATCTGATCGAAGCCAACGAAGCGTTCGCCGCGCAGGCATTGTCCGTTGGGAAAATGCTGGAGTGGGATGAGCGGCGGGTAAATGTGAACGGCGGCGCTATTGCGCTTGGCCATCCGATTGGCGCATCGGGTTGTCGTATTCTGGTTTCGCTGGTGCATGAAATGGTGAAACGTCGGGCGCACAAAGGGCTGGCAACGCTGTGTATCGGCGGCGGTCAAGGGGTGGCGCTCGCTATCGAACGAGACTAACGATCTTAGATTTCCCTTCTTAAACGCCTTTTTTGTGTTACCCCGGCATCCATAAAAAAGCCCTCCAACAGGAGGGCAAGGCCAGTTACAGAAACATACACTCTAAACGCCGTCAATATATCAAAACATTGTTTCATTTCATGTGATTGACTGCGCACTTTGTCAGCAAAGGTGTGCGAACATCGTATGTGCCCGGCTGTATTTTCAATGTCTTATCCCTGCCACTCATGATTATCTCCTTTGTATTTTATCTATCTAATTGTTTTAAATGATTTTATTTGAATTGCTCCCGCGATTTATTTGCCGAGCGTGATCGCAATTACACTTTTGATAATAATATGCGGAAAAAGTGAAACAACGTTTCATTTGTAATTGAAAACCCTATCCGGGAGGGCTATCATGAGCGCATTAGATAAAACGGAACAGCGTTTTGCTATTCGTTAAAGTATTCACGGTCAATTTATCACTGGAGGTAAATGTGGACGTAAGACAAAGCATCCATAGTGCGCATGCAAAAACCCTCGACACTCAGGGGCTGCGTAATGAGTTTTTGGTCGAAGAAGTATTTGTCGCAGATGAATACACCATGGTTTACAGCCACATCGACCGTATTATTGTCGGCGGTATTATGCCTGTGGCCAAAACCGTCTCTGTGGGTGGCGAAGTCGGTAAACAACTGGGCGTAACCTATTTTCTCGAACGCCGTGAGCTGGGTGTGATTAACATCGGTGGTCCGGGCACGATTACCGTTGACGGTCAGTGCTATGAAATTGGTCATCGTGATGCGCTGTACGTCGGCAAAGGGGCAAAAGAAGTCGTGTTTGCCAGCGTTGATACGGCGAAACCGGCGAAGTTTTACTACAATTGCGCGCCGGCCCACACGACTTATCCAACCAAAAAAGTCACGCCTGCTGACGTTGCGCCAGTGACGCTGGGCGACAACCTCACCAGTAATCGTCGCACCATCAATAAATATTTTGTGCCGGATGTGCTGGAAACCTGCCAGTTGAGCATGGGCCTGACTGAACTGGCTCCGGGCAACCTGTGGAACACCATGCCCTGCCATACCCATGAACGCCGTATGGAAGTCTACTTCTACTTCAACATGGAAGAAGATACCTGCGTCTTCCACATGATGGGACAGCCCCAGGAAACGCGTCATATTGTGATGCACAACGAGCAGGCGGTGATTTCGCCGAGCTGGTCTATTCACTCAGGCGTTGGCACAAAAGCTTATACGTTCATTTGGGGCATGGTGGGTGAAAACCAGGTCTTTGATGATATGGACCATGTCGCCGTCAAAGATCTGCGCTAGTTACGGGCGACAGCCGTGCCTGCCTGCCTGCGGCGGGCATTATAAAAAATTAAGGATTTACAATGATTTTGAATGCATTCTCTCTTGAAGGTAAAGTCGCCGTTGTGACCGGTTGCGACACCGGCCTGGGTCAGGGTATGGCGCTGGGGCTGGCGGAAGCGGGTTGCGATATTGTCGGTATCAACATTGTTGAACCGACGGAAACCATCGAACGTGTGACCGCACTGGGCCGCCGTTTCTTGAGTCTGACCGCCGACCTGCGCCAAATTGATGGTATTCCAGCTCTGCTGGAGCGCGCAGTGGCAGAATTCGGCCATATCGATATTCTCGTCAACAATGCGGGCCTTATCCGTCGTGACGATGCGATCGACTTCAGCGAAAAAGACTGGGATGACGTGATGAACCTGAACATTAAGAGCGTATTCTTTATGTCTCAGGCCGCGGCGAAGCACTTTATCGCTCAGGGTAACGGCGGCAAAATTATCAATATCGCCTCTATGCTCTCTTTCCAGGGCGGTATCCGCGTTCCGTCTTACACCGCGTCTAAAAGCGGCGTAATGGGCGTCACCCGTCTGATGGCGAACGAGTGGGCAAAACATAACATCAACGTCAACGCGATTGCGCCGGGTTATATGGCGACCAACAACACTCAGCAACTGCGTGCTGATGAGCAGCGTAGCGCAGAAATCCTCGATCGTATTCCGGCAGGACGTTGGGGACTGCCGAGCGACCTGATGGGGCCTGTCGTGTTCCTGGCGTCCAGCGCGTCTGACTATATTAACGGCTATACCGTTGCGGTAGACGGCGGCTGGCTGGCACGTTAATACATTCCCTGAATAACAAACCCTGTCATCTGGCAGGGTTTTTTTTTGTTTTAAGTTATTTTAATCCATATTCTGTCTATAAATTAATCCATACATAATTATATATGTATGAATTTGTAATGTTTAATCCTCTTTAATATCAATCAATTAAATTTAATTGAGTGGTTGCTGATAAATTTTAAAATTGGAATATCCATCACATAACGAGGTGGTGTAGCTATTTCATCCATGTTTTTGCCGTTTCCCGCCTGACGCTCCATGTAAGGGATCCCTTACTTTCAGGGACATGGTTTACTCTGTATCTGGCAGGAAAAAATGGTCTCAATAAATAATGATGCTGCTTTAGCGCCGCGCCCTGTGCGCGATACGCGACGTATGAATATGTTTGTCTCTATCTCTGCGGCTGTCGCAGGATTGTTATTCGGCCTGGATATTGGCGTGATAGCGGGCGCGTTGCCTTTCATCACCGATCATTTTGTCCTGACCAGCCGTCTGCAGGAGTGGGTGGTGAGCAGCATGATGCTGGGTGCGGCAATTGGCGCACTATTTAATGGTTGGCTGTCATTCCGCCTGGGACGTAAATACAGCCTGATGGCGGGCGCGATCCTTTTTGTCGTCGGATCTCTGGGATCGGCGTTTGCGTCCAGCGTTGAAATGCTTATTTTTGCCCGCGTGGTGCTGGGCGTTGCGGTGGGTATCGCGTCTTACACCGCGCCGCTCTATCTTTCCGAAATGGCCAGTGAGAATGTGCGCGGTAAGATGATCAGTATGTACCAGTTGATGGTTACGCTGGGTATTGTGCTGGCCTTTTTATCTGATACGGCATTTAGCTACAGCGGTAGCTGGCGCGCCATGTTGGGGGTGCTGGCGCTCCCGGCGGTTTTACTGATTATCCTGGTGGTTTTCCTGCCGAACAGTCCGCGCTGGCTGGCGGAAAAAGGTCGCCACATCGAAGCCGAAGAAGTATTGCGAATGCTGCGCGATACGTCAGAAAAAGCCCGCGATGAGCTGAACGAAATCCGTGAAAGCCTGAAGCTGAAGCAGGGCGGATGGGCGCTGTTTAAAATTAACCGTAACGTGCGTCGCGCGGTTTTCCTCGGAATGTTGTTGCAGGCGATGCAGCAGTTTACCGGGATGAACATCATTATGTATTACGCGCCGCGCATTTTTAAAATGGCGGGCTTTACCACCACCGAACAGCAGATGATTGCAACGCTGGTGGTCGGCTTAACGTTCATGTTCGCGACATTTATTGCCGTCTTTACGGTAGATAAAGCCGGACGCAAACCGGCGTTGAAAATTGGTTTCAGCGTGATGGCCATTGGGACGCTGGTACTCGGCTATTGCCTGATGCAGTTTGATAACGGCACGGCTTCCAGTGGTCTATCCTGGCTGTCAGTCGGTATGACCATGATGTGCATTGCAGGTTACGCGATGAGCGCCGCGCCGGTGGTGTGGATCCTGTGTTCGGAAATTCAGCCGCTGAAATGCCGCGATTTTGGTATTACCTGCTCGACCACCACCAATTGGGTGTCGAACATGATCATTGGCGCCACGTTCCTGACGCTGCTCGACAGCATCGGCGCGGCGGGTACATTCTGGCTGTATACCGCGTTGAACGTCGCTTTTATCGGTATTACATTCTGGCTTATCCCGGAAACCAAAAACGTCACGCTGGAACACATCGAGCGCAAGCTGATGTCGGGTGAGAAGCTAAGAAATATTGGGGTGTAAGTGAGCAGAGAGCCCGATAGATCAACTCATTATCGGGCTCCCATTGCTACCTGTTTCAATGTGGAGAGGCCTGCCTGGCGAGGATGTCCTTAGCAGACAGCCCGGTTATCTTTAGTATAATTTCATGACTAATACCATTCGCTAACATCATCTGGGCAATGCGTAACGCCTCTTGTTGTTTGGCTTCCTGTTGCAATACTTCCGCGATAGTCATCAGACGTTCCTTTTGCTGTGGTACCCGATAGGCAACCTCACGGATAAATTTATCAACGTGAGGCGTATTTCCAAACTGCATCATGTAATTAAATAGCGTTTTGAGCTGGCTGTCATTAGCGTATCCCGTAGCCAGCAACGAGACCAGTTGTTCCACTAATCCCATTAAATCACGCTTGCGGATATGTTTTTGCATCAATTCCAGCAGTGCTATACGGCGATGTTGCATAATTTCGTCATCGGGTATTACGGTGATATCTACCAGCGGAAATGTTGCTGAGTATAACTGTCGTGCCAATGCGGGGTCGTCAAACTCATCCAGCCAGCAGAGTGAAAAGGGGTAGGGGCTGAGAGCGCCATGATAAAACAGCATCGGTATCACCAAAGGTAATGTTTTATGGCCAGCATCCAGATGGCGTTGCATTGCAGCCATGGCGTAGCGCATTAGCCGGAATGCCATGTGAGCGTCTGGCGAACTCTGATGCTCAATAACAACATAGATATATCCAACGCCTTCGTTTGTTTTTAATGACCACAGCACGTCGGAGTAGCTGGCTCGCAGGCTATCCTCAATAAAACTGCCTGATTCCAGTTTTAGTGTTTGCAGATCACATAGCTCCCGCAAGGTTGATGGAAGATAGATATCCAGAAAATCTCTTGCGGTATCGGGATGGTACAAGAACTGTTTGAAGACCGCGTCATGTGGAGTGGCCGTTGTCATTTTTGTCATGGCGATCCGTCACCGTTAATTAAGTTAACGTGACTGTAATCGCCCACATGGCGGGGCGCATCCCGGAATTAACGCTTATGCGAGCTGGTATCGAAGGAAAATACCCTACCTTGTAACGTATGCATTTTTAGGGAACTGAGTACGCATTTTAGCGTGTTCTCAGACCGGTCAGTAGCATGGTTTGAGAACAGCGAAATTACCCGTGCAGAAAATCGTCGCGCACCGGAGTGAACGTATCGAGTAATGTTCCTGCTTTTAAGCAGACGCAGCCATGCATAATGTTGGGCTGTTTATACAGGGTGTCACCTGCGGAAACGACATGCTTTTCTTCCCCAATAGTAAATTCAAACTCACCGGATAAAACGTAAGTCAGCTGTTCATGCGGGTGGTTGTGCAGCGGACCAATCGCGCCCTGCTCGAAGTTCACCTCAACCGCCATCATTTTACCGTCGTGAGCAAGAATGCGACGGGTAACGCCATTGCCCAGATCTTCAAGCGTGGTCTCTTTATGAAAAATAAACATCCGACATTCCTGTAAGTTAGTGAAACGGTGTTTTATTAAATTTATATCAGCAAAGTATAAAAAGAAATGCACACCAACAGATGTGGAAAGTTGATCACATCTTTGGTTCACTGAAGAGATAACAACAAATGAGGGGAAGCGATGAAAACGATCGGTCTGTTAGGCGGTATGAGCTGGGAATCTACCATTCCTTATTATCGACTCATTAATGAAGGGGTAAAACAGCGTCTGGGTGGCCTGCATTCGGCACAGATTCTGTTGCACAGCGTAGATTTTCATGAGATTGAAGCCTGTCAGTCCAGCGGCGACTGGCAGCGGGCCGGGCAGATCCTCGCGCAGGCCGCCAGAGGGCTACAGGAGGCGGGAGCTGAGGGCATCGTGTTGTGTACCAACACGATGCACAAGGTTGCTGAGGCGATTGCAACCGCCTGTGATGTACCGTTCCTGCATATTGCTGATGCCACTGGTCGCGCCATACAAAAGCAGCAGATGAGCAACGTGGCGCTGCTGGGTACGCGCTACACCATGGAGCAGGATTTTTACCGTGGGCGCTTACAGGCTGAATTTGGCATTAGTACGCTTATCCCTGACGCTAACGACCGGCAAAAAATAAACCAGATTATTTTCGATGAGCTGTGCCTCGGCGAATTCAGTAACACATCCCGCGATTATTACCTCAGTGTGATTGCTCAACTGGCTAAGCAGGGCGCGCAAGGGGTAATTTTTGGCTGTACCGAGATTGGTCTGCTGGTGCCAGCCGAGCTAAGCCCACTACCGGTTTTCGACACTGCGGCTATCCATGCGCAAGATGCGGTGGAGTTTATGCTTTCGTCTGTCGATGCAAAATAGCGTTCAGCGGATCGATTAGCTTCGGCAGAAGGGCTTGCAGATGCGCGGTAAAAGCATCTACCAGCGCCGAGGCGGGGCGATGAAGCGGGTGAATCAGGCTGACCGTAAACGGTACCGAAATACTGAAGCGGCGGATAACGATCCCGCTGCTGGCGTAATCCAGCGCCGTTAATGGATTGACCACCGAGATCCCCACACCCGCCCGCACCATTGCACAAATTGAAGCAGCGCTATGGGTTTCTATTACCATGCGGCGTTTCACCTGATGCTCATTAAACAAGGTATCCAGAAGCTGACGGTAGCTGTCGGTCCGCGACAGGCTGATGTAGTTTTCGCCCTGAAAATCCTGGGGGGTGAGCACGGATTTCTCGGCCAGCGGATGTCCCTGTGGCAGCACGCATACTTCATCCAGCGCCAGCAATTCTGTACGTTTAGTGCCGGCGGGAGTATGCAGAGTTTCTGTGATGCCCAGATCGTGGCGTTGCGCCGACAGCCACTCTTCCAGCAATGGTGACTCCTGCGGCACTATCTGAATATTGACCTGCGGGTAGCGTGTGAGGAACGGCTCCAGCAGCGGCGGTAAAAAAGATTGTGAGAATACCGGCAGGCAGACAATCGATAATTCGCCCTGACGAAATTCGCGCAGGCTTTCAGCGGCGCTCACAATCCTGTCCAGACCATACCAGGAACGTTGCACCTCTTCAAACAGACGTAACCCTTGCACGGTCGGATGCAGCCTGCCACGCGAACGTTCGAACAGCGTTAATCCCAGCACTTTCTCGAATCGGGCCAGTTCCCGACTGACGGTCGGCTGCGAGGTATGTAGCATCCGCGCGGCTTCCGTCAGATTGCCTGCGGTCATGATGGCGTGAAAAATTTCAATATGGCGCAGGTTAACGGCGGGCATGGCGAATCCTCGAATGATGTAATCCATATCATTTTTGCATAGACTCACGATAAAACGATATTTTTTATTCTTTTCGGGCTGTGGCGTAATCATACAAAAGCCAATACCGGAGCACACCATGCCACGCCCACTCAACAGCACTGATACCGATCTCACCGCCGACAACCTGCTACGCCTGCCCGCTGAATTTGGCTGCCCGGTGTGGGTGTATGATGCGCAGATTATCCGCGCGCAGATTGCCAAACTGAGCCAGTTTGACGTGGTGCGTTTTGCCCAGAAGGCATGCTCAAATATTCATATTCTGCGCCTGATGCGCGAGCAGGGCGTGAAGGTCGATTCCGTCTCGCTGGGCGAAATTGAACGCGCGCTGGCGGCGGGTTTTGAGCCGGGAAAAGATGAGATTGTCTTTACCGCCGATATGATCGATGGCGCGACGCTCGCTCGGGTGCATGAATTGAGCATTCCGGTAAATGCCGGTTCAGTGGATATGCTGGAGCAACTGGGTCAGCTTTCGCCGGGCCATCGCGTGTGGCTACGCGTCAACCCTGGCTTTGGTCATGGGCATAGTCAGAAAACCAACACCGGCGGCGAGAACAGCAAACACGGGATCTGGTACAGCGATCTACCGGCGGCGCTGGAAGTGATCCAGCGCTATCAGTTGAAGCTGGTTGGCATTCATATGCATATCGGATCCGGCGTCGACTACGGCCATCTGGAACAGGTATGCGGCGCGATGGTGCGTCAGGTTGTCGAGTTTGGTCAGGATCTGGAGGCGATCTCCGCGGGCGGCGGGCTGTCGATCCCATATCGTGAGGGCGAAGAGGCGATCAACACCGATCATTATTTTGGGTTATGGAACGCCGCGCGCGATCAAATTGCGCGTCATCTGGGGCACGCTGTTAAATTGGAGATCGAACCGGGCCGTTTTCTGGTGGCGGAATCCGGCGTGCTGGTGGCGCAGGTGCGCAGCGTAAAAGCGATGGGCAGCCGTCACTTTGTGCTGATTGACGCAGGCTTCAACGATCTGATGCGCCCAGCGATGTACGGTAGCTATCACCATATCTCTGCACTGGCGGGAGATGGCCGTTCTCTGGAGCAAGCCGCGCAAATAGAAACCGTAGTAGCCGGGCCGCTGTGTGAGTCCGGCGACGTCTTTACCCAGCAGGAAGGCGGAAATGTGGAAACCCGTCTACTGCCAGCGGTGGTGCCGGGGGATTATCTGGTGCTGCATGATACCGGGGCGTACGGCGCGTCAATGTCGTCAAACTACAATAGTCGCCCGCTGCTGCCGGAGGTGTTGTTTGATCACGGCGTGGCGCGACTGATCCGTCGTCGTCAGACTATTGATGAGCTACTGGCGCTGGAATTAATCTGAATACAGCGTTGTGAAAAGCCGGATAAGTGTAGCGCCATCCGGCATCTGATTACTTAAAGTACGGCCCCGTTGTCACCGATTCCCGCAACACCAGTTTGCCGGTAAACGGTGGGATCGGCTCTACGCTCTCACCGTTGGCCAGACGGATAGCCTGGTCAATTGCCGTTGTTATCATGGCGTCAATCGGCAGATAGACGGTAGAGAGTCCCGGCTCCAGCCATTTAGCGCTGGGCGCATCGTCAAAACCAAACAGCGAGACGTCCGTCGGGATCTTCAGGCCAGCCTGATGCAACGCTTTTGATGCACCTAATGCCATGTCATCGTTACAGGCGAACAGGGCGCTGAATGTCACCCCTTCCTCCAGCAGCTCACGACAGGCTTCATAGCCACGCGTCATCGTTGAATCGCCGTATTTAACCTTGCCGGGGTCCCAGGGAATACCGTTTTTTTCCAGCGCTTTACGATATCCCATCAAACGTGATTTACCGGTAGGGGTATGGCCCGGCACGGTGATGCAGGCAATATCGCTATGCCCCTGGGAGATCAGATAATTGACCGCCTGGAACGCGGCTTCTTCCTGTTCAAAGAAAATCGCGCGATCGCGGGCCTGACTGACATCACGGTTAATGACCAGCAACGGCATAGCAATGCTGTTCATCAGTGACATAATCGCCTGCTCACTCATATAACGGGTATAGAGAATAATGGCATCACACTGCCTGTCGGCCAGCATTTGCACGGCTTCCTGTTCACGCTCCGGCGTGTCGTGACCGTCGGTGACGATCAACTGCTTACCGTGAGATTCCGTCTGGCGCGAAGCCTGTTGCAGCAGGCGGCCAAAGTAGAATCCATCAAACGTGGAAACCACCAGGCCAATGCTATTGCTGGTTCGGTTCGCTAAAGAACGCGCTAAAAAATTGGGTCGATAATCAAGTGCCTGCATGGCCTTAAACACTTTCTGGCGCGTGCTCTCTTTTACCTGACCCGTACCATTCAGCACGCGCGAAACGGTCGCTTTTGAGACGCCAGCGTGTCGTGAAACGTCCAACATCGTGGTCATGACGCTATCCTGGTTAATCGTTTGACGAAGAATTGCCCGGCTCTGTCAGCGTCGAAACGGAGTGGCGGCGCACCAGAGTTGGGTTAAATACGTGGGTGATTTCAGGTGCGGGTCGCTTCTCCGCCAGCGCAAGCGCCAGTTCAGCGGCCTGGGTCGCCATCGTCACTATCGGATAGCGTACCGTGGTCAAACGTGGACGCACATAGCGGGAAACCAGCACATCATCGAAGCCGATCAGGGAAATTTCTCCCGGTACATCAATGCCGTTATCATTTAACACGCCCATCGCGCCAGCCGCCATTGAGTCGTTATAGCAGGCTACAGCCGTGAAGTTTTTACCACGGCCAAGCAACTCGGTCATGGCCTGCTCACCGCCGCTCTCATCCGGCTCGCCAAAGGTCACCAGCCGATCGTTAATCGGTATATTGCTCTCCGTCAGCGCATCGTAATAGCCTTGCAGGCGATCCTCCGCATCTGAAATGGTGTGATTGGAGCACAGATAACCGATACGCGTATGGCCCTGCTGAATAAGGTGTCGGGTAGCCAACCACGCGCCGAAGCGGTCATCGAGGGCAACGCAGCGTTGTTCGAATCCTGGCAGAATTCGGTTGATTAATACCATGCCGGGGATTTGCTTCATTAATGAAGCCAGATCTGCATCCGGGATGATTTTGGCGTGGACAACAAGCGCAGCGCAGCGGTGGCGAATAAGCTGTTCAATCGCCTGACGTTCCTTCTGTTCATTATGGTAGCCGTTGCCGATCAGTAAAAAATTACCGGTGTTATAGGCCACCTGCTCGACAGCTTTAACCATTGCCCCAAAAAATGGATCTGACACATCACCAACCACCAGTCCGACGGTTTCGGTAGATTGTTGCGCCAGCGCACGCGCGTTGGCGTTGGGGTGGTAGCTGAGTGATTCCATTGCACTCGTTACGGCCAGACGCGATGCTTCGCTGGCTTTGGGGGAATCATTAATCACTCGAGAAACGGTGGCGACTGATACACCAGCTAGTCGGGCTACATCCTTTATGGTCGCCATGATAGTACCTGTTGTGGGTAAACGCTTACATTGTGTCAGTGTTACGGAAAACGGCTGGCTGTTCAAGCAGATTGCCTGTCAGGACGTCGCAAATGTGAGCGCGCACGAGCGAAGTAAGACAGAAAATAGAAAACGCTAATTTTTACTTACACTTTGCGATGTGCTGTTGCGATTGTTTGCTGGTGAGGGCACTGAGCAGATTGCTAAAGTTGGGATCCCAGAGGTATTGATAGGTGAAATCAACTTTCGGGTTGATCACTAGATTTACACCAGCCTGCGCAGATGCGCAGGTTTTTTTTTGTCTTCGGCCTATCTGTAACAGTAACCGATAATTTACACAACTCGTTGCATTTGGGTTCATTCCTTTGCGTTTTCGCACTGGCGTATCTGGCTGCTGACGACCACAATCAAGATCCCAGAGGTATTGATTGGTGAGATTATTCGGTACGCACTTCGTACCTGTCTCTTGCACCGACCTGCGCGGATGCGCAGGTTTTTTTTCGGATTGTATTCACCAGTTACCTGTCGCGCCCATTCCCCAACTCGTATACTCTCCCATCATTAATGTTTATGTAATTAATGGCACAGGGAGTTGAGATGCTATTTGGCTTTTTTCGTAATCTGTTTCGCGTGCTTTTCCGCGTTCGCGTCACGGGCGATATCAGCGCGCTACAGGGAGAACGCGTTCTAATTACTCCCAACCATGTCTCATTTATCGACGGCATCCTGCTGGCGCTTTTTTTACCGATTCGCCCCGTTTTTGCTGTTTACACCTCTATAAGCCAGCAATGGTACATGCGCTGGCTGACCCCGCTGATTGATTTCGTGCCGTTAGACCCGACCAAACCGATGTCGATTAAACATCTGGTTCGCCTGGTCGAGCAGGGACGTCCGGTGGTTATTTTCCCGGAAGGGCGTATTTCGACCACCGGTTCATTGATGAAAATCTATGACGGCGCCGGGTTTGTCGCGGCAAAGTCAGGGGCCACGGTGGTTCCTGTGCGCATCGAAGGCGCGGAGCTGTCACGCTTTAGTCGCCTGAAAGGTCTGGTTAAACAGCGATTCTTCCCGCGTATTCGCTTGCACATCCTGCCGCCGACCCATATGCCGATGCCGGAAGCGCCGCGTGCTCGCGATCGCCGCAAAATCGCGGGTGAAATGCTGCATCAAATTATGATGGAAGCGCGCATGGCGGTGCGCCCGCGTGAAACGCTTTATGAGTCTCTGCTGGCGGCGAAATATCGCTTTGGCGCAGGCAAAAACTGCATTGAAGATGTTAACTTTACGCCGGACAGCTACCGTAAACTGTTGACTAAGACGCTGTTTGTGGCCCGTATTCTGGAGAAATATACCTCTGAGGGTGAAAAAATTGGCCTGATGCTGCCAAACGCGGGGATCAGCGCGGCGGTCATTTTTGGCGCTATTGCGCGTCGACGTATTCCGGCGATGATGAACTATACAGCAGGTGTAAAAGGGCTAACCAGCGCCATTACTGCATCAGAAATCAAAACTATCTTCACTTCCCGACAGTTTCTCGATAAAGGCAAACTTTGGCATTTACCGGAGCAGCTCACCCAGGTGCGCTGGGTTTACCTGGAAGACCTGAAAGCCGATGTGACGTTTAGCGATAAGCTGTGGATTTTCTCACACCTGCTGGCGCCGCATCTGGCGCAGGTGAAACAGCAGCCGGAAGAGGCCGCGGTAATCCTCTTTACCTCTGGCTCGGAAGGTCATCCGAAAGGTGTGGTACACAGCCACAAGAGCATTCTGGCGAACGTCGAGCAGATTAAAACCATCGCCGATTTCACCGCCGACGACCGCTTTATGTCTGCGTTGCCGCTATTCCACTCCTTTGGTCTGACGGTGGGATTATTCACGCCGTTGCTGACCGGCGCAGAAGTGTTTCTTTATCCCAGCCCGCTGCATTACCGCATTGTGCCGGAGCTGGTCTACGACCGGAACTGCACCGTACTGTTTGGTACGTCAACGTTCCTTGGCAACTACGCGCGTTTCGCGCATCCCTATGATTTTCACCGTCTGCGCTATGTGGTGGCGGGAGCGGAAAAACTGCAAGACACCACAAAACAGCTGTGGCAGGAGAAATTTGGTCTGCGCGTCCTTGAAGGCTATGGCGTGACGGAATGTGCGCCAGTGGTGTCAATCAACGTGCCGATGGCGGCGAAATCAGGAACGGTAGGGCGCATCTTGCCCGGTATGGATGCCCGACTGTTAGCTGTTCCAGGCATTGAGGACGGAGGGCGTTTACAGCTGAAAGGCCCTAATATTATGAGCGGCTATTTGCGCGTCGAAAAACCCGGCGTGCTGGAAGTGCCGACGGCAGAAAATGCGCAGGGTGAGATTGAGCACGGCTGGTATGACACCGGAGACATCGTGCGCTTTGATGAAAACGGCTTTGTACAGATCCAGGGACGCGCCAAGCGTTTTGCTAAAATTGCCGGAGAGATGGTCTCGCTGGAAATGGTTGAGCAACTGGCGCTGGCGGTATCTGCGGATAAAATGCACGCCACGGCGATCAAAAGCGATGCCAGCAAAGGCGAGGCGCTGGTGCTGTTCACCACCGACAGTGAACTGACGCGCGAAAAACTGCAGCAGTATGCGCGAGCGCACGGCGTGCCTGAACTTGCCGTGCCGCGTGATATTCGCCACCTGAAACAACTCCCATTACTCGGCAGCGGTAAGCCGGATTTTGTCACGCTGAAAAGCTGGGTCGATGAGCCGGAAAAACAACATGAGTGAGTCAGTGCACACTAACACTTCTATCTGGTCCAAAGGGATGATGTCCGTTATCGCCGCGCAGTTCCTGTCGGCGTTTGGCGATAACGCCTTACTGTTCGCCACGCTGGCTTTGCTTAAGGAACAATTTTATCCGGACTGGAGTCAGCCGATCCTGCAAATGGTGTTTGTGGGCGCTTACATCCTGTTTGCGCCCTTTGTCGGGCAGGTGGCGGACAGCTTTGCCAAAGGCAGGGTGATGATGTTCGCTAACGGCATGAAGCTGCTGGGCGCGGCGAGTATTTGTTTCGGCGTTAATCCGTTTCTCGGCTATACGCTGGTGGGGATCGGCGCGGCGGCGTATTCACCAGCCAAGTATGGCATTCTCGGTGAACTGACCACTGGCGACAAACTGGTGAAAGCTAACGGCCTGATGGAAGCCTCCACCATTGCCGCGATTTTACTCGGTTCTGTGGCGGGGGGCGTGCTGGCCGACTGGCACGTGATTGCTGCGCTTTCTGCCTGTGCGCTGGCCTATGCGGGCGCCGTAGTGGCTAACCTGTTTATTCCGAAGCTGGCCGCGGCTCGCCCTGGCCAGTCCTGGCATTTGGGGAAAATGACCCGCAGTTTTTTCTGTGCGGCCACTTCGCTGTGGCGTAACGGTGAAACGCGTTTCTCATTGGTGGGAACCAGCCTCTTTTGGGGCGCTGGCGTCACGCTGCGTTTTCTGTTGGTGCTGTGGGTGCCGGTGGCGCTGGGCATCACCGATAACGCCACACCTACTTACCTGAATGCCATGGTGGCGATTGGGATTGTGGTCGGCGCGGGTGCGGCAGCGAAGCTGGTGACGCTGGAAACCGTGTCGCGCTGTATGCCTGCGGGGATCCTGATTGGCGTCGTGGTGCTGATCTTCTCGCTGCAACATGCGCTGCTTCCGGCCTACGCGTTGCTGATGCTTATCGGCGTGTCAGGCGGGTTCTTTGTGGTGCCGCTGAATGCGTTGTTACAGGAGCGGGGCAAGAAAAGCGTCGGTGCGGGTAATGCGATTGCGGTGCAAAACCTGGGGGAAAACAGCGCGATGCTGCTGATGCTGGGTATTTACTCGCTGGCGGTGCTGGTGGGGATCCCGGCGGTAGCGATTGGTATAGGGTTTGGCGCGCTGTTCGCATTGGCGATTGCGGCGCTATGGATTTGGCAGCGCCGCCATTAGTCTGTGACATGTAGTTGCCTTATCCGGCCTACAGGGAATGCTTTCTGTAGGCCTGATAAGCGTAGCGCCATCAGGCACTAACCGTTATGGTGCAGGATAGGTATACACCTGATGCACCGCTTCAATCTCGGCCAGTACTTCTTCGCTCAACGCCAGATGCAGGCTTTCAACGTTGGTTTTTAACTGCTCCATCGTCGTTGCTCCCAGCAGGGTGCTGGCGACAAACGGCTGACGACGCACGAATGCCAGCGCCATTTGCGCAGGATCCAGATTATGGCGTTTCGCGATATCCACATAGGCTGCAACGGCCTTTTGCGTTTGCTCACCGCTGTAGCGTGTGAAACGGCTAAACAACGTATTACGTGCGCCGGCAGGCTTCGCGCCGTTCAGATACTTACCGGTTAGCGTACCGAAGCCCAGGCAAGAATAGGCCAGTAGTTCAACCCCTTCGTACTGGCTGACTTCTGCCAGTCCAACTTCATAGCTACGGTTCAGCAGGCTGTAGGGATTCTGGATAGTGGCGATGCGCGGCAGATCGTGTTTGTCCGCCAGATGCAGATAACGCATCACGCCAAACGCGGTTTCATTGGAAACGCCGATGTAGCGAATTTTTCCCGCGCGCTGAAATTCAGCCAGCGCGTCCAGCGTATCCAACAGGGAGACGACCGGCGCGGAGTCCGTCCAGCTGTAGCCTAACTTACCAAAGCAGTTGGTGGGGCGCTGCGGCCAGTGAACCTGATACAGATCCAGGTAATCGGTTTGCAGTCTTTTCAGACTGTCGTGCAGCGCTTCACGGATATTTTTACGGTCCAGCGCCTGATTTGGTCGAATGCCGCTGTCGTTGTTACGTGATGGCCCACTGACCTTCGACGCCACGATTAGCTTTTCGCGGCTACCGTGTTTGGCTAGCCAGTTGCCCACGTAAGTTTCGGTGAGCCCCTGGGTTTCAGGACGCGGCGGAACCGGATACATCTCGGCAACGTCGATCAAATTTATGCCTTGTGCCACGGCATAATCGAGCTGTGCATGGGCGTCGGCTTCGCTGTTTTGTTCACCAAACGTCATTGTGCCCAGCCCCAGTGTACTGACTTCCAGCGAGCTGTGGGGTATACGGTGATATTGCATAGCCGTTTCCTTTTTATAATCACAACATAAGGATTATAAAAATGGCTGAGGGAAGAGAAAAAGGGAAGTAAAATTGTTAAGGCCAGCGCGCTGCTGACCTCAACCATCAGCGTTCAATGATTTGAGATACATCGTCGCGGTTGATCTGCATCGCATTGCCTTGCTGATCGTGGTAGCTCACCAGACCGGTATCATCGTCAATCTCTGGTTTTCCGTCGGTCAGGATCATCCGGCCATCTTTTGTCGCCATTACATAATCGCTGCTGCACCCAGAAACTACAAAAGCCAGTCCTACGGCGGAAATCAAAACTGCCCATTTTTTCATCTGCTTATCCTCTCATGGCCTGCGTCTGACAATAGTTTAGTAATAACGCGAAGTTATGCATGACGAAAGCAGTAAAATCTTAAACTGTGAGAAGAGGTAGGTCCGGCGCGGTATTCGCTCCCCTTGCGGGGAGCGACAGATTTCATCAGAGCGGATTTTTTTTATTACGCCACAGGTTCAGTGTCTCTACCGCGATAGAGAAGAACATGGCGAAATAGATGTATCCTTTCGGAACGTGGACGTCGAAACTTTCCAGAATTAGCGTAAAACCGACCAGAATCAGGAAAGAGAGCGCCAGCATTTTCACTGAAGGGTGACGATCGACAAACTCACCAATTGGGCGAGCAGCAAACATCATCACGCCCACGGCAATCACCACCGCCGCCATCATGATAAACAGATGGTCAGACAAGCCTACCGCTGTAATTACGGAATCCAGACTGAAGATAATGTCTAACAACATGATCTGCACAATCGCGCCCAGGAATGAAGAGACGCGGGTTTTCAGTCCCTCTTCCTCACCTTCAATGGATTCGTGGATCTCTTTACTGGCTTTCCAGATCAGGAACAACCCGCCGAGCAGAAGGATCAGATCGCGCGCCGAAATCGCCTCGCCAAATACCTCGAACAACGGGTTTGTCAGCCGTGTTACCCAGGCGATAGAGGCCAGCAGCGCCAGACGCATAATCATTGCTGCCGCCAGCCCAATACGTCGGGCATGATTGCGTTGCGCTGTCGGAAGTTTGGCTACAACCAGAGAGAGGAAAATAATATTGTCGATCCCAAGAACGATCTCCAGCAGCGTCAGCGTACCGAGCGCAAGCCAGGCGTTAGGATCGGTTATCCATGCAAATAACATCGAGCAAAGTCCTGCCAAAAAAAAGAAGCGGTAATTATAGGCCCGTAACGCGGCGGGTGAAAGGCCGGGCAGTGCCTATTGCGGCTGGAATAAGAAATGCCGCTCAAGCAATGCGCGCGTGAAGTTCTTTTTCAGATAAAACCCGCGCGGCAGGGTCAGGATGGGTTCGCCATGGGCGCCAATTGCTTCGGTAAGCGCTCGGGCATTGGCGGCTTTGGGACGCAGTTGTAACACTTCCCCATGGCGAGCGGTGATGCGTTCGACGTGGCCTAGCACAATCATGTCCATTAGTTCTTCCCAGTCCAACCGTAATTGCTGGTCTTCTTCGTCGTTCGGGCTCCAGAGCAAGGGCGAGCCGACGCGACGTTCAGCCAGTGGAATACTGCGTTCACCCTCTACCGGGATCCACAGTACGCGTTTAAGTTTGTGCCGCACATGGCTGGTTTCCCAGGTGACGCCTGTATTGCCAGTTAACGGCGCTACGCATACGAAGGTGGTTTCCAGCGGTCTGCCAAGACTGTCCACAGGGATCGTTTTCAGCTCCACGCCCAGCGCCGCAAAATCCTGCTCCGGCTTGCTGCCTGCGCTGGCACCCAGCCAAATCTCCAGTAGGACGCCAATCCAGCCTTTATCACGCTTGAGATCCCTGGGGGCGACGAGTCCCGCCATGGTCGCTAATTCTCCCAACGAGTAGCCCGCAAGCTGCCGCGCCTGAGTCAGCAATTGGGCTTCAGAGTCAGGTGGAGAAAGTAGCGGATGGAGTTCTGGCATCGGATTAACCCTTAGGTGAAAAAATGAGCAATGATTTTATACCGTGTGGACAGAGTTTATCTTTTTCCACATGCTTTATTCAATTATATGATTTATATTGGTTTTTATATTCACACGCGCGCAGTTGCGCAACAGCAATGCGGGTTTTCCAATTCTGGTCACTGACAATGAACAGGATCTTACACCATGTTATCCACAGAAAGATGGGATAACTGTGAAAAACCCCCACTACTGTTTCAATTTACAGCCTTGACGTGCGACGAAAATCGAATTTTTACACAAATTGTGCCTAACTTATTGGCATAATCTGTGGATAAAACCAACGCTGGTCGATCTTTCATCAGCGTGAAGATCGTGTGCGTGATACACATCACATTTATGTGTTTGCGTTGGTATCGATCGTTTTTAACTTAATGAATATATAAGACTATTTTTTATATGTGACGAATGTCTTATTCGGACTGTTCTGGGTTTTCCCATAGTAATTCCGTACTTCTTCACAACTATATCCACAGAAAAGGTGAATAAAATCGCCCAGAATGCCCTTCTTCTGTTTATAACTCGGGGCTTCGCTGTGAGTTATTCAATTGTTATTAGAATATCGCACCCTTAACAGAGTGGTTTACCGCCTCTCAGGAGTGTGAAACAATCGTTTGTATATAAGGTTTATGTTGAGGTAGTCCGGTGATTGATGACGATGGCTACCGCCCGAATGTAGGGATAGTAATTTGTAACCGCCAGGGGCAGGTCATGTGGGCCCGGCGATTTGGTCAGCACTCCTGGCAATTCCCACAAGGTGGGATAAACGCAGGAGAGACGGCAGAGCAGGCGATGTACCGGGAACTCTTTGAAGAAGTGGGTCTCAGCCGTAAAGATGTACGGATCCTTGCTTCTACTCGTAACTGGTTGCGTTACAAGTTACCGAAACGTTTGGTGCGTTGGGACACAAAGCCGGTTTGTATCGGCCAGAAACAAAAATGGTTTCTTCTGCAATTGGTCAGCAGCGATGCTGAAATTAATATGCAAACCAGCAGTACACCTGAGTTCGACGGCTGGCGCTGGGTGAGTTACTGGTATCCGGTTCGACAGGTGGTGTCATTTAAACGCGATGTCTATCGCAGGGTGATGAAAGAATTCGCAAGTGTTGTCATGGCGCTTCAGGAGAGCACTCCTAAACCGCAAAGCGCACCTGCGTACAGACGTAAAAGAGGTTAAGCTACGCAAATTATGCTCACCCGCCTGCGCGAAATAGTCGAAAAGGTGGCCAGTGCTCCGCGTCTTAATGAGGCGCTCAATATACTGGTTACCGACATCTGTCTTGCGATGGATACAGAGGTCTGCTCGGTCTATCTGGCCGATCACGACCGACGTTGTTATTACCTCATGGCGACACGAGGTCTGAAAAAACCACGTGGTCGCACCGTCGCACTCGCGTTTGATGAAGGTATCGTTGGCCTGGTTGGCAGGCTGGCGGAACCTATCAACCTCGCCGATGCGCAAAAACATCCCAGCTTTAAATACATCCCTTCGGTAAAAGAAGAGCGCTTTCGTGCGTTCTTAGGCGTACCGATTATTCAGCGTCGTCAGCTGTTAGGTGTGCTGGTGGTGCAACAGCGTGAATTACGTCAGTACGACGAAAGCGAAGAGTCTTTCCTGGTGACGCTCGCCACGCAAATGGCGGCCATACTTTCCCAGTCGCAACTGAACGCACTGTTCGGCCAATACCGGCAAACGCGTATCCGTGCATTGCCTGCCGCTCCCGGCGTAGCCATTGCCGAAGGCTGGCAGGATGCAACGCTACCGCTGATGGAGCAGGTCTATCAGGCTTCAACGCTGGACCCGGTGCTTGAACGCGAGCGGCTGACCGGCGCGCTGGAAGAGGCGGCGAACGAATTCCGCCGTTACAGCAAACGCTTTACCGCCGGGGCGCAGAAAGAAACGGCGGCGATCTTTGATCTCTACTCGCACCTGCTTTCCGATACCCGTCTGCGCCGCGAACTGTTTGCGGAAGTGGATAACGGCTCGGTGGCTGAGTGGGCCGTTAAAACGATCATCGAAAAATTTGCCGAACAGTTTGCCGCGCTGAGCGATAACTATCTCAAAGAGCGGGCCGGAGATTTACGCGCGCTGGGCCAGCGTCTGCTGTTCCATCTTGACGACTCGATCCAGGGACCGAATGCCTGGCCGGAACGTTTTGTGCTGGTGGCGGATGAGCTTTCCGCTACGACGCTGGCGGAACTTCCCCAGGACCGGTTAGTCGGCGTGGTTGTCCGGGACGGCGCAGCCAACTCTCATGCGGCGATTATGGTGCGTGCGCTGGGTATTCCTACCGTCATGGGGGCTGATATCCAGCCGTCAGTACTACACCGTCGAACGTTGGTGGTGGATGGTTATCGTGGTGAAGTGCTGGTCGATCCGGAACCGGTATTGGTCCAGGAATACCAGCGCCTTATCAGCGAAGAGATCGAGCTGAGCCGTCTGGCGGAAGATGACGTTAACCAACCGGCGCAGTTAAAAAGCGGCGAGCGCGTGAAGGTGATGCTCAATGCGGGTCTCAGCCCGGAACATGAAGAGAAGCTGGGCAGTCGGATCGATGGAATTGGTCTGTATCGCACAGAAATTCCTTTCATGCTGCAAAGCGGCTTTCCTTCGGAAGAAGAACAGGTTGCGCAGTATCAAGGGATGCTGCAAATGTTTAACGACAAGCCGGTGACTCTGCGGACGCTGGATGTCGGGGCCGATAAACAGCTGCCCTACATGCCGATCAGTGAAGAGAACCCATGCCTTGGCTGGCGTGGGATCCGCATTACGCTCGATCAACCGGAGATCTTTTTGATCCAGGTCCGGGCCATGCTGCGTGCAAACGCGGCAACCGGTAACCTGAGCATTTTACTGCCGATGGTGACCAGTATTGATGAAGTGGACGAAGCGCGACGCCTGATTGAACGCGCCGGACGCGAAGTGGAAGAGATGATCGGTTACGCAATCCCGAAACCGCGCATCGGCATCATGCTGGAAGTTCCGTCGATGGTGTTTATGTTGCCGCATCTGGCTAACCGGATAGACTTTATCTCGGTCGGAACCAACGATCTCACCCAATACATTCTGGCCGTTGATCGTAACAATACGCGGGTGGCCAGCATTTATGACAGCCTGCATCCGGGGATGTTACGTGCGCTGGCGATGATTGCGCAAGAAGCCGAAAGAAGCGGTATCGATTTGCGCTTATGCGGTGAAATGGCGGGCGATCCGATGTGCGTGGCCATTCTGATCGGCCTGGGTTTCCGTCATTTATCAATGAACGGTCGATCCGTGGCCCGCGTGAAATATCTGCTGCGCCATATCGATTTTGGCGAGGCGCAAACGCTGGCCCAGCGCAGCCTGGAAGCGCAGATGGCGGCAGAAGTACGCCATCAGGTGGCGGCCTTTATGGAGCGCCGTGGCATGGGGGGGCTGATTCGCGGGGGACTGTAGGCCTGATAAGCGTAACGCTGTCAGGCATTACGGGGGAAAGATTACCTATACAGATCTTTTACATCTTCCCGGCATCCGCTGCGATCCCCTTGTGCTATCATTCGCACCTTTGGAGCGCCTGCTTTATGCAGGCGCGCTTATCAATTGCTGTCTGACTTCAGCGAAATAACAAGAACTTGTGGTGACAGATGACCAGTAGCTATCTGCATTTTCCGGATTTCGATCCGGTCATTTTCTCAATCGGACCCGTCGCGCTTCACTGGTACGGCTTGATGTATTTGGTGGGTTTTATTTTCGCGATGTGGCTGGCGACGCGCCGTGCTAATCGTCCGGGCAGTGGCTGGACTAAAAATGAAGTAGAAAACTTACTGTATGCAGGCTTCCTCGGGGTTTTCCTCGGCGGACGTATTGGTTACGTACTGTTCTATAACTTCCCATTGTTCCTCGATAATCCGCTGTATCTGTTCCGCGTCTGGGATGGCGGCATGTCCTTCCACGGCGGGCTTATCGGTGTGATTCTGGTGATGATTATCTTCGCCAGACGCACCAAGCGTTCGTTCTTCCAGGTTTCTGATTTCATCGCTCCGCTGATCCCGTTTGGTCTGGGCGCAGGGCGTCTGGGCAACTTTATCAACGGTGAACTGTGGGGACGCGTCGACCCGAACTTCAAGTATGCCATGCTGTTCCCGGGCTCCCGTACCGAAGATATTTTACTGCTGCAAACCAACCCGCAGTGGCAGTCCATTTTTGATACCTACGGCTCTCTGCCGCGTCACGCCTCGCAGCTTTATGAGATGGCGCTGGAAGGGGTTGTACTGTTTATCATTCTGAACCTGTACATTCGCAAGCCGCGTCCTATGGGTGCGGTGTCCGGTCTGTTCCTGATTGGTTATGGCGCGTTTCGTATTATCGTTGAATTCTTCCGCCAGCCGGACGCACAGTTTACCGGCACCTGGGTGCAGTACATCAGCATGGGACAGATCCTTTCTATCCCGATGATTGTCGCAGGCATTATTATGATGGTTTGGGCGTACCGCCGTAGCCCACAGCAACACGTTTCCTGAGGAACCATGAAACAGTATTTAGAACTGATGCAAAAAGTGCTGGATGAAGGCACAAAGAAAAACGACCGTACCGGAACCGGAACGCTTTCCATTTTTGGTCATCAGATGCGTTTTAATCTGCAGGAAGGGTTCCCGCTGGTTACGACCAAACGCTGCCATTTACGCTCGATCATTCATGAGCTGCTGTGGTTTTTGCAGGGCGATACTAACGTTGCCTACCTGCATGAAAACAACGTCTCAATCTGGGATGAATGGGCTGATGAAAACGGTAATTTAGGCCCGGTTTATGGCAAACAATGGCGCGCGTGGCCAACGCCGGACGGTCGCCATATTGACCAGATCACCACGGTGCTAAACCAGCTGAAAAATGACCCGGACTCTCGACGCATCATCGTTTCCGCATGGAACGTCGGTGAGCTGGATAAGATGGCGCTGGCGCCGTGCCATGCTTTCTTCCAGTTCTATGTGGCGGATGGCAAGCTCTCCTGCCAGCTGTATCAGCGTTCGTGCGATGTGTTCCTCGGTCTGCCATTCAACATTGCCAGCTACGCCTTACTGGTACACATGATGGCGCAGCAGTGCGACCTTGAAGTGGGTGATTTTGTCTGGACCGGCGGCGACACGCACCTGTACAGCAATCATATGGATCAAACGCATCTGCAGCTTAGCCGCGAACCGCGCGCGTTGCCGAAGCTGATCATCAAACGTAAGCCTGAATCTATCTTTGATTATCGCTTCGAAGATTTCGAAATCGAAGGCTACGATCCACATCCCGGTATTAAAGCGCCAGTAGCTATCTAACCGGGCTTGATGCTGTCACAACCGACGCCTTCGCGCGTCGGTTTTTTTTGTCTGTCATTTCATTCTTCGGTGCGGGTTCCTGAAATATTGCAACGCTCTGCAACGCGTCAAATATTCCCCGTAGCTCGCCGTAGAAACCGAATTTCCCGCTCGTTATTCATTTTCCTCACGCCATACTGGCGGCATGAACAAACAACAAGGCTACACGTTTCTCGAAACCCTGATTGCGATGCTGATTGTCGCGGCGCTTGGCGCGTCCGGGTTGTATGGCTGGCAGTCCTGGCAACAACAACAGCGCCTGTGGCAGACCGCCTGTCAGGTGCGGGACTACCTGCTGCAATTACGTGAAGATGCTAACTGGCGTAACCGCGATCACGTGATAAGCGTGATGGAGGATGGGCCATCGTGGTGTCTGGTCAGTTCTGCGGCTTTACAAGACGGGTGTAAACCGACTTCACCGCTGGTGTTTGCACCGCGCTGGGACGATGTCGAAATGGCAGAGATAACGCCTTCACTGGCTTTTTATGGGCTGCGCAATACGGCATGGGCTGGACATATTCGTCTGAAAAATGCGGCAGGCGAATGGCGCGTGGTGGTGTCAGGCTGGGGGCGGATCAGGCTTTGCGAGCGCGATGAGGCCAGGTCATGTCTGTAAACGAGCGGGGTTTTTCACTGCTGGAGGTGCTCATTGCTATGGTCATTAGTAGCATTTTACTGCTTAGCGCAGCGCGATTTTTACCCGCTCTGCAGCGAGAGATCCTACGCAATACGCGCCAGCTAGCGCTGGAGGATGAAATATGGCAGCGGGTCTATACCGTGGCAAAACATCTTCAGCGGGCAGGGTATTGCCGGGGAAGCTGTGTCGGAGAGGGACTGGTGATATCGGCTAAGGGTGACTGTGTCATTGCCCGTTGGGATGCCAACAGTAACGGCATTTGGGAGAGCGTTCCCGCGAAAGAGTCCGATACCATCGGATTTCGTTTACAGGACAAAGTCCTGGAGACCCAGCGAGGAGCAACGAGTTGTAATGGCAAAGGGTGGGAGAAAATGACCGCTCCAGCCACGATAGAGATTCAGGCGTTTAAGGTTGAGCGCCTGAATATTCGCGGATTTCAACCACTCCTTACGTTGCGTTTGCGCGGAGTGAGCAACGTCGAACCGCAAAAAGTCATTGAAGCCTTTTACAGTGTGACAGGTTTCAACCTGTGAATAGTGAGCGAGGTGTTTCGTCCCTGGCGATGGTCCTGCTACTGCTGGTGCTCGGCAGCCTGTTATTGCAGGGTGTTAGCCGACAAGAAACGAGTTTTGCATCGCGTGTTACAACGGAAAGTCGGTCTTTGCAACGGCAGGCGGTAGTGCAATCCGCCATCGAATGGGGACGCATGCAGTCCTGGGGCTTACAACCGGCTTTACAGTGTCGGCGTTATACCGGGCAGGATGTCGCGGTTTGCCTGCGACGACTTACTGAGACTTCCGTGCTGCTTATTGCGCATTATGAAGGGGTATCGTTATGGCGTCAGGGAGCGGTTATCGATGGCAATATCGAATTTTCGGCGCATGGCTGGAGCGATTTTTGTCCGTTAAAGGCGGTAGCGTTATGTCAGACTCCCTGAACAGACAACGTGGTTTTAGCCTGCCGGAAGTGATGCTGGCAATGGTGCTGATGATCATGGTTGTGACTGCGCTATCGGGATACCAGCGGGCGTTGATGAACAGTTTTATCGTCAGAAACCAGTATCAGCAACTCTGGCGTCACGCCTGGCAGCAAACCCAGCTGTATCCGTTTTCACCACCTGTGAACTGGCAGGTTAACCGAATGCAGACAACGGAAGCAGGATGTGTCAGCATCAGCGTTAAAATTTCTTCACCTCTGGGCAGGCAAGGTCAAATGACACGTCTGCATTGCCCGAACCGTCAGTAGTCAGGAGCCGCTATGTTAAGGGTCTACCACTCCAATCGTCTGGATGTGCTGGAAGCGTTAATGGAGTTTATCGTTGAGCGCGAGCGGTTGGACGATCCCTTTGAGCCGGAAATGATCCTGGTGCAAAGCACCGGTATGGCGCAGTGGCTACAGATGACCCTTGCACAGAAATTCGGTATCGCCGCCAACATCGATTTCCCGCTACCCGCGAGTTTTATCTGGGATATGTTTGTGCGCGTGCTGCCGGATATCCCGAAAGAGAGCGCGTTCAGCAAACAGAGCATGAGCTGGAAGTTAATGACTCTGCTGCCGCAATTGCTGGATAACGATGACTTCGCACTGCTGCGACACTATCTGACGGACGACACCGATAAACGTAAGCTGTTTCAGCTTTCCTCTCGCGCGGCGGACCTTTTCGATCAGTATTTAGTTTATCGCCCTGACTGGTTAACGCAGTGGGAAGCGGGGCGCCAGATTGAAGGACTCGGCGAGGCTCAGGCATGGCAGGCGCCGTTGTGGAAAGCGCTGGTGGAATACACCGCTGAACTGGGTCAACCGCGCTGGCATCGCGCCAATTTATATCAGCGATTTATTCACACCCTGGAAAATGCGTCTGAATGTCCGCAGGGGCTGCCTTCTCGCGTCTTTATTTGCGGAATTTCGGCGCTACCGCCGGTTTACCTGCAGGCCTTGCAGGCGTTGGGTAAGCACATTGATATTCATCTGCTGTTTACCAACCCTTGTCGCTACTATTGGGGCGACATTAAAGATCCCGCCTGGCTGGCAAAGTTGCTGGCGCGTCAGCGTCGGCACAGTTTTGAAGAACGTCACCTGCCGCTGTTTCGTGATACTCAGAATGCGGCAGGATTGTTTAACAGTGATGGTGAGCAGGATGTAGGCAACCCGATGCTGGCCTCGTGGGGTAAGTTGGGACGTGATTATATTTATCTGCTTTCAGAACTGGAAAACAGCCAGGAGCTGGATGCGTTTGTCGATATAACCCCAGACAATCTTTTGCATAACATTCAGTCGGATATTCTCGAGTTACAAAGCCGGGCCGTGGCGGGCGTTACGCTGGACGAGTATTCCCGGAGCGACAACAAACGACTGCTTGATGTGAACGACAGCAGCGTGACTTTCCATGTCTGCCATAGCCCTCAGCGTGAAGTGGAAATTCTTCATGACCGACTGCTGGCAATGCTGGAAGCAGATCCCACGCTGACGCCGCGCGACATTATCGTGATGGTGGCGGATATCGACAGCTACAGCCCGTTCATTCAGGCGGTTTTTGGCAGCGCGCCAGCCGACCGTTACTTACCCTATGCGATTTCCGACCGTCGGGCGCGTCAGTCTCATCCCGTCTTGCAGGCCTTTATCAGTCTGCTGTCGCTGCCGGATAGCCGTTTTGTCTCTGAGGATGTGCTGGCATTACTGGATGTACCCGTGCTGGCGGCACGTTTCAATATTGATGAAGATGGTCTGCGCTATCTTCGTTTGTGGGTCAATGAATCAGGTATTCGCTGGGGAATTGACGACGATAACGTGCGTGAGCTGGAACTTCCGCCAACGGGTCAGCATACCTGGCAATTTGGTTTAACGCGCATGCTGCTCGGCTATGCGATGGAAAGCGCCCAGGGCGAGTGGCAATCGGTATTGCCCTATGATGAGTCGAGCGGTTTGATTGCGGAACTGGTAGGGCATCTGGCCTCGTTGCTGATGCAGCTTAATCTCTGGCGTCGAGGACTGGCGCAGGAGCGCCCGCTGGAAGAGTGGCTGCCTGTTTGTCGGGACATGCTTAATGATTTCTTCCTGCCGGATGCGGATACCGAAGCGGCGATGACGCTGATTGAACAGCAGTGGCAGGCCATTATTACTGAAGGACTGGGGGCTGAGTATGGCGATGCCGTACCGCTTTCCTTGCTACGTGATGAGCTGGCGCAGCGTCTCGACCAGGAACGCATTAGCCAGCGCTTCCTGGCAGGGCCCGTTAACATTTGTACGCTGATGCCGATGCGCTCTATTCCTTTTAAGGTTGTATGCCTGCTGGGCATGAACGATGGCGTTTATCCGCGTCAGCTTGCGCCGCTGGGCTTTGATCTGATGAGTCAAAAACCGATGCGGGGCGATCGCAGCCGTCGCGATGATGACCGTTATCTGTTCCTCGAAGCATTAATTTCGGCGCAGCAAACGCTCTACATCAGCTACATTGGCCGCTCAATTCAGGATAACAGCGAACGCTTCCCGTCGGTATTGGTGCAGGAACTGATGGATTACATCGGGCAAAGCCACTATTTGCCGGGCGACGAATCGTTGACCTGCGATCAAAGCGAGGCCCGGGTAAAAGCGCACATTACCTGTCTGCATACCCGCATGCCTTTTGACGCACAAAACTATCAGCCTGGCGAACAGCAAAGCTATGCCCGGGAGTGGCTGCCTGCGGCGAGCCTGTCAGGAAAAGCGCACACGGATTTTGTGCAGCCTCTCCCCTTTGAAATGCCAGCCACGTTAACGCTGGAAACGCTACAGCGATTTTGGGCTCATCCGGTACGGGCCTTTTTTCAGATGCGTTTGCAGGTCAACTTTCGTTCTGAAGAAAGTGAGATCCCGGAAACAGAACCTTTTGTTCTGGAAGGATTAACTCGCTATCAGCTTAATCAGCAATTGCTTAACACGCTGGTTGAAGAGAACGATGCTGAACGACTGTTTCGCCGTTTTCGTGCGGCAGGCGTGCTGCCCTATGGGTCATTTGGCGAAATTCTGTGGGATACGCAGCGTCAGGAGATGCAGTCGCTGGCTGAACGCATTATCGCCTGCCGTCAGCCTTGCCAGAGCATGGAGATTGATCTCATCTGTAACGGTGTGCAAATCACCGGTTGGTTGCCGCAGGTGCAAGAGGACGGTTTGTTGCGCTGGCGCCCATCTTTGATAAGCATTGCCCAGGGGGTGCAACTTTGGCTGGAACATCTTGTCTATTGTGCCAGTGGCGGTACGGGAGAGAGTCGGTTGTTCCTGCGCAAAGACGGGGAATGGCGTTTCCCTCCACTGGCGGCAGAACAGGCGCTGCTGTATTTGTCGCAGCTCATTGAGGGATATCGGGAAGGCATGTCGTCGCCATTGCTGGTATTACCAGAAAGCGGCGGCGCATGGATAAAAACCTGTTATGACGCTGCAAATGATGCCATGTTAGAGGACGACGATACGTTGCAAAAAGCGCGCAGTAAGTTTTTGCAGGCTTATGAAGGCAACATGATGGTTCGTGGCGAAGGCGATGATATCTGGTATCAACGCCTGTGGCGTCAACTGGATGCCGAGACGCTGGAACGCATTGTTTTACAGTCACAGCGCTATCTGTTACCGATTTTTCGCTTTAACCAGTCCTGATGGTTGTATAAAAATTGCGCAATTTGATGGCTTCCACTATGATGCGCATTCTGTCACGGACTGATTCTTAAAAAGAGAAGATGCTGACTTGTTCAGCACGAAGTCTTGCCCTGTTCATGCCACGTATTGATACGTGGTTTGCAGTGAACAGGTGAATACGTTAATGATGAGGTTTGTGAATGCCCCGCAGCACCTGGTTCAGCGCATTACTGTTGTTCGTCGCCCTTTGGGTTCCCGTAAGTCAGGCAGATACCGGTTGGCAGCCTTTAGCTGAAACCATCCGTAAAAGCGATAAAGATACCCGCCAGTATCAGGCCGTGCGCCTTGATAACGGCATGGTCGTGTTGCTGGTATCCGATCCGCAGGCCGTGAAATCCCTTTCTGCACTGGTGGTGCCTGTTGGCTCGCTGGAAGATCCGGACGATCATCAGGGGCTGGCGCATTATCTCGAACACATGTGTCTGATGGGCTCGAAAAAATACCCGCAGCCCGACAGCCTGGCTGAATTCCTGAAAATGCATGGCGGCAGCCACAATGCCAGCACAGCGCCTTACCGTACGGCTTTTTATCTTGAAGTCGAAAACGACGCGCTGGTGGGGGCAGTGGATCGGCTGGCGGACGCGATCGCCGATCCGTTGCTGGATAAAAAATATGCCGATCGCGAGCGTAACGCGGTGAACTCCGAGCTGACGCTGGCGCGTACCCGGGATGGGATGCGTATGGCGCAGGTTAGCGCTGAGACGATCAACCCGGCGCACCCTGGCTCGCGTTTCTCCGGCGGAAATCTGGAGACATTAAGCGATAAACCGGGTAACCCGGTGGTGCTGGCATTACAAAAATTTCATGAAAAGTACTACTCCGCGAACCTGATGAAGGCGGTGATTTATAGTAATAAACCACTGCCAGAGTTGGCGCGGATAGCCGCTGATACTTTCGGCCGCGTACCGAACAGAAATATCGAAAAACCGGAAATCACCGTACCGGTTGTCACCGACGCGCAGAAAGGCATCATCATCCACTATGTGCCGGCGATGCCGCGCAAAGTCTTGCGCGTCGAGTTTCGTATCGATAACAACAGCGCAAAGTTCCGCAGTAAAACTGATGAACTGATAACCTACCTGATTGGCAATCGTAGTCCTGGTACGCTGTCCGACTGGCTGCAAAAACAGGGGCTGGTGGAGGGCATTCGCGCCGATTCCGATCCGGTGGTGAATGGCAACAGCGGGGTATTAGCCATTTCTGCGACGTTAACCGACAAAGGGTTGGCGAACCGCGATGAAGTTGTTGCGGCCATCTTTAGCTATCTCAATCTGTTACGTGAGAAAGGCGTCGATAAACGCTACTTTAACGAACTGGCACACGTGCTGGATCTCGATTTCCGTTATCCTTCAATCACTCGTGATATGGACTACGTGGAATGGCTGGCTGATACCATGATCCGCGTTCCCGTCGAGCATACGTTGGATGCGGTGAATATTGCCGACCAATATGATGCGCAAGCCATTGCGCAACGTCTGGCAATGATGACGCCGCAGAATGCGCGTATCTGGTATATCAGCGCGAAAGAACCGCATAATAAAACCGCTTATTTTGTCGATGCGCCTTATCAGGTGGACAAAATCAGCGACAAAACCTTTGCTGACTGGCAGCAAAAAGCACAGGGCATTGCGCTGTCTTTGCCAGAGCTGAACCCCTACATTCCGGATGATTTCACGCTGATCAAAGCGGATAAAAAATACGCTCACCCGGAACTGATCGTCGATGAGCCGGATTTGCGCGTGGTGTATGCGCCGAGCCAGTATTTTGCCAGCGAGCCGAAGGCTGATGTCAGCGTGATCCTGCGTAACCCGAAAGCGATGGACAGCGCGCGCAACCAGGTATTATTCGCCCTGAACGATTACCTGGCGGGAATCGCGCTCGATCAGTTAAGCAACCAGGCATCGGTGGGGGGAATAGGTTTTTCGACCAACGCTAACAATGGTCTGATGCTTAACGCTAACGGTTACACTCAACGTCTGCCGCAGCTTTTTCAGGCGTTATTGAGCGGTTATTTCAGCTACACCTCAACGGATGAACAACTGGCACAGGCGAAATCCTGGTACGCCCAGATGATGGACTCTGCGGAAAAAGGTAAAGCCTACGATCAGGCGATTATGCCGGTGCAAATGCTGTCTCAGGTGCCCTATTTCTCACGCGATGAACGTCGCGCGCTATTGCCATCCATTACGTTGCAAGAGGTGATGTCCTACCGCGATGCGTTAAAAGCGGGGGCGCGGCCTGAGTTCCTGGTGGTGGGTAATATGAGCAAAGCTCAGGCTACAACCATGGCGCAGGATATTCAGAAACAGCTTGGCGCGAAGGGCTCGCAGTGGTGCCGGAACAAAGAAGTGGTCGTGGACAAGAAGCAGTCCGTCATCTTTGAGAAAGCGGGCAGCAGCACGGATTCTGCGCTGGCGGCGGTATTTGTGCCAACTGGCTATGACGAATACAGCAGTTCAGCCTACAGCGCCATGTTAGGGCAAATTGTTCAGCCGTGGTTCTACAACCAACTGCGTACTGAAGAGCAGTTAGGCTATGCCGTATTTGCTTTCCCGATGAGCGTTGGGCGTCAGTGGGGGATGGGGTTCCTGTTACAAAGCAGTGATAAGCAACCGTCTGACCTCTGGGAGCGTTATAAAGCATTTTTCCCGACGGCGGAAGCGAAGCTGCGGACAATGAAACCTGAAGAGTTTGCACAAATTCAGCAGGCGATCATTGCGCAAATGCTACAGGCGCCGCAAACGCTGGGGGAAGAAGCCTCACAGTTAAGCAAAGATTTTGATCGCGGCAATATGCGCTTCGATTCACGTGATAAAATAGTGGCTCAGATTAAACTGCTGACGCCGCAAAAACTTGCCGACTTCTTCCATCAGGCGGTGGTTGAGCCGCAAGGCATGGCGATACTGTCACAGGTTTCCGGCAGTCAGAACGGGAAAGCAGAATACGTGCGCCCGGAAGGCTGGAAAGTGTGGCAGACCGTCAGCGCGTTGCAGCAAACCTTACCCCTGATGAGTGACAAGAATGAATGATGCCGCTGAGTCCCTTGATCCACTGCGCTTGCCCCTGACGGGCGAGCGCCTGATTGAAGCCTCTGCGGGCACCGGTAAAACTTTTACCATCGCCGCCCTGTATTTACGTTTACTGCTTGGACTGGGCGGCTCTGCCGCCTTTCCACGTCCTCTGACCGTTGAAGAACTGTTAGTGGTCACCTTTACCGAGGCGGCCACAGAGGAACTGCGTGGCCGAATTCGTAGCAACATTCATGAGCTGCGCATTGCCTGCCTGCGTGAAACCACCGACAACCCGCTATATGCCCGTTTGTTAGACGAAATAGCCGATAAAAAACAGGCCGCCCAGTGGCTGCTATTGGCTGAAAGACAGATGGATGAAGCGGCGGTGTTTACCATTCATGGTTTTTGTCAGCGCATGCTGAGCCTCAACGCCTTTGAGTCAGGCATGCTGTTTGAACAGCAACTGATTGAAGACGAATCACTGCTGCGTTATCAGGCGTGCGCGGACTTCTGGCGGCGGCATTGCTATCCGTTGTCCCGCGACATTGCGCAGGTCATTTTTGAAACGTGGAAAGGTCCTCAGGCGCTATTGAGGGATATCGATCGCTATCTGCAGGGCGAAGCGCCGGTGATCAAGGCTCCCCCGTCCGATGACGAAACGCTGGCCTCCCGACACGAACAAATTCTCGCCCGCATTAACCGGATTAAGCAGCAATGGCGCGGCTCTGTTGATGAGCTGGACGGTCTGCTGGAAGCCTCAGGGATCGACCGACGTAAATTCAATCGCGGTAACCAGAGCAAGTGGATCGAAAAGATCAGCGCATGGGCACAGGAAGAAACCCAGAGTTACCAGCTTCCTGACGCGCTGGAGAAATTCTCACAGCGTTTTCTGCAAGAGCGCACCAAAGCGGGGGGCGTAACGCCTCAGCACCCGCTTTTCGTCGCCATTGATGAACTACTTAGCGAACCGTTAACTCTCCGCGATCTGGTGATCACCCGGGCGCTGGCGGAGATCCGTTCCGCTGTTGCTGAGGAGAAGCGTCGACGCGGCGAGCTTGGCTTTGACGATATGCTCAGCCGTCTGGATGCGGCGTTGCGCAGTGACAGCGGCGATGCGCTGGCGGCGGCTATCCGTACCCGTTTCCCGGTCGCGATGATCGATGAATTTCAGGATACCGATCCGCAGCAGTACCGCATATTCCGCCGGATCTGGCAGCATCAGCCAGAGACCGCGCTGCTGTTGATTGGCGATCCCAAACAGGCTATTTATGCGTTTCGCGGTGCGGATATTTTCACCTATATGAAGGCGCGCAGCGAAGTCAGCGCACACTATACGCTCGATACCAACTGGCGTTCTGCCCCCGGCATGGTCAATAGCGTGAATACGCTTTTCAGCCAGATGGACGACGCCTTTATGTTCCGCGAAATCCCCTTTAGCCCGGTAAAATTTGCAGAGAAAAACCAGTCGCTGCGGTTTGTTTTACACGGTGAAACGCAGCCCGCAATGAGTATGTGGCTGATGGAAGGGGAAAGTTGTGGCGTAGGCGACTACCAGAACTACATGGCGCAGGTGTGCGCGACGCAAATTCGCGACTGGCTGAAGGCCGGACACTCTGGTGATGCGCAACTAGTCAGCGGTAAAGCATCCAGGCCGGTACGCGCCTCAGACATCAGCGTACTGGTTCGTAGCCGCCAGGAGGCGGCGCTGGTCCGCGATGCCCTGACGCAACTGGCGATTCCCTCCGTCTACCTTTCCAACCGTGACAGCGTATTTGAAACGCTGGAAGCGCAGGAATTGCTGTGGATGCTGCAAGCGGTGATGACGCCGGAACGTGAAAACACACTGCGTAGCGCGCTGGCGACCTCAATGATGGGGCTGAATGCGCAGGATATTGAAGCATTAAATAACGATGAGAATGCCTGGGATGCGGTAGTTGAAGAATTCGACGGCTATCGTCAAATCTGGCATAAACGCGGCGTCATGCCGATGCTGCGTGCGCTGATGACAAATCGCCAGATTGCGGAAAACCTGCTGGCGACGGCAGGGGGCGAACGCCGTCTAACCGATATTTTACATATCAGCGAACTGCTCCAGGAAGCGGGATCGCAACTGGAAAGCGAGCATGCGCTGGTGCGCTGGTTGTCCCAGCATATTCTTGAACCGGACAGCAATGCGTCAAGCCAGCAGCTCAGACTGGAAAGCGACAAGCACCTGGTACAAATCGTGACTATTCATAAATCGAAAGGGCTGGAATACCCGCTGGTCTGGCTGCCGTTTATCACGAATTTCCGCGTCCAGGATCAGGCGTTCTACCACGATCGCAGCTCCTTTGAAGCGGTACTGGACCTCAGTGATGCCAGGGAGAGCGTTGAGCTGGCAGAGGCTGAACGCCTGGCGGAAGACCTGCGCTTGCTCTACGTTGCGCTAACCCGTTCGGTATGGCACTGCAGCCTTGGCGTTGCGCCGTTGATACGTCGTCGGGGCGATAAAAAAGGGGATACCGATGTGCATCAGAGCGCCCTTGGTCGTCTGTTGCAAAAAGGTGAGCCAATGGATGCCGTGGGACTGCGTGGCGCGATTGACGCACTGGGTTGCGACGATATTGCCTGCCTGACGCCAGGTCAACCTGACGGTGAGCGCTGGCAGGTTGCACAGCCGGTCAGCGCCACATTGAGTGCGAGAATATTGCAACGCACCCCCGGCGATGGCTGGCGCGTGACCAGTTATTCCGGCCTGCAACAGCGCGGACATGGAATCGCGCAGGATCTGATCCCGCGCCTGGATGTTGATGCCGCAGGCGTTGGCGAGGTCATTGCGGAGTCAGGACTCACCCCGCATCAATTTCCGCGCGGCGCCTCGCCGGGCA
Organism: Citrobacter sp. XT1-2-2; assembly: GCF_023516235.1. NCBI lineage: Bacteria > Pseudomonadati > Pseudomonadota > Gammaproteobacteria > Enterobacterales > Enterobacteriaceae > Citrobacter > Citrobacter sp. XT1-2-2. Next base: position 943,219 of record NZ_CP097324.1, read on the forward strand.
CGTTTTTGCATAGCCTGTTTGAGGACCTTGATTTTACCCAACCGGTAGATCCGCATTGGGTCGAGGAAAAACTGGCCTTGGGCGGTTATGACGCGCATTGGACGCCGGTTTTGACCGCATGGCTGGACGCCATTTTGCAGGCGCCTCTTAACGAGACGGGCGTCAGTTTGAGCCAACTTTCCGCCCGTGAAAAACAGGTGGAGATGGAGTTTTATCTGCCGATTTCGCAGCCGCTGATGGCCAGCCGACTTGATGCGTTGATCCGTAAATACGATCCGCTCTCAGCGGGCTGCTCTGCGTTGGATTTTATGCAGGTACGCGGCATGCTAAAAGGGTTTATTGACCTGGTGTTTCGTCATCAGGGGCGTTATTACCTGCTTGATTACAAATCTAACTGGCTGGGTGAAGACAGCGCAGCCTACACGCAGCAGGCGATGGCCTCAGCCATGCAGGCGCATCGCTACGACCTGCAATATCAACTTTATACCCTGGCGCTGCATCGCTACTTACGCCATCGCATTGCTGATTATGACTATGAACGCCATTTTGGCGGCGTTATCTATCTTTTCCTGCGCGGCGTTGATGGCGAGGATCCGCAGCAGGGAATTTACGCCACCCGACCAGACGGAGAATTGATCGCTTTGATGGATGAGATGTTTGCCGGTGCGGAGCTGGAGGAGATGTCATGACAATCCAGAAACGATTACTGGAAGCTGTTGAACAAAAACAGCTCCGGCCTCTGGATGCCCAGTTTGCGCTGGCAGTGGCCGGAAATGGTAATCCTGCGGTTGCGCTGGCTGCGGCATTGCTCAGCCGCGAAGCGGGAGAAGGGCACGTCTGCTTACCACTTTCGCGATTATCCTTACGCGAAGATGCTCATCCTTTGTTAAGCGCCTGGCTTGCTGAGATGGGCGAGCCTGAAGACTGGGCGGAATGTTTGCTGGCCTCCGGGGCAGTAAGCCATGGCGAGCAACCGACCCCGCTGGTGCTGTACGGCGATCGCCTGTATCTGAACCGCATGTGGCATAACGAACGCGCGGTGGCGCGTTTTTTCAGTGAAGTTAACCATGCCATTGAGGTGGATGAACAACGGCTGACTGACACGCTGGAGGCGCTGTTTCCATCATCGGAAGGCGTTAACTGGCAAAAGGTGGCCGCTGCTGTGGCGCTGACCCGCCGTATATCAGTGATCTCCGGCGGGCCGGGCACCGGAAAAACGACAACGGTCGCGAGACTTTTGGCGGCGTTGATCCAGATGGCGGACGGTGAACGCTGCCGTATTCGTCTGGCGGCGCCAACGGGAAAAGCGGCTGCGCGTCTGACCGCCTCGCTGGGAGCGGCGTTGCGAGAACTGCCGCTTACCGATGAGCAAAAGAAACGCATTCCCGATGATGCCAGTACGCTGCATCGGTTATTAGGCGCTCAGCCCGGCAGCCAGCGCTTGCGTCATCACGCGGGGAATCCGCTGCATGTGGATGTGCTGGTGGTGGATGAAGCTTCAATGATTGATTTGCCGATGATGTCGCGCCTTATCGATGCCCTACCGCCGCACGGGCGGGTGATTTTTCTCGGCGATCGTGACCAGCTCGCCTCCGTCGAGGCGGGGGCGGTGCTCGGGGATATCTGTGCTTTTGTCAGCGAAGGATTTACCCCGGAACGTGCCCGGCAGCTTAGTCGCCTGACCGGTAGCGCTATTCCGGCGGGAACGGGTACTCAGGCGGCGGCGTTGCGTGACAGCTTGTGTCTGCTGCAAAAAAGCTATCGTTTCGGCAGTGATTCTGGGATCGGTCAATTGGCTGCTGCGATTAATCGCGGTGACAAAGCTGCGGTAAAAACGGTTTTCCAGCAGGGATTCAGCGATATCGAAAAACGCACGTTACGCAGCAGTGAAGATTACGCCGCGATGCTGGATGAGGCGCTGGCAGGTTATGGGCACTACCTGGATTTACTGCATGAGGGCGCCGCGCCGGATGCCATCATTCAGGCCTTCAATGAGTATCAGCTGCTATGCGCTTTGCGGGAAGGGCCGTTTGGCGTAGGCGGTTTGAATGAGCGCATTGAGCAGGTGATGGCGCAAAAACGTAAAATTCACCGTTCGACGCACAGTCGTTGGTATGAGGGAAGACCGGTGATGATTTCGCGCAATGACAGTTCGCTGGGGTTATTTAACGGTGATATTGGCATTGCCCTCGATCGCGGACAAGGGCTGAGGGTGTGGTTTGCGCTGCCGGACGGTTCGATTAAGTCGGTGCAACCCAGCCGCTTGCCTGAGCATGAAACCACCTGGGCGATGACGGTACATAAATCGCAGGGCTCTGAGTTTGACCATGCGGCGCTGATTTTACCCAGCCAGCATTCCCCCGTGGTTACCCGCGAGCTGGTCTATACCGCCGTAACCCGCGCGCGCCGCCGTCTGTCGCTGTATGCCGATGAACGAATATTGGGCGGGGCAATTGTCATGCGTACCGAACGCCGCAGCGGACTGTCGGCGTTATTTAATGACGGCATGATGTAGCTGTGGCCGGATGAGGCTGTTATGCCGCATCCGGCAGCCACGCCTAGGCCAAATCAGCCATCAGCACTTTTGATCGCCGCTGATAGTTGTACATCTCTTTCTTGCTTTCCGGCAGCAGGTCGATATCCACCGGCGTGAAGCCGCGCTCCTGGAACCAGTGGATGCTGCGGGTGGTCAGTACGAACAGTTTACTCAGCCCCATTTGCCGGGCCTGCGCGGCGATCCGCTCCAGCAATACTTCTCCACGTGACGAACTACGGTAATCCGGGTGTACCGCCACGCAGGCCATTTCGCCAATCCTCTCTTCCGGGAAAGGATACAGTGCGGCGCAGGCGATGGTCAGGTTATCGCGCTGAATAATGGTGAATTTGTCGATCTCCATTTCCAGTTGCTCGCGGGAGCGGCGGACCAGAATGCCTTGTTGTTCCAGCGGACGGATCAGCTCCAGAATACCGCCGATATCGTTAATGGTGGCGCGACGAATTTGCTCCGCGCTTTCCATCACGATTTGCGTACCGATGCCATCGCGTGAGAACAGTTCCTGCAGCAACGCGCCATCTTCCTGATAGCTGATCAGGTGGCAGCGGCGTACGCCACTGCGACAGGCTTTCACCGCACCACGCAGGAAGCGCACCGTACCTGAGCTGTAGTCACCTTTCTCTTCCTGTGACTCGACGCGCGCCTGGGCTTCGTTAGGGAACAATTCGGAAATAATATCGCCATCATCGTTGGTGACCCCCTGGGAGGAGCAAAAGCCAATCATTTTCTCCGCCTTCAGTTTGATAGCCAACTGCGTGGCGACCTCTTCTGACGTCAGATTAAAGCTCTCACCGGTAACGGAAACGGCGACTGGCCCCATCAGGACTATCGCGCCACTGTCCAGTTGACGGTGAATGGCCTCTTCATCAATACGACGAATACGCCCGCTATGGCAGTAGTCTACGCCGTCATCAACGCCCAGCGGCTGGGAGATAATAAAATTACCGCTGACCACATTGATATGCGCACCCTGCAATGGCGTATTATTCAGGCTCATCGACAGGCGGGCGGTAATATCAAGCTGGAGCAATCCCGCAGCCTGTTTGACCAGCTCCAGGGTTTTAGCGTCGGTGACGCGCGTATTTTTGTGGTACACCGGCTCATAATGATGCGCCGCAAGATTGGCATCAATCTGCGGTCGTGCGCCATAGACCACGACAAGGCGGATGCCGAGGCTATGAAGAAGCCCAATGTCATTGACGATACTGGAAAAGTTTTCATGCTCGATGGCTTCGCCGCCCAGCATAATGACAAACGTTTTTCCCCGATGGGTATTGATATAGGGAACAGAATGGCGGAATCCCTGTACCAGTTCGGTTCTACGCTCCTTCACCACGGTACACCCTCATTGCATGATTATTCGTAATTTGTGTATTTTTATTCTGTTTTGGTGCTGTGCGCAAGCGTAATTTTTACTCATGCCGAAGATTTTTTTCAGTAATGCCGTGAATATAAAAAGAATGTTTACCCTTTTATAGATGACAGATTATGCGTCATTCGTTAAAGTTTCCGGTCAATTCGGACGTTTTACGTATTACTTCAATAAAGATTTCTTTTGCTCGGGAGAAGCATGTCGGGATCCAATTCAGCAATCAGTCGCCGTCGTTTACTGCAAGGTGCGGGTGCTATGTGGCTTTTGAGCGTCAGTCAGGTTGGTCTGGCTGCCGTGAGTCAGGTCGTTGCCGTTCGTATCTGGCCTGCGTCCAGTTATACCCGCGTCACGGTGGAATCCAACCGTTTGCTGAAATACAAACAGTTTGCCCTGAGTAATCCTGAGCGTGTGGTTGTCGATATTGAAGGCGTTAATTTGAACTCGGTGCTTAAGGGCATCGGCGCGCAGATTCGTCCTGACGATCCCTATATTAAGTCGGCGAGAGTCGGGCAATTTGACCCGCAGACCGTGCGGATGGTGTTCGAGCTGAAACAGAATGTGAAGCCGCAACTCTTTGCCCTGGCCCCCGTCGCCGGTTTTAAAGAGCGTCTGGTCATGGATCTTTATCCTGCCAATGCGCAGGATGTTCAGGATCCGTTGCTGGCGCTGCTTGAAGATTACAACAAGGGCGATCTGGATAAACAGGTGCCGCCTGCGCAAAGTGGTCCGCAGCCGGGTAAAGCGGGGCGCGATCGTCCGATTGTCATTATGCTGGATCCCGGGCACGGTGGAGAAGACTCCGGTGCGGTGGGGAAATATAAGACGCGTGAAAAAGATGTGGTACTGCAAATTGCCCGTCGCCTGCGAGCCCTTATTGAAAAAGAGGGCAACATGAAGGTCTTTATGACGCGTAATGAAGATATATTCATTCCGCTAAAAGTGCGTGTGGCGAAAGCGCAGAAACAGCGTGCAGACCTGTTTGTCTCTATTCACGCCGATGCCTTTACCAGCCGGCAACCCAGCGGCTCATCGGTGTTTGCGCTCTCGACTAAAGGGGCGACCAGTACCGCGGCAAAATATCTGGCCCAAACCCAGAACGCCTCGGATCTCATCGGTGGCGTTAGCAAAAGCGGTGACCGTTATGTCGACCACACCATGTTCGATATGGTGCAATCGCTGACCATCGCCGACAGCCTGAAGTTTGGCAAAGCTGTGCTGAATAAGCTTGGTAAAATCAACAACCTGCATAAGAATCAGGTTGAGCAAGCCGGGTTCGCGGTGCTGAAAGCGCCGGATATTCCCTCCATCCTCGTGGAAACGGCATTTATCAGTAACGTCGAAGAAGAGCGTAAGCTGAAGACGGCGACCTTCCAGCAGGAAGTGGCGGAGTCGATTCTGGCAGGGATTAAAGCCTACTTTGCCGATGGTGCGACGCTGGCGAGAAGGGGATAACAAAAAAGCGCTGAAAAGCGCTTTTTTTTACGAACGACAGATACAAAAAAACACCCGTTAAGGTGCTTAATGTGTTGGTTGCGGGGGCCGGATTTGAACCGACGACCTTCGGGTTATGAGCCCGACGAGCTACCAGGCTGCTCCACCCCGCGTCCGTCTTTTTGCTTTTTATTTCAAACCACATCTACGTTGGCTTTCCTCGTTCACCTCAGTCACTTACTGGAGTAAGCTCCTAAGGATTCACTGCGTCGCCGCCTTGCTGTGATTCGAACTACTTTGCAAAAATATTGCAGCAAATATGATTGGTTGCGGGGGCCGGATTTGAACCGACGACCTTCGGGTTATGAGCCCGACGAGCTACCAGGCTGCTCCACCCCGCGTCCGTCATTACTCTTCCATCGAGTAACGTTACTGCTTCTGATTTTAATTGGTTGCGGGGGCCAGATTTGAACTGACGACCTTCGGGTTATGAGCCCGACGAGCTACCAGGCTGCTCCACCCCGCGTCCGTGGATGCGCACTATACTCTGCTCGCATTTTCATGCAACCCTTTTTTCACCTTGATCACGTTTTAAGGGTGAAAATGAACAAAAACAACGTATTCTGGATTATTTTTTGCGCAAAATTTGCGTTCGGGTATGCATACGCATTTCATTAGGTACGGGGGTTTGTTATCTTCGTCTCGCATTCAGGCAACATAAGACGAGAACAATGAAAGGACGTTGGGCAAAATATCTTCTGGCGGGAGCAGTCGTTGCGATGCTTGCCGCGTGTTCCTCAAAACCCACCGATCGTGGGCAGCAGTATAAAGACGGGAAATTTACCCAGCCTTTCTCACTGGTGAACCAGCCTGATGCGGTTGGCGCGCCAATCAATGCCGGTGATTTCGCCGAGCAGGTTAATCAAATTCGCAGCGCTTCGCCGCGTTTGTACGGTAACCAGAGCAACGTCTACAACGCTATCCAGCAATGGTTACGTGCGGGCGGTGATACGCGCAGCATGCGTCAGTTTGGTATTGACGCGTGGCAAATGGAAGGGGCGGACAACTACGGTAACGTCCAGTTTACGGGTTATTACACGCCGGTTATTCAGGCGCGCCACACGCGTCAGGGCGAGTTCCAGTATCCTATTTATCGCATGCCGCCAAAACGCGGACGTTTACCCTCTCGTGCCGAGATCTACGCAGGCGCGCTAAGCGATAATTATATTCTGGCGTACAGCAACTCCCTGATGGACAACTTTATTATGGATGTTCAGGGCAGTGGCTATATCGATTTTGGCGACGGCAGCCCGCTAAACTTCTTTAGCTATGCCGGGAAAAACGGCCATGCCTATCGCAGTATCGGTAAGGTGTTGATTGATCGTGGCGAAGTGAAAAAAGAAGATATGTCGATGCAGGCCATTCGCCACTGGGGAGAGACGCACAGCGAGGCCGAAGTGCGTGAGCTGCTGGAGCAGAACCCATCGTTTGTCTTCTTTAAGCCGCAATCTTTTGCGCCGGTGAAAGGGGCCAGCGCGGTACCGCTGATTGGCCGCGCATCCGTGGCTTCTGACCGCAGTATCATTCCTGCGGGCACCACGTTACTGGCGGAAGTCCCCTTGCTGGACAATAACGGTAAGTTCACCGGTCAATATGAACTGCGCCTGATGGTGGCGCTGGATGTGGGCGGTGCGATTAAAGGCCAGCACTTTGATATCTATCAGGGCATTGGCGCTGACGCCGGACATCGTGCCGGGTGGTATAATCACTACGGTCGCGTATGGGTGCTGAAAACAGCGGCCAACGCGGGTAACGTATTTAGCGGTTAATTGCCGGATGGCGCTTCGCTTATCCGGCCTACATTACTGAGTAGGCCTGATAAGGCGTAGCCGCCATCAGGCAGTGATGCAGTCATCAAGGGCGGTATTTGTCCGCTCTTTTTGTTTTCTATATTTGAGGTTCTATGTCTGTGGTTATCAGTGACGCCTGGCGTCAGCGTTTTGGCGGCACGGCGCGGCTGTATGGCGAAAATGCGCTGCAGTTATTTGCCGGAGCGCATGTTTGCGTGGTCGGGATTGGCGGTGTGGGATCGTGGGCGGCGGAAGCGCTGGCGCGTACCGGCATTGGCGCGATTACGCTCATCGATATGGATGATGTTTGCGTCACCAATACTAACCGTCAGATCCATGCGCTGCGCGATAACGTTGGTTTAGCAAAAGCTGAGGTGATGGCGGAACGTATCCGCCAGATTAACCCGGAGTGCCGGGTGAACGTGGTCGATGATTTTGTTACGCCAGATAACGTTGCGGAGTATATGAATGCGGGTTATTCGTATGTCATCGATGCGATTGACAGCGTGCGCCCGAAAGCGGCGCTCATTGCGTACTGTCGGCGTAATAAGATTCCGCTGGTAACCACCGGCGGTGCGGGCGGGCAGATCGATCCGACGCAGATTCAGGTGGTTGATCTGGCAAAAACCATTCAGGATCCGCTGGCGGCCAAGCTGCGTGAGCGACTGAAGAGTGATTTTGGCGTGGTGAAAAACAGTAAAGGCAAGCTGGGCGTGGACTGCGTGTTCTCGACCGAGGCGCTGGTTTACCCGCAGGCAGATGGCTCGGTGTGTGCCATGAAGGCGACGGCGGAAGGGCCAAAACGTATGGATTGCGCCTCAGGGTTTGGCGCCGCCACCATGGTGACGGCTACCTTTGGCTTTGTAGCCGTTTCCCATGCGCTGAAGAAGATGATGGCGAAAGCGGCGCGCCAGAGTTGATTGTGTCGGATGGCGTTATGCTTATCCGACCTACAGTTCGTGCGGTGTTATAGGCCGGATAAGACGCATCAGCCGTCGTCATCCGGCTTGCCGGGCAGCCTCAAGAATCGCCTCGTTCAACGCATGCAGGCCCTGGCTTCGCGAGGCGCTGAGTTGCGCGCTTAACCCTAACTCGTCAAATAGCGCCATGGGTGAATGCGCCCGTAACTCGGCTGCGGTTTTACCTTCAACGGCGGTGAGCAATACCGCCAACAGCCCGCGTACAATACGGCCTTCGCTGTCGCCGAAGAAATGCAGGGTGCCATTCTCGTGCAGGGTATATCCCAGCCAGACGCGGTTTTCACATCCCGCTATCTCTTTTGCCTGCGCCCTTAGCGCCTCCGGCAGCGCCGGAAGCTGCTTACCCAGCAGAATTAGCTGACGATATTTATCCTCCCACTGGCTGAGCGGGGCAAACGTAGTACGCAACGTCTCTTCCGTTACGGTTGTGCCAAACGGGTGTCCGGCGAATAAAGGGCTTGTCATTAATCCACCAATATTTCCAGCGCGCGGTCAACGGCTGCGACCAACGCATCCACATCACTTTGCGTATTATAGGGCGCAAAAGAGGCGCGTAGGGTCCCGGATACGCCCAGCTCCGCCAGCAGTGGTTGTGCGCAGTGTTGCCCTGCGCGCAGCGCAATGCCATATTCGGCCAGCAGCGTCACCATATCACTGTGATGAACGCCAGCGAAATCAAAGGCTAACAGACTGGAGTCCTGACAACGGAAGGAACGAAAACCGGGACGTTTCGCCAGGGCGTCTTCTGCCAGCGTCGCCAGACCCCGGCTCCAGTTTTCGGCCTGCGCAACATCAATGTCCGCCAGCCACTCGAGCGCCGCGCTTAGCCCGATGACGCCAGCTACGTTAGGCGTACCGGCCTCAAGCTTCCAGGGGGCCGCCTGGGTGGTGAAACCGTCAAAGCTGACTTCGCTAATCATCTTGCCGCCGCCGAGCCACGGTGACATGGCTTCCAGTAATTCTGGCTTACCATACAGTACGCCAATACCGGTAGGGCCATACAACTTGTGGCCCGAGAAGGCATAGAAATCAATATCTAACTGCTGCACGTTAGCGGGAAAATGCACAATTCCCTGCGCGCCATCAACCATCACCACCATGCCAGCCGCATGGGCGAGCGTAATGGCGCGGGCTAAATCCGGGCAACCGCCGGTGACGTTCGACATCTGCCCCAGCGCCAGAATGCGACTGCGCGGAGTGATGAGCTCAACCAGACGCTCGACGTCCGGTAGCAAATGGGCGTTGAGCGGGAGTTTGACTACCTTAGCGCCCGTTTGCTCTGCCACCATCAGCCACGGAACGAGATTGGCATGATGTTCCGCCACGCTGACGATAATCTCATCGCCCGGCCGTAAGCGCGGACGCGCATAGCTTTGGGCAACCATGTTGACAGCTTCCGTTGTGCCACGGGTCCAGACTATCGTTTTGTCATCCGGGGCGTTGATCAGGCGCGCGGCCTTTTCCCGTGCGGCCTCATAGCGCGCGGTCAGGCGTTGCGCTTCGGCAAACTGGCTGCGATGCACGTTCCCGGCGCTCAGGCTATAAAATTGCTGGGTCGCCTCAATCACGGATTGCGGCTTCAGTGCAGTAGCAGCGCTGTCGAGGTAGACGCCGGCATCGTTGAGTGCGGGAAATTGCGCGCGAAACTGCGCGGGATTAAATGCGTTCATGGTCATCCTCAGTTCAATAAACCGATCGTCGCGCAAAACAGGCGCTGACACAAGGGTTGTGCTAACCATCGGAATACTCTGGATATCCTGGCAAAGTCCTCACAGTGTCTTATGCTAAATAGCGTTAGGCGAGCAATTTTGCCTGTTACGGAGTGTGTTTTTAATAGCATAAATCGCTTTAAGGAGAAGAAGATGAAAAAGACTGCCGCAATTATCTCTGCCTGTATGCTGACTTTTGCCCTGAGCGCCTGTTCTGGATCGAATTACGTGATGCACACCAACGATGGTCGATCAATCGTATCTGATGGCAAGCCACAGACCGACAATGAAACGGGAATGATTTCGTATAAAGACGCTAACGGCAACAAACAGCAGATCAACCGTACCGATGTGAAAGAGATGGTAGAACTGGATAACTAACCGGTCGCCATCGACAGAAAGTCGGACAAAAAAAAGCACCGCAATTTGGCGGTGCTACATTAATCACTATGGACAGACAGGGTAAATGTACAGGAAGTGAAAAAGGGTAGCTTTGCTACCATGGTCTGAATCGCAGACCAATTGCAAACACAACAACACAACATCACAACCGTAAGCCAAAAGCCCACCAGAACACGCATTCCGATAAAACTTTTCGTTCCGGCTTCAGGAAGTGCCGCCACTATAGGTATTTGCTGGTAGAACCTCAACGGACAATTTATAATGGCTCAGATAAAAAAAACTAATAGGTTACATCCTGTTAGATAATTGTTAAATTCATTTAACATCAAAGCCTAAAAGTCATGTCAAAACGATTACCACCCCTAAATGCATTGCGTGTTTTTGATGCCGCAGCGCGCCATTTGAGCTTTACCCGCGCAGCGGAAGAGCTTTTTGTGACGCAGGCCGCAGTAAGTCATCAAATCAAGTCACTTGAGGATTTTCTGGGGCTGAAGCTGTTTCGTCGACGCAATCGATCTCTGCTGTTAACAGAAGAGGGTCAAAGCTATTTCCTCGACATCAAAGAGATTTTTTCGCAATTAACTGACGCGACGCGTAAACTTCAGGCACGCAGTGCAAAAGGTGCGCTTACCGTTAGTTTATTGCCCAGTTTCGCGATCCAATGGCTGGTGCCCAGACTCTCTAGCTTTAACTCAGCTTATCCGGGAATCGATGTCAGGATCCAGGCGGTGGACCGTCAGGAAGACAAACTGGCTGACGATGTTGATGTGGCGATTTTCTACGGACGCGGCAACTGGCCGGGTCTGCGCGTTGAAAAATTGTACGCAGAATATTTATTGCCGGTCTGCTCGCCGCTGTTACTTACTGGTGATAAGCCCCTGAAGACGCCGGATGATCTGGCAAAACACACATTGTTGCACGATGCGTCGCGGCGTGACTGGCAAGCCTATACGCGCCAGCTTGGCCTGAATCATATCAACGTACAGCAAGGACCCATCTTCAGCCATAGCGCCATGGTGCTACAGGCTGCTATCCATGGACAGGGGATTGCGCTGGCGAATAACGTTATGGCGCAGTCCGAAATTGAAGCCGGACGTCTGGTCTGTCCGTTTAACGATGTTCTGGTCAGCAAAAACGCGTTTTATCTGGTTTGTCATGACAGTCAGGCAGAACTGGGTAAAATAGCCGCCTTCCGTCAGTGGATACTGGCGAAAGCGGCCTCGGAACAAGAAAAATTCCGCTTTCGTTATGAACAATAAATTACGTAGGGTATTAACATGACCAGCCGTTTTATGCTGATTTTTGCCGCCGTAAGTGGTTTTATCTTTGTGGCGTTGGGCGCCTTTGGGGCACATGTTCTGAGTAAAACCCTGGGTGTCGTAGAAATGGGTTGGATCCAGACTGGCCTTGAGTATCAGGCGTTTCATACGCTGGCTATCTTCGGCCTGGCCGTCGCCATGCAGCGACGCATTAGCATTTGGTTTTACTGGAGTAGCGTGTTTCTGGCATTAGGAACGGTGCTGTTTAGCGGCAGCCTGTATTGCCTCGCGCTCTCTCATTTACGCCTGTGGGCGTTTGTTACCCCCGTCGGTGGTTTCAGCTTCCTTGTGGGCTGGGCGCTGATGTTAGTGGGCGCTATTCGATTGAAACGTAAGGGCGTTAGCCATGAATAAGGTTGTATTGTTGTGTCGCCCGGGTTTTGAAAAAGAGTGCGCCGCAGAAATTACGGATAAAGCAGGACGTCGGGAAATCTTCGGTTTCGCCCGTGTAAAAGACAATGCGGGTTATGTGATCTTCGAATGCTATCAGCAGGACGATGCCGAAAAGTTAGTGAAAGAGCTGCCGTTTAGCTCGTTGATTTTTGCCCGTCAAATGTTTGTGGTGGGCGAACTGCTGCAATATTTACCGCCGGAAGACCGTATTACGCCAATTGTCGGCATGTTGCAGGGCGTGGTGGAAAAAGGCGGCGATCTGCGGGTCGAAGTCGCCGACACCAATGAAAGCAAAGAGCTGGTTAAGTTCTGCCGTAAATTTACCGTACCGCTGCGCGCGGCGCTGCGCGAAGCGGGCGTACTGGCAAAATATGAAACGCCGAAACGTCCGGTGGTTCATGTTTTCTTTATCGCCCCTGGCTGTTGTTATACCGGTTATTCCTGGCCTGACAATAACTCCCCGTTCTACATGGGTATTCCGCGCCTGAAGTTCCCGGCCGATGCGCCGAGCCGCTCAACGCTGAAGCTGGAAGAGGCGCTGCATGTGTTCATTCCAGAAGATGAGTGGGACGAGCGTCTGGCCAACGGCATGTATGCCGTGGATTTAGGCGCGTGTCCGGGCGGTTGGACCTATCAACTGGTTAAACGCAACATGTGGGTTTATTCCGTGGATAATGGTCCGATGGCGCAAAGCCTGATGGATACAGGGCAGGTCACTTGGCTGCGCGAAGACGGATTTAAGTATCGCCCGAATCGTAACAACATCTCATGGATGGTGTGCGACATGGTGGAGAAGCCGGCGAAGGTTGCCGCGCTGATGGCGCAGTGGCTGGTCAACGGCTGGTGTCGCGAGACGATCTTCAACCTCAAGCTGCCGATGAAAAAACGTTATGAAGAGGTATCGCAGAATCTGGCCTTTATCCAGGCACAGCTTGATGAGCATGGCGTCAATGCCCAGATGCAGGCGCGTCAGTTGTATCATGATCGGGAAGAAGTGACCGTACACGTGCGTCGTCTGTGGGCGGCCGTCGGCGGTCGCCGGGACGAGCGATAACGCTAAACATAGACCGGATGGCGGCGTAAACGTCTTATCCGGTCTATGTTGTTTCAATCAGCTGCGTATCTGACACGATATGCGTCACATCATCCAGACGCCCAATCCGGACCTCCCCGGAACGATTAAACTTACTTTTATCGATCAGCAATAAAGATTGCGATGCGCGCTTAAGCAGAATGGATTTGAAGTCTGCGTTGGTGGCATTGGAGTCCCAGAGCGTGCCGTCGCTGTCGATCCCTTCGCAGGAAAAAATAAACAGATCGATATCGAGGGATTTTAGCTGCGAGATGAGCGCGGAATTAACATAACAGCCGTATTTACGTTCAAGGCGGCCGCCAGAGCTAATGAGCTGAATGTGTTCGCGTTTTGTCAATTCCTGGCAAATGGGTTGGCTGTTGGTAAAAACCTGAATGTCGATGTCCGGTAGCTGACGTGCCAGATACCAGCAGGTTGAGCTGGCGTCTAAGGCGATCACCATTCCTTCTTCAATCCATGCCAGCGCTTCCCGCGCAATATCCGCTTTGTGCGCATAGTGGCTTTTGAGTCGAATATGAAACGGGTCGCCACTGTCCTGATTTTTCCGGTGAATGGCCTTGGCCCGTCCATGATTGCGTAGCACTTTGCCCTGGGTTTGTAATTCACTGAGATCGCGGCGGATGGTCTCTTTGCTGACGTTAAGCTGCAAAGACAGGGCTTCGGTTGTCAGGCTTTTGTGGTGGGTAAGCAGATCTACGATGGCCTGCTGGCGCGCCGCTTTCATGTTCTGATCCTCATTTTATGCAGAATGCCCGTACCAGACGGGCATGCTGACCAGAGATTATGGCGTTACCCCTTTTTTTAAAAGAATATTCCCGTACTTTGCCCGTTCTCCTGTGATAACGATCGCAAACGCCTTTTGCGCGCGTTCGTAAAAGGCATAACGGTCAATACGCGTGATGTCTGGGCAGGGGGTCTGTAAGGAAAGCGCCTGGCGATAGCGAGCCTCGACGTCAGGATCGAGAGCGTCGCCTTCTACTGCCGCCATCATCACCAGCGGCGGGGCGTAGCTGTCCAGTTCAAAAAGCGGAATAATCGCCTGCAGCAGATCGCTGACCAGCAGACCGTCGGCGCGAATCACCTGCGGTCCCATGCTGTGAGCCGGAAAATGGGCATCGGAAAAGATAATCTCATCGCCGTGACCCATTTCAGCCAGCACCTTCAGCAGGTCGGGAGAAATTAAGGGTGATATCGTTTTGAGCATGTTACTCGACTCCTGTCAGTTCAGATTCGGTTTGCGGATAGAAGTAACGGTACTGGTAGCTCACCTGGGCACGAGCCTGTTCCGGGGTGGTAAATTCACCCATACCTGACCAGGCAAACATTGCGGCGCCTGCCACGGTGGTTTCGGCATCATCCAGCACTTTGACAGGGATCCCGAGAACGTTAGCTTTAATCTGGTTCCACAATGCGTTACGGCTGCCCCCGCCAACCAATAACAATTCAGAGGCCTGGAAATGACCGATTTTTTCCAGCGTGTGCAAATTCTGCTGCAACTGTTCTGTCAGTCCTTCCAGCGCGGCGCGATAAAAATGCCCGCGGGTGGTATTGAGCGTAACCCCTTGCCAGCCCGCATCCTGAGAGGCCAGCAGGTTGCAGTGCATCTTGACGCCTTCTGCGCCAGCAGGAATGGACCGGGCTTCGTCAATCAGCGTCTGCCAGGGCGTTTCGGCAGTCCAAAACAGCTTACGCACCCATTCGAGTACGCCGGAGGCCAGCCACTGCATGCCGGGATTGTACAGTCCGGCCTGGCTGTCTAATTCACAAGTGGAACCCGCATAACGGCTGAGCAGAGAGGTGTTCACCTGCGCACTGCGCACCATCAGAATTTCCCATGTACCGGAAGAGAGCACCGGTTCGTCTGGCTGAGCCCCCGCGCCAAACAGCGCAAACTGCGTGTCGTGCCCGGCAGATATCACCGGAATACCCACTGGAAGCCCGAGCAGGATGGCGGCCTCGTGTTGCAGTGCCCCAATCTGTTCGCCCGCTTCCACCAGACGTGGAAACAGTCGGCGCGGTATGCCGGTTGCCTGCAAAATGTCATCACTGAAATCGCGCTGCTGGATGTTCAGCATCTGGCTGGTGCCCGCCATAGTGATATCTGTGGTGAACTCGCCGGTTAAACGGTGGTTGATAAGCGACGAAATAAACAGCCAGGCGTGTGCCTGTTCGAGCAGTTGTGGGTGGTTTTCTTTCAGCCACACCAGTTTATACAGGGTATTGAAGCTGAACGCGCCGACGCCGGAGATTTCCTGCAGTTGCTGCGGCGACATGTAGCGATGGATATTTTCCATCACTGCTGCGGTGCGCGGGCATTTCCAACTGATTACCGGATATAACTGTTTGCCGTGTTGATCGACCAGCGTACCGTCTACGCCGAAGGTGGTGACGGCGATCCCACAGATACGACAATTGGCCAGTTGCGTGGAGAGCCGCTGACAGCAGTCGGCGAAGCGTTGCAAAATGGCCTCCAGCGACCACTGATGCCAGGCCCCGTTTTCTGCGGCAATATCACTGGCGTTGGGCGTTGAGGCGCGGGCGATAATTTTTCCCTGCCGGTCAACGGCAATGGCCCGCACGTTGGTTGCGCCACAATCGAGTACCAGGATAACGTCTTGTTTCATAATAACTCCTGAAACGCTACCGGATGGCGCTGCGCTTATCCGGCCTAAGGTTCACTCGTCCGTAGGCCCGGTAAGCTTGCGCCACCGGGCTAAGCCACATTAACGTTTATACAGCGGGCCGTAGTTTTGGCAGGCACGATAATCCTGGCCTTCGCTATCCATACCGTGGGCTGCCCAGGCTGAAGGTCGATAGATTTTTTCGTCTTCCACGTTGTGCATACAAACCGGAATACGCAGCATGGCGGCAAGGGTAATAAAATCCGCGCCGACGTGGCCAATCGTCAGCACACCGTGGTTTGCGCCCCAGTTAGCCATGACGGAATAGACATCGCTGAATGGACCTTTACCGGTTAAGCGCGGGGCAAACCAGGTGGTCGGCCAGGTCGAGTTGGTACGCGCATCAAGCTGAGCATGCACCTCTTTTGGTAACTCCACGCTCCAGCCTTCGGCGATTTGCAGAACCGGTCCTAACCCTTTGATAATATTGATGCGGGTCATGGTGAATGGCACGCCGCCCTCGGTCAGGAAGCGAGAGGAGTAGCCGCCGCCGCGGAAGTATTCGTGAATAGCCGGACACCATTCGGTCGCCGCCAGACAATCATCGGCCTCTTTCTGCGTGATTTCCCAGTGCGGCTTCATGGTTGGTTTCCCTTCGCCATCGCGCTGCTTGCAAGAGCCGTCCAGGGCTGCCGATCCAGAGTTGATCAGGTGAATAATGCCGTGCTCAGCCAGCCCGGTCAGCGGTTTACCCGTGACACGCTCCACCGCCTCTGGCGACCAGTAGGTGCGCACATCAGCAAAAACCTGTGCTGTACCAGTGAGTTGGTGACCAAACAGCATCGCTACGCCGTTGAGACTGTCGTTTTCAGTCGCGACAACAAACGGTTCACGCACACCATTCCAGTCGAAGGAGCTGTTCAGCAGTGCTTCGGCAGTGTCGCCGTTTGGATATTGATCCGTCCAGTGACGCTGGCCCTGGAAGCCCGCGGCAATCGCGTTGTAACCCAGCGATTCTTCAACACGACCTTTGTCTGCCAGTTTCTGATTGCCTTGCATCATGTCGCGGATGCACATCGCCATCAGCAGGCTTTCTTTCAGTACCGCGCGGCTCTGCTCTTCGTTACGCTTATACTGTTGGGCGTTCTGATCTTCGCCGTAGCGGAAATGCTTGTCTGCCCACGCCAGTGCGATATCCAGTTCAGCTTCGTCATAAATTTTCTGATCAATTCGACGGCGAAGTTCAGTCATATCAACAGGTTGAACCTTCATTCCCAGCCAGGATTCAAAGAAGTTATGATCGACAATAGAACCGGCAATGCCCATAGAAACGCCGCCTACGGATAAATAGCTTTTACCTTTCATACTGGCAACGGCTAAGCCCGCCCGGGTGAAACGCAGCAGTTTTTCTTCGACATCGGCGGGGATGGTGGTGTCGCCGGCATCCTGTACGTCGTGACCGTAAATGGAGAACGCGGGCAGACCTTTTTGATTATGCGCAGCCAGCGCGGCAGCAAGATAAACGGCGCCAGGGCGTTCTGTGCCGTTAAAGCCCCAGATAGCTTTCGGACGCATCGGATCCATGTCGATGGTTTCGCTGCCGTAACACCAGCAGGGGGTAACGGTAATCGTTACGCCAACATTTTGGCTGCTGAACTTTTCTTCACAGGCTGCGGATTCCGCCAGACCGGCAATACAGGTGTCGGCAATTACACATTCAATTTGTGCGCCACAGGCATGGCGAAGTTTTTCCGTAATAAGCGCGGCGGTGGCTTTCGCCATATTCATGGTTTGCTCTTCAAGCGACTCACGTACCCCCATACGACGGCCATCAATAACCGGGCGGATACCAATCTTCGGTAAGCTATTTTTTCTCATTCGAGGTTCCTCATCTCACTTTGTGCCGTGCTGCAAAAGCGGATGTTGGACACCACTGTCGCAGTTGGCTGAATTACCCATTTTTGCTAACTCGAGTTAGCTTAGGTATTGGAGAGTTTTTTACACAACTTTTTTGTTATGGAACTGTGAGAGGCTTCACGAGAAGTGGTTAAAATTCGATCTGCGTCAAATAAACAAATACGCAGATTTTTAATAAAAGCCTTTTAAATCATAAATATATAATAAATTGTCTGTTCAGCATCACAGTTTTAAACCAAATGATTTGGCTAATTTGAGTAGCTAAAATAGCTTTAAAAGGCACTTCGCTAACTCGAGTTAGCATAATTGATAAAACGCATATGAACTTGTAAGTAGTATTCGCATTAACGGTGACGATGGCCCTCTGGAATCTTGTTTTCGCCTGATTCACTGACTGCAGTTTCTGTATATTGAGGAAAGCAGCAATGTCTGAAACATTTTTACAGATGAGTCATATTACGAAACGTTTTCCCGGCGTATTAGCGTTGAGTAATGTGGATTTTGCTTTACACAAAGGTGAGGTTCATGCGCTGCTGGGTGAGAATGGCGCAGGAAAATCTACGTTGATGAAGATCTTATCCGGTGTTTATCAGCCTGATGAAGGGGAGATTATTTTTGAGGGGCAGCCAGTTACTTTCGCTAACCCGTTAAGTGCGCAAAGTGCAGGTATCACGATTATTCATCAGGAATTTAACCTATTCCCTGAACTCACCGTTGAAGAAAATATATTTATTGGCAGGGAGTTTTGCAAAAATAATCGCTGGCGTCTGGATGAAAAACAACAGCGACAGGCTGCGATCGATATTTTGCAAAAGTTAAACCTGAATATCGCCCCAGACACGTTGGTTGCCGATCTGACCGTTGCTCAACAACAAATGGTTGAGATAGCTAAAGCGATATCGGTCAATGCCAAGATTCTTATTATGGATGAACCTACGGCGGCACTGACGGAAACGGAAATCGACAGCTTGTTTCAGGTAACCCGTTTATTGAAAGAACAGGGGACTGGCATTGTTTACATTTCGCACCGACTGGAGGAGCTGGCGCTGATAGCCGATCGCGCTACGGTAATGCGCGATGGGCAGTTTATTGCCACCGTGGATTATGATGCGGTCAAAATTAGCGACCTGATTGCCATGATGGTCGGGCGTGACCTCGGTAATATTTATCCTCGCCGTGAACCTTTGGCTCAACGTAAGCCCGTGTTGGAAGTGAGTGGGCTGACGCGTAATGGTGTATTGAACAATATTGATTTCACGCTTTACCAAGGAGAAATCCTGGGCTTCGCCGGTCTGATGGGCGCAGGGCGTACTGAGCTGGCGCGGGCGATTTTTGGCGCGGATCCCATTGATGGTGGAACCCTTAAGCTGAACGGTAAAGTTACGGTGATTAAAGATATTCCTGATGCTATCCAACAGGGTATCAGCTATTTAACCGAGGACCGGAAAAAAGAGGGACTGGCATTAGGACTGTCCGTTGAGCGCAATATTATGTTGGGCAATTACCCTGAGTATTCCGATCGTTTTGGCAATGTGGACAGCAAACGTTGCCAGAAAACCAGCGAGGAACAGGTTAAAGCCCTACGTATTAAAACACCACATTTAGAGCAAGCCGCCTTGAATTTAAGTGGTGGTAATCAGCAGAAAATTATTATTGCCCGATGGGTGTGTAAAGACACCGATATTCTCATCTTTGATGAACCCACTCGCGGGATTGATGTGGGGGCCAAGCTTGAAATTTATGAATTAATGAATCGGCTGGTGGCAAAAGGGAAATCAATTATCATGATCTCCTCTGAATTACCGGAAGTGCTGGGTATGTGCGATCGCATTTTAGTGATGCGTAATGGGCGTATTACCGGGGAGCTAGCTTCTGATGACGCCACACAAGAAAAAATCATGCAATATGCGACGTTAGAGGACTAACTTATGACTATCTCTGTAACCTCTTCAGACAGCAATAATAAGAAAATAAAAATTAACAAAGAACTTTTAATGCGCCTTGCGCCACTTTTAAGTCTGATTATTTTGGTAATATTTTTTAGTTTTGGTTCGCCATTTTTCTTTAACACTGAAAACATTATGACAATTGCCCTGCAAACCTCGGTGATTGGCATTATGGCGATTGGCGTTACCTTCGTCATTATCACTTCAGGGATCGACCTTTCTCTCGGTTCAGTCGTGGCATTTTCTGGTGTCGCGGTAGGTATCTGCGCCACGCTGGGATTGCCTCTGCCCGTCTGTATTCTTGCGGGTGTACTGGCTGGAGGATTATGCGGCTATATCAATGGTCTGCTGGTCACCAAAATGACTATCCCGCCTTTTATCGCCACGCTGGGTCTGATGATGTCCGTCAGAGGTATCAATATGGTGATGACCGATGGCCGCGCGATTTACTTCGCTGATTACCCCACCTTCAAAATGCTGGCCCAGGGACGGTTGTTTGATGTGCTGCCCTATCCCGTTTTTTACCTGGTGGTGGTGGCGCTCATCGCCGCGTACATCCTGAAGAAAACGGTGATAGGCCGCTATGTTTACGCGGTGGGCAGTAATGAGGTGGCGGCACATCTTTCCGGGATTAAAGTGCAGCGCGTGAAAATTTTCGTCTACGCCTTTTGTGGCCTGCTGACCGGGATTGCCGGGGTCATTCTGGCCTCACGTTTAAACTCCGGGCAGCCGACGGTCGGTGTGGGTTATGAGCTGGAAGCCATCGCGGCGGTTGTTATTGGCGGTACCAGTCTGATGGGCGGGATTGGCACCATCGGCGGCACCATCATTGGCGCATTCATTATGAGCGTGTTGAAAAATGGTCTGAACCTGATGGGTGTTTCCCAGTTCTGGCAAATGGTGGCCATGGGGATAGTGGTCATTGCTGCGGTTTATCTCGACACATTACGCAAAAAAATTCGTTGATTTACGCTCCCGGAAGTCACGGGACATCATAACCCTGACGTTTAGGGTGACTCACTCAGAACGGAGTAAAACAATGAGAACCAGGAATTTTGTCTATGCGTTATCCCTGCTGGCCTGTATGACATCCAGCGTTTTGGCTAAAGATATGAATCTTCCCGTGGTCAGTAAAGGTTTCCAGCATGAATTCTGGCAAACCGTAAAAATGGGGACGGAAGCGGCAGCAAAAGAGTTGGGTGACAAAACCAGCTACGTGGGCCCGGCGGATGAAACTCAGATTGCCGAGCAGATTCAGTTAGTTGAAAACGCGATGGCGCAAAAACCTAATGGACTATTACTGGCCGCGTTAGATGCCAATGCGCTGGCGCCATTAGTTGAGACCGCAAATTCACGCGGCATTAAAGTTGTGACCTTTGACTCCGGTGTGAATTCTGATATTCCGGTCAGTTTTGTCGCCACGAATAACCGTAAAGCCGGGGCTGAAGCGGCAGACGCGCTGGCAGCAGAAGTGGGCAACAAAGGAAAAGTGGGCATTATTGCGCACGTAGCAGGGACCTCCTCAGCGATTGAGCGCTCAGAAGGGTTTATTGCCCGCATGAAAGAGAAATATCCGGATATCCAGGTGCTACCGGTCCAGTATAGCGATGGCGATCCGCAAAAAGCGATGGATAAAACCATCGATATGATTCAGGCCAACCCGGATATTGCAGGGATTTATGGCACGAATGAAGGCTCAACGCTCGGCGTAGCAAACGCAATTGATAGTCAAAACCTGAAAGGCAAAGTGAAGGTGATTGGTTTTGACAGCACCGAGGCCATTATTGCCTTCCTGAAGTCCGGGGTGATTCAGGGCTTTGTTGTGCAGGACGCCTACCAGATTGGCTATCAGGGTATCAAGACGCTGAATGCGGCGGTATCCGGTCAGTCTGTGCCAAAAGAGATTGATATTCCGGTGAAATTCGTTAGTGCGAAGAACATTGATACCCCAGAAATTGACAAGCTGTTACACCCATTCGGTAAAAAATAAGAGCGTTGGGGCGAGGTACTCGCCCCACTATTAGCTAACGTCAGGGAGTTACTATGAGCAGTGGATATTTCCTCGGTGTGGATGTCGGCTCTGCCAGTGTCAGGGCGGGTGTGTTCGATGCCAGCGGCAAACGTCTGGCCTTTGCGACACGCCCTATCTCGCAGTTTCGACCCGGCCCCGATCGGGTTGAGCAGTCATCTGCAGAAATCTGGCAGCAGGTTTGCGATGCGGTTAAGGGGGCAGTATCGTCATCCGGGATCTGCATTGAGGATATCCGTTCACTGGGATTCGATGCCACTTGTTCATTGGTGGCTCTCGACGAGCAGGGGCAGGGCCTGGCGGTATCACCAGGCGAACCATCAGACCATAACATCATCATGTGGATGGATCATCGCGCGGTGCAGGAAGCTCAGCATATTAACGCTACGCAGGATCCGGCTCTACGTTACGTTGGCGGTGAAGTCAGCGTCGAAATGGAGCTTCCCAAGGTGCTGTGGCTAAAAAAACACTTTCCTGCAACCTGGCACAGTGCGCATCGTTTTTACGATTTGGCGGACTATCTTGTCTGTAAAGCCACCGGGAGTGACGTTGCCGGTCTGTGTACGCTGACCTGTAAATGGAACTATCTGGCCCATGAACAACGCTTTAGCCACTCTCTGCTCGACGCCGTAGAGTTAACGGATTTAACGGGCAAAATCCCGTCGCATATTCTTCCGCCAGGTGCCGCCGTGGGAACGCTTAGCGCCGATGCGGCCCAGGCGCTGGGGCTGACGACGGCTGTTGTTGTCGCCAGTGGGATGATTGATGCCCATGCAGGCGGTTTGGCGCTTGCTGGCGTTGAGCCTACGGGAACGTTAGCGTTGATTAGCGGAACGTCAAACTGCCATATGCTGTGCAGCAAACAGGAAATTTTTACGCCGGGCGTATGGGGACCGTATTGGTCTGCCATGCTGCCTGGTTACTGGTTGACGGAGGGAGGGCAAAGCGCCGCTGGGGCATTGGTCGACTGGACGCTCCAGGAATCAGGTGCGAGTGCCGAGCTATTTCATAAGGCCGAGGCGCGGGGTTGCCATCCGATCGTTTTAGTCAACGAATGGGTTGCGGAACTTGAGAGGAAGGAGTCTGAACCTGGTCGTTATTTGCATGTGCTGGCCGATCACCATGGCAATCGCTCCCCCCGCGCGCGACCCGATGCACGGGGCAGCGTCTGCGGCTTGACTCTTGAGCGAGGCGAGATGCAGGTGGCTCGCCTGTACCTGGCGACGTTACAGGCGATTGCCTGCGGCACGCGGCACATTATGGAAGTGATGCGTGAAAACGGCCATACCATTTCCCGACTGGCGCTGTGCGGCGGCGCAACGCATAACCCGCTGTGGATGCGGGAATATGCCGATGCTACCGGATGCGATATTCATCTTATGCAGGAGGAAGATGCAGTGACGTTAGGGGCAGCTATCACCGGCGCGGTAGCAAGCGGCGCGTGGGCGAATATTCCATCTGCATGCCAGGCGATGGTTCGCTCCGGCGAGATTATTAAGGCTAATCCGGCACGGCGGGACTTCTATGACCGCAAATACCAGGCTTATCTGATGATGTGGGATCAGCAGCAGGCGATTAACCAGCTTATGCAGTAAGACAAAAGTTTAAAATACTTTTATGATTGGAGATTGACGTTTTGGGATGTGGACTGGGGCATATAAATGGCTAAAACAGTAGAACAGATAGCCAGCGATCTGAATTTATCGGTTACGACCGTACGACTGGTGCTGAACGGGAAAGCAGAGCAATATCGAATCAGTGTCAAAACCCAAACGCGTATTAATGAATATGTTGAGCGCTATGGTTACGTCATAAACCATTCAGCCCGTAGCCTGAAATTGAATAAAACGGATACATTGGGACTGATTGTTCCCAATATTTCCAACGTTTTTTTTGCCACTCTCGCCGAGAAACTTGAGCAACGCTGTCGTCGCTCCGGTTATCAGTTAATGATTAGCTGTACCTATGATGATGTTGATTACGAAAATAAATTGACCAAAGCGTTAATCGCTCGCAATGTTGATGGCCTTTTTATTGTTCCCTCTACATTGGAGAATCAGCAACACCATTTACGCCAGGTCAGAAAACCGATGGTGTTACTGGACCGTGATTTTAAGTATACCGATAACGCATTGGTTGAAAGTCATAATATTTTAGGCGGCGAAAAGTTGACGCAAAGTTTGTTTGATGCCGGAAAGGCTCCAATCTGGTTTTTAGTCGGAGATACCGGATTACCCAGTATTGGCGATCGTCTGCAAGGTTACCTTAATTCTTTGAAGAATAATGGTATTCATCACCGTGATTGGGTGCGTGAAGGTCCTGACAACACTCCTGAAGGTGGCTTTCAACTGATGGATAGATTGATTGGTGAACAGGGGCGGCCACAGGCGTTTATAGCTTCATCATTACCCGTACTGGAAGGTGCTATTAACGCTATTCGCCATCGTTTCGGCACAATTCCACCTGATATTAATATTGGCACATTCGATGAACATCCGATGCTGGGATTCCTCGCCAATAATGTCTGGTCAATGCAGCAGGATGAAAATGTTTGGGCGGAAAAAGCATTCGATATGATGATGAGTGCCATAGACGACCAACCTATTAAAGAAACTGTAAAAGTACCGATGAAACTTATTAAGCGCGTAAGACAACAATAATACGTTGCTATAAATAAATCGGCCAACTGGATCTGAATAAACACATTCAGTGGCTGCCCATATCTGAAACCTGACCCGTCTTACTCTGCGGCTACATTTTTCGCAATTAAAGACGAGGAGAAACTGTACCCGGAGAATCATTATGGAAAGAATGCGTTTGTCACGAGAAATCATTGAAACCTGTCTTGAAATGACCAGCCTTGGATTAAATCAGGGGACGGCGGGAAATGTGAGTGCGCGATATGAGAATGGGATGTTGATCACGCCCAGCGGTATTCCTTATGAAAGACTTACTGAAAACATGATCGTGTATGTAGATAACGACGGAAAATATGATAAAGGTCAGTTACCCTCCAGCGAATGGCGTTTTCACCTGGCGGCTTACCAGACGCGTCCGGACGCCAATGCGGTCGTCCATAACCATGCTGTGCATTGTACGGCCGTTTCGATTCTCAACCGTCCAATTCCGGCAATCCATTACATGATTGCGGCGGCGGGGGGAAACTCTATTCCGTGTGCGCCTTATGCGACGTTTGGTACACGAGAGCTGTCAGAGCATGTGAGCGTCGCCCTGAAAAACCGTAAGGCAACGCTTTTACAGCACCATGGGCTGATTGCTTGTGAAGCGAATCTGGAAAAAGCACTGTGGTTGGCGCATGAAGTGGAAGTTCTGGCGCGCCTTTATCTGAGCACCCTGGCCATTGTCGATCCGGTTCCGGTGTTGGACGATGAGGAGATCGCTGTTGTGCTGGAGAAATTCAAATCTTACGGATTACGAATTGAAGAGTAATTTCGCATAGCGAAAAGGAGAAATACGATGGCGAACAGAATGATTCTGAACGAAACGGCATGGTTTGGCCGGGGAGCTGTTGGTGCATTGACCGATGAAGTCATCCGTCGTGGTTATCGCAAGGCGCTGATTGTGACCGACGAAAACCTGGTGCGGTGCGGTGTTGTCGAGAAGGTGACGTCCCGGATGGATGACGCGGGTCTGGCGTGGGACATCTATTCAGGCGTTATTCCTAACCCAACCATTGCGGTGGTGCAGGAAGGATTGGAGGTCTTTGAGCAAAGTGGCGCAGACTATCTGATAGCCATTGGCGGAGGCTCCCCGCAGGATACCTGTAAAGCGATTGGCATTATCAACAATAACCCTGAGTTTGCGGATGTACGCAGCCTCGAAGGGTTATCCCCGACGCGCTGCCCGAGCGTGCCGGTTATGGCTATCCCAACCACAGCAGGGACGGCGGCGGAAGTGACTATTAACTACGTGATCACGGATGAAGAAAACCGGCGTAAGTTTGTTTGTGTCGATCCACACGATATTCCGCAGGTGGCGTTTATCGATGCTGACATGATGGACGGCATGCCTGCGGCGTTAAAAGCGGCCACGGGTGTGGATGCCCTGACCCATGCCATTGAAGGATACATCACGCGCGCGGCGTGGGCGCTTACCGATGCGCTGCACATTAAAGCGATTGAAATTATTGCCGGGGCTTTACGCGGATCGGTCGCGGGCGACAGTCAGGCGGGGGAAGCGATGGCGCTGGGCCAGTATGTGGCGGGAATGGGTTTTTCCAACGTTGGTCTGGGATTAGTACATGGCATGGCGCACCCGCTGGGCGCGTTTTATAACACCCCGCACGGTGTCGCAAATGCCATTTTGCTGCCGCATGTGATGCACTATAACGCCGAATACACCGGGGAGAAATTCCGCGATATCGCCCGGGTGATGGGCGTGAAGGTTGAAGGACTGACGCTGGCAGAAGCACGGAAAGCGGCGGTGGATGCGGTATTTGCCCTTAACCACGATGTTGGGATCCCGCGGCACCTGCGCGATGTTGGCGTACGCAAAGAGGATATTCCTGCGCTGGCGCAGGCTGCATTTGATGATGTCTGTACCGGGGGAAATCCGCGTGAAGCGAGCCTGGGCGATATCGTTGAGCTGTACCATACCGCCTGGTAATCACCCGGCGTTTATCCGGCCTACAGGGTTGTACGATAAGTAGGCCGGATAAGGTGTTTACACCGTCATCCGGCAATAACACTACCGAGCCAGCCTTAGCTGCTGTAAATTCCCGTCGATATGTAAGTCCGTTTGCAGTCGTGCGATATCGCGACACAGATACGCCATTTCTTTATGCATCTCAAGCTTCTTGCGCCACTTTTCCGGCACCTCATCGAGATGCGCGTAAATCCCTTCCAGCGTTGGAAACAGCGTCAGCAATTGTGTGGCGCTTTTGGGGCCAATACCTGCCACGCCAGGAACCTTTGAACTACCGATCCCGGCCAGCCCCCAGTAATCGGGCAGTTGTTGCGGCAGCACGCCAAATTCTTTCTCAATGAACGGTGCGTCCAGCCAGCGCTTCTGAAAATAGTCGCGAATACGCAGCGTCGGGGAGAGCAACTGACAGTAGCCTTTATCGGTGGAGACGATGGTGGCCTGATGTCCCGCCTGGCAAACTTTAACCGCCAGCGTAGCGGCTAAATCGTCGGCTTCATTACCGCTGGAGACCCAGCAGCAGACGCCGCGCTGTTCAAAAGCGGCGCGTAAGGCGGGCATTTCCTGATGCAAGTCATCTGGCATCGGTGGACGACCGGCTTTGTAGTCAGGCAGTCTTTGGTGACGCCAACCGCTATTGCGCGCTTCATCATCAAATACCGCCACGGCGTGCGTGGGCTGACTGTGCACAATTAATTGATCGAGCGCGTGCTGGCACGTCTCCACGCAGGGAGATCCCTGTACGGCGTGAATGCGGCGGATAAGATTCAGTGCATCGACAATAAGTAAGTGGACGGCCACGGTGTTCTCCCTAACAAATCAGGCTGTAGGGTAACATTCACGGCGGGGGGAGGCGAATATCTGAAATCAACATTTTGCCGGATGAGGCGTCAGCCGCCATCCGGCAATAGGCAGGGCTTTAATCGCAGGAGACAATCTTCATCGCCAGACCGCCGCGAGAGGTTTCGCGGTATTTGGCATTCATGTCTTTCCCGGTTTCGTACATGGTCTCGATGACTTTATCGAGGCACACGCGCGGTTCGCTGGTACGGCGCAGCGCCATACGCGCGGCGTTAACCGCTTTGACCGAAGCAATGGCATTACGCTCAATGCACGGTACCTGAACCTGGCCGGCAACGGGATCGCAGGTCAGACCCAGGTTGTGTTCCATACCGATTTCCGCCGCGATGCATACCTGCGTTGGGCTACCGCCCAGCAGTTCAGCCAGACCGGCCGCTGCCATGGAGCAGGCTACGCCAACCTCTCCCTGACAGCCGACTTCGGCGCCGGAGATAGAGGCGTTCATCTTGTACAGTGAACCGATGGCGCTCGCGACCAGCATGTAGCGTGCCAGCGAGTTAGCGTTTACTTCGCGGATAAACTTGTCGTAGTAAGCCAGCACGGCAGGAACAATCCCGCATGCGCCGTTGGTTGGCGCGGTAACCACACGTCCACCGGCAGCGTTTTCTTCATTCACGGCCAGCGCGAACATGTTGATCCAGTCAACAACCGCCATCGGGTCAGTGGTGGTTTTGTCCTGGCTTACCAGCATACGACGTAGCGCCGCCGCACGACGCGGAACGCGCAGTTTACCCGGCA
This sequence comes from Citrobacter sp. XT1-2-2, assembly GCF_023516235.1. NCBI lineage: Bacteria > Pseudomonadati > Pseudomonadota > Gammaproteobacteria > Enterobacterales > Enterobacteriaceae > Citrobacter > Citrobacter sp. XT1-2-2. The sequence goes on from NZ_CP097324.1 coordinate 971,096, forward strand.
ATACGCCTTCGGTGGTGATACCGCGCTCAATCCCGCTACGCATCACTTCCCAGACGTTGGCAAAGTGCTGTTCCAGCTCTTCTTTGCTGTGCAGCGCCAGTTCGTTTTGCATCATCAGGCCGGAAAGCGACAGGCCGGTTTCCTGGCAATGACGTTGCAAATCCGCCGCAGATTTATACGGATACGGTACGTTTACCGGAGCGCTGTTCGGTAAACCAAAGTGTTCTTCATCAACGATGAACCCACCGCCAATGGAATAGTAAGTCTGGCTGTAAACGGCTTTTTCGCCCGCCAGTGCAGTAATACGCATCCCGTTTTCGTGCAAGGACAGATTGTCCGTATGGAAATTCATGCACTTGTCGACCGGGAATTCGACCTCATGTTGACCGTCCGCCAACAGCAAACGCCCATGAGTGTTCACATCCTGGATAAAGGCCGGGATGGCATCAATGTCTACGGTATCCGGCAGATTACCCGCCAGACCCATAATAATTGCGATATCGGTATGGTGACCTTTCCCCGTCAGGGACAAAGAACCATAAACATCAACCACTACGCGGGTTACGTCAGTGAGAATTCCGCGTGCAATCAGGTCATCCGTGAATTGTTTGCCTGCTTTCATCGGGCCAACAGTATGGGAGCTGGAAGGGCCAATGCCGATTTTGAAAATATCGAATACGCTAATCATGAGGCGTCCATTGTGTATCGAGGTGCGCCGCCCCGGGGAGCGGCGCAGGGGAATTAACTGAACAGAGAGTAGGAAATTGCGGAGATAGCGATCAGGCCCATAATTACAACGAAGACGTTGCTGATATGGCCGCTGTATTTACGCATTGCCGGTACTTTCTGAATGGCATACATCGGCATCAGGAACAGAATCATCGCGATGATTGGGCCGCCCAGGGTCTCAATCATACCGAGGATGCTTGGGTTCAGCGTCGCCACAATCCAGGTGGTTACCAGCATGAACAGCGCAGTGATTTTGTTCAGTTTGTTGATTTCGATGGTTTTGCCTTTGCCGCGCAGAGACTTAATCACCATACCGTTGAAACCTTCACGTGCGCCCAGGTAGTGGCCGAGGAAGGATTTGGTGATAGCGATCATCGCGATGATTGGCGCCATCCAGGCGATAATCGGCGCGTTGAAGTGGTTCGCCAGGTAAGACAGGATAGAGATGTTCTGCTCTTTCGCAGCAGCCAGATCCGCCGGGGTCAGGCTCAGTACGCAGCTGAAAACGAAGAACATAACGGTCAGTACCATCATGATGTGAGCGAATGCCAGGATTTTGGAGCATTTCTTCTCAGCGTCATCACCGTACTCTTCACGCTTCGCCACGGCGAAGGAGGAGATGATCGGAGAGTGGTTGAAGGAGAACACCATTACCGGAATCGCCAGCCACAGAGTCATCCACAGACCGTTGCCGGTAGAAGCCGCAGAGTCAAAAGAGAGTGTTTCCAGCGCCGCGCCGCTCCACTGAGGGATCAGGTACAGAGCCAGCAGCATCAGGGCAGCAACAAACGGGAATACCAGGATGCTCATCGCCTTCACGATCATCTGCTCACCGAAGCGCACGATGGTCATCATGCCGACAATCAGGATCAGAGACAGGATGGCACGCGGCGGCGGAGTAATCGCCAGCTGGTGGGTCAGGAAGCTTTCAACGGTATTGGTGATTGCTACGCTGTAAACCAACAGAATCGGGTAGATTGCGAAGAAGTAGAGCAGGGTAATCAGTTTACCTGCGCCAACGCCAAAGTGTTCTTCTACAACTTCAGTAATGTCTTCACCAGGGTTTTTACCGGACAACACGAAGCGGGTCAGGCCACGGTGTGCAAAGAAGGTCATTGGGAAGGCAAGGATTGCCATGATGATCAGCGGGATCATACCGCCTACACCTGCGTTAATCGGCAGGAACAATACACCCGCGCCAATCGCCGTGCCGTAAAGGCCCAGCATCCACATGGTATCCGTCTTGCGCCATGCGCTGCGGGTCTGGCCCGTAACGATAGTGCTGGTTTGAGTGTTTTCCATCTATTTCTCCTGGAGGAAGCTTAAAAAGTCGGGTTTGGGGTCAATCCAATGAGAAAGAACCCGACTGTAAATCGAAATTCGTTGAGCGATTTTTTATATAATTTTTCGCCGTAATAATTTGCGGGCGGAAAGATACATTTTAGTAATGAATGTATCAGTGATCGCGATCCCAAATGCAATAATCCACCTTTTATGTGGATAAATTTGGACCATTAATCTGTTAAAAAATAGTCAAAGCGAATTTACGGGCGCAGAGGCTAACATTAACGACATATCTCATGAAAGCGAAGGCGCGAAGATACGAGCGTTGCGCTGTAAAAACTGTTGTTTTTAGAGGATTTTGGCGACTAATAATAATTTCCTAAGATAAATAACGGTTGGTTTTTGGAAGTAATCGTTTGCGTGGCGCGTGATTTTTAACGACATATCATTGGTATTTATATAATCGTCTGAGCTATGTGACTGGTATCACTAAAAAAAGCCGGGAGGCGACTGCGCCAAACCCGGCTTTGATATGGACAAAACTGTCACCACGATAGCGTCTGCTATCGGGTGTTGAAGGTCAGGCGCAGATCTCGTAGCAAGGGATGTACGCGGAGCCTGGCAACTTCATACGATGCTGCGCAACGAACCCCTGCAGGAGATCGTCCATGCGGCGCATCATTTCGCGGTCACCGTGGATTTTGTACGGGCCAAACTCTTCGATGGCGCGAATGCCGACTTCCTTCACGTTACCGGCCACAATACCCGAGAATGCACGACGCAGGTCGGCCGCCAGAACTTCAACGGGTTGATCCGGATACAGTTTCAGGTTAGCCATGTTTTCATGGGACGGCTCGAACGGCATCTGTAAATCAGGTGCGATACGAATCGACCAGTTAAAGCTGTAGGCGTCTCCGGTGTCGCGACGGTTCTCTTTTACCAACGGCATCGCTTTTTTCATCAAGCGCGCAACTTCCGCCGCATCGTCAATGATAATGCGATAGTGTCGGCGGGCATCTTCCCCCAGCGTGTGCACGATAAACTCGTCCAGCACGCGGAAGTAATCGGCGCTCTCTTTTGGTCCGGTCAAAATCAGCGGTAGCACCTGATCTTTATTAGCCGGGTTCATCAGGATCCCCAGCAGATACAACAGCTCTTCCGCAGTCCCGACGCCACCCGGGAAGATGATAATACCGTGGGCGATGCGCACGAACGCTTCCAGACGTTTTTCAATGTCCGGCATGATGATCAGTTCGTTAACCAGCGGGTTAGGCGGCTCAGCGGCGATGATTGACGGTTCGGTCATACCAATAAAGCGGCTGTCTTTGTAACGCTGCTGGGCGTGACCGACCGCTGCGCCTTTCATTGGCGCTTCCATCGCTCCCGGACCGCAGCCGGTACAGATGTTCAACTCACGCAGGCCTAACTGGGTGCCGACGCGACGCGCATACAGGTATTCATTTTCGTTAATTGAGTGACCGCCCCAGCAGACGACCATGTTCGGCGCTTCACCGACATGTAGCGCCCGGGCGTTACGCAGGATCGAGAACACCAGGTTGGTAATATGCACCGAACTTTCGAGATCCAGATGCTGAAAACGACCCGCGTTATGGATCTGAGCATTGACGAACAGAATGTCGCGCAGCACGGCAAACAGGTTGGCCTGCAGCGCACGAATGATGCGCCCATCAACAAACGCATCTTCAGGCGGGTTAATCAGCTCCAGCTTCACGCCCCGTTCGCGGCGCAGCACGTTAATATCGAAATTTTCAAAGCGGGACAGCAGTTCTTTGCTGTTGTCGGTTAGACTACCGGAGTTCAGAACGGCAAGTGAACAGTTACGAAACAGTTGATACAGGTCGCTGCTGGCCGTGCGTTTAAGTAATTCGACTTCCAACTGCGACAACATGTCCATTGAGCCAAGTGGGCTAATATGTGTAATCAAGTAGACTCCTTATGGGACGCAAAACGTCATTCCCTGGTAGTTACAATAGCCCTGGCTGATGGCCTTTCACAACCTTGCGCGCGGAATCCGACACGCAAAATTGAGAAAAAAGATTACTGACGTACCAGTCGGCCCGTAGCTGGCGTGAAATCGGTATTGGTGCGCCATGGGTTAATGTCCAGACCGCCACGCCGCGTGTAGCGCGCGTAGACGCTCAGTTTCTCCGGCTGGCAGAAGCGCAGAATGTCATTGAAAATACGCTCCACGCACTGCTCGTGAAATTCATTATGGTGGCGGAAGGAGACCAGATAACGCAGCAGCTTCTCCCGGTCGATTTTGCGTCCGCGATACTGAATTTGTATGGAGCCCCAGTCGGGCTGGTGGGTGATCAGACAGTTGGATTTCAGCAGATGGCTGACCAGCGTCTCTTCCACCGCTTTTTCGCCGCTCACGGCATTTTCCAGATATTCAGTGCTGAACTGGTAGTTATCAATGACGATATCCTGATTATCGATACAGGTGCCGTTAAAGTGGGCGATCGGTTGTCCTTCCAGTTCGTCAAGGCGGTATAGCGCCACGCTGACATCGCCCTGAGCGCAGGCGCGCAGATCGTTTTCCAGCGTCTGGCGTACCGCCTCCCAGGAGTCAAAACGCGTCTGGTTAAAACTGTTCAGGTACAGCTTAAAGCTTTTCGATTCAATCAGATTTACGCTGGTGTAATCCAGCTCCACATGACCGACCGCAACCTGCGGTAAGCCGTTAGCATTCAGCCATGACAGTTCATACAGCGTCCAGATGTCGGCACCGTGGAAAGGCAAATTATCGGCCTTTAAATCCAGCGGGTCGCGGTTGAGGCTGCGCGGAACGCCCTGCAACAAACTGGCATCGTAATTGTCCCGGTAATCCGTTGATTTACCGAGAGTCAGGCCGTCAAGCGCCCTATGATTTTCATAAGAAGACATGTTTCACCGTCATAAACCAGATACACTATGCGACAAGTGTATCCTGGCTTTTGTGAAGAGAGAAATCAGTGGACGAATTGACAGCGCAGGCGTTGACAGCCTTTACGACGCGTTATTGCGACGCGTGGCATGACAAAAACAACAGCTGGCCGCTCAGCGAAGAGCTGTATGGCGTACCTTCACCATGCATCATTTCTTCCACTAACGATGCGGTTTACTGGCAACCTCAGCCTTTTGTCGGTGAAAAAAACGTCAATGCGGTTGAACGTGCCTTTGACATTGTGATACAACCTGCCGTTCATGCTTTTTACACCGCCCAGTTTGCCGGGGATATGCACGCGCAGTTTGCGAATGAAAAGCTGACGTTGCTGCAAACCTGGAGTGAGGATGACTTCAGGCGCGTCCAGGAAAACCTGATTGGTCACCTGGTTACGCAAAAGCGACTCAAGCTCTCGCCTACGCTTTTTATTGCCACGCAGGACAACGAACTTGATGTCATCTCGGTGTGCAATCTGTCCGGTGAAGTGTGCAAAGAAACGCTGGGAACCCGTCAACGAACGGTGCTGGCGGCCTCGCTTGCGGAATTCCTCACTCAACTTAAGCCAGTTCTGTAATCCAGTTTGCCCTCAATCGTGTGAGATATCTCTTACAAACCCTGTAGGACATTGCCAGGTAATAAGTGAAGACTTAATGAATTGAAAAACTAATAATTACTTATAATTCAATTTGTTAATATTTTATTGTCAACTTTCATATGAAAATTATCTTAAGGGTATGTCTGTAGGTATCTTGTAAGACAAAGCGAAACAGGCGATTCTATATATGTCGACAAGGAGTCGCACAACGAAGTGAACATCAGGATGATGGCTCTTCGGCAGGACACACCAGGATGGTGTTGCAAGGACAGGCTTCAGGATGAAGCAAAGAGGAAAGCGCGGGATGCGTTAAAGGACACCTCCAGGATGGAGAATGAGAGCCGGTCAGGATGTTCGGCGGGTCAGGATGGCCAGGACGCTTCAGGATGAAGTTTTCACATCGGGGTGGTGTGAGCAGGATGCAAAAGTTCAGGATGAACAAGGTCGCAAGACCACAGGAAAAGTTGTCACGGATGAGCAGGGAGCACCAAAAGTAGCTGGAATGCTGCGAAACGAACCGGGAGCACTGTTTTTACAGTGCTCCCTTTTTTTATTTCCTTTTCACTAATGCTATTCTTCGCGCCAGATTTTTCATCATTGAGGTTAATTTCATGACGACTCATGACCGTGTGCGCCAGCAGTTACACGCGCTTGAAGCGCTACTGCGTGAACATCATCACTGGCGGATGGACGAGCCAGCAGAGCATCTGTTTGCCAGCACGCAGCCTTTTTGTATGGATACCATGGAGCCGGTCGAATGGCTGCAGTGGGTGTTGATTCCCCGTATGCATACGCTGCTTGATAATGCGCAGCCGCTACCGCAGGCTTTTGCCATCGCACCGTATTACGAAATGGCGCTGACGGCCGATCACCCGCAACGCGACATTCTCCTGACGGCATTGCAGGAACTGGATGCGCTATTTACAAGTGATAACGCCTGATGCTGGAGATCCTCTATCAGGACGAATGGCTGGTTGCGGTCAATAAACCTTCTGGTTGGCTGGTTCACCGCAGTTGGCTCGACCGCGATGAGAAAGTGGTGGTGATGCAAACGGTGCGCGACCAGATTGGTCAGCACGTGTTTACCGCCCACCGGCTCGACAGACCGACCTCCGGCGTGCTGCTGATGGGGCTGTCCAGCGAAGCCGGGCGGTTGCTGTCTCAGCAGTTTGAACATCATCAAATGCAGAAACGCTATCATGCGATTGTGCGTGGTTGGCTGATGGACGACGCCGTGCTGGATTACCCGCTGGTGGAAGAGCTGGATAAGATAGCCGATAAATTTGCCCGCGAGGATAAAGAGCCGCAGCCTGCGGTCACCCATTATCGCGGTCTGGCGACGGTTGAAATGCCGGTGGCGACCGGGCGCTATCCCACCACCCGTTACGGGCTGGTGGAACTGGAGCCTCAGACCGGTCGTAAGCACCAGCTCAGACGCCATTTGGCTCACTTGCGCCATCCGATTATTGGCGACAGCAAGCATGGTGATTTACGGCAAAACCGCAGCGCCGCAGAGCATTTCGGCTGTCAGCGCTTGATGCTGCATGCCAGCCAGCTTGAGCTGACTCATCCTTTCACTGGCGAGCCGTTGATTATTCGCGCCGGGCTGGATGAGGTCTGGATGCAGGCGCTGTCACAGTTTGGCTGGCGCGGACTTCTCCCGGAGAATGAAAGGGTTGAGTTCAGCGGGCTGTCAGGTCAGGATGAACAGATAGATTCTTAAGTCCCTGGAGATAAAGGTTATGGCGGAAATTGGAATTTTTGTCGGCACGATGTATGGAAACGCGCTGCTGGTTGCCGAAGAGGCCGAGGCGATTTTAACTGCGCAGGGCCATAAAGCCACGGTATTTGAAGACCCGGAGCTTACCGACTGGCAGGCATATCAGGATAAATATGCATTGGTGGTAACCTCAACGACCGGGCAGGGCGATCTGCCGGATAGCATCGTACCGCTGTTTCAGGGAATCAAAGATAGTCTTGGTTTCCAGCCGAATCTGCGTTATGGCGTCATTGCGCTTGGCGACAGCAGCTACGTTAATTTTTGCAATGGCGGCAAGCAGTTTGATGCGCTGTTACAGGAACAAAGCGCGCAGCGCGTAGGTGAAATGCTGCTGATTGATGCCAGCGAGCATCCTGAACCGGAAAGCGAATCTAATCCCTGGGTAGAAAACTGGGGCACCTTGCTTAAATAATCCCTCGCCCGCACGGGCATACAACCCCCATTAGAAAACCGTAGGCCGGGTCAGGCGAAGCCGACACCCGGCAATAAAACCCCAATTACGTGAACTAACTTCCATTGCTTTGGGCTTATGCCCCAAACAACTTCTCACTGCCTCCCTAATGTTGTGTTCATGCACGGTGAGGGGAAGTGGCACTCCTTCATATACTTTTCCCGTCAGTTCCCGGAATGGCAGCGAGTCAGAATAAAACGGCCCTGAGCTGTACCAAAACTGCCACACACTAACCTCTCATTCTGATCACCCTACAGGTGCTGTACAGAATGAACTGGCGCAAGCCAGGATTCAGGAGTGCAACAATGAGTTCATTAAGTCAGGCGGCGAGCAGCGCGGAAAAACGCACTAACGCTCGCTACTGGATAGTGGTGATGCTGTTTATCGTCACATCCTTCAACTACGGCGATCGCGCCACCTTATCCATTGCCGGTTCGGAGATGGCCAAAGACATTGGCCTGGATGCGGTAGGCATGGGGTATGTATTCTCCGCTTTCTCATGGGCGTATGTCATCGGCCAGATCCCCGGCGGCTGGCTGCTCGATCGCTTCGGCTCCAAACGTGTTTATTTCTGGTCCATTTTTATCTGGTCCATGTTTACCCTGCTGCAGGGCTTCGTCGATATCTTTAGCGGCTTCGGTATTATCGTCGCGCTGTTTACCCTGCGCTTCCTCGTAGGGTTAGCCGAAGCCCCCTCTTTCCCCGGCAACAGTCGTATTGTGGCGGCGTGGTTCCCGGCGCAGGAAAGGGGCACGGCGGTCGCTATCTTTAACTCGGCGCAATACTTTGCCACCGTTATCTTCGCGCCAATCATGGGTTGGCTGACTCATGAAGTGGGTTGGTCACACGTGTTCTTCTTTATGGGCGGTCTCGGAATTGTTATCAGCTTTATCTGGTTGAAGGTGATTCATGAACCGAACCAGCATCCGGGCGTAAACCAAAAAGAGCTGGAGTACATTGCCGAAGGCGGGGCGCTGATCAATATGGATCAGGCGGCAGCCAAAGCTAAAGTACCGTTCAGCGTGAAGTGGGGGCAGATCAAACAACTGCTGGGTTCGCGAATGATGATCGGTATTTATATTGGCCAATACTGCATTAATGCGCTGACCTACTTCTTTATCACCTGGTTCCCGGTTTATCTGGTGCAGGCGCGCGGTATGTCCATTCTGAAAGCCGGCTTTGTTGCCTCGGTCCCGGCCATTTGCGGATTTGCGGGCGGCGTGCTCGGCGGCATTATTTCCGACTGGCTGATGCGCCGTACCGGTTCGCTGAATATCGCGCGTAAAACGCCAATCGTCATGGGGATGCTGTTATCGATGGTGATGGTGTTCTGTAACTACGTCAACGTCGAGTGGATGATCATCGGCTTTATGGCGCTGGCCTTCTTCGGCAAAGGCATCGGCGCGTTGGGATGGGCTGTGATGGCCGATACCGCGCCAAAAGAGATCAGCGGTCTGAGCGGCGGCCTGTTCAATATGTTTGGCAACATTTCCGGCATCGTCACGCCAATTGCCATTGGCTACATTGTGGGCACTACCGGCTCGTTTAACGGCGCGTTGATTTACGTAGGGGTACATGCGCTGATTGCTGTCGTCAGTTATCTGGTGCTGGTGGGGGATATTAAACGTATCGAATTGAAACCTGTCACAGGACAATGACGATGACAACACAATCGAGTCCCGTTATTACCGATATGAAGGTCATCCCGGTGGCCGGGCATGACAGCATGCTGCTCAATATTGGCGGTGCGCATAACGCATATTTTACCCGCAATATCGTGGTGCTCACCGATAACGCCGGCAATACCGGGGTTGGTGAAGCGCCGGGCGGTGAAGTGATTTATCAGACGCTGGTGGATGCAATCCCACAGGTGTTGGGACAGGAAGTCGCGCGTCTGAATAAAGTGGTTCAGCAGGTGCATAAAGGCAACCAGGCCGCTGACTTTGACACTTTCGGCAAAGGCGCCTGGACCTTTGAACTGCGGGTTAATGCGGTGGCCGCGCTTGAAGCCGCATTGCTCGATCTGCTGGGCAAGGCGCTGAACGTTCCGGTTTGTGAACTGTTAGGGCCAGGCAAGCAGCGCGATGCGGTCACTGTGCTCGGCTATCTGTTCTATGTCGGCGATCGCAGCAAAACCGATCTGCCGTATCTGGAGGGCACGCCGGGCCACCATGAGTGGTATCACCTGCGTCACCAGCAAGCGATGAACAGTGAAGCGGTGGTGCGCCTGGCAGAGGCTTCGCAAGATCGCTACGGCTTTAAAGATTTCAAACTCAAGGGGGGCGTACTGCCCGGCGAGCAAGAAATCGACACCGCTCGTGCGCTGAAAAAACGCTTCCCGGAGGCGCGTATTACGGTTGATCCCAACGGGGCCTGGCTGCTGGATGAAGCCATTTCCCTGTGTAAAGGGCTGAACGATGTTCTGACTTATGCTGAAGATCCGTGCGGTGCCGAACAGGGTTTTTCAGGCCGCGAAGTGATGGCCGAGTTCCGCCGTGCGACCGGTCTGCCGGTGGCGACCAATATGATCGCCACCAACTGGCGTGAAATGGGGCATGCGGTGATGCTGAACTCAGTAGATATTCCGCTGGCCGATCCGCACTTCTGGACCCTTTCCGGCGCGGTGCGCGTGGCACAGTTATGCGATGACTGGGGCCTGACCTGGGGCTGCCATTCCAACAACCATTTTGATATTTCGTTGGCGATGTTTACCCACGTTGGCGCCGCGGCACCGGGCAACCCGACGGCTATCGACACCCACTGGATCTGGCAGGAGGGCGATTGCCGTCTGACCAAAAATCCGCTAGAGATTAAAAACGGAAAAATTGCGGTACCCGATGCGCCCGGTCTGGGCGTGGAGCTGGACTGGGAGCAGATACAGAAAGCCCATGAGGCCTATAAGGCGCTGCCCGGCGGCGCGCGTAATGACGCAGGCCCGATGCAGTACCTGATTCCCGGATGGACTTTTGACCGTAAACGTCCCGTTTTCGGCCGCCACTAATTTTGAATAAGGATTTAAATATGAGCGCACAATTTACTACCCCCGTCGTGACCTCTATGCAGGTGATCCCGGTTGCGGGCCATGACAGCATGCTGATGAACCTGAGCGGTGCTCATGCCCCGTTCTTTACACGTAATATTGTGATTATTAAAGATAACTCTGGCCATACCGGGGTAGGGGAAATTCCTGGCGGCGAAAAAATTCGTCAGACCCTGGAAGATGCCATTCCGCTGGTGGTGGGTAAAACGCTGGGTGAGTACAAAAACGTACTGAACGCGGTACGTAATACGTTTGCCGATCGTGATGCCGGTGGCCGTGGTTTGCAGACTTTCGATTTACGTACCACTATTCATGTGGTTACCGGGATCGAAGCGGCGATGTTGGATTTGTTAGGTCAGCATCTGGGCGTCAACGTCGCATCTCTGCTGGGCGATGGTCAGCAGCGTAGCGAAGTCGAAATGCTTGGCTATCTGTTCTTCGTTGGTAACCGTAAAGCGACGCCGCTGCCGTATCAAAGCCAACCGGATGAAAAATGCGACTGGTATCGCCTGCGTCATGAAGAGGCGATGACCCCGGATGCGGTAGTGCGTCTGGCGGAAGCAGCGTATGAGAAATATGGTTTCAACGACTTCAAACTGAAAGGCGGCGTACTGGCCGGGGAAGAAGAAGCGGAATCTATTGTGGCGCTGGCGAAACGCTTTCCACAGGCGCGCGTCACGCTCGATCCCAACGGCGCATGGTCGCTGAATGAAGCGATTAAAATTGGTAAGTACCTGAAAGGATCGCTGGCTTATGCGGAAGATCCGTGCGGCGCAGAGCAGGGCTTCTCCGGTCGTGAAGTGATGGCGGAATTCCGTCGAGCTACCGGGCTGCCGACGGCGACCAATATGATCGCTACCGACTGGCGTCAGATGGGGCATACCCTGTCGTTGCAGTCCGTGGATATCCCGCTGGCGGATCCGCACTTCTGGACGATGCAGGGTTCTGTTCGCGTGGCGCAGATGTGCCATGAGTTCGGGCTGACCTGGGGCTCGCACTCTAACAACCACTTTGATATTTCGCTGGCGATGTTTACTCATGTCGCGGCGGCGGCGCCTGGGAAAATTACCGCTATCGATACCCATTGGATCTGGCAGGAAGGTAACCAGCGGCTGACCAAAGAACCTTTTGCAATCAAGGGCGGTATGGTGCAGGTTCCGGCGAAACCGGGCCTGGGCGTGGAGCTGGATATGGATCAGGTGATGAAAGCGCATGAGCTGTATCAGCAACATGGACTGGGTGCACGTGATGATGCGATGGGAATGCAGTATCTGATCCCGAACTGGACATTTGATAATAAGCGCCCGTGCATGGTACGCTAAGCGAACTGGGACCGCTCCCATGAATGGAGCGGTTTTCCTCCTGGTGTATGCTTAACACAGTCAACATGCGTAAGGATGCTTTATGAAAATAGTGATCGCACCGGATTCCTATAAGGAAAGTTTGAGTGCGCTTGAAGTCGCAACGGCGATTGAACTGGGATTCCGCGAGATCTGGCCTGAGGCGGATTACGTGAAGATCCCGGTCGCAGATGGCGGTGAGGGAACGGTCGAAGCGATGGTTGCCGCTACGCAAGGCCACCTTGTGCATGTTGATGTTACCGGCCCTTTGGGCAATACAATTCAGGCTTTTTATGGTTTATCCGGCGATGAGCGCACGGCGTTTATTGAAATGGCAGCCGCCAGCGGGCTGGAGCAGGTTCCTGCTAATTTACGCGATCCGCTGAAAACGACCTCCTGGGGAACCGGGGAGCTAATTCGGCATGCGCTGGATGCGGGCGTGGAGCATATCATCATCGGGATTGGCGGTAGCGCCACCAATGATGGCGGTGCTGGTATGGTGCAGGCGCTGGGCGCAAGGTTGCTGGATGCGCAAGATGAAGATATTGCTCATGGCGCGATGGGCCTGGAATCGCTCACCCGGATTGATATCTCGCAGTTAGACCCGCGTCTTGCCGGATGTCGTATCGAAGTGGCCTGCGACGTCACTAACCCGTTGACCGGTAAAGAAGGAGCCTCAGTGGTCTTTGGCCCACAAAAGGGGGCGACGGCGGAGATGATTCCGCGTCTTGATCGGGCGCTTACGCACTATGCGCAACTGATCGCGCGCGATCTGGACGTCAATGTGCTGGAGCTGGCCGGCGGTGGCGCTGCTGGCGGTATGGGGGCGGCGCTGTATGCGTTTTGCGGCGCACAGCTACGCCGCGGTATTGAGATCGTGACGGATGCGTTACGCCTGGATGCCTGCGTTGCGGATGCAGACTTAGTGGTGACAGGTGAAGGGCGTATCGACAGCCAGACTATTCACGGTAAGGTTCCGGTTGGCGTGGCGAAGATCGCAAAGCGTTACAACAAACCGGTGATCGGCATTGCCGGTAGCCTGACGGCGGATGTCGGTGTTGTGCACCAGCATGGGCTGGATGCGGTTTTCAGCGTCATCTATACCATTTGTTCGCTGGATGAGGCGCTGAAGAATGCGAATGAGAACGTACGCATGACCGCGCGCAACGTGGCTGCGACGCTGAAAGCGGGGCAACAGTTACGCTGAGTTACAGGCCGGATAAGGCGGTCACACCGCCATCCGGCGAATATCAGCCCAACAACTTCTTCGCTTCGCGGGCAACGTTGTCCATTTCATCCAGCAGCTCTAAAAACTCAGGCTCCAGCTCTTCTTCTTTGGTCCCGCTACGTAATTGTTGCTCAATGAGCTGGCACAGGTTTTTCATGCGCGGGACGCCGCTATAGCCGCAACTACCGTGCAGCTTATGAATCATATCCACCAGCCCTTCAGGGTTTTCGCCTACCAGTTGTTCTTCAATTTTGTTGCGCACCTCGGGTAGAAAATCGAGCAGCATTTGCAGCATATCCCGCGCCAGATCGTTTTTCCCTGCGGCTTGTCTTAATGCCAGTTGCCAGTCGAGCGTGGTATTCGGATTGACGACCGGCTCCGGAGGTTCAACCGCGAGCGCCCTAAGCGATGTGGCCGCGCCGGGTTTGTAGCGTAACAGGAGATTGTGCAGCTTATCTTCTTCGATAGGCTTCGCCAGGTAATCATTCATCCCGGCGCTGAGCAGCTTCTCTTTTTGCCCGGCCATCGCATGCGCGGTGACCGCAATAACTGGCGTCTGTTGTTGATGAGGCAACTGGTGGATCAGTTCGCAGGCGCGAATACCGTCCATGTCGGGCATCTGAATATCCATCAGGATCAGATCAAACGGCATCTGTTTGGCGCGATCCACCGCCTGGTGCCCGCTGTCGCAGAGTACGACGTGCTGTACCTTATCTTCCAGCAGTGCGCCAATCAGCTTGAGGTTCGCCGGGTTGTCGTCCACCGCCATAACGGTCATGGCGATTTTGCTTTCATCTGGCAATGGCTGATCCGCGCTGTAGTTCAACTGGCAATACTCTGTCAGCGCAGGCAGCAGTCGGGTTGAGGTGAGAGGCTTCAGCAGACACGCCGCCGCGCCGCCTTGTTTCAATTTCTCGGCGTTAATCTGTGCGTGACAGGGCAGGGCTAATAACAGGAAATCGGTCATCGCCGCTGCGCTTGCCAGCCGCTCATGTTGCATGGTGAGCGGTTCGCGCAACGTGATCGGAATGCCAATCAGCAGAATATCGTAGTGATCCTTCGGCAGCCCGGAGAATGAAGGGCTGTAAATCACCTCCAGCGGCGTTTCACTTAATATATCTAACGTGCATTGCGCGGCAGTAGCGTTAGGTTCGACATAAGCCAGTCGTTTACCAGCAAGGCACCGGGTTGTCGAGCGATCGATGAGAACGTTAGGGTTGAGATCGAGACTAATATGGAACCAGAAGGTGGATCCGCGGTTCGGCTGGCTATGGAAGGAGATATCCCCGCCCATTTCGTTGACCAGTTTTTGCGTAATGACCAGACCCAGTCCGGTACCGCCGTGGCGGCGGGAAATACTGGCGTCCGCCTGACGGAAGGCCTGGAACAGGCGTGACTGATCGCGCTCAGGGATACCGATGCCGGTATCACGGATTTGCACTTCAATTTGCACTTTCGTGTTACTGAGGGCGCGTTTCTCGACCAGAATGTCGATATTACCGCCTTCGGTAAATTTGATGGCATTGCCGACCAGATTGGTAATGACCTGCTGTAAGCGCAGCGGGTCGCCGATGACGTTGTCCGGCACATCATTCTTAATATTCAGCGTCAGCTCAAGCCCTTTATCATGGGACGAGTGCGCTAACAGCGTGACGACGTCATCCAGCGTGCTGCGTAGCGGGAACGGAATGCTTTCCAGAATGAGCTTGCCCGCTTCCAGTTTGGAGAAATCGAGAACATCATTGATGATGGCCAGCAGATTGTTGGCCGATCGCTCAATCGTATTCAGGTGATCGCGTTGCGTGGTGTTAAGCTCGGTTTTCAGCGTCAGGCGCGTAAAGCCAATCACGCCATTCAGCGGGGTGCGTAGCTCGTGCGACATGTTAGCCAGAAACTCAGACTTAATTCGGGCCGCCTCCTGGGCGCGTTTTTTCGCCAGATCCAGTTCGACGTTCTGAATTTCCATCTGCTCCAGGGTTTCACGCAGGTCGGAAGTCGCCTGATCGATATTGTGCTGCATCTCTTCATGGTAGGCTGCAAGAGACATCGCCATCGAGTTGATACCGTTTTTGAGCATATCCAGCTCGCCCAGCATGAAACCTTCCACACGGCTGTCGAGCTGCCCTCTACGTATACGGTCAACGGTATTCACCATGTTGCGAATCGGGCCGGTTACGTCGCGCATCAGACGCCAGCCGAAAATTAACGCAATACCAATACAAAACAGCATCATTACGCTGGAGATAAAGATCTCTTTATATTGCTGCAGTCGAACCGACTTGAGGTCCAGTTCAAGCGCTACATACCCCAGCATATTTTGCGTATTTTTGGCGTCGCTTATGGCAGATTCATCCGGCGAATAGCTTTCCGATATAATTGGCGTTCGCAGGATCATGATATCCCCGAGCCGGGTGACGCTCAGCTTACGGGGAAACGGTGAACCGGTCGCCAGCTGCATTTCAGACGGATCGAGATGAAAATTGGAGGTGACAAACAGCCGGTTGTTCTCGTCATAGACAGAAATTGCCCGCACGATATCGGAATGGCGGCGATGCAGCACGCTGATGAGCTGGCCGATGGATTCCCTGTTTTGCAGGTTCATGCCATATTCGCTGGAGACCGCCAGTGGCTCTATGATACTGGCGCCGGCATCTTCCAGTTGACGCTGCAAGTCGTTATAGCGATGCACAACAAAAAAGATACTGAGCAGCAAACCAATCAGGACGGTCGGGGCCAGGATCAGAATCATCATGCGTGCGCGCAGGCTGTAGTTGGTCATGGAGTTCCGTTATGGGACAATTAGGGTCACACTGTTAAATAGAGAAATATCTCGTCGATGGCGCAATTCTACTCTGCAAAACGACGCGTGACGACGCGTCAGATCATAACCGTTACCGTCAATGACCTCGATCCTTTTGGTCAGGGTGTCGCTCGCCATAACGGAAAGGCGTTGTTTATACCGGAATTGCTACCCCAGGAAAGCGCAGAGGTGGTGATTACCGAAGATAAAAAACAGTTCGCCCGCGCGCAAGTAAAACGACGTTTAAACGACAGTCCACAACGTGAAGTGCCACGTTGCCCGCATTTTGGCGTCTGTGGCGGTTGCCAGCAGCAGCACGCCAGCATCCCGTTGCAGCAGCGTAGCAAAAGCGCGGCGTTAGCGCGTTTAATGAAATGTGAAGTGTCGGATGTTATCGCTGATACCCCGTGGGGCTATCGTCGTCGCGCACGTTTGAGCCTGAACTATCGGTCAAAAGAACAAAAATTGCAGATGGGTTTTCGCAAATCCGGTTCCAGCGACATTATTGATGTCAAACAATGCCCTATTCTGGTGCCCCAACTTGAAGCGCTGTTGCCCCACATCAGGGCGTGTCTGGAGAGTTTGCAAGGGTTACGTCATCTCGGTCATGTTGAGCTGGTGCAGGCAGGGAGCGGCGCGTTGATGATTTTGCGCCACACGGCGCCATTAAGTGCTGCGGATAAAGGAAAACTGGAATGCTTTTCGCATTCTCAGGGGCTGTCTTTGTTTCTGGCCCCGCAAAGCGAGATACTGGAATCAGTATCAGAAGAATCGCC
Source organism: Citrobacter sp. XT1-2-2 (assembly GCF_023516235.1). Lineage (NCBI taxonomy): Bacteria > Pseudomonadati > Pseudomonadota > Gammaproteobacteria > Enterobacterales > Enterobacteriaceae > Citrobacter > Citrobacter sp. XT1-2-2. Next base: position 988,066 of record NZ_CP097324.1, read on the forward strand.
CTGGTATGACTCAAATGGACTACGGTTAAGCTTCAGCCCGCGTGATTTTATTCAGGTCAATGCAGGGGTAAACCAAAAAATGGTCGCCTGTGCGCTGGAATGGCTGGATGTGCGACCTGAAGATCGCGTGCTCGATCTGTTCTGCGGTATGGGGAATTTTACTCTGCCGCTGGCTGTGCGGGCAGCAAGCGTGGTGGGGGTTGAAGGAGTACCGGCGCTGGTCGAAAAAGCCCGGGAAAACGCGCTGAATAACGGATTACACAACGTGACATTCTTTCATGAAAACCTTGAGGAGGATGTTACCCAGCAGCCGTGGGCGAAAAACGGATTCGACAAAGTATTGCTCGATCCTGCGCGTGCGGGGGCTGCCGGTGTGATGCAACATATTATAAAATTAAGCCCTGGTCGCGTTGTTTATGTATCCTGTAACCCCGCAACGCTGGCTCGTGACAGCGACGCTTTGCTCAACGCGGGATATGCCATACGGCGACTGGCAATGCTCGATATGTTCCCGCACACTGGACACCTGGAATCGATGGTCCTGTTTGAGCGTTTGTAATGAAATTTGTACCCATTGGATTTCGGGTTGTAATGCAGCATGAAAGACAATGGGTATGGCTTGTCGACTTCGACAGGCCAGGCCCCTAAAGGAGAGGACAATGGTTGCGGTAAGAAGTGCACATATAAATAAAGCTGGTGAGTTTGATCCCAAGAAATGGATCGCGAGTCTGGGAATCTCCAGCCAGCAGTCGTGTGAACGCTTAGCCGAAACCTGGGCGTACTGCCAGCAGCAAACACAGGGACATCCTGATGCGGATTTGCTGCTATGGCGTGGCGTGGAGATGGTAGAAATACTCTCTATGTTGAGCATGGATATCGACACGCTACGTGCGGCAATGCTATTTCCTCTGGCGGATGCCAACGTGGTCAGTGAGGACATCCTGCGCGAAAGCGTGGGTAAATCCATTGTGCATCTTATCCATGGCGTGCGCGATATGGCGGCGATACGCCAGCTGAAAGCCACGCATACCGATTCAGTCTCTTCCGAGCAGGTCGATAACGTCCGCCGTATGCTGCTGGCAATGGTGGATGATTTCCGCTGCGTGGTCATCAAGCTGGCGGAGAGGATCGCGCATCTGCGTGAAGTGAAAGACGCACCGGAAGATGAACGCGTTCTGGCGGCAAAAGAGTGCACCAATATCTATGCGCCGCTGGCCAACCGTTTGGGCATCGGACAATTAAAATGGGAGCTGGAAGATTACTGCTTCCGCTACCTGCACCCGGCCGAATACAAACGCATTGCTAAGCTGCTGCACGAGCGTCGCATCGATCGCGAACACTATATTGAAGAGTTCGTTGGTCATCTGCGCTCAGAAATGAAAACGGAAGGCGTCAAAGCCGAAGTGTACGGGCGTCCGAAGCATATCTACAGCATCTGGCGTAAAATGCAGAAAAAGCAGTTAGCCTTCGATGAACTGTTCGATGTGCGCGCGGTGCGCATCGTGGCGGAGCGTCTACAGGACTGCTATGCCGCGCTCGGGATAGTACATACTCACTATCGCCATCTGCCGGATGAGTTCGATGATTACGTCGCTAATCCGAAACCCAACGGCTACCAGTCGATCCATACGGTTGTGTTAGGGCCGGGTGGAAAAACCATTGAAATCCAGATCCGCACCAAACAGATGCATGAAGATGCCGAACTGGGCGTGGCGGCGCACTGGAAGTACAAAGAAGGGACTGCGTCAGGCGCGGCGCGTTCTGGGCATGAAGACCGCATTGCGTGGCTGCGTAAGCTGATCGCCTGGCAGGAAGAGATGGCGGATTCCGGCGAAATGCTGGATGAAGTGCGCAGCCAGGTCTTCGATGACCGGGTTTACGTCTTTACGCCAAAAGGTGACGTTGTTGACTTACCTGCAGGCTCCACGCCGCTGGACTTTGCTTACCACATTCACAGTGATGTAGGGCATCGTTGCATTGGCGCGAAAATTGGTGGGCGCATCGTACCGTTTACCTACCAGTTACAGATGGGCGATCAAATTGAAATTATCACCCAGAAACAGCCAAACCCAAGCCGTGACTGGTTGAACCCTAACCTTGGCTATGTGACCACCAGCCGTGGTCGCTCGAAGATCCACGCCTGGTTCCGTAAACAAGATCGTGACAAAAACATCCTTGCGGGCCGCCAGATCCTCGACGATGAGCTTGCGCACCTGGGCATTAGCCTGAAAGAGGCGGAAAAACATCTGCTGCCGCGCTACAGCTTCAATGAACTGGATGAACTGCTGGCGGCGATTGGCGGAGGAGACATCCGTCTCAACCAGATGGTGAACTTCCTGCAGGCGCAGTTTAATAAGCCCAGCGCTGCTGAGCAGGATGCAGCCGCGCTGAAACAGCTTCAGCAGAAAACCCAGGCGCCGCAGAGTCGCCGTAAAGACGATGGTCGCGTCGTGGTGGAAGGGGTCGGTAACCTGATGCACCACATCGCGCGCTGCTGCCAGCCGATTCCTGGCGATGAAATCGTTGGGTTTATCACCCAGGGGCGCGGTATTTCCGTGCACCGCGCCGATTGCGAACAGTTGGCAGAGCTGCGTTCACACGCGCCGGAGCGGATTGTTGATGCGGTTTGGGGCGAAAGCTACTCGGCGGGATACTCGCTGGTGGTTCGCGTACAGGCCAACGATCGCAGCGGTTTATTGCGTGATATCACCACCATTCTTGCCAACGAGAAAGTGAACGTGCTGGGGGTTGCCAGCCGGAGCGATACCAAACAACAGTTGGCCACCATCGATATGACCATCGAAATCTATAACCTGCAGGTGCTCGGACGCGTGCTTGGCAAGCTGAACCAGGTGCCGGATGTGATCGACGCGCGTCGTCTGCACGGTAATTAATTATTTTGTAGGCCGGATAATCTTGTAGGCCTGATAAAACGCGTTAGCGTTGCCATCAGGCATTGCCATGTTGCCGGATGTCGGCTATCGCCTTATCCGGCCTACCGTACTGAAATTTCAGGATTTTCACATGAACCAAATCGATCGACTGCTCGGTATTATGCAGCGTTTGCGCGACCCGGAAAACGGCTGTCCGTGGGATAAAGAGCAGACATTCGCCACTATTGCCCCTTACACTCTCGAAGAAACCTATGAAGTACTGGATGCGATTGCGCGTGAAGACTTCGACGATCTGCGCGGAGAGCTCGGCGACCTGTTGTTCCAGGTGGTGTTTTATGCCCAGATGGCGCAGGAAGAAGGCCGTTTTGATTTCAATGATATCTGCGCCGCCATCAGCGATAAGCTTGAACGTCGGCATCCGCATGTATTCGCTGATGTTTCTGCCAGCAACAGTACTGAAGTGCTAACCCGCTGGGAGCAAATTAAAAGCGAAGAACGCGCCGGGAAAGCACAGCATTCCGCACTCGACGATATTCCCCGCAGTTTACCGGCGTTAATGCGCGCCCAGAAAATCCAGAAACGCTGCTCTAATGTTGGCTTCGATTGGAAAACATTAGGACCGGTTGTCGACAAGGTTTATGAAGAGATCGACGAAGTCATGTTTGAGGCAAAGCAGGCTGTTGTCGACCAGGCTAAACTGGAGGAGGAAATGGGCGATCTGCTGTTTGCCACAGTCAACATGGCTCGTCATCTGGGGACAAAAGCCGAGACTGCGTTACAAAAAGCGAACGAGAAATTTGAACGACGTTTTCGTGAAGTTGAGCGAATTGTCGCTGCTCGTGGTCTGGAAATGACGGGTGTTGATCTGGAAACGATGGAAGAAGTCTGGCAACAGGTAAAACGGCAGGAAATTGATCTCTAAGGGATTTCGTCGGTCAAGGGCGTTTTGTGTGATTTTTTAAATAACAAGCGCTTGATTTACGTCAAAAACATTTACCCCAAAGGGGCTATTTTCTCACTCCCGATGTTAATGTGAGCCTGGTGAAGAGGAGGGATAATGAAAGTTTGTGGCGCTCGTCATGTTCGGGTATACTACTTTCCCGTCTTGGTAATTCCATCGTTTCACCCTAACTTCTCAGGTCCAGCATGACAACGAACTATATTTTTGTGACCGGCGGGGTCGTATCCTCTCTGGGAAAAGGCATTGCCGCAGCCTCCCTCGCAGCCATTCTTGAAGCCCGTGGCCTCAACGTGACCATGATGAAACTGGATCCGTACATCAACGTCGATCCGGGTACTATGAGCCCAATCCAACACGGGGAAGTGTTCGTTACCGAAGACGGCGCTGAAACCGACCTGGACCTGGGTCACTATGAGCGTTTCATCCGTACGAAAATGAGCCGCCGCAACAACTTCACCACGGGGCGTATCTACTCTGACGTTCTGCGTAAAGAACGCCGTGGCGACTATCTGGGCGCTACTGTTCAGGTTATCCCGCATATCACCAACGCAATTAAAGAGCGCGTTCTGGAAGGCGGTGAAGGTCATGATGTTGTTCTGGTCGAAATCGGCGGAACCGTTGGGGATATCGAATCTCTGCCGTTCCTTGAAGCGATTCGCCAGATGGCCGTAGAAATTGGCCGTGAGCACACGCTGTTTATGCATCTGACGCTGGTTCCGTACATGGCGGCGGCAGGTGAAGTCAAAACGAAACCGACTCAGCACTCTGTAAAAGAGCTGCTTTCTATCGGTATTCAGCCAGATATCCTGATCTGCCGCTCCGATCGCGCAGTTCCGGCGAATGAACGTGCGAAAATTGCATTGTTCTGTAACGTTCCGGAAAAAGCGGTGATTTCTCTGAAAGATGTCGATTCCATCTATAAAATTCCGGGCCTGTTGAAATCCCAGGGCCTTGACGATTATATTTGTAAACGATTCAGCTTGAACTGTCCGGAAGCTAATCTGTCAGAATGGGAACAGGTTATCTACGAAGAAGCGAATCCGGCAGGTGAAGTGACTATCGGTATGGTCGGCAAGTATATTGAACTGCCGGACGCCTATAAGTCAGTGATTGAAGCGCTGAAACACGGTGGTCTGAAGAATCGTGTCACCGTCAACATCAAGCTGATCGATTCGCAGGATGTCGAAACGCGCGGCGTTGAGATCCTGAAAGGTCTTGATGCTATCCTGATCCCTGGCGGCTTCGGCTACCGTGGTGTTGAAGGTAAAATCGCGACGGCGCGCTTTGCGCGTGAGAACAATATTCCTTATCTGGGCATTTGCCTGGGTATGCAGGTTGCGTTGATTGAGTTTGCGCGTAACGTAGTGGGTATGGACAACGCCAACTCCACGGAATTTGTGCCAGACTGTAAGTACCCGGTGGTGGCTCTGATTACCGAATGGCGTGACGAAGACGGCAACGTCGAAGTCCGTACCGAGAAGAGCGATCTGGGTGGCACCATGCGTCTTGGCGCGCAGCAGTGTCAGCTGAGCGATGAAAGCCTGGTCCGTCAACTGTACGGCACGCCGACAATCGTTGAACGCCACCGTCACCGCTACGAAGTCAACAATATGCTGTTGAAACAGATTGAAGCTGCTGGTCTGCGTGTTGCAGGCCGTTCCGGTGATGATCAGTTGGTCGAGATCATCGAGGTACCGAATCATCCGTGGTTCGTGGCCTGTCAGTTCCACCCGGAATTTACTTCCACGCCACGTGATGGGCACCCGCTGTTTGCCGGCTTTGTGAAAGCCGCCAGTGAACATCAGAAGCGTCAGGCGAAGTAAGAAGTAAAAAGTTAGAACGGCAATGCACCCATTCGGGTGCATTGTTTGTCTGGAGTTTTAGTTTAACTTGTACTGAGGAAAACCTAATGTCCAAAATCGTTAAAATCATCGGTCGTGAAATCATCGACTCCCGTGGTAACCCGACTGTTGAAGCCGAAGTACACCTGGAAGGTGGTTTCGTTGGTATGGCAGCAGCTCCGTCAGGTGCTTCTACTGGTTCCCGCGAAGCACTGGAACTGCGCGATGGCGACAAATCCCGTTTCATGGGTAAAGGCGTACTGAAAGCTGTTGCAGCTGTTAACGGCCCAATTGCTCAGGCTCTGCTGGGTAAAGATGCTAAAGATCAGGCTGGCATCGACAAGATCATGATCGATCTGGACGGTACTGAAAACAAATCCAACTTCGGTGCAAACGCCATCCTGGCTGTGTCCCTGGCGAACGCCAAAGCAGCAGCTGCTGCTAAAGGCCTGCCGCTGTATGCGCACATCGCTGAACTGAACGGTACTCCGGGCAAATACTCCATGCCGGTTCCGATGATGAACATCATCAACGGTGGTGAGCACGCTGACAACAACGTCGACATCCAGGAGTTCATGATTCAGCCGGTTGGCGCTAAGACTCTGAAAGAAGCCGTACGTATGGGTTCTGAAGTGTTCCACAACCTGGCTAAAGTTCTGAAAGCTAAAGGTATGAACACTGCAGTTGGTGACGAAGGCGGCTACGCGCCGAACCTGGGCTCCAACGCTGAAGCTCTGGCTGTAATCGCTGAAGCGGTTAAAGCAGCTGGCTACGAGCTGGGCAAAGACATCACTCTGGCGATGGACTGTGCAGCTTCTGAATTCTACAAAGACGGTAAATACGTTCTGGCTGGCGAAGGCAACAAAGCGTTCACCTCCGAAGAATTCACCCACTTCCTGGAAGAACTGACCAAACAGTACCCGATCGTGTCCATCGAAGATGGTCTGGACGAGTCTGACTGGGACGGTTTCGCATACCAGACTAAAGTTCTGGGCGACAAAATCCAGCTGGTTGGTGACGATCTGTTCGTAACCAACACCAAAATCCTGAAAGAAGGCATCGAAAAAGGCATCGTTAACTCCATCCTGATCAAATTCAACCAGATCGGTTCTCTGACCGAAACTCTGGCTGCGATCAAAATGGCGAAAGACGCTGGCTACACCGCTGTCATCTCTCACCGTTCTGGCGAAACTGAAGACGCTACCATCGCTGACCTGGCTGTTGGTACCGCTGCAGGCCAGATCAAAACCGGTTCTATGAGCCGTTCTGACCGCGTAGCTAAGTACAACCAGCTGATTCGTATCGAAGAAGCGCTGGGCGAACAAGCTCCGTACAACGGTCGTAAAGAGATCAAAGGTCAGGCGTAATCCTGTTCTTTAACTCTTAACGTAAAAACCCGCTGCGGCGGGTTTTTTTATGCCTTTAAAGTAGTAGTGGTAAGGTCGCACTCGCCGTTTGCTGGCTCACATCGCTGTACTTTTCATCCAGTCCAATCAGCGACGTGGTGAGCAGTTCCACTAACAGCATGACACCCACCTTGGCGTTTAGCGCGCCGGCGCTCAACGGACCTTCTGGTTTGGCTGCGACCAGTTGAATATCACTCAGCGATGCCAGTGGACTACGCGGTGTATTACTTAGCGCCAGTACGCGTACGCCTTGCTTACGCGCCAGCTTTACGACATGCAGCAGATCGCGCGTGGATCCCGAACTGGATATCGCCACTACCAGCGTATCTTTGCTTAGCGTTGTAGCGTTCATAGCAGCACGGTGCATGTCGCTGAACAATTGCGCGGGTTTGCCGAGGCGCAGGAGTTTGTAATGTAAATATTCCCCCAGAATAGCGCTGGCCGCTACGCCATAAATTTGTACCGACTGAGCCTGATGCAGCGCCAGAGCGGCTGCTTCCAGTAATGTTCTGTCGAGTAATTTTGCCGTGTCCTGCAGCGCTTGCACGGATTCATTGACCACATTGTCAATCTCATCACCGCTGTGCTTTACCGGCTCTCCTTGCCGGAGATCGAGTGCCAGCGCCATCTTAAATTCGTTATAGCCCTTACACCCCAGCGTACGGCACAGACGCGTGACGCTCGCCTCGCTGGTGTCGCTTTCACGCGCCAGTTCGGTAATCGTCAGATAGACCACTCTTGCCGGATCGCTAAGCACAAACTCTCCCAGCTTTTGTTGAGTTCGACTATATCCATCAACGCCCTGGCGCAATCTCAGCAGCAGGTTTTCATTTTCTGACATGCAAAATCCTTAATGCGTTTCTCTGCCGATAGTGTGGCGGAAAGCAGGGGAGAGATGCCAGTCATTTTAAAAAAGTATGATCGGCGTCCTGGTTTTTGATGGTAATTTTCATTTTTAAAATTAATTATGGTAAAAATTTTCATCAATGATCGGGGAGATGAAAAAATGATGCAAATATTTAGCGGCGCTTCGTCAGGCGCATGGTTTGAAAAAGCGCAGCGGTTCGGCAAATCGTTCATGCTGCCGATTGCGGTATTGCCCGCAGCGGGGTTGTTGTTGGGGATTGGTGGGGCTTTGTCGAATCCCAATACGCTGACGGCCTACCCATTCTTGAATGTCGACTGGCTGCAGGCAATCTTCACGATCATGACCAGCGCGGGTTCTATCGTGTTTGCCAACCTGTCGGTGCTTTTTGCGGTTGGTGTTGCCGTGGGACTGGCGAAAACGGATAAAGGCACGGCGGGCCTTGCGGCATTGCTGGCTTTTCTGGTGATGAATGCCACCATCAATGCTTTGTTAACGCTCAACGGAACGCTGGCGCATGAGAATCCAGGTGCTGTGGGCCAGGGAATGACGCTGGGCATTCAGACGCTGGAAACGGGCGTGTTTGGTGGGGTCGTGATTGGTCTGGTCACCTGCGCGCTGCATAGCCGTTTCAATAAAGTCTCACTCCCTCAGTTTCTTGGCTTTTTCAGTGGTTCGCGTTTTGTACCGATTATCAGCTCGCTTGCCGCGATTGTGGTGGGGGCGATCATGACGGTGGTGTGGCCGCATTTCCAGAAGCTCATTTTTGGACTGGGCGGTCTGGTGGATGCGACGGGCTATCTGGGGACGCTACTGTACGGTTTCATTCTGCGTATGCTTGGCCCACTGGGTTTACACCATATCTTTTATTTGCCGTTCTGGACAACGGCGCTGGGCGGGAGCGAAATCGTCAACGGTCAACTGGTCGAAGGCACCCAGCGTATTTTCTTTGCCCAACTTGCCGATCCGAATACGCAGCAGTTTTATGCCGGTACCTCGCGCTTTATGTCCGGGCGCTTTATCACCATGATGTTTGGCCTGCTTGGCGCATGCCTGGCGATGTACCACACGGCAAAACCGGAGAACAGAAAGCTTGTCGCCGGACTGTTGCTATCAGCGGCCCTGACCTCTTTCCTGACCGGCATCACTGAGCCTATTGAGTTCTCCTTCCTGTTTGTGGCTCCGGTGTTATATGTCATTCACGCCTTCTTCGATGGTCTGGCGTTTATGATGGCGCATATTTTACATATCACTATTGGGCAAACCTTTTCGGGGGGACTGATCGATTTCCTCCTCTTCGGCGTGCTACAGGGGGAAGCGAAAACCAACTGGATGTACGTCCCCCTGGTTGGGGTGCCGTGGTTCTTTCTTTACTACTTCACCTTCCGTTATTTGATTAACCGCTTTAACTGGCTGACGCCGGGGCGTGAGAGCGCTGCCCAGGTGGAGTCCGGTCTGCCTCAGAGCGAACGCGCAGCGGCAGTCATCGCCGGGCTGGGAGGCAAAGAGAATCTGGAAGAGGTGGACTGTTGCGCCACACGCTTACGCGTGACGGTGAAAGAGAGCAGCAAGGTTGATGAAGCTGCGCTGAAAGCGACCGGAGCGCGCGGCGTAATTATTCGCGGCAACGGTGTTCAGGTGATTTATGGCCCGCATGTCACCATCATTAAAAATGAAGTCGAAGAGATCTTATCGTGATGAAAACTGTACTGGATTCCCTGAAAGGTAAATTAATTGTCTCCTGCCAGGCGCTGGAAAATGAACCCCTGCACAGCCCGTTTATTATGTCGCGTATGGCGCTGGCGGCAGCGCAGGGCGGTGCGGCAGGTATCCGTGCGAACAGCGTGGTAGATATTCGCGCGATCAAAGAGAGTGTCTCCCTGCCGGTAATAGGGATTATCAAGCGCGATTATCCGGGCTGCGATGTATTTATCACGGCCACCCTGCAGGAAGTGGATGAGCTGATGACCGTTGAGCCGGAAATTATTGCTCTGGATGCGACAGCGCGACCGCGCCCCGGTGGGCAAACGCTGGAAGAGCTGGTCACGCAAATCCGCGCCCGCTACCCGTCCGTACTGCTGATGGCGGATATCGCCACCGTCGATGAGGCGATAACAGCCGAGCGGCTGGGTTTTGACTGCGTGGGCACCACGCTCTATGGCTATACCGCCGACACTGCCGGGCATGTGCTGGCGGAAAACGACTGCGGTTTTTTACGTGAGGTGTTGGCGGCGGTCACCATACCGGTTGTGGCGGAAGGTAACGTCGATACCCCGGAACGCGCCGCACGTTGCCTGGCATTAGGCGCGCATACTGTGGTGGTTGGAGGCGCTATCACGCGTCCGCAGCAGATAACGGCACGCTTTGTCGCGGCGATCGCCTCGTAAAGCATCGATGGGGCATGATACTTTGGCGGGGATCTGCGATAATTAGCGTTTATCCCCATATTGAGAACGCTATGCAGTACCCGATTAACGAGATGTTCCAGACCCTGCAAGGTGAGGGTTACTTTACCGGCGTCCCCGCCATTTTTATTCGTTTACAGGGATGCCCGGTTGGCTGTGCCTGGTGCGATACCAAACACACCTGGGATAAGCTTGAGGATCGGGAAGTCTCCCTGTACAGCATCCTGGCTAAAACGAAAGAGAGCGATAAGTGGGGCGCGGCGAGCAGCGAAGATTTGCTGGCTGTTATTCAGCGTCAGAGCTATACCGCCCGTCACGTGGTGATCACCGGCGGTGAGCCCTGCATTCATGACCTGATGCCGCTGACTGACCTGCTGGAAAAGAACGGCTTTAGCTGCCAGATTGAAACCAGCGGTACCCACGAAGTACGCTGTACGCCGAATACCTGGGTGACCGTATCGCCGAAGGTGAATATGCGCGGTGGTTATGATGTGCTGTCACAGGCGCTGGAGCGCGCGAATGAAATCAAACATCCGGTCGGCCGCGTTCGCGATATTGAAGCGCTGGATGAACTGCTGGCAACGTTGAGCGATGATAAGCCGCGAATCATTGCCTTACAGCCAATCAGCCAGAAAGAAGATGCGACGCGTCTGTGCATTGATACCTGTATCGCGCGTAACTGGCGTCTGTCGATGCAGACCCATAAATACCTGAATATTGCCTGATAAATTTTGCCGGGTGGGCTTCGCATCGCCATCCGGCAAAGTCACAATCACTCGCCGCGATACACGCAACCCGCTGTGCAGGTCTCTTTTACCATCACTGCGCTCAGCAGAGGGACAACCGGTTTTACCTGATCCCAAATCCATTTTGCCAGCACTTCGCTGGTTGGGTTTTCTAAGCCTGGAATATCGTTCAGATAGTAGTGATCAAGTCTGTCATAAGTCGGCTTAAATGCCGCCTTTAACTCTGCGAAATCCATGATCCAACCGGTATGCGGATCGACTTCACCGGTAATTTCAAGACGCACCATAAATGAGTGACCATGCAGGCGACCACACTTATGCCCTTCCGGTACATGCGGCAGGCGGTGAGCGGCTTCGAAGGTGAAATCTTTAAACAAGGTGGTGGACATTTTTTACTCTCAAGAATGCGAAAAACCGCCGTAGGGTACCGTAAAGAGCAAATTTTATCATTAGTTAAAAGGGCGCAGAGTATCAGAACAATCCATTCATAAAGATAATGTTCAATAACTATTTATATATCAAATGCTTATTAAATCGATTTTGCTGTTAATAACTATAACTAAAACAGGTTAGTTCATTTGGTTATTTGTTATTTCTATCCCTTCTTTAGTTGTTACTATGCCCGCCGTTAACCTAATACTCGTCATACTTCGAGCTGCATGTGTGTTGGCTTCACTCTCTTATCCCAGTCACTTACTTCAGTAAGCTCCTGGGATTCGTTCACTTGCCGCCTTCATGCAACTCGAATTATTTAGAGTATTTTCATTTCTTTTTTTGGTGCCATTTGGGCACGAAAAACAGCTTTGCTTACTGGAACATGACAACGCATGACGACACAGGCCCCACCTTCCGCTCTGCTACCGCTAAACCCGGAGCAACTGGCTCGCCTTCAGGCGGCCACGACCGATTTCACTCCCGCGCAGCTTGCGTGGGTTTCTGGTTATTTTTGGGGCGTGCTGAATCAGCAGCCGGGGGCGAATGCAGCGGCTCCTGCGCCTGTTGCCGAAATGCCGGGGATTACGCTTATCTCCGCCTCGCAAACCGGCAATGCGCGTCGTGTGGCGGAAGCCCTGCGCGATGATCTGATTGCCGCGAAGCTCAATGTCACTCTGATCAATGCCGGCGACTACAAATTCAAACAAATCGCCAATGAAAAATTGCTGGTTGTGGTGGCATCGACTCAGGGAGAGGGAGAACCAGCAGAAGAAGCTGTGGCGTTACATAAATTCCTGTTCTCGAAAAAAGCGCCGAAACTCGATAACACCGCTTTCGCCGTGTTTGCTCTCGGCGATACCTCTTACGAATTTTTCTGTCAGGCCGGTAAAGATTTCGACAGCAAGCTGGCTGAGCTGGGCGGTGAACGTCTGCTCGATCGCGTAGATGCCGACGTCGAATATCAGGCCGCTGCCGCGCAGTGGCGTGCCCGGTTGGTTGATGTACTGAAAGCGCGTGCGCCTGCAGCACCGTCTGTACAAGTTGCAGCGAGCGGTGCGGTAAATGAAGTACATACCAGCCCATACACCAAAGAAGCGCCGCTGACGGCGTCCTTGTCGGTGAACCAGAAAATTACCGGTCGTAACTCGGAAAAAGACGTCCGTCATATCGAAATCGATCTCGGTGATTCCGGCCTGCGTTATCAGCCGGGCGACGCGCTGGGCGTGTGGTATCAGAACGATCCGGCTCTGGTGAAAGAGCTGGTTGAACTGCTGTGGCTGAAAGGGGATGAGCCGGTTACAGTGGAAGGAAAAATCCTGCCGCTGGCCGAAGCGCTGGAGTGGCATTTTGAGCTGACGGTCAACACCGCGAATATCGTGGAAAACTACGCCACGCTGACGCGCAGTGAATCGCTGCTGCCGCTGGTGGGCGATAAAGCCCAGCTTCAGCAGTATGCGGCTACCACGCCAATCGTCGATATGGTGCGTTTCTCCCCGGCACAGCTTGATGCCGAAGCATTAATCGGCCTGCTGCGTCCACTGACGCCGCGCCTGTACTCTATCGCCTCTTCACAGGCGGAAGTTGAAAGCGAAGTGCACGTGACCGTCGGCGTCGTGCGTTACGACATCGAAGGTCGTGCCCGCGCCGGTGGTGCTTCCAGCTTCCTCGCCGACCGCGTGGAAGAAGAGGGCGAAGTGCGCGTGTTCATTGAGCACAACGACAACTTCCGCCTGCCGGCGAACCCGCAGACCCCGGTGATTATGATTGGTCCGGGCACCGGTATCGCGCCGTTCCGCGCCTTTATGCAGCAGCGCGCCGCCGACGGTGCGGAAGGTAAGAACTGGCTGTTCTTCGGCAACCCGCACTTCACCGAAGATTTCCTCTATCAGGTCGAATGGCAGCGCTACGTGAAAGAAGGCGTGCTGAACCGTATCGATCTGGCCTGGTCCCGCGATCAAAAAGAAAAAATCTACGTACAAGACAAACTGCGCGAACAGGGCGCGGAGCTGTGGCGCTGGATTAATGACGGTGCCCACATTTATGTCTGCGGCGACGCCAGGCGCATGGCCGCAGATGTCGAAAAAGCATTGCTGGAAGTGATTGCTGAGTTCGGTGCAATGGACATCGAAGCGGCGGATGAATTTTTAAGTGAGCTGCGCGTTGAGCGCCGTTATCAGCGAGATGTCTACTAATGAGCGAAAAATACCCAGGGCCTTTAGTGGTCGAAGGCAAACTGACTGACGCCGAGCGCATGAAGCGTGAAAGTAATTTCCTGCGCGGCACCATCGCGGAAGACCTGAATGACGGTCTGACCGGCGGTTTTCACGGCGATAATTTCCTGCTGATTCGTTTCCACGGCATGTACCAGCAGGATGACCGCGACATTCGCGCCGAGCGCGCCGAGCAGAAGCTGGAGCCGCGCCATGCGATGTTGCTGCGCTGTCGTCTGCCGGGCGGGGTGATCACCACCACCCAGTGGAAGGCCATCGATAAATTCGCCGCTGACAACACGATTTACGGCAGCATCCGTCTGACCAACCGTCAGACCTTCCAGTTCCACGGCATTCTGAAGAAGAACGTCAAGCCGGTGCATCAGATGTTGCACTCCGTCGGGCTGGACGCGCTGGCGACCGCCAACGACATGAACCGTAACGTGCTGTGCACCTCCAACCCGTATGAGTCCGAGCTGCACGCCGAGGCCTACGAGTGGGCGAAAAAGATCTCTGAACATCTGCTGCCGCGCACCCGCGCCTATGCGGAGATCTGGCTCGATCAGGAGAAGGTCGCCACCACCGACGAAGAACCGATCCTCGGCGCGACTTATCTGCCGCGTAAATTTAAAACCACGGTGGTGATCCCGCCGCAGAATGATATCGATCTGCACGCCAACGACATGAACTTCGTGGCGATTGCCGAAAACGGCAAGCTGGTGGGCTTTAACCTGTTGGTCGGCGGTGGTCTGTCTATTGAGCACGGTAATAAGAAAACCTACGCGCGTACGGCAAGCGAGTTCGGCTTCCTGCCGCTGGAGCATACCCTGGCCGTGGCCGAAGCGGTGGTGACGACCCAGCGTGACTGGGGTAACCGTACCGACCGTAAAAACGCGAAAACCAAATATACCCTGGAGCGCGTCGGTATCGACACCTTTAAGGAAGAGGTTGAGCGCCGCGCGGGGATCAAGTTTGAGCCGATCCGCCCGTATGAATTTACCGGTCGTGGCGATCGCATCGGTTGGGTGAAAGGGATCGACAACAACTGGCACCTGACGCTGTTTATCGAAAACGGTCGTATCCTGGATTATCCTGGACGTCCGCTGAAAACCGGTTTACTGGAGATCGCGAAGATCCACAAAGGCGATTTCCGCATCACCGCTAACCAGAACCTGATTATTGCCAGCGTGCCGGAAAGCCAGAAAGCGAAGATCGAGAAGCTGGCACGCGACCACGGGTTGATGAATGCGGTGAAACCGCAGCGTGAAAACTCGATGGCCTGCGTGTCGTTCCCGACCTGTCCGCTGGCGATGGCGGAGGCCGAGCGTTTCCTGCCGTCGTTTACGGACAAAGTGGAAGCGATTCTGGAAAAACACGGCATTCCTGACGAGCATATCGTGATGCGCGTGACCGGCTGCCCGAACGGCTGTGGCCGCGCGATGCTGGCGGAGCTGGGTCTGGTGGGCAAAGCCCCGGGGCGTTACAACGTGCATCTGGGCGGCAACCGCATGGGAACACGTATTCCGCGTATGTATCGCGAAAATATTACGGAAGCGGAAATTCTCGATTCCATTGACGAACTGGTTGGGCGCTGGGCGAAAGAGCGCGAAGCGGGTGAAGGCTTCGGCGATTTTACGGTGCGTGCGGGCATCATTCGCCCGGTGCTCGATCCAGCACGTGATTTCTGGGAATAAGTTCCCTTTGCCTGGTGACACGACGGTTTTGTAGGCCTGATAAGCGTAGCGCTATCAGGCATAAGATGAGGTAATCATGTCCGTACTTGATCTACACGCATTGAACGACCTGCCGAAAGTTGAACGCGTTATGGCGCTGGCGGAAACTAACAGCCAACTGGAAAAGCTGGACGCCGAAGGCCGCGTGGCGTGGGCACTGGAGAATTTGCCGGGAGAATATGTGCTTTCTTCCAGCTTTGGTATTCAGGCCGCAGTAAGCCTGCATCTGGTGAATCAGATCCGCCCGGATATCCCGGTAATTCTGACCGATACCGGCTATCTGTTCCCGGAAACCTACCAGTTTATTGACGAGTTAACGGACAAACTCAGGCTGAATCTGCAAGTCTATCGGGCGAAGGAGAGTGCTGCCTGGCAGGAAGCACGCTATGGCAAACTGTGGGAGCAGGGCGTTGAGGGCATTGAGAAATACAATGACATCAACAAAGTCGAGCCGATGAACCGGGCGCTAAAAGAGCTGAAAGCACAGACCTGGTTTGCGGGCCTGCGCCGCGAGCAGTCAGGCAGCCGGGCGCATTTGCCGGTACTGGCAATTCAGCGCGGCGTGTTTAAAGTGCTGCCGATCATCGACTGGGATAACCGTACCGTTTACCAGTATCTGCAAAAGCACGGGCTGAAATATCACCCGCTGTGGGACCAGGG
Source organism: Citrobacter sp. XT1-2-2 (assembly GCF_023516235.1). Classification (NCBI taxonomy): domain Bacteria; kingdom Pseudomonadati; phylum Pseudomonadota; class Gammaproteobacteria; order Enterobacterales; family Enterobacteriaceae; genus Citrobacter; species Citrobacter sp. XT1-2-2. The sequence continues at coordinate 1,004,222 of NZ_CP097324.1, forward strand.
CTATCTGTCGGTGGGCGATACGCATACCACCCGCAAATGGGAGCCGGGCATGGCGGAAGAAGAGACGCGCTTCTTCGGCTTGAAGCGCGAGTGCGGGCTGCACGAAGGGTAATATGAGCCTCGGTAAGCGTTATGCATTACCGGGGCTCTTTTTTTTCAGGATTATCCTGCCTTCGCCAGCTCTTTTACCAGCGGCAGCATGATGCGTACCACGTCGCGGCTGCGGTGCTCTATCCGGCCCGGTAACGCTTTATCGATATGCTGTTGGTTATCCAGACGCACATCGTGCCAGCTGTTGCCATCCGGGAATGAAGGACTTTTGGCGCGTTGTTGATAGCCATCTTTCTTGCCCAGGTTCCAGTTGGTCGCTTCAACGGAAAGGACGGCAATTCCCGCGTTATCGAACACCTCTGCGTCGTTACAGCAGCCGGTACCTTTCGGATAGTCTTTGTTCAGTCCGGGGTTGGTGCTGGCGACAATACCGCGGCTTCGCGCGATGACCAGCGCCCGGTCGCGCGTCAGTTTTCGTACGGCTTCCGGGTTTCTTTTCCCACTGTTGAAATAGAGCTTATCGCCAACGATCAGGTTATCGAGGTTGATAACCAGCAGCGTATTTTTCTTCTCGGCGGCGCTCATTCGCTTAAGGATGTTCTCTGCGCCGAGTTTGCCTTCCTCTTCACCGCTGGTGGCGATAAAGCGAATACCGTACTGCGTCGGCACATTTTTGAGTCGTTCAGCCAGCTCCAGCATCACGCCCACCCCTGCGGCGTTGTCGTCGATACCCTGTAGGGTTAATCCACCCAGATTGGCATCGGAATCGGCGTCGCTTTGCGCGGCGTAGGTGTCGAGGTGCGCCATGATAATAATCTGCTGTGGCGCTTTGCCTTCATGGGCTGCAATGACGGTACTGCCCGTTACGTTATGCCAGTTTTTACGATTATCTTTGGCGGTATAAATATAGCGGCTGTTAAACGTCCGAATATCACTGCTATAGCCCATCTGCTGAAATTGCTGACGTATATAATCAGCAGATAACATTTCTGCCGGAGAACCCGTCACACGGCCTGGGAAGAATGTGGCGATGTAGCGTGCCTGGGTATTTGCGAAATCTCCGGGCTTCGAAGATGTTGCCTGTGCGGGAAGGATAAAGCACGCGCCGAGCGCCAGGGCGGTAGTCAGGTGGCGCAATGCGGAAAACATAGTGAGTCCTTAAATACCAAGCAGAAATTTTTAGCCGCTAGTATGAAACCGTGATCGCGGTAAAACAATTTCATTTGCTCCTAAATGCCCGAAATCCGGTGGCTTAAGCACTTTTTGATATTTGCTTTTCCAGATCGTTATTCCTTTGAGGAACTACTCATTCCAATTCGTAATTTCATTCGCCTCCTTGCCCTCCCTATAGTCAGGTTATCTGAGCATCGTTAGCAAAATAACGGCATTACATAGGAACGGTTATGGATCAAAAACGACTTACCCACCTGCGGCAACTGGAAGCGGAAAGCATCCATATCATTCGTGAGGTGGCCGCCGAGTTTTCTAATCCGGTGATGATGTATTCCATCGGCAAAGATTCCAGCGTAATGCTGCATCTGGCGCGCAAAGCGTTTTATCCTGGCACGCTGCCGTTCCCCTTGCTGCACGTTGATACCGGTTGGAAATTTAGCGAGATGTATGAATTTCGTGACCGTACGGCGAAAGCCTACGGCTGCGAACTGCTGGTGCATAAAAACCCGGAAGGGGTGGCGATGGGCATCAACCCCTTTGTCCACGGCAGCGCTAAGCATACCGATATTATGAAAACCGAAGGGCTGAAGCAGGCGCTGAACAAATACGGTTTTGACGCCGCGTTCGGCGGCGCACGCCGTGATGAGGAGAAATCGCGCGCCAAAGAGCGCATTTACTCCTTCCGCGATCGCTTCCATCGCTGGGACCCGAAAAATCAGCGTCCGGAACTGTGGCACAACTACAACGGACAAATTAACAAAGGCGAAAGCATTCGCGTATTCCCGCTCTCTAACTGGACCGAACAGGATATCTGGCAGTACATCTGGTTGGAAAATATCGACATCGTACCTTTGTACCTGGCGGCTGAGCGTCCGGTGCTGGAGCGCGATGGTATGTTGATGATGATTGATGACGACAGAATCGATCTGCAACCCGGCGAAGTGATTAAAAAGCGCATGGTGCGTTTCCGCACGCTTGGCTGCTGGCCGCTGACCGGCGCGGTGGAGTCTAACGCGCAGACGCTGCCGGAAATTATTGAAGAGATGCTGGTCTCAACCACCAGTGAACGTCAGGGCCGCGTGATTGACCGCGACCAGGCGGGCTCCATGGAGCTGAAGAAACGTCAGGGGTATTTCTAAGGAGCCGTCATGAATACGACACTTGCACAACAAATTGCTAATGAAGGCGGCGTTGAAGCCTGGATGGTTGCTCAGCAACACAAAAGCCTGCTGCGTTTTTTAACCTGCGGTAGCGTGGATGACGGGAAAAGTACCCTGATTGGTCGCTTGCTGCACGATACCCGGCAGATCTATGAAGATCAGCTCTCATCGCTGCATAACGACAGTAAACGCCACGGCACCCAAGGCGAAAAACTCGATCTGGCGCTATTGGTTGACGGCTTGCAGGCCGAGCGCGAGCAGGGCATCACCATCGACGTGGCTTATCGTTATTTCTCCACCGAGAAGCGAAAATTTATTATTGCGGATACCCCCGGTCACGAACAGTACACCCGCAACATGGCGACCGGTGCGTCGACCTGCGACCTGGCGATCCTGTTGATCGATGCGCGTAAAGGCGTGCTCGATCAGACCCGTCGTCACAGCTTTATCTCCACGCTGCTTGGGATCAAGCACCTGGTGGTAGCGATCAACAAAATGGATCTGGTGAGCTTTAGCGAAGAGACATTTAACCGCATCCGCGAAGACTATCTCACGTTTGCTGAACAACTGCCGGGCAACCTGGATATCCGTTTTGTGCCGCTCTCCGCGCTGGAAGGCGATAACGTGGCTTCGCCAAGCGTCAGCATGCCATGGTACAGCGGCCCGACGCTGCTCGAAGTGCTGGAAACCGTTGAGATCCAGCGCATTGTCGATACCCAGCCGATGCGTTTCCCGGTGCAGTATGTGAACCGACCAAATCTGGATTTTCGTGGTTATGCCGGAACGCTGGCCTCCGGTCGCGTGCAGGTAGGGCAACGCGTCAAGGTGTTACCGTCCGGCGTTGAGTCGAGCGTGGCTCGGATCGTTACCTTTGATGGTGATTTACAGCAAGCGCATGCCGGTGAAGCGATCACCCTTGTGCTGAAAGATGAGATTGATATCAGCCGGGGCGACCTGCTGCTGGATGCAGGTGAAGCGTTGCCAGCGGTACAAAGCGCTGCCGTTGATGTGGTGTGGATGGCGGAACAGCCGCTGTCGCCGGGGCAGAGCTACGACATCAAAGTTGCCGGCAAGAAGACCCGCGCGCGCGTGGATACCGTGCAGTACCAGGTCGATATTAACAACCTGACCCAGCGTGAGGTCGACGCGTTACCGCTGAACGGCATTGGTCTGGTTAATCTGACGTTTGATGAACCGCTGGTGTTGGATACCTATCAGCAGAACCCGGTTACGGGTGGGTTGATTATCATTGACCGCCTGACTAACGTCACCGTCGGCGCGGGGCTGGTGCGTGAGCCTATCATCCAGGAGCAAGCCGCCGCTTCTCAGTTCAGCGCGTTTGAACTGGAGCTGAATGCGCTGGTGCGTCGCCACTTCCCACACTGGGGTGCGCGCGATCTGCTGGGAGGCAAATAATGGCGCTGCATGACGAAAACGTCGTCTGGCATGCCCATCCTGTTACACCGCAACAGCGGGAGCAACGCCACGGTCACCGTGGTGTTGTGCTGTGGTTTACCGGACTGTCTGGCTCCGGTAAATCTACCGTAGCGGGAGCGCTGGAAGAAGCGTTGCACAAGCTGGGCGTCAGCACTTATCTGCTGGATGGCGATAACGTGCGTCACGGCCTGTGCAGCGATCTGGGGTTTAGCGATGCCGATCGTAAGGAGAATATCCGTCGGGTTGGCGAGGTGGCTAACCTGATGGTGGATGCCGGTCTGGTAGTTCTGACCGCCTTTATCTCTCCGCATCGCGCCGAGCGAAAAATGGTCCGCGAGCGCGTTGGCGCAGGGCGTTTTATTGAGGTTTTTGTCGATACGCCATTAGCAACGTGCGAAGCGCGCGACCCAAAAGGGCTGTATAAAAAAGCCAGGTCGGGGGAGTTGCGCAATTTCACCGGAATTGATTCGGTATACGAAGCGCCTGAATCGCCAGAGATTCATCTGGATGGTGAACAATTGGTAACAAATTTGGTTCCCCAATTATTAGACCTGCTGAGGCAGGGAGATATTATCAGATCCTGAGACACCCGAGCTTACATGCCCGGTCAGTCACGGTCACAGGATTAGATATGCGTAACAGCCATAACATTACTATTACAGAGTCAGAGACCTTCGCTACCGACGACGAAACCACCTGGTCCCTACCAGGGGCCGTGGTCGGTTTTGTAGCGTGGCTGCTGGCGCTGGGGTTCCCATGTCTGATGTATGGCCCTAACACACTGTTTTTCTTCCTTTATACCTGGCCTTTCTTCCTCGCGTTGCTGCCCGTGGCGATTGTGGCGGGTATTGCCCTGCACTCGCTATTAAAAGGAAAGCTGCTGCTGAGCATTACCAGCACCCTACTGGTGGTGGGTGGAATGTTTAGCGCGCTATTCTTTTGGCTTTTGGGCTAGGCTAAGTGCGTTTTAAACGATCGCCGATGTCGTTCACTGTCTGGTCATAATTCAAACCGTAACCAACAATGAGATTATGTTCTCCTTACACGGGGTATACGTAACAACGGGCAAATGTGGTACATTTGCCCGCGTTGTCGCGGCATTCCCGTCCGTTGATGTAAAGTCGTCAACGGAAGTTATGGGATGTTAATGCCGTTTTTCAGGGGGCAGGATGGGTAAACTTACGCTGCTGTTGCTGGCTTTATTAGTCTGGCTACAGTATTCGCTGTGGTTCGGTAAGAACGGCATACATGACTATAGTCGCGTCAACGATGATGTTGCTGCGCAGCAGGCTACAAACGCGAAACTTAAAGCGCGTAACGATCAGCTCTTTGCCGAAATTGACGATCTCAATGGCGGACAAGAGGCTATTGAGGAGCGCGCGCGCAACGAACTCAGCATGACTAAGCCGGGCGAAACTTTTTATCGTCTGGTGCCTGACGCGTCTAAACGCGCCCAGACTGCAGGGCAAAACAATCGATAAATCGTCCAGGGATCTAACATGGCAGCCACTTTATTGGACGTTTGCGCCGTGGTGCCGGCTGCCGGATTTGGCCGCCGAATGCAAACAGAGTGTCCTAAGCAGTACCTCTCAATTGGCAATAAAACCATTCTTGAACACTCGGTTGATGCGCTACTGGCCCATCCCCGGGTGACGCGAGTCGTCATCGCTATCAGCCCAGGCGACAGCCGCTTTGCCCAACTTCCACTTGCCGCGCATCCGCAAATTACCGTAGTGGATGGCGGCAACGAACGTGCCGATTCTGTCCTTGCCGGTTTGCAAGCCGCAGGAGATGCGCGTTGGGTGCTGGTGCATGACGCCGCGCGTCCGTGTCTGCATCAGGATGACTTAGCACGTTTGCTGGAAATCAGTGAAACCAGCCGCACTGGCGGGATCCTGGCGGCACCCGTACGCGATACGATGAAACGCGCTGAACCGGGCCGCACAGACATTGCCCATACGGTCGATCGTACCGATTTATGGCATGCGTTAACGCCGCAGTTTTTCCCTCGCGAGCTGTTGCACGACTGCCTGACCCGTGCGCTCAACGAAGGCGCAACCATTACGGACGAAGCTTCGGCGCTGGAATATTGCGGCTTTCATCCGCAACTGGTCGAAGGACGCGCTGACAACATCAAAGTCACCCGCCCGGAAGACCTGGCGCTGGCGGAGTTTTATCTCTCCCGAACAATCCATTTGGAGAATGCATAATGCGAATCGGACACGGTTTTGACGTACACGCTTTTGGCGGCGTTGGCCCAATTATCATTGGCGGCGTGCGCATCCCGTATGAAAAAGGACTGCTGGCGCATTCTGATGGTGATGTGGCGTTACATGCGCTAACCGATGCCTTGCTGGGCGCGGCGGCGCTGGGTGACATCGGTAAACTCTTCCCGGATACCGACCCGGCCTTTAAAGGTGCAGATAGCCGCGAATTATTGCGTGAAGCCTGGCGGCGTATTCAGGCGAAAGGCTATACGCTTGGTAATGTGGATGTGACGATTATTGCTCAGGCGCCGAAGATGCTGCCGCACATTCCGCAAATGCGCGTATTTATTGCCGAAGATCTTGGCTGCCATATGGATGATGTTAACGTGAAAGCGACCACCACGGAAAAACTCGGTTTCACCGGGCGTGGGGAAGGGATTGCCTGTGAAGCGGTGGCGTTACTCATTAAGGCAACGAAATGACTGCGTTTGAGAATCTGACATATCTTCATGGTAAACCACTGGGCCATGGCGTCCTGAAAGCCAATCCGGAAGACTTTGTCGTCGTCGAAGATCTAGGCTTCGAACCGGATGGCGAAGGCGAGCACATTTTGGTGCGCATCCTGAAAAACGGCTGCAATACCCGTTTTGTCGCTGACGCGCTGGCGAAGTTCCTGAAAATTCACGCCCGTGAAGTGAGCTTTGCTGGGCAAAAAGATAAGCATGCGGTCACGGAACAGTGGCTGTGCGCGCGCGTGCCGGGCAATGTAATGCCTGATTTAAGCAAATTTGAGCTCGAAGGCTGTAAAGTGCTGGAGTACGCGCGCCACAAGCGTAAGCTGCGTTTAGGGGCGCTGAAAGGCAACGAATTTACGCTGGTGCTGCGTGAAGTGAGCGAGCGAAATGATGTTGAAGCGCGATTACAGGCGATTAGCGAGCGCGGCGTACCGAACTATTTTGGCGCTCAGCGTTTTGGGATCGGCGGCAGCAACCTGCAAGGGGCGCTGCGCTGGGCGCAAAGCGATGCGCCGGTGCGCGATCGCAATAAACGCAGTTTTTGGTTGTCGGCGGCCCGTAGCGCGTTGTTTAATCAGATCGTCAGTGAACGCTTGAAAAAAACAGACTTTAATCAAGTTGTTGACGGCGATGCGCTACAATTGTCGGGACGCGGAAGCTGGTTTGTCGCCACGCAGGAAGAACAGACTGAATTACAGCGTCGCGTCGATGACAAAGAATTGATGATTACAGCGGCATTACCGGGTAGCGGTGAGTGGGGAACTCAGCGCGACGCGCTGGTGTTTGAAGAAAGCGCTGTTGCGGATGAAACCGTGCTGCAGTCTCTGCTATTGCGCGAGAAAGTCGAGGCATCGCGACGCGCTATGTTGCTGTATCCACAACAATTAAGCTGGAACTGGTGGGATGACGTAACCGTTGAGTTACGCTTCTGGCTACCGGCAGGTAGCTTCGCCACCAGTGTAGTAAGGGAACTTATTAACACAATGGGTGATTATGCGTATATTGCTGAGTAACGATGATGGGGTCCATGCACCCGGTATACAAACGCTGGCGAAAGCCCTGCGTGAGTTTGCTGACGTACAGGTGGTTGCCCCGGATCGTAACCGCAGTGGCGCGTCTAACTCGCTGACGCTGGAATCTTCACTTCGCACGTTTACCTATGATAACGGCGATATCGCCGTACAAATGGGTACGCCCACCGACTGCGTCTATCTGGGCGTGAACGCGTTAATGCGTCCGCGTCCGGACATTGTCGTTTCTGGTATTAACGCAGGTCCTAATCTCGGGGATGATGTCATCTATTCCGGTACCGTTGCGGCGGCAATGGAAGGTCGTCACCTTGGGTTCCCTGCGCTGGCTGTCTCGCTTGATGGCCATAAGCATTACGATACTGCTGCGGCAGTAACCTGTCGTATCTTACGGGCGCTGAGTCGTGAACCGCTGCGCACCGGGCGTATTTTAAATATCAACGTTCCGGATCTACCGCTGGATCAGATTAAAGGCATCCGCGTCACCCGCTGCGGCAGCCGCCATCCGGCGGATCAGGTTATTCCACAGCAGGATCCGCGCGGAAATACGTTGTACTGGATTGGGCCACCGGGGGAAAAATGCGACGCCGGGCCGGATACCGATTTTGCCGCCGTCGATGAAGGCTATGTTTCCATCACGCCGCTGCATGTCGATTTAACCGCCTACGGCGCGCATGAGGTGGTTTCGAGCTGGTTGGACAGCGTGGGAGTCGACACGCAATGGTAAGCAGACGCGTACATACTCTTCTTGAACAATTACGTGCGCAGGGCATCCGAGATGAGCATGTCCTGGATGCACTCGCCGCCGTGCCGCGTGAGAAATTCATTGATGAGGCGTTTGAACATAAGGCCTGGGACAATATTGCCTTGCCGATTGGTCAGGGGCAGACGATTTCGCAGCCTTATATGGTTGCACGCATGACTGAGCTGCTTGAGCTAACGCCGCAATCGCGGGTGCTGGAAATTGGCACTGGCTCCGGCTACCAGACGGCGATTCTGGCGCATCTGGTGCAGCATGTATGCTCCGTTGAGCGTATTAAAGGCCTGCAATGGCAGGCGCGTCGTCGCCTGAAACAGCTGGATTTACACAATGTTTCTACCCGTCACGGTGATGGATGGCAGGGCTGGCAAGCGCGAGCCCCGTTTGACGCTATCATTGTAACGGCAGCTCCGCCGGAGATCCCAACTGCGCTGATGATGCAGCTGGATGAAGGCGGTATTCTCGTCTTACCCGTGGGCGATGAGCACCAGTTCCTGAAGCGGGTGCGTCGTCGGGGAGGCGAATTTATTATTGATACCGTGGAGGCCGTACGTTTTGTTCCCTTAGTAAAAGGGGAGCTTGCGTAGACACTGGCTCTGAATACCTGGAGTTTTCCTGGATATTCTGGAATTAGTCAGCGTATCGTGTCGATGCTTTTGCACGGTGATTACGTTACGGGTTTTAACCAAATTTTCCTGGGGGATAAATGAGCGCGGGAAGCCACAAATTTACCATTCGCCGTATTGCGGCATTGTCACTGGTTTCATTATGGCTGGCAGGTTGTTCAAACACCTCGAATCCACCAGCGCCGGTCAGCTCGGTTGACGGCGGTGCATCCTCGAACACCAGTTCCGGCATGCTGATTACGCCTCCGCCAAAAATGGGCTCGACGTCGACAGTACAACAGACGCCACAGATCCAACCGGTGCAGACTCCGACTACGCAACCAACGCAAATTCAACCTGTTGCAGAACAGCCTGTACAGATGGAAAACGGTCGTATCGTGTACAACCGTAAGTATGGGAATATTCCGAAAGGTAGCTACACGGGCGGCAGCACCTATACTGTCAAGAAAGGCGACACACTTTTCTATATTGCCTGGATTACCGGGAACGATTTCCGTGACCTCGCACAGCGCAATAACGTTCCGGCCCCGTATAGCCTGAATGTCGGCCAAACTCTGCAAGTGGGCAACGCCTCGGGTACACCGATTACCGGTGGGAATGCCATCACCCAGGCGGATGCAGCACAGCAAGGAGTTGTGACCAACCCTGCACAAAATTCCACCGTTGCTGTTGCTTCGAAACCAACAATTACGTATTCTGAGGATTCAGGTGAACAAAGTGCTAACAAAATGTTGCCGAACAACAAGCCTGCTGGGACAGTTGTCACAGCGCCAGTAACGGCTCCAGCAGTTAGCACAACCGAAACAACTGCAAGCTCAACGTCGACCAGCGCGCCAATCTCTACCTGGCGCTGGCCAACTGACGGCAAAGTGATCGAAAACTTTGCGGCTACCGAAGGTGGCAATAAAGGGATCGACATTGCAGGCAGCAAAGGACAGGCTATTGTCGCGACCGCAGATGGACGCGTCGTTTATGCCGGTAACGCGCTGCGTGGTTACGGTAATCTTATTATCATCAAACATAACGATGATTACCTGAGCGCCTACGCCCATAACGATACAATGCTGGTCCGGGAACAACAAGAAATCAAGGCGGGGCAGAAAATAGCTACCATGGGTAGTACCGGAACCAGTTCAACACGCTTGCATTTTGAAATTCGTTACAAGGGGAAATCCGTAAACCCGCTGCGTTACTTGCCGCAGCGATAATTCGGCGGAACCAGGCTTTCACTTGCTAGTTCCGTTAGGGATCACGGGTAGGAGCCACCTTTATGAGTCAGAATACGCTGAAAGTTCATGATTTAAATGAAGATGCGGAATTTGATGAGAACGGAGTAGAGGCTTTTGATGAGAAAGCCTTGAGTGAAGAGGAACCCAGTGATAACGACCTGGCTGAAGAAGAGCTGTTATCGCAGGGGGCCACACAGCGTGTGTTGGACGCGACTCAGCTTTACCTTGGTGAGATTGGTTATTCACCACTGTTAACAGCCGAAGAAGAAGTTTATTTTGCGCGTCGCGCACTGCGTGGAGATGTCGCCTCTCGCCGCCGCATGATTGAAAGTAACCTGCGTCTGGTGGTGAAAATTGCTCGCCGTTATGGCAATCGCGGTCTGGCATTGCTGGACCTGATTGAAGAGGGCAATCTGGGGCTTATCCGTGCCGTCGAGAAGTTTGACCCGGAACGCGGGTTCCGCTTCTCAACATACGCAACGTGGTGGATCCGTCAGACGATCGAACGGGCTATTATGAACCAAACCCGTACGATCCGACTGCCGATTCACATTGTAAAAGAGCTGAACGTCTATCTGCGTACCGCGCGTGAGTTGTCGCATAAACTGGACCACGAACCGAGCGCAGAAGAGATTGCTGAACAACTGGATAAACCGGTTGATGACGTCAGCCGTATGCTCCGACTCAACGAGCGCATTACCTCGGTAGACACCCCGCTGGGTGGCGATTCCGAAAAAGCGTTGCTGGACATCCTGGCCGATGAAAAAGAAAACGGCCCGGAAGACACCACGCAAGACGATGATATGAAACAGAGCATCGTCAAATGGCTGTTCGAACTGAACGCCAAACAGCGTGAAGTGCTGGCACGTCGTTTCGGTCTGCTGGGGTATGAAGCTGCGACACTGGAAGATGTGGGCCGCGAAATCGGTCTTACGCGTGAACGTGTTCGTCAGATTCAGGTTGAAGGCCTGCGTCGTCTGCGCGAAATTCTGCAGACTCAGGGGCTGAATATCGAAGCGCTGTTCCGCGAGTAAGCACAAGTTCCATCAAGAAAGGCCAGTCTCATCGAGACTGGCCTTTTTCTTTAGCGCTACCGCTTATTGGTCGGCACATATTGTCCGATGGCGCTTTGCTTATCGGGCCTACAAAGACATCACCCAAAACCGCCATCCGAACGATTATCCCATCATCTTACGCACCAGTTGAGTAAACTGTTTGCGCTCTTCCTCGCTCAGTCTGCCCAGAAACTCATCATCCACGCGATCTCCTACCGGGGTTGCGCTGGCCAATAATGCTTCTCCTTGCGCAGTCAAATAAACAAACCGCCGACGCTTATCCGCCGGGTCGTGATCCCGCCTGACCAGCCCACGCTTTTCCATCCGGCTCAGCATTTCCGCAAGTGTGGCTTTGGTGCAGACCGCTGCCTCCATCAGGGCGACCTGTTCAATGCCGGGCTGTTCGGCAATGGCGCGCATCACCGCGTACTGCGGTTTGGTTAGCTCTGGTAACTCATGTTGCCAGCGAGCCGTATGCTGCTGAAAAAGCTGACGTAAAAGATGAAATGCTTTATTGCGTAACGGCATGAGAGCTCCGGGATATCGGTCAGTCTCTATCATAGCGGGTTACGCCTCCTTTTTTAACCATCGCTGTTTTAGCTATCCGTGCGCGGTGGCCTTGCCCACAATGAATTGTGGGAGTATTTTAATCAAAACGTTCGTACACGAACAAATTGAGGAATTGAATGAGACTGATCGTAGGAATGACGGGGGCTACCGGCGCACCGCTCGGCGTGTCGCTACTGCAGGCGCTGCGGGAAATGCCGGGTGTGGAAACCCATCTGGTGCTGTCGAAATGGGCAAAAACGACCATTGAGCTGGAAACGCCGTACAGCGTCCGCGATGTATCCACACTGGCAGACTATTGCCACAACCCCGCGGACCAGGCCGCGACCATCTCCTCCGGATCGTTTCGTACTGACGGCATGATCATTATCCCCTGCAGCATGAAAACGCTGGCCGGTATTCGCGCAGGTTACGCGGAAGGGCTGGTGGGGCGCGCCGCAGACGTGGTGCTGAAAGAAGGGCGCAAACTGGTGCTGGTACCGCGTGAAATGCCGCTCAGCACCATCCATCTGGAAAACATGCTCGCGCTTTCCCGCATGGGCGTGGCGATGGTCCCGCCAATGCCCGCGTTTTACAACCATCCGCAAACGGTCGATGACATCACCCAGCACATTGTCGCGCGTGTGCTCGACCAGTTTGGGCTTGAACACCCTAACGCCCGTCGTTGGCAGGGATTACGACAGGCGCAGAATTTTGCACAGGAGAACGAATAATGGCATTTGATGATTTGCGCAGCTTTTTGCAGGCGCTGGACGACCAGGGACAATTGCTGAAAATCAGTGAGGAAGTTAACGCCGAGCCGGATCTGGCGGCGGCGGCCAATGCGACCGGGCGTATTGGTGATGGCGCGCCTGCGCTGTGGTTTGACAATATTCGCGGTTTTACCGATGCCCGCGTGGCGATGAACACCATCGGTTCATGGCAGAATCACGCCATCTCTTTAGGTCTGCCACCAAATACCCCGGTGAAAAAACAAATTGATGAGTTTATCCGTCGCTGGGATAAATTTCCGGTTGCCCCGGAACGTCGTGCGAACCCGGCATGGGCTGAAAATACCGTCGACGGCGAAGACATTAATCTTTTCGACATTCTGCCGCTGTTTCGCCTGAACGATGGCGACGGCGGTTTCTACCTGGATAAAGCCTGCGTGGTGTCGCGCGATCCGCTGGATCGGGACAACTTCGGCAAACAGAACGTCGGCATCTACCGCATGGAAGTGAAGGGCAAACGTAAGCTCGGTCTGCAACCGGTGCCAATGCATGATATCGCGCTGCACCTGCATAAAGCGGAAGAGCGCGGTGAAGATTTGCCGATTGCCATCACGCTGGGTAATGATCCCATCATCACTTTGATGGGCGCCACGCCGCTGAAATACGATCAGTCTGAATACGAGATGGCGGGAGCGCTGCGTGAAAGCCCGTACCCGATCGCTACCGCGCCGCTCACCGGTTTTGACGTGCCGTGGGGCTCTGAAGTGATCCTCGAAGGGGTCATTGAAAGCCGTAAACGCGAAATCGAAGGTCCGTTTGGCGAGTTTACCGGCCACTATTCCGGTGGACGCAATATGACCGTGGTGCGTATCGATAAAGTCTCTTATCGCAGCAAACCGATTTTTGAATCACTCTATCTCGGTATGCCGTGGACCGAAATCGACTACCTGATGGGCCCGGCGACCTGCGTACCGCTTTATCAACAATTGAAAGCCGAATTCCCGGAAGTGCAGGCGGTGAACGCCATGTACACCCACGGACTGCTGGCGATTATTTCCACCAAAAAACGCTACGGCGGCTTTGCCCGCGCGGTGGGACTGCGTGCTATGACCACGCCGCACGGCCTGGGTTACGTGAAGATGGTGATTATGGTTGATGAAGACGTTGACCCGTTCAACCTGCCGCAGGTGATGTGGGCGCTCTCCTCGAAGGTCAATCCGGCGGGCGATCTGGTGCAACTGCCGAATATGTCGGTGCTGGAACTTGATCCCGGTTCCAGTCCGGCGGGGATTACCGACAAGCTCATCATCGATGCCACGACACCGGTTGCACCGGATAACCGAGGTCATTACAGCCAACCGGTATGTGATTTACCGGAAACAAAAGCCTGGGCTGAAAAGCTGACCGCCATGCTGGCCAACCGTAAATAAGGAGTAGCAGATGATTTGTCCACGTTGTGCCGATGAACATATTGAAGTGATGGCGAACTCGCCGGTAAAAGGTGTCTGGACCGTATATCAATGCCAGCATTGTCTGTACACCTGGCGTAATACCGAGCCGCTACGCCGTACCAGCCGCGAGCATTATCCGCAAGCGTTTCGCATGACGCAGAAAGATATCGACGATGCGCCAATGGTGCCAAGTATCCCGCCGCTGCTGGCGGAAGATAAGCGTTAATCAAAAAATGCCGGGTGCGGCGAAACCGTACCCGGCACAACGGCGTTACACCAGACTTTTTAACCGATAGATCCATTCCAGTGCCTGGCGAGGCGTGAGTGAATCCGGGTCGAGATTTTCCAGCGCTTCAACGGCGGGAGATGTTTCTTCCGCAACCGAAAGCAGCGACATCTGTGTACCATCGACCTGGGTTGCGGCAACATTCGGCGCGATGCTTTCCAGTTCGCGCAGTTTTTGCCGCGCACGTTTTATGACCTCTTTCGGCACACCTGCCAGGGCTGCTACCGCCAGGCCATAGCTCTTGCTCGCCGCGCCATCCTGTACGCTGTGCATAAAGGCGATGGTATCGCCATGCTCTAACGCGTCCAGATGTACATTCGCGACGCCTTCCATCTTCTCAGGTAACTGAGTCAGTTCGAAGTAGTGGGTGGCGAACAATGTTAATGCTTTGATTTTATTCGCCAGATTTTCTGCGCACGCCCATGCCAGCGACAGGCCGTCGTAGGTTGAAGTGCCGCGTCCAATCTCATCCATCAGCACCAGGCTGTTTTCGGTAGCATTATGCAGAATGTTGGCGGTTTCGGTCATCTCAACCATGAAGGTGGAACGACCCGAGGCCAGATCATCCGCCGCGCCAACGCGGGTAAATATACGGTCGATAGGCCCTATCTCGACTTTTTGTGCCGGGACATAGCTGCCGATATACGCCAGCAGCGCAATCAATGCGGTCTGGCGCATATAGGTGCTTTTCCCCCCCATGTTCGGCCCGGTGATGATCAGCATCCGGCGCTGTGGGGAAAGGTTGAGCGGGTTGGCGATAAACGGCTCTGTCAGTACCTGCTCCACCACCGGGTGACGGCCCTCGGTAATGCGAATGCCGGGTTTATCGGTGAAGATCGGACAGGTGTAATTCAACGTATAAGCACGTTCTGCGAGGTTGACCAGGACGTCCAGCTCCGCCAGCGCGCTGGCGCTCTGTTGTAAATCAGCCAGATGCGGCAGCAGCATATCGAACAGCTCGTCGTATAGCTGTTTTTCCAGTGCCAGCGCCTTACCTTTGGAAGTCAGAACTTTGTCTTCATACTCTTTCAGTTCTGGAATAATGTAGCGTTCAGCGTTTTTCAACGTCTGGCGACGCACGTAATTAATTGGCGCCAGATGGCTCTGTCCACGACTGATCTGAATGTAGTATCCGTGAACGGCGTTGAATCCGACTTTCAGCGTATCAAGACCCGTGCGTTCGCGCTCGCGGATCTCCAGTCTGTCGAGATAGTCGGTTGCGCCATCGGCCAGCGCTCGCCACTCGTCCAGCTCTTCGTTATAGCCAGACGCGATGACGCCGCCGTCGCGTACCAGCACCGGTGGAGCTTCCACGACGGCGCGTTCCAGCAGTTCACGCAGCTCCGCAAACTCCCCCATTTTCTCACGCAGCATCTGCACCGGGGCGCTGTCTACGTTTTCCAGTTGCGCGCGTAGTTCAGGGAGTTGCTGGAAAGCGTGGCGCATGCGGGCCAGATCGCGCGGGCGCGCGGTACGCAGAGCGAGACGCGCCAGAATGCGTTCCAGATCGCCCACCTGACGCAGCACGGGTTGCAATTCGCTGGTGATATCCTGTAACGCGCCGATGGTTTGTTGGCGTTCAGTGAGGATTTTGGTGTCGCGGACCGGCATATGCAGCCAGCGCTTGAGCATACGGCTGCCCATCGGTGTTACGGTGCAGTCGAGTACCGAAGCCAATGTGTTTTCAACGCCGCCAGCCAGGTTCTGGGTGATCTCCAGATTGCGGCGGGTGGCGGCATCCATAATGATGCTGTCCTGCTGACGCTCCATGGTGATGGAACGAATATGCGGCAGTGAGGTACGCTGGGTATCTTTCACATATTGCAGCAGACAGCCAGCAGCGCATAATCCGCGCGGGGCGTTCTCAACGCCAAAGCCAATCAGGTCTCGTGTGCCAAACTGCAGATTTAACTGCTGACGGGCAGTATCAATTTCAAATTCCCACAGCGGACGACGGCGCAGGCCGCGACGTCCTTCAATCAGTGAGGTTTCTGCAAAATCTTCGGCATACAGCAGTTCAGCCGGGTTAGTTCGCTGCAGTTCAGCGGCCATGGTCTCGCGGTCGGCAGGCTCGCTAACGCGAAAACGCCCGGAGCTGATGTCCAGCGTGGCATAGCCGTAGCCTTTGCTGTCCTGCCAGACGGCGGCCAGCAGGTTGTCCTGGCGCTCCTGTAACAGCGCTTCATCACTGATGGTGCCGGGCGTAACGATGCGCACAACTTTACGCTCCACCGGTCCTTTGCTGGTGGCCGGATCGCCAATCTGTTCGCAAATAGCGACGGATTCCCCTTGATTGACCAGCTTGGCAAGGTAGTTTTCTACCGCATGGTGGGGAATACCCGCCATTGGGATGGGCTCGCCTGCGGATGCGCCGCGCTTAGTCAGGGAGATATCAAGCAGTTGAGACGCGCGTTTCGCATCGTCATAAAACAGTTCATAAAAGTCGCCCATGCGGTAAAACAGCAGTATTTCCGGGTGCTGAGCTTTCAGCTTGAGATACTGCTGCATCATTGGCGTGTGGGCGTCGAGATTATCGATTGTACTCATGGAGTTGTGTCCATATTCTTAAATTTTAATAAGTTAGTGATTTTTATCGTTCTCATTGAGTATCACATTGATCCATTTCATCTCATGGAATCCTACATTTTACTGTGGGTTAACGTGCTGATTTATAAATGCAGGCAGATATGCTACGGCTACACATTGCACAACCTACATTTCATTCCATGACTACGTAGGGAGCATGATAACGGAGTCTTTATGGCAGGAAAACAACAGGGAAGACCACTTTTGTTTAAAGTGATAGAAACGATGAAGTCAGTCTTGCTGCCGCTCGTCTTAAGCTCCAGGAATTAAAACAGTTGCGTCAGGATGGTTGCTGCCCGGCGACTGAACTCAAACAAGAAAACTACGGAGCGCATTGAAGACCATAAAACGGTGGATGGAAAGATCATTCCCGGAGTAAGGAAGAAAAAAAGGACAGGCTGAAGTTCGTCGCACGCTCTATGGTGATGTGGTGAAGAGTTTAGGCACGAGGAATGCCGCTGAGATTACCCGAAAAGATGTTATCAATTTGATTAATGGCGTTGTAGCCAGAGGTGCGACAGTTCAGGCAGGTAATGTGCTGAGAGAACTCTCTCTCGTCTATGAATATGCTATCGGTTTGGGGCGCTTTAGTGACAGTTTCGCTAACCCGGCATTGTTAGCAAAATCCAGCTTACGGCAAACACGAATTAAGCTTACTAGTGGTCGTGGTCCCCGAGTGCTGAGTGAGACTGAGCTGGCTAAATTTCTCAAATGGCTACCGGGTTCAGCCTGCCCTCCTACGATAAAAAATGTCCTGTGTATGACCCTTTGGACGGGGGGCCGTACTGGTGAAGTATGCAATATGACATGGAAGGATGTTGATCTTGAAAAGGGAACGATTCACCTGCGCGAAACTAAAACAGGCGTTGAGCGCTATGTTCAGTTGTCCAAACAGGCTCTTGGCTTTCTAAAGGTTCTGCATCTCAATTCCGATTCCTACCTGTTTCCTTCGTCCCGGACGAAGTTGTCAATACAGCAGAAATACCTCGCCGAAAATGCTTGGCATTTGCGGTAATCAGGACAAATGTTGGATATACCAAGTTGGGTGCCGCACGATTTGCGCCGCACTGTGTGTACAGGGCTATCAAGGCTGCAATGTCCAAATGAAGTTGCTGAGGTTATTTTGGGGCATACAAAGGGGGGGGAGTTGAAGGGATTTACAATCTCTATATATATGATGCAGAGTGCAAGCAATGGTTACAGGTCTGGGCAGACTATTTGGATAGTTTGGTTATCGGTTGATCTGCATAATGTTGGTACTAGCAATCAGGCATATTGTAGCGGTTATGTATCACCTTGTGTACCCAAGTGGTATCTATTTTAAAGGTTGACATTAGATAATCAGAGATACTGCAATATGTCATAGGTCAATAGGCTTAAACTCGGATATGTCGATTGGCTGATAAGTATTTGTTTGGATCAACACCGAGATTGTTTTTAGGGAAATACTACTCTGTGTGGAAGGAAATATAATTTAATACTTCTTTAAAGTAATCACCTAAAATGAAGTATGTTTCAACTAGGAAAAAAACAATAGACAGGGTATTCTAATTCAAATTTCTTGATATAAAGTAAGAGGATGAAATGTCTAAGTTTCTAATGAATATTAATGGTGCTATCCCGGGTTTGATTGGTAATGTAGGAATAGATATTAGTGGGAAAAATCTAATTATCACTGGAGGGAATGGTTGCGGTAAAACTACATTTCTTAATGAAATAAGAAATAAATTGACAACGCTTTTAATTGATAAGAATGTTCAATCTATAGAAAATTTAAAAAGAAATCTTGAACACTGGAAAAATTCAAAAAATAGGGCGCAGAAAGGTTCGAATGAATATTATCAAGCAGTGAGGCAAATTGAATTAGCTGAGGGAAGCTTAAAAAAAATTCAAGATGGTTTACAACTAGAGTTTACTGATAAAAATGAGCTATCAATATTGCTCAATGAAGGTAAAGCTATAATAAATTTCTTTACGGCTATTCGAAAAGCAGAGATTCAACCAGCAACAGGTGCAAATAAGGTTAAACGTGTAGTTAATTCAGACGCGAAAAATCAATCCTTTGGCAATACATTTGAACAGCATTTAGTTAACCTTAAGACTCGACAGTCGTTTGCCAAAACCTTTGATAATGATATGGAACTCTATAAATCTATAGATGCTTGGTTTGATGGGTTAGAAAAGAATATAGCATTTTTAATGGAGGATGATACTTTTGAACTTAAATTTGAACCTGATGATTTTAAATTTTATTTAAATCAAAAAGATAAGAAACCTTATACATTTCAAACATTATCATCTGGCTATTCTGCTATTTTTAATATCATCTCAGAGCTAATAATGAAAACTGAGGCATATAAAATATCGCCGAGCGAGCTTCAAGGTATAGTAATGATAGATGAAATAGATGCTCATCTTCATGTTTCGTTACAGCGAAAAATATTACCATTTCTGACTAAAACATACCCGCTAATTCAATTCATTATAACTACGCACTCACCATTTGTTATTGGTTCATTAGATGATTCTGTTGTGTATGATCTCGGTTCCAAACAGCAATTTAAAGAACTTTCAAATTATTCCTATGAAACAATCATAGAAGGGTTACTTGGTGTACCCGTAGTATCAATTTCCTTAGAAAAAGACATAAAAAGATTATCTATTCTCATTAATGAAAAAAGAATAGATATGGATGCCCTCAGTGAAATTGTGAATAAGTTGCTGCCATATAAAGAGAAACTAGATGATGAGTCTGCTATTTTTTTACTGAAAGGAGCCACAATTCTTAAGAACAATAAGGATTGCGCATAATGTTTCCAGTGACAAAATCGACTATTGTTCCAGAGTCACTTGATAGTGAACGGTCTTATAGAGAAAAAGATGTAATTGAGGCTTTATCACATGATTTTTATAATAAATGTTATATTTGTGAAGTGAAAGATCCTCTTGTCTTAAATGTAGAGCATTTTATACCCCATGAAGGGGACAATGCGAAAAAATTTGATTGGAAAAATTTATTCTTTGCTTGTGGTCGGTGTAACAATATAAAAAGAAATCAATTCGAAAACATTCTTGATTGTACTGATCCACAAGTTGATGTTTTAAGAGCTATAAGACATGTATTTCCTACAACAGCCTATGCAGAGCACGTCAGCATTATACCAATGAATGATGATGTGAAAACGATCGAAACTGCTAAATTAATATCTAAGGTATTCAATGATGATAATACGGGGAATAAAGAACTTACACGAGTCTTTCTTAAGAGAAGGTTAATGAAGCAATATAGAAAGTTTCTGACGTTAATTTTTGACTACGATGATGATGATATCTTACCTGAAGATAAAAATTTAATTTCTAGAAAGATAAAAAATATGTTGCGTGATGAGTATGAGTTTTCAGCATTTCTTCGATGGACTGTGTTAGATGCTCCACAGCTTCATCATTTTATGGACGGTATATTTTAATCTAGTACCTTTGCGAGGAGTTTATGTTCTCCTCGCTGTTATATATTTAATGATTGAGTGTCACAATTTTATTTATTGATTTTATCTATATTTTTAATATATTGTCATGGGTTTATTGCTGGTTTTTTCCCAATAATCCATATATATATTCTAAATAGCTTATATGGACACCTCCCCGATACAAGTACGGGCAGATCTTTTTCTGACGAAGTAGCCACACACATATATCCGGCTTCGTGAGCCCTGATGAACATCCGTACTCTCTGGCCTCATTAGCGCCATGACTTATTACAGTCCAGCTATTTACCAGGTTCACAGAGAGTCGGTTCTACCTGTCAGTACATCAACTCTTTGGACTTATTAAAATCAGTTAGTTACTTAACGATATACTCTGTTTTCTGGTTTATTAGCGCCCACGCTATTCGGGCATTTTTGTTAGCCAGCGCCACTACAGCTTTGTTTACGCCACTTCGGGCAATAATACCTTTCAGCCACCGCTGAAGACCTCCACATCGTTCTTCCGGAAGGTTGATGACCCGGTAAACCACTGAACGGGCGCCATGAATAAGCAGTCCTCGCAGATAACCATCTCCGCGTTTTGTTATCCCGAGTAGTCTGACTTTACCACCACTGCTGTGCTCCTTCGGAACCAGCCCCAGATAGCTGGCAAAATGCCGGCCATTCTGAAAATCAGCACTGTCGCCCAGAGCTACCGTCAGGGCAGAAGCCCCTAATGGCCCGATACCAAGTATGCTTTTCAGTCTGAGTGTATCCTCATTTTGCTGGCTGATCAGCGCAAGACGTAGATCCAGCGCTTTAATCCGCTGCTGATTGTCCTGAAGCTCCTGCAACATCTCATGGAACAGCTCCCGGCTGAGCGTGGTGAGCTCATTTTCTGCATCCTCCAGGTGATCAGGCAGGTGGGCCATAATTTTATGAGCCCCTTCCGGTATGGCGATACCGTATTCCAGACCCAGCCCCCGTATCTGGTTAATCAGCGCGGTTTTGTTTTTCATCAGCCGCTGGCGAACCCGGTGCAGACACTGAATATCCTGCTGTTCAATAGACTTCTCCGGCACATAGCGCATACCCGGGCGACTGTCAGCTTCCACAATTGCAGCTGCATCATTTTTGTCATTTTTACTGCCCATTCTGAAGGGGGCAACATACTGTGGACTGATTTGTTTAACTTCATGTCCGTATTGCCTGAACTGGCGTGACCAGTAATTTGCACTGCCGCACGCTTCCATCACAATACGGGACGGAGGCTGCTGAACAATAAATGCCGTCAATTTTTCACGGGTGATCATTTTATTCGCTTTCTTCTCACCCTGCGCAGATACGATATTCACCTGAAAAACTCGCTTTGCCAGATCAATTCCGATAATTTGTTCCATGGGACACCTCTTCATATTGCTGTTGGTTTGCACTTACAGCATGGCTCACTGAAGTCTTTGTGGGGAGGTGTCCATTTCATTAGCGCGGAATAGTAGATCCCTTTGAGGGAACTAGTATCTTTCCTGATGTGGTGATTAGCTACCATCACACGAAACAGAATGAGCTTCATAGAGGGAATATCAAAGATCAACTTTGTGGCTGAGTTAAGGCCCTCTGTTTCACCTTTCACGCCAGCATAAACATTGAACGGTTACCAAGAGCATTAACTCTGCATGTACAAGTGAAAGGGGCGTGATGGTTACGGTGAAAAGAGATGATTGTGTACTACGTCGGTGTTGATGTCAGTAAGCGCTCTCTCGATGTTTGCCTTCTCGCTGAGGGTAGCAAAGGTAGTCGTAAGACCCGCGAATGTGGTGGGTCTTACGGCACTCATGTGGTTCCCTGCGTCGCTCCACAAGGTCGGACTATATGAATATTTCTGTCGGCCTACAGATGATGTAAAGTCGTGTTGAAACCTTGATATAATGAATACAGATTACAGGTTCGATAGCTGAGGAATCGTGATGAGCAATGACAAGAAAACGCAGGTGTATTACGTTAAACCGTCTCGCGCCGACATCGTTCGCTCGGTAGCAACGTCAACCGCCGTTGAGACGGGGCAGTCCTCTGAGAAGATCGAAGCATCGCTTGAAGCGACGCGCAAAAAGTTCGCCCATCTTCGCCTTGCTGTTTAATCTCGTCTCAACGCAGCACCAACCCAATAGCACATTGGGCCGTAGTCCATTGACATACCCCGAAATGTATTCGGCTTTATTTTGCTCCCAGCTTTGATAATCCAGCGGCATGTATCCTCCCTGAACCGCCATCACATCAGCTAAAAGCCGTGATAAACGCCCATTGCCTTCCCGGAACGGAAGGATGAGTATCAGCTCTACATGGGTTACAGCAATAGCCTCTATGAGCTGTTCTTCGCTCATGTTGGTACATGGCTATAGTTTTTATAATCTGATGGAAAATTATCGTTAATAATCAACATTAACAGACCAATGCATCCCGCTCCGGGGCGACTCAGACGATGACAATGTATTCTGGGGAGGGGGATTTACTGGTAGCACTCATCATTATAGTGAATCAGTTGTGGATTTTATTTTTTCAATGGCGGTAATGTTCTCTGACATTGCTTCATTGAGTACTTTAACGGCAGTTGTTGCATCGCGATTCTTTATGGACATATACACCTTTATATGGGCTTCAACGCTTTCAAGCGTAATTCCCAGCGCGCGATTAAGCTCTTCAAGGTAGTAGTAATAGATGTCTTTAATGGAATTCATCACATTATAAAACACGCTATTGTGGGAGGCTTTGACAATAGCCAGATGAAAGTCGTAATCCGCCTCAGAGTACTTTTTATAATCGCCTTTGTTAATCAACATATTGTTGAGAGCTTGTTCCAAGCAGTGAATATCATCATCTGTTGCATGAGTTACGGCTAACTCGACACACTTAAATTCAACCGTCTGGCGAAAAATCATCATATCGTGAAACTCTTCACGGCTAAGATGCATGATAGGACGGGGATCGTTACTCAGCATCTTTGGTGTGAAGTTATCGCTGACATAACTGCCGCTTCCCTGGCGAGTTACAACAATACCTAAATCACGAAAGCGCTGTACTGCGCTGCGAACACTGACCCGGCTGACGTTGAATGATGCGGTAAGTTCAGCTTCCGACGGGAGACGACTACCGGGGGGCCAACTGCCGTCCAGCAATTTACTGCTTATCTGATCATAAATTTCATTTACAACATTCTGTTTTTGAATGGATTTTATGCTCAAGTTTAGTGTCCGTCCTGATCCCTGAATTGGTCCATAGTATAGCAACTCATACATAAGAAAAAAGCGCCTCTGACGGCGCTTTTCCTGTTAATCGAAACGAATAAGTACCTTTGCTGAGATATTTTTGTCAGTGGCAGTAATAAGCGCCTCTTCTATTTTTTCTGGGGCGTATTCTGCGCTAATCAGAGGACGGGGATCGACTCGTCCATCTTCCAGCCAACGTACTGCCGTTACAAACTCATCGATGAAGCGGAACGAACCCACCCAGCGAATTTCTTTCACCAACATGGCTGATACCGGCCAGTTAACGGGACTGGGTCCCATCCCCACCTGTACAATAACACCAGAAGGTCGAGTGAAATCAACCGTTGAAGAGATAGCAGCGGGTGAGCCAGAGGCTTCAAAAACCACATCGAAATAGCCTTTGTGTTTTTGATAATGGGCAACCTGATTCTCATCACGCGGATCCATTACGTTTGTTGCGCCCATTTTTTGTGCCAGTTCTAGGCAGCGAGGGCTCAAATCGGAAACTACGGCTTCAGAAGCGCCTGCGCTTTTGGCGGCAGCCAGGATCAGGCATCCGATAGGTCCTGCGCCAATAATTAATACTTTTTTCCCTGTTAGTTGACCTGCCATTTTAATGGCGTGAATAGAGACGGCTAAGGGTTCAGAGAAAGCCATTACCGACGCAGAAATTTCTTTCTTATAGGGTATGCATTGTTCCGGCTTGACGGAAACGTATTCGGAGAAGCCGCCGTTAACATGAGGATTAAACTGGGCACTGCCCATAAAACGCATATTACCGCAGAGGTTTTGATGGCCTGATAGGCACATCTCACATTGATTGCACGGACTGGATGGGTTTATCGCAACAGTTTGGCCCGGTTTCAGCCCACAACCATCCTGTGCTTTTTTTACAATTCCAACAAACTCATGACCAATAACCATCGGATTTTTAAGGATAGACATGCCGGCACGCCCATGTTGATAGTAATGGATATCGGAACCGCAAATACCACCACAAGCCACCTTTACTAGCACCTGATTTTCATTATGCTCAATTTCGCGGGATTCAAATCGAATATCTTTTTCTGCATGAACCAGACAGGCTTTACAAATTATCTTTTCAGAACTCATACTTACCTCATTATTTGTTAGCAGTAACGGGTGTTGTTTCTTTCGTGGAAATGTTTTTTTCATCGGGAACGATGACATCTATTTTACCAACCAGAAACATATAAGCTAATAAGCCTAGGGCTGCGACACCTGCGATATACCACATGGCATACTGGAAATTATGTGTTTCCTGAAGAATAATACCAATAACGATGGGGCTGATAATACCAGACAGGTTTCCACATATATTCAAAAAGCCGCCCATGGTACCAAGGAAATTACGTGGAATAACATCGCTCCAGACTACCCATCCTAAATTTGAAAAAGCATTAGCAAAAAAGGCAATAGACAGTATCACAATAGCTATTACTGGCTGATTTTCGAAGAAATTAACAATACCAATAATCATGGTGACACAGAGTCCAACCATCACAGGTAACTTGCGTGCAAACGTCCTTGATTTACCTTTTTTCAATAAGAGATCGCTTAATGTTCCACCGCAAAGTACGCCAAACATTGCCATAATATAAGGCAGCATCGCGCCGATCCCAGCTTTAGAAATGGAAAGATGCAGACCTTGTTCCAGATAAACAATAAACCATGTCAAAAAGAAGTAGAGTGTTGATGAGCAGGCAAACTGAGTGATAAATAATCCCCAAATAGTTTTCTTACCCAGGAAAAATTTGATGTCATGCCAGCTAATTTTTTTGCTTACAGCCGCTTGGTTCACCGAGCCATATCCCCCGCCTGCCTTAATATATTCAAGCTCTGCCTGATTGACGGACTTACTATGCTGGGGATCGCGATAATAGATTAGCCAATATATACCAAATAAAATGCCTGCTGCGCCAGATAAATAAAATGACATCTCCCACCCATAGGTAGCGACGATGAAGGAGAGCGCAGGTGTTAACAGGGCTAATCCAATGTATTGAGCGCTGGAGTATATTGCAGTGGCGCGTGCACGTTCATGGTCAGGGAACCATGTTGCAATAATTTTTGTATTTGATGGAAACGATGGAGCTTCTGCTACTCCGATCAATGCGCGACAAACTAAGAGCATTGCAAAAGAGGCTGTTGAGGTAGCAAATAAATGATGTGAAGAAAACCCCATCATAAAAGTGAAAACACTCCACAGAATGATAGCTCCACCATATAAAACACGTGACCCGATACGGTCTAAAACATAGCCTACCGGAATCTGACTTGCAGCATAGGCCCATGTAAACATTGAGAAAAGCAAACCAAGCTGTGTTGGAGTTAGATTGAAATCATTTTGTATATTCGAACCCGCGACGGCAAGATTTGCCCGATCCATATAATTTATGGCAGTAACAACAAATAATAAGGAAAGAATAAATAGTCGAGATCTCGAAGCTTTCATAATAAGGCCCGTATTTTATCGGAATATCTTCTTTGCTGAAAAAGATATCCCGTGATTTTAAAGGCAAAATGTAGGGTGATTGTTTTTATAAAACAGCCAGCCATCCACCATCGACGTAAATAATTTGCCCGTTGATATAATCAGATGCTTTTGATGACAGGAAAACTGCAGTACCAATTAATTCTTGCGGATGTCCCCATCGCTGAGACGGATTGCTATTTTTCACCCAGCTATCAAACTTCTCATCTTCAATTAGCGCGGTATTCATATCCGTCAGAATATAACCCGGACCGATCGCGTTGGTCTGAATGTTAAATTGTGCCCATTCCGCCGCCATCGAGCAGGTAAGCATTTTGATCCCGCCTTTGGCTGCTGTGTAAGGCGCTACGGTAGGCCTGGCTGCCTGACTGGTTAATGAGCCAATGTTAATTATTTTTCCTCCGCTCTGGCGTGAAATCATCCGTTTTGCGGCAGCGCGGGAGACCAGAAATGCGCTGGTCAGGTTGGTATCAATTACTTTTTGCCAGTGTTCCAGTTCCAGTTCAACCATCGGCTTACGGTACTGAATTCCCGCGTTGTTGATCACAATATCAACCTGGATATTCTGTGCATCCAGCGTATTGAACGCTTTTTCAATGGCCTCTTCGTCCGTAACGTCAAAGGCCAGACCGTGTGCGCAATAGCCTTGTGCCGTCAGCGTTTTGACAGAATCCTCTAGCAGAGCTTCGCGGATATCATTCAGGATCACCGTCGCGCCTGCTGCGGCAAGTCCCTGAGCGTAAGAAAATCCTAACCCGCGAGCAGATCCGGTAACCATTGCGGTTTTCCCCTGAAGATTAAATAAATCGCTCATGTAGCTTTCCTCGTAGATAAATATGTATGACGACTGATGTATTGTTAGGGTGGGTTTATAACAACTTAAAATCAATTCTTGGTATATGAAATTGCAATGCGGATCACAAACAAGTTTCGAATTCATTATTTCGTTTGTTTTATATCATTGATATTTAATGATTTTGTTTTTGTTGGCATGATCGAGATCACAAAATGAAGTATCGCCATCACAGATACAAAAGCATCGTGATATAACAACGTAAATTTGTAGGACAACTTACAACATTGAGGCGTGGCAGACGATGCAGTTCGCTGAACATTAATTGACTTGATGAGGAAGCTAAAGTGAGTAACCTGAAGATTACGAATGTGAAAACGATTTTGACGGCCCCTGGAGGTATCGACCTGGCGGTTGTAAAAATCGAGACTAATGAGCCGGGGTTGTACGGATTAGGGTGCGCGACATTTACACAGCGTATTGCTGCGGTCAAAAGTGCGATAGATGAATTTATGGCGCCATTCCTGATTGGCAAAGATCCGCGTCGTATTGAGGATATCTGGCAGTCCGGAGCCGTCAGCGGTTACTGGCGTAATGGCCCCATCATGAACAATGCCTTATCGGGCGTTGATATGGCGCTGTGGGATATCAAAGGCAAACTTGCGGGAATGCCTGTTTATGAGTTGCTGGGAGGCAAGTGCCGCGATGGTATTCCTTTATACTGCCATACCGATGGCGGCGATGAAGTGGAAGTGGAAGACAACATTCGTGCCCGGATGGAGGAGGGGTATCAGTATGTGCGCTGTCAGATGGGAATGTATGGCGGAGCGGGAACGGATGATTTAAAACTTATCGCAACTCAGCTTGCTCGAGCAAAAAACATTCAACCCAAACGTTCGCCCCGAACGAAAACGGCTGGCATCTATTTTGACCCTGATGCCTACGCAAGAAGTGTTCCACGGCTGTTTGAACATTTACGCAATAAACTGGGATTTGGGATCGAATTTATTCATGACGTACATGAGCGGGTAACGCCAGTTACTGCGGTTAATCTGGCTAAAACGCTAGAACCATTTCAGCTCTTTTATCTTGAAGATCCGGTGGCGCCAGAAAATATCGGCTGGCTGAAAATGTTGCGCCAGCAATCCTCCACGCCTATCTCTATGGGGGAGTTGTTCGTTAACGTTAACGAATGGAAACCTCTTATCGACAACAAACTTATTGATTACATTCGCTGCCATGTCAGTACTATTGGTGGAATTACGCCTGCGAAGAAATTGGCGGTATATAGTGAGCTAAATGGTATTCGTACGGCATGGCATGGACCGGGTGATATTTCTCCCGTTGGCGTCTGCGCAAACATGCACCTGGATATGAGTTCACCCAACTTTGGCATTCAGGAATATACGCCGATGAATGACGCGTTGCGCGACGTCTTTCCTGGCTGCCCGGAGATTGATCGGGGCTATGCATACCTGAATGATAAGCCCGGTCTCGGCATCGATATTAACGAAGCGGAAGCGGCGAAATACCCCAGTGAAGGGGGGATTCCGTCCTGGACGATGGCGCGGACTCCTGATGGCACGGCCTCCAGACCATAATTCGCGTACAGAGGCCGTAGGATAGCGTGGTGTCTACGGCCATCTTACCGGAGAGGGGGAACGATAAACCTGGCCACTGACATTCCCCCGTAGGTTTGGCCGCCAGAACGCTTACTTATTATTCATTTTGCGGCAACGCATAATTCTGGCAGTACAGGTAGGGGATCCCTTCTTTGGTAATCAGATACGTCTTGCTATTTAGCGCAAAATAATCGACGTTGGATACGCTGGTATTGGTCAGGAAAAAGTCGGGGAGCAGTTCCTGAATAAGGCTGGCGGGGGCCGTTTCGCGATTGGATATTTGTATTTTCTGTGAAATCCAGACCGGACTTGAGCCGTAGCTGGATTGTGTAAACAGGACCATGCGTTGCACAGTTTGCTCATTATTTCTGGCATCTTTGATGATACCATCAACATTCACAATGCCTTTACTCCCGCCGATTTTAATATCAATAATCCCACGAAATGAGCTTGTATTACGTACTATTTCGATGGCTGAACGACAGGTCAGATTATGAAGTTCACCTGTGTTTTTACTGAACCGATAGACGGCAGTAACCATGAGCGCAGCAAAACAGATCAGCAGGATTACACCTGTCCGGATGCGGGACGTTCGGGGATATAAATTCATTAGCTATCATACCGGGGGTAATAAACCGACTGACAGGCGTTGTCTTGCCTGGCTTTCATCGGTGAGCGACATACAAGCACGGACAATTTCTTTGACTCAGGATAGGTCGTAATATAAATGAATTTATTGCTCTGACACAATCCCGGATTGTTGTTGATAAACGCCGTATGCCGGGAGAAATTACTGGCATCATTGTTAAAGTAATACTGACAGTCAGTGGGCGTTTTGCTGGCCGTGATATAGTTGGAAAAATAATCATCGCTGGCCTGCCATGGGTATAATATAAGCGCGCAAATTATAAGCGTCAGCGTCGCCATGATTATTTCTGCGGTGGTGAACAAAGATTGACGCGGTGTCCCAGGTAACAGATCTTCTATAACGGTATCCGGGGCCACGGACTCTTCACCTGAAGAAGAGATCCCCTCTGGCGTCTCAATCGTCTGAATGTCAAACGATTCCTGGATAATCAACCCCTTGCGAGGGATGGTTGTGATTAGCGGTTGCTCCAGATCAAGCTGTAGCAAACTTTTACGCAGGGAGAGAATGCTTTGATAAAAGGCATTGAAACTAACCTGACGATGGTTTTTACCCCAGCCGAACTCCAGCAGTTCGTTTTGTGAAACCACCTGGCCGCGATGCTGAATAAGTAATAAAAGACATAATGACGCTGAGTGTTTGAGTTTTATCTGCTGATTGGGTTGAGCTACTCGCGCCAGACATTGTGTGGCTGGCGTAAATATTATTTTATTTTCAATCAGATAACTGACATTGCCAGTCTCAGACATAGTAGTCTCTACTCTTGATAATGCGCCAGGTGGCTGGTAAGCCATGATACCACTTAGCCCATAATAGCTACCAGCATGGCCCCGATCCTACAACGAAAATCGCGAAGTGTTTCAAATTAGTATCATAATATAACAACAATGATAACTTTTTTAATAAAAATAAACCATATATAAATCAATGGATTGTGTCTTTTTGGCTACCTTGCAAAGAAGAGAAAGATGAAATAATGGCGGCAAAGATGATTGCCATTAATTCTTTATGGACAGCGCAATATACTGCCTGACGCCACCACGCGAAAACAGCATGTGTCTGAACGCGCCCACGGCACCAGGGAATGCCGGTGGCAGATGTAGAAGAGGGATAAATGTCAGCTTTCTTGAGGGCTGACATTTATTTTTGATGCTAAGTGAATTTTGATAAAGCCATAATTTGCGGTAGAGAGTCCCATGTTCCAGAAAGAAATTGAAAATGCTGTAGTACTTGTGGGTGATGAAATGAAGAAGTCAGATAATGCCTGGCTGTCGTTACGCAAAAAACGCCAGCGTATTGATCTGAAGGTTGATGGAAATATCTTGTTTCTGGAGAAAGGGACCGTCTCTGTTTATCGTGTGGAAAATGATCTCGTAACCGTGAGTATTTCTGCTCCGGCCATACTCGGTTTGCCGCAAATGCGCACTGAAGTCGCCGGACACTATTTACGTTGCGATACCGATTGTGAAATGTGGGCAATGAGCGTGCAGAACGCCGATCATTTGTTTACCGCTAAAAACTTATGGAAGCAGGCGTTTGATATCTTAACGCATCACCTGCAACGCTATTTCCAGCGTGAAGCGTTGCAGTCGCATCGCACCATTCGTGAGCAGATTATTGAACACGTAAAATATATTTGGTCGATGGAACCTGAGGTGCGTGAGAAAACGTCCGTGTATACCTTTATTTTGACCCGTAATCATATCTCCCGCAGCGCCATCCACAAGGTTTTACAGGAACTGGTTAATGACGGGAAAATCACGTTAAACCGGGGAAAACTCTCCTTCTGTACTCCGTTATAAATTTATGCGCTCCCTGACATGATAAAAGGGAGCGCAGACGCTTAACGTTCTCTGAGTGCCTCCGCGCGAGCGCGAATAATCGGTTTTAACAGATAGCTGAGAATCGTTTTCCTGCCAGTGAGAATATCGACACTTGCTACCATGCCTGGGATTATCAGCATCGGATGCTCTTTCGTTCCCAGGTAGTTTTTGTCCGTTTGCAGGCGAACAATGTAAAAGCTTCGCCCCTGTTTATCGGTGACGGTGTCCGGACTTATCTGCACCACCTCGCCCTGCAGACCGCCATAGATGGTGTAATCGTAGGCCGTAAATTTCACCATTGCATGCTGACCCGGATGGAGAAAGGCAATATCGCGCGGCTGTATTTTGGCTTCGATTAACAGCTTGTCATCCAACGGAACGATTTCTACCAGATCGCTGCCAGGCTGGATGACGCCGCCGATGGTATTCACCATCACCTGCTGGACGATACCGCGCACCGGTGAAGTGACCATGGTACGATTCACCCGGTCTTCCAGCGCTTTTACGCTGGCCTGGGTTTTGCTCAGATTGGTACGGGCCTCGTTGAGTTGAGCCAGCGCATCGCTCTGGAAGCGGCCTCGACTCTCGCCGATTTTATTCTCAATCTCTTTAATTTCTGACGCGGCTTTGGGCAGCGACAAACTAATAGAGTTGAGCTGCCCGGCGGTTTCCACTTCGGTACGACGCAGGCGCAGTAATTCCACTTTCGAAATGGCGCCCGAGGCGAGCAGCGGCTCGGACATTTTGATTTCCTGGCGTATTAACCCGAGGCTGTGCTTAAACTGCTCTTCTTTCGATTCAAAGTCGCGCAACTCCTGTTTTTTCTGCACCAATTGTTCTTCAAGCCCGGATATTTCGTTGTGAAACTGCTCCCGGCGGCTGTTGTACAGTTCAGTTTCTCCCCGCGCGACATCCGGCGCTTTGCTGGCAATCTCTGGGGAAATAACAAAGTCCCGGTTTTCAACTTCCGCCGTCAGGCGCTCAACTTTTGCCCGCAGGCCGAGTTTATCCGCTTCTGTTTCGCCGACGTTAGAGGCAAAGCGCGTATCATCCAGATGCAGCAACGGCGTTCCGGGGTTAACAATTTGCCCTTCGTGTACATACAGTTCGGTGACGATCCCACCTTCCAGGTTCTGGATTTTTTGCAGTTTGGATGACGGGATCGCTTTACCTTCCCCGCGGGTGACTTCATCGATTTTTGCAAAGCCAGCCCACACGAAAGACAACACCACCAGCGCGAGGATCGTCCACAGCGTCAGTCGAATCACTCTCGGGGAGTCATCAATAATGGCCTGGCTGACTTCATTGATACTGTCAGTTTGATTTTCATCACGGCCATGAAAATAGTGCTGCATAGCGCGGCGGGCACGAGCCAGGAAATCAGCGAGATGCATTAATCTGCCCCTTTTTCAACGCATCCATCACCACAGCTTTCGGGCCATCCGCGATGATGCGTCCTTTATCGACAATAATCAGGCGGTCAACCAGCGACAGCATGGAAGCGCGGTGCGTAACCAGTAATAACGTTTTGCCCGCGATGCAGGGGACCAGCGCGTGTTTGATCTTCTCCTCGCTGGTGTTGTCCATCGAGCTGGTGGGTTCATCCAGTAACAGAAGAGGCGGATCCAGCAAAAGCGCGCGTGCCAGCGCTACCGCCTGCCGCTGTCCACCGGAAAGTCGGGAGCCGCGCTCGCCAACCTGCAGGTTATAGCCGTCAGGATGCAAGCGCGCAAAATCGTTGACGCCGGCCAGTTCTGCTGCCCGCAGCATGGTTTCGTCATCGATATAACGCGCCCCGCACAGCAAATTGTCGCGTAGCGTGCCATTGAACAACTGGATATCCTGCGGCACGTAGCCGATGCTGTGGCGCAGATCGTTCACATCCAACTGACGAGAATCGATACCGTCGATCAGAAGATTTCCGGCGCTGGGCTGGTACAGATTGACCAGCAGTTTGCTGAGCGAACTTTTACCGGAACCACTGCGTCCGATGATGCCGATTCGTTCCCCGGGCTGAATGGTCAGATTAATTTTTTGCAGCGACAGGTTCTGTTGTTCGGGGTAGCTGAAATCGACATCGCGAAATTCTATGCTGCCCTGTAGCTGCTCACGTTTGAGCGGATTTTCATCCGCGCGACGCTCCTGCGCCAGCGACATCATTTTCTCGGTATTTTTGATGGTGAGCTTCGCCTGCTGATAACGGGCGATAAGGCCGGTTAACTGACCCAGCGGCATTAATGCCCGGCCGTTGAGCATGTAGCAGGCGATAAGTCCCCCCATACTCAGTTTGCCGCCGATAATCATGTACACCCCGACGATAATCATCACCACCCCGGAGATTTGCTGGAACCAGCCGGTCAGGTTGCTCGCCAGGCTGGACAAGGTTTTCACCCGTAGCTCGAGGCGACTCAGGCTGCCCAGCGTTTGTTCCCACTGAAACTGGCGTTCGCTCTGGGCATTGTTCACTTTGATGGCATCCAGGCTGCTCAGGGTTTCAATCAGCAATGCCTGGCGTTCGCTGGCGAGACTCATGGTTTTAGTGACTGCCGCGTTGACCGGTTTTTGTAACGCCCAACTGCACAACAAAGCAATCGGCAGCGTCAGGAGCGGGATCCAGGCCAGCGCACCGCCGATAATCCCGATAACGATCAGCAGCAGCAGGGTGAAGGGCAGATCGATAATCGTCGTCAGCGTAAGTGATGAGAGGAAATCACGCAGCGACTGAAACTCGTGAATATTCTGCGCAAAGCTGCCCACCCGCGCCGGACGTTCTTTCATCTCCATGCCGATAATGCGCTCAAACAGCGTTGAGGAGATGATGAGATCGCTTTTTTTGCCCGCAATATCAAGGCAGATACCGCGCAGCATTTTCAATATCAGATCAAAAACAAAAGCCAGGCAGATACCGACCGCCAACACCCACAGCGTGACCGTTGCCTGGTTAGGTACGACCCGGTCATAGACGTTCATGGTGAAGAGCGGCGTGCCGAGCGCAATCAGGTTGATCAGCAGGCTGGCCAGCACCGCATCCATATACAGGAAACGTGACAGCTTCAGGGTGTCTTTAAACCAGGATTTGGTACGTGGCAGAAAAGCTTCCGCCTGCAAATCGAATTCGTGGCGCGGATGAGCAAAAATCACTTTACCGGCATAGCTTTGTTCAAGCGTGGCGACATCGACGCAAATCTCCCCACCTTCGCTTTCGCTGGGCATAAAGCGGGCGCTGCCGTCGTCGTTCCATGCCAGTAATACTCCGGTTCCGCCAGAACGCAGTAACAGGACTGCAGGCAGAGACATGGCCGGAATTTTATCGAGCGCGCGCGTGACAATCCGCGCCTTTAAACCGGCCCTTGCCGCCGCGCGTGGAAATATATTCAGCGTGAGCCGATCGTTTTCTAATGGCAACCCACTGCTTAATGTTGAACGGCTCGCCGGTTTACCGTGCAACGCACACAGAATGAGTAAGCTATCTAATAGCGGATCGTCATTATAACTGCGGGGGTCGTGATGTTGAGAATTAGGAGAAGCATAATTCCCGGATACTTCATTTAATAATTCAGCTTGTGCACTCATTTTCGCAACCATTTCTGACCGTGCACGTTAAAATAATAGCAAGCTAATTATCAGCGTGCAGGTCAGAGATTTATTTTGGATTAATAATTATTAATGCAGATCCGGTAAGCTATTTTCTTGTTGTGAATCGACCGGTTGCCCTGATGGCGGCGGTGTGATTTTTAGAATATTCATTAATTCACCCGTGCGTTCGCTAATACGGTAGCCGCTGGTCATCGCCAGATAACGCAGTTCAACAAGGCGACGTTTAGAAGAAAAAACTTCATTTTCACTGTCGAGCAAATCCAGCAGCGTACGTTCGCCAAGACTGAATTGATCCTGATAAGCGGTGCGCACTTTGACGCTACGGTCGGCATATTCTTCCGCTGAAGGAAGCTGAGCGCGTGCGTTTTGTAACGCCGTCCAGGCCAGGCGCAGCTCCTGATTCAGCTGGCGTAGCGTGTTATTGCGTACGTCCTGCGCCTGTTTATGCAGATACGCGCGGGAGTTCATATTGGCTTTGTCGCTACCGCCCTGGTACAGGTTGTAATGCAGTTTTACCATTGCTTCCCACTCTTCAGTATGGGCGCGGGTGGTGTCGGTGTTATTACTAATCCCGCGGGAAAGCTCAACGTCCACGCGCGGATAGAAGGTTGATTTCGAGGCCTCATACTGCTGATGCGCGGCGTCGATATCCGCATTGGCGGATTTCAGTAATGGACTGTTTTTTTCCATCCGACTTTTGGCGTCTTCCAGCGAGGTGGGCAACTGAGAGTCAATACTCTCGGGCAGGCTTAAACCTTGCGGATCCATGCCCGTCACGCTGACAAAGGTGGTTTTCGCGTCTTCAAGATTCGTCTGCTCGGTCAGCAAGTTATTACGCGCCTGCGCCAGACGCGCTTCGGCTTGCATAAAGTCCCCGGAGCGCCCAACCCCCTGATCGGTACGCAGTTTTATCTGGTCGTAAATGCGTTCGTGGTTCGCCAGATCGTCCTCAGCAAGGCGAACAAACTCTTCGCGTTGTAGCACGTCGAAATAGGCCTGAATGACCGCATAAGCGGTACTTTCGCTGGTGTTCATCACGCTCCATGCGCGCGAGTCAACGGTCGCTTTTTGCCGTGCAACTTCGCTGGAGGTGGCAAAACCATTAAACACATTTTGCTCAAGACTCAGCGTCGCTTCGTTAGGTGACTGGGTCAGACCGTTATTGCGTCCTGCCGCGCGAGTCGTTGCATCATCAACATTTTTGCGTCCGGCCTCTGCATTTAAATTGAGTGAGGGTAAATAGCCACCTTGAGCGGCCCGCAGTTCTTGCTCTGAAGAATAACGGCTATTTATTGCGGCATTAACTTCAGGATGATTAGCTAAAGCGTTTTTAACGGTATTTTGTAAGTCTTCTGCATTTACTGAGGATATTGAAAAGCATGAAAGCAGAAAAACTAAAAACTTCTTCATGACATGAATGCCTTATATGACACGGTTATGACATCCTGCTGTCGTCGCTATCATCCATTTTTACAAACACGTTATATTAATTAACAAAGGTAAATTGTCTTAATTGAAGCCTGTGGTCAGCTATTCTCAGACATGTTTTGTCACATCGTGTTTTATTTTTGGTTATTTTTTATTATATTCATTTGCCAGTCAAGTCTCATGTAATTGCATTCTTTAAAATGTGTTTTTTTCTACATTGAGATATTAATGTTTACATTAAATGAATGTGATATTTGTTCGTTAATATATTAACGATTTTATAAAAATAATGATGGTAATTAAGTGAGGTTACGGTGAGCAAATTACTCGGTGTGATCAAAGCAATCATTGGGCAGGTATACGTTGTCGATGCTAATGGCACACAACGACTTGTTCATGAGGGCGACAGAGTATATAGCGGTGAGGAAATTGTGACCGGCGCCAGCGGCGCGGTGAGTCTCTCTTTACCAGACGGGAAGACGCTGGATATTGGCCGTAACAGCCATTGGGGCGAACACGGGCTACAGGTCAACCATAATCCGGAGCATGATGCCCAGGATATTGCCGCCGTACAAAAAGCCATTGCCGACGGCGCTGACCCGACGCAGGTGCTGGAAGCCACCGCGGCGGGTAATGACGCGCCGGTACAGCTTGAGGGCGGTGGCGGTGGTCACACCCTGGTTCAGCTTGAATTAACCGGACAGGTGGTTGATCCTACAGCGGGTTTTAATACTAAAGGTCTGGGTAGCCCGAACTGGGAGATCAATTTGCCGGTTGGAGGAGTGGGAGCAGGCTCGGCGAGCGTTTTCCCGCCTGAAGTGCAAATTACCGAGTTTGCCGGTAATGACGGATTTATTAACAACAGTGAATTTCACCAGACCCATTTAAGCGGCACCAGTAATCAAAGTCACGTCACGATTACCTTCACAGATAGCCAAAAAAACACATTCACCGTTGAGGTTCCGGTGAATAACGGTCACTGGAATATTAATACCGACCTTAGCGGATTAGTGCCAGGAAATGTAACCGTAGTGGCAATAGCGACCGATGTCACAGGACGAACGGCAGAAAGTGTCGATCATGCGCTGATTGATATCACCGGACCACATATTGATATTACGGTCGATAGCGTTACCCCTGATAATCTCATCAACTACGCAGAGTCACGCCAGCCGCAGACGATGATCCATGGGAGTGCAGGCGGAGATGCCAAACCAGGTGATATCGTTACCTTATTGGTTGATGGTAAAGAATATACCGGCGTCGTTACTGACCCGGGTAATGGCGCTCTGATTTATACCATTCCGGTACA
Organism: Citrobacter sp. XT1-2-2; assembly: GCF_023516235.1. Taxonomy (NCBI): domain Bacteria; kingdom Pseudomonadati; phylum Pseudomonadota; class Gammaproteobacteria; order Enterobacterales; family Enterobacteriaceae; genus Citrobacter; species Citrobacter sp. XT1-2-2. The sequence continues at coordinate 1,041,523 of NZ_CP097324.1, forward strand.
GACTCAGGGATTGCTGAACGACCCGAATATTCACGCCACGCTGACCTCTTTCGACGATGCCGGCAATCGCACAACGGTTTCCACCGAGCATCATGTTGATACCGACTTATCCGCGCAAAACGCCGTGACTATTGACGCGGTGGCGAATGATGATGTCGTCAATGCCAATGAGTTTCGTATGCCGACCGTCATTTCTGGCGTCGCCAGCGGCGATGCGCAAGCGGGCGACCCGGTCATCCTGACCCTTCAGGGCAAAGAGTTTCATGGCACGATTTTCGACGACCATGGGCAGCTACGCTATGAGATCGTGGTGCCTTCAGCCACCCTGAAAGAGGGCGCGAATGAGGTGCAGGTGACGCTGGTCAGCCACGACGCGCCAGGCAATGAGGCCATCGCCGTGACGCACCGTACCGTGGTACTGGATACCCAGGCACATAACGCGCTGACTATCGATAACGTGACAGATGATAACGTCCTGAACCGCAGCGAACTGTATAAGTGCAACCAGGTGATTTCCGGAACCGTCAGCGGAGAAGACGCCAGAGTGGGCGACCCGGTACAGCTGGTGGTTAATCATCATCAGTACAGCGGGCAGGTGATTGATCTTGGCAACGGCAGCCTGGGATATCGCATTGCGGTTAACGCTTCCGACTTTGCCAATAACAGCACGCCGGTTGATGGTAACGTGGAAGTGAAGGTCATGGTTACCTCTCACGATGCGGCGGGCAACCTGGCGATCGTCACCGACACCCACAGCGTGCGCATTGATAATCTTGCGACCAATCAGGTCAACATTGACGCGGTGGCGACGGATGATGTGGTCAACGCCATTGAAAACCGCATGACCACGCTGATTAGCGGTGTGGCAGGCGGTGATGCCAAAGTGGGCGATGCGGTCACCGTCAGCGTACAGGGGCAAAACTATGCCGGAACGGTAGTCAATGATAACGGTCAGTTGCGCTATGAAGTGGCATTACCGAAAGGAACGTTGCTGGAAGGTAAAAACGATGTGGTGGTAACGCTGGTCAGCCACGATGCGGCGGGTAACGAAGTCACCGCGCTCGCGCACCGTACCGTCACGCTCGACACTCAGGCGCATAACTCGCTGACAATCAATGATGTAGATAGTGATAACACCCTGAATCGTAGTGAGTTGTACACACGTAACCAGGTCATCTCCGGCACCATTGGCAGCAATGAAGATGCTAAACCTGGCGATCCGGTACAACTGGAGATCAACGGTCACCAGTACCGCGGGGAGGTTATCGATTTAGGCCACAATGCGCTGGGCTACCGTATCACGGTAAACACTGCAGACTTTGCTGACAACAGCGTGCCGGTCGACGGTAACGTGGACGTGAAGGTCGACGGTAACGTGGACGTGAAGGTCACGGTCACCTCTCATGATGCGGCGGGTAACCTGGCTATCGCCACCGGCACTCACAGCGTGCACATTGATAACTTCGCCACCAATCAGGTCAGCATCGACACAGTGGCGGGCGATGATGTGGTGAACGCCATTGAAAACCGTATGGTAACGCTAATTAGCGGGGACGCTGGTGGTGATGCTAAAGCGGGCGATGCGGTCACCGTCAGCGTACATGGGCAAAACTATGCCGGAACAATCGTTGATGATAACGGCCAGTTGCGCTACGAAGTCGCGTTGCCGAAGACTGCCTTGCAGGAAGGTAAAAACGACGTAGTGGTGACGTTGGTCAGTCATGACCCGGTGGGAAATGAAGTTACCGCGCTGGCACACCGCACCATCACGTTAGACACGCAGGCGCATAATACTATCCGCATACATGACCTCACTGCAGACAATGCGCTGAATTACCAGGAACTGCTTGCGGCTAAACAGACGATTACCGGTTTTGTTGGCGGTGAGGATGCGAAGGTCAACGATCCGGTCTTACTGGAGATAAATGGGCATCAGTACAGCGGTAAGGTGGTTGATTTTGGCCGCGGTAAGCTGGGTTATCGCATCGATGTGGACTCTTCTGCATTTGCCGATAACAGCGGCCATGTTCTGACGAATGTGAATATTACCGCGATGGTCACCTCTCATGATGCGGCGGGAAACCTGGCCATCGCCACCGATACGCATAAAGTTCATATCGATAACTATGCGGAAAACACGCTCAAAATTGATGCGGTAGCGACGGACAATGTGGTGAATGCCAACGAAAATCGCATGCCCACCATTGTGAGTATTGTGGCGGGGGGCGATGCCAGAGTTGGCGATGCGGTGACCATCAGCGTACGAGGACAGGACTTTAGCGGCACGGTGATCAACGATAATGGTCAGTTACGCTACGCAGTGGTTTTGCCGCATGGAACTCTGCATGAAGGTAAGAATGCGGTGGTCGCAACACTGCTCAGCCATGACGCGCTGGGCAACGCGGTGACCAGTGAATCGCACCGTATTATCACCCTCGATACGCATGCGCATAACGCTATCTCGTTGGATAACATTGCCACGGACAATGTCATCAATTACCAGGAACTGTCCGCGGCGACACAGCGCATTACGGGCAGTGTCGAGGGGGAAGATGCGAAGGTCGGCGACCCGATCCAACTGGTGGTTAATGGTCATCAGTACGAGAGTCAGGTCATTGACCTTGGTCAGGGGAAGCTGGGTTACCGTATTGATGTGAACTCATCAGCGTTTGCGAACAACAGCGTTCATGTGCTGACGGATGTCGACGTACACGTCACGGTCACCTCGCATGATGCGGCGGGTAACCTTGCCATCGCGACTGACAGCCATAAAGTGCATATTGATAATTTTGCTAAAAACGTGGTGACGACCGCAGTGGTGGCGTCCGATGATGTGGTAAACGCCATTGAAAACCGCATGCCGACGCTGATTAGCGGTATCGCGAAAGGTCTGGATGCCAAAGCGGGTGACGTGGTGACTGTTCACGTGCAGGGGCAAAATCAGGACTTTAGTGGCACAGTGGTTAACGATCACGGCGTTCTGCGCTACGACGTGTTTGTACCAACGGGTGTGCTGCAGGAAGGCAGCAACGACGTAATGGTCACGCTGGTCAGCCACGACGCTGCGGGCAATCAGGCGGTTGCGGTGGAGCATCGAACCGTCACGCTGGATACCCAGGCGCACAGCACCGTGGCTATTGATAACGTTACTGACGACAACAACCTTAACCACCAGGAGCTGGATACGCCGATGCAACTCATCAGCGGCAAGGTGGGAGGAGACGCGCAGCCTGGCGATGCGGTGATCGTTGAGATCAATCACCAGACGTTTAACGGCAAGGTCATCGACCTTGGTGGCGGACATCTGGGCTATCAAGTCCCCGTTGATTCAACGGCGTTCAGTGATAATAAGGGGCTCCAGGATAAAAATGTGTCCGTTAAGGTCACGGTTACCTCTCACGATGCGGTGGAAAATGAGGTTATAACCACCGCAACCCGTGTGGTGCATATTGATAATCATGCCGGGGCGGGAATCACCGTTGATACGGTAGCGGGCGATGACAAGCTCAACGGCGCAGAAGCAGCAAAACATCTCACTGAGGTGATGGGCACGGTGTCCGGCGATGTACACGCGGGCGCTAAAGTTCAGGTCATCGTCAACGGTCATACCTACGAAACAACCGCGCAGGCACTCCCGGAACATAACAATGCGCTGGGATATAAGCTGGACGTTCTGAGCCGCGATCTGGTCAAAGACCCGCATATCGTTGCTCGTGTAGTCGGTGAAGATAATGTGCATAATTTCCAGCAAGCGGAGATAACGCACGACCTGCTGGTTGATTTACATGCCAAAGCCATGCTGACGATTGATCCCGTCACTGGCGACAATATGATTAATGGTGATGAATCAAAACAACCATTCACGTATGTAACCGGGAAAGTGGCTGGGGATGTTCATGTAAATGACGTCGTTTATCTCACCGTGAATGGCCACGTCCTGACGGGAAAAGTGAGCGATACCGGAGGCGGCGTTCTCGGCTATAGCATTAAAGTCAGTACCGCCGATCTGATCTCCGATCCGCATCTGACCGCGACGGTCAGCACCACCGATGGCGCGGGCAACCCGGCGACGGCCAATGCAGAAACCACAGTGATTATCGATACCCGTGTGGATGCGCAGATAACCATTGATGCCGTGACGCCGGATAATACCCTGAACCTTGCTGAGCAGATGCATGGCTATACGATGGTGAGCGGGACGGTGAGCGGGGAAGTTCACCCCGGCGATCCGTTGGTTATGACCATCAACGGCCATACCTATTCCGGTGTGGTAGAGGATCGCGGTAATCAACAAATGGGATTCCACGTTCCCGTTGCGACGGCCGATCTGGTCGCCAGCCCGCACATTGAAGTCTCAATGGATGTCACCGACGCGGCGCAGAACCATGCCCATATTGTGGCGCATCATGACGTCAATCTCGACGCGCAAGCGCTGGCCTCAATCACCATCGATCCGGTAACGGGCGACGATGTATTGAATAAGATCGAATTGGGGCAAACGACGACGATCGTCAGCGGTACGGTGGGCGGCGATGCCAGGGTTAATGATGTGGTGCACCTGAATATCGGCGGCCATATAGTTGATGCGACGGTGACGAACCTGCCCAATCTGGGAACCCTGGGGTATTCCATTGGCGTGGATACGCAATGGCTGCAAAACGATCCGCATATCACCGCAACCATCACCACCACTGATGCGGCAGGAAATAACGCCACGGCAGATGCGCACAGCACCGTGATTATCGACGACCAGATTGACGCGATAGTTCATATCGATCCGATCGTCACTGGCAGTGGTGATGCGGTGATTAACCACGACGAAGCCCTTAAGCCGCAAACGACGGTTACGGGTACGGTGGGAGGCGATGTCAAAATCGGTGATACCGTTGAACTCACCATCAATCATCAGATCTATTATGCGCAGGTGGAAGATCACAACGGCCAGCGGGCTTTCAGCACTAAGGTGTCGACTCTGGATCTACTAATGGATCCGCATATTCATGCCGAAGTGACGGCGAAAGATGACGCCGGCAATATTGCTCACGGGCACGATGGCATGCCGGTGCTGGTTGATACCGTTGCCGATGCCGGGATTACGATTGATTCTGCGTTGAGCTGGCGAGGCTGGGCGCTACCCGCTGGAAACCGCCCGGAATTTGTGACGGTAACCGGGCATGTTACCCCGGACGCGAAGCTTAATGATTTGGTTACCGTTGATGTGGGTAACAACACGCATCTGGAAACGCATGTTATTACCCTCCCTGATGGGCAACTGGGTTACACGCTGGATATTCTTTCTCAGGATTGGAATAACAACGGCAATATCACCGTGTCCATCACCACCCATGACGATCACGGCAACACGGCGACAGCGGTAGAGCATAAATTTATCGATCTCCCGTGGGTAACCCAGACTTATACGCCTGCCAATACGCCTTTTAGTATGCACACCCCGACGACAACGGGAACAGGAACCACGCAACCTCACCAACCGACCGTGCATCTTACCGTTGATAAGGTGGCGGGCGATGACGTTCTCAACCACGATGAAGCGCAAAAGGCGACAACGGCAATCCGTGGCCTGGTCAGCGGCGACGTTCAGTCCGGGGACGAAGTGATTGTCACCATCAATCATGTGCAGTACACCGGACACGTTATGAGCCTCCCGACGATGCCGGGACAGCTGGCATACGAAGTGGATGTGCCGACCAGCGAACTGCAGGCGCATCCGACGTTTGATGTCTCCATCACGGCCGGGACAGCGACAGATACGGTGCAGAAAACCATCACCGTCGATACGGAGAACCCGCTGCAGATAACGATGGATAAGGTAGCCGGTGATGATGTTATCAATGCTGCTGAGGCGCAAAGCGGGAAAACGACCGTCAGCGGCACGGTCAGCGGCGAAGGGATCCACGATGGCAGCGTGGTGAGTCTGCAGGTTAATGGCAATACGCTGACTGCGGTCGTGCATGATGATAAACATGGTCACCTGGCCTGGTCGACGAAGGTCAGTATCAACGATCTGCACAATAACCCGGATATTATCGCGACGGTCATGGCAACGGATGATAACGGCAACCTGGGTAGCGCCTCTGCCAGCAGCCATGTCGTGGTCGATCTGAGCGCTAATGCTGGCGTGACGATAGATAACATTGCCGGTGACAATGTGCTGAACGCGCGGGAATCGCTGCAACCTAAGATGACAGTAACGGGGTCGGTATCCGGAGATGTGCACCCGGGCGATAAGGTAACGCTGACGGTTAACGGAAACCCTTATGCGGCGACTGTCGATAATAACCATCGCTACTGCGTCGATATCTACACCAAAGACCTGTTGGCCGATCGCGCGATTGTCGCGACAGTCTCAGGATATGACGATCACGGCAACGTGCAGTCCGCCAGCTTTACGCAGGGCTACGCGATTGATAAGTCGGCAAGCGGCAGCGTGACCATCAACACCGTCGGCGGCGACGATATTATCAATGCTGATGAAGTGAAAGCGGGTAGCGTTGAGGTGAGTGGTACGGTGGATGGCGACGTGCATCTCGGTGATAAAGTCGCCATTCTCGTCGATGGCGTCACAGTACATACGCGTGTCATTGAGCTGCCGCATATGAACGGGCAACTGGGCTACAAAGCGATGGTGAGTACGGTCGGGCTGCAAAATGACCCGAATATTCACGTCAGCGTAGAAGGGCAGGATTCGGCATTGAACCCAATGCATGCCGTGAACGACAAAACGGTCACTATCGATACGCAGGTTGATGCCAGCATCGTGCTGGATAAAGTGTCAGTCGATGATGTGCTGAATAACGAGGAAACTCAGCATGCGAAAACCACTATCAGCGGTTATGTGACCGGGGACGTGGATGTTGGCGATCGGGTGACCATCACGGTTAACGGTAAAGATCTGGTGGCTGATGTAAAAGACAGCGGCGGGCAGAAGGTATTTAGCGTAGATGCCAGTACGGTTGACCTGATTCACGATCAAAAAATAACCGCTCACGTCACCGCCCATGATGATGCAGGTAACCGTGATGAGATCCATACCGATAAGACCATCACGATCGACAGGACCGCTGCAGGAACGATGGATATTGATAGCGTCACCCAGGATAACGTCCTGAACCAGCAGGAACTTCAGGGAACGACGGTGAGGGTAACCGGGCATCTTGGCGGCGATGTGGATGTATGGGATTCGATCAAATTAAAGATTGGTGGTCATGAATATACTGGTTCGGTAGATACGTTGGGGAATGGTGAGCGGGTTTATCATGTCGATGTAGACAGCGATGTCATGAAAGCGAACACCGCGTTCTCGGTTGAGGTCAACGGTCATGATGCGCCAGGCAACCCGTATTCAAAGACAACATCCCACACCTATGCTGTGGATCAACAAGCAGACGCCACGCTTATCGTGGATAAACTCACCGGGGACAACCATATTTCACGTGCGGAAGCACAGGGGACTATCACCCATATCACCGGCAGCGTGAGCGGTGATGTGCATGATGGGGAGCATATTAAAGCGCTGGTAAATGGGCATCAGTACGATGCGATTCTTCATCAGGGCAACAATGGGCTGACCTATGACATTGAGGCCGAGACCTCAGCGTTCCGGGCAGGCCATAACCGCGTAAGCGTATTGGTTGAGGCGCATGATGACCACGGCAATATTACGCCGTATACGCAAACGCTGAATGTGACGATGGATGATCCGGCACCACACAAAGGGCATACGGCGGATAAAGGAAATCATGCCGCGATGCAGCACGCGCTGCACAACCTGTTCGATGACAACGCATTATCTCTGTCTTATGCGCCAGCCGCGACCGGACACGGGCAGGCAACTGCCGTGTTGAGCGCTGACGATAGGGCGAAGGCTGTGCTCGATAAAGTCGATCTCAGCGATCTGGCGCGTGAACTGCACGAAGGCGTGGATATTGCGAAGTACATTCAAAGCGGCGGCGATCACCATCAAATAGCCAGTCCGGCGAAGGTCGCGCATGGCATTGATACTGCGCTGTCTACTCATGCAAGCGGCGATCTGCATTCTGCGACCTACTCGTTGGATCACCTGATAGCCAAACCCGATCACAACCCGACTCACTAACCGTTGCTTGCTGCCCTGTGTGAACAGGGCAGCGGCATCAGGGTATACGAAATGAAAGACACTGATATGAATTCTGGACCACACGCGCAGGCAGCAGGCGCTGGTAAAAACGCTGAAAATGACACCCAACAGACGTTAGAGATGCTGCAAAAAAGCGACCTGGAGATGGTTCGCGTGCTCGACGATCTGATTTACCTGCTGATCCGTAAAGGCGTGATTGCCATTACCGATCTTCCGCCGATGGCGCAGGTTAAATTAATGAATCGCGCGAACGCGCGTCAGGAGCTTGGCGGGTTAGAACAACTGCTTGGGAGTGATGACCGTATTTTTTAGCTGATGCAGGCAGCCGGCTTGTAGGCCGGATAAGCGAAGCGCCATCCGGCGATATACAGGCTGCCTGCTGTTATCACAACGGCGCGGGTTCACCTAATAATTGACCCATTGCGCCATCAATCCCTAATTCCTGCAGTACCTTAAGCTCACCTTCCGTTTCAACACGTTCGGCAATCAGCGGCAAATCAATACTGCGCGTGGCGCTGCACAACACTTCAATAAACAAACGTTTATCGTTTTCTTCATCAATATTGCGGATATAGCTGCTGTCGATTTTCAGATAAGCAAGCCCCCACTGCGACAGATGACCGATCATGTTGAAGCGACTGCCGAAGTGTTGCAGACCGAGCGCGCAGCGATGCTGGCCTACAGCTTTGACAAATGCCGCCATCTGATGTGGTCCCGGGAGCTGATTTTCATCCAGCTCCAGAATCAACTGATGGGCTAATTTCGGTGAATAGCGCAGCGGATTGAGCAGGTCAGCAATGGCGTTCGCACTGGCGACAGAACTGCCTGAAATACTCAGCGCTAATTTCCCCGGTGCAGTTTTTAGTTGGTTCAACGTCAGTTTCAGCATCACTTTATCGAGGCGATGGCTCCAGCCAAAGCGGTGGATCCACGGCAGGAAACGACCGGCGGTAATGGTGTTGCCCTGTTCGTCGATAATGCGCGACAGCACTTTGTAATGCAGGATTTTGTCGGGCGAGCGGCAATCCACTACGGGTTGATAAACCAACTGGAATTGCTGATTTTCCAGCGCATGCTCAAGGCGAACAAACCACAAATGCTGATCTTCGGTAGCCGCTGGCACCTCGGTGGTGGGAACCACCTGATGGTCGGTATGCGTTTCTGCTTCCACCAGCAGGCGATCGGCCTGGATCAGCAATGACTGGGCGTTATCTCCGGCGCTGAATGGCACCATGCTGGTATAGGCGACCGGCTGTTGGTCTGACATACCGGTGGCATAAAAGGCCGTCAGCTTCTGACACAGCGAATTGCCCATGTCCAGCATTTCACCGTGCGTAACCCCCGGACAGAGCAGGGCGAACTCGCCGCCGCGAATGCGCGCGAGGGTACTGTCGAGAGAGGCATATTTTTCTTTATGCGCGTTCAGCAGGTTGGCGATATTGAGCAACAGCTTATCGGTATGCGGGCCGCCAAAACGCTGATTCAGACCGCCTAAGTCCTGAACGCGAACCAGCATCAGATACCCTGGCGCCGTATCGGCATCACTTAGCCGCGCCTGAAACTGCATATCGAACGCGCGGCGGTTGGCAATTCCGGTCTGGCTGTCGAGATAAGCTTCATTGTGCAGACGTTCGCTATAGACAGCTTGCTCTTCAAATAACGACTTGAGCTTCGCTGCCATCAAATTCATGGCGTTAACGACGCGGCGTAATTCCGGTGTTTTTGGCAGTTCCTGTAGCGTCAGAAATTCGCGGCGGGCAATGGCTTCTGACTGTTTTGCCAGATAATTGAGCGGGCGCAGCAGTTTGCGCAGCAGCAGAATGCCAGCGATTAAACAGACGAGACTACAGGACAGCATCCACAGCAGATTGCCCAGGGTGTTGTCCCACAGACGCTGTACGGCAAAGATCGGATCGCTGGTCACTTCCACACGAGCGGCCTGCTGCCAGCCGCGCATAATTGTCGCCTCGCCGGTTTGCGGAGTCACATCCACCAGATCAACAAACCAGCCGGGAACATTGGGAATCGACGCCGCCGCGCGGCGCTCAAGCATCGTTTTGCCGTTTTGCAGATCGACAATACGGATTTTTTTGTAGTAACCGCTATCGAAAATGGAGCTAACCATTAGCTCGATCATCGCCGGATCGTTGACGTTGGGGGTCAGCGAAACGCCCAGCGCGGTTGCTGCATCCTGGGCATGTGAAAGGAGTTGGTTATTGGACTGATCGCGAGAGCTTTCTAACGTCACGATAAAATTGCCGCTAAACACAACCATCATAAAGAGAGAGATTGTCAGGAGTAACTGTTTAAAAAGAGACACAGGTGATTCCTATTTATCCATCGGGAAGCCCTCTTCCCGCATTTTGATGAAAACTTGCTGCCAGCGAGAAAGTCTCTTGCTGTCGCCAACGCGCTTATTGTTCTGATTGCCCGGAAGCCAAAGGCCAGTGTTGTTAAAGGAGTAAACGGGTAATAAATCCATACGCTGGGTGGCCGGTGAAATGGTATTGGTCAGGCTGTCGAGTACCAGAGGAATCGCTTCAGGTGTGAGGTACCAGGTCAGCACCATATGCGCCCGGTTATAGCGCATGGCCTTAACATAGGTAATACGCAGTTTGTCTTCGGAGATGCCCAACTGGCGAAGAGTGAAATATTTAGCGATCGCGTAGTCTTCACAATCCGCCTCACCTTTGCGCAGTGATTCAATGGGGGTTGCCCAGTAATCGACGTCATGCCAGGCGTCAATATCTTCGGTATAACGGAGCTTATCGTTAAAAAATTGGTTTACGGCGTGTAATTGTGTTTGTTCGTCTGCATTACGCAACTGGAGCAACAACTGCTGCCAGGCGTTGATCCGCCGTTGCGCTTGCGGGCTTGCGGGGCCGTAAAGCGCATCGGATTTCTGCTGGATGCTGGCAAAATCCCAGGCGGCGCGCAGCGAATGGACGGTCAATAGCAACAGCAGCACCCCGGGGATTTTCCACAGGCGCAGCAGGCGGTGGTGTAAAGAGCGGCTGATAGTGTTCAATTACTATGCTGACAGCTGCCTGGCGATGGGATTTTCATCTTTTCGCAGGACCAGGGAGACAGCCACTTTTTGCGTAACTGCGCGTTGATCGGTGAGGCGAAGAAATCTTTCAGCGTGCTGTTAACAAACGTCACGAACTGCGGATCGTTTTTCCTCATCATAATGGCATAGTGCATATCATTGCCGATGCTCTGTGCCGACACGCTGAACAGTTCCGGTTGCTCGCTATCCTTAATCAACGGCCAGGCCAGAACATCATCAAGGAATAAGGCGGCGGCTTCATTATGCGCCATCTTGTCAAACGCACCGTTTATCGTGGTGGTAGTAATTGTCGAAATATTAAGATGCTGCTCTCTGTTGGCTTTATTAAACTCCAGCAAATCTTTTGAGCTTCCAGGCAGGCTCACCGTGCGGCCTTTAAGATCGACAATCGAGTGGATATTATTTTTACGTAACGCAATGATGCGCATTTTTGCGATGTAATAGTTGAGAGAAAATGAGACGCTGGATATCCGCTCCGGCGCATTGGTATTTACGCTACAGTCCATATCAATTTTGCGCGTGTTTAATGCGGTAAAGCGTTCCCCAAAGCTCACGGGAATATAATGAATAGTTAAGCTATTGAGCTTAAGATACTGGCGCAACTTATCGGCAATTATGTTACATACCGCAATGGTATAACCCGTCACCTTGCCATTGTGGTCGGTAAATGAAAATGGCGGTAACTGGCGATATCCCACGTTTAGCACGCTGCTGTTCTGAATATGGTCGAGCGTCGCGGCATTTTGCTGAGCCATCAGCGCAGGGGAGATGACGATACCTGCCAGTAGGATCAGCCATTGCACCGTACGTTTCACCCTTGCCATTTCACGATTAATTATATTTTTCATAATCAAAACTGATCTTCTTTTTAGCAGCCGTTAGTGCTTTCAGGTTATCTGACATGGGAATGTTTAAATTGATGGATTTCGGCGGAATCGGTGACTGAAACCATTTATTGTACAGCGCAGTAAAGTCGTTGCTGGTCATCAGAGAAGACAACGTGCCATCAACAAACTCTTTAAATTCTTTATCATGTAACGGGAGCAACAGGCCCGCTGGTAGCGGGGCGCTGAGTGCAATATCTGACAGCGCATACTCCTCAGGGTTTGGTGTTTGAGCAATCATCCCTTTGAGTAATACCGTGCTGGAGATCAGTGCTGAATACTCCCCGTTCTTCAGTTCGTTGAAGGCCGTAATATTATTGGTGTCGAGTTGAATATTAATATCCAGATCATTCGCGGCATTCACTTTTTGCAGTTGCTCAACGTAAATCGTACCGCTTTTTACCAGTACGCTATGTCCAGAAAGCTTAGCCAGGTTGTCGCTGCTTTCGGTTTTACGCATCACAAAGCGGGTGCTCGAAAAATAAAACGGCAGGGAGAACTCGCTCATGCTGTGGCGGCTTTGTGAATAAAAGGCAGGTATGCACATGATGTCTGCCATGTGGTTTTTAATCAGCACAAACTGCGATGCTGAATTGGCTTTTACCCACTCTATTTTCAGGTTTTTTAGCTGGAGTTTGGTCTTGAGCGCGCTGACGATACTGTTGCAGATATCAATGGAGTAGCCCGCAGGGGTATTTCCATTTTGCCAGGAGAAGGGAAACGCATCATCCTGATAGCCAAGGGTAATGGTTTTCTTGCTGGCGATCTGTTCCAGCGTATGCAGTTGCTTATCTGCCATGCATGGCGTGGCCACTGCCAGCAGCACCACCATCATGAGCAGGCGTTTTGCCAGGCGAAAGATGTCAGGCATTGCTCAGACCTTCTTCAATAACCTCTTCGGCAAACGCGGAAAGCACCTCATGTTCGCGAAGCGGATAGCTAAAGAAATAGCCCTGAACATTCTGGCACTCTATGTCGCGCAGGATGTCACGCTGCTGCGTGGTCTCCACCCCTTCAGCAGTGACCGACATATTGTACTTATGGGCAAACTGAATCAGCATCACAATCAAATACTGGCTGGCATTATCCTGCTGCAGCTTATCGACCAACGTGCGGGCGATCTTGATGCGGGTGAAAGGATAAATCAGCAGGTAATCCAGCGCCGCATACCCGGTTCCCAGATCGTCCATGGCGATTTCGATGCCCATAGCGCGGATCTCTTGCAGTACGGGTAAGGCGATTGATCTATCCAGTTTCTCGGATTCGGTGATTTCTATTTCAAGGCGATCTGCCGCGAGTTGGCTGATGCGTAAGGCGTCTTTGATCACATCCACCAGCCCCGGACTGTGCAACTGGTAGGCCGATATATTGACGGCAATTCTGGTGCGCTCCGGCCATTTAGCCGCCGCTTCACAGGATTGACGAATAATCCATTCGCCTAAACGTACAATCAGGCCGGAACTTTCGGCTATGCTGATAAAATAATCTGGGTAAATCAGTCCCTTGCTGGGATGATTCCAGCGGATCAGCGATTCATACCCATACACGCTTTCATCTGCCAGGTTTATGATTGGCTGGTAGTGAAGTTCGAACTCCTTGTTATCAATACCATCAATAATTTCCTGATTAATAAACAGGCTGTGGGTCTGCTTCATCACCATGCCGTCTTCAAAGAAATGGAAGCAGCCGCGGCCATGATGCTTAGAGGCATACATAGCAAGATCGGCATTGATCATCAGTGTCGAGGTATTGTTGCCCTGATATGGCGCGGTGGTGATACCGATGCTACAGCTGATGGAAAAAGTATGCGTGCTCCAGGTGAATGGGGTACTCAGCGCACGAATAATGCGTTTTGCCAGGCGATTCGCCTCTCTGATGGCGTTGTCGCTGACATGTTGCAGGATGGCGAACTCATCACCGCCCAGACGCGCCGCGATGTCGTCAGGGCCGAGCAGCAATTGCAGGCGCTGGGCCACGCTAATTAACAGTTCATCCCCGGCTTTATGGCCGAAGGTATCGTTGACCGGTTTGAAATTGTCGAGGTCAATCAATAGCAGGTTGAACGGTTTTTCATCCAGATGAATTTCACTGACGCGCTTATCTAGCGCCTGGCCAAACGAAACGCGGTTGGGTAAGCCGGTTAGCGAATCATGATGGGCCATATGCTCCATCTTTTGCGACATTTCATGCATGCGTTGCAGATAACCGCGCTCTTTCATGGCGACGCGCAATTTCTCAATCGCTCCTGCGAGATGCCCAATTTCATCGTCCTGATCAAGATAAGGGGTAATGCAGTCGGTCTCTTCATGGGCAATACGGGTGAGGGAGTTGATCAGCAGCGGAACCGGTCGGAATAAGCGGCGCATAAACAGCGTAACCAGCGCCAGCGTCACCAGCAAAATCAGGACGAAAATGATACAGCTCTTTTTCAGCATCGCATCGTAGGTAGCGTACAACTCACTTTTTTTACCGATGCTGCTTATCAGGCTCCCGAGGATCTCGCCGGAAGGCGTCAATATCGGGACGGCGCTGATGAAACACTCTTCGCCATTGATCTGGGCGAAGCCAACATAGTAATTGACCAGCACATCGCGCGGCAAACGACCAGAGAAGGAGATAATTCCTTCGCCATTTTCAGACTTGTTGTTAATCCCAACATACCCTTTTTCCGGCGTATAGAGAAACAGCCAGGTGGGGCTGTGCGTCTGCACTGATGCCAACGCCAGGACGTCTACCGGGTTATAACCCGTTTGCAGAATGGAGTCGGTGTCGCCAAGTTGTCTGTCGGAGACGATGCGTGAGATCTGCCCGGCATCGCTGGTTTCAACCGAAACGGTGGTGTACACGCTGCGGATAATGTAGGTCATAATCTGCGCATTCGCCTCAGCGCGCTGCACCCACTGTTGATAAGAAAAGCTGTCTATCAGGCTCCAGTTGGTAAAGGCGCCAGCGCTAAAAGCAATAACGATACCCACCAGCAAGAATTGCGTTATTTTGCCAGTGATGGAATGTTGCCACCCTTTTATTGCTTTAAGGGAAAACAGAGACTTTGCCACGGATTATGTTAATTCCTGAATTGATTATGCGATGCTAAATTTATTTCTGTTATTTCTTAATGGGATATTATTGTTGCAAATAAGTAGATGAAAGATGTGAAACGTAATGACGTAACAAATAACTAACATTGAACCAGGATGAGTAATGACAACAATAACGGTATGCGAATATAGATAACGCTGTGCTTATCGTCAACAGGCAAAAGTGTTCATAAAAATACATTTTTCATTATGCCTCATCCAGGATATTAATGTTGACATTAAAACGACAAGGCGTGTTTTTTGTTTGTACTGGTTGGAGGTGTGGTGAAGTTGTCAGTAAGGTGTGGTTTTTATATTTAGCATCAATGAATTAGCTATGCTATTAAGTGAGTGTGCTGTAGTTTCATCCCGCCGGGATGTCCATTTTTGTCTATTAATGAGTATTTATTTCCTGATCTGATATGAATAAGATGCTCGCTTCAATATAGAGCCTAACTTTATTTTCTCAGTGCGCGGTCAATGTTGACAATTTTGCTATGGTTCAGCGACTGACCCAAAAGGATTTGTTTGTGACATTCGAGTCTGGATTAAAGTCCTATTGGTATAGTGCATAGCGGATAAATTGATTTGGACGCGATAATAAATACTCACACAGCAAAAAGCATTCAAAAATGGTGCCTGCCACTTGCTTTGCCTGGCCTGTTATATCCACTGGCACAATATCTTAACGGCTATTGTCTTCTCAATAATAATATTTTAACAGTTTACGATCTCAAACTCGCCGTATTTTCCGCCGCATTGGTTCTGTTTGGTTTTCGGGTATTGCCGGGATTTATTCTGTTTCTCGCCTTGATGTTCGTAGTGGGGCCACAAAGCGAGCGGGTGGATGCGCTGTGTCTGGTTATGGCCTCAACCTTTAGCTATGCCGCTTATCGCAACGTTACGGGCAGACGCAGCTGCGCCAGTTTTGGCCGTATAAAAATCAGCCTGAGCCGCCTGATTTGGCTATGCGGCTTTAACATCCTGCTCTATCTGTTATTCAGCAGGATTTTTGCCGCGTTCGTCACCCATGGTCATCGCCCGGATGTGGACAATATTCCGGTTATGAGCCTGGAGATGCTGGTACGTATTCAGGGAATCATCAACGGTTGCCTGACGGGTATCCCCTTTTTCTACAAAATTTATCGCATCATTCGTCGACCGTCTTACCTGTTGACCTTTATCAGAGCGATTGTCTTTCAGTGTAAAGGGAATATCACCGCCTTTGGCGTCAGCATCTGGTGTATTTTGCTGATTTCACTGATGTTCTGTTTGACGTCACCGCACAGTCCGAACATCTTTTTTTCTTTCTATAGCCTGATCCTGTTATTTCCATTGATGCTGTGGGGGGCGATTAAGATTGGTCACTCGTTCACCATGCTGGTGTGGACAGTCGTACTGATTATTTTAGGCAAACATAACGACAGCTATATCGCCAGCGACATCAATTTCATGCTGCATCAGGCGCTGGTTTCCACCCTTATTTTTGTCTTTTCACTCACTATTGTGATCATGGGAGCGCTGGCAAAATTTACCCGTCAGCGGTTTAACCAGGTCCTGCTGTTGGGTCTGACTGACCCGATGACGGGCATGGCGAACCTGCGTGCTCTGAAGACGGAGTTGTTTACCACTGAGGGGGCGACGGTATGCCTGATACAGATCCCCGAGCTGGAGCTCTTTTCGCGCCGCTATGGTTTTCATTTTCGCGCCCGCTACCAGAAGATCCTTGCTGAGCATCTCAGGAGTCATCTGATCAAAAGCGAGAAGGTCTATTATCACGCGGGTTATGATCTGCTTATCCGCCTGGAAAATGGGACCTGCGAGCGGTTATGCGACCTGTACCAGGCTGCCAATAGTTTTCGCCTCTTCTACAACAATCACCGGCTGGGTTTTCGCAGTGGTTTGGGCTACTGCCTGATTAACGATCATAGCGATGATATCTACCAGCTGGTGGGTAAGCTCGGCATGGTCGCCGGCTTATCCCTGACCAACGGCAGGCCGGAAAACCTCGAAGCGCAGCATAGCCGGGTCCTTGGCAACCACATCGTTGATAAAACTGAAATCCGTACCGCATTGCAAAATGCGCTGGATAATAATGCCTTCGTTCTGATGGCCCAGCCGATAGTCAGTACCCATGGCGAAGCGCCGTATCATGAAATATTGATCCGTATGCTCAACGAACGGGGGGAATTTATTCCACCAAACAGCTTTCTGCCGGTTGCCCATGATGCGGGGCTGGCGCCGGATATCGATCTCTGGGTTATCGAAAACACCCTAAAGTTCATGCGCACCCATCCGCAGCGCTGTTTTGCCATTAACCTGGCACCAGTCACGGTATGTCGTTCAAATATCGTGTCCAGAATCACTCAGCTTCTGCACGATTACGCTGTGGAGCCGCAGCGGATTATTTTTGAAATAACCGAAGCGGATACATTATCAGATAAAGAACAAACCGTGGAAACCCTGAGCTTAATACGTCAGTTGGGATGTCGCGTGGCGATTGATGACTTTGGTACCGGATTTGCCAGTCATGCGCGCTTGATGAATATCGAAGCAGACATTCTGAAAATAGACGGTTCTTTTATTCGACGGATCACCGAAAGCGAGATCAGCTACTACATCGTCGAGTCATTCTGCCGTGTCGCTGAAATGAAAAATATGCAGGTCGTCGCCGAATTTGTCGAAAACGCCAATATTCAGGCATGTCTGGAAAAAATGAATGTTGGGTGGTTACAGGGATATCACATTGGCAAACCTACGCCATTGCTCACGTTGGAATAGCAGGGCGCTAACGCCTGATGGCCAAAAAAGTAACTTCTTCTCAGGTAGAGAATAAAAATCATGAGTGACATTAGTAAAGTGAAGAATCGAACGGTGGGCGCTGCCGGTATGGGACTGCGCGCCCGGCTGCTCTCATGGCTACACAATATCCATCCCGGTGTGGCGATGAAGCTCGGTATGATTCTGGTTTTTTGTATTGCAACGCTGCTGATCGGTGCCTCTTTTATATTATCTTCTTACCTTTCCCGTGAATTGCAGGCTAATGCCCTGGAGATGATTAAAACCAACACGCGTATTTTCCACAATAGTATTTCTAATGAATTCCAGCGTGTCACCCGCGATGCAGAGCATTACAGTAATGTTTATATTAATAATTACCAAAACGTTGCCGATAAACCGCTGCGTTATATGGATGCAACTGAATTAAAAGCGATACTGAGCAATCCCAATACTAACGCGCATTTCACCGAATTAACCAGCGTATTTGCCAGCACATTTATTTTGCAAGGCGAGCAGTTTGTGCGCGTTAGCAGCACGTTATTGGCAAGCTCTGGCAATACGGCCACCGCAACGGCATTGGGGCACGATAACCCGGCATTGCCGCTACTGCTGAAAAACAAACCATTTTCGGGTGTGGTCACGCTGTTCGGAAAGCAGTTTATTAGCCACTATGAGCCGATAGCCGATAAATATGGTCAGGTCGTTGGCGCGGTTGCGGTGGGATTCGATGTTAAACAAAGTCTGCAACCGATTATTCAACGTTTGTTGAATGTGCATATTGGTAAAGAGGGTTACGCCTACGTGCTGGATGCCGGATTCGAACCGGGTCGTATGTTGGTCCATCCATCGTTGAGCAATCAACAGGCGATTAATATCACCGATGCCAATGGCTATAAGCTGTTTGCCGATATCCTCGAACATAAAAATGGCATCACTTACTACAACTGGGTAAGTCGCTACGGTACGCCGCCGAGGACTAAGGTTGCCGTCTATGAATATATCGACGGGATCGACTGGATCATTGCCACCACCAGCTACGTTGATGATGTATCCAGAAGCAGTAACCTGGTACGCAATGGCCTGTTGTTGTTCACGGCTTTCCTGTTACCGGTCATTTTACTGCTGATTGCCGTTGCCAGTCGTTTTCTGATTTCACGCCGTTTAAACCGCGTACTCGGGATTGCGCAGACCATCGCAAAAGGAGATTTAACGGTTGACGTGGAGATCGATCATCACGATGAAATTGGCGAACTGCTGAGTGCGGTAGAGATGATGCGTCAGCGTCTGCACTCGCTAGTCGGCGATATGGTTTCTCACGCGGATTCGGTACATCAGGCGTCACTGCATATCACCGAGGCGGTAGATGGTCAGGCGTCAACCAGCGTGGAAACGTCATCTTCGGTGGCCGAAATTACTTCCACGATGGAAGAGCTGTCGGCCTCTTCTACGCAAATTGCTGAGCACTCGCGGGCGGTGGTGGATATTGCCAACCAGACGCTTGAGGATTGCAATAAAGGTTCAGAGTCGATGTCACAATTGCTGATGCGGATGACGGATATTGATACCGATAATCAGCAAAACATGCGTGAAATTATGATGCTCGGCAATAAGTCGACGGAAATCAGTCGCGTGATGGTGATCATCAATAGCGTTGCCGATCAAACGAAACTTATCGCCTTTAACGCCGCGCTGGAGGCTGCCAGCGCTGGAGAAGCCGGTAAGCGTTTCTCGGTGGTGGCGGCTGAAATTCGTCGTCTGGCCGATTCAGTAACGGAATCGACGGTTGAGATCGAGAATAAGATCAGCGAGATCCAAAACGCGATCAATCGTCTGGTGCTGAACGCGGAGAAAGGCGGCGAGAGCATTAAAGCGGGAGCCAGGGCCTGTAAAGTCAGTGCTGAACATCTGAACGACATCGTCGTTACCGCCGAGCAAACCTCTACGGCGGCGCTACAAATTTCACTATCGACCCAGCAGCAGAAAACGGCGAGCAATCAGGTGGTCATGGCGCTGCGTGAGATCGTCGTGGCCAGTAACTATACCTCGCAATCGATCAAAGACATTTTGGTTGTCAGTCAGGATATGACGCAACTGTCGAAAGCGCTGAAAGAGGCGTCGACGTCATTCACCTTGACGGAAACGGATGTATGAACAGCGGCAATATACGGGTGCTGATCCTTGACCTGGACAGCGCATCGCGTAATGAACTGGTCAGGCAACTGGAAGATCATCCGCACATTAAAGTGGTGGGGCAAGCCGCCCATCGCAGACAAGCGATGAGATTATTACAACAACTGATGCCCGATCTGCTGATTCTGACGCTGGATACCTCAAGACCCGATAACGTTGAGGTTGTGGAAACGATCATGGCGACCAGCGCTATTCCCATCCTTGTGATGCGGTTTTGCCCAGAAAAACAATGGGATGAAGATTATATTTCCCGTGGTGCTCTGGCGGTGCTGCACCATAGCAGCGATTTCCCGCTCTCGACCGATGCGCTGCATCGCAAAGTGGAATTGTTAGTCGGTGTGAAAGTGATCCGTCATATCAAGGGATTACGCCATCCAACCGAACCCGTAATGCCCGCCGCGCGCCCGACGACGGACACAGTAAAGACCCCGCAGGACTGGCCTTTTGTGCTGGCGATTGCCTGTTCGACGGGGGGGCCGCAGGCACTGAGCAAGCTATTACAGGATCTCCCCGGTACGTTTCCATGCCCGGTGCTCATTGCCCAACATATTGCCGATGGCTTCGCAAAAAATATGGTGCACTGGTTGGACAGCGTGACCGAACTGAAGGTGCGGCTGGCGCAGGAAGACGATCGGGTTGAAGCGGGATACGTCTATATTTTACCGCCGGAGCAGCATCTGATCGTCAAGAGCAATCAACGCCTGGCGGCAATCCCCAGACAGGAAAGCGATGTCTATCATCCCAGTTGCAATCTGTTGCTGGAGTCGGTGGCTGAGGTATTTCGCGAAAAGGCCGTCGGGCTGATTATGACGGGTATGGGTAGCGATGGCTGTCGCGGCATTGAGCTTATTTTCCGCCGGGGAGGGCGAACGTTGGCGCAGGATGAAGAGAGCTCGGTGGTGTTCGGTATGAATAAGAACGCGATCGACAGGCAACTGATACACCGCACGATCCCGCTGGACGGTCTCGCGAAGGTGCTGCTATCGATGGCCTTTCACGGGCATTTTGAGAGTAAATTGCCATGATCCCCAATCTTCCTGATTACGCCCGCCTGATCAAAGACCGGGTGGGTTTGCACTTTGATAACGCAATGGAAGCGTTGCTGAAATCGGCGCTGAAACGGCGTATGAGCGAACGAAACATCAGTAATTACTATGAATATTATGAACAACTGCGTATTTCGCAGGACGAGTTTGATCGCTTCATTACGCTGATAACCATTAACGAAACCTATTTTTTCCGCGAAAACGAGACGCTGGATCTGATCTGCGATAAGTGGGTCCCGCGTCTGCTGCAACAGCGCAGCGGCCCGGTACGTATTCTCAGCGCCGGATGTTCTTCCGGAGAAGAAGCCTACTCGCTGGCGATTAAACTGCATGAGAAATACCAGGGCGAAATGGCCCAGCGGATTGAAATTTACGGTTGCGATATTGACCCGGTCATCCTGGCAAAAGCCAGAAATGCCAGCTATTCAAGCTACTCGTTTCGCGGCGTCGACCCAGACATTCAGCAGCGCTACTTTACCCGCTCAGGAAATCTCTACCGACTGCATGATTCGATCCGCGAGAAAGTCTCGTTTCACCGCACCAACATTATAAAAGAGCAGCTGTTGCCGGAAGTGGACATCATTTTGCTGCGCAACGTCTCTATCTATTTCGACACGCCAACGCGTCGTGAACTGCACGGTAATTTGTCGAAAATGCTACAGCCTCAGGGGGCCTTATTTTTTGGCAACGCGGAAACGTTAGCCAACAATTTCGACATCCTGAAGCTGGAGCAGGAAGAGGGCATTTTTTATTTTTGCCATCATCGTGAAACGCCAACAATCGCACCAGTACCCAGGGTAGCGGTACGCGCTCCACGGCCGAGAACGGTAGTGGAGGATGAATCTTCCATGCCCATGGTTCAGAAAAATGATGACTGGCTAAAAAAGGCGCGTGCCTGTCTCGATGATAAATGTTTTTCTGAGGCCGAAAAGTGTATCGCCTGCGTATTGCGCGACGATCCCCGTAATCCGGATGCGCTGCTGATTCAGGGCGTCATTGCCCTCGAACAGCGTCAGTTTTCTCAGACTGCCGGAAACGCGCAGAAGATCCTCGCCCAGGATGAGTGGTCGGCAGAGGCCAAAATGCTGCTCGGCCTGGCGATGATGTGGCAGCGCCAGACGCAGCAGGCTATCGCCTGGTTTAAACAGGTGGTTTATCAGGAGCCGGGTTACTGGCCGGCGCACTATTATCTGGCCGAAATGTACCGTCAAAGCGAGTTACGCCAGCCTGCGCAGCGTACGTATCGCGTGGTGATGCAATTACTGAACGACGAAATGAACAACCCTTCTGCGGTTTGTCGTCTGCGTTTGCCGATGGTGTTTCCTGGCAATACGTTTCGTTTTCTTTGTGAACATCAACTGGCGCAATTTGCCCACCGAAGTGGCAAATAAGAGCGATTATGGCTATCGATCTGAAAAAATTCGTTCTGCGCTTTATTGATGAAGGGAGAGGTCATTTGCAGACGATCAGCGAAGGGGCGTTCCTCCTTTCCGCTGATGAACATACTGAAGCCTGGATAGGTGAGATGTTTCGCGCCGCGCATACCCTGAAAGGGGGCGCGCGGATGCTGAAATTGCAGAGTATCGCTGATGTCACTCATCATCTTGAAGATGTATTAAGTGAGCTGCGTGATAACAAACTGACGCCGGACAGGGCGCTGGGTAATCTGATTCATGAGTCCGTGGAGTATCTTTCGGGCCAGTTGACCCAGCTTTTTGTCAGCGAGGGCGATAATCAGTTGCCACCGGCGGATGCCGGGCTGTGCGAACGCCTGGCCTCCGCCAGCCGGGGAGAAACCGTTACTGTGGCGCTGGAGTCGCCAGCGGCTACGGACAAACCTGGTGTTTCGGCTTCTGCCGCAACCCCCTCCCTGGACTCCGGTATCAAGCAGGCCGATTTCGTACGAGTAAAGCTGAACAAGCTGGATGGCCTGATCGACATCCTCGGGGAAGTGCTCGCCGGACATGATCGCCTTGAACAGCAGATCCAAAACCTGAGTCAGTTGGTCCCCCGATTGCCGGGCCTGAGCGCCGAGCAGCTTCGCCAGCAGATCCATGATTTTAGCGCTCAACTAAAAGAAAGCGTTCAGATCCAGCATTTGCAGATGTTTGAACTGTACGATGTGGCGGCGCGGATCCGCATGCTTCCGCTATCGACGCTGTTTGAGCCGATCTCCCTCCAGGTCAGTGAACTGGCGTCCACGCTGAACAAACAGGTGGTGTGCCGCTTCGTCGGCGGTGAAGTGGAAATTGACCGCCAGCTCATTGACCGGCTATCGGAATCCCTGACGCATTTGCTGCGTAATGCGGTCGATCACGGTATTGGCGAGATCGACGAACGCCTGGCGCTGGGGAAATCGACCCGCGGCACCATTACCATCACCACTCAGCAGGACGGCAGCGGAATATTACTGCGCATCGAAGATGACGGTCGCGGTCTGAATTATGAGGCCATCAGCGCGAAGGCGGTCAGTAAAGGCCTGGTTCCCGCATCAATGGCCGGACAACTCTCCGAGCAGGAGTGTAATGAGCTGATTTTTCATCCCGGCTTTTCCACCAGCAAGATAGTCTCTGAGCTTTCAGGGCGCGGTGTGGGTCTCGATGTGGTGCGCAAAACGGTGGTGACCGACCTGCAAGGTGATTTGCAGGTATACAGTCGCCCGGGCGTCGGAACCAGCTTTAGCCTGCGCCTGCCTGTCTCGCTCACGATGATGCGAATTATGCAATTTGAGGAGCAGGGACACCTGTTCGGACTGGCGGCACAGTATGTGGTCGAGGTGGTGGAATGTACCCCGGAGGGGATTAGTGATATCGCCGGGCGACCAGCCATTATTTTGCATAACGAGTTTATTCCCGTGGTATGCGCAGGCGCTCTGCTGGGCATTCACGATCGCCAGGGCAATCTCTCATCGGCGGGACAACGTTTAATCGTCGTGCAGAACCAGTACAGCAAAATGGCGCTGCGGGTAGATAAGCTGCTCGATGAACGCAAGATGATGATCAAACCCTTACCAAAGCATATGCAGCAGCAGTCGCTGGTCTCCGGGATGGTACAGACGCCGGATAACCAACTGGTCAGCATCCTGCAAGTGCCTGCGCTGATGGCGATGGCGCAACAGTCACGGCAAACCAGCGCCCCGGCGCCCGCGACGAGCGTGGCGCAAGATGCCTGGCACGTGCTGGTGGTTGATGATTCCCTCAATACCCGCGAGATAGAAAAAAATGTGCTGGAGGCGCATGGCTATCAGGTCACGTTGGCTGAAGATGGGCTGTCAGGGCTGCAAAAAGCGAAACTGACCCAATTCGATGCCGTACTGACGGATGTCGAAATGCCGTTTATGGATGGTTTTACCTTCACCAAATCGTTGCGCGCAGAGAAAAATTACCAGCACACGCCAATCATCATCGTGACGTCCCGCGCGAAGGAAGAAGACCGACGACGGGGCATTCAGGTAGGGGCGGATGCCTACATCGCCAAAGGCGATTTCGAGCAGGACAGTTTAATAAAAACATTAAAAATGCTTTTGTGCTGATGGCGCAAAATCGAGAGAGAAGATGCGAATTTTATTAGTTGATGATGATCTTTTTGCGGCTGAACTGGCCTCTATTTTTCTGCAGATGGATGGCTACGACGTGGTGATTGTGGAAAGCGCTATT
Organism: Citrobacter sp. XT1-2-2; assembly: GCF_023516235.1. NCBI lineage: Bacteria > Pseudomonadati > Pseudomonadota > Gammaproteobacteria > Enterobacterales > Enterobacteriaceae > Citrobacter > Citrobacter sp. XT1-2-2. Next base: position 1,066,364 of record NZ_CP097324.1, read on the forward strand.
TCTGCCCTGGCGTGCCTGGACTCGGATAAAAACATTGACCTGGTGATTAGCGATCTGCATATGCCTGAGATCAGTGGTCTGGATTTGTTGGCGCTGTTACGCGCTCAGGCCTGGTCTAAGCCCTTTATATTACTCAGTGCAAACGAAGTGACGGCCAGCGATCTCCTGTACGACCGGTGGGTAAAAAAAGATGAAAACCTGGCGGAAAATCTGGGGGCGGCAGTAAATGCACTCCTGCTACCGTCCGCCGTTACTGAATAAGCCTGGGCGTTTGATGAAACCAGAAAATAAGCACATAGCGATGGCGGCGGCGCAGGAAAAAATAGCGCGTCTGCGTCAGGGATTTTTACGTCGCATCCCCGATATGCTGGCACAGGCAGAAAGGCTGCTCGTTCAATTAGTCGCTGAACCCAGCGAAACCTGTCGTAAACAACTGCACATTCTGCTGCACAGTATTCACGGTTCAGCGGGGTCTTTTGGTTTTAGCCCGCTGGCGAATGCCTCAGCAGAAGGTGAGCGTTTACTAACAGAACCGGAAACAGAGCAAAGCATACTTCATTATGATGAGCTGCGGAGAATTATTCGCTGGCTGTATACCCTCACCCAGGAGCAGCTCAATCTTGAGCATCGTATTAGCGACACGGAGTTCACCTTTCCTGTCTCCTCGCAGCGTCCGGAAGAGGGATATGTCCGGCGGGCCAGTAAGCCTATCTACCTGTGTGATGATGACGTCGACCAGGTTGAGTTGCTTGCTACCCAGTTGCGTTGTTTCGGCTTTACCTGTCATGTATTTGCCAATACTGAGGATTTTACGCAAGCCGTACTGGCACAACCGCCAGCCGTGGTGATTATGGATGTCAGCTTTCCGGACAACGCCTACGGTGGACCGTTGGCGATGGCGGATCTGAAGCAGAAAGTGGGCAAACCTTTCCCGGTACTATTTCTCTCCTGCCACAGCGATTTTAACGCCCGCATCAACGCCATTAAATCCGGCTGTGATGGCTACTACGTGAAACCGGCTTCTATCACTGATTTGGTACAGGAACTACACCGCCTGACGCAGCCTTCGCTGAAAAAACCGTATCAGGTGCTGTTGATCGATGACGAGCCCGCGGTGGCGGAATACAACGCTGAAAGGCTGCGCATGGCGGGCATGGAGGTACATGTGCTGGAGAAACCTCACTATTTACTGCATGTGCTGAACGCGCAACCCATCGATCTGGTACTGATGGACTACCATATGCCGGAATTTAGCGGTGAGGAGTTAACGAAACTTATTCGTCAAATACCACAGCATATTGGTCTGCCGATCGCCTATCTCTCCAGCGAGACCAACAAGCATGCGCAGCTTGGGGCAATGAGCATCGGCGCGGAGGATTTTATTCTCAAACAAGCCGATCCTGAGGAGCTCATCCGTGCCGTGTCTATCCGTGCCGAAAGAATGCGCGCTCTGCGCGCGCGTATGTCGCAGGACAGTCTGAGTGGGTTATATAACCACTCGACGACGACCCATTTTCTGAAAAGCGCGATTGCCGAGTCGAATTACAGTAGTAATCCGTTCTGCATGGTGATGGTGGATCTGGATCATTTCAAAAGCATTAACGACACCTACGGCCATGCGGTTGGCGACCAGGTGATTGTTGGGATTTCGCAGCTGTTTTCCCATCGCTTACGCAGCACCGATATTGTTGGGCGTTACGGGGGCGAAGAGTTTGTCATCATTATGCCCAATACCAGTAGCGAAAAGGCGGCTCGGGTGGTCGAACGATTGCGCAGGGACTATGAACAGGTCACCTTCGCCGTCAATGACGCCAGTTTTCACAGTACCTTCAGCGCGGGTATCGCGCAGTGGCAGTTTGGCGATCGTGTTGAAACGCTGCGCGAACGCGCCGATCAGGCGCTGTATGCCGCGAAGCAAAATGGCCGTAACACCTTCTGCATTGCTGAGTAAAAGGAGAAAACATGAGCCAACAGCTGGAGCAAATTCTCGCCCTAAATCACGGTGAAAAGCCGGAGTGTGAAAACGTAGATGAACCGCAGCGCACGCTGGTGCTATTTCAGCTGGCGGGTAAGAATTTTGCGTTCTACGGGGCGCAGATAAAAGAGATCCTCGCGGAGCGTCCTATATCCTGGGTTCCCTGCTGTGCGCCGATGCTGGAAGGCGTCATCAACTACCGTGGTCGCGTGGAGTCGGTGATGAGGCTGGACAGCCTGATCGACAAACCTGACGTTAACCCGGCAGGTAAACGTACCATCCTGATTGGTTGTGCCGAAAAAATGCAAAGCGGGATCCTGATAGATAAGCTGATTGATGTGCTGGAAGTCGCCGAAAGCCAGATCCACTTACCGGGAGACTCGCTGCCTCCGGCGCTGCAGACTATCGCCGTGGGTGTGGTTAACGTGGCGGAAACCTGGTTCACGCTGCTCGATCTGAATCTGGTTTTTGCGCGTTATCAGGAGACCAGTGGTTATGCCGACTCTCATTAATCTGGCTGCGGTGCGTATTACCCTCGGGACGCTCAATTTTTATATTCCGGCAAACCAGGTTGGGCGCTGTTCGCTGGTGACAGGGGTTGCGCCGGATATCCCGCGTTTTAGCCAGTGGCTGGGCATTGCCGATGAGCCGCAACAGGGCAGGCATTTGCATTTGTTTGTCCCGGATAGCGGGGTTGAGACCGGCTGGTACCTGTGGGGGCAACTGGAGAATGTCATCTTACCTGGAGATACGATTTTTGCCGTACCGCCGCTTCTGGCGCGTAATTGCCATCTACCAGCGCTGCGTGCGCTGGTGGGCAGCGAAGCGTTCAGCCCGTTGTTAAGCTGGCGCTGAATAGTGAACGCCCATGCGTAGCGGGAGACGTCACGCTCCCGCTACAGGTGATGACCGGGAAGTCTTCTCCGGTTACTGGTTATAAACATCTACAGCCCGGCTGACCAGTTTAGTCATAAAGTTGTCAATTTTATCAACGGTCTGCTGATCATGAAGATCGTAGGTTTTTGCCACATCATCCAGATTTTCATAGCCCACCCAAACCCGTCCAATCTTATCCTGCCATACCGAAACTCGTAGTGGCAGAGCCAGCGCGATCCCCTGTTTATCTTGCATGAGTTTTGTGCCGACTTTCGGGTTACCAAATACCAGGACTTTGGTGGGCCTGAGGTTCATGCCTACATCCTTAGCATTTTTCTCATGATCAATTTCAGTGAAGACCGGAACTCCTTCACTCTTCAGAAGGGCTTTTAGACGGAAGATCGTCTCATCGACAGAAAATTTACTCTCCTGATTTTTGATCTTCTCTGAATTTAATCCAGAGCCCAGACCGGTTTTATAGGCCTCAGCGATATCACGCGCCACCTGAGTCAGGTCCACACCTTCTTTGTTGGTCAATAGGGTCACGCAAACCAGCTCATCACCGGCGGTAAAGCGGCTCAGATAGGCGCTAAATCCGCCCGTGGTGCCTTTAATTTCAAGGAAACCAGGATGATGGGTAAATTCCCAGCCAGCCATGGCAGGCACAACTTTACCGTTTTTCAGTTTTGCCGGGCTATAGATGATGTCACGCAGCGTTTTGTCTTTAACCAGCGTACTGCCTGCCAGACCGATATCCCACTTACTGATATCTTCTGCAGATGACCACAGGCCGCCGTAGGCGTACAGGTTATCAGTGGCGGTTGCGCTTACCGGCTCCAGTTTGTCACCCGATGAGACATAACCTGTCGCGGGCTCAACGGGGTTTATCCAGGGGATTTCAGATTTAAATTTTGCGTGCTGATTGTGTTGCTTATCAGGCGTGGGGCGATCGAGAAACACTTTCGTTGGCATGTCTTTCGCGAACATGGTGCTTTGCAGGCCTAACGGCTCGATTTGGTATTTGTCGATAAAGTCTGCGTAACTCATTCCACTGACCTTTTCAATAACCATCCCTAACAGAATAAAATCGGTCGCGCTGGAGTTGATATCCGTACCGCTTTTAAATTCGAGCGGTTTATTTTTGACGAGATCAACCAGCTGCGCAGGCGTATATTTTTGCGTCTGCTTATAGCCGAATAATCTGAAGTCCGGGATCCCGGATGAATGTTGCATTAACTCCAGAATCGTAATGTCATACCAGCTTTGCGGCAGGTCCGGTAAATAATTGCTCACCGGGGTATTAAGGCTTAATTTACCTTGTTCTACCAGTTGCATCACCGCAACGGCGGTAAAAGCCTGAGTGATTGGCCCAATCCCCCACATAGTCTTGGTGGACGCGAGTTCATCATTGGCTGCCGTTGCCAGGCCGTATCCTGCAGAACGCGGAATATAGGGGGCCTGGACGATAGCCATGGATAAACCCGGCAGATTATTTTTTGCCATTACCTCGGCAATCATTTGGTCGATATATTTGCCGTTGGCTTTTAACTGTGGGTTACCACGATTAACTAAGTAAGTTGTCCCGTTGGTATCAGATGCGGCTAGCGCCTGGGTGGCTGAGACTGACATGGAAAGTAACACACATGCCGAAATAACCTTTAACTTAACATTCATAGCAAAGCTCCCCGCTGGCTGAAATTTAGCTGTATTTTTATCTAATGCGATTGCGGCTATTTGATTAATAAATAGCGTTATTCAATATGGCATGCTTTCAGAGCGGGACATTTGTTCAGGGCGCTGGGAATATTGTCATTACGTATTCTAATAACGATAGTGGACATATCACTGCCCACGCCGTTAACGGTCGTATTGTTGGCGTCGCCGTTCGAAACGGCGATCGCGCAGGCCGGAATAAATAAAAGTAATCACAAACAGCAGAGAAAATAGTACGACGATGGTGGGGGCCGGTGCGCTGTCGATGAAAAATGACAGATACACGCCCATAAACGAGGTAACGACTGAGACAACCACTGCCAGCCACAAGGCATGGAAAAATTTCCGTGTCATTAATATCGCGATGGCGCCCGGGGCAATTAGTAAGGAAATCGACAAAATAATGCCTACCGATTTCAGCGTGGCGACGATCGTCAGGGCAATCATACATAACAGACCATAATGCAGCAGCGTCGTGTTAAGACCGCTGGCCTTTGCCTGATGCGGATCGAATGCGTGCAGTAGTAGATCTTTCCACTTTAGACCGATGATAAGCGCAATCCCCAGCGTGATAACGGAGGTTTGCACAATATCGCTAAACGATACGCCCAGCATATCGCCAAACAGAATATGATCGAGATGGACCTCCGACTGGATCGAAACGTATAGCACCAGGCCCGCGCCAAACATACCGGAAAAGACGATCCCCATCAGGGTGTCACGCTTAATTCGGCTATTGTCGTCGAGATAGCCCGTCGCCACTGCGCAAAACAGTCCGGCGATAAACGCGCCAATCGCCAGTGGAATACCTGCAATCCACGCCAGCACAATGCCGGGGAAAACCGCGTGGCTCATGGCATCGCCCATCAGCGCCCAGCCTTTAAGCACCAAAAACACCGACAACAGCGCACAGGGGATGGCGACAATGGTGGAGATGACCAGCGCATTGACCATAAAGCTAAACTGAAAGGGTTCCAGCAGCGTCGTTAAGCTCATACGGACTCCTTGTTTACCTGACGGGCACGACGGCGATTCGCCAGCAGACCGTGTTTTGGCGCAAAGACAAACGCCAGCAGGAACAGCAGCGTTTGTAGAACCACAATAATTCCGCCGGTTGCGCCGTCCAGCCAGTAGCTCAGCCAGGCGCCAAAAAAGCTGGTCAGGCTGCCGATAGCTACGGCGATAGTAAGTAGACGTGGAAAACGATCCGTCAGCAGCCAGGCGGTGGCGCCGGGTGTGACCACCAGACAAATCACCAGAAATGCACCGACGGTTTGCAGAGCGGCAACCGTGGAAACGGAGAGCAGCGTAAAAAATAACAGCTTTAGCCAGCCAGGATTCAGACCGATGGAGCGCGCGTGGTTTTCATCAAAAAAAACCACCATCAGATCTTTCCACTTCAACAACAGAATAGTCAGCGAGATGACGCCGATGATGGCCAGTTGCACAATATCTTCCGGTGCAATCGCCAGCACGTTTCCCAGAATAATGGTCTGGATGTTGACCGACATCGGATTGAGCGACACCATAAACAGCCCGATACCGAAAAAAGAGGAAAAAATCAGTCCGATAATCGCATCTTCCTTCAGGCGCGAGCGCTGATTGAGAAACAGCATGCTGCCCGCTGCAAGTCCACCGGAAAGAAATGCGCCAAGCGCGAAGGGAAGCCCTAACATATAAGCGCCAGCAACGCCCGGAACGATAGAGTGCGACAGCGCGTCGCCAATCAGCGACCAGCCTTTGAGCATCAGATAGCAGGAGAGAAACGCACACAGGCCGCCGACCATCGCCGAGACCCACATCGCGTTGAGCATGTACTGGTAACCAAACGGTTCTGTCAGCCAGTTCATGATTATTCCCCCTCGTTGGCCGCACGTCGCGAAATAAACGGGCGTTCATCATCGGTAATCACATGTTGCTCACCGCCGCTCAGCGCCACATGGCGCAGAACGCCGCTGAATGCCTGCTCGAGATTCTCAGTCGTAAAGGTGGTTTCGGTCGGGCCACTTGCCAGCACCGTACCTTTAATCATTACCGTGTAATCACAAAACTCGGTAACGGACCCCAGATTATGGGTAGAGACCAGCATGGTCCGCCCCTCATCGCGCAGTTCGCGTAGCAGGTCGATGATGCGCGCCTCGGTTTTCACATCCACGCCGGTGAAGGGTTCATCCAGCAAAATCACCTGTCCATCCTGGGCAATAGCCCTCGCCAGAAAAACGCGTTTTTTCTGCCCGCCGGACAGTTCACCTATCTGGCGATGGCGATAGTCCAGCATATCGACCCGTGCCAGCGCCGCATCAACACAGGCGCGGTCGATCTGTTTTGGCCGACGCAGCCAGCCCATGTGGCCAAAGCGACCCATCATTACCACATCTTCCACCAGTACCGGAAACGACCAGTCCACCTCTTCCGACTGAGGAACATAGGCAATCAGATTCTGTTTCAGCGCCTGATTAACTGGCTGTTGCAGAATAGATATTTCCCCCTGCGCCAGGCGAACAAAACCCATCAGCGCTTTAAAAAGCGTTGATTTTCCCGAACCGTTTACGCCGACCAGGGCGGCAATCGAACCGCCCGGAACCTGAAAAGTGGCGTCCCGCAATGCGGTGTGACCGTTGCGATACGTCACCGTAACCTGATTTACGGTAATCGCAGAGTGACTCATGGTTGGCTCTCCAGACCTTTGTTGATGCCGTTAACAATGGTTTGTGTTGTGACGCGCAGTAAATCCAGATAGGTCGGTACCGGGCCATCAGCAGCGCTGAGCGAATCGACATACAGCACACCGCCGTAATGCGCGCCGGATTCACGGGCGACCTGACGCGCAGGCTTGTCGGAGACAGTGCTTTCGCTAAATACCGTTGGGATATGATGCGCTCTGATCGCATCGATCACTTTGCGTACCTGTTTGGGGGTGCCCTGCTGATCGGCGTTGATCGGCCACAGATACAACTCTTTCAGGCCGTTATCGCGTGCCAGATAAGAAAACGCGCCTTCACTGGTGACCAGCCAGCGTTTATCGGCAGGGAGCTTCGCCAGTTCTGCATGTAGTGGTGCCAGCGTCTGCTGGATTTTGGCTTTATAGCTCTGCGCATTTTTCTGGTAGATTGCGGCATTCTGCGGATCGTATTTCATCAGCGCATCGCGAATATTATCCACGTAGATAAGTGCGTTCTCTGCCGACATCCAGGCGTGCGGATTCGGTTTGCCGTTGTACGGCCCTTCGCTGATACCCATTGGCTGCACACCGTTGGATACCATTACCTCCGGCACGCCGGATAAATGCTGGTAGAAACGGGCAAACCACAGCTCGAGGTTGAGCCCGTTCGAAAGGATAAGCTGTGCGCCTTGCGCCCGCTTGATATCGCCCGGCGTGGGTTGATATTCATGAATTTCTGCCCCAGGTTTGGTGATGGAACTGACGTCCGCAGCGTCACCTGCCACGTTACTTGCCATATCCGCAATCACCGTAAAAGTGGTTATCACTTTGAACTTTTCTTGCGCCCAGGCAGGCGACAACGTCAGCGCCGTTAACGCGCCAGCAAGGAGAAATGACTTCAGATGGGGCAACTGCGGCATAGTATCCCTCACAACAAAGTGGTTAATTTATCAACGAATATAGCCTTTGCTATGTTATATAGCACAAGGTATAAACAAATGAAAATAATTCTTATTTGCGTAGGGTGCTAAGGAATTGACGGGGATAACGCGTTGCGCGCCGACACGATTGTCGCCGCGCAGCGGATGAATAACCTGATGATTATGACTTCTGGAACTCAGTGACGGTTTCCCATGCTACCTGTTGTAACGCTTTGGCGGCAGCTGGGGTCATATCCGTATCAACAGGAAGCGCGCCGCCGACCGGAGACTGGTTATACAGGGTAGCGAAAAATACGCAGGCTGCGAGATACGTTCCAGAAATCGAAGGGTGTACGCCATCATGATAATACAGGTTTATTTCCGGATGGGTTTTGCGCGCTTTCTCGAAAGCCAGACCTACCGGAGCGACATATCCCCCCGTTTTTTGCGCAATGGAGATATAAGCATCCGCCAGTTTTTGGCTATCTTCGGGTTGAGCTTTCTTCGCCCAGGTCATGAAATAGACGACTTTTGCACCTGCTTTATGCGCCATTTCGGCCATTTGGGTTGCGGAGTCAACGAAGTTTTGCCGGGTGCTTTCTTTCTTTGAGATCGTTTCTGTGGAGTTCCCCTGCAATACCACCACATCCCATTTCTGTAGCGTGTTCTGGTAGCGCATATTCTCAATTTGCCAGCCTAAATGACCGCTGGAAATCGTGATCCCCCGATATTTATAGCCTTTGGCATGGTCCGGCAGTAAAGACTGCGTCAAATCCCGCAATCGGGTATTGATATTATTGTTATAGAAAGTGAACGAGTTACCATAAAGCGCGACAATTTTATTCTCACCATCCATTTTGGCATGGGCGGAAGGCGCTAATAATGTATCCGCGTGAGAGCAAATGCTGCTCAGTGCAAGGGTCATTGCAGCGGTAAACAAGGTTATTTTTTTCATCGGTTATCTCTTAGAAATCATAACGGAGTCCAACGATGAGCGCATCATCATTGGTTTTTTTGTTCTTACTGGCGAATTCTTTATCATAAGTAAATGATAACCACGTATCTTCAGCCAATGTTAATTGCGCTTCAGCACGCCAGTCTTCTTTTTCAGCGATATCTTTACCATCTTCATTTAAAAAACTATATCCAGTGAGAACCTTGACGGTGCCAAAGTTGTAGGAAATAAGTGAATCCATTCCTTTATAATTATTATCACTTTTGTTATCGCGGGAAATAGAAGTCCGTAACGCGGTTACCGCGACTTCATAGGCTTTATAGTTGAGTTGTAACCCTCCCATAATTTGATCGTTTTGATTACGTCCATCGGTAGTCTCTACCCCATCCTGTCGTTTATAACGACTGGCAGCAATCGCAGGTGTAATTCTAAAATCGCCAAATTTGAAAGACTTGCGATAGCTGGCCATCGCGCCGTAGTCCAGGGCTTCGTTATCGCTGTTGCCATTACCAGAGACCCATGCCAACTGAATCTCATTGCCCGCAAATTTGGCGTTCCACTGTACGGTGCCGTCCTGGCGGTTGAACTGGTACGAATCATCAATGGTTGTAATGCCATAGCTGTAGATATTGGGGGTAAAGTTTTTGTACTTATCGGTCATTTTCATTACCTGATACAGCGGGTTTTTGGTTCTCCCGGTGATCAGTTCACCCCATGTTTTATTCGACAGGCCGACATAGGAATAGCGGGCCTCCATATCGCTTTCACCGGTATTGTTATCATTTTTTTCGGTACGCACCTGCCATTCCAGGCGACCCACGATTTTGGTATCTGGCAGAAGATCCAGATCTCGGGTGAGATAAATACCTACACGGCCACCCAGATCGCTTCGGCTTTCACTACCAGCAAATGAATTCTGGCCACTGGCAATTTTGCCCTCAACGCGACCATAGATATCCAGAGTATTTCCATCCTTATTATAGACGTTTAAGGCGAACGCCGAGGAGCTCATACCCATTAGTAATATTAGTGAATAATTTTTTAGCTTCATGTCATCCCTCAAAACAGCATTAATTTCCTGACCATAAAAAGAAAGTTCACAGCGGGATAATTGTTTGTGGAAAAGGAATGGCAGCGATATGGGAAACATTTTTTCTCGTAATGAAATGTGATTATTCACGCATAAATATCTCCGATTGCGCTATTGTATTAATGGTTCTTATATTTAATGAGCGATTTTATTGAAATATTACGACTGTTTAAAATGTAATGCGAAAATTACTGTGAAGTGCATCCCATTTCTAACGGATGTAAAAACTGAAAATGGGAATAGTGCATTCTCATAGTCGGTTTTGGGGTGGGAATACTATTTTCCCCTGTAATTTGCAGGACAGATCCCGCAAAATTGATTAATCACATTTTCGATTATGACGCATTCATTGGCCGGAGAGGCGCTGTATGTTCGGTAAGCAAACAACGGTATTTGATTCTGATCTTTATTCTTCATTGTTCACCCACGGTCGGATGCGGGAAATATGGTCTGACGACAATCTGATGCGTTGCTGGCTGCGTTTTGAGGCCACTGTCGCACGCATTCAAAGTGAGTTAGGGATTATCCCTGAGCAGGCGGCAGCAGAAATTGCGCAAGCCTGCCAGGAAATACAGATAGACTGGCCTGCTCTGGCCAAGGATACACAAACGGTGGGGATGGCGATAAAACCGCTAATTGATCAGATCTCTGCTTCTGGCACACCTTTGGTAAGCCAGTTTTTGCACTGGGGATGTACCACTCAGGACCTACTGGATTCAGGAATGGCGATGAGATTGCAGCAAACGCTGCAGTTGCTGCGTGAGCAATTGTGTGATGTGGGTGAAGCGATGAAAGCGATGGCAATACGTCACACCCGTACGGTTATGGTTGCGCGCACCAATTCGGTGGATGCCTCCGCCACAACATGGGGGCTTCATGTTTGCAGTTATCTGGCAGAGGTTAACCGCCATCTGGCAAGACTCCAGCAGTTGTATCCGCGTGCGGTGACCGGACTCTTTGGCGGTGCGGTGGGGAATCTGGCTTCCGTGGGCGAGAAGGGAATGGAAACGCGTGAACGACTGATGCAGGCGTTAGGTCTGAACGTGCCCTGTGGTATTAACAACGCCAGTCAGGATGCGGTCGTTGAAGTTGTGCAGTTTTTTGCGCTTGTTCACGGCACGCTGTGTCGACTGGCTAACGATGTCGAAACCATGGGGCGCACGCCGATTGCTGAAGTGTTTGAGGGCGAAGGCGGCGGCGGATCCAGCACGATGCCGCACAAAGTCAATCCGCGCGCCAGTAACATGATGCAAACGCTGGCCAGAATGGGCTGGATGTATGCTTCCGGCGCACCGTCCATGCTGGATCAACAGGATGTGCGAGCCGCCTCTATGAGGGTCCTGAACTGGACGATCCTTCCGGAGGCCTCTAATGCCTTATCGACCAGTCTTACACGTGCAAAAAATTTGCTTTCTCATCTCATTATTAATGAAGAGAAGATGCGCGCTAATTTTGACTGCTCGAAGCACTTTATTATGTCGGAATCGCTGACGATGAAGCTTGCCGCTAAAATTGGCAGGGAATCTGCCTATAACTTAGTGAAAAACCTGCTGAAGCATGCAACAGGCGAGCAAAGCTTCATGGAGATCGTGCAGTCCAGTTCGGTAATCCGCGCGTCATTGTCTGTGGCGGAAATTGCCGCCGCCTGCGAACCGCTGTCATATATTGGGGCTAACGATGCGCTAATTGCAGAAACGGTTGCTGAATTCGATCGTGTGAAAACGACAGAGATGGCCTGAATCGTAATGCTGCCTGGAGAGAGAATCCTCCTGGCGGCATTACGTGTTGTGTGCTGAGGCCGAAAATGTTTCAAAGAAGACGAACAATTCTTCCAGTTGGGCAAAATTCCCCTCGTTATCTCCTTTCTCATAAGCCAGATGCAAAATCAGTTCGATGAAGAAGAAGCCGAGAATACGGCTTTGAAAAATGGATTGTACGTCGCTGGGGAGAACAAATTGCAGATCGCAAAATTTACCGTATGGGTTTGCCTCTGAGTTGGTCACCAGCACCACGGCAGCATTCTTTTTTCTGAACCACTTTGCAATATTGAGGGCTACCCGATTAAATCGATAGTAGGAGAACACAATCAGTACGTCGTCCTCCTTAATATTGATGAGACATTTAGGGAGTTCGCTGATATCCGTCGGTAACAGAGTGATGTCACTGCGAAAGTACTTTAACAAGGTACAAAAATGTGTCGCCATGGCATGAGAAGACGAAGGACCAACAACATAAATATGACGTTGATTGTTCAGTACCAGATCGATAAAAGCATTCAGGCTTGTAATATCGATATTATTCTTAAATTGATTAAATAATTCTGCTACTTTGTGGGTGAAATCGGTAACGATACTTTCAGTGGTAATGTCAGGATTGTTACGCTGTATGGTGTTTTTCTCAAAAGGTGCAGAGATTTTATTTTTTGACAGCGTAATGTCTAATGCTTTGCGGAAAGCAGCATAGCCCGTAAACCCTATTTTATTCAAAAATCGGCCAATGGTCGCTTTGCTTACCATCGCATTTTGTGAGAGGTCGACAATGCCATGATAGGGGAGTTCATTGAAGTGTTTATTTATGTACTCATTGAGTCGGCACTCAGATTCAGTTAAATCACCCATATTAAGAGTAAGAGAATTATATTCATCCAGACTTAATGTGTTTTTTTTGTACATGGATAATACCCGATGGCTGTTGTATATCAACGTTGTTATAGGGTAATACGCTTTCGACGTCAATCATAGAGTGAATATGTTGGAAACCCGTATCCATCTATTTCTGCAGAGCGCGGACACATTCAGATGAGTTGCGATCTTACTCACAAAAAGGGGTGGGAAAACACCTTTCCCGTATTTTACGCTCACACAAACCATTACAATTAAGGCTCAATATTTGAGTATGTAATACGATAAATTAACGTACATATTATAGCTGCTTATATATAGGTGTGATTTTTTACTATCCTACATAAGCTATGATGATATGACAGGTAACCCTACCCGATTTGTATGGCATAGGAATTGTTATTATGACGGCGTTTATTATAGCAATAGTGATAACAGTTATTGCTGCATGGTTAATTGTGAAAAATTATCAGCCGCAAACTGTTTTATTACTCGCTGGACTGGCATTATTGACCATTACCGTACTGTTTTATCCAGAAAACAGCATTCTCTATGATAAAGCGAAATCCACCGGGGCAACTTGGCTGGACATCTTTAGCTTTGCAAAAGAATCGCTTACCACACAAATTGCGGGCATTGGTCTTATCATTATGGCTGCGGGAGGATTCGCCAGCTATATGGATCACATCAAAGCGTCGAATGCGATGGTTAATATGTGCATTCGACCGCTGCAGGTGATTAAAGCGCCTTATTTAATCCTTGCGTTAGGGTATATCTGTGCGCAGCTTCTGCATGTGGCAATTTCAAGTGCGGCGGGTCTGGCGATGTTGCTACTGGTGACATTCTTCCCGGTTCTGGTTCGCCTGGGTGTCAGTAAAGCTTCTGCGGCCGCGATGATTGGCCTGTGCGCGTTTATGGATTTAGGGCCTGCGGTTGGTACGGCGAATCTGGCGGCGAAGCATGCCGGTATGGAAAGTGCTATCTACTTTGCCCATTATCAGATGCCGGTGGCTGTGGTAGTCATGCTGGCTGTGGCGGTGGTGATTTATTTCACCGCAAAATATTTCGACAAGAAAGATGGCTTCGTACCTGGCGCACAAAGCGTGGTTGAGGCCGAAGAAGAGGGGCGTAAAGTCCCTGCTGTTTACGCGTTGTTGCCGGTATTACCCGTGCTACTGGTGCTGGTCTTTAGTCCGCTAGTGATCAAATCCATCAAAATTGACGTGGTCACGGCGATGATTCTTGGCGCAGTGGTCGCTTTTTTCTTCGAACTGGCGACCACGCGGGATTTTAAAAGTTGCTGCAAAGGAATACAGGTCTTTTTCAAAGGGATGGGCAGCATGTTTACCAGCATCGTTTCTTTACTGGTATGTGCGGACATCTATGCTCAGGGGCTGCAGAAAATTGGCGCGGTGGATTACTTACTGCAGTCCGTACAAAACGCCGGTCTGGGCTTTACCAGCATGACGCTGGTGATGACTGCGCTGGTGGGCGTAACCGCTGTGCTGACAGGCTCTGGCGTTGCGGCCTTTTTCTCCTTCTCCGGCCTGGCGCCCTCGATTGCGGCAAAATTTGGTGAAAGCGCCGTCAATATGATCCTCCCTATGCAGCTGATGGCGGGTATGGGGCGCTCGATGTCTCCAGTGGCTGGCATCATTATTGCGGTAAGTAAAGCGGGGGAATGTTCACCGTTTATGATCGTTAGAAGAACGCTGCTTCCCGCGCTGGCCGGTATCGCGGCGATGCTGATTGCCAACTATGTCCTGATTTGAATCCCGGGAGCCTGTTAATGCAGGCTCTTATTTTTTATCTGGTTGTAATTTATGGATGTCAACGTGACAAACGATGTTTTATACGTTCCGTTTACGGGAAAGTTACTGCTTGAGTCTCCGTTATTAAATAAAGGAAGCAGTTTCACTCAGCAAGAAAGGCATGACTTTAACCTTGGTGGATTACTGCCATGCGCTATTGAGAATATTGATGAACAAGCCGAGCGAGCTTATCAACAGTACCTCGAAGCAGAATCACATAATGCCCGACATATTTATCTGAGAAATATTCAGGATACCAACGAAACGTTATTTTATTACCTGCTGAAAAAATATCTGCCTGAGATGCTGCCAATCGTTTATACCCCGGTGGTAGGTGCTGCCTGCGAAAAATTTTCCTGGATATACCGACGAGCGCGCGGCGTCTTTATTTCCTGGCCCGATCGCGAACGTATTGACGATATATTGCATGATATTCCACGGCACGATATCAAGGTGATCGTCGTCACCGACGGCGAGCGTATTCTGGGATTGGGCGACCAGGGGGTTGGTGGTATGGGCATTCCTATCGGGAAGTTGTCTCTCTATACCGTCTGCGGCGGAGTTAATCCGGCGAATACGCTGCCGATATTACTGGATGTCGGCACGAACAATACGCGACTACTGGACGATCCGCGCTATATCGGCTGGCGTCATCCGCGCGTAACCGGTGAAGATTACTTCGCGTTTATTGGAATGTTTATTGCTGCCGTAAAACGGCGCTGGCCCAACGTACTGCTGCAGTTTGAAGATTTCGCCCAACATACAGCCGTGCCTTTGCTGGAACGTTATCGCGATGAATTGTGCTGCTTTAATGATGATATCCAGGGCACGGCGTCGGTGGCTCTGGCCACCATACTCGCTGCCTGCCGTGGCAGCGGCCGGGACTTCCGTCAGCAATCGATCGTGATTGTAGGGGCGGGGGCTGCGGGATGTGGGATCGCCCGGCATATTATTGCTTGTCGTATGTCTGAGGGAATGAGCCAGGCTGAAGCCCGACGGACCATTTTTATGGTGGATCGCGACGGTCTGGTGATGACGACCAATGAGGCATTAGCTGTTTTCCAGCAACCGCTGGCGCAGTCGCCCGATGCGTTATTTGGCTGGCAATACGAGATGCAGACTCCGTCGTTACTGGAGGTGATCCGCAATGCCAAACCTGCGGTAATGCTGGGCGTTTCGGGCCAGGCAGGATTGTTCTCGCAGGAAGTGATTAGCACGATGTACCAATACTGCGATCGTCCTGTTGTGATGCCGTTGTCGAACCCCACCTCGAAAATGGAAGCACGGCCAGAAGATATTCTTCACTGGACCGAGGGACAGGCCATTATCGCAACCGGTAGCCCATGCGAGCCGGTAGAGATGTATGGACGTGTCATTCCTGTTTCACAGTGTAATAACGTGTATGTTTTCCCGGCGATCGGTCTGGGGGCTATCGCCAGCGGCGCGACGCGGATAACAGAGGCAATGTTGATGGCGGCAAGCCGTGCGCTGGCGGAAGCTTCTCCGCTGGTGCGTGACGGTGAAGGCGCGCTGTTACCAGAGATTGGCACAATATGCGAGGTGACTCGCAACATTGCGTTTGAGGTCGGCAAGGCGGCGTGGCAATCAGGTGTGGCGGAAAAAATGAGCGACGATGCCTTGTTGCGGAGCATTAAAGATAACTTTTGGCTACCGCACTACCGCCCTTATAAACGACGGGCAATTTAGTCATTTTCCGGGTAAGCGAACTCATATGATGGTTGCCTTCACTTTTAAGGTGTATTATTTATGCAACTTAATTGGGAGGCACCATGTCCGGCAAACGTATTGCACGTGAAAAAATGACGATCCAGAGAATGATCTCGCTGTACGAGCGCCAGTGTCCGCAGGCCTCAGACGAGCCGGGGCATTACGATGCGTTGTTTGCCTATGCGCAAAAGCGTCTGGATAAGTGCGTATTTGGTGAGGAAAAACCGGCCTGCAAACAGTGCCCGGTACACTGTTATCAACCCGCCAAACGTGAAGAGATGAAGCAGATTATGCGCTGGGCTGGGCCAAGAATGCTCTGGCGTCATCCGATCCTGACCGTACGTCATCTGATTGATGACAAACGTCCTGTCCCGGAATTGCCCGAAAAGTACCAGCGGAAGAAGTAATGTAGCAATTCTATGCCGGATGGCGGTTGCGCCTTATCCGGCCTACAAATATAAACGCACCAGTGGGTAGACCCGATAAGCAAAGCGCCATCGGGCGAACCGTTAAACCAGCGCATCCTTATCAATACCCAGGCGCTTCATGCGTGACAGCAACGTCGTGCGCTTCAGTCCCAGTCGTTGCGCCGCGCCTTTGGGGCCGGCAACCACGCCGTTAGTCTCTTTCAGCACGCGCATGATCAACTGGTATTCATCTTCGCCATCTTGTGCGACTTCGGTCGCCACTGGCGGCGTGGAAGGCGTCAAAGCGACAACATCCGGCAGAGACAGTTGCAGTACATTGCCCCTTGTGAGCAGCACCGCGCGTTCTACCACATTTTCCAGTTCACGCACGTTACCCGGCCATTCCATACTGCTCAGCGTACGCAGCGCTTCAGCGGGAATACTGTCGATATTGCGCCCCATTCGGCGGGCAATTTTAAAGGTGAAAGCTTTTACCAATAGCGGAATATCTTCCGGGCGTTCGCGCAGCGGCGGCAGATGGATCGGGAAGACGTTCAGCCGATAGTAGAGATCGTTGCGAAACTCGCGATCGGCGACCATCTTTTTCAGATCGCGGTTGGTGGCGGCGATCAAACGGACATCGGTCTGGATCAGCTTATTGCTGCCCAGACGCTCAAACTCCTGTTCCTGCAAAACGCGCAATAGCTTCGGCTGAAGCTCAAGCGGCATATCGCCCACTTCATCAAGGAACAGTGAGCTTTTGTCCGCCAGTTCGAAACGCCCAATACGTTGCGTGCTGGCTCCGGTAAACGCACCGCGCTCATGACCAAACAGATCGCTTTCCAGCAATCCGGCAGGCATTGCCGCACAGTTCATTTTTACCATCCTGCGGGCGTTACGGCCGCTCAGGTTATGAATCGCTCTGGCGATCAGCTCTTTGCCTGTCCCGGTCTCGCCGAGAATCAATACGGTGCTGTCACTTTGCGCCACCATCTCGACCTGTTTGAGCACACTGTACATCGCTTCGCTGCGGCCAATGATTTCGCCGAACTCGCTGTCAACGTTGTTGAGCTGTTCTGTCAGCGCCAGGTTTTCATCGACCAGACGTTCTTTCAGACGGTGAATTTCCTGGTAGGCGAGGGCGTTATCCACGGCAATCGCCACACGCTCGGCAATCTGGCGTAGCAGTTTGAGATTGGCGGTGGTGAAGACTTTCTCTTCGCACTGCGCCAGCTTCAGTACGCCAAGCATGTTATTGCCGGACATCAACGGCAGCAGGCACAGCGTCTGTAATTGGTTGCCCCAGGTCTCGAACAGCATCCGTTCATAAGGAGCAAGGGCGTCGCGTTCGCTCAGGTTAATCAGCAGCATCTCTTTGCTTTTGAAGACCCGCTCAGAGAGTGTGCCTGCTTCGTCCACTTCGCTCTGTTCGTGCGCCGGATGATGCTCATCCAGATAGTGGGTGGAGTAGATGCTCAGCTTATTTTTGCGACTGCTGCGTAACACGATACTGATAGCATCGATGTCGAAATAATGGTGGATCTCTTTGGCGACTTCGCTGACCAGTTCATCTATGTCCAGTCGGGAAAGCACCGCATTGGTGATGGCGACCAGGATGCGAAAGTTGTCACGCTCACGGCACAGCAGATCGTAATCGACGTTATTGCTGACTCTGCTCTGAATTTGTTCAGCCACGACACCGACAATCTGGGTGAAGGTCTGGAGCCGATTGTACTCTTTTTCGCTCCATGACCGGTCTTCGTTGCGGATGAATTCGCAACCGCCAAAGATGCGCCCATCCGCCGCCAGCGGCAGCAGACAGTAGTGACCAAATTCAGAATACAATCCGCCGGATGCCAGCTGCGGCCAGGTTTCCGTGAACTCATGATAGTTGCAGTGCAGCGCGTCGGGGCGCGACAGGATACGGCGTATCGGCCCATGCGCCAGCACCGTTTCGTCTTCATAATCGATAGGTTTACTATTTTCGCGCGTCGCAAAATAACGCGCACGTTGCGTTTGTGCCTGCCATAAGACAATAGCCGCGCAGTCGGCCAGTCCGGAATGCCTGGCCAGCTGTGAAAGCGCCTCGCTGAGAGACTGAAGATCGGGCTGCTGTAATAATGTACGAGTAATATCGAACAGGCCTTGCTGTCCGAGGTCACTCATCGGTGTATACGACATATTGCTTTTCCAGGGAAAGCACCGCAAAACGGTGCGAAAACGGTAAATGAATTATAGGTATAAGTCGTAAATTATTGCCGGATGGCTGACCGCAAACTCGCTGGTCACGCAATCCGTAGGCCTGATAAGCAAAGCCATCAGGCGATAATGCAGCGTTAATGCCGGATGTCGACGCCAATGCGTCTTATCCGGCTTACAGCATGCTGCCAACTGCCTGCTAGCATATACGAGGTAAAGGTTCAGCGTGTGGTAAATCGAGGGTTCGTTTCACGCCATACAGTCCGGCAAGACGTACACCTTTACGTTCAACTACTTCGCCAATCATTGCCGCGTCGCGTCCTAACGGATGCGCGCGCAGCGCAGCAAGCACGCTTTCAGCAGCCTGACGCTCAACGGCAATCACCAGTTTGCCTTCGTTGGCAAAGTTGAGCGCATCAAGGCCCAGCAGCTCGCAAACGCCACGCACCGCAGGCTTCATGGGCAGGGCCGCTTCAGACAGCTCAATACCAAATCCACATGATGCGGCAAACTCATGCGTCACCGCATTCACGCCGCCACGGGTGGCGTCACGCAGCGCCTTCACGCCGGGTATATCACGTATCGTCTGGATAAGCGGCGTGAGCACCGCACAGTCGCTAACCAGTTCGCCATCAAGACCCAATTGCTCGCGCAGATTAAGAATGGTTGCGCCATGGTCGCCGAGCGTACCGCTAACCAGCAATACATCGCCAGGGCCGAGAGTTTGCGCACCCCAGTGAATGTTGGCGGGGATCGCGCCCATACCGGCGGTGTTGATGAACAACTTATCTGCGGCGCCACGCTGCACGACTTTGGTATCACCGGTCACGATGGCGATGCCCGCTTCGCGTGCGGTTGCCGCCATGCTGGTGACGACGGTTTTCAGCGTCTCCATCGGCAGACCTTCTTCAAGGATAAACCCGCAGGAGAGATAACGCGGAATCGCGCCGCTGACGGCGACATCGTTAGCCGTACCGCAGATAGCCAGCTTGCCGATATTACCGCCGGGGAAGAACAACGGATCGATAACATAGCTGTCGGTAGAGAACGCCAGACGATCGCCCTCTGCAACCAACTGCGCCAGTTCCAGACGCGCCTGATCTTCCTGTTCCGCCAGCCACGGATTAGCAAAAGCCTCCATAAACAGACTGTTGATCAACTGCTGCATAGCCTGACCGCCGCTACCGTGGGCGAGTTGTACGCTGTTCATGCTTCACACTCCTGCTGACGATACTGATACCAGGCGGCACATGCGCCTTCTGAGGAGACCATCAGTGCGCCAAAGGCGGTCTCCGGGTTACAGGTTTTACCAAATAACGGGCACTGATGCGGTTTACATCTACCGGTCAACACCTCTCCGCAACGCGCGCGCGGATCGTCATATACCTGCTGTGGCGCTGGCTGAAAATGCGCTTCGGCATCAAAACGTTGATAGTCCGGCGTCAGGTGAACGCCAGACGATTCGATCACGCCCAGACCGCGCCATTCGCTGTCGCCGTTGACGCAAAATACCTCAGCGATGGCCTGTTGCGCCAAGGCGTTACCGGCATCCGGTACCACGCGGCGGTACTGGTTTTCGACCTGGCTTTGGGCGGCGATTTTCTGTTCAATCAGCATCACCACGCCTTGCAGCAGGTCGAGCGGCTCAAAGCCGGCGACCACTAACGGGCGATGGAAATCTGAGGCAATGAAATTATAGGCGTCGGTGCCTATCACCATGCTGACGTGCCCCGGTGCTAAAAAGGCATCGATGCCGTTGTCCGGCTGTTCCAGCAGGCTGCGCAGCGTGGGGATAAGCGTAATGTGCTGACAGAAAAAGTAAAAGTTCTGCACATCGCGTTGTTTGGCCTGCTGCAGGGTAATGGCGGTGGTTGGCATGGTGGTTTCAAAACCCAGACCAAAGAACACAACCTTACGCGTTGGGTTTTCCTGCGCCAGCTTCAGCGCATCCATCGGCGAATAGACGATGCGGATATCCGCGCCGCGCGCTTTGGCCTGTAGTAGTGAGCCTTGTTTTCCCGGCACGCGCATGGCGTCGCCAAAGGTGCAGAAAATCACTTCCGGATGGCTGGCGATTTCAACACAGCTGTCGATTCTGCCCATCGGCAGAACGCAAACCGGGCAGCCAGGGCCGTGAATGAACTCCACGTTTTCGGGCAGCAGTTGGTCGAGTCCGAATTTGAAAATAGCGTGGGTATGGCCACCACAAACTTCCATGATGCGCAGCGGTCGTTCAGCGGTATAGGGGAGGAGAGCGGCACGTTCACGCAGGTGCTCTATCAACTGCATCACCTGTTCTGGCGCGCGGTATTCGTCAACAAAACGCATTTATTTTTCCTCGCCGTACAGCAACGCGCCGACATCCGGCTCAACGTCAAACATATTTTGCAGCGCGTCGAGCGTGTCGCGCGCTTCTGCTTCATTAATGATGCTCATCGCAAAGCCGACGTGGACCAGTACCCACTGACCCAGACGCGGCTGACCATTTTCATCACAGCTACCGACCAGCGTCAGGTCGACGTCGCGCTGAATACCGCAAACGTCGACTTTGGCCTGGTTGCCATCAATGGTGCGGATTTGACCCGGAACACCTATGCACATCGCTGCGTCTCCAGCCAGGAGAGCCATTGGTCCATCCCTTCGCCGCTGGTGGCGGAAATCAGGATGATCTCAATGTCCGGGTTCACTTCCCGGGCGCTGGCGATGCACTTTTCAACATCAAAATTGAGGTACGGCAGCAGATCCACTTTATTGAGCAGCATCAGCGATGCGGCGGCAAACATATGCGGATATTTCAGCGGCTTATCTTCGCCTTCGGTGACGGACAGCACCGCCACTTTATGACGTTCGCCGAGGTCGAAGCTGGCCGGGCAGACCAGGTTACCGACGTTTTCAATAAACAGAATGCCGTTGTCATCAAGCGGCAAACGCGGCGCGGCGTCAGCAATCATTTGCGCGTCAAGGTGGCAACCTTTACCCGTGTTGACCTGGATGGCGGGGGTGCCGGTGGCGCGAATACGGGCGGCATCGTTGACCGTCTGTTGGTCGCCTTCAATCACGGCGCACGGAACGCTGTCTTTCAGCTTGATCAGCGTTTCGGTCAGTAGCGTCGTTTTACCTGAGCCCGGGCTTGAGACGAGGTTTAATACCAGATGCTGACGAGCGGCAAAACGGGCGCGGTTACGTTCGGCCAGACGGTTATTTTTGTCCAGCACGTCAATTTCGACTTCCAGCATACGGCGCTGGCTCATGCCTGGCGCATGGGTACCCGCCTCGCCATGACCGTAGTGCAGGTCGCCTTCTGCGGTCTGGCTCGGTGCGAAATTAGAGGTTTTCACACCGGTAATATTCAGCGCCGGGCGAGCCGCCGGGGCAAATGGCGCGCTGCGAAACGCCGAGTGGGGATTATGCTCATCACCCTCTATATAAAGGTTGCCTTCAGCGCAACCACATGTCGTACACATCGCTCACTCCTGATCTCTTTTTTGTTACAGGCTTTTTGCCGGATGGCGACGCAAGCGTCTTCTCCGGCCTGGCAGGTGCCACCGGAATTAGTCTTCGGCGTCGCCTATTTCAATTCGTCGAATCTGTAGACCATCATCGGCCACAATTCTCAGCGTATCGCTGTTGCATTGCGGACACCGACGCACGCGTTGCGTCAGTAACGTGACGTATTGCTGACAAGATTCGCACCAACATTCTGCTTCTTGTTCTTCGAGGTGGAGTTTACAACCTTCTGCAAGGGTCCCACGGCATACCAGATCAAAACAAAAGGCGAGAGCGCTGGTTTCTACGCAAGAAAATGCGCCAATTTTGAGCCAGACCCCAGTTACTCGCTTGGCACCGTGTTGCGTGGCTTGTTGTTCAATCAATTCCAGTGCTCTTTGGCAGAGGGTTATTTCGTGCATACCGCCTCCTATGAAGTTGCCGTATTAAAAGCAATAAACATGCCAGGTTGAATTTTTTCATCCGTGACAATGACGACAATGACGAAATGACACGTCGTCACCCGTCTTTGATTTTTTATATATTTGAAAATAAAGGAAATTAATTTTGGCATGAAATGTGCTTAAGGCTGTTCATCTCTGCTAAACGGGTAACCTGACATGACTATTTGGGAAATAAGCGAAAAAGCCGATTACATCGCTGAACGGCATCGTCGCCTACAGGACCAGTGGCGTATTTACTGCAACTCGCTGGTTCAGGGGATCACCCTGTCGAAAGCGCGTTTGCATCATGCGATGAGCTGCGCGCCGGACAAAGATCTGTGCTTTGTCCTTTTTGAACACTTCGTTATCTACGTCACGCTGGCGGATGGCTTCAACAGTCACACCATCGAGTATTACGTCGAAACGAAAGAGGGTGATGATAAGCAACTGATTGCACAGGCACAGTTGACCATCGACGGTAAAGTTGATGAGCGTATCAGCAACCGCGATCGCGAGCAGGTGCTGGAGCACTATCTCGAAAAAATCGCCAGTGTCTACGACAGCCTGTACACCGCGGTTGAGAACAATATGCCGGTGAATTTAAGCCAGCTGGTTGCGGGACATAGCCCGGCGTAAGCCTCGGGGGCTGCCCACGTTTGTCATGACGCGGCGTTACTACTGCGTCACGACAGTTTAGGGAATGGGCATGTCGAAAAATGTCGAAATGACATTTGCCTGACATGTTTTCGTCAAAAATGACTATCACCTGAGGAATGCCTGGTGAATCGTTTTGTAATTGCTGACTCCACTCTTTGTATTGGCTGCCACACCTGTGAAGCCGCCTGCTCAGAGACACATCGCCAGCATGGCCTGCAGTCAATGCCGCGCCTGAAAGTGATGTTAAATGAAAAAGAATCCGCGCCGCAGCTTTGCCACCAGTGTGAAGATGCGCCTTGCGCTACCGTTTGTCCGGTTAATGCGATTAATCGCGTTGACGGCGCCGTACAGCTGAATGAAAGCCTGTGCGTAAGCTGCAAACTGTGCGGGATCGCCTGTCCGTTCGGCGCTATTGAGTTTTCCGGTAGCCGTCCGCTGCATATCCCGGCAAACGCCAATACATCAAAAGCGCCGCCGGCCCCGCCAGCTCCAGCTCGCGTAAGCACGCTGCTGGACTGGGTTCCGGGCATTCGTGCCATCGCGGTGAAATGCGATCTGTGTAGTTTTGACGAGCAAGGTCCGGCCTGTGTACGCATGTGTCCGACCAAAGCCCTGCATCTGGTGAGCAACATGGATATCGCCCGCGCCAGCAAACGTAAGCGTGAGCTGACTTTCAATACCGACTTCGGCGATCTCACCTTGTTTCAGCAGGCTCAAAGTGGAGATGCAAAATGAGCGCAATTTCACTGATTAACAGCGGCGTGGCCTGGTTTACAGCGGCTGCGGTTCTGGCATTTCTGTTTTCATTTCATAAACCGCTGAGCGGCTGGATTGCAGGGGTTGGCGGCGCGGTTGGCAGTTTGTGTACGGCTGGCGCGGGTTTTATGGTGCTGACCAACGCGCTGGCGGTAAGCGGTGTGATGCCGTTTATTGGTCACAGCCTGCAAATTACCCCGTTGAACGCTATCTGGCTGATTACTCTGGGCCTGTGCGGTCTGTTTGTCAGCCTGTACAACATTGACTGGCATCGCCATCCACAGGTGAAAGCCAACGGCCTGCTGGTGAATCTGCTGATGGCCGCAGCGGTATGTGCGGTGGTTGCCAGCAACCTCGGTACGCTGGTGGTGATGGCGGAAATCATGGCGCTGTGCGCGGTGTTCCTGACCGGTTGCAGTAAAGAAGGCAAGCTGTGGTTTGCGCTGGGGCGCATCGGCACGCTGCTGTTGGCGATTGCCTGCTACCTGGTGTGGCAGCGCTACGGTACGCTGGAACTGCGTCTGCTCGATCTGCGCACCCAGGAGCTGCCGCTTGGGTCTGACATCTGGCTGCTGGGCGTGGCTGGTTTTGGCCTGCTGGCCGGGATTATCCCACTGCACGGTTGGGTGCCGCAGGCACACGCCAACGCCAGCGCGCCGGCTGCGGCACTGTTTTCTACCGTGGTCATGAAGGTCGGTCTGCTGGGTATTCTCTCCCTGTCGCTGCTGGGCGGTAACGCGCCGCTGTGGTGGGGCATTACGCTGTTGGTGCTGGGTATGATCACCGCATTTGTCGGCGGTCTGTATGCGCTAATGGAACATAACATCCAGCGTTTGCTGGCGTACCACACGCTGGAAAACATCGGCATTATTCTGCTGGGGCTGGGCGCTGGCGTAACCGGGATTTCACTGAATCAACCGGCGCTGATTGCGTTGGGTTTGACCGGTGGTCTGTATCATCTGGTCAACCACAGCCTGTTCAAAAGCGTTCTGTTCCTCGGTGCTGGCAGCATCTGGTTCCGTACCGGTCATCGTGATATCGAGAAGTTGGGCGGTATCGGTAAACGTATGCCGATTATCTCTCTGGCGATGCTGGTTGGCCTGATGGCGATGGCCGCACTGCCGCCGCTGAACGGTTTTGCCGGTGAGTGGGTCATCTATCAGTCCTTCTTTAAGCTTGGCAACAGCGGCGCGTTTGTCGGTCGTCTGTTAGGGCCGTTGCTGGCGGTAGGACTGGCGATTACTGGCGCGCTGGCGGTGATGTGTATGGCGAAAGTGTACGGCGTTACGTTCCTTGGCACGCCGCGCACGAAGGAAGCTGAAAATGCCTGCTGCGCGCCAATCCTGATGGGCGTGAGCGTGGTTGCGCTGGCTATCTGCTGCGTGATTGGCGGCGTTGCTGCGCCGTGGCTGCTGCCGATGATTTCCTCTGCCGTTCCACTGCCGCTGGAAACCGCGAACACCACCGTTTCTCAGCCAATGATCACGCTGCTGCTGATCGCGTGTCCGCTGCTGCCGTTCATCATCATGGCAATTTTCAAAGGCAACCGTCTGCCGTCGCGTTCACGCGGTGCGGCATGGGTGTGTGGTTACGATCACGAGCAGTCAATGGTCATTACCGCCCACGGTTTTGCCATGCCGGTGAAAGAAGCCTTTGCCCCGGTACTCAAATTGCGTAAATGGCTGAACCCGGTATCACTGGTTCCGGGCTGGCAGAATGCGGCCGCCCCGGTACTGTTTCGTCGCCTGGCGTTGATTGAGCTGGCGGTGCTGGTGGTGATTGTGGTTTCACGAGGAGCCTGAAAATGAGTGTTTTATATCCGTTAATTCAGGCGCTGGTGCTGTTTGCCGTGGCGCCGCTGCTGTCCGGTGTGACCCGCGTGGCGCGTGCGCGTTTGCATAATCGTCGAGGTCCAGGCGTTTTGCAGGAATACCGCGACATTATCAAACTGCTGGGCCGTCAAAGCATTGCGCCTGCGGATTCCAGCTGGGTTTTCCGCCTGACGCCGTTTGTGATGGTGGGCGTGATGCTGACTATTGCCACCGCGTTGCCGGTAGTGACCGTTGGTTCACCGCTGCCGCAATTGGGCGATCTGATCACCTTAATTTACCTGTTCGCCATCGCCCGTTTCTTTTTCTCTATCGCGGGCCTGGATACTGGTAGCCCGTTTACTGCTATTGGCGCCAGCCGCGAAGCGATGCTCGGCGTGCTGGTTGAACCTATCCTGCTGCTGGGACTGTGGGTGGCGGCGCAGGTTGCGGGTTCAACCCATATCAGCAATATCGCCGATACCGTTTACCACTGGCCTGCTGCGCGCAGCATCCCGCTGATTCTGGCCCTGTGCGCCTGTGCTTTCGCCACCTTTATCGAAATGGGCAAACTGCCGTTCGATCTGGCGGAAGCAGAGCAGGAACTGCAGGAAGGTCCATTGACCGAATACAGCGGCAGCGGTTTTGCGGTGCTGAAATGGGGTATTAGCCTCAAACAATTGGTCGTACTGCAAATGTTCGTCGGCGTGTTCCTGCCGTGGGGACAGATGGAGACCTTCACCGCGGGTGGGCTGCTGCTGGCGCTGGTGATTGCCGTCGTCAAGCTGGTCCTCGGCGTGCTGGTCATTGCCTTGTTCGAAAACAGCATGGCGCGTCTGCGTTTTTGCGCCACTTCACGCGTGACCTGGGCCGGTTTTGGGTTTGCGTTTTTAGCGTTCGTCTCCTTGCTGGTGGCGTGATTTAAGAGAGTTTGAGCATGTCTGAAGAAAAATTAGGTCAACACTATCTCGCCGCTCTGCACCAGGCCTTTCCGGGCGTGGTGCTGGATGAAGCCTGGCAGACCAAAGATCAGCTGACGATCACCGTCAAGGTGAACTACCTGCCGGAAGTGGTTGAGTTCCTGTACTACAAACAGGGCGGCTGGTTGTCCGTGCTGTTTGGTAACGACGAACGTCAGCTATGCGGCCATTACGCCGTTTATTACGTGATGTCGATGGAGCAGGGTACCAAGTGCTGGATTACCGTCCGCGTTGAAGTGGATGCCAATAAGCTGGAATTCCCATCCGTGACGCCACGCGTTCCGGCAGCCGTCTGGGGCGAGCGTGAAGTGCGCGACATGTACGGTTTGATTCCGGTCGGTTTGCCGGATGAACGTCGTCTGGTGCTGCCGGATGATTGGCCGGACGAGCTGTATCCGCTGCGTAAAGACAGTATGGATTATCGTCAGCGCCCGGCGCCGACCACCGATGCTGAAACCTACGAGTTCATCAACGAACTGGGCGACAAGAAAAATAACGTGGTGCCGATTGGCCCGCTGCACGTGACCTCCGATGAACCCGGTCACTTCCGTCTGTTTGTTGACGGCGAGAACATCATCGACGCCGACTATCGTCTGTTCTATGTCCACCGCGGCATGGAGAAACTGGCGGAAACCCGTATGGGTTACAACGAAGTGACGTTCCTGTCGGACCGCGTGTGCGGCATCTGCGGTTTTGCCCACAGCACCGCCTATACTACCTCCGTAGAGAATGCGATGGGTATCGTGGTGCCGGAACGCGCGCAGATGATCCGCGCCATTCTGCTGGAGGTGGAGCGCTTGCACTCGCACCTGCTGAACCTCGGCCTGGCCTGTCACTTCACCGGTTTTGATTCCGGCTTTATGCAGTTCTTCCGCGTGCGTGAAACGTCGATGAAGATGGCGGAGATCCTCACCGGGGCGCGTAAAACTTACGGTATGAACCTGATCGGCGGTATCCGTCGTGACCTGCTGAAAGACGATATGATCCAGACCCGTCAACTGGCGCAGCAGATGCGTCGTGAGGTGCAGGAACTGGTCGATATGCTGCTCAGCACGCCGAACATGGAACAGCGTACCGTGGGTATTGGTCGTCTGGATCCGGAGATCGCCCGCGACTTTAGTAACGTCGGTCCGATGGTTCGCGCCAGCGGTCACGCGCGTGACACCCGCGCCGATCACCCATTTGTGGGTTATGGTTTGCTGCCGATGGAAGTGCACAGCGAGCAGGGGTGCGACGTTATTTCTCGTCTTAAAGTCCGTATCAATGAAGTCTATACCGCACTGAACATGATCGACTTTGGTCTGGACAACCTGCCGGGCGGCCCGCTGGCGGTGGAAGGCTTTACCTATATTCCTCACCGCTTCGCGCTGGGCTTTGCCGAAGCGCCGCGCGGCGATGACATCCACTGGAGCATGACCGGCGATAACCAGAAACTGTATCGCTGGCGCTGCCGTGCGGCGACCTACGCCAACTGGCCAACGCTGCGTTACATGCTGCGTGGCAACACTGTTTCCGATGCCCCGCTGATTATCGGTAGCCTCGATCCTTGCTACTCCTGTACTGACCGTATGACCGTGGTCGATGTGCGTAAGAAGAAGAGCAAAGTCGTACCGTACAAAGAACTTGAGCGCTACAGCATCGAGCGTAAAAACTCGCCGCTGAAATAAGGAATCGCCATGTTTACCTTTATCAAAAAAGTCATCAAAACCGGGGCGCCGACGTCGTCGTATCCGCTGGAGCCGATTGCGGTCGATAAAAATTTCCGCGGTAAACCCGAGCACAATCCGCAGCAGTGCATTGGCTGCGCGGCCTGTGTCAATGCGTGTCCATCCAATGCGCTGACGGTTGAAACCGATCTGGTTACCAATGAGCTGGCGTGGCAGTTCAACCTCGGTCGCTGCATCTTCTGCGCCCGCTGCGAAGAAGTTTGCCCGACGGCGGCGATCAAGCTGTCGCAGGAATATGAGCTGGCGGTATGGAAGAAAGAAGATTTCCTGCAGCAGTCTCGCTTTTCGCTGTGTAACTGCCGCGTCTGTAACCGCCCGTTCGCGGTACAAAAAGAGATTGATTACGCCATTGCGCTGCTCAAACACAACGGTGACAGCCGCGCGGAAAACCACCGTGAAAGCTTTGAGACCTGCCCGGATTGTAAGCGCCAGAAATGTCTGGTGCCGTCTGACCGTATTGAACTGACTCGCCATATGAAAGAGGCCAGCTGATGAGCAATTTATTAGGCCCACGTGACGCCAACGGTATTCCGGTACCGATGACGGTGGATGAATCCATTGCCAGCATGAAAGCATCGCTGCTGAAAAGCATCAAGCGTTCAGCGTATGTTTATCGTGTGGACTGCGGCGGCTGCAACGGCTGCGAAATCGAAATTTTCGCCACGCTCTCTCCGCTGTTTGATGCCGAACGCTTTGGTATCAAAGTGGTACCGTCGCCGCGTCATGCGGATATCCTGCTGTTTACCGGCGCGGTAACCCGCGCGATGCGTTCTCCGGCGCTGCGCGCCTGGCAGTCTGCGCCGGATCCGAAAATTTGTATCTCTTACGGCGCCTGCGGTAACAGCGGCGGTATCTTCCACGACTTATACTGCGTATGGGGCGGCACGGATAAAATCGTTCCGGTGGACGTGTATATTCCTGGCTGTCCGCCGACGCCTGCGGCAACGCTGTACGGTTTTGCGATGGCGCTGGGTCTGCTGGAACAGAAAATTCATGCGCGTGCGCCAGGTGAACTGGACGAACAGCCCGCTGAAATTCTGCATCCGGATATGGTTCAACCGCTGCGTGTGAAGGTGGACCGCGAAGCTCGCCGTCTGGCGGGTTACCGCTACGGTCGCCAGATTGCTGATGACTATATGACGCAGTTAGGGCAGGGTGAACATCAGGTGGCGCGCTGGCTGGAAGCGGAAAACGATCCGCGTCTGACCGAAATCGTCACGCATCTTAACCATGTAGTCGAAGAGGCGCGTATCCGATGAGTGAAACGGTGGTGTTCAGTCAACTGAGCCGTAAGTTTATTGATGAGAACGATGCGACGCCCGCAGAGGCGCAGCAGGTTGTCTATTACAGCCTGGCGATTGGTCACCACCTTGGGATCATCGATTGCCTGGAAGCGGCGTTAACCTGTCCGTGGGATGAATATCTGGCGTGGATAGCCACCCTTGCCGAGGGCAGCGAAGCCCGGCGGAAAATGGAAGGCGTGCCGAAGTATGGCGAGATCGTCATCGATTTCAACCATGTGCAAATGCTGGCGCGCGCGTTTGATGATGCGCGCGCCGTGCAGACTCCGCAGCAGCAGGAGTGGAGCAAGCTGATGCTCAGCATGCTGCATGATATTCACCAGGAAAGCGCCATCTATCTGATGGTGAGGAGACACCGTGACTGACGTTTTACTTTGTGTCGGCAACAGCATGATGGGCGATGACGGCGCGGGTCCGCTACTGGCGGAAATGTGCGCTGCCAATCCTCAGGGCAACTGGGTTGTCATCGACGGCGGCAGCGCGCCGGAAAACGATATCGTCGCTATCCGTGAACTGCGCCCGCAGCGTCTGTTGATTGTGGATGCCACCGACATGGGGTTAAACCCGGGTGAAATCCGCATTATCGACCCGGATGATATTGCTGAAATGTTCATGATGACCACCCACAACATGCCGCTGAACTATCTGGTCGATCAGCTAAAAGAGGATGTTGGCGAGGTGATCTTCCTCGGTATTCAGCCGGATATTGTCGGTTTTTATTACCCGATGACGCAGCCGATCAAAGATGCGGTCGAGACTGTCTATCAACGATTAGCCGGATGGGAAGGCCACGGTGGATTTTCCGGGTTAGAAGCGCCAGAAGAGTAATCTTACCAACGCCGGATGCCAGTGGCATCCGGCCTGTTTTGAGCCTCACACACTCTGTTCTTCACTTGCCTGCTCGATAATTAATTTCCCCTGCATCACCGAAACATTCACTGCCGTCCCGGTAGGGAATCCCGCTTGTTCCAGCCAGTCGCCGTTCAGCGTTAGCGAGGCATGCCGACTGATACGGAGCGTGAAACCCGTATTACGATCTTCATGGCGTTTTCTGACATAGCCCACTTTCAAACGACGTACGGGTTTGGTGATAACCACTGCTGTTGTGCCATTTTCATCAGACATGAACGCTTCCTTGTGGTGAACGGATAAGAGCAAAACTACTGAATAAAATGCCAGTAAAAATGCGCAAGGGCAAACCGGAAACTGGAAGGAAGATTCCACATTTGGAATGCAATTCATGAAATGAAAATAGGTGATTCTGCCGGAGGATTACAAAACCCTCCGGCTGAGGAATTACGCCAGATCGGCCCCGTTACTGGCGATCACTTTTTTGTACCACCAGAATGATTTTTTGCGGGTACGCGTCAGCGTGCCTTGGCCCGCATCGTCCCGGTCTACATACACAAAACCGTAACGCTTGCTCATCTCGCCGGTTGAGGCGGAAACCAGATCGATGCAGCCCCAGGTGGTGTAACCCATTAGCGGCACACCATCTTCAATGGCGTCAGCCATGGCGCGGATGTGTTCGCGTAAATAGCGAATGCGATAGTCGTCATTGATCTCGCCGTTGGCATCCATTTCATCTTTCGCCCCCAGCCCGTTTTCCACCAGAAACAGCGGCTTCTGATAACGGTCATACATCATATTCATCGTGATGCGCAGGCCAAGCGGATCGATACCCCAGCCCCATTCGCTGGCGGCAATGTACGGATTACGCAGTGATTTCACTACGTTGGCAGCGCTGGTGTTGCCCGTGTTCATGTCAGCGGAGGCGCAGCGTGATGCGTAATAGCTAAACGAGACGAAATCGACGGTGTTCTTCAGGATGTCGTCATCTTCTGCGGCTTTTTCTATCGTCACGCCCTTTTCGCGAAACACCCGGGCGGAGTAGGCGGGATAAGCCCCGCGCGCCTGCACATCAATAAAGAACAGGTTTTCGCGGTCTTTTTCCAGCGCGGTCCACACATCTTCTGGTTTACAGGAATAAGGATAAAAATTACCGCCCGCCAGCATGCAACCGACCCGGTTTTGCGGATTCACTTCATGGGCGATTTTCGTCGCCAGGGCACTGGCAACCAGTTCGTGGTGGGCGGACTGATATTTCACCTGATCCTGATTTTCACCCTCTTCAAATACCAGCCCGGCCCCTGAAAAAGGGCTGTGCAGCATGATGTTGATTTCGTTGAACGTCAGCCAGTATTTCACCAGACCGTCAAAGGCTTCGAAGCAGGTGCGGGCGTAACGGGTAAAGAACTCCACCATTTTGCGGTTCCGCCAGGAGCCGTACTCGGTAACCAGATGCATGGGCACATCGAAGTGACATAGCGTGACTAACGGCTCAATACCGTATTTTTTACACTCGGCAAAAACGTCCCGGTAAAAAGCGATACCTTCTTCATTAGGCGCCAGTTCGTCGCCGTTAGGGTAGAGACGACTCCAGGCTATTGAGGTGCGAAAAACCGTAAACCCCATTTCCGCCATCAGCGCAATATCTTCCTTGTAGCGATGATAAAAGTCGATCGCCTGATGGCTGGGATAAAATTCGTCGTCCTGAAGCGTATAGCGCTTCTCCTGACCCAGTTTAACCGGCATCCGGTGTTCGCCATGGGGGATCATATCGACGGTGGTCAGCCCTTTGCCGCCTTCCCGGTATGCCCCTTCAGACTGGTTGGCGGCCAGCGCGCCGCCCCATAAAAATCCTTGCGGAAAAACAGACATAGTTAACCTCAGTTCATGCCAGTCAAATGCTGGCTCCATTGATATTGCCCGCTTGTGCGGCCTGATTTTTTCTGGCCTGCGCGGCAGTATCTTCGACAGGAATATCTTCAAAGCCGAGAATCAGTGTTAATACAAAGGAAAGCACGACCGCCAGCGCCATCACGCCAAACACCCAGACAATGGTCATCGGATTAGCCGGATCGAAAAACTGGACGCTGGTGAACAGGCCAGGGGCCGCCATGGAATGACTCGCCAGTCCAGCCATACCGGCAACGGCACCGCAGATAAACCCGCTGATTAGGCTCGCAATCAGTGGGCGTTTCAGACGGATCGCCACGCCGTACAGCGCGGGTTCGGAAATGCCTGCCATGATGGCTGAAGCGGCGGCCGCTAACGCTGTCTGACGCAGTTCCGGGTTTTTGGTTTTCCATGCCACCGCCAGCGATGAACCGCCCAGCGACAGATTGGCGCCGATTTCAGAGGGCATCACCATGCCTTCTTTACCGGTTTCGGCAATGGTCTGGATAATGGTGGGCGTAAACACGCGGTGCATACCCGTCATCACCAACAGCGGCCACAATGCGCCCATAATGGCGACCGACAGCCAGCCGAGATAGCCGTGAATGGTATAGACCAGCGCTGAAATTGCGCTACCGATCCAGATACCAATCGGGCCGATTAAAACGATCGCGAGCGGGGCGGCGATCAGCACGATCAGCATCGGTTTGAGGAAGTTTTTGGTCACTGCCGGCGTGATACGATCCACCCAACGTTCGATATATGACAGACACCAGGTCATGACCAGTGCCGGGATCACAGTGTAGGTGTATTTGACCGCCGTCACCGGGATCAGGGCGAACTCAACGTGCTCACCCTGCGCGGCTTTTGCCATCAGATCGATAAAACTGGGATGGACCAGCACACCCGCAATAGCAATTGCCAGCGACATGTTGGTTTTGAATTTGATGGCTGCCGAAGCGGCGACCATCAGCGGCAGGAAGAAAAATGCGCCGTCGCCGATAACGGTCAGAATGGTGAGGGTGGACGATCCTTTCACCAGCACGCCGGTCATTTCCAGAACCATTGCCAGCAGCTTGAGCATTGATCCACCGATAATTGCCGGGATCAGCGGTGACATCGTGCCGATCAGCGCATCGAGGATCCCCGCGCCAATCCGTTTCAGCGTCAGCCGGGGTTTGGTTTGCGGCTCAGCAGGTTGCATGTTGGCATGTAGCAGGCTGACAACTTCGCGATACGCCTGTGAAACGGTGTTGCCGATGATCACCTGACACTGATTATCGTTACGTACTACGCCCAGCACGCCAGGAAGCGTTTTCAGCGTCGCGCTATCGACCTGCGCATCATCTTTGATAACGAAACGCAAACGGGTCATACAGTGGGTCACTGCTGTGATGTTGTCGACGCCTCCCAGAGCCGTCACAACGGAGCGCGCCAGCGCTGCATAATTCTTGGACATCGGATTTAATCCTGTTTTATCAGTAGGGTACGTTATGTTTTATCCGTTTGCGCAGGTCACGTTTCTGAGTTGATGAAACTCAGATAGGAAACCGGTTCCACAAAATCATGTTTAATTTATATTCTTTAAACAAGGATTAATTTTTATTGTTTTTATAATTGTGATGATGATCACCAGATGTCAGGCGCCGCGTTTTAGCAGCGAGGACAGCGGCGAAACGGTGCAGTACACTGCGTCACATTAAGAGCAAAGGGATGAGTACTATGACCACGATGCTGGAGGTGGCGAAGCGTGCCGGGGTGTCGAAAGCGACGGTCTCCCGGGTGCTTTCCGGGAACGGTTACGTCAGCCAGGAAACCAAAGACCGTGTGTTTCAGGCCATTGAAGAGAGTGGTTACCGCCCTAATTTACTGGCGCGCAGCCTGGCGGCGAAGACCACGCAGACGCTGGGTCTGGTGGTGACCAATACTCTTTATCATGGCGTCTATTTCAGCGAGCTGCTGTTTCACACCGCGCGGATGGCGGAGGATAAGGGGCGCCAGTTGTTGCTGGCTGATGGTAAGCATAGCGCAGAGGAAGAGCGTCAGGCGATCCAGTACTTACTCGACCTGCGCTGTGACGCGATTATGATCTATCCGCGTTTTCTCAGCGTGGATGAAATAGACGAGATCATTGACGCGCACGCCCAGCCGATTATGGTGCTTAATCGACGGCTGCGTAAAAACAGTAGCCACAGCGTCTGGTGCGATCAAAAACAAACCAGCTTTAACGCCGTTGCGCAGTTGATTGCCGCCGGGCACCAGGAGATTGGTTTTATTACCGGCTCGATGGATTCGCCTACCGGCGTGGAACGACTCTCAGGCTATAAAGACGCGCTGGCTGCGCATGGCATTTCGCTAAATAATGATTTGATTGTCAAAGGAAAGTGGACGCCAGCCTGCGGTGCCGCGGGCGTTGATACGCTGCTTTCACGCAAGGTCAATTTTACCGCGCTGGTGGCCAGCAATGATGATATGGCGATAGGCGCGATGAAGCAGTTGCATGATCAGGGTATCCGTGTGCCTGCCCAGGTGTCGGTGATTGGTTTCGATGATATCGCCATCGCGCCATACACTATTCCGGCGCTTTCCAGCGTCAAAATTCCGGTGACGGAAATGATCCAGGAAACGATTGGTCGCCTGATATTTATGCTGGGTGACGGGGCATTTACGCCGCCAAAAATCTTCACCGGGGAACTCATTCAGCGCGATTCTGTTGCGCCATACGTTTCGCGCTGACGGCTGTCATTTGTCATCGTCACTAGTGACGATGACACACCATTCTCACATCCATCAAAATAAAAACCCTTTAATAACAGTGCATTAAAATTTGGCACGATTCGTGAATGCTTCGGCAGATAATCTGTCATTGCTGGAGAAATTGATGAACCGTTTCATCATTGCAGACGCCAATAAATGCATTGGTTGCCGTACCTGTGAAGTGGCCTGCGTAGTATCCCATCAGGATAACCAGGACTGCGCATCGCTGACCCCTGAAACCTTTTTACCCCGCATTCACGTCATCAAAGGCGTTAACGTCTCCACGGCGACGCTGTGCCGCCAGTGTGAAGACGCGCCGTGCGCTAACGTCTGTCCAAACGGTGCAATCAGCCGTGATAAAGGCTTTGTCCATGTGATGCAGGAACGCTGCATTGGCTGTAAAACCTGCGTGGTGGCGTGTCCTTATGGGGCAATGGAAGTTGTCGTGCGTCCGGTTGTGCGTAACAGCGGCGCGGGCCTGAACGTTCGTGCAGAAAAAGCCGAAGCCAACAAGTGCGACCTGTGCCACCACCGCGAAGCGGGTCCTGCCTGTATGGAAGTCTGCCCGACTCACGCGCTGATTTATGTGGATCGCAATAAGCTTGAGCAACTGAGCGCTGAAAAACGCCGCCGCGCGGCGCTGGACTCCACCGCATCTTTGCTGTTCTGATCGCTAAAAATCCGCGTAAAATACGGTAGTACTTATGCCGGATGGCGGCTTCGCCTTATCCGGCCTACTTTTCGCATTCACGTAGGCCTGATAAGCGTAGCGCCATCCGGCAAACCGGGATAGATGACTGCGGGAAGGACATAATGACAATCAACAACCACTCCGGCGTACAACTGCGTATTCGCGGCAAGGTACAGGGCGTCGGGTTTCGCCCCTTCGTCTGGCAACTGGCGCAGCGCCTGCAACTGCATGGCGACGTGTGCAACGACGGTGACGGTGTGGTGGTGCGCTTACAGGAAGATCCGGCGGAGTTTATTGCGCAATTGCATCAATATTGTCCGCCGCTGGCGCGCATTGATAGCATTGAGAGCGAGCCATTCGCCTGGACGCAGCAGCCTGCCGATTTCTCGATTCGCCAAAGTGCAGGCGGTACGATGAATACGCAAATTGTCCCGGACGCGGCGACCTGTCCCGAATGCCTTGTTGAAATGAACACCCCCGGCGAACGTCGCTATCGCTACCCCTTCATCAACTGTACCCATTGTGGTCCGCGTTTTACGATTATCCGCGCCATGCCGTACGACCGTCCGTTTACCGTGATGGCGTCCTTCCCTCTCTGTGCGCAATGCGATACAGAGTATCGCGATCCCTATGACCGTCGCTTTCACGCCCAACCCGTTGCCTGCCCGCAATGCGGTCCACATCTTGAGTGGCTAAGCGCGGGTGAGCGAGCGGAAAAAGAAGAGGCGCTGCAGGCGGCAGTAGCGTTGCTAAAAGCGGGCGGCATTGTCGCTGTGAAAGGCATTGGCGGTTTTCATCTGGTCTGCGATGCGCAAAATGATAATGCTGTGGCGCTGCTCCGGTTGCGTAAACATCGCCCGGCTAAACCGTTGGCGGTGATGTTGCCTGCTGACGACGGACTGCCTGAAGCTGCGTGTCGTCTGTTAACCACCCCTGCCGCGCCGATCGTATTGGTGCAAAAACGCTATGTAGCGGCATTGAGCGAGGGAATAGCGCCAGGGTTAACGGAAGTTGGCGTTATGCTGCCAGCGAATCCGTTGCAGCATCTCCTGTTACAAGAGATGCAGTGCCCGCTGGTAATGACCTCCGGCAACCTCAGCGGCAGGCCGCCAGCCATTACCAACGCGCAGGCGCTGGAAGATTTACGCGAAATTGCCGACGGTTTCCTGCTGCATAACCGCGAAATTGTGCAGCGCATGGATGACTCCGTGGTGCGTGAAAGCGGGGAAATGCTGCGCCGCTCGCGGGGTTACGTGCCGGATGCGGTCGCGTTGCCGCCGGGTTTTCGTGACGTGCCGCCGATGCTGTGTTTAGGTGCGGATCTAAAAAATACCTTCTGTCTGGTACGTGGCGAACAGGCGGTTATCAGTCAGCATTTGGGGGATCTCAGCGATGACGGCATCCAGCAGCAGTGGCGTGATGCGCTGCGCCTGATCCAGAATATTTATGACTTTACGCCACAGCGTATCGTGCATGACGCTCACCCCGGCTATGTTTCCAGCCAGTGGGCCAGTGAGATGAATCTGCCGACCGAAACGGTGCTGCATCACCATGCGCATGCCGCTGCGTGTATGGCTGAGCACGGTTGGCCGCTGGACTGTGGAGACGTTATCGCTCTGACGGTAGACGGTATCGGCATGGGAGCAAACAGCGCACTGTGGGGCGGAGAGTGTTTGCGGGTCAACTATCGTGAATGCGAACACCTGGGCGGCTTACCCGCGGTCGCGCTGGCGGGCGGTGATCTGGCAGCAAAGCAGCCGTGGCGTAACCTGCTCGCGCAGTGTCTGCGTTTTGTCCCTGACTGGCAGCGATTCCCGGAAACATCGGCGCTGCAACAGCAAAACTGGAACGTGCTGACATGCGCCATTGAGCGGGGGATCAATGCGCCGCTGGCGTCATCGTGCGGACGGCTGTTTGATGCCGTTGCCGCCGCGCTCCAGTGCGCACCGACTTCGCTGAGCTATGAAGGCGAGGCTGCCTGCGCGCTGGAGGCACTGGCATCGCAATGTGAAGGCGTTGAGCATCCGGTAACAATCCCCTTGCAAGGTAATGAGCTTGACCTGGCTGTTTTTTGGCAGCAATGGCTGAACTGGCAGGGGGCGCCTGCAGCAAGAGCGTGGGCGTTTCATGATGCGCTGGCGTGTGGGTTTGCCACGCTGATGCGTGAGCAGGCTGAAGCGCGTGGCGTTAAGACGTTAGTATTCAGCGGTGGCGTGATGCATAACCGTTTGTTGTCATCGCGGCTGGCATTTTATCTGGCTGATTTCACCTTACTGTTCCCGCAGCGTTTACCGGCGGGTGATGGGGGATTATCGCTGGGGCAGGGCGTGATTGCCGCGGCGCGCTGGTTGGCGCAAAAATAAAAAAAAGCCCCGGGACTGGCGGGGCAAGAAAAACATGTCGGGGCATACCGACAAGTGGCAACGCACGTCCATGTGCGTGAGGTTAATAAATCAGTAGCAGCATTGCCGGATAAGGCGCGGCGCCATCCGGCACCACAGACTTACAAGGGCAATGTTTTCAGCAGCGCAAAGGCCTCTTTCATCCGGTCTTCACTGACCACAAACGCACATAGCTGGCCTTCGTCGTTCATTCCTCTGGCCACCATACCTTGCGCTTCCGCGGCAATATGCCAGTTCAGATCGCGCCGCTGGGTTTCCCCCGCCAGATGCAATGGCAGTTCCGGCGTTTTAACTTTTACCAGCATGGCAGGTAGCTTCAGCGGAGCATTGCCGCCGAGCAGGTTTTTCGCCAGATACATGGCGCTCAGTTGAATCGGCTGCAGGAACGGCAGCACCTGACCGTTAATTTCCGCGCAGTCGCCGAGGGCATAAATGTCCGGGTGGCTGGTTTGCAGATAGCTGTCGACGCAGACGCCACGATTAATGCTCAATCCGGCACGACGCGCCAGCGCCGTTTCCGGGCGCAGACCGGTGGCGGCGATCACCGCATCGACTTCTACGCGGCGACTACGATCGAGCGTGGCGCGAATACCCGATTCAGTTTTTTCCAGACCCTGAAGCTGTGATTTCAGCAGCAGATGCACACCCATATCGGTCAGACGATGCTGTAAGCGACTGCTGACTTCCGGTGGCATCAGCGAGGCCAGAATGCTGGCGGCGTTGTCGATAAGTGTTACCGCTTTACCGGCACGACAAAAATCCATCGCCAGCTCACTGCCAATCAGACCGCCGCCGACAATGAGTACCCGCTGGGCATCACGCAGTTGCGTTTCACAGGCGCGGTATTCTTGCTGACTGTTCAATGTGAGCATTAACTCACGTCCGGTGACTGGAGGCACAAAGGCTGAAGCCCCCGTCGCCAGCACCAACTTGTCGTACTGCCACTGTTGGTCCTGACTTTTCACGATGTGGGCATCGGTGTCGATGTCGGTCACCCAGGTGTAGGGGAACAGGCGCAAATTAAACTGTTCGGCAAACTCCCCCGCCGACTGGCGGGTGAGGTCGTCTGCACGCTGTGCCTGACTGATAACGTGGCTGAGATCGGGCTTGTTGTACTCATCCATGCTGTCAGCGGCAATCAGGGTCAACGGAACAGTTGCATCCTGTTTACGGATATTTTTGACTAACTGGCGGGCGGCGAAGCCCGAACCAATAATGACAATTCCGTGGCTCATTTTGCCTCCGTTGCCAGTACGTCGAAGACGTCTTTACCTAATGAACATTCCGGGCACAGGAAGTTATCCGGCACATCGCTCCATGGGGTACCTGGCGCGACATCCTGCAACGGTTCGCCTTTTGCTGGATCGTAAATCCACTGGCACACGCTGCACTGCATGCTTGGGCCGAGGTCAGCCGCAGCCGCAGCGGCACAAGCGCACTCTTCTTCTTTGGTTGTCGCTTTGACGGTCGTTTCCGGTAGCGGAGCAAGCGCCCACTGACGTGCAATTTCACGACCGTGCTGACGACACAGTTCCAGCGCATCCAGATCCGGACGCCATTTCGCCTTCAGGCTAAGCGACATCTCAAAACCGGCATCTTGTAAACGGGTGGACAGGCGGTCAACTGCGCCGCCGCTCCAGCCGTGAGAACCAAAGGCGCTGGCGCGTTTGTTACGAAAACGCAGGCCGGTCATCTCTTCCACCAGTCCGGCGATTTTCGGCATCATCACGTTGTTCATGGTGGAAGTACCGACCAGTACGCCTTTAGAACGGAAGACGTTGGTCAGGACGTCGTTTTTGTCGCTACGGGCGACGTTAAAGATTTTCACCGCCACGTTCGGGTCAACTTCATTGATGCCCTGGGCAATGGCGTCCGCCATCATGCGGGTGTTGTTGGACATGGTGTCGTAGAAGATGGTGATGCGGTCTTCCTGATAATCGGCCGCCCATTTCAGGTACAGCTCAACGATCTGCGTTGGGTTGTCGCGCCATACCACACCGTGGGAGGTGGCAATCATATCGACCGGCAGGTTGAAGCCGAGGATCTCAGTGATTTTCGGCGTCACCAGACGGCTGAACGGGGTCAGGATGTTGGCGTAGTAGCGTTGGCATTGTTCGAACAGTTCGGTCTGGTCAACTTCATCATTGAACAGACGTTCGTCGCAGTAATGCTGGCCGAAGGCATCGTTACTGAACAGTACCGCATCGCCGGTCATGTAGGTCATCATGCTGTCAGGCCAGTGCAGCATCGGCGTTTCAACAAAAATCAGTTGTTTGCCGTTGCCGATGTCCAGAGAATCACCGGTTTTCACCACGTTGAAGTTCCACTCCGGATGATGGTGGTGGCCGGTGATGGAATCAATCGCGTTAGCGGTGCAGTAAATTGGCGTGTCCGGGATGCAGGACATCAGTTCGGTCAGCGCACCGGCGTGATCTTCTTCCGCGTGGTTAATGATGATGTAGTCGATATCCGCGAGGTCAATTTCACTGCGCAGGTTCTGCACGAATTCACGGCTAAACTTATGGTCTACTGTATCGATCAGCACGTTTTTTTCTTCACGGATGAGATAGCTGTTGTAGCTGCTACCGCGCAGCGTTTTGTATTCAGTGCCGTGGAAATCTCGCACTTCCCAGTCACGTTGGCCAACCCAATGAATATTATTTTTAACCAGAATAGACATAGCAACCTCAATTAATTCAGCGTTTTTCTAAAAAGATATTTTGTTAATTGCAGGTTGTGTGCCAACTTTTTAATTATTTGATTTTTAATGATTTATTATTTATTGCCTATAAAGTAGTAGTCAAAATGACTGTTTATTTTATTGTCAATATGACAATATGAATTGTCAAAATGACAATGAGGTTGCCATGAGCTTTTCAGTAGATGTGCTGGCGGGTATCGCCATTGAATTACAAAGCGGTATCGGTCATCAGGACCGTTTTCAGCGCCTGATCACGACCTTGCGCCAGGTGCTGGAGTGCGACGCATCGGCACTGCTGCGCTACGAGTCGCGACAGTTTATCCCGCTGGCTATCGATGGCCTGGCGCAGGATGTCCTCGGCCGCCGCTTCACGCTGGAGGGACATCCGCGGCTGGAGGCGATTGCCCGCGCCGGGGACGTGGTACGTTTTCCTGCCGACAGCGATCTGCCCGATCCTTATGACGGATTAATCCCGGGTCAGGAGAGCCTGAAAGTGCATGCCTGCATCGGGTTGCCGCTGTTTGCCGGACAAAATCTGATTGGTGCGTTAACGCTGGATGGCATGGAGCCCGATCAGTTCGATGTCTTCAGCGATGAAGAGCTTAGGCTAATTGCCGCTCTGGCTGCGGGGGCGCTGAGTAATGCGTTGCTGATTGAACAACTGGAAAGCCAGAATATGCTGCCGGGTTCGTCGACGGCTTTCGAGCAGGTGACGGAAACCCAGATGATTGGCCTGTCGCCCAATATGATGCAGTTGAAAAAAGAGATTGAGATTGTGGCAGGGTCCGATCTCAACGTACTGATCAGCGGCGAAACCGGGACCGGGAAGGAGTTGGTAGCCAAAGCGATTCATGAAGGTTCGCCGCGTGCGGTGAATCCGCTGGTGTATCTCAACTGCGCGGCGTTGCCTGAAAGCGTGGCGGAAAGTGAACTTTTTGGTCACGTAAAAGGGGCTTTTACCGGGGCTATCAGTAATCGTAGCGGTAAATTTGAAATGGCGGATAACGGCACGCTGTTTCTCGACGAGATTGGCGAACTCTCGCTGGCGTTGCAGGCCAAGCTGCTGCGCGTATTGCAGTATGGCGATATTCAGCGCGTAGGGGACGATCGCAGCCTGCGCGTTGACGTGCGCGTACTGGCGGCGACCAATCGTGATTTACGCGAAGAGGTGCTGGCGGGGAATTTTCGCGCGGATCTGTTTCATCGTCTGAGCGTTTTTCCCCTTTCCGTGCCGCCACTGCGTGAGCGAGGCGAAGATGTAGTGCTGCTGGCAGGCTATTTTTGCGAGCAATGTCGGCTGCGGCTGGGACTTTCCCGCGTTGTGTTAAGCCCCGGCGCGCGTAATCATCTGCTGAGTTACGGCTGGCCCGGAAACGTGCGCGAGCTGGAACATGCCATTCATCGGGCGGTTGTGCTGGCAAGGGCTACCCGGGCAGGGGATGAGGTGGTGCTGGAGGCACAGCATTTTGCCTTGCAGGATGAAAGCCCTGTACCGCAGCCGGACGTCGTGGCAGAGATCCCGCAGCATCACAATTTGCGTGAGGCAACGGAGTCATTTCAGCGCGAGATGATCCGCCGGGCCTTGGCGCAAAATAACCACAATTGGGCGGCAAGCGCGCGGGCGCTGGAAACAGACGTCGCCAACCTGCACCGGCTGGCGAAACGCCTGGGGCTGAAGGATTAGATAATACCGGCCTGATAGAAATCCTGCAGGTTGATAGCGCCGGTGAGTTTCCCGTTTTCATCTACCACCGG
Organism: Citrobacter sp. XT1-2-2; assembly: GCF_023516235.1. Taxonomy (NCBI): domain Bacteria; kingdom Pseudomonadati; phylum Pseudomonadota; class Gammaproteobacteria; order Enterobacterales; family Enterobacteriaceae; genus Citrobacter; species Citrobacter sp. XT1-2-2. The sequence goes on from NZ_CP097324.1 coordinate 1,109,524, forward strand.
TGCGGCAGTGATTTTGCGTTTCATCAGGATCTCTTTGGCGTCAATCGCGCGGCTCTGTGCCTGCAGCGTAATGCCATTATGGGTCATTGCTTCGCTAACCTGCGTGGTGAGCGCGCCGCCGCCAACCAGCCAGCGGCGCAGGTCGCCGTCAGTGAAGACGCCTTTCACCAGTGACGCGTCATCACAGACAGCCACCAGACCAAGACCCGTGCGGCTGAGTTCCAGCATCGCGTCCATGACGCTGGTGGTCAGCGTTACCTGCGGAATGGCATCGTCACGGCGCATCAGGTGATGCACTTTATTTAACAGACGAGCGCCCAGCGCGCCGGCCGGATGCGAGCGGGCAAAATCTTCTTCGTTAAAGCCGCGCGCCTGCATCACGGCGATTGCCAGCGCGTCGCCCATCATCAGCGTGTTGACGGTGCTGGAGGTCGGCGCCAGGCGCATCGGGCAGGCTTCACGTTCAACAGAAATATCCAGCACGGCTTTGGCCGCCAGGCCCAGCGGCGAGGTTGGTTTTCCGGTCATGGCCAGCAGGGCGACGGATTTGTCTTCCAGGCGCGGAATGATGAGATCCAGCTCTTTCGCGCCGCCGGAGTAAGAGATAAACAGCATCACGTCGCGGCTTTCAATCATGCCTAAGTCGCCATGCAGCGCTTCCGCCGGATGCACAAAAAAGGCAGGGGTGCCGGTACTGGCGAGGGTCGCAGCAATTTTTTTGCCAATATGGCCTGATTTGCCAATCCCGGAGACAATGACTTTGCCTTCACAGTGGATGATAGTATTGGCGGCGCGGACAAAATCATCGCCCAGTCGCTCCGGCAGTCGACTGGCTTCCTGCAGTTCCAGCATTAACGTCTGACGGCCCGCGTTCAGTAGTGCATCACTCATTGGTTTCTCCGGTTATGATTACTTCAATCCCTTTTGCTTCCAGCGCCTGACGAAATGCAGGGTCAATACCCGCATCGGTAATCAGCTTGTCAACGCTTTCCAGACTGCACACAACATTAGGGCTTTTACGCCCAAATTTTGAGGAGTCAGCCATCAGAATCACTTCGCGAGCGGCATTGCACATCGCTTTACTGACGCTAAAGACCTCATTAAAGGTGGTCACGCCGGCATTGAGGTCAATACCGTCGGTCCCCATGAAGAGTTTATCAAAGCTGAATTGCTCAAAGGCGTTTTCTGCCAGCTGACCGTGAAATGACGCAGATTTTTTGCGAAAGGTCCCGCCAGGCATCAGGATGGTTTGCTCGTTGTCCAGCTCCGAAAGGGCATTAACAATGTGCAGACTGTTGGTCATGACGGTGATGTTGCTAAAGCGGGTAAGCATCGGCACCATCTGCAATACGGTGCTGCCCGCATCCAGAATGATGGAGTCGCCATCATGGATATAACGGACGGCGGCTTCAGCGATCTGCTCTTTTTTATGCGTGTTAATTAGGGTTTTGTGATCGATGGGCGGGTCAGATTCATCTTTGTTCAACACTACGCCGCCATAGGTACGAATGACGGTTCCAGCATTTTCCAGAATGACCAGGTCTTTGCGAATGGTTGTGCCGGTCGTGTCAAAGTAGTGGGCCAGTTCTTCAACCGAGCATTTTCCCTGCTTTTGCAGGTGCTCCAGTATGGCAGCCTGACGCTGACGAGGTTTCATAGGCGTGATTACCCTGACTTATTTAGGTTGCAAAATGATAATTTCGCAAGCTATTAGCATTCACAACGAAATTACCCATGTTTCAGTTTAAGCGCCAATGATAGTGCATTCTGCGCTAACGGATCATAGGGAAAGATCACATCAGGCTGTAAATCATCAAGATGTTTGCCCATTATGGTGGCAATTTTGCCGGGTCTGGCGAATACGGTAAGACCTTTCATAAATAACGTATCGGTAACCCGCTGTTGCTCATCAAGCGCGATGGCGACGACCACGCGCGGTTTAAACCGTCCGCCGGAACGCCCCACGCCCACCCGACCCCGCTGACAAAGTTTATCGAACGCGCGGTTAAAGCGGGATATTTGCCAGCCACCAAGCGCCAGTTGCAGGCACCAGGCGATGGCGGCGACGGTAATCAGTGCGGAAACCATAATGCGCTCCTTTGATTTTGCCGGATGACGGCTGCGCCTAATCCGGCCTACATAATATTCGTAGGCCCGGTAAGCACAGCGCCACCGGGCAGTCATACCTCTTAGAACATCACCTGACCGCCGGTGACGTTAATCGATTGTCCAGTGCAGTAAGAGGCTTTCGAACTGGCATAAAACAGCAGCATGTTCAGCACGTCCTGATAATCGCAGCCGCGTTTGAGCGGAACCTTATCAATGTAATACTGCTCTACTTCATCCGGCTTAAGGCCCAGTTTGGTAGCGTACTGCGGTAATAATGACTGGAACATCGGTGATTTCAACAGGTTGCCGAGCATCAGCGAATGGACGGTAATCCCGTATTCCGCCAGATCCAGCGCCAGCGACTGGGTTAAACCCACGCCGCCAAATTTTGCCGCGCTGTAGCCCGAATTGTGTTTACTGCCTACTTTCCCTGATTTGGAGTTGATCTGGATAATGCGTCCCTGAACGCCATCGCGGATCATCAGGCGCGAGAATTCACGGGCGCAGAGGAAGTAACCGACCAGATTCACCTGCAGCGAGCGGTCGAAATCCCCAAGCTGAAAGTCGCTGATAAACGCGGCTTTAGCGATACCCGCGCTGTAAACCAGCAGGTCGACGCGACCAAATATTTCATCCACTCCGCGTGACAGTGCCAGCACGCTCTGTTCGCTGGTGGCATCAGCGCCAAAACCGTACGCTGTGCCTGCGCCAAACTCGGCGTTAATCTCCTGCGCGACGTTGGCGGCTTTATCGCTTTGAATATCCACCACCGCGACGCGGTATCCTTCTGTCGCAAGCCCACGGCAAAGGAACGCTCCCAGGGTCTGGCCTCCACCAATGACAACGGCAACCTGATTCATCTTTTTCTCCTTCAATCTTAAGCAACAAACTTCAAAATACAGCCCGGCGCGATATCGTCCGGTACAGGGCCCGCCACATGTACGGTGCCAGGGAATTCCGCTTCGCTGAGTCCGTCAAAACGTAGGGTGATATGCCCCAGTTCACGTAAGTTTTGTTCCGCCACGCTGCCAACGGCGGTGACCGGGTAGTGATGCTGGCCCAGTTCAAACTGGATCCCGGCGTGCAAAGAACCGTTCAGATCGCCGTGGCAATGGATGAAGCAAAACTCTTCAATATCCGCTGGCGCGCCTTCACGAAAGGTAATTAACATCTGGTCGCAAAGTGCGTCCGGGGCGCTTTGGCCGATGCGGGTGATGGTGGTTTGATAAATCACGGTCATTTTTGAGTGCCTCTTATTGGTAAATAAAGCCGGATACAAACCAGGCGATGAGAACGGTAGGCGCGCCGGTCAGGAAGCGGCTTACCAGGACGGATGGCACGCCGACGCGGACCGTGTCCTGACGCGCTTCGGCCAGCGATAACCCCACAGGAATAAAGTCGCATGCGGCTTGCGCATTAATGGCAAACAAGGCCGGTAGCGCCAGATGGGGAGGGATGTTCCCCAGGCCAATCTGTACGCCGATCAGCACCCCGATAACCTGGGCGATGACCGCACCAGGGCCGAGGAAAGGCGACAGCAGCGGGAAAGAGCAAATCAGCGCCAGCGTCACCAGTCCCAGCGGGTGGCTGGCGAGCGGTGCGAGTCCATGGGCTATCCAGTCTCCCAGACCAGAAGCCATGATGATGCCGATCAGCGCCGAGACGAACGCCATAAATGGCAGAATGGTTTTCAGAACGGTATCAATAGTGTCGCGACCAGCCTGGAACAGGACAGCAACGGCTGACCCCATGCCCATCCCGACTTTCGCCAACAGACCATCGCTTTGTTCAGTAATCTTTTTACTGGCGTCGTAATCGCGACCAATCGTGCTGCTTGCAGGTTGCGGCGCAATGGATGCTTCACCGACAACAGTAATGTTTTCTTCTTTCACGCCAGAGACATAGATATCTTCGACAATGTACTGGGCCAGTGGACCGGATTTCCCCGTGGCGTGAATATTTACCGTGGGTATGCGACGTTTGGGATAGATCCCACAGCGCAGCGTGCCGCCGCAGTCGATGATCGCCACGCCAATTTCACTCTCCGGCGGTTCACCCTCTTTGAAACCATCAACGGCCTGCCAACCGGTCAGATTCGCCAGCGTGTCGACAATTGCAGGGCGAGTCCCTGCAGTGATATAGACAATTTTCTTGCCCGGTACGGCATCCAGTTCAAGCGGGCCGCCCCAGCCGCCGGTGCCTTTTTCAATACGAATACGCGTCATGATGTTGCTCCCGCCAGATGAACTTTCTGCTCAAGTTGAATGCCCATTTTTTTCTCGAAAATGGCGGTGGTGAAATCGGTTACCCAGCCGCGGAAGAAGTTGGTGACCAGACCGACCAGCAAATAGCTCACCGCCAGCGGGCCAAGCGGTAGGCCCAGCGTCGTCAGGCCGCTGGCGATACCGAGATAGACAAACAGCTCGCCGGGGTTGATGTGCGGGAATAAGCCATTCATGGAATGGCAGCTATAAGAGGCCGCAGCGTAGTAGCTGGGCTTGTACTTTTCTGGCATAAAGCGGCCCAGGCTTAGCGTCATCGGATTACAAAACACAAATGTGCCGATGCACGGCAGCAGCAGATAGCGGGACAGTGGGTTTCCGGCGCAGCGCTGAGCAAAACGTTCAATACGCTGCTGGCCGATAAAGTTAATCAGCGCATTCATGATGACCAGCAGGCTAATCAGCAGGGGAAGAATACCGGTCACCATGCCGGTAAACACCTCTCCGCCTTTCTGGAACAGCCCGATAAACCACTCAGCACCGAGTGTGATGGTGTCGATCATTATTCTCTCCTGTAGGGTTTTTTAGTTATCTTGCCAAACGGAAACTAATTTTAATCAGATCGAAAGATTTAAAAGTGTTATTTTGATCTCAAAATGAAAGGTAAATATTTTATTTTGAAAGTTATTGCGTAAGCGCTCGCAAATATGACGGTCGGAAGTGCAAGAGGGGGGAAATTCTGTGAAGCAGAGCGACTACTGCTTCCTTGTATGGCTGAGGATGCTTTACCATACTTCTCCCAGGCTGAATTTGTTTAATGGATGTCTCATGTTCAAGCGTCGTTATGTAGCGTTACTTCCCCTTTTCGTATTGCTTGCTGCCTGTAGCAGCAAACCTAAACCTTCAGAGACTCAAACGACTACGGGTACGCCATCCGGCGGTTTCCTGCTTGAGCCACAGCACAATGTCATGCTAACGGGCGGCGATTTTGCCAATAACCCGAACGCGCAACAGTTCATCGAGAAGATGGTGAACAAGCATGGCTTTGATCGCCAGCAGTTGCAGGAGATCCTGTCGCAGGCCAAGCGGCTGGACTCGGTATTGCGTTTGATGGACCGTCAGGCGCCGACGACTCAACCTCCAGCCGGACCTAACGGCGCGTGGCTGCGTTATCGCAAGCAGTTCATCACGCCGGATAACGTGCAAAACGGCGTGGCCTTCTGGAATCAATATGAAGATGCCCTGAACCGTGCGTGGCAGGTCTACGGCGTACCACCGGAAATCATCGTCGGTATTATTGGCGTAGAGACGCGCTGGGGCCGCGTGATGGGCAAAACGCGAATTCTGGATGCGCTGGCGACGCTGTCCTTTAATTATCCTCGTCGTGCGGAATACTTCTCTGGCGAACTGGAAACTTTCCTGTTGATGGCGCGAGATGAAAGTGATGATCCGCTCGATTTGAAAGGTTCCTTCGCCGGTGCGATGGGCTACGGCCAGTTTATGCCGTCTTCCTATAAAAAATATGCGGTCGATTTCAATGGCGATGGGCACATTAATCTGTGGGATCCGGTTGACGCCATCGGTAGCGTGGCGAACTATTTCAAAGGCCACGGCTGGGTGAAAGGCGATACGGTCGCGGTGCCGGCGAATGGTCAGGCGCCTGGGCTGGCGAACGGCTTTAAAACCCAGTACAGCATTTCACAGCTTGCCGCCGCGGGTCTGACGCCGCAGCAGTCGTTGGGGAATCATCAGCAGGCCAGCCTGCTGCGCCTGGATATTGGCACCGGTTATCAGTACTGGTACGGGCTGCCAAACTTCTACACCATCACCCGCTACAACCACAGTACCCACTACGCGATGGCGGTGTGGCAATTGGGTCAGGCGGTAGCGCTGGCGCGCGTACAGTAATCGCTCCAACCGGCCTACAGATAAGATATTGCTTGTAGGCCGGATAAGATGCTCTGACATCGCCATCCGGCGGGTCTTATTTTGCAACGGATCAATTTTTGGAATCCCCCTCGTAAAACGTTCTCCCCATCCCCACATTGGTTGTGAAAGTGCTATCTTGTGCGGCATATTTTTTTAACTGACAGAGGCTGAAATGACCGACAGTGAACTGATGCAGTTAAGCGAGCAGGTTGGCCTGGCGCTGAAAGCGCGCGGGGCGACCGTTACGACGGCGGAATCCTGCACCGGCGGTTGGGTGGCCAAAGCCATTACGGATATTGCCGGCAGTTCCGCCTGGTTTGAACGCGGGTTCGTGACCTACAGCAATGAAGCCAAAGCGCAGATGATTGGCGTGTGCGAAGAGACGCTGGCCCAGCATGGCGCGGTGAGTGAGCCTGTCGTCGTGGAAATGGCGATTGGTGCTCTAAAAGCGGCCCGCGCGCATTTCGCGGTCTCGATCAGCGGTATTGCGGGGCCGGATGGCGGCAGTGAGGAAAAGCCTGTGGGTACGGTATGGTTTGCCTTTGCCAGCGCAAGCGGCGAGGGGATTACCCGCCGGGAATGTTTCAGCGGTGACCGCGATGCGGTACGTCGGCAGGCGACTGCCTATGCGTTACAAACCCTGTGGCAACAATTTCTACAAAATACTTGATACTGTATGAGCATACAGTATAATTGCCTCAACAGAACATTATCTTTCACGTTTCGCGGTTTACCCCGAAAGCGGCATGACAGGAGTAATTAATGGCTATCGACGAAAACAAACAGAAAGCGTTGGCGGCAGCGCTGGGTCAGATCGAAAAGCAATTCGGTAAAGGCTCCATCATGCGCCTGGGTGAAGACCGTTCCATGGATGTGGAAACCATCTCCACCGGTTCGCTTTCTCTGGACATCGCATTGGGCGCGGGCGGTTTGCCAATGGGCCGTATCGTCGAAATCTACGGGCCTGAATCTTCCGGTAAAACGACGCTGACGCTGCAGGTTATTGCCGCCGCTCAGCGCGAAGGTAAAACCTGTGCGTTCATTGATGCGGAACACGCGCTGGATCCCGTCTATGCCCGTAAGCTTGGCGTTGATATCGACAACCTGCTGTGTTCCCAGCCGGATACCGGTGAACAAGCGCTGGAAATCTGTGATGCGCTGGCGCGTTCCGGTGCGGTTGACGTTATCGTTGTCGACTCCGTGGCGGCGCTGACGCCGAAAGCGGAAATCGAAGGCGAGATTGGCGACTCTCACATGGGTCTTGCGGCGCGTATGATGAGCCAGGCGATGCGTAAGCTGGCCGGTAACCTGAAGCAGTCCAACACGCTACTGATTTTCATCAACCAGATCCGTATGAAAATTGGCGTTATGTTCGGTAACCCGGAAACCACTACCGGTGGTAACGCGCTGAAATTCTATGCCTCCGTGCGCCTGGACATTCGCCGTATCGGCGCAGTGAAAGAGGGCGACAACGTGGTTGGTAGCGAAACCCGCGTTAAGGTCGTGAAAAACAAAATCGCCGCGCCGTTTAAACAGGCTGAATTCCAGATTCTGTATGGTGAAGGTATCAACTTCTATGGCGAACTGGTTGACCTGGGCGTGAAAGAGAAGCTGATTGAAAAAGCCGGTGCATGGTACAGCTATAACGGTGAGAAAATCGGTCAGGGTAAAGCGAATGCGACCAACTGGCTGAAAGAAAACCCGGCAACCGCAAAAGAGATTGAGAAGAAATTGCGCGAGTTACTGCTCAATAACCAGGATTCAACGCCAGATTTCTCCGTTGATGACGGTGGTGCAGACGTAGCAGAAACGAACGAAGATTTCTGATAATCTGTTTTACATCGCATACAGTAAAGGGCTGCATATCATGCAGCCCTTTTGCATTTCTGAAGGTTCACTATGACAGATGCAACTTCCCGCCGATCCGCTTATTCCCGACTGCTTGACCGCGCCGTGCGTATTCTGGCAATGCGCGATCACAGCGAGCAGGAACTACGGCGGAAGCTGGCCGCGCCGGTGATGGGCAAACAAGGGCCGGAAGACATTGATGCTTCCCCGGAAGATTACGACAAGGTCATTGCCTGGTGCATTGAAAGTCATTATCTGGATGATGACCGCTTCGTTCAGCAGTTTATTGCCAGCCGTAGCCGCAAAGGTTATGGGCCTGCGCGAGTGCGGCAGGAACTCAGCCAGAAAGGAATCTCGCGTGAGGCTATTGAGCGCGCCATGCGTGAGTGTGAAATTGACTGGGCAGTGCTTGCGCGCGAGCAGGCAATCAGGAAATACGGTGAACCTTTACCAGTCGATTTTTCAGATAAGGTAAAGGTCCAGCGTTTTTTGCTCTATCGTGGCTATCTGATGGAAGATATTCAGGCAATATGGCGAAATTTTGACGATTGAGCGCATACGGGATTTTACTTCCCAGTAAAGAAAACTTATCTTATTCCCACTTTTCGATTGCCAGAGGCGCAGTTTGCTGCCGATGCTGGTAATGACATTTCGTTAGCTTGATTTCTTCAGGATAATTATGAGCAAGAGCACCGCTGAGATCCGTCAGGCGTTTCTCGATTTTTTCCATAGTAAAGGACATCAGGTAGTTGCCAGCAGCTCCCTGGTACCAAACAATGACCCTACTTTGTTGTTTACCAACGCCGGGATGAACCAGTTCAAGGATGTTTTCCTTGGCCTCGACAAGCGTAATTATTCCCGCGCAACCACCTCGCAGCGTTGTGTACGTGCGGGCGGTAAGCACAACGACCTGGAAAACGTCGGTTACACTGCACGTCACCATACCTTCTTCGAAATGCTGGGCAACTTCAGCTTCGGCGATTATTTCAAACACGACGCCATTCAATTTGCATGGGAACTGCTGACCGGTGAAAACTGGTTTGCCCTGCCAAAAGAACGTCTGTGGGTCACCGTCTATGAAACTGACGATGAAGCCTATGAAATTTGGGAAAAAGAAGTTGGTATTCCGCGCGAGCGTATCATCCGCATTGGTGATAACAAAGGCGCGGCCTATGCTTCCGACAACTTCTGGCAAATGGGTGATACCGGTCCTTGCGGTCCGTGCACCGAAATTTTCTACGACCACGGCGACCACATTTGGGGCGGCCCTCCGGGAAGCGCAGAAGAAGATGGCGATCGCTACATTGAGATCTGGAACATCGTCTTCATGCAGTTCAACCGTCAGGCTGACGGCACCATGGAACCGCTGCCGAAGCCGTCCGTGGATACCGGTATGGGGCTGGAGCGTATTGCGGCCGTGCTGCAACACGTTAACTCCAACTATGAAATTGACCTGTTCCGCTCACTGATTGAATCCGTCGCGAAAGTTACTGGTGCGACCGATCTGAGCAACAAGTCGCTGCGCGTTATCGCCGACCATATCCGTTCTTGTGCATTCCTGATTGCCGATGGCGTTGTCCCGTCGAATGAAAACCGTGGCTATGTGCTGCGCCGTATCATTCGCCGCGCGGTACGTCATGGCAACATGCTGGGCGCGAAGGATACCTTCTTCTACAAGCTGGTTGGTCCGTTGGTGGAAGTCATGGGGTCTGCAGGTGAAGAGCTGAAGCGTCAACAGGCAATGGTTGAACAGGTTCTGAAAACCGAAGAAGAACAGTTCGCTCGTACGCTGGAACGTGGTCTGGCACTGCTGGACGAAGAGCTGGCAAAACTGACGGGTGATACGCTGGATGGCGAAACCGCCTTCCGTCTGTATGACACATACGGCTTCCCGGTTGACCTGACGGCAGACGTTTGCCGCGAGCGCAACATCAAGGTTGACGAGGCGGGCTTTGAAGCCGCAATGGAAGAACAGCGCCGTCGTGCGCGTGAAGCCAGCGGTTTTGGCGCAGACTACAATGCGATGATTCGCGTTGATGGCGCTTCAGAATTTAAAGGGTATGAGCATCTTGAGCTGAACGGCAAAGTGACTGCGCTGTTTGTCGATGGTAAAGCGGTAGACGCCATTAACGCCGGTCAGGACGCTGTTGTTGTACTGGATCAGACGCCGTTCTATGCGGAATCTGGTGGTCAGGTTGGAGACAAGGGCGAACTGAAAGGTGCGGGCTTTGCGTTTGCCGTGAGTGACACGCAAAAATATGGCCAGGCGATTGGTCATATCGGCAAACTGTCTGCGGGTTCTCTGAAAATAGGCGATGCAGTACAGGCTGATGTGGATGAAGCGCGTCGTGCGCGTATCCGCTTGAATCACTCCGCAACGCACCTGATGCACGCGGCGCTGCGCCAGGTATTGGGCACGCATGTGGCACAGAAAGGCTCGCTGGTTAACGATAAAGTGCTGCGTTTCGACTTCTCTCATACCGAAGCCATGAAGCCTGCTGAAATCCGTGCCGTTGAAGATCTGGTGAATGCGCAAATTCGTCGCAACCTGCCGATTGAAACGAACATCATGGATCTGGAAGCGGCGAAAGCCAAAGGCGCAATGGCGCTGTTTGGCGAGAAATATGATGACCACGTGCGCGTTCTGAGTATGGGCGATTTCTCCACCGAACTGTGTGGCGGTACTCACGCCAGCCGTACGGGGGATATCGGTCTGTTCCGCATTGTGTCTGAGTCAGGCACGGCGGCGGGCGTTCGTCGTATCGAAGCCGTAACCGGTGAAGGCGCTATCCAAACCGTGCATGCTGAGAGCGACCGCTTAAGCGATATCGCGCAGCTGCTGAAAGGCGATAGCCAGAATATCGGTGATAAAGTGCGTTCTGTACTGGAACGTACGCGTCAACTCGAAAAAGAATTGCAGCAATTGAAGGAACAGGCTGCGGCGCAGGAGAGTGCAAATCTCTCCAGCAAAGCGGTTGATATCAACGGCGTGAAGCTGCTGGTCAGTGAACTTGCGGACGTTGAGCCGAAAATGTTGCGTACCATGGTTGATGATCTGAAAAATCAACTGGGGTCTACTGTTATCGTTCTGGCAACGGTAGTTGAAGGTAAGGTTTCTCTGATTGCTGGTGTGTCTAAGGATGTGACAGACCGAGTGAAAGCAGGGGAACTGGTTGGTATGGTCGCTCAGCAGGTAGGCGGTAAGGGTGGTGGTCGTCCGGACATGGCGCAAGCCGGTGGTACGGATGCAGCGGCTCTGCCTGCAGCGTTAGCCAGTGTGAAAGGCTGGGTCAGCGCAAAACTGTAATAATTATAAGCGTAAGTCGACGCTGCGGGCTTCAATCCGCAGCGTTTGCATCAACGCTATCGACAACGATAAAGTCAGGTTGAAGTTGTGTATATCGGCTAAACTTAGGTTTAACAGAATGTGATGCCGTGACTGCTTACACTTAGGTGTTTGTCATCGCTTACTTTTTGGCGTTATATGATGGATAATGCCGGGATACAGAGAGACCCGACTCTTTTAATCTTTCAAGGAGCAAAGAATGCTGATTCTGACTCGTCGAGTTGGTGAGACCCTCATGATAGGCGATGAGGTCACCGTGACAGTTTTAGGGGTGAAGGGCAACCAGGTACGCATTGGCGTAAACGCCCCGAAAGAAGTTTCTGTCCATCGTGAAGAGATCTACCAGCGTATCCAGGCTGAAAAATCCCAGCAGTCCAGTTATTAAGGTTTTCGCGTCTCACCATTCTGGTGAGGCGCAACCTGATTGAGTTGTCCTCTTTCTTCGCTTTTCTGCTTCACTCCCCCCATTTTCTCTTTTCCCATACGCACATTGTCGTTCCCGGCGAATTTTCTGTTTGTTCATTGTCTGCGGAAACTGCCAATTTATCTGTTGATAAAACACTCTTTTTGCCGTTTTTGCAGACTAATTGCGCGTGAAATGTGCAAACGATAAAAGCTCTGGAAAAATTGTTTGACTTATAAGTCCCAGAAAGTAATATGTGCGCCACGCAGCGACGATGAGCAGAAACAAGTTCTTCGAAGCACTCGTAAGAGGCGTGTTGGTGAGGTGGCCGAGAGGCTGAAGGCGCTCCCCTGCTAAGGGAGTATGCGGTCAAAAGCTGCATCCGGGGTTCGAATCCCCGCCTCACCGCCATTTGCATCCGTAGCTCAGCTGGATAGAGTACTCGGCTACGAACCGAGCGGTCGGAGGTTCGAATCCTCCCGGATGCACCATATTACTTGATAGCGCTTTAGTAGCGACATCAAATCTGCAGTAAAGTAAGTTTCCCGATGCATCCGTAGCTCAGCTGGATAGAGTACTCGGCTACGAACCGAGCGGTCGGAGGTTCGAATCCTCCCGGATGCACCATCTCTTACTTGATATCGTTTATTTCGATATCAATATCGGCAGTAAAGCAAGTTTTCCGATGCATCCGTAGCTCAGCTGGATAGAGTACTCGGCTACGAACCGAGCGGTCGGAGGTTCGAATCCTCCCGGATGCACCATCTCTTACTTGATATCGTTTATTTCGATATCAATATCGGCAGTAAAGCAAGTTTTCCGATGCATCCGTAGCTCAGCTGGATAGAGTACTCGGCTACGAACCGAGCGGTCGGAGGTTCGAATCCTCCCGGATGCACCATCTTCTCCTGAATAACAGCGAAACTGTTGTTGCATGGTCTGCGAGATAATCGCCAGCACCAGGGAGGATAACGTTGCTTCAGCAACGGCCCGCAGGGCGAGGCGCAGCCGAGTAATCCTCCCGGATGCACCATCTTCTTGCCGTATCAGTAGTAATCAGCAATTCCCGATGCATCCGTAGCTCAGCTGGATAGAGTACTCGGCTACGAACCGAGCGGTCGGAGGTTCGAATCCTCCCGGATGCACCATCTTCTCCTGAATAACAGCGAAACTGTTTCTTCATGGTCTGCGAGATGATCGCCAGCACTTTCCCCCTCATGAATCATTTCCACATACTCCCTGAACATCCCTCAATTCGCTGTCAGCGACAAAATCAATCAATTACGATAAAATAACGTCTGGTCATTCGGCTTGTGAGAAGACGATGTACGAACGTTATGCGGGTTTGATTTTTGATATGGATGGCACCATCCTGGATACCGAACCTACGCACCGTAAGGCGTGGCATGAGGTATTGGGCCATTATGGGCTACGGTTTGATGAACAAGCCATGGTTGCCCTCAACGGCTCTCCAACGTGGCGTATTGCCCAGGCGGTGATTGAATTGAATCATGCCGATCTTGACCCCCATGTTTTGGCACGAGAAAAAACGGACAAGGTAAAAAGCATGCTGCTGGATAGCGTCCAGCCTTTACCGTTGGTTGAAGTGGTGAAAGCCTGGCATGGCCGCCGTCCTATGTCGGTAGGGACGGGGAGTGAAAGCGCAATTGCAGAGGCTCTGCTCGCTCACCTTGGTCTGCGTCGCTATTTTGATGCTGTGGTAGCCGCCGATCACGTACAACGCCATAAGCCTGCTCCTGATACGTTCTTGCTTTGTGCTGAGCGAATGGGGGTTGTTCCGGCGCGCTGCGTCGTGTTTGAAGATGCCGATTTTGGACTGCAGGCGGCGAGCGCAGCGGGGATGGACGCCGTGGATGTTCGGTTATTGTGAGTGATGGACTATCGCTCCTGTCACTGTTTGCCAGCAGTTTTCTCAGCGCCACGCTATTACCCGGCAATTCTGAAGTTGTTCTGGTTGCTTTGCTGATTTCTGGGGTAAGTCATCCCTGGGTCTTAGTCTTAACAGCAACAATGGGTAATAGCCTTGGAGGGTTAACTAACGTTATCCTTGGGCGTTTCTTTCCATTGCGTAAAACATCGCGCTGGCAAGAGAAAGCCACTGGCTGGCTGCGGCGCTATGGCGCTGTCACACTATTATTAAGCTGGATGCCGGTTGTGGGTGATTTACTGTGCCTGTTAGCTGGATGGATGCGCATCTCGTGGGGCCCAGTTCTCTTTTTCTTATGCCTTGGCAAGGCGTTGCGCTATGTTGTTGTCGCAGCGGTTACGACGCAAGGCATTATGTGGTGGCACTAATTGTGTTGTGAGATAGCCTTCAGGGTAACCAATACCATTATGCTAATTAAAACGATTTTGACAGGCGGGAGGTCAATTTGATCCCGAACGTATCACAGGCGCTGGCCTGGCTGGAAAACCATCCTCAGGCGTTAAAGGGGATTCAACGTGGGCTGGAGCGTGAAACGCTGCGCGTCAATGCTGATGGGTCATTGGCGACGACAGGCCATCCTGAGGTGTTAGGCTCAGCGCTAACACATAAGTGGATAACCACGGACTTTGCCGAAGCGCTGCTGGAGTTTATTACTCCACCTGGCGACGATATTCATAAAATGCTGACGTTCATGCGCGACCTGCATCGTTATACCGCCAGAAACCTGGGCGACGAGCGTATGTGGCCGTTGAGCATGCCTTGCTATATTGCCGACGGTCAGGATATTGAGCTGGCGCAGTACGGTACGTCGAATACCGGTCGTTTGAAAACGCTTTATCGCGAAGGTCTCAAAAACCGTTATGGCGCGTTGATGCAGACCATCTCCGGCGTACATTACAACTTCTCGCTGCCGATGGCTTTCTGGCAGGCGAAATGCGGCGTAACGGACGGTGAAGATGCTAAAGAGAAGATCTCTGCGGGTTACTTCCGTCTGATCCGTAACTATTACCGTTTTGGCTGGGTCATCCCGTATCTGTTTGGCGCTTCTCCGGCCATTTGTTCCTCCTTCCTGCAAGGAAAACCGACCACCCTGCCGTTTGAAAAAACCGACTGTGGGATGTATTACCTGCCGTACGCGACGTCGCTGCGTTTGAGCGATTTGGGCTATACCAATAAGTCGCAAAGCAATCTCGGAATTACGTTTAACGATTTGCATGAGTATGTGGCAGGATTAAAGCGCGCGATTAAAACCCCTTCCGAGGAGTACGCGGCGATCGGTCTGGAGAAGGACGGTAAGCGTCTGCAAATTAACAGCAACGTTTTGCAGATTGAAAATGAACTGTATGCGCCTATTCGTCCGAAACGCGTCACTCGTCGTGGTGAAACGCCTTCTGACGCGCTTCTGCGTGGCGGTATTGAGTACATCGAAGTACGTTCACTGGATATTAACCCGTTCTCACCAATCGGCGTAGACGAGCAACAGGTACGCTTCCTCGATCTGTTTATGGTCTGGTGCGCATTGGCCGATGCGCCGGAAATGAGTAGCGATGAGCTGTTATGTACGCGTACTAACTGGAATCGCGTTATTCTGGAAGGGCGTAAGCCTGGCCTGACCTTAGGCATTGGCTGTGAGACAGCGCAGTTCCCACTGCCTGAAGTGGGTAAAGATTTGTTCCGCGACCTGAAACGCGTAGCACAAACGCTGGACAGCATCCACGGGGGAGAGGAGTATCAAAAGGTATGCGACGAGTTGGTCGCCTGCTTTGATAATCCTGAACTGACATTCTCTGCCCGGATCCTACGGTCTATGATTGATGAAGGCATTGGCGGTACGGGCAAAGCGTTGGGTGAGGCATACCGAAACCTGCTGCGCGAAGAGCCGTTGGAAATATTGCAGGAAGAAGAGTTTATTGCTGAAACCGAAGCGTCAAAGCGTCGTCAGCAGGAGATCGAAGCGGCTGATACCGAGCCGTTTAGCGTGTGGCTGGAAAAGCACGCTTGATACAAAAGAAAAAGGCCACTCGGGAGTGGCCAAAATTTCATCTCTGAAAACAGGGATGATGATAACAAATGCGCGTCTTTCATATACTCAGACTCGCCCCGGAACAAAGAGTTCAGATTATTTTTAAAAAATTTATCGGAGGTGGCTAAATGCCGTTGTTAGATAGTTTTACTGTCGATCACACCCGGATGGAAGCTCCCGCGGTCCGGGTTGCAAAAACGATGAACACCCCGCATGGCGACGCAATCACCGTGTTTGATCTGCGTTTCTGCATTCCGAACAAAGAAGTGATGCCTGAGAAAGGTATCCATACGCTGGAACACCTGTTTGCAGGTTTTATGCGTAACCATCTCAACGGTAACGGCGTTGAGATTATTGATATCTCTCCGATGGGATGCCGAACCGGCTTCTACATGAGCCTGATTGGCACGCCGGACGAGCAGCGTGTTGCCGACGCGTGGAAAGCGGCGATGGCTGACGTACTGAAAGTGCAGGATCAAAACCAGATCCCAGAACTGAACATTTACCAGTGCGGCACGTATCAGATGCACTCTCTCAGTGAAGCGCAGGACATTGCCCGTCATATCCTTGAGCACGATGTTCGTGTGAACAGTAATGAAGAGCTGGCACTGCCGAAAGAGAAGCTGCAGGAACTGCATATTTAGTTGTCATGCTGGATGGTGAAGCTCACGCTTCTCATCTGGTCGACAAATAATAGGCGCCAGCCGGTATAAAAAAGCCAGTTCAGATGAACTGGCTTTTTTGATCAATGTGCGCCGCCCGCGCCGCCGCCCGCGCCAAACGGCGGTTTAGCGAACCAGACAAGACCAAGCAGCACCAGGAAGATCCCTGCTGACATCCAGAAGATTTCGTTGGCGGAAATGATCAGCCCTTGATTGGTTATCTGTTGGGCCAGCCAGCCAGATGCTTGCTCCTTGCTCATCCCTAATCCCTGCAGTTGGTTATACATAGCCTGTGCATTTGGGTTGTAGGGATTAACGGACTCCGTTAACTGCGCATGGTGTAGCGACTCACGGTTAGTCCACATTGTCGTGGTGATGGAGGTTCCGATAGAACCTGCCAGCGTTCGCGTAAAGTTAGACAAGCTGGACGCCGCCGCCAGACGTTCAGGCGGTAAACCGGACAGCGTAATGGTCGTCAGCGGCATAAAGAAGCAGGCTACCGCGAATCCCTGAATAAACTGCGGCCAGGCCGATGCGCCAAAATCCATACCCGGTTCGAACGTCCATGCGCGCCAGTAGAAACAGACGGCGTACATAATAAAACTGAACGTGACCAGACGACGCATATCCAGCTTATGCGCGAAGCGGCCGATTATCGGCGACAGGATCACCGGGATCACCCCAACCGGGGCGGAGGCCAGACCGGCCCAGGTTGCCGTATATCCGTAAACCTCCTGCAATAGCTGCGGCAGCAGGACGATTGCGCCGAAGTAGAGCATATAGGCCAGACTGATACACAAGCAGCCGATGGTAAAGTTTCGCGACTTAAACAGCGAGAGATCGACAATCGGGTGCTCGTCGGTAAGCTCCCAGACGATCAGGAAGCTGATAGCGACAACGGCGACCACCGTCAGGATGATAATCTCCTGTGAGGCAAACCAGTCCAGCTCTTTGCCGCGGTCGAGCATAATCTGCAAGCTACCGATACCAATGACCAGCAATGCCAAACCAATGGCGTCAATGCGTCGCTGCTCGGTTTTGGTTTCTCGCCCGCGTAGAGTTTGCAGAGTCATCAATACCACCGCCGCGCCGATTGGCACGTTGATGAAGAATATCCAACCCCAGTGATAGTTGTCGCTGATATAGCCCCCAAGAATAGGGCCGCATATTGGGGCGACAATCACCGTCATCGACCACAGCGCGAGGGCAATGGAACGCTTGGCGGGAGGATAATTATTCAGCAGCAGGCTTTGCGAAAGCGGAATTAGTGGACCGGCGACAATCCCTTGTACCACGCGGAAGAAAATCAGCATGTTCAGGCTGGTGGACATCCCGCATGCCCATGACGCAATGACGAAGGCAGTCGTTGACCACATGAATAGCCTTACTTCGCCAAAGCGCTTTGCCAACCAACCGGTGATTGGAATTGAGATAGCGTTCGCCACCCCGAATGAGGTGATCACCCAGGTTCCCTGGCTCAGCGAAGAGCCCAGGTTCCCGGCGATAGTAGGGATCGCCACGTTAGCAATGGTGGAGTCCAGCACCTGCATGAATGTCGCCAGAGACAGCGCGATCGTCATAATGACGAGCTGCGCGCCTTCCAGCGGTTTTTGCTGTTGCATCACACGCACCTTTGAATTAGCCCGCGTTGGCCCGCACGATCTCTTCGATCATTTTATTGACCGGAGCAAGGTTGATTTCACGTGCATTACTTTCTGATACCGGCGTGGTGCGGACCTGGCTTGCCAGAATCTGTCCGTCACGATTGGAGGTATCTACCGTAACCAGCGTGGACAAACCGATCCGCAACGGATGTTGCGCCAGCTGCTGCGCATCCAGTTCGATACGTACCGGCAGACGCTGGACGACTTTGATCCAGTTACCGGTTGCGTTTTGCGCAGGCAGCAGGGAGAAGGCGCTGCCCGTACCCATATCAAGGCCAACAATTTTACCGGTGTATTTCACATCATCGCCGTAAATATCACTGATAACCGTCGCAGGCTGGCCGATACGCATGTGCGCTAGCTGCGTTTCTTTAAAGTTAGCATCGACCCACAGGTTGGTGGCCGGAACAACTGCCATCAGCGGCGTGGTTGGGCTGATTTGCGCGCCAGGCTGTACGGCACGACGGGAAACATAGCCGGTCATTGGACTGACGATTCTGGTACGTTCCAACGCCAGCCAGGCGTTGCGCACTTCGGTGGCGGCCTGTTGTACGGCGGGCTGATCTTCCAGCTTGCTGCCGAGAATCATTGCCTGGTTAGCATTATATTGCTGGATAGCGACATCAAGCTGCGCCTGAGCGCTGGCAACGGCATCTCGCGCATGTTGCAGCTCTTCGCGGCCAATCAGGTTGGCGTTGCCCAGCGGGACGCGGCGATTAAAGTCGCTTTGTGCCTGCGCCAGCGCGGTTCTCTGCACTTCAATGCTAGCCTGTAACTGCTTACTGTTGATCATCAGTTGGTGCGTCTGGCGCACGCTGGAAGCCAATGCCGTTTTGGCTTTTTCGAATGCCTGCTTAGCATCCGTCTGATCGAGAGTAACCAGCACATCGCCTTGTTTAACAAAGTCAGTGTTATCAGCCCAGACTTTCGTCACGCTGCCTGATACCTGCGCCATGATTTGAACCTGGTTCCCTGCCACGTACGCATCGTCAGTATCTTCGTAATGACGTAGTACTAAAAACCAATAAATCCCATATGCCACGGCAATGATAATAAAGAGCAAGGTCAGAAGGAGCAGCATACTTTTACGTTTGCCATTCTTCTTAACCGGTTGCTGCGGGGTTTGAGTCTCCGCATTTGCGCTCATGTTGTTCTCCACGATCTTATTTTTTTCACATCGGCTGAGCCGACCTGTTCATCAGAAAGGCCAGCAGTATGCGTGCTGGCCTGTCGGTTTTCATTTATAAATCTGGATTTCTGAGCGAGTCGGCGCGTTAGCGCAGCGCTTCTAATACCGTGCCATCCTGCTCCATCTGGTCAAGACGGGTCAGAAGTTTACGGGTGATTTGCTCAAGCTGATCTTTTTCGGTGGTGCTAAGAGATGACCAGAGTTGATGCAGGCAGTTGTGCTGAGGTGGTAACACCTCTTGCAAAAAAGCATGGCCTTTTTCGGTCAATTGCAGATGCAGACAGCGGCGATCGTTATCGCTTTCGCGACGTTCAATCCAGCCACGTTTTTCTAACTCATCCGCAATGCGGGTAGCGTTAGTCCGTGACGAGCCGAGCGCGCAACTCAGTTCAGAAGGCTGAATACTGTGGTTTTCCTGAGACTCCAGCGTAATCAACGCCATAAACAATGTCTCGTTAATCCCTTGAGCTTTCAGCATCTTATTGCGATTTTCCAGCAGCTTGCCCTGCATGTGCATGCAAAGACGAGTCAGAAGCACTTCCTGATAAGGGAACTCTTCGTAGCGGCTGGCGCGAAATTTTAGCATTTGTTCAATGGGCGTAAACGAACTATCCATTTGGGTATAACCTCATTAATTTCAGCCGATATAGTAACGACAGTGACAAATAAAGTAAATGTATTATTTATTTAAAATGATTGTTTTTGTCTATAAGCCAACCAGCATTTTCCAGGCTAATCCGTAGCCCAGAGCACTCAGTAAGGTCGGAATGATGATGCTGCGGGTCTTATAGAAGCTTGCGCCCAGTATGACAAACCCTACCAGCGTAGGCACGAACCGACGAGCATCGTGCATCACTTCTGGCGCGGTAGACACCACCAACAGGGCGCAAATTGATGCAATGCCAATGGTGTCAAGTAATATGCCCGTCGCACCGCGTCTTGTCGGGCGAACATTCCCTACCCCAAGACGGAGCGGTAAATAGCGAAAGCAATAATTCACGCAGCCGACCAGCAGGCCGAGCAGTAAAACTTCATAGCTCATCAGGTCCTCCCTGCCAAAATGACTGGAGCAGCGCGGTCAGGCATCCACAGATGATGCCCAAAAGGATGGCAGCAGGGATAGAAAAGAGTATTACCCCGGCCAGCGCGCCTGCCAGTGCGGCAGTCACGCAGAGCGCCTGTTGACGCTGGAAAGAGGCGAGCAGGAAACTCATAAATAGCGCCGGAAGCATGAAGCCCAGTGCCGCTTCAACCGCGGGATAATCTTTGAGTAAACCACTACCGGAAAACGCGCCGATCACTGTGCCGAATACCCAGGAAGCCCAGGAGCATAGCGCAATGCCAATCATCCAGTTTTCACTCCAGCGCCGATTATCCCGGACCAGTTTAGCCGTTGCGGCGGCAAAGACTTCATCGGTGAGGCCAAAGGCCCACAGCGCGCTTTTGGGTTTGTTCAGGCGCTGTGTGATGCGACTGCGCAGGGAGGGACCGTATAAAACATGGCGGATATCCATAGCCATAACGGTCAGTGCGGCGACCCACAGAGAACTGCCTGCGGCAAGCATGGTGGTAATGACAAACTGGCTGGCTCCCGCATAGATAATGCAGGAGAAAAAGACGCTTTCGACCGGCGTAAAGCCAAGGCGAGTAGCATTTAGACCAAATGCAAAAGCGACCGGAATATAGCTGATAACTATCGGCAGACTGTCTTTGAATCCTTCCGTTAACGTCGCCGAACGGGATCCGGACTGGGGTATAGGGCTTTCCATAGGGTTATAGGTTTCATTACCGAAATTAATATAACTTGGTTCAATGAGTTATAACCTTAGCAGACTGATGGGCTCCTTAACACCCTGAGGAGCCCAATCAGCGGTAAACAAGCGCTATACGCTTAATTTACGGCTTCCTGACGGTGAAAACCTCGCCACCAGACCAACAGGTTGAGTACGGCAACGGTCGTACCCGCCAGACAAACGCCAGCCCAACCGGCATGTTGCCAGGCGGAGGCCGAAATCAACGAACCAGCGGCCCCGCCAATAAAATAGCTGGTCATGTAGCCGGCGGTCAGACGGTTACGCGCATCCGGATGAATGCGATAGATAACCGTCTGGTTAGTGATATGCACCCCCTGAACGGTGAGATCCAGAACCAGAATACCGATAATCAGCATTGGCACCGAAGTATGTCCGAGCCAGATAGCCAGCCACGAGAGCAACAGTAACAACAGGCCGACGGTAGTGGTGAGATGTGATTTTCCTTTATCGGCAAAACCACCCGCCGGGCGTGCGCCTAACGCCCCCGCGGCTCCCGCCAGACCGAACAGACCGATCATCCCTTCAGAATAGTTAAACGGCGGCGCGGCGAGCAAAAATGCCATTGAGGTCCACAGAATGCTGAAGTTGGCGAAAGTCAGGCAACCCAGCATTGCGCGGGTACGCAGCAATTTATCATGGGTAAACAGGCTGAATACGGAACCTAACAGCTGCGGATAGTTAAGATGGGTATCTGATTTCATCTTCGGCAGACCGCGCCACAGCGCAATCGCCATCAATGCCATCAGTATCGATGCCACCCAAAATACGGTGCGCCAACCGCCAAGGTTCGCCAGTAACCCGGCTACGGTACGCGCCAGCAGAATACCCAGCAACAGGCCGCTCATAATCGTCCCGACGACTTTCCCGCGCTTGTCCGGGGTGGCAAGCGTTGCCGCCAGTGGAACCAGGATCTGCGCCACTACCGAGAACAGTCCGGTCAGGGCGGTGCCGAGGATAAGCATGCCCAACGACTGGCTGCTGGCGGTAATCAGCATGCCGCCAGCCGCCAGCAGCGTCATGGAGACAATCAACATCCGTCGCTCAAACATATCGCCAAGCGGTACCAGGAATAGCAAACCTGCGGCATAGCCGAGCTGGGCCGCGGTGACGATAAATCCTGCTGTACTGGCTGACAGTGAGAAGTTGCGGGCGATGGTGTCGAGCAGCGGTTGCGCGTAATAGTTACTGGCGACGGCAAGGCCGGTGGCGATAGACATTAACAGGATCAGCGAAGGGCTAAGTCCCTGAGTGGTTTTCGTCATGGTTTTCAACTGAATAATGGGTTGCAGAAAACAATCATAACGGAAGTGATTAACTGTTGCTGATTTGTTGGGTGATGGATTGTGCGGTTTAGGTGGGATAGAGGGAAACAGGCCGGATAAGCGTTAGCGTATCCGGCAATGGTGCGGTTACTGTGCCTGATGGCGCTATGCTTATCAGACCTGCGAGTGGGTTATTTCTGCGCAGCCAGCGCTTCGTTCACCCAGCCGTCAAACTGCTGCTGGTGGGCTTTGATCCAGCCGTCTACGTGACCCTGAACATCGGCTTCAGACGCTTTACCATCATGCATCATCGCGTTCTGTGCGTTGATATCCGCCAACGGTAATTTCATGATAGCGAACAGTTTCGCTGCCGCCGGGTTTTTCTCCGCCCAGGCTTTGTTGGCGACGATGTGCATGGTGTTCACCGGGAAGCCGTAGTTAGCGCCGTTTGGCAATTTGGTATCGATATCTTTCTGCTCACCCGGCAGGGAAGAGAACGGTACCTGCAACCAGACCACATCTTTGCCCGGCTTCATCACGTCGCTGACCCAGTACGGCGTCCAGGTGTAGTAAAGAATGGGTTTGCCTTCTTTAAAGCGGGTGATGGTGTCTGCCATCATCGCCGCATAGTTACCGTGGCTGACCTCGACCGTTTTTTCCAGATCGAAGGCTTTGTTCTGGTGGTTGATCACCGCTTCACAGCCCCAGCCTGGCGAACAGCCCATCATATCGGCTTTGCCGTCGCCGTTGGTGTCAAAAATTTTAGCGATCTTGGGATCTTTTAACTGGGCGATGTTGGTGATTTTGTACTGCTCAGCGGTTTTTTTGTCGATCAGATAACCCTGTGCGGCACCCGTAACGAATACCCCCTCGCGATAAAACTTTTTGTCTCCGCCCGCCGCGGCGTACATATCATCATGCAGCGGCTGCCAGTTCACGGCGGTAAAAGTTGCATCGCCAGAGGCAATGGAGGTATAGCCGACGTTATAGTCAACTTCGCTGGTTTTGTTAACGGTGTAACCCAGTTTCTCCAGCGCGCGGGCGACCAGCTGCGTCTGGAAGGATTCTTCAGAGATAGTGCTCTGGATTGGCTGGACGGTAATGCCTTTGCCCG
Organism: Citrobacter sp. XT1-2-2; assembly: GCF_023516235.1. Lineage (NCBI taxonomy): Bacteria > Pseudomonadati > Pseudomonadota > Gammaproteobacteria > Enterobacterales > Enterobacteriaceae > Citrobacter > Citrobacter sp. XT1-2-2. The sequence goes on from NZ_CP097324.1 coordinate 1,133,057, forward strand.
GCAGGTCGGCAGCGAAAGCGCTGGTGGAGGCAAGGGTGGCAAACGCTGTGGCAATAATAACTTTCTGTCGCATCGTTGTTCCTTAATTATTGGAGGGACGTGTAGGCCCGGTAAGCGCAGCGCCACCGGGCAACGGGTGTATTACTTCGTGAAAGGGCGAGTGATAAGTCCAACGGGACCGGTGGTGTACCAGCGACGGTTACCCCGGCTACGCGAATCGCGACCAACGGCCTGCGTCAGGCGATCCAGGATGATGGCGAGGATCACAATCCCAACGCCACCAACCGTGGCTAATCCCATATCCAGACGACCAATTCCGCGCAGAACCATCTGACCCAATCCGCCAACGGCAATCATCGAGGCGATGACAACCATCGAGAGCGCCAGCATCAGCGTTTGGTTAACCCCGGCCATAATTGTGGGCATCGCCAGCGGGAGCTGCACTTTAAACAGCATCTGACGCGGGCTGGCGCCAAACGAGCGCGAGGCTTCAATCAGGTCGGCCGGCACCTGGTTAATCCCCAGAATGGTCAGACGGACGATTGGCGGCAGGGCGAAGATAATCGTCACCACTACGCCCGGGACGTTACCAATACCGAACAGCATGACAATCGGCACCAAATACACGAAAGCGGGGGTGGTTTGCATCGCATCCAGCAGCGGACGAACAATCTTTGCCGCCCGAGGGCTGCGCGCCAACCAGATGCCCATCGGCAGACCGATCACCACACAGAACAGTAACGCGGTCAGCACCAGCGCCAGCGTGATCATCGCTTGCGACCACGCGCCAATGGCGCCGATAGCAATCAACGAAATCAGCGTCGCGACACCCATTCCAACGCCGGAAATCTGCCAGGCGATCAGGGCGAACAGGATAATCGCCACGGGGGCTGGCATACCTAACAGCATTTGCTGGAAGCCGTTGAGAATGTAATCCACCGGTACACGGATGCCCTGGAAGACCGGACGAAAATGGGTAACCACCCAGTCGATCCCCTCGGTGACCCAACTGTCCAATGGGATCAGCGTCTTATGGAACGGATCCATAATATTAAAATGCTCTGGTGCCGGCGCGGGCGCGCTGGTCAGCCAGTCTGCGCTACCGCCGTCAGTAGGCGCGGAGGATGGTGTGCTCCACGCATCGGCGGTTTGTGCGGCGCTATCGGCCGCTGGTGTGGTATCCCACGGATTAGTTTGATCAGCCATTGTTTGCCCCCTCACGATCTAAAGCCTGTAACAGCATGCGTTTTGAAATAACGCCCACATACTGCTGTTCCTCGTCAACTACCGGTACCGCGCACGGTGCCTGGCCGACATGAGAAAGCAACTCGCTGAGAGGAGTTTGTGCATCGACAGCCAGCGGTTCATTGATCAACGCCGCTTCAATACCTTGCGCCTGACTAAGCGCGGTTTTTAGTGAGTCGATAGAGACGACGCCGACGAATTTATTGCCACGTTCGATCACGTAACCATATTCGCGATCTTTGTCCTGCAATAATTGCAGCGCCGAACGAGGGCCTACACCGGGTGTTTTACGAATTAAACCTTCGGGGCTACGGCGGGAAATATCTTTCGCGCTGAACACCTGGCTAATATCAACGCCGCGGAAGAAGGTGCGTACATAATCATTAGCCGGATTATTCAGGATTTCATCCGGTGTACCGACCTGTACTACTTCACCGTTTTGCATAATGGCAATTCTGTCGCCAATACGCATAGCTTCGTCGAGATCATGGGAAATAAAGACCACGGTGCGTTGATGCTTCGCCTGGAGTTTTACCAGTTCATCCTGCATCTCGGTACGAATTAATGGATCGAGGGCTGAGAAGGCCTCATCCATTAATAAGATGTCAGGATTAATGGCTAATGCGCGGGCAAGGCCTACACGCTGGCGCATCCCCCCGGAAAGTTCATCCGGGTAGCTGTGAGCGTAATTCTCCAGACCGACCTGACGTAGCGCATCCAGCGCCTTTTCGCGACGTTCATCCGCGGCGACGCCGGCTAATTCCATGCCAAATGCCGTATTGTCCAGCACCGTCATATGCGGCATCAGGGCAAAGGACTGAAAGACCATCGCAATCTTTTTTCTGCGCACCTCGCGGAGTTCGGCATCGGAGATCCGGGCGATATCTACGCCGTCGATCAGTACCTGTCCGCGGGTGGGTTCAATCAGGCGATTGAGAAGGCGTACCATTGTGGATTTACCCGAGCCGGATAATCCCATGATGACAAATATCTCGCCTTCTTCAATGGCCAGACTGGCGTCTTTAACGCCAAGCGATAGCCCTGTTTTCTCCAGAATTTGCTCTTTTGTAAGTCCTTTTTCAATATATTTGAACGCTCTCTGAGGATGCTCGCCAAATATCTTATAGAGGTTCTTCACTTCTAATTTAATTGCCATGCAATAGAATGATTCCTGTTATTTGTTTATATCGATATGTTACCTGATGGAAATAGTGACCTTTTTCTACCCTAACATACTGAGAATCTGAGACAACCCTGAATTTAGTTGTGGCATGAATATTGCCGAAGGTCAGTCGGCGGAATTTCCCGTGATATAAGGGCTGAGCGTGAATGTGCGTTAACTGATATTTTTTGTAAACGCCAATGAAAAAGCGCCTGAATTGGTGTAATGCAGGCGAATAATGCGGCTGATATTGAGTGTAGATCACACAATTATAATTGCACGATAAAAGTGTGATCCTGTTAAAATATTACCGCGAAAAATGTACGGTATTTCCCGTGAAAATGAGAGTTAAAAATTCCAGTCGTCGTCTTCGGTTTCGATAGCTTTACCCATCACATAAGATGAGCCAGAACCTGAGAAGAAATCGTGGTTTTCGTCTGCGTTGGGCGACAGCGCGGCAAGGATTGCCGGGTTAACCTCCGCCATTTCTGACGGGAATAACGCCTCATAACCCAAATTCATTAATGCCTTATTGGCGTTGTAACAAAGGAAGGCTTTGACGTCATCCACCCAACCGGTTTCTGCATACAATTCTTCTGTATAACGCGCTTCGTTATCATACAACTCCATGAGCAGGTCGAGGGCAAAATTCTTTAACTCCTCGCGTGCGGATTCGGAAATATGCTCCAGGCTTTTTTGAAATTTATAACCAATGTAATACCCATGGACCGCTTCATCACGAATGATCAGACGAATGAGATCGGCGGTATTAGTCAGTTTGCCGCGGCTGGAGAAATACATCGGCAACCAGAAGCCGGAATAGAACAGGAATGATTCCAGAAACACGCTGGCAATCTTCTTGTGCAACGGATTATCGCTGGCGTAATGGGCCAGAATAATCTGCGCCTTACGTTGGAGCGGGATATTTTCCTCACTCCAGGCGTAGGCGGCATCCACATCTTTGGTCTGGCAAAGCGTGGAGAAAATAGAGCTGTATGAGCGGGCGTGAACGGCTTCCATAAAGCTGATATTCGACAGCACCGCTTCTTCGTGTGGTGTTAATGAATCCGCCATTAGCGCTGGCGCACCGGCAACATTCTGAATGGTGTCGAGTAGCGTTAGCCCGGTAAAAACGCGGATAGTTAACTGCTGCTCGGCAGCGCTCAGCGTTTGCCAGGACGGGACGTCGTTAGAAAGCGGGACTTTTTCCGGTAGCCAGAAGTTACTGGTCAGGCGATTCCATACCTCCAGGTCTTTATCATCTTCAATCTTGTTCCAGTTGATGGCGCTCACGCGGGATAATGTCATGATCTCCTCCTTACAGCGCGCATGACACGCAACCTTCGATTTCGGTCCCTTCCAGCGCCAGCTGACGCAGTCGGATGTAGTACAGCGATTTAATGCCCTTACGCCAGGCGTAGATCTGCGCTTTGTTAATATCGCGGGTAGTGGCGGTATCGGGGAAAAAGAGCGTCAGCGACAGTCCCTGATCGACATGGCGCGTCGCTTCAGCATAGGTATCGATAATTTTTTGTGGGCCAATCTCGTAGGCATCCTGATACAAGGCCAGATTCTCATTGGTCATAAAAGGAGCAGGGTAGTACACGCGCCCGGTTTTGCCCTCTTTGCGAATTTCCACTTTTGACACGATCGGGTGAATACTTGACGTCGCATGGTTGATGTAGGAAATAGAGCCGGTTGGCGGAACTGCCTGTAAATTCTGGTTATAAATGCCGTAGCGCATGACATCTTCACGCAACTGCGCCCACATCTCACGCGTCGGCAGCGTAATGCCGCTGGCGGCAAACAGTGCGCGAACTTTGTCGGTTTTTGGCTGCCAGTCACCCTGCAGATACTGGCTAAAATACTCGCCGCTGGCGTAGCGAGACTGCCTGAATCCAGCAAAGGCTTTACCACGTTCGCGGGCGAGCTTCATTGACGTATTCAGCGCATGCCAGGTGATGGTGTAAAAGTAGATATTGGTGAAATCCAGCCCTTCCGGCGAGCCATAGGCGATGCCTTCCCGCGCCAGATAGCCATGCAGGTTCATCTGACCAAGACCAATCGCGTGCGATGCGCTGTTTCCGGCTGCAATCGAGGGCACGCTGCGAATATGACTCATGTCCGAAACGGCGGTTAAGCCGCGAACCGCCGTTTCCACGGTACGACCAAAATCCGGGGAATCCATGGTATGGGCGATATTCAGCGAGCCGAGGTTGCAGGAGATATCGTGTCCGGTCTGCGCGTAGTTGAGATTTTCATCGTAGGTGGAGGCGCTGTTAACCTGCAAAATTTCGGAGCACAGATTGCTCATGTTAATACGACCAGCAATCGGATTCGCGCGATTCACCGTATCTTCAAACATGATGTAAGGGTAGCCGGACTCAAACTGGATCTCAGCCAGCCGCTGGAAGAAATCGCGGGCGTTAATGTATTTTTTGCGCACGCGTCCATCGGCAAGCAGTTCGTCATAGCGTTCACTGACGGCGATATCGCCGAACGCTTTGCCGTAAATGCGTTCCACGTCATAGGGCGAGAACAGCGCCATGTCGGCATTCTCTTTGGCCAGTTTAAAGGTAATGTCCGGGATCACCACGCCAAGCGACAGGGTTTTGATACGGATTTTCTCGTCGGCGTTTTCACGTTTGGTATCCAGAAAACGCAAAATGTCCGGATGATGCGCGTGCAAATACACCGCGCCCGCGCCCTGACGCGCGCCGAGTTGATTGGCATAAGAAAACGCATCTTCCAGCATTTTCATTACCGGGATCACGCCGGATGACTGGTTTTCAATGCGTTTAATCGGTGCACCTGCTTCGCGCAGGTTAGAGAGCAAAAACGCTACGCCGCCGCCGCGTTTGGAAAGTTGCAGCGCAGAGTTAACCGCCCGGCCAATGGACTCCATGTTGTCTTCAATGCGTAACAGGAAGCAGGAAACCAGCTCGCCGCGCTGCTGTTTGCCGCAGTTTAAGAAGGTTGGCGTGGCGGGCTGAAAGCGCCCGGAGAGCATTTCATCGCTAAGCTGCATGGCGAGCATTTCATCGCCTTGCGCCAGCGTGAGCGCCACCATCGTGACCCGATCCTCAAAATCTTCGAGATAGCGCTTACCGTCGAACGTTTTCAGCGTATAGCTGGTGTAGAACTTCCATGCGCCGAGGAACGTCTGGAACCGGAATCCGCTGGCGTGGGCGTGAGCAAAGAGCTTTATTACAAATGCGCGATCGTAACGGCTTAATACGCTTTCGTCGTAGTAGCCTTCAGCAACCAGCGTTTCCAGGCGCTCCTGCTGGCTGGCAAACGTCAGCGAGTTGGGGCGGACGTGGGCGGCAAAGAAAGCCTCCACCGCCTGATGGTCTTTGTCGAACTGAATGCGTCCAGCTTTATCGTACAGATTCAGCATGGCGTTCAGGGCGTGATAATCCAGCGTTGGCTGGGTTATGCGTTCTGCGGTTGTCGTTGCCAAAATTCACTCACTCCTTGTCGAACGTTGTCGATATCGCTTTGGGTGCCCATCAGCTCAAAGCGCCAGAGCCACGGCACGCCGCATTTTTGTGAGATGACTTCACCCGCGCGGCCATAGGCTTCACCGAAATTGCGATTGCCGAAAGCAATCACCCCACGGATTAACGCCCGGTTGTGCGGATCGTTTAAAAAGCGGATCACCTGTCTCGGAACCGCGCCTGCCGTTCCGCCGCCGCCGTAGGACGGCACGATTAAGATGTAAGGTTCGTCGACCCGGATCCGCTCGCGTTCATTAAGCGGAATGCGGATGGCAGGCAGCCCCAGACGCTGGATAAAGCGGTGCGTATTTTCGGAGCTGCTGGAGAAGTAGACGAGCTGACTCATGCGCTGGCCATATGGGGTTGTGGGCGCAGACGGTTGATCATGTCCGGGCGAAACCCGGACCAACTGGTTTCCCCGGCGACAACGACCGGTAACTGACGAAAGCCTTGATCGCGCAGGCTGTCAGCCAGAGCGGGCTGCAAATCAATATTTACCATCTCAAAGTCAAACCCGCGGCTTTCCATTGCACGCTTAGTGGCGTGGCACTGAACACAGTTATTACGAGTGTAAACAATAATACGCATGATTCGTATTTCCATTTATAGATAAAAGATCGACGCGATTGATAGCGTCGGATTGTAGGTGTCTTGATAGGAGTGATACTAGATGTAGTCTTAAAAATATTCAACCATACAAGATATGGTAATTTTAGATTGATGAAGGGCAGGGTGATGAGCGTGACGGGGGCCGGGTTGTGTAGCATGACGGGGTGTCGGACAGCGACACGTCGCGTCTTATCCGGCCTACAGGAGAACACATCCCAGGCCGGAGAAAGCATTTTTGCCGCCATCCGGCAGGGCAGAATTACATGCGCATCCCAACCGCCAGGCGGTTGAAGCAGTTCATCAGGCTGATGGCAAACGTCAGATCGCTGATTTCTTTCGCGCTAAAATGGTCGAGCAGCGGCAGATAAACATCATCTTCCGCGTGGGTGCTGGCGATATGAGTGACCGATTCGGCCCACGCCAGCGCCGCACGTTCCTGTTCACTGAAGTGGTGGCTCACTCGCCAACCTGCCAGCGCGTCGAGTTTGGCCTGCGCAACGCCTGCTTTGCGTAGCGCCTTACTGTGCATTTCCAGGCAAAATGCGCAGCCGTTGATTTGCGAGACCCGCAGGTAAACCAGTTCCGTCAGCGTAGGTTCCAGTGCGCAATTTTCCAGCGCTTTGCTGGCCTGAACCAGAGCGTTATAGATTTCAGGACTGAGTTCATAATAGGGCTGGCGTAACATTGTCATGGTATTTCTCCTCGTTTGGATAACCTGCAATGTAGCACTATAATGGACTGCTACAGAGGGCCATATTTTTGCAAAAAAAGCAGACCATAAATGCCGCGCTATCAACAAATCGCCCGCCAGTTAAAAAATGCCATTGAGACAGGTGAACTCAAACCAGGCGCAAGATTGCCCTCCAGCCGGACGTGGTCCCAGGAACTCGGTGTTTCGCGTTCGACGGTGGAACATGCCTATGCCGAGCTGGTGGCGCAGGGCTGGCTGGCTCGACGTGGGCAGGCGGGAACTTTTGTCAGTGAGCAATTGCGACCAGAGACCGCGCCTGCGGCTCCCGCTATCTTCGCAGGAGAAAATCCCAGACCCCAACCTTTTCAGATGGGGCTACCCGCACTCGATCTCTTCCCGCGTGAAGTATGGGCGCGGGTGATGGGCCGACGTTTACGCACCCAAACGCGTTTTGATCTGGCGGTGGGGGAGGTTTGCGGCGAAAGGGTGCTGCGTCAGGCGATTGTTGATTACCTGCGCGTTTCACGCAGCATTGAGTGCCAGCCGGAGCAGGTTTTTATCACCTCTGGCTATGCGGCATCGATGACGTTAATTCTGCGCGCGCTGTCTCAACCCGGTGAAGGGATGTGGGTCGAAGATCCCGGGTTTCCGTTGATCCGACCGGTGGTGGCTCAGGAGCGAATTGCGCTGATGCCGGTTCCTGTTGATGCCAATGGTCTGGATGTCTGCGCTGGGATCCGCGATTACCCGCAGGCGCGCTTTGTTTTGCTTACACCCGCGCATCAAAGCCCGCTGGGTGTGGCCCTTTCATTGGAGCGTCGCCATCAGTTGCTGGAGTGGGCGGCCCGCACCCAGGCATGGATTATTGAAGATGACTATGACAGTGAATTTCGCTACCACGGTAAACCGTTGCCGCCGTTGAAAAGCCTGGATGCGCCGCAGCGGGTGATTTATGCCGGAACGTTCAGCAAATCAATGTTTCCTGCGCTACGCACGGCATGGCTGGTGGTGCCCATGACTCAGGTCGAGCATTTTCGCCAGCAGGTGGCGCTGGCGGCCTGTAGCGTTCCGGTTTTATGGCAACAAACGCTGGCGGATTTTATGCGCGAGGGGCACTTCTGGCGGCACTTAAAACGCATGCGTCAACATTATGCCCAGCGACGTCAGTGGATGGTAAATGCTCTGACCGAACACGGTTTTAGCGTGCTCCCGCAAGAGGGTGGGATCCAACTGGTGATGAGTGTAGACGCAGACGATGTTGCGTTAGTACGTAAAGCGAATCGGGCAGGTCTGGCCGTACAGGCCTTGAGCCAGTGGCGTATAACGCCGAACGGACAAGGGGGAATATTATTGTCATTTACCAATATTAGCTCAGCGGAAATGGCGCAGCAGGCGGCCTATCAATTGCGGCAGGCGCTGACATAAATCTGCACGGTTCTTAAGATATTAGTCCCACCGTCTTCACTCGTTTATGGACTTTTCTGAAAGCGTTGCTAATGCTGAATCAGGTAAGGTAAGCCCGCAGTAAAAGATAACGAGGAAAATAATATGTATTTACGACCTGATGAGGTGGCGCGCGTACTTGAAAAAGTGGGCTTTACCGTTGATGTAGTGACGCCGAAAACGTACGGCTATCGACGTGGTGAAAATTATGTGTACGTTAACCGGGAAGCACGTATGGGACGTACCGCATTAGTCATCCATCCCACGCTTAAAGAGCGCAGCTCTTCACTGGCGGAACCTGCGACAGACATTAAAACCTGCGATCACTACCAGCAATTCCCGTTGTATTTAGCCGGAGAGACCCATGAGCATTATGGTATTCCGCACGGCTTCAGTTCGCGTATTGCACTTGAGCGTTATCTGAGTGGGTTATTTGGCGACGTTAACGCTAACTAATAACGCGACTGGCAGGGCCAGTCGCGAAGAGGCGTGTCAGGCTTTAGCCTGGTGATAGCTGCTGACCTTAAACAGGCGGCGGCAATAATCAAGGAAGTAGCCGTATACTGCGCCCATCAGCATCGATACCACGATGTTCGAACTTACCGCAGCCGTAATCTGGTGCCAGTCCGCGCCAACCGTCAACAGAATAATCACGTAAACCGGCGACTGGAAGGTGACATAAGCCAGCACGTCCGCCAGGTTTTTTGCCCATCCTGCCTGCGTGGCTTTACGTGCCGCGCGCATAAACAAATCACGGTACATGCCGTATGGCCAGGCGATCAGAATATTGACAGGGATGGCCACCAGTCTGGAGTACAGTGACTGTTCAAAGCTCATTCCAGAAAGGAATATCTCGATCAACATGTTCACGACAGAACAATAAACAACCATCGCGAACGTGTCTGCTACAGCATGACGCAAGCGTGACTGCGGAGAGAACATGTTAATGCTCCTTGTAAAAAGGGGAAAAAAGGTTTTGAATACCTTTAATGCTAGTGATTTGTCTTGCTGCTTTCGCGTTTCAATAGGATATCTGCCTGGATAATAACTAGCAACTAGCTTAAAATTTTTATTTATTGTCTTTTTGTCGATAAAATGCTCTGCATTGGTTTGATTTTTGTTCGTTTTGGTGTTTTCGTTGTTCTGCTGATTAAAAGTATTTTATATCAATAGGTTATGAAGACTTGTTTTTCTGAATTTTTTGCGCTCCTTTTCTGAAAGTTGACTGATGTTCAGAATGTGCGCGTGCCGGCCCCGGGCAATAAAGTGATGTGTTTATCAGACGATGTGCTGAGACGTCATGCGAGTATATTTACAGTGACTATCCTGGGAATATAAAATATTTGATGTCAGGTTTCAGGATAGCCATTTAAATAACGGGATTGGCTATTTGTTTTATAATCTTCGAAAAAATTAGACTGGAAAAATAATAATCAGTTGCATACAATATTTAGCGTGATACCATTTTTACGTTAAAGAGGTTTTGTTAATATGAGTTCAATGTTAAAAAACTTAAATAATATCCGCTCGCTGCGTGTAATGGCACGTGAATTTTCCGTTGATGTGCTGGAAGATATGCTCGAAAAATTCAGAGTAGTGACTAAAGAACGCCGCGATGAAGAAGAACAGCTACAGCGCCAGCGTGCAGAACAGCAGGAAAAAATTAATAATTTGCTGGCCCTGATGCAGGCCGATGGGATCAATCCGGAAGAGCTGCTGAGTATGACCCCAGCGACATCGCGGGCAGTCAAAAAACGTCAACCACGCCCGGCGAAATATCGTTTTACCGATTTCGACGGTGAAACAAAAACATGGACCGGACAAGGTCGGACACCAAAGCCAATTGCCCAGGCGCTGGCTGCCGGTAAATCTCTTGATGACTTTTTAATCTAATTATAAATGCGGTGAGGGTGACCTCACCGCCTGTTTTCAGCAAACGCCGAAATCACCGTCTTCGGTATATCGCGTCACGTCAGCTGCTTTCAGTGTGAATTTTTCACCGCTTTCATTACTGGCTTGTACCGCCACAATTTGATCTTCGTTGACTTCGACTACTTTCAGTTTAGGTCCGCCCATGCGTGGTTGAACCAGATCGCCAGGTTTAAACATATTGCGCTCCTTTATTTATCGCACAACTCACCATAGATCACGTCAATCGACGGGTACAGCGCTGTTTCAGGTATTACCGCTTAATGAGTACGCCGGTTCCAGGGCATTTTGTCCAGCAATCGCGCCATGCCGCAAAAGCCGGTGAGGCCAGCGAGTATCAGCCCGGCACCCACAAAACCGCTCAGCAGGAAGAAGGCGCTGTTGACGGCGTATCCGAGAATGACGCCGAGTAAGGCAAGGCTACCTGCGGCTATCTGCACCTGACGCATCAGCGGCAGTGGTTGTGAACTGTCTTTTGCCACCGGTAAACCTGCGGCTTTCCAGCCATCAATTCCACCTTCCAGCAACCAGACCTGCGCAGGCGCGGCAATGGCGCTGAGTTTGTTCGCTGCATTTTGTGTGCGTTTGCCTGACTGGCAGTGAAAAATCACCTGCTCGGCGCGTAAATTCGCAGGCAACGATCCCTGCTCAAGCGTGGGTAACGGTGCCAGATGCGCCTCAGGAATATGCTCGTGCAGATACTCGTCGGCATCGCGGATATCAATCAGTTTCGCGCCTTGCGCGACCAGCGTCTGCGCCTCGCGCGGGGAAATCTTCCCAATGGTCATGATGGCTCCTTATGGGCAATACAGTGTTTTTAATGTGGCGATCAGCGAATTCACAGCCGCATTTTTAATGGAATAAAGGATGCGCTGGGCATCGCGCTGGCTGTCTATCAGACCTTCTTCACGCATACGTGCCAGATGCTGGGACGTGGCGGAAGGACTCAGTCCGGTAGCGCGTGCTAACTCGCCCGCGCTGGTACCGGGCGAACCGCAGAGCATGCACAAAATCAGCAACCGCTTCGGGTTACTCATCGCTTTAAGCAAAGCGGCAGCCTGTTCAGCGCTGGCCTGGAGTTGTTCAAGTTCAGTCATATGTATTTAAGCATAATCTAAATTAAGCAAATTCTAAAATAAAAAGCCAACGTACGCCAGCGTAAAGAGCGTAAAGGAGGGTAAAACAGCAGGGGAAGGCTGGCGGATTTGAGTAGAATGGCTACTCTTAGAGATAAAATCTCTTTTTAAACAATGATTAACTTTTTGCTTGTAGGGAGTGTGTATGGGTTTCTGGAGAATCGTTTTTACTATTATTCTGCCCCCGCTTGGCGTACTGCTGGGAAAAGGATTCGGCTGGGCGTTTATCCTTAATATCGTTCTGACGCTGCTGGGCTACATTCCTGGTTTGATCCACGCCTTCTGGGTACAGACGCGTAATTAATACTTCCTTTCATAAACGGCGCATTTGCGCCGTTTTCTTTGCCGTCCTCTCTCCTCTGCTACACTTCCTGGTGTTGCTTGTTAATAACCGAGGTGGATATGGGACTCTTCAATTTTGTGAAAGATGCAGGTGAAAAACTTTGGGATGCGGTCACCGGAAATCATGACACGGCCGATCTGGTGAAGAAGGTGCAGGAACACCTGAATAAAACCGGCATCCCTGATGCAGATAAGGTGAACGTGCAAATTAACGAAGGCAAGGCCACCGTTTCTGGCGATGGATTAAGCCAGGAAGCGAAAGAGAAAATCCTGATTGCGATTGGTAATATCTCCGGTATCGCCAGCGTGGACGATCAGGTTAAAACCTCTGCACCCGCGAGTGAAAGCCAGTTTTATACCGTGAAAGCGGGCGATACCCTGAGCGCTATTGCCAAACAGGTTTACGGTAACGCTAACCTGTACAATAAAATATTCGAAGCGAATAAACCGATGCTGAAAAGCCCGGATAAAATTTATCCCGGGCAGGTGTTACGTATTCCGGAAGAATAATGATGTGCGGGCTTATTCCGTCAGCAGCTTGCCGGACATCGCCTGTTGAATAATTGGAATCGGCGTCAGCAGGTGCTGGCGCATTAATTCGCTGGCGCGCACGGCATCGCGTGCCAGAATCGCTTCGGTCAGCGTTTGATGCTGATCGTGTTTATCTTCCAGCATCTCGACTGACAGCACCGTTTTACGTAGCCAGATAAACCGGTAACGTGCCGCTAAATCAAACAATCGTTCGCGCATTTGCAGCAGATATTGGGAACCGCAGCCGGCGACAATCGCCGAGTGAAAGGCCTGATGGCGCTGATCCCATTCATCAAGCATCTGTTCACTGGCGTCCACAGCTTCAAGCTTACTGAGCATATGCGCCCGTGCCAGAATCTCCGCTTCCCAGGCGTCGTCGCCGCGTTCGATGGCCAGTGCAACCAGCATGGCCTCCATATTGGCGCGGGCATCGAAAATATCGAGCAATTCCTGCGCGGACATCGGGGCGACACGATATCCTTTCTGATTAACCACCGTGACCAGTCGCTCCGCCACCAGCTGTGAAAGCGCTTCGCGCAGCGGTCCCACGCCAAGCTCATAGCGCGAGGTCAGCAGGCTCATACGCAGTTTCTCATCAGGCTGATAAATACCGCGGATGATGTCGTTCTTGAGCCAGCGGTATCCATCAATGGCCGTCGGTTGGGGAATGGCGGTCATGGTCTTACTCCTGAATAAATGTCCCGGCGTGTGCCGGGAACAGATTTAATGCGTATTTTGCAAGGGTGCTTTTTGCCACGATAGCAGTTTTTTCCAGCGTGCCATAATGGGCACCGTGCAAATAATTCCTATGGCTAACAACCCGGTAGAGATAACCTCCAACTGTTGCGCCGGGCGAAAGAGCATAACCACCAGCACAAAGATAATAAAGGCGATAACCAGCCAGGTCAGCCACGGATAAAGCCACATTTTCAGTTTAATTTCACCGCCTCGCGCCAGCAGAATTTTGCGCATCCGCAGTTGGGAAATCGCGATCACCAGATAAACCAACAGGGCGATGGCGCCGGAGCTGTCGATCAGGAATTTAAACACTTTGGCCGGGGCGTAATAGTTGACCACCACGGTGAGGAATGCCGCCCCCGTAGACAGCAACACCGCCACGTAAGGCGTTTTACTGCGGTTAGTTTTCCCCATAAAGGCGGGGGCATCGCCACGACGGCTCAGGGAATAGAGCATACGGGATGAGGTATACAGCGCGGAGTTCAGGCAACTGGTCACCGACAACAAAATGACGAAGTCCATGATCAACTTCGCGTGTGGGATATGCAATAACTCCAGTACCGAGCGGTAAGAACCCACTTCTTTTAGCCCCGGCATGTTCCATGGGATCAGCGCCACCACCACGAAAATGGAGCACAGATAGAAGATGGAGATACGCCAGATAACCGAGTTGGTGGCGCGGACGATGTGTTTATCCGGGGTATCGGACTCGGCGGCGGCGATGGTAACAATCTCTGCACCCATAAAGGAGAACATGGTGATCAGCATCGCGCTGAGTACGGCGCCAAAACCGTTCGGCATAAAGCCGCCCTGATCCCACAGGCGTGAAACGCCGCTAACCTCAGCATAAGGATAGAAACCGCTAATCGCCACCGCGCCGAGGACAATAAACGCCAGAATGGCAATCACTTTGCACAGCGCCAGCCAGAATTCGAATTCACCGTAATTTTTGACGCTCAGCAAATTACTGCCGGTTAATGCCAGCGTGATAACCAGAGAAAATAACCAGACAGGTATGCCTGGGATCCAGGAATGCAGAATGATGGCGGCAATATTGGCCTCCAGTGGGATAACCAACACCCAGAACCACCAGTACAACCAGCCGATGGTATAACCTGCCCATGGGCCAATGGCTTTATCGGCGTAGGTGGAGAAGGAGCCGGTATCCGGGGTGGCGACGGCCATTTCGGCCAGCATGCGCATAATCATCACCACCAACAGTCCGGCAAACAGATAAGCTAATAATACCGCGGGACCGGCTTCTGCAATCGCCACGCTTGAACCTACGAATAAACTCGCGCCGATAACCCCGGCAATAGACAGCATGGTGACGTGGCGTGATTTCAGCCCGCCCCCTAAATCATGTGATTGTGACACTTGCCCCATCTTGTAAACCTCTCGAAAGTATTTCACTTGGGAGAGCACCCCGGCATTCCCGCGCCGGGGCACGCGTATTATTGTTATTGACCCTATGTGCCGGATGGCGGCTCCGCCTTATCCGGCCTACGGATTGCTTTTTTGTATAGTTAGCCCTGCTTCGCCTCAGCAAAACACTGGGCGATGATATCCAGCCCCTGGCGAATTTGCGCATCTTCAATGGTCAGCGGGACAAGGATGCGCAGCACGTTGTAGTAAGGCCCGCAGGAGAGCAGGATCAGCCCTTTATCACGTGCGCGCGCCACCACTTCTGCGGTCAGCTTGGCGTCTGGTTTCGTATGGTCGCCGTCTTCGAACAGTTCGATGGCGATCATCGCCCCCAGCCCACGCACGTCGCCAATTTCGCGATGCGTTTCGGCGATAGCCAGCAGGCCTTCGCGCAGGGTTTGCCCCAGTTCGTTGGCCTTTTGCAGCAGATTTTCCTGCTCGAAAATGTTCAGCACCGCCAGCGCGGCGGCACAGGCAATCGGGTTACCGGCATAGGTACCGCCCAGGCCACCCGGCGGGATAGCGTCCATGACGTCGGCGCGACCGGTTACCCCTGCCAGCGGGAAGCCGCCAGCGATAGATTTGGCGAAGGTGGTAAGATCGGGCGCAACGCCCATCTGCTCCATGGCGAACAGCGTACCGGTGCGGCCCGCGCCGCTCTGCACTTCATCGGCAATCAGCATGATCCCGTGTTCGTCACAAATGGCGCGCAGACGCTGCATAAATGCCGGGGTGACCGCGTAAAAACCGCCTTCGCCCTGGACGGGTTCAATGACGATGGCGGCAACGTCTTCCGGCGCGGCATCATTTTTGAAGATGCGGTGAATACTGGCGATAGCATCATCTTCACTGATGCCATGCAGCGGGCAAGGAAAAAGTGCGCGATAAACATGGCCCGGCATCAGCCCCATTCCGGCGGAGTACGGGTTGACTTTCCCGGTCAGCGACAGGGTGTAGTGGGTACGGCCATGATAAGCGCCGCTGAAGGCGATCGTACCTGTACGTTTGGTGGCGGCGCGGGCAATTTTCACCGCGTTTTCCACGGCTTCAGAACCGGTGGTCACCAGCAGGGTTTTCTTGGCGAAATCGCCCGGCACTTTCTTGTTCATGATTTCGCACAGCTCCAGGTAGGGCTCATAGGCCAGCACCTGGAAGCAGGTATGCGACAGTTTTTTCAACTGCGCTTCTACCGCAGAGACAATCTGCGGGTGCAGGTGACCGGTATTCAGCACCGCAATACCGCCAGCAAAATCGAGGAATTCGCGGCCTTCAACGTCCCAGACCCGGCAGTTTTCTGCCCGCTCGGCAAAAATAGGGTGGATCTGTCCTACGCCACGGGGAACGGCGTTGCTGCGACGTTGCATGAGTTCTTTGTTGGTGCTCATCAGGTGTTCTCCAGTATTTGTTTTATTAAAGGCCGATACACATATATTTGATTTCTAAGTAGTCTTCGATGCCGTATTTCGATCCTTCACGGCCAAGACCGGAGGCTTTGATCCCACCAAATGGGGCGACTTCGTTGGAGATGATGCCGGTGTTAATCCCGACGATGCCGTACTCCAGCGCTTCGCCAACGCGGAAGACGCGGCTTAAATCACGGGCGTAGAAATAGGCTGCCAGGCCAAACTCGGTGTCATTGGCCTGGGCGATGACGTCAGCTTCGTCTTTAAAGCGAAACAGCGGCGCCAGCGGGCCGAATGTCTCTTCTTTGGCGACCTTCGCGTTGGCAGGTACATCGACCAGAATGGTGGGCTGGAAGAAGTTCCCGCCCAGCGCATGAGGTTTACCGCCAGCGATAATGCGTGCGCCTTTATCCAGGGCATCGGCGATATGCTCCTGCACTTTGGCAACCGCTTTCTCGTCGATCAGCGGCCCGGTGGTGACATCTGGTTGCAGACCATCACCGAGGCGCAGCTTGCTCACCGCCTGCTCGAGTTTTTCGGCAAACTGGTCATATACGCCGTCCTGCACGTACAGACGGTTGGCGCAGACGCAGGTTTGCCCCGCGTTACGGAACTTCGACGCCAGCGCGCCTTCCACGGCTTTGTCGAGATCGGCATCATCAAAGACGATAAACGGCGCATTGCCGCCCAGCTCCAGCGACACCTTCTTGATGTCTTTGGCACACTGTTCCATCAGCTGACGGCCAATTTCGGTGGAGCCGGTAAATGACAGTTTGCGCACCAGCGGGTTGCCGGTCAGTTCGTTGCCGACCGCGCTTGCTGAACCGGTCACCACGCTGAATACGCCAGCCGGGATGCCGGCGCGATTAGCCAGCTCTGCCAGCGCCAGCGCGGAATAGGGGGTCTGGCTGGCCGGTTTAAGCACCATGGTGCAACCCGCCGCCAGTGCCGGACCGGCTTTGCGAGTGATCATCGCCGCCGGGAAGTTCCACGGCGTAATCGCGGCGGTAACGCCGATCGGCTGCTTGATGACGATCAGACGCTTATCAGCCTGATGGCCGGGGATCGTGTCGCCATAAATGCGTTTGCCCTCTTCGGCAAACCACTCAATAAATGAGGCGGCATAGGTGATTTCGCCTTTGGCTTCCGCCAGCGGCTTACCCTGTTCCAGGGTCATCAGACGAGCAAGATCGTCCTGATGTTCAATCATCAGGTTGAACCAGCGACGCAGAATATTGGCCCGTTCTTTGGCGGTCAGCGCACGCCAGGCGGGTAGAGCGCGGTTCGCGGCGTTAATGGCTTCACGGGTTTCATCCGCCCCCATTTTCGGTACGCTACCCAATTGCTGACCATTGGCGGGATTCGTTACTGCGATGGTCTCGCCGTTGTTGGCGTCACGCCAGTTGCCGTCAATCAACGCCTGTTGGCGAAATAAGGTTGGATCGTTTAGTTGCATAATTACTTCCTGTCTTAATCATGTTAACGGGTGAATGCGGCGTGTAATGTCTCCACGCTACGTGCCGCACGCAGCGTGCGTCCGGGATTACTCTGGCTCTCCAGCAGCGCATGTACTTTGCCGACAATATGCGCGCCGATAGGGAGCGCTGACGTTGCTGCCGGAGAAGGGGCGTTGCAGGTATGAATGGAGCGTGGCGTTGTGACAAACAAGAAATCGTCGATCAGCTTGCCGTCCGGCGACACCGCCTGCGCCCGCACGCCCGCAGGCCACGGTTGCAGATCTTTCTGCGTCAGACTCGGACAGTACTTTTGCACCAGCCGTAGATAGCCGCTTTTGCACAGCGAATTCTTCATTTCGCCAAGCCCGGAGCGCAGGTTGTTTTGCAGCACGCGGCGGATGCCGGAAGAGCCGAAGATCTCCAGCGTATCGCTGAGTGAGAAATCGCGTTTACGGTAACCTTCGCGTTTAAATGCCAGTACCGCGTTGGGGCCCACCGTGACGCTGCCATCAATCATGCGGGTGAGATGCACACCGAGAAACGGCATCGCCGGATCGGGGATCGGGTAGATCAGATGATTGACTATCTGATTATGTTCTGACGCCAGACGGAAGTATTCGCCACGGAACGGACAGATGATAAAACCGGGTTCAACGCCGAGCATTTTCACCAGTCGATCGGCCATCAGGCCGGAACAGCTTATCAGCGTTGCGCCTTCATATTCGTGCCCCTGACGGGTATGGACGATCACGCCCGCGGCGTGTTCTCTCAGCGCGCTGACCTCGGCGTTGTAAATAATCTCACCGCCCTTGGCCTGGAAAATCTTCGCCATCGCGGCGGTTACTTCGCGGTAGCTGACGATCCCGCTCGACGGGACGAAAATGCCGCCCAGTCCGGTAATGTTGGGTTCACGCTCGCGTAGCTCCTGCGCATTCAGCCATTCGCGCTCCAGGCCGTTAGCAGCGGTGCGATCCCATAGCGCGCGCATACGCTCCATTTCCAGAGGGGAGGTGGCAACCAGCATTTTCCCGCAGACGTCGTAGCGGATGCCGTTTTGGTCGCAAAAGGCTTTGGTGGCGCGATTTCCGGCCAGGCAAAACTGCGCCTTCAGGCTGCCGGGCGTGTAATAAACCCCGGCATGAATCACGCCGCTGTTATGGCCCGTCTGGTGACAGGCCGGGTCGGACTCTTTTTCCAGCAGCGCGATTCTGGCGTCCGGATAGACATCAATCAGTTGCATGGCGGTCGACATGCCGATAATGCCGCCGCCAATAATCACAAAATCATACATCCGCTTTTTTCCTTCGCCCTTACTGATGGGTCTGGTAGTGGTTGCTCGCGTAAGCGAAATAACCACGCTGGCGCATCAGTTCGCGGCGCAGGTCAGGATGCGAGGTGAAGCGATCGCGGCCGTGCAGCCAGAACAGGTTGTTGATCAGCAGGAATTTACCCACGGGAACCGGAACGGAAATAATGTTCTTGCTGGTTTCCAGCGCATCGGACAAGTCGCTCAGCCAGACGCCTTCTTCATAGTCTTTCGGCTGGACGAACTGGTCGATGTAGCGCATTACCGGGCGGCCCTGCTGGTCAACGTCAAATACCGGATGGAACACATCCTTGCTGACGTTTTTGCTTGGCGGCGCGGCAAAGCGCATCGCGCGACGCGCCATCGGATGGGTAAAGTACTGCTCCAGATGTTCCCAGTCGTCGAGGTGCAGCAGCAGCGAATTACCGCCGGTCATGTTCTGCTCGTCGATCTTCATCATCAGCACGTAATCGGTGATTTCTTCAAGGTAGGTTCCGTCGTTATGTAGCTCCATAACACGGTGCGGCTGGCGCAGGTAGCTGTCTGAGTTATCGACGTTTTTCACCACAAAACGGGCATAGTATTGACCGCTCATCGCATCAAAATTGGAGCGTCCGATCAGATGCGCGACCGCCGTCGCCAGTTTGACCATTTCTTCAGCCTGGGCCACATCATCCACGCCGACGGCGTTAATCAGCAGCGCGCCTTCGGCACGATCGAGCAGCGTTTTCAGCAGCAGGGGCTGCAACTGGTTGCCGCATAAATCATCGAGGATCTTGCCCACTTTGAAGCGCAGGAAAGATTTGTATTCCAGGGCCTGCACCGGCCACTGCGCGACGGCCTGTAGAAATTGCTCAGTGGTCTCGGCAGAAAAAGTCAGCTCCAGCAGACGTGGAGACTGGACTGATGGTTTCAGTGTGAAACCTCTGTAGTGCTGGGCTGGATCTTCAGCGTTCGGTTGTACGGCAGTCAGTGCGTTCATCAAATCGATCCTCTCAGTAGATTGTCAGGGAGATATGGCGCAGCTCGTTTCGTAGCCATAAATTAAAAATATCTACATTTTTGAAAAACGCGCACACAATGAGCTTGTTTGTTTCTTATTTGTGATCAAAAACAACAATTATTTAACATTGCAAAAGGTGAGGATTTAGAAGCTGGATGGATACTGAGTGGCTATTTCAGGGGCAAAAGCCCCTGATTTTAAAGAGGAAGATAAGGTGTATTAATGTTCCAGGGCGATGGCGCAGACGTGTTCCACATGAGTCAGATCGTGATATAAGTCGGGCAAGGTCATCTTTTGACGAATTACGATTTTGAGATTAACTTCAATTTTGCCCTTCTTGATATCCCTGATAGTGATGTTTTCGATAATGTTTTTCTGTTGATGAATGCGGGTTATCAGACTTTCCACAGCGTTTCGTTCATCAAGAATAACCCGCACTTTCACTTTTCCGGGAAACTGGTTTCTGGTCTGTAAGAAGATAATGAATGGGCTTAGTTTGATCGCTAATAAAAATAAAGCCGTGGCAAAAACAGCATGAAAATAAAAACCGGCTCCGCAGGTGATTCCCACCCCTGCAGATGCCCAGACAATTGCCGCAGTCGTGAGACCAGAGATAGCATCGTCATGTCGGTGCAGAATGACTCCCGCACCGAGAAAACCAACGCCGCTGATAATCTGCGCCGCCAGGCGCATAGGATCGCTACGGATATTCATCGAAATTTCTGCATAGTATTCAGCAGATTGTATTGATACGACAGTTAATACACAGCTGGCTACGGATAAAATAACGCAGGTTTTGAAGCCGACCGGTTTCCCTTTCGATTCTCTTTCCAGGCCAATAATGCCACCCAGAATAAATGCAATACTGATTTTGATGATCGTAGTTAAAGGCAACAATCCTTGCTCATTGATGATGGCGGCCAGATTATTCATGCAATTACCTTAATGAGAGAGTCTTTAACGATCAGGAGTTTGCTTTTTTCAATGTGAGGTCCGTTTTGCGTTTCGAAATATCGTCCCGGAAGAAAATCAGGAAGAATACGCTGACCACTGCGGCAACGCCTGCTGAAACTAGCCAGAATGTTTCCCATTGTGGCAACGCCTCTGGACCTTGTTCCGTCACGGTGTTGTTAAAGATTTGCCCGCATACGGTGGAGGCAAATAGCAGACCAACGCCGTTGGAGACGATAAATCGCAAGCTTTGGGCTTGTGCTTTAATCTCTGGCGCTGCTTTACGGTCAACATAAATGTCGCCCACGGTAAAGAAAAAGTCCCAGCAGAATCCTTGTAACATCAGGCCGATCAGCACAAACATCATGTTGGCATCCAGCGAGGCATTAGCAAATAATAGTGTGCGGATGATCCAGCAGACGGCGCCTAACATCAGCGTGATTTTGAAGCCAGCTTTCAGTAAGAAGAACGACAGCAGGAACATGAAAATGACTTCACAGGCGATGCCAACCTGCATCATTGAGGCGGCGTTATCGAATCCAAGCGCTTTTAAAAAGACCGGGATATAGGCGGAATAAGCCGTTTTGGGGATCATCAGGACAAAAATACTGAGCATCAAAACCGAGAAGCTGCGGTCTTTGAAGAGCGCCAGAGCATCCAGACATAACAGATCGCGAAGCGTAAACACGCTTCCTTTTGCTTTCGGCGGGGTATTTGGCAACGTAAAACAGTACAGGCCGAGAACAACACCGGAGGCCGACGCAATATACCAGGTGATGGTATTTCCAGAATAACCCATTTCACCAATGATAAAGCCGATGACCATAAAGCCAAATGTGCCGAATACACGAATAAATGGGAAATATTTTACTCCGTTAATGTGGCTGAAACTGATACTGTTCGCCAGCGCAGTTGTTGGATAAAACAGCAGACCAACCAGGAAAATCATGGTTAACGTCATACCTGTGTTTTGTGCCTCAATAAATTGCGGAACAAACAACAGTACACCTGCATTAATTAAATGCAGGATCGCCATGACTTTTTGTGACGCAAAGAAGCGGTCGGCGACCATGCCAATAAATAGCGGGGAAAGAATAGTCGCCAGGCCAAGCAAAGCATAGGATGAGCCAATAATTGTTGCCATACCATAGGTGCTCAATACCAGCCCCATGGTCATATTCCAGGCACCCTGCATGAAATATTGTATGAACATCATAATCAACAGGCGTGGTGTTTTATTAAGGTCCATATTGCATATCCTTACTGGTTGATGCTCAGGTTAAGCCCGTCCCAGGCGACAAGAATGTTCTCTTTGTCGCATGCCGCAACGAGATCGTCGTGCAGCAGACCTCCGCTGTGTGATATATGCGAGACGATAAGTTGGCTATTTTTCTCAAGGCAACCGAGTTCCGCAAGCCTGTCTCTGGCGGCGAAGACGGTTTCCAGACTCATGTGGTTATTTGTACGATTATCACCATTAAAACCGTAGGTGCACTCCAGGACAGCCAGATCGATTTTTTTCCCTTTCAGCCACTGCCATGTGAGCTCAGGAAACCAGCCTGAATCATGTCCGTAGAAAATTGACTGGCCTTCTTTTTCAATAAACCAGGTATAACAAAGCTCCCACTTGGCATGGTTAGCCAGCAGCGGAGTGATGCGGTATCCGCGAGTTTCAACGGTCACGAAGGGCACCAGGCAATGAAAAGCAAATCTTTCAGCGCTGTAGCCTGGTAATACTTCCGCAGCACCGTTAATTGCACGGTCATTACCGAAAATGTGCAACGGATGAGTAATTTCAAATCCATACCCTTCCATACGGCTAAAAAGATCGCCGACGTTGAAATGATCGGGATGAGTATGTGTGAACAATAGCGATCTGATCTCTGTTGCATCCAGGCCATCTCGCAGCAGTTGTTGGCTGAATTCAGGCGCCACGTCAATGAGCAGTTCATCGTCGATAATCGCTGAAGAGTGTGTGCGTAAGTCTTTACTTTTACGAATGCGGGCTTGCTGGCAGTGCTCACAACGGCAAAAAGGATTGGGGATCCCTTCAGATGCAGCGGTACCCAGAAAATGAATCTTCATGTTTCCCTCTTAATGACAAATGTGATTGTTGTTTTTTTAGACGTTTATGTAATAAAACGTAATTGGAACGTGTCAATTATGGTTCCAGTATTTTATATGAACAACGATCTTTTGCCTCAGAAGTGATCCTCTTCAAAAATTATAAAATTTATACATATATTTCATTGTGTTAATGTTTTTACGTGAATGAGGTGTGTCTATCAATAGCGTCAGGCTTTTATTTTGACATGCTTATAAAATGCACTTTTTAATATTGTAACGTTCAAATTTTAGTGCTGAAGATAGTTTCCTGATGAGCGCCGTGCTAGCATCAAAGCATCAGGGGAAGGATGTAAAAATGCCAACTATCAAAGACATAGCAAGAATTGCCGGTGTGTCGCATGGGACTGTCTCGAATGTGCTCAATGGCAGAGGGAATGTAAGCGTCGAGAAGATTGAAGCGGTTCAACGTGCAGCCCGAGAAGTTGGCTATCAGTTGAATGCGCAGGCGCAATCGTTGAGAGCCAGCAAAAGTCAGGGAGTGGCATTGATTCTGCCCGACATCAATGCCGAACAGTACTTTCAACTCTATCGGGGATTGCATCAGGTTTGGCAGCCTTCATTAAGCGAACCGATCGACCTTTACCTGACCAACGATCTGCCTAATCTTGAGCTCGAGATTCTGCAAACGCTGGCGGCAAAGTCTTATCAGGCTGTTGTCTCGGTCAGTTGCCTGAATGACAGTCAGCCCTATTACGACTTGCTCAGGCTTTCCCCGGAAAATATTTTGTTTGCATATCGCCAGCCTGTCGGCGCAGTTTGTTATTTTAGCCTTGACTATGTCACTGCAGGCGAAGAAATAGCGAGGAGGGCGCTGGCGCAGCAGCCGGGCCATATTGGTGTTTTTTGCGAACGTCTGGAATTTTCCCATAGCGCGAGCTTTACTCAGGCGATACAGGAAACCTGCCGGGAATTAAGTCCGCATACGAAGCTTACGATTTTACCTGCACATGCCAGTGAAGCTAACACCGTCGCTTTTGACTTTTTTCGCGGGGCAATTCCCGATCTGTTTATTGTCCAGGACTCTGAGAGAACGCGAGCACTGACGCAAGCAGCCTGGTTTGGTAGCTCCCAGTCCTGCCCGCCGATATTGCAACTGAGTGATAATCTCCCTGCATCCTTCGACGGGATCACCAGCTACCAGATGGATTATGGTCGCCTGGGGACAACTATTGCCTCCAGTATTCGCCTGCCTAAAAGTAAAGAAAAGCATCGTATTCTGACAAATTGCGGTTTTTCCTGGAATGGACAGTACGTGCCGCCGCCTGAAACAGAGGCGACGCTGAATATGTTAATTTTACCGAGTCCTTCGACTGATGCGTTGAAGAAACTGTTACCCCACTTTTATCGCCAGACCGGTATTAAGGTAAATCTTGCGGTTTATCCCTATGATGAAGTTTTTGAAATCCTTTCCCACCTTCATCTACATCCTTATTACGATTTACTGCGAATCGATATGGCGTGTTTTCCGTGGTTTGCAGAGAAAGCTCTCTTGCCGCTGGAATCCGTCTCTTCTGAGCTTCCATTGCTGTTGGAAAATTTCTCTGAGCAAATTCAACAGCACTTCAGCATGGTGAATGGGACCGCATGGGCAATACCCTTTGATGCCAGTATGCAGCTTTTGTTTTATCGACGAGATCTGTTTGAAGACGCGACGATTAAACGGATGTTTTATGAAGCAACGGGAAAAGAGTTAACGCTGCCAGAGAGCTTTGCGCAATTTGATGAGATAGCGGCTTTCTTTAGTCAATTACATCAGCCAGAAAACAGACAGCGCCCGATGGGAACAGCGGTGACGCTGGGAAGCTCGGGGCTTATTGCTACCGAGTATCTGCTGCGTTACTACGCGCTCGGTGGGCGTTTGGTGCGCGAAGGCGAGCCGGTACAACTCGAGCCTTCACTTGCCGCAACTGCACTCGAACAATATCTACAACAGCTTTCTATCGCCGTGAATCTGCCCGGTGAGTGGTGGAGTGACGCGGTAAAACAGTTTGAGCGTGGAAATCTTGCCATGCTGATCATGTATCTCAATTTGTTCAACGATGTGGCGCACACGGCCATAGCGCCCACTATTGGCTATGCTCCCGTTCCGGGGCAACTTCCACAATTGGGGGGCGGTTCCATTGGAATGTCCCGCTACAGTAAAAAGAAAAAACAGGTTGAGCAGTTCTTTCATTGGCTTTATTCCGATGAAATTGCGCGCCATCTGGTTTTGCTGGGAGGAAATAGCGCCTGGTCTGGAATATGTCACGATCAAAACGTTCTCAATCTCTACCCGTGGTTTAATTTATTGAATGAAAAAGGCATGACGGGAATAAGGGAGTCTGAGGGAAGTAAAGGTGAACCTTTCAACCTGCGCCAGGCAGAGATTATTATCGGGCAAGGTGTGACGAATGCAATTAACGGCATTATGGATGTCACTCAGGCCGTGGAATATATTAATGCGCGAATAAGAAACGAAACGGGTGTCTGAAAATAGGCAGTGGCTTGCCTCTTACTGATGACGTAAGAGGCGAGGTCATGCTTTTATTAGTAACCTACTTTATAAGTACGCCCGGTTTGGATGCCTTCCACGCTGCGGCGATAGGCGTTGGCAACGGTAGCGGCCGGGACGCTTTCAAAACCCGGAAAGAAATCGTCGTAGGCTGCGGCGGATTCACTGAGCACGGTTGGGCTAATCAGGTTGATACGCAGCCCACGCCCCAGCTCACAGGCCGCCGCGCGAACAAATCCTTCCAGACCGGCATTGATCGTTGCCGCATTCACCCCCTGCGCGATGGGTTCATGGGCGATGATGCCGCTAATGAGCGTAATTGAGCCGCCATCATTGAGAAAATGCTGCCCGGTTAATGCCAGACGAATCTGGCCTAACAGCTTATCCTGTAACCCCTGGTTGAAGTCCTCGTCGGTCATCGTCGACAGCGGCCCAAAGAACAAATTGCCGGTGGCGGAAACGATCGCATCTACCCGTCCGACTTTTTCAAACAATGCCACGACACTTTCCTGGGAGGTGATATCAACCTGGTAATCTCCCTGCGTGCGGCCCACACGGATCACTTCATGTTTACGGCTTAATGCTTCCGTAACTGCGCGACCCACCGTACCGCTGGCACCAACAATAACGATTTTCATAACCACCTCCGCAATAGTGTGAGCCGCTATTCTTTAATGAAAATGAAATCGGATAAACTGGCCAAAAGTTAGATGATTACTAACCAGAGGTTTGCAATATGGATAAACTGCGCGGCATGGAAACGTTTATCGCGGTGGTGGAGAGCGGGAGCTTTACCACCGCGGCCACGCGACTGGGAATGTCTGCGGTGATGGTAGGGAAGTATATCACCCACCTTGAAGCGCAACTCGGTACGCGCCTGCTGGAGCGCAACACACGTCGCCAGAGTCTGACCGATGCCGGTCGTGTCTATTTTGAAGAAGCCCGGCGTGTGCTGGAACAGGTGTCGATAGCCGAACGCTCAGTGGAGCGTCTGCGGCTGGCGCCTGCGGGGACGCTGCGCATCAGCGCGCCAACCTCTTTTGGCGCCTGCGTTATCTCGCCGTTGGCCGCCTCGTTTTTACAGGCCTGGCCGGAAGTGCGCATTGAACTGGATCTGACCAATCGGATGGTCGATCTGGTGAATGAAGGGGTTGACCTGGCGATCCGCATTGGCGATATCCATCAGACTGATGTAGTGGCGAAATACCTGTGTCCGTACCGTATGGCGATTTGCGCGTCACCGGATTATCTCGCTCGTCATGGCACCCCCTTCACGCCCGCGGATCTGGTGGATCATTTGTGCCTGTCCCACACCGTGTGGACGGCCCGCAACGAATGGATGCTACCGGGCGCGGGGGGCGAAGTTCGATGGAAACGCGATGCGATCCTGCGCTGTAACGATGGTCATGGCCTGCGTATGGCGGCAGTGGCGGGGGCGGGGCTGTTGTTACAACCGGAGGTGCTGTTGGCGGAAGAGTTAGCTACTGGCAGGCTGGTGCGGGTGCTGGAGGCGTTTACGCCGCAGCCACGACCCATTCATCTGCTGTGGCGGCAAGATTTGCGTGCGTTGCCGAAGCTGACGCGGTTTGTCGAGCACGTTCTTAGTGCAGTTCAGGAATTAAGATGAAAATGCCGGATGGCCAGCGCCATCCGGCATATTACTAACCGATATCCACCTGCGGTTTGCTGTTACGCTTACGGATCAGGCGCAGCACCGGCGGGATAACGATAACCAGTACCGCCATCACCAGCAGCACTTTCGCTACGCCGCTGGCCCACAGAATATCCATGCTGCCGTTACTGATAGACAACGCCCGTCGCAGGTTCTGTTCCAGCATTTCCCCGAGAACGAAGCCTAAAATCAGCGGCGACATCGGGAAGTGCATCTTACGCAGAATGTAGCCCAGTACGCCAAGGGCGACCATCAACACCAGATCAAAGGTTGTGCTGTGAACGGCGTACACGCCAACCGCGGAGACTGCCGCGATAGCCGGTACCAAAAACCACAGCGGGATAGTCAGCATACGAGTAAACAGACCGATCAGCGGGATGTTCATCACCAGCAGCATCACGTTGGCAATCAGCAGCGCCGCAATCAGTCCCCAAACGATATCCGGCTGCTCGGTGAACATCGCCGGGCCAGGGGTGATGTTGTACAGGGTCAGCGCGCCCATCATCACTGCCGTGGTGCCGGAGCCTGGAACGCCGAGCGTCAGCATCGGAATAAAAGAGCCACAGGCCGAGGCATTGTTCGCGGCCTCAGGTGCCGCCACACCGCGAATATCACCCTTGCCGAAGCTGTCGCTGTTGCCGCTGAGCTTTTTCTCGGTCATGTATGTGATAGCGCTGGCAATGGTGGCGCCTGCGCCAGGCAGAACGCCGACGAAAAAGCCAATCACCGATGAACGCAGGGTTGCGCCTACGCACTGTGCGCCTTCTTTGGCGTTGAACAACATGCGGCCCGTTTTACGCACCAGCGTCTGGCCGCTGCTGGTATGTTCCAGCATTAACAGTATTTCTGAGACAGAGAACAACCCAATCACCACCACGATAAACTGCACACCGTCGGAGAGATGAACGCTGTCAAAGGTAAAGCGATAAACCCCGGTGTTGGCGTCCACGCCGACGGTCGCGAGGCCGAGACCGATAAGCGCTGCCAGAAATGATTTCAGCGGATTTTGCGCCATCATGCTGCCGAGGCAGGCAATGGCGAAAACCATTAAGGCGAAGTATTCGGCCGGGCCAAAGGACAGCGACCATTGGGCTAACGCTGGGGCAAACAAAATGATGCCGCCAATAGCGATAAGCGAACCAAAGAATGAGCTGACCGCCGAGATAGAGAGCGCAACGCCGCCACGCCCTTGCTGCGCCATCGGGTAGCCATCCAGCGCGGTCATAATCGCTGCCGCATCGCCGGGCACGTTCAGCAGGATCGAGGAGATACGCCCGCCGTATTCACAACCAATGTAGACCGTCGCCAGCAGGATCAACGCAGATTCAGCCGGCAGGTGCAAAGCGAAAGCCAGCGGCAGCAGGATCGCCACGCCGTTAATCGGCCCGAGGCCGGGCAGCAGCCCGACGATGGTGCCGACAAAGCAGCCAATCAAGGCGATAACCAGGTTTTCCGGCGTCATCGCCACCGCGAAACCCTGAGAAAGATAAATCCAGGTATCCATCGTTTCTCCGTTAACCCAGCCAGGCGCCGAGTGGTAAGGTGACGTCAAGCAGCCGGTCGAAGGCATACCACAACAGAATGCCGAGTACCGCGCCGGAAATACCCGCAGCCGGAATGGTTGCGCCGAACAGCATGCCAATCACCACGGTGAGAATGGCGGTGGCGATGGGAAAACCGAGCCATTCAAAACCCCAGGCGTACATCAACAGAACAATCACCATCGTCAGCAGCTTTTGCAGCACATGGCGGCGAGGCCAACTGATGGTGTCCGGGTGGCGCAACAGCAGCGCCACGGCGCATAACAGCATCAGACTGATAATGCCCAGCGGAAAGGGACGCGGGCCAACCGGCTCATAGCTGTATTCGCTGGTGATTTGCCAGGCCACGAACAGCCCGGCTATACAGAGCAACAGCCAGATACCTGCAAAAATACGATCGCTCATCATCTTTGCCTCTGCGCTTATTTCGCCAGACCGAAGGCTTTCGCCTGCTCACGATAATCCGTGACCTGCTTCTTCACGTACTCGTCGAGCTGCTTACCGCTCATGTTGAACTCGAACAGGCCGCGGAGATCGCGCTGCTTTTTAAATTCCTCAGTCTGCTGGAGTTTGTTAAAGGCATCGACCCACCACTGGTATTCGGCATCGCTGACTTTTGGTCCAACGTAGAAGCCGCGAATGATCGGCCACACCAGGTCGTAACCCTGCTCTTTGGCCGTTGGCACATTGGCTAACTGACCCGGCAGGCGTTCTTCAGAGAACACCGCGAGCACGCGGATTTTGTCGCCGCTGAGATAAGGCACCATCTCGCTGAGATCGCCGGAAACTACCTGCACGTGATTGCCCATCAGCGCGGTAACCGGTTCGCCGCCGCCCTCAAAGGCCACATAGCGCATCTTGTGCGGATCGACGTTGGCTTTTTGCGCCAGCAGCGCCGACTTCATCCAGTCCTGACTACCGATTGAGGCACCCGCGCCAATAACTACGCTGTTAGGATCTTTTTCCATTGCCGTCAGCAGATCTTTCAGCGTCTTCCATGGTGAGTCCTGGCGTACTGCTATCATGCCGTAATCCGTGCCCACGCTTGCCAACCAGCGCACGTCATCCACGCCATAGCGACCAAATTTACCTTGTGACAGGTTCAACAGGGAGCCGCCGGAGAAAGCCACCACGGTACCCGCTTCAGCCGGGCGTTGAGCGACGATTGCGTTATAGGCCACAGCGCCAACGCCGCCGGGCATGTAGGTTACGCGCATCGGTTTTTCGATAGCGCCGGTTTCCATCATGCTCACCTGAATCAGCTTGCAGGTGAGATCGAAGCCACCGCCGGGTTTCGCCGGGGCGATACATTCGGTGCGCGATGGCGCTTGTTCTGCCAGAACAGAGGTACTCATCAGTAAAATGCTTGCAGTAAGGGTACGAAGTAATTGTTTTTTCATTGTTTATCCTCACACCGGAAAACCGGATTTTCGGGTACGGAAGAAGATTTTTGTGATTATGTGAGCCGATGTGTAGCAGTTCGGTTGCGTGATTGTTAAAACATTAACCTTTCAATTCCCTTTCAATGCGGCAGAAACTTTACAGGATGTGATATGCGTCTCTTATTAGCGGAAGATAACCGTGAGTTAGCTCACTGGCTGGAGAAAGCGCTGGTGCAAAACGGTTTTGCCGTCGACTGCGTTTTTGATGGCCTGGCGGCCGACCATCTTTTACATAGCGAAACGTATGCGCTGGCGGTGCTGGACATCAATATGCCGGGGCTGGACGGTCTTGAAGTCGTCCAACGGCTGCGCAAGCGCGGTCAGACGCTCCCCGTTCTGCTGTTGACGGCGCGCAGCGCGGTGGCCGACAGGGTGAAAGGGTTAAACGTCGGGGCCGATGACTATCTGGCAAAACCGTTTGAAATCGAAGAGCTTGATGCCCGCCTGCGGGCTTTGCTTCGTCGCAGCGCGGGGCAGGTGCAAGGCATACAGCAACTGGGGGAGCTGGCGTTTCACGATGAAGGCTATTTTATGTTACAGGGACAGCCGTTGGCGCTTACGCCGCGTGAACAGGCTCTGCTGACGGTGCTGATGTACCGTCGCCTGCGTCCGGTTTCGCGCCAGCAGTTGTTTGAACAGGTTTTCAGTCTAAGCGATGAGGTCAGCCCCGAAAGTATCGAACTGTACATCCATCGTCTGCGTAAAAAACTTCAGGGAAGCGATGTGCGCATCGCCACGTTACGTGGTCTGGGCTATGTGCTGGAGCGTAGCGATGAAATGGGTTAAGCCCCAGTCGTTGTATCTGCAACTGCTGATGTTTCTGGGATTACCGCTGCTGTTGCTGTGGGGACTGTCGGCATTTAACAGCTATGTCAGCGCGTTACAGGCGGCGACGCAGGCGTATGATCGGACCCTGCTCTCGTCCGCCAGAACCGTCTCTGAGCGGTTAGTGGTACGTAATAAACGACTGGAAGTGAATGTGCCGTGGGTGGTGTTGGACAGTTTTGAACTGAATATGAATGACAGGCTGTATTACAAAGTGGTCGACCCGGCGGGGAAGGTGATATCAGGTTATGACGATTTACCTGCGATGCCGCCTGCAACCTCGCGCACCCGGCTTTATCCGGCGCTGGCGTGGTTTTATCACACTGAATATCGCGGCGAGGCAATCCGCGTGGCACGTCTTCTTCAGCCAGTCAACGAGGGCGGCATTACCGGTATGGCGGAAATTTATGTCGCTGAAACGCTACAATCGCGGCGGTATCTGGCGCGACAGCTGCTGTTCTCCTCGTGGGTTTCGCAAGGACTGCTGGTAATGCTCACGCTGGTGCTGGTTGGCTGGCTGCTGCGTCGGGTGCTACGTCCGATGCGCCAGTTGTCATCGCTGATGGTGCGTCGTGAGCCTGGGCTGCTGACGCCGTTGCCGGAGCTGTTGCCGTGGTCGGAAACCCGTCTGCTGATTGTGGCATTCAACCGCTATCTGGACCGACTTCGTGGCCTTATCTCTCGTCAGGAACGCTTCAGCGCGGACGCATCCCATCAGCTAAAAACGCCGTTAGCGGTACTGAAAACTCAGGCGGCGGTAGCCCTCGCCAGCCCGCAGCCTCAGCAATGGTTCGAGAGTTTACAGGCCATGAGCGTGACTCTGGATAACACTATTCAGCTGACGGAAAGGCTGCTTCAACTGTCGGCTGTTAAGCGCAAAGAGCAGGAAGAAAAGCACTTCTCACCGGTTAATTTGTATGAGGTGGTGCAAAGCAGCTGTTTTACCCGGCTGGCGCAGGCGCGCAGTAAAGCTATCGATCTGGGTTATGAGGGGGAACAGGGCGCGGTGTGGATTGAGGGCGATGAAGTCCTGCTCGGCGAGCTGTGTGGAAATCTACTGGATAACGCCCTGAAATACACCCCTGCGCATGGGGTGGTGACTGCCCGACTGCAGCGTGAAGGCGAAGCCGTGGTGCTGATGATTGAGGATAGCGGGCCAGGTATAGATGACCAGATGGTTCATCAGGCGATGCTACCGTTTCATCGACTTGATAACGTTGGCAATGTCCCTGGCGCAGGAATTGGTCTGGCGCTGGTTAACGACATTGCTCGCTTACACCGGACGCATCCGCAGCTGGCACGCAGCGAAACATTAGGTGGGTTAAGCGTGCGGGTGCGCTTTTTAAGCGTTGCTGCCTGATATGTTTTTATTGTGGCGCCGGCACTCAAATATAATTAAAAGTAATTAACTTTGTTATTGTTGCGTTTTTAAATATCACTATAAGGTATTTGTTGTTATTTAATTACAGCGTTTAGCCACAATGAAAGGTGGGTTCAGAATAAATCAAGCAAAGCCGTAGTGAAATTTGTCATACATAAAATTTTTTTTCATAGACCATGTTTTGTTAATTGTCAATGATGATTTTGTTGTAAAAAATGAACTTTTTTGATTTGGTGGTTAAAACTTATGTTGCATTAATTTTCTTTAAAATCATAATGATGAGAATGAATGAGTGGTTTGCATCACACTAATAAACATTATTTTTTACATTTACTGACAATGGGTCATTGCGTTTTTTAGACTTGTGATATAATTAGCAACATGAAATGAGAAAAAAATAATTAAATATCAATAGATAATGGGCTGAGATATGCTAAAAAAATCGCTAAAGATTAGCAGTCAAGGATATCCAGTCTTTTTAAAACTGGTTGATTTTATCGTTATTAATGTGACGCTAATTTTTAGTGCCCATCTGCTGGGGTTGATGCCATTTAACACCATTGCTATTCTGAGCATTCTGTTTTCAGTCTTTTTTTTGCTGTTTGCTGAATATATCAAGATTTATCAGCAAAAAATTAAAACGATTGGTTTACGTAATCAAAAACGGTTACTTTTTTGTACGCTGCTGGCTATTTTTTTTAACGAGTTGGTGAGTATGACAGTGGCAGAACCGGCGTCCCTCGGTTACTTAGACCGCTTACCTTCGCCTTTTTATTCTGCCATTATTTACTGGTACTTCATTCCATTACCTTTTCTTTATTACATTCGCTTTTTTATTTTTAAATATTCAACGAAAAAGAGTATGCGCGTGGCGATTATTGGTTTGACCGATAATGGTCTGGCCGCGGAAAGTGCGTTACTGTATGAGTACGCCAATATCAAATTGGATCTGGCTTTTTATGATGAGCGGGCGTTATCGCGCTGTGGCGACATCGTTGATAAGATCAAAAGCCCCTTTCGTGGCCCGGTGATTAATCTGGTTGAGGAAGCCCGACTGGGAAATATTGACGAAATATATATCGCTTTACCGATGGTGGCGCTGCACCGCATCCGCCATTTCCTGGCTATGATGTCAGACACCACCG
Organism: Citrobacter sp. XT1-2-2; assembly: GCF_023516235.1. Lineage (NCBI taxonomy): Bacteria > Pseudomonadati > Pseudomonadota > Gammaproteobacteria > Enterobacterales > Enterobacteriaceae > Citrobacter > Citrobacter sp. XT1-2-2. The sequence continues at coordinate 1,166,552 of NZ_CP097324.1, forward strand.
TAGATACCTATATTGTTCCTGACTTTTATACCTACAGCAACAATATGTCCAAGCTACGCTCTATCCACAACCTGCAAACCATCGGTATCTTTAGCTCACCGTTTGAAGGGGCGGGTTCGTTTATTAAGCGGGCGGAAGATTTGGTGCTTGGCAGTATCATTATGCTGATGATTTCGTCGCTGATGTTGGTTATTGCTATTGGTATCAAACTCACTTCTCGTGGGCCGGTTTTTTTTAAACAAGACAGGTATGGCCTGAGTGGGCAAAAAATTAAGGTCTGGAAATTTCGCACTATGCGCGTTATGGAGAATTCCGGGACGGTAATTCAGGCCACGAAAAACGATCCGCGGGTGACGAAATTCGGTAGCTTCTTACGTCGTACATCGTTGGATGAACTTCCGCAATTTATTAACGTATTGCAGGGAAGTATGTCGATTGTGGGTCCCAGACCCCATGCGGTTACGCATAATGAGCAGTATCGTAAACAGGTCGAAAATTACATGATCCGCCATAAGGTAAAGCCTGGCATCACCGGACTTGCGCAGATTAACGGTTTTCGTGGGGAAATCGATGCGCTTTATAAGATGGAAAAACGGGTTCAGTACGATATTGAGTACATTCAAAACTGGTCATTATGGCTGGATATAAAAATTATCATTAAAACCATTTTCAAAGGATTTGTCGGTAAGAATGCATACTAAATTAATCGTTATTGCCGGAATCGTGATAACGCAGTCCGCATGGGCTGATTTAACACCGAAATCACACATAGGCTTTGCGGGGATCGACTTCCAGGGCAAGGTTGCTGTGGATTATGGTTATAATGATAACGTGACCTATCAGCCACATAACAGCGATGCTGTCGGTTCCTCGTTTCAGAGCGCAGCGCCAGTGCTGAGTATGATCGGCGAGCGCGGTCAGGATAAGTATTTACTGATGTACTCTGGGGATTACCGTAACTACTCGAGCGATTCTGCTGATAACTACACCGATCATTTTTTCCGTTTTAACGGGGCCTGGCGTTATGGACTCAAGCATGGCTTAACCCTCAATCTGGAGGATTCGCTTGGACATGAATCCCGTGGCCGCGGCATTACCGAGGGCTTTTTACCGGGCCAGTTCGAGCAGTATGGGATTAAATCACCGTTGACGACAAATTTCATCAACAGTGAATTACGCTACAGCTACGGCGCGCCAGAGGGGCGTGGCAAAGCGGAACTGGCGTTGTTATACAAAAAACTGACTTTCGGTAATACTTCTGATGTGCAGGATACCAGTGAGGATTTCTACCATTACATTCAGGAACAGGAATGGCACGAAAATAGTCTGGTAGCGGAAATTTTTGACCAATACACATCCAGAACACGCTTTCGCTATAGCTTTATTACTAACCAGCGTCGCTATGACAACAACTCAGAAAAAGATACTAATGAGTACTATTTGCTGTACGGCATGAAGTCGCAGTTGACCGGAAAAACTAACGTCGACATGAATATTTCATGGTTGTACAAAACATTTGAAAACAGCACAAATTCGCATGATTTTAATGGCCTCAACTGGGACATAAAAGCAGAGTGGAAGCCGCTGCAACAGTCGGTTTTCACAGCCCACTCGGCACAAAGTATTAAAGACCCGTCGGAGGTTGGGGGATACATTTTAGTGACCCAGTATGGCATTTCTTACCAGCATTTCTGGTTAGGGAATCGTTTTTCGACTTTGCTGGATTATTCATACACTGCGGAAGACTATAAAAAACAGAACAAGGATCGGCATGATAAAGATGGGGTATTTAGTGTAACCATGAGCTACGACTATACGCCATCGGTTAATTTTGAGATTAAATATCAATTAGATACATTGAATTCGAATAAGGATACTGACTCGTTTTATATCGGTCCCAACGACAACCAGGAAGTTATTAGAACGTTGGGTTATGATAATTCTATGATTATGCTTAAAGCTAAGGTTCAGATCTAAAATGAAAATAATAGAACTGTGCGCGTTTTTGCTATTCAGTATCCTGGTGGTCGGATGCACAACGTCCAGCCCGAGATTAATGGATGATCCTGCTACTGTTCAGCAGGATTACCGGCTTGGGGCGGGGGATACTGTCAATATCGCTGTTCACGGTCAACCTGATATGACGATGCGGTTTATTTTGGATAAGAGCGGGGAGATTAATTTCCCGTTTGTGGGCGCTCTTAAATTAAAAGATAAAACTGTCGAACAGGTGACTAACGAATTAACTCAACGGCTGACGGGAGATTACTTTACCACGCCGATGGTGACGGTAAGTATTGCCGAATTCCGTAAATACTATGTTTCGGGCGAAGTGAAAAGCCCGAACGGATTTGCCTGGGAGCCAGGTCTTACCGTCGAGAAATCAATTGCGCAGGCGGGCGGATTTACAGATCGTGCTGACCGAAAAGATATCAACATTCGCCTGTCGGGGAGCAATCAGCTGCTTGAGAATGTCGATTTAACGCACTCTGTTCATCCTGGGGATGTCGTGATTATTGGCATGGGGTTCTTCTGACGATGAAACTATCTATAGTGGAAAACGGCAAAAAACGAGAAAGTACGGTTGAATTCTCCCGCTTTGCCAAAGAGCTGAAAAAGAACGCCTGGAAAATCGCACTGGCCGGTATCGTTGCCGGGGTCGTGGCATACCCATTAATCAGCATGATGTCCTCAAAGTATGTCTCAACGGCGACGGTACTGATTAAAGCCCAGGCCGATAACGTTTCTCCATTCCCACAGGTTGATGGTTTCGATTCAACGCGCAGTGGTTACTATGAAACGCAATATGCGTTGATGCATTCGCGTATTGTGCTTGAGCAAGCCGTCCGCGATATGAAACTGGATGAAAACCCGGAATTTACCGGGGAAAAAGTCGGTACCCAGGGAGCGGAAAGCAATGAGAGCCGGGAGTTGAGGATGGAGCAAGCGCTGAAAACGTTGTCGAAAAACCTGAATGTCATCGGTATTCGTACAACGAACCTGGCGTCTATCACCTATGAATCCCCCTCGCCGCTGATGGCTGCTGACGTTGCCAACGGCGTCGCGCAGGCGTTCATCAACTATACGGTTGAGCAAAAGCGCCTGAAAGTAGAGAAAGCCCGCGAACTGAATTTTGAAAAAATGGAAGAGATTCAGAAGTCGATAGCGAAACAAAAAGAGGAAATGGACAGCTATCTGAAAAACGCCGGGCTGCTGACTTTTCGCGGTATCGATGGTTTTGAAACCGAGCAGTTAAGTATTGTCACCAATCGTCTGGCTGATGCGACCCAGCGTCGCGTTGCCGCAGAATCTGTCTATAACGAGGTGAACAGCGGAGGGCGGTCGGTAGAGAGCGTTATCTCACTACCTTCGGTCTCTAACCACGCCCAGATTCAGGATTTACGTATCGCGTTAATTCAGGCGCAGCGCACGTTGTCTGAACTGCGCAAAGTATACGGGCCAAAAAATCCCGCTATTTTAAAAGCAGAAGCTGATGTCCAGTCGATCCAAAGCCAAACCGGACGGGTTCTGGGTGAGCTGAAAGTGGGGTTACGTCAGCAATATCTGGCGGCGCTGGCGGATGAAAAGAACTATCAGCAGCAGGTGGAGCAACAGAAAGAGATCTTCCAGAAAATGGCCTCAAAACGTGATGCCTGGAATAGCCAAAAGCTGTCGTTAGATAAAATGGAAGATCTGTATAAATCGCTGTATCAACGTACTCAGGAACTGTCGCTGTCCGGCGTAAATGCCGACGCGGTGTTATATGATCCTGCCGTTCCCGCACTAAAACCAGCGAAGCCGAATAAATCCCTCTTGTTGGTGATGGTGGTCCTGCTGGTGGTGGTGTTCAGTATCATGTATTTCATTGTCAAAGCGGCGATGGACAACTCAATCGGTACGTTGAGTCGTATGAAAAAACGCCTGAACGTTGCTCCGCTGGGCGAAATCCGTCGTTTTAGCGGAACCTCAGGGCGCGCGCAGGTGCGGGACATGATCCTGAAGAACCCGCTGAATGCCGATATTGTGCACGGTATCCGTACCCGGATTATGTTGGATAATCGACCGTTACAGACGCTCGCCGTGGCGTCGACGGAGCACCGTGAAGGGCGCTCTTTGCTGGCGAGTCTGTTAGCAAATTCCTTTAGTTTCGATCAGAAAACGCTGCTTATTGATGCGGATTTCTTCAATACTGACGGACTCTCATCCGAGCTGGCATCGGCAACGTCCGCAGGCGTAGCGGAACTGCTGCGTGGGGAGACCCAGCTTGAACAGGCGCGGATCAAGCTCAGTGATAATCTCGATTTTATCCCGCACGGGAAGACCACCATCTCTTCTCTGCTGATGTTGTCGTCCGGGCACCTTGAGCCTTTAATGCACGAACTGAAATCCCACTATCAACGCATCATTATCGATGTGGCTGCGGTAAATCAGAGTCAGGACGTGCAATTGATCAAACGCGCCGTTGATGGCGTTATTTTCATCGTGAAAGCCGGCTCGGGTTCGGCGGGACATATAGCCAACGCGCTGGATAAGATCGAGGAAAATGATGGCGTTGTGATTGGCGCTGTGCTGAATGCGGTTGAAGAAAAGGACCTTGAAACGCAAGAGGGCCTGCGTTCACTGAACTTCAGCACCGATCAACTGATGACAACGCCAGGCCGCGTATGAGTCTACTGAAGAGCGCCTCCACGATAGCCGGTTCATCAGTCATCTCGCAGTTGATTGGTGCGCTGTCTATCTGGTTGATCTCACACAAGTACGATATGGCTGAAGTGGGGCTTTATGCGCTCAACTACAGTATTGCCGTGGTGGGCGCTCAGGTCTGTACTTTTGCGTCACAGCTGTTAATTCCTAAACAGCAGGACGACGAACTGGTACAGAATGTTGTGTTTTGCCTGATACAAAGCACGATTATCGCCTTACCCTACGCTGTACTGACCGCGTGGTTGTTTCACCAGAGCATACTGTTTCTCTATTTACTGACGCTTGCTACGGCATGGGTTCTGATCTCGGAAAACCTGTCGCTGCGCACAGCTAACTTTCGTTTTCTGATCTTCCAGCGCATTTCTGTTTCTGTGGTGGTATTACTTTCGATACTGGTTACGCACCATGTGCAACTGTTCTACTGGTCATGGGCCTGCGCGACGATGGTACTGACCATCAGCTGTATTTTGCATTCGTTTGATATTCGTTTGGTGGCGGCCCAACATTTGCGACCCGCCAGCAATTGGCATTTTTTTAAACAGAATATTCATCACATCACTAAAGTTGGCAGCGCTGAGGTGTTGGCGATGGCCAGCAGCAATCTGCCGATTATGCTGATTAACTTCTGGTTTTCGGCGCTGACAGCCGGTTATTTTTCCGTGGTCAGCCGCTTCTGCCTGGCGCCGGTGGTGATCATCGGGAACGCGGTGCGTAATACTATTTTTTCCAAGTGGTCTATCGATTTTAGAAATAACACCTTTAATTATCAGGAATATACCCGGGTACGGATGCTGCTGTTGGTGCTGGGGGTTATCTGTACTCTTGGCGTGTTTATTTTCTACCCGATTGTGATGCGCCTTGGTTTTAGCGAAGACTGGATTAACTCCATTGAAACGTCACGCTACATGCTACCCTACCTGTTCCCGGCGCTGGCGATAAGCCCCCTGACGGTCATAGAGCTTATTTTTGGCTCACATCGCTATTTTCTGCGCATCCAGTTGGAGCAACTGGCGATTGTGCTATTCGCTTTTGTCGTGACGCCCTATTTTTATAAAGACTATGCAACGTCGGTGATTTTGTTTTCTTCACTGACATTTATTCGCTACGCCTTTATTTATTTGAAAATGAACAAGCGGGCTAATCTGCTGAAAGACAGGCCGGTGATACTATGACGCTGAATACCGGATATTATTTACAAGGTTATACCTTCGTTACCCTGATCCTGTGTGGCCTGGTGCAATACTTTACCGGCATACAGTCGGTGCTATGGATCCCCTTTTTTCTGACCCTGTTGATGGTGGGATTACTGGTGATGCAGACGCGGGATGGCTCGCTGCGTCTGGATGCGCAGGAGACGATTGTGCTGGCGCTGTATTTCTCATTCCTGATACTGGCCGGGGCTTCAACTCTGATTCAGGGCGGGATCACCGTCGCGATTGTGGCCTTTAAAAATGAAATCGCACTGTCGCTGGTGATGATCTGTTTACTACTGGGATTTTGCCGGGAGTCGCAGATTTATCGCGTGACTCGCTATTTGTACTGGGTGTTCTACGCGCAGATCCCGGTAATGATTTATCAGGTTTTACTGGTTGTTCCCCAGCGTGTCGCGGTGCGTGGTGAAGATGAAAAATGGGATTCCGTGGTGGGTACGTTTGGCGGCGACCCGATGGGGGGCGGTAACACTGCTGCGATGGGCCTGTTTTGCCTGCTGATTATGTTGTTAAAGGTCTCTGAGTATAAGCACGGACTGACCACGTTTAAATCCATGGCGTTACACATTGTTCTCGGGATCGGGCTATGTATTATTGGCGAAGTAAAGTTCGTTATCCTGCTATCGCCGCTGTTCCTGGCGTGGGTGTGGATCTCACCGAGCTACGTTAAAGACGTTAGCAAGGTTAATCTGAAGACGTTATTGGTTATTGTGGCAGGGATGTTGCTGCTGATTAGCCTGTCGATAGTGATCCTTGCGTATTATTATTCTACTGCGTTTGGCGGCGATCCGTCGAAAAGCTCGTTGAGTATTTTCATCGACTCTTTGAGCTATATTTTTGACCCAAACTACATTATGTCTACCGGGGAGTTAGGGCGCTTTACGACCTTCCTGTTCTGGCTAAAAAATAACGATCTGTGGGGACTTTCAGGAACGTTATTTGGCTATGGACTCAACGCCACTAACAGTGGTAGTACGGTTTCGCCAGGCTTTCTGAATATTATTTATAACTTAATCCTCGACTCGACTTCTCTGAGTATGCTGCTGTGGGAAGTGGGGGTGATTGGCACGTTACTCTTCATTAGCTTATTCATTTATATCCTGAAAATATGTCAGCCCAAGCCTTTACTGATGCTTGAACAACTGGACCAGCAGGATCTTCAGTTGTTGAGCTTTGCTCCGGCATTTAATGCTTTTGCGATTGCTTGCTTAATTAGCTTACCTTACAGCCAGATACTGATGATTATACCGATGTTACAATTCCTGTTCTATTTATCACTAGGATCAAGTTTAGTGATTCGTCGAACCGTCCTTCGCTGCGTAGGGTAATTGTATGGACAATAAACCGTTTATTTCAGTGAGTATTAAAACGCTCAATGAATCTGAATGTATTGAGAAAACAATTGATAGTATCCGGAAACAGCTTGTTGATTATCCACATAAAATTATTGTGGCAGATAGTCTGTCAACGGATAACACCCAGCAGTTGGCGATTGATAAAGGGGTGACTGTGGTGTCATTAACCGATCCTGGCGATCGTTGCTGTGGCGTCGGACATCAGTTGGGTTACCTTTATAGTGAGGGGGAATATCTGTTGCTGATGGATGGCGACATGGAACTGGAAGAAGGGTTTGTGGATCAGGCTGTCGCGTTTTTGCAGGCTGAACCGGAATATGCAGGCGTAGCGGGAACCGTCGAAATGGACGATGCCGTTAACTATGAATTTAAATCGCGTAAGCAACGCATTAATAAAATCTATCCCGTAGGGGACAGCGACCATTTAGGCGGCGGGGGGCTATATCGCCGCTCCGCCATTGAGAAAGTTGGTTATCTTACCAACCGTAATCTGCACGCTTATGAAGAAGCCGAACTCGGCCTGCGTTTACTTGATGCGGGTTATAAACTACGTCGTCTGAATATTCCGTATTTCATTCATACTTCGCATACCATGCCGACCTTTCAGATGCTGAAGCATCGCTGGAAAAGCAAATACTATCAGGCGCCGGGCGAATTTTTACGCTGCGCCTGGGGAAAACCCTATTTCATCAACGCGTTAAAGATGGTTAAAAATGAGGCGATTTTTGCTGTTTACCTGGTCGCTTTGTTCATTGCGGCGGTGACCTTTAATCTCGAGCTTTTCGATATCGCATTTCTGCCATTGCTTGCCTTTGTCATACTGAAAACCGTGCAGAATCGGTCGTTATTGAACGGCCTGCAAAGCGTGATGAACTTAGCTGTGCTTTCTGCGGGACTTGTTATAGGGCTGACACATCCGCTACGCGATCCGTTGACTCCGCCTGACAGTAAAATCATTCATGAATAACTAAGGCAGACGCCATGAAAGTTTTATTAGTAAATAAGTTTTTTTTCATCAAAGGCGGCGCGGAAACAGTTTATTTTCAAGAGCGCGATATGCTGAAACAGGCCGGAGTGCAGGTGATTGATTTCTCGATGCAGCATGAGAAAAATTTCCCTTCGGACTATGCGGATTATTTTGTCAGCAATGTGGACTACCACAAAGAAAGTAATTTGTTGGGCGGGCTCAAAACGGCGGTTAACTTTATTCATAATTCGCAGGCCTGCAAAAAAATGCTGGCGTTATTGCAAAAAGAGCGCCCGGATATCGTGCATTTTCATAATATCTACCACCAGTTAACGCCAGCGATAATTAAAGTTGCGCGCAATTTTGGCTGCAAAACGGTACTGACTGCGCATGACTATAAGATTGTATGTCCTGCATATTCCATGCTGCGCGACGGCAAAGTGTGTGATGCCTGTATCACCGGCACGGTTTTTAATGCCTTCAGGTATCGTTGTCAGGAAGGTTCCGCCTCAAAAAGCTTATTGCTCTCTCTGGAGGCAACCTGGCAATACATTGCGCAAAATTACCAGGTGCTGGATGTGATTGTTTCGCCGAGCGTTTTTTTACGCGGCGTGTTGTTGCGTACGCTGCCGAATTCCCGCATTGATGTGATCGTTAATGGGGTCGATGACAGCCGTCCTCTGGATGAGACAAGCGATGAAGGCTATATGTTGTTCTTTGGTCGCCTGAGCCGTGAAAAAGGGGTGGCAACGCTGCTGGCGGCACATAAGAAAATGCAGAACAAGGCACCCTTAAAAATTGTGGGCCACGGTCCGCTACATGACGAGTTAGTCGCCCAATACCCGGATGTCGAGTTTTTAGGTTATGTGCAGCAAGGGGAGGCTCTCGATAAGCTTATTAAGCATGCGCGGGCGGTGATCCTTCCTTCTGAATGTTATGAAAACTGTTCCATGGCGATATTAGAAGCGATGGCTTTAGGCAAGCCGGTGATTGGTTCGCGCATTGGCGGGATCCCGGAACAAATTCGTGACGGTATCGAAGGGATTTTATTCGAGCCGGGCAATGCGCAAGCGTTGGCGAATGCGATGGATACGCTGGCTGACGCACCAGAGAAAGCGCGGGTTATGGGGTTACATGGTCGTGCGCGGTTAAGTGAAAAATATGCGCTAAGCAAACATATGGATACCTTACTGGCGCTGTATAAAGAACTGCTGAGCAGGCCATAGTATGAAAAAAATAACGGTTTTTGGCACACGAGGTATTCCGGATGTGTTGGGTGGCGTGGAGACTCACTGCCAGAATCTTTATCCTGCTATAAAGCAGCAGCTCGATGTTGATATTTGTGTTATCGCTCGCTCACCGTATGTGAATTACAAACGGTCAACGTATAAGAAAGTCGAAACCTATGCGCTGTGGGCGCCCAAAAAACGTTCGCTGGAAGCGATTGTTCATTCCGTTTTGGCGGCATTGAGGACAGTTTTCGACCATTCGGATATTGTGCATGTGCATGCTATCGGACCAGGCCTTGTGATCCCATTATTACGTGTTTTAGGCAAAAAGGTCGTTTTTACCCACCATGGGCCTGACTACGATCGTCAGAAATGGGGTTTCATTGCCAAAAAAATACTGTTGCTGGGTGAACGCTGGGCGGTGAGATACGCCAACGAGGTGATTGTGATTTCTGAGGTGATTAATCAACTGATCCAGAAAAAACATGGTCGCTATGACGCGCATTTAATTCACAATGGCGTGAACGATCCGCGGTTATTATCTGAGCTGACTATCGAAAATACGCTCTCCCGCTTTAGGCTACAGCCGAAAAATTATCTTGTGGTGGTTGGACGATTTGTCGAAGAAAAAGGGATGCATGACGCCATCGCCGCTTATCAACAAAGCGGTTTGACCATGCCGCTGGTGTTAATTGGCGATGCGGATCATCCGACTGAATACAGCATTCGCCTCAAAAAGCAGGCCGCCGACACGCCAGGCGTCGTGATGACCGGATTTTTACGCGGTGATGAGCTGCAGGCGGTATTTTCACAGGCGAAACTGTTTGTGATGCCTTCATATCACGAAGGTCTGCCTATTGCGTTGCTGGAAGCGATGTCCTTTTCTCTTCCTGCCGTGGTCAGTGATATTCCGGCGAACCTGGAAGTTCAGCTACCTGCCGCAGCCTATTTTAAGGTCGGGGATGTGAACAGTCTGGCCGAGAAATTAACCCAGTGGGTGACAGCCAATCGCGTGGACTATCGTGTATATTTGCAAAACTATAATTGGTATGAAATCGCCAAAAAGACAGTCAACGTCTATCACTCAATTGATAAAGATATAGGTTAATTTTGACCAGTCCTCAAAATCGTCCTCCCGTCATCGAGCGATTCTACGCTCACCTTGATGAGCAAATAGCGGCGGGGTTGACCCCGGAACAAAAAGCAGGGGTAGAAAACGCGATCCTGGCCTCGACATTGGCGTCACGGCATCAGATTGATATTCGCCGGAGTTTTCCTTTTTTCAGTAAACGTTTTTATCTGGTTTTTTTGTTTGGCAGAGATTTACGCCGCCAGCATCGCCAGGAATCGACCTTGTCGCGGATCTTGCTCACTTTTTTGCTGTTGATCGCCGTGCTGTTCGTCACCTGCTGCGTATTGCTGACGTTGTATATGATCAAATCAGCGTTAGGTATTGATGTATTCCAAAATTTTCACGTCGGTATTTGGGACTGGTGGTTAAATCAGAAAAACCACTAGCGTGATTAAACCAGTGGGGGGCGTTACTGCGATGAAGAGTAAATGGGTTTCTGCGCTATTGGGTATGTTCCTCCCGCTGTCGGTCATGGCCGCATTAACGACCGTAACTCCCAAAGCATTGACAGGGCCGTTAACTAATCCGGGGATTGGCGTTGCCAGTTTTCATCAGGGATACGGTGAAACGCTGAGTCTGGCGGATTATCCCAATACCGGGTTCGAGTATGAGCGATTTTACTGGCGAGATCTGGAACCTGTTGAGGGCCAGTACAATTTTGCGCTGGTGGATGATGCCTTTAAATACGCAGCGGCGCAGCGTCCCGCGATGAATGTCGGGCTACGATTTATGGCGCTTGCCGACCCGGCGGACGGTACTAAAATTCCCGACTGGCTGATTAAAAAAGGCGTAAAAGGGACCTGGACGTCTGATAATAAGGCTTTTGTGCCAGATTTAGATGACCCTCTGTTTATCGAATACAGCCAGCGACTGCTCAACGCATTGGGTCAGCGCTACGATGGTAATGAGAATCTCGCTTTTGTTGATATCGGCATGGTGGGTTCGTGGGGAGAGTGGCATAACAGCAACTTCCCCGACCTGCAGCCACTCATGCAGCGATACACCACCGGACAGTTGGATCGCTACGTTGCGATGCACTTTTCTGCCTTTCCCAAAACGCCCAAAATTATGCTGATAAGCGGTGGGCAAAGCCTGGCAAATGCGGTGGCGCGTGGGGCCGGGTGGCGAGCGGACTGTTGGGGCGACCTGCGCGTGTTTTCAGACTCGTGGAATCATATGCAAGATGACTATCCTCAGCGATTACTGGCAGCGCAGCAAAGTTATGCAGGCTTTAACGATGCCTGGAAACGCGCGCCGGTGAGTCTGGAAATCTGTTCGTATATGCAGGACTGGAAGAATTCTTTTCATTATACGCGCGCCGAAGTGCAGGGGATTTTTGACTGGGCGCTCAAGCAGCATGCCAGTACCATCAACCTGAAATCGAGAGCGATACCCAGCGATTATCGACCGATTGTCGACGATGCACTGACCAAACTGGGCTACCGATTTCGCTTAGCGTCCCTGAGCCATGAGTCAGTGTGGAACAGTGGACAAACTCTGACGTTGAACAGTACCTGGTATAACGATGGAGTGGCACCGATCTACCTGTCCTATACGCTGGCATTTCGTGTAGTAGACAGTGCGAATAAGGTGGTGGCGCAGGGCAATGCGGCGGATGATATACGACATTGGCTCCCTGGAATTCATCAGGTTAGTTATGCGCTGCCTATGCCGGAGCAGTTGGCGAAAGGGCAATATGCGATTGAGGTTGCGATGCTGGATAAATCTGGTACCGCGAGAATCAACCTGGCCAATGAAGGGAAGCAGAGCAACGGCTGGTATCGTGTATCAACAATAACGTCACGCTAGCCTGGTAAAGCCACGAGCCTGGCGACCAGGCTCGTGGCTGAGAACATCACAGGTTATAACCATTCGGGTTATTTTTTTGCCAGTTCCACGTGTCGCGCATCATTTCATCAAGGCTATAGATAGCCTGCCAGCCTAACTCTTTTCGCGCCAGAGAAGGGTCTGACCAACACTCGGCGATGTCTCCGGGTCTTCTGGCGACAAACTGATAATTAATTTTTGTCTGCGCCGCTTTTTCAAACGCCTCAATGAGGTCAAGTACGGAGTACCCGACTCCGGTACCAAGATTAATCACCTTGTAAGCGGCGCCTTTGTTCTGGGAATCCAACGCGGCTAAGTGGCCGGTCGCCAGATCCATGACGTGTATATAATCACGAACGCCAGTACCGTCGGAGGTTGGGTAGTCATTACCGTATACCGACACGGTCTCAAGTTTACCAATCGCGACCTGGGAGATATACGGGACCAGATTATTGGGAATACCGTTAGGATCTTCGCCAATTCGACCCGATGGATGGGCACCGGCCGGGTTAAAATAGCGCAGGCAGGTGATGCGAAAATCGGGCTGTGCGCGTGAAAAATCGGCCAGAATCTGTTCGACCATTAATTTAGACGTGCCGTACGGATTGGTCGTACCGCCCGTGCGCGACTGCTCGCTTAGCGGCACGCTTTCCGGATTACCGTATACCGTGGCCGATGAGCTAAAAATAAAACGATTCACGCCTGCGGCCCGCATCTCATCAAGTAATACCAGCGTACCCGTGACGTTGTTTTCATAGTAGGCGAGGGGTTCTTTTATCGACTCCGAAACCGATTTGAGTCCCGCAAAATGAATGACATCAGTGATGTTATGGCGGGTGAAAATGTTCTTTAACGCCTGCCGATCCAAAATATCGGCGATATAGACAGTCGGTTTCCTTCCGGCGAGTTCCGCGACTCTGTCCAGCGAGACTTGACAAGAGTTCGACAGATTATCAATGACAACGACATCATCGCCTCTTTCCAGTAGTGTTAAAACCGTATGTGAACCAATATAACCTGCGCCACCAGTGACAAGAATTGCCATACAGACTCCAGATTTATGCTATCAAAACGGGCATTGATTCACGCCACTACCATAGAAAACATGCTATTGGTGAAGTCTGGTAAGGTTGTAGTTACGATATCTCACCATACATTTATAAGATATTTTTTTAAGTATAGATAAAAAACTGAACTTGTTTATTTTTGAGTCATAAACAATATAGTTATTTGAGAAGTTTAGTGTATGGACACCATCACTGTGGTTGATCGAGGAATTGATTTTCTCGATCAGGCTTTCATCGAAAACAGTATCGTTCAATGTAACTAATTCTTTGATGTAGATGGATTTTCCGTAGGTTTCAGGTGTGCACTCCTGGGTGAGGAAGTACATTTTGTTATCGACAAGGTAAGGCGCGCCGGCTCCCCGGTGGTGATGGTTGCTCACCTTCAGTGAGGGGGCAATCCGCTGCCACTCCCCAAAGATATTCTCAGCAGAGTGAATAATGATTTCATTATCCATTGTGGTGGATAAAAGATAGCAGGTTTCATTAATTGTGAGAAACACATTATCTGTTAATTCAGTATCCGATATTAAGACTTTGATTTTCTTCCAGCGAGCCGGGAATTCTACCGACTGAAACAGTATGACTTCTTTTCTTTCTGAAGACTCAGGGATCATGAAAAGCTGATCGTTGATATGAATCAGGAAAGGGAATGACAAATGACATTTTAAGTCGTCAAAGCCCTCAAGTTTAACATCATCGATTTCAGTCAGTTCACGATCCAGGACGCGGCATCTTAGCGCACCTTTCGAATTTCGAAAGCTAAAGGCTTCATAAAAAACATACAGTTTATCGGCCTTTTCAACAATAAAAGGGTCGGCCTGAAACGTATATTTCTTTTTTAACTGCTGGGCAGTAGTTTTACTCAGTATTTCCAGAGTGTTATCGGGGAATAAGTGTGAGCCATGATCCTTTAGAATCATGATGTCCCACGACTCATGATAGAAAAATGTTTTAATTATTTTTTTTATTTTCGTTTGCATTCGCGCCTACTCCTTTAATTACCTGCATCTTAACAAAAATCTCATACGAACAGCTAATTTGCTGCTGCGTACATGATATCTGTCGTAATGTTGAATGAATGCGCGAAAACTAATGCAGAAACATCAAAGGCTATTTTTAAAAATTAGGTCCGGGTGTGTTTTTTGTCTATAGCACAAAAGTAGGAAATAATTATCCAGAGCATCCTTGCTCCAGTGGAGGGTTTACTCGAAATGCACCTGCGGATTGTCAGCAAGGGAAACGTAGGTTTTGCTGTTTTTATCCAGGGTACGAATTTCACCGCTTTCGATGTCATACACCCAGCCATGCAGACGCAGCGCATTATTTCGCAGTCCAACAGCAACGGAAGGGTGCGTTTTAATATTGTTCAACTGAGCGATAACGTTCTCTTCCACCATGGCGTTAACTTTATCGATGGGATTATCCCAGGTTTTCTTCTCGACCACGGCCTTAGCTGCATCGGCATAGTGCAGCCAGTGCGCCACTGCGGGCATTGGATCGAGGGGCTGGCTATCAGCAATGGCTTTCATCGCGCCACAATTGGAATGGCCACAGATGACAATATCCGTCACACCGAGTGCGACTACCGCATATTCGATGGTGGCGGAGACACCACCGGGTTCCGGTCCGAAAGAGGGGACGATATTGCCGGCGTTGCGGATAACGAACAACTGCCCGGGCTCTTGCTGAGTCACCAGTTCTGGCACCAGACGGCTATCGGAACAGGAGATGAAAAGCGCTTTTGGATTCTGGCTGGATGCCAGGCTGCGGAAGAGTTCCTTACGTTGAGGGAAAATCTCTTTTTGGAAGTTGAGGAAGCCCTCAATGATATGTTGCATAGCAGTGTCTCTTTTCTCTGTTTGAGCAGGTTATGATGAAGATCACACTTTCCAGTTTAACACCAGCCGACAGAAGCGAAAGAGTTTATAGCAGTTTCGCAACATTTTTGACTAATTTTTCTCCACCGTAGCGAGGGTGAAATGTGATATGCGTTCTGCCGTTCTGAGTTAACAGATGGCGGGGGTAGACTGCAAATGGGGACATTCGCAAGCCTACGCCTGGCAAAATGACATCGCTTTTTTGCCAATAAATCGGAGTTATAGCGATAGCCAGTCATCATGGAATACCTTACATTTTTATATGTATCCACACCTCAAGGAATCATCATGTCCAGACTCCGTACTTTAGCAACGGCTTTAGTCGCCGTTGCCGCGATGACGATGTGCGCCACCCCTGTATTCGCAAACCCCGGTAACGGTAACGGCAATGGTAATAGTGGCAACCATGGTAATAGCGGAAACAAGGGTAATAGTGGTAACAGCCAGAAAGGAAACGCCGGCCAAAAAAATAATGCACATACAGAACAGCGTAAAAATTATGGCAAGCCGGATCATGTGGATAGCGACATCAGCTATAACGTGGCCAGGCAGTATGCTGTCAGATATGGTTTGACGGGGTATAAATCACTGCCGCCAGGCATTGCCAAAAATCTGGCGCGAGGAAAACCGCTTCCTCCGGGGATCGCTAAAAAAAGCGTCCCACCTTCTATGTTGAATCAACTGCCGTATTATCCTGGTTATGAATGGCAGGTCGTTGGCGACAATCTGGTGTTGATTGCACTGAGCACGGCGATTGTCACTGCCGTTATTAATGGCGTGTTTGATTGATTCGCCACGGAATTAATTGGTTCTGTTGTGCCTGCTGGACGCCCGCATTACGCGGGCTTTTTCGTTAAGTAAGGTCAGCTTCATAACCCGTACAGCTTTATTTTTCGATAAAGCGTGGCAATGCTGATCCCCAGTTCGGTCGCTGCCTGTTTTTTCCCCTCCACGCTTGCGCCAAAACGCTGGATGACATTTTCTATGGCCTCCCTTTCCGCTTGTTTTCCCTTATTAGCAAGCTGCTGAGGCTGGGCTGTCATCGACGTTTTTCTGCTGTCAGCTGCGGTGAGCAGGTAAGGAGGCAGATGGCTGGCGTTGATTCCAGCGGCTTCCCCGCGCATCACGAAAATATATTCGATAACGTTACGTAATTCACGAATGTTGCCAGGCCAGTGCCAGGCGTAGAGGCGGTTGATGACGTCATCGGGAAGTTTTTGTGATGGTCGCTGATAACTGACCGAAAACTCATCGGCAAAATATTGCGCGAGGACCGCAATATCTGCCCGCCGTTCGCGCAACGAGGGAAGAACCAAAGGGACCACGTTCAGGCGATAGAAAAGATCTTCGCGAAACTGATTACTCTCCACCATCGCGTTAATGTTTTTGTTAGTCGCGGCAATAATTCGTACATCAATATTGATGGTGTTGTTAGACCCGACGCGGGTGATCGCTTTTTCCTGCAGAACCCTGAGCAGCTTAGCCTGCAGATGAAGCGGCATATCGCCGATCTCATCCAGAAACAGACTGCCGCCGTTGGCCAGTTCAAATTTTCCCACGCGGCCTTTGGGGTCGGCCCCGCTGAATGCGCCGCGCACATAACCAAACAGTTCGCTTTCCAGCAACTGTTCGGGAATGGCAGCACAGTTGATTGTTACGAAGGGGGCGGCTTTACGGGGGCTGCTCTGGTGAATGGCAAATGCCACGACCTCTTTTCCTGAGCCACTTTCGCCGGTAATAAGCACACTGGCATAGCTGTTGGCGATTTTACCGATGGTGCTTCTGAGCTGTTCCATCAAGGGGGAGTGACCAATCAACCGCACCTGGGTGTCGGCCTCATAAGACGATGGAAGAAGGGTACTCAGGTAGTCGTGCGCGTCACGAAAGATAATCATGGTTAAGCGATCGTTATCCAAAGACGAGAGCGAAATTTGCTTGCACAGTACATGGTATTTCTGACCTTCGAGCGTCAGCCAGGCCTCCTCATCGCCATACAAACTGTCCCCGGTTGTTTCAATGGTCAACGGTAATCCCTGAACCTCGCGATTGAGAATGCGATCGGCTGAATGGTTGGCATGCCAGACAAGACCATCACCATCGATTGCCACGACGCCGCGGTCCATGGCATCGATCAGACGGCGAAATGCGCCCAGCCTTTCTTGCGCGCGTAAACGTTCCAGACATTCAAAAACCTTACTGGAGATCATCACGGCTATTTGCTCAATGAAAGTAACAAATTTCTCAATCTGGCTCAGGAGGGTGTCGCGCTGCGCCTGGGTTGAGCAAATAATCCCGATCACCCCAATGACGCGATTGTTGAGAAAAATTGGTGCGTTCAAATCCAGCATTTCAGAACAATAGTGGTGTTTTTCACATAACTGACACAGTGGATGTTCGCCAGGATTTTTGATCAGCACCGTTTCCCGCACCTGCAAAACGTGGCGGTAGATGTAGCCATTTTTTGCCACGTTTTCATTGAGCATATGCCGGTATTTACCGGTGCCAGCGATGCGCATTAAAGATTCATCAATGATCTCAACATCCGTTCCGGTGATGCCAGAAATAGCATCGGCATAATTGCATATATCATCCTGAATATTGCTGAGTACTGAAATCATGCTACTTCTCCGGCGCGTATCGCATTTCTCATGGAAAATGATAAATAGGCGAACTAATCCAAAAATGATTTGCGAAAAATCAATCTACCGCTCTGTTTTAGTATGTTTTTTTTATTTTATCTTCCGCGATCACACTATTTATCAATTGTGAGAATTTATCAAAATGAAACGATAAACTAACGCGATGATATTTTTGGCTGCAAATCTTGAATTCTGTCTATTTAATTGAAATTTAAGTGTTTATTAAATTATTCATAAGATTTTACTCAATTAATAAAAAGCTGGTAAGCATTTTGCTCTATTGGCATTACCGATAGCGGAAATATCTCTGTATGACATCAATTGCAGGGAATGGATTACCAGCACAATGAGGTTTTATGATGCAGGAAAACTTATCATTTTTTATCAACCAGACACCGTTTACCGAACATCCGAACGCGCCGTTGGCTCCGTTTAGCCGCCAGGAGTTGGTCAAAGCGTTGAATTTTCATCGGTCTATTCCGGGATATTCCCCAACGCCGTTGTATACGCTGCCGGCACTTTCACAAAAACTGGGCGTAAAAAATATCTACCTCAAAGATGAGTCGCAGCGTTTTGGCCTGAAAGCCTTTAAAGCGCTGGGCGGTTCCTATGCGATGGCGTGCCATATCGCTGAATTAGTCGGTAAAGATATCAGCGAATTACCGTTTGATGTGATGACCAGCGAAGAGGTGCGCCGCGATCTGCAAACCGTTACGTTTGCTACCACCACCGATGGCAATCACGGTCGTGGCGTTGCCTGGATGGCGCGACAGTTGAAGCAAAATGCCGTGGTTTACATGCCAAAAGGTTCTTCACAGCAACGTCTGACGTCGATCCGTAACGAAGGCGCTACCGCCGAAATCGTCGATATGAACTATGACGATGCGGTTCGCATGACCGCGGAACAGGCGGAAAAGCATGGCTGGATAGTGGTGCAGGATACCGCCTGGGAAGGGTATGAAAAGATCCCGCAGTGGATTATGCAGGGTTACGGCACGCTGATGCTGGAGGCGATCGACCAGCTGCATCAGGTTGCGCCGACGCATATTTTTGTTCAGGCAGGCGTTGGCTCGTTTGCCGGCATGGTTCAGGGAATGGTGACGGCGGCATGGGGAGAAAATCGCCCGAAAGTGATCGTCGCCGAGGCGTTAATTGCCGATTGTCTCTACCGCTCCGCCCGCTCGAAAGAGGGTGATGCCATAGCGGTGGGCGGAGATTTGCAAACCGTGATGGCTGGTCTCGCCTGCGGTGAGGCAAATAGCATTGGTTGGAAGCTGTTGCGTGATTATGCCACTGCATTTGCCTCCTGCCCGGATGAGGTTGCGGCGCTTGGCATGCGCATGTTGGGTAATCCGCTGGCAGGCGATCCACAGATCGTTTCTGGTGAGTCCGGGGCGGTGACGACCGGCCTGCTGTCACTGCTGATGTCCTCGCCTGAACTGGCGCAAACGCGTACGCAACTGGGACTGGATGAGCATTCCCGCGTGTTGTTGATAAGTACTGAGGGTGACACTGACCCACAACAGTATCTGGATATTGTCTGGGGCGGTCAGTACCCGGGCATCAACAAATAATTTCCTGATTGAGAATAAGAACGGAGAAACCCATGTTATCTGCAAACCGTATTGAAGAAGTGATTAAAAACTGTCAGGCGCTAATCCAACAAAAAAGTTATTCCGGTCAGGAAGGGGAAGTGGTTAATGCCATAAAAACAATGATGCAGCATTACCAGTTCGATGACATCCATGTTGATAAGTACGGCAACATTGTTGGCGGTATCGTGGGTAATCAGCCAGGGAAAACGCTGGTCCTTGATGGACATATTGATACTGTACCGGTGAACGAAGAGAAGTGGACCCGCAACCCGTACGGCGGTGATATCGAAGATGGCAAGATTTATGGTCGCGGTACGACCGATATGAAAGGCGCCGTGGCGGCAATGATCTCTGCCGTGGGTTTTTTCGGCCAGGACAACCAGCGTAATTTCGCCGGGAAAATCTACGTTGCCTGTATCGTGCATGAAGAGTGCTTTGAAGGCATTGCCGCTCGTCTGGTCAGCGAGCGCTATAAGCCAGACTACGTAATCATCGGTGAAGCTTCCGAGCTAAACCTGAAAATTGGCCAGCGTGGACGTGCTGAAATTGTGGTTGAAACGTTTGGTAAACCTGCGCACTCCGCCAACCCGCAGGCAGGGATTAATGCGGTGTATAAAATGGCGCAATTGATCGACAAAATTCGCACCATTACCCCGCCAACGCACCCAGTACTCGGGCCTGGCATTCTCGAACTGACCGACATTAAATCTTCGCCGTACCCGGGTGCCTCGGTCGTGCCGGATTACTGCCGCGCAACCTACGATCGCCGTTTGCTGGTGGGCGAAACCAAAGAAAGCGTCATTGCCCCGCTGGAAAATGTCCTGGCAGAATTCATCACGCAGGATCCGCAGTTTAAGGCCCGTGTCTCCTACGCTGTGGGCCAGGAGTCTTGCTATACCGGTGCCACCATTGAGGGGGAGCGCTTCTTCCCGGGCTGGGTGTATGACGAGTCGGACGAATTCGTGCAAGCCGCTCTGGCTGGCGTCCGCGAGGCCGGGTTTAATCCGACCATCACGCAATACTCATTTTGCACCAACGGTAGTCACTATGCGGGCGAAGCGGGAATTAAAACTATCGGCTTCGGACCTTCGCGTGAAAATCTGGCGCACACCATTGATGAGTATATCGAGATCGATCAGTTAACCGGTTCGGCCAGCGGCTATTACAGCATCATCCAGACACTCTATCGCCAATAAAAGAACGATAAAAATCCTCTTACCTTACAGGCGGTGCCGCGCAGCGCCGCCGCAATGGAGAATAACGATGAAAACCATTTTCAAAAACGGAAATGTGATCGATGGGACGGGCAGTGAAGGCAGAATTGCTGATGTGGTCGTTGATGACGGACGTATTGTCGCAATCGGTCAAATAGAAGTTGGCGTCAATGAACAGGTTATTGATGCCACGGGAAAAATTATTTGTCCTGGCTTTATTGATACCCATACGCACTCTGACCTGTCGGCGATTATTAACCCCGCGCTGTCGGCAAAAATTCGCCAGGGAATTACCACTGAATTGCTGGGGCAGGATGGCGTCGCGTTAGCACCGTTGCCGGAAGAATATATTCCGGCGTGGCGTAAAAATATCGCCGGACTGGACGGCGATACCGACAAAATAGACTGGAAATATAAAAATACGGACGGTTATCTCAATCTGTTGGCATCACGACATCCGGCGACAAACCTTGCCTATTTAGTTCCGCATGGCAACGTGCGCATGGAGGCGATGGGGCTGGATGGGCGGCCTTCGACCCGTGAAGATGTGGCGAAGATGTGCGAAGTTCTTGAGCGGGAATTAAAAGCGGGCGCGTTTGGTCTTTCCACCGGGCTTATCTATATGCCTTGCGCCTTTGGCGATACTGCCGAAATGATTGAACTGTGCAAGGTCACGGCGAAATATAACGGGATCTTTGTGGTACATCAGCGCAGTGAAGCTGACGATATTATCAACTCAACGCAGGAGCTGATTGATATCGCCAAAGCCACAGGCGTCTGGCTACATATTTCACATATGAAGGTTTGCGGAAAGAAAAACTGGGGACTGATCGACCAAATGCTGGGGATGCTGGAGCAGGCGCAGGAAGAGGGGATCCGCATCTCTTTCGACCAGTATCCCTATGTGGCGGGCAGCACGATGCTCGGCGTGATCCTGCCGCCATGGGTCCACTCCGGTGGAACAGACAAATTACTGGAACGCCTGGCCTCACCTGAACTGCGCGCCAAAATGATCGAGGATATTCAGCAGGGCATCCCTGGCTGGGATAACTTTATCGATTTTGCCGGTCTGGACCAGATTTTTGTTACCAGCGTGAAAACGGCCAAAAATCAGGATGCCGTTGGTCTGAACCTCGTCCAGTTGGGTGAATTGCGCGGGAAAGACCCCTACAACGCCACCTTCGACCTGCTTTATGAAGAAGAAAACGCCGTCGGAATGGTCGACTTCTACGGCACTGAAGAGCATGTGATTAAGTTTCTCTGTCGGCCAGAGCAAAACGTTTGTACCGACGGTTTAATGGGGGCCGGAAAACCGCACCCTCGCGTGTTCGGCGCATTCCCACGTGTGCTCGGTAAATACGTGCGTGAAGAGGGATGTCTGAGCTGGGAAGCGGCAATTCGCAAAATGACGGGTAAACCTGCTGAGGTGCTGGGCCTGCAGGATCGCGGGCTGCTGAAGGTGGGTTACGCGGCGGATATTGTGATGTTCGATCCGAACACTATCGCTGATAGGGGCACGTTTGTTGAACCTAATCAGTATCCGCAAGGGATTGAAATTGTCATGGTTAATGGGCGCATTGCCTTAATTAATGGCACGGAAAGTTATGCCTGTAGCGGTACGGTTATAAGAAAACAATATTAATAAATAACGCTAAACACGCATTGATCTATCGCGACTATTTATGGCCGCGGTAGATCACTACACCCTAAGGACATCACAATGAACCTACAAACATCTTTACCTTCAGGTAAACCAAAGACCTGGAAAGCAAGATATACCGTCCTGACATTGATCTGGCTGGCGTGGCTCCTCTCTTTTCTCGACAGAATGGTCATGAGCGTTTCGCTCCCTTATATCGGCAAAGATTTAAATCTGGATACCACCCAACAAGGTTTAATTATTAGCGCCTTTTTTATTGGTTATGCCGCGTTTCAAATTCCCGGTGGTTTACTGGCGGATAAGTTTGGCTCGCGTAAAATCATGGCTATTGGTATTGCCTGGTGGTCTGTTTTCACCAGCTTAACCGGCGCTGTGCTGACGCTACCGCTAATGCTGGCAGTGCGCTTCTTCTTTGGTATCGGCGAAGGGTGCTTCCCGTCGGCCTCCTGGAAGATGATTTCGACCTATTTCCCGTCGAAAGAGCGCGGGCGCGCGACGGCGATTCAATCAACGGTGAACACCTTAGGCCCGGCGCTGGCGGTTGTGGTCGCAGCCAGCATTATTGGGGCTTTTGGCTGGCATATGGTTTTTATCGTGCTGGGTATTCCTGGACTGTTTATTGCCGCAGGGATCTACTTATTTACGCGTGACAACCCGAAAGATCACCCCGCCATTACGCAGCAGGATCTGGCGGAACTGGCCGTTGACGATCAGGGTGGGCTGCAAAATACCAGCGCTATCGCGTTTAAAGACGTACTCAAAATGCCGGTGCTCTGGCAAATGGCAAGTATCTGGTTTTTGTTTGATATCACCTTCTGGGGATTTTCAACCTGGTTGCCCAGTTATCTGATCACCGTACGTGAATTTTCTCTGGCCAAGACCGGCGTAATGGCGGCAATTCCCTTTCTGTTTGGCGCAGGAGGCACATTGTTAGGCGGATACTGTTCAGATAAATTCAAACCGATGCGTAAAACGTTGTACGTCGTAACCTCAGTCATTGCCGCAGGCTTCCTGTACCTGACCTTCAGCGTGAGCAGCGCAGATATGGCGGTGGTTTATCAGTGTATTTCAGCCCTGTTCATGTTCTTCGCTATGGCGACGTTCTGGGGAATTTTGATGGATACCATCCCCAGCAACATTATGGGACGGGCGTCGGGGATCGTTAACTTTGGCGGTCAGATGGCGGGCGTTGTTTCTGCACCTATCATCGGCTGGCTGATCCAAAGCAGCGCAGGAAGCTATAACAGCGCCTTTATCTTTATGATTGCCGCACTGTTATGTTCTGCCGTCGTTACGCTGACCGTGAAAAACTCGCGCGCGGTTGGAGCATTACCCAGTCAGGCTTGATTAATGTCTGTCTCCTGTGGCTCTGCTGTTTCAGAGCCACAGGGATTGACGGGCATCAACGTTTAATAACACGCAATAACTGAATTTCCCGCCAGATGTACAGTTACCACTGCAATTCTATTCCTCTCCTTATTAAGAATTAAGCATAATAAATGAAAGACCAGTCCTACATGTGTAGGAATATTCCCTCTATAATGTGTTAATGATTTGATCTACAGAAAGGCTCAAGGTTTAATTCTTGTAAATCTAAATGTTATTTTTATGATTTATTCATCTTGATTATGAAAAAATCATAAAATATACACGTGACTATGTTAGAATTTGCGTCCTGGGTCTTGCACTTATAAATCAGTAATATTGAAGACTCACCTGCACTATAGCCATCGCCTCTCTTTATTTATCGGGATTCTTATACGCAATGAACGCGATAATCGTTGATGATCACCCTTTGGCCCGCATTGCCATTCGCAACTTACTCGATACTAATGGTATCACTGTGACCACTGAACTCGACAGTGGCGAGCAAGTCGTACAGGTGGTTGAAAAAAACAAACCTGAACTGCTAATTATTGATGTGGATATTCCTGGTATCAGTGGCATCGAGGTGCTGGAACAATTACGCAAGCGGCACTATGCTGGTGTGATCATTATCATTTCAGCAAAAAATGAATATTTTTATGGTAAACGTAGTGCTGAATACGGTGCTAACGGATTTGTGAGTAAAAAAGAAGGCATGAATAATATTCTTGCCGCCATCGAAGCCGCCAAAAATGGTTATAGTTATTTCCCTTTCTCCCTTGAACACTTTACTGGTTCATCGGCCAGCGAACAGGATAAACTTGATACGTTATCAACACAGGAAATGAGAGTGTTGCGTTATATCCTTAATGGTATGGATTACAGTACGATTGCCAGTAAAATGAATATCAGTAATAAAACGGTCAGTACTTATAAAAGTCGTTTAATGGAAAAATTAGATTGTTCTTCATTAATGGAAATTTATGATTACGCGCAAAGAAATAAAATAGGGTAGAGTAATGCTGGAACGCTTATTTATTTTTTTGATGGTCATATTTACCATCGGATTATCTACGGATGTGAGTTCAGCGCGCCAGGTTGAACTAAAAAGTAACTATAATACTGCGGTGCAAAATATCAGCTTAAACAGGGAAGAAACAAACTGGTTGGCGCATAAAAAAACATTAGTGGTTGGCACCTGGTTACCGGAAGTCTCACCTATTGTCTATCAAAACAGCGGGGAAAATTATCGGGGCGTTAACGCGGACTACCTTGCGCTAATGCAAAAAAGTCTCAATGTAAAAATTGTTATAAAGCAATACGATAACGAGCAGCAGGCGCTTGCCGCACTCGCCAGTAATGATGTTGATACGTTGATAACCCAGCTTTCCCGGCGGCAGGATGTCGGCGGGCATTTACTGCGCACATCGGCATTACTCACAACGTGGCCGACGCTTGTGACGTCATTAAAAAACACGATGCTACCGCTGATGACGAACCATAAGGTCAGCGTCGCCTGTGTGCGGGATTGCCCTTTTCTTAACGTTATCCAGGACGCTTTTCCTGATGCTAAAGTCTCATTTTATGACGACGAGTATCAGGCAATGGCGTCGGTGGTGAACGATGATAACCAATATTATATTGGTAACAATATTACCACTAGTCATTGTATCTCGCGGTATTTCTCGCAATCCCTGGTTATTACGCATTATTTTGATAAGCAGGAACAATATAATTATTTTGTGGTTAATGAAAATCAACCGCTATTAAGAAATATTCTTGATGGTTTTATTACGTCAATAAGTAATGAAATCCATATGCAGGTGATGCAGAACTGGTTAAATCGCGGTAATCTTGCTTATCTGAATGCGCCCATTCCTTTCAGTCATCAGGAAAAAGAATGGCTGAAGAATAAACATACTATCCGCATTTTGATCAACCCGGATTACCCACCCTATACGCTGGTAGATAGCAGCGGCGAGTTACGTGGTATTCTTGGCGATTTGCTGAATATTATTCATCTGCAAACGGGTCTTAATTTTGAACCTGTTTTGGCCACGTCCAGAAGTGAACAGACCAAACTCATCAGTGGTGGGCAGTGGGATATGTATCCGACGATCGCCCCGACTAACCAAAACCAGGACGATTCGGCATTGAGCGATCCGCTGATGAATGTTGCATTCGTGGTTATCACATCGCGCCAGGAAACAGCCGACTCGCTGCTGGGAAAACCGATACGTATTGCTCTGCCTGCCGGACATATTCTGGAACGTGGCCTCAAACAACAGTATCCGCAGGTGACCTGGGTGAATGCGGATACCGGTAGCGCTGCAATGGCTATGGTCAAGGAGGGCGACGTTGATGCGGCAATCGCGACCGAATTGTCGGCAAAGTTCATTACCGATCATTACTACCAGAATAATATGCACTTCTTCCGGCTTCCTGATATGCCAGGTGCAGCGGTGAGTTTTGCTATTTCTTCTCATGAGCCGATGCTGAAGTCTGTCATTGATAAGGCCCTGCAAGCCATACCTCCGCGTGAAATTTTACAGATGACGGAGAAGTGGTCGAAGATTTCCAATACCCAGGTTGATATCTGGAGCCGATATAGCAAACAGTTCTATCAACTGGTGGTATTTGCGCTGGTACTTATTGCTATTAGCCTGATCTGGGGGATATCACTCTCCCGTGAAGTCCGTAAAAGAAAGCAATCGCAGCGGTTACTGGAAGAACAGTTACATCTCAAAGAGGTCTTATCTCAAGAGCTGGAGAGCGAAAAGAATAAAGCGATTGCCGCTACAAAAGCCAAAAGCCGTTTTCTGGCGAGCATGAGTCATGAGTTACGTACCCCGGTAAGCTCGATTGTTGGTTTTGTGGAATTACTCTCAAGCTCTGAGCTCAGTCCGGCACAACGCAAAGAGGCCATTGCATTGACTGGGGCGACGGCTCAATCATTGCTGGGACTGATTGGTAAGATTCTGGACGTTGATAAGATTGAATCCGGAAAATATGAGGTTGTTCCCCAGTGGACCGATCTCTCGCAGCTTATTGAATTGCAGTGCCACTCTTTCGATGCCCTGGCCAGGCAGAAAGGTATATCGCTTGCCTGTGTCAGCCAGTTGCCAGTAAATGAGCGGGTATTTGTCGATCAGCAGGCTTTGCGGCAAATTCTCACCAATCTGCTGGGAAATGCGCTGAAGTTTACGGCGCAGGGCAGTATTCATGTTACGGCCCGACTGACTCCGGACACAGATAATCACGGCACCCTGACAATCGCCATCAGTGATACCGGTTGTGGCATTAGCGAAGAAGAGCAGGCTGGACTGTTCCATCGTTATGCTCAGGGGCGTTGCGGACGTCAACAAACGGGGTCTGGTCTGGGGTTATTTATCTGCAAAGAATTGGTAACGCTGATGGGCGGTACGCTGGAACTGAGGAGTATTCCGGCTCAGGGAACCACGTTCACGATTACGCTGCCGGTTGAAACTGCCCGACAGTCGATAGTAGCGGATGGGGATACCCCTGGCGCTGTGCTACCGCTACCGTGTCTGTCGATTCTGATCGCAGACGATAACCCAACTAATCGCCTGCTGCTTAAACGCCAGTTGAATACCATTGGCTACAGCGTGGATGAGGCCTGTGATGGCGAGGAAGCCGAAGCCAAACTGGCCAAAAAATCATACGACCTGTTGATAACCGACGTGAATATGCCGAAGAAAGACGGTTTTGATCTCGCGGCTTCACTACGTCGTCAACAACCTCATTTGCAAATATGGGGGCTGACGGCCAGTGCGCTCCCGCAGTCACGCGATCGATGTCTGCAAAACGGTATGAATTTGTGTCTGTTTAAGCCGGTGTCAATCCAGACGCTGACGCATGAACTGAGCAAAATCGACACGGGCTATGCGTCACCTTGTGCAATCCGGCATTTAAAATTCAATGTACTGACTGAAAATACCGGTGGCGATCGCGTATTAATGAACGAGATACTCGAAACATTCCGCGAAGCAACGCTGAGTGATTTACAAGCGGCTGAGAAAGCCGTTGCGCAAGATGAGCCGCAGCTGTTTTTACGGGCGCTTCATCGGTTGCATGGTTCGGCGCAAATTCTGGGTATCACCGCGCTTCAGACGCTGTGCGAACCTTTTGAGTCTATGCGACATGACGATCTTCCGCTGGCTGTACGGCAGCAGGCATTACAGAAAATTGTTGCTGTCATGCGAGAAATTGAAATTGAGATCGACAGTCTGATGAGCCATTAATCCCCCCGGATCGGGTAGCCGTAGCAGCCCGATCCGGAGAGAAATGTCTTGATTCATCACTCGTTAGTACAGAGTATTACTGGCCTGCACCCACCATTTCGCTATCAATAACAATGCCTTCTTCAGCACCTTTTAACACAAGGTTAGCCTCATAAAATTTACCCGTGGACAGCAGTTTTTGGGCGCTGGCAACGGCTTTACGCGTCTGATTCAAAGGCATCAGGTATTGGGTCTGAAGCACGCTGATCCCAGCCAGTTGCAAGGTATCCACTGCACCTTTCCAGTCACCTTTGGCCATTTTGCCATTCGCGGTTTTGATAGCAGATTCTTTTTCCGGCGTAGCAATATAGTCTTCTGATAATGCGATCGTAGCGTTAATAATTACGTACTGATCGTCAATCATCTTCGCCTTAGGCGCTGCTTTGACAAATTTCGCCCAGTCGCTGCTGTCGCCTGCCAACAGGGAAGCGGCGTCATTGGTTAATTTTTTTGCGCTGTCAGGCTGTCCGTGAAACAGAGCCAGACGAGCCAGTTGAATATCGCGCATCGCATTGGCACCTTTTACGGCGACCTGCATAATATCGGCTGCTTCTTTTTGTACATTGGCTGTGGCTGTTTGTGCCGCAGTGGTAGTAGTGGCAGATGCCATTACCGGAGCTGAGCCCATCATAGTTGCAAGCAGACCTGCAAGAATAATCTTTTTCATTACGTTCTCCTGAATAAAGTTGGTATTGTTCACCAAACGCAATAATCATATTAAATAAGTTTAAAGAGAGGAATCAGAGCCAGGATAGAATAATGAGCGCTTAATCTTACAGGTGTCAGACGTCTGACATGTGTAGGATTAAACGGATAACAACATTCCTTTCTTCTTATATACGCATCCTTATCTGAAGTCTTATTATTTCATTGTAAGTGATATGTATTGTGTGAGTATTAACTCTTTTATTAGTAGGTTACATTACGTTTACATGTAACGGAGGATGTATGTTCATTTTTAATCAGCAAGCCCTGAGAACGTTTAATGAAAAAACACTTTCTCATTATAAAAGACACGCAACAATTATGGCGGTGCTTTTGTTGGTATGTGGTATTTGCTGCTTAATCTATCCTATCGCTGCTGGCGTTTATTTAAGCTATGCGACAGGTTTTATGTTCCTGGTGTGCGGTTTTTATTCTATTTATAGCCTGTTTAGCGCTGGGAAGAAGCAGTTGAAAGCCAAATTTACCTATGCGTTTTTTGCTATCGCATGGTTACTGCTGGGGTATTGTTTCCTTGTTAACCCGGTGATTGGCATGAATTCGTTGGCTATGGTTTTTTGCTGCTTGTTTATTCTTGGCGGTATTTTTCGTGTGGCTTCCGGAGTTCAAATGTTCCGCAGTCCGGGTTATGGCTGGAACATTTTTATCGGCATTTTAGATCTGCTTATTGCTGGCGTATGGCTGAATATGGATCCCGACAAGTCTTACGTGTTTACCTCGATTTTTATTGGGGTCGAGATGATCTTCAGTTCTTTGGCTTTTATCAGTCTGCGCAGGAATACGAAGTTGGTAGCAACAGACAAACTTGCCAATAACCATTAATACTGCCTCTGGAGTGTATCGTGAATATTAAAATGATGGTTTCAGCTGTTGTTATTATGACCTCTGTTTTGGCACCGATGAGCTGTGCGTTTGCTACTCAGGCAACCGAAGCTGCGCCACAAGATATGACCTGTAAAGAGTTTGCTGATATGAGTCGGCAATACATGACGGCAATTGCCTTTGTGATCGTTAATAAAAATTCTGACTTTAAAGGCGATGATTATGTTCCGCTGCATGAGGTGGAAACTGTCGCTGTTCCGAAAATGATTAACATGTGTCATCAACACCCGGATACGAAATTAGGCGAACTGACCGTAAATCTGAAGGGGGCCGGTCTGCACTACTGATTAACCGTTTCGATAGCCTGGCTTTAGTTAGAATTGACAACCTCTGTCCCCACACCCACATTTCCCCTCACAATAAAATAACTCGCTCAGCTATCCACGAGGAAACTCGCTGGATAGCTGTGTCTGCTAACTACTGTAGGTCTGATAAGCGAAGCGCCATCCTGGGATCTTATTACCCGATCCCAGGGATAAGCACTTACAAGGGCAGGGAATCAATGTCGGGTTTTAAATCGCGCCAGCATGTTTTCGACAAGAACAAAGAAGACCGGAACAAAGTAGATCGCCAGCACGGTCGCGGCCAGCATTCCACCGATAACGCCCGTACCGACGGCGTTTTGCGCGCCAGAGCCAGCGCCGTCACTTATTGCCAGTGGGATAACCCCCAGAATGAAGGCCAATGACGTCATCAAAATAGGACGTAAACGCATTTGCGCAGCTTCCACCGCGGCTTCAAGCGGCGTTTTTCCTTCTTTTTGCATAATCTCGACAGCAAACTCGACGATCAGAATAGCGTTTTTAGCTGAAAGTCCCATGGTGGTGAGCAGGCCAACCTGAAAGTAAACATCATTGCTCAGGCCACGCAGATCGGTCGCCAGCAAAGCACCGACCACCCCAATTGGTACAACCAGCATTACGGAAAATGGTATTGACCAGCTTTCATACAATGCCGCCAGCGCCAGAAATACGACGATCAGAGAAATGCCGTACAGCATTGGTGCCTGGTGGGTGGACAGCGCCTCCTGATACGACAGCCCCGTCCAGGCATAACCGACGCCCGCGGGCAGTTTATTAATCAGTGATGCCATAAATTTCATCGCATCGCCGCTGCTTTTCCCTGCGACCGGTTGGCCGAGAATTTCCATTGCAGGCTGTCCGTTGTAGCGTTCAAGACGGGGAGAGCCGTAGGTCCATTCGGTTGATGAGTAGGCTGAAAGCGGCGTCATCGCGCCGGAGGCGTTACGTACATACCAGTGGTTGATATTGTCCGGCAACATACGGAACGGCGTATCGGCCTGGACATACACTTTTTTAACACGCCCCTGGTTAAGGAAATCATTGACGTAGCGGCTACCAAACGCCGTAGAGATGGTCTGGTTGATATCCGACAATGCCACACCCATCGCCTCTGCTTTTGTCGCGTTGACGTGAATGCGAAACATCGGCGTATCTTCCAGCCCATTTGGGCGCACCCCGTTAACTTCATCGGGTGACTGGCTGGCCAAAGCCAGGAGCTGGTTGCGGGCCTGCATCATCTTTTCATGCCCAAGGTTACCGTTATCCAGCAATTCCATATCAAAACCTGAAGCGGTACCCAATTCGGCGACTGCGGGTAAATTGAACGGATAAACGACGGCATTATTAATGGTGCTTAAGGCCATCATTGCCCGTCGAATGATGGCGGTAACCGAGTTTTCTTCGCCAACGCGTTCTGACCACGGTTTCAGGCTGATAAATGCCAGACCGTTATTTTGCCCCTGTCCGCTGAAGCCAAATCCGCCAACGGTAAAAACAGACGCAACATTTTTCTGTTCTTTTGTCAGATAGTAATCCGTTATTTCCCCAAGCACTTTGCTGGTATTTACCATCGTTGAACCGGAAGGTAATTGTGCCGTGGTCATGAACACGCCCTGATCTTCTTCAGGCAAAAAGGAGGTGGGAGTACGGAGAAACAGCACCATCATGCCAGCGCCAATCACTAAATAGACTACCATATAGCGGCCGGTGCAACGTAATAGCCTACGGGTGCTGTCAGTGTAGTGATGGGTGCATTTCTCCATGAAGTGATTGAAACGGGTAAACAGAAAATGGGTGTTTTCTTTTTCTCCCTCGTGGGATTTCAACAGCATAGCGCAGAGTGCGGGCGTCAGGCTCATCGCCACAAATACCGACAGCAGCATGGAGGAAATTAAGGTGATGGAAAACTGACGGAAAATTTCACCCGTAGCCCCGCTCATAAATGCCATTGGCATAAACACGGCGGATAAAACGACGGCAATACCAACCAGCGCTCTCTGGAGCTGCCCCATCGCTTTATGCGTCGCCGCTTTGGGTGACAAATGCTCTTCGGCAATAATACGTTCTACGTTCTCAACCACCACGATGGCATCATCAACTAGCAGTCCTATTGCCAGCACCATGCCAAACATCGTGAGCGTATTGATCGAAAAACCGGCGACGTCGAGTATCGCAAAGGTTCCGAGAATAACAACCGGAACCGCGATAGTGGGGATAAGCGTCGCGCGAAAACTTTGCAAAAACAGGTACATGACGAGGAATACCAGGATGATTGCCTCGATCAATGTATGAAACACACCCTGAATTGAAATCTCGATAAAGGGGGTAGTGTCATAGGGATAAACGGTTTTCATGCTGGCCGGAAACCAGGCTGATAACCTGTTCAGCTCTTGTTTAACGGCCTGGGATGTTTCAAGGGCATTGGCGCCAGCGGCAAGTTTAATTGCAATCCCGGCGGCGGGTTTTCCGTTGTAACGTGCCACCGTGGCATAATTTTCCGCACCCAGCTCAATACGAGCGACATCCCGCAGCAGAACCTGGGAGCCATCCTGCTGAACCTTAAGGAAGATCTTGCCAAATTCATCGGTAGTTTGCAGGCGTGTCTGAACAATGATCGACGCATTTAACTGCTGGTCGGCTGATTGCGGCATTCCTCCCAGCTGTCCGCCCGATATCTGGTTATTCTGTACTTTGAGCTGGGTAATAACGTCCTGCGGCGTAAGGTTATATTTGTCGAGCTTTTGCGGATCCAGCCAGATACGCATGGCGTATTGCGAACCGAATAACTGTACGCTCCCGACCCCGGGGGTGCGGCTCAGTGGGTCTTTAATATTCGACGCCACATAGTCAGCAATATCATATTGGCTCAGACTGTTATTATCAGAGATAAAACCCGCAACCATTAAGATATTGCTGCTGGATTTATCAACGCTGATCCCTTGCTGCTGGACTTCTTGTGGCAAGGAAGGCATCGCCAGCTGTAGCTTATTCTGTACCTGAACCTGCGCTATATCAGGTGAGGTCCCCGTTTTAAAGGTCAGGATAATCGACGCATTACCGGCCGCATCGCTGGTGGATGACATATACATCAGGCCATCAAGCCCGTTCATATTCTGTTCAATCACCTGAGTCACCGAGTCTTCAACGGTCTTGGCGTCTGCACCGGGGTAGGCTGCGCTAATGGTAATGGTGGGGGGAGCAATTTGCGGATATTGCGCGATGGGCAAGTTCATTATCGCGATACCGCCGGTAAACATCATGATAATAGCGAGCACCCAGGCGAAAACCGGGCGCTCAATAAAAAAGTTAGCCATGAAGAAAGTGTCCTTAATACCTGAAATATTACTGTTCAGTTACCGTGTCAGGTGTGTTTGGTTTTGCAGCGAGGATTCTGGCTTTGATTCCCGGACGGATTCTTTGTAATCCGGACACAATGACCCGATCGCCGGGATGTAATCCTGTCGTCACCAACCATTGATTGCCTACAGCCTTCACCGCGTTTATTTCGCGCAGTTGCACCACGTTTTCTTGATCGAGGGTTAATGCAGTGGCCTTTCCCTGCGCGTTATGCGTAATCCCTTGCTGTGGGACCATTAAAACATTTTGTTGGTTGCCCTCATCCAGCAATGCAGTGACGTACATTCCGGGTAAAATTTCACCCTGCGGATTGGGGAATACGGCGCGCAAGGTCACGGAACCGGTAGTCTCATCGACGGCTGGATCGGAAAACTCAAGCGTGCCGGTATAGCGATAGGGCTTGCCATTTTCCAGCATCAGTTCAACCGGAATTTTGCCCTTCTGCTGGGCAATCTTCCCACTGGCTTTTTCTTCTTTCAGGCGTAAGAAGTCTTGTACTGACTGCGTTAAATCAACATAAATTGGATCCAGTCTTTGCACGGTAACCAGCGCGTTTCCCTGATTCGCGGTGACCAGCGCGCCCACGGTTACGGAGGATTTACCGCTGATACCCTCAATTGGCGAGGTGACATTGGCGTAACGAAGGTTGATGGTAGCCTGCTCAAGATCCGCTTTTGCGACGGCGACATTGGCCTCTGCTTCATTAAGCTGTGAGCGCGTCGTGTCGTAGTCCTGGCGGCTGACGTAATTGGATTTTATTAATGCTGACTGCCGATTTAATGTCAGTCGCACATTATTGGCCGCCGCCTGCGCCTTTGCCAGTGCGCCTCTGGCTACATCCAGCCTGGCCTGCAACGGGGCGGGATCAATTTGATACAGTGACTCTCCTTTGCTGACTTTGTCACCTTCAATAAAATTACGTTTAATGATGATCCCACCAACCTGAGGGCGGATTTCGGCGATCTCAAATGAAACCGCGCGGCCAGGAAGTTCACTTTTAATATTCACCGAGGAAGGCGCTAAGGTCACAACGCCGACCTCGGGTTCCATCGTAGTGGTTTTTACTGCAGGTTTATTATCGCAGGCGGTAATAATGACGCTGCTAAAAAATAGTGGTATCAACAGTAAGCATTTTCTGTTCATAGTAATCCCTGAAGAATTCGTAAGCACAAATGTTTTTTATGGCATGCAGGGTGGGGGAGTTATCGGTAAATAACAGAAGATGGTCAGGCATGAGAAGAGTAACGCCCATTTCCGCGCTAAAAGTTAGCGGTTAAAATTATATGTAACAGAAACAATGAATATTTAGCGAAGGATCGCATGGAGCACGATGACGCAATAAGCTAAACGCGGAGTGATTAGAAAGCGTGTTGGCAAACACTCGGCTCCTGAGTCTATTCGCGTCATCGTACTACAGAGATTATTTCACTAGCTCTGGAGTAACCTCGGTTACGGTATTTGCGGAGTAGGGCATTCCCCACATCGGTCCTGGCCAGAACGCGCCATAACCGTAATCCCACATATTATAGGTCGTATTGACGGACTCAGTTAAATGCCAAACCTGAATACCTTGTAAATCAACTTTAACAAAGTTGTACGGGATTTTGTTGATGAATCCTTGTTCACCCCCTTGAATTGTCCCTAAAATAGTCACGAAGTGGTTTCTGTAGTTTACCGGGTCGAGAAAACCTTTCTGTTGGGCAATAATACGTCCCTGATAGCTGGCGTCTATTTGTGGTTTAGCGTTGTTGTTCAGCGGCAGAACGGCGATTTCCAGTAACGTATCCGTTTTGGTGTTAATTACATTGATGACTTTACCCCCAAATCGAGCCTGTTGGCCTGTATATAACCCCGGTTGGTTATGCACGGAGATAAAGTTTTTTTGTATATCTGGTTGATTATTACCTTTGATATTTTCAGGAATTGAAGCACATGATGCCAGAGTGAAAGCAAGGGCAATAATCAGCAACCCTTTTGTTTTTTTCATTTTACTTTCCTGCTAAAAAAAGACAGGTCTATAGTAAACCTTTACTCATTATTGTCAGCAGGCGCGAGGCTGATTATCTAAAATTAATATAATTGTAGCTTATGGTAATAACAGACAGTATTTTAGCGGGCGCTGGATGAGTGTATGACAGTCTACAACCGTGATGGTGATGGCGCCACAAGGTTATCACCCGGTGACGATCATGGCATCATGTTGGGTCCGTTTGAACGCTGTCATCATCACATTCTGCGGATTTAAGTCAGGAACGTGTCAACGCTGTGCAGGATGGATCATGCTACTAATAAAAAGCCGCTTTCGCGGCTTTATTATTATTGAATGGCTGGAGGATTATTCGCTGATTTTTTTCTCAACGGAGGCTGCACCTTCTTTGGTCTTATTCCAACCTTTCTCTGCACCTTCTTTTGTTGCATTCCAGCCTTTTTCTGCACCTTCTTTTGTTGCATTCCAGCCTTTTTCTGTACCTTCTTTGGTATCATTCCAGGCTTTTTGTGAACCTTCACTCACCTTGCTGCTCAGGTCATCTTGCTTACCTTCAGCAGCATGTTTTGCTTTTAATTTTTGCTCTTCGCCCTGATTCTGCGCCTGATGCAGTTTTTCTTTTGCAGTATTCGCGTTTTCGTGCGCGGCGGCTACATCATTATCGGTTGCGTGTGTTGTTGCGGCAATAACAGGAGAAGCCAGCAGAATGGCAGATAATGCGATAATTGTCTTTTTCATAATATCCTCGCTTAGCGTTATAAGTTATTAGCGTAATGAAGCATGGCATACAAACGAAGCGCTGACTTTAGGAAAAAACTGTAAGTGCTGATAACGTTATTTATCCATTTAGTGCAGCTGTGAGCAATTAATACGGTTATTTTTGTTGCGGGTTTTGTTTTTTTGCGCGATAGGAAAGGTGCAAAAAGCGTAGTGATAATGTTGATATAAAAAGTGTTATCTGTTTGATTTTTATGTGATTGATTGGGGCGTTATAGGCTTGTCGTTCGTTTCCGGAGGTGAGCGTTTCTATCAAATAATTCACTCTCTTGATTTTTCCGGCCTGTAGACCATGCTTATTTAATACGGGCATAAACAATAACGTCGTTTATCACAAAAGTGATACCGATAGAGGGCTTTTGGTATGTCCAATGATGTGCCTTTAACAATAAGAGAGCACCATGCTTGAACTCCGTCCTAATTTCGAATGCTGTGATAAAGATCTGCCACCTGAATCAAAAGGGGCCTACATCTGTTCATTCGAATGCACATTTTGCGTAGATTGCGTGACCCAACGACTTAATGGCCAGTGCCCGAACTGCGGTGGGGAGCTGGTGCGACGTCCAATACGCCCCGAAGCATCCCTCCTGCGGCACCCAGCATCCACTCAGCGTTACTATAAACAGTAGAGATGTAAACTATGTTCGCGCGTTGCTTGTCACGGCCCATGATTCTGTTGGTCGTCAGCTTAGTGCCAGAAGTGGACTTTGGTTGAAATAAGACTGCAAAGATTCTTTCCCTTTTTTAATTTACTAAACGTGCTGCCCTGCTTGCGAAGGATCAACGACTGATCAAAAATGAATGAACGTTCATTCATTTTGCGGGTAATTACTTCACGCAAATCATTTCGTTTATAAATAGGCACAGGCAAATTATGACCAGTAAAACGCTCAGACTTTTATTCCCTCAATGGCAAGGTGGCAATAATCCAGCCTATCATCTTGGCTCGCTGCTTCTCTCGTATCTTTCCCCCGAATCAGATGGCCCTTTTGAGTCTGTTCCGGTTGATGAGCCCACAACGGAGCCACAGGCCGAAGTGGATGGCATCACAGCCAAACCTCAAATTATCAGTCAGCTTACCGATGCAGGCGCTCTGATTAAGAAATATGATCCTGATTCAATCGTCGTTTTTGGTGGCGATTGCCTGGTATCACTGGCTCCTTTTGCCCATCTGCTCAATAAATACGGTGATAAACTGGGGGTGCTCTGGATTGACTCTCATCCTGATGTGCAGACTTCCAAACAATATCCAAACGCCCATGCCCATGTTCTTGGCGCGCTAATTGGGACAGGTGATAAAGATTTAGTTGCTCATGTATCCACCAGACTCAACCCTTCAAAAATAATGATTGCAGGTATCCACGATCCGCTGCCTTATGAAGCTGAGTATCTGGCTAGTCATCGCATTGAGACAATAGGTCCTGAAAAGGTTAAAAACGACGCGAAAGATGTCGCGGAATGGGTAGAGAGAGAAAATATTGAACATCTGGCAATACACATTGATCTGGACGTTCTCGATCCGTCACTTTTCCGTTCGGTTCTTTTCGCCAGGCCTGGCAGAGGAGAACATGACTTTGGTGATGTCGCCGAAGGTAAACTATCTATTGCAGATGTTCTAAATCTGGTAGATCAGGCAACCTCAAAAGCGGAACCTGTCGGCCTTACACTTGCTGAACATTTACCCTGGGATATGCTGAATCTGAAGAACATGCTCAATGCATTGCCGCTTATGAAGTAAGGTCTGATTCTGGGGTCAGAGTTCAATACTGGCTCCAGGATAAAAAGCGCGCTAAAGTCTGGGCCCTGGATTAAACATAATAGTCAACATGTTAAAGAAAACCGAAACCTACCATAAGCTGATTACCGCTGCCGCTGCCTGTTTTGCAGAAAAAGGCTTTAGTGCGACAAGCGTGCGTGAAATTTCTAACCGGGCAGGGATCAGCCAGGGAGCGATGTACACGTATTTCAAAAGCAAGGATGACCTCATCAAGGCAATCGTTCTTGAAGAGCAGAATTCAGCGTTGACCGCTCACAATGCTCCGTCTAACGGTACTTATTTCGAGCGCCTTTGCGCGCAGGTTACATCGTGCATAAGCGATGTAGGTTACCCAGTTACGCATCAACTGTGGGTTGAAATCATGGCGGAGTCTGCGCGGAACCCTGAATTGCAGAAAACGTATATATCCAGTGATACCATCATGCGGCAAAGTATTGCGGGAATTATCGTAGACGGAATTGCAGCGGGAGAGTTTCGTCGGGACATTAGCCTTGAGGAAGTCACGATTATTCTTTTTGCCTTTATTGACGGTTTAATCGCGCGTAAGGCTATAAACGCATCCTTCTCTTTCAGCCGCGACCTGCCTATGTTTTTTGAGTTGATGGCAAAATTATTGAAATAATACTAACAGCGTTAGTTAACGCGCTAGCCAGGGAATCGCAAATGTCCGTTCCTCGCTCACAGCGGACCTTCAGCTCAGGTAACTTGTCCACTTCGTGTCAGAAGTGGACATCTAAGCCGTTTCAGAGAGTTAAGTGCAGGGGGAACCTTCGAGTATGTTAATTATCAAATCGAGTGGGAAGATGATTTCATTAGTTTGTCTGAGCTCTTCTAAGCTCCACCAGTAGTGCTCGCGAATGACTTCTTTTTCGTTGTTACTCCAACCTGAGCGGTCAATATCTGATTTATCTGCAGTAATAATAAAGAAACGTTCTTCAGCAAGAACGTTCTCACCACCTGGCAACATCATAGGAAAGGTTCTGGAGGCGATTTGTGGTCCCGCCGTTTTTCTTGTCAGGCCCGTTTCTTCAAATAATTCACGTAACGCCGCCTGCTCAAAAGACTCGTTGTGCTCAACTCCTCCCCCTGGCGTTGCCCAGTAAGTTTTTCCATCCAGAGCATCATCTTTATGGCAGAACCTAAAGAGCAGAACGTGATTTTCAGGTGAAAGGACTATCAATCGAGAGGATGGACGAGTACGCATTTATTCCCTCTTAAATAAAATTTAAACCCTCATTGCGGATTTTCATACAAACATAAATTGCAGTCTGCAAGCGCGCGCATAGAGAATGTATTTTCATGTCACGATGGCCGATTCAGGCAGGGGGATTCACCATTACGCGTAGTTGCTGTTTTATCAGCATACTATCCTGGAAAGGATAAAATCCACACGCTCCTCAACAGAAAGGCATGGCAATTCAATCAACTGATAGTCATACATACGGTATGTTTGCACCATTGCGTGATAGGTCGCGACGGCGACATCGAAAGATTGCTTGCGCTCGGTATCCTGTACATATATGTCACGCCAGGGGGGGGCTATAAATACTGTTCGGTTATAGCGAAATCTCTCGATGGCGTTTTCCAAATGCTTCGGTATGGTAAGCTCTGAAAGACGTAAATAACCTACAACATCAGGAACACCGCGGTCGAAGAAGCAGGGTCTTGTTTGCCCTTCTGCTTCGTGCCATGAACGCATTTCCCAGGATAGCATGAGCTCTGCGAACGCAGTTTGATTGGCCCATGGCAATGCATCACCGCCGATGTTAACCTGGTCTTGTATAACACCTCGTCCAGCTTCTTTAGAACACCAAAAACCTCTTTTTTTAATGGTATCAATTATCGTGCTTTTGCCTGACCCAGGGCCACCTGTAAGAATGAAACGATGTTGAAAAGATGAAGACATTGAACCCTCCTGAACATTTATAGACGCGATGAAGTAGCAATTCTTATGGCGTATTTTCCCGTGTCGGCAGATTACTTGTTGATGGTTTGACTAACTACATTTTATCCTGGCTTGCATATCCGCTACTCGTTCTGACAGGACGTACTAAAACTGTGCTAGCAATACGACTGAAAGGTGGGCTGGATTTCACCATTCGATGGAATCTGAGGACGTTGCCAATGCAGACGATCAAACGTTCCCCCAGCTAAACGCTGCACTTCGCTCCCTGGTCTTCCCCACCAATAGTGGGCATGCGGCTAAGTGAGCGTCTTCAAAGGACATGACTGTTCCTGCAAAAAATATCTGGCCTGAATATAAACTACTCGATATTCTGAAATGCTTTGTATTTTTTGTGAACAGGAAAAAGTATGCTTAGTACGTTACCCGATTTACACAGAAGTTTTGCAGAGCAACTCAAGCTTAAATTTCAGTCGGATTCGCGAATCCATTCCCTTCTTGCTGGTGGCTCGATTGTTCACGGCGGATTTGATAAATACTCCGATCTCGATTTTGTCGTTGTCGTAGATCCCCTCTACTACAACGAAATCATGGCGCAGCGTAGGGCACTCGCCGGAACATTAGGCCATCTGCTGCATGCTTTCACCGGGGAACATGTCGGAGAGCCTCGTCTGCTTATATGCCTGTATGGCCCTGAACTCCTTCATGTTGATCTGAAATTCGTCACCCTGGATATGCTCACTCAACGCGTTGAGGAGCCAGCGGTGTTATTTACCCGTGATAATGTAAGTATCCCGCATAATCGTGCCATTCATATTTAGAGATCATCCGGCATAATCAATCTTCCAACGAAGGAGATCGCGATGCGTAAAGCCCGTTTTACTGAGAATCAGATCATCGCTGTGATTAAGTCGGTTGAAGCCGGACGAACCGTTAAAGATGTCTGCCGGGAGGCTGGTATCTCTGAAGCCACCTACTACAACTGGAAGTCCAGATATGGCGGCATGGAGGCTTCTGATATTAAAAAGATCAAGGACCTTGAGGACGAGAACCGGCGTCTCAAACAGATGTTTGCCGACCTGAGCCTTGAGAACCGGGCGCTGAAAGACGTTATCGAAAAAAAGCTTTAAAACCAGCCTTTAAGCGTGAGCTGGTCACTCATCTGATAACGACATTTGGACTCAGTATCCGTCAGGCCTGCCGGAGTCTGAACCTGAGCAGAACGGTTTACCATTACCGTCCGGATACCACGCGTGACGAACCTGTTATTGTCGCGTTGCAGGCAGTGGCAGAGCGATACCCACGATACGGTTTTCCAAAACTTTTCCAGGTTTTGCGGCGGCAAGGATACCCGTGGAATCACAAAAGGATCCATCGTATTTATTGTCTGCTGAAGCTGAATTTTCGTCGTAAAGGCAAACAGCGGTTGCCGGTGCGTAATCCCTCGCCACTGGCCACACCGGAAGCGCTGAACCAGAGCTGGTCTGTCGACTTTATGCATGATGCCCTGGTCTGTGGACGTCGTTTTCGCACGTTCAATGTCGTTGATGACTTTAACCGTGAGGCGTTATCGATTGAAATCGATCTGAATCTGCCAGCTCTGCGCGTGGTCCGTGTGCTTGACAGGATCGCGGCAAATCGCGGCTATCCTGTCATGCTACGCATGGATAATGGTCCGGAATTTATCTCACTTGCACTGGCTGAATGGGCAGAGCAACATGCAGTAAAACTGGAGTTTATCCAGTCGGGTAAGCCGACACAGAACGCTTTTATTGAGCGCTTTAACCGAACATACCGTACAGAAATACTCGATTTTTATCTGTTCAGAACGCTGAATGAAGTGCGGGAAATCACGGAAAGATGGGTGTCAGAATATAACTGTGAACGCCCTCATGAATCACTGAACAATATGACACCGGAGGAATACCGACAGCACCATTATTTGGCCGGGATCTCAAAAAATGCATGGAACTAAAACGGGTCTATTTACAGTTCACCTGAAGCCAAATCTAGCGAGCCAACCAATTATATTGGTGGATCGGGAAGAGTATCAGTCTTGCCTCAAGCTTCGAGTTGCCTGTTATCCTATAGGAACACCTGTCTGGAGAACGAAAAATATCTTACGTTGAGTTTTCATGCTAGGCTGTCTTGTGCGAGGAGCGGAAATTGCGAGTTCGTACTTACGGCGAGATATCTTAATAAATTGGAAGGTGTAACATCCATCAACAGGCCACCTCAGACAAGTATCTTACAATAAGTGAGATAGGCCCGCTATGGATTTAAGTTATTTTCACAGTAATCTTATTATTTTATAATTCTCTTTCTATGTATTTTGAATGCCAAGAACAATGCGATTACTTGAGTCAATAAGAGTTCTAATTGTGTCATCACGATAGATTGATTTATTCCTTTCATAGGTCTCTTTTGAGACCCAGATTGGCCCAGTTAAAGAAGATTTGATATCAATTGGTGTCTTGTCAACTAAATTAATCACTTTTTGAATGAAAAACAGAATGCGATTATTAAATTTTGGTAAAATAGCATACTGAGAATTTGCTAAAGTAAGCGCGTAGATCGCTTGATTTTCCTTAGAATCAATTGAGTTATTAGCGTAAGCATCACTAACAGCCATTACGGCGGTCTGTAATAACTTAACTTTATCATCTTCTCTAGCCAATCCAGGAAGTAAATCAACATCTTTTAAATACTTCGAAAGACAAACTATCAAAGATTTATACTCACCTTCAAATACAAAAGGGGTTAAGCAATCACCTTGCGAAAACCAGAAGTCCACCTGTTCTTTACTTATAAGATCTTCATGTTTATGGACTCCCCCAAAATTTGGAAGATCGTTTTTGAATTCATCCCATTTCATCCCATGAATAAATACTTGGTCTATTGAGTGCGCACCAAGCCATCCATCATATTCACTGGGTAAGAATATTGTAACTTCTGTGACTCCACCTGTATAATGGTCCCAAGCACATATCCAAAAAGCTCTTGTTGTCGCAACTCGTATAGGTGATGCAACACGACCTATTGATAAAGCTGCAATGTCAACGATAGCTAACCTGAGATTTAATAATATTTTTTTTACTTCAACTATACTTGCTAGTTTATTTGGATTGTGTTTGGCATTATTGTATTCCACCCTAATATCATGAATGAAATTCACTCTATCCTGACTAATACCATTGTTTTTTAACTCTTCAATGAATGAGTGAAAATTATCTCTATCACTTTTATTTGGATAAATATCACGCTTTAGAAATAACTCAGTCGCTGACGCCACTGCTGAGAGTATATTTTTAATATCGGAGTCGCTATAGCCATTAATTGTATGGCGATTTATCAAATTTAAAGCATCATCTATTTCAGAAATCATCCTACACCCATAAGTACTCATGCC
This sequence comes from Citrobacter sp. XT1-2-2, assembly GCF_023516235.1. Taxonomy (NCBI): domain Bacteria; kingdom Pseudomonadati; phylum Pseudomonadota; class Gammaproteobacteria; order Enterobacterales; family Enterobacteriaceae; genus Citrobacter; species Citrobacter sp. XT1-2-2. Next base: position 1,209,812 of record NZ_CP097324.1, read on the forward strand.
TCAATCCTATTTATTTAACAAGTTTATATTTATCGAAACCATAAGTTATACTTTAGCCTCGAGATCAAAGTAAATGTCATCCCACCAAAAAAACTAGGTGCCTGAAAATATAACTTTCAATTAATTTGAAATCAATCACCTCCCCCCTTTTAACTGTTATATAAAGATTAGGCATCTGCTTTTGGCACGAAGCCGACTATACGCCTGAAGTTTCAGAGCTTAATCGGTTCTCTACATCCGACACTGGGAGCGCCTACCTACGTTCTCTTCTCCCGCCCCATCTTCAACACCTCATAAAACGTTCCTCTCCCAAGCCCGTCTGATGGGGCTTCCCGTTCTTGCGCCAACGTTTTCAGCTTACGAAGTATCCGATCCGAAGCCGGTTTATCAGTCGTCCCATAACGCCCGTCAGTCTCTTCAACCAGAAGCTGAACAAGCAGCCAGCAGAGTCGAGCAGTATTCTCCCGAGCCTTGTCGCGTTTATGCATTCCACGCAGGGAAGGTTGTGCTGAAGCCGTGAGATCCGGCAGCGCATCGTCGCCGAGCGTCTTCAGCCACTTGCGGCCACGGCTGTTACGCGACAGTTTCATCACCGCCTTCAGGCTGCGGGCCTTAATTTCTGGCGGCGTGAGTTCATCATCAATAAGCCGCCAGGCCAGCGCGAACATTTCATCGGCATAGAACATGCGCTTGTTCGCCGGGGCGCTAACCATGCCAGTGGCTTTGATGGTGCGGCTGATGGCGTCGTGCAGGATACGGTAATTTTCCTGATGTTCTTCCGGCAGGGCGTTTGCAGGTTGGGAAGCATCGAGGCCGAGAAGCAGAAGAGCGAGATGCCGCGCTTCCAGCAGCGGCATATCACATTCCCGTTCAAACAGATTCTGACGAATGGGACTGATCACATTATTCTCCTTCCACGATCTGCAGCGGTTCTTCTGCACCGAGCAGCGCCTGCCGTCTGGCGGCATCAACGTAGTTTCCCCACCACTGCATGAGCGGTCGCCTTTGTTCCAGGTAATCGCTGCGGTTGTAGGCCGCTTCGATCTCGTCTTCTTTCTGGTGCGCCAGTGCAGATTCCAGGACTTCACGGGGGAAATGACCTGCGCCTGCGGTCCTGGCGATGCTGCGCATGCCGTGGGCGACCAGTTCACCGCCAAACCCCATACGGATAAGCGCGGCGTTAGCGGTCTGCTGGTGCATATGCTCCAGCGGTTTACGGATACTGGGAAACACCCACGGGCGATGGCGGCTGACGGGCTCCATGATCTGAAGAACGCGCAGCGCCTGTTTGCTAAGCGGCACCGTGTGCGAGCGGTTCATCTTCATAAAGGTGTCAGGGATGCGCCATTCCGCTTTTTTCATATCGATGTCGCACCAGCGGGCGCTGACGGCCTCGCCGGGGCGAACCCAGGTCAGTAGCTCCCATTCGATAAGGCAGCGGGTTTCCTTGCGGATAGAGGCGTTCTGTAGCGCCAGCATTAGCCTCCCCAGTTCGCTGGGGTGAAGGGCGGGCATATTCTGCTTTTTCGGTTTCTTGAAGCGGGCGACCAGGTTGTCAGCCGGATTGAACTCGATGAGCTCTTCGGAGATGGCGAAGCGGAAGATTTCATTGAGTCGTGAGATAACTCGCCGCAGCGTTTCGAGGATGCCCTGTTCTTCCAGCGGTGTGAGGTGTTCCTTGAGCATCTTCGGGCGGATCTCGGTAACGGGTGTGTTACCCAGAGAGGGGAAGACGTGCATTTCCAGCGAGCGCCAGACATCTTTGGCGTGATCTTCGCTAAGATCGCTGGTCCGTTTTTTCTCTTTGAGCCACTGTTCTGCCACTTTTTCCAGCGTGCATTCATTCTGGAGTCGTTGCTCCTCTGCAACCTGCTCCAGATGGGCCTGCGGGTCAATGCCCTGCACGAGTAAACGCCGGTATTGCAACCTGAAATCTCGCGCCATGGCGAGGGTGACTACCGGGTAGGGGCCAATGCTGATTTTGGTCCGTTTTTTCAGCGCCGGGGGAGTGTATTCGAAGTACCAGATCTTTCTGCCGGATGGCTTAATCAACAACGCCAGTCCGTCGCCATCGCGCAGCATATACTCAGTCTTCTGCGGCTTGGCGGCAGCGATCTCGGTATTGGTTAGGGATTTCAATACCTTAGGCATGTTTTTGCACCTTGTTTTTTTAGCGTTCAGGCAACGCGGTGCAAAACAAGATACATAATGCTCAAGATTCATACAGAGATCATGACCACACATGCAACAAAAAAGCCTGCAACTCGTTGAAGTTACAGGCTTTTTTAAGGTTCATGATGCATCATGAATGAATGTTTGGTGGAGCTGGCGGGAGTTGAACCCGCGTCCGAAATTCCTACATCCTCGGTACTACATGCTTAGTTCGTCTTTACATTCGCCTGGCACCTGCGGACGGACACGCCACTACCAGACTAGCCTGATTAGTTTTAACGCTTCAACCCCAGGCAGGGCATCCACGCGATCTCTTTTGGGTTTGACCTCTCTTTGATCCCCGTCTTAAGAGCGGAAGCTAGGGAGAGAGGGCTCAGAGCAGGTTATTAAGCTGCTAAAGCGTAGTTTTCGTCGTTTGCGACTATTTTTTTGCGGCTTTTTACGAGGCCAACCGCCCCTCGGCATGCACCTTGGGTTTCGCGAATCCCGTCGAATCCAGAATCAGCCCCAATGTGTTAGAGCAAGTATAACAGACTTGTGACACGCGTGACCAGCCCCCGCAACCCCTAATCCTCAAGGATTTACCGCTCGCGTAGCGCTTCTTTAGCCCGATTAAACGGTTTGATTAAATAGTCGGCGATGGTTTTTTCACCTGTTTTTATATCCACTGTGGCAATCATGCCCGGTACGATGGAGAACTGGCGACCCAGTTTGTTCTCCAGGTAGTCCTGATGGGTACGGATAAACACGCGGTAGTAGAAGATTTCCGGTTTCACTTTATCCTGAATAGTGTCCGGAGAGATGGTTTCAACTACGCCTTCCAGACCGCCATAAATGGCGTAGTCATAAGCGGTTATCTTGACCAGCGCACGCTGGCCAGGGTGAATAAATGCGATATCACGCGGCGACAGACGGGTTTCAATGAGTAGATGATCGTCTATTGGCACGATTTCCATCATTTCGCCATTGGGTGGGATAACCCCGCCAATGGTGGTGACCTGGATATTTTTCACGATGCCGCGCATGGGCGCGCGCACGGTCAACCGGGTGACGGAATCCTCACGTCCTTTCAAAATGGCCGCCAGCATATCCACTTCGGCGTTGGCTTTAGACAGCGCTTCACGCGCCTGCACAAAGTATTGGGAACGCAGGTCAGTGATTTTTAATCCCAGATCGCTTTTTTGTCGTTGCAGGCGCAGCACTTCCACATGGCTGGCGGCGCCGCTTTTCTCCAGACGTTGGGTAATGGCCAGCTCTTTATTGACTGAGACCAGCGCGTCCTGCAGTTCCGCCATGGAATCAGCAAGCTGCGCGCGGCGGCTTTTATACAGACGTGTTTCGGAGGCGATGAGATCCGGCCAGGCGCGTAGTGAATCGGGAAAGGTCAGCGGCAGATCGTTAACTTCAGCATTAAGCCGCGCGCTGGAAGCCAACGAGGCGCGATAACGGGCGGCGCTTTCCCCAACGTTGGACTCTAAGCGGGTAGGATCGAGGCGCGCTACGATTTGATTGGCCTGCACCTTATCGCCCTCGCGTACCGTCAGCTCGGCGAGGATCCCGCCATCCAGCGACTGCAATACCTGCTCACGTGAGCTGGGGATCACTTTCCCGCTGCCGGTCGAGACTTCATCAAGTTTACCGAAATACGCCCATATACCCAGCACGGCAAATAACAGCGTGCTGAGCAGAATAATGCGGCTGGCCCCGGAAAAATGGTGTTCGCGGCGGATATCCAGATCGTCCATGGCGGCGTCATGCGGATTGGTTTTCATTTTTCCACTCCCGACCGTGAGTAGGTACAGGTGCCCGACTCGCACTCAACGCCTGCGCTTTCGGGGCATCCATCACCAGTTGGCCTTCTTTCAATACCACCACGCGCTCGACCAGCTCCAGAACCGGCACGCGATGGGTGGCGACAATCAGTGTACGGTTGCCCAGCCAGAGGTTTAGCCGCTGAATAAACTCCCGCTCGGTATGTTCATCCAGTGAAGCGCTGGGTTCATCGAGTAGCACGATATTGGGCGAGCGCAGCAGCATTCTTGCCAGCAAAATCGACTGCCGCTGTCCACCGGACAGACCGTTGCCGCCCTCCATAATCGGATGCGCCAGTCCTTTGGCGAGTTGTTTAACGAAAGCCGCTGCGCCGCTGACCTCCAGCGCGTCGAATATCTGCGCGTCGCTGGCATGCGGCGCGCCAAGAGTCAGGTTCTCACGCAGGGTGCCGAAAAACAGCCGCGCATTCTGGCTGAGAAAACCGATGTTGCGGCGTAAATCGGCCATATCGATTTGCGCCAGGCTTAGGTTATCGAGTCGGACCTCACCCTGAATAATCTCCACGCCGCCCGCCATGGCCTGCAGCAGCGTTGATTTCCCCGCGCCGTTACGACCGAGGAGCGCTATTCGTTCCCCGGGCATGATCTCCAGACGTGAGATACGCAGCGGCACGCGCTGATCGTCGCTGTGGTAGCGAAAGTGCGCGTTTTCAAAGAGATAATGACCGTGAAGAATCTCCTGATGTACCCGATCTTCATCGTACTGCGTTTCGGTGGGGAGCTGCATGATGCTGTCCAACCCCATCTTCGCTGCTTTGACCTGCTGCCAGCGGGCCAGCACGCCGCACAGGTTAGCCATTGGGGCAATCATTCTGGAACCGAGCATGGAGGCGGCCACCACGGCCCCGGTGGTCATCGTGCCTTCAATGACCATCGGCGCGCCGAACATAATAATGGCGGCGTAGACCAGGCTTTGTACCGACATGCCCCAACCAATCAGCCCCTGAGTCAGCTTGCGCGTGCGCAGTCCGGACTCTCCGGTAATGCGGATGTAGCTGTTCCACTGCTGTAAAAAGCGGTTTTCCGCCTGCATCAGCTTGATGTCCTCCAGCCCCTGAACGCTTTCAACCAGTACCGCGTTGCGCAGGGTTGATTCATGTGCGGCCTGGTTGGCGAGCACCGCCAGCTTCTTCTGTAACAGTAAACCTGGCAGGATCATCAGCAGGGCGGCGACGGGCGCTATCCATGCCAGCGGCGGGGCAATGCAGGCCAATACCACGATAAACAGAAAGAAAAAAGGCAGATCGACAATAGTCGACATAGTCGAGGAGGTGATCATCTCGCGAACCTGCTCCAGCTCGCGGAGTTGAGAAATAAAGCTCCCCGTAGAGCGAGGTACGGCGCTATTACGCAGCCGCAGGGCATGACTGAACACCCGATCGGAAATGCGCATATCGGCGCGTTTACCCAGCAGATCCATAATGTGGGTACGTGCTTCGCGCAGCAGAAAGCCAAACAGTACCGCCACCAGAACGCCGGTTGAGAGAACATACAGCGTCGGATACGACTGGGCCGGAATCACCCGATCGTAGACCTGCATCGAAAAGATAATCCCAGCGAGCGACAGAACGTTAATCAGAAAAGCGGCAACCATCACCGGCAGGTAAGGGCGGATATCCTGTAAAACCAGTTCGCGCATCCAGTCGGGCTTAAAGCGAGAAATATAGCGGTCTACCCGACTGTCTTTTAGCGCCGAAAGCGGACGCAGCGCGGTAATGCTTACGATCTCCGGCACAAGCTCTGCAACCGTCAGCCGGTTACGCTGCCCCTCTTCGGCGATGATAAAAACATCCAGCGCATCGTCACCGTTGAAATGTTCTAGCACCATGATTTGGCCGTCGCGCAGTTCAGCCACTACCGGTAAACGCCACTGGCTGAACGCCTGCTTTGTGGTATCCAGTGCGTGAAATGACAGGCCTGCCTGGCGCGCCAGTTGCGTCAGCGCGAGGGTGCGGTTTTTTCCTGCAAACCATGGAGCGTTGGCCTGGATTGCGCCGGGGGAGCAGGCAACGCGATAGTGGCTGGCAATATAGGTCATCGCCTGCGCCCACTGGCTCAGGGCCTGTTCGCCAATGGCCTCTTCCGCATGTGAATCGACGTCGCTCATAGCTGTATCTCCACCGATTGAATGCTGCGGTTATTTAAGGCGAATGCCTGGCGTAGCGAGCCGGTGTTGTAGAGGCAGTTCAGCTGTAACTGGCGTAGCTGGTTTTGGGTCTGGAGTTCAGCAAAACGCGCCTGATACACCTCCTGCTCGGCGTTAAGCACATCGAGCAACGGGCGAGAGCCAAGATCCAGATACTGCTGTTGATACAGCTCGCGCGTTTGTTCACTCAGTCGCTGCTGGCGTCGCAGAATTTGCAGAGCGGTGGCGAGACTCATCGCCTGGCTGCGGGATTCCAGTAATTTCTGCCGTACCTCAAGCCGGGTTCGTTGAATGGAATACTGGGCTGACTCAACCGCATGACTGGCGGCGTTGCGTCTGGCGGTAAGTCCGCCTCCCTGATACAGCGGCATTTCAACTTTTACCCATGCGGAGTACTGGGTTTTGTCGAGCACCTCATGGCTGGGGTATTTGTCGTTGAGATAGTGCTGAACCGACGGCTCCAGAGAGATAGTCGGCGTCATTTGCGCGTTGGCGTAGTCGAGATTGGCCTGCGCCACATTCGCCTGCGCCCACGCCGCCAGCACGGCAGGAACCAGCTTATCGTCGGGTTTAACGGCATCACAACTGCTGTCCAGTTTGCCGGGAAATTCATTGCTGATGCCGTTGAGCGAGTTCCAGCCGAGAAAACTCATCAGCGTTGCCTTGCTGCTGTCGAGATTGGCCTGGTACTGCGCCAGTTGCGAACGCGCGGACTCTATACGCGCATCGGTTTGCACCACGTCTGATAGTGAGGTTGCGCCTTCATCATTGCGTTGCCGGGTCAATCGGCCAATGCCGTTCAGAGCGGAGAGTTGCTCCTCGGCGGCGTCCACCATTTGCTGCCACGTCTGCACCTGGACTATCGCGTTGGCGGTCGCGTGGGCGATGGTATCAATACTGAGTAACACATTAGCCTGTTGTTGCGCGGATCCTGCGGTTTCAGCGCGGACCTGGCTGGCCACTTTGCCGAAGTCATACAGCATTTGTGACACCGAAATAACCAGGGCCGGGCTAAAACCGTGGTCGGTGTAAGTATTGCTGTAGCCGTTGTTCATTCCGGCAGTTACCTGCGGGTAATATTTCGATTTCGCCACGTCTATCTGCTCATTCTGTGAGAGTAGTTTGCCGATAGATTCACGAATGGTAGGGTGCCAGCTCACGGCACGACTCACGGCATCGTTCAGCGTCAGAGTACCGGGGGCGGCAGGGCTTAGCGGCAGATCGGCGACGGAGCCGTCAAGGCTTGGAAGCATCTGGCTGTTCGCCAACCCTTCCGGCGTAATAACTTGCGGCTCATCTTCGGCATTCACCCGCATGGAACACAGTGTTAATGCCAGCAGTAATGCCACGGGCATGACTTTTCCCATATCTCATCCCTTTCAAAATACAACCGTTACGGCAGTTGCTCCGGGCGTCATGGCGCCCGGAGCTTTATGGATTAACCACCCGTGATGAGATGGTTGTTCTGTAGCAGTTCATTCAGCGTGGTGTTGACGTTCTCCAGGGTGATGAGGTTGGTGGATTGATAAGTTCCCCCCGTGCCGTCGCGGTCGATGGCAATCACGGTGTTGGATCCGTTGGTGGTGACCTGTACGTAGTTCCCAAGCGTAGAAGCCTGATGGTTCCATCCGCTCAGCAGTTCGTGGATATCGATCTTGTCGCCCTGGGCCATCGAGAAGTTGGTCCAACTGTCGCTGTTGTTCCCTCCGGTTGCGTTGTTGGCATTAAGCAGGTGATAAATCAGCGTATCGCCGTATGCGCTGCCGGTCAGACGATCGGCATCCGCGGTGCTCACGACCTGCGGATTCATGTCGATGGTCAGCGTGGCGGTATCGGTATGGCCTTGCTGGTCGTTGAGGGTGTAGTTGAACGTCTCTTTGGTCGTGATGGAGGCCAGTGATACATCGCTGTTGAGGGCATAGGTGTAATGGCCGTCTATGCCGATGGTCAGTTTGCCGTACAGACCGTTAATGATAGCGCTGGTCGTGTTGCCAAGCGGATCCAATGTGGCAGTGCTACCGCCAGTGCCGTTCACCGTCAGCAGGGTATGCACGCTGGCAATATGGTCTCCGTCATAGATATTGCCCGTGACGCTGTTTGCGGCGGAGGTCTCGAAGTTTTGCAGATCGATTATCGTGCCTTTTACGCTTGGGGTGATGGTGATATTCCCCAAGCCCAGAGCCCCGACGCTGCCGGTGTAGTCGAGGCGGTAGTTACCGCTATGCAGTACAATCCCGCTCAGGGCAATATCAATATTGCCGCCAACCAGCAATCCGCCGTTGAACGAGCCGTTAGTCACCTTGACGTTATTACTGTCGTACAGTGTCCAGGTGACGGTTAGTCCGCCCAGCGTCAGACCTGAAGCGACGTTAAAATGCAGGATGGCATTTTGCACCGCCGTTCCCGCTGCAACCTCAATAGTTCCTGTGCCATTTTGTGACGTTGCTGACAAGAGTTGGGCGTTCCAACTGGCGTTACCGACGCTATTATCGGTGAACGACCGGGATGTATCCGCCTGCGTGGTGACCGCCATCAGGGGGCTGATGTCATTGACGGCATCCAGTGCCTGCGGGGTTGCCGTAATGTTCAGCGACGCGCTGCCGGTGTCGCCGTTTGGCGCCCGGACCTTATACACGAAGCTGTCAGGGATGTTGATGCCGTCCGCGCCCAGCCCGCTTTTTAACGTGTAGGTGTAGTTCCCCTTCGCATCAATAGTCAGCGTGCCGTACTGCCCGTTTATGGTTGTGATGCCCGTCCCATTAACGGCGACGCCGTTCACCTCGGTAATAACGGTATTGGCCGGAGCCGAGTCATTGACCAACAGATTTCCGTTGGTCGACGCGCTCAGGCTGTCTACGGCGTAGGTATGATCCGCCTTAATGTCCAGTGTATAGGTGGTTGCCAGAGCCAGACCGCCGGAAGCGTTAAGCAGGAACAGATAGTCTCCGCCAGGCAGCGTAATGGTGTATTCCGTAGAGCCGCCGGCTAACACCGCGGTGACCCAATTGGGCTTCACACGGAACTGTTCATATTGTTGAATAGACTCATTGAAGCGATAAATGTAGAGATCAAAACCGCCCACCGTCACGCCGAGAACATTCGCCTGCACGGTCAGCGTGCGGGTTGCGCCATCATCCACGTTGAATTTGATAGGGTTGGTCAGGCCGTTAACCAGACTGACGTCCAGCACATTACCCAGTCCAACGTTAACGAGCGTGAAGCCGGTTTGTTTTGACGTTCCATTATCGATCGCAATGACCTGTGTCCCGTAAGTCAGCGCGGCAATATCATCTGCTGCTGTGACTGTACTGGTCGCTGGGGGCTGGCCCAGCGTTACCACCAGTTTTGCCGATGAGCTATCTGCGCCATGCGTCAGCGTATAGGTGAAACTTTCGGAGCGTCCATACACTGAAATTGACGTATTGGTCAGGGTGTAGGTATAGCTACCGTTCTGATTAATATGCAGGATGCCGTATTTCCCCTGCACATCAATACCGCCCGCCGGGACGCTCACGATGTTGCCGTTACCGTCGGTTACGGAGGTGACCAGCGTGCCAGACGGCGCGTTATCCTGCCCGTTGGTGGGATCGATATCCGTGATGATGTTGCCAGATTCCGTCGTACCGCCGATGATGGTCCCGGCGCTGCTTTTCACCACCGCGACATCAAGGCTGGTGTAAGAGCCCGTTGCCAGCAGGTTGGTGTTATAGCTTACGACACGGTAATCACCCCCCGTCAGTCCGCTGTAATTAAGCGTTACGCCAGAAGCGCCTAAGGTGAGAAGGCTGGCAAAGTTGGGTAGGCCGGTATCCACTACCGTCACCCAGGCATTCTGCGTAGTGTCAAAGCGCTGGATCACGATCTCCAGCGTGTTTAGCAGTGACAGGACCACGCCGGTCGCGGCTGCATTGATCGTAATGGATCCGCTGCCGCCAGAGACGATATTAAAATTGACGGTTGCCGTATCGTTTCCCAGCACGTTCGCCACATTACCCAGCGCGTTGACCAACAGGAAACCATAATCGCTTTTATGCTCGGTGCTGACGATCACATCAGTCTGTAGCGGCAGACGGGTAATGTTGTCTTCGGCCAGCAACGGCAATACCGGGGCGATAACGCTTGTAGGCGATGATGTATTACCCGCTGCATCGGTCGCCGTGGCGGACAGCGATTGACCTTCAATCTGGCGAACCGGCAGGTTGACGCTATAGACACCGCTGCTGTTGGCGATGGCCGTCACGCTGGTGCCGCCGGGTAGAGAGATTGTGACCGTGCTTCCCGCTTCGGCGACGCCGCTCACGGTTCCGCCATCGGCGCTGATCAGTATTGTTGGCGCGGATGGCGGGGTGGTATCCACAATCACGCTGAACGAACCGGACAATCCGCTGGTGCCGTTGGCATTTGTTGCCGTGGCGGTAAACGCGTGGTTACCTTCGCTGAGCGCGCCGGTTGGGGTAAAGCTCCAGAGCCCATTGCCATCTGCGGTCGTGGCGCCCATGAACACCCCGTTGTTATACAGTCGGACCACGGCGCTAGCCTGCGCCGTTCCGCTGAGCGTTGGCAGGGTGTCATTGGTGGTTTTGCCCGCCGTGACCAGACCAGTGACCGAGCCGACGTCATCGAACACGCTGGCAATAACGGGCGCAGGCGGTACACCGGTAAAGGGTGCCAGAACGTTGCCTGCTGTACCGATGTTGCCCGCGGCATCCTGTGCGCTAACCAACAGCGTTTGCCCACTGATTTGCGGTGGGTTCAGCGTGAAGGTGAAGTTACCGGAGGCGTTCGCGGTTGCCGTACCGAGCACCGTTCCGCCGTTAGAGGTAATGATGACCGTGCTGTTGGGCTCGGCAACGCCTGTGAGCGTCGTGCCGGTGGCGTTTACTGAAAGTCCGCCAGGAATGCCTGGCGCGACGGTATCGACCACTATCGCTGCGGGAGCCGATGTGCCGCTGGTGTTACCTGCACTGTCCGTTGCGGTGATGGTAAAGGAGTGGGGACCTTGTGCCAGCTCGGTGGGCGGGGTGTAACTCCAGTTGCCGCTGCCGTCCGCCGTCACGCTGATGACGAAGATGCCGTTATCATAAATATCGATCCGCGCATTGGCTTCGGTGGTGCCGGTTAACGTTGGGCGTGCGTCATTGGTTGGCTGATTATTGCCAATCGCGCCGGTGTTTGGTCCGACATCATCAATAATGCTGCTGATTGCAGGCAGCGTCGGGGCGGTAGTATCCACCACGACGCTAAAACCGGCCGTCGCGCCGCTGGTATTGCCCGCCGCGTCGGTGGCGGTGACGGTGAAGGTGTGCGATCCACTCGCCAACGGCGTGGTTGGGGTAAACGACCAACTGTTATTGCTCTGCACCAGTGCCGTTCCCAGCAGGGTGCTCCCGTCATAGATACTGACGGTGCTGCCTGCTTCAGCGGTGCCGTTCAGCGTTGGGCGCGCATCGTTAGTGAGTTGCCCGTTGCTGAGCACCGCATTGAACACGCCGCCTGCGACGTCATCGACCACCGAGACCAGTATCGGGGTAGTTGGCGCAAGCGTGTCGACATTAATAGTAAATCCACTCGACGCCGGGCTGACGTTGCCGGCGGCGTCGGTGGCAATGGCGGTAAACACATGCTGACCGTTGCCCAGCGTGGCGGGCAGATATTCCCAGGTGCCGTCTATCGCCGCAGTCACCGTCGCCAGCAGCGTGCCATTATCGTAGATGGCCACTCGGGCGCCCGCTTCCGCCGAGCCGTTGAGTAATGGACGGGTGTCGTTAGTAAAGGCTCCGTTTGACAGCGTTCCGGTACCCGGCAACACGTCATCAAAAGCCTGGATAATGGTTGGCGCCAGGGGATCGACGGTATCAACAACGATGTTAAATCCAGCGGACGCTGGGCTGACGTTTCCGGCAACGTCCGTCGCGGTTGCTGTCAGCGCGTGGTTGCCATTGCCCAGAGCTGGCGGCGTGAAGCTCCAGGCGCCCGTCCCATCCGCTGTGGTTGAACCGATAAACGTTCCGTTATCGTAAATTTTGACCGTCGAATTGGCTTCAGCTGTGCCGTTGAGTGTGGGTTGTGTATCGTTTGTGGCCTGGCCGTTGTTCAGATTACCGGTTACCGGACCGACATCATCCGCAACCTGAGTAATGACCGGCGTCCCCGGCAACACCGTGTCGACGATAAGTGCGAAGCCATTGGATGGAAGGCTGGTATTACCCGCGCTGTCTGTAGCGGTGACGGTCAGCGTATGTGGCCCGTTACTGAGTGCAGCCGTTGGGGTTAGGCTCCAGGTACCGTTCGCGCCAACGGTCGTAGTGCCGATGGGCTGACCGTCGCTCAGGACAGTAATCGTCGCGCCAACTTCACCGGTGCCACTCAGGGCCGGACGGGATTCGTTCGTGGTCTGGCCGTTGGTTATTGGGCCCGTTGTCGGGGCGGTGTTGTCCTGCACCGTGCTGATGACCGGTATTGACGGGGCAATAGAGTCCAGTTCAATCGTAAACGATGATGATACTCCGCCCGTATTTCCGGCCCGATCGGTGGCAACGGCGGTGAAAATATGCTGACCCTGGCCCAGGGGCGTTTCTGGCGTAAAGCTCCAGTTGCCCGACGCATCCACCTGAGTTGTCCCTAAGTCGCTACCATTATCACGGATCGTGATGATGGCGCCGATCTCACCTTTACCGTTCAGCGTTGGCAGCGCATCGTTGGTCAACTGTCCGTTAGTTAGCGCCGTATTACCGGGTTGATCGTCAATCACCGAGGTGATGACTGGCGCAGCAGGGGGAAGCGTGTCGACGACGACCACAAACGGTGGCGTGGCCGGGCTGATGTTGCCCGCGCCATCCGTGACGGAGGCGGTCAGTGAGTGGCTGCCTTCACCGAGAGCAGGCGCAGGCGTAAAGCTCCAGTTGCCGTTTTCATCGCTGGTGGTTGTGCCAATCACTGCGCCATTATCGCGGATGGTCACAACCGAATCCGCTTCAGTGGTGCCCGCGAGCGTTGGGGTATTATCGTTGGTCAACTGTCCAGAGGTCAGGGTCTGAGTTGTACCAACGTTGTCTGTGACCGTCACAATGGAGGGGGCATCCGGCGCCAGGGTATCGACAATGATTCGGAAATCACTGGACGGATCTCCCTGGTTGCCTGCGGCATCTGTTGCGCGAGCGGTGAAGAGATGGTCGCCTTCTCCCAGAGGATCGGTCGGGGTAAAGCTCCAGAAACCGTTGCTGTTTACCGTGGTTGTGGCATAAGCAACGCCCTTATCGTAAAGGGTGATGGTTGCGCCTGCTTCGCCGGTTCCGTTGAATGTCGGGCGTGAGTCGTTGGTAATTTGCCCTTTATCCAACGATCCGGTGCCTGGGGCAACATCGTCAATGATGCTGGTGATAGTTGGCACCTGCGGAGCGGTGGTGTCGATGGTGATGGCGTAGTTGGGCGATAAACCGCTGGTGGTGCCGCCTACAGTTTGTGACACCGTGAAGTTATAGGTTGTGCCGTTAGTCAACGCAGTGGGTAACTGATAACTCCAGGCACCGGAAACAGCATCGGCGGTCACTGTAATGGCAGGTGACACACCATCTATATAAATATTAACAGTCGCCCCAGGGGTGGCTGTTCCTTGCAGCAGCGGTAAGGTGTCGTTAGTGGTTTTACCGTTGCCAATCACCCCCATGATGGGCGCGATGTCATCGACAATCTCAAGAGTCGGGGGATGTGGCACGTTGGAGATGGCGGCGTTAAACGGCGCAGGATCGCTCTGATTGCCTGCAGGATCCTGGGCAATAGCGGTGAGCGCCTGACCCGTTGTTTGTGCCGGTGAGATCGTGACAGTAAAGTTCCCGGAACCGTCAGCCACTCCCTGGCCAAGAACGGTGTTGCCGCTACGGATAATTACCGTGCTGCCAATTTCTGCCGTGCCGCTTACTTTCGTCCCATCAGAATCTACGCTGGTAACAACTGGAATGGCAGGAGGCTGCGTATCGATAATCAACGTTAGCGGATTATCTGCCGCCAGTACGTTACCGGCCCCATCCTGGGCACCGAAGGTCAATGTGTGAGTAGCGTTGGGCGTAAGGGGAACTTCGACACTCCAACTGCCGTTCGCGGCAACGATAGCCGTCGCAATGGCGATGGGATTGTTGCCATCGTAAATTAACACCGTACTGCCCGGCGTGCCGGTCCCACTAATGGTTGGCATTGTATCGTCCGTCACGCTGCCGCTGATTAGCGAACCGGTAAAGACGCCGACGTTATCCTGAATATCCGTGACCAGCGGTAGGGTCAGCTTCGTGTTGTTAACCGTAAACGAAATGCTGTTTGAGCTGTCGCTGATGTTACCGGCCGGATCGGTTGCGGTGGCGATCAGCGTGTAGCTCCCGTTGGTCAGTGCCGTCCCGGGCGTAATACTCCAGGTTCCGCCTGCCACCGTTGCTGTGCCGAGCACCGTACCGCCGTTATACAGCGTAATGATATCCCCGTCGGTGCCAGTACCTCGAATGGTTGGCGTGGTGTCATCGGTCACGCCGTTAGCCGCAACATCGCCCTGGACGTCGCCGACATTATCGTTAGCGGCGATAATCACCGGCGGCGCTGAAGGTGTCGTATCAATCCCCAGGGCAACAGCATCCGAACGTGGACTGACGTTACCAGCAGGATCGGTTGCGGTGAGGGTGACCTGATAATTGTCCGGATTAATGGGGCTGGTGGGCGTAAAGCTCCAGGAGCCATCTGCGCCAACGGTCGCAGTACCCAGCGGTGAAGTGTTGCCATCAAGGTAGATAGAAATAAGATCGCCAGGGTTGCCCGTGCCGCTAAAGGTTGGCGTGGTATCGTTAGTGATGCCGTTAGTGATGATGCCGGTTATCGGGTTGACGTCATCCGTTATGGTTGGCGGCTCTGGTTTTGCTGGCGGCAGGTTATCTACCGTCAGCGTAAAACCTGCTGACGGGATCCCCGTGTTGCCAGCCACATCGGTCGCCGTCGCCGTAAATTTATGCGGACCGTCCGGCAGTGGACCTGTCGGCGTATATGTCCAGCTTCCATTTGGCTGAACGGTGGTGGTACCAAGAAAAACGTTGTTATCGTAAAGGGTAATCGTCGCGCCTGGCTCGCCGGTTCCGGACAGTTCAGGGGTCGTGCTCTTGGTACTGCCACCGTTGCTCAACGTTTGTAGGGTTGTGCCAATCAGACCTTCTGCTGAGCTGATAACCGGGGCTGGCGGTGGGGTGGTATCAATGGTCAGCGTGAAATTACCTGGGTTACTGGCGTTGCCTGCAACGTCTGTCGCAATTGCTGACAAACTATGTGGACCTTCACTGAGCGGCTGGCTGAGTTGAATACTCCAGGTGCCATCAAGTAATACCGTTGTGCTACCAATCGACGTGGCGCCATCATAGAGGGTGATGGTAGAACCGGCTGTCCCGGTCCCTTTCAGCAGCGGCAAAGTATCGTTTGAGCGGCTACCGGTGGACAGATCAATCGGCGCATTCCCGACGTCGTCGGTGGCAGTCAAAATGACAGGATTGCCTGGCGGTTGGGTATCTACGGTAACGCTGACCACGGTGGAGGAGGTGACGACGTTACCAGCGGCATCTGTAGCAGAGACTGTAAACTGGTGGATGCGGTCGCTGAGCGCCTGATTTGCCGGAACGGTATAACTCCAGGTTCCGGTGCTATCGACAAGCATGACTGTCATCAGCAAACTGCCATCGTACAGGCTCACCAAAGAACCGGGTTCACCGGTGCCTGATATGGTTGGCGTATTATCGTTGGTGACCCAACCGTTGTTCGCGACGCTACCTGTGATGCTGCCGACATCATCGTTAATCAGCGTAATCACGGGGACGGTCGGAGCGAGACTATCGACAATTATTTTCCAGCTTGCAGCGCTACTGGTATTGCTGGCGGCATCGGTTGCCGTCACCGTAAATATGTGCGCGCCTTGGGTCAACGCTGTTGTGGGCGTGTAGTTCCAGTTACCGTTGAGATCAGCGGTGACGGTCGTTAACAGTTCGCCGTTATCGTAAATTTTAACCTGAGCTCCGGCCTCGGCAGTGCCTTCGAGTTTAGGTTTATCGTCGTTAGTTAAGCCGTTGTTACTGATGGGGCCGATGACATCCGCGACATCATCCGTCACGGCAATGATAATCGGCTGGTTTGGTGCGGTGATATCCGGTGCCAGCGCCGAGGTTGGCAGACTTTCGTTATTATTGCTGTCAGTTGCGGTGACTTTTACCGTTTCGCCGTTCATTTGTGACGGTGTAATCGACACGGTGAAGTTGCCACCGCTGTCAGCCTGACCAACACCAATCTGATTGCCGTTGCTGTCTTTGACGGTGACGGTGCTTCCCGCTTCGGCATGTCCGCTTACAGAACCGCCGTCCCCGGCGACGATGACGCCGGTTGGCGCATCAGGTGCTGTGGTATCTGGTGCGGTAATCGGAGTGTTACCGCTGGTATTGCCTGCTGCATCCGTTGCATTCGCGTTAAGGCGTTCACCGTTAGTCTGCGGCGGAACCAGCGTGGCGGTGAAATCTCCGCTCGGGCCAGCAGTTGCTGTTCCAATGATCGCGCCATCTGGATCCAGAATATGTACCGTACTGTTGGGTTCTGCGGTGCCGGTAACCTGATCGCCCGTAGGATTAATCATCAGGTTAGCAGGCGGCTGCGGGGCCGTGATATCTGGCGCGAGCGTGGTTTCTGGCTGGCTTGGGTTGCCTGCCGGATCGGTCGCGATGGCGGTAATCGTTTCGCCATTGGTCTGTGGCGGGGTAATGGGGATGGTAAATGATCCATCTTCTCCGGCGACGCCGCTGCCGATCGGAGTGTTATTACTGTCGGTGATAACGACAGTATTGCCCGGCTCGGCCGTCCCGGTGACAACGCTGCCGTCTGCGGAGACGCTGAGCTCGTCTGGTGGCGACGGCGGCTGTATGTCGATACTAATATTAAATGTTGGCGACATACCGCCTGTCCCTAGCTGGTTTGTTGCCGTGGCGCTGAAAGCGTGCGGCCCTTCCGGCAACGGCGTGGCGGATGTCCAGCTCCAGTTGCCATTGGCGTCGGCAACCACGCTTTCGATAATCGCACCATTGTTATAAATGTTAACGGTGCTGTTAGCGTCCGCAGTGCCAGAGAGCGTTGGCGTTTGATCGTTGGTGGCCTGATTGTTGCTCAATAACCCGGTTGACGGTGCGGCATCATCCATAACGCTGACGATAACGGGTACGCCCGGATAGCCGGAATTTGTGGCATAAAATGGGGTATCTGGCCCGATGTTGCCCGCCTTATCCTGAATCTTCGCGAGCAACGCTTCGCCGTGCGTCTGTGAGGGGGAAATCGCGATGACGAAATTGCCGGTTTGATCGACCGTTATTGCCCCTAAAACCTGGCTATTATTACCAATGATAGTGACCAGACTTCCTGCTTCCGCTCTACCCGTTACCGTGGTGCCTTCGAGGTTTACGGCGGAAATCACCGCGCCTGCAGGCGCGGTCGTATCAACGGTAAATGTCGGCAGGCTCGTTTCCGCGCTCACGTTACCTGCGGCGTCAGTTTGCGTCAGCGTCAGATTGTGAACGCCGTCGCTGAGTGGCGTATCAGGCGTAAAGGTCCAGTTACCATTGTCATCTACTGGCTCCATACCAATCAGGATGCCATTGTCATAGATGCTGATGGTACTCCCTGCTTCGCCAGTACCAGTGAGAGTTGGCGTGGCATCGTCGGTTTCACCGTCATTGGCGATAAGACCGGTAATGGAACCGACATTGTCGATTTCCTGAGTAACCACGGGGGCATCAGGGGCAAGCGTATCGACAATAATCACCCAACTGTCTGACATCCCACTACTACCCGCATTATTTGACGCGCTGACGGTAAACTGGTGAGTGCCGTCTGCAAGAGGGGATGAGGGGGTAAACGACCAGTGGCCGTTGGCATCGATAGTAACCTGGCCTATTTCGACGCCGTTATCAAAAATATGTAATGTGGCATTTGCCGGGCCGGTACCCTGGAGTTCGGGCGTATTATCGTTGGTGGACTCCTGTTGATTGACAAGGCCGGTAATAAGCTCCTGGTCGTCAATTACGCTGGTGATGACGGGCATGTCTGGCATATTGGGGGTTGTTGTTGGCGGCGCGCCGTTATCGCCATCGCCACTACCACTGCCGCCGTTACCATTGCCGTTTCCGGCATTACCGTTGCCGCCGCTACCATTACCGTTTCCGGCATTATAATCGCTCCCGCCGCCGCCACCACCACCACCGCCACCTCCTGCAGCGAGGCCAATTCCGCCAGCGACCGCAACCCCGCCAAGGACCCAGGGCCAGATTGCGCCTCCGTCATGACTGCCTTCGGCCGTCATCAGCGGCGTGAGATCGTCCAGGTGCTGAAAATGGAAAGCACCATCCGTATCCTGAACCCACCATAGCGCGCCATTGCTGTCTTCCAGAACGAGCTGGTTTTGCGCATCACCTTTTCCGACGTAAAAATTTTTAATGGTGATGGTTTCACCTGAACGGAGTGTGACAACCAGATCCTGATTAACACGAGTCAACTGGCTGACCTCCTCACGTGAAACGGACAGTTTCACAATAGAAGGTGAGTTGAGTGTAATTTCAGAGGCTTCAACATTGGTAGAAACACCAGTCAACTTCGATACAACGGCGAGTAGACGCATATGTTCACTCCTGATGGCAGGTCGGGAGTATTAATCCGCAACGGCGTGCCGGGAAAATGAGCAGACAGGTGCCTCGTTCATCATAATGATGAACTTACACATGTAATTTCATGGATAAGATTTACTGGTATCAGTTTCTGAAAAAATTAAGTCGTAGTCTGAGCACCAAAATAGTTCTTTCGTATTAGATGATATAGTCAGAAAGAAAACTTTCTGCAATGTCCAGATATTAAAAACATATGGTGATATTTTGCATCGAAATGAGTTAAACGTTTCGATAAATAGGTTTTATTTATAAGTTGCTGTAATTGTTGTTTTTTGTTATTTATTGTTAATAATAAACAACAGTAATAATAATGCTATTTTGAAAGATGAAAAATAGCGCGCGGGAGTACTTGAAGTTTTATTTTATTGGACTACTGCTTGCCTGCAGGCTGGGGTTCGTATTTTTAACTGAACGATTCAGCAATGGAATCTATAATTACTATGAATGTATTGTGCGACTTTCAATAACTAAAAAATAAAGGCCAGTCATCATGGTGATAGACTGGCCACAGAGAAAAGAAGGTTATCGCCCGGCATTTTTCATAATACGTGCTTTATCCACCTGCCATTCGCGTTCTTTTACGTCGGAGCGCTTGTCGTGTTGTTTCTTACCTTTGGCGACGCCAATTTTTACTTTACACCAGGCGTTCTTCCAGTACAGCGACAGTGCTACTACGGTATAACCCTCCCGATTCATACGACCATACAAAGAGTCGAGTTCGCGCTGGTTTAATAGTAGCTTACGGGTACGGGTGGGATCGCATACCACGTGTGTTGAGGCAACGGCCATCGGTGTGAAGTTGGCGCCAAACAGGAACGCTTCGCCGTCTTTGAGTATAACGTAGCTATCGCCGATGTTAGCTTTACCTGCGCGCAAGGATTTGACTTCCCAGCCCTGCAGAGCGAGTCCTGCTTCGAACTCTTCTTCGATAAAGTATTCGTGTCGTGCGCGTTTGTTAAGCGCGATTGTGGCTGAGCCAGGTTTGTGTGCTTTTTTCTTCGTCATAATGCCGCTCAGTATAGGTAATCTGGAATCGAAAAACACCCCATTTCATCCAGCGGGGCGCAAGGCGCTATCTTAGCACGAGTTGGGCTATAGCGTTTTTTTTAGCGAGTGATAAATGGTATTATTTGTGTGATTGATATTGATGGAAATTGTTATGCCTCAGATTAGCCGGACCGCTTTAGTACCTTACAGTGCGGAGCAGATGTATCAGTTAGTGAATGATGTTAAATCCTATCCCCAGTTTTTACCGGGATGCACCGGTAGCCGCGTACTGGAGTCGACTCCGGGACAAATGACGGCCGCAGTGGATGTCTCCAAAGCAGGGATTAGCAAAACGTTCACCACGCGTAACCAACTGACCAGTAACCAGAGCATCCTGATGCATCTGGTCGATGGACCGTTTAAAAAACTGATTGGCGGCTGGAAGTTTACGCCGTTAAGCCAGGACGCGTGTCGCATTGAGTTTCATCTCGATTTCGAGTTCACGAATAAACTCATCGAGCTGGCGTTTGGCCGCATCTTTAAAGAGCTGGCTTCGAATATGGTGCAGGCTTTCACGGTTCGCGCGAAAGAGGTTTACAGTGTCAGCGTCGGCTAAAATTGTCGTTGAAGTGGCATATGCGCTGCCCGAAAAACAGTATTTACAGCGCGTAACGCTGCAGCAGGGCGCAACGGTGGAAGAGGCTATCCGCGCTTCCGGGCTGCTGGAATTGCGTAATGATATCGATCTCAGCAAAAATAAAGTGGGCATCTACAGCCGTCCGGTAAAGCTTGAGGATGTTCTGCATGACGGCGATCGGGTGGAAATTTATCGGCCGCTGATTGCCGATCCCAAAGAGCTGCGCAGGCAGCGAGCAGAGAAATCCGCTAAAAAATAACAGACAATAAAAAAGGTGCACATTGAGCACCTTTTTTTGATCTCTCAAACCTACTTGTTGTCGGTCAGGGCAGGTTTGTTATCAATGTTGGTCAATACGCCGCTGCTGTTAAAGGTCAGCGTCAGCGTTTGCTGAGTTACGCCTTCATGTCCAGGTTGCTGACGGAACACATAGAACCAGGTGTTTGTGCCAAAAGGATCGGACATCATCGGGGTACCCAGAGCATAAGCAACCTGCTGTTGCGTCATGCCTGTACGCACTTTGGCGACATCGGTCGGTGTCAGATAATTTCCCTGGTTGATGTCAGGACGGTAAACCACTCGCTCCAGAGTGGAACAGCCTGCAGTCAACATCAGTAGTACTGCTGCAGCAGCAGTCAGCGTTTTACAGCGCATAGTGATTTGATTCCTTTTCGGGCCCGAGCAGTACGCGGCTCATATGTAATATGCCGATGATAATAGACCTTTCACCACTTTAAAACCTTTTGCTGTCGGGTCGGTCGGCGATTTTATGTTGAACTCAGACCTTCACAAGGGAAAAAAGTTTATGCCGCCAGCAGTTCTTTTGCGTTTGCGAGGGTATTGCGCGTGACTTCGCTTCCGCCAAGTAAGCGGGCTAACTCCTGCAGACGCGCGCGTTTATCAAGCGGCTGCATGTGTGTTTCCGTCATTGCGCCGTCAGTTTCCTTGCTGACATAGAAATGTTGATGACCACAACCAGCAACCTGCGGCAGGTGAGTTACGCACATAACCTGGGTTGATTCCCCCAACTGACGCAGCATTTTGCCCACGACCGCAGCCGTCGGACCGCTGATGCCCACATCAACCTCATCGAAAATCAGCGCCGGGGTTTCCATTTTACGTGCGGTAATAACCTGAATAGCCAGAGCGATGCGCGACAGCTCGCCGCCAGAAGCAACTTTCGCGATCGGCTGTAACGGCTGACCCGGGTTAGTGGTAACTTTAAACTCCACGCGATCGGCACCGTCCGCGCTAAGATGGTGCTCATCAAATTTTACATCAATGCAAAAGAGACCATGCGGCATCGAAAGGGTATGCATACTCTCGGTAATGAATTGTCCCAGTTCCTGCGCATAATGCTGGCGCTGTTGGTGCAACCTTTTTGCTGTTTCCAGCGCCTGCTGGTGGTGATTGTTCACCGCCAGGGTTAAGGTTTCGAGCGAGTCGGCCTGATCGTCAAGTTGCTGTTGCTCATCTAACAAAGACTGATAGAACTGCGGCAACGCTTCCGGGGAGACGTGATGCTTACGTGCCAACGAGATTTGCTTTGAAATACGCTGCTCAAGTTCGAACAAACGGTTAGGGTCTAAATCCAGACGATCGCAATAGTGGCGCAGTTCATCGCTGGCTTCGCTGAGCTGAATGGTTGCCTCTTCCAGCATATCCAGGATACCGGAAAGTTTGCCGTCCATGCCTGCGAGTTCAGTGACCAGGTGCTTTGCGGTGTACAAGTGGCTCTGCAGATTGATGTCTTCGCCATCCGCGAGGATAGCCAGCGCCTGCTGGCTGGTGGTGAGCAATTGCCCGCTGTTAGCCAGACGCTTGTACTCTTCATCAATTTGCTCAAACTCGCCCGGCTGCGGGTTGAATTCGTTCAATTCTTTTAGCTGATATTGCAACAGTTCCGCCCGTGCTGCGCGTTCCTGACTTTGTTGCTGATGATGCGCCAGATCGCGGCAGCTTTGGTGCCATAGCTGATAGCGCGCGGTCATTTCCTGGGTCAGGGATGCTTCATTGGCGTAACCATCAAGCAGGAATTTTTGGTGTTCGGATTTCGTCAGAAGCTGGTGCGCGTGCTGGCCGTGGATTTGAATCAGCAGCTGGCCCAGCTCACGAAGCTGTGACAGCGGAACGGCGGTACCGTTAATAAAGCCACGGGAGCGGCCGTCGCTGCTGATCACGCGACGCAGCAAGCACTCACGGCCATCTTCAAGCTGGTTCTCTTCCAGCCAGCGCAGAGCTGCTGGGGTGTCTTTTAAGGCGAAACGGGCGCAGAGGTCGGCTCGCGCAGCGCCTGCGCGCACCATGTCAGCGTCTGCGCGCCCGCCCAGGCACAAACCGAGAGCATCAATGGCAATGGACTTACCCGCACCTGTCTCACCGGTGATGACGGTCATGCCGTTCTGGAAATCGATCTCAAGTTCACGAACGATAGCAAAATTGCTGATGGTCAGTTGTGCCAACATAGCTGTTTTCCTGTATGAAAAACCATAACTGTAATTACATACAGTATAAACTGGTTTTCTATACAGTAAAGAGGTTGGCGTTAAATTAGAATAATTTTTTTGACCAGCCCAGTTTTGTACTTAATGTATTGAAATAGCTGTAATCTTTTGGATGTATCAGGTTCAGATGATAATCACAGCGGCGGATCAATACGTCTTCCCCTTCCTGTATCGGCAGGGCGATTTGGCTGTCGCAGCTGATCTCCAGATCGCTACGGCGATGCGAGAAACGTAGACGAATGGTGCTGCTGCTATTGATTACCAACGGACGCGCAGAAAGCGTATGCGGGAACATCGGTACCAGCGTAATAGCATCCAGAGATGGCGTCAGAATTGGGCCTCCGGCAGAGAGGGAGTAGGCGGTAGAGCCGGTAGGCGTGGAGATAATTAGCCCGTCGGAACGCTGAGAGAAGGCAAAGATTTCATCGATATACACTTCGAACTCAATCATGTGCGCCACTTTGCCTGGATGCAGTACCACTTCGTTGATTGCGGTGCTGATGCGCTTCTGGCAATCCTGCTGGCATACCTGGGCTTCGAGTAAAAAGCGTTTTTCGCTGATGTAGTGGCCTTCCAGCACGTCGGCTAATTGTTGGTGGGCATTGTCTGGATCGAGGTCGGTGAGGAAACCGAGGTTACCACGGTTAATGCCGATAACCTTGATGTCATAACGTGCCAGGGTGCGCGCAGCGCCCAGCATATTGCCGTCGCCACCGACGACTACGGCGAGGTCTGCCTGCTGGCCAATCTCCGCGAGCGTACCGGTTTTCACATTTTTCAGCTGTAGCTCGTGAGCGATTTGTTGCTCCACGATAACCTCATAACCTTTGGTGCACAGCCAACGGTAGAGCATTTCATGTGTGGTCAGTGCAGTGGGGTGACGTGGATGCCCCACAATGCCAATACACTTGAAATGATTGTTCATTTTCTCGAGGTCCTTGTAACGAAGATTAGTGACAATGTGAGTACTTCCCTTGAAACCCTGAATCTTATCCCCATAATAATCCAGGTTAGCGAGATGAATGCGAAAAAAACGCGGAGAAATTCATGAGTAGTAAAGAACAGAAAACGCCTGAGGGGCAAGCCCCGGAAGAAATTATCATGGATCAGCACGAAGAAGTTGAGGCGGTTGAACCAGACGCTTCTGCTGAGCAGGTGGATCCGCGCGATGAAAAAATTGCGAATCTGGAAGCTCAGCTTGCTGAGGCCGAAACTCGCGAGCGCGACAGCGTGTTGCGTATCAAAGCGGAAATGGAAAACCTGCGTCGTCGTACCGAACTGGACGTAGAAAAAGCGCATAAATTTGCGCTGGAAAAATTCGTCAACGAGCTGCTGCCGGTGCTGGACAGTCTGGATCGTGCGCTGGAAGTGGCGGACAAAGACAATGATGCGATGGCGCCGATGATTGAAGGTATTGAGCTGACGCGTAAGTCAATGCTGGATGTGGTGGCGAAGTTTGGTGTGCAGGTGGTTGCGGATATCGATGTGCCGATGGACCCGAACGTGCATCAGGCCATTGCAATGGTAGAGTCTGACGACGTTGCTGCCGGTAATGTGCTGATGGTCATGCAGAAAGGCTATACCCTGAACGGACGTACCATCCGTGCGGCGATGGTCTCCGTGGCGAAAGCCAAAGGCTAATCAGCCTCGGGCCGGGTAATGCTGATGCGCTACCCGGTCCGGACTCCTCTCACTGGTCCGATACGCTCTCGCGCAGCGGTGTAACCGGCAACACCTGTACCTGTTTGATCATATTGTCCTGCACGTCGAGAATATCGATATCGTACTGCCCAATACGCACTCGCGTGCCGGCAACCGGGATCTCTTCCAGCGCTTCAAGAATAATACCGTTCACGGTACGTGCGTCATCCTCCGGCAGGTGCCAGTTAAACGCCTTATTGATTTCACGAACGTTGGCGCTGCCGTCAATGATCACTGAGCCATCATTCTGCGGCGTCACCTCTTCGGCAAGCGTCGGTGACATTGATGTGGTGAAATCGCCGACAATCTCTTCCAGAATATCTTCGACCGTGACCAGCCCCTGAATATCGCCATATTCATTGACCACTAGACCCACTTTCTTCTTATTGCGCTGAAATTTAATGAGCTGGGTGCTGAGGGGCGTACCTTCCGGGACGTAATAAATTTCGTCAGCCGCGCGTAACATGGTCTCTTTGGTGAACTCTTTTTTCTCCGCCATTAATCGCCAGGCTTCGCGTACGCGCAGCATACTGATGGCATCGTCGAGTGAGTCGCGGTACAGCACAATACGACCGTGAGGGGAGTGCGAAAGCTGGCGCACGATTGATTTCCAGTCGTCGTTAATATCAATGCCGATGATTTCACTGCGCGGCACCATGATGTCATCGACGCTGACTTTTTCCAGATCCAGCACGGACAGCAGCATATCCTGATTACGACGTGAGATTTGGGAGCGTGATTCATTCACCAGCGTTCGCAGTTCATCTTTACTCAGCGAACCGCTCACCACGATATCCGTTTTGATACCCATCATGCGCATCAGCAGACGGGTGATGGTATTAAGCAACCAGACCAGCGGCATCATGATGATTTGCAGGGGGGCCAGCAAAAAACTGCTCGGGTAGGCGACTTTTTCTGGATACAGCGCGGCAATGGTCTTTGGCAGTACTTCGGCAAAAACCAGCACCACAAACGTTAGCACCCCGGTGGCGATGGCGACGCCGGCATCGCCATACAGGCGCATACCGACAATAGTGCCAAGCGCGGAGGCCAGAATATTCACCAGGTTATTCCCGATCAGTACCAGGCTTATCAGGCGATCCGGTTTGCGAAGTAACTTTTCAACGCGTTTTGCCTGACGATTACCTTGCTTGGCCCGATGCCGCAGACGATAGCGATTCAGAGTCATCATTCCGGTTTCAGAACCGGAAAAATAGGCGGAAATGACCACCATGATGAGAAGCGTGACAATGAGCGTGGTGGTGGAGATGTGTTCCACGTAGGGTTCCTTAAAGATTTAACTCACGAACTGCTGCAGTATACGGCTGCCGAAATAGGCCAGCGTCAGAATGACTGCGCCTGCGACGTTAAACCATACGACGCGACGTCCGCGCCAGCCTTCATGGTAATGCCCCCACAACAGAACGATATAGACAAACCATGCCACGATAGAAAGAACGGCTTTATCAATATTTTCAGTACTGAACAGGTTATGCATGTAAAACAGGCCAGTACACAGAGTGAGCGTCAGCAGAACCACGCCGATCTGGGTGATATGAAACATTTTCCGCTCAATGCTCATCAGTGGTGGCATTTCATTACTGAACGCCAGTTTTTTGTTTTTCAATTGATAATCGATCCAGGCCAACTGCAGTGCATACAGCGCGGCGATAATCAGCGTGGCGTAAGCAAACAGCGATAGCCCGATGTGAATCATCATGCCCGGTGTCGCTTCGAGATGGGTGATGAACTCGTTAGGCATAAACGTCGCGAAGGCGAGGTTGATCAGAGCAAAGGCGTAGACAATGGGCAGTAATAGCCAGCCACGGTTGCGTGAAGCGACGATAGTCATTACCGTGCAGATCATCAGGCTAACCAGCGAGCCAACGTTCAACAGGCTCAGGTTTTGTCCGCTTTCACCGCCGGGCAGGATACGCGCTTCCAGGGCGATAGCATGGCTTACCAGCGCGACGACCGCAGAAAGAATAGCCATACGCCGCCAGCCGCTGTTTTTTTGCAGCAGAGCGGGAATAATCAGCGCGAGGCTGACTGAGTAGGCGACAAGGGCGAGCAGAGCAAAAACGGGCATATTAGGTGTCGACAGTTGGCCAGTGATAAAGAAAAGCAGTATAGCGTTACGTGACCGCTGCTCCAACCGTTGCATAACAACAAAGGCGGCTTCATGTTATACTGCGACAAATTTCTGTTGATGTGTCGCTGTCGCGACCGACCGTTTCCACCCCAGGCGAGAGACAATGTTTGATAATTTAACCGATCGTTTGTCGCGCACGCTGCGCAATATCAGTGGCCGTGGACGCCTTACTGAAGACAACGTTAAAGAGACGCTGCGCGAAGTGCGCATGGCGCTGCTGGAGGCTGACGTAGCGCTGCCGGTAGTGCGTGAGTTTATCAATCGCGTAAAAGAGAAAGCGGTTGGTCATGAAGTTAACAAAAGCCTGACGCCGGGTCAGGAATTCGTCAAGATTGTCCGTAACGAGCTGGTTGCGGCAATGGGCGAAGAAAACCAGACCCTGAATCTGGCTGCTCAGCCGCCTGCCGTCGTGCTGATGGCGGGCTTGCAGGGGGCAGGTAAAACCACCAGCGTGGGTAAGCTGGGGAAATTCCTGCGAGAGAAGCACAAGAAGAAAGTGCTGGTGGTCTCCGCGGACGTTTATCGCCCGGCGGCGATTAAACAGCTGGAAACGCTGGCCGAGCAGGTTGGTGTGGACTTCTTCCCGTCGGATGTCGGTCAAAAACCGGTCGATATCGTCAACGCCGCGCTGAAAGAAGCCAAACTCAAATTCTACGACGTGCTGCTGGTGGATACCGCCGGTCGTCTGCACGTTGACGAAGCGATGATGGACGAAATCAAACAGGTCCACGCTTCTATCAAGCCGGTAGAAACGCTGTTTGTCGTCGATGCGATGACCGGTCAGGATGCCGCCAATACCGCAAAAGCCTTTAACGAAGCGCTGCCATTAACCGGCGTGGTGCTGACCAAAGTTGATGGTGATGCTCGTGGCGGTGCGGCGCTTTCCATTCGTCATATCACCGGCAAGCCGATTAAATTCCTCGGCGTCGGCGAGAAAACCGAAGCGCTGGAGCCGTTCCACCCGGATCGTATTGCTTCACGTATTCTCGGCATGGGCGACGTGCTGTCGCTGATCGAAGATATCGAAAGCAAAGTTGACCGCGCGCAGGCAGAGAAATTAGCCAGCAAGCTGAAAAAAGGCGACGGCTTCGATCTCAACGATTTCCTTGAGCAGCTCAAGCAGATGAAAAACATGGGCGGTATGGCAAGCCTGATGGGCAAACTGCCGGGTATGGGGCAGATCCCTGACAATGTGAAATCGCAGATGGACGATAAAGTGCTGGTGCGTATGGAAGCCATCATCAACTCGATGACGATGAAAGAACGCGCTAAGCCGGAAATCATCAAAGGTTCCCGTAAACGCCGTATTGCTACCGGCTGCGGTATGCAGGTACAGGACGTTAACCGCCTTCTGAAACAGTTCGACGACATGCAGCGCATGATGAAGAAAATGAAGAAAGGCGGGATGGCGAAGATGATGCGGAGTATGAAGGGGATGATGCCGCCAGGCTTCCCGGGTAGATAAATATATCGGGCTACCTTATTTGCCATTTTGACGCCGGAGTGTGCTCGAAATGCTCACGTACTGCGTGTACGCTCCGCTTTCTGCGCGCACGCCGACGCCAAACTGGCTGCAACGGTCACGCCCTGGAATCAAGCTTCATCACATGTTGATTGCTTTTTTCCCAGAAATCAGTAAAATTTTCGGGCTTTTAATATGACACCGGGTCCCTTCCCTCGATGGGGCCCGGTGTTTTATTCACACAAGAGGATGTTATGGTTACTATTCGTTTAGCTCGTCACGGCGCTAAAAAGCGTCCGTTCTACCAGGTTGTTGTCACCGACAGCCGTAATGCACGCAACGGTCGCTTCATCGAGCGCGTTGGCTTCTTTAACCCAATCGCTAGCGAAAAAGAAGAAGGCACTCGCCTGGATCTGGATCGCATCGCTCACTGGGTTGGCCAGGGCGCGACTATTTCTGATCGCGTAGCTACGCTGATCAAAGCAGCAAACAAAGCAGCTTAATCTGTCACGGTGGTCATGATGAGCAAGCAACTCGCCGCGCAGGCTCCTGTGGAACCCATCGTTTTGGGGAAAATGGGGTCTTCTTACGGTATTCGTGGTTGGCTCAGAGTGTTTTCTTCCACTGAAGACGCCGAAAGCATTTTTGACTATCAGCCCTGGTTTATCCAGAAGGCGGGTCAGTGGCAGCAAGTACAGCTGGAAAGCTGGAAGCACCACAATCAGGATCTGATCATCAAGCTGAAAGGCGTTGACGATCGTGATTCGGCGAATCTACTGACCAATTGCGAAATTGTCGTGGATTCCTCGCAGTTGCCAGCGCTGGAAGATGGTTCCTACTACTGGAAAGACCTTATGGGCTGCCAGGTAGTGACCACTGAAGGCTACGATCTCGGTAAAGTCGTCGATATGATGGAAACCGGTTCGAATGACGTCATCGTCATCAAGGCAAACCTGAAAGATGCGTTTGGTATCAAGGAACGTCTTGTACCGTTCCTCGATGGGCAGGTTATCAAGAAAGTCGATCTCGCTACTCGTACTATCGAAGTAGATTGGGATCCTGGTTTTTAAACCACCGGATAAACGGTAAAAGTCGGCGTTATGGGGATTGGCTTGTGTTTATAGGTATCGTTAGCCTGTTTCCTGAAATGTTCCGCGCAATTACCGATTACGGGGTAACTGGCCGGGCAGTAAAAAATGGCCTGCTGAACATCCAGAGCTGGAGTCCTCGAGACTTTACTCATGACCGGCACCGTACCGTGGACGATCGTCCTTACGGCGGCGGACCGGGGATGTTAATGATGGTGCAACCCTTACGGGACGCCATTCATGCGGCAAAAGCTGCGGCTGGTGAAGGCGCAAAGGTGATTTATCTGTCACCTCAGGGACGCAAGCTTGATCAAGCGGGCGTCAGCGAACTGGCCACGAATCAAAAGCTGATTCTGGTGTGTGGTCGCTATGAAGGTATCGATGAGCGCGTGATTCAAACCGAAATTGATGAAGAATGGTCAATCGGCGATTACGTCCTCAGCGGTGGTGAGTTACCGGCAATGACGCTGATCGATTCCGTTTCCCGGTTTATTCCGGGGGTTCTGGGTCATGAAGCATCAGCAATCGAAGATTCGTTTGCTGACGGGTTGCTGGACTGTCCACACTATACCCGACCTGAAGTGTTAGAGCAGATGGAAGTACCGGCAGTGTTACTGTCGGGGAACCACGCTGAGATACGTCGCTGGCGTTTGAAGCAGTCGCTGGGCCGGACCTGGCTTAGAAGACCTGAACTTCTGGAAAACCTGGCTCTGACTGAAGAGCAAGCAAGGTTGCTGGCGGAGTTCAAAAAGGAACACGCACAACAGCAACATAAACATGATGGGCAGGCGTAAGCCCCCAATATCAGTTTACCCAGGATAAGAGATTAAATTATGAGCAACATTATTAAGCAACTTGAACAAGAACAGATGAAGCAGGACGTACCTTCCTTCCGTCCGGGTGATACCGTGGAAGTGAAAGTATGGGTTGTTGAAGGTTCCAAAAAACGTCTGCAGGCATTTGAGGGCGTGGTTATCGCTATTCGTAGCCGCGGTCTGCACTCTGCATTCACTGTTCGTAAAATTTCCAACGGCGAAGGCGTTGAGCGTGTCTTCCAGACTCACTCTCCGGTAGTTGACAGCATTGCTGTTAAACGTCGTGGTGCTGTTCGTAAAGCTAAACTGTACTACCTGCGTGAGCGCACTGGTAAGTCTGCTCGTATCAAAGAGCGTCTTAACTGATAACGCATTCACGCTACATCCAAAGCGTGTTGTAAAACAAGGGGTTGGCGAATTGCCGACCCCTTTTTTATTGACGGTGGCGGCAAATTGGCGGCAGAGATTGGCGCGATGGCGACAGACATAAAAAAACCTGCCGAAGCAGGTTTAAAGCCAAAGTTGCTGTTGTTGGTTCCTGATGGGGTGGGGCGGAGCAGGATCAACAGTACCCGGTTTCACAATGAATCTTGATAGCGTCTCAAAAGTGATGAATGTACATCCGCAATTTATGTTCTGGCACTGGTGATAACGTTCTTTTGTTTCGGTGCTAAGGTACCGGCTAGTGCGAGCATGTGCGGCGTTTTGGCATAACGGGCAGTGCATCATAATTATTCCCCCTGCTGGCGTATCTGAGGGAATAATAAACCCTAAGGTTGCATTTGCAAGTTTTGATTTGCTTTTTCAGTTCTTGCTTTCCTCTGAGCTGTACTCCACATCGGAGAGCTTAACCTCAAGCTCTAAGCCCGTCGTGAATCCATTATTATTCAGATTGTGAGTTACCTTACTGATTAACCAAGACTGCTCGTCTATGACGCGCTTAAAGCCCGACACGCGCACCGGTGTTTCAGGGAACAAATCAGCCCTACCAAGCGCCAGTGTAATTGAAAACTCCGCAACACCGCGCTGCAACTTATCCCACTTAGCCTGAGCAGCTCGCATCGCCTGAGCCTTTGAAGCGTAAATCGTCGTCAGCGCCAGCACGTTATCAGCCTCACCGGCCATATACTCACCCTCGCGCGCTTCCTGCTCTTTTTTAGCCTTTGTCTTTTTGCTGACTGGCTTTGCTTTCGGGTGTTCCAGTGCGCGCAGGTGCTTCTCTTTTGGTTTACGCTTCAGCGTGACCTTCTGCTTTTGCGGTTTCGGGTCTTTGGTGTGTAGCCATTTTGCCGTTACGCCGGTATAAGCCCCGCGGTCGGCAATAGCAAACTGATGGCGGTCACCATCACTGCGGGTCAGTGTCATTTGTGGGACGGGTTTGCCGCTGGCCGTCACTGCGCTACCTGCTTTCAGAAACAACAGTTTCCCCGCTTTCACTGATACTGCTGCCCCGTTCCGCTCAGCAAGTCTGGTCAGAAATACTGCGTCGGATTCCTGCGACTGGTCGATATGCGGTACCGGGATTTTTTTCAGCGAATCCGCGACGCTGGCCGTCAGTTTATTGCGTTTTGCAATGGCACTGACCAGTTCACCGAGAGTGGTGTCGTGCCATGATTCCTCACGCCGTGAATTGAGTGTTCCGCGAAAATCTGCACTACGCGCACGAATGGTCAGCGTATCAGGCGCGCCCCGGTGCTCAATCTCATCAACCGTGAAATCGCCCTTATTCAGAAGTGCCGAACCCTGCCAGCCAAGCCACAGCGTCAGCACCGCCCCGCGCAGGGGTAACTCGACTTTGCCGTCAGTATCGTCGAGCTCAATGTCGAGCTGGTCAGCTTCAAAACCCCGGTTGTCGGTCATGGTGAGAGAAATCAGCCGATCACTAAAATTGCTGGTAATGTCCTGGCTGTTCAGCGTCAGCATAAATGCCGGTGCAAGGCTCGCCCCGGCATCAATGGTCATGCCCGTCATCATGCGGTCAGCCCTCCGAGCATACCCTGCAGCTTATCGGTCAGATTACCGGCAGAGTCAAGCAGTTCGCTGGCCTGCTTATTCAGGTCGCCAAACATCGCCGCCAGTGATTCGTCGACCCGTTTCAGCGAAAGTGTGAAATCAATCTTTCTGGCCGCGCCATCACTGAAAAACTCGGTGTGTGTAGTCGAGACTTTATCGACGATATACATCCCGAGGATATTGCCGGTACCCTCAATCAGCGGCCACGCTCTGCCCTCGTCGGCCATCAGTTCAACTGCCCTCAGTGATATACGACCTCCGGTAATGGCAGGATAAAGCGTACCGGCAAGCTGGATAGAGGTTTCCCCCTCACCGAGAAACTGATAAGCGGGAGGTTTACCAACCCTGTCATTAGACACCCAGCGGTAATCCTTCGATTGTTGCATCGACTGATAAGGCAGGGTGCGGCGTTCAAACACAAACATTCCAAGTGCAAGCATCATTATTTATTCCCCCTCAGTCATGGCTCATACTGGCGCGCTGCCGTGCACGCTTCTCACGCTCGATCTGTTCGAGTGTGTCGCGTAGCTGTCGGTCAAGCTGATGCCCGGGCGCAACACCCCCCGGTAAAGTGATGTTGTACTCACTTTTGCTCTGGTCGATGTAAGAACGTCCCGCCGGTGCGGTTACTGGCTGATAAGCCTGATAACCGCCATATGTACTGGTTGCCGGGATATAAGAATTACTCTGCGTGGCCGCGTTGGTTTTGGCGGCAGTCTGGTCGAGGCTGTCTGACTCTTTGTTGATGATACCGAGCTTTTCGAGAAGCCAGTCGACACCGCTGCGCAACTTGTTAAATACATTGAGCGGAGCCATCAAAGCAGAGGCCAGCGCCTGACCAAATATGACGCCAACATTTTTGCAGCTATCGAGCGTTTCCTGCGTGGCCTTGACCGGTGCTATCAGGTCTTTAAACCACTGCCAGACACCGCGTAGTTTCTCACCGAGACCGTCAAAAATGGGTGCCAGTGGCGCGAACATTTCTCCGACAGGGGTAAAGGCGCTCATGACCCCCTCAATCACCCCCGAGAAAAATGCGCTGATGGGCTCCCAATATTTACGAATGAGCAGCGCCCCGGCCACAATCGCCGCCCCAACTGCGACAATCGGCCAGGTAATCGCGCCGAGCGCGGTCACAATGGCACTACCGGTGACAGTAAATACCGTACCCAGCACGCCAGCAGCAGCGATAATGGCGTTAATCCCCATAACAACCGGCCACGCAACGAGACCAATACCGCCGATGATACCAATCAGAGCCAGTGCGCCACCGGCGATGATGCCGATGGTTGTCGCCAGCCCTTTGTTCTTCTGGATCCAGCCGTCGAGCTTTAACACGTATTGCGTGGCGGTTTGGGTGAGTTTACGCAGCGAGCCCTCTTGCTGGTCAAACAGGTCGGTACCGACTGCCTCATAAGCAGACTGGAACTCTTTAAAGTCGCCGCCGAGGTTATCCTGCATGACCTTAACCAGTTCCTCGGTTTTACCGTCCGAGGCTTTAAACGCTTCGGTGAGCCGGTCAAGTTTGCCGCTTGAGGCTGCTTCCATCAGTACCGCCGCCGCCGAGCTGGCCTCTTCGCCGAAAATGGTTTTCATGTACTCGCCGCGCTGGCTTGTCCCGAGGTTATTTTTCTCAAAGCTGCGCTGCATTTCTTTCAGGATGGAGAATATCGGGCGCGTGTTCCCCTTGCTGTCGGACGTTTTGACGCCGAGCTCCTTAATGGCCTCAAACGCTTTTCCGGTGGGAGCCTGCAGGCGGCTGAGAATGGCGCGGCTACCCGTGCCCGCCATTGACCCGGTGATTTTGGCGTCGTGCAGCGCACCGACCATTGCGGCGGTTTGTTCGATGCTCACCCCGGCATTTTTTGCCACCGGCGCGGCATAAGTCAACGCGTCGCTCAGTCCGTCAAAATCGGCGGCGGTTTTGTTCATCGTCATCGAGAGAACGTCGCCAATGTGCGCAATCTTGTCGTTTGAAAGCTGAAATGCTGATTTCATCCCGGTCAGCAGCGCAGCGTTTTCCTCCATCGAGCGTCGGTTTGACAGTGCCATATTCAGTGTGACCGGCGTCGCCGCCTGAATAGCAGCAGCGTCACCGCCGCTTTTCGCAATGATGATTTGCGCGCTCGCTGCGTCATCTGCAGAGGCTGCAGTATTGTCGCCGAGCTGGCGAGCCTGTTTGCGTAACGCCTCCATTTCTGGCGACTGCTTATCGACCCCGAGCACAGCCTGCAGCTCGGAATTTTTCTGCGCAAAGTCATAACCGGGCATCAGCAATTTAACCCCGGCCATCGTTCCCGCTGTCGCAATACCCACCCCGGCAGCGCCTGCTGCGGCCATGTTACCGGCAAGCTCCTTACCTGATTTATATCGTTCTTTCACGCGGTTTAAGTGCGCCTGCTGTGCGCTGACCTTCGCCAGCGCCTCGCGCTGCCGGTTGAGTTGTGCTGTCGTTTCACTGATGCGGTTTTTTAATCCTCGCTCGTCATTAGCAAGGTTGCGGGTATTGATTCCGGCAGCACCCAGTTCGCGTTGCTGGCGTTTTACCGACTCGGTGAGGCTGTTGTATTTGACCTGCAGACCATCAGCCGCACGTTTTGCCGATTCAAGCACCTGCGCCTGCGCACGCGTTGGCCGTTCGGTATTTTTAAATTGGGTGGCAAGCTCCTCGGCTTCACGTTTCGCTTTTTCAAGTGCCTGACCGGTTACGGCCAGTTGCGCGCTTGTCTTACGAAAGCCGTCGATTTTCGCCGCCTGACCATTCAGGTCACGCAGCCCTTTTTGTGTGGTACGAATATCACCCGACAGGGTTTTACTCGCGGTCTGGATAGATTTAAGCGGTCGGGTCGCCTGGTCGACCGCTTTCAGCAATACCTCAAGCCTCAGGTTATTACTCATTGTGGTTTCCACTACGCTGCAGCGCCTTTTCGCGCCATGTGATGAGCTCGCTCAGGCTCAGGGAATAGAGCTCTGATGGCGGCCAGTGGAATATCACTGCGATATCCGCCATCAGGTCATCGGTCGACAGGCCGGGCGGGAAATCTATTCCGCCGAATCCGGTGACAAAAAACCAATCACCTTAGCGGCCAGTGACAGCATATCGGGCAGGTTCATCGCGGTGAGTTCCTGCGTGGTGAGTGCCGGGTAGGTCATGCGGGGCAGCACCTTAATCAGCGCATCAACCTCGGACTGCGCCACCGCCGCCAGACTGACGCCGCGCAAAGTGCCTGCGTTCGGTTCAATCAGGGTGACCTTTTCAATCGTCTGACCGGCGCGCTTAATCGGCTTGTCGAGGGTCACGACGTTCGGGTTTACGGTGTCAATTTCATTGCCAGCCGGATCAACAAATTCAGGGGTTTTGCGTGGTGCTTTTGCCATGATGTTTTTTCTCTGCTTTGAATGGGAGTAATAACCGGCCAGCGGTGCTGACCGGTCAGGGAATTACAGCAGCCCGATTGCGCGGCGGTGCTGTTCCAGACGGTCGACGCCGTTCACCTTCTCGACCATGTTGACGGTGTCGATTTCGATAATGTCGCTACCATCAATCGTGAGGCGGTAATAGGTGCAAACGGTCGACAGTTTGGTCGAGGTGTTTTCACCCTGCTTATTCTCGCCGCCGTCGATTTCTTTATGACGGCCACGCATGACCACCTCGACAGCAACGATTTCGCCAGTGTCGTCACGCTGGTAAGAGCCAGCAAAACGCAGCGGCACGGCATCAGCGCCCGGCGCGGCATACTGCGCCCACAGCGCCACATCAGGCAGGCCACCGACAGACCATTCAACAGTGAGGGCATCATCATCGAGACCGAGGTCAATCGCCGCCGCGCCATTCATGCCGCCGCCGCGATAGTTTTCGAGCTTGCGGGTCAGCTTCGGCAGCGTCACGGACTCAACAACGCCCATGTAGCTAAGGCCGTCATTGAACATGTTCAGATATTTAAGTTTGCGGGGTAGTGCCATGTTGTTTCAGGCTCCTTAGCTGTTGACCGATTCGGCCAGATTCACCAGATATTTATCGGTGATGCGCTGGCGCAGGGTCAGGCTTTCCAGTGGGGGAACCGGTGTATAGTCGTAGTCGATATACAGTTTCCCGGCCTTGAGGGTTTCCTTGTCGTTCGATTCCTCATCGAACCAGCATTCACCGTCCACGATGTAGCCGTTAGATTTCAGCTCGCGGAATTTGGCGTTAATGCCGTCGACAATGTCACGGATGAGCGATGCGGTGATGGGCTTATCGACCGCCCACATGTGCGCCTCAGCCATTGTGTCGGCCAGTACCTGCGCGGTGCGGGTGTAGTTCTCAAACAGGAAAAGCGGGTCATCAGAACAGGTGCGGTTCCCCCAAAAGCGGAAACCATCCTTGCGCACCAGCGTTGTGACTCCGGCCTCGTTGAGCAGGTCAGCATCGGTGCCGGATGCCTGCAAATCCCAAAAGACTGAGGCGCTGATGCCGGTGACGCCCTGCACGCCAACGTTAGACAGGGTTTTGTGCCAGCCGATAGTCTGGTCGATGTAGGCACGAAGACCGAGCGCGCGGGCGGTGGCATATGCCGTGGCGGTGGCGTTCGCGGTGGTATCCCATGCGAGGAAGTCAGGCCAGATAAGCATCAGTTCGCGCTGGCTGAAATTCTCGCGATAGGCCATCGCCTCGGAAATGGTTTTACAGCCCCACGCATTGGCATAGCAAAATGCGCGTAGTTTGATAGCGACTGACGCAAGTGCGACCGCCACCTCCTGTGTATCGAGACCCGGCACGCCGAGAATACGCGGCTTAACGCCGGTAACCGCTTCGGCAGTCAACAGCGCTTTAATACCGGTGTATTTGCCGTTCTCATCCGTGCCACCGATGATGTTGGTAACGGTCTGCGCTTCTGCGTCGTCTC
Organism: Citrobacter sp. XT1-2-2; assembly: GCF_023516235.1. Classification (NCBI taxonomy): domain Bacteria; kingdom Pseudomonadati; phylum Pseudomonadota; class Gammaproteobacteria; order Enterobacterales; family Enterobacteriaceae; genus Citrobacter; species Citrobacter sp. XT1-2-2. The sequence goes on from NZ_CP097324.1 coordinate 1,246,923, forward strand.
CGGTACCTTCGGCAACGCGCACAACAATAGTGACAGGTTTAGCCTGGTCGGCGATGGCCTGCAGAGAGGCTGCCAGAGTGCCTTTTTTACCGGCTTTCGCAATGGCGCTTTGCACATTGGTAATCAGTACCGGCTCATTGAGGGGGAATAGCTTCGCATCCGCATCACTGGCCGTACAGACCATGCCGATGATAGCGGTCGAAACTGTGGAAATGACGCGGGTGCCGTCGTTAATTTCAAGCACCTGCACGCCGTGGTGAAAATCACTCATCCGGTTAACTCCATGGTTAAGGGGTGAGCGTATTTTCTGTTGTGCTGTAACGGTGGGCTATTTGTCGGCGTTGGGTAAGGGGTGGTACAACAGCAGGGTAAAAAGAAAGCGGGTTTAACCCGCTTCTTTCATACCGGCGCGTCAGGCCAGTTAATTTTCGGGGCAGCGCTCAGATCCAGACGACGTAACGCAGTACGATAAGCACGTAATTCTGTAAGCTCTGCCGCTTCCTCTGCAGAGATATCGCCATCCTTTTGAGCATCCTCCAGCCAGTTTATACGCACTGTCGCTTCATTCATGCGGCTGTTGCGTTCTGTTTCAGCGTCAGCCAGATAGTCGCGAATTTGCTGCAATTTCCCGTCTTTATAAAACCAGTCGTCCCCAAGCGTGACGCGCAGGTTAGCTTTTGTTGCCGGAAGCTCAACAACACTCAGATTAACCGGAAAAAGCGCATGAATATTTGTCGTGAATGTTCTTACGCGGCCATCTTCGTCATAACCAACTTTCAGTGTTGTGGATTCATCAAATAAATCAACAACGTCATACCAGTCATTACCTTTATCATCCTGCAAAAACAGAACATTCTGACCGTCAATAATTTTGGGTCTGTCAGTGGTGTCGGGAGTATATGGAGTGAATTTACCAAACCTCTGCATTTTATTTCCTTTTAGTTAATGACATACCAGTTGTTATTCACACATTTTCGCGTATAGCGAATAATAAAATTACCAACGTTACTGCTACCGCCAACCATATTAAAATTGTACATTGCTGCGCCATCTGTCCCACGTGGATATCCCCAACCATCCCGGAATCCAACTTCAGCAGGTGCTGTCAGGTCAATATTCTGGACAAAGTTCTGTAATACCCATGCCTGAGTTGCAACTTCACTGCCACCAACTTTCAACGGCACCGCACTTTCAATAGAGCCGGGGAGAAAACGGAAAACATGAACATTGTTGGCATAAACATCCAGAATGCCGTCACCGTTCTGTTTAAAACCAGTGTCGTTGTCGCCCAAAGCAATTGAGTTACCGCCGAGAGCGCTATTTGTTCCGATACCCAAATTGCCATTCAACCCGCCACCAGTAATAGGCAATGCGCCTACGTCACTGGCTGTTGGCTTATTTGCCGTGTTGTAGTCTATAACCCATGGAGTCTGTTCAGACATATCTCCATTCCATGTCTGACGACTGGCGCTCGCCCCGGTATGGCTGAAATATTGCTGCAGCCATACATCTCCTGAACGCGCAACGAACATAAAACCGTAACCATACAGCTTGTTACCATTTGGGTATTTGGGGAAATCAGCCACCGTACCAGCATCTGCAACACTCACTAACCACCACCCCGGCGTGTCGGCAGAAGCCATCCTGCCGTTATTTCCAATTGTCCCAATGGGGTCTTTAGGAATGGCACGAATATCAGCGGCGGCTGTCGGGATTTTTAGTACCCGCCAATTTATCGAAGTGTTTGCTTCGTGAACTCTCCACGCCAGATAACTTATATTTGTATCGTATCTGGAAAGCAAAAGCGCACAATCATTACCCGAATCACGGATGCCGATAACATTCACATACACAAACGTATTTGCAAACTCAGGCATTCCCGCGGGGAAATTGATTGCTGCATTTACTTCAATGAAAAGGGTTTCACCTGCTGCAAACTCATATGAATTAAAATTAAAGCCGCGCGAAGCGGGAATTACAGTCACCCCCAAATTCCGGTCGCCAACCTTTAATACATGGCCGAGAGTATTATCATTTCTCGATGTTGTAGCGTCGAGCGTCGCGGCTGTACCAAGTTGCAGCGCAGAACGGGCTTTCGTCTTATCCGGGATATCATTCAGGTTCTGGTCTTTTTGCAATGAGCCAGCAGCTTTGTTAACCGTATCCTGCAAACCAATATTCTGAACAAACAAAGGTTTATTCGGAATATCTCCACCGTTACGCTCTTTAGCAAGACGCGCGTTAGCATTATCCATCGCGATTTTAACCGCCCTCGGCGTCGCGGCCTGAGCCTCGTCACTGCTGTCAGTTGCGCTGCTCAGTTGCACAATACCTTTTTGCGCTGTGCTCGCGTCCTGAGCCGTATATTTACCATCGGCAAGGTCATAGGCCGCCTTAACCGCTTTCGGCGTCGCTGCAAGGCTCTCAGACGTGCTGTCGGTGGCACTACTGAGCTGCACAAAACCTTTTTCGTTCAGCGTGGCGTCAGGATGATTGCGGGACAGCTCATGCTCGGCGAGTTTGTCGTCGACATAATCCTGCGTGGCCATCACCGTTGTTGCATCAATGGACAACGCCACCGAGTCGACGCTGCTGACAATAATCACCATGCGACAGGTCTGCGCACGCCCCGAGCCCTCGGCCAGCTTCGGCTTGTAACTTTCGGCCATGTTGGCAACGGCAATCAGTGTGCCTGCATCATCATACAGACCCAGCTCGCGCATCCAGAAACCTCCCACATCAGGAGGGATGACCAGCTCTGCCACGATATAGTTTTTATTTTTATTGTCCTGGCTGATTTTATTCAGCGCATGACGCCAGACCTCATTAATGAGCTTTGTCTGACCGGCGTTCGGCTCCGGCAGCGTGCCGCCACCATCACCGACAGCCATCGCAGTAAGGTTCACTTTTTTACCGCCTGGCACAGTGGCTGCTGCCAGTTTCTCAGCACCGGCAGTGGTAATAATTGTTTTAAATTTTTTGCTCATTATTCCTCACTCATCCGGGTAAACCGTAATAATGTCGCCGTCATATGCCACACCGCCGGTGTACATATAGCCAGCTATGTCCTGGATAATATTCAGACCAATCAGGTGACGGCTTGCGGGTTTTGCATCCGCAATTAACCGCTCCATTTCTAAATACATTTCTTCGGTGATACCGCTTTCCAGTACACCGATATCAAGACGAAAAGTGCCTGCCGGGTCGTCATTCTCCCACCACTCAGTAACGTTAATGACGTAACCGAGCGGCTCAACCACACGCCGGACTGCGCCTATCGTCCCTTTGTGGCAGTGGATGTAATACGCACTGCGAATAACGTCACGCTTGGTTTCTTCCGGCCATTTCTCATCCCAGCGGTCAACGGAAAACGCCCACGCCAGCCACGGCAAAAGGTTTGCAGGACAGGAGTCAGGGCTCCACAGGCGGCGTAACGGAATGGGGGTATTTTCAATATCTGCACAGGCACGGGCAGCAGCCACCTCAAGAGGTGATGAGCCTACAGGTAACAGGCGCGCATCACTCATCAGAGCCACCAATCACTATCTGATAGTCAGTGCAAAAGGAGGCCTGCGTTTTATCAAGCACAATGTCAGCCACTGGCGCCGCCAGTTCGACACGCTGCACCCCCTCAACATGTAACGCGGCATAGATGGCCGACAGGCGAATATCCCGCCCTAACCGGTGTTGAGCGCTGGCATAGGCTTTGAGCTTCGCCTCAGCCGCTGCGCGAATCGGCTCACTTTCCGGCCCCGGATAAATGAAAAGCGTTGCGCGTATCTGGTAATCAACAATCTGAGCTGACTGCACCGTTACACGGTCAGCAACCGGCCTCACGTCTTCACCGTTAAGCGCATTGCGTACAATGCTCAGAAGTTCATCAGACGCCGCGCCGTTATTTTCACGCGAGAGCACAGATATCGTGACGCACGCGGGGGAGGGGCTGATAACAGAAATATCAGCGACACGCCCGTCAGCACTGCGGCCATGAAATTCATAGGCACCCGTAGAGCCCGCCACGCTCATTCCTTCAAATGACTGTTGTATGCGCAGACGATAATCGGCGTCGAGTTCCATCTCTGCCGGGGTGGGTGGAATGGTGGTGTCATCAGCAGGCGTGACGACAAGGCGCTCAACATTGAAATTCGCCCCGATATTATCGAGGTCACTGTCTATGGCATATGCCAGCATGACCGCGCGTGCAGCCTCATTGACACGCTGACGCCAGATAACCTCACGGTAGGCGTTTTCCTGCAGCAGCTTAACAACCGGCTCAGACTCAAGCGCGAGCGTCCTGGCGACGGCTTCCTGCTGGTCTTCTGGATAGAGCGAAATCAACGTCGCAATGCGCTCCGCAAGGATAGTTTCATAGTCCAGTTCCTCGACCACATCGGGAACAGGTAGCAGACTCAGGTCAACAGTTGCCATAGTGGTTTAACTCAGTGAAACAGTGGTTGAAACTGACGCACCGGTATCGGTACGCATCCCGGTAATATCGACATACATTTCGCCAGTGTCGCCGCGCTCAAAACTGATGGATGTAAGCCTGATGCGTGGTTCCCACTTCTGGATCGCGGAATAGCACGCCACCATGATTTGCAGCCTTAGCGCCGGGGTTTGCGGCATATCAATCAACGCAGACAGGAACGAGCCATATTCACGACGCATTACCCGCGAGCCGACCGGCGTCAGCAGAATGTCGCGCATGCTCTGGCTGATATGCTCACTGTCACGGATAGCGAGGCCGGAATTGCGGTTCATCCCCATATAGCGCGCCGTCACTTGGTTCCCTCCGTCCAGCTCCCGCCCCGCTGCACGCCGCCGTGACCGTGGTCATCAACCTGCACACCGTTTGATTTAAACGTACCGTCGGTATGTTCGATGTTTCCACGCATGGTGCCGCCTTTCTGCACCTCAAGCGTCGCCGTCGTCAGTTTGTTGGTGCAGACCACCTCCGGGGTGTCGAGGGTGATGCGGGTTTCTGCTTTCACCAGCACCACCGGCACGGTGGCGGTGATGGACTCCGATGCCGTCACGTCGGCAGTTTTGATGCCGCTGACCGTCAGCGCACCGGTTTCCGGTTCATACTCCATAACCGCGCCATCAGGGAACACCACATGCCACGCATCCGCCGAGGCAGACGGGGCGGGGTTCTCATCTGAGAAAATCCCCGGCAGCACGAAAGCGGTATCAAGCTCGCCACCAATCGCCAGCAGCAGCACCTGTTCACCGACCGAGGGAGCCCACCATGTACGCGAACGACCGGCGCGGGTAGTCAGCCAGTTCAGCCATGTAGTCTGGATCCCGCCGCTTTGTACACGGCACAGCCCCTGCACAATATCGACCTCAGTCACCACACCTGAGCGGATGAGGTTGCGAATTGCGCGCGCGAGCTCCTGTAGAGTGGATAACGTATTCATAGTGCAAGGATGCCTCTGGTCTGGAGCCGCGCCAATTCGCGCGGCTCCGGTGATGGCTCACACAATATTTATTTGCCGAGGTGACTGAGAATGACGTCTTCAATCATCTGCTCATCGTCGCGGGTGAAACCGAGTAGCGGGCGCGCCTCGTACTGCACCTCACGGCTGTTGCGGTTTGGCCGGTCTTTGAGGCCATACTGATGCACCCGCGCCATGCGCTGCACTTTGCCGGTAAATTCCACCACCGCCGCACTGTCGCTGCCTTTGGCTTTCATAAAGCGGTTAGTGCGCAGTCTGGTGAACATTTCACGCTTAATGCGGCCTTTTTTGCTCCGCACAGGCTGGCGCTTTCGCGCGGCATACGGGGTGCCGTCGGGTGCCTGCTGGCGCTTAATGCGCTGTTGCTGACTGGTACGCAGCTTTTTCGCAATCTCAGCCGCCATTTGACGACGCGCCGCCGGTGACAGGCTGGCAATCAGACCGGCAAGACGTTCCTGCAACGTGGTTAACTCACTCATCCCACTTACTCACCAGTTCGCCGTTAACGTACAGCTCGACCGGGCGCGTCACCGGCTCAGGCAGCGGCGGCTCAGGGGCATAACTGACATGCAGCGCGCCGTCGACCTCTCTGACGAGCGTGCGCTCGGTGAGTCTCAGGCTGATACTGATATCAAGCGAATCGTCGCTATTGATATCAATCATCCAGGTGAATCCTTTCTCCCGCCCGTCGTCGGTGGTCATAATGTCCGGCTGATGTTCACGCAGCCACGCCTGCACCGGCACGAATATCAAGTCGAGGTCGCCGGTGAAGTCAGTCACCACCACGTTAAGCACATACACCTTTTCAAATGACAGCGAGCTCGCCAGTCGGGAATCGGTATGGCCGTTGTCGGCAAACAGGCGCAGCATATCGGGGTTATTTCGGAGCTGCGGCACGGCGTTAATCAGCGCTTTGCGCAGGCTTTTGTGCTTCTGCATCGAGTTCATCCTGACAGTGTTTGACAGTTTTGACCTGCAGCGCACAGGCAGTCAGCGCGCCCTCAAGACGGCGAATATCCGCGCTCAGGTCACCATTCGTTTTCGGGTCACTTTCCGGCATCGGGCAAAGGCTCACCCTCGGGCATCCGTTGACCACAATCACCGGCGCTGGCGCAGGCGGGGCGGGTGTGCAGCCGACGCACAACATCAGGCAGAGCAGCGTTATACCAGCGGCGAAAGGCTTCATTTTCATTAAGTAACCTCGTTATCGTCTGCTCACGGCGGCTGGCTTCTGCACTTGCCTTTGCGAGCTGTTCGCGCAGTGCCACCTGCGCGGATTCATTACGTCTGGCGAGCTGACCGGCAACACTGAGCTGATTTTTCAGCATGCCAATCGTCGTCTTTTGCTCGCTCGCGACACGATTTGCCGCCTCAAAAGAGCGGGATAAATTGCCGTTCTCATGGCGCAACCACAGCAACCCGAGCACAGCCAGCACAAGCAGCGTTATCAGGACTTTCATGCCACCACCCCGCCAGCCGTGCGCCAGACAGTGACCAGCTTTTCGAGACTGTGCTCGCGCTGGCCGTAACCGGCACCCGGTAATGACGCCCATATATTGCGACAACGGGAAACAGCACGCTCAATACGCCCCGCCCGGATATCGTCAATAGCACCGCGTTCCCGGATTAACTGGATCGCGAGCTTGTCCTGCGACAGTGGACTGAAATCAGGCAACGAGAGCTGTTTTTTATAGTGCGGCCAGAACAGATAAAGCTGCTGGTAACGCCCCGATGCCGTGGATTTCTCACCACGGCGATTAAACACTTTCGGTGGTCGGCCATGTGCGAAAGGGTGGTCGCTGTAATCGGTGAAAATCTCTGGCTTACCATCAAGGCCGGTGACAATGACGTCATAGCCACGGTTTTTCGTCAGCGGATGGTTCGCCGTTCCTTCGGAATACGCCAGCATGTCCAGAAAGGCGGCGATATTCTGGTGAGTATTAATGACCGGCATCGTTTTCCCCCTTCTGTGATTTAAAGCGGCGCTGTATGGCGATTTCCACCACCTGATAACCGGCAATGCCGAGCATGGCTCCAATCCCGCACACGGCAGGCAGTGACATATCAGGAAACTGCACCAGAACAACACCGGCGACCATCGAAACGAAACCGCCGAGCAGCATGCGTCCGACAAACAGGCGCGGGGTGATAGGCTCACCACCTGCCAGCACTTTCCCGACAACAATCATCACGCCAATCACAAACAGTGACAGGACGCCTTTTTCCCCTTCTGTCATGGTTTACTCCCAAAGATTGATAGTGTTAGTTACTGGTGAAGACGGCACATCGGGCAGGTCAATCTCGGTACCATGCGGCAGAATGACTCCCAGCTCAGACAGACCCGGATTAGCCTGCAGCACCGTCTCGACCACGCCCTCAGTGCGCCCGTAATACCGGGCGCAAATCGCATCGAGGGTGTCGCCCTGCATTGCCCTGACTTTCATCAGAGCTGACCCACAATGCAGCGCGGCTTGTCCTGCAGACGCGCAACTGACCAGCGCATATCCCGCCACAGGTCATCAATGGTGGTTTCCACACTGTCGGCTTTTTTGTCACCCTTGCCGGTGGCCTCAACACCGCGATAGCGCTCATACAGGGTGGCGGTTGCCATCGCCGTCACGGCACTCAGATAGTGGAAAACACGCACATTCTCGCCGTCGATTTCCTCGGCAGGCACGTCGGCCAGTTGCTTAAACCCTGCGGCAGTCTGGCGCAGCCGGTAGTCGTAAAGCTCCGCATTGGTCTCGGCTATGCCGGTCTTGATGGCATTGCGCAGGCGCGCATCGGAAACCGTCTGCTCAAGGCGCATCAGTTCGCGCACGCGCTTCGGATCCACATCAGGGAAAAAGAATGTGTTTTTAATCACTGCACCGCCCGTTTCCGGTGCGGGAATCACCACGCCCGGTACGTCCTGCGGCTCGTCGGGCTGGTTCAGTATCACTGTCGTCATGACAACCTCATCAGGTTGGGCGGTGGACGCCGGTCGCCGTCAGGTCTTTGCCTGCTTTGACCGGCGTGCCGCCCGGCTCGGGGAGCGTTCAGTTAACCGGCGGTTTTTGCCGCCTTTGGTGGACGCCCGCGCTTTGCTGCCGGTTTGCTGGCAGGTTTGCGCGTGCGCGGTTTAGTCGTTTTACGGAGTGCGGTCTCTGGCTTTGGCTTCAATGCCCGTTCCAGTCGCTCAATCTCCTTGCGCACACCGGCATTGCGGTCGAGCTGCATCGCGCGCTGAAACTGCGCCAGCGCCTCTGCATTCATACCGGCATCACGCAGGGTCAGGCCTGTCACCTTATGCAGACGGGCGCGCACCATGTCGGGAACGTCAGCGCCGTCGGTCAGGTCGATAGTGGTCTGCAGCCAGGAAAGGTCGACAGACTCACCGGCATCGCGCAGGCGCTGCGCGGCAAGCGCCACTTCCTCAACCAGCATGTAAGGTGTTGTGCGGCGATGGTCAGAGGTGAGGCCGTATTTCAGCGCGTAGGGGGCAATTTCCAGCGCGCCAGCGATATCACCGGCATCGAGACGCCACAGCATGACGGTCATGACAATGTCATCCTGCGCACCACGGCCATCAGCCAGCACACCGGCGACCCACGGCGCATAGAACGGCAGCAGCTCGCGCTTTTTCTCGGCTTTACGTTCGTTTGAACGGATGTTTTTTAACGTGCGGCGGTCATCGGCCAGCTTAACCAGCATCTGCTCATAGGCGGTTGCATGGCGCAGCGGGGCTTGCTCCCGCTGCGCGGCTTGAGAGGCCGAGACCCGCATCATGTGACGCTGTGCGGGACTCGTCATGGTTTAGGCTCCGCTTTCCGGTGCTGCAGGTGCGGTGAAATCGCCCAGGGTGATGTTTTCCAGCAGGCACCCGGCGGCATACGCCTCGACCACATAGTCGATATTCATCGACTCGTAGTTTTCCACACGGTCTTTTTTCGGGTTTTCATCAATGCTGCGGCGGTGGCTCTCATCCATGAAATAGATAGAGAGGTTTTCCAGCGTGGTCACTAACACGGCATTCGCCGGGAAGTACGGCACACGCACAGCAGGCAGGTTGCCGATTCGCTTCTGGCTGATGATGATATCTGCCGCGAGCGCTTCGCTGTTTTCCTGCGGCTTGTTCACCAGCGGGAAATATTTGTCGGCCAGCAACTTACGGCCAACGATGGCAACGAGTTTCGGGTCATCCTGATAAACCTCGTCAATCAGGTTGTTGGTCGCATCCATCACCAGCGCGTCGAGGTTCTCATAGTCGCCGTTTCGACCGACACGAATCACTGCTGAAACGACCTTACCGTCAGCGTCGGTGATGTTGCTCATCACGCGCGTCGGGGCTTCATTGCGGTATTTCTGCAGCCAGCCGACGGCCACATCCTGCAGCATCGGATTTTTGGTGCGGTCAGAGGTGGCGGCGCGGGTGGTACCGTTAAAACCGGCCATGATGAAATCGAGCGCCTGACGCTTGACGATGGCGTCACGGATACGGCGCTGGAAGTCCTGAAAACGCGCCCACAGGTCGAGGGTTTTATATTTCAGGTGGAAGTCAAAGTTAATCTGGTCGCACTCGTACTTGTTGGACTCAAGCGCGGTAAAGTCTGCGGTCTTACGCTCATCATCACCCGAGGTGTCGGTCGTGCTGGCGATAGTACCGGTCACACCAACGCCGATTTTCTCACCTTTCATTTCTGCGACCGGCAGGATATTAATCGTCTGCAGAAACGCGGATGACTCCTGCACTTTGTTCATCAGCGTTTGCGTGACGGACGGCTCGACGGTGAATTTTTTACTGACATCATCAGTGCTGATGCCGTTCAGCTCAGCGACGCGGGTCAGATAGGCATTGAACTTAAAACGGGTTTCCGGGCGCATAGTATTTCCTGTTTGAATTTATCGGTTAGTCACTGCATCGGGCGGGGTTGCCGCCCGGTTTCTGGTTTGCGGCTTATCAGCAGTCGGTCAGCAGCTCATCGCCACCACCGCCGCTGGCTTTCGTGCGTCGCGGCTGGCTGAAACTTTCGGTTTTATCGAGGGTGGTTTTCAGGGCGGAAAATGCCTGGCTGGTTTCCTCAACCTTGCCGGTCAGTTCCTGTTTGAAGGTGGCAAGCGCGGTTTCCATATCGGAAATACGCTTATCCTGCGCAGTGAGGTTGGTCTGCACATGCTCGCTGACGGCGGTCACCGCCTCATGCACATCATTCATGCGCGCATCGTCGCTGACCTGCTTACGGCTGAAAATGGCTTTCACTTTGTCAGTCAGGGCGGTAAATACCGTTTCCGGCTGGTCTTCAAACTCAAGCTCTGCAAGCGTTGCCGCTGAAATCAGGTTTTCAGGGTTAGCCTTAAAGCGGTTAAGCGGGTTGTGTTTTGCATTGCGACAGAATTCGAGGTATTCGGTGCCGAGGCTTGCCGGGTCATCGGTCACGGCCAGACCAACGAGATAGCATTTGCCGCTGTTGCTGAAATTCGGCGCGATTTCCATTGAGGTATAAACCTTCTGGAGTGCCTTATTCATTGCGACTAAATCGTCAGATGGGCTGATTTTTGCGAACAGTGCCAGCTTTCCGTTAAGCGCGGAGTCATCTTCGATTTTCTCCGCTTTCAGTTCGACCACATCGCCATAGCGTTTGAACGGGCTATCAGGAAACACGCTTTTGATGTGCTCAAGATTGATGCGGCAACCGTAGACGCGCGGGTCAAACGTGTCGGCCATTTCCTGAATATCACTGGCGCTGATAATGCGCCCGTCGCAGGTATCACCCTCGACGCCGATGCGAAAGAATTTTGAGACTTTTTTTGCCATTGTCAGGAGTCCTGAGGTTAGGGTTACTGGTCAACGCCAGTTTCCAGACTCAGGGCACACCAGACCACCGATGACGGCTGGACAATCCCCCACACAACAGCACCTTAGCGAATCACTGACGGCCATTAAGTAGCCTTGCCCTGAATCCACTACGGCGAGGCATCAATGACCATTTCCACCGATACAACCTTGTTGCATGACCCGCGACGACAGGCATCGCTGCTTTACTGGCAGGGGTTTTCCGTGCCACAGATTGCCGAAATGCTGCAGGTCAAGCGCCCGACCGTGCAGAGCTGGAAGCAGCGCGACGGCTGGGACGGCATCGCGCCGATTTCCCGCGTTGAAAGCAGCCTTGAGGCCAGGCTGATTCAGCTCATCGCCAAGCCGCAAAAGACAGGCGGCGATTTCAAAGAGATTGACCTGCTCGGACGGCAGATTGAACGGCTGGCGCGCGTCAACCGCTATAGCCAGACCGGCAACGAGGCCGACCTTAACCCCAACGTCGCCAACCGCAACAAAGGGGAGCGCAAAAAGCCGAAAAAGAATTTTTTCAGCGACGAGGCTATCGAGAAACTGGAAGAATTATTTTTCGACCAGTCTTTCGAGTATCAGTTGCAGTGGTACCGCGCAGGGCTGGAACACCGTATTCGCGACATTCTCAAATCCCGCCAGATTGGCGCGACGTTCTATTTCTCCCGCGAGGCGCTGCTGCGCGCGCTCAAAACCGGCCATAACCAGATATTTCTGTCAGCCAGTAAAACGCAGGCTTACGTGTTCCGCGAATACATCATCCAGTTTGCGCGACTGGTCGACGTCGACCTGACCGGCGACCCGATTGTCATCGGCAACAACGGCGCAAAACTGATTTTTCTCGGTACCAATTCCAACACCGCGCAGAGCCATAACGGCGACCTGTATGTCGATGAAATATTCTGGATCCCGAACTTTCAGAAACTGCGCAAAGTCGCCTCGGGCATGGCATCGCAGAAGCACCTGCGCTCAACCTACTTTTCGACGCCCTCAACGCTGGCGCACGGGGCTTACCCCTTCTGGTCGGGTGAGCTGTTCAACAAGGGGCGCGCCAGTGCCGCTGACCGCATCGAAATCGACATCAGTCACCGCGCACTCGCCGGTGGTCAGCTCTGCGATGATGGCCAGTGGCGGCAGATTGTCACCATTGAGGACGCCCTTGCCGGGGGCTGCACCCTGTTCGACCTCGACCAGCTCAAACGCGAAAACAGTGATGATGATTTTAAAAACCTGTTTATGTGCGAGTTTGTCGACGATAAGGCATCGGTATTCCCGTTCGAGGAGCTGCAGCGCTGCATGGTCGATGTGATGGAAGAATGGGAGGATTTTGCCCCGTTCGCCGACCATCCTTTCGGCTCTCGCCCGGTCTGGATTGGCTACGACCCGTCGCACACTGGCGACAGTGCCGGGTGCGTCGTGCTCGCACCGCCGGTGGTCTCGGGTGGCAAGTTCCGCATGCTGGAGCGCCACCAGTGGAAAGGCATGGACTTTGCCGCGCAGGCAGAGGGCATCCGCAAGCTGACTGAGAAATACAACGTCGAATACATCGGCATTGACGCAACCGGCCTCGGTCTCGGCGTGTTCCAGTTGGTGCGCTCATTCTACCCGGCGGCACGCGGCATCCGTTACACACCTGAAATGAAAACCGCCATGGTGCTCAAGGCAAAAGACACTATTCGCCGCGGCTGTCTGGAGTACGACGCCGGGGCAACCGACGTCACGCAGTCGTTTATGTCGATTCGCAAAACCATGACCAGCAGCGGGCGCAGCGCAACTTATGAGGCCAGCCGCACCGAGGAAGCCAGTCACGCCGATATCGCATGGGCGACCATGCACGCCCTGTTAAACGAACCGCTTTCTGCCGGTAGCGGCATGCAGCCTAAATCTATTCTGGAGTTCAACTAATGGGTAAGCAAAAATCCCGCAAAGCCGCCGCGCAGAAAACACGCGCACCACAGCAACTGAAAGCCAGCGCACCGCAAAAAATGGAAGCGTTCACCTTCGGTGAGCCAGTTCCGGTGCTCGATAAGCGCGATATTCTGGATTACGTCGAGTGCATCAGTAACGGCAAATGGTACGAGCCGCCGGTCAGCTTTTCCGGGCTGGCAAAGAGCCTGCGCTCTGCCGTACATCACAGCTCACCGATTTACGTTAAACGCAACGTACTCGCGAGCACCTACATTCCGCACCCGCTGTTATCCCGTCAGGATTTCAGCCGTTTTGCGCTCGACTATCTGGTCTTCGGCAACGCCTTTCTTGAGCAGCGCCACAGCGTCACCGGCCAGTTAATCAAGTTGCTGACATCACCAGCAAAATACACCCGCCGTGGGGTCGATGATTCAATTTTCTGGTTTGTGGAAAACTTCACTCAGCCGCATGAGTTCGCGCCTGATACCGTGTTTCATCTGCTGGAGCCTGACATTAATCAGGAGATTTACGGCCTGCCGGAATATCTCAGCGCGCTTAATTCTGCCTGGCTGAATGAATCCGCAACGCTGTTCCGCCGCAAGTATTACCAGAACGGTGCACACGCGGGTTACATCATGTATGTGACCGACCCGGCGCAGAGCGCGACCGACGTCGAATCGCTGCGCGAGGCGATGCGCAACTCGAAAGGGCTCGGCAACTTTAAGAACCTGTTTTTCTACGCCCCCGGCGGAAAACCGGACGGCATCAAAATCGTGCCACTGAGCGAGGTCGCCACAAAGGATGACTTTTTCAATATCAAGAAAGCCAGTGCCGCTGACCTGATGGATGCGCACCGCGTGCCGTTCCAGCTAATGGGCGGCAAGCCCGAGAATATTGGCTCACTCGGTGACGTTGAGAAGGTGGCAAAGGTATTTGTGCGCAATGAGCTGTCGCCGCTACAGGACAGGTTCAGGGAGGTAAACGACTGGCTCGGCATGGAGGTCATCAGGTTCAAAGAGTACACCCTCGATAACCCGGAATAATCACCACTCTAGCCGCCAGCATGGCGGCTCTCAATCGTGAGTGGATATTTGCGAAACAAACTCTTTAACTCCATCTCGTTCAAGTATTTTACTGTCATGGATATACTTTACGATATCCCACTCGTAGTATGTACAAGCCATTGCAACTAAAGATATTATTTTTATGTCAGTTAAGTTAACTAATGTTTCATAATAATCTTCCCGTTCAACCCCGCAATTATCTATCAACTTCACAATCAAATAAAAGCGGCGCACCACTGAAAAAATGCAATCATTAGCATCCACTTCACTTAACCACTTTGTTATTACCTCTTTTTTTACCTTGGCTTTAACTAAAATTACAATATTATCTTCAAGATAAGTTACGGCTGCACCACTTGTAAATTCTTCGATCACCCCGTCAGTTTGTCCATCAACATCACCAACTTGAACACAAAACCTTTCAAAGTTAGAATCCTGACATTCAACCAAATGGAAAAATCTCACTTCAAATTTTTTATACTCTTCTAAAGATTCTTGCCTTTTTACTTCATCGATCAGGCTGGAATTAGCCTCCCTTTGAAGTTTTATTGAATTTATAAGGAGGTAAATTGTAATAAATGAAAGTATAGGATTGACGACACCACCCAAATAATCACCAAACTGCGCCCAAACATCAGTCTTGCTGGATAAATGTCCGTTTACTCCGAAGTTGAAGTAATACAAGGCGCACACAGCTACAATCACGCCAGCCGAAGACAGCAACACCTTTCTCATACAGTTTCAACCATACGGATTAGATATTTCACCACATCACCACTTTTTACTACAACTTTGCTAACAGTAAGTTTTAGATATGTGTAGTTATCTTGCCTGCCATTATTATTGTGTAAATTTAATGAGACCAATCTTTTTTGAGCGGCGGGTATAGACTTTAAAGGCATGTAAAAACCAAAGGCTACTGTATCATCTTCACCTTCGATAACTAACCTACCATTTCCAGTTCTCGCATTAAATCGAGTAATAACTGCGTTAATATTAACTTGACCGGGCTTTATTTTTGATTGTGTCAAGTTTGTAGCAGTCATTGTGTCTAACTTTGCTATTCTTTGTTCGCCAGCAGGTTTTTTATAGTTAAGTTCAACATCAAAGTTTTTTTGAAGATTTATCCTATGCATCCTTACCAAAGGTTGTCTGATACGATCAATAAGTTCATCTTCAATTTCCTCAAGCTCCTCAATAATTCCTGCAGCTTTTGGAGATAGCTCCTTAGTTTCCAGATATAGAGATTCAGAAATAAAATACCCCATGACTTCCGAGAACACAGAACGGGTCATTTTTTTTAATTCGGCAGCTAATTCCGGCTCATTAACAATCAAGTCGAAGTTTTGACCATAAGAACTTTTAAAGCTTTGTTTGAGAACCGCTCGCGCAGGGTTAACATGAGTGCGGCGCTTAATAATTTTTTTTCTGAGTATTGCCTCTGCTAGTATGCATGTCACCTCAGCCGTTCCAGAGAGGGTATCAAGGCCATACTCCATATCAACTTCTTGATCACCACTTTTGATGACAACGTCATAGCTAACTTTCATCGGCACATCCTTGATTTAGTAACCTTTGGTTATTATTTTTTCATCTTCTACTCATTGACACCGATTTTTTACACCAAAAATATCAAATTGCAAGTGTGTGCTGCGCGCAATGCTTTCCCCGCCACGCCTGCCCGCTTTATGGGGCGGTTTTAATGCAGTTGCATGACCTCTCTTTAGCTAAGCTACTAGCGGTACCCCTTATGTTTTGGCGGTTGGATCAACGCATGCAAAAAAATGCAGCAGCATGCACACATTCATTACATCTTATTTATCTTATTGAACCCTTTTTTCAAGATTGAGTAGGGCTTTTTTGCATTTTTTTTGATTAATAAATGTTCTATCCAGAATCTTTATATGAAACATCATTACTCTATTGAAGCAAATAAACATTTCTCGAGCATCCTGGCCAACAATCAGAAACGACTCTCCATTAATATTTGGAATGTTGCTATTCTTCGATAAATCATCAAATGCTTCAGAACCACGTTGATTTCTATACATTTCTTTAATGGCGATTACTTCGTCGTGGCGAACGATATTAATCCAAATTAATTTATCTACAGTCAACAATTGCCCATATTCTAAGAAAAATACGCCTTTGGCTAACCAGGTGCCGTATTGGTAAATCTCCTTGCCATTTAGGGGTAATGTTATCTGCGCACCTTTTTTTGTATGCCTAACGCTTTGGAATGCTTCACGAAATTTTGAGTCTTTTCTTTTAAGCGCATTATGGAATTTATTAACAGCATCAAAGCTGCCCGTTGAGTGCTCTCCTACCATGCGGCAAATGACACCTAACACCTCGTCAATTCGGCTTTTATCGCCATTACACTTTTTGCATACATAGAAATCACCTTCGCCGTTGGTTCTATGAATGGAGACTGAAACTTGCGGAATCATGTGTTCAACTGAGCGGCAGTGGGGATGATTTTCAATCTTGTTCATGAGAACACCGCAATAAACGCAGTGTGTGCTTGGTTTCATATACATTGCCCTTACAATGTCTAATGACGAATGAGTAGCACTAAAATAACACAAATCTGATGATGGGATGTCAGACCCCATCCTTTAGATTGAACACACAAAAATCGGCTTTTATAGTGCCGGTTGGGGTGAATCTCTACGGAACAGGCTAACACCTAGAGTGGCTCGTTGTTCAACCCACCAGTACCGAAAGCGAGTTTTAGGGCCGACGGCGTTCGCTATCGTCGACATGGTGGCGGTGCGTATTGTGTCGGCCTGCTGATAGCGCTCAGCTTATCGTAGTTATCCCTGACTATTTCTGCACACCCGACCAATTCCGTTGGCGTAAGATTCTCATTGACCATTATCGTCTGCAGACGATGAACGATAGCCATCAGTTTTATGCTTTCAATTTCGTGCTGCGGAATTTCGCTTGGTAGTCGATGCATATTATCGCCCTTAATGAATTTTATTCAGTGCCGTCGAAAAGCCACTATAAAATCCTCCAGGGTAACGCCCCATTCATCACGAATGTGTACCCAATAACACAACTAGAAACTTTGAAAGGCATAACTAACGCCTCGCGCTGCGAGTTGTTCAACCCCGCCAACACTGAAAGCAAGTTTCAGCACCGGCGGCGTTTGTTAATGCAGCCAGCTATCGTCCTCCCATACCTGCTGCATGATTTCCATTACTCTTTTTTTATCTTCGTCCAGTTTCAAACCGCTTAGCTCAACGCCATTTGCGGAGCCCTTGCGAATGCGGATAGCAGTCTTTGGGTAAATAGGTTGAAGATTGCGGTACAGCTCAGCCTCAAGTGCATCCAACGTTGCCTGACTAATTTTTTGCTCTTTATCCAATGTGATATTGATTCTCATAATCTAATCAGCCTTATAAAAAATATCATCTTCGGTTTCGTTATTTTCGCTGTTTGCTAGGTCTGCAATGAGAGTGAGCGCGAGCTTTAAGTCTGATGGCTTGCAGTTTGCAATCAGAGATACCTCGGCGATAAATTGCACACAAGCCCACTTTTGCTGCGTTCGGCTGAAATGTTCGCCAACCATGAAATCCCTCCCATAGGGTATACTGTATATTTATACAGTATCACGTATTGGTAAAAGATGGGAAGAAAAAAATGAATAGGGTGATGGCTGTATGTGCATGATATGGATATGAATTACTCAGGCATTGGTTTTGATGCCTCAGCCATCGCAGCAACACGATAAAGGATTTTTCTAGCCTTAGCCTGATGTGATGGTGCTGCTGAGAATATTTCTCCTTTGGCCGTTCCGCGTAGCCATTTGCCATCAAAACAACTTTTACCACCGGCCATCAGGTGCAGGGCTTCTCCCCGGCTGATAGTGATGCCGGTTGTCAGATGTATCTCGTCGATAATTTTCGCTACAACTGCATTTTGCTCATTCGTTCCGTGAATGAATTTTCGCCGCATTTGTGGCTTTTGCTTCCTGAGCCGGTTTGTCAGTTCTCGTCTTTCACGTCGACTCAGTGGTTTTGAAAAATCGAGTTCCGGTGGATCGCTTTCGCTCCCCGTACAGTTATTGACAGAACTCCGAGAGGGCGCAGGAGCGCCCTTAACGTCAACGGCCAAATCAACGGCACGCTTCGGCACAATTTTCCACTGCGTTAACCGGGTTAAAATCGGAGTGCCAGCCCCAACAGCGGAATCGTACACGCCACGGATGCAGACGGTTTCCTCACCATACTGGTTAAACTCGGCGCGCGGTTCATACAGCGTGCGCACCTGCAAATCATCACGACGGACAAACGGACCACCCTGCGCATTGACATACCCAGCCCAATCACCGGCATCAGCGGCGTCATGAACGGCGGCAAACTCAATACTCAAGCCGTGCGCGGTCTCGGTATCAGCGAGACGACGCAACTCACGGTAGACCGTCACAGGCGCACCGCCGATAAACTGAAATTGCCGGATGTGCCAGCGCGCCGCCCATGCTGAAACAGCGGGGGCTGTTTCTTTTAGGAGCTCACCGCTTTCGTCATCGGTTTCGCCATCGAGAGCATAGCCGTCGATATTTTTGGAAATGTATTTAGCGACATAGCCGGTAGCGCTGCCCTTTTCTGGGTCAATGGCTTCGGCATGGAAGCGTGCCTTTTTGGCTTTATCGCTTTTCAGTTCGTGGTGGTCTTCCTCCCACGCATAATCGCGAATAATGAGGCGCACACGCTCAACGTCTTCCGGCAGCATAAACATAAGCATGTGCCAGTGAGGCGTCCCGTCGTGATGAGGCTCGGCAACACGGATGCCGAAAATGCGGATTTCTTCCCGGTGTAGCTTGGCGCGTATGCGCGCCCAAAGGCTGGTGAGATAACTCTGCGTGTCCGACGGGCTGGCACCGTTCCATTTGCTGTTACGGTATCCCGCTTTGGTGGTGGCGTGATATTTAGACGGTGCAGTCAGAGTGTAAAACTCACCGACATAACCGAGCTCATTGCAGATATTTTCAAACCCACGGATGCGGGTCATCAGCTCACAGCGACGTATTGCAGGGTTAGCAACCGAGCCATCGTATTTTTCAATCAGACTGATGCGGTTGCCGTCTTCGTCTTCGAGTTCCAGTCCTTTAAGAAATTCACGCGTGCGGCGCTTCTGCTCGCGCCAGTCGGTCACGCAGTTTTTACTCGCGTATGCGTGTCGTTTTTTGCTGACATTGCCGACTGCAATTTGCAGATGTTCGCGCCATGCAGCCGCAATGCGACGTAAACGACCGCGCCACCAGACATCATTAAACATGCGCATGATTGCTGGTGCCGCTTTGTCCTGGTCAAAGTATTTTGTTGTCAGTCCCGCCCAATGAGGAGGAGTAACACCAAATTGCAGCGCAATTAGTCCGGCGCGCATGTACCAGCCATGTAATGTCGCCAGCTCGCCGAAATCTGAATCAGCGTCATCATGTTCCGCCAGTTCAGCACGAATAAAATTAGCGACATCAGCAGCCAGCAAGTCAATGTCGGCACGCGACATATCCGGGAGGCGGTTGTATCTGGCAACCATATTGACCATACGTGATGCCAGATACTGCATATATTTCGTATCGAAATGACCACCGAAAACAGCGCCTGATACATCGCTGCTGATGCCTGCACACTCATATTTTTTGGCGACCAGTTCAAGACGCGGCAATGCCTTTTTGCAGAAGCTGATTAAAAAAGCATTGGCTCGTTGACTGCCCTGATTTTGCTCCAGCATTGCAGCGGTTCGATAAACATCAAAACGCACGCACTCAGGCTGGAGGGAAAGCATTTTTCTCGCATGCAGCAAAGCCGCGAACATGCGGTCGCGGCGATGCTGTTGGTCATAGGTGAGATATGGGCTGGCTATTGCCTGTTTTGGAAAATTCCATACAAAGGCATAATCAATCTCACCCGTAGCTTTTGCTGAGACAGGAGTGTCTATGACTTTATTCACTGAAGAAGATCCCACCCAACGCCGCTATGTTGATTTGATTACAGAGGTGACGCCTTTCGAAGCTACGAAAGAACCAATGAAGATCATTTCCGCATCCGACATGCTGGGCATTTGCGATGCTTTTCTTGCTGACACTCAATGCCACATAGCAGACCGGCTACCTCTTTCAATAGGTGGTCGGCGTGAGCTAGGTCGGAAAATTGAGTGGAATTGTCCACATAGCTGGAAACCACGCGAAGAATGGTCAACACATGTTCGGCACGCCTTACAAATTTTAAATCGACGTTATTTGGATACCCCAGTATCTCCACAGGATGACTGGCAGACCTGGGAAGAACTATCGACAGATATTCATGTGTCGGCTCGCTGTGTTCGGCAGACTGTTGAGTTTTTTCGCTCTGGAAATCCCCAGCATTTACCGATGTCGACTGAGCTTTTTGCTGTTCCCGAAGTTTTTTCAAAATTTGTAGCTTCGATTCTTTCGGGTGACATTCACCCTGTTTGGATGTGGCATGCTGACGCAGCCAAAACGCCGAGATGCTTTGATGGGCTTTATCCCAAATACACGCCGCTTTCTTGAGCTGGCTTAGTGGTCGGGTAGTCATATTGCCCCCCGATAGTGTTTTGCTTTCAGCTCTTCAACCTGCTGGCAGGTCACGCACAAATCCACGCCCGGAATCGCGATGCGGCGAGCTTCCGGGATTGGTGTGCCACATTTTTCGCAGAAAAAACGGGAAGGCGCAGTGATACGGCTGCGCGCTTCATTGATGTAGCGCTCGCGGTCTTCCTGCTCACGCTGCTGGGCTAAATCAATTGTGTCGGCCATTAGTGCAGCTCCTGTGATTCATTCTCAAAGCGGGCTGCTTCACGGCGCAGCAATTCTGCAGCTTCGTTGCCGCTCATACCCTCTTTGGTGATATGGATAGCCAGCGCCTCAAGACGGATGGAAACAGCGAGCGCGCGGTCTTTACGCTCTTCTTTTTTTGCATCGGTCAGCAATACGGCCAGCGCATCACTATCAGTGTTAAAACTACGGGTTTCGGTATTACGCATAATTAACTCTCCTGATTTCGGGCAATAAGAAGCCCTGCGGGTTTACGCCATTAAATTTCTGTTTGGATTAATTCGGCATGGTTAGCCGTTTGGGAAATAAACTCACCACTGCACGAAAATGATTCATCGCTGTAATAAGCGCCTTTTTCTCGTCAGTGGTCAGCTCACTTAATTCGAGCTCATGACGAGCCGCCGGTATTTTTGCCAGAAAGAAAATAGCGGCCAGCGCCCGAGTATTTTCTTCAAATTGTGGATCGCGTTTATCGCGCATATCATCGACAAAACGCTCAACCTCTTTCCAGCTATCCCCCCAATATCTCGCGCGCAATTCAGCTATGTGATTGAGACCAGCCAGACGCTCGCCCGCCTTTAGCGGAACATTTGCGGAAACAGCTTCGATAGCCATGATTTCCCCTGTTTTTTGGTGGACAGGTCAGCCAGTAAATCAGCCTGTGAGCGGCACGGGTGCCAGCGCTTGCCGTCCTTACCTGCGATCCAGCCGTGGCCGTAATGCATGCCGGGGCTTTGATTAACGAGCAGAGACGCGAATGAGGGTTCACTTTTCAGCATATGCACCTCAAATCAGACCAAACGATGCGCCAATACCGCTCATGGTATCGACTACGCTCGACATAGCGGGATTAGTCTGCAGGCGTGCATGCAGCGCCATTGCCGATAATGACAACATGCGAATCCCCGCATTTACGCTAGCAATCATGTTTTGTTTTTTGGCTGGCGTGAGGCGGTCGCCGGAAACTGCACCGCTTGCCAGTTCGCCTAGTTCACTCATTGCGTGCATGACGTAGGATTGCAATTTCTCTTTTGCCAGCTCGTTGACCGGTACGCATGGCAGACAATGGATCTGCGCCAGAAAACCATCGACGAGAGTCGAGTCTTCGGTCAGGTCTGTCAGTGTCCAGATTTCACGCGGCGTTAACTGGTGCGGCTGTTCTGGGTTGAGTTTGTTGTAAAGCGTATGCGGCTTGATTCCGGCTTTATTCGCTAGTTCTTTCACGTTATGAGTAGCTGCGAATTTTCTGCAGGCCTCGTCAAAGTGCGCATGTGACGAAACACGAAAATCTAACATGCTGTAACTCCCTTTAACTTGCAAAATCAAGTTCAGTTAAGCGATGACTGTTAGTTGATATAACGGCAATCGATAGCTTGCTGGGTCAGTTTGTCACGCCATGCTTTGACGTTGATAAGGGTGCGGCTACGCTTAGCGGCTTTTTCTTTGCTGGTAACATCTTTGGTGGGAGCTTTGAGAAGGACGCCCTCATCAATCCATTGCCAGACCAGACGCTCGCTAACGCCACGGGCGGCGGCGAAGTCTTTTACTGACATGGTGTCTAACATCGCTGTACGAATCATGTTTTGCATGGATAGCTGCATCATGGTTACAAGCGCGTTGAACTGACCAGCGTCTAGCAATACAGTTTGATTTTGTAAGTTTTGTGCGTCATGCAGCGGGATTGATTTTGCATCTGACATATCGCATTATCTCCTGTTGTTTGAAATGTAGTGCAGTGGTGTGCATCTTGGTCGATGAGCACCAATATAGATCGCTAAATTTTGGTTGTAAACAAAATTATTGTTGGTGTGATATGTCTAAAAATGATGTTAATGCGCCTGCCGCATTGGAACGAGTCCTTTCTGCATACGGCTTTAAGCAGCAAAAGGAACTAGCCGAAAGGCTTGGTATACATGCAAACAACGTGAGTAGTTGGCTTGCAAGAAACGTAATCCCAAGCAACGTTTTCGTTGAGTGTGCTCTTGATACGGGGGCTGACCTGCGATGGCTAATTAATGGTGAGCTTGCAAATGCAAGATTTGAGGTGGTGAAAGCTAAACTCAAAGGAAAGCAACTCTATGATGAAATCATGGCAAATGGAGGGAGGGCGGTTCTGCGTCGGATTCTCGATGCGTATGGTTTTACTCTGCAAAAAGAGCTTGGCGATTTATTAGGTATATCTTCCGGCACTATAAGCACTTGGGTTAGACGCGATTTTTTCCCCGGTGACGTGGTTGTCACTTGCGCCCTTGATACTGGCGTATCGTTAGAATGGTTATCTACCGGAAAAGGCCAAATGCGTAATAGTAATGATGGTGAACCGGCAAATGCTTTAACGATTAGAAAGTGCCGCCTCGAGGCGGGCGAACTCAAAGATATCGGACGCTGGACTCCTGATATATCTATGGCTCCGTCAAATACTGATGATTTAGTGTTTATCGATGGTGTGAGCACATCTTGGCTTGTTGATAGTTCTAACTCGAAGATAGGAAATGGTCGCTGGCTTATTGGTATTGATGGCGCACTCGATGTTTTTGACGTAATCAGGTTGCCAGGTGGAAAGGTCAGGTTATCAAATAAGTCTGCTGAGTTTGAATGTAATCTCTCAGATATCACACCATCAGGTGCGGTTATTTTTACTTTGGAAAAGCATGTTTAAGGAGCAGTAATGAAAAAGTTTTTATTTTTGATGGTCTGTATCGCACTTTCTTCCTCAGCCTTAGCCGCTGAGAAGTTTAAAGAGATTGATAGTAAATCTTTTGGTGATAAATGGCCGCTGACCTTTGAGCATGCAAAAGTATCATGTGTAAATAGTCACTACGTTTTTGTTTATGACACTGATACGGATGAACGCTATCCCCTAAGCGGCATGGCTAAGAACGCCGTCAAGTCTGGAAAAATGGAAGGGCGAGATTTAAAAGAAGTGCTAAAAAAAGACCCTACAGATCCATTAGAACGCGCTGATATTGGTCCGGTTTTCAGTGAAGCCATAGCGCTATGTGAATAAAAATATTTGGCCTCGGTGTAGCTATGACAGTAAGTAAGCAAAAAAATGGTAAATGGTTATGCGAGCTTTATCCAAATGGTAGGGAAGGGCGGCGTATACGTCGGCAATTCAATACCAAAGGTGAGGCCGAGGCATTCGAAGCATTTACGAAAAGTGAGAGTGAGGATAAGCCGTGGCTTGGCAAGAAAGAAGACCGGCGGCGCTTAAGTGAGATAATCCAGCTTTGGCATAATCTGCATGGACAGGCTTTAGTTGCAAGTAAGTCACGATTGGCTAAATTGCAGATTGTATGTAATGGTCTTGGTGACCCTATCGCATCCCGCCTTACTGCTAAAGATTGGGCTCACTATCGTGATAAACGGCTTCGTGGCGAAATAGATAATGGATATCACAAAGACCCTACAAAATGGATCGCCAAACCGATAACCGTGAACCGTGAACAGCAGTATTTAGAAGCTGTTTTCAATGAGCTAAAGCGGTTAGGGGAATGGAGTCTACCTAATCCGCTTGATGGCATTCGTGTCTTTAAAGAAGCTGAGAAGGAAATGTCATGGCTGACTTTGTCTCAACTCCCTGAGCTGTTTCGAGCCTGCGAGCAATACGGCAAAGAAGACCTCACCATGATTGTTAAGGTGTGCCTTGCAACCGGCGCTCGATGGGGGGAAGCGGAGAGATTGACCCGCCCGCAACTTTCTCCATATAAACTGACGTTCACCAAAACCAAAGGTAAGAAGAATCGCACAGTTCCTATCCCTAAATGGCTGTACGACGAGTTGTCCGAACGTCAAGGCAGAATGTTTAAACCCTGCTATCAGGAATTTAAAAAGATGCTCAAACTAACGAATATTGAATTGACGGAAGGGCAGAAGACGCACGTTTTGCGTCATACTTTTGGTGCGCATTTTATGATGAACGGCGGGAATATACTGGTGCTGCAGAAAATTCTCGGGCATGCCAATATTCGAGAAACAATGAAGTATGCACACTTTGCTCCTGACCACCTTGAACAAGCTGTCACCCTCAATCCGTTATCGCTGTATGTTGGCGACAATATGGCGGCAGAGGTTGCATAGCACTGCAATTCATTGCATTAAAAATTACTTTAACTAGTTGTTTTATATGGTAAGTGCTTGTTTGCTATGGGGTGTTAATAGGAGCGTCTTAACTAAGATTCGCGCAAGCGACATCCTGTTAGAAAAGGGCTGGCCGAAAGGCTGGCCCTTTTTTTATCGCGATATTTACTGATGGGAACAGACTGACTGCCGGGGGACTTTACATACTCTCTGGATACAGTCAGCCGGGGATGATTACGGTGTGGCGATGACGACCGCGACACGGCGGTTTTCAGCACGACCTTTAGAGGTCTGGTTACTGGCGATAGGGTATTTCTTCCCGAGTCCCTGGGTGGTCAGATTGGTACGGGGAATATTAGCGCCTTGTGCCCAGGCATCAGCCACGACATTCGCGCGTTTGAGCGACAGAGCCTCGTTGTAGCTGTCTTCGCCGTAGTTATCCGTATGACCATCCAGACGAGCATGGTTTAGCCCGGTAGCAGCCAGTTTGGATGCCATTTCCTGAATCTGCTTTTCACTTTCCGGACGTAGCTTATAGTCGTTTTTATCAAACAGGATATTGTCAGACAGGCCAAGAGACCAGTCTCCTGAAACTTCGCTAAATCCGTACGATTTCATAGCTGCAATTTGCTCTGGGGTAAATTTTCCCTGAGGTGCCTGACAGCCTGCCACAATCAGTAAAAGCAGAAAAAACGGTGAAAATAGGCGTTTTAACATGTGTGTAATTCCTTATTTAATAATGCGTTCAGAACGCAAATGTTTGGCCTGATACATATTTTGATCGGCAAGTTCTTGTAATTTCTCGGCAGAGGCATGTTCCCACGTCAGCGCAAAGCCAATGCTGAGTGTCATGCTTGCCAGATGACCATTGTGCAGGTCAAAAGGTCGGTTAAACGCTTGTGACAGTGCGGCACAGATACGCTGAACTTCGTATTCTGAGTGAACGCTATACAGCACCATGGCAAACTCATCGCCGCCAAGCCTGTAGGGGTGATGTCGATCACCTCCAAACTCGGACAGCCTTTTTGCAACTTCAATCAGGACACGGTCGCCCGCTGCGTGGCCCCAGGTATCGTTAATAAATTTAAAATTATCACCATCAAGGAATAGCAATGCAGAACTGCTGCGGGCAGCATCGTCGTTCATCAGGGCGTTAATGCTGCTGCGAAATGCGGCGCGATTTGCCAGTCCTGTCAGAGGATCATGTAACGCGGTACGCAAAAGCTGAGCGTTCTTTGCCTGCAACCGAAGTTGCCATTCCTCCATCTCGTCCAGCAGGCTATTAAAATCCTGGGCAAAAAGATGAAATTCTTCGATACGTTCTTCTGAAACACGTCGTGAAAAGTTACGGTTGGTACGGACATCATGTACCACCTCGGTGATATTTTGCAGGGCTTCTACTACGCCATTGTGCAAATAGCGAGTGAGCATTAATGCTATGCCTGATGCCAGCAGAATGCATCCGGTAAGAACGGCCAGCGACAGATAAATGAAATGGCTGATCACGCTATCGCGGGCAGTCAGGCGCACTTCACCAATAACATTGCCATTATGCAAAATGGGCTGTGTGACCGGTTGCGGAAACAACCAGTGGCTGATCAAACCGCTGATCTTTTCAGTGGTGTCCTGCGCGTCATAGCGCCAGGTGGCGATCACGTTCTGATTTTTATTACGCACTTCCGCTACGGAAAACTGCCCTTGTTGCCCTAGCGCCGCCAGAGTTTCTGTTGCCGCAACACTGTCAGAAAAGACTAATGCAGCTTCA
This sequence comes from Citrobacter sp. XT1-2-2, assembly GCF_023516235.1. Lineage (NCBI taxonomy): Bacteria > Pseudomonadati > Pseudomonadota > Gammaproteobacteria > Enterobacterales > Enterobacteriaceae > Citrobacter > Citrobacter sp. XT1-2-2. Next base: position 1,273,828 of record NZ_CP097324.1, read on the forward strand.
AGTGTACGAGTCATCGTGGCTGCGGTCAGGTCCAGGTTCTTTTGCGCATACTGTCTTAATGCCAGCACGGAGGAAATGCTAAGCAGTAGCCAGATCAACGTCATGGTGACCAGGACGCTGATTATGCTGATACGCCGTAATGTCCGCTTAAACGTCGGGCGTGTTATGGGAGAATGGCCCTTATCCATGCTTTTTATTCCGTGCAAGCATCAATACGTCTGGACTGACCCTTACGCCACTGCGTGAAAGGGAATCCATATTTACGGAAAATCTCACATCTTCATCTTTAATTATGAGGCAAAAGGCACTGCCAATAACGCATTCGGGATTCTGTTCAGCGATTAATAACAGTGCCTTTGTCGGATATTTATTCTTTAATTCCACCTGATAACCAGGGGATTCTTTTCCAAAATAAAAACCATCACACTGCGAAACTAATATTTCTTGTTCCGTACGAATGATGACGGGAAGATAGGGTAAAGCACCAGTACTGGTATCTCCCAGTACACTGGAAAAACGCGATGAAGAGAAAATACACAGTTTTGGTGGCCCGGAAAGTGCAGGCCAGTGTGTATAACTGACGATGCCGGAAACCATCGCGCGTACAGATTTTGCTTCTTCCGTAACGCTCTGGGCGTACAGCGGTAATCCGGTCAGGAGCAGTGCCAGTAGAAGTATGAGTCGGTAAGAATAGCTCATGAATAGTTACCTACCAGCGGTTGCCGTAAAGCGTCGAAATACACTCAAGATTGTTTGAGACAAAATAACATTATTTTCCTAAGTCGTCATTATTCCGGGTATAAAGCTATGGATAATTTAAGTTAAATCTTATGTGCATATAAAATATAAGTTATTGTTTAATTTAATCTTATAGCGGCATTACCTTCGTTTGCCCCTTTTTGCCAGGCGTTGTGTAACTGGTCAACATTTTCGACAGTATCGCAACTTGGGGGAAAGGTTTTCCCGGCCAGACCCCTGGCGTAAACAAAATCCTGCTGGCAGGTTTTACGTTGTCCCTCGGCGTAACCCTTAAGATATTCCGTACGATCGACTTCTGGATCATTGTAATTGTCGGCAAGAATTTCATTATCTTTAACCGCATAGCCTGAAATGGCATCGCGTATCCCGGCATCGTACCAGTCGGTGCCAGTCCAGGTAGGGGCGTGAGTATAGGGGTCTATCTGACATCCGCTAAGAAGTAGTATTAATAAGGTGCTGATGAGTTGCTTCATTGCCTGTGCTCCCGCGTTTTTTTAAGCATAGTGGATCTGATATCAGGATGGCGTAAATTTAAATATACACTCAGATAGGCTTTATTTAGTGCCTAATAGCGCGATGTAAATTAAAATTTACGGATTATGGATTGAAATCTTTACCTGTTGTGATATCGTTATTTCCTCCTCGCTGAGGATCAACTATCGCAAACGAGCTAACCAGGATCACCATCATGCAAAAAGACGCGCTGAACAACGTACATATTACCGACGAACAGGTTCTGATGACTCCGGAACAGCTGAAAGCTGAATTTCCGCTGAGCCAGGCACAAGAGGCGCAAATCGCCCAGTCGCGTAAAACCATTTCAGATATTATCTCCGGTCGCGATCCGCGTCTGCTGGTGGTATGTGGTCCGTGCTCCATTCACGATCCTGAAATGGCAATTGAGTACGCTCGTCGATTTAAAGCCCTTGCCGCAGAGGTCAGCGATAACCTCTACCTGGTGATGCGCGTCTATTTTGAAAAACCCCGTACTACCGTTGGTTGGAAAGGGTTAATTAACGATCCTCATATGGATGGCTCTTTTGATGTTGAAGCTGGACTGAAAATTGCGCGTCAGTTGCTGCTTGAACTGGTAAATATGGGACTTCCGCTGGCAACTGAAGCCCTGGATCCTAATAGCCCGCAGTACCTGGGCGATCTGTTTAGCTGGTCGGCAATCGGTGCGCGTACCACGGAATCACAGACTCACCGTGAAATGGCTTCTGGTCTTTCGATGCCGGTTGGCTTTAAGAACGGCACTGACGGCAGCCTGGCCACCGCGATCAACGCCATGCGTGCCGCGGCGCAGTCACACCGTTTTGTCGGTATTAACCAGGCAGGGCAGGTAGCGCTGCTGCAAACTCAGGGCAATCCGGACGGTCATGTGATCCTGCGTGGCGGCAAAGCGCCGAACTACAGCCCGGCAGATGTTGCCCAGTGCGAAAAAGAGATGGAACAGGCGGGACTAAGACCTTCCCTGATGGTAGATTGCAGTCATGGTAACTCCAATAAAGATTACCGCCGTCAGCCTGCCGTGGCTGAATCCGTGATTGCGCAAATCAAAGATGGCAATCGCTCGATCATTGGTTTGATGATTGAAAGTAATATTCATGAAGGCAACCAGTCTTCCGAACAGCCGCGCAGCGCAATGAAATACGGCGTGTCCGTAACTGATGCATGCATTAGCTGGGAAATGACGGATGCGCTACTGCGTGAAATTAGCCAGGATTTAAACGGCCAGCTGTCGGCGCGTGTAGCATAAGAGGTTGGTTATGGTTGCTGAATTGACCGCATTACGCGATCAAATTGATGAAGTCGACAAGGCGCTGCTGGATTTGCTGGCACGCCGCCTGGAGCTGGTTGCCGAAGTCGGTGAAGTAAAAAGCCGCTTTGGGCTGCCGATTTACGTGCCGGAGCGGGAGGCCTCTATGTTGGCTTCACGCCGCGCGGAAGCGGAAGCCCTTGGCGTACCGCCGGATCTGATTGAAGATGTGCTGCGCCGGGTTATGCGCGAGTCCTACTCCAGTGAAAATGACAAAGGATTTAAAACGCTTTGTCCTTCCCTACGACCGGTAGTGATCGTCGGCGGCGGTGGTCAGATGGGGCGTCTTTTCGAAAAAATGCTCACTCTGTCAGGTTATCAGGTGCGGATCCTGGAACAGCAGGACTGGGATCGCGCGTCGGAGATCGTCTCTGATGCAGGCATGGTGATCGTCAGCGTGCCGATCCACGTCACCGAGCAGGTGATCGCTAAATTACCGCGTCTGCCGTCTGACTGTATCCTGGTCGATTTGGCATCGGTGAAAAATGGTCCTTTACAGGCGATGCTGGCAGCGCACGATGGTCCGGTGGTGGGATTACATCCCATGTTTGGTCCGGACAGCGGCAGTCTGGCAAAACAGGTGGTTGTCTGGTGTGATGGACGTCAGCCGGAAGCCTATCAGTGGTTCCTGGAACAGATTCAGGTCTGGGGCGCGCGGCTGCATCGAATCAGCGCCGTTGAACACGACCAGAATATGGCGTTTATTCAGGCCTTGCGTCACTTTGCGACCTTCGCCTATGGTCTGCACCTGGCGGAAGAAAACGTGCAACTGGAACAATTGCTGGCGCTCTCTTCGCCGATTTACCGCCTTGAACTGGCGATGGTTGGACGCCTGTTTGCCCAGGATCCGCAGCTGTATGCCGATATCATTATGTCGTCTGAGAGCAACCTTGCGCTGATCAAACGCTACTATCAACGTTTTGGTGAGGCGATTGGTTTACTGGAGCAGGGCGATAAGCAAGCGTTTATCGACAGCTTCCGTAAGGTGGAGCACTGGTTTGGCGATTATGCGAAACGCTTCCAGAGCGAAAGCCGTACTTTGTTGCGCCAGGCGAATGACAGCCGTCCTTAAGTAAGATGCCGGATAAGCTTAGCGCCATCCGGCATTGTCACGTTAACTCGGATCGACCGGCACCACGTTCTCACTCGGGTAGCATCCCAGCACCTTCATCGAACGCGTAATCTCCCCCAATTCCTTTAACGCCTTTTGCATTTGGGGGGATTCCAGATTGGCCTGGATATCAAGATAAAACATCTCTTCCCATGGATTGCCGTGAATCGGGCGTGACTCCAGTTTAGTCATTATCAGATTATGGTTACGCAGTACCAGCAGCGCTTCAACCAGCGCACCGGCCTGTTGGCCTGTTGCCATCAGCAGCGTAGTTTTAGCCGGAACCTGGTCGGAAACATTGATAGCCTTGCGTGCCAGCACCACAAAGCGGGTAATGTTTTGTGTCTGGTTAGCTTCGATATGCTCGAGAACCTGCAAACCATACAGTACGCCTCCGGCTTCGCTCCCCAGTGCGGCTACGCGCGGTGAGTTAGCTTGTGCAACTTTTTCCATCGCCGCTGAGGTGCTTTCGGTGTACTCAATCTTCCAGTGTGGGTAACGGCTCAGGAACTTGCTGCACTGTTGGAACGGCTGCGGGTGGCTGTATACCGTATCAATGGTCTCGAGATCGGTTGTGCCGGATACCAGTACGCAGTGGTCAATCGTAATAGTCATCTCGCCAACGATAGACAGACTGGTGTGCTGCAGCAGGTCGTAGACGTCGTTAATCCCACCGGAGCTGGTGTTTTCAATCGGGACCACCGCATAGTCAGCTTGTCCGGTTTCGACCTGATTAAAGATATCGGCAAATTTCGCGCAGCCGCTTTCAATGAATTGTTCAAAATGACGGGCAGCGTACTGACGTGCGGCGAGGTGTGAGTATGAGCCTTTTGGCCCAAGGAAGGCGACGCGCGCGGAATGGGGGTTAATTTTGTTCAGATGTTGCTGGAGCAGTGCCTGCTGCGTCAGGACGGAGTCTTCGATAATCAGTTGGAACAGGCGGGTGATATAGTGCGCGTCGAGATGATGCGCTTTGCCAAGCTGAATCAGCCGGTCTAACAGATCGCGTTCGCGGTCGATATCACGTACCGGACGATGTGAAAGCAGTTTAGCTTTACCGACTTCTACGGCCAGCCCACGCCGTTCAGCCAGTAGGGCCAGTAATTTTTCATCCAGCGAACTGATTTTATCGCGCAGCGCCAGCAATGGGTTTTCCGATGTCATAGTGTTGCCTTTCTTGTTATCAATAAAAAAGGCCCCCCGTTGTGGGAGGCCTTATTGTTCGTCTTCGCATTCTTTATCACACGACGAAACGCCTCCCATTCAGGGGAAGGTAAAAAAGAATGCGAAGAAGAACGGGACAAGTTTCATGTAATTTTCCTTTGGCTACGTCAGTAAAGTACCCGTACTGTTTTCACCCTGTCAACAAAAAACGCGCCCGAAGGCGCGTTGGCGATACACTCAATGTAAGGGACTACTCTTCTTCTGCTTCGACGAAGTTGGCGTCTTTGACTGAAGTTGTTGCACGACGGGCTTCGCCTTTGTGCTGCACTTTATTGAGCTGCCGTTCCAGCTTGTTGATCAAATCGTTAATTGCGGTGTACATATCCTCGTGTTTTGCGCTGGCGACCAGATGTCCGTTCGGTGTATTGATGGTGGCATCAGCAATGAAACCCTGTGGCTCCTTAGACAGAATGATATGTGGATTAATCAGATGAGTTTGCCATTTTTCAAGTTTGGCGAGACGGTCTGCGACATGCTGGCGAATTGCCGGAGTAATTTCCATTTGTTTACTGGTAATGTTCATTGTCATAAATTTTACCTCTTGTCTTTCCCGTCTTGGTGATTCCAGCATACCGTTCCTAATGTCAAAATGCGTGATTTAAATCACATTATTTTGTCGCTTTTTGTCAAGAAAACCTTTTTGTGAGGCACCGCAGGAACAAGCGATTTTTTACTTGAGGAATAGCAGAAAGCAGGCCATATTTGATGAGATGCGTTGGAGCTAAACCGCTTCAGTTATGGCGTAAACGGATAAAAAAACGGCAGCCCTTGGGGCTGCCGTTTTGCATTCTGAGGTAAATCAGGTGTTACTGCTGTTGGCGGCAATGATTTTCGCTACTTTTTCTGCCTGCGCATTCATTTGCATCTGGCGATAAGCGTTTTCCATTAACGGCAGAGCATCACGCGTTGCCTGGGTATCCGGGTAGTCGCGCAGCATGCCTTCCACACGGTTTACCACCGCCACCCATGCGCCACGGGCAGTGTAATATTCCGCAACGGAGTATTCATACTTCGCCAGACGATCTTTCAGGAACACCAGACGTTTAGTGGCGTCAGTGGTGTACTGGCTGTTAGGATAGCCACGTACCAGTTTGGAAAAGTCATTAAACGCAGCTCGGGCATGTTGTGGATCGCGATCGCTGCGATCAACCCCAAAGAATCCTTGCAGTGCGCTATCATCCAACGCCATATTGGTCAGGCCACGCATATACATGACATAATCAATGTTAGGGTGTGTCGGATTAAGACGGATAAAACGATCGATGGCAGCCTGAGCAAGTGGCAGATCGGCGTTTTTGTAGTAGGCGTAGATGAGATCTAATTGCACCTGCTGAGAATACGGTCCAAATGGATAACGGTTATCCAACGCTTCCAATTGCGTTATTGCCTGTTTCCAGTTACCGTCCTGCAGCTTTTGCTGAGCAGTCGCGTAGATTTCATTTGGCGGATTATCGGGCACCTCTTCCTTTGAACCAGAGCAACCCGCCAAAAACAGGCTCAACGTGGCTGCTGCCACCAGATATTTCATGCGCGTCATGACGTTTTGACTTTCCTCAAAATGTTTTACGGGAGATTCTCTGTTCCTGCTCCCGGTTAAGACCAGCTACAATAGCACACTATATTAAACGGCAAAGCCGTAAAACCCAACGTTAAACAAAGAAGCAGTTTATGGCACAACGAGTAGAACTCACCGCAACAGTCTCCGAAAATCAGCTCGGTCAACGCTTAGATCAGGCTTTGGCCGAATTGTTCCCTGATTATTCGCGATCGCGCATAAAAGAATGGATCCTCGACCAGCGCGTGCTGGTAAATGGCAATCTTTGCGATAAACCGAAAGAAAAAGTGTTGGGTGGAGAGCAGGTCTCCATCAATGCAGAAATTGACGAAGAGGTTCGTTTTGAGCCTCAGGATATCCCGCTGGATATCGTGTATGAAGATGACGATATTCTTGTTATCAACAAACCGCGTGACCTCGTGGTGCATCCGGGCGCAGGCAATCCTGATGGCACGGTATTGAATGCGTTGCTGCATTACTACCCGCCAATTGCGGATGTTCCTCGCGCGGGTATCGTCCATCGTCTGGACAAAGACACGACCGGATTAATGGTGGTGGCAAAAACCGTTCCGGCGCAAACGCGTCTGGTGGAGTCATTACAGCTGCGTGAAATTACCCGTGAGTACGAAGCCGTGGCGATTGGTCATATGACAGCGGGTGGAACCGTTGAAGAGCCGATTAGCCGTCACCCGACCAAGCGTACACACATGGCGGTACACCCGATGGGTAAACCGGCGGTGACGCACTATCGTATTATGGAACACTTCCGTGTGCACACGCGTCTGCGGTTGCGTCTGGAAACCGGACGTACGCACCAGATCCGCGTGCACATGGCGCATATCACTCATCCGCTGGTGGGAGATCCGGTCTACGGTGGTCGTCCGCGTCCACCAAAAGGCGCTTCTGACGAATTTATTTCCGTATTGCGTAAGTTCGACCGTCAGGCGCTGCACGCGACCATGCTGCGTCTGTATCACCCGATTTCCGGTATCGAAATGGAATGGCATGCGCCAATTCCGCAAGATATGGTGGAACTGATTGAAGTGATGCGCGCTGATTTCGAAGAACATAAGGATGATATTGCCTGGTTATGAGTAAGCTAATTGTCCCGCAGTGGCCGCTACCGCAAGGTGTTGCGGCATGTAGTTCTACCCGTATTGGCGGTATCAGTATGCCGCCTTATGATTCGCTGAATCTGGGCGCCCATTGCGGCGATAACCCGGAGCATGTCGAAGAGAACCGCAAACGACTGTTTGCTGCGGGCAATCTGCCTTCAAAGCCAGTCTGGTTGGAACAGGTCCACGGTAAGGAGGTCCTGAAACTGACGGGCGAGCCGTACTCCTCCAAACGTGCGGATGCGTCATACAGCAATACGCCAGGCACCGTGTGTGCGGTGATGACGGCGGACTGTCTGCCCGTACTATTTTGTAATCGTGCAGGTACGGAAGTCGCGGCGGCCCATGCAGGTTGGCGCGGATTATGCGCCGGTGTGCTGGAAGAGACGGTGGCGTGTTTTGCCGACAAACCTGAAAACATTATTGCCTGGCTAGGCCCGGCGATTGGCCCGAACGCGTTTGAAGTGGGGCCAGAAGTCCGCGCAGCGTTCATGGCGCATGATCCGCAGGCGGACCTCGCATTTGTACCGCGCGCAGACAAATATCTGGCGGATATCTACCAGCTTGCGCGCCAGCGTCTGGCAAATGTCGGCGTGACGCACCTCTACGGCGGTGACCGGTGCACCTTCAGCGAAAGTGAGACTTTCTTCTCTTATCGTCGCGACAATACCACGGGTCGTATGGCAAGTTTTATTTGGCTGATATAACCTAAAGAATCAAGACGATCCGGTACGTGTAATTTTCTTTTCACATAATTCAGGTCATTCACCTTGAATAATTGAGGGATGACCTCATTTAATCTCCAGTAGCAATTTTGACCTGTTATGGGAGGAGTTATGCGTCTGGATCGTCTTACTAATAAATTCCAGCTTGCTCTTGCCGATGCCCAGTCACTCGCATTGGGGCACGACAATCAATTCATCGAACCACTTCATCTAATGAGCGCCTTGCTGAATCAGGAAGGGGGATCGGTACGTCCTTTATTAACCTCTGCTGGCATTAATGCCGGCCAGTTACGTACAGCCATTGACCAGGCGTTGAGCCGCTTGCCGCAGGTAGAAGGTACCGGCGGTGATGTGCAGCCTTCTCAGGATCTAGTGCGTGTACTGAATCTTTGCGACAAGCTGGCGCAAAAACGAGGGGACAACTTTATTTCGTCAGAACTGTTCGTTCTGGCGGCGCTTGAGTCACGCGGTACGCTGAACGATTTATTAAAATCAGCAGGGGCGACGACCGCCAATATCACTCAGGCAATTGAACAAATGCGTGGAGGTGAAAGCGTGAATGATCAGGGAGCTGAAGACCAACGTCAGGCCTTGAAAAAATATACCGTCGATCTGACCGAACGCGCCGAACAGGGCAAGCTCGATCCGGTTATCGGTCGTGATGAAGAAATTCGCCGCACCATTCAGGTGCTGCAACGTCGTACTAAAAATAACCCGGTGTTGATTGGTGAACCTGGCGTCGGTAAAACCGCCATCGTTGAAGGACTGGCGCAGCGTATTATCAATGGCGAAGTGCCGGAAGGCTTAAAAGGCCGCCGCGTACTGGCGCTGGATATGGGCGCGCTGGTGGCCGGGGCAAAATATCGTGGCGAGTTTGAAGAACGTTTAAAAGGTGTGCTGAACGATCTCTCTAAACAAGAAGGCAACGTCATTCTGTTTATTGATGAGCTGCATACCATGGTTGGCGCGGGTAAAGCCGATGGCGCCATGGACGCCGGGAACATGCTAAAACCGGCGCTGGCGCGTGGGGAACTGCACTGCGTAGGCGCAACCACGCTCGATGAATATCGTCAGTACATCGAAAAAGATGCGGCGCTGGAACGCCGTTTCCAGAAAGTGTTTGTGGCCGAACCTTCAGTAGAAGACACCATCGCCATTTTGCGTGGTCTGAAAGAACGTTATGAGCTGCACCACCATGTGCAGATCACTGACCCGGCGATTGTTGCGGCAGCGACGCTGTCTCACCGCTATATTGCCGACCGTCAGTTGCCGGATAAAGCCATCGACCTGATCGATGAAGCGGCATCCAGCATTCGTATGCAGATTGACTCCAAGCCGGAAGAACTGGACAGACTCGACCGCCGTATTATCCAGCTCAAACTGGAACAGCAGGCATTAATGAAAGAGTCTGATGAGGCGAGTAAAAAACGTCTTGATATGCTCAACGAAGAACTGGACGACAAAGAGCGCCAGTATTCTGAGTTAGAAGAAGAGTGGAAAGCGGAAAAAGCCTCGCTCTCCGGTACTCAGACGATTAAGGCTGAGCTGGAGCAGGCGAAGATCGCCATCGAGCAGGCGCGTCGTGTGGGCGACCTGGCGCGGATGTCCGAGCTGCAGTACGGTAAAATCCCGGAGCTGGAAAAACAGCTGGAAGCCGCTACCCAGTCGGAAGGTAAAACTATGCGTCTGTTGCGTAACAAAGTGACCGATGCAGAAATTGCTGAAGTGCTGGCGCGTTGGACGGGGATCCCGGTTGCCCGCATGCTGGAAGGCGAACGGGAAAAACTGTTGCGTATGGAGCAGGAGTTGCACAGCCGTGTGATTGGCCAGAACGAAGCGGTTGAAGCGGTATCTAACGCGATTCGCCGTAGCCGTGCTGGGCTGTCTGACCCGAACCGTCCGATTGGTTCATTCCTGTTCCTTGGGCCGACCGGTGTCGGTAAAACCGAACTGTGTAAAGCGCTGGCAAACTTTATGTTCGACAGTGACGATGCAATGGTACGTATCGATATGTCCGAGTTTATGGAGAAACACTCGGTGTCTCGTCTGGTCGGTGCGCCTCCGGGATATGTCGGCTACGAAGAGGGGGGTTATCTCACTGAAGCAGTGCGCCGTCGTCCTTACTCCGTCATCCTGCTGGATGAAGTGGAGAAAGCGCATCCGGATGTGTTCAACATTCTGCTGCAGGTGCTTGACGATGGTCGTCTGACCGATGGGCAGGGGAGAACGGTCGACTTCCGTAATACGGTGGTCATCATGACTTCGAACCTGGGGTCGGATCTGATCCAGGAACGTTTTGGCGAGCTCGATTACAGCCACATGAAGGATATGGTGCTGGGCGTTGTGAGCCATAACTTCCGTCCGGAATTTATCAACCGTATAGATGAGGTTGTGGTATTCCATCCGTTGGGTGAGCAGCACATTGCTTCTATTGCTCAGATCCAACTGCAGCGTCTGTATAAACGTCTGGAAGAGCGTGGCTATGAAATCCATATCTCAGACGAAGCGCTCAAACTGCTGAGCGCGAATGGTTACGATCCGGTATATGGCGCGCGTCCATTGAAACGCGCTATCCAGCAACAGATCGAAAACCCGCTGGCGCAGCAAATTTTGTCTGGGGAGCTGATTCCTGGCAAAGCCATTCGCCTGGAAGTGAACGACGACCGTATCGTGGCAGTGCAGTAAGTCACAAAACGATAATAAACGAGCCCTGCGGGGCTCGTTTTTGTTTAAAAACCAGGCAAAAATAGAAGAGTTGAGTGAAAAGTAATCGTTTGATAAGTTTTTTGTATTTTTAACTTGTCAGCCTGAAATAACTCCCTATAATGCGCCTCCACTGACACGGAACAACGGATTACACGCCGCCGGGTCAGCGGAGAAAAGCGTAAATAAACGCTTGACTCTGAAGCGGGATAGCGTAATATGCACACCCCGCGCCGCTGAGAAAAAGCGAAGCGGCACTGCTCTTTAACAATTTATCAGACAATCTGTGTGGGCACTCGAGGATACGGATTCTTAACGTCGCAAGACGAAAAATGAATACCAAGTCTCTGAGTGAACACGTAATTCATTACGAAGTTTAATTCACGAGCATCAAACTTAAATTGAAGAGTTTGATCATGGCTCAGATTGAACGCTGGCGGCAGGCCTAACACATGCAAGTCGAACGGTAGCACAGAGAGCTTGCTCTCGGGTGACGAGTGGCGGACGGGTGAGTAATGTCTGGGAAACTGCCCGATGGAGGGGGATAACTACTGGAAACGGTAGCTAATACCGCATAATGTCGCAAGACCAAAGAGGGGGACCTTCGGGCCTCTTGCCATCGGATGTGCCCAGATGGGATTAGCTTGTAGGTGGGGTAACGGCTCACCTAGGCGACGATCCCTAGCTGGTCTGAGAGGATGACCAGCCACACTGGAACTGAGACACGGTCCAGACTCCTACGGGAGGCAGCAGTGGGGAATATTGCACAATGGGCGCAAGCCTGATGCAGCCATGCCGCGTGTATGAAGAAGGCCTTCGGGTTGTAAAGTACTTTCAGCGAGGAGGAAGGCATTAAGGTTAATAACCTTAGTGATTGACGTTACTCGCAGAAGAAGCACCGGCTAACTCCGTGCCAGCAGCCGCGGTAATACGGAGGGTGCAAGCGTTAATCGGAATTACTGGGCGTAAAGCGCACGCAGGCGGTCTGTCAAGTCGGATGTGAAATCCCCGGGCTCAACCTGGGAACTGCATCCGAAACTGGCAGGCTAGAGTCTTGTAGAGGGGGGTAGAATTCCAGGTGTAGCGGTGAAATGCGTAGAGATCTGGAGGAATACCGGTGGCGAAGGCGGCCCCCTGGACAAAGACTGACGCTCAGGTGCGAAAGCGTGGGGAGCAAACAGGATTAGATACCCTGGTAGTCCACGCCGTAAACGATGTCGACTTGGAGGTTGTGCCCTTGAGGCGTGGCTTCCGGAGCTAACGCGTTAAGTCGACCGCCTGGGGAGTACGGCCGCAAGGTTAAAACTCAAATGAATTGACGGGGGCCCGCACAAGCGGTGGAGCATGTGGTTTAATTCGATGCAACGCGAAGAACCTTACCTACTCTTGACATCCAGAGAACTTAGCAGAGATGCTTTGGTGCCTTCGGGAACTCTGAGACAGGTGCTGCATGGCTGTCGTCAGCTCGTGTTGTGAAATGTTGGGTTAAGTCCCGCAACGAGCGCAACCCTTATCCTTTGTTGCCAGCGGTCCGGCCGGGAACTCAAAGGAGACTGCCAGTGATAAACTGGAGGAAGGTGGGGATGACGTCAAGTCATCATGGCCCTTACGAGTAGGGCTACACACGTGCTACAATGGCATATACAAAGAGAAGCGACCTCGCGAGAGCAAGCGGACCTCATAAAGTATGTCGTAGTCCGGATTGGAGTCTGCAACTCGACTCCATGAAGTCGGAATCGCTAGTAATCGTGGATCAGAATGCCACGGTGAATACGTTCCCGGGCCTTGTACACACCGCCCGTCACACCATGGGAGTGGGTTGCAAAAGAAGTAGGTAGCTTAACCTTCGGGAGGGCGCTTACCACTTTGTGATTCATGACTGGGGTGAAGTCGTAACAAGGTAACCGTAGGGGAACCTGCGGTTGGATCACCTCCTTACCTTAAAGAACCGACCTTTGCAGTGCTCACACAGATTGTCTGATGAAAAGTGAATAGCAAGGCGTCTTGCGATTGAGACTTCAGTGTCCCCTTCGTCTAGAGGCCCAGGACACCGCCCTTTCACGGCGGTAACAGGGGTTCGAATCCCCTAGGGGACGCCACTTGCTGGTTCGTGAGTGAAAGACGCGTGCCCTGATATCTCAAAACTCATCTTCGGGTGATGTTTGAGATATTTGCTCTTTAAAAATCTGGATCAAGCTGAAAATTGAAACGACACACTGTTTCATTTCTCCGTAAACAGGAAATGAAAAGCGGTGTGTTCGAGTCTCTCAAATTTTCGCAATCAGAAGTGAAACATCTTCGGGTTGTGAGGTTAAGCGACTAAGCGTACACGGTGGATGCCCTGGCAGTCAGAGGCGATGAAGGACGTGCTAATCTGCGATAAGCGCCGGTAAGGTGATATGAACCGTTATAACCGGCGATTTCCGAATGGGGAAACCCAGTGTGATTCGTCACACTATCGTTAACTGAATACATAGGTTAACGAAGCGAACCGGGGGAACTGAAACATCTAAGTACCCCGAGGAAAAGAAATCAACCGAGATTCCCCCAGTAGCGGCGAGCGAACGGGGAGCAGCCCAGAGTCTGAATCAGCATGTGTGTTAGTGGAACGGTCTGGAAAGTCCGACGGTACAGGGTGATAGTCCCGTACACAAAAATGCACATGTTGTGAACTCGAAGAGTAGGGCGGGACACGTGGTATCCTGTCTGAATATGGGGGGACCATCCTCCAAGGCTAAATACTCCTGACTGACCGATAGTGAACCAGTACCGTGAGGGAAAGGCGAAAAGAACCCCGGCGAGGGGAGTGAAAAAGAACCTGAAACCGTGTACGTACAAGCAGTGGGAGCACCTTCGGGTGTGACTGCGTACCTTTTGTATAATGGGTCAGCGACTTATATTCTGTAGCAAGGTTAACCGTATAGGGGAGCCGAAGGGAAACCGAGTCTTAACTGGGCGTTAAGTTGCAGGGTATAGACCCGAAACCCGGTGATCTAGCCATGGGCAGGTTGAAGGTTGGGTAACACTAACTGGAGGACCGAACCGACTAATGTTGAAAAATTAGCGGATGACTTGTGGCTGGGGGTGAAAGGCCAATCAAACCGGGAGATAGCTGGTTCTCCCCGAAAGCTATTTAGGTAGCGCCTCGTGAATTCATCTTCGGGGGTAGAGCACTGTTTCGGCTAGGGGGTCATCCCGACTTACCAACCCGATGCAAACTGCGAATACCGAAGAATGTTATCACGGGAGACACACGGCGGGTGCTAACGTCCGTCGTGAAGAGGGAAACAACCCAGACCGCCAGCTAAGGTCCCAAAGTCATGGTTAAGTGGGAAACGATGTGGGAAGGCACAGACAGCCAGGATGTTGGCTTAGAAGCAGCCATCATTTAAAGAAAGCGTAATAGCTCACTGGTCGAGTCGGCCTGCGCGGAAGATGTAACGGGGCTAAACCATGCACCGAAGCTGCGGCAGCGACACTATGTGTTGTTGGGTAGGGGAGCGTTCTGTAAGCCGTTGAAGGTGGCCTGTGAGGGCTGCTGGAGGTATCAGAAGTGCGAATGCTGACATAAGTAACGATAATGCGGGTGAAAAACCCGCACGCCGGAAGACCAAGGGTTCCTGTCCAACGTTAATCGGGGCAGGGTGAGTCGACCCCTAAGGCGAGGCCGAAAGGCGTAGTCGATGGGAAACAGGTTAATATTCCTGTACTTGGTGTTACTGCGAAGGGGGGACGGAGAAGGCTATGTCGGCCGGGCGACGGTTGTCCCGGTTTAAGCATGTAGGCGGAGGTTCCAGGTAAATCCGGTACCTTTTAACGCTGAGGTGTGATGACGAGGCACTACGGTGCTGAAGTGACAAATGCCCTGCTTCCAGGAAAAGCCTCTAAGCATCAGGTAACACGAAATCGTACCCCAAACCGACACAGGTGGTCAGGTAGAGAATACCAAGGCGCTTGAGAGAACTCGGGTGAAGGAACTAGGCAAAATGGTGCCGTAACTTCGGGAGAAGGCACGCTGATATGTAGGTGAAGTGATTTACTCATGGAGCTGAAATCAGTCGAAGATACCAGCTGGCTGCAACTGTTTATTAAAAACACAGCACTGTGCAAACACGAAAGTGGACGTATACGGTGTGACGCCTGCCCGGTGCCGGAAGGTTAATTGATGGGGTTATCCGTAAGGAGAAGCTCTTGATCGAAGCCCCGGTAAACGGCGGCCGTAACTATAACGGTCCTAAGGTAGCGAAATTCCTTGTCGGGTAAGTTCCGACCTGCACGAATGGCGTAATGATGGCCAGGCTGTCTCCACCCGAGACTCAGTGAAATTGAACTCGCTGTGAAGATGCAGTGTACCCGCGGCAAGACGGAAAGACCCCGTGAACCTTTACTATAGCTTGACACTGAACACTGGTCCTTGATGTGTAGGATAGGTGGGAGGCTTTGAAGTGTGGACGCCAGTCTGCATGGAGCCATCCTTGAAATACCACCCTTTAATGGCTGGTGTTCTAACGTGGGCCCGTAATCCGGGTTGCGGACAGTGTCTGGTGGGTAGTTTGACTGGGGCGGTCTCCTCCCAAAGAGTAACGGAGGAGCACGAAGGTTAGCTAATCCTGGTCGGACATCAGGAGGTTAGTGCAAAGGCATAAGCTAGCTTGACTGCGAGAGTGACGGCTCGAGCAGGTGCGAAAGCAGGTCTTAGTGATCCGGTGGTTCTGAATGGAAGGGCCATCGCTCAACGGATAAAAGGTACTCCGGGGATAACAGGCTGATACCGCCCAAGAGTTCATATCGACGGCGGTGTTTGGCACCTCGATGTCGGCTCATCACATCCTGGGGCTGAAGTAGGTCCCAAGGGTATGGCTGTTCGCCATTTAAAGTGGTACGCGAGCTGGGTTTAGAACGTCGTGAGACAGTTCGGTCCCTATCTGCCGTGGGCGCTGGAGAATTGAGGGGGGCTGCTCCTAGTACGAGAGGACCGGAGTGGACGCATCACTGGTGTTCGGGTTGTCATGCCAATGGCACTGCCCGGTAGCTAAATGCGGAAGAGATAAGTGCTGAAAGCATCTAAGCACGAAACTTGCCCCGAGATGAGTTCTCCCTGAGACTTTGAGTCTCCTGAAGGAACGTTGAAGACGACGACGTTGATAGGTCGGGTGTGTAAGTGTAGCGATACATTGAGCTAACCGATACTAATGAACCGTGAGGCTTAACCTTACAACGCCGAAGGTGTTTTGGCGGATTTGAGAAGACAGATTTTCAGCCTGATACAGATAAGATTAACCGGCGAAAAGCGGGTTAATAAACAGAATTTGCCTGGCGGCTGTAGCGCGGTGGTCCCACCTGACCCCATGCCGAACTCAGAAGTGAAACGCCGTAGCGCCGATGGTAGTGTGGGGTCTCCCCATGCGAGAGTAGGGAACTGCCAGGCATCAAATAAAAACAAAAGGCCCGGTCGAAAGACCGGGCCTTTTGTTTTATCTGTGGTCTGTCGGTGAGTGCTCTCCTGAGGAGGACAAATCCGCCGGGAGCGGATTTGAACGTTGCGCAGCAACGGCCCGGAGGGTGGCGGGCAGGACGCCCGCCATAAACTGCCAGGCATCAAACAAGTGCAAAAGCCCGTCCTGCCGGATGGGCTTTTTTGCGTCTGTACGAAATGAAACCTGTCGCCTTATGCGACCTCCAACTCTATCCCCTCGAACATATCTGAATCCTTTCTGTGCTAATTAAAACCGTGACTTATATCGCATAATTAATTATAACAATTATATAACATTTGGTTTACCAAAAAAGACACAACTAGCATTGATAAATTCACGCGATCCTTGGCAGGGGTATAATTCTAATGGCTGATAGCAGTGTAACTGAGAACGGGACGCTGACAGACGGCGATACCCGCCGTCGTATTTGGGCGATTGTCGGAGCATCATCAGGGAATCTGGTCGAATGGTTTGATTTCTATATCTATTCTTTCTGCTCTCTCTATTTTGCTCATATCTTTTTTCCATCAGGAAACACCACTACGCAACTCTTACAGACTGCCGGCGTTTTTGCCGCAGGCTTTCTGATGCGACCAATTGGCGGCTGGTTGTTTGGTCGCATCGCTGATAAGCACGGGCGCAAAAAATCCATGCTGCTGTCAGTTTGTATGATGTGTATGGGATCGCTGGTGATCGCTTGTCTTCCGGGGTATGAAACCATCGGTACCTGGGCTCCTGCGCTATTGCTACTGGCCAGACTATTTCAGGGACTGTCTGTCGGGGGCGAATACGGGACCAGCGCTACCTACATGAGTGAAGTGGCCATTGAAGGTAAGAAAGGTTTTTATGCTTCATTCCAGTACGTAACGTTAATTGGCGGGCAGCTATTGGCATTACTGGTTGTGGTCATTTTACAGCAAACCTTAGAAGATTCAGCGCTCAGAGAGTGGGGGTGGCGTATTCCATTTGCGCTGGGAGCCGTGTTAGCTATTGTCGCGCTATGGCTGCGTCGCCAGTTGGATGAAACCTCGAAACAGGACGTTCGCGCGCTGAAAGAAGCGGGCTCTCTGAAAGGTCTGTGGCGTAATCGCAAAGCCTTCATCATGGTGCTTGGCTTTACTGCTGCTGGCTCGCTGTGTTTTTACACCTTCACAACCTATATGCAGAAGTACCTGGTTAATACCGCAGGTATGCATGCCAACGTAGCCAGCGGGATTATGACGGCGGCACTGTGTGTGTTCATGCTGGTGCAACCATTGTTTGGCGCTTTGTCAGATAAAATTGGCCGACGTACTTCCATGCTATGCTTTGGCGCATTAGCTGCGATTTTCACCGTTCCCATTTTGACTGCATTGCAAAACGTGACGTCTCCGTATATGGCGTTTGCTCTGGTAATGTGCGCCTTGTTGATCGTGAGTTTCTATACGTCCATCAGCGGCATTCTGAAGGCTGAGATGTTTCCGGCGCAGGTGCGCGCACTGGGGGTTGGGTTATCTTATGCGGTGGCGAATGCTCTGTTTGGTGGTTCAGCCGAATATGTTGCCTTATCGCTGAAATCCATCGGTATGGAAACCACATTCTTCTGGTACGTTACCGCGCTGGCAGTTGTCGCATTTTTAGTATCGCTGATGCTGCATGGGAAGGGGAAAGGGCTGCGCCTCTAATGATGCGCCAGTTGCCAGACTGCATAGCCGGTTGAGGCGCCCGCAACATCCCAGGCAAAGTCCTTCCAGCTCCAGCCGCTCCCAGCGGGGCGGCTGTCCCACAGCTCTTTCGATGCGCCCAGGCTGACTGAGAACATCAAACCAATAGCCGCACTGCGATCTCGGTTGTTACCCTGATGCTGGGCATATTCGTTACCGGCTGCGGCAAGCATGGCGGAGGCAATAAAATGTTGAGCTTTGTCTTGTCCGCTCCAGCGGTCGTTTGCCATGTGGCTGCAGCCAGAAATAGCCAGGATACTGGTAAGAATAAACAGGCGCACCGTTGCCTCCATATGAAAAACCCCGTCAGTGACGGGGTTTTGGTTACAGAATACGGCTAATTAATCTGTCGATACGAATACGGCGTAGTCGACGGATCAGCTTACGCACTTTGACTGGATAGTCAGCAATGCTTTGCAGGTCGCGGTAGTGCTTAACCACGGTGGTATGCGTGCGGATAAGCTCCAGCTCTTTATCGCGCTGGGGCGCCAGCTCTTGCTTAGGATCGTGGATAAGGATGGCATTTTCCAGATCCAGACGCCAGGCTCGAGGATTAAGGTTGTTGCCGGTGAGCAGCATCCATTTATCATCAACCCACATACCTTTCAGATGATAAGTGTTGTCATCATCTTTCCATAAGCGCACGACTAACTGGTCGGTATTCACATAATATTGCAGTCTGCTCAGGAAACGGCGCAGGTTAATTTCATACAGATAGGGCAGCGCGCCGATGATTTTAAAAGGCTCATCTTCCGGGATATAAAAGTCGTTGGCGGTTTTATCACCGACAATGATTTCGACCTTTTTCCCTTCACGCAGCAGCTGAATGATATTGCGCACCAGTATGGCGGGCAGATTGAAATAAGGGGTACAAATTGTGAGTTTGTGCTCTGCGCAGGGCATGAGGTGGAAAATAGTCTTATTTAACAGACTGGATTTTCCGAGTCCAACCAGAGGCGTAACAGAAAGCTGTTCATTATCCGCATCTCCCTGAAAATGGAATGACGCATCGCGCAGTTCCTGACGGTACAAGCGGATGTCGTTTTTAATTTCCGGGCTTTTAGGGCGATTGATATCATCAAGACGATTAACGCCGCGACCATTCATCAGGTTTTGCGCCACCCAATTGAACATGATATCGGCCATTTGCGCGTTGCGAATCAGCTGATAACGGTCGTAGCGATATTTATCATGCTGATGCAGATAAACATCGTTCAGGCTGGCGCCGCTATACAGGACGCTGTCATCGATGATAAAGCCTTTGAAATGCAGAACGCCAAGGGCTTCGCGCGTGTTAATCGGCACGCCATAGACAGGAATATCGATACCGGGGTTTTCTTGCGCCATGCGGCAATACCAGTCAGCATTGGTATTAGATGCCGCAGCACCAATGCGCCCGCGCTGGGCTCGGTGCCAGTCGACAAGCACCCGGACATCCAGTTCAGGACGCTGCCGTTTTGCCGCATAGAGCGCGTCGAGTATGCCTTTGCCACCGTCATCCTGTTCCAGGTACAGCGCAATAATGCAGATCCGTCGCGTCGCGCTGGCGATTTTTTCCAGCAGAGTCTCCCTGAAATTAGCGGGAGCATAAAAGAAATCTACATCATCAACTGACTGAGAAATCTTGGGTAGTTGGGCAAGGTGTTGTTGATGTTTATTACGCTTAAATTTTGACAACATCACAGTGCATTTCTTCTCTGTTCATTGAAGGGTCCTCTGTGCTATGCAGACGACATAAGCGGGCAATGATACCACCAGTACCCATTAATGTGGTCAACATTTCCAGTACCTTACTCACGATTCCTCAAATTGGGCCAGATTAAGCGTTAGCCCAACAATCCCCTCTTCGAGTTGGACGTCAACAACGAACCCGAGTTTCCGGGCCAGGGCGACCATACCGCGATTGTTTGGCATCGTAATACCATTCAAACGTCTAAGTCCGTGATCTCGGGTATAGGCAATTAATTTTTCCATCAATCGGCGACCCAGTCCAAGTCCTTTGAGATCAGAACGAACCAGGACGGCAAACTCGGCATCTACGTTATCAGGATCCGAGATAGCTCGCGTCACGCCGAGGATCTCTTCATGATTATCTCTACAACGCACAGCGACAAAGGCCATTTCACGATCGTAGTCGATCTGTGTCATATTGGCTAAATCTTCATGGGTAAATTCGTTGATCTCACTAAAATAGCGATAATAAAGATCTTCTTTGGTTACCTGAGAAATGAACTGCTGCAGATGAGGTTCATCCTCAGGCAAAATGGGGCGGAACAGGCAGCGCTCGCCGTTCTTCAACTCAACCCACTCTTCAAGCTGATGAGGGTAGGGGCGTACAGCCAATCTGCTTTCGTTATCGCCCGTGAAAGGGGCAATGTCCAGCGTGACGTCCAGCGCGGTAAATTCACCGGCGGAGGCCAGCAGCGGATGGATATCCAGACGCTGAATTTCCGGACAATCGACGATCAGGTTGGATACCTGCACCAGAAGCTGGCTTAGTCCGGCGATATCCAGTGGGCGTAGTGCGCTACGAGCGCGGATCTTCTTATTTTTGATCCCCTGGATAACCAGATAACGCGCCAGATTCATGTTCAATGGCGGCAATGCCACCACGGCTTGCTCTTCTGGTCGCCACTCAACCCCACCTTCACCCAGCATAATCAGTGGGCCAAATACCGGATCGTGTTCAACGACGACGCGAAGCTCCTGAGCGCCAGCGCGATTCGCCATGCTTTGCACTAATAAACCGTGGATACGCGCCTGCGGCCAGGCCATTTTCACCCGATCAAAAATCGCATTCGCGGCCTGCTGTACCTCTGTTGCCGTACGCAGGTAGAGCATTACCCCCTGAACTTCCGATTTATGCGGGATATCAGGGGAACGCAGCTTGAGCGCCACCGGATAGCCGATCTGCTCTGCGATATGCACAGCTTCCGCGCTGTCGCTGGCGATCCAGGTCGGGAGCGTGTGTAAGCCATAAGCTTGTAAAATCGGCTGTACTTCATGGGTATCCAGCGATGTGGCCCCTTCGGCAATCGCCTGCTGTAACAGATTATGCGCCTCGGCGGTGTTCGTGGTCAGGTAGTCCGGTAGCGCAGGCGTTTCTCGCAGTTGCTTCTGGTTACGCCGATACTCAACCATATGCATAAATGCGGTGATGGTTCCTTCCGGTGTACGGTAGGTGGGCACCCCTGCTTCGCTAAATAGCCTACGGGCTTCCTGGGAAGAAAACTCCCCACACCAGTTGGTCAGTATGGAGATAAATTTCCCTCGAGGATGCTGCTTTACTGCTTCGATCAACGCTTGCGCGCTTTCGGTCCCGGGGGCGGCGGCGCTGGGCGAATGAATCACCATCAGCGCGTCGAAGTCCTGGCTGGTGAGCAAAATATCCAGCGTTTTTACATAGTGTTCGCTACTGGCGTCGTCACGAAGATCCAACGGGTTGCCGATATCAACATGGGCTGGTAGCGCATCGCGTAATTTCTGGCAGGTATCTTCACTCAGCGTGGCGAGTTTGCCATTCTTCGACCATAGCTCATCCAATGCCAGTGCGGCAGGTGCGGCGCCGTTACTGATGATCATTAGTCTGTCACCACGCAGCGGGCGCATGTGACTCAGGGTTTCGACCGCCGAGAACAGCTCGTGAGTATCTTGCACGCGTAATAAACCGGCGCGCTGAATAGCCGCATCCCAGGCTGGGTCCATCCCTGCACTGGTGTGCAGTAAACGCTGCGCTGCCGGGCTGCGGCCACTCTTAATCACCAGAATGGGTTTATTGCGCGCGGCGCTACGGGCGGCAGAGACAAAGCGCCGGGCATCGCTCAAATGTTCGAGATAGAGCAATATTGCGCTGGTTTTACTGTCGCGCGCCAGGTAATCCAGCAGCTCATCAACGTCGATATCCAGGCTGTCACCCAACGCGATAAAGTAAGAAAAGCCCATTTCTCTCTGCTGTGCCCAGTCGAGTATGGTATTGGATACGGCGGCGGATTGAGAGATAAAAGCCAGCTTGCCGCGCTTAATCGGGACGGGGGAAAAGCTGGCGTTAAGTCCCTGCCAGGGGGCGAGAAGTCCCAGACTGTTGGGACCCAGCAGGCGTATTTTATAGCGTGAGGCGCAGGCCAGCAGTTCTGCATGCTGGGCCGCGGGAGCCGAAAGAATAATGCAGGTTTTACAGCCTTTCTCGCCAAGCGCTTCGAGCAATGCCAGGTTACGGCTGGCATTGGTGCACAACACGGCGAGGTCGGGGCTAAAAGGCAAGCTGCTGATATTGGGCCAGGCCAGTACGCCCAATACCGCTTTCCAGGCGGGCGTCACCGGTAGAACTGGCCCATTGAAACCGCCGGCAAGCAGATTACGCATCATCAGGTAACCCGCGCGGTTAGGCTTCATCGACGCCCCAATCACCGCAATGGATTTCGGTCGCAGTAGTGCTTCCAGACCACGTTGACTCATATCGGCTTCCTTAATGACACCAGTGACCGAATGATTTTAAACGCTTTCTGTCGAGTCTGCTGTGACGCTTCCCTGATGTTGAGTTTTTCCTGCCAGGTAACGGGTTTTAAAGCGAGTGAAGTGATCGCTTAACCCTTCCGCAGCTTGCCTATCGCCAGCCAGATCCAGCAAAGCGATGGCGACTTCGGCAGTACAGTATTGCCCTTCGGCGTGAATACCACGCAGGTGATAAGCAGAAAGGCGCGATAAATCAACGGAGATCACCGGCAGGTTGTCGAGGTACGGGCTTTTGCGGAACATTTTACGCGCTTCCGGCCAGGTGCCATCGAGCATAATAAACAACGGCGGTTTGCCGGTCGGCGGCGTGAAAATCACTTCGCGCTCTTCGCCCGCATAGGAAGCCGGGAATACCACCATCGGCTGGTAATCAGGATTTTTGACCAGTTCAAGCAGCGCCTGCGGCGGTTCGGTGCGTGACCACTGAAAAGCCGCGGTATCGGGCAAAATATCGGCGATTAAACGTCCCGTGTTACTGGGCTTCATCGGCTCTGTATCAAACATGACCAGACAAAAACGGCTTTTGGCCTCAGACGGTACTAACGTTGCGCATAAGCAGAGCTTTAGCGGCAGCAGGCAGCGCTGGCAGCGACGAATACGGTTACCTCGGGCGAGGAAAGGACGCGTGGCGCGCGCGAGGCGCTCAGCGCGTAACTGAAGAACTGCGTTATCGGTCATGGGGGAACACGTTGAAAAACGCTATTGTCGCAGAGGTGAAAACGGGGCACAAGATGCGCCCCGCAGAGATTATAATGATTCGTTAAGCCAGCTATCAAACGGAGCCTTAGGTACGGCGCCATTAAGCATATCGACGATTTCACCTTTTCTGAAGATCATGATGGTCGGAATACTGCGGATGCCGAAGCGGGCGCTGAGCTCACGCTCGGCTTCTGTATTCACTTTAACAAAACGTACTTTACCGCTACGCTCTTCCGCGACATCTTCAAAAATTGGGGCAAAGTTACGGCATGGTCCGCACCAGGGGGCCCAAAAATCAACCACCACCGGGAGATCGTCTTTTAACAGTTTATCCAGTGTTTCACCGGTCGCATTGATCACCTCCCCATCGAACAGGTCGTGACCACAGCGTCCGCATTTAGCCGCTTCCTGGACACGATCGTCGGGAATGCGGTTGATAGCCTGGCAGCTGGTACAAACGGTATTCATAACTAACCTCTGGATGAGTAGTGTGGACTTCATGGCAGTGACGCCAGTATGTTTCTATTATGTTACATATTATCGGGGAGTCTGTTCTAAACAACAATGCGTTTTATTCAATGAGTACAATAGTCCTTAGCTTTTAAATGAAATAATGGCTAACGACGTGCACATCGGGTAATCTGCGCGCTTCGCGCAGAGCAGGTGGAGAAAAACATGAGCGACGAACTGAAGAACAAAAACGGCAAGGTCAAAGTGATGTACGTCCGCAGTGACGATGACTCGGATAAACGCACCCAAAATCCACGTACTGGTAAAGGCGGCGGACGCCCCGGTACTTCCCGAGCCGAAGGCGGTCGTCGCCCTGCCCGTGATGACAGAAAGGGTCCGAACAGCGAACGCGGCCGTGAACGTGGTCGTGACCGCGATGCAGAACGCGATCGCAGACGTGAAGATTCACCATGGCGTACCGTGTCCCGCGCACCGAATGATGATGCTGAGGATAAAGCCGATCATGGTGGCATTAGCGGCAAGAGTTTTATCGATCCTGAAGTCTTACGTCGTCAGCGCGCGGAAGAAACCCGCGTTTACGGTGAAAATGCCTGTCAGGCTCTGTTCCAGAGTCGTCCGGACGCTATTGTTCGCGCCTGGTTCGTGCAGAGCGTCACCCCGCGCTTTAAAGAAGCATTACGCTGGATGGCGGCAAACCGTAAAGCCTACCATGTGGTTGATGAAGCTGAGCTGGCGAAAGCCTCCGGTACTGAGCACCATGGCGGTGTTTGTTTCCTGATCAAAAAACGTAACGGTACCACCGTTAAGCAGTGGGTGGGTCAGGCTGGGGCGCAGGACTGCGTACTGGCTCTGGAAGACATCGCTAACCCGCACAACCTGGGCGGAATGATGCGTAGCTGCGCCCACTTTGGTGTGAAAGGCGTGGTGGTACAGGATGCGGCGCTGCTGGAATCAGGTGCGGCAATCCGTACCGCTGAAGGTGGCGCAGAGCATGTTCAGCCGATCACCGGTGACAGCATTGTCGATGTGCTGGACGACTTCCGTAAGGCAGGTTACACGGTAGTGATGACCTCAAGCGTGAAAGGCAAACCGTTGTTTACTACCACGCTGCCGGAAAAAATGGTGCTGGTATTAGGGCGTGAGCGTGAAGCGCTGCCGGAAGCGGCATGCTCAAGTGACGACCTGTGCGTGGCGATTGACGGTACGGGTAACGTTGAAACGCTCAACGTATCTGTGGCAACCGGCGTACTGCTCGCGGAGTGGTGGCGTCAGAACAAAGCCTGATAATAAAAATGCCAGCGAATCGCTGGCATTTTTTTACTCACTTTCTGCAGGTAACACCGGCGTCCAGTCAATCGGTTTTTCACCTCGTTGTTCCAGCCATTCATTAGCCAGTACAAAGTGATTGCAGCCAAAGAAACCACGATGCGCGGAGAGCGGTGACGGGTGCGGCGCTTTCAACACATGGTGACGTTGGGTATCAATAATCGCGCCTTTCTTTTGTGCGTGTGAACCCCAGAGCAGGAATACGACGCCTTCGCGATGCTGATTAATCAAGCTGATGACTTTATCGGTGAAGGTTTCCCACCCCAGGCTGGCGTGCGAATGTGCCTGACCGGCGCGGACGGTGAGTACGGTATTCAGTAACAGTACCCCCTGACGTGCCCAGCTTTCCAGATAACCGTGAGTTGGGCGCGTGAAGCCAGGAATCGTCGCTTCCAGCTCTTTGTACATGTTCAGCAGCGAGGGGGGAGTGGCAATACCCGGACGAACAGAGAACGCGAGACCGTGTGCCTGGCCTGGACCGTGGTAAGGATCCTGCCCCAGGATGACGACTTTCACGTCGCCAAGTTCGGTAAAGCGAAAAGCGTTAAACACATCTTTTTGCGGCGGGTAAATTGTCATACCCGACTGACGCTCGCCAGCGACAGTATGTAGCGTGTTAACAAAATAAGGCTGCTGTTTCTCATCTGCCAGCACATCGTGCCAGGTTAATTCGGTGGCCATCTCGCTCTCCTGCGAATTTTCAATCTCTCTAGCTTAACTGCTTCTTACCACGTCGCAAAATTCTGTACGTTTCTCAACGGCATGGGCCTTAAAGATAGTTGAAAATTTATGTAAAAAGTTTAGCTGTGTACGTGGCGTAAGTTGATGTAAAACAATAAAATCAACCTATCACCACTTTTCATGTGTGGTTTTTATTGATTTAAATCAAAGATTCAAGGGTGTGTGAGGGGTATATATACACTCAAGCAACAATGGTTTTACCAATTGGCCGGATGACGGCCAACCGAGATCAAATAATTTTGCCGGGGAGGCATCAAATGATTACAGGTATCCAGATTACTAAAGCTGCAAACGACGACCTGCTGAACTCTTTCTGGCTGCTGGACAGCGAAAAAGGCGAAGCACGCTGCATCGTTGCGAAAGCAGGTTTCAATGCGGATGACGTCGTTGCCGTCAGCAAACTGGGTGAAATCGAATACCGTGAAGTGCCGGTAGACGTACAGCCGGAAGTTCGCGTGGAAGGTGGTCAGCACCTGAACGTGAACGTTCTGCGTCGCGAAACGCTGGAAGATGCGGTTAAGCATCCGGAAAAATATCCGCAGCTGACCATCCGTGTTTCTGGTTATGCGGTACGTTTCAACTCTCTGACCCCAGAACAGCAGCGCGATGTTATTGCTCGTACCTTTACTGAGAGCCTGTAAGGCTCGCGGGGAATAACCCCGTTTAGCAGAGAATCAAAAGCGGAAGATGCCAGCGCGTCTTCCGCTTTTTTATATCCGTTAGTAAAAAATTCGTACTGCGCAATACACTAACAGCAGCGCCAGAATGATATTCAACTGTCGGCCGTAACGGCGAAAGAGGCGCTGAAAAAGATGGCCTGCTAGTGCCCAACATGCATTACCAAAGGTGCCGATCAGCGCCAGCAGAATACTCACCCCAATCAGCCAGTGTGCATCCTGCGTATAGGGCAGTACGAACGTGGATAACGCGGTAATGCCGTACAAAATGATTTTGACGTTAACAAACTGCAAGCCAAAACTCGCCCAGAAGCCGATCGGTTCGGACTGCAAATTATCGTTTGCCGCCGGGCTGGTGGCGATTTTCAATGCCAGCCACAAGATATATGCCGCGCCTGCCCAACTGAGCCAGTGGATGATGGCAGGATCCATCGCGGCAAGCGAAAACGAAATCCCGGCGCATATCAGCATGACGATTAAAAAGCCCAGACTCATCCCGGCAAGCACGCGCGTGCTCTGGCGAAAACCGTGTGACGTCGCAGCACTGAGCGCAAGGATGTTATTTGGGCCGGGGGTTAGCGCGGTAATCAATGTATAGGTCCAGAATGCACTTAAAAGTATGGGGGTCACTTGTTATCTCCTCTGTTTTGGTAGACAGTACCCGAGTCAAAACATTTAAAAAAATGAATGTTTTTGCATTCTGAGTTCGATATTTTCGATGGGTTGGTGCGGATGGATTTACGTCGGTTTATTACGTTAAAAACGGTGGTGGAAGAGGGGTCGTTCCTGCGGGCGTCACAAAAGCTTTGTTGTACGCAATCGACCGTGACGTTTCATATTCAGCAGCTTGAGCAAGAGCTTTCGGTGCAGCTGTTCGAAAAAATTGGCCGCAGAATGTGTCTCACCAGTGAGGGCAAACGGTTGATGCCGCATATACACGACCTGACCCGCGTGATGGCATCGATTCGTCAGTCAGCGCAGCAGGATGCGCAGCCGAGCGGCGATCTACGCGTTGCGACCGGCGAAACGCTGCTGGCGTATAAAATGCCGCAGGTTCTACAGCGATTTAAACAACGCGCGCCTCATGTGCGGTTGTCCTTACAGTCGCTCAACTGCTATGTCATTCGCGATGCGTTGCTCGGTGATGAGGTTGATCTGGGCGTGTTTTATCGTGTTGGTAATGATGATGCACTTGAGATGATACCGCTGGGCGATCAGTCACTGGCGCTGGTTGCGTCGCCTCTGCTGCAGCACGTTGATTTCACCCGGCATCACCAGCACATTCCCTGCAGCTTTATCATTAATGAACCGCAATGTATTTTCAGACAACGCTTCGAAGGGCTACTGCGTAAGCGTCATATTACGCTGGAAAATACGATTGAGTTGTGGAGTATTGAGAGCATCAAGCACTGCGTATCGGCAAATCTTGGCGTCAGTTTTTTGCCGCGTTTTGCCGTTGAGAAGGAGCTCCGTTCAGGGGAATTGGTTGAGTTACCGTTCAGCGAACAGCCGGAGTTAATTACAGCATTGTGCGGTTACCATGCTGGGAAAGTCGTTAGCCCGGCGATGCGGGCGTTTATTGAGTGTATTGAAGAGAGCTTTGCGACGCATGAAAAAATGCCGGGCTAAACGGCCCGGCATACGGTTTTACTCTTTGTCGGACTGCTGGGGAGCCGTTCCGCTCGGCTTACGACGTTTGCCGATATTTTTGGCGTCGCGGTGACGTTTCTTCACGCGCGGTTTCTCTTTTTCTTTGGCTTTTTGCTCGGCGCGCTTCGCCAGCACTTTCTTGGACGGCTTGCCGTTAGATTTCTCACTTGGCGCACGAGTTGTCGGACGCAGTTCGTCAATAACGCGCGCCTTCAGCGGTTCGTCGATATAGCGGCTCGCTTTACCAAGCAGCAGGTGGTCGTGCGCTTCAACCAGAGAAATCGCGGTACCTTTACGGCCAGCGCGGCCGGTACGGCCAATGCGGTGTAGATAGGCATCACCACTGCGCGGCATGTCGTAGTTAAACACGTGGCTAACATCAGGAATGTCGATCCCGCGAGCGGCAACATCGGTCGCAACCAGTACGTTCACACGACCATCGGTCAGGCGTTTGATCGCTTCGTTACGCTTGATCTGTACCATCTCGCCTTCGAGATAGCAGTTATTAATGCCAGCCTGGCGCAGCCAGCCTGCCAGTTCGTGCACACGCTCACGCTTACGTACAAAAACAATCGAACGGGTCGCTTCTGGCTGTTTTAACAGATGGATCAGCAGAGCCGTTTTGTGCTCGATGTCATCGGCACGGTAGTAAAATTGATGGATCTTCTTGCGTTCGCGGGTCGATGGATCCGCCGAAACCTCAACCGGATCCTCCAGCAGGCGCTCGGCAAAATCTTTAATCGCGTCGCCTTCCAGCGTGGCAGAGAATAACATCGTCTGCTTACGCCAGCGGGTTTCACCGGCGATATGTTCGATGTCCTGGGCAAAGCCCATGTCCAGCATACGGTCTGCCTCATCGAGGATCAGCGTTTCAACCGCGTGGCAGTCGAAATTCTCTTCTTTGATGTATTGCAGCAGGCGACCGGTGGTGGCGACCACGATATCCTGGTTTTCGCTAAAGACTTCCATATGGTTCATGTAAGCCACGCCGCCGGTAATTGTGGCGATATCCAGATGCGTATTCTTCGCCAGTTCACGGGCGTGGTCGGCAACCTGCATCGCCAGTTCGCGCGTTGGCGTCAGAATTAAAATGCGCGGTGGGCCAGATTTTTTGCGCGGGAAGTCGAGCAGGTGCTGCAACGCTGGCAGCAAATATGCCGCCGTTTTACCGGTGCCTGTCGGCGCAGAACCGAGTACATCACGGCCATCGAGCGCAGGCGGAATGGCGGCAGCCTGAATGGCGGTCGGGCGAGTGAAACCTTTTTCCTGGAGGGCATCCAGAAGGCTTTCATCGAGTTCAAGTTCGGAAAAAGTCGTTACAGTCATGTTCTACCTCTGTGTGGGGCGCTGATTATAGACGTTACGGCTGCAATCTTCATCTGTTTGTATGGATATAGCTTCTCAGGTATTGTTTTTATCCTATGTTATCGTCTTTTTTCCCCAGGAAGGTTGTTCTCCATGCCCCAGTCTACATCCGTACTTAGACGTAATGGATTTACATTTAAGCAGTTTTTTGTGGCGCATGATCGTTGTGCGATGAAAGTCGGAACGGACGGTATTTTATTAGGGGCCTGGGCCCCCGTTGCGGGCGTAAAACGGATCCTGGATATTGGTACTGGGAGCGGCCTGTTGGCGTTGATGCTGGCCCAGCGTACTGATGAAAATGTCATCATTGACGCCGTGGAGCTTGATGTTGACGCCGCGCAGCAGGCGCAGGAGAACATCGCGCAATCTCCGTGGATGCATCGCGTCAGCGTTCATACAGCAGATGCGCAGCAATGGATACCACGCCAGACCGTGCGTTTTGATTTGATTATCAGCAATCCACCTTATTATGAACAGGGAGTGGAATGCGCCACGCCGCAGCGCGAGCAGGCACGTTACACGACCGCGCTCGATCATGAAGCATTGCTGGCGCTGGCGGCGGGGAGTATTACAGAAGATGGTTTTTTTTGTGTCGTGCTGCCGGAACAAATTGGTAACGCCTTTACCCAGCAGGCATTAAGTATGGGCTGGCATTTGCGTTTACGTACGGATGTGGCAGAAACTGAGGCCCGGCTACCACATCGTGTATTGTTGGCATTCTCCCCGCAGGCCGGGGAGTGCTTTAGCGACAGGTTGGTTATCCGTGGGCCAGACCAACGTTACTCTGAAGGTTACACGGCGCTGACCCAGGCGTTTTATCTGTTTATGTGATGACTTAGCGGCGAGAGGATGGACGGGCCTGATTCGGGAAGTTGTTCAGGATAATCCAGCGTGTAGTGCAGGCCCCGACTCTCTTTGCGCATCATTGCGCAGCGTACAATCAGCTCGGCAACCTGCACCAGGTTGCGCAGTTCCAGCAAATTGTTCGACACGCGGAAATGGGCGTAATACTCGTCGATTTCCTGTTGCAGCATGGTGATACGGCGCAGCGCGCGCTCCAGGCGCTTAGTCGTACGCACAATACCGACGTAGTCCCACATAAATAAGCGCAGCTCATGCCAGTTATGTTGAATCACCACCAACTCATCCGGATTTTCCACACGACTTTCATCCCAGGCGGGAAGTGTGTTGACACCGCGTGCGTAAGGCATTCGCCTGTCGATATCTTCAGCGGCTGACCAGCCGTAAACCAGGCACTCAAGCAATGAGTTCGACGCCATACGGTTGGCGCCATGCAGGCCGGTATAGCTCACTTCGCCGATGGCATACAGACCGTCGACATCCGTGCGGCCAAAGTCATCAACCATCACACCGCCGCAGGTATAGTGCGCGGCAGGAACGATAGGGACCGGCTCTTTGGTCAAATCGATGCCCAGTCCCAGCAGTTTTTCATAAATCATCGGGAAATGCTGACGAACAAATGCTTCCGGTTTATGGCTGATGTCGAGGAACATGCAGTCAGCGCCCAGACGCTTCATCTCGTGGTCAATGGCACGGGCGACGATATCGCGGGGAGCCAGTTCGCCACGCTCGTCAAAATCGGGCATAAAGCGCGAGCCGTCCGGGCGCTTCAGGTGCGCGCCTTCGCCACGCAGCGCCTCGGTCAGCAGGAAATTGCGCGCCTGCGGATGATACAGCGCCGTTGGATGAAACTGGTTAAATTCAAGATTGGCGACACGACATCCCGCGCGCCAGGCCATCGCAATCCCGTCCCCCGAGGAGATATCCGGATTGGTAGTGTACTGATACACTTTTGACGCGCCGCCGGTAGCTAACACCACTGACTTCGCATGGCAGGTTTCGACAGCTTCTTTATTACGATTCCAGATCCAGGCCCCAACAATCCGACGCGTTCCCGGCAGGCCGATTTTATCAGAGACAATCAGATCGACGGCATTACTGCGCTCCAGAACCTGTATGTTAGGATGATTTTGCGCCTGGCTGACAAGGGTGGTTTCGACTTCTTTACCGGTAGCATCCGCAGCATGCAGGATGCGTCGATGACTATGACCGCCTTCACGGGTCAGGTGATAACTCTCTTCACCGTTGGGCTGAACCTGCGTATCAAATAACACACCCTGATCGATAAGCCACTGCACACAGGTGCGGGCATTGCTGGCGACAAACTCTACCGCATGACGATCGCAAAGTCCGGCCCCGGCAACCAGCGTATCTTCAACGTGGGAGTCGATACTGTCGGTTTCATCGAAAACCGCGGCAATACCACCCTGAGCATAAAACGTCGAGCCTTCGCTAACAGGACCTTTGCTCAGTACAATAACCTGATGTTTCTCAGCCAGCCGCAGCGCCAGCGAGAGTCCGGCAGCTCCGCTGCCAATGATCAGCACGTCACAGGATAATTCAGGAGTTGTATTCATAATTTTTGTTTAATTTACTAAACATTGTTTGCTCACAATAGCACCAGAATACGCGTTGCTGCACGTTTTATTTTTAAATGTGTTGCAATGGCTAAACATGAAAGAAAAAGTATGACGAGGCCGAAATGAGCAAAATTATTTTGTGAAGCAGGCCGTTAGCATCAGATTATGTGATGAAATAAAGTGGCCGTTGGGTTACTCTGCAAGCGGTGAAATGGGCATTTCTTACAGATAGTGCGTTGATCGGGTTATGTAGACTTATAATGAGAGATAAGACCTGTCTACAACATGACAAACAAAAAACAAATGCGTAACGGAACTTTACGAAACTTGAGCACTCTAAGCATTTGCTTGCTCATAGTGAAGCTTATGGAGTGGCGTTTCGACAGCGCGTGGAAATTTGGTTTGGGGAGACTTTACCTCGGATGAGCGAGCAGTTAACGGACCAGGTCCTGGTAGAACGGGTCCAGAAGGGAGATCAGAAAGCCTTTAACCTACTGGTAGTCCGCTATCAGCATAAGGTGGCGAGTCTGGTTTCTCGCTATGTACCGTCGGGCGATGTACCCGATGTAGTACAAGAAGCATTTATCAAGGCCTATCGTGCGCTGGACTCGTTCCGGGGGGATAGTGCTTTTTATACCTGGCTGTATCGTATCGCAGTCAATACAGCGAAGAATTACCTGGTCGCTCAGGGGCGTCGTCCACCTTCCAGTGATATAGATGCGATTGAAGCAGAAAACTACGAAAGTGGCGGTGCACTGAAAGAAATTTCGAACCCTGAGAACTTAATGTTGTCAGAAGAACTGAGACAGATAGTTTTCCGAACTATTGAGTCCCTCCCGGAAGATTTACGCATGGCAATAACCTTGCGGGAGCTGGATGGCCTGAGCTATGAAGAGATAGCCGCTATCATGGATTGTCCGGTAGGTACGGTGCGTTCACGTATCTTCCGAGCGAGGGAAGCTATTGATAATAAAGTTCAACCGCTTATCAGGCGTTGACGATAGCGGGATACTGGAAAAGGTATTAGGCATGCAGAAAGAAAAACTTTCCGCTTTAATGGATGGCGAAACGCTGGATACTGAGTTGCTTAAAGAGCTGACTCACGACCCGGAAATGCAAAAAACCTGGGAGAGTTATCACCTTATTCGCGATTCCATGCGAGGTGATACCGCCGACGTTCTCCATTTCGATATTTCCGCCCGCGTAATGGCTGCCATCCAGGATGAGCCAGTACGTCAGACGGCGCCATTGATTCCTGAGGCCCAGCCAGCTCCGCACCAGTGGCAGAAAATGCCATTCTGGAAGAAAATGCGTCCGTGGGCCGCGCAGCTTACCCAAATGGGGGTGGCCGCGTGTGTATCACTTGCAGTTATTGTTGGCGTCCAGCACTATAACGGTCAATCTGAAACGTCCCAGCAGCCCGAAACGCCGGTATTTAATACATTACCGATGATGGGTAAAGCCAGTCCGGTAAGCTTGGGTGTACCTTCTGACGCGACAGCCAGCGGCGGTCAGCAGCAGCAGGTACAGGAGCAGCGTCGTCGTATTAATGCCATGTTGCAGGATTACGAACTGCAACGTCGACTGCACTCTGAACAGCTTCAGTTTGAGCAGGCGCAAACACAGCAAGCCGCTGTGCAGGTGCCAGGAATTCAAACTTTAGGAACGCAATCGCAGTAATGAAGCAACTTTGGTTTGCCATGTCACTTGTGGCTGGTAGCCTGTTCTTCTCTGTAAACGCCTCGGCCAATCCTGCGTCCGGGGCGTTGTTGCAGCAGATGAATCTGGCCAGCCAGTCGCTAACCTATGAGCTGTCATTTGTCAGCATCAATAAACAGGGTGTTGAATCCCTACGTTATCGCCATGCCCGCCAGGATAACCGTCCGTTAGCGCAGTTGTTGCAATTGGATGGACCGCGCCGGGAAGTGGTGCAACGCGGCAATGAAATAAGTTATTTCGAGCCTGGGCTCGAACCGTTCACGCTGAACGGCGACTATATCGTTGATTCATTGCCATCCCTGATTTATACCGACTTCAAACGCCTTGCACCCTACTATGATTTTATTTCAGTAGGCCGCACTCGCATTGCCGATCGGCTCTGTGAAGTGATCCGCGTTGTCGCTCGTGACGGCACCCGTTACAGCTATATCGTCTGGATGGACACCGAAACCAAGCTACCGATGCGTGTCGATCTTCTCGATCGTGATGGCGAAACGCTGGAACAGTTCCGCGTCATCGCCTTTACCGTAAACAACGGCGTTAGCGACAGCATGCAGACGCTGGCGAAAGCCAATCTACCGCCGTTGCTGTCGGTTCCCGCGGGTGAAAAAACCAACTTCAACTGGAGTCCGTCATGGGTGCCGCAAGGCTTTAGTGAAGTCTCCAGCAGTCGACGTCCGCTGCCGACCATGGATAACATGCCGATTGAATCACGCCTTTATTCGGATGGCCTGTTCAGTTTCTCCGTGAACGTAAACCGTGCGACGCAAAACAGCACCGATCAACTGCTGCGAACCGGGCGTAGAACGGTCAGCACCAGCGTGCGTGATAACGCGGAAATTACGATAGTGGGCGAACTGCCGCCACAAACGGCGAAGCGTATCGCGGACAATATTAAGTTCAGGGCCGCACAATGATCAAAGAGTGGGCGACAGTCGTTTCCTGGCAAAATGGTCTCGCGACGGTTAGCTGTGATGTGAAAGCGTCATGTAGCAGCTGTGCTTCCCGGGCCGGGTGCGGGAGCCGCGTGCTGAATAAACTTGGACCGCAGACCACGCACACTATTGTGGTACCCAGCGATGAGCCATTGGCCCCTGGTCAAAAAGTTGAGCTGGGCATTGCCGAGAGGAGCCTGTTGGGATCGGCGATGCTGGTTTATATGTCTCCGCTGGCGGGGCTCTTTCTTTTCGCGGCGCTGTTCCAGGTGCTGTTTGGCTCCGACCTGGCAGCTTTAAGCGGGGCTGTACTGGGTGGCGTGGGCGGATTCCTGATCGCCCGCGGATATTCCCGTAAGCTTGCTGAACGTGAAGCCTGGCAGCCGGTCATTCTGAACGTTGCCCTCCCGCCCGATCTTATTCGCGTTGAAACCCAGCAGTGATATCTTTGTCTGATGGCGCTGTGCTTATCAGGCCTACCGCGTTTTCAGATGCAGGCGTAGGCCGGATAAGGCGTTTATGCTGCCATCCGGCAAAAGTTTCACCGACTTTGTAAGGTTGTTTCCAGTTCCCGCTATCCTTGCTCTATGAACGTTTCCTCGCCTCAGCGTTGTAGTGTAGAATGCGGCGTTTCACTTAAACAGACGTTAAGCTCAGATCAGCGACTTCTCAGAGCCTGCTCAGGCGGGCGTAAGGCACAATAATTACTCTATATGAAGAACATACGTAACTTTTCAATCATAGCTCACATCGACCACGGTAAATCGACGCTGTCTGACCGTATTATCCAGATCTGCGGTGGCCTGTCTGACCGTGAAATGGAAGCGCAGGTTCTCGACTCGATGGATCTTGAGCGTGAGCGCGGTATTACTATCAAAGCGCAGAGCGTGACGCTCGATTTCAAAGCATCTGATGGTGAAACCTATCAGCTTAACTTTATCGACACACCGGGCCACGTCGACTTCTCATATGAAGTTTCCCGCTCGCTTGCCGCCTGTGAAGGCGCACTGCTGGTGGTTGACGCCGGGCAGGGTGTAGAAGCGCAAACGCTGGCCAACTGCTACACCGCCATGGAAATGGATCTGGAAGTGGTGCCGGTACTGAACAAAATTGACCTGCCAGCCGCTGACCCTGAGCGTGTAGCGGAAGAAATTGAAGATATCGTCGGCATCGACGCCACCGACGCAGTACGCTGCTCGGCGAAAACCGGCGTGGGCGTGACCGACGTGCTGGAACGTCTGGTGCGCGACATTCCGCCGCCGGAAGGCGATCCGGAAGGCCCATTGCAGGCGCTGATCATCGACTCCTGGTTCGATAACTACCTGGGCGTGGTTTCGCTGGTGCGTATTAAAAACGGCACCATGCGTAAAGGCGACAAGATTAAAGTGATGAGCACCGGTCAGGTTTATAACGCTGACCGTCTGGGTATCTTCACGCCGAAACAGGTTGACCGTACCGAGCTGAAATGCGGCGAGGTAGGTTGGTTGGTTTGTGCGATTAAAGACATCCTTGGCGCCCCGGTGGGTGATACCTTAACGTCTGCGCGTAACCCGGCAGAGAAAGCGCTGCCAGGTTTCAAGAAGGTGAAACCGCAGGTTTATGCAGGTCTGTTCCCGGTCAGCTCTGACGATTACGAAAACTTCCGTGATGCGCTCGGCAAGCTGAGCCTGAACGACGCTTCCTTGTTCTATGAGCCGGAAAGCTCAACCGCGCTGGGCTTTGGCTTCCGCTGTGGCTTCCTCGGCCTGTTGCACATGGAGATCATTCAGGAACGTCTGGAACGTGAATACGATCTGGATCTGATCACTACCGCGCCGACCGTAGTTTACGAAGTGGAAACCACGGCGAAGGAGACAATCTACGTCGATAGCCCGTCCAAGCTGCCGCCGCTGAACAACATCTACGAACTGCGCGAGCCGATCGCCGAGTGTCACATGCTGCTGCCGCAGGCTTACCTTGGTAACGTCATCACGCTGTGTATCGAGAAACGTGGCGTACAAACCAACATGGTTTATCACGGTAACCAGGTCGCGCTGACCTATGAAATTCCGATGGCGGAAGTGGTACTCGACTTCTTCGACCGCCTGAAGTCGACCTCCCGCGGCTATGCGTCGCTGGACTATAACTTCAAACGCTTCCAGGCGTCTGACATGGTGCGTGTTGATGTCCTCATCAATAACGAACGTGTCGATGCGCTGGCGCTGATCACTCACCGCGACAACTCCCAGAGCCGTGGCCGTGAGCTGGTCGAGAAGATGAAAGATCTGATCCCGCGCCAGCAGTTTGATATCGCGATCCAGGCGGCCATCGGCACGCACATCATCGCGCGTTCAACGGTGAAGCAACTGCGTAAAAACGTTCTGGCGAAATGCTACGGTGGCGACATCAGCCGTAAGAAAAAGCTGCTGCAAAAACAGAAAGAGGGTAAAAAGCGCATGAAGCAGATCGGTAACGTCGAACTGCCGCAGGAAGCGTTCCTCGCCATTCTGCATGTCGGTAAAGACAGCAAATAATCTTAAGGAGTTGGCATGGCGAACATGTTTGCCCTGATTCTGGTGATTGCCACACTAGTGACGGGCATTTTATGGTGCGTAGATAAATTCATTTTCGCGCCAAAACGCCGGGAGCGTCAGACAGCAGCACAAGCTGCTGCAGGTGATTCACTGGATAAAGCAACGCTGAAAAAAGTGGCCCCTAAGCCGGGCTGGCTGGAAACTGGCGCATCCGTTTTCCCGGTATTAGCTATCGTGCTGGTGGTGCGTTCGTTTATTTATGAACCGTTCCAGATCCCGTCAGGTTCGATGATGCCGACGCTGTTGATTGGCGACTTTATTCTGGTGGAGAAATTCGCCTACGGGATTAAAGATCCGATTTACCAGAAAACATTGATCGAAACCGGCCATCCGAAACGCGGTGATATCGTGGTGTTTAAATACCCGGAAGATCCACGTCTGGACTACATCAAACGCGCTGTCGGTTTACCGGGAGACAAAGTGACGTACGATCCGGTGGCGAAAGAGGTGACTATTCAGCCTGGTTGCAGCTCCGGTCAGGCGTGTGAAAATGCGCTGCCGGTAACCTACTCTGATGTTCAGCCAAGTGATTTTGTGCAGACCTTTGCTCGTCGCAACGGCGGGGAAGCGACCAGCGGTTTCTTTGAAGTTCCGTTGAACGAAACGAAAGAGAACGGTATTCGCCTCACCGAACGTAAAGAAACGCTCGGTGAGGTAACGCACCGCATTCTGACCGTGCCAATCGCGCAGGATCAGGTAGGGATGTACTACCGTCAGCCTGGCCAGCAGCTAGCGACCTGGATCGTCCCACCGGGACACTACTTCATGATGGGTGATAACCGTGACAATAGCGCGGACAGCCGTTACTGGGGATTTGTGCCGGAAGCGAATCTGGTGGGTAAAGCGACTGCAATCTGGATGAGTTTCGACAAGCAAGAGGGTGAATGGCCGACCGGCGTGCGTTTAAGCCGTATTGGTGGTATTCATTAATTGCTAATAATCGTTCACGTTGTCGTCATTATGGCGACAACGTGAATTATTTCTCGGATAAATTCCCTCAGACTAACGACATCCCTTGTCGTTGTGTATAGAATATTCCCCCGAAGTTTTAGGTTGGCACCGACAGGTTGCCACGGCACACGAAACAGCGTTGGTTTGTATACAAAAGCATTCAGACGATGCCAGATGGCTAAGTGAATGGCGTATATCAGGTCTGTTTCGTGTGCTGAATTGTTGACGCATTCATTTATTGGTATCGCATGAACCCCATCGTAATTAATCGGCTTCAACGGAAGCTGGGCTACACTTTTAATCATCAGGAGCTGTTGCAGCAGGCATTAACTCACCGTAGCGCCAGCAGCAAACATAACGAGCGTTTAGAATTTTTAGGCGACTCTATTTTGAGCTTTGTCATCGCTAATGCGTTATATCACCGTTTCCCGCGTGTGGATGAAGGTGATATGAGCCGCATGCGCGCGACGCTGGTTCGCGGTAATACGCTGGCAGAATTAGCCCGTGAGTTTGACCTCGGTGAATGTTTACGTTTGGGGCCAGGCGAGCTGAAAAGCGGCGGTTTCCGTCGTGAATCGATCCTGGCGGACACCGTTGAAGCTTTGATCGGCGGCGTCTTCCTCGACAGCGATATTCAAACCGTTGAACAACTGATCCTGAATTGGTATCAAACCCGTCTGGATGAAATTAGCCCAGGCGACAAACAAAAAGATCCGAAAACGCGCCTGCAGGAATATTTGCAGGGTCGCCACCTGCCGCTGCCGTCCTACCTGGTGGTGCAGGTCCGTGGTGAAGCTCACGATCAAGAATTTACTATCCACTGCCAGGTCAGCGGCCTGAGTGAACCGGTGGTTGGCACAGGTTCGAGCCGTCGTAAGGCTGAGCAGGCTGCCGCCGAACAGGCGTTGAAAAAACTGGAGCTGGAATGAGCATCGATAAAACTTACTGCGGATTTATTGCCATCGTCGGCCGCCCGAACGTTGGCAAATCCACCTTGTTGAATAATCTGCTTGGGCAGAAGATTTCTATTACCTCTCGTAAGGCTCAGACAACTCGTCACCGTATTGTTGGCATCCATACCGAAGGCGCGTATCAGGCGATTTATGTTGATACCCCGGGCCTGCATATGGAAGAAAAACGAGCCATTAACCGCTTGATGAACAAGGCGGCGAGCAGCTCGATTGGTGATGTTGAGCTGGTGATTTTCGTTGTGGAAGGCACTCGCTGGACGCCGGACGACGAAATGGTGCTCAACAAGCTGCGTGATGGTAAAGCCCCGGTAATTCTGGCGGTGAACAAAGTCGATAACGTTCAGGAAAAAGCCGATCTGCTGCCGCACCTGCAGTTCCTGGCCAGCCAGATGAACTTTCTCGACATCGTGCCGATCTCTGCCGAGACCGGTCTGAATGTTGATACCATTGCGGGTATCGTACGCAAGCATCTGCCGGAAGCAATTCATCACTTCCCGGAAGATTACATCACCGATCGTTCTCAGCGCTTTATGGCCTCTGAAATCATCCGTGAAAAGCTGATGCGTTTTCTGGGCGCTGAACTGCCGTACTCCGTCACCGTTGAGATTGAGCGTTTTATCTCTAACGAGCGCGGCGGCTACGATATCAACGGTCTGATCCTTGTCGAACGTGAAGGGCAGAAGAAGATGGTGATTGGCAACAAAGGGGCCAAAATTAAAACCATCGGTATTGAAGCGCGTAAAGACATGCAGGAGATGTTCGAAGCGCCTGTTCACCTTGAACTGTGGGTGAAAGTGAAATCCGGCTGGGCCGATGACGAACGCGCGCTGCGCAGCCTCGGTTACGGCGACGATCTCTGAGAATAACCCCGATGGAGGGCTGGCAACGCGCTTTTGTCCTGCACAGCCGCCCGTGGAGCGAAACCAGCCTCGTACTGGACGTCTTCACGGAAGAATCGGGCCGCGTGCGCCTTGTAGCCAAAGGCGCGCGTTCCAAACGTTCCAATCTTAAAGGCGCCCTCCAGCCTTT
This sequence comes from Citrobacter sp. XT1-2-2, assembly GCF_023516235.1. NCBI lineage: Bacteria > Pseudomonadati > Pseudomonadota > Gammaproteobacteria > Enterobacterales > Enterobacteriaceae > Citrobacter > Citrobacter sp. XT1-2-2. The sequence goes on from NZ_CP097324.1 coordinate 1,314,079, forward strand.
TACGCCGTTACTGCTTCGCTTTGGTGGACGTGGTGAGGTCAAAACCTTGCGTAGCGCCGAAGCCGTCTCTCTGGCACTCCCTCTAAGCGGTATTACGTTGTACAGCGGTCTGTATATCAACGAGCTTATCTCACGCGTGCTTGAATACGAGACCCGCTTTTCTGAACTCTTTTTCGACTACCTGAACTGTATTCAGGCGCTGGCAGGCGCGACGGGTTCGCCAGAGCCTGCCTTGCGTCGCTTTGAACTGGCTTTACTCGGTCATCTGGGTTATGGCGTGGATTTTACCCACTGCGCGGGTAGCGGTGAGCCGGTAGATGACACCATGACCTATCGCTATCGGGAAGAGAAAGGATTTATCGCAAGTGTAGTGATTGATAACGCCACCTTTACCGGACGCCATCTGAAAGCGCTTGAGTCGCGTGAATTTCCGGATGCTGATACGCTTCGCGCTGCGAAACGCTTTACCCGCATGGCGTTAAAGCCGTATCTTGGTGGTAAGCCGTTAAAAAGCCGGGAACTGTTCCGGCAATTTATGCCAAAACGCGCAGTAAAAATTAAAAATGATTAACGAGGATTGTCATGGCTGAATTACTGTTAGGCGTCAACATTGACCACATTGCCACTTTACGTAATGCACGCGGCACCGCATACCCGGACCCGGTTCAGGCGGCGTTTATCGTTGAACAGGCGGGCGCAGACGGCATTACCGTACATCTGCGTGAAGACCGTCGCCATATTACCGACAGAGACGTGCGTATTCTGCGCCAGACGCTGGATACCCGTATGAATCTGGAAATGGCGGTAACCGAAGAGATGCTGGCCATTGCCGTTGAGACGAAGCCGCATTTTTGCTGCCTGGTGCCGGAAAAACGTCAGGAAGTTACTACCGAAGGTGGTCTGGACGTCGCCGGTCAACGCGACAAAATGCGCGACGCCTGTAAACGCCTGGCGGATGCTGGCATTCTGGTTTCGCTGTTCATCGATGCCGACGAAGAACAGATTAAAGCCGCTGCTGAAGTTGGCGCGCCGTTTATTGAAATTCACACCGGCTGTTACGCTGATGCGAAAACTGACGCGGAACAGGCCAGCGAACTGGCGCGTATCGCCAAAGCAGCGACCTTTGCCGCAAGCCTTGGCCTGAAGGTGAATGCGGGTCACGGCCTGACGTACCACAACGTTAAAGCCATCGCGCGGATCCCTGAAATGCACGAACTGAACATCGGTCATGCCATTATCGGACGCGCAGTGATGAGCGGTCTGAAAGACGCGGTAGTAGAAATGAAACGCCTGATGCTGGAAGCGCGTGGCTAATGGCGATTTTGGGATTAGGTACGGATATCGTGGAGATTGCCCGCATTGAAGCGGTGATCTCCCGCTCCGGTGACCGTCTGGCAAGACGCGTGCTCAGCGACAACGAATGGGCAATCTGGGAGACGCATCAGCAGCCGGTGCGTTTTCTGGCGAAGCGTTTTGCGGTTAAAGAAGCGGCAGCAAAAGCCTTTGGTACGGGTATCCGCAACGGCCTGGCATTCAACCAGTTTGAGGTTTTCAACGACGAGCTCGGTAAGCCGCGTCTGCGGTTATGGGGGGAGGCGTTAAACCTGGCGGAAAAACTCGGCGTCGCCCATATGCATGTGACGCTGGCCGATGAACGTCACTACGCCTGCGCCACGGTGATTATTGAAAGTTAGATTTTGTCCGCGTGATGCATCTGGACGAATTTATCCCACAACTGCTCTTCACTCTCTAAATGTGCCGGATCTTTCAAAATAGTATTGGGGATCGGGCACACCTTCTGGCAGGTTGGCGTGTCGTAATGGCCTACGCATTCCGTACATTTGTCGCTGTTAATCTCGTAAATGCTGTCACCCATCGAAATCGCCTCATTCGGGCATTCAGGTTCGCACATATCGCAATTGATACACTTTTTAGTGATTAACAGGGCCATCAGGAAACTCTCAAAACATCACAAATCGGGCGGGCATTATACGCGCATTCTTTGCTCAGACCAGTTTTTTTACCAGCGCTTCGCTGTGACGAATGCGTTCCGGGGCATGCTCCAGATCCTGCTGCACCAGCGCCATAAACAGTAAATCGGTGAGCATCATTTGCGCGTGGGTGGAGGAGATCGCGGCGCTGCGCGTAGCCTGTTCCTCGGCAATCGTATACAGACAATGACTTGCACGTTGCTGCAGGGCATTGGGCGTAAATCCGGTGATGGCGAGAATTTTGGCCCCGGTACGCAGCGTTTCATCTGCCGCCAGATTAAGTTCGCGGCGCTCACCGGTGTACGAAATAGCCAGCAACAAATCGCCTGGTGAAAGCGCCTGCACCGTCGCCAGCAGGGCGTGCATATCACGTTCGACTACCGCGTTAAAACCTATCTTCAACAGCTTCCAGGCAAAGTTCTGCGCGACCAGACCCGATGCGCCAATACCGGTCAGAATAATACGTCGGGCAGAGCGCAACATCGTGACGCTCTCCAACAGTTTTTCTTCGCTGTTAATATCCAGCGTTGCATGCATCGCCGCCACGTTCTCCTGAATCAGCTTTTCGCCCACCAGACGCATCGGGTCATCACCCCGAATCTGGTTATGCACCGGGACAGAATGGGGGTTGGGATTACTGGCCAGCGCTTCGCTAATCGCCAGTTTCAGTGCCGGAAAACCTTTAAAGCCCAATTTTTGCGCGAACTTCACCACGCTGGACTGGCTGACGCCCGCTTCGAAGGCTAACTGCTGTGAGCTGAGATGACGCGCGGTATCTGGTTGAGCAAGGAGATAATCCGCAAGTTTTTTATCGCTTTGCGCGAGATCCGGGTAACGCTGACGAATGCGAATTAAACAGTTCATGCTGTCTCCTGGCGAAAACGTGATGGCGATTACAAAACAAAATTTCCCTCGCCTGGATGAATATAATATTCCATTATGACAGATTATTATGAATTAAAAATTCCTAAGGACCAAAAAATGAATCTCGGTGCATTAGTTTCAGAAACCCGTAACCCTCAGACCATGGATCTTGATGCGCTCTCCACGCTGGAGTTGGTTCATCGTTTTAATCAACAGGATACGCTGGTAGCACAAGCAGTAAAAGCCACTCTTCCTGAAGTTGCGCGAGCGGTCGATGCGGCGGCTGATGCGCTTAAAGCGGGCGGACGCATTATATACATGGGCGCGGGTACCAGCGGGCGTCTTGGCGTGCTGGATGCCTCTGAATGCCCACCGACTTTCGGCGTACCGCACGGTCTGGTGGTTGGCCTGATAGCCGGAGGACCGGGCGCGTTGCTGAAGGCGGTTGAAGGCGCGGAAGATAACCCGCAGTTAGGTGAAGACGATCTGCGTACGCTCAACCTTACCCCAGAGGATCTGGTGGTTGGTCTGGCGGCTTCAGGTCGTACGCCGTATGTGATTGGTGGGCTGAAATATGCCAGGACGGTAGGCTGTACAACGGTGGCGATTTCCTGCAATCCGGACTCTCCTATTGCTCATGAAGCGGATATTGCCATCTCCCCTGTGGTAGGGCCGGAGGCCCTGACGGGGTCAACACGACTGAAATCCGGCACTGCGCAAAAACTGGTGCTCAATATGATCTCCACCGGTGCGATGGTGAAGTTTGGCAAGGTGTATCAGAACCTGATGGTGGATATGCAGGCAACCAACGTCAAACTGGTCGATCGGGCGTGTCGCATGGTGGTTGAGGCCACTGGCATTGCGCGTGAGCAGGCGCAAGCGCTGTTAAAGCAGACTGACTTTGAGGTTAAACCCGCCATTTTAATGGCGCTCACCGGCCTGGACGCCGCTGCCGCCCGCGAAAAGCTTGCCGCTCACCAGGGTTTTTTACGCGCGGCGTTAGAACACTAAGAGGTGTATATGGATAAGACGGCGGTGCTGGCCAGCGACATTCTGCTGGGCGTTGGCGGAGAGAAAAATATTCTGCGCCTGGAAAACTGTATGACCCGTGTCAGGGTGGAAGTCCGGGATGAGGCTCAGCTCGATGTATCCCGACTCAAGCAACTGTCCGGCGTCAGCGGCTACGTGAAGCAGGGCGCGCAGCACCAGATCATCGTCGGTCCCGGTAAAGCCGCCAGGGTGGTGGATGCTATGCGCGCCTTGATTGCCGATGGCGGCGAGCGCACCGATGCGCATGATATCGAGCGCACGAAGTCAGCGGCTAAAGCGAAATACAAAGCGCCGATGAGCGATGCGCTGCGTAAGCTGGCGAACGTCTTTATCCCTCTTATTCCGGCGTTTATCGCCTCCGGTTTAATTACCGGCATTATTAACATCCTTAAGCGACCGGATATCGTCGGGGATTTTGCGACCCACTATCCGAATTTACTTGGACTGATGGGCATATTTGGCAGCGCCGTGTTTGCCATTATGAATATTCTGGTCGGGGTGAATACCGCTAAAGTCTTTGGCGGTTCTCTGGCGATGGGCGGAGTGATGGCGGGGATCCTCTCCAGTCCGCAATTGGCGCAAATTACCCTGTTTGGCGAAACGCTGCAGCCGGGGCGCGGCGGGGTAATCGCCGTGCTGTTGGTGGTAGCGTTGATGTGCTGGATCGAACGCAAATTCCGTGAACTGCTGCCGGAATCACTGGAACTGATCCTTAACCCACTGCTGACCACCATTATTACCGGGGCTATTGCGATAGTGGCGCTGCAACCGTTGGGCGGTTGGATTTCCGAATCTATCGCTCACGGCGCATCCTGGGCTATCGATCGCGGCGGTTTTCTGGTCGGCGCTATACTGGCGGGAACCTTCCTGCCGCTGGTGCTCACCGGACTTCATCAGGGGTTAGTGCCTATCCACGTCGAACTGGTGCAGGCGCATGGTTATAACGCGCTCTTCCCAATCCTTGCAATGGCGGGAGTTGGGCAAATCGGTGCAGCGATTGCGGTGCTGATGAAAACCCGCAACGCACGACTAAAAAAGGTGATCAAAGGGGCGTTGCCGGTTGGATTGTTGGGGATTGGCGAACCGCTGATTTTTGGCGTTACGCTGCCGTTGGGTAAGCCGTTTATCGGTGCCTGTCTTGGCGGAGCGGTAGGCGGGGCGCTGATAAGCTACTGGAAAGTGGCGACGGTTATCACCTTTGGTATCTCAGGATTACCGCTGGCATTAACGATTGTTGCCGGAAAAGTGATGTTCTATCTGTTAGGCTATCTGGTAGCAGTTATTGCCGGGTTTCTGTTTACCTGGCTATTGGGGTTCAACGATCCAGAGGAATAAAGTTTGACCAATCACCAGCGCCGCGTTGTCTTTTTTGATTTGGATGGCACGTTACATCAGCAGGATATGTTCGGGAGTTTTATACGTTATCTGCTGCGTCGTCAGCCGCTGAACGTGCTGCTTGTGCTGCCTCTGTTACCGGTGATTGCGCTGGCGTTGTTGATAAAAGGACGCGCGGCCCGCTGGCCAATGAGCCTGCTGTTGTGGGGATGCACTTTTGGTCGTAGCGAGGCGCGTCTGAAAGCGCACCAGGCCGATTTTGTACGTTGGTTTCGCGATAACGTGACGGCGTTTCCGCTCGTACAGCAGCGGCTGACCACTTATCTGTTAAGTTCTGACGCCGACATCTGGCTTATCACCGGCTCCCCACAGTCGCTGGTGGAGCAGGTTTACTTTGATACACCGTGGCTACCGCGCGTCAATCTGATCGCCAGTAAAATGGCGCGAGGATACGGTGGCTGGGTGCTGCCTCTGCGTTGTCTGGGGCATGAGAAAGTGACACAGCTGGAACGTCAGATTGGCGCGCCGCTGCAACTTTATAGTGGTTATAGCGACAGTAAGCAGGACAACCCGCTGCTCTCTTTTTGCCAGCATCGCTGGCGCGTCACGCCGCGTGGGGAACTGCAACAACTCGAATAGAGTAAACGATAGCGTCTGTGTATAATGCGCCCGCTTTGATTACTGGAGTTACCCCCTTTGTCTGAAGTTGAATTTAGCCACGAATACTGGATGCGTCATGCTTTAACGCTGGCAAAGCGCGCCTGGGATGAGCGTGAAGTCCCGGTGGGCGCAGTATTAGTGCATAATAACCGCGTCATTGGCGAAGGCTGGAACCGGCCGATTGGTCACCATGATCCCACGGCCCACGCTGAAATTATGGCGCTGCGTCAGGGCGGCCTGGTGCTGCAAAATTACCGTCTGTTGGATGCCACGTTGTACGTCACTCTGGAGCCGTGCGTGATGTGCGCTGGCGCGATGGTGCACAGCCGTATCGGCCGGGTGGTTTTTGGCGCGCGCGATGCGAAAACGGGGGCGGCGGGTTCATTAATTGACGTGCTACATCACCCTGGAATGAATCATCGGGTTGAAGTGACAGAGGGAGTCCTGCGGGATGAATGCGCCACGCTGCTCAGCGATTTCTTTCGTATGCGTCGTCAGGAAATTAAAGCCCTGAAAAAATCCGCCAATGCGTAAATGCCGGTCTGATTGCCTGATGTTTATCAGGCCGATAAGACTACTTTTCCTCTTTCTTTTGCGCTGAAAACAGCAGGGAAGGGGAGTGCGTCAGGTAGTTTGACGACGTCTGAGACAGAAACGCGGAAAGCGGGAATTTCTCTTTACCTAATAACTCCGCGGGCGACACCGCCGGGTAATCCTGCGCCAGTTGCTGCGTTTCCTGCGCCTGCTTTTCTTTTTCTTGCAGATATCCCACCAGGCTTATCTGGTATTTACGGATATTTTCCACATAGGCATAGGCTTCATGACCACGCGCATAGCCATAGGTCAGCTTGTTGTAATACGGCTTTTGGCTGAGCAGCGGTAGACGCTGTTTTACATCGGACCAGCTATTCGGATTGCCTTTGGTTTTGACCGTCAGCGCCCGCGCGTCCAGCATATGCGCATAACCCATATTGTAGGCGGCAAGCGCAAACCAGATCCGTTCTCCTTCCGGGACGGTATCCGGCACTTTACTCATCATATCCTGCAAATAACGCGCGCCGCCGCTGATGCTCTGTTCGGCATCGGTACGGTCAGTCAGCCCGAGACTCTGGGCGGTATTTTTGGTCAACATCATCAGTCCGCGTACGCCGGTCGGAGAAGTGGCCTGCGCGTCCCAGTGCGACTCCTGATAAGAGATCGCGGCAAGCAGTCGCCAGTCTATTTCCTGCGCATACTTCTCAAACAGCGGCTTGAGGTCTGGCAACACGCTGTCTACGGCGCGCAAAAAGGTGCGGGTGTCGACATAGTCAAAATCATCGCCATGCCCAAGATATTTCTCTTCCAGTCTTGCCAGGGAACCCTCTTCGTTCATGGAATTAAAGAAATCCAACAGGGCAGCGGCCAGCGTATTGTCATCGTCCAGACGACTAAACCAGGTCACCGGCTGTTCATCGGAGACGTCCAGCGCGACGGCCAGCTCTGGGTGTACGCGTTGGTACAGGCTGATGGCGACGGAATCGGCAATGGTGTAATCCAGCTTACCGGCGATGACATCATCAAGTAGTTCAGTGGTGCCCTTTTTGTCATCCACTTTCCAGCTCAGGTCGGGAAATTTTTTCTCTTTTAGCTGCTGGAGATCGTTAACAACCACATGCCCCGGGGCGATAGTCAACTGATTTTCATTCACGCTAGCCAGGGTTCGTGGGCGATATTGCCCAACCCGATACACCAGCTGTTGTGACACCGAGTAATAGGTCGGGCCGGGCTGGTAATTTTTCACCCGCTCGCTGTTATACACCAGACCTGCGGCTAACAGATCGGCATTACCGTTATCCAGGTCGTCAAACAGCTGGCTGATGTTCTGGCGCACGGTGATTTTTAATTTCACGCCTAAATAGTTGGCGAACGCCTGGGCCAGTTCATAATCCAGACCGAATTTTTTGCCGTTGAGGGTCGCATAAGTTAATGGCGAGTCAATGGTACTGACGCGCAGTTCTCCCCGCGACTGAATGGCGGCGATACGATTTTCGGCTTTACCGAACCAGGGAATAGATGGCCAGAGGGCCGCTGCCAACAACAGCGTTAATATGCCGATGAACAGATAATTAATCTTTAATTTTTTCAATTAGTTAATTCTCTGAACCGTACGTTGTCTCTGCCTGCTGTAGTGTTGTTTAAGAAGTGAAGTCGTCATTAATGAGCGGCATTTTGCTTAAACTTGCGTCAGTTGGCAACTTATTCAGAAAACAGACCGCATTTGATGATAAGACGAGGCCGCGATTTTATTTCGACGCAAACGGTTTCGTCGGCGCGGTAGATTCTTTATAATACCGCCCGTTTCCCCCACTTGGGCACACCGAAAGCTTAGAAGACGAGAGACTTATGATGGAAATTCTGCGTGGTTCACCTGCACTGTCTGCATTCCGTATTAACAAACTGCTGGCACGTTTTCAGGCTGCCAACCTCCAGGTCCACAATATTTACGCCGAGTACGTCCATTTTGCCGATCTGAACGCACCGTTGAATAAAGATGAGCACGCGCAGCTTGCACGCCTGCTGAAATATGGTCCTGCTCTTCACAGCCACGCTCCTGAGGGCAAATTGCTGCTGGTCACCCCTCGTCCGGGCACCATCTCCCCGTGGTCTTCTAAAGCGACTGATATTGCCCACAATTGCGGCCTACAACAGATTAGCCGTCTGGAACGTGGCGTTGCTTACTATGTAGAAGCTTCTACGCTGACTGCGGAGCAGTGGCAGGAGGTTGCCGACGTACTGCACGACCGCATGATGGAAACGGTTTTCTCTGCGCTAAACGATGCCGAAAAACTCTTTGCGCATCACCAGCCTGCGCCGGTCTCCAGCGTCGATCTGCTGGATGAGGGCCGTCAGGCGCTGATTGACGCCAACGTGCGTCTCGGCCTGGCATTGGCGGAGGATGAAATCGACTATCTGCAGGACGCGTTCAGCAAACTGGGGCGCAACCCGAACGACATCGAACTGTACATGTTCGCGCAGGCCAACTCTGAGCACTGTCGCCACAAGATTTTTAACGCCGACTGGGTTATCGACGGTAAACAGCAGCCGAAGTCGCTGTTTAAGATGATCAAAAATACCTTTGAAACCACCCCGGACCACGTGCTGTCCGCCTATAAAGACAACGCCGCGGTGATGGAAGGTTCTGAAGTGGGGCGCTACTTTGCCGACCACAAAACCGGTCGCTACGATTTCCATCAGGAGCCAGCCCATATCCTGATGAAGGTAGAAACTCACAACCACCCGACCGCCATCTCTCCGTGGCCGGGCGCGGCAACCGGATCCGGCGGTGAAATTCGTGATGAAGGCGCAACCGGGCGCGGCGCGAAGCCGAAAGCCGGGCTGGTGGGCTTCTCCGTTTCCAACCTGCGTATTCCGGGCTTTGAACAGCCATGGGAAGAAGACTTTGGTAAGCCGGACCGTATCGTTACCGCGCTGGATATCATGACCGAAGGGCCATTAGGCGGCGCGGCGTTTAATAATGAATTTGGTCGCCCGGCGCTGACCGGCTACTTCCGAACTTACGAAGAGAAGGTTAACAGCCACAACGGTGAAGAGCTGCGCGGCTACCACAAGCCGATCATGCTGGCGGGAGGGATCGGCAACATCCGCGCCGATCACGTGCAGAAAGGCGAGATCGTCGTCGGCGCGAAGCTGATTGTCCTCGGCGGTCCGGCGATGAACATCGGCCTCGGCGGTGGCGCTGCATCCTCTATGGCTTCCGGTCAGTCTGATGCCGATCTCGACTTCGCCTCCGTACAACGCGATAACCCGGAAATGGAACGCCGTTGTCAGGAAGTTATCGACCGCTGCTGGCAGATGGGCGATGCCAACCCGATTCTGTTTATTCACGACGTCGGCGCGGGCGGTCTGTCCAACGCCATGCCGGAACTGGTAAGCGATGGCGGTCGCGGCGGTAAATTCCAGTTGCGCGATATCCTGAGCGACGAGCCGGGTATGAGCCCGCTGGAAATCTGGTGTAACGAATCCCAGGAGCGCTACGTGCTGGCGGTGGCCGCTGACCAGTTGCCGTTGTTTGACGAGCTGTGTAAGCGTGAGCGCGCGCCGTACGCGGTGATTGGCGAAGCCACCGAAGAGCAGCATCTGACCCTGAGCGACAGCCACTTCGACAACCAGCCGATCGATATGCCGCTGGACGTGTTGCTGGGCAAAACGCCGAAGATGACCCGCGACGTGCAGACGCTGAAAGCGAAGGGTGATGCCCTGAATCGTGGCGAAATCTCGATTGCCGATGCGGTGAACCGCGTACTGCATCTGCCGACCGTCGCGGAAAAAACCTTCCTCGTAACCATCGGCGACCGTACCGTTACCGGTATGGTGGCGCGTGACCAGATGGTCGGGCCGTGGCAGATCCCGGTGGCTAACTGTGCGGTGACCACCGCCAGTCTTGATAGCTACTATGGTGAAGCGATGTCTATCGGCGAACGTGCGCCAGTCGCTCTGCTGGACTTCGCAGCTTCTGCCCGTCTGGCGGTAGGTGAAGCGCTGACTAACATTGCGGCAACACAGATTGGCGACATCAAACGCATTAAACTCTCCGCAAACTGGATGGCGGCTGCGGGTCACCCGGGTGAAGATGCCGGGTTATACGAAGCGGTAAAAGCCGTCGGGGAAGAATTATGTCCGGCGCTTGGCCTGACCATTCCGGTGGGTAAAGACTCCATGTCGATGAAGACCCGCTGGCAGGAAGGCAACGAACAGCGCGAAATGACCTCGCCGTTGTCACTGGTGATCACCGCTTTTGCCCGCGTGGAAGACGTGCGCCACACCATTACTCCGCAGCTCTCTACTGAAGATAATGCCCTGCTGTTAATTGACCTTGGTCTGAGCCACAACGCACTCGGCGCGACCGCGCTGGCGCAGGTTTACCGCCAACTGGGCGACAAACCGGCCGACGTACGTGATGTGGCGCAGTTGAAAGGCTTCTACGAGGCCATGCAGGCGCTGGTCGCACAGCGCAAGCTGCTGGCTTACCACGATCGCTCCGACGGCGGCTTGCTGGTGACGCTGGCGGAAATGGCTTTCACCGGGCACTGTGGTATTGAGGCTGATATCAGCACGCTGGGCGACGATCGTCTGGCAGCGCTGTTTAACGAAGAACTGGGCGCGGTGATCCAGGTTTGCGCCGCTGACCGTGACGCGGTGGAAGCCATTCTGGCGGCCAACGGCCTGGCAGACTGCGTACACTACCTCGGCAAAGCCGTGGAAGGCGACCGCTTCACTCTCTCCGCTAACGGACAGCCGGTGTTCAGCGAAAGCCGTACTACCCTGCGTATGTGGTGGGCAGAAACCACCTGGCAGATGCAGCGTCTGCGCGACAACCCGGAGTGCGCCGATCAGGAACACGACGCTAAAACCAACGACGCCGATCCTGGCCTCAACGTTAAACTGACGTTCGATATCAACGAAGATGTTGCTGCCCCGTACATCGCCACCGGCGCACGTCCTAAAGTCGCTGTACTGCGTGAGCAGGGCGTTAACTCCCACGTCGAGATGGCGGCCGCTTTCCATCGTGCGGGCTTCGATGCTATCGACGTGCACATGAGCGATCTGCTGGGCGGACGTATCGGTCTGGGGAATTTCCAGGCGCTGGTAGCCTGTGGCGGCTTCTCTTACGGTGATGTGCTCGGCGCCGGGGAGGGCTGGGCGAAGTCGATTCTGTTCAACAACCGCGTCCGTGATGAGTTTGAAACCTTCTTCCATCGCCCGCAAACGCTGGCGCTGGGCGTGTGTAACGGTTGTCAGATGATGTCTAACCTGCGTGAACTGATCCCGGGAAGCGACCTGTGGCCGCGCTTTGTGCGTAACCACTCCGATCGTTTTGAAGCCCGCTTCAGCCTGGTCGAAGTGACGCAAAGCCCGTCTTTACTGCTCTCCGACATGGTTGGTTCGATGATGCCGATTGCCGTTTCTCACGGTGAAGGCCGTGTGGAAGTGCGTGACGACGCGCATTTGGCTCAGCTTGAGAGCAAAGGCCTGGTGGCGCTGCGCTACGTTGATAACTTCGGTAAGGTGACCGAAACCTACCCGGCGAACCCGAACGGTTCGCCGAACGGTATTACTGCCGTTACCACTGAAAATGGTCGCGTCACCATTATGATGCCGCACCCGGAACGTGTGTTCCGCACCGTGGCTAACTCCTGGCACCCGGAAAACTGGGGCGAAGACAGCCCGTGGATGCGTATTTTCCGCAACGCGCGCAAACAGCTCGGTTAATTAGCCCGATAGCCATTAAGCCCCTCCTGCGAGGGGCTTTTTTTTTGTCTGTCTCTTTGTAGGCCGGATAAGGTGTTTACGCCGCCATCCGGCAATAAACTCAGTGCTTATGCCACAAAATTAAAGTGTCGGGAAATCCCGACATGGGTGGGGTGACGATGTCGTCAAAAAGAGACATTTAATTATATGATTTATAATGGTTTTGTTTTTGAGTGCTACAGCTGTTGCTGATTGGCGACAGAAAGTGCAAAAAACAGGCAGAACCATTTTTTGCATGAACAACGATATTCTTCATATCTATCATTGTGTTAACAAAGTGTTTTGAATATTGGCACAGATGCTGCATAATATTAACCAGTGGCTCATTCACCTTCTTATGTCAGCCCCTTCGGGAAGCGCTACATAAACTTCGAATGACGCACAACAAGGTGCCTGCCGTCCAACATCTGATATTAGCATGGCTCATATCAACCTCCGGGCGAAACGTCGAGTTAGGCACCGCCTTATTCCACAACAAAGCCGGGTTAATCCCGGCTTTGTTGTATCTGGCGTTCCCCTCAGTTAGCATCAAGCTATTCCTGTCCATTGAGAGTAACGCCTTGAAGCGCTGGTCAGTTTTCCCCCGATCTTTACGTCAATTGGTTATGTTGGCATTCTTGCTGATTCTGCTGCCGTTGTTAGTTCTGGCCTGGCAGGCGTGGCAAAGCCTGAATGCCTTGAGCGCGCAGGCGGCGCTGACCAACCGCACCACGCTGATTGACGCCAGACGCAGTGAGGCGATGACCAACGCCGCGCTGGAGATGGAGCGTAGCTACCGGCAGTATTGTGTGCTTGATGACTCAACGTTGGCAAAGGTCTACCAGAGTCAGCGTAAGCGCTATAGCGACATGCTGGATGCGCATGCGGGCGTGTTGCCGGATACCAAGCTTTATCAGGCGTTACGTCAGGATCTCAACGACCTCGCGCAATTACAGTGCAATAACAGCGGTCCAGATAGCGTAGCGGCAGCCCGGCTGGAAGCGTTCGCGAATGCCAATACCGAGATGGTACAGGCGACGCGCACCGTGGTCTTTTCTCGTGGCCAGCAGCTACAGCAGGAAATTGCCGAACGTGGGCAGTTCTTCGGCTGGCAGGCGCTGGTGCTGTTTCTCGTCAGCCTGGCGATGGTACTGCTGTTCACTCGTATGATTATCGGCCCGGTGAAGGGCATAGAAAGGATGATCAATCGGCTGGGGGAAGGGCGCTCGCTGGGCGACAGCGTATTATTTACCGGGCCGCGTGAGCTGAGGTCTGTCGGTCAGCGCATTATCTGGTTGAGCGAACGTCTTTCCTGGCTTGAGTCGCAACGGCATCAGTTTTTACGTCATCTTTCCCATGAGCTGAAAACGCCGCTGGCGAGCATGCGCGAAGGGACGGAGTTGCTGGCCGATCAGGTCGTTGGACCGCTTACGCCGGAGCAAAAAGAGGTGGTCGGTATTCTGGATGACAGCAGCCGTAACCTGCAAAAGCTGATTGAGCAACTTCTTGATTACAACCGCAAACTGGCGGATGACGAGGTTGAGCTTGAGAGTGTGGACATCGCGCCGCTGGTTGAAAGCGTTGTTTCTGCACATAGCCTGCCTGCTCGCGGCAAAATGATACATACTGAGGTAGCGCTTGAGGCGAACACCTGCCTGGCGGAACCGATGCTGTTGATGAGCGTGCTGGACAATCTTTATTCCAATGCGGTGCACTATGGCGCTGAATCCGGTAACATTTGGATTCGCAGCAGTTTGCATGGCTCAACGGTATACATCGATATAACGAATACAGGCACACCGATTCCAGAAGCAGAACAGACCATGATCTTCGAGCCTTTTTTCCAGGGTAGCCATCAGCGAAAAGGGGCGGTAAAAGGAAGCGGGTTGGGGCTGAGCATTGCCAGAGATTGCATCCGCCGTATGCGAGGCAAACTGTATCTGGTTGATGACCATGCGCAAAGCGTTTGTTTTCGCATAGAATTGCCCCTATCTGCTGCAAAAAATCACTAAAATAAACCTAAGTCTGGTGAGTATGCCACACGTTGTTTTCCGAATGCTTAAACGACATTTTTTCCGTCGAGTCTTGCTTATGAGCCTGCCGTGTCTGGCGCTGGCCGGGTGCGTGCCGAACGCGGTGAATCATGTTACTGGCGACCCCTCTCAGGAGAAAATTCCGCCTTACCAACTGGCGGACTATCTTGCAACCGAGTGTACGGATATCTGGTCCCTGACGAGCCAGCCTACAGAGACAAACCCACTGTACTGGCTGCGGGCTATGGATTGCGCCAATCGCCTGATGCCGGTACAGGCGCGCAGTGAAGCCAGTATGATGATGCCAGATACCTGGCAGGGGGCTTTCAGACGCGGGATTCTGCTTGATAACGCTAACATTACGCCACCTGAAAGGCGGGAGGCTGTTACGCGCCTCGAGGTATTAAGTCCGCAAATTCCGCCGCAAGTCAGACCGCTGTATCAGGTCTGGCTCAGCAGCCAAACGCTACAACTGCAGCTTGCCGAAGAGCGTATGCGCTACAGTAAACTCCAGCAAACATCGGACAGCGATCTGGACACGCTGCGTCAACAGCAGCAGCATTTGCAGTCCCAGCTCGATCTCACAACCCGTAAGCTGGAGAATCTGACCGATATAGAACGTCAGCTTTCCACGCGCAAACCTGCCGGCAGCTACAATCCTGACGCGCCGCACGGGAATGATAAACTCACCACGCCTGATAACGAGGATGGCACTGCGCCATCTGCCGATGAGGTCACACCATGATAAGCCGTAAGCCCGCACATCTGCTGCTGGTGGATGACGATCCGGGCCTGTTGAAATTGCTCGGTATGCGACTGACCAGCGAAGGTTACAGCGTTGTAACCGCCGAAAGTGGGCAGGAAGGGTTACGGGTGCTGAACCGCGAAAAAGTGGATCTGGTTATCAGCGATCTGCGTATGGATGAAATGGACGGCATGCAGCTGTTTACTGAAATTCAGAAAGTACAACCTGGAATGCCGGTTATCATCCTCACTGCTCACGGTTCCATCCCTGACGCCGTTGCCGCGACGCAGCAAGGGGTATTCAGTTTTCTCACCAAGCCGGTCGATAAAGACGCGTTATACCACGCGATTGATGGCGCATTGGAACAGTCTGCGCCAGCCACTGATGACAGCTGGCGTGAGTCTATCGTCACCCGCAGCCCGCTGATGCTGCGTCTGTTAGAACAGGCGCGGATGGTAGCGCAATCGGATGTGAGCGTATTGATTAACGGTCAAAGCGGAACCGGGAAAGAGGTGTTTGCCCAGGCGATTCATAACGCCAGCCCGCGCAGCCACAAGCCATTCATTGCTATTAACTGCGGCGCGTTACCGGAACAGCTGCTGGAATCCGAACTGTTTGGTCATGCGCGCGGCGCCTTTACCGGTGCGGTAAGCAATCGCGAGGGCCTGTTTCAGGCGGCGGAAGGCGGGACGCTGTTCCTTGATGAGATTGGCGATATGCCCGCGCCGTTACAGGTCAAATTGCTGCGCGTTTTACAGGAACGCAAGGTCAGGCCGCTGGGCAGTAACCGCGATATAGACATTGATGTGCGCATTATATCGGCTACCCACCGCGACCTGCCTAAAGCGATGGCGCGGGGCGAGTTCCGTGAAGATTTGTACTATCGCCTCAACGTGGTTAGTCTGAAGATCCCAGCGCTTGCCGAGCGTACGGAAGATATTCCGCTGCTGGCAAACCACCTGCTGCGACAGTCTGCTGAACGGCACAAACCCTTCGTGCGTGCCTTCTCGACCGATGCCATGAAGCGTTTGATGACCGCCAGTTGGCCGGGCAACGTACGCCAGTTGGTCAACGTGATTGAGCAGTGCGTGGCCTTGACCTCTTCGCCGGTTATCAGCGATGCGCTGGTGGAGCAGGCCCTGGAAGGGGAGAACACCGCGCTGCCGACTTTTGTTGAAGCGCGCAATCAGTTTGAACTTAACTACCTGCGCAAACTATTGCAAATCACAAAAGGCAATGTGACCCACGCGGCGCGAATGGCGGGGCGCAATCGCACCGAGTTCTACAAGTTGCTTTCTCGCCATGAGCTGGATGCAAACGATTTCAAAGAATAAATCTGCGGATTATGTTAGCTTTATTCGATCAAAAGACAGGCGACCTTTTCAAGGAATAGCATGAAAAAGATTGATGCGATTATTAAACCTTTCAAGCTGGACGACGTCCGTGAAGCGCTGGCTGAAGTCGGCATTACCGGTATGACTGTGACAGAAGTGAAAGGGTTTGGCCGTCAGAAAGGCCATACCGAGTTATACCGTGGTGCGGAATACATGGTAGATTTTCTGCCGAAGGTAAAAATTGAAATTGTGGTTCCCGACGACATCGTCGATACCTGCGTTGACACCATTATTCGTACCGCACAGACCGGTAAAATCGGTGACGGTAAGATTTTTGTTTTCGACGTGGCGCGCGTTATTCGTATTCGTACCGGTGAAGAAGACGACGCGGCAATCTAAGCCGCGCCGTTAATTTGTAGGCCTGATAAGCGTAGCGCATCAGGCAGAATGATTGCCGGATGTCGGCGTAAACGCCTTATCCGGCCTACTCGCGTAATACATTACAATACTTTATGCGGGCCGAAGCATTCGTAATGAATGTTCTCGTTTTTCACGCCCAGACCGACCAGTTGCTTCGCGGCGAACTGCATAAAGCCGACCGGGCCGCACAGATAAAACTGCATCGCCGGATCGCTGATTGCCCCTTCCAGTTTGTTCAGATCCATCAGACCAATGCTATCAAACGCACCTTTCGCGCGATCGGCTTCGTTTGGCTCACGATACCAGGTATGTGCGCTAAAGCGTGGCAGCGTTTTGCCGAGTTCTTTTACTTCATCGGCGAAAGCATGTACATCGCCATTTTCCGCCGCGTGGAACCAGTTAACCTGCGCCGTATGATGAGCTTTCGCCAGCGTATCCAGCATCGCCAGCATCGGCGTTTGGCCCACGCCTGCGGAAATCAGCGACACCGGCGTATCGGTCGCGACGTCCATAAAGAAATCCCCTGCTGGCGCGGCCAGGTGAACTACATCACCGACATTGGCGTGGTTATGTAGCCAGGTTGAAACCTGACCACCGTCCTCGCGCTTCACGGCAATACGGTAGCCTTTGCCATCTGGCTTACGGGTCAGCGAATACTGACGGATTTCCTGATGCGGGAAACCTTCCGGCTTCAGCCAGACGCCCAGGTATTGACCCGGATGGTATTCCGCCACTGCACCGCCATCGACGGGTTCAAACTCAAAGCTGGTAATCGCGCGGCTTTGCGGCGTTTTCGCCACGATACGGAAAGGACGCGTACCTTCCCAACCGCCGGTTTTGCTGGCGTTTTCGCTGTAGATTTGCGCTTCACGGTTAATAAACACGCCCGCCAGCACGCCGTATGCTTTGCCCCACGCATCCAGCACTTCCTGGCCCGGGCTGAACATTTCGTCCAGCGTGGCCAGCAGGTGACTTCCTACGATGTTGTACTGCTCTGGTTTAATCTGGAAGCTGGTATGTTTCTGGGCGATTTTCTCAACGGCTGGCAACAGCGCTGGCAGGTTGTCGATGTTGCTGGCATACGCGGCAATGGCGTTAAACAGCGCTTCACGTTGGTCGCCATTGCGCTGGTTACTCATGTTGAAAATTTCTTTCAGCTCTGGGTTATGCGTAAACATGCGATCGTAGAAATGGGCGGTCAGCTTCGGACCTGTTTCAACCAGCAGGGGAATGGTGGCTTTCACTGTAGCGATGGTTTGTGCGTCAAGCATACGGTCTTCCTTTATCTGAAACTTTAATGATGTATGTCAAATGCATCTTATAAAAAATACCCCTGCATTGTAAATGGTTCTTTGTAACTTTGCGTTGTAAAGGTTACATCGTGAAAAATCTGCATCACAAACCTGAAAAGAAATCCGTTGAAATTCAGCAGACCTTTGTTCTCCAAAGCCTTGTGTGCCGTGAAGGTAATCGTTTGCGTAAAATCCTTTGTCAAGACCTGTTATCGAAGAATGATTCGGTTATACTGTTGGCCGAAGTCCTGGAAGACTGCCTTTTCAGGCCAAAATTTACTTGTTAGCTGAGTCAGGAGATGCGGATGTTAAAGCGTGAAATGAACATTGCCGATTATGATGCCGAACTGTGGCAGGCTATGGAGCAGGAAAAAGTACGTCAGGAAGAGCACATCGAACTGATCGCCTCCGAAAACTATACCAGCCCGCGTGTAATGCAGGCGCAGGGTTCTCAGCTGACCAACAAATACGCTGAAGGTTATCCGGGCAAGCGCTACTACGGCGGTTGCGAGTACGTTGATATCGTTGAGCAACTGGCTATCGATCGCGCTAAAGAGCTGTTTGGCGCTGACTACGCTAACGTACAGCCGCACTCTGGCTCTCAGGCTAACTTCGCTGTCTACACCGCGCTGCTGCAGCCGGGCGATACCGTGCTGGGTATGAACCTGGCGCAGGGCGGCCACCTGACTCACGGCTCCCCGGTTAACTTCTCCGGCAAACTGTACAACATCATTCCTTACGGCATTGATGAGTCCGGTAAAATTGACTACGAAGACATGGCTAAGCAGGCCAAAGAGCACAAACCGAAAATGATTATCGGTGGCTTCTCTGCCTACTCCGGCGTGGTTGACTGGGCAAAAATGCGTGAAATCGCTGACAGCATCGGCGCATACCTGTTCGTCGACATGGCGCACGTTGCCGGTCTGATTGCCGCTGGCGTTTACCCGAACCCGGTTCCGCACGCTCACGTTGTGACCACCACCACCCACAAAACCCTGGCGGGTCCGCGCGGCGGCCTGATCCTGGCGAAAGGCGGTGACGAAGAGCTGTACAAAAAACTGAACTCCGCCGTGTTCCCAAGCGCGCAGGGCGGCCCGCTGATGCACGTGATTGCGGCGAAAGCCGTGGCGCTGAAAGAAGCGATGGAGCCAGAGTTCAAAGTTTACCAGCAGCAGGTTGCGAAAAACGCCAAAGCGATGGTGGAAGTGTTCCTGAACCGCGGCTACAAAGTGGTTTCCGGTGGAACTGAAAACCACCTGTTCCTGCTGGATCTGGTTGATAAAAACCTGACCGGTAAAGAAGCCGACGCTGCACTGGGTCGTGCTAACATCACCGTGAACAAAAACAGCGTACCGAACGATCCGAAGAGCCCGTTTGTGACTTCCGGTATCCGTATCGGTTCTCCGGCTGTCACTCGCCGTGGCTTTAAAGAAGCGGAAGTGAAAGAGCTGGCTGGCTGGATGTGTGATGTTCTGGACAATATCAATGATGAAGCGGTAATTGAGCGCATCAAAGGTAAAGTGCTGGATATCTGCGCACGCTTCCCGGTTTACGCGTAAGTCATATTGATTGCTGGACCTTATCCGGCCTACAGGTGAGTTACCTGTAGGCCGGATAAACGAAGAGACATCCGCCAGTTATAGTGACTTAAGCAAGATTGTTTCATCGACTAAAGCTGCCACTGGCGGCTTTTTCTTAGCCTGAATCCATTTCCGCAATAAGCGCATTTCCCGGCCCTGGTTCAACGTCACTGCGCCGACAATAACGTCATTCTGCAAACTAAACCATATTGCTTTCTGCGCATCAGGATCGCCACGTACGAGCCAATTTTCTCCCTGCATTTCACCAACAAATTGCAGGTTATCACTGTATTGATCGGTCCAGAACCAGCCCGGCGTGGCTTCTGGCAGGGGTAAACCGAGCATAGCAGCAGCGGCAACTTGCGCCTGGCAGTTGGCATTTTCCCAGCTTTCTATGCGCTTTAACGAACCGTCCGGCTGGCGAGTGAGCGCCACATCACCGGCGGCGAAAATGACCGGGTCGGAGGTGGCGCAGGCGCTATCGACAATAATACCATTGGCCGTTTCCAGCCCCGCGTCGCGGGCCAGCGTATCGTTCGCCACGATGCCGATGCCGTAAACCACCGCATCGGCCTTCAGTAATTCGCCGTTTTGCAGCGTGAGCGTGAGAAATTCTCCCGCTTCAGCGTGCTCAATGGCGCTATTGAGCAGCATTCTCACCCCGGCCTGCTGATGGCGGGCTAACAGATAGTCGCGCACCGGCGCAGGCGCATTGCGGCCCATCACCGTTGATGCCAGTTCGACCACCGTCACCCGGCAGCCGCGCTGGGTGGCGCTGGCCGCCAGCTCCAGGCCAATGGTGCCCGCGCCGACAATCACGATCGATTTTCCTGGCTGTAGCGCAGCCCGGAGACGCTCGGCATCTCCCGCATGACGTAGGGTAAAACAGCGCTCGCCCAGCGCATCCAGCAGCGGTAGCGGTCTGGCGGCGGCCCCGGTAGCCAGCAGCAGCTGAGTCCAGCGGTAGGTTTGCCCATCGGCGAGCGTTAACGTACGCGAGGCGCGATCAATCTCGCGTAGCGTAACGCCCAGATGCAACTGTACGTTGTGTTCCTGCCACCAGTTGGCGGGCAGAACCGGCTGAAGCTGCGGGTTATCGTCCAGCAGCATCGCTTTTGACAGCGGCGGGCGCTCGTAGGCCAGGTGAGCCTCGTCAGAAAAGAGGTGTAACGGTCCGCTAAACCCCTGCTGACGTAGCGCAGCGGCGGCCATCGCTCCCGCCTGGCCGCCGCCGATGATGGCAATAATCTGTTCGCTCATGATGACTCCTTACAGATCCAGACCAGCCGCGACGTGGCGGATCCCACGGATCCCCAGACCGGCGTCGGCATTGATCATCACGCCGCTCAGCGTGCGGTTGTTGCGCCGTGACGCCAGCATCACGTACGGGCCGGTAAAATCTGCCGGTTCTGGGAAGAACTGCAGCGGCAGAATGGCGGCAATTTTCTCCGGCGTCAGCGACTGCATAATCGAGGTATCGTTCTGACCGAGCGCCTGCGGGCCACGCAGATCGGTCGCCATGCCGCATGGGCCGACACCGTTCACCCGCACCTTAGGCGCCAGTTCGTAGGCCAACTGGCGAATCAACCCGGTGGCCGCGTGCTTGCTGGCGGTATACAGGGGCCCGCCGCCGCCGGGATACCATGCGGCGTTAGACAGGGTAAAGATGATGCTGCCTTCGCTGGCGATTAATGCCTGGGCGCAGGCTTTGGCGCCCAGCAGATAGCCCAGCACGTTAACGTTAAACAGCTCGTGGAAGCCGCTTTCCAGCGCCTCGGCGGGCGTATTGACCAGCGAAGCGTTGTGATCCCATATACCCGCGTTGCCGATAAAACAGTCCAGCTTGCCGAAGGTGGTGAGGATCCGATCCACCGCGCGCTGGTAGTCGGCATAGCAGGTCACGTTGCCTTCCACCGCCAGTACGTGTTCACCAAAGCGCTGGCGCAGGCTGGCAATCTTCGCCGCGGACAGCTCGAGCGTGGCGACTTTCGCACCTTCTTCAATAAAGCGTTCTACCAGCGCCAGCCCCAGCCCGGAGCCGCCGCCAGTAATAAACACAACGTTATCGCGTAAATCGCTCATCTGGCCTCCTCGGGTAAATCAATAAACACCTCGCCGCCTTCCACATGCACCGCATAGGTGGTGAGCGGATCGGTGGCGGGCAGGCACAGCGCTTTGCCGGTTTTCAGGCAGAAGCTGGCGGCGTGCAGCGGGCACTCCACCGTGGCGTCGTCTTCCAGATAGCCCTCCGACATCGAGGCGTTACCGTGGCTACAGCGATCGTTAATGGCATAAAACTCACCGCCAACGTGAAACAGCGCGATGACGGGAGAGGTTTCCAGCCGGAGGGCTTCCCCCTCCGGTAGCTCCGTGGCGGAGCAGGCAAATATGCGGCTCATCAGAACAGTACACTCAGGTTGTGGGAGGTGATCACCGCCTGATCGAGCACGATCTCACGCTCCAGTAAGCGCCATTCGTCGCCCGGCAGACGACGGACTTTATCCATGCGCGTGCCGACGTAGAACGTCTCGTCACGCTCTTTTTGTGCGCGGTACAGCAGATAGTTCAGGCGCACGGCGAACACGTCCGGCTGGTCGGTTTCGCTCACCTGCAGGTTGCTGATCATGTGGCGAGTGCGGGAAGGCGGCTCTTCGGCCCACGCCATGCCGGTTTCCAGCCGCGCGATACGGCGCTCAAGCTGGTCTTTATTGTCGTTGAAAATCCAGGTGGTCGGCGGCTGTATGCCTTTGCGGCGGTCGCGGGTTTGAGCATTGACCGTGGTGCGCATGGTGTAACGAATGTCGTCATCCAGCTGCGCCAGCCAGTCGCGGAACTGCCAGTCGTCCAGCAGACGCGCTTCTTCATACAGGAACTGGCTGATGCGGTGATGCAGCTCAGGGGAGACTAACGCGCTCATTTCATCACCTCCTGCTGGTATGCGGCGGTTTTTTCCTGCACTTCCTGCCAGCTTTCGCTGCTTAATAAATCGGCCCAACGCTGATACATGCCGCGGGCGGCGGTTTCCGAGAAGATGTAGTTAGTGATCCCCGGAATGCCGTCTTCACGACGTTTTTCCTGGCCGAGACCCATCTCCAGGCACAGGTTGGTGTTGCGTGCCCGGTGGCCTTTGAGCAGTTTTTGAATCTCACACCAGTTTTCCGAGTCGTCCTGCTCAAGGAACCCTGCCGGGCCGAAGGCGCGGGTGGCGCTGTTTTCAAAAGCGGCTTTGACGTCATCAGAGGCGGCTTTATCGGCGATGCAGAACGCCCATACTTCGACTTTGTCCGGCCCGCGCGGATGCCAGACGCGCAGCGTGGCGGTACCGTTCAGCCAGGAGAGCGTGGGGAAAATATTGTTGTGACCGGCGAGACGCAGTGCACGAACCTTACCCAGACGCTGCTCCGCCTCTTCATAGGTATCGCGATAGTAGCTGGAGACTTCGCCGTCGACCCAGACGTTGGCGTCCGGTTTCTCGGTAAAGAAGAAGCCGCTGCCGTGTCCATCCTGGCCGAACTGTAGCGCGTCTTTGGCGGTTTCCCACACCGGGCGGGCGGTTTGACCGTCTCCCAGGCGTTTGTCGCTGCCGTCGTCTTTCGCGCCCAATACCTGTACGGCAGAGGCGTGGCTGAACAACGCGTGATACTGGTCGCTGGCGAACTGTTCGGCGGGGAATTTCCAGTTACAGTCGATGGTCCACTTCTGTACGCCGCCGACGATTTCAGTGCCGCCTTCACGGCGATCCAGCACTCCGTCGAGATACCAGGCGATGTCGCCAAGATAATCGCGAAGATTCGGCGCGGTGGTATCCCAGTTACCGAAAATCAGCCCTTTGTAGCTTTCGACGCATGGCACTTCGTTCAGCCCCCAGTGGGATTTGCACAACCCTTGTGGGTAGGCGCGCGGCTCCAGCGGCACGTCGATCAGCTCGCCGTTAATGCCGTATGACCAGCCGTGATACGGGCAGGTGAAGGCGCGGGTGTTACCGCAGTCGGCATAACTCACGCGCATCGCGCGGTGGCGGCACTGGTTGAGAAACGCTTTGATGCTGCCGTCCTTCTGGCGCACCACCACCACGGCGTCTTCGCCCATATAAGTGTTAAAGAAATCGCCCTGTTTGGGGATTTGGCTTTCGTGGGCGAGAAACAGCCAGCAGCGTCCGAAGATGCGTTCCAGCTCCAGTTGGTAAATTTCAGGGTCGGTATAAATACGTGGGGTTACGCGACCGTTTTGCGTGTCGATCAGTCGGTAGATGTCTAAATTTGAGGGTATGGTCATATTTTTTAATCCTGAAAGCTAAGATGTATTGACCTTCTTTTTTTGTACCCTAAGGATGTTGCTGGTTAGTTATCAATCTGTGAAATAGTAAATTTCTACCAGTTGAGACATTTTTTCGATAACAAGGAGAAGGGCATGGAACTGAGGCACTTACGCTATTTTGTGGCGGTGGCGCAGGCGCTGAATTTCACCCGGGCGGCAGAAAAACTGCATACCTCTCAGCCCTCGTTAAGCAGTCAGATCCGCGATCTGGAGACCTGTGTGGGGGTTCCCTTGCTGGTGCGGGACAAGCGCAAAGTTGCGTTAACGGCAGCAGGTGAATGTTTTTTACAGGATGCGTTGGTTATCCTCGAGCAGGCGGAAAATGCCAAAGTTCGCGCCCGTAAAACGGTGCAGGAAGATAACCATTTCGCCATCGGCTTTGTCCCTTCCGCAGAGGTAAATCTGTTGCCCAAAGTGCTGCCTTTGTTTCGTTTAAAACAACCAGATACGCATATTGAACTGGTCAGTTTGATCACCACCGAGCAGGAGGAGAAGATCCTGCGCGGAGAGCTGGACGTTGGCTTAATGCGTCATCCGGTTTACAGCCCGGAACTGGATTATCTGGAACTGATTCATGAGCCGCTGGTGGTGGTGTTACCGGTGAATCATCCGCTCGCTAATGAGAAAGCGATATCGGCACAGCAACTACACGGCGTCAATTTTGTCAGTACCGATCCGGCCTATTCCGGCGCGTTAGCGATGATTGTCAAAAACTGGTTTCAGCAGCAAAAAAGCCAGCCCAATATCGTGCAGGTGGCGACCAATATTCTGGTGACCATGAACCTGGTCAGCATGGGGTTGGGGGTGACTTTGATACCCGGTTATATGAATAATTTTAATACCGGGCAGGTGGTTTTTCGCCCTATTGTTGGCGATGTTCCAACCATTGCGCTGCTGATGGCGTGGAAAAAGGGGGCGCTGAAACCGGCGCTGACCGACTTTATCGCCACGGTGCATGAACGTTTAGCCGTGAGCGTTGTGGATTAACGACTACAGCTCGCTAAGCTGCGACTCGACATACAGATAGCCGATGCCCATCAGTTGCTGAGCGCGATTAAGCTTACCGAAACCGATCTGCGTTGCCCGGGCTCGTGGGTTATCGCCATGATCGAACGGATTAAATCCGGTTTGCTGCACCAGCGTATTGAGCCAGCTCTCGCCGAAGGCGCAGCTACGACCATACAGCCAGATTTGATTAATATTTAATATATTTAGAAAATTGTACAGACTCAGGCCAATGGCGCTGGCGGCATGTTCGGCCCACGCCTGAATGCGAACATCTCCGTGCCTCCAGGCATCAATAAGCTGGTCGGTCGTCAGCGTTTGGGGATCATACAGGGATGTCGGTTGCGATTTCATCCACACGCGAGCCTGCTTTTTCAGTGCGCTTAATGACGCCACCGTTTCCAGACACCCATAACGGCCACAGTCGCAGGCAACCCCGTCCGGATCAATTATTGTATGGCCAATCTGACCGCTGCCGTACAAACTGCCCCGCCAGATGTTATCGTTAATGACAAACGATGAGCCAATGCCGTAATCAACGTTAATCACACAAAAATCACCGTTAGCCGCCGGATTTTGCCACTTTTCCGCCAGCGCCAGCATCACGCAGTCATTGTCCAGCCGGACCTGCACACCAAGCATTTCCTCAAGCAGGTATTTTATTTCCACCGGTGTTTTCCACGGAGCCTGAGGCATGGTTTTTGATGCGCCGGTAATCGGATCAACCTGGCCGTGCACGCCCAGTGCCAGATTAATCGTAACCTCTGGAAATTGCCGACGGTATTCTCGCCAGTGTGCCGCCAATGCTGTCAGCAGCGCTTTTGGCGTATCAGGATTAATGACCTCATGGCGCCAGTCGCCGACGGCCACCAGACGCGCGTCCGCCAGTTGGCTGGTGATGCTGGTGGGGGTGACGTTGATGCAGAGCGTCCAGGCGCCTGTTTCTGGCAAATGATAACTGCCGCTACTCAAACCGCGCTGGCTTAACGTCTCTCGCGAATGGCTGATTCTCCCTTCATCCATCAGCTCTTCAAGAATATTGCTGACCGCCGGGATCGACAGACTGGTCAGCTGCGCCAACTGCGACTTGCTAAGCTGTTTTTCCCGCCATAGATGCGACAAAAAGATCTGTTTATTTGCCTGACGCACCCTGGCGTTATTGAATCCCGAACGCTGCATACACTTAACTCCCTTTACTATATTGCGTGAGCATTGCGCATTTTAACGCCACTTAACTGCCGCAGAATAGCCTCAGGTTAAATTTTTACTTTTGTTTATTGAGTGGAGAGCGGCATGTACGGTTCAGTTAAAGTCTGGCAGGAAACGATCACCCTCCCAACGTGGACGGTGGGTGAAGAAGACGCTAACCCGATGTTTCTGGAGAAAAGGGTGTATCAGGGATCCTCTGGTGCGGTTTATCCCTACGGCGTGATTGATACCCTGACCGGCAAGCGTGAAATGCGCGACTATCAGGCGGTGTGGATGGAGAATGACTTCATTCGCATCATGCTGCTGCCGGAATTAGGCGGACGTATCCATCGTGCGTATGACAAAGTGCAGCAACGTGATTTCGTCTACTACAACGAAGTGGTGAAACCAGCGTTGGTTGGCCTGCTTGGGCCATGGATCTCTGGCGGCATTGAGTTCAACTGGCCGCAGCATCATCGTCCAACCACCTTTATGCCGGTTGATTTTACGCAACAGCAGGGCGAGCAGGGTGAATATACCGTGTGGATGGGGGAGGTTGAACCCATGCGTGGTTTACAGGTGATGACCGGATTCACACTGTATCCAGAGCGCGCGCTGATCGAAATAACCGGGAAGGTGTTTAACGGTAACGCCACGCCGCGCCACTTCCTGTGGTGGGCGAATCCGGCGGTGAAAGGCGGCGACGATCATCAGAGCGTGTTTCCGCCGGATGTAACCGCGGTATTCGACCACGGCAAGCGCGATGTTTCAGCGTTTCCTGTCGCTACTGGCACCTACTACAAAGTGGATTACTCGGCGGGTGTGGATATCTCTCGCTACAAAAACGTACCCGTTCCGACCTCTTATATGGCGGAAAAATCGGATTATGACTTTGTCGGCGCCTGGCACCACGGCGAACGCGGTGGATTACTGCACGTGGCGGACCACCATGTTTCGCCGGGGAAAAAACAGTGGACCTGGGGATACGGCGACTTTGGCGTTGCCTGGGATCGTAATCTCACTGATGACAACGGTCCGTATATCGAACTGATGACCGGGGTCTTTACCGATAACCAACCGGATTTCACCTGGCTTGCGCCGTACGAAGAGAAAGTTTTCGTGCAAAACTTCCTGCCCTACAGCGAACTAGGCATGGTGCAAAACGCCAGCACGCAACTGGCGCTTCGGCTGGTGCGTGAGGGAAGCCAACTTTCAGTGGGCGTTTATGCGATAGCGCCGCTACGCGATGTTCAGGTTACGCTTGCGGCACACGGGGAGCCGTTCTTTGAGAATACACTCACCCTTGAGCCGGGGCAGAGCTGGTTAGCCGATGTGTCTGACAATGGCCATGCCCGGGTAACGATGACCGTCACTCGCGCCGATGGCTCCACGCTTTTACAGTACGAAGAGCACATGGCGCAAGAGTTACCACTACCCTCGGCGGCCAGCGCGCCAGCTCAGCCAGAAGCGCTTGCTAATACCGATGAACTCTATTTTATTGGTCAGCATCTGGAGCAGTACAACCACGCCAGCCGCTATGCCGAGGACTATTACCGCCGCGCGCTGGAAGTCGACCCGCTTGATTATCGCAATAATGTGGCTTTGGGGACGCTGGCGCTAAACCGCGCGGACTGGGCATTAGCAGCCCATTGCGCGGGCAAGGCGCTGGAACGGGCGCACAAGCTCAATAAGAATCCACGTGATGGCGAGGCGAGTATGCTGCTGGCCGCCGCGCAGGAACGCCAGGGCGACGATGAAAGCGCCTGGGATAATTATTATAAGGCGAGCTGGAGCGGCAACTGCCGGGATGCGGCTTTCTGGTCGTTAGCGCGCCTGGCGATGAAACGTCAGGACTATGCCGGCGCGTTGGAAAAAGTCGAGCAGAGCCTGCGTTTTAACGGCAGTAATAACCTGGCGATGGGGCTGAAAGCGCTGGCGCTGGCTAAGCTTGATCGCAATGCGCAAGCGCTGGAATACATTCGCCAACAGCTGGTTGATTATCCGCTGAGTTACACCCTGCACTATGCACGCTGGGCTATTTGTCAGGATGAAGCGGCTGCACAGGCGCTAATCTCGATTACCGGGCGGCGCGGTACCAACGCGTGTGAACTGGCTGGCTGGTTGATCGCATTGGGGCAAAAAGATGCTGCCCGTGGCGTGCTGGAACTGCTCGACAGCCAGGAAACGCTACCGATGCTGTGGCGCGCTTCGCTGAGCGACAATCCGCAACCTTTCATCGAACGAGCGCGTAAGTGTCTGCAAAATCGCGTCCGTTTTCCCAATACGCTGGATGAAGTACAGATGCTGCAAACCCTCGAGCAGAGCGCTTTTGCCCGCTATTTGCTCGGCTGTTTCTGGTACAGCAAACGCTGCTATGACGAGGCGGTCTCCTGCTGGCAATTTACCCTTGCGCAGGAGCCGGATTTTGCCCCAGTGCATCGCTTATTGGGTATCTATGCCTGGAACAAACAGCACGATGCACAGCAGGCGATGCAGTATCTGTCGCAGGCCGTAGCACTGGAGCCGCAAAATGCCCGTTTCCTGTTCGAACTCGACTATCTCAAAAAGCTGATGGCGCAACCGGCTGAACAGCGTTTGCAACGACTGGAAGCCAGCAAAGATATTGTCTTCCATCGTGACGATCTGACGGTGGAACTGCTTAGTCTGTGGAATGGATTGGGGCGCTACGACGAGGCTGCGGCAATCTTACGTGAGCGTGTATTTCATCCGTGGGAAGGGGGAGAAGGTAAAGCCACCGGGCAATATCTACTGAATCAGATGCATCGCGCACTGGAGGCCGTTCAGTCGGGCGACCCGCAAACCGCCATCACGCAACTGCAACAGGCGCTGCACTACCCGCAAAACCTTGGAGAGGGGCGCCTGCCTGGGCAAACGGATAATGACATCTGGTATTTGCTGGGTTATTGCGCCCAGCAGCAGGGGCATTTCGAGGAGTCCCGGCGCTATTTCTCCCGTGCCACGCGTGGCGGTAGCTCACTGGATGCCGGACGTTACTACAACGACCAGCCGGTGGACTATCTCTTCTGGCAGGGTATGGCGCAGAGAAAACTCGGCGATGATGCACAGGCGGACGCTCTGTTCAACAGCTTCCTGCAATGGGTTGAGTCGCATCGCGACAACGTCCCGGATGTCGATTTCTTTGCCGTATCGCTGCCCGATCTGGTGGTGCTGGATACCTCAGCACAAGCAAAACACCAGCAACACTGCCTGTTTATCAATGCGCTTGGGCATCTGGGGCTGGGAAATAGTTCTGCTTGCCAGCGCGATCTTGATGAGCTTCTGCAACTCAATCCGGCGCATGACAAAGCGTTACTGCTGCGTCACGCCATTAACGTAAGGCTGTTCCAGTAATACCCGAAACGGGTGGGGGCAATCTCACCCGAAACCTTCTGTCCCCTGCGTTTCCCTGAAAGAGGAATCATAATGAATAACGCGCAGACACATTTAAAGATTGGTTACGTCTGGACTATCTGCCTGGTTGCCGCCTGCGGTGGTTTACTGTTTGGCTATGACTGGGTGGTGATCGGCGGGGCAAAGCCCTTCTATGAAGCTTATTTTTCGATTACCGATCCGGCGCAATCTGGCTGGGCGATGAGCTCGGCGCTGGTTGGTTGTATCTTTGGTGCGCTGATTTCCGGCTGGTGTGCCGATAAGTTTGGCCGAAAGATGCCGCTGATTCTCTCGGCAATCCTTTTTAGCGCTTCAGCCTGGGGAACAGCAGTTGCCAGCAATTTTGACATGTTTGTTGTCTATCGCATCGTTGGCGGCGTGGGGATTGGTCTGGCATCCGCGCTAAGCCCGCTGTATATCGCTGAGGTCAGCCCGGCGGAAAAGCGTGGTCGCTTTGTTGCCGTTAACCAACTCACCATCGTCATTGGCGTCCTGGCGGCGCAGCTTATCAACCTGATGATTGCCGAACCTGTCGCTACAGGCGCTACGCAGCAGGCGATTGTGGAAAGCTGGAACGGTCAGACGGGCTGGCGCTGGATGTTTGGCGCTGAATTAGTGCCCGCGGTAATTTTCCTGGTGCTGATGTTCTTTGTCCCTGAATCGCCGCGCTGGTTGGTGAAGGCAGGAAAAGCCGAACGTGCGCGCACCATGCTGCAGCGCATTGGTTCGGCGGAATATGCCGGGCAAACGCTGAAAGAGATTGAACATACGCTACAAAAAGATAACCACAAGGTCGCGTGGTCATCACTGTTACAACCGCAGATCAAACCGATAGTGATTATTGGCATGGTGCTGGCAGTGTTCCAGCAGTGGTGTGGGATCAACGTTATTTTCAACTATGCGCAGGAGATATTTGCTTCTGCCGGATTCGACATCAACGGCACGTTAAAATCGATCGTAGCGACCGGGATCATCAATCTGGTCTTTACCCTTGCCGCTCTGCCGCTGGTGGACAAAATTGGGCGTCGTAAACTGATGCTGTTTGGTGCATCAGGGCTGACGGTTATCTACATACTCATTGCCGGGGCATACGGGTTGGGCATTCTGGGCTGGCCGGTTTTGGTACTGGTGCTGGCGGCGATCGCCATTTACGCCCTGACGCTGGCCCCGGTAACCTGGGTGCTGCTGTCCGAAATTTTCCCCAACCGTGTTCGCGGGTTAGCGATGTCGCTCGGCACGCTGGCGTTGTGGATTGCCTGCTTCCTGCTGACCTATACCTTCCCACTGCTGAATGCGAGTCTGGGCGCATCGGGAAGCTTCCTGCTCTACGGTGTGATTTGCGCGATGGGCTTTATCTATATTCTGCGTAATGTGCCGGAAACCAAAGGCGTGACGCTGGAAGCGCTGGAGGAACAGCTGGCGGCGCAGCATACGAAAGTTGGCGCATCAAGCCAACAACGAAGCACCCGCTAATGAATTCTCTGCTGATGCTTCAAAACGCACATCTACGGATGTGCGTAGATCCGCAGGGCGGTTCGCTATTGAGTCTGGTTTCGTTACAACATCAACGGGCAATATTACGTGAAGGTCATGGTCAGCAGCCCGGTGATTGCGGCCTGTTCCCGATGCTGCCGGTGGCAAACCGGGTGGCGGGCAACCGTTTTATGCTACGTGGGGGAGAGGTTGTGCTACCGCACCATGAGGCGGATGAACACTTCTTCCTGCACGGTGACGGCTGGCTGCAGCGCTGGCGGGTTATCACCGCGACACCAAGCGGTTGTTTGCTACAGTTGCGCAGTTGGCATCTCTGTGGCTACGACTATACGGCGCAGATTTGCTACCAACTGGAAGCGTCGAGCCTGCATGCTTCATTGACGCTCACCCATTGCGGGGAACGACCGATGATCTATGGCTGCGGGTTCCATCCGTTTTTCGCCTTTGATACGTACAGTACGGCCCAGTTCACTGCCAGCGGCTACTGGCCGGAGGGGGAACAGCATCTGCCACTGGACTGGCAAAGTGATATTCCACCCGCAGCGGATTTTATGCATGCGCAATACGGTGAAGATGCCTGGTTGAATGTGGGTTATTCTGGCTGGAGCGGGCGGGCCGTTATTCAGCGCGATGTGATGAAAGTCACGATTTTAGCGCAAACTCCGTGGCTGATGCTGTTCAGAATGTCGGGTGAACCATTCCTGTGCCTGGAGCCGCAGACGCATCCGGTGAATGCCCACCACATGCAGGGGCAGCCGGGATTGCAGGTTTTAGCGCAGGGAGAACGCTGTCATTTTGCGATGCAAATTTGTGTCGAATAGGGCGAAAATCATGTTATCTGCCTGTTAATGGTCTCTTGCGCCAGCCAGAGTTTATCGCCAGACTACCGTCTCCAAACGGGAGGGATTCATGGCTTTGCATTCCACGCGCTGGCTGGCGCTCGGTTATTTCACCTATTTCTTTAGCTACGGTATTTTTCTGCCTTTCTGGAGCGTCTGGCTCGAAGGGTTGGGGCTGACGCCGGAAACCATTGGTTTACTGCTGGGCGCGGGGCTGATTGCCCGTTTTCTCGGTAGCTTGCTGATTGCGCCGCGCGTGAGCGATCCCTCTCGTCTGATTACCGCTTTACGTATTCTGGCTCTGTTGACATTGGTGTTTGCGCTGGCCTTCTGGGCGGGGACCAACGTGGCGTGGCTGATGGTGGTGATGGTCGGATTTAACCTGTTTTTCTCACCGTTGGTGCCGCTGACCGACGCGCTGGCTAACACCTGGCAAAAACAGATAACCATGGATTATGGGCGGGTTCGACTGTGGGGATCCGTGGCCTTTGTGATTGGCTCTGCGCTGACCGGTAAGCTGGTGAGCCTGTTTGACTATCGGGTGATCCTTATTCTGCTGTCGCTTGGCGTCGCCTCAATGCTGCTGGGCATGATGATTCGTCCGAGCGTGCAGCCAGCTGGTGAAAACCGTCAGCAGGAGAGTGCGGGATGGCCCGCATGGCGCGCGTTAATAACGCAAAGCTGGCGTTTTCTTGCCTGCGTGAGTCTGCTGCAGGGCGCGCATGCCGCCTATTACGGTTTTAGCGCCATTTACTGGCAGTCTGCTGGTTATTCCGCTTCGGCGGTGGGCTATTTATGGTCATTGGGCGTGGTGGCGGAAGTCATTATCTTCGCGCTTAGCCACAAGCTGTTCCGCCGCTTTAGCGCCCGCGATCTGCTGTTGCTTTCCGCCGTTTGCGGCGTGGCGCGTTGGGGGCTGATGGGTTGGAGCACCGAACTACCGTGGCTGATTGTGGTGCAGATCCTGCACTGCGGTACCTTCACCGTCTGCCACCTGGCGGCAATGCGCTATATCGCGGCGCGACAGGGAAGCGAAGTGATTCGTTTACAGGCGGTCTATTCCGCGATAGCGATGGGCGGCAGTATCGCCATCATGACCGTTTTCGCTGGCTACCTGTACCAAAACCTGGGCAGCGGCGTATTCTGGGTGATGGCGCTGGTGGCGCTACCGGCTATCGTGCTGCGCCCGAAAGTGGTGGCGCAGCCTGCGACGTTATGATTCGAGGATTTTGCGGATCTGCTGCTGCTGGTGAGACGTCAGCGCCAGATCCGCATGAATCAACGGCGGTGAAAACAGCGGCAGCGGCGTAGTGTACGGTGTGACGATCAGCGTTACGCCGCGCGGCGCACCCTCTTTTTGAAAGTCCTGCATTGGCATATGTTTTACGTTGAGCGGCAGTAGCGTCAGTTCGCGTAGC
The DNA here is from genome assembly GCF_023516235.1 of Citrobacter sp. XT1-2-2. NCBI lineage: Bacteria > Pseudomonadati > Pseudomonadota > Gammaproteobacteria > Enterobacterales > Enterobacteriaceae > Citrobacter > Citrobacter sp. XT1-2-2. The sequence goes on from NZ_CP097324.1 coordinate 1,347,343, forward strand.
TGCTGTTCAATATGCGCTTCGAGTTGTTCATTACTGCCGGTCAGCAGGATAATCTGCTTTTCGTGCAAATCCTTCTCCTGCATCAGCCAGGCACCGAAAATCACCGCTACCAGACCGATCTCTTCTTCTGAAAATTGCACTTCGTATTCCGCTTCGAATCCGTGTATCGCCTCGCGGGTGGTGCGAACCAGCCGGGGATAAAGTCGGCTGAACTCCTCCGGCAGCGTGTTATCAATACCAATGGCAAACAAACTGCGGTTCAGGGCCTGGGCAAGGTGGATATACAGCTGGTCGTTCAGCCCTTGTTCATCGCTGAAGCGAACGTTGCCATACTCGCGAAAACGCAGCACCAGCCGCGCGATAGCCAGACGCAAACGGCGATCCTGCTGGTGGTTATCGCGGATGGGATCGGGGATGCGAATCATTGAGAACAGCAATGCCATAAACAGCGATTCGCCCGGCGGCGCACTTTGCATGACGTGACGTTGCCAGTGGCGGGCAATCTCCTCAGCGAGCGCATACTCCGCGCAGGATTGCGCCCAGCGCTGCTGGAGCGGATTAAACTCCGGGGTGATCCCCGCGTGATGTTGCAGCAGGCAGTATTGTAAAAACAGCCGCAGGAACTGGATATCACGGCACTCAAAGGGTTTTTGCAAGCGTCGGGAGCAGAGGTTAATCAGCGCATGCAGATTGGTGTCATCATACAACGTGCGCGCTATGCCCTGCTGTTTAAGCGCCATTTTCAATGTGGGTGTGAAATGTTGCGTGATAAACGTCGGGCAGATCCGCAGGCCACGGCGCAGCCAATGCAACAGGCACAGCCGCTGGTTCAGCGGGGCGCCTTCGATCGTATAGCCGCCATTCTGGGCGGAAGTAATGGCGAGCCGATGATAGCGCTGGATTTCGAGCCCCGCGCCAATGATATCCTCCTGAACGGTGGCATCATCGACGCCATTGAGACTGCTGAAGGTCTGCGCGGTAGCAATCTGCCCCGGCAGAAAAAGCGTCAGCAGTACCTGGCAACGGCGTTGGGGAGCGGAAAGTACAGATGGCGGGGCGAGCGTTGACATCATCTGTAGAATCTCCCGTGAGTATGTTTGATAAGAATAGTTAAAGTTTGCGCATAGATTTGCGGAATGGAAAGCTTTACGCCAGGAATGCTGGGGAGCGTCACAGAATTTTTAACGTGCGGAACAGATAGCGGTAGTGAAACGCAGCGCGTTAATCCACTTTTTCACGGTTTTATCTTTAGTTTACATATAAAAGAACTGGTAGAGATGTACTGCATGTCTGTTAAACATTATGGAGAACATGTGATTCCGGACGGGGGGCGCTTCAGCGCTCTTGCTTTTAGCTATATCCGTTTCGCTGTTCAGATATTTTCAAATAAAAATACAGGTGGTCAGGTGTGGGCTGGTCCGGCTGAAAATTGCCGACGTGTTTCCGTAAGGCCGGGAGAGCCAGCATGGATGCTGGCTCAGGGCGCGCTTTGCAAGGACGCTACCTCGCGCCCGGCCCGGTAGCCTGGAGGAATAAGCGGAGGGAACCACGAAGTGGCAATTTTCCCGCCGGGAGCCGGGATTGTTAAGGGTACGGCGATAGTACCCTTAACACGTTCACTGGGAGTAATCGTTTCAGAGAAGTGAAAAACATACGGTGAACGTAACAATACGCCGGAGGCAACAGATTTATCACCTCCGGAACAGATGCCTGGCGTTACTGCCCACGGCGCAGCGTTAATCCCACATCGCCGCCGGGATGCACCGCCAGCAGCGTCTCCTTTGAGTAGCCGCTTTCACTCATCAGACAGGCGCAGGCGGCGTCAAAGATAGCCAGTACCAGCAGAATTGAGGTCGTCGCCAGCATGTTCAGCGGGTCGGCCTCACGCTGTACGCCGGTGGAAATCACCAGCCTCGACGCTTTAGCGATGGCCGAATTGGCGTTTTCCGTCACGCTCAGGATCGGCACATTTCTCGCCGCCAGCCCAGGCAGCAGCCGGGTAAGTTCATCCGAATTGCCACCGCGCGACAGCATAATAACCAGGTCGTCGGCGCGTAAAAAACCCAGATCGCCGTGCGCCGCATCGGTGGCATTGAGATAAATCGCCGGGCGCTCCACGCAGGCGAGCATATGCGCGACTTTACGCGCCGCAATGCCGGAGGTGCCGACGCCGGTAACGACGATTTTCCCCTGGCATCCGCGCAGTTCCGCCATCAGCGACTGCCAGACCGGCTCAGTCAGATGCTGTCCCAGTCCCGCAAGGGCATCGCTGTAGATCTGGAATACGCCGGTGGCTTGAGACCATGAGTTACTCATGCCTCCTCCTGCATCAACTGGCGATATTTCATATGATCCTGATACATCTCGTGGAATACCCGATATTTGCGATCGTAGTACTGCTTAATACGGTTGGTTTGCGGGGTGACCGTTTTACCAATCCGGCTCATCGCCGACATCGCTTCCGGGAAGGAGTCAAAAACGCCTGCGGCGATGGTTCCCATCATGGCGCCGCCCAGCAGCATGGCTTCACTCTCTTCCGGCAATAGCATCGCGCAGCCGGTGGCGTTGGCATGCTCCTGAACGAAGATCGGGTTTTTCGTGCCGCCGCCGCTGGCCATAATCGTATCGATGGTGTAGCCGCTTTGATTCATCGTTTCAATAATATGCCGGGTACCGAGGGCAATGGCCTGGATGGTCGCCAGATACTGTCGCGCCATATCTTCCGGCGTGCGCGACAGCTTAAGTCCGGTGATTGCACCCGTAAGCGTTGGGTTGGCGCGCGGCGAGCGGTTGCCGTGGAAATAGGGCAGGATATGCATATCGCGGGTCAGGAAGGCGATATCTTCCGGCTCACCGGCCATTTTACGCAGCAACGCATTCAGCACTTCATAAATGGTCTGCCCTTGGGACTTAGCCTGCGCCAGTAGGGTGTCGTAGCACGGATGCGACTGAATTACGTGGTCGATTAACGCCCCCGTAGCCGACTGTCCGCCTTCGTTGAGCCAGTATTCCGGTAACACGGCAGAGTAGTAAGGCCCCCAGACGCCGCCGATAAAACGCGGCTCTTTGGAAATCGCCATGTGTCCGGTGGAGGTACCGCCAATCAGTGCGATACGACGGTCGAAATCCGGCACCTCGCCAGAAACGCCGCTGGCGCCGAGCGTGCCGAGCGTACCGGCGTGGGCATCAATAATTGATACGCTGACCGCGGTGCCGGGGATGAGTCCCATTTCGCTGGCGGCGCGCGCTGACAGCCCATGGCCGAGCGGTTCGCCCATGGTCTTCACGTAACGGCCAATTTTGGCGGCATCGTGCTCCAGCAAATCTTCCAGCCCAATCTGGCGGAAATAGCTGGCATCCCATTTATCTTCATGACCCATATAGGTCCATTTACACACCGTCGAGCACAATGAGCGCGTGTCATCGCCCGTTGCCCGCCAGGTGAGGAAATCAGGCAGGTCAAAGTAGTAACCGGCGTTAGCCCAGGTATTGGGCATATGCTGCTTCAGCCACAGCAGTTTTGGCGTTTGCATTTCCGGGGAGATAATACCGCCCACATAGTCCAGCACCCGATGATGCAGGGCGTTAATGCGATCGGCCTGAGTAATGGCGCGGTGGTCCATCCATACAATAATGTTCTGTTCACTACGCCCGGAAGGGCTGATGGTCAGCGGGTTGCCTTCTTTATCCAGCACCACCAATGAACAGGTGGCGTCGAAGCCCAGACCTTTCACCTGGATAGGATTGATATCCGACTGGTTAATCGCATCGCGTACCGCGTTACACACAGCCTGCCAGATGTTATCGGAAGACTGCTCAACAAAATCGGCCTGCGGACGGTAAATTTCGATGGTCCGACTGGCCTGACCGACCATTCTGCCGTTGAGATCAAACACGCCAGCGCGGGCGCTTCCGGTTCCGACATCCACACCAATAAAGTAACTTGCCATAATTTTTTCTCCTGAAATCAGGCTTTACGATTCTGTAATGCGATAAAGAGGATCAGCACCGCGCCCCACAGCGCCATCGTCAGATAGCTGCTGACCCCCAGCAAGTTAAGGCCGCTTTCCAGCATTTGCAGCACAATCAGCGCCAGTACCAGGCCGATAATGCGTCCGAAGCCGCCGTCCGGATTGATACCGCCGAGCACGGAGGCAAGGATGGTGACCAGCAGGTAGGATTCACCGTATCCGGCTTTGGCCGAGTTGAATTTCGCCATCATCAGAATGGCGGCGACCCAGCCGAGCAGGGCAGAAATAACGTACACCGAAATTTGTACTCGTACGGTATTCACACCGCTGTAGCGGGTAGCCTGCTCATTGGAACCGACGAGATACAGGCTGCGCCCAAGCGTGGTGTGCTCCAGCAGCACCCACAGCAGGATTGCCACGAGGAAAAAGAGCAGCAGTGCCACCGGAATACCGGCAATCGTCGCGTTACCAAGGTATTGAATGGCGGTCGGGAAGCCGGAAATCACCGTCCCGTTGGAGAGCAAAATATTCAGCCCCGAGATCAGCGTCATCGTGCCGAGGGTGGCGAGAATAGGCGAGACGCCGACCCAGGCAATTAAAGCGCCGTTGAGCGTGCCGATAGCCACCGCCACCGCTGCGCCTGCAATCAACGCCAGCGCCAGAAACAGCGGGTTATCCGGGTGGGTGACGATAATCGCCGCCATCACCAGCGAGCAGGCGTTCGCACCGGCAATAATCGACAGGTTAATGCCGCCGGTCAGCATGGTCATGCCCATCCCGAGGGCCAGCATGCCGAGGATTGGCAACTGCGAGCCGATCGACTGGAAGTTAGCGACGCTGAAAAAACGGCTGCCGAGCAGGGCCGAGAAGACCAGGGCGACGACCACAATAATGACGCATTGCAGACGAATGATGGCATCACCGGGTAAAAATCTGGCGATTGTTTTCATCTCAAAGCTCCCTTGCCAGTTTACGTTTTTCGTTCCAGGCCGTGGCGCTAATGCTGACCAGGATAATGGCGCCGCTGAACACGGTGTGCCAGTAAGAGGAGACGCTCAGCAGCGTCAGACCATTTTGCAAGAACGCCAGCAGCACAACACCCAGTAGCGTTCCGGTTAACGTACCGCGCCCGCCGCTCATGCTGGTGCCGCCGAGCACGACCGCCGCCAGCACCGTCAGCTCAAAGCCGAGCAGGGAATTGGGGGCAACAGACTGGGTGATTTGCGCCTGAACCACGGCGGCAACGCCTGCCAGAATGCCCATATAGCCATAGACGTAGAAATGCAGCTTCAGCAAATTCAGCCCCAGGCGCGAGGCCGCGTCGCGGTTGCCGCCCATGGCGTAAACCTGACGGCCAAGACGGGTATAGTTCATCAGTACGGCGGTAAAGATGATCACCGCCGCCAGGCACAGCAGGGGCAGGGTTAAACCGTAGTCGTAGCCGTCTGTCGCGGTGAACGACAACCAGTTGATACCGTTCATAAACCAGTCCGGGAAGCCGTACAGCCAGGTACCCTTGGTGGCATAAACCAGCAGGCCGTAGTAGACGTTTAGCGTGGCGATGGTAATGATGATCGCCGGAACGCGCAGCCAGTACACCAGGAAGCCATTAATCAGCCCAAGCAGCAGACCTACCGCCATTGCGATGGTTAAAGCCAGTATGAAGTTGCCGCCGTGAGCGATCACCCAACTGGCCATCGCATACTGGGCAATCGCTGTCATCGCCGGAAATGAGATGTCGATCCCGCCGGAAATCAGCACCACAAACAGCCCGCAGGCGAGAATGCCGAGAATCGCGTAACTGGTGGCGACATCTGTGAGATTGCCCAGCGACAGGAACTCATCGGTACTGACGCTCAGCCCGACGGCGAGCGCCACGACCAGCAGGCCCAGCCAGAATTCATGTTGCCCGATTAAACGGGAGAGACGCAGACTATTCATTGATTACCTCGACCACTTCAGCAATCTCCTCTTCACGGCAGTGATGAGGATTAAATTCCGCCACCAGTTTGCCGCGGCGCATCACCAGCACACGATGGCTGTTGTAATACGCTTCCGGGATTTCATCGCAAATCATTAGTACCGCCATTCCCTGTTCCGCCAGATCGCGGGCTATCTGGTAAATCCCCTCTTTGTTGGCGATATCCACGCCGACGGTAGGGGAGTCGAGGATCAGGATGCGCGGATGGGTTGCCACCCATTTGGCAATGGCAATGCGTTGGGCATTACCGCCGGAGAGCGTTTTGACCGGCAGATGCGGATCGGAGACTTTAATGTTCAACTCACGGATCAAATCGGCGACCAGCTTTTGCGCTTTACGATGATCGAGCAGACCGCTGCCGGTATGCAGTTGGTCAAACACCGTGACGATGGTGTTGTCATAGATCGACTGCTCCATGATCAACCCCTGCGTCAGGCGATCTTCTGAGACATAGCCGATCCCGTGTTTGATGGCGTCATGGTTATTGCGCAGAGTAACCGGCTGACCGTTAATGCGCATTTCGCCGCTTTCCGGATGGGTCATGCCGAACAAACTGAGGCAAAGCTCGGTGCGACCGGCACCCAGCAGACCGACAATGGAGACAATCTCACCGCTATGTAGCGATAAATTGATGTTCTGATATTTCCCCCGGCGGCTGAGGTTGCGTAGCTCGAGCAGCGGCTCTTGCTCAATAGCGGGTCTTTCCGGCAGCGGGCTGTAGTGGAAGCGTTGTCCGGTCATCAGGAAGGCCAGTTCGTGACTGTCGAGTTCGCTGGCTGGGTATGTTCCTACCAGTTTGCCGTCGCGCATCACGCTGATACGGTCCGCCACTTCCATCACTTCATCCAGACGGTGGCTGACAAACACCACGCAAATCCCGGCCGCTTTCAGTTCGTTGACGACCCGCAGCAGACCATTGACCTCCTGGCGGGTTAACGAAGCGGTGGGTTCATCCATAATCACCAGACGCGCATCGGCGGCAATAGCGCGGCAAATGGCGACCAGTTGCCGGTCGGCAATCGACAGTTTTTCGACTTTTTTATCGGGATCGATGTTCACGCCGATGCGTTTCATGGCGGCCAGCGCCTGCTGTTTCATCGCGCCACGGCGTACCCAGATATCGCCACCGGGCAGATAGCGGTTGACCGCGATATTTTCAGCGACGCTAAAGTTAGGGAATAACGACAGGTCCTGATAAATAACCTGAATACCATAATGGGAAGAAAGCTGCGGCGTCAGGTGATGGAATAATTTACCATCGAGTAAAATCTGCGCGCCTTTTTCCGGATGATACACCCCAGAGATCACTTTAATAATGGTGCTTTTACCACAGCCGTTTTGACCCGCCAGACAGTGAACTTCGCCTTTTCTCAGCGTCAGATTCACGTTATCCAGCGCCAGCACGCCCGGGAATTGTTTGCTGATATTCTCAAGAGTGATAAATGCGGTGGTGTCTGTCATGGACAATACCCCTGCGCACGTCCGCATGGACGCTAAGTGTTAGTTTGGTTGATAGCGCCGACCAGACGGTCGGCGTTAAGGTTCCCTGGTGTCGGCTAAAGCCTTAGAAACCGAGTGATTGTGCGTTGTCTTTGGTGACTTCGAGGATCTTGTTAAAGCGGATCACTTTCTTCTCCGTGTCGATATCGGCTTTCCCTAAACCATCAATACTCAAATCGGCGTTCACTTCTTTACCCTGCAACAGTTGATCGGCCACCGTTACCAGCGCGTATCCCGCGTCTTTTGGATCCCACAGCAGCGCTTTTTTGATATCGCCGCGCATCAGGTACGGCGCAGCCTGTGCAGGCATGGCGATCCCGACGACGGCGATTTTATCTTTGGCGCGTTTTTTCTGCACCGCCTGACCCGCGCCGATTGGACCCAGCGAGCCGAAGCCGATAATGCCCTTCATCTGCGGATAGGTTTTCATCAGGTCCAGCGTGGTGGCGTAGGATTTATCGATGCTTTCCGCGACCGGCAGACGTGAAGTGACCTCGAACATTTCGGGATATTTTTCTTTTTGGTACTTAATCGCAAAATCGGCCCACGCGTTATGCAACGGTACCGTCAGCGAACCGACATAGATGGCATAACCCCCTTTACCGCCCATACTTTTCGCTAATTCATCGACGTTAGCCTGCGCATATTTTTCACTGTCGATGGTTTCAATATCCCATTGACCAATCTGCTCGTCCGGGGATTCGTGCGTCAGCACCACGATGCCTTTATCGCGCGCTTTTTTCAGCACCGGCTCAAGGACTTTGGCATCATTCGGCACCACGATGATCGCGTTAACGTTTTTGGCGATCAGATCCTCAATGACTTTCACCTGTTGAGCCGGATCCGGCGTGGAAGGCCCGGTCTGGTAAGCATTCACATCCAGTTTTTTTGCTGCTTCATTAACGCCGGTTTCCATCCGGTTAAACCACGGAATCCCGGTGACTTTGGCAACCACAGCAATTTCATATTTTTCCGCCGCAAAGGACGTGCCGGACAACATGCATGCAGAAACCAGGGTTGCACTGAGTAATGCGAGTTTGAATTTCATAGTTGTACCTTTCGTAGGGGGCAGGACATGTCACGGGGTGAAGTTAACTACGAATGGAAGAGGGAATGAATCATAAGTTCCGTGAATGTGATCTATGTCCGTCATTGTAAATTTAAAGAAAATTAATGGTTAAATATTGGTTAAATTCATGGGGTTTTATATCCATACCAGCAAAATTATTGTTAATTAATAATTAAAATAAAACTTTTAATTAACAATTTATTATCATTTTGCATAAATTGTGGCGGCGAAAAGGGATTCAGACGGGTGTTGCTGGAGAAAGAATTGTCGAAATTGAGAACTGAATCGATACCGGAAAAGGGGGCTCAACATTTTTTCGTTCAATGTTATCCTCAGCACTCTTTCGCCAAACACACCATTATTTCTGGCGGCCTGGATTTTTATCGTGGAGAAGTCATGCAGCGTGTTAAGCACATCATTGTAACGTTGTTTCTTGCTGTCCTGTCCTTTGGCGCAGGCGCGCATCCCCACAGCTTTATCCATTTGAAAACCGAGATAGTGAGCGAGAATAATCAGTTCGTGGCGCTGAAAATGCGCTGGACGATGGATGAAATCACCTCGGCAGATCTGCTTTACGATGCGGGGAATGCTAAACCTGGCTCGGAGATCTGGAAAAAACTGGCGGCGGAAGTGATGGCGAATGTGCTTGGGCAGCATTATTTCACTGAAGTGTGGCATGAAGGGCAAAAGGTAAAGTTTAAAAACAGGCCGACGGAATACGGCATGGAACGTGAGGAACATCAGGCGGTGCTGACGTTCGTTCTACCCTTAGCTGAACCACAGCCGCTGAGTGGTCAAAAATATACCATTTCAACCTTCGATCCGACCTACTACGTGGATATGAGCTATGACCAGGACAGCGACGCCATGCTGGGGCAGGCCATTAGCCAGCAATGCCGTATTTCAGTACACACCCCGACGCCGAATGAACAAACGCTGATCTTTGCGCAGTCGCTGGATAAAGAAGACGCCCCGCCGGAGGATATGGAGTTGGGTAAACAGTTCGCACAAACGGTAACGCTGCAATGTCAGTAGTTTATCAACCACGACCCACCGGACGTCGCTGGCTCACGCTGTGGCCGCTGGCGCTATTTTTGCTGCTGGCGGCAGGCGGCATACTTTGGCTATGGCTGGCCTGGCCGCAGGTGATGATGAAAAGCATCGTCTGGCAGCGCGAAGTAAACCAACAGATGAGCGGATTGTTGAAAGCGGTTGCTGCCAGTCCGACCCAGGCAGGGGGATCGCTGCTGCTGTTTAGTTTTCTCTACGGCGTTCTGCATGCGCTGGGGCCGGGACATGGAAAAGTGGTGATTACTACCTGGCTTGCGACGCACCCGTCAAAACTCAAATCCAGTATCGGCCTGACGCTGGCGTCGTCTTTATTACAAGGACTGGTCGCGATTGGTCTGGTGATTATCGTGCTCACCGTCTTGCAGTTGCCTGCGCGGCAGCTGCATATGAGCAGCTTCTGGCTGGAGAGAGGGAGTTATGTGCTGGTGGGCGTGTTAGGCCTGCTGCTGTGCTGGCGGGCGCTGAAAAAACTGCGCTTATTGCTAAAGCGGCCAACGTTTACCGCCTTCATGCCGCGCCATGTGCATCACGACGGCTGTGGCTGCGGGCATCAGCATTTACCGCAGCCGGAACAGTTGCAAAGCGGTGATGACTGGCGCGCCCGGCTGATGATTATTCTGTCTATGGGGATGCGCCCATGCTCCGGGGCCATCATGGTGCTGCTGTTCAGCAAAGTGATTGGCGTCTTTAGCTGGGGCATGGCGTCGGCGCTGGCCATGGCGGCGGGCACCTCTTTGACGATTACGTCACTGGCTTTATTGGTACACAGTTTCCGCTCGCTGGCGGTGAGACTTAGCGGGCATAAAGCGCCGGTGCTGTGGCGACAGATTGGCTGGACGACGCTGGCGTTAGCCGGGGGCACGGTATTAATTGCGGCAGCGGTGGTGATGTGGATGAGCGCGGTGCCGGTGGGGCGAGGGATAAGACCGTTTTAGCACTGTTGTAGGATGAATGCCTGATGGCGCTTCGCTTATCAGGCCTACGGGGAACTTCCCTGGTAGGCCGGATAAGGCGCTAGCCGCCATCAGGCATCAAACAATTAGCGCTTCAGCGCGTCGCTCAGTTCGTCACGCATGTTAGCCAGCATGGCTTTCACTACGCGCGGGTTACCTGCAACGATGTTGCCGGTCGCCATGTAGTTATGCCCGCCGGTGAAGTCGCACACCAGGGCGCCAGCTTCACGCGCAATCAGCTCGCCTGCGGCGAAATCCCACGGGCGCAGACCAATTTCGAAATAACCGTCAACGCGGGCTGCGGCAACGTAGGCCAGATCCAGCGCGGCAGAACCGGTACGGCGGAAGTCAGCGCATTCGGTAAACATGTTGCCAAGGATTTTCATGTAAGAAGCGGCGTGTTGTTTCGCTTTGAACGGGAAGCCGGTGGCAATGATGGTGCCGTCCAGATCGCGAGCCGTGCTGCCACGCAGACGGTAACCGTTAAGCTGCGCGCCCTGACCGCGGGTTGCGGTGAACAGTTCATTACGCATTGGATCGTAAACAACGGCAACCTCAGTACGGCCTTTAATGCGTACTGCGATAGATACCGCGAAGTGCGGCAGGCGTTTTACGAAGTTGGTGGTGCCATCCAGTGGATCGATAACCCATTGAACATCCAAATCTTCACCAACATGTTCACCGCTTTCTTCGGTGATGATGGTGTGCTGTGGGTAAGATTTGCGAATCGTTTCGATAATAATCGCTTCGGCGGCTTTATCGACGTTAGTCACGAAATCATTGCTGCCTTTCTGGCTGGTTTCTACAGAGTCTGGCGTTTCGTAGTGTTTGGCAATTACATTACCCGCCTTGCGCGCTGCGCGCACGGCGATGGTCAGCATCGGATGCATCGGTCTCTCTCACTGGATGTTAAAGAACGGGAAAACGGCGCAGAGTATAGCAGCGAGTTCGGAATATGTCTTCGTTTTATGATAATATGCCCGAATAATCTTTAGCCGAAGAAATACAATGCTGCAAAATATTCGAATTGTGCTGGTGGAAACCTCTCACACTGGCAACATGGGCTCTGTGGCCCGTGCAATGAAAACCATGGGTTTAACCAATCTGTGGCTGGTTAATCCACTGGTCAAACCGGACTCGCAGGCCATCGCCCTGGCGGCAGGCGCCAGCGATGTGATCGGCAGCGCGCAGATCGTCGATACCCTCGATGAAGCGCTGGCGGGTTGTAGTCTGGTAGTAGGCACCAGCGCGCGTTCCCGTACGTTGCCGTGGCCGATGCTGGACCCGCGTGAATGCGGCTTAAAAAGCGTCTCTGAAGCGGCGAATACGCCGGTGGCGCTGGTATTTGGTCGTGAACGCGTTGGCCTGACCAACGAAGAACTGCAAAAATGCCATTATCACGTCGCCATTGCCGCGAACCCGGAATACAGTTCGCTCAACCTGGCGATGGCGGTGCAGGTTATCTCTTATGAAGTCCGCATGGCCTGGCTGGCGACGCAGGAAGGTGATAAGAGCGTCGAATACGAAGAAGCTGAGTATCCGCTGGTGGATGATTTAGAGCGTTTTTACGGTCATCTGGAACAAACGCTGCTGTCGACCGGGTTTATTCGCGAAGGCCATCCGGGACAAGTGATGAACAAGCTGCGCCGTCTGTTTACGCGTGCGCGTCCTGAGAGTCAGGAGCTGAATATCCTGCGCGGGATTCTGGCATCTATCGAACAGCAGAATAAAGGCAAGTAAGCGAAACGCCTCCTGTAAGTGAAAACGGCACTGAAGGTTAAATACCTGACTAAATTAGTCAAGTAAATAGTTGACTGATTTAGTCGGGAATGTCAGACTTGCCCCTGCTATGCAATACCCCCATTTTACAATAAAAAACCCCGGGCAGGGGCGAGTTTGAGGCTAAGTAAGACATGAGACTGACATCAAAAGGGCGTTATGCCGTGACCGCAATGTTGGACGTTGCGCTCAACTCAGAAACGGGCCCGGTACCGTTGGCTGATATTTCTGAACGTCAGGGAATTTCCCTGTCATATCTGGAGCAGCTGTTTTCCCGTTTGCGTAAAAACGGTCTGGTTTCAAGCGTACGTGGACCAGGCGGCGGGTATCTGCTGGGTAAAGATGCCGGCAGCATCGCAGTAGGTGAAGTCATTAGCGCTGTCGACGAGTCTGTAGATGCGACCCGTTGCCAGGGCAAAGGCGGTTGTCAGGGCGGCGATAAATGCCTGACCCATGCGCTGTGGCGCGATCTGAGCGATCGTCTGACCGGGTTCCTCAACAACATTACGTTGGGCGAACTGGTGAATAATCAGGAAGTCCTGGATGTGTCTGGTCGCCAGCACACGCATGACGCTCCACGCACTAATCGTGCTCAAGACGCGATCGACGTTAAGTTACGCGCATAATAAAAGTATTTTAGAATCAGGCCGGGGTGTTAAACGCCCCGTTAACTCGGTCGTACATCCAGCCGGTTGCCTGGTTCCTTGCATTGAAGCGATGTACGGAGTTTATAGAGCAATGAAATTACCGATCTATCTCGATTACTCCGCAACCACGCCGGTGGACCCGCGTGTTGCCGAGAAAATGATGCAGTGTCTGACCCTGGACGGAAACTTTGGTAACCCAGCTTCCCGTTCACACCGTTTTGGCTGGCATGCTGAAGAGGCGGTAGATATCGCCCGTAATCAGATCGCTGAGCTGGTCGGTGCCGATCCGCGTGAAATCGTCTTTACCTCCGGTGCGACGGAATCCGATAACCTGGCGATTAAAGGTGCAGCCAACTTTTATCAGAAAAAAGGCAAGCACATCATCACCAGCAAAACCGAACACAAAGCCGTGCTGGATACCTGCCGTCAGCTGGAGCGCGAAGGGTTTGAAGTCACTTACCTCGCCCCACAGCGTAACGGTATTATCGACCTGAAAGAACTTGAAGCGGCAATGCGTGACGACACTATCCTCGTGTCCATCATGCACGTGAACAACGAAATCGGCGTGGTGCAGGATATCGCGACTATCGGTGAAATGTGCCGTGCGCGCGGCATCATCTATCACGTTGACGCCACTCAGAGCGTGGGCAAACTGCCTATCGACCTGAGCCAACTGAAAGTTGACCTGATGTCCTTCTCCGGCCACAAAATCTATGGTCCGAAAGGTATCGGCGCGCTGTACGTGCGTCGTAAACCGCGTATTCGTATCGAAGCGCAGATGCACGGCGGCGGTCACGAGCGCGGCATGCGTTCCGGTACTTTGCCTGTCCACCAGATCGTTGGCATGGGTGAAGCGTACCGTATCGCGAAAGAAGAGATGGAAACCGAGATGGCGCGTCTGCGCAGTCTGCGTAACCGTCTGTGGAACGGCGTGAAGGACATGGAAGAAGTGTACCTGAACGGCGATCTCGAACAGGGCGCACCGAACATTCTCAACGTCAGCTTCAACTTTGTTGAAGGCGAGTCGCTGATTATGGCGCTGAAAGACCTGGCGGTATCCTCCGGTTCTGCATGTACTTCAGCAAGCCTGGAGCCATCCTATGTGCTGCGCGCGCTGGGTATGACCGACGAGCTGGCACACAGCTCAATTCGTTTCTCTTTAGGTCGTTTCACTACCGAAGAAGAGATTGACTACGCCATCAATCTGGTTCGCAACTCCATTGGCCGTCTGCGCGACCTTTCTCCGCTGTGGGAAATGTTCAAACAGGGCGTGGATTTGAACAGTATTGAATGGTCACATCACTAATTCGGCACCAATAAGGAGAATTCAACATGGCTTACAGCGAAAAAGTTATCGATCACTACGAGAATCCACGTAACGTGGGCTCTTTTGACAACAGCGACGAGAACGTGGGTAGCGGCATGGTCGGCGCACCGGCCTGTGGCGACGTGATGAAGTTGCAGATCAAAGTCAACAATGAGGGTATCATTGAAGACGCGCGTTTCAAGACTTACGGCTGCGGTTCCGCCATTGCCTCCAGCTCTCTGGTTACCGAATGGGTAAAAGGGAAATCGCTGGACGAAGCACAGGCGATTAAAAACACCGATATCGCCGACGAGCTTGAACTGCCACCGGTGAAAATTCACTGCTCTATCCTGGCTGAAGACGCGATTAAAGCCGCGATTGCGGATTACAAAAGCAAACGTGAAGCAAAATAATTAAGAGTTGAGGTTTTATTATGTCGATTACCTTAAGCGACAGTGCAGCAGCGCGTGTAAATACCTTCCTGGCTAACCGCGGTAAGGGGTTTGGCCTGCGCCTGGGCGTGAGAACCTCCGGCTGCTCAGGTATGGCCTATGTACTGGAATTTGTTGACGAGCCGGCGGCTGAAGATACCGTGTTTGAAGACAAAGGCGTTAAAGTTGTGGTCGACGGTAAGAGCCTGCAATTTCTCGACGGTACGCAGTTAGACTTCGTCAAAGAAGGTCTGAACGAAGGGTTTAAGTTCACTAACCCGAACGTGAAAGACGAATGTGGATGCGGCGAAAGCTTCCACGTATAACGCGCTCACCGATAACCCCACACGCATGATTTTACGTGTGGGGTTTGTTCTAACAGGCTACCCCTGAGATAGTTATGGATTACTTCACTCTCTTCGGATTACCCGCTCAATATCCTATTGATCTCCAGGCCCTGACGATCCGTTTTCAGGATCTCCAACGTCAGTATCATCCTGATAAATTCGCCAGCGGTTCTCAGGCGGAACAACTTGCTGCGGTTTCGCAGTCCGCCACCATTAACCAGGCCTGGCAAACGCTGCGTCATCCCTTGATGCGCGCCGAATACTTATTGTCTTTACACGGTTTTGATATTCGCAATGAGCAGCACACGGTGCGTGATACCGCGTTCCTGATGGAGCAACTGGAACTGCGGGAAGAGCTTGACGAGATCGAGCAGACGAAAGACGAATCGCGACTGGAAAGTTTTATCCAGCGCGTGAAAAAAATGTTTGAAAGTCGCCATCAACTGATGGTTGAACAGCTGGATAACGAGATGTGGGACGCGGCGGCGGATACCGTGCGTAAGCTGCGTTTTCTCGATAAACTGCGAAGCAGTGCAGAACAACTCGAAGAAAAACTGCTCGATTTTTAATTTCCGGAAGCGAAAATGGCCTTATTACAAATTAGTGAGCCTGGTCTGAGCGCCGCGCCGCACCAGCGTCGTCTGGCGGTAGGTATCGATTTAGGCACTACCAACTCCCTGGTTGCAACCGTACGCAGCGGCCAGGCCGAAACGCTGGCAGACCACGAAGGTCGCCACCTGTTGCCGTCAGTGGTTCACTATCAGCCGCAGGGCTACTCTGTCGGTTACGATGCCCGCGCCAATGCCGCCCTTGACCCGGCCAATACCGTGAGTTCGGTAAAACGCATGATGGGCCGCTCTCTGGCGGATATCCAGGCGCGCTATCCGCATCAGCCTTATACGTTTCAGGCCAGTGAAAACGGCCTGCCGATGATTGAAACCGCTGCCGGTTTACTTAATCCGGTGCGCGTATCCGCTGATATTCTGAAAGCGCTGGCCGCGCGGGCAACCGAATCGCTGTCCGGTGAACTGGACGGCGTCGTGATCACCGTTCCGGCATATTTTGACGATGCACAGCGTCAGGGAACCAAAGACGCCGCGCGCCTGGCTGGTCTGCACGTATTACGTCTGCTGAATGAGCCGACCGCTGCGGCGATCGCTTATGGCCTGGACTCCGGTCAGGAAGGCGTGATCGCAGTCTATGACCTTGGCGGCGGTACCTTTGATATTTCTATTCTGCGCCTGAGCCGCGGCGTGTTCGAAGTGCTGGCGACCGGCGGTGATTCCGCGCTCGGCGGCGATGATTTTGACCATCTGCTCGCCGATTACATTCGCGAGCAGGCGGGGGTTGCCGATCGCAGCGACAACCGCGTACAGCGTGAACTGTTGGATGCCGCCATTGCGGCGAAAATTGCGCTCAGCGACGCCGATTCTGTAACGGTTAACGTGGCGGGATGGCAGGGTGAAATCACCCGTGAAACCTTCAATGAACTGATTTCCGCACTGGTTAAGCGTACGCTGCTGGCCTGCCGTCGCGCGCTGAAAGATGCGGGCGTTGAGCCGCAGGATGTGTTGGAAGTGGTGATGGTCGGTGGTTCAACCCGCGTGCCGCTGGTACGTGAACGCGTTGGTGAGTTTTTTGGCCGTACGCCGCTGACCTCTATCGACCCGGATAAAGTGGTCGCTATCGGCGCGGCAATCCAGGCGGATATTCTGGTCGGGAATAAACCAGACAGCGAAATGCTGCTGCTGGACGTCATTCCGCTGTCCCTGGGCCTTGAAACCATGGGCGGCCTGGTGGAGAAAGTGATCCCGCGTAACACCACTATCCCGGTGGCGCGTGCGCAGGACTTTACCACCTTTAAAGACGGCCAGACCGCGATGTCCATCCACGTGATGCAAGGCGAGCGTGAGTTGGTGCAGGACTGTCGTTCACTGGCGCGCTTTGCGCTGCGCGGTATTCCTGCGCTGCCAGCAGGCGGCGCGCATATCCGTGTGACCTTTCAGGTGGATGCCGATGGGCTGCTGAGCGTCACCGCTATGGAGAAATCCACCGGCGTTGAGTCCTCCATTCAGGTCAAACCGTCCTATGGTCTGACCGACGGTGAAATCGCCTCCATGATTCAGGATTCGATGAGTTTTGCCGAGCAGGACGTCAAAGCCCGTATGCTGGCAGAACAGAAAGTCGAAGCGGCACGTGTACTGGAAAGCTTATCCGGTGCGCTGAACGCTGATGCCGCGCTGTTAAGCGCCGCAGAGCGTCAGGCTATCGACACCGCCGCCGCGCACTTGAGCGAGGTTGCGCAGGGTGACGATGTTGACGCGATAGAACAAGCCATTAAAAACGTAGACAAACAAACCCAGGAATTCGCCGCTCGCCGCATGGACAAATGCGTCCGTAGCGCGCTGAAAGGCCATTCCGTGGACGAGGTTTAATATGCCAAAGATTGTTATTTTGCCTCATCAGGATCTCTGTCCCGATGGCGCAGTTCTGGAAGCTGAGACTGGCGAAACCATTCTCGACGTTGCCCTGCGTAACGGTATCGAGATTGAACATGCCTGTGAAAAATCCTGTGCCTGTACGACCTGTCACTGCATCGTACGTGAAGGTTTTGATTCTTTGCCGGAAAGCACGGAAGAAGAAGACGACATGCTGGATAAAGCCTGGGGCCTGGAGCCGGAGAGCCGTTTAAGCTGTCAGGCGCGGGTAACCGAGGACGATTTAGTGGTCGAAATCCCACGTTACACAATCAATCATGCACGTGAGCATTAACAGAGGGTAGTATGGGACTGAAGTGGACCGATAGCCGTGAAATCGGTGAAGCGCTGTACGACGCCTTCCCCGATCTCGATCCCAAGACCGTTCGTTTCACCGATCTGCACCAATGGATCTGTGACCTGGAAGAGTTCGATGATGATCCACAGGCATCGAATGAAAAAATCCTTGAGGCCATTTTACTGGTCTGGCTGGACGAAGCCGAATAAGTCAACGGGCTGCCCACGGGTGGCCCGTTTTCCTGTATGCGCGAAAATAAGGATAAATAAAATGACAGAAGCCATGAAAATTACGCTTTCCACGCAACCTGCCGATGCCCGCTGGGGTGAAAAGGCAACATACAGCATTAATAATGAAGGCATTACCCTGCACCTGAACGGAAAAGATGACCTCGGCCTTATCCAGCGCGCCGCGCGTAAAATCGACGGCCTGGGTATTAAACATGTGCAACTGGACGGTGAAGGCTGGGATACCGAACGCAGCTGGGCTTTCTGGCAGGGTTATAAAGGACCGAAAGGCAGTCGCAAAGTTGAGTGGGCTACCCTTGACGAAGCACAGCGCAAAGAGCTGGATAACCGTCTGAAGATTATTGACTGGGTGCGCGATACCATTAACGCCCCGGCGGAAGAACTGGGCCCGGAACAACTGGCGCAGCGCGCGGTCGACCTGCTGTGCTCTGTTGCCTGCGATAACGTCTCTTACCGCATCACCAAAGGTGAAGATCTGCGTGAGCAGAACTACATGGGACTGCATACCGTGGGGCGCGGTTCTGAGCGTCCTCCGGTGCTGCTGGCGCTGGACTACAACCCGACTGGCGACAAAGAAGCCCCGGTTTACGCCTGTCTGGTTGGCAAAGGCATTACTTTTGACTCCGGCGGTTACAGCATCAAGCAAAGCGCATTTATGGACTCAATGAAGTCCGATATGGGCGGTGCGGCAACGGTTACCGGCGCGCTGGCGTTTGCCATCACCCGTGGTCTGAACAAGCGTGTGAAGCTGTACCTGTGCTGTGCGGATAACCTGATCAGCGGCAACGCCTTTAAGCTGGGCGATATTATTCACTATCGCAACGGCAAAAAAGTGGAAGTGATGAATACCGATGCGGAAGGACGCCTGGTGCTGGCGGATGGTCTGATCGACGCCAGCGCGCAAAAACCGGAGCTGATTATTGATGCAGCTACACTGACCGGTGCCGCGAAAACCGCCCTGGGTAACGATTATCACGCGTTGTTCAGCTTTGACGACAAGCTGGCTGCCCGTCTGCTGGCAAGCGCGGCACAAGAAAACGAGCCGTTCTGGCGTCTGCCGTTGGCTGAGTTCCACCGTAGTCAGCTGCCGTCTAACTTTGCCGAGCTGAATAACACCGGCAGTGCGGCCTATCCGGCGGGTGCGAGCACTGCAGCAGGCTTCCTGTCTCATTTTGTGGAAAACTACCAGCAAGGCTGGCTGCACATCGACTGCTCTGCAACTTATCGCAAAGCGCCAGTTGAGCAGTGGTCTGCGGGCGCAACCGGTCTGGGTGTGCGCACCATCGCGAATCTGCTGACCGCATAATTCATGACTGTATTGCCGGATGGCGCTACGCTTATCCGGCCTACATGTATTCATCCAATTTGTGATCCTTATGTCCGAAACAAAAAATGAATTAGAAACGTTGCTGGAACAAGCGGCGACAGAGCCTGCGCATCGACCGGCATTTTTCCGTACTTTACTTGAATCCACCGTCTGGGTGCCGGGTACTGCTGCAGAAGGCGAGGCGGTGGTTGAAGACAGCGCCCTCGACCTTCAGCACTGGGAAAAAGAAGACGGCACAACCGTGATCCCGTTCTTTACTTCCCTTGAGGCCCTGCAGCAGGCGGTTGAAGATGAGCAAGCATTTGTCGTTATGCCGGTGCGTACGTTGTTTGAAATGACGCTCGGCGAAACGCTGTTTCTCAACGCGAAACTGCCGACCGGCAAAGAGTTTATGCCGCGTGAAATCAGTCTGCTGATCGGTGAAGAGGGGAGTCCGCTAAGCACCCAAGAGGTACTGGAAGGCGGCGAATCGCTGATCCTCTCTGAAGTCGCTGAACCGCCAGCGCAGATGATCGACTCGCTGACCACGCTGTTTAAAACCATCAAGCCGGTAAAACGCGCGTTTCTCTGCTCAATCAAAGAAAGTGCGGAAGCTCAGCCAAACCTGTTGATCGGGATTGAAGCTGACGGTGATATTGAAGAGATCATCCACGCTGCGGGCAGCGTCGCGACCGACACATTGCCGGGCGATGAACCGATTGATATTTGCCAGGTGAAGAAAGGCGAGAAGGGTGTCAGCCACTTTATCACCGAGCATATCGCACCGTTCTACGAACGCCGCTGGGGCGGGTTCCTGCGCGACTTTAAACAAAACCGGATTATCTGAGTGAAGGAAAGCCGCCCCGAAGGGCGGCTACCAGGCTTACTTGCCCTGGGTGCTGAGCGTCACGTGTATGGAATTACCTGGGTAATCCCGATCCCCGTGAAGACACAACGCGCCAGAAACAACAAGCACGATACAGAAGTATCGTATCTTCATTGCGCGGTCCATGCGAAGACCGCATCACGACAGCACCACTGGCGATAATGCCGCGATAGCAAGCGCTGAGACGCGCTTGCATAAACGGCCATGGGACATCCTTTCCTGAAGCCAGCGCCCGTTTGCGAGACGGCGGAAAGGGCCGGGGAAGATAATACGCTAAATATTGAATAGTTTCCCTGCTAATCAACTTGACTTTCGCTCCCTTAAAAGGGAGTATTTGTTTGCTGAGACGCGCTTGCATTGCTATGGTGACATAGCCTGCTGGAAAGGCCGCGAACCGGACTGGCACAAAAAAACCGCTCATTTGGGCGGTTTTTTTGTGGGCGAAAAAGATGAGTAAATCAGATTTTATTTAGCCTCAGATGGTTCTACCGGTAAATCGTTGCGCGCTCCCCATTCGCTCCACGCCCCGTCATACAGTGCGACGTTCGAAACATCCAGCGTGGCAAGCGCCAGTACCACCACGGCAGCCGTTACGCCGGAGCCGCAGCTGGCGATAATGGGGCGGTCAAAGCTCACGCCGTGGCTGAAGAAAATAGCATCCAGCTCATCGGTAGTTTTGAGTTCGCCGTCACGAACCAGCTCTGTCCACGGAACGTTAAGCGCACCGGGTACATGACCACGCTTCAGGCCTGGACGCGGCTCGTCAACTTCGGCATTAAAACGCGCAGCCGGGCGGGCATCGACGATCTGCGCCGTTTTTTCATGACTTGCCAGCAGCACATCGGTGACGCGCACCACGGCTTCAGGCGTAAATGCGACGTTAAATTCGCCTTCGGGTAACTCCTCGTTTCCTTCCTGCAGCATGAGCTCATCGCGCTGCCAGCCAGCAAGACCGCCCGCCAGAATGGAGACATTCTCGACGCCAAAAGTCCGCAGCATCCACCATGCGCGCGGCGCCGAAAACAGATTGCCGTCATCGTAGACAACCAGATGTTTATCCTGATGAACACCCAATTCGCGCATCGCGACAGCGAAGGCTTCCGGGCGCGGCATCATGTGCGGCAAGGGCGAGGTATGGTCGGAAAGCGCTTCAATATCAAAAAAAACGGCGCCAGGAATATGACCTGCGCGATACTCCTCGCCAACATCGCGATCTTCCTGACCTGGAGGTGCCATCCGGGCATCAAGGATTTGTATTTCCGGGTCGTCAATGTGTTCGGCAAGCCAGTCGGCAGCGACAAAGAAGGCGGTGGTCATAGGCATCTCCATTTTTACCAGGTTTTGGCAAATTGTCGGACGTTTAGTGCAAAGCGACAAGTAAAAGAGGCTGATTTGTCAGGCGAATCCACATTAATCACGAAAATTAGGACAACGTTGTTCATTTACTGGCTTCCACAGCCTGAAAACTAACGCATAATAGTTGTTCTACGTAGCTAACGGGCCACTACGGCCAGGGATGAAAAATGAAACATTTACGCGTAGCGGCCTGCATGCTGATGCTGGCACTTGTCGGGTGTGATAATAATAACGAAAAATCGACGACGGCTGCGAAGCCGGATGCACCTGCTCCGCAGACTGCGCCCGCAAAAGACAAGACCCAGTTAGAGAAGCTGATGCAACAAAGTCAGGGCAAGTCGCTGACGCTGTTAGATGCCTCAGAGGTCCAGCTCGACGGCGCGGCAACGCTCGTGTTGACCTTCTCCATTCCCCTCGATCCGGAACAGGATTTTTCCCGCGTAGTGCACGTTGTCGATAAAAAAAGCGGCAAAGTCGATGGTGCCTGGGAGCTGGCGCCAAACCTGAAAGAGCTACGCTTACGGCACCTCGAACCTAACCGGGAACTGGTGGTTACCATTGAGCGTGATTTACTGGCGCTGAATAAAGCGACGTTTGGTATCGATTATGAAAAAAATATCACCACACGTGACGTCCAGCCGAGCGTAGGGTTCGCCAGTCGCGGTTCGCTACTGCCGGGAAAAGTGATTGAAGGGCTGCCGGTGATGGCGCTCAACGTTAACAGTGTGGATGTGAATTTTTATCGCGTGAAGCCAGAGTCGCTCGGCGCGTTTGTCAGCCAGTGGGAATACCGCAATTCGTTGTCGAACTGGGAATCCGATAATCTGCTGAAAATGGCGGAACTGGTCTATACCGGACGCTTTGACCTCAACCCTGCGCGCAACACTCGCGAAAAGCTGTTGCTGCCGCTGAGCGAAATCAAACCGTTGCAGCAGGCTGGTGTTTACATCGCGGTGATGAATCAGGCCGGAAAATACAACTACAGTAATGCCGCGACGCTGTTTACGCTCAGCGATATTGGTGTGTCAGCGCATCGTTACCATAATCAACTGGATATCTTTACGCAGAGTCTGGAAAACGGCGCAGCGCAGCAGGGCATTGACGTCACATTACTCAACGAAAAAGGGCAGACGCTGGCGCAAGCCACCAGTGACGCGCAGGGGCATGTACAGCTTAAGACTGATAAAGAAGCTGCCTTATTGCTGGCCCGCAAAGACGGGCAGACTACGCTGCTTGACCTGAAACTTCCGGCATTGGATCTGGCTGAGTTTGATATTGCCGGCGCACCGGGATACAGCAAACAGTTCTTTATGTTTGGTCCGCGCGATCTCTATCGCCCCGGTGAAACGGTGATCCTCAATGGATTACTACGTGACAGCGACGGTAAAACGTTGCCCGACCAGCCGGTGAAGCTGGAAGTGGTCAAGCCCGACGGACAGGTTTTACGCTCGGTTGTCAGCCAGCCGGAGAACGGTCTGTACCGCTTTAGCTGGCCGCTGGATAGCAGCGCGCCGACCGGTATGTGGCATATTCGCGCCAATACTGGCGACAACCAGTCGCGGATGTGGGATTTCCACGTTGAAGATTTTATGCCAGAGCGGATGGCGCTCAATCTCACCGCCAGCAAAATGCCGGTAGCGCCAACTGATGAAGTGAAATTCTCGGTGGTGGGTTACTACCTGTACGGCGCGCCCGCCAACGGCAACGCTCTGCAAGGCCAGCTTTTCCTGCGCCCGTTACGCGAAGCGGTGCAGACACTGCCGGGGTTTCAGTTTGGTAATATTGCCGAAGAAAACCTTTCCCGCAGTCTCGATGAAGTTCAGCTCACGCTGGACGATCACGGTCGCGGTGAAGTGACCGCCAACAGCCAGTGGCAGGAGACGCATTCCCCGTTACAGGTGGTGTTGCAAGCCAGCCTGCTGGAGTCGGGTGGCCGCCCGGTGACGCGTCGGGTTGAACAAGCCATCTGGCCTACGGATACGCTGCCGGGGATTCGACCGCAGTTTGCGGCGAAAGCTGTTTATGATTATCGCACTGACACCACGGTGAATCAGCCTATCGTCGATGAAGACAGCAATGCTGCTTTCGATATCGTTTATGCCGATGCGCAAGGCAATAAAAAAGCGGTGTCCGGCTTGCAGGTGCGTTTGATCCGCGAACGTCGTGATTATTACTGGAACTGGACTGAAGGCGAGGGCTGGCAATCGCAGTTTGATCAAAAAGATCTGATCGAAGGTGAGCAGACTCTGGATCTTAAGGCCGATGAAACCGGTAAAGTGAGCTTCCCGGTTGAGTGGGGCGCCTATCGTCTGGAAGTAAAAGCGCCGAATGATGCGGTGAGCAGCGTGCGCTTCTGGGCGGGTTATAGCTGGCAGGATAATAGCGACGGCAGCGGCTCTGTTCGCCCCGATCGTGTGACCCTGAAACTGGATAAACCCGGCTATCGTCCTGGCGATACCATGAAGTTGCATATTGCCGCCCCCGCGGCTGGCAAAGGTTATGCGATGGTAGAATCCAGCGCAGGACCGTTGTGGTGGCAAGAAATAGACGTGCCTGCGAATGGTCTGGACCTCACTATTCCAGTCGATAAAACCTGGAATCGCCACGATTTGTATCTCAGTGCGCTGGTGGTTCGTCCTGGCGACAAATCCCGTTCGGCGACGCCAAAACGGGCGGTTGGGTTGCTGCATTTACCACTGGGCGATGAAAATCGTCGTCTGGGACTGGTGCTGGAAAGTCCGGCGAAAATACGCCCAAATCAGCCGTTAACCGTCAAGATCAAAGCCAGCGTTAAAAATGGCGACGTGCCAAAACAGGTTAACGTACTGGTCTCTGCCGTTGATAGCGGGGTGTTGAACATCACTGATTACGTTACGCCCGACCCCTGGCAGGCGTTTTTCGGGCAAAAACGCTATGGTGCGGATATTTATGATATCTACGGTCAGGTCATCGAAGGGCAAGGTCGTCTGGCGGCGCTGCGCTTTGGTGGCGATGGCGATGAGTTAAAGCGTGGCGGTAAGCCTCCGGTTAATCACGTCAATATCGTGGCGCAACAGGCGTTACCGGTCACGCTTAACGAGCAGGGCGAAGGTACGGTGACGTTACCGATTGGTGATTTCAACGGCGAGCTGCGGGTCATGGCGCAGGCCTGGACGGCGGATGACTTTGGCAGCAGCGAAAGCAAAGTGATTGTCGCCGCGCCGGTGATTGCTGAACTGAACATGCCGCGCTTTTTGGCCGGGGGAGATACTTCGCGCCTGACGCTGGACGTGACCAACCTGACCGATAAACCACAGACGCTGAATATTAACCTCGCGGCCAGCGGTTTACTGGAACTGATAGGGCAAGATCTTGCGCCTGTGAATCTGGCGCCAGGCGTACGGACTACGCTGTTTATTCCGGTGCGCGCGCGGGAAGGCTTTGGCGAGGGGGAAATTCAGGCGCAGATTAGCGGTCTGTCTCTGCCAGGGGAGACGCTGCCTGTGCAGCACAAACAGTGGAAGATTGGCGTGCGCCCGGCGTTTCCCGCGCAAACTGTCAATAATGGCGTTGCGCTCCAGCCGGGGGCAACCTGGCAGCTGCCAGGCGAAGAGTTGGCTAATTTCTCTCCTGTGACAATGCAGGGACAATTGCTGTTCAGCGGTAAGCCGCCGCTGAATCTGGCGCGCTACATCCGTGAACTGAAAGCTTACCCTTACGGTTGTCTTGAGCAAACGGCGAGCGGGTTGTTCCCCTCTTTATACACCAATGCCGCGCAACTGAAGGCATTAGGTATCGCGGGCGACAGTGATGAAAAACGCCGTGCGGCAGTAGAGATTGGCATTTCCCGTTTACTGCAAATGCAGCGCGATAACGGCGGTTTTGCGCTGTGGGATAAGAACGGGCCGGAAGAGTACTGGCTGACCGCGTACGTAATGGATTTCCTCGTCCGCGCGAACGAACAAGGCTACAGCGTCCCGGTTGAGGTGATTAACCGGGGGAACGAGCGGCTGCTGCGTTATTTGCAGGATCCGGGGATGATGTCGATTCGTTATACCGATGACTCGTCTGCAAGCCGGTTTGCTGTACAGGCCTATGCCGCGCTGGTGTTGGCTCGTCAGCAAAAAGCCCCGCTTGGCGCACTGCGTGAAATCTGGGAGCGCCGCGCTCAGGCGGCTTCTGGTTTGCCGCTGTTGCAACTGGGGATCGCGCTGAAAAACATGGGCGATGCTAATCGCAGTGAACAGGCGCTTACGTTGGCGCTGAATACTCCGCGTCGCGATGCACAACAGTGGATGGCGGATTACGGCAGTCAGCTACGCGACAACGCGCTGATGCTGGCATTGCTGGAAGAGAACAAGCTCAAACCTGAAGAGCAGAATACGTTGCTGAACACATTGTCAGAACAGGCCTTTGGTCAGCGCTGGCTCTCTACTCAGGAAAATAATGCGTTGTTCCTTGCCGCGCGTACGTTACAGGATTTACCTGGCACGTGGCAGGCGCAAACATCACTCTCTGAACAGCCGTTAGCAGGTGATAAATCGCAAACCCGGAATCTGGATGCCGACGAGCTGTCCACGCTGAGCGTCACGAATACCGGTAATCTGCCGCTGTGGCTGCGTCTGGATGTCAGTGGTTATCCGCAAACCGCACCGACGCCTGCCAGCAACGTCCTGCATATTGAACGTCAGATCCTGGGACTCGACGGGAGCAGCAAATCACTGGATTCTCTGCGCAGCGGCGAACTGGTGCTGGTCTGGCTGGACGTTAAAGCCAGCCAGAACGTGCCGGATGCGCTGGTCGTCGACTTACTGCCT
This sequence comes from Citrobacter sp. XT1-2-2, assembly GCF_023516235.1. NCBI lineage: Bacteria > Pseudomonadati > Pseudomonadota > Gammaproteobacteria > Enterobacterales > Enterobacteriaceae > Citrobacter > Citrobacter sp. XT1-2-2. Next base: position 1,373,765 of record NZ_CP097324.1, read on the forward strand.
GCCGGACTGGAGCTGGAAAACCAAAATCTGGCGAACGGCAGCGCCAGTCTGCAGGATAGCGGTAGCGAAGTGGCGAACCTGCTCAATCAGATGCAGCAGGCGGATATCCAGCATATTGAGTTCCGTGACGATCGCTTTGTCGCTGCGGTGGCGGTCAATGAAGGACAGCCGGTTACGCTGGTCTATCTGGCGAGAGCAGTAACACCGGGAACGTATCAGGTTCCCGTCCCGCAGGTGGAATCAATGTATGTTCCGCAGTGGCGGGCAACCAGTGCGGCAGAGGGGCTTTTGATTGTCAGACCATAAATGATGCGCGGGTTGGGTAAACGCGGCTGCGGGCTCTGGCTGGCAGCCGTTGCGCTAGTGTTTGTGATGGCGATTTGGGCGGCAGACAAAATCTGGCCGCTGCCGCTTCATGAGGTGGATCCCGCGCGTGTCGTGGTGGCGCACGATGGTACGCCTCTCTGGCGCTTCGCCGACACGGACGGTATCTGGCGTTATCCGGTGACGATTGATGAGGTATCCCCCCGCTACCTTCAGGCCTTAATCAATTACGAAGACCGCTGGTTCTGGAAACACCCCGGAGTCAATCCATTTTCAGTGCTGCGCGCCGCATGGCAGGACCTCTCCTCAGGGCGTGTCGTCTCGGGCGGCAGTACGCTCACCATGCAGGTGGCGCGTTTACTCGATCCCCACCCGCGCACCTTTGGCGGCAAGTTTCGCCAGCTCTGGCGCGCGTTGCAACTGGAATGGCATCTGTCCAAGCGCGACATTCTGACGCTGTATCTTAACCGTGCGCCGTTTGGCGGCACGCTGCAAGGCGTGGGCGCAGCGAGCTGGGCCTATCTTGGCAAATCGCCTGCACAACTGAGCTACTCCGATGCAGCATTGCTGGCTGTGCTGCCACAGGCGCCGAGCCGTCTGCGTCCGGACCGTTGGCCGGAGCGCGCTGAAGCGGCGCGTAATAAAGTGCTCGAACGTATGGCAATTCAGGGCATTTGGTCCGCAAAACAGGTGCAGGAGTCACGCGAAGAGCCGGTCTGGCTGGCCCCCAGGCAGATGCCGCAGTTAGCGCCGTTATTTTCGCGCATGATGCTGGGAAAAAGCCGCAGCGATAAAATCGTGACTACCCTTGACGCCGGGTTGCAGCGGCAACTCGAAGAGCTGGCGCAAAACTGGAAAGGGCGATTGCCGGCGCGCAGTTCGCTGGCGATGATTGTGGTCGATCACACCGATATGAGCGTGCGTGGCTGGGTGGGGTCAGTGGATATGAATGATGACTCCCGCTTTGGTCATGTGGATATGGTGAATGCGATCCGCTCGCCGGGATCGGTGCTGAAGCCGTTTATCTATGGTCTGGCTCTGGATGACGGATTAATTCATCCCGCTTCGTTGTTGCAGGATGTACCACGGCGAACCGGTGATTATCGACCGGGGAATTTTGACAGTGGTTTTCACGGACCGGTAAGTATGAGCGAGGCGCTGGTACGTTCGCTGAATTTACCTGCGGTCCAGGTTCTGGAAGCCTATGGCCCGAAGCGTTTTGCCGCATCGTTACGTAACGTCGGTTTACCGCTATATCTGCCCGCAGGGGCTGCGCCGAATCTGTCGCTGATTTTAGGCGGGGCGGGGGCAAGGCTTGATGATATGGCGGCGGCGTATAGCGCCTTTGCCCGCCACGGGAAGGCGGGTAAATTGCGTCTGCAGCCGGCAGACCCGCTACTGGAGCGTCCGCTGATGTCGGCAGGCGCGGCGTGGATTATTCGCCGGATTATGGCTGACGAAGCACAACCGCTACCGGATAACGCACTGAGCAGAGTGGTTCCTCTTGCGTGGAAAACGGGCACCAGCTATGGCTATCGCGATGCGTGGGCGATTGGGATTAACGCCCGTTATGTGATTGGCATCTGGACCGGCAGGCCCGACGGTACGCCGGTGGTGGGGCAGTTTGGCTTTGCCAGCGCCGTACCTGTGCTCAATCAGGTCAACAATCTGCTGCTCTCTCGCGGGACGAATCAGCCGGAAGACCCCCGCCCTGAATCCGTTAGCCGCGGCGTGGTATGTTGGCCGGGCGGGCAATCTCTTGCGGCTGGAGACAGTAACTGTCGCCGCCGTCTGGCAACCTGGCTACTGGATGGCAGTCAGCCGCCAACACTGTTATTACCTGAGCAGGAAGGCGTTAACGGCATTCGTTTCCCTGTCTGGCTGGACGGAGGGGGCAAACGCGTGGCGGCGGATTGCCCGCAGGCGCGCGAACAGACGCTTATCGTCTGGCCCTTGCCGCTTGAACCATGGCTGCCGGAATCAGAGCGCCGTGGGGCGAGATTACCGCCTGTTTCTGCCACATGTCCGCCGTTGGGGCAGGATCCCGGGTTACCGTTGCAGTTGACAGGTCTGCGCGATGGCGCGATTGTGAAGCGTTTACCTGGTTCTCCAGAGGCTTCATTGCCGGTGCAAACCAGCGGTGGAACAGGCGATCGCTGGTGGTTTCTTAACGGACAACGTCTGGACGAGCGCGGGCGTCAGCTGACGCTACGTCTGACGGTCAAAGGGGATTACCAACTGCTGGTGATGGATGACGCCGGACAGGTGGCGACGGTGAGATTTTCGGTGCAGTAGACCAGTTGGTGAGTATTTGTTGCTAAAACTCATCTTATTTTAAAGAAATGTTACCTTCATCAATAGTCAATTGCCGGGATGCTCTTTATAATCCGCGCCAGGTCGTACATCTATATAGACAACAACAGAACATATTACAGAGGTTATCAATGGCTATTGAACGTACTTTTTCCATCATTAAACCAAACGCGGTGGCAAAAAACGTTATTGGGAGCATCTTTGCGCGCTTTGAAGCTGCAGGGTTCAAGATTGTAGGGACTAAAATGCTGCACCTGACCGTTGAGCAGGCGCGTGGCTTTTATGCTGAGCACGACGGCAAACCGTTCTTTGACGGTCTGGTTGAATTCATGACCTCCGGTCCGATCGTTGTTTCCGTTCTGGAAAGCGAAAACGCCGTACAGCGTCATCGCGATCTGCTGGGCGCTACCAACCCGGCGAACGCGCTGGCCGGTACCCTGCGTGCCGACTACGCTGACAGCTTCACCGAAAACGGGACTCACGGTTCTGATTCCGTTGAATCTGCCGCTCGCGAAATCGCCTATTTCTTCGGTGAGGGCGAGGTTTGCCCGCGTACGCGCTAATAAGCTCGTCCTGTAGGCCGGATAAGCGTTTGCGCATCCGGCTCTGCTTTGCCTGATGGCGACGCGAGGCGTATTATCAGGCCTACGTTCTTTCTTTACATATTATTTTCGCTAATGCTTCGTGCAAACGTGGCATCCCTGCGCCAGACTTTGTACAATGCAACGCCCCGGAAGAGCAGACCGCTTGCCGGGGCGTTTCTTTTTAACCCTCCACGGGCCACAACGTGTAACAACGAGGCCGGAAAAAATTATGTCTGAATTAGTTAACACCTCTGAAGTCGTCATTCCTGCGGTTCCAAATAAAAATGGAAAAATTAACCTGCTGGATCTGAACCGTCCGCAAATGCGCGAATTCTTCAAAGAAATGGGCGAAAAGCCGTTTCGTGCCGATCAGGTCATGAAGTGGATGTACCACTATTGCAGCGACAACTTTGATGACATGACTGACATCAATAAGGTGCTGCGTAACAAGCTGAAAGAAGTCGCTGAAATTCGCGCCCCGGAAGTGGTGGAAGAGCAGCGTTCCTCTGACGGCACGATCAAATGGGCTATCGCGGTTGGCGATCAGCGCGTTGAAACCGTTTATATTCCGGAAGACGATCGCGCGACCCTGTGTGTTTCTTCACAGGTTGGTTGTGCATTAGAGTGTAAATTCTGCTCTACGGCGCAACAGGGATTTAACCGTAACCTGCGAGTGTCGGAAATCATTGGTCAGGTTTGGCGTGCGGCGAAAATCGTCGGTGCGGTAAAAGCAACGGGTGTTCGTCCTATCACCAACGTGGTGATGATGGGGATGGGCGAGCCGTTGCTCAACCTGACTAACGTGGTGCCGGCGATGGAAATCATGCTGGATGACTTCGGTTTCGGGCTGTCCAAGCGTCGCGTTACGCTTTCCACCTCAGGGGTTGTACCTGCGTTGGATAAGCTGGGCGATATGATTGACGTTGCGCTGGCGATCTCTCTGCATGCGCCGAACGATGAAATTCGTGACGAAATTGTGCCTATCAACAAAAAGTACAATATCGAAACGTTCCTCGGGGCAGTGCGTCGTTATCTGGAGAAATCCAACGCCAACCAGGGTCGTGTGACCATTGAGTATGTCATGTTGGATCACATCAATGACGGTACCGAACACGCGCATCAACTGGCTGAACTGCTGAAAGATACGCCGTGTAAGATCAACCTGATCCCGTGGAACCCGTTCCCTGGCGCACCGTATGGTCGTAGCTCTAACAGCCGTATCGATCGTTTCTCCAAAGTGTTGATGAGCTATGGTTTCACCACCATCGTGCGTAAAACACGTGGCGATGACATCGATGCAGCCTGCGGCCAATTGGCAGGCGACGTTATCGACCGTACCAAGCGTACTCTGCGCAAGCGTATGCAGGGTGATGCTATCGACATCAAAACCGTTTGATGTCGAGCGCACTACGGTATAATTCTTGTACCGTAGTGCAATGTAAGCCAGGTGAGGTTCTTTGGTTGTTGTCGTCAGGTCAATAATAACGGTGCGTTTTTGTCGACTTTAAGGCAGTATGTAACGGCGCAACAAGAGTTTAACCCTCAGGTTTACGCTTTTTTGTCATTGGTAGTCTGACCGTTTTATACTGTCTGACGAAGGTTAACTGACCAGATGTTTCGCGGTGTGGGTGAGCATTGTGACTCGCCGGCGCCAGAACCCAAATTTACGCAGCTGTAGCGAATGAATACTGAAGCCACGCACGACAAAAATGAAGCACTCTCCACCGGCGTTCGTCTGCGCAATGCCCGTGAACAACTCGGATTCAGCCAACAGGCAGTCGCGGAACGACTGTGCCTGAAGGTCTCCACGGTACGCGATATTGAAGAAGATAAGGCACCAGCCGATCTCGCTTCAACATTCCTGCGTGGGTACATCCGTTCTTATGCGCGTCTGGTGCATATTCCTGAAGAAGAACTGTTGCCAGGGCTGGAAAAACAGGCTCCAGTTCGCCCTGCTAAAGTCGCGCCGATGCAGAGCTTCTCGCTCGGTAAGCGTCGTAAAAAGCGCGATGGCTGGTTAATGACCTTCACCTGGCTGGTGCTGTTTGTCGTTGTCGGACTGACAGGCGCCTGGTGGTGGCAGAACCATAAAGCGCAGCAGGAAGAGATCAGCACCATGGCCGATCAATCTTCTGCTGAGCTGAATGCCGGTAAAGACACTGCGCAGAATGTACCGTTAGATACCAGCGCCGCAGCAGGTCAGGAGACGACGCCGACTGCAGATGATGGCGCAGTGGCGGACGCCGCGCCATCGACGGATGCTCCGGCAACCCCGGCGCCAGCCGCGGATGCGCAACAGAATGCTGTTGTAGCGCCGTCTCAGGCCAATGTCGATACCGCAACCGCAGCGCCAACAAATGCGGCCCCGCTGCCGACTGACCAGGCGGGTGTAAGTACCCCAGCAGCCGATCCTAACGCACTGGTAATGAACTTTACCGCCGATTGCTGGTTGGAAGTAACCGATGCAACCGGTAAAAAATTGTTCAGCGGTATGCAGCGTAAAGACGGTAATCTGAATTTGACCGGTCAGGCGCCGTACAAACTGAAAATTGGCGCTCCGGCGGCAGTGCAGATTCAGTTCCAGGGTAAACCTGTCGATCTGAGTCGTTTTATCAGAACTAACCAGGTTGCACGTCTGACCGTTAATGCCGAACAATCACCGGCTCAGTAACAGACGGCAATGCGGGAGATTTTTTAATGCATAACCAGGCTCCAATTCAACGTAGAAAATCGACACGCATTTACGTTGGGAACGTGCCGATCGGCGATGGCGCGCCCATCGCCGTACAGTCTATGACCAATACGCGCACCACTGACGTGGAAGCGACGGTTAATCAGATCAAAGCGCTGGAACGCGTAGGCGCAGATATTGTTCGTGTCTCTGTACCGACAATGGATGCTGCAGAAGCGTTCAAGCTTATCAAACAGCAGGTTAATGTCCCGCTGGTTGCCGATATTCACTTCGACTACCGTATCGCGCTGAAAGTGGCGGAATACGGCGTTGACTGTCTGCGTATCAACCCAGGCAATATCGGTAATGAAGAGCGCATCCGTATGGTAGTAGACTGCGCTCGTGATAAAAATATTCCTATCCGCATCGGTGTAAACGCCGGATCGCTGGAAAAAGATCTGCAGGAAAAATACGGTGAACCGACGCCGCAGGCGCTGCTGGAATCCGCTATGCGTCATGTGGATCACCTCGATCGTTTGAACTTCGATCAATTCAAAGTCAGCGTTAAAGCCTCTGACGTTTTCCTCGCCGTAGAATCCTATCGCCTGCTGGCGAAACAGATCGATCAACCGCTGCATCTGGGGATCACCGAAGCCGGTGGCGCACGTAGCGGGGCGGTGAAATCCGCGATCGGTTTAGGATTGCTGCTATCAGAAGGGATCGGCGATACGCTGCGTGTTTCTCTGGCTGCCGATCCGGTGGAAGAGATCAAAGTGGGCTTCGATATTCTGAAATCGCTGCGCATTCGCGCGCGCGGGATCAATTTCATCGCTTGTCCAACCTGCTCACGTCAGGAATTCGACGTTATCGGTACGGTTAACGCGTTGGAGCAACGCCTGGAAGATATCATTACGCCAATGGATGTTTCGATCATCGGCTGTGTGGTAAATGGTCCTGGCGAAGCGCTGGTTTCTACGCTTGGCGTGACGGGCGGTAACAAGAAAAGCGGCCTGTACGAAGACGGTGTGCGTAAGGACCGACTCGACAACGACGATATGATCACACAGCTTGAAGCCCGTATTCGCGCTAAAGCGAGTATCCTGGACGAAGCGCGCCGTATCGACGTGCAGCAGCTTGAAAAATAACAACGTGATGGGAAGCGGCGTGCTTCCCGTGTATGATTGAACCCGCATGGCGCCCGCATTGTTCGGGTTAGCGCTGAGGGTTCATTTTTATATTCATAAAGAGAATAAACGTGGCAAAAAACATTCAAGCCATTCGCGGCATGAACGATTATCTGCCTGGCGAAACCGCCATCTGGCAGCGCATTGAAGGCACACTCAAAAACGTGCTCGGTAGCTACGGTTACAGTGAAATCCGCTTGCCGATTGTAGAGCAGACCCCGTTATTCAAACGCGCGATCGGTGAAGTTACCGACGTGGTTGAAAAAGAGATGTATACCTTTGAGGACAGAAATGGCGACAGCCTGACTCTGCGTCCTGAAGGGACTGCGGGCTGCGTACGCGCCGGCATTGAACATGGTCTCCTGTACAATCAGGAACAGCGTCTGTGGTATATCGGGCCGATGTTCCGCCACGAACGTCCGCAGAAAGGACGCTATCGTCAGTTCCATCAGTTGGGTGTCGAAGTGTTTGGCCTGCAGGGGCCGGACATTGATGCTGAACTGATTATGCTGACCGCTCGCTGGTGGCGCGCGCTGGGTATTTCTCAACATGTTAGCCTGGAGCTGAACTCAATTGGTTCGCTTGAAGCCCGTGCTAACTACCGTGATGCGCTGGTCGCCTATCTGGAACAGCATAAAGAGAAACTGGACGAAGACTGCAAGCGTCGCATGTACACCAACCCGCTGCGCGTGCTTGACTCCAAAAACCCAGAAGTGCAGGCGCTGCTCAACGACGCACCTGCGCTGGGTGATTATCTCGATGACGACTCTCGCGAGCATTTCGCGGGTCTGTGCAAACTACTGGAATCCGCAGGGATTGCCTACACCGTTAATCAGCGTTTGGTTCGTGGTCTTGATTACTACAACCGCACCGTATTTGAGTGGGTTACCAGCAGTCTGGGCTCGCAGGGTACCGTGTGCGCCGGTGGTCGTTACGACGGTCTGGTCGAGCAACTGGGCGGTCGCGCAACGCCAGCTGTGGGCTTCGCCATGGGCCTGGAACGCCTTGTTTTGTTAGTTCAGGCAGTGAATCCGGAATTTATTGCCTCCCCTGTTGTCGATATATACCTGGTTGCTTCAGGCACAGACACACAGTCGGCGGCAATGCGGCTTGCGGAACGTCTGCGTGATGAAGTTCCTGGTGTGAAACTGATGACCAACCACGGCGGCGGCAACTTTAAGAAACAGTTTGCCCGTGCCGATAAGTGGGGCGCCCGCGTTGCACTGGTACTGGGTGAGTCCGAAGTGGCTGACGGTACTGTTGTAGTGAAGGATTTGCGCTCTGGTGAGCAAACGGCAGTAGCGCAGGATGGCGTTGCCGCGCATTTGCGCACTCTACTGGGCTAAGGAGAAGGACAGCGTGGAAATTTACGAGAACGAACACGACCAGGTTGATGCGGTAAAACGCTTCTTTGCCGAAAACGGCAAAGCGCTGGCGGTTGGGATAATTTTAGGGGTTGGCGCACTGGTTGGCTGGCGTTACTGGACCAGCCATCAGACGGAGTCCGCACGCTCTGCTTCTCTGGCATACCAAAATACGGTGACCGCGGTTAGCGCGGGTAAAGCGGATAGCATTCCTGCGGCAGAGAAATTTGCAGCAGAGAATAAAAATACCTACGGCGCGTTAGCTTCACTGGAACTTGCGCAGCAGTTTGTTGACCAAAATGAACTTGAGAAAGCTGCAAGCCAGCTGCAACAAGGCCTGGCTGCAACCAGCGATGAGAATCTCAAAGCGGTGATTAACCTGCGTCTGGCTCGTGTTCAGGTGCAGCTTAAACAGGCTGATACCGCGCTGAAAACACTCGACACCATTAAAGGTGAAGGGTGGACGGCCATTGTTGCCGATCTGCGCGGTGAAGCGTTGCTGAGCAAGGGCGACAAACAAGGTGCGCGTAGCGCATGGGAAGCGGGTGTGAAAAGCGATGCCTCTCCTGCTCTGAGCGAAATGATGCAGATGAAAATCAATAATTTGTCCATCTGAGAGGGACCCGATGCAATTGCGTAAATTACTTCTGCCAGGGCTGCTTTCCGTTACCCTATTGAGCGGCTGTTCACTGTTTAGTGGCGAAGAAGATGTCGTTAAGATGTCCCCATTACCGGTGGTTGAAAACCAGTTTACTCCGTCTACGGACTGGAGCACTTCCGTGGGCAACGGTATTGGTGATTTCTATTCCAATCTTCATCCTGCGCTGGCGGATAACGTTGTCTATGCAGCCGATCGCGCAGGTGTCGTGAAAGCGTTGAACGCAGACGACGGCAAAGAAGTGTGGTCTGTTAATCTGGGTGAGAAAGACGGTTGGTTCTCCCGTGCATCTGCACAGCTTTCTGGCGGCGTAACCGTGTCCGGTGGTCATGTTTACATTGGCAGTGAAAAAGCGCAGGTTTATGCGTTGAATACCAGCGACGGTACCACCGCATGGCAAACGAAAGTTGCCGGTGAAGCGCTGTCCCGTCCGGTTGTGAGCGATGGCATGGTATTAATCCACACCAGCAACGGTCAATTGCAGGCGTTGAACGAAGCTGACGGCGCCATCAAGTGGACCGTTAACCTCGACATGCCATCCCTGTCTCTGCGTGGCGAATCTGCCCCTGCGACGGCCTTTGGCGCAGCAATTGTTGGTGGTGATAACGGTCGCGTAAGCGCCGTGCTGATGCAACAGGGCCAGATGATTTGGCAGCAACGTATTTCTCAGGCGACAGGCCCAACGGAAATCGATCGTCTGAGTGACGTTGATACCACGCCGGTTATCGTCAATGGCGTTGTTTACGCGCTGGCTTATAATGGTAACCTGACCGCGCTGGATCTGCGCAGTGGCCAGATTATGTGGAAACGTGAACTGGGCTCGGTAAATGATTTCATCGTCGATGGAAACCGTATCTACCTGGTCGATCAAAACGACCGCATCCTGGCGCTGACTACCGACGGCGGCGTGACGCTGTGGACGCAAAGCGATCTGTTGCACCGTCTGCTGACGTCTCCGGCATTGTATAACGGCAATTTGGTTGTGGGCGATAGCGAAGGCTACCTGCACTGGATTAACGTTGAAGATGGTCGCTTTGTTGCCCAGCAGAAAGTCGACAGCTCCGGTTTCCTGACCGAGCCAGTCTCTGCGGATGGTAAACTGCTGATCCAGGCGAAAGACGGTACGCTGTACTCCATTACGCGTTAATCGTCCTGGCCGCTCGCTTTGAAAAACGGCTCCTGGTGCAGGGGCCGTTTTACTGTTTTTAACAACGGCGCAAAAATGTGCGCGTTGTCTGATGATTTTTTAAATGAGGCTTTAAACATGGTACCTGTGGTCGCGCTTGTCGGGCGCCCTAACGTTGGCAAATCCACGTTATTTAACCGTCTAACTCGCACCCGAGATGCGCTGGTTGCGGATTTTCCGGGTCTGACTCGTGACCGTAAGTACGGTCGTGCGGAAATTGAAGGCCGCGAGTTTATCTGTATTGATACCGGCGGTATTGATGGTACGGAAGACGGTGTTGAAACCCGCATGGCTGAACAGTCTCTGTTGGCTATCGAAGAAGCGGACGTTGTACTGTTTATGGTGGATGCGCGTGCTGGCCTGATGCCAGCGGATGAAGCCATTGCTAAACATCTGCGTTCACGCCAGAAACCGACGTTCCTGGTGGCCAACAAAACGGACGGACTGGATCCCGATCAGGCGGTTGTTGATTTCTACTCGCTGGGTCTGGGTGAAATTTATCCGATTGCTGCCTCCCATGGTCGCGGCGTTCTCAGCCTGCTGGAGCATGTTCTGCTGCCGTGGATGGATGACGTTGCACCGCAGGAAGAAGTCGATGAAGATGCGGAATATTGGGCGCAACTGGAAGCCAAAGAAAACGGTGAAGAAGAGCCTGAAGACGACTTCAACCCGCAGGATCTGCCGATCAAGCTGGCGATTGTCGGGCGTCCGAACGTAGGTAAGTCCACACTGACTAACCGTATCCTCGGCGAAGACCGCGTGGTGGTTTACGACATGCCAGGGACCACGCGTGACAGCATTTATATTCCGATGCAACGCGACGAACGTGAATATGTGCTGATCGACACCGCTGGCGTGCGTAAGCGCGGGAAAATTACCGAAGCGGTAGAAAAATTCTCAGTCATCAAAACGCTGCAGGCGATTGAAGATGCCAACGTGGTCATGCTGGTGATTGATGCGCGGGAAGGTATTTCCGATCAGGACCTCTCGCTGCTGGGCTTTATCCTCAATAGTGGGCGCTCACTTGTTATTGTCGTCAACAAATGGGACGGCCTGACGCAGGAAGTGAAAGAGCAGGTCAAGGAAACGCTGGACTTCCGTCTGGGCTTTATTGATTTTGCGCGCGTACACTTTATCTCTGCGCTGCACGGTAGCGGTGTCGGTAATCTGTTTGAATCGGTCCGCGAAGCGTACGACAGCTCCACCCGTCGCGTTAGTACCGCGATGCTGACGCGTATCATGACCATGGCGGTAGAAGATCATCAGCCGCCGCTGGTACGTGGTCGTCGCGTGAAGCTGAAATATGCCCATGCCGGTGGTTATAACCCGCCGATCGTGGTGATTCATGGCAATCAGGTGAAAGATCTGCCGGATTCATATAAGCGCTATCTGATGAACTACTTCCGCAAAACTCTGGACGTGATGGGGACTCCGATCCGCATTCAGTTCAAAGAAGGGGAAAACCCGTTTGCGAATAAACGTAATACACTGACGCCGACCCAGATGCGTAAACGTAAACGTTTGATTAAGCACATTAAAAAAAGCAAATAATCGTTGCTGATGTTGATAAAAACCCGCGCTTGTCGCGGGTTTTTTTTCGGTATTCCATCGCCAGCTTCTGACCGTGCGATGTCAATCACTATTCGTTTTTTACCAAGTTTAAATCTAAGAAAGTAGACATTTGTCGAGTTTTCATCTTAAAGTCCGGGGGTTGGTACTAGACAAAACTAGTCTTAGGTTATCAAATGGTTAAATAACTTTTCGCCGCATGTAAAAAATCGGTCAGATACGTAACTGGCTGGCGTACATGCGGTGTATACACGCACGACGACATAACTTTCGGGAGAATTATGCAATCCTCTGTTAATCAAAAAGAAAGCCGAACTTTCTTCGGCCATCCTTATCCGCTCGGCTCGCTGTTCTTCACAGAGATGTGGGAGCGTTTCTCGTTTTATGGCATTCGCCCATTACTGATCCTGTTTATGGCGGCTACCGTCTATGACGGCGGCATGGGGCTGGCGCGTGAAAACGCCTCGGCGATTGTGGGTATTTTTGCCGGTACGATGTATCTCGCCGCGCTGCCTGGTGGTTGGCTGGCGGATAACTGGCTCGGCCAACAGAAAGCCGTATGGTACGGTTCCATCCTGATTGCGCTTGGTCATCTGTCGATTGCGCTTTCGGCCATTATGGGTAATAACCTGTTCTTTATCGGCCTGATGTTTATCGTGCTCGGTTCCGGTCTGTTTAAGACCTGTATTTCGGTCATGGTTGGCACATTGTATAAAAAAGGCGATGCGCGTCGTGATGGCGGTTTCTCGCTGTTTTACATGGGCATCAATATGGGGTCATTCATCGCCCCCTTGATCTCCGGTTGGTTGATTAAAACCCATGGCTGGCATTGGGGCTTTGGTATCGGTGGTATCGGGATGCTGGTGGCGTTAATCATCTTCCGTGTGTTTGCCGTTCCGTCGATGAAACGCTACGACAGCGAAGTGGGACTGGACTCGACCTGGAACAGCCCGGTAGTGAAGCGTAACGGTGTGGGCGCATGGCTACTCGCGCTGGCTGTCGGTGTGGCGATTATCGTTACGCTGATTGCGCAGGGCGTGATTGTGATTAATCCGGTCGCGGTTGCCAGCATACTGGTGTACGTGATTGCCGCCTCTGTTGCGCTCTACTTTATCTACCTGTTCATCTTTGCCGGCCTGAATCGCAAAGAGCGCGCCAGACTGCTGGTTTGCTTTATCCTGCTGGTTTCCGCCGCATTCTTCTGGTCGGCGTTTGAGCAAAAACCCACCTCGTTCAACCTGTTCGCCAACGACTACACTAACCGTATGATCGGTGATTTTGAAATTCCGGCGGTCTGGTTCCAGTCGATAAACGCCCTGTTTATCATCCTGCTGGCGCCGGTATTTAGTTGGGCGTGGCCGAAGCTGGCGAGTATGAACATTCGCCCGAGCAGCATCACTAAGTTCGTTATCGGTATTTTGTGTGCGGCGGCAGGCTTTGGCCTGATGATGCTGGCGGCGCAAAACGTTCTCAGCAACGGCGGGGCGGGCGTTTCTCCATTCTGGCTGGTAGGCAGTATCCTGATGCTGACGCTTGGCGAGTTGTGTCTGAGCCCGATCGGTCTGGCGACCATGACGCTGCTGGCACCGGAAAGAATGCGTGGGCAAATGATGGGCCTGTGGTTTTGTGCCAGTGCGCTGGGTAACCTGGCCGCAAGTCTGATTGGCGGTCATGTGAAGGCTGACCAACTGGATATGCTGCCGGATCTCTTCGCTCGCTGCTCGATTGCGCTGCTGATCTGCGCCGCGATCCTGATTGTCCTTATTGTTCCCATTCGTCGCATGCTGGAAAATACGCAAACTAAACCGGCAACCAGCGCCTGATAACACCTCGATTATGCCGGGGCAGAAACTATGCCCCGGTCATTCAATTGATGAGGTATGACGTTTTGTTGGACCTGGGCGACATTTAGCGCAGCGTGTTAAACTCAACGCAAGAATCGATCCCTGTACTGGAGTTGCAATGTCTATCATTTGTCCGGATTGCCACGCTGAACTGGAGCCACAAAACGGTGCGGCGCGCTGTGAGAGTTGCCAAAAAGATTTTCAACTGGAAGCACGTTGCCCAGAGTGCCATCAACCACTCGAAGTACTCAAGGCTTGTGGCACGGTGGATTATTTCTGTCAGCATGGCCATGGGCTGATTTCGAAAAAACGCGTGGAGTATGTGCCGGTTTAAACCGGCTTTTTCTTCCGCGTTTTTTTCGCCGCCGTTACGCCCCTCACTTCGCTTTCCACCCAGCCATCTGCTAGTCGGGTGGTGATGACATCGCCTGCGCTGACCTGTTTGATCTGTTTCAGTACGCCGCCGCCCGTGGTGGTAGAAACGCTGTAGCCGCGCGCCAGCGTCGCCAGCGGACTGACCGCTTCGAGATGAGTAACCGCGTTGCCGAAACGCTCTCGCTGTTCGCTTATACGTGTGCGTACATTCTCCATCAGACGATATTCCAACTGCTGAATACGGGCTTGTGCGCGATAAATGCGGGGCTGTGGATTTTGTTGATTCAGTCGCTGCAGCATACGTTGCTGGCGCTGATTCGCCTGCTTTATTTGGTTTTCCAGCGCGCTGCTCATGCGCTGACGCAGCCGTTCCAGAGAAGTTTGCTGGCGCGCCAGACGCAACTGCGGGTGCTGCTGCTGGAGGCGGTGGAAAAGCTGCGTGAAACGACGGGTGCGGTTGGCGAGGTAGTAATCCATCGCCATGCCCAGACGCTGCTGGGCAGATTGCACCTGACGCAGCAGCTCTTGCTGGTTACGGCTGACGATTTCCGCCGCCGCCGACGGCGTCGGCGCGCGCAGGTCGCCGACAAAATCGGCGATCGTGACGTCGGTTTCGTGGCCGACGGCGCTAACCACTGGAATGCGGCTGGCAAATATTGCGCGCGCCACGCGTTCGTCGTTAAAACTCCATAAATCTTCCAGCGAGCCGCCGCCGCGCCCGACGATTAACACGTCGCACTCGCCGCGCGCGTTTGCCAGTTCAATGGCGCGAACGATTTGCCCCGGCGCGTCGTCGCCCTGTACCGCGGTAGGGTAGATAACTACCGGCAGCGACGGATCGCGGCGTTTAAGAACGTGGAGAATATCGTGCAGCGCCGCGCCGGTTTTCGAGGTAATCACTCCGACACAGTGGGCCGGGGAGGGCAGCGGTTGCTTATATTGCTGATCGAACAACCCTTCCGCCTGCAGTTTGGCTTTCAGCTGTTCATACTTCTGCTGTAATAGCCCTTCGCCCGCGGGCTGCATGCTCTCAACAATTATCTGGTAATCGCCGCGCGGTTCGTACAGCGTGATGTTGGCGCGTACCAGTACCTGCTGACCGTGCTGCGGACGGAACGTCACCCGGCGGTTGCTGTTGCGGAACATCGCGCAGCGCACCTGGGCGTTATCGTCTTTTAAGGTGAAGTACCAGTGGCCGGAAGAGGGCTGGGTGAAATTCGATATTTCGCCGCTGATCCACACTTGTCCCATCTCCTGCTCAAGCAGCAGACGAACCGTCTGATTCAGGCGGCTTACGGTAAAAATTGAGGCGGTCTGAGAGGATAACATGTGAGCGGGATCAAATTCTAAATCAGCAGGTTATTCAGTCGAAAGTAACATGCTCACAGAGGAGCGCAAGGTTTTTTTGCAAAAAAGTGTGGATGCAATCGGTTACGCTCTGTATAATGCCGCGGCAATATTTAATAACCTCCCAGGTGAGATATTGCCCATGCTACGTATCGCAAAAGAAGCCCTGACGTTTGACGACGTCCTCCTCGTTCCCGCTCATTCTACCGTTCTGCCGAACACGGCTGACCTTAGCACTCAGCTGACCAAAACGATTCGCCTGAACATTCCTATGCTCTCCGCAGCAATGGATACCGTGACGGAAGCGCGCCTGGCTATTGCCCTGGCACAGGAAGGCGGCATCGGTTTTATCCACAAGAACATGTCTATCGAGCGCCAGGCTGAAGAAGTCCGCCGCGTGAAAAAACACGAATCTGGCGTGGTAACCGACCCGCAGACAGTGCTGCCAACCACCACCCTGCGTGAAGTGAAAGAACTGACTGAACGTAACGGTTTTGCGGGTTACCCGGTAGTGACTGAAGACAACGAACTGGTTGGCATCATCACCGGTCGTGACGTGCGCTTTGTGACTGACCTGAACCAGCCGGTTAGCGTATACATGACGCCGAAAGAGCGCCTGGTGACCGTTCGTGAAGGTGAAGCGCGTGATGTCGTACTGGCCAAAATGCACGAGAAGCGCGTTGAGAAAGCGCTGGTTGTTGATGACAGCTTCCACCTGCTCGGCATGATCACCGTTAAAGATTTCCAGAAAGCAGAACGTAAACCGAACTCATGTAAAGACGAGCATGGTCGTCTGCGTGTCGGCGCGGCTGTAGGCGCAGGTGCAGGTAACGAAGAACGTGTTGACGCGCTGGTTGCTGCCGGCGTTGACGTACTGTTGATCGATTCCTCTCACGGTCACTCTGAAGGCGTGCTGCAACGTATCCGTGAAACCCGTGCTAAATATCCTGACCTGCAAATCATCGGCGGTAACGTCGCCACTGGCGCTGGCGCTCGCGCACTCGCCGAAGCTGGTTGCAGCGCGGTGAAAGTCGGTATCGGCCCTGGCTCCATCTGTACTACCCGTATCGTCACTGGCGTGGGCGTTCCGCAGATCACTGCCGTTTCTGACGCGGTTGAAGCGCTGGAAGGTACCGGTATTCCAGTTATCGCCGACGGCGGTATCCGTTTCTCCGGCGACATCGCTAAAGCGATTGCCGCTGGCGCCGCTGCCGTCATGGTTGGCTCTATGCTGGCGGGTACCGAAGAGTCTCCGGGCGAAATCGAACTGTATCAGGGCCGTTCTTACAAATCCTACCGCGGTATGGGCTCCCTGGGCGCGATGTCCAAAGGTTCCTCCGACCGTTACTTCCAGAGCGACAACGCCGCTGACAAACTGGTGCCGGAAGGTATCGAAGGCCGCGTAGCGTATAAAGGCCGCCTGAAAGAGATCATTCACCAGCAGATGGGTGGCTTGCGTTCCTGTATGGGTCTGACCGGTTGTGGTACCATCGACCTGCTGCGTACGAAGGCTGAATTCGTGCGTATCAGCGGTGCGGGTATCCAGGAAAGCCACGTTCACGACGTGACCATTACCAAAGAGTCCCCGAACTACCGCTTGGGCTCCTGATAAGTTTCCGCGCCCGGTTTTAAACCGGGCGTTTTGTTATTGTTTCACTTGCCTCGGAATTATCGTCAAATGACAGACAATATTCATAAACATCGCATTCTCATCCTCGATTTCGGATCGCAGTACACCCAACTGGTTGCACGTCGCGTACGTGAACTGGGCGTCTACTGTGAACTGTGGGCATGGGATGTTACTGAAGCACAAATCCGTGAGTTCAACCCGAGCGGCATCATCCTCTCCGGTGGCCCGGAAAGCACCACCGAAGCAAACAGCCCGCGTGCGCCTGAGTATGTCTTCAACGCCGGTGTGCCGGTCTTCGGCGTCTGCTACGGTATGCAGACCATGGCAATGCAGCTGGGCGGCCACGTTGAAGGTTCTAACGAGCGTGAATTCGGCTACGCCCAGGTTGAGGTACAGACCGACAGCGCGCTGATTCGCGGTATCGAAGATTCTCTGACCGCCGACGGCAAACCGCTGCTCGACGTATGGATGAGTCACGGCGACAAAGTAACCGCGATCCCGGAAGGTTTCGTCACCGTTGCCAGCACCGAGACCTGCCCGTTCGCCATTATGGCGCACGAAGAAAAACGCTTCTACGGCGTGCAGTTCCACCCGGAAGTAACCCACACCCGTCAGGGTATGCGCATGCTGGAGCGTTTCGTACGCGATATCTGCCAGTGTGAAGCGCTGTGGACTCCGGCGAAAATCATCGACGATGCCGTTGTCCGTATTCGCGAGCAGGTTGGCGACGACAAAGTGATCCTCGGTCTTTCCGGCGGCGTGGATTCTTCCGTCACCGCGATGCTGCTGCACCGCGCAATCGGTAAAAACCTGACCTGCGTGTTCGTAGACAACGGTCTGCTGCGTCTTAACGAAGCCCAGCAGGTGATGGACATGTTCGGCGACCACTTTGGTCTGAACATTGTTCACGTGGAAGGCGAATCGCGCTTCCTGGAAGCGCTGAAAGGCGAGAACGATCCGGAAGCTAAACGTAAGATCATCGGCCGTGTGTTCGTTGAAGTATTCGACGAAGAAGCGCTGAAGCTGGAAGATGTGAAGTGGCTGGCGCAGGGGACTATCTATCCTGACGTAATCGAATCTGCCGCTTCCGCGACCGGTAAAGCACACGTCATCAAATCTCACCACAACGTGGGCGGCCTGCCGAAAGAGATGAAGATGGGGCTGGTTGAGCCGCTGCGTGAGCTGTTCAAAGACGAAGTGCGCAAAATCGGTCTGGAATTGGGCCTGCCGTACGACATGCTCTACCGTCACCCGTTCCCGGGCCCAGGTCTCGGCGTTCGTGTGCTGGGTGAAGTGAAGAAAGAGTACTGCGACCTGCTGCGTCGTGCGGACGCTATCTTCATTGAAGAGCTGCACAAAGCTGACCTGTACAACAAAGTCAGCCAGGCGTTTACCGTGTTCCTGCCGGTACGTTCCGTTGGCGTGATGGGCGATGGCCGTAAATATGACTGGGTTGTCTCTCTGCGCGCGGTCGAAACTATCGACTTTATGACCGCACACTGGGCGCACCTGCCGTATGACTTCTTAGGCCGCGTCTCTAACCGCATCATCAACGAAGTGAACGGCATTTCTCGCGTGGTGTATGACATTAGCGGTAAGCCGCCAGCCACGATTGAGTGGGAATAAGCCGATAACCTTTCCTGAGTTTTCATGAACAGGTAAAAATGCAATCAACCCTCTGTTTTTACAGGGGGTTTTTATTTGTGTACATTCATGAGTTTTCTATGCGGCGCACAGTTCCTGACGGTAAATTTGACGTAATCGTCGAACCAGGTCGAGTCATAAAGAAAATCATTTAATAATAATGAATATCCATATTGATTACTTCGGGGACTCTATGTCCTGCTTATTACTAAAACTGGATATATTCTTTGCGGAATTTACAGCGTATATTTCAAGTTGATCGTCATTAGAATGAGATTGCCAAATATCAATAATTTGTGGAAATCACAGCCAGCACGCCTTCACCCGCTTGGTTGATGAGATGCCGCTGCTTCCAGCCGCGACATCTCGTATTGTATAGCCAATTCTGGACGGTTAGTTAGCATCGGTGTGCTAACGCAAAAAGCGACCTCTCAGCACCTTATTATCCACAATCTCTAACAATACCTGCGGTGATTGGGCTGCCTGGATGCGTTCGCCGAGTTGTGTAAGTAAAACGTTATCAGTGTTAAGCAGATTATCCGTTTGATTTAGCTTGCGTTCTACCTGTAAGGCATTTGCCTGGGTGCTGCTTGCTCGTTCAAATAACGGCTTCATCTTGCTGAGATGATGGGCGACTTTACGTTTTATTTTTTCCCATTGCTGAAATATGCCGTTGCTGGCATTCAGTTCTTTTAAATATACTTCGCTTGTCAGGACAAATTCTTGGTTGCCGTCATGCTTGATGAACAGGATGAGATTAGCCACCAACAAACATTGCATACCCGTCAGATACTCACGCTGCAACCGTTCAACATTGCTTATTTTCAGTTTGAGCGCTTCCCGGAGATCGTCAGATCCAAACCAACTGGTTGGTTCAAATTGTTCAATTTCTCGATATGCCTGAGTGATATCCTTTTCAAGATGCTTAACCTGCGAGCGTACTTCCTGCGCGCTTTTGGCCAGGTTGAGTAGCGACTCTTTGGTGATAATGTCATTACGGCTCAGTAATAAACCGATAATATTGAGATGTTCATGGAAAGCCTGGATCTTCGCGAGGCGCGATTGTTCAAGATGGCTTTTAATCGAATCGATCTTTTGTTCGATGATCCGCAGCCTCTCATTAATATCGGCAAGATGTTTTTGGGCCAGAAGTTGTGACGCGATATTAAAAACCAGGCTGGCATTGACCAGCGACTTCAGATTTTCAGCTTCGTGAAATCGGGCTTGCGCGCCAATTTTGTTGGTGTCTGGATTAAGTACCGCGCCGATTGCTCCGCTGCCATCTTTCGCCTGTACCAGTTGGCTGTATTCGAAAGAACAGGTCATTAATTGTGTCGCGTTACCTGCAACGGCAGTGGCGACGGTGGGTACGCTACTGAGCCAGTGGTTCAAGAGTGAAATGCTGCTGGGATCAAGTTCCGTCTGCGAGTCCTGTTGCGTAATATCTTGCCAGTATCCAGGCTGGCTGTGTATTTTCACCAGGGCATTATTTTGCGCGTCGACGATGTCCACCTCGAAGGCCGCTTCTTGCTCAGCTATCTGATTGTTGTTCGCTAAAGTTGACATAGGGTGAATTCTGCTGGGTTAGTTACGGTATTTTTACTGCGCTACTTTGGGCGAGTAAAGCATGTTGAGCATCGCGATATGGGCAATGAAAGGAATTGTTACCCGGTATGCCTCCCCAAGCGTTTGGTTAGCAAGGCCAATCGTACTGACGATAGCAGTGACGGGATGTAAGCGGAGTGCGGCAAATGCCGCTACGCTTGCCGCAGTTGACAGGCCGATAACAACCCCTTTATCGTTGATGCGCAGATTATCCTGCATCTTGAAAAAACCGGAGACAACTTTCGTTTCTGTGCAGCGCTCCCAACGTTCATGATCGGCTAATGACTGCCAGTCATCACCAAACAAACTTAGGACGATTTCCCGCTCTTTTGTGGCGTTATTTTTTTTCTTGCTGTCTTTGCCATTGAGCTTTTTATGAACATCGGTTAATAACTCAGAATAAGGCAACGGCTCACTGCGGAAAATATTAACGAGCGAGTGTCCGCCATATTCCTGCAATTCATGTAGCAGATGCCGCAGTCCATGCTCGCTGTAGTCCCGTTCTGCCTTCTCTTCGAGTAGTAAGTCCTTAACGGACGATGATAATGCTACCCGGCCCTTGCCGTTGTCTGTCAAAACGTCGACCAGATAGTCAATGTGATTGAGGGAGGTTTTTTTCAGTAACGACAGGATATGTGGGTCACATTTGACCGGTTGTTCCATTTTTATGGATTCCTTCATCATGAATAAAGCATAGAAAACGATAGAGAGTATTGTACAGATATGTTGGGGAGGGGGGGAGGTTGTTTTTTGTAGCCTGTAATGTGAGACCTGGAAACATGTAACGATGATGATATTTACGGTCTCCTTTTTAGCATTTAATTTTCAAATTTTATTTAAGAGTGGGTTTTTAAGCTATTAATCAACGCTAATGCGGCCCAGCAGAGGAAATACCCCCCGGTCAGCGTATTTTCATCGACAATCGACCTGGTCGGTGCGGCGAAACGGGGGGCAATATTGTCAGCGATGATTTTGCCGTTAGAGATCACCAGCTCTTTACTATCAGCGGTGGGTAGGGTGGTTGAGAAAAGATGCACTTTTTCAACTGTCCCGGTGACAGTGCCAATCTGCACGATTTCTTCGGCGCGGAAAGGTCGCAGGGAAACCAACAATACACCAGCGGCGATGTTGGATAGCATCGCTGTGCCCAGTGAGTCATTCAATACCGCTTCGAATTTTTGGGATTAATGTAAAATCCTGCATCGTATTACCTTGTTGAATATAAAAAGCCAAAATCTTATATATATGTAATTACATTTTAAATATTAATGTGTGCGTTATTTATATTAACTAATGCTATCGGTGAGTGACTATTTGAACTGTGTTTACGTTTATTATCTCCAATACACAGAAACATAGTAACTCAGTGCGAATAGTGTGGTGACGAGGAGCGAAAATATTGTGTAATTGTGCGGAAATCAAAAAATGATTTGCTGGGGGAGTATGTGGCATTATAAAAGTAGTGACGGGAGGGAACACAAATCCCTTACCGGATGGTTAACTGTCAGACGATTAGCCATCCGGTAAGGAATCTTGAGGGTCAGGACATCAACGCGGTCTGCGAGCGATTAACGTGGGGCTGTTTGTGCTGGGGAGGTCTGTTGCGGCAGGGTTAGCTGCTGAGATTCTTTTTTGTCCTGGTGGTGATGCCACGCACCAATGGCGGAGTAGACGAAGCGTCCGAAGAAGAAGAGGAAGCTGATAAGCAGTACGATCCGGATCATGCGACTGTTAAATCGGTGTCGTTTGCGTAGGCTGGTAACCTGGCTCACAAAAGGTTCCTTGTAGTGTACCCGACATGGGCGATACTCACATTAAGGCATACTGCGAGGGAATGGTCAATTCTTCGTTATGTAAAATTGCTTCAGTTGTTTTATCCCCTTATGTTATGGAAATTAATATGATTATTTGCGCGAATAATGAATTAACGATAAAAAATAATGAAAAGAGTAATAATTGATTAATGAGGGGCATTTTTTTTGATATGTATCAAACGTCGGCCTTTGCTGACAACTAGAATTGATGAATCAATATGATGTATTACTTTAACGATTTAAAGTCAGGTGGGATGCCTGTCTGAATACCCCCTACAGGATGTGTGGGATTCTACTGAGCATCTATGAAACTCAATAAAAAATATATTGGTATTAGAGATAGATGGTGGGCGTTACCTCTCATCTTGCCTTCTTTGCTGTTGCCTATATTGAGCACTGCCAACACCTATGCCCATATTAGTACGGGGACCGTAATACTTTTCTATCTGCCATTGGCGCTGATGATTAGTCTGATGCTCTTTTTTGGCTGGGCGGCATTGCCAGGAATTATCATTTCCATAATCTGGTATAAATATCCGCAGGTTGGACTATTTGAAACACTCTCAATAATTTCTCACTTTATAGTTACGCTAGTGCTTAGTTGGGGCGGGTATAAGGTATTCGTTCCCCGACGCAACAATGTTTCCCACGGCGATTCTCACCTGATGTTTCAGCGAATGTTCTGGCAGGTGTTCTGCCCGGCAACGCTGTTTCTGATTCTCTTCCAGTTTGCCGCCTTTGTGGGCGTCTATGAGAGCAAATCAGGCATGGTGGGCGTAATGCCCTTTAACACCGGCACGTTAATCAATTATCAGGCTATGCTGGCGGGGAATCTGGTTGGGGTACCACTGTGCTATCTTATTATTCGAACGATTCGCAATCCATTGCACCTGAGAGGCTATTTTTCTCAGTTAAAGCAGCAGTTTGACAGCAAAGTTACCAAAACAGAGCTTGCAGTCTGGTCGATTATATTGGCCGCATTTATGTCAATGTTGTGTATGCCGCTAAATGAACAAAGCTCAATATTTAGCACGAATTATACCTTATCACTGTTACTGCCCGTTATGCTATGGGGCGCAATGCGTTACGGTTATAGATTTATTTCGTTGATATGGTCAGTCGTACTTATTACTGCAATTCATTATTATCAGCGCTATATGCCCTGGTATTCGGGCTATGATACCCAGCTTGCCATTACCTCATCGAGCTATCTGGTTTTCTCCTTTATAGTGAATTTCATTGCCGTACTGGCAACGCGCCAGCGGTTTGTTACCCGACGGAACCATCGTCTGGCATTCTATGATCCAATGGTACATATTCCAAACTTGCGTGCGTTGAATCGGGATTTGAAAAAAGCGCCCTGGTCAGTGCTCTGCTTTTTGCGCGTGCCCGGCATGGAACTGCTGGTGAAAAATTACGGCATTATGCTGCGTATCCAGTACAAGCAAAAGCTCGCTCAGTGGATAACACCTCTGTTGGAACCGGATGAGCATGTCTATCAATTATCGGGTAATGATCTCGTTTTGCGTTTTAACACAGAGGCTCATCAGGAGCGCATTGAAGCCCTGGACAGGCATATTAAGCAATTCCGCTTTATCTGGGATGGCATGCCTTTACAGCCGCAGGTTGGCATCAGCTTTTGCTATGTTCGCGCTCCGGTTAACCACATTTATTTATTGCTCGGTGAGTTAAGCACCATTGCCGAAATATCTCTGGCGACCAATTCTCCAGAAAATATGCAGCGACGCGGCGTGATGCACTTGCAACGTGACCTGAAAGATAAGGTTGCGATGATGAACCGTCTGCAGCAGGCGCTGGAGCACAATCGCTTTTTCCTGATGGCACAGCCGATCGCTGGCGTGCGTGGTGATGTCTATCATGAAATTCTGCTGCGACTTCATGGGGATGACGGTGAAACTATCGCTCCGGATAATTTCTTGCCGGTAGCGCACGAGTTTGGTTTGTCATCCAGCATCGACATGTGGGTGATTGAAAACACGCTGAAATTTATGGCGCGGAATCGGGAACAAATGCCTGCCCGTCGGTTTGCTATTAACTTATCACCTACATCGGTATGCCGTGCCCGGCTTCCGCATGACATCAATCAGTTACTGACGAAATACAAAGTTGAAGCCTGGCAACTCATCTTTGAGGTGACGGAAAGCAATGCCTTAACCAATGCGGAACAGGCACAGGCGACGTTACTACAGCTGCAATCTTTGGGCTGTCAGATTGCGATTGATGATTTTGGCACCGGATATGCCAGCTATGCGCGACTGAAAAATGTGAATGCCGATATCCTGAAAATTGACGGCAGTTTTATTCGTAATATCGTTTCGAACAGCCTCGATTACCAAATCGTGGCCTCCATTTGTCATCTGGCGCGGATGAAAAGAATGCTGGTGGTTGCGGAGTATGTCGAAAGCGAAGAAATACGCAGCGCGGTGATTTCGCTGGGAATTGATTACCTGCAGGGGTATTTGATTGGCAAACCGTTGCCGCTGCGCGAAACGCTGGAAGAGCAGGTGCCAGACGAGCCGGCACCTGTTAAGAGCTTATGCTGCGATATCGGGTGAGCTTTCTTCTTCAATTCTGAGACGCCAGCCGGTTACCGCTTCCCAGTATTGCTGCTCTTTTTCCAGATCGAGCAGTACCAGCGCATTTTGGCTGAACCAGTCATGTGGGAAGCGTAAGGTCCAGTGGTTGTCTTCGGTTAGTAGGGTCAGGGTCGGCGGCGTGGTTGTCGCCTGACGCTGATTATTCAGTAATACCCCCAGACGCAATAGCTGGATTAACGGCAGAAACTGTTTTTTCTTAAACAGCGTAAAGCGGGGTAAATCATCAAGTTTCACCGCTTTACGATGGTAACGAACTAATGTTGCCATCATCAGTTGCTGTTCCTGATTGAATCCCGGTAAATCGCTATTTTGTAAAATGTAAGCAGAATGGCGATGCAGGCCGCTATGGTTAATATTCAGCCCAACCTCATGCAGCATTGCAGCCCAGCGCAGTAACGCTTCCAACTGGGGATTGGCCAGTTTTGGCTGCTGAATATGCCATTGGTCATACATCTGCATGGTGGTTTCCAGCACACGCCGGGCTTGCTCACTGTCAATGTTGTACTGATTCGCCAGGCTGCTGGCGGTGCGGCTGCGTACATCCTGATGGCGAAAACGGCCTTCCATCTCATACAGCACGCCTTCACGTAGCGCGCCATCGGACAGCCGAAGTTCACGGATAGCCAGCGCATCAAAAACGCCGCACAAAATAGCAAGCCCAGGTACAAACACCGCTTTTCGTTCTTCTGACAGTCCCGGCAAACTGAGCGCATCGAATGACGCGTGCTTCAGCACTTCAGCGGTCAGTTTTTCCAGACGTTCGGGGGTGATAAAACCATCTTTCTCCCCCATCTCCAGCAGCACTTCGTGTGCCGCTTTAATGGTACCCGACGCGCCCAGCGCAACGTTCCAGCCCTGAATGCGAAACTGCCAGGTTAGCGTTTCAAGTTTTTGCGCTGCCGCCATGCGGGCGCGCTGGAAGTTTTCCCGACTGATAGCGCCGCCCGGGAAATACATCTGAGCAAAACTAACGCAGCCCATACGGCGGCTTTCGACCAGTTTGGGTTCGAAATCTTCGCCGATCACCAGTTCCGTTGAACCGCCGCCGATATCGATAACCAGCTTGCGGCCTTTTTCCGGCTGGGTGTGTTCAACGCCCATAAAAATCAGACGTGCTTCTTCATTGCCAGAAATAATCTCAATCGGGTAGGGGATAACTTTTTCTGCGCGCTTGAGAAAATCGGTCGCGTTCAGCGCCTGACGTAGAGTATGGGTTCCCACGATACATACGCTCGACGGGGGAAAACCTTGCAGTCGTTCGGCGAAAAGCGACAAACAGCTTAATCCGCGCTCCATTGCTTCTTCGCTCAGCTTGTTGTCTGCGCCGAGCCCATCCGCCAGATGTACGCGTTGTTTCAGTCGTCCGATGATTTGCATTGCACCATCAACCACGCGGGCAATGACCATATGAAAACTGTTTGAACCCAGGTCGACCGCAGCAAATTCCTGCGGTCGTGGTGACTTGTCGTGTATTGGCATATCGTTAGTCAGGTTGCTCGAGTGATTTGATGTAGTCGTAAATCGCCAATTGTGACTGAACCTTACGGCGGTTTCCACGTGGCACGTAGCGATTACTCAGTTCTTTATCGATGAAGCGAGCCTTCACCGTATCGCTAAACAGAATATCAATGATATCCAGCACGCGTTGCTTGAGGCGTGGATCAAGTAGTGGGGTAGCGACTTCGATACGATAGTCGATATTTCTTGTCATCCAGTCAGCCGAGGAGAGATACACCTGCTTATCGCCGCCGTTCTCAAAGATATAAACCCGGTCATGTTCGAGGTAGCGGTCAACAATGCTGATAACGCGAATATTGTCGCTGATGCCTTCAAGGTTCGGGATCAGAGAACACATACCGCGAATCAATAAATTGACCGGCACGCCCGAGCCTGAGGCCGCATAGAGACGATCCACCAGACCCTTATCGACCAGGTTATTCAGTTTTAACGTAATACCTGAAGGTAACCCTTGCTGTGCGTTAGCGATCTCTTTGTCGATCATGGCGTACAGCAGGCGACGTGAGTTCTGCGGAGAAACCAACAGATAATCAAATGTTACCGGACGATATGGGTTTTCAATGAAGTTGAACACCCGGCGAACTTCGTTAGTAATGCGTGAATCGGCGGTAAGCAATGAGTAATCGGTATAGAGGCGCGCCGTTTTTTCGTTGAAGTTCCCGGTCCCGATATGCGCATAGCGCACGACTTCATCGCCTTCTTTACGTGAGATAAGAAACAGCTTGGCGTGAATTTTCAGGCCTGGGGCGGAGAAGATGACGTGAACGCCCGCTTCGGTAAGACGTTTGGCCCAGTGAATGTTGGCTTCTTCATCGAAGCGTGCCTGCAGTTCCACGACGACAGTGACTTTCTTACCGTTATGCGCGGCATGGATCATCGCGTCGATGATGCGCGAGTCTTTTGCCACACGGTAGATGTTGATTTTTATCGCCAGTACGCTTGGGTCGAAGGAGGCCTGACGCAGCAGTTCCAGGACATGTTCAAAGGTGTGATACGGATAATAAAGCAGTACATCACGCTCGCGGATTGCATCAAATCCGTTACGGAATTTCTCGTTATCGAACCAGATGTGACGCAGACGGGGCAGTGGTTTATTCACCAGGTTAGCTTTGCCAACATTGGGGAAGTTAATAAAGTCTTTGAAGTTATGGTAACGCCCGCCGGGAACGATGGAGTCGTAGCGAGAAATGGTCAGTTTTTCACGCAGCACCTCGACCAGCGCATTAGGCATATCTCGCTGATAAACAAAGCGCACAGGCTCGGCGGTCAGACGCTGTTTCAGGCTGGATGACATCAGCTCCATCAGGCTGGATTCCATCTCGTGCACTAAATCGTATTCCGCGTCGCGGGTCATTTTCATCGAATAGGCGTTCAGCGCATCGTAATCAAAGAACCCTTTGAAAATATCGTCAAGGCAATAACGTAAAATGTTGTCCAACAGGATCATCGGTTTGCGGCGACGCGGGGTCTCCGGCGGCAAATTCACAAAACGGGGAACCTTGTCCGAAGGGATTTCCAGCAGCGCGTAGCGGATCGTATCACCGCGGATAATCTCCACCGCCAGATAGGTATAGTCATCTTTCAGAAACTGGACTAAATCCGTCTCACGGTTAATCAGAATCGGCGTAATGTGCTGGCGAAGATATTGCTTGAAGTAATGGCGTAACCAGCTCTGCTGATTCACCGACAATTGGCGTTCGTTGATTAAGAAAATCTGGTTACGCGCCATCTCCAGCAGTAATTCGTTATACAGGCCGTCAAATTCCTGATCGGCTTTTAATACGCGGGCCTGGATTTTGCCGAGCAGATGGCGGGAGTGAGAGTTTGAACCCTGTTCTTCGCTAATGATGATTCGGCGCTTCAGTTCGGCAAAACGAACTTTGTAAAACTCATCGAGGTTATTGGAATAGATGCCTAAAAAACGCATCCGTTCGATCAACGGGTTTGATTTATCAGCAGCTTCCTGGAGTACACGTTCGTTAAACGCTAACCAGCTGAGTTCTTTCTCGATATATAGCTTTTCCTGACCCATTACCACTTTTACTCCGTTTCATTCACGGGACACTACCGATTTATTATGGCGAGCATTGCTCTCAGATGTCCAACTGTGCCAGAAAAATATGACAATAAACTGTCTGATAGCAAAGAGAAAGGGGGGAAGAATAGTAGGCCGGATAAGCGAAGCGCCATCAGGCCTACCGGAAGATGTGATTATTCGTCGGCGGCGTAGCCTTGCGGCGGCAGGCGAACGCCGTCCAACCATGCTGCGTTATCGCGCATCTTCAGGCGACCATCGATAAACCAGCTTACCACCAGCGGGTAAATCGCATGTTCCTGGGCCTGAACCCGGGCAGTGACGTCATCTTCGCTGTCGCCTTCAAATACCGGAACCTTGGCCTGGAGAATAACCGGTCCACCGTCCAGTTCATCAGTAACAAAATGGACGGAGGTTCCATGCTCTTCATCGCCGTTATCCAGTACCTGACGGTGCGTGTGCAAACCGGGATACTTCGGCAATAAAGACGGGTGGATATTCAGCAACCGTTCCGAATAGTGAGCGACAAACGCCGGGCTGAGGATGCGCATATAACCGGCCAGCACCACGACATCGGGGCCGTAGGCGTCAATCTCTTGTATCAGTTGGCGGTCAAATGCGTCGCGGCTGGCAAACTGAGCGGCCTCCAGCGAATGCGCCGGAATATTCGCTTCTCGTGCACGTTCAAGGCCGAACGCATCGGCCTTGTTACTGAATACTGCCCGTATGGTGCCATTGATTTTTTTCTGTTCGCAGGCGTCGATGATCGCCTGCAAATTGCTTCCGTTACCGGAAATGAGCACCACAATGTTTTTCATTCAATGACCACACGCTGTTCGGAATCAGAGGCTTTGATGATACCGATTTTCCATGCGTTTTCACCTTTCTCATTGAGCAAAGCGAGGGCGTTGTCCACTTCCGAAGCTGGCAGGGCGATGACCATGCCTACGCCGCAGTTGAAGGTACGGTACATCTCGTGCTGGCTGACGTTACCCGCCGTTTGCAGCCAGGTGAAGACGGCTGGCCACTGCCATGAGGATTCGTCGATCACTGCCTGCGTGTTGTCTGGCAGGACGCGCGGAATATTTTCCCAGAAGCCGCCGCCGGTCAGGTGGGCGATGGCATGCACATCAACCTTCTCGATCAGCTCCAGAATGGATTTTACGTAAATACGGGTCGGGGCCAGTAAGTGATCGGCCAGCGACTTGCCTTCAAGCTCGGTGGTTTCAGGGTCACAACCGCTGACTTCAACGATTTTACGTACCAGGGAGTAGCCGTTGGAGTGCGGGCCGCTGGAGCCGAGCGCAATCAGCACGTCGCCGTCAGCCACTTTTGAACCGTCGATAATCTCGGATTTTTCGACGACGCCAACGCAGAAGCCAGCCACGTCGTAATCTTCGCCGTGGTACATGCCCGGCATTTCAGCCGTTTCACCGCCCACCAGCGCACAGCCTGACTGCAGACAGCCTTCGGCAATACCATTAATGACGCTGGCTGCGGTATCCACATCCAGTTTGCCAGTCGCATAGTAGTCGAGGAAAAACAGCGGCTCAGCGCCCTGAACCACCAGGTCGTTGACGCACATCGCGACCAGATCGATGCCAATCGTGTCATGGCGTTTCAGATCCATCGCCAAACGCAGTTTTGTACCTACGCCATCCGTGCCGGAAACCAGTACCGGTTCACGATATTTTTGCGGCAATGCGCACAGCGCACCGAAGCCACCCAGACCACCCATCACTTCCGGGCGACGCGTTTTCTTTACTACGCCTTTGATTCGATCAACCAGAGCATTACCTGCATCAATATCAACACCGGCATCTTTGTAGCTAAGAGAGGTTTTATCGGTCACTGCCTGCTTCCCCACATGTTTACTTGCAGTAAAAGTTAAATTCGGCGCAATTCTAACAGGGAAAGCAAACGTTTGCGAGCCTGCTCTGCATCAAGTTTTATCTGCTGATTTTTTCAGCATTTTACAGTCATTTATCTATTTGTTTGAATCGCGCCACGAAAATGAAACCGGGTACATTCTTGTGCTTGAAACCAGCCAGCCAAATGCGCAGTATCGTACTGAAACCGGTTTCTGTTTTCTGTTACGGACCTCACCGAGAGTGTGTTGAACAGGGTAATCATGATAGGGGGAAGGTATGTCTGGATTTAAAGCAGATTTCATGTGGGGGGGCGCTGTAGCCGCTCACCAACTGGAAGGTGGCTGGCGGGAAGGTGGAAAGGGAATTAGCGTTGCTGATGTGATGACGGCGGGGGCGCATGGTGTGGCGCGTGAAATTACTGACGGTGTGATCGCCGGTAAAAATTACCCTAACCATGAGGCGATTGATTTTTATCACCGCTATAAAGAGGACATAAAGCTGTTTGCTGAAATGGGCTTTAAATGTTTTCGTACTTCCATTGCGTGGACGCGTATTTTCCCATTAGGCGATGAAGCGCAACCCAATGAAGCTGGCCTGCAGTTTTATGATGATCTGTTCGACGAATGTCTGAAATATGGCATTGAGCCGGTAATTACGCTGTCGCATTTTGAGATGCCTTACCATCTGGTGACGGAATACGGCGGCTGGCGCAATCGTAAACTTATCGATTTCTTTGTCCGTTTTGCCGGGGTGGTTTTCACGCGTTATCAGCACAAAGTGAAGTACTGGATGACGTTTAATGAGATTAACAACCAGGCGAATTATCACGAAGACTTCGCCCCTTTTACTAATTCTGGTCTGAAGTACCAGCCAGGTGAAGATCGCGAGCCGGTCATGTACCAGGCTGCGCACTATGAACTGGTGGCAAGCGCGCTGGCGGTGAAGACCGCGCGTGAAATTAACCCCGCGTTGCAGGTAGGGTGCATGATTGCCATGTGTCCAATCTACCCGCTGACCTGCGCGCCAGACGATATGATGATGGCGATGAACGCCATGCACCGTCGTTACTGGTTTACCGACGTGCATGTGCGTGGTAGATACCCGCAACATCTTCTCAACTACTTTGCTCGCCGTGGCTTTGAACTCGATATCACCAAGGAAGACCGTCAGGCGCTGGCCCTGGGCTGCGTTGATTACATCGGTTTTAGCTACTATATGTCTTTCGCGACGCAGGCTACGGCGGATAACCCCCAGTTGGATTACGATGAGTCGAAAAGTCTGGTACCTAACCCGTACGTGCAAAAATCGGACTGGGGCTGGCAGATTGATCCGGTCGGTCTGCGCTATTCGCTGAACTGGTTCTGGGATCATTATCAACTGCCGCTATTTATTGTCGAAAATGGATTTGGCGCCATCGACGTGCGCGAGAGCGATGGTACAGTCAACGACCAGTACCGTATCGACTACCTTGCCGCCCACATACGTGAGATGAAAAAAGCGGTGGTGGAAGATGGCGTGGAACTGATGGGATATACCCCGTGGGGGTGTATTGATTTAGTCTCGGCCGGGACGGGGGAGATGAAAAAACGCTACGGGTTTATCTACGTCGATAAAAATAATGACGGTACTGGGACATTAGCACGCTCGCCTAAGAAATCTTTTTCATGGTATCAAAACGTCATCCAGACTAATGCTAAATATCTTTAAAATTCATAGTATTGATAACAAGCTCCGCTATGAGTGCGGGGCTTGTTTTATACTCATCATACAGACGCAAACGACTTTGGTTGATCCATATCAAGCGGATGCAGTGTTGCGCCAGAGACGAAAAGCGGTATAATCCGGCGATTTTTTTTGTGGTTGCCACTCGTCTGAGGAAAGGAGAAGAGTATGAAGATCGTGGAAGTCAAACACCCACTCGTCAAACACAAGCTGGGACTGATGCGTGAAAACGATATCAGCACTAAACGCTTTCGTGAACTCGCCTCGGAAGTTGGCAGCCTGCTGACTTATGAAGCAACCGCTGATCTGGAAACCGAAAAGGTGACCATTGAGGGCTGGAACGGTCCGGTTGAAGTAGACCAAATCAAAGGTAAAAAAATCACCGTTGTGCCAATCCTGCGTGCCGGTCTGGGCATGATGGAAGGCGTACTGGAAAACGTTCCGAGCGCGCGTATCAGCGTTGTCGGTATGTACCGTAACGAAGAAACGCTGGAGCCGGTTCCGTATTTCCAGAAGCTGGTTTCTAACATCGATGAGCGTATGGCGCTGATCGTAGACCCGATGCTGGCGACCGGCGGTTCCGTTATCGCCACCATCGACCTGCTGAAAAATGCTGGCTGCACCAGCATTAAAGTGCTGGTGCTGGTTGCTGCGCCGGAAGGTATCGCGGCGCTGGAAAAAGCGCACCCGGATGTTGAGCTGTACACGGCCTCCATCGATCAGGGACTGAACGAGCACGGATACATTATTCCGGGGCTTGGCGATGCTGGCGATAAGATTTTTGGTACCAAGTAAACGAATAAGTGAAAAGAAGCCGACTTTAAGAGTCGGCTTTTTTTTGAATACAACAACCTAATCGCTAATAACAAACAACACTCAGAGGAAAACACTATGACGCGCCGTGCTATCGGGGTAAGTGAAAGACCGCCGCTTTTACAGACAATCCCGCTTAGTTTGCAGCACCTGTTCGCCATGTTTGGCGCTACGGTACTGGTGCCAGTTCTGTTCCACATCAACCCGGCTACCGTTTTGCTGTTTAACGGCATTGGTACGTTGCTGTATCTCTTTATCTGTAAGGGTAAAATTCCCGCGTATCTCGGTTCCAGCTTTGCGTTTATTTCTCCGGTGCTGCTGCTGCTGCCGTTAGGTTATGAAGTGGCGCTGGGCGGTTTCATTATGTGCGGCGTCCTGTTCTGCCTGGTTTCTTTCATCGTTAAGAAAGCAGGCACCGGCTGGCTGGATGTGATGTTCCCTCCGGCGGCGATGGGCGCAATCGTTGCCGTCATCGGCCTGGAGCTGGCAGGTGTTGCTGCGGGCATGGCGGGATTACTGCCTGCTGAAGGGCAATTACCGGATTCGAAAACCATCATCATCTCGATGGTGACGCTGGCGGTGACGGTATTTGGCTCCGTACTGTTCCGCGGTTTTATGGCGATTATCCCGATTCTGATTGGGGTGCTGGCCGGTTATGCGCTCTCTTTCGTGATGGGCGTTGTGGACACTACGCCGATTGCCCAGGCGCACTGGTTTGCGCTGCCGACTCTCTACACGCCGCGTTTTGAATGGGTTGCTATTCTGACCATCTTGCCTGCTGCGCTGGTGGTTATCGCTGAACACGTCGGACACCTGGTAGTGACGGCAAATATCGTGAAAAAAGATTTGATTCGCGATCCTGGTTTGCATCGCTCTATGTTCGCCAACGGCCTGTCTACGGTCATCTCCGGTTTCTTCGGCTCTACGCCGAACACCACGTATGGCGAAAACATCGGCGTAATGGCGATTACCCGCGTTTACAGTACCTGGGTTATTGGCGGCGCCGCGATTTTTGCCATCCTGCTTTCCTGTGTAGGCAAGCTGGCGGCGGCGATCCAAATCATCCCGCTGCCAGTCATGGGCGGCGTATCGTTGTTACTGTATGGCGTGATTGGTGCTTCCGGTATTCGCGTACTGATCGAATCAAAAGTTGACTACAACAAAGCTCAGAACCTGATCCTGACCTCGGTCATTTTGATCATTGGCGTGAGTGGCGCGAAAGTTCACATTGGCGCCGCAGAGCTGAAAGGCATGGCGCTGGCGACCATCGTCGGTGTCTGCCTGAGCCTGATTTTTAAAGTCATCAGCCTGCTGCGTCCGGAAGAAGTGGTGCTCGACGCAAAAGATGCAGACAGCCCGCAACAGTAAGTCTCTGACCGGGCGGCATCGCTGCCCGGTTCTATCGCGACGCATTTCTGTGTTAAACTCAACGCGATTTTATGAAATCCTGGGTTGAGGTATCTCTGAACACACCGGCACAGCTCTCTTTGCCACTTTATCTTCCTGACGACGAAACGTTTGCAAGTTTCTGGCCGGGGGATAACTCCTCTTTACTGGCTGCACTGCAAAACGTGCTGCGTCAGGAACATAGCGGGTATATTTATCTCTGGTCGCGTGAAGGCGCTGGCCGTAGTCATTTGCTGCATGCAGCCTGTGCGGAACTGTCTGCGCGCGGCGATGCGGTAGGCTACGTGCCGCTCGATAAGCGCACCTGGTTTGTTCCCGAGGTGCTCGACGGTATGGAGCATTTATCGCTGGTATGCATCGATAATATCGAATGTGTGGCCGGTGATTCGCTGTGGGAAATGGCAATCTTTGATCTCTACAACCGTATACTGGAGTCTGGGAAAACGCGTCTGCTGATCACCGGCGATCGCCCGCCAAGGCAGCTCAATCTGGGGTTACCGGATCTCGCCTCGCGCCTGGACTGGGGACAGATCTACAAGCTGCAGCCGCTTTCCGATGAAGATAAGCTGCAGGCGCTGCAATTACGCGCCAGGCTTCGTGGGTTTGAACTGCCGGAAGATGTGGGACGTTTCCTGCTTAAACGTCTGGATCGGGAAATGCGTACGCTGTTTATGACGTTGGATCAGCTTGATCACGCATCGATCACCGCCCAGCGTAAGCTGACCATTCCGTTCGTAAAAGAGATTTTGAAACTGTAAACGCCGCAGCCGAAAAGAGTGCGGCGATTTCAGGTTAACCGACGATTTCCAGTACCTGCTCCGGCGGACGTCCGATCCGCGCCTGGCCTTTGGCAACCACAATGGGGCGCTCCATCAGCTTCGGATTTTCAACCATGGCCTGAATCAGCGCATCTTCACTCAAATTCTTGTCCGCCAGGTTAAGCGACTTGTAGAGATCTTCTTTCTGGCGCATCAGTTCGCGCGCGCTGGACATGCCCAGCATCTGCAGCAGTTCACGCAAGGTTGCGGCGTCTGCTGGCGTTTCCAGATACAGTACTACTTCCGGGTCCACGCCGTTGGACTTCAGCAATTCCAGCGTTTCGCGGCTCTTGGAACAACGTGGGTTATGGTAGATTTTAATCGCGTCTGACATGACTTCTCCTTGCATCACAATACTGCCGGATGGCGACGCTACAGCATCGCCATCCGGCAAGAGTTCGATAATTACATCTTCGTATACGGTTTAAAACGTTCTTGCAACTGGCGCAACTGGTCGATACGGGCATCGTATCTGGCCTGCTGCTGGCTTCCCAGTTTGACCTGCGAACTTGCGCTGCTGAGCATCGAAATCGCCTGGTCAAGACGCCCTGCAAGGGCATACCCTTCTGCACGGGCAGCCAGTTCCTGATCGCGGTTGCCGAGAGCAGCCTCCGTTTGCGCTAACAAATCCCAGCCGTTAGGGTCATCCTTGTGGTTAAACGTATAACGATTCAGGATATTGGCTGCTTCTTTGGCT
This sequence comes from Citrobacter sp. XT1-2-2, assembly GCF_023516235.1. Classification (NCBI taxonomy): domain Bacteria; kingdom Pseudomonadati; phylum Pseudomonadota; class Gammaproteobacteria; order Enterobacterales; family Enterobacteriaceae; genus Citrobacter; species Citrobacter sp. XT1-2-2. Next base: position 1,409,376 of record NZ_CP097324.1, read on the forward strand.
TGCCCGCCCTGTAAATACGCATTTGCCAGATTGAGCTGCAGTACCGGGTTGACTCGCAGGTCTCGAGCATTTTTAAGGCGATTAATCGCGTCGCCGGTTTTCTTCTGGCCGAGATCGATATCCGTTGCCAGGTCAAGATACCAGGCATTGTTTGGTTCGGCCGTCAGCAATGGTTGCAGCGCTTTACGCGCCTCGTCGTATTTACTGGCCTCCATTGCCTGCAACGCCTGGCCATACTGCGCCGCACGTTGCTCGCGTACGTTGCCTTTCGACCAGCTACTCAGCAAGTCATCGGTCAACTGGTTGCGACCAGAGTTATACATGCCTAAGGTTCGCGCCTTGGCCAGATAAAAATCTTCTGAAGACTGGACGACGACCGGGCGCATCTGGTTGGCGCGGTTACGCGCATCTGCCAGACGGCTTTCTGGCAGGGGGTGGGTCAGCAAAATTTCCGGTGGACGCGAAGAGTAACGGGCCTGATCGAGCAGTTTTTCCAGGAATGTCGGCATGGCCTGGGGATCGAATCCCGAGCGTTGCAGTACCTGAATACCGATGCGGTCCGCTTCCTGTTCGTTTTGCTGCGTAAAGCTGATCATTCCCTGGCGCGTACCCGCCAGCGTACCGGTCAGCGCCGCCATACCCGCCTGGGGGCTGGCCATCGCCAATAAAATGGATCCTAACGCACCGACCCATGTTAGCGGGGCGCTGCGTTTCTGATCTTCCATCGCTCGCGCCAGGTGACGCTGCGTGACGTGGGAAATTTCGTGCGCCATAACCGATGCCAGTTGGCTTTCGTTATCGGAATAGCGGAACAGTGCGGAGTGCAAAACAACGTTGCCGCCAAAGAAGGCAAAGGCGTTAATTTCATCGTTGTTGATTAAAAAGAAGGTGAAGGGCGTTTTTACCGAGTCGGCGTGTGCAACTAAACGCATCCCCAGACTATTAATATATTGGGTCAGCAACGGATCGTTAATTAACGGCGCGCTGCCCCGCAGCTGGCGTACATAAAAATCGCCCATCTGCATTTCCTGTCCTATGGAAAGGGTACTCCCTGCCGAGGTTCCCATATCAGGCAGGGTGTCCGCGGGGTCAGCAAATGCGGGCGCAACCTGACCGATGGTCAGTGCGGCAATGAGGGTAGCAACCAGGTTTTTTTTCAACTGCCTGAACATAACCTCTGTCCTGTATTCTTTTTTGAGATAGCCATTTGACCAATGCCGTGAAGTATCGTTCACACTCCGCAAGCTTAGGGAGTGTAACTGTGAAACCTGACGATGAACACCCAGGAAAAATGTCTTTTCACTTTGCGTAATCAGCCATAAAAAGCGAAGTCTTTTTTGTGACATTTCGATACAATTCGGGATCGCAATCCCGCTATTGGGTTCATGGAAGGGTTTTATGCTCGAAATGTTGATGCAATGGTATCGCCGCCGCTTTAGCGACCCCGAGGCCATCGCCCTGCTAATTATTCTGGTTGCCGGTTTTGGCATCCTGTTCTTCTTTAGCGGTCTTTTGGCGCCGCTGTTGGTCGCCATTGTGCTGGCGTACCTGCTTGAGTGGCCGACTGTACGGCTGGAACATATCGGCTGTTCACGGCGCTGGGCGACATCAATCGTGCTGGTGGTGTTTGTCGGTATTTTGCTGCTGATGGCGTTTGTCGTGATGCCCGTCGCGTGGCAGCAGGGGATTTACCTGATCCGCGATATGCCCGGTATGCTCAATAAATTATCTGATTTTGCCGCCACTTTGCCACGACGTTATCCGGCGCTGATGGATGCGGGCATCATTGATGCGATGGCGGAGAATATGCGCTCGCGGATGCTCACCATGGGCGATTCGGTGGTGAAATATTCGTTAGCCTCTCTGGTCGGATTGCTGACGCTGGCGGTCTATCTGGTGCTTGTCCCGTTGATGGTATTCTTCCTGATCAAAGATAAAGGTCAGATGCTGAACGCCGTGCGTCGGGTACTGCCGCGTAATCGCGGACTGGCGGGACAGGTATGGAAAGAGATGAATCAGCAAATCACCAACTATATCCGCGGAAAGGTGCTGGAAATGGTGGTGGTCGGCGTGGCGACCTGGCTCGGCTTCCTGCTGTTTGGCCTCAACTATTCTCTGCTATTGGCGGTGCTGGTGGGGTTCTCGGTTTTGATCCCGTATATCGGCGCTTTTGTGGTGACGATTCCGGTCGTCGGAGTGGCGTTGTTCCAGTTCGGGCTTGGCACCGAGTTCTGGAGCTGCTTTGCCGTGTACCTGATAATCCAGGCGCTGGACGGTAATCTGCTGGTCCCGGTACTGTTCTCCGAGGCCGTTAATCTGCACCCGCTGGTGATTATTCTGTCGGTCGTTATTTTTGGCGGGCTGTGGGGATTCTGGGGCGTATTCTTTGCGATTCCTCTGGCGACGCTTATCAAAGCCGTCATGCATGCCTGGCCTGATGGTCAGGCCGTTGACGAACCTTAATCTGCAAACTCCGGCGATGCAATGTCGCCGGAGCTGAACTTGTCTGACCTCTATCCACACTTTCTGAATAATCTCCTCTGGTGTCGTTTTTCTCCGCGTTTGTCTTTAACTTGACCCGCGTGATGTCTTTTCGTCACGCAAGGAATAAGACCAACAGGAGAACAACATGGGTCACAACACACACACGCAGCAAAAGGTGGGATGGGGCGGTTATCTCGCTTTTTTTATTACAATTATTCTTTTTTCCGGCATGTTTGCGAAAAGTACCGAATGGTGGCGGGTATTTGACTTCACCGTCCTTAACGGTGCGTTTGGGAAGGTTAATGCGGCAGGCGATACGGCCATCTCTTTTCGCGGCACGGGTGGCATGGGCGCTAAAGATGGCTTTTTATTCGCACTGGAGCTGGCGCCTTCCGTCATTCTTTCTCTGGGGATTATCTCCGTCACCGAAGGGTTAGGTGGATTGCGCGCCGCACAACAGTTAATGACGCCAGTCCTGCGCCCGTTGCTCGGAATTCCAGGTGTTTGTTCGCTGGCGCTGATCGCGAATTTGCAAAATACCGATGCCGCAGCCGGGATGACGAAAGAAATGGCTGAAGAGGGCATTATCACTGAACAGGAACGTGCCGTTTTTGCCTGCTGGCAAACCAGCGGCAGCGCCTGTATTACCAACTATTTTTCCTCAGGGGCCGCGCTGTTTACGATGGTTACCGTTCCGGTGATTACGCCGCTGGCGGTGATCCTCGTGTTCAAATTTGTGGGGGCTAACCTGCTGCGCTTATGGATTGCGCAGTTGGAAAATCGCCGTACGCAGCAGGAGGCCTGAGATGACAACGCAGGTACGTAAAAACGTCATGGATATGTTTATCGATGGCGCACGGCGCGGGTTTACCATAGCAACAACCAGCCTGTTACCGAACGTGGTGATGGCGTTTGTGATTATCCAGGCGCTGAAAGTAACGGGGCTGCTCGAGATTGTCGGGCGGGTATGTGAGCCCGTGATGGCGTTATGGGGGCTGCCGGGCGAATCTGCCACCGTCCTTCTGGCGGCGGTCATGAGTATGGGAGGCGGCGTCGGTGTTTGCGCCAGCCTGGTTGTTGCCGGTACGCTTTCGGGACATGATGCCACGGTATTATTACCCGCTATCTACCTGATGGGTAATCCGGTGCAAAATGTGGGACGTTGTTTGGGGACTGCGGGGGTCCATCCTCGTTACTATCCGCTTATTATTGCGGTGTGCGTCATTAATGCACTGCTCTCTATTTGGGTCATGCAGGTTATTGCCTGACAAGGAAGGTTATGAACTGTTCAATTCTTAATTTGACATTGTTCCAGCAGGGACATGTGTACGCGCCGGAAGATTTAGGGCGACAGGATATACTGGTATCCGGCAGCAAAATTGTTGCCATCGCGCCGTCGATTTCCCCTGAAGACTTTCCCGGCTGCGAGTGCGTCAATCTGGACGGCGCGATTGTGTGCCCGGGGTTTATCGATCAGCACGTCCATTTGATTGGCGGTGGCGGTGAAGCGGGTCCGCACACCCGCACGCCGGAAGTGCGTTTGTCACGGCTGGTTGAAGCTGGCGTCACTTCGGTGGTGGGATTGCTGGGCACAGATGGTATTACCCGTCATCCGGAGTCGCTGCTGGCGAAAACCCGCGCGCTGGAGTTTGAAGGTATCAGTGCCTGGATGCTGACCGGTGCGTATTCTCTGCCTTCCCCGACTATCACCGGCAGCATCGATCGCGACGTAGCGCTGATCGATAAAGTGATTGGCGTGAAGTGTGCGATTTCGGACCATCGTTCTTCAGCACCAGATACTCAGGCACTGGCGAACATGGCGGCGCAGTCGCGCGTCGGTGGATTGTTAGGGCGCAAACCGGGGATCAGCGTTTTCCATATGGGCGACAGCCCGCGCATGCTGGAACCGTTGTATCAGATCCTTGAAAACTGCGACGTGCCGATAACTAAACTGTTGCCGACTCACGTTAACCGTGCGGAACCCTTGTTCCAGGCGGCACTGGAGTATGCCCGCAAAGGCGGTTTTATCGATATTACCAGCAGCATTGATGAGCCTGTTGATCCGGCCACGGCTATTGCCACGGCGCTGCGCCAAAATGTGCCGCTGTCGCGCATTACCCTGAGCTCGGACGGCAACGGCAGCCAACCGGAATTTGATGAGTCAGGTAATCTCACCGGGATTGGCGTCGCGGGGTTTGAATCACTGGCGGAAACGGTGCGCCAGTTGGTGAAGGTTCATGCTATACCGCTGGAACAGGCGCTGTGTCCGCTGACGCGTACGGTGGCAGAATTTTTAGGGCTGGAGCATAAAGGGCGTCTGGCTGTGGGATGCGATGCGGATATTCTGGTGCTGAACGACGCGCTGGAGGTGAATCACCTGTGGGCGAAGGGAAAAGTGGTAGTCAGAGAGAAAAAAGCCTGCGTCAAAGGGACGTTTGAATAACCGAGGTTGATGCCGGATGGCGGCGTAAACGCCTTATCCGGCCTATAAAGTGTGCAAATTGTAGGCCTGATAAGCAAAGCGCCATCAGGCTTTTTTCAGAAAAACGTGAATCAGGCGTTCTCTTTCAGCCAGTTCATTACCACGTCGTGGTGATTGCTGGTTTTGAAGTTATCAAACACATGCTCAATTTTCCCTTCAGCATCAATCAGGAAGCTGATGCGGTGGATGCCATCGTAGGTTTTGCCCATAAATGACTTCTCACCCCAGACGCCGAACTGCTCGCAAACCTGATGATCTTCGTCGGACAAGAGCGTGAAGTTAAGAACTTCTTTCTCCGCGAATCGGGAAAGTTTTTCCGGTTTATCGGTGCTGATTCCCAGCACTTCAACACCTGCTTTTTTTAACTCATCCATGTTATCGCGCAGGCCGCAGGCCTGTACGGTACAGCCGGGTGTCATGGCTTTCGGGTAAAAATAAACCAGAACACGCTGTCCCTGGAAGTCGGTTAAATTTACTTGTTCTCCGTCTTGATCCGGCAAGCTAAATTTCGGTGCGATATCACCGGCTTTCAGTGGGTTCATTACTTAACTCCATCCTGTTCATCATGCTGTGAGTAATTGACGACGTTAATACTGCCTTGCGCATTGAGTTCTGTACAGAGTGCTTTAAACGCATCTTCAATATTTGCCGCGTCATGTGACGCAGGACTATGTGCGGTAATTTGAATAAACAACTGCGCCGTCTTTCCATTCTCAGCCGGTTGCGTGCGTGAAACCAGTTCCGCAATATTCATTTGGTGGCTATCAAACAGGGCGGTAAAGCGTTCAATCAAATGTGGAGAATCGGGGACATCGACCTGCACCCATACCGTGGCGGGCATTGCTGGGCGGGGACGCGCAGTCGTGCGCTTCATGACAATCAATAAATCCAGCTCAGCGCCTTTCAACGGCAAGGTTGATTCAATCAGGGTGATGGCATTCCAGGTGCCTGACAGCAGCATGATAAATGTGAATTCGTCACCCAGCATCGCCAGTCGGCTGTCTTCGATATTACAGCCGCAACTGCTGACATGACGCGTGATGGTGTTCACAATTCCTGGGCGGTCGGCACCCAGCGCAGTAATGACCAGATAGTGTTGCGATGACGATGTCAAACCTGTTCTTCCTTTGAGCGGTGAGGTAATCATAAGGAAAGCATAAAAAAAACATGCATACAACAATCAGAACGGCTCTGGTCGCTTGCTTTTATTGTCGTACCAAACGTACCATTGAGACACTTGTTTGCACAGAGGATGGCCCATGTTCACGGGAAGTATTGTCGCGCTTGTTACGCCGATGGATGAGAAAGGTAAAGTCTGCCGGTCGAGCCTGAAAAAACTGATTGATTATCATGTCGCCAGCGGCACCTCGGCGATCGTTTCGGTTGGCACCACCGGTGAGTCTGCCACCCTGAGTCATGATGAACATGGCGATGTGGTGATGATGACGCTGGAGCTGGCCGACGGGCGTATTCCGGTAATTGCCGGAACGGGCGCCAATGCGACCGCAGAAGCCATTAGTCTGACGCAGCGTTTCAACGATAGCGGTGTTGTCGGCTGCCTGACGGTGACGCCGTATTACAACCGCCCAACCCAGGAAGGTTTGTTCCAGCATTTCAAAGCCATCGCTGAACATACTGACCTGCCGCAAATTCTGTATAATGTGCCGTCCCGTACTGGCTGCGATATGCTGCCAGAAACCGTTGGCCGTCTGGCGAAAGTAAAAAATATTATCGCTATTAAAGAGGCCACGGGGAACTTAAGTCGCGTTCACCAGATCAAAGAGCTGGTTTCAGACGACTTCATTCTGCTCAGCGGTGATGACGCGACCGGACTGGATTTTATGCAGCTCGGTGGTCATGGCGTGATTTCCGTAACGTCTAACGTTGCGGCGCGTGACATGGCTGAAATGTGCAAACTGGCGGCTGCAGGGCATTTTGCCGAGGCGCGGGTAATTAACCAGCGTCTGATGCCGTTACACAACAAACTTTTTGTCGAACCCAATCCTATCCCAGTGAAATGGGCATGTAAGGAGTTGGGACTTGTGGCGACCGATACGCTGCGTCTGCCGATGACGCCAATCACGGACAATGCTCGTGAAATCGTCAAGGCGGCGCTTAAGCATGCCGGTTTGCTGTAAAGTTTAGGGAGATTTGATGGCTTACTCAGTACAAAAGTCGCGCCTGGCCAAGGTTGCGGGTGTTTCGCTTGTTATGTTGCTCGCGGCCTGTAGTTCTGACTCGCGCTATAAGCGCCAGGTGAGCGGTGATGAATCCTATCTGGAGGCCGCACCGCTTGCTGAGCTTCATGCGCCAGCTGGGATGATTCTGCCGGTTATGTCGGGTGACTATAATATCCCGGTAACCAACGGTAGCGGTGCCGTGGGTAAAGCGCTGGATATTCGCCCACCGGCCCAGCCGTTAGCGTTAGTCACTGGCGCTCGTACCCAGATCGCAGGTGATACGTCGACATTACTGGTGGAAAATGGTCGTGGCAACACGCTGTGGCCACAGGTCGTTAGCGTCATTCAGTCTAAAAACTACACGATCGCTAAGCGTGATGATGCCAGCCAGACGTTGACCACCGACTGGGTTGACTGGAACCGTCTGGATGAAGACGAGCAGTACCGTGGACGTTATCAAATCTCGGTTAAACCGCAGGGCTATCAGCAAGCGGTAACGGTGAAACTGACTAACCTCGAGCAGGCGGGTAAACCTGTAGCCGATGCGGCATCTATGCAGCGTTACAGCGCTGAGATGATGAACGTCATCTCTGCTGGTCTGGATAAGAACGCCACAGATGCTGCGAATGCCGCGCAGAACCGCTCTGCAGCAACCATGGATGTTCAGAGCGCCGCCGACGACACTGGTTTACCAATGCTGGTGGTGCGTGGACCGTTCAACGTGGTGTGGCAGCGTCTGCCGGCAGCGCTTGAGAAAGTGGGCATGAAAGTGACCGACAGCACCCGTTCTCAGGGCAGCATCGCCGTGACCTACAAACCACTGTCTGATAGCAGCTGGCAGGAACTGGGCGCAAGCGATCCAGGTTTAGTGTCTGGCGACTATAAACTGCAGGTCGGTGATTTAGATAACCGCAGTAGTATGCAGTTTATCGATCCGAAGGGGCATACCCTGACACAAAGCCAGAACGACGCGCTGGTCGCCGTCTTCCAGGCAGCGTTCAGTAAGTAAAAATGAAGGGCTGGATAACTCCAGCCCTTTTTTTCTGATATGATACGCAAACGTGTGCGTCGGCAGAAAAACGCAATATTTATCGTTAATTCACACCCAGGAGTAATAAAGATGCAAAAGCAAGCTGAGTTGTATCGTGGTAAAGCGAAGACCGTATACAGCACGGAAAACCCGGACCTGTTGGTGCTCGAATTCCGCAATGATACGTCAGCAGGGGATGGCGCGCGCATTGAACAGTTTGACCGTAAAGGCATGGTGAATAATAAGTTCAACCATTTCATTATGACTAAACTGCAAGAAGCGGGCATTCCTACCCAGATGGAGCGACTGCTTTCCGATACCGAATGTCTGGTGAAAAAACTGGAGATGGTACCGGTTGAATGTGTGGTGCGTAACCGCGCGGCGGGCTCACTGGTTAAGCGTTTAGGCGTTGAGGAAGGTATTGAACTTAATCCGCCGCTGTTTGATCTGTTCCTGAAAAACGATGCTATGCACGATCCAATGATTAACGATTCCTATTGCGAAACTTTTGGTTGGGTGAGCAAAGAGAATCTGGCGCGTATGAAAGAGCTGACCTACAAAGCGAACGACGTGCTGAAAAAGATGTTTGATGATGCGGGCCTGATTCTGGTCGATTTCAAACTTGAGTTTGGCTTGTATAAAGGTGAAGTGGTGCTGGGTGATGAATTCTCACCGGACGGTAGCCGTCTGTGGGACAAAGAAACGCTGGATAAAATGGACAAAGATCGCTTCCGCCAGAGCCTGGGCGGTCTGATCGAAGCCTATGAAGCCGTCGCGCATCGCCTGGGTGTCAAGTTAGACTAATTCCCTTCTGAGCCGGCGATCGCTCACCGGCTCATCAATCTCGCCGATTTTGATTACTGTTTCTTATGGTAATCCTGTTCCGAACCGCCTACGATCATCATCATAATGAATAAAAAGTTGAGGTGATTATGCGCTGGCAAGGGCGTCGTGAAAGTGACAATGTAGAAGACAGACGAAACAGCTCTGGCGGCCCTTCTATGGGCGGGCCTGGTTTTCGTTTGCCCAGTGGTAAAGGCGGCATCATCCTGCTGATAGTGGTGCTGGTCGCAGGTTATTATGGCGTGGATCTCACCGGATTAATGACCGGTCAACCCGTTTCCCAACAGCAATCATCACACTCCATCAGCCCAAATGATGATGAAGCGGCAAAATTTACCTCGGTGATTCTGGCCACCACGGAGGATACCTGGGGACAGCAGTTTGAAAAAATGGGCCGGACCTATCAACAGCCGAAGCTGGTGATGTATCGGGGCGCTACGCGTACCGGATGCGGCGCAGGCCAGTCCGTGATGGGCCCGTTTTACTGCCCGGCGGATGGCACCGTGTACATCGACCTCTCCTTCTACGACGATATGAAAAACAAGCTGGGCGCCGATGGTGATTTTGCTCAGGGCTATGTTATCGCCCATGAAGTGGGCCACCACGTGCAGAAACTGCTGGGTATTGAACCGAAAGTTCGTCAGATGCAACAGAATGCCTCACAGGCTGAAGTGAACCGTCTTTCCGTGCGTATGGAACTGCAGGCGGATTGCTTTGCCGGCGTCTGGGGCCATAGTATGCAGCAGCAGGGCGTGCTGGAGTCCGGCGATCTGGAAGAGGCGCTGAACGCCGCGCAAGCTATCGGTGACGATCGCCTGCAGCAGCAAGGACAAGGCCGCGTTGTACCGGACAGTTTTACCCACGGAACTTCTGAACAGCGCTTTACCTGGTTCAAACGCGGCTTTGACAGTGGCGATCCGGGGCAGTGCAATACTTTTGGAAAAGGCATTTAAGAGACAGAGGCAGGGATGTCTGATAACACGGCGCTGAGGGCGTTAACTGAACAGATGACCCGCGAAGGCATCCGCCGTCTGCTGGTTATCAGCGGCGAGGATAGCTGGCGTCAGGCGCAAGCATTAGCGCTACGCAACGCGTTACCCGGCGACTGGCTATGGGTAGGGGCGCAAGCTCCTGCTGAGCCGAACTGTACGCCGCAGGCGCTGCAAACGTTACTAGGTCGCGAATTCCATCATGCGTTTTTTGACGCCGGGCAGGGATTTGACGCTGCGGCGTTTGCCGCCTTAAGCGGCACGCTGATCGCCGGCAGCTGGCTGGTGTTGCTCACTCCCCCCTGGCATAGCTGGCACACGCATCCTGACGCGGATTCACTGCGCTGGAGTGACTGTGCTGACCCGATTCCAACGCCGCATTTTGTTGAACACGTCAAACGGGTCATTTCCCGTGATGGACAGGCGTTGCACTGGCAGCAGCATCAGCCTGCTACATATCCCCACTTTGCTGCTCGCGCCGACTGGCACGCGGCAACCGGTGAACCTCAGCCTGAACAGGCGCTGATTTTATCGCAGTTACTGACTATGCCTTCTGGCGTGGTTGCCGTGACGGCCGCGCGTGGTCGGGGAAAATCCGCGCTGGCGGGGCAACTGATTGCACGTATCAACGGGACTGCAATTGTTACCGCGCCAGCCAAAGCGGCAACCGATGTGCTGGCGCAATTTGCCGCAGAACGTTACCGTTTTATGGCCCCGGACGCGTTGTTAAGCAGTTCTGCAACCGCAGACTGGCTTATCGTTGATGAAGCCGCCGCAATCCCCGCGCCGCTACTGCATCAGTTAGTCGCGCGTTTTCCCCGCACGCTATTAACCACCACCGTTCAGGGCTATGAGGGAACCGGCAGAGGCTTCTTGTTGAAATTCTGCGCCCGCTTTCCCCATCTTCGACGTTTTGAGTTACAACAGCCCGTACGCTGGGCGCTGGGATGTCCGCTGGAGAAAATCGTCAGCGATGCGCTGCTGTTTGACGACGAAACGTTTACGCATGCCCCGTCGGGCGATCTCCATTTCAGTGCATTTGGACAACAGTCTTGGCATGACAACCCGGCGCTGCCGGTAGCGGTATATCAACTGCTTTCCGGGGCGCACTATCGCACTTCGCCACTGGATCTGCGGCGAATGATGGACGCGCCTGGCCAGCATTTCCTTCAGGCATCGTGTGCAGACTCGGTGGCGGGCGCCGTCTGGTTGGTGGATGAAGGGGGACTGTCTGCAGAATTAAGCCAGGCCGTTTGGGCAGGATATCGCCGACCACGAGGAAATCTGGTTGCACAGTCACTGGCGGCGCACGGCGGTGATCCGTTGGCGGCAACGCTCATTGGACGGCGGGTAAGCCGAATTGCGGTTCATCCTGCTCGCCAGCGAGAAGGTATCGGGCAGCAGTTGATTATGCAGGCCCGGCGTTACTCCACGCAGTGTGACTATCTGTCCGTCAGTTTTGGGTATACGGTCGAACTCTGGCGTTTCTGGCAGCGCTGTGGTTTTGCTCTGGTGCGAATGGGCAATCACCGCGAAGCCAGCAGCGGGTGCTATACCGCCATGGCGTTACTGCCTATTAGCGAAGCGGGAAAACGCCTCGCCGGGCGCGAACACCAGCGTCTGCGGCGCGATGCGGAGATCCTTACGCAGTGGAACGGTGAGGGCATTCCGCTGGACCCGTTGAAAGAGTCTACGCTTAATGAGGATGACTGGAATGATCTGGCCGGATTTGCCTTCGCCCATCGGCCATTACTGACGTCGCTTGGCTGTCTGACTCGTCTGCTTCAGCACAGCGAGTTACCTCTCCCGGCCTTGCGGGGCCGCTTACAGGCTAAACGCAGCGATGTCGAATTGTGCCAGCAGTTGAAGATCCCCGGGCGTAAAGCACTGCTGGTCGTTCAGCGGGCCGAGGCGGCGCAGGCGCTGAAACAGTTGGATGCTGAACGTATACAGCGGCTACAAAATCGCATTATGCAATGGCAAAATTTTCACTAACTTCTTCAATTTACTGACATGGTCATTGCGGTTAAGCGGCGTAGAATGATTCTCATCAGTTAAGGAGATCGCCATGAAACATGACCATTTTGTTGTTCAAAGTCCTGATAAACCCGCTCAACAGCTACTGCTGCTGTTTCATGGCGTCGGCGATAACCCGGTTGCCATGGGCGAAATCGGCTCCTGGTTTGCACCGCTGTTTCCGGATGCGCTCATCGTCAGCATTGGCGGGGCTGAGCCTTATGGTTCTCCTTCCGGACGTCAGTGGTTTTCGGTTCAGGGCGTAACGGAGGAGAACCGGCAGGCGCGTGTTGACGCCATTATGCCGGTCTTTATTGAAACCGTGCGCTACTGGCAAAAACACAGCGGCGTTTCACCTCAGGCTACCGCGCTGATTGGTTTTTCTCAGGGGGCGATTATGTCGCTTGAGAGTATTAAAGCCGAGCCGGGGCTGGCATCGCGGGTCATCGCCTTCAATGGTCGCTACGCCACCTTACCAGAGGTTGCAACCACGGCTACGACGGTACATTTGATTCACGGCGGTGAAGACCGGGTGATTGAGTTATCTCACGCCGTTGCTGCGCAGGAAGCGTTAATTCGCGCCGGTGGAGATGTGACGCTGGATATCGTCGAAAATCTGGGGCACGCCATTGATGAACACAGCATGCAGTTTGCGCTCGATCATCTGCGTTTTACCGTACCGAAACACTACTTTGATGAAGCGCTGAGCGGTGGTAAGCCTCACGATGATGATGTGATTGAGATGATCTGATTGATCACAGTAGGCCGGACAAAACGCGAAGCGTTGCCATCCGGCACTTAATACCCGGTAGCGCTAATGCTTACCGGGCCTACGGAACTTATCGGCCTGGAAATTATTTCTTCGGTTGATCCTTGTTTGGCCAATCGTCGTCGTCGTCCCACTTATCGTTAAAGTCACGATGCGGGGGAAGCTCCGGCTTATTGGCGAGATATTTCTTAGGGTCGACACGCTTGAGATCTTTAATCACGTTCAGCAATACGCCTACCAGAAACACCAACACTAAAATCCACCAGTATTTTGCCAGCCAGTCCATGCTCATTTCCTCTTACAGGAACACTCATCAGGCGACGAGTTGCTCCATGATACGTTGATACATACGGGCCAGCAGTTGCAGGTCGGCGGCATTAACGCATTCATTAATTTTATGAATGGTCGCATTGACCGGCCCAAGCTCTACTACTTGTGCCCCCATGCGGGCAATAAAACGCCCGTCGGATGTCCCGCCTGTAGTCAGTAACTGCGGTTTAATTTCATTATAGTGCTCAATGGCGTTCACTACTGCATCCACCAGTTTACCGCGTGCGGTCAGGAACGGCTGGCCGGAGAGCCACCAGTCGACGGTATAACGCAGTTGGTGTTTATCCAGCAGTTCCAGCACCCTGGCTTTAATCATTTCATCGGTTAATTCGGTGCTGAAACGGAAGTTGAACTGAATAAAGAGCTCGCCCGGGATAACATTGTTGCTGCCGGTTCCTGCCTGAATATTGGCAATCTGCATGCTGGTCGCCGGGAAGAACTCGTTACCCTGATCCCACTCGATCGCCACCAGTTCATTGAGCATAGGTGCTGCGCGGTGTACCGGGTTATCAGCCAGATGCGGGTAGGCTACGTGCCCCTGCACGCCGTGAATGGTCAGGTTGCAGGTCAGTGAACCACGACGACCATTTTTCACCACGTCGCCAACGATTTCCGTGCTGGACGGCTCGCCAACCAGACAATAATCGAGGCGTTCGTTCCGCGCCATGAGCGCTTCAACCACCTTCACGGTGCCATTTTTGGCGCTGGCCTCTTCGTCAGAGGTTATCAGGAATGCCAGGCGGCCCTGATGATTAGGATGTTGGGCGACAAAGCGTTCTGCGGCCACGACCATCGCCGCCAGTGAACCTTTCATATCGGCAGCGCCACGCCCAAACAACATGCCATCGCGAATGGTCGGTTCAAACGGCGGATTAATCCAGCGATCGACATCGCCGGCAGGCACTACGTCAGTGTGACCGGCAAATGCCAGGGTCTCACCTTTACCGCGCCATGCCCAAAAATTCTGCGTGTCACCAAAATCCATTCGCTCAACGGTAAAACCTACCGCGCGCAGGCGTTCAATCATTAACGCCTGGCACCCGGCATCATCCGGGCTCAGAGAAGGACGGCGAATAAGCTGCTGAGTCAGCTCAATAACCGGGCACGACATAGATTACACCTCATTAAAAAACTGCGTATAACTGGAATCACTGAAACCAAGCAGCATAGGCTTACCCGGCTTGCAGAGCAATGGGCGTTTGATAATTGCAGGCATTTCAATCATCAACGCGGCGGCGGCGTTCGCAGTAGTGATTTGGCTACGCGTGGCTTCATCCAGTTTTCGCCAGGTGGTTCCACGCGTATTGAGCAGCGGCTCCCAACCTAATTCGCTGATAAAGGACTGTAATAGCGTGTTGTCCAGGCCGTCGACGCGATAATCATGGAAGCGGTAGTCGATCCCTCGTTCTTCTAACCAGCGTCTGGCTTTTTTAATCGTATCGCAATTCTTAATGCCGTAGAGAGTAATCATCTGAATCCTTATTGATGGAATTTGAATATTTATGCCTATGTTTTGTGAACATGAATAATACATATTGTCATTCAGGCGTTATAGAGAAATATAACATTGTTGAACAAGGGTGAATAATGATTCCTGAAAGTTCCAAAACTATCGTATAAATGAAAATCAGAATTTGCCTGTTTGCATCAGCCTGTTTTTCCATCAGAATTGTCAAAGTAGTAGATGATGTATGAATATTTCAAAATGTTGCAGTAAGTCACATAAAATTTATGGGTTTAGCGCATAGTGATCACATATACCCCAAACACGGGAGGATGTAATCACAACCATCGGTTAAATGATCTTCTTTTGATGATGATGATTTCGTAGAATGCTCATAATAATAAGAGAGGTTGTTATGATTGAACGTGAACTGGGGAACTGGAAAGACTTTATCGAAGTCATGCTTCGTAAATAATTTTCTGGAAGAAATTCATATCCTGCAAAGGATAAAAAAAGGCGACTCAACGTAAGTCGCCTTTTTTGTGTCCGATTATTCTGGGCGCGGCTTCAATGGGAAGCGTCGACGGACCAGCACAAAGAACAGGGGAACGAAGTAAATTGCCAGGATTGTGGCTGAGATCATCCCGCCCATTACACCGGTCCCCACCGCATGTTGACCGCCGGAACCTGCGCCATTGCTGATGGCCATCGGCAACACCCCAAAGATGAACGCCAGCGACGTCATCAGAATCGGGCGTAAGCGCTGGCGACAGGCATGCAGCGTGGCATCAAGCAGATCGTGTCCTTTCTCGTTCATCTCATTGGCGAATTCAACAATCAATATCGCGTTCTTCGCTGATAGTCCGATAACGGTTAATAACCCGACCTGGAAATACACATCGTTTTCCAGACCGCGCATCCAGGTGGCCAGCAGCGCGCCAATAACCCCCAGTGGCACGACCAGCATGACGGAGAAGGGCACCGACCAGCTTTCGTACAGCGCCGCCAGACACAGGAACACCACCAGCAGAGAGATGGCGTACAGGGCGGGGGCCTGAGAACCCGACAGTCGTTCCTGATAAGACATCGCCGTCCATTCCAGGCCAAATCCGGTCGGCAATTGACGGACCAGCGACTCCATCACGTCCATCGCCGTACCGGTACTGACGCCGGGCGCGGCTTCACCGACAATCTCGACGGCAGAATAGCCGTTATAACGCTCCAGGCGCGGTGAGCCGGTTTCCCAGCGCGAGGTGGCAAAGGCCGAGAAAGGCACCATGCCGCCGCTATTATTGCGAACGTACCACAGGTTGATATCGTCCGGGAGCATGCGGTATTTTGCCGCCGCCTGGACGTAGACTTTCTTCACGCGGCCGCGGTCCATAAAGTCGTTAACGTAGCTGGAGCCCCAGGCCGTTTGCAATGTGTCGTTGATGTCGTCAATGGACACGCCCAGCGCCTGGGCTTTGCGCTGATCGATATCAATTTGCAATTGTGGACTGTCGTCGAGTCCGTTATGACGAACGCGGGTGAGGGACGCGTCTTTCCCGGCCAGCTCAATCAGCTTGTCGCGTGCGGCCATTAACGCGTCATGGCCCGCGCCGGCGTGATCCTGCAGTTCCATATCAAAACCAGCCGAACTTCCGAGGCCGCTAATGGCTGGAGGGCTGCTGGCGAAGACGCGAGCCTCTTTAATCTTATTAAACGCTTTGGTCGCGCGTTCGATGATGGCGAAGGAGGTCCCGGTGGTGGTGTCACGCTCATCCCAGTCTTTTAAACGCACGAACATACGCGCCACGTTTTGTCCGTTCCCGCCGGGGCCGGATCCTACCGTGGAAAAGACCGACATGATGTTGTCTTTTTCGTGGGTGAAGTAATACTTCTCTACTTCCTCTACCACTTTCAACGTTTGTTGTTGGGTGGAGCCGCTGGGGAGCTGTATCGAGGTGGTAAACATTCCGCGGTCTTCCAGCGGCAGGAAGGAAGTCGGCAGACGCAGGAACAGAAAGACCATACCGCCGAGCAGCAGAACGTAGATCAGGATCCAGCGCAGGCTGCGATGCAGGATCCGGGCAACGCCTTTTTCGTAGCGTTCGGCATTGCGATTAAACATGCGGTTAAACCAACCGAAGAAACCGGTCTGCCCGTGTTGTTCGCCTTTATGCAGCGGTTTAAGCAGCGTGGCGCACAGCGCAGGGGTGAGGATCATCGCCACCAGAACGGACAGCACCATCGCGGAAACAATGGTAATCGAGAACTGGCGATAAATAGCCCCGGTAGTGCCGCCGAAGAAGGCCATTGGGATAAACACCGCCGACAGTACCATGGCGATACCGACCAGCGCGCCCTGGATTTGTCCCATCGATTTTCGCGTGGCTTCACGCGGTGAGAGGCCCTCCTCACTCATAATACGCTCGACGTTTTCCACTACCACAATGGCGTCATCCACCAGCAGGCCGATCGCCAGCACCATCGCAAACATGGTTAACGTGTTCACGCTATAGCCAAAGGCGTAGAGCACGGAGAAGGTACCCATCAGCACGACGGGAACGGCGATAGTGGGAATCAGCGTGGCGCGGAAATTTTGCAGGAACAGGTACATGACCAAAAATACCAGCGCGATCGCTTCCAGCAGCGTTTTTACCACGTCGATAATTGAGGCTTTTACGAAGGAGGTGGTTTCATACGCCACCTTATATTCCAGCCCGTGCGGAAAATATTGCGACAGCTCGTTCAGGCGGTTAATAACCAGCGTTGCCGTTGCCATTTCATTGGCGCCGGAGGCCAGCTTCACGCCCAGACCGGAGGCGGGATTACCATTAAAGCGGCTGAGATAATCATACTTTTCAGCCCCCATTTCGACCGTCGCCACGTCGCCCAGTTTAACTTCCGAACCATCCTGGTTAACGCGCAGAGTAATATCGCGGAATTGATCCGGAGTCTGCAGCAGCGACTGGGCATTAATCGTCGCATTCAGCGCCTGTTTGTCCACTGAAGGCGTGCCGCCAAGTTGCCCAACGGCAATCTGCGCATTCTGTGACTCGATAGCGTCGGTCACATCTTTGGCGGTCATCTGGAAGCTGTTAAGTTTGGCCGGGTCGAGCCAGATACGCATGGAGTATTGTGAACCGTAGGCGTCGATATCCCCCACGCCGTTTATACGACTGAGCGGGTCCTGAATATTACTCGCCACATAATCGGCGATGTCCTGCTTATCCATGGAGCCATCGGTAGAGACGAAGGCGATGGTCAGAATATTGGTATCCCCGGTTTTGCGTACCGTGACCCCTTGATCCTGTACCGCCTGCGGCAGCTTACGCATTGCCGATTGCAGTTGGTTTTGCACCTGCTGTACGGCTTCATCAGGATCGGTCCCGGCGACAAAACTCAGCGTAACCGTCGCCTGGCCTGTCCCGCTGCTCTGTGATGACATATACATCAGATTATCGAGACCGGTCATATTCTGCTCGATGACCTGGGTCACGGTGTTTTCCAGCGTTTGTGCAGATGCACCAGGATAGTTGGCGGTTACCCGCACGTTGGGCGGGGCCAGATCGGGATATTGCTCAACGGGTAGCGAAAAAATAGCCAGGGCTCCTGTCAGACACAACAGGATAGCTAACACCCAGGCAAAAATGGGGCGATCGATGAAAAAATTCGCCATTAAAAGGGGACCTCGTGTTTCTGCGTATCGTTATGGGTATGACTTGCTTCACTTTAGCGGCAAGGTACGGGGCAAACGTGGAGAAAAAAAGAAGATAATGTAAATTATCATGCCCGTTTACAGCATACCTTTTGTGCCAGCGCCGTCAGACCTGGATCCAGGCCCGACGGCGCTTTGCGGTTCTTTACGTTAGCTTACTGTCGGATTCAGCCGAACGAAAACTGATGCTTACCAGCGTTCCCCCGCCGGAGGGCTGCGAGAAGGTCAACGTGCCGCTCAGTCTTTCCGCTCGTTCACGCATAATATTTAATCCATAGTGCCCGGTGGGCTCATGCGGTTCGCCAATGCCGATGCCGTTATCGCGAATATAAACCGTATGATTGCCATCCGGCGCGGTGACGCAACTGACGGCAATTTCGGTTGCGTTAGCATGCTTAATTGCGTTCAGCACCGCTTCACGAACAATCTGCAGCAGATGCACCTGCATTTGCGCATCCAGCGCCAGCGTAGGCAACCGGCAATCGAGCACCAGTTTAGCTGAGGTCTGATTTTGCAGCGTTTCCAGCATTTCATGCAGGGCGGAGGGTAAATCAGCCTGCTGTAAGGTCAGACGGAAGGTGGTCAGCAGCTCGCGCAGTTGACGATAGGCATCATTCAGCGCCTGAGAGAAATCCGCCATAATATTTTGCGCCGGAGCGTTATCCTCTGGAATCGAGCGCTTCAGCAGCGTGAGCTGAATGCGTAGATAAGAGAGCACCTGCGCCAGCGAGTCGTGCAGTTCGCGTGCAATGGTCGCGCGCTCTTCCATTAACAACAGCTGCTGAAAATGTTTTTGCGCCTGGTTGAAGTACAACCCGCGTCCCAGCATAGAAGATACGCTGTTGAGCAGCGGGGTCGAGGCATTGACGTTTGGACTTTGCCAGTGCAGTTCGCCGTAGACGGTTTCCTGCATCGTGACCGGCAGGATTTGCATTGGCAGCTCGGGGCTTTTGCTCCCTTCACTAATCCGCCAGTTATCACCGACGGTAAGCTCCAGGAAATACGCGGCGTCATGTTCGCGGACAATCTGTAAAATATGGCGGAAGCAGTACACATCAATCTGACTGGTATTCAGCGCCTGAGAGCACTGATACAGCACCTCCAGACGGCGATTGGCTTCGTGGAGATCGTGGGTTTTCTCTGCGACCGAGGCTTCCAGTGAACGGTACAGCTTGTGTAATTCACTCGACATCTGGCTAAAGGTCTTGCCCAGCAGCCCCAGTTCGTTGGGTAAACCGGTATCCAGCGGTGGGATATCAAACTGACCGTGCTCAATATGCTGGCTGGCCATTACCAGCTTATTTAGCGGCCGCACCACCTGCTGGCGAATGCGCCGCAGGGTAAAGAAGACGAGCGTGAATATGCCAATCCCGCCTGCCAGCGAAATACCAAAAACCAGCATCACTTTGCGTTCGGCGTAATGTTGCAACGCCAGCACGAAGAGATCGATTTGATCGACATAGTTATTGATATTGGCCTGGTACCATTTTAAATCGCCATCGATCAGACGGGCGTTCATTTCCAGCCAGTTTGCATGCAGTCGTCCATAGCGACTTTTCACCGCTTGCGGTACATACCACGCATTCAGATTTTGTAATGCCGACGAGTTTAGCGCCTGCTGGAAAAGTTGGCGGTGGGCGTTGAGCTGCGGGCTTTGGCTTTGCAGATCGTAACCCAGACGGTAGCTTTGCATGCGCAATGAGCCAGCAACGTTGATGGCTTCAGCATCCCGCAAGCTGCTGGTCAGCGTGAGCAACGCAATACCCGTTGAGAGAATCGACAACAGCACGATGTAGAAAAAAGCCTTGGCCAGGCTGGCCGAGACCGGACGCTTTACCGTCACTTGTGCATCCTCACACAATACACGTCGCGCCTTGATACAGCCCGAACGATACGGTGTATTTGATAAATGTTAATAAAACGCCATGAAACTGGATGGTAACTGAAACACAATTTCATATGCGATGAAATAAATTGATCTGCCACAGGTTCTGGATAAATAGTTGTGCTTCCTGGGCAAATGAACATTGCCGCTTCCTTCCGTGTCGGTTAATAACAACAGTCATATAAAGAATAAGGTTTTTGCAACCAAAAAAGAAGGAAGCCATGAATCGTTTTATTATGGTCAATAGCCAGCAGTGCCTGGGTTGCCATGCCTGTGAGGTCGCTTGCGTCATGGCCCACAATGGCGAGCAGCATGTCCTGAGCCCGCGGCATTTTCAGCCCCGAATTACCGTCATCAAGCATCAGCAACAGCGCAGTGCGGTGACCTGCCACCACTGTGAAGACGCCCCCTGCGCCAGAAGTTGCCCAAACGGGGCAATCAGCCATGATAACGACAGCGTGCAGGTGAACCCGCAAAAGTGTATTGGCTGCAAATCGTGCGTCGTGGCCTGTCCCTTTGGCACGATGCAGATCGTACTCACTCCCGTGGCTAAAGGAAAGGTGAAAGCGACTGCGCATAAATGCGATTTGTGCCAGGGGCGTGAAGAAGGCCCCGCCTGCGTGGAAAACTGTCCGGCACAGGCGTTACAGCTGGTGACGGAAAACGCGCTTACCGGCCTGTCAAAAGCGCGCAGACTGCGTACAGCCAGTCTGGAGAGTCAGCCCTGGCACAGTAGCGCTACCGATTTTGTTCAGGATGCCATCACCAAACGTGAGCAAATGCAGGCGACGCCTGCGCGTGGTGAGCCAGATAAGCTGGCGATTGAAGCCCGAAAAACCAGCTTTGAAGAGATCTATCTGCCGTTTCGCACGGCGCAGGCGGAACGGGAAGCATCCCGCTGTCTGAAATGCGGCGACCACAGTATTTGCGAATGGACCTGCCCACTGCATAACCATATTCCGCAGTGGATAGAACTGGTCAAAGCCGGGAACATCGACGCGGCGGTTGAGCTTTCTCATCAGACCAACTGCCTGCCGGAAGTGACCGGGCGCGTGTGTCCCCAGGACCGGCTCTGCGAAGGGGCATGCACGGTGCGTAACGAGCATGGCGCGGTGACTATCGGTAATATTGAGCGTTATATTTCTGACCGGGCGCTGAGCAAAGGTTGGCGACCGGACTTAAGCCACGTACAGAAAGTGGATAGGCGCGTCGCGATTATCGGCGCGGGTCCGGCAGGCCTGGCCTGTGCGGATGTGTTAGCGCGAAACGGCGTTAGCGCCACCGTATACGATCGCCATCCTGAAATCGGCGGTTTGCTGACGTTTGGCATACCGGCCTTCAAGCTGGACAAAACGCTGCTGGCGCGTCGCCGTGAAATCTTCAGCGCCATGGGCATTCATTTCGAACTTAACTGTGAAGTGGGTAGGGATGTGGCGCTGGCGACGCTGCTGGAAGAGTACGATGCCGTATTTGTGGGCGTGGGGACCTATCGTTCCATGAAAGCGGACCTGCCGAATGAAGACGCGCCGGGCGTTTATGATGCGCTTCCGTTCCTGATTGCCAACACCAAACAGGTGATGGGGCTGGATGAACTGCCTGAAGAACCGTTTATCGATACCGCCGGGCTGAACGTTGTGGTGCTGGGCGGAGGCGATACGGCGATGGACTGCGTGCGTACCGCGCTGCGTCACGGGGCAAGCCAGGTTACCTGCGCCTATCGTCGTGATGAAGCCAACATGCCGGGTTCGAAAAAAGAGGTGAAAAACGCGCGCGAAGAGGGGGCGAACTTTGAGTTTAACGTCCAGCCGGTTGAGCTGGTGTTGAATGCCGATGGACGAGTCAGCGGCGTGCGTTTCTTACGTACCCAGCTTGGCGAGCCGGACGCGAATGGGCGTCGACGCCCGGTGCCGATCGCCGGGAGTGAGTTTGTTATGCCCGCAGACGCGGTGATCATGGCGTTTGGTTTCCACCCGCACGGTATGCCGTGGCTGGAGGCGCATGGCGTTAAGGTCGATAACTGGGGACGCATTGCCGCCAACGTTGAGAGCGCGTACCGTTATCAAACCAGTAACCCGAAAATCTTTGCCGGCGGAGATGCGGTACGCGGTGCGGACCTGGTGGTCACGGCGATGGCTGAAGGGCGGCATGCTGCCCAAGGGATCGTCGACTGGCTGGGCGTAAAATCAGTCAAATCTCACTAGCCGAAGGTCAAGACAAACCCGGTTTCACGGCGTAGTATTATTTCTCACTTCTCGCCGTGGAGCCGGTATGTCGCAAAAAATTACCCTCATCAAAGATAAA
Source organism: Citrobacter sp. XT1-2-2 (assembly GCF_023516235.1). NCBI lineage: Bacteria > Pseudomonadati > Pseudomonadota > Gammaproteobacteria > Enterobacterales > Enterobacteriaceae > Citrobacter > Citrobacter sp. XT1-2-2. The sequence continues at coordinate 1,431,832 of NZ_CP097324.1, forward strand.
GTCCTTTCTGATAACTACTTCATCCTGCGCAATATTACCTATGATCTGACCCGAAGTAACGGTGAGGTGATTCGTCACAAGCGCGAGGTTTACGATCGCGGCAACGGCGCCACAATTCTGCTGTATAACGCGGAGAAGAAAACCGTGGTGCTCATCCGTCAGTTCCGCGTCGCGACCTGGGTCAACGGTAACGAAGACGGCCAACTGATTGAAACCTGCGCCGGACTACTGGATAACGACGAACCAGAAGCGTGTATTCGTAAAGAGGCGATTGAAGAGACCGGCTATGAAGTGGGGGAAGTGCGTAAACTGTTCGAACTCTACATGTCGCCGGGTGGCGTAACGGAGCTGATCCATTTCTTTATCGCGCAATACAGCGACAGTCAGCGGGCAAATGCAGGCGGCGGTGTTGAAGATGAAGATATTGAGGTTCTGGAGTTGCCCTTCACGCAGGCGCTGGAAATGATTAAAACGGGTGAGATCCGTGACGGCAAAACGGTGCTGTTGTTGAACTACCTGCAGTCGTCGCACCTTATGGATTAACCCTGAGTATTAATATTTCTTTACAAATAGACGGCCAATCCGACGATTCTTATTGAGCCACATCAGTCGCGCAAGGAAGATACCGCTTAGGCTGTGTGTTTTAATTCCGGGGTTGTACCGTCCATGCGCTATCGCGTCATTTTCATTTTTCTGCTCGGGCTGATTCCCGTCCGTTTGCTGTGGGCCGCGCCCGCGCAGCAGGCGTTTTCTGACTGGCAGGTGACGTGTAATAACCAGAATTTTTGCGTGGCGCGCAATACCGGAGAACATCACGGCCTGGTCATGACCCTCAGCCGCAGCGCCGGGGCGCACACCGATGCGGTGTTGCGTATTGAACTGGGAGGGCTGGAGCCTTCCCATGCTAAAGAGAGCGAAATTGCGCCGCGCCTGTTGCTGGATGGCGCACCGCTTGCGCTTAGCGGTGAGCACTGGCGTATTACCCCCTGGCAACTGATGACCGATGATCCGGTCACTATTAGCGCATTTTTACAAACCGTACAGGACGCGAAGGCAATAACCCTGCAAAAAGGCGCGCAAAATCTTTCACTGATCGGATTAAAAGCCGCATTACTGTTTATCGACGCCCAGCAAAAACGCGTGGGGAGCGAAACCGCCTGGATCGAAAAAGGTGATGAGCCGCCGCTCAGCGTACCGCCAGCACCGGCCCTGAAAGGTGTGGCTGTCATTAACCCAACGCCAACGCCCTTAACGCAACAAGAGCGCAGTGAGCTGCTGGATTATGGTAACTGGCGCATCAATGGTATTCGCTGCTCGATCGATCCACTGCGTCGCGAGATGCGCGTCACGGCCCTGACGGATGACAAAGCGCTACTGATGATCGGCTGTGAAGCCGGGGCGTATAACACCATCGATCTGGCGTGGATTGTTTCACGCGCAAAACCGTTAACCTCCAGTGCCGTCCGTTTGAGTCTGCCATTTAAAACGGATGCCGAAAGTCGGGATATGGAACTGACCAACGCCACGTTTGACGAGAAGTCGCGGGAACTGGTCACCCTCGCCAAAGGACGAGGGTTGGCTGATTGCGGTATCCAGACGCGCTGGCGCTATGACGGACAGCGGTTTCGCCTGGCGCGTTATGCCCAGGAACCAAGTTGCGATAACTGGCACGGGCCAGATGCCTGGCCCACATTGTGGATCACGCGTTAAGCACTTTATGCGCTTTGGCGACGATGTTATCTACCGTAAAGCCGAAGAACGGGAACAATTTATCTGCCGGAGCTGATTCTCCATAACCGGTCATGCCGACAATTGCCCCCTTTAGACCGACATATTTGTACCAGTAATCGGCAATGCCTGCTTCCACCGCCACCCGGGCGCTGACGTTTGCCGGTAAGACCGATTCCCGGTACGCCTCATCCTGAGCGTCAAAAATATCGGTCGAGGGCAGAGAAACCACACGCACGTTACGACCCTCACCGGTCAGTTTTTCCGCCGCCAGCAGCGTAATTTCCATTTCTGAACCGGTAGCAATCAAAATAACATCCGGTTTACCGCCGCTGTCCTTCAGCACATATCCCCCGCGGGCAATCTGCTGCACCTGTTCAGGTGTACGCTCAACCTGCGCCAGATTTTGTCTGGAGAGGATTAGCGCCGTTGGCCCGTCATGGCGTTCGACCGCCAGCTTCCAGCCTACTGCCGCCTCAACCTGATCGCACGGTCGCCAGGTGCTGAAATTAGGCGTCAGACGCAGGCTGGCGAGCTGTTCGACGGCCTGGTGCGTAGGACCATCCTCCCCCAGACCAATCGAGTCGTGGGTATAAACCATGATTTGTCTGGCCTTCATCAACGCCGCCATGCGCGCGGCATTACGGGCATATTCGACAAACATCAGAAACGTGGCGGTGTACGGCACAAAGCCACCGTGATGGGCGATACCGTTGGCAATCGCGGTCATGCCAAACTCCCGCACGCCATAGTGGATGTAATTTCCGGCTGGATCCTCTTTAAGCGACGTAGATCCTTTCCAAATGGTCAGGTTGCTCGGCGCCAGATCCGCTGAGCCGCCAAGCAGTTCAGGCAGTATCGGCCCGTAGGCGTTCAGGGTATTTTGCGAGGCCTTACGGGTGGCGATTTTGGCCGGATTAGCCTGTAAGTCGGTAATGTACTTCTGGGTCGTCTCTTCCCACTGTTCCGGTAGCCCGCCGCTCATTCGACGGGTAAATTCAGCCGCCAGCTGCGGGTGTGCTTGTTGATACGCCGCGAATTTCTCGTTCCAGGCCTGTTGCGCTTTCTCACCTTTTTCCCGTGCATCCCACGCCCGGTAAATCTCTTTGGGGATCTCAAAAGCAGGATGGTGCCACCCCAGCTTCTGTCGGGTTAGCGCCACTTCTTCTTCGCCCAGCGCGGCGCCGTGCGCTTCTTCTTTCCCGGCTTTATTCGGTGAGCCAAAACCAATCACCGTGCGGCAGATAATCAGCGATGGCTTATCGGTAACAGCCTGCGCTTCCTGAATCGCTTTTTTCACCGCCTCAGGATCATGACCGTCAATCTCATGCACCACATGCCAGTGATAGGCCTCAAAGCGTTTCGCGGTATCGTCGGTAAACCAGCCGTCGGTTTCGCCATCGATCGAGATGCCGTTGTGATCGTAGAAGCCGATCAGTTTGCCCAGTCCCAGGGTTCCCGCCAGGGAACAAACCTCGTGGGAAATCCCTTCCATCAGGCAGCCGTCGCCCATAAACACCCAGGTATAGTGGTTAACAATCTCATGATTCGGCTGGTTAAATTGCGCCGCCAGCGTGCGTTCGGCAATCGCCAGGCCAACCGCGTTGGCTAAACCCTGACCCAGCGGGCCGGTGGTGGTTTCCACGCCCGGCGTGTAGCCGATTTCCGGGTGCCCTGGCGTCTTCGAATGCAGTTGGCGGAAGTTCTTCAACTCCTCTAACGGCAAATCGTAGCCGGAAAGATGCAGCAGACTGTAAAGCAGCATTGAAGCGTGACCATTGGACAGAATAAACCGGTCACGATCGTACCAGGTGGGATCGGTCGGGTTATGGCGGAGGAAATCATTCCACAGTACTTCGGCGATATCGGCCATTCCCATTGGTGCGCCGGGGTGGCCTGAGTTAGCTTTTTGTACGGCATCCATACTTAGCGCACGAATGGCATTGGCAAGCTCTTTACGGGTCATAGGAAATACTCCTTGAAAAGTAAAGCGTTAGATGCGTGTGTTAATTCACACTTTTGGGAAAATTGCGGGCTGCACACGCAAAAAGCATAGCAGACAAGCATGGCATTGCTGGATTAAGCAGGTAACATGGCTGTTATAAGTTGATAACAAATTCTTTCTTTGAATGGCGAGAGTTTGGGGACCTTCAAAGTTTGGGCCGCTGACTGAGGTGATAATGTGCGGCTCGTAGCATGGTTACCCGCGCCACTTTTTTGATCGACACGTGAAAGGAACAACAAGATGGATGACCAGTTAAAACAAAGCGCCCTCGATTTCCACGAATTTCCAGTACCAGGTAAAATTCAGGTTTCTCCGACCAAGCCTCTTGCAACACAGCGCGATCTTGCTCTGGCCTACTCGCCAGGCGTTGCAGCGCCGTGTCTGGAAATTGAAAAGGACCCGCTGGCGGCCTACAAATACACCGCGCGCGGCAACCTGGTTGCGGTTATCTCCAACGGTACAGCGGTGCTGGGCCTGGGCAATATCGGCGCACTGGCTGGCAAACCGGTGATGGAAGGAAAAGGCGTTCTGTTTAAGAAATTCGCCGGGATTGACGTGTTCGACATCGAAGTGGATGAGCTTGATCCGGATAAATTTATCAATGTCGTGGCGGCCCTTGAGCCAACGTTTGGCGGCATCAACCTCGAAGACATCAAAGCGCCGGAATGCTTCTACATTGAGCAAAAACTGCGCGAGCGTATGAATATACCGGTATTCCATGATGATCAGCACGGCACGGCGATCATCAGCACCGCCGCAATTCTTAACGGTCTGCGGGTGGTAGAGAAAAATATCTCTGACGTACGCATGGTGGTGTCCGGCGCAGGTGCGGCGGCGATTGCCTGTATGAACCTGCTGGTGGCGCTGGGGATGCAGAAACACAATATTGTGGTCTGCGACTCCAAAGGCGTGATTTACAAAGACCGCGAACCGAACATGGCGGAAACCAAAGCGGCTTACGCGGTAGTGGATGACGGTAAACGTACGCTGGATGACGTGATTGACGGTGCAGACATTTTCCTCGGCTGCTCCGGTCCCAAAGTGCTGACCCAGGAAATGGTCAAGAAGATGGCGCGTGCGCCGATGATCCTGGCACTTGCCAACCCGGAACCGGAAATCCTGCCGCCGCTGGCAAAAGAGGTGCGCTCGGACGCTATCATTTGTACCGGTCGTTCCGACTATCCGAACCAGGTTAACAACGTTCTCTGCTTCCCGTTCATCTTCCGTGGCGCGCTGGACGTCGGCGCTACCGCCATCAACGAAGAGATGAAACTGGCCGCGGTACACGCCATTGCTGAGCTGGCGCACGCCGAGCAGAGCGAAGTGGTGGCCTCCGCCTATGGCGACCAGGACCTGAGCTTTGGCCCGGAATACATCATCCCTAAACCGTTCGACCCGCGTCTGATTGTTAAAATCGCCCCGGCGGTAGCAAAAGCGGCGATGGACTCCGGTGTGGCAACGCGTCCGATTGCTGACTTTGACGCTTATATCGATAAGCTGACCGAATTTGTCTACAAAACCAACCTGTTCATGAAGCCGATTTTCTCCCAGGCACGTAAAGCGCCGAAGCGTGTGGTGCTGACGGAAGGGGAAGAGGCGCGTGTGCTGCATGCGACTCAGGAGCTGATCACCTTAGGTCTGGCGAAGCCGATCCTGATTGGTCGTCCGAGTGTGATCGAAATGCGTATCCAGAAACTGGGACTGCAGATCAAAGCCGGCGTCGATTTTGAAATCGTTAACAATGAGTCCGATCCGCGCTTTAAAGAGTACTGGAACGAGTACTACCAGATCATGAAGCGCCGTGGTATTACCCAGGAGCAGGCGCAGCGTGCGGTGATTGCCAACACTACGGTTATCGGCGCGATCATGGTGCAGCGCGGTGAAGCCGATGCGATGATCTGCGGTACGATTGGTGACTATCATGAGCACTTCAGCGTGGTGAAAGAGGTGTTTGGTCACCGTGATGGCGTGCATACAGCCGGGGCGATGAACGCACTGCTGCTGCCAAGCGGTAACACCTTTATCGCCGACACCTACGTCAACGATGACCCAACGCCGGAGCAACTGGCTGAAATCGCCGTGATGGCGGCAGAAACCGTGCGTCGCTTTGGTATCGAACCGAAGGTGGCATTACTGTCACATTCCAACTTTGGCTCATCAAATTGTCCGTCTGCCAGCAAAATGCGTGAAGCACTGGCGCTGATTAAGGCGCGTGCGCCAGAATTGATGATTGACGGTGAAATGCACGGTGATGCCGCGCTGGTGGAAAGTATCCGTAACGACCGTATGCCGGATAGCCCACTGAAAGGCTCAGCCAATATTCTGGTGATGCCGAATATGGAGGCTGCTCGTATTAGTTACAACTTACTACGTGTTTCCAGCTCCGAAGGCGTAACGGTCGGCCCAGTGTTGATGGGGGTAGCGAAACCGGTGCACGTATTAACGCAGATCGCCTCTGTTCGTCGTATCGTTAATATGGTGGCGCTGGCCGTTGTAGAAGCTCAAACACAGCCGCTGTAATTTCACTTTAATTATTTCTGGCGCGGGTCTCTCCCGCGCCTTTTTATTTTCCTTTTCTTAGTGATCCACTTCACCTTTTAAACCTGGTTGCCGAATTTTGTTATTTACTCTGACAAAAAATTGCCACGATGAGGGCAGTTTCAGCGGAGGCGGTGAGCAATGGAAAAAGAACGCATCATTCAGGAATTTGTGCCGGGGAAACAGGTCACGCTGGCGCATCTCATTGCGCACCCTGGCGAAGAACTGGCGAAAAAGATCGGCGTTCCCGAGGCGGGCGCCATCGGCATTATGACGCTGACGCCAGGCGAAACCGCGATGATTGCCGGTGACTTAGCCATGAAGGCGGCGGATGTACATATCGGCTTTCTCGATAGATTCAGCGGGGCACTGGTGATTTATGGCTCGGTAGGCGCGGTAGAAGAAGCGCTATTACAGACGGTGAGCGGTCTGGGTCGGTTATTAAATTTCACGTTGTGCAACCTGACAAAAAGTTAATCAGAGGCGGCGATGAAACGTATTGCGTTTGTCGGTACGGTGGGCGCGGGGAAAACAACGCTCTTTAATGCGCTACAGGGGAATTATTCCCTCGCCAGAAAAACACAGGCCGTTGAGTTTAATGAAAATGGCGATATCGATACGCCGGGAGAATATTTTAGCCATCCGCGCTGGTACCACGCCTTAATTACCACGCTGCAGGATGTCGATACGTTGATTTATATACACGCGGCAAATGATAAAGAAAGTCGCTTACCTGCCGGGCTGTTGGATATCGGCGCCAGTAAACGACAAATCGCCGTTATCAGCAAAACGGACATGCCGGATGCCGACGTCGCCGCAACGCGACAATTACTTCGCGGGATGGGGTTTCAGGAGCCGATTTTCGAGCTCAATAGCCATGACCCGCGCAGCGTGCAGCACCTGGTGGATTATCTGACTGAGCTCAGCCAAAAGGAGGAAAGGGCAGGTGAAAAAACTCATCACAGCTAACGATATTCGTGCGGCCCACGCACGCGGCGAACAGGAAATGTCGGTTGTTCTGCGCGCCAGCATCATCACCCCGGAGGCACGCGAAGTGGCGGAGCTGCTGGGCGTCACTATCCGTGAATGCGACGAATCCGCGCCAACTGCCGCCGCTGCAGCACCGGCTGCGGGGGATGATGGCAAAACGGAGAGCCAGCGCATTCGTGAAACCATCATTGCGCAATTGCCCGAAGGGCAATTTACCGAAAGCCTGGTCGCGCAGCTGATGGACAAAGTCATGAAGGAGAAACAGTCGCTGGAGCAGGGCGGAATGCAGCCGAGCTTTAAATCGGTCACCGGCAAAGGCGGCGTCAAAGTCATCGACGGTAGCAGCGTGAAGTTTGGGCGTTTTGACGGCGCGCAACCGCACTGCGTTGGCTTAACCGACCTGGTGACCGACCAGGACGGTAGCAGCATGGCCGCCGGGTTCATGCAGTGGGATAACGCCTTTTTCCCATGGACGCTGAACTACGACGAAATCGACATGATTCTGGAAGGCGAGCTGCACGTTCGTCACGAAGGCGAAACCATGATTGCTAAAGCCGGGGACGTCATGTTTATCCCGAAAGGCTCCAGCATTGAATTTGGTACGCCATCGACGGTGAAGTTTCTGTATGTGGCCTGGCCTGCGAACTGGCAGTCCTGCTAAGGCGGATGTATGAAGGATTTCATTACCGAAGCATGGCTCAGAGCGAATCATACGCTCAGCGAAGGGGCTGAAATTCATCTCCCCGCTGATGCTCGCCTGACGCCGTCTGCCCGGGAATTACTGGAAAGCCGACATCTGCGCATTAAGTTTATCGACGAGCAGGGCAGCCTGTTTATTGATGACGAAGAACAGCAGCCGCAGCCGGTGCATGGTTTAACCAGCAGCGCTACCCATCCCCAGGCCAGCTGCGAACTGTGTCATCAACCGGTGGCGAAGAAACCAGACACGCTGACGCATCTGACGGCAGACAAGATGGTAGCCAAAAGCGATCCGCGTCTGGGATTTCGCGCCGCGCTGGACAGCACCATCGCCCTGGCCGTGTGGTTGCAGATCGAGCTGGCGGAACTGTGGCAGCCGTGGCTGGCGGATATTCGCTCACGCCTGGGCAATATTATGCGCGCCGATGCTATGGACGAGCCGCTGACCGCACAAGCTATCGTCGGTTTGAGCGACGAAGATTTACACCGGCTTTCACATCATCCGCTGCGCTATCTGGATCACGATCATCTGGTGCCTGAGGCCAGCCACGGACGTGATTGCGCGTTGCTGAATCTGCTGCGTACCAAAGTCCGTGAAACGGAGACGGTGGCGGCGCAGGTCTTCATCACCCGCAGTTTTGACGTTATGCGACCGGACATCATGCAGGCGCTTAACCGCCTTTCCAGTACAGTCTACGTGATGATGATTCTGAGCGTGGCGAAGCATCCGCTGACGGTTAGCCAAATTCAACAGCGACTGGGGGAGAAGCCATGATCATTGAACGTGCTCGTCAACTCGCCCAACGCTCACCTGCCCGGGTGGTGTTCCCGGATGCGCTGGATGTCCGGGTGCTGAAAGCGGCGAATTATCTGCATCAGCACGGTCTGGCGCGCCCCATTCTCGTCGCCAGTCCATTTGCCTTGCGCCAGTTTGCTCTCAGCCATCGGGTGGCGATGGATGGTATCCAGGTTATCGATCCGCAAAGCAATCTGGCAATGCGCGAAGAGTTTGCGCTGCGCTGGCTGGCCCGCGCGGGAGATAAAACGCCAGCCGATGCGCTGGAAAAACTCAATGACCCATTAATGTTCGCCGCCGCAATGGTTAGCGCGGGAAAAGCGGATGTCTGTATTGCCGGCAATCTTTCGTCGACGGCAAACGTGCTGCGCGCCGGGTTACGCATTATTGGGCTACAGCCTGGCTGTAAAACGCTGTCGTCAATTTTCCTGATGCTGCCGCAGTATCTCGGACCGTCATTAGGATTTGCCGATTGCAGCGTCGTACCCCAGCCCACCGCCGCACAGCTGGCGGATATTGCGATTGCCAGCGCGCAGACCTGGCAGGCAATTACGGGGGAAGAACCGCGCGTGGCCATGCTGTCATTTTCAAGTAATGGCAGTGCCCGACACCCTAACGTCGCTAACGTGCAGCAGGCCACGGAGATCGTTCGTGAACGTGCGCCGCAGCTTATGGTGGATGGCGAACTGCAATTTGATGCCGCCTTTGTTCCGGATGTCGCCGCGCAAAAAGCGCCTGCAAGTCCGTTAAAGGGCAATGCCAATGTGATGGTCTTCCCGTCGCTTGAAGCAGGCAATATTGGTTACAAAATCGCCCAGCGTTTGGGAGGTTATCGTGCTGTCGGGCCGCTGATCCAGGGGCTTGCCGCACCGCTTCATGACCTCTCTCGCGGCTGTAGCGTACAGGAAATTATCGAACTGGCGTTGGTGGCAGCAGTGCCGCGCCAGACTGACGTGAGTCGTGAAAACGCCTCACAAACACTGGTTGTTTAGGTCCCGTTCTGGACCCCTTAATGAGAGGAAAACACAATGGAAGCATTAGGAATGATTGAAACCCGGGGCCTGGTTGCACTGATTGAGGCTTCTGACGCAATGGTTAAAGCGGCACGCGTGAAACTGGTTGGCGTGAAGCAGATCGGTGGCGGTCTGGTCACTGCCATGGTCCGTGGCGACGTAGCGGCATGCAAAGCCGCAACGGACGCAGGTGCTGCGGCTGCACAGCGTATTGGCGAGCTGGTTTCCGTACATGTGATCCCGCGTCCGCATGGCGATCTGGAAGAAGTATTCCCGATCAGCTTTAAAGGCGACAGCAACGACATGTAAGTCGTCCATGTGACGCCACAGACTGCATTGCTGGCGTCACCCTCTCTCCTTTTCACATTACCTTCTGCGGAGGGTAGGGGGAGGTTTTACCTGAAATATGCCACGGAGGCGCGTATGAAACTGGCAATCGTCACAGGACAAATTGTTTGTACCGTACGCCATCAGGGGCTCGCGCACGACAAGTTGCTGATGGTGGAAATGATTGATGCCCAGGGTAATCCCGACGGGCAATGTGCTGTTGCTATCGACAGCATCGGGGCGGGAACCGGAGAGTGGGTGCTGCTGGTCAGCGGAAGCTCAGCCCGTCAGGCGCACCGTAACGAATCATCACCTGTCGATCTGTGCGTGATTGGCATTGTCGATGAAGTGGTGGCAGGTGGTCAGGTGATCTTCCATAAATAAGGCAGAAAATCATGAATCAACAGGATATTGAACAGGTCGTGAAAGCGGTACTGCTAAAAATGAAAGACAGCAGCCAACCCGTCAGTGCCGTTCAAGAAATGGGCGTTTTTGCCTCCCTGGATGACGCAGTGGCGGCAGCAAAACTGGCCCAGCAAGGGCTGAAAAGCGTCGCCATGCGCCAACTGGCTATCGCGGCGCTACGTGAGGCGGGCGAAAAGCACGCCAGAGAATTAGCGGAGCTTGCCGTTACAGAAACCGGCATGGGACGCGTAGAAGATAAATTTGCCAAAAACGTGGCGCAGGCACGCGGCACGCCGGGAGTGGAATGTCTGTCTCCACAGGTCCTGACCGGCGATAACGGCCTGACGCTGATTGAAAACGCACCGTGGGGCGTGGTGGCTTCGGTGACACCGTCCACCAATCCGGCCGCAACCGTTATTAACAACGCCATTAGCCTGATCGCCGCTGGCAACAGCGTGGTCTTCGCGCCGCATCCGGCGGCCAAAAAAGTCTCTCAGCGCGCCATCACCCTGCTTAACCAGGCGGTGGTCGCTGCAGGCGGTCCGGCAAACCTGCTGGTGACCGTTGCTAACCCGGACATCGAAACCGCCCAGCGGTTGTTCAAGTACCCAGGCATCGGCCTGCTGGTCGTCACCGGTGGCGAAGCCGTAGTAGATGCCGCGCGTAAACACACCAACAAACGTCTGATTGCCGCCGGTGCGGGTAACCCGCCGGTGGTGGTCGATGAAACGGCCGACCTGGCCCGCGCGGCGCAGTCGATCGTCAAAGGCGCGTCGTTTGACAACAACATCATCTGCGCCGACGAAAAAGTGCTAATTGTGGTCGACAGCGTCGCCGATGAGCTGATGCGTCTGATGGAAAGCCAGCATGCGGTGAAACTGACCGCGGCCCAGGCTGAACAGCTGCAACCAGTGCTGCTGAAAAATATCGATGAGCGCGGTAAAGGCACGGTCAGTCGTGACTGGGTAGGGCGCGACGCAGGAAAAATCGCTGCGGCGATTGGTCTGAACGTACCGGAGCAAACCCGGCTGTTATTCGTCGAAACCTCCGCGACGCATCCGTTTGCTGTCACCGAACTGATGATGCCGGTTCTGCCGGTCGTGCGGGTCGCTAACGTCGATGACGCCATCGAACTGGCGGTCAGGCTTGAAGGCGGCTGCCACCATACGGCGGCGATGCACTCACGCAACATCGACAACATGAACCGCATGGCGAACGCCATTGATACCAGCATTTTCGTCAAGAACGGGCCGTGTATTGCCGGTCTGGGACTTGGCGGCGAAGGCTGGACCACGATGACCATTACCACGCCAACCGGGGAAGGGGTGACCAGCGCGCGTACGTTTGTGCGTCTGCGTCGCTGTGTGTTGGTGGACGCCTTCAGAATTGTATAAGGAGTAAAAGAGATGGCGCACGACGAACAACGTTGGCTGACACCCAGACTGCAAAAAGCAGCCACGCTATGCAACCAGACGCCTGCTGAGAGCGAATCACCGCTATGGCTGGGCGTTGATTTGGGGACGTGTGATGTGGTGTCGATGGTCGTCGACGGTGACGGGCAGCCGGTAGCGGTTTGCCTCGACTGGGCCGATGTCGTGCGCGATGGCATCGTCTGGGATTTCTTCGGCGCAGTGACCATTGTTCGTCGCCATCTCGATACGCTTGAGCAACAACTGGGTTGTCGATTTACCCATGCGGCAACCTCATTTCCACCGGGAACGGACCCACGTATCTCCATCAACGTGCTGGAGTCAGCCGGACTTGAAGTGAGTCATGTGCTCGACGAGCCGACCGCCGTGGCGGATCTGTTGCAGCTCGATAACGCTGGCGTGGTGGATATCGGTGGCGGCACCACCGGGATAGCCATTGTTAAGCAGGGCAAAGTGACGTATTCCGCCGATGAGGCGACCGGCGGGCACCACATTTCTCTGACGCTGGCCGGGAACCGCCGTATCCAACTGGAAGAAGCCGAACAGTACAAACGCAGCAACGGTCAGGAGATCTGGCCGGTGGTGAAGCCAGTCTACGAAAAAATGGCGGAAATCGTGGCTCACCATATTGCCGGACAGGGTGTCACCGATTTATGGCTGGCCGGCGGTTCCTGCATGCAGCCGGGCGTGGATGAGCTGTTCCGTAAGCGCTTCCCGGAACTGCAGGTGCATTTACCTCAGCACAGCCTGTTTATGACCCCGCTGGCGATTGCCAACAGCGGAAAAGAAAAAGCGGAAGGAATCTATGCAAGCTGAATTGCAGACCGCGCTCTTTCAGGCATTCGATACCCTGAATCTGCAACGCGTAAAAACGTTTAGCGTTCCACCGGTCACCCTTTGTGGGCTGGGAGCGCTCAGTACCTGCGGACAGGAAGCACAAACGCGCGGACTGACGCACATGTTTGTCATGGTCGACAGCTTCCTGCATCAGGCGGGAATGACCGCCGCACTGGAACGCAGCCTGGCGATGAAAGGTGTGGCGATGACGCTGTGGCCGTGCCCGGTGGGCGAACCGTGCATTACGGATGTCTGCGCCGCGGTCGCGCAACTGCGTGAATCGAAGTGCGACGGCGTGGTGGCCTTTGGCGGAGGTTCCGTACTGGATGCCGCTAAGGCAGTGGCGTTGCTGGTGACTAATCCCACGCAGACCCTGGCTGACATGACCGAGCACAGCGCGTTACGACCGCGTTTGCCGCTGATTGCCGTACCGACTACCGCCGGAACGGGGTCGGAAACCACTAATGTCACGGTGATTATCGACGCCGCGAGCGGACTTAAAAAAGTGCTGGCGCATGCGTCTCTGATGCCGGACGTGGCGATTCTTGATGCAGCGCTAACGGAAGGTGTACCCGCGCACGTTACGGCGATGACGGGTATCGATGCGCTGACGCACGCCGTTGAAGCGTATAGCGCCCTGAACGCGACGCCGTTTACCGACAGCCTGGCGATTGGCGCGATTGCGATGATCGGTAAATCGCTGCCGAAGGCTGTCGGCTATGGGCAGGATCTGGCGGCGCGGGAGAGCATGTTGCTGGCCTCCTGTATGGCCGGGATGGCGTTTTCCAGCGCGGGGCTGGGCCTGTGTCATGCGATGGCGCACCAGCCGGGTGCTACGCTGCACATCCCGCACGGACAGGCTAACGCCATGTTGCTGCCCACGGTAATGGGGTTCAACCGCATGGTGTGTCGCGAGCGTTTCAGCCATATCGGACGGGCGTTAACCAACAAGAAGGCGGACGATCGCGATGCCATCAATGCCGTCAGCGAGCTGATTAGCGAAGTGGGCCAGACCAAACGGCTCTCTGACGTTGGGGCAAAGCCCGAGCATTACAGCGCATGGGCTGACGCCGCGCTGGAGGATATTTGTATTCGCAGTAACCCTCGCACCGCCACGCAGGCGCAGATTATCGACCTGTACGCGGTTGCCGGGTAATGCCTGTAGGCCGGATAAGGTGCTCGCACCGCCATCCGGCAATAACACGGCGTTAATGCCGGAGGCGACGGAAACGTCTTATCCGGCCTACAAATCACAAATGACAGGGAGTAGGGGCTATGGGAATTAACGAAATCATCATGTACATCATGATGTTCTTTATGCTGATTGCCGCCGTGGACAGGATCCTGTCGCAGTTCGGCGGTTCAGCGCGCTTCCTCGGTAAATTCGGTAAGAGTATTGAGGGGTCGGGCGGTCAGTTTGAAGAAGGTTTTATGGCGATGGGCGCGTTGGGCCTGGCGATGGTCGGTATGACCGCACTGGCGCCGGTACTGGCGCATTTGCTCGGACCGGTGATTATTCCGCTGTACGAAATGCTGGGCGCGAACCCGTCGATGTTTGCCGGAACGCTGCTGGCGTGCGACATGGGCGGCTTCTTCCTGGCGAAAGAACTGGCGGGCGGCGACGTTGCGGCGTGGCTGTACTCTGGCCTGATCCTTGGGGCGATGATGGGGCCGACTCTGGTGTTCTCTATTCCGGTTGCGCTGGGGATTATTGAACCGTCTGACCGTCGTTATCTGGCGCTGGGCGTGCTGGCCGGTATCGTCACCATTCCGATTGGCTGTATCGCGGGGGGATTGGTCGCGATGTACTCCGGCGTCGAAATCAACGGGCAGCCGGTGGAGTTTACCTTCGCGCTGATCCTGATGAACATGATCCCGGTGATCATCGTTGCTGTGCTGGTGGCGCTGGGGCTGAAATTTATCCCGGAAAAAATGATCAACGGTTTCCAGATCTTCGCGAAATTTCTGGTGGCGCTGATCACTCTCGGTCTGGCGGCGGCAGTCATCAAATTCCTGCTTGGTTGGGAGCTGATCCCGGGTCTGGACCCTATCTTCATGGCACCGGGCGACAAGCCGGGTGAAGTAATGCGCGCCATCGAAGTTATCGGTTCTATCTCCTGCGTGCTGCTGGGTGCGTACCCGATGGTGCTGCTGCTGACCCGCTGGTTTGAAAAGCCGCTGATGAGTGTCGGTAACCTGTTAAAAGTTAATAATATTGCGGCTGCTGGCATGGTGGCGACGCTGGCCAACAACATCCCAATGTTCGGCATGATGAAGAATATGGATACCCGCGGGAAAGTGATCAACTGCGCCTTTGCGGTCTCCGCGGCCTTCGCCCTGGGTGACCACTTAGGTTTCGCCGCCGCCAACATGAACGCCATGATCTTCCCGATGATTGTCGGCAAGCTGATTGGCGGCGTAACGGCGATTGGCGTGGCTATGCTGTTGGTACCGAAAGATGAAAACGTGCCAGCAGAAGTAGAAACCAACCCGGAGGCGCAATCGTGAACACTCGCCAGCTACTGAGCGTCGGTATTGATATCGGCACCACCACGACTCAGGTGATCTTCTCGCGCCTTGAGCTGGTTAACCGTGCGGCTGTGTCGCAGGTGCCGCGCTATGAATTCATCAAACGCGAAATTAGCTGGCAAAGCCCGGTGTTCTTTACCCCTGTTGATAAGCAGGGCGGGTTGAAAGAAGCCGAACTTAAGGCACTGATCCTTGCCCAGTATCAGGCGGCAGGCATCGCACCTGAGACCGTTGATTCCGGCGCGATCATCATTACCGGAGAAAGCGCCAAAACCCGTAACGCCCGCCCGGCGGTAATGACGCTCTCCCAGTCGCTGGGGGACTTCGTGGTTGCCAGCGCCGGTCCGCATCTGGAGTCGGTGATCGCCGGTCACGGCGCGGGGGCGCAAACGCTGTCTGAGCAGAAGTTGTGCCGTGTACTGAATATCGACATCGGTGGCGGGACGTCGAACTATGCGCTGTTCGACGCCGGAAAAGTCAGTGGTTCGGCCTGTCTGAACGTCGGCGGGCGACTGCTGGAAACCGACGGTCAGGGGCACGTGGTGCACGCGCATCAGCCGGGACAGATGATTGTTGATGACGTATTTGGTCCGGGCTTTGACGCCCGAACCCTCAATGCGGCGCAACTGGTTGCGGTGGCGCGACGCATGGCGGCGCTGATTGTGGAGGTGATTGACGGCACGCTTTCACCGCTGGCGCAGGCGCTGATGCAAACCGGTCTGCTGCCTGCGGGCGTGAAGCCGGAAGTGATTACGTTGTCCGGCGGGGTAGGCGAGTGCTACCGCAACCAACCTGCCGATCCGTTCTGTTTTTCCGACATTGGACCGCTGCTCGCCACGGCGCTGCATGAACATCCGCGCCTGCGTGAGATGAACGTGCAGTTCCCGGCGCAAACCGTGCGCGCCACGGTGATTGGCGCTGGGGCGCATACGCTGTCGCTTTCGGGCAGCACCATCTGGCTGGAAGGCGTGGCGCTTCCGCTGCGCAATCTGCCGGTGGCGATTCCGGTTGATGAGGCTGATTTGGTGGCCGCCTGGCAACAGGCGTTAATGCAGCTCGATCTGGATCCGCAAACGGACGCCTACGTGCTGGCGTTGCCCGGTTCTCTGCCGGTGCGCTACGCCGCGCTGTTAACGGTAATTGATGCGCTGCTGGCTTTTGTCGCGCGTTATCCAAATCCGCATCCCCTGCTGGTGGTAGCCGAGCAGGATTTTGGTAAAGCCCTGGGCATGCTGTTACGCCCACAGTTACAGCAACACCCGCTGGCGGTCATCGATGAGGTGGTTGTCCGGGCGGGGGACTATATCGACATTGGTACGCCTCTTTTTGGCGGATCGGTTGTGCCGGTGACGGTGAAATCACTCGCATTTCCTTCCTGAGGGAACGACTTATGAAACTAAAGACCACATTGTTCGGCAATGTTTATCAGTTTAAGGATGTTAAAGAGGTGCTGGCCAAAGCCAACGAACTGCGTTCGGGGGATGTGCTGGCAGGGGTAGCTGCAACCAGTTCACAGGAACGCGTGGCGGCCAAGCAGGTATTGTCGGAAATGACGGTAGCGGATATCCGCAATAACCCGGTGATTTCCTATGAAGAGGACTGCGTGACGCGTCTGATTCAGGATGACGTCAATGAAACGGCCTATAACCGCATCAAAAACTGGAGTATCAGCGAGCTGCGCGAGTACGTGCTGAGCGATGAAACTTCCGTTGATGACATCGCGTTTACGCGCAAAGGGTTAACGTCGGAGGTGGTCGCTGCGGTAGCAAAAATCTGCTCCAACGCGGACCTGATCTACGGCGGCAAGAAAATGCCAGTGATCAAAAAGGCTAACACCACCATCGGTCTGCCGGGCACCTTTAGCTGCCGTTTGCAGCCGAACGACACCCGTGACGACGTGCAGAGTATTGTGGCGCAAATCTATGAAGGGCTGTCTTTCGGGGCGGGCGATGCGGTGATCGGCGTAAACCCGGTAACGGATGACGTGGAAAACTTAAGCCGCGTGCTCGATACCGTGTACGGCGTTATCGATAAATTCAACATTCCGACCCAGGGCTGCGTACTGGCGCACGTTACCACCCAGATTGAAGCGATTCGTCGCGGCGCGCCGGGGGGGCTTATCTTCCAGAGTATCTGCGGCAGCGAGAAAGGTTTAAAAGAGTTCGGTGTTGAGCTGGCAATGCTCGACGAAGCGCGCGCAGTTGGCGCTGAATTCAACCGTATCGCCGGGGAAAACTGTCTTTACTTCGAAACCGGACAAGGGTCGGCGCTCTCCGCTGGCGCAAACTTCGGCGCCGATCAGGTAACAATGGAAGCGCGTAACTACGGGCTGGCGCGCCACTACGATCCGTTCCTGGTGAATACCGTCGTGGGCTTTATCGGGCCGGAGTATCTCTACAACGACCGTCAGATCATTCGCGCCGGTTTGGAAGATCACTTTATGGGCAAGCTGAGCGGCATCTCAATGGGCTGCGACTGCTGCTACACCAACCATGCTGATGCTGACCAGAACCTTAACGAAAACCTGATGATTCTGCTCGCCACCGCTGGCTGCAACTACATCATGGGCATGCCGCTCGGCGACGACATCATGCTCAACTATCAGACCACCGCATTCCACGATACCGCGACCGTCCGCCAGTTGCTGAACCTGCGCCCGTCGCCGGAATTTGAACGCTGGCTGGAAACCATGGGCATTATGGCAAACGGTCGCCTGACCAAACGGGCGGGCGATCCGTCACTGTTCTTTTGATGATGCGGGGATGAAACACGATGGATCAAAAACAGATTGAAGAAATTGTACGCAGCGTAATGGCGTCAATGGGGGAGTCGCAGCCGCAGGCTCAAGAATCGTCAGCACCAGCAAAATGCAGCACCACGCAGTGCGCCGCGCCGACTGGTGAAAGTTGTGCGATGGACTTAGGTTCAGCCGAAGCCAAAGCGTGGATAGGCGTTGAGAATCCGCACCGCGCAGAGGTGTTGACTGAACTGCGGCGCAGTACCGCGGCGCGTGTATGTACCGGTCGCGCCGGCCCTCGTCCGCGCACCCAGGCGTTACTGCGCTTCCTGGCCGACCACTCGCGTTCAAAAGATACGGTATTAAAAGAAGTGCCGGAAGAGTGGGTAAAAGCGCAGGGACTGCTGGAAGTACGCTCGGAAATTAGCGACAAAAACCTGTATCTGACGCGCCCGGATCTTGGCCGTCGTCTGAGCGCGGAAGCCATTGATGCGCTGAAATCGCAGTGTGTGATGAACCCGGATGTGCAGGTGATTATCTCTGATGGCCTGTCTACTGACGCCATCACCGCTAACTACGAAGAGATTCTGCCGCCATTGTTGTCGGGCTTAAAACAGGCCGGACTGAAGGTCGGGACCCCGTTCTTCGTTCGCTATGGTCGCGTGAAAATCGAAGATCAGATTGGCGAGCTGCTGGGCGCGAAAGCGGTGATCCTGCTGGTGGGTGAACGTCCGGGCCTCGGTCAGTCGGAAAGTCTCTCCTGCTACGCCGTCTATTCACCGCGCGTTGCGACGACCGTAGAAGCTGACCGTACCTGTATCTCGAACATTCACCAGGGCGGTACGCCACCGGTTGAAGCAGCGGCGGTAATTGTGGATTTGGCCAAGCGCATGCTGGAGCAAAAAGCCTCCGGCATCAATATGACCCGTTAAGGAGGCATCATGCCAGCATTAGATTTGATTAGACCTTCAGTCACCGCAATGCGCGTGATTGCCTCGGTAAATGACGGTTTTGCCCGTGAGCTTAAGTTACCGCCACATATCCGTAGCCTCGGACTCATCACAGCAGACTCTGATGACGTGGCGTATATTGCCGCAGACGAAGCGACAAAACAGGCGATGGTGGAAGTGGTTTATGGCCGCTCGCTGTATGCCGGGGCGGCGCATAGTCCCTCTCCAACCTCGGGCGAAGTACTGATTATGCTCGGTGGACCCAACCCGGCTGAAGTTCGCGCGGGTCTGGACGCGATGGTGGCCAACATTGAAAGCGGCGCAGCGTTCCAGTGGGCGAATGACGCAGAAGATACCGCTTTCCTGGCGCACGTGGTTTCGCGTACCGGTTCGTATCTTTCCGCGACGGCGGGATGCCGACTTGGCGATCCGATGGCGTATCTGGTGGCGCCGCCGCTGGAAGCAACATTTGGTATTGATGCGGCGCTGAAATCTGCCGATGTACAACTGGTGACCTACGTGCCGCCGCCGTCAGAAACCAACTATTCAGCAGCGTTTTTGACCGGTAGCCAGGCCGCTTGTAAAGCCGCATGTAACGCCTTTGCCGATGCCGTTCTGGATATTGCCCGTAATCCAATCCAGCGCGCGTAAGAGAGGTTGTGATGATCAATGCACTGGGATTACTGGAAGTGGATGGCATGGTGGCTGCCGTAGACGCGGCGGATGCCATGCTGAAAGCCGCGAACGTACGCCTGCTGAGCCACGAAGTGCTCGATCCTGGCAGGCTGACGCTGGTGGTGGAAGGCGATCTGGCGGCGTGCCGCGCAGCGCTTGATGCCGGCAGCGCCGCCGCAGCGCGTACGGGCCGTGTTATCAGCCGTAAAGAGATAGGCCGACCGGACGATGACACCCAGTGGCTGATCGGCGGTTTTAAGCGCCAGCCGAAGAAACCAGAACAGAAGCCAGATGTAAAAACAGACGTAAAAGCAGAGAAGACGCAGGACGCCCCGTTGACGTCTGAATCCTCTGCACAACTTCTGACGCTGTTGGCATCGGTCCGTCAAGGAATGACGGCAGGGGAAGTGGCTGCCCACTTTGGCTGGTCACTTGATGAAGCCAGAAAGGCGCTGGAACAGCTCTTTTCTGACGGAGCGTTGCGTAAACGTAGCAGTCGCTATCGCTTAAAAAATTAACCTGTCGGAGGGCCGGGGGCTTCCCTGAAGCTTCCGGCTTAAAAGATCATGAAAAAGAACCGTACTGCAAACTTGCACCATCTTTATCATGAAGCACTACCCGAAGACGTTAAACTTACGCCGAAAGTAGAGGTGGACAACGTTCACCAGCGGCGAACAACGGATGTATATGAACACGCGCTGACGATTACCGCCTGGCAGCAGATTTACGACCAGCTGCATCCGGGAAAATTTCATGGCGAGTTCACGGAAATCCTGCTCGACGATATTCAGGTTTTCCGTGAATACACCGGACTCGCGCTGCGCCAGTCATGCCTTGTCTGGCCGAACTCGTTCTGGTTTGGTATTCCGGCCACGCGCGGCGAACAGGGATTTATTGGCGCCCAATGTCTGGGAAGTGCTGAAATTGCCACCCGTCCAGGCGGGACGGAGTTTGAACTGAGTACGCCGGATGATTACACCATTCTGGGGGTTGTCATTTCGGAAGAGGCGATTGCCCGTCAGGCCAACTTCCTGCATAACCCGGAAAGGGTGCTGCATATGCTGCGCAACCAGTCGGCGCTGGAAGTCAAAGAACAGCACAAAGCCGCGCTATGGGGCTTTGTGCAGCAGGCGCTGGCGACGTTTAGCGAGAATCCGGAAAACCTGCGTCAACCTGCGGTACGCAAAGTGTTGGGCGATAACCTGTTGCTGGCGATGGGGACTATGCTGGAAGAAGCGCAGCCGATTATAACCGCTGAGAGCATCAGCCATCAGAGCTATCGTCGTCTGTTGTCACGTGCGCGCGAATATGTGCTGGAAAACATGTCAGAGCCGCTGACCGTGCTCGATTTGTGTAACCAACTGCACGTTAGTCGCCGGACGTTGCAAAACGCCTTTCACGCGATACTGGGTATTGGTCCGAATGCCTGGTTAAAACGTATTCGCCTGAACGCCGTGCGTCGCGAGTTGATAAGCCCGTGGTCGCAGAGTACGACGGTGAAAGATGCCGCCATGCAGTGGGGATTCTGGCATTTAGGGCAGTTTGCTACCGACTACCAGCAGTTGTTTGCGGAAAAACCGTCGTTGACGCTGCATCAGCGTATGCGGCAGTGGGCGTGATAAGATTATGGTGCCGGATGCGACGCTTTGCGTCTTATCCGGCCTAAGGGCTGTAGACCGGATAAGCGTCGCGCCATCAGGCAATCACACCCAGTCGCGGACCTGAATAAACTTGCTAAGGGCAGCTTCCGGGCTGTTCGCTTCCGGCTGCCAGTCATACTCCCAGCGCACCAGCGGCGGCATCGACATCAGAATTGATTCCGTGCGCCCACCGGTCTGTAGACCGAACAATGTGCCGCGATCCCACACCAGGTTAAATTCGACATAGCGCCCGCGACGATAAAGCTGGAAATCACGCTCGCGCTCGCCCCAGTTCATCGCTTTACGTCGCTCAACAATGGGCAGATACGCCTCGGTGTAACCTTGCCCCACCGCCTGCATAAAGGCGAAGCAGTGGTCAAAATTCGGCGTATTCAAATCATCGAAAAACAACCCGCCAATGCCGCGCTGCTCGTTGCGGTGTTTAAGGAAGAAGTAGTCATCGCACCACTTTTTGTAACGGGGATAAACGTCATCACCGAACGGCTGACACAGATCCCGCGCCGTACGGTGCCAGTGTACCGCATCCTCTTCAAAGCCGTAGTAGGGCGTTAAGTCAAAGCCGCCGCCAAACCACCAGACTGGGTCGGCACCCGGTTTTTCCGCGATAAAAAACCGCACGTTGGCATGACTGGTCGGAATGTAGGGATTGAGTGGATGCACCACCAGCGAGACGCCCATGGCTTCAAAGCTGCGTCCGGCAAGCTCTGGTCGATGGGCGGTGGCCGAGGCCGGCATCGCGTCGCCGTGGACGTGAGAGAAATTGACGCCCGCTTGCTCGAAAATACCGCCGTTACGCAGCACCCGACTGCGCCCGCCGCCGCCCGCTTCACGCTGCCAGCTATCTTCACTGAACTCGGCGCCGTCTACGGCGGATAATCGCTGGCAAATATCGTCCTGCAGGCTAAGCAGGAACTGTTTTACGCGCTGTGCATCGGGCTTCATGATTAACGTTTCTTCGAGTGTGCTTTCTGGTTATCAAACCAGTGGAAATAACTGATGATGCCATTGGCGATAGCGGTAGCAATTTTTTGACGAAATGCCGCCGTACCCAGCAGACGTTCTTCTTCCGGATTAGTAATGAACGACGTTTCGACCAGTACCGAAGGAATTGAGGGTGATTTTAGCACCACGAAGGCGGCCTGTTCCGTGCTGCGACTGTGCAGACGGTGTACTGGTTTAATCTTCTTGAGAATATGCGAGCCTAACGTCAGGCTGTTTTTAATGGTATCGGTTTGCACCAGATCAAATAGCACCTGCTGCAACAAGTGATCTTTATCGGTGGTTTTTTTCCCGGCGACTTCATCGGCGCGGTTTTCGCGATCGGACAGATACTTTGCCATAGCGCTACTGGCGCCGCGATTGGACAGCGCGAAGACCGATGCACCCGCGGCGCTTGGGTTGGTAAAACCGTCGGCGTGGATCGACATAAACAGATCGGCCCCGTGTTTGTGGGCGATCTCGACGCGATCGTAAAGCGGAATAAATGTATCGCCAGAGCGGGTCAGGCGCGCATCAATCCCCTGATTGCGAAGAATAGAGCGCACGTTTTTGGCAATCGCCAGTACCACGTGCTTTTCTTTCGAACCGTTGCGTCCAATTGCGCCGGTATCTATCCCTCCGTGACCCGGATCAAGGACAACCACGCGTTTAGCGCCTGATTTTTTCGCTTTCGGTTTGCTGTGTCCATTATTGGTTTTTAGCGCTTCTTCTTTAGCGATGGCTTGCGACATGCCTGACAGCGTCAGGGCGGCCAGCCCGGCTTTCAGCACCTGGCGGCGCGATGTGAGTGTTTTTAGTGGTTTAAAAGTGCTCATACGGCCTGAGTTGTAAAAAAAGGTTCCAGACGTTATATCGTATCGCGTAGTCCGTTGCGACGGATCGGGATAAGAATTGTTTTACTTTTCATTTCAATACGTGACAATTCCGTATTATGCCATTTTTTCCGCCGCTTCGCGTCAGATATTGGCTAAATCAGCCGTTCGCGCCATAATCGCTTTTTAACGTCCTGAAAAGGTAACCAATACCATGGAAATACGCGTTTTTCGCCAGGAAGATTTCGAAGAGGTGATCACCCTCTGGGAGCGCTGTGATTTGCTGCGTCCATGGAATGACCCGGAAATGGACATTGAGCGTAAAGTAAATCATGACGTCAGCTTGTTCCTGGTCGCTGAAGTGAACGGCGAGGTAGTCGGTACGGTGATGGGCGGTTACGACGGCCATCGCGGCTCGGCCTATTACCTGGGCGTGCATCCTGAGTTTCGCGGTCGCGGCATCGCCAATGCGCTGCTTAACCGACTGGAGAAAAAGCTCATCGCCCGCGGGTGTCCGAAGATTCAAATCATGGTGCGTGAGGATAATGATCTGGTGTTGGGGATGTATGAACGCCTGGGCTATGAACATGCAGATGTACTCAATCTCGGTAAGCGCTTGATCGAAGATGAAGAGTACTGAATTTCACCCCGCCGACTATGACGGTCACGGACGTCTGCGCCTGCCTTTTCTGTTCTGGTGCGTACTGCTGCTGCAGGCACGCACCTGGGTACTGTTTGTGATTGCCGGCTCTTCCCGGGAGCAGGGCAATACGCTACTGAATCTGTTTTATCCCGACCATAACGCGTTCTGGCTGGGGTTGCTTCCCGGCGTTCCCGCGGTGGTGGCTTTTTTACTCAGCGGGCGGCGTTTTGCGTTTCCTGTTTTGTGGCGCTGGCTGCGCGGATTGCTGATTCTCGCGCAACTGGTGCTGCTTTGCTGGCAACCGGCGATGTGGCTGGCAGGCGATCCTGTCAACGGCATCGGACTGGCGCTGCTGGTTGCGGATATCGTCGCGCTGGTCTGGCTGTTAACCAATCAACGTCTGCGCGCCTGTTTTTCCCTTGAGAAAGAATAACGGCACTTTTTGGCGAAACCGGACTCCAAGCAACGTTGATAAATAAGGAAGGAAGTGAAATGAAATCACTGCGTTTGACTTTATGCGCGATGCCGCTGCTATTGACCGGGTGTTCCACGCTGTCGTCGGTGAACTGGTCTGCCGCCAATCCGTGGAACTGGTTCGGTTCTTCAACGCAGGTCACTGAGCAGGGCGTCGGCGCGTTAACTGGCGCTACGCCGCTGGATGAAAAAGCTATTGCTGATGCCCTGGACGGTGATTACCGCCTGCGCAGCGGGATGAAGACCGATGACGGTAATGTGGTGCGCTTCTATGAAGCGATGAAAGATGACAAGCTGGCAATGGTCATCAATGGCAGTCAGGGAACCATCAGCCGTATTGATGTCCTGGACAGCGATATTTCATCAGACGCGGGTGCCGAAATCGGTACACCGTTTAGCGACCTTTACACCAAAGCCTTTGGTAATTGCCAGAAAGCAACCGGCGATGACAGTGCGAACGTTGAATGTAAAGCTGAAGGCAGTCAGCATATTAGCTATATTTTTTCCGGCGAATGGAGCGGGCCTGAGGGCTTAATGCCGTCGGACGACACGCTGAAAACGTGGAAAGTCAGCAAAATCATCTGGCGGCGTTAATTTGCGTCTGAACAAATCGACTTGCTAAAAAAACAGGTAGAATAGAGCCAATCAATGCCACGAGGTCGTGGCATCTTTTTTTCAGGAGGAACAATGTCTCAGGTTCAGAGTGGCATTTTGCCAGAACATTGCCGTGCGGCGATTTGGATTGAAGCCAATGTAAAAGGCGACGTTGAGGCCCTGCGTGCGGCCAGCAAAATCTTTGCCGATAAACTGGCGACCTTTGAAGCGAAGTTCCCGGATGCGCATCTGGGCGCGGTTGTGGCTTTCGGCAACAACACCTGGCGTGCATTAAGCGGCGGCGTTGGGGCGGAAGAGTTAAAAGACTTTATCCCTTATGGTAAAGGTCTGGCGCCGGCTACCCAATATGACGTGCTGATCCATATACTCTCTCTGCGTCATGACGTGAATTTCTCCGTCGCGCAGGCGGCAATGGAAGCATTTGGTGACTGTGTTGACGTCAAAGAAGAGATCCACGGTTTCCGTTGGGTTGAAGAACGCGATCTCAGCGGCTTTGTTGACGGTACGGAAAACCCGGCTGGTGAAGAAACGCGCCGTGAAGTCGCGGTGATCAAAGATGGCGTGGATGCTGGCGGCAGCTATGTGTTTGTGCAGCGTTGGGAACATAACCTGAAGCAGCTTAACCGCATGAGCATTCATGACCAGGAAATGATGATTGGTCGCACCAAAGAAGCTAACGAAGAGATCGACGGTGATGACCGTCCGGTTACTTCTCACCTGAGCCGCGTTGATCTGAAAGAAGACGGTAAAGGGCTCAAAATTGTGCGCCAGAGCCTGCCATACGGCACGGCCAGCGGCACGCACGGTCTCTATTTCTGCGCTTACTGCGCACGTCTGCACAATATTGAGCAGCAACTGCTAAGTATGTTCGGTGACACTGACGGTAAGCGCGACGCCATGCTGCGCTTCACCAAACCGGTAACCGGCGGCTATTACTTTGCTCCGTCGCTGGACCGACTGATGGCACTGTAATGTCGCACTATTATTAGCAGCATTGCCCGCGGGCAATGCTGAACAGATTAAAACGGTGATACCACAACGGCTTCTGTAATAAGGAGCCGTTTTTTTTTACACCCCATAAACTGCGTTTTCTTACATAAATAATATTAATGATTCTTGGAATTGCTTTTACATGAACGGATTTTCTTTCATCTAAAAAACAAGCGTGCGGCATGTTTTATATTATTTAGAATTCAAGCGGGTAAATTAAAGGCGTCGCTCGGGGATGAGTGTTGTTTTTGTTGTTGATATTATTTTGATGAATGAAAATGAATTTATTTATATTGTTTGGTGTATTGTTTTTTTCTTAAAATATAATTTGCGAGTATTTTTTCTATTTTTTGATGAATATAATGTCCGCTGAGGAATGATTAATTTATTTTATATGGTGCTTTTATGGAAGAGAGTAACCCATGGCCAACATTCGTTGATGCATTTTCAACGGTTTTATGTATTTTTATATTTCTGATGTTAGTTTTCGTACTTAACAGTATGTTAATCATGTATGAAAGCTCTAAAAAACGTTATGAAGCCCCTTTACTGGCTGAACAAACTGTTCAGCCAGTAGCCTCCTCGGTAAGTGGTAGCGGATCCAGCAGTGGTGCTGTCAGCACAACACCCAATCAAACCCTTACGGGTGATCAAACACAGCCAGTTGAAGCAACTGCGGCAGACGATAATAAAAATCGTAGCCAGGATGCTGAAGCTGATATGTTGGCCGCTTCTTCTGCTTCTGCTTCTGCTTCAACTGATGCTGGCGCTGCTACCGGTGCAGATTTCGCCACCGCCTCTGATTCTACTGCCGCTTCAGCAGCATCTCCTGCAGACGAGTCAGAGCAAGCGGGCCGTGAAGATAAAAAAAGTGACGTGATTAGACTGGCCGACAACCAAACTGCCACCTCGATTAAAGGGCAAACTTCCGGTCAATTCGATACCTCGAAAGCGAACCCATCCTGGGAGACTCAGGGCAATCAGTTCATTGTTCATTTCAAATCAATGGAGCAAGGCTATCCGCAAGAAATCATTGATGAGATGGCTAAATGGTTTGGCAAAGATAAGCCGGTCAGCATTGTGGTTTATGCCTATGTCAGTCCCTCCATCGCTATTTCAGACGCGATGCGTCTGGCCTACGAGCGCGGTGTGATCCTGCTAAAGGTCGTCAAAAGCAAATATCCTAACACGGAAGTTTCTATCTCAGTCGTTAATGATGCAACAACGTTGACGAATAGTGCCGTCATTACCAAGAGTGAATGATAAATAATGAATAACTTAAAGCGGTATCATGCATTTATTATTGCATTAGTGTTCGCATTTCTGCCTGTTATTTTGCTGTGTATTCCTGGCTTACGCGCCTATGTTTTTGAAACATGGCATGTCGCGGCATTCTACAGTTCCATCATTATTATTATGTATCTGACCGGTACATTTATTGTTATTTTCTCATTTATTGAAATAAGTAAGTGTGTAAGCGTATTACGTAATAAGAACGCGCAGAAACACTCTTATTTGCTTGGTGATGCCAACAAGATTGTTTTCTCAGCAAGTCATGGCCTTGATGATGATACTGTAGCCACGCTGTATGAAAGCATGGATAACAGCGTGAATCGTAAGCAGAATCAGAGTCTGGCAGGGGTTATGACCTGCGCAAACCTGTCTACCATGATTGGCCTGTTGGGAACCTTCGCGGGTTTATCTATGACGATTGCCTCGGTCATCTCGTTGCTGGAGAAATCGCAAATCACCGGCGGTAACGAGGCGGATACGTTAGGGATTATCGTCAGTGTGGTCTCCTCGCTTGCTGAACCACTGAAAGGAATGAATACCGCATTCGTTTCATCAATCTATGGGGTGGTGAGCGCTATTTTACTTAATGTGATGTGTTCTTTCCTGCGTGGGGAATTCACCCGTTTAGCCATCGATTTACGCAATGCGCGCCTTGATTTCGTCAGAGAATGTCATGAGCGCAGTAAAACCTCTGCGATCGGAAAAACGAAAACCCTGCGTCTGATAACCGATCTGGACGATGTGATCAAAGAGTTCAAAGCGGGCATGTTTGGCTTTCAGGAACGCCTGACTAACGCATTTGACGCCAGCAACAACATGCTGAATTCACTTCTTAGCTGCACTGTAGAGGGGGCCAGCAAAACGGAGAAATTTAATGATGCCCTTATTGCTGCGGTTCATCAACAGGTTGAACAGTTACAGCATATAGACCAGTGCATCACGTCGAATCATTCCGCTTTGCTCGGGATTGAGAAAGAGCTCGGCGCATCTACGCAAGCTCTGGTCAACCAGGGAACACACCTTGCAGCGCTAACCGAAAGTCAATCTTTGCTGCAGACCAGTCAGCTACAAATGATGGCTACGGTTGAATCTCAGCGCGGTACGTTGGACGAATTACTGGTCGCGCAAGCGCAGACCCATCATGCCGTCCTGGAGGTCAATGATGGTATGGGACACCTTGATGCAAACGTGGGAGAACTACATACCGTTGCTGAGCGCCACTTTTGCGAGCAGGCTTCACTTCTGGATGGCATCTCCAACGCTGTGGAAACCGCCGAACGCGTCAACCTCGATCGCCACCATGAAACCGTCGCGACGCTGGATAGCCAGTCACAGACGTTTGAACCCCTGCTTGGACAAATTGCCGGAATGCACCGCAATCTGCAAAAAGAAATTAATGTCCTTAAGGAGAAAAAAAGCCATGAATAAATCCGTCATCGCTTTGCTTATCCTCGGGAGTTCGCTGCCGTTGGCCATCTGCGCTCATGCAGAAACGGGAGACCATACGTTGCCGCTGCGGACGTTAATTGTAGATGCGTTAAACACGCAACCTTCTGTGGCCATTGCCTCCTGGGAGACCGAAATGCGTCACCAGGAGACAAACATGAGCAAAGCTTCTCTCTATCCGACGTTGGACGTTTCGTCAGAAGCCATCCATAAAAAAACGGACGAACATGATAATGAGCAGAACGTAGAGAATAAATTAACCCTCGCTTACCGAATTGCGGATTTTGGCGTCAGAAGCAGCAATATTTCTAAGTCTGAGCAGCAGGAAGAGGCCAGTAAGTACGATTTCCAACAAGAGTTGCTTACAACCGCACAAAAAACGGCCGATGCCTATTTGTCAGTGGAAAAAACCCGGCAGATACTTGCGGTGATCGACGACGAGAAAATCTTTTACAAGCAGATGCTGAATGATTTTTCCGAACTCATCGCCGCAGGCGCAGCAATGCAATCGGATATTCGTAAAGTTCAGGTATCTATCGACTCTTTAAGCACTCAGGAGTTGAATTTCCGCGCGCAACTGGATACGCAGTTAATGATGCTGCGTAATCTTACGGGAGACAATGTCACCGCTGAAAACCTGGGTAAGCTGCCTGATTTTTTCAATAAATACCCTTTTATTGCTGATAAAGATGCCGTTTATAAAAAAATCATGCAGGATAATCCGACGTATCTTTCTTTGACGAAGGCAATATCTGCAGCAAATGCTGAATATTCGGCGGCAAAATCAGCTAATTATCCGGTTGTAGATTTCAACGCCCACTACACGGACAATAATCCTTCCAAAGATGCGCAGCAGGATGATTATGAGGATGAACTCCAGGTTGGCGTTAAAGTAGGCTTTAACATTTTTAATGGCTTTAAGAACCAATCTGAAGCTGCCAAATTTAGCGCAAAATATACCCAGGCAAAACTGGGTCTTGATGATTTTATTTTTAAAACTCGCAATAGTGTTGATGCTTCTGTCTCTAAATATATGACAGGAAAAGATTCATTAGCAATATCTAAACGCTCCTATGAAAATGCCGGGAAACTCATTGAACTCTATAAAGAAGAGTTCAAATTAGGTCAAAAATCGCTACTCGACTTTATTTCCAGCAGGAATGAACATTATCAAGCTAACCTGACAATGATTGAGTCACAATTCTCTATCTATCAGGCGAAGCTTGAACAGATGGCTCAACTCGCCGATCTGTTACATGAACTGTATCTGGAACCTGGCCAGATACAGCCTAAAAGCGGTTCTATGTCGCAATGAACAGGAAACAGTGTGACCATCTGATGATGGTCATCGTCGTGATGACCCTCGTCATACTCCTACTTTTTAGCCTGATAAAGATAAATTCGGTCGTACATGGCAGCGGTGTCATTATCACCAAGGATAATACTCAGGTCGTTTCTCTCTCTAAAGGAGGAACGATTGATGCGATTCATGTCGCGGAAGGGGATTTTGTTACCAAAGGCCAGGTCCTTGCCGAAACATCAAACTTTGATATTCAGAAAGAAAACGAACGTACCCAAGCTCAGCACCGCTATCTTGCCTTATATATCAAAGAAATGATGTCCATTTTGGCCTGGAGGCAAGATTATACTCTCTTTGATATTAGCAATATCACGAATCAGGACTTGATTGGTAATATACAATTGTTAATTAGCCAGACCAAAACGAAGGATAATAAAATCAACAGCCTCAATTCTGAAATTGAGCGTTTAGGTATTTCTAAAATCAGCAAGAACAGCGAGCTAATGCTTGTTCAGGAAGAGGTTAATCTTCTTTCTCCTTTGGTTAAAAAGGGTATCAGTTCTTATACCACTCTGTTGGCAAAAAAACAGGCAGCAGAGCGTCTCAAGTCTGAGCTTATCGATCTTGAAAGCCAGGTAGTAGCGAAATCAGAAGAGATAAAGGTGATCCATAGCGAAATTAATGATGATGTTTTTACTTTTCGTAATACCTTGTCGAAAAACCTGGTCGATGCTCAACATGAAGCTGCGCTTAATGACTCTGCCATGAGTGTATTACAAAAGCAGATGAAAGAATCTCGCGTCCGATCGCCCATTGATGGCGTGATTTATCAAATTAACAAAAATGCCTTTACCAAAGGCGGTGTGATACAGGCTGCTGACTCGCTGTTTGAGATTAAACCAATGTCAACCAAAATGCTCGCGGAAGTAAAAATTCAACCTAAAGATCGCGATCAAATTTATGTTGGTGGTTCGGTTAACGTGAAAATTCTCTCATTTATTCTCTCGGGTTCAAAACCTTATACCGGTGTAGTAGAGCAAATCAGTCCTGACTCCTACGAAGATACGGTTAATGGAAATACGGTGAGGTATTACAAAGCTATCGTAGAGTTCACTATCGGTACAAAAGAACGTGATGTTATCAAACCTGGAATGACGGTAGATGCTTTCATTATTACAGGCAACCACAGCATATTAAAATACCTTGCCTCGCCATTGCTGCGTGGCCTTCAACAAGTTTTCAGTGAGCCGGTCATCACTGACAGTAAATCAACTCATTAATTCAGGGTGATAATATGAGTAATACTATTTTTGCAAGCAATGATTCAATTGTCGACTTACAGCAGTATGGTGCTATGGATAGTGCCAAAGTCGTCATTAGTGGGACCGACTTTAAATTTATTTTTCCGGGTAATGTGGTAGTTAACGTTATTAACGGTGCTCTTTATTCAAGCCTTGAAAATAACCACGTTCACTTCAAATTCCAGGGGCAGGATGTTTCAGGTCAGCAACTGCTGAAAACGATCGACTTAAGCAATCTTCAACTTGAACGGCTTGACTCTGCACTATCAGATCAGCGTCAGGATCGCGTGCTGAAAGATAATATTAATAAAATCAGCGAGATTAATGCGAAAGATCTTGAGGAAGCTAAAAAAGAGGCTGCTGATCTGAAGCATGAAGCAGAAAAAATGCGTGCTGAAGCTGAAGAGGCGCAAAAAGCTTCTGCAGAAGTTCAAAAGCAGCTTGAGGAGTTCCTCAATGATAAAGCGCAGAGCAATGGCCAAAATGGCGCAGCCTCTCAGAACCAGGGAGAAGAGCAGCTGGATGCCAGCCTTTACCATAAGAAATATGACGATGACTCTGTGGCTGAGGCCAGTCGACTCGTTTTCTCTGATTACTCATCCAGTTCGTCCAGTTCTTCAAGTTCATCAGAATCTGATGAAACGCCCATCGACGTAAAACCTATTGATGTGGCTCTTAAGCTTGATGACGGCAGTGATTCTGGGGTAAAAAACGATAATATTACCAACGTCACCACGCCGCAGTTTGTTGGTTCTACCGATCCCGGATTGACAGTTTCACTGCGCATTGATGGTGTGGTTGTCGCCGTCACGACCTCCGATGCGATGGGCAACTTTTCATTCAATAGCGGCACGGTGCTGGCTGACGGACAACACAACGTCCAGGTCGATGTGACGGACGGGCAGGGGGGAAGCGGTAGCGCGAAAATTATCGTAACCATTGATACCGTCATCGCGGCTCCCAGTTTCGAACTCGACGATCAGTACGCCATTCCTGCAGCCGATCGCATTGAGGGTGAAAATCTTACCCGTTTTACCGATGCGAAAATTATTGGTGAAGCCGAAGCAGGATCGCAGGTTGCTATCTATGCCAATGGCGTTCTGCTTACCACAGTCACCGTAGATTCTGATGGCGCCTGGTCGTATCAGTTTAGTGGTTCAGAATTAAATGAAGGCATTAATAATATTGAGATTGATGCTACGGATAAAGCGGGAAACACGGCATCAACGACCGGCGTTATTACGCTGGATACGATTCCCCCAGAAACACCCGTTATTATTCTTGATGAATCCAGTGATACGGGGATGTCCTCGACCGATAGCCTGACTAATGATAAAACGCCTTCTCTGCATGGTAATGCTGAACCGAACTCAACGCTCGAGTTATATCTTAATGGCTACAAAGTGGCCGATATCAGCGTGGATTCCATGGGGAACTGGCAATATACACTGCCGGAAAATAAAATTACCGCTGATGGTATTTATACTTTTGAAGTGGTCTCTTCCGATCGTGCGGGTAATACCTCAACCGCACAAATAGATGTGACTGTCGATACCGATATCGATGCATTCACACTGGCAATGACTAGCCAGTCAGACAGCGGAGTTGCCGGGGACAATTATACCAACGATATTTATCCAGCGTTTACCGGTAAAACTGACCCAAATAGTCATATTGTGATCACTAACCTGACGACCGGGGAAAAGATTGAAATTGATGCTTCACAGAGTGGTAATTTCAGCTTTAACCTGGCGCAGGCCTCTGCAGAAGGGCTGAACGAACTCTCAATCACCGTAACCGATTATGCGGGCAACCAGCAAACCTTCAGCTACGAATATACTATTGATACGGTTGCTCCCGTATCGCCCGATATTGAACTGGATAAATACACCGTTTCAAAATCAGGCGATATTCTGACAAACGACGCCACGCCAGCCTTTACCGGTACAGCAGAAGCGGGCAGTACGGTGACGATTTATATTGATGGCAAGGCCTGTGGCACGGTGACGGCAAACCACGATGGTATCTGGTCGTTTACCTTGCCAAGCGATCTGGCTGATGGTAGCTATACTGCAGTGGCTTATGCGACTGACCTTGCGGGAAACGTTTCTCCATCATCTGCCGATTGTACTTTCACTGTCGATACCAGCACGACGTCACCGGTTGCCACGTTGCAGGCTGAAGATGATACAGGGATAAGCCAGACTGACTGGATCACCCGGCAAAATGATAATTTAACAATTGACGGGACCGCTGAAAAATACGCCACCATTACAGTGATGGTTGACGGTAAAGCCGTGGGCACTACCCAGGCTGATGCTAATGGCAACTGGCAGTTCGAATATGACCCTAATCCGGCGCTTTCCGATGGCGATTATACGCTGACTATTCAGGCTCAGGATGAGGTGGGGAACACATCGAGCAGTAGTTACGATCTGGTCATTGATACCGTCACCGTCACGCCGTCGCTTAAATTAGACACGGGTTCAGATACGGGATCGTCGAATGATGATGGTATCACCAAGGAAACGCAGCCGTTGTTAACCGGAACGGCTGAAGCCAACGCGACGATCGAGATCTTTATTGATGGTACCGTAGTCGGTCAGGTTGTCTCTGATAAAAATGGCGTCTGGAACTATCGTATCACGGAAGAGGCGAGCTTAGCTGATGGCGAGCATGCCGTCGTTGTACGTGCAACAGATGCCGCCGGCAACAGCGCAAACTCGACCACGCTGGATATTGTGGTCGATAGTACGATGGAAACACCCACAATCCATCTTGATAGCGATAGCGGCATAAGTGATGCCGATCGCATTACCAATAACGCTTCCCCGATTTTCTCTGGTTCAGCCGAGGCTTATTCCAGCATCACTATTTATCAGGACGGGAAGGCCATCGGGAAAGTCAGCGCGGATGCTAACGGAAATTGGTCTTATAGCTTCACGGGATCGCAGGCGTTGACCGATGGAAGCTACATTTTTTATATCACGGCAACAGATGTCGCCGGCAACTCAGCGACATCAGAAAAAATTCAGGTCACCATTGATACCCAGGTTTCTATCCCTACGCTGGATCTGGCGGATGCGTCAGACACCGGCAGCCTCAACAGCGACAACATCACCCGGGACACCACGCC
The DNA here is from genome assembly GCF_023516235.1 of Citrobacter sp. XT1-2-2. Taxonomy (NCBI): domain Bacteria; kingdom Pseudomonadati; phylum Pseudomonadota; class Gammaproteobacteria; order Enterobacterales; family Enterobacteriaceae; genus Citrobacter; species Citrobacter sp. XT1-2-2. Next base: position 1,466,161 of record NZ_CP097324.1, read on the forward strand.
AACATTCTCGCTGGGCAATATCGATGCTGACGTGATCAGCGTGCAGGTCATTATCAACGGCACCGCCTATGACGCCGTGCAGTCAGAGGGCAAGTGGACCTTTACCGCCCCGGAACTGGCGGATGGCGACTATAGCATCAGTGTTATCGTCACCGACAATGCGGGTAATACCGCTAACTCGACCACACTGGCCATGACGGTGGACACCAGCGTGGCGGCGCCGGTGATCGCCCTGAGCGACGACACCGGTACCCCCGGCGACAACCAGACTAACGACACCACCCCGGGCTTTGCCATTGCCACGGATAACGACGCCGTCAGCGTGATGGTGAGCATTGACGGCGGCACCCCGGTGGCGGCGACGAAGGACGCGGACGGGCAGTGGCATATTGACAGCGCCGCGCTGGCCGACGGCGATCACTCCATTGTAGCCACCGTCACCGACCTCGCGGGCAACACCGCGACGTCCTCACTGGCCTTTACGGTGGACACCATGCTGTCGGTGCCGACCATAGATCTGACGGATGCGTCAGACAGCGGCAGCCTCAACAGCGACAACATCACGAACGACACCATGCCGGCGTTCACGCTGGGCAGTATCGACGCCGATGTGACGAAGGTGCAGGTTCTTATCAATGATACCGCCTATGACGTCGTGCAGTCAGAGGGCAAGTGGACCTTTACCGCCCCGGAACTGGCGGACGGGACATACAGCGTCACGGTGCAGGTCACCGACGACGCGGGGAACGTGCAGACCTCCACCGCGCTGGCTGTGACGGTGGACACCACCGTGGCGGCGCCGGTGATCGCCCTGAGCGACGACACCGGCACGGCGGGGGATAACCAGACTAACGACGCCACCCCGGGCTTTGCCATTGCCACGGATAACGACGCCATCAGCGTGATGGTGAGCATTGACGGCGGCACCCCGGTGGCGGCGACGAAGGCCGCCGACGGGCAGTGGCATATTGACAGCACCGCGCTGGCCGACGGCGACCACACCATTGTGGCCACCGTCACCGACCTGGCCGGTAACACCGCAACGTCCTCACTGGCCTTCACCGTCGACACCACGCTGTCGGTGCCGACCATCGACCTGGCGGATGCGTCAGACAGCGGCAGCAGCAACAGCGACAACATCACCCGCGACACCACGCCGGTGTTCACGCTGGGCAGTATCGACGCCGACGTGATCAGCGTACAGGTGCTGATCAACGGGACGGCTTACCCGGCGACACTGACGGACGGGACGTGGACCTTTACCGCCCCGGAGCTGGCGGACGGGGACTACAGCGTCACGGTGCAGGTGACTGACGACGCGGGGAACGTGCAGACCTCCACCGCGCTGGCTGTGACGGTGGACACCCGCGTGGCGGCGCCGGTGATCGCCCTGAGCGACGACACCGGCACGGCGGGGGATAACCAGACTAACGACGCCACGCCGGGCTTCACTGTCAGCACCGATCCGGACGCGTTCAGCGTGATGGTGAGCATCGACGGCGGTAAGCCGCTGGCGGCGACGAAGGACGCGGACGGGCAGTGGCATATTGACAGCACCGCGCTGGCCGACGGCGACCACACCATCGTGGCCACCGTCACCGACCTCGCCGGTAACACCGCGACGTCCTCACTGGCCTTCACCGTCGACACCACGCTGTCGGTGCCGACCATCGATCTGGCGGATGCGTCAGACAGCGGCAGCCTCAACAGCGACAACATCACGAACGACACCACGCCGGCGTTCACGCTGGGCAGTATTGATGCGGACGTGACGAAGGTGCAGGTCATTATCAACGGCACCGCCTATGACGCCGTGAAGGCTGAGGGCAAGTGGACCTTTACCGCCCCGGAACTGGCGGACGGGGACTACAGCGTCACCGTGCAGGTGACTGACGACGCGGGGAACGTGCAGACCTCCACCGCGCTGGCCATGACGGTGGACACCCGCGTGGCGGTACCGGTGATCGCCCTGAGCGACGACACCGGCACCCCCGGCGACAACCAGACCAACGACACCACCCCGGGCTTTACCATCACCACGGAGAACGACGCCGTCAGCGTGATGGTGAGCATCGACGGCGGTAAGCCGCTGGCGGCGACGAAGGACGCGGACGGGCAGTGGCATATTGACAGTACCGCGCTGGCCGACGGCGACCACACCATTGTGGCCACCGTCACCGACCTGGCGGGCAACACCGCAACGTCCTCACTGACCTTCACCGTCGACACCACGCTGTCGGTGCCGACCATCGATCTGGCGGATGCGTCAGACAGCGGCAGCCTCAACAGCGACAACATCACGAACGACACCACGCCGGCGTTCACGCTGGGCAGTATTGATGCGGACGTGACGAAGGTGCAGGTCATTATCAACGGCACCGCCTATGACGCCGTGAAGGCTGAGGGCAAGTGGACCTTTACCGCCCCGGAGCTGGCGGACGGCGACTACAGCGTCACGGTGCAGGTCACCGACGACGCGGGGAACGTGCAGACCTCCACCGCGCTGGCTGTGACGGTGGACACCCGCGTGGCGGCGCCGGTGATCGCCCTGAGCGACGACACCGGCACGGCGGGGGATAACCAGACCCGCGACGCCACGCCGGGCTTCACTGTCAGCACCGATCCGGACGCGTTCAGCGTGATGGTGAGCATCGACGGCGGCACCCCGGTGGCGGCGACGAAGACCGCCGACGGGCAGTGGCATATTGACAGCACCGCGCTGGCCGACGGCGACCACACCATTGTGGCCACCGTCACCGACCTGGCCGGCAACACCGCGGACTCGGCCGCCCTGACCTTTACGGTGGACACCACGCTGTCGGTGCCGACCATCGACCTGGCGGATGCGTCAGACAGCGGCAGCCTCAACAGCGACAACATCACGAACGACACCACGCCGGCGTTCACGCTGGGCAGTATCGACGCCGACGTGACGAAGGTGCAGGTCATTATCAACGGCACCGCCTATGACGCCGTGAAGGCTGAGGGCAAGTGGACCTTTACCGCCCCGGAACTGGCGGACGGCGACTACAGCGTCACCGTGCAGGTGACCGACGACGCGGGGAACGTGCAGACCTCCACCGCGCTGGCTGTGACGGTGGACACCAGCGTGGCGGCGCCGGTGATCGCCCTGAGCGACGACACCGGTACCCCCGGCGACAACCAGACTAACGACGCCACCCCGGGCTTCACTGTCAGCACCGATCCGGACGCGTTCAGCGTGATGGTGAGTATTGACGGCGGCACCCCGGTGGCGGCGACGAAGGCCGCGGACGGGCAGTGGCATATTGACAGTACCGCGCTGGCCGACGGCGACCACACCATTGTGGCCACCGTCACCGACCTGGCCGGCAACACCGCAACGTCCTCACTGACCTTCACCGTCGACACCACGCTGTCGGTGCCGACCATCGATCTGGCGGATGCGTCAGACAGCGGCAGCCTCAACAGCGACAACATCACCCGCGACACCACGCCGGCGTTCACGCTGGGCAGTATTGATGCGGACGTGACGAAGGTGCAGATCATTATCAACGGCACCGCCTATGACGCCGTGAAGGCTGAGGGCAAGTGGACCTTTACCGCCCCGGAGCTGGCGGACGGCGACTACAGCATCACCGTGCAGGTGACTGACGACGCGGGGAACGTGCAGACCTCCACCGCGCTGGCCATCACGGTGGACACCAGCGTGGCGGCGCCGGTGATCGCCCTGAGCGACGACACCGGTACGGCGGGGGATAACCAGACTAACGACGCCACCCCGGGCTTTACCATCACCACGGAGAACGACGCCGTCAGCGTGATGGTGAGCATCGACGGCGGTAAGCCGGTGGCGGCGACGAAGGCCGCGGACGGGCAGTGGCATATTGACAGCGCCGCGCTGGCCGACGGCGACCACACCATCGTGGCCACCGTCACCGATCTGGCGGGCAACACCGCGGACTCGGCCATCCTGACCTTTACGGTGGACACCACGCTGTCGGTGCCGACCATCGATCTGGCGGATGCGTCAGACAGCGGCAGCCTCAACAGCGACAACATCACGAACGACACCACGCCAGCCTTTACGCTGGGGAATATCGATGCGGATGTGACGAAGGTGCAGGTTCTTATCAACGGCACCGCCTATGACGCCGTGAAGGCTGAGGGCAAGTGGACCTTTACCGCCCCGGAACTGGCGGACGGCGACTACAGCATCAGCGTGCAGGTGACCGATGACGCCGGCAACACCGCGACCTCGGCGGCGCTGGCTATCACGGTGGATACAGAGGTTCTGCCAGTCAATATTGTGCTGGATAAGACGTCTGACACGGGAGAGAGCTCGACAGATAATTATACTGCGGACACAACACCGACGTTTAAGTTCAGCAATATTCCGGACGATGTCGCCACTATTACCCTGACGTTGAGCACCGGGCAGCACTACACAATAGATCTGAGCAAGAGTACTTCTTTCACCCTACCTGATGAGTTGCAAGATGGCAGTTACACTGCAACTGTGACGGTGACTGACGTGGCAGGTAACAGTGCTGACAGTAAGATTAGCTTTACTATCGATACCATTGTCGATAAACCGACAGTCGAACTTGCGACGGTATCTGATTCGGGTGACAGCCAGACCGATGGGCTGACTAATGAGACGAAGCCGCAATTCCAGATTAGTGGCGTGGATACTGATGACGTCAATACGATTACGATAGCGATTGTGAGTAGCGATGGCAGCTATAAAGATAGTTGGACACTGGACAGTGAAACCTACGAAAGCGGAGCCTGGGCCTGTCCGGTTGCGCTGGACGATGGGCAATATACGATAACGGTCACGGTTGAAGACATGGCGGGTAATCAGAGCACCTCTGACGCTGCCAGGTTTGAAATAGATACTGTCACTCACATCGACTCTATCGTGCTTCTGGATGATACCGGTTCAAGCACCACCGATAACCAAACCAATGTGAATACACCTGAGTTTGCGATCGGCGTGCCGGATGATGTCACGCATGTCAGCATAATGATTGATGGTAAAGCGGCTGGTGAAGCTTCTAAGCAGACCGATGGAAAGTGGCATTTTTCCACCGCGGTGCTCGCCGATGGAGCACATACTGTGTCGGTTACCGTAACAGATGAAGCGGGTAATACCAGTAATAAAGATCTCAATTTTACGGTTGATACGACCCTTTCTGTGCCGACGCTGCAGCTTTCAAGCGATAGCGATACGGGGCACAGTGATTCAGATAATGTCACTCAGGATGTGCGCCCAACGTTTGTGATCGGCAATATCGATAGCGACGTTGTCAGCGTTTCACTGACGATTAACGGTCAGACATGGCCTATTACGGTTGAAAATGGCAGTGCTACCTTTACCGTTCCCGCCGATCTGCCGGATGGGGTTTGGCAGGCCCAATTGACGGTTGTTGATGATGCAGGTAATGAAAAGACGACCTCACTCTCCGTGACCATTGACACCTCCACCAGCGTGGACGGTATTACTCTGCAAAGTGATACCGGCGTGCAAAACGACTGGATGACCAACGATTCCACCCCAACGTTTGCGATCACCGCGCCTGCTGATGCGCATGCTGTCACTGTCAGCATAGGCTCACTGACTCAGGATGCCATTTTCCAGGAAGGGAAGTGGGTGGTGACTCTGCCATCTGCCCTTGCGGACGGTGAATATACGCTTACGGTGACCGTTACGGATGACGCAGGCAATACGGCGAATCGCGCGCAAACATTCACCATTGACACCACCCTGGAGCCGCTCACCGTCAAGATGATGGCGGCGGATGACAGTGGTGTGGTAGGCGACAATGTTACCAACGATACAAAACCTACGTTTGAACTAGGCAATGTGCCGGCAGATGTTTACAGCATCGAAGTGACGCTGAACGGCGCGACGACAACCATTAAGAAACAAGCGGATGGCAGTTGGACCTATACTCCAGAAACCGCCCTTGTTGAAGGGAAATATACGCTGGATGTACGCGTTACTGATGAAGCAGGAAACCAAAGAACGTCGACATATGATTTCACCGTGGATACCTCGGTGGATATTAATTCCATCACTCTGACGACAGATACCGGGGATTCGTCCTCCGATGGCATCACGAATGCTGCCCAACCGATATTTAACGTCACCACCTCTGATGATGTCGTCAGCCTGACGGCAACGATTAACGGTCTTGCCTGTACCGTGGTGAAAAATGCCAACGGTGACTGGACCGTCACCTCGCCGATACTCTCTGTCGCTGGAGATTACACGCTGACCGTTACCGTTGAAGATGCTGCAGGGAACACCACCAGCGACACGAAAACGATCACCTTTGATAACCAGCTTTCCGTACCGACTATTGCGTTCGACGCGGGTGATGACACGGGTTATGACGCTACCGATCATTTGACGAGTAACAATAAGCCCACGTTCCTGATAAGCAACATGGACAGCGACGTGACGCATGCCGTCATTACGCTTGATGGGGGGCCGATTACGCTGACGCAGGATGGCAGCGGTAACTGGAGCTTTACGCCTCCATCGGCACTTTCGGATGGCAATCATAAAATGATCCTGGAAGTGCAGGATCGGGCGGGAAATACCTCAACGCAGACCTTCTCCTTTACAGTAGATACTACATTATCGACGCCAACTATCGATCTCAGCAGCTCATCCGACTCGGGTGATAGCGACGACGATAATCTGACGTCGAAAACGCAGCCCGAATTTGTTATCAACAATGTTGATAGTGATATCTATTCAGTTATCGTCACCCTGAACGGTGTCGACTATGACGTCACCAAAAATGCCGACGGCGAGTGGGTATTCCAGGCTCCTAAACTGGCCGATGGGGACTATACGATAACGGTCACGGCAACCGATAAAGCGGGGAACGAACGGACGTCCGATCTCGATTTTACCATTGATACCACGGTGGCAATCGATCAGATTACCATGTCTGATGATACCGGTTTTTCTTCGGATGACCATTTAACGAACGATACCATCCCAAGCTTTGATATTAGCGTTGCCGCAGATGTTACGCATGTCTCGGTGGCACTGGACGGCGGTGATGCTCAGACGCTGACGAAAACCAATGGCAAGTGGACCTACACCGCCAGCTCGGCGTTGTCCGATGGTGAGCATTCGATTGTCGTCAACGTGATGGATAAAGCGGGCAACACAACCCAGGAAACTTTCACCTTTACTATCGATACAACGCTTACACCTGTGACGGTGGATCTTAAAGACGAGGACGACAGCGGCAGTAGTTCCGCCGATAATTACACTAACAATACCCAGCCGACGTTTGAGTTTGGTTCGCTGGATAAAGATGTTTATAGTCTGACGGTGAACCTGAACGGCAAAGATATTCCTGTGGATTTGACCAGTCAGCCGGTGAGTTTTACGCCGGATGAAGCGCTGGCAGACGGCACTTACATCTTAATTGCCACGGTGACGGATAACGCCGGAAATACCAAAGAAACTCCGCTGACCTTCACCATTGATACGCAAACGTCGGTATCGGTGGACTTTGTCGTCGGTGACGACACGGGATATTCCGACAGCGATAACATAACGAAGAGCAATGCCCCTGAATTTGAAATCAGCGTTCCGGCGGATGTGGAGTCGGTGAGCGTTACCCTCAACGGCACGGTGACTTCGTTGACGAAGGATGAGTCCGGCCGCTGGATCTACTCGGCTCCGGCACTGGCAGATGGCAACTACACTCTCGACGTTTCAGTAGTGGATAAAGCGGGTAACACCGCCAGCACCGAACTCAAATTTGTGGTGGATACCACCCTTAGCACACCAACAATCGATTTAGCGGCTGCAAGTGATACGGGGACCTTGTCAAACGATCACCTAACCAACGATACGACGCCATATTTCACGCTCGATAATATCGATAGCGATGCTTATAGCGTCACTGTCACTATCAACAATAAAACCTATAACGCGACGGAAAAGAATGGAGTATGGGGCTTGCAGTTACCCGATGCCGATGCCCTCCCGGATGGAACCTATACCGCAACTGTTAAGGTTGAAGATGATGCAGGCAATACCAAATCATCCTCAATGAGCTTTACCGTTGATACCATTTGCTCGGCACCGGTTCTGGCGCTGGATAATGGCAGCAACAGCGGCAGCACTGATGATAACATCACCAACGTGACGAAACCGGTTATCAGTATCAGCGGCGTACCTGCCGATATCGCCAGTATAACGGTAACTCTTGGTGACACGACGCTGTCACTGGATCCGTCGACAACGAGCTGGCAGGTACCGCAAAGCCTGGCGGATGGCGCATATAGCGTGGTCGTGACCTTTACGGATAATGCGGGTAACAGCGCATCGACAACCTATAACTTTACCGTTGATACGGTGGTTGACTCTCCTGCCGTGCTGCTGCTGGATGATACCGGGCAGAATACCACCGATAACCTGACTAACGTCTCAGTGCCGCGTATCCAGATTAGCGCGGCGGAGGAACTCACCTCCGTCACCGTCACGCTCAATGGGCACACGCAGACGCTGGAGAAAAACGCCCAGGGCGAGTGGATTTATACCGCTGACATGCTAGCGGATGGTACTTACACCGCCACCGTGGAGATGGTCGATGTCGCGGGCAACCACCAGACAGAGACCCTGACTTTTACGATTGACACTCAGATCCCGCAGCCAACCATTTCGATGGATAGCGCCAGTGATTCTGGCGATAGCTCAAGTGATTCGTTAACCAATGATACGCAGCCGACGTTCATAGTTTCCGGCGTGCCGGACGATGTTGATACCGTGTTTGTTGTTATAAACGGTGCGAAATATACGGCGACACAAAATGAAGCTGGGGAATGGACGGTTACCTCAGCCAATCTGGCGGATGGTAACTACACCGCAGAAGTGACCGTTACGGATAAAGCCGGTAATACCGCTGAAAGCAGCATGAATTTTACCATTGACACACACGTTGCGCTGTCGGTGGAGCTGCTGGCCTCTTCTGATACAGGCTCTTCGCAGACGGATAAAATCACCAAAGATACGTCACCTACGTTCGGCGGTCTGACGGACAAAGACGCAACGCTAGTGGTGACCGTGCTGGATGAGAGCGGTAATGCGATTCAGACCCAAACGATCTCTCCTGCCTCGGACGGGACCTGGTCTATTACGCTGGGTGATTTGACTGATGGCAACTATACCATCTCGGTTACAGCGACCGATAAGGCCGGAAACACCCAGGCAAGCAACATTGATTTTGTTATCGATACAGTGGTTAACGCGCCGGGTGTTGCATTGAGCGAGTCCGATCCCGGGAATAACCATGAAGCCTTAAGTCTGGCGCCAGAATTCAGCGGTACTGCGGAAGCAGGATCGACGCTGGTGATAAGTATTGATGGCGTTACTGTCGCCAGTGTTGTGGCGGACAGCAACGGAACATGGTCATGGACGCCGCCGAGCGCCATTAACTCTGGCGATCATATTATTAGCGTCGTCGCGACCGACAAAGCGGGTAACGTCTCTGATGCCACTAACTTCGCCTTTATCATTCCGCTGATCGACGTCGATCCACCGACACTGCAGCTACAAACCGCATCGGATAGCGGCTCCATTGGTGACTTTGTCACTAATGATACGACGCCATCAATTACCGGGACATCGCTGCCGGGCAGCACCGTGACGATCTATGTTAACGGTGAGGTGGTTGGTACCGCGGCAACGGACTCAACCGGACGCTACAACTTTAACCTGCCAGAAATGGCTGAAGGGACCTACAGCATAGAGGTGAGCGTCATTAACCCGAACAACGGGGAGGAGGTAAAATCTGACCCTGCAAGTCTGGTCATTGACACGCATGTGGTTCCTCTTGACTGGGATATTAACGGATTAAATGATGAAGGGTATCTGAACACCAATACCCCGGTAGTGAGCGGAATCTCTGAAGCCGGCGCGCATATCAAGGTGATGATTGACGGTCGTGTAGTGGTGGAAACGGTTGCCGCCAGTGATGGTAAATGGCTGGCATCGATTACAAACATTGGCGCTGACGGAGAGCATGAGATTAGCTTCTCGGTAACAGATGTGGCGGGTAACACAGAAACCTTCGGCCCGGAGAGTTTTGTTCTCGATACCTATATTGCGCCACTGACCGTTGATTTACGCGATACGGATGATACCGGCACCAGCGATACCGACAACATCACCCAAAAAACCAGCGTTCACCTTGACGGTACCGCAGAAGCGGGCTCAACCGTTACGATCGCCAATACGCAGGGCGAGATTCTGGCTACCATTGCCGTGGAGAGCGATGGTGCATGGAGTACGGAAATTACGCTGCAGGAGGGGATGCAAACCTTTGTGGTGACTTCCACCGATGCTGCTGGCAATACCGTCTCCAAAAATATCGATATTACCCGCGATACGCAAAATAGCATCACTGACGTAGTCCTGAGTCGTGATTCCAACAGTGCGGACACGCTGGACGCCATCACCAAAGTGACTACGCCAACCCTGACGGCAGTCACCAATCCTAATGCGACGGTCGATGTTTATGTCAATGGCGAAAAAGTTGCCACGGTAACCGCCGATGCGGCAGGGACAGTGAGCTGGACGATGCCGGAAAGCGCCGACGGTTCTTATGATATTAAAATGGTGTCGACGGATGCGGCAGGCAATACCGCAACCAGTGCAACGACTACCGTTGTTATTGATACCGTAGTTGACAATTTTAGCGTCGATACGCTGCCGGACCTGACCAATAGTAAAGCGCTGAGTGTCACAGGTACCGGTGAAAGCGGCGCTACGATTACCGTCTATTTGAATGGCGTCGCGGCAGGCCAGGTTACCGTAGCGGCTGATGGCAGTTGGACGGTACCGCTGATCCTCAATGATGATGGCGAGTACAGCCTGACGGTACAGATCACGGATGTGGCCGGAAACAGCCAGACCAGCGATCCATTTGTCTTCACGCTGGATAGCCATACCGATTACCCGACCATCAACCTGGATGACGCGTCTAACTCAGGCTCGCTGGATGACAACATAACCAGCGACAATACGCCAGCCTTCCATGGTACGGGAGAGCCGGGGGCGACGATTTCTATTCTGGTGGATGAAAAAACGGTCGCAACGGTAACGGCGGATGACGAAGGCAACTGGACGTGGCAATACCCAACTACGTTGGCTGACGGTGAATATTCCATCCGCGTAGTGGCGGAAGATACGGCGGGCAATACCGCAGAGTCGGCACGCATTCTGGTTACGGTCGATACCAGCACCTGGATTGAGCTGGATAAAATGAATCCTGATGGTGGCCTCTACTCTAACGATTATGTTACCGCCCGAACGACGCCGACGTTCCAGATCAACGGTGAAACGGGTCAGCCCGTCAAGGTTTATATTGATGGTAAGTATGTGGAAACCATCACGATCTCCGGGCGAAATTATCAATATACCGTTCCGCAAGCGCTGGACGACGGTAGCCATACCATCCGCTTTGATATTGCCGATGCCGCCGGCAATACGGCCTCCACTGGCGATCAGAAGTTCACGATCGATACGGTTAACGATACTCCCGTCACGCTGGACAATATTAACGGAGAGAGCGTCGCTGACCACACCGTTGATGGTACGATTTACATCAATGATATTTCTGCAGGTATTAAGCTGAGCGGTATGGCTGAGGCTAACAGCTATGTCACTGTCAAAATTAATGGAATGACCGTTAGCAACGTCTGGGCAGACGGTACAGGAAAATGGAGCGTAAACGTTAATCCTATGTTGCTTAGCGATGCGACATGGACCGTCCAGGTGAGTTCAGAAGACCGCGCGGGGAACGACAGTACCGTCTCAACCTTCACGATAGTGATTGATACCTCCATCAGCCAGTTCACCGCCAACGTGCAGGACGACAAAGACAGTTCGGCCGATAAATGGGTAGTTAACAACCGCACGCCTGTCTTTAATGGCGTCGGTGAGGCGGGGGCTACTGTCACCCTGATGGTGGCAGGGATGGTGGTGGCTACCACCACAGTTGCCGCCGATGGCACCTGGAGCATCAAGGCCAGCGCGTTGCCTGAAGGGACCAGCAATTTAACCTTCACCATTAAAGATACTGCCGGCAATACCCAAACCATTAACCATGACATTCTGGTCGATAGCGTTGCGCCAAATACGCCAACGGTAGAGATCTCTTCCTGGAACGAAGAGGGGAACCTGTGGATCCTCTCAGGCAAGGCGGAAGCGGGAACGACCATTGTTATCAAGGATGAGTCCGGCAACGTTATCACCACGGTTAATGTCAACAGCTCCGGCAGTTGGAGTACCGCGATTAACTATCCTGATGGCGGTAAAGTCAGCATTCAGGCAGAGGATTCTGCCACCAATATCAGCGTGCCTGTCGACCTTGATGTGATGTTCACGACGCCAGCCGTGGCGCTGGATGTGTCCTCAGACGGTGGTGCGCTGGGCGACAACCTGACCAATGACTCAACCCCGACGCTGGTTTTGAGTAACATCGAGAAGGATGTCGTTGCGGTGAGCGTAACGATTGATGGAACGACGGTGCAGGCAACGAAGATCAGCGATGGCGTCTGGACCGTAACATGGGGAACTCCGCTAAGTGACGGCGAATGTGACGTTCAGGTGAGCGCAACGGATGCGGCAGGAAATACCGCAACGCAATCCTTTAGCTTTACTATTGATACTGTGCTCAGCGCGCCGGTCATCGCCATGGATGCGGCAAGCGATACTAGCACGGTGGGCGATAACATCACGCAAACCGTTAAACCGACGTTTGTCGTGACTAACGTTGACGCTGATGTGACGAAGGTAGAGGTGACCTTAAACGGCAATACGCAAACCCTGACCAAAGACGCTTCGGGTAACTGGATCTATACGCCGGAAACCCCGCTGGCAGACGGTAACTGGACCGTTGAGGTGAAAGTAACCGATGCGGCAGGGAATACTAAGCAGTCCAGCCTGGATTTCACCGTTGACACTAGTATCAGTACGCCGACGGTGGCTCTTGATGCCAGCAGCGATACCGGTGATGTCGGTGACAACCTGACGAATGAGACGACGCCAACCTTTATCCTGAGCAATATTGACCCGGATGTCACTTCGGTGATGGTGACGCTGAATGGCGAAACGCACAGCGCAACCAAAGATGAGCAGGGTAACTGGACGTATACGCCGGAAACTGCGCTGTCAGACGGTAGTTGGACCCTGAAGGTGAAAGTCACGGATGGCGCAGGTAACACTGCGGAATCTTCACTGGATTTCACCATTGACAGTACGCTAAGCACACCAACAGTAATGATGGATACGGACAGTGACACCGCAACGGCAGGGGATAATATCACCAGCGATACGACGCCAACCTTTATCCTGAGTAATATCGACCCGGACGTCACGTCGGTGATGGTGACGCTGAACGGTGAAACGCACAGCGCAACCAAGGATGAGCAGGGTAACTGGACGTATACGCCGGACACCCCGCTGGCGGACGGCAGCGGAACGTTGGTGGTGACAGTGACCGATGCGGCGGGCAATAGCGCGGATGCGTCCCTGGATTACACCATCGACACCACTATCAGCACGCCGACGATCGCCCTGGATGCGGGCAGCGATAGTGGTACGGTGGGTGATAATCTGACGAAGGATACGACGCCAACCTTTATCCTGAGTAATATCGACCCGGACGCCACGTCAGTGATGGTGACGCTGAACGGTGAAACGCACAGCGCAACCAAGGATGAGCAGGGTAACTGGACGTATACGCCGGACACCCCGCTGGCGGACGGCAGCGGAACGTTAGTGGTGACCGTGACCGATGCGGCGGGCAATAGCGCGGATGCGTCCCTGGATTACACTATCGACACCACTATCAGCACGCCGACGATCGCCCTGGATGCTGGCAGCGATAGCGGTGCCTCAGGGGACAACATTACTAAGGACGACACCCCAACGTTTATCCTGAGTAACATCGATCCTGATGCAACTACCGTAACGGTGACCATAAACGGCGAAACCCACAGCGCCACGCAGGATGAATCAGGCCACTGGATCTGGACACCTGAAGAGGCGCTGGCTGAAGGCACCTGGACGTTGGTGGTGAATGTCAGCGATGCGGCAGGTAATACCGCCAGCCAGTCGGTTGAGTTCACGGTCGATACCCATGTCGATAATTTTGATGTGACTTTCGATGGTACGAGTAGCCAGGAAGAAACGTGGCAGACCGATGAGTCAACCTTATCGTTTAGCGGGCATGGCGAAGCGGGAGCCCTGGTTAGCGTTTCACTGGATAATGGCGATGTGCTGACGGCAAACGTGGATAAAGACGGTAACTGGAATCTCCAGCTTGAGGATGTGGCGCAGGGCGAGCATCAGCTTACCTTCACCATTACCGACGTGGCGGGTAACACCAGCACCGTGACGCACGATGTGGATGTTGGAACCGATGACCCGGTGTCGCTACGCAGCAGTCTGTACAGTAGCGAGCAGGACACCAGGGACACCATAGAAGTGGAGTCGTCGCATCCGGTCTTTGAGTTCAACCTGGACGCCAGCATTACCCATGCCAGCGTTGAACTGGACGGTGTCACGCATCCGCTGGTGCCTTCGCCGTCTGGCCCTACGCAGTTCGACGTGCCTGTGGCGCTGGAGGATGGCCCACATTCTCTGGTGTTGCGCACGCAGGACAGTGCCGGGAATAGCGAACGTCAGGATATCGCCTTTACGGTGGATACCAGTAGCCGCAGCGTCGTTGCAGGCATGGACGACGCCCGCAGCGATGAGAGTGACGCGCCGCATTCTGCAGCGGATCAATCCTCTTCGCATGAAGCAGCCAGCTTCGCGGCACAAGTGATGAGCATTAGCCAGAGCGTCGAAGATAATCAGGACGATCAGCAACATCACCATCAATAAATAACCGTTTCCCCCGTACAGGACGTGCGGGGGAATGAGTGCAAATTCTATGAATGATTTTACGCTATATGATTTAGGCCTGGCTGGCGTTATGCAATACATCGCCAAAAACCACGACTCACGTATCGAAATAGATGAAGCAAAAATACCGGTCACGCTGTCGCAATATGATAAAAACGATCCGAACCATGAAGCGCAGATTAAAAACTATTTTCTATCATTAGGTCTGATGATCCACGAGGTGAAATTCTCGCGCCCCGACGATTTGCTGAATGAAAATATGCCGCTGATTATATTAACCTCCGACATGCAATGGATGGTGTGTGTCGGGTGCCAGGAAGGGGGCTACAGCTGGTCAAGCGTAACAACGAGTTGGGTGTCGTTGCGTGCGCCAGAGAAAACATCCAGACGATTTCGGTCTTTCTGATCCAGCCTTTAAGCGGGATGACTGAATCAATAAAAATCAGCTCGATATTAAAATCCGGACTGCAAAATAATAAAGTTTTTTACAGTAAGTATTTTTTTACCTCGCTGTTTATGGCCTTGTTTGCCCTGACTATCCCGGTTTTCAGTAACATTTACTACGATAAGCTTGTACCGGGGTCATCGACCGCCTCTCTGTTTGGGGTGGTGGGTATCGTACTGGTATTTATCGTCTTTGAATTTTTACTGCGATCCTCGAAAGATATCTATCAGTCGATTGTCTCGCGCCAGGAGGATGTCAATATTGATGTCTCTTTTGTGGAGGCATTGATCTACAACACCACCAAAAGCAGCTCTATGTCCTCCGTGTTTGTTCTGTGGACAGAATTTCAAAAAATAAAGCCCGTGCTGTTAAATTCCGTTTTCCAGCGCGTGTCGGATATTCCGGTATTTATTATTTTTTGTGTGATTATTTACATTAATCTCGGTGCCCTGGTGTTAGTGCCCGTGATGATGATGATGGTGTCGCTACTGTTGGCCTGGGGATACTTCAAGTATACGGAAGTGCTGATGGATAAAATGAAGGAGAGCCAGTCAAACCGTAACGTTTTCATTACTGAATTACTCTATTCCCTACGTACCATCCATACCTTAAACAACAAAAACCTGATGCTTGATTGGGTTAATAGCAGTAACAATCAGTCATGGCTTAGCTTAAAGTTGCGTAAGGCTGGGGTCTATTATCAGTCTGCGCTTAGCGCGATGTCGAACCTGAACCAGATCCTGCTGATGGTTTTCGCTTTTTTCCTGGTCATCAAAGGTGAAATCACCACGGGGGCGATTGTCTCTTCCGTTATTGTCTCCGGGCGGATGTCGGGGATCATCTCGGGGTTATCATCAACGCTCTCTACTATTTTTACGACCAATAAAACCATTACGGATTTAATGAAAATGTTTATGCCGGCAGGGCAGGAACATGAGCAAAAATTGCTGCAATCGATTGTTAACGTGCGCGGTGATATCTCTCTACGCGCCCTGAGCTATCAGTACGATCCGCAATTACCAAAAGCGCTGGATACGCTGACGCTGGATATTCCTCATGGGCAGCGGGTGGCAATTATTGGCGAATGTGGTTCCGGGAAAAGCTCGCTGGTTTCCCTGCTCTCTGGCTACTGTCCACCTACTGAGGGCAGTATTATGTACGATGGCTACAATACCCGACATCTGGCGCAGAACTTTTTCAGCCGCTTTATCAGTATGGTGACCAATAACGACACGTTGTTTACCGGCAGCATTGAAAGTAACTTTGCCCTTAAAGATTGCGACAACCGCAAGAAGGTGATCGAGGCGCTTAATCTGGCGAACTGTACCTTTGTGCTCCAGCATCCCATGGGGCTGCGTTACCCGGTGATGTTTATGGCGCGTAACTTATCCTCAGGGCAAAACCAGCAGCTGTTATTAGCGCGTAGTTTGAGTAGCGATGCTCAGATTTACTTATGGGATGAGCCAACCTCGAATATGGATGAAATGACCGAACAGCGAATCTTCGATCATCTCGATCACTTTATCAGCGGTAAGACACTGGTCATGGTGACGCACCGTCGTTATTTGCTGAAGTATTTCGATCGTGTGCTGGTCATGAAAGGGGGCAAAATCATTCGTGACTGCACGCCGGATAAACTATTAGGGCCAGCAAAAGTTGATCAGACAAAGCCGCCTGTTCGCATAACGGTTGCGTCAGCGAACGAAAAACAAGCGCGTTGACGATATTTTTTCATTGACCGGACTGATTAGTGAGCCGTTTCGCAGCACCGATTTGTTATTGCTGTATCTTCTGCGTGAATGAAGCGAAGGCTTCATATTCAAAAGGAGAATATTGAAATGGGAAAACTCACGGGCAAAACAGCATTGATTACGGGCGCATCTCAGGGTATTGGCGAAGGGATCGCCAGAACGTTTGCCCGCCATGGCGCGAACTTAATCCTGCTGGATATCTCCGATGAGATTGAAAAACTGGCGGATGAGCTGGCTGGACGCGGTCACCGCTGCACGGCGGTTCACGCGGATGTCAGAGATTTTGCTTCAGTCACGGAAGCGGTGAAACGCGCGAAGAAGGTTGAAGGCAAAATCGATATTCTGGTCAACAACGCCGGCGTATGTCGCCTCGGTAACTTCCTTGAGATGAGCGATGACGATCGCGACTTCCATATTGATATCAATATCAAAGGCGTCTGGAACGTAACGAAAGCCGTACTGCCGGAGATGATTGATCGCAAAGACGGGCGCATCGTGATGATGTCCTCAGTCACTGGCGATATGGTGGCCGATCCGGGCGAAACGGCCTACGCAATGTCAAAAGCGGCGATTATCGGCTTAACCAAATCGCTGGCGGTGGAATATGCGCAGTCCGGCATTCGCGTGAACGCCATTTGCCCTGGCTATGTTCGTACGCCGATGGCGGAAAATATTGCGCGTCAGTCCAATCCGGGCGATCCGGAATCTGTATTAACTGAAATGGCGAAAGCGATTCCAATGCGTCGTCTGGCCTGCCCGCTTGAAGTCGGCGAACTGGCCGCGTTTCTCGCCTCGGATGAGTCCAGTTATTTAACTGGCACGCAAAACGTCATTGATGGCGGCAGCACTTTGCCTGAAAGCGTAAGCGTTGGCGTCTGATTGATGCCGGTCTCCTCCCCGCGCGATGGGGAGGAGGTACCCCTTATTCTCTTTTCAACTTTCAAATCATCAAACGGTATATAAAACCGTTACTCCTTTAGCACTGGTTATAAATATGATGACCATAAGAAAGTCATTAAATTTATAAGGGTGCGCAATGGCCGTTAACTTACTGAAAAAAAGAACCCTGACGCTGGCAGCAATGCTGTTGCTGGTGGGGCAGGCGCAGGCAACGGAACTGCTGAACAGTTCATACGATGTCTCCCGCGAGCTGTTTGCCGCCCTTAACCCGTCGTTTGAACAGCAATGGGCGAAAGATAACGGTGGCGATAAACTGACGATTAAACAATCTCATGCCGGGTCATCAAAACAGGCGCTGGCGATTTTGCAGGGACTGAAAGCTGACGTTGTGACCTATAACCAGGTCACCGATGTGCAGATCCTGCACGATAAAGGCAAACTGATCTCTGCCGATTGGCAAAGCCGCCTGCCGAATAACAGCTCGCCATTCTATTCCACCATGGCGTTTTTAGTGCGTAAGGGTAACCCGAAGAATATCCACGAATGGAACGATCTGGTTCGCCCGGACGTGAAGCTGATTTTCCCGAACCCGAAAACCTCCGGAAATGCGCGTTACACCTATTTAGCGGCATGGGGCGCGGCGGACAAAGCTGACGGCGGCGATAAAACCAAAACCGAACAATTTATGACCCAGTTCCTGAAAAATGTCGAAGTGTTTGATACCGGCGGTCGCGGTGCAACGACCACCTTTGTTGAACGCGGCCTGGGTGATGTGCTGATCACATTTGAATCGGAAGTGAACAACATCCGTAAACAGTATGAAGATCAGGGCTTCGAAGTCGTGGTGCCGAAGGTCAACATTCTGGCGGAATTCCCGGTAGCCTGGGTCGATAAAAATGTGCAGGCCAACGGTACTGAAAAAGCGGCGAAAGCGTACCTGAACTGGCTGTACAGCCCACAGGCGCAAACCATCATTACCGATTTCTACTACCGCGTGAACAACCCGCAGGTGATGGACAAGCTGAAAGATAAATTCCCGCAAACCGAACTGTTCCGCGTGGAAGACAAGTTTGGCACGTGGCCTGAGGTGATGAAAACGCACTTTGTCAGCGGCGGCGAGCTGGACAAACTGTTGGCGGCGGGGCGTAAGTAAATGTTTGCTGTTTCCTCCCGACGCGTGCTGCCCGGCTTTACCTTAAGCCTGGGCACCAGCTTACTGTTCGTTTGCCTGATATTGCTGCTGCCGCTTAGCGCGCTGGTCATGCAACTGGCGCAAATGAGCTGGGCGCAGTATTGGGAAGTGATTACCAATCCGCAGGTGGTAGCGGCTTATAAAGTGACGCTGCTGTCGGCGTTTGTGGCATCGATTTTTAACGGCGTGTTCGGTCTGCTGATGGCGTGGATCTTAACCCGCTATCGCTTTCCGGGCCGTACGCTGTTGGATGCGCTGATGGATCTGCCATTTGCGCTGCCTACGGCGGTAGCTGGCCTGACGCTGGCGTCGCTGTTTTCGGTCAATGGCTTCTACGGCGAATGGCTGGCGAAGCTGGATATTAAGGTGACCTACACCTGGCTGGGCATCGCGGTGGCGATGGCCTTTACCAGCATTCCGTTTGTCGTGCGCACCGTACAGCCGGTGCTGGAAGAGTTAGGCCCGGAGTATGAAGAAGCGGCGGAAACGCTTGGCGCCACGCGCTGGCAGAGTTTTCGTAAAGTGGTGTTGCCAGAGCTGTCTCCTGCGCTGGTGGCGGGCGTAGCGCTCTCGTTTACCCGAAGCCTCGGTGAGTTTGGCGCGGTTATTTTTATCGCCGGGAACATCGCATGGAAAACAGAAGTGACCTCGCTGATGATTTTTGTTCGCTTGCAGGAGTTTGACTACCCGGCTGCCAGCGCGATTGCTTCTGTGATCCTCGGGGCGTCGTTGCTGCTACTGTTTTCAATTAACACCCTGCAAAGTCGCTTTGGTCGACGCGTGGTAGGTCACTAATGGCAGACATTACCCAATTGAAACGCTATGACGCACCCCGCATTAACTGGGGTAAATGGTTTCTGATCGGCACGGGCATGTTGGTATCGGCCTTTATTTTGCTGGTGCCGATGATTTATATCTTCGTGCAGGCGTTCAGCAAGGGATTAATGCCGGTGCTACAGAACCTGGCTGACCCGGATATGCTGCATGCCATTTGGCTGACGGTGCTAATTGCGCTGATTGCGGTGCCGGTGAATCTGGTGTTCGGCGTATTGCTGGCCTGGCTGGTGACTCGCTTCAACTTCCCTGGACGACAGCTGTTGCTGACGCTGTTGGATATTCCCTTTGCCGTCTCGCCAGTGGTCGCTGGTCTGATCTATCTGTTGTTTTACGGTTCTAACGGCCCGCTGGGTGGTTGGCTGGATGAGCACAACCTGCAAATTATGTTCTCCTGGCCGGGAATGGTGCTGGTGACGGTGTTCGTGACCTGTCCGTTTGTGGTGCGCGAGCTGGTACCGGTGATGCTAAGTCAGGGCAGCAATGAAGACGAAGCGGCGATTTTGCTTGGTGCCTCCGGCTGGCAAATGTTCCGCCGCGTCACGCTGCCGAATATCCGTTGGGCGTTGCTGTATGGCGTGGTGCTGACTAATGCCCGTGCGATAGGCGAATTCGGCGCGGTGTCGGTGGTTTCCGGCTCGATTCGCGGCGAAACCTTATCTTTACCACTGCAGATTGAATTACTGGAGCAGGACTATAACGCCGTCGGCTCCTTTACCGCCGCCGCGCTGTTGACGCTGATGGCGATTATTACCCTGTTTTTGAAGAGCATGTTGCAATGGCGTCTGGAGAACCAGGAGAAACGCGCGCAGCAGGAGGAAAATCATGAGCATTGAGATTGCCAATATTAAGAAGTCTTTTGGTCGCACCCAGGTGCTGAACGATATCTCGCTGGATATTCCTTCAGGTCAAATGGTTGCTCTGCTGGGGCCATCCGGTTCGGGCAAAACTACGCTGCTGCGTATCATTGCCGGGCTGGAGCATCAGTCCAGCGGGCATATTCGTTTTCACGGCACCGACGTCAGCCGTCTGCATGCGCGCGATCGCAAAGTGGGATTTGTGTTCCAGCACTATGCGCTATTTCGTCATATGACGGTATTCGACAATATCGCCTTTGGTCTGACAGTTCTGCCACGGCGTGAGCGTCCGAATGCGGCGGCGATCAAAGCCAAAGTGACCAAACTGCTGGAGATGGTGCAATTGGCTCATCTGGCGGATCGTTTCCCGGCACAGCTTTCCGGTGGGCAAAAGCAGCGTGTGGCATTAGCGCGTGCCCTGGCGGTAGAACCGCAGATCCTGCTACTCGACGAGCCGTTTGGCGCGCTCGATGCTCAGGTGCGTAAAGAACTGCGCCGTTGGCTGCGTCAACTGCATGAGGAGCTGAAGTTTACCAGCGTGTTTGTTACCCACGATCAGGAAGAAGCGACGGAAGTTGCAGACCGGGTGGTGGTGATGAGCCAGGGTCATATCGAACAGGCCGACGCACCGGATCAGGTCTGGCGTGAACCGGCTACCCGTTTTGTGTTGGAGTTTATGGGCGAGGTTAACCGCCTGCAGGGGACGATTCGCGGTGGGCAATTCCACGTGGGCGCACACCGTTGGCCGTTGGGCTATACGCCTGGCTATCAGGGACCGGTCGATCTGTTCCTGCGTCCATGGGAAGTGGATGTGAGCCGCCGTACCAGCCTGGATTCGCCGCTGCCGGTTCAGGTGCTGGAAGCCAGTCCGAAAGGGCACTACACCCAATTAGTTGTACAACCCCTCGGGTGGTACAACGAACCGCTGACGGTCATCATGCAGGGCGATGATTCCCCGAACCGCGGTGAACGGCTGTTTGTTGGACTGCAAAATGCACGTTTGTATAACGGCGACCAGCGTATTGAAACGCGTGAAGAGGAACTTGCCCTGGCGCAATCAGCCTGATAGGTTAATTTGCATAGTTATCGCCCGGTGGCGCTACGCTTACCGGGCTTTTTTACGAGCTGAAAACGTGAACACATTAGAACAAACAATTGGCAATACGCCTCTGGTGAAATTACAACGCCTGGCGCCGGATAACGGCAGCGAAATTTGGGTCAAGCTGGAAGGGAATAATCCTGCGGGTTCGGTGAAAGACCGGGCGGCGCTGTCGATGATTGTTGAAGCGGAAAAGCGTGGGGAAATTAAGCCGGGTGACATATTGATTGAGGCCACCAGCGGCAATACTGGCATCGCGCTGGCGATGATCGCCGCGCTGAAGGGCTACCGCATGAAGCTGCTGATGCCAGACAACATGAGCCAGGAACGCCGGGCGGCAATGCGTGCCTATGGCGCAGAGCTGATTCTGGTCACTAAAGAGCAGGGGATGGAGGGGGCGCGCGATTTAGCCCTCGCTATGTCTGAGCGCGGAGAAGGTAAACTGCTCGATCAGTTTAATAATCTCGATAACCCGTATGCGCACTACACCACCACCGGACCCGAAATCTGGCAGCAGACGTCAGGCCGCATCACCCATTTTGTCTCCAGTATGGGGACGACCGGTACCATTACCGGCGTGTCGCGTTTTCTGCGGGAGCAGGAAAAAGCGGTCACTATCGTTGGCCTGCAGCCGGAAGAGGGCAGCAGTATTCCGGGAATTCGCCGCTGGCCTGCGGAATATATGCCGGGTATTTTTAACGCCTCGCTGGTGGATGAGGTGCTGGATATTCATCAGAATGATGCCGAAAACACCATGCGTGAACTGGCCGTTCGTGAAGGGATTTTCTGCGGCGTCAGTTCTGGCGGCGCGGTCGCGGGCGCGTTACGCGTCGCACGTGCCACGCCCGGCGCGGTGGTAGTGGCGATCATCTGCGATCGCGGCGATCGCTACCTTTCGACCGGCGTCTTTGGTGAAGAGCACTTTAATCAGGGGCTGGGAATTTAACTTGTTGGCCTGATAAGCGTAGCGCCATCAGGCAACCGCCAGGCACGATGGCCGGATAATGTTTTATCCGGCCAGGGATGATTACTCGTTACGTTTTTGCACCAGCTTATCCAGGAATTGCCACAGCTTCTCATTCATCTGCTGGTAGTCCCAGGCGCGCATCTCTTCAACCGGTCGGATGAAGCGTTTCCCTTCAGCTTCGGCCAGCTCTTGCTCTGAGTGCTGAATTAATCCTTCAATCGCGTCAGCTGTGAACTCCATATGGCACTGGAAACCATAGACGAAATTACCGTATTGCACGATTTGTCGCGGGCAGCCCTCGCTTGCGGCCAGAATTATCGCCTGGTCGGTTAACCCTGGCATGTCGTTGTGCCAGTGACCGACGATAAGCGGTGAGCCGAAATGGCTGAATAACGGGTGCTGTTGGCCTGATTCGGTAAGGGTGATTGGATAGTGGCCAATCTCTTTTTCCGGGCTTTGACACACCTTCGCGCCCAGCGCTTCGCCAATTAACTGCGAACCCAAACAGATCCCCACCACGATTTTTCGTGCCGTAATCGCCTGGTTGATCAGATGCTGCTCGGCCTGAGCGTCAAAGTATGGGCACTCTGCCTGCGTGGTGCGGGGCGACTGCGGGCCGCCAAAGACGACGAGCATATCGAAACCATCGGCATTGGCGGGAACCGCTTCTCCAGCGTATACGCGTGACCAGGTGATGGTATAGCCGCGCGATTCGGCCCACGGCAGGTACGCGCCAGCAGATTCAAAAGACTCATGAATAACAAAATGAACTCGCACTTTTTCTCTCCTGTTAGCGCTTGAGCGCCTGATGAATATCAGACGCCAGCTTATCAATGTCGCTGTCTTCTAATGTTGACAGCGTAATGCGTAAACCATGTGCAGGCGTATTGACGCCGAACACTTCGCCTTCGCGTACCAGCCAGCCGGACTTTGCCAGCGCAAAAGCGATCGCCTGACTGTGATCTGCCAGCGGTAACCACAGATTCAGACCATCCCCGACGGGCAGTTCAATACCATATTGGCGCAGAGCTGAATTTAGCTTTTGCTGCTGGACGGCGTAAAACTGCTGCGTTTGCGCCAGCGTGTGTTGATATGTCTCGTCACTCAGGCAGGCGCAGGCTAAATCCTGCAGCAGATGGCTGACCCACTGACTGCCGGAGTTGAGCCGTAAACGCAGTTTCCCGGAAGTGACGGGATCGCTGGCTACGATAGCCAGGCGTAAATCCGGGCCTAAAGTTTTCGACATCGAACGGACTATCGCCCAGTGCGTGGTTTCCTGCGCAATCACCGGATACCAGGGGCAAGCGGACAGCAGCGCAAAGTGGTCGTCGACAATCACCAGCGTCTGCGGATAGCGGGCCAGGATTTCCTGCAATTGCGCCGCGCGGGATGCGCTCAGACTGCATCCTGTCGGGTTATGCGCGCGCGGGGTCAGAATCACCGCCCGCGCGCCTTTCTGTAGTGCGAGTTCCAGTTGGTCCGGCACCATGCCTTCGCGATCAACGTTGGCTGGACTGGCGGAGAATCCGGCATAACGCAGCATGTTGATGCTGCTTAAAAAGCACGGGTCTTCTACAACCACGCTATCGCCGGGCAGCAAATGGGCGCACAGCAGCCGCTCGATAGCGTCAATGGCGCCGCTGGTGATATCAATTTCACCTTCGCCGGGCATGGCATTTTGCATCCATTGTGATGCCCATACCTTAAGTCCAAGTGATACAGCGGCATCGCCGTACAAGCGCGGATTCTTATTTATCTTCGCGAAATAACTACTCAGGTCAGGAAGCCGTGAGGGGGCTGGGTTACCGCCGGAAAGATCGATTAGTGGGGTATCTGGGTTCCCACCTTCCAGCGCAACGGGGGCAGTAATCCCCTTAATCACGGTGCCGTTGCGTCCCAGACTCTGTGCCAACCCGGAGGTGACCAGACGTTTGTAAGCCGCCGCGACAGTATTGCGGTTCACGTTTAATTCCGTTGCCAGTTCCCGCACTGGCGGCAACGTTTCTCCCGCTACCAGCGTGCCTGTAGCGACATGTTGACGGATACTGTCAAAAATTTCGTTAGCGGTTTTTCCGTCGATCATTATTGACCTATGACAAAATGAATTTTAGCATATGACGATAATAATGAGGCGTAAGCGCGCTGTCCAGCGAGAGGAGAAATTAATGGAGCAGGAGAGTGATATTCAGTCAGTGCTCTTCGACGACAAACATCGGGCATTACAGACCGATATCGTCGCCGTCCAGTCACAGGTGGTATATGGCAGCGTAGGCAACAGCATCGCTGTGCCGGCCATTAAAGCGCAGGGATTACGCGTGACGGCAGTACCCACGGTACTGTTCAGTAACACCCCGCATTATGAAACCTTTTACGGCGGCGTTATTCCGCCCGACTGGTTTAGCGGCTATCTGCGCGCCTTAAGCGAACGTGATGCCTTACGCGAGCTAAAGGCGGTGACGACAGGGTACATGGGCAGCGCGGAGCAAATCGCCTTGCTGGCACAGTGGCTGGAAACCGTTCGGACCACGCATCGGGACCTGTGCATTTTGGTTGACCCCGTGATTGGCGATACGGATAGCGGTATGTATGTTAAAGCCGAAATCCCGGAGGCTTATCGTCAGCACCTGCTGCCGCTGGCGCAGGGGCTGACGCCGAACGTATTCGAGCTGCAAATGCTGAGTGGAAAGCCGTGTCGTACTCTTGATGAAGCAATCGCAGCGGCAAAATCTCTGCTTAGCGACACGCTGAAATGGGTGGTGATCACCAGCGCGCCGGGAGATAGCGAAGAGAATATTAATGTGGCGGTAGTGACGGCTGAAACGGTTGAGGTGTTCGCTCACCCGCGGGTGAAGACGGATTTAAAAGGCACCGGCGATCTGTTCTGTGCTGAACTGGTGAGCGGCATTGTGCTGGGGAAAGCGCTGACTACGGCAGCATACGATGCCGCGCAGCGCGTGCTGGACGTCATGAGCTGGACGCATCAGTGCGGTTGTGATGAATTAATTCTGCCACCGGCAGGGGAGGCGCGATGAAAAGTTATCGGCTGGTGGTTCGTCAGCATGGACGTTTAGTCGGGCATTTTGATACCAGCGGCACAGAGGCGCTGGAAGACATTTGTGTAGCGCGGGCGATGTTTGGTATTGCGGGTGGGTATGATTGTGAACTGCTGGTGTCTGATTCCGAAAGGCGGATGCTGGAAAGCGGACCGGAAGGGATGAAAATCCTGATGCGCGAGGCGTGTTACCGGCCGATGACCTCACAAATTTAACGCCGCCATCCGTTAGATAAAAAAATGGCGCCATCTGGCGCCATTCTTCTCTGCGGCAAGAATTACTTCTTGATGCGGATTACCGGAGTTTCACCCACGGTCACGCTACCGGACAGTTTGATCAGTTCTTTGATTTCGTCCATGTTGGAGATAACAACCGGAGTCAGGGTCGACTTGGCTTTTTCTTCCAGCAGCGGCAGATCGAATTCAATAACCGGGTCGCCCACTTTAACGCGCTGACCTTCTTCAGCGATACGCTTGAAGCCTTCGCCTTTCAGTTCAACGGTATCAATACCGAAGTGAACAAACAGCTCAATGCCGCTGTCGGATTCGATAGAGAAAGCGTGGTTGGTTTCAAAGATTTTGCCGATGGTGCCATCAACAGGGGCGACCATTTTATTACCGGTTGGTTTGATAGCGATGCCATCACCAACGATTTTTTCAGCAAAAACTACATCCGGCACGTCTTCGATGTTGACGATCTCGCCAGAGAGCGGAGCAACAATCTCAATAGTTCCGGTGTCTTTCTTATCATCAGAAACCAGAGATTTCAGTTTATCGAACAAACCCATGATCTTCTCCTAAGCAGTAAATTGGGCCGCATCTCGTGGATTAGCAGATTGTTTTTTCTTCAATGAACTTGTTAACCAGCGTCATTAACTCGTCCGTTGTCGGTTGAGCAAGAGCCTGCTCTGCTAACACCTTCGCATCTTCGAAGTTCGTGTTACGGATAATCTTCTTAATGCGCGGGATAGAAATGGCGCTCATAGAGAATTCGTCCAGACCCATCCCCAGCAACAGAAGTGTAGCACGTTCGTCGCCTGCAAGCTCACCACACATGCCAGTCCATTTGCCTTCAGCATGAGAAGCATCAATAACTTGCTTGATCAGCGTCAGCACAGATGGCGACATCGGTTGGTAAAGGTGTGAAATCATATCATTACCACGGTCAACTGCCAGGGTGTACTGCGTTAAATCATTGGTGCCGATACTAAAGAAATCAACTTCTTTGGCTAAATGACGCGCAATTGTTGCCGCAGCCGGTGTTTCCACCATCACGCCAATCTCAATGCTTTCGTCAAAAGCTTTACCTTCGTCGCGCAGTTCCTGTTTGTAGATTTCGATCTCTTTGCGCAGTGCACGCACTTCTTCAACAGAGATGATCATCGGGAACATGATGCGCAGTTTACCGAAAGCAGAGGCACGCAGGATAGCGCGAACCTGGTCACGCAGGATCTCTTTACGATCCATGGCGATACGTACGGCGCGCCAGCCCAGGAACGGGTTCTCTTCTTTCGGGAAGTTCATGTACGGCAGCTCTTTATCGCCGCCGATGTCCATGGTACGGACGATGACCGCCTGAGAGCCACAGGCTTCAGCCACGGCTTTATACGCAGCGAACTGTTCTTCTTCAGTCGGCAGCGATTCACGGTCCATGAACAGGAATTCGGTGCGGTACAGACCAACACCTTCAGCGCCGTTACGCTCAGCGCCTTCAACGTCACGCACGGTACCGATGTTGGCGCAAACTTCAACCTGATGTCCGTCCAGCGTGATAGCCGGCAGATCTTTCAGTTTTGCGAGTTCCGCTTTCTCGGTCGCTACCTGCTCCTGAACGGCACGCAGTTGCTCGATAACGTCGTTGGTCGGATTGACGTAAACCTGGTTATTTACGGCATCCAGAATCAGATAATCGTCGTTTTTCACCTGAGAGGTGACGCTACCCGTACCGACGATGGCAGGCAGTTCCAGAGAGCGCGCCATGATGGAGGTGTGGGAAGTACGTCCACCCGCGTCAGTGATGAAACCCAGCACCTTGTTCAGGTTCAGCTGTGCGGTTTCTGACGGGGTCAGGTCTGCGGCAACCAGGATAACTTCTTCCTGAATCGCGCTCAGGTCGATGATCGCCAGACCCAGAATGTTACGCAGCAGGCGTTTACCGATGTCACGTACGTCAGCCGCACGTTCTTTCAGGTATTCATCATCCAGCTCTTCCAGGGCTGTGGCCTGACCTTCGATAACTTCATGCGCAGCTGCATCAGCCGTCATGTGCTTATCTTTAATCAGGGCTATGATTTCCTGCTCCAGCTCCTCATCTTCGAGCAGCATGATATGCCCTTCAAAGATGGCTTCTTTTTCTTCACCGAACGTTTCACCAGCTTTGGTTTTGATCGCTTCCAGTTGCGCAGATGCCTTGGCACGACCGCTCAGAAAACGTTCAACTTCCTGATCAACCTTGTCGGCAGAAATTTTTTTCCGGTCAATGACGATTTCGTCTTCTTTCAGCAGCAATGCTTTGCCGAAAGCGATACCCGGGGATGCTAAAATGCCTGAAATCATAACCCTACCTTACTTGTGACTGATATTTAAAAGAACTCGTTGAACTTACTCGAGTTCAGCCATCAGTTTTACCAGATGCTCAACTGCTTTCTGCTCGTCTTCACCTTCTGCGGACAGGGTGACAACGGTACCCTGAGTCAGGCCCAGAGTCTGCAGTTTAAACAGGCTTTTGGCGCTAGCGCTTTTGCCGTTGGAAGTCACAGTAATTTCAGAAGTAAAACCTTTTGCTTCTTTAACAAACTGAGCAGCAGGGCGAGTATGCAGACCGTTCGGAGCGGTAATGGTAACTTCTTGCTGGAACATTATATTTCCCCAACTTATAGGTTTAGTGTTGTGGAACTAAAGTCTAGCCTGGCGGTTCAACTTTAGCCTGTATTGTTAGCATCGGCGTAAACTGGACGCGACACAAAAGGAGTTCGGTACAATCCGTTGTTGGCAACTTCTTGCCGCTGACGTTTCGTTCGTCATTAAACATTATGCAGCGAAAGGAAGAGTTGAACCAAATCATAAAATCGATTCAGCTAGCGCTTTTCCTGTAACGATTAATTTCGCGCATCAAAATAATTAGCTTGGTTAAATACCAGTTCCGGCGGGTTGAATCAATGCCAGGAGAGTTGAAACTTTGAAGCAGGCCACAAAAAAGCACCCAAAAGGGTGCTTTTTTACGCGTTTTTAACATGCTGGCATTACTGTTGCAGTTCTTTCTCAGTGAAGAGATCGGCAAACAGTGCAGTGCTCAGATAACGCTCACCCGATGACGGTAGAATAACCACTATATTCTTATTGGTAAAGGTTTCATCTTCCTGGAGCTTGAGCGCGGCAGCAACCGCAGCACCGGAAGAGATACCCGCCAGAATACCTTCTTCTTCCATCAGGCGACGTGCGGTAGAGATAGCTTCATCATTGGTGATGGTAACGACTTTATCGATAAGCTTCAGATCAAGGTTTCCTGGAATGAAGCCTGCGCCGATACCCTGAATTTTATGCGGACCGGGTTTGAGTTCTTCACCCGCCAGGGCCTGGGTGATGACAGGGGAGTCGGTCGGTTCTACCGCGACGGTGATCAGGTCCGTTTTACCTTTGGTGCCTTTAATGTAACGGGTTACGCCAGTCAGCGTACCGCCGGTGCCGACGCCGGAAATAAAGACATCAACCTGGCCATCGGTATCTTCCCAGATTTCCGGCCCGGTGGTTTTTTCGTGGATTTCCGGGTTGGCCGGGTTGCTGAACTGCTGCAGCAGCAGGAATTTTTCCGGATCGCTGGCCACAATTTCTTCCGCTTTTTGGATCGCGCCTTTCATCCCTTTTGCGCCTTCGGTCAGCACCAGATTCGCGCCCAGCGCTTTTAACAGCTTGCGGCGCTCAATGCTCATGGTTTCCGGCATGGTTAACGTCAGTTTGTAACCACGAGCGGCGGCTACGTAGGCCAGCGCGATGCCGGTATTGCCGCTGGTCGGTTCTACCAGCTCAACGCCCGGTTTCAGTACCCCACGTTTTTCGGCATCCCAAATCATATTGGCACCGATACGGCATTTGACGCTAAAGCTCGGGTTACGTGATTCCACCTTCGCCAGAATGCGTCCGTTACCGATACGGTTCAGTCGAACCAGCGGCGTATGACCGATAGTCAGCGAGTTGTCTTCAAAAATCTTACTCATGGCCTGTCCTTAACTGTATGAAATTGAGATACCGCTTCAGCATACCTGTTGAGAAAGTATGGGGAAGTAAGGAAATCGCATATCTATATGCTGATGGGAAATAATGCCTTGCAGTATGGAATAAGAGCGGACATAAGCCAGCCCGCTTTTACACATTTTTGCATTACTTCCATAACGCATGCTTAGCACGATAGCAGTCTACCCACATCGCCGTGGCGCCACAAACCGCAACCGGCATAATGAACAGATTGAGTACCGGGATCATGGTGAACAGACTGGTCAACGCGCCAAACTGCATATTGGTCACCTTACGCGTGCGTAGCGCGACGCGCATCTCCTTAAAAGGCACCTTGTGGTTATCAAACGGATAATCACAGTACTGAATGGCCAGCATCCACGCGCTGAACAGGAACCACAGCACCGGGGCGACGGTCTGTCCAATGCCCGGAATAAAATAGAGGATCAGCAACACGAAGGCGCGCGGAAGATACCACGCCAGCTTTTGCCATTCACGTTTCATAATGCGAGGAACGTCTTTCATGATGCCGAGAACGCCAGTGTCGGGTGGCGTTGCGCCCGTTAAGCGCGCTTCAAGTTGCTCCGCCAACAAACCGTTAAACGGTGCGGCAATCCAGTTGGCGACGGTGGAGAACAGGTAGCCGAACACTAACAGTACGGAAATGGTAACGATCGGCCACAGCAAATAGCTGAGCCATTGAAGCCAGTCAGGTACGTGGCTCATCAGCGCAGGGATCCAGCTATCGAGTTGGCTAAATAACCACCAGAACGCGCCGCCCATCAACAGGATATTCACCAGTAAAGGCAGAATAACAAAACGACGAATGCCCGGTTGGGAGATGAGCTTCCATCCCTGAGAAAAGTAATAAAGGCCGCTGCGAGGTACAACTGCAGATGATGAAACCATGGTCAGGACATACTCCTTGTTATATAAGCTCTGGTAAACCTGGCGTATCTTACCGGGTTGTTGAGCGTTAAGCTGTTCGGAAATGTTCGAAAAAACAGCAAAAAGCACAATTTTGTTCATCTTTATGCCGTGAAAGCCAAGAGTGCACTTGCACTTGGCGTAATCGACAAATACTCTTAGTGAGTAAATGTTTGCCGTGGTGGCAAGGTGTTAGAACAACAGAGAATATAATGATGCAGGATTTGCGTCTGATATTAATCATTGTTGGCGCGATCGCCATAATCGCTTTACTGGTACATGGTTTTTGGACTAGCCGTAAAGAGCGGTCTTCTATATTCCGCGATCGCCCACTGAAACGCATGAAGTCTAAACGTGGATACGAGGATTCGTTCGACGACAACGTCGAGGAAGACGAAGGCGTGGGCGAAGTTCGCGTTCATCGTGTGAATCATGCTCCCGGTAACGCGCAGGAACATGGTGTTCCTCCTCAGTCGCCGCAACACCAGTACCAGCCGCCTTATGCGTCTGCTCAGCCGCGTCAAACCGCGCAGCAGCCTGCACAAGCGCCGGTACCGCCGCCGCATGTTCAGCAGCCGCCTCAGCCTGTTCAACCGCAGCAGCCTGTGCAACATCAGCCTGTTCAGCCGCAACCGGTGCAACAGCCGGTACAGCATCAGCCCGTTGCTCCGCAGGTTCAGCAGCCCGTGCAGCAGGCTCCGCAACCTGCGCCGCAGACCTTCCAGCCAGCAGAGCCTGTCGTTGAACACCAACCGCAGCCTGAGCCGGTCGTTGAAGAAGCGCCTGTTGCCGAAAAACCGCAGCGTAAAGAAGCGGTCATTATTATGAACGTCGCGGCTCACCATGGTAGCGAACTCAACGGTGATGTGCTGCTCAACAGCATTCAGCAAGCCGGTTTTAAATTTGGCGATATGAATATTTTCCATCGTCACCTGAGCCCGGATGGCAGTGGTCCGTCGCTGTTCAGTCTTGCCAACATGGTTAATCCTGGTACCTTTGACCCGGAGATGACGGGCGACTTCAGCACGCCTGGCGTGACTATTTTTATGCAGGTTCCGTCCTATGGGGACGAGCTGCAAAACTTTAAGCTGATGCTGCAGTCCGCGCAGCACATTGCTGATGAAGTTGGCGGTGTGGTGCTCGACGATCAACGTCGTATGATGACGCCGCAGAAACTGCGGGAATATCAGGACCGCATCCGCGAAGTTAAAGAATCTCACGCCTGATTTTCTTCTGGCGTGACATTTCCTTGCTAAACCCCCGCCTGTCGGGGGTTTTTTATCATTGATGGTGCGATATGGAATCAATCGAACAACAACTGACAGAACTGCGAACCACGCTTCGCCATCATGAGTATCTCTACCATGTGATGGACGCGCCGGAAATTCCCGATGCGGAATATGATCGCCTGATGCGTGAACTGCGCGAGCTGGAAGCGCAGCATCCGGACCTTGTTACCCCCGACTCGCCAACCCAACGTGTTGGCGCCGCGCCGTTGTCGGCGTTCAGCCAGATTCGCCATGAAGTGCCGATGCTGTCGCTGGATAACGTGTTTGATGAGGAGAGTTTTCTCGCCTTCAACAAGCGCGTGCAGGACCGACTGAAGAGCACCGATAAGCTGACCTGGTGCTGTGAACTGAAACTGGACGGCCTGGCGGTCAGTATCCTGTATGAAAACGGCGTACTGGTCAGCGCCGCAACGCGCGGTGATGGCACCACGGGGGAGGATATTACCTCTAACGTGCGCACTATCCGCGCGATCCCGTTAAAACTGCGTGGCGATAATATTCCCACGCGTCTGGAAGTGCGCGGGGAAGTGTTCCTGCCACAGGCCGGATTTGAAAAAATTAATGAAGAAGCCCGCCGCACCGGCAATAAAGTGTTTGCTAATCCGCGCAACGCCGCCGCCGGGTCATTACGCCAGCTTGATCCCCGTATCACGGCGAAGCGACCGCTTACTTTCTTCTGCTATGGCGTTGGTGTGCTGGAAGGCGGCGCGCTGCCTGATACTCACCTCGGCCGTCTGCTGCAATTTAAAGAGTGGGGACTGCCGGTAAGCGACAGGGTAGCGCTGTGTGACTCGCCGGAGGAAGTACTCGCTTACTATCACAAGGTTGAAGAAGACCGACCGACGTTGGGCTTCGATATCGACGGCGTGGTGATTAAAGTCAACTCCATGGCGTTGCAGGAGCAACTGGGCTTTGTCGCTCGCGCGCCGCGCTGGGCGGTGGCCTTTAAGTTTCCGGCGCAGGAGCAGATGACCTTTGTTCGCGATGTTGAGTTTCAGGTCGGACGTACCGGGGCGATTACGCCCGTTGCTCGCCTTGAGCCGGTTCAGGTTGCCGGGGTTCTGGTCAGTAACGCCACTCTGCATAATGCCGATGAAATCGATCGTCTGGGGTTGCGTATTGGCGATAAAGTCGTTATTCGCCGGGCGGGCGATGTAATCCCGCAGGTGGTCAACGTGGTGCTTTCCGAGCGCCCGGAAGAGACGCGTGAAATCGTGTTTCCACAGCACTGTCCGGTGTGTGGGTCTGATGTTGAACGTGTGGAAGGCGAAGCGGTCGCTCGCTGTACCGGCGGCCTGATTTGCGGCGCCCAGCGTAAGGAATCGTTGAAACACTTTGTTTCCCGCCGCGCGCTCGATGTTGACGGTATGGGCGACAAAATTATCGATCAACTGGTGGAGAAAGAGTATGTCCATACGCCAGCAGATCTCTTCACCCTGACGGCAGGCAAGCTCACCGGACTCGATCGGATGGGGCCAAAGTCGGCGCAAAACGTGGTGAATGCGCTGGAAAAAGCGAAAGAAACGACGTTTGCCCGTTTCCTCTACGCGCTGGGCATTCGTGAAGTCGGCGAGGCCACTGCCGCAGGTCTGGCGGCGTATTTCGGCACTCTGGATGCGCTGGAAGCGGCCTCTGTTGAAGAGCTGCAAAAAGTGCCGGATGTTGGCATTGTGGTCGCGACGCACGTGTTTAATTTCTTTGCCGAAGAGAGCAACCGCGAGGTGATAGGCCAGTTGCTGGCGCAGGGCATTCACTGGCCCGCGCCGGTGGTTATCAACGCTGAGGAAATCGACAGCCCGTTCGCGGGCAAAACGGTGGTGCTGACCGGAAGCCTGAGCCTGATGTCGCGTGATGACGCCAAAGCACGATTAACCGAACTGGGCGCAAAAGTGGCCGGTAGCGTGTCGAAGAAAACCGATCTGGTGATTGCCGGCGAAGCGGCGGGTTCGAAACTGGCAAAAGCGCAGGAACTGGGTATTACCGTGATTGATGAAGCTGAAATGATCCGCTTACTGGGTGCCTGAGATGGAAAAAGAGCAGCTGGTTGAAATCGCCAACACCGTGATGCCCTTTGGCAAATATAAGGGGCGTCGGCTGATTGATGTCCCGGAAGAGTATCTGCTGTGGTTTGCCCGTAAGGATGAATTCCCGGCGGGTAAACTTGGCGAGCTGATGCAAATCACGCTGCTGATTAAAACTGAGGGGCTGACGCAACTGGTGCAGCCCCTGAAACGCCCGCTTTAAGCCTTTGCGGCGCGGCTTTTCTGCTGCGCCTGCAATGCGTCCGTCTGTTGCTTGTAGCGACGGGCCATCACGGCGCAGACCATCAGCTGAATTTGATGGAAGATCATCAAAGGCAGCACCATCATGCCAATCACCGAAGTCGGAAACAGAATATTTGCCATTGGGATCCCATTCGCCAGGCTCTTTTTCGAACCGCAGAAGACAATGGTGATTTCATCGGCTTTATTGAAGCCGCATTTCCGGGCAACAAAGACGTTTATGCCAATCACAATGGCCAGCAGAACGATGCTGACCACGCAGATAAACAGCAGTGAGCCGATTCCCACTTTGTGCCAGATCCCGTTAACCACGGCTTCGCTAAAGGCAGAGTACACCACCAGTAAAATGGAGGATTGGTCCGTTTTGGCGATCCACTTTTTATGTCGTGATACCCAGTTACCAATCCATGGACGTGAAAGATGTCCCAACACGAATGGCAGCAGCAGTTGCAGCATAATTTTCCCCACCTGCTCCAGGCTGCCTTCCGCGCCGTGCATATTCATCACCAGGCCTACCAGCAGTGGTGAAAGGAAAATACCCAGCAGGCTGGAGGCCGAAGCGGAGCACACGGCGGCGGCGACGTTACCTCCCGCCAGCGATGTAAAGGCGATGGCCGACTGCACCGTGGCCGGCAAAATACACAGATACAGGAAACCGGTATACAGCATCGGGTCAACATTAACCGGTGCCCACCATGCGAACAGAACACCCAATACCGGGAAGACGACGAAAGTGCTGCACATGACCCACAGATGCAAACGCCAATGGCTACCGCCGGCAATAATGGCCTCACGCGACAGCTTTGCCCCGTGCATAAAAAACAGCAGGGCAATGGCGGCGGTGGTTAAGCCTTCAAAAAAAGGGACAAAACCGCCCTCGGCCGGGAAAAAGGAAGCCAGTAAAACGACGGTAATTAGCGTTATCGTGAACGGATCAAGAATACGAAATAGTTTCATAAAAGCTCCTGAAATTCGGTAGGAACATTTTGCGTTTTTCCGTTTGAGAAATAAAATTGATTTATTGCATCCATATATGAATCGAATAGATGAATTACTCTCTGCGTCAGCTCCGTATCTTTGTTACCGTCGCTCAGGCTAAAAGTTTTAGCCGGGCGGGGGATATCATTGGCTTAAGCCAGTCGGCGGTCAGCCATAGCGTTAAAGAGCTGGAAGGGCAGACGGGCGTCCGATTATTAGATAGAACAACACGAGAAGTGGTACTGACAGAAGCCGGGCATCAGTTGGCGGCGCGACTGGAGCGTATTCTGGATGAACTGCACAGCACCCTGCGTGAAGCAGGCCAGGTGGGGACGCAGTTAACCGGAACGGTGCGCGTTGCCGCCAGCCAGACGATCTCCGCACACCTGATTCCACAGTGTATTGCCCAGAGTAATCAGCTTTATCCTGCGATCGATTTTGTGCTGCACGACAGGCCACAGCAGTGGGTGCTGGAAAGCATTCGCCAGGGAGAAGTCGATTTTGGCATTGTGATTGATCCTGGTGCTGTGACCGATCTGCAGTGTGAAGCCGTACTGTCCGAACCTTTCCTGTTGCTGTGTCGGCAGGATCATCCGTTAGCCCAGCGGGAATGGGTCAACTGGCAGGATCTCTATCATGAGCGTCTGGTGCTACAGGATTACGCTTCCGGCAGTCGACCGCTGATCGATGCGGCGCTGGCCCACTTTTCGATTGATGCCAATATTGTTCAGGAGATTGGTCACCCGGCCACGTTGTTTCCAATGGTAGAGGCGGGCATTGGTATCAGCGTACTGCCCGCGCTGGCGCTCCCCTTACCGCAGGGTAGCCATTTACAGGTTAAGCGTCTGACGCCGGTGGTTGAACGACAATTGATGCTGGCGCGACGTAAAAACCGTTCTTTATCTACCGCGGCTCAGGCGTTGTGGGACGTGGTGCGCATGCAGGCCAGTGAGTTAACTGCTGGTCGCGCAAGCGATCCGCTGTATAAGATATAAACCGCCCCATGCCATTTCTGGCAGAAAAATAATGTGAATTCAAACCAGTTTAGCGTACCTCATCGATACCGATTTACTATCGCTTGTCGGGATAAACGGTATTGGTAATCGATTGCGTAGTCCCGCTATAACAGTGTGGTACGCGACGTTATTTTCGATTACTCAGTATTAAGGATATCTCATGAGCCACTCTCTTTTCTCGCAAAATCCCTGGTACAGCGCCGATATTATTCGTGGCTATAAGCCGGATTTCACTCCTCGCGTCGCTTTTATTCTTGGCTCAGGCCTGGGCGCGTTGGCGGATCAAATTGAGGATGCGGTGGCCATTTCTTACGAGAAACTTCCCGGGTTCCCGGTGAGCACCGTTCACGGTCATGCCGGTGAACTGGTGTTGGGAAATCTGGCAGGTATTCCGGTGGCCTGTATGAAAGGGCGTGGACATTTCTATGAAGGGCGCGGTATGACGGTGATGACCGATGCCATTCGCACACTGAAGCTGCTGGGCTGTGAACTGTTATTTTGTACCAACGCCGCAGGCTCCCTCCGCCCTGAAGTTGGGCCGGGTAGTTTGGTTGCGCTTAGCGATCACATCAATACGATGCCAGGTACACCGATGGTGGGACTTAACGATGAGCGTTTTGGCGAGCGATTCTTTTCGCTGGCGAATGCCTATGATGCTGACTATCGTGCAATCCTGCAAACCGTTGCCGCAGAAGAAGGTTTCCCGCTGAGCGAAGGCGTATTTGTCTCTTATCCGGGACCAAACTTTGAAACCGCGGCAGAAATTCGCATGATGCAAATCATTGGTGGCGATGTCGTGGGGATGTCGGTGGTGCCTGAAGTTATCTCTGCCCGCCATTGCGGTCTGAAAGTGGTTGCGGTCGCAGCTATCACTAACCTGGCGGAAGGTTTGGGCGATGTGAAATTATCTCACGCGCAGACGCTGGCGGCAGCGGAACTCTCCCGGCAGAACTTTATCAATCTGATCTGCGGCTTTTTGCGCAAACTGGCCTGAATAATTAAAAATTGACCCCGCTTGCGGGGTCTTACTTTTTTGGCAAGGAACGGAAAAATGGGTATCGCATCTCGCTTAAAGCTCATGTCGTTTTTGCAATATTTCATCTGGGGGAGCTGGCTGGTTACCCTGGGTTCTTACATGATTAATACCCTGGATTTTACCGGCGCGAATGTGGGTATGGTCTACAGTTCGAAAGGGCTGGCAGCGATTATCATGCCGGGCATAATGGGGATCATTGCCGATAAATGGCTACGCGCCGAACGCGCCTACATGCTTTGCCATCTTGTCTGCGCGGGTGTGTTGCTATATGCCACTACCGTTACCGATCCGCAGACCATGTTCTGGGTGATGTTGGTTAACGCGATGGCATATATGCCGACGATTGCGTTATCGAACAGTGTTTCCTACTCGTGTCTGGCGCAATCGGGTCAGGACCCGGTCACCGCTTTTCCACCCATTCGCGTGTTTGGCACTATCGGCTTTATCGTGGCCATGTGGACGGTGAGTCTGATGGGACTGGAACTGAGCAGTGCGCAACTGTATATCGCTTCTGGCGCATCGTTGCTGCTGGCTCTGTATGCGCTGACGTTGCCGAAAATTCCGGTTGCCGAGAAGAAAGCGGACACAACGCTTGCCAGCAAGCTTGGGCTGGATGCTTTTGTCTTGTTTAAAAATCCACGTATGGCAATCTTCTTTTTGTTTGCGATGATGTTGGGGGCGGTACTGCAAATTACTAATGTCTTTGGCAATCCGTTCCTGCATGATTTTGCTCGTAATCCTGAGTTTGCCGACAGTTTTGTGGTGAAGTATTCCTCTATCTTGCTTTCAGTTTCACAGATGGCGGAAGTGGGCTTTATCCTGACTATCCCGTTCTTCCTCAAACGCTTTGGTATTAAAACGGTAATGCTGATGAGCATGCTGGCGTGGACGCTGCGCTTTGGTTTTTTTGCCTTTGGCGATCCGTCCCCGGTCGGCTTTGTGATGCTGCTGATGTCGATGATTGTCTATGGTTGCGCGTTTGATTTCTTCAATATTTCAGGATCGGTGTTTGTAGAGCAGGAAGTGAGTTCTAACATTCGCGCCAGTGCGCAGGGGCTGTTTATGACGATGGTCAATGGCGTGGGCGCTTGGGTTGGCTCAATCCTGAGCGGGATGGCGGTAGATTACTTCTCTGTCGATGGCGTTAAGGACTGGCAGACTATCTGGTTAGTCTTTGCCGCGTATGCGCTGGCATTGGCGGTTATCTTTGCATTGTTCTTTAAATACAAGCATGAGCCAGAAAAATTGGCGCAGAAATCGCTGGCGCATTAACGTGACATTCGCGGCGGGGGACTGATACCCGCCGTTTCATTTTCCGCGATGCAATGTGGTAACTTTGCGCATTATCCTTTGTCCTCAGGAGCGCATTATCCATGGAACGCACGCACCGTATCGATCTGAAGTTACTGCGTTATTTTCTTGCTGTCGCAGAAGAACTGCATTTTGGACGCGCTGCTGCTCGCCTGAATATGTCGCAACCGCCGCTCAGTACGCATATTAAAGAGCTGGAACAACAACTCGGCACTTTGCTTTTTATCCGACATTCCCGCAGTGTAGCCTTAACACATGCCGGAAAAATTTTGATGGAAGAGTCGCGCCGATTGCTATCCAGTGCGAATCAGGCGCTGGCGAGAGTAGAGCAAATTGGTCGCGGCGACGCAGGGCGGATTGAACTCGGTGTTATCGGTACGGCGATGTGGGGAAAAATGCGTCCAGTGATGCGGCGTTTTTTAAAAGATAACCCTAACGTTGAGGTGCTGTTTCGCGAGAATATGCCAGCCATGCAGATGACGATGCTGGAACGACGTGAGCTGGATGCGGGAATTTGGCGGATGGCCACTGAGCCTTCGCCTGGATTTACCAGCCTGCGTTTGCATGAATCCTCTTTCCTGGTGGCAATGCCAGAAGAGCATCCACTGACTGAACTAGCCGCGATACCATTGGAAGCGTTGCGGAACGAATATTTTGTCACAATGCCGTCCATTCATACCGACTGGGCATTTTTACAGCGCGTTTGCCAAAGCGCCGGATTTTCACCAATGATTATTCGCGAGGTGAAGGAGCCGCAAACGGTGTTGGCGATGATCAGTATGGGGGTTGGAATTACGTTGATTGCAGACAGTTATGCACAAATGAGCTGGCCGGGTGTGGTGTTCCGTCCGTTAGAGGAACGTATTCCGGCGGATTTGTATATTGTGTATGACCAGCAGCAGGCAACGCCCGCGCTGGAGAAACTGGTGGCGGCGTTGATGGTATGATGTTTGCGCCGGATGGCGACTAACGTCTTATCCGGCCTACGCGTGCGGTATTGCCTGTAGGCCTGATAAGCGCAGCGCATCAGGTAAGCAGATTCGAATTTTTCATATCGCAGATAGCAAAAAGGCGCCGCCAGCGCCCTCTTTTACATTGGTGGGTCGTGCAGGATGACTCGCTTCGCTCGCCCTTCGGGCCGTCGCCGTAAACGGCTCCGTTGTCTCACTACGTTCGAGCCGAACCTGCTGCAGGTTCGAATCGTTGAATTTTGCGCATAGCAAAAAGGCGCCTTTAGGGCGCCTTTTTACATTGGTGGGTCGTGCAGGATTCGAACCTGCGACCAATTGATTAAAAGTCAACTGCTCTACCAACTGAGCTAACGACCCGAAGTGGTGGGTGATGACGGGATCGAACCGCCGACCCCCTCCTTGTAAGGGAGGTGCTCTCCCAGCTGAGCTAATCACCCACTTCGGTACTTCATATTTTAACAAGAAATCCAGCTGGCGAGAAAGTGGTGGGTGATGACGGGATCGAACCGCCGACCCCCTCCTTGTAAGGGAGGTGCTCTCCCAGCTGAGCTAATCACCCACTTCTCAATTTCTTGTTTTTACACGGCGGAGACTACATAAAGTAGTTGGTGGGTGATGACGGGTTCGAACCGCCGACCCCCTCCTTGTAAGGGAGGTGCTCTCCCAGCTGAGCTAATCACCCCCGCTGTGTGGAGTCGCATTATAGGGAGAGTTGAAAATGAGTCAACGCATTTTCAAAAGAAATTGTTCGTTCGTCGTAAATTTAAACAAAACGATCGCAAAACAATCCATGCAGCATGATTTGTATACGAAAATGGCAAAGCGTGATGTTCCAACCCGATCAACATTGAGGAATCAGACCACAGTGATAGAATACGAGCCTGATAATCTTCCCTGGATTTGCCGGTTGTCGGCATCTTTATAAACGTAAGGCCATTTCATGAAAATCAAAACTCGCTTCGCGCCAAGCCCGACAGGTTACCTGCACGTCGGCGGTGCGCGCACTGCTCTTTATTCCTGGCTTTTTGCACGTAACCATGGCGGTGAGTTTGTGCTGCGTATTGAAGACACCGATCTCGAACGCTCCACGCCGGAAGCTATTGAAGCCATTATGGATGGTATGAACTGGCTGAATCTGGAATGGGATGAAGGCCCGTACTTCCAGACCAAACGTTTTGATCGCTACAACGCTGTTATTGATGAAATGCTGGAAGCAGGCACCGCATATAAGTGCTACTGCTCCAAAGAGCGTCTGGATGCGCTGCGCGAAGAGCAGATGGCGAACGGTGAGAAGCCGCGTTACGACGGCCGCTGCCGCCACGGTCATGAGCACCATGCCGCCGATGAACCGTGCGTGGTGCGTTTTGCCAACCCGCAGGACGGTTCCGTTATTTTTGACGATCAGATCCGTGGGCCGATCGAATTCAGCAACCAGGAGCTGGACGATCTGATCATCCGCCGTACCGACGGCTCCCCAACCTACAACTTCTGCGTGGTTGTCGATGACTGGGATATGGAAATCACTCACGTTATTCGTGGCGAAGACCATATCAACAACACCCCGCGTCAGATCAATATCCTGAAAGCGCTGAATGCGCCGGTGCCGGTTTACGCGCACGTGTCGATGATCAACGGCGACGACGGTAAAAAACTCTCTAAACGTCACGGTGCGGTCAGCGTGATGCAATACCGCGATGACGGCTATCTGCCGGAAGCGCTGCTGAACTATCTGGTGCGCTTGGGCTGGTCCAGCGGCGATCAGGAAATCTTCACCCGTGAAGAGATGATCAAACTGTTCTCCCTCGGTGCGGTGAGCAAGTCTGCGAGCGCGTTCAACACTGAAAAATTGCAGTGGCTGAACCATCACTACATTAATGCGCTGGCGCCGGAATATGTGGCAACGCATCTGCAGTGGCACATTGAGCAGGAAAATATCGATACTCGCGTTGGGCCTCAACTGTCTGAGCTGGTGAAACTGCTGGGCGAGCGTTGCAAGACGCTGAAAGAAATGGCGCAGAGCTGCCGCTACTTCTATGAAGACTTTGCTGAGTTCGACGCTGACGCGGCGAAGAAACACCTGCGTCCGGTTGCGCGTCAGCCGCTGGAAGTGGTTCGCGACAAACTGGCCGCCATTACCGAATGGACGGCAGAAAACGTCCACCACGCGATTCAGGCAACCGCTGATGAGCTGGAAGTGGGTATGGGTAAAGTTGGGATGCCGCTGCGCGTCGCGGTAACCGGCGCGGGTCAGTCCCCGGCGTTAGACGTCACGGTGCATGCGATTGGCAAATCCCGCAGCGTTGAGCGTATTAACAAAGCACTGGCGTTTATTGCAGAGCGTGAAAGTCAGCAGTAATTCTGGCTGATTGATGACACAACGGCAGGATGCGCTCCTGCCGTTTTTTTTACCTGTTATTCAGACTCATCAATGCCCAGACGAATAAGGAAATTACGAATCCCTTCGCGCGAGATATACATCGCCAGCTTTTCTTGTTCCGTTGGCGACATATTGTCCAGTGCGCTGATTATCTGGCGACAGGCATGGCTGCGCACTACATGGGTGTATTCTGCCAGCGGTTCTTCAGCCTGATAAAACTCAGGAGCTTTGCGAAAAGCGGGAACGTTGAGCAGAAACGTGCGGACACCGGAGTCAATATGAATAAGTCTCGCACGACCACCTTTAACGCCGGGAAACTTTTCGGTGGTCCAGTTTTGCTCTCTGATCCAACGATTGACGGTTTGTTTGGCTACCCCGAGACATTCCGCCAGCTCTTCGGTCGTCATTTTGCTGCGTAATTTTTTCATATTATTTGTTTTCGCGGATCCCTAAGCGTTGTAATAAACCCGTAATGCCTTCACGCAGGATCAATGACGTAAACATTTTCTGTTCTGATGGCGTCATCTCTTTGGCGAGTCTAATCAGCAGCGCCTCAATCGAAGTATCACCGGATAACGATAAGTTATCTGATAAACCTTCGGCTGAACGTTCAGCGCTGCGAATGTATTCACGAACTTGTTCGGTGACGTGAACCAGACGGGCTTTACCGCCCTGAACGCCTGGTTTTGGTGATGTAGCCCAACCTTCCTTGCGCACCCATTTATTGATGGTCTGTCGGCTGTATCCGGTCAGATTAGCAAGCTCTTCTGGCGTCATCCGTTCCTTGAACATAACGATTCCCTGAGTAGTCGTGGGGTTAATTAGTGGCTCATTTTATAGCACCATTTTAGTAGAAACCGTGACGCGTTTAACTACTGAATGCGAGTTGTTACGCAATGTTCTTCATTTGACTGCTTTTTCAGCGATTGAATTCTATGAGTTAATTTTGCCGTTGACACACGCGAAGGGAATTCATATGATGCCGCCCGTCAACTCGACAAGCTTTACGTGACGGGGCTATAGCTCAGCTGGGAGAGCGCTTGCATGGCATGCAAGAGGTCAGCGGTTCGATCCCGCTTAGCTCCACCAAATTTAATCCCAATAAATTTGGTCTGTACGTAAAAGCATCGTGGGGCTATAGCTCAGCTGGGAGAGCGCTTGCATGGCATGCAAGAGGTCAGCGGTTCGATCCCGCTTAGCTCCACCAAAATTTAAACCCTCGCTGAAAAGCGGGGGTTTTTTGTTTTTACATCCTGCCAGTTCTCACCTTATATTTCTTTGGTTTGCTGAATAACACGCATAAAAAAACCGGGGAGAAAAACCTCCCCGGTCTTAACACGACAATGTTGTCTTAGGCTTACAGCACCAGTGCTGCGATGGATGCAGACAGTACGCTCACCAGCGTAGAGCCGTACACCAGCTTCAGACCAAAGCGGGAAACCACGTTACCTTGTTCTTCGTTCAGGCCTTTAATCGCGCCGGCGATAATCCCGATGGAAGAGAAGTTAGCGAAGGAGACCAGGAACACAGAGATGATGCCTTCAGCGCGTGGAGAGAGCGTAGAGGCGATTTTCTGCAGATCCATCATCGCGACGAATTCGTTAGAAACCAGTTTGGTTGCCATGATACTGCCCACCTGCAACGCTTCGCTGGACGGTACACCCATTACCCATGCAACCGGGTAGAAGATGTAGCCCAGGATGCCCTGGAAGGAGATGCTGTAGCCAAACCAACCGGTCACGGTAGCGAACAGGGCGTTCAGGGCGGCGATCAGC
The DNA here is from genome assembly GCF_023516235.1 of Citrobacter sp. XT1-2-2. NCBI lineage: Bacteria > Pseudomonadati > Pseudomonadota > Gammaproteobacteria > Enterobacterales > Enterobacteriaceae > Citrobacter > Citrobacter sp. XT1-2-2. Next base: position 1,510,382 of record NZ_CP097324.1, read on the forward strand.
GCGATGAAACCAATCAGCATGGCTGCAACGATAATTGCCACTTTGAAACCTGCCAGGATGTATTCACCCAGCATTTCGAAGAAGCTCTGGCCTTCGTGCAGGTTAGACATCTGAATGTTTTCTTCGCTGGCATCAACGGTGTAGGGGTTGATCAGCGACAAGACGATAAAGGTGCTGAACATGTTCAGAACCAGCGCAGCAACCACGTACTTCGGCTCCAGCATGGTCATATACGCGCCGACGATAGACATGGAAACCGTCGACATCGCTGTCGCAGCCATGGTGTACATACGGTTGCGGGACATTTTGCCGAGAATATCTTTATAGGCGATAAAGTTCTCGGACTGACCCAGGATCAGGGAGCTGACGGCGTTAAAGGATTCCAGCTTACCCATACCGTTGACTTTAGATAACAGGAAACCAATCGCGCGGATGACAATTGGCAGAACGCGGATATGCTGCAAAATACCGATCAGCGCGGAAATGAAGACGATCGGGCAAAGCACTTTCAGGAAGAAGAATGCCAGGCCTTTGTCGTTCATGCTGCCGAAGACAAAGTTTGTCCCTTCATTAGCGAATCCGAGCAGTTTCTCAAACATCTCGGAGAAGCCTCTCACGAAGCCCAGACCGACATCAGAGTTCAGGAAGAACCATGCCAGTAACACTTCAATAACAAGCAGTTGAATAACATAACGAATGCGGATTTTTTTACGGTCACTGCTTACCAGCAGTGCGAGTACCGCAACCACGGCAAGGGCCAGGACAAAATGAAGAACGCGGTCCATATTTGCTCCAAATATGAGGCAGGTTTAGTTTTCGTGCACATTCTATGTAACAACCATAAAGAAAACGAGATCAAACACACACTATAATAAGGACCTGTGACGAGATTCAAAATTAGTGATCGGCGATACACTTCTGTTATGTTGAGTAGGGAAGTGAAAAGTTATGTCATTGTGCTAATCTAATAACAATAATTAAACATCTCACCGGTATTTCCAGAATCTTTATCGATCCATAGACAATCGCTATCAGAGAAATCAACTTCACCCATTAAAATGAATTTGATAATCATTCTCAATGGGCGTAGCTTGAAACATAGCAAAGGCTATGTTTCTGGGGCACTAAAATGACGAACGATCGCGTTGAGAGTAGCAGTGGACGGGCAGCGCGCAAGTTGAAGCTCGCATTAATGGGACCTGCGTTCATCGCGGCGATCGGTTATATCGATCCAGGTAACTTTGCCACCAATATCCAGGCAGGGGCCAGCTTTGGTTATAAATTGCTGTGGGTGGTGGTCTGGGCAAACCTGATGGCGATGCTGATTCAGGTGCTGTCGGCAAAACTGGGTATTGCCACCGGTAAAAACCTGGCAGAGCAAATTCGCGATCATTATCCTCGCCCGGTGGTGTGGTTTTACTGGGTGCAGGCTGAAATTATCGCCATGGCGACCGACCTTGCTGAGTTTATTGGCGCTGCGATTGGTTTCAAACTGATCCTGGGCGTTTCGTTATTGCAGGGGGCCGTGCTTACCGGCATCGCGACATTTTTAATTTTGATGCTGCAGCGCCGCGGGCAAAAGCCGCTGGAAAAAGTCATTGGCGGCCTGCTGCTGTTTGTGGCCGCGGCTTACATTGTGGAACTGATCTTTTCCCAACCGAACTTCGCGCAGCTTAGCAAGGGGATGATTATTCCCAGCCTGCCCAATTCGGAGGCTGTGTTCCTGGCCGCAGGCGTACTTGGCGCGACCATCATGCCGCACGTCATTTATCTGCACTCTTCCTTAACCCAGCATCTGCACGGCGGAACGCGCCAACAGCGCTATACGGCCACCAAATGGGATGTGGCTATCGCCATGACGATTGCCGGATTTGTAAATCTGGCGATGATGGCGACAGCTGCCGCCGCATTTCATTTTAGCGGGCATACCGGTATCGCCGATCTCGATCAAGCGTACCTGACCCTTGAACCGCTGTTGAGCCATGCGGCGGCGACGGTGTTTGGTTTAAGCCTGGTGGCTGCGGGACTGTCTTCTACTGTGGTCGGCACGCTGGCGGGGCAGGTGGTGATGCAGGGATTCATCCGCTTTCATATCCCATTATGGGTACGTCGCACCGTCACTATGATGCCATCATTTATTGTGATTCTGATGGGGCTGGATCCGACCCGTATTCTGGTGATGAGCCAGGTGTTGCTCAGTTTCGGGATTGCCCTTGCGCTGGTGCCGCTACTAATCTTTACCAGCAACGGCCCATTGATGGGGGATTTGGTTAACACCGCCTGGGTCAAATACATTGGCTGGATGATTGTGGTGTTAGTGGTCGCGCTCAATATCTGGCTACTGGTGGGAACCGCGCTGGGTTTGTAAAAACAAAAGAGCCCGCAGGCTCTTTTGTTACATTAATGATGATGTTTGTGACCGCGCCCGCGACCGCGATGGTCGTCACGGTCATTCCAGCCTTCGCGATAGCCGCGCTCATAAGCTTTACGTTTATCCCAGCCACGATGATAGCCGTTGTCATGACGCCACCAACGATTTTTGCGCCACTCATAGTTATGATGCCAGTAATCCCGGTCGCGCCAGCGGCCGCCATCCCAGTAGTTACCGTAATTATCGCGATCGCCAATTTGCAATTTTATTGATGGCAGCAGGGTGATTTCGCCAGCGTTCGCGGCCAGCGGGGTAAAAGCCAATAAGACTGCCGCCAGAATCAGTGACCTGAACATGTTTACTCTCCTTCACGATCGAGCCGTAGCCGGCCTGTTAACGTAATATTACGGGGCAGTAAAGCCCCGTTTCATCGCCTTAACTCTTAAATCGCGAGCGAGAGCACTTTTTGTTAATAAATGTGTCTTTATTTCAATCAGCTCAGAATGGCATCAATCTCAGCGCACTCTTCGGCAGAGAAATGCCGGTTTGCCAGCATGCCAACGGCGTCTTCAATTTGCGCGGGTTTACTGGCGCCTATCAGCACGGAGGTGACCTTGTCTTCCCGTAATACCCACGCGAGCGCCATTTGAGAAAGTTTTTGTCCCCGGCGCTCTGCGAGCGCGTTCAGCGCACGGACCTTTTCCAGTTTTTGTGGCGTTAACTGGTCCGGGTTAAGAAAACGGCTGGAGCTTGCCGCGCGCGAGTCCGCAGGAATACCGTTCAGGTAGCGGTCGGTTAATTGCCCACCCGCCAGCGGTGAGAAGGCGATACTGCCAACACCCTTTTCCTGTAACAGCGACAGCAGGCCACTTTCGACCCAACGTTCAAACAGGGAATATTTAGGCTGGTGGATAAGGCAGGGGGTGCCTAAATCGTCGAGTATTTCAATCGCCTGCCTGGCAAGCTCAGCCGGATAGTTAGACAGCCCGACGTACAGCGCTTTCCCCTGACGGACAATATGATCCAGCGCGCGCATGGTTTCTCTGAGCGGCGTTTCTGGATCGGGCCGGTGATGATAGAAGATATCAACATACTCCAGCCCCAGACGCTTCAGGCTTTGATTGAGGCTGGCAATCAGGTACTTGCGCGATCCCCAGTCGCCGTAGGGCCCCTCCCACATGGTGTAGCCCGCTTTGGTGGAGATGATCAGCTCATCCCGCCACGGTAAAAAATCTTCCTGCAGAATGCGGCCAAAATTTCGCTCCGCTGAACCCGGCGGCGGGCCATAGTTATTCGCCAGGTCAAAATGAGTAATTCCCAGATCGAATGCGCGCTGTAACAGCGCCCGACTGTTCTCTACCTGCGTGGCATCACCAAAATTATGCCACAAACCCAAAGAAACAATCGGCAACCTGAGGCCGCTCTGGCCGCAGCGGCGATACTCCATTGTTTGATAGCGATTTTCATCAGCCTGATAAACCATGTAGCCTCCTGTTGGATAACGTGTGTCATTGAGTGTATACGTTTACACAAAGCAGACTGTAATGAATTTTTAATCGTCAAAACTGTACAGCTTGCTTTCCACCCCCTTCACAGCAACTCCCCTGGACAGTCATCACAGTTCTTCGATACTCAACATTGAGGTTACCGTCAGAAGGATAGCTGTCATGCAAACCCAATATTCCGTTGCTGATTATCTGCTGGACAGGCTGGCAGGCTGTGGCGTCGGCCACCTCTTTGGTGTGCCTGGCGATTATAATTTGCAGTTTCTTGACCACGTGATTGAACATCCCAGCGTACGTTGGGTCGGGTGTGCGAACGAATTAAATGCGGCTTATGCTGCGGATGGCTATGCCCGGGTGGCAGGGGCGGGAGCTTTGCTCACCACGTTTGGCGTGGGAGAGTTAAGTGCGATCAACGGCATCGCGGGAAGCTATGCGGAATATGTTCCCGTTTTGCATATTGTCGGCGCGCCCTGTCGCGGTGCGCAGCGTCGTGGGGAACTGATGCATCACACCCTTGGCGACGGTGACTTTCAGCATTTTTACCGTATGCAGCAGGCTGTAACGACGGCCAGCGCAGCGCTGGATGAACAAAACGCCTGCTATGAAATTGATCGCGTGCTGCGGGCGATGTTAACTGAGCGCAGGCCGGGCTATCTGATGTTGCCTGCTGATGTGGCAAAACAGCCCGCCACGCCGCCGAATGACGCCCTGATTATTCCTCTGAGCGAACCGGAAAGCAGCGTGGCGGAAGCGTTTCGCTATTATGCCCGCGAGCGGCTATTGGACAGTCCGCGCGTAGCGCTGCTGGCCGACTTTCTCGCGCAGCGTTTTGGCTTACAGCCTGTATTGCAGCGTTGGATGGCGGAAACGCCGATGGCTCACGCCACGCTGTTGATGGGGAAAGGGTTATTTGATGAGCGTCACCCGGCGTTTGTCGGTACGTACAGCGCCGGAGCCAGTAGCGACTATGTGCGCCAGGCCATTGAAGATGCCGATACGATTATTTGTGTCGGTACACAATTTGTCGACACCCTGACCGCTGGGTTTACGCAACGGTTACCACCGGAGCGCACGATTGACGTTCAACCCCATGCGTCACGTGTTGGTACCCAATGGTTTAACGTTCCGATGGAACAGGCCGTCACTACGTTACGCGAGTTGTGTCTGGAGATGTCGTTTTCACTGCCGCCCGAACGCCCGCCAGTTGGGCGTATCCAGGTTGAGAAGGGGCTGCTGACCCAGGAAAATTTCTGGCAAACGGTGCAACACTATCTGGCGCCGGATGACATCATCCTCGTCGACCAGGGAACGGCGGCATTTGGTGCGGCAGCGCTCTCGCTACCCAGCGGTGCGGAAGTCCTGGTCCAACCCCTGTGGGGTTCCATCGGCTACGCGCTCCCGGCGGCATTTGGCGCGCAAACGGCCTGCCCGGACCGCCGGGTGATCCTGATTATTGGCGATGGTGCAGCGCAACTCACTATCCAGGAACTGGGCTCTATGCTCAGGGACGGGCAATCACCGGTGATTTTACTGCTTAACAATGACGGCTATACCGTGGAGAGGGCCATTCACGGGGCAAATCAGCGTTATAACGACATCGCCGGATGGAACTGGACGCTGGTGCCGCAGGCGTTAAGTCATGAATGTCAGGCGGAATGCTGGCGAGTGAAGCAGGCGGTCCAACTGGAGGAAGTGCTGGCCCGGCTGTCCCGTCCGCAACGGTTGTCATTAATTGAAGTGGTGCTACCGAAAGCCGATCTTCCTGAGTTATTGCGCACGGTGACCCGTGCGCTGGAATCTCGCAACGGAGGATAGCTACTCCTCGGGACGGCTGGCGATCATCATTGGTTTTCCGGCCAATAAAAGCCAGGCGGGGAGCATAACGACGCAAAGCAGCGGCAGCAAAGTGGTGTCTGGCACCACGACTGCCGCCATAAACAGGCTCAGCCACGCGTCGCGGGTAACGACCAGCACCAGCCCGAGAATCGCGCAGGAGACCGTGATGGCTGCCGGAACGGCTTCAACATGGGCGTGCAGCATCAGACCCAGCGCGACACCCACGAAGACCGCCGGAAAAATTCGCCCGCCGCGAAAACCGCTCGCTGCGGCGACCACCAATGCCGCCAGTTTGATCACGGCAAGCAGCAAATAATCCGTTGTCCCCAGCGTCTGGCTAAACGCCATTTGCTGCATTTCATCCAGTCCCTTAAATAAGGTAAGCGGTCCGCCAATTACACCCAAAATACCGAGAATAAAACCACCAACCCCAAGGATCAGTACCGGGTGTTTAAGCCGATGCATTAAATGATGCAAGCGCGGTAGACACCAGACGGCCACCATGCCCGCGGCAATGGCGATAGCAGCAACGACCGCACCGCTGAGGATATCGATCAGATGCATTTGCGTATAGTGCGCGATGGGCAATGAAAAATGGGGATGAAAGAACAGGCTGGTGGTCAGTGAACCTGCGGCGGCGGCCATTAACGGCGCAAACAGGCGATCCCATAAAGGAACATCGTTCGAGCTATTCAGCGTTTGCGAAAACACCAACGCGGCGGCCACGGGAGTACCAAATAACGCCCCGATGGTGCCGGCAGAGGCGAGAATGGTCCAGTCCAGCTTAGCAATGCGCGGAAAGAGGCGGCTGCCAAGCGCCACTGCGAGGGCGATATTCACGGTCATGATGGGATGTTCCGGCCCTAAACTGACGCCGCCCGCCAGACCGAGGATTAGCGCCGCCAGCAGGCCTGGCAGCGCCGAAACGGCCACCGGCATTCCGATTAACGGTTCACAAGCCGGATCCGGACCAGCGTGGCCCCGGCTGTAGCGGATGACAAGCCCGACCATCAGTCCGGTTAACGTGAGCATACCGATGATCCACAGCGGAGAGTCTTGGGCAATTCCGATGCTAATCGGCAGACGCTCCCATAAAAATTGCTGTAAAACGGAAGCGACTTTCATCACAACGATCAACACCAGGCTGGACGCTATGCCAATGATTATCGCGGGAGTTGATAGCAAGAGCATCGTTCTGGCTCGCGGATGGAGCATTTTCAATTCCTTCAAACAGAGTCATAGATATAGTTTGCACAGCCTGCGCGACCGCATCGCTGCAAATGGTGCTGAAACGATAAAGTAATTGTGTGATCTGGATCGATTTTCTACGGGCATCAGCCTTCAGGCCGTTGTTGTTATGCCCCCATGAATTTACAGTGTGGCAAAGATTTATTCTGACTTTAGCGGAGCAGTGGAAGAATGACAAAATATGCTTTAGTAGGTGATGTTGGCGGCACCAACGCACGTCTTGCTCTGTGCGACATTGCCAGTGGCGAGATATCGCAGGCAAAAACCTATTCCGGGCTGGATTACCCCAGTCTGGAGGCTGTGGTGCGCGTGTACCTGGATGAGCATAGCGTCAGCGTCGAAGATGGTTGCATTGCCATTGCCTGTCCGATCACCGGCGACTGGGTGGCAATGACCAACCATACCTGGGCATTCTCTATTGCTGAGATGAAAAAAAATCTGGGCTTTAGCCATCTGGAAATCATTAATGATTTCACCGCCGTGTCGATGGCAATCCCTATGCTGAAAAAAGATCATTTGATCCAGTTTGGCGGCGCGGAACCTGTCGAAGGTAAACCGATTGCGGTGTATGGCGCGGGAACTGGCCTCGGCGTGGCGCATCTGGTGCACGTTGATAAACGCTGGGTAAGTCTGCCGGGTGAAGGCGGGCATGTGGATTTTGCGCCTAACAGCGAAGAAGAGGGGATTATCCTTGAGGTTCTGCGTGCGGAAATCGGTCATGTTTCTGCTGAACGTGTGCTCTCAGGACCCGGACTGGTGAACCTGTATCGCGCCATCGTCAAATCAGACGGCCGCCTGCCGGAAAATCTGCAGCCGAAGGATATCACCGCCCGTGCGCTGGAAGATTCCTGTATCGACTGCCGCCGCGCGCTGTCGCTGTTCTGTGTGATCATGGGCCGCTTTGGCGGCGATCTGGCGTTAACGCTGGGCACGTTTGGCGGCGTGTACATCGCTGGCGGGATCGTGCCGCGCTTCCTTGAATTCTTTAAAGCTTCCGGTTTCCGCGGTGGGTTTGAAGATAAAGGACGTTTTAAAGCCTACGTTCAGGATATTCCGGTGTATCTGATTGTGCATGATAATCCGGGCCTGCTTGGTTCTGGCGCACATCTGCGTCAGACGCTGGGGCATATTTTGTAAGGCCAATGTCGGATGGTATTTAGCAATCATCCGGCCTGTATTCCCACTAAACCGCGCTTCTGACGTAATGACGATCAGTTAACGACGAGCAATCGTCGTAACTATAGCTAAGAGCGGCATATCCGGAGGTAATGAATTTGTTGCCCCCGGTATTTGTTACGTTCACCTTATGTTTTTCACTTCTCTGAAACGATACTGCCTGTGAACGTGTTAAGGGTACTATCGCCGTACCCTTAACAATCCCGCCGGGAGCCTGGGTTGCAAGGGAGGCGGCGGTGAGCCTCCCTTGCACGTTCACGGGTACCTGTGCTTCAGAAAAGTGAAAAGCTGAAGTGAACGGAACCCTGAGTCGCAATCACATGTTCTCCATAATGATTAACTGACAAGCATTACGCTTCTGACGCGGTTTTTTTATGCCTGCCGCCCAGCTTTCCGACCTTCGTCACACTTCCTGATTACTGGATTATATGTCCAGTAAAAGCATTATTTGTCTGATAACGGTCGCTACTTGCCTCGGACCATAATTTCTCTCGTTAACTATTACGAGGAAATGAATATGAGCAAAAAATTGATTGCTGTCTGTGCGTGCCCAATGGGGCTGGCTCACACCTTTATGGCGGCGCAGGCGCTGGAAGAAGCGGCGGTTGAAGCCGGTTATGAAGTGAAAATCGAAACTCAGGGCGCTGACGGAATTCAAAATCGACTGACGGCGCAGGATATCGCTGAGGCGACGTTAATCATCCATTCAGTTGCCGTTACCCCGGAAGATAACGAGCGTTTCGAGTCGCGTGACGTCTACGAAATTACGCTACAGGACGCGATAAAAAATGCGGCCGGCATCATTAAAGAGATCGAAGAGATGGTTGCCGCTGAACAACAATAATCATCGACAGGGAACTACGTATGGCCATTAAAAAACGCAGTGCAACCGTTGTGCCAGGCGCATCTGGTGCGACAGCGGCAATAAAAAATCCACCGGCCTCCCGCAACAGCTTCTGGGGCGAACTTCCGCAACATGTGATGTCGGGTATTTCACGCATGGTGCCGACATTGATTATGGGCGGGGTAATTCTCGCCTTCTCGCAACTGATCGCTTATAGCTGGCTCGATATTCCTGCTGACACGGGCATCATGGATGCGTTGAACAGCGGAAAATTTACCGGTTTTAATCTCTCATTACTGAAGTTTGCCTGGTTGTCGCAATCTTTTGGCGGCGTGCTGTTTGGTTTTGCTATTCCGATGTTTGCCGCGTTTGTTGCCAATTCGATTGGCGGCAAACTGGCGTTTCCGGCGGGGTTCATCGGTGGGCTGATGTCTACTCAGCCTACCCAGATGCTGAATTTTGACCCATCGACGCTGCAATGGGTAACCAGTGCTCCCGTGCCTTCCACCTTTATTGGCGCGCTCATTATCTCGATCGTTGCCGGATATCTGGTGAAGTGGATGAACCAAAAAATTCAGCTCCCTGATTTCCTGCTGGCGTTCAAAACCACCTTCTTGCTACCCATTCTCTCCGCCATTTTCGTCATGCTGGCGATGTATTACGTAATCACGCCGTTTGGCGGCTGGATCAACGGTGGAATTCGTACTCTGCTGACCGCAGCAGGAGAGAAAGGGACGCTGATGTATGCGATGGGGATTTCCGCGGCAACGGCCATCGACCTCGGGGGGCCGATTAATAAAGCCGCTGGATTTGTCGCCTTCAGCTTTACCACCGATCACGTTCTGCCGGTCACCGCGCGCTCTATTGCGATTGTGATTCCGCCGATTGGTCTCGGGCTGGCAACGCTGCTTGACCGCCGCTTAACGGGGAAACGTCTGTTCAGCGCCCAGCTCTACCCGCAGGGAAAAACGGCAATGTTCCTCGCATTTATGGGCATCAGCGAAGGGGCTATCCCGTTTGCGCTGGAAAGCCCCATCACGGCAATTCCCTCTTACATGGTTGGCGCCATTGTCGGATCGACGGCTGCCGTCTGGCTGGGTGCGGTGCAATGGTTCCCTGAGTCGGCTATCTGGGCATGGCCGCTGGTGACCAATCTCGGTGTCTATATGGCAGGGATCCTGTTAGGTGCGGTGATTACGGCGCTGATGGTGGTGTTCCTGCGCCATCTGATGTACCGCAAAGGCAAATTGCTGATTGAAAGCCTCTGATCAAAAGGATTGTAACCATGAGCTTACTTGCCTCGCTGCGTAACTGGTTAACGGCGCAACATCTCGATGCGATGCTGCTGTCATCGCGGCAGAATAAACAGCCACATATGGGGATCTCCAGCAGTTCAGGGTATGTGTTTATCAGCCATGAAAGCGCGCATATCCTGGTCGATGCCCGTTATTACACTGATGTCGCTACGCGTACCCAGGGCTACCAGATCCATCTCCTCGATGGCACACAGACGCTGTATTCGCGGGTGAATCACATCATTGCTGACGAAAAGCTGCAGACGGTGGGGTTCGAAGGCGAGCAGGTAAGCTGGGAAACGGCACAGGCCTGGGCAGGCAAACTGCATGGACGGCTGGTCAGCGCCGTGCCGGATGTGCTTCGGCAGGTGAAAACGGCCCAGGAAATAGCCTGTATCCGTGAAGCCTGTCGGATTGCCGACCTCAGCGCTGAACATATACGGCGGTTTATTCAACCCGGTCTGAGTGAGCGCGAGATTGCCGCCGAACTGGAGTGGTTTATGCGCACGCTTGGCGCAGACAAAGCTTCTTTTGACACCATTGTCGCCAGCGGCTGGCGCGGCGCGCTGCCGCATGGCAAAGCCAGCGATAAACGGGTTGCAGCAGGTGAATTCATTACGCTGGATTTTGGCGCACAGTATCAGGGGTATTGTTCGGATATGACGCGAACGTTTCGCATACCTGACGCCAGGCAACCTGCAGAAGACAGTGCGCTATTTTCGATTTATCAGGTTGTCCTGGAAGCGCAACTGGCGGCGGTAGCGGCAATTCGACCTGGCGCGCGTTGCAATGAGGTGGACGCCGCAGCCAGGCAAGTTATTACACAGGCGGGCTATGGTAATGCGTTTGGTCACAATACCGGACACGCTATCGGCATTGAAGTCCATGAGAACCCACGTTTTTCCCCTACCGATGGGACGCCTCTGGCGGCGGGAATGCTGCTCACCGTTGAGCCAGGTATTTATCTGCCGGGGCAGGGCGGAGTGCGTATCGAGGACGTGGTGCTGGTTACGCCAGACGGCGGCGAGGTGCTCTACACCATGGCGAAAACATTGTTACACACGGGAGAGGCGTGATGGACTTATCGCTACTGAAGGCGCTGAGCGAGGCTGATGCGATCGCCTCCTCAGAACAGGAGGTGCGACAGATCTTGCTCGAAGAAGCAGATCGTCTGCACAAAGAAGTGCGCTTCGATGGGTTGGGATCGGTGTTGATCCGCCTGAATGAATCAACCGGTCCGAAGGTAATGATCTGCGCGCATATGGATGAAGTGGGATTTATTGTGCGCAGTATTTCCAGGGAAGGGGCGATCGATGTCTTGCCGGTGGGAAATGTGCGTATGGCGGCCAGACAGTTACAGCCAGTGCGGATTACCACCCGCGAAGAGAGCAAAATCCCGGGGCTGCTCGACGGAGATCGCAGTGGCAATGAGGTGAATGCGCTGCGGGTGGATATTGGCGCGCGGTCTTATGACGAAGTACTTCAGGCCGGCGTGTGTCCAGGCGATCGCGTCACCTTTGACACGACTTTTCAGGTTTTGCCGCACCAACGCGTCATGGGCAAAGCCTTTGATGACCGACTTGGATGTTATTTGCTGATCGCGCTGCTGCGCGCATGGCATAACGCCATCCTTCCTTGCGAGGTGTGGCTGGTGGCCAGTTCCAGTGAAGAAGTGGGACTGCGCGGAGGGCAAACGGCAGCGCGTGCGGTTGCGCCCGATGTGGCGATCGTGCTGGATACAGCCTGCTGGGCGAAAAATTTTGATTATGGCGCGGCCAACCACCGACAGCTCGGCAAAGGCCCGATGCTGGTGCTGAGCGATAAATCGCTGATTGCGCCGCCAAAGCTGACGGCATGGATTGAAAGTGTAGCCACTGATGCGGGCATCCCGTTACAGCTCGATATGTTCAGTAATGGCGGCACAGACGGCGGGGCCGTACACGTCAGCGGAACGGGGATCCCGACGGTTGTTATGGGGCCAGCTACGCGGTATGGGCACTGTGCGGCATCAATTGCCGACTGTCGTGACATCATCCAGACGCAGCAGTTGCTGTCGGCGCTTATTTCACATCTTACGTGCGAAACCGTGGCTCATCTGACGGACTTCAGGTGCTGATTTCGCGCTAATCAGGAGTTGTTATGCTAACGATTCAATTTCTTTGCCCGTTACCCAATGGACTGCATGCGCGTCCAGCATGGGAGCTGAAAGAGCAGTGCAGCCAGTGGCAAAGTGAGGTGATGTTTTTCAACCATCGTCAAAACGCCAAAGCGGATGCGAAAAGCTCGCTGGCGCTGATTGGCACCGGGACGCTGTTTAACGACAGCTGTAGCTTAACCATCACCGGTCAGGATGAAGAGCAGGCCAGGCGGGTGCTGGAGGAGTACATTCAGCAGCGGTTTATCGACAGCGACAGCGTTCAGCCAGGGGCGGCGGAACTGGCGGCGCATCCGTTGCCGCGTTCGCTGATTCGGCTCAACCCGGATTTGCTGTATGGCACCGTGCTGGCAGGCGGCGTGGGGGCAGGTCAGCTCACGCTGTGGCAGAGTGATAATCTGGAGAGCTATCGCGCGATTGCGGCGAGTGCGGAAGACAACGCCAGGCTGGAGCACAGTCTGGCGACGCTGGCGGAACTGCTCAATCAGCAACTGCGTGAGCGCGATGGTGAGAGTAAAACCATTCTCAGCGCGCATCTGTCTCTGATTCAGGACGACGAGTTTGCCGGGAATATTCGCCACTTAATGCTGGAGCAGCATCTGGGGCTGGGGGCGGCGATTATTACCAATATGGAGCAAGTATGCGACAAGCTGTCGGCTTCCGGCAGCGATTACCTGCGTGAACGCGTCAGCGACATCCGTGATATCAGCGAACAATTGCTACATATTACGTGGCCTGAAAAGCGGCCGCGCCATGCGCTGGTGCTGGAAAAACCAACGATTCTGGTGGCTGAAGATCTGACGCCCAGTCAGTTTTTGAGTCTCGATTTGCAGCATCTGTCAGGCATGATCCTTGAGAAAACAGGGCGCACCTCGCATACGCTGATCCTCGCTCGGGCGTCGGCGATTCCGGTGCTTAGCGGCTTGCCGCTGGCAGCGATTAGCCGCTATGCCGGGCAACCCGCAGTCCTGGATGCCCGATGTGGGGTCCTGGCCATTAATCCAGACGAGGCGGTTCGCGGCTACTATGCGATTGCGCAGAAGCTGGCTGACGAATGCCAGCGTCGGCAAGCGCTTGACGCCGCCCAGCCCGCGTTAACCAAAGACAATCAACGAATTGACGTCGCAGCGAATATTGGCACCGCGCTGGAAGCGCCGGGAGCGTTTGCCAATGGCGCGGAAGGGATCGGGTTGTTTCGCACAGAAATGCTGTTTATGGATCGCGACAGCGCTCCCGACGAGCAGGAACAGTTTGAGGCCTACCAGCAGGTGTTGTTGGCTGCGGGCGACAAGCCGGTTATCTTTCGCACGATGGATATTGGTGGCGATAAGAACATCCGCTATCTCAATATTCCGCAAGAAGAGAACCCATTCCTGGGCTATCGTGCGGTGCGGATTTATCCCGAGTTTGCCGGGCTGTTTCGCACGCAGTTGCGCGCCATTTTACGCGCGGCGACCTTCGGTAATGCGCAGTTGATGATCCCAATGGTGCATAGCCTCGACCAGATTTTATGGGTAAAAAGCGAATTGCAAAAAGCGCTGGTGGAGCTGAAAGCGGAGGGTTTACGTCATGCTCCGACAATTTCATTGGGCATTATGGTTGAAGTACCATCGGTGTGTTACATCATCGACCACTTCTGCGACGAGGTGGATTTCTTCAGCATTGGTTCCAATGACATGACCCAGTATCTGTACGCTGTCGATCGCAATAATCCTCGCGTGTCGCCACTATATAACCCGATTACGCCCTCGTTCTTGCGGATGTTGCAGCAGATTGTTCGCGTGGCGCACGAACGTGGTAAATGGGTGGGCATTTGCGGAGAACTGGGCGGCGAAGGACGTTACTTGCCGCTGCTGTTGGGCTTAGGGCTTGACGAACTAAGTATGAGCAGCCCACGGATTCCGGCAGTGAAAAGCCAGCTTCGTCAACTGGACTGCCAGGCGTGTCGCGAACTCGCTATGCAGGCCTGCGAGTGTCGCAGCGCTCAGGAGATTGAAGATCTGCTGAACCAGTTTGCGCCACAGAAAGAGGTGCGCCCGCTACTGGCGCTGGAGAATATTTTTGTTGGTGAGCCCCTTACCAACAAAGAGCAGGCGATCCAGTTCTTATGTGGCAATCTTGGGGTAAATGGACGCACCGAACATCCGTTTGAGCTGGAGGAAGATGTCTGGCAGCGTGAAGAGATAGTCACTACCGCCGTAGGTTTCGGGGTTGCTATCCCACATACTAAATCCCAGTGGATCAGCCATTCCAGCATCAGTATTGCCCGGCTTGCTCAGCCGATAGACTGGCAGTCCGAGATGGGCGACGTTGAACTGGTGATCATGCTGACGCTAGGCGCCGATGAAGGCATTAACCACGTGAAGGTCTTCTCGCAGCTGGCGCGTAAGCTGGTGAACAAGCAGTTCCGCCAGTCGTTGTTTGCCGCTACCGATGCCGAAAGCATTCTGGCGCTGCTGGAGGCGGAACTGACGTTTTAAATTCTACAGAGAGGAACGCTTTCCAGCCTGCAGCGAGGCGCTTACAGGCTGCGTAAAGGCTTCTGATAGAGAAATTATTAATCTATGGTGTGTTGAATCGGCAGTTTCCCGGCCCTTAATAACGTCATCTCTTGTTTGCAGAGCAGTACTACCGCCTGGCGACCTTTTACGCGTCGGGCGGTGAGCGCTCTTTTCACGGTCCGACGATCCGCACCTGATTCCAGCATTTGAAGACACATCAGGGAAAGTGCACGTCTGTTTTTCATCGAATATTCACTTTGTTGAGTCAGCCTGCACGTTATGTGCGAAGGGGCATTATTTTACAACGATATAAGTGGATATGACTAACGCGTTGGTGTTGTCTCAATCAACGTGCTGACTGGAAACGCGCGCCGTACTCGCCCGGCGTCAGGCCAAACTGACGGCGGAACAGGCGGCAAAAATAATCACTGTCCTGATACCCGCAACGCTGTGCGACTTCGCTAATCGACAGATGATATTTCTGTAAGATGATGCGCGCCTTCGCCATTCTCACCCACCGCACGTACTCGACAAATCCCATGGTGCCATGCTGGGTAAATATTTTAGATAAGTGATTCGGCGTGATATTAAAAAACTGCGCTACGTTTTCCCGGCTCAGCGATTGGGCATAGTTGTCCTGGACCCAATTACATATGCTGTGATAGAGAAATTCAGAGCGCGGGCGCGCTATATCAGGCCGGGTGTTGACCACGCTGCGGCACAGGTGCAGCAGGCTAAGCACCAGCGGTTGAATAATATCCTGGGCCTGAGGTGAGCGGCTCAAATGGGTCAATGCGGTAAGCATCGCCTCGCCTTCACCGCGCTGCGGATGTGGTAACTCAATGCGACGTACGGGACGCAACAGCGATGCGGTTCGGTTGTCGTAAAAAGAGAGGCCCAGCCAGGCTGGAGAAAATACCAGGCTCAAGAGCATCACCGGTTTATCGTTGCCTGGTAAATTCGCCGCTTTAGCCGGGATGAACAACATGTCGCCTTCCGCCAGGCTGTGCTGCTGCTTTTCCAGTTGGTTGCTGTACTCTCCGCGCAGCACGATATCCAGGCGGGGCAGGTCAATACATAAACTGCCGGTCGGTAATGTGGTTCGCGGCGTAGCGAACCATACGCGCCCCAGACGCTGCGGATTTAACACCAGGCCGCTGAACAGATCGGCAAAAAACTGTTGGTCGGCGGGCAGGCCTGGCTCTTTCATTGCTCTTTCTCTGCGCTATAAGTGCATTAACTGTCTGAACTCTTTCACTTTACTCCGACTCACCGGGATTTCAAATTCCAGGTCTTTTAAGCGCAGAATGTAGGTGTTGTTAAACCAGGGTTCGATCTCGCGAATTTTATTCAAATTCACACAGAATGAGCGGTGGCAGCGGAAGAAATGCGAAGCAGGCAGTTTGCTGCAAAATTCGGTGATGTTCATTGGCATCACATACGACTCGCGCCGGGTATAGACGAAGGTCATCTTTTCATGGGCTTCAGCGTAGTAGATGTCGTTGATCGGGGTTACGATGATCCGCTCATCTTTAATCAGGTTGATCGTATCGTTTTCACGGATCACCGGGCTGGCTGGCGAGGTTCCCGCTTGCTGCTGTTGCCAGGCGGCCTCCAGCTTTTGCAGCATGCCGACAATGCGCGATTCCTGATACGGTTTCAGAATATAGTCAAAAGCTTCCAGTTCGAAAGCTTCAACAGCGTGCTCTTTCCACGCGGTAATAAACACAATAAAGGGCTTATGCGCGAACTGGCTGATGTTTTGCGCCAACAGTACACCATCCAGCGAGGGAATATTGATATCCAGAAAAATAGCGTCAACGCGGTTGTGCTGGAGATATTTCAGCACGTCAAGACCGTCGTCAAATGTGCCGACAATCTCCATCTGGCTGTGCTCTTTTATCAGCCAGCTTAGTTCCTGTTGGGCCAGGAATTCATCTTCGACAATGATGACTTTCACGACTTCACTCCTGGTTAAAGCAATAATGTGGCCGGTGCGGCTGCGGGCGAGTGCTGATTAGGCACATAAAAGGCAATCTCTGTGCCCGGCTCCAGACGGCGGATCAGTAATCCTTCGCCATAGAGCAGCTTAACGCGATGATGGACATTCAACAGGCCAATTTTATTACCCGGCATTTCATTGGATTCGACCCGCTCAATCACTTTCGGATCGATCCCATGACCGGTGTCCCGCACGGCAATTCGTACCCGATTTCCGCACTCTGCAACGCTGATGGTCACCACGCCTTTCCCTTTGCAGGGTTGAATACCATGAACAATGGCGTTCTCGACAAGCGGCTGAATCAGCAGGCTGGGAATATAACAGCTTACCTCTTCATCAATATCATAAATAACCGTCAGCTTGTCGCCAAAACGGGCCTGTTCGATGGCGATGTAATCCTTGATTTGGTACAGCTCTTTCTTGATGTCGATCTGCTCATCATCTTTTAATTCAATATTATAGCGAAGATAACGCGACAAATTAAAAATGAGCTGGCGCGCGGTGTCCGGGTTAAGTCGCACCGACGACGAAATAGCGTTCAGGGCGTTAAACAGGAAATGGGGATTTATTTTACTCTGCAGTGCCCGCAGTTCTGCCTTATTTGCCATTTCGCGTAGCTGTTCCGCCCGAGAAACCTCAAGCTGAGTCGAGATAATTTGCGACAGGCCGATGGCCATTTCCTGTAGCGAGGAGGTGATCTGGTGAGCGTGACAGTAGTAGATCTTCAGCGTGCCGGTGACAACGCCTTTCTCCCAAAGCGGGATCACCAGCATGGAGTGTATTTCCGGTGTCCGATGTGCTTCATCATTGTTTTTTATGATGATTTTCCCGTAATTGATCGCCTGTCGCGTGGTCGGGCTGACGAAGTCATCGTTATCGCGGTAATTCAGTTCACCCACGCCAACGTAGGCCAGAACGTGCTGGGTATTGGTAATCGCGACGGCGTCTGCATGGATGTCATGGCGAATAATTTCACACACCTGGCGGAGCGACTCGCTGTTGACGTGACGGAAAAGCGGCAGGGTTTTGTTGGCGATATCCAGTGCCAGCTTGGCCTGTTTCGCGGCGCTGGCTTCTTTCTCGCCCTCCACGCTTTGAACCAGCATGACGATAAAACCAATACAGACGCTGCCCAGGATCATCGGGATACCGATTTTCGAGACTATATCCAGCCCCAGCGCGGTCGTAGGCGCCCAGGCAACGACGAGGATCATGGTCAGGGATTCGCACAGCATTCCGCCTAAAATACCTGCGCGCCAGTGTTGCGCTTTGGGGATTTTACGGTTGATCCACCCGGCAATGCAGCCTGCCAGAATACTGGTAATAAAGCAGGGTAGGGCGGTTACGCCGCCAATATCAATCAGGTAGCGGTGGGTGCCGGCGATGAGTCCCGTAATGATGCCGACCCACGGACCGAACAGAATTCCCCCCGACATGACCGCGATAATACGTACGTTTACCAGTGAGCCTTCAACCGGTACGCCGGACCAGGTACTGAACAGGGCAAACATCGAGAAAATCGCGGTGACGGCGAGCAACTCTTTCGGGGAGTGAGCTGACTTGTGCAACAGTTCGCGAAACAGGCGGATACGAATCAGGAAAAACAGACAAAACAGCATCAGCGCTGCCCGGTCAAATACCGCCAGCAGCATATTAAATATTTCGTGCACGGGTGACTCTTGCGCAGGGGTTAAACCTCTATGATAGGCAACCTGAGTCTGGATGACCAGCGCCCGCGCAGCCTGCGGCTAATGAGGAAAAACCTTAATATTAAAAGGGGATTGTTGCATTGTTGTTGTATTTACAATACCTGTCTTCTAAGCGCAAAGATCAAGGTAATGTTTTCAACAACAAAATGTTAAATGATGGTAATTTTTAGCGGTGTGTGAAAATGAATATTTCCTCATTTTTTTTGCCTGTTCCTCATTTGTGTCGAAAAAAAATATTTTGTTTTGCCTCTCGACAGAAGGAAATTATTCAGGCTATTTTCTAAACGTGCCACCATCGTGGCAGCGTCGCTCGGACGGTCCGGGCGCTAACGTTAATCTGAGGATATTATGGCTGACTCCTGCCCTGAACGTCGCTTTACGCGTATTGATCGCCTTCCCCCTTACGTTTTTAACATTACCGCTGAACTGAAGATGGCTGCGCGTCGGCGCGGCGAAGATATTATCGATTTCAGTATGGGGAACCCGGATGGGGCCACACCTCCTCACATTGTTGAAAAACTGTGTACCGTGGCGCAGCGCCCGGACACGCATGGCTATTCCACGTCTCGCGGCATTCCGCGTCTGCGTCGGGCGATTTCCCGCTGGTATCAGGAACGCTATGACGTTGAAATTGATCCCGAATCCGAAGCGATTGTGACTATTGGTTCCAAAGAGGGACTGGCGCACCTGATGCTGGCAACGCTCGATCATGGTGATACGGTTCTCGTACCCAACCCGAGCTATCCGATCCATATTTATGGCGCGGTGATTGCCGGGGCGCAGGTACGGTCAGTGCCGCTGGTTGAAGGTGTCGATTTCTTTAATGAGCTGGAACGCGCGATCCGTGAAAGCTACCCGAAACCGAAGATGATGATCTTAGGTTTCCCATCCAACCCGACAGCACAGTGCGTCGAGCTGGAATTTTTCGAAAAAGTCGTCGCGCTGGCTAAACGCTATGACGTGCTGGTGGTTCACGATCTCGCCTATGCCGATATCGTTTACGATGGCTGGAAAGCGCCATCGATTATGCAAGTACCTGGCGCTCGTGATGTCGCGGTTGAATTTTTCACCCTGTCGAAAAGCTACAACATGGCGGGCTGGCGTATCGGTTTTATGGTTGGCAATAAAACGCTGGTCAACGCGCTGGCACGCATCAAGAGTTATCACGATTACGGGACGTTTACACCGTTGCAGGTTGCGGCAATCGCGGCGCTGGAAGGCGATCAGCAATGCGTACGGGATATTGCCGAGCAGTATAAACGCCGTCGCGATGTACTGGTTAAAGGGCTGCATGAGGCCGGTTGGATGGTCGAGATGCCAAAGGCTTCAATGTACGTTTGGGCGAAAATTCCTGAGCAATATGCCGCGATGGGCTCACTTGAGTTTGCCAAGAAACTGCTGAACGAAGCGAAAGTATGCGTTTCGCCGGGGATTGGCTTTGGTGATTATGGCGATACGCACGTGCGTTTTGCCTTAATTGAAAACCGTGACCGTACCCGCCAGGCGATCCGCGGCATCAAAGCGATGTTCCGCGCAGATGGCTTACTGCCTGCCAGTGCGAAATCGGCTATTGAAAGTACCGACTAACCGATCGTGAGATCTCCAAAAGCAAACAGGAGCCTGATGGCTCCTGTTTTTTTGCTGCGTCTTTTATTTAGATCATCAGGGCGAACGTACCGGCCCAAACGATGACCATAAAAGAAATGCCCATAAAGAAATATTTCACTTTTCATCTCTCCGCGTACCTGGGTACGTCTGAATGAACATATGCTTACCTGACAGAGAGCTGATGCACGCGCAAACGAAATGGAGAATATCCCTCGTTTGCCTGGCGGCATCACCTCAGAATTCTGAGCTTTAGTGCTCCAGACGGCGCTAATGTACGCCTAAAAATGAGGTGAGACAAGAGGCATTTTTCTATTTAATTTTAATAACTTACAAGTGTCGTGATTCGGCGACAGTTTAATTTCTGCCGGTAATAAATTGCTATTGAGCGACGTAATGATTAGTCGGAGAATTCTCATATCACCATAGTATGAATGCGGTTAATTTTTCGCGGAATTCAATAATGAAAAGGTTAAAAATGACCAGATTAATGATGTTAGCACTCGTTCTTACGCCAGTGACGTCGATGGCGGCCTCACCGTTGGCGTTTAATTTCAGCTGCGCAAGTATTGGTGGTGTGAATAGTGATGGTAAAGGTAACGTTTGGATTGACGGTGCCAAGGCGACCGTAAAGAGCTTCAATGAAAACTACTGGGAAGCCAAAAGCGGCAAAAATACGCTTTCCATCTCCCGTAAAGATGACGGCAACCCGGAAGTTTCATGGGCAGGGCCAAATCGTAAGCACGGAATTTGTCAGCCTGAAGACAATATTGACTACGCCCCGGGGGAAAAATCGCCCCACAGCGGCCCTTCTTTCTCCTGCTCAGCGGTGGCAAAGGGAAGTATTGAAGAGGTTATTTGCCAGAGTCCATCACTCTCCGCGATGGATGTTAAGTTGAACGGGGTTTACAAACAGGCGTTGGTTAAATCGAAAAATAACCCAACGCTGAAAGCGGAGCAGCGCGGCTGGGTTAAAGGACGAAACGAGTGCTGGAAAGAGCAGGATAAACCAGCCTGTATTGCTCGTAACTACAATGAGCGCATGACTGAACTACAGAACGAGTGGGGTGTTAAGTAATTCAGCCACAGACAAAAAGAAAGGCCGTAAGGCCTTTCTTTTTAGATATATAACGAGGCTTCACCCATGGGGCGGGTTTTGAAGCGACGGTGGATCCAGAGATACTGCTCGGGCGCGCGCATGATCTCTTTTTCGATAATTTTATTCATATAAGCCGCAGCCTGGCTTTCATCTGCCGGGTAACCTTCCATTTGTGGTGTGATAAACAGGCGGTAACCTGAGTTGTCTGCTTTTCTCACCATGGTTACGGTCAGCATCGCTGCGCCCGACAGGCGTGACAGCACGTAAGTACCATTGGTGGTTGCCACGTTTTTAACGGCGAAGAAAGGCGCGAACGAGCTTCCTTTACGACCGTAGTCCTGATCGGGAGCAAACCATACCGCTTCCCCTTTTTTCAGGGCGCCGACAATGCCACGCAGATTATTTCTGCCGATCATGGCTTTGTTGGAACGCATACGACCGCGGGTTTGGATCCACTCCATCAACTTATTGTTGTGCGGGCGATAGGTTGCCATCATCGGCTGGCACAGCCCCATTACGCGGCCACCTAATTCGAGCGACATAAAGTGTACGCCTACGACCATCACGCCACGGTCTTCCATCTGGGCGCGTTTCAGGTTGTCCAACCCTTCTACATCAAACCATTTGCGAACGCGGTGATCCGGCCAGAACCAGGCCATACCTGTTTCAAGCAGTCCCATGCCGAGTGAATGGAAGTTCTCATCGACCAGTTTGTCTCTCTCTTCCTGCGACAGATTGGGGAAACAGAGTTCGAGGTTTTTACGTGCAATAGATTCACGGCGCTTTAAAAATGGACGAGCCAGTGTTCCTGTACGGGTACCAAGAAAACATAATACGGGATAGGGAAGTTGTACCAGTAACCAGAGCACACCGACGCCAAACCACGTGAGCCAATAGCGCGGATGTAAAAACGCGCGTGAAAATTTACATTGGGGAAACATAAGCACCTGTTGTTGATACGAAATAGATGTATCGCGAAGACGCTGGGTCTGGCGCGTTACACTCTGCACAGATCGTTAGGCCGCCATAAACGACATTGGTTCCTGCAAAGAGTGTAAAACTGAGTCAGGACAAAACCACGAGGGGCATGAATGATCGGACGCACAATGTACACCCGAAGATTAATGTCAGCCAGAAATAATTACTCAAGTTTCGTAAATATTTTGGGGGCGATTAAGAACAAAAAAAAGACTATTTATAATTCATTGTTTTTATGATGAATAAATAAACTCCAGGTGTATATCTAAATAGTAAGCAGATGAGTGATTTTTGTAACGTAAATGTTGCTTAAATTGCGAACTGATGGAAATTATCTTAGAATATAAAAACAAGGGAGTGTAAGGACTTACGTAAAGTTTTATGGCAAACAGGAGGTATCGCTATGCTCTATTTTTGGACCTTTCTCGCATTGAGTATTCTGAGCGTCAGTTGCTACATCTGGCAGGTAATGGGCGCTGCGGCGTCAATAAGCGCTTTTATCGGCATGGTCATACTCACCGCCTTAATTTACGTTTTTACTATGCGGTTGACTAATGGTAACGAAATGGTAACCGGATTATTCCTTTTTCTTGCCCCAACATGCGGTTTGATCATTCGCTTTATGGTGGGGGACGGTAGGCAATAATCCGGCGTGTTACGATTGGAAATGAATTTTCACGTTTAGCTGTTTTTTATTTAGCTGAGAGTAGGGAAGTGCCAGCTACGCTGGCACTTTTTGCGAGACTGAACTCGATTAACGGGCGTCAGCCAACTGGAGTGATGCTTCTTCTTGCTGAGCATTTTTCCGCTGTTGCTCAAGTTCCAGCGCCCCGCGATGAGAGAGGTAGCAGAACAGGATGCAGCAGACAATTCCCCCCATCAGCAGATAGAAACCGCCATGCCATCCCATTTTGTCGACCATTACGCCAAACAGGCTGGTGCCCAATGACGCGCCAAAAATGTAGCTCATAAATCCGCGCAATCCTACTGCGGAACCCACTGCGAAGCTGGGTACGATTTCCATGGTCTGAACGGAGGCCAGGAACTGAGGAACATAAATCAGGCAGCCAACGATGGCGGCAAAAATAGTCACCATCAACAGCGATTCGCTTTTCCAGTAGCCGATCAGACAGACGAAAATCAGTGCCATACAAATCATGGCCAATGGCATGCGACGGCCTTTAAACAGTTTATCGGTAAGCCAACCCGCCAGTAATGTGGAAGGGATTGCCGCCCATTCGAAAAATAAAAAAGCGACGCTCATTTCCTCTTTCGAGAAATGTTTTTCGGTTAACAGATAAATTGGCAACCAGCTAATCATGCCAAAACGTACCATATAGACAAAAACATCTACCAGTGAAACATACCAGGCATTTTTATTACGCAGGACATAAGTGCAGAAGATCTGGAAGGCGCTCATATTTTCTGGCGCCTGGACAGCGTGTCGGGCATTTAATACAACTTTTTCTTCCGGCATCATTTGTTCCAGAGCCGGTAAACCTTCCTGGCGTGGTGAACCTTTCCCCAGCATCAGCACGATAAATGCAAACAGGACGGCAACGCCGGCCGGAACAATATAGCTGGCGCTTTGCCAGTGTTCACTTCCCAAAATGGCAAAGGCGGCACCAACGATCGGGGCAACAATACCACCACCGACATTGTGTGAGATATTCCAGAATGCGCCAACGCGTCCACGTTCTTTACGCGGAAACCAGTTGGCGATAGTAATAAATGAAGGGCCGACGCCCATCCCCTGGAACAAGCCGTTGAAGACAACCAGCGCGGCAAAAATCCAGAATCCGGTACTGAATCCTAAACCTACGTTGACGATGGCGCACAGAATCAAACCGCATGCCATAAAGACTTTGGGGCTGGCTTTGTCTGCCAGGCTGCTCATAATGCCTTTACTGATCCCATAGGCGATAAGCATACAACTGCTGAGTAAACCGATCTGCGTGGCGCTGAGATCCAGATGCTCCTTCAGATAAGGCGTTGAGAGCGTGAAGTTATTACGCACAATATAGTACGCAAGATATCCCAGGAATACGCTGAGTAATGCCTGAATGCGATAGCGACCATAAGTTTCCTGGACTTTCTCCGCCGGGACTTTATTTGCCGCAGGCCCTGCCTTAAATATTGATAACATATCATCACCTAAATTTATATTGATGTGAATATCAGGAGTTTTCGTGGTGAAGAGTGAAATAGGCAGGAGAGAAACTCAAGTCGATGAAATGTGTCATTATTGACCCATTTTGCGGGTAGCGCGGCGGATTTTGACTCTTTTTAAATAATGATATTTTATTTCTGTTCTTTTGCGCGGACTTTTATTGCTGGCATGTGCGGATATTAACAAATTCATACTGTATTTTCGGGTATTCTTTGCTGATGTAGTCACTTTCCGTTTGGTAAACTTGCGAATAACCTTATTCCTCTCTGCTGTAGTGATAAACGGGTAAGTTTTGTCTCAATATTATTTTTTGCACATGTTGGTATTTATGAACGGGATCACAAACAGACTTTTCTGTTGGCGGCGTTTTTGGGCAATCTCGCTCTGTTTCATGTCGCTGTTGGCGAGTCGCCAGGCGTTGAGTAAAGAGCTGGTGATGGCCACAACCTTTTCTCCCGGCGCCACAGCCTGGATTATCCAGCGCTGGCAGACGCAGCCGGGATCGGTGATGATTCGCACGTTAAACCGGACCAGCAGCTCGCTGGAACAACTGCTTGATACCGCGAATGCGGAAAACGTTGATCTCATTTTGACCTCATCGCCCATGCTGTTACAGCATCTTCAGGAGCATCAGAAGCTGGCGCCCTTTGATAATGCGCTGCCGGAAAGCCAGAGGCTGGTGCCTGAGTCTATTCGTTCTACCTCTGTGGCGGTGGCGATATCCGGTTTTGGCCTGCTAATTAACCGTTCCGCGCTGGCGGCGCGACACCTTTCTCCTCCTGCTGACTGGGCGGATTTAACGCAGCCTAAATATCAGAATGCGTTGTTGATGAGTAGTCCGTCACGTTCCGATACCAATCATCTGATGGTTGAGTCGCTGTTGCAGCAAAAAGGGTGGGAAGAGGGCTGGGCGACGCTGTTAGCGAGCGCGGGTAATCTGGTGACGATTTCATCACGCAGTTTTGGCGTCGCCGACAAAATAAAGAGCGGTCTTGGCGTTGCCGGGCCGGTCATTGATAACTATGCCAATCTGTTGCTCAACGATCCGCATCTGGCCTTTACCTATTTTCCTCGCTCCGCAGTGTCGCCAACCTATGTCGCCGTTCTCAAGAACAGCCAGCACGCCAGTGAAGCGCGTCGTTTTATCCGCTACTTATTAAGTCCGGAAGGACAGCGGATCCTTGCGGATGCGAATACGGGAAAATATCCGGTTACCCAGCTCGCGCCAGATAACCCACGGGCCGCTCAACAGGCTATGTTGATGAATCAGCCTGCGCTTAATTATCGGCTGATCCTTAAGCGGCAGCGGCTGGTGCAACGGATGTTTGATACCGCCATCAGTTTTCGTCTCGCACAACTGAAAGATGCCTGGCGAGCGCTATACAGTGCGGAAGCGCGCCTGAAACGCCCGTTACCCGAAATCAGAGCCTTACTGACCAGCGTCCCGATAGATGCCAGGCGTAGTGAAGATGAGGCCTGGCTTGCTCAGTTCGATAACAAAAGCTTTGCCGAACAGCAGATGATGGAATGGCAACTGTGGTTTCTTAAAAATCAACGTCAGGCGATAGCAAAACTGGAAGAATTAAAATGAAAGGTGGATCGATACTGCAACGCCTGCGGCAGCTCAACATCAGCAGCAGCCTGCGGGGAGCCTTTCTGACGGGCGCACTACTGACATTGAGCGTAAGCTGCGTCAGTTTGTACTCATGGCATGAGCAGAGCTCTCAGATACGCTATTCGCTTGATGATTACTTCCCGCGCGTGCATTCCGCTTTTTTGATTGAAGGGAATCTTAACCTTGTTGTGGATCAGCTTAATGAATTCCTGCTGGCCCCCAACACGACGGTGAGGCTGCAATTGCGCAATCAGATAATCTCACATCTGGATAAAATCGAGACTCTGAGCCGGGGGCTACAACCCGCAGAACAACAGCAGCTGGCGGTGATTTTGCAGGACAGCCGGGCGTTGATGGCGGAGCTGGACCGGGTGCTCTACAACATGTTCCTCGTGCGTGAAAAAGTGAGTGAACTCTCCGCACGCATCGACTGGCTACACGATGATTTTAACACCGAGCTGAATTCACTGGTGCAGGATTTTACCTGGCAACAGGGGACGTTGTTGGATCAAATCGAGGCAAAAAGTGGCGATGCGGCGCTGTATCTCAAACGTGCCAGAGAGGTGCAAAACGAGCAGCAGCAGGTTTACACCCTGGCAAGAATTGAAAATCAGATCGTCGATGATTTACGCGACAGGCTTAATGAACTGAAATCGGGCAGCGACGACGGGATGCTGGTGGAGAACCATATCCGCTACCTGGAGAATCTGAAGAAAACCGCCGATGAAAACATCCGTACCCTCGATGACTGGCCCAGTACCATCACCCTGCGGCAAACCATTGATGAACTGCTGGAAATCGGGATGATGAAAAATAAAATGCCCGATACGATGCGCGATTATGTCGCTGCGCAAAAGGCGCTCATTGATGCCAACCACGCCAGAGAGGCAACGCTCGGGCGCTTTCGAACATTGCTTGAAGCGCAATTGGGAAGTAGCCATCAGCAAATGCAGATGTTTAACCAGCGGCTGGAACAAATTGTTCGCGTCAGCGGCGGACTTATTCTGTTGGCGACGCTGCTGGCGCTCCTTCTCGCCTGGGGACTTAACCACTACTTCATTCGTTCCCGGCTGGTGAAGCGTTTTACCGCGCTCAACCAGGCCGTGGTGCAAATCGGTCTGGGGCGAACGGACGCCACTATCCCGGTTTACGGGCGCGATGAATTGGGGCGTATCGCGGGCCTGCTGCGCCATACCCTGGGCCAGTTGAATGCGCAAAAAAATCAGCTTGAGCAGGAAGTGGCGGAGCGTAAGGAGATTGAGTCCGATCTCCGGGCGACGCAGGATGAGCTGATCCAGACGGCTAAACTGGCGGTGGTCGGCCAGACCATGACCACTCTGGCGCACGAAATTAATCAACCGCTGAATGCGCTGTCGATGTACCTGTTTACGGCGGGAAGGGCAATTGAGCAGGGGCAATCCGCTCAGGCCAGAAGCACGTTAACCAAAGCGGAGGGGCTGATTACCCGCATCGATGCCATTATCCGTTCGCTGCGTCAGTTTGCGCGTCGGGCTGAGCCGGGCGCGCCTTTACATCCGGTCGATCTACGACAAACGTTTACTGCTGCCTGGGAACTGCTGGCTATGCGCCATAAGCAGCAAGGCACGCTGACGCTTCCTGCTCACAGTGTGTGGGTGGCAGGTGATGAAGTGCGTATTCAGCAGGTACTGGTAAACATACTGGCAAATGCGCTGGATGCCTGTCCGGCTGCCGCGGAAATAGAGGTTCACTGGCAGGCTGAAGGCCACCGATTATGTGTCTTAGTCTGTGATAACGGCCCCGGCTGGCCAGGCGCGTTGTTGCCATCACTATTAAAGCCGTTTACCACCAGTAAGGATGTGGGTCTCGGTATTGGTTTATCAATTTGTGTATCGTTAATGACGCAAATGAACGGCGAGCTGCGCCTGGCCTCGACGCCGGGGCGCAATGCCTGCGTCGTGCTGCAATTTAATCTGACGGATGTAAACGATGTTGTGTGATGAATATGCTGTTTTGCTGATTGATGACGATGCCGATGTTCTCGACGCTTACACGCTGTTGCTTGAACAGGAGGGTTATCGTGTATACGCATGCAGTAACCCTTTTGACGCCCGAAATTGGCTACAGGCCGACTGGCCGGGGATTGTCCTGAGCGACGTGTGTATGCCTGGCTGCAATGGAATCGATCTCATGACGTTGTTTCATCAGGATGATAATCAGCTGCCGATCCTGTTGATCACCGGCCATGGCGACGTCCCGATGGCCGTGGAAGCGGTGAAAAAAGGGGCATGGGATTTTCTGCAAAAACCGGTTGACCCCGGCAAACTGCTGTTGTTGGTAGAAGATGCGCTGCGTCAGCGAAAATCGGTGATTGCGCGTCGCCACTATTGTCAGCAAAAGCTGCAGGTTGAGCTGATCGGTTACAGCGAATGGGTCAATCAGTACCGCCAGCGTCTGCAGCAGCTGGCGGAAACGGATATTGCCGTCTGGTTTTATGGCGAGGCGGGAACGGGGCGTATGACGGGAGCCCGTTATTTGCATCAGCTTGGGCGCAGCACCGAGGAACCGTTTATCCGCGGTGAATTGACGCCAGGCAATGCGGGACAACTCAATGACCTTATTGCCCAGGCGCAAGGCGGTACGCTGGTCCTGAGCCATATTGAATGCCTGACGCGCGAACAGCAGCACCAACTGGTGCACCTGCAAAGCCAGGAGCGGCGTCCTTTTCGCTTAATCGGCATTGGCGCCACATCGCTGGTGGAACTGGCGGCAACTAACCAGATTGTGGCCGAACTCTATTACTGTTTCGCGATGACGCAAATCGCCTGTCAGCCGTTATCACAGCGTCCCGATGATATTGAGCCCCTGTTTCGCCATTATCTGCAGAAAGCCTGTCTGCGCCTGAATCATCCGGTACCTGACGTTGACGGGGAACTCCTGAAAGGCATGCGGCGCCGCGTGTGGTTAAGTAATGTTCGGGAGCTGGCGAACGCCGCTGAGCTTTTTGCCGTTGGGCTACTTCCGCTGGCTGAAACCGCAAATCCGCAGCTGCATATGCCTGAACCGACGCCGCTCGATCGCCGGGTGGAGGA
This sequence comes from Citrobacter sp. XT1-2-2, assembly GCF_023516235.1. NCBI lineage: Bacteria > Pseudomonadati > Pseudomonadota > Gammaproteobacteria > Enterobacterales > Enterobacteriaceae > Citrobacter > Citrobacter sp. XT1-2-2. The sequence goes on from NZ_CP097324.1 coordinate 1,539,562, forward strand.
GTACGAGCGACAGATTATTACCGAGGCGTTAAATATTCATCAGGGACGCATTAATGAAGTGGCGGAGTATTTACAAATCCCGCGTAAAAAACTGTATTTACGCATGAGAAAATACGGGCTGAGCAAAGAACACTATAAGTTTTAGTGGCGAGGTTCCAGAAGAAGAGACGTTGACAGTATTTCGGTGGCGGCGCGAGCGCTCACCGAAATACGCGACGGAAGTCTGAATTATCTGTTTGTTTTTCTTACCACATCAAATCATCAGGGACGACAAAATCAGCATACGGATCGTCTTCGTCCTTCGCTTCCTGGCTAAGCTCGCAATTTAATACAATATAGCTTGCATCGCGCTGGGCGATTTTATCGGCGACGACAGCCGGAATGATGGCATATTCGCTATCGCTGCTGCTTTCAGCCGTCAGACGCGCAATGGCCAGACGGCCCTTGATTAACTGCGACTGGGTCACTTTATCAACATAGACTTTTTTGATTAGGTTATTATCAGTGAAGTTGTAACCAATATCGCCACGAGAAATGGTGATTTTATTCATTTCAATAAGTTGTTTGATCTGCGCTTTATACTCTTTAGACAGCGCAGCCTGCTTTTGCTGCTCGCTGAGCTGTTTATCACGCTCGGCCTGTGCTTTTTTATTCTCTTCCACCGCTTCTCTGGCTTCACGAGCCTGAATGCGCGATTTTTTCGCCGTTCTCTGCACTTTTGCCATTTTTTTGCTGCTGACCAGACCGGCCTTAAGCATCTGTTCCTGTAGGGTAAGTTTTGTCATCGTCGCTTCTAATCCAATAAAATCGTTGTAAGGATTATAACCTTAACGTTCGGTGGGAAGCCAGATGAGGCGCGCTCTGCAGGTAGCTCTTTGGGCGCCACTCGCGGTGGGAGCGATCTTGTGTCTTTCTGCCGTTGAGCATCAAGTTAATCATTACCCTCCTTAGAATAAGATATAACATGCTATATATTCTCAAATAATAAAATATAGATTTGGGAATATAATATAAATGGATGTTTATCCTGTTTGTTCTAATTATATAGAGGTATATTGAACAATATTAAACCAAATAAATAGCCATGTATCTCTTGAAAAGATGTAAAGTGCAGCAACACCACGCCGATAACCATGACGAAAATATGGATAAGGGAGGTAAGTGGCATGTGGTGGGTTTATCGAATGCCGATGAAAATGAAGTTAATAATCGCGCTGCAACCACTATTATTGGCGTTATGTTGGTTTGCTGGTTCAGGAATATGGACGCGCATCGAAACAGAGCGACAGATGGAGAATATTGCCCAACTGACAGCCCTCGCTCGCAGTGCCGGAAATGTGGTGCATGAACTGCAAAAAGAGCGTGGAATGAGTGTCGGGTTTCTTGGGGCCGAAGGGAAGACGTTCAAAGATGAACTAAACGCACAACGGGCCTTAACCGATCGCGAGATCGAGGTATTTGTGGATTCGCTGTCCGATACCGCCTTACAGGCAGGGGATGTCACCACCTCTGTCGCCGCGTTTAAGAAAAATATTCTGTCATTGGCGACACTCCGGGAAAAGGTGACGCAATTGGGTCTGCCAGCCTCTGAGGTGGTTAAGTTTTATACCAACGTTATCGCTGATGTACTGAATTTTGTTGGCCGGTTAGGGACGTTGACGGATTCCGGCGATATGGCGAATTCATTCGCAGCCTACTACAACCTGCTGAATTTGAAGGAACAAGCGGGTATTGAGCGGGCGCTGCTGGCAAATATCTTTTCCTCTGGTCATTTCGCCGACGGACAATTACATCAGCTTAGCGATGTGGTCAGTAAACAGAATGTCTGGCTGGCGCAATCTTTGCGCCTGAGTCCACCTGAACAGGCCGCCATGCTCAACAGTCGCTTACAATCCACCGAAGCTACCCAAGCGCTTTCATTACGCGAAGCTGCGTTTAGTCATGCGGCGAATGGTGGATTTGACGTCGATCCTACCGTCTGGTTTAAAGTACAAACCCAGCGTATTGAAGTGATGCGACAGATTGAAAATGTGGCAGCGAATCTTCTGTGGGAAAGTGCGATAAAACTCGCGCAGGATGCACGTAAGAACTGGCAGATATATATGGCCGTGAGCCTGCTGGCGCTACTGGCATCATTGGCGTTCGCCGGGGCCATCGCACTCAATATGCACCGTCAGTTCAGCGACACGCTAAACAAGATTGCGGGTATGAACGGCGATCTGACTCAACGTCTGGCGACGCCAGGGAAAGACGAGCTTTCTTCACTCAATCGCGCCTATAACACGATGCTGGAAAATATTCAGCACATCGTACAGGAGATTAAACAAGGCTCTCTGGTGCTGTACGATGCCAGCAGTAGTATTACGGCGGGAAATCAGGATCTGGCCCAGCGCACCGATGAACAGGCCGCATCGATTGTAGAAGCCGTGGCCAGTATGGAACAGCTCTCAACGACGATTACGCAAACGGCGGACAATGCCCGCGAAGCGGAGCTCCTGACAATAAGATTGGAAAAAGAGGTTCGCCAGGCCAGTAACGTCGCCAGCGCGGCAAATCAGAGCATGGGGGATATTCGCTCCTCCAGTGAGAAAATCTCAACTATCGTTACCTCAATTGATGATATTTCCTTTCAGACGAATTTGCTGGCGCTGAATGCGGCTGTTGAAGCGGCTCGCGCCGGAGAGATGGGAAGGGGGTTTGCGGTAGTAGCCAGTGAAGTGCGTAACCTTTCACAGCGCTGTGCTAAAGAAGCGAATCAGATCCGTGAGCTGGTGGCGCAGAATATGGTAAAAATCAGCGAGGGCGTTGAGCGGGTTACCGCATCAGCTACCGCGCTAAAAGCGGCGGCGGATAATACCACCAGTATGAAGCAATATATCGGCGATATCGCCCGGGTAGCGACGGAACAATCGCAGGGTGTTTCCCAGATAAACCTGGCGCTGAGACCCATGGAGCAGGTTACACAGCAAAACGCGGCATTGGTTTCTCAGGCCGCGAATGACAGCCAGCGGCTGGATAATCTCTCAGTAACCATGAGGGATCTGGTTAATCGTTTTGTTGTCTGACATGACACCGTTATCCCGATCCGGCAAAGGTGTCGGATCGGGAGGGCTCATTACCTCAGGATGAGCCTTATTCTATTAACGTGGCGCCAGAACCACCCTTCGCCGGGCATACAACGTTACCGCAGACAAGTGAAAATCGACATTAGCTGTCCGTAACTTTCGGGATTTGAGTTCTTTCATGGTGATACCGCGAACATGACCCTCATCTATCAGACGCTTAATCTCCGCCGTGCTGAGTAAAAGCTGGCGCTTCAATATCGATAGCGCACTGATCTGAAAAGCACAGGTAAGCCTGATTCTGACGGCGAAGTGCTGGTCAATGTTGATGCTGGCCTGCCATTGTTCCTGAACACGAAAATCAGGCTTACCCGCAAGCTCAGCGTTGTTTCGGCTCAGAGTGGCTTTATCATGAGAATAATAGTGAACCGTACTGGCATCATTAGTGATAAACCGCTGGTACAGCTCTCGATTAATTTTGCTGATGTGAAGCCGTGAGAACAGCGAGATATTCCACGTATATTCACAATGCGTACATTTATAAATGCTCCAGATATCGAGCACTTTTTTTTGTGAATTGACCCTGAAGGACCCGGAAGGTGCAAACTCGCGTTTTACATTACATGCGGGACAGCGTTTGGTAATACGCTGGTACCCGGCAGGAGTGACAGTCCATGTGACTTTCATACCGTACCTTTTTTAACCCAAATAAATTCGGATCCGTATTGAACGAACCATCGTTTTTATATGAGAAAAATATTTGTTAGATATTTTTCAGTGGGTTAAGAAAAGATTTCTAACACGGTGACCCTGTCCGCCAGCCAATGAATTCCATGAGATTATCAGTGTGAGAACAATTAAGTATATGAGTTGAATCAATATTTGTTAGGTTGCCGGGCTTTCGGTAGTCGTCTGTCGCTGGTAAAGTGAGCAGCAAATACCGAAATGTGGCCAGAAGGGAATGCCGTGTGAGCGGACGTATTGATTATCAGACTGAAAAGTACAGCTTTACAGAGGCTGCTGAAAGTTCTCGTCTTACCGGCCAATGGGCTGACGTTATTGCTGAATGTCGGGAAATGAAGGCTGGACCGGAAGAGCGTCTGCGTATTGCCTTACTGAACGTGGACTATGTGACCAGCTTTGAGCTGCCTTTTCGGTTGTTATTACTTCGCACCCCGCAATTGATTGCCAGCGTGCGTGACGCGCTACAGCTTAGCCAGAAAAACGTCATCTTTAATGGTAAACGCTTTGGGTGTGTATATACCCTGAAAGCGAGCCTTGACGGTATACCGGATGAATTTCAGTATCGCCTGTCGCATCGTATCCGGCGCATAGATCCAGAAGGGTTGACCGAAGCCCCTTACCAGCAGATCGCAAAAGCGGTGAAATCTCCACGGGAACGCCTGAAGATGGCGCTCGAATCAGGACTTGATGTCACGGCGTTGGACGGGCTTTTCTGGTTTGGCAGCCAGCGTATAGCAGCTGACGTACTGAGGTTGAGAAAATCAGGGATGCGGGTAGCGACGGGCCAGATATTGGTGTCTGATAATCTCACTGCAACAATGAGGCCAGTACCGTTTTATCGCCTGGCTCAGGGCTGAGCTAAAGAGATATTTTCCTCCAACATTCAATGAGATAGTTAATCGCATCCTGGGGGGACAGCGCCCGGTCGATGTGGGACTGAATCATGGCATCGTTGCAGCAGATATGACAGCATTCAGCCAGCTTTCGGCAATATCACGGGCAGAATTCAGCAATGGCTCGCCGGTTGTGGCAGGGCACCAGGCCTGATTGACAACCTGACGACAAGCCAAGGGCGACAGTTTGGCCGGCAGCGTAAAAGGGGGATTCATTAATAACCGTTCTTGGCTTAATGGGAATTTATGGCATATGCTGGCAGAGGTATTTTGAAAAGCCAGATCATTTTCACACTTCAATTTTTAAAACTCGATCTGTTTCGGCGATTAATCAATGATTGCTGGAGTATATATCTATTTTATAAATACTTTAACGCATTCATAATTATTGTTGTGAAGAATTATTTTTCAATGGAGAATAAGTTCCTGGAATAAATAATTTGATTTTCTGGAAAATTGTTTAACATTTAAAATATACATAAAACCCACTCTGAATTCTCTGCTTGATGTACATGGTGGGTAATTAATAATTGTCAAAAGATATTGTTTATGTTGTTTGTATTTATGGGGTGAAGTTTGCGGATTGAATAATCATCAGATTGGCAAAACTTAATCGGAGCTGGGCGCTAAATTGTTACTTAACCGAAATAATTAATAACGGGAATTAAGTGGCGCGATGGCAGGTTGTATACGCTCAAATCCTTTATGGGCAATGGATCCGGAAAGAAATATTTGTTCATTTTCTGAAATGGAAAATAGCAGTGACGGGCTTTAATTGAAATTATTATTTACATTTGCATCGGGCGTGCAGACTTGTTAACGCCATCAACCGGCGTACGATTTTCATCGTAACCCTCTGTTTTATTCATCATTATTTATCGCTGTCAGGGCGGTGGAGTCGTTCTGTGGAAAGCCCCTGTGGCTTTCACTTCTTCTGCTGTCGTAGACACGTCAAATGAAGGAACATTGCATGTCCGGTTCTTACCAGGAAGAAATGCCCAAAGCTCGTATTAACTTATATTTAGCCCTGCACACCGGTGGGGCCCAGAAAAAAACCGATCTGCCGCTGAAACTGCTGACAGTTAGGGGCTTCTGTCATGGCCGGGAAAATCGTCCGTTGTCTGAACGCGAAAAGGTAAACATTTCGAAGAGCAATTTCGACAGCGTAGGCGACGATCTGCAGGCGTCCCATCCGTTTCGCGATACCAAAGTCATTGTTGAAGACATTGAGGACAAGCCGGGTTTCTTCCGTGTGAAACGCTTTGCAATCCCTCATTTCCAGGTCGATGACATGGACGTCAATCTGTCTGTGGCATCCCGGATGCCTAAAGCAAAAGCATAAGGCAGGACAGGGATGAAAATTTATCGTCCACTGTGGAACGAGGGGGCTTTGCTGTCCCCTCAGCAGTTCCAGCAGCAGGCTGAATGGGCATCTTTTCGCAGTGCCGGTGCATCAGCGCTAGCCACCCCGTTCCCTTGGGGCGTGGAAAAGATTGAGTTTAATGACAGTTTTCTTTCGTCCGGCCTGATCCAGATTACGCTGTTACGCCTCTGGCTGGAAGATGGTTCACTGATTGATGCGCAAAGGAGCGATCTGCTTCCCCCTCCTCGCGAGTTAGACCCGGATCTGTTGGCTGGTCTGGATGCGGTAACAGTCGTTATCGCACTCCCTCATTTGCAGCCCGGTGTTGTTAATGTTGAACAGGAAGGCATGACCGCTGACCGTCCGCTTCGTTACCGGGAGGAATGGGTAACTATACCGGATGTTTTTGGTTCTGAAGAAGAATCCATGGCAGTTGCCCGGTTTAATTTCACCATCCGGTTTGCCCATGAAAGTAATGAGGCCTGGAAAGTCTGCCCGGTAGCAAGACTGCTCCGGGATGGACAAAATGCGTGGCGACAGGATCCGTCTTTTATTCCTCCAGTGGCGTCATTCGGAGCAAGTCCGGTTCTTCGCGAACGTCTGGTGCTGCTCAATCGCCAGTTACGCTCCCGACGCCAGCGTCTGATGACCATGCGTCGTGAAAGCAACGAAAGACTTGCCGATTTTGCTGTCGCGGATGTCCGGGCGATGATCCGGTACGATTCAGACCCTGGCCTGGTATGGGTTTCCCGGTCAGTACCCTCAAAGCGGTGGAGACCGACGAAGACCATCCGACATTACCCCCAACGGTCCGCACGACATTTCTCGGGATGTATGGGGTGGACTCCCCTCTGCCGACGTCCTGGCTGGATGATATTGCGCAGCGCCGCGAAGGACACGAGGCTGTCACCTCATTTCTGGATATTTTCAGCCACCGCATCACCACGCAGTATTACCGGATCTGGCGAAAATACGCGTATCCGGCAACGTTCGAGGCGGGTGGTCGCGATGCCACATCACAGTGTCTGCTGGGGCTGGTGGGACTCGGTATACCAGGCACGGCGGAACAGGTGGCGACACCGGTTTCCCGTTTCCTGGCCCTTCTGGGCACCATGCGTTTGCCCACACGCAATGCCGAAGGTATCCAGGCCCTGGTAAGCCTGCTGGCACCGAATACCCGGGCATTCATCACCGAAACCGATCCGGTTAAGGTCCATATCGAAAATCGCAGTGGGCTGGGCACCGAAAACCGCGTCCGTCTTTCGCAGCGGGCCACGCTGGGTAAAACGGCAAAGGAATCATGTAGTCGTGTGCTGGTGACGCTGGAGACAGCGGACCCGGATGAGGCGGAAGGTTGGTTACCCGGAGGTGTCCTCCATACCGATTTGCTGGTCCTGCTGCGTGTCTATCTCGGCTACCGTAGCGACGCCCGACTGAGCCTCACCGTACCCGTGCGGTTGTTGCCTGAGCCGCGACTTGGCAAAGGCAGGCGTATCCAGTTGGGCCGTACCGGTTTGCTGGGCCTGAAAGCAGGCAAATTCAGCAATAGCCGGGAGAGTCTCACCGTCAGTCTGGGCTGCTATGAAGGGTTGCAATGTTCTGCGCTCCCGCCCGCTGAAGACGGACATTACCGCTTCGAATAATTACGTACTCCCTCTCTCACAAAAGGAACTTTTGAATGACAACAGTAACCCGCTGGCGGGCGCTGACACTTATTGCCTGTAGCCTGCTCGCTGGCTGCGGTCTGACGCAGACCGTCACGGACGGTACGGTCAGCATCACGAATTCCATCTTCTACAAGAAAATTAAAACGCTGCATCTGGATTTTACTCCGCGCACGGCCGTAAACGCCGATGGCGCACAGACGCCGCTGGCGACAATGGTGCGAGTCTATCAACTCAGGGATCGTAAAGCGGTTGAAGCCGCCGATTACCAGACGTTGCTGCGCCAGGCCGATACGGTACTTAAAGAGGATGTGCTGGCGGCGAAAGAGCTGCTGGTAATGCCCAAAGGCAGCGTGACGATCAATATGCCTATGGATGAAGACGCTCACTTCGTGGCGGTGGTAGGGCTGTTTAATCGACCGGATCAGAAGGAGAACCGCTGGCGCCTGGTGCTGACCTGTGACGAGCTCGACCCGGACACACCCCGTACGATTGAACTGGGTGATGGCTGGCTCAGCCTCGTGCCGGTAAAGGAGTGACGTGATGGATAACTGGCCAGCGCTATTTGACGGACAAAACCGCTATATCCTGATGATCAATGACAGCCCGGTAAAGCCGGATGTTCTGCGTTTTCGCGGCAGGGAAGCTCTGAGCGAGCCGTTTTCGTGGGAGATTGCATTCACCACACCGCAGGAGAACATTCCCCCGGAACAGGTACTGATGAAATATGCGACGTTGCTGATGCGTGGCGGTAAAAATGTCCATGGAATAGTGACCCACCTGGAATGGCTCTCCACCTCAGAAGACCAGTCTCACTACAGTCTCACACTCAGTTCCCGCCTGGCGTTGCTGTCGGAAACCCGGCAGTGTCGCCTGTTTCGGTTCCAGTCGGTACCGGAGGTGGTAGAACAGGTGCTTCGCGAACATGGGCTGGAAGGGGCCGATTTCGAGTTTCAGCTGGAACGAGGCTACCCGGATAGGCGTCTGATAACTCAATGGCGGGAAAGCGATTTGCAGTTCATCCAACAGAGGTAACAAAAAATGGTGTGTTACCACGCGTTACCTCTTGATTTTGCTAACTGGTAACAGATTAAATCCTTTTAAATCAATAGCGTTACACGTGTTACCAGTGTTACACGTTCAGAACAAGAGGTAGGGATCCAAATCCCTTCTTCTGGCGGGCAACAGTATAGGGCACAGAACGATGAAGATGATAAGAATGTACTGCCCCACATGTCAGGCAGTAGCGCGGATAGGTAAAACAAACAGGAAACACCCACAACTGTACGATGTGTACTGCTATTGCTCTAATGTGGAGTGCGGTCACTCGTTTGTGATGAATGTTGCTTTCTCCCATTCAGTTAGTCCAAGCGCGCTGAACGGGCAGGGGAGGGTTAAAGAGCTAATTGATGCCATTCCACCCGAGGAGCGGGAAAAGGCTTTAAAGTTGCTGCTGGCTGCGCAAAAGAATGGGTAAAGTATGCGTCGGGAATGGCCGATCCGTTCCCGGAACCTGAACACAGGATTTCAGTTTATACGGACATAAAATTATTATTTTTCAATTTGTTATGTTTTTCATGTTTCACAAACCTTCATAAAAGCATACACCTAAAATTAATTATCCATTTAATATCATAGAGTTGCGTATTCAGGCCATAGATACTACGGACAGTAAAACTGAAAAAAGCTGAATTTCTTTTCATTCTTTTCAGTTCCTGTATCGCAGAGCATCCCCAGAACGGGCGCGGGCTGGCAATATCGTTTGTAAAAAATCACAACTGAAAAATTTTAGTGATATGAAAACCGCAGGCGGGTGCGGTGTAGTGCGATTTTGGTCATTTTGATAATTTTTTGCTGAAAAGTGCAATACTTTGGACTTCTGTTAAGTCCTCTTGATTGCTATTTTGTTAGTGATGTTCATTTTATGAGCATGCAGCATTGTGATTGATTAGGTACAAAAATTGATAAATTGTGATGGATATCATTAATTTTTACTGATAATTAAAACAGTGTATGTAAAGCCAGGTTTAGATACTAGCTTTTTAAGTTGAATTAATGCCTCATTCTTTTTAAGATAATTCCTCTTTTGTTTTTCATAATAGGGAATTTTCATGAGACTCAAATCGCTAAAAGTAAAAAATTTTCGTGCTATAAATGGTGAGAGTAATGTTTTGCAGTTTGATAATAACAATATTGTTTTTTTGTTCGGTAAAAATAATATTGGGAAGTCGAGTATGTTGCATGCGTATAAATATTTTGCAGCCCCAACTCAAAAGGCATTAATTACAGATTTTCTTGATTACGATGAGGGCAATAACATTGTAATTGAAGCAGTATACATCAAAGAAGATTCAGATACCCAAAATTTTGCAGAGAAAGGTCTTGATAAATGGGTTAGTGTCAAGACTAATGAAATTAGGTTTAGGAAAACTTGGATAAAAAGGGATCAGGTGGCGAAAAAAGAAACCTTTAACCCTAGCGAAGAGGTTAATGGTTTTGTGGATAATGGTTTTGGAGGTTTGGAGCAAATACTGACTAATGCTACTCCGGTAATTATTTTTATAGAGGCCATCCCTAACATTAAAGAATTAACTGATTGGTTAGATAAACAGATAAAAAGTAATCTATTGGCAAAAATAAAAACATCTTATAATGAAGAATATGAAGAAGCAGCTAAGGCAGTAAAACGGTTACAAGGTAAAATAGAAAGTGCGAATTTTTTAGGTGAAATGAGCAATGCGGCAAATAAATATTTTTGCGAAACATTTCCTTCCTTGGAAATGAGGATTGCATCACTACCCTATAAAGAATCAGATATCGCTAAGATTTTCGAAAAAGATTTTAGCGTTACTATTGGACCTCGTTTAATTCAAGAGCAGGAGCAAGAGCAGGAGCAGGAGCAGGAGCAGGAGCAGGAGCAAGAACAAGAACAAGAACAAGAACAAGAACAAGAACAGACTGCTCTTACGGAAGAACAGGTAAAAGTAGCTGTTGAACAGGTTTCATTGATCAAAGAGCAGATAGCGGAAATTGAAACAAGGGGAAATGATGGTTACAGGTCTTTTGATCTACAAGGACATGCACTAATTAGACAGGCACTAGTTACCCTTTTAGGACTTTTTAAAAATACGGAGGATGGGAAAAAACATATTATTCTTTTTGAAGAGCCTGAGCTTTATTTGCATCCAAGCAATAAAAGAAAATTCAGAGAGACTCTATATAAACTTGCTAATGGGGATAATTATCAAGTAATCTGCGTTTCACACGATCCTCAATTGATTGATCTCAGTAAACCACATACATCTTTAGCAAGGTTTATTAAAGGTGATGATGGGAAGACTGAGATATATCAAACTGATGAGGACTTATTCGTTAAAGATGTTGAGACAAAAGATAGAGTTCAGATGCTTAACCGCTTTAATCCTCATCTTTGTGAGAGTTTCTTTTCTGATGAGGTTATTTTAGTCGAGGGTGATACTGAAGCAATTATAACGAGGCAGTTACTATTAGAGCATTTCCCAGAAAAAGAAATATTTGTAGTTAATACTGGATCAAAAAATAACATTCCTTTCTTTATTAATGTATTGAGCAATTTTAAGATAAAACAACATATCATTCATGATTCTGATGAACGTTACTTGTATGAGAAAGGAGTTGTTAAATATAATAATGATGGCGAAAAAACATCTAATAGTGCATGGACAATGAATGAAAAAATATGGGATGCAATGCAAATTGCGAGTGCAAGGAATGGCTGCGAAATCAATAGGTATGTTTCAATAAGGAATTTTGAGCATGCACATAATTATTCACACGATTCCAAAAAGGGCAAGCCGTTATCCGCCTTTGAATATGCGAAGACATTAGATATTAATGATGATTCCTTATCAATCGTCAACCAACTTAAAAAAATTGTCGGTGCGATAGAAAATGATGTTGTCTATGATCAGCAATATTTGGAAGACAAAGTTGTAGAGCCATTTTGATCATGAATAGACAATATCAGAGTAGTATTGGATCATAATCTGGCGCTGCTTAATATATTGCGCATGGTTGTAGGTACCTCGAATGGAGTTCTTATCAACATGCGCAAGTTGCATTTCAATCCAAGCGCTTTCAAAACCATGTTCATGCAAAATTGTACTCATGGTATGTCTGAAGCCGTGACCGGTTAACCGACCATGATAGCCCAGTAGTTTTATCACTTTGTTGATACTGGCTTCGCTCATTGGTTTTCTAACGTCGTTTCGTCCAGGGAAAACGAGGCTGTAATTCCCAGTTATTTCTTGCAGCTTTTTCAGGATGCTGATCGCCTGAGTAGATAACGGAACCAGATGGGGGCGGCGTTTCTTCATCCGTTCTTTGGGGATCTCCCATAAGGCATTATCTAAATCAAACTCAGCCCATTCCGCTGCACGTAGTTCAATTGTTCGCACGCCTGTTAGCATCAATAGCTGGGTGGCGTATTTGGTGACTAAACTGCCCTGATAGTTATCCAGAGCATTGACGAACTCGGGTAACTCGCTTTCAGTCAGGAACGGGAAGTGTTGAGTTTTAGGTTTGTTGAGTGCGATAGCTAAATCGGGTGCAAAATTATACTTTGCTCTACCTGTGGCAACAGCATAACGAAGCACTTCACCGCAGCGGCGGCGGATCTTGCTGGTTTGCTCTAGCGCACCTCTTTTCTCAATTTTTTGCAGGACGGTGAGCAGCTCTAGTGGTTCAATCTGCTCAATTGGGCGTTGTCCGATGAAAGGGAAAATATCCTTTTCCATGCAGTTGAGAACCTCTTTTGCATACCCCTCTGACCAGGTGGTTTTTTTTGATGAGTGCCATTCTCTGGCCACAGACTCAAAGCTGTTCTCATGCGCGAACTGTAAAGCTATTTTATTAGCTTTTCTGGCTTCACTTGGGTTGATCCCTTTAGCTAACATCGAACGCGCCTCATCACGTTTAGCACGTGCTTGTGCCAATGACACATCGCCATATACGCCGAAGGAGATCATCTTAGGTTTACCTGCAAAGCGATAGCGGAAACGCCAGCCTTTGCTGCCCGCGGTGTCGATGAGGAGTGATAGTCCCATACCATCGTTAAGTGTATAGGGTTTGTCCTTCGGTTTTGCTCGTTTTATTTGGATGTCAGATAGCAGCATGTGTATAGAAAAAAGATCGAACTCAGTTATACACAATGTTATACGCAAAAATGTATAGATTCCATTAGAAATAATGGCACTTTGCTGGACAAGTAAAAGGAGATGAGAACAGTAGAAACAGTGAGTTATGGAGTTAATTGGACTTAGTGAGAAGTGTTCATGGTGTCCCCTGCAGGAATCGAACCTGCAACTAGCCCTTAGGAGGGGCTCGTTATATCCATTTAACTAAGGGGACGAAGCGGCACGAGTATAGCGTTTTTTACCCTCAACGGTAAGTCTCAAGCCGCCTGACTGCTCAAACAGTCACCATTCAAGCCTGTTTTTTCTGGTTTTTCTGTTTCGATTCTTCGCGTTTTGCTTGCTGCCTGGCTTCTTCCTTGCGTTTGTTGCTCATATCATTACGGATCTGCGCGTGGCTCATCAGCGCAAAGATAAACGTACCGCCGCAGATATTTCCGGCGAGTGTCGGTAACGCAAAGGGCCAGAAGAAATCACTCCAGTGCAGCGTACCATTAAAGACCAGATAGAGAATTTCCACCGAGCCGACGACGATATGCGTGGTATCGCCCAGCGCAATCAACCAGGTCATCAGAATAATGACCACAATCTTCGCCGCACCGGCCGCAGGGAACATCCAGACCATTGTAGCAATCAGCCAGCCAGAAATAATCGCGTTAGAAAACATCTCTGTTGGGCTGTTTTTCATCACGTCCATACCGATTTTGACAAAGGCGTCGCGGGTCTCTTCATCAAAAATCGGCATATATTCAAAGGCCCACGCCGCAATGCCGGTACCGATAATATTACCCAGTAAAACCACCCCCCACAGGCGCATTAGCAGACCAAAATTGCCGAGGGTAGGGTTTTGCATAACCGGTAGTACGGCAGTGACGGTATTTTCGGTAAAAAGCTGTTGGCGGGCCATGATGACGATGATAAATCCGAAGGTATAACCAAGGTTCTCGAGTAGAAATCCACCTGGCACGCTTTCTAACTGCACGTGGAAAATCCCTTTTGCCAGTAACGAGGCGCCCATCGACAGCCCGGCAGCGATGGCCGACCACAGCAGCGCCATCGCATCGCGTTCCATCTCTTTCTCCCCATCCTGGCGGATATGTTCATGAATCGCCATGGCGCGCGAGGGGAGTCTGTCCTCATCGACCTCTATCTTTTTACCTTCTAACTTTTCATCACTTTCGACCTGGATTTCGTCGCTGTGCCGATCAATTTTTTCTTTCTCAATATCATTCATAGCCGAATCCTGCATAAGCACGTATTGCTAAAGCGTAGCGGTTTTTATCCGAAAATCAGCGGGAGAAAGTCTGAGATAGCAAAAATGGTAACGTTTGTTTTTATCGGGTTAGCTAAAATAGAACCGCCGCGTAGTGTGCATAACCAGGCTATGATCAAATCAGTAAGACCGGGTATATAGACATCGTTTGACGTGCTGTTACAATCGCTCACATCTTAACAGGCGGATACGTCATCGTTCCGTCATGGATGGCAATCAGCGATAGCCATATTACACAGGGAGACACTTATGAAGCTTCGCCTGTCGGCGCTTGCGCTGGGAACCACACTTTTGGTGGGGTGTGCGAGCTCCGGTACTGAACAGCAGGGGCGTTCGGATCCATTTGAAGGGTTCAACCGCACAATGTACAACTTTAACTTTAATGTGTTAGATCCCTATGTTGTTCGACCGGTAGCAGTAGCCTGGCGTGATTATGTCCCGCAGCCGGCGCGTAATGGTTTGAGCAACTTTACGGGCAACCTTGAAGAGCCGGCCGTCATGGTCAACTATTTCCTGCAAGGCGATCCTTATCAGGGGATGGTGCATTTTACCCGTTTCTTCCTGAACACCTTGTTGGGTATGGGCGGCTTTATCGATGTGGCGGGTATGGCGAATCCGAAGCTACAGCGCGTTGAACCACACCGCTTTGGCAGTACGTTAGGCCACTATGACGTGGGTTACGGACCATATATGCAGCTTCCGTTCTACGGTAGCTTCACGCTGCGCGATGATGGTGGCGATATGGTGGATACGCTGTATCCGGTACTGTCCTGGCTGACCTGGCCGTTGTCGATAGGTAAATGGACAGTCGAAGGGATTGAAACCCGCGCACAGCTGCTTGATTCCGACGGTCTGCTGCGTCAGTCTTCCGACCCTTACATCATGGTACGTGAAGCCTACTTCCAGCGTCATGACTTCATCGCGAACGGCGGGAAACTTAAACCAGAAGAAAACCCGAACGCGAAAGCCATTCAGGATGATTTAAAAGATATTGATTCCGAGTAAGGAATTGAGGCAAATAAAAAGGTGAGCTAAAAAAAGCTCACCTTTTTTAATGTCTGCAGAAAATCAGAATGCGTAGTTGAAGTTGGTACCGAACAGCCAGGCTTTACCTTCAGAGTCGAAAGTATACGGGCCTTCTTTGACGGTCACTTTCTGACCGTGCATATAAGAAACACCAACATCAATAGATGCGTCATCATTGAATGCGTAAGTCGTACCCGCGCTCAGCCACAGGCGGTCCTGGTCTGGAATGGAGATGGAACGCTTGCTTGCAGGAACCGGGCTGTCGTCATAGGCGATACCGGTACGGAAGGTCCAGCTTTTATCCATATAGTAGGTCGTGCCCAGCGCGATGCGGTAAGAATCCTTAAAGCCTTCTTCTTTATAGAACAGTGTCTGGCCGTTGGTGCCGGTTGCTTTCAGCTCCTGGAACTGGCTCCAACTGGTATAAGCCATGCTGTAGTGAATAGCCCATTGCGGAGCGATGCGGTTATAGCCCGACAGTTCCCACATTTCCGGCAGGTTCAGCGTCAAAGAACCCGGGACGGTGGCATTGGTTGTGCCCCATGGGAACGCGGTGCCTGCGCCAGGTAACGCATTGGCCTGGGAACGAATGCCGCTTTTGTAATCACCATCGAAGTCGATTTTAACTTCAGAGCGGTAGGTCAAGCCGTAACGGTTATTTTTATCCAGCTCGTACAAAATACCGGCGTTCCAGCCGTAGCCCCATTCGTCACCCTTCAGGCTGGCGATCTTCTGGCTTACTTTCGGCAGTGCGGCGGTCTGCTCACCGGAATAACGCTCAATTTTTGCATCGGCGTAAACGGCATTAAAACCAACACCAAAGCTCCAGCTGTCATTCAGACGGTAGGCACCGCTCAGGTTAAGGTTGACCGTTTTAAGATCAGTCTTCCCACCGTACTCACCGACGATATAGCTGTCATTAAACTCGGTTGCCAGACCATAGTTTGAGGTGACAGAAGCCCCCCAACCAAACTGCTCGTTGATAGGCATCACGAAGTGAGCGTTGGGAACCCACGCTGTAGGGGCGATGTTATCTGCGTCGGTGCTACGTCCGGTGAATGGCGATTTACCGGAAATATTAACGTCTGGATCGATATACACCGCGCCCGCAGAAAAAGTGGGGCGATCGAACATCATAATCAGTGCCGGGTTACGACTGGCGTTACCTGCATCATCTGCAATAGCGCCTTCACCCGAATATGCCCGGCCAAGGCCAGAGGAAGAAAATTCGTTTAACTGAAAGCCTGCAGACCAGGCCTGTGTGGAGATAATTGCCACTGCGACTGCGAGAGCAGACTTTGTAAACAGGGTTTTCTGGCTCATGACCATAACCTCATAGATTTATTTTTATACAAACAATGTTACATACCGTAACAGGAGCGCGAAGTGTAGGGTCTGAGGTACGACATAGAAATCAGACCAGTGCCGAGAGTATAGGTCTGACCAGCTGAAATGTTGCAAGTATGTTTATAAATATTTTCAATTCTGATCTCGGAAACGCGATCCAGCTGGCAAAATTGCGGGTATGCGCACTCACCTGTTTGGGTGATTTTTGTTTTAGATCATTTTTAAGTGTGATTTCGGTCACTTATCGCATTTCATACAATTAACGACTGGAGAGGCGAAAGAGGGGAGCGTAAAATATCCCTATCGTTTATCTGGCACCTCAGGTGCGAATACAGAGGAAATCTACAATGAGTAAATGCAGTGCTGATGAAACCCCGGTTTGCTGCTGTATGGATGTTGGCACCATCATGGACAACTCCGATTGCACCGCGTCATACAGCCGTGTGTTCGCGAATCGCGCAGAGGCAGAAGAAACGCTGGCCGCTCTGACTGAAAAGGCGCGTGGCGTGGAATCTGAGCCTTGCCAAATCACCTCTACCTTTACCGAAGAATCAGATGGTGTGCGTCTGGATATTGACTTTGTTTTTGCTTGTGAAGCTGAAACGCTGATTTTCCAGTTGGGCCTGCGTTAATCCCTTCTCTTTATACCCTTGCTGCCTGGTAGCAAGGGTATTTTCGTAACAGTCAGTGATTATTCACTGTGTCTTAGCTCCCACTTTCTTTTCTCTCCGCTTGGCTAAATGTAAAAAATTGGTTAAGACTGTGATCAGGTCAGACCACTTATTTTTATTTTTTACAGGGGAGTGTTATGAGTCAGGCTTTACCGCTGGTTACCCGCCAGGGCGATCGCATCGCCATTGTAAGCGGATTGCGTACGCCATTTGCCCGTCAGGCAACCGCATTTCATGGCATTCCCGCCGTAGATTTGGGGAAAATGGTTGTTGGTGAACTGCTGGCGCGTAGCGAAATACCCGCTGATGTGATCGAGCAACTGGTCTTTGGCCAGGTGGTACAAATGCCTGAAGCCCCCAATATTGCTCGTGAAATCGTACTCGGAACCGGTATGAATGTGCACACGGATGCCTACAGCGTAAGCCGAGCCTGCGCTACCAGTTTCCAGGCAGTAGCGAATGTCGCGGAAAGCCTGATGGCGGGGACAATTCGCGCCGGAATTGCCGGCGGGGCGGACTCGTCGTCTGTCCTGCCGATTGGCGTCAGCAAAAAGCTGGCGCGCGTGCTGGTGGATGTCAATAAAGCCCGCACAACAGGGCAACGCCTGAAACTGTTTTCCCGGCTGCGTTTACGTGACCTGATGCCTGTACCCCCCGCTGTCGCTGAATATTCCACCGGCTTGCGCATGGGGGATACGGCCGAGCAAATGGCGAAAACCTATGGCATTACGCGCGAGCAGCAGGACGCCCTGGCGCATCGTTCTCACCAACGTGCCGCTCAGGCATGGGCTGAAGGAAAGCTCGCCGATGAGGTGATGACCACCTACGCGCCACCATTTAAAGATCCTCTTTCCGAAGATAACAATATTCGCGGCAACTCTACGCTGGCCGATTACGCCAAACTGCGTCCGGCGTTTGACCGAAAGCACGGCACCGTCACTGCGGCGAACAGTACCCCGCTGACGGACGGCGCAGCCGCCGTGATATTGATGACGGAGTCGCGTGCGAAAGAGCTGGGACTGGTGCCGCTGGGGTATTTACGCAGCTATGCTTTCACCGCAATTGATGTCTGGCAGGACATGCTGCTGGGACCGGCGTGGTCAACACCGCTTGCGCTGGATCGAGCTGGACTGACGATGACGGATTTAACCTTGATCGATATGCATGAAGCCTTTGCCGCACAAACGCTGGCGAATCTTCAGTTGCTGGGCAGCGAACGTTTTGCCCGCGAAGTGTTGGGTAGGGCACATGCCACTGGCGAGGTTGATGACAGTAAATTTAACGTGCTGGGTGGGTCTATTGCCTATGGACATCCTTTTGCTGCTACCGGTGCGCGAATGATCACGCAAACCCTCAATGAATTACGCCGGCGTGGCGGCGGCTTTGGTTTAGTCACCGCCTGTGCGGCAGGTGGTTTGGGGGCGGCAATGGTTCTGGAGGCGGAATAATGGAAATGACATCGGCTTTTACGCTAAACGTGCGTCTGGATAACATTGCTGTTGTCACTATTGATGTGCCCGGAGAGAAAATGAATACCCTGAAAGCGGAGTTTGCTTCTCAGGTTCGGGCCATCCTGAAACAAATTCGCGACAACAAAGCGCTGCGCGGTGTGGTGTTCATTTCAGCGAAACCCGATAATTTTATCGCCGGAGCAGATATCAACATGATTGGTAGCTGCCGCAGCGCGCAGAAAGCCGAAACGCTGGCCCGCCAGGGGCAGCAGATTATGGCGGAAATCCATGCGTTGCCGATCCCGGTTATCGCCGCGATTCATGGCGCATGTCTGGGTGGTGGCCTGGAGATGGCGCTGGCCTGCCATAACCGTATTTGTACCGATGATGCTAAAACCGTACTGGGTTTGCCGGAAGTCCAGCTTGGTCTGTTGCCCGGCTCCGGCGGCACGCAACGCTTGCCACGCCTTATTGGCGTCAGTACTGCGCTGGATATGATCCTCACAGGGAAACAATTGCGCGCAAAACAGGCGCTTAAAGTGGGGCTGGTGGATGAAGTCGTGCCGCAGTCCATATTGCTGGAAGCTGCCGTTGAACTGGCTAAAAAAGACAGTTCCTCACATCGGAGTCTGCCCGTACGTGAGCGGGTATTAGCGGGGCCGCTGGGGCGAGCGCTGCTATTCCGTATGGCCAGTAAAAAGACGGCGCAAAAAACGCAGGGAAATTATCCCGCGACGGAACGTATCCTTGAGGTCATTGAAACCGGCCTTGCCCAGGGAAGCAGTAGCGGTTATGACGCAGAAGCCCGCGCATTTGGGGAATTGGCGATGACACCCCAGTCTCAGGCGCTGCGACACATCTTTTTTGCCAATACCGACGTGAAAAAGGATCCAGGTAGTGATGCAAATCCCGGTCCGCTAAACAGTGTCGGCATTCTGGGTGGCGGTCTGATGGGCGGAGGTATCGCCTATGTGACGGCCTGTAAAGGTGGCTTGCCAGTACGTATCAAGGATATTACTGCTAAGGGAATCAACCACGCGCTGAAGTACAGTTGGGATCAGCTTGAAACGAAAGTTCGTCGCCGTCATATCAAAGCCAGCGAGCGCGATAAACAGCTGGCGTTAATTTCTGGATCTACCGATTATCGCGGTTTTGCGCATCGCGATCTGGTTATTGAAGCCGTGTTCGAAGATCTGGCGTTAAAACAACAGATGGTGGCAGAAGTTGAACAAAATTGCGCACCTCACACTATTTTTGCTTCCAACACCTCATCTTTACCAATTAGTGATATTGCGGCTAAGGCTGCCAGACCTGAACAAGTGATTGGTTTGCACTTTTTTAGCCCGGTGGAAAAAATGCCGCTGGTTGAGGTCATTCCGCATGCAAAGACCTCTGAGCAAACTATTGCAACAACCGTCAAGTTGGCGAAAAAACAGGGTAAAACACCGATAGTCGTCAGAGATAAGGCCGGATTTTACGTTAACCGCATTTTAGCGCCTTACATCAATGAAGCTATACGCCTGTTAACCGAAGGCGAGCGGGTTGAAGCCATTGACGCCGCGCTGGTTAAGTTTGGTTTTCCGGTTGGGCCAATCCAACTTTTGGATGAGGTCGGAATTGATACGGGCACTAAAATTATACCTGTGCTTGAAGCGGCGTATGGAGAACGTTTTAGCGCGCCTGCAAATGTTGTTGCTTCAATTTTGAATGACGATCGCAAAGGTAGAAAAAATGGTCGCGGTTTCTATCTTTATGGCGCGAAAGGGCGTAAAAGCAAAAAACAGGTCGACCCTGCAATTTATACGCTTATTGGCGCTCAGGGCCAGGCTCGACTCACCGCCACGCAAATTGCTGAGCGGTGTGTCATGTTAATGCTCAATGAAGCAGCTCGCTGTTTCGACGAGAAGGTCGTCCGCAGCGCCCGTGATGGCGATATCGGCGCTGTATTTGGTATTGGTTTTCCGCCATTCCTCGGCGGCCCGTTCCGGTATATGGATTCCCTCGGCGCGGGTGAAGTAGTTGCGGTTCTGCAACGGCTATCAACACAATATGGCTCGCGGTTTACGCCGTGTGAGCAGTTATTGCTGATGGCGGAACGCGGTGAAAGATTCTGGAATAGTAGGGAAACTGACCTGAATTCATGAGGTCAAAGGTAGGATGAATCCGCACTGAATGTATGGCTCATGCTCAAAATGTAAACAGAGATTGACTATACTTACGCCGTTGAGGTAAAAAACAGCGTTTCATTCGGTGAATGGATAAGGCACAATGCCGGCCACCATATCGTTACCACGGTCAATAGGGGCCGTGATTAACTGGTGTTGGTGATTCTGGTTAACAAAAGCGGTGCAATATGCAAGTTTTTATCATGCGTCACGGCGACGCGGCCCTCGATGCCGCCAGTGATTCGGTTCGTCCTTTAACCTCTTGTGGTTGTGACGAATCTCGCCTGATGGCGAACTGGCTGAAAGGTCAAAAAGTGGATATCGAACGTGTTCTGGTGAGCCCGTTCCTGCGAGCCGAACAAACGCTGGATGTGGTGGGGGAATGCATGAACCTGCCAAGCGGCGTGGATGTTTTGCCGGAGCTGACTCCCTGCGGCGATGTTGGTCTGGTCAGCGCCTATTTACAGGCTCTGGCCAATGAAGGTATCACCACGGCGCTGGTGATTTCTCACTTACCTTTAGTGGGGTACCTGGTGTCTGAGCTTTGCCCAGGCGAAACTCCGCCGATGTTTACCACGTCAGCGATTGCCAGCGTTACGCTTGATGAAAGCGGAAAAGGGGTTTTCAACTGGCAGATGAGCCCGTGTAATCTCAAAATGGCGAAAGCGATATAAGTGCCGGATAAGGCACAACCGCCATCCGGAAAATAAAAGAGCCGCAAACGCGGCTCTTTCTGTTTTTCTGCATCACGGAAGTTCTGGCGGCAGCCACTCTTCCACTTCAATCAGCACCAGCAGTGCGGCGTCGCCACCATACTCTTTTGGTGCCTGATGAAAGGCCATCACGTGCGGATGCTGTGCCAGCCAGAGAGGCGTTTGCTGTTTAAGAATATGCTTTCCGTGGCCATGCATAACGCAGGCGCAAAACACATGCTCACGACGACAGGCGGCGATCAGCGCGCCTAATTCCTGTTTGGCCTGTTGCTGGGTCAGTCCATGCAAATCAAGAAACAGCTCCGGGGAGTAGTCGCCACGGCGCATTTTCTTGAGTTCGAAATGGCTGACGTCGGCACGTAGATATCTTACCGGGCCGTCTGTGTTCAGCAACGGCTGAAATTCGTCAGAAAAATAGTGGCTGGCATCAGCCTGTTCCTGCAACAGCCTTTTAACCGGAACCTCGGTGATTTTTTTACGTAGCGGTCGGTGAACAATAGTGTCTTGCTTAATTTTACGCGTGCCGGTCATCAGCTGGCGAAACAGCGTCTGATCCTCCTCGCTGAGCGATGTTTTCTTTTTCATTCGAGCGTCTCATCTTTTATTTTCCGTTAGTTTAACCCGACTCGACGGGCATCCGATCGCTTAAAACGCAATTTTCGCGTTCAGGCCCGGTGTGGATGCTGATTTATCGCCGTCTTCGTGGCAAACTAGCCGCCGAAATTAATACGAGCATGCCCTGGAGGAATACGTGGATAAAATTTTCGTCGATGAAGCAGTGAGTGAACTGCATACCATTCAGGACATGTTGCGTTGGGCGGTCAGCCGTTTTAGCGCGGCGAATATCTGGTATGGCCATGGCACGGATAACCCATGGGACGAGGCCGTACAGCTGGTGCTGCCGTCGCTCTATTTGCCGCTGGATATACCTGAAGATATGCGCACCGCGCGTCTGACCTCCAGCGAGCGCCATCGTATTGTTGAACGCGTGATTCGCCGCGTCAACGAGCGTATCCCGGTTGCTTATCTGACCAATAAAGCCTGGTTCTGCGGGCATGAGTTTTATGTTGATGAACGCGTGCTGGTTCCACGCTCACCGATTGGCGAACTGATCAATAATCGTTTTGCGGGCCTCATCAATGAGCAGCCGCAGCATATCCTCGATATGTGTACCGGCAGCGGCTGCATCGCTATTGCCTGCGCGTATGCTTTCCCGGAAGCCGAAGTGGATGCGGTGGATATTTCCACTGACGCGCTGGCGGTGACTGAGCACAATATTGAAGAACATGGTCTGATCCATCACGTGACGCCGATCCGCTCCGATCTGTTCCGCGATCTGCTGAAAGTGCAGTATGACCTGATTGTGACCAACCCGCCGTATGTCGATGCGGAAGATATGTCCGATCTGCCAAACGAATATCGTCATGAACCTGAGCTGGGTCTGGCGTCCGGTAGCGATGGGCTGAAACTGACTCGCCGCATTCTGGGGAACGCTCCAGATTACCTGGCAGATAACGGTATTCTGATTTGTGAAGTCGGAAACAGCATGGTACATCTGATAGAGCAATACCCGGATGTACCGTTTACCTGGCTGGAGTTTGACAACGGCGGTGACGGTGTATTCATGCTGACCAAAGAACAGTTAGTTGCTGCTCGCGAGCACTTCAGCATTTATAAAGACTAAATACACGCGCACAAACACAACACTCATAACGGAGCCGTGATGGCAGGAAACACAATTGGGCAACTCTTTCGCGTAACCACATTCGGCGAATCACACGGGCTGGCGCTCGGTTGTATTGTCGATGGTGTTCCGCCGGGCATTTCTCTGACAGAAGCTGACCTGCAGCACGATCTCGACAGACGTCGCCCAGGTACGTCGCGTTACACTACGCAGCGCCGTGAACCGGATCAGGTGAAAATCCTCTCTGGTGTGTTCGAAGGCGTGACCACCGGTACCAGCATTGGTCTGCTGATCGAAAATACCGATCAGCGTTCACAGGATTACAGCGCGATTAAGGATGTTTTTCGTCCTGGTCACGCCGACTATACCTATGAGCAAAAATACGGTCTGCGCGACTATCGTGGCGGTGGACGCTCATCCGCACGTGAAACAGCAATGCGCGTGGCGGCCGGGGCTATTGCCAAAAAATATCTGGCGGAAAAATTCGGCGTTGAAATTCGCGGCTGTCTGACGCAGATGGGCGATATCCCGCTGGAGATTAAAGACTGGTCTCAGGTAGAGCTTAACCCGTTCTTTTGCCCGGACCCGGATAAAATCGAGGCGCTCGATGAACTGATGCGCGGCCTGAAAAAAGAGGGCGACTCCATCGGAGCAAAGGTCAGCGTGGTGGCAAGCGGCGTACCTGCGGGTCTCGGTGAACCTGTATTTGACCGCCTGGATGCCGACATTGCCCATGCGCTGATGAGCATTAACGCCGTTAAGGGCGTAGAGATTGGCGACGGGTTTGACGTTGTCGCGCTGCGCGGCAGCCAAAACCGTGATGAAATCACCAAAGACGGTTTCCAGAGTAACCATGCGGGCGGCATTCTGGGCGGGATCAGCAGCGGGCAGCAAATTGTTGCACATATGGCGCTGAAACCGACGTCCAGTATTACCGTTCCTGGACGCACGATTAACCGCTTTGGCGAAGAAGTCGACATGATCACCAAAGGACGCCACGATCCGTGCGTTGGGATCCGCGCCGTGCCGATCGCAGAGGCTATGCTGGCGATCGTATTAATGGATCACCTGCTGCGTCAGCGGGCGCAAAACGCGGACGTGAAGACTGACATTCCACGCTGGTAATACATGAAAAAAACGGCACTTGCGGCGTTAGCTCTTTTTGCCAGCACCGCCTGCCTGGCGGCGACGCCCTGGCAGAAAATTACCCATCCGGTGGCGGGCAGCCCGCAGTCTATCGGCGCATTCGCCAATGGCTGTATTGTTGGCGCTGAGACGCTGCCTGTACAGTCTGAACACTATCAGGTGATGCGCACCGATCAGCGACGTTATTTTGGTCATCCGGATCTGGTGATGTTTATCCAGCGTCTGAGTAATCAGGCGAATAATCTGGGGCTGGGCACGGTGTTAATCGGCGATATGGGTATGCCGGCCGGTGGGCGGTTCAATGGCGGTCACGCCAGCCACCAGACGGGACTGGATGTCGATATTTTCCTGCAGTTGCCGAAAACGCGCTGGACCCAGTCACAACTGCTGCGTCCTCAGGCGTTAGATCTGGTCTCACGGGATGGCAAACATGTCGTGCCGTCGCTGTGGAAGCCGGAGATTTTCAGCCTGATTAGGCTGGCGGCAAAAGATAATGAAGTCACGCGCATTTTTGTGAATCCGGCGATTAAGCAGCAGCTGTGTCTGGATGCAGGGACTGACAGGGACTGGTTGCGTAAAGTGCGACCGTGGTTCCAGCATCGTGCGCATATGCACGTACGATTACGTTGTCCTGCTGACAGCCTTGAGTGCGAAGATCAACCGTTGCCTCCTCCAGGCGATGGCTGTGGCGCAGAGCTGCAAAGCTGGTTCGAACCTCCTAAACCTGGAACCACCAAGCCTGAGAAGAAGACACCGCCGCCGTTGCCGCCTTCCTGCCAGGCGCTACTGGA
The DNA here is from genome assembly GCF_023516235.1 of Citrobacter sp. XT1-2-2. NCBI lineage: Bacteria > Pseudomonadati > Pseudomonadota > Gammaproteobacteria > Enterobacterales > Enterobacteriaceae > Citrobacter > Citrobacter sp. XT1-2-2. The sequence goes on from NZ_CP097324.1 coordinate 1,564,726, forward strand.
TGAGCATGTACTCTAATGGATCATTTTGTCTCTCTGTTTATGGTGTCGCCACTGCTGTTAGGTGTGCTTTTTTTTGTGGCAATGCTGGCAGGTTTTATTGACTCTCTGGCCGGAGGCGGCGGTTTACTCACCATCCCGGCATTGATGGCGGCCGGAATGCCGCCCGCGCAAGCGTTGGCCACCAATAAGCTACAGGCCTGCGGGGGATCCATCTCTTCCTCGATCTATTTTATTCGCCGGGGCGTGGTGAATCTGGCGGATCAGAAGCTCAACATCTTCATGACTTTTGTCGGTTCCATGAGCGGCGCGTTGTTGGTCCAGCATGTGCAGTCCGACATATTACGCCAGATCCTGCCGGTGCTGGTTATCTGTATTGGCCTCTACTTTCTGTTGATGCCCAGAGTGGGCGAAGAAGACCGGCAGCGTCGGCTGCACGGTTTGCCTTTCGCGCTGGTGGCCGGGGGCTGCGTTGGGTTTTACGATGGCTTTTTTGGCCCGGCGGCGGGATCGTTCTACGCGCTGGCTTTTGTCATGCTGTGCGGCTATAACCTGGCAAAATCGACGGCCCACGCCAAAGTATTAAATGCCACCTCGAATATCGGTGGACTGTTGCTGTTTGCCCTCGGCGGCAAAGTGATTTGGGCGACCGGGTTTGTGATGCTCATTGGCCAGTTCATTGGCGCACGGATGGGATCGCGACTGGTGCTCAGCAAAGGACAAAAACTCATTCGGCCAATGATCGTCATTGTCTCCGCCGTGATGAGCGCCAAGCTACTTTACGATAATCATGGACAGGAGATTCTCCACTGGCTGGGGATGAACTAATGAATAACACCCATCACTACGAACAGTTAATTGAGATTTTTAACGGCTGCTTTGCCGATGAATTTAATACCCGTCTGATTAAAGGCGATGACGAACCGATCTATCTTCCTGCTGATGCGGAAGTACCGTATCACCGTATCGTTTTTGCGCATGGTTATTACGCCAGCGCCTTACATGAAATTTCGCACTGGTGTATTGCGGGTAAAGCGCGTCGTGAACTGGTTGACTTTGGTTACTGGTACTGCCCGGACGGACGCGACGCGAACACGCAATGCCAGTTTGAAGATGTGGAAGTGAAGCCGCAGGCGTTTGACTGGCTGTTCTGCATGGCGGCGGGTTATCCGTTTAACGTCAGTTGCGACAATCTGAACGGCGACTTTGAACCGGATCGCGTGGTATTCCAGCGTCGTGTTCATGCCCAGGTGATGGAATATCTGGAAAAGGGGATCCCGGAGCGTCCAGCGCGCTTTATTAACGCGTTACAGAATTATTATCACACGCCTGAACTTAAGGCGGAACAATTCCCGTGGCCCGAAGCGCTCAACTGAAGCCGCCGCCACGTTTACAATGAGGAAAGAAGATGATCGCGGAGTTTGAATCACGCATTCTGGCATTAATCGACGATATGGTAGAGCACGCCAGCGATGATGAGTTGTTTGCCAGTGGCTATTTGCGTGGGCACCTGACGCTGGCCGTAGCAGAGCTGGACGCTGGCGAGGACCATTCCGCTGAGGCATTGTACACCAATGTGACCAGCAGCCTGGAAAAAGCGATTAGCGCAGGCGAACTTTCGCCGCGTGACCAGGCGTTAGTGAAAGAGATGTGGGACGCTTTATTTCAAAAGGCAACGCAATAATAATTGCAGTGGATTGTGCCGGATGGCGACGCTAAGGCGTCTTATCCGGCCTACGTGGACTGACGATTCGGGTTCAGTTTGTAGGCCTGATAAGCGCAGCGCCGCAGCGCATCAGGCAATGATGAGAGAGTATTTTATTTCACCGCTTTACCCTTCAATAACTTCCTGACCCACAACCGATTCGGGTTCAGTGCCGCCAGCGTACTGGCATCCATAGGAATGGGTTCATCGCTCATTTGCGCTGCCAGAATTTCTGCACACAGCGGGGCTGAGCACAACCCGCGTGACCCCAGCGCGCCCAGCATAAATAGATTGACATACACCGGGGCGCTTACCGCGTGCGCTTTGTCTTCGGCAAGCGTGGCGTACTGGCTGAGCGTGGCGTCATAGTCCGCGACATTGCCCACCATCGGGATGTGATCGCGCGTAGCGCAGCGGACCCCGCAGCGGGCGGCATGCGCACTGACGTCCACCTCTTTTGCCCATGCGGCGTGCGGGAAGCAGTCGATTAAACGCTGACAATTTTGCTGCTGGTCGTCCTCGCGATACTCAGTCTCCTCACACCCACGATGATAGCTGGCGCCAATGCAGTGTTGCTGGTTTTGCGGGTCATACGGCGTGAGGTAACCGTCGTAGCACAACACCTGGCGCAGCGCTGACAGCGTAGGCGTGGTGGGGATATGACTCACCTGACCGCCAACGGAATAGACCGGTAACGACTGCGTCTGCTCAAAGCGGTTAATGCGATGGCCGTTAGCCAGAACCACCGCTTCGTGAGTGGCGGTTTCTCCACAGGCAAACTGCAATTGCCAGCTTGCTGTCTGGCGCGTCAGTGAGACCAACGTGTGTTGGTAGCGGGTACGTAATCCCAGCGTTGTGGCATAGTCCAGTACGGCGGTGGTTAACTGCGCCGGGCACAACCATCCACCTGCCGGATACTGAATCCCGCCGCATCCGGTTTCCACGCCTGTCGTTTGCAACACCTGCTGTGCGTCTACGCCGACGGCGAGTGCATCGGGCAGTTCAAGAGACAGCATTTGAGTGATTTTCTGCTGGCTTTTTTCATCCCAGGCGAGCTGCGTCACGCCGCACCAGTCATGTGCGAACTCAACCGGAAGGGCGTCATACAGTCGGCGGGCGAAGGTAAACGCGGTGGGGAAAAAGAGATTAATGGCCGCATCATGCTTGCTGAGTAACGGATAGAGCGCGCCCTGACGATTACCTGATGCGCCTGCGGCAGGTTTTGCGTCCGCGCAATAGAGCGTGACCTGCCAGCCGCGGCGCAGTAGCGCCAGCGACAGCAATGCGCTGGCGATGCCACCGCCAATGATAGCGGCTTCGCGCTTATCTGTGCCCGTGCGCGTGAACCACGGAGCCGATGAAGGGAGCGCCAGAGTCTGTTCCATAACGCCACAAAGCATTTCGCGTTTGCGGCCAAAGCCTTTGCGTTTTTGCATTGTAAACCCGGCTTCCTGCAACCCCCGTCGCACAAAGCCTGCCGATGTGAAGGTGGCCAGCGTGCCGCCGGGGCGAGCCAGTCGGGCCATCGCGTTAAACAGCGTTGGCGTCCACATGTCTGGATTTTTCGCCGGTGCGAAACCGTCCAGGAACCAGGCGTCCACTTTTTGATTCAAAGAGTCATCCAGTTTACTGGTCAGTTCATTAATATCGCCAAACCACAGATCCAGCGTGACGCGCCCATTATCAAGAAGCAGACGATGGCATCCCGCCAGCGGCAGCGGCCACTGCTCTTGCAGTGCCGTGGCCCACGGAGCAAGCTCCGGCCAGTGCTGATGGGCCAGGGTCAGATCTTCACGCGTCAGCGGATATTTTTCGAAACTGATGAAATGTAATCTTTCCAGGGTAGCGTCAGGGTGGGTATCGCGAAAATCGGCAAATGCCTGCCAGAGCGTCAGGAAGTTAAGCCCGGTGCCAAACCCGCTTTCAGCCACCACGAAAAGGGGACGTGAATGCGCAGGAAATCGCTGTGCGAGATGATTCCCGCCGAGGAAGACGTAACGTGTCTCTTCCAGCCCGTTATCATTGGAAAAATAGACATCATCAAAATCTCGGGAAACAGGTGTACCCTCAGCGTTGAATTCAAGGTTGGCAGGTTGTATAGCGTATTGTTTCACGTAAGTTACTCGTCTGGCAGGCTGTGCCCCGATCTTAGCGATGAGTGCCTGGCTGCGCAAATTTCCACATTAAATGGCTGATCGGACTTGTTCGGCGTACAAGTGTACGCTATTGTGCCACTCGAAACTTTAAAATAGTGCGACTTACAGAGGTATTGAATGAAACGTGCAGTGATTACTGGCTTGGGCATCGTTTCCAGCATCGGTAATAACCAGCAGGAAGTCCTGGCATCTCTGCGTGAAGGACGTTCAGGGATCACTTTCTCTCAGGAGCTGAAGGACTCCGGCATGCGTAGCCACGTATGGGGCAACGTAAAACTGGATACCACTGGCCTCATTGACCGCAAAGTAGTGCGCTTCATGAGCGACGCATCCATCTATGCATTCCTTTCCATGGAGCAGGCTGTGGCGGATGCCGGTCTTGCTGCAGAAGATTACCAGAATAACCCGCGCGTTGGCCTGATTGCAGGTTCCGGCGGCGGCTCCCCGCGTTTTCAGGTGTTCGGCGCTGACGCAATGCGTAGCCCGCGAGGTCTGAAAGCGGTTGGCCCGTATGTGGTCACCAAAGCGATGGCGTCCGGTGTTTCTGCCTGCCTCGCAACGCCGTTCAAAATTCACGGCGTAAACTACTCCATCAGCTCTGCCTGTGCGACATCTGCGCACTGCATCGGCAACGCAGTAGAACAAATTCAGCTGGGCAAACAAGACATCGTGTTTGCTGGTGGCGGCGAAGAGTTGTGCTGGGAAATGGCGTGTGAATTCGACGCAATGGGCGCGCTGTCTACCAAATATAACGACGACCCGTCGAAAGCTTCCCGTACCTATGATGCAAACCGCGACGGTTTTGTTATCGCGGGCGGCGGCGGTATGGTGGTGGTTGAAGAGCTGGAACATGCTCTGGCTCGTGGCGCGCACATCTACGCGGAAATCGTCGGTTACGGCGCAACCTCTGATGGCGCAGACATGGTTGCACCGTCAGGTGAAGGCGCAGTACGTTGCATGCAGATGGCGATGCACGGCGTAGACACGCCTATCGACTACCTGAACTCCCACGGTACTTCTACTCCGGTAGGCGACGTGAAAGAGCTGGGCGCAATCCGTGAAGTGTTTGGCGATAAGAGCCCGGCAATCTCGGCAACCAAAGCCATGACCGGTCACTCTCTGGGCGCGGCTGGCGTACAGGAAGCTATCTACTCTCTGCTGATGCTGGAACACGGCTTTATCGCGCCGAGCATCAACATTGAAGAGCTGGACGAGCAGGCGGAAGGTCTGAACATCGTGACCAAACCGACCGAGCAGGCGCTGACCACCGTGATGTCCAACAGCTTCGGCTTTGGCGGCACTAACGCGACGCTGGTCATGCGTAAGCTGTAAGCATCAATATTGCGCCGGATCCGTTATCCGGCTCATGCTGCACAGTAAAGGGAGCCGCCAGGCTCCCTTTTTTATATCGTTGACAATCTATCTGGTTTACAGGCAGACTCCAGCTTCAACATTATCCTCTTGATAATGCGTAAGCGTTTAACGTTATCCAACGCACCTTAATCCTGAAAGTCAGGTAGAGGGGGCGTGGGCATTCCTCGCCTTACTCTGCATTTTGGAGTAACGCATGACAGCAGTAACCCAACAAAAAAAAACACCGTCGGCGAACTTTTCGCTGTTTCGTATCGCTTTTGCGGTTTTCCTGACCTACATGACGGTCGGTCTGCCTTTACCCGTCATTCCTCTGTTTGTGCACCACGAGCTGGGCTATGGCAATACCATGGTCGGTATCGCCGTAGGCGTACAGTTTCTGGCAACGGTCTTAACGCGAGGTTATGCCGGACGCTTAGCCGATCAATATGGCGCTAAACGTTCGGCGCTACAGGGGATGTTTGCCTGTGCGCTGGCGGGCGCGGCGTGGCTTTTAGCCGCGCTATTACCTGTCTCTGTCCCGGTGAAATTTGCGTTGTTGATTGTCGGACGTCTGATCCTCGGCTTTGGCGAAAGCCAACTGCTCACCGGAACGCTGACCTGGGGGCTGGGGCTGGTTGGCCCAACGCGTTCCGGTAAGGTGATGTCGTGGAACGGGATGGCGATTTACGGTGCGCTGGCTGCCGGTGCGCCGTTGGGCTTGCTGATCCATAGCCACTTCGGCTTCGCGGCGCTGGCGGGAACCACGATGGTATTACCGCTGCTGGCCTGGGCATTCAACGGCACCGTTCGTAAAGTGCCTGCGCATGCCGGGGAGCGACCTTCACTGTGGAGCGTGGTCGGGCTTATCTGGAAACCGGGCCTGGGTCTGGCATTGCAGGGCGTGGGTTTTGCCGTCATCGGTACGTTTATTTCGCTTTATTTTGTCAGCAATGGCTGGACGATGGCGGGATTCACCCTGACCGCGTTTGGCGGGGCATTTGTGCTGATGCGCATTCTGTTTGGCTGGATGCCGGACCGGTTCGGCGGCGTGCAGGTCGCCGTTGTTTCATTGCTGGTTGAAACTGCGGGTCTGATCCTGCTGTGGCAGGCTCCCTCTGCCTGGGTTGCTCTGCTCGGGGCGGCATTAACCGGGGCCGGATGTTCGCTTATCTTCCCGGCATTGGGCGTTGAGGTTGTGAAGCGAGTGCCCGCGCAGGTTCGCGGTACGGCGCTGGGCGGTTACGCCGCATTTCAGGATATCTCCTACGGCGTAAGCGGCCCTGTCGCCGGTGTTCTGGCCACCGCGTACGGCTATCCCTCGGTATTCCTTGCCGGGGCGATATCCGCCGTGGTGGGAATTGTTGTGACGTTGCTGACTCTGCGAAAAGGCTAAGCGACCAGCCAGAAAATGGCTAACGCAATCATCAAGGCAATAAATATCAGTCCCGGTCGTGTCGACAATGATTTAACCGTTTCAATCATCGGCGCGAATGGGCTGTAAATGGGCTGAGGATGGCGCGGATCGTTTAATTCCTGCTCCCGGTCACGTTCCACGCGGCGCAGGAAGATTTGATTCAGCAAGTCCAGCACCTGAACCGTGGTCAGAATCGATTGTGGCTGGATCTGATACGTCTGCTGCGCGTACTCTTTGATTGCCGTCAGCTCATTCGGCTCTAACGGCAGCTTCAGCGCCGCCTGCAGTGTTTGTAAGGTCGGGGCAGTTTGCAGACTGAGCGTCTGGCGCGCCTGCAGCCAGGTGACCAGATGCGAAAATTGTTTGGCGGGGATTAACTCTCCGCTTTTTACCCCAGACAGCTCCAGCATAGACTGCCAGATCATCTTACCGGATTCGCCCGTGGCCGCCGCCAGTTTGGTCACCAACTGGTTCAGCGTATTGTGCTCTGCGGGGAGTAACGGACGATCGGTAGCCGGACGCTGCTGTGGCTGCGGTATCGAAAGCTGACCCTGTTGCAACAGGGTCAGCACGTTCTTCAATTGCTCAGGCGTGAGTTGGCTAAGCGCCGTCTGCCCGTACTGCTGGCGGATAAAATCACTCACCGCCTGACGGTTATTTCCCTGACTCAATAGCTCCGTGAGCTGCGACAGCACCTGACGATTAGCATGGTTCTGTTGTGCGACTTCCAGCCGCTGGTTCAAATTTTGTTCGGCGGCGGGAAAGTGACGTGACTGCAACGGTGTATCACTTTTGACGCCCAGATCGTGTTTCATTCCGGCCCACACCTCAGCGCTTTGCTGCTGAGTGAGCGAAATCAAACGGGTAATCAGTCGTTCCAGCACGGTACGTTGTATCGTGGATAACGGTTGCTCACCTGCAACGGAGGGGGCATTTTGGCCTTCGCCGGGAGGGCGAGCGGGCGTACCTGAAATGGGCTGCATCGTCTCTGTTCCTTAAATCTGTGCTGACCAGGTCTCGCAGTATGCCTGGCGGCGAGATTATGGCACACTTGCCCGGTTAACTCTCGTTCTCAAACAGGTGCGAAAGACGTGAAAATCCTCGTTGATGAAAATATGCCCTATGCCCGCGAACTGTTCAGTCGTTTGGGGGAGGTCAAAGCGGTTCCTGGTCGTCCGATTCCCGTTGCCGAACTGGATGATGCGGATGCCTTAATGGTGCGCTCGGTGACGAAAGTCAATGAATCACTGCTCAGCGGAAAACCGGTTAAATTTGTCGGTACGGCAACCGCAGGCACGGACCATGTGGATGAAGCCTGGCTTGCGCAGTCGGGAATCGGTTTTTCCGCAGCGCCCGGATGTAATGCGATTGCGGTCGTAGAATATGTTTTTTCAGCGTTGCTGATGCTGGCGGAGCGCGACGGTTTTGCGTTACGCGATCGTACCGTGGGCATCGTCGGTGTTGGTAACGTGGGCGGACGTTTGCAGGCGCGACTGGAAGCGCTGGGGATCCGTACCTTGCTGTGCGATCCGCCGCGGGCCGATCGCGGTGACGAGGGCGATTTCCGCTCGCTGGACGAACTGGTACAGCAGGCCGATGTGCTGACTTTCCATACGCCGTTATTTAAAGACGGTCCGTACAAAACGCTGCACCTTGCGGATGACGCGCTGATGAGTCGGCTGAAGCCGGGCACCATTCTGATCAACGCCTGCCGGGGGCCGGTTATCGACAATACGGCATTACTGAATCGGCTTAACGCCGGGCAGGCGCTGAGCGTGGTGTTGGATGTCTGGGAAGGCGAGCCGGATCTCAATGTGGCGTTGCTGGAGAAAGCCGATATCGGCACGGCGCACATTGCCGGGTATACCCTGGAAGGAAAAGCGCGTGGGACCACGCAGGTCTTTGAGGCCTATAGTAAGTTTATTGGTCGCGAACAGCACGTTGCGCTGAACACCCTGTTACCTGCGCCGGAATTTGGGCGTATCACGTTGCATGGCCCGTTAGATCAGCCAACGCTGAAAAGGCTGGCGCATTTAGTGTATGATGTGCGCCGCGATGATGCGCCGCTGCGTAAAGTCGCTGGAATTCCGGGTGAGTTTGATAAACTGCGTAAAAATTATCTTGAGCGCCGTGAATGGTCGTCTTTATACGTGATGTGTGACGACGCAACGGCTGCCGCCTTGCTGTGTAAGCTGGGTTTTAACGCGGTTCATCACCCGGCACATTAATGTCTTCTTAATGCTCCCTGTCGAATAATGCGACAGGGACGCTTATGTATTTCTGGAGTAAATCACCATGTCTGAAGGCTGGAACATTGCCATTCTGGGCGCAACGGGCGCCGTAGGCGAAGCCCTGCTCGATACGCTGGCTGAACGCCAGTTCCCGGTCGGTGAAATTTTTGCGCTGGCGCGTAACGAAAGCGCTGGTGAGCACCTGCGTTTTAACGGTAAATCGGTCATTGTTCAGGATGTTGCAGACTTTGACTGGACGCAGGCACAACTGGCATTTTTTGTTGCGGGCGCTGAGGCCACCGCTGCATGGGTGGAAGAAGCAACCAATGCCGGTTGCCTGGTTATCGATAGCAGTGGTCTGTTCGCACTTGAGCCTGACGTTCCGCTGGTGGTTCCGGACGTTAACCCGTTCGTGTTGGCAGATTATCGCAACCGCAATGTGATTGCAGTCCCTACTAGCCTGACCAGTCAACTGTTGTCTGCGTTGAAACCGCTGATTGATGAAGGTGGTCTTTCACGTATTACGGTGACCAATATTCTGTCGGCCTCCGCGCACGGTAAAAAAGCGGTGGATGCGTTGGCAGGGCAAAGTGCGAAACTGCTCAATGGTATCCCGATTGACGAAGACGATTTCTTTGGTCGCCAGTTGGCATTCAATATGCTGCCGCTGCTGCCAGATCGCGAAGGTAGTGTGCGCGAAGAGCGTCGTATCGTCGATGAAGTGCGCAAAATTATGCAGGATGACGGTCTGCTTATCTCCGCTAGCATCGTACAGTCACCGGTATTCTACGGTCACGCGCAGATGGTGAATTTTGAAGCCCTGCGTCCGTTGGCGGCGGAAGAAGCGCGCGATGCGTTTTCTCGCGCTGAAGACGTGGTGTTGTCGGAAGAGACCGATTTCCCGACTCAGGTTGGCGATGCGTCTGGTACCCCACATCTTTCCATCGGCTGTGTACATAACGATTACGGTATGCCGGAGCAGGTTCAGTTCTGGTCCGTGGCAGACAACGTACGCTTTGGTGGCGCGTTGATGGCGGTGAAAATTGCGGAAAAACTGGTGCAGGAGTATCTGTACTAATGTCGGACCTGCAACAGCCGCTACCCCATAAAATTGCGCTGGGCATTGAGTATGACGGCAGCAAATATTATGGCTGGCAGCGCCAGAACGAAGTGCGTAGCGTTCAGGAAAAGCTGGAAAAAGCGCTTTCTCAGGTCGCGAATGAGCGTATCAATGTCTTTTGTGCGGGGCGCACGGATGCGGGCGTTCATGGCACAGGCCAGGTCGTACATTTTGAAACGCACGCTGAGCGTAAAGATGCCGCCTGGACGTTGGGCGTAAATGCGAATTTACCTGGTGACATCGCCGTGCGCTGGGTGAAAGCTGTACCTGATGATTTTCATGCCCGATTCAGCGCCACGGCTCGCCGTTATCGCTACATCATCTACAATCATCGGTTGCGCCCTGCGGTTTTGGGCAAAGGGGTAACCCATTACTATGAGCCGCTGGATGCTGAGCGTATGCATCGTGCGGCCCAGTGTCTGATTGGCGAAAATGATTTTACCTCGTTTCGTGCGGTGCAATGCCAGTCGCGCACGCCGTGGCGTAACGTGATGCACATAAACGTTGAACGTTTTGGCGCATATGTGGTGGTGGATATTAAAGCGAATGCCTTTGTACATCATATGGTCAGGAATATTGTCGGTAGCCTGATGGAAGTAGGCGCCAACAACCAGCCGGAGAGCTGGATAGCAGAACTGTTAGCGGCGAAGGACAGAACGCTGGCAGCGGCAACGGCGAAAGCGGAAGGACTGTATTTGGTCGCGGTAGATTACCCTGACCGGTTCGACCTGCCAAAACCGCCAATGGGCCCGCTATTTCTGGCGGACTAATTTGAGTCGTATAAAGGCAAAACTATGGATCTGATTTACTTTCTTATCGATTTTATTCTGCACATTGATGTGCACCTGGCGGAGCTGGTCGCGGAATACGGTATCTGGGTATACGCGATTCTGTTTCTGATCCTGTTCTGTGAAACCGGGCTGGTAGTGACGCCGTTCCTGCCGGGAGACTCGCTGCTGTTTGTTGCCGGCGCGCTTTCTGCGCTGCCAACTAACGATCTCAATGTTCATCTGATGGTGGCGTTGATGATTGTGGCTGCGATTGTCGGCGATGCGGTGAACTACACGATTGGCCGGTTGTTCGGTGAGAAACTCTTTAGTAACCCGAACTCCAAAATTTTTCGTCGCAGCTACCTGGATAAAACCCATGCGTTCTACGAGCGTCATGGCGGGAAAACGATTATCCTGGCGCGTTTCGTGCCTATCGTGCGTACATTTGCGCCATTTGTTGCCGGTATGGGACACATGTCCTACCGCCACTTTGCGATGTATAACGTTGTAGGCGCGCTGCTGTGGGTATTGCTGTTCACCTATGCAGGCTATCTGTTTGGCGATCTGCCAATAGTTCAGGAAAACCTGAAATTATTGATTGTGGCGATTATCGTCCTTTCCGTATTGCCGGGCGTGATAGAAGTGATTCGTCATAAACGGGCTGCGTCACGGGCTGCAAAATAGAAAGTAACTCAGCGGTTCGACCACTTTTTTATCCAAAGTTTCGGGCTGTTATGTTTTAATGTGCAACATTCATGGTCTGTTAGGGGCAAAAATGGCATTATGCGCCCCTTATAACAAAGCTGACTAGGGTTCAGGCAGAAAGGTCACCAATGAGCTGGATTGAACGAATTAAAAGCAACATTACTCCCACCCGCAAGGCAAGCATTCCTGAAGGGGTGTGGACCAAGTGTGATAGCTGCGGTCAGGTTTTATACCGTGCTGAGCTGGAACGTAATCTTGAGGTCTGTCCGAAGTGTGACCATCATATGCGCATGTCGGCGCGCAATCGCCTGCATAGCCTGTTAGATGAAGGTACTCTTGTGGAACTGGGTAGCGAACTTGAGCCGAAAGACGTGCTGAAGTTTCGTGACTCCAAAAAGTACAAAGACAGACTGGCCTCAGCACAGAAAGAAACCGGCGAGAAAGATGCGCTGGTGGTGATGAAAGGCACGCTTCATGGCATGCCGGTCGTTGCGGCTGCATTCGAGTTCGCGTTTATGGGCGGCTCCATGGGTTCTGTCGTCGGTGCGCGTTTCGTCCGTGCCGTTGAGCAGGCGCTGGAAGACAACTGCCCGCTAATCTGCTTCTCTGCCTCTGGCGGGGCGCGTATGCAGGAAGCGCTGATGTCTCTGATGCAGATGGCAAAAACGTCTGCTGCGCTGGCGAAAATGCAGGAACGCGGTTTACCGTACATTTCTGTACTGACCGACCCAACGATGGGCGGTGTTTCCGCAAGCTTCGCGATGCTGGGCGATCTCAACATTGCCGAACCGAAAGCGCTGATTGGCTTTGCGGGTCCGCGTGTTATTGAGCAAACCGTACGTGAGAAACTGCCGCCGGGATTCCAGCGCAGCGAGTTCCTGATTGAAAAAGGCGCTATCGATATGATCGTCCGCCGTCCGGAAATGCGCCTGAAACTGGCAAGCATTCTGGCGAAGCTGATGAATCTTCCGGCGCCGAATCCGGATGAGCCGCGTGAAGGCGAGGTGGTACCTCCGGTACCCGATCAGGAATCAGAGGCCTGATAATTTACTCTATGGATTTCGAGTTGCAGGTAGGCGGCAAGAGAGTTCATCCCGATGAGCTTGCACAGGCAAGTGATTCGGGTGAACGACAAATCTGCCGGGAGCAGATTTGAACGCCGCATGCGGCGGCCCCGAAGGGGGAGGCCCAGGGATGGGCCGAGTAATCCGCAGCCAACAAGCCTGCAGCTTGAAAGACTACGAGTACAAAAGGGCAGGGCCAGTTGGCGCTGCCTTTTGCTTTTCTCAACGTAAAGAATCTACAGGCATCATGGACAATAAACGTATTCCTCAAGCCGCGTCGCCTCTGGCGTCGTGGCTTTCTTATCTGGAAAACCTGCACAGTAAAACCATCGATCTGGGCCTTGAGCGCGTCAGTCAGGTGGCGCGTAAATTGGGCGTGTTGAAACCCGCGCCATTTGTCTTTACGGTGGCGGGCACCAACGGAAAAGGCACGACCTGCCGTACGCTGGAATCGGTGCTGACCGCAGCAGGTTATAAAGTCGGAGTATACAGTTCGCCGCATCTGGTGCGTTACACGGAACGCGTGCGCGTGCAGGGGGGGGAACTGCCGGAATCCGCGCATACTGCCTCGTTTGCTGAGATTGAAGACGCACGTGGCGATATTTCATTGACCTATTTTGAATACGGTACGCTATCGGCGCTCTGGTTGTTTAAACAGGCTCAGTTGGACGTAGTCATTCTGGAAGTGGGGTTAGGCGGTCGCCTTGACGCGACGAATATCGTCGATGCCGATGTTGCGGTCGTCACCAGTATTGCGCTTGATCATACCGACTGGCTGGGCCCGGATCGCGAGAGCATTGGTCGTGAGAAAGCGGGGATTTTCCGCGCAGAGAAACCGGCCATCGTTGGTGAACCTGAAATGCCATACACTATTGCGGATGTGGCGCAAGAGTGCGGGGCGATTTTGCAACGCTGTGGTGTGGACTGGCGTTATACGGTAACGGATAACGACTGGTCCTTTACGGACACTCACGGCACGTTGGCGCATCTGCCATTGCCACAGGTTCCACAACCGAACGCCGCGACCGCACTGGCTGCGCTGCGTGCCAGTGGTCTTGACGTCAGTGAGCAGGCAATTCGTGACGGAATCAAACAGGCGATTTTACCGGGGCGCTTCCAGATTGTGAGCGAGTCGCCGCGGGTGATTTTTGATGTTGCCCATAACCCGCATGCGGCGGAATATCTGACCGGACGTCTGAAAAAGTTAGTGAAAAGCGGGCGTGTACTTGCAGTTATCGGTATGCTACATGATAAAGATATTGCCGGTACGTTGGCCTGGTTAAAAAGCGTGGTCGATGCCTGGTACTGCGCGCCACTGGAAGGGCCGCGTGGCGCAACGGCAGAACAGCTGTTAGAACATCTGGGCAAAGGTGAAGCCTATGACAGCGTGGCGCAGGCATGGTCTGCGGCACTGGCCGAGGCGAAGCCAGAAGATACCGTGTTGGTGTGTGGATCGTTTCACACTGTCGCACATGTCATGGAAGTGATAGACGTGGGGAGAAGCGGTGGCGAGTAAGTTTCAGAATCGATTAGTTGGCACAATTGTGCTGGTCGCGCTTGGGGTGATTGTGCTCCCCGGGCTGCTTGACGGGCAAAAAAAACATTATCAGGATGAGTTTGCTGCGATCCCTCTGGTGCCCAAACCGGGCGATCGCGACGAGCCGGACATGATGCCTGCGGCAACGCAGGCGCTGCCAACGCAACCGCCTGAAGGGGCGGCAGAAGAGGTGCGCGCGGGCGATGCCGCCGCGCCATCGTTGGATCCGTCGCGTATGACAACGGCAAGTAGTGCGGAGTTAGATCCTGTCCCCGTACCTGTTGAACCGCCGAAACCTAAACCGAAGCCGCAACCCGTTGTCGCCACACCGGCGCCAGCGCCTGCGCCAGTTCCAGCGCCGAAACCGGTCGCTGAAGAAGCGCCAGCCCCGACCGGCAAAGCGTATGTTGTGCAGCTCGGCGCGCTGAAAAATGCGGATAAGGTCAATGAGATCGTGGGTAAACTTCGTGGCGCGGGCTTCCGGGTATATACTTCCCCGTCAACGCCGGTACAGGGTAAAATAACCCGCATTCTCGTCGGCCCTGACGCCTCCAGAGATAAGCTGAAGAATTCGCTGGGCGAGCTACAGAAGATCTCCGGTCTGAGTGGGGTTGTGATGGGATATACCCCTAATTAAGGGGCTGTTTCATGCAGGCCGGATACGGTGTTTTCACCGTCTCCGGCCAGTGCCCGAAGAGGCATAAAACCGTATGGCGTTGAAGATTTTTTCAGCGCCATTTTTATTTACGCGTGGAAAGGAAATCCCTACGCAAACGTTTTCTTTTTCTGTTAGAATGCGCCCCGAACAGGACGACAGGGCGTAAAATCGTGGGACACTTATGGTCTGGATTGATTACGCCATTATCGCGGTGATTGGTTTTTCCTGTCTGGTTAGCCTGATCCGTGGCTTTGTTCGTGAAGCATTATCGTTGGTGACTTGGGGTTGTGCTTTCTTTGTCGCCAGCCATTACTACACTTACCTGTCTGTCTGGTTTACGGGCTTTGAAGACGAACTGGTTCGAAATGGGATTGCTATCGCGATACTGTTTATCGCGACACTTATCGTCGGCGCTATCGTTAACTTTGTGATAGGCCAACTGGTAGAGAAAACAGGTCTGTCGGGTACCGACAGGGTGTTGGGGATTTGCTTCGGTGCTCTGCGAGGAGCGCTGATCGTCGCCGCCATACTGTTCTTTCTCGATACGTTTACCGGTCTGTCGAAAAGTGAAGACTGGAGTAAGTCGCAGCTGATCCCGCAGTTCAGTTTCATCATCAGATGGTTCTTTGACTATCTGCAAAGCTCGTCAAGTTTCTTGCCCAAAGTATAAACTTTGGGTCGTTGCTGAACGAGGAAAAGACGTATGTGCGGTATTGTCGGTATCGCCGGTGTTATGCCGGTAAACCAGTCGATTTATGACGCGTTAACGGTGCTCCAGCATCGTGGTCAGGATGCTGCGGGCATCATCACTATTGATGCCAACAACTGCTTCCGCTTGCGTAAAGCAAACGGAATGGTGAGCGATATTTTTGAAGCGCGCCATATGCAGCGTTTGCAGGGCAATATGGGCATCGGTCATGTGCGTTACCCAACGGCTGGCAGCTCCAGCGCCTCCGAAGCTCAACCTTTTTACGTCAACTCACCGTATGGCATCACGCTTGCCCACAATGGCAACCTGACCAATGCGCATGAGCTGCGGAAAAAGCTGTTTGAAGAAAAGCGCCGCCACATCAATACCACTTCAGATTCTGAAATCCTGCTGAATATTTTCGCCAGCGAGCTGGATAACTTCCGCCATTATCCACTGGAAGCAGACAATATTTTTGCTGCCATTGCGGCAACCAACCGCCAGATCCGTGGCGCCTATGCCTGCGTGGCGATGATTATCGGCCACGGTATGGTCGCCTTCCGCGATCCTAACGGCATTCGCCCGCTGGTGCTGGGTAAACGTGATATCGGCGATGGTCGCACCGAGTATATGGTCGCCTCCGAGAGCGTGGCGCTGGATACGCTGGGCTTTGAATTCCTGCGCGACGTTGCGCCTGGCGAAGCGGTATACATCACCGAAAAAGGCCAACTGTTTACCCGCCAGTGCGCCGATAACCCGGTCAGCAATCCGTGCCTGTTCGAATACGTTTACTTTGCGCGTCCTGACTCCTTTATCGACAAGATTTCCGTCTACAGCGCCCGTGTGAATATGGGAACTAAGCTCGGCGAAAAAATTGCCCGCGAGTGGGAAGATCTGGATATCGACGTGGTGATCCCGATTCCGGAAACCTCCTGCGATATCGCGCTGGAAATCGCCCGTATTCTCGGCAAGCCGTACCGTCAGGGGTTTGTGAAAAACCGCTACGTAGGGCGTACCTTTATCATGCCGGGCCAGCAGCTGCGTCGTAAATCCGTGCGCCGTAAACTGAATGCCAACCGTGCGGAGTTCCGTGATAAGAACGTGCTGCTGGTGGATGACTCTATCGTACGTGGCACCACCTCAGAACAGATTATCGAGATGGCGCGTGAAGCCGGAGCGAAGAAAGTGTATCTGGCCTCTGCCGCACCGGAAATCCGCTTCCCGAACGTTTATGGCATCGATATGCCTACCGCGACGGAGCTGATTGCTCATGGTCGCGAAGTGGACGAAATTCGCCAGATAATCGGCGCAGACGGGCTTATCTTCCAGGATCTCAACGATCTGATTGAAGCGGTCCGCGCTGAGAACCCGGATATTCAGCAGTTTGAATGTTCAGTGTTTAATGGCGTCTATGTCACCAAAGACGTTGACCAGCAGTATCTCGATTTCCTTGACTCCCTGCGTAATGACGATGCCAAAGCGATATTGCGTCAGAATGAAGCGGAAAACCTTGAGATGCACAACGAAGGTTAATGTTTGCTCGCAAGCAAGGGCGCAACCCGCACCCTTGCTTGCAACTCCCCGTAAATTCCTGCAAAGTCGGCCCTGAAGCAAGCAAGGGCGATTAAACATGAAACGACTCATCATTGGTATTTCTGGCGCAAGTGGAGCGATTTACGGCGTGCGCCTGCTGCAGGTTTTGCGTGACGTTACTGATGTGGAAACCCATCTGGTGATGAGCGCCGCTGCCCGGCAGACGCTGGCGCTGGAAACGGATCTCTCTGTGCGCGACGTGCAGGCTCTGGCGAATGTGACTCACGATACGCGCGATATCGCCGCCAGCATTTCGTCTGGCTCTTTTCAGACCGCCGGGATGGTTATCCTGCCCTGTTCAATTAAAACCCTTTCTGGCATCGTGCATAGCTATACCGATGGGCTGCTCACCCGTGCGGCTGACGTGGTATTGAAAGAACGTCGCCCGCTGGTGCTGTGCGTGCGTGAAACGCCATTGCATCTGGGGCATTTGCGGCTGATGACGCAGGCGGCAGAAATTGGGGCGGTGATTATGCCGCCTGTCCCGGCGTTTTATCATCGCCCGCAAACGTTAGATGATGTGATTAATCAAACGGTTAATCGTGTCCTTGACCAGTTTGATATTTCTCTTCCTCAGGACCTCTTCACCCGCTGGCAAGGGGCGTAAGCCGTTCTATTAGCGTGCAAAGAAACATCCGTTGCCCTGTTTCAGGGCAATTTTGTAACCGCGATCATATCCTCAACATTTAATTCGTCAAAACTCAACGAAACGCTGCGTTTCAACCGTCAGACCTGCTATCTTCAAAATCAGGACAATATTGCAACGTTTTATTAACATATTTAACGTCGAATATCCTCAACGACGCGAAAATGGCATAAGACCTGCATGAAAAAGTCTGCAAACACAACACAACGTAAAACATAATAAAATTACGCCACTTGAGGGTTATGTATGAAGAAGACGGTTCTTGCTTTGTCTTTGCTGGTAGGACTTTCCGCAACCGCGGCCAGTTACGCAGCACTTCCGCAGACAGTTCGTATTGGTACAGATACCACCTACGCGCCTTTTTCCTCTAAAGATGCCAAGGGCGACTTTGTCGGCTTTGATATCGATCTGGGAAATGAGATGTGTAAACGCATGCAGATCAAATGCACCTGGGTTGCCAGCGACTTTGATGCGCTGATCCCGTCGCTGAAAGCGAAAAAAATTGATGCCATCATCTCCTCGCTTTCTATCACCGAGAAGCGCCAGCAAGAGCTTGCCTTCTCAGACAAACTTTACGCCGCAGATTCTCGTTTGATCGCCGCGAAAGGTTCCCCGATTCAACCGACTCTGGACTCCCTCAAAGGTAAACACGTAGGCGTACTACAAGGCTCAACTCAGGAAGCCTATGCCAATGATAACTGGCGCAGCAAAGGCGTGGATGTGGTGGCCTACGCGAACCAGGACCTGATCTATTCTGACCTGACGGCGGGCCGTCTGGATGCGGCATTGCAGGATGAAGTCGCGGCCAGTGAAGGTTTCCTTAAACAGCCGGCAGGCAAAGACTACGCTTTTGCCGGTCCTTCAGTTAAAGATAAAAAATACTTTGGCGACGGAACCGGGATTGGCTTGCGCAAAGATGATGCGGAGCTGAAAGCGGCTTTCGATAAAGCGCTGGGCGAACTGCGCAAAGACGGCACCTACGACAAGATGGCGAGTAAGTATTTTAACTTTAATGTCTACGGCGATTAATTCATCGACGTGGGGAGTTGGCTGCACCATGGCGGGTAACCATTATGGTGCATCATAAATTCAGTGCACTGTTTTGGTGCCTTTATCGCTGACTTAATAAGCATGAGTGCATACTTAAGCGCTTTTCATGCAAATAAATACCGCCGACAAGGTAGAATGTTTTGCCTTGTCGGCCTGATTAATGGCACGATAACTGCACCTGGTCCTGTAAAGATCCCCTATAAAAGACAGTCTGTTGAGGATAGTTATGAAAAAACTGGTGTTGTCTCTTTCTCTGGTCCTGGCTTTCTCCAGTGCTACCGCAGCATTTGCAGCCATTCCGCAAAAAATTCGTATCGGCACCGATCCTACTTATGCGCCGTTCGAATCGAAAAATGCGCAGGGTGAATTAGTCGGTTTTGATATCGATCTGGCTAAAGAGCTATGCAAACGGATTAATACACAATGTACCTTCGTGGAAAACCCGCTGGACGCGCTGATCCCTTCGCTAAAAGCGAAGAAAATCGATGCGATTATGTCTTCGCTTTCCATTACTGAAAAACGTCAGCAGGAAATCGCGTTTACCGACAAACTTTATGCAGCCGACTCGCGTCTGGTTGTCGCTAAGGATTCTGCTATTCAGCCGACCATTGAGTCGCTGAAAGGCAAACGTGTCGGCGTGCTGCAGGGCACCACTCAGGAAACGTTCGGCAACGAACACTGGGCGCCAAAAGGTATTGAAATTGTCTCCTATCAGGGACAAGACAACATCTATTCTGACCTGACTGCCGGGCGTATTGACGCCGCATTCCAGGACGAAGTCGCTGCCAGCGAAGGCTTCCTGAAACAGCCAGTTGGTAAGGATTACAAATTCGGCGGCCCGTCTGTGAAGGACGAGAAATTGTTTGGCGTGGGTACCGGTATGGGGCTGCGTAAAGATGATAACGAGCTGCGCGAAGCACTGAATAAAGCCTTTGCGGAGATGCGCGCTGACGGCACTTACGAGAAGCTGGCTAAAAAGTACTTCGATTTTGATGTTTATGGCGGTTAATCACCGCAGGTGCTGATAAAGCCCGTAGATTTTTGACGCGTTGAATTTATGCCTGATGGCGCTGCGCTCATCCGGCCTACATTGATTTTGTAGGCCGGATAAGGCAACGCCGCCATCCGGCATTTAACGGTGAGTCTGAAATCAAAAGAGGCTTATTACTCCACCACACACGACAGGACAGGCAGCATGTTGTATGGCTTTTCAGGTGTTATTTTACAGGGCGCAATTGTTACGCTTGAGCTGGCTCTCAGCTCAGTGGTGCTGGCGGTTCTGATAGGCCTTGTCGGCGCGGCAGCAAAACTGTCGCAAAGCCGGGCGTTGGGGCTTATTTTCGAAGCGTACACCACGCTTATCCGCGGCGTGCCCGATCTGGTCTTAATGTTGCTCATCTTCTATGGATTACAAATCGCGCTGAATACCATTACCGATGCAATGGGGGTCAGCCAGATTGATATCGATCCGATGGTAGCAGGGATAATCACGCTCGGATTTATCTACGGGGCTTACTTTACCGAAACGTTCCGCGGCGCGTTTATGGCTGTGCCCAAAGGCCATATTGAAGCTGCGACGGCATTCGGCTTTACCAGTTCACAAATATTTCGCCGCATTATGTTCCCGGCGATGATGCGCTATGCCTTACCGGGAATTGGTAATAACTGGCAGGTTATTCTCAAAGCCACGGCGTTGGTATCGCTGCTCGGTCTGGAAGATGTGGTGAAAGCCACTCAGCTTGCCGGGAAGAGCACCTGGGAGCCGTTCTATTTTGCCGTGGTGTGCGGGGTCATCTATCTGGTGTTTACCACAGTTTCTAATGGTGTGCTGCTGTACCTTGAGCGCCGTTACTCCGTGGGTGTGAAGAGGGCTGACCTGTGATTGAGATAATTCAGGAGTACTGGAAATCCCTGCTGTGGACGGACGGTTACCGCTTTACCGGTGTGGCAATTACTTTGTGGTTGTTGATCTCGTCGGTGGTGATGGGCGGCATACTGGCGCTGTTTTTGGCGATTGGTCGCGTTTCCAGCAATAAATTTATCCAGTTCCCGATCTGGTTATTTACCTATGTTTTTCGTGGCACGCCGCTGTATGTACAGCTGCTGGTGTTTTATTCCGGGATGTATACGCTGGAGATAGTCAAAGGAACGGACTTCCTCAACGCGTTTTTCCGCAGCGGATTGAATTGCACCGTACTGGCGTTGACGCTGAATACCTGCGCCTATACGACGGAGATTTTCGCCGGGGCGATTCGTTCTGTGCCACACGGTGAGATTGAAGCCGCGCGCGCTTACGGTTTCTCGTCATTCAAACTGTATCGCTGCATAATTTTGCCTTCCGCGCTGCGTATTGCGCTGCCGGCATACAGCAATGAAGTGATTTTAATGCTGCACTCCACGGCGCTGGCGTTTACCGCCACGGTGCCTGATTTGTTGAAAATCGCCCGCGATATCAACTCGGCAACGTATCAACCGTTTACCGCTTTCGGTATTGCCGCGGTGCTGTATTTGATTATTTCGTATGTCCTGATCAGTCTGTTCCGTAAAGCGGAAAAACGCTGGTTGCAGCATGTATCCTCTAAATAATTCGAGTAACACGATGTCTGAGAATAAATTAAACGTTATCGATTTACATAAGCACTACGGCGAACATGAAGTGCTGAAAGGGGTATCGCTGCAAGCTAATGCGGGTGATGTTATCAGTATTATCGGTTCGTCAGGTTCCGGTAAAAGTACCTTTCTGCGCTGCATTAACTTTCTTGAAAAACCGAGCGCTGGTTCTATTGTCGTCAGTGGGCAGAACATTGGACTGGTGCGTGACAAAGACGGCCAGCTCAAGGTTGCGGACAAAAATCAACTGCGTTTGCTGCGCACAAGACTAACCATGGTCTTTCAGCACTTTAATCTGTGGAGCCACATGACGGTGCTGGAAAACGTCATGGAAGCGCCGATTCAGGTATTAGGATTGAGCAAGCAGGAAGCCCGCGCACGCGCGGTGAAGTATCTGGCTAAAGTGGGCATTGATGAGCGAGCGCAGGGTAAATATCCGGTGCATTTGTCTGGTGGTCAGCAGCAGCGCGTTTCTATTGCGCGAGCGCTGGCGATGGAACCGGAGGTGTTGCTGTTTGATGAACCCACCTCGGCGCTTGACCCAGAGCTGGTCGGCGAAGTGCTGCGCATTATGCAGCAACTGGCCGAAGAAGGGAAAACCATGGTGGTCGTGACCCATGAAATGGGGTTTGCCCGAAATGTCTCCACGCATGTGATCTTTCTGCATCAGGGGAAAATTGAAGAAGAGGGCGACCCGGAGCAGGTATTCGGCAACCCGCAAAGCCCACGCTTGCAGCAGTTCCTCAAAGGATCGCTGAAGTAATTCAGTTGCCCGGAGGCGCTATGCTTTCCGGGCCTACCGCTTTAACGCATCGCACTCCAGGCGATAAACCCAGTCGTCGTGCGCTACCCCATTAATTTCATACGCTTTTTCCAGCACCTGCGTTCGTACAAAGCCCGTCTTTTCCAGAACACGTATCGACCCCTTATTCTCTGCCAGCACGTAAGCATTTATCGCCGTGACGCCAGCCTGCTCCAGGGCATACTGACACACCGCGCGCACGGCTTCGCTGGCAATACCTTTCCCCTGCGCATGCGGCATGAGGGCGTAACCGAGGTCGGCCTCATGCGGATAAAGATGACTGATTTGCAGACCAATATCGCCGAGCGGCGTCGGGTTGTTATGCTCGCGAATAACAAATGTGTGCTGTGCGGCAAGGCGTCTGGCGAATAACAGACGCGTATCCTTTGCTGGGGCGATGTCGCCCATATAGCGCATGACTTCAGGGCTTTCACGCAGTCTCTGGAAAAATGACCAGTCAGAAAATTGAAACAAAGAGAGGGTAAGACGGGGAGTCGATATTTTTGCCATAACGTCGCCATTGCGGAAGTCAGATCTATAACCTTACCATCGCAACGGCGAATGTGAATAGCGCTTAGCAACTATCGGATAACATCTGCTAGCGCCTCTTCTAAATCGTACCAGCGAAACGCGAAACCGGACGCTTCCAGGCGTTTGGGTAACGCCCGCTGTCCGCCGAGAACCAGCACGGAAGATTCGCCCATCAGTAGACGTATTACGCTGGCGGGAACGCGCAGTATGGCTGGGCGGTTTAATGCATGACCCAGTGCGTGGGCAAACTGCTCATTGTGTACCGGGTACGGTGAAACCATATTGAAGGGGCCACGCAGATCGTTATCCAGCAGCCAGATAATGCCGTTGACCATATCATCAATATGGATCCAGGCCAGATACTGGCGTCCGTTACCAATCGGGCCGCCTAAACCAAGACGGAATGGCGGGACCATTTTCCCCAGAATCCCGCCAGCAGAGGCCAATACCACGCCGGTACGCAACATACACACGCGGGTTTTGTCACTTTGCGCGGTGCTGGCAATTTGCTCCCAGCGGGCGCAAAGCTTATGGGTAAATTCGTTATGCGGCGGCTCTTCTTCCGTGACGACAACTTCGCCCAGATCGCCGTAGTAACCGGTAGCGGAACCGGATATTAACACCGCGGGCGGCGTCTCGCTGGCGTTGATTAAATCGACCAGTTTCTGCGTGATGCCCCAACGACTCTGGCACAGGCGCTCTTTTTGCTCAGCGCTCCAGCGCTTATCTGCAATAGGCTCTCCGGCAAGGTTAATCACGGCATCAATGCCATCGAGATTTTGCTGCTCTGCCAGCCCCTTCCATAACGTGACCCGAGAGTCGAGAATCTGACGCGCCTTATCAGGGGTACGTGTCACTACGGTTATCTGATGCCCCAGTTCGAGCAGGCGGGGGATCAGATGACGTCCAATCAGGCCAGTACCGCCGGTAATCAGAATCTGCATGTCGCCTCCCGGGTTACGTTTAGCGCTGCCAGCTCAGCGTCATGGATACTGAGTCGGCGTAACGCAATGCGTGAAGTTTATCGATCTCCACTTCAGCATAAGTGACCCAGTGATGTTCGCGTGCGATATCGAGCACATCTTGAGTTAATTTTTCTAATAGTGAGAAGCGGTTACTCTCCACGTGCGCAATGATGCTTTTGGTGATAGTGCGATAATTCAGCGCGTCGTTGATATCTTCGCTGATACGGGCTTTGTCTGCCGGATAATGAATGGCAATGTTGATGACGATATCCTGGCGGTTAAGGATCTCCTCTTCTTTGATGCCGATAAAGGTGCGCAGACGAAGGTTTTTTATACGAATAATCGCGTCAGGTTGTGACATTGCAGGTTTCCTCCATGTATGAACCTATTCATGATACACGAGAATCGAACCGTGTTACCGCTTCTCAGTCTGCGCTTGCAGCATGGCGCGTTCTGTGGCGGGACGCGTACGGATGCGCTCATGCCAGTTATTAACCGCCGGGTAATTGTCGAGGTCGATACGCTGACGCTGGTGGGCATGAATCCATGGCCAGCAGGCTATGTCCGCAATGCTGTAGTGATCGCCCCCCAGCCAAGGGGAGGTTTCCAGACGTTTATTCATTACGTTGTACAGGCGCTGGGTTTCAACCTGGTATCTTTCAATGGCGTAGGGAATAGTCTGCGGGGCGTAATGACTGAAATGGTGATTCTGACCGAGCATGGGCCCCAGGCCGCTGACCTGCCAGAACAGCCATTGCAGCGTGGTGTGGCGCTCACGCAACTCACCGCTCAGCAGCTTGCCGCTCTTTTCCGCCAGATAGAGTAAAATTTCTCCGGACTCAAACAGGCTGATCGGGCTTCCACCATCCTGCGGCGCATTGTCGATAATGGCCGGGATTTTATTGTTCGGCGAGATCTGCAGAAAATCAGGACGAAACTGGCTACCTTTGCTGATATCGACATGAATCAGACGGTATTGCAGCTGCGCTTCTTCAAGAAACAGCGTGATTTTGTGACCGTTTGGCGATGGCGTGTAATAGAGATCGATCATTTTCAGCGTCCGTTTTGTCATGAACCGGGTCATTACAAGTATAGAGCCTGTTGGCGTGCGTGAGTTTTCATCAAGTGACAGCGAGAGAAAGACTCTATATTTTGAAGGCAAGCCAATACACTTCAGAGGACGTTATGAGCAAACCTGCAATTACGCTGTGGTCAGATGCCAATTTTTTCTCCCCTTACGTGCTGTCTGTTTATGTCGCTCTGCAAGAGAAAGGGCTACCTTTTACGCTGAAAACTGTTGATCTCAACAGCGGTGAACACTTGCAACCTTCATGGCAAGGTTATGCGTTGACGCGCCGCGTGCCGGTCCTGGAGATTGACGATTTCGAGCTGAGCGAATCATCAGCAATTACTGAGTTTCTGGAAGAGAGCTTTGCCCCGCCGCAGTGGGAGCGCATCTACCCACATGATGTGCAAAAGCGCGCGCGGGCTCGCCAGGTGCAGGCGTGGATCCGCAGCGATCTGATGCCTATTCGTGAAGAGCGCTCAACGGATGTGGTTTTTGCTGGCGTGAAAAAAGCGCCGCTGAGCGACGCCGGAAAAGCCAGTGCGGAAAAACTGTTTGCCACTGCGAGCAGTTTATTGAGCCATGGTAAACAGAATTTATTTGGCGAATGGTGTATCGCTGATTGCGATTTAGCGCTAATGCTTAATCGTCTGGTCCTTAACGGCGATGAGGTGCCAGAAGCGCTTGCGGAATACGCCACCTTCCAGTGGCAGCGCGCTTCAGTTCAGCGTTTTATCGCGCTTTCAGCGAAGCGTTCCTGCTGACCATCGGAGCGTAATCCAGTATCATTACAAGGTACTTTTCAACGAGGAGTGAGTGATGAAACTGATGTTCGCATCGGACATTCATGGTTCGTTGCCAGCCACGGAACGCGTACTCGAACTGTTTAGCACAAGCGGTGCGCAATGGCTGGTGATATTGGGTGATGTTTTAAATCACGGACCGCGTAATGCGTTGCCGGAAGGCTATGCGCCCGCGCAGGTTGCAGAGCGGTTGAATGAACTGGCAGCGCGGATTATTGCGGTGCGTGGCAATTGCGACAGCGAAGTGGATCAGATGCTCCTGCATTTTCCGATAACCGCGCCGTGGCAGCAAATTCTGACAGAAAACCAGCGACTCTTTTTGACGCACGGGCATCTTTTTGGCCCGCAAAATATGCCAGCGCTCAGCGCGGGAGATGTACTGGTTTATGGCCATACTCATCTGCCGGTTGCCGAGTTGCAAGGGGATGTCTATCACTTTAACCCTGGCTCGGTAAGCATCCCGAAAGGAGGCTTTGCGGCAAGCTACGGGATTCTGGATGATAATGTTCTCAGCGTAATGGCACTCAATGATCAAAGTGTTATTGCGCAGATCGAGATTAATCCGTAATTTACCCCACAAACATAAACGCGCCGTAAGAGCGCCAGAAAAAAGAAGGTTTCCTGATGGTGGAACAGCGTCGTTTGGCAAGTACGGAATGGGTGGATATTGTGAATGAAGACAACGAAGTCATCGCACAGTCCAGCCGGGAACAAATGCGGGCGCAGCGCTTACGCCATCGTGCGACGTATATCGTGGTGCACGATGGTATGGGCAAAATTCTGGTTCAGCGTAGGACTGAGACAAAAGATTTTTTGCCCGGCATGCTGGATGCCACCGCTGGCGGTGTTGTTCAGGCTGACGAGCAGCTACTGGACTCAGCGCGCCGTGAAGCGGAAGAGGAGTTGGGGATTGCGGGCGTGCCGTTTGCCGAGCACGGTCAGTTTTATTTTGAAGACCAGAACTGTCGCGTCTGGGGCGGGCTGTTTAGCTGCGTTTCCCACGGGCCGTTTGCGCTTCAGGAAGAAGAGGTCAGTGAAGTTTGCTGGCTGACGCCGGAAGAAATCACCGCACGCTGCGACGAATTTACGCCGGACTCACTGAAAGCGCTGGCGCTGTGGATGACCCGCAATGCCAAGAATGAAGGGGCGAAAGCCGAAAAGCAGGAAGAAGCCGAGTAACGTCTGCTCATCCGGCCTACAGCGTCGAGAAATCATGTAGGCCGGGCAATTATTTTTTAATGGTAACCCATTATCTGCGCCCCAATCACCACCACGCTGGACATAATAAACAGCAGGCCCAACAGCGTGGCGCCTACTTTCAGCCATTTACGAAAATCCACCCGACAAACGCCTAACGTTGCCATCAATGATGCCGACGTCGGATAGATAATGTGACTGAATCCGTCGCCAAACTGGAAGGCCAGTACGGTGACCTGACGGTTTACGCCAACCAGATCGCCCAGCGGCGCTAATAGCGGCATGGTCAATGCAGCCTGGCCAGAACCGGACGTGACGAAGAAATTAAATACCGCCTGGAACAGCAGCATAAACCATGCAGCGATAGCGTTATCCAGCCCGCTGATACCGTTGGAAATGCTGTGCAGCAGGGTATTTAATACGCTGGCTTCGCCCGCCTCTCCGTTACCGACCAGCAGTAATATGCCCTTGGCGAAACCGACCAGCAGGGCGGGAGCAATCATCATTCGCGCGCCTTCAGTGAATGAAGCTGCCATGACGTTGACCGTCATACCGTTGAGACGGAACACGACGCCGATAATGCCAATCACCAGTCCCATCGTGAAGAACTGGCTGGCGATCTCAGGAATAAACCACGCGTTGACGATAACGCCCCAGACGACCCAAATCATCACCGCCGTCAGTACCAGCAGTACCAACCAGTCGCCCAGCGTGAAGCGGCGTTCTACAACCTCGTCCTGCTGCTCGCGAAAAAAACGGTCTGACTCATGTACCCGGGAGAGAAGCGGATTTTTTTTGATGCGCGCTGCGTAGGCCAGGGTGAAGGTCAGCCCTATCAGGGTCGCAACCACCCACACGACGATACGCAGACCAGAACCAGAGAGCACCGGGACGCCTGCAATACCCTGTGCGACCACCACGCAGAACGGGTTCATCCAGGAACTGGCAAAACCAATCTGGGTGGCGATATAAGTGACCAGAACGGTGGTGATACTGTCGTAACCTAAGCGTACCATCAAAGGCGCGATAATAATGGCAAAGGCGACCGCCTCTTCGCCCATGCCAAACACCGCGCCGCCTAATGAGAAGAGAACAAACAGCACCGGGATAAACAGGACCTCGTTACCTCGCGTATGGCGAATGAGCGCCAGGATACCGTTATCAATGGTTCCGGTACGCATAACGATGCCGAATGCGCCGCCAATCACCAGCATAAACATAATAATGCCGACGGCGGTGCCGAATTTAGAGCCGGAGGTTAATCCTTCAAACGGAAAATTCATCAGGCCAGGGCGTTCATCTCCGGTGGTGAAAAACTGCACCCGGTGATACTGCTCTTCACCCGCATCGTTGGTCAGAATACGAAAAGAGTGGGGGTCGACAACTTTACGGGTTTTGGTTTGCCCATCAACCTGATACTGCACTTCCTGGCTGTCGAACATCCCGACCGGAACAACCCATGTCGCCAGGCTGGTTAAAATGGCGACGAAAAAAATAATCACCAGCGTATCGGGCATCGCCCATTTTTTGGCTGGCTGTGATTCTGTGACTGCTGACATGAAAGACTATCCCTGTTGCAATGCAAAAGAGAGTAAGTATGCAAACAGAAGAATAGTTATTCATTGATGCAGCGCATCCTGGCAAATATTTCAGAATGTACCAAAGAAAAAACAGATATAAAAAAACCGGAAATATCAGCTATTTCCGGTTTGATAAGCAGAGGTGTTGCCGGATAAGAGATCCGGCACACCGCAGCAAATTACTTCTGCTGCTGGGATGACTGGATCGCGGTCAGGGCGATGGTATAGACGATATCGTCTACCAGCGCACCACGGGACAGGTCGTTCACCGGCTTGCGCATACCCTGCAGCATTGGCCCGATGGAGATCAGGTCGGCAGAACGCTGTACCGCTTTGTAGGTGGTGTTGCCGGTGTTCAGATCCGGGAAGATGAACACGGTAGCGCGACCTGCAACCGGCGAGTTCGGCGCTTTGGATTTCGCTACGTCAGCCATAACCGCGGCGTCGTACTGCAGCGGACCGTCGATCATCAGGTCAGGACGTTTTTCCTGCGCCAGACGAGTCGCTTCGCGAACTTTCTCTACATCGCTACCTGCACCAGAGGTACCGGTGGAGTAGGAAAGCATCGCAACGCGCGGTTCGATACCGAAGGCGATGGCGGATTCAGCGGACTGAATGGCGATTTCTGCCAGTTGTTCAGCAGTCGGATCCGGGTTGATCGCGCAGTCACCGTAAACGTAAACCTGTTCCGGCAGCAGCATGAAGAACACGGAAGACACCAGCGAGCTACCCGGCGCAGTTTTGATCAACTGCAGCGGTGGACGAATGGTGTTTGCGGTAGTGTGAACGGCACCAGAAACCAGACCGTCAACGTCGTCCTGCTCCAGCATCAGGGTACCGAGAACCACGTTGTCTTCCAGCTGTTCGCGGGCAACGGTTTCGGTCATGCCTTTGTTCTTACGCAGCTCAACCAGGCGAGCAACGTAGCTTTCGCGAACCACATCGGGATCAACGATTTCTACGCCAGCACCCAGCTCAACGCCCTGAGAGGCCGCAACGCGGGTGATCTCATCCGGGTTACCCAACAGAACGCAGGTAGCAATACCGCGTTCAGCACAGATAGCAGCCGCTTTAACGGTACGCGGTTCGTCGCCTTCCGGCAGAACAACACGTTTGCCCGCTTTACGCGCCAGCTCGGTCAGCTGATAACGGAACGCCGGTGGAGACAGGCGACGGCTGCGTTCAGAAGTCGCGGTCAGAGATTCAATCCAGTCAGCGTTGATGTAGTTAGCAACGTATTCCTGAACTTTTTCGATGCGCTCGTGATCGTCAACCGGAACTTCCAGGTTGAAGCTCTGCAGGCTCAGAGAGGTCTGCCAGGTATTGGTGTTCACCATGAATACCGGCAGGCCGGTAGCGAATGCACGTTCGCACAGTTTGTTGATGCGCGCGTCCATTTCGTAGCCGCCAGTCAGCAGCAGAGCACCGATTTCTACGCCGTTCATAGCAGCCAGACATGCTGCAACCAGCACGTCAGGACGGTCGGCAGACGTCACCAGCAGAGAACCTGCGCGGAAGTGCTCCAGCATGTGCGGAATGCTACGTGCGCAGAAAGTCACAGACTTCACGCGACGGGTGTTGATATCGCCTTCGTTAACGATGGTAGCGTTCAGGTGACGCGCCATATCGATTGCACGGGTAGCGATCAGATCGAAGCTCCATGGCACCGCGCCCAGAACCGGCAGCGGGCTGGATTCTTGCAGTTTAGCCGGATCAACTTTGATCACCTGCGCTTTGGAAGAGTCGTCGAAAATCTCGGACAGATCCGGGCGAGTACGGCCCTGG
Source organism: Citrobacter sp. XT1-2-2 (assembly GCF_023516235.1). Taxonomy (NCBI): domain Bacteria; kingdom Pseudomonadati; phylum Pseudomonadota; class Gammaproteobacteria; order Enterobacterales; family Enterobacteriaceae; genus Citrobacter; species Citrobacter sp. XT1-2-2. Next base: position 1,594,752 of record NZ_CP097324.1, read on the forward strand.
TCATCAACCGGCGCGTTCAGTTTGTTAACGATAACGCCAGTGATGTTGGTGTTTTTCGCGCCGCCGAAGCTGCTGCGAGTCAGTTCAATACGCTCGTTCAGCTGTTCCGGGGTATCGGTACCCTGAGACATCACGAAGACGATTTCCGCATTCAGCGTTTTCGCGATTTCGTAGTTCAGAGACTGCGCGAACTGATGCTTACGTGTTGGGACCAGGCCTTCAACCAGTACAACTTCAGCATCTTTGGTGTTCGCGTGGTAATTCGCGATGATCTCTTCCATCAGCACATCTTTCTGATTGCTGGACAGCAGAGATTCAACGTGGCTCATCTTCAGCGGCTCAGCAGCTGGCAGGTTAGAGTTCGCACGAACGATAGTGGTAGTCTGGTCTGGCGCATCGCCACCGGCACGAGGCTGAGCGATGGGTTTAAAGACGCTCAGACGAACGCCTTTGCGTTCCATAGCACGGATCACGCCGAGGCTGACGCTGGTCAGGCCGACGCTGGTTCCGGTAGGGATCAGCATAATAATACGGGACACGGTTTATCCTCTTTCGTTACCGCCCATTTCAGGCGGGTTACAAAACAGCACCGCCAGCTAGGCTGGCGGTGTGAAATCAGGCAGTCAGACGGCTCGCGTCTTGCGCGATAACCAGTTCTTCGTTGGTTGGGATAACCACCGCAGGACGGGTACCTTCTTTGTTGATGAAACCAGATTTGCCGAAACGTGCGGCCAGGTTACGCTCGTGGTCAACTTCAAAGCCCAGAACGCCCAGTTTGCCCAGAGACAGTTCACGAACCATCGCTGCGTTTTCACCGATACCACCAGTGAAGACAACCGCATCCAGACGACCATCCATCAGCGCAGTGTAAGAACCGATGTACTTCGCCAGACGGTGGCAGTAAACGTCCATTGCACGTTTAGCGTCTTCTTTGGTTGTGTAGTTATCTTCAACATAACGGCAGTCGCTGGTGACTTCGGTCAGACCCAGCAGACCGGATTCTTTGGTCAGCATTTTGTTGATCTGGTCAACGCTCATGCCCAGGGTGTCGTGCAGGTGGAAGATGATCGCCGGGTCGATGTCACCGGAACGTGTACCCATCACCAGACCTTCCAGCGGGGTCAGGCCCATGGAGGTATCAACACATTTACCGTTACGGATAGCAGATACAGAACCGCCGTTGCCCAGATGGCAAGTGATGATGTTCAGTTCATCAACCGGTTTGTTCAGCATTTTTGCCGCTTCCTGAGTAACAAAGAAGTGGCTGGTGCCGTGCGCGCCGTAACGACGAACGCCGTGTTCTTTGTACAGGCTGTACGGCAGAGCATAGAGGTAAGACTCTTCCGGCATAGTCTGATGGAACGCGGTGTCGAACACAGCGACGTTTTTGTCTTTCAGGCTTGGGAAGGATTTCAGCGCTTCTGCGATACCGATCAGGTGAGCCGGGTTATGCAGCGGTGCGAAAGAGGCAGAATCTTTGATGCCCTGGATAACGGAATCATCGATAACCACAGAGCTGGTATACTTCTCGCCGCCGTGTACGATACGGTGACCGATAGCGGTCAATTGCGCAGACAATTCTGGTTTTTGTGCCAGAATAGTGTTAACGATAAAGTTCAGCGCTTCACTGTGAGCGGCGCCTGCACCTAAAGCCGCTTCTTGTTTACCGCCGTCCATTTTCCACTTGATGCGTGCTTCTGGGAGATGGAAACATTCGGCTAAACCAGAGAGGTATTCTTCACCGTTTACTGCATCGATGATGGCAAATTTCAGTGAGGAGCTACCGCAGTTCAGAACCAGTACTAACTTACTCGACATGGAAGTACCTATTTATGATACGTGGCTAAAAAAACGTCAGGGAGTCATAGAGCGTAGCGCATGATGATACCGACGTTTATGATTAACATCATGCGCCAGAGTCTTTTTGGGCACGATGGAATAAATACCTTTGAGTCTATGTCATTTTGCGTATTTTTCAGCCAGTGGCATACTGTATGCCAATTTGACGACTCAATGATTTTGGACTAAAGGCCTTACAGGCCGGCACAGGATACCTGAATGTGGGTATCAAAGACAAAATGTTTTGAACGATGTCCTTTATAGTTGTTGTTTTGCACAAATTTTTTAATTTTTATATGTGAAGTTGAGGTAACCGCCATGTCGACACCGGATAATCGTTCCGTCAATTTTTTTAGTTTGTTTCGCCGGGGGCAGCACTATGCGAAGACGTGGCCAATGGAAAAGCGCCTCGCGCCCGTATTTGTTGAGAACCGCGTCATCCGTATGACGCGTTACGCAATCCGTTTTATGCCGCCCATCGCTGTTTTCACCTTATGCTGGCAAATTGCTTTAGGCGGGCAGTTGGGACCCGCCGTGGCGACGGCGCTGTTTGCGCTCAGTCTGCCGATGCAGGGCATGTGGTGGCTGGGTAAGCGTTCTGTCACGCCGCTGCCGCCTTCAATACTCAACTGGTTCTACGAAGTTCGGGGTAAATTGCAAGAGGCCGGGCAGGCGCTCGCTCCGGTAGAAGGAAAGCCTGATTATCAGGCGCTGGCTGACACGCTTAAGCGCGCCTTCAAACAACTGGATAAAACTTTCCTTGATGATTTGTAATTGACCCCTGATTACGCATATAAAAGAAGGCACAAGATGCCTTCTTTTTTTCATCGTAGTAGTAGTGATACAGGAGTCCCAAATGGAAATGACCAACGCTCAACGTCTGATTTTGTCTAACCAGTACAAAATGATGACTATGCTCGATCCCACTAACGCCGAGCGTTATCGTCGTTTGCAGACGATTATTGAACGCGGTTACGGCTTGCAGATGCGCGAGCTGGATCGTGAGTTTGGTGAGCTGACGGAAGAAACCTGCCGTACGGTTATCGATATTATGGAGATGTATCACGCATTACATGTGTCCTGGACTAATCTAAAAGACGCGCAGTCTATTGATGAGCGCCGCGTGACCTTCCTCGGCTTTGACGCTGCAACGGAAGCCCGTTTCCTCGGGTATGTACGGTTTATGGTCAATGTGGAAGGGCGTTATACCCACTTTGATGCGGGTACGCATGGCTTCAACGCCCAGACCCCGATGTGGGAAAAATATCAACGTATGCTGAATGTCTGGCACTCTTGCCCGCGCCAGTATCACCTGAGCGCGAATGAAATTAACCAAATCATTAATGCCTGAGGGGGCGAGCGTGCAGTGCAAAGGTTTTCTGTTTGATCTGGATGGAACGCTGGTCGATTCCTTACCCGCAGTAGAGCGCGCGTGGTGCAACTGGGCCGATCGTTTTGGCCTCGATCACGCCGAGGTGCTCGGCTTTATTCATGGTAAGCAGGCCATTACCTCCCTGCGACACTTTATGGTGGGCAAGTCCGAGGCGGAGATCGCTGCGGAGTTCACCCGCCTGGAGCAGATCGAAGCGACGGAAACCGCGGGGATTACCGCGCTGCCAGGGGCGGTTGACTTGCTCAACCATCTCAACAAAGCGGGCATTCCATGGGCGATTGTGACTTCCGGTTCAATGCCGGTCGCACGGGCGCGTCATCGTGTCGCAGGACTTCCTGCTCCTGAAGTGTTTGTCACTGCCGAACGGGTAAAAAGAGGGAAGCCAGAGCCAGACGCCTATCTGTTAGGCGCTCAGTTACTGGGCCTGGCGCCACAGGAATGCGCGGTAGTCGAGGATGCGCCCGCAGGGGTGCTCTCGGGACTGGCGGCAGGGTGCCATGTAATAGCGGTAAATGCGCCAGCGGACACGCCGCGTCTGGATGAGGTCGATTTTTCGCTGACCAGTCTGGAACATATTTCTGTGACCAAGCAGCCCAACGGAAATGTGGTCGTTGTAAGAAATACCTGATCATGATTTAGCCCCAGATTGTTGGGGCTTTTTTATGGCAGAATCGCTCCATCCCTCTCATTTAACAAGGATATGTTGTGAACGGTGAATTGATATGGGTTCTCTCATTGTTGGCGATTGCCGTCGTCTTGTTTGCAACTGGCAGAGTGCGTATGGACGCGATCGCTTTGCTGGTCATTATTGCCTTTGTTCTGAGTGGAACATTGAGCATCACAGAAGCTTTTTCCGGGTTCAGCGATCCTAACGTTATTTTGATCGCGGCTTTATTTATTATCGGCGACGGTCTGGTGCGTACCGGGGTGGCGACGGTGATGGGGGCCTGGCTGGTGAAGGTTGCCGGCAGCAGTGAAGTCAAAATGCTGGTGTTGCTGATGATAACCGTGGCCGGGCTCGGTGCGTTTATGAGTTCGACCGGCGTGGTTGCTATCTTTATACCGGTTGTCTTAAGCGTTTCCATGCGCATGCAAATTTCTCCCTCGCGCCTGATGATGCCGCTGAGCTTTGCCGGATTGATAAGCGGTATGATGACGCTGGTGGCGACACCGCCAAACCTGGTCGTCAACAGTGAATTGTTACGCGAAGGACTTAACGGCTTCAGCTTTTTTAGCGTCACTCCGCTGGGGCTGGTGGTTCTGGTGCTTGGCATAATTTATATGCTGCTGATGCGCTTTATGCTGAAGGGTGAAGACTCCGGGCAGCCGGGAGACGGTTGGAAACGCCGGACTTTTCGCGATTTAATCAAAGAGTATCGCCTCACGGGGCGTGCCCGCCGTCTGGCGATTCGCCCTGGTTCACCGATGATTGGCCAGCGTCTGGACGACCTGAAGCTGCGTGAGCGTTACGGAGCAAACGTGATTGGCGTGGAGCGCTGGCGGCGCTTTCGTCGCGTGATTGTTGATGTTAACGGGGTTTCTGAGTTTCGCGCCCGTGACGTGCTGCTGATTGATATGTCTGCAGCGGATGTCGATCTGCGAGAATTTTGCAGTGAGCAACTGCTGGAGCCAATGGTGCTGCGCGGGGAATACTTCTCCGAGCAGGCGCTTGATGTGGGCATGGCTGAGATCTCACTGATCCCTGAATCGGAACTGATTGGCAAAACGGTACGGGAGATAGCCTTTCGTACGCGTTACGGTCTGAATGTGGTCGGCCTGAAACGCGATGGTACGGCGCTGGCAGGCGCGGTGGTGGATGAACCGTTGCTGATGGGGGATATCATTCTGGTGGTGGGTAACTGGAAGCTCATCACACTGCTGGGACAAAAAGGGCGCGACTTCGTGGTGTTGAACATGCCAGCTGAGGTCAGTGAAGCCTCCCCGGCGCACAGTCAGGCGCCACATGCCATTTTCTGCCTGGTGCTGATGGTGGCCCTGATGCTTACCGATGAAATTCCTAATACGGTTGCCGCAATTATCGCCTGCCTGCTGATGGGGAAATTCCGCTGTATCGATGCCGAAAGCGCCTATAAAGCGATTCACTGGCCGAGCATTATTTTGATCGTCGGGATGATGCCCTTTGCACTGGCGCTACAAAAAACCGGCGGTGTCGATCTGGTAGTAAAAGGACTGATGGACGTCGGCGGCGGGTATGGCCCGTACATGATGTTGGGTTGCCTGTTCGTCCTGTGCGCGAGCATCGGGTTATTTATCTCAAATACTGCGACGGCGGTACTCATGGCGCCAATTGCCCTGGCGGCGGCAAAGTCGATGGGGGTTTCGCCGTATCCTTTTGCGATGGTGATTGCAATGGCGGCATCCGCAGCCTTTATGACACCGGTCTCTTCGCCGGTAAACACGCTGGTGCTGGGACCGGGTAACTATAGCTTTAGCGATTTCGTGAAAATTGGCGTGCCGTTTACGGTGATCGTGATGGCGGTGTGCGTGGTGATGATCCCGATGCTGTTCCCGTTTTGATTTTTATGTGCCGGATAAGACGTTGACGTCGCCATCCGGCAACATCGTTTAAAGCGGTGAATCCTGGCTGATCTCATCTAATGAGAGGTGAAAGCTCGGGACAAACACCTCCATAAAATAGTCCATCTCTTCGCTGCGCCGCGACTCCAGCGTTTTTTCCAGCCGCGTTTTCGCCAACAAGAACTCATTATTGCCCGCCGAAAGCTCTTCCAGACACTTCAGATAAGCGCACAGCGCATCGGCCTGTTTGACAATAGATTTCTCTTCTTCGCTGTAAGCATGTTCATCAATCAGCGGAGCAAAAATATCGCGTAGCTCGTCGGGCACCATATCGACCAGCTTTTGCTGGGCAATTTTCTCTATCGCTTTATATTCCTGGGCGATTTGTGAGTTGAAGTATTTTACCGGGGTAGGGAGGTCACCGGTCAGCACCTCTGAAGCGTCATGGTACATTGCCAACAGGGCAATGCGCTCTGCATTAAGCTGACCACCAAATTTACGGTTTTTGATCGCCGCCAACGCATGAGCGACCATGGCGACTTGCAAACTATGCTCGGACACATTTTCGGTGCGCACGTTGCGCATCAGCGGCCAGCGGTTAATGAGCTTCAGACGGGAGAGGTGGGCAAAAAAATGGCTCTGCTTCATAACGACCCTTATATGATGGCAACCTAAGAGTCATTGTGCGCAGAGAAGGCTGTCAGATGCAAATACTCGTCATACTGATCCAACAGCCCGTGTTTTATTACAGCTGGTGATACCCTGACAGGAAGCGCTCAAATTTACTCAGCGACATTTCGATATCGTCAATGCGCGGGAGCGTGACGATGCGGAAATGATCCGGCCACGGCCAGTTGAACGCCGTTCCCTGAACCAGCAGCACTTTTTCCTGCAACAGGAAGTCGAGCACCATTTTCTGGTCGTCATGAATGTTGAAGCGTTTAGCGTCGATTTTCGGGAACATATACAGCGCGCCGCGCGGTTTCACGCAGGAGACGCCGGGAATATCATTGAGTAACTCCCAGGCGCGGTTGCGTTGTTCATACAGGCGCCCGCCAGGCATGATAAATTCACTGATGCTCTGGTATCCGCCCAGCGCGGTCTGAATCGCATGTTGCGCCGGAACGTTAGCACATAAGCGCATAGAGGCCAGCATCTCAAGACCTTCGATGTACCCCTTGGCATGTTTCTTCGGCCCGTTCAGCACCATCCAGCCCTGACGGAAACCGGCAACGCGATAGGTTTTTGACAGGCCGTTGAAGGTAATAGTCAGCAGGTCCGGCGCCATTGCGGCGATCGAGTGGTGTTCAGCATCATCGTAGAGAATTTTGTCGTAAATCTCATCCGCAAAAATGATGAGGTTGTTCTGGCGAGCAATTTCAACAATCTCCATCAGCAGCTCTTTGGAATACACAGCGCCGGTTGGGTTGTTGGGGTTAATGATGACGATCCCACGCGTACGCGGGGTAATTTTGGCGCGAATGTCGTCAAGGTCCGGGAACCAGTCAGATGATTCGTCACACAGGTAATGCACGGCGTTACCGCCGGAGAGCGATACCGCTGCCGTCCACAGTGGATAATCAGGTGCCGGAACGAGCATTTCGTCCCCACTGTTCAGCAATGCCTGCATGGCCTGCACAATCAATTCGGAAACGCCGTTACCGATATAGATATCTTCCACGGTCACATCGCGCATCCCGCGGGCCTGGTAATGCTGCATGATCGCTTTACGGGCTGAATAAAGACCTTTGGAGTCGCAATATCCTTGCGCTGTTGGCAAATTGCGGATCACATCAACCAGAATTTCGTCTGGCGCTTCAAACCCGAATGGTGCCGGGTTGCCGATGTTAAGTTTCAGAACTTTATTGCCTTCTTCTTCCAGGCGCTTTGCTTCCTTCAGAACCGGGCCGCGAATGTCATAACAGACGTTTTCTAATTTGCTGGATTTTTCAATGGGGGACATGAACGTTGACCTTTTTAGCTGTGAATGCCACTCCCTGCCGTGGAAGTCAGCCCAGCACAATGTACTCCCACGACGGTAAGTTTTGAAGGGTCTTTAGTAGAAGATTTTGAAAATCCATGAAGTTATAATTAACTGTTAATAACTAAATAACGCAATTATCATGGAATAATAATCCGGTGGATTGTATTATATTGGTGATATATTTTGTAGTGTTGGTTTGGGTGTGGTGGTTTGTCTGGTCAAAAAAACTTAACTCTGTAAAGCAAAAGATCGCCGACACATAAGCGGTATGACGTCATTCGAAAATACTGAGGTTTTATCTGCGAGGGCTGTTATCGGCCTGATCCGTGCGTGGTACGGTGTGAATTCATTGTTAAGTATAATTAATGAATTGAAGGATTCTTAATTAATTATTATTTAATATTTAAATCGCATTAAATTGAATGGCCTAATAATACGAAAACCGCAGGTCAGACATAACCTCAGGTAGACTCGAATTATTCGCGATAACACTTATAAATATAGTGGTTTTAGGTTAAGATAAGTCTCATGAAATGGTGCGTAGTACGAATTTTACGATAATTCAAATGTTTGTTGGTTGTTCCTAACGTACTGAAAAGTTAGTTTTTAATGTGTAAATTATTGTTCGTTAAGTTTTTTTAAATTTACAAAATTTACATGTTTTCCATTAGTCAGAATCATCCAGCAGCTAAAAATATGGCCCTTTCTCGTTGCTATATTCCGATGAGTGTCACGGTTATTATATAGCGTAGAAAGAGAATTGTTTCGTTTGTTAAACCAAATACATCCTTATTTTCACTTGGTTACACTAAGCGAAACTGCAAGGAAGGCAGATAACAAATGGAGTGGTTTGATTCTGAATGCACAGCATTAACCCGGTATGACCCGCGAGTAAGTGAAAAACTATGATAAATGCAAATCGTCCGATAATTAACCTCGACCTCGATCTGCTGAGAACCTTCGTTGCTGTTGCCGACCTGAATACCTTCGCGGCTGCGGCAGCTGCGGTATGTCGCACTCAGTCTGCGGTGAGTCAGCAAATGCAGCGTCTTGAGCAACTCGTGGGGAAAGAGTTGTTCGCGCGTCATGGACGCAACAAACTGCTGACCGAACATGGTATACAGCTGTTGGGTTACGCCAGAAAAATATTGCGTTTTAATGATGAGGCATGCTCATCATTAATGTTTAACAATCTTCAGGGAGTGTTAACTATTGGCGCTTCTGATGAATCCGCCGATACGATACTGCCTTTCCTGCTCAACCGTATAAGCTCGGTTTATCCGAAGCTTGCATTGGATGTAAGGGTCAAGCGCAACGCCTATATGGTGGATATGCTGAAGTCGCAAGAAGTGGATTTGGTGGTAACGACTAACCGTCCGGGCGATTTTGAATGCCTGAATCTGCGCACTTCGCCGACGCACTGGTATTGTGCGGCCGAATATATCCTGCAAAAAGGTGAGCCGGTCCCGTTGGTACTGTTGGACGATCCGAGCCCGTTCCGCGATATGGTGTTGGCAACGCTGAATGCTGCGCAGATCCCGTGGCGCTTAGCGTATGTTGCTTCAACATTGCCTGCGGTTCGTGCTGCGGTCAAAGCCGGTCTGGGCGTTACTGCGCGTCCCGTTGAAATGATGAGCCCTGATTTACGCGTACTGGGCGCGGCGGACGGATTACCGCCATTGCCTGATACCGAGTATCTGTTGTGCTGCGATCCGGCTACGCAAAATGATTTAGCTCAGGTGATCTTTAACTCGATGCAGACATATCAAAACCCTTGGCAATACAATCAGTTTACCCCCGAAGGGGGAGATGATTCGCTCCTTATTGAAGGCGACTTCGAGTAACGCGTCACAAAAAATGTTTTAAAATGTAAGTGTAAAAAAAGAGCCGCTAATGATGAAAAAACATCCAGCGGCTCTTTTTTTATGCAAATAACATTGGTTTATGTCATTTGCTATACTAAAACTTAACAAAATCAGCGGGTAAAAAAACAGCCAGCAAATAGGGTGAAAAATAATCAGCAGAAGTGTTAATTGTTTCCATGTTAAAAAACTAGAGAAATTGTTGCTGTTTTTTATGGTGAATTAACAAAAGCGTGTCACAGATCAAGAAAATACTCCCATTTAGGGGGAGGCATTAGTGTGAATTCCTGTCAAAATAGACGAGTATTATCTTTTTTACTTCACTACGGACACGATTCAACAACATTAAAAAAGACCGATGATGCAACCGAAATGGGTGTAAACAGCACTTTATGTTAATGAGGTTGGAGTGGTGTAAAATAATGTGAGGAAACTTTTGTTAAAGTTGACAAAAGGTTATAGAAAGGAGTAAAAAACCCCATCAATTGGCTGTATAAAATGGTTTTCTACAGTGATTGTAAGGTTTTTTTTATTCCTCCCCATGAATCGATGTGGCGTTCATCTGCCGAAAAGAGCAGAGAATTTGGCGCTACTTTTGATGAGTAAGCAATGAGTATGTCAACATCCACTGAAATCATCGCTCATCACTGGGCATTCGCTATCTTTCTTATTGTCGCCATTGGCCTGTGCTGCCTGATGCTTGTCGGCGGCTGGTTTTTAGGTGGTCGCGCGCGCGCGAGATCTAAAAACGTGCCGTTTGAATCAGGTATCGACTCGGTCGGCACCGCCCGCTTGCGCCTGTCTGCCAAGTTTTATCTGGTAGCCATGTTCTTCGTTATCTTCGACGTTGAAGCGCTGTATCTGTTCGCATGGTCAACATCTATCCGTGAAAGCGGTTGGATTGGCTTTGTGGAAGCTGCAATTTTTATTTTTGTGTTACTGGCTGGTCTGGTTTATCTGGTGCGTATTGGCGCGCTGGACTGGACGCCCGCGCGTTCACGCCGCGAGCGTATGAACCCGGAAACGAACAGTATCGCTAATCGTCAACGCTAACCGCGAGGCATTAAGATGGATTATACGCTCACCCGCATAGATCCTAACGGTGAGAACGACCGTTACCCCCTGCAAAAACAGGAGATCGTAACCGACCCCCTGGAGCAAGAAGTTAATAAAAACGTGTTCATGGGCAAGCTCCATGACATGGTTAACTGGGGCCGTAAAAACTCAATTTGGCCATATAACTTTGGCCTTTCCTGCTGCTACGTTGAGATGGTGACCTCGTTTACCGCTGTGCACGATGTGGCCCGTTTTGGTGCGGAAGTACTGCGTGCATCGCCGCGTCAGGCTGACCTGATGGTCGTGGCTGGAACCTGCTTTACCAAAATGGCACCGGTTATTCAGCGCCTCTACGATCAGATGCTGGAACCAAAATGGGTTATTTCCATGGGCGCATGCGCCAACTCCGGCGGTATGTACGACATCTATTCTGTGGTGCAGGGCGTTGATAAATTTATTCCGGTCGATGTGTACATCCCGGGATGCCCGCCGCGTCCAGAAGCGTATATGCAGGCTCTGATGCTGCTGCAGGATTCCATTGGCAAAGAACGCCGTCCGCTCTCCTGGGTGGTTGGGGATCAGGGCGTTTATCGCGCCAATATGCAGTCAGAACGCGAGCGTAAACGCGGTGAACGTATTGCTGTAACGAATCTTCGTACACCAGACGAGATTTAATTTGCGCCTGTCGGCAGCCGCACTTCCTTCGCTTATCACTACATAAATAGCGCGAAGCACTGCCGACTACCACGGACCATTTACAATGGTGAACAATATGACCGACTTAACCGCGCAAGATGCTGTATGGCAAACACGGGATCACCTTGATGACCCGGTCATTGGCGAACTGCGCAACCGTTTTGGGCCGGATGCCTTTACCGTTCAGGCGACTCGCACCGGGGTACCCGTTGTTTGGGTCAAGCGTGAACAATTACTGGAAGTTGGCGATTTCTTAAAGAGACTGCCGAAACCTTACGTCATGCTGTTTGACTTACATGGCATGGACGAACGTCTGCGTACGCACCGCGAAGGGTTACCTGCCGCGGATTTTTCCGTTTTCTATCACCTGATTTCTATTGAACGCAATCGCGATATCATGCTCAAGGTGGCGTTGTCTGAAAACGATCTGCGTGTACCGACTTTTACCAAACTGTTCCCCAACGCCAACTGGTATGAGCGTGAAACCTGGGAAATGTTTGGTATCGATATCGAAGGCCACCCGCACCTGACGCGTCTGCTGATGCCGCATACCTGGCAAGGCCACCCGCTGCGTAAAGATTACCCGGCGCGTGCGACCGAATTCGATCCGTTTGAGCTGACCAAAGCCAAACAGGATCTGGAAATGGAAGCGCTGACCTTCAAACCCGAAGACTGGGGCATGAAGCGTGGTACCGAAAACGAGGACTTCATGTTCCTCAACCTCGGCCCTAACCACCCGTCTTCTCACGGCGCGTTCCGTATTGTGCTGCAGCTTGATGGCGAAGAAATCGTCGACTGCGTGCCTGACATCGGCTACCACCACCGTGGCGCTGAAAAGATGGGTGAACGTCAGTCCTGGCACAGCTACATTCCGTACACCGACCGTATCGAATACCTCGGCGGCTGCGTCAACGAAATGCCTTACGTACTGGCGGTTGAGAAACTGGCGGGCATCACCACGCCGGATCGCGTCAACGTGATTCGCGTTATGTTGTCTGAACTGTTCCGTATCAACAGCCACCTGCTGTACATCTCCACGTTCATTCAGGACGTCGGCGCGATGACGCCGGTTTTCTTCGCCTTTACCGATCGTCAGAAAATTTATGACGTGGTGGAAGCGATCACCGGTTACCGTATGCACCCGGCCTGGTTCCGTATCGGCGGTGTCGCACACGATCTGCCGCGCGGTTGGGACAAGCTGCTGCGTGACTTCCTCGACTGGATGCCAAAACGTCTGGATTCCTACGAGAAAGCTGCACTGCGTAACACCATCCTGAAAGGTCGTTCCCAGGGCGTTGCCGCCTATGGCAAGAAAGAAGCGCTGGACTGGGGTTGTACCGGTGCTGCGCTGCGTGCGACCGGTATTGATTTCGACGTGCGTAAAGCCCGTCCATACTCTGGCTACGAAAACTTTGACTTTGAAGTTCCGGTTGGCGGCGGCGTGTCTGACTGCTATACCCGCGTAATGCTGAAAGTTGAAGAGCTGCGCCAGAGTCTGCGCATCCTTGAGCAGTGCCTCAACAACATGCCGGAAGGCCCGTTCAAAGCGGATCACCCGCTGACTACGCCGCCGCCGAAAGAGCGCACGCTGCAACATATCGAAACCCTGATCACCCACTTCCTGCAGGTTTCGTGGGGACCGGTTATGCCGGCAAACGAGTCCTTCCAGATGGTGGAAGCGACCAAGGGTATCAACAGTTACTACCTGACCAGCGATGGCAGCACCATGAGTTACCGTACTCGTATCCGTACCCCGAGCTATGCGCACCTGCAGCAGATCCCGGTAGCGGTACGCGGCAGCCTGGTGTCCGACCTTATCGTCCATCTGGGTAGTATTGATTTTGTTATGTCAGATGTGGACCGCTAATTATGCACGAGAATCAACAACCACAAACCGAGGCTTTTGAGCTGAGTGCGGCTGAGCGTGAAGCGATTGAGCACGAGAAGCACCACTACGAAGACCCGCGTGCGGCGTCCATTGAAGCGCTGAAAATCGTTCAGAAGCAGCGTGGCTGGGTGCCGGACGGGGCGATCTATGCGATCGCGGATGTGCTGGGTATCCCGGCAAGCGACGTAGAAGGTGTTGCCACGTTCTATAGCCAGATCTTCCGCCAGCCGGTAGGTCGCCACGTGATCCGCTATTGCGATAGCGTGGTGTGCCATATCAATGGTTATCAGGGGATCCAGGCTGCGCTTGAGAAAAAACTCAACATCAAGCCGGGGCAGACGACCTTTGATGGTCGCTTTACGCTGCTGCCGACCTGCTGCCTGGGGAACTGTGATAAAGGGCCGAACATGATGATCGATGACGACACTCATGCTCACCTGACCCCGGAAGGCATTCCTGAACTGCTGGAGCGGTATAAATGAAAGATATTATCCGTACTCCCGAAACACATCCGCTGACCTGGCGTCTGCGTGATGACAAACAGCCAGTCTGGCTGGACGAATACCGTAGCAAAAACGGTTACGAAGGTGCGCGTAAGGCCCTGACCGGCCTGTCACCGGACGAAATCGTCAATCAGGTAAAAGACGCTGGCCTGAAAGGGCGCGGCGGCGCGGGCTTTTCCACCGGTCTGAAGTGGAGCCTGATGCCGAAAGACGAATCCATGAACATCCGTTACCTGCTGTGTAACGCCGATGAAATGGAACCGGGCACCTATAAAGACCGCCTGCTGATGGAACAACTGCCGCACCTGCTGGTGGAAGGCATGCTGATTTCCGCGTTTGCGCTGAAAGCGTACCGTGGTTACATCTTCCTGCGCGGTGAATATATCGAGGCGGCTGTGCATCTGCGCCGCGCGATTGCCGAAGCAACCGAAGCCGGTCTGCTTGGCAAAAACATCATGGGCACCGGTTTCGACTTCGAACTGTTTGTCCATACCGGGGCAGGGCGTTACATCTGCGGTGAAGAAACCGCGCTGATCAACTCCCTCGAAGGTCGTCGCGCTAACCCGCGTTCCAAGCCGCCGTTCCCGGCAAGCTCTGGCGCATGGGGTAAGCCGACCTGCGTTAACAACGTCGAAACCCTGTGTAACGTACCGGCCATCCTCGCCAATGGCGTGGAGTGGTATCAGAACATCTCGAAGAGCAAAGATGCGGGCACCAAGCTGATGGGCTTCTCCGGTCGTGTGAAGAACCCTGGCCTGTGGGAACTGCCGTTTGGCACCACCGCGCGTGAGATCCTCGAAGACTACGCTGGCGGTATGCGTGATGGCCTGAAATTCAAGGCCTGGCAGCCGGGCGGCGCGGGAACCGACTTCCTGACCGAGGCGCATCTTGACCTGCCGATGGAGTTCGAAAGCATCGGTAAAGCAGGCAGCCGTCTGGGTACTGCGCTGGCAATGGCCGTTGACCACGAGATTGGCATGGTACCGCTGGTGCGTAACCTCGAAGAGTTCTTCGCCCGCGAGTCCTGCGGCTGGTGTACGCCGTGCCGTGACGGTCTGCCGTGGAGCGTAAAAATTCTGCGTGCGCTGGAGCGTGGCGAAGGCCAGCCTGGGGATATCGAGACACTTGAGCAACTGTGTCGTTTCCTCGGCCCGGGTAAAACCTTCTGTGCACACGCACCGGGAGCGGTGGAGCCGCTACAGAGCGCCATTAAATATTTCCGCGAAGAATTCGAAGCTGGCATCAAGCAGACCTTCAGCAATACCCACGCTATTGGTGGTATTCAGCCGAACCTGCTGAAAGAGCGCTGGTAATTGCAGGTTACCCCTGCATCGCGATAAGTAATTCGATTAACGCTTAGTCCCTGACTAAGCCAACTGGAAGCATGCTGACTATGGCTACGATTCATGTAGACGGCAAAGAATATGAGGTCAACGGAGCGGACAACCTGCTGGAAGCTTGTCTGTCTCTCGGCCTTGATATTCCGTACTTTTGCTGGCACCCGGCGCTGGGCAGCGTCGGTGCTTGCCGCCAGTGTGCGGTGAAGCAATATCAAAACGCGGAAGATACGCGTGGTCGCCTGGTGATGTCTTGTATGACACCAGCCACCGAAGGCACCTTTATTTCTATTGATGACGAAGAAGCGAAACAGTTCCGCGAAAGCGTTGTTGAGTGGTTGATGACCAACCACCCGCACGACTGTCCGGTCTGCGAAGAGGGCGGTAACTGCCACCTGCAGGATATGACCGTCATGACCGGTCATAGCTTCCGTCGCTATCGCTTCACGAAGCGTACGCACCGCAACCAGGATCTGGGGCCGTTCATCTCTCACGAAATGAACCGCTGTATCGCCTGCTATCGCTGCGTACGTTACTACAAAGATTACGCCGATGGCGCGGATCTGGGCGTGTATGGCGCGCATGACAACGTCTACTTCGGTCGCCCGGAAGACGGTACGCTGGAAAGCGAATTCTCCGGTAACCTGGTCGAGATTTGCCCGACCGGCGTGTTCACCGATAAAACGCACTCCGAGCGCTACAACCGTAAGTGGGACATGCAGTTTGCGCCGAGCATCTGCCAGCAGTGTTCCATTGGCTGTAACACCAGCCCGGGCGAGCGCTACGGTGAATTGCGTCGTATCGAAAACCGCTACAACGGTACCGTTAACCACTACTTCCTCTGCGACCGTGGTCGTTTTGGCTATGGTTACGTGAACCTGAAAGACCGTCCGCGTCAGCCGGTACAGCGTCGTGGCGATGATCTGATCACGCTCAACGCCGAACAGGCGATGCAGGGCGCGGCAGATATTCTGCGCCAGTCGAAGAAAGTGATTGGTATCGGCTCCCCGCGTGCCAGCGTTGAAAGCAACTTCGCGCTGCGCGAACTGGTCGGCGCGGATAACTTCTATACCGGTATCGCCCAGGGTGAGCAGGAACGTCTGCAACTGGCGCTGAGCGTGCTGCGTGACGGCGGTATTCATACCCCGGCGCTGCGTGAAATCGAGTCTTACGATGCGGTTCTGGTGCTGGGCGAAGACGTCACCCAGACCGGCGCGCGCGTTGCGCTGGCGGTGCGTCAGGCGGTGAAAGGTAAAGCACGCGAAATGGCGGCGGCGCAGAAAGTGGCCGACTGGCAGATTGCGGCAATCCTTAACATCGGTCAGCGCGCTAAGCACCCGCTGTTTGTGACTAACGTCGATAATACCCGTCTGGATGATATCGCTGCATGGACCTACCGTGCGCCGGTTGAAGATCAGGCGCGTTTAGGTTTCGCTATCGCCCACGCGCTGGATAACAACGCCCCGGCGGTTGACGGTATCGATCGTGACCTGCAGAACAAAATTGACGTGATCGTTCAGGCATTAGCCGGAGCGAAGAAACCACTGATTATTTCCGGCACCAACGCCGGTAGCGCCGAAGTAATTCAGGCTGCTGCCAACGTGGCGAAGGCGCTGAAAGGTCGTGGCGCTGACGTCGGCATTACCATGATTGCGCGCTCTGTTAACAGCATGGGCCTGGGTATGATTGGCGGTGGTTCTCTTGACGATGCGCTGACCGAGCTGGAAACAGGTCGTGCTGACGCCGTTGTGGTGCTGGAAAATGACCTGCATCGCCATGCTTCAGCAACGCGTGTTAATGCCGCGCTGGCGAAAGCGCCGCTGGTACTGGTTGTTGACCATCAGCGTACAGCAATTATGGAAAACGCCCATCTGGTGCTTTCCGCCGCGAGCTTTGCCGAAAGCGATGGGACGGTGATTAACAACGAAGGCCGCGCGCAGCGCTTCTTCCAGGTCTATGACCCTGCCTACTACGACAGCAACACCGTGATGCTGGAAAGCTGGCGCTGGCTGCACTCGCTGCACAGCACCGTGCAGAGCCGTGAAGTGGACTGGACGCAGCTCGACCATGTTATCGACGCGGTTGTTGAGAAGCTGCCGCAATTGGCTGGGATCAAAGATGCCGCGCCGGATGCAAGCTTCCGTATCCGTGGACAGAAACTGGCGCGTGAGCCGCACCGCTACAGCGGTCGTACCGCGATGCGGGCTAACATCAGCGTCCATGAACCTCGTCAGCCGCAGGATAAAGACACCATGTTCGCCTTCTCGATGGAAGGGAACAACCAGCCGTCTGCGCCGCGTTCACAAATTCCGTTTGCCTGGGCTCCGGGCTGGAACTCCCCACAGGCGTGGAACAAGTTCCAGGATGAAGTGGGCGGTAAACTGCGTCATGGCGATCCGGGCGTGCGTCTGATTGAAGCCTCTGCGGGCGGTATGGATTACTTCACTACCGTTCCGGCGAGCTTCGAAGCTCAGGATGGTCAGTGGCGTATCGCGCCGTACTACCATCTGTTTGGTAGCGACGAATTGTCCCAGCGTGCGCCGGTCTTCCAGACACGTATGCCGCAGCCGTACATCAAACTTAACCCGGCAGACGCCGCGAAGTTGGGTGTTAATGCCGGTACCCGTGTTTCTTTCAGCTACGATGGCAATACGGTCACGCTGCCGGTTGAAATCGCTGAAGGATTAACGGCAGGGCAGGTTGGTTTACCGATGGGTATGCCTGGCATCGCGCCGGTTCTGGCAGGTGCGCGTCTTGAGGATCTGCAGGAGGCACAACAATGAGTTGGATTACACCCGATCTGATTGAGATCCTGCTGAGCATTCTCAAAGCGGTGGTGATTCTGCTGGTGGTGGTCACCTGCGGGGCATTCATGAGCTTTGGCGAACGTCGTCTGCTGGGTCTGTTCCAGAACCGTTACGGGCCGAACCGTGTTGGCTGGGGCGGTTCGCTCCAGCTGGTTGCGGACATGATCAAGATGTTCTTTAAAGAAGACTGGATCCCGAAATTTTCGGATCGCGTCATCTTTACCCTGGCGCCGATGATCGCCTTTACCTCGCTGCTGCTGGCTTTCGCCATCGTGCCGGTGAGCCCAAACTGGGTCGTTGCTGACCTGAACATCGGCATCCTGTTCTTCCTGATGATGGCAGGTCTCGCGGTATACGCGGTACTGTTCGCTGGTTGGTCGAGCAACAACAAATACTCGCTGCTGGGGGCGATGCGTGCTTCTGCGCAGACGCTGAGCTACGAAGTGTTCCTCGGACTGTCCCTGATGGGCGTGGTGGCGCAAGCCGGTTCATTCAACATGACCGACATTGTCAATAACCAGGCTGATATCTGGAACGTTATTCCGCAGTTCTTTGGTTTTGTCACCTTTGCCATCGCGGGCGTGGCGGTATGTCACCGTCACCCGTTTGACCAGCCAGAAGCCGAACAGGAACTGGCCGACGGTTACCACATTGAATATTCCGGTATGAAATTCGGTCTGTTCTTCGTGGGCGAGTACATCGGTATCGTCACCATTTCTGCACTGATGGTTACCCTGTTCTTCGGTGGCTGGCATGGCCCGTTCTTACCGCCATTCGTCTGGTTCGCGCTGAAAACCGCGTTCTTCATGATGATGTTCATTTTGATTCGTGCGTCGTTACCGCGTCCTCGTTATGACCAGGTAATGTCCTTCGGCTGGAAAGTCTGTCTGCCGCTGACGCTCGTCAACTTGTTGGTAACGGCGGCTGTCATTCTGTGGCAGGCGCAATAAGGGACACAAAGACCATGACCTTAAAAGAATTGTTCGTAGGTTTCGGCACCCAGGTACGCAGTATCTGGATGATCGGCCTGCATGCGTTCGCGAAACGCGAAACGCAGATGTACCCGGAAGAGCCGGTCTATCTCCCGCCCCGTTTTCGTGGTCGTATCGTTTTGACCCGCGACCCGGACGGTGAAGAGCGCTGCGTTGCCTGTAACCTGTGCGCGGTAGCATGTCCGGTAGGCTGTATCTCTCTGCAAAAAGCAGAGACCAAAGACGGCCGCTGGTATCCGGAGTTTTTCCGCATTAACTTCTCACGCTGCATTTTCTGCGGTCTGTGCGAAGAAGCCTGTCCGACAACGGCTATTCAGCTGACTCCAGATTTCGAGCTGGGTGAGTACAAGCGCCAGGACCTGGTTTACGAGAAAGAGGATCTGCTGATCTCCGGTCCGGGCAAATACCCGGAATATAACTTCTACCGGATGGCAGGTATGGCAATCGACGGCAAAGATAAGGGCGAAGCAGAGAACGAAGCCAAGCCTATCGACGTCAAGAGCCTGTTACCGTAAGGAGAGGGGCAATGGAGTTCGCTTTTTATATCTGTGGCCTGATAGCCATTCTCGCAACCTTGCGGGTGATCACCCACACCAATCCGGTACACGCACTGCTGTATCTGATTATTTCGCTGCTGGCGATTTCCGGGGTGTTCTTCTCGTTAGGCGCTTACTTCGCCGGTGCGCTGGAAATTATCGTCTACGCGGGCGCCATCATGGTGCTGTTCGTGTTCGTGGTAATGATGCTCAACCTCGGTGGTTCTGAAATTGAACAGGAACGCCAATGGCTGAAACCGCAGGTGTGGATTGGTCCGGCGATTCTGTCGGCCATCATGCTGGTGGTGATTGTGTACGCCATTCTTGGCGTTAACGATCAGGGCATCGACGGTACGCCAATTAGCGCGAAAGCGGTCGGTATTTCCCTGTTCGGACCGTATGTACTGGCGGTCGAACTGGCTTCGATGCTGCTGCTGGCGGGCCTGGTTGTGGCCTTCCACGTGGGTCGCGAAGAGCGTTCAGGTGAAGTACTGAGCAATCGCACCGATGACCGTGCGAAAAGAAAAACGGAGGAGCACGCATGATCCCCTTACAACATGGACTGATCCTCGCGGCTGTCTTATTCGTGCTGGGCTTAACCGGTCTGGTTATCCGCCGCAATCTGCTGTTTATGCTGATTGGGCTGGAAATCATGATTAACGCCTCCGCGCTGGCCTTTGTGGTCGCCGGAAGCTACTGGGGCCAGACCGATGGTCAGGTGATGTACATTCTCGCCATCAGCCTCGCGGCTGCGGAAGCGAGCATTGGACTTGCGCTGTTGCTGCAACTTCATCGCCGTCGCCAGAACCTGAACATCGATTCAGTAAGTGAGATGCGTGGATGAACATGCTTGCCTTAACCATTATTCTGCCATTTATTGGCTTCGTATTACTGGCATTCTCTCGCGGTCGTTGGTCAGAAAATCTGTCCGCTACCGTGGGCGTTGGCTCTATTGGCCTGGCTGCGCTGGTGACGGCGTTTGTTGGCGTTGACTTCTTTGCTAATGGTCAACAAGCCTACAGTCAGCCGCTGTGGACGTGGATGTCTGTCGGTGACTTCAACATCGGCTTTAACCTGGTGCTGGATGGTCTGTCGCTGACTATGCTCAGCGTGGTGACCGGCGTCGGTTTCCTGATCCACATGTTCGCCTCCTGGTATATGCGTGGAGAAGAGGGCTACTCTCGTTTCTTCGCTTACACTAACCTGTTTATCGCCAGCATGGTGGTTCTGGTACTGGCGGATAACCTGCTGCTGATGTATCTCGGTTGGGAAGGCGTGGGCCTGTGTTCCTATCTGCTGATCGGCTTCTACTACAGCGATCCGAAGAATGGCGCTGCGGCAATGAAAGCCTTCGTGGTGACCCGTGTCGGTGACGTGTTCCTCGCCTTCGCGCTGTTCATCCTCTACAACGAGCTGGGCACGCTGAACTTCCGCGAAATGGTTGAACTGGCGCCTGCGCACTTTGCCGACGGCAACAACATGCTGATGTGGGCGACCCTGATGCTGCTGGGTGGTGCGGTAGGTAAATCCGCACAGCTGCCGTTGCAGACCTGGCTTGCTGACGCGATGGCCGGCCCGACGCCTGTCTCCGCGCTGATCCACGCCGCGACGATGGTTACCGCTGGTGTCTACCTGATTGCACGTACCCATGGTCTGTTCCTGATGACCCCGGAAATCCTGCATCTGGTGGGGATTATCGGTGCGATCACGCTGGTGCTGGCAGGTTTTGCCGCGCTGGTACAGACCGACATCAAACGCGTTCTCGCTTACTCCACCATGAGCCAGATTGGCTACATGTTCCTCGCGCTCGGCGTTCAGGCATGGGATGCGGCGATTTTCCACTTAATGACTCACGCCTTCTTTAAAGCGCTGCTGTTCCTGGCGTCCGGCTCGGTTATCCTGGCCTGTCATCACGAACAGAACATCTTCAAGATGGGCGGCCTGCGTAAATCTATTCCGCTGGTGTATCTCTGCTTCCTGGTGGGCGGCGCGGCGCTGTCGGCTCTGCCGCTGATTACCGCAGGCTTCTTCAGTAAGGATGAGATTCTGGCCGGTGCGATGGCGAACGGTCATATCAATCTGATGGTTGCAGGACTGGTCGGTGCGTTTATGACCTCGCTGTACACCTTCCGAATGATTTTCATCGTATTCCACGGTAAAGAACAAATTCACGCTCACGCCGGGAAGGGGATTACCCATCATCTGCCGCTGATTGTGCTGATGATCCTGTCCACCTTTGTTGGCGCGCTGATCGTACCGCCGCTGCAGGGAGTGCTGCCTGCAACGACCGAACTTGAGCATGGTCGCGTCATGACGCTGGAAATTACCTCTGGTATCGTCGCGATTGCGGGCATCCTGATCGCAGCATGGCTGTGGCTGGGTAAACGTACGCTTGTGACGTCGATTGCCAACAGTGCGCCGGGCCGTCTGCTGGGTACCTGGTGGTATAACGCCTGGGGCTTTGACTGGTTGTACGACAAAGTATTCGTTAAGCCGTTCCTGGGCATTGCCTGGCTGCTGAAACGCGACCCGCTGAACTCAATGATGAACATTCCGGCTGTCCTTTCCCGCTTTGCAGGTAAAGGCCTGCTGTTAAGCGAGAACGGTTATCTGCGCTGGTATGTGGCATCGATGAGCATTGGCGCCGTCGTTGTGCTGGCACTGTTGATGGTACTGCGTTGAGTTTGAGGGTTGGTATTGTGCCCGACACAACAAACCCAAAGAGAATTTTTAAAATTCGTTGAAAATCAGGTCCAAAAGGACAGGCGTTATCGGCGAAGTCAGAGTGGACACCGCCTGCGCACAGCAACCGGAGCGTACTGAAGTACGTGAGGGTTGCGAGCACAGCCGGGGTTCGCTATGACGAGTGAGATAGCCTGAACGGGACTTAAACAAGGAACAAAGATCACCATGTTATTACCTTGGTTGATATTAATCCCTTTCATCGGTGGCTTCCTGTGCTGGCAGACCGAACGCTTTGGCGTGAAGGTGCCGCGCTGGATCGCGCTGATTACCATGGGACTGACGCTGGCGCTTGGCCTGCAACTGTGGTTGCAGGGCGGCTATTCACTGACGCAATCTGCGGGTATTCCGCAGTGGCAGTCTGAGTTTGTCCTGCCGTGGATCCCACGTTTTGGCATCTCTATCCATTTAGCAATCGACGGCTTGTCGCTGCTGATGGTAGTGCTGACCGGTCTGCTCGGCGTTCTGGCGGTCCTTTGCTCCTGGAATGAAATCGAAAAATACCAGGGCTTCTTCCACCTGAACCTGATGTGGATCTTAGGCGGCGTGATCGGCGTGTTCCTGGCCATCGACATGTTCCTGTTCTTCTTCTTCTGGGAAATGATGCTGGTGCCGATGTACTTCCTGATCGCGCTGTGGGGGCATAAAGCCTCTGACGGGAAAACGCGTATCACGGCGGCGACCAAGTTCTTCATTTATACCCAGGCGAGTGGTCTGGTGATGTTGATTGCCATCCTGGCGCTGGTGTTTGTGCACTACAAAGCGACCGGCGTGTGGACCTTCAACTATGAAGAGCTGCTGAATACCCCGATGTCTCATGGCGTGGAATACCTGCTGATGCTGGGCTTCTTCATCGCCTTTGCGGTGAAAATGCCAGTGGTTCCGCTGCATGGCTGGTTGCCGGACGCGCACTCCCAGGCTCCGACCGCAGGTTCCGTTGACCTGGCGGGGATCTTGCTGAAAACCGCAGCCTACGGTCTGCTGCGTTTCTCTCTGCCGCTGTTCCCGAACGCGTCGGCGGAGTTTGCGCCTATCGCCATGTGGCTTGGCGTAATTGGTATCTTCTACGGCGCGTGGATGGCCTTTAATCAGTACGACATCAAACGTCTGATTGCCTATACCTCCGTATCCCACATGGGCTTCGTGCTGATTGCTATCTACACCGGCAGTCAACTGGCCTACCAGGGCGCGGTAATTCAGATGATTGCGCACGGTCTGTCCGCAGCCGGTCTGTTCATCCTGTGTGGTCAGCTGTACGAACGTCTGCACACGCGTGACATGCGCATGATGGGTGGTTTGTGGGGCAAAATGAAATGGTTGCCTGCGCTGTCCATGTTCTTCGCAGTCTGTACGCTGGGTATGCCGGGTACAGGTAACTTCGTTGGCGAATTTATGATTCTGTTCGGCAGCTACCAGGTGGTTCCGGTTATTACCGTGATCTCGACCTTTGGTCTGGTGTTTGCCTCTGTATACTCGCTGGCGATGCTGCATCGCGCTTACTTTGGTAAGGCGAAGAGCCAGATTGCCAGTGTAGAACTGCCAGGGATGTCGCTGCGTGAGCTGTTTATCATCCTGTTGCTGGTCGTGCTTCTGGTACTGCTTGGCTTCTATCCGCAGCCGATTCTGGATACCTCGCATTCTGCGATGAGCAACATCCAGCAGTGGTTTGTTAATTCCGTTACTACTACAAGGCCGTAAATCGCCATGACAATAACTCCACAACACCTGATTGCGCTGCTACCGCTGCTGATCGTCGGCTTGACGGTGGTGGTTGTGATGCTCTCCATTGCGTGGCGACGCAATCACTTCCTCAATGCCACGCTGTCGGTCATTGGGCTTAACGCCGCGTTGGTTTCGCTCTGGTTTGTTGGCCAGGCGGGCGCCATGGACGTCACCCCGCTGATGCGGGTTGACGGTTTCGCCATGCTCTATACCGGGCTGGTGCTGCTGGCAAGTCTTGCCACCTGTACCTTTGCTTACCCGTGGCTGGAAGGTTACGACGACAACCGGGAAGAGTTCTACCTGCTGGTGCTGATTGCTGCACTCGGCGGTATTCTGCTGGCAAATGCTAACCATCTGGCGGCGCTGTTCCTCGGTATCGAACTGATTTCTCTGCCGCTGTTTGGTCTGGTTGGCTATGCGTTCCGTCAGAAACGTTCTCTGGAAGCCAGTATCAAATACACCATTCTGTCTGCCGCAGCGTCTTCCTTCCTGCTGTTCGGTATGGCGCTGGTGTACGCGCAGTCTGGCAACCTGTCGTTTGTAGCGCTCGGTAAGAGCCTTGGCGACGGCATGCTGCACGAACCGCTGCTGCTGGCGGGCTTCGGTCTGATGATTGTTGGCCTCGGCTTTAAACTCTCGCTGGTTCCGTTCCACCTGTGGACGCCAGACGTATACCAGGGCGCTCCGGCTCCGGTTTCCACCTTCCTGGCGACGGCGAGCAAAATCGCTATCTTCGGCGTAGTGATGCGTCTGTTCCTGTATGCGCCGGTTGGCGACAGCGAAGCGGTACGTACCGTGCTGGGCGTGATCGCCTTTGCTTCCATCATCTTCGGTAACCTGATGGCGCTGAGCCAGACCAACATCAAGCGTCTGCTCGGTTACTCCTCCATCTCTCACCTCGGCTATCTGCTGGTGGCGTTGATTGCCCTGCAGAGCGGCGAGATGTCGATGGAAGCGGTTGGCGTTTACCTGGCCGGTTACCTGTTCAGCAGCCTCGGCGCGTTCGGTGTGGTCAGCCTGATGTCCAGCCCGTACCGTGGCCCGGATGCAGATTCTCTGTTCTCCTACCGTGGTCTGTTCTGGCATCGCCCGATCCTCGCGGCAGTGATGACGGTAATGATGCTGTCTCTGGCGGGTATCCCGATGACGCTGGGCTTTATCGGTAAGTTCTACGTGCTGGCGGTCGGTGTGCAGGCTAACCTGTGGTGGCTGGTTGCTGCCGTGGTGGTCGGTTCCGCGATTGGTTTGTACTACTACCTGCGTGTTGCCGTGAGCTTGTACCTGAGCGCGCCGCAACAACTGAACCGCGATGCGCCGTCTAACTGGCAGTACAGCGCGGGTGGGATCGTGGTGCTGATTTCTGCTCTGTTGGTGCTGGTGCTGGGTATCTGGCCGCAACCGCTGATCAGCATTGTGCAGTTAGCGGCACCGCTGATGTAATACATCATGCTGTAAACAAAAAAGAGTCTGGGCAATGTCCAGACTCTTTTTTTATCTATATTGTGATGCCATAGGCCTGAAGTTTCTGTATAAATTTAATCGCACCATTAAAGTTTAAGTGGTCGCCATCCTGAAAGTCGTGACGAGTAAAGTCCGGGTCACCACTCATATCGATAAGTACAATATTTTCCTTATTTAATGTGATTTGTTGGTAAAATGAAAAAGCCTCATTGACCATTTCTTTATTAATGTTTTCTATATATTTCTGTGGCTGAGGGGGAAATACTATATACATAGCGTATTTATTCTTCTCAGCATTGTGGACCATTTTCTCAATATTACGAGAATTCGAACTCAATGATTCCTTATGACGAAAAAGTTTGGAGTGATTGCTGCCGCGCTGTATGCTGAGTTTGTCCATTTCTTCTTCGCACATTGAACTTTCATTTCTTTGCTCATCAATTAACATATGAAAGTCAAAGTTGAGATATTTATGGTTAACAATGTCTGTTATTGCGGCTATCAACTTTGCTTCGGATATAAATAAACTTAACAGGTTTTTTTCAATGCTACTGCTAATTGACGCTGGTTGATATATCTCATCATGATTGCTGGTGAAAATTTCTTCATCATATTGAATGTATGGGATATTATTTTTTTTGGCGAAAAATTTAAGCTCCTTAAATACGCCACTGTTAAAGCTGCCTTTACTTCTGGCCAATTCATGGTGTAAATCAAAAAAACTCGTGATATGAATATGGTTTTTTAACTTGCCACTCTGAGACAGATGTTCAGTGATAGCCAGGGCAAAGGCAGTATCACCACTTTTAACGGACATATTGGCTGTACAGGTAGCCAATTGCGTTGGTACACCCCACCAGGCATATGACGACCCGGTAACGACATTATCAATAATCTGTGTATTATATTTTTTGTATTCATGTTCCAGATACATGGCATATTTTTTGTTAGTCCCACAAGTCACACGTAGAGGACTATAGTAGATGTAAGAGAAGACATTCGCGCAGTCGAATTTTCTTCTTAAAATATGGCTTCCTTCATCATCATAGATGAGAATTTTAGTTGCATTATCGGGTGACGGATGATTGATGGACTGGATACAGTGTTCAACGTCTGCGGTGATGTCCAGATGTACAAGTTGTGACTGAAAACAATCCGCGATAATGGTACTAAAACTGAGATAATGACTATGGGTGCCATAAAAGAAAATCTTATATTGCGCGGAGCGCAGGAGCGTCATCCAGTATTCTGAAATTATAGGAAGAATAATGTCTACGTCTTTTTCAGTGATATCTCTTGTCGTGAGCGGTATGAGGTTATTGATTAAGGTGACAGATTGTTCATTCTCCTCTATATGTTGCTGGCCTGCGATTAAAGTATTCTTGATATTGTCGATGTCTAAATTAAGTTTGTATTTGGCCAGGGATTTTGCATGTTTTTGGAGATCTTTTATGAAACGGTGTTTATCCACGTCACTGCCTGCTTAGAAATGTGAAAATCATGTAGGATAATTGTTGAGGCTATTTTTTGACTCAACGGCTGATATCTAAAAGCGGCAATTTTTAATGATAATTAAAGGGAGGGTATGGTAAAGAGATTTTTTTGTGGGGGAACGACTCCCTTACTCGTTGGAGAACCGCAGAGTAAGGGGGGCTGGTTGGGCGTCAGGCTGAAAGCTGACGGCTCACCAGTGGACCGCTAATGTCTTTCGCTGCGCGCTCCATGACTTCCTGAATCACAGAAGAGAGCTCATTGACCTCAAATTTTGCCACATAACCATCAGCTTTAACCCGGCGAACGTGATCTTCATTGGCGCTACCGGAAAGCGAGGAGTGGATAACGACCGGGATTTTCTTCAGGCGTTCATCGGTCTTGATTTTACGGGTAAGCGTAAAACCGTCCATCTCCGGCATTTCCAGGTCGGTGAGCACCAGGGCTATCTTCTCAGTGATTGGCTTGCCTTCCGCCTGCGCTTCTGCGGAAAGCTGCTGGATTTTTTCCCACGCATCCTTACCTGTCACATGCATCTGATGCGGGATTTCCATGGCGTTAAGCCCTTTCTCCAGCATCGCGCGCGCGACTTTCGAATCTTCTGCCACAATCGCCACCGCACCCGGCGTGATGTTGAATTTACTGGTTTTCAGGTCTGTCGCGCGTAAATCGTGATTGGACGGTACGATGTCGTAAAGAATTTGTTCAACATCGAGTACCAGCGCCAGGTTGTTGGTCTCTTTGTCGTCATCCAGGCAGGCGATACTGGTGATGTAGCGACCGTTGACGGCTTTCTCGGCGGTATGTACCTGTTGCCAGTCCAGACGCATAATGTTTTCCACTGACTCCACCGCAAACGCCTGTACGCTGCGGGCGTATTCCGTAATGAGCAGGATGTTGAGCCCGGTCTCTGGTTTACAGCCCGCCACCGCCGGCAGGTCAATCACCGGGATCACTTGATCGCGAATGTTCACCATACCTAACAGTGGAGCTTTCATTCCCGCCGGACGCGTAAACGTCGGCATCGGCACGATTTCACGCAGTTTGAATACGTTGATGCCAAACAGCTCTGATTTCTGCTCCTCGATGGATTTGCCGAGGCGAAACAGCAGCAGTTCAAAACGGTTAGACAGGGTTAGATTGGTCCTGTCATCAATATCTTTCTGGAAATTGTTCATCCTGTCCTCAGTGTGAAAGCCAGCCTTTTCTCTGTTATCGGCACTGAGGCGAAAAAATAGAGCGTTAAACGGTGAAAATGGCGAAATCGTGAGCCAGTTCTGTTGCCGGGAATAGCGTTCTGCACTCTTCGAGTAATCGCTGACAGCCTTTTTCATCGTAGCGTGAGCTAACGTGGGTCATGATCAAGCGTCCGACACCCGCTTTAAGCGCCAGTTGCGCGGCTTGTCGGGTTGAACTGTGTCCACGGCTATTGGCCTTCTCCTCCATTGACGCGTCCAGTGTAGTTTCATGCACCATCACATCCACGCCATTTGCCAGTTCGAAGGCACTTGCGCAAGGGCCTGTATCGCCGAAAATCGCCACGGATTTTCCCCTGGTGGCCGGGGCAAGAAAGTCGGCACCGTTAATTACGCGACCATCTTCCAGGACGATGGTTTTCCCGGCTTTCAGCTCCTGGAACCACGGACCGGATTTAACACCAGCCGCCTTCAGCGCACTGGCGTTTAGCGCACCTGGTTTGTCGTGTTCTTCAATGCGAAAACCATAGCATTCCAGCGGATGTTCCAGTGGATATGCCGTTACCTTACGCAGGCCGTCATCGACGATTTCACCCGCGGTGATTTCCACAATATCCAGAGGATAGTCAGTCCATGAACCGCTCAGACGCAAAGCGGTTTCGGTAAATTCCCGTAATCCTTTTGGGCCGTAAAGTGTCAGTGGCTTGACGTTCCCGGCCATCGAACGACTACACAGCAATCCAGGTAAACCAAACAGGTGGTCGCCATGCAGGTGGCTGATAAAGATACGGTCGAGTTTTCCCGGATTGAACGGTGTGGCGAGCATTTGATGCTGTGTTCCTTCGCCACAATCGAAAAGCCACAGCCCCGGCTGAGTCGGGTGTTGCAGATTGAGTAAAATTGCCGTTACATTGCGTGAGCGGGTAGGAACTCCCGCTGACGTGCCTAAAAATAGTAATTCCATCTTTGCGTTACACTTTTCGCCATCGCTAAGGCAGGGTGTTCAGGTTATCACAACAAAGGGGCAGACAATGATTCACTGGCAAGATCTCCACCATGCAAAGCTGAGTACACAAGAACTGTATGCCATTCTTCAGCTTCGCTGCGCGGTGTTTGTTGTTGAACAACAGTGTCCATATCAGGATGTAGATGGCGACGATCTGGTTGGCGAAAATCGGCACATTCTGGGCTGGCACAATGATGAGCTGGTGGCGTATGCGAGGATTCTGAAAAGCGATGACGATCTGGAGCCGGTGGTCATTGGCCGGGTGATAGTCAGCGAAGCGCTACGCGGCGCAAAACTGGGGCAACAGTTGATGACCCAGACGCTGGCGTCCTGTGCGCAACACTGGCCGCACAAGGCGCTGTATCTGGGCGCGCAGGCGCATCTGCAACCGTTTTATGCGCGCTTTGGTTTTATGCCGGTGACGGATATTTATGACGAAGACGGGATTCCACACATCGGAATGGCGCGAGAGGCACATCAGGCTTAAACAGGCGCAAACGGTCCAGGTTGTCTATAGTTAGCGGATACGTCAATAGAAAGGGAGAATACAATGTCTTTTCAATCTTATGAATCACGTATCGATGATGATCTGGAACTCTTGAGCGAAACGCTGGAAGAGGTGTTGCGTTCTTCCGGCGATCCGGCCGATCAAAAATATCTTGAGTTAAAAGCGCGGGCGGAGCGGGCGTTAGAAGAGGTGAGAAATCGCGTCAGCCATGCTTCTGACAATTATTATTTCCGCGCGAAAAAGGCCGTTTGCCGGGCGGATGACTATGTGCATGAAAAACCCTGGCGCGGAATTGGCGTTGGCGCCACGGTCGGTTTAGTGATGGGATTATTGTTAGCGCGGCGATAAATTCCGCTCCGTCATCGCATTTGTTCGTACTCCCTAACTCGGGGTACTGCTTTTTCTGTTCAGTACCCCGTATAATGAGAGGTTTTTAACAGGGAGAGGTCCGCGTGCAATCAATCACTACTGCGCTGGAAGGTCTGATGCGTCATTTGTCGCAAGAGATACCGGCAGCACCTGGAATTCGTATTTACGACATACCTTTCCCTCTGAACGATGCGTTTGACGCTTTAGGATGGCTGGCCAGTCAACCCGTCTGGCCCCAGTTTTACTGGCAGCAGCGTAACGGCGACGAAGAAGCCGCTGTGCTGGGGGCTGTCGCCACGTTTTCCTCGCTGGCATCCGCTCAGCAGTTTTTACGTCAGCACGACAATCAACCTGACCTGCGTATCTGGGGCCTCAATGCGTTCGAGCCCCGGCACGGCAATTTGTTGTTACCGCGACTGGAATGGCGACGCTGCGCCGGAGTGGCGAGCTTACGGTTACACCTTTACAGTGATGTTTCGCTGCGTGAAGACGCCGCACGCGCGGTTGAATTTATTTCCACGCTGGCCAATGTTAAACCATTGCCCGCGCTGCGTTTGAGTTTGGCGGGAGAACAGCACTGGCCTGATAAAGCCGGTTGGATAGATCTGATAAAGCTTGCCACGCACACCATTAATGGGGAAGAACTCGACAAAGTTGTGCTGGCGCGAGCGACAGATTTACAGTTTTCACAGTCGGTGAATGCCGCTGCGGTAATGGCTTCCAGCCGTCGCCTGAACCTTAACTGCTACCATTTCTTTATGGCATTCTCTGCCGACTCCGCTTTTCTTGGCTCTTCCCCTGAACGTTTGTATCGGCGGCGCGACACGGCGTTGCGCACCGAAGCGCTGGCCGGAACCGTTGCCAATCACGCCGAGGATCATCGCGCCTGGCAGTTAGGCGACTGGTTGATGAAAGATGATAAAAACCAGCGCGAGAATATGCTGGTGGTCGAGGATATTTGCCAGCGGCTGCAAGGCTGTACGCAAACCCTTGATGTGCTCCCCCCGCAGGTGCTCAGACTGCGCAAGGTGCAGCATCTACGCCGTTGTATCTGGACGGAACTGAATCAGGCCGACGATACGCTCTGCCTGATGCAACTCCAGCCTACGGCGGCAGTTGCAGGCATTCCGCGTGAGCTGGCGCGCGAATTCATCCGGCAAAATGAACCCTTTGAGCGCGAGTGGTATGCCGGTTCTGCGGGTTATCTTTCTCTGCGCCAAAGTGAATTCTGCGTGTCATTACGTTCGGCGAAAATTAACGCCAACGTGGTCCGCCTGTATGCCGGCGCGGGGATCGTGCGTGGTTCAGATCCTGAGCAAGAATGGCAAGAAATAGACAATAAAGCGGCAGGGTTACGTACCTTATTACAGATGGAAGGATAGTGATTTCGTGTATATTTCCGATTCATATCAAAAATCCATTTATTCGATTCTCTATACTGTGTCGCAATATTGATACCGGACAATCTCATGTCAGTAAGCGCATTTAACCGACGCTGGGCGGCGGTCATACTGGAAGCACTCACTCGCCACGGCGTCAGGCATATCTGCATTGCCCCTGGCTCTCGTTCTACACCGTTGACGCTGGCAGCAGCGGAAAATCCTGCTTTTATCCACCATACCCATTTTGATGAGCGTGGTCTTGGGCATCTGGCTTTAGGTCTGGCAAAAGTGAGTCGCCAGCCAGTCGCCGTGATTGTCACGTCCGGTACGGCAGTGGCGAACCTGTATCCCGCATTGATTGAAGCGGGCCTGACCGGTGAAAAACTGATTTTACTTACGGCTGACCGGCCGCCAGAACTTATCGACTGTGGCGCTAATCAGGCGATTCGTCAGGCCGGCATGTTTGCTTCTCATCCGTCGCAAACGCTCTCTTTACCGCGCCCGACGCAGGACATTCCGGCGAGCTGGCTGGTGTCCACCATTGATAATGCCCTGGGCGCGCTGCATAGCGGGGCGGTTCATATTAATTGCCCCTTTGCGGAACCGCTGTATGGCGACATGGACGAAACGGGTATTGCCTGGCAGCAACGCCTCGGCGACTGGTGGCAGGACGACAAGCCCTGGCTACGTGAAGCGCGTCGGCTGGAAAGCGACAAACAACGTGACTGGTTTTTCTGGCGACAAAAGCGCGGCGTAGTCATCGCGGGTCGTATGAGCGCGGAAGAGGGCAAGAAAGTTGCGCAATGGGCGCAGATGCTCGGTTGGCCGCTGATTGGCGATGTCTTGTCGCAAACAGGACAACCCCTGCCGTGTGCTGACCTGTGGTTGGGGAATGCGAAGGCGGTGACTGAGTTACAGCAGGCGCAGATAGTGGTGCAGCTTGGCTGTAGCCTGACCGGAAAACGACTCCTGCAATGGCAGGCCAACTGCGATCCGCAGGAATACTGGATTGTCGATAATATCGAAGGTCGCCTCGATCCGGCGCATCATCGTGGGCGCAGGCTGGTGGCGAAGGTGGGTGACTGGCTGGATCTACACCCGGCGGAAAAACGCCAACCCTGGTGCGTGGAAATCCCGCGCCTGGCGCAACTGGCATGGCAGGCGGTGGAAGCCCGTCGCGACGTGTTTGGTGAAGCGCAATTAGCCCATCGTATTCACGAGTATCTGCCCGAACAAGGGCAACTGTTCGTGGGTAACAGTCTGGTCGTGCGCCTGATTGATGCGCTGTCGCAGCTTCCGGCTGGTTTTCCAGTTTATAGCAACCGCGGCGCGAGCGGCATTGACGGTCTGCTGTCAACGGCGGCGGGCGTACAGCGCGCCAGCGCAAAATCAACGTTGGCTATCGTCGGTGATTTATCTGCACTGTATGACCTCAATGCGCTGGCGTTATTACGTCAGGTTTCCGCGCCGTTTGTCCTGATAGTGGTCAATAATAACGGTGGGCAGATATTTTCCCTGCTGCCGACGCCGGCAAATGAACGTGAACGGTTCTATCTGATGCCGCAGAACGTGCACTTTGAGCATGCCGCGGCCATGTTTAACCTCAAATATCAGCGCCCAGAAAACTGGGAGCAACTGGAGAGCGCGTTGACAAATGCCTGGCGTACTCCTGCGGCAACGGTTATTGAGCTGGTGGTGAACGAAACTGACGGGGCGCAAACCCTGCAGCAACTGCTGGCGCAGGTAAGCCATCTATGATCCTGCACGCCCAGGCGACCGTTAGCCAGAGTGGATCACCCTGGCTGGTTTTCCTGCACGGGTTCTCCGGCGACTGTCGGGAATGGCAGACGGTCGGCGAAGCGTTTCAGGATTATTCGCGGCTGTATATCGACCTGCCGGGACACGGCGGTTCCGCCGACATCAAGGTGAGCGGGTTCAATGATGTTTGTGCGTTATTGCGTAGCACCTTGCTTAGTTACAACATACTTAGCTACTGGCTGGTGGGCTACTCTCTTGGCGGCAGAGTCGCGATGATGGCGGCCTGTCAGGAGATGCCCGGACTTTGCGGTCTGGTCGTTGAAGGTGGACATCCTGGTTTGCAAAGCGAGGAGGCGCGCGTTCAACGTCGCCTTTCAGATGGCCGCTGGGCCGCGCGTTTTCGCGCTGAACCGCTGCGTGAGGTATTTAATGACTGGTATCAACAGCCGGTATTTTCCTCGCTGAATGCGGCGCAAAGAGAGACGCTGGTCGATCTGCGTAGCCAGAATAATGGGCATACGCTGGCGGCGATGCTGGAGGCCACCTCGCTTGCCGTACAACCTGATTTACGTGCGCGACTCACTGCGCGCACATTTCCGTTTTATTATTTATGTGGTGAACGTGACGATAAATTCCGCGCGCTGGCGACGGAAATGTCAGTACCAAACCATGTGATTCGTAATGCCGGACACAACGCGCATCGGGACAACCCCGCTGGCGTGGTGGACTGTCTGGCTCAGATTCTGCGTCGCTGACTATAGGACATTTTATGATCTATCCTGATGAAACAATGCTTTACGCACTGGTAGAATGGCACGATTGCTCTGCAGGCTATACCGACATTCTCTACGAGAAATCCACCGACGGTATCGCCAAAATCACCATTAATCGTCCGCAGGTACGCAATGCTTTCCGTCCTGTTACCGTAAAAGAGATGATCCAGGCGCTGGCGGATGCCCGCTATGACGACAACATCGGCGTGATCATTCTGACCGGTGCGGGTGACAAAGCGTTCTGCTCAGGTGGCGATCAGAAAGTGCGTGGCGACTACGGCGGATATCAGGATGACTCCGGTGTGCATCACCTGAACGTGCTGGACTTCCAGCGTCAGATTCGTACCTGCCCGAAACCGGTCGTGGCGATGGTGGCAGGGTACTCCATTGGCGGCGGCCATGTACTGCATATGATGTGTGACCTGACCATTGCGGCAGAAAACGCCATCTTTGGTCAGACTGGCCCGAAAGTGGGTTCCTTCGACGGCGGTTGGGGTGCCTCTTATATGGCCCGTATCGTTGGTCAGAAAAAAGCGCGTGAGATCTGGTTCCTGTGCCGTCAGTACGATGCGCAACAGGCGCTGGATATGGGCCTGGTCAACACCGTGGTTCCGCTGGCGGATCTGGAGAAAGAGACCGTACGCTGGTGCCGTGAGATGCTGCAAAACAGCCCGATGGCGCTGCGTTGCCTGAAAGCGGCGCTGAACGCCGACTGCGATGGGCAGGCAGGCCTGCAAGAGCTGGCCGGTAACGCCACCATGCTGTTCTACATGACGGAAGAAGGTCAGGAAGGCCGTAACGCCTTTAACCAGAAACGTCAGCCTGACTTCAGCAAATTCAAACGGAATCCGTAATGCGTAGCGCGCAGGTATACCGCTGGCAGATCCCCATGGACGCGGGGGTGATTCTGCGCGACAGGCGGTTAAAAACGCGTGATGGGTTGTATGTTTGTCTGCGTGACGGCGAGCGTGAAGGGTGGGGAGAGATCTCCCCGCTGCCAGGCTTCAGTCAGGAAAGCTGGGAAGAGGCGCAAACCGAGCTGCTGGCCTGGGTGAAAGGCTGGCTGCAAGGGGATGCTTCTTTACCACAACTGCCTTCTGTCGCTTTTGGCGCAAGCTGTGCGCTGGCCGAACTGGCAGACGCTTTGCCGGAGGCTGCAGACTATCGTGCTGCGCCTCTGTGTACGGGCGATCCTGACGATCTGGTGCTGCAACTGGCGGATATGCCGGGCGAAAAAGTCGCCAAGACCAAGGTTGGGCTGTATGAAGCGGTTCGCGACGGGATGGTAGCCAATCTGCTGCTGGAGGCGATTCCGGAGCTGCATCTGCGACTTGACGCCAACCGTGCCTGGACGCCGTTGAAAGCCCAACAGTTCGCGAAATACGTCAATCCAGAGTATCGTGGACGCATTGCCTTCCTTGAAGAACCATGTAAAACGCGCGATGACTCACGCGCATTCGCGCGTGAAACCGGCATCGCTATCGCCTGGGACGAAAGTCTGCGCGAAGCGGATTTCACCTTTGAAGCCGAAGAGGGTGTCAAGGCTGTGGTTATCAAACCGACGCTGACCGGTAGTCTCGACAAAGTGCGTGAACAGGTTGCGGCAGCGCATGCGCTTGGTCTCACCGCCGTTATCAGTTCATCTATTGAGTCGAGTCTTGGCTTAACCCAACTGGCGAGAATTGCCGCCTGGCTGACGCCGCAGACCATTCCGGGTCTGGACACGCTGAGTCTGATGCAGTGCCAGCAGGTACGCGCCTGGCCGGGTAGCGCGTTGCCGTGTATTGCCGTTGATGCGCTGGAACGCCTGCTATGACCTCATGGGAAACGCCTGCTAGCGCGAGCTTAGCGGGCACTGACTGGCCCTGGCGCGACTGGCGACAGGTTCGTGCGCAGGCGCCAGCCCTGCGCCTCAACGATGAAGTATTAAGCTGGAGTGAGCTTTGCACGCGCGTCGATCATCTGGCCTGCGGGTTTGCCGCTCAGGGCGTGGAAGAGGGCGATGGCGTCCTGCTCCGCGCATGGAATCATCCGCGAGCCTTACTGGCCTGGCTCGCGCTGCTGCAATGTGGGGCGCGGGTTTTACCTGTGAACCCGCAGTTGCCACAGTCGTTGCTTGACGCGCTGGTTCCGGACTTAACGCTACGTTTTGCGTTGGATCTGGAGGCGGCTACCGCGTTCCCGGGGCTGAATCCGTTGCAGATGCAGGTGCTACCTGGCGCACATGCCGCCGCGTGGTTGCCTCAGCGCTTGAGCACAATGACGTTAACCTCAGGTTCCACCGGATTGCCGAAAGCGGCGGTTCACACCTGTCAGGCGCATCTGGCAAGTGCGCAGGGGGTGCTGTCATTAATGCCGTTTGGTGCTGAAGATGACTGGCTGCTTTCACTGCCGCTGTTTCATGTCTCCGGCCAGGGTATTTTATGGCGCTGGTTGTTTGCCGGAGCGCGAATGACCGTGCGCGACAAGCAGCCGCTGGGACAAATGCTGGTCGGCTGCACCCATGCCTCGCTGGTCCCTACTCAGTTGTGGCGCTTGTTGGTCAATAAAACACCGATCACGCTCAAAGCGGTGCTGCTGGGCGGCGCGGCTATTCCTGTTGAGTTGACGGAGCAGGCGCGCGATCAGGGGATTCGCTGCTGGTGCGGTTATGGACTGACGGAATTCGCTTCCACCGTCTGTGCGAAAGAAGCGGATGGTCTGGCAGATGTCGGTTCAGCCTTAGCGGGCAGAGAAGTCAGAATCGTGGATGACGAAGTCTGGCTGCGTGCGGCCAGCATGGCGCAAGGCTACTGGCGCAACGGGCAGCTTACCCCTCTGGTTAACGCGGAAGGCTGGTTTGCCACCCGCGATCGTGGGGTGTTAAAGGACGGCAAATTAACCATTATCGGTCGCATGGACAATCTGTTTTTTAGCGGCGGGGAAGGCATACAGCCAGAGGAAGTGGAACGCGTGATTGCAGCGCATCCGCAGGTTCTGCAGGCCTTTATTGTCCCGTTAGAAGATAAAGAGTTTGGTCATCGTCCGGTGGCGGTCGTCGAGTATGACACCGATGCTGGCGATGCCAATCTTGCGGAGTGGGTTCAGGATAAGCTGGCCCGTTTTCAGCAACCGGTTTGTTGGCTGACGTTGCCGCCCGAGCTCAAAGCCGGAGGGATTAAAATCTCTCGTCGCGCGTTGGCGGATTGGGTAAGTGCTTCATCATTAACATTAAGAAAACATTAATTACATTTCTCATTTTTGCCATTCCGTCGCTATTGTCGTTTTGTTTATCAGCAAAAGTGTAACCTGATGTGAAATTCATTAACAAAAGGTGCGCTATGGAATGGCATGTGAAGAAGTCTTGCTGTCACAAGAAAGCAGGGAGGCTCTATATCGTACTTTGCGATAGCGGTGGTTCACTTAAGATGCTTGCTGAGGCGCAATCTTCCGAACGGGTTAAGCCCGGCGATCTCCTTTCACCGCTGAAAGACGCCCAGTATTGTGTTAATCGTGATGCATCTCGCGTGATTAAAATAATCGATGCCAGACAGTACATATGTGACGAATGGGAGCGCCTGGTACGACTGTCGGCAGATAAATGAGCTCAGCGCCGATGCTGGTCAGCAGGCAGAAAAATCGCCATTAAACCCGCCATGATGCACAGTACCCCAGCCAGCGCTTTCACTGAAAATGTGCCCTGCCAGCCGGGCAGAATCATGGATGCGATCCAAACCAGAACATAGCTCAGGCTGAGCAGGGCATAAGCCTTGCTCAGGGCGAGCTGATGCAGGGCCTTATGCCAGCAAATTACCGACAGTAAATATCCCGCCAGCCCACTAAAAAGAGCAAATGCGCCAGCGTTGAGGGCGAATACGGCGGATAGAAATTTCAACGGTTGCAGCATCGGCGGCAGATTATCCATCGCAAAGCCGAGACTCAGTTGGGCGGCCGAGGTGATAATAACGCTACATAATCCCCAAAAAATGCCCATTACACCGCGCTCCCAAGAATGAATATGCCGGCGATTATCAGCCCCACACCCAGCCAGTGGCGCGTTGCGACCGGTTCGCGCCAGATTTTCCAGGCGGCCAGCGTCACCCAGACAAAATTCAGGCTCAGCATGGGATAGGCGATGCCAACAGGGATATTCTGCAACACCACCAGCCACAGCAGCATAGCCAGGCCGAGGCTTGCCAGGGCCAGCCCAATCCATTGCGTAATATGGCGTTTTCGCCTGCCTGATGGTACCGGACGGGTTGCCTGCTTCTGGCATAACTGTCCGCATACGCTGAGCAGGCTGGCGGAAATTAAGACTATCCAGATCATTTCGGTCGATACTGAATCAGGACCAGTCGCCCCTGATTATCGATATAATCAGCGGGAGGAATGGCTAGTTGATTAATATCTTCATTCTTATCAATCGAGAGCACGAGGGTAATATTTCCTTGCTGACGGTGTTGGGCTAACCAGTCGACAAAGTCCGTCCGACTGACAAAGCGCCCGTGGGCATCCGGATAGTTGAGGCCGTATTTCAACTCGCCTGTTTGTCCGTATAGCATGATGTCGTCACGCTTCAGGCTCCAGGCCAGCCCCGCAGCGACGCCAACGCTGTCGGTGAGAATATAGCGGCTGGATTCCAGCGACTCTTTGGTCATCTCGACAAAAAACTGTGGTTGTTTAGATTCCATGACCCGATCAGGAATGGAGAAGCCAAACAACAGTGCCAGTCCTAATGGGCAAAACGCGGCAAATTGCCAGTTCTTCTCGCGGTTATTTAACGTATACCAGCCAAAGAGCGTCCAGGTGAGAAAAATACCCCATGCGCAAAAAACCTTATAGGTTTCGATATGCGACCAGACAGGCGTTTTCAACGGTCCCAGCGTGGAAACAATAAACGTGGCGATAATGCCCGCCACACCAAACAGAACGTTGATCCAGCCATTCACACGCAGCGCGGCTGAACCTTTTTGCGCGGCCTGCAGGCCGAACCGCGCCGTTAATATCGCCAACGGCGCAAAGCAGGAAAGAATATAGGTCGGCAGTTTTCCTTTTGCGATGCTGAAAAACAGGATCGGCATGATAATCCAGCTTAGCAGGTATAGTGTGCTGCGCGAAACATCGCGTTCCCGCCAGCCTGTGCGCAGCGCGCCGGGAAGCAGCCCGAGCCACGGTAACGCGCCAGCCAAAAGCACGGGAATGTAGTACCAGACAGGGGCTTTATGTTGGGCATCATCCTGGGCGAAGCGTTGAATGTGTTCGACCCAAAAGAAATAATGCCAGAAGTCCGGCTCACGCTGAGCAATCGCAACTCCCCACGGCAGCACAATCACGACGCAGCCGACGACTGCCAACAGGCCGTAGATGATCAGGTCTTTCCAGCGTTTTTGCACGAAAACCCACGGCAGTACGCTGAGCACAGGAACGGCAAGCGCCAGGAAACCCTTGGTCATCACGCCCATGCCGCAGGTTAGCCCTAACAGCAGAAAGGCGATGATTTT
This sequence comes from Citrobacter sp. XT1-2-2, assembly GCF_023516235.1. Classification (NCBI taxonomy): domain Bacteria; kingdom Pseudomonadati; phylum Pseudomonadota; class Gammaproteobacteria; order Enterobacterales; family Enterobacteriaceae; genus Citrobacter; species Citrobacter sp. XT1-2-2. The sequence goes on from NZ_CP097324.1 coordinate 1,634,071, forward strand.
GCGTGTTCTGGTCGTGGCCTGCATCCCCTCCCAAAAGCAGCACATGCCCGCCATGAGCCAGAGTGCGATCATAGGATCAAGTACCGCGTAGGTACCGATGCTATAGACCGAAAAAAAGGTTAAAAAGATGACTGAAGAGAGTACTGCGGTACGCTTATCCTGCCATATTCGCATAGTAAGCCAGGCTACCAGTAGCGCAGTCAGCAAGGTGGCAAAAATAGCGCCCGCTCTGACGCCAAAATTATTGGCGCCAAACAGCCATTGTCCGATGCTGTTCAACCAGTATCCGGCAATCGGTTTTTCAAAATAACGCAGCCCTAAAAAGTGCGGAACGATCCAGTCGCCAGAGGTCAGCATCTCCCGGCTGATTTCGGCATAGCGCGTTTCATCAGGCTGCCACAGCAGACGACTATTAATAGGTAAAATAAAATACAGCGCGATAAAAGCGATAAATGCCAGGGCGTTACGTACCGATTTCATTGTGTCATATCCACGGGTTGCTGACAGCCGAGCCATCCCTCTCTGCCGGGAATTTTCCCACGCACGATCCGCCCTGTTGGCAGCGTACTGATATCGTCCGGTAGCAGATCCCCGAGCGGGCAAAACGTAATGCCCATGTCGGCAGCGCGAGTGAGCAGCTCGTCAAAATTCTGCTGAAAGGCGATACCTTCCACTTCTGCATGAATGGTGTACACCGGCGTCCCTCTGCTCATCCGGATGTGGGAGAGAATATAAGCGTTAAAGTCCACAGCCTGGACCTCCTGACCCACCACTTCATCCCATGTGGGTAATGTGACAGGAATTTGCGGCGTACCTGTTTTCCCGGATGCCAGCACAGGACGGAATAACGACGTTCCCCGACAGTCGCTGTTATAGCGCAGATGGAACGTTTCTTTGGCATGGACGACGCGGTCGTCGGCACGCCATCCGGCAACGGCGGAGCAGGTAACGGACTGATTGATGATAGCTTCAAGGGCGGTAATGCCGCGTGAAATATCGTCAATCAGTTCTTTGTCATTCCAGTTTCCGCTTCGCGCCTGCCAGGCATGGTGATCCCAGGCATGCAAACCGGTTTCATGAAGCAGGGCGGTTTGCGCAATCATTGCCGCATTGGCCTGGCCGATCTCTTTTCCCGGCCATGCTGTACCCGCCAGCAAAATATCCCATCCGTAGAGCGATGCTGCGTTTGAGCGCAGCATCTTCCACAGAAATTGTGGCTTCACAAGACGCCAGAGATGGCGTCCCATGTTGTCAGGTCCCACGCTAAAGAAAAAACTTGCCCGAACGTTATGTCGGTTCAATGTCTCCAGCAGGCGGGGCACGCCTTCGCGCGTCCCCCTGAACGTGTCGACATCAATGCGCAAGCCAACTTTGGTCATGATGTGTGTTCCGTGATATCCACACTGCGTAAGAAGAAGTCCAGCGTCTCTTCTACCGTTTCCTGCATCTCAATGGTGGGTTCCCAGTTCAGGCAACGTTTTGCGTTGCGAATATTGGGCTTACGATGCTCAACGTCCTGATAACCTTTACCATAGTAGGTGCTGCTTTCGACGTCGCGGAAACCGGCAAACGGCGGAAAATGCTGACGTAATGGATGTTTTTCAAAGCAGGAAAGCAGCATTTCTGCCAGTTCCTGAATACTCGCTTCGTTCTCCGGGTTACCGATATTGATAATCTCGCCGTCACAACGTCCGCCTTCATTTTCAATAATGCGGTACAGGGCTTCGATACCATCGCGAATGTCGGTAAAGCAGCGTTTTTGCTTGCCGCCTTCAATCAGCTTAATCGGTGAGCCTTCCACCAGATTGAGAATCAATTGGGTAATGGCGCGTGAGCTGCCGATTCGCGCGGCATTCAGACTGTCCAGACGCGGTCCCATCCAGTTAAACGGACGGAACAGGGTGAAGCGCAATCCCTCTTTTTCGCCGTATGCCCAGATCACGCGGTCCAGCAACTGTTTGGAAACGGAGTAGATCCAACGCGGTTTATTCACCGGACCGACGATCAGATTCGAGCTGTCCTCATCGAAGACTTTATCGGTACACATGCCGTAAACTTCGGATGTTGACGGGAAAATGATGCGCTTACGGTACTTCACGCAGTAGCGAATGATTTTCAGGTTCTCTTCAAAATCAAGCTCAAACACGCGCAGTGGGTTACGGGTATATTCGATTGGCGTGGCGATCGCGACCAGCGGCAATACGACGTCGCATTTTTTTACATGATATTCAATCCATTCGGAGTGAATACTGATGTCGCCTTCAACGAAATGGAAACGCGGATGTTGCAGGAAACGCCCAATGGCGTCGCTACCAATATCGAGTCCATATACTTCGTAATTGTCTTCTTGCAGCAGGCGCTCGGTCAGATGGTTACCAATGAAGCCATTAACGCCGAGGATCAGCACGCGAGTACGACGTTTGCTGGTGGTAACTGACTGGCTGTTCAGACGAGAACCGGGTACGAGGCCCAGAACCTGCGCCAGCTGTGAGCCCTGCATTGCAATACCATCGCCAGCTTGCCCGGTAATGATCTCCAGTGCGCCATCGACACAGGCGATCAGCAAAGGCGACACGGAGATGACGGTGCCCGGTTGGGCTGCAAGGTTATTTGTGCAAACACGCGATGACCAGACGGTGAACTTTTGCGTGCCGACATAGCTAAATGCGCCCGGCCACGGATCGCTGACGGCGCGGACCTGGTTATGCAGCTCCGCGGCGGGTTTGTTCCAGTCAAGGAAGCTATCTTCCGGTGTGCGGCGGCCAAAACAGGTAGCCTCTGCTTCCTGTTGAGGGCGTTCTGCGTAATCCCCCGTTTTAATCGCGGGCAGCGCCTGTTCCAGCAGGTGACGCGCAGCCTGGCACAATTTATGGTGCAGCGTTAACGCCACATCATCCGGAGAGATAGCGACAGACTGCTGGGCGATAATAGCGCCCGCATCCGCGCGTTTGATCATGCGATGAAGCGTGACGCCGGTTTCGGTTTCGCCATTGACCAATACCCAGTTCAGCGGCGCGCGGCCGCGGTATTTCGGCAGCAGCGAGCCGTGCAGATTAAATGCTCCCTTAGGCGCAAGACTGAGGATCTCCTCACTCAGTAAATGGCGATAGTAGAACGAGAAGATAACATCGGGTGCCAGTTGGCTAATGCGCTCGATCCACAAAGGATGATTAACCTCGTCCGGGGCGTAAACCGGAATACCGGCGCTGGCGGCGAGGCGGGAAACAGAGCCAAAAAACGCTTTTTCACCCGGGTTGTCGGTGTGGGTAAAAATTGCGGCTATTTCATAACCTGCATCTAACAAGGCCTGGACACCCTGACATCCCATATCGTGATAGGCAAATACGACGGCTTTCATGCGCGGTTTTCCTCGGTTGACTGCGTGGTTTGTGGGCGGATAACGTGTTGAACAAAATAGCGGGGGCGGGCGCGGACATCGTTATAGATGCGACCGATATATTCGCCGAGTAAACCCATGCCGATGAACTGTGCGCCGATAAAGGTAAACAGGACGGCAAACAGCATGAATACCCCTTCCGCGGCCCACTGCGGGCCGAGCGTCAGGCGCAACACAACAAGCAGAACGGACAACGTAAAGCCCGTGGCGGCAATCACGCTGCCGAGCAGGCTCAACATACGTAACGGCGTGGTGGTCAGACAGGTCACCAGGTCATACATCAGGTTGATCAGACGCATGAAGCTGTATTTAGAATCACCAAATTCACGCTCTGCATGGTGTACCGGGATCTCCGTGGCGCGACGGGCAAAAATGTTGGCCAGAATCGGAATAAAGGTGCTGCGCTCCTGACAATGCAGCATGGCATCGACAATATGGCGACGATAGGCGCGTAGCATGCAGCCGTAGTCGCCCATTGCTTTACCGGTAGTACGCTGAATCAGGTGGTTGATCATGCGCGAAGCGGTCTTACGAAATACACTGTCCTGTCGGTTCTGGCGTACCGTTCCGATCACATCGAAGCCTTCATCTGCGGTGGCGACCAGTCGGGGGATCTCCTCCGGCGGGTTTTGTAAATCGGCATCCAGCGTGATGATCAAGTCACCGCTGACATGGCTGAAACCGGCCATAATCGCCGAGTGCTGGCCGTAATTGCGGTTCAGCAGAATAGAAACAATATGGCTGTTCGGCGCCTGAGACGCGTCCATCATCAGTTGCGCGGAATGGTCGCTGCTGCCGTCATCGATCAGCAAGATTTCATACTCTTTGCCCAATTTTTCGCAGGCGGCGCTGGTACGTCTGATTAGCTCTGGCAGGCTTTCCTGTTCATTAAAAACGGGAATGACCACCGAGACTTTTTTGATCGGTGTTGCTTCAAACATGGTTATTGTCCTGCAATCTCGCGAAGTGCCGTAATAACTCGCTGGGTGTCAGTGGCGGTCATATCGGGGAACAACGGCAGCGAGCAGATGCGTGCGCTATTCCACTCTGTATTGGGCAGCGAAAGCGTGGTGAAGCGTTCGCGATAATATTTTTGCGTATGGGCCGCACGAAAATGCAGACCGGTGCCGATATTTCTGGCCTTCAGCGCTTCCATTAAGGCATCTCTGTTCAGGCCACAGCGCGCTTCGTCAACACGAATGATAAACAGATGCCAGGCATGAACGTGAGACCACTGGGGCAGGCTCAACGGTTGAAATGGCGTATCGGCCAGCGCCTGTTGATACTCCCGGGCAATTTGTGCACGGCGTGAGTTCAGTTGCTCCAGTTTATTCAGCTGGACCAGCGCGATGGCGGCATTGATATCCGTGAGGTTGTATTTGTATCCTGGCGCCAACACTTCAGCCTGCGGCGCGCGGCCGTAGGTTTGTCGATCAAAAGCATCAACGCCCAGGCCGTGAAACTTCAGACTGCGAAGCCGCTGGGCAAGCTGGCCGTCGTCGGTAACAATCAGCCCACCTTCCGCACAGGTAATATTTTTGATGGCGTGAAACGAGAAAATAGCGGTGCCGTGCGCGCCGACATGACGATTCTTATATAACGTCCCTACGGCGTGCGCCGCATCTTCGATGATCGGAATGCCATAGCGCTCGCCAATGGCATAAATCGCGTCAAGATCGGCCGGGGCGCCTGCGTAATGTACCGGAACAATCGCTTTGGTTCGTGGTGTGATGGCCGCTTCAATCTGCTCTGGCGTGACCATGAGCGTATCACGATCAACGTCGACCATGACCGGCGTCGCACCCAGCAGGACAATCATATTGAGGGTAGAAACCCACGTCATCGATGGCGTGATGACCTCATCGCCCGCACCGATGCCCAGCGCCATTAGCGTGATGTGCATTCCAGCTGTGGCGGAGCAGACGGCGACGGCATGCTGATTTCCCGTGAGCTGGCAGAAGGCTTGTTCCAACTGCTGATTTTGCGGGCCGGTGGTTATCCATCCCGAGTCCAGAACCACCTTCACTGCGGCAAGTTCTTCAGCTCCCATCGCCGGGCGAGAGAAAGGCAAAAAGTCAGACATCATTATTCCTTCAAGCCATTTAACGCACCGACGTTTTATTTTTCGCGATAAACAGGCGCGTCGTTAATTATTTATCAGGCTTCAAAGGTTAATGACTGAAGGTTAATTTATCCTTAAGAGTTTAAGGTTCGAGATATAAAGGAAAATAACGGTGTTTTTAATTTATTATTTTGAAATTAAATGAATTTTACAGAAATGGCGTGGCGTAAACGGCATTGCTGGTTGCTGTAGCCAGGTCAATGCAATGCCGCAATTCAGGAAGGTATTTTATGCCGCTATTAGAATGATAATTTACAGTAATCCTTTCAGGGTTAACGTCTTACGCGTGGTGACATTTAAGTCGTACGTGCCGAGATCTTCCGGTTTAACCCAGGCGAATGCCTGAAACTCTTCGTTAATGTTCACTTCACGATTCGCCGCGACACAATCAAAGATGAGGTAAATCATGTAAATCTCTTCCTGGCTGCCATCGGCATAGGTTTTGGTGCGAATATCATCACTGAAGGTCCAGGGGGTAATTTCTGACAACACGAGCTGTTCGCCCAGTTCTTCCCTTACTTCCCGACGCAAAGCCTCTTCAATGCGTTCGCCCGCTTCAACACCGCCGCCAGAAAGCGCCCACTGGCCGGGGAAAACGCCACGGTCATCAGCCATTTTGCACAGTAAATAACAGCCATTATTTTGAATTAATGGACAAACAATCGTTCTTTGGCGCATAGGTTGGGTCCTTGTAGGGGGATGCTGAGAATTCCATTGTGTACCCATCTTACCTTTTGCTGGCGGCAGAAAAAACGCTTCCGTGACGTTTAACCCTGCTTTATCAGGGGAGAAGGGGATGTTTGTTGAAAACGGGGGCCTGCTATGTCGATTCTGCAAATAGCCCTGGAATTTAACCTTAACTCAAACTTGTAAGTAGTATTTGGTTACAATATGCCATTGCATCGCTTTTTTAGCTCATTGATTCCTTGTCATCTGGCAGTACAATTCCTCGGTTTTGGGGCTATGTTTTGATTCTTGCTGGAAAGGATAGAAAATGAAAAAAAGTTTAATGTTGGGTTTTGCCGGAATGCTGTTTGTTTCCGCGTCGGCGAGCGCAATTAGCATTAGTGGCCAGGCGGGCGAAGATTACACCAACCTTGGGTTTGGTATGGGGACTGAATCTACCGGACTGGCGGTCAGCGGTAACTGGATGCATAACGATGACGACGGCGATGCAGCCGGTCTGGGACTGGGTCTGAATATTCCACTTGGTCCGTTGCTGGCAACCGTCGGAGGGAAAGGTATTTATACTAATCCTAATGATGGTGATGAAGGCTACGCGGCGGCAGTTGGTGGCGGTTTGCAGTGGCCGATTGGCGATAGTTTCCGCCTGTTTGGCGAGTACTATTACTCTCCTGATTCGCTTTCCAGCGGTATCGACAGCTATGAAGAAGCCAATGCCGGTGCGCGTCTGACAATTATGCGCCCGCTGAGCATTGAAGCCGGTTATCGCTACCTGAACCTGGCGGGTAAAGATGGTAACCGCGATAACGCGATTGCTGATGGTCCGTACGTTGGGGTTAACGCCAGCTTCTGACATTTCTGGCGCGGCGTTTAGTCGCGCCTTCCCCCCTCCATGCGCTATAGTGTTTTCATAATAAAAGCAGGAGAACACGATGTTAAACGTGGAGATGCTATCCACCGGGGATGAAGTGTTGCACGGACAAATCGTCGACACCAATGCCGCCTGGCTGGCTGATTTTTTCTTTAATCAGGGATTACCGTTAACCCGCCGCAATACGGTAGGGGACAATCTTGACGATTTGGTTGCTATTCTACGTGAGCGTAGCGAACACGCCGATGTGTTGATCGTTAATGGCGGTCTGGGGCCAACCAGCGATGATTTAAGCGCGCAGGCGGCGGCAACGGCAAAAGGCGAGGGGCTGGTATTGCATGAAGCCTGGCTGGCCGAGATGGAGCGTTATTTCCGCGACCGTGGCCGCGTGATGGCGCCGAGCAACCGCAAACAGGCTGAGCTTCCTGCCAGCGCTGAATTTATCAATAATCCTGTCGGCACCGCGTGCGGGTTCGCCGTGAAGCTAAACCGCTGCCTGATGTTCTTTACGCCTGGCGTGCCATCGGAATTTAAAGTCATGGTTGAGCATGAGATTCTGCCGCGTTTGCGTGAGCGTTTTTCTCTGCCTCAACCACCTCTCTGCCTGCGATTAACCACCTTTGGCCGTTCCGAAAGCGATCTGGCGCAGAGTCTGGATCCGCTGCCTTTGCCGCCGGGAGTGACAATGGGTTACCGCTCGTCGATGCCGATTATTGAGCTGAAGCTGACCGGGCCTGATTCCCAACGAGACGCCATGCTGGCGCTGTGGCCTGAAGTGAAGCGGGTTGCCGGGCAGAATATGATATTCGAAGGTACGGAAGGTTTGCCGGCGCAAATCGCCCGCACGTTGCAGGAGCGACAATACAGTCTGACGCTGAGCGAACAGTTCACCGGTGGCTTAGTTGCACTCCAGCTCTCTCGCGCTAATGCTCCTCTGCTAGCGAGTGAAGTGGTTCCGTCTCAGGAAGAAACGCTGGCGCAAACGGCGCACTGGATTACCGAGCGACGCGCCAAACATTATGCCGGGCTGGCGCTGGCAGTATCGGCATTCGAAAGCGAACATATTAACTTTGCGCTGGCAACACCGGATGGGACACATGCCTTGCGCGTAAGGCTTAGCGCTAATCGCTACAGTTTGCCGATTCGTCAGGAAGTTTGCGCGATGATGGCGCTGAATATGCTGCGTCGTTGGCTAAACGGCCAGGATATCGCCAGCGAACACGGCTGGATAGAAGTGGTTGAATCGCTGACGATTTAAACATTGATTGGGAAGGCTACAAACCTTCCCAACCTGACTCACTCTGTAACATCGCCAGGCAATAGCCCGGTAATTAACTGAACCAAATTATGATCAATTCCATTTTCCAGCATCATGCGAGCGATACGTAAGGCTTCTTCTTGCGTACCTTTCTGCACTCCCTGTTCTAATCCTTGTTCTAATCCTTGCTGTATCCCTTCTTGTAGGCCATGGTGGTGGCCTTCTTGTCTTAGCCTCTCTGCGATCGTCATCAACCTCTCCTTGTGATGGGGGGAACGTTCGGCAACCTCATGGATAAATGCGCTGACGTGAGAAACATTGCCGTATCGTAGCAGGTAATTTAATAGCGTTTGCAGCTGGCTGTCATTAGCGGTGCTTGTAACTAAAAGCGAGACCAGACGGTCCACCAGCCCCATCAAATCACGATCGCGAATATGTTTTTGCATTAATTCAAGCAACGCGACGCGCCGATGCTGCGCAATCTCATCGTCCGGTATTACGGTGATGTCCACCAGCGGGAAAGCCTCTGAATACAGTTGTCGCGCCAGCTGCGGACAGTCAAATTCATCCAGCCAGTTGAGTGACCAGGGGTAGGGACTTTGCTGGCCGTGATAAAACAACATGGGAACGACCAGTGGCAGCGTTTTATTTCCAGCATCAAGATGATGCTGCATCGCAGCAATGGCATAACGCATCAGGCGAAATGCCATATGCTGTACCGCTGTACTCTGATGTTCAATAACACAATAAATATAACCCTGGCCTTCGCGGGTTTTTAACGACCACAATACGTCGGAATAGAACGCGCGGAGATCCTGTTCGATAAAACTGCCGGGCTCCAGCTTCAGCGTTTGCAAATCGCATATTTCACGTAATGCTGGAGGAAGGTGAATATCCAGAAAATCCCGAGCCATCTCAGGGTAAGACATTATCTTCTTAAAAACGGCATCATGCGGTGTAGCGGTGGTTGATTCATCCATGGTAGTCCGTCACCTGAAGGAGAAGATGGCATGACGGTACTCACTTTTAATCAGAGCTGCATTGGGGGATTTGGCTATTTGCGTGAGTGAATCAGAGATAAATACGCCCGATTGCAACGTATTCAGATAGGCGGAACAGAGTACGCAAAAATGCCCGGTAACAAACGCCACCGGGCAACAGAGTTAACCCAATGCTTTGGCAAGCAGGGTGATCGGATGTTCACAGCGAAGGCTTGTAGACATCTCTATCTGCCATTTACAGGTTTCACAGTCGGTGACAACGATATCGGCACCGCTTTCTTCTATCTGGCGGAATAACGGTGCGCCAATCGATTGTGACGTCGGGTAGTTTTCCTTTTTAAAGCCGTATGTTCCGGCGATTCCGCAACACTGAGAATCTAACACCGTCAGCTCCAGTCCCGGAATTTGGCGCAGCAGCTCCAGCGTGTAGAGCGTCCAGCCCATTTTCTCCATATGGCAAGGCGTGTGATAGACCACTTTCAGCGGTAGCGTCTTCAGCGGCAACGTTTTGCCTTCATCCAGCTTGCGCCACAGCCAGCGGGTCGCCAGTTCAATATGTTCGCGCAGGCCAGTGTTATCGACGTCCAGCACTTCCGGGTACTCATCGCGGAGTGCAAAGGTACAGGTTGATGAGGTGGCGATCACCGGAATACCTTTCCCGTCAATTGCTTCCCTGAGCGAGGCCACGTTGCTGACCGCCTGTTTGCGCGCTTTATCGGTAAAGCCGTTGGCGATCAGCGGTACGCCGCAGCATTTCTCTTTGCTCAGCAGCTGTACGCCGGTTCCCATGGCGTTCAGGACTTTGATCAGGTCTTTACCGAGTTGCGGATGGTTGTAATTAACAAAACAGCCGTGGAAAAAGGCGACCTGCTCCGGATACTGCGCCTGCTGTGCGGCAACGCTGCGATACCAGCGGCGGAACGTACCAAAGGAGTATTTCGGCAGCGTACGGCGATGGTCGATTTTCAGCGCGTAGTCCAGCAACTGGCGTACCGGTTTCAGCGAGGTGGCGGTATTCACTATCGGCGCGAACGGGGTGGATACACTTCCCATTAAATCCGTATGGCTTAAAACAAAATTACGCAGCGATGGACGCGTAGTGTCATATTTGGCGCGCGCACGCTGGATGATATCGCCAATTTTCACATCTGACGGACATGCCACTTCGCAGCGCTTACAGTTGATGCAGTATTTCAGCGCATCGTCGTATAACGCGCCATCTTTCAGACGCAGACGCTCGCCGTCCGGTCCGGCCTGTTTTGGGCCAGGGTAGCCCGGATTGACGCGGCTTACCGGGCAGGCGGTGGTGCACACCGTGCACTTGATACAACTTTCAAAACGTGTGTCGCTCATTGCTGTCCTCCTGCACGTTTCGCAATGTCATGTGCGGCGTGTAAGGCGCTGACTGCGCATACGCCGCCTCCGCAACCCTCGGCAATAGGGTCAAAACCACCGAGAACAGAACCGATGGCATACATGTTCTCTACCGTTTTCCCCGCCAGCGACGGGCGCAAAGTGGCATCGGTTGTAACGCCAAACTGTTGCCACGGTTGCGGATCGAAGACATCACGCTGATACCACTCGGCGCGGGTGGCGGTTTGCTGTACATCCAGTCCGAGGATCGGTTCGTGAATGGCCTCGCGCGTGGCGACCAGACCGCTGCTGAAAAAGCTGCCGCTGGCGAGCACGGCGAAGCGCGGACGCAACGGGATATCGGCATGGTTACGGGTCCAGACTTCATTGACGACGCCATCCTGACAGGTGATTTTCTTCACTTCATCACCCGGCATCCAGACACCGCCCTGGCGCACAAACTGGCGCTGTAATTTGTTGTGCAGACGCATACCCAGTACAGAAGGCGGTAGAGTCGGTAACAGCGTCAACGAGCAGGGAAGGCGCTCGTTAAGCCAGTGCCAAAGGCGCTCATCCGCCAGGCCGAAACAGGCTGGCATAATAATCATGTCGCAGGTTTTTGCCAGTGGCAGTAAAGCATCATAGAGCAGCGACCATTTATCTTCGTTGTCCAGCAGGCGCGCAATATTGACAGCGCGAAACTCGGTTGGGTTATCACGCAGGACATCCAGTTCAGGCAGATCGATTTCCGCCGTCTCGACGCTGAGATTGCGCTGGCGCAGCGAGGCCGCGGCGAGATGCGCCTGAAAATCCAGTAAACCGCTGATACCGACAACGCAGATACGCTGTGCGGACAGTGGCCACACCGGAACTTCTGGGGAACTTAACCAGGTTGAGCGCAGGGTTCCCAACGGGGTTACGCGTTGATGTGACTGGCGTACTTTGCCCTGCAAATGCGTTCCGCATTCTTCCAGCAGATCCTGCGCCTGGTGGGCAAGATCCAGGACGTTCTGTGTTCCGATGATGCTATACGGATGCGTGGGCGCCTGAGTACGCAGCGCATTCAGACCGGCTTCTATCTCCATCACCGGTTGACCATCGGGCAAGTTGCTGAGCAAATCCAGTGAGCCGGAGGAAAAATGCAAGGCGCTTTGGCCGCGCGTGACAATCGTACAGCGCAACCCGCTTTTTTGCAGTTGCAGGCCGCACAGCAGTCCTGCCAGGCCGCCGCCGATAATGACGGTATCAAATTTCATCCTGGTGCTCCTTTTCCAGACCGCACAATCCCTGATAGACCCAGCGCGTGAATTCGCTTTCGCGCAGCGCGTCGCCCCAGGCGATAGGCTGCACGCCTTTCCAGCGCTCGTTGAGGAAATCGGAAAGCTGGGTAATAGATTGCGCAGCGGTGGTGACATTAAAACGTTGCAGCAAACCTGCGGCGCGGCAGGCGCACAATTCGCCCTGGCAGGTCCCCATACCAACGCGGGTACGGCGACGTAAATCCAGCAGACTGTTGACGGTTAAATTCTCGACGGCGTATTGCACTTCGCCCGCGGTGACCGCTTCACATTCACAGACCAGGCTACGGTGCTGACGACCTTCGCTAAGCCACGCCGGGGTGCGATCTCCGTGACGGTAGACCGCCGAACCGCGCAACGGCGCGGGCAACGAAATTACGCGTTTCAGCGTGTGCTCGGTGGATTCCTGCGAGCCGGGCAGCGCGGTGTCTGCGGTGGTGCAAGGTTGAGAATTGCCCAGCTTACGGCAAACGGCATCGGTGGCCCATTCCGCCATCAGACGGTAGGTCATCAGTTTGCCGCCAGTAATGGTGATAAACCCATCCAGTCCGTCACGTTCAGCGTGATCGAACAGCACAATACCGCGGCTGACGTTACGACCGCTTGGAGCGTCGTCGCTGGCGACCAGCGGTCGCACACCGGAGTAGGCGCGTAAAATGCGTGTTTTCGCCATAATCGGCGCCAGTTTCTCACCTTCGCGCAGCAGAATATCGACCTCTTCTGCGGTGACGCGGTTGCTGTCGATATCGTCGTAATCAATGTGCTGCGAGGTGGTACCAATGAGCGAAATGGTATCGCCAGGCACCAGAATATCGGCGTCAGAGGGTTTACGGCAGCGGTTAATGACATGCTGGTTTATGCGATGATCCATAATCAGCAGCGATCCTTTGGCCGGGAACATCCGGATACTCAGATCGGCATATTCGGCAATGCGCTGGCCCCAGATCCCGGCGGCATTCACCACCACCGGCGCATGCAGGGACTGCATCTCACCCGTCAGATGATTGCGCACGTTAACGCCGCAAACCGTTGTCCCTTCGCGAATCAGCCCCGTCACTTCATGGGCCGTTAAGATAACCGCGCCATGCTCACGCGCATCCAGCATGTTGGCGGCGGTTAAGCGGAAGGGATCGACCGTACCGTCCGGCACTTTGACCGCGCCAATCAGCTGTGGGTTGACGGAGGGTTCGATAATGCGCGCCTGCTGAGGGTCAATCGCTTCTGCGCGAATACCGGCCTCTTCACAGGCGCGAATGAAGGTAGCCTGGAAGGAGAGCTCATCCTCCGGCAGGGTAATAAACAGACCGTCCGTCGGCTCAACGCAATGACGGGCGATACGTTTCAGAATCTGGTTTTCGCTGATGCACTCACGGGCAGATTCAGCGTCGGTGACGGCGTAGCGCGCACCGCTGTGCAGCAGGCCATGGTTACGTCCGGTCGCGCCCGTGGCGATATCGTGGCGTTCCACTAAGATGACGCGCAACCCGCGCAGCGCACAGTCGCGTGCGATCCCTGCACCTGTTGCTCCTCCACCAATGATAATCACGTCACTTGTTTGCGAGTCGCGAGTTTTCATTGTTTTTCCTCACAGTTCGTTTTTTATCATTTAGCCACATAAAAAACATGGATTGTTTGATTTCGCGCATAATCGCTCATTATTCGAAAATGAAACGTGATTTCGTGCGCCTTTATGAACATTTGTCATAAATCTGTAACAATTTGTGCTGCGTTTCACATTTTTGTTAGGTATCTTTCCTTAACATCGCGGCCACACTGGAAGCGGTAGGGTAGTAATGACGAACTGCAGTGTTTACTTCGAATGAAAGACGGCCACGGAGGCTACGCTATGTTGAGTATTTTTAAACCAGCGCCACATAAGGCGCGTTTGCCTGCTACGGAGATCGACCCGACATATCGTCGATTGCGTTGGCAGATTTTCCTGGGGATTTTCTTTGGTTATGCCGCGTACTATCTGGTACGTAAGAACTTTGCCCTGGCGATGCCATATCTGGTTGAGCAGGGTTTCTCTCGCGGCGATCTGGGTTTTGCCTTGTCCGGTATCTCCATCGCTTACGGATTTTCGAAATTCATCATGGGGTCCGTTTCGGATCGCTCGAATCCGCGCGTTTTCCTGCCAGCAGGTTTGATTCTGGCTGCCGCAGTGATGTTGTTTATGGGCTTTGTGCCGTGGGCGACATCGAGCATTGCGATTATGTTTGTGCTGCTGTTCCTCTGCGGATGGTTCCAGGGGATGGGGTGGCCGCCGTGTGGCCGTACCATGGTGCACTGGTGGTCGCAGAAAGAACGTGGCGGCATTGTTTCCGTCTGGAACTGCGCGCACAACGTGGGCGGCGGTCTGCCTCCTCTGCTGTTCCTGCTCGGTATGGCCTGGTTCAATGACTGGAAAGCGGCGCTGTATATGCCTGCTTTCGGTGCGATTGTGGTTGCGCTGTTCGCCTTTGCGATGATGCGAGATACGCCGCAGTCCTGCGGTCTGCCGCCTATCGAAGAGTATAAGAACGACTACCCGGACGATTACAACGAGAAAGCTGAAGAAGAGCTGACCGCCAAGCAGATCTTCATGCAGTACGTACTGCCAAACAAACTGTTGTGGTACATCGCTATCGCCAACGTGTTCGTTTATCTGCTGCGCTACGGCATCCTGGACTGGTCACCAACCTACCTGAAAGAAGTGAAGCATTTCGCACTCGATAAATCATCCTGGGCCTACTTCCTGTATGAATACGCGGGTATTCCGGGCACGCTGCTGTGTGGTTGGATGTCGGATAAAGTCTTCCGTGGCAACCGTGGCGCGACCGGCGTGTTCTTTATGACGCTGGTGACTATCGCGACCATCGTTTACTGGATGAACCCGGCAGGTAACCCGAACGTTGATATGGCTTGTATGATTATCATCGGCTTCCTGATCTACGGCCCGGTCATGTTGATCGGTCTGCACGCGCTGGAACTGGCGCCGAAAAAAGCGGCGGGCACGGCGGCAGGCTTTACCGGACTGTTCGGTTATCTCGGCGGTTCTGTGGCGGCGAGCGCCATTGTCGGCTACACCGTTGACTTCTTCGGTTGGGACGGCGGCTTTATGGTGATGATTGGCGGTAGCGTGCTGGCGGTCATTCTGCTGGTGGTCGTCATGATTGGTGAAAAACGTCACCATGAAGAAGTACAGCTGAAACGTAACGGGGGCTAATTAATGAAAACCACATTGAAAAGTCTCAGCGTGGCGCTGATGCTGGCTGGTATGGTCGTTAGCAGTGCGGCGGTCGCCGCCGATAAAATCGTGATTGCGCATCGTGGGGCAAGCGGTTATTTACCGGAGCATACGCTGCCCGCGAAAGCGATGGCCTATGCTCAGGGCGCGGATTATCTGGAGCAGGATTTGGTAATGACCAAGGATGACCATCTGGTCGTCCTGCATGACCACTATCTGGACCGCGTCACCGATGTCGCTGAGCGTTTTCCGAATCGTGCGCGTAAAGATGGACGTTATTACGCCATCGACTTTACGCTGGACGAGATCAAATCGCTGAAATTTACCGAAGGCTTTGATATCGAGAATGGCAAAAAGGTACAGACTTACCCTGGGCGCTTCCCGATGGGTAAATCTGATTTCCGCGTGCACACTTTCGAAGAAGAGATTGAGTTCGTTCAGGGACTGAATCATTCAACCGGTAAAAACATCGGCATTTACCCGGAAATGAAGGCGCCGTGGTTCCATCACCAGGAAGGGAAAGACATCGCAGCGAAAACGCTGGAAGTGCTGAAAAAGTATGGGTATACCAGCAAAAAAGACAAGGTTTACCTACAGTGTTTTGATGTCGCGGAGTTAAAGCGCATTAAAAATGAACTGGAACCAAAGATGGGGATGGATCTCAATCTGGTGCAGTTGATTGCGTACACTGACTGGAATGAAACCCAGGAGAAAAAGCCGGACGGTAGTTGGGTTAATTACAACTATGACTGGATGTTTAAACCGGGTGCCATGAAGCAGGTGGCGCAGTATGCGGACGGCATTGGGCCGGACTACCACATGCTGGTTGATGAGAAGTCGAAAAAAGGCAATATCTCGTTAACTGGCATGGTTCAGGACGCGCATCAGAACAAGATGGTGGTGCATCCTTATACTGTTCGTGCCGATCAGCTACCGGATTACACTACTGACGTAAACCAGCTGTATGACATTCTGTATAACAAGGCGGGCGTTGACGGGTTGTTCACCGACTTCCCCGACAAAGCAGTCAAATTCCTGAATAAAGAGTAATGGCACAAGGCCTGTGATGCACCTCCGGTCACAGGCCTTATTGGATAACGTTATAAACTGTTAGATAAGGCCGTCTGCTGTCAACGTTTCCATACAAGCCTGCAGGAGAAATAAAGGGCTGCCGTCCACCGGCGGCTCTTTTGCCAGTAACGATATCTGTCGATAGAACGTCGGCTCCAGCGCCACCGAGCGTATCTCCCCGCCAACGGCTTTCAGCGTTAACTCCGGTAATAACGCAATACCCAGCCCCTGACGAATAAAACTCATCGCGGTATCCGGATGGTTAAATTCGTATTTAATAACCGGCTCGATACCTTTCTCTTTAAATAGCGTCATGATGCTTAATTCATAGCGACCTTTACTGATAATCAGCGGTTCTCCCACCAGTTGTTCAACCGTAACCGCGGTATGGGCTGCCAGAGGATGGCTTTCGGGAACCACAACGGTAAATTTATCGCGATAGACCGGTACGCAGTACATGCCGCTCACCGGAAAATGCACAAATCCGGCATCAATGTCCCCACTGCGCAGGGAATCAACGATCGCCGTGCTGTTCTCTTCGAAGGGAATGATTTTGATGTGCGGATGATGCTGCTCGAAGTGGTGGATAATGCCCGGTAAAATGCAGGCGCAGGCGCTGGGAAAGCAGCCGATGCGCAGGGTTCGGGCTGGGTTTTTTCGCTCCTGCTCGGCAATCTCTTTCACCGCGTTGGTTTCTGCAACGATCATGCGCAGGTGCGGAACGATCCGCCTTCCAACCGGGGTGAGCTGAATGTCTTTACGGCGCTCGCGGATAAGACATTCGACTCCCAACTCTTCTTCAAGCGCCGAAATGGCCTGGCTTACAGCGGATTGGGTCATATACAGCCGCTTACTGGCTTCGGTAAAACCGCCGCATTCAAGCACGGTAAGCAGGGCGTGGATCTGGGTTAATGTCATTAGTTCCCTCTAATTAACAATATTAAAACGATTAATTTCTCTAATATGATGAATCTGTTTACACTTGCGGTCTACCGTATAAATCACATTTTGACGCACCTCTCCGTTGCTCAGTTGAGCTGAGCGTTGCCTGCGTGCGCCGTCTGGACAGGCTGTCGAATATGAAAGAAAAACTGTGGACGAAAGATTTTTGGGCAATCACGATAATTAGCTTCATTATATTCTTTGTGTTTTATGTCCTGCTCACGTTATTACCGATCTATATTTCGGATCGCCTGCACGCCACGCCAGATAAAGCCGGCTTATTGGTCACCTTCTTTTTAGGCGCCGCAATTGTTGTGCGTCCGTTCGCCGGGCAATGGGTGGGGAAATATTCGAATAAAACGATTCTGGTGCTCTCTTCTCTGGCCTTTTTGGTTGTCACTGCGCTGTATCCTGTTTGCCACTCAATTGAATCGCTGCTGTTTATTCGGGTGCTTCATGGAGTGACGTTTGGCGTCATTACCACGGTAAAAGGAACGATTTCCGCGCGGCTGATACCGGCCTCCCGACGTGGGGAGGGCATCAGTTTTTTCTCGTTGGCCATGGGGCTGGCAATGGTTGTGGGGCCGTGGGTAGGGCTGAATATGGCACGCTGGGAAGCTTTTACCACCGCATTCTGGCTGTGTAGCGCGGTTGCCGTACTGGGTATTATCCTGTCATTGATCGTCGCCGTACCGCCGGTCATCCGTCATGCCGACGGCTCAAAACCGAAGCTGGGATTTGCGGCAATGTTTGATCGCGCCGCGCTGCCTTTCGCGATGGTGACGTTTTTCATGACTTTCTCCTATGCGGGTGTTTCTGCTTTTCTTGCGCTGTATGCGCGCGAGTTGGATCTGATGGCCGCCGCCAGTAATTTCCTGTTGTGCTACGCCATTTGTCTGATGATCTGTCGAACCTTTACCGGCAATATTTGTGATAAAAAGGGGCCGAAATACGTGGTATATCCGTGTTTGCTGGCCTTTACCATCGGACTGGTGGCGCTTGGCTACACCAACGGCAGTATCATGATGATTATTGCCGGGGGATTAATCGGCATTGGTTACGGCTCAGTCACGCCGGTATTCCAGACACAAATTATTAGCTCGGTGGAGCCGCATAAAATTGGCATCGCCAATTCGCTTTTCTTCAATGCGATGGATGCGGGAATGGCGATCGGCGCGTTCATTATGGGGATGATGGTCGAGGGCGTGGGCTATCGGGCGATTTATCTGGTAGGGGCGCTGCTGGTGGTTTTAGCCGGGGCGCTGTACATTGCGCAGATGAAGCGCCGCGGGGCGATGCCGTTAGTTAGCGCACACGAAGTGCACTAACCGTTACAGCTCGATTTCAATATCGCCTTTTGCCCGGCAACAGCAGGGCAATATTTCGCCCGGCTGAATAAAGGCCAGAGGCTCGGCGATCCAGTCCACCTGTCCCGCCACCAGGCGGGTACGGCAGGAACCACAGTAACCCTCACGACACTGGTATTCGACTTCAACATTGTGCGATTCGAGTGCGGCAAGCAGGGAGGGGTGTTCATCCTGGCACAGCAGCTGTGTGCCAGAGATGCGCAGAGTAACGCGGCCCATCAGAGCTGGAAGTTACTCAGATCGTCGGTATCAACCTCGGAGTCGATCTGGCCGACCAGATAGGAGCTGACTTCCACTTCCTGCGGCGCAACCTGTACGTTATCGGACACCAGCCAGGTGTTGATCCATGGGATCGGGTTAGAACGCGTCTGGAACGGCAGATCCAGCCCAACAGCCTGCATACGAATGTTGGTGATGTACTCAACGTACTGGCACAGAATATCTTTGTTCAGGCCGATCATCGAACCGTCACGGAACAGATAGTCCGCCCACTCTTTCTCTTGCAGCGCGGCCTGCACGAACAGGTCGTAGCACTCTTGCTTACACTCTTCTGCGATTTCCGCCATCTCTGGGTCGTCTACACCGCTGCGCAGCAGGTTCAGCATGTGCTGCGTACCGGTCAGATGCAGGGCTTCGTCGCGGGCGATCAGACGAATAATTTTCGCGTTGCCTTCCATCAGTTCACGTTCGGCGAAGGCGAAGGAGCAGGCGAAGCTGACGTAGAAGCGAATGGCTTCCAGCGCGTTCACGCTCATCAGGCACAGGTACAGCTTTTTCTTCAGCTCACGCAGGTTCACGACAACCGTTTTGCCATTAACGCTATGGGTGCCTTCACCGAGAAGATGCCAATAGCTGGTCATCTCGATCAATTCGTCATAGTAGCTGGAAATGCCTTCCGCGCGCTTCTGGATCTGCTCGTTGGTGACGATATCGTCAAACACCACCGCCGGATCGTTGACGATGTTACGGATGATATGGGTGTAAGAACGCGAGTGGATCGTTTCAGAAAACGCCCACGTTTCGACCCAGGTTTCCAGTTCAGGAATCGAGATTAACGGCAGCAGCGCGACGTTCGGGCTACGTCCCTGAATGGAGTCCAGCAGCGTCTGATACTTCAGGTTGCTGATGAAGATATGCTTTTCATGCTCCGGCAGCGCCTGGAAGTCGATGCGATCGCGGGAAACATCGACCTCTTCCGGACGCCAGAAGAAAGAGAGCTGCTTTTCGATCAGTTTTTCGAAGATGTCATATTTTTGCTGATCGTAGCGGGCGACGTTCACCGGCTGGCCGAAGAACATCGGTTCCAGAAGCTGATCATTTTTCGTCTGTGAAAAAGTGGTGTATGCCATTAATGTGAATCCTTTGTGGGATGAGCGCCGGATGTGGTACAAACACCTTATCCGGCCTACAAACCGTGCAATCGTAGGCCGGGTAAGCGTAGCGCCACCCGGCAATATTCATCAGATCTTACATGCGCCGCTTTCGCAGCCATCGTCCTGAATGGACGGTACCAGATCGTCCTGAGTATCTTCCGCGCCATCGCGGGTGTTCTGATAATACAGCGTTTTGACGCCAAATTTGTAGGCGGTGAGCAGGTCTTTCAGCAACTGCTGCATCGGCACTTTTCCTGATGGGAAACGCGTCGGATCATAGTTGGTGTTGGCGGAAATCGACTGATCGATAAACTTCTGCATGATACCTACCAGTTGCAGATAACCGTCGTTGCTCGGCATTTCCCACAGCAGTTCGTAGGCGTCGTGCAAGTGTTCGTAGTCCGGCACGACCTGACGCAGAATCCCATCTTTAGACGCTTTGATGCTCACGTAGCCGCGCGGTGGTTCAATACCGTTGGTCGCATTAGAGATCTGCGAAGAGGTTTCCGACGGCATCAGCGCAGAGAGCGTGGAGTTACGCAGGCCGTGAGTCTTGATGGACTCGCGAAGCTGCTCCCAGTCCAGATGCAGCGGCTCGTCAGAGATAGCATCAAGGTCTTTTTTATAGGTATCGATCGGCAAAATACCCTGGGAGTAAGTGGTTTCGTTAAACCACGGGCACGCGCCTTGCTCTTTTGCCAGCTCGTTAGAGGCTTTCAGCAGGTAATACTGAATGGCTTCGAAGGTTTGGTGGGTCAGGTTATTGGCGCTACCGTCAGAATAACGCTTACCGTTTTTCGCCAGCCAGTAGGCGTAGTTGATGACGCCAATACCCAGCGTACGACGGCCCATTGCGCCGCGTTTGGCGGCCGGGATTGGGTAATCCTGATAATCCAGCAGCGCATCCAGCGCGCGTACCGCCAGTACGGCCAGCTCTTCCAGCTCGTCCAGACTGTTGATAGCACCCAGGTTAAATGCGGATAGCGTACACAGCGCAATTTCGCCGTTTTCGTCGTTCACGTCGGTCAGTGGTTTGGTCGGCAGGGCGATTTCCAGACACAGGTTGGACTGGCGCACCGGCGCAACAACCGGATCAAACGGGCTGTGGGTGTTGCAGTGGTCAACGTTCTGAATGTAGATACGGCCTGTAGAGGCACGTTCCTGCATCATCAGGGAGAAAAGTTCAACCGCTTTCACGCGCTGTTTACGGATGCTGTCGTCGTTTTCATATTGGGTGTACAGACGTTCGAACTCGTCCTGGTCGGCGAAGAACGCATCATACAGGCCCGGGACGTCGGACGGGCTGAACAGGGTGATGTCGCCGCCTTTCAGCAGACGGGTATACATCAGCTTGTTGATCTGCACGCCGTAGTCCATATGACGCACGCGGTTGCCTTCAACGCCGCGGTTGTTTTTCAGCACCAGCAGGCTTTCGACTTCCAGATGCCACATCGGGTAGAACAGGGTGGCCGCACCGCCGCGCACGCCGCCTTGCGAGCAGGATTTCACCGCGGTCTGGAAGTGCTTGTAGAACGGAATACAGCCAGTGTGGAACGCTTCACCGCCACGAATCGGGCTACCCAGCGCACGGATGCGGCCGGCGTTGATACCGATACCGGCGCGCTGAGAAACGTATTTCACGATAGCGCTGGAGGTGGCGTTGATGGAATCCAGGCTGTCGCCGCACTCGATCAGTACGCAGGAGCTGAACTGACGGGTTGGGGTACGCACGCCGGACATAATTGGCGTCGGCAGAGAAATTTTGAACGTTGAAACGGCATCGTAGAAACGTTTTACATATTGCAGACGCGTTTCACGTGGATAGTTAGAGAACAGGCAGGCCGCTACCAGAATGTAGAGGAACTGCGCGCTTTCATAAATCTCACCGGTGACACGGTTTTGCACCAGATATTTACCTTCTAACTGCTTCACCGCAGCATAGGAGAAGGTCATATCACGGTCGTGTACGATGAACGAGTCCATCTGCTTGAACTCTTCTTCCGTGTAGTCTTCCAGCAGATGATTGTCGTATTTGCCCATTTCAACCATTTTCACGACATGGTCGTAAAGTGCAGGCGGTTCAAACTCGCCGTAGGCTTTTTTACGCAGGTGGAAAATGGCCAGGCGGGCAGCCAGGTACTGATAATCCGGTGCCTCGCGGGAGATCAGGTCGGCGGCTGCTTTGATGATCGTCTCATGGATATCGGACGTTTTGATACCGTCATAAAACTGAATATGAGAGCGCAGCTCGACCTGAGAAATCGATACGTTATTCAGTCCTTCTGCCGCCCAATCCAGAACTCGGTGGATTTTGTCGAGATTGATGCGCTCTGTACTACCATCACGCTTTGTCACCAGCAGACTCTGATTCATGTGGTTTTTTACCTGTCCGTGAAAGAAAAAATATCCCCCATATTATCCACAGAGTCATGTTGTGACTAAGTCTGTGGATAAATACTATATGTAGGGGTTGTTTGATAAAATAGACGCTATATGGTGAGTATTCTAGTAGGGATTCTTTTCAGCACAAGAGTTGATTTTGACGTTAAATTGAGGTTGCAAAAGGGTAAGAATCGCTAAGTGCGCGTCTTATAAGGCCTGGCGGGGATGTCAATAATTGAGAAAAAAAATAGAAAATTTGATCGAGTGCTGATTTCTTCATCTAAGGCGAAGAAAGTTCTTATGATCTGGCACAGGAATTGTAGGCCTGATAAGCGAAGCGCCATCAGGCCCTGTTCCTGTCAGCATGCCGAATAGCAGCGTTGGACGCCTTATCCGGCCTACAGGAAGCGGTTAATCAACGCTGGCAGTGGTATGGACCATATAGTTCACATCTACGCCCGGACCGAGTTTAAAGCTGTTGGTGATCGGGTTGTAGTGCAGGCCGGTCATATGACGCTCTTTCAGCACGGTCTGATCTACCCACTGTAATAACTCTGCAGGCTTAATAAATTTTTTCACATCATGCGTGCCTTTCGGCACCATGCGCAAAATATATTCCGCTCCGACCACGGCCATCAGCCAGGATTTGCCGTTGCGGTTAAGCGTGGAGAAAAACACTTCGCCGCCCGGTTTGACCAGCCTGGCGCAGGCGCTGACCACCGACTGCGGGTCCGGCACGTGCTCCAGCATTTCCATACAGGTCACCACGTCATACTGGTGCGCATGTTTTTCCGCGTGCTCTTCGACGGTTTCCTGGACGTACTCGACCTGGATACCGCTCTCCAGCGCATGCAGTTTTGCTACCTGTAACGGTTCAAAGCCCATATCCAGGCCCGTGACGGTTGCGCCTTCGCGCGCCATACTTTCCGCCAGAATGCCGCCGCCGCAGCCGACGTCGAGTACCTTTTTACCAAACAGGCCGCCTGAGCGCTCCGTGATGTAGCCCAGACGCAGCGGGTTAATGCGGTGCAGTGGCTTAAATTCCCCCTCAAGGTCCCACCAGCGTGACGCGACTGCTTCAAACTTGGCAATTTCTTCATGGTCAACGTTGTGACTTACCGGGGGTTTTTCGGCATTCATTGGGGCTTCTACTCCTAAATTTGCGATGCAAATGAGTATATCAGCCTGACGGGATGAATAAAGCCTCTGTCAGGGGGAATCCATTTACCTGAATCTGTGCGAATGTGTTATAATTTGCGACCTTTGAATCCGGGATACAGTAGAGGGATAGCGGTTAGATGAGCGACCTTGCGAGAGAAATTACACCGGTCAACATTGAGGAAGAGCTGAAGAGCTCATATCTGGATTATGCGATGTCGGTCATTGTTGGCCGTGCGCTGCCAGACGTCCGAGATGGCCTGAAACCGGTTCACCGTCGCGTACTTTACGCCATGAACGTATTGGGCAACGACTGGAATAAAGCCTATAAAAAATCTGCCCGTGTCGTTGGTGACGTAATCGGTAAATACCACCCTCATGGTGATATCGCCGTTTACGACACCATTGTTCGTATGGCGCAGCCATTCTCCTTGCGTTACATGCTGGTAGATGGTCAGGGTAACTTTGGTTCTGTCGATGGCGACTCCGCAGCGGCGATGCGTTATACGGAAATCCGTATGTCGAAAATCGCCCATGAGCTGATGGCTGACCTGGAAAAAGAAACGGTTGATTTCGTCGATAACTACGACGGCACCGAACAAATTCCTGACGTCATGCCGACCAAAATTCCTAACCTGCTGGTGAACGGTTCGTCCGGTATCGCGGTAGGTATGGCAACCAACATTCCGCCGCACAACCTGACGGAAGTGATCAACGGCTGTCTGGCATACATTGACGATGAAGACATCAGCATTGAAGGGCTGATGGAGCATATTCCGGGTCCGGACTTCCCGACCGCCGCGATCATTAACGGTCGTCGTGGTATCGAAGAAGCCTACCGTACCGGTCGCGGCAAAGTGTACATTCGCGCCCGCGCGGAAGTCGAAGCCGACGCCAAAACCGGCCGTGAAACCATCATCGTCCATGAAATTCCATATCAGGTGAACAAAGCGCGCCTGATCGAGAAAATCGCCGAGCTGGTAAAAGACAAACGCGTTGAAGGCATCAGCGCGCTGCGTGACGAGTCTGATAAAGACGGTATGCGCATCGTGATTGAAGTGAAACGCGATGCGGTCGGGGAAGTGGTTCTGAACAACCTTTATTCCCAGACCCAACTGCAGGTTTCTTTCGGTATCAACATGGTTGCGCTGCACCATGGTCAGCCGAAGATCATGAACCTGAAAGATATTATTGCCGCGTTTGTACGTCACCGTCGTGAAGTCGTAACGCGCCGTACTATCTTTGAACTGCGTAAAGCCCGCGACCGTGCGCATATCCTTGAAGCGTTGGCGATTGCGCTGGCGAACATTGACCCAATCATTGAACTGATCCGCCGCGCGCCGACCCCGGCAGAAGCGAAAGCTGCGTTGGTTGCGCGTTCGTGGGAGCTGGGTAACGTGTCCGCCATGCTGGAACGTGCCGGTGATGACGCCGCGCGTCCTGAATGGCTGGAGCCGGAATTTGGCGTGCGTGACGGTCAGTACTACCTGACTGAACAGCAGGCCCAGGCGATCCTGGATCTGCGTTTGCAGAAACTGACCGGCCTTGAGCATGAAAAACTGCTCGACGAATACAAAGAGCTGCTGGAGCAGATCGCTGAACTGCTGCATATTCTGGGCAGCGCAGATCGTCTGATGGAAGTTATCCGTGAAGAGATGGAGCTGATTCGCGAGCAGTTCGGCGACGAACGTCGTACCGAAATCACCGCCAACAGCGCTGACATCAATATCGAAGATCTGATTAGCCAGGAAGATGTTGTCGTGACCTTGTCTCATCAGGGCTACGTGAAATATCAGCCGTTAACCGATTACGAAGCACAGCGTCGTGGCGGTAAAGGCAAATCAGCAGCACGTATTAAAGAAGAAGACTTTATTGACCGCCTGCTGGTGGCCAACACCCATGACACGATCCTCTGCTTCTCCAGCCGTGGTCGTTTGTACTGGATGAAGGTTTATCAGTTGCCGGAAGCCAGCCGTGGCGCGCGTGGACGTCCAATCGTCAACCTGCTGCCATTGGAAGCGAACGAACGTATCACCGCTATTCTGCCGGTACGCGAGTACGAAGAAGGTGTGAACGTCTTTATGGCGACCGCCAGCGGTACCGTGAAGAAAACCGCGCTGACCGAGTTCAGCCGTCCGCGTTCCGCCGGTATCATTGCGGTTAACCTGAACGAAGGCGACGAGCTGATTGGCGTTGACCTGACGTCCGGTAGTGACGAAGTCATGCTGTTCTCTGCCGCGGGTAAAGTAGTGCGCTTTAAAGAAGATGCCGTTCGTGCGATGGGTCGTACCGCGACCGGCGTACGCGGTATCAAGCTGGCAGGCGAAGACAAAGTCGTTTCTCTGATTATTCCGCGCGGCGAAGGCGCTATCCTGACCGTGACGCAAAACGGCTACGGTAAGCGTACCGCGGCAGAAGAGTATCCGACCAAGTCTCGTGCGACTCAGGGCGTTATCTCCATCAAAGTGACCGAGCGCAACGGCTCTGTTGTTGGCGCGGTACAGGTTGAAGATACCGACCAGATCATGATGATCACCGATGCAGGTACGCTGGTGCGTACTCGCGTGTCGGAAATCAGCGTAGTAGGGCGTAACACCCAGGGTGTGATCCTCATCCGTACTGCGGAAGATGAAAACGTCGTGGGTCTGCAACGCGTTGCTGAGCCGGTTGATGATGAAGAACTCGACTCCATCGACGGAAGTGCCGCTGAGGGCGACGAGGATATCGCGCCTGAAGCAGAAACCGATGATGATGCAGCGGATGACGCTGACGAGTAATTGAGATGTTATGAAAAGGGCCGGAGAAATCCGGCCCTTTTTTTAATTCATGCGTTCCACAATCATTGCGATTCCCTGACCGCCGCCAATGCACAGCGTGGCAAGCCCAAGCGTTTGATCGCGTGCCTGTAGCGCATGCAGCAGCGTAACCAGAATTCGTGCGCCGCTGGCGCCAATAGGATGCCCCAGCGCAATGGCCCCGCCGTTGACGTTAACCTTTTGCGGATCGAACCCCAGCGTTTTGCCGACGGCAAGAAACTGCGCGGCAAATGCCTCGTTGGCTTCGATAAGATCGATATCGGACAGCTGCAGCCCGCTCAGCTGTAGCGCTTTTTGCGTGGCTGGAACCGGCCCCATCCCCATCATCGCCGGTGCCACGCCGCCGCTGGCCCAGGCTTTGATCCGCGCCAGCGGTTTCAGCCCTGCCGCCAGTGCCGCAGACTCTTCCATTACCACTAATGCCGCCGCACCGTCGTTGATCCCCGAAGCGTTGCCTGCGGTGACGGTTCCTGTTTTATCAAAGGCCGGGCGTAAGGCGGCGAGCCCTTCCGCCGTTGAGTCAGCTTTGGGGAACTCGTCGCGCTCAAAGATGATGGTTTTTTTACGGGACGACACGCTGACGGGCACGATTTCAGCCTCGAATGCGCCGGATGTGATGGCAGCCACGGCTTTACGTTGTGACTGCAGTGCCAGTTCATCCTGCATTTCGCGGCTGATGCCGTACTCTTTGGCGACATTTTCTGCGGTGATCCCCATGTGGTACCCATGCTCGGCGCAGATCAGGCCGTCGCGCAGAATAACGTCTGACAATTGCCCATCACCAAGACGATATCCCCAGCGGGCCTTTGCGTCTAACAGGTAGGGGGCCTGGCTCATGTTTTCCATCCCTCCCGCCACGATCGCCTGAGCTTGTCCTGCCTTAATTGCGAGGGCAGCAAGCGCTACGCTTTTCAGGCCCGAGCCGCACACTTTGTTGACGGTAAAGCCGCAAACGGTGTCGGACAGGCCGCTTTTTAACAATGCCTGACGCGCCGGATTTTGTCCGAGTCCTGACTGCAACACGTTGCCCATAATCACCTCGTCCACGCGTTGAGGGTCAAGGTGAGCACGCTCAAGGGCGGCTCTAATGACGGTGGCTCCAAGCTCGACGGCACCCGTTGTTGCCAGTGCGCCGTTAAAACTGCCGATTGCGGTACGTGCCGCGCTGACGATGACACAGTTTTTCATTTTTCAGTTCCTTTTAAGAAGTTGTTGCCGTCAGAACAGGGTCAATCCAATAACAAAAATGACGCCGGAGAAGAGCAGGGCGGTGATGCAGTACCCCATAATGTCGCGCACGCCCAGCCCGGCGATGGCCAGAGCCGGTAGCGCCCAGAATGGTTGTGCCATGTTCATCCACTGCTCCCCGTAGGCGATGGCCATCACTGATTTGCCAAGATCGGCACCCAGCGCCTGCGCCGCAGGCATGACGAACGGTCCCTGAATAACCCAATGGCCGCCGCCGGACGGCACGGCAAAGTTAATCAGCGCTGAACTGAAGAAGGTCATCAGCGGGAAGGTATCTTTGTTGGCGACGTTAATGAAAAATTCGGTAATAAGCCCACCGAGACCGGAGTGCTCCATCATCAACTGAATACCGGCGTAGAAGGGGAATTGCACCAGAATCCCGGCGGTGCTACGTGCGGCAGCGCTGACGGCGCGCATATAGGCCATCGGTGTTTTATGCAGCAGCAGACCGGCAATCATAAACATCAGGTTGACGGTATTGATGGTGATGTTGAAACCTTTCTCAGCAAAGTAGATGCCCAGATAGGCAATACCTAATGCACCGATGATCAGTGCCAGAATGCGGCTTTCTTCCAGTTTTTCCGACGGCGGCGCGTCTGGCGGCAGCTTCTTCTGAAAATCAGCTTCTTCCAGTAATAGTTTCGGATCGATGCTCACCACATCTGCAGGTTTTGGCGTCATCATGCGCGTGATGAACGGCATTACCACAATCAGCGCCACGGTGATGAAGATATTGAAGCCGGTGAACAGGGTATCCGCGACGGGAATTAATCCCGCTATGTGCTCGACCGGGTTGCCAGGCGTTGCCGCCAACAAAGGCATTGAGCCGGAAAAACCACCGCCCCAGGTCAGGAAGCCGATGTAGGCGCAGGCAATCAGTAACGGATAATCGGAACCCGGTACCCGACGAGCGACTTCGCGG
Source organism: Citrobacter sp. XT1-2-2 (assembly GCF_023516235.1). Taxonomy (NCBI): domain Bacteria; kingdom Pseudomonadati; phylum Pseudomonadota; class Gammaproteobacteria; order Enterobacterales; family Enterobacteriaceae; genus Citrobacter; species Citrobacter sp. XT1-2-2. Next base: position 1,662,560 of record NZ_CP097324.1, read on the forward strand.
GCGAACATCGCCCCAACCACCAGACCGAATCCCCAGTTGATAACGCAGGCAACCGAACCAAAAAAAGTGACCAGCATTACGCCCTGGGCGGGGGTTTTGGCAGCGGATGCCGCCGTACGCAGCAGGCTTTTCACCGGCCCGGAACTGGCTAACGCATGGCCGGTCACGATGATTAGCGCCATCTGCATACCAAACGCCAGCAGGTTCCAGAAACCGTCACCCCAGAATTTCACCATGCTGATAGGCGTCTGTGGCGTTAACCATAGCGCGATACCGAAGGTCAGCAATGTTAACAACATGGCAAAAATCAGCGGGTCGGGCAGCCAGCGACTGACCACCCGTGTCATAAAGCGAGCGATGCGGCCAATCATGCGTCACCTCGCAGGATGAGCAGATCGTCGGCAATAGCAAACTGCGCTTCGGTTTTTTCACGCAGCGTGGCGATATCACATCCTTCGACAATTTCAGTCAGCCACATTTTGCCGTCAATAAAGCGGAATACGGCAAGTTCAGTGACCAGCATGTGCACAGCATGCTGCGCGGTGAGCGGCATGGTGCATTGCCGCAGGATTTTTGCTGAGCCGTCTTTCGCGCAATGCTCCATGGCAATAATGACTTTCCGTGCACCGGTCACCAGATCCATAGCGCCCCCCATGCCGGGCACCATCTTGCCGGGAACCACCCAGTTGGCAAGGTTTGCCTGCTCATCGACCTGTAACCCACCCAATACACAGGCATCAACGTGACCGCCGCGAATCAACGCGAACGACATGGCGCTATCAAACATCGCCGCGCCTGGCAAAATACCGCACGGTTGGCCGCCCGCGTTTACCAGGTCAGGATGCGCGGTGGTCACCGGGCCCAGTCCCAGAAAACCATTCTCAGATTGCAGCGTAATGTGAATATCTGCAGGCAAGTAGTTGGCTACCATGGTTGGCAGGCCAATACCTAAGTTGACGATATCGCCATCGCGAAGCTCTTGCGCCACCCGGCGCGCAATACGTTGTTTAGCATCCATGATTAGCTCTCCTGTGGAATGACGATATGGTCGATAACGGCGCCGGGGGTAACAATCTGGTCAGGCTGCAGCTCGCCTGTTTCAACCATTTCATCCGGTTCAACCAGCGTGATGTCAGCGGCGAGAGCAATCAGAGGGTTAAAGTTTCGGGCGCTGAGCTGGTAGGTGAGGTTTCCAAGCATGTCAGAGCGATGGGCGCGAATAAGCGCTAAATCGGCGCGCAATGGGCGTTCAAGCAACCAGGTTTTGCCCTCGAGCGTGATGGTCTGCTTACCATCTTCCACGATGGTGCCAACGCCGGTAGGCGTCAGAAAACCACCAAGACCCGCGCCGCCGCAGCGAATTTGCTCGATCAGGGTACCTTGCGGAACCAACTGTACGTCCATCTCGCCGGCAATCATGCGACGACCGGTTTCCGGGTTGGTGCCAATGTGCGAGGCAATGACTTTGCTCACCCGTCCATTGACGATCAGTGGCCCGATACCGGTATCGACAAATGCAGTATCGTTAGCAATCAGCGTCAGATCTCTGACGCCGGATTCCAGCAGGGCTTCAACCAGGCGAGGCGGTGTGCCTACCCCCATAAAACCACCGACCATGATGGTCATGCCGTCACGAAAGAAGCCTGTAGCGTCTTGTAAGGTAATCAGTTTTGTTTTCATTATGTTTCCCTTTTGCATACTCCATTTTGGGTACGCTCAGGGAAGTGCAAGCAGAATGCCAGGATGCTTTAAAAGACGTATTAATCTTTAATCGCTTGAATTTATTAATGTATTTCTATATTTCTAACGGGGAGGTAAAGCGAGGGGCTATGCAGAATTTTGCGCAGTGTGCAAAATTCTGCATAGCAAATTTGCGTATCAGGAACCCGAAGGGTCGATGCCGTACTCTTGTAATTTATACATCAGGGCGCGTCGGCTAATCCCCAGCATCAACGCCGTGCGGGTGCGGTTGCCGTCCTGACTGTCGAGGACTTCGAGGATAATGCGTTTTTCCTCACGCTTAATCTCTTCTTTCAGATTGCGCTCCCCGGAGTGAGTCGGTTTTGTCTCTGTCGTGGCGCTCACCGGGTTGCGGAAAGCGTCGGGGAGATCGTCGGCAAAAATTATCGCGCCAGTATTCATAATGACGGCACGTTCGATGACGTTTGACAGTTCACGAATGTTACCCGGCCAGGACCAGGCGGCGAGCATCGACATTGCCGTCGGGTCGATCTCGATAATATCGCGCTGATTTTCAGCGCTGAATTTTTGTAAAAAGTGGTTGGCGAGTAAGGCAATGTCTTCACGACGCTCGCGCAAGGGAGGCAAAGTTAAATGGATAACGTTGAGCCGGTAAAACAGGTCTTCGCGAAACGTTCCTTCCTTCACCATGGTTTGCAGGCAGCGGTTGGTAGCGGCGACGATACGAATATCAACGCGAATGGTCTGGTGCCCGCCGATGCGTTCAAACTCTCTCTCCTGCAAAATACGCAGCAGTTTGGCTTGTAACACCAGCGGCATCTCACCAATTTCATCAAGCAACAGCGTTCCCTGATGAGCGCGCTCGAATAACCCCTGACGCAACGTCTGTGCCCCGGTAAAAGCGCCTTTTTCGTGACCAAATAGCTCGCTTTCCAGCAGCGACTCCGGCAGAGCCGCGCAGTTAACTTTGATAAATGGGCCATTGGCGCGTTTGCTGTTGTAGTGAATGGCGCGGGCGATCAGCTCTTTTCCTGTGCCGCTTTCACCGCTTATCAGGACATTGGCCTGTGAGAGGGCGATTTTCGCCGTGTCTTTACAGATATCCATCATACGCGGACTGTTGGTCAGAATATGCCCCCACTGCCAGCTGGTGCTCAACGCTTTGTGTAGATTGCGGATTTCCTGTTTCATCTCCTGCAGTTGCAATGCGCGTTGAATCACCATGCTAAGCTCGTCGAGATCAAAGGGCTTAATCACGTAATCAAATGCGCCGCTACGTAGCGCTTCTACGGCGGTTTCGACTTCGGCATACGCGGTCATCAGAATGACGGGGATACGGGGTTGCTGGGCGCGCATCACTTTCAGCGCGTCGATGCCGTCCATCTCCGGCATACGAATATCCATCAGCACGACGTCTGGCTGTGTTTCGCTAAACAGGCTCAGCGCGGCTTTCCCGTCGCTGGCGCAATGCGTTTCATGCCCTTGCAGGGAAAATGCGGTGGCAAGCATACGGCGAACATTTTCTTCATCATCAACGATGAGAATACGGTATGTCGTTTTCATTCTGACGGATTTCCCAGCGGGTTAAGAGGTAAAATCAGAGTGAATATCGCCCCACAGCCAGGCTGGCTGGTTACGTGGATATCCCCCTGATGCGCATTGATAATGCGCTGGCTCAGCGCCAGTCCAAGACCAGTGCCTGATGCTTTCGTCGTAAAAAAGGGATCGAATATTTTCTTCTGAATGGCGAGATCGATACCATTGCCATTATCTTCAATCATCACGGCCTGTTGTGAGGCCGAGTATTGCCAGGTGCGAATGCGAATTTCGCCTCGCGCAGCGATCGCCTGTACTGCATTGATTAAAATGTTGAGGATCACCTGCTTGAGGAGTTCGCGATCGGCGACGATCGGCGGCAGGCTAGGATCTAATTCCGTGGTAAAACCAATCCGTGCCTGAAGGCCGGCGGTTTGCACCAGGATTAGCGTCTCTTCAATCAACGCATTGAGCTGAATCTGCTGCCACTGGCTTTGTCGCGGACGTGAAAAATCTAACAGCTGTTGAATAACTTTATTGATGGAATCAATTTCGTTAAGCACAACAGATAAATACTCCTGATGTTCCGGCAGGGAGGTTTGCTGGCGGATGATCTGGACGTAGCCACGGATTGCGGTCAGCGGGTTTCTCACTTCATGCGCGACCCCGGCCATCAGTTCACCCAGAGTGGCGAGCCTTTCGGTTTGCGCCAACCGACGCTGGGTCTCTTTCCGGGCGGTTAAATCGGAGAAAATAACCAGCGCGCCAATCAGTTCGCCGTGTGCGTTATGGATCCGGCTGGTGGTAACACTTATCTCAATGGTGCGTTCACGTCCCGGAAAGCTAATCTCCTGAGCCACGTGCTCAGTACCGTGCTCGAGAGTATCCAGTACCGGGCTATGAAACTGCGTATTGGCAAACAGCGTCGCATAAGATTGACCCACCAGCTCATGCAGTGTGTAGCCCGTTATCTGCTCTGCCGCCGGGTTCATGGTGGTGACGTCACCTTGTCTGTCGATGGCGATCACACCATCTGCGGCATTTTCAATAATCAGATCGTTGAGGGTTTTGGTGTCCCGTAGCGTTTGCGCCAGCGCATTAACGCTACGGCTGATTTGTCCTAACTCGCCGGGGAGTTCAGGCAGTCGGGCGGGCGTTTTTTGTGCCAGCGTTGAGAGTCCATCAGTGATAATGTCGATATTCGCACTGAGTCGGCGTGAAAAATGCACGATCAACAGCAGGCTAAAGATGAGCCCGGTAACCAGTACGGCAATTATCCTGACGTCCATTCTCCAGGCCTGCTGGCGAATATCTTGGGTTAGCTCATTGGCCCAGATGTACCCAATAACCTCTCCCTGGCGCTCTATTGGGATCATGGAGTTGAGTATGTCGCCACGCACCTGTCGCCCTGAATAGACCACTGGCGCATTGCTACTCATTACTTCGCGTCCCGGATGATCGTCGGTGATAGTGATACCTACATTGCTCTGATACAGCGCAGAGGGCGCGTAGGTGATAATGGCATCCAGCGCTTTGTGGTAATACCCTGCGCCAACGCCGGGAAACGCCCGGGTAATTCGCTCGGTAACAGGAGCTAACTCATGATTAAGCGCCCGAATGCGCTCTTCGCGCGGCAGGTTATCGTAGTCGTTAAAGCTGTCGCCCAGCGCATCGTTTAGCAGCGCTATGACTGATGACAGTTTTTTCTCTTTTTCAGATAAGACTGCTGAACGGCCTTCAGTTTCTACGATATAACCTATGGATATCGTCGGAATGATGACCATCAGAATGGCCATCATGATCATTTGGTTGCGTAATCGTCGTGGATATAACCGACGAGCCAGCCATCTCAGGTCGCGCATTCAGACATCCGTGCAGTGTGTTTCAGGCAAACGACGATTATCACGGGTTAAGACAACGGTTTCAGAGCGGTGTATCATATTCCCGTAAAGAGAGGGCATTGCGACGCCGGACATTTACCGCTACCTTAACCACACTCTATTAATGCCCTGAGGCGGAGCTTCGCCCCTTTGAAATACCTTGCTTCCGTTCATTCAACCCTAAAAGTCTCACGCTACCTGTTCAGAGCGTTGGCGCTCCTGATCTGGTGTCTGATCGCTTTTGCCTCCGTGTTCTACATTGTGAACGCGCTGCACCAGAGAGAGTCTGAGATCCATCAGGAACTTAACCTCAGCTCCGACCAGGCCCAGCGTTATATCCAGCGCACATCGGATGTTATTAAAGAGCTGAAATATATTGCCGAGAATCGCTTAACGGCGGAAAACGGCGTGATGTCGCTGCGGGCGCGGGATGACAAAACCGTCGTACCTAATTTTGAGCCGCTGTTTGCCGACTCCGACTGTTCGGTGGTGGGCAACGCCTGGCGAGGTTCTCTGGAGTCGCTGGCGTGGTTTATGCGCTACTGGCGCGACAATTTTTCTGCTGCCTATGATTTGAATCGCGTATTCCTGATCGGCAGCGATAATCTCTGTATGGCGAACTTTGGTCTGCGTGAGATGCCCGTCGAACGTGACCAGGCCCTGAAAGCGCTGCATGAGCGCATTATTAAGTATCGCAATGCGCCGCAGGATGAAAACGGTAATAACCTGTTCTGGATTAGCCAGGGGCCGCGTCCTGGAGTGGGCTATTTCTATGCGCTGACGCCGGTTTATCTTGCCAACCGTCTGCAGGCGCTGCTGGGCGTGGAACAACCTATTCGCATGGAGAACTTCTTCACGCCGGGCAGTTTGCCGATGGGGGTGACCATTCTCGATGAAAATGGTCATGCGCTGATTTCGCTCACCGGCCCTGAGGGGAATATTAAGGCTGAACCACGCTGGATGCAGGAGCGTTCCTGGTTTGGCTATACGCCGGGTTTTCGCGATCTGGTGCTGAAGAAAAATCTCCCGCCGTCATCGCTGAGCATTGTGTACTCTGTTCCGGTTGATCTGGTGCTGGAGCGGATCCGCATGATGATCCTGAACGCTATTCTGCTGAATGTGCTGGTCGGCGCGGCATTGTTTATGCTTACGCGTATGTATGAGCGGCGTATTTTTATTCCTGCGGAAAGCGATGCTCAGCGCCTGGAGGAACACGAGCAATTTAACCGTAAAATCGTGGCTTCCGCGCCGGTGGGGATTTGTATTTTGCGCACGCTGGATGGCATTAACATCCTGAGTAATGAACTGGCGCATACCTATCTGAACATGCTGACGCATGAAGACCGGCAACGGTTAACGCAAATCATCTGCGGCCAGCAGGTTAATTTTGTCGATGTGCTGACCAGTAACAATACCAATCTGCAAATCAGCTTTGTGCATTCGCGCTATCGCAATGAAAACGTGGCAATTTGCGTCCTGGTTGACGTCAGTGCGCGCGTTAAAATGGAAGAGTCGTTGCAGGAGATGGCCCAGGCGGCGGAACAGGCGAGTCAGTCCAAATCGATGTTCCTTGCGACAGTGAGCCATGAGCTGCGTACGCCGCTGTATGGCATTATCGGTAACCTCGATTTGTTGCAAACCAAAGAGTTACCCAATGGGGTGGATCGCCTGGTGACGGCGATGAATAACTCTTCCAGCCTGCTGTTGAAAATTATCAGCGATATTCTCGATTTCTCGAAAATTGAATCTGAACAGTTGAAGATTGAACCGCGCGAGTTCTCACCGCGTGAAGTGATGAGCCATATTACGGCAAACTATCTGCCGCTGGTGGTGCGTAAGCAGTTGGGATTGTACTGTTTCATCGACCCGGATGTGCCCGTCGCGTTGAATGGCGATCCTATGCGTTTACAGCAGGTGATCTCCAATCTGCTGAGTAACGCGATCAAGTTTACCGATACCGGCTGCATTGTGCTGCATGTGCAGTGTGACGGTGATTACCTCAGTATCCGTGTGCGTGATACCGGGGTGGGTATCCCCGCCAAAGAAGTGGTCCGTTTGTTCGATCCTTTCTTCCAGGTGGGCACTGGCGTACAGCGTAATTTCCAGGGAACCGGGCTCGGTTTGGCTATCTGTGAAAAACTGATCAGCATGATGGATGGCGACATTTCCGTTGATTCAGAACCGGGAATGGGCAGCCAGTTTACGCTCCGTATTCCTCTTTATGGCGCCCAGTATCCGCAGAAAAAAGGCGTAGAAGGACTGGCTGGCACCCGTTGCTGGCTGGCGGTGCGTAACGCATCGCTGTATCGCTTTGTCGAATCCAGTCTGATGCGTAACGGGGTGACCGTGCTGCGTTATGAGGGGCAGCGCCCGGATGCTGATGACTTGTTGGTTGCCGATGATGTGCTGGAACAGGCGTGGCAAGGACGTGCCGCGGTGATTTTCTGCCGTCGCCATATTGGGATTCCGTTGGAAAGGGGGCCAGGGGAGTGGGTGCACAGCGTGGCGTCACCGCACGAACTGCCCGCGCTGCTGGCGCATATTTACAGCGTTGATCTGGGGAGTGAAGAACTCTCGACGGCGCTACCCGCCCCGGATAAAGTCGGCGCTACCAACGATGACATGATGATACTGGTGGTCGACGATCATCCTATCAACCGGCGTTTACTGGCCGATCAACTGGGATCGTTGGGATATCAGTGTAAAACGGCAAATGACGGTGTCGATGCCCTCAATGTACTGAGTAAAAACCATATCGACATCGTGCTGAGCGACGTCAACATGCCAAACATGGATGGTTATCGCTTGACTCAGCGCATCCGCCAGTTAGGTTTAACGTTGCCGGTTGTGGGCGTGACGGCAAACGCGCTGGCTGAAGAGAAGCAGCGGTGTCTGGAATCCGGTATGGATAGCTGTCTTTCCAAGCCAGTGACATTAGATGTATTGAAGCAAACGCTGACGGTCTATGCGGAAAGAGTGAGGAAGGCGCGGGGATAAAGATGCCGGATAGCGGGGTTTGCCTTACCAGGCCTACGGAACAAACTGTTCGTAGGCCTGATAAACGCAGTGCCATCAGGCAGTTAATTACTCTTTATCTGAAGGACTCAGCGTCACGGAAGAGAGGTAATTCAACAGCGCGATATCGTTTTCCACACCGAGTTTCATCATCGCCGATTTTTTCTGGCTGCTGATGGTTTTAATACTGCGGTTGAGCTTTTTGGCAATTTCAGTCACCAGGAAACCTTCGGCAAACAGGCGCAGAACTTCGCTCTCTTTCGGTGACAGGCGTTTGTCGCCATAGCCACTGGCGCTGATTTTTTCCAGCAGACGAGAAACGCTTTCCGGAGTAAATTTCTTCCCCTTTTGCAGCGCGGCCAGCGCTTTCGGCAGGTCTGTTGGCGCGCCTTGCTTCAGGACAATCCCTTCAATATCGAGATCCAGCACCGCGCTCAGGATGGCCGGGTTATTGTTCATGGTCAGTACAATAATCGACAGGCTCGGGAAATGGCGCTTGATGTATTTTATTAACGTGATCCCATCACCGTATTTATCTCCCGGCATGGAGAGGTCGGTAATCAACACATGAGCATCTAACTTAGGCAAATTGTTGATCAGTGCTGTGGAGTCTTCAAATTCGCCGACAACATTAACCCACTCGATCTGTTCAAGTGACTTACGAATACCGAACAGTACAATCGGGTGGTCATCGGCAATAATTACGTTCATAGTGTTCATGTATTGGGCTACCTTGCTACAGCAAGCTCTTGACGTATGCGTCAATGTCGCTGATGTATTTTTCTATACCTGGAGCATCTTTCTCTTGAATAAGATGTTCCAGCGCTTCACATAACTGCTTGCCGGGTACCAGATTAAGCATGGCAAACACGCCTTTCAGGCGATGAGCCGTTTGGGCTAACGCAGCGAAATCACTGATTGCTGCCTCAGTATACAACCTCTTAACATCATCCGGTACTGTGTCTACAAAGAGTGCATAGTAACCGCTGGCATGAAGTTCGGCGTTTGCATCTCCGCCGAGAGGGAGCTCCTGGAGCTCTTCTTGTGCCAACTGCTCTTCTATCAGCTCGAGGACAGCTTCCTGCATAGCATTGCTCATATTAAAGTTGACGCGCAGCTGGCCGGGGCCAATTTTCCGTACGCCAGACTCATCATCGCTTAAAAGCAAGCCCGAGGCAGTAAGATTAGACGGATTATCTGTTAAAAAGAGATCATATTCTTGACTATTCAACCGTTCGTCGGGCGTGATGCAGGTTGCCCCCCAGTTTTCCAGTTGACGTAATACAATGCTCCGTACGTCATTAGAGGTCACATCAACCATCACGCAGACGTCATCTAACAGGCGCTCTTCACTATCAGCATGTTGATCGTGCAGAGGCATTTTAACATGGACTATATAACGTGTTCCAAGCTCTTCCCGCGCTTTAATGTTCAGGTGTCCACCCAGCTTACGGGCTAACTGATCGCACAGCCAAAACGTTAATGGGTTGGCTTTGCCATAACGATCGCCTTGTGTGTCATTAATGAACGGGAAATGCAGGTTATCAACTTCCTGTAGCGTGACGCCTTCCCCGGTATCCAGAATGCGGAAGGTCAGACGTTCAGCTTCCGATTCATCCTGATCGACCTCCAGTGTGATTTTACCAATCTGCGTGGTGGTTACCGCATATTGAATCAGCAACAGCAAAATACGACGTAGGGCATCGCGGTCGCCACGGCGTTCGTCATGAGCGCTAAGGTGATTTTTAATCAGTAGCTGCAGCCCTTTACGCTTAATAGCCGGCAACACCTCCGGGACCACGTCGTCAATCAACGCCTGCACGGAAAACAGCGTCGATTCACCTTTCCAGGCGTCGCTTTCCAGCAAGTTAGCCAACTGGATTTCATCCACCATGCGAACCAGAACGTCGGCCTGATTGGCCAGTTTTTGGCTGTCGGGGGTATTGAGCGCGGCGGCATTAGCAGCCAGTGTTTTAGCCGGGTCCTTCAGCGCATTACCAATATTCTGCATAAAGGCCGCGCGGGCCTGCTGGTTTTTCTCATACAGCCGCTGCGCTTGCTTCAACTTCTTATTAACCAGTACTTCACGGTCCTGGTCACGAATGATAAAGATCTGCGTTCGCGATGAGATCTGGCTGCGAAACAGCCTGATTTCATACAGTTCATTATTGATAGTGGCCTGAATAACGCCCTGATGTTGTTCCGCCATACTGGTAATATTTTGCAGATTTAAATGCGGCAGCAGGTGGTCGGCAATTTTATTGCTAATTACCGTGCGGTTGGCTTCTTGATCGTGCACCAACAATCCCAGCGGCAGCAGGGAAACAATCTCTTCATTGATCGCACGCAGGATCCGCAGTTCATTATTTGCCGCATGATTTGGCGCCACTTCGGTTGAACGGGCAGGGAGGTGACGAAAGGTGGTATAACCAAACAGCGCCAGGGCCAGCAACGCGATGTTCAGTAACAGCGGCAGCAGAATGTTTTGCAGCGTATCGAGTAGCAATGAGCCAAATGGAACCTGCCAGACCAGCCGCATATCCGTCGTGTCCAGCGCCGATGAGATCTCAATTTTACTGTTGTTGAAGCTAATACTGACGCTGTCAGGCGACTCTTTTTCATTAACATGTTCAGTCGTTGAACTGGCATCAGGGACCAGATGGAAACTGTCCAGCGGCATGCCGGCAGGGATCAGGTCATTAATCGGCAGGTCAAAGGCGACAACCGTTGCCAGATGTCCCGGCTGATTAAAGGTCGTGCGCAGCGTGAAGTAATGTCCGTTTTGCCAGACCAGACGGCGCAACGACGAGAAGCTTTCGCGCTCATCCAGCGCATTGGCCTGCTGCAACATTTCAGCGCGCCGGGAGTCGACAATATTACCGATCGTCGATTCCTTAAAGCCGGAAGTCAGATCTTTTAGCGGCAATGTTGAGATAAGGATCAGGCTATTGTCCTGACCATTAAGGTAATACATTGACCATGGAATATTTTCCGCGCCCCACAGCGTATCCAGATAGGTTGAGATTCGTTGGGTCATCTCCAGCGTAGAGCTGTCATGTGAGCCGAAAATCAGCGCCTCGGTTTTTCTGCGAGGTTTTTCAAGATAGTAGACATCTTGTTTCAGGCGAGTTTCCTGCAGCCCTTCTGCGCCAGGCGAGCCCGGCGTGGCGGCAATATTGTCATAAATTTGCCAGGTCACGTATCGCCAGGTATCGACCCTTTTATGAATGGCATGGGTGATATCGACAATCTGATAGCTCTTATCCTTTAGCCAGGTATTGACGGCGCTCTGGACCATGACGCCCATCATCACCAACAGCACCACGATCAGTAATAAGAAGTAACGGGTAATATTTCCCGGTAGTAGGGAGAATCGGGTAGAAGCCGTTGTGTCAGACTGACTCATTCGTGTTTATGACCTGTTAAACGACGCGAAAGTTGAAGGGGCAGTATAAAGGGTAATGTATGAATTGCCATACCTGGACCATGCCACAGAGTTTGCATTGTCTACGTCACATTTTGCTGCAACCCTCCGATGGTGCAAAAGTGTACAGCGGATAATAACGGGTACAAATATTTTGTAGTGGATGTATACATTTAGCATTAAATAACAAGAAATTAATAATAAGGTTTATTTCTGATCTCGACGTGACGGGATGATTAATAGACGTGATAGTTTTTCATCGGTAGCACAGAGCAGTCAGCTTTGTGTAAAGAAGAGTAAAAAAAAACCGAACGCAGAGCATTCGGTTGAAATAGGGGTAAACAGACATTCATGAATGAATGACGGTAATAAATAAAGTTAATGATGATAGCGAGTCTATTTTAGTTGCGAGTGAAGATTTTTTTTTATCATTCGGTGCTATGGTTGCCATTTGTTTAATTTATTGATTTATATATATTTTATAATGATTCTTGACTATTTGTGCTTATTCTCTCCATTTTCTTAATTAAAAAAAGTTCCCTTTTGTTAATATTTTGAAACATCTACATAGATAAATGAAACATCTTTAAAGTATTAGTATCATATTCGTGTTGGATTATTCTGTGTTTTTGCGGAGAATGAAGTTGCCGACTGGTTAATGAGGGTTAGCCAGTGAGCAGTGGCATAAAAAAGCAATAAAGGCATATAACAGAGGGTTAATAACATGAAAGTTAAAGTACTGTCCCTCCTGGTACCGGCTCTGCTGGTAGCAGGCGCAGCAAATGCGGCTGAAATTTACAACAAAGACGGCAACAAATTAGACCTGTACGGTAAAGTCGATGGTCTGCACTATTTCTCTGATGACTCTTCTAAAGATGGTGATCAGACCTATATGCGTATCGGCTTCAAAGGCGAAACCCGGTTAACGACCAACTGACCGGTTATGGCCAGTGGGAATACCAGATCATGGGTAACTCCTCTGAAAACGAAAACAACGCCTGGACCCGTGTGGCGTTTGCTGGTCTGAAGTTCGCTGATGCAGGTTCTTTCGACTACGGTCGTAACTACGGCGTGGTTTACGACGTAACGTCCTGGACCGACGTTCTGCCGGAATTCGGTGGCGACACTTACACTTCTGACAACTTCATGCAGCAGCGTGGTAACGGCTTTGCGACCTACCGTAACACCGACTTCTTCGGTCTGGTTGATGGCCTGAACTTTGCCATTCAGTACCAGGGTAAAAACGGTAGCCCGGAAGGCGAAGGCATGACGGGTGTGACCGGCAACGGTCGTGATGCACTGAATCAGAACGGCGACGGCGTTGGCGGATCTATCACCTATGATATCGGTGAAGGCTTCTCCCTGGGTACTGCAGTCACCAGCTCTAAACGTACTGACGAGCAGAACAAGCTGAACTTCGGTACTGGCGATCGTGCTGAAACTTACACTGGTGGTCTGAAATACGACGCGAACAACGTGTACCTGGCAGCACAGTACACCCAGACCTACAACGCAACGCGTGCGGGTAAGTTGGGCTGGGCTAACAAAGCGCAGAACTTCGAAGCTGTTGCGCAGTACCAGTTCGACTTCGGTCTGCGTCCGTCTGTGGCTTACCTGCAGTCTAAAGGTAAAGACCTGAACAATGGTTACGGTGACCAGGACATCGTGAAATATGTTGATGTTGGCGCAACCTACTACTTCAACAAAAACATGTCCACCTATGTTGATTACAAAATCAACCTGCTGGATGACAACCAGTTCACTCGTGATGCTGGCATCTCTACCGATGATATCGTAGCACTGGGCCTGGTTTACCAGTTCTAATCTGCGCTTATTATTGTTAAAAGGCCCTGCGGGGCCTTTTTTAATGCTTTTTTTTCGCCGTACAAACAACGATTTTTGGTGTACTCTTGCGCCCGTTCGCATGAGGATAATTACGTATGGAAATGAATTTTTATCGCGCAGCGCTAATAGCTGTGACGATCTTTTTTGTCGGGTGCGATGAGGCCCCTAAACCGGCTCAGACCGCACAATCCGCCACCGTTCTGGAAGGTAAAACGATGGGCACCTTCTGGCGGGTCAGCGCGGTGGGCGTGGATGCCAAACGCGCCAGGGAGTTGCAGGCGAAGATCCAGACTCAGCTTGATGCTGACGATCAGCTTCTTTCAACCTATAAAAATGATTCTGCCCTGATGCGCTTTAATCTGTCGAAAAGCCTGTCGCCGTGGCCGGTTAATGACGCTATGGCGGATATCGTCACGTCGGCGCTGCGAATTGGCGCGAAAACCGATGGGGCGATGGATATTACCGTGGGACCGTTGGTTAACCTGTGGGGTTTCGGTCCGGATCAGCAACCCGTACACATTCCCGCTCAGGCGCAAATTGACGCCGCAAAAGCGCAAACCGGACTTTCACATTTGAAAGTGATTAATGAGGCTCATCGGGATTACCTGCAAAAAGACTTGCCGGATCTGTATGTGGATCTGTCTACCGTTGGTGAAGGTTATGCCGCCGATCATCTGGCGCGACTGATGGAGCAAGAGGGGATCGCCCGTTATCTGGTTTCCGTTGGCGGTGCGCTAAACAGTCGTGGTATGAATGCGGAAGGCCATCCATGGCGGGTGGCGATCCAGAAACCCACCGATCGTGAAAACGCGGTGCAAGCGGTTGTCGACATTAACGGGCACGGCATCAGCACCTCCGGTAGCTACCGTAACTATTACGAGCTGGACGGTAAACGCCTGTCGCATGTTATCGATCCGCAAACAGGGAGTCCGATCGAACACAATCTGGTGTCTGTGACGGTGATAGCCCCTACGGCGCTGGAGGCTGACGGCTGGGATACCGGTTTGATGGTGCTCGGCCCGGAAAAGGCCAAAGAGGTGGTGCGTCGTGAAGGGCTGGCGGTGTATATGATTATGAAAGAGGGGCAAGGGTTTAAAACCTGGATGTCGCCGCAGTTTAAAAGCTTTCTGCTCAGCGAAAAAAATTAAAAAGCAAGATTGCGGGTTTTTATACCTGGCTATCAGGACACACTGAGGCTAAGCGCTATGCTTAACAAAGGAGTCCATAATGAAAAGTCGTTTACACATAACTGATGATGACCGCTGGCAGTCTGTTGTGGATCGTGATGCTGACGCCGACGGTCAGTTTGTTTTCGCCGTCCACACTACCGGTATTTTCTGCCGCCCGTCCTGTCGGGCGAAGCATGCGCTGCGCAAAAATGTCAGTTTCTTTGCTGATGCCGAGCAGGCGCAGGCTGCCGGGTTTCGGCCCTGTAAACGCTGCCAGCCGGATAAAGACAGCGCGCAGCAGCATCGGCTGGACAAAATAGCCCACGCCTGTCAGTTGCTGGAGCAGGAGTCGCCCCTCACGCTGGATGAGCTGGCGCAGCAGGTGGCGATGAGCCCGTATCACTTGCACCGTCTGTTTAAAGCCACGACGGGCATGACCCCGAAAGCGTGGCAGCAGTCTTGGCGCGCTCGTCGTCTGCGCGATGCCCTGGCAAAAGGAGCACCAGTAACCGAGGCGATTCTGAACGCCGGATTCCCCGACAGCAGCAGCTATTACCGGCAAGCGGATCAGGCACTAGGGATGACCGCCAGGCAATTTCGCAAAGGCGGCGACAACGTTTCTGTGCGCTATACCTTGGCAGATTGCGCCCTGGGTCGTTGCCTGGTGGCGGAAAGCGAACGCGGTATCTGCGCGATCTTGCTGGGTGATGATGATGCTACATTGGTCGCGGAACTGCATGAGCTGTTTCCCGCCGCTCAGGATGAAGCAGCCGATGCCGATTTCCAGCAGCATGTGCGTGAGGTCATCGCCGTGATTAATACGCGCAATACGCCATTGTCGCTGCCGCTGGATATCCGCGGGACCGCATTCCAGCTGCAGGTGTGGCAGGCGCTGCGCGCAATCCCATGTGGGAAGACGGTTAGTTACCAGCAGTTAGCCAGCGCCATCGGTAAACCGAAAGCGGTGCGCGCGGTGGCCAGCGCCTGCGGAGCCAACAAACTGGCGATTGTCATCCCGTGTCACCGGGTGATCCGTAATGATGGCGCGCTTTCGGGCTACCGCTGGGGTATTGCGCGCAAAGCGCAGTTACTGCAACGAGAAACTACTGGGGAGGAAACGTAATGCTTGATCTTTTTGCGGATGAGAAACCCTGGCAGGAACCGCTGGCATCCGGCGCGGTAATTTTGCGGCGTTTTGCCTTTGAGTCCGCACCTTCTTTGCTGCAGGCGATCGCGGCTGTCGCCCGACAGTCGCCGTTTCGCCAGATGGTGACGCCCGGCGGTTACACGATGTCGGTGGCGATGACCAACTGCGGTCATTTGGGCTGGACGACGGATCAACATGGCTACCTTTATTCTCCGTTTGACCCACTATCCGGTACGCCTTGGCCGCCGATGCCGGATGCTTTCGCTGCGCTGTGCCAGCAGGCGGCAACGGCGGCGGGCTATGCCGATTTTCAACCCGATGCCTGCCTTATTAACCGCTACACGCCAGGGGCGAAACTGTCATTACATCAGGATAAAGACGAACCTGACCTGCGGGCGCCTATCGTTTCTGTCTCGCTAGGGTTACCGGCCATCTTTCAGTTTGGCGGTTTGCGCCGTAATGACCCTTTAAAACGTTTACTGCTGGAGCATGGCGATGTCGTGGTATGGGGTGGGAACTCACGGCTGTTTTATCATGGGATCCAGCCGCTTAAGACAGGATATCATCCGTTAACCGGTGACTGTCGTTACAATCTGACGTTTCGCCAGGCTGGTAAAAAAGAATAAAAATAAGAATTATTATTGCTGTCGGCAAAGAGATGTTTAAACTGCGGGCTGTTATTACTTGTCCGGGTTGTTTGCATGGAACTTTTACTTCTTGTCTGGCGGCAGTATCGCTGGCCATTTATCAGCGTCATGGCGCTCAGCCTCGCCAGCGCTGCGTTGGGAATTGGGCTGATTGCGTTTATTAACCAGCGCCTGATTGAAACGGTCGACACCACGTTGATGGTGCTGCCGGAGTTTCTTGGCCTGCTGCTGCTGTTGATGGTTGTTACCCTTGGCTCACAGCTGGCGTTAACCACGCTGGGACACCACTTTGTTTACCGCCTGCGTAGTGAATTTATCAAGCGTATTCTGGACACCCACGTCGAGCGTATCGAACAGCTTGGCAGCGCCTCGTTGCTGGCCGGTTTAACCAGCGATATCCGCAACATCACCATTGCTTTTGTTCGTCTGCCTGAGCTGGTGCAGGGGATTATCCTGACTATTGGGTCGGCGGCGTATCTGGCGATGCTATCAACCAAAATGCTGCTGGTGACGGCAATCTGGATGGCAATCACCATCTGGGGCGGGTTTGTGCTGGTCGCGCGGGTATATAAACATATGGCGACCCTGCGCGAAACAGAAGACAAATTGTACAACGATTACCAGACGGTGCTGGAAGGGCGCAAAGAGTTGACGCTCAACCGCGAGCGCGCCGAGCATATCTTTAATCAATTATACGTCCAGGACGCTAAAGAATATCGTCACCATATTATCCGTGCCGATACCTTCCACCTCAGCGCGGTGAACTGGTCGAACATTATGATGCTGGGCGCCATTGGCCTGGTGTTCTGGATGGCTAACAGTCTGGGCTGGGCGGATACCGCCGTGGCGGCGACCTATTCGCTGACGCTGTTATTCCTGCGTACGCCGCTGCTTTCTGCCGTTGGCGCACTGCCGACGCTGCTCACAGCACAGGTCGCTTTTAACAAGCTGAATAAATTCTCACTGGCGCCCTTTAAGGCCGAATTCCCGCGACCAACCGCGTTTCCGGACTGGCAAACGCTGGAGCTGCGTAACGTGGTATTCCACTATCAGGATAATGCGTTCTCTGTCGGACCGGTAAATCTGACTATTCGTCGCGGGGAACTGATCTTCCTGATTGGCGGCAATGGTAGCGGGAAATCCACACTGGCTATGTTACTCACCGGGTTGTATCAACCGCAGTCAGGCGAGATCCTGCTCGACGGCAAAGCGGTTGCTGTCGAAAAACCAGAGGACTATCGCAAGCTGTTCTCCGCCGTGTTTACCGACGTCTGGTTGTTCGACAAACTGCTCGGTCCGGAAGGTAAAGAGGCCGATCCGGCGCTGGTGGTGAAGTGGCTGGAACATCTGAAGATGGGTCACAAGCTTGAGCTGAACGATGGGCGTATTCTCAATCTCAAGCTGTCGAAAGGGCAGAAAAAACGCGTAGCGCTGCTGCTGGCGCTGGCGGAGGAGCGTGACATTATTCTGCTGGATGAATGGGCTGCCGATCAGGACCCGCACTTCCGCCGTGAGTTCTATCAGGTGTTATTGCCGCTGATGCAGGAAATGGGTAAAACCATCTTCGCTATTAGCCATGACGATCACTATTTTGTTCACGCCGATCGTCTGTTGGAGATGCGTAACGGACAGTTAAGTGAATTAGTGGGCGATGAGCGTGACGCCGCCTCGCGAGATGCCGTCGCTCGTACTGCGTAATCCCTGCAACCGCCGGTTTTTTAGCCGCCCGGCGGTTGCGTTTATTGTTATTTACATAAATCGGCATCATGATTAATGATATTTCATATCATGGATTTATGATTAATGTCCGCATTCAACAAAAACAGCGCCAGACTGCGTGATGAAGAGCGCGCGCGCCTCATTTGGCTGCTGACCACTGATAAAGCCATTATTTCCACGCTGTTGGGCAAGCTTACCCTGGCTGAGCAATATGACGTCGGTACCTTAGCCGACGATATTGCTGAGGTAGGGGCGCTGGTGGCGCACCTGCCGCCGCCCGATCTGGCCGATACCCTCGAAGCATTACCTTCTGAAGAGCGCCACGCCCTGTGGCGGCTGGTCCAAAATGAAAAACGCGGTAACGTCCTGCTTGAGGCGTCAGAAAACGTCTGGGACGATCTGATTGATGAGATGAGCGACCGCGAGCTGCTGGATGCCCTGCAATATCTCGACATCGATGAACAGATTTATCTGGTCCAGCATTTGCCGCGTAATCTCACAGGCCGTCTGCTGGCAACGTTACCCGCAGAGGAGCGGGCGCGCGTGCGCCAGGTACTGCACTATGAGAAGAATCGCGTCGGTGCGATTATGGAGTTCGAAGTCATCACCGTGCGCCCGGACGTGACGCTGGAAGTGGTGCAGCGCTATTTACGGCGGCTGGGCAGGATGCCGGAGAACACCGATAAACTTTTCGTAACCGATCGCAATAAGGTGCTGGTCGGCGAACTGACGCTAACCTGTATCCTGCTCAATGATGTGCAGCGTAAAGTCAGCGAGGTGATGGAAGATGACCCACTCACCTTTTCCCCGGAAGACATAGCCGAAAACGCCGCGCGTACGTTCGAACGTGACAACCTGGTCAGTGCCGCGGTGGTTGATCCTGCCGGTAAGTTGATGGGCCGTTTGACCATTGATGAGATCGTTGATGTGGTATACGAAGAGACCGATACCGATCTGCGTCGAATGGGGGGCTTGAGCGCCGAAGAGGATGTGTTTGCTCCTGTTACCAAAGCGGTAAAAACCCGCTGGGCATGGTTGGCCATTAATCTCTGTACCGCCTTTATCGCCTCGCGGGTCATTGATGGCTTTGAACATACGATCTCGCAACTGGTGGCGCTGGCCTCGCTGATGCCGATTGTGGCAGGGATCGGCGGCAATACCGGAAATCAAACTATCACCATGATCGTTCGCGCGCTGGCGCTACAAAATATTCAGCCGGGAAACCTGACATTTTTGATCCTGCGCGAGATGGGCGTGGCGCTGGTAAATGGCCTCGTCTGGGGGGGGATTATGGGTGGCATTACCTGGTGGCTGTACGATGATATGGCGCTCGGCGGCGTGATGACCCTGGCGATGATGCTTAATCTGCTGATGGCGGCGTTGATGGGGGTGATTATTCCCATGACGATGGTGAAGCTCGGGCGCGACCCGGCGGTCGGCTCAAGCGTCATGATCACGGCAATCACCGATACCGGCGGTTTCTTTATTTTTCTCGGTCTGGCAACGCTATTTCTGATGTAGCCGCGCGTTTACGTCTGACGATGCGCGGCAGGATGAGCATCGTCATCACTCCTGCAACCACGCCAATCGCCAGGTTACCGGTCGCGACCGTTGCGACGACGGTTATCAGCATGACCAGCGTTTCAGTAACGGGGATTTTCGTCAGTGTCGCGGGCTGGATACTCTGCCAACTGAAGGTTTTCACCGCCACAATCACCATAATTCCCGCCAGCACCGACATGGGTATTTTCGCCATGACTTCGCTCAACGCGGTGACTAGCAGCAGCAACACCAGCCCGGCGGCAATCGTCGAAACGCGGCTGCGTCCTTTGCCCATCTCGACGTTAACGATGGTCTGACCAATCATCGCGCACCCGGCAATGCCGCCATAAAATCCGGCCAGAATATTGGCTATCCCCAGTCCAGTGCTCTCTCGATTCTTATTCGACGGTGTCACCGTCAGATCATCCACCAGACGGGCGGTTAACAGCGACTCCATCAAACCGACAAAAGCGATGCTCAGCGCACAGGGCCAGATAATGGCCAATGTTTGCAGGTTGAGCGGCACTAACAACTGCGTTAACCCCGGAAGGCTACCGCTCATTGAACCTCCATCACCGACGGTCGGTAACAGTTGCCCGCTGCTTACAGTAAATATCGTCAGCAGCACAATGGCGATAAGCGGCGCGGGGATTGTTTTAATCAATCGCGGAACCCACAGCACAATCAGCAGCGTCAGGATAAACAGTCCCCAGATTAGCGGGCTTTTCCCCCAGAAATGCGGGACCTGGGCAAAGAAAATCAAAATGCCCAGGGCGTTGACAAAGCCGGTCATGACGGCTGTAGGAATGAATCGCATCAGACGCGCCATCCCTGATACGCCAAACAGGATCTGAATCATCCCAGCCAGCACCACCGCAGGCAGGATGTACTGCACGCCATGTTGATGCACCATCGGACCAATCACCAGCGCAACCGATCCTGCCGCGGCGGTAACCATTGCCGGACGGCCGCCTAAAAAAGACATTGCCAGGCACAACACGACGGAAGCTATCAGGCTGACTTTAGGATCGACGCCCGCAATAACGGAAAAAGAGATCACTTCCGGGATCAGCGCCAGGGCGGTTACCACTCCCGCCAGCGTTTCTCGTACCAACAGGCGGGGTTGTCGCAGTACGGCGCGGGTGCCCTGTTCTGTCACCGCAGGGGAGGAGTGTGTTGCAGACATAGTAACTCTCAGGTCAGAAAGGGCCTGATAACAGCAGACCGACAGGCATCCGTGCGTGAATAGCAAAGCGCAGCATAGTACGCGTCTGGCGGGCAGGTTTCCAGAAGTGATTGTCAATAACCGTATAAATTATCAACGTATTAATAACATTTTTAAAATTAAAATATAATTTATAAACAATATTTAATTGTTTTTACTTAAGTGTTACCGTTGGTGCCGCTCGATTTTCACCTGCATTAAAAGCAAAAAGCGATACTAAAAGTAAGGCATTAACATTATGAAAAAAGTGACTGCCATGCTCTTCACCATGGCTGTAGGGCTGAACGTTGTCTCAATGGCAGCAAAAGCGAAAGCGGCGGAAGAGCAGGAAACGGATGTACTGTTGATTGGCGGCGGTATCATGAGCGCCACGCTGGGAACCTATTTACAAGAGCTGGAGCCACAATGGTCAATGACCATGGTCGAGCGACTGGATGGCGTCGCTCAGGAAAGTTCGAACGGCTGGAACAACGCCGGAACCGGCCACTCCGCACTGATGGAGCTGAACTACACGCCTAAAAAGGCCGACGGTAGCATCAGCATAGAAAAGGCAGTCGAAATCAACGAAGCCTTCCAGATTTCCCGTCAGTTTTGGGCTTATCAGGTCAATAATGGCGTGATGCATGAACCGCGCTCATTTATCACTACCGTCCCGCATATGAGTTTTGTCTGGGGCGACGAGAACGTGAATTTCCTGCGCGCCCGTTACACCGCCCTGCAGCAGAGCACCTTATTCCGTGGTATGCGTTATTCCGAAGATCACGCGCAGATTAAAGAGTGGGCGCCGCTGGTCATGGAAGGCCGCGATCCGAAACAGAAAGTCGCGGCAACGCGCACCGAGATTGGTACTGATGTTAACTATGGTGAAATCACGCGCCAACTGATTGCCTCGTTGCAGAAGAAGCCCAACTTTGCGCTGCAACTGAGCACCGAAGTACGAGGCTTTAAGCGTAATGCAGACAATAGCTGGACCGTTACGGTCGCCGATCTGAAAAACAACGAAGCGGAACATGATATCAAGGCGAAGTTTGTCTTTATCGGTGCCGGTGGCGCTGCGCTGAAGCTGTTG
Organism: Citrobacter sp. XT1-2-2; assembly: GCF_023516235.1. Lineage (NCBI taxonomy): Bacteria > Pseudomonadati > Pseudomonadota > Gammaproteobacteria > Enterobacterales > Enterobacteriaceae > Citrobacter > Citrobacter sp. XT1-2-2. The sequence continues at coordinate 1,684,479 of NZ_CP097324.1, forward strand.
CAGGAAACCGACATTCCAGAAGCGAAAGGCTATGCCGGATTCCCGGTTGGCGGCCAGTTCCTGGTGGCGGAAAACCCGGACGTAGTGAATCGCCACCTGGCGAAAGTGTATGGTCAGGCCTCTGTGGGCGCGCCGCCGATGTCGGTACCGCACATCGATACCCGTATCCTGGATGGCAAGCGTGTCGTGCTGTTTGGGCCATTCGCGACATTCTCCACCAAGTTCCTGAAAAACGGTTCATTGTGGGATCTGCTCAGCTCGACCACGACGTCGAACTTTATGCCGATGGTCAACGTAGGTCTGGATAACTTCGATCTGGTGAAATATCTGGTAAGTCAGGTGATGCTGAGCGATGACGACCGTTTTGCCGCACTGCAAGAATACTATCCGCAGGCGAAAAAAGAGGACTGGCGTCTATGGCAGGCGGGGCAGCGTGTGCAGATCATTAAAAGTGATGCAGAAAAGGGCGGCGTGCTACGTCTGGGAACTGAAGTGGTCAGCGATAAAGAAGGTACGATTGCTGCACTGCTGGGCGCTTCGCCTGGTGCATCAACCGCGGCGCCGATCATGCTGCATCTGATGGAAAAAGTGTTTAAAGATAAAGTCGCCAGCCCCGAGTGGCAGGCGAAGCTGAAAACGATTATTCCGTCTTATGGTACTAAGCTGAACGGAAACGTTGAGGCAACTGAACAAGAGCTGCAATACACCAGCGAAGTTCTGGGTCTGAAATACGACAAGCCGCAGGTTGCCGATGAAGCGCCAAAACCGCAGTTGAAACCTCAGGCTCAACCGCAGCCTGAGCAGAAAGCTGTGGCGGATATCGCGCTGTAAATAAAATGCCGGATAAGCGCTGCGCTTATCCGGCCTGGTTCACGCGTCTGTAGGCCGGATAAGGCGGAACGCCGCCATCCGGCACATTCTCACTTAGCGAGCGACGGCGTCCTGAATCTTCTCTTCCGCTTTCCAGATACGGTATTTCACTTCCACGTTTTCCGGGGTGTAGACCACAATCGGCAACTTGCTGTTGTAGCGCAGCATACCGTCATCACCCAGATACGCGGTAATAAATTTCTTCTCTTTTTTACCGTCAGGGCAGGCCATCATGGTTGAAACCGGAGAGGTGACTTTGTCGAAAACGTAGTAGTCGTATCCCCAACCTTCCAGCGTTTTGCTATCCAGTTCTCCACCCAGGCGATGTTGGTTGCAGTCGACCTCCAGCGTCTGGCCGATTAATAGTTCTACTTTCAGGGTAGATTCATCTTTCTCAGGGGGAAGCTGGATTACCTGGCGCTTCATACCCTTTTCCGCTTTAGGATAAGGGGCGACCTTTTCCAGCGGCTGAGCACCGGTATCGTTACTGCCAGCCCAGGCAGAGGTGCTGGCAAAGGCGGCGAAAAGCACGGCAGGGACAATTGTCTTCATCTTATTGTTCACAGTGTTTCCTTTCTTCTGTCTTATGAACGAGTCTGGGGCAGGTTAACATATTTGCATTATCTATTAATCTGGATTTACTTATATTTTCAGTGAGTATTTGAGTGTTGTCGGTTATGTGTAGCGATATATTCTAAGATTTATCTTAATTTTAAGATTATTCTCTTTGTGATGTATTCGTTGTGTAATTTATTATATAACCCATTGAAATGTGAGCAAAAGCGCATTTTTTCCCGTCAACTCAACACTCTTTTGATCCGGCAACAGCATTTACCCCGATCGGGGTATGCTCCTCTTACACATCCTGAAATATCTTACGACTAAAAATAACTACTCATAAATAGTGCAGTTTTTTATGTCGTTCAACCCGCCGGGGGAGAGCGTCATTATGGAAGGACAATGTCATGGTTGATTTATCCCGTCGAGGCATGTTGACAGGCAGTTGGCGTAACGCCAACGCAGGGATCCGTCCGCCGTGGAGCAAGGAAGACTCTCACTTTCTGGCCCATTGCCTTCGTTGTGACGCCTGCATCCAGGCGTGTGAAACCGACATCCTGCAGCGAGGCCAGGGTGGTTATCCGAGCGTAAATTTCAAACACGGCGAGTGCAGCTTTTGTTATGCCTGCGCAGAGGCCTGTCCCGAATCACTTTTTCTTCCGCGCCACACCAGGGCATGGGATCTGAATTTTACGATCGGGGAAAACTGTCTCGCACACCAGTCAGTTGAGTGTCATCGCTGTCAGGATAGCTGTGAACCCATGGCCATAACCTTTCGCCCCACGCTGTCCGGTATTTATCAGCCACAGCTCGACAATCAGGCCTGTAACGGATGCGGCGCGTGTGTCGCGATTTGCCCGGTATCAGCCATTAATGCGGAGTACAACCATGGACAGTAACTGGCAGGTCTGCAGCCTGGTCGTTCAGGCCAAAAGTCAGCATATCAATGATATCGCCACGCAGTTGCGTTCGTTTCCGGGTTGCGAAGTTGCACTTAGCGATGTGGAAAGCGGCCAGCTCATTGTGGTGGTGGAAGCAGAGCAAAGTGAAACGCTAATGAAAACTATTGAGTCAGTGCGCAACGTTGCGGGCGTGCTGGCGGTGTCGCTGGTTTATCACCAGCAGGATGAGCAAGGTGAGGAAACACCATGAAACTCAGTCGTCGTAGCTTTATGAAAGCTAACGCCGTTGCGGCCGCTGCGGCGGCTGCCGGGTTAAGCGTGCCGGGCGTAGCCCGCGCGGTAGTCGGTCAGCAAGAAGCCATCAAATGGGACAAAGCCCCGTGCCGTTTCTGCGGGACAGGCTGTGGCGTATTGGTCGGGACGCAGCAAGGGCGTGTAGTGGCATGCCAGGGCGATCCGGATGCGCCGGTTAACCGTGGGCTTAACTGCATCAAAGGTTACTTCCTGCCGAAAATCATGTACGGAAAAGACCGTTTAACACAGCCGATGCTGCGCATGAAGGACGGGAAGTATCACAAAGAGGGTGAATTCACGCCGATTAGCTGGGAGCAGGCCTTTGACGTGATGGAAGAGAAATTCAAAACGTCCATGAAAGAAAAAGGCCCAGAGTCTATCGGCATGTTCGGCTCGGGTCAGTGGACGATTTGGGAAGGTTACGCCGCCGCCAAATTGTTTAAAGCCGGCTTCCGTTCTAATAACATTGACCCGAACGCGCGTCACTGCATGGCGTCAGCGGTGGTTGGCTTTATGCGTACCTTTGGTATGGATGAGCCGATGGGCTGTTATGACGATATTGAGCATGCCGATGCTTTCGTCTTGTGGGGCGCGAATATGGCGGAGATGCACCCGATTCTGTGGTCGCGCATCACCAACCGTCGTTTGTCCGATCCGAATGTTACCGTCGCGGTGCTCTCCACCTTCCAGCATCGTAGCTTTGAGCTGGCGGATAACGGTATGGTCTTCACGCCGCAAACCGATCTGGTGATCCTCAACTACATCGCAAACTACATCATTCAAAACAATGCGATCAACCAGGATTTCTTTAGCAAGCACGTTAACCTGCGTAAAGGGGTGACGGACATCGGCTACGGCCTGCGTCCAACCCATCCGCTGGAAAAAGCGGCGAAGAATCCAGGTTCCGATGCCTCTGAACCGATGAGCTTTGAGGATTACAAAGCCTTCGTTGCTGAGTACACGCTGGATAAAACCGCCGAAATGACCGGCGTACCGAAAGATCAACTGGAACAGTTGGCGCAGTTGTATGCCGATCCGAAGAAAAAAGTCATCTCCTACTGGACGATGGGCTTTAACCAGCATACCCGCGGCGTGTGGGCCAACAACCTGGTCTATAACCTGCACCTGCTGACCGGTAAAATTTCTCAGCCAGGCTGTGGTCCGTTCTCATTGACCGGTCAGCCTTCCGCCTGCGGTACCGCGCGTGAAGTTGGGACGTTCTCCCATCGTCTGCCTGCGGACATGGTGGTCACCAACGAAAAACACCGCGATATCTGTGAGAAGCACTGGAATATCCCATCGGGGACCATTCCGGCAAAAGTCGGGCTGCATGCCGTGGCGCAAGACCGTGCGCTGAAAGATGGCAAACTCAATGTCTACTGGACGATGTGCACCAACAACATGCAGGCCGGTCCGAACATCAACGAAGAGCGTATGCCGGGCTGGCGCGATCCGCGCAACTTCATCATCGTCTCCGATCCGTACCCGACGGTCAGCGCCCTGTCAGCCGATCTGATCCTACCGACCGCAATGTGGGTAGAGAAAGAAGGGGCTTACGGTAACGCGGAACGACGCACTCAGTTCTGGCGTCAGCAGATTAAAGCGCCGGGTGAATCGAAATCGGATCTGTGGCAACTGGTGCAGTTTTCCCGTCGCTTCAAAACAGAAGAGGTATGGCCGGAAGAACTACTGGCGCAGAAACCGGAGCTGCGCGGCAAAACGCTGTATGACGTGCTGTTCGCCACGCCAGCCGTGACCAAATTCCCGGTAGCTGAACTGGCTGAAGATCAGCTCAACGATGAATCCCGCGAGCTGGGCTTCTATCTGCAAAAAGGGCTGTTCGAAGAGTACGCCTGGTTTGGCCGTGGCCACGGGCACGATCTCGCACCATTCGACGATTACCACAAAGCGCGCGGTTTACGCTGGCCGGTCGTTGAGGGCAAAGAGACTCAGTGGCGCTACAGCGAAGGCAACGACCCGTACGTGAAAGCGGGGGAAAGCTACAAGTTCTATGGTAAGCCGGACGGCAAAGCGGTCATCTTCGCGCTGCCATTTGAACCTGCCGCTGAAGCGCCGGATAAAGAGTATGACCTGTGGCTTTCCACTGGACGTGTGCTGGAGCACTGGCATACCGGCAGCATGACGCGTCGTGTGCCTGAACTGCACCGCGCCTTCCCGGAAGCTGTGCTGTTTATCCACCCGCTGGATGCAAAAGCGCGCGATCTGCGCCGTGGCGATAAAGTCAAAGTGGTTTCCCGCCGTGGCGAAGTTATCTCGATTGTTGAAACGCGCGGGCGTAACCGTCCGCCGCAGGGGCTGGTATACATGCCGTTCTTCGATGCCGCACAGCTGGTGAACAATCTGACGCTGGATGCGACGGATCCGCTCTCCAAAGAGACGGATTTCAAGAAGTGCGCTGTGAAACTGGCGAAGGTGTAACGCGTTATGTCCCGGTCAGCAAAACCCCAAAATGGCCGCCGCCGCTTTCTGCGCGATATGGTTCGCGCGGCGGGCGGGCTGGCCGTCGTTGGCGTGGCGCTGGGGTTACAACAGCAAACCGCACGTGCAACCGGCGTGCGGTTACGCCCGCCTGGCGCATTGAGCGAGGAGGCATTCGCCAGCGCCTGTGTGCGCTGCGGTCAGTGCGTTCAGGCATGCCCGTATGACACGCTGAAACTGGCGACGCTGGCCTCCGGGTTGGCAGCAGGTACACCGTATTTTGTCGCCCGCGATATTCCTTGCGAAATGTGTGAGGACATTCCGTGCGCCAAAGTCTGCCCCAGCGGCGCGTTGGACAAGGAAATTGAATCCATTGACGATTCGCGTATGGGGCTGGCGGTACTGCTGGATCACGAAAACTGCCTCAACTATCAAGGGCTACGCTGCGATGTTTGCTATCGCGAGTGCCCGAAAATCGATGAGGCTATCACCCTTGAGCTGGACCGCAATATGCGTACCGGCAAGCATGCGCGGTTTATTCCAACCGTCCATAGCGATGCCTGTACCGGCTGCGGGAAATGCGAAAAAGTCTGCGTACTGGAGCAGCCAGCAATAAAAGTGCTGCCGCTGTCGCTGGCGAAAGGGGAGTTAGGACACCATTACCGCTTCGGTTGGCTGGAGGGGAATAATGGCAAATCGTAAACGTGACGCCGGGCGTGAAGCGCAGGCAAAAAAAGGGTGGTGGAAGAGTCATCGCTGGCTGCTGCTGCGTCGTCTGAGTCAGTTTCTGATACTGGCGATGTTCCTGAGCGGCCCGTGGTTTGGCGTATGGATCCTGCATGGCAATTACAGTGGCAGCCTGCTGTTGGATACTGTCCCATTCACCGATCCGCTAATTACGTTGCAAAGCCTGGCCAGCGGACACCTGCCGGCAACGGTTGCGTTAACGGGGGCGGTCGTCATCACGGTGCTGTATGCCCTTGCGGGTAAGCGTCTGTTTTGCAGCTGGGTTTGTCCGATGAACCCGGTCACCGATTTAGCCAGTTGGTTACGCAGAAGGTTTGACCTGAATCAGTCCGCGACCCTACCGCGCTATATACGGTATGTCCTGCTGGTGGTTATCCTGGTCGGTTCCGCCTTGACCGGTACGCTGCTGTGGGAATGGATAAATCCCGTCTCTCTGCTCGGACGGAGTCTGATAATGGGATTTGGCAGTGGAGCGCTGCTGATTCTGGCGCTGTTTTTATTTGATCTACTGGTCGTTGAGCATGGCTGGTGCGGGCATCTCTGCCCACTGGGCGCACTGTATAGCGTAGTGGGAAGTAAAGGCGCATTAACCGTTTCGGCAAAAGAACGTAACAGATGTAACCGCTGTATGGATTGTTTTCATGTTTGCCCGGAACCGCATGTGCTACGTGCGCCGGTGCTGGATGAGCAAAGCCCGGTGCAGGTAACCAGTCGCGATTGCATGGCCTGCGGTCGCTGCGTGGATGTCTGTTCTGAGGATGTTTTTACAATAACAACACGATGGAGTTCGGGAGCGAAATCATGAAAAGCCATGACCTGATTAAAAAGCTGAGTCAATGGACGGCCCTGCTTGCCCTGGTCGTCAGTGGGGCCGTTTGGGCTGCAAACGGAGTGGACCTAAGCCAGTCACCGGAAGTCTCAGGGACGCAGGAAGGGGCGATTCGCATGCCGAAAGAGCAGGAGCGTATGCCGCTGAACTATGTGAATCAACCGCCAATGGTTCCGCACAGCGTTGAAGGGTATCAGGTGACGACCAATACTAACCGCTGCCTGCAGTGCCACGGTGTGGAAAGCTATCGCACCACCGGCGCGCCGCGCATCAGTCCGACGCACTTTATGGACAGCGACGGCAAGGTATTGGCTGAAGTCGCGCCGCGTCGTTATTTCTGTCTGCAATGTCACGTCCCGCAGGCTGACGCTGCGCCGATTGTTGAAAATACCTTCACCCCCTCGAAAGGTTACGGGAAATAAGAGGTCATTATGGAAAATTCTAACCGTAAACCAGGCTGGATTAAGCGCGTCTGGCAATGGTGGCGTCGCCCCAGCCGTCTGGCGCTCGGCACGCTGTTGTTAATCGGCTTTGTGGGCGGCATTATTTTCTGGGGCGGCTTTAATACCGGTATGGAAAAGGCCAATACGGAAGAGTTCTGCATTAGCTGTCACGAAATGCGCAATACGGTGTACCAGGAATATATGGAAACCGTACACTACAACAACCGCAGCGGTGTGCGTGCGACTTGCCCTGATTGCCACGTCCCGCATGAGTGGGGCCCGAAAATGATCCGTAAGATCAAGGCCAGTAAAGAGCTGTACGCGAAGGCGCTGGGGTTAATAGATACACCGCAGAAATTTGAAGATCATCGTCTGACGATGGCGCAAAATGAGTGGCGGCGTATGAAAGATAATAATTCGCAAGAGTGTCGCAACTGTCACAACTTCGAGTTTATGGATTTAACCGCCCAGAAAGGCGTTGCGGCCAAAATGCATGACCAGGCCGTGAAAGACGGGCAAACCTGTATTGACTGTCATAAAGGGATAGCGCACAAACTGCCTGATATGCGCGAAGTCAAACCGGGCTTTTAACAGGATGTAGATAACCAGGTATGCTTGAAGCCAGAGAATTACTTTGCGAGCGGGATGACAGAATACTGTTCAGCGATCTGTCATTTCGCGTCAACGCAGGGGAATGGGTACAAATTACCGGCAGCAACGGCGCGGGGAAAACCACTTTACTGCGGTTGCTTACCGGGCTGGCGCGTCCCGACGCAGGGGAGGTTTGCTGGCAAGAGCAACCCCTGCATCACGTGCGGGACAGCTACCATCAGCAATTGCTGTGGATCGGACATCAGCCGGGGATAAAAACCCGGCTTTCGGCGTTGGAGAACCTGCGTTTTTTCCATCACGATGGCGACATCGCACAGTGTCTGGACGCGCTGGCGCAGGCGGGACTTGCCGGATACGAAGATATTCCGGTGAATCAACTTTCCGCCGGACAACAGCGGCGCGTGGCGCTGGCCCGTTTGTGGCTGACCCGCGCCCGGCTGTGGATCCTCGATGAACCCTTTACCGCCATTGATGTAAACGGCGTTGAGCGACTGACTCAGCGTATGGCACAGCATACGGAACAGGGCGGTATTGTCATTCTCACTACCCACCAGCCGCTTAATGTTGAGACCAATAAAGTGCGACGTATTGCGCTGACCAGCGAGAGGGCAACGCAATGATGTGGCGAATCTTCCGTTTAGAACTGCGAGTTGCGTTTCGTCATAGTGCGGAAATCGCCAATCCTTTATGGTTCTTTCTGATTGTTATCACGTTGTTTCCTCTGAGCATTGGGCCGGAGCCACAGCTGCTGGCGCGTATTGCGCCGGGCATTATCTGGGTTGCGGCGCTGCTGGCGTCATTGCTGGCGCTGGAGCGCTTGTTTCGTGATGACTTACAGGACGGCAGCCTTGAGCAGTTGATGCTGCTGTCGCTGCCGCTTCCGGCGGTTGTGCTGGCGAAAGTGATGGCGCACTGGGTCGTAACCGGTTTGCCGCTGTTAATCCTCTCTCCGCTGGTGGCATTACTGCTGGGCATGGATATGTACGGCTGGAAAATTATGGCGCTGACTTTGCTGCTCGGCACGCCGACGTTGGGTTTTCTCGGCGCGCCTGGCGTAGGTCTGACGGTGGGTTTAAAGCGCGGCGGCGTGCTGTTAAGCGTGCTGGTTCTCCCGCTTACTATTCCACTACTGATTTTTGCGACCGCGGCGATGGATGCGGCCTCCATGCACTTGCCTGTTGAAGGATACATGGCGATTCTGGGGGCGTTGTTGGTAGGCAGCGCCACGTTAAGCCCGTTTGCCACGGCTGCGGCGTTACGGATCAGCGTGCAGTAATGCGACAGGATTTGCAGGCCGGGCAAGGCGCTCCGGCAAAACGGATATTAATTAATGGAGTCTGGTGACTGAACTATGTGGAAAACACTTCATCAATTGGCGATGCCCCCTCGGCTCTATCAGATCTGCGGCTGGTTTATTCCGTGGCTGGCGATTGCCAGCGCGGTTGTATTAATAACCGGATGGGTGTGGGGCTTTGGCTTCGCGCCGGCTGATTATCAGCAGGGACAGAGCTATCGCATCATTTATCTGCACGTTCCGGCGGCAATCTGGTCGATGGGAATTTATGCCTCGATGGCTGTTGCGGCGTTTATCGGCCTGGTCTGGCAGATGAAAATGGCCAATCTGGCGCTGGCTGCGATGGCGCCCATTGGCGCTGTGTTTACCTTTATTGCGCTGGTGACGGGGTCCGCATGGGGCAAACCGATGTGGGGAACCTGGTGGGTCTGGGATGCCCGACTCACCTCTGAACTGGTGTTGCTGTTTCTCTACGTTGGTGCCATTGCATTGTGGCATGCGTTTGACGACCGCCGCCTGGCAGGGCGTGCCGCCGGTATTCTGGTGTTGATTGGTGTGGTCAACTTACCGATTATTCACTACTCGGTCGAGTGGTGGAACACGCTGCATCAGGGGTCAACCCGTATGCAGCAAAGCATCGATCCGGCAATGCGCGCACCGCTGCGTCTGGCGATTGTCGGTTACCTGTTGCTGTTTGTCACGCTGGCGCTAATGCGCATGCGTAACCTGATTTTGATGATGGAAAAACGCCGCCCGTGGGTGAGCGAACTGATCTTAAAAAGAGGCCGCCAATGACCCCTGCATTTGCATCATGGAGTGATTTTTTCGCGATGGGCGGTTACGCCTTGTATGTCTGGCTGGCTGTTGCCATGAGCGTTATTCCGCTGCTGGTGCTGGTGCTGCATTCAACATTACAGCATCGCGCAATCTTACGCGGCGTGGCCCAGCAGCGGGCGAGGGAAGCGCGCATGCGCGCAGCGCAAGTACAACGGGAGGCGGCGTGAATATTCGACGTAAAAATCGGCTATGGATAGCCTGCGCGGTACTGGCAGGTCTGGCGTTGACCATTTCGCTGGTGCTCTACGCGCTGCGTTCCAATATCGATCTGTTCTACACCCCGGGAGAGATACTCTACGGTAAGCGCGAGACACAGCAGATGCCTGAAGTCGGTCAGCGTCTACGCGTGGGTGGGATGGTGATGCCGGGCAGCGTGAAGCGCGATCCGCAATCGCTTAAAGTAACTTTCAGCATCTATGACGCCGAAGGTGTGGTGGATGTGACCTATGAAGGCATTTTGCCGGACCTGTTCCGCGAAGGGCAGGGGGTTGTTGTTCAGGGCGAGCTGGACAAGGGAAATCATGTGCAGGCTAAAGAGGTTCTGGCCAAACATGATGAAAATTACACCCCGCCGGAAGTCGAAAAAGCGATGCAGGAAAACCACCGTCGCCCGGAAAGTGTTTATAAGGATAAAACGTCATGATGCCGGAAATTGGCAATGCGCTGTTGTGCCTTGCGCTTGGCGTTGCACTACTGCTGTCGGTCTATCCGTTGTGGGGCGTGGCGCGCGGCGACGTGCGGATGATGGCCTCCGCACGGCCCTTTGCCTGGGTCTTGTTTATCTGCGTGATGGGGGCGTTCCTGATTCTGGTTAATGCCTTCGTGGTTAATGACTTTACCGTGACCTACGTCGCCAGTAACTCCAATACCCAGCTTCCTGTCTGGTACCGGGTGGCAGCGACATGGGGCGCGCATGAAGGCTCGCTGCTGCTGTGGGTGCTGCTGATGAGCGGCTGGACGTTCGCCGTCGCGGCGTTCAGCCAGCGCATGCCGCTGGACATTGTCGCCCGCGTGTTGGCGGTGATGGGGATGGTCAGCGTCGGCTTCCTGCTGTTTATCCTGTTTACCTCTAATCCGTTTGCCCGCACGTTGCCCAATTTCCCTGTTGAAGGGCGAGATCTGAATCCGCTGTTGCAGGATCCGGGACTGATTTTCCATCCGCCGTTGCTGTACATGGGGTATGTCGGTTTCTCGGTAGCTTTCGCGTTTGCGATCGCCGCGTTGATGAGCGGGCGTCTGGACAGCACCTTCGCTCGCTTTTCGCGTCCATGGACGCTGGCGGCGTGGGTGTTTCTGACGCTGGGGATTGTACTCGGTTCGGCCTGGGCCTATTACGAGCTGGGCTGGGGCGGCTGGTGGTTCTGGGATCCGGTTGAGAACGCCTCCTTTATGCCATGGCTGGTGGGCACAGCCCTGATGCACTCGCTGTCGGTAACCGAACAGCGCGCCAGCTTCAAAGCCTGGACCTTGCTGCTGTCAATCAGCGCCTTCTCGCTGTGCCTGTTGGGGACTTTCCTGGTACGCTCCGGCGTACTGGTTTCGGTGCATGCTTTCGCCTCAGACCCGTCGCGAGGGATGTTTATACTGGCCTTCATGGTGCTGGTGATTGGCGGTTCCCTGCTGCTGTTTGCGGTGCGTGGGCATAAGGTCCGCTCGCGGGTAAACAACGCGCTGTGGTCGCGTGAATCACTGCTGTTGGGTAACAACGTCCTGCTGATCGCCGCTATGCTGGTGGTGTTATTGGGCACGCTACTGCCGCTGGTGCACAAACAGCTTGGGCTGGGCAGCATTTCGATTGGCGAGCCGTTCTTCAATACCATGTTTACCTGGCTGATGGCGCCGTTTGCGTTGCTGCTGGGCATTGGGCCATTAGTGCGCTGGGGCCGTGACCGACCGCGTAAACTGAAAACGTTACTGATCATCGCGTTTGTCACCACGCTAATTCTGTCGCTGCTGTTGCCGTGGCTGTTTGAGGATCGTATTGCCGCCATGACGGTGGTGGGGCTGGCGATGGCGTGCTGGATTTTTGTGCTGGCCATGTCCGAAGCGTACCTGCGCATTTCTCGTGGAACGAAGCTGACGCCCAGCTACTGGGGGATGGTATCGGCTCACGTTGGGCTGGCGATTACCATTGTTGGTATTGCCTTTAGCCAGAATTACAGCGTGGAACGCGATGTCCGTATGAAAGCGGGTGATAGCGTCAGCATCCATGACTATCAGTTTACTTTCCGTGAAGTGAAAGATATTACCGGACCAAACTACCGGGGCGGGGTCGCCATTATTGGCGTCACGCGTGATGGTAAACCGGCAGCCACGCTGCATGCGGAGAAACGCTTCTATAACAGCACCAGTTCGATGATGACCGAAGCGGCGATTGACGGCGGGTTCACGCGCGATCTGTATGCTGCGCTGGGTGAAGAGCTGGATAACGGCGCATGGGCTGTACGTTTGTATTACAAACCGTTTATTCGCTGGATTTGGGCCGGAGGATTGCTGATGGCGCTGGGCGGGGTGTTCTGCCTGTTTGATCCACGCTATCGCCAGCGCACGCGCCCTCGCGCCGCGGTGCAAAAAAATGCGTCGGAGGCTGTATGAAGCGCAACGCACTGTTAATTCCGTTTATTATTTTTCTCATTATTGCGGCGGCGCTGCTGTGGCAGTTAGCGCGTAACGCGCAGGGAGACGACCCTACCAATCTGGAGTCGGCGTTGATCGGCAAACCTGTTCCGACGTTCCGCCTGGAATCGCTGGAAAACCCGGGTCAGCATTATCAGGCCGATGTGCTGACGCAGGGCAAGCCGGTGTTGCTGAACGTCTGGGCGACCTGGTGTCCGACCTGTCGCGCCGAGCATCAGTATCTGAATCAGCTGTCTGCGCAAGGCGTGCGGGTAGTGGGTCTGAACTATAAAGACGATCGTCAGAAAGCCATTGTCTGGCTGAAAGAGCTGGGCAATCCTTACTCATTAAGTCTGTTTGACGGCGACGGTATGCTCGGCCTCGATCTTGGCGTGTACGGCGCGCCGGAGACGTTCCTGATCGACGGGAAAGGTATTATTCGCTATCGCCATGCCGGTGATCTTAACGCCCGGGTGTGGGAAAGCGAGATCAAACCGCTGTGGGACAAGTACAGTAAGGAGGCTGCGCAATGAGATTTTTATTGGGCCTGCTGATGCTGGTTATCTCGGGATCCGCGCTGGCGACTATCGATGTAATGCAGTTTAAGGATGAAGCGCAGGAGCAGCAGTTCCGCCAGCTTACCGAGCAACTGCGTTGTCCTAAGTGTCAGAACAACAGCATTGCCGACTCTAACTCAATGATTGCCACCGACCTGCGGCAGAAAGTGTACGAACTGATGCAGGAAGGCAAAAGTCAGAAAGAGATTGTTGACTACATGGTGGCGCGCTACGGCAACTTCGTCACTTACGATCCGCCGTTAACTCCGCTGACCGTGCTGCTGTGGGTGATGCCGGCGGTAGCGATTGGTCTCGGGGGCTGGATTATTTTCGCCCGTACTCGCCGACGCGTGCGGGTGAAACAAGAAGAGTTTCCTGACGACATCATCCCGGATGGCAAGCGCGGTGGATTCGGACTCTTTGTGCCCGGCATCGTGGTGGCGCTGGTGGTCGGCGCGGTGAGCTATTACCAAACCGGGAACTATAAACAGGTGCAGGTCTGGCAACAGGCCACCGCTCAGGCCCCAGCGCTGCTGGAGCGGGCATTGGATCCAAAAGCCGACCCGTTGAATGAAGAAGACATGACGCGTCTGGCGTTGGGGCTGCGCACTCGCTTACAGGCCGATCCCGCAAACGTTGAAGGCTGGATTATGCTTGGACGCATTGGCATGGTGCTCGGCAACGCCAGCACGGCTACTGAAGCCTATGCCAATGCTTATCGGCTGGATCCGAAAAACAGTGATGCGGCGCTGGGCTATGCGGAAGCGTTGACCCGTTCATCCGACCCTAATGATAACCGTCGGGGCGGGGAGCTGTTACGTCAACTAATACGCGGTGAACATGCCAACGTGCGCGTATTGAGCATGTACGCGTTTAACGCTTTCGAACAGCAGCGCTTCGGCGAAGCGGTTGCGGCGTGGGAGATGATGCTGAAATTATTACCCGCCAACGATACCCGTCGGGCGGTAATCGAGCGCAGTATTAAACAGGCGATGGAGCAGCTAACGCCGCAGGAGAAGTAAGAGTGGAAGATGCCGGATGGCGACGCAACGCGTCTTATCCGGCCTGGCGATGCACGTGACGTGTAGGCCCGATAAGCGTAGCGCTATCGGGCAATATCTGGTTATTGCATACCGCGCGTTTGCAAAAACAAAATAGTGGCAGCAACGCGAGAGCGCACGTTGAGTTTGCGCAGCAGGTTGCGAATATGCACCTTCACCGTCTGTTCGGAAATATTCAGCACTGAAGCAATCTGTTTATTCGACAGCCCCTGAGCCAGTTCGTGCAAGACATCCAGCTCGCGTTCGGTGAGAATGCTGAACGGATCTTCTTGTGCGCCGAACAGGTCGCGTTCGCGCAGATATTCACTGACGCGTGTACTGAACGCTTTACCGCCTTTGGCTCCGCTGCGAATGGCTTCCAGCAGGACTTCAGGATCGCTGTCTTTGAGCAAATAACCATCCGCACCCGCGTCAATTAGGGCGTATACATCGCTGGCAGCATCCGAAACGGTCAGAATGATAATTTGTGCGGTCACACCGTCCCGACGCAGCGCATTCAGGGTATCCAGCCCACTCATACCTTTCATATTGAGATCCAACAGGATCACGTCAAGGTCCAGACGGTTTGCCAGATCGATCGCACTTGCGCCGTCACCTGCTTCAGCTACTACGTTAAATGCGGGATCCAGTTGCAATAATTGACTAATTCCCCGCCGCATCAGTGGGTGGTCATCGACAATCAGCACCCGAAAAGGCGTTGCTTCAGGCATACTATTCTCCTGAGTTTTATTAGTATCATTATTGTTTTCAGCGCATCAATCGTCCAGATTCATCGCGCTGATGAGAGGATAAATTTTACCCCAATTTGTGCATGGGTAAGTAGTAAAACCTGTGCTGAAGAGAGGGAGAATACATGGACAATGTGATGCTCAAGAACGGTAAGACGCCGGGAGGGGGCTGGGGGGCGGGTGGAAAATGGCAGCAGGCTATGGCATAACTTTTCAGTATCTGCAATCGGGCCGATCCTGCATACGGTTACGGTTCTGTCAGTAATGTATAGTTACAGCGCCTTATTGAGAACCAACGTTCACAAATGGTTATGGTGTAACAATCTGGAGCATTGAGGATCGACCCGTACGTCTTTACGCATCAGCCGTCGTTCTTCATCAGGAATGGGTACCCAGGTACAAAAACGTTACCCACGTTCTGATATTGTTGAGTTTAAAATTGATTGATGAAATAGAGGGCGCGTGATGCCCGTTTATTTATTGTTGCTGTTCTTTTTTTGCTGGTTTCATCCAGGCATCATTGTATTTAATATTCCCTCTAACATAATTCCATTCAATGTCATGGAATCTAAGACCTACTACCTCATGCATATTAGGAGATGAACTACCGGGGTAGTAGACATGTGTAAAATCTACAGAGGATATAACGACATCTTCCAGAGTAATATTATAAATCTCTACTTCGATCCCTGCTTCTATAGTCTCATAATATTTAATGACTGCCTTTTGCAGTCTCTTCCCTTCACAAACAGCTACAGCCAGGTAAGGGCTGACTTTATCAAGTTGCTTATGCACAATTACGGGATTATGCTGCCTACAGCCTGTCATGCTGCCAGTGTTGCTATCAACAGGCTGTCTCACACCGTAACTACTATTCATGACTTCAATAGCACCTTCACGGCCTAAGGATAAACAATCTCCCGGAATCTGCATTCCGTTTTCATCATATAAAAATAAATAAGCTGGTAATGACATAATTAATAGTTTCCATCGTTATCTATAAAGAATGAATCTGAATAGCTTTTATTGTTGAGAGAATAAGATATATTATATATATATCCGTGCTTTAATTTAATTTTAAAGCAAGTGTCAGGATATTTTAGAGAGATTCCATCATCTGCTTTAATAACTGTATATTTCCTGCCAGGCGAATAGTAGATACTATAACGCTCTAAAACATCTGTTTTATTTACAGTGAAGCAAATAGTATCGCCTTGTTTAAAAACACTACGTTGCTGTGGAACTGGTACACCTCCACCGGGGCAGCCTGACAGAAGAAATATTAAGGGGATAATAGTTGATTTTTTCATCCGGGAAATCCTTTCATAACAGCTTTGTATTTTGATATTAAAGAATAAACTGATTCATTAGGATTGTAATCTCTGTATACAGATAAATATAAGGTGCCACTATTAAATCCATATGTGAGAAGTAACCAATAATCACTGGCTATTGATGCTTGCTGTTCTAATCCGTAATGAAGAAAATCAGCCTTGTCATTACAAAGTGAATGCAGGGTATTATGATTGGGCTGGGGCCTGTGTGACTTTAAAACCTTCTTGGCTTCATTCTCTTTGGGAAGCGTTCTGTACG
The DNA here is from genome assembly GCF_023516235.1 of Citrobacter sp. XT1-2-2. Lineage (NCBI taxonomy): Bacteria > Pseudomonadati > Pseudomonadota > Gammaproteobacteria > Enterobacterales > Enterobacteriaceae > Citrobacter > Citrobacter sp. XT1-2-2. The sequence goes on from NZ_CP097324.1 coordinate 1,700,859, forward strand.
CGGTGTATTTGGCTGGACAGAAAACGATAAGTGATGATAAATCAAAAATAGCAGCCTTTGCTATGTCGATGGTTGGCTACTTTAGCAACTTTGTAAATTTGACGTTGCTAATACGAAGTTGTCTGTGGTTGAAGACCATTGTGGGGAAATTATCTACGACATCAGAAATGGGTAAGCTATAGGTAGATGATGGCGATGTGGAAAGGGAAGCTCAACTGTTTCAGAAAAAGCAACAAAAGGATGAGTTCCTTAAATTCGTTTTCTCTGACAATAGCATTGCTTCAGGATATCTTTTGCACCGGGCAGACTATCAAAATTCCTTTTTCATAAATGAGGTTGATGACTTCCCGGTGATGTGTATAGCTGAAATTTTACCGCGAAGTCGACGCTTTGCGTCGGGGATTTTTCCCCGATTAATCCCCGTTACTTCCCCGTTCAGAAAACAGGTATAAAAAAACCAACCACAAGGGTTGGTTTTATTGGGATTTTTGGTCGGCACGAGAGGATTTGAACCTCCGACCCCCGACACCCCATGACGGTGCGCTACCAGGCTGCGCTACGTGCCGACGCTATGGCTGACAATACTACTGCTTTCCAGCGTGAATGCAAGAGGGTGGCTTGCTAACTGATTTATAATTAATCAGTTAGCAATAAATCGTTTCTCATCCGTCAGAACTTGCAGCAGCAGGCTCAGTTGCGGTTTCTGATCTTTTATCTTCTCACCGTGTAAATCATAGGTCTGATAGTTACCGTTGTTGTTAAGCACCAGCGTCATCTCTGGCGTGGTAATCGCCAGCGTGCTGCCGTCGGCGGCGGTAACCCAGTAATGGCGGCGGGTTGCATTAAACAAATCCTGGCCCTGCGAGTACTCGTTAGCTGGCGTGCTGACGTGGAGCAGACGTTGCATGAGCGTCGTCATCAGGTCCGTATGATCGGTCAGGCTATTGATGCGCTGAGCAGGTGTTCCCGGCCAGTGAATAATCAGAGGAACCTGCAGATGACCGCGCGACCAGACAAAATTGTTCTCTTCCTGAGTCAGCGGTACGCCCCGACCCGCGGTAATAATCACCACCGTGTTGTTCAGTTTACCGGAGTCGCGCAGGGCGCTAAGGATCCGGTTAATGTTGGCATCCACATCCTGAGCGGCATTGGCGTAGCGTTTGGCAAAGTTCTTCTGGTTGCTGTCGTTCAGGTTCGTCCCGTTAAAGGAGACCCAGGAGAACCAGCGGTTATCTTCCTGCGCGTAGCGGCCCAGCCAGTTGATCCACTGGCTGGCGGTCTGCTCGTCAGACTGCGTTTGCACGCTCGGCATAGAGAAATCTGACAGTAGCGCCTGGCGATAAAGTGGGCTGGTAAAGCCATCCGAGGAGAATAGCCCCAACTGATATCCCTGCTGGTTCAGCGCAGAGATCAGCGCCGCAGGCGTTCGGGTCGACAAAATGCCGTCCATATAGCTTGGAGAAACGCCATAGAACAGGCCAAAAATCCCGTTATCCGTGGTGTTGCCTGTGCTCATGTGACGCGTAAAGGCGATATTCTGCTCAGCGAATTCAGCCAGCGCTGGCATCTGTTTTTCAAAACGGGAGTAGTTCAGGCCGTCTACGGTGATCAGCAGAACGTTCTGTCCGGTTCCCATATCGCGGTAGCGCAGTTCGCTGAGCGGGTACTGCACGGAAACCGCTTCCGGGTTTCCCTGCTCGATCAGGCGGCGTTGATATTCTTGCGCATCCAACAGACCATGTTTTTCCAGAAACTTGCGTGCCGTCATCGGGTAGGAGAGCGGCAGGTTCGCGCGTTGCATGGTAATAGGGCGATAGAAATTGGCGTCTGCCCAGATGTACACCACATGCGAGGCGATAAAGGAAACGAAGAAGAATGCGGCTAACGGTTTAGCAAAATGGCGACGACGCGTCAGGCTGCGTAGTTTTTGCCAGCTCCAGGTCGCAAACAGCATTTCGATTAACAGAATAACCGGCACGCTGATAAACATCAGTTGCCAGTCACGCGCCGCTTCATTCTGGTCAGGGTTAATGACCAGTTCCCAGACGATCGGGTTGAGGTGCAGGTGGAAGCGGGTAAAAACTTCGCTGTCGATTAACAACAACGTCATGCCAGCCGTCGCCAGGATTGCTGATAAGAATCGCATCAGCCTCTGGGACATGACGATAAACGTCAGGGGAAACAGGATCAGCAGATAGGTGGCAAACACCAGGAAGCTAAAATGCCCGACAACGCTCAGGTAGGAATAAACGCGCCCTGCAAGCGTAGTCGGCCAGTCGGCGACAAACAGGTAACGGCTACCGAGTACCATGGCCAACAGAATGTTGAACAAAGCAAACCAGTGCCCCCAGCTAACCATCTGGGAGACTTTCTCACGGTAGCGCTGACGATGAGTTACCATAAACTGTTGTTCGTTTCCCCGGATCAGGCTCTTAATGCGCTTGGTCGTCGTTTACCGAAGACTGTAATGCGCGGGCAAAAGAGTTGGCAATCGCCTGGCGCTGGGCCGGTGCGATGCTTGTATTGATAAGGTTAGTCACCATGTTTCCCAGTACCATCAGGGAAAGATCGGTCGGCGCCTTATGTTTTTCCAGTACGTTGAGCATCTCATTCAGCAGTTGTTCAACGTGTTCGTCACTATAGCGGGAAATTTGTGGCATAAATCGAAATCAGTCTGTTCATGAAAGGGCAACATATTACCGTACGGACAGTTTTTTTTCTGCTTTTTTATCTTCTATTGCGTCACTGCCCGGCAGGTGGTTGAATACCGCCCGGTCTAAAAGGAGAGTTTATCATGAGTCTGGATATCAACCAGATTGCCCTGCACCAGCTTATCAAACGTGATGAGCAAAACCTTGAGCTGGTCTTGCGCGATTCATTACTGGAACCGACAGCGACCGTTGTCGATATGATGGCTGAACTGCATCGGGTGTATAGCGCCAAGAATAAAGCCTATGGCCTGTTCAGCGAAGAGAGCGAGCTGGCGCAAACGCTGCGTTTACAGCGTCAGGGTGAAGAGGATTTTCTGGCCTTTAGCCGTGCCGCGACAGGGCGTTTGCGGGACGAGCTGGCGAAATATCCTTTTGCCGATGGTGGTATTGTCTTGTTCTGCCATTACCGCTATCTGGCGGTAGAGTATCTGCTGGTTGCCGTACTGAACAATTTAAGCAGCATGCGCGTCAATGAAAATCTGGATATCAATCCGACGCACTATCTGGATATCAATCATGCGGACATCGTGGCGCGTATTGATTTAACCGAGTGGGAAACCAATCCGGAGTCCACACGCTATCTGACGTTCCTGAAAGGGCGGGTAGGGCGCAAAGTCGCCGATTTCTTCATGGACTTTCTCGGCGCCAGCGAAGGTCTGAACGCCAAAGCGCAAAACCGCGGTCTGCTGCAGGCGGTCGATGACTTCACCAATGAGGCGCAACTGGATAAAGCCGAGCGCCAGAACGTGCGTCAGCAGGTGTACAGCTACTGCAACGAGCAGCTACAGGCCGGTGAGGAGATTGAGCTGGAGTCGCTGTCTAAAGAGCTTTCCGGCGTCAGTGAAGTCAGCTTCAGCGAATTCGCTGCTGATAAAGGGTATGAGCTGGAAGAGAGCTTCCCGGCGGATCGCAGTACGTTGCGCCAGTTAACCAAATTTGCCGGCAGCGGTGGTGGGTTAACCATTAATTTTGACGCCATGCTGCTGGGCGAGCGTATTTTCTGGGATCCGGCTACTGATACCCTGACCATCAAAGGTACGCCGCCGAACCTGCGCGACCAGCTCCAGCGCCGCACGTCGGGCGGGAAGTAAACCGTTAATGCCGGATGGCTGCGTAAAGCCCTATCCGGCCCACGGATAAACCCCATAAAAAAACCCCGCCGAGGCGGGGTTTTCTTCAACTTCCAGGCGATTACGCGCGAACGAAGTCGATGTGAGTCAGCTTCGGCTTGAAAGCGTGACGCTGTACAGCCTGAGCTTTAACTTTAACTTCTTTACCGTCAACAACGATGGTCAGAACTTCGCTGTAGAATTCAGCTTTAGCTTGCATGTTCATAACTGCATCGTGATCCAGTTCGATAGCAATCGGGGCTTCTGCGCCACCGTAGATGATTGCCGGGAACTTGTTAGCGGCACGCAGGCGGCGGCTCGCACCCTTACCCTGCTCTTTACGTACTTCAGCGTTGATAGTAAACATTTAAATCTCTCTTTAATAATTCCTGCTACAGGCGACCCAGCAACAGGTAAGTGATCTGCTTTGCGTATGCAAAAGCGGGCGAGATTCTATACTCAAACGGCTGGTACATCAATCAAAAGTACAATTAACCGCGTAATTCATGTGCCCGGCGAAAGCGACCTTCATAATCGAAGACCTTTTCACGCACCTGCCAGTACTGACCTTTCATGCGCGCAACCACGAAATCAGGATGGCGTAACAGCGCCTGCTGGGCGAGGATATCGGCGGCGGTTATCCAGCGTAAGGGAATACCGGGGGTACGGGTGTGCGGGCGAATAAACAGTTGTTCGAATGCCGTACGCTGCGCGGGAGTGTGTAGACGAAAGCGTTCGCTGACGTCGGCCCCGTCTTCATCGTAATAGGTGATTTTTAGCCATTCGCCTTTTTCATCCTGGCCATTTTGTAACACCATACCGCTACAGCGCAGGACCAGCGCATCTTTTAGCCTCAACGCCGCTTTCAGCATATCATCCGGGTCGACCAGCACCGTATCGCATTCACGGCAGCGGCGGGCGGCAATGTCATTTTCCGCGTTGCACTGCGGGCAATTTTTAAAACGGAAACGGAAGTCGCACTGTTCGCGATGACCGTCATCATCTTCAAACCATCCCTGGCAGCGGCGACCAAAATGTTCAATCAGCGTGCCGTCAGCCGTTGTTTTACCCCAGAAGGTGTTGGCAAATCCGCAGGCAGGGCAGAACACCTGTACCGGCACGTTGTCGCTTTTTCCCTTCGGCGCACCCACTTCCGGGGCGTACAGATCGTGGGGATTACCCGCGTAATCGAGGATCAGACAGTCGGTTTTACCAGGGGCCAGGCGCAGTCCGCGACCAACAATTTGTTGGTACAGGCTGACTGATTCCGTCGGGCGCAGAATGGCGATAAGGTCGACGTGTGGGGCATCGAAGCCGGTAGTCAGGACCGACACATTCACCAGATAGCGAAAGCGCTGGGCTTTAAACTCTTCAATCAGTACGTCACGCTCCGCGCCTGGCGTATCTCCGGTAATAAGCGCGGCATCGTCAGCAGGCAGCAGGCCCAGAATTTCTTTGGCGTGTTCAACGGTGGCGGCGAAAATCATCACCCCTTTGCGCGTCTGGGCAAACTCAATAATCTGGCTGATGATATGCGGCGTGATTCGCTGCTGCTTTTTTAATTCCCGATTAAGGTCCGCCTCGCTGAACAGGCCGTTACTTTGTGCCTGCAGGCGGCTGAAATCATACTGCACGACCGGCATGTCGAGGCGTTCCGGCGGCGTCAGGTAGCCGTGTTTAATCATATAGCGCAGCGGTAATTCATAAATGCAGTCGCGAAACAGCGCTTTTTCATCGCCGCGCACCATTCCGTGATAATGAAAGTGGTAAATCCAGCCTTTACCCAGACGAAAAGGCGTGGCGGTAAGCCCCAGCAGGCGTAAGTGGGGATTGACGTTGGTCAGGTGAGTGAGGATTTGCTGATACTGACTCTCTTCATCATCACCGATGCGGTGACATTCATCGACGATCAGCAGGGAAAACTCTCCCTGAAAGGCATCCAGATTACGCGCCACCGACTGTACGCTGCCAAATACCACTTTCCCATGGCTCTCTTTACGCTTCAGCCCGGCGGCAAAAATATCGGCCTCCAGCCCCAACGCGCAATATTTGGCGTGGTTTTGCGCGACCAGCTCTTTGACGTGCGCCAGTACCAGCACGCGACCACGCGCCACGCGGGCCAGTTCCGCTATCACCAGGCTTTTGCCCGCGCCGGTTGGCAGGACGATAACCGCCGGCGTGCGGTGGTGGCGAAAATGGTTGAGCGTGGCGTCCACGGCTTCTTGTTGGTACGGGCGAAGAGTAAAAATCATGGGCTCACTAAGGTAAACAGTAACAATGAATAGTATGCCATGAATCATTTCCCTTGAGGGATGGTGTAACGCCGCTATACTGGGCGGATAACAGTCCCACTTTTCGGGCGCAAACCCGATTCTCGTATTTTTACAGGCAAAAATCACACTCATGCGACTTGATAAATTTATCGCTCAGCAACTCGGCGTCAGCCGCGCTATTGCCGGGCGTGAGATCCGTGCTAACCGCGTTACCGTCGACGGTGAAATCGTCAGAAATAGCGCCTTTAAGCTGCTGCCAGAACATGACGTCGAATATGACGGCAATTCCCTGATTCAACAGAATGGCCCGCGCTATTTTATGCTGAATAAGCCGCAGGGCTATGTTTGTTCAACGGATGATCCGGATCACCCGACGGTTCTTTATTTCCTCGATGAACCCGTCGCACACAAATTACATGCGGCAGGCCGTCTGGATATCGACACCACCGGACTGGTGCTGATGACCGATGACGGACAGTGGTCGCATCGCATCACTTCGCCACGTCACCATTGTGAGAAGACCTATCTGGTGACGCTGGAATCGCCAGTGGCGGATGATACCGCCGAGCAGTTTGCCCGGGGCGTACAACTGCATAACGAAAAAGACCTGACAAAGCCGGCCGTGCTGGAAGTCATTACGCCAACTCAGGTGCGATTGACCATCAGCGAAGGGCGCTATCATCAGGTGAAACGCATGTTCGCCGCCGTGGGGAACCACGTTGTAGAACTGCACCGTGAACGGATCGGCGCCATTAAGCTTGATGATGACCTTGAGCCTGGCGAATACCGTCCATTAACTGAAGAAGAAATTGCCAGCGTTAACTTAACCCCGCGTTAATCTCAGGAGCTAAATGTGACCACCCGGCAGAACTCGTCAATTGCCATTGTCTTTATCCTTGGCTTGTTAGCCATGCTGATGCCGTTGTCGATTGATATGTATCTTCCGGCGCTGCCTGTTATCTCTGAACAGTTTGGTGTGCCTGCCGGTAGCGCGCAGATGACCCTCAGTACCTATATTTTAGGTTTTGCGGTGGGGCAGTTGCTGTATGGTCCAATGGCAGACAGCATTGGGCGTAAGCCGGTAATACTGGGCGGAACGCTGGTGTTTGCGGCGGCGGCAGTTGCCTGTGCGCTGGCGCAAACTATCGATCAACTGATCATAATGCGTTTCTTCCATGGTCTGGCGGCTGCGGCGGCGAGCGTGGTTATCAACGCCCTGATGCGCGATATCTATCCGAAGGAAGAGTTCTCGCGCATGATGTCATTCGTCATGTTGGTCACCACGATAGCGCCATTGCTGGCGCCCATTGTGGGCGGCTGGGTGCTGGTATGGCTGAGCTGGCACTATATCTTTTGGATCCTCGCCGTGGCGGCTATTCTGGCTTCAGTGATGATCTTTACGCTGATCAAAGAAACATTGCCCGTAGAGCGTCGCCAGCCGTTTCGCTTGCGCACTACTCTTGGCAACTTTGCCTCGTTGTTTCGTCATAAGCGCGTACTGAGCTATATGCTGGCCAGCGGGTTCAGCTTTGCCGGAATGTTTTCTTTCCTTAGCGCCGGGCCTTTTGTCTACATCGAGATTAACCATGTTTCACCGCAGCATTTCGGTTACTACTTCGCGCTGAATATTGTTTTCCTGTTCGTGATGACCATCATCAACAGCCGCTTTGTTCGCCGGGTTGGGGCATTGAATATGTTCCGTGCGGGGCTGTGGATCCAGTTTGTGATGGCGGGCTGGATGGTTTTCAGTGCGCTGTTCGGGGTAGGTTTTTGGGCGTTGGTGGTGGGCGTGGCGGCATTTGTCGGCTGCGTGTCGATGGTGTCATCTAACGCGATGGCGGTCATCCTGGATGAATTCCCGCACATGGCGGGAACGGCATCATCTTTGGCGGGGACGTTCAGATTTGGCATTGGCGCTATTGTTGGGGCACTGTTGTCACTGGCGACTTTTAACTCGGCCTGGCCGATGATTTGGTCGATAGCGTTTTGCGCCACCAGCTCTATTCTCTTCTATCTCTACGCCAGTCGCGCTAAAAAACGGTGATCTAATACACAACCTGGAGGTCATAAGGCCTCCAGAGTTGATGTATATCAACCGCAAATCTATCAATTCTCCTGCTTATGTTTATTTTATGTAAAATCAATTTATGTAAAAAGTCACATCATTGTAGTTAAAAAGGTTGAGTTAGATCTCAGAAACGAGTACATATAGCCCGGAAATTTGCCAGAACCATTGAATAAATTTAAATACCTGGTTCGGAAAGCAGCATATGGACATGGGTGTAAACGTTTACCAACTGTTTAAAGACGTTTTGTCAATGATGTGTTAATATTGATTTAAAATAATTGTGAAGTGATTGTGCTTCCAGGGAAAGAAAGTGATGACATTACAACTCTCAATCGTTCATCGTCTGCCGCAGTGCTATCGTTGGTCGGTGGGTTTCGCAGGTTCGAAAGTTGAACCGATTCCGCAAAACGGCCAGAGCAATGAGAACAGCCTGGTGGCGCTCAAATTGCTCAGCCCGGATGGTGATAGCGCGTGGTCAGTCATGCATAAACTCAGCCAGGCCCTCAGTGACATTGAGGTTCCTTGTTCCGTTCTGGAATGCGAAGGGGAGCCGTGCCTGTTTGTGAATCGTCAGGATGAGTTTGCTGCGACCTGCAGACTGAAAAATTTCGGCGTGGCAATCGCAGAACCTTTTTCAAATAACAATCCGTTTTGAGCGTCAGCTTAGCGCGAGCAGCTGACGCGTATAGGCCTGTTGTGGCGCGTTGAATACGTGCTCGCATTGCCCCTGTTCCACAACTTCTCCCTGCCTTAGCACAATAACCTGATGGCACAACGCGCGTACGACATGCAAATCATGGCTGATAAAAATATAGGCCAGACGATGCTTTTCCTGTAAGGACTTTAACAACATCAGGATTTGCGCCTGTACGGTCCTGTCGAGTGAGGATGTCGGCTCATCCAGAATGATCAGCGAAGGTTTTAGAATCAACGCCCGGGCAATGGCTATGCGTTGACGTTGACCACCGGAAAACTCTGCGGGATAACGATGTCGCGTTTCGCTATCCAGCCCCACTTCCGTCATGACCGCTTTCACCTGCGCTTCACGTTGTTCGGCAGTAAGTGTCGGTTGATGAACGCGTAGTCCCTCCTCAATAATTTGTAGCACGCTTAAACGTGGGTTTAGCGAGGAGTTAGGATCCTGAAATACCACCTGAATGCGGTGACGTACGGGTAACAGCTGGCGACGATTTAAGGTATGCAACGCCTGGCCATCGAACACAATACTCCCCTGCGATGTGATTAGCCTCAGTAGCGCCAGCCCGGTGGTGCTTTTCCCGGAACCTGACTCACCGACCAGCCCCAGCGTTTCACCGGGCCGCAGGGAAAAACTGACGTCGTTGACCACGACGTTATGGTCTACTACGCGCTTCAGAATGCCTTTGCGGACAGGGAAGGCGACGCGGAGTTTTTCCACTTCCAGCAAGGGAGTTTGCCCTACAGGTAAGGGGACCGGGTCACCGGAAGGTTCGCTGTTTAACAATTTCTGCGTGTACGGATGCGAGGGCGCAGAGAGCAGTTGTGCGGCACGATTTTGCTCAACGCACAGGCCGTTTTGCATGACCGCCACGGTATCGGCCAGCTTTTTCACAATGCTGAGGTTATGGGTGATGAATAGTAATCCCATATTCAGCTCTCGCTGTAACCCCCGCAGCAGTTGCAGGATCTGCGCCTGAACGGAGACATCCAGCGCGGTGGTGGGTTCATCGGCAATCAGCAGTTCTGGCCGCGTTAGCAGCGCCATGGCGATCATCACACGTTGGCGCTCACCGCCGGACAATTGGTGTGGGTAATCTGCGAGACGTTTGGCCGCCTGACGGATCCCGACGCGGTCCAGACAGGTCAGAATCTCTGCCCGGGCGGCCTCGCGACGCATTCCCCGATGCAGCGACAGCACCTCGTAAAGCTGTTTTTCCAGGTTGTGAAGCGGGTTCAGTGACACCATCGGCTCCTGGAAAATCATGGCGATTTTGTTCCCTCGTACGCCGCGAAGCGTCTGCTCGTCGGCGTGAAGCAATGATTCACCATGGAAACGAATATCTCCGGCAAGATAGACCGCAGGAGGGGACGGTAATAAGCGCAGAATAGAAAGCGCGGTCACACTTTTCCCTGAGCCAGATTCGCCCACCAGCGCCAGCGTTTGCCCGGCATCAACCCGCAATGAGAGAGTGTTGACCACGGTGCGCACGCTCTCCTGGTGGCGAAAACCTACCGATAAATTATCAATAGCTAACAGAGGTTGTGTCATTTTAAATCGCCTTATTGGGATCAAACGCGTCGCGTACCGCTTCACCAATAAAGATCAGTAGCGATAAAAGCAGGGCAACGGAGATGAACGCAGTGATCCCAAGCCACGGCGCCTGCAGGTTATTTTTACCTTGTAACAGGAGTTCTCCCAACGATGGCGAGCCAAGCGGTAAGCCGAATCCGAGGAAATCCAGCGAGGTCAGGGTGGTTATCGAGGCGCATAATATAAACGGTAAAAAAGTCAGAGCGGCGACCATCGCGTTGGGTAGCATATGACGCAGAATAATACTGCGATCGCTCACGCCGAGCGCCTGCGCGGCACGAATGTAATCAAAGTTTCGGGTACGTAAAAATTCCGCACGTACCACGCCAACCAGACTCATCCAGCCAAACAGCACGGTAATGCCCAGCAGCCACCAGAAGTTGGGCTGGACCACGCTCGACAGCAGAATGATCAGAAACAGCGTTGGCATACCAGACCAAACCTCAATGAATCGCTGCCCCCACAGGTCCACCTTACCGCCATAATAGCCCTGAATAGCGCCAGCCATGATGCCCATCACGCTGGAACACAGGGTCAGCATTAAACCAAACAGGACCGAGATACGCGTGCCGTAGAGGATACGCGCCAACACGTCGCCGCCGTTGGCGTCCGTCCCCAGCCAGTTTTGCGCAGAAGGTGGGGAAGGGAAGGGCTTATCAGTGGCAAAGTTAATGCTGGTGGCCCCAAAGCGTACGGGCGCCCACAGGATCCAGCCCTGCTTCTCCAGGCGCTGCTGTAGCCAGGGATCCTGATAATCAGCTTTGGTCGCCAGTGGTCCGCCAAAGTCGCTTTCACTGTAGTTTTTGAACAAAGGGAAATACCAACTGCTGTCATAGCGCACCAGCAGCGGCTTATCGTTGGCAATCAGTTCGGAACACAGGCTAAGGCCAAACAACACCAGAAAAATCCACAGCGACCAGTAGCCGCGGCGGTTATGACGAAAACGCGCCCAGCGGGCCTGATTGACGGGGCTTAATCGCGACATTAGCGTCCCTCAAAATCAATACGGGGATCGACCAGCGTATAGCTGATATCACTGAGAATATTCAGCAGCAGTCCGATCAGGGTGAAGATATAGAGCGTGCCAAACATCACCGGGTAGTCGCGTGATACGGTGGATTCATACCCCAGTAACCCCAGTCCGTTAAGCGAGAACATGACTTCAATCAGCAGCGAGCCGGTAAAAAACATGCTGATAAACGTTGCCGGGAAACCTGCTATCACCAGTAACATCGCGTTGCGAAACACATGTTTCCATAGAATATTTTTCTCGCTTACCCCTTTGGCGCGCGCGGTGACGACATACTGCTTGCGGACTTCATCCAGAAATGAGTTTTTAGTCAGCATGGTCAGCGCGGCAAACCCGCCAACCACCGTCGCCAGCACCGGCAGGGTAATATGCCACAGGTAGTCGGTTATTTTTTGATACCAGGGCAGAGAGTCAAAGTTGGCGGAAACCAGCCCGCGCAGCGGGAACAGGTCGTAGTAGCTTCCCCCGGCAAAAAAGACGATCAGCAAAATCGCAAACAGAAAGGCCGGGATGGCATAGCCGATAATAATGAATGCGCTGCTCCACACATCGAATCGACTGCCATTGTGTACCGCTTTACGGATACCTAGCGGGATCGACACCAGATAAATGATGAGCGTACTCCACAGCCCCAGCGTGACGGAAACGGGCAGGCTGTCTTTGATAAGCGTCAGCACCGAAGCGCTACGAAACAGGCTGTCGCCGAAATCGAAACGAATGTAGTCCCAGAGCATTTTGAAGTAACGCTCATGAATAGGTTTATCGAACCCGTAGCGGCGGGTGATTTCTGCAATCACTTCCGGGTCAAGACCGCGGCCTCCGCGATAATTGCTGTCGCTAATGTTACCCACGCCGGTTTGCGCGTGGCTGGCGCGAACGCCTTCGCTGCCCGCGCCGGGTAAGGCGCCACTTTGCCCGAACTCAATAGCGGCGACGGCCTGCTCAACCGGACCGCCGGGGGCAATTTGCACGATAAAAAAGTTGATGGTGATGATGGCCCAGAGCGTCGGGATCACCAGCAGCAGACGTCGAATCAGATAAGCGCCCATTTACTCTCCCTGTCGTCTGGCTGCGGGTAGCTTCGCCGCTTTGTTGACGTCATACCACCAGTTATCGAGGCCGATGGTGTAAATTGGGCGAATAGCAGGATGTGAAAATTTGTCCCACCAGGCGATACGATCCTCGGCCATGTACCACATCGGCAACATGTAGTAGTTCCAGGTTAATACCCTGTCCAGCGCCCGTCCCAGCGGGATCAGTTTGGCTTTATCACCTTGCGCCGCGATGATTTGATTGATCAATTTATCAATCACCGGGCTTTGCACGCCGGGCGCATTGTAGCTGGAGTCAATGTACTCAGAAGCCCACAGAATTTGCAGGTCTGAACTCGGCCACGGCATCGCGCGGTACAACCTCGGCATCATGTCATAGTCGCGACTGCGCAGGCGGTTCGTGATTTGCGAATTATCAACCTGGCGGATGTTCATGGTGATGCCTAAGCGCTGCAGGTTGTGCTGGAACGGCAGTACCCACTGGCTGTTACTGCCCGCCGGGAGCAACAGTTCGAAGCTCAGGGGTTTACCGCTGGCGCTGTTCACGCGCTGCTGTCCCTTTAGTATCCAGCCAGCCTGTTCCAGTAAGGTATTGGCTTTCAATAAGTTGTCACGATCGTAACCATCACCTGTTGATTTTGGCGGCTGAAAAATTTGGCTGAAGACCTCAGGGGGGAGATCTTTTTTCAATGGCGCGAGTATCACCAGTTCATCCGCATCGGGGTAATTTTTTGCGGCATACTCGGTATTCTGAAAATAGCTGTTTGTCCGGCTCCAGGCGTTATAGAACAGGGCTTTATTCATCCATTCAAAATCAAAGGCCAGCGTGATGGCTTCACGTACGCGTCGATCGCTGAATACCGGACGCTGAATATTAAAGGCCAGCCAACGCGTATCCTGTGTGGATTCGTTTTTCTGCTCATCTTTGATGATGTAATGATTTGCGAAATTTTTGCCGGTATAACGTGTCGCCCAGTTTTTGGCATCGTTCTCCAGACGCAGATCAAACGCCCCGGCCTTAAACGCTTCAAAGGCGACGTTGTCATCAAGATAGTAATCGTAGCGGATGGTATCAAAGTTCCAGCGTCCGCGGTTAACGGGCAGGTTCGCGGCCCAATAATCTTTGACACGCGAATAGACAATATACTGGCCCATTTTCCACTGGGTGATACGGTACGGGCCGCTGGCAAGCGGTGGGGAAGATAAGGGATCGCTGAGTTTATGATCCTTCCAGTATTTCTCAGGCATCACGGGTAATGAAAACAGGCTGAGCATATCCTCTTTGCCCGGTTTGGCTAATTCAATACGCACGGTTAACGGTGCAATGGCTTTTACCGTTGTGCCTTTGTAGACGAGGCGAAACTGCGGCACGCCTTCAGTCATAAATTTGTGAAAGGTGAAGGCGACATCGCTGGCGGTAATGGGGGAGCCATCGTGAAAACGCGCCCGTGGATTAATGGCGATTTCTACCCAGGAATAGTCGTCAGCATAGCGCGCGCTGTCGGCAATGAGCGGGTAATAGCTGCCAGGCTCGTCGTCAGAGGTGGTAAAAAGCGTATCGTACAGCGTTTCGGTGCGCGCGCCGGGATTGCCACGCATTGCATAGCGGTTGAAGTTATCGAACGTACCAATCGCGGAGAGGGTGATTTGCCCGCCTTTGGGCGCGGCTGGGTTAACGTAATCAAAGTGGTTAAAGTTAAACGCGTACTTCGGTTCGCCCAGTACGGCAAACGCATAGCTTTCTTTGATGGATTGCGCCTGAACGCTAAACCCGATGAGGGCGATAAACAGCAGCAGTAGGCGAGGGATCATATAAAAGCGCTTTCCTTTTCCTGTCACAACCCGACGGGCATCATGCCTGAGAGATAAGGGGTGTGGCGGCGAGTAAGAGTATATGAATCGCAAACTGCGATCACCACGTTGGCTTATTGGGCTGCGCCATCCAACGCACGAAATCAGCAAGCTTTAACGGTCGGCTAATCCAGTATCCCTGGAAAAAATGTACTCCACGATCGCGCAGCCAACGAGCTTGCTCAGGTGTTTCTACCCCTTCAGCAACCGTCAGCATATTAAGACGCTTAGAGAGTGTCAACACGGCGTCCAGAACCGGAGAGGTCAGGGTTTCTGTGCCGATGGCGTTAATAAACCCGCGATCGATTTTCAGGTAGTCAACGGTGAAGCGTTCCAGATAGATAAGCGCGCTATGACCGGTGCCGAAATCATCAATAGCAATTTCAAAGCCAACAGAGTGTAGCCATTCGAATAGCTGTGTCGCCTCGTGTTGATTAAGCATATCGCGTTCAGTGATTTCCAGCACTAACTGAAAATGGTTCGCGGGAAGCGAGGCGCGCAGCCGTCGAATGTCATCTTTAAAACTCTCGCCGTGCAGGTGCGTTGGTGCGATGTTAATCCCCAGTTTGGCGCCAGCAGGAAACACTTTTTGCAGCGTCGGGGCGTCCTGCGCTATTAACTTAAAGAGGTGTTGGGTCAGCGGGACAATCATTTTCTGCGATTCTGCATAATGAATGAAGGCATCCGGTGGGATCTCACCCGTTGATGGATGATGCCAACGTAATAACACCTCAACACCTTTTACCTCCAGCGTTTGCATCTCTACGACGGGCTGGTACACCACATAAAATTGATTATGTTTGATGGCGTGGAGGATATCTTTACCAGGGCGTAACCGGACAGTGAAGATGTAATACCAGAGGAGAACCCCGGTGATAATCCCGGCCATACATCCCAACATAATCGCGTACCAGATGTCGTTGTACGTCCACTCTTGCGCATACAAACGAATCTTCAGCGGTACCTCTTTAAGCGTCGCCTGGCGCCATGGCGTGTTAGGCAGCGCAGAGACGTCCATAATTCGGGATGAAAATGTTGAAATAGCCGTGTCGCCAGCAATAACGGCAATACCATTAAAATTATCCTCGCGGGCGGTATAAAGCAGATAGGGCGCCAGGTTGATATTCAATGAAGAAAATACGCCGCTGTTATGGAACGAGGGATTGCGGTGCCAAATCATTATCGCTGGCTTATCCGGCATCATGGGCGTCCCGGAAAGTATTTCCACATCAACATCTTTGTTGATATTCAGCTTGGGGATCAGCGACAAAATGGGGGCGTTCATTGCGCCTGTTGCGGAGGAGCAAAAAGCAATGCCGTCTTTTACCAGCAAAAAAGCGCGAACGTTGAGGTTAAAAGCCGCACTGGAGGTAAGTTTTGCAGCGACTTGCTGGCAGTTCTTTTCCAGCAGGGGTTGAAGCGCATCTGTGGTGGTTTTGAGATCTGCAAAGTAACTACTGACATAATTCTGGATATCGGCAAGCAGCGTTTCGTACTTAACCTCTCGCTTATGCCAGGTAACCAAAAATTGCAGGGTACTCACGAGCAATGCGACGATAAGCCCCGTTAACATACAGGAAAGCAGGATTTTCCGACCGGATGAAGAGCTGCGTCTGAACATAGTTCCTTATGTTTACCTGTAGTAACCGCTTATTCTGTATGAATATAACCTGAAATGGTCCATGCTGTGAGATTTTTCTTAGTCGAGAGGCGAAACAAAAAAGCACCGCCGAAGCAGTGCTTTTGATATGTCTCATCAGGATAGCCAAGGGATAGCTGCCAAACGAAATTAACTGCGGCTCAGAACCCGGCGAGCTTCGTTGTAACGTTTTTTCCAGTAAGGCTCGTTCATGCTGGAAATGATAACGCCACTGCTGGTCGAGGCATGAACAAACTGGTTGTTGCCGATATAGATACCGACGTGGCGGCCTGTGGAGCCAGCACGGAACAGAACCAGATCGCCTGTGCGCAGATTAGTACGCGAAACGGATTTACCCGTTTCCTGTTGTTCGTAGGTTGAGCGCGGAAGCTCTAAACCAAACTGCTCACGGAACGTACGCTGTACGAAGCTGGAGCAATCAATACCTTTTTTGGTGCTGCCGCCAAGGCGGTAACGCACGCCTTTCCAGTCAGCATACTGATCCATAATACGTGATTTAACATCGATATTACGGACCATATTTTCAAATTCATCCTGAGAGGCTTGCAGTGAAGAGTTATCTCCATTGCCCACAGCATGCGTCTCAGAATGCATATTCCTGGCGGTGTTCGTGGTACTACATGCGGAAAGCAGAACCGCAACTGCTATCGCGGGTATGCCCCGCAAGATATATCTCAAAATCGGTTGAGATTTGACCATTTTGTTTGTTTTCCCTTGAAGTCCTTAACGATAAATATCGTTATAAAAAATGCCAAACGTGACGAGACTAATTACCATCGCACGATGAGACAATTCCTTAAGGTCAAATCTGTGGCAGAACGCACAAATTTATTCAGAAAGGGAATAATTGTCCCGCGAGGCAAAACGAGTTCGAGGTTACCCGATCGCCCCAGTCATTGCGAGAGATTTTATGTGATTTCTTATAAGAAAAATTGATACAGAAAGTGAATAAACGGCATTGGCTAAATTAAGAACAATTAGCGTAAAAAATATGCAAGCCATTCATTCTAAACATGAATAAGATGACAGGAGAATGACAATCAGAATGATGGAATATCGGTCGTCATCATCAGGGAATCAGAAGTTTCCCTGATGATGTTAATTGTTTTGCGTTATTTGTTTGAAAATTGTTTGTTTTTGCCGGGCAGATAATTCACAAACAGCGTGACCAGACGATCGCTTAATGGCGTCATTAGCCACCAGGGTAAGCCAATCAGCACAACCGTCATGGAGCCGACCACGATATCGGTGAGCCAGTGAGCGCCGATCATTACGCGTGGAAAAGCAAAAACCACAGCGATAATAAGGCCGATTATGCCTGCAACTTTTCCGAAATAACGCAGCATAAATGCGGAAAAAATAAGCAGCATCATGCCGTGATCGCCAGGAAAACTGTCTCTGGAGGCATCTTTGGTTGGAATATGCAGCAGTTCGCTGACGCGATAAATATTATCCAGCATCAGAGTAGGGCTGGCGCGTTTAACCGGAATAAGCGCCTGGCCCAACTGATTTAATACCACTGCGGTGAGCAGCATCACCAGACCAATAGCCACAATACGCCGGCGACCTTCCGCCGTATCCTTCAGCCAAAAGTGCAGCATCAGTGCGCCCATAGCCAACAACGAGCAGCCATCAAATGCCCGGTTATTGGTGATCGCAACAATCCACAGAAACAGCGGGCTTTCAACCAGCTTCTGATTGAAGAAACGGAAGACGCCCGTATCCAGTGAGGACCAGAACCCGTGCCCGGCGGGAATATACCAGGACAGAAACAGCGCTATACCTGCAATATTGAGCAGTATAATAAGAGGGTATCGGGTTTTCATCGTCGTTTACCATTGCTATAAAACGAAGGCAACCTTACGCGCTACCGTCTAAACGAAGTCTCAACAATGCGCTCTGTAACGTATTCCAGTCGGTGTCGGTATCGGAGATGAGTTCAATACGGCTATCCGGCGGAGCGACGTTTTGCGTCTCAATATGCCAGTCGTCTCCCTGACGGTTAATGCGCACCAGCCCCTCTTTGATACGCATTACACCTTTTACACGCCCTACGGGTGCAAGGCGCGACCATTCCAGCAGGCCGATGGTATCGAACACCGTATCGGCGTCAAAGATCCAGCCGCAGGCCTGATGACCCTGACCGCTGTTCAGGCTGCGACGCCAACGCTGTTGTGCGGGCAAACTTAACGCCGCCAGCCCTTTCTTGTCAGCATGACTATGGGCGTGCTCAGCGCTTGCGGGAAGCTGCGCCAGGTTTAGTCGGGGCAAATCCAGTAATTGACCGGCAATATTTCCATGATCGGCATGGACCAACTGACGATTGCCGCCATAGTGCTGCCACCAGGTTTGCAGGGCGTTTTCGCTTTCCGTTGTGGCGCGGTCGGCTTTGTTGGCGACGATGATATCGGCGGCAGCCAGTTGATCGCGGAAATTGTCATTGGCGACGCTTTTTTCATCCAGTAGCTGGCGAGGATCAAGAATACAAAGGGTCGCGCGCAAATCGATCCACGGTTCGTAAACCGGCGCGGTAAGTAAATCCAGAATCTGTTTGGGATGTCCGAGGCCGGTAGGTTCAATGAGCAGTCGGTCAGGTTTTCCCTGACGCAACAACGTATTGAGGCCAACCTGCATTGGCAGGCCGTTAACACAGCACATGCAGCCGCCGGGGATCTCTTTTAGCAATGCGCCGCTGTCGGCTAACAGGGCGCCATCAATACCTACTTCGCCAAACTCATTGACCAGTACGGCCCACTTCTCTGCGGGATCTTTGTTTGCCAATAAATGAAGAATAGAGGTGGTTTTGCCACTGCCGAGAAAACCGGTGATGAGATTGGTTTTAGTCACATTTACTCCAGAATCATAAATTGCCGTAATGGCATTTAACAATCCTGGCGAAAAACGGGGAAAAAGAGAAGGGGTGAGAGGACGAAGACGCGCTTCGTCCTGATTAATGGCAGAAATCGTTAACTTTTTAACGTTTCAATGACAGCCTGATGCGCACCATATTGGGCAATACGCTGCCAGGCGAGCTGAATAGCCGCAACAAACTGCGGATTCTGTACCAGATCGGTGGCGAAAATCTCATGCAGAGAAAGCAGGGCGCTGACGCGTTCTGAGTCTGTACTCTGCTTCACAAGCGCGCTGATTTTCTCGCTCAATGGATCACGAATATCAATGGCCGCACCTGAATCATCCACTCCGCTCACGTAACGCATCCAGCCTGCGACGCCGAGTGCCAGCAGCGGCCACTCGCTGCGCCGTGCTAAATGTACGCGGATCCCTTCCAGCATACGCTGGGGTAATTTTTGGCTACCATCCATCGCGATTTGCCAGGTTTTATGCTTCAACGCCGGGTTGGCAAAGCGTTCCAGCAGGCTAGCGGCATATTGGTCTAAATCAACATCGGTGATTTGCAGGGTAGGCGCCTGTTCGTTGAGCATCAGACGGTAGGCGGCTTCACGAAAAGCGCTGTCCTGCATGCAGTCGCTGATGTGCTGAAACCCGGCCAGATAGCCGAGATACGCGAGAAACGAATGGCTACCGTTCAGCATCCGCAATTTCATTTGTTCCCACGGCAGAACGTTTTCAACCATTTGTACGCCGGCGGTTTCCCACTGCGGACGACCACACACAAAATTGTCTTCAATCACCCACTGAATAAAGGGCTCGCAGCTGATTGCACAGGGATCGGCCACCCCCAACTCACGAGCGATTTCAGCCAGTGACTCTTCGGTGGCGGCAGGAACAATCCTGTCCACCATGGTACCCGGGAAGCTGACATGCTCCTGGATCCAGTGGGCCAGCTCAGGTGAGCGTTTCTCCGCCATTCCCAGTACGGCGTTTTTTACCACATGGCCATTATCCGGGATATTATCGCAGGAGAGGACGGTAAAAGGTTGCAGCCCGCGTTCACGTCGGCGGTGCAGCGCTTCAACAATAATGCCGGGTGCGGAATGTGGCTCAGCCGGAGTCTGTAGATCATGAATAATGCGTGGATGAGAAAGATCCAGCGAGCCTGTTGCCGGATCGATGCAGTAGCCTTTTTCCGTAATCGTTAACGAGACAATCGCCACCTGAGGTTCACAGAATTTTTCGATAATGGCCGCCAGCGAATCCAGCGTGGCGTTCAGACATTCTTTGACGGAGCCGATAACAATCGGTTGGTTGCCATTCGCCCCTTTTTCTAACACGGTAAATAAATGATCCTGCTCGCGAAGCTGACTCATTAGTCGATCGCCGCTGAACAGACTTATCTCACAAATTCCCCAGTCCCCACCCTGTGCATTCAGTACCCGATCGGTCAGTAATGCCTGATGGGCGCGGTGAAAAGCACCGAAACCAAAATGCACAATCCGCGTTTTTAATTGTTGGCGATCGTACTGCGGCATCATGACATTTTTCGCGAGCGGCACTGAGGCAATAGTTTTCATTCAATACACCTGATTAACCATTAATTAACAATGGCAGTATAAAGTTATATGACAGCAAATTGAATTGGTGTGCCTCATTTATCCGGGTAATGTGAGCTGGATCAACCAATCATTGCGGATTCGTTGATCCTCGCCCAGATGCCTGTATGGTAGTCGTCATTAAGTGAGTCTAATTTGGTATAACAACTTGTGAGGTGAAACCATGGAACAAACCTGGCGTTGGTACGGACCTAACGATCCAGTATCGCTTGATGATGTGCGTCAGGCTGGCGCAACGGGTGTTGTGACCGCCTTGCACCACATTGCCAACGGTGAAGTCTGGCCGGTAGAAGAGATTAAAAAGCGCCAGGCTATTCTGGCTGAAAAAGGGCTGACCTGGTCAGTGGTGGAAAGTATCCCCGTCCACGAAGATATCAAAACGCACTCTGGTCAATATCAAACGTGGATTGCTAACTATCAGCAGAGTATCCGTAATCTGGCGACCTGCGGCATCGATACCGTGTGCTATAACTTCATGCCGATCCTCGACTGGACGCGTACTGACCTCGAGTATCAGTTGCCGGACGGCTCCAAAGCGCTGCGTTTTGACCAGATCGCTTTTGCTGCCTTTGAGCTGCATATCCTCAAACGTTCAGGGGCTGAAGCGGATTACACCCCGGAAGAACAACGCCAGGCGCTGGACTATTTCAATGCCATGAGCGAGGCCGATATTGAAAAACTGACGCGCAATATCATCGCAGGTCTGCCCGGTGCCGAAGAGGGGTATACCCTGGATCAGTTCCGTGCGCGCCTTGCTGAATATGACGGCATCAGCAAAGACGACTTGCGCAATAACATGGCGGTATTCCTGCGGGCGATAGTGCCAGTGGCAGAAGAAGTCGGCGTGCGTCTGGCCGTACACCCGGACGATCCGCCGCGTCCGATCCTTGGCCTGCCGCGCATCGTTTCGACCATCGAAGATATGCAGTGGCTGAAAGACACCGTCGACAGCATCAATAACGGTTTCACCATGTGCACCGGCTCCTACGGCGTACGCGCCGATAACGATCTGGTGAAAATGATTGAAACCTTTGGCGATCGTATTCACTTCACGCATCTGCGTTCAACTTGCCGTGAAGATAACCCGAAAACCTTCCACGAAGGTGCGCATTTGCAGGGCGATGTGGATATGGTATCGGTGGTGGCGGCGATTCTGAGCGAAGAGCAGCGTCGTAAAAAGGCGGGCGATCTGCGTCCAATCCCGATGCGCCCCGATCACGGGCACCAGATGCTTGATGATTTGCATAAAAAAACCAACCCGGGCTACTCTGCGATTGGTCGTCTGAAAGGACTGGCGGAAGTCCGTGGCGTTGAGCTGGCGCTGAAACAAACACAGTTCCGCGATCTGCTGTAAGGCGAACAACAGGGATTGAGCGGCAGGCTCGATCCCTGTAATCCATTAAGGCTGCGATAGCGCCTGCTCCAGTACCGCCAGGACTCTTTTTATCTGCTGTAACTGCAATCCACCAAATCCAAAAAACATAACTGCGTCGCTGTTCTCTTCACGCCATGCGGCTTCTGAGCCATTCTCTATATCTGGCAACGTATCGAAACGAATCCCGGCCAGCAGGCAGCGTTGTTGTAGCCTGGCGATAATTTCGGGGGACCAGGCAATGCGTAATGAGAGGTGCAGACCTGCCGTTGCGCCCGCGATTTTCCCTTCGGGAAACAGTGCGGATAGGCCGTCGCGTAATAGCGTAAGACGTGCCGCATAATTGCAGGCCAGCTTGCTGATATGCGTATAAAACACCTGATTTTGCATTAATTCGGCCAAAAATTGCTGCAACAACCACTGGCTCCCGTTGTTGTTGAGCGCTTTCATATTCTGTACGGCCGGAAGCAGTTCGTCAGGGCAAATGAGATAGCCAAGACGTCCTCCTGGTCCCAATGTTTTGGAAAATGTCCCTATATAGATAACCCGGTTGTGATAATCCATGGCTTTCAGCGCGGGAAGGGGATTTTCTCCATAGGTAAAAACGGCATCGTAATCGTCTTCAATAATGTAAGCGCCGACGCGCTGCGCCCATGTTAATAATGCCTGACGCCGCTCCAGTGACAGGACGCTACCCAGCGGATACTGATGCGCTGGAGTAACATAACAAAGCTGGGTAGCATATTCCGGTAAATTATCTGTTTGCAGTCCGTGGTTATCGACAGCAATTGGCGTAATGTCTGCGCCGTAATAATTAAACAGATGCCAGGCCCCCGAATAACAAGGGGACTCGGTTACAATATGGCACTTTTTTTGCTGACTGAAAGTATGATGGTTAATAAAGAGTTGACTGAGCAGTGACAGTCCTTCCTGAATCCCGTTAGTAATAATGATGTTCTCTGCTCGAGTATTAATACCGCGAGATAAATTAAGGTATCTGACCAATTGTTCACGCAGTGAAAATAATCCATTTGGTGAATGATATCGGGTGAATAATTGTTCCTTGAGGACGCTGGGGGCGTTATTCCATTTGCGCCAGCTTGACCAGGGAAAAGCATTGGGATCGGGAACGCTCATTTGGCAATAGCACTCTCGCCCAGGCTCTGCATAAACATCGGTGGGGATCCCAGCCGCTTTAGGTTTCATCGGCGGGGAACCCTGCGCGACGGGCACGATTGCTGGCGTTGTGCGTACAGGTGTGGTGAAGATGACCTCGTAGCCGATACCTTGTCGACTCTTAATTAATCCCGCGGCCATGAGCTTATCATAGGCCATCACGACCGTTATTTTGGCAACGTTTAATACCTGTGCCTGCTCGCGAATAGAGGGAAGTTTATCTCCACAAAGCAAATCACCGCGCTGAATGGCCTGGAAATAAAATTGAAATATCTGCAATTGCAGCGGGGTACGGCTTTCTCGATCGAGAGTCAGTGTTAGCATGAGGAATTCCTTATGTATATATACGCACTATATTACGAGCTTCTCTTCTTTACGTTTTGATGCACCTCATAGAGTAGATGCTGTTCCTATAAGCTGCTTTTGCTGTCTCTATTTTTGATTTTTATGATCGCTTAGCGTGTCGCTATTAAAAAAATGGAGGCAAGCATGTCGTGGATAAGAAAGAACGCACTGTGGTGCGCATTCGTCGGGGCAGTAGCAATGGCCCTTGCAATTTGGGGGACGTGGCAAGGCGTTCATTACACCAGTACCACCGAATTTTGTTTATCGTGTCACTCGATGCGCACACCAGGAGAGGAATATAAAACCAGCGTGCATTTTCGCAATGCTTCTGGCGTGCGTGCTGAGTGTAAGGATTGTCATATTCCGCCAGGGATCGTCCCGACGTTGGTTCGTAAAACGGAAGCCTTAAACGACCTCTACCACACCTTTATCTCTCCTTCGATTGATACCCCTGAAAAATTTGCCGCAAAACGAGCGGAATTGGCCCAGCGAGAGTGGGCGCGAATGAGCGCTAACCATTCGGCGGCATGTAAGTCTTGCCACAGCTATGAGGCGATGGATCACGGCAAACAATCTGCGAATGCGGCGGCGCAAATGACCGCGGCGGCGGCAAAAGACAGCAACTGTATTGATTGCCATAAAGGTATTGCCCATCACAAACCCGATATGAGCAGCGGTTTCCGCGATCGCTATAAGCAGTTGCAGCAGCAGGGAGCGTCTTTATCGAATGCGAGCACGCTGTTCTCGTTAAGCGAAAAAGCATTGACGCCAACGGCCGGAAGCCCCGCAGGTAAAGCGCTGTTATTTCCTGCCACCGAGGTCAAAGTGCTGAAAAAAGAGGGCAGCAACGTGCAGCTTGAACTGACGGGCTGGCGTGAAAGCAAAGGACGCGGGCGGGTGATAACCCAGTATATGGGTAAGCGTGTGTTCTCGGCCGTGCTTGATGACGCCTTGATGGCGAACGTAAAAGTACTACAAACCCAGGTCGATCCTGACTCACACCAGCAATGGCAGCAGGTGAGCGTGACCGCCTGGACCTCCGCCCAGGGGCTTATCAGCAATATTGCACCGATCTGGGAATATTCGGATCAAATGCTGCAATCCACCTGTAGCGCCTGTCATAGCACTCCTCCTACGACCCGATATACCGCCAACGGCTGGATCGCCGGATTGAAAGCGATGTCCACCTATTACCGACTGAATCCGGTGGAAGAACGTACGTTGTTGAAATACCTCCAGACCCATGCCAGCGATGTGTCTGAACCTAACAAAAATTAAGGAAAATATATGGATATTCATGAATTTAACCCGTCTCGCCGCCGTTTTCTGAGCGGTATGCTAGCGGTGGGCGCGGCCAGTGCGCTGGCGCCGAATCCGCTGATATCAAAAGTATGGGCAGAGGGAGAAAACCCCGCACAGTGGATTCAATCCGGTTCGCATTTTGGCGCTTTTGAAGCCAAGGTTGTCAACGGCGAGTGGACAGAAACCCGGCCTTTCAAACATGACAAATACCCTTGCGATATGCTGAACGCGGTGCGTGAAGTGGTCTATAACCCGTCGAGGGTACGTTATCCAATGGTTCGTCTGGACTGGTTACGTAAACGCGAGAAATCGGATCGCAGCCAGCGCGGAGATAATCGTTTTGTGCGGGTAAGTTGGGATCAGGCGCTGGATCTGTTTTACGAAGAGCTGGAACGGGTACAAAAAACCTACGGCTCATCGGGGGTATTTACCGGGCTGGCCGACTGGCAAATGGTAGGGAAATACCATAAAGCGGGCGGGGCGATGGACAGAGGGCTTGGTCTGCATGGTAGCTATGTGACGACCGTTGGCGACTACTCTGCAGCAGCTGCGCAGGTTATCTTGCCGCATGTGATTGGTTCGCTGGAAGTTTATGAACAGCAAACGTCACTGCCGCTGGTTATTCAGAACAGTAATACCATCGTGCTGTGGGGATGCGATCCGATCAAAAACTTGCAGATCGAGTTCCTGGTTCCCGATCACGATGCGTTTGGCTACTGGCAACAGATTAAAGAAGCGGTTGCGCAGGGTAAAATGCGCGTTATCAGCGTCGATCCAGTGCGTAGCAAATCGCAAAACTACCTTGGCTGTGAACAACTGGCGCTACGACCACAAACCGATGTCGCGTTAATGCTGGCACTCGCCCATACGCTGTATGAAGAAAAACTGTATGACACGGCGTTTATTAACGATTACACCGTGGGTTTTGAGCAGTTTTTGCCCTATCTGCTTGGGGAGAGTGATAAGCAGCCGAAAAATGCCGAATGGGCAGCGCAAATCTGTGGCCTGACGGCGGAGCAGATCCGTGATTTCGCCCGCTTGCTGGTCAAAGGCCGGACCCAATTTATGGGCGGTTGGTGCGTACAACGCATGCATCATGGCGAACAGTATCCCTGGATGCTGGTGGTGCTGGCCAGTATGGTTGGGCAAATTGGCTTGCCGGGCGGCGGCGTAGGGTTTGGCTGGCATTACAACGGCGGTGGTACGGTGACATCCACCGGACCTGTACTGTCCGGGCTGGGAGGGATCGCGAATCCTCCACCGGCGAAGTATAAAGCGGATTTTCGCGGCGCATCGGAGCATATCCCCACCTCACGCATCGTTGACTGCCTGCTGGAGCCGGGCAAAAAGGTTGCCTTTAACGGCGAAACGTTAACCTGGCCTGATATTAAAATGGCGATCTACAGCGCGGCGAATCCATTCCATGCGCAGCAGGATCGTAATCGCATGATCAAGGCATGGAAGAAGCTGGAAACCGTGGTGGTATTGGATCATCAATGGACCGCGTCGTGTCGATTTGCCGATATCGTCCTGCCTGTTACCACCCGCTTTGAACGTAACGATATTGAACAGTTTGGTACGCATTCGAACAAAGGGCTGATGGCCCTGCATCAGATTGTTAAACCGCAATATGAAGCGCGGCATGATTTTGACGTTTTTGCCGGATTATGTAAGCGCTTTGATAAAGAGGCGGTGTACCGCGAGAACCGTGATGAAATGCAGTGGATACAGGCGCTCTACGACGAAGGCGTGAAGATGGGCGCGTCGCTCGGTGTCTCCTTACCGGACTTTACTACGTTCTGGCAGGGCGAAGGATACATTGAATATCCGGCCGGACAGCCGTGGGTGCGTCACGGTGAGTTTCGCGACCAACCAGATCTTAATCCCCTGGGAACGCCGTCAGGTCTGATTGAAATCTACAGTAAAACCATTGCTGGCTTTGCTTACGAGGATTGTCCCGGTCATCCGGTATGGATGGAACCGTTTGAACGTAATCATGCCGCTAAAAAAAATAAATATCCGCTGCATCTGCAATCCTGCCATCCTGATAAACGTCTGCACTCGCAGTTGTGCTCGAGCGAGGCGTTTCGCAATACCTATGCGGTTGCCGGAAGAGAACCGCTTTATATCAGCGCGCAGGATGCCACTGCCCGTGGTCTGAAAGCAGGTGATATCGCTCGCGTCTTCAACGACCGTGGTCAGGTGCTGGCTGGGGTGGTGATTAGCCCGGATTTTACCCCTGGCGTAATCCGCATTCATGAAGGGGCGTGGTATTCCCCGCAGGAGGGGGGAAAAGCCGGGACGTTATGCACTTATGGCGACCCGAATGTCCTGAGCGCCGATATTGGTACTTCACAGCTGGCGCAAGGCCCTTCAGCGCATACCGTGCTGGTGGAGGTCGAACGTTATCAGCAGAAAAAAGCGCCACCGGTAACGGCATTCGGCGGCCCGGAGACAGTAAAAGAGGAGGGGGGAAGTGCAGCATAACCAAATACATCAGCAGCGGGTGGACATGTACCAGTGGTTCTCGCAATTGCTGTTCCGTGAGCTGGACGAAAAGCAACTTGCCAGCCTTGAAAACGACGATAATCGGGCGTGGATTGTCTCACTGGCGGCGATTCCTGGATTGTCTGGCAAGGTTAAGCATTTTGAGCGTAGTCTGACCCGGATTTTACGCCGTGATTCCCGACAGCTGGAACTCGCCGCGGATTTTGCCTCGCTGTTTCTGCTGGCGCCGCCTGGCGGAGTCTCTCCCTATGCAGGGCACTATCCGCATACGACCGCGTCAGCAGAACGTCAGCAAATGAATGTGCTGCTGATCGAACACGGTCTGACCGCGCGGGAAAATGAGCCATCCGATCATATCGCCATTCAACTGGCATTGATGGCGAAGATGGTTGCTAAAGAGGAGGCGGTATCTGCGCAGTATTACTTTTTGCATCACCACATGATGTGCTGGGCGCCATTGCTACGCGATGCCTGCCTGGCGCGAGATGAACAGGGGTTTTACCCGCAGGCGGTCAATCTGATAGTGAGTTTTATGCGCGAGGATGAACAGTATCTGGAATCGCTGTTAATGGATGATTTTTATTTCAGCAGTCAGCGTTGAAAATGAAAAGGGACAGCTGGTGCTGTAATGCCAGCCAGTTAAGCATTATGGAGAATATTTTATTGCAGCATAGGGTTCCGTTCACCTCAGCGGAGTCATTTCTGTGAAGCGCAGATACCCGTGAACGTGCAAGGGAGGCTCACCGCCGCCTCCCTTGCAACCCAGGCTGCCGGCGGGAAAATCGTCGCGATGCGATTCATTCGGCTCATGCCGTCTGCCTGTCGGGTCGGGGCCGAGCCTGCCTCCATGCAGGCCGTTCCCTCTGCCCGCCTCCCTGTGGGCAGACCCGGTCAACCGTCAACGCCTCATCGATTTTCAGCCGGACCGGAGTCATCGCTTCAACGCTCTGACTTCCAGTTAAATTTGTTTTGCTGTTTAAACAAAAAACGCAAATGGTCAGGTGTAGGCTGGTCCGGCTGAAAATTGCCGACGTGTTTCCGTAAGGCCGGGAGAGCCAGCATGGATGCTGGCTCAGGGCGCGTTTTGCAAGGACGCTACCTCGCGCCCGGCCCGAAAGCCTGAAGGAATAAGCGGAGGGGACCACGAAGTGGCAATTTTCCCGCCGGGAGCCGGGATTGTTAAGGGTACGGCGATAGTACCCTTAACACGTTCACAGGCAGTATCGTTTCAGAGAAATGAAATACATAAGGTGAACGTAACAATACACCAGAGGTAACAGATTCAATACCTGTGGCTGTTTTACTCTCAGATACCGTTACGATCATTCATCTTTGTAAACTAACAAGCCTTACAGCCTGCGCTGTCCCTTGTCGTCAATGGGGAGCAAAAAATTAGTCTGCACGGCCCATGTAGCGACGTTCTTCGATATGAATACGGATTTTTTCGCCCGCACTCAGATACTCAGGAACCAGGATCACCAGGCCGGTAGTCAGGGTCGCAGGTTTGTTACGCGCGCTTGCTGATGCCCCTTTAATGCCGGGCGCTGTTTCAACAATTTCCAGGTCTACCGTTTGCGGCAGTTCCAGCGCCAGCAGCTGGCCGTCCCAGGTCAGAACCTGCATGTCCGGCATTCCGCCTTCCGGCATGAACAGCAGTTCTTCTTCAATCTGGTCTTTGGTGAAGGTATACGGGGTATAGTCTTCTTTATCCATAAAGACATATTCGTTGCCATCGACATAGGAAAAGTCGACGCCACGACGGCTCAGGGTGACAGTATCAACGATATCATCGCCCTTGAAACGCTCTTCAACTTTCAGGCCGGTACGGACATCAGAAAAACGCATTTTGTACAGCGTGGCGGCGCCACGTGCGGTTGGTGATTGAATATCAATATCTTTTACAATCAGCAGCTTGCCGTTGTAATTCAGTACCATACCTTTTTTAATTTCGTTCGCTCTTGGCATCGAAAAAATCCTGTAGTGAGGAGTGTCTAAAATATCGCGTAAAACTACTCGCGCCGGGGCATTCAGGCAAGTGGAATTGATGCTTTTGCTGGTGCAAAAAAGGTGTTACTGTGCGCTTCTCTCACAATCCGATGGTTTACGATAAAGAGAATACTGTATGGAATGCCGTCCGGATTGTGGTGCATGCTGCACCGCGCCTTCAATCTCCAGCCCTATCCCTGGTATGCCTGATGGCAAGCCCGCTAATACGCCATGCGTTCAGTTGGATGAATCCTTGCGCTGCAAAATTTTTGCTTCGCCGCTGCGGCCAAAAGTATGTGCCGGTTTGCAGCCCAGTGCGGAAATGTGTGGGAAGACGACGCACCAGGCCATGCTGTATCTTATTGAGCTTGAAGCGCTGACCGCGCCTTAAACATCTTTGATGCGCGCCAGGCACACGATGGTGGCGATGATCATCACCAGCGCAAACCAGAACACGGCGTGATAATTCCAGATTTCAGCGGCAATACCTGCCAACGATCCGGCAATAATCCAGCCTACGCGAATGGTATTCGTATAAAGGGTCGTGGCTGAACCTGCTTGTCCTGGCATCAAATCCTGGAAATAGAGCATGCCAATCCCACCAAGGATGCCGATATAAATCGCGTTCAGCAGCTGTAAACCAAGCAATACCGCCGGAGAGTGGGCCAACAGCATACCGGCATAAAAGAAAAAGCCGGCCACGACGGCAATTCGCATCAACAGACGCTTGCCCAGACGCTTAGCAAAGTATCCGGCAATCAACATGGTCGGGATTTCCAGCCCGGCAGCGGTTCCCATCATGATACCCGCCAGTTTTTCCGGCAGATGCAGTTCATTGATAATAAACAGCGGCATATTAATGATATAGAGGCTATTGGTCCCCCACATTAATGTGCAGATAACAAAAAGGAGCAGCGTGTCGCGACGATTGCGCCGTGGCGCCTCCACCACGCCAGTGGCGAGAGGCACATTTTTACTCATTGACGGTAAGAACAACCAAACCATTGCGCCGCAGACAATAAAAGCAACCGCCGCGCTGAGGTACATCACCGTGAAGCTAAATCCCATTGCCAGTGCGTAGGCCAGCGGCGGGCCAATTACCCAGGCCAGCGATACCTGCGCACGTAAAATTGAGCTGAACATGACCGCTTCCCGGCCTGTACGGTCGGCATGCTCGCGCGCGAGAGCAAACATTTGCGGGTTGGCGGTTGAACCAAAGCTGCTGAGGAAGACGCCGACAAACAGCAAAATAAAATAGTTACGGTTCCAGGCAAACAGCACGCAGGCCAGCATGCCCAGTACACAACAGAAGACAATCAGGTTTTTGCGATCGCCTTTTTTATCCGAGCGCCCGGCCAGAAACTGACTCACCAGGATACCGATTACGGCGCTGCCGGTAAAAAAGAACCCGACCATACCGGGACGGGCATGGACTTCATCGGTCAGAAAAAGACTCAGCGTTGGTGTCTGCAAAGCGCCGGCGATACCCGTCAGAAACGCGACAAGCAGGAACGCCGCAGACGTTAAATCGAACGCCTTAGGTGTGGCGGCTACGGGGGTGTTATGCATGTTTTGATATCAATGATGTGAAGAGACGCGGAGTTTACGCTGCTTGCCAGAAAATAAACAGGTAGCCAAATCAAAATCGGCATCAAAAATCAAAATAGCATTTCAGTCAAAGAATGCTGTTTGCTGATGTTGCTGAATCTGACACGCTGACGCCATTTTTGCTTCAGCAATTTTATCTCTCCCCAGAAGAAAATGTGCGTTATCTCTAAATTCAGCAAGTAATTTGTCAACTTTACTTGTGTGCTGAAGAAAAAAGATCAAGACTTCTTGAAACGTTTCAGCGTCATCTTGCCATAACTGATGGAGTCAGGTGACGCCTTTTTTCTCATATTGGCTGAATCGTTTCAATTCAGCGGGAGAGGAGAACCATGTTCCAGTTATCTGTTCAGGATATTCACCCGGGCGAACAGGCCGGGAATAAAGAAGAGGCTATTCGCCAGGTTGCCGCGGCCTTAGTGCAAGCGGGTAACGTTGCGGAAGGCTACGTCGATGGCATGCTGGCGCGTGAACAACAAACGTCCACGTTTCTAGGCAACGGTATTGCTATTCCTCACGGGACGACGGACACGCGCGATCGGGTGCTGAAAACCGGTGTGCAGGTGTTTCAGTTTCCGCAGGGCGTGGTCTGGGGCGAAGGACAGGTCGCGTATGTGGCGATCGGTATTGCCGCCAGCTCTGATGAGCACCTCGGTTTACTGCGTCAGCTAACGCATGTGTTGAGCGATGACTCCGTTGTTGAACAGCTGAAATCAGCGACTACGGCGGAAGAGCTACGCGCGTTGCTGATGGGCGAAAAGCAGAGCGAACAATTAAAGCTTGATAACGAAACGCTGTCGCTGGACGTCGTTGCCAGCTCGCTGGTGACGTTGCAGGCGCTCAACGCTGCGCGGCTGAAAGAAATTGGTGCGGTTGATGCCGCATTTGTCGCCAGGGCAATCAATGAGCAGCCGATGAATCTCGGTCAGGGGATCTGGCTGAATGACTGTGCTGAAGGTAACGTGCGCAGCGCCGTTGCGGTCAGCCGCGCAGCAACGCCGTTTGATGTCCAGGGGGACGCGGCAGCCCTGCTGGTGACCGTCGCGATGAATGACGATCAACCGGTTGCGGTGCTGAAGCGCCTTGGCGATCTGCTGCTGAATAATAAAGCTGACCGTTTGTTGAAAGCGGATGCGGCAACGGTGCTGGCGCTGCTGACCAGCGATGACGCCTTAACCGATGATGTTCTGAGCGCCGAATTTGTTGTGCGCAATGAGCATGGTTTACACGCCCGTCCGGGCACCATGCTGGTGAATACGATTAAACAATTTAACAGTGAAATTACCGTGACAAATCTTGATGGAACCGGCAAACCGGCAAATGGACGCAGTCTGATGAAAGTTGTGGCATTAGGCGTGAAGAAAGGACATCACCTGCGCTTTACCGCCCAGGGCGAGGATGCTGAACAGGCGCTGAAAGCGATTGGCGAAGCCATCGCTGCAGGTCTTGGGGAGGGCGCGTAATGAGCAGACGTGTTGCTACTATCACCCTTAACCCGGCCTACGACCTGGTGGGTTTCTGCCCGGAAATTGAACGTGGCGAAGTGAACCTGGTGAAAACCACCGGTCTGCATGCGGCGGGAAAAGGGATTAACGTCGCTAAAGTCCTGAAAGATTTAGGTATCGATGTCACGGTGGGCGGTTTTCTGGGTAAAGACAACCAGGATGGTTTTCAGCAGTTGTTCAGCGAGCTGGGCATTGCCAACCGTTTTCAGGTTGTACAAGGGCGTACCCGTATCAACGTCAAGCTGACCGAAAAAGACGGTGAAGTCACCGACTTCAATTTCTCTGGCTTTGAAGTCACCCCCGCTGACTGGGAACGCTTTGTAAACGATTCGCTGAGCTGGCTGGGCCAGTTCGACATGGTGTGCGTTAGCGGTAGTTTGCCGACCGGCGTGAGCCCGGAAGCTTTCACCGACTGGATGACGCGTCTGCGCAGTCAGTGTCCGTGCATTATCTTTGATAGTAGTCGTGAAGCGTTGGTGGCAGGTCTGAAGGCGGCGCCGTGGCTGGTGAAGCCAAATCGTCGTGAACTGGAAATCTGGGCGGGTCGTAAACTGCCTGAAATGAAAGATGTGATTGATGCGGCGCATGCGCTGCGCGAGCAGGGTATTGCTCATGTGGTGATTTCCCTCGGTGCGGAAGGCGCGCTGTGGGTCAACGCTTCGGGTGAGTGGATCGCAAAACCGCCGTCAGTCGAGGTGGTCAGTACCGTTGGCGCGGGTGATTCGATGGTTGGCGGTCTGATTTATGGCCTGCTGATGCGTGAGTCCAGCGAACATACCCTGCGTCTGGCGACGGCTGTTGCCGCTCTGGCGGTAAGCCAAAGTAACGTGGGCATTACCGATCGTCCTCAGTTGGCCGCAATGATGGCGCGTGTCGACTTAAAACCGTTTAACTGACAGCAGGAGAGGCATAATGAAAACGCTGCTGATTATTGACGCTAATCTCGGCCAGGCTCGCGCTTACATGGCGAAAACCCTGCTTGGAGCGGCGGCGCAAAAAGCGCATCTGGAAATTATTGATAATCCGAATGATGCAGAACTGGCGATTGTTCTGGGCGACACGCTTCCTGCTGACAGTTCGCTGAACGGCAAAAAAGTCTGGCTCGGCGATATCGGTCGTGCGGTTGCGCATCCTGAACTCTTCCTCAGCGAAGCGAAAGGTCATGCAAAACCTTACAGCGCCCCGGTTGCGACAACGTCTGTTGCCAGCAGTGGCCCAAAACGCGTGGTGGCGGTGACGGCTTGTCCGACCGGCGTTGCCCATACGTTTATGGCTGCTGAAGCTATTGAAACAGAAGCGAAAAAACGTGGCTGGTGGGTAAAAGTTGAAACCCGTGGCTCGGTCGGGGCAGGCAATGCCATTACCCCGGAAGAGGTGGCTCAGGCGGATCTGGTGATTGTGGCGGCTGACATTGAAGTTGATCTGGCGAAGTTTGCCGGAAAACCAATGTACCGCACGTCTACTGGCCTGGCGCTGAAGAAAACCAAACAGGAGCTGGATAAAGCGCTGGAAGAAGCGACGCCGTATCAGCCAACCGGCAAGGCGCAGTCTGCGGCAACCGAAGGGAAGAAAGAGAGCGCTGGCGCGTATCGCCACCTGCTGACGGGCGTGTCCTACATGCTGCCGATGGTTGTTGCTGGCGGTCTGTGTATTGCGCTCTCATTCGCCTTTGGTATTGAAGCGTTTAAAGAGCAGGGCACGCTGGCGGCGGCGCTGATGCAGATTGGCGGCGGTTCAGCCTTTGCGTTGATGGTGCCGGTTCTGGCGGGGTATATCGCGTTTTCCATCGCTGACCGTCCGGGTCTGACGCCAGGTCTTATCGGCGGTATGCTGGCAGTGAGCACCGGTTCTGGCTTTATTGGCGGGATTATTGCCGGTTTTCTTGCCGGTTATGTGGCGAAGCTCATTAGCACCAGGCTGAAACTCCCACAGAGTATGGAAGCGCTGAAACCGATTCTGATCATTCCGCTGCTTTCAAGCCTGGTGGTGGGTCTGGCCATGATCTACCTGATCGGTAAACCGGTAGCCGGCATTCTGGAAGGTCTGACCCACTGGCTGCAAACCATGGGTACGGCGAATGCGGTGCTGCTCGGTGCGATTCTTGGCGGCATGATGTGCACTGACATGGGCGGTCCGGTTAACAAAGCGGCGTATGCTTTTGGTGTGGGCCTGCTGAGTACGCAAACTTATGCGCCGATGGCTGCCATTATGGCGGCGGGGATGGTACCTCCGCTGGCGCTGGGTCTGGCAACGCTGGTTGCGCGTCGTAAGTTCGACAAAGCCCAGCAGGAGGGCGGTAAAGCTGCGCTGGTGCTGGGCCTGTGCTTTATCACCGAAGGGGCTATCCCATTCGCCGCGCGTGATCCGATGCGCGTTCTGCCTTGCTGTATCGTTGGCGGTGCGATTACCGGCGCTCTCTCCATGGCGGTAGGGGCTAAGCTGATGGCGCCCCACGGCGGTCTGTTCGTGCTGTTAATCCCTGGCGCAATTACACCGGTGGTTGGCTACCTGCTGGCCATTATTGCCGGTACGCTGGTAGCCGGTCTCTCCTACGCGGTGCTGAAGCGCCCGGAAGCAGAGGTTGTGGCAAAGGCGGTCTGATTAAGCGCTGAAATCCAGGGCAGAGAAATCTCTGCCCTTTTTTATGCCTTAACCCTTACCGTTGCAGCATCGCCACAATAATCCATCCTGCCTTAAGCAAATTCGATAAAGTGCCTTTAAATCAAACTGGTCACGGAAATCGAATATGAAAAAAGCGCCCATTTTTGCTGCTCTGTCACTCGCGACGCTGCTGCTGACGGGATGTTCAACCACCTGGGTGATGACGACAACATCAGGTGCAACAATAGAGACGCAAGGCAAGCCTGAGCAAGACCCCGGGACAGGACTGACAAAATATGCTGACGCCTATGGTTATCACCGCGTGATTAAAAGCAGCGATGTGAAGCAAATAGATAAAGGTAAGACGGTATTGATGTGGTGAGCCGGGTCAAGTGAATAGAGAATCATTCAGGGGCGAAATCTTTCGCGCCCCTGAATAAGACGGCTCAGGCAATCATTGGGGCGATGATAAAGCCAAAGGCAACGCCCGCGATGATCCCACCCAGTCCTGGCAACATAAACGGATGGTTTAAGACATACTTACCTACGCGCGTTGTCCCGGTGGTGTCGAACTCCATCGCCGCCAGTGAAGTCGGGTACGTTGGGAGAACAAACACGCCGGTCACAGCCACATAGGAAGCCAGAATTGCCCAGGTAGGAACGCCAAGCGCGACGGCAAGCGGGATAATCAACGGCGTGGTGGCTCCCTGCGAATAGAGCAGCGCGCAGGTGCCAAACAATACCAGAGCCAGCAGCATCGGGTAGGCCTGCAGAATATTCCCCGCGATGTCCTTAATCTCCGCTAGGTGCGCGTCAATGAATGTGGTTCCCAGCGTAACAATGCCGAGAATGACTGCCAGCGAACTCATCCCGGCGCGAAAAGTTGACGTCAGGACAATGGCATCTGTAGATGTTTTGCACAGCACCACCATCAGGCAAGCGGCAGCCAGCATGCAGATGATAATGATATCCCGCGTATTCATTGGGCTGCCAACATCAAATCCAGGGCGTAGCTGCGGGAATGCGGCAAGAATAACGATGAGCACCGTGGCCAGCATAAACAGGGCGACTGAAAGTTTTGCACCCGGTGTGGTACTGTTTTGCCCTTCGTATTTTCGCACTAGCCCTTTCTGCAGGCGTTCCAGATAGACCTCATCGTCCTGGAGTTCACATCCCTGGCGCGAGGCGATGAATGCCCCAACCATCGCGGCAACAAACGAGGCGGGCAGACATACCGCCATAACCTGAATAAAGCTGATACCGTTGCCTTCCATGATGGTCAGCATCGCGGCCATTGCGGCGCTGATCGGCGAGCCGGATATTGCAACCTGAGATGCCACTACGGAGCCTGCGAGCGTACGAGAAGGGCGGATGCCTGACTCTTTCGCAACTTCGGCAATCACCGGCAGGGTGGAAAAGACAATGAAACCTGTTCCCGCCATTATGGTCATCGACCAGGTGATAATCGGTGCAATAACATTGATATATTTAGGATTTCGACGCATAAAATTACCGGCAATGCGTACCAGATAATCCATGCCTCCGGCTGCCTGTAGCGCTGATGCCGCCACAACCACCGTCATAATAATAAGAATGACGTCCACAGGCGGCGAGCCAATTTTCAGACCAAATCCCAGGGTTAAAATAGCCAGCCCCAGCCCACCGCATAAACCGATACCAATTCCGCCGAGGCGGATGCCGAAAAATATTGCGCCTAATACTACGATAATTTCCAACCAAAGCATAATGGCCTCCGCCAGATAATAATTCGCTATAAGAATGGCTTTTATTAAATGTGATGATTAAATGGTGGTTTTTTATTGCGCCAGAAGGTGGCTTTTTCCAACGCGTTTTTCATACCACTTAATTCCGGCACGAACCAATGAACCGGTTGAATCAATATATTTTGCTGGTGATTTCTTGACGGCTTCAGCAAGGATAACGGGGACTTCAGTACATCCCAGAACGATGACTTCCGCGCCGCGTGCAAAAAGTGCTTCAGCCTGTTCATTCATTAATTTTTGTGCTTGCTTAACATCTCCTGCTTTCAGGCAATAAATACTTTCCATGACTTTTTCCTGGCTGGAAGAATCAGGGCTGACGCAGGTTAACCCAAGAGACTCTATCCCTTTTTGGTAGAGCCCCATGTAC
The DNA here is from genome assembly GCF_023516235.1 of Citrobacter sp. XT1-2-2. Taxonomy (NCBI): domain Bacteria; kingdom Pseudomonadati; phylum Pseudomonadota; class Gammaproteobacteria; order Enterobacterales; family Enterobacteriaceae; genus Citrobacter; species Citrobacter sp. XT1-2-2. The sequence goes on from NZ_CP097324.1 coordinate 1,737,926, forward strand.
AACGTGGCATTGGTAGCCAGCAGTCCGATGCGCGATTTTCCGCAGCTTCTGACCTCACCCAGGGTTGTCTCCACAATACTCAGCAACTCCGTATGACAGGATTCTTTTAACTCTTTAAACCAAAAGTGGGCGGTATTACACGGGATCACAATACACTCCGCGCCAGCATCTTCGAGTTTATGCATATAATCACGCATGGCCGGAAGCGGGGAATTACCATGACGCATTAATGCGTCAGTACGGTCAGGTATATCAGGAATGGATGAAATAATTAATGGAATATGTTCCTGATCGCGTTGCGCTGCAGTAAATGTGACGAATTTATTAAATAGATCGACGGTTGCAGCAGGTCCCATACCACCAAGTACGCCAATTAAACCTTTCACGATATATACCTCGTTTAACCATTAAATAATATTCAGGCTGTGTTTTATCTTGCCCTAATGTTTAACAGCAGAGCGTCGCGACGAGAAATGCAATAATGTTTGGCTTAATGCAAAAACCGCATGACTGTAGTTTTTTTCGCCGTTCTATGAGGTCAGGATAGGGTGCGGAGCCTGAAGATCTGCAAGCAGAGTAGGGTTGCGGCTGGATGGTGATGCTGACATGTTAATGTCAAAAACGAAGGCTTGATGCAAAAAACGAATCATTATGGGCTAATCGTCAATACCATCTCTGGAATTCTTCAGGCATGATGTTGTTAGGCTCATCAACATATTTAAGCATCCGCGTGACAGGCATGAAAAATATTGAGACAAAATGGTTATATGATTTCCTGACGCTGGAGGCATGCCGTCATTTTTCCCAGGCTGCGGAGGAGCGCAATATATCTCAGCCGGCATTTAGCCGGAGGATCAAAGCGCTCGAATCAGCCGTGGGGGTGCAGCTGTTTGATCGCACGACGGCGCCGCTGCAATTGACGGAGGAGGGCAAGTTATTCCATTCGCAAACGCGTAGCCTGCTACAACAGCTGGAATGTAATCTGGACGAACTCAGTGGTCACAATCTGCTTGGGGTCCCCAACATAAAAATCGCGGCAGCGCATTCTTTGTCGCTGACCATGTTGCCCCGGTTAGTGCATTCAATGGCGGCCTGGGGGGAAGAATTTGTCTGGCACGTCGAGGCGATTGATGTGGTGCAAGCGGTGAATACCCTGCGCGAGGGGAAAAGTGATTTTATTATCTCGTTTCGTGACGAGGATTTAATGCAGTCGCCTTTCTGTGGCTTGAAGGTTTTTGAGTCAGAGCTCTATCCTGTCTGTGCTACCGATGGACAGGGGAACGCGTTGTTTGATATCTATCAGCCGCAGGCGCCGATTCTGAACTATACCAGCACATCCTACATGGGAAGATTGGTAAACCGTCAGTTAGCGGAAGTTGGCGGCATTTCAGCACGAACGTTGTTTATGTCTTCGATGAGTGAGTTGTTGAAAAACATGGCGCTGGATGGGCATGGGATCGCCTGGCTACCAGCGTGGTCGATCGTCAACGAGCTGCGCGATAAGCGTCTGGTGCGCCTGGCGACACCTGAACTGATGGTACCTATTCAGGCCTATATTTACCGGATGGATACCCGATTGAATAAAACGGCTGAACATTTCTGGCGTATTTTGTACAACCATATGCCAGAGGACCTGGTTTCGCTTACCTGAGACGCGCCAGCTCGCCTGGCGCACCTGAAAAATTTCCGGTTATACCGGAGTTATGCTTTTTAGCCTGCTTAATTTGTGTACTATCTCTCATTTTCTCTCTCCCTTACAAACTGTATCTATAAAAAATTGTGATTCTGTTCATATCTATTGACTTTGGTTCTTGCAGATAGATTTACTTTGTCAAAAACATGCTTACTATAAACATATGTTCGATACTGAACATGTGCTCTAATAGTTTTGTGTATGGCGGTGGTTATTCTTAACGAACTCATTTGTGGCAAGATAATTGCCAGGGGACGTGCTATGCGTGAAAAGGAATACATAGTAACTATTGGCTCTGCCAATATGGATGTTGCTGGGTATTCGCATGCTTCTCTAAATTATGCGGATTCGAATCCAGGAAAGATAAAATTCACCCCCGGCGGAGTTGGACGCAACATTGCACATAATCTCGCGCTACTGGGTAAAAATTCGTGGTTACTGACTGCGGTTGGTAATGATTTTTATGGTCAATCGTTATTGGCGCAAACTAATCTATCCGGAGTACATGTTGATAAGTGTCTTATCGTTCCGGGAGAGAATACATCGAGTTATTTATCTCTGCTTGATAACACCGGTGAAATGCTGGTTGCCATTAATGATATGAGCATTACCGAACATATTTCACCGAGTTTTTTATCGCAGCAGCATGATTTTATTCGGCAGGCGAAAGTTATCGTCGCCGATTGCAATATCAGCGAAGACGCCCTGGCATGGGTGCTGGATAATGCCGGAGATGTTCCGGTGTTTGTCGACCCGGTATCGGCATGGAAATGCGTCAAAGTTCGCGAGCGGCTTGGACAAATTCACACCCTCAAACCTAACCGGCTTGAAGCCGAAACGCTGAGCGGTATTGCGCTTTCCGGGCGTGATGATGTTGGCAAAGTGGCCGCCTGGTTTCACGATCGCGGCTTAAATCGCCTGGTGCTCAGCATGGGCGGTGACGGAGTTTATTACAGTGATATTGCGGGGGATTGCGGTTGGTCGCTGCCGATTAAAACTCACGTCATTAATGTTACCGGGGCTGGCGATGCGATGATGGCGGGACTGGCTTCCTGCTGGGTAGACGGCATGCCCTTTATTGATTCGGTTCGATTTGCGCAGGGTTGTTCATCAATGGCATTAGCCTGTGAATATACCAATAACCCTGATTTGTCTGTTGCGAATGTTATCTCAATCGTGGAGAACACAGAATGTCTGAATTAACTCTTTCCTCTGAATTATTACAAATATCTCCAGAAGTACAGGAAGCATTAAACAGTAAAAAACCGATTGTTGCCCTCGAGTCAACCATTATTTCTCATGGTATGCCATTTCCGCAGAATGCCCAGACTGCTATTGAAGTAGAAGAAACTATTCGTAAGCACGGGGCAGTTCCTGCGACCATTGCCATTATTGGCGGGGTAATGAAAGTTGGTTTAAGCAAAGATGAAATTGAGTTGCTTGGAAGAGAGGGGCATAGCGTTACTAAAGTCAGTCGTCGTGATTTACCATTTGTGGTTGCTGCAGGGAAAAATGGTGCGACGACAGTTGCCTCAACCATGATTATTGCCTCCCTGGCTGGAATTAAAGTATTTGCGACGGGCGGGATTGGTGGTGTTCACCGTGGTGCTGAACATACCTTTGATATTTCCGCAGATCTGCAAGAACTGGCGCATACCAATGTCACGGTAATTTGTGCCGGGGCGAAATCTATTCTTGATCTCGGTTTAACGACCGAATATTTAGAAACCTTTGGCGTGCCGTTAATTGGATATCAGACCAACGCGTTGCCGGCATTTTTCTGCCGAACCAGTCCGTTTGAGGTCAGTATCCGTCTGGACAGCGCAAAAGAGATTGCCCGTGCCATGGCGGTGAAATGGCAGACAGGTCTCGACGGCGGTCTGGTTGTTGCAAACCCAATCCCGGAGCAGTTTGCGATGGCTGAAGAGAAAATTAATGCGGCAATCGATCGGGCGGTAAAAGAAGCGGAAGAGCAGGGGGTTGTGGGCAAAGAGAGTACGCCGTTCCTGCTGGCGCGCGTTGCGGAGCTGACCGGCGGTGACAGCCTGAAATCAAATATTCAGTTGGTGTTCAACAACGCGGTACTGGCTTGTGAAATTGCGAAGGAGTATCAACGCCTCGCCTGACCAAATTTTCCGGGCAGAATGCGGTCGCCCGCGGATAGCAAACCTACCAAAACCTGGCGGTAACGCCGGGTTTCCTGGCATGAAGGGAATTTCATTATGGATATAATGAGAAGTGTTGTGGGTATGGTGGTATTACTGACTATCGCGTTTCTGCTGTCAGTAAATAAAAAGCGTATTAGTCTGCGTACGGTCGGGGCAGCACTGGTGCTGCAAATTGCAATCGGCGGCATTATGCTCTATTTCCCGCCGGGGAAATGGCTGGTTGAACAGGCCGCGCTCGGTGTCCACAAGGTGATGTCATACAGTGACGCGGGTAGTGCATTTATCTTTGGCTCCCTGGTCGGGCCAAAAATGGATGTGCTGTTCGACGGAGCCGGGTTTATCTTCGCCTTTCGGGTGCTCCCGGCCATCATTTTTGTGACCGCGCTGATCAGTCTACTCTACTACATTGGCGTGATGGGGCTGTTGATCCGCATCCTTGGCGGTATTTTCCAGAAAGCGTTGAACATCAGTAAGATCGAGTCATTTGTCGCAGTAACCACGATTTTCCTCGGGCAAAACGAGATCCCGGCAATCGTGAAACCGTTTATTGACCGGCTGAATCGCAATGAGCTATTTACCGCTATCTGTAGCGGGATGGCCTCGATTGCTGGCTCAATGATGATTGGTTACGCTGGAATGGGCGTTCCGATTGACTATCTGCTGGCGGCATCGTTGATGGCAATCCCCGGTGGTATTTTATTTGCGCGTATGCTGAGTCCGGCAACTGAAGAATCTCGCGTCACCTTTGAGAACCTGTCATTTACCGAAACGCCGCCGAAAAGCATCATCGAAGCAGCGGCGAGCGGGGCGATGACCGGGCTGAAAATTGCCGCAGGCGTGGCAACGGTAGTAATGGCATTTGTCGCCATTATTGCGCTGATTAACGGCATTATCGGCGGAATTGGCGGTTGGTTTGGTTTTGGTCACGCCACCCTGGAAGGGATCTTTGGCTATGTGTTAGCCCCGCTGGCGTGGATTATGGGCGTGGACTGGAGCGATGCGACGCTGGCAGGTAGCCTGATTGGACAGAAGCTGGCAATCAACGAGTTTGTCGCCTATCTCAACTTCTCGCCGTATCTGCAAACCGGCGGGACACTGGATGTGAAGACCATTGCGATTATCTCGTTTGCGCTGTGCGGGTTCGCTAACTTTGGTTCGATTGGCGTTGTTGTCGGCGCGTTTTCGGCGATAGCACCACAGCGAGCCCCGGAAATCGCGCAGCTTGGAATGCGCGCGCTGGCAGCAGCAACGCTGTCAAACCTGATGAGCGCCACCATAGCGGGTTTCTTTATCGGTATAGCATAGTGAGAATAATGCCGGATAAGCGTGGCGCTATCCGGCATTACATTTAAGCTGTTTGCAGCAAATATAAGGCGTTATCTGCCGAAAGGGTTGGGTTGTTAATGCTGACGCTGGCTCGCGATAATGCCGCGCAGGCCATGGCAAAGTGAGCGCTTTCACGGAACTCGCTACCTTCCAGAAAGCTGTACAGCAATCCGGCCATAAAAGCGTCATCGGCGCCAAAACTGTCTACGATCGTATGATTGGGAGGCGTCAGTAAAAACTGTTCTCCGTCCTTTTCGCTGCAAAAAACAGATTCATCTTCCAGACAGACAAAGATCCGTTTTACCCCTTGCTGATGCAGACTATTGACGGCCAGTACGCGATCGGCATCTGAATGGATAGGTTGACCCCACAAAATCGCCAGCTCTTTCTGCGTTGGTTTTAGCGTATGAATACGCGTAAACCATGTCTTCATTTTTGCCGCTTTGAACTCTGAAACGGTGTCAATGAATACCGGAATATCATCAGCAATAGTAAAGACCCACTCAATGGCTTCGGCGGTCAGATTGCAATCTGCCAGTACGACACCGGAATGGCGGATCAAATCTCGCGATCCGTTCAGCAACTGCGGCGTTAATTGCTGCAGGATATGGGTATCGTTAATTGCCAGTACGGTTTCTTCCTGCTGATTAGCGATCGACAGGTAGGTTGAGGTGTTATGCCCATGCAGGCGTATGCAACTTGCAACGTTAACACCGGCCTGACGCGTTTGTTCCAGCAATGTTTCCCCATAGAAATCACTGCCAACAGCGGAAATTAAGTGAACGTCACGGCCCAGCAGCGCCAGGTTGTGGGCGATGTTGCGTCCTACGCCGCCTGCCGAGCAGTGAATGCTGCCAGGATTAGAGGCCGCCTGAGGATAATGGATGTCTGCAACACCACGAATATCCATGTTGATTGCTCCGACAACCACGCAATAATCCTGTTCGGTAAGGATATAACCTTTACCTTTGATCATGCCTTTACGCATCAAATCCATAATATGCGCAGCGACGCGTGAACGGCTGATTTGCAGAATATCGGCGATTTCATTCTGCTGAATCAACGGATTGCGACGCAGGATCTTAAGGATCTGCTTTTCCCTGTCGTTCATGATTACGCCACCGCTTGTTCTGTTTGCTGGGCTTTCAGCCAGGCAATCTCTTCTGCCCAGATATCCGGATTAATCGTTTCCAGCACCAGCGGAATGCCATCAAAACGACTGTCCTGCATGATCCAGCGAAAAGCGTCGTGGCCAATATTCCCTTCACCTAAGCTGTGGTGGCGGTCGACACGACTGCCAAACGTGCTCTTGGCGTCGTTCAGGTGCATACCGCGTAGATAGCTGAAACCGACAATACGTTCAAATTCCGCAAACGTCTTTTCGCATTCCTCGACAGAACGCAAATCGTAGCCGGCAGCGAAAGCGTGGCAGGTATCAATACAGACGCCAACACGGGATTTATCTTCAACACCATCAATAATGGCGGCAAGGTGCTCAAACTTAAATCCGAGATTGCTGCCCTGTCCGGCGGTATTTTCGATAACTGCCGTAACCCCCTGGGTCTGAGCGAGGGCGATGTTGATAGATTCAGCAATGCGCGCCAGACATTCATCTTCCGGGATCTGCATCAAATGGCTGCCCGGATGAAAGTTGAGCAGCGATAAACCGAGCAGTTCACAGCGCTGCATTTCATCGATAAATGCATCGCGTGATTTTTCCAGCGCATCGCTGACCGGGTGGCCGAGATTAATCAGGTAGCTGTCGTGAGGCAGGATCTGAGCGGAAGTATAGTGATACTTCTCGCAAGCGGATTTGAAATCATCAATGATTTCAGTGGTCAACGCCGCGGCGCGCCACTGACGCTGATTTTTGGTGAACAGGGCGAATGCGGTAGCTTCGATTTCTGCGGCCCGAATAGCGGCGTTAGCCAGACCGCCAGCGGCGCTTACGTGCGCTCCGATGTATTTCATGAATTAAACCCGCCATACTCAAATTCAAAAAAGGAAGAGTATAGCGGGTCAACTTACGTTAGTCGTGATCGTTTATGCCATTAGCGCGTGGATGGCGAAGTTAATCGCACCACCGCCTACAATCAGCCAGACAAACAGCAGTAGCGCCATCAGCAAAGGTTTAGCACCAGCTTTTTTCAGGGCGCTCACGTGAGTGGTTAGCCCCAGTGCGGCCATCGCCATTGCCAGCAGCACGGTATCCAGCGTCACCAGCATACTCACTACCGACTGCGGCAGCAGGTGGAAAGAGTTAAAAATCGCCACCACAATGAACATGATGGCAAACCATGGAATGGTGATTTTGCTCTTCTCACCACCGGTTGCCGGAGACAGTTGTTTTACTCGTGCGGCCAGCAGGATGAGGAACGGAGCCAGCATCATGACGCGCAGCATTTTGGCAATAACCGCGGCGTTTTCAGCATCCGGGTTAATGGCGTGTCCGGCGGCAACAACCTGCGCAACTTCATGCATGGTGGAGCCAATGTAAATCCCGTAAGTCTCGGGAGTAAACCAGTGCGCTAACAGCGGATACATCGCCGGATACAGGAAGATAGCGATAGTACCGAAGATAACCACCGTGGCGACGGCGACCGTCACCTTACTGGCTTCGGCTTTAACGACAGGCTCTGTTGCCAGTACCGCGGCGGCGCCACAGATGCTGCTGCCCGCGCCAATCAGCCAACTGGTGTGACGGTCCAGACCAAACACTTTCTGCCCAAGGAAGCAGGCAATCATGAAGGTGCTGCTGAGCGTTAATATGTCGATTACGATACCGCTGACGCCGACGTCAGCAATTTGCGCGAAGGTAAGGCGGAAACCGTAGAGGATTATCCCCAGGCGTAATAAATGTTGTTTAGCAAACAGTACGCCGCCATCGCAGCTTTTCCAGATTTGTGGATACACGGTGTTGCCGATAACCATCCCAAACAAGATGGCTAAGGTGAGGGCGCTAAACCCGGCACCTGCGACGGCGGGAATGGATCCCCCCCATAAGGCGGCCCCAGTGATAACTGCACTCAGGGCAAGCCCCGGAATAAAATGCCACGCTGTACGACGATGAGTCTGTAAGGTGAGTTCTGTCATATCCTTCTCCTTTATCTGGGTAAAAGAGTACGGCGATGTGGTTTAAAAATAAAATTGATTATATATTTATAATTAATCTATATAAGTGGTATACCCGTCATACTTCAAGTTGCATGCGCGTTGGCTGCGCTCGTTCACCCCAGTCACGTACTTAAGTACGCTCCCGGGGATGCTCTCTCTTGCCGCCTTCCTGCAACTCGAATTATTTAGGGTATAAGTAACGGATATCCGGTGGAAAACGACTATGCATATCACCCTGCGACAACTTGAAGTGTTTGCTGAGGTACTGAAAAGCGGCTCAACGACTCAGGCATCTGGCATGCTGGCATTGTCGCAGTCGGCGGTGAGTGCGGCGCTTACCGATCTGGAAGGGCAGCTTGGCGTACAGCTCTTCGACCGCGTTGGCAAGCGGCTGGTGGTCAATGAGCACGGGCGCTTGCTCTACCCGCGCGCGCTGGCGTTACTTGAGCAAACGATAGAAATCGAACAGCTTTTTCGTGAGGATAATGGCGCGATTCGCGTCTATGCCAGCAGCACCATTGGCAATTACATTTTGCCCGCCATGATCGCCCGCTATCGCCAGGATTTTCCCGATTTACCGCTGGAGCTAAGCGTGGGTAACAGCCAGGATGTGATCAACGCTGTTCTGGATTTTCGGGTAGATATTGGGCTGATCGAAGGACCTTGTCACAGCACAGAAATTATCTCTGAACCATGGCTGGAGGACGAACTGGTGGTGTTTGCCGCCCCATCTTCGCCGCTGACAAAAGGTCCCGTGACGCTGGATCAACTGGCTGCTTCGCCGTGGATTTTACGTGAGCGAGGCTCCGGTACGCGTGAACTGGTAGATTATCTGTTGTTATCGCATCTGCCGAGATTCCAGATGGCGATGGAGTTGGGTAACTCCGAGGCCATTAAGCATGCGGTCCGCCATGGGCTCGGTATCAGCTGTTTGTCGCGTCGGGTCATTGCAGAACAGTTACAGGCGGGTACGCTGAGTGAAGTTCCTGTGCCGCTGCCGCGTTTAGTTCGCACGCTCTGGCGCGTTCATCATCGACAAAAGCATCTCTCTAATGCCATTACGCGCTTTTTACATTACAGCGACCAGGTTGCGCAGGGCGAATAAGGCACTCACTGGCGTAATATCACCTCTATGCATAACGGCGGTTTCGTCTTAACCGCCATGCTCCGCCCATTTTCTGCTTTACTTATAATCCGCGGCCAGTCATGAAGGTCTCTTATAACAGCGCATTTGTGCCGGAAGAAAGCCCTTTCGTCTGCTACAATCGCGCCTCATTTTTTGGATGGATAGCATTTTCACATGGTTTCCGAAACTAAAACCACAGAAGCGCCCACGCTACGTCGTGAACTGAAGGCGCGTCACCTGACGATGATTGCCATCGGAGGCTCCATCGGTACAGGTCTTTTTGTTGCATCTGGTGCAACTATTTCTGCGGCGGGTCCTGGCGGCGCGTTGTTCTCGTATATTCTGATTGGTCTGATGGTGTACTTCCTGATGACCAGTCTCGGTGAACTGGCAGCCTTCATGCCGGTTTCCGGTTCGTTCTCCACCTACGGTCAGAACTATGTAGAAGAAGGCTTCGGCTTCGCGCTGGGCTGGAACTACTGGTACAACTGGGCGGTGACAATTGCCGTTGACCTGGTGGCCGCACAGTTGGTAATGAGCTGGTGGTTCCCGGACACGCCAGGCTGGATCTGGAGTGCGCTGTTCCTCGGCGTTATCTTCCTGCTGAACTACATTTCCGTGCGCGGGTTTGGCGAAGCGGAGTACTGGTTCTCACTGATCAAAGTGACCACCGTGATTATCTTTATCGTGGTTGGCGTAATGATGATCTTCGGTATCTTCAAAGGCGCTCAGCCGGTGGGCTGGAGCAACTGGACGACCGGTGATGCGCCGTTTGCCGGTGGTTTTGCCGCTATGATTGGCGTGGCGATGATTGTCGGCTTCTCCTTCCAGGGAACTGAGCTTATTGGTATCGCGGCAGGTGAATCGGAAGATCCTGAGAAGAATATTCCACGCGCGGTGCGTCAGGTGTTCTGGCGAATCCTGCTGTTCTATGTGTTCGCGATTTTGATTATTAGCCTGATCATTCCGTACACCGATCCAAGCCTGCTGCGTAACGATGTGAAAGACATCAGCGTTAGCCCGTTCACGCTAGTATTCCAGCATGCGGGTCTGCTGTCTGCGGCGGCGGTAATGAACGCGGTTATCCTGACGGCGGTACTGTCTGCGGGTAACTCCGGGATGTATGCCTCAACGCGTATGCTTTACACCCTGGCCTGCGACGGTAAAGCGCCGCGTATCTTCGCCAAACTGTCTCGTGGCGGTGTGCCGCGTAACGCACTGTATGCAACTACGGTGGTGGCGGGGCTGTGCTTCCTGACCTCAATGTTTGGCAACCAGACCGTATACCTGTGGCTGCTGAATACTTCCGGGATGACGGGCTTTATCGCCTGGTTAGGGATTGCTATCAGCCATTATCGTTTCCGTCGTGGTTATGTGCTGCAGGGGCATGATGTGCAGGATCTGCCGTATCGTTCTGGCTTCTTCCCGCTGGGGCCGATCTTTGCCTTTGTGCTGTGCCTGATCATCACTCTGGGTCAGAACTACGAAGCGTTCCTGAAGGACAGTATTGACTGGGGCGGCGTGATGGCAACCTATATCGGTATTCCGCTGTTCCTGATTATCTGGTTTGGTTACAAGCTGACGAAAGGCACTCATTTCGTTCGCTACAGTGAAATGAAATTCCCTGGACGCGTGAAGAAGTAATCTTGTACCTGCTGGCACCGTGCTGATCCGACCTACGTAAGATAGTGTAGGTCGGGTAAGCCCTCCATGCTGCCATCCGGCAGACAATAACCCCCCCCCGCCACTCACCATGTTCAGTTAACATCTCAGTTTCAGAAAGCATCAACATGTGTTGGCGGGATAATGAACATGCTCTCTCTGAGAAAGGGTTCCGTTCACCTCATGTTCATCGCTTCTCTGTACACTGAACGCCAGTGAACGTGTTAAGGGTGCTATCGCCGCACCCTTAACAATCCCGGCTCCCGGCAGGAAAATTGTTGCTGCGCAATACCCTCCGCTTATTCCTTCAGGCTACCGGGCCGGGCGCGAGGTAGCGTCCTTGCAAAGCGCGCCCTGAGCCAGCATCCATGCTGGCTCTCCCGGCCTTACGGAAACACGTCGGCAATTTTCAGCCGGACCAGCCCACACTTCACCATCTGCGTTTTTTGGTCTGAACAGCAAAACAGATTTAACTGGAAGTCAGAGCGTTGAAGCGATGACTCCGGTCCGGCTGAAAATCGATGAGTCGTTGACGGCTGACCGGGTCTGCCCGCAGGGATGCGGGCAGAGGGGATGGCCTGCAGGGACGCAGGCTCGGCCCCGACCCGACAGGCAGACGGCATAAGACGAATGAATCGCGCAGCGACGATTTTCCCGCCGGGAGCCTGGGATGCAAGGGAGGCGGCGGTGAGCCTCCCTTGCACGTTCACGGGTATCTGTGATTCAGAGAAGTGATACCGCTGAGGTGAACGGAACCCCGTAGCGGAATAAAATGTTCTCCATACATGCTTAACTAACAGGCATTAGGCATTCACCTTGCCGGGGTTTTTTTATTGCGCCAAACTTAGAAGCTGTAAGTCAGGCCAACCGTGTAACGACGGCCATCAAGAACGGTGTCGTAGGTGTCATAATCGATTTGCTTATCCAGCACGTTATACACGCCGGCGGTCATCAGCAGATCCTTGGTAGCATAGTAGCGTAAACCAACATCGACCTGCGTATACGATGGCGTACCCTGTGCCATGGAGGTACGGCTCAGGTACTCCGACGTTTTACCGCGCAGATTCAGACGGCTCCAGAAACCGAGATCCTGCGTTGCCTGCCAGTCCAGCGTGGTGTTAAACATATGCTTTGGCATTTTGTTTAATGGCTGACCGGAGAACTGACCGCTTTTCTGCTCAGATTCCGTATAGGTGTAGTTCGCCGTCCAGTTGACGTCGGAGGTGATTTTCCAGCCGAAGGTGGATTCTACGCCGCGCATATTGGCTTTATCGACGTTCACACGATCGCTGACGAAATCATAATGGGTGCCACCAATGGTGCAGGCCGGGTCGGAACTGCTGTTACAGCGACGCACTTCGGTAATTTTGTTTTTGAAGTCGGTATTGAACAGCGTCACGCCCGCGTTGAGGTCGTTGCCGTTATCCCACAATAACCCGATCTCTTCGCTCAGGCTTTTCTCTGGCTTCAGATCCGGGTTGCCGACGATGATCCCGTTCAGACGACCGCCGCCGGTGACCTGCCCCCAACTGGCAGAAGACTGACGCAGATCCGGTGCGCGATAGCCCGCAGATACGCCACCTTTCAAGGTCCATTGATCGCTCAGATGCCAGACGCCGTAACCGCGTGGTGTCCAGTTGTCGCCGTAGTTTTCATCTTTATCCATACGCAGACCGCCGGTCAGCGCGAAGGTATCGGTAATAGCCCATTCATCTTCAGCAAACAGCGCCCAGCTCCAGCGGGTCAGTTTGTTCAGCCCATCGGCAGCTTGCAACTGGTTGCCGTTATCGCGCAGTTTCTCATAACGGTACTGTCCACCCACTGTCAGGGTGTGCGCCCCGAGGAAAATCTGGTTCTGATTGTTAAAGATGGTGTTGTAGGACTTCATCTGGCGACCAGGGTTGTCAGTCTCTTCCTGCTGGACATAGCTGGTGGAGTTGAAGTCGTCGTAATAGCCGCTATGGGTGAGTGAATATGTGGTGTGCACATACTTGCTTTCGCTTTTACTGTTGGGCTTACAGCTTCCGTTGCGGCAGATTTCTTCAGCCCTGGATTTGCCCGGCGTACTGTCACGATCCTGCAGTTCACGTGCGTAATCGAAGTCGATGTCGTTTTTATCATCCGGCGTGAAGTTGAGGGTTAAACCCCCGTTACGCATACGCTGTTCATTGTAGCCATTGAGGATTTCATCTTCGGCACGATGAGAGAATAATCCGGTCACCTTCGCACCGAGTAACCCGTCAATCAGCGGCCCGGACGCATAGGCATTCGTCTGGTAAATATCACCGGAATCCCTGTCTTCCTGGAAAGTGGCATCGCCATGTAAGGAGCCGGTCCAGGCTTTGGTATTCGACACTTTTTTGGTGATGACGTTGATAACGCCACCCATCGCATCAGAGCCGTAAAGCGATGACATTGGTCCACGGATAACTTCGATGCGCTCGATGGATTCCAGCGGCGGTAACCAGCCTTGTTCAATCCCTGAGTTATCGCTGTTAGGTCGTGTGCTGCGTGTGCTGATGCGTTTGCCGTTGACCAGGAACAACGTGTATTGCGAAGCCATACCGCGAATACTGATATCGCTGCTGCTGCCGCCACCGGTGACGACGACGCCAGGGACATCTTTTAGCGCATCGGTGACATCGCGATAGGCTTTGTCTTCAATTTGCTGCTTGGTAATAACAGATATCGACGCGGGGGCGTCCTGAATTTTCTGCTCGAAGCCGGTAGCGGTGACGACGACGGTGTCCTGTTCAGCGGCATGGCCGAGTGATGGGAGACTGGCGACGCATACTGCGGCAGCTACAGCCTTAACGTGAGGTATAGTCATTTGTATCATTCCATTTAAATGAATCAAACTGCGCGTCATGTGAAAGGCCATGACAATTGTATGTATTTGTCTTTTAAGGACTCTTTTCAGTAAAGAAGCGAATGGATTGTACAAAAGTATGAATTTTTGTAAACACAAATGATAATAGAAATCATTTGTGTTTGATGTGGTTTGAGGGGAAATTATTATTAAATCAATAAGATAAGTGAAAAAGAAAAATGGAGAAAAAGTGAAGGGATGATGGCGAAATGAAGAGGGCTTTCGCCCTCACTCAGGCGTTACTTCAGTAAATATTGCGCATGGAAGCGCAGGTGATCCTCAATAAACGACGCAATAAAGTAATAGCTGTGATCGTAACCCGGCTGGATGCGTAACGTCATCGGCCATGCGGTCTGACGTGCCGTTTCGGCCAGTACCGCGGGCTGCAACTGATCGGCAAGAAACTGATCGTTGTCCCCTTGATCGATAAGCGTCGGAATCGCATCTTCGGGCCTGCTGGCCAACATTAACGCGCAGCTATCCCATTCGGCCCACAGCGATTTATCTTCACCCAGATAAGCGCTAAAAGCCTTCTCGCCCCACGGAACGCGGCAAGGGTTAACGATGGGGGCAAAAGCGGAGATGCTGGTGTATTTCCCCGGATTTTTCAGCGCCATAATCAACGCCCCGTGGCCACCCATGGAATGTCCGCTGATGGCGCAACGATCGCTGACGTTAAACTGCGATTGGATCAGTGCCGGAAGCTCATCACGCAGATAGTCATACATGCGAAAATGGCTTGCCCACGGCTGCTGGGTGGCATTGAGGTAAAACCCAGCCCCCTGTCCTAAATCGTAGCCATCATCGTTGGCTACTTGATCGCCGCGTGGACTGGTATCCGGCATCACCAGCACAATACCCAGCTCAGCCGCCACACGTTGCGCACCCGCTTTGGTGGTGAAGTTTTCGTCATTGCAGGTCAGGCCCGACAACCAGTACAGCACCGGAGGCGGGGTATTCTCACGAGGCGGGGGAAGAAAGATGCTGAAAGTCATAGCGCAATTTAACGTGGCGGAGTCGTGACGCCAGCGTTGCTGCCAGCCTTCAAAACAGCGGTGCTCTTCAAGCATTTCCATGCGTGGCTCCTTGTTGAGTTGAACCTGAATATGTTTGCGAATTCATCATAATACAGATTATTCATTGCACTGTGAGTAACTTTCACTTCCGCATTGGGCAAACATACTTCATCATCTATATAACTTTACATTAACACTCAACATCGCCGGGCTGAACGCTACGTGAATTTGATACGCTGAAAGGCTGTGCCAATTTCAATAATTATCGCGGTGAATACTGGATTATGTGCGCCGCCTCACGCACAATGTTCTGGCTGTGACACAGCCTAAAAACTTTGCCCCATGCAGGGCAGAGGCGCCACACCTGCAGGAGAAAAAGAAATGTCATCACTCAGTAAAGAAGCGGCTTTGGTTCATGAAGCGCTGGTCGCGCGTGGTCTCGAAACACCACTGCGCCCGCCCGTGCAGGAGATGGATAACGAAACGCGCAAACGTCTTATCTCAGGCCATATGACCGAGATTATGCAATTGCTCAATCTCGATTTGAGCGATGACAGTTTGATGGAAACTCCGCATCGCATTGCGAAAATGTATGTCGATGAGATTTTCTCCGGTCTCGATTACGCCAACTTCCCGAAAATCACCGTCATTGAAAACAAAATGAAGGTGGACGAGATGGTTACGGTCCGCGATATCACGCTGACCAGCACCTGCGAGCATCACTTTGTCACTATCGATGGTAAAGCGACGGTGGCGTATATCCCGAAAGATTCAGTCATTGGCCTGTCGAAGATCAACCGCATTGTGCAGTTCTTCGCGCAGCGTCCGCAGGTGCAGGAACGTCTGACCCAGCAAATTCTCACCGCGCTGCAAACGCTGCTTGGGACGAACAACGTTGCGGTGTCGATTGATGCGGTGCATTACTGCGTGAAAGCGCGCGGTATTCGCGATGCGACCAGCGCGACCACCACCACTTCTCTGGGCGGATTGTTTAAGTCCAGCCAGAACACGCGTCAGGAATTCCTGCGCGCAGTACGTCATCACAACTGATTAGGGCAGGGGCCATGGAGCGTAATGTCACGCTGGATTTTATTCGTGGCGTCGCCATTCTTGGCATCCTGCTTCTCAATATTAACGCCTTTGGCCTGCCAAAGGCGGCATATCTCAATCCCGCCTGGTATGGCAATATCACCTTATCCGACGCCTGGAGCTGGGCGGTGCTTGATCTCTTCGCACAGGTCAAGTTTCTCACGCTGTTTGCATTGCTGTTTGGGGCAGGGCTGCAAATGCTGCTCCCGCGCGGCAAACGCTGGATCCAGTCGCGGCTTACGCTACTGGTGCTGTTGGGTTTTATTCACGGTTTACTCTTCTGGGACGGCGATATCCTGTTGGCTTATGGCTTAATTGGTCTGATTTGCTGGCGGTTGATTCGCGATGCCCCTTCGGTAAAAAGCCTGTTTAACACCGGCGTCCTGCTTTATCTGGTGGGGATTGGCGTACTGTTGCTGCTGGGCGTTATCTCCGGCGGGGAAACCAGTCGGGCCTGGACGCCGGATGCCTCAGCTTTGCTGTATGAAAAATACTGGAAAGTGAATGGCGGTCTGGAAGCGGTCAGCAATCGCGTGGATATGATGTCCAATAGCTTGCTGGCACTGGGCGCGCAGTACGGCTGGCAACTGGCTGGGATGATGCTGCTTGGCGCAGCATTAATGCGCAGCGGCTGGCTGAAAGGGCAGTACAGTCTGCAGCATTATCGACGTACCGGCGTACTGTTGGTCATTATTGGCATGGCGATTAACCTGCCTGCTATTATCATTCAGTGGCATTTGGAGTGGGCCTACCGCTGGTGTGCTTTCCTGTTACAAGCTCCGCGCGAGCTGGGCGCGCCGTTGCAGACTATCGGCTACGCCGCCCTGATGTTTGGCTTCTGGCCGCAGCTGAGCCGCTTAAAGTGGGTGATTGCCATCGCCTGCGTGGGACGTATGGCGTTAACTAACTATCTGTTGCAAACCTTAATTTGCACCACGCTGTTTTATCAATTCGGCTTGTTTATGAAATTCGATCGGCTGGAGCTGCTCTGTTTCGTCATTCCTGTCTGGGCCGTTAATCTTCTGTTCTCCGTCATTTGGCTGCGTTTTTACCGGCAGGGCCCGGTAGAGTGGCTGTGGCGTCAATTAACCCTGCGTGCTTCAGGGACATCATTACCACGTACATCCAGATAACGATCTGGATCACATTCATTAACAAAATGGATGTAAGCGCTTTCATTCCTGTGACATCACTCACGCAGTCCGTTTCATTGTGCTGACAAAATACCCAGCCTGGGGTGTCTGTGGCTAACCGCAATCTAAAACAGGGCAGTGAATATGGTAACCATCCGTGATGTGGCACGACAGTCTGGCGTATCTGTAGCGACCGTTTCCCGCGTACTGAACAACAGTGCGCTGGTGAGTCCCGACACGCGTGAAGCGGTGATGAAAGCAGTCACTCAGTTAGGCTATCGACCTAACGCCAATGCGCAGGCGTTGGCGACACAGGTAAGTGACACCATTGGTGTGGTGGTGATGGATGTGTCAGATGCGTTTTTTGGCGCGCTGGTTAAAGCTGTCGATATGGTTGCCCAGCAGCATCAGAAATATGTCCTGATTGGTAATAGCTATCATGAGGCTGAAAAAGAACGCCATGCTATCGAGGTTTTGATTCGCCAACGCTGTAACGCTCTGATTGTTCACTCTAAAGCGCTCAGCGATCGGGAACTGGCAGAGTTTATGGATCAGATTCCTGGCATGGTGCTGATCAATCGCCTTGTTCCGGGTTACGCCCACCGTTGCGTCTGCCTGGATAATATCAGCGGCGCCAAAATGGCGACCCGCATGCTGCTGAATAATGGTCATCAACGCATTGGTTACCTGGCATCAAGCCACCGTATTGAAGATGATGCGATGCGCAAAGAAGGGTGGTTATCGGCCCTGAAAGAACAAGGAATTGATGCGGCGGAAAGCTGGATCGGTACCGGTTCGCCCGATATGCAGGGAGGAGAGTCTGCCATGGTGGAGCTGCTGGGGCGCAATTTGCAACTGACGGCGGTCTTCGCCTACAACGACAACATGGCAGCGGGCGCACTGACCGCGTTAAAAGACAACGGCATCGCCATCCCATTACATCTTTCTATCATTGGCTTTGATGATATTCCCATTGCGCGTTACACCGATCCGCAACTGACAACCGTACGCTATCCCATCGCCTCAATG
This sequence comes from Citrobacter sp. XT1-2-2, assembly GCF_023516235.1. Classification (NCBI taxonomy): domain Bacteria; kingdom Pseudomonadati; phylum Pseudomonadota; class Gammaproteobacteria; order Enterobacterales; family Enterobacteriaceae; genus Citrobacter; species Citrobacter sp. XT1-2-2. The sequence continues at coordinate 1,756,151 of NZ_CP097324.1, forward strand.
GCAAAAATGGCGACGGAGCTTGCGCTGCAAGGCGCGGCGGGCACGTTAGATCCTGCGGCGTCGCATTGCTTTATGCCGACACTGGTGCGTCGTCATTCTGTGGCATTGCGGCAGAATGCGGCACCGATCACTAACTCATAAAGTCGAACTATGTAACCGCTTTCAATATGTGAGTAAATTCACAGTATATTAACAATGCGATAGCTATGATGACACTGTTTGTTGCGCTGTAACTACTATGTAACGGTGAATAATCACTTTCATCGAGGTATTGGTGCCTTAAACAAAAATTAAAGCCAGTTTTTGGAGCGTTGCCAGGCACGGAAGAATTATTTTTAAAAGTGAGCTTCGGCGTTCAGTAACACTTCAGTAACGTTCTGCCTGCCGAGCATTTATCTCAAGTACTACCCTGCATAATAAAACCGGAGATACCATGAATAAGAAGGTGTTGACCCTGTCTGCTGTAATGGCAAGCATGTTATTCGGCGCGGCTGCGCACGCTGCTGATACCCGCATTGGTGTGACGATTTATAAGTACGACGATAACTTTATGTCTGTGGTACGTAAGGCTATTGAAAAGGATGCCAAAGCGGCGCCTGACGTACAGTTGCTGATGAATGACTCGCAGAACGACCAGTCCAAACAAAACGACCAGATCGACGTATTGCTGGCAAAAGGCGTTAAAGCACTGGCGATTAACCTGGTTGACCCGGCAGCTGCAGGCACGGTAATTGAAAAAGCACGCGGTCAGAACGTGCCGATCGTGTTCTTCAACAAAGAACCTTCTCGTAAAGCGCTGGACAGCTATGACAAAGCGTATTACGTCGGTACTGACTCTAAAGAGTCTGGCATTATTCAGGGTGACTTGATTGCTAAACACTGGGCTGCTAACCCGAACTGGGATCTGAATAAAGACGGTAAAATCCAGTTTGTTCTGCTGAAAGGCGAACCGGGACACCCGGATGCTGAAGCACGTACCACTTACGTGATCAAAGAGCTGAACGACAAGGGCATTAAAACTGAGCAACTGCAGTTAGATACCGCGATGTGGGATACCGCTCAGGCGAAAGATAAGATGGATGCGTGGATGTCCGGTCCGAACGCTAACAAAATTGAAGTGGTTATCGCCAACAACGATGCGATGGCGATGGGCGCAGTTGAAGCACTGAAAGCGCACAACAAAACCAGCGTACCGGTGTTTGGCGTGGATGCGCTGCCTGAAGCGCTGGCCCTGGTGAAATCCGGCGCCATGGCCGGTACCGTGCTGAACGATGCCAACAACCAGGCGAAAGCGACCTTCGATTTGGCGAAAAACCTGGCTGATGGCAAAGGCGCAGCAGACGGCACTAACTGGAAAATTGACAACAAAATTGTTCGCGTTCCGTACGTCGGTGTCGATAAAGATAATCTGGCTGAGTTCACTAATAAATAAATCTCCGTCTATGGGCGCAATGTCATTGCGCCCTTAATAACGCGCTTTGCAAGGCCAACAAGGTATATTTATGGTCAGCACACATACTCAGTCGTCAGGCGAATACTTGTTGGAAATGACCGGCATTAACAAGTCTTTCCCCGGCGTTAAGGCTCTTGATAACGTTAATTTAAAGGTCCGCCCGCATTCAATTCACGCCTTAATGGGCGAGAACGGCGCGGGGAAATCCACATTATTGAAATGTCTTTTCGGCATCTATCAAAAAGATTCCGGTAGTATTTTATTTCAGGGTAAAGAAATCGATTTTCATTCGGCGAAAGAAGCGCTTGAAAATGGTATTTCGATGGTCCACCAGGAATTAAACCTGGTATTACAACGTTCCGTGATGGACAACATGTGGTTGGGGCGCTATCCCACCAAAGGTATGTTTGTCGATCAGGAAAAAATGTACCGTGATACCAAAGCGATATTTGATGAGCTGGATATTGATATCGATCCGCGGGCGCGCGTCGGTACATTATCCGTTTCACAAATGCAGATGATCGAAATTGCGAAAGCCTTCTCCTACGATGCCAAAATCGTCATCATGGATGAGCCGACGTCATCGTTAACCGAGAAAGAAGTTAATCATCTGTTCACCATCATTCGTAAGCTGAAAGAGCGTGGATGCGGTATTGTTTATATTTCTCATAAAATGGAAGAAATTTTCCAACTATGTGATGAAATTACCGTGCTGCGCGACGGGCAGTGGATCGCAACCCAGCCGCTGGAAGGGCTGGATATGGACAAGATCATCGCCATGATGGTTGGACGTTCGCTGAACCAACGTTTTCCTGATAAAGAAAACAAACCTGGTGAAGTGATTCTGCAAGTGCGTAACCTGACCTCGCTGCGTCAGCCGTCGATTCGTGATGTCTCGTTTGATTTGCACAAAGGGGAAATCCTCGGGATTGCCGGTCTGGTAGGCGCAAAACGCACTGATATCGTTGAAACGCTTTTTGGTATTCGTGAGAAATCATCGGGTACGATTACGTTACACGGCAAAAAAATTAATAACCACAGCGCCAATGAAGCCATCAACCATGGCTTTGCACTGGTCACGGAAGAGCGCCGCTCGACCGGTATTTATGCGTATCTGGACATTGGTTTTAACTCGTTAATCTCCAATATCCAAAACTATAAAAATAAAGTCGGTCTGCTGGATAATTCCCGCATGAAGAGCGATACCCAGTGGGTGATTGACTCTATGAGGGTGAAAACGCCGGGCCATCGTACGCAAATCGGTTCACTTTCCGGGGGAAATCAGCAAAAGGTGGTTATTGGCCGCTGGCTATTAACGCAGCCAGAAATCCTGATGCTGGATGAACCTACACGTGGTATCGATGTCGGCGCAAAATTTGAAATTTATCAGTTGATAGCCGAACTCGCGAAAAAAGATAAGGGGATTATTATTATTTCCTCTGAAATGCCGGAGCTGCTGGGTATTACCGATCGTATTCTGGTGATGAGCAATGGTCTCGTTGCCGGAATTGTTGACACTAAAACGACAACGCAAAACGAAATCCTCCGTCTTGCGTCTTTGCACCTTTAAGATTAGGGGCTCCTCATGAGTGCGTTAAATAAGAAAAGTTTTCTTACTTATCTGAAAGAAGGCGGAATATACGTTGTTCTTTTGGTTTTGCTGGCAATTATTATTTTCCAGGATCCCACTTTCTTAAGTTTACTCAACCTGAGTAATATTCTGACGCAATCCTCAGTGCGTATTATTATCGCATTGGGTGTTGCCGGACTGATTGTGACGCAAGGGACAGACCTGTCGGCAGGGCGTCAGGTTGGTCTGGCGGCAGTGGTGGCGGCAACCTTATTGCAATCGATGGAGAACGCCAACAAGGTATTCCCGGAAATGGCGACGATGCCGATTATCGTGGTGGTGCTGATTGTCTGCGTCATCGGCGCGATTATCGGTCTGGTGAACGGTATCATCATCGCGTATCTGAACGTGACGCCGTTTATTACCACCTTGGGTACGATGATCATCGTCTACGGGATCAACTCCCTGTACTACGATTTTGTCGGCGCATCGCCAATTTCTGGCTTTGACAGCGGATTCTCTACCTTTGCGCAGGGCTTTATCGCGCTGGGCAGCTTCCGACTCTCTTATATCACCTTCTATGCGCTGATTGCCGTGGCCTTTGTGTGGGTGCTGTGGAACAAGACCCGCTTCGGTAAAAACATTTTTGCTATCGGCGGTAACCCAGAGGCGGCGAAAGTGTCTGGCGTGAACGTCGCGCTGAACCTGCTGATTATCTATGCGTTGTCTGGTGTGTTCTATGCCTTCGGTGGTTTGCTGGAAGCAGGACGTATCGGCTCGGCGACCAACAACCTCGGTTTTATGTATGAGCTGGATGCGATTGCGGCGTGCGTGGTTGGCGGCGTCTCGTTTAGCGGTGGGGTAGGGACCGTCTTCGGCGTGGTGACCGGTGTGATTATCTTTACCGTCATCAACTACGGGCTGACTTACATCGGCGTTAACCCATACTGGCAGTACATTATTAAGGGCGGCATCATCATCTTCGCGGTGGCGCTGGACTCCCTGAAGTACGCGCGTAAGAAGTAACGATAAAACGCCAAAAGGCCGGTGCAGCGCAATCTGCACCGGCCTTTTTTGTCCGCGTTATAATGTTAACGCGTGCTCTTTCTCTCCGGGTTTAAATTTTACTTCACCCAGGTCGATACAGGCGACCGGGCAAACGTGGCCGCACAGCAAGCATCCCACACATTTTTCCGTGTCGCAGTGTGGGGTTCGGGTTTCCTCATTCCATTCCATCGCCTGATGCCCGCCGTCATAACAGGAAATGTAGCAGCGACCACAGCCCACGCATTTATCGAGATGGATGTTTGGGTAGACGATGTAGCTACGGTCAAGATCTTCAGCGGGGATGATATTGGCATTGGCAAGGCCCACCATCTCCTCCAGTGAGTCAAATCCTTGATCGGCGAGGTAATGTGACAGCCCGCTGGTCATGTCCTCCACAATCCGATAACCATACTGCATTATCCCGGTGGTCACCTGCAGCGTGGCCGCGCCTAACAGTAAAAACTCGGCGGCATCTTCCCAGTTTTCTATACCCCCGATGCCGCTAATCGGGAAATCGCGCAGTTCAGGGTGCATGCGCAGTTGCTGAATAAATCGCAGGGCGATAGGTTTAACGGCCTTGCCGGAGTAGCCGGAAATACTGGATTTACCGTTGACGACCGGCATCCCAATTTTCCGGTTCAGATCGATATTGGTAATGGATTTAACCGTATTGATGGTTGCGATACCGTCGGCGCCACCGCGTTTTGCCGCCAGCGCAACCTCACACATATCACCGATATTCGGTGTCATTTTAGCCAGCATCGGCAGGGAAGAACCGCGTTTAACTGCCCGACAATATTTTTCGACCAGCTCAGGGCTTTGCCCAACATCGCTACCCATGGCATGTGAGGTCATTTGCGGGCAAGAGAAGTTGCATTCGATCATGTCTGCACCCGCCTCTTCGACCAGCCGTGCCAGCTCCTGCCACTGCTGTTCATTTTCCCCCATGATCGATGCAATCAGAACTTTATCCGGGTAGTCCTGTTTCAGCCGGCGAATAGCGGCCAGATTTTCCTCCAGCGGGTGCTCGGCAATTTGCTCCATATTTTTGAAGCCAACAAAGCCGGTATCTTCTTTGGTCAGATGGTCAAAGCGTGGAGAGACTTCATTCGCAATAAAGAAACCAATGGTTTTAAAAACAATACCGCCCCAGCCGGTGTCATAGGCTTTGGCGCACATGTCATAGCAGTTGCCCACCGGAGAAGAAGAGAGGCAGAACGGGTTGGGGAATTTGACGCCGCAAAAAGTAATAGAAAGATCTTTCGTTAACATGAGCAAGCTCCCTCTAAGTAGTGATGAATGGCCTGAGCGGCTTCTTTTCCGGTTTTCACGGCGTAAACCACCGTTTTATCGCCTTTTACAATATCGCCCGCGGCAAACAAAGCGGGATCGGCAGTTTGATAATGATGCGTGTCGATAAGATTGCGCTGTGGTTTTAACGCGGCGAAATTTTCAAGTTGAGCATGTTGACCAACGGCGAGAATAATATGTTCGGCTTCAAGCGTCAGTTCTCCCGGCAGGCGTACGTGTTTAAAAGTAACCCGGTTTCCGCTAACCGCCACAGGCGTGAAACCGTCAATAATCGATACCCCTAACGCTTGTGTGCTGCTGAACTCTTTATCGCTGGCTGGGAAATCGGCCAGTTCTTCACGGGCGACACAGGTAACTGACGGACAGCCCAGCAGTTTCAACGTGCTGGCGACATCCATCGCGACATCGCCGCCGCCGATGATCAATGCGCTTTGCGCGACGGTAATATCGCCGCTGGTTTGCCGGGCTCGTTGCAGAAAATCGACGGCAATTTCAACGTGATTGGCCTTCTCAAACAGCGGTAACGTTGAACCGTAAGACATCCCTACGGTAACCAGTACGGCGCGGTATTCTGTTTTGAGTTGCTCAATGGAAAGGGCAGTGCCGACTTCACAATTGCATTTGATTGTTACGCCCATTTCAACGATACGAGCAATTTCGTTATCTAAAACAGCATGCGGCAGACGAAACTCTGGAATGCCATAGCGTAACCAGCCGCCAGGTTGGGCCTGCTTTTCATAGATAGTGACGTCATAGCCCAGATTGCTTAGCGTTACGCTGGCTTGTAATCCTGCCGGGCCTGCGCCAATGATGGCGATCTTGCCCCGTGTTTTTGTGGCGGGTTGGTAAATTTTCATTGCGGTCTGCTGCTCAAAGTCGGTAATAAAGCGTTGCAGACGTGCAATATCAATCGGCTTATCAATGCCTGAGCGTGTACACCCGCGTTGGCATAACTTTTCGGTTGGGCATACCCGGGCGCATACTGCCCCAAGTGCATTATTTTCACGAATAGTTTCGGCTGCACCCTTAAAATTACGAAAATAAATGGAGCGAATAAATTTTCCCGGGTCAGTTTGCGCCGGACAATCCTGGCTACAGGGGGCATCGTGACATAATAAACAGCGGGAAGCCTCTTTTATGGCTAATAATGGCGTAAAAGCAGGCGTGAGCTCATCCAGATAATTTTGTTGTGGCATATTTTCTTCCTTAATGCGTGAGTAAATTAAGGCAAACCGTTAATAACAAAATATAAAAATCGAAAGGCTATTCTTAAGGCTAAGCACTGCAGGAAGAGTATTCTGTGAAAGGATTCACAAATAGAAGAGTGTTGGCGGGAAATGCTGGCGGGCAGCATTAATCCCTTACTTTGAAATGGTAACCGTTATCATAATATTAGCTATTCTCAAACGCTAATATAAAAATAATATCTTTATCGATAGAAAATTAAGTAAATAACCATACCGAAGGATAAACATCCGCATCCGGCATAAACCAACACATAGGACCAAAATTGCAGGGGCTCTTGATGGCGATAAGCGTATACCGGTTCGCGCGTATTCTTCTTAATTTTATCTACGGCCCCGGTGCGCCAGCCTTTCCAGGCCTCACGGAAACAAAACACAGGAATGAGCAGAAAGGCCAACACGACGAAGAGGGTTTGTACATCCATGCTTATTTTCCTTGTTTCTTTTGTAATTCGAGTAATTGTTCAGGCGTAACCGCCGGATACCCCTGCGCATCGTCGGGTACCTGATGCATGGTAGGGATGGGTACCAGTGGGCCTAAAAAACGGGGTTCACGTTTAAAAATATAGAGATCGGCGAGTGCGCCAAAACGCGCGCCGAATTCGCGTACCCGCACGGTAAGCATATCTTTTGGTGAAGGCACCGCATAGCACTGGGCCTGAATGCCCATATGCAGCGCAATAAACAAGGCGCGTTCACAGTGGAATCGCTGAGTAATAATGATGAAATCGTTGGTATCGAATACCTTACGGGTACGCACGATGGAGTCGAGCGTACGGAACCCGGCGTAATCAAGCACAATGTCAGCCGGATCGACCCCTGCGGCAATCAGATCCTTACGCATCGTCATGGGTTCATTATAGCTTTGCTGCGCGTTGTCGCCGCTCAGCAACAGATAGTTTACCTTCCCGCTGTTATAGGCGTTCAATGCGCCCTGAATACGGTAGCGGTAATACTGGTTGATAACGCCGGTTCGATAGTATTTTGCCGTACCCAGGACCACACCGACCTGGCGGTAGGGTAAATCCTGTAATTCGTCGTAGATATAGGGGGCAGTCTTCCAGCTCATCCATCTGTCGAGTCCAAGCACAGTCAACAGCAGCAGGCCTGACAGGACTAACAGGCTGTAAAACACGCGCTTTAACATGCAGAAAACTCGTTATTTGGGTGGAATTTCAATCAGGCTACTGTACCGGAAGACGTAGCGCAAGAAACAGCAGTCTGATTGAGGGGATTTTAGTCACTGTTACCCGGTTAGCGCAGCGCCACCGGGCTTTATGATTTAACTGAGCAGCACGCGCTCAATATTGTTGCAGCCCAGCGCGTGCAGGGTGGCGGAGGTCGCATCCCACTGGATTAACGGCGCATCGGCTTTTTCTGCCAGCACCGCGCGTTGAATGTCCGGATAGTCGTAACCGTTCAGACTCAACAGGTTTAACGCGCCTTGCAGCGGTGGGAGAGTGGGGTTAAAGGCGGCGTTTTCAGCATAGCTGCCACTGAAAATTCGCCCGTCTTTACACTCGAGCGCCACGCCGCTTGGCGATTTGCTGTATGGCATATGGCATCTGTTGGCGGCGGTAATTGCCGCCTGGGTCAGGGCGTCGCCCTGCAGCGCGAAGCCGTGATCCTGGTCGTCCATCAGTAGCGTTTTGATGTCGAGATCTTTTGGCCCGAACGCGTCCGGGAGATAGTCGCGCAGTGCGTGTGGTTCGCGCCCAGGCAGATGAATGCGTAAATCCAACCCGCTGTTCAGTTCGTTCATAAACTGGCGGCAGTGGCCGCAAGGGGTGTAGTTAACGGTGATGGCGGCGAGGCCTTTTTCACCGCGCAGCCAGGCGTGGCTGATGGCGCTTTGCTCGGCATGAACGGTTTGCTGCATTGTTGCGCCCAGGAACTCCATGTTGCCACCGAAGTACCAGGTGCCGCTAATGCCGCGAGAGATCGCGCCCACGTTGAAGTTGGAAAGCGGGGTACGTGCGCAGGCCGCAGCCAGCGGCAGCAGAGCGAATGCCAGCGCGTCTTCGTCCAGTCCCGATTCGCGTTTCAGCAAAGAGACCTGCTCAGCAGTCAGCATGGCGGGGAAATGCGTATCCGCCAGAACAGGGGCCAGGGCTGATTGCAAGTTATCCGCGAGTTGGGCAAAAGCAGTTTGAAAACGTGGATGCATGGCGATGCCTCATAACAATGTAATGGAATCGTAGTTTACGGGCCTGTTACGGCTTTATATGTGATCCAAATCTCATTGTGTGTGCAACTTATGAAACTTAAATGAAAAATGTGCAACGCATCGCAAATAAATAACCAAAAAGTGAAGGTTAGCCGACCACTGCCAGAATAACCGGGAACAGAAACGGGGCGACCAACGAGGTGATAATGCCGCAAATGACCAGCGCCAGAGAGCTAAACGCGCCTTCCTGATAATCCAGTTCTGCGCAACGCGCGGTTCCCAGGGCGTGCGAAGCGGTACCCATTGCCAGTCCTCGCGCGGCCTTCGTGCGAATGCGCATAGCATTCAGTAAAGTATGACCAAATACCGCCCCGAGAATGCCGACGAAAATGACGCACACCGCGCTGATGGCCGGAATACCACCAATACTTCCTCCCACCGCCATCGCGATAGGTGTGGTGACCGATTTCGGCATGATTGACGCGGCAATTTCCGGTGAGGCGCCCATCAACAGGGCGATTGTTGTGCCGGTAACCATCGCCACGACGCTCCCCGCAAAACAGATAGCGATTATCGATTTCCAGCGCGCGCGAATTTGGTGCAGCTGTTCGTATAACGGATAGGCCAGCGCGACCACGGCAGGTTGCAGTAAATCGTTCAGCACCTCGCTGCCTTTGAAATAGTGATCGTAGGGAATTCCGGTCAGCATCAGAATGGGAATAATCACCACCATCGCGACCAGCAGCGGATTCAGCAGCGGCATTTTAAAGCGTGCTGCCAGCTTACGTGCGCCAAAGAACACCGCGAGAGTAAGGGGCAACGACCACCAGATATATGTCATCATTCTTTCGAACCTTTTTGGCCAACAATTTTGCGTTCACCGTGTACAAGATGCGAGCTCCAGCTCACCACGAGGAAAACAACCAGCGTACTGATGGTGCATGACACCACCACAGGGCCAAATTGTGCGCGGAGCAAATCAAAGTACTGCATGATCCCCACGCCAATCGGGACAAATAACAGGGCCATATAGCGAATCAGGACATAACAGCCGGGATTAACCCATTTTGCCGGTAATACCTGCAATGCCAGTAAGACAAACAGAATCAGCATGCCAATGATGCTGCCCGGAATCGTGATCGGCAGCAGCGAAGCGATAAAAATACCTGCATAGAGGCAGGCATAGATCAGGACGAATGCGCGCAAATATTGCCAGATAATGTTCAGTGATTTGCTCATAATTGAAACCCTTGACGAGACTGATTCATCATACAATTAAACTTCAAAACGTGCTACCGATCACATCATGAATTCTAAGCATAGAGGAAATAGACGTCTGGAACATTGCGCATATGATCGCGCTAAACCTGCGCCAGGTAATACAAAAAACGACTCAGGGCTGTGGTAGGCGTTTCATTGTTGCGCCAGAATACGCCTACGCTGCCTTTTTGTTCAATCTTCGGCAGATTCAGGATAGCCAGTTGTCCCTGGGCGGCGTAACGCTGTGCCAGACGCAGAGAAAGAATAGAAACCATGTCGCTACTTTGCAGCAGGTTGGTGCTGACGTTTATCGACGCTGATTCAATGGTGTTTTCCGGCAGCATTACGCCATTATCGACCAGCGCGTTGTCAATGCTAATCCGAATGGGGGTGCCTGTCGGCCAGACAATCCAGCGCCAGTTAGCCAGATCGTTCCAGGTGAGCAGGGGATATTTTGCCAGCGGATGATCGGGGCGGGCGACAAAACAGACCGGCTCGGTATAGAGCACCTGGTAATTAAGCGGCAGCTGAAGCGCCCGGCCGCCAACGCGACCGACGACGACATCCACTGAACCCGCCAGCAGATCGTGCAGTAACGGGGTCATCACTTTCTCTTCAATATTGAGATGCAGAGTGGGTAGCTCCGTAAGCAAGCCCAGTATTGCCTGTGAAACGCAGTCGGTCGCCACCGGCGAGCAGCCAATCTTCAGACTTCCTACCAGACCGCCTTGTTTGAAACGGGCAATTTCATACTGCGAACGCTCCATATCATTGATCAGGCGTTGAGCATGTTGCAGCAACAGCTTGCCGCCTTCGGAGGGGCGTAAGCCTTTGCTATGTCGTTCAAAGAGCGTGATGCCAATCTCATCTTCGAGCTGTGATAACCATTTGGACAAGGCAGGCTGGGTGATATTCATCATTCGGGCGACGTGAGTCAAATTTCCCTGTTCCCCTAGCGCGACCAGCGTTTGCAGGTGGTGCAACTTCAGTTTCTGTGCCCAGTTAGCCATTTGCTATAACCTCCAGGTTATGCCTCTGCATGAAAAGCCATTGTACATTTCATCTCCAAACATACAAAGTCGCAACATACCTAAAACAAAACAGACATCTACTCTACCTGCACTGAGGCATTCACTATGACTCAACAACGTGATCTACAAGCACTAATAGATTCCGCCCCCGTCGGTAAGACGCAGTGGCGCGTGATTATTTGCTGTTTTCTGGTCGTCATGCTCGACGGTTTTGATACCGCGGCGATTGGTTTTATCGCACCCGATATACGCACTCACTGGCAATTGACTGCCGGGGATCTGGCGCCGCTTTTTGGTGCAGGACTGCTGGGGCTAACTGCTGGCGCGTTGCTCTGCGGCCCGCTGTCCGATCGTTTTGGCCGTAAACGGGTGATTGAGCTTTGCGTGGCGCTGTTTGGCGCGCTGAGTCTGATCTCTGCTTTTTCGCCCGATCTGCAAACGCTGGTTATTTTGCGTTTCCTTACCGGGTTAGGTCTGGGCGGCGCGATGCCTAATACCATCACCATGACGTCGGAATACCTGCCTGCCCGTCGGCGTGGCGCATTGGTCACCATGATGTTCTGCGGCTTCACTCTCGGATCGGCTATGGGCGGCATCGTCAGCGCTCAACTGGTGCCGGTTGTTGGTTGGCACGGTATTCTGGTGCTGGGAGGCGTTTTGCCGCTCATGCTGTTTGTCGCCCTGCTGTTTGCGCTACCGGAATCCCCGCGCTGGCAGGTTCGTCGCCAGCTACCGCAAAACGTGATTGCCAGAACTGTCAGCGCTATTACCCGGGAACGTTATGACGATACCCATTTTTATCTCAACGAAGGGTCAGCGATTGCCAAAGGCAGTATCCGCCAGCTGTTCGTCGGGCGACAGTTGCCCATTACCCTGATGTTATGGGTGGTGTTCTTTATGAGCCTGCTGATTATTTATCTGCTCTCCAGTTGGATGCCAACGCTGCTTAACCATCGAGGAATCGACCTGCAACATGCCTCCTGGGTGACTGCGGCCTTCCAGATTGGCGGTACGTTAGGCGCGCTGGCGCTGGGCGTACTGATGGATAAATACAATCCTTTCCGCGTGCTGGCGGTGAGCTATGCGCTGGGGGCGGCATGTATCGTCATGATTGGCCTGAGCGAAAACGGCCTGTGGCTGATGGCGTTGGCGATTTTTGGCACCGGCATCGGGATTAGCGGTTCTCAGGTGGGTCTCAATGCGTTAACCGCCACCCTTTATCCGACGCAAAGCCGGGCGACGGGCGTCAGCTGGTCTAATGCCATTGGCCGCTGCGGCGCGATTGTCGGTTCGCTTTCCGGCGGCGTGATGATGGCGATGAATTTCTCATTCGATAACCTGTTTTTCATTATTGCCGTTCCGGCGGCCATCAGCGCGGTGATGCTTACGCTGCTGACGGTTGTTGTTCGCCAGTCGGCCTCTGTCCCTGACGCCTTGCCACGCGCAGGCATCGTGAATGAATAAGGAGAATCCCTATGTCTGAACTGAATCAGGATGTTAAGAACAGCCGTCAGCAGTTTTACCAGCATATTTCCGGGCAGAATCTGACCCCGCTGTGGGAGTCGTTGCACCGTCTGGTGCCGTCAACGCCGAACGCGAATTGCGCGCCTGCGTACTGGAACTATCAGGAGATCCGTCCGCTACTCCTGGAAAGTGGCGATCTGATTGGCGCGAAAGAGGCGATTCGCCGCGTGCTGGTGCTGGAAAACCCAATGCTGCGCGGACAGTCTTCCATCACCCCGACGCTGTACGCGGGATTACAGTTGATTATGCCGGGCGAGGTTGCGCCGAGCCACCGCCATAATCAGTCTGCGCTGCGCTTTATTGTCGAAGGGAAAGGGGCATTTACCGCCGTCGATGGCGAGCGCACCCAGATGCATGAAGGCGATTTTATTCTGACGCCGCAATGGCGCTGGCACGATCACGGCAACCCAGGCAGCGAACCGGTAGTGTGGCTGGACGGTCTGGATCTGCCGCTGGTGAATCTGCTGGGCTGCGGCTTTGCGGAAGACTACCCGGAAGATCAGCAGCCGGTCACGCGCAAGGAAGGGGATTATTTACCGCGCTATGCGGCCAACATGTTGCCGCTGCGTCATCAGAAGGGTAACTCATCGCCCATTTTCAACTATCGCTACGATCGTAGCCGTGAAGCACTGCATGGCCTGACCCGCATGGGCGAAGCCGACGAGTGGGATGGTTACAAGATGCGCTACGTGAACCCGGTAACCGGCGGTTATCCCATGCCGTCAATGGGGACCTTCCTGCAATTGTTGCCGAAGGACTTTTCTTCACGGATGGCGCGTACCACTGACAGCACTATCTACCATGTGGTGGAAGGAAGCGGGCGGGTCACCATCGGCAACGAAACCTTCAACTTTTCGCCAAAAGATATCTTCGTGGTGCCGACCTGGCACGGTGTGTCGTTCCAGGCCAGCGAAGATGCCGTCTTATTCAGTTTTTCGGACAGACCGGTTCAGGAAGCGCTGGGGTTGTTCCGTGAAGCACGCTATTAATTTGGGAGAGAGAAAATGACGCAATACGTATTCGAACCACAAGCGCCTGTTACCGTTCCTGTGGTTGGTAGTGATGAACAATTTCCCGTGCGCCGCGTTTACTGTGTGGGGCGCAACTATGCTGCACATGCGCGTGAAATGGGCTTTGACCCGGATCGCGAACCGCCGTTCTTCTTCTGTAAACCGGCCGACGCGGTGGTTCCGGTGGCGGCTGGTCAAACCCTTGAACTGCCGTACCCGTCGCAGACCGATAACTATCACTACGAGATAGAACTGGTGGTGGCGATTGGTAAAAAGGGCAGCGATATACCGCTGGAAAAAGCGCACGAATATATCTGGGGCTATGCCACCGGTCTGGATATGACCCGTCGTGACAGGCAGATGGAGATGCGCCAGATGGGGCGTCCGTGGGAAATCGGCAAAGCGTTTGATCTCTCTGCGCCCATCGCGCCGCTGCATAAAGCCAGTGAAATCGCTGATGTTAACAATGCGCCTATCTGGCTGCAGGTTAACGGCGACGATCATCAGCGGAGCGATATTCGTCACCTTATCTGGTCTGTGAATGAAACCATCAGCTATCTGTCCGGATTTTTCGAACTGCAGCCGGGCGATCTGATCTACACCGGTACGCCGGAAGGCGTGGGGGCGGTAGTGAAAGGGGATGTGATCACCGGCAACGTAGACGGTTTAACCCCCATCGCCGTGAAGATTGTCTGAGGTGGATGATGAAGCTGTACAGTTTCTTTAATAGCTCCGCGTCATATCGCGTGCGTATTGCGCTGGCGCTGAAAGGGCTCGATTACCAGACGGTGGGCGTCAACATTCGCATCGGTCAGCAGAACGAGCTGGCCTACCGGCGGATGAATCCGGTGGGGCTGGTGCCGACGCTGGTGACCGACGACGGAGAATCGCTTGGACAATCGCTGGCGATAATCGACTGGCTGGATGGCCACTTTCCGCAGTCGCCGCTGCTGCCTGCTGACTTCCCGATGCGCAGTCGGGTGCTGGAAATTGTTTATGCCATCGCTTGTGATATCCACCCCGTGAATAATCTGCGGGTACTGCGCTACCTGAGCGACGAATTAAAGATCAGTGAAGAGGATAAAAAACGCTGGTATGCGCACTGGATCCAGCAAGGGTTAAGCGCAGTGGAACAGATGCTGCGCCAGAGTCATTCGGGGGCGTTCTGCGTGGGTGATGCGCCGACGCTGGCGGATTGCTGCCTGATCCCGCAATGGGCGAACGCGCTACGTATGGGCTGCGATTTGAGCGCATATCCACGCTGTAAGGCGGTCTATGATGCCTGTACCCAGCTTCCGGCGTTTATCGCCGCCGCGCCCGAGAATCAACAAGATAAAATTCCGGCCTGATAAGGAGAACGACAATGGCTAAAGTGACACGCGCAATTATCGTGGGTGGTGGGATTGGCGGCGCGGCGACCGCGTTATCGCTGGCCCGTCAGGGAATCAAAGTGATGTTGCTGGAGAAAGCGCATGAGATTGGCGAAATCGGCGCGGGCATTCAGCTCGGGCCAAACGCGTTCTCTGCTCTCGACAGCCTTGGCGTGGGAGAGGTTGCCCGCCAGCGCGCCGTTTTTACCGATCATATCACCATGATGGATGCGGTAAATGCGCAGGAAGTCGTGCGTATTGAAACCGGACAGGCGTTCCGCGATCACTTTGGCGGTCCTTATGCGGTTATCCATCGGGTGGATATTCATGCTTCTGTGTGGGAAGCGGCGCTGGTTCATCCCAACGTTGAGTATCGCACTTCAACTAACGTGGTTGATATTCGCCAGACCGAGAATGACGTGACGGTATTTGACGAGCATGGCAACAGCTGGACGGCAGATATTTTGGTCGGCTGTGACGGTGTGAAGTCGGTTGTCCGTCAGTCTCTG
Source organism: Citrobacter sp. XT1-2-2 (assembly GCF_023516235.1). NCBI lineage: Bacteria > Pseudomonadati > Pseudomonadota > Gammaproteobacteria > Enterobacterales > Enterobacteriaceae > Citrobacter > Citrobacter sp. XT1-2-2. The sequence continues at coordinate 1,771,647 of NZ_CP097324.1, forward strand.
ATTGGCGATGCGCCACGCGTGACCGGGCACGTGGTCTACCGCGCTGTGATTGATTGCGATGATATGCCGGAAGATTTGCGCATTAACGCGCCGGTGCTGTGGGCCGGACCGCACTGTCACCTGGTGCACTATCCGCTGCGCGGCGGCAAACAATACAATCTGGTGGTGACCTTTCATAGTCGTCAGCAGGAAGAGTGGGGCGTGAAGGATGGCAGTAAAGAGGAGGTGCTCTCCTATTTTGCCGGTATTCATCCACGTCCGCGCCAGATGCTGGATAAACCGACATCATGGCGGCGCTGGTCCACCGCTGACCGCGAGCCGGTCGAGAAATGGGGTACCGACCGCATTACGCTGGTGGGTGATGCCGCGCACCCGGTGGCGCAATATATGGCGCAGGGAGCCTGTATGGCGTTGGAGGATGCCGTCACGCTTGGTAAGGCGTTACAGCAGTGTGACGGCGATGCGGCTGATGCCTTTGCCCTGTATGAGTCGGTGCGCATTCCGCGTACGGCGCGGATTGTCTGGTCGACGCGCGAAATGGGCCGCGTTTATCACGCCGCGGGCGTCGAGCGCCAGGTGCGTAATCTGCTGTGGAAAGGTAAATCACAGGCGGAGTTTTATCGCGGTATGGAGTGGCTGTACGGCTGGAAAGAAGATAACTGTCTGTTGCCGCGCTGAGCCTCTTTAATCTCCCGAACGGAGGCGCTACCATAGCGCCTCTTTTTTTGCGGGTGACGATATGCGTGTTTTACTGGCGCCGATGGAAGGCGTGCTCGATTCCCTGGTGCGCGAGCTGCTGACTGAAGTGAATGATTACGATCTGTGCATCACGGAGTTTGTGCGCGTGGTGGATCAGCTCCTGCCGGCAAAAGTATTTCACCGGCTCTGCCCGGAACTGCATAACAACAGCCGCACGCCATCCGGCACGCGGGTGCGCATACAGCTGTTGGGCCAGTACCCGCAGTGGCTGGCGGAGAACGCCGCGCGCGCGGTCGAATTGGGATCGTACGGTGTCGATCTGAACTGCGGCTGTCCGTCGAAGCTGGTCAACGGCAGCGGCGGTGGCGCGACGTTATTGAAAGATCCTGAGCTCATCTACCGCGGCGCAAAAGCCATGCGCGAGGCGGTCCCGGACCCTCTCCCGGTGACGGTGAAAGTACGTCTGGGCTGGGACAACAGCGACCGGCAGTTTGAAATTGCCGATGCCGTCCAGCAGGCTGGCGCCAGCGAATTGGTGGTGCATGGCCGTACCAAAGAGCAGGGCTATAAGGCCGAGCATATTAACTGGCAGGCGATTGGCGAAATTCGCCAGCGACTTACCATTCCGGTTATCGCAAATGGTGAAATCTGGGACTGGCAGAGCGCCCAGGATTGTATGGCCATTAGCGGATGCGATGCGGTGATGATCGGTCGTGGTGCGTTAAATATCCCGAATCTGAGTCGTGTGGTGAAGTACAACGAGCCGCGTATGCCGTGGCCTGACGTCGTGATGCTGCTGCAAAAATATACCCGTCTCGAAAAGCAGGGTGACACGGGGTTGTATCATGTGGCGCGTATTAAGCAGTGGTTAGGGTATTTGCGTAAAGAATATTCAGAAGCCACGGCGTTGTTTCAGGAGATTCGCGCGTTAAACAATTCGCCGGATATCGCTCGGGCGATTCAGGCCATCAAGATTACCGCCTGACGTCAGTTCCGGTAGGCCGGATAAGGCGTTTACGCCGCCATCCGGCATCAGAGAGAACAATCGCCTGACATTTCTGCTATCAGGCCTGGGCTAAAAGACAACATCAAAAAATCATCTTAAACACGCCGGTTACCACCAACAGTCCAATCAGAAAAATAATTAGAATAATCCACAGCAGAATTTTCATTAACTTTCCTTTTTTTGGTAAATTCAGATTGAGTATAGGAAAGTATCAACTATTCTGCCTGGTGGCGCTGTTATGCGGGTTTACGTGCGCTTAGCAGAAACACCATTGGCCGCTCTTTTTCTTCATCCAGCGCCGGGTTTTCAGCAATCTGCTGAGCAGAGGGTCCCCATTCATCAACACACACAATGTCGAATCCGGCGGCAATGAGCGCGTTAATCCAGGTCGCCAGCTTGCGATGCTGTTTTTTAACGCCTTCAGCAAACCAGTTACTGATACGCTCGCCTTCTTGTTGGTAATGATTAACCGGCCAGGACAGCTGCCCGGTTTTGTCTTTTATCCAGCCCTGGTTAAGCGGTGCGGTATAAATGGGGTGCTCGGCAGAGAAAACCAACATGCCTCCCGGTGTTAATGCCTGGTAAATCGTTACGAATAATCGTTCAATATCGTGTAAATAGTGCAGGGCAAGAGAGCTATACGCCAGGTCGAAAGACGCCGGCGAGAGCGTAAGCGTTTCGAGATCTTCACGGCGATAGACGATGCCATTGCCGTGAGTCATATTATGCGCCTGGGTTAACATCTTTTGTGAGATATCCAGCCCCACGACGCTGGCGGCATGATTATCGCGCGCGTAGCGACAAAACCAGCCATATCCGCAGCCCAAATCGAGAATGTTTTTACCCTGCAGAGCGGGGAGCATAGTTTGTATTGCTGGCCATTCCGGTGCGCCATCAAGCCCTTTTACTGAACGATCCAGCGTGGCATATCCGGCAAAGAATTCCGGGTCGTCATAAATATTCTGTGACATAAGGTTTCCATCTATAAATTATTAAAATTATTTAATCTATATTATTTGTGTGGTGTATATTTTTCTGATTATATATTTTTATTGCCAAAGATGTATTGCCACGCGTAACTAAAAAAGTAACAGCGACAAGTCGTACTCTCTGCGCATCTTTTCTTACCTGTATATCTCCATGAATCGTAATTCTGTTTTTGCCGCGACGGCATTGTTGCCCCTTTTTATTCTCATGGCTGGCTGTGCGCCTATGCATGATGACCGTCAATCTCTGTCGCAGCAGACCCCTGCTGCGAATGTCGATTCCGCCTTACCTGCGGCGTTAAAAAATGGCTGGCCGGACAGCCAATGGTGGAAGGCATACCACGATCCTCAGCTTAATGCGCTGATTGACAGCACGTTGCGAAACTCTCCTGATATGCAGGTGGCGGAACAGCGCATTCAACTGGCGGAGGCGCAGGCGAAGGCCGTTGAGGCGCAGGATGGTCCGGAGATCGATTTTTCTGCGGACGTTGAGCGTCAGAGAATGTCAGCTGAAGGGCTGATGGGACCGTTTGCCATTACCGATCCTGCCGCCGGAACGACAGGCCCGTGGTACACCAACGGGACCTTTGGTTTAACCGCCGGCTGGAATCTGGATCTGTGGGGGAAAAATCGGGCCGAAGTGACGGCGCGTATTGGGGCCGTTAAAGCGCGTGAAGCTGAGCGTGAACAAACCCGCCAGCTGCTGGCGAGCGGTGTTTCGCGTCTGTACTGGGAATGGCAGACGCAGGCGGCACTGAAAAGCGTACTGACGCAGATTAAAAATGAGCAACAGAACGTGATAACCGTCGATCGTCAGCTGTATCAAAACGGCATTACCTCATCAGTGGAAGGTGTTGAGACCGATATCGATTCCAGTAAAACGGATCAGCAGCTGAACGATGTTAACGGCAAAATGAAAGTGATTGAGGCGCGGCTGAGCGCCCTGACTAATTCACAGTCTACCGTTCTGAAACTGCATACCAGTAAGTTACCTACCGTAGAAAGCCAGCTCCCGTCTCAGTTAGGTTATTCGCTGCTGGCCCGTCGACCGGATTTACAGGCCGCGCACTGGTATATTGAATCATCCCTGAGCAGCATTGATGCGGCCAAAGCTGCGTTTTATCCTGACGTGAATTTGATGGCGTTTTTACAACAAGATGCGTTACATCTGAGCGATCTGTTCCGCCATTCCGCGCAGCAGATGGGCGTCACTGCCGGACTCACGCTGCCTATTTTCGACAGCGGCAGATTGAATGCCAATCTTGATATCACCAAAGCGCAAAGCAACCTGACGGTGGCGAATTACAACAAAGCCGTGGTAGATGCGGTGAATGACGTGGCGCGTGCCGCATCGCAGGTGGAAACGCTGGCGCAGAAGAATCAGCATCAGCAGCAGATCGAACATGATGCACAGCGTGTGGTGGGACTTGCGCAGGCGCGATTTAACGCCGGTATTATCGCGGGTTCCCGGGTCAGCGAAGCAAAGATCCCGGCGTTACGTGAGCAGTGTAACGGTCTGGTATTGCAAGGCCAGTGGCTGGATGCTTCCATTCAGTTGACCAGCGCGCTGGGCGGCGGTTACCACGCGTCGTAACACACCTGCCCGGTAGATGCCGCTCTACCGGGCCGTCTTCTTGCTGCTGCGTTTTTTCAACCACCAGCGTGCGCCTACCACCAGTACAATCACCAGAACCAGCCATATCCAGTGCTTAATGTGCTGGTCGAGATTGTGCAGCCACGGCGCGATGACTTCTCCCCCCACATAACCCAGGGTGGTAAATATCAGCGCCCACACCAGCGCCCCGAGAATATTGAGCGGTAAAAAGAGCTTCGGTGGCAGGTGACTGGCGCCAATCAGCAAAGGGCCAATAACGCGAAAACCGTACATAAAACGCGTGCCGACCACGAACAGATAAGGACGCCGTTGGATCATCTTCTGCGCGTAATCAATTTTTGCCTGATGACGCGAAAAACGCCGCAGAATTTTGCCGCCAAAACGACGTCCGAGTAAATAGAGCAACTGATCGCCAATCATCCCGCCCAGCGCGACGGAGAGCACCACCAGCGGAAATTTAAGTACTCCCTGATGGGCCGCGACGCCGCCTAACAGGGTAATGGTTTCCCCTTCAGCCAGACTGCCAATCACTAATGCGGCATAGCCGTATTGCGCAACATAATGATTTATATCCATACGATTGTATGACCTCCACCGCTTATAGCATACACCCTATGAATACTTGATGCCGGAAAAGCCGCGCCGTAGCGATCTAATGCTTGTCAGTTAAGTATTATGAAGGACATGTGATTCTGGCTCAGGGTTCCGTTCACCTCCGCGGTGTCATTTCTCTGAAACGCCGTTACCCGTGAACGTGCAAGGGAGGCTTACCGCCGCCTCCCTTGCATCCCAGGCTCCCGGCGGGAAAATCGTCGCTGCGCGAGTTATTCGTCTTATGCCGTCTGCCTGTCGGGTCGGGGCCGAGCCTGCATCCATGCAGGCCGTCCCCTCTGCCCGCATCCCTGCGGGCAGACCCGGTCAGCCGCCAACGCCTCATCGATTTTCAGCCGGACCGGGGGGATCGCTTCAACGCTCTGACTTCCAGTTAAATCTGTTTTGCTGTTCAAATATATTCAAATAAAAGTGCAGGAGGTCAGGTGAGGGCAGGTCCGGCTGAAAATTGCCGACGTGTTTCCGTAAGGCCGGGAGAGCCAGCATGGATGCTGGCTCAGGGCGCGTTTTGCAGGGATGCTACCTCGCGCCCGACCCGGTAGCCTGAAGGAATAAGCGGGGGGAACCACGAAGTGGCAATTTTCCCGCCGGGAGCCGGGATTGTTAAGGGTACGGCGATAGTACCCTTAACACGTTCACAGGCAGTATCGTTTCAGAGAAGTGATAAACATTGGGTGAACGTAACAATACGCCGTAGCGATCCGGTATTTTCTCTGTGTACATAAAATAATCAAAAGCTGAATTATACTTGAAGTGTTGAGGTCCGGAGCTGACAAGAAGGGGGCGGTATGAACCATGTCTGGGGGCTGTTTTCCCATCCCGATCGTGAAATGCACGTGATCAACAGCGAAAACGAAAGCGTTTCGCATCACTATACCCATCATGTACTGCTGATGGCGGCAATCCCGGTTGTTTGCGCGTTTATCGGTACCACACAAATCGGCTGGAATTTTGGTGACGGCAACATACTGCAGTTATCCCTGTTGACCGGACTGGCGCTGGCCATTCTGTTTTACGGCGTGATGCTGGCGGGCGTGGCTGTCATGGGCCGGGTTATCTGGTGGATGGCGCGTAATTACCCGCAGCGTCCATCGCTGGCGCACTGTATGGTCTTTGCCGGATATGTCGCGACTCCGCTGTTTTTAAGCGGTCTGGTCGCCCTTTATCCGCTGGTCTGGCTGTGTGCATTGGTGGGAACTATCGCGCTGTTTTACACCGGTTATTTACTCTATCTCGGTATTCCAACGTTCCTGAATATCACTCGTGAGGAAGGGTTAAGTTTTTCAGTTCCACGCTGGCTATTGGTGTGCTGGTACTGGAGGTTCTGCTGGCGATTACGGTAATCCTGTGGGGTTACGGCTATCGCTTATTCTGACCTGTAAAACGCCTCTGCGCTGCGTTGTTGACGTAAAAGTCAGCAACGCAGCATTTCGAGACGATTATCCTGTAGCGGCAAACCTGCCGGATCGCTATGATGCCTGAGCTAGCCTGAGAAAATACTTAATCTCGGGCGGTGTGCGTTGTGACGTGCGTGAACCCTTATCAGAAATCTCATCATGCTGAAATTCCGAGTTTCATTATTAAGCCTTGCCCTGGTGCTGGCCGTTCCTTTTGCACCCCAAGCCGTGGCGAAAACGGCACCTACCGTAGCGGCTTCTCAACCTGAGATAGCGTCCGGTAGCGCGATGATTGTTGATCTGAATACCAACAAGGTTATCTATTCGAACCACCCGGATCTGGTGCGTCCGATTGCGTCGATTACCAAATTAATGACGGCGATGGTGGTGCTTGATGCGCGACTGCCGCTGGATGAAAAGCTGAAAGTTGATATCAGCCAGACGCCTGAGATGAAAGGAATTTACTCTCGCGTACGGCTGAACAGTGTAATCAGCCGTAAAGACATGCTGTTACTGGCGCTGATGTCATCTGAAAACCGTGCGGCAGCCAGTCTGGCGCATCATTACCCTGGCGGCTATAACGCGTTTATCAAGGCGATGAATGCGAAAGCGAAAGCGCTGGGCATGACCCATACCCGTTTTGTGGAGCCGACCGGGTTATCGATTCATAACGTCTCAACCGCGCGTGATTTAACGAAGTTACTGATTGCCAGCAAACAGTATCCGCTGATTGGTCAGCTAAGTACTACGCGTGAAGATATGGCGACGTTTGCCAATCCGGCATATACATTGCCGTTCCGTAATACCAACCATCTGGTGTATCGCGATAACTGGAATATTCAGTTAACTAAAACCGGGTTTACCAATGCGGCGGGCCACTGTCTGGTGATGCGCACGGTGATTAATAACAAACCGGTGGCGCTGGTGGTGATGGATGCTTTTGGGAAATATACCCACTTTGCCGATGCCAGCCGTTTACGCACCTGGATTGAAACCGGCAAGGTGATGCCGGTTCCGGCGGCGGCGCTGAGCTACAAAAAGCAAAAAGCGGCGCAGATGGCGGCGGCAGGTTCAGCTACGGGTGAGCAAACCGCGCAGAACGATTAAACCGTCGGCCGGGCAAGCGAAGCGCCCCCGGCAACGTGCCCGATGGCGCTTATGCTTATCGGGCCTACGATTCTTTCCAGAACTTCTGCTTACTCGTTTTCCCAATACCCGGGTTCATACTGTTGGTTGGGTCATTCTCGCGGTAAAAGCGGGTTAGTGTTTCCGGCGCCTGGTACAAATGCCCGACGTTATGCTCCGCCGGATACTGTGCCCCACGCTCGCGAAGTAACTCCAGCATCTGCTCTTTCAGCGCATGGGCATCCACGCCTTTTTTGACGATGTAATCCTGATGGAATACATAGCACATAAAATGCCCGTAATAGAGCTTGTGCACCAGTTGGCTGTCGATTTCTGGCGGCAGATGTTCATACCATTCGGTGTCGTTACGACGCAGCGCGATATCCAGCGCCAGAATATCTTCCACCTCATCCGCATGAACGGCCTGATAACGAATAGCTGCGCCAGCCGCCGCAAAGCGGTGCAGGAATGCCTTGCTGCCTTCTTCCGGCGTACAGGCAAAGAAGTCGCCCTCGGCCGTTTTGAAAAACTCATTTAGCCAGTTTTGCGCTTCAGCCACGCCGCCACCGGCCATTTTTAACAGCAGGTGATGCTCGTATTTGTCGCGCCAGCTTTTCATACGCGCCGGTAAGTGGCTGGGGAATAAATGACCAAACTTCTGCATCGCCCGGTCGGTGAAGTGCGGACGGAAAAATTTCACTTTTTCCAGCATCGCATCGGTGCGGCCTTTCAGGGTGAAGAAAAACGGCATTTTGTCGGTGCCGAGCTTGTCAATCATCAGGAACGTATCTTTGCCGTACTGCTCAGCGATGTCGTAAATATCGCGATGCATATATTCACCGGCAACCGGCAGATGTTCAAACTTCGCCAGAATATGACGGCGGATCTCCGTCAGCACCTCTGGCTGGTTGGTGCCGATATAAAAGACCTGCTGATTTTTTTCGGCTTCGAAAGTGTCCAGACGCACGGCGAAAACCGCGAGCTTTCCGGCACAACCGGAAGATTCAAACAAGCGGTCCGGGTCGGCGTTATAGCGTGCGGGCGTATCCGCCTCAATATCTCTGACGCGGGTCACGTAGTCGTGATCGTGCGCATGACGTCCGTCGTGGCGAACATCGTTATCTTTGATGCGCTCGTCATCGAGTTTACTGAGGATCTGCTCTGGGGTTTGGCCAAGATCGATGCCCAGATGGTTAACCAGCTGTAATTTGCCCTGTTCATCAATACGCGCAAACAGCGACATCTCCGTGTATGCCGGGCCTCGTTGCACCAGCGAGCCGCCGGAGTTGTTACAAATGCCGCCAATCACGGAAGCGCCGATGCAGGAAGAACCGATCACTGAATGCGGTTCACGACCAAAAGGTTTGAGCGCTTTTTCCAGCGAATAGAGCGTTGTTCCAGGCCAGGCCAGCACCTGTTCGCCTTTGCCGATGACGTGCAGCTTATCAAGACGCAGGGTGCTGATAATAACAATCTCACGGTCATAATCATTGCCGCTTGGCGTAGAGCCTTCGGTCAGGCCGGTATTGGCGGCCTGCATCAGAATGATTTTGTCTGCGGCGACACAGGCGTTCAGGACGCGCCACAGTTCTAAAAGCGAGCCCGGAAAAACGACGGCGAGCGCATCGCCCTGGCCGGAGCGGAATCCCTTGCGATAGCGGGCGGTTTTAGCGGGTTCAGTGAGCAGGTGCGAATGACCCACCAGGCGGGTCAGTTCATTCAGGAAAGCTTTATTATCTGTTGTAATGGAAGACATTCTCCACTCCTTGTGGTGGGACTCAATATCAGGAACAAGCATAGCGCTTTGTATGACAATACGCTTTCTCATTCATATTGTCTCTGGCTTGTCTTTCATTGATTCACGCTGGTTTTGAAAATTAGGAGAATAACCTTAGCTTTCTTTAGCGCTCCCGTTTAGTCTTACGGCAAATTGCGGTTTTTGTTATATTTTCGCTGATGCGTCAGGAAAAAATAAAGAGAGAATCAACATGAAATGGCTATGTTCTGTAGGTGTTGCGGTGAGTCTGGCGGTGCAACCCGCGCTGGCGGACACTCTGTTTGGTAACCATCCGCTGACGCCAGAAGCGCGGGATGCGTTTGTTACCGATTTACTCAAACAGATGACCGTGGATGAGAAAATTGGTCAATTACGCTTAATCAGCGTCGGGCCTGATAATCCGAAGGAAGCCATCCGCGAGATGATCAAAGACGGGCAGGTTGGGGCTATTTTTAACACCGTCACACGCCAGGATATCCGCAAAATGCAGGATCAGGTGATGGAACTCAGCCGCCTGAAAATTCCTCTCTTTTTTGCCTACGACGTATTGCACGGTCAGCGTACCGTGTTCCCGATAAGCCTCGGTCTGGCGTCCTCCTTTAATCTCGATGCGGTCAGAACCGTCGGTCGCGTTTCAGCGTATGAAGCCGCTGACGATGGCCTGAACATGACCTGGGCGCCGATGGTTGATGTCTCCCGCGATCCGCGCTGGGGCCGGGCATCGGAAGGGTTTGGCGAAGACACGTATTTGACCGCCACAATGGGTAAAACCATGGTGGAAGCGATGCAGGGGAAAAGCCCGGCCGATCGCTATTCGGTGATGACCAGCGTCAAGCACTTCGCCGCTTATGGTGCGGTAGAGGGCGGGAAAGAGTACAACACCGTCGATATGAGCCCGCAGCGTCTGTTTAACGACTACATGCCGCCGTACAAAGCCGGGCTGGATGCCGGTAGCGGCGCGGTGATGGTAGGACTTAATTCACTCAACGGTACGCCGGCGACGTCTGATGCATGGCTGCTGAAAGACGTGCTGCGCGATGAGTGGGGCTTTAAAGGCATCACCGTTTCCGATCACGGCGCGATTAAGGAACTGATTAAGCACGGCACCGCCTCCGATCCTGAGGATGCGGTACGCGTGGCTATCAAGTCCGGTATCAACATGAGTATGAGCGATGAGTATTACAGCAAATACCTGCCGGGGCTGATTAAATCAGGCAAAGTGACGATGGCGGAGCTTGACGACGCTGCGCGTCACGTGCTGAACGTGAAATATGATATGGGGCTGTTTAACGATCCGTACAGCCATCTGGGCGCCAAAGAGTCTGACCCGGTGGATACCAACGCCGAAAGCCGCCTGCACCGTAAAGAAGCGCGTGAAGTGGCGCGTGAAAGCCTGGTGCTGCTGAAAAACCGCCTCGACACGCTGCCGCTGAAAAAATCCGCCACCGTGGCGGTTGTCGGGCCACTGGCCGACAGCAAGCGTGATGTGATGGGCAGTTGGTCCGCAGCGGGTGTTGCCGATCAGTCGGTAACGGTGCTGACGGGGATTAAAAATGCCATTGGCGAGCAGGGCAAAGTGATATACGCCAAAGGGGCGAATATCACCAACGATAAAGGCATTGTCGACTTCCTGAACCTGTATGAAGAGGCGGTGAAAGTTGATCCGCGTTCGCCGCAGGCGATGATTGATGAAGCCGTTGACGCGGCGAAACAGTCTGATGTGGTGGTTGCGGTGGTCGGTGAGGCACAGGGAATGGCGCATGAAGCCTCCAGCCGTACGGACATTACTATTCCGCAGAGCCAACGTGACCTGATTGCCGCGCTGAAAGCAACGGGCAAACCGCTGGTGCTGGTGCTGATGAACGGACGTCCGCTGGCGCTGGTCAAGGAAGATCAACAGGCTGATGCGATCCTCGAAACCTGGTTTGCCGGGACGGAAGGCGGTAACGCCATCGCCGATGTGTTGTTTGGCGATTACAACCCATCAGGCAAGCTGCCGATGTCTTTCCCACGCTCTGTCGGACAGATCCCGGTCTATTACAGCCATCTCAATACCGGTCGTCCGTATAACGCCGATAAGCCGAATAAGTACACCTCGCGTTATTTTGACGAGGCAAACGGTCCGTTGTATCCCTTTGGCTATGGCCTGAGCTACACCACCTTTACCGTTTCGGATGTGAAACTCTCTGCACCGACGATGAAACGTGACGGGACTGTGACGGCCAGCGTCCAGGTGACCAACACCGGTAAGCGCGAAGGTGCCACGGTGATTCAGATGTATTTGCAGGATGTGACCGCTTCAATGAGCCGTCCGGTAAAACAGCTGAAAGGCTTTGAGAAAGTGAATCTTAAACCGGGTGAAACGCAGACTGTCAGCTTCCCGATTGATATCGACGCGCTGAAATTCTGGAACCAGCGTATGAAATACGATGCTGAACCGGGTAAATTTAACGTCTTTATCGGCGTGGATTCCGCCAGAGTGAAGCAGGGTGAATTTGAACTGCTGTAGTTGATGAAGAAAGCCACGCATCATGCCTGATGGCGCAATGCTTATCTGGTCTATGAAATAACGCTATCCGGCAAATTCACTTTGGGTTTGCCGGATTTTTTTATCGCCTTACTGCTAATTACTCTCAGTGTTACTACCCAATTGCCAGGTTAAGGCCTGATTTTTCGACTATGCTTTTTCCTCAAGTCTCTGAAAAGGGCCGCAAAAGGATGAGGAGCACAGCATGATAATCTCAAAGTTTGGGGTAGGGGCGTTGGCATTGTTAGCCGCGATAAGTATGCCCTTGCAGGCCGCGTCGCCCGTTACGGTTGGGTCAAAAATTGATACCGAAGGGGCGCTGCTCGGTAACATTATTTTGCAAGTGCTCGAAAGCCATGGTGTGAAAACCGTCAATAAAGTGCAACTGGGGACTACGCCAGTGGTGCGTGGCGCGATTACATCCGGCGAGCTGGATATCTACCCGGAATATACCGGCAATGGCGCCTTCTTCTTTAAAGATGAGAATGATCCAGCGTGGAAAAATGCGCAGGCTGGTTTCGACAAAGTGAAAAAGCTGGACGCAGAGAAAAATAAACTGGTCTGGCTAACGCCTGCGCCCGCCAACAATACCTGGACCATTGCGGTCCGCCAGGATGTCGCCGAAAAGAATAAACTGGTTTCGCTTGCAGATTTAGGGCGCTACCTGAAAGAGGGGGGCACCTTCAAACTGGCCGCCTCTGCGGAGTTTATCGAACGTGCGGACGCGCTGCCCGCGTTTGAAAAAGCCTATGATTTTAAACTGAATCAGAATCAGCTTTTATCACTGGCCGGGGGGGATACCGCCGTGACGATTAAAGCCGCAGCGCAGCAAACCTCCGGCGTCAATGCCGCGATGGCCTACGGCACCGATGGTCCGGTCGCCGCGCTGGGGCTGCAAACGTTAAGCGATCCGCAAGGCGTTCAGCCGATTTATGCGCCTGCGCCAGTGGTACGTGAGTCGGTACTCAAGGCCTATCCGCAAATGGAAGAATGGCTGCAGCCTGTTTTTGCCAGTCTGGATGAAAAAACGCTCCAGCAGCTTAACGCCAGTATTGCCGTAGAGGGTCTGGATGCAAAAAAAGTTGCAGCAGATTATCTGAAGCAAAAAGGATGGGTTAAGTAACGGAATTTACGGCGGGTGGGTGTTTTGTCCAATATCTCGGTTAATCGGGTGCTGTTGCTGCTGGTTCTTCTTACCTTCGCAGCAGCTGCGCTTCCTTTCATTAGCTATGCTCCCAATCGCCTGGTTTCCGGCGAAGGTCGTCAACTCTGGGATATCAGGCCCGACATGGCGTGGGGACTGGCGGTGGCCTGTCTGCTACTGTTTCTTCTGTGCTTTGTGTCGGGCAAATCCGGCAATATATTGACGCTTGTTATCAGCCAGCTGTTGGTGATTGCGGCGCTGGTAACCGCAGGTACAACGGCAACGTATCTGGCGCAGACGGGCAGTACGTTGGCCAGAACCAGTCTTGGCTCCGGGTTCTGGCTGGGTCTCGGATTCATGCTGCTGGCTGCCAGTGACGCCATTCGGCGCATCACCCGTCAGATGTTGTGGCGATGGGTGCTGCATGCGCAACTTTTTGTTATGCCGATAGTGTTATTACTGTCCGGCACGTTTAACGATCTTTCCCTGCTGAAAGAGTATGCCAACCGCCAGGATGTCTTTAACGACGCACTGGCGCAGCATATGACTATTCTGTTTGGCACCGTGATACCCGCGCTATTCCTTGGTGTGCCGCTGGGCGTTTGGTGCTCTTTTTCTGACTCGCGTCAGGGACCCGTTTTCGCCGTACTGAACATTATCCAGACTATTCCCTCGGTGGCCTTGTTTGGCCTGTTGATTGCGCCGCTCGCTGGGCTGGTTAAGCATTTTCCCTGGTTAAGCTCACTCGGCGTTGCGGGAACCGGCCTGACACCCGCGCTTATTGCGTTGGTACTGTACGCGCTCTTACCGTTGGTACGTGGCGTGGTGGCTGGACTGAATCAGGTTCCACAGGATGTACTGGAAAGCGCCCGGGCGATGGGGATGAGCGCGCGTCAACGGTTTATCTCGGTGCAGTTGCCGCTGGCGCTGCCTGTCTTCTTGCGCAGTTTGCGGGTGGTGATGATCCAGACAGTAGGGATGGCGGTGATTGCCGCGCTGATCGGTGCCGGGGGCTTTGGCGCGCTGGTCTTTCAGGGGTTGCTCAGTAGCGCCGTTGATTTAGTGCTACTGGGCGTGATCCCGGTAGTTGTGCTGGCAGTGTTGATTGATGCGTTGTTTGATTTAGGGCTAGCGCTGCTGAAGGGAACGAATAATGATTGAATTTAGTCATGTCAGTAAAACCTACGGTCAGCAAAAAGCCGTCGACGACCTTAATCTGCATTTGGCGGAGGGGAGCTTTTCGGTGCTGATTGGCACGTCGGGTTCCGGGAAATCCACCACACTGAAGATGATCAATCGACTGGTCGAGCATGACAGCGGGCAGATTCTTTTTGCGGGCGAGGAGATTCGCAGTCTGCCGGTACTGGAGTTAAGGCGGCGTATGGGGTACGCGATCCAGTCTATCGGTTTGTTCCCGCACTGGACCGTCGCGCAGAACATCGCCACCGTGCCGCAATTACAAAAGTGGTCGCGTTCGCGTATTGATGATCGCACAGATGAACTTATGGCGCTGTTGGGGCTGGAGGCGAGTTTGCGTCACCGTTATCCGCATCAGCTTTCCGGTGGGCAACAGCAGCGGGTCGGGGTTGCACGCGCGCTGGCGGCAGATCCGCAGGTGCTACTGATGGATGAGCCTTTTGGCGCGCTGGATCCCGTCACCCGCGGTGCGCTGCAGCAGGAGATGACCCGTATTCATCGTCTTCTGGGGCGTACCATTGTATTGGTGACGCATGATATCGACGAGGCGCTGAGGCTGGCGGAACATCTGGTCCTGATGGACGCGGGTAAGGTCGTGCAGCAAGGGACGCCGTTGTCGATGCTGACGGCGCCAGCGAACGATTTCGTACAAACGTTCTTTGGCCGCAGCGAACTGGGCGTACGGTTACTGTCGCTGCGTACAGTAGGTGATTTTATCCGTCGCGGCGAACATTCAGACGGTGAGCCGCTGGTGGCTGAAATGACGCTGCGTGATGCGCTGTCGATGTTTGTGGCGCGGGGATGCGATGTCCTGCCGGTTGTGACGCCGCAGGGCGTGTCCTGCGGTACGCTTCACTTTCGCGATCTGCTTTCGGAGATGCCGCCCCGTGAAACGTCTTGCTGATCCACTGCTGTGGCTGGTTGTCCTGTTCCTGATCCTGTTGGTCGGGTTGCCGCACAGTCAGGCCCTGTTTAGTTCGTTGTTTCCAGAGTTGCCGCGTCCCGTGTATCAGCAGGAAAGTTTTACGACGCTGGCGCTGAGTCATTTTGCGCTGGTGGGAATATCGAGTCTTATCGCTGTACTCATCGGCACCGGCGCCGGAATTGCGGTAACCCGGCCCTGGGGGGCAGAGTTCAGGCCGATGGTGGAAACTATCGCCGCCGTGGGGCAGACTTTTCCCCCGGTCGCGGTGCTGGCGATTGCCGTGCCGGTGATGGGATTTGGTCTTGAGCCGGCGGTTATCGCGCTGATCCTGTATGGCGTGTTACCGATCCTACAGGCAACCCTGGCGGGGCTGGGAGGCATCTCTGTCAGCGTGATGGATATCGCCAGCGGGATGGGGATGAGTCGCTGGCAGCGCCTGCGTAAAGTGGAGTTGCCGCTGGCGGCACCGGTTATTCTGGCGGGGATCCGCACATCGGTGATCATTAATATCGGCACCGCAACGATAGCCTCAACCGTCGGGGCGAATACGCTGGGCACGCCGATAATTATCGGACTTAGCGGATTCAATACCGCCTATGTGATTCAGGGGGCGTTGCTGGTCGCGTTGGCGGCAGTGATTGTCGATCGCGGATTTGAGCGATTAGCGAGCTACCTTACCCGGCACGTAAAATGAAGGTGTAGCCTGCCAGCATGACGCCGCCGATACCGCCGATAGCCATCAGCAGGAAGAGGGTTATTACACCGATTTTAGCTGCGCTCATTGTGCACTCCTTATGTGAATCTATGGATTGTACACTTTTGTTAATAGGATATTAAATACCGAGTGGATAAATATCGTGACCCAACGCGCGCCATTCACTCAACTGTTGCTGCTGAGCGGGCGTCTGGTTCTCGCCGCACCAGACAAGTAAGGTTCGACCCTCAAACATTTCCGGTCGTAGTTGGTTCAGTGAGTGGGCCAGAACGTCAACGCGCCATCCCTGCTGACTGGCAACCCAACCCTCCAGCCACAAGCGGGTGGTATCGTGAATGTTCCAGCCGACAACCAGCGCATCTTTACCCTGTTTCTTGCGCGCTGAGGCCAGACAAATCGCGATATAGTTGATGAGGACGCCGTCGAGGATCCCGAGTAACGCCTGGAGGATCGGCTGCTGACATTGCAGACGGCGGCGTAACGGTGTGAACAAATGGGTATTGAGCGTTTGCGCGGGATAATCCTGGCCACGCTCTTTGATCCACATTCTCAGACTATGCAAATTATTGCTTTGCAAATAGCTTAGTAGCGTCTCTTGCTGTTCACGCCAGCCGTTATGCACATCAATGTTCTCATTGCTGAGCAACATTTTCACCTTACTGACCTGAACGCCGTTGTTTATCCAGCGTTTTATCTCACGGATCCTGTCGATATCCGCGTCGTTAAACAGGCGATGACCGCCGTCTGTCCTCTGCGGTTTGAGTAATCCGTAACGCCTCTGCCACGCGCGTAAAGTGACAGGGTTGATATCACAAAGCAAAGCCACTTCACCGATTGTGTAAAGCGCCATCGTCGTCTCACTCTTGCTCGCGAGGTCCCAGTTTTACTTTAGACGCTCTTTTACGAACCAGGTAGTTTTGTCTGTTTTTTGATCAGTGAAGGGGTGAGTTTGTCGTCCTACTCGCGCTTTCGAGTGATCGTTCTCACAAATTCCTGTTTTTTTGCAACACTTCAAAGAAAGTTACGCGCAGCCCATGTATGTTACGCGCTTTTAAGTGATGTGTGGTTGGCGCGTATGTACGAGTTTAATCTGGTGTTGCTGCTGCTTCAGCAGATGTGCGTGTTTCTCGTTATCGCGTGGCTGATGAGCAAAACGCGTTTGTTTATCCCGCTGATGCAGGTCACTATCCGTCTCCCGCACAAACTGCTTTGCTATGTCACCTTTTCCATTTTCTGCATTTTGGGCACCTATTTCGGGCTGCACATTGATGACTCTATTGCTAACACGCGTGCCATCGGTGCGGTGATGGGCGGGCTGCTTGGCGGTCCCGTAGTCGGTGGTTTAGTCGGTCTGACCGGTGGCTTACACCGTTATTCAATGGGCGGTATGACGGCGCTAAGCTGCATGATTTCGACCATTGTGGAAGGTTTACTCGGCGGGCTGGTGCACAGCGTGCTCACTCGTCGCGGTCGTACCGATAAAGTCTTCAGCCCGTTGACGGCGGGCGCGATTACCTTTGTGGCCGAACTGGTGCAGATGCTGATTATCTTGTTAATTGCTCGTCCGTTTGATGATGCGTTTCGGTTGGTCAGCAATATTGCCGCGCCGATGATGGTCACCAATACCGTGGGCGCAGCCCTGTTTATGCGTATATTGCTCGATAAACGGGCGATGTTTGAAAAATACACCTCCGCTTTTTCCGCTACTGCGCTCAAAGTTGCCGCCTCTACGGAAGGTATTTTGCGTCAGGGATTCAACGAGGTTAACAGCATGAAGGTGGCCCAGGTGCTGTACGAAGAGCTGGATATCGGCGCGGTGGCGATTACCGATCGTGAGAAGCTGCTGGCATTTACCGGCATTGGTGACGATCACCACCTGCCTGGTAAACCGATTTCGTCGTCGTACACTCTACGGGCAATAGAAACCGGAGAGGTGGTGTATGCCGACGGGAATGAAGTCCCTTACCGTTGTTCTTTGCATCCGCAATGCAAATTAGGCTCGACGCTGGTGATTCCGCTGCGGGGTGAAAATCAGCGGGTGATGGGGACCATCAAACTGTATGAGGCTAAAAACCGCCTCTTTAGCTCGATCAACCGCACGTTGGGGGAGGGGATCGCTCAGCTACTTTCGGCGCAAATACTGGCCGGACAGTACGAGCGGCAAAAAGCAATGCTTACGCAGTCAGAAATAAAACTCCTGCATGCCCAGGTGAATCCTCATTTTCTGTTCAATGCGCTCAACACCATCAAAGCCGTGATCCGCCGCGATAGCGAGCAGGCCAGTCAACTGGTGCAGTACCTGTCGACCTTCTTTCGCAAAAACTTAAAACGCCCGTCGGAGATTGTCACACTGGCCGATGAAATTGAGCACGTGAACGCCTATTTGCAAATTGAAAAGGCACGATTCCAGTCACGGCTACAGGTGACTTTAACGGTGCCTGATGAACTTTCGCATCAGCAATTACCGGCTTTTACCCTGCAGCCCATCGTGGAGAATGCCATTAAGCACGGTACCTCTCAACTACTGGATACCGGAGAGGTGTCGATTACCGCCCGTCGCGAAGGGCAGTATCTGATGCTGGATATTGAAGATAATGCCGGGCTGTATCAGCCAACGTCTGAGGCCAGCGGGTTGGGTATGAATCTGGTCGATAAGCGACTACGCGAGCGGTTTGGCGATGATTTTGGCATCAGCGTAGCGTGTGAACCTGACCGCTTTACCCGAATTACTTTACGACTTCCTCTGGAGGAACAGGCATGATCAAAGTGCTGATTGTCGATGACGAACCGTTAGCGCGGGAGAATCTGCGGATCCTGTTGCAGGAGCAAAGCGACATCGAGATTATCGGGGAGTGTTCGAATGCGGTGGAAGCCATCGGCGCGGTACATAAACTGCACCCGGATGTCCTGTTTCTCGATATTCAGATGCCGCGTATCAGCGGCCTGGAAATGGTCGGGATGCTTGATCCCGAACATCGTCCGTACATTGTTTTCCTGACCGCGTTTGATGAGTATGCGGTCAAAGCCTTTGAAGAACACGCGTTTGATTATCTGCTCAAGCCGATTGAAGAAGCGCGGTTGGAAAAAACGCTGAGCCGTTTACGTCAGGAACGCACGAAGCAGGATGTATCGCTACTGCCCGAGCATCAGCAGCCGCTGAAGTTTATTCCGTGCAGCGGTCATAGCCGTATTTATTTGCTGCAAATGGATGATGTGGCGTTTATCAGCAGCCGCATGAGCGGCGTGTATGTCACCAGTAGCGATGGCAAAGAGGGGTTCACAGAGTTAACGCTCAGAACGCTGGAAAGCCGTACGCCACTCCTGCGCTGCCACCGCCAATATCTGGTAAATTTGGCGCAATTGCAGGAAATCCGACTGGAAGATAACGGCCAGGCCGAGCTGATTTTGCGTAACGGGCTGACCGTTCCGGTGAGTCGTCGTTATCTTAAAAGTCTAAAAGAGGCGATTGGACTGTAAAACTGATACACTGCGCGCCATTGCATCACCGACTGTTGAAGGCTCTATGCTAAGTAACGATATTCTTCGTAGCCTGCGCTACACCCTGAAAGCGAACAATAACGACATGGTGCGTATTCTTGCGCTTGCTGACATGGAATCCACCTCCGCGGGTTTTGATACCTGGATGACAAAAGAAGATGAAGACGGGTTTGTGCGTTGCCCGGATATCATTCTTTCCGGTTTTTTAAACGGTCTGATTTATCATCTGCGTGGGAAAGATGAATCAGCGCCGGAGCTGGCGCTTGAGCGTCGTGTTAATAACAATACGGTGCTGAAAAAGCTGCGTATCGCCTTTTCGCTGAAAACCGATGATATTCTGGCCATTATGACCGAGCAGAAATTTCGCGTGTCGATGCCGGAAATTACCGCCATGATGCGCGCGCCGGATCATAAAAACTATCGCGAATGCGGCGATCAGTTCCTGCGTTATTTCCTGCGCGGTTTGACCTCACGCGTACATAGCACGAAAGCATAACGAGAAAAACGGGCGACCACGATTAAAATCGGGTCGCCAACGGTTTACTTCACTTCTTTAAAACCCGCCGATTCCATTACCGTTTGCATTTGCTTCATGCTGATGTTTTTATCGGTATTCTCAGACAGCTTCATCCCGGAAATTGCCTGCAATGCTTTTACATCGACTTTTTCCATATCGATAGTGACGTTTTCCTGCGCATAGGTGTCTGAATAGGTGAGCTTTTCTTCTATGCCAGGGATGTTTTGATATTTAGCGCTTAAGGCGTCAAATACTTTTGCTGCTTCTTCTTTATTGCTGGCGCCGACCGACGCATAGCTGATTTTACTTTCAGAGATTTGTTTCAGAACCTTATCGCCCTTATAGGTGTAAGAGACGGTAATATCCGAGCCGTTTAGGTTGGCATTAAATGTTTTTGTCTCTTCTTTATCACCACACCCCGTCAGGGAAAAAATGACAACCGACGCTACGGCAAGAGAAACTAATTTTTGAAACGCTGTCATGTAAAACTCCATTTCATGAATATCGGATGCAAAATAATAGAACCTATGAATTTGATGGGCCCGTACGACCTTAATAGCAAAGCAGTATAGAATAAATCTAATCGCGATGGCTGAGCAGTCCGAAAATGGAGTGAAGTGACGCGTTTGAGATTTGGGGAATAGCTACTGCAAAAAAAAAGCGCTGCCATTGCAGCGCTTGGTAGGTCTTACTTCACCTGTTGGCCTGGTTTTGCGCCTTCATCCGGACTTAACAGGAAGATATCTTTCCCGCCAGGACCCGCCGCCATTACCATACCTTCGGAAATACCGAAGCGCATTTTACGCGGTGCCAGGTTGGCTACCATAATGGTCTGACGTCCAATCAGAACCTGCGGATCCGGATAAGCAGAACGAATACCGGAGAAGACGTTACGCTTTTCGCCACCGAGATCCAGCGTCAGACGCAGCAGCTTGTCAGAACCGTCTACAAACTCAGCGTTTTCAATCAACGCTACGCGCAGGTCAACTTTGGCGAAATCGTCAAAGGTGATGGTTTCCTGAATCGGATCGTCCGCCAGCGGGCCGGTAACCGGTGCGGCTGCGGCTTTCACCTCTTCTTTAGACGCTTCAACCAGCGCTTCAACTTGTTTCATGTCGATGCGATTGTAGAGCGCTTTAAAGGTGTTGACCTTGTGACCGAGCAGCGGCTGCTCGATAGCATCCCAGCTGAGTTCGCTGTTCAGGAAAGCTTCAACACGCTCAGCCAGCGTCGGCAGTACCGGTTTCAGGTAAGTCATCAGCACGCGGAACAGGTTGATGCCCATTGAGCAAATTGCCTGCAGGTCCGCGTCGCGGCCTTCCTGTTTAGCCACAACCCACGGAGCCTGTTCGTCAACGTAGCGGTTTGCCACATCGGCCAGCGCCATGATCTCACGGATAGCTTTACCGAATTCACGGCTTTCCCACGCTTCGCCAATGACTGCAGCGGCATCGGTAAAGGTTTTATACAGTGCCGGATCGGCCAGTTCTGCCGCCAGCACGCCGTCAAAACGCTTGGCGATAAAACCAGCGTTACGGGAGGCCAGGTTAACTACCTTGTTGACGATATCGGCGTTAACGCGCTGGACAAAGTCTTCCAGGTTCAGGTCGATGTCATCAATACGTGAAGAGAGCTTCGCGGTGTAGTAGTAGCGCAGGCTGTCGGCGTCAAAGTGCTTCAGCCAGGTGCTGGCCTTAATAAAGGTGCCGCGAGATTTGGACATCTTCGCGCCGTTCACCGTCACATAACCGTGTACGAACAGGTTGGTCGGCTTACGGAAGTTGCTGCCTTCCAGCATGGCAGGCCAGAACAGGCTGTGGAAGTAGACGATATCTTTACCGATGAAGTGATATAGCTCGGCGGTAGAGTCTTTCTTCCAGTATTCGTCAAAGCTAGTGGTGTCGCCGCGCTTATCGCACAGGTTTTTGAACGATCCCATATAGCCAATCGGCGCATCCAGCCAGACGTAGAAGTACTTGCCAGGCGCATTCGGGATTTCAAAACCGAAGTACGGTGAGTCGCGGGAAATATCCCACTGCTGCAGGCCGGCTTCAAACCATTCCTGCATTTTGTTGGCGACCTGCTCCTGCAACGCGCCGCTGCGCGTCCATGCCTGCAGCATTTCGCTGAATGACGGCAGATCAAAGAAGAAGTGTTCTGAGTCACGCATCACCGGCGTTGCGCCGGAAACGACGGATTTCGGCTCGATAAGTTCGGTCGGGCTGTAGGTTGCGCCACAGACTTCACAGTTATCGCCGTATTGATCCGCAGACTTACATTTCGGGCAGGTGCCTTTAACGAAACGGTCTGGCAGGAACATGCCTTTTTCCGGATCGTAAAGCTGGGAGATAGTGCGGTTTTTAATAAAACCGTTCTCCTTCAGGCGCGTGTAAATCAGCTCAGACAGCTCGCGGTTCTCTTCGCTATGCGTAGAGTGGTAGTTGTCGTAGCTGATGTCAAAACCTGCAAAATCAGTCTGATGCTCCTGACTCATTTCACCGATCATCTGCTCTGGCGTGATCCCAAGCTGCTGTGCTTTCAGCATGATTGGCGTACCGTGGGCGTCGTCCGCGCAGATGAAGTTTACCTGGTGGCCGCGCATTCGCTGGTAACGGACCCAGACATCAGCCTGGATGTGCTCCAGCATATGGCCGAGGTGGATAGAGCCGTTGGCGTACGGCAGCGCGCACGTTACCAGAATTTTCTTCGCGACTTGAGTCATAGTGGGCAATTACTTCTTTTGTAGTGAAAAGGGCTTTGATAGTACCAAAATGGTAATTACTGCGCCAAGCGATAAGGGCATTTATCCGTAAATGAATAATTGTTGCGGTTGGAGTAAACTACCTGGTGACTATTGTATTTTCAGAACAACAAAAAGGAGTCGGGATGAACGCACAATCCCAGGCCAAATCACCAGAAACCCTGCGCGCGATGGTCGCCGGGACGCTGGCGAATTTTCAGCATTCAACCCTGAAGCATAATCTGACGACGCTTAAAGCGTTGCACCATGTCGCCTGGATGGATGACACGTTGCACGTCGAGCTGGTCATGCCCTTCGTCTGGCATAGCGCGTTTGAAGCATTAAAAGAGCAATGCAGTGCCGATCTGTTGCGTATTACCGGCGCGAAAGCGATTGACTGGAAGTTGTCACATAACATCGCCACCCTGAAACGTGTGAAAAATCAGCCGGGTATTAATGGTGTGAAAAACATCATTGCCGTCAGTTCCGGCAAAGGCGGGGTGGGTAAATCTTCCACTGCGGTGAACCTGGCGCTGGCGCTGGCTGCGGAAGGGGCAAAGGTGGGCATTCTGGACGCCGATATTTATGGCCCGTCCATCCCGACGATGCTCGGCGCGGAAAACCAGCGTCCCACTTCACCGGACGGCACCCATATGGCGCCGATTATGTCTCACGGTCTGGCGACCAACTCCATTGGCTATCTGGTCACCGACGATAACGCTATGGTGTGGCGCGGGCCGATGGCCAGTAAAGCGCTATTGCAGATGCTGCAGGAAACCTTATGGCCAGATCTTGATTATCTGGTACTGGATATGCCGCCAGGCACCGGTGACATCCAACTGACGCTGGCGCAGAACATTCCGGTAACTGGGGCGGTTGTAGTGACCACGCCGCAGGATATTGCGCTGATCGATGCGAAAAAAGGCATTGTGATGTTCGAAAAAGTCGAAGTGCCGGTGTTGGGTATTGTTGAGAATATGAGTATGCATATTTGCAGCAACTGCGGGCATCATGAGCCAATCTTTGGCACCGGCGGCGCACAGAAACTGGCCGAGCAGTACCACACCCAACTGTTGGGACAAATGCCGCTGCATATTTCTCTGCGTGAAGACCTCGATCGCGGTACGCCGACGGTTATCAGCCGTCCAGACAGCGAATTTACCGCCATTTACCGTGACCTTGCAGGGCGCGTGGCAGCGCAGCTGTACTGGCAGGGTGAAGTTATTCCTGGCGAAATTGCCTTCCGCGCGGTGTAATTTCTGGCGTTAAATATTATTCACCGTATCAATGATATATTGATGCGGTGAATATATAAGATGAAGAAAAAATAGAGCATTGTTTACCCTGTCTTAATAAAACATGTTTTTTTCTGAATTATATCCGTTATTCATCATTTAAATTGATCATGCCTATCCTATTGATTTAGTATTTCAATTGGTTTTCGCGTGGTAGCGCACCTATTATTACGCTAAATAACTACCCTGCATGTTAAATCGGGCTTAATACAGGAATGACGTTTAGATGAAAAAAACTTTGTCGCTGGGAATTATAGTTCTGGCTTATGGATTAAGTCTTCCCGCGTTGGGAACAGATACCGCAACCTTAACTATTAGCGGCAACGTTGTCGCGCCGACCTGCAGTACCGAAGTGGTAAATGCTCAGCTTCAACAGCGCTGCGGCAACACCACCCACGTTTCGAGTACCGAACAAACTGTTTCATCGGTGGTGAGGGGAGTAACAACGGAACTGGTCGCTGTTCCAGGCAGTGATAATCGTCAAATTATCCTCAACCGCTACGACTAGGATACTCTCTTTCATATAGCCCACATCACTCTCATGAATGATGTGGGCTTTTTTATTTATCTTGAAAATAAATATGAATGGTAAATTACGTTAACTTATTAATTGTGTAAATAAGATTGGTTCCTGACTATTTGTTGTAATTATATTGCATTGAGTAACTTGTCTTAAATCAAAAAAACATTCCGTTTACATTGCGGTAACGATTTAATTGTGTAGATTCTAATTACAGGAATAACACCACGTAACAAATCTAAATATGTTGATTAAGGAAGATACTATGAAACGTTCAATTATTGCTGCGGCAGTGGTAACAGGATTATTTATGAGTAGCGGGGCTTTTGCTGCTGGGGTTGAAGAAGGTACGTTAACAATTACCGGTATGGTGTCAGGTACCGCTTGTAAGTTCCTTGATACAGCAAATACCGCTACTATTACATTAGACGATATTCCCGCTACAGTACTTACTCCACTGGCCGCGGGTCAGGATACGGGGTATGGTGAAAATGAAGCAGATAAGAATTTAATTCTTGAGTGTAATAGTAGCGATAATGTCAAAATAAAAGTTGATGGTAGTGCTTTTGATTATAATAGTGTTATTGAAAATAAAGGCACAGGTCCTGCAGAGGTCGGTTTTAAATTATTTCACAAGAATGTTTTAATTACAAAAGATGGTCAGGATGAATTTAAGCTTTCAGATCTTGAACGGTTGGGTTTATCAACTGAGGGTAATACTCAATACGGGCTTCGACTTTCGGCTCGTTATGCAAAGGCTTTAGGTGCTGCGGGTGCTCCCGTTGGTACAGGTGAAGTAAAAGCAAATATAAAACTGATTGTTGTTCAGGATTAGTGTTATACCGGCAACCAGGGTTGCCGGTATAAAAAGGGAATTAAAATGAAAATATTAGGCGCGGTAATTACATTATCACTTATGACACCGGCTCAGGCAGGGATAGTGATTTATGGCACAAGAGTAATTTACCCTGCAGAAAAAAATGAAATAGTTATACAGTTGATGAACCAGGAAAAAAGCGCTTCTTTGATACAGGCCTGGATTGATGATGGTAATACAACGCTGCCACCCGAGAAGATTCAGGTACCTTTTTTGCTGACGCCTCCAGTCGCTAAAGTAGCGGGAAATTCAGGGCAGCAGCTTAAAATTAAGAAAATGCCTAATATGCTACCAAATAATAAAGAGAGTCTGTTTTATCTCAATGTGTTGGATATCCCACCCAATAATCCGGCATATGATGGTAAAAATGTACTTAAATTTGCTATGCAGAACCGGATTAAGCTCTTTTATCGTCCTGCAGGTGTTGCGCCAGTTAATAAAGAAATTTTTAAAAAATTATCGTTAAACCATAGTGGAAGAAATTTCTCTATAAAAAATAGCAGCGCTAACTGGATAACGGTCACGGAAGTTAAAGCTGGCAGTATCAAGATAAATAATGACTCGGTGATGGTTGCGCCATTATCTAGCGAATCTTTTACGGTGAAAAATAGTAATGCCAGTCAGTATAAACTAACAATTATTGATGATCATGGCAATTATATAAGTGATAACGTCAGCCTGAGATGACAGGAGCTGATTATGTTAAGGATGACCCCGCTTGCTTCTGCGATATTATTGTCTTTGTTGTCTTTTTCTGTCCTGTCGGCAGAAGAAACTTTTGATACACACTTTATGATGGGCGGGATGAAGGGCGAAAAAGTTTCTGCTTTACGCGTTGATGATAATCATCCTTTACCTGGACAATATGACGTGGATATCTACGTTAATAAACAGTGGCGCGGCAAATATGAGATTACAGTTAAAGATACGGCTGCTGAAACCTGCCTGACTCGCGATACCATCACGCGTTTAGGGATTAATACCGATAAGCTTGATAAAACCAAAAACTGCCTTTCTCTTGAGCAAGCGGTGCAGGGCGGGAGTTATCGCTGGAACATAGGAAAATTTCAGTTAGATCTTAGCGTACCCCAGGCCTACGTTGACGAGCTGGAAAATGGCTATGTGCCGCCGGAAAGCTGGGATCGCGGTATCAATGCCCTTTATACCTCCTATTATCTCAGCCAGTACAATAGCGACTATAAGAATTCTGGTAACAGCAAAAGTACCTATGCGCGATTTACCAGTGGATTAAACCTGCTGGGCTGGCAGTTGCATTCCGATGCCAGCTACAACAAAACGGATGACAGCAGCGGGGAATGGAAAAGTAACACCCTTTATCTGGAATACGGTATTCCACAAATTCTCGGCACGTTACGCGCCGGGGATATGTACACCTCATCTGATATTTTTGACTCGGTACGCTTTCGTGGGGTGCGTTTATACCGTGATATGCAGATGTTACCCAACTCAAAACAAAGCTTTACCCCGGTGGTGCAGGGGATTGCGCAGAGCAATGCGCTGGTCACTATTGAGCAGAACGGTTTTGTGGTGTATCAGAAAGAAGTACCGCCAGGCCCGTTTTCTATCGCGGATTTGCAGTTAGCAGGGGGAGGTGCAGATCTTGATGTTAGCATCAAAGAAGCCGATGGATCGGTTACCACCTATCTGGTGCCATATGCAGCGGTACCTAACATGTTGCAGCCTGGGGTCTCAAAATATGATTTTGCCGCCGGACGTAGCCATATCGAAGGGGCAAGTAATCAGACCGACTTTGCGCAGATGAGCTATCAATATGGGTGGAGTAACCTATTAACGTTATATGGCGGTACGATGCTCGCTGATAACTATAATTCGTTCACGTTAGGAACTGGCTGGAATACCCGAATTGGCGCAATCTCCGTGGATGCGACGCGTTCACACAGTAAACAGGATAATGGTGATGTATTTGATGGGCAAAGCTATCAAATTGCTTATAATAAATATTTGACACAAACCGCCACGCGTTTTGGCCTTGCTGCCTATCGATACTCATCACGGGATTATCGGACTTTTAACGATCACGTTTGGGCCAATAATAAAGACAGCTATCATCGTGATGAAAATGATGTTTATGACATAGCGGATTATTACCAGTATGATTTTGGTCGCAAAAACAGTTTTTCCGCCAATGTGAGCCAAACTTTACCGGCGGGCTATGGTTCCTTATCACTAAGTATATTGTGGCGCGATTACTGGGAGCGTAGTGGCACGAGTAAGGATTATCAGTTGAGTTATACCAATAACTGGCAACGTATTAGCTATACCTTTTCGGCCAGCCAGACCTATGACGAGGATCATCGCGAGGATAAGCGTTTTAACCTTTTAATTTCTGTTCCGTTTGACTGGGGGGATGATATTACCTCAAGACGCCGCCAGATATATTTATCTAACTCAACGACCTTTAATAACGATGGGTTTTCCTCAAACAATACCGGACTTTCCGGGACGATGGGCGATCGCGACCAGTTTAACTATGGCGTTAACCTGAGCCATCAGCGCCAGGACAGCGAAACGACGGCAGGCACCAACTTAACCTGGAACGCACCGATTGCTAAACTAAGCGGTAGCTATAGCCAGTCTAATAAATACCGGCAGGCGGGTGGTAATATTTCGGGCGGGATAGTGGCCTGGTCCGGCGGGGTGAATCTTGCGAACCGCCTTTCCGATACTTTTGCAGTAATGCAGGCGCCGGGACTGCAAGGCGCCTACGTCAACGGGCAACGTTACCGCACCACTAACCGCAGCGGTGTGGTGTTATATGATATGTTGACCCCGTACCGGGAAAATAGCCTGACGCTGGACGTTTCTAATACCGACAGTAAAACCGAGCTATTGGGTAACCGACACAGTGCCGCGCCTTATCGCGGCGCCGTGGTGCTGGTGAAATTCGATACCGACCAACGGCAGCCCTGGTTTATTCGCGCCCAGCGCCCGGATGGTTCACCGTTAACTTTTGGTTATGAGGTGGAAGATAACCAAGGGAATAATATTGGCCTGGTCGGTCAGGGCAGCCAGCTCTTTATTCGTACCGACAGTGTGCCGCCGGAAATTAAAGTCGCAGTGGATAAACAACAGGGACTTTCATGCTCAATCTCCTTTGGTAAAACGATTGATGAAAGTAAAGTTTATATTTGTCGGTGAGGAGGAGATATGAGATTTATATGTTTGTTATTTCTTATGGTTGTATCATTTTCAAGTTTTTCTATGTGTTATGATGATGATTTTTCTTTTTTAGGAACTGCGACAAAAATTTCGGATGGGGTGGCTGTAAGTGAAGATATAGAAATAAATTTAAATGAGGCGCAGTTAAATTTATTTCAGCAAACTATTGCTCAAAATTTTAATTTTACTTCTTCAAGAAAATTCCACTGTCAATTTTCGAATAAAAATAGTAATAATTACGAACTCACTGCCATACCTCTTTATAATCATATCATGTACTATCGGATAGAGTCAGAAGATATAAGTAGTTATATATATGTCGCAGTGAGAATTATAGTGCAAAATTCCCCTGTCTTTCCACTTTCTCGAATTGCGGGGATATTGAGTCAGTATGAGTATTTTAATTTCAATGGTGGTGAAATTAATTCGAAAGGAAGCTACAGGGTAGATTATAAATTAATCAATCAAGATCCGGGAGGAACTACGTCTATAAAATTAAATAATTCAACGCTCCTTGGCGATTATATTGTTTTTACGGAGGACCGTACTGACTCTAGTCATTATTTAGCCCAAAAAATCAAGGTGAAATTTAATTATACTCCTACTACCTGTTCTTTTACTGATACTGCAGTTAGAGTTAATACTGTAAATTATAGTGATGTGAAGAATAATCTTTCATATGATGCTGATGCCGAAGTGAAAATTGATTGTGACCAAATTGTGGCCTATGCCACAAGATCAGTTCATTACAGATTCGTTTCTGATAATGCTGTCGGTAATGTTTTACCTAATGAATATACGAATAGTGATAGCGCTGGAAATATTGGCTTTGAGTTAATAAAAGATGGTTCTGTAGTTAATTTAAGCAATAATCATTATGATCTGATAGCATGGGGAGATTTAAAAGAGAACGTGGCCAGAAATACGATTATACCGCTGAAATATAAATACACTCCTTATGGAGATAAGATATTTAAAGCCGGGCAGGTACTAAGCCGTGTAAAAATTGTTATCGATTATGATTGATCACGCTATGGTATTTTACGCACTCCCTCATCAGAGTGAGTGCGTGTTTTTTCACCGATGATAAAAAATCTCGCCGTCGTAGGCTTTAATGATCTTAGCATCGGCATCATTGACCAGCACATACGCGCCGCCCATGTAGGTCCAGTGGGTGCCTGCTGTCGGTGCGGGCAGGTTGCGCAGATTCCACTGCTTAATAGTGTATTCGCTGGTGAGATACAGTGGTGGAACTTTGTCACCGGGTTTGAAATGGGTGAAGTCAGCAATAAAGCTGCTCAGCTCATATTTATCGATACCGGTGGGGGCAGCTGTTGCAGCCGGCGCGGCCCAGACGACACTGCTCGCAAGCAGGAGTGCACCCAGCAACATTTTATTCTTCATACCCATCTTCTCTACCTCTTCGGGTCATCAAAATCAGTCATGTATCATTCCTGGCTTACAGGGCATCTGACAAGGACTTTTTTGTTATCACTCCAGAAATTTCGTAAAAAGTGTAAATGAATGTACAGCATTGCGACAATTTAGAGTGGCAATTTAGCGATGAGGTGTCACGTTTTTGCATATCAACTCAGCGTAGCGCTGTTCCACAGCATACATGAGTTGCTCCGGTTTCTGTGGCCCGGAACAATTGTCTTCAAGAAAACCCACTACTGGAATGGAGTAAAAAAGTTGATGCTTGTTTAATCAATTTATTTACTTTACTGTAAAGTAAATAAATTGGCGAGGCTTTACTATGACGAACTTTAGTAAATGGGGAAAGTTATTAATTTTCATATTGTTAATGACTTTGTCATGTCATCTTAAGGCATCTCTACCTGGAAGGGGGTCTGTAGAGCCAAAGACGGTTGATCGCTGTCTTGTCATGCGGGACCGGGAGCAGGCTTGCTTTCAGTGTACCGATTTGAATTATCAGCATATGCAGTTACGACTCAGCTATTTACGTTTTTTACTACTCCAAAATAGTTTCACTATCCAAACCTATGACTATTTATGGCGTGAACATCAACGAACAATGTCTTGCCTCGAAATCAGCAGATACATTGTCGCGAAAGCAATCAATATTCTGCTATGCCCAGCAACGGTCAAATTACCCATACCTCAACCTGTTTTTAATTTGTGGCAAACATCGCATATGGCTTTTATTCAACGAGCCAGGCCTCCGCACGTGTTTTCACTGCGCGACCCCATTGACTAAACGGAGGAAAACACGATGCTGGCTCACTTCTTTATTTTCCGTCCTGTGTTCTCCGCGGTCATTGCTATTTGCATCGTTTCTGCTGGTATCCTGGCTCTTTTAACACTGCCTGTTGAGCAGTATCCGGATATTGCGCCACCGGGGGTGAACGTTACGGCAAACTACCCAGGCGCTTCTGCGCAAAACGTTGAGGACAGCGTAACGCAGCTACTTGAACAGCAAATAAAAGGAATTGATGGTCTGCTTTATTTTTCTTCAACCAGCAGTTCAGCTGGCCAGTCCCGTATTAGCCTTAGTTTTGAACAAGGTATCAATCCCGATATAGCCCAGGTCCAGGTACAAAATGCTGTAAACCAGGCTATGACACGGCTACCGCAGGAAGTGCAACAACAGGGACTTTCTGTGACTAAATCACAGGGAGATAGCCTGATGGTTATCTCCTTATATGACCAGAACGACCGTTTAACCAGTGTCGATATCAGCGACTTCCTTATCAACACGTTGCAGGAGCCCTTAAGTAGAGTTAAGGGGGTGGGAGAAACAACAGTTTTTGGTGCGCAATATGCTATGCGGATTTGGCTCAACCCACATCAGCTCAATAATTATGGTTTGATGCCCTCTGATGTACAAACGGCTATCGAGGCACAAAATTCGCAAGTTACCAGCGGAGAAATTGGCTCTCTTCCTTCTCTCAATGATCAGTATCTGAATGCGACGGTGACCGCCCAGTCCCGCCTGGAAACATCGACGCAATTTGAAAGTATCATTCTTCGGACAAATAATGATGGCTCAGCTGTATATTTGCGAGATGTTGCTCGAGTCGAACTCGGGGCTGAAAACTATCAGAATCTGACCACACTTAATGGTCATCCTGCAGCTGGAATATCTATTCAACTCGCATCCGGAGCTAATGCTCTGGAAACTGCTGAAAAGGTTCGCGCTGAAGTTAACAGATTAAAAGATCGATTTCCGCAAGGCATTGTAGTTGCCTATCCTCGTGACAGTACTCCGTTTGTGACGGTGTCCATCACAAATGTTGTGCAGACGCTGATTGAAGCGATCGTTTTTGTTGTGGTGGTAATGTATCTGTTCTTACAAAACTGGAGAGCCACATTAATTCCCTCATTGACGGTGCCTGTCGTATTATTGGGCACATTCGGCATCCTCAGCCTGCTAGGGTATAGCATCAATACCTTAACACTTTTTGCCATGGTGCTTGCCATTGGGTTACTTGTCGACGACGCGATTGTCGTGGTTGAGAATGTCGAACGAGTAATGGAAGAAGAACATCTCGAGCCGCTGCAGGCTACGCTAAACTCCATGCGGGAAATAACCGGTGCATTAATAGGTATCGCGCTGGTCTTATCCGCAGTTTTTATTCCAGTTGCGTTTTTTGGTGGCTCAGTCGGCATTATTTACCGCCAGTTCACGGTCACCATTGTTTCTGCTATGGTGCTTTCCGTGCTGGTTGCACTGACTTTAACCCCTACATTGTGCGCTCATTTGCTTAAAAGCCGAAATGAGAAGAAAGGGAAATTCTTCACTCATTTCAACAGGTATGTCGAAAAAAGCCAGCATCGTTATATTAATGTGCTCGCGCAAATATCAGCACGCCCTGTGA
This sequence comes from Citrobacter sp. XT1-2-2, assembly GCF_023516235.1. Lineage (NCBI taxonomy): Bacteria > Pseudomonadati > Pseudomonadota > Gammaproteobacteria > Enterobacterales > Enterobacteriaceae > Citrobacter > Citrobacter sp. XT1-2-2. Next base: position 1,803,859 of record NZ_CP097324.1, read on the forward strand.
GAATCATTATTCTCGCTTTTCTGATGTCGATGTTCATGGTTTGGCAATATCAAAAACTCGCGACCAGTTTTCTTCCGGAGGAGGATCAGGGGGCAATATCAATCCAGTTCACTCTTCCTCCAGGGGCGCCAATGTCAATGACTCAGAGGGTTGGAGATGAAATCACACGCTATTTCATGACGCGGGAGAATGCCAATCTTAACGCTATATTTACTGTCGCTGGACGAAATAACGCAGGTAGCGGGCAAAATGTGGGAATGTCCGTTGCTGAGTTAAAGCACTGGAACGAACGTCAGGGGGAAACTAACAGCGCTCAGGCTATTATCGCAAGAGCTAATCAATATTTTAATCAAACGTCTCAGAACGCCTCTGTCAGCATTGTATCGCCACCCACAGTTCGGGGGCTAGGACAATCCAGCGGGTTCGAATTATGGCTTCAGGACATTTCAGACCGCGGTTACCACAGTCTTAATCAGGCGCAAACAATGTTACTTACGGCTGCCAGAGAAAACCAAAATCTGAGCGCTGTGCGAATGAACAGCCTGGCCGAGAAGGCGTTGCTGCAGGTAGATATTGACAGACAAAAAGCACAAGCTCACGGCCTTGAACAGGCGGATATCAACGAAACGCTTTCTGCTGCATGGGGAGGGATTTACGTTAATGACTTTATTGACCGTGGCCGTGTAAAAAGGGTTTATATACAAGGTGATGCGCCATGGCGTTCACTACCTGAAAACTTATCCTCCTGGTTTGTACGTAACAGTAGCGATAATATGACCTCATTCGCCAGTTTTGCTTCCTTCCGCTGGACTACTGGTCCACAAATGCTTCAGCGATTCAATGGATTACCTGCTGTGCAATTTCAAGGAGACGCAGCTCCGGGAATAAGTTCTGGGGCAGCAATGGCTGAAATGGCCCGGCTGATAGCGCCAATTGAAGGATTTGATCTGCAGTGGAGCGGGATATCATGGCAGGAACAGGCTTCATCGGCACAGACACTATGGGTATATCTTGCCTCCGTTGCGTTCGTATTTTTATGTCTGGCTGCTTTATATGAAAGCTGGTCTGTGCCCATTGTTGTGCTGCTGATTATCCCACTTGGGGTTCTCGGCGCAGTGAGCGCAGCCTTGATCGCCGGATTTGAAAATGATGTCTACTTCCAGGTGGGTATACTCACAACGATGGGGCTCTCAGCAAAAAATGCAATTCTCATTATTGAATTTGCTTTGGCGCAAATCCGCAAGGGTAGACCTTTGATTCAGGCTGCTTTTGAAGGAGCAAGATTACGCTTACGTCCTGTCATCATGACGTCTCTGGCATTTGTTGTTGGTGTTATCCCTCTGGTACTCTCTACTGGCGCAGGGGCCTCCAGCCAAAAAGAGATTGGAACTTCGGTAATCGGCGGTATGCTCACAGGCACGTTACTGACGCTGCTCTTTGTCCCAATATTTTTTATTCTCATTCAGCAGGGAATCTCGAGACTGAAAAAAGGCAAACGTAAGGAATGCAATAATGGTTAATCAACGTGGGCGGCCAATGAAGTCCCGTCCTCGCATTTTACAAACGGCATGTGAGCTGTTTCTCAAGCATGGCATTGACGTATCTCTTGATACTATTGCCAGTGAAGCAGGGACAACGCGGCCGACACTTTACAGCCATTTTCCAGGGGGAAAGGATGCTCTCCTGCTGGCGACGTTTGAATTTCTGAATGACAAAATGCAGCCGCCTTTACGGCAGTTACTCCAGGAGCAACTGGATTTTCCCGATCTCCTGCGAGGGTTTGCCCGGGTTGTACAGAATCATTTCTATACTCCGGAGAATATCCATTTCCAGCGTTTATTGATTCAAGTGCTGGTTCAAAAGCCCGATTTACATGTCATGCTGGAGCAAAGAAACTCTGGACGCGTTTTGCAGGCGTTGACAGAAATTCTGGAACAGAAAAATAATGAAGGAATAGTTACGTTAGATAATCCGGAATTACAGGCTACTGCTTTCCTCGGGGCCATTATGGGATATCTCCTTCCTGGTGCAATAATTGCGCAAAAAGCAGTTGATCCCCATAAACTTGAGAAACTGGCTGAATGTTCAATTGCAACGTTTCTGTCTGCCTGGAAATTTAAGCGGGGATGATCGTTGTGTCCCCGCATTGAGACGCTATACGAAATGCCTGAGTGGATGACGTCGCCTGCGCCAATGATCATCCTTTCCAGAATCAACCCCTGCTGTTCACTTCCCTCACTGACTGGTAAAGTATGTGGTGTGGATACATTCCGCCATTCAGTAAATGGATAGCAGGGGCTCGAGTATGTAATTTTCTCTCGCTATCCTTTTAATATTATTGAGTTTTATGTAAAACGACTCGGGGTGCCCTTCTTTGTGAAGGCTGAGAAATACCCGTACCACCTGATCTGGATAATGCCAGCGTAGGGAAGTCTGACACTGCTCGTGTCCCTTCTTCGCGCGGGCAGGAGCTGAACCATGCAGCCTGACCTGCACAGCCGCGCGCTCGCGGCCCATGCCTTACACCACTTTAGAACGCTTTCCCCCCTCACGCACTGTATGACCAATGAGGTCGTGCAAAACTTTACCGCCAATACGCTGCTGGCGTTAGGCGCATCACCTGCGATGGTGGTTGAACCTGAAGAAGCCAGCCAGTTTGCGGCTATTGCCAGCGCATTGCTGGTTAACGTCGGCACGCTTACCCTGGAGCGGGCCACGGCGATGCGCGTCGCCGTTGAGCAGGCGCTTCTTGCTAAAACCCCCTGGACGCTCGATCCCGTTGCCGTGGGCGCTCTTGAGTTTCGCTGCCGCTTCTGTCTGGATTTACTGTCGCTACAGCCAGCCGTAATTCGCGGTAATGCCTCGGAAATACTGGCGCTGGCAGGAATGAACGGCGGGGGGCGTGGCGTGGACACGACCGATACGCCAGCCGCTGCGCTTGGCGCGGCCCAGGCGCTGGCCCGTCAGGTAGAGACCATCGTCGTGGTGACCGGCGAAGTGGACTATGTTACCGATGGTCTGCGCACCGTCTGCGTGAATGGCGGCGATCCGTTGATGACGCGCGTGGTCGGCACCGGATGTGCGCTATCTGCGGTCGTTGCGGCCAGTTGCGCACTGCCCGGTGACCGGATTGATAACGTCGCCTCCGCCTGTAGCTGGATGAAACAGGCCGGACAAATCGCCACGCAACAATCGACCGGGCCGGGCAGTTTTGTCCCGGCATTTCTCGACGCCCTCTATAACCTGAACGCGCAGGAGCAAGCATGAAACGGATTAACGCATTAACGATTGCCGGAACCGATCCCAGCGGTGGCGCGGGTATTCAGGCCGATTTAAAAACGTTCTCCGCGCTTGGCGCTTACGGCTGTTCGGTGATCACTGCGTTGGTGGCGCAAAATACGCGTGGGGTGCAGTCGGTATATCGCATTGAACCTGACTTTGTCGCCGCGCAACTGGACTCAGTGTTCAGCGATGTACGTATTGATACCACCAAAATCGGCATGCTGGCGGAAGCGGATATTGTTGAAGCGGTCGCCGAACGTTTGCACCGCCATCGGGTGCAAAATGTGGTGCTGGATACGGTAATGCTGGCGAAAAGCGGCGATCCGTTACTGTCGTCCGCGGCGGTAAAAACGCTGCGTACCCGTTTGCTGCCGCAGGTTTCAATTATCACCCCAAATTTGCCGGAGGCCGCGGCATTGCTCGGCGCATCGCATGCGCAAACGGAACAGGAGATGTTAGAACAGGGAAGGGCGCTGCGAGCGCTGGGCTGTGAGGCGGTGCTGATGAAAGGCGGTCATCTGGAGGATGCGCAAAGCCCGGACTGGCTGTTTACCCGTGACGGCGAACAGCGTTTTACTGCGCCCCGTGTTATCACTAAAAATACCCACGGTACCGGTTGTACGCTGTCCGCAGCGCTGGCGGCGCTGCGTCCACGGCATAACAACTGGGCTGATACGGTACAGGAAGCCAAGCTGTGGCTTTCAGCTGCGCTGGCACAAGCCGACACCCTTGAAGTCGGGCAGGGAATAGGTCCGGTGCATCATTTCCACGCGTGGTGGTAATGAGTATACTGGCAGCAGAAACGTCTGCCTGGAAAAAGATAAATGGAACAAGCGCATACCCAGCTTATCGCGCAACTGAATGAACGCATTGCAGCGGCAGATAACACGCCGCTGTATATGAAATTTGCGCAAACGGTGAAAAACGCTGTGCGCAGCGGGATCCTTGAGCATGGCAATATCCTGCCCGGCGAGCGCGATCTCAGTCAGTTGACCGGCGTGTCGCGAATTACGGTACGCAAGGCAATGCAGGCCCTGGAGGAAGAAGGTGTGGTGACACGCGCCCGCGGTTACGGGACGCAGATCAACAACATCTTCGAGTATTCGCTTAAAGAAGCGCGGGGTTTTTCGCAGCAGGTCGTTTTACGCGGTAAAAAACCAGATACGCTGTGGGTCAACAAGCGCATTGTGCCTTGTCCGGAAGAGGTAGCGCAGCAGTTGGCTGTTGCCGCCGGGAGTGACGTTTTTCTGCTCAAGCGTATTCGCTATGTCGATGAAGACGCCGTTTCTATTGAAGAGTCATGGGTGCCGGTCCAACTAATCCATGATGTGGATGCCATCGGCGTTTCGCTGTACGACTATTTTCGCAGCCAGCATATCTTCCCGCAGCGCACGCGTTCACGCGTCAGCGCCAGGATGCCTGACGCAGAGTTCCAGGCACACATTCAAATGGACAGCAAAGTGCCGGTGCTGGTGATCAAGCAGGTAGCGCTTGACCAGCAGCAACGGCCCATTGAATACAGCATCAGCTATTGCCGAAGCGATCTATACGTCTTTGTGTGCGAGGAGTAACGCCTCTCGCGAGGGGGCGCAATCGCCGCCGCGATGCCCGACTACCCAGGAAGCCACCGCATTGCCCAGCAGTACCGCATCAGCCAGCGGCCAGCCTGACGCCAGTCCGGCCAGCATGCCGCCGGCGTGGCTGTCGCCCGCGCCAATGGTATCCACGACGGTCGTCTTAAATGCTGGTACGCAACCGGATGTTTGCGCGCTGAAATACCACGCGCCGTCTTTATCGTGGCGTATCACCACCGGTGCGGCGAAACGGCGTACCCACTCTGCGCCAAAACCCTCTACATCCTGGCTTAATGCAAACCGCTCGGTGGCAATTTCGGCCTCCTGTCGATTGAGTGATACCAGTGGTCGGCAGGCCATGATTCGCGCCATTAAGGCGTCTGAAATATCGCCGATTCGCGGACCAAAATCGATAAACGGCGTCACGTCTTCCAGACCTTCCAGCCACTGGACCAGCAGCTCGCCACATGGAGAGGCTAACTGATAGCCTGACAGATAGACCAGGCTGTTACGCGGGATGTTCAGTCGCGCCAACCAGTCGGTGTTCCACTGGTTTTCGACGCCGCTAAAAGACATAAAGGTTCGTTCGCCATCCGGTTCCACCAGCGCCAGACACCAGCCGTTATCGCCTTCTGCGTTGTCAATCAGGCTATGCAATCCCTCTTTTGCCATCCGGTTGCGGATAATATCGGCCCATACCCCCTGACCCAGCGGTAGCGCATTGCTGGCGCTGATACCTAAACGCCTGAGCGCAACGGCAATATTGAGCGCGCAGCCACCAATGTTAACGCCTTGCTGTTTAAGCTCGATATCACACCCGCGCCAGGGGAGGGCATACGCATCGGCAATGACATCAATGACCGCTGCCCCCACCACCGTGACCGGCCTGTGTGAACCTAACTGGGGGAGAAGTTGTTGCAGACGCGTGGTGCTGTTCATAGCGCCTCCCGTTGTCCGCGCAGTCGTAGTAATCCATTGGCGTAGCGGGTAAAGTCCAACTGATTTACCGCATCCAGTTCCTGTTTCAATGCCGGGTCAATCGCGCTTACGCCATGTAACGCACCGCAAATAGCGGTCGCCATTGCCCCGATGGTGTCGGTATCGCCCCCAAGATTCGCGCACAGAATGGCGCAGCGGTTAGGATCGGTCTGCGCCAGTTCGACCATCGCGATGGCGCAGGGCACGGACTCAATGGTGCTGGTTCCGGCCCCAACGACCTGGTATAACTGCTCGCTGGCGGACTCTATACCATCGGCATGACGAACGATTTTTAGCGCCAGTTCAAGGCGGGCAGAGAGCGAGGCGCTAAAGGTGGTGATCCGTTTTTGCTGCGCATGTCGGGCAATGGCAGGCAGCGCGTCGACGATCTCCGACCATTTTCCTCCGTCGATAGCACGCGACACCGCCCACGCGATGACGACAGCGCCGGCGATAGCCAGATCCGATTTATGTGTCGGGCTGGAGGCCAGTGCGACGTCATCAATAAAGGTATCGAGATCGCGCGCGGGCAGCAGACATCCCAGCGGCGAAACGCGCATTGCCGCTCCGTTAGTGACGCCATTATTTTCCAGTTCGGCAACAGGTTTGCCGTTGCGAATGGCATTTAGCGCAATTTTTGACGTTGGACCAAGCACGTTTTTATTAAAGGCATCGAAACGTTCGGCCCAGGCCAGAATATTGCGGCCAATAACGTCTGGAACTATCTTTCCATCACATTCAAGCAAGGCATCAGCCAGACACAGGGCCATGGATGTGTCATCGGTAAACTCCGCCTGGTTAAAATAACAGGCGGCATTATTCTCCGCAGGTCCAGGCAAAAAACGGTCGATCCAACCGAAGTGTGCTTTAACCCGGGTTCTTGGCCACAGTTCAGACGGCATGCCCATCGCATCCCCTAACGCCTGCCCATAAAGAGCACCGAGAATACGTTCTGCTTTCATTTCACTTCCCCTTGTTTCAACGCTACATCGCGATCGTCCACCTGAATGGCGGTAATTTCTTTATCTGATTCGCGAAAGAAAATCATAAACAGCACGGCAATGACGGCGATCATGATCGCGCCAAATCCCCACATGCCCGCCCAGTTGAAGGTGAGACCATTAATCGGTTCCTTATAGGCAAACATTTTTTCCATCATTACGCCGCCCAGGCGATAACCCAGCAGGCTGCCGAATCCCTGACAGCAGAGCGTGATAAGCCCTTGCGCTGCGGTGCGCATGTGTACCGGCGCTTTTTTATCGACATAGATATAGGCCGTAACGTAGTAGAAGTCGTAACTGACGCCGTGTAGCAGAATGCCGAGAAACAGCAGGGCATAAGTGAAATATTCTTCCGCACCGCCGTAAACGAAGAATCCGTAGCGGATAGCCGCAGTAATAAGACCAAGCAGCAATACCTTTTTAATGCCAAAGCGTTTGGTGAAGAACGGCAGCGCCAGCATAAAGAAGATTTCAGAGAACTGGCCCAGCGTCATCCAACCGGTCGCATTTTTCATCCCCACTTCTGTCAGATAACCGTTGGCGAAGATGTAATAAAATGCCAACGGCATGGCAAACAGGAATGAGCAACAGAAAAAGACGAGGAAGTTCTTATCCCGCAGCAGGATCAGCGCATCCAGCCCCAGCATGACTTTGAAATCCATCTTGCCGGTACTTTTCGGCGGCGTATCCGGTAAAAAGAACGCAAAAACGCCTAACAGCGCGGAACTTCCGGCCGTAACAAGCAGGGGGATATTGGTGGGGGAAATATCGCTATAGCCGAGCATTTGCGGCAAGAAGCCGCAGGCCAAACCAGACGCAATCCAGCCAATGGTGCCCATCACGCGAATGCGTGGGAAATCACGTTCCACGTCCGGTACGTTGGCAAAAGCGATACTGTTGGTTAACGCAATTGTCGGCATATAGGTCAGTGAATAGGCCAGTAACAGCGGGAAGAATCCGCTAAAGGTGGTTTGCTGCGCGGCGAAGTACATCAGGATAGCGCCGACAAACATCAATACGGCGAGGACTTTTTGCGCCGAGAAGAAACGGTCAGTGATAGAGCCGACCAGAATCGGCGACAGGATCGCAGCAATGGCGGTACAGGCGTACGACCAACCAATTTCACCCGCGGTAAAGCCACTTTTGCTGAGCCACAGCCAAAGCGGGACAAACCAGGCGCCCCAGATAAACCACTCAACAAACATCATGAACGACAGCTTAACTGTAGTTTTCATCTTTAAATCCTTCATGACAGGTAAGGTACGCGTTGATAGTACCACCTGATAATACCTTTAAAATACCTTTGCGATCTAAATTTGACCGCCTTAACATTATTTCTTCCTGAATCGTTCCAGCGGAAATCGCTGAAAAGTGCGCTAAAGATGGAAAAAAAGCGCAGTCGGTACCAGGCTTATTGCTGCCCGCAAAAAAGCGGGTCAGGATAATTCACATTCCGATTATTAATCGGAACTTACGGGAGCATAGCTATGACTGATATTGCGCAGTTGCTTGGCAAAGATGCCGACAGCCTTTTACAGCATCGTTGTATGACCATTCCTTCTGACCAACTTTACCTGCCAGGACATGATTACGTTGATCGCGTAATGGTTGATAACAACCGTCCCCCAGCCGTACTGCGTAATATGCAGACGCTGTATAACACGGGGCGCCTGGCTGGAACAGGGTACCTGTCGATTCTTCCGGTGGACCAGGGCGTGGAGCACTCCGCTGGGGCATCGTTTGCGGCTAACCCGTTGTACTTTGATCCAAAGAATATCGTGGAACTGGCAATCGAAGCAGGGTGTAACTGCGTGGCATCGACCTATGGCGTGCTGGCTTCTGTTTCCCGCCGTTACGCGCACCGTATTCCGTTCCTTGTGAAGATTAACCACAACGAAACGCTCAGTTATCCCAATACGTTTGACCAGACGTTATATGCCAGCGTCGAGCAGGCGTTCAATATGGGCGCGGTGGCGGTCGGGGCGACTATTTATTTCGGTTCTGAGGAGTCTCGACGTCAGATTGAAGAGATTTCCGCCGCGTTTGAGCGTGCCCATGAGCTGGGTATGGTCACCGTACTGTGGGCTTATCTGCGTAACTCCGCGTTTAAGAAAGACGGGGTGGATTATCATGTCTCCGCCGATCTCACCGGTCAGGCTAACCATCTGGCTGCCACTATTGGGGCGGATATTGTGAAGCAGAAAATGGCGGAAAATAACGGCGGATACAAAGCCGTTAACTTTGGCTACACCGACGATCGCGTCTACAACAAGCTGACCAGCGACAACCCGATTGACCTGGTACGTTATCAGTTGGCGAACTGCTATATGGGGCGCGCCGGATTAATTAACTCTGGCGGCGCTGCCGGTGGAGAAACCGATCTGAGCGATGCGGTACGTACGGCAGTCATTAATAAACGCGCTGGCGGTATGGGGCTGATCCTTGGACGCAAAGCATTCAAGAAAACCATGGCCGACGGCGTTAAGCTGATTAACGCCGTGCAGGATGTTTATCTGGACAGCAAAGTCACCATTGCCTGATTGCGGCGGGGTGCCGTTTTGTTAGCGCAACAACGGGCAACCCGGCGGCAATCTGCAACGTAGCGCCGCGGGCAGGATTTCAATATGAAACTCCTGTCCGCTGAGCGGTTCGCCATCAAGATTAAAGGTAATTTCGTGTGGGGCGCGGATATCAAACCACGATGAAGCGCCATCAATGATATTAGGGTTGTCTTCGGATTGCGTTAACGCTGAAAGCAGCCCGGGCAGCAACTCCTCGCCGGTAAAAATGCGCAGTTGCAGCAATCCGTCGTTAATCAGCGCCGTCGGGCAAAGCTGTTGTCCACCACCGGCCTGGCGGCCATTACCAATCCCAATCACCAGCGCTTTGCCCTGCCAGTGAAAGTCTTCTCCACGGATGTCGCAGACGTCGGGTTTGAGCGTATCCATGCGCATTAAACCGTGAATAAAATACGATACGCCGCCCAGCGCGGCTTTGAGTTTTTCTGGCGTTTCGGTGGTGATGCGTGTGCCGAAGCCGCCGGTCGCCATATTGATAAAACAGGTTTTATCATTGACCTGCACCATATCGATCTCTGTCGCATTTCCGGCGATAGCCAGTTTTAACGCTTTATCCAATGCTTCAGGAATACCCACGCTGGTGGCAAAGTCATTCGCCGTTCCCAACGGTAAAATACCCAGGGCGGGAACATTGCCGCCCTGCGACTGGATTAGCGCTGTCGAGACTTCGTTGATCGTGCCATCGCCGCCGCCGGCAATCACTGTTGCAACGCCTAATCGACGCGCTTCATCCACGTAACGTTGAGCGTCGCCTTTTTCCCAGGTGACGCGTACATGAATTTCCACGCCCTCATCGCGAAGTTGCGCAATAGTTTCACGCAGAGGGAGATTATCAGCACTTTTTCCATTGAGGATCAGCAAGCTGGCAGGAAACGCTATCATCCTTATGCCTCATTCTTTATCGTTTTAATTAGTGTATGCCATGAATGCATTTCTGGCGTAAGAACTGACTGAAAGCGCAGGCGAAGAGATAAAAAAAGCCGCGGTTGCGGCTTTTCAGATTGAGCGGAAATTACTGCGGGAACCACTGATCGCTGATTTTTTGGTAGGTGCCGTCCGCTTTGATGGCGGCCAGTGCGTTATTCAGTTTTTCCAGTAGGGCTTTGTTGTCCGGGCGAACCGCAATGCCAAGACCGGTACCGAAGTATTGTGGGTCGGTCACTTTGTCGGTAGCCACGCCTAACTGCGGGTTAGTTTTCAGCCATTCGTTAACGACGGCGGTATCGCCAAATACGCCATCAATACGGCCATTTTTCAGGTCGATAATCGCATTCTGATAGCTGTCATAGGCCACGGTTTTCACTTCAGGATGTTTGTCCTGCAGGTATTTCTGGTGCGTGGTGCCGTTTTCCATACCGATGCGTTTTCCTTTCAGATCGGCAAAGGTTTTATAGGCGTCTTTCTTGGCAATAACCAGCGCGGAGTTAGCATAGTAAGGCTGTGTGAACGCAACCTGTTTGCTACGTTCAGGCGTGATATCCATTCCGGAAATCACTGCATCATATTTTTTGAATTTCAGCGCGGGGATCAGGCTGTCGAAAGCATGATTGGTAAAAGTACATTCCGCCTGCATTTGTTTGCACAGCGCCGTTGCCAGGTCAATGTCAAAACCGACAATTTTGTTGCTCGCGTCCAGCGATTCAAATGGCGGATAAGTCGCTGATACACCAAAGCTAATTTTATCAGCGGCTGAGGCGCCAGCGGCGAAAGTAGCCAGTAATGCGGCCAGTACTAACTTTTTCATGGTGGAACTCCCGTCTGTCAATCTTATGATGATTTACCGTGTCTGCGGCGTGAATTAACAATGCCATTTAATGAATTTATATGCAATAAAAATGATTAAGTATTTTATCGATATAAAAAAAGACGGGCGATTGTTAGACTTGCCCGTCTTTTATTTTTCGCTTTATGCAGTTATCGGCTTAATTCCGGTGTTCAAACGCCAGCGCTTTACGTTCGATTAAGCGCATCATCAGCGTCAGCAAACCGTTGACGATCAGGTAAATCACGCCCGCCGCGCCGAAGACCATGACGTCATAAGTGCGACCATACAGCAGTTGGCTATAACCCATGACTTCCATCAGCGTGATAGTGTAAGCCAGTGAGGTACTTTTAAACACCAGCACCACTTCGTTGGAATACGAGGAGAGGGCGCGTTTAAAGGCGTATGGCAACAGAATCGCCAGCGTATCCTTTTTGCTCATCCCTAATGCACCGCATGACTGCCACTGGCCTTCCGGGATGGCGCGGATAGCGCCGTAGAACAGCTGCGTGGTGTAAGCCGCACTGTTTAACGACAGCGCAATTAACGCGCACAGCCACGGTTCGGAGAGCAGATGCCACAGTACCGGATATTCCTGCAGCGTCGGGAACTGTCCTGGCCCGTAGTAGATCAGGAAGATTTGCACCAGCAATGGCGTACCGGTAAACAGCGTGATATAGGCGCGGACCAGCCAGACCAGTACCGGCGTTTTTAGCGTCAGGATGACGGTAAAAATCAGCGCCAGCACCAGAGCAACCACGATGGAGGCGACCGTCAGCGTCAGGCTGGTATGCAGCCCTTTCAACAATTCAGGTAAATACTCAAGCATCAGCCTGGTCTCCGCTCAAAACGTGTCGCGCGCAGGTCAATGCGTTTGAGAATGTACTGACTCACCAGCGTAATCACCAGGTAAATAGCCGCCGCCACAATGTACCAGGTAAATGGCTCCTGGGTACGCGTGGCAATGCTTTTGGTTTGCAGCATCAAATCGTTCACGCTGATCAGGCTGACCAGCGCGGTATCTTTCAGCAATACCAGCCACTGGTTACCCAGCCCCGGCAGAGCGTGACGCCACATCTGCGGCATCACCAGACGAAAGAAGATCGCGGCTTTAGACAAACCCAACGCCTGACCGGATTCCCATTGTCCGAGCGGCACGGCCTTCAGCGCGCCACGCAGCGTTTGCGACGCATAGGCGGCGTACAGCAAAGACAGCGCAATCACACCGCACAGGAACGGGCTGACGTCGAAGTTTTCGATCTGCATCTGTACCGGGATTTCTACAAACCCGAGATTAATCGTAAAACCATCGGCCAGCGTCAGCAGCAGTTGCGAGGAGCCGAAATAGATAAACAGAACCACCAGAATTTCTGGTAACCCGCGCAGAATGGTGACCAGCGCAGAACCTGCCCATGCCACTGGACGCCATTTTACGGACTCCCAGACGGCAAAAAACATGGCGAGCGCAAGGCCGATGATCAGCGCACAAACCGCAAGGCCGACGGTCATCCCGGCGGCGCTTGCTAACGGAAAAAATTCATTCATCAAATATTACTTCTGGAACCATTTGTTGTAGATGGTCTCGTAAGTCCCATCTTTCTTCACTTTTTCCAGTGCAGCGTTAAATTTCTGCTGCAGCTCAGTGTTGCCCTGACGCACCGCGATGCCCAGACCTGTACCGAAGTAATCTTTATCCGTCACTTTGTCGCCAACAGCGGCCAGTTTTGGATTGTCTTTCAGCCATTCGGTTACCACTGCGGTATCACCGAAGACGCCGTCAATGCGACCGTTTTGCAGATCGAGCTTGGCATTCTGGTAGCTGTCATACGGTACGGTGGTCACTTCCGGATGCTTATCCATGATGAATTTCTGGTGCGTCGTCCCGTTTTGTACGCCAACTTTTTTGCCTTTCAGCTGATCAATGCTGGTGTATTTACCCTGCTGGCCAACAAACAGCGCAGAGTTGTCGTAGTAAGGGGTGGTAAACAGGACCTGTTTTTCACGCTCAGGCGTGATGTCCATACCGGCCATCACCGCGTCAAAACGACGGAACTTCAGGCTTGGGATCAGGCTGTCGAAGGCCTGATTGGTAAACGTACAGGTAGCATCGATCTCTTTACACAGCGCGTTCGCCAGATCAACGTCAAAACCGACGATCTTGTTATTCGCATCGATAGATTCAAACGGAGGATAAGACGCTTCGGTAGCGAAACGAATGGTTTGGGCTGCGGTAGCGGAAAGGCTAAAACCTGCGATTAGCGCGGCAATCAGAACTTTTTTCATTGTATTGTCCCGAATCTTAGTGAGAGAGATAGTTTTTAAATGCTTCGGTTTGCGGGTTAGCAAAGCAGCTCGCATCCCCAAACTCGACGATATGACCGTTTTCCATATACACCACACGACTGGCCGTTTTACGAGCAACTTCCACTTCGTGGGTGACGATCACCTGAGTAATGTTGGTTTCCGCCAGCTCACGAATGATGCTGACGATTTGCGCGGTAATTTCCGGATCAAGCGCGGCGGTCGGTTCATCAAACAGCAGCACCTGCGGTTCCATCATTAATGCGCGGGCAATGGCTACACGCTGCTGCTGGCCGCCGGAGAGATGCAACGGATAACGATCGCTGTAGGGCTTCAGACGCAGACGTTCGAGCAGTTTCTCGGCGCGCGCCATTGCTTGCTCTTTTGTCAGACCGAGCACACGGCAGGGCGCTTCAATCAGATTCTGCACAACCGTGAGGTGCGGCCAAAGATTATATTGCTGAAAAACCATACCCACGTTCTGGCGCAGATCGCGAATAGCTTTATCTGACGGTGTTTTCGTGAAGTCGAAACGGTTACCCGCAATAGAGAGCGTGCCCGAGCGCGGCATCTCAAGCAGGTTGAGTACACGCAGTAGCGAGCTTTTCCCGGCTCCACTAGGGCCAAGTAACACCAGTGTTTCACCCTGAGGGCAATCCAGCGTGATATCGAACAGCGCCTGATGTGCGCCGTAGAAGCAGTTAATGCCGTTTAATTGAATACTCATTGACACTCGTATGCTGGCAGTCTGATAGCTATTGAAGCCGCAGATACTACCTTTGACAGAATAGTTATGCAATATTTATGCGTTAAAAGTTAAATGCAAACCGCATTCTTATCTAAACATAGCACAAAATAGCGGGGCCACCAGCGAGCAAGAATAATTGTCGGCATTCTATGCAGAATGCCGGACAATTTATGGGGGTTATGATGCGGGCGGGTGAGTGGGGGCGACTAGCGGTTTTCCACAGACTGGCGCAGCGTCCCGGCTGGCGCGTGTACGCTGCCGCCCAGATAGCGGACGTCGTCTACTACCCAGCACTGGCCTTCGCGGATCATCAGCACTTCGTCACGCCAGCTTTGGTCACCCTGTTTCAGCTCTACGCGCAGCGGAATGTTGCGTGCATCACTATTCGGAATAGTCGATGCGCTGGCGACGCTGGCGCTATCCGGTAACGTAGAGCGGCTGGAGAACGGATCGCTGTTAAACAGGTCGCGATGCGCGTTATCACGGCTGGCATCGGTCAGCAGTTTAGCCAGATTGTCGCTGAGGTATGGACGAAGGGGGGTAATGTCATTGTTTCGATGCTGAATACGGTAATCATAGAATTGTTGAGCCACGCTGTCTGGCCCGCCTTCTACGCATGCACCGCTCCGCGTGCCGTTATCTTTATAGGCCGGAGTCACGGTAGTACAGGCGCTGAGAAGTAGTGCACATGGAACCAGCAGTGAGAGTTTCGAGTAGCGCATAATGATTTCCTTATTAGCTTTCTACTATTAGTGTTCTACGTTGATAGAATATATCCTTTCAATGATAGTGGATCGGTTCGATAATGCTTTTGAGATCGTGCTCTTAGCGCAAAAAGGAGATTAATCATGCAGTTTTCAACTACCCCAACGCTTGAAGGGCAGAGCATCGTGGAATACTGCGGTGTGGTGACGGGCGAAGCGATTTTAGGCGCGAATATCTTCCGCGATTTCTTCGCCGGCATTCGCGATATTGTCGGCGGCCGCTCCGGCGCGTATGAAAAAGAGTTGCGTAAAGCGCGCGAAATTGCTTTTCAGGAGCTGGGTGAGCAGGCGAAAGCGCTGGGTGCTGATGCGGTCGTCGGTATCGACATTGATTACGAAACCGTGGGTAAAGATGGCAGCATGTTGATGGTGAGCGTCAGCGGTACTGCGGTGAAAACTCGCCGATGAAGCGTCTGTTGTGGCTGCTGGCATTGACGCTGCTGCTGGCGGGCTGTGCTGGCGAAAAAGGGATTGTCGATAAAGACGGATATCAGTTGGATACCCGCCGTCAGGCGCAGGCCGCTTACCCGCGCATTAAAGTGCTGGTTATCCATTACACGGCCGATGATTTTGACGCTTCACTGGCTACGCTGACCGATAAAAACGTCAGTTCGCACTATCTGATCCCAGCTGTGCCGCCGCTTTATCACGGCAAGCCGCGTATCTGGCAACTGGTGCCGGAAAACGATCTGGCCTGGCATGCCGGGATTAGCTTCTGGCGCGGCGCGACGCGGATTAACGATACCTCGATTGGCATTGAGCTGGAAAACCGCGGCTGGCAAAAATCGGCGGGAACGAAATATTTTGCCCCGTTTGAGCCAGCGCAGATTCAGGCGTTGATCCCACTGGCGAAGGACATTATTGCTCGCTACGACATCAAGCCGCAAAACGTGGTGGCTCATGCGGACGTCGCACCGCAGCGTAAGGACGATCCTGGCCCATTGTTTCCATGGAAACAGCTGGCTGCACAGGGAATCGGCGCATGGCCTGATGCTCAGCGCGTGGCGTTTTATCTCAACGGGAGAGCGCCGTCTACACCGGTAGACACTGCATCGTTACTCGATCTGCTGTCGCGCTATGGTTATGAGGTGAAACCCGAAATGACGCCGCGTGAACAGCAGCGAGTGATTATGGCATTCCAGATGCACTTCCGCCCGACGTTGTGGAACGGCGTGGCGGATGCAGAAACGCAGGCGATTGCGGAGGCCTTGCTGGAGAAATACGGGCAGGGTTAACGCGGAAGCTTACCGTGGTCGCGCAGCCAGGCCGCGGTACGCTCAATCCCTTCATCCAGCGTGACGATGGGCTGGTAACCTAACTCTTCCTGAGCGCGGGTGGTATCCAGCGTAAAGTCAAAATTCAGCTTCGAGACGCCGTAGTGCGTAAGCTTTGGCTCTTTCGCCGATTTATTGCCCAGACGCTCCATGCTGCGAGCAATCATGTCCAGCATCGGGTAGGGCACCGAGCGGATTCGGCAATCAATATTCAACTCGTCGATCAGCTTCTGCACGATACTGCGCAGCGTTCGATGCTCGCCGTTAGTAATGTTGTATGCGCGGCCTGACGGCAGGTTATCGCAAGCTTCCTGGCTTACCAGCCACATTGCGTGTACCGCGTTCTCATAATAGGTCATATCCACCAACGCACTTCCACCGTGCGGCAACAGGATGCTGCCGTAGTGGTACATCATGTGGGCCAGACGGGGGATAAAAACTTTATCGTGAGGTCCGAACAGACTTTGTGGACGCAATACCGTGAAGCGGGTCTGCGGGTTAGCCTGCGCGAGCAGCGCAATCACATCTTCACCAGCCGCTTTACTGCGGGCGAATTCATTGGCGAAGCGATGTGGTCGGAAGTCCTCTTTGATATCCCGATGATGGTGATAGTCAAAATAGAGTGACGGAGAGGAGATATGGATAAAGTTACGAACGCCCCAGGCAACGGCCCATTCGCCCAGACGGCGGGTAGCACGAACGTTGGCCAGATCGAAGGCTTCCTGCGTTCCCCACGGCGAGGTAAAACTGGAGCAGTGCCACAGCGTGTCGATACCTGCGAGCATGACCTTTGCCTGCGAAGAGACCAGTTCGGTCAAATCCGCATGCACAAATTCTGCGCCCATTTTCTCCAGCAGCTTGCCCATCGCTTCGTTGCGACCGGTGGCTCTGACGCTGACGCCTTTGCTGCATAGAAACTCAACCGCATTTCGGCCCAAGCCGCTGGTGGCTCCGGTAACCAGTACCTTCATATCAATCCACTGTGTTTAAAAAACGTCGTGCGCATTCTTCCGTGAAATACGCCTGTATGCAATGGGAAACGTGAAAGAATACAGTCTCTTTTTGTCATTAGTCTGTGATTTGTTCTGCAAGTTTGGCGATACGCTTTGCCATCCCTCTGAAAATGAACAGATGAGCCGGGATCATCAACAACCAGTAGAAGAGACCAGGCATGCCGTGCGGATGCCACCAGGCGCGTACATCGATGCGCCGATGATCGCCTTTATCTTCCAGTGTAAAGCTTAAACGGCCTAATCCCGGCGCTTTCATGCCAAACAGCAGTGTGAGCTGTTTTTCTGGCTCAACGATGATCACTTTCCAGCTATCCACGGCATCGCCAACCTGCAACAACGGGTTTTCCGGGCGGCCTTTTGCCAGCTTATGGCCGACCAGCAGATCCAGCGCGGCGCGCGTCTTCCACAAAAAATTGCCAAAGAAATAGCCCTCTCTCCCGCCGAGTCGGTTCACCACCTGCCACAGCGCTTTCAGACTGGCGGAGGTGTCGACGCTAAAGCCAGCCTGTTTGGCAAAATAGCCATATTCGGGACGCCAACGGGCGAATGCCTGAGCGTCATACCCCCAGTCGCTGGAGTTAACCAGCTTCTCTTCTTCTTTCAGCGTGCTGCGCACTGCGTCATCAAAGGCGATCAGCTTTTGCGGGATCAGCGCGCGTAGCTCAGCGTCATCGGCCAGCAGGTCATGCTTTAAGCCTTGTATCAGCGCCTTTGCCGTAGTGGGCGGTACCGACGTAATAACATTCAAAAACCACACCGAAATCCAACTGGTCGGAAACGGGATAGGGATCAACAAGCGGTGTTTGCCGCTGACGGCCATGAAATGCTCGAACTGTTCCTGATAGCTTAATATCTGCGGCCCTGCGGCTTCGAGTACGCGGTGATGGCTTGTGGGATGGTCCAACAGCGCCACCAGATAGTACATCAAATTTTCCAGCGCGATGGGCGTGGTACGCGAACGTACCCAGCGCGGAGGCGTAAGTACCGGCAGGTTGTAGACCATATCGCGCATCACTTCAAAAGCGGCGGAACCCGCCCCGACGATAATGCCTGCCCGTAATTCGGTCATCGGCACGCCTGCTTCGCGCAGGATGTCTGCGGTTATCTGCCGCGCACGCAGATGATCGGATTGTTCATGTCGCGGAGCCTGTAATGAGCTCAGGAAAATAAGCTGTTTGACGGGGATGCTACGTAGCGCATCACGCACGTTCATCGCGACCTGGCGCTCATGAGCGATAAAATCACCGCCTTCGCCCATGCCATGGACCAGGTAATAAACCGTATCAACATCCGTCAGCAGCGGCGTCAGGTTATCAGGCCAGATTAAGTCGACTTTGTGGCAACTGACGTTGGCCAGTTGCAGTTTTTCCAGCCGTTCAATCCGGCGTGCCGCAGCCAGTACCTGGTGCCCTTGCTGACTGAGCGCCTGTACCAGATGCTGACCAATGTAGCCACTGGCGCCAAGAACCAAAATCCGTTGCGGCACGCCTATCTCCTTAGCGAGTTAAAAAAGCGCGCCAGTGGGCGGCGACTTCAGCAAGTTGTTCACGCGATACGTCCAGATGCATCACCAGGCGTACAATCGGGGAGGCGTTAATCAGTACCCCTTGCGCCTTCATGTACTCGCCCAGCGCAGCAGCGTGTTCTTCGCCAACGCGGACAAACAGCATGTTGGTATCGTGACGCATGACGTCTGCGCCTGCTTCGCGCAGTTGTTCCGCCATCCAGGCCGCGTTGTCATGGTCTTCCTGTAAACGCGCCACGTTATTTTTCAACGCATACAGTCCGGCCGCTGCCAGAATCCCGGCCTGACGCATTCCGCCTCCGGTCATTTTACGCCAGCGGATGGCGCGTTTAATGTAGTCGTGACTACCGACCAGCAGTGAGCCTACCGGCGTTCCCAGACCTTTAGAGAGACAAATGGTGAACGAGTCGCAGTATTGCGCGATCTCTTTCAGCTCACAGCCGTAAGCGACGACGGCGTTAAAAATACGCGCGCCATCAACGTGCAGGGCCAGATTGCGCTCACGAGTGAATTCCCAGGCATCTTTCAGATACTCGCGTGGCAGCACTTTGCCGTTGTGGGTGTTTTCCAGACTAAGCAGGCGTGTGCGGGCAAAATGGATATCGTCCGCTTTGATTTTTGCCGCCACTTTGTCCAGCGGTAAGGTGCCATCCGGCGCGGCGTCGATAGGCTGCGGCTGAATGCTGCCGAGCACCGCTGCGCCGCCCGCTTCGTAGAGATAGTTATGTGCGCCCTGGCCTGCGATATACTCTTCACCACGCTGGCAGTGGCTGAGCAGTGCAACCAGGTTCGCCTGAGTGCCGGTAGGTAAGAAAATAGCGGCTTCTTTGCCGGAAAGCTCTGCAGCGTATTGCTGGAGAGCGTTAACGGTAGGGTCATCTCCGTATACGTCGTCCCCGACCGGGGCGGCCATCATCTCTTCCAGCATGGCGCGACTCGGCCGGGTTACGGTATCACTGCGTAAGTCAATCACGGGCATTCCTTTTTTAGTGAGGTAATGCCCTCTGTTTTACCTGAGCCAGTTCGTTTTCGCCAGTTCCATCACTTCATCACCGCGTCCACTGATGATTGCGCGCAACATATACAGGCTAAAACCTTTTGCTTGTTCGAGTTTGATCTGCGGCGGGATGGCTAACTCTTCTTTCGCCACCACCACGTCGACCAGCACCGGACCGTCAATCGACATCGCCCTTTGCAGCGCTTCATCGACCTCTGAGGATTTCTCCACACGAATGCCCGTAATGCCGCAGGCTTCGGCAATCCGCGCGAAGTTGGTGTCGTGCAGCTCCGTGCCGTCGGTCAGATAACCGCCAGCCTTCATCTCCATCGCCACAAATCCCAGTACGCTGTTGTTGAAGACGATAATCTTCACCGGCAGCTTCATCTGGACAACCGACAGAAAATCGCCCATCAGCATGCTAAAACCGCCGTCACCGCACATGGCGATGACCTGGCGTCCCGGTTCTGTCGCTTGGGCGCCGAGTGCCTGTGGCATGGCGTTCGCCATCGACCCGTGGTTAAACGACCCGAGCAGGCGGCGTTTGCCGTTCATTTTCAGATAGCGTGCAGCCCAAACCGTCGGGGTACCAACATCGCAGGTAAAGATCGCGTCGTCAGCGGCAAAATGGCTGATCTGCTGCGCCAGATACTGCGGATGAATGGCTTTATCGCTCGGTTTGGCTAAATCATCCAGACCCTTGCGCGCCTCACGATAGTGCTCCAGCGCTTTGTCTAAAAACTTCCGCTCGGTTTTTTCCTCCACCAACGGCAGCAGGGCGCGGAGAGTGGATTTAATATCGCCCACCAGCGCCATATCAACTTTACTGTGCGCGCCGATGCTCGCCGGATTGATATCAATCTGAATAATTTTGGCGTCGGTCGGATAGAACGGGCGATAGGGGAACTGGGTGCCGAGCAGGATCAGCGTGTCGGCATTCATCATGGTGTGGAATCCGGATGAAAAGCCAATCAGCCCGGTCATACCGACGTCATACGGGTTATCGTATTCGACGTGTTCTTTACCCCGCAGGGCGTGGACAATCGGCGCTTTGATTTTTGCCGCAAACTCAACCAGTTCTTGATGCGCGCCGGCACAGCCGCTGCCGCACATCAGGGCGATATTGCTGGAATAACGCAGTAGTTGCGCCAGTTTTCTGAGTTCTTCTTCTTCCGGGGTGACGACCGGTAACGGCGCATGATACCAGTGCGTGCTGGCGCTTTCCGGCGCGGGCTTCAGCGCGACGTCGCCGGGTAATACCACCACCGAGACGCCACGATTTAATACGGCTTTACGCATGGCAATGGCGAGTACCTGCGGGATCTGTTCAGGGCTGGAAACCAGCTCGCAATAGTGGCTACATTCGCGGAACAACTCTTGCGGGTGGGTCTCCTGAAAATAACCGCTGCCGATCTCACTGGAAGGGATATGTGCGGCAATCGCCAGGACCGGAACATGGTTGCGGTGGCAATCAAACAGCCCATTGATCAGGTGCAGGTTCCCTGGTCCACATGAACCGGCACAGACGGCCAGTTCGCCGGTTAGCTGCGCCTCTGCGCCAGCGGCGAAGGCGGCAACTTCTTCATGACGGGTCGGCATCCAGTCAATCGTTCCCATACGATTAAGACTGTCACTAAGACCATTTAATGAGTCGCCCGTCACGCCCCAAATGCGTTTAACGCCAGCTTGTTCGAGGGTTTTAGCAATAAAAGCGGCAACCGTTTGTTTCATGGTTTTCCATCTCCTTTAATGTGATACCGGTTACAAGTTTAGATGAAGATGATAGTTATGCTTCTCATTTCCCCCTTATTTTCGGCAGCTTACATTTCGAGCAGATAACGCGTAGTTTGATATCTGGCATGGTGAAACAAGGAATGAATTCAAATGGTTACTAAACTATTAAATGCAGTTAACCGAACGCTGACTCATGAAGACTTTGGCAAGTTTCTGTTACGCATCGCTGTCGGCGGGCTGATGCTGTTTCATGGCTTACATAAATTGTTCTCCGGTATTGAGGGCATCAGCGGCATGCTGGTAGCGAAAGGTTTTCCGGGCTTTATTGCTTACGGCGTTCTGTTGGGGGAGGTCGTTGCGCCTTGCCTGATTATTCTGGGGATCCTGACCCGTCCGGCGGCGTTGGGGCTGGCCTTTACGATGGTGGTGGCGTGGCTGATGGTCGGGATGGGCGAAACCTGGTCACTGGACAAAACCGGCGCATGGGCGATTGAGAGTCTGGTGTACTTCTTTATCGGCGCGCTGGCTGTCGCGTTTTTAGGGGCGGGGCGTTTCTCGGTGGCAGGAAATTCGGCCTGGCGGTAAAAAAAGGCCGGATATGGCGTAAACGCGTTATCCGGCCTGGAGCAGCTACGAAGGAGTATTTTACAGATTAAGCGAGTACTAAATCGCTCTGCGGATGACAGGAGCAGGCCAGTACATAGCCTTCGGCTATTTCTGCATCCGTCAGCGTCATGGTGCTGCTGACCGTGTAGTTACCGTCAACCACTTTGGTTTTGCAGCAGCCGCAAACGCCCGCACGACATGCGGCAACGACCGGCACTTTATTGCTTTCCAGCGCGTCCAGCAGCGTACTGCCCACCGGCGCGTAAAACTCTTTCGCCGGTTGCAGCTTGGTGAACTTCAGACCGCTGGTGGCGGCCTCGGCAACTGGCGTGAAGAACTGCTCTTTAAAGAAGCGCGTCACGCCCAGTGCTTTGACTTCTTTCTCGACCAGATCCATATACGGCGCCGGGCCGCAGGTCATCACGGTACGAGAGACCAGATCCGGCACGCTTTTCAGCAGATCGGTCGTCAGTCGGCCAGAAACAAAACCGTGGGTGGCATTGTTTTCAGCGACTAGCGTCACCGGATAGTCACGCCATTCGTCGGCAAAAATAACATCTTGCGGTGAACGAACGTTAAAGATCACCTGCACATCGGCCTGTGGGCGGTACTTTGCCAACCAGCGACGCATTGACATGATTGGCGTCACGCCGCAACCGGCAGCCAGCATCAGGAACTTATCTTCCGCCTTATCTTCACAGGTAAATTCACCCATGGCATCGGACAGCCAGATATAGTCGCCGCGCTTCACGTCACGGGTCAGCCACTGTGAACCTGCGCCATCGTCAATCCGGCGAACGGTCAGCGTAATGTACTCGCTTACTCCCGGGGTAGATGAAATGGTGTAAGCACGCAGCGTCTGGGCTGAGTTACGTACGCTGACCAGTGCATACTGCCCGGCGCGGTACGGATAATAGTCGTGGCACAGCAACGAAATCGTCCATACATCCGGCGTTTCCTGATGGATGTGATGCACCTGCATCCGCCATGGGCACTGATGAGTTGGCATTGTCATTCTTTACTCCTTACGCGCTCAGCAACTGCTTCATGTCTTCTTCAACGGTGGTGACGGAACGCAGACCGAATTTCTCGTTGAGCACAGCCAGCAGATCCGGCGTGAAGAAGCCAGGCGCTGTTGGGCCAGTGACGATGTTTTTCACACCCAGCGACAGCAGGGTCAGCAGAATCACTATCGCTTTCTGTTCGAACCAGGAGAGCACCAGAGACAGCGGCAGGTCGTTGACGCCGCAGCCCAGCTTCTCTGCCAGAGTGACCGCCAGGATGATGGCAGAGTAAGCATCGTTACACTGACCGGCATCGACCAGACGCGGCAGGCCTTCGATATCGCCGAACTCCAGTTTGTTGAAACGGTATTTACCGCACGCCAGGGTCAGGATCAGACAGTCGTCCGGGACACTGGTGGCGAAGTCGGTGAAGTAGTTACGTTCGCCGCGCGCGCCATCGCAGCCGCCGACCAGGAAGATATGACGCAGTTTTTCACGGCTGACCAGGTCGATCAGCGTATCCGCAGCGCTCAGCAGCGTCTGACGACCGAAACCTACGGTGATCAGGTGCGGGATTTCGCTGTACGGGAAGCCAGCCATCTGTTGTGCCTGAGCGATGACCGGACCGAAGTTGTCGCCTTCGAGGTGGCTCACACCCGGCCAGCCGACGATGCTACGGGTCCAGATACGGTCGTCGTAGGCGCCCACGGTTGGGTCGATGATGCAGTTAGAGGTCATCACGATTGGCCCAGGGAAGCGAGCGAACTCAACCTGCTGGTTCTGCCAGCCGCTGCCATAGTTACCAATCAGATGTTTGAACTTGCGCAGTTCCGGGTAGCCGTGTGCCGGCAGCATTTCGCCGTGGGTATAGACGTTAACACCGGTACCTTCGGTCTGCTCCAGCAGGTTGTAGAGATCTTTCAGGTCGTGACCGGAGATCAGGATGCATTTACCAACGGTGGCTTTAACATTGACCTGAGTCGGCGTCGGGTGACCGTATTTAGTGGTTTCACCGGCGTCCAGGATGCTCATCACTTTGAAGTTCATCTGGCCGATTTCCATAGAACACTCCAGCAAAGCGTTCATGTCGGCAGGCCAGGTCCCCAGCCACGCCATAATTTTGTGGTACTGGGCGTAGATGTCGTTGTCGTACTGACCGAGAACGTGCGCGTGCTCCATGTAAGCCGCGGCACCTTTCAGACCGTACAGGCACAGCAGGCGCAGGCCGAGAATGTTCTCGCCGATGGCCGCTTTGTCTTTGTTCGGGGTAAATTCCGCTGCCTGACGTTGCAGGTCGCCCAGATCGTCGCTGACCAGTTGCAGGTCGGCCATCGGGTTGTCGACCGCTGCGTTCGCATCGATGTTCAGACATTGTGCTTTCAGCGCGTCGCGCATGGCAATTGCTTCACGGGCATAGCCAACAATACGCGGGGAGTCGAAGTTAACGTTGGTCAGCGTGGAGAAGAACGCACGCGGTGCGAAGCTATCAACGTCATGGTCGATGATGCCGTATTCACGCGCTTTAACAGCCCATGCAGACAGACCTTGTAGGGAAGCAATCAGCAGATCCTGCAAATCGGAGGTTTCAGCCGTTTTACCGCACATACCCTGCGCGTAAGAGCAGCCGTTCCCTGCCGGAGTACGGATGGTTTGTTCACATTGCACACAAAACATGGTCACACCTTTTAAAGTTATATTTGATATACATGTTTAAGGTTATGCCTGTGCGCGCAGGGATAAAAGGGATTTCTACTACAACTTGCAAGGAGATTGATTTAGCGCAATTTTGGCGGTAGCCGACTACCGCCAGAGAGGTATTTGTTTGAGGGTCAGGCGGAGAAAAATGCCATTAACAGAGGGACTAACAGACTCAGGATAAAACCGTGCACGATGGCTGCCGGAACCATTTCCAGTCCACCGCTGCGTTGTAAAACCGGCAGGGTGAAATCCATCGATGTGGCCCCGCATAGCCCCAACGCGGTAGAGCGACTGCGGCCCACCATGCCGGGAATCAACATAATGGCAATCAGTTCACGCGCCAGGTCATTAAAGAAGGCGGCACTGCCAATCACCGGCCCGAACGATTCGGTTAACAGAATACCGGACAGCGAATACCAGCCAAAACCTGACGCCATCGCCATCGCGGTTTTGACCGGCAGGCCGAGGATCAACGCATTGATAACCCCCGCCAGCATCGAACTGGCGACGACGACGGCGGCAACAATCATGCCCCGGCGATTCAGCACGATTTGCTTGAGGGTCATGCCGCTGTTGCGAAGCTGAATCCCCACCAGGAACAGTAAAAAGATTAACGTATATTCGCTGGCTTCGGTGGCGTGCTGCAAAAAGGAAAGACCGGTGAGACCCAGCAGGAAGCCCACCACGACAACCCCGCAAAGCTGGAGCGACTCAAACGCCATCGCGATCCGCGACGGTAGTTTCTCTTGCTGATGGTTATGCCGCCAGGGCAGTGAACGCTCCAGCCAGAACAGCGCGGCGATATTACACAGCAAAATAACCGTCACGCTGACAGCAGAATAATGAAGTATGGCTAACAGGTTGCTGGCGAGATTATCCAGAAACGCCAGGCTGATGCCCATAAAAAAGAGAATAAGGTAGACGATCCAGCTCAACAGGCGATTGATGAGTTTTAGTGCGCCCATGTGCCGAAGTGGAATAAGGTAGCCCACAATAAGGGGAACCAGAATGATTAACAGCCCTGAAAACATGAAAACCCGATCCTTGCTGAGATGTAAGACGAAATGCGCAAGCACACACTACTCAATGCAAAGAGGGGAGTAAAGTTGCAAATAAAAGGAAATATAGCGAGGAAAAAAAGGCCTGACTTTCGCCAGGCCTTTTTGTTATCGATTAATCGCGTTTTTCCAGCAGAGTGCGGTAAATAAGACCACCGAGAACCCCACCGATAATTGGCATGACCCAGAAGAACCACAATTGTTGCAATGCCCAGCCGCCCTGGAAAATGGCAACTGCGGTACTACGTGCCGGGTTTACGGAGGTATTAGTGACTGGAATGCTGATCAAGTGGATCAGTGTTAACGCCAGACCGATTGCAATAGGGGCAAAACCTGCCGGAGCATGTTTGTCGGTCGCGCCGTGGATCACTAATAAGAAACCAGCGGTCAGAATAATTTCAATTACAACAGCAGAAAGCATGGAATAACCGCCAGGTGAATGATCACCAAAGCCGTTCGAAGCAAAACCGCTGGCGGTTGCATCAAAACCTGCTTTACCGCTGGCAATTAGATACAGAGCCGCAGCTGCAACAATACCGCCCACAACCTGCGCAATAACATATCCAATAACGTCTTTCGCCGGGAAGCGACCGCCAGCCCATAAACCGAAGGTTACTGCCGGGTTAAAATGTCCACCTGAAATATGGCCCACGGCAAAGGCCATAGTTAATACGGTCAGACCAAATGCCAATGCGACACCGGTGAATCCAATTCCCAATTCCGGGAATGCTGCGGCCAGTACTGCGCTACCGCACCCACCAAAGACGAGCCAAAACGTACCGAAGAATTCGGCTGCTAATTTCCTGAACATAACCACCTCAATTAAAAGTTCCGGGTTCGTATTCCTTGCCCGGTAATTCATCGCTTAAAGGGACGATGATGAAAGAGCGGGTATTTTAGAAAAAAACATCATCCCTTCGCCAGTTAAATTGATGAAAAAATTTGATTTAAGGCAATATGTCGTGATTCCTTTTTGAATATTGGATGAATGAAGCATAGTTCAATTAGCTAAAAATGATGATTGAGCTCAGAAATTATAATCACAGGAAAACATAAGAAGAATATTCTTAATTTTTTTGATTTCTGCGATTAACCTCCTGATGATATCGGGTGCCCTGAGCGCTCGGTTAACGTTATACTCCTGATAACTTGAAGGAAAAAGTTAGCATTTCCGGAGGCTATATGATTCTCGAACGCGTTGAGATTGTTGGATTTCGTGGTATTAACCGCCTGTCGTTGATGCTTGAGCAGAGTAACGTACTGATTGGGGAGAACGCGTGGGGGAAGTCCAGTCTGCTGGATGCCTTAACCTTGCTGCTGTCGCCGGAATCTGATTTGTACCACTTTGACCGCGATGATTTTTGGTTCCCGCCGGGGGATATACAGGGCCGGGAACATCATTTGCACATTATCCTGACGTTTCGTGAATCTCAGCCGGGCCGTCATCGGGTTCGTCGCTACCGTCCTCTGGAAGCCTGCTGGACGCCGTGCCACGATAGCTATCACCGTATATTCTATCGTCTGGAGGGCGAATGCGCGGATGATGGGACCGTCCTGACGCTACGTAGTTTTCTTGATAGTGATGGTCATCCGCTAAATCTCGACGACATTAACGATCTGGCGCGGCATCTCGTGCGTCTGATGCCTGTGTTGCGTCTGCGTGACGCGCGTTTTATGCGGCGCATTCGTAACGGTACGGTGCCGGATTCGGCGGATGTTGAAGTGACCGCTCGCCAGCTGGATTTTCTGGCGCGTGAACTGGCTACCCGACCACAAAACCTGACCGATGGGCAGATTCGTCAGGGGCTGTCGGCTATGGTGCAGCTATTAGAGCACTATTTTTCTGAGCAGGGTTCTGGTCAGTCCCGCTATCGCCTGATGCGCCGCCGCTCCAATAATGAGCAACGTAGCTGGCGCTATCTGGATATCATTAACCGCATGATTGATAAACCTGGCGGACGAACGCATCGCGTTATCCTGTTGGGACTGTTCTCGACGCTGTTGCAGGCCAAAGGCACGTTAAGGCTGGATAAAGATGCCCGGCCTTTATTGCTGATAGAAGACCCGGAAACGCGTTTACATCCCATCATGTTGTCGGTTGCCTGGCACCTGCTGAATCTACTTCCTCTCCAGCGGGTGGCGACCACCAACTCCGGTGAGTTGCTGTCTCTCACGCCGGTGGAACATGTTGTCCGTCTGGTGCGTGAGTCATCCCGCGTCGCCGCCTGGCGACTGGGGCCGGGTGGGATCAGCGCGGAGGACGGTCGGCGTATTGCTTTCCATATTCGTTTCAATCGCGCATCTTCACTGTTTGCCCGCTGCTGGCTGCTGGTGGAAGGCGAAACGGAAACCTGGGTCATTAACGAGCTGGCCCGCCAGTGCGGACACCACTTTGATGCGGAAGGCATTAAAGTCATTGAATTTGCTCAGTCAGGCCTTAAACCACTGGTTAAGTTTGCCCGCCGGATGGGAATTGAATGGCACGTGCTGGTCGATGGCGATGAAGCGGGGAAAAAGTATGCCGCCACGGTGCGCGGTTTATTGAATAACGACAGAGAGGAGGAGCGCGATCATTTAACCATGCTCCCCGCGCTGGATATGGAACACTTTATGTATCGTCAGGGGTTCGCCGATGTCTTTCATCGCGTCGCGCAGATCCCGGAAAACGTGCCAATGAATATGCGCAAAATTATCTCCAAGGCGATTCATCATTCGTCAAAACCGGATCTGGCGATCGAGGTGGCGATGGAAGCAGGGCGGCGTGGTGTAGACGCCGTTCCCACTTTGTTGCGGAAAATGTTTTCCCGCGTGCTGTGGCTGGCACGCGGCAGAGCGGATTAGTGGCGAAACATCGACGACAGCTGCGCGTGGATGCTGTCCAGTAGCTGATAGCGACGGCGGTATTCTGCGCGTTTTTTACTGGCAATCTCCGCTTCGCTTTTTCGTGCCAGCGCACGCGGAATATGATAGTACCC
Organism: Citrobacter sp. XT1-2-2; assembly: GCF_023516235.1. Taxonomy (NCBI): domain Bacteria; kingdom Pseudomonadati; phylum Pseudomonadota; class Gammaproteobacteria; order Enterobacterales; family Enterobacteriaceae; genus Citrobacter; species Citrobacter sp. XT1-2-2. Next base: position 1,832,732 of record NZ_CP097324.1, read on the forward strand.
GCGGCTGTCGCACTCGCCGCCAAGCGACGCCCAAAATGCGTTGTAGTCGGAAAGAATCACTTTGTTTTTATCGTTGTAACGCGGACTGCGAAAGATATGCTGCTCGTTACTGACAGCCATTACCTTTTCGATATTCAATTGTTCCGCTAAACGACAAATGGCTTCCATAACAAGGCGTTTGGGGAATATTCCGTGGCAGGATTTGGTCGCTTTTTGTGTTGCTTCGTGCGGAAGTTGTGAATTGCCCTGCATGCCGCCGATAAATAATGTACTTTTCCCATTATATTCGCAGAACGTAAATGTCATTTTAGTCAGCTCGTCACCATCGCCATTTCGTACCAGAATGGTACTTTCACCTTCTTTATCCAGTACCGGAAACATCATCATGGTCACGGTAAATATCTCGTTATCTTTGCCTGCAATTTGCGCCAACTGTAAGCCGTCATGACTTAATAAAGCGTTAAATTCACCAGGTAAAAATGCATGGCGGATAACATGATAATGAAAACGCACCGCATCTAATCGCATTCTGGGATCGAAGTTGGCGGCAAGGTAAGGACGATGCAGACGAACGGGCAGTCGGGGTTGACGGGCGAGCAGGTCTTCAAGCTCCGGCCACTGCGCCAGTTCAGTCATCCATTCCTGGGTAAGGCGAGGTATCAGCAATGAACGCCAGATAAACTTACGCCGAAAGCTCCGTTTATCCCAACACTGTGCAGGCCGTAATTGACCGCGGCTCAGGCTGTAAAAAAGACTCAGGCTGGTGATGGGTTTGCTGGAAAGAAAAGCGCTTTCAGTTAGTTGACTCATAATATAAATCCGATTGATACCCTGGCATTAATTTCAGCACAGCGGATCTTAACCATTCATCAATAACTCTGTTATTCTTGCGCTTTTCAACTGCTATTTATTTAACGTTGACGTTTAACACTCCACTCTGATGGACGTATTGGGGGAATTGGGACATTTATGAAGCTCAAGGGAAAAATCAAAAAACGCTATTTTATCTTCGCTATCATCCTTATTGTGGCGATAATTGCACTATGGCGAACGCTTAATGCGCCTTTACCTCAGTATCAAACGTTAATTGTTCGTCCAGGCGATCTTCAGCAAAGCGTACTGGCAACCGGGAAACTGGATGCGCTGCGAAAAGTTGACGTCGGGGCGCAGGTCAGTGGGCAGTTAAAAACGCTGTCGGTCGCGATTGGCGATAAAGTAAAAAAAGATCAACTGCTTGGCGTTATCGATCCTGAACAGGCGCAAAACCAGATCAAAGAGGTTGAAGCGACGCTGATGGAATTACGCGCTCAGCGTTTACAGGCTGAAGCCGAGTGGAAGCTGGCGCGGGTGACGCTTTCCCGTCAGCAACAGTTGGCGAAAACCCAGGCGGTTTCACAACAGGATCTCGATACCGCGGCTACCGAGATGGCGGTCAAACAGGCGCAAATCGGCACCATTGATGCGCAGATTAAGCGTAATCAAGCCTCTCTTGATACAGCAAAGACCAACCTTGATTACACCCGCATTGTGGCGCCGATGGCGGGTGAGGTTACGCAAATAACCACCCTGCAAGGACAAACCGTTATTGCCGCCCAGCAGGCGCCTAACATTCTGACGTTAGCAGACATGAGTACCATGCTGGTGAAAGCGCAGGTTTCCGAGGCGGATGTTATTCACCTGCATCCCGGACAAAAAGCCTGGTTCACCGTCCTGGGCGATCCGCAGACGCGCTACGAAGGTACGCTGAAAGATGTCCTGCCGACGCCGGAAAAAGTGAATGATGCGATTTTCTACTATGCCCGCTTTGAAGTGCCTAACCCGAAAGGGATCCTGCGTCTGGATATGACCGCACAGGTCCATATTCAGCTCACGGATGTCAAAAATGTCCTGACCATCCCGCTGTCGGCGCTGGGCGATCCTATTGGCAATAATCGCTATAACGTCAGGCTGCTGCGTAACGGCGAAACCCGCGAGCGTGAGGTGGTGATCGGCGCGCGCAATGACACCGATGTGGAGATTGTGAAGGGGCTGGAAGAGGGAGATGAAGTCATTACCGGCGAGGGCAATCCAGGAGCGGCGAAATGACGGCATTGCTTGAGCTGAGCAATATCCGCCGCAGTTACCCGTCAGGCGAAGGACAGGTCGAGGTGTTAAAGGACGTTTCCTTGAGCATTCAGGCCGGTGAAATGGTGGCGATTGTCGGCGCGTCTGGTTCGGGTAAATCGACGCTGATGAATATTCTCGGCTGTCTCGATAAACCTACCAGCGGCACGTATCGGGTGGCCGGGCGCGATGTCTCCACTCTCGATAGTGATGCGTTAGCGCAGCTGCGACGCGAGCATTTCGGTTTTATCTTCCAGCGTTATCATTTGCTGTCGCATTTGAGCGCCGCGCAAAATGTTGAGGTGCCAGCGGTCTATGCCGGGACTGAACGTAAGCAACGTCTGGCTCGTGCGCAGGAATTACTCCAGCGGCTGGGGCTGGGCGACAGGGTTGATTATCAGCCTTCCCAGCTTTCCGGTGGTCAGCAGCAGCGGGTCAGTATTGCGCGTGCGTTGATGAACGGTGGGCAGGTGATCCTGGCCGACGAACCCACCGGCGCGTTGGATAGCCATTCTGGCGAAGAGGTGATGGCGATTTTGCATCAACTTCGCGATCGCGGCCATACGGTAATTATCGTTACGCACGACAGCCAGGTCGCCGCGCAGGCCGAGCGCGTCATTGAAATTCGCGACGGAGAGATCGTACGTAATCCGCCGCCGCACAAATCTTCTGGCGGACGCGAAATCTCCGAGTCGACAGTGAAAACAGTATCCGGCTGGAGTCAGTTTATCAGCGGTTTTCGCGAAGCGCTCACCATGGCCTGGCTGGCAATGGCTGCGAATAAGATGCGTACGCTGCTGACCATGCTAGGGATTATCATCGGTATTGCTTCGGTGGTTTCAATTGTGGTGGTGGGGGATGCGGCAAAACAGCTGGTGCTGGCAGACATTCGCGCTATCGGTACCAATACCATTGATATCTATCCAGGCAAAGATTTCGGCGATGACGATCCGCAGTATCAACAGGCGCTGAAATATGACGATTTAACCGCGCTGCAGAAACAGCCCTGGGTAAGTTCGGTGACGCCTGCGGTGTCGAAGAACCTGCGGTTACGCTACGGTAATATTGACGTGGCAGCCAGTGCGAACGGCGTTAGCGGCGACTATTTCAATGTCTATGGCATGACGTTTAGCGAAGGCACCACCTTTAACGCTGAGCAACTGGCTGGCCGGGCGCAGGTGGTGGTGCTTGACAGTAATACCCGACGTCAGTTGTTCCCCAACAAAGCGAAGGTGGTGGGCGAGGTCATTTTGGTGGGAAATATGCCTGCTACGGTGATTGGTGTTGCAGAGGAGAAACAGTCGATGTTCGGCAGTAGTAAGATCCTGCGGGTCTGGCTGCCTTACAGCACCATGTCCGGGCGAATTATGGGGCAATCGTGGCTGAACTCAATCACCGTGCGAGTGAAGGACGGTTTTGATAGCGCTCAGGCTGAGCAGCAACTTACCCGTCTGTTGTCGTTACGCCATGGGAAGAAAGATTTCTTTACCTGGAATATGGACGGCGTCTTGAAAACCGCCGAAAAGACCACACGTACATTACAACTCTTCCTGACGCTGGTGGCGGTCATTTCGCTGGTGGTAGGTGGAATCGGCGTGATGAATATTATGCTGGTTTCGGTAACCGAACGAACGCGCGAGATTGGCATTCGTATGGCGGTTGGCGCGCGCGCCAGTGATGTGCTGCAACAGTTCCTCATTGAAGCGGTGCTGGTATGTCTGGTTGGCGGCGCGTTGGGCATCACGTTGTCGATGCTGATCGCCTTTACGCTACAGTTATTCCTGCCCGGCTGGGAAATTGGCTTCTCACCCGTTGCGCTGCTCACGGCATTCCTGTGCTCAACCGCTACCGGAATTTTGTTTGGCTGGTTACCGGCGCGTAATGCGGCGCGGCTTGATCCGGTAGATGCGTTGGCGCGGGAATAATGTTACAGAGATAAAAATGCCAGCCGCAAAGGCTGGCATTTTGACTGCGGGATGTACACAATGAAACAGAAGGGTTAAGCGACGGCTTCTGCTTCAATGACAGGCACGATGACACTGGCATGATTGCCTTTTGGCCCCTGGTGGACATCAAACTGGACAGACTGTCCGGCTTTTAGCGTTCTGTAACCATCCATCTGAATGGTGGAGTAATGGGCGAAAATGTCTTCGCCGCCGCCTTCGGGGCAGATGAAACCAAACCCTTTGGCGTTGTTGAACCACTTAACAGTACCCGTTTCCATACTTCGACATCCTTCGTAGATCTTATATAAGTAAGATGGAATGAACCGGTTGCGGAGTGGGGGCTGTTCAAAACCTCGCCAACTCTCGAAACTACAATTTAGAGAAATCAGGCGGGGCGTCAAGCGTCAGACGGATGGAATAGGGTAAAAATGCATCAAAATTTGAAGCAGTTAACGCTATTGTCGGTTCTGTGACAGATGTCGCGGATGGCACTAATAGATGATAGTTATCTAATACTTGAGGTAGATTGATTGTGTGCATAGGCTGCTTGTCAGCGGCAACATTTTCTGCCGGAAACCGTAACTGAAGATGACGACTGACAATGAGTAAGACGAACGACTGGCTGGATTTCGATCTGCTGGCGGAAGACAAATTGCGCGACGCGCTAAAACCGCCATCTATGTATAAAGTGATATTAATCAATGATGATTACACTCCGATGGAGTTTGTTATTGACGTGTTACAAAAATTCTTTTCTTATGATGTAGAACGTGCAACGCAACTGATGCTTGCAGTTCACTATCAAGGTAAAGCTATCTGCGGCGTATTCACTGCCGAAGTGGCTGAAACCAAAGTCGCGATGGTGAACAAATATGCAAGGGAGAACGAGCATCCGTTGCTGTGTACGCTGGAAAAAGCCTGAATGCAGGCATAAATATTGGGGGAGGTGCCTATGCTCAATCAAGAACTGGAACTCAGTTTAAACATGGCTTTCGCCAGAGCGCGCGAGCACCGACATGAGTTTATGACCGTCGAGCACTTGTTACTGGCGTTGCTCAGTAACCCATCGGCCCGCGAAGCGCTGGAAGCGTGTTCTGTGGATCTGGTGGCGCTCCGTCAGGAACTCGAAGCCTTCATTGAACAAACCACACCCGTATTGCCTGCCAGTGAAGAAGAGCGCGACACGCAGCCAACGTTGAGTTTTCAGCGTGTACTGCAACGCGCGGTCTTTCATGTTCAGTCCTCCGGGCGCAATGAAGTTACCGGCGCAAATGTTCTGGTAGCTATCTTTAGCGAGCAGGAATCTCAGGCGGCCTATCTGCTGCGTAAGCATGAAGTGAGTCGTCTGGACGTGGTGAATTTTATTTCTCATGGCACGCGCAAAGACGAACCAAGTCAGTCTTCTGACTCCGGGAATCAGCCAAATAACGAAGAGCAAGCTGGCGGGGAGGACCGTATGGAGAACTTCACGACTAACCTTAACCAGCTTGCCCGTGTGGGTGGAATTGATCCGCTCATTGGCCGGGAAAAAGAGCTGGAGCGCGCCATTCAGGTACTCTGCCGCCGTAGAAAAAACAACCCGCTGTTGGTGGGTGAATCTGGCGTCGGTAAAACCGCGATTGCCGAAGGCCTTGCCTGGCGTATTGTCCAGGGCGACGTGCCGGAAGTTATGGCGGACTGCACCCTTTACTCTCTGGATATCGGGTCGCTGCTGGCGGGCACCAAATACCGTGGCGATTTTGAAAAACGCTTTAAGGCGCTGCTGAAACAGCTGGAACAGGATACCAACAGCATCCTGTTTATTGATGAGATCCACACCATTATCGGTGCGGGTGCGGCATCGGGTGGCCAGGTGGATGCGGCGAACTTAATCAAGCCTCTGCTCTCCAGCGGTAAAATCCGTGTGATAGGCTCCACGACCTATCAGGAATTCAGCAATATTTTTGAGAAGGACCGGGCGTTAGCGCGCCGTTTCCAGAAAATTGATATCACTGAGCCGTCGGTAGAAGAGACCGTGCAGATTATCAACGGTCTGAAACCGAAATACGAAGCGCACCATGACGTTCGTTACACCGCGAAAGCGGTGCGTGCCGCGGTCGAACTGGCGGTGAAATACATCAACGATCGTCATCTGCCGGATAAAGCCATTGATGTGATCGATGAAGCGGGGGCTCGTGCGCGTCTGTTACCGGTCAGCAAACGCAAGAAAACCGTTAACGTTGCCGATATTGAGTCCGTGGTGGCCCGCATCGCGCGTATCCCGGAGAAGAGCGTGTCGCAGAGCGATCGTGATACGCTGAAAAATCTGGGTAACCGTCTGAAAATGCTGGTATTCGGACAAGATAAAGCCATTGAGGCGCTGACTGAAGCGATCAAAATGAGCCGTGCCGGTCTCGGCCATGAGCATAAACCTGTCGGTTCATTCCTGTTTGCCGGACCGACTGGCGTTGGTAAGACCGAAGTCACGGTGCAGCTGTCCAAAGCGCTCGGCATTGAGCTGCTGCGTTTTGATATGTCCGAGTATATGGAACGTCACACCGTCAGCCGTCTGATTGGTGCGCCTCCGGGATATGTCGGTTATGACCAGGGCGGTTTGCTGACCGACGCGGTCATTAAGCACCCGCATGCGGTCCTGCTGTTGGATGAAATCGAAAAAGCGCACCCGGATGTCTTTAACCTGCTGCTGCAGGTAATGGATAACGGTACGCTGACCGACAATAATGGCCGTAAGGCGGACTTCCGTAATGTGGTGCTGGTCATGACCACCAACGCCGGGGTACGTGAGACCGAGCGTAAATCGATTGGGCTTATTCATCAGGACAACAGCACTGATGCGATGGGCGAAATCAAAAAAGTGTTTACGCCGGAGTTCCGTAACCGTCTCGACAATATTATCTGGTTTGACCATCTCTCTACCGAGGTGATTCATCAGGTTGTTGATAAGTTTATTGTCGAGTTGCAGGTACAGCTGGATCAGAAAGGCGTCTCGCTGGAAGTAAGCCAGGAAGCACGTAACTGGCTGGCTGAGAAAGGCTATGACCGCGCGATGGGCGCACGTCCAATGACGCGTGTTGTTCAGGACAACCTGAAAAAACCATTGGCCAACGAACTGCTGTTTGGTTCGCTGGTGGATGGTGGCCAGGTAACCGTTGAGTTGGATAAAGAGAAAAATGAGCTGACCTATGGTTTCCAGAGTGCGCAAAAGCACAAGCCAGAAGCCGCACATTAAGTTCTAATCACTAATGAGCCGGGCGTAATGCCCGGTTTTTTTTCGCCTGAAGACGACTTACCGTGGAGCTAAATGATGAAACTGGACAATATTCCATTCCATGTGACCGACTGGTCGCAGGTTATTCCCGAGCAGCATCCTGGTGAGTCTGGATATGCTACATGGAAAGTGGCTTTTGCGGGTGATGTTCGGGTGCGAATTGTCGAATATTCGCCGGGATATCTGGCCGACCATTGGTGTTCGAAAGGACACGTTCTGTTTTGTCTGGAAGGTGAGTTACGCACGGAACTGGAAGATGGCCGCGCGTTCGATCTAAAGCCAGGTATGAGTTACCAGGTGGCCGATCATGCAGAAGCGCATCGCTCATCAACCGCAACGGGAGCAAAGTTGTTTATTGTGGATTGATGGCGTAAACCAGCAGGCAAAAAATAAGCCTGCGTAAGTGCGTTTTTCGGGGTAAGTAACATGGGCTTTCAGCGGTGCAATGCGCATTTGCGCGGCACGCAAGACCACTGAAAGCCAAATGAACTACCCTACTGTGGACACTCTGGAAGTCAACACCACCACGTAGCGGATTGAGTGAAACAGCATCCTGTAGATACTCCGGGCAAAGTACCCATAGACCATTGTCTGCTCTATCCGTGAATGCCCCAGTATTCTCTGCAAGGTGATGATACTCCCGCCGTAATCATAAAGTGGGTAGCAAAACTGTGACGCAATGCGTGGGTTGCTTGTCCATCCGGTAGATCCGGTTTTACATCTTTCATTGTTCGCCTGAACTTCGGGTATGAGGTATCAGGGAACAGATAACCCTTACCCGCAATCATTACAGCTACTTCCTCAGAGAACCGCACCACGACGGAACGCCGCACTAGCACATGATGCTGTTTTGCAAACCCGGTCAGCGTAAAGCCATCACCGAGATTATGCGCCGGTATGCCCTCAAAGAGGACGGCGACGAAACAACGCTTTGAATCTAAACGCCTCAATCGCGGGGGTGCAATAGGTTATATCGCTAAATATATTTCAAAGAATATCAATGGTTATGCCCTTGATGGTGCGGTTGATAAAGACACTGGCAAGCCACTGAAAGACACCGCCGCAGCCGTTACCGCATGGGGTCAACATGGCGCGTTCCTCAATTCAAAGCTATTAGCCTGCCGACAATGGGCGCATATCGAGAGCTGCGAAAGCTACCGCGCGGCGTGAGTATCGCCAGTGATTTTGACTACCGTGTCGAAGCTGCGCGAGTTGCTGCAGATGAGGGGGAGTTCGACCTGTATATCGCCGCGCAGGTTGGTGCGAATAAACCACGTGACAGCCGGGCTGTCAGGGTCGCCCGTAAGGTGACTGATGAGGTCAATGAACACGAGGAAGATATCGAGAGAGTAGTCGGTATTTCTACACCCGTTAAGGCTGGCTATTGGATATGAAACACTTAACGGCGTTTCGGGTGGGGCTTATGTCGCTGATGATGGTGTCAGGCAATATTCCGACAAGCTGGTCGCAGATGCTAAAAAAATGGGTGGTTTAAATGAGTCATATGCGAATGATGCCAGTGCCGCCGGTACATTCAACGCAAAACATTAAGCTGATGGCCGTCGTGAATCGCCTGCAACAAATTATGATTAACGAGAATCTGACCCCTGACGAACTGGTCGGGTGTGCCGGTGTCGTCCGGATAATCACCGCAAATACAGCGATATCAGCAATCCGAAAATTAAGGCGTTTCGGCCATCAAATATGACGAAGCCACCACTGCGTCGACCATAGCAAACGCCGCCGGTGCTGAAACTTGTTTTCAGTGCCAGCGGGGTTGAACAATGAGCCCCGCGAGGCGTTAGCCTGTCCCGTAGAGATCACCCCCAACCGGCACGATTAAAGCAGGTTTTATTATTCCATTTTCCCACAATTTCCCGGTTTTTTAGCCGTGCATGTAACAGGTGCATTGCTTTGCATGCGTTGGGGAAGCCCGTTCTGGGCGTGCGCAGCCAGAGATGGCGCGGATCCAGAGTGGTCATGCAACTGCATTAAAACCGACCCATAAAGCGGGTAGGCGAGGCGGGGATAGCACTGCGCGCCAGTTACTTATACCTTGTTTTTTTGACAAGTAAGAGCAACAATGTAAACACAAATTATAATTTTCATAGGATTGAATCATGGCTGAACGCGAGTTCTTCAGCGCTTCCTTAATCACGCAAGGTCAGCATAAATTTTACACATTAACTCTTCCAATAGATGTTATTGCAGAATGTTGCTCAACTAATCCACGTGATGAAGATCCAATATCAGGATTCCAGCGTTCATTAGATGTAAAAAGGGCAGCGAGTATCGCAGAGTATATACGTAGAGGTAATGTTATTCCTTCGAGTATTATTCTTTCTGCACAATCCAAAGCAGGGTTTGAATATCTAAGTAAAAATAAAACTGTAGGTTTTAATGTTGATCCTGCTTCATTTCTTATTATAGATGGGCAGCATCGCGTTTATGGTTTCAGGATGCTAAACGAAATGGGATTTGATGGGATTAAATTGCGAGTGCCCGTTGTAATTTTTAGTGATCTATCTCCCGTTCATGAAGCAAAAATATTCATTGATGTTAATACTCAACAAAAACCTGTTCCTAAAGAGTTATTACTGGACATAAAGAAATTAGCTGCTACAGAAACCAGTGATGAAGCTCTTCTTGATGTTATATTTACATTGTTTGAAGAGCAGAATGATAGTTGTTTGAAAAATAAGTTGTCTCGATTTGAAAAGCAACGTTCTAAATTATCAAAAGTAACTTTCTATGAGGCTTTTAAACCATTGTTAAAAGCATTTAATATTGACAATCCTGATAATCTTTATGGTATTATTAATGCTTATTTGTATGCAGTAAAAGATGCGTTGCAAAATTACTCTATCGATTTTAACTCTTTAATTACTAAGCCAACTTCTTTTAAAATATTGATAGGACATAGCAAGGCGATTATATCTATTATTTCTGATAATGCTCCAGACAAACTTTCCTTGATTAGTGAACATAAGCGTTATCTTTCTCGCAGTATTGATAATAATGCTGACACTCTATTGAGTAGCAGAACTACTGCTAAATCGATAGAAGCATTAGACAAAAAACTCTTAAAGCAAAATCTGACAATATGAGTAATGATGATAAATTATTACGGCTAATTTCTTATTCCGCGCGAGATCTCGTTGCTGGAGCGAGAAAGAAAAGCGTAACTAGATTTAGTGAAAACTTGGAAAATTTAAACTTTCTTGTGAGAGGGTTTTCTCCTGCTTCAACTAAAACGCATGCAACAGCGACTTCACCTGCCATTCCTGCTTCACCTCAGATTATTGACATGCTGATGATAGATGATGTGAAGTTTGGTAAATTTATTGCCGGTGAGGCCCATAAATTCTTTCTTGCTGCGATGGTTTCTCTGGATAGATCGCGGCAAGTGCAGCAACATAATTTATCATGGCAAGTAGTTGAGCATTATTATGCTGCATATTATTCAGTCCATTACCTCATGCGGGTATTAGGTTATAGCTTGACGAATATCGATGATAAAGCTATCAAAAAAGTCAAAGAGGGGGCAGTTGTTCCACTAGACGGAATACGTTCTGGATTGAGTACAATAGAATTTTCTCTAGACTGCAAAGAGCTGATAATAATAAAAAATGAAAAGGGAGGTGGTTCTCATAAAGATGCGTGGGCTATATGGGTTAAAATAATTAATCAGTTAATTGTTGAATGCAAAAAAGATCATGCCGAGTATTCATCACTAGAAGTTGATTTGCTTTCCCATAAGAATTTTATAGCTGTAAATGATCATAGATTTAATCCTTCAGAAATACGAGGAGAGGTCAATTATCAATTTAAAGGAAATTCATGGTGCTTCGAAGATAATACAAACGCTTGTATGAACTCAGTTACTAAAGAATTATTAGAAGATGGTTATAATCTTATTGGTACTGAGGATAAGATTTTAAAACTGATAAATAATAATAAATTTATTATAAATTTGGCAAAGCGTTTTTTTAATTACTCTTCTTCTGAATATAAGCATGGAATATGTCGGAGTTTACAGAATCAATATAGAAATAGAATTGTCACGATCACATGAGGAGGGGAGTGCGCATTATGCACTCCCTTATTTAAATTACTCTGGGTCGTAGTCCTTAAATTTTATTACTTCAATCCCAAGCCAGTCGTTAATCTCTTTAAAGCGCTCCTGAAGCGGGGTCAGCTCGTTACGCACAAACACCCGCGCCACCTTCTCCACATCCCCCATTGAGCCAATATTTACCGGCTTACCGCCCATGAGCTGGAACGGTACGCGGTGTGTATCGAGCAGGTCAGCGGCGCTCACCTTTTTGATATTGAAAAAGTCATCTTTCGTGGCGACTTCACTCAGCGGCACAACCTTGATTCCATCCACCCACATGACTTACAGCAAAGTGATGAGTGCTGGTATCTGAGGTTCATCGAGAGAAAATAAATTGCAGTGGATTAGTCGTGCTATTTCCATTCTTTCCACTCAACATTTCCATCGTCATCTCTGTAAAATTCCATTCCTGATTCAAGATCAAGAAACATACCATCGCCTAAATCTATAACTGTCTCAACCTGATTACCGGAAAAATATCGATCACTCGTAAGATTCAAACTACTTGGAGGAGTTGCTTGCGGTTGCGTATCCCAGCCTGATAAATCCAGAGTAGGTACCAAATTTGGAACAAACAGCCGATACACCGAATCAATACATTGAAATCGGCTTAGGCTATTAGTCAAATTGTCGTAATACACTGAGGAAGGATAGCGTTGTTCAATGAAACATTCGACTAACTCACTCATTTCGATAGGGTTTAGGCGAAAGCATTCGCTTTTGCTACCTGTACTAAAGTGATTTTGCCTCTCAATATCTTGCATATTTTCTAAGTGATTCAAGAGATCGGATTCAATTTTGTGAACATCACCATTGATTATATTATAAGCAGTGAAAATGAAATATCCTGGTCTCTGTGAAGAGGTATGGCGGGTATGTAGGCCAAGTGTTGTTTTACCAACTTTTGACCATTGATGATCATCAGTATCGGCACCAACATATATCCAATTATTGCTCATATAACATCTTACTCTTGTATGGAATAGTTAGCTGAATTTTATCATTTGGCCTGAACCATTATAGGGTGCTGGGTTTAAAATGTGAGCAATGGTGCAAATAGACAACCTTAACTCGTTAAGAAACTGTTGTGTGCGATAAGCCTCTGTGTTGCGGGTTGAATCATACATTTGCTTGCGAGAGAAACCACTTCTTCGTCAGGTCATTATTAACACAAAGCCCCGCATTGCGGGGCTTTGTGTATCGATGTGGTCAATGTGTGGACATTGGAAGAAATAAATCCATTTATTTCAGAAGATTATAGGCAAAAAATAAGCCTGCGTAAGGGAGATTACGCAGGCTAAGGAGGTGGTTCCTGGTACAGCTAGCATTTATGGGTTATGTTTTTCAGCGGGTGGGATAATACCCTTAATGAACGAAACGGTATGTGATCGATTTCTAAGAATCTTCCGATCGCTGAAAAATAACCGTAATTAACTACTTAGCATGCGGGTTACGTGTGGACTCACCGGCAAAATTACGCATTAGCAAGGCATAATTCAGATCGATATCCTCAGGTACCGGCATCCACACGGTGTAACCATCGCCCGGAGCAACCGGCATGGCTTCGCCTTTCGCGTTTTCCATCTGCTCAAGGGTAAAGTTGATATTGCCCTGTGGGGTCATCAACTCCAGGCTGTCGCCGACGGTGAATTTGTTTTTCACCAGTACGGCTGCAAGTTCGCCTTTACGTTCGCCGGTAAATTCGCCAACAAACTGCTGACGCTCCGACACAGAGAAACCGTATTCGTAGTTCTGATAGTCGTCATGCGTATGGCGGCGCAGGAATCCTTCGGTGTAACCGCGATGCGCCAGACCTTCCAGCGTCTCCAGCAGTTGCGGGTCGAACGGTTTGCCGGCAGCGGCATCATCAATCGCTTTGCGATAAACCTGCGCGGTACGTGCACAATAATAGTATGACTTGGTACGGCCTTCGATCTTCAGCGAATGCACGCCCATCTGCGTCAGACGTTCAACGTGGGCAATAGCACGCAAATCCTTCGAGTTCATGATGTAAGTGCCGTGCTCGTCTTCGAACGCGGTCATGTACTCACCCGGTCGCTGGGCTTCTTCAATCATAAAGACTTTATCTGTCGGCGCGCCAATACCCAGCGTGGGTTCGACGTTTTGTACCGGGATCGGCTCGTACTTATGGACGATATTGCCCACCACGTCTTCTTTCCCTTCCTGCACGTTGTATTCCCAGCGGCAGGCATTGGTACAGGTGCCCTGGTTCGGGTCGCGTTTGTTGATGTAACCAGAGAGCAGGCAGCGCCCGGAATAGGCCATGCACAATGCGCCGTGAACGAAGATCTCAATCTCCATATCGGGCACCTGGGTACGGATCTCTTCAATTTCTTCCAGCGACAGTTCACGAGAGAGGATCACGCGGGTCAGCCCCATCTGCTTCCAGAATTTGACCGTCGCCCAGTTAACGGCGTTAGCCTGCACCGACAGGTGAATATCCATGTCAGGGAAGTTCTCGCGCACCAGCATAATCAGACCCGGGTCCGACATGATCAGCGCATCCGGCCCCATTTCCACCACCGGTTTCAAATCACGAATGAAGGTTTTCAGCTTGGCATTGTGCGGCGCGATGTTAACCACCACATAGAATTTTTTACCCAGTTCATGGGCTTCATTAATGCCGAGCTGCAGGTTTTCGTGGTTGAATTCGTTGTTGCGTACGCGCAGTGAATAACGCGGTTGGCCCGCATAGACAGCATCTGCGCCATAGGCGAAAGCGTAACGCATATTTTTCAGCGTTCCCGCCGGGGAAAGGAGTTCCGGTTTAAACATAATTATCTCGTTCTGATGACAGGTCAGACTCGCCTCACTTAATGAGGCGGTTAGGGGAGTGCCCCCATATTAAGGGCGGGCATTGTAGCGCTGAGGGGCGGGCAGGTAAAGTCATTGTGCTGGTGGTCGCTTCGCCTTACCCGATATCATTTGGACTATCGCTGATTACGCAATTCGGCACGCATCGGCTTCCCAGCGATACCCTACGCCATACACCGCGCGGATAAATGACTGCTCCGCATCCAGCGATTCCAGCTTGCGTCGCAGGTTCTTAATATGGCTGTCGATGGTGCGATCGGTAACGACGCGGTAATCGTCATACAGATGGTTGAGCAACTGCTCGCGGGAGAACACTTTTCCCGGCTCATGTGACAGCGTTTTGAGTAAGCGGAATTCCGCGGGCGTTAAGTCGAGCATTTTCCCCCGCCATGACGCCTGAAAACGACTTTCGTCGACAATCAGCGGGCTGTCTGCATCCATTTGTTGCAGTTCGCGCTGAGGTTTACAACGACGCAGGATCGTCTTCACGCGAGCGACGACTTCGCGCGGGCTGTAGGGTTTACAAATATAATCATCCGCACCAATCTCCAGTCCCAGCAGGCGATCAATCTCTTCGATTTTTGCGGTTACCATCATGATGGGAACTTCAGAGAAACGGCGAATTTCCCGACACAGGGTCAGGCCATCGGTGCCGGGCAGCATCAGATCCAATAAGATCAGATCGGGCGGCGTTTGACGTACGTAAGGCAGAACCAGATCGCCATGGCTGATGAGCGTAGGCGCGTAGCTTGCCGCCCGCAGATAGTCGATAAGCAGTTGTCCCAGCTTGGGTTCGTCTTCCACGATCAGAATACGCGGCGTGTTTTCATCAATGGGTAATTCTGTCATACATCTCTCTGTAAATCGCGTTCGAGCGGTAGCTCTACTGTAATGCTAACCCCGCCAAAAGGCGAATGGGCGGCGCGGATCAGACCATTATGCGCCTGGACGATATTGACGCAAATCGCCAGCCCCAAGCCGGAACCTCCGCTGGCGCGGTTACGCGAGCCTTCGGTGCGATAAAACCGTTCAAACAGCTTCTGCAACTGCTCTTCACTCACGCCGGGAGCGGAATCCGCGAAGGTTAATAACACCATGCGTTCACGTTGTTCGGCGCTGATATGCAGCCCACCGCCGCTGTCGGTATAGCGCAGGCTGTTTTCCAGCAGATTGTTGAATAATTGCATCAGACGATCTCTGTCGCCAAATACCGTCATGCTGTCCGGGAGAGAAAGTTGTATCGTCAATCCACGACTGGCAAAGCGTTCACGAAATGCACCGCTTGCCACTTCCAGCAGGGGAATAAGGTCCAGCGATGTTTTCTGATAGGCCAGCGCGCCTTCATCGGACATGGAGAGCTGATGAAGATCGTCCACCAGTTTGGTGAGCGTTGCGACTTCTGCCTGTAAAGAGGTAATGGAGTCAGGGGTAAACTGGCGTACGCCATCCTGAATGGCTTCCAGCTCGCCGCGTAGCACCGCCAACGGCGTACGCAGTTCGTGAGAAATATCGGCCATAAAGTCACGCCGCATCTGCTGGTTTTTTTCCAGCGTACTGGCAAGCTGGTTGAAGTCTTGCGCCAGTTTGCCCAGCTCATCGGTACTGGTCGGCGCAACGCGGGTGGTGAAATCGCCTGCCGCCAGTTTATGCGTGCCTTCCACCAGTCGCTTGACCGGGGCCAACAGGCTGCGCGCCAGCGTAAACGTTGCCAGCGCCGCCAGAATTGTGGAGAGCGCGACGATAAGCCAGCTGGAGCGTCTTTGCTGCATGTCGAAATTGATATCCGTATTTCGCGTTAAGCGCTCTACGGGAGAGGCAATCACGGCGCCCACTTCGCTACCGTTGACACGGATAGGATGGCGCATACCGTCGTGAGGGACCGGAGCGCGCGGGCCGACCAACACGCGAGCGTTTTGATCAACAACCCAAAACTGGGTACGCCAGCCGTGCGGCGGCATGCCGGGACCAGGTTTATCATCGTCGTTGTCGTGTTCAAATGAGCGCAGGATCTGAAAAACAAAACGATCGTTATTGCGTAAGAACCGCCAGTTGCCATGCTGCTCATACTGCTCGCTCAACGCGTCGCTGAGCATTTGCAGACGCTGCTCGTTACCGTGTTTGATATAGTCAATAAAACCCCGTTCGAAGCTAATGCGTACGGCCCAGTGCATACTGATCAGCAACACGATGCAGGTGGCGAAAATCGCCAGAAACAGTTTGCCGGTAATACCGGGCCGCCAGAACTTCATCAGGTGCTCCTTCTGCGCCGTGAGATCACCGCGTTAGTTTGCGTGTCGTTCGGCACGCGGGCAAAAATAATGGCGGGCAGCGCAATAATGAATGCAATGCACAGCCAGGTATACATAAAGACGGTATGCGTACTGCCGCTGTCGACAGCGATATGCTGCTGGCCAAACATACCTAGCAACAGGCCAGCGATAGTCACCCCGATACTCATCGACAATTGCATGATCATCGACAGCAGGCTGTTGCCGCTGCTGGCGAGATCGTCTGGCAGGTCTTTAAGCGTCAGGGTATTCATGGATGAAAAACGCGTTGAGTTGACCATTCCCTGTAAGAACAGCACCAAGGGCAGGGCGTAATACCAGCCGAGCAACGCGGTGGTCATCAGCAACAGGCTGACCAGCGACAGGCCAAGCGTTGTGGCGATCAGTACGCGACGGTAGCCAAAGCGGTTAACGACCTGTACCACAATGCGCTTCATGCTCATACTGCCGAGCACCATCGGGACCATCATCAGCCCGGCATGAAAAGGTGAAAAACCGAGGCCAATCTGTAAAAACACCGGCGTCATAAACGGCAGCATACCGCTGCCGATGCGTCCGGCAAAACTGCCGAGCAGACCTAACGAGAAGGTTGGTGTGTGAAACAGATTCAAACTAAACAGCGCGCGTGGATTACGATGGGCGTGTTTCAGATACAGCGCAATAGCCAACACCCCGCAGATAACCAGCGCTGCCAGCGTAATACCGGAGATGCCGGTTCCTTTACTGCCATCGAGCGCCACCGTTAGCACCGCCATGCCGACCGCCAGCATCGCGAATCCCGAAAGATCAAAGCGTCGCGTTTGCATCGTATAGTTGGGCATCAGCATTAACGTTGCTATCGCGCCGACAATACCAACCGGAATGTTCAGCAAAAATATCCAGTGCCAGGAGGCATACTCGACCAGAACGCCGCCTAACGCCGGACCCAACAATGGGCCAATCTGACCGGGTAACGTGACAAACGTCATCGCCGCCATATATTGCTCACGCGGGACGATTTTCATCACCGTTAGCCTGCCAACCGGCACCATCATCGCGCCGCCAACGCCTTGTAAGACGCGCGCCATCACCAGCTCGTTGAGCGTGCCGGACCACGCGCAAAACAGTGAGCCAAGCGTAAACAGGATGATGGCGGTGAAGAAGATATTGCGCACGCCAACTTTATCGGCCAGCCATCCGCTGGCAGGCAGCATTACGGCAACGGTTAATACATACGACACAATGACCATATGCATATGTAACGGGCTTTCTCCGAGGCTGGCGGCCATCGAAGGAAGCGCGGTATTAACGATGGTGGTATCCAGCGACTGCATAAAAAAGCCAAATGCCACAATCCAAAGTTGCCAGCGGGTGCTGTCGGGAAGTTCTGTCATAACTCGGCTACCGGTTTGCTATTTTTACGCGAAAAACGCAGATGCAGACGGTCGAAAAAGAGATACACCACGGGCGTGGTGTACAGCGTCAGGAGTTGACTCACTACCAGCCCGCCGACGATGGTGATCCCTAATGGCTGGCGCAGTTCGGAGCCATCACCTGCGGATAACACCAGCGGCAGCGCGCCAAACAGCGCAGCCAGCGTGGTCATCATTATTGGGCGAAAGCGTAACAGGCAGGCCTGGAAAATGGCTTCCTCCGGTTGCAACTTACCGTTTCTCTGCGCTTCCAACGCAAAATCGACCATCATGATGGCGTTTTTCTTCACAATACCAATTAATAGCATGATCCCTATCAGGGCGATTAGGCTGAACGGGGCATTGAATAGCTCCAGTGCCAGTAACGCCCCGACGCCCGCTGAAGGCAGTGTGGAAAGAATAGTCAGAGGGTGAACATAACTTTCATACAGCATGCCCAACACAATGTAGACCGTTGCGATGGCCGCAATAATCAGGATCACCTGCGAGTTCATGGTGTCCTGAAAGACCTGCGCGGTACCGGCAAAACTACCGCGAACCGTTGAGGGCACGCCAAGCTGGGTCATCGTCCTGTTGATGGCCTCTGTCGCTTCAGAAAGTGAAGAGCCCGTCGGCAGGTTAAACGACACCGTTGACGCGGCGGATAAGCCCTGATGATTCACCGACAGCGGGGCATTCGCCGGTTGCCATTTGGCAAAATACGATAATGGGATCGCCTTACCGTCATTGTTGATGACGAACATTTTGTCCAGCGCGCTAATATCTTGGGTATAGCGCCGATCGACCTCCATCACGACTTTGTACTGGTTCATCGGCTGATAAATTGTCGAAATCTGCCGTTGTCCGAAAGCGTTATTCAATAGGCTGTTGGCGGCGGCAACATCGATTCCCAGACGGGACATGGTGTCGCGATCGTAAATCAGATTCATCTCCGCGCCATTGTCCTGCTGATCGGAGTTGACGTCCGCCAGTTGGGGCAGGGCGGCTAACGCCTTACGAATTTTAGGTTCCCATTCACGCAGCGCCGCCAGGTCGTCTGACAGCAATGTGTACTGATAGCTGGCGTTGGCCTGGCGTCCGCCGACGCGAATATCCTGCACCGCCATCAGAAACAGATTCGCGCCCGGCTCTTTTGCCAGCGCGACGCGCAGGCGGTCGATCACCTGTTGCGCGCTTTCACGGCGTTCATCGCGTGGCTTGAGGGTAATAAACATCATCCCGCTATTGACCCGGGAACCGCCGGTGAAGCCAGTGACATTATTCACCGCCGGATCGTCGCGGATGATCTGCATAAAGTCCTGCAGTTTGCCGCGCATCGCCTGGAAAGAGATGCTTTGGTCAGCCTGAATCCCACCCATCAATACGCCTGTATCCTGCTCAGGGAAGAAGGTTTTCGGGATGGAAATGTAGAGCCAAATGTTCAGCGCAATGGTACCGAGTAATACCACGCCCACCAGCCGCGTATGGCGCAGCACCCATTTAAGCGATGTGCCGTAACCCTGTTGCAGCGCTAACAACACGCGACCAAATCCCCGCTTACGCGTCTGGGCGCGCGGGGCGCTGGATTTAAGCATCCAGCCGCACATCATTGGCGTTAATGTCAGCGACACCAGCAGGGAAATGCCGATGGCAACCGACAGCGTGACGGCAAATTCGCGTAACAGCCGCCCCGGCAGGCCGCCCATCAGCAGCAGCGGCAGAAACACTGCCACCAGTGACAGGCTCATGGAGAGCACCGTAAAACCGACTTCGCGCGTGCCTTGTAACGCTGCCTGAAGTGGTTTCATTCCGGCTTCCAGATGGCGGGCAATATTTTCCAGTACCACGATGGCGTCATCGACGACAAAACCCGTGGCAATGGTTAGCGCCATTAACGACAGGTTGTTCAGGCTGAATCCGCACAAATACATGGCGGCAAATGTGCCGATTAGCGAGACCGGAACCGCGACGGCGGGGATAAGTGTTGCGCGTCCGGAACGCAGAAAGACAAAGACCACCAGGATGACCAGCGCCACGGAGATAATCAGCGTCTGTTCAACTTCCTCCAGCGAGGCGCGAATGGTCGGAGAGCGGTCCTGGGCAATTTGCAGATCGATGGTGGCCGGGACCAGGGCTTGTAACTCCGGTAGTTTGGCCCGGATGCTGTCTACTGTCTGAATGATATTGGCTTCCGGCAGTTTGCGGATCATCAGCAGGATGGCCGGTTTGGCATTGGTCATCCCCGCATTGCGCACGTCCTGCACCGAGTCGCTCACCGACGCAACGTCACCTAACCTCACCGCAGCGCCGTTATTGTAGTGGATGATAATGGGTTGGTATTCGGCTGCCGTTTTTAGCTCATCGTTGGTTTGTACCTGCCAACGATGGGTTTCACTCTCGATAGCTCCCTGCGGCTTACGCACGTTGGCGTTATCAATTGCGCTACGCACGTCGTCGAGTGAGACTCCCTGGTTAAACAACGCTTGCGGGTTGAGTCCTACACGCACGGCGGGCAGAGAACTGCCTCCCACATCCACGTCACCGACGCCGTCGATTTGCGCGATGGTTTGCGCCAGTTGGGTCGAGGCGAAATCGTACAACTCACCCTGAGAATACGTATCAGAAGTGAGCGTCAGGATCATAATCGGCGCGTCGGAAGGGTTGGCTTTGCGGTACGTTGGGCGACTGGGCATTCCGCTTGGTAGCAGGCTTTGTGCGGCGTTAATCGCGGCCTGAACGTCTCGCGCAGCGCCGTTGATGTCACGGTCGAAATTAAATTCGAGAATAATGCGTGTGCTGCCAAGCGAACTGCTTGAGGTCATTTCATTCACGCCCGCGATGCGGCCCAGAGAGCGCTCCAGCGGGGTGGCGACGGAGGAGGCCATCGTTTCAGGAGATGCGCCGGGTAATGAGGCGCTAACCATAATCACCGGGAAATCCACCTGCGGCAGCGGGGCCACCGGCAGCAGACGAAAGCCCAGTATGCCGCACAGAGTGATGGCCACAGAAATGAGAATAGTCGCCACCGGACGATGAATGAAAAGCGCGAAAAATTTCATTTACGCTTCCTCTTCCTGACGTGGGAAACGGCTTTTCACATACAGCGACAAACGATCAAACAGCAGATAAATCACCGGGGTGGTGAACAGCGTTAATACCTGGCTTAACAGCAGACCACCGACCATACCAATCCCTAATGGACGGCGTAATTCAGCACCCACACCGGTACTTAACATCAGGGGCAACGCGCCCAGCAGCGCCGCCAGCGTGGTCATCAGGATCGGGCGAAAACGCAGCAGGCAGGCCTGGAAAATAGCTTCACGCGGCGCCATACCCTGTTCGCGCTCTGCGGCCAGGGCAAAGTCGATCATCATGATGGCGTTTTTCTTGACGATACCGATGAGCAAAATAATGCCGATAATCGCAATGACGTCCAGTTCGCTGCCGGCAATCATTAACGCCAGCAGTGCGCCAACGCCTGCCGTGGGCAGCGTGGAGAGAATGGTAATCGGGTGAATAAAGCTTTCATACAGCACGCCGAGTACGATATACATCGCGACAACCGCTGCCACAATTAGCCAGATAGTGTTGCCCAACGCGGCCTGGAAGGCCAACGTACTGCCCTGGAACTGGGTGGTAATGTTCGCTGGCAGGTTAAGCGTTTTTTCGGCATCCAGAATCGCCTGTACCGCATCGCCCAATGAATAGTCGTCTGGCACATTGAACGAGATGGTTGTCACCGGGAACTGATCGAGATGGTTAATCGACAGTGGGGCAAAACGCTGTTCAATGCTGGCGATAGCGCTGAGCGGCACCACGCCGCCGTCGCTACTGGTCAGACGAACAGTGTCCATGGCCGCAAGCCCTGGCGTCGTGTTGGTGTCATGTTCTAACACGACGCGATACTGGTTTGCCTGCGTATAGATGGTTGAAATCAGACGCTGGCCGAAGGCGTTGTACAGGGCGTTATCGACATCCGCCATGCTGATGCCTAAACGGCTGGCGCTGTCGCGATTGACGTTCACATAGGCTACCAGCCCTTTGTCCTGCCAGTCACTGCTGACATCAGACACCTGCGGTAGCTGTTGTAGCTTTTCCAACAGTTGGGGAACCCAGGTGCTGAGCGCATCCAGGGAGGTTGCTTGCAGCGTGAATTGATATTGCGTCCGGCTGACCTGAGTATCAATCGTCAGGTCCTGAGTAGGCTGAAGATAGAGGTCGACGCCAGGAACGTTGTTTACTGCCTCTTGTAACCGCGCGATCACTTTCTGCACGCGATCGTCACGTTCATCCAGTGGCTTAAGGTTGATTTGCATACGTGCGCTGTTTAATGCCGGATTGGTGCCGTCCACGCCAACAAAAGCGGTCAGGCTCTCAACCGCCGGATCTTGCAGGATGACATCTGAAACCTGACGCTGACGCTGGGCCATGCTGGCAAACGAACTGGACTGCGGCGCCTGCAGCGTGCCCTGAATGATGCCGTTATCCTGTATCGGGAAGAATCCTTTTGGAATAAAGATCCACAGCATGACGCTCAGCGCCAGCGTGCCAAGCGCCACGCTGAGCGTCAGCCACGGATGGTTGAGCACCTTTGCCAGCCAGTGGCCGTACCCGGCGATGACGCGATCAAACATCCGTTCCGAAGCGCGAGAGAAGCGGTTCTGTTTACGTAACGATGCCTGGCTGAGCATGCGGGCGCACATCATCGGCGTAAGGGTGAGCGACACCACGGCAGAAATCAGGATCGCCACGGCCAGTGTTACGGCAAACTCGCGGAACAATCGCCCGACAATATCGCCCATAAACAACAGTGGGATCAGCACGGCGATCAGCGAAAATGTCAGAGAGATGATGGTAAAACCAATCTCGCCCGCACCTTTCAGGGCGGCGGTCAGCGGTTTTTCGCCTTTTTCGATATAACGTGAAATGTTCTCAATCACCACGATGGCGTCATCCACCACAAAACCGGTGGCGATGGTTAGCGCCATTAAGGTCAGGTTATTGATAGAGAAATCAAGAAATACCATTACCGCAAAGGTGCCGATTAGCGACAGCGGAACGGCGACCGCGGGTATAATCGTCGCCGGGATATTGCGCAGAAACAGGTAGATAATCATAACAACCAGCGCAATCGCCAGCATCAGCTCAAACTGGGTATCAGCTACGGATGCACGAATATTGGTTGTACGATCCGAAAGCACGCTGACTTTTACTGATTTAGGCAGGCTTTCAGTGAGCTGCGGCAGCATTTGGCGGATGCTGTCAGCAGTGGAAATGATGTTTGCCCCAGGCTGGCGCTGAACATTCATCACAATGGCTTGTTGCTTATTGGCCCATGCGCCCAGCCAGCTATTTTCTGCCCCTTGCTCCACGGTCGCGACATCGCCCAGACGTACCGGCGCACCGTTTTTATAGGCAATAATCAACTGACGATATTCATCTGCAGACTGCATCTGGTCGTTAGCTGAGAGGGTGACGGCGCGCGTTGGGCCATCAAGACTGCCTTTGGCCGAGTTGACGTTAGCGCCGGTAATTGCCGTACGGATGGTTTCGCTGGTCAGACCGAGCGCGGCAATGGCCTGCGCATTAAGCTTGACGCGGACGGCCGGACGTTGCCCACCGGAAAGCGTTACCAGACCCACGCCGGAAACCTGAGAGATTTTCTGTGCGACGCGGGTTTCGACCATATCTTCCACCTGCGTCATCGGCATGGCGCTGGAGGTGACAGCCAGCGTCATGATTGGTGGATCCGCCGGGTTTACCTTGCTGTAAACCGGCGGGTTGGGCAGATCGCCCGGTAATAAATTGGTCGCGGCGTTAATTGCAGCCTGTACTTCCTGCTCGGCGACATCCAGCGGGAGCGTCAGTTGAAACTGCAATGTCACGACCGAGGCACCGCCGGAACTTTGCGATGACATCTGTTTTAAGCCGGACATCTGTCCAAACTGACGTTCAAGCGGCGCGGTCACTGCCGAGGTCATGACGTCCGGGCTGGCGCCGGGGTAGAGCGTTACGACCTGAATCGTGGGGTAATCCACTTCCGGTAAGGCGGCGATCGGCAAGAAACGATAACCGATAATACCGGCCAACAAAATGGCGACCATCAGCAGCGTGGTGGCGACGGGGCGCAGAATAAACAGGCGCGATGGGCCGCCTGAGTTGCCGGGCGGTAACACCTGCATCAGGAGTTAGCTCCTTTTTTGCCGTAGCCGCGCGGCGCAGTTTTCTCGTCTGTCACTGAGGCGTCTTGCCCCTCCACGACTTCAACTTTTGCCCCTTCCGTCAGGCGGTCAATACCGTCGGTCACCACGCGATCTCCTGCGGACAGCCCGGCGGTAATCACCACTTTCTGGCTATCCTGGATACCCGGCTTCACCAGGTGTTTACTCACCTTATTGTCGCTGTTCAGCACCCAGACAAAGTGACCTTCATTACCCATTTGCAGGGCAGCCGTGGGGATGACTACGGCATTTTGTTCCGTATCGACCAGCATGCGGGCGTTAACGAACTGGTTCGGGAATAAGGCATCATCCTGATTGTTAAACCGGGCCTTAACTTTGATGGTTCCGGTGCTCGTGTCGATCTGATTGTCGAGACTCAGCAGGACGCCTTCGCTCAGTTTTTGCGAATTAGTACGGTCCCAGGCTTCGACCTTCAACGGGTTCCCCGATTTTTGCGCCCGTAACACGGTGGCGATGTCGTTTTCAGGTAAGGTAAATATCAGGTCGATAGGATGGGTTTGTGTAATGACGACGATACCGGTGGTATCGCCGCTGGAAATCTGGTTGCCAACATCCACCTGCTTCAAACCGACCCGACCATCGACAGGGGCAGTTATACGGCTCCAGTCGAGCTGCAATTGGGCGCTGGCGACGCTGGCTTCATCCGCTTTGATTGTCCCTAACGTCTCATTTACCAGCGCCTCTTGGGCATCCAGCTCCTGGCGGGAGACCAGATTGGTTTTTACCAACTGCTGATAACGCGCAAGGTCGCGACGGGCATTCGCCAGCGTGGCTTTATCTTTTGCCAGTTGCCCCTGCGCCTGAGCCAGAGCAACTTTAAACTGGCTGGGGTCTATCTCTGCCAGCAGGTCGCCAGCTTTTACCTGTTGCCCTTCCTCGAAGTGTAACGCGATGAGCTGGCCATCTACCCGGCTTCGCACCGTAGCGGTATTGGCGGCAGTAATGGTGCCTAGCCCCGTCAGATAACGTGGAACGGCTTCCTCGGTGGCGGTGGCAGCCTGAACGGGAGCCAACGGCCCGGAACGCATACCACGACGCCCAGCCCCTGGCGAGTGCTGTGCTGGTTTAGTCGCGCCTGGTGCGGTTCCCTGGGGTTCACTGCGGCTTTGCCAGAACCAGAATGCGGCGATGGCGGCCACGACGATCACAATTGCTATCACCCAGCGGGATTTGTTACTGCCTTTCATTGTTATGAGTTTCTCATCCTGAAACGATTCGCGGAATGATACTAGTTTAGCCAGCGAACAAGGGAGAAAAATGGAGGAATTATGAAACACTGTCGGGATTCGTCTGAATGCTGACGCGGCTTTGCGAGGTATTACGCAACATTAAGCGGTGAAAACGGCGAACAAGAAATAGTGCGTTAGAGTGCGTTCAAGGCAAAAGGAGGTAAGCCAGAGATTTCAGCGGGACGCTGGAACGGGAAAGCCCCTCCTGAGGAAGGGGCCAAAATAAGGAAAGGGTTATGATGAAGTACGTCATCATACTGGTGATACTCTTAGTGATTAGCTTACCGGCTTACTAAGACACCAGGGGGAGGGGAAACCTTCCCTAACCCTCACTCCTGAAAATAAGCTACAGCTAAGGTGATGTCAATACACGTCCTTTTCAGCATGTGAGCGGCTTAGCGGAAAACAACCTCAGCCCAGCGGGCCAGTCCGGCGGTGACGGAACCGAAATCATCGCCACCGGCAATTGGGATCCCCGGAAGCTGCTCTGCGAGAGCTTTTTTGATCAACGGCGAACGCGCGCTGCCGCCGGTCAGGTAAATCACGTCCGGTTTTTCCTGCGCGTTTTCCAGCGCCAGTTGAACCTGCTCGAGAATGCGCACCAGGGGCTGATTGAGCGCGGCTTCCAGTCCGTGTTGGCTGATATCGGTGGCCAGCGTTTCACTGATAAACGGTATCGCCGCCGTAACGATGTTCTGGTCGGACAGTGCGATTTTGCTCTCTTCTGCGCTGCGTACAAGGCGGTAGCTCAGACGCTCGCGCCAGACTTTGAGCAACAGGGCGACTTTATCGGCTTCCCGGGCGTCGCGCACAAGATCGTTCAGTAAGCGTCCGTTGGCGCTACTGTAGAACTCACTTTGCGCGGGGACATCGTTAATCGCGACCGCGTTCCACCAGGGCAGAATAGGTAAGGCGATGCCTTTTTCCGTTTCTCCACCCATGCCGAGGAGCGGCATCAAGTGTTTAAATGCCAGCGCAATGTCCAGATCGTTCCCGCCTACGCGGCAGCCGCTGTGCCCCAGCAGGCTGTTTTCGCGATCGCCGCGTTGATGCCATTGCGGTCCCATCAGCAACAATGAACAGTCGGTCGTCCCCCCGCCAATGTCCACGACCAATACGCGTTTTTCTTCCTGCAGCGTGGCTTCGTAATCCAGGCCAGCCGCTACCGGTTCGTATTGAAAAACAACATCCTGAAAACCAGCGCGTTTTGCCGCACGTTCAAGAATCCCCTGCGCCTGAGCATTAGCGTCATCGCCGCCTAAACCCTGGAAGTTGATTGGGCGACCAATAACGGCCTGGGTGATGGCTTCCGGCAACTGGCTTTGTGCCTGATTACGAATATGTAGCATCATGGCGCAGACCAGATCCTCAAACAGCGCAACCTGCTGCGGTTTCAGACCGCTGGCGCCGAGAAAGGATTTTGGTGATTTAACGAAGTACACCTCTTCCGGATCGTCAATATAGTGACCCAGTGAAGCCAGACCGAACTGCACGCTGTTGGCATTAACCTCAATATCTTCTTCGCGGTTATAGCGCATCGCACGACGCAGCAGCGCCTGCGTTTCGTCATCCGTGGTTGGCACGTCGTGATGGCGATACAGCCATTCGCTGACCGCTTCGCGCGTTGGCGCACACAGCATTGAGGGCAGAAGCGTGCTGTTGTTTTCCATTTTGAGCAAGTGTGGCTGCCCGTCATGCATAACGGCCACTGAACAGTTTGCCGTACCGTAGTCAAAACCAATAAACACCGTAAAAATCCCCATGCCAGTGAAGAAGGGGCGTGACTTTAACGAAATGTCGACGTCCCGACAACTGGAATATGAAAGCAAGGCGTATCGTTTGAATACCGTTTATGCTGTAGGTTTGCTTGAAAAGGAAAACGCAATGTTCACGCTGAGTTGGCAACCGCCTTATGACTGGCCCTGGATGCTGGAGTTCCTGGCCGCCCGTGCGGTGGAAGGGGTAGAAACCGTGGGGGATCTGCGTTATGCCAGAAGCCTGACTGTCGGGAATCATCGTGGTCTGGTGCGCGTGATACCGGATCTACACACCCATCAACTACACGTGACGTTGAGTCCGGGGCTACAGCCGGTTGCCGCAGAGTGTCTGGCTAAAATGACGCGCTTATTCGATCTTACCTGTTGCCCGCAGCAAATCGTCAGCGCGCTGGGAAGCCTTGGGGCAGCGCGTCCGGGACTGCGTTTGCCGGGCAGTGTTGATGCGTTTGAACAAGGAGTACGGGCGATTTTAGGGCAGTTAGTCAGCGTAGCTATGGCGGCGAAACTGACGGCTAAAGTGGCGCATACTTATGGGGACACGCTGGAGGATGCGCCAGAGTATGTGTGTTTTCCCACCCCTGAAGCGCTCGCTGATGCCGATCCATTACACCTGAAAGCGTTAGGGATGCCGCTCAAACGCGCTGAAGCGTTAATTCATCTGGCTCGCGCGACGCTGGATGGAACGCTTGCGACACAAGCGCCTGCGGATATCGAGCAAGGCGTCAAACATCTGCAAACGTTCCCCGGCATAGGGCGCTGGACCGCCAACTACTTTGCGCTGCGCGGCTGGCAGGCGAAAGATGTTTTTCTGCCGGATGACTATCTGATTAAACAACGTTTTGCCGGCATGACGCCCGCCCAGATTCGGCGATATGCAGAGCGCTGGAAGCCCTGGCGCTCCTATGCGTTATTACATATCTGGTATACGGATGGCTGGCAGCCGTCAGTTGATGGCGAAATTACTGGTATTCAGTAGCAGATCCAGCGGTTGAGCGTCGGCAATGATATCGCCATAAATCATATCAATCCCGATGCCAGAAAGCGCATCCATGATTAGCGGCAACTGCACCGGGCCAGCGATGGTTTTAATGTCCAGACGCTGAGCATGGCCCTGGATAATGGACACCCACATTTCGTCAATCAAATTACCGTGGACACTGGCGCTTAGCTCGCTGTCGAGTAGAAGGTAATCAACCATGTGATACTTCAGGTTGTCAAAAAGATCTAAATCGCGACCGACATGACTTAAAATAATTCGACATCCGCACTGTCGCAGTCGATGTAGTGTGGATATAGCCTGCGTTGGGTTTGTTTTTATCACGTTAGACGGAACGGTCAGGTGCAGCAGTCGTGGTGGTAACGGACTTCTTTGCAGTTGCCCCAGCAGTTCGTCAACAAGTTCTGTATTCAGCAATCCGGCGGCGGAAAGGGGCAGGGCAATGCTGAGTCCCTTACTGGCGACGGCCGGGGCTGCGCTCTGGAAGAACTCGGTAAATACCCGGCGGTCAAGCGCCTGATTCAATGTAGAATCGACCAACCCGGCACGGAAAGCGTGCTCTTCAATAATTTCCCCTTCAGCTGTCCCTAAGCGTAGCGAGAGCAGCCAGAAGCTAAACGTCTCTGGTATCCGCGGGGAGGCCACGCCCCTGGCGATGATTAACATTGGATTGTGCGTAATGGTGTGTCTTTGTTCATCCAATGACAGTTGGCTTCGCGCCGCATGGGCCTCGCTTTGCTGGGGTTCATAAACGCAGACTCGCCCACGTCCACTGTTCTTCGCCGCATAACAGGCTATATCCGCCTGGGACATGACGTCGCTCGCGACATGGTTTTTTTCATCAATTAGCGTAATTCCCGCACTGGCGCCAATACGGTGCAAGCGTCCATCCCACATGAAGTGGTAATCGTTGATGGCGCTGATGATGCGACCTGAGATAAAGCGGGCGCTTTCGATATTACAATCCGGCAGCAACAGACCAAACTCGTCACCGCCAAGGCGCGCCAGCATATCGCTGGAACGCAGCATGCTGAGCATCAGTGAAGAGAGTTCGCGTAGCAGGGCATCGCCTGCGGCGTGACCAGCGCTATCGTTTACGGCTTTAAAACGATCGAGATCGATAAAAACCAATGCATGACGTTGGTGCGTGTCGTGAACCGTATGCAGTAACTGTTTTAGATGATTTTCGAAGCTGACCCGGTTTGCCAACTGCGTCAGATCGTCATGCGAGGCGCTGTAACTAAGCTGGCGCAGCATTTTACGTGACTCGGTGACATCCTGAATCACCAGCACCGAGCCAATGCTGCCGCCATCGAGTGTGCTGAGGGGGGTGATGCTGTACTGAATGTCATAACTGTTGCCGTTGCGACAATGCAGGACGACTTCCTGCTCGATGGCCGTACGCGACATGTCAGCGCTGTAGATATTCTCCATCAGCGGTCCGTTGTCGCCGAAAGTAATACGGAGTACCGTCAGCAGCGGAATGCCGATGGCGCTTTCCTGCTGCCAGCCGCTCATCTTCTCTGCGACCGGATTCATAAAGGTCACGTTCATATCGACATCAATACAAATCACTGCTTCGCCAATCGAATCCAGCGTAATGTGCAGACGTTCTTTTTCCTGATACAACGCTTCGTTAAGCTGCTTCACCTCGGTCATATCCATATTGATGCCAAGGAAGCGTTCAACTTCACCATCTTTATTCAGTACCCGGTTTGCCAGTGAGCGGATGTGCCGCACGCCATCTTTGACCGCAATACGAAACTCGAGCTTAAAGGGGGCCCGTGCGGCCAGCGAATCACGAATGACATTTTTAGCATGTTCACGATCTTCGGGCACAACGCAGTCATACCAGACTTGCCAACTGGGTTTGATATGCGCAGGGACTTCATAGAGATCAAACATGCGTTTATCCCAACTGATTACGTCAGGCTGCAGCTCCCATTCCCAGATGCCAATTCCCCCGGCTTCATTGGCGAGGGTAATGCGCTCCATCAACCGTTTATTAATCCACTCGGTATGCTTCAGATCGTTAATATCCTCAACCTGCGCAATAAAGTAGAGTGGGGTATTATCGCTATTACGCACCAATGAAACGGCCAGCAAGGCCCAGACGACATCACCGGAGCGCGTGTAATAGCGTTTTTCCATGGAGTAGCTGTTGATTTCCCCGCGCGCCAGCATATCCAACTGTTCGAGATCATTGTTCAGATCTTCCGGCCAGGTTAATTGCTGGAAGGTTAGCGAACGTAGCTCATCCTGGCTGTAGCCCAGAAACTGGCACAACGCTTTATTCGCCTGGAGCCATTGCCCCTCGGTCCCCACCAGCGCCATACCAATCGCGGAATATTCCATGGCATTGCGAAAGCGCGATTCGCTTTCAGAGATATGTTTGCGTTCGGCCCGAAACGCGTACATCACCATCGTCATCATATTGGCCGGCAGCAGGATCATCAAAAACGGCAGCCAAGGCAGGCTGGTCGTCAAGTTGGGTTTTGGGATGTAGAGCAGCGAAGGGTCGGCGGCCAACATCATCGAGACCATCATTACGGTGCTGAGGAAAATTAAAAATGCCTCCATTCGCGGCAGACGAACAGCGCTCCACATCAACAGGACGATAACGCAGGTAAAAGGCCATGGAAGATACATCATGGACAGCCAACTGAGCGTCAAGGTCACCAGAAGTGTGATGACGGTTTCAAGCAGTAACCGTGGGTCGCGGTGGCGGAGCAGATAATGGGGCTTAAACAGCAAACCTAACGGCACCAGCGCCAGCGCGCCGATGGATTCTGACAGCACCCAAATAAGAAAGGTATTTAACGAGGTTTCCTTTGGCAGCAATAACCACAGTAGCAAGCCGCCCAACACGGGAGGAACCACGGCGCTGCCAAAAGCCAGGCGCGCCCAGTCGTTGAGATTTTGTAAGGGGTTGTACCAGGGCAGCAGTTTACGCAATAGCATTGCGCCAACGACAGCCTCAATAATGTTGATAGCCGTATAGGTGAAGCTAAGCGATTCACCGGGGAAGAAGAGTAAGGAAGCGCCGATATTACCAAATGAACAAGCCAGCGCAATTCCCGGCCACATCTTTCCCGCATGACGGTAAAAAGCCACCATCATGATTGACGTTGGGAACCAAAGCGGCGCCAGCTGCGCGCCGAAACGTGACAGTTCCAGCGAGAATAGCGTAAAAATGAAAGCCACCAGACCTAAACTGGCCATGCGCAGTAGAGGATGAGGTAAGGTAACTAAAACATGTTGGGATTGTTTACTCATTACCACTCTACCCAAATAGCCGATGTCGTCCGGGAGATATGCCGAATACATCTTGTTTAATCTGCGATTATGCTAGTACAAATAATTTACAATTTATACGCCAGCTGCGCATAAATTAACACTCTCAAGCTATTAATTCCTAAGGCTGATAGATAAATTTAGCACCTGCTTTAAAACTGATCATTTTAATTTGCGACAAGGAAAGCATTGGCGCAGGCTGGACTGGCATCGCGCCGCTGAAATCCCTATAATTGCCGCGTTTGGCGTTTCGACGCCGCCCTTCCTTAACATCCAGGTTAATCAGGTCGCTAAATTTATGACTGATCAGTCCCATCAGTGCGTCATTATCGGCATCGCCGGCGCATCGGCTTCCGGCAAGAGTCTTATTGCCAGCACGCTTTACCGCGAATTACGTGAACAAGTCGGTGACGAACATATTGGCGTTATTCCCGAAGACAGCTATTACAAAGATCAAAGCCATCTGTCGATGGAAGAACGTGTAAAAACCAACTACGACCATCCGAACGCGATGGATCACAGCCTGCTGTTTCAACATCTGCAGACGCTTAAACGCGGAAGTGCCATTGAACTACCCGTTTACAGTTATGTTGAGCATACACGCACGCAAGACACTATTCATATCGAACCCAAGAAAGTGATCATCCTGGAAGGCATTCTGCTGCTGACAGACGCGCGTTTGCGTGACGAGATGAACTTCTCTATTTTTGTTGATACGCCGCTGGATATATGCCTGATGCGCCGTATTAAACGGGACGTGAACGAGCGTGGCCGTTCCATGGATTCGGTGATGGCGCAATACCAAAAAACCGTACGTCCAATGTTCCTGCAATTTATTGAGCCTTCAAAACAATACGCCGACATCATCGTACCGCGCGGGGGTAAAAACCGCATCGCCATCGATATTCTGAAGGCTAAAATCAGTCAGTTCTTTGAATAAGTTCAGCGAATTGTGTACCGTTCAGTAATAACCTGGCTCACCCTTAACGCGCCTGGCATTAAGGGGTTGAAGCACGAAAGGAGAAAGTGCCATGCGTTTATGTGACCGAGATATTGAAGCCTGGTTGGATGAAGGTCGCCTGTCGATCACTCCACGCCCTCCTGTCGAGCGAATCAATGGCGCCACGGTAGATGTGCGTCTTGGTAACAAATTCCGTACGTTCCGCGGTCATACGGCGGCGTATATCGATTTGAGTGGACCGAAAGATGAAGTCAGCGCTGCGCTGGATCGCGTGATGAGCGATGAAATCGTCCTTAAGGACGGCGAGGCATTTTTCCTGCATCCGGGGGAGCTTGCGCTGGCGGTGACGTTCGAATCCGTGACGTTGCCTTCCGATCTCGTCGGTTGGTTAGATGGACGTTCTTCATTAGCGCGTCTGGGACTGATGGTACACGTTACCGCACACCGTATCGATCCGGGCTGGTCAGGGTGCATCGTACTGGAGTTTTACAACTCCGGAAAATTACCGCTGGCCCTGCGCCCTGGCATGCCAATTGGCGCGTTGAGTTTCGAACCGCTTTCCGGTCCGGCTGCGCGACCTTACAATCGTCGTCAGGATGCAAAGTATCGCGATCAGCAGGGCGCCGTTGCCAGCCGGATCGATAAAGACTGAATGTTTTCAGTCCATTGGGGATAGCATGAGACGATTTCTGACAACGCTGATGATCCTTCTGGTCGTGCTGGTGGCCGGTTTTTCTGCGTTAGTACTGTTGGTGAATCCGAATGATTTCCGCGCGTATATGGTCAAGCAGGTTGCTGTGCGTAGCGGATATCAGCTGCAGTTGGATGGTCCTTTACGTTGGCACGTATGGCCTCAGTTGAGCATCCTCTCGGGGCGCATGGCGTTGACGGCTGAAGGTGCCAGCGAACCCCTGATTCGTGCCGACAATATGCGCCTTGACGTCGCGTTGTGGCCGTTGTTGAGTCATCAGCTCAGTGTGAAGCAGGTGATGCTCAAGGGGGCTGTGATTCAACTGACCCCGCAAACTGAGGCGGTGCGTGGACAAGATGCGCCCGTTGCCCCCAAAGACAATACGTTGCCCGATCTGGCGGAAGACAAAGGATGGTCGTTTGATATCGCCCGTCTGCGCATCGCCGACAGCGTTCTGGTATTCCAGCATGAAGACGACGAGCAGGTAACGGTTCGCGATATTCGTCTGGAGATGGAACAGGATAGCCAGCACCGCGGTACGTTTGATTTCTCCGGGCGTGTGAACCGCGATCAGCGTGACCTTGCGCTATCGTTTAACGGCACCGTCGATGCCTCCGACTACCCGCATAATTTGTCCGCTAATATTGAGCAGTTAAGCTGGCAGCTACAGGGGGCCGATCTTCCGTCGCAGGGCATTAAAGGTGAGGGACAGCTTCAGGCGCAGTGGCTGGAAGAGAAAAAACAGCTCGCGTTTAACCAGATTCATTTAACCGCTAACGACAGCTCTCTCGCCGGGCAAGCCCAGGTGTCGTTGTTAGATAAACCAGAATGGCTCGTCGATCTGAAATTTGGTCAGCTCAATCTGGACAATCTGATTGTGCAACGCGATGCCGTGGCGGCGACAAACGGTGAGGTTCAGCAAGGGCAGAGTCAGTCGACGCTGGCGCGCCCCGTCATTGCTTCGCAGGTTGATGCCGTCTCTTACCAGGGACTCAAGGGATTTTCGGCAGACATCACGTTACAGGCTGACAAAGTATTGTGGCGTAAAATGGCGTTTGAGAATGTCTCGGCAAAAATAAATAACCAGTTCGGCTTAATGAATATCGCACAGCTGGAAGGCAAAAGTAACGGTGGACGTGTTTCGCTTCCCGGTACGTTGGACGCCAGAAAAGATGCGCCGCGAGCAGTCTTTCATCCGCGGCTGGAAGGCGTAGAAATAGGCGCTATCCTCAAAGCCTTCAATTACCCCATCGCGCTGACCGGCAAGCTGTCACTGGCGGGAGATTTTTCCGGCTCGGATATTGACGCCCAGGCGTTTCGCCATAGTTGGCAAGGCCAGGCTCATGTCGAAATGAGTGATACGCGAATGGAAGGAATGAACTTCCAACAGATGATACAACAAGCCGTAGAACGCAGCGGCGGTGATGTGAAATCACAGCAAAATCTGGATAACGTCACCCGTCTGGATCGCTTTGTCACCGATATGACGCTGGATAACGGCGAGGTTACGCTGGATAACATGGCCGGTGAGTCGGCGATGCTTGCGCTGACTGGCAAGGGGACGTTAGACCTGGTGAAGCAGAATTGCGACACGCTGTTTAACATTCGCGTGCTGGGCGGTTGGGATGGCGAAAGCAAGCTGATTAAGTTCCTGAAAGCCACGCCGGTTCCTCTCAGGGTTTATGGCCAGTGGCAGGCGCTGAACTATAACTTGCAGGTCGATCAGTTGCTGCGTAAGCATCTGCAGGATGAAGCGAAACGTCGTCTGAACGATTGGGCCGATCGCAATAAAGACTCCCGCAACGGTAAAGATGTTAAAAAGTTGCTGGATAAACTCTGATTCACATTGCCGGATGGCAGCTAATGCGCCATCCGGCGGGTGATTTACACCTCGTAATCCATCTCTTCTTCACCGTGTAGCGGTATCAACTGGACTTTTTGCACGCGATGGTTTTCCACCTGCAGAGTTTTTAGTCGGTAGTCGCCAACCTGAACTTCCTCTCCGGTTTTTGGAATACGCTGTAAATATTCCATCAAAAGCCCGGCAATGGTGTGATATTCACGTTTTTCATCTAACGGAATAGGGACGTACTGCACCAGATCTTCCAGCGGCATGTGACCGTTAGCTGTCCACGAACCATCGGCATTTTTCTGGATATCATGGCGGGCATCAATCTCCTCTACCTCATTTGGCAGATTACCGGCGATGGTTTCCATTACGTCACTGAGCGTTACGATCCCTTCGACAGAACCAAATTCATCTGCAATAAAAGCGAAGTGCGTGCGGGCATTACGGAACTGCTCCAGCGCCGGAAGCAGCGGCAGGGTTTCCGGGAACACCAGCGGCTGACGAATCAGGGCGCGTAAGTCGAGCGCCTCGCCGCGCAGAGACTGCTGCAGCAGATCGATGACATGCACTACGCCCAGCAGCTCTTCCTCCTCGTCTTCCCCGGTAACAACCAGGCGCGTATGCTGATTTTTTTCCAGTAAAGCGCGAATTTCTGCTTCGGGTGCGTTGAGATCGACGTGTTCAATGTCGTGGCGTGAGGTCATGATGCTGCTGACGGTACGCTGATTAAGATTCAGTACGCGCTCAATCATCCGCCGTTCCTGAGGCGCAAAAATCTGCCCTTCCTGATGATCCGCCAGCATAGCAGCGGTTTCGGCATCCAGTTCGGCATCTTCTTTTTGACCGCTCAGCAGCCTCATCACCGCCTCCGCAGTGCGCTGACGCAAGGTATGGTTGGCTGACAGGAAGCGACGACGGTTAAAGATTGCCAGCTGGTTCAAGGCTTCGATCATAACCGAGAAGCCGATAGCGGCGTACAGGTAACCTTTCGGGATATGGAAACCGAACCCTTCGGCGACCAGGCTGAAACCAATCATCAGCAGGAAGCTTAGGCACAGAATAACGATGGTTGGGTGGCTGTTGACAAAGCGAGTCAACGACTTACTGGCGAGCATCATCAGGCTGATGGCGATAATCACCGCCGCCATCATCACCGCCAGGTGATCGACCATCCCGACGGCGGTAATGACGGAATCCAGAGAGAAGATGGCGTCAAGCACCACAATTTGCGCGACCACTCCCCAGAACTTAGCGCCTTTACGCTGGGTGGGATTGTCGCTGTCTTTGCCTTCCAGCCGTTCGTTTAGCTCCATTGTGGCTTTAAACAACAGGAAGAAACCGCCAAACAGCATAATCAGATCGCGCGCACTGAAACTGAGGCCGCGAATGCTGAACAGTGGCGTTGTCAGCGTCACCAGCCAGGATATTGATGCCAGTAGCAGCAGTCGCATGACCATCGCCAGCAGGAGCCCGGTAATACGCGCCTTATCCCGCTGGGCAGGAGGGAGTTTCTCCGCGAGGATGGCAATAAAAACAAGATTATCAATGCCAAGAACAAGTTCGATCACGATTAGCGTGACGAGTCCGGCCCAGATTGACGGATCGGCAATCCATTCCATAGTAAATGCTATACCCATAGTTGTATGACAATTGTCACAATTCGATCATGGGTAAAACTGGCGGAAAATGCAATGCCGGAAAGGGATTTCTCTGGCGGTTATATCAGGATGCCTGCGGGATAATAGCCGTAATGTAACTACAGGAAATAAATTTCTTTAGCCAATTATATTTAGGAAATATCGCAGGTGGCGTATTTTTTTAGTCATGCTGTCAATATCGATAAAATCCTAAAAACATATAAATTCCTCGCTTAATATTAATCTTAAAAGCAAGTGAACGGAGGCTTGTTATCTTGCCTGCTATTCACTTAGCTGCAACAATTCTTGCGGTAATAATCAAAAGATAATATTTCCTCATTAACCGGTGACGTTATTCCCGATGCGTTGCTGTTCTGAATATGATGAAAATAAAGGAGAAGATAAAAATTTAAATTAATCAGTGCATTGGTAGCTAATGAAGCCAGGGGCGGTAGCGTGTCTGGTCACCTGAAAACAAGCCTAAATTATTCTGTCAAGAGACCGCAGATGAATCCATTATTTTTAGGACTGATGCCAGTTAAATTCCTTTTCAATTAACGGCAAGGTAAATGTGTACAGGCGAAGCCACTATTTAGAACGCACGTGATAATTACTCTGCCAAAGTGATAAATAATCAATGATGAACTCCAAACTTAAATTGATACCAGTCCTGGTATCGGTAATCTTGATAAACGGTTGTACCGTGCTTCCGGGCAGCAATATGTCTACGATGGGCAAAGATGTGATTAAACAGCAGGACGCTGATTTTGATATCAATCGGATGGTGAATGTTTATCCACTGACCCCGCGACTGGTCGAGCAATTACGTCCTCGTCCGAATGTTGCACAGCCTAACATGTCGCTGGAGCAGGAGATTGCAGGATATCAGTATCGGGTCGGTCCAGGCGATGTCCTGAATGTGACCGTCTGGGATCATCCTGAACTCACAACCCCGGCCGGGCAGTATCGTAGCTCAAGCGATACCGGCAACTGGGTGCAGCCTGATGGCACCATGTTTTACCCCTACATTGGCAAAGTCAGCGTGGTGGGAAAAACGCTGGCAGAAATTCGTAGTGATATTACCGGGCGCTTAGCGAAGTACATTGCTGACCCGCAG
The DNA here is from genome assembly GCF_023516235.1 of Citrobacter sp. XT1-2-2. NCBI lineage: Bacteria > Pseudomonadati > Pseudomonadota > Gammaproteobacteria > Enterobacterales > Enterobacteriaceae > Citrobacter > Citrobacter sp. XT1-2-2. Next base: position 1,870,475 of record NZ_CP097324.1, read on the forward strand.
GTGGACGTTAATATCGCCGCTTTCCGCTCGCAGAAGGCTTATGTCTCCGGGCAGGTGAATAAATCTGGCCAGCAGGCCATCACCAACGTACCGCTTACCATTCTTGATGCCATTAACGCCGCAGGTGGTCTCACCGAGGCGGCTGACTGGCGCAATGTTGTACTGACTCACAAAGGGCAGGAGCAACGAATTTCACTGCAAGCGCTGATGCAAAATGGCGACCTGAGCCAGAACCGTCTGCTCTATCCTGGCGACATTCTGTTTGTTCCGCGTAATGACGATTTGAAAGTCTTCGTGATGGGGGAAGTGAAGAAGCAGAGCACCCTCAAAATGGACTTCAGCGGTATGACGCTCACCGAAGCGCTTGGCAATGCGGAAGGTATCGATCTGACCACCTCCAACGCCAGCGGCATTTTCGTTATTCGTCCGTTGAAAGGCGAAAGCGGGCACAACGGCAAGATCGCCAATATCTATCAGCTTGATATGTCCGATGCGACTTCGCTGGTGATGGCGACGTCATTCCGACTCCAGCCTTACGATGTGGTGTATGTCACGACCGCGCCGGTTGCCCGCTGGAACCGTTTGATCAATCAGTTGCTGCCGACCATTAGCGGTGTTCGCTATATGACGGACACGGCCAGCGACCTTCACAACTGGTAATCGTCATGTTTAACAAAATATTGGTTGTCTGTGTGGGGAACATTTGCCGTTCCCCGACGGCAGAACGCTTGTTAAGGAAGTTTCATCCGGCGTTGACGGTCTCTTCTGCAGGTCTAGGGGCGCTGGTGGGTAAAGGTGCGGATCCCTGTGCTATTAGCGTCGCGCAGGCGCACAACCTGTCACTGGAAAATCATTGTGCCCGCCAGATCTCAGGACGCATGTGCCGGGAGTATGACCTGATCCTGACCATGGAAAAACGCCATATTTCAGCCCTGTGCGAAATGGTGCCGGAGATGCGCGGCAAAGTGATGCTTTTTGGTCACTGGGACAGCGAACGTGAAATTCCCGACCCATACCGTAAAAGTCGGGATGCGTTTGACGCGGTGTACGCATTACTTGAACGGTCTGCCCGCCAGTGGGCTCAGGCATTGAACGCGGAGCAGGGAAAACAATGACAGAAAAAGTAAAACAGTCTGCCGCGCCGGTTACGGGCAATGATGAAATCGATATTGGTCGTCTGGTAGGAACGGTGGTGGAAGCTCGCTGGTGGGTGCTTGGTATTACGGCGACGTTTGCGTTATGTGCGGCGGTCTACACGCTGTTTGCCACGCCGATCTACAGTGCGGATGCGCTGGTGCAAATTGAGCAAAATACCGGGAATTCCCTGGTGCAGGATATTGGCTCGGCGTTGTCGAATAAACCGCCGGCTTCGGAAGCGGAAATTCAGCTCATTCAGTCACGGCTGGTACTGGGAAAAACGGTAGACGATCTCAATCTGGATATCGCGGTGACGAAAGATACATTTCCGATTTTTGGCGCAGGCTGGGATCGGTTGATGGGGCGCCAGAATGAAACCGTTAATGTCACCACCTTTACGCTGCCAAAGGCGATGAAGGAACAGACTTTTACGCTAAGCGTGTTGAACGATAAAAGTTATCAATTAGTCAGTGATGGGGGATTTAGCGCCCGCGGTCAGGTTGGGCAATTGTTGAATCACGATGGCGTGACGATGCTGGTTGAGGCGATTCATGCCAGCCCTGAGAGCCAATTTACCGTCAGCAAATTTTCCACATTGGGCATGATTAACACCCTGCAAAATAACCTGATGGTGACAGAAACCGGCAAAGATACTGGCGTATTGAGCCTGACTTTTACCGGCGAAGACCGCGAACAAATCCGCCAGATCCTCGACAGTATTACCCGCAACTATCTGCAACAAAACGTAGAACGTAAGTCAGAAGAGGCCGCTAAAAGTCTGGCGTTTCTGGCAAAACAGTTGCCTGAGGTGCGTAACCGGCTGGACGTTGCCGAAAATAAGCTGAATGCCTTCCGTCAGGATAAAGACTCCGTGGATTTGCCGCTGGAAGCTAAAGCTGTGCTCGATTCCATGGTAAATATCGATGCGCAGCTCAACGAACTGACCTTTAAAGAAGCGGAAATCTCCAAGTTATTCACCAAAGCGCACCCGGCGTATCGTACATTGCTGGAAAAACGCCAGGCGCTGGAAGATGAGAAAAGCAAGCTGAACGGGCGTGTTACGGCAATGCCGAAAACGCAGCAGGAAATTGTCCGGCTGACCCGCGATGTGGAGTCCGGTCAGCAGGTCTATATGCAGCTGTTAAATAAGCAACAGGAACTGAAGATCACCGAGGCGAGTACGGTCGGAGATGTACGCATCGTCGATCCCGCAATTGCCCAGCCAGGCGTGCTGAAGCCGAAAAAGGCGTTGATTATTCTCGGTAGCATTATTCTTGGTTTGATGCTTTCGGTGGTGGGCGTATTGCTGCGTTCCCTGTTTAATCGCGGCATTGAAAGCCCACAGGCGCTGGAAGAGCATGGCATCAGCGTCTATGCCAGCATCCCGCTTTCAGAATGGCAAAAAGCGCGCGATAACGTTCAGACGATTAAAGGTGTGAAGCGTTACAAACAAACCCAGTTACTGGCGGTGGGGAATCCAACGGATCTCGCCATAGAAGCGGTCCGTAGCCTGCGTACCAGTCTGCATTTCGCCATGATGCAGGCGCGCAACAACGTGTTGATGCTGACCGGCGTCAGCCCGTCGATAGGTAAAACATTTGTCTGCGCTAACCTGGCGGCGGTCATTAGCCAGACCCACAAGCGCGTGCTGTTGATCGACTGTGACATGCGCAAAGGCTATACCCACGAACTGCTGGGTACCAGTAACGTCAACGGTCTGTCTGAGATCCTCGTCGGTAAGGGGGATATCTCCTCCAGCGCGAAACCGACCTCCATTGCGAATTTTGATCTGATCCCTCGCGGACAAATCCCCCCTAATCCATCTGAGCTTCTGATGAGTGAACGCTTTGGCCAACTGATTACGTGGGCCAGCGAGCACTATGACCTGGTCCTGATAGATACCCCGCCAATACTGGCGGTGACCGATGCGGCAATTGTTGGCCGCCATGTCGGCACCACGCTGATGGTGGCGCGTTATGCGGTCAATACGCTGAAAGAGGTGGAAACCAGCCTGAGTCGGTTTGAGCAAAACGGCATTCAGGTTAAAGGGGTGATTCTGAACTCGATCTTCCGCCGTGCCAGTGGCTATCAGGATTACGGTTACTACGAATACGAATACACGTCGGATTCGAAATAGATAACGAACAGCAACGCATATCGAATGTAGGCCTGATAAGCGTAGCGCCATCAGGCAACTTTATTTGGGAAACGAAAATGACGACAGAAAACCCACTCATTTCAATTTATATGCCAACCTGGAATCGCCAACAGCTGGCCATTCGGGCGATTAAATCGGTGTTGCGCCAGGACTATCCTCACTGGGAGATGATCATCGTGGATGACTGTTCTTCCTCGTATGAGCAACTACAGCAGTTCGTTGAGGAACTGAACGACCCACGCGTGTGCTATACGCATAACGCGACGAACTCTGGGGCCTGCGCGGTACGCAATCAGGCCATCATGCAGGCTAATGGGCAATATATTACGGGTATTGATGATGATGATGAATGGACGCCGAATCGCCTGAGCGTGTTTCTGCAGCATCGTCATCAACTGGTTACGCACGCGTTTCTGTATGCCAATGATTATGTTTGTGAAGGCGAAGTGTATTCGCAACCGGCCAGTCTGCCGCTCTATCCGAAGTCAGTTTACTCCCGACGCAAGTTTTACAAGCGCAATATTATTGGTAATCAGGTATTTACGTGGGCATGGCGTTTTAAAGCATGCCTGTTCGATACCACACTGAAAGCCGCGCAGGATTACGACATTTTTCTCAGGATGGTGGTGGCGTACGGCAAACCGTGGAAGGTCAAAGAGGCGACGCAGATCCTGCATGTGAACCACGGTGAGATGCGCATTACCTCGTCACCGCATAAATTCTCCGGCTACTTTCAGTTCTATCGTAAGCACAAAGGTAAATTTGACCGGGCGAGTAAGAAATATCAGCTGTTTACGCTCTATCAGATCCGCAATAAACGAATGAACTGGCGCACGCTGCTGACGTTGCTTTCCATTCGCAACAGTAAGCGTCTGGCCGACGGACTGCGAGGACGCTAAGTATGCTGGAAGATTTACGTGCGAACGGCTGGAGTCTGCGCCCCTGCTGTATGGTAGTGGCCTATCGGATTGCCCATTTTTGCTCCGTCTGGCGTAAAAAAAATATCTTGAACAACCTGTGGGCTGCGCCGGTGCTGGTGTTGTATCGCCTGATCACTGAATGCCTGTTTGGTTATGAAATTCAGGCCGCTGCATCTATCGGTCGTCGTTTCACTATCCATCATGGTTATGGCGTAGTGATCAATAAACACGTGGTGGCAGGGGACGATTTAACCCTGCGCCACGGTGTCACCATTGGCAATCCTGGCGGCAAAGATTTGTCCTGTCCGGTCATCGGTAACGGTGTCGAACTGGGGGCCAACGTCACTGTGCTCGGCGATGTCGCTATTGGCGATAACGTGACCATTGGCGCCGGGAGCGTGGTAGTGGATAGCATCCCTGACAACACGCTGGTGGTGGGCGAGAAAGCACGAGTGAAGGTAACAAAATGAATATCTTACAATTTAATGTGCGACTCGCAGAAGGTGGAGCGGCAGGTGTGGCGTTAGATCTGCATCTTCGCGCGCTAGCGAAAGGGTTGACGTCACGCTTTGTGTACGGCTATGGCAAAGGCGGCAAGAAAAGCGCCAGCCACGGTAATTATCCGCATGTTATCAAACATACGCCGCGCCTGACGTCGGCGGCGAATATTGCGCTATTTCGTTTCGCTAACCGCGACCTGTTTGGCAATCTTAACAGTTTATATCGTACGGTGACCCGCACATCCGGCCCGCTGGTACTGCATTTTCATGTGCTGCACAGTTACTGGTTGAACCTGGAAGAGGTCGTGACCTTTTGCGAAAAGGTGAAGGCGCATAAACCGGACATCACCTTTGTCTGGACGCTGCACGATCACTGGAGCGTGACCGGGCGTTGCGCTTTCACAGACGGGTGTGAAAGCTGGAAAACAGGCTGCCAGAAATGCCCGACGTTAAGCAACTATCCGCCGGTAAAAATCGACAAAGCCCATCAGCAGGTGTCCGCTAAACGGCAGAGGTTTCGCGACATGTTAGCGCTTGGCTGCCAGTTTATCTCTCCCAGCCAGCATGTGGCCGACGCGTTCAACAGTCTGTATGGCATGGGGCGCTGCCGCATTATTAACAACGGTATTGATGTGGCAACCGAAGCCATTCTTGCCGAACTGCCCGCCAGACATGAACCACACGGCAGACCGAAAATCGCGGTGGTGGCTCATGACCTGCGCTATGACGGTAAAACCAATCAGCGCCTGGTGCAGGAGATGATGGCGCTCGGGGAAAAAATTGAGCTGCATACCTTCGGCAAATTTTCTCCCTTTGCTGGCGATAATGTCATCAATCATGGCTTCGAAAGCGATAAGCGAACGTTGATGAGCGCGCTTAACGAGATGGATGGACTGGTGTTCAGCTCCCGCGTTGATAATTACCCGCTGATTCTGTGCGAAGCGCTTTCCATCGGGGTACCGGTGATTGCTACGCACAGCGAGGCGGCACAAGAGGTACTGGCGAAAGCGGGCGGCAAAACGTTCAGTGAAGCGGATGTATTGCGGCTGGTACAACTGAAAAAATCAGACATTGCGCAGGCGGTATTCGACACATCGCTTGCCGCGTTCAGCCAGCGCAGCCGGGTGGCATACAGTGGACAACAGATGCTGGAGGAATATGTCTCGTTCTATCAGAATCTGTAGCTATCTGCTGCTACCGCTGCTTTATCTGCTGGTTAACGTCAAACTTGCCCAGCTTGGCGAGAGCTTCCCGATAACGATTGTCACATTCTTGCCCGTTCTGCTGTTGCTGTTTGTCGAGCGCATCAATATTAAAAAATTAATGATTGCGCTGGGCGTGGGGGGAGGGCTGACGGCGTTTAACTACCTGTTCGGTCAATCGCTGAATGCCAGTAAATACGTCACGTCCGCGATGCTGTTTGTCTATACCGTGGTGATTATTGGAATGGTGTGGAGTATTCGCTTCAAAACCATTTCGCCGCATAACTATGTTAAGATCCTGCGTTTTTTCTGGCTGGTTGTCGGGCTGGTGGTAGGGTTAGCGGCAGTTGAAATGGCGCAGATCATTCTCAGCGGCGGCAGCAGTTTAATGGAAGTTATTTCGAAATATCTTATTTACAGTAACAGCTATGTTCTGAACTTTATTAAGTTTGGCGGAAAACGCACCACTGCGCTTTATTTCGAACCGGCATTCTTCGCTCTGGCGTTAATCTCAATTTGGCTCAGTATCAAACAGTTTGGTATCAAAACGCCTAAGTCCGATGCTATGATTCTGGCAGGGATAATATTATCAGGGTCGTTTTCCGGGGTGATGACGTTTATTTTGTTTTATCTCCTGGAGTGGGCGTTTCAGTACCTGAATAAGGATGCGATAAAAAAGAAGTTGCCGCTGGCGATAATCTCATTAAGCGTGTTTTTAGTCGGTGTGATATTTGCGTTTCCGTACATCGCAACGCGCCTTGGGGATTTAGGCACCGAGGGGTCATCATCGTATTATCGAATCGTGGGGCCGCTAGTGATGGTCGGTTATTCGTTAATGCATGTTGATGGCGTCGTAAGATTCGGTTCGCTTTATGAATATGTCGCGTCATTCGGAATTTTTAACGGTGCGGATGTGGGTAAAACGATAGACAATGGTTTGTATCTGCTGATTATTTATTTTTCGTGGTTCGCCGTGATATTAACCCTGTGGTACATGGGGAAAGTCATGAAGATGATGATCACTGCTTTTGGTGATAATCAGAATTATCAGGTGCAGCTATATCTTTTTACGCCGCTGTCGCTGTTTTTTACAGGGTCAGTATTTAGTCCGGAATACGCGTTTTTAATTGTGTGTCCGTTTATTTTGCGCAAGGCGCTGAATATCGCGAGGTAAATCACATGCTGCTTAGTATTATTACCGTCGCCTTTCGCAATCTGGAAGGGATCGTCAAAACTCACGCCTCGCTGGCACACCTGGCGCAGGCAGGCGATATCAGTTTTGAGTGGATTGTTGTTGATGGCGGCTCCTCTGACGGTACGTCGGCGTTTCTTGAAGGTCTCGGTGGAGAGCACCGGTTACGGTTTGTCAGCGAACCGGATAACGGCATTTATGATGCGATGAACAAAGGCATTGCGATGGCGCGCGGGCGCTTTGCGCTGTTCCTCAATTCCGGGGATATTCTGCATGCCGATGCGGCTCAGTTTATCCGCCAGTTAAAAACGCAGAGTGATAAAGCCATGGTTATCGGCGATGCGTTGCTGGATTTTGGCAATGGCAACAAAATTAAGCGCCGGGCAAAGCCGGGTTGGTATATTTATCACAGCCTGCCTGCCAGCCATCAGGCCATCTTTTTTCCGCTCTCAGGACTGAATGTCTGGCGCTATGATTTGCAATATAAAATATCGTCCGATTACGCGCTGGCCGCCCAATTATACAAGTCTGGTTACGTTTTCAAAAAACTGGACGGGCTGGTGTCGGAGTTTTCGATGGGCGGAGTGTCAACGACGAATAATCTGGAATTATGCCGCGATGCAAAAAAAGTTCAGCGGCAGATATTACATATGCCAGGTTTTTTGACTGGGGTTTCTGAATATTTACGGCTGCGTACAACCGGTAAAACAAAAACTTTATATGGCAAAACGTAAGGGCACATTATGCAGGATTTAAGCGGCTTCAGCGTGCCGAAAGGTTTTCGCGGTAGCGGTGTCATTAAAGTGCAATTATGGTGGGCGGTACAGGCGACACTGTTTCGCTGGTCACCCCAGGTAATGTATCGCTGGCGTGCGTTTTTATTACGAATGTTCGGTGCGAAAATAGGAAAAAACGTAGTTATTCGACCTTCAGTAAAAATTACTTATCCGTGGAAATTAACCCTGGGAGATTATGCCTGGGTGGGTGATGACGCGGTTTTATATACGTTGGGTAATATTACGATTGGCGCACACGCGGTTATTTCGCAAAAAAGTTATTTATGTACCGGAAGTCATGATTACGCCAGCCAATATTTTGATATTAACGCCACACCGATTGTGGTTGGCGATAAATGCTGGCTGGCGACAGATGTCTTTGTCGCGCCAGGCGTGACGATTGGCGATGGCACCGTCGTTGGAGCACGCAGCAGCGTATTTAAATCGCTGCCAGCAAATGTCGTTTGTCGGGGAAACCCCGCAGTAGTCACGCGCGAACGCGTCGAGAAAGTTACTCCCTGAGGGGATCATTTAAGAGGTAATAACATGTCAAAAGTCGCTCTCATCACTGGCGTAACCGGGCAGGATGGTTCTTACCTGGCAGAATTCCTGCTGGAAAAAGGGTATGAAGTGCACGGCATTAAGCGTCGCGCTTCATCATTCAACACCGAACGTGTGGACCATATCTACCAGGATCCACATTCAAGCAACCCCAAATTCCATCTGCACTATGGCGATTTAACGGATTCATCCAACCTGACCCGTATTTTAAAAGAGGTCCAACCGGATGAGGTCTATAACCTGGGCGCCATGAGTCATGTCGCGGTGTCGTTTGACTCACCGGAATACACCGCGGACGTCGATGCAATAGGTACGTTGCGTTTGCTGGAGGCTATCCGCTTCCTTGGTCTGGAAAAGAAGACCCGTTTCTATCAGGCCTCCACCTCAGAACTCTACGGCCTGGTACAGGAAATTCCGCAGAAAGAGACCACGCCGTTTTACCCGCGTTCGCCCTATGCGGTGGCTAAGCTTTACGCCTACTGGATTACCGTTAACTACCGCGAATCTTACGGTATGTATGCCTGTAACGGCATCCTGTTTAACCACGAATCTCCACGCCGTGGTGAAACTTTCGTCACCCGTAAAATCACCCGCGCCATTGCCAACATCGCTCAGGGCCTGGAGTCGTGCCTGTACCTGGGCAACATGGATTCGCTGCGTGACTGGGGGCATGCCAAAGATTACGTCAGGATGCAGTGGATGATGCTGCAGCAGGATCAGCCGGAAGATTTCGTCATTGCCACCGGCGTGCAATATTCCGTGCGTCAGTTTGTAGAAATGGCGGCGGCGCAACTGGGTATCAAACTGCGTTTTGAAGGTGAAGGCGTGAATGAAAAAGGCATTGTGGTTTCCGTGACCGGACACGATGCGCCAGGTGTGAAACCTGGGGACGTGATAATCGCCGTCGATCCGCGCTATTTCCGTCCGGCAGAAGTAGAAACGCTATTGGGCGACCCGGCCAGAGCACATGAAAAACTCGGCTGGAAACCGGAAATTACGCTGCGCCAGATGATCTCTGAAATGGTTGCTAACGACCTTGAAGCAGCGAAGAAACATTCCCTGCTGAAGTCGCACGGTTACGAGGTTGCCATCGCGCTGGAGTACTGAGGATGAAGAAACAACGTATTTTTGTGGCGGGCCATCGCGGGATGGTGGGGGCCGCCATCGTAAGACAGCTGGCCCAACGAGATAATGTCGAACTGGTGCTGCGTACCCGAGATGAGCTTAACCTGCTGGATGGAGACGCGGTGCGTCACTTCTTCGCCGCTGAACGTATTGACCAGGTGTACCTGGCGGCGGCAAAAGTGGGTGGGATCGTGGCCAATAACACTTATCCCGCTGATTTTATTTACGAAAATATGATGATTGAGAGCAACATTATTCATGCGGCGCATCTGCATAACGTGAATAAACTGCTGTTTCTCGGATCATCCTGTATTTATCCCAAACATGCTAGCCAGCCAATAGCAGAAAGCGAACTCTTGCAGGGGCAACTGGAGCCGACCAACGAGCCGTATGCGATTGCCAAAATAGCTGGCATCAAGCTGTGTGAATCGTATAACCGTCAGTATGGCCGTGATTATCGCTCGGTGATGCCGACGAATTTGTACGGGCCGCATGACAACTTTCATCCAAGCAATTCGCATGTGATCCCGGCGCTGCTGCGCCGCTTTCACCAAGCCTGCGAGCAAAATGCGCCGGATGTGGTGGTGTGGGGAAGCGGCACGCCGATGCGCGAGTTTCTGCATGTGGATGATATGGCGGCGGCCAGCATCCACGTAATGGAGCTGGCTCATGAAGTCTGGCAGGAATATACCCAGCCGATGCTGTCGCATATCAATGTGGGTACCGGCGTGGACTGCACCATCCGTGAACTGGCCCAGACCATTGCCAAGGTAGTGGGTTACAAGGGGCGCGTGGTGTTTGACGCCAGCAAACCGGACGGGACGCCGCGCAAATTACTCGATGTTACGCGTTTGCATCAGTTGGGCTGGTATCACGAGATATCACTTGAGACAGGGCTTGCCAGCACCTGGCAGTGGTTCCTTGAAAACCAGCAGCGTTATCGGGGGTAAGCATGTTTTTACGTCATGAGGATTTTGCCACCGTCGTACGTTCAACCCCGCTGATTTCTATCGACTTGATCGTGGAAAACGCCGAGGGAGAGTTTCTGCTCGGTAAGCGTCTCAATCGTCCGGCGCAGGGCTACTGGTTCGTTCCCGGCGGTCGTGTGCAAAAAGATGAATCGCTACATGCGGCTTTTGAACGGCTGACTGAAGCTGAGTTGGGGTTGCGTCTACCGCTGTCCGCCGCTGAGTTTTATGGTGTCTGGCAGCACTTCTATGACGACAACTTTTCCGGGGATGATTTCTCAACGCATTACATCGTGCTGGGATTTCGTCTGCGCGTATCAGAAAACGACCTGCAACTGCCTGATGCACAACATGATGCCTACCGCTGGCTGGCGGCGACAGAGATTCAGGCCAGTGACAGCGTACACGCCAACAGCCGGGCTTACTTCTGCCAGGCAAGTCAGAGCGGAGTACCAGGGCTATGAAGATCCTGGTGTATGGCATTAACTACTCGCCGGAGCTGACCGGTATCGGTAAGTACACCGGTGAAATGGTGGAGTGGATGGCGCAACAAGGTCATGACGTGCGGGTGATCACCGCACCGCCTTATTATCCGCAATGGAAAGTTAATGGTCGCTATTCATCCTGGCGCTATCGTCGCGAGGAGGGGGATGCCACCGTCTGGCGTTGTCCGCTGTATGTGCCTGAGCAACCCTCAACGCTCAAGCGTCTGCTGCATTTGGGCAGTTTCGCCCTGAGCAGTTTCTTCCCGCTGCTGGCGCAACGTCGCTGGAAGCCGGATCGCATCATCGGCGTGGTGCCGACGCTGTTTTGTACGCCGGGGATGCGCTTGCTGGCAAAACTCAGCGGCGCGCGCACGCTGCTGCACATTCAGGATTATGAAGTCGATGCCATGTTGGGACTTGGCATGGCAGGCAAAGGTAAGCGCGGTATGGTGGCGAAACTGGCCTGCGTGTTTGAACGCAGTGGTTTGCACAACGTGGACAATATTTCGACGATTTCCCGTTCCATGATGCGCAAAGCCTTGGAAAAAGGCGTTGCGCCACGCAAGGTTATTTTCTTTCCTAACTGGTCGGAAGTGGCGCGCTTTCGTGACGTGACCGACGCCGATGCTTTGGCGTTGCGCCAGAAACTGGGATTGCCCGCGGATCAAAAAATCATTCTCTACTCGGGCAATATCGGTGAAAAGCAGGGGCTTGAGAGCGTCATCGACGCGGCGGCCCAATTGAGTGAGCAACCCTGGCTGTTTGCGATCGTTGGGCAGGGCGGGGGCAAAGCGCGACTGGAGACTATGGTCAGCGAACGCGACCTGCGCAACGTAATGTTCTTTCCGCTGCAACCTTATGAAGCGCTGCCTGCGCTGCTCAAGCTCGCGGACTGTCATCTGGTCGTACAAAAGCGTGGCGCGGCGGATGCAGTACTGCCGTCCAAACTGACTAATATCCTCGCCGTTGGCGGTAACGCGGTGATTACCGCTGAGCCTGAGACCGAATTGGGTCAGTTGTGTGACGCTTATCCTGGCATCGCGGTGTGTGTCGAGCCGGAATCAGTCAATGCGCTGGTTGGCGGAATTCAACAGGCGCTAACCATGCCAAAAGTTAACACGGTGGCACGTGAGTATGCCGAACGCACGTTGGATAAAGAAAACGTGCTGAATCAATTTATTGCTGATATTCGGGGTACATGATGAGTCAAAACAAACTCTTTCCGGTAGTCATGGCCGGTGGCTCGGGTAGTCGTTTATGGCCACTGTCCCGCGTACTGTATCCAAAGCAGTTCCTGTGTCTGAAAGGCGATCTCACCATGTTGCAGACGACGATTTGCCGTCTGAACGGTGTGGAGTGCGAAAGCCCGGTAGTTATCTGTAATGAACAACACCGTTTTATCGTTGCGGAACAGTTACGGCAACTGCACAAACTGACCGAGAACATTATTCTCGAACCAGCCGGACGCAACACTGCGCCAGCCATAGCGCTGGCTGCGCTGGCGGCAAAACGTCAGTGTCCAGGTGACGATCCGCTGCTACTGGTGCTGGCGGCCGATCACATGATTGCCGACGAAGAGGCATTTCGCGAAGCGGTTCGCAATGCGATGCCGTATGCCAGTGCGGGTAAGCTGGTGACGTTTGGTATCGTCCCGGACCAACCGGAGACTGGCTACGGCTATATCCGTCGAGGCGAGGTTTCACCGTCGAATACTGACGCGGTGGCTTTTGAGGTGGCGCAGTTTGTTGAAAAACCTAATCTGGAAACCGCACAGGCGTATGTGGCAAGCGGCGACTACTACTGGAATAGCGGGATGTTCCTGTTCCGGGCAGGCCGTTACCTGGAAGAATTGAAAAAGTATCGTCCCGATATTCTTGAGGCCTGCGAAAACGCCATGAGCACCGTCGACCCCGATCTCGATTTTATTCGCGTTGATGAACAGGCGTTTCTCGCCTGCCCGGAAGAGTCTGTGGACTATGCGGTAATGGAACGTACGGCCGATGCGGTGGTGATGCCTATGAATGCAGGCTGGAGCGATGTCGGCTCCTGGTCATCATTGTGGGAAATCAGCGCCCATACTGCCGAAGGTAATGTGCATCACGGCGATGTCATTAGCCACAAAACGGAAAACAGCTACGTCTATGCCGAATCCGGGTTGGTGACGACCGTCGGGGTGAAAGATCTGGTGGTGGTGCAGACCAAAGACGCGGTACTGATTGCCGATCGCAACGCGGTACAGGATGTCAAAAAAGTGGTGGAGAAAATTAAAGCTGACGGGCGCCATGAGCACCACATTCACCGCGAAGTTTATCGTCCGTGGGGCAAATATGACTCCATTGATGCCGGAGACCGTTACCAGGTCAAGCGAATTACCGTCAAGCCTGGCGAGGGATTGTCCGTGCAGATGCATCATCATCGGGCTGAGCACTGGGTTGTGGTTGCAGGTACCGCGAAAGTGACAATTAATGATGATATCAAACTGCTCGCTGAAAACGAGTCTGTCTATATTCCGCTGGGAGCGACCCACTGTCTGGAGAACCCCGGAAAAATCCCGCTCGATCTGATTGAAGTGCGTTCCGGATCTTACCTCGATGAGGATGATGTGGTGCGGTTTGCGGACAGATACGGGCGCGCCTGATGCCGGATGCGCTTATCCGGCCTGCAACAGCGTAGGCTCGGTAAGGGAAGCGCACCGGGCAATGCATTAACACTTATTAAAAAGGCTCATTAAGAGTCAGGGCTTCCTGTTGCCTGAAAAAGGGTAAATCATGACAAAACTGACCTGTTTTAAAGCGTATGACATCCGTGGCCGACTGGGCGAAGAGTTAAATGAAGAGATTGCGTGGCGTATTGGCCGCGCTTACGGCGAGTTTCTGCAGCCGAAAACCATCGTCCTCGGCGGCGATGTCCGCCTGACCAGCGAGACGCTGAAGCTGGCGCTGGCGAAAGGCCTGCAGGATGCAGGAGTGAATGTGCTGGATATTGGCATGTCGGGCACCGAAGAGATTTATTTCGCCACTTTCCATCTTGGCGTTGATGGCGGCATTGAAGTGACCGCCAGCCATAATCCGCTGGATTACAACGGCATGAAGCTGGTGCGGGAAGGGGCACGGCCCATCAGCGGCGATACCGGTCTGCGCGACGTGCAGCGTCTGGCGGAAGCGAATGACTTCCCGGCGGTTGATGAGAGCAGACGTGGCCGCTACCAGCGGATTAATCCTCGCGATGCCTACATTGACCACCTGCTGGGTTATATCAATCCCGGCAACCTGAAACCGATGAAGCTGGTACTCAATTCCGGTAACGGCGCGGCAGGCCCGGTGGTGGACGCCATTGAAGCCCGTTTTAAGGCGCTGGGCGTGCCGGTCGAGTTCATCAAAATTCACAACACGCCGGATGGCAATTTCCCCAACGGTATTCCCAACCCTCTGCTGCCGGAGTGCCGGGCAGACACGCGTAACGCGGTGATTGCACACGGTGCGGATATGGGGATTGCCTTTGACGGGGATTTTGACCGCTGCTTCCTGTTTGATGAAAAAGGCCAGTTTATAGAAGGGTACTACATTGTCGGTCTGCTGGCGGAAGCGTTTCTGGAGAAGAATCCGGGGGCGAAAATTATCCACGACCCGCGCCTGTCCTGGAACACCGTGGATGTGGTGACGGCGGCAGGCGGTAAACCGGTGATGTCAAAAACCGGACACGCGTTTATTAAAGAGCGGATGCGCCATGAAGATGCCATTTACGGCGGCGAGATGAGCGCGCATCACTATTTCCGCGATTTTGCGTACTGTGACAGCGGGATGATCCCGTGGCTGCTGGTGGCGGAGCTGCTGTGTCTGAAAGGACAGTCGCTGGGCGAACTGGTCCGTGACCGGATGGCGGCATACCCGGCGAGTGGAGAAATAAACAGCACGCTGGCGGAGCCGACGGCAGCGATAGCGCGGGTGGAGCAGCACTTTTCCCGGGAAGCGCTGACGGTGGACAGAACGGATGGCATCAGCATGTCGTTTGTCGACTGGCGCTTCAATTTACGCTCTTCCAATACCGAACCGGTGGTGCGCCTGAACGTGGAATCGCGCGGAGATATTCCGTTGATGGAAGCGCGAACGCGCACTCTTCTGGCGTTGCTGAATCAGTAATGCCGGTGCTTCCTTTGCCCGGTTATGGGCCAAAGGCGACTAACAGGAACCACGATGACACATCTAAAGAAGCGCGAACGCGCCAAAACCAATGCGTCGTTAATTTCGATGGTGCAACGTTTTTCGGATATCACCATCATGTTTGGCGGGCTATGGGTAATCTGCGAATTAAGCGGTTTGCCTTTCCTGTACATGCACCTGCTGGTGGCGTTGATCACGCTGGTGGTTTTTCAGATGCTCGGCGGGATAACGGATTTTTATCGCTCATGGCGCGGCGTCAAAATATCCACTGAGCTGGTGCTGTTGCTGCAAAACTGGACGTTGAGCCTGATTTTTAGCGCAGGTTTAATTGCCTTTAATAACGATTTCGATAACCGTCTTGCGGTCTGGATGGCGTGGTATCTGCTGTCAAGCGTGGGTCTGGTGTTGAGCCGTTCGTTTATTCGCTACGGTGCGGGATGGCTGCGTAATCGCGGTTACAACACCCGCCGGGTTGCGGTGGCAGGCAACCTGCCCGCCGGGCAAATGCTACTGGACAGCTTTCGCCATGAACCGTGGCTGGGGTTTGAAGTAGCCGGTGTCTATCACGATCCTGTTCCAGGGAAAAACTCCCGCGACTGGGCCGGGAATTTGCAACAACTGGTGGATGACGCTAAAGCTTCACGCATTCATAACGTCTATATCGCCATGTCGATGAACGATGGTGCCAGTGTGAAAAAACTGGTGCGCGATCTGGCCGACACGACCTGCTCAGTGATCCTCATCCCCGATGTCTTTACCTTCAACATCCTGCATTCACGGATTGAAGAGATGAACGGTGTTCCGGTGGTGCCGCTGTATGACACGCCGCTCTCGGGCATTAACCGTCTGTTGAAGCGTGCGGAAGATATCGTGCTGGCCTCGCTGATCCTGCTGCTGATTTCCCCGGTGCTGTGTGGCATTGCGTTACTGGTGAAACTGACCTCAAAAGGACCGGTAATTTTCCGCCAGACCCGTTACGGCATGGATGGGAAGCCGATCAAAGTCTGGAAGTTTCGTTCAATGAAAGTGATGGAAAACGACGCGGTGGTGACGCAGGCGACGCAAAACGACCCACGCGTGACGCCGGTGGGGAATTTTCTGCGCCGGACGTCGCTGGATGAGTTACCGCAGTTTATTAACGTGCTGACGGGAGGGATGTCTATCGTCGGGCCACGTCCGCACGCGGTGGCGCATAACGAACAGTACCGCCAACTGATTGAGGGTTACATGTTACGTCATAAGGTGAAGCCGGGCATTACCGGTTGGGCGCAAATCAACGGCTGGCGGGGGGAAACCGATACGCTGGAAAAAATGGAAAAACGTGTGGAATTTGACCTCGAATATATTCGTGAGTGGAGCTTATGGTTCGATATCAAAATTGTTTTTCTGACGATATTTAAAGGCTTTGTGAACAAAGCGGCGTATTAACATGAGTTTACGAGAAAAAACGCTGAATGGCGCGAAGTGGTCGGCAATTGCCACGGTGATCATTATTGGCCTCGGACTTATCCAGATGACCGTCCTGGCGCGGATTATTGATAATCACCAGTTCGGGTTGTTAACCGTGGCGCTGGTGATCATTGCCCTGGCCGACACGTTGTCTGACTTTGGCATTGCCAACTCCATTATTCAGCGCAAAGAGATTGGCTACCTTGAACTGACCACCTTGTACTGGCTCAATGTCGGACTCGGTATTGTGGTATGCGTGACGATGTTTCTGCTTAGCGAGACAATTGCCAGCGTACTCAATAACCCCGAACTGGCTCCGCTCATCAAAACGTTATCACTGGCGTTTGTGGTGATACCGCACGGCCAGCAGTTTCGCGCGCTGATGCAAAAAGAACTGGCCTTTAACAAAATCGGCATGATTGAGACCAGTTCGGTGCTGGCCGGCTTTACCTTTACCGTGGTGAGCGCCCATTTCTGGCCGCTCGCGCTGACGGCTATTCTTGGGTATCTGGTGAACAGTACGCTACGTACGCTGCTGTTCGGCTATTTTGGTCGCCAGATTTACCGTCCGGGGCTGCATTTCTCGCTGGCTTCTGTTTCGTCAAACCTACGTTTCGGCGCATGGCTGACGGCGGATAGCATTATTAATTATATCAATACCAATCTTTCTACGCTGGTGCTGGCCAGAACGTTGGGGGCAAGCGTCGCGGGGGGATTCAATCTTGCCTGGAACGTGGCGGTTGTACCGCCAATCAAACTGAACCCGATCATTACCCGCGTTCTGTTTCCGGCGTTTGCCAAAATTCAGGACGACAGCGAAAAATTGCGGGTGAATTTTTACAAACTACTGTCGGTGGTCGGGATCATCAATTTTCCGGCGCTGCTGGGATTAATGGTGGTATCGAACAATCTGGTGCCGCTGGTATTTGGCGAGAAGTGGAACGGTATTGTCCCCGTCCTGCAATTGTTGTGCATTGTCGGGCTACTGCGCTCTGTCGGGAATCCGATCGGTTCACTGCTGATGGCGAAGGCGCGGGTTGATATCAGCTTCAAATTCAATGTGTTCAAAACCTTTCTGTTTATTCCGGCCATTTTCATTGGTGGACATCTGGCGGGGGCGACAGGCGTGACGCTGGGCTTTTTGCTGGTTCAGGTGATTAACACCATCCTCAGTTATTTCGTGATGATCAAACCTGTTCTGGGTTCCAGCTACCGTCAGTACATGCTCAGTCTGTGGCTACCGTTGTATCTCTCCTTGCCAACCGTTGTTGTGAGCTATGTGCTGGGTTTTACCCTGCGCAACCAACTGCCGTTAAGCGCGGTGCTGGGGTTGCAAATCGCGGCGGGAACGCTGGCGTTTGCGGTGATGATTGTGCTGTCGCGCCACCCGCTGGTGGTGGAAATAAAACGCCAACTCTGTCGCAGTGAAAAAATGAAAACCTTGCTCCGTGCAGGATAAGAACAACGCTTTAAGAGGTCATAATGAAACTATTAATTTTGGGCAACCATACCTGCGGGAACCGAGGGGATAGCGCTATTCTGCGCGGTTTGCTGGATGCCATTAACGCGCAGCGTCCCGAGACTGAAGTCGATGTTATGAGCCGCTACCCGGTAAGCTCCTCATGGTTACTCAATCGTCCGGTGATGGGCGATCCGTTATATTCGCAGATGAAGCAACACAACAACGCCGCGGGCGTCATGGGACGGGTGAAGAAGGTCTTGCGCCGTCGCTATCAGCACCAGGTACTGCTCTCGCGCGTCACCGACTCTGGTAATCTGCGCAACATCGCTATCGCCCAGGGATTTACCGATTTTGTCCGTTTACTGTCGCGCTATGACGCCATCATCCAGGTCGGCGGATCGTTTTTTGTTGATTTGTATGGCGTGCCGCAGTTCGAACATGCCCTGTGTTCATTTATGGCGAAAAAACCGCTGTACATGATTGGGCACAGCGTGGGGCCATTCCAGGATGAGCAGTTTAATCAACTGGCAAACTACGTTTTTGGCCATTGTAACGCGCTGATTTTGCGCGAATCAGTTAGTCTGGAACTGATGAAACGCAGCGCAATAACCACGGAAAAGGTAGAGGCAGGCGTGGATACCGCCTGGCTGGTCGATAATCATCATGAGGATTTTGAGCCAGGCTATGCCGTACAGCACTGGTTGCAAATGGTGGCAAAGCAGAAGACTGTGGCCATTACTTTGCGTGAGCTGGCGCCCTTTGATAAGCGTCTGGGGACGACGCAACAGGCTTATGAACAAGCCTTTGCCGGGGTAGTGAACCGCATTCTCGATGAAGGGTACCAGGTGATAGCGTTGTCAACCTGTACCGGTATCGATAGTTACAACAAAGATGACCGTATGGTGGCGTTGAACCTGCGTCAGCATGTTAACGACCCGGCCCGTTATCATGTGGTAATGGATGAACTCAACGACCTTGAGATGGGAAAAATTCTCGGGGCATGCGACCTGACGGTGGGCACTCGCCTGCACTCAGCTATCATTTCGATGAATTTTATGACGCCCGCCATCGCCATTAACTATGAGCATAAATCGGCAGGGATCATGCAGCAACTGGGGCTACCGGAGATGGCCGTCGATATACGCCATTTGCTGGATGGCAGCCTCGAGGGCAAAGTCGCCGATATTCTCGGACAGCTTCCTGAACTGAACATACGGGTAGGGGACGCGGTTATGCGTGAACGCGAACGTGGGGTGCGTATGGTGCAGTCGGTATTAACGCGCATTGAGGGGGAAAAATGAAGATTGGTTTTTTCCTGCTTAAATTTCCACTCTCTTCAGAGACCTTCGTATTAAATCAGATCACTGCGTTCATCGACATGGGCTATGAGGTGGAGATTGTCGCCATGCATAAGGGCGATCTTGAAAATACGCATGCCTCATTTAATACCTACCAATTGGGTGACAAAACGCGCTGGTTGCTGAATGAACCGGACGGCAAACTGGCAAAGCTCAAATTCAGGGCGGCGGCTGCATTGCAGGGCATCACCCGCGCAGCCACCTGGAAAGCGCTGAATATCTCTCGCTATGGCGACGAGGCGCGCAATTTGATTTTGGCGGCTATTTGCGGTGGGAATCCGCAGGCATTTCAGGCGGATGTCTTTATTGCGCACTTTGGCCCTGCAGGCGTGACGGCTGCCAAATTGCGTGAGCTGGGAATGATCCGCGGGAAAATAGCCACGGTATTTCATGGTGTTGATGTTTCGCACCGGGATGTATTGGCCCGCTATACCTCCGAATATCAGCAGCTGTTTCAGCGCGGTGACTTGATGCTGCCCATCAGCAATCTCTGGGCCGGACGTTTAAAAAACATGGGATGTCCGCCGCAGAAAATTGCCGTCTCGCGTATGGGAATCGATATGACGCGCTTTACCCCGCGCCAACTGAAATCGCCAGCCGCGCCGTTGGAGATTATTTCTGTCGCGCGCTTAACCGAGAAAAAAGGGCTGCACGTCGCTATCGAAGCCTGCCGGCAGTTGAAAGAGCAGGGCGTCTTATTTCGCTATCGCATTCTTGGCATTGGTCCCTGGGAACGTCGTCTGCGGACGCTGATCGAACAATACCAACTCGATGATGTGATTGAGATGCCTGGCTTTAAACCCAGTCATCAGGTGAAGGAGATGCTTGAGCAAGCAGATGTATTTCTGCTGCCTTCGATTACCGGCAGAGATGGCGATATGGAGGGGATCCCGGTAGCGCTGATGGAGGCGATGGCGGTGGGGATCCCGGTCATTTCGACGGTTCACAGCGGGATCCCTGAGCTGGTGGAGTCGGGTAAATCTGGCTGGCTGGCACCGGAAAACGATGCCCAGGCGTTGGCTGAACGGTTAGCGGCATTCAGCCTGCTCGACAGCGAACAGGTGCAGCCGATTGTGCAATGCGCGCGAGAAAAAATTGAAGCTGAATTTAATCAGTTAGCGATCAATAAACAGTTAGCCAGCCTGCTGCAAACGATGTAAATCGAGGTTGTATGTCAGAGAAAAAACTCTCACGTCGTAGTTTTCTGGCGGCAGGCTCTGCGCTTGTCGTGCTGCACTCTCCCATTAGCCGGGCGCTTGAATCATCTGGCAGCGTCAATATTCAGGATTACAACCCAAAGGATTGGGTCGCATCTTTCAGGCAGGCATTCACGGAAGGGCAAACGGTAGTCGTACCCGAAGGGCTGGAATGTAAGAATATCAATACTGCGATTGTTATTCCGCCAGGCAAAACGCTATCGGTGCAAGGCCGCATAAGCGGCAACGGGCGTGGGCGCTTTGTTCTGCAGGATGGATGCAAGGTCATGGGCGAGCAGGGCGGTAGCCTGAGGAACGTTACTCTCGATGTGCGGGGTTCGGACTGCGTGATAAAAGGGATTGCCATGAGTGGTTTTGCTCCGGTGACGCAAATCTACATTGGCGGCAAAACCTCAAGGCTGATGCGCAATCTGACGATCGATGATATTACCGTCACGCGCGCTAACTATGGGATCCTGCGTCAGGGCTTTCATAACCGCATGGACGGCGTAAAGATCACGAACAGCCGTTTTAGCGATTTACAAGGGGACGCTATCGAATGGAATGTGGCGATTAACGACAGCAATATCCTCATTTCTGACCATGTTATCGAACGTATCAACTGTACCAACGGCAATGTGAACTGGGGCATCGGTATCGGGCTGGCGGGGAGTACTTATGACAATAGCTATCCCGAGGAACTGGCGGTAAAAAACTTTGTGGTGGCGAACATCACCGGTTCCGACTGTCGACAGTTAGTCCATGTGGAGAACGGCAAACATTTTGTCATTCGTAATATTACCGCGCGAAATATCACTCCGGATTTCAGTAAGAAAGCGGGCATTGATAATGCAACGGTCGCGATTTATGGGTGTGATAATTTCGTTATTGATAATATCAATATGGAGAATAGCGCCGGTATGCTCATTGGCTATGGCGTCATCAAAGGACGATATTTATCCATTCCGCAAAACTTTAAATTAAATAATATTCATCTGGATAACTCAAAACTTGAATACAAATTACGCGGCATTCAGATATCCTCGGGCAATGCCACGTCATTTGTGGCCATCACTAATGTGGCGATGAAGCGCGCCACGCTGGAGTTGCACAACCAACCGCAACACCTTTTCTTACGTAACATCAAGGTTATGCAGCAATCAACGACGGGACCCGCGCTAAAGATGCATTTTGATCTTCGCCAGGATGTACGCGGAAAATTTATGGCTAAACAGGATACCTTGCTATCGCTGGCGAATATCCATGCGGTAAACGAAACCGGGAAAAGTTCAGTTGACATTGACCGTATAAACCATCAGGTGGTTAATGTTGAAGCGGTGAATTTCCGACTACCGGGACAGGGGAGGTAACTTTGCGACCATTCCTGGCTCGAATTGAACCTACTTGAGCTTAAGATTACTGCATTCCGCAGATAAGCGGCGTAACATGCGCTGTATCGGTGAAATGTAATTCATACTGGCTAAAACAAGCTAAAAAGCTATAATTCAGCAACAATTGAATAGGTGAATGACTTAATGACTAATTTGAAAGCAGTTATTCCGGTAGCGGGCCTCGGGATGCACATGTTGCCTGCCACGAAGGCAATCCCTAAAGAGATGCTGCCGATCGTAGACAAGCCGATGATTCAATACATTGTCGACGAGATTGTAGCTGCTGGCATTAAAGAAATCGTTCTGGTAACGCATGCGTCAAAGAATGCAGTAGAAAACCACTTCGATACATCTTATGAACTCGAATCGTTGCTTGAGCAGCGCGTCAAGCGCCAGTTGCTGGCTGAGGTTCAGTCTATCTGTCCTCCCGGCGTGACTATCATGAACGTTCGCCAGGCGCAATTACTCGGTCTTGGTCATTCAATTCTTTGTGCTCGCCCAATTATCGGGGACAACCCGTTCGTCGTTGTATTACCGGACGTCGTTCTGGATACAGCAAGTGCGGACCCTCTGCGCTACAATCTGGCTGCCATGGTTGCTCGTTTTAATGAAACCGGGCGCAGTCAGGTGCTGGCTAAGCGTATGGATGGCGATCTGTCCGAGTATTCCGTTATTCAGACCAAAGAGCCTTTGGACAACGAAGGTAAAGTCAGCCGTATCGTTGAATTCATTGAGAAACCAGATCAGCCGCAAACGCTGGATTCCGATCTGATGGCGGTAGGGCGCTATGTGCTTTCGGCTGATATTTGGGCTGAATTAGAGCATACACAACCTGGCGCGTGGGGACGTATTCAGTTAACAGATGCGATTGCAGAACTGGCGAAAAAACAGTCTGTCGATGCCATGTTAATGACGGGCGACAGTTACGACTGCGGTAAAAAAATGGGTTATATGCAGGCGTTCGTTAAGTATGGTTTGCGTAATCTGAAGGAAGGGGCTAAGTTCCGCAAGAGCATCGAAAAGCTACTTAACGAGTAGAGTTTCACAGGACTTTGTGACGGTAAGCCAGAAAAAATAGCGGCAGCTAACACCCCAACGCCTATGATTTATGCAGTGGAGTGTTACTGTCGTTTTTCATATTAAAAATAAAGAATTACAACGAGTTAACCTACTAATTTTAATCTGTTTTTTGTTGGATTTTTTCTTGTTTCTGTAAGCATTTGGTAAGACAATTAGCGTTTGAATTTTGCCTGCTTTGCGATAGCTGGCGGGCAGGTTACATCTTTATCATTCAAGTAGTGCTCTGGTTGCTGCAAGGCCAGGGGCGGTAGCGTGCATAATGCCCAGATGCGCATTATGTGCCAGCATGTTAATAGTATTCATATAAACGATATTCGGAATTAAAACGTGAAAATACTAGTTACTGGTGGGGCGGGTTTCATTGGATCTGCAGTAGTTCGTCATATTATTAAAAATACTCAGGATACTGTTGTTAATGTCGATAAACTTACCTACGCCGGTAACCTTGAGTCCCTTGCTGAAGTCAGTGAAAATAGTCGATATTATTTTGAACTCGCGGATATTTGTGATAAGGCGGCTATGGAACATATTTTCGCCGCGCATAAACCAGATGCAGTAATGCATCTGGCTGCTGAAAGTCATGTTGATCGCTCTATTACTGGTCCTGCAGACTTTATTGAAACGAATATCGTCGGCACTTATGTATTACTCGAAGCCGCTCGTGGCTACTGGAACGGGCTGGATGCAGATAAAAAACAGGCATTTCGTTTCCATCATATCTCCACGGATGAAGTATACGGCGACCTGCCACATCCCGACGAGGTACAAGCCGGTAGCACTTTGCCGTTGTTTACGGAAAATACGGCCTATGCACCGAGCAGCCCGTACTCGGCTTCTAAAGCCTCCAGCGATCATCTGGTTCGCGCATGGTTACGCACCTATGGTTTTCCGACAATCGTCACCAACTGTTCCAACAACTACGGCCCGTATCACTTCCCTGAAAAGCTGATTCCGCTGGTGATCCTGAATGCACTTGAGGGTAAAGCATTGCCAATTTATGGCAGAGGCGATCAGATTCGCGACTGGTTGTATGTTGAAGATCATGCCCGAGCGTTATACACCGTTGTGACCAGGGGCATTGTAGGTGAAACCTATAATATCGGGGGTCATAACGAGAAGAAAAACCTGGACGTGGTACATACTATTTGCGATCTACTGGATGAGATTGTGCCTAAAGAAGGTTCTTACCGCGATCAAATAACGTATGTGGCGGATAGGCCTGGGCACGATCGCCGCTATGCGATTGATGCAGCGAAAATCAGCGATGAACTGGGCTGGAAGCCGCTGGAAACCTTCGAGAGCGGGATCCGTAAGACTGTTGAGTGGTATCTGTCGAATACGCAGTGGGTTGAAAATGTGAAAAGCGGCGCCTACAAGACGTGGATCGAGCAGAATTACGGAGAACGCAACTAATGAATATTCTGCTGTTTGGTAAAACAGGGCAGGTGGGTTGGGAACTACAACGCGCACTAGCCCCGCTGGGGAACCTGATTGCGTTAGATGTACATTCAACTGACTATTGCGGTGACTTCAGCGATCCGCTGGGCGTGGCAGACACCGTCCGTCGTATCTGGCCTGACGTTATCGTCAACGCAGCTGCCCATACGGCAGTAGATAAGGCCGAGTCTGAAATAGAATTTGCGCGATTGCTAAATGCGACCAGCGTGGAGGCAATTGCCAAAGCTGCCGCAGAAATCGGGGCATGGGTAGTGCATTACTCCACGGACTACGTTTTTCCTGGTACCGGCGAAACACCATGGCGAGAAACAGATGCTACAGCGCCGCTTAATGTCTACGGTGAAACGAAACTGGCGGGTGAAAAAGTACTACAAACGCACTGTGCCAACCATCTGATTTTCAGAACCAGCTGGGTGTATGCCGGTAAAGGCAATAATTTTGCGAAAACGATGCTGAAACTGGCAAAAGAGCGCGCAGAGCTTTCGGTGATTAACGACCAGTTCGGTGCGCCAACCGGGGCGGAACTTCTTGCTGACTGTACGGCACATGCTATCCGCGTTGCGATGAACAAACCCGAGGTGGCTGGACTCTACCACTTGGTTGCAGGTGGTACTACGACCTGGCATGACTATGCAGCGCTGGTATTTGAGGAAGCCCGTAAGGCAGGAATTAAACTGGCATTAACCCAGTTAAATGCGGTGCCGACCAGTGCTTATCCTACATCCGCACGCCGTCCAGAAAATTCTCGCCTGAACACTGAAAAATTCCAGAATAACTTTGATCTGGTATTACCTCAGTGGGACGTGGGTGTAAAACGTATGCTGACTGAATTGTTCACGACAACGGCGATTTGAACCTTTTTAACGCCCGTTAACGGACATTTTGTACACAAAGAGATGATGAAATGAAAACGCGTAAAGGGATTATTTTAGCTGGTGGTTCAGGAACTCGTCTTTACCCAGTCACTATGGCTGTTAGCAAGCAACTGCTGCCGATCTATGATAAGCCAATGATCTATTACCCGCTTTCCACGCTGATGCTGGCAGGTATTCGTGACATTTTGATTATTAGTACCCCACAGGATACCCCGCGATTTGAACAGTTACTGGGTGACGGCAGCCAGTGGGGACTAAATAT
The DNA here is from genome assembly GCF_023516235.1 of Citrobacter sp. XT1-2-2. NCBI lineage: Bacteria > Pseudomonadati > Pseudomonadota > Gammaproteobacteria > Enterobacterales > Enterobacteriaceae > Citrobacter > Citrobacter sp. XT1-2-2. The sequence continues at coordinate 1,896,190 of NZ_CP097324.1, forward strand.
ACAGTATAAAGTACAACCGACGCCGGATGGCCTGGCCCAGGCATTTATTATTGGTGAAGAGTTTATCGGTAATGATGATTGTGCTCTGGTGCTTGGCGACAACATTTTTTACGGTCATGACCTGCCTAAATTAATGGATACAGCTGTTAATCAAGAAAGCGGCGCAACCGTATTTGCCTATCATGTTAACGATCCTGAACGTTACGGTGTAGTTGAGTTCGATAAAAGTGGTACAGCAGTTAGCCTTGAAGAAAAACCACTCGAGCCGAAAAGTAATTATGCGGTGACAGGGTTATATTTCTATGACAACGCTGTTGTTGAAATGGCAAAGAACTTAAAACCTTCAGCACGTGGCGAACTGGAAATTACCGACATTAACCAAATTTATATGGAACAGGGAAGGTTATCTGTTGCAATGATGGGACGTGGCTATGCGTGGCTTGATACAGGTACCCATCAAAGCCTAATCGAAGCCAGTAACTTTATTGCCACTATCGAAGAACGCCAGGGTCTGAAGGTCTCCTGTCCGGAAGAAATCGCTTATCGTAAAGGATTCATTGATGCTGCACAGGTTGCAAAACTTGCAGAACCCTTGTCAAAGAATGATTATGGCAAATACCTTAAAAGAATGATTAAAGGTTTCTAATAAATGAATGTTATTAAAACAGCAATTCCAGACGTTTTAATTTTTGAGCCGAAAGTATTTGGCGATGAACGGGGATTCTTTTTCGAAAGTTTTAACCACAGAATTTTTGAGGAAGCAGTTGGCCGTAAAATATCTTTTGTGCAAGATAATCACTCGAAATCTCGCAAAGGAGTACTGAGAGGTCTGCATTTTCAAAAAGGAGAGCATGCACAAGGTAAATTAGTGCGCTGTACTCTGGGTGAAGTATTTGATGTCGCAGTCGATATCCGCACCAGTTCACCAACATTCGGAAAGTGGGTCGGCGTACATCTGTCAGCAGAAAATAAAAAGCAATTGTGGATTCCTGAAGGTTTTGCACATGGTTTCGTCACTCTTAGCGAAACTGCCGAGTTTCTTTATAAAGCAACTAATTATTATGCGCCATCTGCTGAAGGCAGTATATTGTGGAGTGATGACGCAATTGGTATCGAATGGCCGATAACACAGCAGCCTGAACTTTCAGTAAAAGATGCGGTTGCTCCGCTGTTAAAACAAGCTTCCTTATTTGAGTAAATAATTACTGTGTCACATCTAATCAAAATTTTTCCATCAGATATCGAATTCTCTGGAGCAGAGGACTCATCAATCCTTGATTCGGCACTGGCTGCGGGTATACATCTGGAACACAGTTGTAAAAATGGGGATTGCGGAGTTTGTGAATCGACACTTCTCGCCGGAGAGGCAACAGATCCTCAGGGTAGAGTATATGGTCAAGGTGATAAAATCCTGACGTGCAATTGTAAGCCCAAGAGTAACCTGCAATTACAGGCCTTGTACTATCCTGAATTGCAAGGACAGGTAAAAAAGATTGTGCCTTGCAAAGTAAATAGTATTGAGCTTGTCTCTGCGGACGTCATGAAGTTAACTCTTCGTTTACCACCGACTGCAAAAATGGACTTTCTTCCGGGCCAATTTATTAACCTGCAGCATAAGGGCGTAACGCGTAGCTATTCTATTGCGAATAGCAATGAAGCTGATGGGATTGAGTTGCACATCAGAAATGTTGCCAATGGTCAAATGAGCTCATTGATTTTCAGTGAACTACAAGTTAACACTCTGATGCGTATCGAAGGCCCATGTGGAACTTTTTTTATCAGAGAAAGTGACCGTCCTATTATTTTTATCGCGGGGGGGACTGGATTTGCCCCGGTTAAAGCCATGGTTGAGCACTTGGTGAAAAAAACATCATCTCGCGAGATCTATATCTATTGGGGTATGACTTTAGCCAAAGATTTTTATTCTGCACTACCGCAAGAACTAGATGAAAAATTTGAACAAATTCATTTTGTTCCGGTGGTGTCTGGTGATGATCCAACATGGGGTGGGCGAAAAGGTTTTGTTCACCATGCAGTAATAGAAGATTTTGATTCGCTGGAGCCATTTGACATTTATGCTTGTGGCTCACCGATCATGATCGAAGCATGCAAAAAAGATTTTATTTCTAAAAAAATGTCAGTTGATAATTTCTATTGTGATGCTTTTACCGCATCTAAATAAAATAGAGGATTAGGTATGAAAGCGGTGATTTTGGCTGGTGGGCTTGGTACCAGATTAAGTGAAGAAACAATAGTAAAACCAAAGCCAATGGTTGAAATTGGTGGTAAACCGATACTTTGGCATATTATGAAAATGTACTCTGCCCACGGCATTAAAGATTTTATTATCTGCTGTGGGTATAAAGGGTATGTAATCAAAGAATATTTTGCAAACTATTTCCTGCATATGTCTGATGTAACATTCCATATGGCAGAGAATCGAATGGAAGTTCATCACAAGCGTGTAGAACCATGGAACGTAACTTTGGTTGATACAGGTGATTCTTCTATGACTGGCGGACGTTTGAAGCGCGTAGCCGAATATGTAAAAGATGATGAAGCCTTCCTGTTTACCTATGGCGATGGTGTTGCTGATATTAATATCCGAGCGACAATTGATTTTCATAAAGCACATGGTAAAAAAGCGACCCTGACGGCGACTTTTCCTCCGGGACGTTTTGGTGCGCTGGATATCCGTGGTGGCCAGGTTCAATCATTTCAGGAAAAACCGAAAGGCGATGGTGCAATGATTAACGGTGGCTTCTTTGTGCTGAATCCTTCGGTAATTGATCTCATTGAAAATGATGCGACTACCTGGGAACAAGAGCCGTTGATGACATTGGCGAAACAGGGTGAACTCATGGCCTATGAGCATGCAGGATTCTGGCAGCCGATGGACACGCTGCGTGATAAAACGTATCTTGAAGGTCTATGGGAAAAAGGGACTGCCCCTTGGAAAACGTGGGAGTGATATCATGATTGATAAGAGCTTCTGGCAGGGCAAGCGTGTATTTATTACCGGTCATACGGGGTTTAAGGGGGGGTGGCTTTCTCTTTGGCTAAGTGAAATGGGCGCAACGCTAAAAGGGTATTCCCTTGATGCCCCCACAACCCCAAGTTTATTTGACATTGCCAATATCAGTTCGCTGATGGAGTCGGAAATAGGTGATATTCGTGATTTTGAAAAATTACGTGGCTCAATAGCATCTTTTAAGCCAGAAATTATTTTCCATATGGCAGCACAACCTCTTGTCAGACTGTCTTACAAAGAGCCTATTGAAACTTATTCAACGAATGTCATGGGTACAGTGCATTTACTTGAAGCGGTAAAACAAGTTGGTGGCATAAAGGCTGTAGTTAATATCACCAGCGATAAATGCTATGAAAATCGTGAATGGGTTTGGGGTTACCGCGAAAACGAAGCTATGGGCGGCTATGATCCATACTCTAATAGCAAAGGATGTGCTGAATTAGTTGCTTCTGCATTTCGTCGTTCGTTTTTTAATCCTCAAAATTATGCTCACCATGGTGTTGGCCTTGCTTCAGTTAGAGCAGGAAACGTTATTGGTGGTGGTGATTGGGCGGAAGATCGTCTGATTCCCGATATTTTGCGTTCTTTTGAGAATGACCAGCAGGTTGTTATTCGTAACCCTCACTCCATCCGGCCATGGCAACACGTACTTGAACCACTTTCAGGATATATCGTGGTTGCACAAAAACTCTACACTGACGGTGTGAAATACTCAGAAGGTTGGAATTTTGGCCCTCGTGAAGAGGATGCTAAAACGGTTGAGTTTATTGTCGATAAGATGGTTACGTTGTGGGGAGAGGGGGCGAGTTGGTTGTTGGATGGCGAGGATCATCCACATGAGGCACACTATCTCAAACTGGACTGCTCAAAAGCGCATATGCAATTAGGTTGGCACCCTCGATGGGCGCTAGTTGAAACACTTGGTCGTATTGTTAAATGGCACAAAGCATGGATAATCGGCTCGGATATGCTGGAATATTCGAAACGTGAAATTCATGATTACATGACCACTACTACTTTTAGCTAAAATAGATAAGTACAGGAATTATAGCAATGACAGCAAAAAACCTGCGTGAACAAATTTCCAAACTCGTTGCCGAGTATGCCGATGAGGCGTTAAGCCCAAAACCTTTTAATGCAGGTGTGAGTGTTGTACCACCTTCAGGAAAGGTCATCGGCGCCAAAGAATTGCAGCTGATGGTTGAAGCATCTTTAGATGGATGGCTTACCACGGGGCGTTTTAATGATGCTTTCGAAAAGAAACTCGGTGAGTTTATTGGCGTGCCTCACGTATTAACAACCACTTCAGGCTCGTCAGCAAACTTGTTAGCGTTAACTGCATTGACCTCACCAAAATTAGGCAACCGTGCACTGAAGCCAGGTGATGAAGTTATTACTGTCGCAGCAGGATTTCCCACAACTGTTAACCCAGCAATCCAGAACGGATTGATTCCAGTTTTTGTTGATGTAGATATCCCAACTTATAATGTTGATGCTTCTCTTATTGAAGCCGCTGTTAGTGAAAAATCAAAAGCGATTATGATCGCGCACACATTGGGTAACACGTTTGATTTAACTGAAGTTCGCCGTATTGCAGATAAGTATAATCTTTGGTTAATCGAAGATTGCTGTGATGCACTTGGCTCGACGTATGATGGCCAGATGGTAGGTACATTCGGTGATATTGGGACTGTGAGTTTCTATCCGGCCCACCATATCACGATGGGAGAGGGGGGGGCTGTCTTCACTAAATCGGGTGAGTTAAAGAAATTGATTGAGTCTTTCCGCGACTGGGGGCGTGATTGTTACTGCGCGCCAGGTTGTGATAATACCTGCGGGAAACGTTTTGGTCAGCAACTTGGTTCTCTGCCGTTCGGATACGATCACAAATACACCTATTCTCATTTGGGTTATAACCTGAAGATTACGGATATGCAGGCTGCATGTGGCCTGGCACAGCTAGAGCGCGTTGAAGAGTTTGTGCAAAAGCGCAAAGAGAACTTTGTATATCTTAAGCAAGGTTTACAATCCTGTGCTGAGTTTCTTGAGTTGCCGGAAGCCACAGCGAAATCTGACCCCTCCTGGTTCGGTTTCCCTATAACACTTAAAGAAACTAGCGGTGTTGAACGTATCGATTTAGTGAAGTTTCTTGATGAAGCCAAAATCGGTACCCGTCTGTTATTCGCAGGTAATCTGACTCGTCAACCGTATTTCGCGAATGTGAAGTATCGAGTAGTGGGTGAATTAACAAATACAGACCGCATAATGAATCAAACCTTCTGGATTGGTATTTATCCAGGACTGACTAATGAACACTTAGATTATGTGGTTAATAAGTTTGAAGAATTCTTTGGTTTGAATTTCTAATTATTAATATAGGGCGCTTAATGTGAATAAGAAAATCTTAATGACAGGTGCTACTAGCTTTGTAGGTACCCATCTGCTACTGAGTCTAATAAAGGAAGGTTATAGCATTATTGCATTAAAGCGTCCTACTACGGAGCCAACGATTGTTAATGCCTTGATTAAATGGGTAAATATATCTGATATAGAAAAAAAAAGTGAATTTCCTGAAAATATTTATGCAATAATACACATTGCAACAGATTATGGTCGGGATGGAACATCTATATTGGAACAATATAAATGTAATGTACTGTTGCCTACAAGGTTGCTTGAACTACTGCCAACTCTAAAATCTAAATTTTTCATTTCCACTGACTCTTTTTTTGGAAAGTATGAGAGGCAGTATGGATATATGCGGTCATATATGGCATCTAAAAGACACTTTATTGAACTTTCTAAAATATATGTAGAGGAAAATCCGGACGTTTGTTTTATAAACCTACGCTTGGAACATGTATATGGTGAAGAGGACAAAGCAGGTAAGCTGATTCCTTATATTATTAATAAAATGAAGAATAACGAAGATATTGATTGTACAATCGCGAAGCAAAAAAGAGATTTCATTTATATAGATGACGTTGTTTCGGCATATTTGAAAATTCTAAAAGAAGGATTTAATCCCGGGCATTATGATGTTGAAGTAGGTACTGGACGATCGGTTGAATTAAAAGAAGTGTTTGAGATAATAAAAAAAGAACTAAATAGCATTAGCAAGATAAATTATGGAGCAATTACGATGCGTAATGATGAAATTATGGAGTCTCACGCAGATACTTCTTTTTTGAATCGATTGGGATGGAGTGCCGATTTTTCCCTTTATGATGGTATGAAAAAAATGTTGAGAACGAAAGGTCAATGAATCGTATTATCAGAATATTGGGTGTAGATAAAGCAATTCGCTATGTCATTTTTGGTAAAGTAATATCTGTTTTAACAGGACTGTTGCTGATACTGCTGATATCGCACTATTTATCTAAAGATACACAGGGCTACTATTATACATTTAATTCAGTAGTGGCATTGCAAATAATTTTTGAATTGGGATTGTCAACGGTAATAATACAATTCGCTAGTCATGAAATGTCAGGTCTAAAATATGATTTTTCTGAAAAAAATATTATTGGCGAAAGTTTAAATAAAAAACGCTATCTCTCACTATTTCAGTTGGCAATAAAATGGTATGCAGCAATAGCATTGTTAATACTATTAGTAGTAGGGCCCGTTGGTTATATATTTTTTACGCAAGAAAATGACTTGGGAGTGCATTGGCAGGGGGCATGGCTATTATTAACAATAGCAACAGCTTTGAATATTTTTCTTGTTTCAGTTATTTCTGTCGCTGAGGGTACTGGTTTAGTTGCCGATGTAAATAAAATGAGAATGTACCAATCTCTGTTAGCTGGTATATTGGCTGTAAGCTTTCTAGTTTGTGGTTTTGGACTGTATGCTACTTCTGCAATAGCTCTCGCTGGTACTATTATATTCTCTATCTTTTCATATAAGCATTTTAAAAATATTTTCATTCAATCTTTTAAGCGTAAAAGTGAATGTATTTTGGAGGGGATTTCATGGAGGCATGAGATATTTCCTATGCAATGGCGAATTGCCCTGAGTTGGATATCTGGGTATTTTATCTATTTTGCAATGACTCCAATTGCATTTAAGTATTTTGGGGCCGCCTATGCAGGGCAACTGGGGATGTCTTTAACATTATGCAATATGGTGATGGCTACAGGCTTGGCTTGGATATCTACTAAATATCCAAGATGGGGAGTAATGGTTTCCAGCAAGCAGCAGGCAGAACTGAGTAAATCTTTTAAAAATGCAGTAATGCAATCCACCCTTTTTGTTCTTGCTGGTTTAGCTGGTGTGTACATTTCTCTATGGCTATTGAAATTATCTGGTTCAAACATTGTAGAGAGATTCCTTGAATTACAGGATTTCTTCTTTCTATCTGTAGCAATTATTGGCAACCACCTTGTAGCCTGCGGTGCGACCTATATAAGGGCCCATAAAACTGAAAAAATGACATTGGCGTCATGCATTATGGCACTACTGACTATAACTACAATGTGGTTTATAGCGTATTCAGGATATTCTGGGTTCTACATGTTAATGTTTGCAGTGTTGACATGGGGATATTTTATTCCACAAACTTATATGATATTTAGAAAATTTAAGAGTACTTATGAGTAATAGACCTCTTCTGACTATTGCAATTCCAACATATAACCGTTCTTCATGCTTAGCTCGTTTGCTTGATAGCATAATTCAACAGGATAACTATTGCTGTGACGAACTTGAAGTTATCATTTGTGATAATGCATCAGTAGATGAAACAGCAACAATAGCCAAGAGTTACTCGGACAAAATAAAAAACTGTACTTATCATCTTAATCAAAAAAACTTAGGAATGGATGGTAATTTCAAAAAATGTTTCGAGTTATCAAATGGAAAATATCTTTGGATGATTGGAGACGATGATCTAATTGTTAAGGGGGGGGTTTCTAAAGTTTTGTCGATAATAAAGTCTCATCCGTCGTTAGATATGATTCATGTAGGTTCAGCAGCAAAGACGGCATTGAGACATGATATTGACACAAGGGTATCATTTTACTCAAATGATGTGGATTTTATTTCAGATGTAAAAATTATGTTTACTTTTATTTCTGGGATGATATGCAAGAGAACTGATAAACTTATTAGGGATGTTAGCATTTTCAGTCCTCGAATCTCTGGAAAATATCTCATGCATTTAACATGGCAATTATCATTACTTAAACATGGAGCTGATTTTGCTGTTATACACAATAATATAATTGTGGCTGAAGCGGATAATTCTGGAGGGTATCATCTATACAAGGTATTTTCCTATAATCTTGCGACGATCTTTGATATATTTTATCCTAGAAAAAACAGTGTAAGTAAGAAAATTCGAACATCGGCATGCTTCTTTCTACTTAACTTTATAGGTGATGAAGATAAAACTAAGAACTTCGATACAAAAAATTATTTAAAAGATTGCGATAGTGCATTTATTGATCTGGCTCCTTATAAATATGGGCTAAGATTTTTCTACAAGTATCCTAACATGGTGCCATTACTTAGAAAAATAAAATTGATTATAAAAATGGTTTTAATGCAAAAATGAAAAATACTCCTAATAATTTATTATGGTGAATCCAATATCTGTGATAAATATACAATTGTATAGTTTTCAAAATGAGAGGCTGTGTGGTTTGAGTCTTATAAATCTCAACCAGCTACAGATAGATAAATTGATGTAAAGTCAATGAGTGACTCTTCAATTTCTATTAATTAAACTATGCGACTAGCTATAGGACTATTTAATGTTTGGCTATAGTGTAAGATTACAATTATTTCATATTATATCGTTGTTGAGCAAAGTTAGGCGGAAACTTAAAGCAAAGTTTTTTACTATGCTTACTGGATACGATTTCGAAATGGTTGGAAGAAATTTTAAATTTAAAGTTAGACCTTACATCAAAAAAAATAATGGGTGGCCCAAATGGGGTAGTATGCGTATTGGTGATAACTGCTGGATTGAAGCTGTATATGATTACGCTGGTGAAAAATTTGAACCTTGCTTACATATAGGTGAGCGTTTATGTGCAAGTGACAACGTTCATATTTCTTGTGTATCGTCTTTAATTTTAGAAAATGACATATTAATAGGAAGCAAAGTCTACATAGGAGATCATAGCCATGGTAGCTATAAAACTGGCTGTTCGGGACTAGCACCACCAGCTAATAAAATGTTAGGTGATATTGCTCCTATTAAAATTGGGAGCTGTTGTTGGATTGGAGATAATGCAGTAATTTTAGCTGGCAGTGAAATTTGTGGTGGTTGTGTAATTGCAGCTAATGCAGTAGTCAAAGATTTGAAAGTTGATAAGCCATGTTTAATTGGTGGAGTTCCTGCCAAAGTATTAAAGGTTTTTTAAAATGAATGTTTTTATCAGTATTTGCATACCTTCCTATAACCGTGCAGAATTTTTAGAGCCCTTATTGGATAGCATATACAATCAAGACTATGCTACTAATAATACAGACTTCGAAGTTATTATTTGTGAAGACAAATCTCCACAAAGAGATGAAATAAAGTCTATTATTGAAAAATATAAGATAAAAAACAATAAAGCTAACCTTAATATTAATCTGAACAAAGACAATTTAGGGTATGATAGAAATTTAAAAAATTGCATTAGTTCTGCTACTGGCAAATATTGCATGATCATGGGCAATGATGATCTGTTAGCTGATGGAGCTTTATCTAAGATCGTTACTGTCTTGAAGGCAAATCCTGATATTGTATTGGCAACGCGGGCGTATGGTTGGTTTAAAGAAAATCCAAATGAATTATGCGATACCGTTCGCCATTTAACTGAGGATACATTATTCCAACCAGGCATAGATGCTATTAAATTTTTCTTCCGTAGAGTTGGTGTTATTTCTGGTTTTATAGTGAATGCCGAGAAAGCAAATAGATTATCCTGTGATATTTTTGATGGCCGATTATATTATCAAATGTATCTGGCTGGAATGCTTATGGCTGAAGGTCAAGGATACTATTTTAGTGATGTAATTACTTTGTCAAGAGATACAGAAGCTCCTGATTTTGGTAATGCAGGAACTGAAAAAGGTATTTTCACCCCAGGTGGTTATAAACCTGAGGGGCGGATACATATGGTTGAAGGACTTCTCCTCATAGCAAAACATATAGAAAATACAACAAAAATTAATGGTGTCTATGCTGGTATTAAAAGGGATTTAGCAAACTATTTTTATCCTTACATTCGAGATCAACTTGATTTACCATTAACTACATATTTAAAAATGATTAATGATTTCCGAAAAATCGGTTTTGCTAATGAAAAGTTGTTTTATATTCATGCTATTTTGGGATATGTATTAAAACGAAAAGGTTATGATGCGTTGATTAAATATATTCGTAGCAAAAATGGCGGCACTCCGCGTCTTGGTATTTAAACTCTCTAAATTAAAAATAGTAGTTATATGAATATATTCTATGCTGCGATATTAAGTGTCAACTTATTCTCTCCATACATTAGCTCGTGGATGGTTGGTGTATTACCATTTCCTCCCGGAGCAATTCTTAGGGATGTACTGAATGCACTTTTTGTAGTGTTGGTGCTGATGCGTTTTTTCACTGAGAGGAAGAAAATTCACTTTTCCCTTATTTTTACTATTTTTGCATGGGGGGCACTAGTTTTATGGGTAATAGCATTAACTATATTTTCATCTGACAAAGTTCAAGCCATTATGGGAGGGCGAAGTTATATTTTGTTCCCTGCCGTTTTCATTGCATTAGCAATTTTAAAAGTTTGCTATTCTGAATCTTTAAACGTTGAGAAAGTGGTTCATTATATTATTTTGTTAATGCTTACTGTAGCAGTGATAGCTATCATTGATGTATTAATGAAAGGTGAACTTATTAAACTGCTTGGTTATGATGAACACTATGCGGGAGACCAGTTAAACTTAATTAACAGCTATGATGGGATGATTAGAGCAACTGGTGGTTTCAGTGATGCTCTTAATTTCGGGTATATGTTGGCATTAGGTGTTCTACTATGCATGGAGTGCTTTTCGCAAGGATATAAAAGGGCATGGATGTTGATTGCTAGTTTGGTTATTTTTACTGCAATCTGTATGACTTTGACCCGAGGGGCAATCCTTATTGCAGTTATCATCTATGCTTTTTACATGATTTCAAACCGAAAAATGCTACTAAGTGGTATTACATTATTTTTAATAATCATTCCTATCTTAATGGTATCTACAAATATTTTTGATAAGTATATAGATACGTTAGTTGGCAGATTTACAGACTCATCGCAGACATCACGTGGGTCTACGCAGGGACGAATAGATATGGCAATGAATTCCTTAAGTTATCTTTCAGAGCACCCATCTGGTATAGGTTTAGGTACACAAGGTTCAGGAAACATGCTTTCCGTTAAAGATAACAGATTAAATACGGATAACTATTTCTTCTGGATGGCACTAGAAACTGGAATTGTTGGCTTAATTATTAATATTTTTTATATGGCAAGTCAGTTTTATGCTTCATTTTCTTTAGACAGAAGATATGATACTCATCGTAGTTATGCGCATTTTAGAGTATATTTTCTGCTTGGGATAACTTTCTTCATTAGTGCAGCATTGAGTTCTGCACCTTCGTCATCAACTTTTTCAATATATTATTGGACAATTTTAGCTTTAATGCCTTTTTTGAACTTGTCTAATAGGCGGTGTACAATTTAATGAATAATAAAAAAATACTGATGGATATTAGTTGGTCTAACATGGGGGGGATTGGTCGTTTCACAGACGAGATCTCGAAGTTATTGACTGGAATATCATGTGCAAAAATATATAAAAAATGTGCTTCTCCTTTTGCCCCACTTGGACTTGCTGTAAATATCCTTTTTCAGGGAAAAGTTGATTTGATTTTACTTCCTGGCTATATACCACCACTTTTTTGTTCAAAAAAATTTATAGTTACAATACATGATTTAAATCATCTTGATTTGAATGATAACTCGTCTTTTTTTAAAAAGCTATTTTATAAATTCATAATCAAACGGGGCTGTCATCAGGCTTATAAAATATTTACGGTTTCAAATTTTTCTAAAGAAAGAATAGCAAAGTGGTCGGGAGTTGAACCCGACAAAATTGTTACCGTTTATAATGGTGTATCTGACGAATTTAATATTGATGTTCAGCCTATGGATTTAGGATATGAATATCTGTTATGTGTAGGAAATCGGAAAACTCATAAAAATGAAAGCCGTATTTTATCTGCATTTTCCAAAGCGGAGATAGACCCTTCAATCAAACTCGTTTTTTCAGGTAATCCGAGTAGTGATTTAGAAAAATTAATAGTGCAGTACGGGATAAGTGATCGTGTTAATTTTTTAGGTTTTGTTTCCGAAAGTAACTTACCATCGTTATATAAAGGTTCATTAGGCTTAGTTTTTCCTTCCCTATATGAAGGATTTGGATTGCCTGTAGTGGAGGCGATGGCATGTGGTGTTCCAGTATTAACTTCAACTACGTCATCCTTACCTGAGGTGGCTGGAGAGGCTGCGATACTTGTAGATCCTGTGTCGGTGTGTGCTATTAGCGACGGGATTACAAAATTAGTTAATGATACGAAACTGCGTGAACATTTAGTCCATGAAGGGCTTTTACGAGCTAAGAAGTTTAGTTGGAAAAACGTTGTTAATGAGATCGAAATGGTACTTACAGAGGCATGCAATGAAACTAAATGAGGCAAAAATATCTCTTGTTCATGAATGGCTATTAAGCTATGCAGGTTCTGAACAGGTTTCATCTGCAATATTACATGCTTTCCCTGAGGCTGAACTATATTCTGTTGTTGATTTTTTAACAGATGAACAAAGGAGTAATTTTCTTGGAAAGCATGCAACAACTACATTTATTCAAAATTTGCCAAAAGCAAAAAAATTATACCAAAAATATTTACCATTAATGCCTTTGGCTATTGAACAGCTTGATTTATCTGATGCAAACATCATCATTAGCAGCGCTCACTCTGTTGCAAAGGGCGTTATTTCTGGGCCAGATCAGTTGCATATAAGTTATGTTCACTCGCCAATCCGATATGCATGGGATTTACAACACCAGTATCTTCGAGAGTCTGGTCTGAATAAAGGAATTAAAGGCTGGTTAGCTAAGTGGTTTTTACATAAAATACGAATTTGGGACTATCGTACCGCGCATGGGGTTGATCACTTTATCGCTAACTCTCAATACATTGCGCGTAGAATAAAAAAGGTTTATGGTCGCGAAGCTTCTGTAATATACCCACCTGTTGACGTAGAGAATTTCGAAGTAAAAGATAAAAAAGAAGAATATTATTTTACAGCATCCCGTATGGTTCCTTATAAGCGTATTGATCTTATTGTTGAAGCCTTTAGCGAAATGCCAGATAAAAAACTAGTCGTTATTGGTGATGGGCCAGAGATGAAGAAAATAAAGAGTAAGGTAAAAGATAATATAAAGTTGCTTGGTTACCAGCCTTTTTCTGTTTTAAAGGAACATATGCAGAATGCTAAAGCATTTGTTTTTGCAGCAGAAGAGGACTTTGGAATAATTCCTGTTGAGGCTCAAGCTTGCGGTACCCCTGTCATCGCATTTGGCAAAGGTGGTGCGTTAGAAACTGTTCGTCCAATAGGTACAGAAGGGCCAACAGGTATTTTCTTTAAGCAACAGACAGTTGTTTCATTACATGCAGCAATTTGCGAGTTTGAAAAGGCTTCTTCACTTTTTACATCTCAAGCATGCAGAGATAATGCTGAAAGATTTTCTCGTTCGAGATTTAATAAAGAATTTACGAACTTTGTAGATGAAAAGTGGAATCTTTTCAAAGCAGAGCAAATTATCAAACGTTAATAGTGGTTAATTAAATGTCAAAATTAGTACCAGTAATAATGGCTGGTGGCACGGGTAGTCGCTTGTGGCCGCTCTCACGCGAACATCATCCCAAACAGTTTTTGACCGTTGAGGGTGAGTTCTCAATGCTGCAAAACACCATTAAGCGACTGTCTCCACTTTTGGTTAGCGAACCGGTTGTTATTTGTAATGATAGTCACCGATTCCTTGTTGCTGAACAGCTTCGCGCTATTGATAAACTTGCGAATAATATTATTCTTGAGCCTGTAGGGCGTAATACTGCCCCAGCGATCGCACTCGCTGCTTTTTGTGCACTCCAAAATACTGATGATGAAGATCCATTATTATTAATCTTGGCTGCGGATCATGTTATCCGTGATGAAAAGGCATTTATTGAAGCTATTAACCATGCTGAATCTCATGCAACTCTCGGTAAGTTAGTTACTTTTGGTATCGTCCCTACGCACGCAGAAACGGGTTATGGCTATATTCGCAGAGGTGAGGCCATTGATGCACAAGCTTATGCTGTCGCAGAATTTGTAGAGAAACCAGATTATAATACTGCGTGTCATTATATTGAATCTGGGAAATATTATTGGAACAGTGGTATGTTCTTATTTCGTGCAAGTAGCTTCTTAAATGAACTAAAACAATTATCTCCTGATATATACCATGCTTGCAAGAGAGCAGTTGGTCGTATTAATCCGGATCTTGATTTTATCCGTATTGATAAAGAGTCATTTACTTTATGTCCGAGTAATTCCATTGATTATGCGGTAATGGAGCATACGCAACACGCAGTAGTTGTACCTATGGATGCTGGGTGGTCGGATGTAGGCTCTTGGTCTTCACTTTGGGATATTTCACATAAAGATCAGCAACGAAATGTCTTGCATGGCGATGTATTTGCCCATAGCAGTGAAGATAACTATATTTACTCCGAAAGTGCATTTATTAGCACAATAGGAGTAAATAACTTAGTTATCATTCAGACTGCGGATGCGTTATTAGTCTCTGATAAAGCTTCAGTACAAGATGTTAAAAAAGTCGTTGATTATCTAAAAAAGAACAACAGAAACGAACATAAAAAACATCTGGAAACCTTCCGTCCCTGGGGAAAATATACTGTAATTGATAGTGGTGATAATTACTTGGTCAAACGTATAAGTGTTAAGCCTGGTGAGAAATTTGTTGCGCAAATGCACGAGCATCGAGTAGAGCACTGGATCGTCGTATCAGGAACCGCTCTCGTTACTAAGGGTGAACTAACCTTTATAGTTTCGGAAAATGAATCAACATTTATACCAGTTAATACCATCCATGCGCTAGAAAATCCAGGAGTTATCCCATTGGAATTAATTGAAATCCAGTCAGGTACTTATCTTAGTGAGGATGATATCATACGCCTGGAACAGCGTTCTGGATATTCGGAGTGAGAAATTGATGAACAGTTTTTATAATAGTCGAGATATTATTAATAATTCTGGAATTGTTTTTGGAACAAGCGGTGCTCGCGGTCTTGTCACTAATTTTTCGCCTGAGGTTTGTGCTGCTTTCTCAGTTTCATTTTTGACTGTGATGCAACAACAGTTCTCATTCGATACTATCGCGCTAGCCATAGATAATCGTCCGAGTAGCTACTCAATGGCCCAAGCTTGTGCCGCTGCACTACAGGAAAAAGGCATCAATATCGTTTTCTATGGTGTAATTCCGACACCAGCCTTGGCTTATCAATCTATTTCTGATGGTATACCTGCAATTATGGTCACAGGGAGCCATATTCCTTTTGATCGTAATGGCCTCAAATTTTATAGGCCTGATGGTGAAATAACTAA
Organism: Citrobacter sp. XT1-2-2; assembly: GCF_023516235.1. Classification (NCBI taxonomy): domain Bacteria; kingdom Pseudomonadati; phylum Pseudomonadota; class Gammaproteobacteria; order Enterobacterales; family Enterobacteriaceae; genus Citrobacter; species Citrobacter sp. XT1-2-2. The sequence continues at coordinate 1,911,925 of NZ_CP097324.1, forward strand.
AGATGATGAGATTTCTATTATTCATGCCGACGCTTCATTTAGCCAGACAGAATCTGAGGAATTGACAGTCTCTCCAGTTGCAGCTGAAAATTATATTTCACGATATACTTCATTGTTCCCAACACCTTTTCTGAAAAACAAGCGTATTGGTATTTATGAGCACTCAAGCGCTGGACGTGATCTCTATAAGCCACTGTTTAACGCTTTGGGCGCTACTGTCATCACTTTAGCCAGAAGTGATGAATTTGTTCCTATTGATACGGAAGCTGTGAGTGAAGATGACAGAAATAAGGCAATCAAATGGGCCGCGGAATTTCAGTTAGATGCTATATTTTCTACCGATGGGGATGGTGATCGTCCTCTTATCTCGGATGAAAATGGGAACTGGCTAAGAGGGGATTTGCTAGGCCTCTTGTGTTCACTTGAGTTAGCCGCTGATGCTGTCGCTGTTCCTGTAAGCTGCAATAGTACAATTTCATCAGGTAATTTCTTCAAACATGTGGAGCGTACTAAAATTGGTTCGCCTTATGTTATAGCTGCATTTTCTACATTATCTGAAAACTATAATCGCATTGTAGGATTTGAGGCAAATGGTGGTTTTTTATTAGGCAGTGATATCTGTGTTAATCAGCAGTTACTTAAAGCGTTACCAACGCGTGATGCGGTATTACCCGCTATTATGCTTCTTTTTAGAAGTAAGGATAAAGGTATTAGTGCAGTAGTTGAAAAACTTCCTGTTCGCTACACCCATTCTAATAGATTACAGAATGTTAGTGCCAACACAAGCATGTCGATGATAAATGTTGGACTGTCGGACCCAAAAGCATTCTTAGAGTATATCGGATTAAATGATCACCATATACTATATACTGATATGACTGATGGGTTGAGAATTACACTTAACAATAATAATATTGTCCACTTGCGCCCTTCAGGTAACGCTCCAGAGCTACGTTGCTACGCTGAAGCTGACTCGCCAGACGAGGCATATAAATTAGTTGAAACAGTACTCGCTAATATTAAAAAGCAAGTTAGTCAGAATGTTTAAATACAGTAGTCATAAGGCGTTTCTTTCCAGAAACGCCTGGCTTGGTTATCTGGTACCCATTTTGAGGGTGAGGGTTAATGGATAATATTGATAATAAGTATAATCCACAGCTATGTAAGATCTTATTAGCGATATCAGATCTGGTTTTTTTTAATGTGGCTTTGTGGTTTTCTTTGGGATGCGTATACCTGATTTTTGATGAGGTACAACGATTTGTCCCACAGGAACAGCTGGATACACGCGTCATATCCCATTTCATACTTTCTATAGTATGTGTAGGGTGGTTTTGGGTACGTCTGCGTCATTACACCTACCGCAAACCATTCTGGTATGAATTGAAAGAGATTTTTCGTACTATTGTGATCTTTGCCGTATTTGATTTGGCGTTAATCGCATTTACGAAATGGCAGTTTTCTCGCTATGTTTGGGTATTTTGCTGGTCATTTGCGCTGATATTGGTACCCTTATTTCGTGTGTTTACAAAACATTTACTTAATAAGTTAGGTATCTGGAAAAAAACAACTATCATTTTCGGCAGCGGCCAAAATGCACTTGGTGCATACAGTGCCCTACAAAGTGAAGAGATGATGGGTTTTGAAGTTATCGCATTTTTTGATACTGATTCTGTTGATTGCGAGATTAGCTCACTACCTGTAATAAAAGATGTGGAAGAAATTTGGAATCTGAATCGCACCGGTGATGTTCATTACATTCTGGCTTATGAATATACAGAACTCGATAAAACACAATACTGGCTCCGTGAGTTATCAAAGCACCATTGTCGCTCAGTTACTGTGGTTCCTTCTTTCCGTGGGTTACCTTTGTATAATACCGATATGTCCTTCATTTTTAGTCATGAAGTTATGTTGCTGAGAATACAAAATAATCTCGCAAAGCGGACTTCTCGTTTTCTTAAACGTACTTTCGACATTGTTTGCTCCTTATTGATTCTGCTAATTGCATCCCCGCTCAAGATTTATTTATGGTACAAAGTTACTCGTGATGGCGGGCCTGCTATTTATGGGCATCAGCGTGTTGGGCGAAACGGAAAATTATTCCCATGCTACAAGTTTCGCTCAATGGTGATGAACTCTCAGGAAGTGTTAAAAGAACTTTTGGATAACGATCCGGCAGCAAGAGCTGAGTGGGATAAAGATTTTAAATTAAAGAATGATCCACGCATCACTGCTGTTGGGCGTTTTATTCGGAAAACCAGCCTTGATGAGTTACCCCAGTTATTCAACGTATTAAAAGGTGAGATGAGCCTGGTTGGTCCACGGCCTATCATTTCAGATGAACTGGAACGTTATTGTGATGACGTTGATTATTATTTGATGGCAAAACCTGGTATGACTGGGCTGTGGCAAGTTAGCGGCCGAAATGATGTCGACTATGAAACACGCGTTTATTTTGACTCATGGTATGTCAAAAACTGGACTCTCTGGAATGACATTGCCATTTTGTTTAAGACTGTGAAGGTCGTTTTGCATCGAGACGGCGCGTATTGAGTGCGTATAGACATGGATGATTACTACCCAAAAGGAAGCATCAGTACACCAATTGCTACCTTCTTACTTTGTCTCTGAGTTAACATGTTAGTCACTTAAGCCCCCCGGGGGCAGCCCGGTGGGCAACCACACCTGACAGGAGTATGTAATGTCCAAGCAACAGATCGGCGTCGTCGGTATGGCAGTGATGGGGCGCAACCTGGCGCTCAACATCGAAAGCCGCGGTTATACCGTCTCCATCTTCAACCGCTCCCGCGAAAAAACTGAAGAAGTTGTTGCCGAGAACCCGGGTAAGAAACTGGTTCCTTATTACACAGTGAAAGAGTTCGTCGAGTCTCTTGAAACCCCACGTCGTATCCTGTTAATGGTGAAAGCGGGCGCAGGCACAGATGCTGCCATCGACTCCCTGAAGCCGTATCTGGATAAGGGCGACATCATCATTGATGGTGGTAACACCTTCTTCCAGGACACTATTCGTCGTAATCGAGAACTGTCCGCAGAAGGCTTTAACTTCATCGGTACCGGCGTATCCGGCGGTGAAGAGGGGGCGCTAAAAGGCCCGTCCATCATGCCTGGTGGTCAGAAGGAAGCCTACGAACTGGTTGCCCCGATCCTGACCAAAATCGCTGCAGTGGCGGAAGATGGTGAACCGTGCGTGACCTATATCGGCGCTGACGGCGCGGGTCATTACGTGAAGATGGTTCACAACGGTATCGAATACGGCGATATGCAACTGATTGCGGAAGCCTATTCTCTGCTGAAAGGTGGCCTGAACCTGTCTAATGAAGAGCTGGCAACCACCTTCACCGAGTGGAATGAAGGTGAGCTGAGCAGCTACCTGATCGACATTACCAAAGACATCTTCACCAAAAAAGATGAAGAGGGTAAATACCTGGTTGACGTGATCCTGGACGAAGCAGCGAACAAAGGCACCGGTAAATGGACCAGCCAGAGCTCTCTGGATCTGGGCGAACCCCTGTCGCTGATCACCGAGTCCGTATTCGCGCGTTACATCTCTTCTCTGAAAGATCAGCGCGTGGCGGCATCTAAGGTGCTGTCCGGCCCGCAGGCCAAACTGGCTGGCGATAAAGCTGAGTTTGTTGAGAAAGTGCGTCGCGCGCTGTATCTGGGCAAAATCGTCTCCTACGCGCAGGGCTTCTCTCAGCTACGTGCTGCGTCTGACGAGTACAACTGGGATCTGAATTACGGCGAGATCGCGAAGATTTTCCGCGCGGGCTGCATCATTCGTGCGCAGTTCCTGCAGAAAATCACCGACGCTTACGCGGAGAATGCGGGTATCGCTAACCTGCTGCTGGCTCCATACTTCAAAAACATTGCTGATGAGTACCAGCAGGCGCTGCGTGATGTCGTGGCTTACGCTGTGCAAAATGGTATTCCGGTACCGACTTTCTCTGCTGCAGTTGCCTACTACGACAGCTACCGTGCTGCGGTACTGCCGGCGAACCTGATCCAGGCCCAGCGTGATTACTTCGGTGCGCACACTTATAAACGCATCGATAAAGAAGGTGTGTTCCACACCGAATGGCTGGATTAATCTGAAATAGCCAACTGCTAAAGCCAGGCCCGGAGCGTTTCTCCGGGCTTTTTTATTGTCAAAAAATGGGATTCGGTCAGGTCTGATAGGCGGTGCTATAGCAAATCACGATATACTCATTCAATGCTGAGCCGATCCGCCACAAGGCTGGTGGTGTGCTCAACCTCAATGTTTAACTGGAAGAAGTTACAGAGCGAATGAAGATAACTATCTCAGGAACAGGTTATGTCGGCTTATCCAACGGTATTCTGATCGCCCAGCACCATGAAGTGGTTGCTCTGGATATCGTCCCGGCGAAGGTCGAGATGCTGAATCAGAAAAAATCGCCGATTGTTGACAAAGAGATCGAAGAGTACCTGGCGACAAAGCAGCTGAATTTTCGTGCAACGACTGATAAGTATGATGCCTATCGTGATGCGGATTACGTGATCATAGCGACACCGACTGATTACGATCCGAAAACTAACTACTTCAACACCTCCAGCGTCGAGTCTGTTATCCGCGATGTGGTTGCAATTAACCCAAATGCGGTGATGGTCATCAAATCCACCATTCCGGTTGGTTTTACCAATTCAATTAAAGAACAGTTTGGCATTGATAAAATTTTCTTCTCGCCTGAGTTCCTGCGTGAAGGTCGTGCGCTCTACGACAATTTGCATCCGTCGCGTATCGTTATAGGTGAAAGCTCCGAACGTGCAGAACGGTTTGCCGCGCTGTTGCAGGAAGGTGCGGTGAAGAAAGATATTCCGACGCTGTTTACTGATTCTACTGAAGCCGAAGCCATCAAGCTGTTCGCTAATACCTATCTGGCGTTACGCGTGGCCTATTTTAATGAGCTTGATAGCTATGCCGAAAGCCTTGGTCTGAACACCCGGCAAATTATTGAAGGCGTATGTCTGGATCCGCGTATTGGTAATCATTACAACAATCCGTCCTTTGGCTACGGTGGCTACTGCTTACCGAAAGATACTAAGCAGTTGTTGGCGAACTACGCGTCTGTGCCGAATAACATTATCGGCGCGATCGTCGATGCTAACCGTACGCGCAAAGACTTTATTGCAGATTCCATTCTGGCGCGTAAGCCTAAAGTGGTTGGCGTGTACAGATTGATCATGAAAAGTGGTTCTGATAACTTCCGTGCATCCTCTATTCAGGGGATCATGAAGCGTATTAAAGCCAAGGGCGTACCCGTTATTATTTATGAACCGGTCATGGAAGAGGATGAATTTTTCCACTCTCGGGTAGTTCGCGATCTAAACGCGTTTAAAAATGAAGCGGATGTTATTATTTCTAATCGAATGACGTCTGAATTAGCAGATGTTGCAGAAAAAGTATATACCCGCGATTTGTTCGGTAGTGATTAATCATCATCTCGACAAAAAAGGCCTTATTAAAGGCCTTTTTATTTTAAGCAGGTTACTAATTAAACGTTGTAGAAATCACGGTACCAGTCAACAAAGTTCTTAACCCCATCTTTAACCGTTGTTGTAGGTTTAAAACCAATAACGTCATACAGTGCTTTGGTGTCCGCGCTGGTTTCCAGCACATCACCGGGTTGTAGCGGGAGCATATTTTTTGTCGCGTCGATGCCAAGAGCTTCTTCCAGAGCCTTGATATAATCCATCAGTTCAACCGGTGAACTATTGCCGATATTGTAGACGCAATACGGCGCGGAGCTGGTTGCCGGGGAACCGCTTTCAACAGTCCACTCCTCGTTGGGCGCAGGAATGACATCCTGCAAGCGAATAATTGCTTCTGCGATATCACCAATATAGGTAAAGTCACGCTTCATTTTGCCGTAGTTATAGACGTCAATACTTTTCCCTTCCAGCATCGCTTTGGTGAATTTGAACAGCGCCATATCCGGGCGACCCCACGGACCGTATACGGTAAAGAAACGCAGGCCGGTTGTGGGCAATCCGTACAGATGAGAATACGTATGGGCCATCAGTTCGTTGGCTTTTTTGGTCGCAGCATACAGGGATACGGGGTGATCGACGGAATCATCCGTTGAGAAAGGCATTTTGCGATTCATGCCGTATACCGAGCTGGAAGAGGCATAAAGTAAATGCTGAATTTTATTATGCCGACAACCTTCCAGTATGTTCAGAAAACCTGTGAGATTGGAGTCTGCGTAAGCATGAGGATTTTCGAGTGAATAGCGTACGCCAGCCTGTGCAGCGAGATGGATCACACGATCAAAATGCCCGGATGCGAAGAGTGCTGACATGCTTTCCCGGTCGGCTAAATCACTCTTATGAAACTGGAAGCCGGGGTGTACCAGCAGCTCCAGACGGGCCTGCTTTAGACTCACGTCGTAGTAATCGTTCAGATTATCGATACCGACGACTTGATGGCCAGCCTCAAGGAGGCGTTTGCTAACATGGAAGCCGATGAAACCAGCGGCCCCCGTAACCAGGTATTTCATGTTCGTTCCTCTTTTCGGCTAAAAAGTAGCCAGGCACTATTTGGTGCGACGAAAAGTGAAATAATACCGTCAGATGGCAAAAAAGCTAATGGTTATCCTTTTTACGCATGCCATTTTTAGTGGTAAGTTAATAAATATTCATGCCGTGAATTTAATTAACGAGAATGTCTGGCATTTACGCTTGATGACATTTAACCCGCTGTTTGACGCTTTTCCTGCAAAGAGTGGCCTTTCAGTATTGACACTTTTTTTAAATTCCTTCCTTTTTCTCAAGGGACTAAAATACCAATCAAAATCTCTCAATCAATTTGATTTTTTATCATTAATCCTATGGAAGTGCTTCAATTTTTAGCTAAACTAATTCGAGTTTAAGTCCTTCCTTAATTAGGGTATCTATGTCTGTAAGTGATAACAACATGTCCGGGCGCGGTAACGATCCGGAACAGATTGATCTGATTGATTTGCTGCTGCAGTTATGGCGTGGGAAAACAACAATCGTTATCGCGATCGTTGTTACCATTGTTCTGGCGGTGGGCTATCTGGCGGTTGCTAAAGAGAAATGGACCTCTACCGCAATTATTACTCAACCGGATGTTGGTCAAATAGCCACCTATAACAACGCGCTCAACGTGTTGTATGGCGCCAACGCGCCTAAGGTGACTGAACTTCAGACAAATGTGGTTGGTCGTTTCAGTACCTCTTTCTCTGCCCTGGCAGAAACGCTTGCTAATCAGGAAATACCCCAGAAACTGTCGATTGAGCAGTCTGTTAAAGGCCAACAACTGCCGCTAGAGCTCTCCTATGTGGCGAGTTCTCCAGAAGATGCTCAGCGTCAGCTGGCTGAGTACATTCAACAAACAGATGAAAATGTTGCTAAAGAGCTGGAGCTTGACCTGGCTGATAACATCAAGCTGCAAACCAGTACTCTAGAAGATTCTCTGAAGACTCAGGAAGTGGTCGCTCAGGAACAAAAAGATCTGCGAATTAAGCAAATCCAGGAAGCGCTGCGTTATGCTGAACAGGCTGGTGTGATTAAGCCGCAAATTCAACAAACCCAGGATGTTACGCAGGACAGCATGCTGTTGCTGGGTAGCGATGCCCTGAAATCTATGGTTGAACACGAGGCTACGCGTCCTTTGATATTGTCTGATAACTACTTCCAGACAAAACAAAAACTGCTGGATATCAGAAATCTTAAGCTTGAAGGGGCAGAGTTGCACTCCTATCGCTACGTGATGAAACCAACGTTACCGATTCGTCGTGACAGTCCGAAAAAAGCCATTACCCTGGTACTGGCCGTTCTGCTGGGGGGAATGATTGGTGCAGGTATCGTGCTGGGGCGAAATGCGCTGCGTGGTTACAAAGCCAGAGCGTAGCAGGTCGAAGGCAGTTTTATTCTGAGCACAAAAAAACCGGGCAGTTCACAGCGCCCGGTATTTTTACGTCTGCAGATTACTGATGACGCTTACGTAAGTTCTCAATCACGGTGGTCAGATCAAGCTCCTGATCCTGTAGCAGAACCAGCAGGTGGTACATCAGGTCAGAAGCTTCATTCGTCAGTTCAAAACGATCGTGCACGGTGGCGGCCAGTGCGGTTTCCACGCCTTCTTCCCCCACTTTCTGCGCAATGCGTTTGGTGCCACTGGCATACAGCTTGGCCGTATAAGAGCTTGCCGGATCGGCGGTTTTACGCTCAGCCAGAAGTTGTTCTAGTTGATACAGGAACAGCCACTGATGACTGGTGTCAGCAAAGCAGCTTGAGGTGCCTTTGTGGCAAGTTGGCCCAATCGGGTTAACCAGCACCAGCAGGGTGTCGTTGTCGCAGTCAGGCGCGATGTTAACCACATTAAGAAAGTTGCCAGAGGTTTCACCTTTGGTCCACAGCCGTTGTTTGGTCCGCGAGAAAAAGGTTACCTTACCGCTTTCAAGCGTTTTATCCAGCGCCTCAGGGTTCATATAACCCAGCATCAATACTTCGCCGGATACCACATGCTGCACCACAACCGGCATCAATCCGTCGGTTTTTTCCCAGTCCAGCTCGCGACATTGTTGCTTCGTTAACATATCCTGATCTCCACGCCCTGTGTTGCCAGGTACGTTTTTAACTCGCCAATATTGATAATTTGTTTGTGGAAAACGGAAGCGGCAAGCGCGCCGTCAACGTCAGCATCACGGAAGGCTTCGAGAAAGTGTTCCATGGTGCCTGCGCCACCGGAGGCAATCAGCGGTACGTGGCAAACGTCGCGCACTTTTCTCAGCTGCTCCAGGTCGTAGCCGTTACGCACACCGTCCTGATTCATCATGTTCAGCACGATTTCGCCTGCGCCACGTTTCTGCACTTCCTGCACCCAATCCAGCGTTTCCCACTGCGTGATGCGGGTACGACTCTCATCACCGGTATACTGGTTAACGTGATATTTACCGGTTGCGGCGTCATACCAGGTATCGATACCCACCACAATGCACTGTACGCCAAAGCGGTCCGCCAGACGCGTGATAAGCTCCGGGTCAGCCAGCGCCGGGGAGTTGATGGAGATTTTATCCGCCCCGAAGGAGAGAATACGCGCCGCATCATCAATGGACTTAATCCCACCGGCAACGCAGAACGGAATGTCGATCACTTCCGCCACGCGCGATACCCAGCTTTTATCGACTACACGGCCATCGCTGGAGGCGGTGATATCGTAGAAGACCAGTTCATCTGCGCCTTCATCGGCATAGCGTTTTGCCAGCGGAACGATGTCGCCAATAATCTCGTGATTGCGAAACTGGACGCCTTTTACCACCTGTCCATCGCGAACGTCCAGACAAGGAATTATGCGTTTTGCCAGCATTGGATGGCCTCCTCAACGGTGAACTTACCTTCCAACAGGGCTCGTCCGACGATCACGCCGCCAACCCCAGTCCCGCGCAGGGCTGCTACGTCCTCAATTCCACCTATACCGCCAGATGACTGAAACGCCACCTGCGGATATTTAGCGCACACTTCTTCATAAAGCGCGACGTTTGAACCCGCCAGCGTACCGTCGCGGGAGATATCAGTGCACAGCACATGCTTCAGACCAACGGGTAAATAGGTTTCCACCAGCTCTTCCAGCGAAACCCCGGAATCTTCCTGCCAGCCGCTGACCGCAACCTGTTTATTACCGTGTTCGTCAATGCGTACGTCCAGCGCCAGCACCAGCGCGTCGGCGCCAAAACGGGTAAACCAGCTCTTAACTTCCTCAGGGGATTTTACCGCCGTCGAACCGACCACCACGCGCGCCACGCCGGCGTCAAGCAGTGCCGCAACGTCCGCTTCAGTACGCACACCGCCGCCAACCTGCACCGGAACATTGACGCCCGCGACCAGCGTTTTAATCAGCGGTATTTGTCGTTTCTGCGGATCTTTTGCCCCGGTCAGATCGACCAGGTGCAGTACCTGTGCGCCTTGTGCCGCGTACTCCTGCAGGCGGGGCAGTGGATCGTTGCCGTAATCACGTTGCTGTGCGTAATCACCTTGATGAAGACGCACCACCGTGCCGTCGATTAAATCTAATGCCGGAATAATCATTACATCTCCAGAAAGTTTTTCAGCAACTGCGCCCCAGCCGCACCCGAACGTTCCGGGTGGAACTGCACGCCAAAGAAATTGTCCTTTTGGACTGCCGCGGTAAACGGTTCACCGTAATGACACTGGGCGATGGTCCATGGGTTCACTGGCATCGCGTAGCTGTGGACAAAGTAGAAATACGCACCATCGTCAATACCCTGGAACAGACGATTGCCTGCTTGTGGATACACACGGTTCCATCCCATATGCGGCAGCGGCAGGCCAAAATCGGTCATTTTGGGGACGTCTTGTTCAATAATGCCCAGCAGGGAGACACCATTACTCTCTTCGCTGCGGCGGCCAAGCAGTTGCATACCTAAGCAGATCCCCAGCACCGGTTGCGTACAGGCTTTAATTAGTTCAATAAGTTCACGCTCGTGCAACTGGTCCATAGCCGCCTGCGCAGTACCAACGCCGGGTAGAAACAGCTTATCGGCCCGGAGCACCACATCCGCATCGCGGCTGACAACCGGGTCGTATCCATGGCGCGCAACGGCGGATTTCACCGAATTCAGGTTGGCGCAGCCTGTATCCAGGATCACCACGTTCATTACAGCACTCCTTTTGAGGAGGGTAGCGTATCGCCTTCTACGCGAATCGCCTGACGCAGCGTGCGGCCAAAGGCTTTAAACAGGCTTTCCACACGGTGGTGGTCATTTTTTCCTTTGGTTTTCAGGTGCAGGGTAACGCCCATGGTGTAGGAGAGTGAGCGGAAGAAGTGTTCAATCATCTCCGTGCTCAGATCGCCAACGCGCTGGTAGGTAAACTCAGCGCGGTATTCCAGGTGAGGACGTCCGGAGATATCCAGCGCGCAACGTGCCAGACATTCGTCCATCGGCAGGACAAAACCAAAACGGTTGATACCACGTTTATCACCTAATGCCAGCTTTAAGGCCTCACCCAGCGCCAGACCGGTATCTTCTACGGTGTGGTGATCGTCAATATACAGATCGCCTTTGACGGCTATCTCCATACGGAAACCGCCGTGGGTGGCGATTTGATCCAACATGTGGTCAAAGAAGCCAACGCCAGTATTGATTTTGCTTTGACCTTCGCGGTCCAACCAGACTTTGACATCAATCTGCGTTTCTTTGGTATTGCGCTCAACGTGGGCGTAGCGGTCACGTTTGGTCAACTGCTCGCCGATCATCGCCCAGTTCAGGGTGTCCCGGTGATAGCGTAATCCGCTAATCCCCATGTTTTCAGCCAGTTGAATATCTGTGGCACGATCGCCAATGACGTAGCTGTTCTCGGTGTCCATAGCCTGTTCAACCAGATACTGCTCAACCAGCTTCACTTTTGGCTTACGGCAATCACACTCATCGGCCGGCAAGTGCGGGCAAATCAGCACGTCATCAAACCTCACGCCCTGAGAGGTGAATATTTGCATCATCAGATTATGCGGGCCGTCAAAATCAGCCTGTGGAAAGCTCTGGGTTCCCAGTCCATCCTGGTTGGTGATCATCACCAGCTTAAAACCCGCTTTTTGCAGTTTCAGCAAAACAGGAACGACTTCCGGCTCAAAAGCCAGTTTGTCAAAGCGATCGACCTGAAAGTCACTTGGCGGTTCGGAAATCAGGGTTCCATCACGGTCTATAAAAAGATACTTCTGGCTCATACTTGCTCCGCACGTAAGGCGTCAATGACGCGCTGGCTCTCTTCACGGGTTCCGACAGTAATACGCAGGCAGCCGCTTAACGAAGGTTGTTTGTTCTGGTCTCGTAAGATAATGCCCTGATCCCACAAAGATTTAAATACGCTGCTGGATGCGGTGAAGCGCGCCAGAACATAGTTGGTTTCAGAAGCGAAGACCTGTTCTACACAGCGAATTGTTTTCAGGTTTTCCACCAGGTACTGACGTTCTTGCAGGATCTGCTGGACGCGTTGGCGCATGGCGGCAACCCCTTGCGGCGTCAGCGCCTGGGCGGCGATATCCGCCACCGGTGTAGAGAGCGGGTAAGGGGCGATCACCTTTAACAGCAGATTGATAATTTCTTCATTTGCCAGCGTAAACCCGCAGCGTAAACCGGCGAGAGCAAACGCTTTGGATAGTGTGCGTAAAATTACCAGGTGCGGATATTCAGACAGCCAGCCCGCCAGCGTGGCCTGCGGGCAAAACTCGATATATGCTTCATCGGCAACCACGATAGCTTTACCCTGCGTCATATCGAGCAGCGAACGCAGATCCTGTGGCTTAATCAACTGGCCCGTTGGGTTATTAGGGCTGCATACGTAGACCACCTTCACACCATCAAGCTTGTCCGCGATACCTTGTAAATCCAGTTGCCAGTCGTCAAGTGTCGGGACGGTACGGCATTCAACGCCAATCGTTTCAGCGCTGACGCTGTACATGCCGTAAGTCGGCGGACAGTACAGAATCGCATCTTTACCCGGCTCGCAAAAAGCGCGCACCAGCAGCTCGATCCCTTCATCTGCGCCACGACTGACCAGCACCTGCTCCGGCTTGACGCCTGCATACTGCGCGTAATTCTCAATCACGGCTTTCGGCTGGCACTCCGGATAGCGGTTCAGCGTTTGCTGACTTAGCTGAAACTCAACGGCGGTGGGATATTCATTCGCATTGAGCCAGACGTCGCCGTTACCGCCAAGACGGCGGGCAGACTGATAAGGCGTTAACTCGCGGACATTCTTACGGGCTAAATCAGTGACGCTGAGAAAGTTGTCAGTGCTCATGCTTGCTCCTTCAGGGCGTTAACGCGCAGGGTGACGGCATTTTTGTGGGCGGTCAGCAGCTCAGCCGCGGCCAGGGTTTCAATGGTGGCGGCCAGCGCAGAGAAACCTTGTGGTGTTAATTCCTGTATGGTCATCCGTTTCTGGAAATCAGCCAGCCCCAGACTGGAACAGGTTGTGGTATAGCCGTAAGTTGGCAGCACGTGGTTAGTACCGGAAGCATAGTCGCCTGCGGATTCCGGCGACCAGTCACCAAGGAACACCGAACCGGCGCTGATAATGCCTTCCACCAGCTCACGTGCGTTGCGGGTCTGAATGATCAGGTGCTCCGGACCGTAGGCGTTGGAGATTTCAACGCACTGTGCCAGATCTTTCGCCACGATTAAACGGCTGGCGGAGAGCGCCTGACGCGCGGTGTCGGCTCGGGACAGCTCGGCGAGCTGGCGTTCAACGGCTTCGGCCACGCCTTCGGCAAGCTTAGCGTCCGGCGTCAGCAGGATCACCTGCGAGTCCGGGCCGTGCTCGGCCTGAGAGAGCAGGTCGGAGGCGACAAAATCCGGCGTTGCGCCGCTGTCAGCGATAACCAATACTTCGGACGGTCCGGCGGGCATATCGATTGCCGCGCCGTCAAGACGCTGGCTGACCTGGCGCTTGGCTTCGGTCACATAGGCGTTGCCCGGCCCAAAGATTTTATCGACTTTTGGAATAGACTCCGTGCCCAGTGCCAGCGCGGCAATGGCCTGTGCGCCGCCCACGTTAAACACTTCTTTCACGCCACAGAGTTGCGCGGCGTAGAGGATTTCATCGGCAATCGGCGGCGGCGAGCACAGCCCCACTTTTTTACAGCCCGCGATACGCGCCGGGGTCGCCAGCATTAATACGGTAGAGAACAGCGGTGCCGATCCCCCTGGAATATACAGGCCCACGGAAGCGATGGGGCGGGTAACCTGCTGGCAGCGCACGCCCGGCTGGGTTTCGATATCCACCGGCGGCAGGATCTGCGCGCTGTGGAAAGTATCAATATTACGTACTGCCGCCTGCATGGCTTGTTTCAGCTCGTCGCTCAGACGATTCCCGGCCTCCTGAATTTCTTCCTCAGTGACGCGCAGCGCGCCGACCTCGGTTTTATCAAACTTCGCGCTGTATTCGCGCAATGCCTGGTCGCCGTTGTTTTTGACATTTTCAAGGATCTCGGCCACCGTGCGGCTAATGCTTTCAGAGGCGGAAATCGCCGGGCGCATCAGTAATTCGCGCTGCTGCTCAGGGCTACAGCTATTCCAGTCAATCAGGGTATTGAAGCTCATGGTCGTTACTCCATCATCTTCTCAATCGGCAGCACCAGAATAGAGCTGGCGCCGAGCGCTTTCAGTTTTTCCATTGTTTCCCAGAACAGGGTTTCGCTGCTGACCATGTGCATGGCCACGCGCTGCTGATCACCCGCCAGTGGCAGAATGGTTGGGCGCTCAGCGCCAGGCAGCAGGGCGATAACTTCGTCCAGACGCTCGCTCGGTGCGTGCATCATGATGTATTTGGATTCGCGAGCCTGAATAACCCCCTGGATGCGGGTCAGTAGTTTGTCGATCAGTTGCTGTTTGGCTGCGGCCATTTCGCCATCGCGCTGAATCAGACACGCTTTAGAGCGGTAAATCACTTCCACTTCACGCAGACCATTGGCTTCAAGCGTCGCGCCGGTTGACACCAGATCGCAGATTGCATCGGCCAGGCCCGCGCGGGGCGCGACTTCGACAGAACCGTTTAACAGACAGGATTTAAATGACACCCCTTTTTGATCGAGGTAACGCTTGAGCAGGTGCGGGTAAGAGGTGGCGATACGCTTCCCGTTCAGTTCTGCCGGGCCATCCCATGCTTCATCAACCGGCGTCGCCAGCGAAAGACGGCAGCCGCCGAAGTCCAGACGACGCAGGGTAAAATAGCGAGGATCTTCACCCTGTGCCCGACGGTTGAGCAGCTCTTCTTCCAGAACGTTTTCCCCAATAATGCCCAGATCAACGACGCCGTCCATCACCAGACCTGGGATATCGTCATCACGCACGCGCAGGATATCAATCGGCATATTTTCTGCCATCGCAATTAAGCGCTGGGTGTGAAGATTAATTTTAATGCCGCAACGGGCCAGTAATTCGCGTGAATCGTCGCTTAAACGGCCTGATTTCTGCATAGCTATGCGTAAACGGGTGTTGTCTAACATTGTTTGTTCCTCGTTATCCTGTCTGAATCAGTTTGGGTCACGCACAAAAAAAAGCCCCCGGAAGAAATCTTCCGGGGGCTTTCTCATACGCTCATGCACCGCTGGAAGATTTAAATGTCTCCCAGCACACATCGCCTGAAAGACTAGTCAGGATGATGGTGATGATGGTGTTTAAATTGAGCGCGTGTCATAAATTTTCTCGATGAATGTTTATTCATTTGATGTCTTTTAACCTAAACCACTTTAGCTACGGAAAGCAAGGGCTTTTTTTGATCATTAATTCATTTCATATTGATACTATGAATTGTCAGCCACCGTGGGCTGGCGTAGCCTTGCGTTATAGGCCAAAAGTCAGGAGAGAAGGCATGAAAAAGGTCGCAATTGTCGGGTTAGGTTGGTTAGGCATGCCGTTAGCCATGTCGCTGGCGGCGAGAGGCTGGCAGGTTACCGGCAGCAAAACCACACTGGATGGGGTAGAAGCGGCCCGTATGAGCGGTATCGAGAGTTACTCGCTGCGCCTGGAGCCTGAACTGGTCTGTGAGGCTGACGATCTCGACGCGCTCATGGACGCTGATGCACTGGTTATAACGCTACCTGCGCGCCGTAGCGGGCCGGGGGAGACATTTTACCTGCAGGCCATGCAGGAACTGGTTGACAGTGCGCTGGCGTACCGGATCCCGCGGATTATTTTTACCAGCTCGACGTCGGTCTATGGCGATATCCAGGGCATCGTGAAAGAGGGAACGCCGCGTAACCCGGTCACCGCCAGCGGGCGTGTTCTGAAAGATCTTGAAGACTGGTTGCATAACCTGCCTGGTACCTCGGTAGATATTCTGCGACTGGCCGGACTGGTTGGCCCGGGAAGACATCCTGGCCGCTTTTTCGCTGGCAAGACGGCGCCAGATGGACACCATGGCGTCAATCTGGTGCATCTGGATGATGTCGTTTCTGCCATCACGTTGCTGCTGCAAGCGCCCAAAGGGGGACACATCTATAATATATGTGCGCCTATGCATCCGGCGCGTAACGTGTTCTATCCGCAGATGGCCCGCCAGTTGGGGATGGAACCGCCGGAATTTCGCGGCGGTGCGGATAACGGTAAAGGTAAAGTCATTGATGGCAGCCGTATTTGTAATGAGCTTGGATTTGAGTACCAGTATCCCGATCCGCTGGTGATGCCGATGGAGTGACAGGCCAGCAGAGTGTCGCTGTATACCGCCAGGGGGCGAGTATGAAACCACTGCTGGACGTTCTTATCATCCTCGATGCGTTAGAAAAAGAGGGCAGTTTCGCGGCGGCGTCGGCAAAATTGTATAAGACGCCGTCTGCGCTTAGCTACACCGTCCATAAACTGGAAAGCGATCTTAATATTCAGTTATTAGATCGCAGTGGGCACCGGGCTAAGTTTACCCGCACCGGTCGAATGCTGCTGGAAAAGGGGCGAGAGGTATTGCACTCCGTCCGCGAACTCGAAAAGCAAGCCATTAAACTTCATGAAGGCTGGGAGAATGAACTGGTCATCGGCGTCGATGATACGTTTCCCTTTTCACTGCTGGCCCCCCTTATCGAATCCTTCTATCAACATCACAGTGTGACGCGCCTGAAGTTTATTAACGGCGTGCTGGGTGGTTCCTGGGATGCACTTACTCAGGGGCGGGCGGATATTATTGTCGGCGCTATGCACGAACCGCCGGCGGGGAGCGAATTTGGTTTTGCGCGGCTGGGCGCGCTGGAACAGGTGTTTGTGGTTGCGCCGCATCATCCGCTGGCGCAGGAACAGGAACCGTTACATCGGCGTACTATTCGACGATTTCGCGCCATCGCGGTGGGAGAGAATGTGCATCAAGCGAACATCTCCGGCGTTCAGGTGTTGGACGATCAGGAAGCGATTACCGTTTTTGACTTCAAAACCAAGCTGGAGCTGCAAGTCAGTGGTCTGGGATGCGGATATATTCCCCGTTATCTGGCGCAGCGATTTTTGGACAGCGGCGCGCTGATTGAGAAGAAAGTGGTCGGACAAATTCTGTTTGAACCCGTGTGGATAGGGTGGAATGAACAGACCGCCGGGCTTGCCAGCGCCTGGTGGCGGGACGAGATTTTAGCAAATAGTGCTATTGCCGGGGTGTACGTTAAAACGGATGCTGATAAATCAATCAGTTGAGAAAAAATATTTTTTTACAGTTGCTTCAATCTCTTGTTATTTCTCCCCAAATTAGTGCAAAATACGCCGCTTGCAAAAAATGACATTAACCGACGTTTTAATACGCGTCGGTTATTTTTTTGCATCAAACCAATCATTCATAAAAGAGGCCGGGCTTCGTACCGGATAGATACTTACTTAAAAATCGACAGTTGTTGTCGCTGAGGATTAACAAAAAATGGGGCAATTTTTTGCTTACGCGACGGTTTTCGCCGTAATGGAGGATAACCATGTCGCATAACGCTACTCCAAACACCTCTCGCGTGGAATTACGTAAAACGCTTACGCTGGTTCCGGTTGTCATGATGGGCCTTGCCTATATGCAGCCGATGACGCTGTTCGATACATTCGGTATCGTCTCAGGAATGACCGATGGTCACGTCCCGACAGCTTACGCCTTCGCACTGATCGCCATCCTCTTTACCGCACTAAGCTACGGTAAACTGGTACGCCGTTATCCGTCCGCAGGCTCTGCCTACACTTACGCTCAGAAATCCATTAGCCCGACCGTTGGTTTTATGGTTGGCTGGTCATCGCTGCTGGACTACCTGTTCGCGCCGATGATCAACATTCTGTTGGCGAAAATTTATTTTGAAGCACTGGTGCCTTCGATTCCATCGTGGATGTTCGTGGTGGCGCTGGTGGCCTTTATGACCGCCTTCAACCTGCGTAGCCTCAAGTCCGTCGCTAATTTCAACACCGTGATCGTGTTGTTGCAGGTGGTGCTGATTGCAGTGATCCTCGGCATGGTCGTTTATGGCGTGTTCGAAGGGGAAGGCGCCGGTACGCTGGCGAGCAGCCGTCCGTTCTGGTCGGGTGATGCGCACGTGATCCCGATGATCACCGGGGCTACCATCCTGTGCTTCTCGTTCACCGGTTTTGACGGTATCAGCAACCTGTCAGAAGAAACCAAAGACGCTGAACGCGTGATCCCGCGTGCGATTTTCCTGACCGCGCTGATTGGTGGCCTGATCTTTATCGTCTCCACTTATCTGTTGCAGTTGTACTTCCCGGATATCTCGCGCTTTAAGGATCCGGATGCTTCGCAGCCGGAAATCATGCTGTATGTTGCCGGTAAGTTCTTCCAGGTCGGCGCGCTGATTTTCTCTACCATTACCGTACTGGCGTCCGGTATGGCGGCGCATGCAGGCGTTGCGCGTCTGATGTACGTGATGGGTCGTGACGGCGTATTCCCGAAAAGTTTCTTCGGTTATGTACACCCGAAATGGCGTACTCCGTCCATGAACATCATTCTGGTTGGGGCGATTGCTTTGCTGGCAATCAACTTCGACCTGGTGATGGCGACGGCGCTGATTAACTTTGGTGCGCTGGTGGCGTTTACCTTCGTTAACCTGTCGGTAATCTCCCAGTTCTGGATCCGTGAGAAGCGTAACAAGACGCTGAAAGATCACTTCCAGTACCTGTTCCTGCCAATGTGCGGTGCGCTGACCGTTGGCGCGCTGTGGGTGAACCTGGAAGAAAGCTCAATGGTTCTGGGCCTGATCTGGGCGGGTATCGGTCTGATCTACCTGGCGTGCGTGACCAAAAGCTTCCGCAACCCGGTACCGCAGTACGACGAAGATATCGCGTAATAACTGCATTTAGCTGAAAAAAAACGGAGACATGTTCTCCGTTTTTTTATACGTGGGATTTAGACAATCTCTTGCGCATATTGCCAGAGTGCTTTCAGCAGCGTCAGCTTCTCTTTGTTATCCGCATAATGCTGACTCAGCATCTGTAATTCATTGGCGTAATTTTGCAAAAACTCCGGCGTGAATACCTGACGACGATGGTCCAGCCAGCGCTGTTGTTCGGCTTCATCCAGCGTTCCAGGGAAGTTACGCGCGCGGTAGTTAAACAGCAGCTTTTCAATGCGTTTATCGACAAAGGTGATATCCAGCGCCGGTAAATTGCGCGGTTCGGTTTCCAGAACGATTTTCATCGCAGCGCGGTCGGCATCGCTGAAAAAGCCGTTGTACAGCTGGGCATCTACGTTATCCGATGGCGCAAAGGGTTCCGCCTCGGCAAAGATAGCCACGACCTTGTCGCGTACCTGTGGGTTTTCGCGCAGAATTTTGAGATTATCCAGACAATGCTGGCGGTTAATACCGAGACGATCGGCATCTTCCGGGCGCAGGGTGTTCGCCTGTGCCAGTACCGGACATTTGTTGATGTGCACCAGTTTAACCGGCACTGCGGGGTTATCTCCCAGATCTGCCTTAGCGGTATAGAGCCGCTCACGCAGCGCGTCGCTGTCCAGTTCGAGCAGCGGTGAAATATCACCGGCCAGATCGACCATGATAACCGCGTTGCGATTTTCCGGATGCCAGGCCAGTGGCGCCACCCAACTGGTGTTACCGCGCCATGCGCCGAACATGCCCGAGACATGGACCAGCGGCTTCATCTGCGGCACATCAATTATCGCCGCCAGTTTGTGCTTATTACGATGGCTATAGAGATACTCAAACAGACGAGGCTGGCGTGACTTGACTAATTGCGCCATCGCAATCGTGGCATACACATCGGCCATTGCATCGTGGGCATTGGCATGCTCAATCCCATTCGCTTTGGTCAAATGTTCCAGGCGGAAGCTGGGCAAGCCATCGTCGTTTTCCGGCCAGTTAATACCTTCAGGACGCAGGGCATAGCAGGCACGCATTACATCCAGCAGATCCCAGCGCGAATTATCGTTCTGCCAGCTCCAGGCATAGGGATCATAGAAATTGCGATACAGGATATTTCGCGTCACTTCATCATCGAAGCGCACGTTGTTATAGCCCAGAATACAGGTTTTCGGTACGGTAAACAGGGCGTGAATACGCGCAGCAAAAGCAGCTTCATTTTCTCCCTTTTCACGTGCTTCTTGCGGGGTGATGCCGGTAATCAGCACCGCCTCGGGCTGTGGCAGATAATCATCTGCGGGTTTGCAATAAAAGACTTCAGGTTCACCGATAATGTTGAAATCATTATCTGTGCGGATAGCCGCAAATTGCGCGGGTCTGTCCAGCGCCGGATGGGTACCAAAAGTCTCGTAATCGTGGAAGAGAAAACCAGGTTGCTGCTTGCCGTCATTCATTGTTCAGTTATGTCCGGGATCAATTTAGCGCTTATCCAAGAATACCAAAAAATAGCGAGGTAATCAGCAAGAGGATTATCGATGCGGAATGGCCTACGCAAGAAAATTGCGCTGAACACGGCTTCGAACGAATGATTAATTATTTTCTTACCGTTAAAGGAAATTACTGGAATAAACTTTCTTAAAATCACACCTTGGGAAATAAGTTAATTGATAACCATTATTGTTATTTCATCTTCTGTTTTCTGGATTCTTTAAAAGTCTTTTAAAAACAACGACCTTATATTTCTATTAATGCGCTTGTATGCATTGTAATAAAATGTGAGTGAGGTTAAAAATTAATAATATAAACTCCATATAATAATTGGATATATCTAATAACAGGAGGTTATATGAGCATAAGTCGGCGTAATTTTTTACGAGGGGTGGGTATAGGTTGCTCAGCCTGTGCAATAGGCAGTTTTCCACCAGGCGCACTGGCGCGGAATTCTCCCGAGCACATAAAAGGGAAAACATCCCTGACGCCAAGTTTGTGCGAAATGTGTTCTTTTCGCTGCCCAATTCAGGCTCAGGTAATTAATAATAAGACGGTTTTTATTCAAGGAAACCCTAATGCGCCTCAGCAGGGGACGCGTGTCTGCGCGCGCGGAGGCAGTGGTGTTAGCCTGGTCAACGACCCGCATCGTATTGTTAAACCGATGAAACGCACAGGACCTCGCGGGAGCGGTGAGTGGCAGGTAATTAGCTGGCAGCAGGCATATAAAGAAATTGCCGAAAAAATGACGGCAATAAAAGCGCAGCATGGTTCTGAGGGGGTCGTATTCTCTTCCAAGTCCGGTTCGCTTTCCGGCCATTTATTTCACCTCGCGACGGCTTTTGGATCGCCGAACACGTTTACTCACGCCTCGACATGCCCCGCCGGAAAAGCGATTGCCGCTAAAGTTATGATGGGTGGCGATTTAGCCATGGATATCGTCAATACCCGTTATATGGTCTCTTTTGGCCATAACCTCTATGAAGGTATTGAAGTCGCCGACACCCATGAACTGATGACCGCGCAGGAAAAGGGCGCGAAAATGGTCAGCTTTGATCCCCGTTTATCCGTCTTCTCCAGCAAAGCGGATGAATGGCATGCGCTTAAGCCTGGCGGCGACCTACCGGTGCTGATGGCCATGTGTCACGTCATGATCAAAGAAAAGCTGTATGACGCAGACTTTGTTACACGCTACACCACAGGGTTTGACCAACTGGCTGAGGCGGTCCAGGAGACCACGCCGGAATGGGCGCAAAAGCTCGCTGATGTGCCTGCCGATGTGATTATCCGGGTCACCCGCGAAATGGCAGCCAGCGCCCCTCACGCCATTGTCAGTCCGGGTCATCGTGCGACGTTTTCGCAAGAAGAAATTGATATGCGGCGCATGATTTTCACCCTCAATGTGTTACTTGGAAATATTGAGCGTGAGGGTGGGTTGTATCAGAAAAAAGCGGCGGCAACGTACAATAAGCTGGCCGGAGAGAAAGTCGCTCCCGTGCTGGCAAAACCCGATGCCAAATTACCCAAGCCAACGGCGCAGCGTATCGATCTGGTGGCCCCGCAGTTCAAGTACATCGCGGCCGGCGGCGGCGTAGTGCAAAGCATTATTGATGCCGTCTTAAAGCAAACGCCGTATCCGGTGAAGGGATGGATCATGTCCCGACACAACCCTTTCCAGACCGTGACCTGTCGACCAGACCTGGTCAAGACCGTTGAACAGCTCGACCTGGTGGTCAGTTGCGATGTCTATTTAAGCGAAAGCGCGGCGTATGCCGATTATCTTTTGCCTGAATGTACTTACCTTGAGCGCGATGAAGAAGTTTCTGATATGTCGGGCCTGAATCCAGCCTATGCCTTGCGTCAGCAGGTGGTTGAGCCTATCGGTGACGCGCGTCCGAGCTGGCAAATCTGGAAAGAACTGGCTGTTCAGTTAGGCCTTGGGCAATTCTACCCATGGCAGGATATGCAAACGCGCCAGCTGTACCAGCTTAATGGCGATCATGCGTTATCTGCTGAGCTGCGTCAGAAAGGGTATCGCGAGTGGGGCGTTCCGCTATTGCTGCGCGAACCCGAAGCGGTGCGTCAGTTTGTGGCACGCTATCCGGGCGCGGTAGCGGTTGATAGCGACGGCACTTATGGTGAGCAGCTGCGTTTTAAATCCCCGTCAGGAAAAATCGAACTCTACTCTGCCGAGCTGGAAACACTCCTGCCAGGCTACGGTGTTCCTCGCGCCCGCAATTTTGCGCTCAAAGGCGACAATGAACTCTATTTTATTCAGGGGAAAGTGGCGGTTCATACCAATGGCGCAACGCAATATGTGCCACTGCTGAGTGAGCTGATGTGGGACAACGCGGTGTGGATCCACCCGCAAACGGCCCGTGAAAAAGGCATCAAAAGCGGCGATGACATCTGGCTGGAAAATGCAACCGGTAAGGAAAAAGGCAAAGCGTTGGTCACCGCCGGTATTCGACCCGATACGCTATTCGTCTATATGGGATTTGGCGCCAAGGCAGGAGCCAAAACAGCCGCGACGACGCACGGTATTCATTGCGGTAATTTGCTTCCACATGTCACCAGTCCGGTGTCAGGTACGGTGGTCCACACCGCTGGCGTTACGCTTCGTCGGGCATGAGAAAGGAGTACATCATGAATCAATCAACAAACCCTTATGTCATGCTGCATGACGAAAAACGCTGCATTGGTTGTCAGGCGTGTACGGTTGCCTGCAAGGTACTGAATGACGTGCCTGAAGGTTTTAGCCGCTTACAGGTGCAGATCCGTTCACCGGAACATGAACCCGAGGCGCTTTCCCATTTCCAGTTTGTTCGTGTTTCTTGCCAGCATTGTGAAGATGCGCCGTGCGTCAGCGTTTGTCCAACCGGTGCATCATTCCGCGATGAAAACGGCATTGTGCAGGTGGATAAGTCCCGCTGTATTGGCTGTGACTACTGCGTCGCTGCTTGTCCGTTCCATGTGCGCTACCTTAATCCACAAACGGGAATCGCAGACAAATGTAATTTCTGCGCGGATACCCGTCTGGATGTTGAACAGTCGCCCGCCTGCGTTTCCGTTTGTCCGACGGATGCGTTGAAGTTTGGTCGTCGCGATGACCCGGAAATCCAGCACTGGATCAATCAAAAAGAGGTTTATCGCCAGCAGGATACGCGTAGTGGCCAGGTGAGTGTTTATCGGCGTAAAGAGATCCATCAGGAGGGTAAAGTATGAATTCTATCTGGGGAGCGGAACTTAACTATGCGCCGGACTACTGGCCGCTGTGGCTCATTTATGCGGGCGTTATTGTTGTGCTGATGATTGCGGGCCTGGTCACGCACGCGCTGTTACGTCGGATGCTGGCGCCGAAAACGGTAACCGGAGAGGAGCACCGGGAGTACCTCTATTCGCTGGCTGTTCGCCGTTGGCACTGGGGAAATGCGCTGCTCTTTATTCTGCTTTTGCTGAGCGGCCTGTTTGGCCACTTCTCTGTCGGACCGGTAGCGTTGATGGTGCAGGTACATACCTGGTGCGGCTTCGCATTGCTGGCCTTCTGGATTGGCTTTGTGTTAATAAACGCAACCAGCGGCAACGGCTGCCATTATCGCGTGAAGTTAAACGGGTTAATATCACGCTGCCTGCTGCAAACGCGCTTTTATCTGTATGGCATCATGAAAGGCGAGCCGCATCCGTTTGCCGCAACGGCAAAGGATAAATTTAACCCACTGCAACAACTGGCCTACCTGGCCATTATGTACGCGCTGGTTCCGCTGTTGATCATCACCGGGTTGTTATGCCTCTACCCGCAGGTGTCAGGGGCAGGGCCGATAATGCTGGTGCTGCATATGGCGCTAGCGATTGTCGGCTTACTGTTTATCTGCGCACATATTTACCTGTGCACGCTGGGCGACACGCCAGGGCAAATTTTCCGCAGTATGATCGACGGCTACCATCGCCATCGCAGCCATCACGCAGAGACTGCGCCACGCAAAGGATAATTTCGCGCGCGGTTTGTCGCTGACAGCCTTGTATGACAGCAAGAAAATGTGCCTTATGTCACATTTTCTTGCAATTTATTCAAGTTTGTTCGACAGAACTTCCGTAAAAAGAACGGCTATTTCTCCCTTTTCTGAGGACATGCTGTTGAAACGCCGTTTGTTTATTGCCGCTTCACTATTCACGATGAGTTTTACGTCCGCCTGGGCGACCGATGCCGCCAGCTTCGCCCCACAGCCGCCTGCGATAAATGCCGGGGCGTGGGTATTAATGGATTACACCACGGGCCAAATTCTGACAGCCGGTAATGAACACCAGCAACGTAACCCCGCCAGTCTGACCAAGCTGATGACCGGCTATGTTGTTGACCGCGCAATCGACAGTAAGCGCATTAGTCCAACCGATATTGTCACTGTTGGGCGCGATGCCTGGGCGAAAGACAATCCGGTATTCGTCGGTTCATCCTTGATGTTCCTGAAACAAGGCGATCGCGTTTCGGTGCGCGACCTCAGCCGCGGGCTAATTGTTGATTCCGGGAATGATGCTTGCGTGGCGCTGGCTGATTACATCGCCGGGGGACAACCGCAGTTTGTCGCGATGATGAACAACTATGCGCAAAAGCTGAACCTGCAGGATACCCATTTTGAAACGGTCCATGGTCTGGATGCGCCTGGTCAGCATAGCTCTGCTTACGATCTGGCCGTATTGTCGCGAGCTATCATCCATGGTGAACCGGATTTCTACCATATGTACAGTGAGAAAAGCCTTACCTGGAACGGAATCACGCAGCAAAACCGTAATGGCCTGTTGTGGGATAAAACCATGAACGTGGATGGTCTGAAGACAGGGCATACGTCCGGTGCCGGGTTCAATCTGATCGCTTCCGCCGTTGATGGACAGCGTCGACTGATTGCGGTTGTGATGGGAGCAGAGAGTGCGAAAGGGCGCGAAGACCAGGCGCGTAAGCTGCTGCAATGGGGACAACAAAACTTCGATACGGTGCAGGTTTTGCGTAGCGGTAAGCAGGTCGGTACTGAACGGATCTGGTATGGCGACAAAGAAAAAATCAGCCTGGGCACCGAGCAGGATTTCTGGATGGCCCTGCCTAAAGCGGAAGTGGCTAACATTAAAGCAAAATATGTCCTTGATAAGAAAGAACTGGTTGCACCAATCGCGGCACATCAGCGTGTGGGTGAAATTGAACTCTACGATCGGGATAAGCTGGTGGCGCACTGGCCTCTGGTTACGCTGGAGTCCGTCAGCGAAGGTGGCGTTTTCTCGCGTCTGAGCGATTATTTCCACCACAAGGCGTAGTTATTTCCTGGAATGCCTGACTGGCAAGAGTGCGAATCTGCTCACATAATAATCACTATTTACTTGTGGCCGAAATACCTAAAAATTACACTGTATATACATACAGTGTAATCACGGAGGTTATATGGAGTACGAGATTAAACAGGTCGATAAACGCAGGATTGCCGGTTTTCACATGGTTGGTCCGTGGGAACAAACGGTAAAGCAAGGTTTTGAGCAGTTAATGAAGTGGGTCGACGGGAAGCAAATTGTTCCGCTGGAATGGATAGCCGTTTATTACGACAATCCTGACGTTGTCCCGGCGGAGAAACTGCGTTGCGATACCGTGGTATCTGTGCCTGAAGATTTTGCGATCCCGGAAAACAGCGAAGGGGTGATCCTGACCGAAGTGGCGGGTGGCGACTATGCTGTTGCCGTTGCGCGTGTAGAAAATCATGACTTTGCGACGCCGTGGTACCAGTTTTTTGACTGCCTGATGCAAGATACGACTTTCGAAATAGCTGCTAAACCCTGCTTTGAAGTGTACATGAACAATGGCATCGAGGATGACTACTGGGACATTGAAATGTACATACCGGTGCAGTCGAAGTAACTGTTTTTGATGCAAATCAGGATGATATTTTCAGGCAAAAAACGAGTACAATTCTGTTCTTTGCTATTCGCTGACGGAGTGCATGAGTGCGTGCCAATAAGTCACTGAGCCCTTTTGAAATTCGTTTGTATCGTCATTATCGTGTAGTGCACGGTATTCGCATTGCGCTTGCGTTTATTCTCACTTTTCTGTTGGTACGCCTGTTAAACATTCCTGAAGGTACATGGCCTCTGATCACGCTGGTGGTGATCATGGGGCCTATTTCTTTTTGGGGGAACGTTGTTCCCAGAGCTTTTGAACGTATTGGCGGCACGATCCTGGGATCGGTGCTTGGGCTGGTGGCCCTGCGTCTGGAGCTTTTTTCGCTTCCGCTGATGCTGATATGGTGCGCGGTGGCGATGTTTCTCTGCGGTTGGCTGGCATTGGGCAAAAAACCGTATCAGGCGCTGTTGATTGGTATTACGCTTGCCGTTGTAGTGGGCGCTCCCGCTGGGGATATGAATACGGCGTTATGGCGTGGCGGCGACGTTATTCTTGGATCGTTGCTGGCAATGCTGTTTACCGGCGTGTGGCCACAACGGGCATTTATACACTGGCGTATTCAACTGGCGCATTGCGTCACGGGGTACAATCGGGTGTACCAGGCGGCGCTCTCCCCCAATCTGCTTGAACAACCGCGACTGGAGAAGCATTTACAACAGCTGTTGAGCGAGGTTGTCAAAATGCGCGGGCTCATCGTCCCTGCCAGTAAAGAAACGCATATTCAAAAATCCATTTTTGAAGCTATTCAGACGGTTAATCGTAACCTCGTCTGCATGCTCGAGTTGCAAATCAATGCGCTCTGGGCCAGCCGTACCAGTCACTTTGTTATGTTGAATGCGCATACTTTGCGTGAAACTCAGCTCAGGACGCAGCAGGCGCTACTGACGATAACGCATGCATTATATGAAGGTAATCCACAGCCAGTACTTGCCAATACGGAGAAGCTCAATGATACCGTGGTGGAGCTGCGTCAGCTTATCGCTGAGCATAAGGGCGATAATGTCGCGGAAACGCCTATTCACGGCTACGTTTGGTTGAATATGGAGATGGCGCGACAGCTGGAGTTACTTTCTCATTTAATCTGTCGCGCGCTGCGCAAATAAAGAGCAGATGAGGGGATTGGTTCTACTGCTGCTTCGATTCAGCAACGATTAGAGGTATGATACTGAAAAAGGCTAAAACCATTGGTAACTGCAATGGCTTTACCCTCGATAATTCAGGTTTCAACCATGCATTGTCGATGCAGATGCAACTTGAAGTATGGCGGGCATGAAAGTAATGTTGACCCACTTTAGCCGTTGTTTAAACGAATCCGAATCTCACATTATCAGGGGTGTAAAAATGGAAACTACCAAGCCTTCTTTCCAGGACGTGCTGGAATTTGTTCGTCTGTTCCGTCGTAAAAACAAACTGCAACGTGAAATCCAGGACGTTGAGAAAAAGATCCGTGACAACCAGAAACGTGTCCTGCTGTTGGACAACCTGAGCGACTACATCAAGCCAGGCATGAGCGTGGAAGCGATTCAGGGCATTATCGCTAGCATGAAAAGCGATTACGAAGATCGCGTTGATGATTACATCATCAAAAATGCTGAGATCTCAAAAGAGCGCCGCGATATTTCTAAGAAGCTGAAAGCCATGGGTGAACTGAAAAACGGCGAAGCGAAAGCTGAGTAACGATTTATGCTTGTCCGGGTCGCTGCTGTGCGGCGACCCTTATTGCAGTTCCACTCCGCCTGCGACCATTCGCAATAAATGCTGTTCTGGCCAGTGAACCGTCAGTTTTTTCTGTGTCAGCATCCATTTTATGTAATCCACATCATGACGCGTTCTGTCCAGCATCAGGCCGACAACGCTGCCGCTGTGCGCAACGTTAACGCCGTATAAATCACATTCCTCTACCAGCGCTAATAGCGAATCAAAATCTGGTTTCGGTAACAGCAACTGGCTGGCGGTTGCGCTTAGCGTGGCAGCTTCGCCCATCCGGTAAGGATTTTGGCTGATACAAGCTTCCTGTACCTTTTCCCATGCTCGTTTGAGGGCCGGAGCACCTGCCTGTAACCCGGAATGACGCGGAATACGGTGATAATCAGCAGTGCGCAATGTTTCCGGGCTTTCGAGAACCAGCAGATCGAGTTGAGGCTGGGCTTCGCAGGCAATTTGCGTGGAGGCGTCGTTATGATCGAAAAGGGTAAGCTTACGAAAAACGGTGCTGTCGGTAGGCTCCAGCGAAACGCAAAGTTGCGCCAGCGTAGATTCATCTAGGTGATGGCCCAGGTGATGTGCCGTGGCGACAGCAGTGGCGGCAATATCTGCAGTGCTGCTGGCCATTCCTTTAGCGATAGGAATAGTTGACTGGACATCAATTCGGATATCCTCACTCATCTGCGGCGGGTATTGCCAGTGCTGCAATAGCCGATTAACCATCGCCCGTGAAAGTGGACGTTCCTCTGCCAGCGGTGAGCCTGAAGTGACCTCAACGGTGCTATACCATTCGACCGGGCAGGAGACTAATTTCTCACTGCCCAGAATCCAGCCCTGGATAAGTTCTCCGCATGATGCGGGACATTGCGCAATAGCCACGTATTCACCTTTGTGATCAGCAATCCTCGGCGCATAGTGTCATGGCGATCGCGCTATTACCATGATTTGCCGCAATTTGCAGTGCGGCAGGATTAAGCTGGAATGCCCAACGTCACAGTTTCCGCTATCGCTAAACGCATAACGTCCTGCGCTATCATCAGCTCTTCGTTGGTATTGATCACCGCCACTTTGACCAGCGAATTTTCTGTCTGAATAAAGGTGGCGTTTCGCTGATTTTTTTCTTCATCGACGGCCAGTCCCAGGAAATTCAGATTGTGACAAATTGCGCCGCGCGCCCGCGCTGAGTTTTCTCCTATGCCTCCGGTAAACACCAGCGCATCCAGACCGCCCATCTGCATAATATAGCTACCAATGGTGGCGCGAATTCGCTCGGCAAAAAGCGTCAACGCCAGCGCAGCCTGATGATTGCCCGTATCTGCGGCATGTTCAACGTCGCGATAGTCAGGTGAGATCCCAGAAACGCCGAGTAAGCCGGATTCATTGTTAAGCAATTGGTTGAGCTGCTGCGGTGTCTTGCCCTCGCGCAGGGCAATCCACGGCAAAATAGACGGATCAATATCGCCACTTCGCGTGCCCATCATCACGCCAGACTGTGGCGTAAACCCCATAGAGGTATTAACTGATTGACCACCTTTGATGGCGCAGATGCTGCTGCCGTTGCCAAGATGACAACAAACGACGCGCAGGGCGCTGAGAGGCACCCCTAACTTTTCAGCAAGCTGGGCGCTGACATATTTGTGGCTGGTGCCATGAAATCCGTAACGACGAATACCCAGCTCTGAATAGTAACGCCAGGGCAGGGGATAAATGAAAGAAGGCTCGTCAAGCGTCTGATGAAAAGCGGTGTCAAAAACCGCCACGGCCGGCGTTTCGGGTAATAGCTGGCGAAATACTGCAATTCCCAACGCATTTACCGGGTTATGTAGCGGGGCCAGTTCCGCAAGGCGATCAATTTCCGCCAGCGTTTCATCGGTTACCAGTGCGGAATCTTTAAAAGATTCCCCGCCGTGTGCGACGCGATGCCCCACGCCGTCGATCTCCTGCAGACTGCTGATAATATTGTGGTTGAGCAGTTTTTCCAGGAGCAGCGTCACTGCTTCACGATGATCGGCTACGGGCAATATTTCCTGCCATTTTTGCGCAGGCGTTTTAAGGGTGACCTGCGCATCAGACATACCAATACGCTCGATCAACCCCTGACAAATCATTTCACCTTGTGGCATCGCCAGAAGCTGAAACTTGAGCGAGGAACTCCCCGCATTAATGGCCATTATTTTGTGAGACATGAAAGTTCCTTTGCATTCAGAAAAATGAACATCTCATCGACACCTGTATTCTCCAGCGCACTGGTGACAAACACTTTTTGCACGCCAGCCTCGACTAACCAGTTCTCAACGAGGGAAATGCGCTGCGGATTGGCTAAATCGGCTTTAGTGACGAGGCCAATAACGGGTCGGTTCATTGGGCCTGTGAAACCGGGAGAAAATGGCGACCACGGCGCGTCAGCATTGAGGACCAGCGCGATGATGTCTGCTTCACAGGCGCTGGCCAGCAGCGCACTGTACAGACAGCGGTTTTCAAGATATTCGCCCGGTGTATCTATCGCTGTGGGCGACCAGACTATGGCCTGGGTCTTCTGATAGTGAAGCGCTTCTCCCCGCATGCATTGTGTGAGCGACGTTTTTCCGCACTGGCTGGGTCCGATTAGCATGATGCGTTTCATGAGATTACGTCCGGGTGATGGGGCACGCGGTAAAACGCATCATTTCGCCCAGCGTTCGGGTTACCTGTTTTAGCGCGTACTCAACGGCGGAGACATCGCCCGTCAGTACCACTGCGCCGGTAAATCGGTCGAGAAAACCAATCTCTACCGCCCCGGATTTCGTGGCGATATCGCAGGCGATAATTGAGGCTTCGCTGGGGGTAATCGTCAAAATCCCGATTGCGGATACTGAATCCTGTAACCCCAGCTTCTTGAACAAATCTTTTCCGGGATTGGCGATAAGATGCGCCAGCGTGACCTGCTTGCCAGGAACATATTCCTGGATCATACGATCCGTGGTGGGCTGTCTTTCCATTATCCCTCCACCATCTGCCGCCACATGCTTTCATGCGGGCGAGGTATAACGGAGCGATAAACCAACAGGCCTTTTTCACCCGCGCTTTCACTGGCAACCGTTACTGCGTTATTCACATCGGATACATCGCCAGCGACAACCATGTAGCACTTGCCGCCAATACCAAATGCCATGTGCACGCGTACCAGTGTGACGTTGGAAGCTTTAACAGCGCGATCCGCAGCACAGATACAAGCCGCCACGCTCCATGTTTCAACAATCCCGACGGCCTGACGCTTATCCACGCTATTTAACCCGCTGATTGCCGGGAGTACGCTGGCATGAATATTAGGCAGTACCAGACTGTCGACGAGCATATCGCCAGCAAGAGATGTACCAGTGGCTATCGCCTGTTGTACTGCGCCTACGTCACCACCGAGCATGAGCAGGAATTTTCCCGGGCAGATGGTCTTGCTGACCAGTAAATTCACATTCGCGCTTTTTAACATGGCATCGCCAGCTTCCATTCCTTTGGCAATGCTGGTGAGTTCTAAGATCCCTATAGCCTGAGACATGATTAACCTCTTATTACCGTGATGGATTGCTCAGTGATTTCGCTGACAATACCGTCAATACTGGCGTGGACAGGCGCACCTAATGCGCCTGTCGGCACATCGGCAACGCATTGACCGCGAACAACGCGATCGCCTTGCTGCACACATGGGATGGCGCTGGCGCCAATATGCTGGCGTAGCAACAGCGTCGTTTCATCGGTGGAAAAATCAGTCTCAGCCAGTGGCGCATCGTGATACCAGTCGCTAAGACCCAGTTTGGTAATAAGGCGCTTAACCGGGATCAACCGGTACTTCGCCATTTCATCCTCAGGATTTAGCGGCCCTTCATAACGATGGTTGAGCGCCCGTAGTTCGCGTTTAAGCATACGGTTGATTCGCATCGGCGATATTCCAACCGGACAGGCAACGCTTTCACAGACATTGCATTCTGAACAGGTCAGGGCCGTGAGCAGCAGCTGTGGTGTGGCCGCCTGCTGATAATTAACCGCGCGAACCAGCAGATGCGGTGATAATTCATGGCCGATTAAGTGCCTTGGGCACAAATCCGTACACAAACGGCACTGCTCGCATACGGTTTTTGCGACGGAAAGCACGGTGCGTTCATCCTGCATTCGCCGCTGAATCAGCGCATGAGATTTTGGTAAAACCAGCAACCCACCGGTGGTCTTGCTGACGGGGGTATCCAGGGAGGTAATCAGACCGCCCATCATCGGGCCGCCATTAATAAATCCTGGATCGTCAACGGTTGCGCCTCCCGCCAGCGCCAGCACCTCGCGAAGTGACATCCCGATAGGGACAGTGAGTGTGATGGGTTTGGCTACTGCGCCGTTGACGGTCAACGTACGACGGGTAACGGGATATTGCTGTTCAACCGCTCTGGCGATGTTGAGCACGGTCTGGACGTTATTAACCACCACGCCGACGCTGACCGGCAGTGCGGCAGGTGGGACCCTCCGGCCTGTTGCCATCCAGATGGTCAGCACCTCGTCACCGGCCGGGTAGACATCAGGTAAAATGTGTAACCGGATATCGGCAGGTAGCAGAGGAGCTAACGCATTGATAGCCTTCTGGTATTTTTCTTTGAGCGCAATAATACCGGCACTGGCTCCGGTAGCCGTCATGGCATATTTAACGCCGCGAATAAGTCGACCTGCCTGGACGCTCATCAATTGCTGGTCAACTTTTAACATCGGTTCACATTCGGCGGCATTCACCAGAAATGTATCGACCTGCGCCTGTAATTTTACGTGCGCAGGAAAGCCTGCACCGCCGGCTCCAACAACGCCAGCAGCCCGAACGCGTTCGCGTATCGTCTGCGCATCATAAAGCGTGGACTCTGCCGCCATGGCTGTATTCATAATAATTCCTCAAGCAGTTCCTGCATGGCACTGGTGTCGGCAACACGAGGATTGGTTTGCAGCGTGACATCAGCCAGCGCTGCCTGAACCATCGACGGTATACGCTGTGACCAGTTTTGCTTTCCGTCTTTGAGTGCGTCAACGAAAGAAGGTAACGCACACTGTTTTTTGAGAAGCTCAATGTGATGAATGAGCGCATTCAGCGCAGCCGTATCGTTCGCGTTATCCGGGCATAAATGGCAGGCTTTAGCGAAACGGGCATAGCGCTTCGCGGCCCTGGGGTCGCGGGCATTAAAATGAATAACAGGGGTCAGCAGCAGTGCATTGGCAAGTCCGTGGGGCAGATGAAACTGGCCGCCCAACTGATGGGCAATCGCATGGTTTATACCCAACCCCGCCTGGCTAAATGCCATTCCTGCGAGCGTTGACGCGTTGTGCATTTTCCCCCTGGTTGCCAGACACTCGCCTTTGCTGACGGCGACGGGAAGGTACTGGAAGACGATTTGTGCCGCTTTTTCCGCCAGCGCGTCGGTAAAGTCGCTGGCCTTCGTGGACACGTAAGCCTCCAGCGCATGTGTCAGGACGTCCATGCCGGTATTCGCGGTGATGGCAGGAGGTACGCTGACAACCAGCGTTGGATCGAGGATGGCCATATCCGGGTAAAGCGCATTATCAAACAAGGGATATTTAATGCCTTTATCCGGGTCGCTAATCACGCAGGCGCTGGTCACTTCCGAGCCTGTGCCGCTGGTGGTGGGAATAGCAACACAGGTTTCGATTTCAATACCAAACTGTCGGCTGAACCAAACGATGGCTTTCGCGGCATCCAGCGCTGAGCCTCCGCCAAAACCAATGACAACATCCGGTCGCAGGGACTGCATTTGCGCAATCCCTTGCACCACCGTGCTAATGGTTGGGTCGGGGGTAATATCGCTGAAAATGCTGATGCGATTATCCGCAGGAAGCGTGTTGCGCAGCTTTTCAATCACAGGAGAACGCGCCAGAAAACCATCGCAGATAATCCAGATATGCTTATTCGTGAAACGCTTGAGCACATCCAGGCTTCCCTGGCCGCTGAATAATCGAGTTTGCAGTGAAAAGCTTTTCATAACGGCCCCATTAGCGAATAGAAAAACCGTTTGTCAGCACGCAACGACGAGAACGTGCGAAAGTACGTGCCGATGTTGTTCCTTCACCGGTCGGCGTCGCAATTGTGAAAGTGGTAAAGCCTTCACCACCCACGCCAATCCCGGCGTAAGAGGGGCCATTTTTCACAAAAATGGAGGTCTGAAGCGTGCGTGCGGCAAGATTCAAACGCGACACATTCTGTGAATGCATAATGGCGGTGTGATGCAATCCCTCTTCAACTTTCAGAGCCAACGTTAACGCACTGTCAAAATCGCTCACCGTGACGATGGGGAGCATTGGCATTAGCTGCTCGCTGGTAACCCACGGGTCGTCAGCCTTGACGATACCTATCAGTAATCGAGGCGCTTTTGCCGGAACAGGTATTCCTGCGGCTTCCAGTAAGGTGGCCGGGCTTTTTCCTACCAGCTTTTTATTGGCCATGCCTTCGGGCAAACAGACTGCCCGCAGTTTGTCTACCTCTTCGCTCGTGAGAAGCAGTGCGCCAAAAGACTGCATTTGTTGAACCAGGCGTTCGGCAACGGCACTAACAACAATCAGGCTCTTCTCAGCAATGCAGGGGAGGTTGTAATCAAAAGATGCGCCGTTGATGATATCTTCCGCCGCCTTAACCAGGTCGGCTGTTTCATCGACAATACAGGGAGGGTTGCCTGCGCCTGCGCCAATGACTTTTTTCCCGCTTTTCATACCCATAGCAACAATGCCTGGGCCACCGGTAATCGCCAGAACTGCGATTTTAGGGTGTGCCATCATCTGCTGGGTAGCCTCAAAGGTGGGTTCTGTGACCGTGACGACAAGATTCCGGATCCCGCAGCAGCGGTAAACAATATCTTCAATCATGGCAATCAGTTTCAGTGAGACCGCTTTCGCGCCCGGATGCGGGCTAAAATAAACGCTGTTCCCCGCAGCCAGCATGCTGATGCTGTTGTTAATAATGGTTTCCGTCGGGTTGGTACTGGGGGCGACGGAGCCAATCACGCCAAATGGTGAATACTCGAATAACACCATGCCGCCATCGCCGGTCAGTGCCGTGGTGGTGAGATCGTCGATCCCTGGAGTATTGTCCAGCGCAGCTTTATTCTTGAGGAATTTATCCTCTTTGTTGCCCATTCCTGTTTCAGCTGCGCTCTCAGCGGCCAGGGAAGCAAGATGAGGGGTCAGTTCTTCTCGCAGGGCGTGAATGATGGCACTGCGGGTTTTCAATGGCGATTGCTGGTAACGTAAAAAAGCCTGATGCGCGGCTTCGATAGCTTCACCCACGGACGGAAAAATTCCGTTTCCTTTGGTTTCTGTTTTTGCCGGGGCGAGTTGTTCACTCAAAATGTTACGGATGAGGGTTTCAAGTTCTGAAGTATTCATTGATGTGTTCTCACGTTAATCGCCGCAATGGCCGTTTCTGCAATGTCCATATCCTGGTCAACGCTTCCCCCGCTGATGCCAAGACCCCCAAGGAGTAGACCCTCTCGCCATAATGCGTATCCGCCACCAAAAGTGACGACTTTTCCCTGCATATGGCTTTCCAGACCGTAAAGCGCCGCGCCTGGTTGCACCGCTGACGTTAATTCATGCGTGGCGGTTTTCATCGCCACGGCGGTCCAGGCTTTTTTGGGTGCCAGTTCGCTACTGACGAGCAATGCGTCAGGCATACGCCAGGTCACCGTTTGGGTCCCGTTCGCATCAACAATGCTGATGACGACCGGAACCTGAAGTTCTTCTGCTCTCGTCACCGCAGCGCGAGTCAGTTGGTGGAGCTCCTGAAAAGACAGAGACATAGTCGGCTCCTTTGTGGCTGATGTACGGATGGCGGCGAGATAACGCTCAGCCACTTTCTGAATAATGTCGTTTTGATGGGCGTCATGATCTTCTGCCCGTGCGAGCGCATATAAGCAGTCGGACAGACGATTGATGTAACGCATCAGCACATGTCTGACGGCGATATCGGCAGAAAGCTCCACCAGTCGCCTCTCTGCGCGGCGAGCCAGCGTACGGGCAAAATGCAGACGGCTGGCCGCTTCGCTGCGGCCCGGTAAAATAAAGCTGCGCAGCGGCGTTACTCTCCCCATCGCGGTATCGATGGCGGTTTCCAGCGCTGCAATTTCTTCTGAACTGATGTAGCGCTGCTCTGGGTTTGGTTGTTCGCTCTCGCTGGCGAGTTCGGCGCTGAACCAAAAAAGCTGCAGTTGAATGTTTTCAAGTAACTGGCGGTGCTGTGGGCTTTTCGCCGCACAAATACACAGGCTAAGCGCCGCATTGAGTTCGTCTAGCGTCCCGTAAGCCTCGACGCGCGGATGCGTTTTGCTTACGCGTTGCCCGGTAAAGAGGACCGTTGTGCCGGCATCGCCAGTGCGGGTATAAATCGCCATAGTTCCTCCTAACGAGAAAGCGTGTCGACAATGCCGACAATAGCCAGATCGATGGCCTCATTTGGGCCGGAGAAAACGTGCCGGGCACTGGAGCCGCTGCTGAGTAAAACCAGTTCGCCGGTTCCTGCGCCGACAGAATCAACGGCGACTTCGTCCCCGGTCGTCGGGGAGGCTGGCAGCTCTCCGTCAGCACTCACCCGACGTACCAGTAATAGCTTCTTCCCGACCAGGGAGGGGGACTTTTGCGTGGAGACAACAACGCCTGTAACCCGTGCCAGATGCATAGCTCACTCCTGCTTAATTAATTGGACATTTCGCGTACTGACAGTTTCCTGAGCAAGCGCAGTGACGACACATCGACGGCGTAGCACTAGAACCGCATCGTGCAATTGGGCGACGTCGGCGTAACTGAGAAGTTTTTCAGGATGCAGAACGATGGCTCGCCCCAGTTCGTCACCAAACTCCAGCGGCAGACGCGCGAGTTTTTTCACGGGTACTGCGGGTAACAATTGGTGATGTAGAGAAATTTTCACGCGGACTCCGCATGCCAGCGCTTCGTGGATCGTGACTACCGACATATTGGCAGGGCTGCTTTCGACAATTTGCTCCAGCAGGAGCAGGTCAGCCTGCAAAATGTGCAGTGACGAGTATTGGCAGCATAGTATCCGTGGGTCTACTTCCCGTAACTGCGCGACGCTGAGGGAGATCGTGCTTGCCGCGCGTTTTTTTAATCGGGAAACAACCTCCTCGATAATGCGTTGCAGCAGTTCGTTGTTCATTGTGAAGTCACCAGTGTGGCGAATGCCTGCGGATTATCCGCCCCTGCGGCATTGGCTTCGTCGGTATCAATATGCATCTCAAGGCGCATATCCGGCGAAACGCGTACGGCGACGTTATCAAAAATCAGCCGGCGTTCATCGCCATTAATGGCGACCGAGACTTTATCACCATGGGAAACCCGCAGAATCAGGGCATCGAGCGGCGACATATGGATATGTCGTTGAGCAACGATGACGCCGGATGTTAAGTCCAGTTCAGCAAATGGACTGACAAGGCGAATACCCGGCGTGCCCTGAATATTGCCCGACATACGCAGCGGGGCAGCAATACCTAGCGTACGGGCATCGGTACGTGAAATTTCAACCTGACTGGCGCTTCGTAGCGGGCCGAGTAAACGCACATTTTTTAACTGTCCTTTAGGTCCAACCAGCGTGACGGTCTGCTCTGCAGCGTATTGTCCGGGCTGCAATAGCCCTTTTTTCTTGCTGATAGGCTGATTGGGAAACAAACGGACGTAATCTTCAGTACAAAGATGAATATGACGATTAGAGATCCCCAGCGGAATAGGGCGCTCGCGCATTTCATCCAGAACTTTGGCGACCGTTGACTTGAGTTGCTGTTTATCCATCACGCTTTACCTCGTTTGCCAGAGTGCAGACAAAGAGAGCGGGGCTCACCTTTCTGGCGGGTACAGGCTGGGTCAAGGCACAGATTGCAGCTAATCAACTCCGCATTTTGCGGCGCTTCGGACGCTGTGCTGTCCACCAACATCTCTTCTTGCGGCTCGACCTGGATGGGGTCGGGTGTTGGCTCGGGTTCCGGTGTAACGCTATGTGACAGGATTCCGTCCCCTGGTCTGGAAATGACTTTGTGAGCCACCAGCCCATCGCGTTGGTCCGCGAAACTGACACCGGTAGAAATGGCCGCCTGCACGGAGGCCACATCCCCGATTATCTTGATCACCGTCCAGCCTGAACCGTTGGTTTTTTCGAGGCCCACCAGCGTGATGGAGGCGGCTTTCGCCATGACGTCCGCGCAACTGATGGCTAATGCCAGACCACTAACTTCGAGTAATCCCAGTGATTGCTTCACGCTGTGCTCCTTGGTTGCAACGACTTATGCGGATTTAGGTAAAATGGCTTCAACGTCGCTGTGCGGACGCGGGATAACGTGGCAGGATTTCACCTCGCCAACGGCGCTTGCAGCTGCGCTTCCTGCATCTACTGCGGCTTTCACCGCACCGACATCACCACGGACCATAACGGTGATCAGGCCTGAGCCGATTTTTTCGTAACCGACCAACTGCACGTTTGCGGATTTCACCATGGCATCAGCGGCTTCAATAGCGCCGACAAGCCCTTTTGTTTCAACCAGTCCCAGTGCGTTATTCATACTGCTTGTCTCCTGTGGGTTATGAGTGGCATTCCCGGAATGGAATGCCTTTAACCAGCCGCGCAGCGTTATTACCGATGCTGCGACGAGCGTGGTTATCTTGTTGATACATCAGCGTAAAAAGCGGCGCTGACGCGGGTAGATTTTTGTAGTGCACGACCAGTTTTTCGCGACTGCAGCCAATGCCAACCAGCAGCGGCGACTGGCATGCCGCGAGCCATGCGTTGTGGATAACGTCGGCTGAATGGTTCTCCTGAATCACAAACGGGATCCCTTCTTCTTCAATACCCAGCAGCACATCGTTCCAGGTGTCAGCACAGTCACCGGTGGTGAAGATAACGATAGCGGGCGTGTTGAGATTACTTTCCATGAGCGAACGCCTTGTGCCAGGAGAGAATCAGCCCGGTCGCGACCGCATTGCGCGGACCCTCGGTGCCACGAATGTTGCCGCGCCCGGCAACCAGGCGATAATGCGCCAGCGCATCGGTTACAAGTTGCGGTACTTCGAAATCCAGGGACGAGCCACCAACCAGCACCACAAAGGGAATATCCCGAATGTTCCCGGTCGGACTCACCTGACGTAACGCTCTGAGCGCGTTGGTGACAAAAACGCGCTCCTTGGCGCTGCGGCGAATGGCCCGTACTTTCTCCAGCGCCAGTTCGCCTGGCAGGGGCACCAGCTCATCAGGTTTTACTACGCACACGCGGGCAAAAACCGTTGGCGGAAGAGGCTCAGGGAAGAACTGAACGCTGCCATCTTCGTGGCGAAGATGGAACAAGCTCTCAACTTTCGCTAGCGGGTACTTTTTGATCTCTTCGGCCAGATAACGGTCATCCAGCCCCAGTTCACGGGCAATAATCATCGTGACCATATCGCCCGCGCCCGCCAGGTGTGTGGCAATAATTTCGCCTTTCGGGTTGATGATGGAGGCGTCGGTCGATCCCGCACCGAGATCCAGAATAGCCAGTGGTCGCGTCGTACCCGGAGTGGTTAAGGCCCCGAGAATGGCCGCTTCGGCTTCAGCCCCGCCAACCTGGACATCAATGTTGAGCTTTTGCGTGATCTCCTGGGCAATCATTGCCATTTGCAGGCGATCTGATTTCACCATTGAGGCAATACCGACAGCCTGTTCCAGAGAAAACTCACCGGCAAGTCCACCGGTCACGCTGACGGGAACCGAGGTATCAACCGCCAGTAGATCCTGAATAAAGATTTCCTGACTGGGTTTGTTGGTTAATTCAGCCATTGTCTGGCGTACATGTTCCAGCATGCCGCCAATATTGGTCCCCGCTTCGCCGGTAACATTATCCAGTTTCGGGCACTCACCAACGGCTTTCATAATCGCGTCAGCGCCTGCTGCAACGTCGACGCGTACGGTACGCCCTTGTGACTGTAGCTCCAGATTTCCGGCGGGAATGGCTCGTGCTTTCACATCGCCTGACGGCGTTTTCACCACCACGGCAGAGCGGTTGCCGATCAGCGCGCGCGCCATCGGGACAATGTTTTTAGTCTCGTCGGCATTGAGACCAAAGACAGTTGCAATCCCGTAGGGGTTAGAAAGCGTTTCAATGACCTTTCCGGGAACCGCGACCTCAATAGCAGCTAACATACCCAATGGGATACGGTCGATATGAAGCACTTCATCCACGATGGGCAGGGGGTGAGTCAGACGATTGCTGACCAACACGCCATCGTCTTGCTGCAAAATTACGCCAGTTAACTGGTATCCGGCGCGTACCGAGGCATTAATCATCGTGGCGACATCGGCGAAATCAAATGCTGATGACACCACCAGAATATAAGGTGTATCCGCCGGACGGCTGAGCAGCTCTTCCGGCGTAATAGTAATGCCAACACCCAGCCCGACACCGCCCGGCGTTTTAGGGTTATGGCCGATCATGGTGGATTCAGTGATGATGGTTTCGGTGATTGTTTCCATCGCCACGTCGCCAATGACCGGAGTGGCTTCGTTAATACGGATGAGCGAAATATCGCTGACATTGATGCCGGCGTTTTTTGCTGCCAGCGTAAGTGCCTCCTGAATGCCAAACACATTACGCAATGTGCCTTTTATCCCGGTGGTTTCTGCCAGGGCGCTGTTGGTAATACACAGCGCGCCAGACTCATCCAGGGTAGCCAGAGCGACTTCCGTTGATGAGTTACCTATGTCAATGCCAGCTATATATCGCATGATCCTGTCCCTGAGTTAGTCGTCGCCTTTGAGTTTTTTACGCTCAACATACAGCGCAGCCGCTTCACGAACGAAAGCCGCACAGATCTTTGCCTGATAACGATTTTCGAGATCGTCAGCGATAGCCATCAGCTCATCTTTAGTCGAGCGATACGGGCGTAGCGCGTTGTAGATCTCCAGGATGCGATCGTCAGGTACAGCGGTTAGCTCTGCGGCGCGCTCAAAGTTCATCGCCAGCCTGTCACGCCCGGCATCTTTGGCGATTTCCGCCTGCAGGCGCAGCGTTTCGGGCGTGATGCGCATGTCCTGTGCCGTCACCTTGTTGCTCAGAACATTTTCGAGCGTGAAATCATCCAGGGTTTTATTGGTCGCGGTTTTTACCCACTCAGGATGTTTATTCGCGAGAGGGTAATCCGTGACTTTCGCGGTATGTGCTGATGAACTTGCCGCAACCGGAGTTGCGGACTGGCCTTGCAGGCTGTTCATCCGGCTCAGCACATCCCGAACCATCGATTCAATTGCGTCGGTATTCATGGAGTTATCCTTTATCAAAGCGCCACGCGCAGTTCCTGCGGGTTTTTGCCCGTCACGACATATTTGGTCTCTTTAATGTGCAGAATGGCCGATTTCGCCTGGTACTTAGGTCGAGCCATCTGGTCATTCAGAGTAGGGACCGGTTGCGGAGATTCACGCTTGGCATAACGCGCGGCGTTTTTACCGATCTGACGATAGGTTTCCAGCGTCAGAAGCGGCGCCTGAGGGAACAGTTCCAGATTAGAAAGCGGCGGTAATCCCTGTTGGTGGATAACCGTGGTGCCTTTTGACTGGATGCCGATAGAGATCCCGGAACCACTCAGACGGTTGCCTTCCACGGCGACAAACGCGACATCAGAGGATTTAAAGCAGCGGATAACGCGTGCTTTAATGCCTTCCTCTTCAATCCCGGCAATCACTTCGCGCAAGATATTCTTATGCGGGATCCCGACGATATTGACGGTTTGTGAGAGCCCGAACGCTGGACCTACGGCAATAATCACTTCGTCTTGCTGCTGACCTTGTTTAGCTTCGCCAATCTCAGTCAGAAAACTGTCGCCCTGTATCGCTGCGGCCTGCGGCGCGCTTGCCGCTGTCGATG
Organism: Citrobacter sp. XT1-2-2; assembly: GCF_023516235.1. Classification (NCBI taxonomy): domain Bacteria; kingdom Pseudomonadati; phylum Pseudomonadota; class Gammaproteobacteria; order Enterobacterales; family Enterobacteriaceae; genus Citrobacter; species Citrobacter sp. XT1-2-2. The sequence goes on from NZ_CP097324.1 coordinate 1,953,803, forward strand.
CGTGGAATGAGACGGGTTTGTCGCTGGTCTGCATTTCAGACAGCACGTCTTCAATTATCTGGCGCAGCAGCTTTTCATTAATTTCCATTTTTCACCCCTTAGCCAAGTTCGTTGGGATCAAGTGCGCCAGGGATGTTTTTGATCTCTTCCCAGCGTTCGCCTTGCAGGCGATAACCTGTTGCCGGACCGGCATAGTCATTGACGTCATTTACTGCGGATAGCACCTGTCCGTCGCCAACGATAATGGCGGAGGTATGCAGATAATCCCCGGTTAACTTGGCTTTCTGGATGTTGAGCATGTCCTGCGCAACATCGGTAAACCCGCCCTGAGCAAGCGCTTTTACCACTTCAAGACCGTTGCGATTTTTACTGATGATCTCTTGTGCAAATTTGATGTCTTCAACGATGTTGCGCTCTGGCATATCTTTCGATCCGTGAGCGTAAGTCGCAGCTTCCACTTCTTCATCAGTGATTGGCGGTAATCCCATCCCGGCAAACACAGCCTGCAGCGCGCGGGCCGCTTTGTTACGAATGGCGATAACATCTTCTTCTCGAACCGGACGCAGGCCGCCGTCCACTTTCAGGTCGCGCTGGATAACGTTGTAGTCGTCAAAGTCTTCAGCATCTTCGTTGGAACCGGCGAACATGTTGTCGTAGTTCGGCACCGCGGAATAACCGGAAGAGATGAAGTCAGTACCTGGCAGGAACTGCATCAGCAGACGCGCGGTACGACGCATATCCGAGTGGGTAAAGGTCTGGTCGTTGCTGGAGGCGCATTCCAGATCCAGAGAAGAACAGATCAGGTTTTCGGCCAGAACCGCACGAATACCGGACGGCACGGCGGAAGGCACGCCGATGCAGCTTACTGAGCCGTTTTGCAAACCCTGCACGCCAGCGGCTTTGGTGATGTAAATGCAGCGGGCTTCCAGATAAAGCATCGATTTACCTTCGGCATAACCCATCTGAACTTCAGATCCAGAGCCGGAAGTAAAGCGCATTTTCAGGCCGCGAGAGGCGTAGGAAGAGGCGAGGAAGCCTTTCGACCATGGTGTGTCGTCGCCGTCGGTAAAGACGGGTTCTGTACCATAGACGGAGATAGTTTCCGCGTAGCATGTGTGGCCCAGCATGCCGAGCTTAAGTTCGGTTGCTTCTTCCAGAGAGCACTGAGTTAACACGCCAGGGCGTCCAACCTGTGAACCGACTAACAAGGCAATGGCGTTAAATGGCGCGTAGCGTGCGACGGCAACGGTCGTTTCCTGTTCGTCAAATCCGCGCCATGCGCCTTCTGCAGCGTCAGCGGCAATCTGTACCGGGTTATCTTTGACGTTAGTGACGTGCGCCTGTTGAGACGGAGTTCGACGAGCGCGCATTTTCTGCATGGCCATCATCATCTCGACGACGTTCATATGGGACACCACTTCGACAATTTTTGCTGGTGTCATGGCGGTGGTCAGCGGCACGATGTCTTTGCGTTTCACGTTAGGGTCGCAAAGCATATTGGCCAGTTTAACCGAGTCCATGGCCATGACTTCTTCAGCGCGCGCCAGGTTAATGCCGTAGCGGGCAATGAAATGGTCAATTAAGTCAAATTCACTGGCGGATTTGCCGTCCAGTTCAGTCACAGTACCGTTGACGATTTTAATCGATGGTTTAGGGTCGTTCGGGCTTTCCATCGCAATGAAGCCTTCTTCGATCCACTCCTTAACGAAACCATCCTGATTCACAGGGCGTTTCGCTAGTGCTTCAAATCTTTTCGATCTCATGAATCAGCCTCACTGATATCAGATATAGGACGGACGATCGTTTTTCGGCTCTGAGCCGAGGGTCCCGAGTACGGTTTTACCGATTTCACGGGCGGAGATAACAGCCTGACGAACTGCGCCGGAATCACCAGAGATGACCAGAATGGCTTCGTTGCTGAAGCTGGTGCCATGGGCCGGGGAGCTGTAGGCTACAACTTCCACATTGGCGGATTTCAGCGCAGTATCAGCCATCAGGACACCCACGGAGGCTGGTGCGCCGACAATCACGCCACAGGCGCGGCCAATCGGCGCGCCAAAGGCTTTTTCCAGCGCGTAGCTGGCGCGGGCGGTGTATTGCATCTCGATGTGACCGGCTTCGTTGGCATAAACATCGCCAAAGGTGCGATCCAGCTCTTTCAGCGCAACCTCAATTCCGCGTTTCACGTCGGAAACATCGTTGCCGCCGAGGATAATCAGCGAGCCGTGGCCCGCGCCGCCTTTGGTATCTCGTGGTAATTCAATACTGACGACTTCCGTATTTGTTGCTTTTACCGCTTCATCGGCGGCCATAATGTGCGGACCCGCGCCAGTACGGGCGCCAAGGATGCCAATGGAGCGATAACGTTTTTCAAGTTTCATCGCGTCCAGTAAGGCGCTGTCTACGTTGGCGATTACCAGACCGACGGTGTCGCCAATCGCGGTACCGACAAACTCCGTTAAACTGCAGCTTTTCTCTGCCATAGCCGTTTCTCGTGTTGGGTGATTATTTTCAGGGATAGCCTGCTGTTCTGGGGTTGCCACGCGAGCAATCACCTGCGCCATGATCTGTTCAACCAGCTCATTGCTGCTCATTAGCTAATTCCCTTCGGTAAGATTTTTTCTACATCGGTGTGAGGGCGCGGGATAACGTGTACGGCTTTCACTTCTCCCACATTACGGGCTGCGGCAGCGCCGGCATCTGTTGCTGCTTTGACTGCGCCGACATCGCCGCGGACAATAACGGTTACCAGCCCCGAACCAATTTTTTCGTAGCCGACCAGCATTACATTGGCTGATTTCACCATTGCATCTGCGGCCTCTATGGCTGCAGTTAAGCCTTTGGTTTCTACCATTCCTAACGCTTCTTGTTGCATAAAGACCTCGCCTGGGTTGTCCCGATATTCATGACTATAAAAAGAAGCGAGGAAAAAGAATGGCTGAGTTGAAAGTATGAATGAAAAAATAGTGAGGTTATGGTGATATAAAATTGCTGTGTTTTATTTTATCTTTTTGTTTTTAATGGTTATTTTTTATTTTCATAATATGAATATTTAGTTATGTTAATTCCATATTTACACTTTTGTTAGTGACATTAAAAATGGCATTTGCTATGCGGAAAAATGAAAATGTGATGATTGTCTGAAAACATAATTCTGCCAATAGCAATATTTTATCGTTTCACAAATGTACCACTAATAGTGGATTTCCCTGTGTTCTCACCTGTTTTAATAAAAGTGATAGCAAGAATTTGCTATCTCAGCACGATTTTGAGGGGCATGCCGCCTTCAGATTGCCAACATTTTGCCGATACGGCTTTTTATAGTAAGCCTTGAAGTATTCTACGTACCAGCAAGGAGTCCGCTGGTAAAGACACGAACTCTGCTTAGAAGGTGTCACAATGAACGATTCACTAAAAGCGCAATGCATTGCTGAGTTTTTGGGTACCGGGCTGTTTTTGTTTTTTGGCATCGGATGCCTGAGCGCACTTAAAGTCGCGGGCGCCAGTTTGGGATTATGGGAGATCTGCATCATATGGGGGTTGGGGATCTCGCTTGCCGTTTACCTGACAGCGGGGATTTCTGGCGCGCATCTCAATCCCGCAATCACCATCGCCCTGTGGTTATTTGCCTGTTTTCCGGGGCGCAAAGTTGTGCCATACACCGTAGCGCAGGTTGCGGGTGCCTTTGGCGGCGCGTTGCTAGCCTATCTGCTGTACGGAAATCTATTTACCGAATATGAGTCTGCCCATCAAATGGTACGCGGCAGCCTTGAAAGCCTGCAATTGGCCAGTATTTTTAGTACTTATCCAGCGGCGGCGCTCAGCGTCTGGCAGGCTGCGCTGGTTGAAGTAGTGATCACTTCCATTCTGATGGGCATGATCATGGCACTTACCGATGACGGTAATGGCGTCCCCAGAGGGCCATTGGCGCCTTTATTGATTGGCATTCTGGTGGCTGTTCTCGGTGCATCTACCGGGCCGCTCACCGGATTTGCGATGAACCCGGCACGTGATTTCGGTCCAAAATTATTTGCATGGATGGCCGGGTGGGGAGATGTGGCGATGACTGGCGGGCGTGATATCCCTTATTTCATCGTACCGATTGTGGCCCCCATCATCGGTGCGTGCGCGGGCGCAGCAATTTATCGTTATTTTATTGGCAAAAATTTACCGTGTAATACGTGTAAACTGGAGGAAAATGAGAGCTAGCTTCACGGAAGATGTTTATTTTTAAAGCGTAAAAACTGTTTTCGTGATCCGGTTTCCTGAACCGCTGAAAAAGTCTCCCCACAATGGGAGACTTTTGTTATGTTCGATGATGACTTTCATCAGCGCCCAGGAAAGCGAGATGAAACTGGATGTGTAAATAGTATGTTTTATTTATAACAATAAATTAACTGAGAGGTTTTATCATGATTTCTGCGAGTGCCCTGAACTCAGAACTCATTAATAAAATCGCACAGGATTTTGCGCAGGCCACCAGTCTGGCTGTTGTGGTTGTCAATATTCACGGTGATGAAATTTCTGAGCTTTTTAATTTCACCCCTTTTTGTCAGTTGATGCGCCAGCATCCTCAGCACAGTACCCGTTGTCGTATGAGCGATCGCTGTGGCGGGCTGGAAGCTTCAAAATCCGATCAACCCTGCATCTATCGCTGCCACGCGGGGCTTACCGACTTTTCAATTCCGCTGGTAATTGCGGGTCACCTGGTTGGGTTCGTATTGTGCGGTCAGGTGCGTTTAAGTAACGATGTCGGCCTGGTGGATATCCTGAACGTCGATGACCGCTGGCAAGCCGATCCCGAACTGCTCAGTGAATTTCGTAATGTGCCGGAGATGGACTATTCGCGCGTTATCGCCTCGGCGGATCTGCTAAAGCTCATCGTGGAAAATTGCCTTAAAAAACAACTAAATTTTGTGGTTATCAAAGACAACCCGCAGCAGGCAGAGCCAGTACGCGCCAACCGAACGCCGAATCCTCACGACAGCAAAATGAAAAAAGCGCTGCGCTATATTGATGCGCATTTGTCAGATGAGTTACGCCTGGAAGATGTTGCGTCTCATGTTTACCTTAGCCCTTACTATTTCAGTAAATTGTTCAAAAAATATCAGGGTATCGGGTTTAACGCCTGGGTAAATCAACAGCGAATGGCGAGTGCCAAAGAGTTGCTCTGTCATAGTGACTGGAGCATAGCCAGCATTGCGCGTAATTTAGGCTTTTCACAAACCAGTTATTTCTGCAAAGTATTCCGCCAGACGTATCAGGTTACGCCGCAGGCATTTCGCCAGCAAATAAATGTCATTTCACGCGGTGAGTCCGCTTAAATAGCAATATTTTGCTATTGCCGATTTTTGATATCGGGCGCTATGTCAGTAATTATAAAATGAAAAGTAACAACAGCAGTCAATAAATTGTCATAGCGCAACAAAATAATAGTATTAGAGGGATAAACTGCACCAGTTTTTATTTTTGTGATGAGATACAGTGTCTGTATGCCTGACTTTCTTTATTCTTTGCGGACACTTTCATTCAAAATGTGACCATGTGAATAAGTGGGTTTATGCCAGATAATTGGTTGAATGAACCCGGAAAGATATTAAATTGAATTATTGTCATGAGGTCGTGAATTTACCTCATAACAGGGAGCTTAATTAAGGCTCCTGAACTGACAGGTTTGCCACATTTGTGGTAGGGAAGGGGGTGATAATCCCCCGCAGCCCCCGCTGCTGTGATGCTGACGACCCCGTATGGACCACTGATCGCAAGATTGGGAAGGACGGGTGAGGATGACGCTAAGCCAGAAGACCTGCCTGTCAGTGACTACCAACAACTTCGGTGGGAAGTGGGTGGTTCAGATGCATACAGTCGAGAGACTGGGTATCTCTACACCCCTACCACCCTGAACAGGATCAGGGTATGGCGGCCAATTTTCACGCATTTGTTCTTGCAGGTACCGGAAGCGGCTGTGGTAAAACCACGGTGACGCTGGGCTTGTTGAGCTTGTTGAAAAAACGCGGTTTACGCGTCCAGCCTTGCAAAGTGGGGCCTGATTACCTTGATACCGGCTGGCATACAGCGGTATGCGGTACCGCTTCCCGCAATCTTGATAGCTTCATGCTTCCCGCTTCCACTCTCAATGCTTTATTCCGCGAGCAGATGCAACATGCCGATATCGCCGTGATTGAAGGCGTGATGGGGTTGTATGACGGTTATGGTACCGACCCGAACTACTGCAGTACCGCCGCGATGGCCAAACAGTTAGGTTGCCCGGTCATCTTACTGGTTGATGGTAAAGCTGTTTCCACCTCGATAGCCGCAACGGTAATGGGTTTTCAGCATTTTGATCCCACGCTGAACATCGCCGGGGTGATCGTTAATCGGGTCAACAGCGAAACGCATTATCAGCTGCTGAAGGTGGCGATTGAGCGTTACTGTTCCGTTCCTGTATTAGGCTACGTTCCCCGTATGGAAGGCGTTGCGCTTCCGGAGCGTCATCTGGGGCTGGTTACCGCGCGTGAATCTGTTATCAATCAGCAGCCGTGGCAGGCCTTTGCCGCGACGCTGGAGCAGACGCTGGATATCGATGCTCTACTGAAATTAAGCCAGCTAAACACCCTCCCTGCGGGTGAATGGCCTACGCTTCCCGATACTGATGCCGGAGAAGGGCTAACGCTTGCTATCGCTGATGACGAAGCGTTCAACTTTTATTACCCGGACAATATTACTTTGCTTGAACGCACGGGGTTGAAGATTGTGCGTTTTAGCCCGTTGCACGACACCTGTTTACCTGATTGTCAGATGATCTGGCTGGGTGGCGGATACCCTGAGTTACATGCTGCGGCTCTGGCCCGCAATGTCCCGATGCTTAAGCAATTGCGAGCCGCACATCACCGCGGCGTGGCGATTTACGCCGAGTGCGGTGGGCTGATGTATCTCGGCAGTTCGCTGGAGGACAGCCACGGTGATAGCTGGTTGATGGCGGATATCATTCCCGGTCACAGTAAAATGGGGAAACGTCTGACCCGATTTGGCTACTGCGAGGCGCAGGCCGCGCAGCAAACCTTGTTAGCTGCAGAAGGCGAAGTGCTGCGCGGGCATGAATTTCACTACTCAGATTTTATTCCTGAAACTCCCGCGGTGATGCACTGTCGCAAAGTGCGCGATGGCAAAACGTTGCAGACCTGGTCCGGCGGCTGGCAGGTGGGTAACACTTTCGCCAGCTATCTACACGTTCATTTTGCTCAACGTCCGCAGATGCTTAACCATTGGTTGGCAGCCGCGAGGAGCGCGCTATGACGATCCTTGCGTGGTGTGTTGCCTGGCTGCTTGATTTTATTATCGGCGATCCGCAGAACTGGCCGCATCCGGTGCGCTGGATTGGCAATCTGATTTCTGCCATGCAGCGAGTCGTGCGGCGCTACTGCCATAGCGATCGTGCGTTGCGCATTGGTGGCGCGGCGATGTGGGTAGTGGTGGTTGGCCTGACCTGGACTGTGTCCTGGGGCGTACTGGCGCTGGCGCACTCTATTCATCCCTGGCTTGGTTGGGTGGTAGAGGTTTGGATGATCTTTACCGTGCTGGCGGGGCGCTGTCTGGCGAACGCCGCGCAGGATGTCGAACGTCCGTTGCGTGCCGGTAACCTTGCCGCAAGTCGGGAAAAGTTATCTTGGATCGTAGGTCGCGATACCTCGCAATTACAACCTCAGCAGATCAATCGTGCCGTGGTGGAAACCGTGGCCGAAAACACCGTTGATGGCATCATCGCGCCGCTGTTTTTCCTTCTTCTCGGCGGCGCGCCTTTGGCGATGGCCTACAAAGCGGTAAATACCCTTGACTCCATGGTGGGTTACAAACATGAAAAATACCGCGCTATCGGTATGGTCAGCGCGCGTCTGGATGATGTCGCAAATTATATTCCTGCGAGACTGAGCTGGCTGCTGCTGGGCGTTGCTGCATTTTTATGCCGTCAGGACGGTTCGCGTGCTTTGCAGATCGGCTGGCGCGATCGCTATAACCACAGTAGCCCAAACTGCGCGTGGTCGGAGGCCTCCGTTGCCGGGGCATTAGGTATTCGTCTGGGTGGCCCTAATGACTACTTTGGCGAGCGCGTTGAGAAACCGTGGATTGGTGATGCACAACGCGACATTTCGGTAGACGACATTTCCCATACGATTCGATTGATGTGGGTGGCATCGACGCTGGCACTGGCGCTGTTTATCGCGCTGCGGTGGCTGCTGGTCGGTGTAGCCTGAGGACAACACTATGCAATATATCCAGCAACCCCAGGCTATTGAGGCCAAAAGTTTCGACATTATAGGCGAGATTATCCGTGAAACCCGTCCGGACTATCAGTTTGCCAGTCCGTTGCATGAAGCCATTATCAAGCGGGTCATTCACACCACGGCGGATTTCGACTGGCTGGACATTCTGTGGTTTTCCAGTGATGTGCTGGAGCAGTTCTGCGCGGCGCTTAGCCGTTCGAGCGTGATTTATACCGATACCACCATGGCCCTTTCCGGGATCAATAAAACGCTGCTGGCAAAATTTGGCGGCGAGTGCCGCTGCTATATCAGCGATCCACGAGTCGTACGTACGGCAAAAGAGCAGGGGATCACCCGCTCAATGGCGGCTGTCGATATTGCGGTGAAAGAAGAGGGGGAAAAGCTGTTTGTTTTTGGCAACGCGCCGACAGCGCTGTTCCGCCTGCTTGAGCATGATGTTGCGGTTAGCGGTGTGGTTGGTGTACCGGTCGGGTTCGTTGGTGCTGAAGAGTCGAAAGATGCCCTGACCCAAAGCAACCTGCCGGCCATTGCTGCGTTAGGACGTAAAGGGGGGAGTAACGTCGCCGCTGCTATCGTCAATGCCATGCTTTATCACATGCAGGGGGCGCGATGAGCGAGGCCTTCGATACGCCGGTGTGGCACAACGGCAAAGCGCTGCGTAAAGGATATACCACGGGATCGTGTGCGACGGCGGCTGCAAAAGTGGCGGCGCTGATGGTATTGCGCCAGCACCTGATCCATCAGGTTTCCATCGTGACGCCTTCCGGGGTGACGCTGTGCCTGAACGTCGAATCGCCGCATATCGAAGGGCAGCAGGCGATAGCCGCGATCCGTAAAGACGGTGGCGATGATGTCGATGCCACGCATGGCATGCTGATTTTTGCCCGCGTGACGTTAGATGATAGTGGCGTGATCGCCTTACAGGGCGGTGAAGGGGTCGGTACGGTTACCCGCAAAGGGATCGGTCTACCGGTGGGGAGTTCGGCGATTAACCGCACACCTCGCCAGACCATTGAGTCGGCGGTACGTGAAGCGATTGGTCCAAATCGTGGGGCGCAGATTGAAATCTTCGCGCCGGAAGGCGAAGAGCGGGCGCAAAAAACTTACAACTCGCGGCTTGGCATTCTGGGCGGTATTTCGATTATTGGCACCACGGGTATCGTCACGCCAATGTCGGAAGAGAGCTGGAAGCGTTCGCTGTCGCTGGAGCTGGAAATTAAACGCGCGGCGGGTCTGGATCGCGTGGTTCTGGTGCCGGGAAACCACGGTGAACGTTTTGTGCGTGAACAGATGGGCATCGACACCCAGGTTGTGGTCACCATGAGCAACTTTGTCGGCTACATGATTGAAGAAGCCGTCCGTCTGGGATTTCGGCAAATCGTGCTGGTGGGACATCCCGGGAAACTTATCAAAATCGCGGCGGGGATCTTCCATACCCACAGCCATATTGCCGATGCGCGTATGGAAACGCTGGTGGCCCATCTCGCGTTGCTTGGCGCGCCTCTGGAACTGCTGAGGCTGGTCAGCGACTGCGATACTACCGAAGCGGCGATGGAACACATCGACGCGTACGGCTTTCAGCATATTTATAACCATCTGGCGGAGCGGATCTGTATGCGCGTTCTGCAAACGTTGCGCTTTACCAAAAATCCCCCGACCTGCGACGCGATCATGTTCTCGTTTGACAATCAGGTGCTTGGCAGTAATCGCCCGATCGCAGAAATTGCTGAGGAGATGCAATGTTAACCGTTGTGGGAATGGGACCCGCGGGTTTGCATTTGATGACGCCTGCGGCGCGTGAAGCGGTCGCAACGGCTGATGTGCTGGTTGGCGGTAAGCGGCATTTGCAGCAATTCCCGGATTTCACCGGTGAACGGTTTGCTCTTGGCGCCAATATCGCGGAGCTCCTGAACTGGGTAACTGCGCACAAGGATAAGCATGTCGTCGTGCTGGCGTCTGGCGATCCGCTGTTCTACGGAATTGGGACGCGCATGGTGGCGCATTTTGGCATCGGGCAGGTACGCATTATTCCCGGCATTAGCGCGGTGCAGTATCTGTGTGCGCAGTCCGGTATCGATATGAACGATATGTGGCTGACCAGTAGCCACGGGCGCAGCGTCTGTTTCGATGAACTGGCCCGACATAACAAGGTGGGGATGGTAACAGATGCGTTGTGCGGCCCACGTGAAATCGCGCAGCAGCTAATCACTCGAGGCAAGGGACATCGCTGGATGGTTATTGGCGAAAACCTGGCGATGGAAAACGAGCGGATCCATGTCCTGCCTGTGAGTGAAATTAATGCCGACTATGACATGAATGCAGTGGTGATCCTTGATGAAAGATGAGCTGTTTCTGCGTGGAGAGAAGGTGCCGATGACCAAAGAAGCGGTACGCGCACTTGCCCTCTCAAAACTTGAATTACACCGCGCCAGTCACCTGATTGATATTGGTGCGGGAACAGGCAGCGTGTCGATAGAAGCGGCGCTGCAATATCCAGGATTGCGTGTGACGGCAATCGAACGTAACCCGGCGGCGCTCAGGTTGCTGGATGAAAATCGCCAGCATTTTGCCTGCGCAAATATCGACATTTTTCCCGGCGTTGCGCCAATGACCATCGCCGAAAAAGCCGATGCCATTTTTATGGGCGGCAGCGGTGGGCATCTGACCGATCTCATTGACTGGTCGATGCGTCAACTGCATCCCGCCGGGCGGCTGGTAATGACGTTTATCCTCCAGGAAAACCTCAATACCGCGCTGGCTCATCTGGACCATCTTGGCGTACAGGGAGTGGATTGCCTGCAGCTACAGGTTTCCTCGCTTACCACGCTTGGCAGTGGTCATTATTTCAAACCGAATAACCCCGTATTTGTTATCGCCTGTCAGAAGGAAGGAAACCATGTCTGAGATTTTTGATCCCCGTAGCGTGTGGTTCGTTGGCGCAGGTCCTGGCGATCGCGAGCTGATTACCCTCAAAGGTTACCGTTTGCTACAGCAGGCGCAGGTGGTTATCTACGCTGGATCGCTGATTAACACCGAACTGCTGGAATATTGCCCCGCCGGTGCTGAATGCCACGACAGCGCTGAACTGCATCTGGAGCAGATCCTCGATCTGATGGAAGCTGGCGTGAAGGCTGGCAAGACCGTGGTGCGTCTGCAAACTGGCGATGTCTCACTGTACGGTTCCGTCCGCGAGCAGGGCGAGGAACTGACCAAACGCGGGATCGACTGGCAGGTGGTGCCCGGCGTCAGCGCATTCCTCGGTGCGGCAGCGGAACTCGGCGTGGAGTACACCGTGCCTGAAGTCTCCCAAAGCCTGATCATTACCCGTCTGGAAGGGCGCACGCCGGTCCCCGAGCGCGAACAACTGGAGTCGTTTGCCAGTCACCAGACATCTATGGCGATTTATCTTTCCGTCCAGCGTATTCATCGGGTGGCCGAGCGTTTGATTGAAGGCGGTTATCCGGCGACCACGCCAGTGGCGGTGATTTACAAAGCGACCTGGCCGGAAAGCCAGACCGTGCGCGGTACCCTGGCGGATATTGGCGACAAGGTTCGCGACGCGGGCATCCGCAAAACGGCCCTGATTCTGGTCGGTGATTTCCTGGGCTCGGAGTATCACTACTCCAAACTCTATGCGGCGGACTTTAGCCATGAATACCGTAAAGCCTGAGTCAATTGCGCTTTTTTGCCTGACGCCAGGCGGCGTTGTGCTGGCGAAACGTCTGGCGGCTATGCTGCCGGTCACCTGTTTTACCAGTGAAAAGCTGCTGGAGGAGGGGTTTATTCCCTTTGAAAACGGCTTTGCCAATACCGCCCGCGAAGCGTTTATGAATTATTCGGCGCTGATTTTTATCGGGGCGACTGGCATTGCGGTGCGCGTACTGGCCCCGCTGGTCAACGATAAATTTTGCGATCCGGCGGTGGTGGTCATTGATGAACGTGCCCAGCATGTCATCAGCCTGCTCTCCGGCCATGCAGGGGGCGCGAATGCGCTGGCGCGTTATCTGGCAGGCATGTTGGGCGCCGACCCGGTAATCACCACGGCGACGGATGTCAACGATATGGCGGCCCTGGATACGCTGGCATTCCAGTTGAATGCCCGGATGAGCGATTTCCGTTCGGCGGTGAAGATCGTGAATCAGATGCTGGTCAGCAACAAACGGGTTGGCCTGTGGTGGGATGACGAACTGACCCAGGATATCAGCCATTGCGATCGCCGTGGTTTTATTACGGTAACCGATCTCAATCAGCTTCCCGAACTGGATGCGCTGGTGTGTATCACCTTACGCACCAACTTACCCGAACTGCCTGTTCCGCACTGGAAGCTGGTGCCGCAGCGGGTCGTGGCCGGAATTGGTTGTCGCCGCGACACACCGTTTCCACTGCTGGCTGCGCTGCTTGCCCGTCAACTTGAAGCCCAGCAACTCGACCCGCTGGCGCTCAAAGCCATTGGCAGTATCACGCTGAAAAAAGATGAACAGGGGCTCATCCAGTTGGCTTCGTGCTGCCGCGTGCCTTTCGAAACCTTTTCCGCTGACGCGCTGCGTGAGCATGAACACCGTTTTCCGGCCTCATCGTTTGTTCGTAAAACGGTGGGGACAGGAAGCGTTTCTGGTCCTGCAGCCTGGCTGCTGAGCCACGGACAACTGTTAGGCGAGACCCTGCGAGAACAGGGCGTCACTATCACTTTGGGAGTTTCACACTGATGTTAAGCGTAATTGGAATTGGCCCTGGCTCGCAGGCAATGATGACCATGGAAGCCGTTGAAGCACTACAGGCAGCGGAAATCATCGTTGGCTATAAAACCTACACCCATCTGGTTAAGGCCTTTACTGGCGACAAACAGGTGATCAAAACCGGGATGTGTAAGGAGATTGAACGCTGTCAGGCGGCGATCGAACTGGCGCAGGCGGGTCACAATGTGGCACTCATCAGCAGCGGTGATGCGGGAATTTACGGGATGGCCGGGCTGGTGCTGGAGCTGGTTAGTAAGCAAAAGCTGGAAGTTGAGGTCAGACTGATCCCAGGCATGACTGCCAGCATCGCCGCCGCCTCCTTACTGGGCGCGCCGTTGATGCACGACTTCTGCCACATCAGCTTAAGCGATCTGCTGACGCCATGGCCGGTTATCGAAAAACGCATTGTTGCCGCTGGCGAAGCCGACTTTGTTATCTGTTTCTACAACCCGCGCAGCCGGGGTCGCGAAGGACATCTGGCGCGCGCATTTGAGCTGCTTTCCGCCAGCAAGAGCGCGCAAACGCCGGTGGGTATTGTGAAATCAGCCGGACGTAAAAAGCAGGCAAAATGGCTGACCACTCTCGGTGAAATGGACTTTGAACCGGTTGATATGACCAGTCTGGTGATCGTTGGCAACAAAACAACCTACGTGCAGGACGGCCTGATGATCACGCCACGAGGTTATGTGCTGTGAATTACGGTGACGTGTTGGTCATGGGCGGTACCAGCGATGCGCGCATGCTGTGCCAGCAACTGGATGCGGCAAACGTGGCCTACACCCTGTCAGTGGCGACCCCAACGGGGAAGCAGCTGGCGGGAGACATCAAAGGCCAGGTGCGTTGCGGACGTCTGGAGCGTGAGCAAATGATTGCCTGGCTGCAGGAAAATCGGACGCGCTGGGTGATTGACGCCTCGCATCCGTATGCCGAGGTGGTGAGCCGCAATATCGTGAGCGCTTGCGAAGCGGCGGGCGTGCTGCTGAGCCGCTACCAGCGTCCTGAGCAGTTGAGTGGTTTAACCCACCCGCATCTGTTTACCGTACAGAGTATTCAGCAAGCCTGCGAGGTGGCGCGACGCTTCGGTAAACGCGTGTTGCTCACCACCGGCAGTAAAGATTTAGCCATCTGGCGTGAAAGATTAGCGGAAAAAACGTTGCTGGCGCGTGTTCTGCCTGTACCTGAGGTCATTCAGCAATGCGCGGATCTGGGTTTTGGCGTCGGTGAAATTTTTGCGTTGTGCGGGCCGTTTAGCGCCGAGTTCAACGCCGCGTTTTACCGTCAGTGTCAGGCTGATGTGGTGATCACCAAAGCATCTGGTGCGGAAGGTGGTTATCAGGAAAAAGTTCAACCCTGTCTGGATGCTGGTATCCCCTGCATCGTGATTACACGTCCGGCACCGTTGGTGACGGGAGAAGAGTTACTGGAAAGTCAGGCCGCATTTAGGGCGCGTTTAACGCGCTGGCTGGCCGCTGCTTAAGGAGTTAGAGATGAAAAAGGCGCTTCTGGTGGTCAGCTTTGGCACCAGCTATCACGACACCTGTGAGAAAAATATTGTGGCCTGCGAGCGCGATCTCGCGGCCAGTTGCCCGGATCGTGACCTGTTCCGTGCGTTTACCTCCGGGATGATTATCCGCAAGCTCAAGCAGCGTGACGGCATTGATATCGACACGCCGTTGCAGGCGCTGCAAAAGCTGGCAGAGCAGGGGTATCAGGATGTGGCTATTCAGTCGCTGCACATCATCAACGGCGACGAATACGAAAAAATAGTCCGCGAAGTACAAAGTATGCGTCCGCTGTTTTCTCGCCTGACGCTTGGCGTACCGCTGCTGAGCAGCCATGAAGATTACGCGCAGCTGATGCTGGCGCTGCAACAGCAGATGCCGCCGCTTGGCGAAAAGGAAAAAGTGGTCTTTATGGGGCACGGAGCCAGCCATCATGCCTTTGCCGCTTATGCCTGTCTCGATCATATGATGACGGCGCAGCGCTACCCGGCGCGGGTCGGGGCGGTGGAAAGCTACCCGGAAGTGGATGTGTTAATTGATAGTTTGTCTCAGGAAGGGGTGACGGCGGTGCATCTGATGCCGCTGATGTTAGTTGCTGGCGACCATGCCATCAATGATATGGCCTCCGACGAAGACGATTCGTGGAAGACATTGTTTAATGCGGCCGGGATACGGGCTACGCCGTGGCTCAGTGGGTTGGGTGAGAATCCGGCGGTGCGCGCCATGTTTGTGGCGCATTTACAGCAGGCGCTGAATGTGGCGCTGGAGGAAGCGGCATGAGCGGAAAACTGTACGCGTTAAGCACCGGGCCAGGCGCTTCCGATCTCATCACCGTGCGCGCCGCCCGCACGCTGGGTCAGCTCGATATTCTCTATGCGCCTGCCGGGCGTAAAGGCGGCGACAGCCTGGCGCTGTCAATCGTGCGGGAGTATATCGGCGAGCAGACCGAAGTCCGCTGCTGCCATTTTCCAATGAGTGCCGACAGCGCTGAAAAAGAGGCTGTCTGGGATGAGGTTGCCGCCGCGCTGGTTCAGGAAGTGGAGGCCGGTAAACAGGTTGGTTTTATTACCCTTGGTGATGCCATGCTGTTCAGTACTTGGGTCTTTTTACTCCAGCGTATTGGCTGTCCTGACTGGTTGGAAATCGTTCCGGGCGTGACCTCTTTCGCCGCGATTGCCGCGCGTTCGAAAACGCCGCTCGCCATGGAGCAACAGTCGCTGGCGGTGGTCTCCTGTACCGCGCCGGAAGCGGAAATCCAGCAGGCGTTAAAGCGGCATGACAGCCTGGTGCTGATGAAAGTGTACGGTCGTTTTGCGCGCATCAAAGCGTTGCTGCAACAAGAGGGCTTGTTGAATTGCGCATTGATGATGTCTGAAGCCACGCTGCCGGGTGAGCAGTGCTGGCGTCATCTCAACGAAGTCAGCGACGACCAGCCGCTGCCTTATTTCTCGACCATTCTGGTTAATAAACAGTGGGAGTATGCACAATGAAGCTTGAACAACAGCTTAAACAGCTGTCTTTCAGCGGGTTGGCTGCGGCGCTATTACTGATGATTGTCCCTGAGCAAGCGTTCGCCATGCACATTATGGAAGGCTTCTTGCCGCCAATGTGGGCGCTGGCCTGGTGGCTGCTGTTTTTACCTTGCCTGTGGTACGGATTAGTGCGCTTGCGTCAAATCGTCCAGGAAGACAGCCACCAAAAAGTGTTACTGGCCCTCTGCGGCGCGTTTATTTTTGTGCTGTCGGCGCTGAAAATTCCTTCCGTTACCGGAAGCTGCTCGCATCCGACTGGTGTCGGGCTGGCGGTTATCCTGTTCGGACCGGGTGTGGTCGCTATTCTCGGTGCAATCGTCCTGCTGTTCCAGGCCTTGCTGCTGGCGCACGGTGGTTTAACGACGCTCGGCGCCAACGGTATGTCGATGGCGGTGATTGGCCCGGTAGTAGGTTACATGGTGTGGAAAATGGCCTGCCGCGCGGGGCTACGCCGGGATGTCTGCGTCTTCCTGTGCGCCATGCTGGCGGATCTCGTCACCTATTTTGTTACCTCGGTGCAACTGGGCGTTGCGTTCCCGGATCCGTCCGCAGGCGCAATGGGGTCGATTGTGAAATTCATGGGCATTTTCTGCCTGACGCAGATCCCCATCGCGATTGCGGAAGGTCTGCTCACCGTAATGATTTATGACCAGCTAACCAAACGCCAGTTGATAACCGCACAAGGACATTAACGATGAAAAAGACGCTGATTTTGTTATGCATGGTGGTGGCGCTGGTGATCCTGCCGTTCTTTATCAACCACGGTGGAGAGTACGGTGGTTCAGACGGTGAGGCGGAAAGCCAGATTCAGGCTATCGCTCCGCATTATGAGCCGTGGTTTCAGCCGTTGTACGAACCGGCAAGTGGCGAAATTGAAAGCCTGCTGTTTACGCTCCAGGGGTCGCTGGGCGCAGCCGTAATTTTCTACATTCTGGGTTACACCAAGGGCAGACAACGCCGTGATGACCGGGCTTGACAGGCTTAGCTATCAAAGCCGCTGGTTTCATGTCTCGCCGGTGCGGAAATTTTTGCTTTGGCTGATGATGATGATTCTGGCGTTTACCCTGCCCCCGTTGGGGCAGGGTATCGAGCTGTTACTGATTGCCGCGCTGAGCTGCTGGCTGCTGCGCATTTCCTTCTGGCGCTGGTGCCGCTGGATGGCATTGCCGTTTGGTTTTCTGACGGTTGGTGTTGTGACCATCCTGTTTAGTTTTAGCCGCGATCCGCAAACCCTGCTGGCCAGTATCCCCGTAGGAAGCTATTGGTTAGGCGTGAGCGCGCCAGGCCTGGTCACTGCCAATGAAACCTTCTGGCGCAGCCTTGCGGCGCTGGCGGCAACCTTCTGGTTAGTGCTGAATCTGCCGTTTCCGCAGTTGATTATTTTACTCAAACGCGCGCACGTTCCTCGCCTGCTGACTGAACAGATCCTGCTGACCTGGCGGTTTATTTTTATCCTGTTAGACGAGGCGCTGGCTATTCATCGCGCGCAAACGCTGCGTTTTGGTTATCGTAGCTTGCCGTTGGGCTACCGCTCGCTGGCGATGCTGGTGGGATTGTTATTTACCCGTGTGTTGATCCGCTACCAGCAAATGACCACCACACTGGATATCAAACTGTATCAAGGTGATTTTCACCTGTAAGGAAAAGTATGCTTGCCACTTCAGCGCTTTGGTTTCGCTATCAGGATGACCCGATCCTCAAAGGGCTAACGTTGGACTTTTCTACGCATGCCGTCACCGGGCTGGTAGGGGCCAATGGCTGCGGGAAATCCACGCTGTTTATGAATCTGAGCGGGTTATTGCGACCGCAGCAAGGCGCGGTGATGTGGCAGGGCAAACCGCTGGATTACAGCAAGCGCGGCCTGCTGGCGCTGCGCCAGCAGGTGGCAACCGTATTTCAGGATCCCGATCAGCAAATCTTTTATACCGATATCGACAGCGATATTGCGTTCAGTCTGCGCAACCTTGGGGTGGATGAAGCTGAAATCTCACGTCGGGTGGAAGATGCGCTCACGCTGGTTGATGCCCAGCATTTTCGCCATCAGCCTATTCAGTGTTTAAGCCACGGGCAAAAAAAACGCGTGGCGATTGCCGGTGCGCTGGTGTTGCAGGCGCAATATCTGCTACTGGATGAACCTACTGCAGGCCTTGACCCATCAGGCCGCACGCAGATGATTGAGATAATCAAACGCATCGTAGCGCAAGGAAACCACGTGGTTATCTCCAGCCATGATATCGATCTTATCTATGAGGTCAGCGATGCAGTTTACGTTTTACGCCGGGGTGAAGTGCTGACGCACGGCACGCCGGGTGAGGTTTTCGCCCGGACGGATCTTATTGAACAAGCTGGATTGACCCAGCCCTGGCTGGTGAAGCTGCATACTGAGCTGGGTTTCCCGCTGTGTAAAACAGAGGCTGAATTTTTTAGTCGTATGCGAGAGAACGCACTGAAGGAGGCGTCATGACGCAGGCAATAATGTTGCAGGGAACGGCATCTGATGTGGGTAAAAGCGTGTTGGTCGCCGGGCTGTGTCGAATTTTTTATCAGGACGGACTGCGTACCGCGCCGTTCAAATCGCAGAATATGGCGCTGAACTCGGGCATTACGCCAGAGGGTAAAGAGATGGGCCGCGCGCAAATTTTTCAGGCTGAGGCGGCCGGCATTACGCCGGATGTGCGTATGAATCCGGTGCTGCTTAAGCCGACCAGCGATCGTAAAGCGCAGGTTGTGCTGATGGGCAAAGTGGCGACCGATATGGATGCGGTGAGTTACCACGAGTATAAGCCGCGCCTGAGGGAGCAGATCCTGTCAGTGTATAACAGTCTGGCGCAGGAGTTCGATGTGCTGGTGCTGGAAGGCGCGGGAAGCCCCGCTGAGATTAACCTGCGCGATCGCGATATCGTCAATATGGGCATGGCTGAGATGGCGCAATGCCCGGTCGTTCTGGTGGCCGATATCGATCGCGGCGGCGTGTTTGCCTCTATTTACGGCACGCTGGCGCTACTGCATGACCATGAACGGGCCAGGGTAAAAGGGGTGATCATCAATAAGTTTCGCGGTGATGTGGCGTTGCTGTACTCCGGTATCGAGCAAATTGAAGCGCTGACCGGCGTTCCGGTGCTGGGCGTCATGCCATGGCTGGATGTTGATCTGGAAGATGAAGACGGCGTGGCGCTGCAAAAGGGCAAGTATCTGCGTACTGACAAACGCGACATCGACATTGCCGTTGTTCAACTCCCGCACATTTCTAATTTTACTGATTTCAATGCGCTTGCTGCTCAGCCGGATGTGCGCGTGCGCTATGTTCGCCAGCCTGAAGAACTGGCGGGGGCCGATCTGGTGATTCTGCCAGGCAGCAAAAACACGCTGGGCGATCTGATGTGGCTGCGTGAAAGCGGAATGGCGCATGGCGTCGTGCAATTGCATCGTAATAACGTTCCGGTGGTGGGGATTTGCGGTGGCTACCAAATGCTCGGCGATACCATCATTGATGAGGTGGAATCAGGGCTCGGTACGCTGCCGGGTCTGGGCTTGCTTAATACGGTGACCCATTTTGCCCAGCATAAAACCACGACCCTGGTTGAGGGGAAAATGTCTTCTTCGCTGCCCGACTGGCTGGCGGGCGCGGCAGACTTATCCGTTCGCGGTTATGAAATCCATATGGGCGAAACGGCATTATCCGAAGCATGCCAGTCGGTGATGACGCTGCGCAAAGAAGGCAGACATGTGGCTGACGGCGCGGTAACACCGGATGGCCTGGCGTTCGGCACCTATCTTCACGGTCTGTTCGACAGCGATGAATTTACCCGTGCATTGGTGAATGGCCTGCGCGTACGCAAAGGATTAGCACCGCTGGATTCCACCTTCCATTACGCGCAATATAAATCGCAGCAGTTTGATCTGCTGGCGGATGCGATGCGGCAACACATCGATATTGAGAAAATTTATACCATCATGAAGCAACACCGGGAGCCCGTATGATGATTCTGGTTACGGGCGGCGCACGAAGCGGCAAGAGTCGACATGCGGAAGCGCTAATCGCTGATTCCCCGAACGTTCTGTATATCGCGACTTCGCAGATTTTTGATGAGGAGATGGCGGCGCGAATTCAGCACCATCGCGATGGACGCCCTGCGCACTGGCGTACTGCCGAGCGCTGGCAACATCTCGATGAACTGATTACGGCAACAAACGATCCTCAGGAAGCCATTTTGCTGGAGTGCATCACCACCATGGTGACCAATCTGCTGTTTGCTCTGGGCGGCGACAGCGACCCGGATAGCTGGGATTACGCGGCGATGGAGCAGTCCATCGAGGATGAGATCCGTTTGCTGATTGCTGCCTGTCACCGTTGCCCGGCAACGGTGGTCCTGGTGACTAACGAAGTCGGAATGGGGATTGTTCCGGAGAACCGTCTGGCCCGGCATTTTCGCGATATTGCCGGACGCGTGAACCAGAGACTGGCGACGGCAGCTGATGAGGTGTGGCTGGTGGTATCAGGAATTGGAGTCAAAATTAAATGAGTAAGTTGTTCTGGGCAATGCTTTCTTTTATCAGCCGCTTGCCCGTTCCTGCTCGCTGGTCGCAAGGACTGGATTTCGAGCACTATTCGCGCGGTATCGTGATGTTTCCCCTGATAGGCGTGGTGCTGGGCGGGCTGACGGGGCTGGTCTTTATGGCGCTGCAGCCCTGGTGTGGTACTCCACTGGCAGCCTTATTTGCCGTATTGACGCTGGCGTTGTTGACCGGCGGTTTTCATCTGGACGGTCTGGCGGATACCTGTGACGGTATTTTTTCTGCCCGTCGACGCGAACGGATGCTGGAAATCATGCGCGACAGTCGCCTGGGAACCCATGGCGGGCTGGCGTTAATTTTTGTTTTGCTGGCCAAAGTGCTGGTGGTGAGCGAACTGGCTTTACGTGGCACGCCAATGCTGGCGGCGCTGGCTGCGGCATGTGTCGCCGGGCGGGGTAGCGCTGTTTTGCTGATGTATCGACATCGCTACGCCCGCGAAGAAGGGCTGGGCAATGTCTTTATCGGCAAAGTTACCGGGCGTCAAACCTGCGTCACACTGGGGTTGGCGGCAATCCTGGCCGCTGTGCTGCTTCCGGGCATGCGCGGCGTAGCAGCGATGGCTGTCACGATGGTGGCGATTTTCATTCTTGGGCAGTTATTAAAACGTACGTTGGGTGGGCAAACCGGCGATACGTTGGGCGCAGCCATTGAACTTGGCGAGTTGATATTCTTGCTGGCTCTGCTTTGAGTCAGCCAACATACTGGAACCCTTATGCAGACTTTAACCTCTTTACTCCACGCGATCCCTTCACCTGACAGTGCCGCGATGCTGCGTGCTCAGCAGCATATTGATGGCTTACTAAAGCCGCCGGGAAGTCTGGGTCGGCTCGAATCTCTTGCCGTGCAACTGGCTGGTATGCCTGGCCTGAAAGGTGTGCCGCATGTGAAGGACAAAGCGATGCTGGTGATGTGCGCCGATCATGGCGTCTGGGATGAAGGGGTTGCCGTTTCGCCTAAAGTGGTCACGGCTATTCAGGCCGCCAATATGACGCGTGGGACGACCGGCGTTTGCGTTCTGGCCGCTCAGGCTGGGGCAAAGGTGCATGTCATTGACGTGGGAATTGACGCGGAGCTTATCCCCGGCGTGGTGAATATGCGCGTCGCGCGCGGCTGCGGCAATATTGCCCAGGGCCCGGCAATGAGCCGTTCGCAGGCAGAGGAACTGCTGCTGGAAGTTATCCGCTATACCCATGAACTGGCGAAAGAGGGCGTAACGCTGTTTGGCGTGGGTGAACTCGGTATGGCAAATACCACGCCCGCGGCGGCTATCGTCAGCGTGCTGACCGGCAGCGATGCCGAAGATGTGGTGGGCATCGGCGCTAACCTGCCGCTTTCCAGAGTAGGTAATAAAGTAGAGGTTGTGCGGCGAGCCATTGCCGTCAATCAACCGGATCGCAATGACGGTATCGATGTACTGGCAAAAGTGGGCGGATTTGATCTGGTTGGCATGGCGGGTGTGATGCTGGGCGCGGCCTCCTGTGGGCTGCCGGTCGTGCTGGATGGTTTTCTTTCATACTCTGCTGCGCTGGCGGCCTGCCAGATCGCACCGCAGATTAAACCCTATCTGATCCCGTCACATTTCTCTGCTGAGAAGGGGGCACGCACCGCGTTGGCGCATCTGGAGCTGGATCCGTATCTGAATATGGGGATGCGTTTAGGTGAAGGCAGCGGGGCCGCGCTGGCGATGCCAATTATTGAGGCAGCCTGCGCGATGTACCACAACATGGGGCAGTTAGCCGCCAGCAACATTGTGCTACCGGATGGTAAAGAAGCATAGTTATGTGCCCCCTGAACCTCGCCGCATGGCGAGGTTTATTTTTGCGCATTGAATTCGTAACCCACTAAAACAGATAATAAAAGCTATAATTACCGGATATCTGCTGCGGCAACGGAAAGGAAAAAGATGCGTCGTGTAAAACTGCTTTGTTCACTCATCATGCTGCTTGCGAGTCAGGTAGCACACGCGGTGAGTTATCCGCTGCCGCCAGAAGGTAGTCGTCTGGTAGGTAGCCCGCTGACGATTACGGTCCCGCCCGGAAACACCCAGCCGCTGGAGGCCTTTGCCGCGCAGTACGGGCAGGGGTTGAGCAATATGCTCGAGGCTAATCCCGGCGTAGACGTTTTTCTGCCTAAGTCTGGCTCAACGCTGGTGGTGCCGCAGCAGCTGATCTTGCCGGATACCGTGCGTGAAGGCATTGTTATCAACGTCGCCGAAATGCGTCTTTATTACTATCCTCCGGGCACAAACACGGTTGAAGTTTTGCCGATTGGCATTGGACAGGCGGGGAGAGAAACGCCGCGTAACTGGGTGACGGCGGTCGAGCGTAAGCAGGAAGCGCCGAGCTGGACGCCGACGCCGAATACCCGACGGGAATATGCCGCACGTGGGGAAACCTTGCCCGCGTTTGTGCCTGCCGGACCAGATAACCCGATGGGCCTGTATGCGATTTATATCGGCAGGCTTTATGCCATTCACGGCACTAATGCTAACTTTGGTATTGGTCTGCGGGTGAGCCAGGGCTGCATCCGTTTGCGTAATGACGATATTAAGTACTTGTTTGACACGGTGCCGGTTGGGACGCGTGTGCAACTGATTGACCGCCCGGTGAAATACAGCGTGGAACCAGACGGCAGCCGCTGGGTAGAAGTGCATGAGCCGCTGTCAAGAAATCGTTCTGAGTACGAGTCTGACAGAAAGGTTCCCTTGCCGATCACTCCCGCTTTGCGCACATTTATCAGCGGGAGTGGCGTGGATGTGAGCCGCGGGAATCAGGCCCTGGAAAGACGCTCCGGTATGCCGGTGAACATCAGCCAGGTTCAGCAGCATTTTTAATATTAAAGCGGCCCAGGTTTATCGTCAGATAAGGTGGGGCGCTTTTTTAATTTGATACTGCCCCATTTTTACCACGCCGATATGGTCTGCCATTAGCTGCGCTTCGTGTTCGCTATGGGTAACCAGCAGTGCCGTTTGCCCGGCAGCGCGCAAAATATCCCGTACCTCGTTGCCAAGACGCTCGCGCGTGCGCTTATCAAGGCTGGAAAAGGGTTCATCCAGCAACAGAATTTCCGGATGCGGTGCCAGCGCACGCGCGAGCGCGATGCGCTGCTGTTGACCGCCGGAAAGTTCATGGGGATAGCGGTTGGCATGGCTATGTAATTCCACCATTTTTAACAGCTCCGCCACCCTGGCCTGCTGTTCTTCACGCGGCATACGGCGTAATCCAAAGGCGACATTTTGTTGCGCGGTCAGATGCGGAAATAACGCATATTCCTGAAAAACCATGCCGACATGACGCTTTTCAGGCGGGAGATGAACACCGGGAGCGGCAACACGATGCTGAGACACATAGATCTCTCCGCTTCGCAGTCGTTCAAACCCCGCAACGGCGCGTAGAACCGTGGTTTTCCCGCAGCCTGAAGCCCCTAACAGACAGGCGATTTCCCCTTTGCGTACCGACATTGAAAATCCATTCAGTACCGATTGCTGGCTGTTGCCATAGGCAACGTGCACATCCTGGAGGCGTAATGCAATTTCTGACATTGTTACTCTCTTAACCCCGGCGAGTCATTTGGTGACGCACCAATAAAATAACCGGTAGCGTGCCAGCTAAAACAATCATTAGCGCGGCGATTGCACCTTCTTCATAAGTTCCACGAGCGGCTTCCGCATACAGCAATGTTGCCAGCGTTTCGAAGTTAACCGGACGCAAAAGCAATGTTGTGGGTAGCTCTTTCATCGCGTCGGCAAAAACCAGCAGGGCGCTGCTTACCAGCGCCGGGCGCAGTAGAGGGAAATGAACCCGTGCAAACGTGCCCGCGCCATTCTCGCCCAACAGCCGGGAAGCCTGCTCCAGCGAAGGTGGAATGCGTCCCAGACCGGAATCCAGCGCGCCGATGGCAATCGCCTGGAAACGCATGGCGCAACAAATGACCAGCAGGATCCCGTCTGACATCAGCGGCAGGCCACGCACATCCAGCAAGTCAGCCAGCCAACGGTCAACCGCCATGGCGGGCGTTAAAAAACCAATCGCCAGGATTGTGCCGGGAACCGCGTAGCCTAAAGAGGCCAGACGCATCACGCCACGGCGAAACCCCGGCATCGCGTTGTCTGCAGCGCTATGGCGTGCGCTCCAGGCTACCAACAGACTGACGCAAACCACCACCAGCGTGGTTCCCGCCGCGAGCAAGAGCGTATTTTGTAATGCTGACAGTAACGAGGGGGAAAGGAGGTTGTCATTGCCGATACGTTTGGCGCTTTCCCACATTAAAAACAGCACCGGGGCCAGAAAACCCAGCACAACCGGCAGCGAAATAACGGCACCAAGCAGCCAGCCGCGCCAACCCTGCACGCGCGTGGGTTGAATTTCCCGCAGACTGCGGCTGCTGAACCCCTGTTTTCTGCGGCCATAAAATTCCAGCGTCAGAATAAAGAAGATAAACATCAGCATCATGCAGGCGATTTGCGCCGCTGAAGATAAATCGGAGCGCGAGATCCACGTGGTGTACACGGTAACAGTTAACGTCTGTACCCCAAGGAATTCCGACGCGCCGATGTCGTTAAGCGTTTCCAGCAATGCCAGACTGATGCCAACGGCCAGGGCCGGACGTGCCATGGGGAGGGCAACGCGAAAAAAAGTTCCGGTCGCGCTGCATCCCAGCGTACGTGCGGCTTCCAGTAAATGAGCCGGCTGGCTGATAAACATGGCGCGGGTGGTCAGGTACACGTAAGGATAAAGTACTAAGCCGAGCAGAATTATTGCACCGGAAAGAGAGCGTAAATCTGGTAGGCGGAACTGTCGTGGGCTGTCAAAGCCCAGTAAGAAACGAATAAAGGTTTGCAGGGGACCAATCGGATGCAGCAGATCGAGCCAGGCAAAGGCGACGATGTAGGTCGGCATCGCCAGCGGCAACAGTAGCGCCCAACTGAGAATTTTGCGTCCAGGAAAATCCCATGCCGTCACCGCCCATGCGCTACCTACGCCAATGACGCCGACCATCACGGCGACACCCGCTAACAACAGTACGGTATTTTTTAACGCGGCAGGCAACACCCACGTCAGGAGATTATCCCAGTGAGATAAATCGGCCTGGGTAGCCTGCCAGATCAGCGCAATGACGGGGGTCAGGACGCCAAGCGCCACGCACAGCGCGCCAAGATGCAACGGCGTTAATAATGACTGCGGCCCGGAAACCAGGCCGCGTAACGCTGGAAACTGCAAAGGTTTATTGATCGAATCCAACTTTATCTACCAGCAGGCTAGCTTGTTTACGATACTTCACGATTTCAGTTAACGGTGTCTTATCGACATCAATTTCACCGATGGTGGCGCTGATAACCGGATCAAGCGTTACGCCTTTCAATACCGGATATTCAAAGTTCGCTTTCGCATACTGCTGCTGGGCAGGCGCGGAAACCAGATACTCCATCAGCTTAACGGCATCGGCTTTATTTGGCGCATAGCGGGCAACGGCAGCGCCGCTGATATTGACGTGCGTACCGCCATTCTCAAAGGTTGGTTTTACGACTTTGATGGCATCGCCCCATTGGCGAGCATCGCTGCCTTCTTTGGCATTTTTCATATGGCCGACGTAATAGGAGTTAGCCAGACCGATATCACAAATTCCACCGAGGATATCGCGGGCAACGTCGCGGTCGCCGCCGGTGGCTTTACGGGCCAGGTTAGCCTTCACGCCGCGCAGCCAGTCTTCGGTTTTAGCTTCACCGTGATGGGCAATCATCGCAGCGATCAGCGCCGTGTTATACGGATGCTGCCCGGAGCGGATACAGACTTTACCTTTATACTCCGGGCTGGCGAGTTGTTCGTAATGCCAGTTATCAATGGGCATTGATTTTTCGGCATACAGCACACGAGCGCGCATAGAAAGTGCAAACCACTGGTTATCCGCGCCACGCAGGTTGGCTGGAATCGCGGTTTTCAATGCTTCTGACTCTACCGGCTGGGTCACTCCGGCTTCCACGAGATCGAGGAGATTGCCTGCATCAACGGTCATCAGCAGGTCGGCAGGGGAGTTTTTGCCTTCCGCTTTAACGCGCTCAAGCATGCCATCCTTGATATAAACCGTACTGACTTTGATGCCGCTGGTTTTTGTCCAGCTATCAAGTAACGGCTGAATCAGACCTGGTTCACGGGTGGTGTAAAGCGTTAATGTTTCCTGGGCGAAAGCCGGCAGGCTAACAGCGAAGACCAGGGCAGAGGCAAGCGTGATACGGCGCAGTCCGGTGCGAGGCAGAGCATTCATCGTTTATATCCCAGAGTAATTGGAACGTACAGTGAACCGAGCAGGGCTCGTTCTTTTGGCTCGCGTACAATAAATGATAATCACTAGCAGTTACAATAATTGCAAAGTTTAAACGATTTACATTTACATAACTTTAATCAATGGTGTGATGCGACATGGAATAGGGGCGGTACAACAGGCAGAACGCTTATGCAGGATGCTTTTATGTAAGCCTGAAAAGCAAAAAGCCCGCTCAAGTTTCCTTAAGCAGGCTTCTTAAATTTGGCTCCTCTGACTGGACTCGAACCAGTGACATACGGATTAACAGTCCGCCGTTCTACCGACTGAACTACAGAGGAATCGTGTGAACGAGGCGCATATTACTGACCTCACCCTGAGGTGTCAACAGTAAAATTAGCGCGTCATTTCAATTGGTTAATTAATCTTCAAATTCAGTGTTAATGCACATTTGATGAGCGATAATGGTCATCTTCGGGGTTATCACGTAACCGTTGCATTGGGTTTTGGCGGTAAAACTGGATGAAACGCTGCCATAAAGCCGGGAATCGTGGAGCAAATAATTCAGGTGCGCTGAAAAAATACTCGGATAATACGGCAAAGCATTCGGCCGGATCGGTTGCAGCGTAGGCATCTATACTGCATGCGGTTTCCCCTACCAGATCGATTTCATCCTGAATATTGTTCATTGCGGCATGCAGGTCGTGCTCCCAGCCGGCAATGTCTCGCAGAGGAATCGCCGGAATTCCGCTGGCGCGATCGCCATTACGCATATCCAGCTTATGCGCGACTTCATGAATGATCAGATTAAAGCCTGAGGCATCAAAGGAATCCTGAATATCAAGCCAGTTGAGAATTATCGGACCTTGCTGCCAGCTCTGCCCGGACTGAACGACACGTTGATTGTGTACCAGACCAATTTCGTCTTCCCATTCGTCGTCGACAACAAATGGGGCAGGGTAGATGAGAACTTCATGAAACCCATCGAGCCACTCGATCCCCAATTCCAGAACAGGTAAACAGAAGAGCAGAGCAATGCGCGCACTTTTTAGCGGGTCCAGCTCAAACCCCTGAAGTGCTACCAATCTTTTTTGCTGTAAAAAACGCTCGGCCAGGGCGATTAGTCTGGCTTGTTCTTGCTCGGTGAGATTCACCAGAAGCGGAATAGCCAGGGCGTTATCCCAGGGCCAGTCGTCATTTCGGGCTGTTTCTTGCTCTTTCCAGGGCCACTTAATCATCGTTTTGCTCGCAAACTCGTCACTTGAACGAAATTGACGGAACTGGGTCTGTTAAAATGCCAAATTACCTGGCATCATGGCAACCACCAAAACGGAGAGATGCCAGAGCGGCTGAATGGACCGGTCTCGAAAACCGGAGTAGGGGCAACTCTACCGGGGGTTCAAATCCCCCTCTCTCCGCCACTATTCAAACACTTAGCTCAATTCCTTTCAACGACTCATGTCACACTTGGTATAGTGTCGGTATATTCGCTTAGTATAAAGCTCGCCATCATCATCTTCTGATTTGCCCAATACTGGAAGATCCTATGTGGGAGAAATTCTCACTTTTCTGTCATAAACCACAACTTGGCTTTCAGTTTTGTGACCTGAGAAGAGTTGTTTGTCCTTACTCGAGACTTCGTAATCTGAAAGTTGGCGTAGCCAGAACGCCATCAAGTCTGGCCGTCTTCTTTGAGCTGTAAGTTCAATGGGGCATCCTTAATCAATGTGGGCAGTTCAACTTAAGTGTGTACGCTAACTTTGGATTAAGATGCTTATCCAACAGATGATTTAAGATAGCCTCTCAGGCTTAAGATGGATTTATCAACATGACCAGAACAGAAAGGCTTCTCGAATTACTACAGATATTAAGGGCGCAAAGATATCCAATCACTGCATCCACTCTCTCTGAAAGATTGGGAATAAGTGTGCGCTCCATTTACAGAGATATAAAAACGCTACAGCATCAAGGCGTGTGCATTGAGGGTGGTGCTGGAATTGGTTATATCGTTAAGTCTGATTTCCATTTACCACCCTTAAATCTTTCCCATGAAGAAATTAATGCTATTACACTTGGTTTAAATTGGGTATCACATAATACCGATTATGACTTCAAAAATATCGCAAGGACTGCACTTGCCAAAATACACGCTGTCATTCCCGGTGAATTACAAAATCTTATTGAGAGTCAGTCCTATCTGATTGGTCCTTCAGAAAACAATGAGATCTTTTTTGCAGGTATCCGCAATGCTATTAAAAAGCGAAACAGAATCAAAATAAAGTATTGTGACAAGAAAGATACTTACTCTTCTCGGGTTATATGGCCTATCGGATTGGTATATATGGAGTCGTGCTGGCTTTTGGTTGCATGGTGTGAGATGAGAAATGATTTTCGTCATTTTAGAACTGACAAAATTGAAGAGATGATACAACTGGATTCCCTATAT
Organism: Citrobacter sp. XT1-2-2; assembly: GCF_023516235.1. Lineage (NCBI taxonomy): Bacteria > Pseudomonadati > Pseudomonadota > Gammaproteobacteria > Enterobacterales > Enterobacteriaceae > Citrobacter > Citrobacter sp. XT1-2-2. The sequence continues at coordinate 1,983,134 of NZ_CP097324.1, forward strand.
AGTGAAAGCAGGACAGTTTTATTGAAAAAATGGAGAATAAAAGAAGGAATTTGCGAGGAGAAAGAGTACTGACAAAAACTGTCATAGCTAATTTGTATACTAACCCTGATGAAAGGCTCAATTCTACTTCATAGGGGGAGTTATGAATTTCCAGAATAAAGTTGCTGTCATAACAGGAAGTACTGCAGGTATAGGTGAGGCAGTCGCCGAGCAATTACACAAACATGGCGCGAAGGTTGTTATTGTATCCCGCTCGTCAGAGCAGGCTAAACAAAAAGCGAAACGATTATCTTCACTGGGACAACAAGCGTTGGGGATCGGATGTGATGTGTCACAGCCTGAACAAGTACGGCAAATGATAGATGAGGTTATCAAATATTTCGGCAGACTCGATTATGCCGTAAATAACGCAGGCTTAACGGGTGAACATGGTAAAAACATAACAGAGCAGACAGTTGAAAACTGGGATAAGGTTATTGCCACCTCATTGAGCGGTGTTTTTTACTGCCTAAAATATGAAATACCGGAGATGATGAAATTTGGTGGCTCTATAGTTAATTTATCTGCAGTTAATGGTCTGGTTGGCATTCCTGGATTAGCGCCTTACACCGTGGCTAAACATGGTATAATCGGTTTAACCCAAACCGCTGCGCTAGAGTTTGCAAGTCAAGGCATTCGGATTAATGCTGTCGCACCCGGCTATGTCCAAACCCCACGAATGAGTGAATTCCCTGAAAATATCGTACGTAGTTTTGCAAACAGTCACCCCATGAAAAGGATGGCAAAAATGCAAGAAATAGCAGACTTTATATTGTTTTTGCTGTCAGATAATTCAGCGTTCTGCACTGGAGGGGTTTATCCAATCGATGGTGGTTATTTAGCCGAGTAAAATACCCCACAGGACCTGGTAAACACTAAGAATTGCCTTGCCAAAGTGGTAGTCTCACTGGGAGCGTTAGAATATAATTAACGCTTCCGTTGCAGCGCAAGTGATAACAATATTTCCAGTATGGTTTAACGTGAGCATGGATGCAACTGAGTTGAAGACCTGGACGTAATGTATCGTTCAGTATTATGTGATCGTATTCATTTCAGCAAGCAACCAGCATTTAAAGCTTTCCAGCGCAGCCTCGTTTATTCCCGTTTCCGTCGGTTGTACTAAACAAAACCTTTTGTTCAGCGTGTCTGAAGCTGGCCAGGGCGCAGCAAGCAGGCCACAGCTCAATTCATTCTCGACATACATGCGCGGTACCAATGCTACCCCTTGTCCCGCCATAACGGCAGCGATGGCCATTTCATGAAGATCGTAGCGTACTCCCTGAGCCGGATTCTCAAGAAATATCCCGCTTTCACGAGCATAGTGATGCCATGCTTCAGGGTTTTGTCGACGGTGTATCCGCGGCAGTTCGTTCAACTGTTGCGTGACGCCATGACTGGTTAGCAGCCCAGGATGACAAACAGGCACCAGATTCTCCTGAAACAGAAATTGCGTGCGCATTCCTGCCCATGCGGAATGTTCAAAATGAATGACAGCGTCAAATCCACTTCCTGACAAAATGAAAGGATCCGTTCTGGCCGCAATATTTAACGTTATATCCGGGAATAAAGAGGTAAAACCGTTCAGGCGAGGAATAAGCCAACGGCTGGAAAAGGTTGGCAGGACGGCGATATCCAGACTCTTACTCCCCTCTGGCATGCCCATTATGTACTGCGTATCTCTTTCAAGCCTGTCGAGCGTTTCACGGACGTGATGTGCATAGCGCGCGCCGACAGGATTGAGCTTTACCCTGCTTCCCACACGATCGAACAATTTACAGTTCAGCAAAGCTTCAAGTCGCGCAATCTGACGGCTAATGGCCCCTTCCGTTAACGATAATTCCTCTGCAGCGCGGGCAAAATTACCGTGCCTTGCAGCGGCATCAAAAGCCTGAAGGGACGTACTACTGGGTATTTTTCTGCGCATGAAATTTGTTCCTTGCTCTGAGCCTGTAGCCTGCAATTAGTGACTAAACATCACTAACCCGTGACTTATTATCGATTTTAAGCCGTATAACTAGCTTGTAGCATGATGAAAAATCATTGAGCAACTGTTTTGCTTGCGTTTATGACTCATGTGGAGATGAACTGATGTGGTATACCGTGGAATGTTCGTATAACGATTCTGAAAGCGAGGCAGAATGGAATGCCTAATCTGACCTTTTATCTTTCTGAAAACCACTCTGACAAGTTCAAAACCTTAACAATTTTATCCATAAATGCCGCGCCCTCTGCTCGAACACAGGAGGTGATGGAAAACTTTATTCGTGAACTGGATTTCGCCATCCAACAGGCATCTGGCCTGACAACACATATTTGCCCGTAACTAATCCCGAGGTACTGATGAGCCATTTCTTTCCGTTTCGGCAGATTGGAGATTTTCAGATTACGGCGCTGAGTGACGGTACAATGTCAGCCAGCCTGGATTTACTGTCAGGCATTGAAAAAGCTGATGCGGACGTCATTCAAAATGACGCCGGGCTCGATGAGCCTGCCGATATCCATATAAACTGCTATCTTATCCGCGGTCGGGGTCGGGTCATTTTGGTCGACGCTGGCGCAGGGCCGCTGAGCAACAAAGGAGGGCAACTCAACGTAAACCTTGCAGCAGTGGGGATCAGTCCTGACGAGGTCGATACTGTTTTATTGACGCACTGCCATCCGGACCATATTGGCGGTCTGCTGGATCCTGAAAAACGGCCAGTTTTTCAGCGCGCTCAAATTATGCTTCATCCCCTTGAAGCGCAACATTGGCTGGATGATAAAAAACTCAGCATGGCGAATGAGCGCGGGCAACGTAATTTTGGGCTGGTCCGCCAAACGTTACACGCTTATGCGCGAAACCTGCGTTTTTTCGACGGGGATAACATTGCAGAAGGTATTCTCCCAGTATGGTTACCGGGTCATACGCCCGGGCATACAGGATTTCGCATTGATGCAGATGATAAATGCTTATTAATATGGGGCGACATCGTCCACTACCCTCATATTCAGTCAGCGCACCCGAATGTCTCTATTTTATTCGATACCGATCCCGCTCAGGCCGAGGAAACAAGGAAGAAAATTATGGAAAAAGCTGTCAGCAAAAAAATGCTCATTGCAGGTATGCATTTAGGCCTGGCGGGGTTTGCCAGCATTTTCAGAGAGGGGAGTGGATACCGCCTTTCTTACTCTGAGAATTGAACGGATATGCCCGGCAGGCTTGTAATTGATTAACGCTGTTCAACGTCATTATTGTCCAGAGTGGACCGTCAGATTAGGTTTGGTTCTGCGCCGTGAGAGCGCCAGTTCAGGTCCCTCAATATTGCCACACCCAGCGTAGCTGTAAAAACAAACAGTGGAAATGATAATTATTTCTATTTATCATTATTTATTTGCGAGTGGATAACACTATGAATAACAAGCTGTTGGGTGTGGCCATTATTGCTGTTTTGTCGGCAGGTTTAGCTTTTAGTTCTCATGCAAGTGAAACAATAAGCAAAACTGGGGTAAGGACGTTGGTGGATGAAAATAACAAATTCAAAGTAGTATATGATATTGATGATAAAGGAAAAGTTATAAATATCAGATTTCCTGATGGCGTCGCTGATGCTGATACTAAGCAAAAACTTACCCGGGAAATGGAAAACTGGGTATTCGAATCTGGCAGTCCACAGACCGATGTCAGCTCTGTGGTGACTTTAACATCAACCCCAACGTCCGCGCATAGCAGACCTCGCGGCGCTTCAGACGGTCTTTTTGTACTAAGTTGAAGGAGTTTTGGCTGTGTTCAAACTCACCTGATCCTTTGTGATACGATAATTGTTTTAGATTGTCACATGGGGCCAGATTTTGAATTCATACATTTTCCTTGCCGGGGCCATTGTAGCTGAAGTAATAGGTACAACCCTGATGAAGTTCTCTGACGGATTTACACGTCTATGGCCATCTGTAGCAACCATTGTATGCTACTGCACTGCTTTTTATCTTCTCGCTCAGACGCTGTCGACCATTCCAACAGGTATTGCGTACACAATTTGGTCAGGTGCTGGAATCGTATTAATCAGCCTTTTGGGCTGGTTGGTAAGTGGGCAGAAGCTTGATTTTCCGGCGATCGCAGGCATGTTCCTTATTTGTGCAGGGGTTCTGGTTATTAATATTTTTTCCAAATCTTCCCCGCATTAATTCTATTGAAAGCGTGTCGCATATCTGGCGCTCTTAGCAGAGCTTATCCCCGTGCGGTGAAAAAAGCCCGCTTCATATGAAGCGGGCTTGCTGTTTGTATCTCAATCAGAACTGGTAGACTAAACCAACGGCAACGATGTCGTCAGTCGCGATACCATTGCTTTCATAGAAGCTATCGTCTTCATCCAGCAGGTTGATTTTGTAATCAACGTAGGTGGACATGTTTTTGTTGAAGTAGTAAGTCATACCTACATCAACATATTTGACCAGATCTTTGTCGGTGTAGCGTGGGGTGCCATTGCTATGGTGATCCCAGCCGCCTAAATCAACGCCTTTAGACTGCAGGAATGCAACGGACGGGCGCAAACCAAAGTCAAACTGGTATTGTGCAACAACTTCGAAGTTTTGCGTTTTGTTAGCAATACCGCCTTCAACTCCATCCCCTTTACCGTATGCGGTCATATTGCGTGTTTCAGCATACATGGCAGCCAGGTACACGTTATTCGCATCATATTTGGCACCCACGGTCCAGGCATCAGCTGTGTCACCACCAGCATAGCGGTTGGCATGGCTACTGTCGCCACGTCCAGCAGCAACCTGATTATTAGTACGGTCAGAGCTGGAGTATGCCGCACCGAGGCTTAAACCGAAGTCGAAGTCATAGGAGGTAGACATACCGAAACCGTCGCCATTTTCACGAGACAGTCTACGTCCATCACCATTACCAGTACCTTCGCCTGAACCACCATCTTCATTATTGCCCTGGTACTGCAGAGCGAAGTTCAGACCATCAACCTCACCGAAGAAACCTTTATTACGGTAGGTGGCAACGCCGTTGGTACGACCGGTCATATACACGTCGGTCTGGGTGTAGGTATCGCCGCCGAATTCCGGCAGCATATCGGTCCAGGCTTCTACGTCGTAGACAACGCCATAGTTACGACCGTAGTCAAAGGTACCGTTCTGACCAAAACCTAAGCCAGCGAAAGCCAGACGGGTCCATGAATCTGCACCTTCACCTTCGGTGCCGTTGGCCTGGACGTTATATTCCCACTGACCATAACCAGTCAGCATGTCGTTGATCTGGGTTTCGCCTTTAAAGCCCACACGTACATAGGTCTGATCGCCGTCGCTGCCCGCATCGTCAGAGAAATAATGCAGACCATCGACTTTGCCGTACAGATCCAGTTTATTGCCGTTCTTATTATAAATTTCAGCGGCATTCGCTGCGCCTGCAGCTAATAAAGCAGGGAGGAGAAGTGCCAGTACTTTTCTTTTCATTATGTATTTCCTTATGATAATAATTAATATGAATATGTAGTACTATCCGAAAGACTACATTTGGATACTATCTATGAAGTTCATTTAATTTAAAATATAACATGTAACAAATCTATTTAAGATATTTCATAATGTTTCTATGATGTCTTTTTATAAATTAATGTGTATGTGTTTAATAATATCATTTATATGATAAATTTATTTTTATCAGTTGGTTATGTGTTTCTTGTGTTCATTGCTTTCGTGTATTTTATTTTTGGGGGTTATTTGTTATTTGATTACATATGATTATCTGTTGCTATGGTGTTCAGGAAACAATAAATTTTCTATGATTATATTAAACTGAGAGTAATAATATATTTATATAAATTGAAGCGCTGGCAGTGGTCTGCAATGAAAATTGTTGTTAAGGTGGTTTTCTTTCTGCAAAGAGAGACCGCATGGAACGACAAGATTGGCAGTCAAAATTTGAAGCCTGGCTACAGGATAACCATTCCGGGCAGGATGCTGCCCATGATATCTCTCATTTTCGTCGCGTGTGGAAGACCTCGCAAAAGCTAAGCACGGATGCGACCGTAAATTGGCTGGTGGTTCTTACAGCGTGCTACTTCCATGATCTTGTCAGCTTGCCGAAGAATCATCTGGATCGTCATCGCTCGTCGGTATTGGCGGCGCAGGAAACACGCCGCATTCTGAGGCGCGATTTCCCTGATTTTCCGCAACACTGTATACCTGCCGTATGTCATGCCATTGAGGCGCACAGTTTCAGCGCGAAGATAGCACCGGAAACTATTGAAGCTAAAATTGTGCAGGATGCCGACAGGCTTGAGGCGCTGGGAGCTATCGGTTTAGCGCGCGTATTTGCCGTGTCTGGTGCGTTAGGCGTGGCGCTGTTTGACGCGGAAGATCCATTCGCGCGGAAGCGTTGCCTTGACGATAAACAGTACGCGCTCGATCACTTTCAGACCAAATTATTGACGCTGCCGCTGACAATGCAAACTGAACAAGGCCGACATTTAGCGCAGCATAATGCTGACTTTTTACTGACGTATATGGCGAAGCTGAGTGCGGAGTTAAAAGGAGAGTATGCAATGCTGGATCTCGACGCGATTCAACCCTTTAAAGCACGTTAGTCGCCAGTACAGCCGCAACGTCAACTGCGCTATTTTATGTTAATCTGTCGGTTATCCATTTCGGCCGGTTAAATGTATGCAGGATAATTTTTCAGTAGCAGGCTCCATGAACCCAATGACAGATGATAACAAGGCCGCCGCACAGGTAATTTTGGCTAAGTTGCTTGAAATTTATGACGTGAAAACCCTGGTTGCTCATCTGAATGGTGTTGGTGAGAACCGCTGGAGTCCGGCCATCTTTAAGCGAGTAGTGGCGAACGAAACATGGTATCGCCTCAGCGACAATGAGCTTGCTCATCTGAATTCCTTGCTGCCGACGCCACCTGCGCATCATCCGCACTATGCCTTTCGATTTATCGATCTGTTTGCCGGCATCGGCGGAATTCGTCGCGGCTTTGAGGCGATTGGCGGGCAGTGCGTGTTTACCAGCGAATGGAACAAGCATGCGGTGCGCACCTACAAAGCGAATAATTATTGCGATCCGCTCCAGCATCACTTTAATGAAGATATTCGCGATGTCACGCTGAGTCATCATGATGGAGTAAGCGACCAGCAGGCGGCGGAACATATTCGCCAACATATTCCTGAACATGACGTACTGCTGGCAGGATTTCCTTGTCAGCCTTTCTCCCTGGCTGGGGTATCAAAGAAAAATGCGTTAGGGCGGGCCCACGGCTTTGCCTGTGATACACAAGGCACACTCTTTTTTGATGTGGTGCGCATTATCGATGCGCGTCGACCAGCAATATTTGTGCTCGAAAACGTTAAAAATCTGAAAAGTCACGACCAGGGTAAAACGTTTCGCATCATTATGCAGACGCTGGATGAGCTGGGTTATGACGTCGCGGATGCGGCGGATAATGGACCTGACGATCCGAAAATAATCGATGGACAACATTTTTTACCTCAGCATCGTGAACGTATTGTGCTCGTCGGATTTCGACGCGATCTGAATCTGAAATCAGACTTCACGCTGCGCAATATTGTCACTCGCTATCCGCCGCGACGTACTACGCTGGCGGAGCTGCTTGAGCCGACCGTCGATGCGAAATATGTGCTGACGCCGGTGTTGTGGAAATATTTATACCGCTATGCGAAAAAGCACCAGGCGCGGGGGAATGGGTTTGGTTATGGCATGGTGTATCCTGGTAATCCCGATAGCGTAACGCGCACATTATCCGCACGCTATTATAAAGACGGCGCCGAGATCCTTGTCGATCGCGGCTGGGATATGGCGCTGGGGGAAAAGGATTTTGACGATCCATTGAACCAGCAGCACCGTCCGCGCCGGCTTACACCACGGGAGTGCGCGCGCCTGATGGGGTTTGAATCACCGCAGGGCTATCAGTTCAGGATCCCGGTGTCGGATACTCAGGCTTATCGCCAGTTTGGTAATTCGGTGGTCGTTCCGGCATTCGCGGCGGTTGCCAGGCTGCTGGAGCCGAAAATCAAACAGGCGGTTGCTATTCGCGAAAAAGAGAACCTGCATGGCAGACGTTCACGATAAAGCAACGCGCAGTAAAAATATGCGGGCGATCGCCACCCGTGATACCGCCATTGAAAAACGCCTTGCCAGCATACTGACAGAGCAGGGCGTAACGTTTCGCGTGCAGGATGCGACATTACCTGGTCGCCCCGATTTTGTAGTGGATGATTACCGTTGTGTGATCTTTACCCATGGCTGTTTCTGGCATCATCACAACTGCTACTTGTTTAAAGTCCCTGCCACGCGAACGGAATTCTGGCTGGAAAAAATAGGGAAAAATGTCCAGCGTGACGCGCGGGATTGTGAAAAATTGCAGACTCTAGGCTGGCGTGTACTGATTGTCTGGGAGTGTGCCCTGCGCGGGCGCGAAAAACTCGGCGATGAGGCGTTATCTGAACGTGTCATCGAGTGGATCTGCGGCGGTGGTGCCACCGCGCAGATCGACACTCAGGGTATTCACTTACTGTAGTGTCTTTTCCGACGGGGTAGCAACGACATCCGCTTTCATAGGGAATAAGTATTTACCGAGGGTAACCAATACCACCGCAAATACGATCACGCCGAGCGCCAGCCATTCGATGAGCGCCAGACTTTCTCCTCCCAGACCGGTACCTAACAGTACAGCGACAACCGGATTAACGTAGGCATAGCTGGTGGCTAACGCCGGACTGACGTTGCGAATCAGGTACATATACGCGTTAATGGCAATAATAGAGCCAAACAGGGCCAGGTACGCCACCGCCATAAAGCCTGAAAATGTCGGCATAGTGGTCAGTTTTTCCCCGGAGAGCAACGAGGCGCACATCAGCACAACCCCGGCGGCTAACATTTCAATGGCCCCAGCCATCATGCCAACGGGTAACGTTATGCGTGAGCCGTACACCGAGCCAAACGCCCAACTTATCGAACCGATCAGGATTAATACAGCGCCCCAAGGATTACCACTTAAATTACCGCCGCTGTTCAGCATGATAATTCCAGCCAACCCAATGGCGATTCCCACCCATTCCAGTTTGCGCGTTTTGATACCAAAAAAGTGGCTAAAGCACAGCGTAAACAGCGGAACGGTAGCAACCACCACCGCGGCGATACCGGAAGGCACATTTTGATGTTCTGCGACGGTGACCAGCCCATTACCCACAGCCAGCAGCAGGACGCCAATTAACGCGGCGTTCAGGAGCTGGCGCAGAGGCGGCAGCTTATGCCCGCGAATCAGTAAGAATGCGGTTAACAAAATGCCCGCAGAGAGAAAACGCACGCCAGCCATCATCAACGGCGGCCAGCTTTCCACGCCAATGCGAATAACGAAGTAGGTGGAACCCCAAATGATATACAGCGCGAAGAGCGCACTGAAAAGTGGTAACAATTGCCTGAAACGCATAATCCCTCACGGTGGAAATAAAAAGGTGCAACATAGTAAACGTCAAAACTATCGTGCTGGCGAGATTTATAATTGCATGCCATTGTTAAATATTTGTTGACCAGAAAGGCCAGTTTCCGCATGGCGTGTTTTACTTCATACTTAATACGGCAAAAAAATAATATTGAGGGTTAACATTTTGGCAGGAAGTAGCTTACTGACCTTACTCGATGATATCGCTACCTTACTCGACGATATCTCGGTCATGGGAAAACTGGCCGCGAAAAAAACCGCGGGTGTCTTGGGAGATGACTTATCGCTCAATGCGCAACAGGTGTCGGGCGTGCGGGCGAACCGCGAACTCCCGGTGGTCTGGAGCGTGGCTAAAGGGTCGTTTGTTAACAAAGTTATTCTTGTACCGCTGGCGCTATTGATTAGCGCCTTTATACCCTGGGCGATCACCCCCTTATTAATGGTAGGCGGGGCGTTTCTCTGTTTTGAAGGGGTGGAAAAAGTGCTTCACACCCTGGAAGCGCGTAAACACAAAGAGACTCCAGAAGAGCGCCAGCAGCGTCTGGCATCTCTGGCGGCGCAGGACCCACTGACCTTCGAGAAAGATAAAATCAAAGGTGCGATACGTACCGATTTCATTTTATCCGCTGAGATTGTCGCCATCACCCTCGGTATTGTGGCGGATGCGCCGTTGTTGAATCAGGTGCTGGTGTTATCAGGTATCGCCTTAGTGGTGACCGTGGGCGTGTATGGCCTGGTAGGGATTATCGTTAAGCTGGATGATATCGGCTACTGGCTGGCAGAAAAGCGCAGCCTGCTTGCCCAATCGCTGGGGAAAGGACTACTGGTTGTTGCCCCCTGGCTGATGAAAACACTTTCAGTGGTGGGCACGCTGGCGATGTTTTTAGTAGGGGGTGGGATTGTTGTACATGGAATATCACCGCTGCATCATGCGATAGAACATTTTGCCCAGCAGCAAAGCGCATTGATTGGGCTTATGCTTCCGACCCTGCTTAATCTGGTGCTCGGCTTTATCATTGGTGGAATAGTCGTTCTGCTGGTGAAAACCGTTGCCAGACTGCGCGGAGTTTCGCACTAATTGTCGCCGGATTAATTACGCAAAAAGCCTTTTTGTCGTCTAAGGTGTAAAGGTTTCTCTTGATACAGGAGGCAGGTATGGTCTTTTCTGTCAGTGAGGAAGTCACTTCGAAAGAGGGTGGCCCACGCATGATCGTTACCGGGTATGCCAGCGGAATGGTGGAGTGTCGCTGGTACGACGGCTTTGGCGTTAAACGGGAAGCATTCCGTGAAGATGAACTGGTGCCCGGCGAGCAAAGATCGCTCTGCCAGGACACCTGACATTGGGCCAGGCCGTAACCCGGCGAACTCTCAACCATTAGTTATATTTATCATTTTGGTGAGAATTATTTTCTTGTCAGGCAAAAAAATTGCAGATAAGGTTTGTTTTACATCAGATTTCCTGGTGTAACGAATTTTCAAGTGCTTCTTGCATAAGCAAGCTTGATCCCGGCCCGATGAGGGCCGGGATTTTTTTCACCCTCAGTCAGCGATTGATTTCCGACACGCTAAAATCATGGATATCAAGCTCGAACGCATCGGCCAGTTCATGCCATGTATGGTAATCACGCCCGTCGATGCTGACGCGTTCAGGATCGTCCTGACTGCGATGAATTTCACTCTCGCAGATTTCGTTGATTGCCTTCAGCAGCGCGTCTACATCGATGCTGACTTCACGTTTGTCCGTATCGCTGTACTCTTTCGCGGTTTTCATCCTCATACCTCTCAACCGTTAAGGATACCGGGGGAGCGCATCAAAACCTCAGATGCGCACTACTTAAGTATAGACCGTCGAGAAAACCCGCAATCGCATGCGCCGGACGCTGCCACAAAAAGGAATTTGTTCTACACTGGCACAAAGCCACAGGAGGAAAACGATGAAGGTGAATGATCGGGTCACAGTCAAAACGGACGGCGGTCCACGTCGGCCGGGCGTGGTACTGGCAATCGAAGAGTTTAGTGAAGGCACCATGTACCTGGTTTCGCTGGAAGACTACCCGCTCGGTATCTGGTTCTTTAATGAATCAGGTCATCAGGACGGTATCTTTGTGGAAAAAATAGAGTGAGGTGAGTTCTTCTGCATGATTCTGACTGGTGGTTCCGCCACCAGTCAGAACGTTTTAGCGCATATTCACAAAGATACCATTGGTGACGTTATCCGTGAGTCGAACCACATGATAGATAACTTGCTTATTATGCGTCTTAATCTTTCGTTTTATATTTCCCTTATGGGATGAGACGGTCTTGGCCTTGATATTCATTTGATCTGATATCTGTATTGTTCCCTGTCCCTCCATCCACATGCGTAGCATGCTGGATTCGGTACGGCTTAATGACAATGTCGGCAGATTAACATCGATAGCAATATTGACTTCCTTTTTCAGAATATCGCCAAGAAGTTCATCCAGTGAATCAGGCTTAATTGATTTAGAACTGATCAATAAATTTTTTCTGACTAAAAGATACTCATCAAAATGCACATTAGCAATTGCCATAAATACAATAAATAATGTACTGGGATGCTGATTAATGATTTGCTTGATTTGCTGACTGTCAGCAGGATCGTGGATAAAACAGTCCTCATTAATAAACACCACAGCGGGTTGCAGAGAAACACAGGCGAGACTGAGTTCACCAACGCTGGAGATATTGTTGATTTCCCTTTTTTTCACCCCCCGACTGACCAGATATCCGGTCAACCCTAGCCGGGTGTAACTGCATAAATCCATAATAATCGTTGACATGGCATACCCTCACTCAATGCGTAACGATAATTCCCCTTACCTGATTATTGCATCACAACTAAACGGAATAATAACGACCCAAGATGACGCTTTCGCTGTTTTCAGGCGAATTTACTATCCCGTAAAGTTGCGTATAATTTGCCAGGAAACATCTTAAAGTAAAGTAAATGTTGCGTTATGTGAGTGAGGCAAAAACAAATAAACCGCGACAGCGATATCCTGGTGGATGTTGTCGGTTTTTAAATTTAGGACAATCCTTAGTAAAACAGGATAAAAATTAAGGGTTATTATTTTCCGGGCATTTCGCTGACGATATCGGCCAACAAATTAAAAATTTCGCTGAACAAGCGCTCGCAGAATGGCGCAATTAATGGCATCAGCGCCGCCATTAATGAAATACCCACGGTCAGGGTGAGAGGAAAACCAATGACAAAAATCGACAGCTGTGGCGCCATGCGATTTAACAAGCCAAGCGCAAGGTTCAGCGTCAGCAGCAGCGTCATAACCGGTAGGGCCAGCATCAGCCCGTTGAGGAAAATCAGGCTACCCGCCCGCGCCAGCGCGAGAAATGCATTGCTGTTAACCGGATTGCCGCCAATGGGCAAGGTATGAAACGTATCCACCAACAGCGAAATCAGCCACAGATGGCCATTAAAGGTGAGGAATAACAGCATGGCGAGCATGTCGATCAGTCGTGCCAGGACCGGCATATTCAGGCGGCTACCGGGGTCAAAGAATGTCGCAAAGGAAAGCCCCATTTGCAGGCCAATCAGTTCCCCGGCGGTACGCACGGCGGCAAACGCAAACTGCATGGTGAAGCCTAAGGCGATACCGATCAGGATTTGTTGCATGGCCTGCCACAACGCGCCGATGGAAAAGATGGGGACGTCTGCTGGGGGAATAGATGGGGCGATAACAATGGTTATCATCAATCCCAGCCCCAGCTTTACCCGCTTGGGGATGGCGCGTTCGCTGAGAATGGGAGCCGTGGAGATGAGCGCTAGTATGCGCAGCAACGGCCAGAAGTAAAGATTCAGCCACTGCATCCACTCAACGCTGCTCACCTGCAACATAACGTTGTCTACCCGATGATATACGGTAAATTGCTGAACAGCGTACGCACGTAGTCGAGCAACAGATTAAGCATCCATGGGCCGGCAACAATGATGGCAATAAACACCGCGACAATTTTGGGAATGAAGGACAGCGTCATTTCGTTAATCTGGGTCGCCGCCTGCAGAATACTGATGATAAGGCCTGTGACGAGGGCCACCAACAGCAAAGGCGCGGCAAGGGCCAGAGCGACTTTCATCGCTTCTGTCCCCATCATCATGACCGATTCAGGTGTCATTTCGCGCCTCTAACTGTAAAAGCTTTGTGCCAGCGAGCCGACAAGCAATTGCCAACCGTCCACCAACACAAACAGCATCAGCTTAAACGGTAACGCGATCGTGGCGGGCGGCACCATCATCATCCCGAGCGCCATCAGCACGCTGGCGATGACCAGATCGATAATCAGAAAGGGGATAAAAATGGTAAACCCTATCTGGAATGCGGTTTTCAGCTCACTGGTGACATAAGCCGGAAGCAAAATTCGCATCGGTACGGCTTCTGGTCCCTGTAAGGGACCGCTGTTTGCCAGACGGGCGAACAGCGCCAGATCGGCTTCACGGGTTTGGCGCAGCATAAACTCGCGTAACGGTTGGGCGCCTTTCTCCATGGCTTCCTGCATGGAGATCTTCTCTTCGCTGAACGGCTGATAGGCGTCAACGTAGATTTTATCGATCACTGGCGACATGATGAAAAAGGTTAAAAATAGCGCCAGCCCCAGCAGTACCTGATTAGGGGGCGCAGACGGCGTTCCCAATGCATTTCGCAACAAACCGAAAACGATGATGATGCGGGTGAAGCTGGTCATCATCAATAAAATGGCAGGCAGGAAGGTCAGCGAGGTGATAAACACCAGCGTCTGTACAGGCAATGACCAGCTTTGTCCGCCGCCTGGCAGCGGTTGACTCACCAGGCCCGGGAGCTGGGCGAGGGCGACTGGACTGAAAAGCCATAAGCCTGCCAGCGTGATGGAAAACAAACGGCGCATCAGGATCTCCCGGGACGCTTGAGCAAACTCTTCATCATGGCCTGGAAATCCGCAGGGGAGGCCGGTTTTTCTTCTGCATCGGCAGGTGCCGGGGGCAGGGTGTGCAATAGGTTAATTTGCGAGGCCGTGACGCCCAGCACCAGGCGCGCATCTTCAACCTCAACAATCACCACGCGCTCACGTGGGCCCAGTGAGGTGCTTGCCGCAACCTTCAGCCCTCGCGTACCGGTGCTTTTGGGGGCAAAGCCCAGGCGTTTAATGACCCAGGCTGCCGCCAGGATCAACACAATGATCCCCAGCAGCGCCCCGCTTACCTGCACCAGCGGTGAGCCGGGGACGGCGGCTGGCTGAGAAACTGTCGCCTGGGTGTTCATGATTAACGGCTCAGACGGCGCATGCGTTCTGATGGGGTAATAATGTCGGTGATACGTACACCGTATTTATCCGCGACCACTACCACTTCACCTTGGGCGATCAGATAACCGTTGATCAGGATATCCAGCGGTTCGCCCGCCAGACCATCCAGCGCGACAACGGAACCTTGCGTCAGACGCAGCAGCTCTTTGATGGTCATGCGCGTACGGCCCAGTTCAACGGTCAGTTTGACCGGAATGTCCATGATCAGGTCGATGTCCTGCAAAGCGCCGCTAACGTCGCCGCCGCCTAACTGCTGGAATACCGCATCGGCCGCGCTTTTGGTGGTCGTGGTTTTTTGCTCGTTTAACGCGTCAGCCCACAGATCGTCCAATGCGCCAGTGTTCTCATCGGACGGATTATTCATATCACTCATTTGGGCTGTTCCTCATTCAGCGAATTCAAAATCGGGTTTATCAGATGTTCTACGCGTAACGCATACTGACCGTTCACGGTGCCATACTGGCTGGTCAGTACAGGCACGCCGTCCACATGAGCAATAATGCGGTCGGGTTTTTCAATCGGCAGTACATCGCCGGGTTTCAGCTTTAAAATCTGGGACAGCCGCAGCGGAATGTCGGCAAAGTTTGCCACCAGCTCCAGCTCAGAATGCTGAACCTGACGCACCAGATTATTGCGCCAGTTCTGATCTTCATTACGTGAGTTTTCCAGCGGTGGATTCACCAGCAGCTCGCGCAATGGTTCAATCATGCTGAATGGCAGACAGATGTTAAATTCACCGGTCAGATTGCCAATTTCAACGTGGAACGGGGTGTTCACCACGATGTCGTTAGGCGAGGTGGTGATGTTGGTAAATTTCACCTGCATCTCGGAACGAACGTATTCCACTTCCAGCGGATTGATGGCCTTCCACGCGTCGCTGTAGCTTTCCAGCGCCAGCTTCAGCATGCGGTTGATAACGCGCTGTTCAGTATGCGTAAATTCGCGACCTTCTACTTTCGTCGGAAAGCGTCCATCGCCGCCGAACAGGTTATCAACGGCGATAAATACCAGACTTGGTGAGAACACCACCAGGCCCGTACCGCGCAGCGGCTTGAGGTGGATTAAGTTCAGGTTGGTCGGCACCGGTAAGTTACGCGCAAATTCGTGATACGGCTGGATACGAATCGCCCCCACGGTAATATCCGGGCTACGGCGCAACAGGTTAAATAATCCCATACGGAACTGGCGCGCGAAGCGTTCGTTAATGATCTCCAGCGCCTGTAAACGCTCACGCACCACGCGGCGTTGGGTGTTGGGATCATAAGGTCGAATATCGCTCTCTTTTGCGATACCGGTAATGGGTTCGTCTTTGGTTTCGCTATCGCCATTCAGCAATGCGTCGATTTCAGCCTGAGAAAGAATACTGTCGCCCATGTCTTTACCGCAGAATAAAAGCTGTATAAAGAACGTCGGTGACAACCTGTTTTGGCTGCCCGACAACGAGCGGAGTCGCGAGCGTCTCTTTGATGGCGGTAATCAGCTGTTGTTTACCTTCCTCGGTGGCGAGCGTAGCCGCATTTTGACGAGAAAACAGCAGCAGCAAGCGGCTGCGTACTTCCGGCAAATATTCATTCAGACGCGCACGTGTCGCTTCGTCTTTCATGCGCAACGTGATACCGATATACAGCACACGGTCCGCATCACCCAGATTGACGGTAAAGGTATCCAGCGCAAAGAACACCGGCGCAGGCGGTGGAGCCGGTTCCGCTTTGACGCTGGCGGACGGCTGCTGCTGCATGCGCCAGTAGCTATACCCCGCAGTTGCGCAGGCGGCGAGGGTAATTAATACCAGCAGAGGGATCCAAATAGCGCGTTTACTTTTTTTGTTAATCGCGGAGTCAGTCATCAGATACGGGCTTCCTGTTTCGGTACAGCTTATGGGCTGATTATCCCGTGTCCTGTCCACGACAAAGCGTGGAAAAGACGCGGATAATCATGCTACCTCTGGCGTTAGGCGAAGATGTCTACTGCTCCATCACCGCGGGCAGCGGCTTGCAGCGAGGCTGGCGTTGCCAGGATGGCGTCATCTTCAGCGGCAAAAATATCTTGTCCCTGAGCGCGACCAGCCTGTTGTTGCTGTCCGGAAGACTGCTGCTGTCCGGCAAAGCTCTCACTGCTAATGTTGCTTTGTCCCAACTGGATCCCACTGTCAGCCAACTGCGTACGCAGCATCGGTAACGCGGCTTCCAGCGCGGCGCGCACGTGACTGTGTGGTGATACCATTTGCAACTGTGCGAGGTTGTCATCCAGCTTAATGGAAATGTGCACCTGACCCAGATCCTGCGGATGCAGGCGCAGCTCTGCGCTCTGCTGGCCCTGACGCGTGAATAGTGTGACGTGCTGACTCAGTGATTGCTGCCATTCCTGACTACCCAACGGAGCGCTTAGCACCGGCGCGGCGGTAGGTAACGGCTGAGCATGTGTCTGTGGGCCACTTAACGGAGCCGCCGTCACGCCAATGCTGGTCGGCGAAGGGGCGCTATCAATTTCCGCTCTGGTCGCCGCCGCTACCGTCAGTGGGGTTAGCGTCGGATTGTTTGTCTGATCCAGGCTGCTGCCAGGAGAGGCAATGTCCGTTTTGCTTTTTTTGGCGTCACCGGGCAGCAGTTCGACCGCGTTATCGGTGATAGCGCCATGTGCCGTGCCTCGTGACAACGCCGAAAGCGAGGCATCAACGGGGGCAGGGGTGTTGTCGACGGCAGGTGTCGCCAACGGTTGTCCCGGTAGCATGGCGAACAGCGCGCTCAGGTTGGCGAGATCGTCATCGCTGAGCGTGGTGTTTTTTTCATCCTGCTGAACCGTTTTGCCCAGTGTCGTCAGGGCATTCACTTTCAGCGACGGCGTCAGCGCTGACAACAGTTGCTGAGCATCTGTCATGTCGGCAAGAGAAGCATCGGTTTGCATCTCTTTTTGCGCCAGCAGATCGGTTAACTTGACCGCCTGGGTGACATCGCCATTTTTTTGCAGCAACCCATTTTGCAGTTTACTGCCCGCCGCCTGCAAGTCGGCAAGCGTCAATGGCGCGCCTTTACCCTGCGCGTCGCCCGCACCTAATGCGCCAGCCAGCAGCGCTAAAAAATCCTCGGGTGAATCTACCGCTTTGCCTGACTGAAGACCTGCGGCTACGTCGGTGTCGGTGGTAATCAGTTGGGGTAAAGTAATCATTCGGGTTTCCTCATAGCTGCACGCTGAGCAAATTCATCCATTTTTTTCTGATCCAGACGGTTTTCGGCCAGTAACGCCGCCGAGGTTTGTCTGTCCTGCAGAGTCTGCCACGCCTGCAACCGTTGTTTTTTATCGCGCCAACTGTTCAGCGCCTGGTCCACTTTCTGTGTCCATTGATTGAGCTGCTGGCGATGTTGCTCAATCGCTTTTTCCAGGGTCTGAATAAACTGCTGATAGTTAATCCAGCGATTACTGGTAATACCCTGACCCATATCGTTATTCAGATTGTTACGGTACTCATGCTGATAATCGATCAGCATTTTCAACTGTTCTTCCGCCTGCTGACAGCCACGACGCATCTCTCCCAATAAGACAGCAGCGTCATCTACCTCTTTTTCAGCCAGGTCTTTCAGCGTTGCTAATGCACCATGTTGTGCCATGACCTATGCTCTCCTGCTCAATCACACACCAGGGAAAATCAGTTCTAAAGCGTGCAGGGAATCTTCCCAGTCAGCCCGTTCAAAGATGCCTTGCTGTAAAAATGCTTCCAGTTGTGGCCATAAGGCGATGGCTTTATCCAACATCGGATCGCTGCCTTTGGCATATGCCCCGACGCTGACCAGGTCGCGGTTACGCTGGAAGCTGGATAGCAACTGTTTAAAATTACGCACCCGCGCATAGTGCTGTTCACTAATGAGCGCGGTCATGGCGCGGCTGATCGAGGCTTCTATATCGATGGCCGGGTAATGACCTGCCTCGGCCAGATGGCGGGACAGCACAATGTGACCGTCCAGAATCGCGCGTGCTGAATCGGCAATCGGGTCCTGCTGATCGTCACCCTCGGTCAGGACGGTGTAAAACGCGGTAACTGACCCGCCGCCGTGAATACCGTTCCCGGCACGTTCCACCAGCGCCGGTAATTTGGCGAATACTGACGGCGGATAACCTTTGGTTGCTGGCGGCTCGCCGATCGCCAGCGCGATCTCACGTTGCGCCATCGCATAGCGGGTGAGGGAATCCATAATCAGCAATACGTGCTGTCCACGATCGCGGAAATCTTCGGCGATGCGCGTGGCGTAGGCCGCGCCCTGCATACGCAACAGCGGCGAAACGTCCGCTGGAGCGGCAATCACCACCGAGCGTGCGCGACCGTCAGCGCCGAGAATATTTTCAATAAAATCTTTAACTTCGCGGCCACGTTCGCCAATCAGCCCGACGACGATGACATCGGCCTGGGTATAACGCGCCATCATGCCAAGCAGGACGCTTTTACCGACGCCCGAACCTGCGAAAAGTCCCATACGCTGACCGCGCCCGACGGTTAACAACGCGTTAATGGGGCGCACGCCGGTATCCAGCACATGTTCAATAGGTGTGCGCTGCAGCGGGTTAAACGGCGGCGTGATCAGCGCCCCGGTTTCGGTGGTGTCCGGCGCGGGCAGACCGTCGAGCGGTTTGCCGCTGCCGTCGAGCACCCGGCCCAGCAGAGCAGGACCCAGCGGTAATTGTTTCCCGCTTTGCAGACCTTCTCCGGCAATATTCTTCGCGTACACGCGCGCGCCGGGCAGAACGCCTTCGACCTCTTCGAGCGGCATCAGAAACAGTCGCTGACCGTTAAAGCCCACGACTTCACTTTCAACTTCCTGGGTTTCGTTGCCATCCTGCCGTTCAATGACGCAGGTGGCGCCCAGCGGCAGCTGTAATCCGGTGGCTTCCAGCACCAGCCCGGTGGCGCGGGTCAGACGCCCGTAACGACGCACCGCAGGCAGCAGCGACATTTTCTCTTCGAAGTTGTCCAGCGTATTGAGCCAGCGAGTCAGACGAGTGGTCATTACACGACTCCTGGCGCGGCCAGACGGCAGAGCTCTTGCCAGCGCGTGGCGACGCTGGCATCCAGATCGCCTTCGTCGGCAGAGACTTTACAGCCGCCGTGATGCAACGTGGGATCGCCGCGCAGCCGCCAGCCGTGCAGACTGAGGGTGGCGCCGAGCATCTCTTCCACCCGCTGGAGATCGTCCGGATGTACGCGCAACTGCGGTTTACCGCTAAATAGCGGTTCCTGCTGCAAGAGCTGTTGGATTTGTTTAATCAGCGCCGCGTTATCTACGACAGGCGTCTGACCTATCACCTGACGCGCCGCCTCCAGCGCCATTTGCATCAGGCGCGAGGCAATCACGCTGTCCAGAGCGTCCAGCGTATTCTGAAATTCGCTCACCAGCTGCTGCATACGGGCAGTGATTGGCGCATGCTGCGCACGTGCCTGGTTCTGGCCTTGCTCCAGGCCCTGATTCAGTCCTTCCTGATAGCCTTGTTCGTGGCCCTTTTGTCGACCTTCCGCCAGACCAGCGTTATAACCTTGCTCGTGGGCCTGCATTTGCAACTGCGCGAGCTGCTGCTCAAGCTGTTGCTCTGCTGAGAGTTCCGGCTCGTCGGTCTCTGCTGACAACGGTGTTTCACTGTGGTCGGCCAGGACGAACTCCGCCACCGGTGGGGCGAGATCGTCCGGGGTCCAGACTTTCCACGGCAGTTCGTTAGACATAAGTATCCTCGCCGCTGCCGATCACCATCTCGCCGGTTTCCGCCAGACGACGCACAATAAGCAGAATCGCTTTCTGTTCGTTTTCCACTTGCGACAAACGTACCGGACCGCGGTTGGCAAGGTCGTCGCGCAGAATATCGGCAGCACGTTGCGACATATTGCGCAGGAACTTCTCGCGTAGCGGCTGTTCGGCGCCTTTCAGGGCAATCAGCAGCGATTCGGAATCCACTTCCTGCAGCAGGCGCTGGATACTGCGATCGTCGACGTCCACCAGGTTTTCGAACAGGAACATCTCGTCGATAATTTTCTGCGCCAGTTCGCCGTCGAATTCGCGCACGGCGGTAATAACGGCTTCTTCCTGCTGGGTTTTCATCAGGTTGATGATTTCCGCTGCCGTTCTCACGCCGCCCATTTTGCTGCGCTTGAGGTTCTGGCCGTCGAGCAGACCATTCAGTACTTCGGTCAATTCCGCCAGCGCGGCAGGCTGTACGCCGCCGAAAGTGGCGATACGCAGCATGACGTCGTGACGTAAACGTTCGTCGAACAGCGCCAGAATATCGGCCGCCTGGCCCCGTTTGAGGTGCACCAGAATGGTGGCGATAATCTGTGGATGCTCGTCGCGGATAAGGTCGGCGGCGCTTTGCGGCTCCATAAAGTTGAGCGTTTCAATGCCGCTGGTGGTATCGCGGGTTTCCAGAATATCTTCCAGCAGGCTGGACGCGCGTTCTTCACCCAGCGCTTTCACCAGCACCGAGCGCAGATATTCGTTGGCGTTAATGTTGAGCGCGGCAAATTGTTCGGCTTCTTGTTCAAACTCCGCCAGCACTTCCGTCAACTGTTTATTGGAGATCTGGCGTACGTTGGCCATCGCCGTACTGAGCGCCTGAACTTCGCGCGTGGAAAGGTGCTTAAACACCTCCGCCGCGCGATCTTCGCCAATGGTCATCAGCAGGATGACGCTTTTATCGGTACCGGTAAGGGCATTACTCATGATCGTTACTCATCCACTGACGAATGACCAGCGCCACGACGCGCGGATCGTTATCTGACATTTCACGAATACGCTGGCTCATGACTTCTGCGCCCAGACGCTGATTCGTGCGACGTTGCTGGGTCTGTTCGTCTTTGCTGAGGCGAACTTCTACCGCTTCTTCGGTTTCCTGACGGATACGTGTTTGTTCTTGCGCGGCTTTCGCTTCTTCGCTGCGACGGAGCAACTGCGGGCGAACGGCTTTCCGCCACAGGAGCCAGGCGACCAGCAGAACCAGTAACCAACGACCTGCGGACATTAACTGATCAATAAAGAACGGCTGTTTCCAGAACGGAAGCTCACCCATGGAATCGTCGGTCGCTGTGAACGGAGAGTTCACCACGTTCAGGGTGTCGCCACGTTTGTCGGAGAACCCCATCGCCTCGCGGGTCAGATCCTCAATCTGTTTCATCTGTTCGGCAGTTAACGGCAGCGGTTTGCCATCCGGTAACGTTTTATAGTTGACCACGACGGCCA
Organism: Citrobacter sp. XT1-2-2; assembly: GCF_023516235.1. Taxonomy (NCBI): domain Bacteria; kingdom Pseudomonadati; phylum Pseudomonadota; class Gammaproteobacteria; order Enterobacterales; family Enterobacteriaceae; genus Citrobacter; species Citrobacter sp. XT1-2-2. Next base: position 2,005,154 of record NZ_CP097324.1, read on the forward strand.
CCGAGAGACGCTGCACATCGCCAACGTTCATTTTGGTGTGGCGAATGGTACGGTCGACTTCATAGTTACTGGTTTCATTGCGCTGCGTACTGCGCGGACCTGCATTGTTACTATTATTCGTTGTCTGCGTGGTTTGCGCATTTTGCTGATTAGCCGGTGGGTTGGCGATTGGCGCGGTATTAGCCGGGGCTGGCTGATTAGACAATGCGCCCGGGACGCCGCCAGGCGCTCCGCTACCAATTTGCTCACTGACGTTTAACTGGCGTGAGCGCAGCACGGCCTGGGACTCATCGCCGTTTGGACGGTATTGCTCTTCGGTTTGCTCTTTGTTGGCAAAATCCAGCTGTGCGGTGACCTGTGCGTGTACGTTACCGTTGCCGACAATCGGCGACAGGATCGATTCGATCCGGCGTTGCACGCGGGCCTCGACATCGCTGGCGTATTTCAGTTGCGCATCGTTGAGATCGCGGCTGCTGGTGTTCGACTGGGTTAACAGATGACCCGCCTGGTCGACCAGCGTTACGTTGCCCGGCGGTAAGCCTGCAACAGCGCTGGAGACCAAATGCGTGACCGCGCTGATCTGACCTTCATCCAGCGCACGCCCCGGTTCCAGATTAACAGTGACGGAGGCCGAAGGCGCTTTTTGCTCACGTACAAACAGCGATGGTTTAGGCATCGCCAGATGCACGCGGGCGCGTTTTACCGGGCCCAGGGTTTCAATGGTACGGGCTAACTCACCTTCCAGCGCGCGCTGGTAGTTAACCTGCTCGCTAAACTGGCTGATACCAAACTTTTCCTGATCCAGCAGTTCAAAGCCAACGGCGCCACCTTTCGGCAGGCCTTGCTGCGCCAGACGCAAGCGCAGCTCGTGGACTTTATCGGCAGGAACTTCAATAGCGCCGCTTCCCTCAGTAAAACGATAGGGAACGTTCATCTGCGTCAGTTGGGTGACAATCGCGCCGCCATCCTGATCGGAAAGATTGCTGAACAAGGTGCGGTAGTCGGGCGCTTTGGCCCACAGAACCATCGCCACAACGATAGCGACGGCAGCGGCTCCTGCCACAATCAGAGGAATTCTGGGATTCGCGCGCAGGCGGTTTAACCACTCGAGAGGTTTAAGCTGGGTTGCAGTCGATGCTGTCGCACTCATCTCGCACCTCGTGGCTTATCGTGGACGGCGTTTTTTGCAAAGTGGAACAAGACTCACTCCCGGGTCAGCAAACTCGAAAAATTGACGGTCTCATTATTTGCGGTTTCGAATTTTTCTATGGGTTAAAAACCGTGGTTTTTTATCGTTATTTAACGCCTTTATCTTATTGACTAACTGGTAATCTCAGCTACGTGAAAATTCATCCAGGGGATCAGAATGTCGGCAATACAGGGGATTGAAGGGGTCATCAGCCAGTTACAAACCACGGCGATGTCAGCAAAAATGCAGGATATGCAGCCACAACCGACCGTGAGTTTTGCCGGTCAGCTACATGCGGCGTTAGACAGAATCAGCGATGTGCAGACCGCGTCCCGTGTCCAGGCTGAGAAATTTACCCTCGGTGAACCGGGTATTGCGCTGAATGATGTGATGACCGATATGCAAAAAGCGTCGGTGTCGATGCAGATGGGGATTCAGGTTCGTAATAAACTGGTATCGGCGTATCAGGAAGTGATGTCGATGCAGGTGTAGGGACAACGTGCAGATAATGTAGGCCGGATGAGCGTAGCGCCATCCGGCAAACACTTACTTTTGAATCAAATAGCGAATAGTTGGGCCATCCTGCTGAATATCCAGCACCGTATAGCCGTGATTGCGCGCATCCAGTGGAATATTATTGATTGACTGCGGGCAGTCGCTCACCACTTCCAGAATTTCACCTTTCTTTAATTGCGGCATCGCCTCCAGCGTGGCAACTGCCGGATACGGACACGGTTCGCCGACCATATCGAGGCGATAATCAGGCACGATATTTTTCATACAGACTCCTTGGCTGGCGTCAGCCCGGCACGGCGGAAGAAACGCTTTTCCCAGCCGATGATGAGCATCAGCGCGGTAAATAACAGCAGATAGGTCACCAGCAGGCCACCCAGCGGACCAAAGGTGTTGAGCAGATTCACCTTATCCCAGTTGGTGGCCAGAGCAGGCGCAAAATCATCCCAGTAGTAAGCCAGAATGGTTGAGCCAATAACGTTGCCCAGACCAACCCACCAGTAATGCACCTGGCCTTCAACCGCGCGGTACATCCAGCCGGTTTCACACCCGCCCGCTAAAACAATACCGAAGCCGAACAGCAAGCCGCCAAGCACTGCGTTCGGACCCGCCCACATAATCTTCGGCTCGACGCCTAACTGCACATAACTAAAAATACCGATGGCGCTGACCGCCATCCCGAAGATGATCGCTTTTGCCATATGGGTGCGACCGGAAATCCACAGGTCGCGGAAGGCTGAAGTGAAGCAGATCTGCGCCCGTTCAATCAGCAGACCGAACCCGACGCCGAACAGCATCGCCAGGCCGAGCTTAGGTTTATCCATCGCAGTGAGTAACGCCCAGCCGATCATGCCGATAAACACCAGCATCCCGAGGCGAAAACGACGACGCGCCTGATCCGGTTTTTGCGTCAGCGGGGAAGCGGCGGAGACTTTCTGCATTTTGACCGGAATACGGAACATCGGCAGCAGGGTAAAGCGTGCGCCAAACCATGAACCAATGGCTGTTGCCAGCGCAAAAAACCAGGCGTGTAGCGAGAACTGCGGAATACCGGTGAAGAACGCGGCCAGGTTACACCCCATTGCCAGACGGGCGCCGAATCCGGCAATCATCCCGCCGACTATCGCCTGCATAATGCGTATCCGACTGCGCGGCATGCGGAGTTTGACGTTGTTGGCCCAGAGAGCGGCAGCAAAACAGCCGCCGAACATACCGAGTATCATCATTCCGTCGATACGGGTCAGGGGAGAGCCTTCAAGATGGATAAGCTTGTAGTATCCCCACTCTTCGGCGTGAACGCCAAATAATTGCAGGATTTGACCGCCCCAACGGGTGAATTCGCCGGTAACGGCCCAGAAGGTTCCGGTGATGCCGAAGTAGTAAGTAGAGAGAATACCCGCTGCGATGACCGCAGGGGCAGGGGCCCAAAATTTAATTAACCAGGCCTGTTTGAAGTGTTGCCATGACATGCGTTTTGCCTCTGAACTCAGAAGGTATGTAACAAGAAGTGTGGATACTACACCGATCAGAATTTTTGACTATGAGTAATAAGAGGTAACACTGTCTGGATCAATATTTCTCAATGCTACCGAAAGGCTGGCGGCATCAGACCTTTAATGCCACAATCCCATTTTCTTCGCATGCAGGATGAATGATGAAAAAATTAGCAATCGTTGGGGTATTTCTGGCGCTGAGCGGATGCGCCGAAGTAGAGAATTATAACGACGTGGTGAAAACGCCAGCGCCAGCCGGTCTGGAAGGCTACTGGCAGTCAAAAGGTCCGCAACGCAGCCTGGTCAGCCCGGAAGCCATTGCCAGCCTGGTGGTGACGAAAGAAGGCGATACGCTGGATTGTCGCCAGTGGCAGCGGGTCATTGCTCTACCGGGGAAACTGACGATGATTTCCGGCGATCTCACCAACGTGACCGTGAAACGTGAGCTGTATGAGATTGAGCGTGAAGGCAATACGCTGGAGTATGATGGCATGACGCTACAACGGGTGGATCGCCCGACGCCGGAATGTGCTGACGCGTTAAAGAAAACACCGCTGGCCACGCCGCTGCCATAAGCAGCACGCCCCGGTAGCCAGCGGCCACCGGGGTTGAGTATTACAACACGTCTTCAATCACCCACACGCTGACGCTACCGCCGTTACAGAAAAACGTCGCTTCGCCGTTTTCATCGGTGACCACGCTTTCTTCGCGATTTCCCAGATAATCACGCCAGGTTTTATTACCGTAATTCGCGCCGAGATTGATGGTCTTTTCCCCATCATCACCATTAGACAACACCACCACACAGCCGGGATCTTCGTCCGTTCCGCTGCGGCTAAAGGCGATACAGTTAGGGTGATCGAAAAAGAGCGTCTGTACGCCGTGGGCGAAGCGCTGGCGCGCGAGGATCAGTTCGGGGAGCTGTTCGATGATCGGCATGTCGATAGAATAGGTTTCGCCATCGCCGCCGGTGTCTTCGTAATGCGCCCCGTAGAGGTCAGGATAAAACACCGACGGTACACCGTTTTCCCGTAGCAGGATCAACGCATAGGCCAGCGGCTTAAACCATGACTCGACAGGGGCTTCCAGCGCCTGCAACGGCTGGGTATCGTGATTGGCAACCAGCGTGACGGCATGAAACGGATCGGCCTCGACTAACGTGTCCGTGAAGATTTGGCTCATGTCGTAATCGCGGCCCTGACGGGAGGCTTCGTGGAATTTCATCTGCAATGGGGCGTCGAACAGCATGGTTTTCCCCTCCACCTGGTTAATGTAGGTTTGCAGTTTGTCGACCTCGTGGGACCAGTATTCCGCGACAATAAATAATGGCTTGGGCGCGACCTCCTGTACGTGTTCAATCCACTCTTTATAAAACCATGCCGGAATATGTTTCACCGCATCTAAACGAAAACCGTCACACTGGGTTTGCTCCATCACCCAGCGCGCCCAGTATTTGATCTCCTCGGTCACGGCGTGATTTCGAAAATCGATGTTCTCGCCCATCAGATAATCAAAATTACCCAGTTCATCATCCACCTGATCGTTCCAGCCTTCACCGGTATAATCGTTAACGATTTTGAAAATGCCGTCTTCGGTGGGGTTCTCGATATGGTCAATGCCACTGAAGCATTTATAGTCCCAAATGAATTGTGAATACTGGCCTGCGCGGGCGGGGAAGGTATAGCGCGTCCAGGCCTCACATTCGATGATTTCATCGTCTATTTGCGTGCGATCGTCGGCGTTAACCCGCTGGACACGAATACTCTCTTTTTCATCCGCGCCCATTTTGTGGTTAACCACCACGTCGAGCAGTACGGCGATGTCGTTGTGTTTCAGCGCGTCAATTGCCGCCAGCAGCTGGTTTTTATCGCCATACTTGGTGGGGATGGTTCCCCTCTGGTCAAACTCGCCCAGGTCAAACAGATCGTACGAGTCGTAGCCAACGGAATAACCGCCTGATGCGCCTTTATAGGCGGGGGGCAGCCATACCATATTGATGCCGATATCATTGAGTCCGCCCGCGCGTTCGGCAAGCTCGGGCCAGAGTTGACCCCCATCGGGGTAATACCAGTGAAAATACTGCAATAACGTGGGATTTTTCATCTTCCGTGCTCCAGAAGTCGTTTGGCCGACCTCTGGAGTATGGAAGATTATTCAGATTTAACAGAAAATTATTGCGGGGCGGTGGGGGCGTCGGGTACTAACAGCATGCCGGAAAGACGGCCATAGGCGTTATTGAGCGTCTTCTGGCGCGTCGACTGGCCGATAAGATTGCTGAGTTCATCCAGCCGCTGTTGTAACAGTGTTTTGAGTAACTGTTCGTTATCCAGCGTCTGTTTAATATACCCGGCCACTAAGTCCTGAATACTTCGTGTAATGCCAGGTGGAGTTTGCTCTTCCATGACCACTTCAATACTTTGCAGATACGTAACTTCCTGTTCCAGTAAAAGGTCCCATTCACCCCGCTGCGCCAGTTCCAGCAGCGAGTGACTGAGTAGCGCGATGCGCTGCCAACGGTTGATAAACTCCACGGCTGAGGTCATTAACGAGACTCCTGGGACGACGCTTTCGGTGAGATCTGTTTCCAGGCTTCCGCAATGTTGCCGAGCAACCCTTCGACTTCTTCAATAGCCTGACAATCATTACGCAAGTTGGCTTGCAGTAAACGACGAATCATATAGTCATACAGCGCAGACAGGTTGGTGGCGATTTCACCGCCATTTTCCTGATCCAGACCTGCTTTCAGACCATTGTCGATAATATTAATGGCTTTACTTAACGCCTCGCCTTTGGCGACGATATCACCCTGTTGCATAAACAGGCGAGCGCGCACCAGGGCGCTGTTCGCGCCATCAAACAACATTTCGATCAGCTGATGCGGGCTGGCGCTCATTACGGCGCTTTCCACACTGACCTGTGCATAGGCTTTGGTACCGCTCGCGGTATACATGCTTACCTCGTGTTATCAGGATTTATTCATCGCTGTAAATTGTTGGCCCAGGTAGGTACTGGTGTTATTCAATTTGCTCATCATGCTATCGAGCTGGGTAAACTGCGCCGTATAGCGCGCAACCATGTCGTCAATGCTGGCGCTGACTGACAGGTACTGTTTGGTCAGTTTCTTCAGCGTGGCGTTAATGCTGTCTTGCGCACTATCAATAATGCCGTCATCAGCCAGATAGCTTTTTACTTCAGTGGCAATTTTTGTAGTGATGCCGGTTTCTTTGCCGTCGCCAGCCAATAACTCGCGTACCGAAGCGGTGTTTTCGTCCAGCGCTTTTTTCAGTTTAGTGTCATCGATGGTCATCTTGCCGGTTTTGCCATCCTGCTTGATGCCAATTTCATTCAGCGTCTTAAAGGCGCCTTCGCTGCCGGAGTTAGCAAACTGCGCACGGATACCAGTCTGGATCATACGTACTACGCTATCACCCACTAGGGCACCGTTGTCTTTGTCCTGTCCTTCAGCACCTTGATCAACGGCTTTATATTTGGTCAGCGTATTAAAGGTATCGATCAGTGAGTTATAGGCATCCACCCAGCCTTTAATCGCTTCCGTAGCTTTCTCATTGCTTTTCGTGACGGTAACACGCGCGTCGGTGACCTTTTTGGTCAGTTCCAGCGTCACGCCCTGCGGGGCATCGGTAATTTTGTTGCTTTGACGTTCAATTGGGATCCCGTTCATCGTGAGCTGTGCGTTTTGCGCTTTAACCAACTCAGTCATTTTTCCGGTGCCAGCTTTGCTGTCGTAGGCCAGCATATCGTTCAGCTTGCTGTCGCCGTCAACAGAGATGGTCATTTTGCTGTCCATACCTTCTGCTGCGGTCAGCACCAGTTTGAACTCGCCATCTTTCACCTTCACGATGCTGGCGGAGATGCCGCTATCGGTATCGTTAATCGCCTTACTGATATCATCCAGCGTGGTTTTGTCTTGCGACAGTTTAATCTCCAGCGGCTCTTTACGACCCGGCTGCTCAATCTTAATTGTACGGGTGGCAGAACCATCACCCAGCGCCTCTTTGCTGGAAGCAACCGATGAGGTGCTCAGAGACTGCGCCTGGGCCAGCTGTGTGACGCTGATGGTATAAATACCCGGTGCCGCGCCGGCTTCGGTGGTCACTTTCAGGTCTTCAGTACTGCTGGTCACATTGCTGCTTCTGAACAGTTCCGGTTTATTTAACGCGGTATTGGCCGTCTGGAATTTTTCCAGCGCACTCTTCAGCGTACCGTAAGCCGTCAGCCGGGCGGTGTTATCACTTTGCTGCTGAGTAATTGGATTTAGACGTTTTTTTTCTGCAATAGTCAGGTTGTTTAGCAACGTGTCCAGTGGTAAGCCTGAGCCCACGCCCAGTGATGTAAATGAAGCCATGCCCGATTCCTTGTGATTGCAAACAATTGTTAAGCGGGTTATCGGCAATCTGCGCGCAAAGTTTAATGATAGTTTTGTCAAAATAATGCGCGGAATAGTGGTGCATAAAGAGGGTATTTCACGGGCTAAGAAAAAAGAGAGCGGAAAGTAAAAATTTTCTAAAGTTCGAATTTAAGGTGCCGATACAAGGGTTACGGTGAGAAACCGTGGGCAACAGCCCAATAACATCAAGTTGTAATTGATAAGGAAAAGATCATGGCACAAGTCATCAATACAAACAGCCTGTCGCTGTTGACCCAGAATAACCTGAACAAATCTCAGTCCTCACTGAGCTCTGCTATCGAGCGTCTGTCCTCTGGTCTGCGTATCAACAGCGCGAAAGACGATGCTGCTGGTCAGGCAATTGCCAACCGCTTTAGTTCTAACATTAAAGGTCTGACCCAGGCATCTCGTAACGCCAACGACGGTATCTCCATCGCACAGACCACCGAAGGTGCACTGAACGAAATCAACAACAACCTGCAACGTGTGCGTGAACTGGCTGTTCAATCTCAAAACGGTACTAACTCTGACAGTGATGTTCAATCAATTCAGCAGGAAATAGAACAACGACTGGCTGAAATTGACCGTATTTCCGGCCAGACTCAGTTTAACGGCGTAAAAGTTCTGACTCAGGATACGAAGTTAGGTATTCAAGTTGGTGCTAATGACGGCGAGAAAATTGAAATTGATCTTAAAAAGATTGATACCACAACTTTAGGGCTGTCTAAATTCTCCGTCGATACTGGTTTTGACACTACAAAAGTAAATGCTACAGCTATTGCTGATGGTACTGCGAACGTTGCCATTTCATATAAAAAGGTGACTGCAGATATCCAGGCTGATGGTAATGCTACGAAGAAAACAGCTGATGGACTGTATGCTTTAAGTAATGGCTCTGGTTATGCAGTTAAAACGGGGGCAACCTACCATGCAGCAACTATCGCTGCTGATGGTAAAGTAACTTGGGATTCTGGTTCTACTGATATTGCAGCTACTGTTGATACGACTAAAGCGGTCACTGAAGCGAATGTCGCGACGAAAAAAGTTACTGTTGATACAAAGTCATTGGCAGCTAACCAGACTTTAAACTCTTATAAAAAAGACGACGGTACTCTGGGTTATGTGATCAAGGAAGGTACCGATTATTATCGTGCTGACATCGATTCAAACGGAAAAGTTAAAGTAGGTACGGCAATTTCCAGCAATCCTGATGTGCTTTCAACTATTGATAGTGCACTGAAAATGGTTGATGGGCAGAGAAGTTCACTTGGTGCAATTCAGAACCGTTTCGATTCTACTATCACCAACCTGGGCAACACCGTTAACAACCTGTCCTCTGCTCGTAGCCGTATCGAAGATTCCGACTACGCGACCGAAGTGTCTAACATGTCTCGTGCGCAGATCCTGCAACAGGCGGGTACTTCTGTTCTGGCACAGGCTAACCAGACCACGCAGAACGTTCTGTCTCTGCTGCGTTAATTTACGCTTATCGCGCAAACCCCGCTCCGGCGGGGTTTTTTACATTTATCTTTACCCGTAACCCCCAAATAACCCCCCATTTCACCCACTATTCACCCGATTAAAACCCCTGCAGAAACGGATAATCATGCCGATAACTCATTTAACGCAGGGCTGTTTATCGTGAATTCACTGTATACCGCTGAAGGTGTAATGGATAAACACTCGCTGTGGCAGCGTTATGTACCGTTGGTGCGTCACGAAGCATTGCGCCTTCAGGTGCGTTTGCCGGCGAGCGTAGAACTGGATGACCTGCTACAAGCGGGCGGCATCGGGTTATTGAATGCAGTTGACCGATATGACGCTTTGCAAGGAACGGCATTTACCACTTACGCAGTGCAGCGTATTCGTGGAGCGATGCTGGACGAACTACGTAGCCGGGATTGGGTGCCGCGTAGCGTTCGGCGCAATGCTCGCGAAGTGGCACAGGCGATGGGACAACTGGAGCAGGAGTTAGGGCGTAACGCGACGGAAACCGAAGTGGCGGAGCGTCTGGCTATTCCTGTGCAAGAGTATCGTCAGATGTTGCTTGATACCAATAACAGCCAACTCTTCTCCTACGACGAGTGGCGGGAAGAGCATGGCGATAGTATTGAGCTGGTGACGGAAGAACATCAGCAGGAAAACCCGTTACAACAGTTACTTGAGGGTAACCTCCGCCAGCGCGTGATGGAGGCGATCGAGGCGTTGCCGGAGCGCGAAAAGCTGGTGTTAACGCTGTACTACCAGGAAGAGCTGAATCTGAAAGAGATCGGCGCGGTACTGGAAGTCGGGGAGTCGCGGGTCAGCCAGTTGCACAGCCAGGCCATCAAACGTCTACGCACCAAGCTGGGTAAGCTATAGGGGTAATCATTACCCCTGAACAATGCCGCATTACGAATTGACTACCAGGAGTTCTCATGACGGTGCAGCAATCAAAAAGACGGCCTCTAAGCCGCTACCTCAAAGATTTCAAACACAGCCAGACGCATTGCGCCCATTGCCTGAAGTTGCTCGACAGGATCACGCTGGTTCGCCGTGGACAAATTGTTAATAAAATCGCCATCGCCCGCCTGGACACGTTGCTGGATGAAGCAGAGTGGGAACAGGAGAAAAAAGAGTGGGTGGCGCTGTGTCGTTTTTGCGGTGATTTGCATTGCAAAGAGCAGAGCGACTTTTTTGACATCATCGGATTTAAACAATTTTTATTTGAGCAGACCGAAATGAGCCACGGCACGGTACGTGAATACGTTGTCCGCCTGCGCCGCCTTGGCAATCATCTGACCGAACAAAATATCTCTCACGAATTGCTGCAGGAAGGGTTCCTCGACGAAAACCTTGCCCCGTGGCTGCCGGAAACCAGCACCAACAATTATCGCATCGCATTGCGTAAGTATGAGCAGTTTAAAGCCCATACGCATATGGGGCATATGCAGAAATCCTCCTGGACAGCCAGTTCTGATATATATTAAAAACGAATAAGGTGTAACGGAGTGGTGTTTGTGAATCACGACAAACGCTCTACACTACGGTCATAAATGATAGTCACTAATGACAATATTCGGGGTAACTATGAAATTAGCACTTCTGGGACGTCAGGCTCTGATGGGTGTAATGGCTGTTGCACTTGTCGCCGGAATGAGCGTAAAGACTTATGCAGATGAAGGTCTGTTAAATAAAGTTAAAGAGCGCGGTACGCTGCTGGTGGGCCTGGAAGGGACCTATCCCCCGTTTAGTTTTCAGGGCGATGACGGCAAGCTGACGGGTTTCGAAGTGGAGTTCGCCGAAGCACTGGCAAAGCACCTTGGGGTGAAAGCCACGTTGAAGCCGACCAAGTGGGACGGCATGCTGGCCTCGCTTGATTCCAAACGCATTGACGTGGTTATCAACCAGGTGACCATCTCTGACGAACGGAAGAAAAAATACGATTTCTCTACCCCGTATACGGTCTCTGGTATCCAGGCGCTGGTGAAGAAAGGCAATGAAGGCGTTATCAAGACCGCCGCCGATCTGAAAGGTAAAAAAGTCGGCGTGGGTCTGGGCACCAACTATGAAGAGTGGTTGCGCCAGAACGTGCAGGGCGTGGATATTCGTACCTATGATGATGACCCGACCAAATATCAGGATCTGCGTGTAGGCCGTATCGACGCGATTCTGGTTGACCGTCTGGCAGCGCTGGATCTGGTGAAGAAAACCAAAGATACGCTGGCGGTCACCGGTGAGGCTTTCTCCCGCCAGGAATCTGGTGTGGCGCTGCGCAAGGGCAATGAAGATCTGCTGAAAGCGGTTGATGCCGCCATTGCCGAAATGCAAAAAGACGGTACGCTGAAAGCGCTGTCTGAAAAATGGTTTGGAGCGGATGTGACGAAATAATCGTCATCCGATGAAAAAAGGCGCCTTTAACAGCGCCTTTTTTTATTTCATTGCGCCTGAACGTGCATAATAAAAAGAACATCACAACAACAAATACCGGAGGCTGTATGCCGCTGCATAACTTAACGCGCTTTCCACGTCTGGAATTTATTGGCGCACCAACACCGCTCGAATATCTTCCACGCTTCTCCGACTATCTTGGGCGCGATATTTTCATCAAACGCGATGACGTTACGCCGATGGCCATGGGCGGCAATAAACTGCGTAAGCTGGAGTTTCTGGCGGCGGATGCGCTGCGTGAAGGGGCCGATACGTTGATAACCGCGGGCGCTATCCAGTCTAACCATGTGCGCCAGACGGCGGCGGTAGCGGCTAAACTTGGCCTGCACTGCGTGGCGCTGCTGGAAAACCCGATTGGCACCACGGCGGAAAACTATCTCAGCAACGGCAACCGTCTGCTGTTGGACCTGTTTAATACCCAGATTGAAATGTGCGATGCGCTGACCGATCCGAATGCGCAACTTCAGGAACTGGCGACGCGGATTGAAGCGCAAGGGTTCCGTCCGTACGTGATCCCGGTTGGGGGTTCCAATGCTCTGGGCGCGCTGGGCTATGTGGAAAGCGCGCTGGAAATTGCGCAACAGAGTGAAGGGGCCGTAGAGCTGTCTTCCGTGGTCGTGGCGTCGGGCAGCGCGGGTACGCATGCCGGACTGGCCGTTGGGCTGGAACAGCTGATGCCACACGTTGAGCTGATTGGCGTGACCGTCTCGCGCAGCGTGGCCGATCAAAAGCCCAAAGTTGTTACGCTACAGCAGGACATTGCCCGTGAACTGGAACTGACGGCCTCAGCGGATATCCTGCTATGGGATGATTATTATGCGCCGGGCTACGGTACGCCAAACGAAGAGGGCATGGAAGCAGTAAAACTGCTGGCGCGGCTGGAAGGCATCTTGTTGGATCCGGTCTATACCGGCAAGGCGATGGCGGGTCTGATTGACGGCATCAGCCAGAAGCGCTTTAAAGATGAAGGGCCAATTCTCTTTATCCATACCGGTGGGGCGCCTGCATTGTTTGCCTACCATCCTCACGTGTAACAATCAGGTAGAAAAACGTAATGCAAGAAAGTATCCAACTGGTGATCGATTCCCTACCGTATCTGCTTAAAGGCGCGGTTTTTACGCTGCAACTGAGTATCGGCGGGATGTTCTTTGGCCTCGTGCTGGGGTTTATCCTGGCGCTAATGCGCCTGTCGCCGCTATTACCTGTACGTTGGCTGGCGCGCTTTTATATCTCTGTCTTTCGCGGAACGCCGTTGATCGCCCAACTTTTTATGATCTATTACGGTCTGCCGCAGTTTGGTATTGAGCTGGATCCCATCCCGGCGGCGATGATTGGTTTGTCGCTGAATACGGCGGCCTACGCGGCGGAAACGCTGCGGGCGGCAATCTCTTCCATCGACAAAGGGCAGTGGGAGGCGGGGGCCAGTATTGGCATGACGCGCTGGCAGACCATGCGCCGGGCGATCCTGCCGCAGGCGGCACGCGTTGCGCTGCCGCCGCTGAGCAACAGCTTTATCAGCCTGGTGAAGGACACTTCGCTGGCCGCGACTATTCAGGTTCCTGAACTGTTCCGTCAGGCGCAGCTGATTACCTCGCGTACGCTGGAAGTGTTCACTATGTATCTGGCGGCCTCCTTGATTTATTGGGTAATGGCGACAGTGCTTTCTGCGCTGCAGAACTATTTTGAAGAACAACTGAACCGCCAGGAGAAAGAGCCGAAATGAGTGCTATTGAAGTCAGAAACCTGGTCAAAAAATTCCATGGGCAAACGGTGCTGCATGGGATCGATCTCGACGTCAAACCCGGTGAAGTTGTGGCGATTATCGGACCGAGCGGTTCGGGCAAAACCACGCTGCTGAGGAGCATTAATTTGCTGGAGCAACCGGAGGCGGGCACCATTAAAGTGGGTGAGATAACCATTGATACCGCGCGGTCGTTAACTCAGCAGAAAGGACTGATTCGCCAGTTGCGCCAGCACGTAGGCTTTGTGTTCCAGAACTTTAATTTGTTTCCCCATCGTACGGTGCTGGAAAACATTATTGAAGGTCCGGTGATTGTCAAAGGCGAACCTAAAGCCGAAGCGACAGCCCGTGCGCGCGAACTGCTGGCAAAAGTCGGGCTGGCGGGAAAAGAAACCAGCTATCCGCGCCGCCTGTCCGGTGGGCAGCAGCAGCGCGTGGCGATTGCCCGGGCGCTGGCGATGCGACCAGAGGTTATTTTATTCGATGAACCCACCTCAGCGCTTGACCCTGAACTGGTTGGCGAGGTGCTTAATACCATTCGCCAGTTGGCGCAGGAAAAACGCACCATGGTGATTGTGACGCATGAAATGAGCTTTGCGCGTGATGTGGCTGACCGGGCGATATTTATGGATCAAGGACGGATAGTGGAGCAGGGACCCGCTAAATCTTTATTTACGCATCCGCAACAGCCGCGAACCCGTCAGTTTCTCGAAAAATTCCTCATGCAATAAATAGTACAAGCAGCACTCACCGGCATTGTTTTATGGTGAGTGCTGTGCGCATAACTATTTATAAATATTGCTTTATTATTAATACTTGATTCTATTGCTTACTCTGGCGATTGAGTCACGCTCAAGTAATTTTTCATTTGTCCGATAATTTGCATATATAAAATACATTTATGTGTTAGCTTGTTTCATATGTTTGGATGATTATCAATCGCAGGGGCATTACCACTTAGTATGCAGGATCATGATTTCTTTACCTGGCGACGGAGCATGCTGTTACGCTTTCAGGAAATGGCGACGGCAGAGGATGTCTATAATGAGTTACAACAACAGACGCAGCATTTAGAGTTCGATTTCTACGCTCTCTGTGTTCGTCATCCCGTACCCTTTACCCGTCCTAAAACGTCACTTCATACGACCTATCCCAAAGCGTGGGTGGCACATTATCAGTCCGAGAATTATTTCGCCATTGATCCGGTGCTGAAGCCTGAAAACTTCAGCCAGGGGCATTTACCCTGGGACGATAGCTTGTTTCGTGATGCGCAACCCCTGTGGGACGCCGCACGCAATCACGGTTTACGCAAAGGGATGACGCAATGTTTAATGTTGCCGAATCGGGCGTTGGGATTTTTATCGGTATCGCGAGCGAGTGTCCAAAATAGTCGTTTTGCGAATGATGAAGTGGAGCTCAGAATGCAGCTTCTGGTGCGGGAAAGCCTGTCGGTGCTGACGCGACTGGAAGATGACATGGTCATGGTGCCAGAGATGCGTTTTAGCAAGCGGGAAAAAGAAATATTGAAGTGGACCGCAGAGGGGAAAACGTCTTCGGAGATAGCGATAATACTGTCGATTTCTGAAAATACCGTTAACTTTCACCAGAAGAATATGCAAAAGAAATTCAATGCGCCAAACAAAACGCAGATAGCGTGTTACGCCGCTGCGACCGGGCTTATCTGAATAAATTATCGTTCTGAGTGTCAGACGCAAAACCGGCTGATAGCAATGCTGTCAGCCGGTTTCTTGTTACTGGCGGTAGGCCTGTTTAATTTGCTTAACAGTGCTGGAAAATACCGCAGCCTGTGATTGATCTTCAATCAGCGCGATCTGTTTTTCCATTTTAAGAATCACGCGTCCAGCATCGGCTTGACCCATTGCCTGCAGCATCAGTGTTAACAGGGCTTTCAGACAGGTGACTTCATTGGCCAGTTCCTGGTTATTCTCAGCAGTGGAAAAGTCAGGCGTACTCATTTATTTTCCTCGTTATGTTTCAATGAAAAAGTGCGATGTCAGATCTTAAGGCGGCGGAGTATACCATAAGCGAGGCTAAAAATATCAGTGGTTGTTTTTTGTGCAAGCTAAAGGGATGGACATTAAAATAAACAACATGTTGCAGTGCATATATTTTCTCCACTTGTTGTTTATTTCGAGTATTTTACTCGTTAATTGTTGTTACAACTTTGGCTGCCTGTTTTGCATTCAGCGCAGGAATATGAATTTTTTGTCACTATTCTGAAACAGCTATGCAGATATAACCGTGGCAGCAGGCTATGAGGCCTGAAATTTTCCACCCGCCGTACAATCTAATTTCCAAAAACGAGAGCAAAATCGAAAGTCGGACGTTTTTTACATTTCAAAGTTGAGATAAAACCCGTTAACATAGGACCGATTAACTATCGGTAGCGTTATCCCTATTCTGGAGATATTCCTTTGATCAACGTTTTTCTTGTTGATGACCACGAACTGGTGCGCGCAGGGATACGACGCATTCTGGAAGATATAAAAGGCATAAAAGTTGTCGGCGAAGCGTGCTGCGGTGAAGATGCGGTGAAATGGTGCCGCTCAAATACCGTGGACGTTGTGCTGATGGATATGAATATGCCCGGTATTGGCGGTCTCGAAGCAACCCGCAAAATTGCGCGTTCAACGGCAGACATTAAAGTGATTATGCTGACGGTACATACCGAGAACCCGTTACCTGCAAAGGTCATGCAGGCAGGTGCCGCAGGATATCTCAGCAAAGGAGCCGCCCCCCAGGAAGTTGTGAGTGCCATTCGTTCGGTTTATTCCGGGCAACGTTATATTGCCTCCGATATCGCTCAGCAGATGGCGCTCAGCCAGATTGAACCTGAGAAAACGGAAACCCCGTTTGCCAGTTTGTCTGAACGCGAGTTGCAGATTATGCTGATGATCACCAAAGGTCAGAAGGTCAATGAGATTTCAGAACAACTGAATCTTAGTCCTAAAACGGTGAACAGCTATCGCTATCGAATGTTCAGTAAATTAAACATTCACGGCGATGTCGAGTTGACTCACCTGGCAATTCGCCATGGCCTGTGTAATGCGGAGACATTAACAAGCCAGTGACCGATCAGTTTGATGCCAAAGCGTTCCTGAAGAGCGTAACCAGTCAGCCCGGCGTTTATCGTATGTATGATACCGCCGGGACGGTTATCTATGTCGGGAAAGCGAAAGACCTGAAAAAAAGGCTTTCCAGTTACTTCCGTAGTAATCTCGCGTCGCGTAAGACCGAAGCGTTGGTCGCGCAAATCCAGCAGATTGATGTCACGGTGACACACACCGAAACCGAAGCGTTATTGCTTGAACACAACTACATCAAGCTGTATCAGCCGCGCTATAACGTATTGCTGCGCGATGATAAATCGTATCCTTTTATTTTCCTCAGCGGCGATACTCATCCACGGCTGGCGATGCATCGTGGGGCCAAGCATGCCAAAGGCGAGTACTTTGGACCGTTCCCCAACGGCTATGCCGTACGAGAAACGCTGGCGCTGTTGCAGAAAATTTTTCCCATCCGCCAGTGCGAAAACAGCGTGTATCGCAATCGCTCGCGACCTTGCCTGCAATATCAGATTGGCCGTTGCCTCGGTCCCTGTGTGGCGGGCCTGGTGAGTGAGGAAGAGTATGCACAGCAGGTCGAGTACGTCCGTTTATTCTTGTCCGGGAAAGACGATCAGGTATTAACCCAACTTATCGCCCGGATGGAAAAGGCCAGCCAAAATCTCGAATTTGAAGAGGCTGCGCGTATTCGTGACCAAATTCAGGCTGTACGTCGCGTCACCGAAAAACAGTTTGTCTCGAATTCCGGGGACGATCTGGACGTTATCGGGGTGGCGTTTGACGCTGGCATGGCTTGTGTGCACGTACTGTTCATTCGTCAGGGTAAAGTGTTGGGCAGTCGCAGCTATTTCCCGAAAGTACCGAATGGAACAGAACTCGGCGAGGTGGTGGAAACCTTTGTCGGGCAGTTTTATTTGCAGGGAAGTCAGATGCGTACCTTACCTGGCGAGATCCTGCTCGATTTTAATCTTAGCGATAAAACTCTGCTGGCGGATTCATTGTCTGAACTGGCCGGGCGGAAGATTAATGTTCAGACGAAACCGCGCGGAGATCGTGCGCGTTATCTGAAGCTGGCGCGTACCAACGCGGCAGTAGCGTTAACCACCAGGCTTTCTCAGCAGTCGACCATTACTCAGCGACTGACGGCGCTGGCATCGGTATTGAAGTTACCCGCTGTAAAACGCATGGAGTGTTTTGACATCAGCCATACGATGGGCGAGCAGACGGTCGCCTCCTGCGTGGTTTTTGATGCCAATGGCCCACTGCGCGCAGAGTATCGTCGTTACAACATCACCGGCATTACGCCGGGCGACGATTATGCGGCGATGAATCAGGTTCTGCGTCGGCGTTACGGTAAGGCGATAGAAGAAAGTAAGGTTCCGGACGTCATATTGATCGATGGCGGTAAAGGTCAGTTGGGACAGGCGAAAGCCGTTTTTGCTGAGCTGGATGTTCCCTGGGATAAACAGCACCCACTTTTGCTGGGGGTGGCGAAAGGGGCCGATCGTAAAGCGGGTCTGGAAACGCTATTCTTTGAGCCGGAAGGAGAGGGCTTTAGCCTGCCGCCGGATTCGCCCGCATTGCATGTGATACAGCATATCCGCGATGAATCTCACGATCATGCGATCAGCGGACACCGGAAAAAACGCGCGAAGGTGAAAAGTACCAGCACGCTTGAGACCATTGAAGGCGTTGGGCCTAAGCGTCGGCAGATGTTGTTGAAATATATGGGCGGTTTGCAAGGTCTTCGTAACGCAAGTATTGAAGAAATTGCAAAAGTGCCGGGTATTTCGCAAGCTCTGGCAGAAAAGATCTTCTACTCGTTGAAACATTAGGCCCTCTGTAGCAACATAGGGGTAATTTCACTGACAACAGATAGTTATCCGTCATATGCAATTTAATATCCCTACGTTGCTCACGCTGTTTCGCGTCATCCTGATCCCATTCTTTGTATTGGCGTTTTATCTGCCATTCACCTGGGCTCCCTTTGTTTGTGCGCTGATCTTCTGTATTGCGGCGGTCACCGACTGGTTTGATGGCTATCTGGCGCGTCGCTGGAACCAAAGCACGCGTTTTGGCGCCTTCCTCGACCCCGTTGCCGACAAAGTGCTGGTTGCTATCGCGATGGTGCTGGTGACGGAGCACTATCACAGCTGGTGGGTGACGCTTCCTGCCGCCACGATGATCGCGCGTGAAATTATCATCTCTGCGCTACGTGAATGGATGGCAGAACTGGGTAAACGCAGCAGTGTGGCAGTGTCCTGGATCGGTAAAGTGAAAACCACTTCGCAGATGGCCGCATTGGCGTGGTTGCTGTGGCGCCCAAATATTTGGGTAGAGTATGCCGGGATCGCACTTTTCTTCGTCGCTGCGGTACTGACTTTGTGGTCAATGTTCCAGTATTTGAGCGCTGCATGGGGAGATTTGCTTGAACAGTGATCGTTTCGGCGCAAATTTCAGCAAACGATCGTCAGTGGTGAAAAATATCGTTGACTCATTGCGTCAGGTAAGTAGAATGCAACGCATCGAACGGCAGCACTGATTGCCAGACGATAACAAAATCAAGTGATTAACAAAGTTACTTGGTGATGCGGGAATAGCTCAGTTGGTAGAGCACGACCTTGCCAAGGTCGGGGTCGCGAGTTCGAGTCTCGTTTCCCGCTCCAAATTAAAGGCATCGGCAATAGCGGATGTCGGCTGAAAAGCCAGAAGATTTCGGCGCGTTAGCAAAGCGGTTATGTAGCGGATTGCAAATCCGTCTAGTCCGGTTCGACTCCGGAACGCGCCTCCAATTTCTTCCCGAGCCCGGATGGTGGAATCGGTAGACACAAGGGATTTAAAATCCCTCGGCGTTCGCGCTGTGTGGGTTCAAGTCCCACTCCGGGTACCATGGGAAAGAATAGAATAATCAAAGCAATAAGCAGTGTCGTGAAACCACCTACGGGTGGTTTTTTTGTGCCTGTAATTCGTCGTTTTATCCTGCCTGATACGTAAAATGCCCTTCAAACATTTGCAATAGATAATCACTCTATCGACGAATCGGTGCGTTAAGCATAAATCGTCCTCGGGCAGGGTTGTTGATAAACCCATTTCGGGCAGGATTATCGTTGAGGTCCTGGAAACCATTTATCATGGTGGGATCGCCAAAGCTATCCTGAATCGCTAAATGTCTGTGGATTCGGTTTGGTGCCCTGAACGTGAAAGCGAAATCATCTGTACCGCCAATGATGATGATGCCATTACCGGCACGGAGTGCCGCGCTTAACGCTTGCTCACTCGCGGCCTGGTTTTGTAACGCGCTGGCTGTGGCAGATGATGACGCCAGCAGCAGTAAGATGAGAACGGCGCATGAAAATACCGATGGCAGTTTCATGATTAATACCTGTTAAGAGTATGGCTATTAAAGTATAGCTTGATGTTGTCACCTCAACTGAAAAGAAAACCAACAATTTAACCAACTGTTCCTACTGCGTCTGAGAAGCAGGGAGAGTAGCGCCACGCGGTTAAGAACTATAATAACAGTCGACAGGCGATGACTCCTGTTGGCAGATAGTACAGATACAGGGGGCGGCCATGAGCGTCTCATTTTTTCCGCTAGTTGCGTTCACCGCATTGCTTGTCTTTAGTTGCTCAGTATGGTCGGTGGAAGAAAGAGGGGGATTATCACCGCGAGCCAGAGCCACGGATCCTGTTGCATTTTCGCTGCAGTCATTTAACAACATGAGCTCTTATCAGGTCATGCTGCGATCTTCATCTGCGCAGGATGAGAATAAAATCATTCGCTACAGCTATCAGAAACCCGGCTACGTACGAATGGATTTTTCCCAGCCGCATTCAGGCGCGGTGCTCATCTTTAATCCCGTCATCGGTAAAGTGACATTATGGCCATTTGGTGTGGGGTCGTTGCCCATTTTGCACCTGTCGCCGACCAATTCATTGATCCAGGATGAGCGCGGTCATCGGGTGGATCGTTCTGATATCGGCGTGTTGTTAGGCAATATTCGCCATCTGCAGCGCGAGGGAACAACGACGGTTGTTGCTCAGGAGCGTCTAGCGGGGCGGGAGACGACGCATGTGTCTGTGGTTGGGCCAGGAATAATGACAGTGGATGGCGTTCACCGCTACGACGTCTGGCTGGATAATTATCACGGATTCCCTGCCAAAGTGATCGGCTATTCCCCAGATGGGCGGCGATTAGAAACCGTTCTTCTGGAAGCTATGGTTATCAACATCCGTTTTCCCGCTAATTTCTTCACGCCTTGAGGGAGCCCGTACTATGGCTGAGTATCAGTTTTCCACGGTCTGGCGGGTTGAGGCTTCAATCCAGGAGGTATGGGATATTTTTTCCCATCCGGACCAGTGGCCGGAATGGTGGGGAAGTCTGGAAAGAATTGTGGAGATTAAGAAGGGGGATTTACAGGGCATTGGCGCGCTACATCGTTATACCTGGAAAGGGGCGCTTCCTTATCGTTTAACCTTTGATATCAACGTATTGAATATTCTCCCTTGCTCTCTGCTTGAAGGACAAGCCAGCGGGGCGGTAGAAGGGCGAGGTGTGTGGTCTTTTACTGCGAGTGGCAAAGAGACTATTGTCAAATATGACTGGAATGTCCGAACCACTATCCGTTGGATGAATTATCTTGCCCCGCTGGCGGCACCTGTATTTCGCTGGAATCACAATACGGTCATGCGTGAGGGGGCAAGAGGGTTAGCCCGTAAACTGGCAACGAAGGTGCATATATTTTGAGCTCAGTCAGCGTTGGGGATTAATGAGCGTCCTGATATTTAAAATTGCCTCCACTATTGATTAATAACTTAGCGATCTCAGTCAATGTCTTATCATACACGGCGGCATTTTGTAGACCTGCCTGGCGCAGAAGTTCTAAGTTTTCACGCGATGCGTTATCCAGCGTTGGATCGGCGCCGTATAGTTCAGGCTGTATTCTGTAGTATTTAGAATTTTTTACCGTTGAGGCAATTTGTTGCAGATAATACGCGGTCATCTGCGGCCCCCCCTCAAGCGCGATATCAATAGCCGGTTTTGCCCAGCCAAAGGGGCCCCAGTCCTTAACTTCGGAATAGGAATACCCCTGCAATTTCTTGCCGGTTCCCAGTGAGACAATAATCATATCCTTAATGCCAGCGACATTACTGAATTTAATCGCTTCGGAATAGGCACAGAGCGCGGGGTCGTTTGCTACCACACCGCCATCAACCAGGACAAATTTTTCGGGAACAGGGGGCAATGAATAAATACGCGCTGCTTCGAAATAGGTGGGAGCCGCAGAGGTACCCCGTAAAGCGTCCCTGACCAGGAAGTCCCGATTTTTGGCGAGGGCTGAATGTTGTTTGAAAATGACAGGAAGACGACTGCTCACGTCATAAGAAACAAAGCAGGTTGGTCTTAATAATTCACTGAGTTTTGTTTCACCGAATGCCATTTTTAATACTCGCTCCAGCTCCTTTGCAGAATATTTCTCATCGGTAGCGCCACCCAGTGAACTGATTGTTTTCCAGACACCGACATCAAAAATTTCATCCCCATCCTGAAGGTAGAAATTGACGGCTTCCTGAGCGGAGAACTTTGGTTTTCCTTTTGTGTCAGGGCAAACATAAGCAGAACACAGAATGGCCCCGGTACTGGTACCGGCAACCAGATCGAAGTAATCCGCAATTCTGGCGGCAGGATTTTCTGATATATCCTGCAATTTCTTCTCCAGTGCCACAAGTAGCATACCCGGCAGGATGCCTCTGATCCCGCCGCCATCAATAGACAGTATTCTCATTGCCATTTTTACTTCCTCCCAGAATATGAAACGGGATTATGGATTGGGTTATTTCTACTATTGCATGCATTTAAATATAGGCCGGATTTCTGCTGCGTTTGCTTCATGCGACAGGGTGATCTGGCAGATTGATATCCGCTTGCTACTGTACTTTTTTGCCTGTAAATGGCTTAATAGCGACCTTGTAGTCTCTCATTTCATTCACAGTTAACAGGTCTGTTATTGATGAATAATCTCCATCGACTCGCCTTTTTAAGTCAGCGTCTGTCTGCTGTGATGATCGCCGGTTTCCCAACGGGCCGTAGCTCAACTCTTACAACATGGACAGACAGCAATGCAACGTCGACAATTTCTCAAAAATAGCGTTCTCCTTTCCGCCGCCGGTTTAGTCGGGCCTACGGTTCTTAGCCAGACGGTACATGCCGCGGAGCCAACAGTCGCGCCTGTCGCGCGTCGACGCTTTGTCTTATCACAAACGTATAAACTCAACCCTGCTGAGGGATCGCGCGGTGTGGTGAAACTCTGGATCCCGCTACCTGTAGATACTGCGTTTCAACAAATGACAGCCCTTGCCTTTAGCGGGAACTATCAGCAGGCGTATGTCACCACCAACAATGCCTATGGCGCGAAGACGCTGTTCGCCACCTGGCCAGACTCCCAGAGCGAATTGTTGATTAACGTTGATATCGACATTGAAACCGCCGACTGGGAGCCGTTGAAGCAGGATGCGCTAAAAACCTGGCAAGTACCGGAGCAGATTATTTATCCGCTGGATGTAAAACCCTACTTGTTACCGACGGCACATACGCCTGTTGATGGGCTGGTTCTGGAAACCGCGCGCAAAATTACCGGTAATGAGCAAGATCCGCTGAAAAAAGCGCGTCTCATTTACGACTGGGTGAGTAGCCATATGGAACGAGATAATGACGTTATTGGCTGCGGTACCGGTGATGTGGCGGAGATCTTAAAAAGCGGCAAGCTCAAGGGAAAATGTACCGATATGAGCTCCGTTTTTGTTGCTTTGGCACGGGCCAGCGGTATTCCGGCGCGTGAACTGTTTGGCATCCGTCTGGGCAAAGCCAATAAGCTCGAGCGCTACTCGAAAAGCGCCTTTGGCAAGGCCGATAGCGCAGGCGTTGCCGATGTCAGCGGTGGACAGCACTGTCGCGCCGAATTCTATCTGGCAGGTTACGGTTGGTTACCGTGCGATCCCGCTGACGTGACCAAAATGCGTCTGACTGAGAAAAAATCGCATCAGGACGCCGATGTCCAGGCCGTCAACGCTTACCTGTTTGGTAACTGGGAAATGAACTGGGTAGGATTCAACTACGGACGTGATTTCGAGTTGTATCCGGCGACAGAGCAGGGCGCCATGAACAACTTTGGTTATCCTTACGCAGAAGTCGATGGCGACCCGATCAATTTCTACGATCCTAAAGTGTTCTCCTACCGCTATGTCGCCACAGAACAACGCTAAAGGCGCGGGACTGACCCTGCTGACGGCCGCGGCGGCTGCCATCACTGCCGGCTTATGCTGCGTTGGGCCGCTGTTATATCTGTTATTTGGTATTTCAGCGGCGAGCTTTGCTGTTTTAACCCGGTTTGAGTTTTTACGAATTCCTTTGATGCTGCTGTCATTGGGATTATTACTGCGTGTTTTCTGGCGACTCTATTTTTCCAAACGGTTGTGGTGTTCTGGCTGGCTAACCCTGAAACAAGCGCGCGTTCTCTACTGGTGTGCGCTGGCGTTGATTTTGCCGGTGTTATTTTACCCAACGCTGGTTGCCTGGTTTTATGAGGTGTTTGAATGAAGATTTTCACGTTAGTTGCAGGCTTATTATTGCCGTTGTGGGGTCAGGCGGCCAATCAAAAAGTGGTGCTGGATATACAAAATATGACCTGCTCGCTATGCGTAATTTCGGTCAATCAGGCATTACGCGAAACCGATGGCGTCATTAAGGCGAAATCCTCACTCAAGACAAGGCAGGCAGAAGCGATCGTGCCTGAAGGTTTTCCTACCGATACTTTGCTTAAAGCGGTAGAAAAAACCGGGTATAGCGCGACGCTTAACCGTATTGAGCAACAATAACCACCTACGGGTGGTTTTGTTCTGTTTTCCCGGTATGATGCCCGGCGGCCTGGTGTTCTCTTTTGTGCGTTAACTACCGGAATTCCCCTCGTTTCCTGTTAACCTGAACTGGCGGCAATTGTAAGCCGCCCACGCCCATTTGTATCTGTTATCCCTCCAGCCATGTAGGATGATTACAGGCGAGAATTTTTGACTAAGGAAAAGCGTTATGAAAACGGGACCATTAAACGAGAGCGAACTGGAATGGCTGGATGATGTACTGACTAAGTACAATACGGACAAGGCTATTCTGGATGTGTCAGAACTGGATGGTTTGCTGACGGCGGTGCTCAGTTCACCGTATGAAATTGAACCGGAGCAGTGGCTGGTCGCAATTTGGGGTGGTGCGCAGTATGTCCCTCGCTGGTCCTCCGAAAAAGAAATGACGCGCTTCATGAACCTGGCGTTTCAGCACATGGCGGATACGGCCGATCGTCTGGATGAATACCCTGAGCAGTTTGAGCCGCTGTTTGGTCTGCGTGAAATTGACGAGCATGAACTGACCATCGTAGAAGAGTGGTGCTTTGGTTATATGCGCGGCGTCGCGTTGTCGGACTGGTCCGCATTACCGGATACGTTGAAACCGGCGCTCGAGGCTATTGCGCTGCATGGTACAGAAGAAAACTTCGCGGTGGTTGAGAAACTGACGCCAGAAGAGTTTGAAGAAAGCGTGGACGCTATCCGTCTGGCGGCGTTGGATCTGCATGCCTGGTGGATGGCGCATCCGCAGGAAACGCCGGTGAAGGTGCCGGTAAAAGTGGATGCCAAAGTAGGACGTAACGACCCGTGCCCGTGCGGCAGTGGGAAAAAATACAAGCAGTGCTGTCTGCATTAACAGAAAGGGGCGTAAAGCCCCTTTTGTTTAACCCACTTCAGGCAGTAACCCTGCTGCAATGGAAAACTGTACCGCTATTACCACAATGCCGCACATAAACACCAACGCCAGCGCCGGTGCGCCACCCGCCACGCGGTAGTTAGCCTGCGGGTTATGTTTTCTGCTTTGCCATGCCAGCATGGCGGGGATCAGTAGCGCCAGTACCGCGAGGGCAACGCCCGCATATCCCAGCGCCATCACGAAACCACGTGGATAGAACAGCGCAAATGCCAGCGGCGGCAGGAACGTCACCACGCCGGTTTGCATCCTTCCTGCTACGGTATTTCGGCGCTGGAAAAGGTCTGCCAGATAGTCAAACAGCCCCAGCGCGACACCGAGGAAAGAGGTCGCCAGTGCGAGATCGGCAAACAAATGTACCGCCAGTTCAACGTGCGGCGATGCCACGACTTCGCGTAATGCCTGTAGCAATCCGTTTAAGCCAGCGTGGTTGGCTAACAGCCCCATGAACGTGGACGAGTTAATGCTGCCCAGCGTTGCCAGTTGCCAGAAAATATAGGCGATCAGAGGAATGGCGCTACCGGTAATAAATACCCAGCGCAGTTTACGGATGTTACCGTTCATATAGCTGACGATACTCGGAACGCTGCCGTGAAAACCGAACGACGTGAAGATAACCGGGATTGCGGACAGCGCCAGCCCTTGCTGAAGCGGCAGCGTAAGCAGATTCACTTTATGGATATGCGGCATTAACAGGGCCAGCATCGCTACCAGGAAAATTATCTTGGCACTGAACAACAGACGGTTGAACAGATCGACCAGCGACGTCCCAACGCAAACCACACCACCGGCAACAAAGGTGAACAGCAGTACACCTGTTGATGGCGAGATAGCTGTCCCGGTCCAGTCGCTGATGCTGGAGGCCAGCAGTTCACCTGCGCCACTGATATACGCCGCCGTCAGCGCGTACATTAAAAACATCATGCTAAAACCCGTTACCCATTGTCCGTAACGGCCAAGATAACGTTTCGCCAGGGTACCCAGCCCGGTGTCAGCCGGTACGTGTTGATACACTTCAAGCAGCAACAGCGCGGTGTAGCACATCAACGCCCAAAGACTGACTAACAATACCAGCGTGACGCTAAACCCCACGCCTGCCGCAGCCAGCGGCATTGCCAACATACCGGCACCAATCGTGGTTCCCGCCACGATAAAAATACTACCCAGGGTTCTGTTTTTCACGCTTTCCTCTGTCCCAGAGATAATCAACGGTTATATCTGCGGCGCAGGTTAAGGCAAAACATTATTTTCGTCAAATCACCGTTACAATCCATGTACATAAATCTTTACGACTGTTGGGTGATTTTAAGATGTATGGGAAATGACATTTATCTGCTGGTAAACCTGTGTTAGCGCAAAGCAGCGCCCTGCGGTTCACATTAGGCTATGCCCTTTATTGAGGAGGTAGTATGGAATCTATTCACGGGCATGAAGTGCTCAACATGATGATTGAATCTGGCGAGCAGTATTCAAATGCCAGTCTTGAGGCGGCGATTACGGCTCGTTTTGGCGAGCGGGCACGTTTTCACACCTGTTCTGCGCAAGGAATGACGGCGGCTGAGCTGGTGGCATTTTTAGCGGCGAAGGGGAAGTTTATTGCAAAAGAAGACGGCTTCTCTACGCACGAAAGCAAGATCTGCCGCCATTAAGATTATCGAATAACGGTGGTATCTCACCACCGTTATCCAACAGAATTAATTCTGCGTATCGAGCGTAGCCAGCTCTTTGTCGATGAAATAAAGACCTTCACCGCTTTTTCCTGCCAGCGATAGCTTATCAATAACAGATTTAAATAATTTCTCTTCTTCATGCTGCTCGGCAACATACCACTGCAGGAAATTAAACGTCGGATAATCCTGGTGGGTCATTGCCGCGTGAGCCAGTTCATTAATTTTCCGGGTGATCAGCTGTTCGTGTTCGTAAGTGACACGGAACAGTTCGTCCAGAGAAGCATATTCAGCGAAGGGGGAAGAGACGGTATTAATACGCGGTAAGCTACCGGTGTCAGTCAGGTAGTCGAACAGACGCTGCATATGCGTCATCTCTTCCTGGGCGTGACGGCGCAGAAACGCGGCAGCACCTTCGAAGCTGTGATAGCTGCACCACGCGCTCATCTGTTGGTAGAGCAGAGATGAATATAATTCAAGGTTCATTTGCTCATTCAGTTGGTCGATCATTTCTGTTTTCAGCATGGTTCTGCTCCACAAACGTTATTATATATTACGTGGCGCCACTATAATTTGTTATTTAATTATTTGCAAAAGGTAAAATAATAAATTTATTTATTAAAAATACGAATGGGAATAAAACGCATTAACGCTATTGAGCGGAGGATATAAATACCGAAGTAACAAATGACCAGCAAAAAAATGCTGGTCGAAAATATTAGTAATTGAATGAGGACGCTGGAGATACCGCGACGCCGTGACACTGCCAGGCGAGCGTAATTTTGGTGTTCAAACATAAAGAACCGGCATATACGCTACAGGTTGACACTGGCTGCCCAAACGCAACGGCGCTGGCATAACCCATACGCTGGCACTCTTTGGTGGCGGTTCCCTGGGTTACGTAGTCATCGGTTCGTGCCGTTTGCAACATGGCCTGGTTGTAAGTCAGGCGAACCACGCCGGTGATGGCGCTGGCTTCGCTCACCTGCGCCTGTTTAGTAATAGTGCATCCTGTCAGCACGAGCGGCAAAAGGGCAATGATAAAGGTCTTCATGAGATCGCTCTGAAAGTTCGGAGATAGTCTATCATGGCATGCCTTTCGACGTATCAATGGCTTGAATAGCCTGAAGATCACCTGCGATTAATCGCAACGACGTCACTTTCTTGAGGCCATTCTGAGCTGCTGAGGGAAAAATGTGAGCCCTTCATTACTTTATAAAACAAAATTTCATTAAATTTGAAAGTGGGTTTGCAAAATAGTAATGTGGCCTGAATGTTATGACTTTCAGCAGTCCACGCTACGCATTCAGGAGATGACAGAATGAAAATTGCATTGATGATGGAAAACAGCCAGGCAAGCAAAAACGCCATCATTCATAACGAGCTTAAAGCCGTTGCGGATGAGAAAGGTTTTCCCGTTTATAACGTCGGCATGAGCGATGAAAATGACCATCATCTGACCTACATTCATTTAGGGATTATGGCCAGCATCCTGCTGAATTCCAAAGCCGTGGATTTTGTGGTCACCGGCTGTGGTACGGGTCAGGGCGCAATGATGTCACTGAATATCCATCCGGGAGTCGTATGCGGCTACTGCCTCGATCCGGCGGACGCATTCTTGTTTTCTCAGATCAACAATGGGAATGCGCTTTCTCTGGCCTTCGCCAAAGGCTTTGGCTGGGGTGCCGAGCTCAATGTGCGCTATATGTTTGAAAAAGCGTTTACTGGACGTACCGGGGAAGGTTATCCACCCGAACGTAAAGAGCCGCAGGTGCGTAACGCCGGTATTCTGAATCAGGTGAAAGCGGCAGTGGTAAAAGAGAATTATCTGGATACGCTGCGCGCTATCGATCCTGAACTGGTGAAAACCGCCGTCTCGGGTCCACGCTTCCAGCAGTGCTTCTTTGAAAACTGCCAGGACAAGTCGATCGAAGCGTTTGTGCGCGAGATTATTGGCTAAATCCTGCTGGCCCGGCGGTGTTCTCCCGCCGGGCTATCTGTTCTTATCTGACACCGCACTTCCGGCATCACGGGTAAGCCGCAGCGTATCCACCATACCGACCAGACAAATTATGGCGATAGCCACAAAGGCCAGGCGGAAGCTGATCCCCGGAATATTGCCCAGCGCCAGCCATTCACTGACTTCAGCGCCGATACGGATCCCAATAGCGGCTAATGAAATTCCCAGTCCCACTGCTAACTGTGTTGCCGTACTGAACAGCGTATTGGCGTAGCTCATTTGCGACGCGGGGACGTCCGCAAACGCAAGCGTACTGACGCCGGTAAACTGGATTGAACGGAACACACCGCCCAGATACAGCACCAGCAAAATAACCCATACGGGCGTTTGCGGCGTTATCAATGCACAAGCCAGCAGCGCCAGGACGTTAAGGGCCCCGTTGATCAACAGCAATTTCTTAAAGCCCAGCCAGCGTATCAACGGCGTGGTGGCAGGTTTTATCGTCAGATTGCCTACAAACACCGCCAGCACCAGCGAACCTGCGTGAAAAGCGTTCATGCCAAAACCTACCTGGAACATTAACGGCAGCAGAAATGGTACGGCGCTGATAGAGGCACGAAACAGCGATCCGCCATACATCGTGACGCGAAAAGTCGGGACGCTCATGGCATCAAGACGAATCATCGGCCAGGCGGCGCGGCGAAAATGGCGTAGGGCAAACAGGAAAGTCGCTATTCCCAGCGTGAGAAGTCCGGCAGTTAGCCAACCCTGCGGCTGCTGGGTTCCCAGCAACTCCATGGCATACACCAGACTTACCATGGCAACAGAGGTCGCGACAAAACCCGCTATATCAAACGGACGGCGCTCGTCGTCATGAATATCCGGAATAAAACGTAGCGCCAGCGCTATCGCCAGTATTCCCAATGGGACGTTAATGAAGAAGATCCACCGCCAGTTGGCATAGCTGGTGATGAATCCGCCTAGCGGAGGACCGATGATGGGCGCGACTAACGCGGGCCAGGTCAGAGTCGCAATGGCGGTGATTAACTGATGTTTAGGCGTGGTGCGTAGTACCGCAAGGCGGCCAACAGGAACCATTAATGCGCCGCCCACGCCCTGTAAGATTCGCATGGCGACAAAGCTTTCAAGACTGGTGGACAAACCGCATAAGACCGAGGCGAGGGTAAATATCGCCAGTGCGAGGGTAAACACTTTTCTGGCGCCAAAGCGGTCCGCAATCCAGCCGCTGGCGGGGATAAGTACGGCGAGGGTGATCAGGTAGGCGCTAATACCAATATTCAGGTCAACCGCCTGTACGCCAAAGCTTTTGGCCATGTCGGGCAGGGCGGTAGCGATCACCGTACCGTCAATAAACTCCATAAAGAAAGCGCCGGCTACAAGTAATGCCGCCGGGGAGAGACCGCGTTTATTCTCAACTGCTAAATGTTCACTCATGTTGTGCTTGCCATCTCAAAAGAAACTGACCGGGTCTGTTTTTTTATTTTCAGCGTATCCGTTATGCGTACGCCGCTACCGTTTCGATCGCTGAATGGGTACTATGACGACCTTTCTATAAGGAGCTCATTATGTCCCAAACACTGAATGCCGATCAGGAACTGCTCTCGGACGTTGTTGCCTGTCAGCTGGTTATCAAACAAATTCTGGATGTCATTGATGTTATCGCCCCGGTAGAAGTCCGGGAGAAAATGTCCAGCCAACTGAAAAGCATCGACTTTTCAAGTCACCCTGCAGGTGCCGATCCGGTTACTATGCGCGCAATACAAAAAGCTGTTGCCTTGATCGAGTTGAAATTCACGCCGCAGAATGAGTCTCACTAAAATAAACCGTTGTTTCAGGTTTTAGAAAGGTTTTTTGCGCCTTTGAGAATGATAGGCGCGAGCGTAGCGATCATTGAGCGCTAGCCGGATAAGATGCGTGGCATGACTATCCGGCTAGCGTTATGAAAATTGAAGATTAGTGATGTTGGTAGTTTACGACGTTCAGCAGATGTTTATCGGTTTGCGCCATGCACAGTCCCGCGCGTTTCGCGCTGCGGACTTCATCAAGAATGGTTTGTAACAGTACGCCATCCTGCTGCTGCTCTTTTTCCAGATCGTGGAGAAAATCAACGGTTGGCTCATCGTTCAATGCTTCAGCTTCATTGGTTAAGCGTGAAAGCTTACTCGAACGCTGTTGGTACTCATCCAGTGTTTTCTGAAACAGTTCTTCAAGGGAAGTCAGTTCATCACCCGGAACATCGATGGCCTTGACGATGGGGTTAGCCCCGGCGCTTTTCATAAAATTAAACATACGCATCATTTGAGTTACGTTACCCTGCGCCTGCGTGCGTAGAAACGTTGCGGTACCTGTCAGGCTATGTTCGTAGCACCATTCGCTAAGGTGCAGGTAAAGATTCGATGCGTAGAACTCAAGATTCATTTGCGTGTTGAGTTTATGAACAATTCCAACTGCAGCCATATCAATATCCTTATTTCCAGAAAGGAGAATGTACGTTACTAACGTCAGTGCAACGGGCTGTCGCCGCACTTCACATCTACGTACAATTAAAACTGTTAGCAGAATAAATCCGTTCCGCCGGTCCTTTAGTGATCACGGATTATATCCGCTTCCGATCGAGATTCAGCATAGCGCGTGATCTGACATAAGAAAATCCTTAAATCTGCATATTTATGTTTTTTTACATATTGTCATAGCAATATTCTTAATACCTGCATTTCGTCATATAAGATGCGTGAATGTAATTGATTGATATTTAAGTATTTATAGTAATATTCTGATAATGAAATGTTGTTTCATATCACAAAATTAAATTTAACAATACGTTATTGTCTTGACCTCGCTGATTATGAAGTCCCGGCTGGTGGCGATTTCACGAATGGGTAAGGTAAATGAAAACTATCTGGTAGTTAATATTTTGCGCCAGATCATTTTTGCTGAAATTAATAAATTTAACGACCTGTACGATTCGGCATTTATTGTTTGGTGAATGTGGGGAAATCGAGGAGTTACCTATGAAAAAGGTTGCGGTGCTGCTGGCGCCTGGTTTTGAAGAGGCGGAAGCGATTGTTACCATTGATATTCTGCGTCGCCTGAATATCGAAGTTGAAACGCTGGCCTGCGCGGAGTCGCGTGCGGTGGTGAGCTATCATGACGTACCGATGGTGACCGACAGTACGTTGGCTGCGCGTCAGGCCCATCTCTACGATGCCGTCGTGTTGCCTGGGGGGCCGCAAGGTAGCGTTAATCTTGCCGCCAGCGAGGCAGTCATCCAGTTTGTCACCTGCCATGATGAGGCGGGAAAACTGATTTGTCCTGTGTGCTCTGCGGCCGCGCGCGTACTGGGCGGCAACGGTCTGCTAAAGGGGCGTCGCTACGTGTGCTCGGGAGATTTATGGCAAAACGTCACGGATGGCGAATATATCGATGCGCCCGTTGTTGAGGATGGCAATCTTATTAGCGGCAAAGGATTAGGGCATATTTTTGATTTTGCGTTTACGCTTTCGGCGCGTCTGTAGGGAGATGATATTCCGGTTCGCGATCACGCCGACCACATTTACTACCCATGGTAAACATTGTTTTCCCGAATGCTTCAGCATTCGGGGACAAGGATTTGCTGACTGATGTTATGGACTAATCTGCTATTCCTCTTTTTCTTCGTCGTCAAAATCGCGTTTTTTTATGTCATTTCTCGCTGAATTTATGTACGCAATTACTGTAATTCTGTGGTGTGATGCCGCTCTCTTATGGAGAATCAATTTCCCGCTAAAAATACTCTCAGCACTGGCATTGATCTTATCAATAAAAGGTAATGCCTTGTTTTACGTCCGAATTACAAAAAATCGTCTGATTTTACCCTACATAAAAGAACGTTAAAGCTGGAGTTGACCATGCACAAATTCACTAAAGCGCTGGCGGCCATCGGCCTGGCTGCCATTATGTCACAATCCGCTATCGCTGAGTCCATGAAGCTCGGTTTCCTGGTCAAACAACCGGAAGAACCGTGGTTCCAGACTGAATGGAAATTTGCCGATAAGGCCGGTAAAGACCTTGGTTTTGAGGTGATAAAAATCGCCGTCCCGGATGGTGAGAAAACCCTTAACGCGATTGACAGCCTGGCTGCAAGCGGTGCGAAAGGGTTTGTGATTTGTACGCCGGATCCCAAACTCGGGCCTGCCATTATGGCGAAGGCGCGCGGCTACGATATGAAAGTCATTGCTGTCGATGACCAGTTTGCCAACGCGAAAGGGAAACCGATGGACACCGTGCCGCTGGTCATGATGGCGGCAACAAAAATTGGTGAACGCCAGGGTCAGGAGCTGTACAAGGAGATGCAAAAGCGCGGGTGGGATGTGAAATCCACCGCGGTAATGGCCATTACCGCGAACGAACTGGATACCGCGCGCCGCCGCACTTCAGGCTCAATGGAAGCGCTTAAAGCTGCGGGCTTCCCGGAAAAACAGATCTACCAGGTTCCAACCAAATCGAATGATATCCCTGGCGCATTCGACGCCGCCAACTCCATGCTTGTTCAGCATCCTGAAGTCAAACATTGGCTGATCGTGGGGATGAACGACAACACTGTGCTGGGCGGCGTACGTGCGACCGAAGGGCAAGGCTTTAAAGCGCCGAATGTGATCGGTATCGGTATTAACGGCGTTGACGCGGTGAGTGAACTCTCTAAAGGCGAAGCGACCGGGTTCTACGGTTCATTACTGCCAAGCCCGGACGTTCACGGCTATAAATCAAGCCAAATGCTCTACAACTGGGTAACGAAAGGTGCAGAGCCACCGATGTTTACTGAAGTGACGGATGTGGTGCTGATTACCCGCGATAACTTCAAAGAAGAACTGGCGAAGAAAGGTTTAGGCGGTAAGTAACATAAATGCCGGATGCGTCGCCAAAGCGTCTGATCCGGCCTACGAATTACGTACTCAGTAGGCCGGATAAGGCAAAGCCGCCATCCGGTATAAAGATCTGAATCACGGAGACGTTATGCAACAGTCTACCCCGTATCTCTCATTTCGCGGCATTGGCAAAACGTTCCCTGGCGTTAAAGCGCTTACGGATATCAGTTTCGATTGCTATGCCGGTCAGGTGCATGCGCTGATGGGCGAAAATGGCGCCGGAAAATCAACACTATTAAAAATTCTCAGTGGTAACTATGCGCCAACGACGGGATCCCTGGCGATCCGCGGACAAGAAGTTTCGTTTGCGGATACCACAGCCGCGTTGAACGCCGGTGTCGCCATTATTTACCAGGAACTGCATCTCGTCCCGGAAATGACCGTTGCCGAAAATATCTATTTAGGGCAACTGCCGCATAAAGGCGGCATTGTGAATCGGTCGCTGCTGAACTATGAAGCGGGGCTACAGCTTAAGCATCTTGGCATGGATATCGATCCCGACACGCCACTGAAATACCTCTCCATTGGTCAATGGCAGATGGTAGAGATTGCAAAAGCGTTGGCGCGTAACGCCAAAATTATCGCCTTTGATGAACCGACCAGTTCCCTGTCGGCACGCGAGATTGAGAATTTGTTTCGCGTTATCCGTGAGCTGCGCAACGAAGGGCGCATCATTCTGTATGTCTCGCACCGTATGGAGGAGATTTTTGCCCTTAGCGATGCCATTACCGTATTTAAAGATGGGCACTACGTTAAAACGTTTACGGATATGCAGCAGGTCGATCACGACGCGCTGGTGCAGGCGATGGTGGGGCGTGACCTGGGTGATATTTATGGCTGGAAATCCAGGTCTTATGGCGCAGAGCGCCTGCGTTTGCATGAGGTCAAAGCCCCTGGCGTGCGCACGCCGATCAGTTTATCGGTGCGTAGCGGTGAAATCGTCGGACTGTTTGGGCTGGTGGGCGCTGGACGTAGCGAATTAATGAAAGGATTGTTTGGCGGCACGCGTATCACCGCAGGCCAGGTGTTTATTGATGAACAGCCAATTGATATTCGCAAACCGAGCCACGCCATTGAAGCGGGGATGATGCTGTGCCCGGAGGATCGCAAAGCTGAAGGGATTATTCCGGTTCATTCGGTGCGTAACAACATCAACATTAGCGCGCGTCGTAAACATGTATTGGGAGGATGCGTGATCAATAACGGCTGGGAAGAAACCAATGCCGATCACCATATTCGTTCGCTCAACATCAAAACACCGGGGGCGGAGCAACTGATCATGAACCTCTCTGGCGGTAATCAACAGAAGGCTATTCTTGGCAGGTGGTTATCGGAAGAGATGAAAGTGATTTTGCTGGATGAACCTACCCGCGGCATTGATGTGGGCGCCAAGCATGAAATTTATAACGTGATTTATGCCCTTGCGGCGCGCGGCGTGGCCGTGCTGTTTGCATCCAGTGACCTGCCAGAAGTTCTCGGTGTCGCCGATCGTATCGTGGTGATGAGAGAAGGCGAGATTGCCGGGGAGTTACTTCATGAACAGGCGGATGAACGCCAGGCGTTGAGCCTTGCAATGCCTAAAGTCAGCCAGGCTGTGGCCTGAATAAGGAGAGTATGATGTCTTCCGTTTCTACATCGGGTTCAGGTGCTGCGAAATCGGCGCTAAATCTTGGCCGCATTTGGGATCAATACGGAATGCTGGTGGTGTTCGCGGCATTGTTCCTGGTTTGTGCCATCTTCGTGCCAAACTTTGCCACCTTCATCAACATGAAGGGGCTGGGACTGGCGGTATCAATGTCGGGTATGGTCGCATGTGGGATGCTATTTTGCCTGGCATCCGGTGACTTCGACCTGTCCGTTGCATCCGTCATTGCCTGTGCGGGGGTCACAACTGCCGTGGTCATCAACATGACCGAGAGCCTGTGGATTGGCGTCGCTGCCGGGCTGTTGCTGGGAATTTTATGCGGTCTGGTGAATGGGTTTGTGATTGCACGGTTAAAAATCAATGCCCTGATCACCACTCTGGCGACGATGCAGATTGTCCGCGGTCTGGCCTACATTATCTCTGACGGTAAGGCGGTCGGGATTGAAGACGAGCGTTTCTTCACCCTTGGCTATGCTAACTGGTTCGGGCTGCCGGCACCTATCTGGATAACGATCGTTTGTTTCATCGTATTTGGCTTACTGTTGAATAAAACCACGTTTGGTCGTAACACGCTGGCTATTGGGGGGAATGAAGAGGCTGCGCGCCTGGCCGGGGTTCCGGTTGTTCGCACCAAGATTATTATCTTTATTCTTTCCGGTCTGGTATCCGCAATTGCCGGCATTATCCTCGCATCGCGCATGACCAGCGGTCAGCCAATGACCTCAATCGGTTATGAGCTGATCGTGATTTCAGCATGTGTATTAGGGGGCGTTTCGCTGAAAGGCGGCATCGGAAAAATCTCATATGTGGTCGCCGGGGTATTGATTCTGGGGACGGTTGAGAACGCGATGAACCTGCTGAATATCTCTCCTTTTGCACAGTACGTCGTACGTGGTCTCATCCTGCTGGCGGCGGTAATCTTCGACCGTTACAAGCAAAAAGCGAAGCGTACCATTTAATGATTTAAGCCCTAACTTTTTAGTCTAGCCTCAGCTAATCGCCAGCCGCTACCCGGCTGGCGATTGTTTTTCCAAATGGCGAGCATGGTCACACTGTCTATACTTATATCCGTCATACATCATCTATACGGCGCGATCCGCGCGGCGTACAAACCATGATGAGGAGGATAACCGGGTGACAGCATCACTGACATTACCCCCTGAACAATCTGCAAACTGTGCTTATTTTTTTGATCTCGATGGGACACTGGCTGAGATCAAGCCCTATCCTGACCAGGTCGTTGTCCCTAAGACAATCCTGCAATTATTACATCAGTTGGCGACGCATAACGCGGGTGCGCTGGCATTGATTTCAGGGCGCTCGATGGCTGAGCTTGACGGCCTCACCACTCCCTTTCGTTTTCCGCTTGCCGGAGTGCATGGGGCAGAACGCCGTGACATCAATGGTCAAACCCATATAGTGCGCCTGCCCGCGGGTATTGAACGTGAAGCCGGCGCGCTGTTACAGACGGCGTTGTCGAAACTGCCTGGCACGACGCTGGAAGCAAAAGGTATGGCTTTCGCGCTGCACTATCGTCAGGCGCCAGAGCATGAACCAGCGCTGGTAACGCTGGCGGAATGCATCACGCATACATGGCCGCAGCTTGCATTGCAGCATGGAAAATGTGTCGTTGAAATAAAACCGAAAGGTACGAATAAAGGCGATGCAATTGCTGCATTTATGCAGGAAGCGCCTTTTGCCGGACGGATCCCCGTATTTTTCGGTGATGATCTAACGGATGAAACCGGCTTTGAGGTAGTTAACCGCGCAGGCGGTATTTCAGTGAAGGTGGGGAGCGGGGCGACGCTGGCGACATGGCGTCTGGATGGCGTCAGCGATGTCTGGCGTTGGCTGGAGCAAATTAACTCTTCGCAGCAACAATCGAATACAACAAACAACAGAAGAGGTGACTATGGGTCGTTTAGTCGTAGTATCTAATCGTATCGCCTCGCCAGATGACAAAGGGAGCGCAGGTGGGCTCGCGGTCGGTGTGTTGGGCGCGTTAAAAACTGCTGGTGGATTGTGGTTTGGCTGGAGTGGCGATATCGGTAATGAGGATAAACCGTTAAAAAAGGTCACTCGTGGCAATATTACCTGGGCCTCGTTTAATTTGAGCGAGCAGGATTATGAAGAGTATTACTGTCAGTTTTCGAATGCCGTTTTATGGCCTGCATTCCACTACCGGTTGGATTTAGTTCAGTTTCAGCGCCCGGCCTGGGAGGGGTATCAGCGGGTTAATGCCTTGCTGGTAGATAAACTGCTGCCGCTGCTGAGCGAAGATGACATTATTTGGGTTCATGATTACCACCTGTTACCGTTTGCCTACGAGTTGCGTAAACGCGGCGTGAATAATCGCATCGGTTTTTTCCTGCATATCCCTTTTCCGACGCCGGAAATTTTTAACGCGCTCCCTCCACACCAGGCTCTGCTTGAGCAGATGTGTGATTTTGATTTACTGGGTTTCCAGACCGAAAACGATCGCCAGGCTTTTCTGGACTGTCTGGCTGTCCAGACTCAGGTAACTACCCACAGCGATAAGCGCCACAAAGCATGGGATAAAGCGTTTCGCACAGAAGTGTATCCAATCGGCATCGAGCCGGAGGAAATCGCACGCCAGGCTTCAGGTCCTCTGCCGCCAAAAATGGCGCAGTTAAAGGCAGAGCTTAAGAATGTGAAGAATATATTCTCCGTTGAGCGTCTGGATTACTCCAAAGGCTTGCCAGAGCGCTTCCAGGCCTATGAGGCGCTGCTGGAGCATTACCCGCAGCACCATGGCAAAATTCGCTATACGCAGATAGCGCCAACTTCGCGCGGAGAGGTGCAGGCCTACCAGGATATTCGCCATCAACTGGAGACAGAGGCCGGGCGGATTAACGGTAAATATGGGCAGTTGGGCTGGACGCCGCTTTACTATCTGAACCAGTATTTTGACCGCAAATTGCTGATGAAAATATTCCGCTATTCTGACGTAGGATTAGTGACGCCGTTGCGCGATGGTATGAACCTGGTGGCGAAAGAGTATGTGGCTGCACAGGATCCGGCCAACCCCGGCGTTCTGGTGTTATCGCAATTTGCCGGGGCGGCGAATGAGTTAACTTCTGCGCTTATTGTGAATCCTTATGACCGGGATGAAGTGGCTGGCGCACTTAACCAGGCGCTGACAATGTCGCTTGCTGAACGTATCTCTCGTCATGCTGAAATGCTTGAGACTATCATTAAAAACGATATCGACAACTGGCAGGCGAGATTTATATGCGATCTAAGAAAAGTTACGTCGCGTCAGAGTAAGCGCCAGTTGTCAGACAGTGTGCCTTCCTGTTCGAAACTGGCGTAACGACCTGAAGACGGTATTAATCTCCAGCCAGAGGAACTAGCAGAACATCCACCTGGCTGGCGCCGACCACGCTTTTTGCTGAGCACGAAGCGCGCGAAAAGAAGCTCTGGTTATGGTTGCCGTAAATGACCAGATCGACTGCGTGTTTACGGCAAACGTCGAGAATATGTTCATTCAGTGCCCCATAGGTAATAAAAGTATGCTCGATGGGGTACTGGGCTTCTTTGCTGAGTTTATCGATAAAATCCTGGGTCTCCTCTTGCATGAGTTCACGCAGGTCTTCCAGCATGGGGGCGGCAAACTGGTTATACATTTCTGGGTCTGAGACCAATGTGATCAGGCTAATACGGGCGTTGACAGGGCGAGCGATAGAAACTGCCTTGGCTAACAATTGCTGGCTTTCAGGGGTGGCGGCAACCGCCACCAGAATGTGCGCATAGCTCATAACTCGCTCCTTTTTTTCAAGAATTATGAGAGAACTTTTCTGCTTTACTCAGCTTACTCCATACTGCAACGTTTCTCCCCAGGATAGTGTGAATCCCATCATTATTATTCATTAATTATTCTTATAAATAGAATAATCGCTTCATATAAATTGCAAATAGGTTCTGGTCACTTAAGTAAAACTCACCGCCAATGAAAACAATGTGTTAATAAAAAATAAACAAATATTAACATTTGACGGGTTATCACTGCGCGGTATTAATTAATCACCCTTAATATTTAAGTTGTTGTTTATAAAGAATTTAATTGAAAAGTCGTTTTACATAAAATATGTGATCCAGCTCGCTATTTCATAGCGTGATATTAACGTTTGTGAACAAAATACTATTCGCTTTTATTGCAAGAATATTCGTACGCCAGGAATCGAAAAGATGAATGTCGGTTTAAAAAATAGGCAAAGTAAAAGCTGCGCTGATGGATTTATGTTAAGTGTTTAGCTGATTTATGTGATCTGCGTCACATATTCTTTAAATTCGCAGCACGGTTCCGTTGTATGTGTAACTGGCGGCGGGTAGAGTTGCGTCGAATTAGGAAAAATCTTAGACAATTGTAAGAATTGATGTGAGCTTGTAAGAAGTGCGCATTCTTCAAAAGGGCTGATTTACACAACGTGTATGTGTCGTCACGCTGCTATGTATTTGACCTTTTGCTTTTTTTTACCGGGACTTCCCGGCGACATCACGGGGTGCGGTTTCACCGCATGAAAATAATGTTGGTTATTATGGATGCAAATAATGCATACATCCGAGTTGCTGAAACACATTTATGACATCAATTTGTCATATTTATTGCTTGCACAACGTTTGATCGTTCAGGACAAAGCATCTGCGATGTTTCGCCTTGGTATCAGCGAAGAGATGGCGGACACGTTGGCAACATTAACTCTTCCTCAAATGGTCAAACTGGCTGAAACAAACCAACTGGTGTGTCACTTCCGTTTCGACGATCACCAGACTGTTACTCGCCTGACGCAAGACTCCCGCGTTGACGATCTCCAGCAAATTCATACCGGCATCATGCTTTCTACGCGACTGTTAAGCGACATCGATGATGCCGCGCGCAAGAAAAGGGCTTGATGATGAGCGAAAAAAGCATTGTTCAGGAAGCGCGTGATATCCAGTTGGCAATGGAATTAATCACATTGGGCGCCCGTTTGCAAATGCTGGAAAGCGAAACGCAATTAAGTCGTGGTCGTCTTATCAAGCTGTACAAAGAATTACGCGGCAGTCCTCCGCCAAAAGGGATGCTTCCTTTCTCCACCGATTGGTTTATGACGTGGGAACAAAATATCCATGCCTCGATGTTTTGCAATGCATGGCAATTCCTGCTCAAAACAGGGTTGTGTAGCGGTGTGGATGCCGTAATTAAAGCGTATCGTTTATATCTTGAGCAGTGTCCGCAGCAGGAAGATGGTCCACTGCTGGCGTTAACTCGCGCATGGACGCTGGTACGTTTTGTCGACAGCGGATTGCTGGAATTGTCCACATGCAACTGCTGCGGCGGGAACTTTATCACCCACGCACACCAACCCGCAGGCAGCTTTGCCTGCAGTTTATGCCAGCCGCCATCACGGGCCGTAAAAAGACGTAAACTTTCCCAGAATGCTGCCGATATTATTCCACAACTGCTGGATGAACAGATCGAACAGGCTGTTTAACTGATACGGTGTGGATAAACACTCCAGCAGCGGTAAGCGATTACCGCTGCTTTTTTTTGTCCTGACCTCAAGTTAACTTCCCGACTGCGCATCCTGTCATAGTCAATTGCGAAAGGATGATGTCGTGCTTATCTTATTAGGTTACCTGGTTGTTATTGGTACAGTTTTCGGCGGTTACATGATGACCGGCGGACACCTTGGGGCACTCTATCAACCGGCTGAGCTGGTGATT
The DNA here is from genome assembly GCF_023516235.1 of Citrobacter sp. XT1-2-2. Taxonomy (NCBI): domain Bacteria; kingdom Pseudomonadati; phylum Pseudomonadota; class Gammaproteobacteria; order Enterobacterales; family Enterobacteriaceae; genus Citrobacter; species Citrobacter sp. XT1-2-2. The sequence continues at coordinate 2,046,244 of NZ_CP097324.1, forward strand.
ATCGGTGGCGCAGGTATTGGGGCATTCATCGTCGGCAATAACGGAAAAGCCATTAAGGGAACGATGAAAGCGATCCCGATGCTTTTCCGTCGTTCGAAATACACCAAAGCGATGTATATGGATCTGCTGGCGCTGCTATATCGCCTGATGGCCAAGTCACGTCAGCAGGGCATGTTCTCGCTCGAACGTGACATCGAAAACCCTAAAGAGAGTGAAATCTTCGCCAGCTATCCACGCATTCTTGCAGATGCCGTGATGCTTGATTTTATTGTCGATTATCTGCGACTGATCATCAGCGGCAACATGAATACGTTTGAGATTGAAGCGCTGATGGACGAAGAAATTGAGACTCATGAGAGCGAAGCCGAAGTTCCGGCTAATAGCCTGGCGATGGTTGGCGACTCGCTACCGGCATTCGGGATTGTGGCGGCGGTCATGGGCGTTGTCCATGCGCTGGCTTCCGCCGATCGCCCGGCGGCTGAACTGGGTTCGCTGATTGCGCATGCGATGGTGGGGACATTCCTCGGTATTTTACTGGCCTATGGCTTTATTTCTCCACTTGCCAGCGTCCTGCGTCAGAAAAGCGCTGAAACCACCAAGATGATGCAGTGCGTGAAGATAACGCTGCTCTCCAACCTGAATGGTTACGCCCCGCCGATTGCCGTCGAATTTGGTCGTAAGACATTGTATTCCAGCGAACGTCCTTCGTTTATCGAACTGGAAGAGCATGTTCGTGCGGTGAGAAATCCAGCTGCGCAGCAGACGACCGAGGACGCATGAAAAATCAGGCCCATCCCATTATCGTCGTAAAGCGACGCAAACATAAAGGTCACGGTGGTGGGGCGCATGGTTCGTGGAAAATCGCCTACGCCGATTTTATGACCGCGATGATGGCCTTCTTTCTGGTGATGTGGCTCATTTCCATCTCCAGCCCTAAAGAATTGATCCAGATTGCCGAATATTTCCGTACTCCACTGGCTACCGCGGTGACAGGCGGCAATCGTATTTCGAATAGCCAAAGCCCCATCCCTGGTGGAGGGGATGATTACACCCAGCAGCAGGGAGAAGTGCACAAGCAGCCGAATATTGATGATTTGAGAAAACGCATGGAGCAAAGCCGTTTAAGCAAACTTCGCGGCGATCTCGATCAATTGATTGAATCGGACCCTAAACTGCGTGCGCTGCGCCCGCATTTGAAAATTGATTTAGTTCAGGAAGGGCTGCGTATTCAGATTATCGACAGTCAGAACCGACCAATGTTTAAGACCGGCAGTGCTGAAGTTGAGCCGTATATGCGCGATATTCTGCGGGCTATTGCGCCAGTGCTCAACGGCATCCCTAACCGAATCAGTCTTTCCGGACATACAGATGATTACCCTTACGCCAACGGTGAGAAAGGGTACAGCAACTGGGAACTGTCTGCCGATCGCGCTAATGCGTCGCGCCGCGAGCTGGTTAGCGGCGGTCTGGATGATGGAAAAGTATTACGGGTGGTAGGCATGGCCGCCACGATGCGTCTGAGCGATCGCGGTCCTGAGGACGCCATCAACCGCCGTATTAGCCTGCTGGTTCTCAATAAGCAGGCAGAAGAGGCCATTTTGCATGAAAACGCTGAAAGCCAGAATGAGCCGGTAAGTGTCTTACAACAGCCAGCGGAACTTCCGCCGGCAAGCGTTCCCACATCGCCACCAGCCAATCCGAGGTGATAGCGTGAGCATGGATATTAGCGATTTTTATCAGACTTTTTTTGATGAAGCCGACGAACTGTTGGCCGACATGGAGCAACACCTGCTCGATTTGGTTCCTGAAGCCCCGGATTCCGAACAGCTGAATGCCATTTTTCGTGCCGCTCACTCGATAAAAGGCGGGGCGGGCACCTTCGGCTTTACCATTTTGCAGGAAACGACCCATCTGATGGAAAACCTGCTGGATGAAGCACGGCGTGGCGAGATGCAGCTTAATGCCGACATTATCAACCTGTTTTTGGAAACGAAAGATATTATGCAGGAACAGCTCGACGCCTATAAAAACTCAGAAGAGCCGGATGCCGCCAGCTTTGAGTACATTTGTAATGCGTTACGACAGTTAGCGCTTGAAGCAAAAGGTGAAACCTCAGCCGCGCTCGTCAATACCGCAAAGCTGAGCGTTGTTGACGGGGCGGCGATGCAGGAAGAAACCGTTGCCAATCCCGCTCCGGCCAGTAAAGAGGTCAAGAAACGGATTATTCTCTCGCGCCTGAAATCCAGTGAAGTCGATCTGCTGGAAGAGGAGCTGGGGAATCTGGCGACCTTAACCGACGTGGTGAAAGGAAGCGATACGCTGTCTGCAACGCTGGATGGCAACCTTGCGGAAGATGACATTATTGCGGTGCTTTGCTTCGTAATTGAAGCGGATCAGATTGAATTCGAAACCGTCAGCGCAGCGCCCGTGGCGGTTGATGCGAAAGCGGAAACTGAAGCGGTAGCCATAGTCGCGACGCCGCAGCCGGTTGCCGTCGCGCCTGCGGTTAAAACCGCCGCCAGTGAAGCGCCACACGCCCGCGCGGAACGTGATAAGCCTGCCCGCGCCAGTGAATCAACCAGCATCCGCGTAGCGGTTGAGAAGGTTGATCAGCTCATTAACCTGGTCGGTGAACTGGTTATCACCCAGTCAATGCTGGCCCAGCGTTCTAATGAACTGGATCCGGTCAATCACGGCGATCTCATCACCAGCATGGGGCAGTTACAACGTAACGCCCGTGATTTGCAAGAGTCGGTGATGTCGATTCGTATGATGCCAATGGAGTACGTGTTCAGCCGTTTCCCACGCCTGGTCCGCGACCTGGCGGGTAAATTGGGTAAACAGGTTGAGCTGACGCAGGTGGGGAGTTCAACAGAACTCGATAAAAGCTTGATTGAACGCATCATCGATCCATTGACGCACCTGGTGCGTAACAGTCTGGACCACGGTATTGAACTGCCGGAAAAACGTCTCGAAGCCGGGAAAAGCCCCATCGGCAATCTGACGCTTTCCGCCGAACACCAGGGCGGGAATATTTGTATTGAAGTGACCGATGATGGCGCTGGTCTGAACCGCGAACGAATCCTCGCCAAAGCCATCTCCCAGGGGATGCCGATCCACGAAAACATGAGCGATGACGAAGTCGGTATGCTGATTTTCGCCCCGGGCTTCTCGACGGCTGAACAGGTGACGGATGTCTCTGGTCGCGGTGTGGGGATGGACGTGGTGAAGCGAAATATCCAGGAGATGGGCGGCCATGTTGAGATCCAATCGAAGCAAGGACAGGGGACGACCATCCGAATTTTGCTGCCGCTGACGTTGGCGATCCTTGACGGGATGTCCGTACGCGTGGCGGACGAAGTTTTTATTCTGCCGCTGAATGCCGTGATGGAGTCACTGCAACCGCGCGAAGAAGATCTCCATCCGCTGGCCGGAGGAGAGCGCGTTCTGGAAGTGCGTGGCGAATATTTGCCGCTGGTTGAGTTGTGGAAAGTCTTCGAAGTTGAAGGCGCAAAAACCGAAGCAACGCAGGGCATCGTGGTGATTTTACAAAGCGCAGGTCGTCGCTATGCGCTGCTTGTCGATCAGTTAATTGGCCAACACCAGGTGGTGGTCAAAAACCTGGAAAGCAACTACCGCAAAGTGCCAGGTATTTCTGCTGCAACGATTCTCGGCGACGGTAGCGTCGCGTTGATTGTTGATGTGTCTGCATTGCAGGGGTTAAACCGCGAACAACGTGTGGCGATCACAGCCGCCTGATTGAGTAAGAAAGGGAATAATATGACCGGTATGAGTAATGTAACTAAACTGGCCGGCGAACCGTCAGGTCAGGAATTCCTCGTGTTTACGCTGGGGGATGAAGAGTACGGTATCGATATCCTGAAAGTGCAGGAAATTCGTGGTTACGATCAGGTAACCCGCATTGCTAACACGCCAGCGTTTATCAAAGGCGTTACAAACCTGCGCGGTGTGATTGTGCCGATTGTTGATCTGCGCGTGAAGTTTAGCCAGAGCGATGTGGATTACAACGAAAACACTGTGGTGATTGTACTGAATCTGGGGCAACGGGTGGTTGGGATTGTGGTTGACGGCGTATCTGACGTGCTGTCGCTGACAACCGATCAAATCCGACCGGCACCGGAATTCGCGGTTACGCTGTCAACGGAATATCTGACGGGTTTGGGCGCGCTGGGAGAGAGGATGCTGATTCTGGTCAACATTGAGAAACTGCTGAACAGCGAAGAGATGGCGTTGTTAGATATTGCCGCTGCTCATATGGCGTAAATAAGTAAACATATTATCCGGCCTACAATAATTGCTGTTGTAGGCCGGATAAGCGTAGCGCATCCGACACTTTTCTTTCTTACGCTTCCCGTTCAACCAGTTCCGGTTCTTCTTCCAGTAAACCTTCATCCTGTGCCAGCATCGCCGTTGCAATCCCGTTACCTAATACGTTGATCGCTGAGCGCCCCATATCGAGGAAATGGTCGATACCCATCAGTAACAAAATTCCTGCAACCGGAATATTAAAGCTTGGGATGGTTGCCGCCAGCACCACCAGCGCAGAACGCGGTACACCGGCAATCCCTTTGGACGCCAGCATCAGGGTCAACATCAGGACGGTGATTTCTGCAAAGGAGAGATGGATATTGTAGGCCTGTGCGATAAACATAGATGCAAATGAGCAATAGACCATAGAACCCACCAGGTTAAACGAATAACCGATAGGCAGTACAAATGACACGATATTAGGCGAGCAGCCAAATTTGGTTAATTGCTCCAGCGTTTTCGGATAAGCGGCTTCGGAACTGCTGGTGGTGAAGGCGACCAGAACCGGGTCTTTCAGCATGCTGACCAGGCGGAACACCTCTTTTTTCAGCATCACATAACCCACGGCCAGCAGGACCAGACAGGTCAGCAAAATGGCCACATAATAACCGCCAATGAACGACGCGTAGTTGAGCAGGATCCCCAGGCCCTGGGTGGAGATAACGGAAGATATTGCGGCAAAAATAGCCAGCGGCGCAACATACATCACGTAACCGGTCACCTTCAGCATAATGTGGGAGACGACATCCAGCGCGGCAACCAGCGGGGCGTTAAATTTTTCGCCGAGCGAAGCACCACCGATGCCGAAGAACATCGAGAACACGACGATTTGCAGAATCTCATTGTTGGCCATCGCCTCAGCGATGCTGGTGGGAATGGTATGCGTCAGAAAACCTTTCAGGCTCATACCGCCTACGGCCAGGCCGGTATCGGTGGCTTCCAGCGGGATCGCCAGGTTCAGGCCGCTGCCGGGTTGTTCGAGGGAGACCACAAACAGACCGACCAGAATAGACAGAATAGAAGAGCTGATAAACCAGATCATCGCTTTGCCACCCACGCGCCCGATGGTTGAGGTTTCGCCCAGGCGCATAATACCCACGGTCAGGGTGCTGAAGACTAAAGGCGCAATCACCATCTTAATCAGGCGCAAAAAGATGTCGGTGAGAAGCGTAATATTATCGGCCCAGGCGGTAACAACGCCGGGCGAGGCATAAGAGTGGATCCCTGCACCCGACAGGATCCCCGCCAGCATGAAGATCACAATAAACAACGTGAGTTTGTTTGCATTTGCCACTAAAAAGCCCTCAGTAAGGATTTAACATTTATTGTTCGGTTACTCATTTTTTATACTTATTAAGTGGTAACGAAATATTCATCATATAAATTGGATTAAAGCGTAATCGGATACAACTTTTTTTAATTTTTTATTCATTTTGTTGTGGTATTTACGAAGAGAATATGTGATCTGAATCACGAAAAAGTGCATGATTGTTCTCATCTGACCTTAAGAACAGGCAAATATGAATGTTATTTACATGATAATTATGATGTTTTTATGTGAATGACTTGTGGTGGCTGTTCAACTGCTGCTCAGTGGTTCTGCCTGACTGTATTTCCCTCCCGTATTTCCCTTTCGCAAACGTAAAGTTATCTCAGCGAGTGCCGATAACGTTGATAACTCGTTTTCAGGAAGGTGCCTTATGTTTAACCGTATCCGCGTTGTCACAATGCTGATGATGGTGCTGGGGGTTTTCGCACTGCTACAGCTTGTTTCCGGTGGTCTGTTGTTTTCTTCATTGCAGCAGAATCAGCAAAGTTTTGTTATTTCTAACGATCTTCGACAGCAGCAAAGCGAACTCACCTCGACATGGGATCTGATGCTGCAAACACGTATTAATTTAAGCCGTTCTTCCGCGCGTATGATGATGGATGCGTCCAATCAGCAAAGCAGCGCGAAAAACGATCTGCTAAAGAATGCGAAAGCATCGCTGGCGCAGGCAGAAACGCATTACGCAAAATTTAAAAACATCACGCCGTTGCCGGAGATGGCAGAAGCCAGCGGCAACGTTGATGAGAAGTATCAGCAGTACCATGCGGCCTTATCAGAACTGGTCCAGTTTCTGGAAAACGGCAATATGGATGCCTATTTCGCGCAACCTACTCAGGGAATGCAAAACGCGCTCGGCGAGGCGTTGGGCAAGTATGCCAGCGTGAGCGAGAAGCTTTACGTTCAGGCGTTCGATCAAAGCGCGCGTGATTACCACTTTGCCCAATGGCAGCTCGGCATTCTGGCCGTGGTGCTGGTGCTGATTCTGGTGGTGGTGTGGTACGGCATCCGTCATACCTTGCTCAACCCTCTGGCGCGCGTTATTGCTCATATCCGTGAGATCGCCAGCGGTAATTTAACCGCGACGCTGACGGTCCACGGACGTAACGAAATTGGTGAGCTGGCCAGTACGGTTGACCATATGCAGCGTTCGCTGACGGAAACCGTCACCCTGGTACGTGAAGGTTCTGATGCGATTTATTCCGGTACCAGCGAAATTGCCAGTGGTAACACCGATCTTTCATCCCGTACTGAGCAACAGGCATCTGCGCTGGAAGAGACCGCCGCCAGCATGGAACAACTGACCGCAACCGTGAAGCAAAACGCGGATAACGCGCGTCAGGCTTCTCAATTGGCGAAAAGCGCCTCTGATACCGCACAACATGGCGGCAAAGTGGTTGATCGCGTGGTGAACACCATGCATGAAATTGCCGATAGCTCGAAGAAAATTGCCGACATCATCAGCGTCATCGATGGCATTGCTTTCCAGACCAATATTCTCGCACTGAATGCGGCGGTTGAAGCGGCGCGTGCCGGTGAGCAAGGGCGTGGTTTTGCCGTGGTCGCAGGCGAAGTGCGTAATCTGGCGAGCCGTAGTGCGCAGGCGGCGAAAGAGATCAAAGCATTGATTGAAGACTCTGTTTCCCGAGTGGATACCGGTTCTGTCCTGGTAGAGAGCGCCGGGGAAACCATGAATGACATCGTCAATGCGGTGACGCGGGTGACCGACATTATGGGGGAAATCGCCTCTGCTTCAGACGAACAGAGCCGCGGGATAGATCAGGTTGCGCTCGCAGTATCTGAAATGGATCGTGTGACGCAACAGAACGCCTCGCTGGTTCAGGAATCGGCCGCCGCAGCGGCAGCGCTCGAAGAACAGGCCAGTCGCTTAACCCAGTCGGTGTCGATTTTCCGTCTCGCGTCACGCCCGACGTCGGCTAAACCCCGTGATACGCGGTTACCTGCGGCGGCGACAACGACTGCATCATCTCCGCGCCAGAATAGTGAACAAGATACGAATTGGGAAACATTTTGACTGGTAGTTAAACCGCGGCCTGCGCCGCCTGATGGGAGCGTTGATGTTTAATCGTATTCGAATTTCGACCACGCTGTTTTTGATTTTAATCCTCTGCGGTGTTTTGCAGATTGGCAGTAATGGCTTGTCCTTCTGGGCATTTCGGGACGGTTTTCAAAACCTGAATCAGGTCGAACGGAGTAACCAACAACGCGCTGCGCTGGCCCAAACCCGCGCTGTGTTATTACAGGCCAGTACGGCCCTTAATAAGGCAGGAACGCTGACTGCACTGAGCTATCCGCCAGAGGATATCAAAGCCTTGATGACGCTTGCGCGCGATAGCCTGGCGCAGTCCGAGTCAATGTTTAAACGCTTTATGGCGACGTCGGATACCACAGAACAAGAGAAGACGCTGATTGGCGCGACGGAGAAAAGCTTTAGCCAATGGCACAGCGATCTGGTTCATCAGGCAACCTGGCTTGAGAACAACCAATTGTCAGATTTTCTGACCGCGCCGGTGCAGGCTTCGCAGGCTGCTTTTGATGCGAATGTTAACGCGTGGCAGAGCAACATCGACCGCGTGTTGCAAACAGCAGGGGATCTCAGCCAGCGAAATTATCATATGTCGGGGGGGATTTTCGCCGTCATGGTGGTACTGGCGGTGCTGTTAACCAGTGCGGCGTTGTACTGGTCGCGCAAGATGATTGTCCAGCCGCTGGCGATTATCGGCAGCCATTTCGACAGCATTGCCGCGGGTAACCTGGCACGGCCTGTAGCAGTTTATGGTCGCAATGAGATCTCGGCCATTTTTGCCAGTCTGAAGAAGATGCAGCAGGCGCTGCGTGAAACAGTGAGTGAAGTTCGCCAGGGTAGCTCAGCCATGCACAGTGGCATTTCAGAGATCGCGATGGGCAATAACGATTTGTCTTCACGAACTGAACAGCAGGCGGCTGCACTGGCGCAAACGGCCGCCAGTATGGAACAACTCACTGCCACCGTTGGGCAGAATGCGGATAACGCGCGCCAGGCTTCAGGAATTGCTAAAAATGCGGCAGACACAGCCCATAAAGGCGGCGAACAGACGTCGCGGGTCGCCAGTACTATGCATGAGATTTCCGCCAGCTCGCAGAAAATTGGCGACATTATCGGGGTGATTGACAGCATTGCCTTTCAGACCAATATCCTGGCGCTGAATGCCGCTGTAGAGGCTGCCCGAGCGGGGGAACAGGGGCGCGGTTTTGCCGTTGTTGCTGGAGAAGTGCGCAATCTGGCCAGCCGGAGCGCACAGGCAGCAAAGGAAATTAAGGGACTGATTGAGGAATCTGTCACCCGGGTTCATCAGGGATCGCAGTTGGTCGATATGGCGGCGCGCACGATGACAGAAATTGTCAGCTCTGTGACCCGGGTGAACGACATCATGGGGGAGATTGCCTCGGCGTCTGATGAACAGCGCAGAGGTATTGAACAGGTGGCGCAGGCCGTCAGCCAGATGGACTCCGTGACGCAGCAAAACGCCGGGCTGGTGGAAGAAGCCGCATCCGCCACCGGACAACTCGCCACGCAGGCCGATCATCTTTCTGCCTGTGTCGCATTTTTTAAGCTTGAAGAGCAAAACGTAGCAAAACAAGAGTTGGCGCAACCGCAGGTTGTGCCCGTTGTATCCTGAATGTGATTGAGAAGGCGCTATGACATCATCTCTGCCCTCCGGGCAAACGTCATTATTGTTACAGATGACACAGCGCCTCGCGCTGTCTGACGCGCATTTTCGTCGGATATGTCAATTAATCTACCAGCGTGCGGGGATCGTACTGGCCGACCATAAGCGGGACATGGTTTATAACCGCCTGGTTCGCCGCCTGCGAACCCTGGGTCTGGATGACTTTGGTCGCTATCTCAGCATGCTGGAAGCTAACCAGAACAGTGCTGAGTGGCAGGCTTTTATTAATTCTCTGACCACCAACCTGACCGCGTTTTTTCGCGAAGGGCATCATTTTCCGGTGCTGTCGGATCATGCTCGTCGGCGTAGCGGTGAATACCGCGTCTGGAGCGCGGCGGCGTCAACCGGAGAAGAGCCGTACAGCATCGCCATTACGCTCGCCGATACCTTAGGTATGGCGCCGGGCCGCTGGCGTGTTTTTGCCAGCGACATTGATACCGAAGTGCTGGAAAAGGCGAGAAGCGGTATTTACCGCCTTGATGAGCTAAAGACGCTGTCACCCCAGCAGTTGCAGCGTTATTTCATGCGCGGCACCGGACCGCATGAAGGGCTGGTACGCGTCCGGCAGGAACTGGCGGGGCATGTTGAATTTTCCAGCGTGAATTTACTGGATAAGCAGTACAACGTGCCTGGGCCCTTCGATGCCATATTTTGCCGTAACGTAATGATCTACTTCGATAAAACGACGCAACAGGACATATTGCACCGTTTTGTTCCACTTCTTAAACCAGATGGGCTGCTGTTCGCAGGTCATTCAGAAAACTTTAGCAACCTCGTGCGCGAGTTTAGCCTGCGTGGACAGACCGTGTATGCGCATGCGCCAGGTAAGGATAAAGCATGAGTAAAATCAGGGTGTTGTCGGTTGATGATTCTGCATTGATGCGTCAAATCATGACCGAAATTATTAACAGCCACAGTGATATGGAAATGGTGGCGACGGCGCCAGATCCGTTGGTCGCCCGGGATTTAATCAAAAAATACAATCCCGACGTACTGACACTGGATGTGGAAATGCCGCGCATGGACGGTCTCGACTTTCTTGAGAAGTTGATGCGTCTGCGTCCGATGCCGGTCGTCATGGTCTCTTCTCTGACCGGTAAAGGTTCAGAGGTCACGTTGCGGGCGCTGGAGTTGGGGGCGATTGATTTTGTCACTAAACCGCAGTTGGGGATCCGTGAAGGGATGCTGGCCTACAGCGAAATGATCGCGGAGAAGATCCGCACTGCGTCGCGGGCAAAACTGGCGGCTCATAAACCCATGGCAGCACCAACGACCTTGAAAGCAGGGCCATTACTCAGTTCGGAAAAATTGCTGGTGATTGGCGCCTCAACCGGAGGAACAGAGGCAATTCGCCATGTACTCCAGCCATTGCCGCTTTCAAGTCCAGGTATTCTTATCACCCAGCATATGCCGCCAGGATTTACCCGCTCGTTCGCCGAACGTCTGAACAAACTGTGTCAGATCACGGTGAAAGAAGCCGAAGACGGGGAACGCGTTCTCCCGGGGCATGCGTATATTGCGCCCGGTGACAAACATATGGAGCTGGCGCGTAGCGGCGCGAACTACCAAATAAAAATTCATGACGGCCCGCCGGTTAACCGGCACCGGCCTTCAGTGGATGTGCTGTTCCATTCGGTGGCAAAACATGCGGGGCGTAATGCGGTGGGAGTGATCCTGACCGGCATGGGCAACGACGGCGCCGCCGGAATGTTAGCGATGAACCAGGCTGGCGCCTGGACCATTGCGCAAAATGAAGCAAGTTGTGTGGTGTTCGGCATGCCGCGCGAGGCCATCAATATGGGTGGCGTAAGCGAAGTGGTCGATCTTAGCCAGGTAAGCCAGCAAATGCTGGCGAAAATCAGTGCCGGACAGGCAATACGTATTTGAATCAGGAGTCTATTTTTTATGGCGGATAAAGAGCTTAAGTTTTTGGTTGTGGATGACTTTTCCACCATGCGTCGCATCGTGCGTAACCTGCTCAAAGAGCTGGGGTTCAACAATGTTGAAGAGGCGGAAGACGGCGTGGATGCGCTGAATAAGCTGCAGACTGGGGGATTCGGTTTTGTCATTTCCGACTGGAACATGCCGAATATGGACGGCCTGGAACTGCTGAAAACCATTCGTGCAGATGGCGGAATGTCTTCCCTACCAGTGCTGATGGTCACGGCAGAAGCGAAGAAAGAAAACATTATTGCGGCAGCACAGGCAGGCGCCAGTGGTTATGTCGTTAAACCGTTTACGGCGGCGACGCTGGAAGAAAAACTCAATAAGATCTTTGAGAAACTGGGCATGTGAGGGTGTGATAATGATGATGCAACCACAAATTAAACCTGCTGACGAACACTCAGCAGGGGACATCATCGCGCGCATCGGCAGTTTGACCCGAATGCTGCGCGACAGCCTGCGCGAACTGGGGCTGGATCAGGCTATTGCCGAAGCGGCGGAAGCGATTCCCGATGCCCGCGATCGTCTCGATTACGTTGTGCAAATGACTGCACAGGCGGCAGAGCGCGCGCTGAACAGCGTGGAAGCTTCGCAACCGCACCAGGACGCGATGGAAAAAGGGGCCAAAGAGCTGACAAAACGCTGGGATGAATGGTTCGAAAATCCGATCGAGCTGTCTGACGCCCGGGAGCTGGTCACCGACACCCGTCAGTTTCTTGGTGACGTGCCCGGACATACCAGCTTCACCAATGCCCAGTTGCTGGACATCATGATGGCGCAGGATTTCCAGGACCTCACCGGTCAGGTCATCAAGCGTATGATGGATGTTATCCAGGAGATTGAACGTCAGCTGCTGATGGTTCTGCTGGAAAACATTCCGGAGCAGGGCGCTCGTCCAAAACGTGAAAACGAAAGCTTGCTGAACGGCCCACAGGTTGACACCTCAAAAGCCGGCGTGGTGGCAAGTCAGGATCAGGTTGACGACCTGCTGGATAGTCTCGGGTTCTGATTGTTGCGCGAGTCCCCTCAGGCCGCAGAGTAGGTCTGAGGGGAAAGTTCTCAGCGTAAATCCATTTTAACGGTCATGTTGCCTTCAAAGCTTCCTGGTTCCGGGCGGCTGGCGGTGGTAGAGACCGGCGCGGCCGTCATGTTAATTATGCCATTTCCCTGTTCATCCAGCGTAACCGGAAAGTCCACAGAACCATCCAGTACTACGTTCTGATTATTTGCATCAAACATTCTGATACCGAGATCGTTTCTGCCAATCAGTTTGGCGATGTAGGACTGACTACCCTCTACCACGCCCTGATCGGCGGTCAACGTCAGCTTAATCTTGTCGCTGTTGCTGATGGCGGGGCCGTCACAATGGTAGGCGATATCGACATCTTTCAGCGTATAGCCTTTTGGCGGTTGACCCTGGTTAACAAACTGACTGCTGATAATACTCCCCATATCAACCTCAATGGTGCTTCCAGCATTAATCGTACAACTGAGAGGGGCGGTAAGCTTACCGCTCAGCCAGATATTGGACACCAGTTGAGCATCGGTGTTGCGGCATGAACCATTTCCTGTATACAGACAGGCATAGCTTTGCACAACCAGCGTGGGGTCGATGATCTCTTCACCCAATATCGGTTTTTTAATGTACAGATAAAAGCGAATCACGCTGAGCTTGAACTTTCGTTTGACCGTTGCGCCACCGGTCGGTCGCGTTTCGTTGTTACAGACATCTGCCGTCCCTTCCGACAGTTTTTGGTCTGCCTTTTGACTGCCCATATTGCCGATTGGGGTCGGGTACTCGGTGATTTTGATCTCACTTAACCCCATGCCATCGGGATTGTCGATAGCGTCGTTAAATCCCGAAACCTTGATATCCAGGTTCTCTGTTAAGACTCCGTATCCACTGACGCCTGCCGTCAGCGGACTACCGGCGAAGTTGTATTCATAAATCATCGATGCTGATGTGGTATTGGCGGGACATGTGCAATTGGCTTCGATCTCAGGCCCGGTACCTGGCATGTAGCTCCCCGTTAAGTATGAATAATTTGTGTTATTTTCTGTGCTGCTGAGTTCATGCTCATATGACACTGAATAGTCAGCAGATGCTCCAAAGCAATTTGATAATAGCGTTATCGCAGCCTGGACTGAGGCTGGCAATATAAAGAGAACCGAGGTCAATACGACCGCAAAAATGTGGCGCATATATTATTCCTGTTTGCAAATGGCCTGAGTAGAGAGAATCCCTGCGAGATTCGCAGCGTGTTCGGGCTCAGGGAGGACCACGCTGGCATGGCATTGTTGTTCACGAGCCTTACCCCATTGAATGGTTATCGGAAAGGTCGCCGGAACCCCTGCGAGGTAGACGGTGCCGGTATCATCAACGATGCCGAGAATTGAGGCATTATCGACGGAGACCATTGCACCGAAAGGAATCACTTGTCCCCTGGCATTGGTGAGATGGAGAAGCGCCCGATAACCGATGTGCGCGACAAAGTTTGCCGCCACCGCTGCGCTACGGCTTGGAATGACGGTGGTGGCAGTTGCATCGGTATCAACATCATCCGGCAGGCTGGTGGTATCAATTCGGATGCTGTTTTTCTGATACGGCGTCAGGGAGGGGATGACAGCATTACCCTGCCAGTCGGTGCGTATACCGCGCTGATTCTGAAAGCGGATGCCTTTTGCCCCTTGAGCAGAGACTATGGCAAACTGATCGCCCAATGGTTGAGAAAAGGTGATGCCGTGAGGATGGGCGACAATCGCGCCGCTGGCACCCAGATTCAACTGTTGCGAGCGGTCCGATGAAGTGTAATAGCCGGCGTTCAAACTGGCGTATTGCGAGCGGTAGCTGCTGTACAGACTGCTGGTATCTTCGCCGTCGTGATTGCTGCGGCTTTGCTGCAGGGAATAGCTCAGACGCTGATCGTCAAGTAGCGTGCCGTTCAACCCGATATTATGGCGGGTATAGCCATGTTTGCTGCTGCTGACGTTATAGGTCGACCATGCGTTGGGCAACCAGCGGCTGAGAGGCACGCTGAGTCCAAAGGCGATCATCTGATCGTCTTGTCGATCGCTGGTTTTACTGTAGGTATAAGTCAGATGATAGCTAATCCCATTTATTGTCGTATTTACTCCGGCAGACAGGCTGCGTTCAGTTTCTGAGGTTCCCCAGTAGTCCTGCTGATAACCGTTCAGGTAGATGCTGCTGCCCAGCAATGTTTGGCTGATGCTGGCCTGAATTCGGTTGCGTTTGTTATAGCTGAACATCAGGTCATCTTCATTACCGCTGTATTTCTTATTGGCATCACTGAAGCTGTAATAGCCCTGCGTAGAATAGCGATAGCTGGCGAGCGTGAAGTTGGTGGCGGTACGCTCGATCTTGCCCGAGTAAAGCAGGCGATACGACTGCCCGGAACTTGTTTGGTCATTATCCAGCGTGGCTCTGGCTGCCGTGACGTCAGCCGAAAGGGCGCCCAACTCGCCCAGTGCTATACCGATCCCGGCGTTCGCAGCCTGATAATCACCAGAAGAGGTGACTCCGCCGAACAGCGTTGCGGCATTGTTCAAACCGTAGATAAAACTGGCCTGGGCGAATTCGGGTTCTTTCTCGTCGCTGCTGCTGGCCGCCCGGTAACGGGCCGCGGTGACTTCGTATTTTATCCTGCCGGGACGTAACATCACGGCGGTGCTGGAGTAAGGTTGGGTAAAATGATGCTCTGTGCCGTCGGCTTCTTTTACCGTGATATCCAGATCGCCGCTGTTGGTTGTCGAGTAGAGATCGGAAATCTCAAAAGCCCCCGGGGCAACGTTTTGCTGGTAGATCAAATAGCCATTTTGCCGGATGGAGACTTCCGCATTTGAACTGGCGATCCCGCGTACAACGGGCGCGTAGCCGCGCTGGCTAAACGGTAACATTTCGTCATCGGAGGCCAGATTTACACCTGTGTACTGAATACTGTCGAAGACATCGCCACGGGTGCTGTTTTCACCCGCGGTAAACTGGCTGCGTAGCACATCAATATCATGCTGCAGATAGGTATTAATGGCATTCCAGGCATTGATGCTTTCAGCTTTGCTCCAGGTGGAATAGTTGCGTACCCGCCACCCGCCCAGGTTAAGACCACTACGCAGATTGAGGTACTGGCTGTCAGAGGTATTATGGTTACCGTCACGGGTCTGTGAACCTGAATAACTGTAATCCGTAAACAGAACCGGTACGCCGTCATCCCACAGTGACGGGTCAATACCATCCCTGGCCGGATTCGCAATGGCGGCCTGCGGCATGCTGATATTGAGCGTCATCGTGGAAAAGTCGAGCGATGATGAGGCTTGCGGGATGTAATACCCCAGAGGGTGTGGGAGAGGTACATTCGCTGGCGCATCCGCAAGTGCTGGATAGTTCTCAATTTTAACGCCCCAGTGGCGCAGCATTTCCGGCGTGAACTGTGCCTGAAGCGTACCATCCGTGGCACTTGTATAGGTAACCGGTTCTTCACCCAGCAACGTCTTATTGAGCTGTAGCCGCGAAGACCAGGTACCGGGCAGTTGCGCATTTTCGCGGGAGAAAAGCGACAAATCGATATCCTGTTGCGAGAGTTCGTTGCCCTCCAGTGATGAAGAGGAAAAGGAATATTCCCGTGCGAAAGCATGGCCTGAAACGACAAATGCAATGCTGAGAAGACCGCGGATTAGCAGCGACAGCCTCGAAGGAGCAAACGTAGAACGTCGCAACATTAACCCCCCTTGCTCAACGGGGCCGAGTATTGTTGCGAGGCATTTCCGTAGTCGGTAATGCAGTGCCAGGTAACCTGATCACCGTTAGCTTGCACGGGCAGCGGGAAAGTGGCGGTGCTGAAAGGTGCCACCATATCCGCCTTCGGAAGTGAAACTGCGCCCAAGTGTAAGCTATCGAAAACCGTATAGAAGGCGTTATTATTCGTTACCTGTAACTGCTTACCTGAACGCACAAACTGTAACTTCTCGCAGCTTTGTGCCGGTGAACCCGTAATATTTTTAGGGCGCCAGAGCAGTTTGAGACGGGTTTTATAGATTAGCCGAAGAATATTTTTACTTTCATTTTCTTTGGCGGTAGCCGGAATAGTGCGCACGTTCATATAAAACAGCGATTCTTTATTCTCTGGCAGTGGCGTGCCGTTCCAGGTGATACGCAGGCTCTGCTCTTTTTGCGCGTTGAGGCGAAAAAGCGGCGGGGTAACGATAAAAGGTCCGCGCGTCTTCTCATCCCCCGTATCGGTCCACGACTGAATTAACCATGGCAGTTGCGTGTCAGTATTAGTCAGCGCCAGCGCGACCTCTTTTTTGTTAGCGTCAAAAATAATCCGTGTGCGGCCAACCTGAATTCCACTCGCCGGACAAAAACACGAGTAAAAGAGAGGAGGGAATAATGCCACCATAATAAGGATGCGCATAAAATGGACCCGTAATAGGTTGAATATTATCGATGGTATTAAGCGCCTGGAAGTATTCCAGGCGTAAAAATAGAAAGTGTTAGCGATATAAAATATTAATTGTCATGTCCGCATCGGCCGGGCCAGCGGTGACTTCTTTTGCGAACGATTTATAGCGAGCCTGAAGGTGAGCCTGAATGGTATCGGTGGACTCTGTTGATAGCGGAATATAAACTTGCCCCTCTGAACCATCGAAGGCCAACAATGTTGTTGGTGAGTTGATCGGGCTAAGTGCAATACCCACTCCGGTAGCTGCCGTCTCTCCTGCGGTCGTGATCTGACTGACGTCAAGAAGCGTATTGGACTTGGTTAATGCGGTAGGGCCATTAAAGGTTAACTGCACGGAAGTCAGACCTTCAGTCGTCACCGGACAGTCAGTCAGTTTTATATCGACATCGACAAGATCTGTTTCTGTACCTACAGTGGTAAATAATGATGTCGGCCACGTACCCAGCGGTATAGTGCTGTCCGTACCATCATCTCCATCAATGACACAACTTGGTTCAATAATTTCTCCGGTAAAATGAATCGTCCCTGCATTCATTTCTGCGGCTAATACATTAAATGAATATGCTGACAGCAGAGCAAAAAATACAGCGCTTTTCTTCATCTTCATGATTTGATAATCCCTGTAAGTGTTAATATTTTATTCCATAAAAATATGGGTGTAGCTCAACGGTAATATTATTCGGCCGCCAGTATACATGAGGTTTAATCGTTGTGGAGTAGGGCGGGGTTAAGTGGGTTATAATTAAAGCTTATGATTTTTTATTTTATTATTGAGTCTGAAGGGAATGATATATAATGTGATTATGTTAAGCATTTCTTATATTGCTTTCTTCTAAAACTTAGGCGAAATTGCTATTTTTTTATTCGATTTTGTTCTGTTAACAGAGTTATGTTCGTCTTTTTTTAATGTTTCTTAATTCAGAAATTAATAAATATTATGCTGTGATAGCGATTTTAGCCGACGATGAGACGGTATTGCGCAGGATCTATCCGCCGGGTAAACCCCGAAAAGAGCATGATTGCGCGGTTTTTTCTCGCCATTGCTTACGGACCATGCTGGCATGATAAGTCAGACGTAATGGGTAACGAGCACGTACAGTGGCAGAAGAAAGCGACGACGACAAAACAGAAGCCCCCACACCCCACCGACTTGAAAAAGCACGGGAGGAAGGGCAGATCCCCCGATCCAAGGAGCTGACTTCACTGCTTATTTTGCTGGTGGGAGTGTGCATTATCTGGATTGGTGGGGAGTCGCTGGCCCGCAGACTGGCTGGCATGCTGTCGGCTGGGCTACGGTTTGACCACAGTATGGTCAATGACCCCAATCTGATCCTCAGCCAAATCATCCTGCTGATTAAAGACGCGATGATTGCGCTGTTGCCGTTGATTACTGGCGTCGTTCTGGTGGCATTGATCTCACCCGTGATGCTTGGTGGCTTGATCTTCAGTGGTAAATCTCTGCAACCCAAGTTCTCTAAGTTGAATCCGCTGCCAGGCATTAAACGCATGTTTTCCGCGCAAACCGGTGCCGAACTACTCAAAGCGATACTGAAGTCCACGTTAGTGGGAAGCGTGGCCGGATTTTATCTCTGGCATAACTGGCCGGCGATGATGCGGCTGATGGCGGAATCACCGATTACGGCGATGGGCAATGCCCTGGATTTAGTCGGTATGTGCGCGCTGTTGGTGGTGCTGGGCGTCATTCCCATGGTCGGGTTCGACGTTTTTTTCCAGATTTATAGCCATCTGAAAAAGCTGCGCATGTCGCGTCAGGATATCCGTGACGAATTTAAGCAAAGCGAAGGTGACCCGCACGTTAAGGGCAAAATACGCCAAATGCAGCGCGCGGCGGCACAGCGTCGCATGATGGCGGATGTACCGAAAGCGGACGTCATTGTAACCAACCCCACGCACTACTCGGTGGCGTTGCAGTATGACGAGAACAAAATGAGCGCGCCGAAAGTTGTTGCCAAAGGCGCGGGGCTGGTGGCGTTACGCATTCGTGAGATTGGCGCCGAGCATCGTGTCCCCACGCTAGAAGCACCACCACTGGCGCGTGCGTTATATCGTCATGCAGAGATTGGTCAGCAAATACCGGGGCAATTATATGCCGCCGTTGCCGAAGTGCTGGCATGGGTATGGCAGTTAAAACGCTGGCGTCTGGCAGGCGGCAATCCGCCACCACAACCTGAAAACCTTCCGGTGCCTGACGCACTGGATTTCCTGAACGAGAAGAATACTGATGGCTAATCTGGTCGCGATGCTGCGCCTGCCCGGCAACCTCAAATCCACGCAATGGCAAATCCTTGCCGGGCCGATCCTCATTCTGCTGATCCTGTCGATGATGGTGCTGCCGCTGCCGGCTTTCATCCTCGATCTGCTGTTCACGTTTAATATTGCGCTGTCGATCATGGTGCTGTTGGTGGCGATGTTTACACAGCGCACGCTTGAGTTTGCTGCGTTCCCGACGATTTTGCTGTTCACCACATTATTGCGCCTGGCCCTGAACGTCGCGTCGACGCGTATCATTTTGATGGAAGGACATACCGGTGCGGCCGCGGCGGGGAAGGTGGTTGAAGCCTTTGGTCACTTCCTGGTGGGCGGTAACTTTGCCATCGGGATCGTGGTTTTCGTTATTCTCGTCATCATTAACTTTATGGTTATTACCAAAGGCGCCGGTCGTATCGCTGAAGTTGGCGCACGCTTCGTGCTGGATGGTATGCCCGGCAAGCAGATGGCGATTGATGCCGACTTAAATGCCGGACTGATTGGCGAAGATGAAGCCAAAAAACGCCGTTCGGAAGTGACGCAGGAAGCGGACTTCTACGGTTCGATGGATGGTGCGAGTAAATTCGTACGCGGAGATGCCATCGCCGGTATTTTGATCATGGTGATCAACGTGGTTGGCGGCCTGTTGGTCGGGGTGCTACAGCATGGTATGAGCATGGGCAGCGCCGCGGAAAGTTATACCCTGCTGACTATCGGTGACGGCCTGGTCGCGCAGATCCCCGCGCTGGTTATCTCAACGGCGGCGGGTGTTATCGTGACCCGCGTGAGTACCGACCAGGATGTAGGCGAACAGATGGTGACCCAACTGTTCAGTAATCCAAGCGTTATGCTGCTTAGTGCAGCGGTGCTGGGTTTGCTGGGCCTGGTACCTGGTATGCCAAACCTGGTATTTTTGATGTTTACCGCCGCATTACTCGGCCTGGCCTGGTGGATGCGTGGTCGCGAACTCAAAGCGCCTGCTGAACCTCAGCCGGTAAAAATGCCGGAAAATAACTCTGTGGTGGAAGCCACCTGGAACGATGTGCAACTGGAGGATTCACTGGGAATGGAGGTGGGTTATCGCCTGATCCCAATGGTGGATTTTCAGCAGGATGGCGAGCTACTGGGGCGAATTCGCAGTATTCGTAAGAAATTTGCCCAGGATATGGGCTTCCTGCCGCCGGTGGTCCACATTCGCGACAATATGGATCTGCAACCCGCCCGCTATCGCATTCTGATGAAAGGGGTGGAAATCGGCAGCGGGGACGCCTATCCCGGACGTTGGCTGGCTATTAACCCGGGGACGGCGGCAGGTTCGTTGCCGGGAGAGAAAACGGTCGATCCGGCTTTCGGTCTGGACGCTATCTGGATTGAGAGCGCATTGAAGGAACAGGCGCAGATTCAGGGCTTTACGGTGGTTGAAGCCAGTACCGTTGTCGCTACGCATCTGAATCACCTGATTGGTCAGTTTGCCGCTGAGCTGTTCGGGCGTCAGGAAGCGCAACAGCTACTGGACCGCGTCTCACAGGAGATGCCAAAGCTAACCGAAGATCTGGTCCCTGGGGTTGTGACGCTGACCACACTGCACAAAGTGCTGCAGAACTTACTGGACGAAAAAGTACCGATTCGCGATATGCGCACCATTCTTGAAACGCTGGCTGAACATGCGCCGCTGCAAAACGATCCGCATGAGCTTACTGCGGTAGTCCGCGTTGCGCTGGGGCGCGCCATCACCCAGCAATGGTTCCCGGGTAATGAAGAGGTTCAGGTTATTGGTCTGGATACCCCGCTTGAACGTCTGCTGCTGCAAGCATTACAGGGCGGCGGCGGTCTGGAGCCTGGTTTGGCAGACAGGCTGCTGGCCCAAACTCAGGAAGCGCTCTCCCGCCAGGAAATGTTGGGTGCGCCGCCGGTATTGCTGGTTAATCACGCGTTGCGTCCGTTACTGGCACGCTTTTTACGCCGCAGCATACCGCAACTGGTGGTGTTATCGAACATGGAGCTTTCCGATAACCGCCATATTCGTATGACGGCGACCATTGGAGGTAAATAATGCGTAACTTACTGTGGCTGTTGCTTTTTCCTTTGGTGGCGCAGGCGGCCGGAGAAGGGGCATGGCAGGCGAGCGGAATGGGCATCACCTTAAACCATCGTGGTCAGTCAGCCTCGTCCGCACCTCTGGTTCCCAGTCAGCCCGTCTCGGGTTTGATGACCCTGGTGGCGTGGCGCTATGCGCTTAATGGACCAACCCCTGCGGGGTTACGTGTGCGTTTATGTTCTCAGTCCCGCTGTGTCGAGCTGGACGGACAAAGTGGCACCACCAACGGGTTTAATAATGTTCCCGCCATCGAACCGATGCATTTTGTCTGGGAAGTTCCCGGCGGCGGTCGTCTGATCCCCGCCTTACAAGTACAGAGCAATCAGGTAATAGTAAACTATCGTTAACGCCTTCCTTCATTAGGCCAGCAGCAGAAACTGCTGGCTGCTTCGCAATTTTAGCCCGCCGCTTTGATTAAAAAGAAACGCTGTTTTATAAAATTGGTGACATACGTTGCCGGACTCTTTGTGCTGTTGCCATTTCGCGAACATCCCTGGCAGAAACAGAAAGGTTTCACTTCCTGTTAGCTTTTACTGTGACCCTGTAAGGACGCCCAATATCAACGCGAGGATTGCGGGGCCTCCCAATAATGTGCAGGGGTAACGGCAATGAAGACACGTAAAATCGGACTGGTTAACTATTTTGCCTACGGTTCGGGGGATTTTTTGGGCGCAGGCACCACGGCATTAACCGCCGCCTGGCTGCTCTATTTTTACACTACGTTTTGTGGCCTGACGCCTATCGAGGCGACCTTCATTTTTGCCACCGCCAGGGTGCTGGATGCCGTGGTTAGCCCGTTAATGGGTTTTTTAACCGATAACTTTGGTTCCACCTGGCTCGGTAAACGCTTCGGGCGACGTAAGTTTTTTATTCTGTTGGGGATCCCCTGCGTCTTTAGCTACTCGCTGATGTGGGTGGGTGACATGGGTTTCTGGTACTACCTGCTGACCTATCTGATTTTTGACGTGGTCTACACCATGATTCTGGTGCCTTATGAAACGCTGGTGCCCGAAATGACCGATGACTTTAAACAGAAAACCAAGTTTTCCGGCGCGCGTATTTCGATGGCGCAAATGTCAGCTATTCTGGCCTCGTTCTTACCCGGCGTTCTGCTGACGCTGTTTGGCAAAGATAACCCGGTGTCTTTTTTCTACGCCAGCCTGGTGTTCTCTGTGCTGTGCGCGCTGATGCTAATTTTCGTCTGGTTCTTTACCTGGGAGCGCCCACGTTCTGAGTGGACTGAAGCCGCGCTGCGAGCCGAAGAAGAGAAGAAAAAGCTGACCTTTAGCCAAAGCATGACCCGTCTGTTTGTTGAACTGAGTTCAACACTGCGCATCCGAATCTTCCGCCAGCATTTAGGAATGTATCTCGGCGGCTATATAGCGCAGGACGTTTTTAACGCCGTCTTTACTTACTATGTGGTGTTTGTGCTGATGCAGGAAGCCTCGATGGCGTCAAACCTGCTGGGAACGATGGCTATCTTCCAGTTCATTGCCGTTATCGCCATGATCCCATTGTGTATCCGCTTTGGACCCGCGCCATCATACCGGATGGTGGTTGTCCTGTTTGGCGCGAGCTCTCTCTCTTATGTGCTGCTTTACTATGCCGGGTTAAGCGATGTTTATTCTCTGTTGCTGCTGGTCTCTGCCATTGCGGGTCTGGGACGCGGCGGTATCAATTATGTCCCCTGGAATACCTACACCTATATTGCTGACGTTGACGAAGTGATTACCGGCCAGCGCCGGGAAGGGATCTTCGCCGGCATTATGACCTTAACGCGTAAGGCGTCACAGGCGGGAGCGGTGATGCTGGTTGGGATTGTCATGCAGATGTCCGGTTTTGTCTCCGGTCACAGCGTACAACCCGCGGCGGTCAGCCATACCATTTTGTTAATTCTGAGCTGCGGTACGCTAATTGTTCTGGCGCTGGGTTTCCTGGTTTCCTTACGTTTCAAACTGAACCTGCAAACTCACAGTACCCTGCGTGAAGAGACCGCAAAAATGCGGGCATCGGGACGCCCCGTGCCGGAAGGGCTCTCCGCCAAAGGCCGCGCGACCGTAGAGATGCTGTCGGGCATGCCATATGAATCACTTTGGGGCAACAACAATATTGGTTACCTGAATCGTAATAAGCCAGCAGCACCGAAACTGGAAAAGGGTGCCGCATTGAATTCGACATTGACAGAGGTGAAGTAAATGATTGTTTACCCGGTTAAACACAGCCCGTTGTTGCGTCAACCAGACCATTTTATTGCCAGGGATGAATTAAAAACGTTGATCAAAAAGGTGACGCATAACCTGGTCAATATTCATGATGAGACAGGCGAATTCCTGCTGCGTCTGGACGACGGCCGCGTTATTGATACCAAAGGCTGGGCGGGATGGGAGTGGACGCACGGCGTCGGCCTGTACGGGATGTATCAGTATTATCAGCAAACCGGCGATGAAACGATGCGCGATATCATCGATAGCTGGTTTGCCGATCGCTTTGCTGAAGGTGCGACCACCAAAAACGTCAACACTATGGCGCCGTTTTTAACGCTGGCGTATCGCTATGAAGAGACGCGTAACCCCGCGTATCTGCCGTGGCTCGACAGCTGGGCTGAGTGGGCCATGCATGATATGCCGCGTACCGAATTCGGCGGTATGCAGCACATTACGCTGGCGGAAGAGAATCATCAGCAAATGTGGGATGACACGTTGATGATGACGGTTTTGCCACTGGCGAAAATCGGCAAGTTGCTCAACCGTCCAGAATATATCGAAGAGGCAACCTATCAGTTCCTGCTGCATGTGCAGAACCTGATGGATAAAGAAACGGGGCTGTGGTTCCACGGCTGGAGCTATGAAGGGCGGCATAATTTTGCCAACGCCCGCTGGGCGCGTGGTAACAGCTGGTTAACTATCGTAATCCCGGACTTCCTCGAACTGCTCGATTTACCAGAAAACAGTGCCGTTCGCCGCTATCTGGTGCAGGTCCTGCACGCGCAAATCGCGGCGCTGGCAAGGTGCCAGGATGAAAGTGGATTGTGGCACACGCTGCTGGACGATCCGCAGTCGTATCTGGAAGCGTCAGCTACCGCCGGATTTGCGTATGGGATCCTCAAAGCAGTACGTAAACGCTATGTCGGACAAGAGTATGCCGCGGTGGCCGAAAAAGCCATCAGAGGCATTGTGCAACATATCTCACCAGAAGGTGAATTGATGCACACCTCGTTTGGTACCGGAATGGGGCACAATCTCGATTTTTACCGCAATATCCCGCGGACCTCCATGCCATATGGACAGGCCATGGCGATACTGTGCCTTACCGAATACTTGCGTAAGTATTTTTGATCTCGTTGGCAGAGGGGGCTGCCGCTAACGGACCTGATTGTTGATTCACCTCTGTTTGCGCGGCATTATCCTGCGGCGCAAACAGATGATCCATGATTTGCCGCATGACCGGCGCGGCGGTAACACCGTCGCTGCCGCCGTTTTCGAGGATTAACGCCACGGCGACTTTCGGGTTCTTATAGGGCGCAAAAGCGGTATAAAACACATGGTCGCGCAAACGGACAGGAATCATTTTCGCATTGTAGGTCTGATTTTCTTTCAGGCTGAAGACCTGCGATGTGCCACTTTTCGCCGCAATGCCGTAAGGTGCGGTGTGAAAGAACTTATACCCGGTACCGTTTGGTTCATTTGCCATGCCGAACATCGCCTGACGCACCAGCCCCCAGTAGGGTGACGACGCAGAGGCGATTTGCGACGGCGGTTCAGGAGCCTGGTATGGCGTGAGGGTTTTGCCGCTTTCTTCATCGAGTAGCAGGTGAGGAGCGATGACTTTGCCGTTGTTAATCAGCGCTACCATAGCCTTTACCATCTGGATCGGCGTGGCAATCCAGTAGCCCTGGCCGATACCAACAGAAATGGTATCCCCTTGATACCATGCTTTTTTATGTACTTTCTGTTTCCATTCGCGACTCGGGAGCAGGCCGTTATACTCCTCATCAAGATCGATACCGGTCGGTTTACCGTAACCAAACTGGCTGAGCATGCTGTTAATCCGGTCGATCCCCATCATATACGCCACCTGATAAAAGAAGGTATCGGCGGATTCTTCAATCGCTTTGGTGACGTCCAGCATACCGTGACCGGTTTTTTTCCAGTCACGATAATGTCGCTCGGTGCCGGGTAGCGTCCAGGTGGGCGCGCCGAAGAAACTGGTCTGCGGGGTGATGACGCCGTTCAGTAACGCTGACATCGCCATGTATGGTTTGACCGTGGAGGCAGGAGGGTATAACCCCTGCGTGACGCGGTTGATTAAAGGCAGGTCTTTATCCTGCAACAGCTTGTTATAGTCCTGATAGCTGATGCCTTTGACAAACGGATTGGGGTCATAGCTGGGATTGGAGACCATCGCCAGCACGGAACCATCGTGCGGATCTTCCACCAGTACTGCCGCACGCTGGCCCACCAACAGACTCTCAATGTATTGCTGTAAATGTAAGTCCAGCGTCAGATGGATATCTTTCCCGGCAACGGGCGGCACATCCTTGATCAAGCGGACGATGCGTCCGTGGTTATCGACTTCCACCTCCTGATAACCGGTTTTTCCATGCAGTTCGTTTTCGTAATAGTGCTCAATACCCTGCTTGCCGATGTTGTGATCGGCGGCGTAGTTTTCTGCCAGACCTTTTTTATCCAGTGCTTTCAGATCGTTGTCGTTGATTTTTGAAACATAGCCAAGTACATGCGCCAGTGCGGCCCCATAGGGGTACTGGCGGTCTTCATAGCTATTGATATTGACGCCACTGAAACGAAACTGGTTAACCGAGAAGCGAGCGATTTCTACATCGGTCAGCGCATTTTTTAGCACTACCGGGCGATAACGGCTGCTGGATTTTAACTCATGGCGGAACTGGTCAATGTCATCCGGGGTGAGGTCAACGATCGGCGTTAGCTGCCTGATTAGGGCATCCATATCGCTGATTTTATAAGGTGTAACGGAAATGTCGTACCAGGTTACGTTGCGCACCAGCGGGATGCCGTTGCGATCGTAAATCATGCCTCGCGTTGGGGCGACGGGCAGCATTTTAATGTCGTTTGCATTCGAGCGGGTGGTGTAATACTGGTGCTGACAGATTTGTAAATTGTAGAGATTGTAAATCAGGATGCCAAAACAGATAACCACAAGGCCAAAGGCCACTATCACACGCCGCTGGAAGAGTTTTTCTTCCGCCTCAAAATCTCTGAATGTCATTGACCCGTACCCGATTAATTCGCCGCCTAATGATACGGAGGCTCAAACGGGATGACAGGCAAAAAATGTTCCATATCTCTACGGAAATGTGTCATTCCTTGTGAGTTGTTACAGATAGCCTGTTACGGAAATAAAAAAGGCCTGAGTCCGCGTTACAGACTCAGGCCTCAATCATTGCGTACTTACATACGTTCTACGGTTTCGATACCCAGCGTATCCAGACCCAGCTTCAGGGTTTTCGCCGTCAGTTGCGCCAGCTTCAGACGGCTGTTACGAATCTCTTCGTTCTCCGCGCTGAGGATAGGGCAATGCTCGTAGAAGCCGGAGAACAGACCCGCTACGTCGTACAGGTAGGCACACATCACGTGCGGCGTACCTTCACGGGCCACGACGGTGAGCGTTTCTTCAAACTGCAGCAGACGCGCAGCCAACTGGGCCTCGCGATCTTCATTGATAATGACCTGCGCATTTGCCAGCGTGCTCTCGTCGATTTCCGCTTTACGGAACACGGACAGTACGCGGGTGTAGGCATACTGCATGTACGGCGCGGTGTTGCCTTCGAACGCCAGCATATTGTCCCAGTCGAAGATGTAGTCAGTGGTACGGTTTTTGGACAAATCCGCATATTTCACCGCGCCGATACCGACCGCATTCGCCAGCTTTTCCAGCTCATCGGTAGGCATATCCGGGTTCTTCTCAGCCACCAGACGACGCGCGCGTTCCAGCGCTTCATCCAGCAGATCGGCCAGTTTAACCGTACCGCCCGCACGGGTTTTGAACGGTTTACCGTCTTTGCCCAGCATCATACCGAACATGTGGTGTTCCAGCGGCACGGAATCCGGCACATAGCCGGCTTTACGGACGATGGTCCAGGCCTGCATCAAGTGCTGATGCTGACGGGAATCGATGTAATAGAGAACGCGGTCGGCATGCAGCGTTTCGTAACGATATTTGGCGCAGGCGATGTCGGTGGTGGTGTAGAGATAGCCGCCATCTTTCTTCTGAATGATAACGCCCATCGGTTCGCCTTCCTTGTTCTTATACTCATCAAGGAATACGACGGTAGCGCCTTCGCTCTCAACGGCCAGACCTTTCGCCTTCAGATCGGCCACGATACCTGGCAGCATCGGGTTGTACAGGCTTTCCCCCATGACGTCGTCACGGGTCAGCGTGACGTTCAGGCGATCGTAAGTTAACTGGTTCTGCGACATGGTAATGTCGACCAGTTTGCGCCACATCTCACGGAAATATTCGTCGCCGCCTTGCAGTTTAACAACATAGCTACGGGCGCGTTCTGCGAAGGCTTCATCTTCGTCGTAATGCTTTTTCGCGTCACGGTAGAAACCTTCCAGGTCAGCCAGCGCCATCTCTCCGGCGTTTTCTTGCTGCTGTTTTTCCAGCCATGCGATCAGCATACCGAACTGAGTACCCCAGTCGCCAACGTGGTTAGCACGAATAACATTGTGGCCGAGGAACTCCAGCGTACGCACCGCAGCGTCACCGATGATGGTGGAACGCAGGTGACCCACGTGCATCTCTTTCGCTACGTTAGGCGCGGAGTAGTCGACAACAACGGTTTGTTTAGCCGGTTGGGTTACGCCCAGACGATCGGAGGCCAGCGCCTGCTGAACATGCTGCGCCAGAAATGCCGGATCGAGAAAAATATTGATAAAGCCCGGGCCAGCAATTTCAACCTTGCTGGCAATCCCGTTGAGATCCAGATGAGTCAGCACCTGCTCAGCCAGTTGTCGCGGCGCCATACCCAGTTTTTTAGCGACAGCCATCATGCCGTTGGCCTGATAGTCACCGAACTGTATTTTTGCTGACTGACGAACCTGCGGTTCGCAATCTGCAGGCGCGCCTGCAGCAATCATGGCCTGACTGACTTTTTCTGAGAGAAGAGCCTGAATATTCACCGGAATACCTTACATTTATGAAGCGGGATAAAATTCACCGCGCCAGTTTAAGAATTTAGGGCGGGAGTATACTGCAAATGCCCGTTGCCGTCAGCATTGCGAGTACAGTGCATTGTCGGAAATGAAAGCAACGCAATTACGTATAATTATGCATATCGCGTTTGAAAAAAACAGCGGTTGGATGGCGCAGCGCAACAGAGTAAATTAGCGGCTTTGAACATGGATATGAGCTTTTATTATGGCGAACTGGCAAACAGTTGCAGAACTGCATGATATTTCCGCAGATTTACCGCATTTCACGCAGGCGTTAACAGAACTTTCCACCCGTCTTGGTCTGGATGTCACACCGCTTGAAGCCGATCACATTTCTTTGCGTTGCCATCAAAATACTACCGCAGAGCGCTGGCGTCGTGGGTTTGAGCAGTGCGGTGAACTATTGTCAGAGAATGTCATCAATGGCAGACCCATTTGCCTGTTCAAACTTCATGAGCCGGTTTGCGTACTGCACTGGACATTTTCCATCGTAGAGCTGCCGTGGCCGGGAGAAAAGCGTTATCCACATGAAGGTTGGGAGCATATTGAGATTGTCCTGCCGGGTGATGCACAAACGCTGAATGCGCGAGCGTTGGCGCTGCTTTCCGATCAAGGCTTGAGTCAGCCGGGCATTTTCGTGAAAACCAGCTCACCGAAAGGAGAGCGTGAGCGATTACCCAATCCTACGCTGGCGGTCAGCGATGGCAGTGTGACGATAAAGTTTCACCCGTGGTCGATTGAAACCATTGTGGCAAGTGAGCGACAGGAGTAAACATGGCCTTACTGGAAGTTTGCTGTTACAGCATGGAATGCGCGCTTACGGCGCAGCAAAACGGCGCGGATCGCATTGAGCTTTGCTCGGCGCCGAAAGAAGGGGGCTTAACGCCGTCACTGGGCGTATTGCGTTCGGTTCGTCAGCATGTTGCTATTCCCGTCAACCCGATTATCCGCCCGCGTGGAGGGGATTTTTGTTATACCGACGGTGAATTCGCGGCAATGCTGGATGATATTGCGATGGTCAGAGAACTGGGATTTCCAGGGCTGGTGACCGGTATTTTAGATGTGGATGGCAATGTCGATATGCCGCGCATGGAAAAAATAATGGCGGCTGCCGGTCCGCTGAATGTCACTTTTCATCGGGCGTTTGATATGTGCGCTAACCCACTCAATGCGCTACAAAAACTCTCTCAATTGGGCATCGCCAGGGTACTGACTTCCGGGCAAAAATCAGATGCAGTGCAAGGTTTAACAAAAATAATGGAACTTATTGCGCAGGCGGGTGCTCCAATCATTATGGCCGGAGCGGGGGTTCGCGCCTCGAATTTGTCCCTGTTCCTGGATGCTGGAGTGCAGGAAGTCCATAGTTCTGCCGGAGTATGGCTGGCTTCCCCAATGCGTTATCGCCATTCGGGGTTGTCGATGTCTTCGGATACGCAGGCGGATGAGTATTCTCGCTATGCGGTAGACGGAGCGGCGGTTGCTGAAATGAAAGCAATCATGGCACGCCATCAGGCCAGCTGATTTTTACCGTTGCATCATGTCGCCCAATATGATGCTTGCTCGTACCAGGCCCCTGCAATTTCAACAGGGGCCTTTTTTTATTCTTTTATGCCTGATGGCGGCAATGCCTTATCAGGCCTACGGGAGTTGTAGGCCCGGTAAGCGTAGCGCCACCGGGCAATCCATTACGGCTTACGCGCAATCAATACCGCACGTAATGGGGCGGGGTAGCCTTCCACCGTTTTACTGTGGTCGTTCGGGTCGAGAAAATCGGCCAGCGATTCGGTTATCATCCACTCGGTGCGGCGCTGCTCTTCGGTGGTGGTGACGCAGACATCGGCGATGCGCACATCAACAAATCCGCATTTTTCCAGCCAGTTTTTTAGCGCCAACGCAGAGGGGATAAAATAGACGTTACGCATCTGCGCGTAGCGGTCACCCGGCACCAGTACGGTATTTTCATCACCCTCGACTACCAACGTTTCCAGTACCAGTTCACCCTCTTTAACCAACTGATCTTTCAACTGCCACAGGTGTTCCAGCGGGGAACGTCGATGATACAGCACACCCATGGAAAATACGGTATCAAAGGCGTTGAGCGCCGGAAGCTGTTCAATACCCAGCGGCAGCAGATGCGCGCGCTGATCGTTGCCCAGCAGTTTACGCACCGCTTCAAACTGGCACAGGAACAATTGCGTAGGATCGATGCCCACCGCCAGGTGCGCCCCCGCGCCAATCATACGCCACATGTGATATCCGCTGCCGCAGCCGACATCGAGAATGGTACGGCCGGTAAGATCCGATAAATGCGGCAGGACGCGATCCCATTTCCAGTCTGAGCGCCATTCGGTATCAATATTGACGCCGTAGAGCGAGTATGGCCCTTTACGCCATGGCATCAGGTTCCGCATCAGGGTGTCGATGCGTTTGAGCTGACCGTCGCTAAGTGGTTGCTCGCTTTCTGCGGTGACGCTATGCAGTAAGTCCAGACGATACGGCGTTAACTCTGGCAAAAACTCCACCGCATTCGACCACTGCTTAAATAAGCCATGCTGATCGCGCTGCCAGGCAGCGATTTGCGCCGGGAGTGTTTCCAGCCAGTGGGAAAGGTGATTTTTGGCAATCAACTGATAAAAGTTACCAAAATCGATCATGCGCAAACCTCAGCTTTCAGCGCCACCAGGGAACCAAAGTTGAAGCACTGGAACCACAATTCGCTGTGCTCAAAGCCTGCCTGATGCAGTCGCGCTTTGTGTGTTTCTACGGAGTCGGTCAGCATCACGTTCTCCAGCATGCTGCGCTTCTGGCTGATTTCCAGTTCGCTATAGCCATTTGCGCGTTTGAAGTCATGGTGCATGTTGAACAGCAGCTCGCCAACTTGAGCGTCTTCGAAACTGAATTTCTCCGACAGCACCAGCGCACCGCCGGGATTCAGTCCCTGATAAATCTTATCCAACAATGCCTGGCGCTCAGGTGGCTCAAGGAACTGCAGGGTAAAATTCAGCACCACCATCGAGGCGTTTTCGATAGTAATGTCGCGAATATCGCCTTCGATGACGTCAACCGGGGTTGGTGCCTTATAAGCGTCAATATGACGACGGCAGCGCTCAACCATCGCCGGGGAATTATCAATGGCAATAATTTTGCAATTCTCGTGATGAATATTGCGACGCACCGAGAGCGTCGCCGCGCCCAAAGAGCAGCCGAGATCGTAGACCTGTGTGTTGGGTTGTACGAAACGTTCGGCCAGCATGCCAATCATCGAAATGATATTGGAGTAGCCGGGAACGGAACGCTGGATCATATCCGGGAAGACTTCAGCTACCCGTTCATCAAAGGTCCAGTCACCCAGACTGGCGATAGGCGCAGAAAAAAGCGTGTCGCGGTGAGACATAACGTAAAAATCCGGGAAAAATAAAGTGGCGTATTGTGCGCTAATGCAGGGAGAAAACCAACTCCCAGGGCATATACCAAAGATTCGCCAGCACCATTAGCAACAGCGAACACCAGGTCGCGCTCATGCCTGAACGCCGCCAGCGGAAAAGCCGGTGGTGGAATCCGTAATAATGCATCAGTCGTCCGGCAATCAACATCAGTCCGCAAATATGCACCATCCACGTTTCTGCGCCGTTCATTTCCATAAATAACAGCAGCACTAACGCGACAGGAATATATTCCACCGCATTACCATGAATACGGATAGCGCTTTGCAGTTCGCTAAAACCACCGTCACCATAGGCAACGCGGTACAGCATACGCAGGCGCACGACGTCAAATGAGAACTTTATTAACAATAACGCACCCAATACGGCATAAAGCGCGCTTACCATACAAACTCCCTTTAAAATGGCTGATGGCATTGTCTATGATAGGTGGCAATTTCAGAAAAGAGAAGATTGCTGTGGAATAGACGGTGCTGATCCGATCTCTGGCAGGGCGCTACGTAAATCCGCCCATAACGTGTCTACCAGCTCCGGGGCCTGCGCGATATCCGGCGTATGTAAAAAAAGATACGGCGTCGTGGATTGTTGCCACTGCGACAGCTTGGTTAACCAAACTGCAAATAACTGCCGGTTTTGTGCCATATCATCGCTACCGATAAAACGCACCATCGGATGATTGGCTGTTACCACTGCATGAACCGGAACCTTTGGTTTCTTACGCTGAGCTTCGCGTACCGCTTCAGTATGCGGGATGGCGGCATGCACCGGGCGACTGTCTAAAATCACCCGGTTTACACCTCGCTCATGCAGGCCGCGATTCAGTTGCTGCTCGGCTTCGCCTTTGGCAAAGAAGTCCGGATGGCGAACTTCGACACCGTAGGTAAAGGATTTGGGGAGCGCGTCGAGAAACGGCCACAGAACGGACAGATCGCGTGGGGCGAAGGTGGCGGGTAATTGTAACCAGTATTGCCCGATGCGCGCCTCCAGCGGTGACATGCGCGTGAAAAATTCCTGTACCAAATCATCACAGTTACGCAACGCGGCCTGATGTGAAATGGTGGCCGGAAACTTAAAACAAAATCGAAACGCATCGGTGGTTTGTGCATGCCAGCGGGTGACAATCTCGGCTTTTGGCAACGCATACAGCGTGGTGTTGCCCTCCACGGAGTTAAAGTGCCGGGCATACTCTTCCAGGCTGGTGATCCCAAGTCGCACCCATCTCGGGTGCGACCACTGGGGTAAGCCGATATAGATCATAACGCGTGCAGGATCTCGTCCACGCTTCGCACGCGCGCAATGCGTGGGAAAATGTGAGTCATGCTGCCTTGATGCTGGTCAGCACTGGCGGCGCTACAGGCATCTTCCGCAACAATCAGATTGAATCCTAGCTCCCACGCGTTTCGCGCGGTGGATTCCACGCCAATGTTCGTGGAAATGCCACACAGGACGATGGTATCGATACCCCGGCGGCGCAACTGTAGCTCGAGATCGGTACCGTAGAACGCGCCCCACTGACGTTTGGTGACTTCCAGATCGCTGGCGCATTTGCCCAGGGCTTGCGGATAATCCCACCAGTTGTCGGGTAACGCTTTGGCGGGGGCCTGGGCATCAACCGGCTGTTTCAGCGCTTCAGCATAATCATCAGACCAGCCAACGCGTACCATCACTACTGGAGAACCCTTAGCACGAAATTTTTCCGCCAACCGTGCGGCGCGGATAACCACATCGTGTGCCGTATGTGGTCCGCCAGCGAAAGGCAGGATCCCTTCCTGTAAGTCAATGACGACAAGGGCGGTTGTTGTTGCGTTCAGTTCCAGCATGGTCACTCCAGTAAAAAATAAGAAATCCGTTACACCTTAATCGCGAATCAGTGTGAAAGGGGCGACAATTTTTGTTATTTTTTGTGAGATTACGCAATGCCCGTCGAGGAAACAGGCGTACAGTCAGTACCGGACTTATCGTGCGGCAGAATTTCCAGTATAATAGCCGCCTTTTTTCATTCAGTTGTGACATTCAGCTAAAGCTGCGACTTCGTCATCTGCGAGACAGATGACAATCCGCCTGCGGCAAAGTTAAGGGATATCTCATGCGTACAGAATATTGCGGGCAGCTACGTCTGTCCCACGAGGGGCAGCAGGTGACTCTGTGTGGTTGGGTCAACCGTCGTCGTGACCTTGGTAGCCTGATCTTTATCGATATGCGCGACCGCGAAGGTATCGTGCAGGTATTTTTCGATCCGGACCGTGCGGACGCGTTAAAGCTGGCCTCCGAACTGCGTAATGAGTTCTGCATCCAGGTTACGGGCACCGTGCGTGCGCGTGATGCGAAAAACGTCAATGCCGATATGGCGACTGGCGAAATTGAAGTACTGGCGTCCGATCTGACCATCATCAACCGCTCAGACTCACTGCCGCTGGACTCTAACCACGTCAATACCGAAGAAGCGCGTCTGAAGTATCGTTATCTGGATCTGCGTCGTCCTGAAATGGCGCAGCGCCTGAAAACACGCGCCAAAATTACCAGCCTGGTGCGTCGTTTTATGGACGATCACGGCTTCCTTGACATCGAAACCCCGATGTTGACCAAAGCGACGCCGGAAGGGGCGCGTGACTATCTGGTGCCTTCCCGCGTTCATAAAGGCAAGTTTTACGCGCTGCCGCAGTCTCCTCAGCTGTTCAAACAACTGCTGATGATGTCTGGCTTTGACCGCTACTATCAGATCGTAAAATGCTTCCGCGATGAAGACTTACGTGCTGACCGTCAGCCTGAATTTACCCAGATCGACGTCGAGACGTCTTTCATGACTGCGCCGCAGGTGCGTGAAGTAATGGAAGCGTTAGTGCGGAATCTGTGGCTGGAAGTGAAAGGTGTGGATCTGGGCGATTTCCCGATCATGACCTTTGCCGAGGCTGAGCGCCGTTACGGCTCTGATAAACCAGACCTGCGTAACCCAATGGAACTGGTTGACGTCGCCGATCTGGTGAAAGACGTTGAGTTCGCGGTGTTCTCTGGTCCGGCGAACGATCCGAAAGGCCGTGTAGCCGCTCTGCGCGTACCGGGCGGTGCGAGCTTAAGCCGTAAGCAGATCGATGATTACGGTAACTTTATTAAGATCTACGGCGCGAAAGGTCTGGCTTACATCAAAGTCACCGAGCGTGCGAAAGGTCTGGAAGGTATCACCAGCCCGGTGGCTAAGTTCCTGAACGCAGAAATCGTGGAAGCGATTCTGGCGCGTACCGGAGCGCAAGACGGCGACATGATTTTCTTCGGTGCCGACAACAAGAAAGTGGTTGCCGACGCGATGGGCGCGCTGCGTCTGAAACTGGGTAAAGATCTGAGTATTACCGACGAGTCGAAATGGGCGCCGCTGTGGGTCATCGACTTCCCGATGTTTGAAGACGATGGTGAAGGCGGTCTGACCGCGATGCACCACCCGTTCACCTCGCCGAAAGACATGACCGCTGCTGAGCTGAAAGCTGCGCCGGAAGATGCGGTTGCCAATGCTTACGATATGGTTATCAACGGCTATGAAGTAGGTGGTGGTTCCGTACGTATTCACAACGGTGACATGCAGCAGACCGTATTCGGTATTCTGGGCATTAACGAGCAAGAGCAGCGCGAGAAATTCGGCTTCCTGCTGGATGCGCTAAAATATGGTACTCCGCCGCATGCGGGCCTGGCGTTTGGTCTGGATCGTCTGACCATGTTGCTGACGGGTACTGATAACATTCGCGACGTTATTGCCTTCCCGAAAACGACGGCAGCCGCGTGTCTGATGACTGAAGCGCCAAGCTTCGCTAACGAAGCAGCGCTGGCGGAACTGAGCATTCAGGTTGTGAAGAAGGCCGAGAATAACTGATATGAAGTACAAACAGCCTGTCTCGGTGTTGGTCGTGATTTATGCAAAGGACACCGGGAGAGTGCTGATGTTACAGCGACGCGACGATCCTGACTTCTGGCAGTCGGTCACCGGCAGTCTGGAAGAGGGTGAAACCGCGTCGCAGGCCGCCATGCGCGAAGTAAAGGAAGAGGTCGCCATTGATGTTGCGACTGAGCAACTGACCTTAATTGACTGTCAGCGCACGGTGGAGTTTGAGATTTTTAGCCATTTACGTCATCGCTATGCGCCGGGAATTGAACGTAATACTGAATCCTGGTTTTGCCTGGCACTTCCCTCAGAACGAGAGATCGTGTTCACCGAACATCTGACCTATCGTTGGGTTAATGCGGTTGAAGCCGCCCAGTTAACCAAGTCGTGGAGTAATCGGCAGGCGATTGAAGAATTTGTGATTAACGTCGCCTGAGAAGGCGCGCTTTTTGGAGATATTATTTATGGCAGGTCATAGTAAATGGGCCAATACCAGACATCGTAAAGCCGCGCAGGATGCCAAGCGCGGTAAAATTTTCACCAAAATCATTCGTGAGCTGGTGACGGCGGCTAAGCTGGGCGGGGGCGATCCGGATGCTAACCCGCGTCTGCGCGCGGCGGTGGATAAAGCGCTGTCCAACAACATGACCCGTGACACCCTGAACCGTGCCATCGCGCGTGGCGTGGGCGGTGATGAAGACTCGAATATGGAGACCATCATCTATGAAGGTTACGGCCCTGGCGGCACCGCGGTGATGATTGAATGCCTGTCTGACAACCGTAACCGTACCGTGGCTGAAGTGCGTCATGCGTTCAGCAAAACCGGCGGTAACCTGGGCACCGACGGCTCCGTGGCTTACCTGTTCAGCAAAAAAGGCGTGATCTCTTTTGAGAAAGGCGACGAAGACACCATCATGGAAGCGGCACTGGAAGCCGGTGCAGAAGATGTAGTGACCTACGACGACGGCGCAATTGATGTTTACACCGCGTGGGAAGAGATGGGCAAAGTGCGTGACGCGCTGGAAGCGGCTGGCCTGAAAGCAGACAGCGCTGAAGTGACGATGATCCCGTCCACTAAAGCAGACATGGATGCAGAAACGGCACCGAAACTGATGCGTCTGATCGATATGCTGGAAGACTGCGACGACGTACAGGAAGTTTACCACAACGGTGAGATCTCCGATGAGGTTGCTGCGACCTTAGAATGATGTGGTTAAGCCATACAATAACAGGAGATGCGTGATGTCTATTATTCTCGGCATTGACCCGGGGTCACGCATTACCGGTTATGGCGTAATCCGTCAGGTCGGCAGGCAACTGACCTACCTCGGCAGCGGCTGTATTCGCACCAAAGTCGACGATCTTCCGTCACGTCTGAAGCTGATTTATGCGGGCGTGACGGAGATTATTACCCAGTTCCAGCCGGACTATTTTGCCATTGAGCAGGTTTTTATGGCGAAGAATGCCGACTCGGCGCTAAAGCTGGGGCAGGCGCGCGGCGTGGCAATCGTTGCGGCGACCAATCAGGACCTTCCGGTCTTTGAATACGCGGCCCGCCAGGTAAAACAGACCGTGGTTGGTATCGGTAGCGCGGAAAAAAGTCAGGTGCAGCATATGGTGCGTACGCTACTGAAGCTGCCCGCCAACCCGCAGGCGGACGCCGCGGATGCGTTGGCGATTGCCATTACCCACTGCCATGTCAGTCAGAATGCCATGCAAATGAGCGAGTCGAGGCTGAATCTGGCGCGAGGTCGGTTACGTTAGTGACAAATGAGGCTGGATATCTATCCAGCCTTTTTTTATGATAGCGCATTACCTTTTAGCCCTTAACGCAGGAGCGTCATGTGATAGGCAGACTCAGAGGCATCATTCTTGAAAAACAACCCCCGCTGGTCCTTCTGGAAACGGGTGGGGTAGGCTATGAAGTGCATATGCCCATGACCTGTTTTTACGAGCTGCCGGAAGCCGGACAGGAAGCGATTATCTTCACCCATTTTGTGGTGCGTGAAGACGCGCAGTTGCTGTATGGCTTCAACAACAAGCAAGAACGCACGCTATTTAAAGAGTTAATTAAAACCAATGGCGTAGGCCCGAAGCTGGCGCTGGCGATCCTCTCCGGTATGTCTGCCCAGCAGTTCGTGAATGCCGTTGAACGTGAAGAACTTGGCGCGCTGGTGAAGTTACCCGGCATTGGAAAGAAAACTGCCGAGCGTTTGATTGTAGAAATGAAGGACCGCTTTAAAGGTCTGCATGGCGATCTCTTTACCCCGGCGGCGGATCTGGTCCTGACCTCTCCGGCAAGTCCGGCAACGGAGGACGCCGAGCAGGAAGCGGTTGCTGCGCTGGTGGCGTTAGGCTATAAACCACAGGAAGCCAGCCGCATGGTGAGCAAAATTGCTCGCCCTGATGCCAGCAGTGAAACCCTGATTCGTGAAGCGCTTCGCGCGGCATTGTGAGGTAAAGGATGATTGAAGCAGATCGCCTGATTTCGGCTGTCAGCACGACACCTGAAGACCTGGTGGATCGTGCGATCCGCCCTAAATTGCTGGAAGAGTATATTGGCCAGCCTCAGGTACGCTCGCAAATGGAGATTTTTATTCAGGCGGCAAAGCTGCGCGGTGATGCCCTCGATCACCTGCTGATTTTTGGTCCTCCTGGCCTCGGTAAAACCACGCTTGCCAATATTGTGGCCAATGAAATGGGCGTCAACCTGCGCACCACATCCGGACCTGTGCTGGAGAAAGCGGGCGATCTGGCGGCGATGCTCACTAACCTTGAACCCCACGATGTTCTCTTTATCGATGAAATCCATCGCCTGTCGCCGGTGGTGGAAGAGGTGCTGTATCCGGCGATGGAAGATTATCAACTGGATATCATGATTGGCGAAGGGCCTGCTGCACGTTCAATTAAGATCGATCTGCCGCCGTTTACCCTGATTGGGGCGACGACGCGCGCCGGGTCGTTAACGTCCCCGCTGCGTGATCGCTTTGGTATTGTGCAGCGACTGGAGTTCTATCAGGTTGCCGATCTGCAGCACATTGTCGGACGTAGCGCCCGCTTCATGGGACTGGAAATGAGCGATGAAGGGGCGTTGGAAGTGGCGCGTCGCGCCCGTGGTACGCCGCGTATCGCCAACCGTTTATTACGCCGGGTACGTGATTTTGCGGAGGTGAAGCATGACGGCACCATTTCGGCGGATATCGCCGCTCAGGCGCTGGATATGCTCAACGTCGACGCGGAAGGCTTCGATTATATGGACCGCAAGCTGCTGCTGGCGGTGATCGATAAATTCTTCGGTGGACCGGTCGGCCTGGATAACCTGGCGGCGGCGATCGGGGAAGAACGTGAAACCATTGAGGATGTGCTGGAGCCGTATCTGATTCAGCAAGGTTTTCTGCAGCGTACGCCGCGCGGAAGAATGGCAACGGTGCGCGCCTGGAACCATTTCGGGATCACGCCGCCAGAGATGCCTTAGCGGCTGAAGTCGCTACGCTCACCAGGCCAGGGCGATTTTGTAGGCCCGGTAAGCGCAGCGCCACCGGGCAACACTCGCTTAGCTCGCCTGCTTTTTCATCATGCTGAAGATAAACAGCAGCGCGGCACACAGCACCACGGATGGCCCTGCTGGGGTATCATAAAAGGCTGAGAAGGTCAGCCCCCCTGTAACCGCTATCATACCCACACCAATGGCGACGCCTGCCATCTGTTCCGGTGTGCGGGCGAAACGACGGGCGGTTGCCGCAGGGATGATCAGTAGAGAGGTGATAATCAGCGCCCCGACAAACTTCATCGCCACACCGATAGTTAAAGCTGTAACCAGCATCAGCAACAGCTTAACGCGTTGCAGCTTCACGCCATCGACAAACGCCAGGTCCGGACTGATGGTCATCGACAGCAGGTTGCGCCACTGCCAGAACAGAATCGCCAGAACGATAATCACGCCAATGGCGATGGATATGAGATCTTCTGGCGTCACGGCGAGTAAATCACCAAACA
Organism: Citrobacter sp. XT1-2-2; assembly: GCF_023516235.1. Classification (NCBI taxonomy): domain Bacteria; kingdom Pseudomonadati; phylum Pseudomonadota; class Gammaproteobacteria; order Enterobacterales; family Enterobacteriaceae; genus Citrobacter; species Citrobacter sp. XT1-2-2. The sequence continues at coordinate 2,085,918 of NZ_CP097324.1, forward strand.
GGTAGGCCATCAGATCCACGCGGATGTTTGACATCAAGCTGACGACAACCAGCCCCAATGACAACGCGCTGTGCGCCATAATACCAAGCAAGGTATCGATCGCGAGGTGAGGGCGCTTCTCCAGCCATACCAGACCGGCCGCCAGCATCAGGGTCACGGCAATGACGGCATAGAAAGGATTTACATTCAGCAGCAGACCAAAAGCGACGCCCAGCAGTGAAGCGTGGGCCAGCGTATCACCAAAATAAGACATACGACGCCAGACAACGAACGAGCCGAGTGGGCCGGCGGCACAGGCCAGCATGATCCCGGCTAACCAACCGGGTAATAACAATTCAATCATGAGTGACCATTTCCCCGGCGTAAGACGATACGACCCTGTAAATCGTGGCGATGATTATGATTATGACGGTAAATTCCGAGTTGTTCGGCGCCGCGTTGCCCGAACATTGAGATGAATTCCGGGTGCATGGAAACCACTTCCGGTGCGCCGGAACAGCAAATATGGTGGTTGAGGCACAGCACTTCATCGGTTTTAGCCATCACCAGATGCAGGTCATGGGAAACCATCAGTACGGCGCAATCCAGTTCACGTCGTAACTGGTCGATAAGATCGTACAGTGCGACCTGACCATTGACATCCACACCCTGGGTCGGTTCATCAAGAACCAGTAGCTGAGGCTTATTCAATAAAGCACGGGCCAACAGGACGCGTTGCGTTTCCCCGCCAGAGAGTTTTTGCATCGGCGCATTCATCAGATGCCCGGCCTGAACGCGCTTCAGCGCCGGAAGAATATCCTCTTTTTTGGTGCCGGGACGTAAGCGCAGAAAACGACTGACCGTCAGCGGAAGCGTGGTATCGAGGTACAGCTTTTGCGGCACATAGCCAATCCGCAATTGACCATTACGCTTGATAACTCCCTCGTCAGCCGCTACCAGCCCTAAAACAACGCGCACCAGGGTTGACTTCCCGGCACCATTTGGGCCGAGAAGCGTCAAAATTTTACCGGGTCGAAGTTCAAGCGATACGTCAGAAAGGACGCGGCGTTGACCATAAGAGACCGAGACATTTTCCAGTGAAACCAAAGTCGTCATATCAATTTTAGTCTTGCAGAAGTTATAGAATGTTATAATATCACATTTCTTACATTCGTTACGATGATTGGTCGCATTATGTTACATAAAAATACGCTTCTTTTCGCAGCATTATCCGCTGCTCTTTGGGGTAGTGCAACACAGGCGGCAAATGCCGCCGTTGTGGCGTCTCTTAAGCCGCTGGGATTTATCGCTTCAGCCATTGCTGATGGGGTAACTGATACCCAGGTTCTGCTGCCTGACGGGGCTTCCGAACACGATTACTCACTGCGTCCTTCAGACGTAAAACGCTTACAGGGCGCGGACTTAGTCGTGTGGATTGGACCTGAGATGGAAGCGTTTATGGAAAAGTCAGTCAAGAATATTCCTAACGCGAAACAGGTAACGATTGCGCAGCTTAATGACGTGAAACCGTTACTCATGAAAGGTGCTGACGACGACGATGACGATCATGGACACAGCGATGCGGGTGGTGAAAAAAGTGACGAGCATCACCATCACGGCGATTACAACATGCATCTTTGGCTCTCCCCAGAGATAGCGCGGGCCTCAGCGGTTGCAATCCATGAAAAATTAGTGGAACTTATGCCGCAAAGTCGAACCAAACTTGACGCCAACCTGAAGGATTTTGAGGCACAATTAGCCGCAACCGATAAGCAGGTAGGTAACGAGCTCGCGCCGCTCAAGGGCAAAGGTTATTTCGTTTTTCATGACGCCTATGGCTACTACGAGAAACACTACGGACTAACACCGCTTGGTCACTTTACCGTGAACCCTGAGATTCAACCTGGTGCGCAGCGTTTACATGAAATAAGAACACAGTTGGTTGAGCAAAAAGCAACCTGCGTTTTTGCTGAGCCACAGTTCAGGCCAGCGGTCGTTGAAGCCGTCGCGAGAGGGACAACCGTTCGAATGGGAACATTGGATCCACTCGGAACGAATATCAAACTGGGTAAAACAAGCTATTCAGCGTTTTTGAACCAATTAGCCAACCAGTATGCGAGCTGCCTGAAAGGAGATTAATGAGGAAGTGAATACGTGCAACAGATAGCCCGCTCTGTCGCTCTGGCATTTAATAATCTGCCGCGACCCCATCGCGTTATGCTGGGGTCGCTTACCGTACTGACATTGGCCGTCGCTGTCTGGCGGCCCTATGTTTACCACCCCGATTCTGCACCCATCGTCAAAACTATCGAGCTGGAAAAAAGCGAGATTCGTTCTCTGTTGCCTGAGGCCAGCGAACCTATCGATCAGGCCGCTCAGGAAGATGAAGCTATCCCCCAGGATGAACTGGATGACAAAACGTCTGGTGAGGCCGGTGTGCATGAGTATGTCGTCTCTACGGGCGATACGCTGAGCAGTATTCTGAATCAGTACGGCATCGATATGGGTGACATCAGCCAGCTTGCTGCTTCCGATAAAGAGTTGCGTAACCTGAAAATTGGCCAGCAACTTTCCTGGACGCTAAGCGCGGAAGGTGACCTGCAACGCCTGACCTGGGAAGTTTCTCGTCGCGAAACTCGTACTTACGATCGCACTGCGACGGGTTTCAAAATGAGTAGCGAAATGCAGCAGGGCGATTGGGTCAACAGCCGTATCAAAGGCACAGTCGGCGGGAGCTTCGTTGCCAGTGCTAAAGATGCCGGGCTGACCAGTTCTGAAATCAGTGCGGTGATCAAGGCCATGCAGTGGCAGATGGATTTCCGCAAACTGAAAAAAGGCGATGAGTTCTCGGTGCTGATGTCTCGCGAAATGCTCGACGGCAAACGTGAGCAAAGCCAACTGCTGGGCGTGCGTTTGCGTTCTGAAGGCAAAGATTATTACGCCATCCGCGCTGAAGACGGTAAGTTCTATGACCGAAATGGTACCGGACTGGCGAAAGGCTTTATGCGTTTCCCAACGGCGAAACAGTTCCGCATCTCCTCGAACTTTAACCCACGTCGCCTGAACCCGGTGACGGGACGCGTAGCGCCGCATAAAGGTGTCGACTTTGCGATGCCGCAGGGGACGCCAGTGCTATCGGTGGGTGATGGTGAAGTGGTTGTCGCGAAGCGCAGCGGCGCCGCTGGGTACTATGTTGCGGTACGTCATGGTCGCACCTACACTACGCGTTATATGCACCTGCGTAAGCTATTGGTTAAGCCAGGACAAAAAGTGAAACGTGGCGACCGTATCGCGCTGTCAGGCAATACCGGACGTTCAACGGGCCCGCACCTGCATTACGAAGTTTGGATCAACCAGCAGGCTGTTAACCCGCTGACGGCGAAACTGCCGCGTACAGAAGGGTTGACCGGTTCAGATCGCACTGATTACCTGGCACAGGTGAAAGAAGTTGTTCCTCAGCTGCGTTTTGATTAATTAGCACACTGACAGAGCCGGTACGCGATGCGTGCCGGCTTTTTTATTTTGTACGGCACACGGTGCGCCGCTACACTATCAGCAGATTTACTTTTCGCGATACCAGACACTGGAAGAGCATGGAAACGAAAAAAAAGAATATTGAGTATATCCCTGAGTTTCACAAATCATTTCGTCATCCGCGCTACTGGGGCGCCTGGCTTGGCGTGGCGGCGATAGCCGGGATTGCGTTAACGCCAGCATCATTCCGCGATCCTATTTTGGCAAAGCTCGGACGGCTCGCCGGAAGACTGGGAAAAAGCTCGCGTCGCAGAGCATTGATCAATTTGTCTCTCTGCTTTCCTGAGCGTAGTGAAGCTGAGCGCGAGGCCATTGTCGATGAAATGTTCGCGACCGCGCCTCAGGCGATGGTCATGATGGCGGAACTGGCGATACGCGGCCCAGAGAAAATTCAGAGTCGGGTTGACTGGCAAGGCCTGGATATCATCGAAGAGATGCGTCGCAACGATGAAAAGGTGATTTTTCTCGTTCCTCATGGCTGGGGGGTGGACATCCCGGCGATGTTGATGGCTTCCCAGGGGCAGAAAATGGCGGCGATGTTCCACAACCAGGGAAACCCGGTATTCGATTACGTCTGGAACACGGTGCGCCGTCGTTTCGGTGGCCGCCTGCATGCGCGTAACGATGGTATCAAACCGTTTATTCAGTCTGTACGTCAGGGATATTGGGGATACTATTTGCCGGATCAGGACCATGGTCCTGAACACAGCGAGTTTGTGGACTTTTTTGCGACCTATAAAGCAACGTTACCGGCGATTGGCCGTCTGATGAAGGTGTGCCATGCGCGCGTGGTGCCTCTGTTCCCGGTATATGATGGTAAAACGCACCGCCTGACGATCCAGGTACGTCCTCCGATGGATGACATCCTGACGGCGGATGATCACACAATTGCCAGACGAATGAACGAAGAGGTGGAAATTTTTGTTGCCCCACACCTTGAGCAATACACCTGGATTTTAAAACTGCTTAAGACGCGTAAACCGGGTGAAATTGAGCCTTATAAACGCAAAGATCTCTATCCGAAGAAATAAAAAAAGGCCTCTCATGTGAGAGGCCTTTTTACATCAGACAGTAGTTACTCGACGGTCAGAATACGCGTGGTATTGGTTGAGCCAATGGTGCTCATGACATCGCCCTGGGTCACAATCACCAGGTCGCCGGAAACCAGATAACCTTTATCGCGCAGGAGGTTCACCGCTTCATTTGCGGCAACCACGCCATCAGTTTCGCTGTCAAAGTGAACCGGGGTGACACCGCGATACAGAGAGGTCAGATTCAGCGTACGCTCATGACGAGACATCGCGAAAATCGGCAGGCCAGAACTGATACGAGAGGTCATCAGCGCGGTACGACCAGACTCAGTCATCGCGATGATAGCGGTTACCCCTTTCAGGTGGTTAGCGGCATACATCGCTGACATAGCAATTGCTTCTTCGACGTTGTCAAACTGCACGTCAAGACGGTGTTTGGAGACATTGATGCTCGGGATCTTCTCGGCACCCAGGCATACGCGAGCCATTGCCGCGACGGTTTCTGCCGGGTACTGACCTGCTGCCGTTTCTGCAGAGAGCATAACGGCATCGGTACCGTCCAGAACGGCGTTAGCCACGTCCATCACTTCCGCACGGGTCGGCATTGGGTTGGTAATCATCGACTCCATCATCTGTGTGGCGGTAATGACCGCACGGTTCAGCTGACGTGCGCGACGAATCAACGCTTTTTGAATACCTACCAGCTCAGGATCGCCGATTTCAACGCCCAGGTCGCCACGCGCGACCATCACCACGTCGGAAGCCAGAATGATGTCATCCATCGCATTCTGGTCGCAGACAGCTTCCGCACGTTCTACCTTGGCGACGATTTTCGCATCGCAACCTGCGTCGCGCGCCAGACGACGGGCATAGTTCAGGTCTTCGCCGCAGCGCGGGAAGGAGACGGCCAGATAATCAACGCTGATTTGCGCTGCAGTGACGATGTCAGCTTTATCTTTTTCGGTCAGGGCTTCAGCAGAAAGACCGCCGCCCAATTTGTTGATGCCCTTATTATTGGACAGCGGGCCACCGACGGTGACTTCGGTGAAGACTTTCATTCCCTGGACTTCCAGCACCTTAAGCTGTACGCGACCGTCATCAAGTAGCAGGATATCGCCTGGCACGACGTCAGCAGGCAGACCTTTATAATCGATCCCGACTTTTTCTTTGTCGCCTTCGCCTTTGCCAAGGTTGGCGTCTAACAGGAACTTGTCGCCAACATTAAGAAAAACTTTACCTTCTTTAAAGGTTGATACGCGGATTTTAGGTCCCTGCAGGTCACCCAAAATAGCTACATGGCGTCCCAGTTTTGCGGCAATTTCACGGACCTTATCCGCCCGCATTTTGTGATCTTCTGGAGAGCCGTGCGAAAAGTTCATACGTACGACGTTCGCACCCGCAGCGATAATTTTTTCGAGGTTGTTATCGCGATCAGTTGCTGGGCCTAACGTGGTAACGATTTTGGTTCTGCGAAGCCTTCTGGACATGTAATACTCCGTTGACTGAAACAACTAGGTGTTGCGTGAACATTAATCCGGTCGTTCTCAAACATTGACGGTAAATGAACGACCCGGATGATAAAAGGGTAGAACATTGTTATTGCTTTTAGCGATCATCACTCTTGATGAGTAATTCTTTATCAAAACGCGATTCCTTGAGTGCTTCCTTGACACGCTTCAAGTTATCTCTAAATTTTGCCCCGCGGCGCAAAGTAAATCCTGTAGCCAGCACATCTATCACGGTCAGTTGAGCAAGTCGAGAGACCATGGGCATATAAATGTCAGTATCTTCCGGTACGTCGAGGGTAATGGCCAGCGTGGCTTCGCGCGCCAGCGGCGTGCCGGGAGAGGTCAAGGCGATAACCATCGCGTCGTTTTCCCTCGCCAACTGCGCCAGTTCAACCAGAGTTTTGGTTCTTCCGGTATGCGAAATCAGCACAATAACGTCGTCGTCGCTACAATTCATGCAACTCATACGTTGCAGTACAATATCGTCGGAATAGATCACCGGTACGTTAAAACGAAAAAATTTGTTCATCGCGTCGTGCGCTACCGCGGCGGAAGACCCAAGGCCAAAAAAGGCAATTTTCTTCGCCTGGGTTAACAAATCCACCGCCCTGTTTACCGCGGTGTTATCCAGAGACTGGCGAACGTGGTCAAGACTTGCCATCGCCGACTCGAAGATTTTTCCCGTGTAAGATTCTACGCTGTCATCCTCATCCACATTACGATTAACATAAGGGGTGCCATTTGCCAGACTTTGCGCCAGATGCAGTTTAAAATCAGGAAAGCCGCGCGTATCCATACTGCGACAGAAGCGGTTCACCGTCGGCTCGCTGACGTTGGCTTCCAGCGCAAGCGCAGCGATGCTTGAATGGATTGCCCGGTCGGGTGAGGCAAGAATAATGTCAGCGACTTTACGCTCTGATTTGCTCAACTGTTCCAGTTTTAACTGGATTTTTTCCAGCATATTCATGATGTAGGTCGACTCATGGCTCATGGGAAAAAACGATTTCAGCGATACGGGGAAATCGGGGGATACATTTGCTAGATATTACCCCTGCCACGGAAGGAACGGGACAAAATGGACAGAATAGTTGTTGTTTTTTTTCATTACATGATCGAAGTCTGGTTTTGTTACTTCTTCATGGCTACGAAAAAAAGCGACTTTTTTATCCATTTTGCAGAGGTAAACGCCAATCAAACGCCTGTTTGCGGTAACAGCACGGCTGGATAAGCGTTTACGGTTTCCGGATTCACGTAAAAGCAGTACAGTGCACTGTAATAAAATTACAACCAGTTTCTGGCAAAAGCACCAGACACTTAATTGAGGAGAATGACATGGCGGTAACGCAAACAGCCCAGGCATGTGACCTGGTCATTTTCGGCGCGAAGGGCGACCTGGCGCGGCGGAAATTGCTGCCTTCCCTGTATCAACTGGAAAAGGCCGGCCAGATTAACCCGGAAACCCGTATCATCGGGGTAGGGCGTGCCGACTGGGACAAAGCAGCCTATACCAAGGTTGTGCGCGAAGCGCTCGAAACCTTCATGAAAGAAAAAATTGATGAAGGTTTGTGGGAGACCCTCAGCGGCCGTCTGGAGTTTTGTAATCTGGACGTCAATGATACCGCCGCATTTAGCCGTCTGGGTGAAATGCTGGATCAGAAATCACGGACTACGATTAACTATTTCGCGATGCCGCCAAGCACCTTTGGCGCGATCTGCAAAGGTTTGGGTGAAGCAAAGCTGAATGCTAAACCTGCCCGCGTTGTGATGGAAAAACCGTTGGGAACGTCACTGGCAACATCGCGCGAGATCAATGATCAGGTCGGTGAATATTTCGAAGAGTGTCAGGTTTATCGTATCGACCACTATCTCGGTAAAGAGACGGTGCTGAACCTGCTGGCACTGCGTTTTGCCAACTCCCTGTTTGTAAACAACTGGGATAACCGCACGATCGATCACGTTGAAATTACCGTCGCGGAAGAAGTGGGTATTGAAGGTCGCTGGGGCTATTTTGATCAGGCCGGTCAAATGCGCGACATGATCCAAAACCACCTGCTGCAGATCTTGTGCATGATCGCGATGTCTCCGCCGTCGGACCTGAGCGCTGACAGCATTCGTGATGAAAAAGTGAAGGTACTGAAATCACTACGCCGTATCGACCGCTCAAACGTGCGTGAAAAGACGGTTCGCGGTCAGTACACCGCGGGTTTTGCCCAAGGCAAAAAAGTTCCGGGATATCTGGAAGAAGAGGGCGCGAACAAAAGCAGCAATACGGAAACGTTTGTGGCGATCCGTGTGGATATCGATAACTGGCGTTGGGCGGGCGTTCCGTTCTATCTGCGTACCGGCAAGCGTTTACCGACGAAGTGCTCTGAAGTCGTCGTCTATTTCAAAACGCCTGAGCTGAATCTGTTCCGGGAATCCTGGCAGGATCTGCCGCAGAACAAGCTGACTATTCGTTTGCAGCCTGATGAAGGTGTTGATATCCAGGTGCTGAATAAAGTGCCGGGTCTGGATCACAAGCATAACCTGCAAATCACCAAGCTTGATCTGAGTTATTCTGAAACCTTTAACCAGACACATCTGGCCGACGCCTATGAGCGACTGCTGCTTGAAACAATGCGCGGTATTCAGGCGCTGTTTGTGCGTCGTGATGAAGTTGAAGAAGCCTGGAAGTGGGTCGACTCAATTACTGAAGCATGGGCGATGGACAACGATGCGCCGAAACCGTATCAGGCAGGGACCTGGGGACCGGTTGCCTCTGTGGCAATGATCACCCGAGATGGTCGTTCCTGGAACGAATTCGAGTAAAAGATCGCCTTACCCATAGGGGTTATTTTACCGGTAACATGATCTGACACAGATTGCAGAATAATTTTTGCACTTTTAAGCCTCGCGTGGATTCACCCGCGGGGCTTTTTTTATTACACTGCCTGAAACGATTTTGCCCCTGAGCTACGGCAAACAAGCGATTCAGCACTTTTTAACACGACTGATAAGCATTGTTAACCCTACCGCTCTGACAGATAAATTTTAGGAGCCTCTATGAATCCGAATTTGTTACGCGTAACACAACGTATCGTCGAACGTTCTCGCCATACACGTTCTGCCTACCTCGCCCGTATTGAACAAGCTAAATCGACCACCGTTCATCGTTCGCAACTGGCATGCGGTAACCTGGCGCATGGCTTTGCCGCGTGTCAACCGGACGACAAAGCATCGCTGAAAAGCATGCTGCGTAACAATATCGCGATCATTACCTCCTACAACGACATGCTTTCTGCGCATCAGCCATATGAACATTATCCGGCTATCATTCGCCAGGCGCTGCATGAAGCCAATGCGGTAGGTCAGGTTGCCGGTGGTGTGCCGGCCATGTGTGACGGTGTTACCCAGGGACAGGATGGGATGGAGCTTTCGCTGCTGAGTCGTGAAGTGATTGCGATGTCAGCGGCTGTAGGTCTCTCTCACAATATGTTCGATGGCGCGTTGTTCCTCGGCGTGTGCGATAAAATTGTCCCTGGCCTGGTGATGGCGGCGCTGTCATTCGGTCATCTGCCGTCAATCTTCATTCCTTCCGGGCCGATGGCGAGCGGCCTGGCGAATAAAGAAAAAGTGCGTATTCGTCAACTCTATGCGGAAGGCAAAGTTGATCGCATGGCGCTGCTCGAGTCCGAGGCGGCGTCTTATCACGCACCGGGTACCTGTACGTTCTACGGTACGGCGAATACCAACCAGATGGTTGTTGAGTTCATGGGGATGCAACTGCCAGGCTCCTCATTCGTCCATCCGGATGCGCCGCTGCGTGAAGCGTTGACCGCTGCTGCCGCCCGTCAGGTTACGCGTCTTACCGGGAACGGCAATGAATGGATGCCGATCGGTAAAATGATCGATGAAAAAGTGGTGGTGAACGGAATTGTGGCGCTGCTGGCGACCGGGGGCTCAACTAACCACACGATGCATCTGGTGGCCATGGCGCGCGCGGCCGGGATTCTGATTAACTGGGATGACTTCTCCGATCTGTCCGATATCGTGCCGCTGATGGCGCGTTTGTACCCGAACGGTCCGGCGGATATTAACCATTTCCAGGCGGCGGGCGGCGTACCGGTGCTAATGCGTGAGCTGCTGAACGCGGGTCTGCTGCATGAAGATGTGAATACCGTTGCCGGATTCGGTTTATCGCGTTACACCATGGAGCCGTGGCTTAACAACGGTGAACTGGACTGGCGCGAAGGGGCGGCGAAATCACTGGACAGCAACGTGATTGCCACCTTTGACCAACCTTTCTCTCACCACGGCGGCACTAAAGTGCTGAGCGGTAACCTCGGGCGCGCAGTGATGAAAACGTCGGCGGTACCGGTTGAAAATCAGGTTATTGAAGCGCCGGCAGTCGTTTTTGAAAGTCAGCACGATGTGTTACCGGCGTTCGATGCCGGTCTGCTTGACCGCGATTGCGTAGTTGTTGTGCGTCATCAGGGACCAAAAGCGAACGGAATGCCAGAATTACATAAACTCATGCCGCCACTTGGTGTATTATTGGACCGTTGTTTCAAAATTGCGTTAGTTACCGATGGACGACTTTCAGGTGCTTCAGGTAAAGTGCCTTCAGCAATCCATGTAACCCCAGAAGCCTATGATGGCGGTCTGCTGGCAAAAGTACGTGATGGCGACATCATTCGTGTGAATGGACAGACAGGTGAATTGACGCTGCTGGTTGACGAAGAAGAACTTGCTTCACGTCAGCCTCACATTCCAGACCTCAGCGCATCGCGCGTGGGGACCGGACGTGAAATGTTCAGCGCGTTGCGTGAGAAGCTGTCCGGAGCGGAGCAGGGCGCAACCTGTATCACTTTTTAAGACTTATTTTGTAATCAGGCGAGAGAAAACTCTGATGAAAAACTGGAAGACAAGTGCAGAAGCAATCCTGACCACTGGCCCGGTTGTACCGGTTATTGTGGTTAATAAACTGGAACATGCGGTGCCGATGGCAAAAGCGCTGGTTGCAGGTGGCGTGCGCGTTCTGGAAGTGACCTTACGTACTGCATGTGCGATGGATGCCATTCGCGCGATCGCGAAAGAAGTTCCGGACGCCATCGTCGGCGCAGGTACTGTACTGAATCCGCAACAACTGGCTGAAGTCACCGAAGCCGGTGCGCAGTTTGCTATCAGCCCGGGTCTGACCGAGCCGCTGTTAAAAGCCGCAACGGAAGGGACTATTCCGCTGATCCCTGGCATCAGCACGGTTTCTGAACTGATGCTGGGTATGGACTACGGATTGAAAGAGTTCAAATTCTTCCCGGCGGAAGCGAACGGCGGTACTAAAGCGCTGCAGGCGATTGCGGGCCCGTTCTCTCAGGTACGTTTCTGCCCGACCGGTGGTATCTCTCCGGCGAATTACCGTGACTACCTCGCGCTGAAAAGCGTGCTGTGCATCGGTGGTTCCTGGCTGGTTCCGGCAGATGCGCTGGAAGCTGGCGATTACGAACGCATTACCAAACTGGCTCGTGAAGCAGTAGAAGGCGCGAAGCAGTAAGCCGTTAATGTGTAAACCGTAGGCCGGATGCGGCATCAACGCCTTATCCGGCCTACGGGGCTGGTTTTTTATCCTGTAACTTTCACCTGTGCGGCGGCGTGTTTCGCGCGTTCAACCGCGTCTTCAATGGTTTGCGCTGTAGCCAGTACCACGCCTAAACGACGGCTCCCGTCGATCTCCGGCTTACCAAAGAATCGTACTTGCAGGCCAGCACCCACGGCGGCCTGTACGTTATCAAACGTCACATTCTGGCTGCTAAGTTGCGGCAGAATAACGGCGGAAGCGGAAGGCCCGTACTGACGGATTGCGCTAACGGGCAGACCGAGAAATGCGCGGACGTGCAGGGCAAATTCAGACAGGTCCTGCGAAATTAAGGTCACCATCCCGGTGTCGTGCGGGCGAGGGGAGACTTCGCTAAAAATGACCTCATCACCGCAGACAAACAGCTCCACGCCAAACAGACCGTAGCCGCCTAACGCCAGCACGACTTTACGGGCAATCTCCTGCGCGCGCGCCAGCGCCAGGTCGCTCATCTGCTGAGGCTGCCAGGATTCACGATAATCGCCATCTTCCTGACGATGCCCTACCGGCGCGCAAAAGTGTACGCCATCAACGGCGCTAACGGTAAGCAGGGTAATTTCAAAATCAAAATCTACCACGCCTTCGACGATAACGCGCCCGGCGCCTGCCCGGCCTCCCTGTTGAGCATAGTTCCAGGCTTCGGTGAGCCGATCGGCTGAACGAATAAAGCTTTGCCCCTTACCTGAGGAACTCATTACTGGCTTCACGATGCAAGGAAAGCCAATTTCGGCGACGGCCTCGCGAAAGCGAGTTTCGCTGTCTGCAAAGCGAAAAGAAGAGGTTGGTAAAGACAGCTCCTCTGCGGCGAGGCGACGGATCCCTTCGCGGTTCATGGTCAGTTGGGTCGCTCGTGCGCACGGCACAACGTGTTGCCCTTCCTGTTCCAGCTTTACCAGCATATCCGTGGCAATCGCTTCTATTTCCGGCACGATATAATGTGGTTTTTCGCGCTCGACAACCTCGCGTAACGCTTCGCCATCGAGCATATTGATTACGTATGAGCGATGGGCAACGTGCATGGCTGGCGCGTCGGGGTAACGATCCACGGCAATGACTTCCACACCCAGGCGTTGGCATTCGATCGCCACTTCTTTACCCAGTTCACCTGAACCTAATAACATCACTCGCGTTGCTGCGGGACGCAGCGCTGTGCCTAATAACGTCATAAATTAATCCCCTGTTTTATCTGGGCGCAGTATATACGAAAACGTTTGCGTCTGTCTTTATTACCAGGTTGATTTTGGGGCGCAAAAAGAATATACTGTACATAAATACAGGTAATTTAAGAGGCTGCAAAAATGGCGGTTGAAGTTAAATACGTAGTCATTCGGGAAGGTGAGGAAAAAATGTCGTTTACCAGCAAAAAGGAAGCCGATGCGTATGACAAAATGCTTGATACAGCGGATTTGCTCGACACATGGCTGGAGCAGTCACCGGTAGCGCTTGAAGACGAGCAGCGTGAAGCGCTTTCCCTGTGGCTGGCTGAGCAAAAAGATGTGCTGAGCGCCATCCTGAAAAACGGCAAGCTGCCGTCTCCGCAGGCCGTTAAAAATGACGCGCACGCTGAGGATGATACCCAGGCTGCCTGAAACGACTTGCGCTCCTGACGTTTTGTACCATGCTTTTCCCTGAATCATTGTGCAATCCCTGACGTCCTTTCGCGTTGCTACATGCAACCGGAAAGAAGAAGGGGAGATAAAGGAGAAAAAAATGTATAAAAAAAGAGCGTTATTAAGCCTGCTGTTGTTATCTGCCAGCGTATCTGTTTTTGCGGCAAACATGGAAAGCAAAAATGTTCAGTTTCCAAAATGCGAAGGGCTGAATGCTGATGGTATTGCGGCGAGCGTGAAACGTGATTATCAACAAAATCGCATCGCGCGCTGGGCTGACGATCAAAAGCGTGTTGGGCAAGCCGATCCTGTCGCCTGGGTTAATACCCCCGATATTACGGGCAAAGATGGCAAATGGTCGGTCCCGCTGACGGTTCGCGGAAAAAGCGCGGATATTCACTATCAGGTAAAAGTCGACTGCCAGGCCGGAACGGCGGAGTATCAACCGCAGTAATGAGCGTATTTGCACATCTTTTGATGAGCTGAACACTTCCTGACATCCCCTCGGGTACGCTTTGACGATTATTCGTCTGTACTTGAGGGGCAAAATGGCTAACTGGCTGAACCAACTACAATCTCTTCTTGGGCAAAAAGGATCCTCCGCATCATCTTCCGGCGAGCAAGGGCTGAGTAAACTTCTGGTCCCTGGCGCGTTAGGCGGTCTGGCGGGATTACTGGTTGCCAACAAATCCTCACGTAAGTTACTGAGCAAATACGGCACCAGCGCGCTTCTGGTGGGTGGTGGTGCGGTTGCCGGAACCGTGCTGTGGAACAAATACAAAGATAAAGTTCGCGCCGCGCATCAGGATGAGCCGCAGTTCGGCGTACAAAGCTCGCCGCTGGATGAGCGAACTGAACGCCTGATCCTGGCGCTGGTTTTTGCGGCTAAAAGCGATGGTCATATTGATGCCAAAGAGCGTACCGCCATTGAACAGCAGCTTCGTGACGCGGGTGTTGAGGAGCAAGGCCGCGTTCTGATTGAGCGGGCTATCGAACAACCGCTGGATCCTCAGCGCCTGGCGCAAGGGATCCGCAACGAAGAAGAGGCGCTGGAAATTTACTTCCTGAGCTGTGCGGCGATTGATATCGACCACTTTATGGAGCGCAGCTATCTGAATGCGCTGGGTGACGCGTTGAAGATCCCACAGGATGTTCGTGACGGCATTGAACAGGATCTCAAGGCGCAAAAACAGGCTTTACCGGGTTAATTACTTATCGCTAAGGCGCATGTTTCGCTTGCATCATCGCTGTCTTTTGCCACCCTTATAGGATGTTTAAGCAAAAGAACAATGACATGCTACCAAAAGCTTCTCGTATTCCTCACGCCATGACGCAGCATGGCGATACACGTGTTGATAATTATTACTGGTTGCGAGACGACACCCGCTCGCAGCCGGACGTGCTCGAATACCTGCAACAGGAAAATGCGTATGGCCATCAGGTTATGGCTTCGCAGCAGGCTTTGCAGGACCGCGTTCTGAAAGAGATTATCGACCGTATTCCCCCACAGGATGCGTCCGCTCCCTATGTGAAAAATGGTTATCGTTACCGGCATATTTATGAACCGGGATGTGAATATGCCATTTATCAGCGCCAGTCGGTTCTCAGCGAAGAGTGGGATGAATGGGATACTCTGCTGGACGGCAACCAACGCGCAGCCCACAGTGAATTTTATACGCTGGGAGGGCTGGCGATATCACCCGATAACAGCATTATGGCGCTGGCCGAAGATTACCTCTCTCGTCGGCAATATGGCGTTCGCTTCCGCAATCTGGAAAGCGGCAACTGGTATCCGGAAGTACTGGATAACGTTGAAGCGGATCTGGTCTGGGCGAATGATTCCCAGACCTTCTATTACGTTCGCAAACACGCCACGACGTTACTGCCGTACCAGGTCTGGCGGCATACCGTTGGATCTCCCTCGTCACTGGACGAATTGGTGTACGAAGAAGCCGATGACATGTTTTATGTCAGTCTGCATAAAACCACCTCGTTACATTATGTGGTGATCCATATCGCCAGCGCGACGACCAGTGAGGTTCTGCTGTTGGATGCAGAACTGGCCGACGCCGAACCGTTGCTTTTTTTAGCGCGGCGTAAAGACCACGAGTACAGCCTCGATCACTATCAGCACAAGTTTTATCTGCGCTCTAATCGTGAAGGTAAAAACTTTGGTCTGTACCGCACGCGCGTACGCAATGAACAAGCGTGGGAGGTGCTGATCCCGCCGCGCGAAAACGTCATGCTGGAGGGGTTTACCCTGTTTACCGACTGGCTGGTGGTGGAAGAACGCCAGCAGGGTTTAACCAGTCTGCGTCAGATCAATCGCAAAACGCGCGAAGTGATCGGTATCGCCTTTGACGATCCGGCGTATGTGACCTGGCTTGCCTATAACCCGGAACCGGAGACATCGCGACTGCGCTATGGCTATTCCTCCATGACCACGCCGGACACGTTGTTTGAACTGGATATGGACACCGGGGAGCGTCGCGTGCTTAAGCAGACGGAGGTCCCCGGATTTGATGCGGCGAATTACCGCAGCGAACATGTCTGGATCACCGCGCGCGATGGTACCGAGGTTCCGGTCTCACTGGTTTATCATCAAAAGTATTTCCAGAAAGGGAAAAACCCATTACTGGTTTACGGCTATGGTTCGTATGGCGCCAGTATGGATGCTGATTTCAGTAGCAGCCGTTTAAGCTTATTGGATCGCGGTTTTGTTTATGCCATTGCCCATGTGCGTGGCGGCGGTGAGTTGGGTCAGCAATGGTACGAAGACGGTAAGTTTCTGCACAAGAAAAATACCTTTAATGATTACCTCGACGTCTGCGATGCGCTGCTAAAAATGGGCTATGGCGCGCCATCGTTATGTTACGGCATGGGGGGAAGCGCCGGCGGAATGTTAATGGGTGTCGCCATCAACGAGCGCCCGGACTTGTTCCATGGCGTGATTGCCCAGGTGCCGTTTATCGATGTGGTGACCACGATGCTGGATGAGTCAATTCCATTGACCACCGGTGAATTTGAGGAATGGGGTAATCCGCAGGATCCGCAGTACTATGCGTATATGAAAAGCTACAGCCCCTATGACAACGTCACCGCGCAGGATTATCCGCATTTGCTGGTCACGACGGGATTACACGACTCCCAGGTGCAATACTGGGAACCGGCAAAGTGGGTGGCAAAATTGCGTGAGCTGAAAACGGACGATCGCTTGCTGTTACTGTGCACGGATATGGATTCCGGGCACGGCGGTAAGTCCGGGCGTTTTAAATCTTACGAAGGCGTGGCCCTGGAGTACGCGTTTTTGATTGGGCTGGCACAGGGAACGCTGTCTGGGCAAGCTTCAGATCAGATGTTATCCAGATAGTGCTTCAGCGTTAATCGCAGCTCCGGGCTCATACTGTCGAGGTTATTAAATAACCAACGCAGATAGCCCGGATCGCGTTCTGCCACCTCTGATACCGGTTTTCCACGGTACTTACCAAATGTGAAAGTAGTGAGTAATGCAGGGCGGCCGGTAATGTCGACCATCTGCTCTGCGGTCCAGCCTGAAGTCTGCATGATGTCGATCAGCAAAGCCGCAGTGATGTAGCAATCGTACAGAGCGCGGTGGTGATGCAGGCCTGCAGGCGTCTGAACGTTCAGCTTACGTGATTTGTACAGCGCCATATTGCTGTATTTGATTCCTGGCCACAATCGACGGGAGAGCTTCATGGTGCAGATCCACTCTCCGGGCATCTCTGGCAATACGCGGCGGTCGAAACTTGCGTTGTGCGCCACATACCACTCACTGCCGTAATAGTGCGGAATGATATCTTCAATCCATGGCTTATCGGCTACCATCGCTTCAGTAATGCGATGAATAGCCATCGCCTGGGGGCTAATGGGGCGGTCAGGGCGCACCAGGTGGCTCATTGGGTTAACTATCTTTCCATCAACCACATCGACAGAAGCAATCTCAACAATGCCTCCCTGCAGACCACAGGTTTCTGTATCTATTATGCGCAACATGCCATGCTCCTGACCAAAACGACTAGCGTAATGGAATGATATCACCTTGCCAACCCCGTGGCGTGCGTTGACCGGTTAAGAGCAAAGAACCGCTGTCGGCGCGTACAATCAATCGACCTCGCTCGTCCCATAACGCGCTGCTCCCGCGTGCATTGGCCATTAATACCGCGATGGCAAATTTATGTGAGAAACTTTGTAGCTGAGATGTGGATGAGAGGAGTTCTGGCTCGCTGACGGACTGGCTACTGGTGAATAACGAAAAAGCAGGATCGATATCAATACCTTCTGGCTGACTATCCACAACGCTGATGGCATTGCGCTGTCTGGCAATACAGGCCCCGTGGCTCTGATGAAACGTTAATGGTGATGTCATCCAGGGAGAGAAAAGCGCAATGCCTTTCACAAAACGATTGTTATGCTCTACCGGCAATCCCGCGATAATTGTCATGCGGTAAGTCGCTGCGGCATGCGCCAGCGGTTCCAGCAACGCTTCATCAGGTGGCGCTGGGAGGGAGTCATTCTCATCGACGCAGCCCAACAAGGAGAGGGCGGGGAAGACCAGCAATTCACATTGGCATTGTGCGGCTGCCTGAATGAATTGCAGGTGATGGGCAACGTTTTCGGTCACTGACGCGTGAAGGGGTTCGTATTGTGCTGCTGCGATTTTCCAGTGTGACATAATGATTTCCTTTTCATAGTGTCTACAACCATCTTTAAAGTATAGATTAAGAATATACTTATACTGTAGCAGGCATCATGTAAGGAATCGTAACGTAATATAAGTTTTATTTAACTTTCGGCTCGTACGGTAAACGTGAAAGGGAGACGGATGCCAGGCGATGCGCGATGAGTCTTTCACGAAACCAGTCGCGTAAATGTTCGGGCTGTTCACGTTCAACCACTTCGGCAACGATCGGCATATTGTAGCGTTCTTTAAATGCGACACCCGCCGCGGCCAGGTCAACATTGACCTTATCCATTTCGGCTTGCTCAAGTTTGGCCAGATTGATGTTCATAGGCTGCTCCTTTTCTCTGTCTTCCGGCGCGCAAAGTTACTAAGAGTGCGCAGTAATGGCAAGACACAATTGATGATTCTCGACTCGAGCATTGTAGAAGGTTATTCTCTATAGATTAGACATAACAAAAAGGAATAGTTGATATGGCTTCATCTGCATCTTCGCTACGTAATACTCTCATCGTACTCGCCAGCCTCCTCGCAACACCCGCTGCATTGGCGCATGCTCACCTGACAAAACAAAGTCCGGCGGCGAATGCGGAAGTCACCGCTTCTCCCCAGGCGCTGACGCTGAATTTTTCTGAGGGCGTCGAACCTGCGTTCAGCGGCGCAACGCTGACAGGTCCACAAAAGGAATCAATCAAGACGGGCAAAGCGACCCGCAGCGATCAGGACAAAACGCAACTGATTATTCCGCTCGCTCAAACGCTGGAGGCCGGAAAATATACGGTTGACTGGCACGTTGTATCCGTGGATGGTCACAAGACAAAGGGACAATATACCTTTAGCGTGAAATAACCGATGCTGGCATTTACCTGGGTTGCCCTGCGATTTATTCATTTTACCGCGTTGATGCTGGTGTTTGGTTGTGCGCTTTACGGCGCATGGCTGGCTCCCGTTTCGGTTCGCCGTTTAATGATGCGTCGTTTTTTACGTCTGCAACGCCATGCCGCGACGTGGAGTTTTATCAGCGCGACGCTAATGCTGGCGATCCAGGGGGGCTTAATGGGCTCAGGATGGCGGGATGTCGTCTCTACAGACGTTTGGGGCGCCGTTCTGCAGACGCAATTTGGCGGCGTCTGGCTATGGCAGATTATCCTCGCGATGGTCACGTTGGTGGTGACCATCGTTGTGCCGCGCAGCATGTCGCGACTGCTCTTGATGCTGACGATTGCTCAGTTTATTTTGCTGGCAGGCGTTGGACATGCAACGCTGCATACTGGCGTCGCTGGGGCTATCCAACAGGTTAACCATGCCTTACATCTGATATGTGCCGCCGCCTGGTTTGGCGGCTTGCTGCCCGTACTTTACTGTATGAGAATGGCGCAGGGCCGCTGGCGGGAACAAGCGATCGGAACCATGATGCGTTTCTCCCGCTATGGGCATCTCTTCGTGGCCGGGGTTTTACTTACCGGGATTATGAATGCCCTGTTTATTGTCGGTGTTTCCGGCTCCTGGCACATGGCTTATGGGCAACTGCTTTTGTTAAAAGGTGCCCTTGTCATGCTAATGGTAGCGATTGCCCTGGCGAATCGGTATGTTCTGGTACCACGCATGCAGCAGGATAATGGCTGTGTGACGCTCTATTTCATTTGGATGACAAAACTGGAATGGGGAATAGGGGCCGTTGTGCTGGCGATTGTCAGCCTGTTTGCAACCCTCGAACCTTTTTGATTGATGGACTGGCAAAACGCATGAAAAAAATCATTCTCTCTTTACTACTACTGGCAAGTTCAGGGGCCGCGCTGGCAGCGCCACAGGTCATCACCGTCAGCCGTTTTGAGGTTGGCAAAGATAAATGGGCGTTTAATCGGGAAGAGGTGATGCTGACCTGCCGTGCAGGTCACGCGCTGTATGTCATCAATCCCAGCACGCTGGTGCAATATCCATTGAATGATGTTGCCAGAGAACAGGTTGCGAGCGGTAAAACCACGGCGAAGCCGATTGAGATTATCCAGATTGATGACCCGACGAAACCGGGTGAAAAAATGAGCCTGGCGCCGTTTGTTGAGCGTGCAGAAAAACTCTGTTAATTGTCAGATGTAGCGTTCTGATTTCCAATAAAAAAACCGCAGGGTCTCACAGGAGAACTTGCGGTTTTTACATTTGGTCGTGTAACAGACTGCCTTTTTTTCCGGTCACTTTAGTCGCGGACTGGAAAACCTGGCGCTGTCATCTATTCTTAAATGGCAGGGTAACTTAGCCTGCATTAATGCCAACTTTTAGCGCACGGCTCTCTCCCAAGAGCCATTTCCCTGGACCGAATACAGGAATCGTATTCGGTCTCTTTTTATGCGGATTTCATTTCAATAAGTTAGAACGTCATGTCCAAAAATTTCCGAAATTTGTCCACATATCAGTATTTGGGATTGCTTCGTTATACCACACAGTTTTTAACATTCACAGTGTATTTGCAGAGAAAAAGAACAGGGATGGGCGCTGTTTTTCCTCGTATCCTAGAGTGTGCATGACGTATGTGTCAGTGTTTTCAGTGGGTTCTTGTTCCCTCAGACGTTTGGACTCGCTTGTACCGATAGCGGTATACTTCTTCATCAATAGGTGAAGTTCTCACCACTGACTCGGGACTTAGACTCACAGTAAAGAGACAGAAGAAATGGATAAGTTTAAAGAATGGCTGGTGATGGAAATTGGTAATGCAGACGATCTCTCTTCCTCATTAAATCTCTACACTAATGTCTATCAGTTAATACCTGAATATAAATTTGTATTTTCGTCTCCTAAAGGTCCATATCCGGGCTTTCAAACTAACAAAAAGTTCGAAAACGGAGCATCTATTCGTTCTTTATTCAATGATGAAAACGTGTTCGTCATGGATCCTCAAACGATAGAAGAAATGTTTAGTGATAAACGCTGCTCTACTTTTAAAATAGACTACTCAATATCCCTTGATAGCCAGGCATTAAGTTATTTGCGGCCTTATATTAACGGAAAGGTCTCAGGTTTAGATGATGACATTGAAGAAATATTCAATTTTATTTCCCATAAAAATACTCAGGTAGATTCTGTACTGTATGAACTGGAGAATCTTAACAATTTAGATGTAAAAGAAAACCATCATAAAATATTTGATAAATTGTTAGGTTACGAGTTTATAAAGGATGTAGATTTCATCAAAACGGGAAATACCGGGAAATTGACATCAAAAATATCACAAAGTGAGCTTTTACTTAAAACTGACAGGCATTTTAATTCTATGCTTGCTAAACACAAGGATTCTGAGTTCAGGCGTGCGCTACGAGATCGACATGATAGTATATATGCTTACCTTCTAATGATGAGTATCATCCAAATCAAGTCACCCGCCAGATCGCTAAAGAATAAACTTATCGATCTGTTAATTTTTGCACACAACAAAGTCGGTTTTCTGGCCACAAGAGAGCTGATTCTTGCAAGTGAGTTCTTTAAAAGAGGTACTCAATTTAGATTTTTTAACAAGATACATAAAAAATCAAAAAATATGTGGCCAGCTTTACATGGGATGGCATGGGACCTTACTCATTGCAGATATTTAGAACAAGCTATTACCTTCAATACCGGAAATGACCAACGGTATTTTTTCCCTGGAATTTTAAGCTGTGATAAAGGATTTATTGAAGCTATGGAGCTGACACCATTAAAGGCCGTTGCATTTAATACCCAGGGTGGGCCGCCACTGCTCTTTTACCATGATAATGACGTGAAAAAAATCACAGCAGACATACCTGAGGTTATTGATTTTTATATAAAAATAACTAGCAAACATAAAAGAGAAGAAAGAGCCAGCACGCGAAATGCACCCACTTATGACCTGCAATCTATTGTTACAGAACTGGAAGAAGAGCTGGAAGCTGTTGCCCAGGTGCCTGTTAGGCGGGCTGATCACATAGGGTCGTGACACCACCATCGTTCGGAATTTTGCTGCTATGGTTTAATTAAGTGAAGGGTAATATTTGTATGCAGGAGGTCAAATGGGACAGCCTGACAATATCTACCAGCGGATCGCAGCAACAAACTGGCGACACGTCTGGGTCGTTGGGGATCTCCACGGTTGCTTCTCTTTATTGATGGCTAAACTGCGCCAGTGCCATTTTGATCCCTGGCAGGATCTGTTGGTTTCAGTGGGCGATGTTATCGACCGTGGCCCTGACAGTCTCCGTTGCCTGCGCCTGATGCGTAAACGCTGGATTGTGGCAGTCAGGGGCAATCATGAGCAGATGGCGTTGGATGCACTGGCGACGGGGGAGCAACTGTCGTGGTTTATGAACGGCGGCGCGTGGTTTGCTCACGCGGATCAGCCCGCGGCGAGGTTAGCACTGGAAGCGTGCCGAAAGTTACCCTGGATTCTGGAACTACGCTGCCGGAGTGGTATACACGTTGTTGCTCATGCTGATTACCCGGATGATGAATACCAGTGGCAAAAAGAGGTCGATTTACAGCGGGTACTGTGGGATCGTGCGCGGTTGATGAACAATGGTAACGGCATACGCGGTGCGGATCACTTTTGGTTTGGCCATACGCCGCTGCGGCATCGGTTGGATCGCGACAATCTGCACTATATTGATACCGGTGCGGTATTTGGCGGCGAATTAACGCTGGTGCAACTGCAATAATCAGAAATCACTGTATTCCTGGGCCGGACGCCAGAAGCTGTCGATATAATCGTCCGCAGGCAAACATCCGCCGTTACGGATACGCTGATCGTCCATCGATACAAGGCATTGCTGCTCAGTTTTGTAGACATCAACCACGATATCTTCACAACCGCCGTCAAGGTAGCACACAAAAAGAACCAGCGTGAACATTCCATCCTCTAATGGTAAAGCCATACCTCTAATGGTAAAGCCATACCTCTAGTGTAGAAGATGTTGATAGATGAGGGAAATTAGCCAGGAAATAACCCGTCTGGCGACGGGTTCTTTTTGAATCAGGCAAGGCGCATGATCCAGGCATCTGACTTACGATCGTAGTGCTCGCGAAACAGAACAGAATGTTCTCCATTCAGAAGGGCCGGGACGCTGGTGTCGGCATCCCAGGCGTCCAGTTGCATACATAAATCCGGATCGGATTTACATGGAATGGTTAACGTTCGGTCCCCCGGCGATTCGCCATGCAACTCGGCGTCGTCGATTTCAAAAGCGCCAATGCGCACACTGGTTTTCATCATCGTGCTCTCCGTTTATCTGCTGATTGTGGTACGACCAGTTAGGCCGTCCATTTTTCAGCGTAGTCAACGTTAGCAAAAGCGCCAGTCAAAACGTGCGTTATCCTGTAAAGAGTTTGCCATCCCGGACAAGATCGCGTGGATAGCTATTCTTCAATCGCGATCCAATACGCTTTGCCAGGCCGATCGGCTGATGCTGGAAGGTAACCAACACGTCGTCAGTTGTGGGTGAAGTTTGCGGATAAACATCTCTACCGCGATACCACTCTTCCGCTTCGGCAAGGCTCAGTTCGAACGCATGGCTATGGCCTGGATCGGCGAGGGCGATGACGGCTTCATGCTGCCAACGGTACCCTTTGTTGTGGGTCTCAGCCAGTTTAACCCCGAGGCGGGAAAAACGAACTTTGCCAATCAGGGGTTCAATCTCTGTCGGAAATAACCAGATCTCTTTATCGCGCTGCCACAGGCGCAAATTATCTGCCCATTGTAATCCGCAGGCGTTAGCGGCCTGGGCAACAAGCGCGGATTCACGTCCTTTCAGCGGGCTGAACGGGAAGTTACCCACTTTATATTTCGGTGAGGGTAGCGCAGGAATGGCGGCCGTTTTGCGCAAACGCGCGACGAAGAAACCTTCACAATCGTAGATCTGCGGGAACACATGCAGGAATCCTTCCGGCGTCAGGGCGTGTTCAGCCTCCGGGAATAAATCGCCCAACGGTAAAAATTCAACGGCATCCGGGTAGGTTTCAATCAACCACTGCATAATGGCTTCGTTTTCGTCACGGTTCAGCGTACAGGTTGAATAAACCAATGTGCCGCCGGGACGCAGAGCGTGAAAAGCGCTGTCGAGGAGCTCACGCTGGGTTGCGGCAATTTCCAGATTACTTTCTATGGACCAGTTTTTCAGCGCATCGGGATCTTTACGTACCACGCCTTCGCCGGAACATGGAGCATCCAGCAATATGGCATCGAATGTTTCTGGTAATGCCGCGCCGAATACCCGCCCGTCAAAATGGGTCAGGGCGACATTGTTGATACCGCAACGGCTGATATTGGCATGCAGGACTTTGACGCGACTGGCGGAAAACTCATTTGCCAGAATCGCGCCCTGATTATTCATTTTGGCGGCAATTTGCGTGGTTTTGGAGCCGGGAGCTGCCGCGACATCCATTACGCGTTTCGGGGTATTGTCATCGGCAAACAGCGCGGCGACTGGCAGCATTGAGCTGGCTTCCTGAATATAAAACAGGCCGCTTAAATGTTCTGCGGTGCTGCCGAGCGGCAGTGACGTTTCATCATCGCGTTCAATCCAGAAGCCTTCAGCACACCATGGAACAGGGGTGAGCGACCAGTTATATGGTGCTGTCAGAGTGAGGAAATCGGCAACAGAGATTTTCAGCGTATTGACGCGGATGCTACGGCGTAGCGGACGCTGGCAGGCAGCGAGAAAATCATCGAATGAGAGCGTGGAAGGCATTGCTTCACGCATTTGTGTCAGAAAGGCGTCGGGAAAATAAGCCACTTGGTACCACCGGCAAAAAAACAGGTGCGCAGTGTAGCATAAGTGCTCCGGCGCGAGTACGCCGGAGCAAAGGGAGAGATTATCGTGGCAGGGCGGTTCCCCATTCACGCCACTCTTTCGGTTCGCTTTCCTGCAACAGGAAGTGTTTACCAGCCTGTGCTTTCGGGGCCAGTGGCGTACCCGGAGGGGTTGCAAAGGCGATACCGCCGCGAATGAACTGATTAAAGGTACCGGTCTTCACGACGCCGCCGGTCAGGCCGAAGTCGAGACTGTAGCCGGATGCCAGCCAGAATACAGAGTTGTTACGCACCAGATGCTGATAGCGCTGGCTGATGCGCATAGCGATCATCACGCGATCGGAAAGGGAACCGAGCGTCAACCCGGTGACGGTCCCCACTTCAATACCTCTGAACAGAACTGGCGTACCGATGTTCAATGAACCCGCTTCCGGTGCTTCCACCACAATACTCAGACCATCGAGGTAACGAGAGTCGGTGATAGTAGCTTCCTGCAGCTCAAAATCACGGCGCGGGTTACCGCGGCCAGGTTCAACGTTGATATACGGCTGTAAGATGGTATCTAAATGCTCCACGCCGGCTGCTGAGATTTGCGGGGTAATCACGGAGAAGCGTGTGCCGCTCCGCGCAAAGGTCTGTACGTACTCCGGATACAGTACCGCTTTGGCCTGAACTTCGTTACGGGCAGTGATCAGCTCAAGCGTCTGGATCTGGCCAATATCGATTCCCAGGTAGCGAATCGGCATCCCGGCCGCCAGTTTACCGGCATCGAAAGCGTGCAGGGTTATCTGGCCGCCCACCGCACGCGCAGCGGTTTCTGACGCATACAGAATCCGCTTGTCGCCTTTGCGTTGGCTGGCGCTGGCGCCGCTCAGGTTATCGAAGCTAATTGCGCCTTTAATCGCTCGCGACAGGGGAGAAGCCTGAACGGTTAAACCGCTGCCGTTAAGCTGAACCTTGGCGCCGCCCTCGGCCCAGAACACACTGTTGCTGGTCAGCAGGTTGCGATATTCCGGTTTGATATGCAGATCGATATCAAACGCATCGGCGCGTGGACGAACGCTAATCACTTCACCGACTTCGAATTTACGATATAAGACCACCGAACCGGCCTGCACATCCGGTAGCGTCTCGGCACTCAGGCTGACCGTGGTGGTTGGCAGATCGCTCAGGCTGTTCTCAATCGCTTTTTCCAGGTTGGCATACAGCGGGTAGCTTTTTTTCATTTCACCTTTTGTACCAGGCAAAATACGAATGCCGCCGCTGATCCACTCACTGGCGCTGGCGCCAAGAAACTCCACGCCATCAAGCCCAACTTTGACATCGACCCGACTGTTGACCACAAACTTACTGTCGCCTTGCACCAGCGCGCGATGCTGCGGTTCGATGGCGACGGTAAACGAAACGCCTTTGCTGGAGAGCGTGCGCTCAATCACCTGACCGACCTGTACGCCGTGAAGAATCAGCGGTTGGCCGGCATCAATACCGTAACTTTCCGGCGCGGTCAGCGTCAGCGTCATGACGCCCGGATCGTGTAGCAATGATTGCTCTGCAGGAATCACCGCAAACTGGTTACGCGGCTCGCCCTCGCCAGGTATCAGTTCGAATGTTTTGCCCGTCAGCAGCGAACTGAGATTCGCATCGCTTAATGATAATTTAGGGCTGTGTAATTCAATACGCGTGTTGTCGCGCAATAGCGTGACGACGCTGGGATCGACCGTCATCTCGCCGGTGACTTTCCCGCCCGGATTTAAATCCAGTTTGGTCAGTTGACCGACTTCTAATCCTTGATACATCAGCGAAGTTGAGCCTGCTTTCAGTCCGTCGCCGCTGGGTAAGTCGAGCTTAACGATCACGCCGCGCTGGCTGTGTGCGAGATCCTGATACAAACCAAACGTGTCGTCGGCAACGGCGGGTTGCGAATCTTCCGGTGAGTCAAAGGCAATGGCGCCATTTACCAGCGCAGCCAGACTCTCCAGTTTCACTTTGGCACCGCTGAGGCTGACATCCGCGTCTACCCCTGATACGTTCCAGAAACGACTGCCTTTTTTCACCAGATTGGTAAAGCGACGTTCAATCAGCACGTCGATGGTTACGCCCTGATTATTTGGGTTAATGGTGTAGTCATAGACCCGACCTACCGGGATTTTGCGGAAATAAACCAGCGAGCCGCTATTAAGCGAACCGAGGTCGGGGGCCCGCAGGTGCAGCATCAAATCGCCATTGTTCAGACGGTATTTCGGCTGCGTATCGAGCGCGACGAAATGATCCTCTGGCTCGCCGGTTCCGGGCATCATGCCGATATAGTTGCCGCCAACTAACGCATCCAGGCCGGAAACCCCCGCCAGTGACGCTTTCGGCGTGACCAGCCAGAACTGGGTATCTTTGCGCAGTGCATCTTTCATATTTGATTTGATGCTGACGCGGACTTCAATTTTACGCAGGTCTTTGCTGAGGTTGATGTCCTGCACCGTGCCCACTTCGACGCCCTGATAGCGAACAGGGGTACGGCCAGGCACAATGCCGTCCGCCGACATAAAGTCAATGGTTACGGTATTACCGCGATCTTCATAGCTTCCCCAGATAAGCCATCCTGCAATCATCAATGCGATGAACGGCAGCAGCCAGAACGGGGAGATACGACGTTTTGTTTTAATCTGCGCTTCAGTCTGCGAAGCGGGCGTTTCCTGACTCATGTGCATCCCAAAGTAAGCGGCTGTCCAGCCATTCCACTGCAAGAATAGTCAATATTACCGCTGCGCCGAAATAAAACGCAGCCGGTCCCATAGTAAAAGCAAGTATCTGATCGCGATTAATCAGCGACATGGTTAAAGCGATAACAAAAAGATCCAGCATTGACCAGCGACCAATCCAGGTCACTATGCGCAGCAGTTTGATGCGGGTACGCAATCCTTGCTCACATTTAAAATGAATGCTGATGAGCAACGTAAACATCACAATCACTTTGGTGAATGGCACCAGAATACTGGCAATAAACACGATCGCCGCCACGCCGATATTACTGTTCGCCAGAGACAGTATGCCTGACATGATCGTGTCTTCCTGCCGGGAGCCATTGACATAAATAATCGAGATAGGCAGGAGGTTAGCAGGCAGCAGCAGGACAATCGAGGCCAGCAGAGCAGCCCAACATTTTTGAATACTTTGATTTCTGCGCCAGCGCAACGGTATGTGGCAACGAGGGCAGCGGCCGCGGGCGTCCGGATACCCTGTAAAGTGGCAACCAAGGCAAACGCGAAGCTTTTCATCGGGCCGACGAGCAGGCCTTTGTGGGTAAAAACGGTCCCAAAGCTGTTCTACGTTGAGGTGCGATAACGTCAAAATACTGAGGATCACCAGCGCAATAAAAGCAAACAGTCCCACCCCAGGTTGCAAATAAGCATAGTCCTGAACTTTAATTGACGCGACGCCGATACCCACAAGATAGATATCGAGCATCACCCACTCTTTGAGCCTTTCCAGCATCAGTAGCACCGGACGCAGGTTCATCCCGAGAATATTACCAAACCACAGATAAGCGATTGAGGTAACGAGAATAATCGGCGCGCCCGCAACGCAAAATAGCACGAAAGATGCGGTGAGTGGGTCACCCTGGCGGGTCATTTGCCAGATACCCTGCATCACATTGGCGTCAATGCGTACACCGAGCAAAAAAATATGTAACAGCGGCTCTCCCCAGGCGAAGGGCATCAGCAGCAACATGGTGACAGCCATTGCTGCCAGCCGCGTTAAGGACCAGTCGCGTCCGTCACGGATTTTTGCCTGACAGCGTGGGCAGAATGCGCTTTGGTGCGAGCGCATTTTAGGCAAGCTAAATATCAGGTCGCATTCAGGACAACGATGATAATGTGCACGCGGTAGTGCCTCGCCGATAGACCTGATGGCTATTTTTTTAGTTGGCGTGATGCGTGATGTCGTAAGGGCCATGTATCGCGTATCAAAATGTTGAAGTAATGTTATCTTAACTCATGACGGGAATGATCTTGAGCATTAACGCATTTAATGTTTATTTTAGTAGGCTGCAGTTTTAAGTAAGACAACTAAGTGATTACATAATGAACAAATCAGAGCTATACACGGATCTGAACCGCGATTTTCAGGCATTAATGGCAGGTGAAACCAGTTTTCTGGCAACGCTGGCAAATACCAGCGCATTGTTGTACGAGCGTCTGGCACAAGTAAACTGGGCCGGTTTTTACCTGCTTGAGGGCGAGACTCTGGTACTTGGCCCTTTCCAGGGCAAAATTGCCTGTGTGCGGATCCCGGTAGGGCGTGGTGTATGCGGTACCGCGGTGGCGCGCAATCAGGTGCAGCGTATCGAAGACGTGCACGCGTTTGACGGGCACATCGCATGCGATGCCGCCAGCAACGCGGAAATCGTTCTGCCTGTCACCGTTGAAAATCAGATAATCGGCGTGCTGGATATTGATAGCACTGCGTTTGGTCGCTTCACTGAAGAAGACGAACAGGGGCTGCGTACGCTTGTGGCACAGCTTGAAACCGTGCTTGCAACGACGGATTACAAAAAATTCTTTGCGAGCGTCGCAGGATAATCAACGGATAACGTAGCAATTACTGATGACGTCATTATAATGTCGCCTGTTCATGCCTGCGCTTGTTGGCTACGTCCGTTGTAATCAGGAAATTTCATGGAAAATCAACCTAAGTTGAATAGCAGTAAAGAAGTCATCGCGTTTCTGGCCGAACGCTTCCCGCAGTGTTTTAGTGCTGAAGGCGAAGCGCGCCCACTGAAAATTGGCATTTTTCAGGATTTGGTAGAGCGTGTTGAGGGCGAAATGAACCTCAGCAAGACACAGCTCCGTTCTGCCTTACGTCTCTATACTTCAAGCTGGCGCTATCTGTATGGCGTTAAATTGGGCGCAACGCGTGTTGATCTCGACGGCAACCCATGTGGTGAGTTGGATGAGCAACATGTTGAACATGCTCGCAAACAGCTGGAAGAAGCTAAAGCTCGCGTTCAGGCGCAACGTGCAGAGCAACAGGCGAAAAAACGCGAAGCGGCCGCTGCTGCCGGCGAAAAAGAAGACGCACCGCGTCGCGAGCGTAAGCCGCGTCCTGCTCCGCGTCGTAAAGAAGGGGCTGAACGTAAACCTCGCGCTGAAAAACCAGCAGCAAAAGCACCGCGTGCTCCTCGTGAAGAACAGCATACCCCGGTATCTGATATTTCAGTGCTGACGGTAGGGCAGTCCTTGAAGGTGAAAGCAGGTAATAATGCGATGGATGCCACCGTATTAGAAATCACCAAAGATGGCGTCCGTGTACAGCTGAATTCGGGTATGTCTTTGATTGTACGCGCAGAACACCTGGTGTTCTGAAACGGAGGCCAGGCCTGGCATGAACACTTTTTTTAGGCTTACTGCGTTAGCTGGTCTGCTTGCATTAGCAGGCCAGGCACTTGCTGTAGAAGACATCACGCGTGCCGATCAAATCCCCGTTTTAAAGGAAGAAACCCAGCATGCGACGGTGAGTGAACGTGTAACTTCACGTTTTACACGTTCACACTATCGCCAGTTCGATCTGGATCAGGCGTTTTCGGCAAAAATTTTTGACCGCTATCTGAATCTGCTCGACTACAGCCATAACGTGCTGTTGGCGAGCGATATCGAACAGTATGCAAAAAAGAAAACTGTCCTCGGCGATGAACTGCGCACGGGCAAGCTGGATGTCTTTTACGATCTTTATAATCTGGCGCAAAAACGCCGATTTGAACGATATCAGTACGCACTAAGCGTGCTGGCGCGTCCAATGGATTTTACCGGGACTGACACCTTTAACCTCGACCGGAGCAAAGCTCCGTGGCCGAAGAGCGAAGCAGAGCTCAATGCGCTGTGGGACGGCAAAGTAAAATTTGACGAACTCAGCCTGAAGCTGACCGGTAAAACCGATGCGGAAATTCGCGAAACGCTGACACGTCGCTATAAATTTGCCATTCGCCGCCTGGCGCAGACGAACAGTGAAGATGTGTTCTCACTGGCGATGACGGCTTTTGCTCGTGAAATAGACCCGCATACTAACTATCTTTCTCCGCGCAACACAGAACAGTTTAATACTGAAATGAGCTTGTCTCTGGAAGGTATTGGCGCAGTTCTGCAAATGGATGATGACTACACCGTCATTAACTCCATGGTGGCAGGCGGCCCGGCAGCCAAGAGCAAAGCGATAAGCGTTGGCGACCGTATTGTCGGCGTGGGCCAGACCGGAAAAGGCATGGTCGATGTGATTGGCTGGCGTCTGGATGATGTTGTGGCGCTGATCAAAGGACCTAAAGGCAGCAAAGTTCGCCTCGAAATCCTGCCTGCTGGTAAAGGCACCAAGACGCGCATTGTCACGCTAACGCGTGAACGCATTCGTCTCGAAGACCGCGCTGTTAAAATGTCTGTGAAAACCGTTGGCAAAGAAAAGGTCGGCGTACTGGATATTCCTGGTTTCTATGTTGGCCTGACGGATGACGTAAAAGTTCAACTGCAGAAACTGGAAAAACAGAATGTCAGCAGCGTGATTATCGATCTGCGTACTAACGGTGGTGGCGCACTGACCGAAGCGGTCTCGCTTTCTGGTCTGTTCATTCCTTCCGGCCCGGTGGTTCAGGTTCGTGACAATAACGGCAAAGTGCGTGAAGACAGCGATACCGACGGTGTTGTGTATTACAAAGGTCCGCTGGTGGTGTTAGTCGATCGCTTCAGTGCCTCGGCATCGGAAATTTTTGCCGCGGCAATGCAGGATTATGGCCGTGCGCTGATCGTCGGTGAACCGACCTTTGGGAAGGGCACCGTACAGCAGTATCGTTCTCTGAACCGTATTTACGATCAGATGCTGCGTCCGGAATGGCCAGCGCTGGGTTCCGTTCAGTACACGATCCAGAAATTCTACCGTGTAAATGGTGGCAGTACGCAGCGTAAGGGCGTTACGCCGGATATCATCATGCCGACAGGTAATGAAGAAACTGAAACCGGTGAGAAGTTTGAAGATAACGCGCTGCCGTGGGATAGCATTGACGCGGCAACCTATACAAAGTCTGATAACCTGACGCCATTTGGACCTGAATTGCTAAAAGAGCACAATGCACGTATTGCGAACGATCCTGAGTTCCAGTACATCATGAAGGACATTGCGCGATTTAATGCGATGAAGGATAAGCGCAGCATTGCTTCTCTGAATTACGCTCAGCGTGAGAAAGAGAATAACGAAGATGATGCACTGCGTCTGGCGCGCATCAACGACCGGTTTAAGCGTGAAGGCAAACCATTGTTGAAGAAACTGGACGATCTGCCGAAAGATTACCAGGAGCCGGATCCGTATCTGGATGAAACGGTAAAAATAGCGCTCGACCTGGCGCATCTTGAAAAAGAGAAGCCAGCGGAACAGCCCGCAACCAGTCAATAACCGCCAACAGGCACAAGAAATTGTGCCTGTTTTTTTAACAACCGCATGAAGACGTCAGTCTGATACGATAAAATGTAAAGTTGTGTCTTTCTGGTGACTTAGCACCTATGGATGCTTGAAAATAGCCATAAGACCCATACGATATGGGTAATCGCATAGTGCGTTTTGTTAAATTGAGGTTAAAAGAAAATTATGATGCGAATCGCGCTCTTCCTGCTGACGAACCTGGCTGTGATGGTCGTTTTCGGGCTGGTATTGAGCCTGACAGGGATTCAGTCAAGCAGCGTTCAAGGCTTGTTGATCATGGCACTGCTGTTTGGTTTTGGTGGTTCCTTCATTTCGCTGCTGATGTCCAAATGGATGGCGTTAAAGTCCGTTGGCGGGGAAGTGATCGAACAGCCCCGTAATGAAAGAGAACGCTGGCTGATGAATACGGTAGCGAATCAGGCCCGTCAGGCGGGTATCGCTATGCCGCAGGTTGCAATCTACCATGCGCCAGATATTAACGCGTTTGCTACCGGTGCGCGCCGGGATGCTTCGCTGGTGGCTGTGAGTACTGGCCTGTTGCAAAACATGAGCCCGGACGAAGCCGAAGCAGTTATCGCGCACGAGATCAGCCACATTGCTAATGGCGATATGGTGACCATGACCCTCATTCAGGGGGTGGTCAACACCTTCGTTATCTTTATCTCCCGTATTCTGGCGCAAATTGCCGCCGGATTTATGGGCGGTAACCGCGATGAGGGCGAGGGCAGCAACGGTAACCCATTAATCTACTTTGCGGTGGCGACGGTGCTGGAACTGGTGTTTGGTATTCTGGCCAGCATTATTACCATGTGGTTCTCACGCCACCGTGAATTCCATGCGGATGCCGGTTCTGCCAAACTGGTCGGCCGTGAGAAGATGATCGCCGCGTTGCAGCGTCTGAAAACAAGCTATGAACCGCAGGAAGCCACCAGCATGATGGCGTTCTGTATCAACGGTAAATCCAAATCGTTGAGTGAGCTGTTTATGACTCACCCGCCGTTGGATAAGCGTATTGAAGCGCTGCGTAGTGGGGAATACCTGAAGTAACCCGAAGAAGTCTGGAAGAAAAAGCGCGTCGTCAGACGCGCTTTTTTTATGCCTGAACGCGCGGCTGCGTGATACGTAAGCCGCTCACTATGGCGGCAGCCGTTGCCAGTACACCCGCAGTTATCAGCGACATATGTGTTCCGCTGTCACCAAACTGATTGAGCATTAACGCCACCAGTGCCGCGCCGGTACTTTGCCCTAACAAGCGCGCAGTCCCCAGCATCCCGCTCGCCCCGCCGCTGCGTTCACGCGGTGCGGAGGTGATGATGGTGTGGTTATTCGGTGACTGAAATAGACCAAAACCCGCGCCGCACAATATCATCGGCCAGATGATATTAATATCGGAGGGCGCAGAGGGAAGTAACACCAGGGCAAATAATCCGCTTGCCATCACGGCCATACCCAGTGCACCCAATAGCCCCGCGTGGACGCGTTCGATAAGATATCCGGCCAGCGGCGCCATCACCATGGTTGCCAGCGGCCATGGGGTCAATAGCAGGCCCGTTTCGACTTCGCTACGACCGAGCACGGTTTGAAGAAAGAAGGGCAGAGAAACCATCGCCAGCATTTGCGCGCTAAATGAACAGATTGACGTGCAAATCGAGAGTGAAAACAGCGGAATGCGCAGCAGGTCAACCGGTAATAACGGTACCGGCAACGCCAACTGGCGGCGGATAAAGAAAAAACCGACCACGATAAGCGCCACAAGCTCGGTGCCAATCAATTTTAGCGACTGCCCTTGCGCAAATCCACTGAGCGCGGTAATTAACAAGCCAAACGTTAAGGCATTCATTACCGCACTTGGCAGGTCAAAGCGTGGTTTATTGCTGCGGGACGAATTAGGTGGCAAAAAGCGCATAGCCAGCAGCAGGGCAATTATTCCCAGCGGGACGTTAATCAGAAACAGCCATTTCCATGACGAGATAGAGAGGATCGCCGCGGCAATGGTGGGGCCTGCCGCTGAGGATACCGCCACGATGAAGGAGTTAATTCCCATCCCCCGACCAAGCTGACGCTGGGGATAAATAAGTCTAATTAATGCTGTATTTACACTCATCAGAGCCGCGCCGCCAAACCCCTGAGCCACGCGGGCCAGAGTTAACATTTGTAGCGAGTCTGATAAAGCACAGAACAGCGAGGCAAGCAGGAATACGACGAGACCACATTTATAAATGCGTCGATAGCCAAACATATCACCTAAAAATGAGAGTGACAGCAGTGAAACGACAATGGCGATTTGATAGGCGTTAACGATCCAGATTGAACTGGCGGGTGACGCCTGAAGGTCGGTAGCAATCGTCGGAAGTGCGACGTTAGCTATTGCGCCGTCGAGTACTGCCATAGAGATGCCAATAACAATGGTTAAAATTGCACCATATCGCTGGGGCAATGGCAGGCCATCAGCCTGAATTTTTTCCATAAGGGGTCATTTTATCGGGAATTATGATGAGAATAATAATCTTAGCATTGATATACAGGTGTTAGGTCGCAGATTTGTAACTAAGTAAGCAAAGAGCGATTGCGAGGGCAGGTCCGTGAAATTATAATAAAAACCGGTTCTGATTTTTATAAAACACTCGTAATGAGGTGATAAATGGCAATCGCAGATCTGGATAAACAACCTGATTCTGTATCTTCCGTGCTGAAAGTTTTTGGCATCCTGCAGGCGCTGGGTGAAGAGCGCGAAATTGGTATTACCGAGCTGTCGCAACGCGTCATGATGTCGAAAAGCACCGTTTATCGCTTTTTGCAGACCATGAAAACGCTGGGTTATGTGGCACAAGAAGGGGAGTCAGAGAAATACTCCCTGACCCTGAAATTATTCGAACTGGGTGCGCGCGCGTTACAAAACGTTGATCTGATCCGTAGTGCTGACATCCAGATGCGTGAACTTTCACGTTTGACCAAAGAGACCGTACACCTTGGTGCGCTGGATGAAGACAGCATCGTCTACATTCATAAAATCGACTCCATGTACAATCTGCGTATGTATTCCCGCGTCGGTCGTCGTAACCCATTGTACAGCACGGCTATCGGTAAAGTTCTTCTGGCATGGCGTGACCGCGATGAAGTGAAGGAAATTCTTGACGGCATCGAGTATAAACGCAGCACCGACCGTACTATCACAAATACTGATGAATTGCTGGTATTGTTAGATAAAGTACGTGAACAGGGATACGGCGAAGATAACGAAGAGCAGGAAGAAGGCCTGCGCTGCATCGGTGTTCCAGTGTTTGACCGTTTTGGCGTGGTGATTGCGGGCTTGAGTATCTCATTCCCGACGCTGCGCTTTTCCGAAGAGCGTTTACACGAATATGTGGCGATGCTGCATACGGCAGCGCGTAAGATTTCTGAACAAATGGGCTATAACGACTATCCGTTCTAATCCGCAGCAATAGCGCTAAGTGTAAAACCCCAGGTATTGCGTACCTGGGGTTTTTTAATGAATAAAATTAACGCTGTTTTGCGCAAATAGCATTGAGAATGTATTGCCGCTATCTTAACCGTTATCGATAACGACAGTACTTTTCCGCAATACAGGGCAATCTGAAAGGCCAATAAGGCCGCTGTTTGAGTGGACATATTGTGCGGTGCTGGTCCCGCGGGCGGTCAGATATTGGCATTGCAGACCCAGACCGGCCGCATTCTCTTTACTCCCAATCAAAATGCCATAGCCGCTGAGTAATAAACCGATCCAAACCAGAGCTAACAACACAATAGCGCGGATAATCAGACGCATTACAACCTCTTATCTTTTCTCGTTATTAGTAGATTAGCCTGTACACGGGATGAAACAAGTCAATCATTCCTAAAAAGATGGAATGCCGTTACAGTTAACGCTGGGTTTAGGTAACGCATGATAATTTATAGTCATAAGATGTAGAGTTGAAGAGTGGAGCTGGAGTGAAAAAAATACGCTGGGTGGTACTGATTGTTATCGTGCTGGTATGCATATTGATGTGGGCGCAGGTGTTTAACATCATGTGCGATCAGGACGTACAATTTTTCAGCGGTATTTGTGCCATCAATAAATTTATTCCCTGGTAAGCGCATTTTTACAACAGTTGATTACCTTCTTGTGCGGCAGTGGTAAACTACGCTGTCTACATTGAGGTGGTGAAATGAACGAAGTTTTGAATTCTGGCGCGTTGAGTTTTGCGTCTT
Organism: Citrobacter sp. XT1-2-2; assembly: GCF_023516235.1. Lineage (NCBI taxonomy): Bacteria > Pseudomonadati > Pseudomonadota > Gammaproteobacteria > Enterobacterales > Enterobacteriaceae > Citrobacter > Citrobacter sp. XT1-2-2. The sequence continues at coordinate 2,122,305 of NZ_CP097324.1, forward strand.
TAGCGGTATCGGTGGTGGTTTTGGTTGTTGGGCTTGTGTTGTGGTTTTTCGTCAATCGGGCAAGTTCGCGTACTAACGAGCAGATAGAACTGCTTGAAGCATTGTTAGACCAGCAAAAAAGACAGAACGCATTGCTCCGTCGCCTTTGTGAAGCTAACGAACCAGAAAAAACGGCAGAGCCTGCAGCGGTTGCTGCGAAGGATGAAGATGACGACATCATCCGCCTGGTAGCTGAGCGCTAAAAACAGTATGGCAGGGTGAAGGTCTGCTGATGCGGTTCGCAGATACCTCATCCTGTCGTCAACATGTCAGATCATTTTCTTCTGCTCTCGCCGCGTAATTAGCGTTCGGTGTCGCCTGTCACCTGAGTATTTTCAGATACTCTATCCAATTAATATCTTATGTGCGGTCTGATCTAATATATTTTCCCATACGTTAAAAATATGATTATGTCATTTTTGTGATAGCGATCGTCTTATTCACAGCGAAACGTTTCTCTTACTTTTTTTGTGCATTGTCATCATTCTTTCATTATTTTAGTGCAAAACCAGAAGGCGGATCTCATTTTTACGCTTGTGACATTTTATGCATTACTAAGCATAAAAAATGATATCTACCAGCCCCTGTGACAGATAACCTGGAACAACCGAAGCTATTGAGCTATGGTAGAAATGTCCCTGTGACGGTGCAAGCCTGACGGGGCAAGGGGAGAGAAGTGAGAATATAACTCTGCTCGGTCTGGCGCATAACTGTGCAGTGGTTGTTTGATGAACAACAGGATTTGTGCGACCGATCGAGACACGTTTAAAAATGGCTTGCCATTATTTACGTTGTATGTGATAACACGTTTTGGGTTAAACGAGGTACAGTTCTGTTTATGTGTGGCATTTTCAGTAAAGAAGTCCTGAGTAAACACGTTGACGTTGAATACCGCTTCTCTGCCGAACCTTATATTAGTGCCTCAAGCAGTAATGTCTCAGTTTTATCTATGTTATGCCCGCGGGCGAAGAAAATACTCTAAGGAATTTTGCAAATGGCAAAGATTAAAGGTCAAGTTAAGTGGTTCAACGAGTCTAAAGGTTTTGGCTTCATTACTCCGGCTGATGGCAGCAAAGACGTGTTCGTACACTTCTCCGCTATCCAGGGTAACGGCTTCAAAACTCTGGCTGAAGGCCAGAACGTTGAGTTCGAAATTCAGGACGGCCAGAAAGGTCCGGCTGCTGTAAACGTAACAGCTATCTGATCGACACCACTGATTTGATGCGCTCTTGCGCAACCATCTCAGATATAAAGCCTCGCTTATGCGGGGCTTTTTAATTCAAATTACGTCAAAATATTTCTGAAAGCCCATCCATTAGCGCTTTGTTGCAAAGGCGTGATGTTCGTAGCATAGTTTTCCCCGCATTCTCGCGGCATTTCTCGTTAAATCAGACACCTGAAAAACTATCATGCGGGAGTCCAGGTGAAAAAGAAAAACGACATAGATGCGCGCAATTTTACTCCCGTACGTTTTGCCCTGCTTTGTGTGGCGATATTATTAAGCCTGGGATTGCTGCTGGGTCGTGTGGCGTGGCTACAAATTGTCACGCCGACAACTTTGGTAAAACAGGAAGATATGCGTTCGTTACGCGAGGTTACCATTGCCTCGCCACGCGGAATGATTACCGACAGAGAAGGGCGACCGCTGGCGGTAAGTGTCCCGGTGAATGCCGTCTGGGCAGACCCTAAAACCATTATCAGCAAGGGAGGCGTGGGCTACAACGAACGTTGGCAGGCGTTAGCAAAGACTCTGAACATTTCGCTCAGTTCTCTGGCTGAGCGTGTTAACAGTAATCCTGCGGGACGCTTTATTTATCTGGCGCGCCAGATCTCTCCTCAGCAGGCTGAATGGATCGATAACCTTAATCTTCCGGGAATCAATCTGCGTGAAGAATCACGCCGCTTTTATCCCGCCGGACATGTTGCGGCTAATCTCATTGGTTTCACCAATATTGATGGCCAGGGTATTGAAGGCCTGGAGAAAAGCTTCAATAGCCAGTTGATGGGCAAACCCGGCTCCCGCCTGGTCCGTAAAGACAAATTTGGCCATGTCATCGAAAATATCACCGAAGTGATGCCGGTGCCTGCACATGAGTTACAACTCAGTATTGATGAGCGTTTGCAGACGGTCACCGAAGACGCGCTGGACAATGCCGTTACATGGAATAAAGCGGAATCCGGGGCCGCGGTACTGGTTAATATTGAGACCGGCGAAATTCTCTCCATGGCAAGCTTCCCCGACTTTAACCCCAACAATCGAGACGGCGCGGTACTGGATGATTTTCGTAACCGTGCCATTAGCGACACCTTTGAACCCGGTTCAACCGTTAAGCCGCTGGTGATCATGACCGCGCTCCAGCAGGGGATTGTGCAACCGGACAGCGTAATTGATACCCATCCTTTTAATGTCGACGGGCATCGTATTCGCGACGTCGGATTTTACCCGGAGCTGTCGCTGACCGGCATTTTGCAGAAATCGAGCGACACGGGCGTTTCGCACTTGTCGTTAGCTATGCCGGTGCAGAAATTGCTGGATACCTATAAACGTTTTGGCTTTGGCGACCCAACCGGGTTGGGATTAACCGGCGAAAGCAGTGGTTTAATGCCTCAACGCCGTTACTGGAGCGATTTGGATCGCGCCACCTTTGCATTCGGTTATGGGCTCATGGTGACGCCGCTCCAGTTGGCGCATGTCTATGCCACCATCGGTAGTTTTGGCATCTATCGCCCCCTTTCTATCACGCGTATTGATCCGCCGGTAATAGGGACGCGGGTGATGCCGGAGGCGCTGGTTCATCAGGTTGAACATATGATGGAAAGCGTCGCGTTACCCGGCGGTGGGGGAACCAAGGCCGCGGTCAGGGATTATCGGGTTGCGGTGAAGACCGGGACGGCGAAAAAAATTGGCGATGATGGTAAATATGTTGATAAATACGTGGCTTATACGGCAGGCGTTGCGCCAGCGAGCGACCCGAAATTCGCCTTAGTCGTGGTTATTAATAATCCACAAAACGGTGCTTACTATGGGGGCGCCGTCTCCGCGCCGGTATTCAGCCAGATTATGGGAGATGTTTTACGCCTGGAAAATGTTAAACCAGACGGCATGCCTGCCGACTCCGATCACCTGCTGGTGATGCATGGCGACAGCGTATCCTCGCCGACGCTGTAAGTTATTTTCCCGGGGCGCAATTCGCGTTACACTTGCGCCCTCAAATCACCTGCCGGAGTTGTCATGTCGTTTTCCTGTCCTCTTTGCCACCAGCCTCTTACTCAAACGAAAAACAGTTTTATTTGCCCTGAGCGGCACCAGTTTGATGTGGCGAAAGAAGGGTATGTCAACTTACTGCCGGTTCAGCATAAGCGGTCGCGCGATCCGGGTGACAGCGCTGAGATGATGCAGGCGCGCCGGGCGTTTCTTGATGCCGGACACTATCAACCGCTGCGTGACGCGATTGTGAATGTGCTTGCGCAGACGCTGAGTTCAGCGAACGCGGCGATTCTGGATATCGGCTGTGGAGAAGGGTATTACACCCATGCCTTTGCCGATACGCTGACTGGCGGCAAGACCGTTGGCCTCGACGTCTCTAAAGTGGCGATTAAGGCCGCAGCCCGCCGTTATCCGCAGGTCACCTTTTGCGTGGCTTCCAGCCATCGTCTGCCGTTTGCCGATGCGTCCATGGATGCCATCATCAGGATCTACGCGCCTTGTAAAGCGCAAGAGCTGGCTCGCGTGGTGAAACCGGGGGGATGGGTAATCACCGCCACGCCTGGGCCGCGTCATTTAATGGAGCTGAAAGGGCTGATTTATGATGAGGTGCGTTTGCATGCGCCACATACCGAACAACTGGAAGGTTTTGTTCTGCAGCAAAGTATTGCGCTGGGCTATCAGATGCAGCTCCAGGGCAGCGAAGCCGTAGCATTACTGCAAATGACGCCGTTCGCCTGGCGGGCAAAACCGGAAGTGTGGGAAACGCTGGCAGGAAAAACGACGTTTGACTGCCAGACAGATTTTAGTATTCACATCTGGCAGCGCCAGAATTAACCGTGGAAGTGCGCCCAGAGGATCTGGGCGCCGATACCAATCAGTACCACCCCGCCCAGGATTTCAGCTCGTTTGCCCAGCATCGGACCAATAAAACGACCGATCATCATGCCGAGCGTGGACATCATCAACGTGGCGCAGCCGATGGCCAGCGCAGTCGCAATAATGTTAACCTGCAGGAACGCCAGACCCACCCCGACGGCCATCGCGTCGAGACTGGTGGCGATAGCGGTGGTGACCAGCAGCCAGAATCCGTGGCGGCGCGGCGGTTCTTCATCTTCATCACCGTTGTCGCGAAAACCTTCGATTATCATTCGCCCACCTAAGAAAATCAGCAGAATGAAAGCGATCCAGTGGTTCCACTCCAGCACGAATTTGCTTGCCAGCATGCCCATTCCCCAGCCAATCAGCGGCGTCAGGGTTTCAACTGCGCCGAAAATGAGACCGGTGCGCAGAGCTTCAGAAAATTTGGGTTTATGCAGGGTGGCGCCTTTGCCAATTGATGCAGCGAAAGCATCCATCGACATGCCGAAAGCGAGAAGTACAGTAGCGGTGAGATTCATAACAGCGTCCTGACCGGGGTATCCATAAAACACATCACTGCCCCCAGTAACCATGCACACAGATTAAAATCACGAAATATATCGTGCCATTCAGGTATGCATTGCAGTTGATGTGCCTATGGTCTCGCCTGACTGAAGCTGTATGTTCAGTCCGTACGCGCCACGTTTTTCAACGAGTATGTTGACACGTACATTTCCGGAGTCTGGAAATCGGCTACTCCCCAACGACGGGCGCAACCTTAACATATATTGAGAATATAAAACAAGAAACAGGGAAATAATATTTGACTTCTAATTGAAAACGATTTTCATTTAGATTTATTTATAAACAGAACGTTAAAATAAATAACATTACGGACGTTGTAATATAGCCTTAGCTATGTTTTGTTTTCAAAAAAATATAAAAAACATAGTTCAGGCTATCTTTCTAATTCACTGATTTGAAATGAGAAGTTTATATATTTTTTCAAGATCGTCTATATTTCGTACGCGAACCAGCAATCTCCGCTGTTCTAATTGCATCACCAGCACGCCGTCCTCTGATAAATTCATCTCTTTAATGCGGTTATATTCAATCCAGACGTTGGCAAAGAAAAACCCTTTTTGCTTGAAGATGATTTTCGGCGTACGGATCCAGAACAGATACAACCCCATCAATATCAGTGCGCATAATAACCACGTGGTGAATTGCGCCCCGTGGCTGGTGACGTTGTTGTAAATAAGAATAGCTACCAGGCCAATGAAGATAACACTGTCAACACGGCTGCGAGGAAGCAGGGCGACCGTCAGCAGAGTAAGGCCATTACGGCGGGGCATGATGAACTGATCGTAAATGGCATACGCCAGCAGCGAAAAGATAAAAAGAACCAGCACCAGGTCCGTGATAGTCATGAATCCTCAATCCTCTGAATAGAAAAACCGGGGGCAAGCCCCCGGTGGTGTACAACAGTCTTACAGGCCAAGCAGGCCGACAGCGTAGCCCGCGATACCGATGATGAAGAAGCCAACGATAATCCACAGCGGGTTCACTTTCTTACGCAGCAGCCACATACAAGCGAAAGTCAGCAGCAGAGGAACCAGGCCCGGCATCAGCTGGTCAAGGATAGTCTGCACGGTGGTGACGCGAGTCTGACCATCCTGACCGGTGATAGTGGAGACCACCAACGGGATATTCACGTGCGTCCACTTGTTAACCAATGCCCCCATGACAAACAGGCCGAGGATTGACGCCCCCTCAGTCAGTTTCTGCAGGAAGCCACCGCCCATATCCTTAACGATATCGACCCCTTTACGGTAGCCGTATGCCACACCGTAGTAACGGGTTGCCAGACGCACCAGGTTAAACAGGATGAAGAACAACAGTGGTCCAAGCAGGCTGCCGCTCATCGCGATACCAGCGCCAAGCGCAGCAAATACCGGACGTACCGTACCCCAGAAGATTGGGTCGCCGACGCCTGCCAGCGGTCCCATCAGACCAACTTTGATACCGTTGATAGCACCATCGTCAATCTCTGCGCCGTTGGCACGCTGCTCTTCCATCGCCAGCGTAACGCCCAGCACAGGTGCGGCTACGTACGGATGGGTGTTAAAGAATTCCAGGTGACGCTTAATAGCCTGCTTACGTGCGTCGTTGTTTTCCGGGTACAAACGGCGGATAGCCGGTACCATGGAGAAACAAAAACCCAGCGCCTGCATACGTTCGAAGTTCCATGAACCCTGAAACAGGTTAGAACGAATGAACACGCCACGAATGTCACTCGGAGTGAGTTTTTTCTCGGTGGTAGTTTTAGTCATATCAACCATTTCGCTCACCTGCTAGTCCAGTTCGTTATCAAGATCGTTGTTACCAGCTGCCTGAACTGGCGCACCGGCGACGCGGTTATATTTCGGGCTCAGCTGAATGTAGAGGATTGCCATCACTGCGCCAATCACACCCAGAGCAACCAGGTTGAAGTTAGTAAATGCCGCGGTGACGAAGCCGAGGTAGAAGAACGGCATCAGGTAGCCCGCGCGCATCATATTGATGACCATCGCATAACCAACCACCACGATCATACCGCCTGCGATATTCAGGCCGCCGGTGACGACTTCCGGAATGGCGTTGAGCATGCTCTGAACTTCACTGGTACCTACAGAGATCGCCACGATTACCGCCGGGATAGCGATACGCATAGCCTGCAGGAACAGTGAGGACACGTGCAGCCAGGAGAGCGCCGTCAGGTTGCCGTTTTCGGCCGCCTTATCCGCTGCGTGCTGGAATGCTACGGTGATAGTACGAACGATGATGGTCAGAACCTGGCCTGCTGCTGCCAGCGGGATAGCCAGCGCGATACCGGCACCAATGCTTTGGTGACCCGCGATAACCAGAACGGTAGAGATAATTGACGCCAGTGCGGCATCCGGTGCAACCGCAGCACCGATATTCATCCAGCCCAGGGCGATCATTTCCAGGGTACCACCGATGATAATACCGGTTTTCATATCCCCGAGAACGGCGCCAATAAGCGTACAGGCCACCAACGGACGGTGGAACTGAAATTCATCGAGTACCGACTCCATACCCGCGATACATGCGACGATGAACACCAGCACAATCTGAAGAGTGGTAATCTCCATTGTACTTCTCCTATTGCTATACAGACTTAAGTGTGAAAACTAAGTAAATGCCAGGGAATTATTTCGCCTTGGCAATCAAATCCATCATTTTCAGTTTCTGATCGGTCGAAACTTTACGCGCTTCGAGCTCAATACCGCGTTCGTTGAGTTTTTTGAAGGCTTCGATGTCTTTTTCATCAACAGAAATTGCGTTGTTTACCTGTGTTTTACCCTGACGGAAAGCCATACCGCCAATGTTTACAGAGGTAATTTTCACACCACCTTCAACGATACGTTCCACATCGGTCGGGTTGGTGAACAACAGCATCACACGCTCGCCTGCATATTTCGGGTTGTTGTAGACGCGGATCATTTTCGCGACATCAACCACATGCGCCGTCACACCCGGAGGTGCTACCTGAGTCAGCAGCGTTTTACGCACGGTATCGGCGGCAACTTCATCGCTGACGACGATAATGCGCGTTACGTTGGTTTCTTTGGTCCAGCGAGTGGCTACCTGACCATGAATTAAACGGTCATCGATACGCGCCAGACCGATCTGCATATAATCGTTCGGGCCCATCGGTTTCGCCGGTGCTGCTGCTTTTGGTGCCGCAACGGGGGCAGGAGCGGCTTTTTCCACCGGTTTCGCTTTCAACGCTTTCACGCCTTCGCTACCGGTTTCAACGGCCAGTGCCACTAATTCATCAAAGCTCGGGTTGTCATCACGCGCCATGAAGGTTTCAACCAGCATGGGAATGTTCACACCGGCGATAACTTCGTAATGCTCTTTATCGACGACAATGCGGCTCGCAGCGTTAAACGGGCTGCCTCCCCATGTGTCAACGAGAAACAGCACGCCTTTACTGGTATCGAGTTTTGCCAACTGAGCGTTGTACTTTTCGATCAGCGTTTCGGCATTTTCGCCTGGAACGAAATCGATCCAGCCGACGTTTTCCTGCTCGCCTAACAGCATCTCTGCTGTCTTAAGTAACTGCTCTGCAGCCCAACCATGTGTGCCTATTACAATAGCAATGGTCACTTGCTACCTCCTTTATTATCGTTAACACATCAACGTAAAGATGTATTTGAATCGTCGTCCGCAATCGAATCGATTCAGATAAGGGTTACAAAGAAAAACCTATGATTTTCGTGAATTATTTTAGATATCGAAAAAAATATTTTATGTGATGAAGATCCGTAATTTAACTTCCGATGAAAAGAAATTTCGAAGGGTAAAATATCTCCGAAACAACTTATTGCAAAGGAAGGTAAATCTTTGCTAAAAACCGGTTGTCTCTGTTATGTTTAGCATCTGTTTAATTACTCAGGAGTATAGGGCAGTAGCCCACCATATGGATCGTCACCGACGTCATTTCACCCTCAGGCCGCTTTGCGCCTGTCAGATTGGCACTTTTTGCCACAAATTTTCTCTGCATAATGCTTTAACGCCTGAGATCCTCAGCGCGCAGTTTGGTCATTCCTTAAGCAGGAGCTTGTCATGGAATTATTAATGGACCCGCAGATTTGGGTGGGTTTGCTCACGCTTGTCGTTCTCGAAATTGTTCTGGGTATTGATAACCTGGTCTTCATTGCGATCCTGGCTGATAAGCTGCCGCCGAAACAGCGAGATAAAGCGCGTTTAATCGGTTTATCACTGGCACTGATTATGCGTCTGGGCTTGTTGTCCGTGATTTCGTGGATGGTGACGCTGACAAAGCCGCTGTTTACGGTAATGGACTATGCGTTCTCGGGGCGCGATCTGATTATGCTGCTGGGCGGTATCTTCCTCTTGTTCAAGGCAACAACAGAGCTGCATGAGCGACTGGAAAACCGTGAACATGATACCGGGCAGACGAAAGGCTATGCGAGCTTTTGGGTTGTGGTGACGCAAATTGTCATCCTTGATGCGGTGTTCTCGCTGGATGCGGTGATTACTGCGGTCGGTATGGTCAACCATCTGCCGGTCATGATGGCGGCGGTCGTGATAGCTATGGCCGTGATGCTGCTGGCTTCCAAGCCGTTGACGCGATTTGTGAACCAACATCCGACGGTGGTGGTGCTGTGTCTGAGCTTCCTGTTGATGATTGGTCTGAGTCTGGTTGCCGAAGGGTTTGGCTTCCACATTCCGAAAGGTTATCTGTATGCGGCGATTGGCTTCTCGATCATTATCGAGTTGTTTAACCAGATTGCCCGTCGTAACTTTATTCGCCACCAGTCGACTCTGCCGCTGCGTGCGCGGACTGCGGATGCAATCCTGCGTCTGATGGGCGGTAAACGTCAGGCCAGCGCGCAGATGGAATCCGACAATCCGGTACCTGTGCCCGTTCCGGAAGGCGCATTTGTGGAAGAAGAACGCTATATGATCAACGGCGTACTCTCCCTGGCCTCGCGTTCATTACGTGGCATTATGACGCCTCGTGGCGAGATTAGCTGGGTTGATGCGGACCTGAGCGTAGCGGAAATTCGCGAGCAATTGCTTTCGTCACCGCACAGCCTGTTCCCGGTATGTCGCGGTGAGCTGGACGAAATTATCGGTATCGTCCGTGCCAAAGAACTGCTGGTGGCGCTGGAAGAGGGTGTGGATGTGGCGGCGATTGCCTCAGCCTCTCCGGCTATTGTGGTCCCGGAAACGCTGGACCCGATCAATCTGTTGGGCGTTCTGCGTCGTGCCCGCGGCAGTTTCGTGATCGTTACTAACGAATTTGGTGTCGTGCAGGGGCTGGTTACACCGCTGGACGTATTAGAAGCTATCGCCGGTGAGTTCCCCGATGCCGATGAAACGCCTGAAATTATTGCTGATGCGGGCGGCTGGTTGGTGAAAGGCGGAACCGACCTGCATGCATTGCAGCAGGCGCTGGACGTGGACACGCTGGTGGATGAAGACGAAGATATCGCGACGGTGGCAGGTTTAGTCATCGCGGCTAACGGTCATATTCCACGCGTCGGCGATGTTATCGAGGTTGCGCCGCTGAGTATTACGATTGTCGAAGCGAATGACTATCGTGTGGATTTAGTTCGCATTGTTAAAGAACAACCCGCTCACGATGAAGACGAGTAATCGGGTTTAGCGAAACGGCATAACGGGCATACTATGTCGCCCGTTATGCCGGGTGGGCGGCGGCGTGCTGCCCGCCAGCCATTTTGGAAAATCGCGTAGCGGCATTGGCTTCGCATACAGAAAACCTTGCAATAAATGTACACCGTGCCGGCGCAAATGCTGTGCCTGCGCCTGCGTTTCAACCCCTTCCGCCACCAGTTCGATATTCAGTCTTTTTCCCAGCGCGATGATGATGTCTGTAACGGTTGAGTTCACGGCATCGGTACCGATCGCAGAAGTAAATGATTTATCAATTTTTAGTACATCCGGGCGGAGTTTTTCCAGCCAGGAGAGCGAGCTGTTGCCGGTGCCAAAATCGTCAATCGCCAGTTTTACGCCAAGGCGATTTAGCTCTCGTACAACCCGATAATCCACATCCAGTAACGCATCACGTTCGGTAAGTTCGATGACTAACTGCTGAATGGGATGCTGGCTAAACCAATACTGGTTGAGATCTTTTAACAGCGTGCCATGGCGAAAATGGCTGGCGGCGACATTGATCCCGATATGAAACTGACTGCTCATGGGGAAGACGTGTCGTTGCTGAATGGTTTCTGCGATGACATGACGCGTCAGGGGCACGATCAGGTTGTGCTCCTCGGCGATGGGAATAAACACTTCGGGAGAGATCCAACCCTGACGCGGATTATTCCAGCGTAACAGGATTTCCACCCCCATGCATTGCTGCGTTTGCGCATTGAGCAGCGGCTGGCAGAACAGCTCGAATTCCCGGGCGGCAAGGGCCAGATTTATCTCCCAGGAGAAACTCATTCTGTTGGCGGTTGCCAGCCACGCCAGGTACCCCACTAACAGACTGAGGATCACCGCCAGCGGCAGTTGTGTTGGCAGATGTTTAATCGCCAGTTCACTGGCGCCCGGACCGGTAACGCTGATAGTAAACGGGAAATGCTGTGATGAGAGCTGGTAGCGTTTTTCATTCTTTAGTTCAGGTAGCGTATCGACAACACCTTGTCCGTAGAGCAGATGGCGATTGCCGACGCTTAAGCTGGCATGGGTGATCTGCGGCAGTTGTGGCTCAAGCAACATGGATGATAATAACTCAATGTTGACGATTTCCAGCACGCCATCTTCACCATCGGCAGAGGATGGATACCATTGTGTCAGAATCGGACTGCCTTTAATTATCGAATGGTCGGTTGATAACAGCAGTAGCGACTCCTGGCTTGGTAATTCAGGCTCCAGTCGACGAACAGGCTCATTGCGATAACCAAAAATGCTGGAGCAATACAGAATCCCATCTTTAACCAGGTTGACAGAGCGTACCGTTTGCAGCCTGGCAGCATGCTTGCTCAACGGTAAACGCGCGACTGAACAGGGGAGACCAATCAACGGCAACAGCACATCTCGTCCGGTCTGAAGGGGCAAAAGCACGTGATCCAACTCTTCAACCGCGTGGTTGGCAAAGGTTACGGTATTTCGATGATTTAAATTACGCTCCGAAATAAATCGGACCGTTAACGTGAGGATAAGCGTTACCAGGGCACATAGGGTGCAAACAAATAAGCGATTCCGGCGATAGTTTTTAATGATCCGTTGTGCTGTATGCATGCGGGCCGCCCGATAAGCCGTTGGTCACAAAAGCCAAAAGCAACAGAGCAAGTGTAGTGGGGAAAATTACAGTAGACGAGGAAGGGGAGATAAATTCGCCCATCCGTCGCAGATGGGCGAAAATTAAGTATTAGTCACACTGAACTTTGATTGCCAGACCACCACGGGACGTTTCGCGGTATTTGGCGTTCATGTCTTTACCCGTTTCGTACATGGTCTCAATGACTTTATCCAGTGAAACGCGTGGCGCACTGGTACGGCGCATTGCCATACGTGCGGCATTGATAGCTTTCACGGAAGCAATGGCGTTACGTTCGATGCACGGAACCTGAACCTGACCGGCAACCGGGTCACAGGTTAAACCGAGGTTATGCTCCATACCGATTTCTGCCGCAACACACACCTGTTCAGGACTTGCACCCAGTAGCTCAGCCAGACCGGCAGCCGCCATAGAACAAGCCACGCCAACTTCACCCTGACAGCCGACTTCAGCACCGGAGATAGATGCGTTCATTTTGTACAGCGCGCCAATCGCGCCGGCCGCCAGGAAATAGCGGGTGTAGATATCCGGGCTGACGGACTCAATGAAATGATCGTAATAGGCCAGGACCGCAGGCACGATACCGCAGGCACCGTTAGTTGGCGCTGTGACAACGCGACCACCCGCGGCGTTTTCTTCGTTAACGGCCAGCGCAAACATGTTCACCCAGTCGATCACGTTCATCGGATCGTTGGAGAGCTTGTCGCTGGAGACCAACATACGACGCAGGGCAGAGGCGCGACGCGGAACGCGCAGAGGCCCAGGCAGAACGCCTTCGGTGTTCATCCCACGATCGATACAGGCCTGCATGGTTTGCCAGACGTTGCCAAAGTACTCTTCAATCTCTTTTTTGCTGTGCAGAGCAAGTTCGTTCTGCATCACCATGCCAGAGAGGGACAGGCCGGTGCTGTTGCAGTATTCCAGCATTTCAGTGGCGGATTTGAACGGATAAGGTACGCTGACCTCATTGGCGGTATCCTGACCAAAATGTTCTTCATCAACGATGAATCCACCGCCGATTGAGTAGTACGTTTTGCTGTAAATGACGGTTTCGCCATTATACGCATGGATCTGCATGCCGTTTTCATGCAGCGGCAGGTTGCCGTTATGAAAACGCATGCCATCATTCTGCGGGAAATCCACTTCGTGCTGACCCTGTGCAAGCAGCAGGCGTCCACGCGCTTCTACATCGCGGATAAATCCGGGAATGCTGTCAATGTTTACGGTAGCAGGCTCGTTGCCCGCCAGACCCATAATAATGGCGATATCGGTGTGGTGACCTTTACCCGTGAGCGACAGTGAACCATACACGTCGACGGCAACACGAGTAACGCTGTCCAGTAATCCTTTTTCGACCAGGTCATCGACGAACTGTTTACCCGCCTTCATAGGCCCTACGGTATGGGAAGATGAGGGACCAATCCCCACCTTAAACATGTCGAATAGACTAATCACGATAATACTCCTACAGGGCGACTGGGCTTTCCAGTAACGATGTTATAACTGCGCATAGTGTAAGAGGGAACGCGGCGATCGGCTTAACTATTCACATGAATTAAACTAATAGATAACCGCGGTTTTACTAATGCTGTGACCTGAGTTTCAAGTTGTCTATGGCGTGCGTAAAGATAAGTATAGTCAGGGCTTGACGCCAATTTGCAGAGCCAGCTCACGAATTATCCCGGCGGTCATTCCCCAGACGAAATATTGCTCATACCACGAAAGCCACACGCGATGAGAATCACCGCGACGATAAATATCGAGCGGATGGTAACGCCCCAAATGTAACGCCTGCGCCAGCGGCATTTCAAACACCGCGGAAACCTCATCTTCACTGGCGCGATACGGCAGATTAGGCGGGATAATGCCGACGACCGGGGTAACCTGAAAACCGGTGACGCTGTCGACCGGCGGCAGGACCCCGATCACTTCAACGCATGACGGCGGAATGGCCACTTCTTCATGCGCCTCGCGAAGGGCTGCGGCGATCAACGAGGCATCGGTGCTGTCCACCGCGCCGCCGGGAAAGGCGACCTGGCCGGCATGTTTGCGTAGATGAACGGATCGCTGGGTTAGCAGCAGCCCCGGCTGTGGTCGGCGGACGACGGGGATCAGCACGGCTGCCTGGCGCTGGTTTAACGCGGCATGGTTGACCTGCGGGCGCAGGAGTTGGAAGCGCGATAAAAAATCATCAAGCGTCAGGCTGCTGTATTCCACGTGTCAGTTCTCCAGTTGGTGCAAAATACGATTCACTTTATCAAATGTTTCCTGATACTCCGCGTCTTCCTGACTGTCCGCCACAATGCCACCACCGGCTGAACAGTAAATCTGTCCGCCCGTCGTCGTCAGTGTGCGAATGGTGATGCTGGTGTCCATATTGCCGCAAAAGCTCAGGTAACCAATGCTGCCACACCAGGCATTACGTCGGTGCGGCTCCAGCTCATCTATAATTTCCATCGCCCGCACTTTCGGCGCGCCGGTAATTGAGCCGCCGGGGAAGGCGGCGCGCAGCAGGTCGGTAGCGTGCAAAGATTCCGGCAAACGTGCGGTAATGGTGCTGACTAAATGATGAACGGCAGGGAACGGCTCGACTACAAACAGCTCCGGAACCTGTACCGAACCCGGCACGGCAACGCGACCGATGTCATTGCGCATTAAATCGACGATCATCAGGTTTTCCGCACGATCCTTCGGTGAGTTCGCCAGCAGTTGGGCCTGCTCACGATCGGCATCAGCCTCTTCACGTCTTGGCAACGTCCCTTTAATAGGACGCGTCTGGATGTGCTGGCTTTCCAACAGAATAAACCGTTCGGGTGAAAGGCTGAGGATTGCGCCTTCCTCAAGACGAATGAACGCGCTAAACGGCGCACGATTAGCGTGATTGAGTCGTACAAATGCCTGCCACTCATCGCCCTGATAATGCGCCTGAAAACGTTGAGCAAGGTTGACCTGATAACAGTCGCCGCTGTGCAGATAACTCTGGACCTGGCGAAATTTTTCGCCGTACTGGGCACGGCTCATATTGGACTGCCACGCCGAGGTTAATGTAAATAGCTCACGTTTTGATGATTGTTGCACGTTGAGCCATTGCAGCCGCGCTTCGACATCGGTATGGCTGAGCAGGGATACGGTCTGCAACTGATGATCGACAATCAGCGCCCAGTCGTAAATGCCGACGGCCATATCCGGCAGGGCAATATCGCGCGTGGCAATCGTGGGCAGCGATTCAAATCTTCTGCCAAGATCGTAGCCAAACAGACCTAACGCGCCGCCCTGAAACGGCAGATTGGGGTGATAGCTCGGGTGAATCCCCCGTGCGCTGAGCGCTGAATGTAATACCGTCATTGGGTCATCAAGCGTGCGTACAGTTGCGTGTCCGTCATAGACAACGGTTTCTTCTGCGCGCGTAACCAGCGTGGCGACGGGATCCGCCACCAGAATATCAAAACGGTTATGTGGATGGTCAGCATGACCCGAATGCAACAGCATCGCCCAGGGGAGATGGCTTAAGGTCGAAAAATAGCGTTCAGCGGCGTCCTGACGCCAGGGTAATGTGATTACTGCGGGAGATAACGTCTTCATCTGTCCTGACTCGTTGCTACTCTACTGGCTAACCGCCCGGTAGCATGAAATAATTAGCGCAGACAATTTAGCAGGAGTTAACAATGTTTGCAGGTTTACCTTCACTCAGTCATGAGCAGCAGCAAAAAGCAGTCGAGCGTATTCAGGAACTGATGTCGCAAGGGATGAGCAGCGGACAAGCGATTGCTCTGGTTGCTGAAGAGTTACGCGCCAGCCATACCGGCGAGCGGATCGTGGCGCGTTTCGAAGATGAAGACGAGTAACGTCGCTTACACCGCAGCGATAATCTTGATCTCTACTTTGTATTTCGGGTTCATCAACCCGGCCTGGACCGTACAACGTACCGGCGCGTGACCGGCAACGACCCACGCGTCCCAGGCTTTGTTCATCGCGGCAAAGTCACTTTTATCTGCCAGAAAAAGGGTGGCATCAAGAATACGTGACTTGTTGCTGCCCTGTTTTTCCAGAACTGCGTCAATTTGCGCCAGCGTATTCGCCGTTTGTTCAAAGGCGTCTGCATCCAGGTTTTCCGGTACACCAGTGTAATACAACGTGTTGTTATGGATAACCACGTCGGACCAACGCGCTTCGGCATCAATGCGCACAATTGTCATAAATCATTCCTCATTTACGTTTTTCATAATGGCTTCAGGTTGCGCCAAGACTGCCATAATGTTGTGCCTACGTCACCTCTTCAACTGGCGAAAGACCCGCTGGCCTGACATAATCCCTGTTCAAATGAACAGGGGGTAGTGTGACGGACGATTTTGCAGCAGACGGTCAGTTGGCTAAAGCGATACCGGGTTTTAAACCGCGTGAACCACAGCGGCAGATGGCCTTCGCCGTTAGCCATGCCATTGAAAAATCACAGCCGCTTGTTGTAGAAGCCGGAACCGGAACGGGTAAAACCTACGCTTATCTGGCACCTGCGTTGCGTTCGGGTAAAAAAGTCATCGTCTCTACCGGTTCGAAAGCGTTGCAGGATCAGCTTTATAGCCGCGATCTCCCGACCGTCGCAAAGGCGCTGGAATTCACCGGCAAACTGGCGCTGCTGAAAGGGCGCTCCAACTATCTGTGTCTGGAACGCCTTGAACAGCAGGCGCTGGCGGGCGGCGACCTGCCGGTACAAACCTTAAGCGACGTCATTCTGCTGCGCTCCTGGTCAAATCAAACCCTTGATGGCGACATCAGTACCTGCGTCAGCGTGGCGGAAGATTCTCAGGCCTGGCCGCTGGTCACCAGCACCAACGACAATTGTCTGGGCAGCGACTGCCCGCTGTACAAAGAGTGTTTTGTCGTTAAAGCGCGTAAAAAAGCGATGGAGGCAGATGTGGTTGTGGTCAACCACCATCTGTTTCTCGCTGATATGGTGGTGAAAGAGAGCGGGTTTGGCGAACTGATCCCCGAAGCTGAAGTGATGATCTTCGATGAAGCGCATCAGTTACCGGATATCGCCAGCCAGTACTTTGGTCAATCGCTCTCCAGTCGTCAGTTGTTAGACCTGGCGAAAGACATCACCATTGCCTATCGCACCGAGCTGAAAGACACTCAGCAGTTGCAGAAGTGCGCCGATCGCCTGGCGCAAAGCGCGCAGGACTTCCGCCTGCAACTTGGCGAGCCGGGCTATCGCGGCAATCTGCGCGAACTGCTGGCTGACCAGCGTGTGCAGCGCGCGTTTTTGTTGCTCGATGACACGCTGGAGCTGTGTTACGACGTGGCGAAACTGTCTCTTGGACGTTCGGCGTTGTTGGATGCTGCGTTTGAGCGCGCCACGCTTTATCGCGCCCGTTTGAAGCGCCTGAAAGAGATTAACCAGCCAGGCTTCAGCTATTGGTATGAATGCACCTCCCGCCATTTCACTCTTGCGCTAACGCCGCTCACCGTGGCGGATAAATTCAAAGAAGTGATGGAACAAAAGCCGGGCTGTTGGATTTTTACCTCCGCGACGCTGTCGGTAAATGATGATCTTCATCATTTCACCGCCCGGCTGGGCATAGATGACGCCGAGTCGATGCTATTGCCGAGTCCTTTTGATTACACGCGTCAGGCGCTGCTCTGCGTGCCGCGTAATCTCCCGCAAACCAACCAGCCGGGAGCCGCGCGCCAGTTAGCGTCAATGCTGCGTCCCATTATTGAAGCAAACAACGGTCGCTGCTTTATGCTGTGTACCTCACACGCGATGATGCGCGATCTGGCAGAACAATTCCGCGCCACCATGACGCTGCCGGTCCTGTTGCAGGGCGAAACCAGTAAAGGGCAACTGTTACAGCAGTTTGTCAGCGCAGGTAATGCGTTACTGGTTGCTACCAGCAGCTTCTGGGAAGGGGTAGACGTGCGTGGCGATACGCTGTCGCTGGTCATTATCGATAAACTGCCGTTCACTTCGCCGGATGACCCGCTGTTAAAAGCCCGGATGGAAGACTGTCGCCTGCGCGGCGGCGATCCCTTCGACGAGGTTCAACTCCCGGATGCGGTAATCACCCTGAAACAGGGGGTAGGACGACTGATTCGTGACGCAGACGATCGCGGCGTGCTGGTAATTTGCGACAACCGCCTGGTGATGCGACCCTACGGCGCTACCTTCCTGGCGAGTCTTCCGCCTGCGCCGCGCACGCGTGACATTGCGCGTGCTGTCCGTTTTCTTGCCATACCATCGACTGAGTAATTTGTTACGGAGTGTGGTAAGATGCGCGCCAAATTTATTGATCTGATCACAAACACCCATGCGAATTCTGGCTATCGATACCGCCACAGAGGCGTGCTCTGTTGCCCTGTGGAATGACGGTACTATCAAAGCTCATTTCGAGCTTTGCCCACGAGAACATACCCAACGAATTTTACCGATGGTCCAGGAGATCCTGGCCGCTGGCGAATTAGCCTTATCCGATATCGACGCCCTGGCGTTTGGTCGCGGCCCAGGCAGTTTCACCGGCGTACGTATCGGGATTGGTATTGCTCAGGGGTTGGCGTTAGGCGCGAATTTACCGATGATCGGCGTCTCTACCCTGGCGACCATGGCGCAGGGGGCCTGGCGTAAGTCTGGCGCCACCCGCGTGCTGGCGGCGATTGATGCGCGAATGGGCGAGGTTTACTGGGCCGAATACCAGCGTGATGAAAATGGCATCTGGCGCGGTGAAGAAACCGAAGCCGTGTTAACGCCTGAACAAGTACATGAACGCTTGCTGCAACTGTCTGGCGAATGGGTCACTGTCGGAACTGGGTGGCCTGCCTGGCCTGAACTGGGTAAAGACAGCGGCCTGACGCTGAGCGATGGCGCTGTTCTGCTGCCGGCGGCTGAAGACATGCTGCCTGTCGCCACGCAATTGCTGGCTGCCGGTAAGACCGTGGCGGTTGAACATGCTGAACCGGTTTATTTACGTAACACCGTGGCGTGGAAGAAACTTCCCGGTAAAGAATGAATCTTAGTAGTACATCCCCGGTTAATTCGCGCAGTCGTCAGTGACCCGCATCGGTGAATTTTCCGGGGCAGGCGCTAAGAAGAGGGAGTCGCAATATGGCGGTGCAAAAGCAGGTAGTGAAAGGTGTGTTGGCGGGCGTATTGGCGTTAATGCTAAGCGGCTGCGTTACCATCCCGGATGCGATTAAAGGCTCAAGCCCTACGCCACAGCAGGATCTGGTGCGGGTGATGAATGCGCCGCAGCTTTATGTCGGACAGGAAGCGCGTTTCGGCGGCAAAGTGGTGGATATTCAGAACCAGCAGGGGAAATCCCGTCTGGAAATTGCCACGGTTCCTCTCGATAGCGGGGCGCGCCCCGTGCTGGGCGAAGCCTCTCGCGGACGAATTTTTGCCGATGTAAACGGCTTTCTCGACCCGGTGGATTTTCGTGGTCAACTGGTTACCGTCGTCGGTCCGATTAGCGGAACAGTGGACGGAAAAATTGGCAGTACGCCGTATAAATTCATGCTGATGCAGGTAACCGGTTATAAACGCTGGCATATTACTCAGCAGATTGTTATGCCGCCTCAGCCGATCGACCCCTGGTTCTACGGCGCGCGTGGCTGGCCTTACGGTGGCTACGGCGGATGGGGATGGTACAATCCCGGTCCGGCACAGGTTCAGACCATAGTAACTGAGTAACTCTTTGTTTTATTAGTAAAAGAAACAGCGGCTCGTCCGCTGTTTCTGCATTAATGTGGATATAAGAAAAATAAATAGTGACGTGCTTCGCAACCTTGTCGTTGTGTAATAAACAAACTGGTACGCTGAGTTAATATTATGTTAATAGTTTGTTTATTGCCTGGGGTTGTGATGACGACGAATATGCATTTTAGAGGTGATGTATTGAAAAAGGTTTGGCTTAACCGTTATCCCGCTGGTGTCCCTGCGGAGATCAATCCTGACCGTTATCAATCCCTGGTGGAACTCTTTGAACACTCAGTAAGGCGCTATGCCGATCAGCCCGCGTTTGTAAACATGGGGGAGGTGATGACCTTCCGCAAGCTTGAAGAGCGCAGCCGGGCGTTTGCGGCCTATTTGCAACAAGGGCTCGGGCTGAAAAAGGGCGATCGCGTCGCGCTGATGATGCCGAACCTGCTGCAATATCCTGTCGCCCTGTTTGGGATTTTACGTGCTGGCATGATCGTCGTGAACGTGAACCCCCTGTACACGCCTCGCGAGCTGGAACACCAGCTCAATGACAGCGGCGCGTCGGCGATTGTCATCGTGTCTAACTTTGCTCACACGCTGGAAAAGGTGGTCGATAAAACGTCGGTGCAACACGTGATCCTGACGCGTATGGGCGATCAACTTTCTACCGCCAAAGGGACGCTGGTTAACTTTGTCGTGAAGTACATTAAGCGCCTGGTGCCAAAATATCACCTGCCGGATGCCATCTCGTTTCGCAGTGCGCTGCAAAACGGTTATCGCATGCAGTATGTGAAGCCTGAAGTGGTGTCGGAAGATTTGGCGTTCCTGCAATATACCGGCGGGACAACCGGTGTGGCGAAAGGCGCGATGCTCACGCACCGCAACATGCTGGCTAACCTTGAGCAGGTTAACGCCACCTACGGACCGTTGCTGCATCCGGGTAAAGAGCTGGTGGTAACGGCCTTACCGCTGTATCACATTTTCGCGCTGACAATGAACTGCCTGCTGTTTATTGAGCTGGGCGGTCAAAACCTGCTGATTACGAATCCGCGCGATATTCCGGGACTGGTCAAAGAGCTGGCGAAATACCCCTTCACCGCAATGACTGGCGTCAACACGCTGTTTAACGCGCTGCTGAATAACAAAGAGTTCCAGCAACTGGATTTCTCCTCACTGCATCTTTCTGCAGGCGGCGGCATGCCGGTTCAACAGGCGGTGGCCGAGCGTTGGGTGAAGCTGACGGGTCAGTATCTGCTGGAAGGCTATGGCCTGACGGAGTGCGCTCCGCTGGTGAGCGTCAACCCTCACGATATCGACTACCACAGCGGCAGTATCGGTTTACCGGTTCCTTCCACCGAGGTCAAGCTGGTGGATGACGACGATAACGAAGTGCCGCCGGGAGAGCCGGGTGAACTGTGCGTGAAAGGTCCGCAGGTGATGCTGGGTTACTGGCAGCGACCGGATGCGACTGATGAAATCGTCAAAGACGGCTGGTTGCACACTGGCGATATTGCGGTGATGGATGATGAAGGCTTCCTGCGGATTGTCGATCGTAAGAAAGATATGATCCTGGTGTCCGGCTTTAACGTTTATCCGAATGAAATTGAAGACGTGGTGATGCAACATTCTGGCGTACAGGAAGTCGCTGCGGTTGGCGTTCCATCGGGCAGCAGCGGTGAGGCGGTGAAAATCTTCGTGGTGAAGAAAGATGCCTCGCTAACCGAAGAGGCGCTGGTCACTTTTTGTCGTCGCCATCTGACGGGCTATAAAGTACCGAAGCTGGTGGAGTTTCGTGATGAGTTGCCAAAATCTAACGTTGGAAAGATTTTGCGACGAGAATTACGTGACGAAGCACGTGCCAAAGTGGACAATAAAGGCTGAGCGTTAAGTCAGCCAGCAGAAAACGCCGGGTAATCCGGCGTTTTTTTTGGCGTAAACCTAAGAGAGCACGATTTGAATTATCAAATGATCACTACGGACGACGCGTTGGCCACGCTGTGCGAAGCCGTCCGTGAATTTCCGGCGATAGCCCTGGATACCGAATTTGTTCGCACGCGTACCTATTATCCGCAGTTGGGGTTGATCCAGCTGTTTGATGGCAAACACGTTGCTCTGATTGACCCACAGGGGATCACTGACTGGTCGCCACTACGCGATATTTTACGTGATACGGCGATAACCAAGTTTCTGCATGCCGGTAGTGAAGATCTGGAGGTGTTTCTCAATGCCTTTGGGGAACTCCCGCAGCCGTTGATTGACACGCAAATCCTCGCCGCTTTTTGCGGTCGTCCGCTGTCGTGGGGGTTTGCCGCGATGGTGGAAGAGTTTACCGGCATAGCCCTGGACAAAAGCGAATCCCGTACCGACTGGCTGGCCAGGCCGCTGACCGAGCGTCAGTGTGAATACGCGGCGGCTGACGTCTGGTATTTGTTACCGATCACCACAACGCTGATGGCTGAAACCGAAGCCAGCGGCTGGCTGCCCGCCGCGCTGGACGAATGTCGCTTAATGCAGCAGCGTCGCCAGGAGATTCTGGCGCCCGAGGATGCCTGGCGCGAGATCACCAATGCCTGGCAACTGCGTACCCGTCAGTTGGCCTGTCTGCAACTGCTTGCCGACTGGCGACTGCGTAAAGCGCGCGAGCGCGATCTGGCGGTAAACTTCGTGGTGCGTGAGGAACACTTATGGGCGGTGGCGCGTTATATGCCGGGTAGTCTGGGCGAACTGGACAGCCTGGGTCTTTCCGGCAGCGAAATTCGCTTCCACGGCAAGACGCTGATTTCCCTTGTCGAGAAAGCGCAGGCTTTACCGGAGGCGTCGCTGCCGCAACCGCTACTGAATCTGATGGATATGCCAGGCTACCGCAAGGCGTTCAAAGCCATTAAGGCGCTGGTTGCCGAAGTCAGTGCGGAGCAAAATCTCAGCGTCGAGCTGCTGGCTTCACGCCGCCAGATCAACCAGTTGCTCAACTGGCACTGGAAATTAAAGCCGCAGCAATCCCTGCCTGAGCTGATTTCCGGCTGGCGTGGCGAACTGATGGCTGAGCGTCTTAACGCGCTGCTGTTGGAGTATCCGCAGTAAGCAAGCTAAAACGGGAGCCGGGTGCTTTAATGCTAGTCAGTGAGCGTCTCAGTATCAGAAAGCATCAACCAGTATTAGCGGAAGTAATGAACATGCAATATCAGAGAAAGGGTTCCGTTCACCTCATGTTCATCGTTTCTCTGAGACACTGATTCCTGTGAGCGTATAAAGGGCGTTCTCCGCCACGCCCTTTACAATCCCGCCGGGAGCCTGGGTTGCAAGGGAGGAGGCGGTGAGCCTCCCTTGCCCGTTCACGGGTAACTGCGTTTCAAGAAATGACAGCGCTGAGGTGAACGGAATCCTGAGTAAGAATCACATGTTCTCCATACATGCTTAACTGATCGGTATTAGAGCCGGGTGCTCCCGTTTTTAATGGCACGAAGCTTAAAGGCGCAATGCCCGACTAATGGCCTCACCAACCTGCTGTGTGGTGGCGTTACCTTTCATATCTGGCGTTTTCGGGCCGCTGGCAATAACTTGCTCAATTGCCGCCAGAATGCCGTCGTGGGCGGCCTTATAGTTGGCATCACCGTGACCAAGGAAGTCGAGCATCATCGCGCCAGCCCAGATTGTCGCGATTGGGTTAGCGATATTTTTACCGTAGATATCGGGGGCTGAACCGTGTACCGGCTCGAACAGGGACGGGAAGGTGCGTTCCGGGTTTAAGTTGGCAGATGGCGCAATGCCAATTGTACCGGTACAGGCCGGACCGAGATCGGAGAGAATATCGCCAAACAGATTGGAAGCGACCACGACGTCAAAACGTTCCGGCTGCATCACAAAGCGGGCGCAGAGAATATCAATATGCTGTTTATCCCAGCGGATCTCTGGATAGTTGGCCGCCATCGCTTCGACGCGCTCGTCCCAGTAGGGCATACTGATGGCAAGACCGTTTGATTTAGTCGCTGAGGTTAGCGTTTTGCGCGGGCGGCTTTGCGCCAGTTCAAAGGCGTAACGCAATATACGGTCGACACCACGACGGGTGAAAACCGACTCCTGGATCACCATCTCGTGTTCGGTACCTTCGCTCACACGTCCGCCGAGGGAAGAGTACTCCCCCTCGGTGTTCTCACGCACGACGTAGAAATCAATGTCTCCCGGCTGTTTGCCCGCCAGCGGACAAGGGACGCCGGGAAACAGCCGCACCGGGCGCAGGTTAACGTACTGATCGAATTCGCGGCGAAACTTAAGCAGCGAACCCCATAGTGAAATGTGGTCCGGGACGGTGTCCGGCCAGCCCACGGCACCAAAATAGATCGCATCGAAGGATTGCAGCTGTTCACGCCAGTCATCCGGCATCATCTTGCCGTGATGGGCGTAGTATTCGCAACTGGCCCACTCTATTTGTTCAAAGTTAAGCGACAGGCCCCAGCGTTCGGCGGCTGCCTGTAACACATGAATGCCTTCAGGCAGGACTTCTTTACCAATGCCATCTCCGGGGATAGCGGCAATACGATAGGTTTTCTTCATAGCAGCTCTCACTTGTACGCCATCAAAATTGACTTTCCCCTCATCCTATAATTGACTGGACGATAGTTAATCCCCCTAACTGGTGAAACATAAAACACAGATCATGAATAATCTGCCGCTGTTAAATGATTTGCGCGTCTTTATGCTGGTTGCGCGCCGCGCGGGTTTTGCCGCCGTCGCCGAAGAGTTGGGTGTATCACCGGCTTATATCAGTAAGCGTGTAGCCCTCCTGGAGCAGACGCTGAACGTGGTGCTATTACACCGGACAACACGGCGGGTGACCATAACGGAAGAGGGGGAGCGGATATACGAATGGGCGCAGCGGATCCTGCATGATGTCGATCAGATGATGGACGAGCTGTCCGATGTCAGGCAGATCCCGCAAGGGATGTTACGTATTATCAGCAGTTTTGGTTTTGGCCGCCGGGTGGTGGCTCCTGCGTTGTCTGCGCTGGCGAAAGAGTACCCGCAGTTGGAGCTGAGATTCGATGTTGAAGACCGCCTGGTGGACCTGGTGAATGAGGGCGTCGATCTCGATATTCGTATCGGGGATGATATCGCACCTAATCTGATTGCCCGTAAACTGGCGACTAACTATCGCATTCTTTGCGCCTCGCCGGAGTTTGTGGCGCAGCATGGAATGCCGAAGCAACTGAACGATCTCTCTACTTTTCCCTGTCTGGTCATTAAAGAGCGTGACCATCCGTTTGGTATCTGGCAAATGCGCAATAAAGAGGGGACTCACTCAATTAAAGTGACCGGACCTCTGTCATCTAATCATGGCGAAGTGGTGCATCAATGGTGTCTTGACGGCCAGGGAATTGCTCTGCGTTCGTGGTGGGATGTCTGTGGCAACATTGCCAGCGGACATCTGATACACATATTGCCTGAGTATTATCAACCAGCAAATATTTGGGCGGTTTATGTTTCACGCCTGGCGACGTCGGCAAAAATCCGTATTACCGTTGAGTATTTGCGCCGCTATTTTGCCGAAAACTACCCGAAGTTTACGTTGGAATAAATGTGTTGCAGATTGGCAAAGGACGAAAATTAAAAAAGGCAGAATAATCTGCCTTTTTTGCAACCATGACGCATTTACACAAAAGGTTATTTAGACTCTTCTGCTTCAGGTAATGTTACGTTGAGCTCGAGGATCGAAATATCGCCGTCTTTTTGTTCAAGCTGTACGGTGACCATTTCTGGATCAATTTGTACATACTTGCAGATAACGTCGAGAATATCCTTCCTTAGCTGCGGTAAATAATGTGGCTCGGCGTCACTACGACGACGTTCCGCAACAATAATCTGCAGTCGCTCTTTAGCGATGTTCGCTGTGCTCTTTTTCCGCGAGAGAAAAAAATCCAGTAATGCCATAACTTATCCTCCGAACAGGCGTTTGAGGAAACCTTTCTTCTCTTCTTCAATGAAGCGGAAAGGACGTTCTTCTCCCAACAGACGGTCTACGGTATCAGCATAGGCTTTACCGGCATCAGCATTGATGTCGAGAATAACCGGCTCACCCTGGTTAGACGCGCGCAGGACTGACTGATCTTCAGGAATCACGCCAACCAGCTTGATTCGCAGAATTTCCAGTACGTCTTCCATGCTCAGCATGTCACCTTTATTTACGCGGCCAGGGTTGTAGCGCGTAAGCAACAGATGCTCTTTAATCGGCTCTTCACCGTTTTCTGCGCGGCGGGATTTCGACGCCAGAATACCCAGAATACGGTCTGAGTCGCGTACAGAAGAGACTTCCGGGTTTGTGGTGATAATGGCTTCATCAGCAAAATACAGGGCCATCAGCGCGCCGGTTTCGATACCCGCCGGGGAATCGCAGACGATGAAGTCAAAGTCCATCGCTTTCAGATCGTCCAGAACTTTTGCGACGCCTTCACGCGTCAGCGCGTCTTTATCGCGGGTCTGTGAGGCCGGAAGAATAAAGAGATTCTCGGTACGCTTATCTTTGATTAACGCCTGATTTAACGACGCATCGCCCTGAATAACGTTGACGAAGTCGTAAACGACGCGGCGTTCACAACCCATAATCAGATCAAGATTACGCAGGCCGATATCAAAATCAATAACGACAGTTTTCTTTCCCTTCTGGGCCAAACCTGTAGCGATGGCCGCGCTGGAGGTGGTTTTGCCAACGCCCCCTTTACCCGAAGTAACAACAATAATGCGTGCCATAGAAATTCCTTGTTAAAAAGGGATCAATTCAACGGTTGAACTGTCAAAGCGTTCTCTGCTAATTGCAGGCGTGCCGCTTTGCCATAAAATTCTGCTGGGATTTTATCACTCAGCCAATAAACACCTGCGATAGACACCAGTTCTGCCGTCAGATGGGTACAAAAAATTTGCGCTTCCCGGTCACCGCTTGCGCCTGCCAGCGCTCGACCTCTCATCATCCCATAAACATGAATATTGCCATCAGCGATAAGCTCTGCGCCCGCACTGACGTGGCTTGTAACAATCAGATCACATTGTGGAGCATAAATGCGCTGACCGGAACGAACCGGTACATTTATTAATCGTGTTTTTGTGATGGGAGTAACGTTTTGCGGCGGCGGGACGGGAACTGGAGCCTCAACAGGCGCGGGACGAAGCGCTTTTTCTTTACCTTCAGTCAGTAAAGGAAGTCCCATTTCGTCAATTTCAGCCTTTAATCGAGCGTCTTTGCATCCGCTAACGCCGATAATTCGCAAGCCGGTAGACGCGACAACTTCCTGCAGCGCCGACCAGTTTACCGGGCTTTCAAGACCACTCACGTTAACCACTACGGGCGCATGTTTTAAAAATGCAGGGGCCTGCGCGATTTTGTCTTCCAACGCCTGACGAATAACCTCGGGTTCTGCTTCATGTAAATGAACCACTGATAAGGTGAAGCTACTGCCTTTAAGCTCGATTGGCGTGTTTGACATCCTGGCCTTACTCAATTTGCTATTTATCATCCCCAGCGCGGGGTGATATTCCGAAGACTATAAGGCATGTTATAGTCAGTATTATATTGAGGCAAGCCACCATTCCGTGAATTCAGAGTAAAAGATATGTTTTGTGTGATCTACCGAAGCAGCAAACGTGACCAGACTTATTTATATGTCGAAAAAAAAGACGATTTCTCGCGAGTTCCTGAAGAACTGATGAAAGGATTTGGTCAGCCAACGCTGGCAATGATGTTACCGCTTGATGGTCGAAAAAAACTGGTTAATGCCGATCTTGAAAAAGTAAAACAGGCGCTAATCGAGCAGGGCTATTATTTACAAATACCGCCACCGCCAGAAGATTTGCTCAAACAGCATCTGGCAGCGGCCAAACAAAATACATCAGACGCTAAACGTTAAACTGCATCCGGCAGCAGCACGTTCCATCGATGCAGTACCTGAAATCTATGACTACGTTAGGGGAAAGTAATGTATCAACATCACAACTGGCATGGTGCTCTGCTGGATTATCCGGTGAGTAAGGTGGTTTGCGTAGGCAGTAACTATGCCAACCATATAAAAGAGATGGGGGGACCCCCCCCGGAAGAGCCGGTACTGTTTATCAAACCGGAAACTGCGCTGTGTGATTTGCGCCAGCCGCTGGCGATCCCATCCGATATGGGGTCGGTTCACCATGAGGTTGAGCTGGCGGTACTGATTGGCGCAACCTTACGCCAGGCGACAGAAGAACATGTGCGTAAAGCCATCGCTGGCTATGGCGTAGCGCTGGATCTAACCCTGCGCGATATTCAGGGCAAAATGAAGAAAGCCGGTCAGCCGTGGGAAAAAGCCAAGGGCTTTGATAACTCATGCCCGCTGTCAGGATTTATCCCGGTGGCGGAATTTGATGGTGATCCGCAGGATACAATGCTCGGCTTGACGGTAAACGGCGAAACGCGTCAGCACGGCTCGACGGCAGATATGATCCATCCCATTGTTCCTTTGATTGCCTACATGAGCCGTTTCTTTACGCTCAAAGCGGGCGATGTGGTGCTGACGGGTACGCCAGCAGGGGTTGGACCGTTAAGTAGTGGTGATGAACTGGCTATCAGTTTCCACGGACAAACTCTGACCACCCGAGTGCTGTAATCTATGCTTGCCGCCTTTTCGGGCGGCAAAACTTGCATCAGCGTGCCAGACTGGTTATAAGGTGCAGCTTTATTACGATAGCGGATACCCTGATGAGCGACATACCTTTCTGGCAAAGTAAAACCCTTGATGAAATGACCGATGCCGAGTGGGAGTCATTATGTGATGGGTGTGGTCAATGCTGCCTGCATAAGCTGATGGATGAAGACACTGACGAAATCTATTTTACCAACGTCGCCTGTAAGCAGCTCAATATTAAAACCTGCCAGTGCCGTAACTACGAACGTCGATTCGAATACGAGCCGGACTGCATCAAACTCACGCGTGATAATCTGCCTACCTTTGAATGGTTGCCGATGACCTGCGCCTATCGTCTGCTGGCGGAAGGAAAAGGGTTGCCAGAATGGCATCCGTTGCTGACCGGGTCGAAAGCGGCAATGCATGGCGAACGTATTTCGGTACGTCATATTGCGGTAAAAGAATCAGAAGTGCGCGACTGGCAGGATCATATCCTGAACAAACCTTCATGGGCGGACTGAGCCGCCCATCGATTAGCAGGCGTTAAGGGTTAAGATTTTTTCGCCTGATACATATCATCTCCATGGTTGTCGTCTTCAACCCAGAAATTGATGTTGAATTGCGCATCGTCACTTAATTCAACGCGATGCCAGTATTGTGGTGGGCTGGTCGCGAACTGGCCGGCATTAATCACTACTTTCACTTCGGGTTCTTTTGCGTCTTCATTGGCAAAGCCATAATACGTTACTGTGCCTTCCATCACGCAGAGCTGTCCAAACACCCCCGCAGCGGTGTTGTGGTGGGAGAGCAGTGCCGCAGGAACATTGTCTTTCGTAAAGAAGGGAGTAGAGCGTTTAACTTTCCAGTTTGCCGGGATGCGTAAATGGGACATAAGACATCTCCTTCGTGTGGCATCTATAAGATGTATTTAATATACATCTTATAGATGCCAGCAGGCAATGAACTTAAGCCAAAAAAAACGCTCCCGAAGGAGCGTCTCTGTTAGCGACCGAAAAGGTCACGTTTTTTCGGTTTAAACGGTTGTGCTATGACGACCAGTATCGCCACAATAAGATATGCGGCGAAGATCCCGAGCAGCCACTGCGGCATTTCGAGGGTTAAAAACGACCACTGACGCTCAGCGCAGTCGCCTGATGCCACAAACACCTGCGGCAGCCATTTATCCAGCGGTAACCAGCTCGGAAAGCGCGCGGCAAAATCACAGGTCATAAATGGTGACGGGTGAAGCTGAATCATGGTGTGTTCATACGCTAACTGAAGACCGCGCCAGGCACTGTAAATCCAGATAACCATTGCCACATAGCGCAGCGGTGTTTTTGGCGCGATAGCCCCCACCAGTCCCGCACCCATCACGCCAAATAATGCGCTACGTTCATAAATACACAACACGCAAGGTTTTAGCAGCATGACGTGCTGGAACCACAACGCAACGAGTTCCAGCGCAAAGGCGGTAAACGCCAACAATAACCACGCTCCACGACCACGGGAACACTGGTTTAAAAATCGCAACATAATAATTTCCCTGCAACATGCGTAGAGACCGCAGTTTAAACCAATTCACTTTATGCGCCACTAGCGGGAATTGAAAATTTGCGTAATCGGATAATTATCATGCAAAAAGTCAAACCGGGCAGTGATTTGCCCGGCTAATTGTTATGAAAGTGTAGCTAACCAGCCCGACTGGGTCATCCATTCGGTCATTGGAACAAGTGTGAACTCCACGCAAAGCAACCCGACGAGCGTCAGGACAAGGGTATAAGGCAGAGCCATCCATACCATGCGACCATAAGAGAGGCGAATCAATGGTGCCAGGGCGGAAGTCAGCAGAAACAGGAACGCCGCCTGCCCGTTTGGTGTGGCCACGGAAGGCAAGTTGGTCCCGGTGTTAATCGCCACCGCTAACAGTTCATACTGATTAAGGCTGATAGTCCCCTGTTCCAGGGCCGCTTTGGCTTCGTTGATGTAGATAGTGCCGACAAAGACGTTATCAGAGATAGACGACAGCAGACCATTAAACAGATAGAACAGCGTTAATTGCGCGTGTTCAGAGGCTTGTAAAACGAACTGAATAATCGGCGAAAAGAGCTGCTGATCGATGATCACCGCAACAACAGAGAAGAACACGGTCAGCAGGGCGGTGAAGGGCAGCGACTCGGTAAAGGCTTTGCCTATAGCATGTTCGTCGGTAACGCCGGTTAACGACGTTGCCAGAATAATCACTGACAGACCAATTAATCCCACTTCCGCCAGATGCAGTGCCAGGGCGACCACCAGCCAGACGCCGATAATCGCCTGGATAATCAGTTTGATCTTGTCCTGGCGGGTTCGCTGCTGACGGCTCTGATCGTCAAATTTTTGCAGGACATCGCGGACGGTCTCCGGCAGCGTTTCGCCATAGCCGAACCAACGTAATTTCTCGACCAGCACGCAGGTTAGCAGACCGCAAATCAGCACCGGAACGGTGACCGGTGACATGCGCAGGAAGAAGTCGCCAAAGTGCCAGCCAGCAGCTTTGGCGATAATCAGGTTTTGCGGTTCACCAACCATGGTCATTACGCCGCCTAACGCCGTACCGACGCCTGCGTGCATCATCAGGCTACGCAGAAAACCACGGAACTGCTCCAGAACGACCTTGTTGTGCTGATCGATATGGCTGTCATCGAGCATATTGTTATCTTCCCCACGGGAAGAGGCCACGCGATGGTAGATGCCATAAAAACCGACCGCTACGCTTATTACCACGGCAACGACGGTCAACGCGTCAAGAAACGCGGACAGGAAGGCGGCAGCAATGCAAAAGGAGAGCGACAGCAGTGACTTGGAACGAATACTGAGCAGAAGACGGGTGAAAATAAACAACAGCAGTTGCTTCATAAAGTAGATGCCTGCCACCATAAACATCAGCAGCAGTAACACCTCAAGGTTGGCGGCAACTTCTTCACGCACATGCGCGGCGCTGGTCATGCCTATGATGACAGCTTCAATTGCCAACAGCCCGCCCGGCAGCAGCGGATAACATTTTAGCGCCATTGCCAGCGTAAAAATGAACTCGGCCACCAACAACCAGCCTGCAATAAAGGGATTGATGAAAAAAATAATCGGGTTAGCGACTAAGAAGATGAGCAGTGCAAGTTTATACCAGTCTGGCGACTGACCTAAAAAATTGCGCCACATCGCGCGGCTCCATGATAGCTCCATGGTGATTTCCCTACCTTTAAAAATGAAATGATGTTTTTATGTTTGACCGCAAAGCTTAGCGGGAGGAGGGGGCGCAGGCAAGCTCTTCACGTGAATGGCAAGGGGGGAGTGAGTATCAGCGTTATCTGGAAAATGAAGCCTTGATCCACTTTTTCTTCATTTCGTCAGCTATCAGCTATGAAACCCGTCTGGTATGATAACTGTAACTATGTTTTGCTGTGTAATGGAATTATTACTATGGTCATTAAGGCGCAAAGCCCGGCGGGGTTCGCGGAAGAGTACATCATTGAGAGTATCTGGAATAACCGCTTCCCACCTGGCACTATTTTGCCCGCTGAACGTGAACTCTCTGAACTGATCGGAGTGACACGTACTACGTTGCGCGAAGTATTACAGCGTCTGGCGCGGGACGGCTGGTTGACCATTCAACACGGCAAACCGACGAAGGTGAATAACTTCTGGGAAACCTCCGGGTTGAATATTCTTGAAACGCTGGCGCGCCTTGATCACGAGAGCGTACCGCAGTTGATCGATAATCTGCTGTCTGTGCGCACCAACATTTCAACCATCTTTATCCGCACCGCGTTTCGCCAGCATCCTGACAAAGCGCAGGAGGTGTTGGCGACAGCAAATCAGGTAGCTGACCACGCTGATGCGTTCGCCGATCTGGACTACAACATTTTTCGCGGTCTGGCATTTGCGTCCGGTAACCCCATATACGGTCTGATCCTCAACGGAATGAAAGGGTTATATACCCGTATTGGTCGTCATTATTTTGCTAATCCAGAAGCGCGTGGTCTGGCGCTGAGCTTCTATCGTAAGCTGTCAGAACTGTGCGAGCAGGGCGCTCATGAGCAGGTTTATGAAACGGTGCGCCGCTATGGTCACGACAGCGGCGAGATTTGGCATCGTATGCAGAAAAACCTGCCGGGCGATTTAGCTATTCAGGGACGCTAATTACGCAATGCCGGATGGCGACGCTAAAGCGTGTTATCCGGCCTCGAATGCGCAGGCCGGATAAGGTGTTTACACCGCCTCCGGCAATAAGATTTACAGACCGTTCATCCTCGGCGGGCAACGCTCCAGCAGCTCCACGCTGCCATCTTCATTCTGCTGCTCCAGCATCACGTCAAAACCCCATAACCGGTGCACATGTTTCAGTACCTCTTTGCGTCCCTTATCCAGCGGGGCACGGTTATGCGGAATATAACGCAAGGTGAGCGAACGGTCGCCGCGCAGATCGACATTCCAGACTTGAATATTCGGCTCCAGGTTGCTGAGGTTATATTGCGACGACAGTCGGCTACGGATTTCACGATATCCTTCCTCATTATGGATAGCGGAAATCTCCAGGTAATTGTGGCGATCGTCATCCAGCACGGTGAACAGGCGGAAATCGCGCATCACTTTTGGTGACAGGAACTGACTGATAAAACTCTCATCTTTAAAATCGCGCATCGCAAAATGCAGCGTTTCCAGCCAGTCGGAACCGGCAATATCCGGGAACCAGTACCTGTCTTCCTCGGTGGGGGACTGACAGATACGCTTGATATCCTGGAACATCGCAAAGCCCAGCGCGTAAGGGTTTATCCCGCTATACCACGGACTATTGTACGGCGGCTGGAAAACCACGTTGGTATGGCTATGCAGAAACTCCAGCATAAAACGCTCGGTAACTTTACCTTCATCATAAAGGTGGTTAAGGATGGTGTAATGCCAGAAGGTGGCCCAGCCTTCATTCATCACCTGCGTCTGTTTCTGCGGATAAAAATACTGGCTGACCTTGCGCACGATGCGTAAGACCTCACGCTGCCAGGACTCCAGTAGCGGCGCGTTTTTTTCCATAAAATAGAGCAGGTTTTCTTGCGGCTCGGAAGGATATCGCCGCGCTTCGGAAATGGTTTTCTCTTCCTCTTTCTTCGGCAGCGTGCGCCACAGCATATTCACCTGGCTTTGTAGATACTCTTCACGGCTTTTCTGCCGGGCTTTCTCTTCCTGCAGCGAGATTTTTTGCGGTCGTTTGTAACGGTCCACGCCGTAGTTCATCAGCGCATGGCAGGAGTCGAGGAGCTTTTCGACTTCATCCACACCGTAACGCTCTTCACACTGGGTAATGTAGTTTCGCGCGAAGATCAGATAGTCGACAATGGAGCTGGCATCCGTCCAGCTACGGAACAGGTAGTTATTTTTGAAGAAAGAGTTATGTCCGTAGCAGGCATGCGCCATCACCAGCGCCTGCATGGTGATGGTGTTCTCTTCCATCAGATATGCGATACACGGATTGGAGTTAATGACGATTTCATAGGCCAGCCCCTGCTGACCATGCTTATACAAGCGCTCGGTTTCAATAAACTTCTTACCAAACGACCAGTGTGGATAGTTGATTGGCATCCCGACGCTGGAGTAGGCATCCATCATCTGTTCGGAGGTAATCACCTCGATTTGGTGCGGGTAGGTATCCAGTCTGTAGAGTTTCGCCACGCGGTCTATTTCCGCCAGATAGACATCCAGCAGATCAAACGTCCAGTCGGGTCCATCGCTTAACCGTGTGCTGTCCTTGTTCATGGAATCAATCGTAGCCATTCGCGCACCCTCATTGTTGGCGGCACTCTCTGTGTGGAGTACCTCATTTCAAGCATAGATCATGGTGTTAAAAAACGTGCTGCGGCAGAAATTTTTTCTTTGCGATTTCACGTTAGCGAAGCGTAGAAAAAAGGCATATCCGCAAAATTTTATGCTGGATAAAAATAACGCACAGCATGAGATTCCAAAGCCGGGAGTTCCCAGCAATCACCGCTATATGTGAGATAAGTCACCATAAAAAAGCCATATGTTGAATAATATTTTCAACTGAGTTATCAAGATGTAATTAGATGATTGTTCTTTTACTGTTAACGGAGTGGCTATGCGAGTTGTCATACTGGGAAGTGGTGTCGTTGGCGTGACCAGCGCCTGGTACTTAAGTCAGGCTGGACATGATGTCACCGTCATTGATCGTGAGCCCGGTCCGGCACTGGAAACCAGTGCGGCAAACGCCGGACAAATCTCTCCAGGATATGCAGCACCATGGGCGGCGCCCGGCGTACCGCTTAAAGCAATTAAATGGATGTTTCAGCGCCATGCCCCGCTGGCCGTCCGTCTCGACGGGACTCAGTTCCAGTTGAAATGGATGTGGCAAATGCTGCGTAACTGCGACACCAGTC
Source organism: Citrobacter sp. XT1-2-2 (assembly GCF_023516235.1). NCBI lineage: Bacteria > Pseudomonadati > Pseudomonadota > Gammaproteobacteria > Enterobacterales > Enterobacteriaceae > Citrobacter > Citrobacter sp. XT1-2-2. Next base: position 2,157,004 of record NZ_CP097324.1, read on the forward strand.
ACTACATGGAAAACAAAGGACGCATGGTACGGCTGGCGGAATACAGCCGTGATTGCCTGAAAGCGTTGCGCGCCTCTACCGGCATTGAGTATGAAGGACGTCAGGGTGGAACGTTACAGCTGTTCCGTACAGCTCAACAGTATGAGAACGCCACCCGCGATATCGCCGTGCTCGAAGATGCGGGCGTGCCATATCAGTTGCTTGAAGCAAACCGCCTGGCGGAAGTCGAACCCGCGCTGGCGGAAGTGGCGCATAAGCTGACCGGCGGCTTGCGTTTACCAAATGACGAAACCGGTGATTGCCAGCTGTTTACCCAGCGCCTGGCGCAGATGGCCGAGCAAGCGGGCGTCACGTTCCGCTTTAACACCCCGGTCGATAAGCTACTCAGCGAGGGGGAGCAAATATATGGCGTCCAGTGTGGGGATGAAATTATTAAAGCCGATGCTTATGTGATGGCGTTTGGCTCTTACTCCACGGCGATGCTCAAAGGTATTGTTGATATTCCGGTCTATCCGCTTAAAGGTTATTCCTTGACCATTCCTGTGGCGCAGGATGATGGGGCCCCGGTTTCTACTATCCTTGATGAAACCTACAAGATCGCCATAACCCGCTTTGATAACCGTATTCGCGTTGGCGGCATGGCGGAGATTGTTGGCTTCAATACCGAATTGCTGCAGCCTCGCCGCGAAACGCTGGAGATGGTTGTACGCGATCTTTTCCCGCGCGGCGGTCATGTGGAGCAGGCTACATTCTGGACCGGACTGCGTCCGATGACCCCGGACGGTACGCCGGTCGTGGGACGAACCCGCTTTAAAAATCTGCTGCTTAATACGGGTCATGGCACACTGGGCTGGACCATGGCCTGTGGATCCGGCCAGCTGCTGAGCGATATTTTATCTGGTCGTACCCCAGCCATTCCTTACGACGATTTGAGCGTGGCGCGTTACAGCCCGGGGTTTACCCCCTCTCGGCCACGGCATTTACACGGCGCACATAACTGATAAGGATGAGAGATGACCCGCCCGATACTGGCCAGCATTGACCTGCAGGCGTTGAAACAAAATCTGGCCATTACTCGCCAGGCCGCACCGGACGCCCGCGTCTGGTCGGTAGTGAAAGCCAATGCTTACGGACATGGCATTGAACGAGTATGGAATGCGCTGGGCACAACCGACGGTTTTGCCATGCTCAATCTTGAAGAGGCGATAACCCTGCGCGAGCGGGGATGGAAAGGCCCGATATTAATGCTGGAGGGTTTTTTCCACGCCGACGACCTGACGATATATGACAAATATCGTCTGACAACGTGTGTGCACAGTAACTGGCAGCTAAAAGCATTGCAGAATGCGCGCCTGAACGCACCGCTCGATGTTTATCTGAAGGTGAACAGCGGCATGAACCGGCTGGGTTTCTTACCAGACAGAGTTTCCACAGTCTGGCAACAGCTGCGGGCCATGCCCAATGTCGGTGAAATGACGCTGATGTCGCACTTCGCTGATGCAGAACACCCGGATGGCATTCAGGAAGCGATGACACGTATTGCGCAGGCGACAGAAGGGCTGGAGTGCAGACGGTCACTGTCCAATTCGGCTGCGACGCTGTGGCATCCTGAAGCGCATTATGATTGGGTTCGTCCGGGCATCATTTTGTACGGAGCATCGCCGTCTGGACAGTGGCGAGACATCGCCAATACGGGCCTGAAACCTGTGATGACGTTAAGCAGCGAAATTATCGGCATACAAACGCTGAAAGCCGGCGATCGGGTCGGTTACGGCGGGCGTTACACCGCCAGCGGGGAGCAACGCATCGGCATTGTGGCGACCGGGTATGCAGATGGTTATCCGCGCCATGCGCCGAGCGGCACGCCAGTGCTGGTAGATGGTGTACGCACCAAAACGGTCGGAACGGTCTCAATGGATATGTTGGCGGTTGACCTGACGCCATGTCCTCAGGCGGGGATCGGCACGCCGGTAGAGCTGTGGGGCAAAGAGATTAAAATTGACGATGTGGCCGCTGCTGCGGGTACGGTGGGCTACGAACTGATGTGTTCGCTGGCGCTGCGCGTACCGGTTGTGACGGTGTAACTTTTGTATGCCGGGTAGGCGCAGCTCCCACCCGGCAAAAACAGCTACGTCACTCATCCTCATCTTCAGCAACGCGAACACCAACCTTCAGCACCGCATTATCTTCTTTCTCGGCCACCGTCCAGATCATGCCAGCAAATTCAACCTGGTCACCGACGACCGGCGCGGCGCCTAACAGGTGCTGAACGATTTCACCCAGCGTTTGCTGTTTATCGCGATACTCTGTGCCATCGTCGAGGCCATATATCAGCGCCACGTCGGCATATTTTGCGCTGGCTTCGAGAATAAAATCCCCAAAGAAGCGCTGGTCTAACGATACCGGCGGCGACTGGCTGAATAGCTTGCCGAGAGCGGGGAGATCGCGCTCGCGACCAATGACGCACAACACGTCACCTTCACGCAGGCGCGTGCTGCCCGACGGATGAAACAAGACATTGTCACGAAACAGGGCGGCAATTCGCGTTTCTTCCGGCATATGCAGGTCGCGCAATGCGGCTCCCACACACCACTTATCCGCGCTGAGCTGATAAACAAACTGCTCCCAGGGGTTATCCGGGTGAATATCCAGACCAATACGCGAAACGGGCCAGCCGACCGGGGGAACCACCACTTTGGCCTTTTTAGCCGCCCAGGAAAGTGACGTTCCCTGAAACAGCAGGGAGATCAGAACCACGAAGAACGCCACATTAAAGAACAGACGCGCATTCTCCAGGCCGGCCATCATCGGGAAGACGGCAAGGATGATCGGCACCGCGCCGCGCAAGCCCACCCAACTGATAAAAATACGCTCGCGCAGATTGAAGCCACGGAACGGCAGCAGCCCGGCGAAGACCGACAGCGGGCGAGCCACGAAAATCATCCATGCGGACAAAATCAGCGCTGGAATCGCGATAGGCAGCAGATCGGAAGGCGTGACCAGTAGCCCCAGCACCAGGAACATGGCGATTTGCGCCAGCCAGGCCAGACCATCGAAGTTTTGCAGAATACCAAATCGGTTGCGAATCGGGCGATTACCCAGCAGGAAACCGCACAGATAAACCGCCAGAATACCGCTGCCTTCCAGTGCGGTAGTCAGGGCAAAAATGAGGATCCCGCCGCTTAAAGCCAGTAACGGATACAGCCCGGCAGGCAACGAAATGCGGTTAATCATTTGCTGCAGCAGATAGCCGCCGCCCAGACCCAGCACAATCCCTAAACCAAACTGCTGGAGTATATGCACCGCGAACATCCAGCTTAAACCGGTCTCGTGGTTTTGGATCATGGCGATAAGCGTGATAGTCAAAAATACCGCCATCGGGTCATTACTCCCGGATTCAATTTCCAGCGTAGAGCCAACACGTTCGTTAAGCCCCTTACCACCAAGCAAGGAAAAGACCGCCGCCGCATCGGTGGAACCGACTATCGCGCCAATCAATAGCCCCTCAATGAGATCCAGATTAAACAACCATGCGGCCATCATGCCGGTAAGTCCGGAAGTAATCAGTACCCCGACGGTCGCCAGCGATAGCGCCGGACCCAGCGCGACGCGAAAAGAGCTGGCCTGGGTGCGCATGCCGCCGTCGAGCAGGATAACCGCCAGCGCGAGGTTGCTCACCATGTAGGCAAAAGGGTAGTTGTCAAAAGGAATACCGCCTACACCATCCACCCCCGCTAACATCCCGATAGCGAGAAATATCACCAGAATAGGGATGCCAAGACGTGATGAGAATGAACTGAGTAAGATACTGCAGGTGACGAGAACGGAACCCAAAATAAAAAGGCTAATAACTGCTGCGGCATCCAACGTTCGTTTACTCCTGAATTACGCTGTTTCGTATTAACAAACCCTAACATAATAACGACAGAAACAGCGTTTTACTTAGCCCTGTTGGCAGCTTTTTTTACGATTTAAGTACCGGATGACCATTTATGGTGAGCTGAGCGCCATTTTTATCGTTTTTCAGCACCGCATTGGCACCCAAAGGCAGGGTGACGGTACGTTGTTCATGACCAAAATCAAGACCGCTGATTAACGGAACTGACAATCTGTCGCGTAGAAAAGCGCAAACCGAATCAAGGCTGTAACCGGCGTCATAGTCATTGGGCGCACTGCCGCTAAAACTGCCAAGAATAATGGCGTTCTGCCGGGCCAGTATTCCCGCATGGTATAGCTGCAGCAGCATGCGTTCAATACGGAATGGGTGCTCATTAATGTCTTCCAGCACCAACACACCGTTTTCGATAGCGGGCATCCACGGTGTGCCCATCAGCGAAATGATCATCGCCAGATTTCCGCCCCATAGCGTACCTTCGGTTGCACACGCCGGGCCGTTACTCTGCCATTCAAGGGTAAATTGGGGATGACGCAAAGCCTGCCAGAAATGGTGCTCGGTAAACGCGTTCATCTCCGCGGCCCCGAAGTTAGCCGCCAGCATTGGGCCGCTGAAGGTAATCACATTGCCCTGCGCCAGCAAACCGCACTGAATCGCCGTAAAATCGCTGTGCCCGCACAGCAGTAGCGGGTTTTGTTGCTGACGAGCAGCCAGTCCCTGCCAGTCGATCCCTTCCAGTAAACGGCTCGCGCCATAGCCGCCGCGTACCGCCATCACAATAGTATCAGGCGTGTGCAGATTAACGAGCGAGTTCACATCTGCCAGACGTTCTGCTTCTGTGCCCGCAAAACGCTGGCATCGGCGCGCAATGACCGCTGAATTATCGACCTGGTGACCGGCCTCAGTAAGCCGCGCAAGCCCACGTAATGCAGCCTGCTGGTTGATACAGTAGCCCGAAGGGGCAATTAAGTGAAACCGGGACATGGCATTTCCTTGCTACAACTAAAACCAAATGTATATCATGCCGCGTAGGTATGTCGTTGTCACCTCAGCGACAGGTTCCGGCTATAAGGATAGATGACGTGAAATTGAGATGGTTTGCTTTTTTGGTTGTATTACTTGCGGGCTGTAGTTCAAAACAGGATTACAAAAATCCGCCATGGAATGCTGAAGTTCCGGTCAAACGCGCAATGCAATGGATGCCGATCAGTGAAAAAGCCGGTGCGGCCTGGGGTGTCAGCCCACAATTGATTACCGCTATCATCGCCATTGAATCTGGCGGAAACCCGAATGCGGTCAGTAAATCGAATGCGATTGGTCTGATGCAGTTAAAAGCGTCCACGTCAGGACGCGATGTTTACCGTCGTATGGGATGGAGCGGAGAGCCGTCGACCAGCGAGCTGAAAAATCCTGAGCGTAATATTTCGATGGGAGCCGCCTACCTGAGTATTCTTGAGACCGGGCCTCTGGCCGGAATTGAAGATCCTCAGGTGATGCAATATGCGCTGGTGGTGTCGTACGCTAACGGGGCGGGCGCACTGCTGCGAACATTCTCCTCCGACAGAAAAAAAGCCATTAATAAGATCAACGATCTCAGCCCGGATGAATTTATTGAACATGTGGCTGATAATCATCCGGCGCCGCAGGCTCCGCGCTATATCTGGAAGCTCCAGCAAGCGCTGGATGTCATGTAGTTCATGTAATGCTACCCGCGCACCTTATTTGCTTTTTCCCGGGCTTCGCGCTCAAGGGAAAAAATAATCCGCTGTAAGTTCCGCTCCACCGCCGGGCCGACGTTGAGAAAACGAAAGCTCAGGCGGGGAGTGGTAATGGTTTCGTTTTTGCTGTCGATAACCACGCGCTCGCTGATGGAAATCAGCTGGGCGTCAACGTGATACACACCCCATTGCGCCATATTCAGTTCAACTTGTGAGAAGCGCATGCCTTCTACCAGTCCCTCTGGCTTTGCCGTTTCTAACAGTCCACCCATGCCGCCGAGAGACAAATCGAACAGGCGAAAATGCAGAATGCTGTTGTCCGGCATCTTTGCCGCGCAGCGATAGGGAGGATGCAGCGGCGCGCCGATACGGAAATACTCCCGACGCTGTATGAACCACAGGGAAGGCGGCAGCGTTGAGATAAATGCCGGTAGTCGCTGATACTCGCCTTTTTTAAGCTGCGGCAGCGTGAATTCCACTTTGGCGCCCTGCGTTTCGGCGATAATTGAGATCTGGCTGGCCCGCTGCACGGCCTGGTTTTCATATTCCTGACTGCCAAAGTCCATGATCAGTTCGTCCGGGGTGACCGCCAGTATTTTGCTAATGAACTGGCCACCTGACCAGGAGATACGCAGTGGAACCTGCTGCGAATTTAAGTCCCTGAGAACGCCTAACACCGCTAACGGATTTTGCTTCAGGAACTGCTCATTGTAGTTGCTCACACCTAATGACTCCTGGATGCCTGGTTTATCGTTGGATTATCGGCATCAAACGACGGAACTTAAGACAAATGAATGAAATTTTTTGCCAAAGCCAATGAATTAAGTCTGTGTGGAAAAACGTCATCCAACAGCTTGCCTATACTTAATGCACTGGCGCGGGAATAACGAGCGCACATTCACTGGAAAGAGGGCCTGAAAATGGGAATTATTGCCTGGATTGTTTTTGGTCTGATTGCAGGTATTATCGCCAAACTGATTATGCCGGGGCGCGATGGCGGTGGATTTATCCTGACCTGTATTCTCGGTATTGTCGGCGCTGTGGTCGGCGGATGGCTGGCAACAATGTTTGGTATCGGCGGTGATGTCAGCGGATTTAATCTCCACAGCTTCCTGGTGGCCGTAGTCGGCGCGATTGTTGTGCTGGGTGTTTTCCGGCTTGTGCGACGAGATTGAGTGAGCGGCCCCCTCTGGGGGCCGTTTCTTTGGAATAGAAAGTTCGTTATGGCGTCGGTTGCGTCTGCTTTTGAGGCTCAGTTGATGCCGTCCCTGCCGGGGCTGGACGCGATGCGGGGACGCTGTCACACGGTTTTTCTTTGGCGCAAATCAGGTCGAGCATTTTTAGCGTTACGCCGTTAGTCCAGCCAAACCCATCCTGCAACGGATATTCACCGCCACCGCCGCCGGTGCCAGTGGTACTCACGTCATACTTTTCAACCAGCTTTTTCTCGCGATCGTAAGTGTGCTGCACGTTGGTGAGGAATCGCCAGGTTACGTCCATGGCGACGTTATCCTGACCGTAATTCTGTAACCCGGCTGCCGCGACCCACTGGAGAGGGGCCCAGCCGTTTGGCGCATCCCATTGTTGGCCGCTTTTCACCGAGGTGGTAGCTAGACCGCCGGGCTGCAGCAAATGCGCCTGGGTTGCCGCGGCGACCTTACTGGCGCGATCTTTTGCCGCTGCATTAACATACAGCGGGAACAGGGCGGCGGCAGTGAGTTGGTTACGTACTTTGTGGCTCTTTAGATCGTAGTCGGCATACCAGCCTTCTTTGTCGTTCCACAGGTGCTTTTCGATCCCTTTTTGTCGGGCATTGGCAAAACCGTCATATTGAGCAGCTTTGGCATCATCACCAGCGGCTTTACTGGCGAGGGCGATCATTTTTTCCATTTTGTACATCAGCGCATTGAGATCGACCGGCACAATGCTGGTGGTACGCAGGGTACCTAGCTGGTTGGGGTTATCCATCCAGCGGGAACTAAAGTCCCAGCCGGACGCGGCGGCGGAGCGCAGGTCGCGGTAGATTTCGGTGGCCGGGCGGTTCGGGTTACTTTTAGCGGTGGCGATATCCTCCACCCATGACTCTGGCCGCGGTGTATCGCGGTCATCCCAGTAGCGGTTCAAAATGGTGCCGTCATCCAGCTTGACCACGCGCTTATTTTGCTGACCGGGCTGGAGCGTTTCGACGCCCTCCATCCAGTAGGTGTACTCTTTGAGCATCTGCGGGAGGTATTTTTTCAGCGCATCATCCCCTTCGTGCTGCGCCAGCAGTTCAACCATAAAGGCAAAGAACGGCGGTTGAGAACGGCTCAGATAATAGGTACGGTTGCCGTTAGGAATGTGTCCCCAGGCATCAATCTCGTAAGCGAAATTTGCCACCATGTCGGAGACCTTGTCCCAGTGATTACTTTCGGCAAGCCCCAGCATGGTGAAATAGCTGTCCCAATAATATATTTCGCGAAAACGCCCGCCTGGCACCACATATGGCTCCGGGAGCGGCAGCAGCGAGTCCCATTTTTCAACGTCTGTTGTTGAGCGGGTTAGCACCGGCCACAGACCATCAATATGCTCGCGCAGCGATTGCCCGGCAGGGGGGACGTATTTCTCACCCTCTTTTGGTAAGGTAAAGTTCACTCCGACAAAATGACGTAAATCGAATCCAGATTGATTCTTTTGCATTCGGTAATCGGCGAGGATCATTAACGGATCGCTATTGGGAACCGCGTCAGCAAAGGTTTTCTGGTCAGGGAACAATTTGGCCGTTTGTACATCGTTAAACAGAGGGCCGAGCAGAATATCAGGTGGTTGCGGTGTCGTTGCTGGCGCGTCCTCCGCATTGACGGTAAAAGAGGTAAAGGCAAAAAGGGTACTGGCAAACGTCAGTTTTATCGCAACAGAAAGCAGCCCGGAATGGCGAATTGCTGGTATTATCATCGGTTAATCTCCTTAGCGGTGTGCCGAAGCAGCGGCATTTACCATGAGAAAACCTTAGTTCAGGATCGACCGTTGCGCGTGATCGACTCCCCATTTTGCGAATAAACAGACATTTCCCGACGCGCCAGGAAGATGCACACCCTGTTGAGAAAGGGTGTGCTGATGCCATTAACCTGTATGGGTTATCCGATGCGCCACGCAGTCAATAGTGACCGTATCTCCCGTCTTTATACTATCGAGGGTCTCCCCAAGCTGACACATCCAACAAAGTCCCATTTCACGGGCGATAATCGCGGGGTGAGAAGCCTCGCTCCCGGCACGCAGACCGATCCCTTTGATGGTCAGCGGGTCGAGTTGCAACACCGTAGACGGGTAAATGACGTCCGCGACCAGGATTGTCGGGCGGCTGAACGTCGGGATTTGCGCCGTCGCTCCTGTTAAATGCTGCAGCGAACGAGACAGTAAATCTTCAATGTCGATATATCGCGCCTGTAAGTAGGGATCGTCGAGCTGTAAATACTGCTGGCTGAGTTCGCTCAGCACCTGCTGCCAGGCGCAGGCGGCGCTACACTGCTTTTCACGCATTACGTCGCACGCCATATCGAACAGCTCGGGATCGTCCAACAGCGTGTGGTGACCGGAGAAGATCGCGGCGATATCGGCGGAATACTTCTCTTCAGCAAGCGCGGTTAGCTCGCTTAAATCGTTCAGCGTGCTCTGGATGGCGGCCTGTAATCGCTGCTGCTCAGCCTGCAATGACGCTGCGGGCTGCGGGCTTATCTCGGGTGAGAATGGCGTGTAACAAAATACCGTCCCCGTTACCCGTGACGGGACCTGAGTCGCCACGTTTTTCGCCTGCATTGGTGCGAGCGATTCGCCAAAATTCTCTGCCGCCAACTGTTTGAACGCGGCCAGGGCATCTTCTGCCTGTTCGCCTTTGGCAATCAGGCGCAGCGTGTCGTTACAACGCACCTGCAGCAAGGCTATCTGATTGAGACTATCAGGAACGACGCACTTGCCGTTTTTTTCCAGCCACATGTCGGCGTTAAAGCCAGACAGCGTAGATACCAGCCGTGAGGCCGGGCGAACGTGGATACCGTTGGGGTTTTTCACCACAATGGCAATCGAACGGGCATCTGTGTCGGGTGATAGTTCGGCAGAAGCGGACTTTGCTGCCGAGGGCGAAGGTAAACCCAGTTGCTCACATTTGGCGTCGAGGGCGTGCATGGCATCCCGGATGACCTGATCGATATCAGCACCCGCAGCAGCGCTAACCGTCGCGGCCAGCGTGCCTTCAACCAGCGGGGCGGCGCACAGACGGACTTTCGCGGCGATGTCAGGGTCGAGCAGCTCAAGGGCGGTTTCCGCACTCAGTAACGCGCTGCCGATATCCATCATCACTAACACGTGATCCGTATCGGCCACGGACTCGATGGCTTCCATCACCTTAATCGGATCGGTGCCAATGGGATTCTCAGGATCGTCAATGCCTGCGGCAATAGCGAGTTTACAGCCATAGCCCATTAACATTTGTCGGGCTAACGCGCCGACGCCTTCGCCCAGTTGGGCGCTGTGAGACACAATAACCAGGTTTACCATCGCTTTATCCTTACTCTCTGGACGCCTGAGTCAGCATTTGCATCATAAACATGACGGACGTTGCGCCAGGATCCTGATGGCCAATGCTGCGTTCACCAAGGTAGCTGGCGCGGCCTTTGCGTGCCTGCATGGTGATGGTGCTTTGTGCCGCGGCTTCCGCTTGTTGGCTTGCGGCTTCCAGCGCCGCCTGTACGCTTAGCTTTTGCTCGCAGGACTGACGTAAAGATTCCACCACCGGCAACCAAACGTCGCACATGGTTTTGTCGCCAGGCTCAGCTTTACCACGGCTAATGACGCCTTCTGCGCCATCGCGAATCATTTGATACAACTCGTCCAGCGTCAGGCTCTGGTGGGCTTGCGTGACCTGGGCGGCGCGGATGAAAAAGGTACCGAACAGCGGGCCGCTGGCTCCGCCAACGCTGGAGAGCAAGACCATGCCGGTATTTTTTAAAATAAAGCCGATGTCTTTATCGGCGATAGACGGCAGTTTTTCGACCACTTTACTAAAGCCACGATGCATGTTCAGACCGTGGTCGGCATCACCGATTTCCCGGTCCAGCCCGGTGAGAAAATCACTTTCGGTAGTGAATATTTCGCCGCAGCGATAGAGCCAGTTAACAATTTGCGTTCTGGTGAGGGACATCATGAATCTCCTTATTTACCCCAGTTGAGAGCAGGGGTGTGAACCGGTGCATCCCATAAATTCAGCGTTTCGTCATCCACCTGTAACAGGGTGATTGAGAAACCGGTCATATCCAGAGAGGTACAGTAAGAGCCGATCAGGTTGCGCTCAATGACGATCCCCGCATCCTGGCAACGGCTTTCGAGGCGGTTATACACGCCGAAGAGTTCTGACAACGGCGTCGCACCGAGATTATTGACCAGCGCAATGACGCGATCGCCGCTTTGCAACGCCCGCTTGCTTTCTTTGCCTTCCTGCCACGCGCCCTGGACGTTGTCCCAATGACGCAGCGTGCGGCTGTAGTTGCCGTTTTCCAGCAGCGTGTCGAACATTTCATCTACGGTTTGGTCGAGAGACGTGAAGGCTCTGCGGTCAATGCCCGGCTCCCCGTGGATACCCACGCCAAACTCCATTTCGTTATCCTGCAGCGTGAACGACGGTTGCCCGGCGGCCGGAACGGTACAGGCGCCAATGGCGATCCCAATGGAGTGTCCTTGGTTATTCAGTTGACGCCCGAGTGCCGCGCAGGCTTCCAGCGAGTCACCGCGTTCGGCTGCCGCACCGACCAGTTTTTCTATCAATACGGTATTCGCCACGCCACGACGACCGGCGGTATACAGACTATCTTTCACCGCGACGTCGTCATCCACCACCATGGTCGTGACTTTAATACCGCTTTCGTGCAGCAACTCGGCGGCGGTTTCGAAGTTAAGAATGTCGCCGGTGTAATTCTTGATGATCAGCAGGACGCCTTCACCGCCGTCAATTTGCATGGCGCATTCGAACATTTTATCCGGCGTAGGTGAGGTAAAAATCTCACCCGGGCAGGCCCCGGCGAGCATGCCCTGCCCAATATAACCGCAGTGCATTGGCTCATGTCCGCTGCCGCCGCCGGAAAGGAGCGCCACTTTGCCCATCACCGGCGCATCTGCGCGAGTGACGTACACCGGGTCCTGATGCAGCGCCAGGGAGGGGTAAGCCTTCGCCAGTCCGGCGAGTTGTTCATTCAGTACGTCTTCAACACGGTTGATCAATTTTTTCATTATTTATGCTCCGCAGACAGTCCTGGATGCTGCCAAAATTCTGCAGTCATCTGATGTAGGGTATCGGTTTGTACAACGCTACGGCGACCGCTCGCTGCCGATAAAGTAATTTTGCACACGGGTATGCAAAAGAAAATTGCTGTTGGTGGTGTTTCAATAAGGAACATTGCTATCTCAATATGTTCCATATTGAAACGTATGGCCGCAAAAAACAGCGGAAATGTGAGATTGGGCAGTATCAGGCGGGAAAGCGATTACGCGCTGGGTTTTGCTGAAAAAAAACCACCTGCCAGGCAGGTGGTTTATGAACAGGAAAAGATCCAATCTTAGCCCGGATAAATTCCGCGATCTTTACGTGCCAGCAAAATACGCTCACAGGCGACAATATAGGCGGCGGTACGCAGAGAGCAGGATTTCTCGGCGGCTTTTTCCCACACGTGCACCATCGCATCGGTCATGATTTTATCCATGCGTTGGTTGATCTCTTCTTCGCTCCAGAAGAAGCTTGCCATGTCCTGAACCCATTCGAAGTAGCTGACGGTAACGCCGCCGGCGTTACAAACTACGTCAGGAACAACCACAATACCGCGGCTTGCCAGAACGTCGTCGGCATCCGGATAGGTTGGACCGTTGGCGCCTTCGAGTATCAGTTTACAGGTCAGCGTTTCAGCGCGGTGACGGGTGATCTGACCTTCGAGCGCGGCAGGGATCAGAATGTCCATCTCCAGGCTCCAGAAGGCCTCGCTGGCGATGGTTTCAGCCCCCGGGAAACCAGCAATCTGTTTGTGCTCCAGTTGCCAGGCTGACAGCGCGGACATGTCGATGCCGGTAGCGTTAAACAGCGTCGCGGTGTGATCCTGAATAGCGACTACGCGTGCGCCAGCTGCCGCGAAAAGACGGGCGGCTTCACTGCCGACGTTACCAAAACCTTGCACCGCGACGCGAGCGCCTTCAACGTCGATATTGGCACGACGAGCCACTTCCAGACCGCTGACAAAAACGCCGCGACCGGTGGCTTTATCACGGCCTAACGAGCCCCCGAGGTGAATAGGTTTACCGGTGACCACGCTGGTCACGGTGGTGCCGTGGTTCATGGAATAGGTATCCATCATCCAGGCCATCACTTTACCGTTTGTACCCACATCCGGCGCAGGGATGTCTTTCTGTGGTCCAATAATAATGCCGATTTCGCTGGTATAGCGACGGGTCAAACGCTCCAGTTCGCCTTCAGACAGTGAGAACGGATCGACGCGCACACCACCTTTGGCACCGCCGTACGGCAGATTCAATGCTGCGCATTTGATGGTCATCCATGCGGACAGGGCCATCACTTCATTAAGATCAACATCAGGATGAAAACGCACACCGCCTTTGCCCGGACCACGGGAAAGGTTATGTTGCACGCGATACCCTTCAAAATGACGGATAGTCCCGTCATCCATTTGTACCGGGATATCAACAATCAACGCGCGTTTTGGGTGACGCAGGGTATCCACCCAATGGGAAAGTTCGCCCAGGTAAGGGGCCACACGCTCGATTTGTTGCAGGTAGGTATTCCAGGCAGATGTGCTGCTATCTGAAGCGTAAGATAACTTATCCATGATAAACCTTAGTTATAAAAGTAATATGTTCTTAATTTGGCCGTGGTATACAGTGAATCTCACCATATACACCTAAATTTAACATTTTTTTCATGGAGTAGCCCCCCCAGCCAACGCAGCTTATCGGCATGGATAGTATGGGCTTTAGTTGAAAGATGAATAACTATGCTTGTTTTGTGCTGTCTTTATGACTTTTTGCGAGGCTGTAGTGATTTAATATGCGCATTTTGCAAAAAACACATTTTGTCAGATTTATGACGCACCTCTAAAAGTAAACAATATGATAATAAAATGTGTTTGCTTTATTGCATTAAGCTGGGCATCTGTCGGCTTAAGGCCCGTGGAAAATAACTTTGTATCCCTGCTCATTCCAGTGTTGCAGCAGTTCATTTTGTCGTCTGGTTGGCGCCGTACCGGTCCAGACGAAAAGCGTTTGCCCGGGGAATAGCTCAGGACGTGGTGTTTCAATAGGCTCTGCAAGAATAGCGATATGCCACCCGGATTGCGATAAGCGCCAGGCCTCAAGCCATAAACGGGTTCTGTCTTCAACATCCCAGGCCATCAGAATGGCATCTTTCCCTGACTTGCGACGCGTTTCTGACAGAAGTACCGCAACATATTCGATCAGCGCGCCGTCAAGCATGCTGTTCATTATGCGAGAGGTATTATGATCAAGTATGAGTCGCTGGCGTACAGGAAGATAGACTCGGTCAATCAACGCATCGACCGGATACGCGCGGCCAAGAGAGAGCATTTTGGCCCGCAGCTTCGGCGGATTGGCCATCCGCAGAATGCTCATCATCTCTTCCTGCAATTGATTCCAGTCATCATCAGTTTCGCGGGTACTGGTTTCCAGTAATGCTTTCACTTTCCCGACAGGCGTACCATTGCTAATCCAACGTTTGATTTCTTCAATACGTTGAATATCCTCTTCATCAAAGAGTCGGTGTCCGCCTTCGCTTCGTTGAGGTTTGAGTAAACCGTAGCGTCGTTGCCATGCCCGAAGGGTTACAGGATTTATCCCGCAACGTTCTGCGACGTCGCCGATGCTGTAATAAGCCATAGTTCCCCCAAACACTCCTGATTCTCCGTCACCGATATGCGGTTCCTGTCACTTTGTACAACATGCATCAAATTGTACAAAACATACAGAGCATTCTAGCAAAATTAAGATTTACTTTACTATCACGCGTGAGAATATTGCTGGCTTTAACCTCAGAAAAGGGGGAGGTAACAAATGACTTTCATAATCCATTGAATATTAATGATTTATTGTGTGGCGATTTATTTTCTCTCAGGCCATGCCACAGAAGGGGTACCGTTCAGCAAGGCTGCTGCAAATAAGTTACCCTGGAAAAGCTCGATCCCAGCGGATTCAAGCCACATCCATTCTTCGGGTTTTTCAATGCCAACGGCTGAAAGCTGAATCTCAAGTGAAGTACAGCATTTAATGATCGCCTGAATGATGGCCTGTCTTGGGCCACTTTTATGGACATCAGCAATGAGTTCACGGCTTATCTTTATTCTGTCCGGCTGGAAACGAGACAGAAGTAAAAGCCCAGCATAACCCGCGCCAAAATGATCAACTGCCACACAAATCCCTGCCGCTTTAAGTGATTTTACCGCCTGTGCAAAAGCATCAAAGCGGGAGATGACTTCGCTCTCGGTAAATTCCACGATGATTTGTTCAGGGACCAGTCCATTTGCGGCTATTTCATGAATCAGAAAGTTAACAGCGTCGGGTCTGTTCACCAGCGTCATGGGTAACAGATTGACTGACAACATTTTTTCACCAAGATTCAGAGCGCTGGCCATGGCAAATGCCGTCTTTTTACTTTCCAGATCCGCGGTGTACATCTCTTCCGTGCTTAATTTGTCAAAGTACGCTGCCGGAGTTTCCCCATCTTTACCACGAATAAGCGCTTCCAGAGCGATAACGCGTTGTGACATAGGGTCGATAATTGGTTGAAAGGCAAAGGTGTAGTCGGTATTTGACGTGAGCTCTGCTTCATTAAGGGTTGTACAACTTTTATCGGTAATAAAATCCCAGAAATCGGCAGCAGGGATTTCAAAATAAGTCGATTTTTCTGTTGCCAGTACGAATGTCCGGAAAAACTGCAATGCCCGGTCATCATAGGTGAGCTGGAATTTTGACGTCCCCTGATTCAGTACAGCTTGTAAGACCTCAGCCCGTTCATGTTTTTGCAAATCAAATAACTCCATCCCGACCTTCCCGAACCGGCGCGCAGGGGCATAATCGCACATCAGCTCGACAATATTGTAGTGCCGTGAGTCGTTACAGATACAACGATAAATCTCCTTCACTTGCTCCTCTGGGCCTTCGAGCAGCTGGAAAAAATGCTGACCGTTAAAGAGCAAGATCCCTGTAACATCAGAGCGCCTGTTTTTCAGATTTGCGGCCATCACCATATCCTCAATCGCACAGAGGGGGGCGTCATCACGTAGATGGCTACGGTAAATAATGGTCGTGAGCATGGACAGTCCGGGATTAAGGGATGAGGTGAGGTAAGGACAGTATCAGACAAACGCGGTTATGTCCTGATTTTCAATACATTATTTTAACCATAAATTTACACGTGTAAGGCTGTACAGACGCCGTAACCGCTCCCGGGAAACAAAGGCTGTACAGTACCTGGAGGTGTTGTACTTTTTATTTTCACTCTAATTCATTGAAAAATATCATATAGCACTTTATGTTAAAATTTGCTTTATCTTCGTGTACACATTTTTGGTACAACTTTGCTACTGTTATAAAACTCAATACTCATCAGCATTTTGTTACAGGAGCAACATATGCAGCAGCACAGAGTTCTCACTGATTCCGCAAACGCAATTTCTCGTTACTTTGCAAAAGCGCATCTTCCTACACAGCAGGAAACATTGGGAGAAATCGTCACTGAGATACTAAAAGATGGACGCAACCTGAGCCGAAAGTCACTCTGTGCCAAGCTTTTGAACCGTCTTGAAAAAGCATCTGGTGAGGACGAACAGAAGCATTACAATGCCCTAATCGGCCTGCTCTTCGAATAAAGGGACACCCTAAAACATATAAATGGGGAAAGTAGTGAAGTAGTTATGAAGAAAACTGACCATGAACGCTTGAAACACGAAATTACAGGTTTAGCTGTTATACAGATTTTGCGCATAAACACGGTAATATCATTACCCGCATTGATTAAGCAATTACGTCTTATGAAGGCGAGTGAAGTGGATGCCGGGCGTAGACATCTTATTGACAGCATAATTCATGATTTCACAGATTCTAATCCGGCAAGGATGAACCCCAAACCGGAAAGAACTGTTGATGAGAGTGTATTCAGTGGCAGTAAAAAGCCTAAATTACATTAGAGACCATTTTCCATACTATACAAGCGAGGTGACTATGCTTCAGGAAATGAATGTTCACAGAGCAATTGCAGATAAGGCTTTGTCGAGTTACTTCCGTAATGCCGGTGAGCTATTAGCAGATGAATCCGTTGTATTGGGGCAGGCAGTAACAAATGTGATTTTAGCTGGCGATAATGTTAATAATAAAAACATCATTTTAAGCCTAATCGCTTCACTGGAATCGACAACAGATGTTGTTCAGGCTGATATCATCAGAAAAACACTGGAAATAGTGTTGCGCTATACAGCTGACGACGTCTAATAAAATTATTATATAATCATGAAGCTCCAGCATCCATAGTATGTGCTGAGTATTTGTATACTTTGAATTAAGACTACACATAGCATCTTCTCATTATTAGACTACATTATTATGGGCTTGATATGATTAATTCAATTCCGGAAAATTATATTTTCCAGTGCGCTTTATACAAGAATTTAGAGCGTAATGTGATGTTAAAAATGGGTTATGTCAGTGATGATGTTCTTGTTCAGGCGCTCAGTGCACAGCTGAAGAATGAGAAGAATGCTATATTAACCGATCTTTATAAGCAGATTATGAGTCACTTTCAACCAGCTATTCGTTCTGAACCCCGTCAGGTTAATTGTGATTTTTTAGAGGTCATAAATGATGAATACAGTTCAGGAACACGCCAGACAAGCACACTTATGGATTGATGATGTTTTTATCAGGCAAGGTCTGGAGAATATTCTCGCTGATATAGAGTATAAAGATAAGAATGTGCGTCTTGTTTTCTTTACGATCAACTACTTCAACACTGTAAAAAAACAAAACTATGATCTCAGGACGCATCGGCTGGTGCTTCTGATTGATGGTCATCTGTATCAGTACCTCAATGAACTTTCATTCTACAGGCTTCCTGTAGACAGTGGCGTAGCCTCAATCAAAAAATTTATCGCTGAAATTATCAGCATTGATACTGAACACGACCAGCAAGCTGAAATAAATGTCGTCCTGACTGAACGGGATAAATACATCTTAACGCAATTAGGGGAAGGGCGGTCTATTTCTGAAATTTCTGGCTTGCTGAACCTGCACTTAAAAACGATTTACCTGAGCAGGCAAAATCTGATCAAGAAACTTGGTTGTTCGGGGTTGATTGATTTTCAAGGAATACTGCAAACCCCAATATTCAGGCACTGGCTGGAACATGCCTGAGTAAATTACAGGTGTGGATTTTTGGCATTTGGCATTCTCAAAATGACGCGGTGTATGCGATCCCGTTTCGGTAGCCAAAGTATCTGCTGCTGTTTGTCATATTCATTGCGCCTTCAGTTGAGCCGCCAGGGACGGGTTACAAGCAAGTGCTATTTCTGTTACTAAAAGAAGTATGACAGGAAGGTTCTTAGAGCCTGGACTCTGTACACTCCTATGGGCGGAGGGATTCCCAGAAAATCCACATCAGTAAACCGGCACCATATGGCGCATTTTAAAGATTCTGGAGTAGCGCAACCAGGGGATTCTCTATAAAATGTCCATTCACCTTGGCATAAATAATGAGAATTTTTTAAATGCAAGCTTCCGTTCCGTTGCGTTTACTGGAAGTAAACTCGTCACTGATTTGGCACTGGCCGTATTTGCAAAGTGTTATTGCAGTGATGATACGGGATCAATTTAACGGACTGGTCATTAACCAACAGAACTTATTTTCTTTGTTAGTCTCTCCTTCAAAATATTGTCAGCATGGTCGTGAAAATCTGCTTCGTGAACATCAGGAGCATTTACTTTATTTGCAGCGTTTATGTCGGTATTGTCGTACTTCCGGCATTCGGGTTTGGCTGCAAGGCGAAGCGCTTCCCCGTGGCGCTAAAATCCAGGAAAAATACCCCGAATATCCGCTAATTGATAACAGCAATGCGGATGAGATTTTCTGGAAGAATTTTTATCAGCACGATCTTTATGAGGCTCTGGAAAAATTGCCGGATATTGATGGGGCAATTGTTAATCTTCCTCGACATCAGCCTTATAAAGCCAACTGGGTTTCAATACTCCCATATCTCTATAAAACGCTGCGTACCCTCGGAAAAAAAATGGTGTTACGTGACTATATGGATGATGAAGCCGCCTCGTGGCAATTGGTTAATGCCTTGCAGGTGCTGCCGCCAGATGTGCGGGTGTCCATAAAGGCGGTTGCGCAGGGATATCGCCCTGGGTTTGTTAATAATCCGCTCCTGACTCAGCTTGATGGGCGAATAAAGTGGATCGAATTTGACATGTGGGGGCTGGAATATGGCTGGACGCTTCTTCCGTGCTATTTGCTGGAAGAAATCCAGGGCCGATTAAGCTGGGTAGAAAGTATGGCGGGCGAAGAGCTGGAGGCTATAACGGGACGGCTTAACTGGGAATGGATTTCGAACAGTTCGCTGATCAACTCTGTCAATTCTGTCAACTTGCACGGCCTGGCGATGTTTGGCCGCGAAATTTTTATGACCGAAAAACAGGCGTTTCACTGCTGGCTGACGGATATGCTTGAGCATAAAGTGGGGACGGCTGAGGTGAACCTTTTCCACCAGCTGTACACCTGCAGCTACGAATGGATGAGAAAGACCCCCTACATTCTGGGGCATGTTCTGCATCATTACAGCCAGGTGCCGGAGAGCTATGCCCAGGCCGTGAAGCAGCTTCAGCTGCACGTGCGCAAATCAGATGATTATGCCCTGTCGACCCTGTTTCCGGTAAACGATCCCGATAGAGGACGTGAGCAATTCCAGCAGTTGGTACTTGAAAAAGAGCGCGCTCTTTTCCTTGCCCAGGATTCGCGTAACCGGCTCTATCAAATCATCCATTCTGTTGCGATGTCCGACGAGAAGAGGGAGCTGTTTAAGCGAGTCTGGGAACGCGTCCCTTGGTACACCGAAATGTTTAACCGCGTCTCACGCAGCGTTGCCATGAAAATGATGGTAGACAATTATGGTCATCAGAGCGGTATTTCTTTATTTGAATTAACGAAAGAAATTAATGAACTGCGCCTGCTGGCAACACGACTTTCAGAATGGATGGATAAGGAAGAACAGCAGCAGCCCCATTATCTGGCGATGCTATTTGATCCTGCCAGGCTGATTAGCCTGGCAGACAGTCTGACTGAAAATGAATAGCTTACGCGTCAGTGTTTTTAAGCTGTTGGTAAAAATCACGCAGGATATAAAATGCTTTTTTACGCGTTACCTTGTCAGCGGTAATAAGGCCCTTGCAATTGAATCCCTTCTGATAGGGATTCTGACGGCGTTCTGTCCGGTAGTCATACAATAACCACGGGGTAAAACCCCGAACGTAATTAAGTTTTGGCAAATATTCGGTCTGCTTGCGATATACCTCCGCCATATAGTTTTCCGAGAACGGCCCTGACGTCGGCGCATTATCACCGATAACCCCTTCAGCCCCGGTTTCGGTAATAACGACGGGTTTAGAGGGTGATGAATTTTCTCCCAGCATAATCAGATCGTCGAAATTCTCTTCATACCAGCCGTAATACTCGTTAAGGCCGATAATATCGAGATGATCCGCCAGGCGATCTTCAATCTTCATTTTGGCATGGTTAACAAGGCAGGCGGCAGAAATTAAACGGCTTGGATCGGCCTGACGAGCGGCGTCAACCAGCATGGTCATAAAGTCCAGCCGTTCATCGGTATCCGCGTTTTCATTGCCGACCGACCAGATAATCACGCTGGCACGGTTACGGTCGCGATAAATCAGCTCCATCAGCTGATTATGTGCATCGCGCTGGGTAGCCGGATTTTTAAAATCTATCGCCCAGTAGTTTGGGATCTCTTCCCAGAGCAACAAGCCGACTTCATCCGCTATGCGAGCCGCCATCTCATGATGTGGATAATGTGCCAGCCTCAGGTAGTTGCAGTTAAGCTCTTTTGCATGGTGAAACCGGCGGCGGATATCTGCTTCACTGGTCATTTTTCCGGACAGAAGATCGTCTTCGTGACAGTTAACGCCGCGAAGATAGAGTGACTGGCCGTTCAGACGAATATCCGTCCCCACGACCTCTATTTGCCTGAAGCCGACACGATCGCTCACGTAGTCACGTCCCAGCGATGCTATCACGCGATATAATTTGGGACGGTCAGGGGACCAGATCTGCGGCATGGCAGACAGCTCTGCGTTCGCCACGCCGTTAATCACTGGAAGCATGACGGCAATACCCAGCTCTGAGATCGTTAAGTTAACCTCCTTCGCTTCTCCTTCCACGGCAATTTTTACCGCGATCCGGTTATATTTCCCATCAGGCACTAAATAGACAAACAGATCCCGGATATAGGATGGCGGGGTGCGATACAGTTCAATTTCACGGTATATCCCGCCATAGTTAAACCAGTCGTTATTTCGTAAGGGTAAACGATCAGTGGTACGCGTATTATTTACGCAGATCATCAGCACATTATTTCCCTGCTGAATTTCGGAGGTTAACTCTGCGCAAAATGGAGTGGAGCCACCATAATGGTTGCCAATAAATTGGTGGTTGAGGAATACTTTGCAATCGTAGTTAGCCGCGCCAATGCGCAAGAAAACACGTTCGTCCGCATCCCGTTCGATATAATCGATTTCGCGGGTATACCAGGCGCTCCCCTCAAAGTAGAACCACTTTTCGTTCATCATCTGCCAGCATCCCGGAACCAGTACGGAATTGCCAGCAAAAGGATCGTAGTCGTAAGGATCGCGGCGCGTTTCAGGATCGCGTTTTTCCAGAAGATGCCACTTTTGTCTTAGCCCGGTGTCATGGAGATCCAGCGTAAAGCGCCACTCGCCACTCAGGCTTTCACTGTCACGCCCCCCGGTGAACAACAGATTGGTGTGATTAAAATTCTGCGTATTGTACGGAATGTCATATTGCTCGTTGTGTAAGCACTCTACGGCATTTTCAGCCAGGTCCGATTTTTCCAGCATGAGATATCCTTCCTAAATGAGGTGTTTCTGAAGGATAACGGTTCAAATTCATACTCAGGGCTGCTTCCTCAATCACTGACGGAATCGAAAGTGGGAAAAAACTGTAAATGTGATGGATGTCGAAAATGGAGCGTGTTTTCACGTGATCGACATCTCATTATAAATTTTATCAGCGTGATCTTTATCACATTAGCATTTACGGGGAGCGATATTACTCACATAAATTCAGAGGGGAACTTCGGGGATCTCAATTCCATTTCTAACCCGTCACGGACTCTGACCCGGTCACTTACAATGGCGAAAAGTTAACAGTTATTTGTATTGGGTCTGTTTGGATACATTATCTTATCGTGACGGAGGAAATACGATGGGGCAGTTGCAAAGCGGTGTCAGTAATGAGGCAGTAAAGGCAGGATCGACAACCAGTCGATATCGATGGACAATTTGCGCATTACTCTTTTTTTCCGTCACCATTAATAATCTCGACAGATCTATTTTAGGTTTGCTCGCGCCAATGCTCCAGAAGGATATTGGCTGGAATGAGATTGAGTACGGAAATATTGTTACCGCATTTCAGGCGGCCTATGCGGTAGGCTTATTTCTGTGCGGACGTATTGTTGATGTTTATGGCGCCCGCCTGGTCTTGCCCATTGCACTCGCACTCTGGAGTATCGCGGCGATGGCGCACGGCATGGTCGGTACGGTTGTTGGGTTTATTTACGCACGCATCTTTCTTGGACTGGGTGAAAGCGCCAACTTCCCTTCAGCCGTGAAGGTAACCGCAGAGTGGTTTCCCAAACGAGAGCGCGCATTCGCAACGGGCATATTTAACGCTGGCTCTAATGTCGGGAATGTGTTTGCGCCGGTCATTATTCCCTGGATAGCCTTACAGTGGGGCTGGCGTGAAGCCTTTATCGTGACGGGCGCGGTAGGGCTTATCTGGATTGCTTTCTGGCTACTGCTGTATGGAAAACCGGAGAAAGTTAAGAAAGTAAACAAAGAAGAATTGGCCTGGATCCATCAGGATGATGATGCTGAGACGGCAGCGCAAACCACGCAAAAAATAAGCTGGTTAGGGCTGCTGAAATATAAGCAAACCTGGGCATTCGCCGTCTGTAAATTCCTTACCGACCCTATTTTTTGGTTCTTCCTCTTCTGGATCCCGAAGTGGCTACACGACGCTCGCGATATTGATATGGCCCATATGGCGATGCCGTTGGTGCTCATCAATGTGCTGGCAACACTTGGCGGTCTTGCAGGAGGCTATCTCCCGGCATGGATGGTTAACCGTGGAATAGCAGTAAATAAGGCGCGTAAGTTCACCTTATTATTATGCGCAATCTGCGTGCTCCCGATTTTATTGGTCTCCAACGTTTCTAATCTGTGGGTGGCGGTAACGTTAATTGGTATTGCCGTCGCGGCGCATCAGGGTTGGTCCGTCAATCTTTATACCAGCGTATCGGATATGTTTCCTAAACAAGCGGTGGGTGCCGTGGTAGGTATCGGCTGCCTGGTAGGCTCGCTTGGTTCCATTCTCTTTACCCAAGCGACAGGACATATTTTGCAGGCTACGGGCAGCTACTGGTCTATTTTCCTGATGGGCGGATTTGCCTATCTGCTGGGTTTCCTGATTATGCACGTATTAATTCCAACCATGTCGGTTGCTAAATTTAAATAATATTGATCTCACAGGTACAAAAAATGTCATTAACCGATAATTTATTACAGGAACGTATTCTTGCGGCTAAAGATAAAAGTCTGCTTTGGTTAAAAAGCATGCAACTTCAGAACGCAACCCCGGGCGTATTGCGTGTGAGCGAACGACACCAGGCTGAACAATGGCCGCAAATGCTTCTGCCAGGAACTTATGATGGTACGATGGCGCGCGCGTTATTAGGAGATAACATCCCGGAGAAAAAAGCGCTGGCGGACTGGATATTGCGCCATCAACGGGAGGACGGATATTTCGAACTGCCGGGCTTAAACTGGAGCGAAACATGGAAAGGCCCGGATGCCAATAAAACGCGCCAGTACATGCGTTTTCACGCGACGAATTACTGTATGGGGGCGCTGGAAGTGCTTGATCAGCTCAACAGGCTGGAACTGCCTTTTATAAAACCGTATCTCGATCCTCAGTATTTTTGGGCATGGCTGGCTCAACGTGACATGCGCGATCCGTGGCTTGAAGGTAACAACATCGTCAATATTGGCAGCTTCCTGCTGCTTGAAAAGCAACGCGATCCGCAGGGACCCGCGGCGCAGCGATTACAGGATATGATTTTCTGGCATAACCAGCAGAGTGAACCCTATTCCGGTTTCTGGGGACCCGGGCAGCAGTTCAGCCAGGAGGCACTTCTATTTGCGCTCTGCGGTGCAACGCATAATTTGCACGTGTTCTATGCCCTTGAGGAAGATATTCCCAATTTTAACCAGTCAATGAGCCGCTGCCTGGAGCAGCCCTTAGCCATCCGCAGCAGCTGTATTGATGTCGATATTATCGATATTCTGGCGCACGGCCATACGCGCTGTCCGCATCGTCGTGATGAAATTGAACACTGGCTGCGTCGTATGTTGGTGGCATTACTGGATTTCCAGAATGCAGATGGAGGGTTCCCGGACACCCTGCTTGGTGAGCGCGGTTACGATGGATGGGTGAAGGGTTACAAAGAGCCGCAGGGCTACAGTAATACTTTTGCGACCTGGTTCCGCTGGATAGCGATTGCGATGATCGCCCAGGTATTATGGCCGCAATGGCAGAACTGGCGTTTCCGTAAGACGATTGGTATAGGGTATTTCAAAGCCCCGTCCCTGTAATTTTCTTTCCTATAGCTAAGTGTCTCTGGCCCATAGATAAATCATCCCGCAAGGGGCGTCTATGGGCACGTCATACTGTTATTGATAGATTTTAATGTAAAAGTTGAGACTCTCTGAAATGAAAAATCCACGCAATTGCGTGGATTTTATGGGGTTTTCCATTTTTCATGCGATTCACTGAGATCGCATGAGACAACAGAAACGAATTAGACGTTGAACAGGAAGTTCATCACATCGCCATCTTTCACGATGTAATCTTTCCCTTCTGCACGCATCTTACCGGCTTCTTTCGCGCCTTGCTCACCTTTGTAGGTGATGAAGTCTTCAAACGCGATAGTCTGTGCACGGATGAATCCTTTCTCGAAGTCGGTGTGAATTTTACCGGCCGCCTGCGGAGCGGTAGCGCCGACAGGGATGGTCCATGCACGTACTTCTTTCACGCCCGCGGTGAAATAGGTCTGCAGATTCAGCAGCTCATAGCCTGCGCGGATCACGCGGTTCAGTCCCGGTTCTTCCAGACCCATCTCGGCCATAAACTCTTCACGGTCGGCGTCGTCCAGCTCTGCGATGTCGGCTTCAACGGCGGCGCAAACAGCTACCACTACGGAACCTTCAGCAGCGGCGATTTCGCGTACCTTGTCGAGGTACGGGTTGTTTTCAAAACCGTCTTCGTTGACGTTGGCGATATACATGGTCGGCTTCAGCGTCAGGAAGCTCAGGTATTTGATGGCCGCTTTATCTTCGTCAGTCAGATTTTTCAGCGCGCGCAGCATTCCGGCGTTTTCCAACTGCGGCAGGCATTTTTCCAGGGCAGCCAGTTCAGCTTTAGCGTCTTTGTCGCCGCCTTTGGCTTTTTTCTGTACGCGATGAATAGCGCGTTCACAGGTATCCAGATCGGACAGCGCCAGTTCGGTATTGATAACATCAATATCGTCAGCCGGATCCACTTTGTTATTAACGTGGATGATGTTGTCGTTCTCAAAGCAGCGCACCACGTGGCCGATAGCTTCGGTTTCGCGGATGTTAGTCAGGAACTGGTTACCCAGACCTTCACCTTTAGAGGCGCCTTTTACAAGGCCCGCGATATCAACGAATTCCATCGTGGTTGGCAGGATGCGCTGCGGTTTGACGATTTCGGCCAGCTGATCCAGACGCGGATCGGGCATCGGGACAACACCCGTGTTCGGCTCGATAGTACAGAACGGGAAGTTTGCCGCTTCAATACCCGCTTTTGTGAGCGCGTTGAACAGGGTGGATTTGCCTACGTTTGGCAAACCGACGATACCGCATTTGAATCCCATGTTTAAATCACCTTAATCTTTTGATATTCAATCTGTTATGGAAAACAGATTGTAGAAAAGTAAATAACTTTGCCTATTATACACAGCACGCGAGCAAAATGCCGCACATCGCTGCTTATTGCGCTTTAAAGGTATGTAACCGGCTCGTTGCTTTAGTCAGGCCATCTTTGAACAAAATCTCGGTACAACGGACCGCTTCGTCAATCGCTTCATCAATTAACTTCTGTTCAGAAACAGGTGGTTTGCCTAAAACAAACCCGACAACTTTGTTTTTATCGCCCGGATGGCCAATTCCAACGCGTAAACGATGAAAGTTAGGGTTATTGCCTAACTTGCTGATGATGTCCTTCAGGCCATTATGTCCGCCATGACCACCGCCAAGCTTAAATTTCGCCACCCCTGGCGGCAGGTCTAGTTCGTCATGCGCAACCAAAATTTCATCGGGGTTGATGCGATAAAAACTTGCCATCGCGCCGACCGCCTTGCCGCTCAGATTCATAAATGTGGTCGGCACCAGCAGGCGGACATCTTCGCCTTCGAGCGTAACCCTGGAGGTGTAGCCGAAGAATTTCGGCTCATCGCGCAGGGGCGCGCGTAGTCTCTCTGCCAGTAGATCAACATACCAAGCACCGGCGTTATGCCGCGTTGCCGCATATTCTGCGCCGGGGTTTGCCAGACCGACAATCAATTTAATCGACACGTGTTTTGTCCTGAATGTATCTATAAACGACGTGTAGTTTACTGTCTGGCGCTGCGCTTGACAAAAAACTGCGTGCTTATCCTCAGAAAACTGAATAATTGCGAAACTGGACTATTAGAAATTGAGTGTGTTCAGTAGCTTATTTGTAAAGTTTTGTTGCGCGGGTGTTTGTAATTGTGATCGCTCCCGCACTTGCGAACGGCAGTGTTGTCTATACTTTACACATAAGGATTAGGGGGATTCCCTGTAACAACCCAAAGTTCCGGAGGTGACACATGAAACGCAAAAACGCTTCGTTACTCGGTAACGTGCTCATGGCTTTAGGGTTGGTGGTGATGGTGGGTGGCGTTGGTTACTCTATTTTAAACCAATTGCCGCAATTTAATCTGCCACAGTTTTTCGCACATGGTGCCGTGCTCAGTATTTTTGTCGGCGGAGTTCTCTGGTTAGCGGGGGCCAGAGTCGGCGGGCACGAACAAATCAGTGACCGTTACTGGTGGGTACGTCATTATGACAAACGCTGCCGTCGCGGTGATACCAATCATCACCACAACTAAATAGCCTCTCCGCTGCGAGAGCCACTGTTTGCGGGCAGAGTCCTGGTTGAAAACCAGTCCTCTGCTTGTTCATGTTGTCCTGGATAAATGCGCTTATCTTCGCTGCGCATTAGCAGAGATGTTATTCGAATAATCGATAATGTAACGTCTTAATCGCGCTATCCGCCGCGTCGGCTGGTAACAAAATGCACAAGTTATCGTTTGATGCGCCGTGGCAAATCATGCGTACCGTATGCTCTTCGAGCCAGGCAAAAACGTCTTTGCAAACCCCCGCAGCCCGGGTCAGTTTATTGCCCACCAAAGTGACTAATGCCAGTCCGGTTTCCACTTCCACCCGACAGTGGGAGGACAATGCGGTAAACAATGCCGTGCTCAGTATATGGTCCTCACCCGATGTCGCATGAGTGGCGTCCAGCGCCAGCGCAATACAATTTTCTGATGTCGTGACCAAATCCACTGCCACCGCGTGGTGGGATAAAATGGCAAATACCTGCGCCAGAAAAGCACAGGGCGGTTGTGTCTGCAAACTGTGTAATCGTAATAGCGTCTGTTTACGGCGCACGGCGAGTGCCCGATAACGCGGTGGATTATCGGTGGTGTTGTGCACCAGCGTACCACCGGCAGAAGTATCTTTACTTGAGCCAACAAAGACCGGAATGTTTTTCCGCATTGCCGGGAGCAGCGTCGCCGGGTGAAGAACCTTCGCACCGTAGGCGGCCATATCGCTGGCCTCGGAAAATGAGATATGGTCGATCCGTTTGGCCCGTGGTGCAATGCGCGGATCGGTGGTGTAGATCCCGGCAACGTCAGTCCAGATGTCCACACGTGCGGCGTGCAGCGCCTCACCAAGTAGCGTGGCGGTGTAATCACTCCCGCCGCGTCCCAGCGTTGTGGTATGCCCGCCTGCTTCGCGACCAATAAATCCCTGGGTAACCATAATAGCCTGTTCAAGACGCGGGCGCAGATGAGTCTCCACCTGGTGGTGCAGGGTGCTGAGATCCGGTTCAGCGCAGCCGTAGTTCGAGTTGGTACGCATTACGCTGCGGGCGTCAAACCACCCGGCTTCGGCGTGCCGTTCACGTAATACTTCAGTAAACAGCAAAGAGGACATCAGTTCGCCGTGGCTGACTAACTCATCGCTTAGCGCATCGGACGGTGAAACCGTCGCCGCTTCTGCAAGGCGGCGTATGTTGTTGAGAAGATTATCGATTTCCGTGCTGATAACGGACGGCTGCTTCAGGCGGGAAATAATGTTGTATTGGATGGCGCGTAACGTCTCAAGCTTATCTAATTGTTGATGTGTTTCCAGACCTTCAGAAAGCTCGACCAGTAAGTTTGTTACGCCTGCGGAAGCAGACAAAACGACTAAACGGACATCTTGATCAGCAAGAACAATGCTGGCGCTGCGGTTCATCGCATCAAAATCAGCGACGCTGGTGCCGCCAAATTTGGCAACGACGGATGGTGGATAAATGCGAGTCATAACAATCTCATATCAGGGCGCCATAAAAGTATGGCTAGAAAATTTTCATTCTCGGCATAAGGGAACGCACGTTCTCCTTACGAAATGTCCGCCCGCGAACATTTCTGCTGACAACCCAGGGAATCCCTGTTGTCGATAACGCGTGTCGCCTGTACGCGTTACCGGGTGCTGCGCATTAGTTCTTTATTTACAGAGCCTGTAAATAAGCGCGCCATACTAAGTGATTTATATTTAGGGATCGACTTTTTTATTCGATTTATCGAAAAATAAGTGAAAAATCATGTCGTAGTGAATAAACGCGTACATTATTAATGGTAAAAACATGTAAAAAAATAATAAAAACATGAAAACCTCATGGTTTTTATAACATCGTATACGTTGCGACTGGCAACAATTTTGTAAAATAAATAGCTATATTTGTTTATGATTTCCTAATGTCGGATGTACTTTATGCTTTGAATTTTAAGGTAAAAATGCTCATTTAAGACGTTGGAAAATAAATGATTGAGTCCTGTGCTAAAACAACATATATTAGCCGCGCTTTTTTACAGGTAATCCTTATAACCATTTATTCAATCAGGCGTTAATCTACACCTGGTTGTAGGAGTGATATGATGACGGATAAAGTCCGTATTGATACTTTAAGTGCTAATTCATTACCGCAGAGCAATGATACCTTTTTAGCAAGACAGGCTGAGTTTGAATCTAATGTCCGCAGCTATCCACGTAAACTGCCATTAGCGATTGCGAAAGCGCAGGGCGTCTGGATTACTGACGTAGAAAATAATCAATATCTTGATTGTCTTGCAGGTGCCGGTACCCTGGCGCTCGGTCACAATCATCCTGAAGTGCTGCAGAGCATTCAAAGTGTCATCACAAGCGGCTTACCGTTACATACGCTTGATCTTACCACGCCGTTAAAAGATGAATTTTCATCTTATTTACTGTCTTTATTACCGGGCCAGGGCAAAGAGTATTGCCTGCAGTTCACCGGGCCGTCCGGTGCCGATGCCGTTGAAGCGGCGCTGAAGCTGGCGAAGAAAGTAACCGGCCGTTCCAGCATTATCAGCTTCTCCGGCGGCTACCACGGGATGACCCACGGCGCGCTGTCCGTAACCGGCAACCTGTCGCCGAAAGAAGCCGTCAGCAACATGATGGCGGAAGTGCAGTTTATGCCGTATCCACATCAGTACCGCTGCCCGCTGGGTATCGGCGGTGAGGCTGGCGTGAAAGCATTAACTTACTACTTCGAAAACCTGATCAACGACGTTGAAAGTGGCGTGCGTAAACCGGCTGCGGTGATCCTTGAAGCCGTGCAGGGCGAAGGCGGCGTGAACCCGGCGCCGGTCGAGTGGTTACAGCGCATCCGTAAAGTCACTCAGGAACACGGCATTCTGCTGATCATCGATGAAGTCCAGGCAGGCTTCGCGCGTACCGGTAAGCTGTTCGCCTTCGAACATGCGGGTATCGAGCCAGACATCATCGTCATGTCCAAAGCGGTGGGCGGCGGTCTGCCACTGGCGGTTCTGGGGATTAAGAAGCAGTTCGATGCGTGGGCTCCGGGCCACCATACCGGTACCTTCCGCGGCAACCAGCTTGCGATGGCGACTGGCCTGACAACGCTGAAGATCCTTAAAGATGACAAGATTGCCGACAAAGTTGCCGCCCAGGGCGAGTGGCTGAAAGGCAAACTGGCTGACCTGCAGAAACGCTACCCGGTGATTGGCCAGGTGCGCGGTCTGGGTCTGATGATCGGTCTGGAAATCGTTAAGCCGAACGAAGCGCAGGATCACATGGGCTGCTACCCGGCCGATGGCGAGCTGTCTGCGCTGCTGCAGAAAAAATGCTTCGAAAACGGGCTGATTCTGGAGCGCGGTGGTCGTAACGGTTGCGTCTTGCGCCTGCTGCCGTCTCTGCTGATCACTAACGCTGAGCTGGAAGTGTTCCTCGATAAATTCGAAAACGCCCTGCTGGGCGCTGGCGTGAAGCCGGTTTAAACGGAGTTGGATCGAATGTCAGACGTAAACCCGATTCTGTCCGGCTCGGCGCAGAGTATTGCCGCCTATCAGGACGCTATCGAGCAGAGTACGAAAGCGGTCGTTGAATGGTTGAAGCAGCCTGAAATGTATCAGGGCAAAACCGTTGAGCAGCTGCGCGAACGTATCAACCTGAATTTTACGTCTCAAGGCCTGGGCAACCAGGCCGCTATTGAGCGTGCGGTTGAATACTTTCTCAAAGACAGCCTGTTGGTTCACCATGCGCAGTGCGTGGCGCACCTGCACTGCCCAAGCCTGGTGATTAGCCAGGCGGCGGAAGTGCTGATCAACGCCACTAACCAGAGCATGGACTCCTGGGACCAAAGCCCGTCGGCCACGATCATTGAGATCAAACTGATCGAATGGCTGCGTGAGCAGGTGGGCTATGCGGCAGGTGATGCAGGTGTGTTCACCAGCGGCGGCACCCAGAGTAACCTGATGGGCCTGATGCTGGCGCGCGACGCGTTCTTTGCTCGCCAGGGACACTCCATTCAGCAGAATGGTCTGACCGGCGACCTGAGCAAAATCAAAGTGTTTTGCTCTGAAAGCGCGCATTTCTCCGTGCAGAAAAACATGGCGTTGATGGGGCTGGGCTACCGTTCCGTTACTCAGGTGAAGACCGATGTGTTCTCACGTATGGACCTGTCTGACCTGAAAGACAAGCTGGCCCAGGCGCAAGCCAACGGCGAGCAGGTGATGGCGATTGTCGCCACGGCCGGGACGACCGATGCGGGCGCTATCGACCCGCTGGCGGATATCGCGGCGCTGGCGGCAGAGCACCAGATCTGGATGCACGTCGATGCGGCGTGGGGCGGGGCGTTACTGCTGTCTGAGCAGTATCGTCACTTCCTGAACGGTCTTGAACTGGCAGACTCCGTGACGCTGGACTTCCACAAACAGTTCTTCCAGACCATCAGCTGCGGCGCGTTCCTGTTAAAAGACGCGCGTCACTACGAGCTGATGCGCTACCAGGCGGCGTACCTGAACTCTGATTTCGATGAAGAGCACGGCGTGCCGAACCTGGTGTCGAAGTCGCTGCAGACCACGCGCCGTTTCGACGCGCTGAAGCTGTGGATGGGCCTCGAAGCGCTGGGTAAAAAGCAGTATGCCGAAATTATCGATAACGGCGTAACGCTGGCCCGTGATGTGGCTGAGTTTGTGAAAACCCAGCCGCATCTGGAGCTGGTGATGGAGCCGCAGCTGGCAAGCGTGTTGTTCCGCTTCCGTCCGGCAAGCGACGATATGGCGTTTGTTGCGCTGCTCAACCAGCGTATCGGCGACGTGCTGCTGGCTTCCGGTAGCGCCAACGTCGGCGTCACCGAAGCCGATGGCATCACCTGCCTGAAGCTGACGCTGCTGAACCCGACCGTGTGCCTGGAGGATGTGAAAGTCCTGCTGGCGAGCGTGAAGGCGACGGCTGAGCAACTGCTGAAAGCGTAAGCATTAAGCTTGGTATAAAAATGGCTCCCGCGGGAGCCATTTTTTTATCTGTAGCGCTTCGACGACCCGCGACGGGTTAGATGATGTCTGCGAGCGCGGCGTCTTTATTCGGGAAGAACGTCAGACGTCCTGGTATAGGCTGAATACCCGCGCGCGCCATAGTACGTAGCGGCTGGAACTCCAGGTTACTGATACGTAATTCGCAACCTTCCGGCAGACGTTTAACAAAACGCTGGAAGGCGTCCAGACCACCGGCATCCAGCACCGGGACTGCGTCCCACTTCAATACCACAATGCGTTTACCCGCAATACGCGACTCGAGATCGGTAAATAATCCCTCCGCTGCGGCAAAGAACAGCGGGCCGATGACGCGTAGCACCAGAACATCGCCTGGTACATCAACGTTGACCGGCGCCAGACGCGTCATACGCGCAATACGGCGCATAAACAGCAGAGAGGCGAGAACGATCCCGACGCTGATGGCGATAACCATGTCGAACAGCACCGTCAGCGACATACACATCAGCATGACGATGATGTCGTCTTTTGGCGCATGGCGCAGCAGATCCACCACTTTGTGGGCTTCACTCATGTTCCATGCCACCATCAGCAGCAGTGCGGCCATGGCGGAAAGCGGTAGCCAGGAAAGCAGCGGCGCTAAAACCAATAGCGCCAGGATCACCAGAATCGCGTGGATGACCGCAGAAATGGGTGAGGTTGCCCCGGCGCGGACGTTGGCCGCAGAACGGGCAATCGCCGCCGTGGCGGTGATACCGCCAAAGAACGGCGCGACGATGTTACCCAGCCCCTGGCCAATCAGCTCGCTGTTGGCTTTATGCTTGGTGCCGGTCATCCCGTCGAGGACGACGGCGCACAGCAGAGATTCAATCGCCCCCAGCATCGCCATCGAGAAGGCTGCCGGTAACAGCGCCTGTAACGAACTCCAGCTCAGGGTAAAGTTTGACTCGGGCATATTCCACGGCAATACCAGTTGCGGCAGCAACTGCGGGATACCGTTACCCTGTGAGCCGTCAGCCAGAATGTAGTGGAACTGGGAACCGATGGTCGCAACGTGACCACCGGTCAGGTTCACAATTCCCATTACCGCACAGCCTGCCAGCAGAGCAGGAAGGTGGCCCGGTAGTCGGATCCCCAAACGAGGCCAGAAAATCAGGATCCCCAGCGTTACAACGCCAATGGCGGCATCGCCGAAGTTGATGGTCGGCAAGGCCATAAACAGCGCACCAACTTTTTGCAGGTAGTGCTCCGGTACATGGGCCATTTGCAGGCCAAGAAAATCTTTAATCTGCATGGTACCGATGGTGATACCAATACCCGACGTAAAGCCTAACGTAACCGACACGGGAATATATTCGATCAGGCGACCAAAGCGGGCGAGGCCGAAAAGGATCAGAAATATCCCGGACATGAGCGTGGCAACCAGCAGGCCTGCCAGCCCAAACTGTTGCGACACCGGATACAGGATCACCACGAAGGCGGCGGTTGGGCCAGAGACGCTAAAGCGCGACCCCCCGGTGAGGGCGATAACAATCCCAGCGACGGCGGAGGTATACAGACCGTACTGCGGCGCAACGCCACTGCCTATTGCCAGGGCCATTGCCAGAGGAATGGCAATGATCCCCACGGTTATCCCGGCGATCAGGTCACGGGTAAAGCGAGAAGCGGTATATTTTTCTTTCCAACAAGCGTCGATGAGGGCGCGGAAAGGCATCACATGTGAGGAAAATAATCTGTTCACAATAATGTTTCATCCATGAGCGCATCATCTGTCAACTAAATGGCAGGTGAAGGAGGCAAAAGTCATACAAATAAGTATTACAGATAAAAAAACCCGCCGCAGCGGGTTTTTGAGCCGGGCTCGATTAATGCTCGAACATGGCAGAGATGGATTCTTCGTTGCTGATACGACGAATCGCTTCGGCCAGCATACCCGACAGGGTCAATGTACGCACGTTTGGCAGTGCTTTGATTTCGTCAGTCAGTGGAATAGTGTCACAGACAACGACTTCATCAATCACTGAGTTGCGCAGGTTGTTTGCCGCATTACCTGAGAAGATCGGGTGGGTTGCGTAAGCAAATACGCGTTTTGCACCACGTTCTTTCAGTGCTTCTGCTGCTTTACACAGCGTACCGCCGGTATCGATCATGTCATCAACCAGTACGCAGTCACGACCTGCAACGTCACCAATGATGTGCATCACCTGAGAAACGTTCGCACGCGGACGACGTTTGTCGATGATAGCCATATCGGTATCGTTCAGCAGTTTAGCAATAGCACGGGCACGCACGACGCCACCGATATCCGGAGAAACCACGATCGGGTTGTCCAGGTTCAGTTGCAGCATGTCTTCTAACAGGATCGGGCTACCGAATACGTTATCAACCGGTACGTCAAAGAAGCCCTGGATCTGTTCAGCATGCAGGTCAACGGTGAGGACGCGGTCAACGCCAACGCTGGACAGGAAATCAGCGACGACTTTAGCGGTAATCGGTACACGAGCGGAACGTACGCGACGATCCTGACGTGCATAGCCGAAGTAAGGAATAACGGCAGTGATACGGCCTGCGGAAGCACGGCGCAGCGCATCAACCATAACGACCAATTCCATCAGGTTGTCGTTAGTAGGGGCACAAGTGGACTGGATGATGAAAATATCACCACCGCGTACATTTTCATTAATTTGTACGCTGACTTCGCCGTCGCTAAAGCGACCTACAGCGGCGTCGCCGAGTGAAGTGTACAGGCGGTTGGCAATACGTTGTGCTAGTTCCGGGGTGGCGTTACCAGCAAAAAGCTTCATATCAGGCACGAGAAGAACCTCAGGCATGCGTCCATTGGTGGAAAGAATCTGCCGAAAACTGTGCGGGCCAGGCAGTATCCTCTCCATGCGGTGTATTAAAGAGCGCGATGCAACGTCTGGAACAGGGTGACGTTGTCACCGCAACTCAGCTTGCCCGGTTTACCCTTCATCCTTCGCGTTTCATGTGCGTTGGCGTTAATTCCTCACACCAGTACATACTGTTGTATGCGCCAGGCGCTCCGTCATCTCGCCATCTTCCTGAAACCCGAATGATTTAGAGTAACGCTCTATGCAAAGGGGAGAGGTTGACGCCTTTCGCCACAAAGCCTTTGAGCCATTCCGGGGCTTGCTCAAGCACCTGGCGAGCACGAGACTCTGTATCAAATTCAGCAAAGACACAGGCCCCTGTACCAGTCAGGCGCGACGGCGCGTATTCTAACAGCCAGGAAAGCGCCGCATCAACCTCGCGAAAACGTTTTCTTGCGATAACCTCGCAATCATTGCCGAATTCACATTTTAGTAACGTTTTTAT
This sequence comes from Citrobacter sp. XT1-2-2, assembly GCF_023516235.1. Taxonomy (NCBI): domain Bacteria; kingdom Pseudomonadati; phylum Pseudomonadota; class Gammaproteobacteria; order Enterobacterales; family Enterobacteriaceae; genus Citrobacter; species Citrobacter sp. XT1-2-2. Next base: position 2,192,484 of record NZ_CP097324.1, read on the forward strand.
TGACCTTTTTGGCGTGTTACGCGGGAGGTCAGGATCGTTAAAAATGAGCGGCGTTGGAATACTGACTTCCGGATGAGCGACCAGATACCATTTTTCCTGGGGATTGACCGGCGTCAGAATTTCTCCCACGCCTTCGGCAAAAGCCGCGTGGCCGCGCACGAACACGGGAACATCCGCCCCCAGCGTCAAGCCGATTGCCGCCAGTTCATCAACCGAAAGCCCGCACTGCCAGAGATGATTCAGCGCCACCAGAACGGTGGCCGCATTTGACGAACCACCGCCCAGGCCGCCACCCATCGGCAGGCGTTTTTCGATACTGATGTCCGCGCCGCTTCCTGCGGGCAGGCGAGCGGTCGCAGACGCCGTCTTCATCAGCAAACGCGCCGCGCGCACGATCAGGTTATCTTCATGCGCAACGCCTTCCACCGGTGTTAAGAGATGAATTTCACCGTCGTGGCGCAGATTGATGCCAATCTCGTCGCCATAGTCGAGAAACTGGAATAACGTCTGCAGCGTGTGGTAACCGTCCGCACGCTGCCCGGTAATGTATAAAAACAGATTCAGTTTCGCCGGAGAGGGCCAATGGCTCATCATTTCACAATCCAGTTATCCATTTTCAGCTTAATACGCTGGGAGCCGTCGGACAGCTCCATATTGGCCGGCATCGCAGGCTGCGTTTTGCTGTCGTAGGCGCTATAGACCACTTTCCAGCTTTTACCGTCTTTGCTGTAGTTCACTTCACTCAGACGATATTGGTCGTCGAGCTTGTAATCGGTAGCGTCACCCGGCAGACCAAGGATCCACTGGCGCAGACTGTTCAACGGAATAGGCATGCCGGTCAGTTTTCCAATCATCTCTTCGGCGTCGTCGGCGGTGTAGTGCTTACCTTTATTATCGACAAGTTCAACGTTGCCCGGCTGCGCATTGAGTTCCAGTTCCGTGCTTCCCAGCGGGTTGGTCAGCAGCAGACGATAGCGATCCTGTCCGGTTTGCTGCCAGAAAAAGCGGGCATACACTTTCTGTTGATCGGAGATATAAGCGAACGCACCGCGCGTCTGATATTGGTTCAGGGCGCGTACTTCCTGCTGGTGCTGGCGCCACTGCGGGGAATCGGGGCTTTTGCCGGGACCTTTCGGCGCGTTGAGGGTACAGGCACTAAGAACCAGGGCCGCAAGGGGCAGCAGGCGAGTCAGGCGAAAATCAGGCAGGGTCATAATGATGACAAATCCTTGAGATACGTTGCAGTTATAACTCTCAATGCTAGCGCCACCATCTGACATCGTCTACGTTCAAGTTATCTTAAATCGCTTAAATTTGTGCGCTAAGCTATTACTCCAAAAGGGGGCTGTCTCTTTTATTGACCGCACGCATCCTGTATGATGCACCCAGTCTAACCTTATCAACGCTGGTACTATTCCCGCTCACATGACCCTTTTAGCGCTTGGTATTAACCATAAAACGGCACCTGTATCGCTGCGAGAACGCGTAACGTTTTCGCCGGATACGCTCGATCAGGCGCTGGACAGCCTGCAAGCGCTGCCAATGGTGCAGGGCGGGGTAGTGCTGTCGACATGTAACCGCACAGAGATTTACCTCAGCGTGGAAGAGCAGGATAACCTGCAAGAAGCGCTGATTCGCTGGTTGTGCGAATACCATAATCTTAATGAAGAAGATCTGCGCAATAGCCTGTACTGGCACCAGGACAATGACGCCGTCAGCCATCTGATGCGTGTTGCCAGTGGTCTGGATTCGCTGGTGCTTGGCGAGCCGCAGATTTTGGGACAGGTGAAAAAAGCCTTTGCGGATTCGCAGAAAGGCCACCAGAACGCCAGTGCGCTCGAGCGCATGTTCCAGAAATCGTTCTCTGTCGCTAAACGTGTCCGTACCGAAACCGATATCGGCGCCAGCGCTGTTTCCGTGGCTTTTGCCGCCTGTACGCTGGCGCGGCAGATCTTTGAATCGCTCTCCACGGTAACCGTGCTGTTAGTCGGCGCAGGCGAGACCATCGAGCTGGTCGCGCGTCATTTGCGCGAACACAAAGTGAAGAATATGATCATCGCCAACCGTACGCGTGAACGCGCGCAGGTGCTGGCGGATGAAGTCGGCGCCGAAGTGATTTCATTGAGCGATATCGACGCCCGCTTGCAGGATGCCGATATTATTATCAGTTCAACCGCCAGTCCGCTGCCGATTATCGGTAAAGGAATGGTAGAGCGTGCGCTTAAAAACCGTCGCAACCAGCCTATGCTGCTGGTGGATATCGCCGTACCGCGCGATGTCGAGCCGGAAGTGGGCAAATTGTCCAACGCCTACTTGTACAGCGTTGACGATCTGCAAAGCATCATTTCGCATAACCTGGCGCAGCGCAAAGCGGCTGCTGTGGAAGCCGAAACGATTGTAGCGCAGGAAACCAGTGAGTTTATGGCCTGGCTGCGTGCCCAGGGCGCAAGCGACACTATCCGCGAGTATCGCAGTCAGTCAGAACAGATCCGTGATGAACTGACCGCCAAAGCGTTGGCCGCTCTTCAACAGGGCGGTGATGCGCAAGCCATTATGCAGGATCTGGCCTGGAAACTGACTAACCGCCTAATCCATGCACCAACCAAATCACTTCAACAGGCCGCCCGTGACGGGGATAGTGAACGCCTGAATATTCTGCGCGACAGCCTCGGGCTGGAGTAGCAGCACACCAATCTTATTTTTACAGGGTGCATTTACGCCTATGAAGCCTTCTATCGTTGCCAAACTGGAAGCCCTGCATGAACGCCATGAAGAAGTTCAGGCGCTGCTCGGCGATGCGGGTACTATCGCAGACCAGGAACGTTTTCGTGCACTGTCGCGCGAATATGCCCAATTAAGCGATGTATCGCGCTGTTTTACGGACTGGCAACAGGTTCAGGAAGATATCGAGACGGCTCAGATGATGCTCGACGATCCTGAAATGCGTGAAATGGCGCAGGATGAACTGCGCGAAGCAAAAGAGAAATGTGAACAGCTGGAACAACACCTGCAGGTTCTGCTGTTACCGAAAGATCCTGATGACGAACGTAACGCCTTCCTTGAAGTGCGCGCGGGAACCGGTGGTGATGAAGCGGCGCTGTTTGCCGGTGATCTGTTCCGCATGTACAGCCGTTACGCTGAAGCGCGTCGCTGGCGGGTTGAGATCATGAGCGCCAGCGAAGGCGAGCATGGCGGATTTAAAGAAGTCATTGCCAAGATTAGCGGCGAAGGCGTTTATGGCCGACTGAAATTTGAGTCCGGCGGTCATCGCGTGCAGCGCGTACCGGCGACGGAATCACAGGGACGAATTCACACCTCTGCCTGTACGGTCGCGGTCATGCCGGAACTGCCGGATGCTGAACTGCCGGACATCAACCCGGCCGATCTGCGTATTGATACCTTCCGCTCATCAGGCGCAGGGGGCCAGCACGTTAACACCACCGACTCCGCAATCCGTATTACCCACTTGCCAACCGGCATCGTGGTGGAATGTCAGGACGAACGTTCACAGCATAAAAACAAAGCGAAAGCGATGTCGGTGCTGGGGGCGCGCATTCGTGCGGCCGAAGTGGCAAGGCGTCAACAGGCGGAAGCCTCTGAACGTCGCAACCTGCTGGGCAGCGGCGATCGCAGCGATCGCAACCGCACCTATAACTTCCCGCAGGGGCGCGTGACCGATCACCGCATTAACCTGACGCTCTACCGTCTGGATGAAGCGATGGAAGGCAAACTGGATATGCTCATTGAGCCAATTGTCCAGGAATACCAGGCCGACCAACTGGCGGCATTGTCCGAGCAGGATTGATGGACTATCAGCACTGGCTGCGTGAAGCGATAAGCCAATTACCGGCAAGCGAAAGCCCGCGCCGTGACGCCGAGATTTTACTCGAGTTCGTTACCGGTAAGGGGCGCACCTTTATTCTGGCTTTTGGCGAAACGCTGTTAACCGAGGCGCAGCGTCAGCAGCTCGACACATTACTGGAGCGGCGTCAGCGGGGCGAACCCGTGGCGCACTTAACCGGCGTTCGCGAGTTTTGGTCGCTGCCGCTGTTTGTATCGCCAGCCACGCTGATTCCGCGTCCGGATACCGAGTGTCTGGTGGAGCAGGCGCTGGCTCGCCTGCCAGCCTGTGCATGTCGCATTCTCGATCTGGGGACCGGTACGGGCGCGATTGCCCTGGCGCTGGCAACCGAGCGTCCGGATTGCGCGGTGACGGCGGTTGATCGGATGCCGGATGCCGTGGCGCTGGCTATGCGTAATACGCAGCACCTGGCTATCGGCAATGTTCGCGTGCTGCAAAGCGACTGGTTTAGCGCTTTGCAGGGGCAGCAGTTTGACATGATTGTCAGCAATCCTCCGTACATCGACGAACAGGATCCGCATCTGGCGCAGGGCGATGTGCGCTTTGAGCCGCTGTCGGCGCTGGTGGCGGGCGATCGGGGGCTGGCGGATATCGTACATATTATCGATCGGTCTCAGCACGTGTTAACGCCCGGCGGCTATCTGTTGCTGGAACATGGCTGGCAGCAGGGTGAGGCCGTGCGCGATGCCTTTACGCGCGCGGGTTATCTGGCGGTTGAAACCTGCCGTGATTATGGCGGCAACGAGCGAATTACGCTTGGACGCATCCCATCATGAGTACCATCAGTGTGTTACTCAACGTTCATCTCATCAGCATTGCGTTTTCCGTTAGTCTGCTGACGCTGCGTTTTTGGTGGCGTTACACCGACGCGCGTCTAGCCCGTGCCCGCTGGACGCGCATTGTGCCGCCGGTGGTGGATACCGTTTTATTAGTCAGCGGCGTGGCGTTAATGATTAAAACGCACATCCTGCCATTCACCGAACAAGGGACATGGCTGACTGAAAAGCTGTTTGGGGTTATCATTTACATCGTTTTGGGTTTTATTGCGCTCGATTACCGTCGGGCGCGCAGCCAGCAGGCGCGATTAGTCGCATTTCCGCTGGCGTTGGTGGTGCTGTACATCATCATTAAACTCGCCACCACAAAAATACCGTTACTGGGGTAAGTCATGAGGTCGTTAGCTGATTTCGAATTTAATAAAGCGCCATTGTGTGATGGGATGATCCTGGCGTCGGAGTCTATCCGTCTGGATTTTCCAACACAAACTGTCTATGACGAACTGGAACGTCTGGTCAGTCTGGCGCAAGAAGAAATTAGCCAGCTCCTGTCTCAGGATGAGCAACTGGAAAAACTGCTGGCACTTTTTTACGGCGAATGGGGGTTTACGGATACCCACGGCGTCTATCGTCTTTCTGATGCACTATGGCTCGACCAGGTTCTGAAAAATCGTCAGGGCAGTGCGGTGTCGTTGGGCGCGATCTTATTATGGATTGCCAACCGACTTGATCTGCCGCTGGTACCGGTGATTTTCCCGACACAACTCATCCTGCGCATTGAATCGCTTGATGGCGAAATGTGGCTAATCAATCCGTTCAATGGCGAAACGTTAAATGAACACACGCTGGAAGTGTGGCTGAAGGGGAACATCAGCCCGGTCGCGGAACTGTTCAATGAAGATCTGGATGAAGCGGATAACGCAGAAGTGATCCGCAAACTGCTCGACACATTGAAATCATCGCTGATGGAAGAGCGGCAAATGGAACTGGCGCTGCGAGCCAGTGAAGCATTATTACAGTTTAATCCTGAAGACCCGTATGAAATACGCGATCGGGGATTGATATATGCGCAACTGGAGTGTGAACATGTTGCGCTGACAGATTTAAGTTATTTCGTTGAGCAGTGTCCGGAAGACCCGATCAGCGAAATGATTCGTGCGCAGATTAATACCATTTCGCACAAACAAATTGTATTGCATTGATTAATGACACTTTACCTACCGTTTAAGGCGATCCTATGAAACAAAAAGTGGTTAGCATTGGCGACATCAACGTGGCAAATGACCTGCCGTTCGTGCTGTTTGGCGGAATGAACGTGCTGGAATCCCGCGATCTGGCGATGCGCATTTGTGAGCACTACGTAACCGTTACTCAAAAACTGGGTATCCCTTACGTGTTCAAAGCCTCCTTTGATAAAGCCAACCGTTCTTCCATCCACTCTTACCGTGGGCCGGGCCTTGAAGAAGGGATGAAAATCTTCCAGGAGCTGAAGCAAACTTTTGGCGTAAAAGTGATCACCGACGTTCACGAAGCCAGCCAGGCACAGCCTGTTGCTGACGTGGTGGATGTGATTCAACTGCCGGCATTCCTCGCTCGCCAGACCGATCTGGTGGAAGCGATGGCGAAAACCGGTGCCGTTATCAACGTGAAAAAACCGCAGTTCGTAAGTCCGGGTCAGATGGGTAATATCGTGGATAAATTCCATGAAGGCGGTAACGATAAGGTTATCCTGTGTGACCGTGGCGCGAACTTCGGTTATGACAACCTGGTTGTGGATATGCTGGGCTTTAGCGTGATGAAAAAGGTCTCTGGCAATTCGCCGGTGATTTTCGACGTCACCCATGCGCTGCAGTGCCGCGACCCGTTTGGTGCCGCAAGCGGCGGCCGTCGTGGTCAGGTGACTGAACTGGCGCGCGCGGGCATGGCGGTAGGTCTGGCAGGTCTGTTTATTGAAGCGCATCCGGATCCAGCCAATGCGAAATGCGATGGCCCATCCGCACTGCCGCTGGCGAAACTGGAACAGTTCCTCACGCAGATCAAAGCGATTGATGACCTGGTGAAAAGCTTCGACGAGCTCGATACTGAGAACTAAGACAACTGAACAGGCCGGGGCACTTGTCTCCGGCCTGTTATTACTGTCAGGCGCCAAACGCCCCATCAATTGTATGCATAGCTCCCGTCACAAACCCGGCCTCCGGACCAGCCAGCCAGGCAACCATTCCGGCCACTTCTTCTGGTCGACCGTGGCGTTTTAGTGCCATAAAGCTGTGCATCAGCTCTTTCAATGGACCTTCTGCTGGATTAGCGTCAGTATCAATGGGACCCGGTTGCACTACGTTGACTGTAATGCCACGCGCGCCGAAATCACGGGCCAGCCCTCTTGCCAGGCCTTGCAGAGCAGACTTGCTTAACGCGTAGGAAGCCATACCGGCAATTGGCATACGATCGCCGTTCACTGAACCAATAATGATAATCCGCCCGCCGTCAGGCATTTGTCGTGCCGCCTCTACTGCCGCGTACCAGGGCGCGTGGATATTAATGCGGAACAGGCGCTCAACGTCATCGGGATCCTGCTCCAGCGGGTCGCCGAACAGCACAATTCCTGCATTCACCACTAACACATCCAGCGGGCCGCTTTCCCGTACCCGGTTAATGACGGCATCGCGATCGGCGCTATCGGTTTGCGTCATGTGGGAACCTGTTTCATCCGCAAGCGCTTTTGCAGCGTCTGCGGAGCCTGAATAGGTAAAGGTAACCGCTGCGCCATCTGCGGCGAAACGGCGCACAATAGCCGCGCCAATCCCCCGACTGCCGCCAAGAACCAGAACTGATTTGCCGTTAAATGGGGACATGAGATACTCCTTGAACAATTATGTAGTGATCGATATATAATGGGTGCATGGTTTTCTGTCAATGGATTTGTAATGAGCACTACAAAATGTTCGCGCGCCCCAGGCCGACCACGTAATTTTGATCCGGAACTGGCTGTTGCCAAAGTACAGCCCTTATTTCACGCGCATGGATACGACGCTGTGAGCGTAGCGGATGTTACGCAGGCCCTGAACATCAAGCCCCCCAGTTTTTATGCCGCTTTTGGGAACAAAATCGGTCTTTATGAACGCGTGCTTGGTCGCTATGTACAAACTGATGCGATCCCGTTTGATGACATTTTGCGTTCTGACAGACCGGTTGCCGAAAGCCTTGCTGCGTTGCTTGAAGAGGCGGCGCGACGCTATGCCGCTGATCCGCATGCGCCTGGTTGTTTGGTTCTGGAGGGCACGCATAGCAACGATCCGCAGGCACGGCAGGTGGCCCGGGCTTTCTACTCGGTTGCAGAACATAAAATTCATGACTTTATTGCACAGCGCCATCCCGAAGTGGCTGATAGCCTGACCGATTACATCAGTACCACGATGCTTGGTCTGTCGGGAAAAGCCCGTTGTGGGCATACGCTCGAACGTTTGCTATCCAGCGCACACATCGCCAGCCAGGCGGTGTTGCATCAGCTTTCCTGATTTTCATCACATGAAAAGGTAGATAAATATGATGGGTAAACTGGGACTTTGCTTTAATACTCCCCCTCCGGCTATGCGCAACGTAGCGTTGGCCGCAATTCTGATAGGAATTTCATTTCTGGCGCATTCTCAGGACAAGGCCGACGTTATTTTGTATAACGGCAAGTTGATTACCATGGATGAACAACAACCCAATGCGCAGGCGCTGGCGGTAAAAGGGCGGCATATTATTGCGGTGGGTAATAATGAAACGGTGAAAAAATGGTCCGGACCGAACACGAAGGAAATTAATCTTACGGGGCAAACTGTTATTCCGGGGTTAATTGATGCGCATCTGCATGGCATTCGGGGGGGAAGGACATTTTTATTTGAAACCTACTGGTTTGATACTAAAAATTTACCCGATGCGTTAAATAAACTGTCGCAATCTGCGGCAAAGAAAGACGCTGAGCAATGGGTAGCGGTGGCGGGTTCATGGATACCGGAACAATTTGCTGAAAAGCGGGATCCGACGGTTCAGGAACTGAATCAGGCGCTGCCTCATCATCCTGCATATATACAAAGCCTTTATGACTATGCGCTGTTAAATCAAAAGGCTATCGAGACCCTAAAACTTAATAGTCCACAGCCGGATGTTCCGGCAGGGATCGTGATAGAACGCGATGATAAAGGGCTGGCAACGGGGAAATTGCGCGGGACCATTGGCAGTTTTAACCAGCTTTTCGCCCAGATTAGCCAGACTGGCGATGTGGAAAAGAACCTTAACGCCTTTGTACGTTATTTAAATAAACGCGGCGTGGTCGGGTTTATCGATCCTTCTGCCGGGCATGAGCAAGCTTATCGTGATTTCTTTAAACTTCAGCAGCAGCAACCTCTCAGGATACGCGTTGGATATCGTTTATCCGCACCGCCTGGTAATGAAACGGAATGGTTTAAACAACGCCTGGCGTTTCGCCCGGCAATGCATGATGACGGCAGAATAGCCTTTCTGGGCTTCGGTGAAAGCCTGGTGATGGCAATGAATGATGGCGTGCGGATGTCATCTGGGTTCACATCCCCAGCAGAGTCCCAACAAGAACAATTAAAGGTGCTTCAGCTTGCCGCCAAAGAAGGTGTTGCCGTTGAAATACATGCTTATACCGATGACAGTGCGGATGCGATTTTAGATGTCATTAGCGAGGTGGCTAAATCGCATGATATTGCGCCGTTGCGCTGGTCTATTGCGCATCTTAATACCGGTACGCCCGAAACGATTGCCCGCATGAAGAAACTCGGTTTAGCCTACTCTGTCCAGATGGGGCCATATTTTGAATCTCCCGCCATTGAACGCGCAAATGGTAAAACGGTGGCGGCGCTATCATCGCCAGTGCAACCCGCGTTAGAGCAGGGGGTAATCGTTGCCGGCGGTACAGATGCGACGCGGATTGGCGTTGCGGGAGTGTGGCATGCCATTGAATATCATGTCACAGGTAAAGCGCTCGACGGCTCAGTACGCCATGACACCCGCCAGTTAAGTCGGGAAGATGCGTTAAAAATGTATACCCGAAATGCCGCCTGGCTGGCTTTTGCTGAGCAGCAAAGAGGAAGTTTGCAAGCAGGTAAGCTCGCCGATTTTGCGGTGCTGAATCAAGATATTATGGCTATTGCGCCAGACAAGCTGCATCAAACGGAATCGTTATTAACGTTTGTCGATGGCCAACAGGTTTATCCGGAGCAATAAACGCGCTAAAAGAAAACGGCCCTGCAAAGGGCCGTGGATCCCGCCAAACTAGTTATCAGGCAAATATCGTCATCAGATAGGCGACAAATAGCGCCAGATGCGCGGCGCCGTTAAGCACATTGGTTCGTCCGGTGGAGAAAGAGATGTGGCACAGTACCAGCGACGAGACCATGACAATCATCTCTGGCGCGCCCAAAGCAAACACCAAATCATTTCCTGTTGCCCACGCTATCAGCGTCACTACCGGTACGGTGAGTGAAATAGTGGCTAATACTGAACCGAAGAACAAATTCATCGCCCGCTGTACCTGATTGTTCAGCACCGCTTTCAGCGCCCCCAGCCCTTCAGGCGAGAGGATCAACAGCGCCACCAGGAAACCGGTAAATGCCACGGGCGCATTGAGTTCAGTCAGCAAGGTTTCCAGTGGACTGGCGTTCATCTTGGTGACGGCGATAACAGCGATCAGGTGAATGATGAGCCAGGCGGCGTGCCATATATTGCTGTGCGCTGACGGCTTACCGTGATGCGGATCGTCGTCGTCACCCTCATCTTCATGCTCGTAAATGAACAGGCTCTGGTGCGTTTTTGTTTGAATCAACAAGAAGACGCCGTACATTGCCGCAGAAATGAGCGCCACCAGTAGCGCCTGCGCAGTAGTAAAATTGGCTCCCGGTAACGCCATTGGAAACACCAGCACAATAATGGCCAGTGGAAACAGGGCGATTAAATACTGCTTAATACCAAACAGGTTCATATACTGAGTGGCAAATTTGCGGCCGCCCAGCAGTAATGAAAAACCGACTAAACCGCCGGTGACGATCATAATGATCGAATACAGCGTGTCGCGCATTAGCGTAGGCGCGGCATCGCCGGTCGCCATTAATGCGGAAATTAAACTGACTTCAAGAATAACAACTGACAGACTGAGAATCAGCGAGCCGTAGGGTTCGCCAAGTCGATGTGCTAATACGTCCGCATGACGGACAACGCTGAATGCGCTGCTTAATATACCAACAAGGGCCAGCGCATTAATACCGATGACCACTGGTAGTGACTGACTGCTCCCCCATAAGAACAGTACTACCAGTGCCAAAATCGGGAAGACGAGAGAGGTCTCCTTGTGGCGGGTTTTTACCGCCTCATGTAGTTGTGTCATTAAGTTAATTCTCCATCTCTGCAGGTATTTATAATTATAAAAGTATTAAAGAATGTAAAAAATAACAGAAAAAGCGGTTTTGTAGGTGACATTTTACGAAATTTTACCGCATCGCTTATTTTCCATCTCTAAGTGGCCAAAAACAAATGTCTTGTTTATAGAGTATTTAATTAACAGAAAGTTAGATGAAGAAGTAATTTAAAAATGTTCATTATTGGCGCATCGCAGCATTGTTAACCACACTTAAGGTTTAGCCCAAAAAGAGGAGTTCACAATGCCCTATAAATCTAAAAGCGATCTGCCTGACAGCGTACAGCATGTTCTGCCATCCCATGCTCAGGACATCTATAAAGAAGCCTTTAACAGCGCCTGGGAACAGTATAAAGATAAATCTGACCGTCGCGATGATGCCACTCGCGAAGAGACAGCGCACAAGGTGGCGTGGGCGGCGGTGAAAAATGATTATCAAAAAGGTGATGATGATAAATGGCATAAAAAGACGTAACGGTATCAATTATAATGCCTTTATAAACTAGCCTGAGTCATCCGTTAGCGAATCGTGCTACGCCGCGCCGTTACTGGCTTGCAAGCGAGCGATGAATTGCCTATTGTCCAGCTATTGGTTTCAAAATGAGCAGTAAAAATGCCCGGAAGGCGTCAAAAAAGTTGTCGCAGGGAAGCTGCAGTGGCGGAGGTGTAAGGTGTTAACGCGTGATTTTTTATTGAATGCCGACTGTAAGACGGCGTTTGGCGCTATTGAAGAATCACTACTCTGGTCAGCGGAACAACGGGCAGCCTCACTGGCCGCCACGCTTGCTTGCCGACCAGATGATGGACCGGTGTGGATCTTCGGTTATGGATCGTTGATGTGGAACCCGGCCTTAGAATTTGAAGAGTCCTGTACCGGAACATTGGTCGGTTGGCACCGTGCATTTTGCCTGCGTCTGACGGCGGGGCGAGGAACGGCCTGTCAGCCGGGACGGATGCTGGCCCTGAAAGAGGGTGGACGCACTACCGGTGTGGCTTATCGCTTACCAGACGCATCGCTGGAGCAAGAGCTTTCTCTGCTGTGGAAGCGTGAAATGATCACCGGTTGCTACCTGCCGACCTGGTGTCAGTTGGCGCTGGATGACGGACGGACGGTAAACGCGCTGGTCTTTATTATGGATCCGCGCCATCCGCTGTTTGAGTCGGATACACGCGCGCAGGTGATAGCGCCGCTTATCGCTGCGGCCAGCGGACCTTTAGGCACTAATGCCCAGTATCTGTTCTCGCTGGAACAAGAACTGGTGAAGCTGGGAATGCAGGATGATTGTCTTAACGATCTGGTGATTACGGTCAAACGATTGTTGGGAGAGAACCTGCCGGAAGGGATTATACGACCAGGTTTTGCATAGCGTCGGCGGAGTGTTGTGTGCCCGACAGCCAGGTGCTTATCGGGCATTTCACGATTACGCTGCAATAAAACTTATCGAATGCTCAAGCGACTGACTGTGGCTGTCGATCAGCACGTTCCAGACGCCGGTATAAGGTACGGTCAACCATGCGTTATCACGGTCCTGCACGCTTAAGATGTCGGACTGCGTGTCTTTGACGTGATTTTTCTCGCTCATCAGATGGATGTGACAGCGCTCGGAACAGCGCACAACCACCGTATCGCCACCAAATAACTTTAAACTCGCCTTCACTAATGCCATTTTTCACCCCGTTCTTGAAAACAACGTACTTTCTGTCGAAAGTGCTGCGTGATGTTGTTCACATTTCACTCATTGCATAACACCAAAGGGGGAGCAACAGAATGCTGATTTTGATCAAAAAATGGCATAACGATTAAACAAAAGTGACAAAATTCCTCAAGACGGTTGAAAGGGCGTGCTAACGTTCAACGAAACCGCGCCCATCTAAGATAAAATCCGGAAATTTCCGGCACTTTCAGTGCGCGTGCCTGTAAGGCGCTGTCAGAAGGTCAATACTTTATCTGCATCCAGCGTCCATTGCGCCAGTTCTGGCATCGTGCCCACGGCGACGCCATCAATTAAAGGCAGGTCGGTGATCCCACGGCCATCAGTGCAGGTTTTGCACAGTTTTACCGGAACGTTTTGCGCTGTCAGGATCTCCAGCATTTGCTGAATATTGTATCCTTCCGCCGGTTTCTGACCGCGTAATCCCGCCGTAACCGCATCCGACATTAAAAACAGACGCAGATCGAGACAGGCTTCTTGTTCACGCAAGGCGATGGCCAGACGCAGGCTGTTAAATAACGATTCGCTTCCATAGGCCGCACCGTTCGCGACGATCACTATCTTTTGCATTTTGACTCCTGTTGTCGGATGGGAGGGATAATTCCTGGCGTGTATGGTACTCCCTGTACCAGATATCGAAAAGAAAGCATGTGGCTACCCCTGATTATTCGGGTCAGAAAATCCCGAAAACGGGGATAAAGGCTGCAATTAATTGCTGAAGACGTTATGGTTTAGGTTAAGTGTGCCTGATTAATTGATGTAAGAAATAACTAACGATTTGAGCCGTATTATTTATTTCCCTCTCGCCGTATTTGCACTCTTGCCACTGGCAGGGGGTACTGCCAGCGCACAATCCTCTTTTATTCACCAGGCTGAAAACCCATTCGATAACAATAGCGATGGCTTGCCCGAGCTCGGTATGGCGCCGGAATCGCGGGCAGGCGAAAAGCATTTCGCCGAAATGGTGAAAGCATTCGGTGAAGCCAGTATGACCGATAACGGCCTTGATACCGGCGAGCAGGCGAAGCAGTTCGCGTTTGGTCAGGTACGTGACACGGTCAGCGAACAGGTGAATCAACAACTGGAATCCTGGCTCTCTCCCTGGGGAAATGCCAGCGTCGGGTTGCAGGTTGATAAAGAGGGCAGCTTTACCGGCAGCCGGGGAAGTTGGTTTATTCCGTGGCAGGACAATCAGCGCTATCTTACCTGGAGCCAGTTAGGCTTAACGCAACAGGATGAGGGCTTAGTCAGCAATGCGGGAATTGGGCAGCGCTGGGTACATGACGGATGGCTACTGGGTTACAACACGTTTTATGACAATCTGTTGGATGAAAATCTGCCCCGGGGCGGCTTAGGTGCAGAAGCGTGGGGCGAGTATTTACGTTTATCCGCTAACTACTACCAGCCGTTTTCCTCCTGGCAGAATCGTTCCACCACACAGGAACAACGGATGGCCCGCGGCTACGACCTTACCGCGCAAATGCGGATGCCGTTCTATCAACATCTCAATACCAGCGTCAGCGTTGAACAGTATTTTGGCGACCGGGTGGATCTGTTTCATTCAGGAACCGGGTATCACAATCCGGTAGCGGTGAACCTCGGGCTGAGCTATACGCCGGTGCCGCTGATTACGATGACTGCGCAGCATAAGCAGGGTGAAAATGGCGTCAGTCAGAATAACCTCGGATTAACGCTGAATTATCGTTTCGGCGTTCCGTTAAAAAAACAGCTGATGGTCAGCGAAGTGGCAAACAGCCGCTCGCTGCGCGGCAGTCGTTATGACGATCCGCAGCGGAATAGTTTGCCGACGCTGGAGTATCGGCAGCATAAAACCCTGTCGGTATTTTTGGCCACGCCGCCCTGGGATCTCAAGCCGGGAGAAACGGTGGCGCTGAAGGTACAAGTGCGCAGCCTGCATGGGATTCGCCACCTTGCATGGCAGGGCGATACTCAGGCGCTGAGCTTAACCGCTGGCAGCAGTACCCGCAGCGCACAGGGCTGGACGATTATTATGCCGAAGTGGGACAGTAGAGAAGGGGCGACAAACCGCTGGCGGCTGTCGGTAGTGGTAGAAGATGAACTGGGCCAGCGTGTCTCTTCCAATGAGATCACGCTATCACTGACCGAACCGTTTATCAGCGTTTCGGCAAATGATCCTCGTTAACCATGATGCACGACTTCGTTATCAGAAAATGCGTTCCTGATGCACCCAAACCGCGGCTTCTACGCGTGATTTGAGCTTCATTTTCTTCAGCATATGCTTCACATGAACTTTAACCGTGCTTTCGGTGATGTCAAGACGGCGGGCAATCATCTTGTTGGGCAGGCCCTGGGCGATAAGCTTGAGAATATCGCGCTCGCGCGGCGTCAACTGGGTGACATCACGGTCGGACGTTGCGCGGTTGGCGCGCAGGCTGGCGGCCAGAACCGGCGTTAAGGCTTCGCTCAGTACCATTTCACCGGCGGCGGCCTGTTGTAATGCTTTCAGTAAATCTTCCGGCTCCATATCTTTCAGCAGGTAACCATCCGCGCCGCGTTTCAGTGCGGTAACGACATCTTCTTCATGATTGGACACGCTAAACACCACGATGCGGCCAGACAGGGACTTTTCACGCAGCTTGTCGAGGGTTTCCAGACCGTTCATGCCGGGCATGTTGAGATCAAGCAGGATCAGATCGGGATCAAGAGATTCAGCCAGCTCGATACCCTGTTCGCCATTGCTGGCTTCACCGACAACGGTGATATCCTGCGCCATGCTGACAAGCTGTTTTACACCGGTTCGCAGCATCGGATGATCGTCGATCAACAGGATGGTTGCCGGTTCCAGATTACTCATGGGTATCTCCTTGGACTTCTGTGAAGTTTGTTTCGGGAATAAAAGTGACAGTAACTTCAGTACCGCCTGTCTCACGACGGCGTACTCGGCAATCGCCGCGCAAGCTCTGCGCACGGTCGCGCATTATTATCATGCCGTAGTGGTTACTGCGTTCGGCGTTTTTCGGTACGCCGCAGCCGTTATCTTGTACTGTGAGTTTGATCTGTTTGCCATTTTGCACCACCGTCACGACGACTTCATCAGCATGGGAGTGCTTCAGGGCGTTGCTCAGGGCTTCACGAGCAATTTGTAATAAGTGAATCGCCTGATGCGAAGGGACCAGGCGTGGCGGCAACTGATAGTCCAGCTTAACCGTAAAACCAAAGCGGGCGCTGTATTCCTGACAACTGGCTTCCAGCGCGGGTCGCAATCCGGGTTCAGTGAGCTGTAAACGGAAGGTCGTTAACAGCTCACGCAGTTGCGCCCACGAGGCGTTCAGTTCATTACGAATCTGGCTAAGCAGTTCGCGGCTATTCTCGGGCAGCGCATCGCCCTGCATCTGCAAACAGCTAACCTGCATCTTCATACATGAAAGCGATTGTGCAATAGAATCATGGAGTTCGCGCGCAATGGTGGCACGCTCTTCCATCACGATCAACTGCTGCTGGCGCTCCTGATGTCTGTCGAGCGCCAGCGTCGCGGTCAGTTGCTCAACCAGGGTATCGACCAGTTGTTGCTGATCGTGGCTGAGATGGCGTCCGTTCGGCAACGTAGCGAGCAGGATACCATACTGGGTATGTGCGTCGGTCAGCCGCCATTTCAGCGTGATACCACCGTCTATCGCGGGCAACGTACCGCGTGGGCACAGATGACATCCTTTCTCATCGCAACTGACATTGGACTGACAGGTAAATTCCTGATGATTATCTTCATCCTCCAGATCATAAACCCGCAGCTCAATATCATGTAGCAGGGTCAAATTCTGCAGGCCGTTCAGCACCGGAGAGAGGCGTTCGCACAACGGCACCTGAGAATGCAGGCGGCGGTTGGCTTGCCACAGAAAAGAGAGGATCTGATTTTTATGCTCCAGTCCGGCCGTTTTCTCTTGCACCCGCTGTTCCAGTACCGCATAACTTTCAGCCAGCTCTTCCGACATATTATTCAGCGCCGAGCCCAGAGCCGCCATCTCATTACGCCCGCTGATATGCGCACGTTGGGTAAAATCACGTTGGCTGACGGCTCGCGCCATCGCCAATAGCTGTTTCCATGGTTCCAGCAGACGTACGCGTAGCCAGATAATGGTGAAGACCAGCAGTAAGGCCATAAATGCCGCCATCAGGCGATGTAGCAGGACGACGCGTTCAATGCGTAATTCGGTGGTATGGTCGAAGGCGGTAACCAGCTTATCCAATCCAACAACAAAGCGCGTTACATCTTGCGCTACCGCATCAGGCGTTTGCGCGTGGGCAAGCCCTGGCGCCAGCTCAGTGTGCCAGTAATCCTGTAATGCTTTTAACTGCGCCTGTTGTCCATCGCGCTGTGCGGCCCGCGTTAACTCTGGACTAAACGCCGTTTTCTCCATTTCATCCAGTAGCGGTTGATCGTCGGCTTCCAGGGGTACCGCCGCCAGCAGACGATAACTCTGCATACGCAGCGAGCCGGCTTTGTTAATTGCATGGGCGCTACCCTGAACGCCCTGAACCAGCCAACCGGAGACAGCCATGCCTGCCACGCCGATGGCAGTAGACAATAAAACAATCAGCGCCACCTGGTTGACCAGCGTAAGCGGGGAGAGACAACGTTTAAACATGGTGACTTGTTCCTTCGGGTCTTCGTAGAACAGAAACCCTTTTGAATAACGGTTCTGCTGCAGGCAGTGGCGTTATTCTCGGCGATACACTGGAGTATACCCATACCTCAAACGGGCTACCTCTTAATTGCCAGTCAAGGGGGAGGTCATGGGTCGGGGGGAGTAGAAGACGACAGAAGCGTGAAAAACCACATCTTTTTTACCGAAGTAATGTACTCATTTAGGGTGATGATAAATTTTAGGCATGAATAATGACACCTTTTCCTTTGATTTATATCAACTTACCTCCAGCTGTAAACCCTAAGGTTGCAGGCATCGAAACAAGTATCAGAGGTGTCTATGAGTCACTCATCTGCCCCGGAAAGGGCATCTGGAGCTGTAATTACAGAATGGCGGCCGGAAGATCCTGTCTTCTGGCAACAGCGTGGTCAACGAATCGCCAGCCGTAACCTGTGGATTTCCGTCCCTTGCTTGCTGCTGGCGTTTTGCGTGTGGATGTTATTTAGCGCCGTGGCGGTGAACTTACCGAAAGTCGGCTTTAATTTCACCACGGAGCAATTGTTCATGTTGACGGCGTTGCCGTCGGTTTCCGGCGCGCTGCTGCGTGTGCCGTACTCCTTTATGGTTCCCCTGTTTGGTGGACGCCGCTGGACGGCATTCAGCACCGGTATCCTGATCGTCCCATGCGTATGGTTAGGTTTTGCGGTGCAGGATACCACCACGCCATTTAGTACCTTTATTATTATCTCCTTACTGTGCGGTTTTGCTGGTGCGAACTTTGCATCAAGCATGGCGAATATCAGCTTCTTCTTTCCAAAACAAAAGCAGGGCGGTGCGCTGGGTCTGAACGGTGGTCTGGGCAACATGGGGGTCAGCGTAATGCAGTTGGTTGCTCCGCTGGTGGTCTCACTGTCAATCTTCGCTGCATTTGGTAGCCAGGGCGTTGAGCAACCGGATGGCACGCAGTTGTATCTGGCAAACGCCGCATGGATTTGGGTTCCGTTCCTCGCTGTGCTGACGCTGGCTGCATGGTTTGGTATGAACGAACTGGCAACCTCAAAAGCGTCTCTGAAAGCGCAATTGCCGGTGCTAAAGCGCGGGCACCTGTGGATCATGAGCCTGTTGTATCTGGCAACCTTCGGGTCATTTATCGGCTTCTCAGCCGGTTTCGCGATGCTGTCAAAAACGCAGTTTCCTGAGGTACAGATCCTGCATTACGCCTTCTTTGGCCCGCTGATTGGCGCGCTGGCGCGCTCAGCTGGCGGTGCAATTTCTGACCGCCTGGGCGGAACTCGCGTGACGCTGGTGAACTTCGTGCTGATGGCTCTCTTCAGTGCCTTGCTGTTCCTGACGCTGCCAACCAATGGCGTAGGGGGCAACTTTACCGCTTTCTTCGCGGTGTTCCTGGCACTGTTCCTGACGGCCGGTCTGGGCAGTGGTTCAACCTTCCAGATGATCTCCGTTATCTTCCGCAAGCTGACGATGGACAGAGTGATAGCGGAAGGCGGGTCAGAAGAGAAGGCGATGCGTGAAGCGGCAACCGACACTGCGGCTGCGCTCGGTTTTATCTCTGCCATTGGCGCGATTGGCGGCTTCTTTATCCCCAAAGCATTTGGTACTTCCCTGGCGTTAACGGGCTCACCTGTTGATGCGATGAAAGTCTTTGTGATCTTCTATGTCGCCTGCGTGGTTATCACTTGGGCGGTGTACGGACGTCATTCTAAAAAGTAAAAAAGTGGTATACACAAAATCATTCGAATTGCGTCAAGGCGGCAAGTGAGAAATCCCCAGGAGCTTACTGTAGTAAGTGACTGGGGAGAACGAGCGCAGCCAACGCAGAGGCAGTTTGAAGGATGAAGTGTAGGTTGATTATCCATTGCGCGGCGTTAGACCGCGCTTTTTTTTGCCTGCTATTAGTTACAACATACTCTTGTGTTGTGACATGACAACATCCTGTGAGAACGGTGCTCGCAATATGCCTGGCAGGGGGGATACCCCTTAATACCCACTTATAAAGAATTTAACATTTACATGATAAGTGGATTTTAAAAAGTTATTTAAATTCAATGCTTTAATTAATTCAGTGATATCCCACTTAGGGGGTATGTGAAAAACACCCCTCATTTTTCATCCCTGTCTGCCTTGATCGTTATCAATTCTCACGCCCTTTCAGAGCGTTACCTTCGCTGGCAAATAAGCAATGTCGATTTATCAGAGAGCCGTCAGGCTCCTACAGGAGAAAACCGATGAGTAAATTCCTGGACCGGTTTCGCTACTTCAAGCAGAAGGGCGAAACCTTTGCCGATGGGCACGGCCAGCTTCTCAATACCAACAGGGACTGGGAGGACGGATATCGCCAGCGTTGGCAGCATGACAAAGTCGTGCGTTCAACCCACGGCGTAAACTGCACCGGTTCATGCAGCTGGAAAATCTATGTGAAAAATGGTCTGGTGACCTGGGAAACCCAGCAAACTGACTACCCACGCACCCGTCCAGATATGCCAAACCACGAGCCTCGCGGCTGCCCGCGTGGTGCGAGCTATTCCTGGTATCTCTACAGCGCTAACCGTCTGAAATACCCGCTGATGCGCAAACGTCTGATGAAGATGTGGCGTGAAGCCAAAAAACTGCACAGCGATCCGGTAGATGCCTGGGCATCCATTATCGAAGACGCCGACAAAGCAAAAAGCTTCAAACAAGCGCGTGGTCGTGGCGGCTTCGTTCGCTCCTCCTGGCAGGAAGTCAATGAACTGATTGCCGCTTCTAACGTGTACACCATCAAAACCTATGGTCCTGACCGCGTCGCAGGCTTCTCGCCGATCCCGGCGATGTCGATGGTTTCTTACGCATCCGGCGCACGCTATATGTCGCTGATTGGCGGTACCTGCCTGAGCTTCTATGACTGGTACTGCGACCTGCCGCCGGCTTCTCCGCAAACCTGGGGCGAACAGACCGACGTCCCTGAATCCGCTGACTGGTACAACTCCAGCTACATTCTTGCATGGGGTTCTAACGTCCCGCAGACCCGTACTCCGGATGCGCACTTCTTTACTGAAGTTCGCTATAAAGGCACCAAAACGGTAGCGATTACGCCGGACTACGCGGAAATCGCCAAACTGTGCGACCTGTGGCTGGCGCCGAAGCAGGGGACCGATGCGGCGATGGCAATGGCGATGGGTCACGTCATGTTGCGCGAGTTCCACCTCGATAACCCGAGCCAGTACTTCACCGACTACGTTCGTCGTTATACTGACATGCCAATGCTGGTGATGCTCGAAGAGCGCGACGGCTATTATGCTGCTGGTCGTATGCTGCGTGCAGCGGATCTGGTTGACTCTCTGGGCCAGGAAAATAACCCGGAATGGAAAACCGTCGCTATCAACAGCAACGGTGAAATGGTTGCGCCAAACGGTTCAATTGGTTTCCGTTGGGGCGAAAAGGGTAAATGGAACCTCGAGCAGCGCGACGGTACATCGGGCGATGAAACCGAACTGCAACTCAGTCTGCTCGGTAGCCAGGATGACATCGCTGAAGTCGGCTTCCCCTATTTTGGCGGCGAAGGTACCGAACACTTCAATAAAGTTGAACTGGAAAACATTCTGCTGCACAAATTGCCGGTTAAACGTCTGCAACTGGCCGACGGTTCTACCGCGCTGGTGACGACCGTTTACGATCTGACCATGGCCAACTACGGTCTGGAACGCGGTCTGAACGATGAAAACTGTGCAACCAGCTACGATGACCTGAAAGCGTATACGCCGGCATGGGCAGAGAAAATTACCGGTGTATCGCGCGCTCAAATCGTGCGCATCGCCCGCGAATTTGCGGATAACGCCGATAAAACGCACGGTCGTTCGATGATTATCGTCGGTGCAGGTCTGAACCACTGGTACCACCTCGATATGAACTATCGCGGCCTGATCAATATGCTGGTGTTCTGCGGCTGTATCGGCCAGAGCGGCGGTGGTTGGGCCCACTATGTCGGGCAGGAAAAACTGCGCCCGCAAACCGGCTGGCAGCCGCTGGCGTTTGCGCTGGACTGGCAGCGTCCGCCTCGTCATATGAACAGCACCTCTTACTTCTATAACCACTCCAGCCAATGGCGCTATGAGACGGTTACCGCACAGGAATTGCTGTCCCCGATGGCAGACAAATCCCGTTATAGCGGTCATTTGATTGACTTCAACGTTCGCGCTGAACGAATGGGGTGGTTACCGTCTGCACCGCAGTTAGGGACTAACCCGCTGCGTATCGCTGAAGAAGCGCAGAAAGCCGGCATGACGCCGGTGGATTACACCGTTAACGCCCTGAAAGACGGTTCTCTTCGCTTTGCGGCGGAACAGCCGGAAAACGGCAAAAACCATCCGCGTAACCTGTTTATCTGGCGTTCCAACCTGCTCGGATCTTCCGGTAAGGGCCACGAGTACATGCTGAAGTACCTGCTGGGTACTGAACACGGTATTCAGGGGAAAGATCTCGGCCAGCAGAGCGGCGTGAAGCCAGAAGAAGTGGAATGGCAGGGCAACGGACTGGACGGCAAGCTGGATCTGGTGGTGACGCTGGACTTCCGTCTGTCGAGTACCTGTCTGTATTCCGATATCGTGCTGCCGACCGCAACCTGGTATGAAAAAGACGACATGAATACCTCGGATATGCATCCGTTTATTCATCCGTTGTCTGCCGCCGTTGACCCGGCCTGGGAATCGAAGAGCGACTGGGAAATCTATAAAGCCATCGCGAAGAAATTCTCTGAAGTGTGCGTGGGCCACCTCGGTAAAGAAACCGACGTTGTTACGCTGCCGATTCAGCACGACTCCGCCGCTGAGCTGGCGCAGCCGCTGGACGTGAAGGACTGGAAAAAAGGTGAGTGCGACCTGATTCCTGGCGTTACCGCGCCGCACATCATGACCGTAGAGCGTGATTATCCGGCAACCTATGAACGCTTTACCTCCATCGGCCCGCTGATGGAAAAAATCGGTAACGGCGGGAAAGGGATTGCTTGGAATACCCAGAGCGAAATGGATCTGCTGCGTAAGCTCAACTACACCAAGGCTGAAGGCCCGGCGAAAGGCCAGCCCTGGCTTAATACCGCCATTGATGCCGCCGAGATGATCCTCACCCTGGCGCCGGAAACTAACGGTCAGGTAGCCGTTAAAGCCTGGGCTGCGCTGAGTGAATTTACCGGTCGTGACCATACGCATCTGGCGCTAAATAAAGAAGACGAAAAAATTCGTTTCCGCGATATACAGGCGCAGCCGCGCAAAATTATCTCCAGCCCGACATGGTCAGGCCTGGAAGATGAACATGTGTCTTATAACGCCGGTTATACCAACGTTCATGAGCTGATCCCATGGCGTACGCTGTCTGGTCGCCAGCAGTTGTATCAGGATCACCAGTGGATGCGTGATTTCGGTGAAAGCCTGCTGGTTTACCGTCCGCCAATCGATACCCGTTCAGTGAAAGCGGTGATCGGCGAGAAGTCTAACGGTAACCCGGAAAAAGCGCTCAACTTCCTGACGCCGCACCAGAAATGGGGTATCCACTCCACCTACAGCGACAACCTGCTGATGCTGACATTGTCACGCGGTGGTCCGATCGTCTGGATGAGTGAAACGGATGCGAAAGACCTGGGTATCGAAGATAACGACTGGATCGAGGTCTTCAACAGCAACGGTGCATTAACTGCCCGCGCTGTTGTCAGCCAGCGTGTGCCGGCCGGGATGACCATGATGTACCACGCGCAGGAACGTATCGTTAACCTGCCGGGTTCAGAAATCACCCAGCAGCGTGGCGGGATCCACAACTCGGTGACCCGTATTACGCCGAAACCGACCCATATGATCGGCGGCTATGCACAGTTGGCCTACGGCTTTAACTACTACGGCACCGTCGGTTCAAACCGCGATGAGTTCGTCGTTGTACGTAAGATGAAGAACATTAACTGGTTGGATGGCGAAGGCAATGACCAGGTACAGGAGAGCGTAAAATGAAAATTCGTTCACAAGTCGGCATGGTGCTGAATCTTGATAAGTGCATCGGCTGCCACACCTGTTCAGTGACCTGTAAAAACGTCTGGACCAGCCGTGAAGGTATGGAGTACGCCTGGTTCAATAACGTGGAAAGTAAGCCTGGCGTCGGTTTCCCCAATGACTGGGAAAATCAGGAAAAATGGAAGGGCGGCTGGATCCGTAAAATCAACGGTAAACTGCAACCGCGCATGGGTAACCGTGCGCTGCTGCTGGGTAAAATCTTTGCTAACCCGCATCTACCGGGTATGGATGACTACTACGAGCCGTTTGATTTCGACTATCAGAATCTGCACACCGCGCCGGAAGGCAGCAAAGCGCAGCCGATTGCCCGTCCGCGCTCGTTGATTACCGGTCAGCGGATGGACAAAATCACCAGCGGTCCGAACTGGGAAGAAATTCTGGGCGGCGAATTCGAAAAACGCGCCAAGGACCAGAACTTCGAAAACATGCAGAAGGCGATGTACGGCCAGTTCGAAAACACCTTCATGATGTACCTGCCGCGCCTGTGCGAGCACTGCCTTAACCCGGCGTGTGTGGCGACCTGCCCGAGTGGTGCTATCTACAAGCGTGAAGAAGATGGCATCGTGCTGATCGACCAGGACAAGTGCCGCGGCTGGCGTATGTGCATCACCGGCTGCCCGTACAAGAAGATTTACTTCAACTGGAAGAGCGGGAAGTCCGAGAAGTGCATTTTCTGCTACCCGCGTATCGAAGCGGGTCAACCGACCGTTTGCTCCGAAACCTGTGTTGGCCGTATCCGTTATCTCGGCGTACTGCTGTATGACGCAGATGCGATCGAAAGCGCGGCCAGCACTGAGCACGAAAAAGATTTGTACCAGCGTCAACTGGACGTGTTCCTCGATCCGAACGATCCGGCTGTCATTGAACAGGCGCTAAAAGATGGTATTCCACTGAGCGTCATCGATGCTGCACAACAGTCTCCGGTTTACAAAATGGCGATGGACTGGAAGCTGGCGCTGCCGCTGCATCCGGAATACCGCACGCTGCCGATGGTCTGGTACGTGCCGCCTTTGTCACCGATTCAATCTGCCGCCGATGCGGGCGAGCTTGGCAGCAACGGCATTCTGCCGGATGTAGACAGTCTGCGTATCCCGGTTCAGTACCTGGCGAACCTGTTGACCGCTGGCGACACTCAGCCGGTACTGTTGGCGCTGAAACGTATGCTGGCAATGCGTCACTACAAACGTGCGGAAACTGTTGACGGAAAAGTTGATACCCGTGCGCTGGAAGAGGTGGGATTAAGCGAAGCGCAGGCACAGGAAATGTATCGTTACCTGGCGATTGCTAATTACGAAGATCGTTTCGTGGTGCCAAGCAGCCATCGTGAACTGGCGCGTGAGGCATTCCCGGAGAAAAGCGGTTGTGGCTTTACCTTCGGCGATGGTTGCCACGGTTCTGATACCAAATTCAATCTGTTCAACAGCCGCCGCATCGACGCTGTTGATGTGACCAGCAAAACGGAGCCGCACCAATGATTGAACTCGTCATTGTTTCGCGTCTGCTCGAGTACCCGGATGCTGCCTTATGGCAGCATCAGCAGGAGCTTTTCGATGCACTCGCGTCATCTGAGAACCTGGATAAAGAGGATGCCCAGACCCTGGGCGTTTTCCTGCGCGATTTAACCGCGCAGGACATGCTGGATGTACAGGCCGCTTACAGCGAACTGTTTGACCGGGGCCGCGCCACATCGCTGCTGCTGTTTGAACATGTCCACGGGGAGTCCCGCGATCGCGGTCAGGCGATGGTTGACCTGATGGCACAGTATGAACAGCACGGTTTGCAGCTCGACAGCCGTGAACTTCCCGATCATCTGCCGCTGTATCTGGAATACCTTGCGCAGTTGCCGAAAAGCGAAGCGTTAGGTGGTTTACAGGATATCGCGCCGATTCTGGCTTTGCTCAGCGCTCGCTTGCAACAGCGTGAAAGCCGTTATGCGGTGCTGTTTGATCTGCTGCTAAAACTGGCAAATACCGTTATCGACAGCGACAAAGTGGCTGAAAAAATTGCGGATGAAGCGCGTGATGATACACCGCAAGCGCTTGATGCGGTCTGGGAAGAAGAGCAGGTGAAATTCTTCGCCGATCAGGGGTGTGGCGAGTCGGAAATCTCCGCTCACCAGCGTCGTTTTGCCGGGGCCGTTGCGCCGCAGTATCTGAATATCACCACCGGAGGACAGCAATAATGCACTTCCTGAATACGTTCTTCTTTGACATCTATCCGTACATCGCGGGTTCTGTCTTTCTGATCGGCAGTTGGCTGCGTTATGACTATGGACAATATACCTGGCGCGCGGCGTCCAGTCAGATGCTGGATCGCAAAGGGATGAACCTGGCGTCAAACCTGTTTCATATCGGGATCCTGGGCATTTTTGCCGGGCACTTTCTGGGCATGTTGACGCCGCACTGGATGTACGAAGCGTGGCTACCGCTGGAAGTGAAACAAAAGATGGCTATGTTTGCGGGCGGCGCCTCAGGCGTGATGTGTCTGGTCGGCGGCGTGCTGCTGCTGAAACGTCGTCTGTTCAGCCCACGCGTGCGGGCCACCACCACTGGTGCGGATATTCTGGTGCTGTCCATTCTGGTTATCCAGTGTGCTCTTGGCCTGCTGACTATTCCGTTCTCCGCTCAGCATATGGACGGTAGCGAGATGATGAAACTGGTGAACTGGGCGCAAACGGTGGTGACCTTCCACGGCGGCGCGTCTGAATATCTGGATGGCGTGGCGTTTATCTTCCGCATGCACTTGGTGTTGGGTATGACGCTGTTCCTGCTGTTCCCGTTCTCGCGTCTGGTGCACATCTGGAGCGTTCCGGTCGAGTATCTGACCCGCAAATACCAGATTGTACGCGCGCGTCACTAATCGGTTATCAGTGTAAGACAAAACCCTGCTCCGGCGGGGTTTTTTTATGCCTGTTTGCCGGATGACGGCGTAACCGCCTTATCCGGCCTACGCAGACGTCAGCTCTCTGTAGGCCTGATAAGCGCAGCGCATCAGGCCTATTGCGGGCACGATAGGGCATTGCAGTTGGATTGGGTGTCGATGCTTTATGAAAAGATGGTGGTGGGGGAAGGATGACTCCGCGCTGTGCGTTTCGCCCTTCGGGTCGTTGCCTGCGGCAACGCTTTCTCGCTGACGCTCGAACCGAACCTTAATCGAAGCTTCTCATCCTTCCCGCATGGGCAGAATATAGTGCAATAAGGTTTGATTTTGCTGAAGTGCGACAGGGAAATGATGGTGGTGGGGGAAGGATTCGAACCTTCGAAGTCGATGACGGCAGATTTACAGTCTGCTCCCTTTGGCCGCTCGGGAACCCCACCAGGGGTATACTTATTTTTGAGAACTTACAAGAATGAATGGTGGTGGGGGAAGGATTCGAACCTTCGAAGTCGATGACGGCAGATTTACAGTCTGCTCCCTTTGGCCGCTCGGGAACCCCACCACAGGGTAAATTCATTATGCTGCTTGCATTCTATAGCGGGAAGGATTATTCGGAGCTAAAGCTCCTCACCCTTCGGGCCGTTGCCTGCGGCAACGTTCTCTCACTATCGCTCGAGTCGAACCTTGAAGTCGATGACGGCAGATTTGCAGTCAGCTCCCTTATGATCGCTCGGGAACCCCACCACGGGGTAATGCTTATTACTGGCCTGCTTCTGTTGGAAGCGGGGCGCATCATAACAGATGATGCGCCCCTGTAAAGTATTCCGTTGATAAAAAAGAACTGGTTGCCTGATTTTTACGCGTAAAGATGTAAAGGTAACCAATTAAATTATCAATCGATTACAGAATGATCGTTCGGTTACCATAAACAAATACGCGTTGAGCCAGAACCTGATACAGCGCGCGACTTAATACATTTTTTTCAACGTCACGGCCGGCACGCATCATGTCTTCTGCGGTGTAGGTGTGATCAACATGAATTACGTCCTGCATAATGATAGGGCCTTCATCGAGGTTATCATTCACATAGTGGGCCGTTGCGCCAATGATCTTCACCCCGCGCTCGTAAGCCTGGTGGTATGGGCGAGCGCCAATAAATGCCGGCAGGAATGAATGGTGAATATTGATAATCTTATTCGGGAAGCGTGAAACAAAGGTCGGCGTCAGTACGCGCATGTATTTTGCCAGCACGACATAATCAGGTTGGTGCGCGTCGATAGCATCGGCCATTTTCTGGTCGTGTTCGTCACGGGTTAAACCTTCGTGACTGACCAGTTCAAACGGAATATCAAAGCGCTCAACCAAAGGACGCAGCGTCTCGTGGTTACCGATCACCGCAGCGATTTCAACATCCAGCCCGCCATAATTGGCCTTCATTAACAGATCGCCCAGACAATGCGCTTCCTTGGTCACTAAAATAACGATACGGCGGCGTCCTGCCGGCGTTAATTCACGGATGGAACCATCTGGTAAGGCGCTATCAAGATCGGCAAGCAGCGTGACATCATTAAAAATGCCCTCCAGCTCGGTACGCATAAAAAAGCGCCCGGTACGGTGGTCCACGAACTCATTATTCTGCACGATATTCAGTTCATGCTTGTAACAGATATTTGTAATGCGCGCGATCAGACCTTTTTGGTCCGGGCAAATAGTACGCAGCACTTTTCGTTGTAATGAATGCATTTGCAGCGGTGATCCTATTGAGAATGTTTGCAAAATTGATACTGTCGGGCGTTGATTAGCCGCAGCACTTCTTAAATTTTTTACCCGAGCCACAAGGGCAGGTGTCGTTTCGTCCAATTTGAGGGCGTGTACCGTCTATATAGTACCACTGACCGTTTTCTTTTAAAAAACGAGAGCGTTCGATAATTGCGCCAGTTTTTCCCTGTTCAGAAAACCGCGCGACAAAACTGACGTAGCCAATATTTTCTGAATCTGCCGTGTGTTGCTCAAAAACGGTCAGCCCCAGCCATTCGGTATGCGTAAATCCTGCGATAATGTCGTCACGAAACGCAGCGGCATGGCAGTCCGGATGCCAGGTCTTGATAAGGTAATCTGCGTCTTTCATCACAAAAGCGCAGTAACGAGAACGCATGAGGTGTGACGGCGTAGGTGCTACTTGCGCGCCGGACACATAACGGTAGCAACATAGGCTATACTCGACAGCGCTACCACAGGGACAAAGCTGAGACACAAAGTACTCCCTGGAATAAAAAAACGGCGTAAAAACGCCAGGGTGGCACTATGTTAACTGAGCGGTAGCGATGTTGCTACGTCTGCAAGCCAGGGGAAGTTTGTACGTACAATGAGAAAAATTAAAATTGGGCTGGCGCTAGGTTCCGGCGCGGCGCGCGGCTGGTCGCATATCGGCGTGATTAAAGCCCTTAAGCATATGGGGATTGATGTTGATATTGTGGCAGGGTGCTCCATTGGTTCGCTGGTTGGCGCTGCCTACGCCTGCAATAAGTTGCCTGCACTCGAACAGTGGGTTTGTTCATTCAGTTATTGGGACGTCTTACGCCTGATGGATCTCTCCTGGCGCAGGGGAGGACTACTGCGCGGAGAACGGGTGTTCAACCAGTACCGTAATGTCATGCCGGTAGAAGCGATTGAACAATGCACACGCCGTTTCGCAACTGTTGCAACCAATTTAAGTACGGGTCGGGAACTCTGGTTCACCGAAGGTGATTTGCACCTGGCTGTCCGGGCATCCTGCAGTATTCCTGGTCTGATGTCCCCTGTAGCGCATAATGGCTACTGGTTGGTCGATGGCGCGGTGGTGAATCCCGTCCCCGTTTCCCTGACGCGTGCGCTGGGCGCCGATATCGTTATTGCGGTCGACCTGCAACACGATGCGCACCTTATGCAGCAAGATTTACTCTCCTTCAACGTCAGTAGCGATGCTGAATCAGGCGATGGCGCTGACGAACTCTCATGGCATGGCCGTCTGAAAGAGCGTCTGAGCAACATTACGGCGAGGCGGACAGTGACCGCGCCGACGGCGATGGAGATCATGACAACCTCTATTCAGGTTCTGGAAAATCGTCTGAAACGTAACCGTATGGCTGGCGACCCGCCTGATATCCTGATTCAGCCGTTTTGTCCGCAAATATCCACGCTGGATTTCCACCGCGCCAGTGCAGCAATTGCTGCCGGGCAGTTGGCGGTTGAGAAGAAAATGGATGAGCTTCTACCTCTGGTGAAGACCAACGTCTAGGCATTTTTTATCAATACTTAAGTTAAATCTGACAGGCGTGAGTAGCAATAGCATGCCACTATTTATTAAAGCCAGTCAGGGGGGAGAATATGACGCAGCCATTGGTCGGAAAACAGATTCTTATCGTTGAGGATGAGCCGGTATTCCGCTCACTCATGGACTCATGGTTTTCCTCTTTGGGAGCGACAACGGCGGTGGCCGGCGATGGGCTTGAAGCACTGGATTTACTTGGCCATTTTACGCCTGACTTGATGATCTGCGACCTGGCAATGCCACGAATGAACGGTCTTAAACTGGTTGAGTATTTACGCAATCGGGGCGATCAAACGCCAATACTGGTGATTTCAGCGACGGAAAACATGTCTGATATAGCCAAAGCGCTGCGACTCGGTGTGGACGACGTTCTTCTGAAACCGGTGAAGGATCTTAATCGTCTGCGAGAAACGGTTTTTGCGTGCCTGTATCCCAATATGTTCAATTCGCGGGTTGAAGAAGAAGAGCGGCTGTTTCGCGACTGGGATGCCATGGTGGACGATCCTGCCGCTGCAGCAAAGCTGTTGCAGGAGCTACAGCCTCCTGTATCGCAAGTGATTTCACAATGTCGCATAAACTATCGGCAATTGGTTGCCGCCGATCAACCGGGACTGGTGCTGGATATTGCGCCGCTGTCGGATCACGACCTTGCTTTTTATTGTCTGGATGTCACGCGGGCAGGGGATAATGGCGTGCTGGCCGCATTATTACTGCGAGCCCTATTTAACGGTTTGCTGCAGGAGCAACTGACGCAACAAAATCAGCGGCTGCCAGAGTTAGGGGCATTATTGAAACAGGTGAACCATTTGCTGCGTCAGGCTAATTTACCCGGCCAGTTTCCCTTGCTGGTAGGGTATTACCACAGCGGGTTAAAAAACCTGATTCTGGTATCAGCAGGACTGAATGCGACATTAAATACCGGTTCCCATCAGGTACAAATCAGCAATGGCGTACCGTTGGGAACGCTTGGCAATACCTATCTTAATCAGTTGAGCCAGCGCTGTGAGTCATGGCAGTGCCAAATTTGGGGGGCGGGTGGTCGCCTGCGCCTGATGTTGTCTGCGGAATGAACAATTGAGCGAGGGAGGAATGAAATTGCTTCACCTCCCTCATGCTGCGAGTGCTACTATCAGCGCCAGATTTATTCGTATTTGTCTTAATTATACCGACGTGCGTCCTTTTCAGACCAGAGGCTTACCGCTGTACTGATATACTTGGATGCGATACAGATTGATGAACACGTTCAATACATGAACAGTCCAGGAGAGTTTTAAATGGCTGCTATTAATTCAAAAGTCAAAAAGGCCGTTATCCCGGTTGCGGGATTAGGAACCAGGATGTTACCGGCTACGAAGGCAATCCCGAAAGAGATGCTACCGTTGGTTGATAAGCCATTAATTCAGTACGTGGTAAACGAATGTATTGCTGCGGGTATCACTGAAATTGTACTTGTAACTCACTCGTCTAAAAATTCCATTGAAAACCACTTCGATACCAGCTTTGAGTTAGAAGCTATGCTGGAAAAACGTGTAAAACGTCAGCTGCTGGAAGAAGTGCAATCTATTTGTCCGCCGCATGTCACTATTATGCAGGTACGTCAGGGGCTGGCTAAAGGTCTGGGTCACGCTGTATTGTGCGCGCACCCGGTTGTTGGCGATGAACCGGTTGCGGTTATTCTGCCAGACGTAATTCTGGATGAATATGAATCAGATTTATCCCGTGAAAACCTCGCCGAAATGATTCATCGTTTTGATGAAACCGGCAGCAGCCAGATTATGGTCGAGCCCGTAGAAGATGTTACCGCTTATGGCGTAGTGGATTGTAAAGGCGTTGAATTAGCGCCGGGCGAAAGCGTGCCGATGGTTGGCGTTGTTGAAAAGCCGAAAGCGAATGTTGCGCCATCTAATTTGGCAGTCGTGGGCCGCTATGTTCTCAGTGCGGATATCTGGCCTCTGCTGGCAAAAACGCCTCCGGGAGCGGGTGACGAAATTCAGCTCACTGACGCTATCGATATGCTGATTGAAAAAGAAACGGTTGAAGCCTATCACATGAAGGGCAAAAGCCATGACTGTGGTAATAAGCTGGGCTATATGCAGGCGTTCGTTGAATATGGTATTCGCCATAATACCCTCGGCGCTGAATTTAAAGCCTGGCTGGAAGAAGAGATGGGTATTAAGAAGTAACCGCCAGTAATTATCAGGTCAGAGCGGCGCTGTTAATCCAGCGCCGTTTTTTTTATACCTAATCCGGGTAGGGGCCATGCGAAGTACAGGTAAAAAAAATCCCGCCAGTGGCGGGATTTTAAGCAAACCATTTCTGAATTATTCCTTGATCAGGAAATCGTCCAGTTGTTTACCTTGTTCTTCCATCGCTTTTTTGATCACAGCCGGTGTACGACCCTGGCCAGTCCAGGTTTTAGTTTCACCGTTTTCGTCAACATAGCTATATTTAGCCGGACGCGCAGCGCGTTTAGCTTTGGTGCCAGATTTAACAGCAGCCATGCTATTCAGCAGCTCGTTCGGATCAATACCGTCAGCAATCAGCATTTCACGATATTGTTGCAGTTTACGAGTACGTTCTTCAACTTCAGCAGCGGCAGCGCTTTCTTCTTCACGACGCTCGCTAACTACAACTTCTAATTTTTCCAGCATTTCTTCAAGCGTTTCCAGAGTACATTCTCTTGCCTGCGCACGAAGAGTACGGATGTTGTTCAGAATTTTAAGTGCTTCGCTCATTGTAGTAATCTCAAACTTATATTGGGGGTGGTTTGTTGAGCTAATAATAGAGCGATAATTTCAGTTGTGCAATAGCCAGGAATGTAAGGAATTCAAAATTGCGCTTTATTTAGTATCAGAATTAATTCCTCTGTCTTAAATTCTCCGTGATGTTGGGCATAAAAAAGGCTTATTGGCGGGGGGGCTTCTCAACGGTTGAGAGTAAAAATTCAAGATTCAGGTCACATTTTATCGTGTTCAAATAGTATCACTTTGCAGTGATTTCAACCTTTTGTATTAGTTTTTCTTACGTGAATTCGCTATTACATGGCGGCGGTGGGGCGATTCAATAACAATAAGGGAACGGTTTCTTAATTGTCGACCCTTGATAAGCGAGGCCGATCAATTTCATGAGCACTATTTGTGAAAGAATGTGTATATACGGTTCAGCCCCAGCCTGTTTGGGTTAAGACGTCGCGCTATCATACTCCCAGCCATAAAGAGCACCTGCATTCTCTGGTTATTAAGGCGGCGCTGAGCGAGTCGGTACGCTTCTTTATACGTCTTTCGGGACAACGCTGCACCGACATGTTCGTGAAATATGCTACAATCCCGCCCATATTTATTTCCCCAGATGAGGGCCTACGGTCAATGGCACAGCTATATTTTTACTATTCTGCAATGAATGCCGGTAAGTCGACTGCATTGCTGCAATCTTCGTACAATTATCAGGAACGTGGAATGCGCGCTGTAGTATATACAGCGGAAATTGATGACCGTTTTGGCACTGGAAAAGTAAGTTCACGTATAGGTCTATCGTCACCTGCAAAATTGTTTAACCAAAATTCATCATTGTTCGAAGAGATTCGCGCCGACAATGCGCAGCAAAGAATTCACTGTGTACTGGTTGATGAGTCTCAGTTTCTGACGCGACAACAGGTTTATGAATTATCTGAAGTTGTCGATCGGCTGGATATTCCCGTGTTGTGTTACGGTTTACGCACCGATTTTCGTGGTGAGCTATTCTGCGGCAGTGAATACCTGCTTGCGTGGTCAGATAAGCTGGTTGAATTAAAAACTATTTGCTTCTGTGGCCGTAAGGCCAGCATGGTGCTACGTCTTGATCAGGCCGGAAGACCTTTTAACGAAGGCGAGCAGGTGGTTATAGGCGGAAACGAGCGCTATGTGTCGGTATGCCGTAAGCATTATAAGCAAGCGCAGTCTGAAGGCTCTCTGACGGCAATACAAGAACGACACAGCCACGATTAACCCTATGCGCTTCTGGGCGCTTATAAACACAGGGTAGGCCACAACCATTCATGCGTGTCTCTACCCTGTCACACGCTCTTCTGACGCCATCCTGGCTTCCTCCCTGCAAGTAATCTTCACCAGGCCATATCTCACAAGTGGTTGAGTCAGGTATTACCTGATTTTGGTCGTGTAAGGTACAAAAAAAACGGTCCCGAAAAGGGACCGTTTATAGTCAGACTAAAACTTTTCTGAAGGAATTAAGCGGATTTCTTCGCTTTTTTCTCAGCTTTCGGTGCAGCTACTGCTTCAGCCTTAGCGGTGGTTTCACCTTCGCTGTACTCACGGCCGTAGTAGGTATCCAGCAGAATCTGCTTCAGCTCAGCAATCAGCGGATAACGCGGGTTAGCACCAGTACACTGGTCGTCAAACGCATCTTCAGACAGTTTGTCAACGTGTGCCAGGAAGTCAGCTTCCTGCACGCCAGCTTCACGGATAGACTTAGGAATACCCAGTTCAGCTTTGATTTCGTCCAGCCAGCCCAGCAGTTTCTGGATTTTCGCGGCAGTACGGTCGCCCGGTGCGCTCAGACCCAGGTGGTCGGCGATTTCAGCATAGCGACGACGCGCCTGCGGACGGTCGTACTGGCTGAATGCTGTCTGTTTGGTCGGGTTGTCGTTCGCGTTGTAACGAATAACGTTGCTGATCAGCAGGGCGTTCGCCAAACCGTGAGGAATGTGGAACTGAGAACCCAGCTTGTGCGCCATGGAGTGACATACACCCAGGAAGGCGTTCGCAAATGCGATACCGGCGATGGTCGCTGCACTGTGTACACGCTCACGGGCTACCGGGTTCTTGGAACCTTCGTGGTAGGACGCTGGCAGGTTTTCTTTCAGCAGTTTCAGCGCCTGCAGAGCCTGACCGTCAGAGAACTCAGAAGCCAGTACGGAAACGTAAGCTTCCAGAGCGTGAGTAACGGCATCCAGACCACCGAACGCACACAGGGACTTCGGCATATCCATCACCAGGTTGGCATCGACAATCGCCATATCCGGGGTCAGGGCGTAGTCAGCCAGCGGATATTTCTGACCGGTTGCATCGTCGGTCACAACCGCAAACGGTGTTACTTCAGAACCGGTACCGGAAGTGGTGGTGACGGCGATCATTTTCGCTTTCACGCCCATTTTCGGGAACTTGTAGATACGTTTACGGATATCCATAAAGCGCAGCGCCAGTTCTTCGAAGTGGGTTTCCGGGTGTTCGTACATAACCCACATAATTTTCGCGGCGTCCATCGGGGAACCACCACCCAGCGCGATAATCACGTCTGGTTTGAAGGAGTTAGCCAGCTCAGCGCCTTTACGAACAACGGTCAGAGTCGGGTCAGCTTCAACT
Organism: Citrobacter sp. XT1-2-2; assembly: GCF_023516235.1. Taxonomy (NCBI): domain Bacteria; kingdom Pseudomonadati; phylum Pseudomonadota; class Gammaproteobacteria; order Enterobacterales; family Enterobacteriaceae; genus Citrobacter; species Citrobacter sp. XT1-2-2. Next base: position 2,227,474 of record NZ_CP097324.1, read on the forward strand.
TCAAAGAACACTTCGGTTTCAACGCCAGCCGCTTTCAGAACAGAGGTGATCTGGTCAGCATAGCCATTGTTAAACAGGAAGCGGTCGGTCACGATCAGCGCACGTTTGTGACCATCAGTAATCACTTCATCCAGCGCGATTGGCAGAGAGCCACGACGGAAGTAGATAGATTTCGGAAGTTTGTGCCACAACATGTTTTCAGCTCGCTTAGCAACGGTTTTCTTGTTGATCAGGTGCTTAGGACCAACGTTTTCAGAGATGGAGTTACCACCCCAGGAACCACAACCCAGAGTCAGGGAAGGTGCGAGTTTGAAGTTGTACAGGTCACCGATACCACCCTGAGAAGCAGGGGTGTTAATCAGGATACGCGCGGTTTTCATCATCTGACCGAAGTAAGCAACGCGTTCTGGCTGGTTATCCTGGTCGGTGTACAGGCAAGAGGTATGACCGATACCGCCCATCGCAACCAGTTTTTCAGCTTTGTCCACTGCGTCTTCGAAGTCTTTCGCACGATACATAGCCAGCGTCGGAGACAGTTTTTCGTGAGCAAACGGTTCGCTTTCGTCAACAACCTTAACTTCACCAATCAGAATCTTAGTGGTTTCTGGTACGGAGAAGCCTGCCAGTTCAGCAATTTTGTAGGCTGGCTGACCAACGATAGCGGCGTTCAGCGCGCCATTTTTCAGGATAACGTCCTGAACAGCTTTCAGCTCTTTGCCCTGCAGCAGGTAGCCGCCGTGAGTGGCGAAACGCTCACGTACTGCGTCGTATACAGAGTCAACCACGACAACAGACTGTTCAGAAGCACAGATTACGCCGTTATCGAAGGTTTTAGACATCAGAACAGATGCAACAGCACGTTTGATATCAGCGGTTTCGTCGATAACAACAGGGGTGTTACCTGCGCCTACGCCGATTGCCGGTTTACCGGAGCTGTATGCCGCTTTAACCATGCCTGGACCACCGGTCGCAAGGATCAGGTTGATGTCCGGGTGGTGCATCAGCGCGTTAGACAGTTCTACGGAAGGTTGATCGATCCAGCCGATCAAATCTTTCGGTGCGCCAGCAGCGATTGCCGCTTGCAGAACGATGTCAGCAGCTTTGTTAGTGGCATCTTTAGCACGCGGATGCGGAGAGAAGATGATGGCGTTACGGGTCTTCAGGCTGATCAACGATTTGAAGATAGCAGTAGAAGTCGGGTTAGTGGTTGGAACGATACCGCAGATGATACCAATCGGTTCAGCAATAGTAATGGTACCGAAAGTGTCGTCTTCAGACAGCACTCCACAGGTTTTTTCATCTTTGTAAGCGTTGTAAATGTATTCAGAAGCAAAGTGGTTTTTAATCACTTTATCTTCGACAATGCCCATGCCAGATTCGGCAACGGCCATTTTCGCGAGAGGGATTCGAGCGTCTGCGGCAGCCAGAGCGGCGGCGCGGAAGATTTTGTCAACCTGTTCTTGAGTGAAACTGGCATATTCACGCTGGGCTTTTTTTACGCGCTCTACAAGTGCGTTAAGTTCAGCGACATTAGTAACAGCCATAATGCTCTCCTGATAATGTTAAACTTTTTTAGTAAATCATCTGCTCGATACGAGAGTATAGACAGACCGACGAAAATTTGTGTAACGGTTTGAAAATCAAACGGTTAATTAACGTCCACTTTACCTTGATTTACTAAAAGAGCTTATACGCAAGCGCCAGATAACTTTTACGCTTTACCTCCAGGGGACGTAAGCAAGGTTACTCACTTCTGAGTAGTAATTGCGTGATCTGGATCAAGATTTCGCAAAGCTGACACCTTTCAGCAGGCCCTTTTAGCGTTTCTCGGTAAGTGTTAAAAAATTGAGGTGATGAATGCTAATCACATTAGCATATTTAATACATATTAATAACACTAAGTATTAGTAGCGTATTTACGTAGATATACGCAGATAGAAGGTGAAGTATGCTGACAAAAGGCGTATCTTCAGCGCGGATTTTTCCAATTTTTATGACTCATTTTATCCGGCTAACGCTTCGGAGCTAACCGTGATCCAAACGCTATTTGATTTTCCTGTTTATTTTAAATTTTTTATTGGGTTATTTGCCCTGGTTAACCCGGTAGGGATCATCCCGGTCTTTATCAGTATGACCAGCTACCAAACTGCGGCTGCGCGAAACAAAACCAATCTCACGGCAAACCTGTCGGTCGCTATCATCCTGTGGACTTCGCTGTTCCTGGGCGACGGTATCCTGCAACTTTTCGGTATCTCTATAGATTCGTTCAGGATTGCCGGCGGTATTCTGGTTGTGACTATCGCGATGTCGATGATTAGTGGCAAACTTGGCGAAGATAAGCAGAACAAACAGGAAAAATCAGAAACCGCCATTCGTGAAAGCATTGGCGTGGTGCCGTTGGCATTGCCCCTGATGGCGGGACCGGGGGCAATTAGCTCGACCATCGTTTGGGGGACGCGTTACCACAGTGCGATTAATCTGTTTGGCTTTTTTATCGCGATTGCGTTGTTTGCCTTGTGTTGTTGGGGGCTGTTTCGCATGGCGCCGTGGTTAGTGCGCTTGCTGGGGCAAACGGGGATCAACGTTATTACGCGTATTATGGGGCTGTTACTCATGGCCTTAGGGATTGAATTCATTGTTACTGGTATCAAATCCATTTTCCCCGGTTTGCTCGCCTGATATTCCTTCTTCACTATAAACGGAGCCGCTGTTGGCTCCGTTTCCTTTCATTATCAGTAAAACTTCTCACTAAAGTTGATAATCAGCATAACAGTAATGAAAAATGCTGATGGTTAACGATTTAGTTATTCATTGATTTTATGGATATAACACTCAGCACTGCGTCAGAGGGAGCACGATATTGCTGTTATTTTATTAACATCATACTCTGGGGCTTGCTGTGGGATTATCGAAATGTTATTAGTTATTTCAGCGTTTTTTTTAGATGAATGTGCTAATTAATAATCAATTGTTAAATTTATGTGCATTTTGGCATGGTGTTGATACCGGACAGGGGCGTCAACTATGACAATCAGGCAATTCATTGATTATTAATGTTTTATTGCCATGAATTTTCATTCGCAAGCCTTTGCCAGTGAGATTTATTTCTAATAAAAGAGAATTGGTTAACAAATTTGTAAAATGTATTGGCGATGAAGAAACGCATTTGGTACTTTCCGGCCAGGTATTTTGCAGAAGAATTGACGTTGATGAGAATGATTTTCACTTGGTTTCTCTCAACAGGGTAATAGCGTGTTTCCGGCAGGGGAGACACGTAGATAATCGACGCAAGGCGGTCGTACGAATCGCCAGAATAAATAAAGTCGGTGATAGCAAGCAGTAAAACAATAAACCACCTGACGGCAGAAAATCTCCGGTGCCGTACAGGGATCCTGACAGGATTAACAGTCTGGTTAAAAAACCAGCCATAATAATGAGGGAGTACAAACACAATGACAAACATCACTAAAAAAAGTTTAGTAGCTGCGGGGATCCTCACTGCGCTAATCGCTGGAAATGTGGCCACGGCGGCAGTTGTGCCAGCGGGTGTGCAGCTTGCTGAAAAGCAGACTCTGGTGCGTAATAACGGTTCGGAAGTTCAGTCTCTCGACCCACATAAAATCGAAGGGGTGCCGGAATCCAACATTAACCGGGACCTGTTTGAAGGTTTATTAATCAGCGATGTCGATGGCAAACCATCGCCGGGCGTGGCTGAGAAATGGGACAATAAAGATTTTAAAGTCTGGACGTTCCATCTGCGTAAAGATGCTAAATGGTCTGACGGTACACCTGTTACCGCGCAAGATTTTGTGTACAGCTGGCAACGTTTGGCTAACCCAAATACTGCCTCACCGTACGCCAGTTATTTGCAGTACGGTCATATCGTCAATATTGATGACATTATCGCCGGTAAAAAGCCGGTCACCGATCTCGGTGTGAAAGCGATTGATGATCATACTTTTGAAGTCACCCTGAGCGAACCTGTTCCTTATTTCTACAAACTGCTCGTGCACTCTTCCGTTTCTCCGGTTCCTAAAGCCGCCGTTGAAAAATACGGCGATAAGTGGACTCAGCCCGCCAACATTGTCACTAACGGTGCGTATAAACTGAAGGACTGGGTGGTTAACGAGCGCATTGTGCTTGAGCGTAATACCAACTACTGGGACAACGCCAAAACCGTTATTAACCAGGTGACCTACCTGCCAATTTCTTCTGAAGTGACTGACGTTAACCGCTATCGCAGCGGTGAAATCGACATGACCTATAACAACATGCCGATCGAGTTATTCCAGAAACTGAAAAAAGAGATCCCGAACGAAGTTCACGTTGACCCGTATCTGTGCACCTATTATTACGAAATCAACAACCAGAAAGCACCGTTCAACGATGTTCGTGTTCGTACCGCTCTGAAGCTGGCGATGGATCGTGACATCATCGTCAACAAAGTGAAAAACCAGGGCGACCTGCCTGCCTATAGCTTTACCCCTCCTTACACCGATGGCGCGAAACTGGTTGAGCCAGAGTGGTTCAAATGGTCACAGGAAAAACGTAATGAAGAAGCGAAGAAACTGCTGGCTGAAGCCGGTTATACCGCTGAAAAACCGTTGACCTTTGACCTGCTGTATAACACCTCAGACCTGCACAAGAAGCTGGCTATCGCCGCAGCTTCTATCTGGAAGAAAAATCTGGGCGCTAACGTCAAGCTGGAAAACCAGGAGTGGAAAACATTCCTCGATACGCGTCATCAGGGCAACTATGATGTTTCACGTGCGGGCTGGTGCGCGGATTACAACGAACCAACTTCCTTCCTGAATATGGTGCTGTCCGACAGCTCCAACAACACTGTTCACTATAAGAGCCCTGCATTTGACAAGCTGATTGCAGATACACTGAAAGTGACAGATGAAGCGCAGCGCAGTGAGCTGTATTCGAAAGCGGAGCAGCAACTGGATAAAGATTCTGCGATTGTACCGGTTTATTACTATGTTAACGCCCGCCTGGTGAAACCATGGGTTGGCGGATACTCCGGTAAAGACCCGATGGATAATATCCATGTAAAAGACTTGTATATTATCAAGCATTAATGGCAAGACGTGGGGCAATCAATTTTGCCCCACAGTGTCTTTTTTCATCGCACTATTCACACCTCTTCGAATGAAAAGGGGGATACCCTAAATAATTCGAGCTGCAGGAAGGCGGCGACGCAACGAATCCCCGGAAGCTTACGAGTAGTAAGTGACCGGGGTGAGTGAGAAAGCCAACGCACCTGCGACTGGAAGTATGACGGGTATAAAGGCACACGCCGGAAGGTACGGGTTATGTTGAAATTTATATTACGTCGCTGTCTGGAAGCGATTCCGACGCTGTTTATTCTTATTACGATTTCATTCTTTATGATGCGCCTTGCGCCGGGAAGCCCATTCACCGGGGAACGCGCATTGCCGCCAGAAGTGCTGGCTAATATAGAAGCGAAATATCATCTCAACGATCCCATCTCCACACAGTATTTCAGCTACCTGAAACAACTGGCGCATGGCGATTTTGGGCCATCCTTTAAATATAAAGATTACACGGTTAACGACCTTGTCGCTTCAAGTTTTCCGGTGTCAGCGAAGCTTGGCGCAGCGGCCTTTATTCTGGCGGTGCTCGTCGGCGTTAGCGCAGGGGTGATCGCCGCGCTGAAGCAAAATACGCGCTGGGACTACACGGTAATGGGGGTCGCGATGACCGGGGTGGTTATCCCCAGTTTCGTCGTTGCTCCCTTATTGGTCATGATATTCGCCATAACGTTGAAATGGCTGCCCGGCGGTGGCTGGAACGGCGGGGCGTTGAAATTTATGATCCTGCCGATGGTGGCGTTATCGCTCGCCTATATCGCCAGTATTGCCCGTATTACCCGCGGCTCAATGATTGAAGTGCTGCACTCAAACTTTATTCGTACCGCGCGCGCCAAAGGGCTGCCGATGCGGCGGATTATTTTCCGCCATGCGTTAAAACCTGCGCTGCTACCCGTGCTGTCTTATATGGGACCGGCATTTGTCGGCATAATCACTGGTTCAATGGTCATTGAAACCATCTATGGTTTGCCGGGCATTGGGCAACTGTTCGTCAATGGCGCCTTAAATCGCGATTATTCGCTGGTCCTGAGTCTGACCATTCTGGTCGGTACGCTGACTATCGTGTTTAACGCGATTGTCGATGTGCTGTATGCCGTTATCGATCCGAAGATTCGTTACTGATACTGGAGCTCGCTATGATGTTAAGTAAGAAAAACAGCGAGGCGCTGGAGAATTTCAGTGAAAAGCTGGAGGTCGAAGGTCGCAGCCTGTGGCAGGACGCACGTCGCCGATTTATGCATAACCGCGCGGCGGTGGCAAGCCTGGTGGTGCTGGTGATTATTGCGCTGTTTGTGACGCTGGCGCCGATGCTGTCGCAGTTTACCTACTTTGATACCGACTGGGGAATGATGTCCAGCGCGCCGGATATGGAGTCCGGGCACTACTTTGGCACCGACTCATCAGGTCGCGACCTGCTGGTGCGTGTGGCGATTGGCGGGCGCATCTCGCTGATGGTTGGCATTGCCGCCGCGTTGGTGGCGGTCGTGGTTGGCACGCTGTATGGTTCTTTGTCGGGTTATCTCGGCGGTAAAATCGACTCGGTAATGATGCGCCTGCTGGAAATCCTCAACTCCTTCCCGTTCATGTTCTTCGTGATCCTGCTGGTGACCTTCTTTGGACAAAACATCCTGCTGATTTTTGTCGCTATCGGAATGGTTTCCTGGCTGGATATGGCGCGTATCGTGCGTGGACAAACGCTGAGTCTGAAGCGCAAAGAGTTTATTGAGGCGGCGCAAGTCGGCGGGGTGTCTACCGTGCGCATCGTTATCCGTCATATTGTGCCAAACGTATTGGGGGTTGTGGTGGTCTACGCCTCGTTGCTGGTGCCCAGCATGATCCTGTTTGAGTCTTTCCTGAGTTTTCTGGGATTAGGGACGCAGGAGCCGTTAAGTAGCTGGGGCGCATTGCTGAGTGATGGCGCCAACTCAATGGAAGTATCGCCATGGCTGTTGCTGTTCCCGGCCGGTTTCCTGGTGGTTACTTTGTTCTGTTTTAACTTTATTGGCGATGGCCTGCGTGATGCCCTCGACCCGAAAGACCGTTAAGGAGCGCCGCCATGAGCGTAATTGAGACCGCAACCGCGCCGCTCGCGCAACAACAGGCTAACGCACTGCTGAACGTTAAGGATTTGCGCGTGACGTTTGCCACCCCCGATGGCGATGTTACTGCAGTAAACGATTTAAACTTTTCCCTGCGAGCCGGAGAAACGTTGGGTATTGTGGGTGAGTCCGGTTCGGGCAAATCGCAAACCGCGTTTGCCCTGATGGGGCTGCTGGCGGCGAATGGCCGTATCGGAGGTTCCGCTACGTTTAACGGGCGTGAAATATTGAATTTACCGGAGCACGAGCTGAACAAACTGCGCGCCGAGCAAATCTCAATGATTTTTCAGGATCCGATGACCTCTCTGAATCCGTACATGCGGGTCGGAGAGCAACTGATGGAAGTGCTCATGCTGCACAAAGGCATGAGTAAAGCAGAAGCGTTTGAAGAGTCAGTAAAAATGCTGGATGCGGTGAAAATGCCGGAAGCGCGCAAGCGCATGAAAATGTATCCGCATGAATTCTCTGGCGGAATGCGTCAGCGCGTAATGATCGCCATGGCGCTGCTGTGCAGACCAAAATTATTGATCGCCGATGAGCCGACTACCGCGCTCGATGTTACGGTACAGGCGCAAATTATGACGCTGCTGAATGAACTGAAAAGTGAATTTAACACCGCAATTATCATGATCACCCACGATCTGGGGGTTGTCGCCGGTATTTGTGACAAAGTGCTGGTGATGTACGCCGGACGAACCATGGAATATGGCAGTGCACGGGATGTCTTTTATAAGCCCGTTCATCCGTATTCAATTGGTTTGCTGAATGCCGTACCGCGTCTGGACGCCGAAGGGGAAGAGATGTTGACTATCCCGGGCAATCCGCCGAACCTGCTGCGTCTGCCAAAAGGCTGTCCGTTCCAGCCGCGCTGCCCGCATGCGATGGAAATCTGTAGCAGTGCCCCACCACTGGAGGAATTTAGTCCGGGCCGTCTGCGCGCCTGCTTTAAACCGGTGGAGGAACTGGTATGAATACGGTCACCGAACAACGAAAAGTACTCCTTGAAATTGCCGATCTCAAAGTTCATTTCGACATTAAGGATGGTAAGCAGTGGTTCTGGCAACCGTCGAAATCCCTGAAAGCGGTTGATGGCGTCACCCTGCGATTGTATGAAGGTGAAACCCTTGGCGTGGTGGGGGAATCCGGCTGCGGAAAATCGACCTTTGCTCGGGCGATTATCGGTCTGGTGAAAGCCACTGATGGAAAGGTCGCCTGGCTGGGGAAAGATTTGTTGGGTATGAAACCTGATGAATGGCGTGAGGTGCGCAGTGATATCCAGATGATTTTCCAGGATCCGCTGGCGTCATTAAACCCGCGTATGACCATTGGTGAAATTATTGCCGAGCCGTTGCGGACTTATCATCCGAAACTGCCGGGGCAGGAAGTCCGTGACCGCGTGAAGGCAATGATGATGAAGGTTGGGTTGCTGCCAAACCTGATTAACCGTTACCCGCATGAGTTTTCCGGCGGCCAATGTCAGCGTATCGGTATTGCCCGCGCGCTGATTCTCGAACCGAAACTGATTATCTGTGATGAACCGGTTTCTGCGCTGGACGTATCCATTCAGGCTCAGGTCGTCAACCTCCTGCAGCAGCTACAGCGTGAAATGGGGCTGTCATTAATTTTCATTGCCCACGACCTGGCAGTGGTTAAGCATATCTCCGATCGCGTACTGGTGATGTATCTCGGACACGCAGTGGAATTAGGCACCTATGACGAGGTGTACCATAATCCGCTGCACCCCTATACCAAAGCGCTAATGTCTGCTGTGCCGATCCCCGATCCGGATATGGAAAGGAACAAAGTTATCCAGTTGCTGGAAGGCGAGTTGCCGTCGCCGATTAATCCTCCTTCGGGCTGTGTGTTCCGTACGCGCTGCCCGATTGCCGGACCAGAGTGTGCAAAAACACGCCCGGTTCTTGAAGGCAGTTTTCGACACGCCGTTTCCTGCCTGAAAGTAGACCCGCTATAATCGAGAGGGCTGACAAAGGTCAGCCCTTCTTTTTGGTGAGGTATTTGTGTCTGGCTTAGTTTCTTCTGTTCGCCGTACGCTTTATCGTACATTATTTGATTTAGACACACGCTCGGGGCGCCGTTTTGAAGGTATGTGCGCACTGTTCGCGCTGCTCAGCGTGATTGTTATCTTCGTTGAGTCCGGGGTCGGGACGCAATACCATTTGACCTTTGAGGAGTGGCGCGTATTTGTCTGGCTGGAAGTCTTTATCACTCTGGTCTTTACTCTCGAATATCTGTTGCGATTATGCTGCTGGGCTAATCCCGCTAAATATGTATTTAGCTTCTGGGGGATTATTGATCTTGCCACCATTCTGCCACTGTATGTGATGTGGTTATGGCCGGAAATCAGTCTGAGTTATGTTTTCGCCTGGCGGGCGATGCGTGTCCTGCGTGTACTGCGAATTCTCAAACTGCTGCGCTTTATGCCTTCTCTGCGTATATTCTGGAGCGCAATAAAAAGCGCCCGGCATCAGCTAATCTTGTTCTATTCATTTATTGCCATTCTGATGATTGTATTCGGCGCGCTAATGTATCTGATTGAAGGACCCAAATATGGTTTTAGTACGCTGAATGCATCAGTGTATTGGGCCATCGTCACGGTAACCACCGTCGGCTATGGCGATATCACGCCCCACACGCCGCTCGGGCGCATGGTAGCGTCAGTGCTGATTTTGATCGGTTATTCCGTGATTGCGATCCCGACAGGTTTGATAACGACGCATATGAGCAGTGCGTTCCAGCATCGGCAGAATCAGCGTAAATGTCCGCAGTGTCAGCAAAGTCAGCATGAGCACAGCGCGCAGTTTTGTAACCGGTGCGGAAGCAAATTACCGGGCTAAAAGAAAAAAAGCTGCGAGAGCAGCTTTTTTTAATTATTCGCGCCAGAGAATGTGGCAGAGCTTGTGATCTTTTTCGCGACACAACAGAACGCGGGCAAAAATGTCGTTAATCTCGCCGTCTTCTGTATCTGCCAGACCAATCACCACTTCGGCAAAGAAGTCAGGATTCAGGTCAAAATCGACGTGTTCCTGCCAGTCCTCTGCCGGGTCAAATAATTCTGCACCGCCGCGCTCTTCAAACTGCAAATTGAACAGAATGATATCTGCCGGATCGAGGTTGTCCGCAGCCAGTTCGAGAAAAATATCGTAAGCCTGCTCAAGCGTTTCGTCTTCGGTCAGGCGGTTGTTCAAATCCATATCCATAATGACTACCTGTTTACTGTCTGATTGGCACGTTTTACAGCAACGGGCTAAAGAAGTAAAACAGTCGCTCGGCAATCCGCTGCCAGAGTGGTCGTTTTACCCACAAACGAGCGTCAAGAAGGCGTGAACGAGAAATATAATCATCCTGCACTGCGGCGAGGTCGCCCCCGAATCCTGCGTCATCAATAACCAGCGTGATTTCAAAATTCAGCCACAAACTGCGCATATCCAGGTTAACGGTACCGACCAGGCTCAGTTCGCCATCAACCAGTACGCTCTTGGTGTGCAGCAAGCCGCCTTCGAACTGATATATTTTGACGCCCGCAGCCAGCAGTTCGGTGAAAAATGCCCGGCTTGCCCAGCCAACCAGCAGGGAATCATTCTTACGCGGAAGAATGATACTGACGTCGACCCCACGCTGTGCGGCCGTACAGATCGCATGCAGTAAATCATCGCTGGGGACGAAATAGGGCGTGGTCATAATTAAATATTCACGCGCCGAATAAGCAGCAGTTAATAGCGCCTGATGGATCAAATCTTCAGGAAAACCTGGTCCTGAGGCGATAGTGTGAATGGTGTGACCGCTGGCCTGCTCAAACGGCATGATATTGATATCCGGCGGCGGGGGTAAAATGCGTTTCCCGGTTTCAATTTCCCAGTCGCAGGAATAGACGATGCCCATCGCGGTGGCAACAGGTCCTTCCATTCTCGCCATTAAATCGACCCATTGACCCACGCCCGCATCCTGCTTAAAGAAGCGCGGGTCGACCATGTTCATGCTGCCGGTATAAGCAATATAGTTGTCGATCATCACCATCTTACGGTGTTGGCGCAGGTCCATCCGGCGCAAAAACACACGCATCAGGTTAACCTTGAGGGCTTCGACGACTTCAATACCCGCGTTACGCATCATCGCCGCCCACGGGCTGCGGAAGAATGCCACGCTGCCCGCAGAGTCCAGCATCAGGCGGCAGTGAACGCCTCTTCTGGCGGCCGCCATTAACGACTCGGCAACCTGATCGGCCATACCTCCCGGTTGCCAGATGTAGAACACCATCTCGATATTATGACGCGCCAGTTGAATATCACGGATCAGCGCCTGCATCACGTCATCGGAACTGGTGAGCAGCTGCAGTTGATTCCCCTTAACGCCGGCGATTCCCTGACGACGCTCGCACAGCTTAAATAATGAAGAAGCAACGCTGCTGTTTTCCTGTGCGAAAATATGTTCACAGGCTTTGAGGTCGTTCAGCCATTTGGCCGTGGAAGGCCACATTGCCCGGGCGCGTTCGGCGCGGCGTTTACCCAGGTGGAGTTCACCGAAGGACAGATAAGCTATGATCCCTACCAATGGCAGTATATAGATGATCAACAGCCATGCCATTGCGGAGGGCACTGCGCGTCGCTTCATTAGAATGCGTAATGTGACGCCAGCAATGAGTACCCAGTAACCCAGAATGACCAGCCAACTCACCACGGTGTAGAAGGTTGTCATAAATTTAAAAATCCTTTTGAAAGCGTATTGTTAAGAGTTTACGCATCAGGATAAATCTGGCAAATAAAAACACGGGAAAACCACTGGCCTGCATTCGGTGTGGCGTTATAATGGCCGCTCAGTGACTGGAAGAGTAGTTAACATGAAGCGTAGTAGAACGGAAGTGGGACGCTGGCGGATGCAGCGTCAGGCTAGCCGCCGTAAAGCACGTTGGCTTGAAGGACAATCGCGTCGTAACATGCGTATCCATAGCATCAGAAAGTGTATTCTGAATCATCAACGTAACTCGTTGCTGTTTGCAATCCACAGTATCTGATCTCAAAAGGGCACCGCTGGTGGTGCCCAATGTCTGCTTTCGTTCTGTTTTTAAAATACTTTCTTGTACGGTTTTACTGAAACCTGCGCGTAAACGCCTGCTGCGACATAGGGGTCGGCTTCTGCCCACGCCTGCGCTGCTTCTAAAGATTCAAATTCTGCAATTACCGTCGAGCCGGTAAACCCCGCGACACCCGGATCGTTACTGTCAACTGCTGGCATCGGTCCTGCCGTGAGCAGTCGTCCTTCGTCATGCAGGAGTTGCAGACGGGCCAGATGAGCAGGGCGCACGGAAAGGCGTTTGTCGAGAGAGTCTGCGATATCTTGAGCATAAATAACGTACAGCACGGGTAGAGCTCCTTAATCGGTAAAAGTCGTTAATTACGTTATTGGAAAGGCATGCCAACTGCAACGTAAAGATAACGGATTTGTTAAGACCACATTGTGATGAAGGTTTTTTTACATAAAATCGTGTTTTAAATGCGGCTTACTGCCCAGGTCTTATTGAATATGATTGCTATTTGCATTTAAAATCAGGGCCTGGTTTTTTAACTGAAACGATTATGACTTCAATGACCCTTGATTTACCTCGTCGCTTTCCCTGGCCAACGTTACTTTCCGTCGGCATCCATGGTGCTGTAGTGGCGGGTCTATTGTATACCTCGGTACATCAGGTTATTGAACTGCCTGCGCCAGCGCAGCCGATCTCCGTTACCATGGTCGCGCCTGCCGATCTCGAACCGCCCCAGGCCGTTCAGCCGCCGCCGGAACCCGTAGTCGAGCCAGAACCGGAACCAGAGCCAATCCCGGAGCCGCCAAAAGAGGCGCCGGTAGTGATTGAGAAACCGAAGCCCAAGCCTAAACCGAAGCCAAAACCGGTGAAAAAAGTGGTAGAGCAGCCCAAACGTGATGCTAAACCCGCAGAGCCGCGCCCGGCATCCCCATTTGAAAATACGGCGCCTGCGCGTCCAACGACCAGTACTGCGCCGGCAACCAGTAAAGCAGCGGTAAGTGCGCCAGCAGGTCCTCGCGCTTTAAGCCGTAATCAGCCGCAGTATCCTGCGCGAGCGCAAGCGCTACGCATAGAAGGTCGTGTTAAAGTTAAATTTGATGTGACGCCGGATGGCCGTGTTGAAAACGTGGAAATTCTGTCCGCGCAGCCGGCGAATATGTTTGAGCGTGAAGTGAAAAATGCGATGCGCAGATGGCGCTATGAGGCCGGGAAACCGGGGTCCGGACTGGTAGTGAATATCGTGTTCCGTCTGAACGGCGCAACGCAGATTGAATAAGGCGCAGGCCGGATTTGGCGGTTCGCCGCCATCCGGCAATAAGCAATGAACTGAGTGATTGCCGGAGGGCGATGCTATCGTGACTTATCAGCCCAGGGTAGGGATCGGACGTGGCTTACCGTCTTTATCAACGGCAACATAGATAAACAGGGCTTCGGTGGCTTTGTAGCGCTGGCCGATAGGTTCTGAAGCAACTTTCTTCACCCAGACTTCAATATTAATGCTGATCGAGGTCGTCCCGCGCTTCACGCAGCGCGCATAGCAACAAACCACATCGCCTACGGCAACCGGGCGTAAAAAGCTCATTCCTTCAACGCGCACCGTTACCACACGACCATGTGCGATCTCTTTGGCCTGAATAGCGCCACCTATATCCATTTGTGACATCAGCCAGCCGCCAAAAATATCACCGTTCGCATTGGTATCGGCAGGCATAGCCAGAGTGCGTAAAACCAGTTCACCCTGGGGAGTATTATTCGTTGTTGTCATTGTTGAACCGACTATAGAGAAAGATTACAGGCGCGATGCTACTAGAATTTGCGCGTTGAGAACAGAGGGATGCGGCGTGTGAAGTGGAAGTAAGCCGGGTTAGCGGTAATGAGGAACCTGAGGGGATAAAAATTCGCCAGATCGGTAGATCTGGCGGGCATGTATTACGATTTATCTTCCTGCGGCAGATGGCGGTAAATATAGACACCGCTCAGCAGCGTAAAGAATAAGGTCAGGGCTGTCAGGCCGAATACTTTAAAGTTGACCCAAATATTCTGCGGCAGCCAAAAAGCGATATAGATATTCGCCAGGCCACAGAGAATGAAAAAGACGGCCCAGGCTAAATTAAGCTTCGACCAGACCTGCTGCGGCAGGGTCAGCTCTTTGCCTAACATGCGCTGAATCAGTGGCTTTTTCATCACCCACTGGCTAACCAGCAGCGCACCGGCAAACAGTCCGTAAATCACCGTAACTTTCCACTTAATGAATTCATCGTTGTGGAAGAAGATAGTCAGGCCACCGAACACGGCAACCAGAACAAAGGTGATTAACGCCATCTTCTCGACCTTGCGGTAGCGAACCCAGCTGTAAATCAAAACCACAGCCGTCGCGACAATCAGTGCCGAGGTCGCCGCGTAGATGTCGTAAAGCTTATAAAAGGCAAAAAAGACAACCAGCGGTAAAAAATCAAGAAACTGCTTCATTCTTCATTCCGTCATCAAAAGCACCAGGCCTGCGCCCGGTATGCGTTCAGGGTTTATTGGCGAATCAGCATGTACAGGCGGAACAAATAGATCAGCAACACGGCGGAGATCATATTGCTCAGCGTATTCGCCAATACCGCGCCTACGTTCGGCGTAAGTACCGCAAAACTTGGCGCAAAAAGCAACAGCAGCGTTTTAGCCAGCAGCCAACCGATCACTGCCGGCGCGACCAGTCGCATATTAGACCATGTCAGACGCATACTGTTGCGCATTGCGGCAAAGACACCCATTTTATCCTGTACCAACATCACCGGTGCGAGAGCTAACAGGATAGCCAGCAGAATACCGGGTACGACCACCAGCATAATACCGATTTGCACCAGCAGAGTAGTCAGAAAAATCAGAATAAACAGCTTGGGCAACACTGGCGCACTGGCGCCGATGGCGCGTAACGCGCTGACCCGATGACCTGCTGAAATCAGCTGAATCATCAGGATGATACCTCCCGCGAGGATGGCATTACCAATCAGGCCTGAAAATGTCGACGCCGCGGAAGCGCGTAGCAGAATTTGCTGTTGCTCCGGGCTCATATTTTGTACCAGATCGAACAGACCCACGCTACTGGTTAACTGATCCCCTTCACTGAGCTGCGCAATTTGTGCGTCACTGGGAGAAAAGGCATGCCCTAACACCACTGTGATAAACGCGCACAACAACGATACCAGCAAGATGGTAATGAATTGATTACGGAAAAAGTTTCCCGTGTCACGGTAAACGGATTTCGCCGTGATAGACATGCACTCTCCTTGAGTTTTGCAGGTGTTCATTTGCGGGCAATTGTACCCTGGATAACTCTACAGTGGCAGCATCGCGCGATGTATGGAAAGGCATATCTTTGTAAAGCTCCGGTAATTTTTGGCTATCACTTCAGCGTTATGCAAGAACGCTGATTGTTCTCTGCGCATCATGGGCAAATAAGCAACGCTTGCCATCAGCGAGTATCGGATACTTGCATGGCGAAAATATATCAAAATTGATCTGAATTAATTTAACCAGGATTTTGAATGCAAGTTCTAACTTAATCTGGATCAATAAATGTTAAATTATCAAAGTCAATGTGATCCAGGTAAGATCACTTATTACTCCAATGTGGGTATATTTGTTCCGCTTTTATAACCATAACGATGGAGCGGACATGAAAAAATTAACAGTTGCAGCAGTGGCTTTAACAACTCTTCTCTCTGGTAACGCATTTGCGCATGAGGCTGGAGAATTCTTCATTCGTGCGGGTTCTGCCACCGTCAGGCCGACGGAAGGCGCGGGGGGGACGCTGGGAAGCTTAGGTGGCTTTGATGTCAGTAATAACACCCAACTGGGTCTGACATTCACCTACATGGCAACCGACAATATCGGTGTTGAATTACTGGCAGCCACGCCGTTCCGTCACAAAATTGGGACTGCCGCGACGGGCGATATTGCCACTGTTCACCACTTGCCACCGACGTTAATGGCGCAGTGGTACTTCGGTGACTCCAGCAGCAAACTGCGTCCTTATGTTGGTGTTGGTGTGAACTACACCACCTTCTTCGACGAAAGTTTTAACGATAACGGCAAAAAAACCGGCTTATCGGACCTGAGCCTGAAAGATTCCTGGGGGGCGGCAGGGCAAGTCGGTATGGACTATCTGATTAACCGCGACTGGCTGATTAACATGTCGGTCTGGTACATGGATATCGACACCACCGCAAGTTATAAAATGGGTGGCGTCCAGCAGCGAGACAGCGTGCGTCTCGATCCGTGGGTGTTTATGTTCTCTGCGGGTTATCGTTTTTAAGCTCTTCTGCAAAGCCCTTCTGCAAAACTGGTCATTTGATGACCAGTTTTGCCAACTCTTCAGCATTAACGAACATCATTCCAATGGTATTTTTTACCCGTTGTGTCCATGATGAAAATCTCCTTTTGGTAGTTTATTAACCAGGATTTCATAGACTTTTTCGCGTTGCCCTGACGATGGATGCCAAGCCACAATTCTGCAAGAGAGTTAAGATCATCGGCAGACCACGGCGTATTATAATCTCCAGTGAACTTTGTTTTCTCATCGACTAAATGGCTGTACCAAATATACATCGGGATTTGTAATGCCTCTTTAGGCGGTCTAACACCACCATGAGAATAAACCACCGAGCGAGCAGGATCACGGATCAGCGCATGATCGGAAAAATACATTACTGATGAGCGAGTGTTTTCCAGTGCATTGAATATATTACCCATCAGTTCATCAGTATAGCGAATTGAGTTATCATAACAATCGTCAGCTTTACTCTGGCCAAATAAGACAGTATGACTTTCTGGAAAACGTTGACAGGAAGGTTCATGACTGCCATATAAATGCAGGACAATAAGTTTCTTACCTGGCTTCTGCAATGCCTTATGTAATAACGGTAACAACGCCTCATCATAGCCATATTCTATCCATTCATGCTGATGTGCATTCATGGCAATCCCGGTAATTATATTGTTATGCGCCCCTCCATTTCCCTGGCGACTGTACCAGTATGTATCATAGCCAGCCTGGTTGGTGATATTAATAATATTATCGCTGTAATTACGCGGGTGACGGGCTTGCACTGAGTCAGCAGTAAGTGCCAGGGGGACGGCCATGATTGTTACCGGTGCAGGCGCAATCGCGTTATTAAACAGTAAAAGTTGCTGCTTTTGTTTGATAAGTTCAGGGGTGGTATCCCTTGTGTATCCATATATCCCCATATTTAACGCACGCGCAGATTCCCCGACGATCAGTATATAGTTTTCGATCCCGGTATCAGTTACTGTTATCTTATAATTGGGAATGTTTGTACCGATATCAGAAATTATGGCGTTATCTTGCATAGCCTGCATAAACTCTTTTCCGGTACTTACTGGAGTAGAGCGGATGACTCGTTGCACCAGACTTTCAACATTACTTTTCCTTATCTGGTGGAGATAAGCTTGCGAAAACAAAAAGAAAATTATTAAGCCCAAAATAACTATTGGGTAGTGACGAAATCGATAGGGTACAGGTCTCGCGCCAGTGTTTATAGAGTAAATAAAAAACATTACAAGTGTAAAGAACGTAACACAGTCGCGCCAATATAATCTCAGCATCGCTATTGCTTCACTGGGAGTTGTGTTCAAAACACTTAACGCAAATCCATAACTAAATTCTGAGTTGTAATTATTCCAGGCATGCAATTGAAGAGTGATATCAGCTGCGACGGGTATTAAAATTAAAACAGCCAGAATATTTCTGAAAAAAACATACTGTAGGCATCGTAATGAAAGCATGATCATGAAAAACACAAGCGTCCGATTAATTACAGTGTTATATTTTGCAGTTAATATATTAACACTGGCAATAATTAACACAGAAATAATTAGCGGAATAATTTTAAGTGGGCGTAAACCACTTCTGACCATTTGAAGATTAAATTGGATAGACATGATTTTTAATTTATGGACCCAGATATCCTGACAAACAAAATATGTTTTAAACATAAGAATTTTCTTCTTATGTGCTTTTATTGTTTACTCATGCAATTATTGAGGGTGAATAAGTTACATGTAGCAACCTCACAGACCTGTCTCAGGTGTGATCGCCGTTATGTCGTTTTATTCAATGCTATTTAGTTGTTATCCTGTGGTTTGATCCCTTTGGCTTTCTGAATATTTTTAAAAGGTGAATTTGAGTTAAGTGCAAATAGTCCTGGAGCATCCTGCATTTATAAACAATTAATTCACACGTTAATAACATGACCTAAGTGAAATTATTATGGCCTTGCAAAAATAACGCTATTACTCAGACACTATAACGATTTTAGTCTTGATGAGCCAATGTAATATTCACATTTAATATGATATCTATGTAAATCATTACTAAAACTTTATGATATTGATGCATTCAGCGTTTCGCTGCTCATCTCTTAAACATTGCAAACAACGGCAACATCTCAGATCGAATGTGGGATGGGCAGAGCTATTCGCTACCTATGAATATGTTCTGTAAAAATACGAGGGTACCGTGCCCGGTTTCAGCCATAACTGTGAAGGCTGTGATTAAGATTTGCCCCCTGAATCGTCAGTGGCGTATTTCTCTTCTTCGATGTAATGCTACTCTTTAAGCAAACTGGCTTTGAGGGTATTGACGATGCTAACCCGCCATCAACTCCAACAAAAAATCACGCTTCTGGAACCGTTCACCGGCGATGATACGGCCGAGTTTGCCGTAAGCGTGGCTCGTGAGCTGCTGAATTACATGGATAAAATGGAGATTCTGGAGAAACTTATGGCCACTCCGGTTAAACTGCCTTATTGCAGCGCCAGCCCGGTTTGTGAGATTGAAGCGGGGTACGCCGCCGGTGTGAACGACTGCCGTGAGGCTATCCGTCGGGCAGGGTATCCCATTGAAGGCGATGCTTAGTTTGCATTTATGTTAACAAATATGTGCTTTTGTTGTATAAATCGGTAACTTCAGCGCGCGCAACGGCGAGCTTTTGACTCATCAGCGAAGGGGCGGTAAATATTCTCAATCAACGTACAGCGCAGTTATGCAACAACATAAACGGGTAACCGGTTTGGCAATATGTTAACTAGCAGGGTGGACTCGTGAAGATTGTGCAGGATAAGCTCAGAAACAGGCAGGCATTGCTGGTATCAGGGCTCATTACGTTGATATTTACTTCGTTATTTCTGTTTATTATCTATGAGCAGCGGATAGCGGCAGCCAGTGAAGGTGTTAATCGCCTGCAAGCGCGCATGATGGACATTTTTAACGATAACGAGTTGATCGCCGACGCGATTGGCGAGCGCTATCACCATATCAAAACGGGCGAGCAATGTGGCGAAATTTCACAATTTGTTCCCCGCAATGAAGATGAATGGGGCATTAACGCCGACCCAAAGCGGCTGCATTCGGCGACGGGGACAATTATTGCCCAGCGAACCAGTCATAATGCGTTGTGTATGTATACGGCGGCGGAGTTTATTCGCGGGATGGTCAATGAGCTAAACCCGGGGAGCTTCGATGCGCATCGTTACATTATCGCCAAAAACTCAGATTATTTTTACTGGTTTATGGCTTCCGATTCGCGCAATTTCAGCTTCTCCAATTCTGAAATGGCGCGGGATATCACCAACTTTTTCTATCCACCTGTCGATTTCTATACCCGACTGTTGCAAAAAAACGTCAAAAACAAAGCCCTTAGTTCAACGAACTTCTATACCGATAAAATTACCGGTGAAAAAGCTTACAGCGTGGTGAGCTATATCTACGATCTGTCGGGTAAAGAGATATCAGACCAAATCGTGGCCTATCTGGTCTATGACCATTCAAAGCCGGAATTGCAGGAAG
This sequence comes from Citrobacter sp. XT1-2-2, assembly GCF_023516235.1. Lineage (NCBI taxonomy): Bacteria > Pseudomonadati > Pseudomonadota > Gammaproteobacteria > Enterobacterales > Enterobacteriaceae > Citrobacter > Citrobacter sp. XT1-2-2. Next base: position 2,247,586 of record NZ_CP097324.1, read on the forward strand.
CGTTGGCTCAAGCCTTTGACTACCACCTTCCACCTGAGCTGAATGTGGAGTTGGTGAATTTGACCAACAATGAGAGCCTTTGTTTATCCGGCAGATGTACAGGCCAGTCCCGCTATATGGTGCGCAACTTTTCGGAGAAATATGCGCTGCACTATTCGCTGTCATTAGGCCGTTTTATGGTGCGTGATTCGCATGCCGGAATTGTGATCCTGCTGGCGCCGTTCTTCTTCGTCATCATCAGTTTCTCACTAAAATCCTGGCTGAATGAAAGCGACCTCAAGGTTTATATCGACACGCTGACCGGTTGTTTTAACCGCCGAATTCTCGACATCATCAAGCGTCGTGATTTATCGCACTGCTCGGTGGTGTTACTGGATTGCAATAAGTTCAAGGCTGTCAATGATACCTGGGGCCATGCGGCAGGTGACCGGGCGCTGCAAATTATCGCTAACCGAATGCTGTCTAACACCCGAACCAGCCACGATATTGTGATTCGTACCGGCGGGGATGAGTTTATGATCCTGCTGTTTCGCTCGCAGGCAAGTGACGCTAAGGCAATTGCGCAACGCATTAGCGGGCAGGTGACCAGCCATGTGTTTGTGGTGGACGGTCATACCGTGCCATTGTCAGTGTCGTGGGGGATTGCGGAAGTGAACGGCGAGCTGGATGTGGCAATTCAGAATGCGGATAACGCCATGTACAAAATGAAGAACACCAAAGAAGGGTAAAACCGCCAGAAGTCTCTGGCGGTTGATTTAGCTTAGTAAGGCGTGGCCGCTTTCATTGCGCTGACAAAGGCTTTCAGCTCAGCCAGCATCTGCTCAGGTGCGGCAACATTCTTCTCAATGATTTTCACAATCGCTGAGCCGGAAATTGCCCCGGCAGCACCGGCTTCAATCGCGCCGGTGACCTGGTCAGGCGCTGAGATACCAAATCCCTGTAATGACGGAGGAGCACCGTATTCTTTCAGTTTTTCCACCAGATGATGGAGCGGTAACGCCGCACGATTTTCAGCACCGGTCACGCCAGCACGTGAAAGCAGATAGGTATAGCCGCGACCGTAAGAGGCAATCTGGCGGAGCAGTTCTTCATCAGCGTTAGGGGGGCAGATGAAAATAGGTGCAATGTTGTGGCGGAGTGCCGCAGTTCTGAATGGTCCAGACTCCTCAACAGGCACATCTGCCACCAAAACAGAATCCACACCGACTTTCTCACACTGAGCGTAGAATTCGTCAATACCCTTGCTGAATACCAGGTTGGCATACATCAGCAGACCAATTGGAATGGTAGGGTGTTTCTGACGAATCAATGCCAGCATCTCAAAGCATTGTGACGGTGTCACGCCCGCGGCGAATGCCCGCAGTGTGGCTTCCTGTATGGTCGGACCGTCCGCCAGCGGATCGGAGAATGGAATGCCTAGCTCAAGCGCATCAGCACCGGCTTCAATCAGCGTATCAATGATTTTCAGTGACTGCTCAACCGACGGATCGCCCAGGGTTACGAAGGGGACAAAAGCACCTTCTTTGCGGTCCTTCAACTGTGCAAAAAGATTTTCGTAACGTTCCATCAGATTTCCCCTCGCGCTTTCAGAATATCGTGTACGGTGAAAATGTCTTTGTCGCCGCGACCGGAGAGATTTACCACCAGTAACTGCTCTTTTTCCGGATTTTCACGCATCATTTTCAGGGCGTGTGCCAGGGCATGGGAGGACTCCAGCGCCGGGATAATCCCCTCATGTAAACACAGCGTTTTGAAGGCTTCCAGCGCTTCATCGTCGGTGATTGAAACATAATCGGCGCGACCGATGCTGTTCAGGTATGCATGCTGCGGCCCGACAGACGGGAAATCCAGACCTGCGGAAATAGAGTAAGACTCTTCAATCTGTCCTTCTTCGGTCTGCATCATCGGGGATTTCATGCCAAAGTAAATCCCGACACGACCGTGTTTTAACGGTGCGCCGTGTTCACCGGATTCGATCCCGTGACCGCCTGGCTCTACGCCAATCAGACCGACGCTGGTTTCATTAATAAAATCGGCAAACATACCAATGGCGTTAGAACCACCGCCCACGCAGGCGATAACAGCGTCCGGCAAACGACCTTCTTTTTCCAGGATCTGCGCTTTTGTTTCTTCGCCGATCATGCGCTGGAATTCACGTACAATGGTCGGGAAGGGATGCGGTCCTGCCGCCGTCCCGAGCATATAGTGCGCGGTATCGTAGCTGCCAGACCAGTCGCGCAGGGCTTCGTTACAGGCATCCTTCAGCGTTGCAGAACCGCTATGAACAGGAATGACTTCTGCCCCCATCAGACGCATACGGAAAACGTTAGGCGACTGACGCTCAACGTCTTTCGCGCCCATATAAATACGGCACTTCAGACCCAGCAGCGCACTGGCTATCGCCGATGCGACGCCGTGCTGACCTGCGCCGGTTTCGGCGATGATTTCCGTTTTCCCCATACGCTTCGCCAGTAACGCCTGACCCAACACCTGGTTAGTTTTGTGCGCGCCGCCGTGCAGTAAATCTTCACGCTTAAGATACAGCGTGGTGTTGGTCCCGTGAGTAATGTTCTGGCATTTTGTCAGCGCGGTTGGACGACCAGCATAGTTTTTCAGCAGATCGGTAAACTGCGCCTGAAACTCAGGATCTTTTTGCGCGCTGACGAAAGCTTCTTCCAGTTGACGCAGAGCAGGCATCAGAATTTGTGGCACATACATACCGCCAAATTCACCAAAGTACGGATTGAGTAATGTTGTCATGTCCTTTTCCTTAATATGCGCGCAGCGTCTGAAAGACCGAAGCCAGAAGTCGTGCATCTTTGATGCCCGGCTGTGACTCTACGCCAGAATTAAAATCGAGCCCGGCACAGCCGGTTTTTGCCGCGTTGACACAGTTATCAGCGCCAAGTCCGCCAGCCAGTAAAACGTTTTCCAGCGATTGCCCGCCTAAAAGCGACCAGTCGAAGCGTTGACCGCTACCACCCTGGCCGTTGTCGAACACGTATTTATCGACATGCTGATAATCCCGGTCTGGCAACGTTTCGCCAACACTCAGCGCTTTCCAGATTTGCACCTGTTTGGGCAGCGCATCGCGCAGCGCGTCAACATAGGTCTGATCTTCGCTCCCATGCAGTTGCACCGCAGTCAGTCCCAGGGCCAACGCTTTATCGCGCACCTCGGTAATCTCGGTGTTGCGGAACACGCCGACATACTGTAATGGCGCGCCGCTCATCACTTCCCGCGCCTGCTCAACGCTAACTACGCGCGGAGATGAGGGCACAAAAATCAACCCGCCATATATTGCGCCCGCTTCATATGCCGCGTTTGCATCCTGAGCCCGGGTCAAACCGCAGACTTTGTTCTCGCCAAGCAGAACCCGACGCACAGCGGCGTGCAGGTCATCATGCGACATCAGCGCAGAGCCAATCAGAAAACCGTTGGCGAAGTGGCTGAGTTCGCGTACCTGGCCGTAGGTATTAATACCGGACTCGCTGATGACGATTACGCCATGGCCCAGACGTGGCGCCAGTTGGCGGGTGCGATTCAGATCAATCGACAGGTCACGTAAATCGCGGTTGTTAATACCGACGACTTTTGCGCCAAGCGCAATCGCGCGTTCCAGCTCTTCTTCGTTGCTGACCTCGGTCAGAACACCCATTTTCAGGCTATGGGCCACGGCGGCGAGTTGTCGATATTGCTCATCCTCCAGTACTGACAGCATCAGCAGGCAGGCGTCCGCCTGGTAGAAACGCGCCAGGTATATCTGGTAAGGATCGATAATAAAGTCCTTACACAGGATGGGTTGCGACGCGATACGGCTGACGATGGGCAGGAAATCAAAGCTGCCCTGGAAATATTTTTCATCGGTCAGTACGGAAATCGCTGAAGCATAATGTTTATACACGTCCGCAATCTGTGCCGGGTCGAAGTCATCACGGATCACACCTTTCGATGGCGAGGCTTTTTTGCACTCCAGAATAAAGGCGGTACGTGCGCCTTGCAGCGCATCGTAGAAATCACGAGCGCTGGGTTGTACGTCATTCTGAAAGCTGGCCAGCGGTTGTTGTTGTTTACGGGCTTCTACCCAAATCGCCTTGTCAGCGACAATTTTCGCTAAAACGGTTTGCATCATTTACCCTCTTGCTGCCAGCGCAGTAACACGGTCGTAGGCCGCGCCGCTACGCAGCACATTAATCACGGTTTGCGCATTAGTTTTTAAATCTTCTTCACCGTGCAGGCGCATTAACATGGCGACATTCGCGGCAACGGCTGCTTCATGAGCGGCTTCACCTTTACCTTGTAACAAGCGACTAAGAATGTCACGGTTTTCTTCCGGCGTACCGCCCGCCAGCTGTTCCTGATGGTACGGCGTCAGGCCAAAGTCTTCCGCCGTCAGTTGATAACTCTTGATTTCGCCATCATGCAGCTCTGCCACAATAGTCGGCGCATGCAGCGAAACTTCATCCATGCCGCCGCTGTGTACGACCGCGGCACGCTGATACCCCAATACGCGCAGCGTTTCGGCAATCGGCAGCACCAGTTCCGGGCTGTAAACGCCGATCAGCGCCAGCGGCGGATGCGCCGGGTTAATCAACGGACCGAGCACGTTAAACAGCGTGCGGGTTTTTAACTGTTGGCGTACCGGCATGGCGTGGCGAAAACCGGTGTGGTATTTCGGTGCAAACAGGAAGCACACGCCGAGATCGTCAAGCGCCTGACGGGATTTATCGGCGTTCATGTCCAGATTAATGCCAAATGCCGCCAACAGATCTGAAGAGCCCGATTTACTGGAGACGCTGCGGTTGCCGTGTTTGGCCACTTTCAGTCCACAGGCCGCCGCAACAAAGGCGCTGGCCGTGGAGATATTGATACTGTTGCTACCGTCACCGCCGGTACCGACAATATCGGCAAACAGATAATCAGGACGCGGGAACGGGGCGGCGTTTTCCAGCAGCGCGGTTGCCGCGCCGGCAATTTCATGCGGGTGTTCGCCACGAATTTTCATGCTCACCAGGGCCGCAGCGAGCTGTTCCGGCTTCAGTTCACCGCGTACTACGGCCGAGAACAGTTGGTGGCTTTCCTGTTGGGACAGCGTCTGAGCCTGATACAGTTTCTCCAGAATAGGTTGCAGCGTATTGGTCTGTTCGAGTTTCTGTTGCGCCCATGCCAGCGTTTGCTCCAGCAGAAGTGCGCCCTGGGTGGTGAGGATCGATTCCGGATGGAACTGGAAGCCACACACGCGGTCGGTATCGTGACGGACCGCCATCACCATGCCGTTAAAGTGGGCGTTGATGGTCAAACCGGCTGGAACGTTGCTGCCAACAAGCGAGTGGTAACGCGCTACCGGCAATGGATTTGCCAGACCGCTGAACATTGCCTGACCGTCATGTTCAATACTGGATGCTTTACCGTGCAGGATCTCTCCGGCCTGACCGACATAGCCGCCGTAGGCCTCAACAATCGCCTGATGCCCCAGACAAATACCAATAATCGGCAGCTTACCGCGCAGGCGGGTTAACAGTTCCGGCATGCAGCCTGCTTCGCTTGGCGCACCGGGTCCCGGAGAGAGCATCAGCACCGGGTTTTTCATGGTTGCTAAGCGGTCAATTAACGTCTGGGCCGGAATATGGTTGCGGTAAATCACCACGTTGTGACCATTAGTACGCAGCTGATCCGCCAGGTTATAGGTAAATGAGTCGATGTTATCGAGCAGCAGAATGTCAGCCATTAGAAGGTCTCCTGTGCGTGGTGCGCGGTGGCGATAGCACGTAAAACCGCACGCGCTTTATTACGGGTTTCATCGGCTTCAGACTGCGGTACAGAATCCAGAACAATCCCGGCACCGGCTTGTACGGTGGCAATACCGTCTTCCACGAGTGCGGAACGAATCACAATACAGGTATCCAGATCGCCATGGGCGGTAAAGTAGCCTACCGCGCCGCCATAGCTGCCACGGCGACGACCTTCTGCCTCGGCGATAAGCTGCATGGCGCGAACTTTCGGCGCGCCGCTTAGCGTGCCCATATTCATACAGGCGCGGTACGCATGCAGCACATCCAGATCGCTACGCAGTTCGCCGACCACGCGGGAAACCAGGTGCATCACGAAGGAGTAGCGATCCACTTTGGTCAGGTCAGCAACGTAGCGGCTGCCCGGCGTGCAGATGCGCGCCAGGTCGTTACGCGCAAGGTCAACCAGCATCAGGTGCTCGGAAAGCTCTTTATGATCGGTACGCATCTCCAGCTCGATACGGCTGTCGAGATCGCGGTCCAGCGAGCCATCCGCACGGCGACCGCGCGGACGCGTCCCGGCAATCGGGTAGATCTCAATCTGCCGGCTGGTGGCATCATATTTCAGCGAGCTTTCCGGGGAGGCGCCGAACAGCGTGAAATCGTTGTCCTGCATGAAAAACATATACGGGCTGGGATTACTTTTCTTCAGCACATAGTAGGCCGCCAGCGGTGACGGGCAGGGCAATGAGAAACGGCGGGACGGAACCACCTGGAAAATCTCGCCTGCGCGAATGGCTTTTTGCATCCCGCGCACCACAGCGCCAAATTCTTCATCGCTCTGGTTACATTCGCAGCGCATCTGCGGAATTTCTGTCACGGGCAGTGGCGGAGCTGGCTCGGTAAGCTGCTGGCTCAGTTGCGCCAGACGAGCGTTCAGACGCTGTTTTTCGCCATCGCTGGGGGTAAATACGCTGGCCTGAATGCGGGTACTTTTCTTTTGGTGATCGATGACCATCAGCGTTTCAGCCAGATAGAAGCAGTAGTCCGGGCAACGGTTACCTGCTTCAAGCTGAGGTAAATCTTCAAAACCGGCGACCAGGTCATAGGAAAACAGACCGCCGAAGAACATCGCTTCACGTTCTTGCGCAGGGACGTTGACCAGTTCCTGCAATAAACGGAAAGCATCAAATACGGAAAGGGAACATAAGCGGGCGTCTTCATCCAGCAACGGGCTTACATTGGGAAATTTCAAATGGCGTATGTTCGGCTGTTGTTCGTTTTCAACGCCAGCAGGCAGCGCTGCATCCAGTAGGGGCAGCAGCGATGCGCCGTTCGCGGAGAGCGCCTTAATAGTGACAGTGTCACCCAGGGCGGTGATGCGTAACGCGCTGTCGACCAGCAACAGGCTCTTCAGATCATCTTTGCTGTTGATATCTGCAGATTCAAGCAGCAGTGTCGCTGGACGAGCGCCACATACCTGATGAAACAGCGCCGTCGGATTCTCACGGTAGGCGGCATCGCAGGTAAGCAGTTCGAGTGTCGGTTTTGGTGTTTGCATCGTTGTTCTCATTAATTTTGTTCAAAAAAAAGCCCGCTCAGTTGGCGGGCCGGGTATCTGGTTGCATATTGCAGACGTAAGACACTGCCCGAAATCAGGAAGTGCGCCACCAACCGTGCAGAACAAATGTTGCTTTCATCTCAGATACCTTCTTCATGTGAACTTGCGTACTAGTTAACTAGTTCGATGGAGTAAAGTCAACACCTGATTTCAGTAAATTTGTCGAAACCGCTATGATGGGCGTGTTACGACATTTATTGAAATGGGAGCCGCCTTGAGCGACACGAATTACGCAGTGATTTATGACCTGCACAGTCATACTACAGCCTCCGATGGGCGATTAACCCCTGAAGCCTTAGTACACCGTGCGGTAGAGATGCGAGTCGGCACACTGGCGATCACCGATCATGACACCACGGGCGGTATTGCGGCGGCAAGAGAAGAAATTTCACGTTCGGGTTTAGCGTTAAATCTGATCTCGGGCGTCGAGATTTCAACGGTGTGGGAAAATCATGAGATCCATATTGTGGGTCTGAATATAGATATTTCTCATCCATTGATGTGCGAGTTTTTGGCGCAACAAACGGAGCGCCGTCAGCAGCGCGCGCGCCTGATTGCTGAACGACTCGACAAAGCGCATATTCCCGGCGCATGGGAAGGCGCGTTGCGTCTGGCAGATGGCGGGGCGGTCACGCGGGGACATTTTGCGCGTTTTCTGGTGGAATGCGGAAAAGCCACGACTATTGCAGATGTTTTTAAAAAATACCTTGCCCGTGGGAAAACCGGTTACGTTCCGCCGCAGTGGTGTACAATAGAACAAGCTATTGATGTCATTCATCATTCTGGCGGTAAGGCAGTTCTGGCTCATCCGGGGCGGTACGATCTTAGCGCTAAGTGGCTGAAAAGACTGGTTGCATACTTCGCTGAACACCGCGGTGACGCGATGGAAGTGGCGCAGTGCCAACAGTCTCCCAATGAACGCACCCATCTGGCGACGCTTGCGCGCCAGCATCAATTGTGGGCATCGCAAGGATCTGATTTTCATCAGCCCTGCCCGTGGATTGAACTGGGTCGTAAACTCTGGTTGCCCGCAGGCGTAGAAGGCGTCTGGCAACTTTGGGAACAGCCTGAGATTACAGAGAGGAAAGTATGAGCCAGTTTTTTTATATTCATCCCGAAAACCCGCAGCAGCGGCTGATCAATCAGGCCGTTGAAATCGTGCGTAAGGGCGGGGTGATTGTCTATCCAACCGATTCCGGCTATGCGTTGGGCTGCAAAATTGAAGATAAAGGCGCAATGGAGCGCATTTGTCGCATTCGCCACCTGCCGGACGGACACAACTTTACGCTGATGTGCCGTGACCTGTCCGAACTGTCGACCTATTCGTTTGTCGATAACGTGGCTTTTCGTTTGATTAAAAATAACACGCCGGGCAACTACACCTTTATCCTGAAAGGGACGAAAGAAGTGCCACGCCGATTGTTGCAGGAAAAACGTAAGACCATCGGCCTGCGTGTGCCGTCGAATCCGATTGCGCTGGCGCTGCTGGAAGCGCTGGGCGAACCGATGCTTTCCACGTCACTGATGCTGCCGGGCAGTGAATTTACCGAATCTGACCCGGAAGAGATTAAGGATCGTCTGGAGAAGCAGGTGGAGTTGATTATCCACGGCGGCTATCTCGGCCAGCAGCCGACCACGGTCATCGATTTAACTGACGATTCTCCGGTGGTCTTGCGTGAAGGCGTCGGCGACGTTAAACCTTTCTTATAAGGGCGCGAACCGCTATACTACGCGGCCTTAAAATGGCGCTGACTGGCGCCGTTGATTCTCCTGTTCGACGCCTGTGAAGGCGACATCTAAAGGAAGCTCTATGAGCGAAAAGTTACAAAAAGTGCTGGCGCGCGCCGGCCACGGTTCTCGCCGTGAAATTGAAACCATTATTGCCGCGGGCCGTGTGAGCGTTGATGGTAAAATTGCCACGCTCGGCGATCGCGTTGAAGTGACGCCGGGTCTGAAAATCCGTATCGACGGTCATCTGATTTCGGTTAAAGAGTCTGCGGAACAAATCTGTCGCGTTCTGGCCTATTACAAACCAGAAGGTGAACTGTGTACCCGTAACGATCCGGAAGGTCGTCCGACCGTGTTTGATCGTCTGCCAAAACTGCGCGATGCGCGCTGGATTGCCGTGGGGCGTCTGGATGTGAATACCTGCGGTTTACTGTTGTTCACTACCGACGGTGAACTGGCAAACCGTCTGATGCATCCAAGCCGTGAAGTTGAGCGTGAATATGCGGTGCGTGTGTTTGGTCAGGTTGATGACGCGAAACTGCGCGATCTGAGTCGTGGCGTACAGCTGGAAGATGGTCCGGCGGCGTTTAAAACAATCAAGTTCAGCGGTGGTGAAGGGATCAACCAGTGGTACAACGTCACGCTGACCGAAGGACGTAACCGTGAAGTACGTCGCCTGTGGGAAGCTGTAGGCGTGCAGGTAAGCCGTCTTATCCGTGTCCGTTACGGCGATATCCCGCTGCCGAAAGGCCTGCCGCGTGGCGGCTGGACGGAGCTTGATCTTGCGCAGACCAACTATTTGCGTGAACTGGTGGAGCTGAAGCCGGAAACGACCTCTAAAGTTGCCGTCGAGAAAGATCGTCGTCGGATGAAAGCGAACCAGATCCGTCGTGCGGTGAAGCGCCACTCACAGGTCGGCAGCAGCCGTCGTCCGGGCGGTCGCAGCAACAACGGTTAATCATGACCAGGCCTGATAAGCAAAGCGCCATCAGGCGTTAGCGTGGAGCCGGATGCGGCGCAAGCGCCTTATCCGGCCTGCTGTCAGTAATCAATTCCCATCTGAGCTTTCACGCCCGCTTCAAACGCGTGCTTAACCGGGCGTAGCTCGCTGACCGTATCTGCTAACTCAAGAATATCGCGATGACATCCCCGACCGGTGATGATCACCGTTTGATGGGCTGGGCGCGCATTTAAGGCATTGATAACCTCTTCAAGCGGCAGATAGTCGTACGCCACCATATAGGTCAGTTCGTCCAGGATAACCATATCCAGTTGAGCGTCAGCCAGCATTCGCTTTCCATGTTCCCATACGGCCATACAGGCTGCGGTATCCGACTCGCGGTTTTGCGTGTCCCAGGTAAATCCTGTCGCCATAACCTGAAACTTTACGCCATGGGGTTCGAGTAAGTTTCGTTCACCGTTTGGCCAGGTACCTTTAATAAATTGCACCACGCCGACTTTTTTACCATGGCCCACCGCGCGCGTGGCGGTCCCGAACGCTGCGGTGGTTTTACCCTTACCGTTTCCGGTGAACACGATAATGATCCCGCGCTCATCCTTTGCAGCGGCAACGCGGGCATCAACCCGCTCTTTAACGCGCTGCTGGCGTTGCTGGTAGCGTTCTTCACTCATTGAGCTATTCCTGGTTTACGGCCCGGTTGGGCATCGAAAGTCATACCGGTTTTACGGCGGCTGTCATCGCCCATCAGCCACAGATAGAGCGGCATAATATCGGCGGGAGTTTTCAATTTTTGCGGATCTTCAGTTGGAAATGCGCTGGCTCGCATGCTGGTACGCGTACCGCCTGGATTGATACAGTTTACGCGCAGGTGACGGTTCTGATATTCATCTGCCAGAACCTGCATCATGCCTTCGGTAGCGAATTTGGAAGTGGCATACGCTCCCCAATTGGCGCGTCCCTGGCGACCAACGCTGGAAGAGGTAAAGACCAGCGATCCGGCATCGGATTTCAGCAATAGCGGCAGCAATGCCTGGGTCAGCATAAAGGTGGCATTCACATTTACCTGCATGACATCTTGCCAGACCTGCGGATTTTGTTCGCTCATCGGACAAATATCACCCAGTAATCCGGCATTATGGAGAACACCATCCAGACGTGGAAAATGTGCGGCAATGCGCTGTGCAAGCTGGTGGCATTCTTCAGACGTACAAGTGAGCAGATCCAACGTGAACCAGTGTGGCTGCGTACCGTTTTCATCGGCAATAGTGCGGGCAACCTGGCGCAGTTTTTCTTCGTTGCGCCCAAGCAGAATCACGGTCGCGCCGTATCGCGCATAGGTCTGTGCGGCTTCACGTCCGATACCATCACTGGCACCGGTAATCAGAATAATGCGGTCCTGTAAAAGGTCTTGTTTAGGTTGGTAATGCACGGCTACTCCTCGGCAACGCTCTGGCCTTCTCGTTCGCGATAACGTTTCGGCTTTATGCCTTAAACCCTGTTCTTTTTCAATCAGCCAAAGGCAATAACACCGCAAAATGAACGCTTTGTCATGCTTTTTGCTGATTCTGCGCCAGGATGGATGAAGCAAGACGGGTTAAGCAGCCTGTTGTACACTGAGCGGAAATAGCGTTGTTTAACCAAGGTGGGTCTCGTGGAATTGTTGTCTGAATATGGGCTGTTTTTGGCAAAAATTGTCACTGTCGTGGTGGCTATTGCGGTAGTTGTGATGCTGATTGTGAACGCGACACAACGCAAGCGTCAGCGCGGGGAGCTGCGGGTTATTAACCTCAGCGAGCAATATAAAGAGATGAAGGATGATCTGTCGCTGGCGCTACTGGACGGGCATCAGCAAAAATTCTGGCATAAGGCGCAGAAAAAGAAACAGAAACTGGAAGCAAAGGCAGCCAAGGCAAAAGCGAAGCTGGGAGACAGTACATCATCTGATAAACCACGTGTATGGGTGCTGGATTTTAAAGGCAGCATGGACGCCCATGAGGTCAGCGCGTTACGTGAGGAAGTGACGGCGGTGTTGGCGGTCGTTAAACCGCAGGATCAAGTGGTGGTTCGCCTGGAAAGCCCGGGCGGTGTGGTCCATGGTTATGGTCTGGCTGCGTCGCAGTTACAGCGTTTGCGCGATAAGCAGATTCCGTTGACCGTAACGGTGGATAAAGTCGCCGCGAGCGGTGGATATATGATGGCCTGCGTAGCCGATAAAATTGTCTCAGCGCCGTTTGCTATTGTCGGCTCTATTGGCGTCGTGGCGCAGATCCCGAACTTTAACCGCTTTCTGAAGGGGAAGGATATTGATATCGAACTGCACACCGCCGGGCAGTATAAGCGTACGCTGACGCTGCTGGGTGAAAACACGGAAGAAGGGCGGCAAAAATTCCGCGAAGATCTGAATGAAACCCATCACCTGTTTAAAGATTTTGTGCAGCGCATGCGTCCGACTCTGGACATTGAACAGGTGGCCACCGGCGAACACTGGTTTGGGCAACAGGCGCTGGCAAACGGGCTGGTGGATGAAATCAATACCAGCGACGAAGTGATTCTCGGGCTAATGGAAGGTCGCGAAGTGTTAAGCGTTCGCTATATGCAGCGCAAAAAACTGATGGATCGCTTTACCGGGAGTGCGGCCGAGAGCGCCGATCGTTTGCTGCTGCGCTGGTGGCAGCGAGGACAGAAACCGCTGATGTAAAATTGTCATTGCCGGATGGTGATGCTAAAGCATCTTATCCGGCCTTGAGGATCGTAACATCCCGGGCCGGATAAGGCGGAGCCGCCATCCGGCAAATCATTTCTTGTATTAATCGATCAAGTGATACTTTTCAGAAAGTACGTGCGCCAGGTGCTTAAACATATTAAACACCGCCGTACTCTTGGGCGTCGGAAGCCCTTGTTCGTCTAAAAAGTAATCTCCGCTGAAAACCAGCACGCCATTTCGCTGCGTAACGCCGGTGGCGACAATCCCCGCCAGCGTGTCCTCATGCTCACGAATGATTTTGTTGGCTTCAATCAGCAGCGTTTCGCGATCGATAGGTTGCGTGTCTTTATGCATTATTTACTCCTTAAACAAGGACATTAGTCTACGCCGAGCCCGGCTTATGGGCAAATATTCCCTGACATAAATGAAGGTCTTACGTCGGGGTTGCAACTGGCGGGATTTGTTTTTGCATGCTAATAAAGTTGCGTAACGCATTTTATCAGGTACAGTGTGACGCTTTCGTCAATCTGGCAACAGATTTGCTTGACATTCGACCAATACTTCGTCGTGCTATAGCGTTTGTGAGCAAAAAAGCCTGTTAACTCAGTTACATGAGAGTTACATTACAAGCGCGAAAAAGTTTAAGGGGTTGATATCCGCCGACGCAGAGACCACATCAATGTCTCGTCGCCAGTGGAAGGTGAATCAACGTGCGACGCATTCTGGAAGAATCAAATTAGGTAAAGGTGAATATGGGTAAAGCTCTTGTCATCGTTGAGTCCCCGGCAAAAGCCAAAACGATCAACAAGTATCTGGGTAATGACTACGTGGTGAAATCCAGCGTTGGTCATATCCGTGATTTGCCGACCAGTGGCTCAGCAACTAAAAAGAGCGCCGACTCAACCTCCACCAAAACGGCTAAAAAGCCCAAAAAGGATGAACGTGGCGCTCTCGTCAACCGCATGGGTGTTGACCCGTGGCACAACTGGGATGCGCGCTATGAAGTGCTGCCTGGTAAAGAGAAAGTTGTTTCTGAACTGAAGCAACTGGCTGAAAAAGCCGACCACATCTATCTCGCAACCGACCTTGACCGCGAAGGGGAAGCCATTGCATGGCACCTGCGGGAAGTGATCGGCGGCGATGACGCACGCTACAGCCGTGTGGTGTTTAACGAAATTACTAAAAACGCTATTCGTCAGGCGTTTGAAAAACCGGGCGAACTGAACATCGACCGGGTTAACGCGCAACAGGCGCGCCGCTTTATGGACCGCGTGGTGGGCTATATGGTGTCGCCGCTGCTGTGGAAAAAAATTGCGCGTGGTCTGTCAGCAGGCCGCGTACAGTCGGTTGCCGTGCGTCTGGTGGTTGAGCGCGAACGCGAAATCAAAGCATTTGTTCCAGAAGAGTTCTGGGAAATTGGTGCTGACACGACCACGCCTGGAGGCGATGCGTTGCCGCTTGAGGTGACGCACCAGAATGATAAACCGTTCCGCCCGGTCAATCGGGAACAAACGCTTGCCGCTGTCAGCCTGTTGGAAAAAGCGCGCTATAGCGTCCTGGAACGTGAAGATAAACCGACCAGCAGCAAGCCGGGCGCGCCGTTTATTACCTCCACGCTACAGCAGGCTGCGAGCACGCGACTGGGCTTTGGCGTGAAGAAAACCATGATGATGGCGCAGCGCTTGTATGAAGCGGGCTACATCACCTATATGCGTACTGACTCAACCAACCTGAGCCAGGATGCGGTGAACATGGTTCGCGAGTACATCAGCGATAATTTTGGCAAAAAATATCTGCCGGAGAGCGCGAACCAGTACGCCAGCAAAGAGAACTCTCAGGAAGCGCACGAAGCTATCCGTCCTTCCGATGTCGCCGTACAGGCGGAATCGCTGAAAGACATGGAAGCTGATGCGCAAAAACTGTACCAGATGATCTGGCGTCAGTTTGTTGCCTGTCAGATGACGCCGGCGAAATACGACTCCACCACCTTAACCGTGGGCGCGGGTGATTTCCGCCTGAAAGCGCGTGGTCGTATTCTGCGTTTCGATGGCTGGACCAAAGTGATGCCTGCATTGCGTAAGGGCGATGAAGATCGCATCTTACCGGCCGTGGATAAAGGCGATACGTTGACGCTTGTCGAACTGACGCCAGCGCAACACTTTACCAAACCGCCTGCACGTTTCAGTGAAGCCTCGCTGGTTAAAGAGCTTGAAAAGCGGGGTATTGGTCGTCCATCAACGTATGCGTCGATTATTTCCACGATTCAGGATCGCGGCTATGTTCGTGTTGAGAACCGTCGCTTCTATGCTGAAAAAATGGGTGAAATCGTCACCGATCGTCTGGAAGAAAACTTCCGCGAATTGATGAACTACGATTTTACCGCGCAGATGGAAGACAGCCTCGACCAGGTGGCGAATCACGAAGCCGAATGGAAAGGCGTACTCGACAACTTCTTCACCGATTTTACTCAGCAACTGGATAAAGCCGAAAAAGATCCTGAAGAGGGCGGTATGCGTCCGAACCAGATGGTGCTGACCAGTATTGATTGCCCGACCTGCGGACGCAAGATGGGTATTCGTACCGCCAGCACCGGCGTTTTCCTCGGCTGTTCCGGCTATGCGCTGTCGCCGAAAGAGCGTTGCAAAACCACCATTAACCTGGTGCCGGAAAACGAAGTGCTGAACGTGCTGGAAGGCGACGACGCGGAAACGAACGCTCTGCGCGCCAAACGTCGCTGCCAGAAGTGCGGTATGGCGATGGACAGCTACCTTATCGATCCTAAGCGTAAGCTGCATGTATGTGGTAATAACCCGACCTGTGACGGCTACGAGATCGAAGAGGGTGAATTCCGCATCAAGGGTTATGACGGTCCTATCGTTGAGTGCGAAAAATGTGGTTCTGAAATGCACCTGAAAATGGGGCGTTTCGGTAAGTACATGGCGTGTACCAACGACGAGTGCAAAAACACTCGTAAGATCCTGCGTAACGGTGAAGTCGCTCCGCCGAAAGAAGATCCGGTTCCGCTGCCGGAACTGCCGTGTGAAAAATCTGACGCGTATTTTGTGTTACGTGATGGCGCGGCAGGTATCTTCCTGGCGGCAAATACGTTCCCGAAATCACGTGAGACCCGCGCGCCGTTAGTGGAAGAGCTGTACCGCTTCCGCGATCGTCTGCCGGAAAAACTGCGTTATCTGGCAGACGCGCCGCAGACTGACCCGGATGGCAACAAGTCCATGGTTCGTTTCAGCCGTAAAACCAAGCAGCAATACGTTGCCGCTGAGAAAGACGGTAAGGCGACCGGTTGGTCAGCGTTCTTTGTTGACGGTAAATGGGTAGAAGGGAAGAAATAACGGCATTCCGCCTGAATTCTTCCTTAAAGGGTCGCGTAAGCGGCCCTTTTTGTTTCAGACGTATTATTTTTTGTCATGCCTATACAGCTTACATAGAAATGATATAGTGGTTATAGTTAACACGTTTTTTATTATTAAATCGTATTAGCAGCGCTAACGAGCCTGCTCTGAAACGATGATCTGATGGCATAAATCGGGATGGCTTGACATGAAATTACAGCAGCTTCGCTACATTGTTGAGGTGGTGAACCACAACCTTAATGTCTCCTCAACGGCGGAAGGGCTTTATACCTCCCAGCCAGGCATCAGTAAGCAAGTTCGTATGCTTGAAGATGAACTTGGCATCCAGATTTTTGCCCGTAGCGGCAAGCACCTGACGCAGGTTACGCCAGCGGGGCAGGAAGTCATCCGTATTGCGCGTGAGGTTCTGTCGAAGGTGGATGCCATTAAGTCGGTGGCTGGCGAACATACCTGGCCGGACAAAGGCTCGTTATACATCGCGACGACCCACACGCAAGCACGTTACGCACTGCCAAACGTGATTAAAGGTTTTATTGAGCGTTACCCTCGCGTCTCTTTGCACATGCACCAGGGATCGCCGACGCAAATCGCCGAAGCGGTATCGAAAGGGAATGCAGACTTTGCCATTGCGACAGAAGCCCTGCATCTGTATGACGATTTGGTGATGCTGCCTTGCTATCACTGGAACCGCTCGATCGTCGTGACGCCGGATCATCCGCTGGCGGGAAAAGCGTCCGTTTCTATTGAAGAGTTAGCGCAGTATCCGCTGGTCACCTACACCTTCGGTTTTACCGGGCGTTCGGAACTGGATACCGCGTTTAACCGTGCGGGTCTGGAACCGCGTATAGTATTTACCGCGACTGATGCCGATGTCATTAAAACCTATGTGCGTCTGGGGCTTGGGGTGGGGGTGATTGCCAGCATGGCGGTTGATCCCGTCTCCGACCCTGATCTTGTACGTGTTGACGCGCACGATATCTTCAGTCATAGCACCACCAAAATTGGTTTTCGTCGCAGCACGTTTTTACGCAGTTACATGTATGATTTTATTCAACGTTTCGCGCCGCACCTGACGCGAGATGTGGTGGATACTGCGGTAGCGCTGCGTTCTAACGATGATATAGAAGCCATGTTTAAAGATATTAAATTGCCTGAGAAATAATACCGGCAGTTACCTCGTCGGTATCCTTCTGCATAAAGCGATACCGACGGGAGACGCTGAATTAATCGATAATTTACAGTGAATAAATTAACCATATATAGTTTATGGAAAAGGTTCTCTAAAGTAGTTTCAAATTAGCCAGCTTGCTAAAAATTCCTTTCAAATATTGATAACCGATCAAACAATCGATTTATTTATCAGGACGAGTCTGAAAATTAACTGGCTTTTTTTTGCCTTTTTTATTAGGATTCCTCCTATCTGATGATTAATTGTACCGATTGTTTGGTGCCTAAATGATAAGTAATTTCGATAGTATGAGGTTAGCGATGCCTTCAGGAAACCAGCCAGCACGCAGGGATCCCGTGATGAAACGTAAAGCCTGGTTTGCTGTTTTTCTCGGCTCCGCAGTGTTCTGGATTGTCGTCGCGCTCGTGGCCTGGCAAGTGTGGGGGTAGGTCATGTCCGCACCGGAACAACACACCACCGTGACGCCAGCTCCCCATGAAAATGAACCAGATAGCAATACCGGCGCAGAGAATGGGCCGGAAATCCCCACCTCCTGGACGCTTTCCCCTGAACAACGCGCGTTTATTGATCTGTTTACTGATGATGAACAGAAACAGTAATTAATACGAATTTTATCGTCATTATTATTCGTCCTCTGTCTGATATCTCGTATGACTTATTGCGTACAATCGCGATGTCCACTCTAATCAGCATATTATCGACTACCAACATGCCTGTTACACATTAACGCTATCAACTTCCGCTCTCGAATCTTCCCCGTGTATTTCACACCGCACTCCGCTCTTCCGATGTTTACACTTTTATCAATTTGAGTTGTTATCAAAGCGTTACATTTTGTTTGTGTTATCTTTAATACTAACCCTGAAGAAAATCAGGGGATCTAACCCTGTCATTTAAGGAGGAGCTATGTCGTCGACCCTACGCGAAGCCAGTATGGACACATTGCAGGTTAATGATAAAACCTACCGTTACTACAGCTTGCCTCTGGCCGCACAAACTCTGGGTGATATCACCCGCCTGCCCAAATCGCTAAAAGTTTTGCTGGAGAACCTGCTTCGCTGGCAGGACGGAAATACCGTTACCGAAGACGATATTCATGCGCTGGCGCGTTGGCTGAAAACCGCGCATGCCGACCGTGAGATTGCCTATCGACCCGCTCGCGTTTTGATGCAGGACTTTACTGGCGTACCCGCAGTGGTCGATCTGGCCGCTATGCGCGAAGCGGTAAAACGTTTGGGCGGGGATACGGCAAAAGTGAATCCGCTTTCGCCGGTGGATCTTGTCATTGACCACTCCGTAACGGTGGATCGTTTCGGTGATGATGACGCTTTCGAAGAGAACGTCCGTCTGGAAATGGAACGTAACCATGAGCGCTATGTGTTCCTGAAATGGGGACAGCAAGCATTCAGTCGCTTCAGCGTTGTGCCGCCGGGAACGGGGATTTGCCACCAGGTTAACCTTGAGTATTTGGGTAAAGCCGTCTGGAGCGAATTACAAAACGGTGAATGGGTGGCTTATCCGGATACGCTGGTCGGTACCGACTCCCATACTACGATGATAAATGGTCTCGGTGTGCTGGGCTGGGGCGTCGGCGGCATTGAAGCCGAAGCCGCGATGCTGGGCCAGCCGGTCTCTATGCTTATCCCTGACGTGGTGGGCTTCAAGCTGGTAGGTAAACTGCGGGAAGGTATCACCGCGACCGATCTGGTGCTGACCGTCACCCAAATGCTGCGTAAGCATGGTGTGGTTGGGAAATTTGTTGAATTCTATGGTGATGGCCTGGATACCTTACCGCTGGCCGATCGGGCAACCATTGCGAACATGTCGCCGGAATATGGCGCAACCTGTGGTTTCTTCCCGATTGATGACATCACGCTTGAATATATGCGCCTGAGCGGACGCAGTGAGGAGCAGGTCGACCTGGTCGGCGCTTATGCTAAAGCGCAGGGGATGTGGCGTAACCCAGGCGATGAACCTGTATTTACCAGTTCGCTGGAGCTGGATATGGGCAGTGTGGAAGCGAGTCTTGCCGGACCGAAGCGTCCACAGGA
The DNA here is from genome assembly GCF_023516235.1 of Citrobacter sp. XT1-2-2. Taxonomy (NCBI): domain Bacteria; kingdom Pseudomonadati; phylum Pseudomonadota; class Gammaproteobacteria; order Enterobacterales; family Enterobacteriaceae; genus Citrobacter; species Citrobacter sp. XT1-2-2. The sequence continues at coordinate 2,266,940 of NZ_CP097324.1, forward strand.
TCGAGTGGCACTTGCAGATGTCCCGAAAGCGTTCTCGGCGAGTAACGAGCTTGAGGTGAATAGCTCGCTAAAAGATCGTCAGCCAGTGGATTATACAATGAACGGGCATCAATACCTGTTGCCGGATGGCGCGGTGGTGATTGCGGCGATCACCTCCTGTACCAACACCTCTAACCCAAGCGTATTGATGGCGGCGGGGCTGCTGGCGAAGAAAGCGGTTACGCTCGGTCTGAAACGTCAACCCTGGGTTAAAGCCTCGCTGGCGCCTGGCTCTAAAGTCGTTTCTGACTATCTGGCGCAGGCCGGGTTCACACCGTATCTTGACGAGTTGGGCTTTAACCTCGTGGGTTATGGCTGTACCACCTGTATAGGTAATTCCGGACCGTTGCCCGATCCTATTGAGACGGCTATCAAAAAAGGCGACCTCACGGTCGGCGCAGTGCTTTCCGGCAACCGTAATTTTGAAGGCCGCATCCATCCGCTCGTCAAGACGAACTGGTTGGCGTCACCGCCGCTGGTAGTCGCTTACGCGCTGGCGGGGAATATGAATATTAACCTGACGAAAGACCCGTTAGGCCATGACAGAAAAGGCGATCCCGTTTACCTGAAAGATATCTGGCCAACTGCCCAGGAAATCGCCCGGGCCGTTGAGCAGGTCTCTACCGCGATGTTCCATAAAGAGTATGCCGAAGTATTTGAAGGCACGCCGGAATGGAAAGCGATTCAAGTTGATCGGGCTGACACCTATGGCTGGCAGTCTGACTCGACCTATATCCGTTTGTCGCCGTTCTTTGATGGTATGCAGGCTACACCGGATCCGGTACAGGACATTCATGGCGCACGCATTTTGGCGATGTTAGGCGACTCGGTGACCACCGATCACATTTCTCCTGCCGGTAGCATTAAAGCGGATAGCCCGGCCGGTCGGTATCTACAAAGCCACGGCGTTGAGCGCAAAGACTTTAACTCCTACGGTTCCCGCCGCGGAAACCATGAAGTGATGATGCGCGGTACTTTTGCCAATATACGTATCCGCAATGAGATGGTGCCTGGCGTGGAAGGCGGAATGACGCGGCATTTACCGGGGACGGAAGTGGTAGCTATCTATGATGCGGCCATGCAATACCAACAGGAGAATGTTCCGCTGGCGGTCATTGCCGGTAAGGAATATGGTTCTGGCTCCAGTCGTGACTGGGCTGCGAAAGGCCCACGCTTGCTGGGTGTGCGCGTGGTGATTGCTGAGTCCTTTGAGCGAATTCACCGTTCTAACCTGATCGGCATGGGGATTTTACCGCTTGAATTCCCACAGGGGGTTACGCGTAAAACGCTGGGATTAACCGGTGAGGAAGCGATTGATATTACGGATCTGCAAAACATTAAACCGGGGGCGACAGTTCCGGTAAGTTTGACCCGTGCGGATGGGCATAAAGAGGTGATTTTATGCCGTTGCCGCATCGATACCGCGACGGAGTTAACGTATTACCAGAACGATGGCATTCTGCACTACGTCATTCGTAATATGTTGAACTGACATGTAAAAAGCCTGCGGGAGCAGGCTTTTTTCTGTATCGGGTAAATGGAAATTATTTATTTAACAAATGGCCCATTTTCGCGGCTTTGGTATCCAGATAATGTTCATTATTCGGGTTACGACCCACAATCAACGGCACGCGTTCAACGATATTGATACCCGCCTCGGTCAGAATTTCCACTTTCTTCGGGTTATTGGTCAACAAACGTACCTCGTCAACGCCCAGCAGTTTGAACATGTCCGCACACAGTGTGAAATCACGCTCGTCTGCTGCAAAGCCTAACTGATGATTGGCTTCAACGGTATCATAACCCTGGTCCTGCAGCGCATAGGCGCGGATTTTATTTAACAGTCCAATGTTGCGCCCTTCCTGACGATGATAGAGCAGAATGCCACGCCCTTCTTCGGCAATATGCGACAGGGCTGCTTCGAGCTGGAAACCACAATCGCAACGCAGGCTAAACAGCGCATCGCCAGTCAGACACTCAGAGTGGACACGTGCCAGGACAGGCGTTTGGCCTGTAATATCGCCAAAAATCAGTGCGACATGATCGTGTCCGGTTGCCAGTTCTTCAAATCCCACCATCAGGAAATCACCCCAGGGGGTTGGCAGTTTGGCTTCTGCCACACGTTTAAGCTGCATGTAATTCTCCAGATTATGCTGGCACTGTCGTGCCGTCGCCTGTTGGCTTCTGTTCTGTATTGCACTATTTTGCCATAAGCCAGCGATGTTCACCTAATTGCGACAACGGATTCGCTTTTGGAATGGCACAAAATTGTCAATTTTCCCGGCGTGCGCATTTTTCAGTTATGATTGTGAGACTTATCAACGAAAGGAGAGGCAATGCTTTCAATTGCAAAGCGCACCGCAGTCGGCGCCGGACTGCTGCTTATCATGCCGGTTGCTGTATGGGTATCAGGCTGGAACTGGCAACCTGGGCATAATGTCTGGTGGTTAAAATCCCTGTTCTGGGTAACGGAAACGGTGACACAGCCATGGGGGATTATCACTCACGTAGTGCTCTGTGCATGGTTTTTATGGTGTCTGCGTTTTCGTCTGAAAGCGGCGGTAATGCTGTTTGCGATCCTGGCGGTGGCGATTTTAGTTGGGCAGGGCGTGAAGTCATGGGTTAAAGATAAGGTGCAGGAACCGCGGCCATTTGTTGTATGGCTGGAAAAAACGCACCATATTCCGGTGGATGAGTTCTACACTTTAAAACGGAAAGATCGCGGGAACTTAGTCAAAGAACAATTAGCCGAACAGCGGGACGTGCCAACGTTTCTACGTAAGCACTGGCAAAAAGAAACAGGATTTGCTTTTCCCTCCGGGCATACAATGTTTGCTGCCAGTTGGGCTTTGCTGGCGGTAGGATTGCTGTGGCCGCGCAGACGTACGCTGACTATAGCATTCTTACTTATCTGGGCGACGGGGGTGATGGGGAGCCGCTTGCTGCTGGGAATGCACTGGCCCCGTGATTTGGTGGTCGCAACGCTGATTTCCTGGCTGTTGGTGACCCTGGCAACCTGGCTTGCGCAGCGGATATGCGGACCCTTAACACCGCCAGTGCAGGAGACGAAAGAAATCGCGCAGCGTGAGCAAGAAAGTTAGCTATGATTGATTTTTCGAATTTTGCCCTTAAATCAGAAGGCATAAAGCGCTTTTCCATTTCGCACTCGGTGTGAAAATGGTAATTTAAAGGGCTCAACGCGGTAAGTTGGACACGATTTATTCGCTTAAACCACATAACGGGAAGTAATGTGAAATATTTACTCATTTTCTTACTGGTGTTGGCGATTTTTGTTATTTCGGTGACATTAGGTGCGCAAAACGATCAACAGGTTACGTTTAATTACCTGCTGGCTCAGGGTGAGTATCGTATCTCTACGCTGCTTGCTGTATTGTTTGCAGCAGGTTTTGCGATTGGTTGGCTAATTTGCGGCCTTTTCTGGCTGAAGGTTCGAGTGTCTCTTGCGCGCGCCGAACGTAAAATCAAACGACTGGAAAACCAGCTTGCGCCTGCGACCGACGTTGCGGTACCCGCCGATTCGTCGGTTGTAAAGGAATAATTATTTATGTTGGAGTTGTTGTTTCTGCTTTTACCTGTAGCCGCTGCCTATGGGTGGTATATGGGTCGCAGAAGTGCGCAACAAACAAAGCAGGATGAAGCCAACCGACTTTCCCGTGACTATGTCGCCGGGGTTAACTTCCTCCTGAGCAACCAACAAGATAAAGCGGTGGATCTGTTCCTTGATATGCTGAAAGAGGACACGGGCACCGTTGAGGCTCATCTCACCCTCGGAAACCTGTTCCGTTCGCGCGGTGAAGTCGATCGTGCAATCCGCATCCACCAAACGCTTATGGAAAGTGCCTCGCTGACATACGAACAGCGCTTGCTGGCAGTGCAACAACTGGGCCGCGACTACATGGCCGCAGGCCTGTATGACCGTGCGGAAGACATGTTCAATCAGCTTACTGATGAAACAGATTTTCGCGTTGGGGCATTACAACAGTTGCTGCAAATTTATCAGGCAACCAGCGAATGGCAAAAAGCCATTGACGTTGCAGAGCGTCTGGTAAAGCTTGGCAAAGACAAACAACGCATTGAGATAGCGCATTTCTATTGCGAACTGGCGTTACAGCAAATGGGCAACGACGATATGGATCGTGCCATGACGCTGTTGAAAAAAGGGGCGGCAGCAGACAAAAACAGCGCCCGCGTTTCCATTATGATGGGGCGCGTATATATGCTGAACGGCGATTACTCCAGGGCGGTTGAAAGTCTGCAACGGGTGATTTCTCAGGATAAAGAGCTGGTCAGTGAAACGCTGGAAATGCTGCAAAGCTGCTACCAGCATCTGGGCAAAAACGATGAGTGGGCAGAGTTTTTACGCCGTGCGGTTGAGGAAAATACCGGTGCCGCCGCTGAACTGATGCTTGCAGATATCCTTGAGGCGCGTGAGGGAACTGATACCGCTCAGGTTTATATTACTCGTCAGCTGCAGCGCCATCCTACGATGCGTGTATTCCACAAGCTGATGGATTATCATCTTAACGAAGCAGAAGAAGGGCGCGCCAAAGAGAGCCTGATGGTGCTGCGCGATATGGTCGGGGAGCAGGTACGTAGTAAGCCGCGCTATCGCTGTCAAAAATGCGGGTTTACCGCTTATACGCTGTACTGGCATTGTCCATCCTGCCGTTCATGGTCAACCATTAAACCTATTCGTGGGCTTGATGGGCTGTAATTTTTAAAAAAGCTTCAACTTAGTTACAACATCCTTATAGGGTGTAATCGTCCCATCATCAACCTCCACAGCCGGTTCGCCTGGCAGAAATGTAATCGCGCCTGTTAATTTTCTATTGCCGCAGGTAGAATGCACGCCGTTTACCCATTTTGCGCCACCGGTGGCGCCCATCCTCAGGAAGGTCTGGTCATGACGTTTACTGCTTCATCTTCTTCTCGTGCTGTTACTGATTCTCCTGTCGTTGTCGCTCTTGATTACGCAAATCGTGATAAAGCATTAGCTTTTGTCGACAGAATTGATCCTCGTGATTGCCGTTTGAAAGTGGGCAAAGAGATGTTCACGCTTTTTGGACCTCAGTTGGTTCGCGAACTACAACAGCGCGGTTTTGACGTCTTTCTGGATTTGAAATTTCATGATATTCCCAATACAACTGCACATGCCGTAGCTGCGGCTGCCGACCTTGGCGTGTGGATGGTTAACGTACACGCCTCTGGCGGGGCGCGCATGATGACGGCAGCCCGTGAGGCCCTGGTGCCTTTTGGTAACGATGCGCCATTGCTGATTGCTGTGACGGTGCTAACCAGCATGGAAGCCAGCGATCTGGCCGATCTCGGTGTGACGTTGTCACCTGCGGAGCATGCTGAAAGACTGGCGCGTTTAACCCAACATTGCGGGCTGGATGGAGTCGTATGCTCTGCCCAGGAAGCGGTACGTTTCAAACAGGCGTTTGGACAGGCATTTAAGTTAGTGACCCCGGGTATTCGTCCTGAAGGCAGCGAGGCGGGCGATCAGCGTCGTATTATGACGCCAGAGCAGGCGCAGTTAGCCGGTGTGGATTACATGGTGATTGGTCGTCCGGTCACGCAGTCTGCCGACCCGGCGCAGACGCTGAAGATGATCAATGCCACTCTGAAACGAGGTGTGTAAATGAGCGATTCAAACTCTCGCCTGGTCTATTCAACCGACTCCGGACGCATTGAAGAACCGAAGGCCGCCCCTGAGCGTCCAAAGGGTGATGGTATTGTCCGCATTCAACGCCAGACCAGCGGTCGTAAAGGCAAGGGCGTGTGCCTGATCACCGGTATTGATCAGGATGATGCGGAACTGGCTAAATTAGCCGCGGAACTGAAGAAAAAATGTGGTTGCGGTGGGGCGGTAAAAGATGGCGTGATTGAAATTCAGGGCGATAAACGTGACCTGATAAAATCATTGCTGGAGGCCAAAGGCATGAAAGTCAAACTGGCTGGCGGTTAATAAAAAAGCCACGGAGATAATCCGTGGCTTTTTAAAATACAGAGCTGAAAAAGTAAACGTTTAATTATATCGAGCCGGTCAACCGTAAATTATTTACCTACCTGATGGCCAATAATACCACCAACAGCAGCACCACCCAGCGTACCCAGCGCGCTGCCATCGGTCAGGACTGCACCACCTACTGCACCCGCACCGGCACCGATAGCGGTATTGCGATCGCGTTTGGACCAGTTAGAGCAGGCGCTCAGAGACATTGCCAGAGTAAGCGCCAGAATGGCTGCGGTCATTTTTTTGCTCGTTACTAACATAATACTTTCTCCTGAATTATTGATTCACGGAATCCAGTGTTCTTTAAGGATAGCGTTAAATCGCGACTATCAAAGATATTTCCGTGAAACCGTTTAGCGAAGGCATGACAACCAATATCCTGCAGTTGGATGTTCGCTCCTGTTATATCGCTAATATTAATTCTACGAGTTTATCCTGTTAACAACAGGTAAAAAGTCTTAATTGGGTTGTCAGATAACTCTCAGAGAGGAGATGATTTGCCTGCCGACAAATCATCTTGCGCAGCCATTATGCGTTGGTATCAATGATATTGACGGTTAATCCTGAATGTTCAAGCTGCATTTGTACGCTGGCGCTGAGCTTAGAGTCCGTCACGACGCGACTGAATCGTGCTAAAGGCCCCAGGGTATAAGGATGAATGGCGTCAAATTTTGAGCTGTCGGTAAGCACAATAACCTCTGCGCCTTTTTCCAGTACCGCATTAACCACATCAGAACGCATCATATCGCGTCCGGTGAAGCCGGTTTCTGCCTGCCAGCCATCAATGCCGATGAAGGCCTTACTGAAGTGTACCTGCTGGATAAACTGGCGAGTCAGGGGGCCGACCATGCTCTCACTTTTCTTCTGATAAATCCCGCCGAGGAGAATCACTTCACAGGGTGTTTCTTTGAGCAGGTGAGCGATGTAGCTGCTCACCGTAATGATAGTGACATCTTTTTGCTCCGCCAGGGTTCTTGCCAGGAGCGCATTGCTGCTGCCATTCTCAATGAATACAGACTCGCCGGGGCTGACCAGTGATGCAGCGAATTCGGCCAGCTCACGTTTTAGCGTGAAATTGGTCATCATGCGTGTTTCCACATCATCGCTGTTCAATGAAACAGCAAATCCGTGCGCACGGCGTAAATAACTCTGTTTTTCCAGCGTATTCAGATCCTGTCGAATCGTCACTTCTGAAACGCCGGTGATTTTTGCCAGATCGGCGACGCTCATCTGACCTTTATCGGTCACCATCTGCAAAATGGATTGTTGTCGGGAATTCATAGTATTAATTTTTATAGCAATATCGTATCGGAAAATAAACGGAAGTCTGCTGATAGCAGTAACATCAAGAGAGCGATGTCATCAGATCTCCCACGGAGCTTTCTGTTTAGTTGACAAAGATTGAGTATCTTCTTTGACTGTGTTTAACAGTTCAGCCTTCAGAATTTCGAGATTGTGGATGGCTGAGTGGTAATCACCTGCAACGAGGATATCCAGCACGGTATCAATGCGTTCGGCCAGACGCTGAGCGTCGATATCAGACATGGTCATCATCCAAAGGGCAATAGAGTTTGAATTTCATGATGCAGAATTTCATGGCAAAAGAGAAGGGAAAAATAGTATTAACCTGAATGATTGAAGAATATTATATATTCTGTGATTACATACAGATAGAATCATCACGTATTGTCCATTTATGGCTATTTTCTTCGAGGAATCTTTCTGCATTATCGCGTTTTTTTATTCAGGTGTCGTCGATACCATCGTTCGAACGCAACTGCAGGCATCGGCTTGGCGAATAAAAATCCCTGACGCTCATTGACGCCGTTCTTGGTCAAAAACGCATCCTCTTTTGCACTTTCAACGCCTTCGGCGATGACCTGCAGGTTGAGCGCTTGCGCGACCGCGACAATGGCCCGCACCAGCGACTGCGAAATAGGTTGCTTGTGCACATCTCTGACAAAGGTTTGATCCAGTTTTATCGCATCAAGCGGGAAGCGGGCCAGTTGAGATAGCGACGAATAACCGGTGCCAAAATCATCCAAATGGATTTGTGCCCCCAACTGACTAAATTGCTGAATGACGGATAGCGCCAACTGCTCATTTTCAATCAAACTGCTTTCCGTTAATTCAACATCGATCGGGCAGTATTCAAAGTTGAGATCGTGAAGCACCTGCTTGAGAGCGGTAAATAGCGTCTGGTCGGCGAGCTGGCGCGCAGACACGTTTACCGCCACGCGTAGATTTATCCCCTTGGCACGCCATTTTGCCACCTGGCGCACGACGTCCAGAATAACCCATCGACCGAGCGGAACGATGAGCCCTGATTCTTCGGCGTAGGAGATAAACTCCAACGGCGGTATGAGGCCACGTTCCGGGGACTGCCAACGAACCAGAGCCTCCAGACTACGAACTTCTCCGCGCCAGGTTATTTTTGGCTGATAGTGGATAACCAGTTGATCGTTTTCCAGCGCCTTACGCAGATTGGTATCCAACCACAAATATTCAAAAACTCGTTGATTCATTTCCGGTGAGAAGACGCAAAACTGACCACGACCGCCTTCTTTTGCTGTGTACATGGCCGTATCCGCGTTACGGATGACGCTCTCGCCGTCCTGTCCATGCTGTGGCGCGAGAGAAATACCGATTGAACATCCGGTATAGACTTCTATCAGTCCAATGCGAAAAGGTTGACGCAGGCGCGTCAGGATACGCGATGCCGTAGCCTCCAGCGCACCCTGGGACGTTTCGGTGGCAAGGACAATGAATTCATCACCGCCAAACCTGGCCAGTAGCTGGTTGTCGTCGAGGCAACTGAGGATAGCCAGCGACACGCTTTGTAACAACTGATCGCCAAACATATGACCGTAGGCGTCGTTCACCTTTTTAAAGTTATCCAAATCGAGATAGACAATCCCAACCTGCGTATCGCCCGCGTTTTCAATGGCGTTGCTGATCAGCTCGTGAATTGCGTTGCGGTTCGGTAAACCAGTGATGGAGTCGGTATTGGCCAATACCCGTAGACGTTCCTGCGCGCGGCGCTCTTCAGTAATATCGGTACCGGAACAGATCAGAAATATTTCGTTCTTGCCGCTACCGTTATGCACAAACTTATTGCGGAACAGAAACAGACGCTGGCCTTTGCAGGTTTTAACCCAACGTTCGACCTCATAAGAGTTACCTTCGCGAAAAAACACCTCAATGTTGCGCCGTGAGGCTGCGGCCTCGCGCCGGCTCATAAACAGCGTGAAAACGCTTTGGCCAATCACTTCGCGCTCTTTGAGACCGGTGTACTCTTCGCACAGGCGATTAAAACGTTGAATGTTGCCCATACGGTCAAGAATGACAATGACGGAGTTAGCTTCAGAAACGACCTGCTCAGCGAAAGAGAGGCCGTGAGCCAGGTCGCGCGCGACGGAAGGGGTGTCATCCCAGGCGGATGCGCTTCCCGCCCATTCGCGCTTATTGATTTTCCTGCCGACCAGATGCACGGGTATGTCGTCATCTTCAATGGGAAGCGTCATCAACAGGCTCGATGTAATCACCGTCATTTCGCGAATGCGGTCGGCTTGCTCAGCTGACAATTCGACGGTCTGATCGACTGCTGACGCTTCGTCGATAGAGAAATGCAGGATGTTGCAATCCTCTGACAAACGCCAGTAGGGGTTATGAGTGCCCACATAGCTATACAACGTAACCCGCTCCCGGACGTCTTTCATGATGTGTACTATCCCGTTTAAAGCGCATAGAGCCTCAAAAGTATAGTTAGCCATGATTCATACAGGGTGACTATGGCTGAACGTATTGTTTTATTTATGTATTTATATGTAATGCAGAATCTAAAAAAAGCAAAGCTAGCGGAACTGAAAATAGTAAAAAATAAATTAGACCGGATGAAAGAAGTGTAGTGCGTGATGGAGATTTGGGAGGGAAAAGAAAACGACCTTTCACAGAAAGAGAAAGGCCGTTAGCTTTATCAATGTTACACGGCTGGACGTGCGATAACGCTGCGGGTTTCCATCCGCACTTCGGCAATGGTTACATCAATCACATCCGTGACTTTGTAAACCACTTCACCTTTGATTTGTACGGTGCCGCTTTCCTGGCTGCATACCAGTTCGTCACGAACAGCATGCAGGAACGGGGCCGGAATAAATGCGACTGCGCCATTATCCACTAAACGTACTCGCATACCGCCGCGGCTGACGTCAATGATCTCGGCCGCGAAGCGGACGTCGGTGCCGGCTTTGTCGCTCAAGAAGCGGGCGTATAACCAGTCACCCACATCGCGTTCAGCCATGCGGTTCAGACGACGACGTTCGGCCATTTGCAGGGTCGTATCATCCTGCGGACGGGCAATCGTTTCGCCTTTGATGACGGCCTTAAGCAGACGGTGGTTGATCATGTCGCCATACTTACGAATAGGAGAGGTCCAGGTGGCATATGCTTCCAGACCCAGCCCAAAGTGCGGGCCTGGTTCGGTGCTGATTTCAGCATACGACTGGAACCGGCGGATACGGCTATCGAGGAAACCGGAAGGCTGCGCATCCAGTTCGCGGCGCAGTTTGCAGAAGCCTTCCAGCGTCAGGACCTCTTCGGCATCTACATGCATACCATGGGTTTTCAGTAGCGCGGCCAGTGCGTCAGCGTTTGCCGGATCAAATCCCATATGGACGTTATAAATTCCAAAGCCCAGCGTGTCGCGAAGAACGCGTGCAGCACAAATATTTGCCGCAATCATTGACTCTTCTACGATACGGTTAGCGATGCGACGCGGTTCCGCCACAATATCCAGCACTTCGCCTTTTTCACCGAGGACAAAACGGTAATCCGGACGATCTTTAAATACTAACGCGTGGTTGTGACGCCATTCACCCCGGCTCAGACAAATACGATGCAGTAGACGGATTTGTTCAGCAATCGCGTCGTTTTCAGGCTGCCAGTCGCCGGTGCCTTCCAGCCAGTCGGAGACGTTGTCATAGGCCAACTTCGCTTTAGACTCGATAGTCGCAGCGAAGAAGGTGATGTTGTCTTCAATCGTACCGTCGGCGGTAATGATCATGCGGCAAGCCAGAACCGGGCGTACTTCGTTCGCGCGCAGAGAACAGAGATCGTCAGACAGTTCACGTGGCAGCATCGGGATATTGAATCCCGGCAGATAGTTGGTGAACGCACGAATCTTCGCCGTTTTATCCAGTTTGCTGCCTTCTGCAATCCAGGCGGTAGGATCGGCAATAGCAACGGTTAACTGTAGCTTGCCATCGGCCAGTTCTTCAGCATACAGCGCATCGTCCATATCTTCGGTGCTGGCGCTGTCGATGGTGACGAAATTGAGGGCGGTCAGGTCCTGACGCACCAGACCTTCGTCCAGCATTTCGGTCGCAACGCCGTCCGGTGCTTCTTTTTCGAGATTATGGCGCGCCAGCGTGACCCACCACGGGACAAAGTGATCGTCCGCAAAGGTGATAAATTGGGTTAGTTCAGCGTAGAAGGTGCGATCGCCTTTCAGCGGATGGCGGCGCATTTCTGCCACGGCCCAGTCACCTTCTTTAAATTCATGCTCAACGCCACGGGCGGCGCGACAAGGGATCGCCTCTTTCAGTAACGGATGATCCGGCACAATAGACAGACGGTCATTTTTGCCCTGAACTTTACCCACGAAGCGCGTCAGGAAGGGTTCGATTAGCTCTTCCGGTTCAGCAGACTCACGATCTTTTTCCGTATGGATCACCGCAACAATACGGTCGCCATGCATCACTTTTTTCATCTGCGGCGGTGGAATGAAATAGCTTTTTTGTGCATCGACTTCCAGGAAGCCAAAGCCTTTTTCCGTGGCTTTTACCACCCCTTCAGCACGCGGCGTCTGGGAATGTAGTTGCTGTTTAAGCTGCGCTAGCAGCGGGTTGTCCTGAAGCATAATTGTCTATTTTCGTGGCTAAAAGAGCGGCTGACAGTTTTACGCGATTCTGTCAGTTGCAGCAAGCGCTCTTTAAGTAAGTGGATCGGTTAATACGTCTCGCCCAGCGCGATTTTCAAGCGATTTAACCATCCGCATAATCCACTCCAGGCCAGCAGGTTAATCGCCTGTTCTGAAGAGATACCCTGATCGAACAACGGTGTTAACAGTGCGGCGCTAAAGCGGTCGGGCGCTCGGGTGAGCCATTGTACCGCCTGCAGGGTGACGCGCTCAACCGGATGTCGTTGTTCCCAGCGCTGCAATTCACGTTCATCCTGACGAAGGACAGTGATGATGTCAGTTAATTCATATGCCGTATGCGCATGTTCATTAAAGCAGGACACGCTGCCGTTGATGCGTGATGTCATCAGGGTCGTCAGAGAAAATGCCCGCGTCGGCATATCGCTGCGTAGCGTGCTGGAAATCAGTGACCCAAGTAAATCTAAAACGGCAGGTGAATGTGCTAGCAGGGGGAGCAGCGCGTGCAGTTCGTTGGGATAATCCGCGCGCAGTTTCGCGCGGGTGTGCATCTGCTCGGGTTCTAATGGCGCAGCGTGCCAGCTGGCGTTGGTGGCGCTAAATGGCGAAGCGTGAGCGAATTGCTGTATATCGAGGCCCGGTATTCGACGTACCGGGTGAGCGCTGCAGGCCTGAAGTAATGCGACTACCCGGGCCTGAAAACCGACGAAGCCGATGATTTGATTCATCAATATGCTATCGCAGCTGGTCAGCCCGACCGCATCCAGGTGCTGACGGTCCCGCTCGCCGATCACAGCCGGTGAACTGGCGAGCTGGCGCGCATATTGGGTGATTTGCGCCAGTCGATGATTACTTTCGCGAGACGAATCAGGACCGGGCAGCGGCGTTAAGCGCGCGGCATAGTGATTACACAATCGCTGCACGCCATACACCTGAGCGACGGTCAGGGCTGTACTCATCCGTTCATAGGCGCTGAACGTATGCATCCGATCCAGTACGACGTGAGCAGGGAAAAGAAGTTGGGCAAGTTTACGGGCAGGGGTTAACCAGGATTGAAAGGGTAAAAGCACGTCATGAGGTATCGCCAGGTCCAGTAAAAAGCTGTCGTCAACATGAGCGGCCTCCGGCACCAGCGGCAGAACATCTTGCGGATACGTGCTGGATTGCGTCTCATGATACCAGTGGCTTTTGCCTACAATGCGGCGTTGTTCCATGGGCGTTCCTTGGTCTAAAAAGTGGCGACCCGGACACGTCGTCATACATCTACGCCGGATCGTTTGCGCTGCAATATCCTGACGTAAGCCGATGAGGGGATGAAAGATTGTTACGTGATAATAAATATCGGAAAAGTATATATGGCACAGGGCAGTGGAGGAGGAGGTGAAAATCATGGGCGACGGCAGGCCGCCCACAGAGGACTAAACGATTATTTCAGATCCAGCTCGTTCATCGCTGCAATGCTGAAGCCACCATCTACGTGAACGACTTCACCAGAGATGCCGGCAGAAAGATCGGAGCACAGGAATGCTGCGGAATTGCCTACATCTTCAATCGTCACGGTGCGGCGAATCGGCGTCACCGCTTCACAATGCGCCAGCATTTTACGGAAATCTTTGATGCCGGAAGCGGCAAGAGTGCGGATTGGACCTGCGGAAATGGCGTTCACTCGTACACCTTCAGGACCCATTGCGTTAGCCATGTAACGGACGTTGGCTTCCAGAGACGCTTTCGCCAGACCCATCACGTTGTAGTTAGGGATTGCGCGCTCTGCACCCAGGTAGGATAGCGTCAGTAGCGCAGAGCCAGGGTTAAGCATAGAGCGGCAAGCTTTTGCCATCGCAACAAAGCTGTAAGCGCTGATGTCATGAGCAATTTTAAAACCTTCGCGGGTGACCGCATTCACATAGTCGCCATCCAACTGGTCAGCAGGCGCGAAACCGATGGAATGCACGAATCCGTCGAATTTCGGCCAGGAGTGGCTCAGTTCAGCGAACATCGCATCGATGCTGGCATCTTCGGCAACATCACATTGTAGTACGATGCTGGACCCCAGTTGAGCGGCAAATTCCTCCACTCGGCCTTTTAGTTTGTCGTTCTGGTAGGTGAACGCCAGTTCAGCGCCTTCACGATGCATTGCCTGAGCGATTCCCCAGGCAATGGACAATTTACTGGCAAGACCCGTCACCAGAAGACGCTTACCGGAAAGAAAACCCATAGCTTTAATCCTTATGGTCATTGCTTCTTCGTAGCAATCAATGCGTGATGATTGCCATGTCAAAAACGCGCGAAATTGGGCTGAAATTATATCCTACTCATTGTTCCTTTTAGAATGGTTATCACCCCTAAATGCCCCTTACCATTCATTGCAAATGGCGAGGATATTACTTCCCCTGGTTGTGCTTTGCCCGACCCGTATTGCATTGAAGACAATGAGAAAATACAAGGCTTTAAAGGCGCTAAAATGGTATTATTAAGGCGCTAGCTGATGTTAATAAACATAGCAAGGTAGGAACTTTCTTAAAACAAAAAACATGCATATATTCAGATTGTTATGATATATTGTTTTTATCGATCAATATCGATACATTGATCGATATTATTGATTGATTGTGATTAAAAGTGCATTATCAGGAAGTTATGATCAATTGGAGTGGTCTTATGCACTATCATTTCATCGCGGAACCGATGAGAGACACAACAAATAAGTTGCTGGGCGTGGAGATGATCGCCCGGTTTGCTGCAGATACGGTTCGCCCATTGCATGCAGATTTCGTCGTTTCAGCGTGGAATAGCGAACAAAAGCGTAATTTCATGCTCAAGCAAATTCAGTTAATTGCCGAAAAGCGTGATTGGTTTGAGAGCAACAATCTGCTCTGTACCCTTCATCTCATCGATGAAATGGCACTTCTGGCGATTGGTGATCCGGTCATCAAGTCGGCCCTACACGCAATGCCCTTTATTGCACTGGAACTGTCAGAGCGTTTTCTGTCGAGTACGATTTGCCTGAATAATCTGCTGATTAATTCACTCTGTGACGGCCCAAACGCGCTATGGCTGGGCGATCTCGGCTCCGGTAACGTCGGGGCAAGTCCGCTGGTTTGCGGTCATTTTGACGTGGTTAAATTGGATCGCGGTTTCTTCCTTGAACAGGTAGAAAAGCCGATGTTCCCGGTGCTTATCAAAAACATCCGGGAATATTGCGATCGCGTTGCGGTGGAGGGGGTCGAAACATTACGACTTATCGATGACGTCAGCGCCGCAGGTGTCTGGGCGATACAGGGGAGCGTTTTTCCGTCAGTCGTTTTTAACGAGGTTGAGACACTGCTCTTACCCGGTGTTGGTCACTGATGGCGCACTTGCCCTCCGGTTTCGGAGGGCAGCGGCTTTGTTAGCGATCTTTCCGCCAGGCGTCGGCGGTGAGCGCCTCGCCAAAATGCCCTGCAATCAGACGACGAGTCAGCTCATGCAGCGGGGAAGCCAGAACATCCGCGGTACTGCCACGCTCAACAACTTCACCCTGATGCATGACTAATACTTGATCGCTAATGTGCTTCATCATGCCGATATGTTGAGTCACATAGATATACGAAATCCCCTGTTTTTCCTGTAATTCCAGCATCAAATTGATGAGCTGCGAACGCATCGACATGTCCAGAGAGGCAAGGGCCTCGTCGGCGATAATCACTTTAGGTCGTAAAATAAGCGCGCGGGCAAGCCCCAGACGCTGTTTTTGCCCCGGCGCCAACATATGCGGGTAATAGCTCACATGGTCAGGTAACAGTCCAACCATGCGCATCGTTTCTATAATCTGTTTGCGACGCTGTTCAGGTTCCAGGTCGGTGTTCAGACGCAGCGGGAAATCAAGGATTTGTGAAATACGCTGGCGAGGGTTAAGCGATGTTGACGGATCCTGAAAAATCATACGGATACGCTGACTACGGAATGAATAATCACCATACTGGAGCGGATGATCGTCAATCAGCAGTTCACCGCTGGTGGGTTCAATCATGCCAGCTAACATCTTTGCCAGCGTGGACTTACCGGAACCATTCTCACCAATGACCGCGAGTGTCTGACGTTCGCGCAGGGTAAAGCTGAGTGGCTTAACGGCCTCAACGGTCTGGCGGCGAAATAAACCCGTCCGGTAGCGAAAGGTTTTGCTCAGATTGCGAACTTCGAGCAGGGTTTCTACCATCTCACTCTCTCTCCATGTTCAGCGGGAAATGACAGGCGTAGAGATGATTCTTCGCTCCGGTCAGTCGTGGGGTTTCAATACATTCACGCTGAGCATAAGGGCAGCGCGGCCCCAGACGGCAGCCGATGGGTAATTGTTCCAGCAATGGAATCGCTCCTGGCATGGTATTCAGACGACTTTTATGCGGCATCGCGCTACCAAAATCAGGAATGGCGCGGATCAACGCTTGCGTATAAGGATGATGTGGAATCGTCACCAGATCTTTACTGGGCGCCGTTTCCACCGTTTGTCCGCAATACATTACGTTGATTTTGTCCGCCCACTGGCTGAGCATTTGCAGGTCATGGCTGATCAACAAAATGGTAGTATTACTGTTTTGGTTCAGCCGGGTCAGCAGGCGAAATATTTGCGCCTGGGTCGTTGGCTCCATCGCGTTCGTCGGTTCATCGGCAATCAGCAAGCGCGGCTGATTCGCCAGTGCAATAGCGATCATTACCTTCTGACACTCGCCGTCGGTCAGTTCATACGGGAAGCTGCGCATGGCATCTTTATGATCTTTTATCCCGACGCGGTGCAAAAGCTCAATCGCCCGGCGTTTGCGCCAGCCGATGCGCTGCCACCAGCGCCCCTTATAGGTCCAGGCTGGAATATTTTGCATCAGCTGTCGTCCAATACGCTCGGACGGGTCAAGACACGATTGCGGTTCCTGAAAGATCATGGAAACGTTATGACCGACCAGCTTGCGTCGTTCACGCGCGGAAAGGCGCAGGAGATCGATGTCATCAAAGCGCATACGGTCTGCGGTTACGCGCCAGTTATCCTTGGCGACGCCGCAAATAGCCTTGGCGATCAGGCTCTTGCCGGAGCCGGACTCGCCGACCAGTCCGCGGATTTCCCCCTCATTGAGGGTCATGCTGACACGGTCAACCGCTTTTACCCAGTCGTCGCCGGTTCTGAATTCAATGGTCAGGTTGCGGATATCGAGTAATGGCATTATTCCACCCCCGCAATAATTGCGCGGCGCACGCCATCACCCAGCAGGTTAACCAGCAGCACGCTTATCATGATCGCCGCGCCTGGCAGCATCACTGTCCACGGTGCGACATAAATCAGCTCCAGCGCGTCGCCGAGCATGGCTCCCCATTCCGGTGATGGCAACTGCGCGCCAAGGTCAAGAAAACCCAGCGCGGCGATATCCAGAATCGCCATCGACAGCGCACGGGTAATTTCAGTGATAAGCCCGGCGGTAATATTGGGCAGAACGGCGAACCACAGAATATTGAGCGTGGTTGCGCCATCAAGGCGAGCGGCAATAACATACTCTTTTTCCAGCTCGTCATGCACCATGCTGTAGACGGAACGAACCATCCGCGGCAGCAGCGCCAGCCAGACGGCAAACATCGCGTGAGTCAGATGCGGACCGGCAAAAGCCACAACAATAATCGCCAGCAACAGTGAAGGGATCGACAGCAGAGTGTCCAGAATGTGATTCAGCACCGCGGAACGCAAACCGTGCGTTGCTCCGGCAACCACCCCCAGTAACAAGCCACACAGCGTGGCGGCGAGAGTAACGACAAACGCACCTCCCACGGTTGGGGCCGCACCGCTGAGCAGGCGGCTTAAAACATCACGCCCCAAGTCATCAGTTCCGAGGAAGAAAGAGACTTCGCCATAGCGCGACCATGACGGCGGTAAAAGCTGATAGCCGAGAAACTGCTGGTCGATGCCGTAAGGCGCGAACCAACCACCAAAAATACACAGAATCGCCAGTCCCGCACAGCCATACAGGCCGATCATTGCGGTTGCATCGCCGTAAAAATTGCGCCATGCGGTGCGCAGCGTACCAGGCGGGCGCTTTTCGCTGTAGACGCTATCGTAAGGCATACCATTCCTTATGTTTCAGAGGGTTAGCCATAGCACCCAAAATATCAGAGATGACGTTAACGATGATAACCAGTGAGCCTATCACCATCACACCCGCCGAAATCGCCGCGTAATCCTGCTGGCGAATCGCGTTAATCAGCCAACGGCCAAGACCTGGCCAGCTAAAGACCATCTCGGTGATCATCGCCAGCGTCAGCATGGTGGAAAACTGTAACCCCAGGCGCGGGATAACCGGTGGCAGAGCGTTGTGCAGTACGTGACGGCGTAAAATCGTTAACCGTGACAAACCACGAGTAGCCGCCGCTTTAACATAGTTTTGATCAAAGACCTCAATGGTGCTGATACGCATCAAACGAATAACTTCCGTCGTCGGTGCAACCGAGAGCGTTAACACCGGAAGCACCATATGGCGGATCGCACTGACCAGCATTTCATCGCGCCAGGGCGAGTCGGCGATCCAGGCGTCGATAATGGCAAATCCGGTAACGGGCTTAACTTCGTAGAGCAGATCAAAACGTCCGGAAACGGGCAGCCAGCCGAGGGTCAGTGAGAAGAGCAACGTCAGCAGCAGCGCCAGCCAAAAAACCGGAATAGAAAAGCCCATCAGAGCCAATGCGCTGATGCAACGGTCCTGCCATTTATTACGTGTTATGCCCGCTAACATGCCTATCGGGATCCCGACCATCAGTGCAAAACCAAAGGCCAGAATGCACAGCTCCATCGTCGCCGGAAACACCTCTTTGAGTTGTTCTGAGATCAACTGGCCGTTAATACTGGACACACCAAAATCCCAGTGAATCAGGCCATTGAACCAGAATACCCAGGCGTTCCACAGCGATGCGCCCTGTAACGGCGCATGAGGTGTGAAGTAACTCAGGCTGAACCCAATAAAAGTCAGGAAGAACAGGGTGACCAGCAGTAATAAAAAACGGCGCAGGGTGAAGATAATCATGGTTTTTTCACCTCGTCAGCCTTTTCCCTGGAAACCCCGGCAAAAGAAGCGTTGCCGAACGGGCTGAGCACCAACCCTTTGATGTCATAGCGATAAGCCTGCAAACGAAGCGAAGAGGCCAGCGGCAGGATCGGCAACTCGCGCGCGAGAATATTTTGCGCTTCGTCGTAGGCATCAATTCGCGAGGAGAGTTGTTGCGAAGAGAGGGCTTTGCGCAAAATGCTGTCAAACTCCGGATTGCACCAGTGGGCAAAGTTGGTCTGTGAGTTAATGGCGGCACAACTGAGCATTGGTCGGAAAAAGCTGTCAGGATCGTTACTGTCAGTTGCCCAGCCGGACAACGTCAGATCATGGTTCATATCCATTAATCGCGCCTCCTGAAAACGACCTTCTACCGGGATGATCTTCACTTTCACACCCACCTGAGCCATATCAGCCTGAATCAGTTCTGCGGTTTTCAGCGGGCTTGGGTTCCAGGCCTGAGAACTGGTGGGGACCCAAAGTTGTAATGTCAGATTTTCCAGCCCCAGCGCTTTTAACTGCTCGCGCGATTTTGCCGGGTTGTACTCAGTAATTTTAGCTTCGTTGTCATAAGCCCACGAGGCGCGAGGCAAAATAGATGCCGCGGTTTCCGCCGTACCGTAGTAAATAGATTGCATTAACCGTTGGTTGTTAATGGCCAGCGCTAGCGCATGTCGTACGGCAGGGTTGTTCAACGGCGGTTTATCCGTGTTGAACGCCAGATAGGCGATATTCATCCCAGGACGCAACGTCAAACGCAGTCGAGGATCATCACGCAATATGCTGAGCTGGCTGGCAGCCGGCCAGGCCAGCACGTCGCACTCGCCGGTCAGCAATTTCGATAAACGGCCGGTTCCGCCAGAGCCGAGATCCACCACGACTTGGGGCATCAAGGGGGTACCTCGCCAGAATTTTTCATGCCGTTGCAGGCGAATATATTGGCCTGCACGATTTTCTGAAAGTTGGTACGGACCTGTGCCGACGGGCTGTCGGTCAAGTAATTCCTGGCGATCCTGTTTGGCTAATTTGGCGGCATATTCTGCCGACATCACCGAGGCATAATGTGTGGCAAGGTGCCACAAGAAGGAGGCGTCGGGTTGATTTAAGCGAAATTCAACGGTGTTGTTGTCCAGCTTGCGCACGCTTTGGACGTTATCGGCGAACTGCAGGCTGTCAAAATAGGGAAAACTGCTGCCATTGATATTGTGCCACGGATGTTGGCGATCAAAGATGCGCTCGAAGGTAAATACCACATCGTCCGCATTCAGTTTGCGGGTGGGCGTGAACCAGGCTGTCTTTTGAAACGGAACATCGCGACGTAAATGGAAGCGGTAGGTTGCGCCGTTATCCAATACTTCCCAGCTTTCAGCCAGTTCTGGCACCAGACGATAAGTATAGGGATCGACATCAAGCAGTCGGTCATACAATTGGGCCGCTAATGTGTCTACGATGAGACCGCTGCTCGCTTTTTGCGGATTGAACGTATTGACCTGCCCGCTGACGCAATAGACAAAGCCACTGTCACGAATATCAGCGTACGAGGCCTGCTCAGGCGCAGCTGCAGCCTGACCACTCAGAAGTCCAGCCATCACGATCAGAGATGATAAAACCAGGCGCATAATTTTAAAGGGTTATATATAAAGAAGCTATCTTACTAATACTTAATGACATTTGCCATTACCGTTTGTGTTTGGGGGCTGCAGGGTTGATAACCGCGAATTCAACATCGCCAGTTGGTCAAAATTCATACCTGCTATCCACTTTGCATATCCTGTATTAGCTATCTTAGCATTTTCATGGCACCTCTGACTCGCTTAAACGCCGGATTCAATGGCGGGAGGTGTCTGACGGGAAAAATGAGTCTGTTGTGTGGGAGGAATGTCTGCAGAATCAGAGGAAAATAAACAAGAATGAGGCGGGAAGAGTGAATATCTTCCCGTATGTCGAATTACTTCTGGATTTTATTAACGCGTACCACCGGCGGTTGCATTTTAGCGTCAAGGCTACCGTTAATCCTGATCATTTGATCGGGTTTTACCGTTCGGCCATCAAAGACGGCAAGCGGAATAAGCGTATTGATCGTGCCGGTTTTGTCACGGAAGATAAACTTATCTCCTCCTTGATCCTCAATGAGATTACCCCGTAAAGAGATAGTCGCTCCGTCATGCATAGTTTTAGCTTGTTGGACGGCCATGATTCTTGCATCTTCAGTGCCGCGATATCCTTCATCCAGTGCGTGGGCAGGTGGCGGGGCGGTATCTTTTTTCAATCCACCATTATCATCGGCAAACGCTGATGGCAATAAAAAACAACACAGTAAGGGGGCGAAAGATATTTTCATAGAGCCTCCATAGAAATTGATTTGACTTATTAAGTTTGGTTGCTATTTATTAATCTGGCGAGTGGGATAAGTCTCAAATGATAATTTTTCAATAAAACAAAGGATTGGTGTGATATAAGCGAGGCGGTGAAATGAACAGAGAGAAAGCCCATTTGCAAGGAGTGAAAGAGAGTCAGCGTTTTCTGAATTTTGAATCAGGCTTTCACAAGATTGGTTTTATCTGTTTGCTCTGCATTGTATTACTTGCTACTGCGGGAGCGTTTTCCGGCGGGTATTTAAGTGAGGTAACGAGAAAAAACACCTTAAAGACAACAGAGTTACAATTCGAAAAATTTGGTCGTTTGCAAACGGAATTTAAATTTAAAATCTCGGCACAGAAGCATGATTCTGTGAACATGACGTTGCGCATTGGCGGCGATTTCAACAACTTTTATGAGATGGAAAATATTTGGCCGCAGCCAGACAGCATGTACAGCAAGGGTAATCATCTTTACCTTGTCTACAATGATTCTGAAGCAACGCAGGATTTTACTGTCTGGCTGCAGGTTACGCCCGTGAAGCCAGGAAGTGTAATGAGTTTTCTCCAGCTAAATGGCGAACCTGAAATCCGCTTCAGACAATTTATTTATCCTTAGGAGGTGGGTATGGAGATGGTCTTCCGGGCATTAGCCATTTACCTTATTTTGCTGGTGGTTTTCAAAATAGCCGGTCGCCGGGCATTGTTACAAATGACCAGCTTCGATCTGATTTTATTACTGATTATCAGTGAAGCAACTCAGCAAGCCTTATTGGGTAATGATTTTTCGCTAACCGGCGCCATGATCACGATTGTCACACTGGTTACTATTGATATTCTGTTTGGTTTCATTAAGAAAAAGGTAGGTGGGGCAGAATCTGTACTGGATGGCTCTCCGGTTATCCTGCTTGATCACGGGATCCCTTTATTGGATAAAATGAAGAAAGTGGATGTTTCTCTTGACGATATATTAGTCGCTGCGCGGCAAAATCAGGGGATTACCGAATCCAGTAAAATCAAGTATGCCATTCTGGAACGTAACGGACATATTTCTGTCATTCCTGAAGAGAATTAGCGAGGCGGTAATGAACACGGAGTACAATGACGCAAAAACACGCAATGAACTGACGAAACGGGTTGCAAAAACGCTTATTGATCGCGGTTTAACGTTGACTACCGCAGAATCTTGTACAGGAGGAAACTTGGCCGCCGCGCTTTGTGCACAGGCGGATACCGCAGAATTTTATGATATCGGCGTTATAACCTTTAGCGATCGCGCCAAGCAGAAAATGCTCGGCGTGCGGGCCAGTACGCTGGAGAAATATAGCGCCGTTAGTGAGCAAACGGTCAGTGAGATGTCTGCAGGGATACGTGAGCAAGCCGAAACCGACATCAGCATAGCCATTAGCGGATATGCGGGGCCGGAGGGTGGGGAGGATGGTACTCCTGCAGGAACGGTGTGGTTTGCGTGGAATTTCCGCGGGCGGATAATAACAAAACGGGAATATTTTTCCGGGGATTGCCAGGACGTTATAGAAAAGGCGGTACGTTTTAGCCTGGCGGTATTGGTTGAAGAAGTTTCAGCCTGGAAGAACAAATAAATAAACCAGGACTTATCCGAGTAAATATCTCAACGCAATGTGAAGTTATCATCGTAAGGACCAGGTTAATATTTGGCAAAAATTAAGTTGTGGGTAAATTATAAAGGTCATGTCATTCATTTTGTTCTACGCTTATTAGTCTTTGCGATGAATGATGACTCATGAGAGGTGATTGAATGACTGACCTAAATAAAGGAAAACAGACCACCAATAAAACTAATTCAAAACGTTTTCCGCAGCCGCCTTTTCCACATCAAAAACAACCTTTTCCGGGTCTGGCTGGAAAAATGCAACCGCGTCCCGATCATGGCGAAGAAAGCTATCAGGGAAGCGGCAGGTTAAATGGTCGCAAGGTATTAATTACCGGAGGTGACTCAGGTATTGGGCGTGCTGTTGCCATTGCTTATGCCCGCGAAGGCGCCGATGTCGCGATTAATTATTTACCTGAAGAAGAGGACGATGCGCGTGAGGTTGTCGAATTGATAAAAAAAGCAGGGAGAAAAGTCGCGGCGATTCCCGGTGATATTCGTGACGAAACTTTCTGTAACCATCTGGTAAAACAGGCGGTAGAAGCGCTGGGAGGGTTGGATATTCTGGTGAATAACGCCGGTCGTCAGCAATTTTGCGAATCGATCGAAGACCTCACCACAGAAGAGTTTGATGCGACATTCAAGACCAATGTCTACGCCATGTTTTGGATCACCAAAGCGGCTGTTCCTCATTTCTCACGAGACAGCGTGATTATTAACACCTCGTCGGTACAGGCTTATGAGCCAAGTGAGATCCTGCTTGATTATGCTCAGACCAAGGCGGCGATAGTGGCATTTACTAAATCGCTGGCAAAGCAACTGGCACCCAAAGGGATCCGTGTGAATGCTGTCGCGCCTGGACCGTACTGGACGGTATTGCAGTGTTGCGGCGGCCAGCCACAGGAAAAAATTGAGAAATTTGGCGCAAATGCGCCGCTCGGTCGGCCAGGCCAACCGGTAGAAATTGCCCCTCTGTATGTCACTTTAGCGGCTGAAGAGAACAGCTATACATCCGGTCAGGTATGGTGTTCTGACGGGGGGACCGGAACTCTCTGACGTCTATGTTCGCTGAGTCGAAACGTCCGCGGGGGAAAGCCAGCGCGGACAATATTGTTTAAGGGCAGGGGGCGGCAGGCACCGCTCCCTGAATATTAACCAATGACAGCGATGCCAAGACGTTCCAGGATCAACGATGCCTGGTAGCTGTCCAGTTTGACGCCTTGCAAATCAACACCCCGGACATCGAGATCGCCCAGTTCTGAATTGGTCAAATCACAGTGCGTAAAGTTTGCGGCCCGCCAGTCGAACGACGAAAACTCACCGCCGGAAAGATCTGAACCACTGAACGTCGCCCCCAGTACCTGAGTACCCATCCAACGGTTTTCCCACAGCTCGCACTTTTCCAGTACGACTTTTGAAAAGTTGGCGTAGCTTAAGTTGGTATTGGTGATATAGGCGCTACAAAACCAGGTGCGTGTGGTAATCATATTCATAAAGCTTGCGCCGCGAAAATCTGAACCTTGTGCGCGGCAGTGGCGAATTTCGATTCCCAGCGCGCTCACATTCCTGAAATCCGCCATGGAGAGATCACAACTTTTGAAAATGGCATCTTTCAGGATAGCGCGACTAAAATTACACCCTTTCTGGCTTTCTCGATCATAGAACTGGCAGCCAATAAACTCAGTGCCGCTGAGGTCGGCACCCGAAAAATCACAGTTGAAAAATGTGCTATTTTCAACTTTCGCACCAGTGAATCTGTTTCTGTCAATTTTTTCGCCAACTAACGCCAGAGTCATCATGATTAACCTGTTTTTTTATACAGTGATTGCATCATGGTAAACTGTTTTAACCCTCGCGTCCAACGTCTGCCCCTGTACGCTAAATTTGGTGTTTCTTGAGTAACGCACGGAGCTGATGGTAGGTCAGACCTAATAATTCAGCGGCTTTTTTCTGATTAAATTTCGCCTGCTGTAAGCTGCTTTGCAAAAATTCCTTCTCCTGCTGCTGTTGGAATTCACGCAGATCCAGCGGTAAGGTTACGGATGCAGGTCTGGTTTCCTGCGCCTGCGGCGGTGTGGTGTGACGCCTGAACGGGTCAATCACAATCTCATTCAGCGGGTAATCGCTGGTCCCGTGTCGGTAAACCGAACGCTCCACGACGTTTTTCAGCTCACGAATATTGCCCGGCCAACGGTAGTGGAGGAGCGTTTCTTTGGCCTCGTCGGTGAACCCTGGAAACAACGGTAACCCGATCTCACGGCACATCTGAATGGCAAAATGTTCAGCCATTAGCATGATATCGCTTTGACGTTCGCGTAACGGTGGGAGTTGCACCACATCAAAAGCCAGACGATCCAGCAGGTCCGCGCGGAACGTGCCTTCACTTACCATGCGCGGCAGGTCGGCATTGGTTGCGCAAACCAGTCGTACGTTGACCTGCAACGGCTGGCTACCGCCGACGCGTTCCAGTTCTCCGTACTCAATAACGCGCAGCAGTTTTTCCTGTACCAGCATCGGGGCGGTCGCCAGTTCATCAAGAAATAGCGTGCCGCCATCGGCGCGCTCGAAACGACCCGGATGACGTTTCTGCGCGCCAGTAAAGGCGCCAGCTTCGTGACCAAAAAGTTCGGAATCGAGTAAATTTTCGTTTAGCGCCGCACAGTTAAGTGAAATAAACGGGCCTTGCCAGCGGGTGGAGAGATAGTGCAGGCGGTTGGCGATAAGCTCTTTCCCCGTACCGCGTTCCCCAATGACCAGCACAGGTTTATCCAGCGGCGCGAGATGAGAAACCTGCTCCAGAACTTCAATAAAGCTGTTCGCTTCGCCCAGAAGATTATCTTTGTATCCTGCCATGATGAAATTCACCATTTGTTAGTGTTATTCACCAATTTACCCTATTTATCCCGGCAGGTAAAATTGGATATTTTCAAGTAATTCAAGAGATTAAAAAGTTGGCATGCGAAGTGCATTAGAACAGCAGCAGGGCATTGCCCGATATCAGAACAGTAAGTGAGGATTACATTATGGGTATTTTTTCTCGTTTTGCCGACATCGTGAACGCCAACATTAATGCGTTGCTGGAAAAGGCTGAAGATCCACAGAAGCTGGTGCGGTTGATGATCCAGGAAATGGAAGACACGCTGGTTGAAGTGCGCTCAAACTCCGCACGCGCGCTGGCAGAAAAGAAACAGTTATCGCGTCGTATCGAACAGGCCAGCGCCCAACAGGCAGAGTGGCAGGAAAAAGCAGAGCTGGCGCTGCGCAAAGAGAAAGAAGATTTGGCGCGTTCTGCGTTAATCGAAAAACAGAAACTGACTGACCTGATTGCCTCCCTGGAGCATGAGGTAACGCTGGTTGACGATACGCTGGTGCGCATGAAAAAAGAGATTGGTGAACTGGAAAACAAACTTAGTGAAACCCGTGCTCGCCAGCAGGCGTTGATGCTGCGCCATCAGGCGGCCAGCTCTTCCCGTGATGTTCGTCGTCAACTGGACAGCGGCAAACTGGATGAAGCGATGGCGCGCTTTGAATCTTTTGAGCGCCGTATCGATCAAATGGAAGCTGAAGCTGAAAGCCATAACTTCGGTAAGCAGAAGTCTTTGGATCAGCAATTTGCTGACCTGAAAGCAGATGATGAAATCAGCGAGCAGTTGGCGCAATTGAAAGCCAAAATGCAGCAAGACAAGCAATAATAATATCTGGCGGTGCCCGAACGCGCCGCCGCTCATCACCTGTAAGGAGTACTCATGAGCGCGCTATTTCTGGCCATCCCGTTAACCATCTTTGTGCTGTTCGTCTTACCGATTTGGCTCTGGCTGCATTACAGCAATCGTTCCAGTCGCGGCGAGCTGGCGCAAAGTGAACAACAGCGTCTGGCTGAACTTAACCAGGACGCACAGCGGATGCGTGAGCGCATTCAAGCGCTGGAAGACATCCTTGATGCTGAACATCCAAACTGGAGGGACCGCTAATGGGGGGCGTTAATCTGAACAAAAAACTGTGGCGTATACCGCAGCAAGGCATGGTGAAAGGGGTTTGCGCGGGTATTGCGCATTATCTCGATGTTCCTGTGAAACTGGTGCGGATCCTGGTGGTGCTGTCCATCTTTTTTGGTCTGGCCTTTTTCACCTTTGTCGCCTACATCGTACTGACGTTTGTGTTGGATCCGATGCCGGACAACGTGGTTTCCGGAGAACAGCAGCCATCAAGCGGTGAGTTGTTGGATGCTGTCGATCGTGAGCTGGCTGCAAGTGAAAAGCGTTTGCGTGAGATGGAGCGTTATGTGACATCTGATACCTTCACATTACGCAGTCGCTTCCGCCAATTGTAATTGTGAGGTTAAAAATGAATAATCGCTGGCAACGTGCCGGGCAAAAGGTAAAGCCAGGCTTTAAAATAGCAGGTAAGCTGGTGCTGTTGACTGCGCTGCGCTATGGCCCGGCTGGAGTAGCAGGGTGGGCCGTGAAGTCCGTGGCCCGACGTCCGCTAAAAATGTTGCTGGCGTTAGTACTTGAACCTTTGTTGAGCCGGGCAGCGACAAAATTGTCGAAACGCTATTCAGGTAATCAACCCTGATATCCGAAACAACAAAAGCAAGCAACAATTAATCAACATTCCCTCAGTTAATTTGCGGCAGCTCACAAATACGATTTTTTGGCTGCCAAAATTCTTTTATAACCCCTCTCCAGGCCACCTCAGCTGATTGACAGCTTATTTCCGGCAGAGTAGTCTCTTGCGTTATGGGACCGCTACCACGAGAAATGAAGGTGAACCAAAAAATCCAAAAATGTCTGAGTGAAGTCTATGGCGACACATTTTCTTCACTTCACTATGAAGCGCTGGTTGCGCGTTTAGAAAAATCACAAAAATTAATTAAAAAAAACCGTAAAGCGCATTGGGATGAAGGTGATGTCGTTCTGATCACCTACGCCGATCAATTTTACGCGGAAGATAAAAAACCGCTGCCAACGTTTAATCAGTTTTATAATGAATGGCTTAAGTCGATATTTTCTCATGTGCATCTGTTGCCATTTTATCCGTGGTCATCGGATGATGGTTTTTCAGTAATTAATTACTATCAGGTTGCCGAAGAAACCGGTGACTGGAATGATATTAAGCAATTAGCTGAATCCAGTCGACTGATGTTTGATTTTGTTTGTAACCATATGTCAGCTAAAAGCGAATGGTTTAATAACTATTTGCAACAGCTTGACGGTTATGAAGAATTCTTTATTGCGATGGATCCTGATACGGACCTGAGCAACGTCACGCGCCCACGTGCATTACCGTTACTGACCCCGTTTACGCTGAAAGATAATACTGTGCGTCATCTCTGGACGACATTCAGCGACGACCAGATCGATCTCAACTATGCCAATCCATTGGTATTACTGGCGATGGTCGATGTACTGCTGAGTTACCTGGAGCAGGGCGCTGATTATGTCCGCCTGGATGCGGTTGGTTTTATGTGGAAAGAGCCAGGGACAACCTGTATTCACCTGGAAAAAACGCATCAGCTTATCAAACTGTTCCGCGCTATTGCTGACTGCGCGGCACCTGGTACGGCGATTATTACTGAAACGAACGTTCCGCATAAGGATAACATTTCCTATTACGGTAATGGCCGCGATGAGGCGCACATGGTGTACCAGTTCTCGCTGCCGCCGTTGGTGCTGCATGCGGTGCAACGCCAGGATACAACGACATTGTGTCAGTGGGCGCAATCACTGGAACTGCCATCGACTGAGACCACATGGTTTAATTTCCTCGCATCGCATGACGGAATTGGCCTCAACCCGTTACGGGGCCTGTTACCTGAAGATGAAATCATGCGACTGGTGACGGAATTACAACAGGAAGGCGCCCTGGTTAACTGGAAGAATAATCCTGATGGTAGCCGAAGCCCGTATGAAATTAACGTAACCTATATGGATGCGTTAACGCCGGGTAATAGCAGTGATGCTGAAAGATTTTCCCGCTTTATACTTGCCCATGCCATTTTGCTGAGTTTTCCTGGTGTGCCAGCGATTTATATTCAAAGTATCCTCGGATCGCGCAATGACTATGAAGGTGTGGAAAAACTGGGTTATAACCGGGCGATCAACCGTAAAAAATATCATATAAGACAAATAGAAACGGAACTGGCCGATGAAACTTGTTTGCGTCACGCCATTTACCATGAGTTATCCCGATTAATTGTTCTGCGGCGTAATAACAAAGCATTTCATCCTGATAGTGATTTTAAGATTAACAGTGTTACACCGGCCGTTATGCAAATTAAACGTACGGCAGAAACAGGCGAAGAAATTACTGGTTTATTTAATATCAGCGCTCAGACACAAACCATTAATATTGATATTGAAAATGGATTTGATTTGATTAGCGAAGAAAGTATTTCGGGTAAGGAATTAACGTTACACGCCTGGCAGGTTATGTGGATTAAGAAATAAAAAGGAACATTCCATGCTTAAAGCTAAAATTGTGCTGATTTCAGCACTGGTGTCCTGCGCCCTGGTTACCGGGTGTAAGGATGATAAAAAATCCTCTGTCGCGATTGAATTTATGCACTCTTCTGTAGAACAGGAGCGGCAGGCGGTTATTGCCAAACTGATTGAGCGCTTTGAAAAAGAGAACCCCGGTATCAGCGTCAAACAGGTTCCTGTTGAAGAGGATGCTTACAACACCAAAGTGATTACCCTCGCACGTAGCGGTTCACTTCCTGAAGTCATTGAAACCAGCCATGACTACGCGAAAGTCATGGACAAAGAATCGCTTATCGATCGCAAAGCGGTGGCGCAGGTCATCAACGGTGTGGGTGAAGACGCGTTTTATGATGGCGTACTGCGTATTGTGCGTACCGAAGATGGCTCTGCATGGACCGGGGTACCGGTTAGCGCCTGGATTGGCGGGGTCTGGTATCGCAAAGATGCACTGGCAAAAGCAGGGCTGGAAGAGCCGAAAGACTGGCAGCAACTGCTCGAAGTGGCGCAGAAGTTAAACGATCCGGGCAGTAAAAAATATGGTATTGCGCTACCCACGGCGGAAAGCGTATTGACCGAACAGTCCTTCTCTCAATTCGCGCTCTCTAACCAGGCTAACGTTTTCGATGCGCAGGGAAAGATCACGCTCGACACGCCGGAGATGGCCCAGGCGTTGCAGTATTACCGCCAGCTTGCGATGAATACCATGCCGGGATCTAACGACATCATGGAGGTCAAAGACGCTTTCATGAACGGCACTGCGCCGATGGCTATTTATTCCACCTATATCCTCCCGGCGGTGATTAAGGAGGGGGATCCTAAAAATGTTGGTTTTATGGTTCCGACGGAAAAAACGTCTGCCGTCTACGGCATGTTGACATCGCTGACCATAACCGCAGGTCAAAAAACCGAAGAGACAGAAGCCGCAGAAAAATTTGTCACCTTTATGGAGCAGGCCGACAACATTGCTGACTGGGTGATGATGTCCCCTGGCGCTGCGCTCCCGGTCAATAAAGCAGTGGTGAATACCGCAACGTGGAAAGATAACCCCGTTATTAAAGCACTGGGTGAATTACCCGATCAACTGATTGCCGAACTGCCGAATATTCAGGTGTTTGGCGCAGTCGGCGATAAGAACTTTACCCGCATGGGCGACGTTACGGGTTCCGGTGTCATAAGCACCATGGTGCACAACGTCACGGTAGGAAAAGCCGATCTTTCAACGACGATGAAGGCAAGCCAGACCAAACTGGATGACCTTGTTGAACAGCGCTAATGGGGAAATGGAAAGCCGTGATGAATAAGTTCTTCTCAGGTCGATCGGATATGCCATTTGCCATGCTGCTGCTGGCGCCCAGCTTGCTCTTGCTGGGTGGTTTAGTCGCATGGCCGATGATATCTAACATCGAAATCAGCTTTATGCGTCTGCCGCTTAATCCACAAATTGAGTCAACATTTGTCGGCTTGAGCAACTATATCCGTATCTTAACCGATCCCGGATTCTGGCATTCGCTGTGGATGACGGTCTGGTATACCGCGCTGGTTGTTGCCGGGAGCACGGTGCTGGGACTGGGAGTGGCGATGTTTTTTAACCGTGAGTTTCGTCTGCGGAAAACGGCGCGCTCGCTGGTGATCCTCTCTTACGTAACGCCATCAATTTCGCTGGTGTTTGCCTGGAAATACATGTTCAACAACGGCTACGGCATTGTGAACTACCTCGGCGTGGATCTGCTGCATCTGTACGATCAGGCGCCGCTGTGGTTCGACAATCCCGGCAGCAGCTTCGCACTGGTTGTACTTTTCGCCATCTGGCGCTACTTCCCGTATGCCTTTATCTCATTTCTGGCGATTTTGCAGACTATTGATAAATCGTTGTATGAGGCGGCGGAAATGGATGGCGCGAACGCCTGGCAACGGTTTCGTATCGTCACGCTGCCAGCGATCATGCCGGTGCTGGCGACCGTAGTCACGCTGCGTACGATCTGGATGTTCTATATGTTCGCCGATGTTTATCTGCTGACCACCAAAGTCGATATTCTCGGGGTCTATCTCTATAAAACGGCGTTTGCATTCAATGACCTGGGTAAAGCGGCTGCTATTTCTGTCGTCCTCTTCGTCATCATTTTCGCTGTTATCCTGCTGACCAGAAAACGGGTGAACCTCAATGGCAACAAATAAGCGCACGCTTGGCCGCATCGGCTTTTACTGTGGATTAATTGTCTTCCTCGGTATCACGTTATTTCCGTTTTTTGTGATGCTGATGACCTCATTTAAAAGCGCAAAAGAGGCGATTTCGCTGCATCCCACGCTGTTACCTCAGCAATGGACGCTGGAACATTACATCGACATCTTTAACCCGATGATCTTCCCATTTGTTGACTACTTCCGTAATAGCCTGGTGGTATCGGTCACTTCATCGGTGGTGGCGGTGTTTCTCGGCGTGCTTGGGGCGTATGCGCTTTCCCGCCTGCGTTTTAAGGGACGGATGACCATCAACGCCAGCTTTTACACGGTGTACATGTTCTCGGGAATTTTGCTGGTGGTGCCGTTGTTCAAAATCATTACGGCGCTCGGCATTTATGACACCGAAATGGCGTTGATTATCACCATGGTGACCCAAACGCTGCCGACAGCCGTGTTCATGCTGAAAAGCTATTTCGACACCATTCCGGATGAGATTGAAGAAGCCGCGATGATGGATGGTTTGAATCGTCTGCAAATTATCTTTCGCATCACCGTGCCGTTGGCGATGTCTGGTCTGGTTTCGGTCTTTGTGTACTGCTTTATGGTCGCGTGGAATGACTATCTGTTTGCCTCGATTTTCCTCTCCAGCGCCAGCAATTTTACCTTACCGGTCGGTCTGAACGCGCTGTTCAGTACGCCTGACTATATCTGGGGACGCATGATGGCCGCATCGTTGGTTACCGCATTGCCGGTGGTCATTATGTATGCGCTTTCCGAACGTTTTATTAAGAGTGGTTTGACCGCAGGCGGCGTGAAAGGCTAAGCGGCCAGTTTAATTAAGGAGTTGTAAATGAAGAAGTTAGTTGCCACCGAACCGCGTGTTGCAGCGCTGGTGGAATATGAAGACAGAGCGGTATCCGCCAATGAAGTGAAAATCCGCGTACGTTTTGGCGCACCCAAACATGGCACTGAAGTAGTCGATTTCCGCGCTGCCAGTCCGTTTATTGATGAAGATTTTAACGGCGAATGGCAAATGTTTATGCCGCGTCCGGAAGGGGCGCCGCGCGGAATCGAGTTCGGTAAGTTCCAGCTTGGCAACATGGTGGTGGGCGATGTCATTGAGTGTGGTAGCGATGTGACCGATTACGCTGTCGGCGACTCTGTCTGCGGATATGGTCCACTGGCAGAAACGGTCATCTTTAATGCCGTGAACAACTACAAACTGCGCAAAATGCCGGAAGGGAGTTCGTGGAAAAATGCCGTGTGCTATGACCCTGCACAGTTCGCTATGAGCGGTGTGCGTGATGCCAATGTGCGCGTCGGTGACTTTGTGGTCATCGTCGGGTTAGGGGCAATTGGCCAGATCGCCGTGCAACTGGCTAAGAAAGCGGGAGCGTCAGTGGTGATTGGCGTGGATCCGATTGCCCATCGTTGTGATATCGCGCGTCGCCATGGGGCTGATTTCTGTCTGGACCCGATTGGCACTGACGTGGGCATGGAAATTAAAAAGCTGACCGGCAAACAGGGCGCAGATGTGATCATCGAAACCAGCGGCTATGCGGATGCGCTGCAATCAGCGTTACGCGGGCTGGCCTATGGCGGCACCATCTCCTATGTCGCCTTCGCTAAGCCTTTTGCCGAAGGATTTAACCTGGGCCGTGAGGCGCATTTCAACAACGCCAAAATTGTCTTCTCCCGCGCCTGCAGTGAACCAAATCCAGATTATCCGCGCTGGAATCGCAAGCGCATTGAGGAGACCTGCTGGGAACTGTTGATGAACGGTTATCTGAACTGTGAAGAACTTATCGACCCGGTAGTTACCTTCGCCAGCAGCCCGGAAAGCTATATGCAGTATGTCGATCGCCATCCGGAACAAAGCATCAAAATGGGCGTGACGTTTTAATTAAGGAATGCAGAAAATGAAAATCGGAACACAGAATCAGGCTTTTTTCCCGGAAAATATTCTCGAGAAATTCCGTTATATCAAAGAGATGGGTTTTGATGGTTTTGAAATTGACGGCAAATTGCTGGTCAACAATCTTGAGGAAGTGAAAGCGGCGATCAAAGAAACAGGTCTGCCCGTGACCACCGCCTGCGGGGGCTATGACGGTTGGATCGGTGATTTTATCGAAGAACGTCGTTTGAATGGTTTACAGCAGATCACCCGCATTCTTGAAGCGCTGGCCGAAGTCGGCGGGCAAGGGATTATTGTCCCTGCCGCCTGGGGCATGTTTACCTTCCGCCTACCGCCGATGACCTCTCCGCGTAGCCTGGAAGGTGATCGTAAAGCCGTCAGTGATTCATTGATTTATCTCGATAAAGTCGCTGAACGTACGGGCACGGTGGTGTATCTCGAGCCGCTCAATCGCTATCAGGATCATATGATCAACACCCTGGCGGATGCTCGCCGCTATATCGTGGAAAACAACCTGAAGCATGTGCAAATCATTGGTGATTTTTACCACATGAATATCGAAGAAGACGATATGGCGCAGGCGCTGCACGATAATCGCGATCTGCTGGGTCACGTGCATATTGCGGATAACCATCGTTATCAGCCGGGGAGCGGTACGCTGGATTTCTCTGCGCTGTTTGACCAACTGCGTGAAGATAATTATCAGGGTTACGTAGTGTATGAAGGACGGGTACGGGCGGAGAACCTGCCGGAAGCATACCGTCAGTCGCTGGCCTGGCTGCGTACCTGCTAAGAGGATATCCGTGAAAAGTGCACTGACAAGCGCTCCGCTACGTGTCGCCATTATCGGCGCCGGGCAGGTAGCGGATAAAGTTCATGCTTCGTACTACTGCACCCGCAACGATCTGGAACTGGTGGCTGTCTGTGACAGCCGCCTGTCACAGGCGCAGGTGCTGGCAGAGAAATACGGTAATCCGCAGGTTTGGGACGATCCGCAGACGATGTTACGCGAAGCAAAGCCAGATATCGTCAGCATCTGTTCGCCCAATCGTTTTCATTATGAACACACCATGTTGGCGCTGAACGCTGGCTGCCATGTGATGTGCGAAAAGCCCCCGGCCATGACGCCAGACGAGGCGCTGGAGATGTGTAAAACGGCGCGGCGGATGGGAAAAGTACTGGCATATGATTTTCACCATCGTTTCGCACTGGATACCCAGTTGCTTCGCGAACAGGTGATGACAGGCGCGCTGGGCGAAATCTATGTCACTAATGTCCGCGCTTTGCGTCGCTGCGGCGTACCCGGCTGGGGTGTTTTTACCAACAAGGAACTGCAGGGCGGTGGGCCGCTGATTGATATCGGTATCCATATGCTTGATGCCGCGATGTATGTGTTGGGCTTCCCGGCGGTAAAGCGTGTTAACGCGCACAGCTATCAGCGTATTGGCACACGTAAGAGCAGCGGCCAGTTCGGGGCATGGGATCCCGAGACATACACCGTTGAGGATTCTCTGTTCGGCACGATCGAATTTCATAACGGTGGGATCCTGCGTCTTGAGACCTCTTTCGCGCTGAATATTCCTGAACAATCGATTATGAACGTCAATTTCTGCGGCGATCTTGCCGGGGCGACCTTATTTCCGGCGCAGGTCTATACCGATCGTGACGGGACGCTGGATGTGCTGTTCCAGCGCGAAATAGCCGATGACAATCGTCATTTTCGCAGCATGGAGGCCTTCGTGAATCACGTTCAGGGCGAGCCTGTCGCTATTGCGGACGCAGAGCAGGGCGTCGTTATTCAACAACTGGTTGCCGCACTGTATGAATCGGCTGAAACAGGAACATATGTAGACTTATGACGAAGCCAGTAATGCTAACCGAACCGGCTTTTTGCCCACACAGCCTCAACAAATATGCGTCGCTGATGACGCTTGGCAACGGCTATATGGGGATTCGCGCCAGCCACGAAGAAGCCTACACCTTACAAACTCGCGGCATGTATTTGGCGGGACTGTATCACCGGGCGGGGAAAGGTGAGATTAATGAACTGGTTAATCTGCCTGATGTGGTGGGCGTGGAGATCGCGCTTAATGGCGAGATTTTCTCACTAACCAGCGGCGTGATTGAGCGCTGGCATCGTGAACTGGATTTTGCCAGCGGAGAATTACGCCGTACCCTGGTCTGGCGAGCGCCCGGCGGCGCACGTTTTGCTATTGAGAGTCGGCGGTTTGTCTCGGCGCAAAAACTGCCGCTGTTTGCTATGGAAGTTGCCGTTACCCCGCTGGATGGTGATGCGAGCATTGGCATCTCAACCGGGATTGATGCCACGATCACCAATCATGGACGTCAGCATCTGGATGAAACGCAGGTCCGGGTATTTGGTCAGCATCTGCTGCAAGGCATTTACACCACCCAGGACAATCGCAACGATATCGCGATCGCGACGTTTTGCGACGTAGACGGTGCGGCGCAGCGCTGCTTCACCGCCAAAGAACGTCGGTTGTTACAACACAATAGCGTGCAGGCGAAAACCGGACAACGCGTTACGCTGACGAAAATTAGCTGGATAGACTGGGCGAGCGAGCGCAGCCTGTCGCTGGAAACCTGGGCACGCCAGTCGCTACGTAATCTGGAAGCGTGCGCCCAGCAGGGATACGATGCGCTGCTGGCGGAGTCGACCGCTAACTGGCATGCCTGGTGGCAAAGCCGTCGCGTTCAGGTCACCAGTAATGATATGAGCGATCAGCGAGCGCTGGATTATGCGCTCTATCATTTGCGTGTAATGACGCCAGATCACGATGAGCGCAGCAGTATTGCGGCGAAAGGTCTGACAGGCGAAGGGTATAAAGGTCACGTTTTCTGGGATACCGAGGTGTTTCTGTTACCGTTCCATCTCTTCACCGAGCCGAAAACCGCAAGAAGTTTATTACGTTACCGCTGGCATAATTTGTCGGGCGCACGTGAGAAAGCCCGCCGCAATGGTTGGCAGGGGGCGCTGTTTCCCTGGGAGAGCGCGCGCAGCGGTGAGGAGGAGACGCCTGAATTCGCGGCGATCAACATCCGTACCGGGCTACGGCAGAAAGTGGCCTCCGCACAGGCTGAGCATCATCTTGTGGCGGATATAGCCTGGGCGGTAATCAATTACTGGCATGCCACCGGGGATATGAACTTTATGTCCCGTGAAGGTATTACGCTGCTTCTGGAAACAGCGAAGTTCTGGATCAGCAGAGCCGTCATGGTTAATGACCGTTTAGAGATCCACAATGTAATTGGCCCGGATGAATACACAGAGCATGTGAACAACAATGCGTTCACCAACTACATGGCCTGGTACAACGTGGAGCAGGCGCTCGGTTTTGCGCGTCGCCTGGGCTGTAGCGATGAGACCTTTATTCACCGTGCTGAGCATTTTTTACGCCATCTGTGGCGACCGGAAGCGTTGTCTGATGGCGTGTTACCTCAGGACGACACCTTCCTGAGCAAACCGGTTATCGATCTGTCCAGTTACAAAGCGAAAGCGGGCAAGCAGACGATTTTGCTCGATTACTCCCGCGCAGAGATCAATGAGATGCAAATTCTCAAACAGGCCGATGTGGTGATGCTGACCTATATGCTGCCGGAGCAATTCAACCCGCAAACCTGTCTGGCGAACCTGCGGTTTTACGAGCCGCGCACCATTCATGACTCGTCTTTGAGTAAGGCTATCCATGGGATTGTGGCTGCGCGTTGTGGGGATTCAGAGCAGGGGTATCGCTTGTGGCGTGAAGGATCGCTTATCGATCTCGGAGACGATCCACATAGCTGTGATGACGGTATCCACGCTGCGGCGACGGGGGCCATCTGGCTGGGCGCAATTCAGGGATTTGCTGGCGTGAATGTTCGCCACGGGGAGTTACATCTTGCCCCTGCATTGCCTGACCATTGGCAAACTCTCTCTTTCCCACTGCGTTGGCAGGGCGTTGATATGCAGGTCACTATCAATAAAGCAGAGAGCCGCATTAGCAGCACTGAGCGTATTACCTTGTGGGTTAATGGCGAAAAGATCGCCGTCCAGGGGACGTCAGCGATTACCTATGACGGTATTATTACGTCTATTTATGGGACCGCTACCACAAAAAAGGACGATGAATGATACTCAAACCACAGGCCATCATTTTTGATTTGGATGGCGTGATTACCGATACCGCGCATCTGCATTTCCTGGCGTGGCGGCAGGTAGCCGACGAAATAGGGATTGCGATCGACGAAGCATTTAATGACAGCCTGAAAGGGATTAGTCGTGGCGAGTCACTGCAGCGTATTTTGCACCACGGCGGAAAGGCGGGGGAGTTTACTCCCGAGACTTGCGCACAATTGGCTGAGAGAAAAAATCGTCTGTATGTCCATTCTTTGCGCCAGTTAACGGTTAACTCGGTATTGCCGGGGATTCGCGAACTGTTAATGACATTACGGGAAGAGCGGATTCCGGTGGGGCTAGCCTCAGTGTCGCTCAATGCGCCCACTATTTTACAGGCGCTTGATCTTAGCGCTTGTTTTGACTTTTGTGCGGATGCGGCGCTGATTACCCGTTCTAAACCGGATCCGGAGATTTTTCTGGCTGCCTGTGCGGGTCTTGGCGTTGACCCGCAGCAGTGCATTGGCATAGAAGATGCTCAAGCAGGCGTTGATGCGATCAACGCCTGCGGCATGCGCTCTGTTGGCATCGGTACGGGGCTGAACGGGGCAAACTTGCAGCTCCCTTCAACCGAATTTCTGACGTGGCCGTGCTTATCGGCTTTCTGGCAACACGACAAGTAAAGGATTCAACATGGCACAGCTTTCGTTGCAACATATTCAAAAAATTTACGACAACCAGGTGCACGTCGTTAAAGACTTCAATCTGGAAATCGAAGACAAAGAGTTTATTGTTTTTGTTGGGCCTTCCGGTTGCGGGAAGTCTACGACGTTGCGCATGATCGCCGGCCTGGAAGAGATCAGCGGCGGCGATCTGCTGATTGACGGTAAACGGATGAATGATGTGCCGGCGAAATCGCGCAATATTGCGATGGTTTTTCAGAACTATGCGTTGTACCCGCACATGACCGTCTATGACAATATGGCGTTTGGCCTGAAGATGCAGAAAATTGCTCCGGCGGTGATCGAGGAGCGCGTTAACTGGGCGGCGCAAATCCTTGGCCTGCGCGATTATCTGCAGCGTAAACCTGGTGCGTTATCCGGCGGTCAGCGTCAGCGCGTGGCGCTGGGACGTGCGATTGTTCGTGAGGCGGGGGTCTTCCTGATGGATGAGCCTTTATCGAATCTCGATGCCAAACTTCGCGTGCAGATGCGGGCAGAAATTAGCAAACTGCATCAGAAACTGAATACCACCATGATATATGTTACCCATGATCAAACCGAAGCCATGACGATGGCGACGCGTATTGTGATTATGAAGGATGGCATTGTTCAACAGGTTGGCGCACCGAAAACGGTGTATAACCACCCGGCAAATATGTTCGTCGCCGGATTTATTGGCTCGCCGGCCATGAATTTTATTCGTGGCGCGATTGATGGTAATAAATTCGTTACCGAAACGCTGAAGTTAACCATTCCCGAAAATAAATTAGCACAGCTAAAAGCGCAGGGTTATGAGCATCAGGCCGTTACGCTGGGTATTCGTCCTGAAGACATACATCCGCAGCCTAATAATGAAAATAATGTATCAGCAAAAATTAGCGTCGCAGAATTAACAGGCGCTGAGTTTATGCTTTATACCATCGTTGGGGGGCATGAGTTGGTGGTCCGTGCTGGGGCAGTGAATGATTATCACGCAGGAGAAAACATTACCATCCATTTTGATATGGCGAAATGCCATTTCTTTGATGCTGAAACTGAAGTGGCTATTTAATAAAAGTCCCGTGGGGGGAGGGGATAATCACCCCCCGAATCTTGGTGTTTTTTTTAGAGTATTTTAACAAGGAATAATAATGAAAACCCTACTGTCCGCTACTGCGCTGATTATGAGCGCAGGAGTGGCCTGTGCGCAGGCCGCTGAAAAAAATGACTGGCGCTTTAATATCGGTGCCATGTACGAAATAGAAAACGTTGAAGGTCAGGGCGAAGATATGGATGGACTGGCTGAGCCGTCAGTCTATTTTAATGCGTCCAATGGACCATGGAAAATATCTGTGGCCTATTATCAGGAAGGTCCGGTTGATTACAGCGAGGGGAAACGCGGTACCTGGTTTGATCGCCCGGAACTGGAAGTTCGCTATCAATTCCTCGAAAGCGAGGATGTTAATTTCGGCCTGACCGGTGGTTTCCGTAATTACGGCTATCACTATGTTAATGAACCAGGAAAAGACACTGCCAATATGCAGCGCTGGAAAGTTCAGCCGGACTGGGATATTAAACTTAGCGACGATTTGCGTTTTAGCGGCTGGCTGGCAATGTATCAATTCGTCAATGACTTGAGTACCACGGGTTACTCAGATAGCCGCGTTGAAAGCGAAACCGGTCTGAATTATACCTTCAACGAAACGGTGGGCTTAACGGTCAACTATTATCTCGAACGCGGTTTTAATCTGGCGGATTCGCGTAATAATGGCGAGTTCTCGACCCAGGAAATCCGTGCTTACTTACCGTTGTCTTTAGGCAATACCACCCTGACGCCGTACACCCGTATTGGCCTTGATCGTTGGTCAAACTGGGACTGGCAGGATGATCCGGAACGTGAAGGGCATGATTTCAATCGCCTTGGTTTACTGTATGCTTATGATTTCCAAAATGGTTTATCAATGTCACTGGAATATGCCTATGAATGGGAAGATCACGACGAAGGTGAAAGCGACAGATTCCATTATGCGGGGATTGGTGTGAATTACGCATTCTAAAATGTGCAGGGGCATTGTTATGCCCCTGTTTTTACACCAGTGAGTCGGCCAACGATATTTGCGTACCCACGGTGATGTTCTGCAATCCTTTCTCACCGGCAATCAGATTAAATAATAAATTACAGCTTTGTTCGCCGAGTTGCTGGGTTGGGACATCAATGCCTCCCGGCACGGGTGTCAGCATAAATGATAGCAGTTCATTACTGTAGCCTACAACGGCAAGCTGTTGCGGAATGGCGATATTTTTCTCAGCCGCCACGCGATATAAACTCATTAACTTTAAACTGTCGGTGGCAAATACTGCGTCGGGTAACGGTTGTTGACTCAGTAATTTCCGCGAAGCGAGCAGGGCGGTCTCATGAGTATAACCCCCATCAATAATCCACTCATCGCGTATTTGAATATTATGTGCCTGAAGACTGGCTTTATACCCGTTGACGCGATCGATGGAAACATGAACGTCAAGCGGGGCATGTAAACAGGCAATATTACTGTGGCCGCTCTCAATAAGCGCATTTGTCAGTGTGATGCTGTCACGATAGTTATCAGTGTCTACAGAATACACATTGGCATACTCTCCTTCCACTTTACCAATAACCACGACCGGGACGTTATATTTATCCAGTCTTGCAAAAAAAGATTCATCGGCGGGAGAACTCAGCATAATGATGCCTTTGATCAATTTTTGCTT
The DNA here is from genome assembly GCF_023516235.1 of Citrobacter sp. XT1-2-2. NCBI lineage: Bacteria > Pseudomonadati > Pseudomonadota > Gammaproteobacteria > Enterobacterales > Enterobacteriaceae > Citrobacter > Citrobacter sp. XT1-2-2. Next base: position 2,308,131 of record NZ_CP097324.1, read on the forward strand.
AATTTTACTCTCACATTTTTGTAAATCATCTTCGGTGCTTCGCGACGTCTGTAATATGACATCAAAACCGACTTCTTCGGCTTTGGCCGTAATAGCATGCAGCACTTCAGAGAAAAAGGGATTACCGGCGGTTGTTTTGGCAGAACGGGTTGATATCACCATTATTGCGTCAAAGCCGGAAGAGGTGAGCGCCCGAGCCAGTTTATTGGGCTGATACTGTAACTCATCAATAGCGCGCAGCACTTTTTCCAGCGCTTCCGGCGAGATGTTGGTTTGCTTATTCAGCACGCGCGATACCGTGGATTTTGATACGCCAGCGGCTCGTGCAATATCATAAATGGTAGGAGACATAGATCCCAAGCTCCGTCCGAGAGTCAATGGCGGACATATTATGGAGTTCAATGCCGAATGACAACAATCACAGAATGCTGACAGAAAAATCAAAAGACACACCGCACAATGTGTTACCTGAAGAACAATGCGATCTGCTGGTGTGTACGATGATAATGCAGTCGCAATATTTTCTTAAGAACTGGCGTATAGTGTTGTAGTGAAATCCAACTATCGATCAGGAAGATATTATGTTTAAAAAAGGCGTATTAGCGTTGGCACTGGTCATTGGCATGCCGGTTTATGCTGCCGAACACTGGATTGATGTTCGTGTTCCTGAGCAATACCAACAGCAGCACATTCAGGGGGCCGTCAATATTCCGTTAAAAGAGATGAAGGCGCGTATCGCAACAGAAGTGCCTGATAAGACCGACACCGTGAAGTTGTATTGCAACTCCGGGCGTCAGTCGGGGCAGGCGAAGGATATGCTCGTTGAAATGGGCTACACGCAGGTGACGAATGAAGGTGGAATCAACCAGATCGCGCTGCCAAAAGTAGAGAATAACTAAACCATCCGTATATCTTCTGTAACAGGCGGCAGGAATAATGCCGTCTGACACCGCTCAGGTAGTTGATAAATAAGAATTGACCCCTATCTTTACTTCCTGTTTGTTATAATTTCTTCGGTTCCTTCAGCATAACGGGATGGCGATGAAGCGACTTAAAAATGAACTCAATTCGCTGGTTAATCGCGGCGTAGATCGGCATTTGCGGCTGGCTGTCACCGGGCTTAGCCGTAGCGGTAAGACGGCGTTCATCACCGCGATGGTAAACCAGTTACTCAATATTCATGCCGGTGCGCGACTGCCGTTGCTCAGCTGCGTGCGCGAAGAACGTCTGCTCGGCGTTAAACGGGTTCCTCAACGTGATTTTGGCATTCCGCGTTTTACCTATGATGAGGGACTGGCTCAGCTGTATGGTTCTCCGCCAGCCTGGCCGACACCGACGCGCGGGGTGAGTGAGATTCGCCTGGCGCTGCGCTATAAGTCCAATGACTCTTTGCTGCGCCACTTCAAAGACACCTCCACGCTATACCTGGAAATCGTCGATTATCCGGGCGAGTGGCTGCTCGATCTACCGATGCTGGCGCAGGATTACCTGAGCTGGTCGCGGCAAATGACCGGATTATTGCAAGGTCAGCGGGGCGAATGGTCGGCCAGATGGCGACAGCTATGCCAGGGGCTGGATCCGCTGGCCCCTGCTGATGAAAACCGTCTGGCGGAAATTGCCGCCGCGTGGACGGAGTATTTGCATCAGTGCAAACAGCAGGGACTGCATTTTATTCAACCAGGACGCTTTGTCCTGCCGGGAGATATGGCGGGTGCGCCCGCGCTGCAATTCTTCCCGTGGCCGGATGTGGAAGAATACGGCGAATCTAAGCTGGCGCAGGCGGACAAACACACCAACGCAGGCATGTTGCGCGAGCGGTTTAATTACTATTGCGAAAAGGTTGTGAAGGGCTTTTATAAGAATCACTTCCTGCGTTTTGATCGCCAGATTGTACTGGTGGATTGCCTGCAACCGCTCAACAGCGGGCCACAGGCGTTCAATGATATGCGTCTGGCGCTGACCCAATTGATGCAAAGCTTCCATTACGGGCAGCGTACGCTGTTTCGTCGGCTGTTCTCTCCGGTGATCGACAAACTGTTATTTGCCGCCACCAAAGCTGACCATGTCACGGTCGATCAGCACGCCAATATGGTGTCGTTGCTCCAGCAACTGATTCAGGATGCCTGGCAAAACGCCGCGTTCGAAGGTATTAGCATGGATTGTCTGGGCCTGGCATCGGTACAGGCAACCACCAGCGGCCTGATTGATGTGAAAGGCGAAAAGATCCCGGCGCTGCGTGGCAATCGCCTGAGCGATGGCGAACCGCTGACCGTCTATCCTGGTGAAGTGCCCGCACGACTGCCAGGACAGGCATTCTGGGACAGCCAGGGATTTCAGTTTGAAGCATTTCGCCCGCAGGTGATGGATGTTGATAAACCCTTACCGCATATCCGTCTTGATGCCGCGCTGGAGTTTTTAATAGGAGATAAATTGCGATGAGCGAGCCGTTAAAACCGCGTATCGATTTCTCAGGTCCGCTGGACGTGGAACAAAACACGGCGTTTAAAGCGCAGCAAATGTTCAATGAAACGGAAGCGCAGACCTTTGCTCCGGCGACACTGGATGAGCCTCTCGAAGACGAAGGTCAGGCAGAAGCGGTGATTGATGCTGCCTTGCGTCCTAAACGCAGTTTGTGGCGCAAAATGGTGATGGGCGGGCTGGCGCTGTTTGGTGTGAGTGTTGTCGCACAGGGCGTACAGTGGACCATGAATGCCTGGCAGACTCAGGACTGGATCGCGCTCGGAGGGTGCGCCGCGGGTGCGCTAATTGTCGGCGCAGGCGTGGGGTCGGTGGTGACCGAGTGGCGCAGGTTGTGGCGTTTGCGCCAGCGAGCGCATGAACGTGATGAAGCGCGAGACCTGCTTCACAGCCACGGAACAGGAAAAGGTCGCGCATTTTGTGAAAAGTTGGCGCAGCAGGCGGGTATTGATCAGTCCCATCCGGCGTTACAGCGCTGGTATGCCTCTATCCACGAAACGCAAAACGATCGTGAAATCGTCAGCCTGTATGCCCATCTTGTGCAACCGGTGCTGGACGCACAGGCGCGACGTGAGATCAGCCGTTCTGCGGCGGAGTCCACACTGATGATTGCCGTCAGCCCACTGGCGCTGGTGGATATGGCATTTATCGCCTGGCGCAATCTGCGGCTGATTAATCGTATTGCCTCGCTGTATGGCATTGAGCTCGGGTATTACAGTCGTCTGCGTCTGTTCCGGCTGGTGCTGCTGAATATCGCCTTTGCCGGCGCCAGCGAATTGGTCCGCGAGGTTGGTATGGACTGGATGTCGCAAGATCTGGCGGCGCGCTTATCCACACGTGCTGCGCAGGGGATTGGTGCCGGGCTGTTAACGGCGCGTCTGGGTATTAAAGCGATGGAACTCTGCCGTCCGCTCCCGTGGATCGATGACGATAAACCACGACTTGGGGATTTTCGCCGCCAGTTGATTGGTCAGGTCAAAGAGACCTTACAAAAGAACAAGTCTCCGCGTGAAAGTTAACTGGAACAGGGCGTCGATGGTATAACTTTACGCCGCGGCGCCCAATTTTCCAGCGTGCTGTCAATATTTGTTGACAGAGTTCTTCCTGCAAACCAAATACTGTCTTATCATTTAACACATAATCCCTTGTCCAGGTGAAGGTTCCTATGCGTTTGGAAGTCTTTTGTGAAGACCGACTTGGTCTGACCCGCGAATTGCTCGATTTACTGGTGCTAAGAAGCATTGATTTACGCGGTATCGAGATTGACCCCATCGGGCGAATTTACCTAAATTTTGCGGAGCTGGAGTTCACCAACTTCAGTAGTCTGATGGCTGAAATCCGCCGTATTTCAGGAGTTACGGATGTACGTACCGTCCCCTGGATGCCTTCCGAACGGGAACATCTGGCGCTGAGTGCGCTGCTCGAGGCATTGCCTGAACCCGTTCTTTCTCTGGATATGAAAAGCAAAATTGAGATGGCGAACCCTGCGAGCTGTCAGCTTTTTGCTCACTCTCAGGAACGGATGCGTAATCATACTGCCGCCCAGTTAATCAATGGTTTTAACTTCCAGCGCTGGCTCGAAAGCAATCCGCAGGATTCACATAGCGAGCATGTCGTGATTAACGGACAGAATTTCCTGATGGAAATTACGCCAGTTCATTTGCAGGGTGAAAATCAGGAGCAAATGCTGACGGGAGCCGTCGTCATGCTGCGTTCCACCATCCGGATGGGGCGTCAGTTGCAAAATATGACCACGCAGGATCTGAGTGCGTTTAGCCAGATTATTGCCGTCAGCGCCAAAATGAAGCATGTCGTAGAACAGGCCCGTAAGCTGGCGACGCTGAGCGCACCGTTGCTGATCACCGGTAATACCGGTACGGGTAAGGATCTCTTTGCCCATGCCTGTCATCTGGCGAGCCCGCGTGCGGCGAAGCCGTATCTGGCGCTGAACTGTGCGTCGATCCCTGAAGACGCGGTCGAAAGCGAGCTGTTTGGTCACGCAGGGGAAGGTAAAAAAGGGTTCTTCGAGCAGGCTAACGGCGGCTCGGTGCTGCTGGATGAGATTGGCGAAATGTCGCCGAGCATGCAGACCAAATTGTTGCGTTTCCTCAATGACGGGACCTTCCGCCGGGTTGGCGAAGATCATGAAGTCCATGTTGATGTACGTGTGATTTGCGCCACGCAAAAGAACCTGGTGGAGCTGGTGCAGAAAGGTTTGTTCCGCGAAGATCTGTATTATCGTTTGAACGTACTGACCCTCAACCTGCCGCCGCTGCGCGATTGTCCGCAAGATATCATGCCGCTCACCGAACTGTTTGTGGCGCGTTTTGCCGACGAACAGGGCGTACCGCGTCCGAAACTGTCCGCGGATCTCAGTACGGTATTAACCCGCTACGGTTGGCCAGGTAATGTCCGCCAGCTTAAAAATGCCATCTATCGGGCGTTGACCCAGTTAGAGGGATATGAGTTGCGACCACAGGATATATTATTGCCAGATTACGATGCGGCAACGGTTGCGGTCGGAGAAGAGGTGATGGAAGGCTCGCTGGATGAAATTACCAGCCGCTTTGAACGCTCTGTGCTGACGCAACTGTATATGAATTACCCCAGCACGCGTAAACTTGCCAAACGGCTTGGTGTTTCACATACTGCGATCGCTAACAAGTTACGCGAGTATGGTTTGAATCAAAAGAAAAGTGAAGAATAAAGTATTATTGCCAATCCTGATTATGGGGTTGGCATTTTTTATTTGTTCATATTATTAATTTATTTTAATGTATTTATATTGAATATTAATACTCATGTGACCAGTATCCCTCATTCTTAATTAATTATCCCTGTAGTTGCTATTCATTTCACTCATTCCGCATTCCTCTTACAATTAACCGCATTTTGAATAATGCGATTATTAATAAGGGATGATTATGAAACTTAATATATTTACCAAAACAATAATTGGAATGGGCGCATTATGCGCCGCAGCACCCGTATTGGCTCTTGAAGCCTGGAGTGGACAAGAAGGAACCGGCCCTTACGAAGTTATTTATGACAGCGGCGTCTATACCAATGCCTGGTGGGTTGGCGCATCGGATTGTCCGGGAAATGCCTCAGGTGATGAAGCTAATAATCCCTGGCGTTTTGAACGTGATGCAACCGCTGCAGAAATCGCAGAATACGGTAACCCGACAACCTGCGATACTGGCGGCGGTACGGTAACCTATCCGGATTACAGTAGCGCAAATGCCTACAATGCCAATGATATTGTTACCTACAACGGTGCGACCTGGCAGACTTCTACCGCACAGAGCGCATACGGTTTCACGCCGGGGGCAGCCAATCCATGGGAAGTGTATGCGGAAGTCGCGCAGTGGTCGGCAACCACGACGTACAATAAAGGCGATAAAGTTCAGAAAGACGGCCAGGAATATGAGGCGCTATTTTATACCATTGGCGATGATCCTTCCCTGGAGGCAAACCAGAACCCGTCTGGCACCAATGGTCGCCCGTGGAAACCGCTGGGTGCTGTCGTAACGTATACGACGGATCAACTCAATAATGCGCCTGAATTTAATTCTTCAACGCTGTATGAAAGCGGGACACTCATTCGATATAACGGCGAAAACTATGTTTCCCAGGCTAAAGTCCAGAAAGTCACGCCAGCCGATACCAATCCGTGGAAAATTTATATTGACTGGTCCGGCACTAAAGCAATGGTCGGGACACCTTCATCTGCATGGCCTGCTCATGTCTACGCGCCGTATGTCGACTATACCCTGAACTCGCTGCCAGACCTTGCCAGTCTTGCCAAAAACCAGAATGTGACCCACTTCACCATGGCCTTTGTGGTGGCGAAGGATGCTGATACCTGTCTGCCAACCTGGGGCACGGCCTACAACATTAATGACTACACGCAGTACAGTAAAATTAAAGCGCTGCGTGAAGCAGGCGGAGATATCATGGTCTCCATCGGTGGCGCCAACAACTCGCCGTTGGCGGCAGCCTGTACCGACGTATCACAACTGCAGCAACACTATTATGACATCGTTGAAAACCTCAACCTGAACGTGCTGGACTTCGATATCGAAGGGACCTGGGTTGCCGACCATGACTCCATTAACCGCCGTAACGAAGCCGTTAAGGCTGCGCAGGATCAATGGAAAGCTGAAGGTCGTAGCGTAGGGATCTGGTACACGTTGCCTATTCTGCCTACCGGTCTGACCGATGACGGTCTGTATGTACTGAACGATGCGAAGGCCAAAGGTGTAAATCTGGCGGGCGTAAACGTGATGGCGATGGACTACGGCAGCAGTATCTGTCAGTCCGACGGTACGGAAGGGCAGAATATTCATGGCAAATGTGCAACCTCAGCTATAGAAAACCTGTCCAGCCAGTTAAAACAGATATTCACCGATAAGAGCGATGACGAGATCAACGCCATGATGGGCGTTACGCCGATGAACGGCTACAACGACGTGCAGGGCGAAGTGTTCTATCTGTCGGATGCTAACCTGGTGATGGACGATGCCAAAGATCGCGATATGGGCATGATTGGTATGTGGTCGATGATGCGTGATCAGCCGGGTGTTGCCGGTCAGGTCTCGCCGGAACACAGTGGGTTAACGGAATCTCAGGCACCGCAATACGCCTTCAGCGAAGTGTTTGCACCGTTTACCCATAGCGATGAGACACCGGCAGAGACGGAAATCAAAGACATCAATGTTGACAAATCGAAATCTAACCCGGAATTAAAATGGACGCAAAATACTGCCAGTATTGAGAGTGGGGAGTATACCGTTACATTGCAACACGATGGCTGGAATATTGATGCCGTTGGTGAGCCGTACTATTTCGGTAAATACGGCAACAAAGGGAACGACCAGGTAACGATAACCGATTCAGGTAATGGTTATTCCACGGTTAAGTTATCCATAATGTCTGGATTCATTACCGAAGGGCATAACGTTACAGTTACCGATGCGAAAGGTAACGTTGTGTTAACTTATCAGTACACACTTGAAGATGTGAGTACGGGCAGCCCTTCGCAAATTGCATCGTCAGAGACGTCGGTTAAAAATGGTTCGTTGACGTATACGATTAATGCAAGTACGTCGATGATGATTACGTATCAGTACGTTAACTTTTATTACGATTCAACCGACGCGAAAGGAAAAACGACCACCAATTTTTGTGGCTCATGGTTCCATGGGGGGGTCAAGAAGTCCGGTAAAGGTTGTTCCACGGTGTTGAATTCGCAGCGGGGTTACTGGTCGCCTTCTGAGACTATCTCTGTGAATAAACTGAAAGCGGGTGATAAAGTTTATGCGGCTACCGCCGACGGCAGTAGTGAAAGTGCAAAAATATTTACCGTGCTGGATTCGATTACCTTAACGGATGAGATGTTAAAAGCGTCCAGGTAAGTTAAAAAAGTCCTCACCTTCAAAGCCGTAACAGCAATGTTACGGCTTACTTGTTGTCTATGGAAAACCCCCAGCCTGGCTGGAGGGGCTGTGCACAATAAAAAACCCCGCCGTAGCGAGGTTGAGAATGTGTTGTATAGAAGGCTAAGTGTTTATTACGCTTTCAGCACGTCCAGAGCGGCAGTGTAATCCGGCTCGTTGGTAATTTCATTGACCAGTTGGCTGAAAATAACGTTGTCATTCTCGTCGATAACCACCACGGCGCGCGCGGCCAGCCCTTTTAATGGGCCTTCAGTGATTTCAACACCGTAGTTTTTCAGGAATTCTGCATTGCGCAGGGTGGACAGCGTGATAACGTTGCTCAGACCTTCCGCACCGCAAAAACGAGAATGTGCAAAGGGCAGGTCGGCCGAAACGCACAGTACGACGGTATTGTCGATTTCTGTCGCCAGTTGGTTAAACTTACGTACCGATGCCGCGCAAACGCCGGTATCGATGCTTGGGAAAATATTCAGCACTTTGCGCTTGCCGGCGAACTGGCCCAGCGTAACGTCAGACAGATCTTTAGCCACAAGGGTAAAAGCCTGAGCTTTGCTTCCTGCCTGAGGAATGGAGCCAGCGACTGCAACCGGGTTGCCCTGGAAATGAACGGTTTGTGACATGGTTATCTTCCTGTTTACATATAGTTAACGTCGAGGCTAGTTTATGCCATCAGCAGTTAACACGGCAAACGCTATTTGCGGATATCCGCTTCAGGGACTGCACTAAGGAAAACGAATGAGAACAGTAAAGGTATATGAGGAAGCCTGGCCGCTGCACACTCCCTTTGTTATTGCCCGTGGGAGCAGAACCGAAGCGCATGTGGTGGTGGTCGAAGTGGAAGAAAATGGTGTCACAGGCGTCGGAGAGTGTACGCCTTATCCGCGCTACGGTGAAAGCGATGCCTCAGTGCTGGCGCAAATTATGAGCATTGCGCCACAACTGGAAAATGGACTGACGCGTGAAGAACTGCAAAAGCTGCTGCCAGCGGGAGCGGCGCGTAACGCGGTGGACTGTGCGTTGTGGGATCTGAATGCGCGACAACAGCAGTTGTCTCTGGCTGAGCTGGTGGGTTGCGAACTGGCTGAGGTGGTGACGACAGCGCAAACGGTGGTGATTGGAACGCCCGAACAGATGGCGGCGAGCGCGGCGGCACTGTGGGAGAATGGGGCGAGACTGCTGAAAGTCAAACTGGATGCCCGTTTAATCAGCGAACGGATGGTTGCCATTCGTGCGGCTGTTCCTGAGGCCACGATCATCGTCGACGCTAACGAATCCTGGCGGGCAGAGGGCCTGGCCGCGCGCTGTCAGCTTCTGGCTGATTTAGGGGTTGCGATGCTGGAACAACCGCTCCCGGCGCAGGATGATGCCGCGCTGGAGAATTTTGTGCATCCGCTACCGATCTGCGCAGATGAAAGTTGCCACACCCGCAGCAGCCTGAAAGCGCTGCACGGGCGCTATGAAATGGTCAATATCAAACTGGATAAAACAGGGGGCCTGACCGAAGCGCTGGCGCTGGCCATCGATGCGCGCGAGCAGGGATTTGCGCTGATGCTGGGCTGCATGCTGTGTACATCCCGGGCGATTAGCGCGGCGTTACCCCTCACGCCGCAGGTCAGTTTTGCCGATCTCGATGGACCTACCTGGCTTGCCAGCGACGCGGAGCCATCCCTGCATTTTACGACCGGACAGCTTCATCTCTAGGGTGCCAACGCAGGAGGTTGGACATGGCCAGCAGGTATTTCTCGCTCGCTTCATCGGATGAAATGGGCGGGAATTCGGCGGTGATACAGTGCAAGTTCAGGTCGGCGCACCAGCTACCAAAAGAGCCAGGCGTTTCGTAACCTACGCTGGTGACAAGCGGCAATTCAAATGATTGCGCCAGCCATGCGCCTAACTCGCTGCGTCTGGGATCTTCAATACAGGCCAGCGGATCGTGAAAAGAAACCACCCAGGCGGGATGAATCCGGTGAATAAGCTGACACAGCGCCTGGGTTTCTGGTTCTGACCCCGGATGCTCGCCGGTCAGCAAAACCACGTCGCGTTCTTCGGCGCTACTGTTCCAGCGATATACCGTTTCACCCGCTTTCCAGTTTGCGGCAGGAAAGTTACGGTTAAGATCTACGCCGTTCGCATTTGCGCGCAGCCCAAGCTGGCAACCGTCGGGGTTCACCGCCAGCACCACATGGTGACGACGCAGGGAAGGGTTAAGCGTACGCAATGCGCAGGAAAGGGTGACGACAGATGAGTTTTCGTCACCGTGCGTACCTGCCAGTATCAGGCCGCTTTCATGATCGGCTGCCAGCGCAGGAAACCAGATTAGCGGTGCGCCTAACGATGAACGTCCGTAATGTTCGGTTCCTGGCGGAAATGCGCCGCGCTCGGCACGGGGACGGGTAGCGGTCATAGTCATCTCTGAATGCTCGAATAGTTACTCGCAGTGTTGTGCAAAATGTATGGATAATCAAATCGTTTTCACACACTTATCTTTTCAGGTGTAATATCACTTTCTTGTCGGAAGTTAATTGCATTTCCTGCTGGCGATACAAATAATTACACATTCACTTAGTAGCCGGAATTGAGGGTATTTTATGCAGCATTCTGTTTCAGTAACCTGTTGTGCGCTGTTGGTTAGTAGCATTTCCTTATCATGGGCTGCTGATGTTCCCAGCGGAACGGTACTGGCAGAGAAACAAGAACTGGTGCGGCATATAAAAGATGAACCGGCGTCGCTTGATCCGGCAAAGGCCGTCGGACTTCCTGAAATTCAGGTTATTCGTGATTTATTTGAAGGGCTGGTCAATCAGAATGAGAAGGGAGAAATTGTTCCTGGCGTCGCCACCCAGTGGAAAAGTAACGATAACCGCATCTGGACGTTTACGCTACGCGACAATGCGCAATGGTCCGATGGTACACCGGTAACGGCGCAGGATTTTGTCTACAGTTGGCAGCGTCTGGTTGATCCCAAAACACTATCACCGTTTGCGTGGTTTGCTGCGCTGGCGGGTATTAGCAATGCTCAGGCGATCATCGATGGCAAAGCAGCGCCTGATAAGCTTGGCGTTAGCGCGGTCGATGCGCGTACATTAAAAGTTCAACTGGATAAACCGCTCCCCTGGTTTGCCAATCTGACGGCAAGTTTTGCATTTTATCCGGTACAAAAAGCCAACGTTGAGAGCGGCAAAGAGTGGACCAAACCGGGCAATCTGATTGGTAACGGCGCCTACGTGCTCAAAGATCGCGTCGTAAATGAAAAACTGGTCGTTGTACCGAATACGCATTACTGGGACAACGGTAAAACGGTTCTGCAAAAAGTCACCTTCCTGCCCATTAATCAGGAATCGGCAGCCACTAAGCGCTACCTTGCGGGTGATATTGATATCACGGAATCCTTCCCGAAAAACATGTATCAGAAACTGTTGAAGGATATTCCGGGCCAGGTTTATACCCCGCCTCAGCTTGGCACTTACTATTATGCCTTCAATACCCAGAAGGGACCGACTGCCGATTCCCGCGTGCGCCTGGCGCTGAGTATGACGATCGATCGTCGTTTGATGGCGGAGAAAGTATTAGGTACCGGCGAGAAGCCCGCCTGGCATTTCACGCCGGATGTTACGGCAGGATTTGTACCTGAACCTTCGCCGTTTGAGCAAATGAGTCAGGAAGAGTTGAATGCTCAGGCGAAAACCCTGCTGCGTGCAGCAGGCTATGGTCCGCAGAAACCGCTTAAACTGACGCTGCTGTACAACACCTCTGAAAACCACCAAAAGATTGCTATCGCAGTGGCTTCTATGTGGAAGAAAAACCTCGGTGTCGACGTAAAACTGCAGAATCAGGAGTGGAAAACCTATATCGACAGCCGTAATACCGGCAATTTTGATGTGATCCGCGCTTCCTGGGTGGGGGACTACAATGAGCCTTCTACGTTCCTGTCGTTATTAACATCGACCCATACGGGCAATATCTCCCGCTTTAATAATCCGGCATACGATAAAGTATTAACTCAGGCTACGTTGGAAAATACCGAGAAGGCGCGGAATGCGGATTATAATACGGCAGAGAAAATTCTGATGGAACAGGCACCTATTGCGCCAATTTATCAGTATACCAACGGGCGGTTAATTAAACCGTGGCTGAAAGGGTACCCGATTACTAACCCTGAAGATGTCGCATACAGCCGCACAATGTATATTGTGAAGCACTAAACCTGGTGAAATAGCGGGAATTGCTTATCGGGGAGAAGGTTTTCTGTATTGAGGGCGGTCAGGCGGTGACCCGCTGGTCGTTACGGCCAGAGCATAGCGTGCGAGAGTTGCCTTTGCAGGAGCGTTTGTACACCGAAGGATCGTCATGAAGGTTATTGCCCGGTCAGGTTTCATAAGGACCGGCAGACAGCCGGTCCTCAAGGGCGGTTATTTCAGCTCCAGTGTGGTTATCACACGGGCAATATCCGCGATATCACCTGCTGACAAAGGCTGCAGGGGGCGAGGGAGGCAGTCCGTATCGGTAAGTCCAAGCACGCCTGCGGCAGCAGCAATAACGCGGATGCTTCCGCCATGTTTACGGAAAAGCGCCCACAATGGCTCAAGGCGCGTTGTCAGGGCAGTAACGCGTTCATGATCGTTCGCCGCCGCTGCGTCAGTAATTTGTTTCGCCATCACCGGAAACAAACCACCGCTAACGGAGTACCACACTTCGCAGCCGGCGTTTAATCCCAGCCCGGCATAAGCATCCCCACTGATACCGATGGTTACGTCAGGGCGCAGGTGTTGACGCAATCCCTCTACCCGCTCTCTCGCTGCAGTCGGGCTATCCGGGACACCAGGGAGCTTGACCGAGCGAACCCCCTCCAGTGAGGATAGACGCCCGTGCAGTTCATCCGTAAAGGTAAAATGTGTGGTGCCCGGGTTATCATAGATGCACACCGGCACAGACGCGTGTCGGGTAACGGTCTCAAATAGTGCGAAGACTTCTTCGTCACGGAGCGGCTGGTAGCTGACAGCCGGGAGCAGCAGGGCACTTGCGCCCGCGGCTTGCGCATCGTCTGACAGATGCAGGATGGCTTCCGTGCTGACAGCTCCCACACACACCATGACAGGGATCTCTCCGGCGTGCTGTGTTGCCAGAGTCGCGATGCGCTTGCGTTGCTCCCGGGTCAGATAAGCGTAGCTTCCGGTTGACCCCAGGATACCCATAGAATCAACCCGGGCTTCTGTTAGGCGAGAAAGAATATGACTGAAGCCCTTTTCATCCACGCCGCTGGTGGTGACTGGAGTTAAGGGAAACGCAGACAAGCCAGTAAACATAGGTGTTTGTCCTGAATAAGATTACTGGTGCTGATCTTCGATGAGAGTATTTTCAAACCACAGACCCGGCATCATTTCTTCCAGACCGTCAGTCAGCATTCTTCCTGCTTCATGAAGCTTTTCCAGCGGCATCTGTGGCAGACTTTCCAGAATAAACCACATTTGCTGCGCTTCAACACTTAAACGTGTCCTTATCCCTTGCCTCCAGTTCCAGCGACGGCAGGTGACGCCAGCATTGTCACGCCAGATAACCTCTCCGGGGGAGGGATACTCGATAACAGGTGTGCCTTCTTTCATCGTGTCAAAGGGCTCGGTACCTTCCGCAATGGTCAGACGCGGAATACCCTGGTAAGCGGAAATATTCTCGCCACCAACCGGAACGGCATAGCGGAGGCTGACGGCGTTATAAAGATCAACAACAGGATCCAGTGCTGGCATCATCCCATCACGAAGCACGCGCTTACGTAGCGCATCAGCTGAACAAGGCGTGCGCTTTGGTTTGGCGCCAAATGATTGAAAAACGCCAGCCCATGCGGCCAGATGAGACTCCGCCCATTCCGGTCTGCCTGCCAGAACCGCCTCACAAGCTTCCAGCAAGGCGGCCCTGCCAACGTCAGGATTCAGTACCGGCGCGGCTTTTACGTAGATACTAAGCGCTCGAAAACCGGGAGCAGTACGATAAACTTCCGGGGCAATTGACGGAGAATGTGTTAACACGGGATAATCCTGTAATGACCAATTTATTTTATGATATCGACCAATGACCAAAAAAGTCAACTTAATGACCGATGCGGGTGCGGATGTCAGCACCGTCAATGAAGCTGTTTCGCAGCGAATTAAGCAGTACCGTAAACAAAAAAAAATGTCGCTTGATGAGCTGTCCAGGCAGGCAAATGTCAGTAAGGGAGCGCTGGTCGAGATTGAAGGATGTAAGGCCAATCCCAGTATTGCGCTGTTATGCCGTCTGGCAGCCGCAATGGGGGTATCGGTGGCTGATTTTGTCGATGTAGGAACAAAACCAACCGTCCATCTTATTGCTGAAGGTGAGATCCCTGAACTCTGGAAAGGCGACAAAGGAGGAAGAGCAAGGCTTCTTGCTGGTTCCGGGGGGCCGGATATGACAGAGCTCTGGATGTGGGAAATGCAGCCAGGAGAAAAGTTTGCTTCTCCCGGTCACTCTACGGGAACACTTGAATTGTTTTATGTACAAACGGGGACGCTCACGCTTGGCGTACAAGAGCATCTGTATCTGGTTAATTCCGGTTGTTCTGCAACGGCCAAAACGGATGTCCCTCATTTCTATGAAAACCGGGGTGAGAGCCCACTGATATTTATCATGACAGTGAATGAGAAAGCATCCTGAGTAACTCGTAAGAGTGAGATGTGTAGGGATAAAAATCGTCCGGACATACGCTCAAGATCTATTTCTCAGAGATAACTACGGGCTGGCTTTGTTCCCGATATACCTGTCTGTCAGATCCCGTGCTTTGTTATCTCCGGAAACTGAAGGCTGGTGAAGAATACCAGCCTCTCGGGCATTTTCATCGCATAGCGATGCTGTTCAATCACTGACCTGCTTTGTTTTGACTATCTCCAGACAACAGTACCTCCCTTAAAGCTATGGTGATGAATATAACCATATGATTTTATGGGTTTTTATTGTTATGCCTATTCTGTCATTAACGTTTCTGACTTGCTGAGTCATACATACATAATCTGCGTTTTTTGGAGTCACCTTTCAAAAGATTTATAGATCTTGGTCAATATACTGACCTTATTATACCAATAATATGACCAACAGATCCTGACGATCACACTGGCTGATCTCCAGGAGCAAGGTACTTTATACAAAGATATTTGGACTAATAAGGCAATTTGAAGAAGAAAACGCGGCCACTGGTCTTACTGCTCTGTCAGTTTGACTCACTGGCACGTGTTCAAAAATCTCAGCAAAAGCCATAACAGAGATAACATACATGATAAAACCAACGGACTATGAACCTGAACCAGGTCTGGGGAAACATAGCTGGCCACAGGTAATTAAATGGCTACTCATCATTCTGGTCATTTATGCAGTATGCAGTGTTTTTATTTCAAATCCTTTTTCTATTTTTGTGGACAGAGTAACTCCCGTAGATTACTCAAGAATAATGTATTTTCATGGCTTGTCTGTAGGTCTTGCTGGTCTGACTGCTCTACTGGTTAGTCAGATTTATGGTCTTGACGGAAAATTCAAAAAAATTATTTTCTATTGCACAATCGCCACAATTTTAATTGGTGTAAGTGGTGGTGCGATCAATCGTTCTATGGAATACAGCAAGCTTGCATTGTGGTACCAAATTCTTTCTTTTTTATCGCTTGATGTGATACTGATAACAATGTTATCAGGACTTATTCTGTCAAAAAATAAAGAATTAAAGTCATCACGAACATATTATCTGGTTATAGCCGCATCCTGCACAGCTGTCATTGCCGCACTGATTGGCGATTTAGCCGGGTTCATTCTTGATTTTGGCGATTGGCTGGGAATATTAGGTTGGTATGCTGGTAAGATTGGTTATACCCTACCGGAATGGCAGGACAATTTACTACGCTCTCACTCTGACATGATGGTAGTGGCTGTCATTGGTCTTATACTGTCGGCAGTGACCTGGAGATACGGGAGATATTTATCCGGATATGCTGCAAAGATAAAAGCAACTGGTGAATGGCTGGTTATTTTTGGGCTGGTTGCTGTTGTTATTATTTTAGTGGTATCAGGTTTCGGTGGTTCTCATTTACAGATCCCTCATATATTTACAGAAAAAGGATTCTTTGAACCCAGAGGCCATAGTGTGGCTGGTATTGATTTAGGTGATTTTACAATCGGTACCTTTATTTTATGTGGCGGTTTACTTCTGATTGGCGCAATACTTTTCGGAAAAGGGAAAAATGGCGTCAAACTAAACAAATCCAGCAAGTACACTCTTATGGGGATCTTCCTTACATGGTGTAGCATAGTGATTACCGTAGCAGGTATGGGGTTCCTGGAAGAGTATCGAGCCGATCTTTATAACTCAGCTAACCCTGTGCCACTAGGGGAGTATGGTTTTGCATTCCGCATGCTGCATCTTGATGTCAGTTTGATATTATTTCCGGCTATTATGGTTGTTATGTTGTTTGCCCAGCATTTACTGAAGGATGAACAGACAAAACTTATCCAATGGGTTTTACGCACAGGCGTCTTGCTTTGCTCTATTGGATCCCTGATATACATGATACTGAACCCCCAGGCCTTTGGTCCCGGTTACTGGGTCGTTGGCTCCGGTTTCATATTTGTTGTAATGGGGATGTGCTACTTTTTTGTTAAAAGCGATAATCACATTAAAGAAAGATTTAATCAGTAAAACCATCATCTGGATCCTTTAAACGGATACAGACGATGGCTGATGGTTACGTATTACAGATCAGGTGCCACCATTAAAGGTGGCATCATTAGTTTGATCTCATCTGAATGTTGTAGTCTGTTATGCAGACTACAACATTACTCAGAGTTTATAGTGTCGACCAGAAGGGGCTATGTCCGGAACCATGAATTAGGTTCATATGCCATGTTGGTTCCGTAGAGCCAGTCCTGTCCTGATGCGTTCATAAAGGCTGATATCGCAGCCTTTATCCTTTCTTACCCTCATCTTTAACAGAACAACCTCATCTGTATTAATGAATGCCATGCATAGGTCAAATCAGAGATGACTGGGTAATCACGGCGGGGTTTCTGGCCTAAAATAGTGTTTTAACATGACAGGGGCTAGGCCGTGGAATACTCAGTACTAAGTAACAACTGCAGAATGCCGATGGTTGGTTTTGGCGTTTTTAAGGTCACCGATAAGGAAGAGTGTAAGCAGTCGGTTTTAAGCGCTATTCGCACCGGTTACCGCCTCATCGATACCGCAGCCGTATACAGCAATGAAGATGCCGTGGGTGGGGCCGTTCGTGAAGCCATCGCCGAAGGTTTGTGTACCCGCGAGGAGTTATTTATCACTTCTAAGCTGTGGGTCCAGGATATGGCCAACTACGATATGGCTAAAGCCGGTATTGAGGCGTCGCTGAAAAAATCGGGCCTGGAATATTTTGATCTTTATTTATTGCATCAGGCCATGGGCGATTATTTCAGCGCCTGGCGCGCTCTGGAAGAGGCTTATGAAGCCGGTAAACTGAAGGCCATTGGCGTCTCCAACTTCTATGCGCATGTGTTAGCTAACTTCTGTGAAACCGTCAGAATTCAGCCGATGGTGAACCAGGTCGAATTGCATCCTTACTTTGCGCAACCTGTAGCCATTGAAACGATGAAGCGCTACAACGTTCAGCCTGAAGCCTGGGCGCCGTTAGGCGGTGGGAGGCATAAACCATATGAAGATGAAATGCTTCAGGGGATTGCGGATACCCACAAAAAAACCGTTGCTCAGGTTGTTCTGCGCTGGAACGTGCAGCGCGGCGTGACGGTGATTCCTAAATCCACCCGGCAGGAGCGTATTGCAGAGAATTTTGCCATCTGGGATTTCTCACTCACGGATAGTGAAATGGCGCAAATCAGCGCGCTGGATCTAGGCTATGTGGGTGAGGCGGTGAAGCATTTTAATCCTGAATTCGTTCGCGGCTGCCTTGGCGTTAAAATCCACGACTGACCGTGTTGAAAACGTCGCGAGCTCGTAAAACGGACAACTTTTTTGCCTGCGTTAAAATGGCTGGTGTGATTTTCCGCCAGCCATTTTAGGTTTCCGGGGGCTGGTGTTCCCGGCAAATCAGCAACGAATCCTCTTCACTTAACACCTCTTTCGTCAGATTACAAAATCCCTGTCCACCCGTTTTTTGGTGGAATCGACAGCTATGGCAAAGACCAAAGCCAGGCACATTGTTAGTCCGCTGGATCCCACGTAACAGTTCAAATAGTAGCTCTTTAAGTACCGTCGCGCGTTCACCCATCGCCGTTTCACCTGCCACTAAAAACGTCGGCGGGAGCAGGGCATCCAGTAACGTACCGGCTGATTCAGTTAACTGTAAATGTACGCTGCGTTTATCGCGGGCATCCTGCTTGCGAACAATCAGTCCTTTGCTTTCCAGGAGCTTCAGCGATTGCGATACGGTGCCTTTGGTGAGACCGAGGTAGTCCGTTACGCCAAGCGGCGTATTGGAATAACGGTTGCAACGGGCCAGATACATTAACGCGCTGAGTTGTACCGGCTGCAGATCCGCCAGTAATGGATGTTGGCGAAACCACATCCGTGTCAGGCTGGAAAGCCTGTCCAGGACATCGAAAAGTGACATATCGTGCATAACAACTTCCTCCTCGATATATAGTATCGATTAAAAACTATATTGACAAAGCATAAAAGTGGCGTAGCATGAATTATAGTATCGAGTCGATACTATAATTTAAAAGGAGATCCATCATGACGAAAGCCCGTTTTTATCATGCCGGTTGCCCGGTTTGCGTTTCCGCAGAACAAGCGCTGCTTCAGCATCTGTCCTCTGATGTTGAAATCGATGTTATTCATCTGGGAGAACAACCTGGCCGGGTTGCGGAAGCCGAACTGGCTGGCGTGAAGTCCGTTCCGGCGCTGGTGATCGACGGCAATGTGCTGCATATCAATTTTGGCGCCCCCATTGAAGCGCTGAAATAACCCGGTGCGTTCGGGAAGTGGCATAAGCAATTTCCCGAACATACGGAGCTGTAAGGAAGAGACGTTATGAATGCGACGGGAAAATACCATCCGATAGATTGCGATCTTCATGATTATCTGGAGGTCGCCTGCCTGTACCATTATTGGTTGCGTATTGAGCTAACCGATGGCACGTGTATGGATGCCAGAGCGTTGACCACCTGCACCACCAGAGATAAAGAAGAATTTCTGCTGGTGGAATGCCATGACGACCAACAAAAAATTCGTCTGGATCGTTTGTCTGCGATCGCTACGCTGACGGCCGGGGCGACGTTTAGCGTCGTGAGCTTTCGTTGAGTAACGACGCAACAAATTCGCTGCTGCTATACGGTATAAATACGAATGTCATGCGCCTGGAAAGCCGTGGCATACTCTTTGCTGATATTTTCCTCCACGACAATCACATCAATATTGCTGCTTTCGGTGACGACATAACGGGCGACGGCCGGGATCTTTTCCGCCGTCAGTGCGACGATAGTTTCATTGCACTGTTTGATTACCGCCTTTTTGAACTCGCAATCCGCATAATCAAATCCGGTTAAGCCGGATTCTGGCGACATCGCGCAGCCGCCAATAAATCCCTGATCGAATAAGATGTTCTGCACTTGTGCGGTAGCGGTGGACCCCACACATCCTCCCGAGGATCTCTGCACCGCGCCGCCCAACATGATGACCTCAAACAGCGGTTTTTCCAGCAAAACGGCGGCAATCTCTGGTGAGTTGGTCACTACGGTTAATGCCAGTTCGGCGGGCAGAGCTTCAGCCATCGCTAAATTTGTGCTGCCCGTGTCGATAAAAATGCAGCTTCCGGATTTGACCAACCGGGCGCACCTCTGCGCGATACTGCTTTTTTTCGCCATATTAATGCTCTTGCGTACGGCGATGTCTTCGGATTCAGGAAGGGTAATGACCGCGCCGCCATAAACCTTTTTACACACGCCATCTTTACTCAGCTCATGCAGGTCGCGGCGGATCGTATGTTCAGAAACGCCTAACCGACTGGCGAGCTCGGAACAAATAACTCTGCCGTTTTCCTGCAAGATCTGATAGATAAGCGCCTGGCGCTGTTCCGGGAAAGCAGCATAATCGAGCATAAATACTCCAGTTAAATAAAAATATCGAGCAGAATCACGCATGATCGTGCATTATGATTAACGATGTCAACATTCTTGAGAACATACTGTTCGGAATATAACGAGAAGAGGTTCGCGATGAAGATTGCGCATATGGCTTTATGGACACAGGATCTCGAGCAGCAAGCGCGTTTCTGGGTCACGTTCTTTGACGGCAAGATTAACGAAAAATACTGCAGTAAAACCAACCCTGGATTTGAATCTTATTTTGTTCGTATTGGTGATGAGATTGCGATTGAAATAATGACCAAACCGGGCCTGACAAGATGGCAGCCAGACAATAATACCTGCGGATGGGTGCACCTTGCACTCTCTGTCGGCTGCGCGGCAAAAGTTGATGCCATCGCGAAACGCGCTCAGGAACAGGGGATTTTAATTTCTGCTCCACGAACTACCGGTGATGGCTATTACGAAGCGGTAATACGAGATCCTGATGGTAATTTCATTGAGATTGTCGCCTAAAGTTGTACAAATTTCCCAGCTGATAAATGGCATCGGTGGCTGATTATTGATGAATATTGTTCATAGGTTCGTTCTTATTTAACCCTCTAATCATCGGTGCGTTGGGTCTCTATAATTTTACTGTTTCAGTACCCACCGGCAGTACGCTGGCGTTATTTTGGAGAATCAAACATGCAACATCATCTGGATGCCAGACAGCAGGCAATCATACCTATTGCCGCGTTCACCGCTACAGGTCAGAGTGAAAAACTGGATGCAGCATTAAATGCCGGGCTGGATGCGGGACTCACCCTCAATGAAGCGAAGGAAATTCTGCAACAGCTCTATGCTTACTGCGGTTTCCCCCGCAGCCTGAACGGACTTGCTTGTTTAATGTCCGTGGTTAAAAACCGTAGAGAAAGAGGAATTACCGACCCAGAGGGAAATCCGGCCACGCCGCCGACGGAGGGCTGGGACAGTTTCCTGGCGGGGAGTTGCACCCAGACCCAGCTCGTCGGACATCCGGTCAGTGGGCCGCTGTTCGATTTTGCGCCTGCTATTGATGTCTGGCTAAAGGCACATTTATTTGGCGATATTTTTCAGCGTGATGTCCTCAACTGGAAGATGCGGGAGCTGGCGACGATTTCTGCGTTAGCGGCATTAGGCGGTGTGGACAGTCAACTGAAGAGCCATTTTGCTATCTGTCTGAATATCGGCATTACCACTGACCAACTCATTGAATTTATTGCAATACTCGAACAGCATTGTGGTAGTGAGATAGCAACTAATGCCCGCGCGGTTGTTGATGAATGTCGCGGTTAAGGTAATACCTAATCCCTGAGGAAATCTTAATGGTCATGAACGTGAAGGGTTATGCCGCTCTGGCGGTGAAAGAAGATCTGGTTCCACACAGCTTTGTTCGTCGCGATCCGCGCGAAGATGACGTGGTGATTGATATCTTATACAGCGGTGTTTGTCACTCAGATATCCACAATGCCTATAATGACTGGGGCGGGGCTAAGTATCCGATGGTGCCGGGACACGAAATCATTGGCCGTGTGGTGCATGTCGGGAAGTCGGTGACCAAATTTGCCGTAGGCGATCTCGCCGGGGTTGGCTGCATGGTTGACTCATGCCAGCACTGTAGCGCCTGCGAACAGGGGCTAGAGCAATATTGCGAAGAGGGTAACACGCTCACGTATAACGATATCGATCGTCATGATGGCCTGCCTACCTTCGGGGGCTATTCCGACAAGATTGTCGTTACCGAAAAGTTTGTTGTGAAGGTTCCAGAAGGGATAGATTTACGCGGCGCCGCGCCGCTGCTTTGTGCCGGGATCACCACATGGTCGCCGCTGCGTCACTGGCAGGTTGGAGAGGGCAGTAAAGTCGCGGTTGTTGGGTTGGGCGGCCTCGGGCATATGGCCATCAAACTCGCTAACGCATTGGGGGCTGAAGTTACGCTGTTCACGCGTTCGCCAGATAAAGAAGCAGATGCCAGACGTCTGGGTGCCAGTCACGTTGTGCTTTCCACTGACCCTGAGCAGATGAAGGCCGCCGGTAATCAGTTTGATCTGATTATTGATACTGTCCCGTATGTCCACGACCTGAATCCCTATATCCCAACGTTGGCGCTAAGCGGTACGCTGGTGCTGGTTGGCTATCTGGGCGCATTGGATCCGTTCCTGAATACGGTTCCACTGATTCTCGGGCGGAAATCCGTCGCGGGTTCGGTTATCGGTGGGATTGCAGAAACGCAGGAAATGTTAGATTTTTGCGGCCAGCATGGTATTACAGCCGATGTCGAAGTGATCAATATTCAGGATATTAATAGCGCCTGGCAGCGGATGTTGAAAAGCGATGTGAAATACCGCTTTGTGATTGATATTGCCTCGCTGAAATAACGCTAAAAAAGACGCGGATTTCCGCGTCTTTACGTTTGTTAGTGTGTCGATGGCGATACTTCAGGATTATCCATATACAGCGTCTGGCTGGGGAAGGCGAAGTCGGCGCCGTTTGTCTGGACTATCGAAATAATTTTCAAATAAACGTCCTGTTGTACCGCAAGCCATTCCTGCCATACGGTAGTTTTCGTGAAGCAGTACACCATGATATTTAACGATGAATCAGCAAATTCATTGAAATAGACCAGTAGAGTTTGTTTCTGGTCTATCCCCGGATGATTTTGCAGCATTTGTCTGACCGCCTCGACAACTGCCCCAATTTTATCGGCATCTTCATATCGCAATCCGATCACCGTTTTGATTCTTCTGTTGGTCATACGCCCTGGATTTTCTACGCTGATTGAGGAGAAAATCGAGTTTGGGACGTACAAGGGGCGATGATCGAAGGTGTTTATTTTGGTCATTCGCCAGCCAATTTCTGTCACTGTGCCTTCAATATTACGGTCCGGGGAACGGATCCAGTCACCGATGCTAAACGGTCTGTCGAAATAGAGCATAATGCCGGAGAAAAAATTGCTCAGAATGTCTTTACCTGCCATACCTACAGCGATACCACCGATGCCGCCAAAGGTTAGCAGACCCGATAAGCTCATGCCGAAATGTTCGCCATACAGCAAAATGATGGCGACCACGATGGTAATCTTAATGATCCGCGACAGGATCCTCGCGCTGGTAATATCTCTGCCTTTATTAATCTGCGTCTTTTCAAACTGATTAATCACCAGAAAAAGTTTGATTGTCAGAATCAGCGCAATTAACGAGGTGCAGATAAAATCGACTACGCTGGGAGAGATAAATTTCAGGTCGTAACTCTCGATCACGTTATTGGCAATACTGCCGAAGGTTCCAATGATAATGGCATAGACGAAAAATTGTGCCGCATGAAATATGAACCCTTTGCAACGTCTTTTACCACGGTGAAACCAAACGCTCATCAGCACCAGTGCGGTAAAGCAACTGAGAATTACCGTCAAATTAAACGCATTATTCATAAACAGTTCAGCGATCATGATCCTTCCTGGCAGCTCCGTGGTTGCTAAATATCATCTGACATCCCGCTCATCGGATATTTTACGCAGTTTTGGCGCTCAGATCATTAATCAAAGGGCGAGAGAAATAATGCAATCAGCGCTATTTTCAGCGCAATCACGCAGGCGTCACTGATGAAGGGGCGTTATGTAGCAGACAGTAAGCTGATGTCATGGTATTGTTAGCGCAAAGTAACAAGATTTTCATCTGCAAAAGGACAGTACTATGATCATGGCTAAGCTGAAGACAGCGAAGGGACGAAAGTTTTTGTTGTGCCTGCTTGGAGTGTTTATTATCGCAGCGTCGGTAGTCACGCGAGCGACGATCGGCGGCGTTATTGAACAGTATGACATTCCGCTATCCGACTGGACCGCCTCAATGTATGCCATTCAATCTGCAATGATTTGTGTCTACAGCATGGTGTTTACCATTCTGCTGGCCATCCCGCTGGGCATCTATTTCCTTGGTGGCGACGAGAAACACTGAGTGTTTGTCATGCCGGATGAATATCCATCCGGCATTGTATGGTGTGGTTAGTCGTCTTCGTCGTCATCCAGTTCAACTGGCGTCTGATACTGATCCGGCTTGATAACCAGCAGGTCACAGCGTAGATGATCGATAACCTGCTCAGCAGTATTACCGAGGAATGCAGCAGAGATACCGGTACGTCCGACGGTACCCAGGACCACGATGCCCGCCTGTAAGTGTTCGGCTAAATCAGGAATAACCTCTTCAGGCAATCCTTTTTCAACGTGCGTTACTTTCTCATCGATACTGAATTTCTGGCGTAATGCCTTCATTGCCAGCAGATGCTGTCCACGGATCGCATCGTTATATACGCTGGGATCAAATTCAGGGAGCTCAATCGCAATGTTTATGGGGGTAACAGGGTAGGCGCCAACCAGATGCACTTCGGTATGGTTAACCTGTTCCGCCAGTTGCAGCGTTTCTTTGACCAGTTTTTCATTGAGCGCGTTGTGATAGGCCTCTTCACTGGCGAGGTTCACCGCAACCAGGGCTTTACCGCCTTCAGGCCACGGCTGGTCTTTAACCATCCACACCGGGCTTGGGCATTTACGCAATAAATGCCAGTCGGTCGGGGTGAAAATTACGGCTTCCAGACGGTCGTGTTGGTGCGCCATTTTTAGCACCAGGTCATGCCTGGCGCTAATGACTTCCTGGATGATGGCTTCAAAGGGACGGTTGTGCCAGACCACTTTGATCTCAATAGGGATCCCTGCTTCGATGTAGTATTTCGCTTGTTCACGAATCCACGCTGTTCGCTGGCTGATGACACCCTGACGCATTGCTGTACGCTCATCGGGCGACAGCAGGGTAGTCATCTCATAGGAAAAGTCATAGATCGGCAAAAAGGCTTTAATTTTGCCACCAATCCGTTGATGCAAATAAACAGCTCGCCGTAATGCTGGTTGATCGTCCTGGTTAGGGTCGATGACGACCAGCATATTTTTATACATAGCCATACAGGGTCTCCTTACAACTGTCATCGCAGTTTGTAATTAAAAGAGTAACCCAATAATGTGGATTGAAACAGGGGAGAACCTCCTGCCAGATCAATAAATCGGGAAAATTTAGTGATTTGACAGAAGGATAACAGAGATACTTGCAGAACGATTATGCAACGTTACGCGTGTGGCCAGCAAGAACTGCCAGCGCATCGCTATTCTCAATAGTGATGTATTTGCCTTTTACCGCCAGCATACCGCTTTTCTGGAAACGCCCCAGCAGGCGGCTAATAGTTTCAACCGTCAGACCGAGGTAGTTACCGATGTCGCCACGAGTCATGGTCAGACGGAATTCACGAGGCGAGAATCCACGCTGGGCGAAGCGGCGGGACAAATTGTAAATAAAGGCCGCCAGGCGCTCTTCAGCGTTTTTCTTCGACAACAGCAGGATCATGTCCTGGTCGCCTTTGATTTCGCCACTCATCAGACGCATCATCTGTTGACGCAGATTCGGCATTTTGCCGGACAGGTCATCCAGAGTTTCGAAAGGAATCTCACATACCATTGAGGTTTCCAGAGCCTGGGCAAAGCTCGGGTGATGACCGCTGCCAATCGCGTCAAAACCTACCAGGTCACCTGCCAGATGGAAACCGGTGATTTGCTCATCGCCTTGCTCGGTAATGGTATAGCTTTTAATCGTTCCGGAGCGGATAGCATAGAGTGATTTAAGTTCATCACCTGCTTTAAAGAGCGTCTGCCCCTTTTGGATAGGCTTTTTGCGCTCGATGATGTTATCGAGCTGGTCAAGCTCATGCTCGTTAAGTGTGAACGGGATGCAAAGCTGGCTGATGCTGCAATCCTGGCAATGGATAGCACAACCGCCAGACTGAATGCGCCGTATAATTCGCTTTTCCGGGATCATAGGTCTGCTCAAGCCGTAATTGATATTTGTCAATTTTAACATCTTTTTGGTGAGCACGTAAGCCTGAGCTACTCCCAATAGAGAATAATTCAGGCATAACTGGGTTGAATGTTTGTATCTACCTGATTAACCGTACTTTATTTAAGGCTGTATTATGTGGAAGTGTGATGAATAAGGCATTAATTGCCTGGATTCTAGAGTAGTAAATAGCCTTCATGACGCAATAGCCACTCTTTTCGCTGCACACCGCCGGCATATCCAGTCATAGTACCGTTACGCCCAATGACGCGATGACAAGGCACGACAATACTTACCGGGTTTGACCCATTCGCCGCCCCGACGGCTCTGGCAGCGCCAGGGCGTCCCAGTTGTTCGGCCAGTTGACCATAATGCATGACTTGTCCACAGGGAATGGTACGTAACGCTTGCCAGACTTCACGCTGGAAGGGGGTACCCGCGGTGGCGGTTTCCAGTGTGTCAATAATGCTAAGGTTGCCGGCAAAATATTCAGCCAGCTTATCACTCAATCCGCCAGGGTTTTTGGCAGCGATACGCTGATAACCTTCATCGCGGTAATGAATGTCCAGCAACTGCACCATACGATCGCTGTGTTGATCCCATTCGACCGCGCGCAGACGAAATTGCTCATCGCAAATGATCCACAGCGGGCCCAGCGGAGTGGCGATGGTGTCTTCCAGTAAGTTCAGCATCCGTTTCTCTCATTGCAACATTACAGGCAAGATGACACATTATCACGCCAGTTATCGTCGCAGCTATACCTCTAAAATGGATATCCGTTTGTTGGAAGTAGATCGCTTCCACTGCGTGAACCTGGTGAATTATTGGAAATAATCGTAAACCGTTGTCGGTATAATAGTGCACGGTTATGATAAGACCCGTCGCAATACGCTGGAGGATGAAACATGAACCTTGATGACGCATCGTTGTTTCTTGACGCGATGGGGGATGTTCAACCGCTGAAAAGCCGCACCGAGGTGCACTGGCAGCCCACACGCAATCTCCGCGCTCCGGCTCGTATTGATACGCTGCAATTGGATAATTTTCTCTCAACGGGTTTTCTCGATATTGTCCCGTTGAGCGTACCATTGGAGTTTCGCCGCGAAGGTTTGCAGCACGGTGTGACTGACAAACTACGAACCGGTAAATATCCGCAGCAGGCGAGTCTCAATCTCGTCCGTCAGCCCGTTGAAACCTGTCGTCAGATGCTCTTCAGTTTTATTCTGCAGGCGCAGCAAGAAGGATTGCGTAACGTGTTGGTGATACACGGCAAGGGGCGCGACGATAATTCTCATGCCAACATTGTTCGCAGCTATGTAGCGCGTTGGCTGACGGAATTTGAAGATGTACAAGCCTACTGCGCCGCACTGCCGCATCACGGCGGCAGCGGAGCATGCTATGTGGCATTACGTAAAACCGCGCAGGCAAAACAGGAGAACTGGGAGCGTCACGCTAAGCGCAGTCGCTGACCGACATAAACATCAGGCGGCCAGCACCCGGTTCCGCCCTTCGTTTTTGGCTTTGTACAGCGCGTCGTCAACGCGTTTGAATAGCTCATCGATGCTTTCATTCGTTTCGTGCCGCGCAACGCCAATGCTGACGGTAAAGCGGGGAAGGCCAGGAAGCGTCACCTTGGCCACCGCCGCGCGTATTACTTCTGCGAGATTAAGGGCAACCTCCAGTGAGGTTCGCGGCAGAAGGAGTACAAACTCTTCACCTCCCCAGCGAAAAATTAGGTCGTCTTTTCTCGCGCAGGACTCCAGCGTTCGCGCCAGAGCGCAAAGCACATCGTCACCTCTTAAATGACCGAAGAGATCGTTAATGCTTTTAAAGCGATCGGTGTCGATTAACAGCAGGCTGTAGTCCTGCGTCAATGACATCGCGTGCGTCTGATGTGGTTCGGTTACCTGATAAAAATGTCGGCGGTTCAGTAATCCGGTCAGGGCGTCACGCAGGGCCGCTTGTTCGAGTTCCTGCTCCAGCCTTTTTTGTTCAGTAATGTCATGAATAATGCACAGCATGAGCTTATTGCTGTAGATTTCGATCGGCCCGGCATAAGTTTGTACGTGACGTAAGGAGCCATCTGCAAGCTTATGGACAAAATGCAAGGGCTTATGACCGCCGGGCAGGTGGGCGATTTCATGCATCACCGGTAGGATATGACGGCCCAGCATGTTGATTTCCCATGTATGTTTCTGGCACATCACATCATGGCTGTAACCATAAAAATTCAGTGCGCTGAGATTCGCATCGACGATCAAACCATCGCGGGACGGATCGATAAGTAACATCGGCGCCGCATTGGTCTGGAAGAAGCGCGCGTAAAATCCCTGCTTGTTTCGCTGATAGTTCGCAGAACGACTGGCTTTCAACCCCTGCGCGGTCGGTGTTTCAATGCCTTCGAAAATAATGATGTCCCCCATATCCGGGAGCGACTTAATGGACAGGCGGCTGGCCATCGCGATTTCTTCACCGTTGCGATAAACCGTGAGAATTTCCACAATAGGGTGATGATTTTTCAAGTCACTGAGATACATGGTTAAATCATTTTGGGCATATGTCGAGAATATGCCTTTTCGCAGTGTAGCAAAACAGGAATCCTGCATTAGCTCCCGTGCAACGGTATTAGCGAACACAAGTTCTTCGGTATGTGGTGAAACAATCCACACCGGAAGAGTTAATAAGTCCAGTGAGTGCAGCGCGGTTATACTCATCGATAATCCCGTTATCTTATCTGCTGTGTTGCCCATTTAATGGCGAATGTTTTTATATTACCGTCTCATAATGTTATTGATTGTCGGTGAGACAAGGGGATACAACTGGCTTTAGTCTGATGTTGTTATCAGTTCATGCTACAGGCTATGCCAATAATAGTAGACACTATTTTGGTATTTTTACTGTTATCGCTAAAATCTTTGGCAAATAGACTTTCAATTTTTAATGTCAGTGCTGGACGTGATTTAATCATCAATATATTTGAATGAATGGCGCTGGAATCATCAATAAAAATGGTGATCCCCATACACACTGTCGCGCCACCAGATACCCGCCAGAAGGTAGATCAACGTCGGCCAGAGATCGCCACCTTGCTGTACTCATGCTTTTACAATGTGTATTAGTTAGAACATGAAAATATTGATATTAATGCGGTAATGCTTATATAAGCATTCATGCTAATTATAATTCTGTACATTTTGTATTCTCTGCGTGCTCACCATCACAATAATCTGATAACAAGCCTGGCAATCATTTTTTGTAGAGCAAACCACCAGATTAAGACAAATAATCAGCATCATTCTGTGATTTAAGTGAAAGGGCTGCCGACTCTTATTGAATATTCGCCTTTTGTATCAGGGTAATGGCAATTTGCATGGCAGGTGCTATAAAAAATAATATTCACCTCATTTTCTTGGTAAACAGGGCTAAAATGTTAAATAATATTAGCGTCAGGACTTTTATTGTTTTATTTCTGGTAATAACAGCAGTGACTCTTAATGTGGTGGAGATAATACTTGCAGCCGGTATTGATGTTATTATTGGCAGCAATTCGGTAAGCATTATTTCTCTATTATGTCTGTGGTGGTATATGACCAAATATCTGGTGATGCCGATTAATACGGTTAAAAGAAGTATTGAAGAGGTTACGTCCGGAAATCTGGCGATCAGCATTCCAGAATTTGGTAATAACTGCGCGGGTAGACTTATACCAGGCATCAATAGCTTATCAAGTAATATTTCAACACTTGTGAATGAGATCAGGATATCCTCACAAACGGCGATGGCGCTCTCAGAACAGCTTGCAGAACGCAGCGCTGTGCTTTCAGTGAAAACAGAACAGCAATCCGGAGCATTAATGCAGACGGCTGCCAACATGGATGAGATCGCGGTGAATACGCGAAATAATGCTGATAACACGCAAATAGCCAGCGCTCAGGCGACAATTGCTACGCAGTGCGCCCGACAGGGAGGAGAACTAATGGTGCAGGTAGCGGCAAATATGCGTTCAATCACCGAATGCGCGGAGCAGATGACCGAAATTATTACGCTGATAGATGGTATCGCATTCCAGACAAATATTCTGGCATTGAATGCAGCGGTGGAAGCGGCGAGGGCCGGGGAGCATGGAAAAGGGTTTTCCGTTGTGGCTGGTGAAGTAAGGAAGCTGGCGCACCGCAGCGCAGATGCAGCTAAAAATATTAAACAGCTGATTGCCCAGACTCATCAAAATGTTCAGCAAGGCGCGGCTATCGTACGCGAAGCAGAAAAAAATATGCAGGATATCGTCGGGGGCGCCGGACAATTAAGCCAGTTGATGGGCGAGATATTAACGACCACCCAGGAGCAGGAGAAAGGGATTATCAGGATCACTCATGCTCTGGCCGAACTGGAGAACGTAACCCAAAGTAATGCCGCCATGGTGGATGAGCTTTCTGATTCCTCGGGCATCCTGAAAAACCAGGTGATTGATCTCCAGTCCCGAACCCATCAATTTCGCTTAAGTAAAACTCTTGAGCCTGCAATACGCCAGCGAGCATAACAGGATCTCTCTCACCACAAGCGTCGCATTCGTCGGCGCTTTTTCTGTTATCAGATACTTTTATGAATCATTTCAGCGCAATGGGACAATGAGATATTGCTTAACCCATTCTGACGGCTAGACTATCGAAAAAAGCTGAATGTTTGTGGAGGCGCTGTGGAAGCCATTAAGGGAACGGATGTTAATGTGCCGGATGCCGTGTTTGCCTGGCTGCTGGATGGCCGTGGCGGGGTGAAAACGCTGGAAAATAACGATGTTATCGACGCTCAGCATCCCTGCTGGCTGCATCTTAATTATACCCATTCTGAAAGTGCGCAATGGCTGGCGACCACGCCTCTGCTTCCTAATAATGTGCGTGATGCGCTGGCGGGTGAAAGTACGCGCCCACGTGTAAGCAGAGTCGGGGAAGGTACGTTGATCACGCTGCGTTGTATTAATGGCAGCACCGACGAGCGACCTGACCAACTGGTCGCTATGCGCTTATATATGGATGAACGTCTGATTGTCTCAACGCGCCAGCGCAAAGTACTGGCACTGGATGATGTGGTCAGCGATCTCCAGGAAGGTACAGGGCCGGCTGACTGCGGTAGCTGGCTGGTGGATGTCTGCGATGCGTTAACCGATCATGCCAGCGAGTTTATCGAGCAACTGCACGACAAGATTATAGACCTGGAGGATAACCTGCTCGATCAGCAAATCCCCCCGCGTGGGTTCCTGGCATTACTGCGCAAGCAACTGATTGTGATGCGCCGCTATATGGCGCCTCAGCGCGATGTCTATGCGCGCCTGGCGAGTGAGCGTTTAGCCTGGATGACCGACGATCATCGGCGACGGATGCAGGATATCGCCGACAGGTTGGGAAGAGGGCTGGATGAGATAGACGCCTGTATCGCCCGGACCGGTATCATGGCGGACGAAATTGCGCAGGTTATGCAGGAGTCTCTGGCGCGCCGAACCTATACAATGTCCTTGATGGCGATGGTTTTCCTACCCAGTACATTTTTAACCGGACTGTTTGGCGTTAACCTCGGTGGTATCCCCGGCGGCGGCTGGCAGTTTGGTTTCTCATTTTTCTGTATTCTGTTAGTGGTCCTGATTGGTGGTGTTACTTTATGGTTGCATCGTAGTAAATGGTTGTAACAACAACATTTTTTAGTGGCTTTTGCGCATGAAAACGGCCAGGTTTTTGAGCGAAGTCAATAAACCATCTACCTATTCGGGGCAATATCTCACTCGCAGGTGAATGCAACGTCAAGCGATGGGCGTTGCGCTCCATATTGTCTTACTTCCTTTTTTGAATTACTGCATAGCACAATTGATTCGTACGACGCCGACTTAGATTAGTCGGCTTTTTTTTGCCTGCAGGAAATCAGCGTCTACCCTAAAAGAGTCAACCTGATGACTGGAGGGCTATATGACCTGTCTGATTGCAATGCTACAGTGGCAAGTACCAAACGCTGATTCGCTACCCACCGACCCGGTTCCTGTTCCCGATCCGCTACCTCGTCCGCAGCCGATGCCGGATCCGCCACCGGATGAGGAGCCGATTAAATTGTCGCATCGCGGGCGCAGATCTGCGAGGATACGCGCCTGCTGAATGTGAGTTTTTACCGCGAGATTAAATTGTGACCGCTTTTTCAACCCTGAATGTTTTACCTGCCGCCCAACTCGAGAACCTCAACGAGCTGGGCTACCTTGAAATGACGCCTGTTCAGGCTGCTGCGTTACCGGCAATCCTGGCGGGGAGGGATGTTCGCGTGCAGGCTAAAACCGGCAGTGGCAAAACGGCTGCTTTTGGTCTGGGGTTGTTGCAGCATATTGATGCCGCGCTGTTTCAGACGCAGTCTCTGGTGCTGTGCCCAACGCGTGAGCTTGCCGACCAGGTGGCAGGGGAACTGCGTCGTTTAGCGCGCTTTCTGCCAAATACTAAGATCTTAACCCTGTGCGGCGGCCAGCCCTTTGGCGCACAGCGTGACTCCCTGCAACATGCGCCACATATTATTGTCGCCACGCCGGGGCGTTTACTTGACCACCTGCAAAAAGGCACCGTTTCTCTGGATGCCCTAAATACGCTGGTGATGGATGAAGCCGACCGTATGCTGGATATGGGGTTTAGCGACGCGATTGATGAGGTGATCCGCTTTGCGCCTGCGTCACGTCAGACCTTGCTTTTTTCTGCGACCTGGCCGGAGGCGATTGCCGCCATCAGCGGCCGGGTACAGAAAGATCCGCTAACGATCGAAATTGATACGGTTGATGCGCTGCCAGCTATTGAACAGCAGTTTTTTGAAACGTCCAGCCACGGCAAAATTCCGTTGCTGCAAAAATTGCTCAGCCAGCACCAGCCTGCATCCTGTGTGGTTTTTTGTAATACCAAAAAAGATTGTCAGGCCGTATGCGATGCACTGAATGCGGCGGGGCAAAGCGCACTCTCATTGCATGGCGATCTTGAACAGCGCGATCGCGATCAGACGCTGGTACGTTTTGCCAACGGTAGCGCACGTGTACTGGTCGCTACCGATGTGGCCGCGCGTGGCCTGGATATCAAGTCGCTGGAACTGGTGGTTAATTTCGAACTGGCGTGGGATCCGGAAGTTCATGTCCATCGTATTGGCCGTACCGCTCGCGCTGGCAACAGCGGTCTGGCGATTAGCTTCTGCGCGCCGGAAGAAGCGCAACGTGCCAATATCCTGGCTGAAATGCTGCAGCTAAAACTGAACTGGTTGCCTGCGCCGGGCAATGGTTCAATTCTGCCGCTGGACGCTGAGATGGCCACGTTATGCATTGATGGCGGTAAAAAGGCTAAAATGCGTCCCGGCGATGTTCTGGGCGCTCTGACCGGTGATATTGGTCTGGCTGGCGCTGATATCGGCAAAATCGCCGTCCATCCGGCGCATGTTTACGTCGCTGTTCGCCAGACTGTGGCGCATAAGGCATGGAAACAATTGCAAAACGGTAAGATTAAAGGCAAGACCTGCCGCGTTCGTTTATTGAAATAAATGCGCGTCGGAGCGCCTGATGGCGCTCCGTTTATCCGGCATGATAAGTTACTTCACTTCCACCACGTTCAGGCGCAGCGCATCCAGTTGGGTATCATCCTCTTCTGGCTGCCAGCCCGCGGGTTGCAGCGGGATCTCTTCGCGGTCAAACGCTAAATCACCACCGTCCACCACCTCTGAACCGTGTTTAATGCCTTTAAAATCGAACAGATTGATATCACTCAAATGAGAAGGCACAACGTTCTGCATTGCGCTGAACATGGTTTCAATGCGGCCTGGATAGCGTTTGTCCCAGTCGCGCAGCATATCAGCGATGACCTGACGTTGCAGATTAGGCTGGGAGCCGCACAGGTTACACGGAATAATCGGGAAACCTTTCGCTTCGGAGAAACGTTCAATATCTTTCTCACGGCAGTAGGCCAGTGGACGGATCACGATGTGCTTACCGTCATCGCTCATCAGCTTCGGCGGCATACCTTTCATTTTCCCGCCGTAGAACATGTTTAAAAACAGCGTT
Source organism: Citrobacter sp. XT1-2-2 (assembly GCF_023516235.1). Lineage (NCBI taxonomy): Bacteria > Pseudomonadati > Pseudomonadota > Gammaproteobacteria > Enterobacterales > Enterobacteriaceae > Citrobacter > Citrobacter sp. XT1-2-2. The sequence goes on from NZ_CP097324.1 coordinate 2,342,096, forward strand.
TGCAGGATGTCATCACGATGGTGGCCGAGCGCAATCTTGGTGGCGCCTAACTCGGTTGCCGTGCGGTACAGAATGCCGCGACGCAGGCGAGAGCAGAGCGAGCAGGTCGTTTTGCCTTCAGGAATTTTATCTTTGACGATCCCGTAGGTGTTTTCTTCGACGATTTTATACTCAACACCCAACTGTTGTAGATACTCCGGCAGAATATGCTCGGGGAAGCCGGGTTGTTTCTGATCGAGGTTAACCGCAACTAAGGAAAAACTGATCGGGGCGCTTTGCTGCAAATTACGCAGGATCTCCAGCATGGTGTAGCTGTCTTTCCCTCCGGAAAGGCACACCATAATGCGATCGCCGTCTTCGATCATATTGAAGTCGGCAATCGCTTCGCCCACGTTGCGACGCAGACGTTTTTGCAATTTGTTCAGGTTGTATTGTTCTTTCTTGCTAATATCTTGATTTTGCGACATTTAATAGAGGCTCAATTCATAGTGTGGCATCAGAAGAGTATGCATCACGCCGGATAGTCCGGCAAAAGAAGTCTGATATAAAAACCGTGGCGTGTATGGTACGGATAAGCGGGAAAAATGTCAGCACATTTAGGACAGGAATCGGGGTATGAAGGGGAAAACAAAAAGCCCGCCACGATGTGCGGGCCAGACAGCTTAGCGGACAACCAGAACTGAACACTCAGCATGACGCACCACGGCCGCGGCGTTAGAACCCAGCAGGTAAGTGGTGATGTCAGGTCGGTGAGAAGCGATAACGACCATATCAGCCGGTAATTTTTTAGCCATCTCCAGAATTTTATCTTTCGGCGCACCTTCCGCGACATGAACGTGCACTCTGTCCGTTGGGATATTGAACTTCTTGATAATCTCTTCCAGTTGAGATTTCGCTTCGGCTTTCAGATCGTCCATGGCCGGCAACTCTGCCGAGTAGGCCAGTCCCAGGGAAGCGTAATAGGGCAGTGACGGAATAACGGTCAAAAAATGGACCTGCGCATCGTCAATTTTTGCTTCTGCTTCAACATGGGCAATAACGCGTTGAGTTAATTCTGAGTCTGAAATATCGATGGGTACAAGAATCGTTCTGTTCATAAAACCTCCTGTTTAAGTATCCATCTAAAGCTTACCGCGTAATGGCACTTTATGTACAATGACAAAGATCACATTTTGGCATCACTTTATTTTGATTTCAGGGAATTTTCCTTTTATTACCCCATCATAAAATCGACCTTTAGAGACTACGCTCAGGAAATCACGAAAAATACGGGCAGGCACATGCTGGTATTGCAGTGTAGACAATTGATGAAAGCGAATTTCAAGCGTGCAGGAGGATTCGTCATAACCGACGGATGCAATACGGGATGATTTTACAGGGTGATGATTCATTGCAGGTATCCTCTACTACAGGTCTTTATGCAATATATCATCTATCAGGGATGTGTTTTGAAGCAACAGATATAATGTTTTGATCTGGATAAAACAGAATTGCGATAACAGAAAGAAAACCCGCCGTTGCCGGCGGGCTGACAAAATTAGAACTGGTAAACCATACCCAGAGCTACAGTGTCATCGGTAGAGATGTCATTGCGAGTGTAGAAGCTGTCGTCTTCGTCCAGCAGGTTGATTTTGTAATCAACGTAGGTGGAGAAGTTTTTGTTGAAGAAGTAAGTCGCACCTACAGAAGCATATTTAACCAGATCTTTATCATCGTTACCATTTACAGTAGCCAGATCGCTACCTTTAGACATCAGGAAAGACACTTCCGGACGCAGACCGAAATCGAATTGGTATTGCGCAGTAACTTCGAAGTTCTGAGTTTTGTTGGCAATAGTGTAATCACTACCGTCAGAGCCGCCGTACGGGGTCATATTACGGGTTTCGGAGTACATGGTTGCCAGGTAGATGTTATTCGCATCGTATTTCAGGCCAGCAGTCCACGCGTCAGCTTTATCGCCGCCAGCGGTAGAATGGTTCACCTGCTCGTTGGTACGGTCAGAAGAGGTATAGGCAGCACCGAAGGTTACGCCCATACCCAGATCGTAGGTAGAGGAGATACCGAAACCGTCACCGTTGGAATTCTTCACATTACGGTCGCCACCATTGTTGGTGCCTTCCTGCTCATCACTTGTCTGTTCGTTCGCGCCCTGATACTGCAGTGCAACGTTCAGACCGTCAACCAGACCAAAGAAGTCGGTGTTACGGTAGGTCGCTACGCCGTTAGCACGACCGGTCATGAAGTTATCCGCTTTGGTGTAGGAGTCACCACCGAATTCTGGCAGCATATCGGTCCAGGCTTCCACATCGTACAGTACGCCGTAGTTACGACCGTAGTCGAATGAGCCGTAGTCACCAACTTTAATACCCGCGAACGCCAGACGAGTCCAGGAGTTACCTTTATCGTTTTCGGTAGTGTTAGCCTGAACCTGATATTCCCACTGGCCATAGCCGGTGATCATATCGTTAACCTGGGTTTCGCCTTTGAAGCCCATACGCATATAAGTCTGATCGCCATCGCTGTTCGCGTCGTCAGAGAAGTAATGCAGGCCGTCTACTTTGCCATAGAGATCTAATTTGTTGCCGTCTTTATTATAAACTTCAGCAGCGTGAGCCGCGCCTGCAGCCAGCAGGGCAGGAATTACGAGAGCCAGTACTTTTCTGTTCATTGAAATAATCCTTTAGTTTTTTTATTAACCTGTGACTACCCATGTAGGGAGTAAAAGCATGCTAAAGGAGAAGTTCCGTAAACAGATAAATATGAATTGTTACGTCTTAAGTAAAACCTTAAATAAATAATTCTACAGAAACAGTGATAATTATTATGAATGTATGGATTTAATATATATAAAATAAAAATTATACAAGTGAATTTTGTTGAGCTATTCTGCGCGTGTTATATGCCTTTATTGTCACGTTTTATTTTTTCGTTGTCGTATTGATAGCCAATATTAATTAGCCAGCGAATAAATTGACAAGCCCGAACAACTGTTCGGGCTTTTTTTTCGTTCCACTTTAATAGTGATCTAAACGTATTACTCGGTTCCGCTCTTTTCCGCTTTACCTGCCAGTTGCGCCAGGAAATCGTAGCGTTTTTGCAGATCGGCTGTTGCATCTTTCCACAGCTGTTCAGCGACTTCTGGCTGTTGGGCATTTAAGCGGCGGAAGCGTTGCTCGTTAAGTAAAGTTTCAGCCAAAGCATCTGACGGCGGGCGAGAATCCAGCGCCAGCGGCAGTTTACCTTCGTCTGCACGACGCGGATCAAAGCGATACAGCGGCCAGAATCCGGTTGCCGTGAGCTGACGCATCTGATCGTGGCTCAACACGAGATCATAACCATGCTCCTCACAAGGGCTATACGCGATAATCAGCGACGGCCCCGGATAGGATTCTGCTTCCTGAATAGCTTTCACCGTCTGGTTCAACTGGGCGCCCAGGGAAATCTGTGCGACATAAACATGCCCGTACATCATCATACTGACGCCAAGATCTTTACGAGCCTTACGTTTGCCGTGCTCCCCAAATTTAGTGACAGCCCCAAGAGGCGTGGCTTTTGACGCTTGCCCACCCGTGTTGGAGTAACACTGGGTATCCAGCACCAGAATATTGACGTTCTCGGTCAGGCTAAGAACGTGATCCAGCCCGCCGAAGCCAATATCGTAGGCCCAGCCATCGCCGCCAATCAGCCAGATGGATTTCTCAACCAGCGCGTCGGCATCGGTTAACAACTGCTGTGCGCCTTCGACATCTTTCAGGTGCTCGCGCAGGGCTGCGACTTGCTCACGACGGACCTCTGGCGTGGCTTCTGCGTGCAAAGCGTCATTGAGTTCAGCCGGGATGTTATCGGCAAACTGCTCCAGCAGACGCATAACGCGCGCCCGGTGTTGATCCACCGTCAGACGGAAGCCCAGACCAAACTCGGCGTTATCTTCAAACAGCGAGTTTGCCCATGCTGGCCCACGCCCATTGGCATCGGTGGTGTATGGCGTTGAGGGCAGGTTACCGCCATAAATTGATGAACACCCGGTGGCATTCGCAATCAACATGCGGTCACCGTACAACTGCGTAAGCAGTTTGATATACGGCGTTTCACCACAGCCTGAGCAGGCGCCGGAATATTCAAATAGCGGTGTAATCAACTGCGAGGTGCGAATATCAATACGTTCCAGTTTGGTGCGATCAATCTCCGGCAGATCGAGGAAGAAGTCATAGTTAACTTTTTCTTCTTCGACATGCTCAAGGCGCGACATCATATTGATGGCTTTGATCTCAGGATTTTGGCGATCTTTCGCGGGGCACACTTCGACGCACAGATTACAACCGGTGCAATCTTCAGGCGCAACCTGCAGGACATATTTCTGGCCGCGCATGTCGCGTGATTTCACATCCAGAGAATGCAGGCTGGCAGGGGCGTTTTCCATCGCTTCTGGGGAAACCACCTTGGCGCGGATAGCCGAGTGCGGGCAGGCGGCAACGCAGTGGTTACATTGCGTACACAGCTCTTCTTTCCAGATTGGGATCTCTTCGGCGATATTGCGTTTTTCCCAACGCGTAGTCCCCATTGGCCAGGTACCGTCCGGCGGTAGCGCGGAAACGGGCAGCGCATCGCCCAGACCGGCGAGCATTGCTGCGGTGACGGTTTTCACGAAGTCTGGTGCGGCATCAGAAACCACCGGTGGGCGGTTGGCGCTATGCGGATCAACAGGCTGCAGGGCCACTTCGGCGACGGATTCACGCGCCAGAGCCAGCGCCTGCCAGTTACGTTCGACCAGATCCTGGCCTTTACTGCTGTAGCTTTTCGCAATCGCCCCCTGCAACTCTGCCAGCGCGCTGTCGCCTGGTAAAATTTGCGTCAGGTGGAAGAACGCCATTTGCATCACGGTGTTTATACGCGCCGCCAAACCACACTCACGGGCGATTTTAGCCGCATTAATCACGTAGAAACGGGCTTTCTTCTGATTCAGCACCGCCTGAACTTCCTGCGGCAGACGCGCCCAGACTTCATCCACACTGTATGGGGTATTAAGCAGGAATATACCGCCAGGTTTCAGGCGTTCGGCCATCTGGTACTTATCGATAAATTGCAACTGGTGACAGCCGACAAAATCGGCTTGTGAAACCAGATACGCTGAACGAATGGGGTGCTCACTGACGCGCAGGTGGGAGACGGTCAGGCCGCCTGCTTTTTTCGAGTCATACACGAAATAACCCTGCGCATACCATGGCGTAGAGTTACCGATAATCTTGATATTGTTTTTGGTGGCCGACACGCTGCCATCGCTACCCAGGCCGTAAAACAGCGCTTCGAGCTTAGCGGTGCCGGGCAGGGTGTTTTCCGGCAACGGCAATGACAGATTGGTGACATCATCATAGATACCGACCGTGAAGCGTGGTTTAGGTTTCGTGCTATTCAACTCATTAAAGATCGCCATGACGCAGTCGGGGCCAAACTCTTTGGACGAAAGACCATAGCGTCCGCCAATCACACGCGGTAAGGTTTCTCGTTCGCCACAGTTAAACGCTTCCGCCAGCGCGGTCATGACATCCAGATATAATGGTTCTGCCTGCGCGCCGGGTTCTTTGGTGCGATCCAGAACGGCGATGCTGCGCGCGCTTTCCGGCAGCGCGCGCAGTAAATGTTTGGCGGAGAAGGGGCGGAACAGACGGACTTTCAGCACACCCACTTTCTCGCCGTGCGCCATCAGCTCTTCGACAACTTCTTCACTGGTGCCAATCGCCGAGCCCATTAAAATAATGACGCGTTCTGCCTGCGGATGACCGTAATATTCAAATGGCTGGTACTGGCGGCCCGTGGCTGCGGCGAAGTCGTTCATCGCCTGTTCTACGTGATCGTAAACCGCGTTGTACCATGGGTTTGTCGCTTCGCGTGACTGGAAGTAGGTGTCCGGATTCGCTGATGTACCGCGGATAACCGGATGCTCTGGATTTAGTGCCCGAGCGCGGTGAGCATCGATCTCCGCCTGAGGCATCAGCCCGAGGATGGTGTTATCAGCCAGCGGAACAATTTTATTGATTTCATGTGATGTACGGAATCCATCAAAGAAATGAATAAACGGAACCCGGCTTTTCAGGGTGGCCATTTGCGAAATTAGCGCAAAATCCTGCGCTTCCTGAACGCTACTGGCGCACAGCATCGCGCATCCGGTTTGGCGTACAGCCATCACGTCGGAATGATCGCCAAAGATCGATAACGCGTGCGTGGCAATAGTTCGCGCTGCAACGTGCAGTACAAACGGGGTCAACTGACCGGCCAGTTTGTACAGCGTTGGGATCATCAACAGCAAACCCTGTGATGAGGTAAACGACGTAGAGAGCGCACCGGTCTGCAACGCGCCGTGAACGGTCGCAATCGCACCGCCTTCCGACTGCATTTCTACGACGCGAGGGATATCTCCCCACACGTTTTTAAGCCCGTTTCCGGCCCAGGCATCGGCCTGTTCCGCCATCGTCGAACTGGGCGTAATCGGGTAGATGGCGATAACCTCGCTGGTACGAAATGCGACCGAAGCAACCGCACCATTACCGTCAATTGTGATCATACTGACACCCTTACATTGCGCAAAAAGAGGGACACGCGAAAGCGTTGCGAGTCCTGTAATTATCCTTCTATTTTAGCAAAAGCCATTCAGGCGCATTTTCGCTTTTGTGTCCCTGGAATAAAGAGAATGTATGGTTTGATCAAAGGAGGAGCCAAAAAATTGCCAGAAAATGTAAACAGCGCGCATAAATGCGTGGTTTGCCTCTCGACGGCGGTGTCTCTGCTGCCTATTATTTATGGCTGTGTCGTTTGGTTAATCTTCAGAGGGGAGTAAGATGCGCGCAGCGTTTTGGGTAGGGTGTGCCGCGTTATTATTATCGGCGTGTAGCAGTGAACCTGTTCAGCAGGCAACGGCAGCACATGTCGCACCGGGCATGAAGGCAGCAATGTCCAGTTCTGGAGAAGCTAATTGCGCCATGATTGGTGGTTCGCTCTCCGTTGCCCGTCAGCTGGATGGCTCAGCCATCGGGATGTGCGCGCTACCCAACGGCAAACGCTGTAGTGAGCAGTCGCTTGCCGCCGGAAGCTGTGGGAGCTATTGAGCCTGCGCGTTCATTACATTAAATCCGCAAGTTTATACGTCAGCGTTTGTTCTGCTGTCGCCAGTGTCAACTGGTCAGCAGTCAAATCTACCTGTGCGCCTTGCTTAAACATTTCGCTGACGATACCGTCGAGCGCGTTAAGTTGTGGATCGGCGCACATCATGCGGGTCATCGCCATATCTTTCACCTTCAACTCGCCGTCGGACAACTTGCCCTGACCGTGGAATTGATTACACATCTTTCCCGATACCGTCATGTTTTCGCCAAAACTCAATTCGGGTGGGTTGTTGGCGACGGTAACGGCTTTACCATTCACGCTCTGCAAAACGAAACGGTGATGCTGTAACTGGTCGCGATTGACGGAAATGTTTCCACTGCTCACACAGCCAGCCATCAGCGTGCTGAGGGCAATCAACGTGACAACTTTCTTCATTAACATTCTCTAATTTCGTGACCGGAATACATTCAATATGATAATGATACTGACTGTTTTATCATCGGCAATTGTCTGAAAATGCCCCCCTTAAATCAGGGGAGCACAGGGATTAAAAGAGGGCGTTTGGACAGGTTTCGCCTTTGGAGATTTGTTCCAGATTTTGCAGTGTCGTTTCAGAAATGCTGGTCAACGCTTCGGCGGTCAGAAACGCCTGATGCCCGGTAAACAGCACGTTATGGCAGGCTGACAGGCGACGGAACACATCATCCTGAATCACATCATTGGATTTATCTTCAAAGAACAGGTCGCGTTCGTTTTCATACACATCCATACCCAGAGAACCAATTTTCTGGTTTTTCAGGGCATCGATAGCCGCCTGTGAATCGATCAGCGCTCCGCGACTGGTGTTAATAATCATCACGCCGTTTTTCATTTGCTCAAAGGCTTCCTGATTGAGCAGATGATAATTTTCCGGCGTTAACGGGCAGTGCAGGGAGATAACGTCGGACTCAGCAAACAGCGTTTTAAGATCGACATATTCCACGCCTAATTCCAGAGCAGCGGCGCTTGGGTAGGGATCGAACGCCAGCAGGCGCATACCAAAACCTTTCAGGATCCGCAGCGCAGCAATACCGATTTTACCGGTACCAATCACCCCGGCCGTTTTGCCATACATGGTAAAGCCGGTCAGCCCTTCAAGAGAGAAGTTGGCATCACGGGTACGTTGATACGCGCGATGAATACGGCGGTTCAGGGTCATCATCATGCCAATCGCATGCTCAGCGACGGCTTCAGGCGAATAGGCCGGGACGCGTACCACCTGCAGGCCCAGCTCTTTTGCCGCGTCGAGATCGACGTTATTGAATCCGGCGCAGCGCAGGGCGATATATTTCACACCCAGCTTTTTCAGTTCTTCCAGAACTGGTCGGCTGCCATCGTCGTTGACGAAGATGCATACAGCTTCGCAACCATGGGCTGTTTTAGCTGTTTTCTCCGTCAACAGAAAGTCAAAAAATTCAAGTTCAAAACCAAAAGCCTCGTTAACCTGCTGCAGATACTTTTTGTCGTACTGTTTTGTACTATAGATGGCGAGTTTCATAAGACTTTCTCCAGTGATTTTGACGTCACATTAATCCAATTAAAATTATTTTACAAAATATAAAAAGTTATTGATAGTCATAGAAGTAATGAATGTTTAAAGCGTATCTTTTGTTAGTGTGGGCAGGTTACGCGATTTCAACAACTGGATATTTTCCATTCGCTGAGCAGGTAGTGTGGGCAAAAAGCCAGGTGATTCACATCCAGACAGCTACGCTTATACAGGTAGCAGATATCGGGAGGAGTTATGCTAACTCACTCTGAAGCAAAACGATGGGCCACCTTAATGCTTAAGGCGGCTTTATGCGATGGAATGAAACCTGAAGAAATTTCCCGCCAGGTGCATCTTGTCTGTGATCATCATGGCAAGGAGTGTCTTGAAGAACTTATAGAAGAAATACTGATAGAGGCTGGTCGGATAGGACCTAAACATAGCGATGGACAACTGAACCATCATTGAGTCCGAATCCACGCGCTACTGTGTTGGAATCATTCCTGACGGCACGTGTAACAGCGTGCCACATAACGCTGTTATCTGTCCTTAATGTGGGAATATGCAGTTAAACATGCCACAATACAGGCCTAAACCGGCTTAAATTTTTGCTAATTCAGGATATTAACTACCCATGAAGGGTAAATATAAAGCCGTTCTGGCACTCCTCTTATTATTGATTCTCGTGCCGCTGACGCTGGTGATGACGCTTGGGCTGTGGGTCCCGACCCTGGTGGGCGTCTGGTTACCTGTGGGGACACGTATCGCGCTGGATGAGAGTCCACGGCTGACACGGCATGGGCTGCATATCCCTGAACTCCGCTATCTGGTCGATGATTGCCCGCTGGCGCGCATTACTCAGGCGGACCTGTCCCATCCCAGCCGCTGGTTGCTCAATGTCGGGACAATTGAGCTGGATTCCGCTTGCCTGGCCAAATTACCGCAGACAGAAGCGTCTCCGGTAGCACCCAAAACGCTGGCTGAATGGCAATCGATGCTGCCCAATACCTGGATTAACATCGACAAACTTATTCTCTCTCCCTGGCAGGAATGGCAGGGGAAACTGTCGCTTTCGCTAACGCCCTCTACTCAGCAACTGCGCTACCAGGGGGAAAAGGTTAAATTCCAGGGGCGGCTGCACGGGCAAAATCTCACGGTAAATGAGCTGGATATCGCTGCATTTGAAGGGCAACCGCCGGTAAAACTGGTCGGTGAATTTACCATGCCGCTGGTTCCTGATGGGTTACCGGTGAGCGGTCATGCCGTTGCGACGCTGAACTTGCCGCAGGAGCCTACGCTTGTGGACGCCGAACTGGAGTGGCAAGAAAACAGCGGACAACTGATCGTCATGGCACGCGATAGTGCCGATCCGCTGCTCGATCTTCCGTGGGAAATAACCCGCCAGCAGTTGACTATCAGCGACGGTCGCTGGAACTGGCCTTATCAGGGATTCCCGCTAAGCGGGCGGCTGGGCATGAAAGTTGAAAACTGGCAGGCCGGGCTGGAAAACGCGGTGGTGAGCGGGCGGCTGAACGTTCTGACGCAAGGCGATGCAGGCAAAGGAAACGCCGTTTTAACGCTGGGGCCGGGTAAGCTGGGTATCGATAACAACGAGATGCCGTTACAGCTGATCGGCGAAGCGAAGCAGGGCGATCTGATCTTCTACGCGAAATTACCCGCCAAACTCACCGGTAGCCTGAACGATCCGCAACTGGCGTTTGAGCCAGGGGCGCTGCTGCGTTCGCGTGGTCGGGTAATTGATTCGCTGGATATTGACGAGATTCGTTGGCCGCTGGCGGGCGTAAAGGTAACACAACGCGGTGTGGATGGTCGTCTACAGGCTATTTTGCGTGCGCATGAAAACCAGATGGGGGGCTTTGAACTGCACCTGGATGGTCTGGCAAATGATTTTCTTCCTGATGCTGGTCGTTGGCAATGGCGCTACTGGGGCGAAGGCAGCTTTACGCCGATGCATGCCCGCTGGGACGTGGCGGGTAAGGGAGAGTGGCATGACAACACGCTGAAGCTCTTTGATCTCTCCACCGGATTTGACCACTTGCAATACGGCACCATGACGGTGGAAAACCCACGCCTGGTAATGGACGAACCGATCGTATGGGTACGGGACGCGACCAAACCGACGTTTAGCGGCGCACTGTCACTGGACGCAGGAAAAACCGTCTTCACCGGCGGAAGCGTCTTACCTCCCTCAACGCTAAAGTTCAGCGTGGAAGGCAGCGACCCGACGATTTTCCAGTTCAAGGGCCAGCTTCACGCAGGGGCGATTGGCCCCGTACAGCTAAATGGCCGTTGGGACGGGATCCGTCTGCGCGGACAGGCCTGGTGGCCAAAACAATCACTCACCGTGTTCCAGCCGCTGCTCCCGCCTGACTGGAAAATGAAACTGCGTGAAGGTGATCTCTATGCGCAGGTCGCATTCTCGGCCGCGCCGGAACAGGGCTTTGAAGCGGGCGGTCATGGGGTATTAAAAGGCGGTAGCGCCTGGATGCCTGATAACCAAATTAATGGCGTCGATTTTATCTTACCGTTTCGGTTTAGCGAAGGCGCATGGCAGTTGGGTACGCGTGGTCCTGTTTCACTGCGTATTGCGGAAATCGTGAATCAGGTGACGGCGAAAAATATTACTGCCGATCTACAGGGAGCGTACCCCTGGAGTGAAGGCAATCCGTTACTGCTGAGCGATGTCAGCGCCGAACTGCTGGGAGGCAAAGTCATCATGCGGCAACTGCGGATGCCACAGCACGACCCGGCCTTATTACGGGTGCAGAATATCTCCTCCAGCGAGCTTATTAGCGCTGTTAACCCCAAGCAGTTCGCTATGTCGGGTCCGGTCAGCGGCGCGTTGCCATTATGGTTGGATAACGAAAAGTGGATCATCAAAGACGGCTGGTTAACCAACCCAGGTCCGATGACGCTGCGTATTGATAAAGACACGGCGGATGCCGTCGTTAAAGATAATATGGCGGCTGGCGCGGCAATTAACTGGCTGCGCTATATGGAAATAACCCATTCCTGGACGAAAATAAACCTGGATAACCTGGGTGTCTTAACGATGCAGGCAACCGTTACTGGCAATAGCCGGGTAGATGGCAAAGTGGGGACGGTTAATTTGAATTACACCCACGAGGAAAACGTCTTTACGCTATGGCGCAGTTTGCGTTTTGGCGACAATTTACAGGCATGGCTTGAGCAAAATGCAACGCTGCCGGAAACCCATTGCCTGGAAGGCAAGGAATGTGAGGAACAACAATGAAAACGATAGCCGCCATGCTGGGGTTGCTGGCTTCATCTCTGGTGGTAGGTTGTACCCCGAGAATCGAAGTGGCTGCGCCAAAAGAGCCGATCACGATTAATATGAACGTCAAAATCGAACATGAGATTCATATCAAAGTTGATAAAGACGTCGAGAGCTTATTGAAATCGCGCAGCGATCTGTTCTGAGGTAATGATGAAAAAACAGCTTGCAGCGATCCTGGTGGCGCTGAGTTTTATCACCAGCAATGCATGGGCGTTGACCCTGAATGAAGCCAGAACTCAGGGGCGGGTGGGGGAAACACTCAATGGTTATCTGGTGGCACTACAAACCGATGCTGAAACGCAGGCGCTGGTGAGTGAGATTAATAAGGCGCGAAGCGCCAGTTACCAGCAACTGGCTGAGAGCAATAATATTCCGCCAGAGGAAGTGGCAAAAATGGCCGGACAAAAGTTAGTCGCTCGCGCTAAACCGGGGGAGTACGTGCAAGGTATTAATGGTAAGTGGTTGAGGAAAGAATAATCATTTCTGAACGCCACTGGGGGAATGGTATTACAAGTGGAGGATCCTTCCGGATTATTCATCGACATCGCAATAGTTGCCACACGGCATCAAACGGATGTTGATATAGTTCAACACCGGTCGCGTCGTGGAGTGGAATCATGTGGCTTCTCAAATGGTATGTCTGGAATCGTTGGGTATTCAAGCTGTTAAGCCGGGATGTCGCGGAGCCGGAACAATTTTTACTTCATTGCTGGGAAGAAAATCTGGCGAAGTGCAGGGAGTATGCCACCATCTGGCGTGATATTAATCGCATTCACGGCAAGCAGGTACATGTGCGGGCAAAGAAGTAAGTACCGAGAATCCCTCCCACCGGATGGTGAGAGGGTGAATTATCAGGCAGCAACCACGCTGTCGATAGCGGCTTTCGCATCGGACTGGGCTTTAGATGCCACTTCCGGGCCGTAAGCGATACCTTCAGCAAAGACCACGTTCACGTCGGTGATACCGATAAAGCCCAGGAACACGTTCAGATATGGTGTGATCAGGTCAGTCGGCGTATCTTTATGAATACCACCGCGGCTGGTCAGCACCACTGCGCGTTTACCGGTCACCAGACCTTCCGGACCTTTCTCGGTGTAGCGGAAGGTCACGCCGGCACGGGCAATCAGGTCAAAGTAGTTTTTCAACTGCGTCGGAATGTTGAAGTTATACATCGGCGCGGCGATAACAATTACATCATGCGCTTTCAGTTCAGCGATCAATTCGTCAGACAGCGCCAGCGCTTCTTGCTGACGCGGCGTCAGTGGCGCATCGCTTGGGCGCAGCGCACCCACCAGTTCGCCATCCAGTACCGGAACAGGGTTTGCAGCCAGGTCGCGGACGGTGATTTCATCAGCAGAGTGCTTTTCACGCCACTGTTCAACAAAATAATCAGACAACTGACCAGACTGAGAGTACCCTGCCAGAATACTGGATTTAAGAACTAATACCTTGCTCATGGGTGTTTCCTTTTATGTGTTTGAAGGGGTAGTGCCCCGTTGCTTGTTGACACTTTATTCACAATCCTGTCGCAGTGATAGCGCAATATATCGAATCCTATGTTCGAAATTATTGAACAACACATGAAAAGCCCCGATGTGGTACTCTATATCTATCATCTAAAAGAGATTTAACCCGGCAGAAGGCTGCCTTTTAACGCTATGACAGAACAACCAAAATTAACCTTCAACATGTTGCAGCAACAGCTGGACTCGCTGATGCTGCGTGACAGACAGCGTTTTACCCGCCGTTTGCACGGCGTGAAGAAGGTTAAAAATCCTGATGCACAACAGGCCATTTACCAGGAGATGGCAAAAGAGATCGACCAGGCAGCCGGTAAAGTTGTGCTGCGTGAAGCGGCGCGTCCGGTCATCAGCTACCCGGAAAACCTGCCTGTCAGCCAGAAAAAACAGGATATTCTGGAAGCCATTCGCGACCATCAGGTGGTGATTGTGGCTGGTGAGACCGGTTCAGGTAAAACCACCCAGTTGCCGAAAATCTGTATGGAGCTAGGGCGCGGGGTGAAAGGGCTGATCGGCCATACTCAACCGCGTCGTCTGGCGGCGCGTACCGTGGCGAATCGTATTGCGGAAGAGCTGCAAACCGAGCCGGGCGGCTGTATCGGCTATAAGGTCCGTTTTAGCGATCATGTTAGTGACAACACCATGGTTAAGCTGATGACGGACGGTATCCTGCTGGCGGAAATCCAGCAGGATCGGCTGCTAATGCAGTACGACACCATCATCATCGATGAAGCGCATGAACGCAGCCTGAATATTGATTTTCTGCTTGGCTACCTGAAAGAACTCCTGCCGCGTCGTCCGGATCTAAAAATTATCATCACTTCGGCGACCATTGACCCGGAACGCTTTTCTAAGCATTTCAACAATGCGCCGATTATCGAAGTCTCTGGTCGCACCTATCCGGTGGAAGTTCGCTATCGCCCGATTGTTGAAGACGCAGATGACACCGAGCGTGACCAGTTGCAGGCAATTTTTGATGCCGTAGATGAGTTAGGCCGTGAAAGTCAGGGCGACATACTGATCTTCATGAGCGGCGAGCGCGAAATCCGCGATACCGCTGATGCCCTGAATAAGCTGGATTTGCGTCACACCGAAGTGCTGCCACTGTATGCGCGTCTCTCCAATAGCGAGCAGAACCGTGTGTTCCAGTCGCACAGCGGTCGTCGTATTGTGCTGGCCACCAACGTGGCGGAAACCTCGCTGACCGTACCGGGCATCAAGTATGTCATTGATCCTGGCACCGCGCGTATCAGTCGCTACAGCTATCGCACGAAAGTCCAGCGTTTGCCGATTGAACCGGTGTCGCAGGCCTCTGCCAACCAGCGTAAAGGCCGCTGCGGTCGCGTGTCGGAAGGGATCTGTATTCGTCTGTATTCTGAGGACGACTTCCTGTCGCGTCCGGAGTTTACCGATCCGGAGATCCTGCGTACCAACCTGGCATCCGTTATTTTGCAGATGACCGCGCTGGGGCTGGGGGATATTGCGGCGTTCCCGTTTGTTGAAGCGCCGGATAAACGCAATATTCAGGACGGGGTGCGCCTGCTCGAAGAGTTGGGTGCGATAACCACCGATGAACAGGCAACCGCTTACAAATTAACGCCGTTGGGCCGCCAGCTGTCGCAACTGCCGGTGGATCCGCGTCTGGCGCGTATGGTGCTGGAAGCGCAAAAACATGGCTGTGTGCGTGAGGCGATGATCATCACCTCGGCGCTGTCCATTCAGGATCCGCGCGAGCGTCCAATGGACAAGCAGCAAGCTTCCGACGAGAAGCATCGCCGCTTCCATGACAAAGAGTCTGATTTCCTGGCGTTTGTGAACTTATGGAATTACCTCGGCGAGCAGCAAAAAGCGTTGTCGTCAAACCAGTTCCGCCGTCAGTGTAAAGTCGACTTTCTTAATTATCTGCGCGTACGTGAATGGCAGGATATCTACACACAACTGCGCCAGGTGGTAAAAGAGTTGGGCATTCCGGTCAACAGCGAACCCGCTGAATATCGGGAGATCCACGTCGCATTGTTGACCGGTTTACTGTCCCATATTGGGATGAAAGATGCCGATAAGCAGGAATTTACCGGTGCGCGTAACGCCCGTTTCTCAATCTTCCCGGGTTCCGGTTTGTTCAAAAAACCGCCGAAGTGGACGATGGTGGCGGAGCTGGTGGAAACCAGCCGCCTGTGGGGGCGTATTGCCGCGCGTATCGATCCCGAGTGGGTGGAGCCAGTTGCGCAGCATCTGATCAAACGTTCATACAGCGAACCGCACTGGGAACGCGCGCAGGGCGCGGTCATGGCGACAGAAAAGGTCACCGTCTACGGCTTACCGATTGTTGCTGCCCGTAAGGTGAACTACAGCCAGATCGATCCGGCGCTGTCACGTGAACTGTTCATTCGTCATGCGCTGGTGGAGGGCGACTGGCAAACGCGCCATGCTTTCTTCCGTGACAACCTGAAGCTGCGGGCGGAGGTGGAAGAGTTAGAACATAAATCGCGCCGTCGCGACATCCTGGTTGATGATGAAACGCTGTTTGAGTTTTACGACCAGCGTATTAGCCATGATGTGATTTCTGCTCGCCACTTTGATAGCTGGTGGAAGAAAGTTTCCCGCGAGACCCCGGACCTGCTCAACTTTGAAAAGAGCATGCTTATCAAAGAGGGCGCGGAAAAAATCAGTAAGCTGGATTATCCGAACTTCTGGCACCAGGGCAATCTCAAACTGCGTTTGAGCTACCAGTTCGAACCGGGAGCCGATGCGGATGGTGTGACCGTGCATATTCCGCTCCCACTGCTCAATCAGATCGAAGAGAGCGGTTTTGAATGGCAGATTCCTGGCCTGCGCCGCGAGCTGGTGATCGCCCTGATTAAGTCGTTGCCGAAACCGGTACGACGTAACTTTGTTCCTGCTCCGAACTATGCTGAGGCATTTTTAGGCCGCGTTACGCCGCTGGAACTGCCGCTGCTGGACGCGCTGGAACGTGAACTGCGACGGATGACCGGCGTTACCGTTGACCGCGATGACTGGCATTGGGATCAGGTACCCGATCACCTAAAAATCACCTTCCGGGTGGTGGATGACAAGAACAAGAAGCTACAGGAAGGGCGTTCGCTACAGGATCTGAAAGACGCCTTGAAGGGTAAGGTTCAGGAAACGCTGTCCGCGGTGGCGGATGACGGTATCGAACAGAGCGGATTGCATATCTGGAGCTTCGGACAGCTTCCGGAAAGTTACGAGCAAAAACGCGGTAACTATAAGGTAAAAGCGTGGCCAGCGCTGGTCGATGAGCGTGACAGCGTCGCCATCAAATTGTTTGATAATCCGCTGGAGCAGCAACAGGCTATGTGGTGCGGCTTACGCCGCCTGTTGCTGTTAAACATTCCTTCACCGATCAAATACTTACACGAGAAGTTGCCTAACAAAGCCAAGCTGGGGCTGTATTTTAACCCGTATGGCAAAGTGTTGGAGTTGATTGACGACTGTATCTCCTGCGGTGTGGATCGGTTGATCGACGCCCATGGTGGTCCCGTGTGGACGGAAGAAGGCTTTGCGGCGTTGCATGAGAAGGTGCGGGCTGAACTGAACGATACGGTGGTGGATATCGCGAAGCAGGTCGAACAGATCCTGACCGCGGTGTTTAATATCAATAAGCGTCTGAAAGGGCGTGTGGATATGACCATGGCGTTAGGGCTTTCAGATATCAAAGCGCAAATGAGCGGGCTGGTGTACCGCGGATTTGTCACTGGTAATGGTTTCAAACGCCTGGGCGATACGTTGCGTTATTTGCAGGCTATTGAAAAGCGTCTGGAAAAACTGGCCATCGATCCGCACCGTGACCGTGCACAGATGCTGAAAGTGGATAGTGTGCAGCAGGCCTGGCAGCAATGGTTCAATAAACTACCGCCTGCGCGCCGTGAAGATGACGACGTCAAAGAGATCCGCTGGATGATAGAAGAGCTGCGCGTCAGCTACTTTGCCCAGCAGCTTGGTACGCCGTACCCGATTTCAGATAAACGTATCCTGCAGGCGATGGATCAGATCACGGGATAACGCCGCGCTGAACCACCGGCCGGACAAGGCGTAACCGCCATCCGGCCTCTGTACCCGGTAAAGAATAAACACCAGGAGTCATGAATATGAGTCAGTTTCCGACGCTCTCCGCGACCACGCTGGCGGCGATCAATACTGTAGGGCAATGGCTGGCGCAGAGCGATTTTACGGGGGACATCACGGTTCAGTCAGATTGCGTAATTCTGGCGGGGAACGCGGTGATCCCGACCATCGACGCCGCCTGTCGGATCGCGAAAGACCAACAGGTTCCCTTATTGATTAGTGGGGGCATCGGCCATTCCACGCGCTTTCTGTATGACGCGATTGCCCGACATCCTCGCTACAATATCATTCGAACCACCGGACGTGCGGAAGCGGCGATCCTTGCCGATATCGCTCACCAGTTCTGGCACATTCCGGGGGAGAAGATTTGGGTGGAAGACCAGTCAACAAACTGCGGTGAGAATGCCCGATTTAGCTGTGCGTTACTGAACCAGGCGACAGAAAGCATGCATACCGTCATTGTGGTACAGGATCCGACCATGCAACGCCGAACGATGGCCACCTTTCAGCGCGTAACCCGCGATGAGCCGCATGCGCCGCGCTGGTTGAGTTTCCCGGGATTCGTTCCTGAGCTGGTCCAACAGGGCGACGGCGTGGACTTTGCGCCGACGGCCGAAGGGCTATGGTCAGTGGATCGCTATCTTTCGCTCATTACCGGAGAGTTGCCGCGTCTGCGGGACGATGTTAATGGCTATGGTCCCTGTGGCCGCGATTTTATCGTGCATGTGGATATTCCCGGTAACGTTGAGGCAGCCTGGCAGCAATTGAAAAGCGATACCGCGCTGTCAGACTTACTGGAGAGCCGCTCTCTGTGATCCCCGCTGCCCGTTTGTAAGCGTTTTGCTGCAAACGGGCATAAATCCCGCCCGTTTTTTCCTTTCATCAGCGCTTTGCCAGACGCTTTTATGAAGCCGCTCACAGAACAGTCACTGTAGTGATAATTCGTCAGGCATGATTGATATTAATTAACAATAGTTTTACTTGTTAAAAACAAATCAATCACAGGAGAAGCGCATGTCAGTACCCGTACAACATCCTATGTATATCGATGGGCAGTTTGTGACCTGGCACGATGACGCCTGGATTGATGTCGTCAATCCGGCCACGGAAGAGGTTATCTCACGTATTCCGGATGGACGTGCCGAAGATGCGCGTAAAGCGATAGACGCCGCCGAGCGCGCTCAGCCTGAATGGGAAGCGCTGCCTGCCATTGAACGGGCGAACTGGCTACGCAAAGTATCTGCGGGTATCCGTCAACGCGCCAGCGAAATCAGCGCATTGATAGTGGCTGAAGGCGGGAAAATACAGCAACTGGCCGACGTTGAAGTCGCATTTACCGCCGATTATATCGATTACATGGCCGAGTGGGCACGCCGTTATGAAGGCGAGATCCTGCAAAGCGATCGCCCGGGCGAGAATATCCTGCTGTTTAAGCGCGCTCTGGGCGTGACAACGGGCATTCTGCCGTGGAATTTTCCGTTCTTCCTGATTGCTCGCAAACTGGCCCCCGCGCTGCTGACGGGCAATACCATTGTCATTAAACCGAGTGAGTTTACGCCCAACAACGCCATCGCCTTTGCCAAAATTGTTGATGATATCGGCTTGCCTCGCGGGGTATTTAATCTGGTCCTGGGACGCGGTGAAACGGTCGGCCAGGAACTGGCCGGAAACCCGAAAGTCGCAATGGTCAGCATGACCGGTAGCGTCGGAGCGGGCGAGAAAATTATGGCTGCAGCGGCCAAAAACATCACTAAAGTCTGTCTGGAACTGGGGGGCAAAGCCCCGGCGATCGTGATGGATGATGCTGACCTTGAGCTGGCCGTGAAGGCAATTGTTGACTCACGGGTGATCAATACCGGGCAGGTATGCAACTGCGCCGAACGCGTGTACGTCCAGAAAGGTATTTATGACCAGTTCGTTAATCGTCTGGGTGAAGCGATGAAAGCCGTACAGTTCGGCAATCCGGCTGAGCGCAATGACATTGCGATGGGACCGTTGATTAACGCCGCTGCGCTGGAACGAGTGGAGCAGAAAGTTGCGCGAGCGGTGCAGGAGGGGGCCAGAGTAGTGCTAGGCGGTAAGGCGGTAGAAGGCAAAGGCTATTACTATCCGCCGACATTACTGTTGGATGTGCGTCAGGAGATGGCGATTATGCACGAGGAGACCTTTGGTCCGGTGCTGCCGGTGGTGGCGTTTAATACGCTGGAAGAGGCACTGACGATGGCCAACGACAGCGACTACGGGCTGACTTCATCAATTTACACGCAAAATCTGAACACCGCGATGAAGGCGATTAAAGGGCTGAAGTTTGGCGAAACCTATATTAACCGTGAAAACTTCGAGGCAATGCAGGGTTTCCACGCGGGGTGGCGCAAGTCCGGGATTGGTGGGGCAGACGGTAAACACGGCCTGAATGAATATCTGCAAACGCAGGTGGTTTATCTGCAGTCCTAAGCTTTTAGCCGGGTGAGTTTGTACGTCACCCGGCGTAATTTTTACACTTTGTCGGCTATCCCGTTCATTCGACCTCCACCACAACGTCAGAGCTTGATAAATTTATCCAGCGTGCGAATAAGTTGGGTCACAAAGCCGTACTCGTTATCGTACCAGGCGACGGTTTTTACCAGTTGCAGATCGCCCACTTCGGTAATCTCGGTTTGTGTCGCATCAAATACTGAACCGAAATGTGAGCCAATCACATCTGACGAGACAATCTCCTCGTCGGTATAGCCAAATGACTCATTATTCAGCGTGGCTTTTTTCAGCGCGTTATTAACCTCTTCAGCGGTGACCTTTTTACCCAATACCGACACCAGTTCCGTGACGGATCCGGTTTTCACCGGTACGCGCTGGGCGTGGCCTTTTAATTTTCCGCTCAATGCCGGAATCACCAGGCCAATCGCTTTCGCCGCACCGGTGGTATGGGGAATGATGTTCTCCGCCGCCGCCCGCGAGGCGCGCAGATCTTTTCCGCGAGGGCCATCTACCAGCGATTGTGTCCCCGTGTAGGCATGGATGGTTGTCATAGTGCCCAGTTGAATACCGAAGTTGTCATGCAGGGCTTTCGCCATCGGCGCCAGGCAGTTAGTGGTGCACGATGCGACAGAGATAATTCGATCGTTCGCATCCATCGTGTCGTCGTTCACGTTAAAAACAATGGTTTTCATATCCCCGGCAGGGGCGGATATCAGGACTTTTTTGGCGCCTGCGTCCAGGTGCGCGTTGGCTTTTTCTGTTGAGGTGTAAAAACCGGTGCATTCGATGATGATCTCTGCGCCAGTGGCTTTCCACGGAATATTTTTGGCCTCTTTTTCTGCATAAACAGCGATTCTTTTACCGTCGACAATCAGCGCGTCTTCGGTAAAGTCGATACTCCAGGGAAATGGACCGTAATTTGAGTCGTGTTTTAACAGATAGGCGAGAATTTTGGGCGAGGTCAGGTCATTAATGGCGGCGACCTCCACGCTGCTTTTGACCTCCAGTAGTCGACGCAATACCAGACGACCGATACGACCAAAGCCGTTAATGCCAATTTTACTCATGGTTTTCTCCTGTCAGGATGAGGCGGTACGACATATTTTCCCTACCAGGCATAGTCCAGTCAGGCATCCGGGGCAATAGCTGTTTTTGCGCTTAAACGTAACTGACTGATAATGGATGAACAAAAATTAATGAATTTTTAACAAAAGCCCGTTATGTTGACGCATTATTGTTTTTATTCAGGAAGTGTTATGGGGAATAAGTATTCTGGCCTGCAAATTGGTATTCACTGGCTGGTTTTTTTGTTGGTCATTGTGGCCTACAGCGCCATGGAGTTTCGCGGATTTTTCCCGCGTAGCTATCGTCCCTTGTTCAACATGGTGCACGTATCCTGTGGCATCACGATTTTAACGCTGATGGTGGCGCGTCTGCTGGTCAGGCTGAAATATCCGGCGCCGCCGATTGTGCCAAAACCGAAACCGATGATGACCGGAATGGCGCATCTGGGGCATCTGGTCATCTATCTGTTGTTTATTGCGTTGCCGATTATTGGTCTGGTGATGATGTACAACCGGGGCAATCCGTGGCTTGCATTTGGCCTTGTCATGCCATATGCGGCAAAAGCCAACGTTGATCTCGTGGAGATGCTGAAGTCCTGGCACGTGACGCTGGCAAACCTGGGCTATTTTGTTATTGGTTTGCATGCCGCAGCCGCCCTGATGCATCACTACTTCTGGAAGGATAATACGCTGCTGCGCATGATGCCGCGTAAGCGTTCCTGACGTAAAGCCCCGCAAGCGCGGGGCTTTTTTACCGCTTGCAGATCGAGATACCTTTCGTCCTTATCGTTCCGGTTAAATGAACATCTTCCTCTGCGGAATAAAACAAAAAATTATTTTTCCAGACACGATAAAAGCTTACCGACGAGATGATTAAACAATACCCAGTTCGCTACTCTCGTCACTTGATCGCCGTCCTCATTAAAACTACTGTATATAAATACAGTTAAGTGAGAGGCCGATTATTATGTTGTTTTTCCAGCCTGCAAAACGTCGACAAACGAAAAATTTTCCCCTGTTCAGCGACCTTGTGCCCTGTGGTTTTCCTTCTCCGGCGCAGGATTACGTTGAGAAAGGTATCGATCTCAATGACCTGCTGGTACAGCATCCCAGCGCAACCTATTTTGTAAAATCATCGGGTGATTCTATGGTCGGGGCGGGGATCGGTGAGGGTGATTTGCTGATTGTCGACAGCGCCAGAAACCCGGTTCATGGAGACATCGTGATTGCCGCCATTGAGGGAGAATTCACCGTTAAACGTCTGCAATTGCATCCAATTGTGATGCTCAAGCCAGAGAACAGAACCTACGCGCCCATTATCATCGGCAGCGAGGACTCGCTGGATATCTTTGGCGTGGTGACCTTTATCGTTAAGGCGGCTGGCTGATTATGTTTGCCCTGGTGGATGTTAATTCGTTTTACGCCAGTTGTGAGATGGCATTCCGGCCCGATCTGAAAGACAAACCGGTTGTCGTTCTTTCCAATAACGACGGTTGTGTTATCGCCTGTAGCGCGAAGGCTCGGGCGCTTGGCGTCACAATGGGCGCTCCGTACTTCAAACAGAAAGATCTGTTTCGGCGCTACGGCGTGGTGTGTTTTAGTTCCAACTATGAACTGTATGCGGATATGAGCAGTCGGGTCATGTCTATCCTGGAAGACCTCTCTCCACATGTGGAAAGGTACAGTATTGATGAAGCATTCTGCGATTTGACGGGAGTAAGAAACTGTAGGGATTTGACGGATTTTGGTCTCGAAATCAGGGCCACAATTCTACAGAAAACACGCCTTCAGGTTGGCGTTGGCATCGCCCAGACCAAAACGCTGGCAAAGCTCGCGAATTACGCCGCCAAAAGATGGCCGCAACAGACTCGCGGAGTGGTGGATTTATCAAATATTGAGCACCAGCGTAAGCTGATGGCCGCACTCCCTGTCGGTGAAGTGTGGGGCGTGGGCCGCCGTATCAGTAAAAAACTGGACGCGATGGGGATTAAAACCGTCCGTGACCTGGCTGATACCGACATTCGCTTTATTCGCAAACACTTCAACGTAGTTCTTGAACGAACAGTACGGGAATTGCGCGGTGAGTCGTGCCTGGCGCTGGAAGAGTTTGCGCCGGTTAAACAGGAAATCGTCTGTTCACGCTCGTTTGGTGAAAAACTCACGGACTATAACGCGATGCGTGAAGCGATTTGCACCTATGCCTCACGTGCGGCGGAAAAGCTGCGCGGGGAGCATCAGTTCTGTCGGTTTATCTCTGTATTTATCAAAACCAGTCCATTTGCCCTGAAGGAACCGTATTACGCTAACAGCGCGTCGGTAAAGCTGCTGATCCCGACCCAGGACACCCGGGAAATTATGAGTGCGGCAACGCGCAGCCTGGACGCTATCTGGCGAGAGGGGCAACATTATCAAAAAGCGGGTGTGATGTTGGGCGATTTTTTCAGTTCTGGCGTGGCGCAACTGAATCTGTTTGATGGCAACGCCCCCCGGAGCCACAGCGCGGAATTAATGATGGTGATTGATCGGTTGAATAAAAAGGGACGTGGGACAATCTGGTTTGCCGGGCAGGGGATTGAACAGCCGTGGCAAATGAAACGAGAGATGCTCTCACCCCGCTATACGACGCGTTTTACTGATTTACTGCGCGTCAGGTGAGTCTTAATACCTGCTGATTCAAATTTTTAATGTATCGATGACGGCTCGCAAGGCAGGTGACACGTTACGGTGCGGGTAATACAGAAATGAACCATCCAGACGCTGACTGTAACGTTGCAGAACCCGGATAAGCGTGCCTCGTTCTAAATCATCGGCAATCAACTCTTCGGGGACATAACCCAGCCCCAGGCCCAGTCTGGCTGCTTTTGCTTCCATGTAACTGTCAGCAAAGGCCCACTGTCCCTGCGGCCGGTGGGTGATTCTTTTACCACCATCGTTGAGCTCCCAGGCATACAGGCTTCCATCACCAAACTGATATGCGATGCAGGGGTGGATCACTAAATCTGCTGGTGTTTGGGGAAAGCCGTAGCGACGAAAATGCTCCGGCGTGCCAACTACCGCCATCTCCATATCGGGTGAAATGCGCACCGCGACCATGCCACTACCTACTTCTGAACCCAGGCGGACGCCCGCATCAAATCGTTCAGCAATAATATCGACGAACCGACTTTCGCTAATAAGTTCAAGTCGGATATCGGGGTAGCGTTGTTTAAATACCGCCAGCTTCGGCAGGAGTACTTTATCAATGGCGTGCTGGCTGGCATTGATACGTACCGTACCTGAGGGAGTATTACGATAGTACGCCAGAGTGGAAAGTCCTGAATTCAAAGCATCAAACCCCGATTCTACAGTCCGGTAGAGCTGTTCGCCGGCATGCGTCAACGACAATTTACGCGTAGTACGGGCCAGCAACTGAACCCCCAGACGCTGCTCCAGCTCACGCACTGAACGGCTGATGCCTGATTGCGCCAACCCAAGTCGTTGTGCGGCCGCGGTAAAACTGCCTTCCCGCACTACCTGCATAAACAGGTAGAGATCGTTATAGTTTTCCCGTTTTGCCATTCTTCAGTCCTCGCCTGATATGCCGCCATTTATAACAATATGATATTAATTCTAGCATTTTACACCCTCTAATCAGAACGAATACTGCTACCTATAATGAGCGCATTGCAACCAGGCACAGCAATGTTGTCCGTATAAGACCTGTACCCACAACCTATTTTTAGGGGAACAAGTGATGAAAGCTTTCACCAGAAAACTGTCGACCACCCTACCTGCCATGCTGCTATGCGCATCATTAAATGGAGTCACAACGATGAGTTATGCTGATACAACCAACCCAAACGCGCCCGTTTCGATGGTCGAAAAATGGGATAAAACCTTCGCCGAGAGTACGAAAGTCAATCATCGCAAGATAACTTTTCAGAACCGCTATGGGATCACGTTAGTTGGAGATCTCTATATTCCAAAAGATCGAGGCGAACGCAAACTGGCGGCAATTGCGGTTAGCGGTCCTTTTGGCGCTGTCAAAGAGCAGTCCAGTGGACTGTACGCGCAGACGCTGGCTGAACAGGGTTTTGTGACGCTGGCCTTCGATCCTTCATATACCGGCGAAAGCGGCGGTATTCCACGTAATGTTGCCTCTCCTGATATCAACACCGAGGATTTCAGCGCGGCGGTTGATTTCCTTGGCCTACAAAAAGAAGTGGATCGCAATCGCATCGGCTTACTTGGTATCTGCGGTTGGGGCGGGATGGCGTTAAATGACGCAGCAATGGATACACGTGTTAAGGCCGTTGCGACTAGCGTAATGTATGACATGAGTCGCGCAATGGGCCATGGCGTCGGTGATGGCAAAGACCGGTATACCTCCGCAGACCGCCACGCGGTATTGCAGTATCTGAATGCGCAGCGCTGGAAAGATGCGGAAAAGGGCACATTTGCCCCGGGTGGACATGACATTAATGTTGACGAAGAAGGTAATGTCAGTGCAGGGGATCGTATTCTGCCGGAAACCTTACCTGCAAATCCGCATCCGGTACTGAAAGAGTTTTACGATTATTACCGGATGCCACGTGGTTTCCATGCGCGTTCTGTCAATTCAACAGGCGCATGGAACGCAACAATGCCCCTGTCGTTTATGAATATGCCGCTGCTAAGCTACGCCAATGAAATTACTGTTCCTGTGCTGATCGTAACGGGTGAAAAAGCGCACTCACGTTATTTTGCCGAAGACGCCTTTAAGGCCGTTGGTAGTAAAGATAAAGAGCTGGTGGTCGTTCCGGGGGCTAACCATGTTGATTTATATGACAATGTGGCCGGTAAAATACCATTCAGCAAATTTGAGCAGTTTTTCAAAACCTCCTTAAGATAAATTCCTGGCCGGAAAACTTAACAAAGCTACCTGTTTGGCAGGTGGCTTTGCCCTTGTTTTGCCCCGGCAATATATAGAGAAAATAATAATGTCCACACTGAGCCATAATACCTTGTGTAATAAAACGCACGCACACTGGGGCGGCGTATTTGCCATGACGCTCTGCGTCTT
Organism: Citrobacter sp. XT1-2-2; assembly: GCF_023516235.1. Classification (NCBI taxonomy): domain Bacteria; kingdom Pseudomonadati; phylum Pseudomonadota; class Gammaproteobacteria; order Enterobacterales; family Enterobacteriaceae; genus Citrobacter; species Citrobacter sp. XT1-2-2. The sequence continues at coordinate 2,368,245 of NZ_CP097324.1, forward strand.
TATTCTTATTGCCTCAGAATTTATGCCGGTCAGTTTATTGACGCCGATTGCCAGAGATTTGCACGTTTCAGAGGGACTGGCTGGTCAGGGAATAGCGATTTCCGGCGTGCTGGCAGTACTAACCAGCCTGACCATTTCAAATGTTGCCGGGGATCTGAATCGTAAATATCTTCTGCTGGGGTTGACCATTTTAATGGCTGTGTCGGCAATAATGATCGGATTAGCTCCCAGTTATCCGCTTTATATGTTGGGAAGAGCCACAATTGGTATTGTCATTGGCGGCTTTTGGTCATTGTCGGCAGCAACGGCAATACGGCTGGTTCCGCAGCACCAGGTTCCCCGGGCGCTGGCTATTTTTAATGGTGGGAATGCGCTGGCAACCGTAGTGGCGGCCCCGCTGGGCAGTTACCTGGGGGCAACCGTCGGCTGGCGTGGGGCTTTTTTATGCCTTGTGCCTCTTGCGATAACGGCGTTCATCTGGCAAAGCATCAGTTTGCCCGAAATGAAAAAGGATACGGTGCACAAGCCGCGTGGGTCGGTACTTCGTCTGCTTCGTGTCTCCATTGTATCAACCGGTCTGCTGGCCTGCGGACTCTTCTTTATGGGGCAGTTTGCATTATTTACCTACGTCCGTCCGTTTCTGGAGACGGTGACCAGGGTGAATGCTTCTGGTCTATCTTTGATTTTGCTCGCAATTGGCATCGCGGGGTTGGCTGGTACGCTTATAGTGACGACATTCCTGAACGCCAGATTTTATCAAACACTCATGGCTATACCATTACTGATGGCTATCATTGCCGGAATGTTACTCCTGGTCGGGCATTGCACCTGGGCTGTTACTGGGCTATTAAGCCTGTGGGGAATGCTCGCTACTGCTGCGCCAACGGGGTGGTGGACATGGCTGGCGCGGACGCTGCCCGAGGATGCTGAGGCGGGCGGTGGTCTGATGGTCGCCGTCATCCAGCTTTCGATTGCGCTTGGTTCAACGGCTGGGGGGCTAATGTTCGACCGTCTGGGATGGCAAAGTTCTTTTGGACTCAGCGCTCTACTACTTGTTGGTGCGCTAGCCGTAACGTTTCTTACGTTCCGCCAAATACGCCAGAGTCACTAATACACCATCAGCAAATCTGTATGGATTAAGTGACGGAGAATAAATAACCCTTCAATTTTACAATTATGTAAAAATTCTGATAGTATACCCCCCTATAGTATCTGGAGGGCGTATGCCACATTCACCTGAAGATAAAAAACGTATCCTCACCCGTGTTCGCCGTATTCGCGGTCAAGTTGACGCGCTTGAGCGGGCGCTGGAGTCCGGCGAACCGTGCCTTGCGATCCTGCAACAAATTGCCGCTGTACGCGGCGCATCCAATGGCCTGATGGGCGAAATGGTGGAGATCCACCTGAAAGACGAACTGGTCAGCGGCGAGACAACGCCAGACCAGCGAGCCGTGCGTATGGCTGAAATCGGCCATCTTCTTCGCGCTTATCTAAAATAACACCATCACCTCGCAATAATGGGAAGAGACAAATGAAATCACGTGCAGCAGTTGCATTTGGCCCCGGCCAACCGCTAAAAATTGTCGAAATCGACGTCGCACCGCCAAAGAAAGGTGAAGTTCTGGTTAAAATTACCCACACTGGCGTGTGTCATACTGACGCTTTTACGCTCTCAGGCGACGATCCGGAAGGGGTATTCCCGGCGGTGCTTGGCCATGAAGGCGGCGGTATTGTGGTTGAAGTGGGTGAAGGCGTCACCAGCCTGAAAGCGGGCGACCATGTCATCCCCCTGTACACGGCAGAATGCGGTGAGTGTAAGTTCTGTAAATCAGGGAAAACCAACCTGTGTCAGGCTGTACGCGCCACCCAGGGCAAGGGGTTGATGCCGGATGGCACGACTCGTTTCTCATATAACGGCGAGCCGATTTATCACTATATGGGCACCAGTACCTTCAGTGAATATACCGTTTGCGCGGAGATCTCACTGGCAAAGGTTAACCCGCAGGCTCCGCTGGACAAAGTGTGCCTGCTGGGCTGTGGCGTCACTACCGGGATCGGGGCAGTACATAACACCGCGAAAGTGAAAGAAGGCGATACCGTGGCCGTATTTGGTCTTGGCGGTATCGGCCTGGCGGTGATTCAGGGCGCGGTGCAGGCGAAAGCCGGACGTATTCTGGCCGTTGATACCAACCCGGAGAAATTCAAACTGGCGGGTGAAATGGGCGCGACGGATTTCATCAACCCGAATGATTACGATAAACCGATTCAGGATGTGATTGTTGAGCTTACCGATGGCGGTGTGGACTTCAGCTTTGAATGTATCGGCAACGTTAACGTAATGCGTGCGGCGCTGGAATGCTGCCATAAAGGGTGGGGCGAGAGCATCATCATCGGCGTGGCAGGCGCTGGACAAGAAATCAAAACGCGTCCGTTCCAACTGGTTACCGGGCGAGTCTGGCGCGGTTCGGCGTTTGGCGGCGTGAAAGGGCGCACTCAACTCCCGGGAATGGTCGAAGAAGCGATGAGCGGAAAAATCCAGTTGGATCCGTTTATCACCCATCGCTTACCGCTGGAGCAGATTAACGAAGCATTCGATTTAATGCATCAGGGTAAGTCCATCCGTACCGTTATCCACTTTGGCGATAACTGATTCATTGGCCAGCGGATTTATCCGCTGGCACTTTCCTGAATTTTTTAGAATTATGTTGTGAAAGTGTGACGAATCCGGCGCTTTTTACGGTAAGTAAACCTCACGGATTGCCGATGACTATCTAACGGGCGTGTTTTCACGCATAAACCCTACAAGAGAGTCGACGGTCATGGACAACACAACATCGATGCAGGCCCAGCATAAACTGGGATTTCTGCATCAAATCCGACTGGTTCCGCTGTTTTCCTCCATTCTCGGTGGCATCCTTCTGTTGTTCGCCTTAAGTTCAGGGCTGGCAAGCTATTTTCTTATGCAGGCCGATCGCGATCAGCGCGACGTGACCGACGAGATTCAGGTCAGGATGGGGTTATCTAACAGCTCTAACCACTTACGCACCGCACGTATCAACATGATCCATGCCGGCGCGGCGAGCCGTATTGCCGAAATGGATGACATGAAGGCCAATATCGCCGAGGCAGAAAAACGGATTAAGCAATCGCAGGACGGCTTCAATGCTTATATGGCGCGTACGGTGAAAACGTCTGCTGATGAAGCGTTAGACGCCGAATTAAGCGCCAGCTTCAAAGCCTATACCGACGGTTTACAGCCGATGCTGAAATACGCTAAAAACGGCATGTTTGAAGCGATTATCAACCATGAAAATGAACAGGCCAGACCGCTGGATTCCGCTTACAACAAGGTGCTGCTGAAAGCCATTGAGATTCGTACTGCCAGGGCGAATAACCTCAGCGAGCAGGCGCACCAACGTACGCAACTTGGTATAGCGTTTATGCTCGGCGCATTTGCCCTCGCGCTGGTGCTCACCGTGATGACGTTTATCGTACTGCGCCGCACCGTTATCCATCCTCTGTTACGTGCAGCCCTGCGCATCGAGCAAATTTCGGCAGGCGACCTGACCATGCCAGAGGAACCGACCGGGCGCAGTGAAATTGGTCGCCTGAGTCGTCATCTGCAAACTATGCAGCATTCGCTGGTGAAAACCGTGGGCACGGTGCGCCAGGGGGCAGAGGAAATTTATCGCGGTACCAGTGAGATTTCTGCAGGGAATACCGATTTGTCTTCACGTACAGAGCAACAGGCCGCGGCGATTGAAGAAACGGCGGCCAGTATGGAAGAGCTAACGGCTACGGTGAAGCAAAACGCTGACAACGCGCACCATGCGAGCAAGCTGGCGGAAGACGCTTCCGGCAAGGCGAGTCGTGGCGGTCAGATGGTTTCTGGCGTGGTGAAAACCATGGGCAATATCTCAGGTAGTTCGAAGAAAATCTCTGAAATCACAGCCGTTATAAACAGCATTGCTTTCCAGACGAATATCCTGGCGTTGAACGCGGCGGTAGAAGCGGCGCGGGCGGGAGAGCAGGGACGCGGGTTTGCCGTGGTCGCCAGTGAGGTACGCACGCTGGCGAGCCGAAGCGCGCAGGCGGCAAAAGAGATTGAGGGGTTGATTAGCGAATCGGTACGACTCATTGACCAGGGATCCGATGAAGTGGTCGCGGCGGGTAATACCATGACGGATATTGTCGATGCGGTAAAACGCGTGACCGATATCATGCTGGAAATTGCGGCGGCCTCTGATGAGCAGAGCCGGGGCATTGTGCAGGTGAGCCAGGCGATTTCGGAGATGGATAAGGTGACGCAGCAAAACGCCTCTTTGGTTGAAGAAGCGTCGGCCGCAGCGGCATCGCTGGAAGAACAGGCGGCACGTTTAACTGAAGCCGTCGGTACATTCCGCTTAAATGGGGGAAGCGCAATAAAGCGCGCTGCTGGTACCAAAATATCGGGCCATTCAAGTCTGCAGGCAGCAACGGTCAGTGATGATAACTGGGAAACGTTTTAACACGCTATAAGGGACCAGATGGTCCCTTAATTTTGGGTATCAAAACGGTATGGTTTTGCGTATCGCGCCAATGAGGATTTGCGCGGCAGAGGAAAGCTGCACGTCTACACGGGTAAGAATGCCAATAGGTTCACCCGCCCCGTGGGTGGGAATCGGCAATGATACCAACGTCGCCTGACGTAAATCTTCCCGGACCGCGCCTGACGGCACAAACCATACATAGTCGTAGTCAACCGTCAGCTGGCGGGAAAGCGATGCTGACAGCGTTTCGATGCAGCCCGGCGGCATTTTGCAACCCTGGCTTTGCAGTAGCGTTTCCGCGTGCTGACGAGGAGCGGTTCCTTTTGGTGACACCACAACGGGCCATTCCATCACCCGACTCAGCGTGATGGTTTCCTGCAACAACGGGTGGTTAGGCCGCACTACCAGTTTGAGCGACTCAAGAAACAACAGCTCGTAATTCAGACCGACCATTAATTCCGGATCGGCCATCCGACCGATACCGAGATCGATTTCTCCCGATTTTAAACCGGCCAAAATCATGGGATTACTCATGGTGGCAACTTGCAGCGTCGTCTCCATTTGCTGCTTATGGAACGGACCGATTACCGCCGGAAGAATACCCAGCGCAGCGGTGGGTAAGGCCCCAATCCGTACGACGTCAGTCTGCGACTCTTCGCGCTGGTTTAACGCCTGTCCGGCCGTATTGAGCGCGTCCAGTACTCTCACCGCGTGGGTAAGAAACTGCTCGCCGGGCAATGTTAACTGCGCGCCAAGGCGACCGCGTTCAAACAGCCGGGTACCGGTCAGTTGCTCCAGTTCATTCAGTGTTTTGGAGAGGGCCGGCTGGCTCAGATTAAGGGTTTCAGCCGCGCGCCCCAACGTTCCCTGTTGTGCAACGGCGACAAAAGTATGCAGGTGGCGCAAGCGAATGCGCTGATTGAACAGAACATTTTTTTCCATAAGCGATGTTAAAAACAGAGCCGTGTCGGTGACAAGTGAAGTTGTTCGTTTTTGATAACTTGATAGCAAAATATTATTAACATTTATCATGTTTTACTTACAACTTATTTATTTTGCTCATGTTTTATACAGCCAGGCAGGGGGGTGGGATCATGGAAGGGAATGCACCCAGTCGTTATACTTTGAATATTGTTTGCTTTTGCACCCTTTCTCTCACAAGGCACTGATTAATGATACATGTAGTAGGACACCTTAATCCCGATAGCGATGCTATTTGCTCTGCCGCAATGACGGCGCGTTGGCTTACCTTACGCGGTCAGCAGGCTACGGCATGGCGTCTGGGTGAACCTAACCGCGAAACGCAGTTTATCTTTGCGCAAGCGGGGCTGGCACTTCCTGAACGGCTGACGTTTGAGTTGACCGATCGTGACGTCTGGTTGGTTGATTTCACCGAACCTGCCCAAGGACCGCAATCGCTGGCAGACAGTAACGTCGTGGGGATTATCGATCACCACCGACTCGGTGGATTAGTCACCCGTCTGCCGCCAGAAGTGTGGGTGAAGCCTGTCGGCAGTAGCGCGACGCTGTTATGGCAACTGATGTCGGAAGATGAGCGTAGCCAGTTATCACCCGCGGAGGCCGTTTTGTTGCTGGGTGCCGTGCTGAGTGACACTGTCACGCTTCGTTCACCCACGACCACCGCTGATGATCGTTTGGCGGTCGATGCGCTGGTTCAAAAGGCCTGTGTAGACCTGGACGCCTTCAGTCGCGACCTGCTGTCTGCCAAAACGAGCGTGGAAGGGATGAGCGCCCGCGAACTCCTGCAGAAAGACATTAAAACCTTCACTATCCATGGGCATCAGGTCTGTGTGGCGCAGCTTGAACTGTACGCGCTGCAACAGGTTGATACAGTGCTGGATGAATTACGCCAGGAAATGGCGCGCTATGCGCAGGAAAAGAATGCCGCGCTGGTTGTGCTCATGCTCACCGATATTAATCTGGGCGACACCAGTCTGTGGTTTGCCGGTTCTGAGCTTTCTGACATCCCGCAGCCCTGCAAGGTGGAAGGTATGCTCAGCCGTAAAAAACAGATGCTCCCCTGGCTGGAAAGTCATTTAAAACCACGCCAGTAGGTTCTGTTCGCCGTCTGTATGGGGTGGGAAACTTACGCGGGGTCACACTTTGTAAATTCTTCCCACCGGACTTTGCAGCGTTCTCTACACTCCAGGTAATATTCACTGGAGGCATGACATTATGGCGAACACCATCACGGCAGATGAGATTCGGGAACAATTTTCGCAGGCAATGTCAGCAATGTACCAGCAGGAAGTCCCGCAGTATGGCACGTTGCTGGAACTTGTCGCTGATGTGAATCTGGCGGTACTGGAAAATAATCCGACGCTGCATGAAAAACTGGCTAATGCGGATGAACTGGCCCGGCTAAACGTTGAGCGCCACGGCGCCATCCGGGTGGGCACTGCGCAGGAGCTTGCTACGCTGCGCCGGATGTTTGCCATTATGGGCATGTATCCGGTGAGTTACTACGACCTCTCTCAGGCCGGCGTCCCTGTACATTCCACGGCTTTTCGGCCCATCGACGATGCCTCGCTTTCGCGCAACCCGTTTCGGGTATTCACCTCGTTATTACGGCTCGAATTAATCGAGAACGTAGCGCTGCGGCAAAAGGCTGCGGAGATCCTTGCAAAACGCGACATTTTCACTCGTCGTTGTCATGAACTGCTGGATGAGTTTGATGCGCAGGGCAGTTTTACGCCTGAGCAGGCGCAGGAGTTTGTCCATGAAGCACTGGAAACCTTTCGCTGGCATCAGCACGCCACGGTAGATGAAGCGACCTATCACGCATTACACAACGAACACCGGCTGATTGCCGATGTGGTGTGTTTCCCTGGTTGTCACATCAACCATCTGACGCCGCGCACGCTGGATATTGACCGGGTACAGTCCATGATGCCGGAATGCGGCATAGAGCCGAAAATATTGATTGAAGGGCCGCCGCGCCGCGAGGTGCCGATTTTATTACGTCAGACCAGTTTCAAAGCGCTGGAAGAACCGGTGCTGTTTGCCGGTGAAATGCGCGGCACTCACACGGCGCGTTTTGGCGAGATTGAACAGCGCGGCGTAGCGCTCACACCGAAAGGCAGAGCCTTGTATGACGAACTGTTGAATAAAGCGGGAACGGGAAAAGACAATCTGACGCACCAGCTGCATCTTCAGGAGGTATTCAAGGCATTCCCGGATAGCGAGTTTCTGCTGCGCCAACAGGGGCTCGCCTGGTTTCGTTATCGACTGACGCCGTCAGGTGAAGCGCATCGCCAGGCCATTCGCCCGGATGACGATCCGCAACCGCTCATTGAGCGCGGCTGGCTGGTTGCGCAACCTATCACCTACGAAGATTTCTTACCGGTTAGCGCTGCGGGGATTTTCCAGTCAAATCTGGGTAATGAAACTCAGGCTCGCAGCCATGGGAATTCCAGTCGCGACGTGTTTGAAGAGGCACTGGGTTGCAAGGTATATGACGAATTTATGCTGTATCAGGAGGCTGAAGAGCGAAGTAAACGGCGGTGTGGTTTACTTTAACAGAATTTACACGGGATTCAGTCTGTTCCCATCGACATAAAATATTTTCGATTTTGTACAGATAATCGGCGACCAACAATTGGATTATTAATGAATTTTGTCTAGAGTGAGCGGTCAGAAATGTGCACTCTCTTGCCGCAGATTTTGACCGGTGCGGGACCATTTACACGACCAGAAGGACTCACTTTCAGGCATGAATCGCAGACGATTTATTAAAGGTTCAATGGCAATGGCCGCCGTGTGCGGAACCAGTGGTATTGCATCACTCTTTTCCCGCGCCGCCTTTGCGGCAGAGTCTGACATTGCAGACGGAAAAACCGTACGTTTTGATTTTTCCGTTCTGCAATCGATGGCCCACGACTTAGCACAGAAACCCTGGGGCGGGGAGCCGCGTGCGTTACCCGACACGCTGGCGAAATTGACGCCGCAGGCCTATAACAGCATTCAATATGACGCAGAGCAGTCTCTGTGGAACAATGTTGAAAATCGTCAGCTTGATGCGCAGTTCTTCCATGTGGGAATGGGATTCCGCCGCCGGGTTCGCATGTTCTCGGTCGATGACAGTACACATATGGCGCGTGAAATCCACTTCCGTCCGGAGTTGTTTAAATACAACGACGCGGGTGTGGATACCAAACAACTGGAAGGGCAAACTGACCTCGGGTTCGCGGGTTTCCGCGTATTTAAAGCGCCAGAACTGGCTCGTCGTGATGTGGTTTCTTTCCTCGGCGCCAGCTACTTCCGCGCTGTGGATGACACCTACCAGTACGGTTTATCGGCGCGTGGTCTGGCGGTAGATACCTATACCGACAGCAAAGAAGAGTTTCCTGATTTCACCGCTTTCTGGTTCGAAACGGTTAAACCGGGCGCGACCTCCTTTACCGTGTATGCGCTACTCGATAGCCCAAGCGTAACAGGTGCCTTTAAGTTCGTGATCCACTGCGAGAAAACGCAGGTGATCATGGATGTACAAAACCATATCTACGCGCGTAAAGACATCAAGCAGCTCGGCATTGCGCCGATGACCAGCATGTTCAGCTGTGGCAACAATGAACGCCGGATGTGCGACACCATTCACCCGCAGATTCATGACTCCGATCGTCTGGCGATGTGGCGGGGCAACGGCGAGTGGATCTGCCGTCCGCTGAATAACCCGCAAAAACTGCAGTTCAATGCCTATACCGATAACAACCCGAAAGGGTTTGGTTTACTGCAGCTCGATCGCGACTTCTCTCATTACCAGGACATCATGGGCTGGTATAACAAGCGTCCGAGCCTGTGGGTCGAACCGCGTAACCAGTGGGGCAAGGGGACCATCGGCCTGATGGAGATCCCGACGACTGGCGAAACGCTGGATAACGTCGTCTGCTTCTGGCAGCCGGAGAAGTCGATTAAAGCCGGCGATGAGCTGGAATTTAAATATCGTCTGTACTGGAGCGCGCAGCCGCCGGTACGTTCGCCGTTGGCTCGCGTGATGGCGACCCGTACAGGCATGGGCGGCTTCCCGGAAGGATGGGCGCCGGGCGAGCACTACCCGGAGAAATGGGCGCGTCGTTTTGCCGTTGACTTCGTCGGTGGCGATCTGAAAGCCGCTGCGCCGAAAGGCATTGAGCCGGTGATAACGCTCTCCAGCGGTGAAGCAAAACAAATTGAGATCCTCTACGTGGAGCCTATCGACGGCTACCGTATCCAGTTTGACTGGTATCCGACGTCTGACTCAACCGACCCGGTAGATATGCGTATGTTCCTGCGTTGCCAGGGCGACGCCATCAGCGAAACCTGGCTGTATCAGTACTTCCCGCCAGCGCCGGATAAACGTCAGTACGTTGACGACCGTGAGATGCGTTAATCACTCCTTTTACGGCTCTCCTGAGGGGGAGCCGTATCTGCAATCTTTCTGAAAATAGTCTGTACGCTATTTACTCGATCCTGTTCGCATTTTTCTGTATGGGAAATGGGTACTCTGGAACTGTGTATTTCTTATACACGTTCTTGTCCACTAACAGGGAGAAAGTATGTTTCCAGAATACAGAGACCTTATTTCCCGACTGAAAACCGAGAACCCTCGCTTTCTGTCCTTATTCGAAAAACACAACAGCCTTGATCATGAGATCTCCAGACTGGAAGGTGCGGATGGTCGGGGGTATAGTTTGGACATTGTTCGCCTTAAGAAACAGAAACTCCACCTGAAGGAAGATCTGCTCAAAATTTTGCAAAAAGAGAGTGTCGGTGAGAGCTAAGTAAAACAGCGCTTGCTGTGTAAAAGGGCTTCCAAAAGGGAAGCCCTTCCTGTTTTATGATGAGCAGAATTAGCTGCTTAACGATCGTAACGGAAAGAAAATGCCAGAAGTGATAACCATTAATGATTCGCTGGAACTGCGTGCCGTCGAAGAACAACACGTCACCCCTCTGCATCAGTTGGTGCTGAAAAATAAAACCTGGCTCCAGCAGTCGCTGAACTGGCCGCAGTTTGTCGAATCCGAGGACGACACGCGCAAAAACGTGCAGGGAAATATGATGTTGCACCAGCGCGGCTACGCCAAAATGTTCCTGATTTTTGCACAACAGAATCTGGTGGGTGTCATCGCGTTTAACCAGATAGAGCCGCTGAACAAAGCGGCCTATATTGGCTACTGGCTGGATGAAGCTCACCAGGGTAAGGGCATTATGTCCCGGGCGCTACAGGCATTGATTCATCATTATGCGCAGCGCCAGGAAATTCGCCGCTTTGTGATTAAATGCCGCGTAGAAAACGTTGAGAGCAACCGGGTGGCATTGCGCAATGGCTTCCAACTGGAAGGATGTTTACGACAAGCAGAGTTCCTCAATGGCGATTACTATGATGTGAATCTCTATGCCCGCATCATTGATGGTCCCTCAGAATAAGCCTGCGATAGGTGTGCGCGTAATGCGCTGCTCACCATTGATCACCTTCGGCCCGCGCAGATGAATAGCATCGCCATCAAATGCTTCAATGTGCGCCTGGCCGGTTATCTCAATGTGATTCTCGACCAACACTTCTCCAAGAACGCAGGCGTGACCTTCAACCAGGATGTGATCGTCAAGCTGGATTGGTCCGCCGCGTAATGTAGCATGTCCCCCGACCAACACATGGTGCTTCAGCACGCAATTACCCTCGACTACCGCGTGTTCTGCCACCTGTGAGCTGTAGCGCAGGGTAGGAATAGCATCTTCATCGGTTCCGGCGATGACGCGCGCATGCCCGTAGACTTTGGCGCAATCGCAAATCCAGACATTATTCTCTTCATTACCTTCCACCTGGGCAAAATCAAAAACTTCCGCCCGATGTTCAATAAAGGCGTAGTTGATTTTCGCATCGCCATAGATCTGCGCCTGATGCACTACGCGTGAGTTGCTGATGGTCGCCCGATCGTAAATCTGCAGCAACTGGTCGTTTTCAACAGTGAGTCCCCTGGCGGCAATGATTTCGGAGCCACATACAACGCGTGCATTACCCCAGAGAAGGCACTCGCCGCGAATAACCGAATCCTGTATCGTGACGTTGTCACGTATTTGTGCGTAATGGCTGATTTCTGCCCGGTCAATCCACACGGCATCGCCTATTTGCGCGCCATCTCTGACGACACTTGCCTGAGTAACCCGCGCGTTTCCGGTTATTGATGCGCCGGAAAATGCGAGCGCATTTTCATCGTAAATCCAGCAATCACCGCGTTGCGACAAGACGCTTTCGTCATCAATCCAGCCGCCAGGCGTACCGGCGGTAACATCATTAAAATCAATGAGCGCAATGATTTGGCGTAGTAATACGCTTTTTTTATTGCCATTATCCTGGTAACTAAAGGAGCGAAGCTCATCGCTGAGTCGATATTTGGTCATTGCTCATTTCCATGTTGCGCACCTTAGTTAAACGTAGCAAAGTTTTCCGTACTGGCTAAACCCGCTGAAATTCCATAAAATGCATTTCAAATATACTTTAAAAAATAAACAAAATGAGTAAGAGCAAACAGAGTGAACGGGTCCTCAATCTTCCGGCCGGTTATTTTGGCATGGTTCTGGGTACTATCGGGATGGGATTCGCCTGGCGCTATGCCAGCCAGATTTGGCCGGTGAGCCACTGGATTGGCGACGGTTTAGTGATTCTCGCCATGGCCATTTGGGGGCTGCTGACGCTGGCTTTTATGTATCGCTTGCTGCACTTCCCGCACAGCGTACTGGCTGAAATTCGTCACCCGGTGATGAGTAGCTTTGTCAGTCTGTTTCCGGCCACAACCATGCTGGTAGCCATTGGCTTTGTTCCCTGGTATCGACCGCTGGCGATCGGGTTATTCAGCATTGGCGTGGTGATACAACTGGCGTACGCGGCCTGGCAAACGGCAGGATTATGGCGTGGAGCGCATCCAGAGGAAGCCACCACGCCGGGTCTGTATCTGCCGACCGTCGCCAATAACTTTATCAGCGCAATGGCCTGTGGTGCGCTTGGTTTCAATGATGCCGGAATGGTGTTTTTGGGGGCTGGCGTATTTTCCTGGCTCAGCCTGGAACCGGTGATCCTGCAACGTTTACGTAGCTGCGGGGAACTGCCAGCGGTCTTACGGACTTCGCTTGGCATTCAACTGGCGCCCGCGCTGGTTGCTTGCAGCGCCTGGCTTAGCGTCAACGGCGGTGAGGGGGATACGTTAGCCAAAATGCTGTTCGGCTATGGTCTGCTGCAACTTCTGTTTATGCTACGTCTCATGCCATGGTACCTGTCGCAACCATTTAATGCCTCGTTCTGGAGTTTCTCGTTTGGCGTGTCGGCCCTGGCGACGACGGGCCTGCATCTGGGACACGGCAGCGAATCAGGATTTTTTCATACGCTGTCTATCCCTCTGTTTATTTTTACCAATTTTATCATTGCATTATTACTGATACGTACGCTTGCTTTGCTGCTGCAGGGAAAGCTGCTTATCCGCACAGAACGTGCTGCATTACTGAAATCTGAGGATAAATGATGACTCATTGCGACGAAAACTACTTTACTGAGAAATACGATTTAACCCGTACGCATTCCGATGTTGTTGAAGCGGCAAAAGTGGTCGCGCCAGGTAAAACATTAGATCTGGGCTGCGGTAATGGTCGTAACAGCCTGTACCTTGCGGCAAACGGCTATGACGTTACCGCATGGGATAAAAACCCCATGAGCATAGCGAACCTTGAGCGCATTAAAGCGGCGGAAGGACTGACCAACCTGCATGCGCAAGTCGCGGATCTTAACGCCTTACGCTTTGATGGCGAATATGATTTTATTCTTTCTACCGTTGTGCTGATGTTCCTTGAGGCTAAAACTATCCCGGGACTGATAGATAATATGCAGCGCTGCACGAAGCCAGGCGGATATAATTTAATCGTTGCGGCAATGGACACTGATGATTTCCCGTGCACTGTTGGTTTTCCGTTTGCGTTTAAAGCGGGTGAATTACGCAACTATTACAGCGGGTGGGATCTGCTGAAATACAACGAAGACGTGGGTGAACTTCATCGTACGGATGAAAATGGTAATCGCATTAAACTGCGCTTTGCCACTATGCTGGCACGCAAAACTGTCTGAAGCTCCTGTCTGGGTTAACTCTCTCTGCGTTCAGCATTTTTTATGTTGAGCGCAAAGATAAAATTGTGCGGTCCTTACCATTTTTAGTGCATCCAAAATGAATCTGTTTTGCTATTCTTTTTAGGCATCATTGCGAAAACTAAAGGGATCGTTTCATGCGTACTCATACTTTATTTAAAGTTGCAGTGCTTACTGGCTTGTTGGCATTATCCGGCTGTGCGTCAAAAGTGACCGAACCGGATAAATATTCTGGGTTTTTAAAAAATTACTCTGATCTGAAGGAAACAAAATCGGCAACCGGACAAACGGTACTCCGTTGGGTTGACCCGAACTACAACGAATCCAAATATGACAACATTGTATATAACCCGGTAACGTATTATCCGGTTCCTAAACCTACTACGCAGGTAGGGCAGAAGGTTCTTGATCAACTACTGACCTACACCAATACACAGTTGAAATCCGCAATCAGTAAACGTAAACCCCTGGTGACTACCCCTGGGCCACGTAGCCTGATTTTCCGCGGGGCAATTACCGGTGTAGCGACCAGTAAAGAAGGGCTGCAGTTCTACGAAGTGATCCCGGTTGCGCTGCTGGTTGCGGGAACGCAAATGGCAACGGGCCACCGTACCATGGATACCAACCTCTACTTCGAGGGTGAGTTGATTGATGCGGCGACCAATAAACCGGTCATTAAAGTTGTACGTAAGGGTGAAGGTAAAGATCTGAACAACGAAAGCACGCCGATGGCGTTCGAAACGTTGAAGAAAGTTGTTGATGACATGGCGACTGATGCTTCCATGTTTGACGTGAACAAAAAAACACAATAATAATGATGAACGCACCATCTAAGGATGGTGCGTTTTTTTTATGCCGTTCGGCGACGATATACGAGCTTACCCATCAGCGCTTCTGGTCGGGCAAACATCACCAGGTTCCCCAGCAAAATCAATACTAATCCCACAATCGCATTTACCTGCCAGATATACCCTTCATACAATGTTGACAGCGTCAGTGCGACCAGAGGAAAAAGCAGCGTACTGTATGCGGCCTTACTGGGACCAATGCGACCGACCAGTGTGAAATAGGCGCCAAAGGCAATCACCGAACCAAAAATAGCCAGGTACAGCAGTGCGCTAAGATAGCTGAAAGTCCACTGCGGAGTGAAGTCATCGCCACGCACCAGCGCAATAGCGGCGATCAGCAATGTACCGTACAACATGGCCCAGCTATTGGTGGTCAATACTTCCAGCCCTTTTTTCTGATGGCGCAGACTTATCATGTTGCCCAATGAAAAACCAAAGGTTCCCAGAGCGCTTAAGCCGATGCCCAGCAGAAGTGAATGGTTGAACCCACTGTTGAGTAAGTCCTGCCAGAACAGGGTGACAATGCCAGTCAGACCGAGACCGGCGGCAATATAAAAGCGCATCGGCGGTTTTTGGCCGAAAAACAGAAAGCTATTGACCGCATTGAACAGGACGGCCATCGAGAAAATCACCGATTCAAGGCCCGTGTTAATCCACGCCGCAGCCGTATAAAAACACCAAAAGTTAAAGCAAAAAACGCATCCGCCTTGTAACAGACAAAACAGATGGTCACGACCAGATAGTTTGCGTAATTTACCGCTAACCAGCAGGATTATTATCATCACCGAGCTGGCAACGGCAAAGCGCCAAAAGATAGAAACCGGCGCTGAAACCGGTCCTTGTTGCAGATAAATGGCAATCCATGTCGTTCCCCAAATCACTACCACCAGGCAGTACAATAGCGCGTTCATACAACTCTCTCTTTTTGGTCTTCAGGCGCACACTGTGTCACGTTGGGTAGCAGGGGGCTTTCATCAGATTGCGGTGGACTTGCAAAATCTTGCGCTTTTTTTCGCGCAAATGTGAAAAGGAAGCTGTTAACAATATGTAGCTGATATAGACTGAAAGCCTGCTAACTTATTTTGAATGTGATGGTATGTCTCAGCCCTACGGTGCCTTTGAAAACTTACGCAAACACAATGCCGTGCTGCACGAGTCGGTTGCGTTACATTCAGGGATCCAACTGGCGGCCTGGTCAAATAAGCGTGATACCATTACCCAGTATTGCGATCACCATACCCTCAGCTTATACATCGCCGATGGTTACGAGAGTTACCACAAGACGGCCGGCGGCTGGAAGAATGGCGGTGGGCCGGACCGTTTTTGCCTGATGCCGAAAGAGAGCGAATCCAGTTGGGATATTCGTGACGATCTTTCCTTTGTTCATCTCTATTGTACGGACGGCCATTTGCGCGAAGTGGGTGAAAAAGTCTGGGACAAAAGCCCTTATAGCTTCACGCTGGATGAGCATACGTTTGGCAGCGATCCGGGGATAACAGCGGTTTATCGTCAGTTTTTACTCGGGAATGACTGGCAACAACCGGCCAACCATCTCACGCTCAGCGCCGCGTCTTCGCTACTGCTCACGCATCTGATCCAGCATTACAGCAACGTCCAATGGCAGTTGCCCGTTGTCACCGGGGGACTTGCGCCTGCCACATTGCGCAATGTGCTGGCCTACATAGAAGCGCATCTGGCGTACCCCATTACCCTGAGCGATTTGGCAAGTGAGGCGGCGCTGAGTGAGTTCCATTTTGCCAGAATGTTTCGCCAGTCAATGAATATGGCGCCGCATCAGTACGTTATGCAACGACGTATGGTATTAGCCCAGCATCTGGTCTGTCATTCTTCCCGCAGTTTGTCGGATATTGCGATGGCTTGCGGGTTCAGTTCAGCGAGCCATTTCAGCAACCGGTTTAAGCAGGTGACGGGTAAAACGCCAACGCAGTTACGTGCGGCGAAATAAAGCAAACACCGCGTAGCACACACCTCCGGCGATCAGCCCCCAAAATGCAGACCCAACCCCCCATAGCGTCAGGCCACTGGCAGTGACCAGAAAAGTAATGATAGCCGCATCACGCTCGGATTCATGATGTAATGCCTGGTATAAGCTGCCGCTAATCGTGCCAAGCAGCGCCAGGCCCGCCAGCATTTGGATCCAGCTTACGGGCAAGGCCGCCATCAGTCCGGTGACCGAACCGCCAAAAACCCCTGCCAAAAGATAGAAGACACCCGCCGCCGCCGCGGCAAGCCAACGTCGCGTTGCATCAGGATGCGCTTCGGGACTTTGGCAAATTGCCGCGGTTATGGCGGCAATGCAAATGGAATAGACGCCAAAAGGGGAAAACAGCAGCGCCAGCAGACCGGTAAAAACAATCAACGGTGAAACGGGTAACGCATAACCTGACGCCTTCATGGTGGCGATACCAGGAGCATTTTGTGAGGCCATGGTGACCAGAAACAGCGGCAGTGCGATGCTAATGCTGTGGGCAAATGAAAAATGCGGGGCGATAAACTCAGGTAACACTGGAGATAAACTTACCTCATTAGTGACAATGTCACCTTTTATCAGCGCGATGATTATACCTATCAGCATCGCGGCGATTGTCGCATACCGTGGGGCAATGACTTTAAACGCTAACCATGCCACCAGCATGCTACCGCATAAGATAAGCTCACTATTAAGGCTACTGAACGCCTGCAGGCCAAAGCGTAGCAGGATCCCGGCCAGCATGGCTGACGCCAGCGAGTGGGGGATTATTTTCATCAGTCGGGCAAAGAGTCCGGTTACGCCGCACAGCACAATTAAGGCGTTAGCCACGATGAAAATACCGATCGCGTCCTGAATCGTTACCCCTTGCAGGCCCGTAACCAGCAGTGCGGCGCCGGGCGTTGACCATGCAGTGAGAACAGGGGCGCGATACCATAATGTCAGCGCCAGCGTACTAACGCCCATCGCTATTCCCAGCGCGGTCATCCAACCCGCAATTTGCCCTGTCGTCGCACCTGCGGCCAGCGCCGCTTGCCAGATAATGGCTGCCGAACTGGCATAACCGACCAGCACCGCGACAAAACCTGATAGCACGGTAGGCAGAGGGATTGAAAATGTGCGCATAGCAACTCCGTGTGCGTTATAACGGTCAGCCACTGTAGCACTGTGCGTTATAGCGTACAAGTGCTAAGCTGTAGCCTTGAGAAGGAAGGGCGAAGGAGGAGAAATATGGATAACTTAACTCACTATCTGGCGACGACGCTCAGAACGCTGCGCCACCAGCGGGAATGGAGTCTCTCGCGTCTGGCGGAGGAAACCGGCGTGTCAAAAGCGATGCTGGGGCAGATTGAGCGCAATGAATCCAGCCCTACAGTGGCGACATTGTGGAAAATCGCCACCGGGCTGAATGTCCCATTTTCAACGTTTATTTCGCCTCCTGAGTCAGACGGCACGCCGTCTTTCGATCCCCAACACCAGGCGATGGTCGTCACGCCGCTGTTCCCATGGGATCCTCAGTTGTGTTTCGATCACTTTTCGATACTGCTGGCGCCCGGCGCGCTTAGTGAATCCACGCCACACGAAAGCGGTGTTATAGAGCACGTAGTGGTGATTAGTGGACTGCTGGATATGTGCATTGATGGTCTATGGCGTACCATTAAAGCCGGTGAAGGTGTCCGTTTTGCCGGCGATACGGCCCATAGTTACCGTAACAGCGGTGAACAAACGGTTCACTTTCATTCGCTGATCCATTACCCGCGCAGTTGATCGGGAAAACTATTCCGAAATGCCGCGCTTGTGACTACAATAGCCGCCATTTTTACCGCTTGTGGATGGTAACAACTGTATGCGCCAGCAACCTCATCACCTTGAATTGTTAAGCCCGGCTCGGGATACCGCCATTGCGCGCGAAGCCATTCTGCACGGCGCAGACGCCGTTTACATTGGCGGACCGGGATTTGGCGCGCGTCATAACGCCAGCAACAGCCTGAAAGATATCGCCGAACTGGTGCCATTCGCTCATCGCTTCGGGGCGAAAATCTTTGTGACGCTGAATACGATTTTGCACGATGATGAACTGGAGCCCGCACAGCGATTAATTACCGATCTGTACCAGACCGGTGTTGATGCTCTGATTGTGCAGGATATGGGGATTCTGGAGCTGGATATTCCCCCCATTGAGCTGCATGCCAGCACGCAGTGTGATATTCGCAGCGTCGAGAAGGCGAAGTTTCTGTCTGATGTCGGATTTACCCAGATTGTCCTGGCGCGGGAACTGAGCCTTGAGCAAATTAACGCCATCCACCAGGCCACGGACGCGACCATTGAATTTTTCATTCACGGTGCGTTGTGCGTTGCCTATTCAGGTCAGTGTTATATTTCACATGCGCAAACCGGACGTAGCGCTAACCGCGGCGACTGTTCCCAGGCTTGCCGTCTGCCGTATACCCTGAAAGACGATCAGGGGCGCGTGGTGTCCTATGAAAAACACCTGCTGTCGATGAAAGATAACGATCAGACCGCCAACCTGGGCGCGTTGATTGATGCAGGCGTGCGCTCTTTCAAAATCGAAGGGCGCTACAAAGACATGAGCTATGTGAAGAATATTACCGCGCATTATCGTCAGATGCTCGACGCCATCATTGAAGAGCGCGGCGACCTTGCCCGTTCATCAGCCGGACGCACCGAACATTTCTTTACCCCCTCCACGGAAAAAACCTTCCATCGCGGTAGCACCGATTATTTTGTCAATGCGCGTAAGGGCGATATCGGCGCGTTTGACTCGCCAAAATTCATTGGTCTGCCGGTTGGTGAAGTCCTGAAGGTCGCGAAAGATCATCTGGATGTTGAGGTCACCGAGCCGCTGGCGAACGGCGATGGTCTGAACGTGTTAATCAAGCGTGAGGTGGTTGGTTTCCGTGCCAATACCGTTGAAAAAACGGGGCACAATCGATATCGGGTGTGGCCGAATGAAATGCCAGCCGATTTGCACAAAGTTCGTGCGCATCATCCGCTGAACCGTAATCTCGATCATAACTGGCAGCAGGCGTTAACCAAAACCTCCAGCGAACGTCGTATCGCGGTTGATATTGAACTGGGCGGCTGGCAGGAGCAGTTGATCCTGACGCTCACCAGCGAAGAGGGGGTGAGCATCACGCATACGCTGGACGGCCACTTTGACGAAGCGAACAATGCGGAAAAAGCGTTAAGCAACCTGCAGGATGGTCTGGCCAAACTTGGACAAACGCTTTATTACGCCCGCGATATTCAGGTTAATCTCCCGGGGGCGCTGTTTGTGCCAAACGGTCAACTCAATCAACTGCGACGTGAAGCTGTCGACATGCTGGATGCGGTGCGTTTGCAAAACTATCAGCGCGGCAGTCGCAAACCAGTGTCACAGCCGGCTCCGGTATATCCACAAACGCATCTGAGCTTCCTGGCAAACGTCTACAACCATAAAGCGCGTGAGTTTTATCACCGCTATGGCGTTCAGTTGATTGATGCGGCCTATGAAGCGCATGAAGAAAAGGGCGATGTGCCGGTGATGATCACCAAACATTGTCTGCGTTTTGCGTTTAACCTGTGTCCGAAACAGGCGAAAGGAAACATCAAGAGCTGGAAAGCAACACCGATGCAGTTGGTAAACGGCGATGAAGTTCTGACGCTGAAATTTGATTGCCGACCGTGCGAAATGCATGTAATCGGCAAGATGAAACATCATATTCTGAAAATGCCGTTGCCAGGCAGCATCGTCGCTTCCGTCAGTCCCGAAGAACTGATGAAAACATTGCCAAAGCGTAAACCTTAACCCTGGTGAGTATCGGGTTTGCGTGATTTTTGCCAGTAATGATGTTCGCGAAGATCGGCGGCGGATTCTTCCGCCGTCACGCGCAGTTCATCGCTGTCGGCGGTGTGCCGTAATACGTGATCGGCATCCTGCACCTGAAGATACTCATGTCCCTGATTGGTTGCGAGAAGTTGACCCGAAAAAAGCGCGCTGGCCAGCAATAACACCGTTAACCCTTTCTTAAACATCATGAACCCTCTGGTACGTTAGCAGCGAAAGTGGCGATAATTTCGCCAGGTGACTATTCAATATTTTAATCGGAGAAATGGCAATCTCTGTTTTGCCAATGAGATGTTTTTTGCATTTTTGTTTGGTCAACGTTGGGATTTGTTACAACCGGGTAGCATTGCGCTGCCCGGTTGTTTTCAGGGAGGGAATCAGGACTTAAAGCCAGCAGCCGTCATCAGTAAACGAAAGAACATACCGACGGCGGCCAGGGCCAGCACGCTGCCACCCCAAAGGATCACCAGCCACATCAGGCGTTTCCAGATTGATTGTTGCATCAATGATACCCCTCACCATGTTGAACTTTGCCGCGGAAAACGTAGTAGCTCCAGCAGGTATACACCAGAATTATCGGTATAATCAGTAGGGCGCCAACCAACATAAAGCCCTGACTTTGCGCAGGCGCTGCCGCCTGCCAGAGCGTAATGGACGGCGGAATGATATGCGGCCATATGCTGATCCCCAGACCGCTGAACCCAAGGAAGATCAATCCCAGCGTCAAAACAAAGGGCAGTGCATGGCTGTGCTGTTGGTCCAGCGAGCGCCACAACCACATGCTGATCAACACCACCAGCAGCGGAACCGGCATCAGGAACCACAGGTTAGGCAGGCTAAACCAGCGCTCGGCAATCGCACTGTGCGCCAGCGGCGTCCATAGGCTGATAATGGCGATAACAACCAGCATCGCCAGCAGCAGTTTTTTGGCCACACGGCGCATTTTATCCTGCAACGGATTTTCGCTTTTCATCACCAGCCATGTGGCCCCCAGCAGGGCGTAAGCCACGACCAGGCCAACACCGCAGAACAGCGTGAACGGGGTCAGCCAGTCGAAAGGGCCGCCGCTGTAGCTGCGTCCGGTGACAGAAAATCCGTTAAGCACGGCACCTACCACGATGCCCTGAGTGAATGTCGCCAGAATTGAACCGCCGAGAAAAGCTTTATCCCAGAATGGTCGATGTGCCGGCGTGGCATTGAAGCGAAACTCAAAAGCGACGCCGCGAAAAATCAGGCCGAGCAGCATCAGGGTGAGCGGGATCGTCAGCGCATCGACAATCACCGCATAGGCCAGGGGGAAAGCGCCGAATAGTCCGGCTCCGCCCAGTACCAGCCACGTTTCATTGCCGTCCCACACGGGGGCGACGCTATTCACCATCACATCACGGTCATCCGCATCCTGAATAGCAGGAAATAAAATGCCGATACCAAGATCGAAACCGTCCATCACGATATACATCAACGTGGCGAACACGATAATGACAAACCAGATAACTGATAAATCGATACCCATTAGCGGTGAGCCTCCGGTTGAGAATCGAGAACTGCAGCAGAAAGCGGTCGTGCAGGCGTGCCGGATGGCGGCGTTGACGGTTCATGTTCCTGTGGCCCTTTACGGATCAGGCGGATCATGTAGCTGTAACCGACGCCAAATACGGAGCTGTACACCACAAAGAATGACAGCAAGCTGATGCTCATATGTAAATCGCCATGCGCGGAAACTGCATCCGCGGTACGTTGCAGACCGTAGACCACCCACGGTTGACGGCCAACTTCAGTGGTTACCCAGCCAGCCAGAATGGCAATCAGACCGGAGGGCCCCATCCATAATGCAAAACGCAGGAAAGGACGTGAGGTGTATAGCCGCTGCTTGTAACGTAGCCGCAGGGCGATCGCGCCCAGCAGGATCATCAGCATGCCTAGCCCTGCCATAATGCGAAACGACCAGAACACCATGGTTGAATTGGGCCGGTCTTCTTTAGGAAACTCTTTCAGGGCCGGGACTTGTTTATCCAGACTGTGGGTCAGGATCAGACTGCCCAGCGCCGGGATTTCCAGTCCATAGCGGGTACGCTCCTGTTCCATATCCGGCCAGCCGAACAGCAATAGCGGAGTGGGTTCACCGGGCGGATTTTCCCAGTGTCCTTCAATCGCCGCAATTTTTGCCGGCTGGTGTTTCAGCGTATTCAAACCGTGCATATCACCAATCAATGCCTGGAGCGGGGCGACGATTAATGTCATCCACAGCGCCATCGAAAACATAGCGCGAATAGCCGGCGTATTGTTTCCGCGCAGCAAATGCCACGCCGCAGAAGCGGCGACAAATAACGCGCTGCTGAGGAAGGCGGCAACGGACATATGCAGCAAACGATAAGGGAATGAAGGATTGAAAATAACGGCGAACCAGTCGACGGGAACAACCTGACCATTAACGATTTCGTAGCCTTGCGGCGTCTGCATCCAGCTGTTGGAGGCGAGGATCCAGAAGGTAGAAATAATGGTACCTAACGCAACCATACAGGTCGCGAAGAAGTGCAGGCCTGGCCCCACGCGATTCCAGCCGAACAGCATTACGCCCAGGAAACCCGCTTCGAGGAAAAAGGCGGTTAACACTTCATAGGTCAGCAGCGGTCCGGTGATGCTCCCGGCGAACTCGGAAAAACCACTCCAGTTGGTGCCGAATTGATAGGCCATCACCAGCCCGGAAACCACGCCCATACCAAAGTTGACGGCGAATATTTTCGACCAGAAATGATATAGCGAGCGCCAGGTGGGATTTTTCGTTTTTAGCCACAGCCCTTCGAGCACTGCCAGATAACTGGCGAGGCCGATGGTAATGGCCGGAAAGATAATGTGGAAGGATACCGTAAACGCGAACTGGATCCTCGCCAGGTGAAACGCGTCAAGACCGAACATGCTTAACTCCGCAGGCAAAATTGATTTGGCGCAATTCTAAGCCTGGGAAGCAATGGAGGGCAGAAACAGAACAGTTCTTTTTAACCATAACAGTTGTCGCTCTGTTATAGGTTGGCCTGGCTGATATGAAATCTGGAAGCTGGATTCCTGTTATTAAATAGCGTCCTCCCCACGCTAGTGATTTTGCGTTATTAATAGCAACACAATCAAAAAGTAAGCATAAATGTTTACTTTGTGTATATAATAGACGACAGGGAGGCGCAGTGAAGCAAAGTGAGTTCAGACGCTGGCTTGAATCTCAGGGAGTTAAAGTTACAAACGGCTCAAATCATCTGAAGTTGAGGTATCAGGGAAGGCGTAGCGTTATGCCCAGGCATCCTGGTGATGAGATAAAAGAGGCCCTGCGAAAAGCGATCCAAAAGCAGCTTGGCTTACAGTAATCATCATCTCTATAAGGCTGACTATATGAGAAATTTTGAGAAAATTATGCGTTATCCCGTTAATCTAATACCCGCCGTGGAAGGTGGGTTCATGGTGTCTTTTCCGGATATTCCTGAAGCATTGACTCAGGGAGAAACTCGCCATGATGCTTTGCAGGCTGCGCAGGCCGCATTGGTCACCGCTTTTGAATTCTATTTCGACGATAACGAACCGATTCCTTTGCCTTCAGCGGTTGTCGCTGGCGCTGACTATGTGGAAATACCACTGAGCGTTGCGTCTAAGGTTCTGTTGTTAAATGCCTTCCTTGAATCGAATATTACCCAGCAGGAGTTGGCAAACAGGATCGGCAGGCCTAAGCAGGAAATCACCCGTTTATTCGATTTAAAGCACGCGACAAAAATTGATGTTGTGCAGATAGCTGCCCGCGCTTTAGGAAAAGAACTGTCGGTAACGATGTTGTAAAACTGTTAACTATAACAGTTATAAAAAATGTCTTGATTATGTAAACTGATATATATAGTGGTTGTCACCAACACCGGTAATCAGGACGAAAGATGAAAAAGTACCAGCGACTGGCAGAGCAAATTCGCGATCAAATCGCGTCTGGCGTATGGCAACCCGGCGATCGTCTGCCTTCATTGCGTGAGCAGGTGGTCAGTAGCGGGATGAGTTTTATGACCGTTGGCCACGCATATCAGTTGCTGGAAAGCCAGGGGCGGATTATTGCCCGGCCCCAGTCGGGTTATTATGTTGCCGCGCGCCCTGAACGTCATTCTGCAGCACCTCAGGTGCAGGTGATGCGCGACGAAGCGGTGGATATCAACACCTACATTTTTGATATGCTGCAGGCCAGCCGGGATGCGTCAGTAATGCCATTTGCCTCCGCATTCCCTGACCCGCGTTTGTTTCCCCTTCAGCAGTTAAACCGCTCGCTGGCGCAGGTGAGTAAAACGGCCACTGCTATGAGCGTGATTGAAAACCTGCCGCCGGGGAATCATGAATTGCGCCATGCCATTGCCCGTCGCTATGCCCAACAGGGAATGACCATTTCACCTGACGAAATTGTGATCACCACCGGTGCGCTTGAAGCTCTCAACCTGAGTCTGCAGGCGGTCACCGAACCGGGGGACTGGGTGATTGTCGAAAACCCCTGTTTCTATGGCGCATTGCAGGCACTGGAGCGATTACGTCTGAAGGCGCTGTCTGTTGCCACTGATGTCAAAGAGGGGATCGATCTGGCCGCGCTGGAGCAGGCGTTGCAGGAGTATCCGGTAAAAGCGTGCTGGTTGATGACCAATAGCCAAAATCCGCTGGGGTTTACGCTCAGTGCAGAGAAAAAAGCGCATCTGGTTGCATTACTGGAAAAATATCATGTGATGCTGATTGAAGATGATGTTTATAGCGAACTTTACTTTGGCCGGGAAAAACCGCTCCCCGCTAAAGCCTGGGATCGCAGCGATAGCGTTCTGCATTGTTCATCATTTTCAAAATGCCTGGTGCCCGGATTTCGCATTGGCTGGGTGTCGGCAGGGAAACAT
Organism: Citrobacter sp. XT1-2-2; assembly: GCF_023516235.1. NCBI lineage: Bacteria > Pseudomonadati > Pseudomonadota > Gammaproteobacteria > Enterobacterales > Enterobacteriaceae > Citrobacter > Citrobacter sp. XT1-2-2. Next base: position 2,393,481 of record NZ_CP097324.1, read on the forward strand.
GCCCGGCGCATTCAACGACTCCAGCTAATGAGCACCTTATCTACCAGTTCTCCCATGCAGCTTGCACTCGTCGACTATCTGTCAACACGACGCTATGACGCGCATTTGCGTCGTTTACGCCGTCAGCTTGCGGAACGCAAACAGCAGGCCTGGCAAACGCTACTGCGCCATCTTCCGGCGGAGGTCAAAATTCACCACAACGACAGCGGCTATTTTCTGTGGCTCGAACTGCCGGAACCGCTGGATGCGGGAGAGCTCAGTACGCAAGCGCTGGCGCACCACATCAGCATTGCGCCGGGAAAAATGTTCTCAACCTCGGGGAGCTGGACACGTTTCTTTCGCTTTAATACCGCATGGCACTGGGGAGAACGCGAGGAACTGGCGGTGAAACAGCTTGGAAAATTAATTCGCGACATGATGAAATAAAATGTAACGCGCTATTCAATATAAAAGAATAGTGCGTTCTTATTTTCGAAATAGAGAATACCGAACCCTGATGTTATTTATATCGGGTGCTACCATACAAAAAATCAATAGTTCTAACTATTGCCACCTCTGCAGCTAACTCCTTGTCTATACTCCAGAAGATTAAAACACCCAGTCTGAATCAGTAGCGTAATGAGCGTTAGCTCACAACCTGATTAAATTTCCTTGCGCCAGCAGGAACGCTTAGCACACCCCGACTATTTTTAGGAAAGGACATATATTTACGGCAAGGCTGCCGCTCAATATTTTTTAGACAGGAGTAAGATGTTATGAGCAAGCAATTTGCCCTCAGTAGCCTGTGTGCGCTCAGTATGACGCTGATGACTGCACAGGCAGCCGAACCCCCGACATCATTAGATAAACCAGAAGGCCGCCTGGATATTATTGCCTGGCCGGGTTATATCGAACGCGGACAAACCGATAAACAATATGACTGGGTCTCGCAGTTTGAGAAAGATACCGGCTGCGCGGTCAATGTTAAAACGGCGGCCACATCGGATGAGATGGTCAGCCTGATGGCAAAAGGCGGCTACGACCTGGTGACCGCGTCCGGCGACGCTTCACTGCGTCTGATTATGGGTAAACGCGTGCAGCCGATTAACACCGCGCTGATCCCAAACTGGAAAACTATCGATCCACGCGTGGTGAAAGGCGAGTGGTTTAACGTTGGCGGAAAAGTGTACGGCACCCCGTATCAGTGGGGACCAAACTTGCTGATGTATAACACCAAAACCTTCCCAACGCCGCCGGATAGCTGGAACGTGGTGTTTGTTGAGCAAAAACTCGAGGATGGAAAAAGCAATAAAGGACGCGTGCAGGCCTATGATGGTCCGATCTATATTGCCGATGCCGCGTTATTCGTTAAAGCCACCCAGCCGCAATTAGGCATCACCGATCCCTACCAACTCACCGAACAACAGTACCAGGCGGTTATCAAAGTCCTGAGCGATCAACATGCGCTAATCCATCGCTATTGGCACGATACCACTGTGCAAATGAGTGACTTCAAAAACGAAGGCGTGGTGGCATCCAGCGCCTGGCCTTATCAGGCTAACGCCCTGAAAGCCGAAGGTCAGCCTGTTGCCACGGTATTCCCAAAAGAAGGGGTTACCGGCTGGGCTGACACCACCATGCTGCACAGTGCAGCGAAACACCCGGTGTGCGCTTACAAATGGATGAACTGGTCATTAACCCCGAAAGTACAGGGCGACGTAGCGGCCTGGTTTGGTTCTCTGCCAGTGGTGCCTGAAGGATGTAAAGCCAGCCCGCTGTTGGGTGAAAAGGGCTGTGAAACCAACGGCTATAGCTACTTTGACAAAATCGCTTTCTGGAAAACTCCAATTGCGGAAGGCGGCAAATTCGTTCCTTACAGTCGCTGGACGCAGGATTACATCGCCATTATGGGCGGTCGTTAATTCCGCTGGGGGTTTTATGACGTACGCAGTAGAGTTTCATAACGTCTCGCGTCTGTACGGGGATGTTCGTGCAGTTGATGGCGTGAGTATTGCGATTAACGACGGGGAGTTTTTCTCAATGCTGGGGCCATCCGGCTCCGGCAAGACCACCTGCCTGCGTCTGATTGCCGGGTTCGAGCAGCTTTCAGGCGGCGCAATCACCATTTTTGGAAAACAGGCCAGCGAATTGCCCCCCTGGGAGCGGGACGTCAATACGGTATTTCAGGACTACGCGCTATTCCCACATATGTCGATCCTCGACAACGTCGCTTACGGGCTGATGGTCAAAGGGATTGATAAAAAACAGAGTCACGCCAAAGCCCGTGAGGCGCTTGATAAAGTCGCACTCGGTTTTGTTCATGAGCGCAAACCGTCACAGCTTTCCGGCGGACAACGTCAGCGCGTGGCGATTGCCAGGGCGCTGGTCAATGAACCGCGCGTTCTGCTGTTGGATGAGCCGCTCGGGGCGTTGGATCTTAAGTTGCGCGAACAGATGCAATTAGAGCTGAAGAAGTTACAGCAATCTCTCGGTATCACCTTCATTTTTGTCACTCACGATCAGGGCGAAGCGCTGTCGATGTCTGACCGTGTGGCGGTGTTTAATAACGGTCGTATCGAACAGGTGGATTCTCCGCGTGAACTGTACATGCGTCCACGGACACCGTTTGTGGCGAGCTTCGTCGGGACGTCCAATGTCTTTGATGCCACGATGTCAGCGAACGTTTGCGGGCTACAGGGAATGTTTTCCCTGCGTCCGGAACACATTCGGTTGAATGATGCCGGGGGAGACGTCCAGGCTCCGGGAGTCATCCAGGCGGTGCAGTACCAGGGCGCGGCGACACGGTTTGAACTGAAACTGGCTGGCGGTGAAAAATTACTGGTGAGCCAGGCGAACCTGACGGGAGAAATGCTGCCGTCAACGCTGTCGCCGGGTCAGCAGGTGATGGCATCGTGGTCACGCGACGTGATGGTGCCGTTGGTTGAGGAGAGGTGAATGGCTATGAACGTCTTACATTCGCCATCGCAACCGACAAATCTGAACAAGATTTCCGGTTTTTTCTGGCGTAATCCGGGGCTGGGGCTGTTTTTACTGCTTCTCGGGCCGCTGATGTGGTTTGGCATCGTCTACTTTGGCTCACTGCTGACGCTGTTGTGGCAAGGTTTTTATACCTTCGACGATTTCACCATGTCGGTCACGCCGGACCTGACGCTGGCGAATCTGCAGGCGCTGTTTAATCCCGCCAACTACGACATCATTTTGCGTACCCTGACGATGGCGATAGCGGTCACCATTGCCAGCGCGATTCTGGCGTTTCCGATGGCGTGGTATATGGCGCGCTATACCAGCGGCAAAATGAAAGCCTTTTTTTACATTGCGGTGATGCTGCCGATGTGGGCCAGTTACATTGTTAAAGCCTACGCGTGGACGTTACTGTTGGCGAAAGACGGTGTGGCGCAGTGGTTTTTAACCCATCTTGGGCTGGAGCCGCTGCTGCTTTCGTTCCTGACGCTACCTGCTGTCGGCGGCAATACGTTGTCGACCTCAGGGTTAGGGCGCTTTCTGGTGTTCGTTTACATCTGGTTGCCGTTTATGATCCTCCCGGTACAGGCCGCTTTGGAGAGGCTTCCGCCGTCACTGTTACAGGCTTCCGCTGATTTGGGCGCGCGCCCGCGTCAAACCTTCCGCTATGTGGTTCTTCCGCTGGCAATACCCGGTATCGCGGCGGGATCTATCTTTACTTTCTCTCTGACGTTGGGCGATTTTATCGTGCCGCAACTGGTGGGACCGCCGGGGTATTTCATCGGCAACATGGTGTATTCGCAACAAGGGGCGATCGGCAATATGCCGATGGCGGCGGCATTTACTCTGGTGCCGATTGTGTTAATCGCACTGTATCTGGCGTTCGTGAAGCGTCTGGGAGCTTTCGATGCACTCTGAACGCGCACCCTGGTTACTCAAACTGGCGGCATGGGGCGGGGTTATTTTCCTGCACTTTCCCATCCTCATCATCGCCACCTATGCTTTTAATACTGAGGAGGCTGCTTTTAGTTTTCCACCGCAGGGGTTGACGCTGAAGTGGTTTAGTGTTGCGGCGCAGCGTAGCGATATTCTGGAGTCTGTGACGTTGTCACTTAAAATCGCTGCGTTGTCGACGGCTATTGCTCTCGTTCTGGGGACGCTGGCCGCTGCCGCGCTGTGGCGCAGGGACTTTTTTGGCAAGAGTGCAATATCGCTGTTGCTGCTGTTGCCAATCGCGTTACCGGGGATCATCACCGGTCTGGCGCTGTTGACGGCGTTTAAAACCATCAACCTGGAACCGGGTTTTCTCACGATCGTGGTGGGGCATGCGACGTTTTGCGTGGTGGTGGTGTTTAACAACGTTGTGGCGCGTTTTCGCCGTACCTCATGGAGTCTGGTTGAAGCGTCTATGGATCTTGGCGCCAACGGCTGGCAAACCTTTCGTTACGTGGTGCTGCCGAACCTGGCATCAGCACTGCTGGCGGGCGGAATGCTGGCGTTTGCCTTGTCATTTGATGAAATCATCGTGACAACGTTCACCGCCGGACATGAAAGAACACTTCCTTTGTGGCTGCTCAATCAACTGGGTCGTCCACGGGATGTGCCTGTCACCAACGTTGTGGCATTGCTGGTAATGCTGGTGACTACACTGCCAATTTTAGGGGCCTGGTGGCTAACGCGTGAAGGCGACACTCTCGCCGGAAACGGTAAATAAACGACGATATGGGAAATTGCTATGCAACATCAATTACTGATTAATGGCGAGCTGGTCAACGGTGAAGGTGAAAAGCAGCCAGTCTATAACCCTGCAACTGGTGAATGCATTCTGGAGATTGCCGAGGCCTCAGCCACGCAGGTTGATGCCGCGGTCCGTGCGGCCGACAGTGCCTTTGCCAGTTGGGGACAAACCACACCGAAAGTACGTTCCGAGTTACTGCTGAAACTGGCGGATGCTATCGCGGATAACGCGCAAACCTTCGCTGAGCTGGAATCGCTCAACTGCGGTAAGCCGCTGCATTGTGTGCTCAACGATGAAATTCCGGCCATCGTCGATGTTTTCCGCTTCTTTGCCGGGGCGGCCCGCACCCTGCAAGGACAGGCCGCCGGAGAGTATCTGGAAGGGCATACGTCAATGATTCGCCGGGATCCGCTGGGCGTGGTCGCCTCTATTGCCCCGTGGAACTATCCGCTGATGATGGCGGCGTGGAAACTGGCTCCGGCGCTGGCGGCGGGGAACTGCGTGGTGATTAAACCGTCGGAAATTACCCCATTGACGGCGCTTAAACTGGCCGAGTTTGCCAAAGATATTTATCCGGCAGGCGTTGTCAACGTGCTGTTTGGCCGTGGAAAAACCGTGGGCGATCCGCTGACCGGACATGAAAAGGTCCGCATGGTTTCATTGACCGGCTCTATTGCCACCGGCGAACACATTATCCAGCATACCGCGTCTTCAATTAAGCGCACACATATGGAACTGGGCGGCAAAGCCCCGGTCATCATTTTTGATGATGCGGATCTGGATGCGGTAGTGAGCGGCGTGCGAACCTTTGGTTATTACAACGCCGGACAAGACTGTACCGCCGCTTGTCGAATCTATGCCCAGAAAGGCATTTATGACGCGTTGGTTGAGAAACTTGGCGCGGCGGTTGCCAGCCTGAAAATTGGCGCGCCGAACGACGAATCGACGGAGCTGGGACCGGTAAGTTCGCAGGCACATCTTGATCGCGTGGCCAAAGCGGTCGATGAGGCCAAAGCCCTGGGGCATATCAAGGTTATCACCGGGGGTAAAAAAGTGGACGGCGCAGGCTACTACTTTGCCCCAACGCTGCTGGCCGGGGCAAAGCAAGAAGATGCCATCGTGCAGCGGGAAGTTTTTGGTCCGGTGGTCAGCGTGACCGTATTTGATGATGAAGACCAGGTACTGGCGTGGGCGAATGATTCGAAATACGGACTGGCATCTTCTGTCTGGACCCGGGACGTCGGCCGCGCGCATCGGTTCAGTGCTCGTCTGCAATATGGTTGCACCTGGGTCAATACCCACTTCACGCTGGTCAGCGAGATGCCGCACGGTGGGCAAAAACAGTCTGGTTATGGCAAAGATATGTCGGTGTACGGGCTCGAGGATTACACGATTGTTCGCCATGTCATGATCAAGCACTAACACTCTGTTAAGTTGCCGCGATAGATGTGAATATATCGTGGCAACTTTTTTTGTTAGGAGACTGTAGGGTACTATTTAATCATTATGTCCATCATTTATTATAATTGAACTAGTTCTTAAGTTATTCGTCAAAGGGGTGGATATCACCCCAAATGATATTAATTTAATGGTACTGACATTTTTTTATTAAGTGAAGGGTCTGGCTTAACCTCAATGTAAATATCATTTTTTATTAAGTCATGTTTTTTCAAAGCCTTGCTAATAAACGGGCCTTCATACAATGGGAATGGCCAGTTATCATTGTCATCTCCTTTGGGAACAGCCAAAATAAGATTTTTTTGATTGTTTTTTTCTGCTTCAACAACTTTGTCTATAATGTATTGACTTACTGTAATCCCTTCTTTGTAATTTAAGTTAAGATTGATGGACTCTTGAAGGGTTGAATCCTTAGTAACATTAAAATATACCATCAAGCAAACTACAATAGTGAGAAATAAGTTAGTTCCTTTACTTGTTTTTCTTGATAGAAAATCAATAGAAATTAGCACGCAAACCAAGCAAAAAAGAAATATCCCCCACATTACTACTGGTCTTGCGGCATAATAACTACCAGCCCTTGAGCACAGAAGAATTAATGCAACCAAAGTAAGTATGCCAGATAGAAAACATATAAAGAATGTTTTTGCATTATTTTTATTGGTGCTATTTATGCATATATATGTAGATATTGCCAGCCCAGCCAAAATCAAAAAAGATCCGCTGTAAATGAAAATTGGTTGCACTTGTGATAAAAGATCATTAAAAATCTTTACAGAACCTTCAATGTCAAGAGAACCAGTCCCAAGACTGCTTGCCCTTCCACCATTTGCTTCAAATACGACAGCGATAAGCCATATTAAAATTATTAATATATGCAGTGGACATTTTTGGATTGTTTTTTTTATAGAAAAACTGTTTTCGATGAAAGCGAATAACAATAAGACCCCACATGTGACCGCTATAATAACGTTAGCAAATAAACTTGAGAAGATAGCGATATATGAAATTAAAAATATTATTAAACAAAATGCAAAACCATTTTTTTTAAAATCGACAATTGAAAGCATGTCTTTTTTTCTTATAATGTAGATTGCTAATATTGAGTTAATAAGAGCGGGTGCTATGTAATGATAAAAACATGTTATATTAACTTCCCATAGCATATATAAACTCTTATGATTTCCCGCCTCATTGAACAAGAAAAAAATCAGAGAATATGCAAGGATAGTTAAGATAAAAGCTCGATAAAAATTAGCTTTCAACCCGATTTTAAGTAGCAAAAGTAACTGATGACAAAAGAATGTTAGCAATAAAGAAATGAAAATTGCTGTAATGATGGAAAACGATTCAAGAAACCCAAAACCAAGTGGCATAATCAACGTTGTTGATAACGTGGCGAACAAAGGATACCCAACCTCAGGCATTACCTTTATCGGATTTGCTATACCCCATTGAGGATAAAGTCCTCTGGAGACAGTTAGATTACCCCAGTCATCACCAGATATAATGACCGTAGGGTGTAAATGCAGAAAGAAAAAAAGTGACATTGCTGTAAGAAGCAATAGCAAAATGGGTGTTAATTTTCTGCTATTTTTTTCAGTAATCATTTCCAAGTACCTTTATAGTTAGTTTTTTTTATTATATATTTTGGCCTGTGCTTAGTTTCAATATAAATACGACCTATATATTCGCCAAGCACTCCAATTCCGATTAATTGCACCCCACCAAGGAAAAGTATTGAGACAAGGAGGGATGGGTAGCCACGTACAGAATTTCCGAAAGCGAGCGTATCTATAATCATCCATGCTCCATATAGAAACGCGATTCCTGCTACGAAAAGACCGATATAGGTCCACACACGTAAAGGGAATGTCGAAAAGCTGGTTATACCTTCCAGAGCCAGGTTCCAAAGCTTCCAGCCGTTAAATTTTGAACTTCCAGCGATGCGAGAAGCGCGGGCATACTCAACGACATCTGTTTTACCGCCTACCCAGCTTAGAACTCCCTTCATGAACAGATTACGCTCCGGCATTAACTTAATGTTATCGACGACTTCACGAGACATTAGTCGAAAATCGCCAACATTCTCTTCAATTTGCGGATTGCTAATTTTATTGTGTAATTTATAGAACCACTCAGCTGATTTTCGCTTAAGCCTGCTGTCTGATGAACGGTCGGATCGCTTTGCAAGGACCATATCTGCGCCAGCCTGCCATTTTTCAATCAACTCTGGAATAACGTCAATCGGGTCCTGAAGGTCAACATCTATAGGAATGACAGCATCGCCGGTGGAATAGTCAAGACCAGCAAACAGAGCGGACTCTTTCCCGAAGTTACGAGTGAACGATAATGGAATGACAAGTGGATCGGCCACAGAAAGCGCATAAATTATGGACTCTGTAGCATCTTTACTGCCGTCGTTAATAAAGACGATTTCGACATCATACTGCTTTAGCGAGTCAACTTCCCGTACCGCTTTATAAAAAATCGGGATTGCGTCTTCTTCATTAAAGACCGGAACGACCAGTGAAATCTTCATTTCGCATCCCTAAAGACAATGAATTTTGAGTATATAAAACCAGCAATCAGACTGAAGGCAGAGAATGCAACAAGGGTCACAACAGCTGGTGCGCCAAGAGCATCGGCTATATGGCCTGTCAGTGCTGCCATAAATCCCATAAATAATACGAACGCAATATAGCGTCCTGATGTTGCATGAGATTTAAAGGTCCATTTTGCGTTGACGAAGAAACTGAACGTAACCGCAACACAGAATGCAACTACGTTAGAGACGGCCTGGCTTGCCCCGAAAAAGTGAAGCAGCACACCAAAAACGAGCCAATGTAGTGCCGTATTGATTACACCAACTGAAACATATCGACTAAATAACTTTAACATTATAGAAATCGGTAAATTCTGAAAGGTCAGGAGTTTAGCATTTACCGATAGTTAGATCGACCCTCAATAACTATTTATACCGGTGATCATTGAAGATGCTGGATTTTTCAGCCACTGGAGATCATGCTGCCCACCATGAGAATCTTCATCACCAACCAACAAAAGCGGAACTTGTACGCCTCCATGACTCCAGTCGTGACAAGCGGGTTTGTGATCGCATTAAAGCTATTCTTCTGGCTTCTGAAGGCTGGAGTTCGGCCATGATTGCCCAGGCTTTGCGTCTGCATCTGACAACTGTTGGCCACCATATCAGCGAGTTCCTGAACAAAGGCAAGCTGAAGCCCCAAGATGGTGGCTCAGACAGTAAGCGCAGTGCTGAACAAACCGCTTTGTTAATCAGCCAGTTATCCTGGAATGAACAAGTAACTGCATCGTAACGGCTTCACCTACAAAAGACCGCCAGACATCCCCCATAAATTCAATGAAGAGGAAAAAGGCAATTCATTGAATATTATGACGAAATTAAAACAACTGCGGGTGATAAACCGGTTCTTTATATTGATGCAGTCCATCCGACGCAGGCCACTAAAATCAGCTATGGCTGGATACGTAAAGGCCAGAAAAAAGCGGTGGAAACAACGGGTAGCCGTACATGATTGAATATCATGGGGGCGCTGAATCTGAAAGCGCTGGCTTCTCCGTTAATCTGTGAATATAAAACCATTAATGAATATAATGTATCATTTTTTCAATGAGATACGTAAGGTGCATCCTGATTATAACCAGAAAATCCATGTCATCCTGGATGTGGCAGGTTACCACCGCTCACAGTTAGTGAAAGACTGGGCAAAGGTGGTAAATATCAGGCTGCATTACCTTCCCCCTTCCAGCCCAAATCTGAATCCGATAGAGCGAATGTGGAAGTTAATGAACGAACATGCCCGGAATAATCGCTACTTCAGCAGTACGCTAGAGCTCAGGGACGCAATATCTGTCTTATTTAACCAGACGCTGCCGGATATAGCGGACTCACTGACATTCCGAATTAACGATCGCTTTCAGGTACTCAAACCCGCATCTTGAGGTTTATTGGGTATATACTGTCTATATATCGTTGCATATGAGAGTAGGGGGTTTTGCGCATTGATTTTCGCAGTCCGCGTGAGCTTGACATGTGAGTTGACCGATAGTGAACACTTGCAGAATAAAAAATTTGGTAAGATGCCTTGGATCTTTGACTGTAACAATCAAGCACTGTGTCAGTGCTTGCTCTTAAGCCTCCCAGACACGAAACGTAAAAGAGGCACGGATAGCTAAAAATTAGCAAACGGGTCTCTATACTATTCGCGCCACTGGCCTCGTCGCCATCGGACGGCGGTAAGTTGGAAATATCCGCGAGGTCAGGCTAATTGATACGACAAAGCCCCAGCTTAACGCCGGGGCTTTGTGCTTTCAGGTATACCGTCCAGTTATCAGCGGCGGTAGCTGCAAAGCCAGGCAAGTAGCGCACAGACGCTCAGCACCAGCCCCAGTTGTTGCACCATGCCAGCCAATCCCAGCATCATTCCCAGCAACAGGTAATAGCTTAACCCGAACAAAGCACCAGCGGCCCCGGCTTGTTCACGATAGCGACGCAGTGCCTGGCTCAATACATTGGGAATGGCGATACCATAGGCCAGTACCACCCCAAACACCGGTATCAGGATCCATGCAGTATGCTGTAGCCACCACGCCGCCAGACCTGAGAACATGGCCAGCACACAGGCATGACGTACCAGCTGTTGCGGCGTCAGACCTGTCGTTAACAGACGCCGATTCAACAGGCTTCCCGACAGCGAAGCAAGCGCAAGTAACACTCCCGTCCAGCCAAAGGCTCTGGAACTCCATCCCAACTGTCTGAAAAGAAATGGCGCCAGACTGTAATAGCTAAACAGCATGGTATTTAACAGGGCGATCAGCATAGCATTTTTCCACAGCTCATCGTCCCGTGCCATGCGGAGAAGGAGCACAGCCATCCGCGGGCGGATCGTATTCTCCGGCCTTGTTTCCGGCAAACGGGTTGCTGTCAGTATGAGCAGTAATATCGCCAGCAAAACAAGAGCAACGAATACACCGATATGACCATACAGGCACACCAGCCAACCTCCGCTTAGCAGGCCGAAAACCGGACTCAGGGCCAGCGCGGCGCCCATCACAGAAAAGACGCGGGATAGCGTGGTTGATTCATAACAGTCCCTCAATATGGTTTGTACCACGACTGACCCGGCAGCCGCTCCGATGGCTGACACCATCCGCGCCAGCAGCAACACGTTGAAATTATTGGCAACAATGGCCAATGCACAACCTGTGCCGTAGCAGATTAGTCCTGCCAGCATCGCCCGCCGTCGTCCGATACTGTCGCTCAGCCAGCCCCACATCGCCACACCGACGGCGAAGGCCACAAAGTAAACGGAGAGTGTTTGAGCTGCACGTTCACTGCTTATGTGAAAAGCGGTAGCGATACCTGGCAATGCCGGGCTGTAAATGGTTTCCACCAGTTGCGGAAACATTATCAGCAGAGTGAGCAGCCAAAGCGGCGGACGACGAAGAATATTCATAGCAATATCCGAAGAGACCGAAAACAGGCGGGAATTATTGCTGAAAGGGGTATGTCTTATTACTATTATCAGGACTTTATATATCAAATATCGGACAGATAATGAAAATTGCCCCCGATGAAATTTTCGATGCGGATAGCTTTGATAACCCGGTAATTGGGATTGCCGCCGATATGGGCGTACACGATTCCGGACGCCATAGCCACCTTCGTCATCAACTCCTTTTTTCGGCGGCGGGGAGCATCACGATTGAACTGGAGCAGGCCCTGTGCCTGCTGCCGCCACGGCGTGCGGTCTGGATCCCGGCCGGTACGGTTCATCGCGCCATCATGCGTGGCGTAATGGCTTATCGTTCTTTGTACTTTTCAACCTCGCTGCCGTTATCCGATCTGCCAATGCATATCGTCGAGGTTAATCCACTTTTTTTCGAAGTCATAGAACGCATGGCCTTTTGGTCATGGGATATGCCTGCGGTGCAACAGGCCAGCCTCATCACCGTTTTTTGTGAGGAATTGCGGGCCGCGCGTAGTGAAAACTGGACATTACAATTTCCCTCAGATCCACGGCTGGACGTATGGCTTGAGCAATTGCGCATGGGGGCGTTGCCACCGCGACTGAATCAGTTGTCACAACGGGTTGGGGCGTGTGAGAAGACCATCAGTCGGATCTTCATCAGAGATACCGGGATGAATTATCAGCACTGGCGGCAGCAATTTAGACTGTTAAAAGCCATGGAAATGCTGGCTGACGGGAGTCCTGGTAGTCAGGTGGCGCAACATCTGGAATTTGTCAGTGACAGTGCTTTTATTGCATTTTTCCGTCAGCATACCGGCACCACGCCAGCCCGCTTTACAGGCAAATAATGCCGCAGAAGGATTAGGGATATTACATCCTAAGGATGATTTACCGGATGAAGGCAGAGTGGGAAGATCGTTGGCTAATGGCAGAGAGAAAACCCTCTCTGCCAGTGGACGCTGCAATTAATTCAGAAGAGTCACATCAAGCAAACCAGCCGAACCTTGCGGAAATCAGACTGAAAAGTCCTACAGCAGCAAATATATTTATCAGCACCACAGTTTTACTGGAAACATTCATTTGTGCCACCTTTCGTTTTAACCCCTATGGGTATAGTACGGGTTATAACTATCCGCAATAGTACGAATTCTGAACATAATGAAAACGGGTTGTTTTACCGCCGTTTCTCTTAAAATAATTAATAAAACTTGATGTGAGTCATGAAAAAGAGCATATTGCGCGCGATTTCACCTTCCGGCCAGGATGCCTTACATGTCTCTGTACCAAAAAATGTTGGTCTTTTATGCGGTGATGGCCGCTATCACGGCAATCATCACCTGGTTTCTGTCACGCGAGAAAAAGCGGATTCGTTTTCTCAGCGCGGTATTAGTCGGGGCGACCTGGCCAATGAGCTTTCCCGTCGCGCTGATGTTTTCACTTTTCTGATGAGGCCGTTTCAGCAGGAAAGCAGGTCATCTAAACGTTTTTTGTCGACTTCATTAACATCCTGTGGGTGCTGATATCCCACGTTCTCATTCGCGCGGGTATACAAAGCAACCAGCCAGTCGTAAACATAGCGGCTTGCGCCGTGCGAGGGCTGTTCTTCCAGTTTGGCCAGGCGCGACATCGGTTGTTGCTTTGGCGCGCTAAAAATAGCCGCGCCTTTTTGGATCCTGCTGGCAGGGCGCTGTTCCTCAGCAACGTTGGTAAATCCAAGCCAGGTAATAAAATCCCCAATATCGGCATGTAGCTGCGCTGCACAGACGTTTTCGCGCTGCATCATGCGCTGTAAGCGTTGCGGCATCTCCAGGCGATAACTGGTGGTCACAAGAATGTCAGCCACCTGCCTTAGCGTACGAGGATCGAGACCTAAACGGCGCGCATTATTTTCATCGCGACACCACTGACGTACGTGATTAACCCACATTTTGTGTGCCAGATAACCAGTTTCTTTGCTTTCCGGCGAGTGCGGTATGTCACGCACTTCAGCAAACAGGTCGATCTCTTCATTAAATAGCCCGTTCACCTGTTCCTCGCGCGGCTGATGAACACGCAGCAGCGACTCAAAGAGGCGCATTGGCGGCAGTAACCCCTCCAGTAGCTCGCCATGTTTTGCCGCCTGGGATTGTAACTGGCGGATCACCGACTCGCTGCTACCTGACTCATCAGCGCGGGTGTTAATCCAACTCATCAGCGTTTCGCGGATGCGCTGTTGGTGTTGTTCGCGCAGAGAGGTCAGCCTGGCCTGACGCTGTTGTGGTGAAGTCGCCTGAGTCAGCCATTCGACAAGGCGTTGTAAGCTGTGGTTATCCAGCGCCTGCAGCGTACCCCAGTGCAGTCCCGGTTTGCCCATTAATTGCTGTACGGACTCATCCAGGTTTTGCTGGGTGCTAAAACGCGCATCCTGTGGGGTGATGGCCCAGACTACGCCCGGTAATGCGGCGTCATGTACGGGTTGCGTATCGTTGACCCAGCCCAGCAGCTTGCGGGTAATGGCTGGCGTCTGGGCGCGGGTAGATACCGCATTGCAGATTAAGAGCACATCCGGTTGCAGTTGCTGGCGATAATGCTCCAGCATCCAGCCTAATTTTGCCTGCCACAGCGGATGGGGATGAGCATCCGGGGCGAGAGGGATATCGAGCAGGTCGACATTCTCCAGCACAGCATCTTCCACCGTCAGGATCAGCTCGCGCGTCAACAGCGCTAGTGATGCCTGTGAGAGACTGACCGCATTGAGCAACTGATGGTTTTCAATTGGATGAACAACCACATCACTTTGCGCCTCACTCCCGTGCAATGCCACCTGAGTGAGAAAACTCTCAGCAGGTAAACCAAAATGGTCAACCAACAGGCTCAGCGGAGCCGCCAGTTCTTGCGCGTTCCCGGTTTGTTGCAGCGTATGCGCCAGCGCCAGCCACTGCTGCGTTAGCTCTGGTTGTTCTCCCCACAATAATGCCCAGGCGTTTGCCCGGGTCGTCAGATCCAGAGCGGGGAGAAGCGTAGCAAACTGATGCCATAGCGCATCGTCAATTTGCTGCTGATTAGCCGGTACGCAGGAGCGCCAGAAACGACCGATTGCCGCGACATCCTGAGCCGTGATGCCTTGCACCGGATGACGCTGACGCAGGGTTTGCCATTTTTCCAGGCGCGCCTCAATAATCGATTTCTCAACCTGGCGGTTGTCCGGAAGCGCACAGAACTGTGTGATAAACAGCTGTACCAGTTCGGCTTCACTGAGTAAGCGTAAGCGCAGCGGCCATTCGCTATTGAGCGGATTATCTTCACGCGTAAAGCGAATCGCCATATTGGTCGGTGCATGCCCCGGATTAATATGCGAAAAATAATCAAAACTGCGATCCGGTGTCACGATGTTCACTTTGCCATTGGCATTGCTGCACAATGCCGCGAGCAGATGCGCTTTCGCTGATTGTGAGTGCCCATATAACCCAACACAGCCTCGTGCTGAAAAGGTCGCTGTCAGCGCAGATTCATTAACCGCGGCTAACGTAAGTTGTGTCAGCAGGGCATCCGCCTCATCATCAAGACGTACGGAACGCTGGCGGGTCTCTGTTACCCACTCGATGACGGCCTGCGCGGTGTTTAACATCTTACTCATTTCAGGTACACGCTCCCGCTATCAATCCAGTAATGGCTACCGCTATGGCGACGATCCGCCAGGGTATTCAATTTTAACGTTAAGGCATTGGCGGCAACGGGGGTGCCATCCTGTAACCAGGCATCGCTGAGTACGAAACATTCCGGGCCGCTCTCTTTGCTGCCGCCGCGTAACTGCAGCCGTACATTTAACACGCCATCTCCGGCGATACTTTTTGCCAGTTCGGCAGAATTTATGCTCAGCGTATACAGCGGCGTGGCAGGCCAGCGGCTGTTTGCCAATTGGCGGAAGCCTAACGTTACATTGCCGCGCAGCGGGAAGTGCAAACGGGTATCCAGCTTCGCGCCGGGTTTATCCAGATCGATATCGTGATACCAGATGTTCTCATCGCGTAGCGTGTTGACCGTATTATCCAGCACGCCAAGATAACGTACGGTCGAGTAAGCGCCGATATCGGCAGCTTTAAAATTGAAGCGCGGTAAACGCAGATCCAGCGCCAGGCTGCATAGCATTGCACCGACTGCTGCGGTGGATTTGGGGTTGCCAATCCGCCCTTGCTGACTGAACGGATACCACTCGTGCACCCGATAGTTATCCATCCAGATCATACGATTAACCGGAACGGGTTGAAGATGGCGGATCAACGCCTGTACGCCCGGTAAACAAGCGGGTCTGCCGGTCACTAATAAAATATCGCAACGATAATGTGAAATAGCCTCACAAACCGCGTGCAGCGGCGAGGTCAGGGTAAATTGCCCCGCCAGTAACGCTTCTTGTAACTGCCTGAACTGCACCTGTAACGGCACGCTCAAAACATCAAACGCTGGCGAACCAGACGGCAACGCATGATCGATAGCCTGTTGGATATAGTTCATCACGTTACGCGTGGGTTGCTGGCTGAGCAGCTCGCCAAAGGTGGCATGCAGTCCGGCTACCGGATCGTTAATATCGCTTTGTTCCCAGGCGGAGAGTACCGCATGACCGAGCGGCATAAAGAGTTGTAATGCCGTTTGCTGACGCAGGATCGCCTGAGTATCGATGCGCCCGGAATCGCCAAACAGCGTAGCCAGTAATGCGGCGGCGTCGGTCACGCCAGCCTGCTGCAAGCGGGTTTGCAGGGCAGGTAGTACGCAACGCTGAATCACGTCCAGCAGCATGTCATCGCCTGCGACCTTAAAGCCTTCGCGAAACAGCAAATGCGGGGTGATCTTGACGTTCGCGCCAACGCCGTCATCAAGTTGGTAATGGACGACGGCCATATCCGTGGTCCCACCGCCAATATCGATGGATGCCACGCGCAGCGCACGGCCTTTTATCTCACCAGGTTCAGGCAGACGGTCCGGACGGGCAAGGGCATTAAAAAACGATTCCGTGTGACCATCGTAGTGGGAAATCGCCTCATTATACAGCCACACCAACTGACCGCAGCTGGCTTCATCCCACTCCATCTGGATCTCAGGGACGGGAACCACGCTCTTTTCCTGCTGCTTACGGGTGGTGAAGTCTTCATCCTGCGGGTGCCAGCCCATCGCTTTCCAGACCAGTGCAATGGCTTCAAACATACGCAGGCGAAAAATCTCGCGCTCCTGTTTTGGCATCGCTGAGGGTAGGGTCAGGATCAATGTGCGCAACTGGCGAGGAGAGGCCGGGAAACCAAGGCGCAAACGCGTCGCCACGCTGTTAATTTGACCCAGCGCCTGAGCCAGGATCTCACACAGCATATGCGTCATCAACGTGCTGCGGCTGTATTGCGGTGAGAACACCGGCAGACGGTCATCCTGCGGCAGGCTGAACAGCGGTTGTCCGTCATCATTCATGAGATTCATCAGCGGGAAGGCGGTAGCCAGCGGTTCGCGCTGGGTTTTGCCATTCATCTGGCTAAAGCGCCAGTCATGCAGCACCGGCGTTTCATCCCACAGATAACGGCGCGGGCTGGAGATCCCGCTGCTGCCTTCCGTACCCATACGTTGCATCGCCAGCTTTCGGGCTTCATCGCCCACGCGAACAATCGACGGCCAGATAAAGGCGTCATCACGACCGCTCTCAACGGAAAAGTGCTGTTTACCGAACCGCGCTTCGGAAAACTCCAGTCGGCTGGTGAATAGCGGATCGTTAAGAAACTGCGGCTCGCTTAATGACCGCACCTGTAATTCAGCGGTCTGGCGCAGTCCATCATTGGCATCGCCGTGATCCTCAATCAGGACGCCGCAGGTATGGGTATTACCAATGTCCAGGATCAGATCGACGGGAATCGCCGGTGTGCTGAGCGTATGTGTGACCAGCTTGACTTCCGGAATAGAAAGCTGTTCGCCTAACAGGGTTAACAAATTTAACCAGTGCGCCTGATATTCAAAATTACGCAGCGCCTGCTGGATCTCATGTTCTGAGCGATTCTCATGCTGCGTGACATGATGCATAAAGGATTCGCGCAGCCAGCCGTCAATCCAGGTCTGGTCGAGGAAATCGGCAATTTCGTTATCATGCCAGGCCAGTGCAAATCGCGTACCGTTAAGCAGGTCATTTTCGTTGGGGGTTAACGCTGCCGGGGCATTTTCAGTGAGCTGGCTGTCCAGCGCCAGGGTAACGCGGTGAGTGTTGCCCGCGCTGTCTGGTTGCGCCAGTTTTCGCACCTGTACACGCGCCCAGTTATCCGGGCCTTCAACAAACGTACGCGGCGGATTAAAGCGCAGGAACGGCAGCGGTAGCCAGATGCCGTCGAGCACGTCCAGAGAATAATGCAGCGTCTGGGTGCTTTCCGGCTTCACCACTTCGGGCTGACCGCCGGTGCTGCCCGGCAAGGTATAGCGTCCCGTTGTCAGATCGAAGTCCAGCCGTAGCAGGGGACCGTTGGCCGTTTTGCGCACAAAGCGGCCATGATGCGCAGATTCCTGCGGCGTCAGGCCAAAATCCAGAAATTGCACACCGCTATTGGCGATGAGCGTCACGCTTTGTTTGTAGTCACACAGATTCACCAACATAAAATCAGGCACCTATCTTTTTGATCGTCAGAGGGATTTCCGCGTGATCGTCATATCGTGCGGTGCAGGTGGCGACGTCATTGGTTCCCGCTTTGCAGGTAATTTCAGGCATCGGATAACGTGATCCGTCCGTGCAACGGGCATTGCCGCGACTCTTAATCATTAATTCGCCAGTCTGATGCAAACCAGAGAAAATCTCGGCACGACAAACAATATTGTCGCCATGAACAACGCGTGCAGTGCCTTTATTCGTCTGGATCTGATAACGCAGCGACGGCGCTTTGCCGCTGACCGGATCTTTCACGTCGACCATGACGCGCCAGTTACCGTTGAGGAAACGCGTCGTTCCTGCCTTCATCTGGCTGGCATCCATGACCAGCGCATCTTTGGGAATAGCGGCAATCACTACCGGTCCTGCGTCAGGTTTCTCTTTTTTCGCTACCGGAATGACTTCAGCCCGATGCAAAGGTAGTGCAGAGGTCAGTTCCGGCAACGGCGTCATGTCTGCTTTAGCCACTGCAATGGGGGCAACTGAGGGGGTAGGGATAACGGCTTGCTGTTTCCACAGCAGCGGTCCGACAATGGCTGCGATAATTACGGCGGCAACGGGTAGACTCCACAGCGGCAGGCGACGTGCGGGCTTCACCTGTACTGGTGGCGGTGTGACTTCCGGTTCGTTGATCATGGCCAGCGGTTGTGGTTCGGGTTCAACCGGTTTTGGCGGTTCAATGACCGGCGTCAGTAAAGGGGCATCGGCCTCAGTGAAGGTGATTTCAGGTGAAGTCTCTTCTTCCGGGTCAGGCTCTGTCACAGTGACAACCGGTGGTATATCGGCAAGGCGCAAGCAATCGAGCACATCGTCGCGGGGATTTTCATTCAGATTGACGAAGCCCCAGAACGTAATAACGGGTTTACCATCAACCAGAAACACGTGATTCTCGCCAGGAAACTGGATGGCTTTTTCGAGCAATGAACCAAACAGTTGGAGGGCGGTTTTCCCCGATTGCAGACTTTTACGGCTCAGGGCCGCCGCATTTTCCAGCGTGCTCCCCAGATAGCGCAGCGCACGAAAACGTGCCTCTTCATCAGCGGCTTTCCACGCAACGACTTTTCCTTCAACCGGAGAATACCAGTCAACCCGATCGCCGTTGTCGTTAATTTGTGGGATCGCCAGACAATCCACCATCGCCTGCTGTTTACGCAAGCGAAGCGTTTCACGAATTTGCAGTGCTGAATCAAACACGGCCTGACCACCGCCACCTACGGCCTGATAGTCATCCAAATTGCCGCTGCGTAAGAGAGTTTTTGCCACGTTGTTACCCCTTAGACTTCTTCACACATCTACTTTACGGTTTATAAAAACGAGCAAACGACGGAAGAGAGGCAAAAAGGGGCGAATTTTCATGGCATAGAGTGCCGGGAAAAATCTTGACGTTTTGAAAAAGACTTAAGGGAAATTAATTCGCTTGTGGTGATGAATAATTCAGCGAAAACCACCGGATTAGAATAACCTGATAGTGATTTGTTATTGGTCAGTTTTTGTCAGCTATGCTCTGATATTCCGGTTAATAATAAAATAAGAAGGCTTATAACCATGATTGCAAGGAAAACGTTACTCGCGCTGGCGCTCAGCGCCGCCTTACCCTCAGGCGCTGCGTTCGCGGCCAGCACTGACACCATCATCTACTGCTCAGAAGCGTCGCCGGAGTCATTTAACCCGCAAATCGCCAGTTCCGGTCCGTCGTTTGTGGCAAGTTCACAGGTGCTCTACAACCGACTCATTAACTTTGATCCGGTAAAGAATACCCCAATACCGTCTTTGGCAACGGACTGGACAATTTCTCCCGATGGGAAGACTTACACGTTTACCCTGCGCCAGGGGGTGAAATTCAACAGTAATAAATTCTTTAAACCTACCCGCGACTTCAACGCCGATGACGTGGTTTTCTCGGTATTGCGCCAGAAAGATGCCGATCATCCGTACCACAAGGTTTCTCAGGGCAGCTACGAATACTTTAACGATGTCGGTCTGGATAAACTGATCAAAGAAGTGAAGAAGGTGGATGATTATCACGTTCAGTTTGTGCTGAATGAACCTAACGCCGCGTTTCTTGCCGACTGGGGGATGGATTTCGCTTCCATTCTTTCTGCGGAATATGCTGACGCGATGCTGCAAAAAGGCACCCCGGAAAACGTTGATAATTGGCCGATTGGCACCGGGCCATATGTGTTGCAGCAGTACAAACAGGATTCCCAAATCCGTTATCTGGCCAACCCGAACTACTGGGATGGCGCCGTCCCGACGAAGCACCTGATATTCTCGATCACACCAAATGTACAGACCAGACTGGCAAAACTGCAAACTAACGAATGCCAGATTATCCCGGCGCCTGCGCCAATCCAGTTTGACGAGATCAACAAGAATAAAGATTTGACGCTGCATTCGGTTGAAGCGCTGAACGTCGGGTATCTGGCGTTTAATACCGAGAAAAAACCGTTTGATAACGTGCTGGTACGTCAGGCGTTGAACTACGCGACCGATAAAAAAGCCATTATTAACGCCGTCTTTTTAGGTTCCGGTACGGTGGCAAAATCGCCGATTCCACCGAATATGATGGGGTTCAATAACGATCTAAAAGATTACGCTTACGACCCGCAAAAAGCGAAAGATCTGCTGAAACAGGCTGGGCTGGAAAACGGATTTGAAGCGACGCTGTGGTCAATGCCGGTTCAGCGTCCATACAACCCGAACTCCCGACGTATTGCCGAGATGATCCAGAGCGATTGGGCAAAAGTCGGCGTAAAGGCAAAAATAGTGTCATACGAGTGGGGCGAATATCTCTCCGGAATGCGCAAAGGCGAGCATGACACCGCGCTGTTCGGCTGGATGTCAGACAACGGCGATCCGGATAATTTCGCGGATGTACTGTTGGGCTGCGACAGCATTAAAACCGGATCTAACGCCGCGCGTTGGTGCGATAAAGAGTATAATTCTCTGGTTCAAAAGGCGAAACTGGTGAGCAAACCTGAAGAACGCGCCGCGCTGTACCAGCAGTCGCAAGAGATTTTCTACCAGCAGGCTCCGTGGATAGCCCTGGCAAATGGCAAAACGTTCTATGCCACGCGTAGCAACGTCAGCGGATACAGCGTCAGCCTGATGGGCAGTGATTTTTCAAAAGCAAAATTAAATTAAAGAGTTAAGGAGAGGTTATGTCGCATCTGGATGAGGTCAGCGCACGAGTTGATGCCGCCATTGAAGAGAGCGTCATTACGCATATGAATGAATTGCTGATTGAACTCAGCGATGATGCCGCGCTGAGCCGGGAAGATCGTTACACCCAGCAACAGCGTTTGCGTACGGCTATTGCACATCATGGTCGTCAGCATAAAGAGGATATGGAAGCCCGTCGCGAGCAGTTGACCAAAGGCGGCACAATCCTTTAATTCGTTATTACTGTTATCCGGCCTGTATGTTCAGGCTGGATAAATTCCGTAAGTCTGATAAGCGAAGCGCCATCCGGCAGTTAAAATGAGCGCCTCGCGACCAACCAGGCCCCGACGACCAGCAGCACCGCGCCGCAAACAGGCCCCACCAGCGCACGGAGCGGTACACCATGACTGCGCAGAATATCCAGCACCAGTCCGCCAATTAACTGGCTGGCGACCAGTACCGCAATCGTGGTGGCAGCCCCCACATTTTGATAGCCGCTGATACTGGCAAAAACAAAAAAAGACCCCAGCAAACCGGGGATCAGCGTCCACCAGCGCACGCTGGTGATCAGTTCGCCAAACCCCGCGGCGCCTTGCTTGAACCACAGAATGCTGACAAACAGTACAATCCCAACCAGTGAGTTCAGCAGCATGGCAATCAGGATCGTCGAGGAGGTCTGCGTGATACGCACCATTAAGGTGTTTTGCACCACCAGACCAATACCTGCGGCAATCAGAAAGGAGAGGGTCAGCGTCTGGTTCATCTGCCGGCATCCGGATCGCGACGATCGTCTAACTGCAGTTGCATAAAGGTCAGATCCAACCAGCGACCAAATTTGGTGCCAACCTGCGGCATTTGTGCCGTGATGTTAAATCCCAGCGTACTGTGCAGATGCAGCGACGCCTGATTCTGAGACTCAATCCCCGCCACCATTACATGTTTTCCGCACACCCGCGCTTCTTCTATCAGTCGGCTGAGCAGCGCTCGTCCCAGGCCCTTGCCCTGATGCTCAGGATGGACATACACCGAATGCTCAACGGTATGACGAAATCCGTCAAAGTTACGCCAGTCGCCGAACGAAGCATATCCAGTGACTACGCCGTTTTCTTCACTTACCAGCACGGGATAGCCCATCAACTGGCGGGCTTCGAACCAGGCGATACGGTTTTCGGTATCGACCGTTTGATCGTTCCAGATAGCCGCCGTATGCAGTACCGCGTGGTTATAAATTTCAGCAATAGCGGCGCAGTCTGCTTTGCTGGCAAATCTAATTGACATGTTGAACCTCAGGGCTTGTTCACTATAGTATTACAATATGAATACTATTGAAGACAGCATAAATCAACGGATCGGTGCAAGAATTCGCCTTGAACGAGAATCTCGCGGCTGGTCTCTGACGGAACTCGCCGAGCGTGCAGGCGTGTCGCGGGCAATGATCCATAAAATAGAGCGTGGTGAGAGTAGCCCCACGGCCACGCTGCTGGGCAGGCTCTCCGGGGCGTTTGGCATCAGCATGTCGATGCTGATTGCACGAGCCGAAATGCAGGAGGGCAAGTTGCTGCGCCTCGCTGACCAGCCCGTCTGGCACGATCCGCAGAGCCACTATCTGCGACGCCATGTCTCACCGCGCAGCGATCTCCCCATCGACCTGGTACAAATCGAATTGCCCGCCGGAAGCGATATCCCAATGCCAGCATCCTCCTACGTGCAGGCCAGACAGCTTATCTGGCTACAGCAGGGGGAGTTAGTCTTTGTGGAAGGCGATGTGCGTCATGAAATGAAAGCGGGCGATTGTCTGGAACTGGGGCCGCCGAATGACTGTCGGTTTATCAATGAAACCACGCAAACCTGCGTTTATCTGGTTGTGCGATTAAACCATGTCGCGAGCTAAATGCTGGCGCAGGCTGCTACTATTGATGGATTCATGCCAAAAGCAGAGGAGCACATCATGGGTCAACAGACTAATCGTAACCGCCGTTGGGTACTGGCTTCCCGCCCACATGGCGCGCCAATCCCGGATAACTTCCGTCTTGAAGAAGATGAAGTCGCAACGCCGGGAGAAGGTCAGGTTTTGCTGCGCACCGTTTTCCTTTCTCTCGATCCTTACATGCGTGGGCGCATGAGCGATGAACCGTCTTACTCGCCTCCCGTTGAGATTGGCGGTGTGATGGTCGGCGGCACTGTGAGCCGCGTCGTGTCCTCCAACCATCCTGATTACCAGCCTGGCGAATGGGTGCTGAGCTACAGTGGCTGGCAGGACTATGACATTTCGGACGGCAACGGGCTGGTGAAGCTTGGCGATAATCCTGAACATCCCTCCTGGGCGCTGGGTGTTTTGGGGATGCCGGGATTTACCGCCTATATGGGTTTGCTGGACATCGGCCAGCCGAAAGCAGGGGAAACGCTGGTTGTTGCCGCTGCAACTGGCCCGGTGGGCGCAACGGTTGGACAGATTGGTAAGCTCAAAGGGTGTCGGGTGATCGGTGTAGCGGGCGGGGCAGAGAAATGCCGGCATGCTACCGAAGTGCTGGGCTTTGATGTTTGTCTCGATCACCATGCGCACGATTTTGCACAACAACTGGCAAAAGCGTGTCCGCAGGGGATTGATATTTACTACGAGAACGTTGGCGGTAAGGTATTTGACGCTGTGCTGCCGTTACTCAATACCTCGGCGCGCATTCCGCTTTGCGGACTGGTCAGCGGTTATAATGCGACATCGCTTCCGACCGGCCCTGACCGATTACCGTTGCTGATGGCAACCTTACTGAAAAAGCGTATCCGGATGCAGGGTTTTATCATTGGTCAGGATTATGGTCACCGCATTCATGAGTTTCAGCAGGAGATGGGGCGCTGGATTAAAGAGGGTAAAATCCACTACCGTGAGCAGGTCACTGACGGTCTGGAGAATGCGCCGCAGACCTTTATCGGTTTGCTGACCGGTAAAAACTTCGGCAAGGTGGTTATTCGCGTAGCAGACGATGCGTAAAGAGTGCTGGCGGGAGCGATTCCCGCCAGTATCATTCAAAACGCCAGGCCAGATTAATACCCACGCCATAGTTTCGTCCTGGCGCCGGTTCGTAGTATCGGCCATTTGATTCATTCACAATCACCGAACCGACGTAGGTCTTATCAAACAGGTTATCCACCCGGCCAAACAGGTCGATCATAAGGTTGCTGTAATAAAATTTATAGCCGGTATTCAGGCCGACTACGCTATATGACGGGGCTTTCGCCGTATTTTCATCATTAGCCATAATGTCACCCATATAACGCACATCTGCTCCCGCATACCAGCCTTCATCAGGCACGTAGCCCAGTGAAGCAAATCCCATGTTTTGCGCTATGCCGGGCAGTCGGTTGCCGTTGCAGTTTTGATCGCCGCAGACATTGCTGCGATAGGTTGCATCCAGCCAGGTCCATGCCGCTTTTACGCGCCAGTTTGTGGCAAAGCGTTGGTCCCAGGATAGCTCGCCTCCCTGACGGCGGGTTTTCCCGGCGTTTTTATAGGTCGTACGACCGCCATTGTTACTATCAACGACGATTTCGTCATCCGTGTTGGTCTGGAACAGGGCCGCGGTAAACAGCCCATCGCCGATGCGCGTTTTGCTGCCGATTTCAATGGTGTCATTTGTGGACGGCTGTAAACCAAAATTCATCCCGCTTTGGCCATCGGAACGGTAGGAGAGTTCGTTAATTGTCGGCGTTTCAAATCCTCTCCCCGCAGCCAGATAGACGTTCCAGGCGTCCGTCATCGCATATTTCAACGATCCGGCAGGGAGCCATTGGTGATAGCTGGCGTCCCCGCTGTCATCGCCGTTACCCGGCGTAATGTAGCGATCGTTGGAATCAAACCACACGGAACTGTAACGAACGCCAGCATCCAGCGAAAGCTTCTCCGTCAATTGCCACTGGGTTTGCAGATAGGGATCGACGTTCCACATCAGGTTACGTTCGTTGCGTCGCACGTCGCCTTTCTGACCATACTCAGGCACACCATTATCAAGCCGATAGTTGTTATAGCCTTTACGGTTTTCACTCATGTTTTCATAGTTTATGCCGGTGGTGAAGGTCACCGGGATCCCCAATTCGCCACGGTGAGTCCAACGGTTATCTATCCCCTGATAATGACGTTGTAGAGTGATAACGCCTCCGGCATGGGAGGGTCTTAACTGTGGGGCCATTGGGATCGACTGATACTGGGTGGTTTCGCGCTCCCCCGCATAGGTCATGATGCTGAGATCATCCTGCGCGCTAAGCTGGCGTTCATAGCGCAATCCCGCCTGGGTCTGCTTGATGGTTTTTCGCGTATTGAATTGCTCGGCGCGGGGCGATTGCTGCGGATTGGCATCCCACTCTGACTTCGTCAGGCCTCCGGGATCGTCGGCCTTAATATCCACGCTGTTGAAAATCAGCGTCAGTTTACTCGCGTCATCAATACGTACGCCCAGTTTGGCATTAGCCAGATTTTTTTGCGCGCTGCTGTAATCGCGATACCCATGGGTAGTAAATCGGGTCGTTGAAACGGTGTAATCCACATCGCCTGGCTGAGTACCGTCGCCCAGCGCTCCGGTGGCTTTTAAACCGTAGCGCCAGGTGCCAAAACTACCGTAATAGCCGCTGGCTTCAATGGTGGGCGGCTCACGCCCTGTTTCAGTACTGACATTAATCACACCGCCGGAAGCATTGCCATACAGCGCAGAGAAGGGACCCCGCAGGACTTCAATATTTTGTACGCTGCTGATATCGATATTGGATGTTTGGCCTTGCCCATCCGGCATGGTGGCTGGGATTCCGTCTACATACATACGAATGCCACGGATACCATACGTGGTGCGTGAACCAAAACCGCGAATCGACAACTGGAGGTCCTGCGCGTAGTTCTGCCGATTTTGCACCTGTAGCCCAGGGACGCTGGTCAGCGATTCGGACAGGTTAATGCGCGGTGTTGCCAGACGCATATCTTCACCGGCAACAACGCTGACGGCGGCAGGCGTATCCAGCTCTGAAACGGATTGTGGCGTCGCGCTAACGATCAGCGTTTGCTCGTTTATCTCACTGTCTGCCGCGGCAAAAGTCGAGAGAAAGACAGGCAGTAATGAAACAGGAAAGACAATATAGCGGGCTGAAAAAATCGTCATGAATAAGGCCAGTTTATGATGCTGACGCCGGAAAACGGACGGTAAGCATGTGAATTTTTTTATAAAAAAGATGAATTTTAGCGCTACTGAATTGCGGTAATTTTTCGGGCAATGAAAACGAGTGTAGTCAATATGTGAAGAAGTGCTCCACTTTGCGATGAATAATGATTACTATTCTCATTCTTAAAAAGGCAAAACCATGATTTTGCTCATTGAAGCTATGTGAAGCAGTAACAAACGAATTTATCAAAGGGAGTCGTCATGTCTTTACGTCATCTGTTTTCGCCGCGCCTGCGTGGTTCTTTACTGTTAGGTTCACTGCTCGTGGCATCATCTTTTACGACACAGGCTGCGGAAGAATTGCTGCGCAAAGCTGTGGGCAAAGGTGCCTATGAAATGGCGTACAGCCAGCAAGAGAACGCGCTGTGGCTGGCGACCTCACAGAGCCGCAAACTGGATACAGGGGGCGTGGTTTACCGTCTTGACCCGGTGACGCTCGAAGTGACTCAGGTTATCCATAACGATCTCAAACCGTTTGGCGCCACCATCAATAACACCACGCAAACGCTGTGGTTTGGTAATACGGTAAACAGCGCGGTGACGGCGATGGATGCCAAAACAGGCGCGGTGAAAGGGCGCCTGGTGCTGGATGCGCGTAAGCGTTCTGAAGATGTGCGCCCGCTGCAGCCGCGTGAGCTGGTCGCCGATGATGCGACCAACACGGTCTACATTAGCGGTATTGGTAAAGAGAGCGTAATTTGGGTCGTGGACGGTGAGACGATCAAACTTCAGGACACAATCCAAAATACTGGCAAAATGAGCACCGCTCTGGCTGTCGACAGCAAGGCTAAACGCCTGTACACCGCCAATGCGGACGGCGAATTTATCACTATCGATACCACCAATAACAAAATTCTCAGCCGTAAAAAGCTGTTGGATGATGGAAAAGAGCACTTCTTTATCAACCTGAGTCTGGACACGGCGGGTAACCGCGCATTTGTTACCGACTCTAAGGCTGCGGAAGTGCTGGTTATTGACACCCGCAACGGCAATGTACTGGCGAAAGTCGCCGCGCCGGAATCCCTGGCCGTGCTGTTCAACCCGGCGCGCAACGAGGCCTATGTGACCCATCGTCAGGCCGGTAAAGTAAGCGTGATCGACGCGAAAAGCTACAAAGTTGTCAAAACGTTCGAGACCCCAACATTCCCGAACAGCCTGGCGCTCTCCGCCGACGGTAAAACGCTGTACGTTAGCGTGAAACAGAAATCTACCCGCGAGCAGGAAGCTACTCAGCCGGACGATGTGATTCGTATTGCGCTGTAATTAACCGGAGGGGGAAACCCCTCCTGTCATTTCTCTAAACCTCACGATACGCCTCGTTACACCCCGCCAGTAGCCTGACTAACTTCAGGGACTTACACTACGCCCTCAACGGCTAACTGAATAACACGGGAATACCATGAAAAAGCCATTTATGTGTCTTTGTGCAGGCGTCATGCTGTTTACGCTGGCAGGTTGCACAACCAATTACGTTATGACGACCAAAAGCGGACAAACGATTACCACCCAGGGCAAGCCAAAGCTGGATAAAGACACGGGAATGACCAGCTATACCGATCAGGATGGGAATGCGCGGGAAATTAATAGCAACGATGTTGCGCAGCTCATTGAAGCAGACTAAAAAAGAAGGCCTGAAGGGGTAAGCTATCAGGCCTTTTTATCCTTACGGCGCGGTGCGGTGGATTTCCGCTACGCGTTTACGCACGCCAAACCAGCCTGCAACCAGCAGGATGGCGATTAACGGTAATGATGCGATGGTATAAGTGCCGTTTGGATAATCAAACGCCATCAGCACCAGCACGCTCAGCAGGAACAGCAACGTGAGCCAGGAGGTAAACGGCGCACCCGGCAGTTTAAAACTGACGTCTGCGGTTTTACCTTCTTTAATCGCCCGGCGCAGACGCATCTGACAAACCATGATAAATCCCCACGACGCAATGATGCCCAGCGAGGCGAAATTAAGCACGATCTCAAACACCTGCGACGGCACAAGATAGTTCAGAAATACCCCTACGACATACACGACCAGCGTGGCGAGGATCCCGGCCCATGGCACCTGTTGGCGGCTCATTTTAGCCATAAATTTTGGCGCGGAACCGCCCATCGACATGGAACGTAAAATACGCCCGGTGCAGTACAGGCCGGAGTTCAGACTGGAAAGCGCCGCGGTGAGCACCACAATATTCATGATGCTGCCGATATATGGCACGCCAAGTTTGGAGAAGAAGGTGACAAACGGGCTTTGCCCCGCCTGGTAGGCGTTCCAGGGCAGAAGCAGAACCAGCAGGACCACCGAACCCACGTAAAACAGACCGATACGCCAGATAACGCTATTGATCGCTTTCGGCACCATCGTTTGCGGATCTTTGCACTCACCCGCGGCAGTGCCGACCAGTTCGATGGAGGCAAACGCGAAGACGACCCCCTGAACCAGCACCAGCGCTGGCAGCAGGCCATGCGGGAAAAATCCGCCGTTGTCGGTTATCAGGTGAAAACCCGTGGCGTTGCCATCCAGCGGTTTTCCGCTACCTAAGAAAACGGTACCCACAACCAGGAAAATCACAATCGCCAGCACTTTGACCAGCGCAAACCAAAACTCCATCTCTGCGAACCACTTCACGCCGATCATGTTCATGGTGCCGACAATGGCCAGCGCCCCAAGGGCGAACACCCACTGCGGCACGTCGCCAAATGCGCCCCAGTAATGCATATACAGCGCAACTGCGGTGATATCGACAATACCGGTCATCGCCCAGTTGATGAAATACATCCAGCCCGCCACATAGGCGGCTTTCTCACCTAAAAATTCGCGGGCGTAGGAGACAAAGCTACCGCTGGAAGGGCGGTGCAAAACCAGTTCGCCGAGCGCGCGAAGAATAAAGAACGAAAAAATACCGCACACCAGATAGACCAGCGCCAAAGCGGGGCCAGCCATCTGCAACCTTGCACCTGCCCCTAAAAACAACCCGGTACCAATCGCGCCGCCAATGGCGATCATTTGTACCTGTCGATTGCCCATTGCCTTGTGATACCCCTCTTCGTGAGCATTCAACCAGCGTCGTTTCGCCGCATGTTGTTCCGCGGCTTGCGTGTTGTGTGTGTTCATTACGTTTCCTGTTGACCTGACTGATTTACAAAATCCTTTTTGCCGCACCTGTTGCGGCGAAAACAGCGTTACCCTTCATTGTGTTACGGGGGAAAACTGCCGGCCGAGCATCCTACATTCAATTGTTCACTTGCGCAAAGCCCCGATAACAAGAATTCAGCATTTTTGTGCAGCCGGAACTGGCGCGGTGTGGCCTCGATTCAGCCAATAAAAGAAAGGGGCGTTTTAACCAGGGAGAGGAGTGCGCTTATTAAGACATTCGCCCGATAAGCGCCGTAACGTTATGCTGATACGCCAAAGACCTGAACGGCCTGCTGTAAGCGTGATGATCGCTGGGTCAGATCGGCGGTAGCATCAGTAACACGTTCCACCATTTCGGCGTTATTGTGTGTCATGGCGCCCACGCGTGAAATTGAATCGTTAATCAGATCCAGCGCCTGGGTTTGCTCTCGCGTGGCCAGACTAATCTCTTTGATCATCATCGACATCTGCAGGACATCACCAATCATCCCGGTGAGATGCGTTTCCGTTCGCTCCACCATTTTGACGCCGCTGTTAACGTTGGCGACGTTCTTCTCGATCAACTGTTTGATCTCTTTTGCCGCCGACGCTGAGTGCTGCGCCAGATTGCGAACTTCTGCTGCGACAACGGCGAAGCCGCGCCCGGATTCTCCGGCTCGCGCGGCCTCAACCGCGGCATTGAGCGCCAGGATATTGGTCTGAAAGGCAATACTATCGATAACGCCAATGATGTCGACTATCTGTCCGTTATCACGCGAGATTGCCTGCATCATGGCAATGGTTTGTTTCATGATATCGCCGCCTGCTGCCGCGTTGGCGCTGGTTTTATCTGCCATGGTCATGGTCTGCGCCGCCGTTTCAGCGGTTTGCTGTACCGCACTGCCAATTTCTTCGATGGCGGCAGCCGTTTGTTGCAGGTCAGCGGAGGTTTCTTCTGAACGCTTGTGCAACGCAGTACCTTCTTTTGATACCCGCTGACTGATGGCGCGAATACCGGATATTTGCGTACTGACGTCATCGACCAGTGAATTCAGATTAAGCCCGGATTGATTAACCAGACGCATCAACATTCCTATTTCATCGACCCTGTTTAAATGACAGTTATCGGCTTTACGACCAGACACCACTTTCTTCATTTGCGTCAGTAGCGTATTAACTGGCTGACAAATTTGATACTTAAGGTAAATAGCCAGTGCCAGAAACAGCATCAACAGCCCACCTGCCTGAATAATAGAATTCACAGGGGATAAGATAAATAACAACGCCAGCAGGGAAGTTACCCCTAAACTATAATTGACGCGCTGGCTAATACTCAGCCATTTAAACATTGAAACCCATGCCATTATGCCGCGACGAATGATAATACCTTTAAACAGACGAAAGCCTTTAAGCTGCTGACTATTTATTTTTTGATATAAGTTTTCACTTTGGGTTATTTCATCGCGCGAAGGAACAGTGCGTACCGAGATGTAACCAGTGAGTTTTTCATTGTGCCAGACCGGCGTCACGTTGGCCCGCACCCAGTAATGATCGCCATTCTGCCGCCGGTTTTTCACCATTCCCGTCCAACTGTCCCCCTGCTGTAGCGTGTACCACATATCGGCGAAAGCGGCAGAGGGCATATCAGGGTGGCGAATAATATTATGCGGCTCGCCCATTAACTGGTGTTCGCTGAATCCGCTGGCGTCAATAAAAGCAGAGTTGGCGTAGGTAATATGACTTTCTTTATCTGTTGTCGAAAGCAGCGTCGCTTTATCGTTAAGTGCGTACTCAATTTGTGTAACAGGCATGTTACTTTTCATAGAGGCCCCAGGTGGTATGTATAAGCCATAAAAAATCCCCGCAATAAAGCCAGGGGATATTAAAAACTGTTTAAACCATTTTAATAAGAAACGCTGTATTCTCTACTAATCATGATTTCGGTGGAAGTAGTTATAATAAAAATCCCGACGTATAAAAGTTGTTAATTGTCATGAAAGTGAAACATCTAATACAAATATATAACGTGGCAAGCTATTTAATCTGACTTAATGTAAATCACGCTAAAAAAATCACCATAAAAAGCACACTGGCAGAAAGGATAAAGAAGGTATTACTGTAGTAACAACAACCCTATTATATTTTGTAGGTAATACGTGCAGGCTGTTTTTGCGGCGTGTTTCGCCCGTGAGAGATAAGCCGAATCTTATCCCTGACAGCAACAGGGCTGGTTATCTACTTTTTTGCTGAGCAAATGTGAATTAAATGTTTCATTATGGTTATTTGATAATTTAATAATAAAGACATGTTAACAAATATGGGCCTGTAACATGTCATATCGCCTGAGTATTCTGGATAAAAGCCCCGTTGGGGAAGGAGAAACTGCCGTGATGGCGCTTGCCCGGACCTTGCGTCTGGCGCAACTGGCAGAAGAGTGGGGATACCATCGTTTCTGGATCGCGGAACACCATAATACACCACAGCTGGCCAGCCCGTCGCCGGAGCTGGTGATCGCCTGGATCCTTGGGCAAACCCAGCGTATCCGCGTCGGTTCCGGCGGCGTGATGCTGCAGCATTACAGCCCGTACAAAGTGGCGGAAAACTTTAATCTTTTGGCATCGTTGGCCCCCGGACGTGTCGATCTTGGCGTCGGAAAAGCGCCTGGCGGCTTACCCCTGTCGACTCAGGCGTTACAGCTGGGACTTCATCAGGATGAAAAAGGCAGTTTTGCTGACCAGCTTTCTCAGCTTAACGGTTGGCTGGCGCTGAACGGCACGGAAAGCGGGGAAACGGTTTTCCCGACGCCAATCCCACCGCGACCGCCAGAAGGGTTTGTGCTGGGAGCCAGTGTACAAAGCGCTCAGCTGGCAGCGCAATCCGACTGGAATTTCATCTTCGCGGCACACCTCAACGGTGACAGAGCGTTATTGCGTGACGTTTTGTCCTTCTGGCAGACCCACAGCACACGCCCGACGATAGTCGCCGTCCAGGTGATTGTGGCTGACAGTAACGACACCGCCGCGCAGCTTGCGGAAAACGTGCAGATCTGGGGCGTGGAACTCGAAAATGGCCAACGCGTCACGGTTGCCAGCGAAGAGCAAGCGCTGGCCTTCGCTGCGCAGGCTGGCAGTCCACCCCGCAAAATCGCGCGTCGTGAACAGGCCTTGTTACACGGTACTGCCCACGACGTGTTGGCAAAACTGAATGCCCTGCATACGCAATTTGGCATTAATGAGTTCATTATCGACACGCCAGTGGCAGAGGGGCACGCGCGTCTGACGTCGCTACGGTTGTTGGCACAAGCCCATAACGCCGTGGAGGTGGTCTGATGACACTGGCGACAACGCTTATCAACTGGCGTCGTGAATTGCATCAACACCCGGAACTTTCCCTGCAGGAAGTGGCGACGACGGCGCGTATTCGCGACTGGTTGCGCAGTGCTGATGTCCAGATTCTGCCATTCAACCTGAAAACTGGTCTGGTCGCGGAAATTGGTCAGGGAGAAGAGATCATCGCCTTGCGGGCGGACATTGATGCCCTGCCGATAGAAGAAAGCGCCGATGTTCCGTTTCGCTCACTCACGCCGGGGGTGATGCACGCCTGCGGGCACGATATTCACACCAGCGTCATGCTTGGCGCCGCGCTGCTGCTTAAGCAGCAGGAAGCAGACTTACCGGGGCGAGTACGTATTTTGTTTCAACCCGCGGAAGAGAGTTTTGGCGGCGCCAAAACACTGATTCGCGCTGGTGCACTGCAAAACGTCGCGGCTATTTTTGGCATGCACAATGAACCGGGTTTGCCGGTAGGGGAGTTCGCCACGCGCGGCGGTGCATTCTATGCCAATGTTGATCGCTTTGTGTTACGTATCAATGGAAAAGGCGCACATGCGGCGCGTCCGCATGAAGGCAAAGACGCCATCCTGCTCGCCAGCCAACTGGTAACAGTTTTGCAAAGCGTTGCCAGTCGCGATGTTAACACCCTCGATTCAGTGGTGCTCAGCGTGACCCGTATTCAGGGAGGAAACACATGGAACGTGCTGCCAGAGTCCGTAGAGCTGGAAGGGACGCTCAGAACGCATCGCATTGAGGTGCAGCAGCAGGTCAAAGCCCGGGTAAATGACATCGCCGCCGGATTTGCCCACGCTTTTGGCGCACAAATTGATGTTATCTGGCATGCGGGACCGACCGCGCTGGTGAACGATGATCGTTGGGCGGATATCGCCACCGCCGTGGCGAAACAATCAGGCTACGCCACCCACTATGCCGACCTGCATATGGGCGGGGAGGATTTTGCCGTCTACCTGCAAAATACGCCTGGAGCGTTCGTCAGTATTGGTAGCGCCAGCGAATACGGATTACATCATCCGGGATTTAATCCGGATGAACGCTTAATAGAACCCGCCGCGCACTACTTTGCTCATTTAGCAAAAACGGCATTCGCACACATTTAATTTTACCTGTTGGGTAGGGGTTATTATGGCTGAAAATCGGCAACTACGGCTCGGCACTATTCTGCATGGCGCATCGGGAAATATGTCTGCATGGCGTCATCCGGCGGCGCAGGCCGATGCCAGTATTAGTTTTGACTTTGTTAAAGAAACAGCGCTTATTGCGGAAAAAGGGAAGTTGGATTTTATTTTTGTCGCCGATGGTCTGTATATTAATGAAAAATCAATTCCACATTTTTTAAATCGCTTTGAGCCGCTGACGGTATTATCTGCGTTGGCCAGCATCACCCGCAATCTGGGACTGGTTGGCACTGTCTCCACGTCATACAGCGAGCCCTTTACCACCGCCCGGCAGTTTGCCAGCCTCGACCATCTCAGCCAGGGCCGTGCCGGATGGAACGTGGTGACGTCGCCTCTGGAAGGGTCGGCAAAAAACTATTCCCGCGCCCAGCATCCAGAGCATGCCCAGCGTTATCGTATTGCCGATGAATATTTACAAGTAGTGAAAGGACTGTGGGATTCCTGGGAAGATGATGCTTTTACCCGTAATAAGGCAAGCGGAGAATTTTTTAATCCGCAAAAATTGCACACGCTTAACCATCATGGGGATTATTTTCAGGTTGCCGGGCCGTTAAATATCGGGCGAACACCACAAGGCCGTCCAATTATATTTCAGGCTGGGGCTTCTTCCGATGGTAAGAAATTAGCAGCGCAGCATGCTGATGCCATTTTTACTCATCAGGAGTCGCTGGCGGAGGCTAAAGCGTTCTATCAGGATGTTAAAAGCCAATTAGCAACCACCGGGCGCGGTCCCGAACAACTGCATATATTCCAGGGCGTCAGCGTAATTGTTGGCGACAGTGCAGAGGACGTAGAGCAGCAGTATCAGACTACCGCTGCGCTGGTTTCCATTACTGACGCACTGAACTACCTTGGCCGCTACTTCGAACATCATGATTTTGCCCAATATCCGCTGGACGCACCGTTCCCGGATCTGGGTTCCCTCGGACAAAATAGCTTTCGCAGCACGACCGATGAGATCAAGCGTAATGCGCGCGAACGGGGGTTAACGCTACGTCAGGTTGCCCTGGAAGCCGCCAGCCCGCGTCCGCGTTTTAGTGGCACGCCGCAGCAGGTAGCCGACGGCCTTCAGCAGTGGTTCGACGAGAAAGCGGCTGACGGTTTTATCATTCAGGGAGGAACGCCGGATACCTTCCCACGTTTTGTCGAACAGGTTATCCCCGTGCTTCAGGCCCGTGGCCTGTTCCGCCATGAATATCCCGGTACGACCCTGCGTGCAAGCCTGGGATTAGCGACACCTGCAAATCAATTCACACAATAAGAGAAAAACGCTATGCAGAAAAAATCAGTCTTCCTCGCGCTGTCGCTGGCTTTCAGCGCGACCGTCTGGGCAAATGACGTGACTATTAACGGCACGGGCGTAAGCCTGGAAGCCAATAAAACGCCGATTAATACGGCAAAAAATCCGCAGGCGATTGCGCAATTACCTGCGAACCTGCACCTGGCCGTACCGGGCAAATTCACCGTGGCGATTGCCGGGCTCAGTCAGCCGCCGCTGACCGTGTTTGCCGATGACAATAAAACACTGATCGGCAGCGAGGCGGACATTGCCCGTCTGGTGGCAGACAGTCTGGGGCTGGAACTCAACGTTGTGCCCACATCATGGGAAGACTGGCCGCTGGGCGTCACCTCCGGCAAATACGATGCCGCGATCAGCAATATTACCGTCACAAAAGCGCGGAAAGAGAAATTCGATTTCGCGACCTATCGTAAGGACTCCCTGGGCTTTTATGTCAAAACCGGCAGCAAGCTGAAGAAAATCGAGCAGGCGGAAGATATCGCCGGTCTGCGCATTATCGTCGGTTCGGGGACGAACCAGGAAGCCATCCTGCTGGCCTGGAACGATGAAAACGTGAAGAAAGGGTTACAGCCGTTTACGCCAGTGTATACCAAAGACGATGCCGCCCAGACTCTGGCCCTGCAGTCAGGTCGCGCTGATGCCTACTTCGGTCCTAACGTTATTGGCGCGTGGAAAGCCGCGCTCAACGGTAAAACACAATTGGTGGGTAGCGTTGATGGCGGTTGGCCAAAAGCGGCACATATCGCCGTGACGCTGAAAAAGGACAGCGGTTTGGTTCTGCCTGTGCAAACCGCCCTCAACGGCGTGATTGGCAACGGCGACTACGACAAGGTACTGAACCGTTGGGGGGAAGGGGTGGAACGCATTCCGCAATCTGAGATCAATCCAGCCGGGTTAGGCGACTAAGGAGGTTATCGTGAGCGATCAATTTCGCGTGGTCTCACCTGAAGCCAGCGAGCTGCAACCCATTTTGAACGGTCTGTTTGGTGAATATGCCGCCCGCTATGGCGATTATTTTTCTCGCGACGCAGAGGTGGAGCTGACCGAATGGTATCTGGCGCCGCAGGGGCTGTTCGTAGTACTGGAACGTAACGGTGAGATCATCGCCACCGGGGCCTACAAACCTTACGACAAAGATACCGCCGAGATTTAGCGTATCTGGACGAAAAGCAGCCTGCGACAGCAGGGGCTGGCGGCGCGCGTAGTGCACGAGCTGGAGCGTAGGGCGCTACTCGCGGGCTACAGCCGGATTTATCTGACCACAGGATTTCGCCAGCCGGAGGCCGTCCGGCTGTATTTAAGTCAGGGCTACGATCCGCAGTTTGATACAGCGCGCGATCCCGAAGAGTACAGCCAGCCGCCGTTTGATGGACGACTGCGCTTTACCAAACTGTTAACCATCGCCGGTCAGGCCAGAATAGCCTGAGGAGATAAAATGAAAACGACTGATAGCATTAAAGTCGTACCGGCGCGCTATCCCATGCGTACCGTCGGAGCGATCATTGCTTTGTTTGTTCTGGCGGTGATTATCCAGTCCGTGGCGTTTAACCCGCGCTGGGAATGGGCCGTGTTTGCCCGCTGGTTCTTCGATCCGGTTATCTTGTCCGGTCTCGGGCAAACATTGTTGCTGACGCTTATCGGTACGCTGTTGAGTATTCTCATCGGCGGTCTGCTGGCGCTGGCGCGACTTTCATCTTCCTGGCTGCTGAACGGTCTGGCATGGGGATACATCTGGCTGTTTCGCTCGTTACCGCTGATTGTCGTGTTAATCGTTCTGTACAACTTCTCCTATCTGTACGACACGTTGACGATTGGTATTCCGTTTACTCCCATTCAGTGGGGCAGTTTTGAGACCATCAATGTACTCGGCCAGTTTTCCACTGCGGTAGTCGGCCTGACGCTGGTGCAAAGCGCCTATACCGCTGAAATTATTCGTGGTGGATTTTTGGGGGTTGATCACGGTCAGTACGAGGCTGCTGCGGCGCTGGGCTTACCGGCATGGCGACGTACGCTGCGAATTATCCTGCCGCAGGCGCTGCGCACTATTTTGCCTGCCGGGTTCAATGAAATCATCAGTCTGGCGAAAGGGACGGCGATGGTATACGTGCTGGCCATGCCTGAGTTGTTCTACACCATCCAGATGATCTACAACCGCACGCAGGAGGTGATCCCGCTGCTGATGGTCGGCGCGGTGTGGTATCTGGTGATCACCAGCGTCCTGTCGTTAATTCAGCACCTGGTCGAACGCGCGCTGGCACGTAGCGAACGACGTTCAGCGATCAATACCGCCCGGGTGAGTCGTGCAGAAAAACGCAGTCGTCAACGTCCACAGCAGGAGACCGCCCATGTCCCACTCACCTGAAGGCCATATTTCTATTACCGGCGTCAGCAAATACTTCGGTCGCCACAAAGCGCTGGATAATGTGTCGCTGGAGATCCCGCCCGGTACGGTAACCGTTATTCTTGGCCCATCCGGCTCCGGGAAATCCACTCTGTTGCGGACTATCAACCATCTGGAGCGCGTCGATGAAGGGTTTATTCAAATTGATGGCGATTACATTGGCTATCGTCGGCAGGGAGATAAGCTGTATGAGCTGAAAGAGGCGGAAATTTTGCGTCAGCGCGTTAACGTCGGCTATGTGTTCCAGAACTTTAACCTGTTCCCGCACTTAACGGTGTTGGAGAATTTGATTGAAGCGCCCATTGCGCACGGTCTGGCAACACGTAAAGCCGCTAC
The DNA here is from genome assembly GCF_023516235.1 of Citrobacter sp. XT1-2-2. Taxonomy (NCBI): domain Bacteria; kingdom Pseudomonadati; phylum Pseudomonadota; class Gammaproteobacteria; order Enterobacterales; family Enterobacteriaceae; genus Citrobacter; species Citrobacter sp. XT1-2-2. The sequence continues at coordinate 2,431,825 of NZ_CP097324.1, forward strand.
CGAGCGGGCATTAACCCTGCTTGATGCGGTAGGACTGCGTAATAAAGCCGATGCCTGGTCGCGTCACTTATCTGGCGGACAGCAACAACGTATCGCCATTGCCCGTGCACTGGCATTAAATCCGCGCGTCATGCTGTTTGATGAACCCACATCAGCGCTTGATCCCGAACTGGTGGGCGAAGTGCTGGATGTTATCAAAGCGCTGGCGCAGTCGGGAACCACGCTGGTTGTAGTAACGCACGAGATTGGCTTCGCCCGGGAAGTGGCGGATCAGGTGGTGTTTATGGTCGATGGCAAAATTGTCGAGCAGGGCAGCAGCGAGCAGGTGCTGAATCATCCACGCCACACGCGCACCCAGCAGTTTTTGTCGAAAGTGCTTTGAGACACATTGCGGCACAAGGGTGTGCCGCACAGGGGTTATACAGTGACGACGATTTTGCCTACCTGACCGTTGGCTTCCATGTATTGATGTGCCTCGACGATATCATCAAAGGCGAAGGTTTTATCAATCAGCGGCTTGAGCTGCCCGGACTGTAATCCTTCAAAGATAAACCGTTTCGCTCGCGAAAGTTTTTCTGCGTCCGAGGTGATTTCAAAAATTTCATAACCACGGAAAGTCAAATGGCGACCGAGGATCTCAATGACCGGTATAGAAAGGTCTCGTGCATCAAGCGAGCCATATTGGAAAAAGATCCCACCGGCTGGCATCACCTGGGCAATTTTTGCCACTCCCGGGCCACCGACCGGATCGAAGACCACACGGGTTCCTTTGCCATCAGTAATGCGTGAGATCTCAGTGACAAGATCTTGCTCATGACTGGCGATAACATCTGCTGCCCCAAGCTGCAAAAGCTGGCTTCGCTTCTCGCTGGTTCGCGTCATCGCAATAGGCTTTGCGCCGAGCATATTAGCAATCTGAATTGCCGCCAGTCCGACGCTACTGGAAGCAGCATTGATCAGCACATTATCTCCAGGTTTAATATCCGCATATTCAACCAGTGCACCGAATGCGGTCACATACATCATCCAACTGGCGGCGGCTTCGGCAAAGCTGAGGTTTTGCGGATGTTTTACGACCGCGTGCGCCGGGGCATTAACGACTTCTCCATACATACCATATTGATGAAAGCTGAAAGCCGGAATGACGCTAACGTAATCCCCTGGTGCAAACTCACCTACGTTGTCTCCTACGGATTCAACGACTCCGGCAGCTTCATAACCCAACCGTGCCGGGAAATTAGGTTGGTAAATATACTGGCATGTGCGGTACATAATCTCCGCACGGTTGATACCAATTGCCCGTACGCGGATCTGAACCTCATTTGCATCAGGTGCGGGAACCTGCATGTCCTGAATCTTCAAGACGTCAGCGTCACCAATTTGATTAAAAACTATGACCTTAGACATAGCAGACCTCAGTAAATTGTTCTGTATTGGGTCCGCACAATTTAACGATTCAGATGAGAGTGAAAAACCGCAGTTGCGGAACTTCACTATTACTCATTTCGTAACAATCCCTGAAGCCGCGGTTTTTGTTGGCTAAAAAGTTCGCACAGCCAGTCAATGAATACCCGTACGCGAGGGGTGAGGTGACGCCTGTCGGGGTAAAGCACAGAAACCGGTTTTGATTCTCCGGCGTAATCGGCCAGCACCTCAACGAGCTGACCCGTCTGGAGGTAGGGGGCCAGCACGGCATGAACACCACGTATGATGCCGAGTCCAGATAAACAGCCGGTCAGCAATATATCGGAGTTATCAACGCTTATCCGCCCGGTGGGCGTGAACGATAAAGTTTTACCTCCGCTAATGAAGGACCACTCCAGCGCTTCCCGGTGACGCTCGCTAAAAAAGTTAAGCGCCCGGTGTCGGGATAAATCCTCTGGCGTCTGCGGTACGCCATGTTGTTGCAAATAATCCGTTGACGCGCAGGTCACCATCTTTACTTCACCAAGTCGCCTGGATATTAGGGAAGAGTCTTGTAATTCGCCGATACGGATCATGCAGTCGATACCTTCGGCAAGCATATCGATTTTACGGTCGGTGGAGGTGAGTACCATCTCGATGTCAGGATATCGCGACTGGAAATCTTTCAGCGCAGGAACTAACACGGAATGCGCCAGCGACAGAGGGGCATTAACCCTGAGTTTTCCGCGTGGCGGGCGGGTTGGCGAGAAAGAGGCCATGATGTCATCAACGTCGCCAAGCAGTATTTTTGTGCGTTGGTAAAAAGCGTCACCTTCATCGGTCAGCGTCACTTTACGGGTTGTGCGGTTAAGTAACTTTGCCCCCAGTTCGTCTTCAAGATGCTGGATGGCTTTGGTCACTGCGGGGCGATGCAGGTGTAATACGTCTGCAGCTCTGGCAAATCCACCTTGCTCAACAACCTGTATAAAAATGGTCATATATTCAAACATACTGGAACGCATCGCTTATTTCTCCCGATATCCGATCATTGTTATTATGAGAGTAATAATCATGCCTGCATAGGTTATTGAATGCTGCTCTACACTTAGTGTTTTAACGTTGAGGGTTACAGCATGATTAAGGTCTATGGGGTGCCGGGCTGGGGATCGGCCATCAGTGAAGTGATGCTCACACTGGCGGAGATCCCTTACAGTTTTATTAATGTCGACGGTTTTGACAGCGATGGTCCTTCGCGGGAGTTGCTTAAGACAATGAATCCGCTATGCCAGGTGCCCACACTGGTACTGGAAAATGGCGAAGTCATGACGGAAACAGCGGCGATCGCCCTGATGATCCTCGATCGTTGTCCCGAGCTTTCGCCCTCCGTTGGGCGCAGCGAGCGTCAGCAGTTCCAGCGTCTGTTGATATGGCTGGTGGCAAATGTCTATCCCACATTTACCTATGCCGATTATCCTGAACGCTGGGTGCCGGATGCTCCGACGCAGTTGAAAAAAAATTGTATTGAGTACCGAAAATCTCTCTATATGTGGTTGAATGACCAGCTAAGCGCCGAGCCGTACGCTTTCGGAGAGCAGCTAACCTTGCTGGACGTCTATATTTGTGTGATGCGTAGCTGGGGGCCGGGACATGACTGGTTCCAGGACAACACGCCGAATATTAGCGCTATCGCTGATGCGGTTTGCCAGCACCCACGGCTACGTTCCGTGCTGAAAAACAATAAGATTATTTGAGAAAACACACTTTCTGACCAAAACAATAAGGAACCTGCTATGCCGCACGTTGATATTAAATGTTTTCCCCGCGATCTGAGCGACGAGCAAAAATCCGCGCTGGCGGCGGATATTACCGACGTCATTATTCGTCATTTGCAAAGCAAAGACAGCTCGGTAAGCGTGGCGCTGAATCAAGTTGAGCCAGAGGCGTGGCAGGGCGTGTGGGATGCGGAGATTAAGCCGCAGATGGCAACGTTAATTAAAAAACCTGGCTACAGCATGTGAGATAAAACGGGCGAATTTTCCGCCCGTTTTCAACAGGTTTACGGTGTAACGATGTTAAACCAGAATTCGAACTTATCCATATAGCCGAGCATAGCGTCAAGTTTAGCGCCGTCGCCGGTTATCTTCACATCGCCGCTGTCTTGCGCCTGTTTCAGCGTCACTTCCTTGAGGATGATTTTATTGAGCGTGTCGCGATTCAATGTGATCGTGGCGTCAGCCTCTTTTGCTTCGGCATTGGCGGTATGGTTTAGTACGCCATTTTCCAGTTCAAGCTTATATTTACCACCGTCGCTGCCAAGGTCGATGTTAAACACCGATTTGGCATCACCCGCTTTCTGCCCGTTAATATGTACCGCCAGATAGTCGAAGAACATTTCCGGCGTCATGGCGCGTACGGTATCCGGGCTGGCAGTGTTCGGGGTTGGGCCTTTAACCACACCATTACGCAGCTCTTGCGCGCCGGTCAGGTAGAAGTTGCGCCACGGGCCGGATTCAGCCTGGTATCCTAGCTGTTCCAGCGCATCAGCTTCCAGGTTGCGCGCGGCCTGGTTATTGGGATCGGCAAACACCACTTTGCTCACCACCTGGGCCACCCAGCGATAGTTACCCTGGTCATAGTCGGCTTTCGCTTTCTGCAGAATGGCGTCCGCTCCGCCCATATAGTCGACGAATTTCTTCGCCGCTTCTTCCGGCGGCAGTTCATCCAGCGTTGCCGGGTTGCCATCAAACCAGCCGAGATAGAGCACATAGGTCGCTTTCACATCATGACTGACGGAACCATAGTAACCGCGATTAGCCCAGGTATGCGCCAGTGAGTCCGGCAGTTTAAAGTTCGCGGCGATTTCATCGCGGGTCAGACCTTCGTTAGCCATACGCAGCGTCTGGTCGTTGATGTAACGATACAGATCTCGTTGGCTTTTCAACAGGTTCTCGACTTTGTCATTACCCCAGGTTGGCCAGTGGTGCTGCGCCATCAGGATTTCTGCTTTATCTCCCCAGCGTACAATCGCTTCGTTAATGTATTTGGACCATGGCAACGGCTCACGAATTTTGGCCCCGCGCAGGGAGTAGGTGTTGTGCAGGGTGTGGGTGACGTCTTCAGCAGACTCAATCAGTTTCTTCTCTTCGATATACCACAACATTTCTGACGGCGCTTCGGAGCCTGGGGCCAACATGAAGTCATAGGTCAGGCCATCAATGACCTCTTTTTGCCCATCTTTTTCAATTATATTGGTTGGCGCAATCAGGGTGACGGTTCCCGCGGAGGTCGTGGTTCCCAGTCCGGCACCAACCTGACCTTTGGCATCAGGTTTTAGTAGATTGCCGTACATATAGCTCGCGCGACGGCTCATGACGTTACCGGCCATGATATTCTCAGCCACCGCCGCTTCCATAAAGCCGGCAGGTGCATAAATCTTCACTTTGCCCGCTTTAACGTCTGCTTCATCAACAACGCCGCGTACGCCGCCGTAATGGTCAACGTGGCTGTGCGTATAAATCACCGCGACTACGGGTTTTTGACCGCGGTTTTTAAAGTAAAGATCCATCCCGACTTTGGCCGTTTCTGCTGATACCAGCGGGTCAACAACGGTGACGCCTTCTTTACCTTCAATGATCGTCATGTTGGACAGATCGAGGTTACGGATCTGGTAAACGCCTTCCGTCACTTCAAACAGTCCGCTGATGTTGATCAACTGGGACTGACGCCACAGGCTCGGATTTACCGTATCCGGGGCTTTATCGCCTTCTTTAATGAACGCATATTGTTGCGGATTCCAGATGACATTTCCTTGCTCACCTTTGATCACATCCTGAGGAATTGGGGCGATGAAGCCTTTATGAGCATCGGTAAAGTCGGTGTTATCTGAGAAGGGCAGTTGATTGAAAAGCGCATTGTTCGCTTGTTGCGTGGAAGCGGTTGCGTCCTTTGGCGCTTCAGCGGCAATCAGGGGAGCAGAGGCAGAGGTGAGTAACCCGGCAAGGATAAAACTTTGTGCGATTCTATTCAGTTGCATCGTAAAACCTCTCTGACACTTTATAAGTACAGTTGGGGGATGCTGCTTTGACTGATTGGATTTGGAATAGATATTTGAGTTAGAGCAAGTTTAACTATAATTCACGCAAATGATTCAGCAAGGAAGGACAGCGATTCATCCGACTGGTTTTTCAGAAGTTTTAAGAAGACGGTGAGGGATGAAAAGCATGAGCCGCCATTCGTTAGCAGACAATTATTCACCTGCGGTAATGCGTCTCCCGCTGGAGACAAACGTTCCGGCCCCAAGGTGATGCAGGGTAGTGAGCTTGTCATCATCAAACTGCCATCGTCCTTCCACGAAGGCTCTCTCATCAGCGGCCGCCGAGACCACTTCCCCAAACAGGGTGTCATACTTTTCCTGCGCCGCCGTTGCAGGCAGTAGACGGCATTCCATCCAGGCCAGGCATTTTGCTTCTATCAGCGGTAAACCCAACACCGGTCCTTGCACCACAGGAATGCCGTAGCAGTTGAATTTATCTTCCACGCGACCGGAAACGCTGCCAACGGCCCAGGTCCAGTTAGCGGCGGCAACCCCCGGAATAACGATGCCAAACATACCGCTGCGTTCAATCAGTTCCCGCGACCAGGCGGTTTTATCAACCACAATTGCGATACGCGGTGGTTCAAACTCCACGGGCATTGACCACGCAGCGGCCATCACATTCCGCCGCTCTGTATGATCGTCCCGACTGGTGATTAAAATGGTAGGGCCGTGATTTAGCAGTCGACTGGCATGTTTCAATTCGAGAGGACGAAAATGGCTCATGGATGCTCCTTGGCTGAGAGATAACACACCACAATTAACTTAGATATTAACGGTATTAGCGATTTTGTCGCCTCGTGAGGAAGAACAACGCACAAAATCGACAGCGTAAAATTAAAAATGCGTTATAAGTACAACATTACACAAACAGGAAGCTGGTATGACGCCTTTTTTAAACGCTTATTTTGCCCGTATTGGCTGGTCAGGTTCGGCCAACGTCAACATTGAAACCCTGCGAGCGCTGCATTTACTGCACAACAGCGCCATTCCTTTTGAAAATCTTGATGTGCTGCTGCCACGCGAAATGCAACTCGACGACGCATCGCTGGAAGAGAAACTGGTAACGGCGCGTCGCGGCGGTTATTGTTTTGAGCAAAATGGGTTATTTGAGCGGGCGCTCCGCGAAATCGGTTTTACCGTTCGCAGTTTACTTGGACGTGTGGTACTGGCGAATCCGTCAAGCCTACCGCCACGCACGCATCGTCTGCTGCTGGTTGAGCTACAGGGAGAGCAGTGGATCGCTGACGTCGGATTCGGTGGGCAAACGCTGACAGCGCCGATTCGTCTGCAGGCGGATGTTGCACAGCACACACCACACGGAGAGTATCGTCTGATTCAGGAAGGTGAAGACTGGATTTTGCAGTTCCTTCATCACGAACACTGGCAATCAATGTACCGTTTTGACCTGGTTATGCAGCATCAGAGCGATTATCTGATGGGCAACTTCTGGTCGGCGCATTGGCCGCAGTCGCATTTTCGTCACCATCTGCTGATGTGCCGTCATCTGCCAGACGGCGGTAAATTTACGTTAACCAATTTTCATTTTACCCATTATCAGGATGGCCATGCGGTAGAGCAGATTAATCTGCCTGACGTCGCCAGCCTGTACGCCTTATTGCAGGCGCGGTTTGGATTGGGCGTGGATGATGTGAAGCATGGATTTACTGAAGAAGAATTGGCGACGGTAATGGCGGCGTTTGATACGCACCCGGAAGCGGGAAAATAACACCATCGGGAATAGTGCCGGATGCGGCGTAATCGCCATATCCGGCCCACAGGAATAGATTAAAAATCTATCGCCCATTCGGCATGAAACAGGATCACCGCCGAACCGGTAATGGTGACTTTTTCCGGCTGGTTATCACGAATAGCGACCTTCACATCAACTATACCGTCACGACCCAACGCGCGGCCCTGATGCCCCTGAACACGTAACGTTTTGCCATCATGCGCCATCAGTCGGTGGTGAACCAGCCACGCGCCCATCGGCCCGTTGGCATTGCCGGTGACTGGATCTTCCACAATACCAATTGCGGGTGAAAACATGCGTCCATCGGTGGCGTTTTCGCCCTTACGGATTTGAAAAGGGAAGAAACCGTTACAGCCAATTTGTTGGCTGATGGTCGCCAGAGCCTGCAAATCTGGGGAAAGGGCGTCCAGGTCTACCTCAGGCTTTAGCGGAATCATCACTTTCGAATGGCCGGTGGTGGCAACCTGGATCGGCAGCCCTGGCAGCATATCGTCTTCGCTCAGATGCAGGGCGTGGATAATTGCAGCGCGAACCGCGCCTTGCAGCGGAGGTTCAAATCCAGGTGTTCCTTGCTCAAGGCTAATGCGATAGTCATTCCCTACAGTTTCAACATCCACCCGATGACGCCCGGCCAGCGAGGTTTGCCAGACAGTCGTGTTGCTCAGACCCAGTACCTTGGCCCGCACGTAGTGCGCGGCGACGGTAGCATGTCCACAGATGGGAACTTCAACCGTCGGCGTGAAATAGCGGATGTGTACATCGCTGTCGTTGCTGGTCAGCAGGAATGCAGTTTCCGAATGACGCAGCTCGCGGGCAATCAACTGCATCTGCGCTTCGCTCAGTCCGTCAGCATGCAGCACCACGCCCGCTGAATTGCCGCGAAAGGGGACCGAGGTAAAGGCATCGACGTGGTAAACCTGTGGTTTCATTAGCGTTCTCCCTGGAATGGAGAAGCATCATAGCGTACAAAAAGCGGGATAGCGATGCAGACCTGGTGGCGCTTAGGCCACCAGGCATCAGAGGCAATTAGCGGCGCGAGCGCACAATTTGATAGCGGCGGGTGAAGTACTCAAACGGCGCACTCCACACGTGTACCAGACGTGTGAATGGAAACAGTAGGAATATCGTCATGCCTAGCACCAGATGGGCACGGAATATCGGCGCCACGCCATCCAGATGCGCGGATGCGCCCCCCTGGAAAGTCACCACCGACTGCGCCCAACCGACCAGTTTCAGCATTTCACTGCCGTCAGGGTGCTGTGCGGAGAACGGAATAGTGGTTAAGCCGAGAATGCATTGAACCAGCAGAATGCACAGGATCAGAATATCGGCAGTGGATGATGTTGCGCGAATGCGTGGATTAGTCAGGCGCCGCACCAGCAAACCCGCGCCCCCAACCAGCGTTAACACGCCGCAAACACCGCCGAGAATCATTGCCATTTGCTGTTTCACCGCAATCGGCAGGAACCAGGCATACATCCAGTGCGGGGTCAGCATGCCAAACAGGTGACCGAAAAAAATCCCCAGAATGCCGATATGGAACAAGTTTGACCATAACACCATACCGCGTTTGTCCAGCATTTGACTGGAAGAGGCGCGCCAGGTGTATTGCCCGTAGTCGTAACGCAACCAACTGCCGAGGATAAACACCGTGCCGCACAAATACGGGTAGATATCGTAAAAGAAGACGTTCAGATACTGTATCATTTCGGACCTCCCGCGCTGACGTCGACATACTGCGGCGCCACGTCCTGGCTAAAGCGTCGTTGATAGTTTTGTAACGGTGAGCTGTCACAAGCGGTGGCGTTATCTTCGATAAACTTCACCTGTTCCTCTTCCCAGACCGCATCCAGGGCCTGACGGGTATCGTCACGTGTTTCTGCGCCAACCTGCCTGGTGACACTGTCACTTGAAAGGGGGCTACCGGCAAGCAGCAGCAGGGCATCAAACAACTGATACCACGGCGTATCGCGCTGTTTTAAGCGACCGCCAAGCAGTGCCAGAATGGGGGCGACATTCTGTAAACCTTCTTTGGCCTGGGCCTCCGGCAGCACGCTTAAATACTCCAGATACAACGGTAGATGATCCGGCAACTCGCGGCAGTTAAGCTGGAGCCCGACCTTTTCGTACTGCGCCAGCAGATCAACCATCGCCTGGCCGCGATCACGCGACTCGGCATGGACATGTTCGAACAACAGCAGTGAGGTGGCGCGCCCCCGATCAAACACCTCGCACCATTCGGCTTGCTTATCCAGTAATGGCGCATTGAGCAGGGCCTGGCTAAATTCGATAAGCATTGGGGCATCGCTGGACACCAGCGCCAGCGCGTCGTCTTTACACTCCCACAGCAGTTCGTCCGGATATTCCATCAGCAGTCCGATAACCTTGAGGATTTGCATTATTCACCCTCCGCTTTATCGCGCACTTCGGTAATGTCGATGGCATCAATACGGCTGCTGTTAAACAGGTTGAACTTGGTATCCGAACCGTGACAGCCGTCGCCAAAGGTGAAACCACAACCGTTTTTCTCCGGGAAAGCGTCGCGCGCCATTTCACGGTGGCTGGTCGGGATCACGAAGCGGTCTTCATAGTTGGCGATAGCCAGATAGCGATACATCTCCTCCACCTGCTCAACGGTCAGACCGACTTCCTCAATGGCGCGGGTATCCGTCACGCCTTCGACGGTTTGTGAGCGCATATAGTGGCGCATCGCCATCATGCGCTTGAGCGCGCGTAGTACCGGGGCGGTATCGCCAGCGCTTAGCATATTGGCGAGGTACTGTACCGGGATACGCAGTGATTCCACCGCCGGTAAAATATTGCCATTGCGCGGCAGGCCACCGGCATCAGCGACCGACTGAATCGGTGACAACGGCGGCACATACCAGACCATCGGCAGAGTGCGATACTCAGGATGTAACGGCAGCGCCAGCTTCCAGTCCATTGCCATTTTGTAGACCGGCGAACGTTGGGCGGCGTCGATAACATTCTGTGGAATGCCTTGTTTTAACGCCTCTTCGATGACCGCCGGATCGTGCGGATTGAGGAACACATCGCACTGACGCTCATACAGGTCGGTCTCATGCTCAGTACTGGCCGCTTCCTCGATGCGGTCGGCGTCGTACAGCAATACACCGAGATAACGGATACGCCCAACGCAGGTTTCCGAACATACCGTCGGCTGGCCGGACTCAATACGCGGGTAACAGAAAATGCACTTCTCTGACTTACCGCTCTTCCAGTTAAAATAGATTTTCTTGTATGGACAACCGCTGATACACAAACGCCAACCGCGGCATTTGTCCTGGTCGATCAGCACAATGCCGTCTTCCTCACGCTTATAGATGGCACCACTCGGGCAGGTGGCGACACAGCTTGGGTTCAGACAGTGTTCACAGAGTCGCGGTAAATACATCATGAAGGTGTTTTCGAACTGACCGTACATCTCCTTCTGCATTTTCTCGAAGTTTCGGTCACGGGCGCGTTTTGAGAACTCGCCGCCGAGCAGCTCTTCCCAGTTGGGGCCCCAGATAATCTTGTCCATCCGTTTACCGTCGATCAACGAACGTGGACGCGCAGTGGGCTGGTTTTTGCCTTCCGGTGCGCTATGCAGATGCTGATAATCGTAGGTAAACGGTTCATAGTAATCATCGATTTGCGGGATCACCGGGTTGGCGAATATTTTGGTAATCACCCCCATCTTGCCGCCCAGACGCGGTCTTATCTTGCCGTTGACATCGCGAACCCAGCCGCCTTGCCACTCTTCCTGATCTTCCCAGTTTTTCGGATAACCAATGCCTGGTTTGGTCTCGACGTTGTTAAACCATGCATATTCCATCCCTTCGCGCCCGGTCCAGACGTTTTTACAGGTGACGGAGCAGGTGTGGCAGCCGATACACTTGTCAAGATTAAGAACCATGCCTACCTGTGAGCGTATTTTCATTTTTTCGCCTCCTGTACCTGATCGCGACCTTCATCATCCAGCCAGTTAATATTTTTCATTTTTCTAATCATGATGAACTCATCGCGGTTAGAGCCGACCGTACCGTAATAGTTAAAGCTGTACGCCAACTGCGCATAGCCACCGATCATATGCGTCGGTTTCGGGCAGACGCGGGTGACCGAGTTATGGATCCCGCCACGCATCCCGGTGACTTCTGAGCCGGGAATGTTCATGATTCGTTCCTGAGCGTGATACATCATGGTCATTCCCGGTGGCACGCGCTGACTCACTACCGCACGGGCGGTAAGCGCGCCATTGGCGTTAAAGGCTTCGATCCAGTCGTTATCTTCAATACCCAACTCTTTGGCATCGGTCTCGCTGATCCAGACGATGGGGCCGCCGCGCGACAGCGTCAGCATCAGCAGGTTTTCGCTGTAGGTGGAGTGGATCCCCCATTTCTGATGCGGCGTCAGGAAGTTGAGCGCTTTTTCCGGAAAACCGTTAGGCGGAACGTCGCGCATTTCGCTAACGCTGCGGGTGTCGATAGGCGGACGGTAGGCCACCAGGCTTTCACCAAATGCACGCATCCACGCGTGATCCTGATACAACTGCTGGCGACCGGACAGGGTGCGCCATGGGATCAGCTCGTGGACGTTGGTATAGCCTGCGTTATAGGAGACATGTTCGCTTTCAAGACCGGACCAGGTCGGGCTGGAGATAATTTTGCGCGGCTGCGCCTGAATATCGCGAAAACGGATCTTCTCATCTTCTTTGTTCAACGCCAGATGCGTATGGTCGCGTCCGGTCATGGCGCCCAGCGCTTCCCAGGCTTTGACCGCCACCTGACCGTTGGTTTCCGGCGCCAGGGCGAGGATCACCTCCGACGCATCCAGTGCGGTGTCGATCAGCGGTCGACCTTTCGCCGGACCTTCGCGTTTGGTGTAGTTCAGCTTGCCGAGGAAATCGACCTCGGTCTGGGTATTCCAGGAGATACCTTTGCCACCATTTCCGAGTTTGTCCATTAGCGGGCCGAGCGAGGTAAAACGCTCGTAGGTGGCAGGGTAGTCACGCTCCACGACGGCGATATTAGGCGCAGTTTTTCCTGGAACAAGATCGCATTCGCCTTTGCGCCAGTCGAGGATGTCAAACGGCTGCGCCAGTTCTGCTGGTGAGTCGTGTTGCAGCGGTTGCAGGACGACATCGGTTTCTTGCCCAAGGTGCCCGACACAGACCTCCGAGAACACTTTGGCGATGCCTTTATAGATTTCCCAGTCGCTCTTCGATTCCCACGCCGGATCGACCGCCGCCGACAGCGGGTGAATAAACGGATGCATATCCGAGGTGTTCATATCATCTTTTTCATACCAGGTGGCGGTCGGCAGAACGATATCGGAGAACAGACAGGTACTGGACATACGGAAATCGAGCGTGACCAGCAGATCAAGCTTGCCTTCAATCGCCGCAGCCTGCCATTCCACCTCTTCAGGTTTAATGCCCTCGCTTGAACCGAGCGCTTCTCCCTGGATCCCGCTTTCGGTACCCAGTAAATACTTGAGCATGTATTCATGCCCTTTACCGGAGGAGCCGAGCAGGTTAGAGCGCCAGACAAAGAGGTTGCGCGGATGGTTGTGGCCGCTGTCCGGCTGCTCGCAGGCAAAACGGATATCACCCGATTTCAGCGCTTGTGCGGTGTATTCCACAGGAGACAAGCCAGCCTGTTCAGCCTTCGCTTTCACGGTCAATGGGTTGAGGTTAAGCTGCGGGGCGGACGGCAGCCAGCCCATTCTTTCGGCGCGTACGTTAAAGTCGATTAAATGCCCGCTAAATTTCGACGCGTCGGCCAGCGGAGAGAGGAGCTCCTGCGCGGTGAGTTTTTCATAACGCCACTGGCTGGAGTGGTTGTAGAAAAAAGAAGTGCTGTTCATCTGACGCGGCGGGCGGTTCCAGTCCAGCGCAAACGCCAGCGGTAACCAGCCGGTTTGCGGACGCAGTTTCTCCTGACCCACATAGTGCGCCCAGCCACCGCCGCTTTGCCCCACGCAGCCACAGAACACCAGCATGTTAATCATGCCACGGTAGTTCATGTCCATGTGATACCAGTGATTAACGCCAGCCCCGAGGATGATCATCGACCGGCCATGAGTTTTGTGTGCCGTATCGGCAAACTCCCTGGCGATTTGTTCGATATGACGGCGTGGCACACCGGTGATTTGTTCTCCCCAGGCCGGGGTGTAGGCTTTCACTTCGCTGTAATCTTGCGCGCTATGAACGTCATCCAGACCACGATCGAGACCGTAATTCGCCAGTACCAGATCATAAACGCTCACTACCGGGCAACTGCGGCCATCGGCGAGGGTGAGGCGTTTTACCGGAAGCTGACGCACCAGCACCGGCTGTTGTTTTACGCTGCGAAAATGCGGGTTTTCGTTGCCGCCAAAGTAGGGGAATGCTACCCCAGCCACGTCATCATGCTGACCAAGCAACGAGAGGGAAAGTTCTGTTTCTACCCCTGCGGCCAACGACTCGAGGTTCCATTTTCCCGTCTCACCCCAGCGAAAGCCGATGGAGCCGTTCGGCACGACCAGCTCACCGTCGCTGTTAAAGGCCACGGTTTTCCACTCCGGATTGTTGCTTTCGCCCAGACCGTCAACAAGGTCTGAAGCGCGCATCATACGTCCAGGCACGTAGCTGCCGTCTTCACGCGCATCCAGCAGGACCAGCATTGGCATATCGGTATAGCGGCGGCAGTAATTGAGGAAGTAGTCGCTGGGCCTGTCGAGGTGAAATTCTTTTAAAATCACATGGCCCATTGCCATCGCCAGCGCGCTGTCGGTGCCTTGTTTTGGTGCCAGCCACTGGTCGCACAGTTTGGCGACTTCCGAGTAGTCGGGCGTAATGGCAATGGTTTTAGTGCCTTTGTAGCGCACTTCGGTAAAAAAATGCGCGTCAGGCGTACGGGTCTGTGGGACGTTAGAACCCCAGGCAATAATATAACTGGAGTTATACCAGTCGGCGGATTCAGGAACGTCGGTCTGCTCGCCCCAGGTCATTGGCGACGCAGGCGGTAAGTCGCAATACCAGTCATAAAAGCTCAGGCAGGTGCCGCCAAGAAGGGAAAGATAACGCGTGCCTGCGGCATAGGAGACCATCGACATTGCCGGAATAGGTGAAAATCCGGCCACGCGATCCGGGCCGTAGGTCTTTACCGTCCAGACGTTGGCGGCGGCAATCAACTGATTAAGTTCTTTCCAGCTAGAACGGATAAAACCACCGCGACCGCGTACCTGCTTGTAGCTCTGGCATTTTTGCGGGTCGTTCATAATCGATTCCCAGGCCAGCACCGGGTCGGACTGGCGGGTCAGGGCGTCGCGCCACAGTTCGATCAAACGTTTACGCACTAACGGATATTTCAGGCGGTTGGCGCTGTAAAGATACCAGGAGTAGCTGGCGCCGCGCGGACAGCCGCGGGGTTCATGATTTGGCAGGTCAGGGCGGGTGCGCGGGTAGTCAGTTTGCTGCGTTTCCCAGGTCACCAGTCCGTTTTTGACGTAGATTTTCCAGCTACATGAGCCGGTACAGTTCACGCCGTGGGTAGAGCGCACAATTTTATCGAACTGCCAGCGCTGACGATAACTGTCTTCCCAGTCCCGATTGGTGTGCATCACTTGCCCATGCCCCTCGGCAAACGTATCGCCCTTTTGTTTAAAGTAGCGAAAGCGATCTAACAGTTTACTCATGACATAACTCCTGCTTCGATAATATTGCCGACGATGAATCGCACACCAGGCCTGCCTGAATGTCCGATCCAGCGGTATCCATTTCGTTATTTTTTTTGTGATTTACGGCCATAGACCAGCCAGGTCACCAGCACACAGACGATGTAAAACACCAAAAATATTTTCATAGCCCCCACCGGAGAGCCGGTTAGCGCCAGGGATGAACCAAACGCTTTAGGAATGAAGAAGCCGCCCACAGCGCCAATGGCAGAGATGAATCCAAGCGCGGCGGCGGTGTCGGTTACCGCTTCACGCTGCGCCTGTTCCTCTGTACCACCGCGCAGTTTCACCCGGTAAATCGTGATTTTGCGAAAGATCACCGCAATCATCTGGAAGGTCGACCCGCTTCCCAGACCCGCGGTCAGGAACAGCCCCATAAACACCAGATAGAAGGCGACAAAGTTTCCTTCACCGGACCCCGGCAGAGTAAGAAACAGCAGGGCGCTGAACAGTGCCATAAAGATGAAGTTAATTAACGTGACGCGTACACCGCCAAACTTGTCAGAGATAACGCCGCCCGCCGATCGCGCAAGCGCGCCGATGAAGGGGCCGAAGAACGCCAGTTGCAGAATATCCACGTCAGGAAATTGCGTTTTCGCCAGCATGGCAAAGCCCGCCGAAAAGCCGATAAATGACCCGAAAGTTGCAAGATACAGCAGGCTTAACAGCCACAAGTGAAAACGCTTGAGGACCGGTAACTGGGAAGCAATAGAAGCCTTCGAACTGGCAATATCATTCATTCCCATACCTGCCGCCAGGGTGGCTATTAGCAGAAGTGGAACCCAAATCCATGCGGCATTGGCCAGCGACAATAACGAGCCATCTGCTTGCGGTACGCCCTGGACGCCCAAAAAGGTAAATATGGGCAGAAAAATCACCAGCGGCGCGATCAACTGCATCACGCTGACGCCGAGGTTGCCAAGACCGCCGTTAACGCCCAGCGCGCTGCCTTGCTTTGCTTTGGGGAAGAAAAAACTAATATTGCCCATGCTGGAGGCAAAGTTAGCGCCAGCAAAACCGCACATCAGCGCAATAATAATAAATACTCCAAACGGAGTAGCGGTATTTTGCACGGCAAATCCCAGCCAGACGCAGGGAATAACCAGAATAATCGTGCTAAAAATGGTCCAACGGCGACCGCCAAATATAGGTACCATAAAGGAGTAGGGAACGCGCAATATTGCACCAGAAAGGGAGGGTAATGCCGTTAATAAAAACAGTTGATCGGTGGTGAAATTAAAACCAATTTTATTCAGATTGACGGCTACGGCGCTAAACAGCATCCAGACGCAGAAGGCAAGCAAAAGGCAACTTACTGATATCCAAAGATTTCTACGAGCAATGTGCTTGCCTTTGTTTTCCCAAAAGGCAGGGTTTTCTGGTTTCCAGTCAGTCAAAAGATAACGATTATTTTTCTCATTTGATGATGACATATTATTCTCCATGCACATGCCGTTCATGAAAAAGAAATAAACGCATACAGGCCGCGCAGCTTCTTTTTAGAAACTATTGAAAGGTTTTGGGAATATTGACTGAAAGAATAGATAAAAAAGCGCAATAACGCGGGATAAGGGGAGAATTACAGGTTGGTTAAGTGTTACTAATTGTAAACTTAAATGATGTATTGTTTGTTCATCTATAACATCAACTAAATAACTCCAGCGTAATCATACGATCCAGGTGGTGCTCGAAAGCGGGATCGGCCATTTCCTCTATGCCCAACACATACATACCATCCAGGCCGCAGACCACTGCGATTAGACGCCATGCGACATCGGCGGCATCTGGGGTGGATAAAAACTCACCGGCTTTCTGTCCCTGAGTGATGATGTTAGCCGTTTCCTCATGCCACATCCGCATGGTCAGCAGATAGGCGCTTTTGATCTCAGGATCTTTATCTGCCAGCACCTGTGCTTCACGCCACAGCCTGATATGGGGTTCGAACCCGCCATCTTCGCTGCCCAGCATGGCATGCAGCCGTTCCCGAAAACTGGCGTTTTCGCTGACCAGTTCAGCATCAAGCAGGGTACGGATCAGGCGCACAAAAGCCTGTGACTTGAGTTCACCGGCAGAGGAAAAGTGATGATGCACCTGACCCGTCGCCACATGGGCTTCCGCCGCTATACGTCGTACGGTCATGGCAGTAAACCCTTCTTCCAGTGCAACGCGCATCGCCGCTTGCAGAATCACTTCCCGACGTTCATCCCGGTTCAGATAGCTCATCATTCCTCCTGTATCTCAATAGCACGCAGTCTAACAAAAAGTTGGACATACGTTCAATTTTCCGTAGGATCGCTAAAGCTGGACATGTGTCCAGTTTCGGTTTTGTTAGGGAGTTTTATGTTTCGTCAGTGGTTAACGTTAGTCATTATTGTACTGGTCTACATCCCTGTTGCGATTGATGCAACGGTGCTGCACGTTGCCGCGCCCACGCTGAGTATGACGCTGGGTGCCAGTGGTAACGAGCTGCTGTGGATTATTGATATTTATTCGCTGGTCATGGCTGGCATGGTGTTGCCAATGGGGGCATTGGGCGATCGCATCGGTTTTAAACGTCTGCTGCTGTTGGGCGGGGGGTTATTTGGCCTGGCATCGCTGGCCGCTGCGTTTGCCCACAGCGCCAGTTGGCTGATTGCCACGCGGGCGGTATTAGCGATCGGGGCGGCGATGATTGTTCCGGCTACGCTCGCGGGTATTCGCGCCACCTTTGCTGAACAGCGTCATCGCAATATGGCGCTCGGCGTCTGGGCCGCTGTCGGTTCCGGCGGCGCGGCGTTTGGGCCATTAGTAGGCGGCATACTGCTGGAGCACTTCTATTGGGGATCCGTGTTCTTAATCAATGTGCCTATTGTTGTGGTGGTAATGGCATTGACGGCTCGTTTCGTGCCACGCCAGGCTGGACGTCGCGATCAATCGTTAAATTTCGGTCATGCGATAATGCTGATTGTCGCTATTCTGCTGCTGGTCTATAGCGCCAAAACCGCCCTGAAAGGTCATATCGCGACCACTGCCATCGTGCTGACATTGTTAGCCGGAGCTGTGCTGTTGGGGCAGTTTGTCCGTATCCAGCTTGCAGCTTCGCGGCCAATGATTGATATGCGGCTGTTCACGCATCGCATTATCTTAAGTGGCGTAGTAATGGCGATGACCGCGATGATTACGCTGGTTGGTTTCGAATTGCTGATGGCTCAGGAGCTCCAGTTTGTGCACGGTTTGACGCCGTATCAGGCCGGTCTGTTTATGCTGCCGGTGATGCTGGCAAGTGGTTTCAGCGGCCCCATTGCCGGCATGTTGGTGTCACGTCTGGGATTACGTTGTGTGGCAACGGCGGGCATGGCGCTCAGCGCCGTCAGTTTTTACGGTCTGGCGATGACGGATTTCAGTACGCAGCAAATACAGGCGTGGATATTGATGGCCTTGCTCGGATTCAGCGCGGCAAGTGCGCTTTTGGCCTCAACTGCGGCAATCATGGCAGCAGCCCCGGCAGAAAAAGCGGCAGCGGCTGGCGCCATTGAGACGATGGCTTATGAACTTGGCGCCGGGCTTGGCATCGCTATCTTTGGCTTACTGTTGAGCCGTAGCTTTTCTGCCTCGATTCTGCCACCTGCCGGACTTAATCCGCAGGAGATAGAGCGCGCCTCATCATCAATGGGCGAAGCGGTGCAACTTGCGCATTCGCTCCCGTCGTCGCTGAGTGAGGCATTGCTGGCGGCTGCCAGAGAAGCCTTTACCTGGTCACATAGCGTGGCCTTAAGCAGCGCTGGCAGTATGCTTATCGTATTAGCGATAGGGATGTGGTTCAGTCTGGCAAAGCTACAGCATCAATAACTAGTGGGCTAAATGACAGGGGTAATCCATCTCTTCGACTTCTTTTCCACTCAAGCGAGCGTATTGCCCCGTCAGTCTCCAGAATGCAGGTTGAGTTTCCGTATAGATCTCTGCCGCTAACACCAGGCGGCGGCGATCTACCTCGTTAAGTTCCAGTAGCGTCCACGGCACAAAATAGCGTTCGCTACCCGTCAGGGTAAACCACAGCGGGCACCCACAGCCGGAACAGAAGAAACGTTCACCACGATTTGAAGAAGGAAAGTGTGAGGGTTGGGCTGAATCCGGCGACATCTGCGGATGAGCGCTGGCCTCCAGATACATAGCGATGCCACCCGACCATTTCTGACACAACGTACAGTGGCAGGCATAGACATCCAGCATTTCGACGTCAACGGTAAAATGACTCTGTCCGCAAAGACAACGACCAGTGAACGTCTGCACGGCATACTCCTTATGACCGAGACTACATCAAGAGAAAAAGCCAGCCCCGAAAGGACTGGCTTTGTATTCAGACTACAACAAAATTAGAACTGGTAGTTCAGACCAACAGCCACGATGTTGTCAGTGCTTACACCTGCATAGCGGGTGAAGTTGTTGTCATCCAGCAGGTTGATTTTGTAATCAACGAAGGTAGACATGTTTTTGTTGAAGTAGTAGGTAGCACCCAGGTCTACGTATTCAACCAGATCCTGGTCGCCGAAATAACCCAGATCTTTACCTTTGGATTTCAGGTAAGCAACGGACGGACGCAGGCCGAAGTCGAACTGGTACTGAGCAACAGCTTCAAAGTTCTGAGCTTTGTTAGCAATACCGTCGATTTTACCGAACGTAGTCATGTTGCGGGTTTCGGAGTAGGTGGTCGCCAGGTAGATGTTATTCGCATCATATTTCAGACCAGCAGCCCATACTTCCGCATTCTGACCGGATGCGTACAGACCGTTGTTACCGTTACGAACCTGACGGTCGGTACGGTCAGATTTCGCGTAGGTCGCACCAACGCCAAAACCTTCGTACTCATAAGTAGTAGACAGACCGAAACCGTCGCCGTTTGCTTCTACTTCATTGTTACGATCGTTTTTGCCCTGATACTGAGCAGCAAAGTTCAGACCTTCAACCAGACCGAAGAAATCGGTGTTACGGTAGGTTGCAACGCCGGTAGCACGCTGAGTCATGAATACGTCAGTCTGGGTCCAGGTATCGCCACCGAACTCTGGCAGAACGTCGGTCCATGCGCCGATGTCGTAAGCTACGCCGTAGTTACGACCGTAGTCGAAAGAACCGTATTCAGCGAATTTCAGGCCAGCAAATGCCAGACGGGTTTTGTCTGCTTCGGAACCCTGATCTTCAGAACGGTTGCCTTTGAATTCATATTCCCACTGACCAAAACCAACCAGTTGGTCATTGATCTGAGTTTCGCCTTTGAAGCCCAGACGTGCGTAGGTTTTGTCGCCATCGCTGCTGGTGTCATCAGAGAAATAATGCTGAGCGTGAACTTTACCGTAGATATCCAGTTTGTTTGCGTCTTTGTTATATACCTCAGCCGCGTTTACTGCACCTGCCGCCAACAGGCTAGTCACTGCCACTGCAACTAATTTAAGTTTCATTCTAAATAATCCTTATAATTTTTTCTTGGTGTGTTTCCTAAACCATTGCTAAACGAAGGGGTTCGTCAATGGCAAACCATTTTTAAATGACGCAGTGGTATAAGTTCAATAATAAGTTTCATAATATTGCGAAATATTTGAAGTTGTGTGATCCAGATCTACATAATACAGCTGATTGTATTAATCTTAATATGTGACAAATCTGATGAGATATATTTACGCAGGGGACTATTATGGCAGCTATGGTTTAAATGGCGTTAGTTTCGCTTGTATAATATATACATGCGGAGGGTTATAGATAAACATGAAATACTTTCACGCGTTAACTAATAATCATATATTTAACATTTAATTAAACAAATATAAACAAAAAACACAAGTGCAATGCGCAATAATTATCCATCAGCCTGGCTAAAGTATAGCCGGATTTTATTTATTTGTGATAAAACCCGGTTTTTTTCAGGCGCGGCGCGTTGCCAACCAGCAAAGTAGCGAGCCAGCGCAAACCATCAGCGCGCCTTGCCAGAAAGAAAGTGATAGCGGGGCGCTGAGTAGCACGGCGGCAAGCGCGGAGGACAGTACGGGGGTAAAATAAGAACCCACCGCCATAATGGTGACATTACCGTGCAAAATACCAATATTCCACGCAGCATAGGCAAATCCTAACGTTAATGCTGCAGTGAACATTTTAATCGTCACCGGAGTGCTGAAAACCATTTCCGGCTGAGGGGTGACAAAATAGTAAACCCACAGACTTGCGGCTGTCAGTAAGACGAACACCGTGATGCCGTTAAAGCCTTTTGCAAATTTATTGGTCACTGTGCAATATGTGGCCCAGATAAAAGCCCCCAGAAAGGCGAGAAAATAACTGAGCGGACTACTGGCAACATTGCTGATAATTTCGCCAGGATTGAGGCCATTTTCACCACCTAATACCCAACAAACACCGGTCAATGCGATAATTAATCCAGGAATGACCAGCCAGGTTGATTTTTGACCATTAAATAATATGGCGAACAATATCGTCAGGCTTGGCCAGAGATAATTTACCATCCCGACTTCAATAGCCTGATGACGGGTAGCGGCATAACCCAGGGCCAGTGCTAAACAAATTTCATAGCTAACAAAAAGCACGCTACCGGCGATTAAATAGCGAACAGGAATTTTTCTGATATTTGGAAATCCGACAGTAAATATGAGCAACAGGCCGCTTAATGAAAAAATCATCGCTGCGCCGCCAGCAGGTCCCAGTCCCTCACTCACTCCCCGAATAAGCCCAACCATCGTGCTCCAGAGTACGATGGCAATCAGACCAATTAACGTTGCTTTTTGTTTTGTCATTCTGTTTCTCTGTCCATACCACTGGCAAAAAATAAGCTGAAATTTATAGCACTTTTACACCGTAGCACGCTAATTAATTACCTTTTGCATACCTCCTTATGGGTACAAGGGTTAAACAAAGTGCACTATTTAGTAGCGGAACCGTTTCGTTTTTGATTTGACGCAAAAAAAATATGGATATAGCTGATAGTTTCGTCGCGAAGTTGTACATGTCATCTTTCAGGCTGCCTCGATTACGCACTTTGAGAGATTTCTTGTACGAATCCCTGCAAAAAAGAGGAAAGCAATGGACGTCAGCCGCAGACAATTTTTTAAAATCTGCGCGGGCGGTATGGCGGGAACAACAGTAGCCGCTCTGGGTTTTGCACCCAAAATGGCACTGGCTCAGGCGCGAAACTATAAGTTATTACGCGCCAAAGAGATCCGAAACACCTGCACATACTGTTCCGTAGGTTGCGGGCTATTAATGTATAGCCTGGGTGATGGAGCAAAAAACGCCAAAGAGTCGATTTACCATATTGAAGGGGATCCGGATCATCCGGTGAGCCGGGGGGCATTATGTCCTAAGGGCGCAGGATTACTGGATTACGTACACAGTGAAAACCGTCTGCGTTACCCGGAATATCGCGCTCCTGGTTCCGACAAATGGCAGCGTATCAGCTGGGATGAAGCTTTCTCCCGCATCGCGAAGCTGATGAAAACTGACCGTGACGCCAACTTTATTGAGAAAAATGAGCAGGGCGTAACGGTTAACCGCTGGCTTTCAACCGGGATGCTGTGCGCATCTGCAGCAAGTAATGAAACCGGCATGCTGACGCAAAAATTTGTGCGCTCACTCGGCATGCTGGCAGTAGACAACCAGGCGCGCGTCTGACACGGACCAACGGTAGCAAGTCTTGCTCCAACATTTGGTCGCGGTGCGATGACCAACCACTGGGTTGATATTAAAAATGCTAACGTCGTGATGGTGATGGGCGGTAACGCCGCTGAAGCACATCCGGTGGGATTCCGCTGGGCGATGGAAGCTAAAAACAACAATGACGCCACGCTGATTGTTGTTGACCCACGTTTTACACGTACAGCCTCGGTGGCGGATATTTACGCACCGATTCGTTCCGGCACGGACATTACGTTCCTGTCCGGCGTTTTGCTGTACCTGATTGAAAATAACAAAATCAACGCTGAATACGTTAAGCATTACACCAACGCCAGCCTGCTGGTGCGGGATGATTTTGCTTTCGAAGAGGGTCTGTTCAGCGGGTATGACGCGAAAAAACGTCAGTATGATAAATCGTCCTGGAACTATCAGTTCGATGAAAACGGCTACGCCAAACGCGATGAAACATTAAGCCATCCGCGCTGCGTGTGGAACCTGCTGAAACAGCATGTATCCCGTTACACGCCAGATGTGGTGGAAAATATCTGCGGTACGCCAAAAGAAGACTTCCTGAAAGTCTGCGAAGTGCTGGCTTCCACCAGCGCAGTCGATCGTACAACCACGTTCCTGTATGCGCTGGGCTGGACGCAGCATACCGTCGGGGCGCAAAACATCCGCACCATGGCGATGATCCAGCTGCTGCTCGGCAACATGGGGATGGCCGGCGGCGGTGTCAACGCCTTGCGCGGTCACTCCAACATTCAGGGGTTAACAGACTTAGGACTGCTCTCTACCAGCCTGCCGGGCTACCTGACGCTACCGTCAGAAAAACAGACAGATCTGCAAACCTATCTGGCCGCGAACACGCCAAAAGCGACGTTGGCCGATCAGGTTAACTACTGGGGCAACTATCCGAAGTTTTTCGTTAGCCTGATGAAATCTTTCTACGGCAATGCGGCACAGAAAGAGAATGACTGGGGCTTTGAGTGGCTGCCGAAGTGGGATCAGTCCTACGACGTGATCAAATACTTCAACATGATGGACAGCGGAAAAGTCACCGGTTACATCTGTCAGGGCTTTAACCCAGTTGCGTCCTTCCCGGACAAAAACAAAGTGGTGCAGTCCCTGAGCAAACTGAAGTATCTGGTCGTTATCGATCCGCTGGTGACAGAAACTTCAACGTTCTGGCAAAACCACGGCGAATCAAACGACGTTGATCCGGCATCTATCCAGACCGAAGTCTTCCGTTTGCCGTCAACCTGCTTTGCGGAAGAGGACGGTTCAATTGCCAACTCCGGTCGCTGGTTGCAGTGGCACTGGAAAGGTCAGGACGCGCCGGGCGAAGCCCGTAACGATGGCGAAATTCTGGCCGGCATTTACCACCGTCTGCGCGACATGTACCGCACTGAAGGCGGTAAAGCAGTTGAACCCGTGCTGAAAATGAGTTGGAACTATAAGCAGCCGGACGAACCGCATTCAGAGGAAGTGGCGAAAGAGAACAACGGCTATGCGCTGGAAGATCTCTATGATGCCAACGGTGTGCTGATTGCGAAGAAAGGCCAGTTGCTCAATAGCTTTGCGCTGCTGCGTGATGATGGCACAACCTCATCTTCCTGCTGGATTTATACCGGTAGCTGGACCGAGCAGGGCAACCAGATGGCCAACCGCGATAACGCCGACCCGTCAGGGCTGGGTAATACGCTGGGTTGGGCATGGGCATGGCCACTGAACCGTCGCGTTCTGTATAACCGCGCGTCGGCGGATCCGCAGGGTAAACCGTGGGATCCAAAACGCATGCTGATCCAGTGGAACGGTACGAAGTGGACGGGGAACGACATCCCGGACTTCAACACCGCGGCGCCTGGCAGCGGCACCAATCCGTTTATCATGCAGCCGGAAGGTCTGGGTCGTCTGTTCGCCATTGATAAGATGGCGGAAGGGCCGTTCCCGGAACACTACGAGCCAATGGAAACGCCGCTGGGTACCAACCCGCTGCACCCGAACGTAATCTCCAACCCGGCAGCCCGTCTGTACGAGGCGGATAAGCTACGCATGGGAACCAAACAGGACTTCCCGTACGTTGGGACGACTTATCGTCTGACCGAACACTTCCATACCTGGACCAAGCACGCATTGCTTAATGCGATTGCTCAACCAGAACAGTTTGTGGAAATCAGCGAAACGCTGGCGGCAGCGAAAGGTATCAATAACGGCGATCGCGTGAAAGTCAGCAGCAAGCGTGGATTTATTCGCGCAGTTGCGGTGGTTACGCGTCGTCTGCGTACCCTGAACGTCAACGGTCAGCAGGTCGAAACGGTTGGGATCCCGATCCACTGGGGCTTTGAAGGAGTCGCGCGTAAAGGCTATATCGCCAACACCCTGACGCCGAATGTCGGTGATGCAAACTCGCAAACGCCGGAATACAAAGCGTTTTTAGTAAACATCGAGAAGGCGTAAGGGGGCGAATATATGTCTATGGAAACGCAGGACATCATCAAACGGTCCGCAACAAACTCCATCACGCCGCCGCCTCAGGCCCGTGATTACAAAGCAGAGGTCGCGAAACTGATCGATGTGTCCACCTGTATAGGCTGTAAGGCCTGCCAGGTGGCATGTTCAGAGTGGAACGATATCCGCGATGAAGTCGGTCATTGCGTCGGGGTGTATGACAACCCCGCCGATCTCAGCGCCAAATCCTGGACGGTGATGCGATTTAGCGAAACCGAACAGAACGGCAAGCTTGAGTGGCTAATTCGTAAAGACGGTTGTATGCACTGTGAAGATCCGGGCTGCCTGAAGGCGTGCCCGTCTGCCGGGGCGATTATTCAGTACGCCAACGGGATTGTCGATTTCCAGTCAGAGCACTGCATTGGCTGCGGCTACTGTATTGCCGGGTGTCCATTTAATATTCCGCGCCTCAATAAAGAGGATAACCGCGTGTATAAATGTACGCTGTGTGTGGACCGCGTCAGCGTCGGGCAGGAGCCTGCCTGCGTCAAGACTTGTCCAACAGGGGCAATACATTTCGGCACCAAGCAGGAAATGCTGGAAATGGGCGAACAGCGGGTGGCCAAACTGAAAGCTCGCGGTTTCGAACACGCCGGACTCTACAACCCGGAAGGTGTGGGGGGGACGCATGTGATGTACGTTCTGCATCATGCCAACCAGCCGGAGCTGTACCACGGCCTGCCGAAAGATCCGCAGATTGATACCTCTATCAATCTGTGGAAAGGGGCGCTGAAACCGCTGGCCGCAGCCGGATTTATCGCCACCTTCGCCGGGCTTATTTACCACTACGTTGGTATTGGTCCGAATAAGGAAGTGGACGACGACGAGGAGGATCATCATGAGTAAGTCGAAAATGATTGTGCGCACGAAGTTTATCGACCGCGCCTGTCACTGGACGGTGGTGATCTGCTTCTTCCTGGTGGCGCTGTCGGGGATTTCATTTTTCTTCCCGACTCTGCAATGGCTGACGCAGACTTTCGGTACGCCGCAGATGGGGCGTATTTTGCACCCGTTCTTCGGGCTGCTGATCTTCGTGGCGTTAATGTTCATGTTTGTACGCTTTGTTCACCACAACATCCCGGATAAAAAAGATATTCCGTGGCTGAAAAACATTGTGGAAGTGCTGAAAGGCAATGAACATAAAGTGGCGGATGTGGGCAAGTACAACGCCGGACAGAAAATGATGTTCTGGTCGATCATGAGCATGATTTTCGTGCTGCTGATTACCGGCATTATTATCTGGCGTCCGTACTTTGCGCAGTTCTTCCCGATGCAGGTCGTGCGTTATAGCCTGCTGATCCATGCGGCGGCAGGCATTATTCTGATGCACGCCATCCTCATCCATATGTATATGGCATTCTGGGTGAAAGGCTCTATTAAAGGCATGATCGAAGGGAAAGTGAGCCGTCGCTGGGCGAAGAAACATCACCCGCGCTGGTATCGCGAAGTCGAAAGACAAGAAGCGAAAAAAGAGAGCGAGGAAGGGGTTAACTAATCCCTGACGTTACCTCCACGTAATGGCGCTACATTGGTAGCGCCATTTTTTTGCCAAAAAAACGTCATGTTTCTGTCATCTGCTCAACGTAAGGTGTTGTCTTTTCAATAATAGAAGAGTTAAAAGACAATGCATCTGGTAAAAAAATTACTTGCAGTCAGCGTGTTTCTTTGTGCGTCCGCTCAGGCGCAGAACATCCTCGAATTTCCTCAGCCGGAAAATAACCCGGAAGAGTTTTATGCCGTAACTGAAATCCCGGCAGGTGGAATGATTAAATATGAAACCGACGCCAAAACCGGTTTTATCGTTGCCGATCGCTTCCAGTCAATGCCGGTTGCCTATCCCGCCAACTACGGCTCGTTGACTCAATCTTTAGCCGGTGACGGCGACCCGCTGGACGTCATTTTTTATACCCGTGCGCCGTTGGCCCCTGGAACATTGATTAAGCTGCGCGCGATTGGCGTGCTGAAGATGATCGACGGCGGAGAAAAGGACGACAAAATTGTCGCCGTTCCGGCCTGTAAAATTGACCCGACTTATGATGACATCAAAGAGTTGAGCGATCTGCCCAAGATTGAAGTGCAACGCCTGGAATCTTTCTTCCGCGTGTACAAAGATCTGCCGGAAGGGCGCAAAAAGGTAGAATTGAACGGTTTCAACGACGCCGCTACGGCAAAGCAAGAGATCAAACAGGCCTGGGATGCCTGGAAAGAGAAAAAACCGCAGTAATACATGGCATGCCGGATGACGGGCCTACAGGCGCATTTTGCTGATGTAGGCCGGATAAGCAGGCGCCATCCGGCAATGCGGTTTACTCCAGTATTGAGTTCAGACGCGCAATCTCCTGACGCCATTGCGCTTGTAACAGCGGTTTTTGATGTTTCGGCTTACGAGCGAGATCGTCGGCCAGCCGCTGCTCCAGTTCGAGAAGTTGTTCCAGTAACGCATCACTGTCGCGGCTTATTTCATTTCTCGCTTCAACCACCGTTTTCGGGACGGGTATCTCAGCAGATGTTTCCCGAATTCGCGCGTTGATCGCGTCCAGATCGTGCCATTCGCTGAGTTCGCCGTTATCAATAAACCAGAACCGGTTACAGCTTTTGCTGATAAGCTGGCGATCGTGACTGACCAGCAGCACGCCGCCGTGATAGCTTTGCAGCGTTTCTGCCAGCGCCTCTTTGCCTTCCATATCCAGATGGTTGGTCGGTTCATCGAGCATCAGCAGGCTATAACGCGCAAGCGTCAGTCCCACAAACAATAACCGGGAACGCTCGCCACCACTTAATGTACTGACCCGCTGTGCGTGCCGAACCCATGGAAAGCCCGCGCTAATCAAGGCCATTTTGCGAATATCAGGCTGAGGAGCAAACGCTTCCAGCGCGTCAAACAGCGAGTCGTCATCAGCGAGTTGGTGCAGCGTCTGATCGTAATACCCTAGCGTAACGCGCGGATGTAACACCAATGAAGGCGATGCCAGCTGTGAGTGAAACTGTTGCCAGATAAGCCTTAACAGCGATGATTTCCCACACCCATTGCGCCCGACAATCGCCACGCGATCGCCGCTTTTTACGCGGATACCGGCTATCGAAAACAGCGAATCTGCGCCAGGAGCAGGGGCCACGGACAGATGAGTCATCTCCAGCAAACGATCCGCACGCAGGGCATCACCCTGCAATGTTAGTGTCCACTGACTTCCCGAGGTTACTTCGGTCTGTACCTCTTTCAGGCGCAGCACCTGTTTTTCCATCTGCTTGGCTTTACGGGAAAGGTCTTCGTTGTCGTAGACCCGCCCCCAGGTCGCCAGCCGTTTGGCGCTGGCGGTGACGCGGTCGATCTCCTTTTGTTCAGCCTTATGGCGCAAAGCATCGCTGGCGTCTCTGTCTACCAGAGCCTGACGCGCCGCGCTACAGGGCAGATCGAAGGCGTGCAGGGTGCGATCGCGCAGGAGCCAGGTCCCGTGAGTTACGGCATCCAGCAACTGCGGATCGTGGGAAACCACCACAAAACTACCAGACCAGTTCTGTAAGAACTGTTCCAGCCACAGTAATGTGGGCAAATCCAAGTGGTTACCCGGTTCATCCAGCAGTAGCAGGTCAGGATTTCGCATCAGCGCCCGCGCTAATAACAGACGCGTGTGTTGTCCGCCGCTCAGCGTTTGTGCTGTCAGAGATAAATTCTCCGGCGTGAAACCCATTTCGGCCAGCAACGCTTCAACTCGCCATTGCTGGCTCGCGCGTTCATGCTCGGGAAGTTGAGCAAGCACCGCCTCTTGCAACGTAAGCGGCAGTATATCGTCAGGTAAATGTTGCTCCACACGTGCGAGATGACAGTGATTCGCCTGCGCGATAGACCCGCTGGTGGGTGAAATCGTGCCATCAAGCAGTTTTAACAGCGTACTTTTGCCGCAGCCGTTGTAACCGATAAGCCCGATGCGGTCACCTTTTTTCAGGGTGAAGGAAAGATCGTCGAATAGCGTGCCAAATGCCGTATCAACGTGTAAGGATTGTGCGGTTAGTAATGTGCTCATTGTTGCTTACTCAAGAGTTACAGGCGTAAAAACGCCTCGTCAAACATCGCTGACGATAACCCGGTAAGCCCGAGAGAAGGGGATTGAGAAGTTAGCTTCGCTCAAGCAGAAGTTATCGCAGCACGATACCGATAACGCTTGAGCACTGGCGATCGCCAAAAGCATGTGAAACGATAAAACGTTCACAGTACAGCATAAGTATCCTCCTTTTGTTTTTCAGAATGTTAATCGGTGATGAAAGTGTAATCGCAACATACGCAGTAGCGCAAGCTTTGAACGCCCAGCAGATGACAAGACAAATAAATCAGGCAAAAGTTAATTTTCGTCGCGTCGAAAGCTTGAGTTAAGGATCACAATAACGATCGCTGTTCTCCGGTACGCTGTCGCTCACTATTTTATTATTTGGAGAATAGATGACATGAAAAAAACAATGACATTGACGATGATTGCGCTGGGATGTTTATTTGCAAATGCACAAGCAAGTGAAAAACTCGCTGGTAATGAGATACTTAAAGTGCAAAAGGGTGGTATTCCTGACAAAATTTACACGCAGAATAACCCGCATTTAAAGATTGCCACCTATAACATTGGTAAAAATGAAGCATCTGCTGATGTGGCGGATTTTACGGCACTTAATTCAGCTATTAAAAGAATAGATGCAGATATTATAGCAGTGCCAGAGGTTGATAATAAAACAGGGCGCAGTCAAAAGATCGATCAACTCAAAAAAATCGCTGATGCCAATAAACTGTATTACGCCTTTGGTAAAGCACTCGATTTTGATGGCGGTGAGTACGGGTTAGGACTGCTTTCCAAATATAAAATATTGCACACGCA
Organism: Citrobacter sp. XT1-2-2; assembly: GCF_023516235.1. Classification (NCBI taxonomy): domain Bacteria; kingdom Pseudomonadati; phylum Pseudomonadota; class Gammaproteobacteria; order Enterobacterales; family Enterobacteriaceae; genus Citrobacter; species Citrobacter sp. XT1-2-2. The sequence goes on from NZ_CP097324.1 coordinate 2,461,811, forward strand.
GGTGGTAAAATTACCGTCGGGTAATGCTGAACAACGCGTGGCGTTACTGGCGCAGGTTGACGTGCCTGGGTTTGATTCTGCCCCCATCATTATGGTGACCCATCTCGACTGGCAAAAAGATCCTACCATGCGTACGGAACAAGCCCGCTATCTTTTAGATATCAGCATTGGCGACGCGACATCAGATTTCCCGGATATCGCCTCCTCAATTAAAATCCTTGCAGGGGACTTTAATTCGACCCGGGACGAGCAGCCGCTGAAAGAAATACGTTACTTTTTCAACGAAGTGACGAAAGAAGGGGTTGATACCCGCAGTTGGCCAGCCGTCAACCCTGCGATCGATATAGACCATATTTTCACGTTTAAAGGGCAGAAGTGGAACGTCAAAAATCTGGAAATTCCACATAACTCACCCGAATTTACGTGGTCTACGGCGAGCGATCACCTGCCGGTTATCGCTGAGCTGGAACTTTCAGAACAGTAATCTACATACTGTATTTCGTTCATCGAACGCTTAAAATTGCCCGGCAGACTCTGCTGCCGGGCAAACCGTCAAATAGAAGTTCGACGGTAGTCGCGATATTCCGCCTGCCAGAAATTATCGTCAATCGCCTGTTGCAGCGCTTCGGCGGACGTTTTCACAGCCACGCCTTGCTGCTGGGCCATTTTACCCACGGCAAAAGCAATCGCACGGGAAACTGTCTGAATGTCTTTCAGTTCCGGTAACACCAGTCCTTCGCCGTTCAGCACCAGCGGTGAATACTGCGCCAGTGTTTCACTGGCCGACATCAGCATTTCATCGGTAATGCGCGATGCGCCGGAAGCAATAACACCCAGCCCGATACCCGGGAAAATATAGGCGTTGTTACACTGGGCAATCGGGAAGACTTTTTCCTTCCACACTACCGGCGCGAACGGACTACCGGTCGCAACCAGCGCGTTACCTTCGGTCCAGGCGATAATATCCTGTGGCGTAGCTTCCACGCGTGAAGTTGGGTTAGACAGCGGCATGACGATGGGACGCGAACAATGCTTGTGCATTTCGCGGATGATCTCTTCGGTAAACAGGCCGGTCTGTCCGGAAACACCAATCAGGATATCCGGCTTAACGTTACGCACCACGTCGAGTAACGACAGCACATCCTCTTGCGTATCCCAGTGCTGCAGATTTTCGCGTTTTTGCACCAGCTTGGTCTGGAAGGAGAGCAGGTTCGGCATTTTGTCGGTTAACAGGCCGAAGCGATCGACCATAAACACGCGCTGACGCGCCGCTTCCTCGCTTAAACCTTCACGCTGGATTTGCGCGATGATCTGCTCGGCAATCCCGCAACCGGCTGAGCCCGCTCCAAGGAACACGATATTCTGTTCACTTAACTGGCTACCCGCCGCGCGGCTGGCGGCAATGAGCGTACCAACGGTAACCGCTGCGGTGCCCTGAATATCGTCGTTAAACGAGCAAATTTCATCGCGATAGCGGTTCAGCAACGGCATCGCATTTTTCTGCGCGAAGTCTTCGAACTGCAGCAGCACGTCCGGCCAACGATGCTTCACAGCCTGGATGAATTCATCGACAAATTCGTAGTATTCATCATCAGTGATACGCGGATTACGCCAGCCCATATACAGCGGATCGTTCAGCAGTTGCTGATTGTTAGTACCGACGTCCAGGACGACCGGCAGGGTGTAGGCCGGACTAATTCCGCCACACGCGGTATACAGCGACAGCTTACCGATCGGAATACCCATCCCGCCGATCCCCTGGTCGCCAAGGCCCAGAATACGTTCACCGTCGGTGACGACGATGACTTTGATATTGTGGTTAGGTACGTTCTGCAGGATATCGTCCATATTGTGGCGGTTCTGATAAGAGATAAACACACCGCGCGCGCGACGGTAGATCTCAGAGAAACGCTCACAGGCAGCACCTACCGTTGGGGTATAGATAACCGGCATCATCTCATCAAGGTGATTATGCACCAGTCGGTAAAACAGGGTTTCGTTGGTGTCCTGAATGTTACGCAGGTAAATATGCTTGTCGATTTCGGTTTTGAATCCCTGATATTGGATCCAGGCGCGTTCAGCCTGTTCTTCAATCGTCTCGACCACTTCCGGCAGTAACCCCAGCAGGTTGAAGTTACGGCGTTCTTCGACACTGAAAGCGCTCCCTTTATTCAGTAAAGGGAATTCCAGCAGTACCGGGCCAGCGTAGGGGATGTAAAGGGAACGCAGTTTTTTAGTTTCGTTTTCCATGTCACTCACTCTTTTTTGAATAACCGTCCCTGGCGTTCTTTATGATCGTATGTGGCCTGTCCGCCAGGGAAACGGGCGAAGTATAAAGCATTGTGAATGGGGTATGGGGTTTTATAAGCAAAAACACCACTGCGGTTGCAATGGTGTTTATCTCGTTATTCAGTCAGACCTGCGAAAGACTATTTGCCGTCAGCGCGGCGTTTTCTTCCGGTAGGATTGTTGACCACACTGGTTTTGTCACCTTCGGTCACGACTTTACGTTGGTTTGAGATTTTGTGGTCCAGTCCAAGAATATGACGGGCCTGACGGTTCGATTTCATTCTAACTCCTTAATCCTGTTTCTGGTTTCAAGGGCGAGCCCGTATAACAACGGACGAAATACAACCTGATAGAAAGCCGATGTTTAAAATAACGGCTTTCAGGATGGTCGGTCATTTTGTCTGAAAGGTCAATGCTTAAGCGGTAAATGCAGAACTATCCCGGATGTATCATGCATTTTCTCAGGCGTCCTATACTTGTAACTTCAACGACAACACAGGAGAACGGTAATGACTATCCATAAGAAGGGTCAGGCACACTGGGAAGGCGACATTAAACGCGGTAAAGGTACCGTATCGACCGAAAGTGGCGTGCTGAATCAGCAACCGTATGGGTTTAATACGCGGTTCGAAGGGGTAAAAGGCACCAATCCTGAAGAGTTGATTGGCGCGGCCCATGCCGCCTGCTTCTCAATGGCGCTTTCGTTAATGCTGGGCGATGCGGGCTTTACGCCAGACGCCATTGATACCACTGCCGATGTTTCTCTGGATAAGGTGGATGCGGGATTTGCGATAACCAAAGTAGCGCTGCACAGTGAGGTAAGCGTTCCGGGGATAGACGCCGCCACGTTTGACGGCATCATCCAGAAAGCGAAGGCCGGCTGCCCAGTTTCGCAGGTACTGAACGCGGAAATTACACTGGATTATCAGCTGAAGTCTTAATCGTGGCGTGCCGGATGCGACTACGTCTTATCCGGCACCCGATGATGTTATTGCGCCACCCAGCCGCCATCCATATTCCACGCAACGCCTCGTACCTGCGCCGCACCGTCTGAACATAAAAACAACGCGAGTTCCCCTAACTGCTCCGGCGTGACGAATTCGCGCGACGGTTGCTTTTCCGCCAGCAGGGCGTCACGTGCGACGTCAGGCGCAGCGCCTTCGGCAATACGTTTATCAATCTGCTGCTGGACCAACGGTGTGAGCACCCAACCGGGGCATAGCGCATTGCAGGTGATGCCGGTCTGCGCGGTTTCCAGCGCAATGGTCTTGGTTAATCCCACCACGCCGTGCTTGGCTGCCACGTACGCGGATTTCTCTTTAGAAGCCACCAGGCCGTGAACCGAGGCGATATTAATGATGCGTCCCCAGTTCCGTGCGCGCATGCCTGGCAGCGCCAGTCGCGTAGTGTGAAAAACGGATGAGAGGTTAATAGCAATAATTGCGTTCCATTTTTCAACCGGGAAGGTTTCTACCGGAGACACATGCTGGATCCCGGCGTTGTTGACCAGGATATCCACACCGCCAAATTCGCTTGCGGCATAGCGCATCATGTCAGCAATTTGCGCTTCATCGCTCAGGTCCGCGCCGTGGTAGCCTGGCGTTTTGCCATACTGCGCCACGGCGTCTTTGGCAGCTTCGACATCACCAAACCCGTTGAGGATCAACGAAGCGCCCGCTTGTGCCAGCACCTGAGCGATGCCTAATCCAATACCGCTGGTCGAGCCGGTAACCAGGGCGGTTTTTCCCGTTAAGTTCATGATGATTCTCCTTAAACAATTCCGGTGGTGTAGAAGACGCCGATAACAAACAGCACGGCCAGGCTTTTGATCACGGTGATGGCGAAAATCCCGCCGTACGCCTGACGATGGCTGAGGCCGGTAATAGCCAGCAGGGTAATGACCGCGCCGTTGTGCGGCAGGGTATCCATGCCGCCACTGGCCATTGACGCCACGCGGTGGAAGACTTCGAGTGGAATATTGGCGGCATGGGCAGCGGCAATAAAAGTGTCAGACATGGCGGCGAGGGCAATACTCATCCCGCCAGACGCCGAGCCGGTGATCCCGGCCAGCGTGGTGATGCTGATGGCTTCGTTAAGAAGCGGGTCGGGGATCGCCGCCAGCGCTTTTGACAACACAAGGAAACCCGGCAGGGCAGCGATCACCGCACCAAAACCATACTCCGACGCGGTGTTCATGGCCGCGAGGATCGCGCCGCCAACCGCCGTTCTGCTGCCTTCCGCCAGGCGACCTTTAATGTTGCGATAGCCGAACAGCACCACCAGCAGGATCCCTGAAATCAGCGCCGCTTCCACCGCCCAGATAGCGGTAATTTTACCGACTTCGGTGGTAATCGGTTTGGCAAGGCCTGGCAGTTCCAGTTGATGTGTTGCGCCATACCACTGTGGGATCCAGCGGGTAAACAGCAGGTTAAATACCCCAACCAGAATCAGCGGAGAGATAGCGATTATCGGGTTCGGCAGGTTAATGTTATCCGGCGTTTCCGGCTCGTTTAACAGTTCATTGCCATAGCCTTCATTCTTTGCCTGCGCTTTACGACGCTGACGTTCGAGATAAACCAGACCGACGAAAATAATAAACAGCGAGCCTATCAGCCCCAGCCACGGCGCGGCCCAGGCGTTAGTCCCAAAGAAGCTGGTCGGAATAATATTCTGGATCTGCGGCGTGCCCGGCAAGGCGTCCATCGTGAAGGAAAACGCGCCCAGCGCAACGGTGGCCGGGATCAGGCGCTTAGGGATATTACTCTGGCGGAACAGCTCCGCCGCAAAGGGATACACCGCAAACGCCACGACGAACAGCGATACCCCGCCGTAGGTTAACAGTGCGCACACCAGCACGATCACCGGGATGGCGTGACGCCGCCCGAGAATATTGATGGCGGCGGCAACAATAGAGCGGGAAAAACCAGACAACTCGATTAACTTGCCAAACACCGCACCCAGCAAAAATACCGGGAAGTAAAGCTTCACAAAACCGACCATTTTTTCCATAAACAGGCCGGTGAAGGCAGGGCCGACGGCGCTGGGTTCAGTAAGCAATACAGCACCTAATGCTGCGATGGGGGCAAACAGGATGACGCTGTATCCGCGATAGGCTGCAAGCATCAGCAGGCCCAGCGCTGCCAGGGCGATTAATACACTCATCATGACTCCTCAATATCATTGTTATAGTGGGGTACAGAAAGAGAAGTTACGGTTTCAGGGCAAAGCGCAGCTGGTGCTCTCTGCGTTGCTGGATGTACTCCTTGCGCGAATCATCCCAGCGATAAAATCCCTGGCCGCTGCGCAAACCAGTATCACCGTTGGCAACCTTGTCAGCGACCAGCGACATCATGTCGCTACCGGTGGCGAGCGTGGGTAACAGATGCTGACAAATGTCCTGTACCGTAGAAAGACCCGTCATATCAGCCGCCTCCAGCGGGCCAACCATGGCATAGCGTCGTCCGAGCGAGGCACGCATTACCTGATCCACTACCTCCGCGCTGGCGATACCGCTTTTAACGATATGCAACGCTTCACGCAGCAGGGCGAATTGCAGACGGTTGCCGACAAACCCTGGCGCGGCGCGATCGAGTACGACCGCTTCCAGCTGCATCGACAGCAGTAGTTGTTGTAATTCATGGAGATATTCCGCCTTCGTTGCCGTCCCCGGCACAATTTCAACCAGCGGAATAAAGTGCGGCGGGTTCCAGAAATGGGCAATCAGCAACCGCTCAGGATAGGCAAGCTTTTCTGCCAGGGCATCGGGTGGCAGTCCGCTGGTATTACTGGCGATCACCGCCTCCGGTGCGATCAGCTCTTCCAGTTGCGCATACAGCGCATGTTTAAGTTCGAGGCGTTCCGGGATGGCTTCAATCAGCAATCCGCACGCGGCAATATCCTGTAGCGACGTCGTACCGTGTAGACGGTTCATAACCGATGCTTTTTCGCTTAGAGCAAATTGTTCAGTAGCAATAAGCTCATCCACAATACCGCTGGCAATAAGGCTAATTTCCGCAATTCGGCTGCTATCGGTGTCGTACAACCAGATATCGTGACCAAAGCGGGCAAAGTGGGTGGCGATGCCGACGCCCATTAAACCCGCGCCCAGTACGCAAATTTGCTTATTTTTCATGAGATCCCCCCGGACGCTCTACTGCCAGCGCGACACCCTGACCACCGCCTACGCACAGTGTGGCCAACCCTTTGGCGGCGTTGCTGCGGGCCATTTCATGCAGCAGGGTCACCAGAATCCGGCACCCGGAGGCACCAATCGGATGACCCAGCGCGATCGCGCCGCCATTGACGTTAACTTTGCTGCTATCCCAGTTCAGTGATTCGCCAACCGCCAGCGCTTGTGCGGCAAACGCTTCGTTGGCTTCAATGAGATCAACATCGTTCAGCGCCCAGCCAGCCCGTTGCAGACACTGAAGTGACGCTTCTACTGGCCCAATACCCATAATGGCCGGATCGACGCCGGAGACCGCGTAGCCCGCAACCCGTCCCAGAACCGGCAAATTGAGTTCTGCGGCTTTGGCGGCGCTCATTAGCATCACCGCCGCGGCGCCATCATTGATTGAAGAAGCATTCCCGGCGGTCACCGTGCCGTTTCCTGGCCGAAACGCTGGCTTGAGCTGCGCCAGCTTATCAGCCTGAGTATCCGGGCGCGGCTGTTCGTCGCGGTCCACAACACGCGGCGGTTTTTTCCCCTGCGGAACGCTGACCGGGGTAATCTCCGCACTAAAACGACCGGCTTCAATCGCGGCAGCTGCTTTTTGCTGGGAGTGCAGAGCAAATGCATCCTGTTGCTCACGACTGATAGCGAACTTATCCGTCAGATTCTCCGCGGTAATGCCCATGTGATAGTCGTTGAAGGCGTCCCATAAACCGTCATGCACTACGCTGTCTTTCAGGCTGGCATGACCCAGGCGCAGACCGGCCCGCGCGCCGTCGAGGAAATAGGGCGCATTGCTCATGCTCTCCTGCCCACCGGCAATCACAATTTGCGCATCACCGCAGCGAATCGCCTGTACCGCCTGATGCACCGCCTTCAGGCCCGAGCCGCACACCAGATTAATGGTTAGCGCTGGCGTAGTGACCGGTAAGCCCGCGCGTAACGCCGTCTGTCTGGCCGGATTTTGACCACTGCCCGTCGTGAGCACCTGACCCAAAATCACTTCATCAATTTGCTCAGGCGCCACGGCCGTTTTTTCCAGCAGGGAACGGATGACCACCGAACCGAGTTCAACCGCCGAAAGCGGCGCCAGCGCGCCATGAAAACTGCCAATCGGGGTGCGCGTTGCCGCGACAATAACAACATCCTGCATGGTCAGTTCCTCAGTTAAATTGCATCTCGGGGACATTTTCAGGAACGATCAGCTTGCCGGCGGTTCTGGCGACGATGTCATCCACGCTGATACCCGGGGCGCGTTCGCGCAGAATGAACGCCCCGTCGGCAATCTCCAGCAGCGCCAGATCGGTAAGTACGCGTTTGATGCAGGCCACGCCGGTCAGCGGCAGGGTGCAGGCGGGAAGCAATTTTGACTCACCGTTTTTGGAAGCATGGGTCATCACCACGATGATGTTGTCAGCTCCGGCCACCAGGTCCATTGCGCCGCCCATGCCTTTCACCATTTTTCCGGGGATCATCCACGAGGCGATATTGCCGTTAACATCGACCTCAAACGCGCCGAGCACCGTCAGGTCAACGTGGCCGCCGCGGATCATCGCGAAGGATTGCGCCGAGTCGAAAATCGCTGCGCCTTTGCGCGCCGTCACGGTCTGTTTTCCGGCGTTGATCATGTCTGCATCAATTTCGTCTTCTGTGGGAAACGGCCCCATACCCAGCAAACCGTTTTCCGATTGCAGCATCACGTCCATACCATCGGGGATGTAGTTTGCTACCAGAGTGGGAATACCAATCCCAAGGTTGACGTAATAACCGTCGCGCAGCTCACGGGCGACACGCATTGCCATTTGTTCACGCGTTAACATGGTCAGGCTCCTTTCTGGCGCAGGGTGCGTTGTTCAATACGTTTTTCAAATTGCCCCTGAATAATGCGGTTAACAAAAATTCCGGGAGTATGAATCGCAGCGGGATCCAACTCGCCAGGGGGGACGATCTCTTCAACTTCCACCACGGTAATGCGCCCGGCAGCGGCCATCAGCGGATTAAAATTCTGTGCGGTATGGCGATAGATAACATTGCCGTACCAGTCGGCTTTCCAGCCTTTGACCAGCGCAAAGTCTCCGGTTATGGCCTGTTCTAAAATGTACGGACGTCCGGCAAACTCGCGCACCTCTTTTCCTTCGGCCACGGGGGTCCCGTATCCGGTCGCGGTGAAGAAAGCGGGGATCCCCGCGCCGCCAGCGCGCAACTGCTCCGCCAGCGTGCCTTGCGGCGTCAGGATGGCTTCCAGTTCGCCGCTAAGCACCTGCTTTTCAAACAGCGCGTTTTCACCCACATAGGATGCAACCACTTTGCGCACCTGACGCGTTTCCAGCAGTACGCCGAGGCCAAAACCGTCCACGCCGCAGTTGTTTGACACCACGGTAAGACCCTGAACCTCCCGACGACGTACTTCGGCAATCAGATTTTCAGGGATGCCACATAAGCCAAAACCGCCCGCGAGCAGCGTCATGTTGTCGGTCAGTCCTTCCAGCGCCTCTTGATACGTGGCGACCCGTTTATCCAGTCCAGCCATATACTTGCCCCTCCTGTTGTCCTTGCCGACATCATTGAGGGAGAAAAATGATTTGTTAATTTTAAATTTGTGACTCACTCATTGGGTTTTTTTATCAATTTAATGTTAATTAAAGGTATTCAACAGGTTAAAGGAATGCGAAATGGGAATGAGCATCAAACAGTTACGCGCGTTTTTAGCGGTAGCTCACACTCTGAATTTTGCTCATGCCAGTGAAAGACTGAATATGTCGCAACCCGCATTAAGTCTGGCGATTAAAGGACTGGAGGATTCGTTAGGTGGGGCTTTACTGTTGAGAACCACCCGCAAGGTGACCCTGACGCAGGAAGGGGAAACGTTGCTGAATATGGGGCGACAGCTGCTTGCGGACTGGGAGAACACGGAAGAGGCAATGCGCCAGCGATTCACGCTGCAACGCGGTAAAATCTCTATTGCCGCCATGCCTTCATTTGCTGCTAACGTCCTGCCGTCAGTACTGAAGACGTTTCGTGATTCCTATTCCGGTATCAACGTAACGGTTCACGATGTGATCAACGAACAAGTCATTGAGATGGTGAGTGAAGGGCGGGTGGAGATGGGCATTGCCTTCGAACCAGACTATTCCGGACATCTGCATTTCACCCCGCTTGGTGTGGATCGTTTTATCGCGATTGTCCCGCCAACATGCCGACTGGCAGGGCGGGATCGTATTGCGTGGCGTGAACTGCTGACGCTGGATTTCATCACTCTGCAACGACCTTCCGCTGTGCGTCTGATGCTGGAAGAACAGTTGGTGCAAAGCGGGCATTCGCTGGAGGTGGCGCTGGAGAGCCATCAACTGGTGACCATTGGCCGGCTGGTGGCTAAGGGCCTGGGCGGCAGCGCGGTACCTGCGCTGTGCCGTACGCAAATGACTGAATTAGGCGCAACCTGTATCGATCTGGACACGCCGGTGATCCAGCGTCGGATCGGCGTTCTGCGTTCGGCACATCATAAGTTATCTACCGCCTCAGAAGTGCTGGTGGATACCCTGAAAAAGGCGTATTGCGCCTGATTTTCCGCCGCGTTCAGCTCACGTTAACCGCCCGCCAGCAGCGAACCTCACATCCTGATTCGCTGGACAGCAAGATCTGTTTATTCTCACAGCCACGGATCGCCAACGGACATCTGTCACGAAAAAAACAGCCCTCAGGCAGCGTTCGGTTCCCCGGTAGTTCGGTTTTCCGTAACACTAAATCCTCCGCCAGCGGTGCTCCCGTTTTAGGGACGGAGTCGAGTAATAATCGCGTGTAGGGATGGGCAGGATGAGTAAGAACCTGCTGCGTTTCTCCCAGTTCAACAATTTGCCCAAGGTACATCACCGCCACGCGATCGCTCATATGGCGAACCACCGACACGTTATGCGATATCAGCACATAGGTGAGATTTCTGCGTGCCTGCAATGACACCAGCAGGTTAAGAATTTGCGCCTGCACGGAGATATCCAGCGCCGAAGTGGGTTCATCCAGTACAATCACGTCCGGCTCTGACGACAACGCCCGGGCAATGGCAATACGCTGACGCTGCCCGCCGGAGAACGCATGCGGCAGACGGTCGAGATATTCAGGGCGGATCCCTACCTGTTGCGCCAAATCTTCGGCAAGAATGCGGCGTTCACGCTCGGAGCTTCGCTTCTGGATCCACACCGGTTCGGTGATAATTCGCCACACCGGTAAGCGCGGATCAAGCGATGAAAGCGGGTCCTGAAAGACCATCTGCATACCATTGTGCTGCTTGTCATCGCGGCGAGAGTAGTTTCCCTGACTCGGTTGCAGCATCCCCATCAGCAGTTGCGCCAGCGTACTTTTTCCGCAGCCGGATTCACCGACAATCCCCAGCGTTTCTCCCTGACGAATCTGTAAATCCAGACCGTTGAGCGCATGCACCCGTTCGGTAACCTTGCCGAGCCAGTTTTTACGCGCGGGAAAGCTGACATGAACATCCTGCAGGGCCAGTAAAAATTCAGACATGTGTTGTCTCCAGTTGCGGATACCAGCAGGCCGATTGTTGATCCGCGCCTCCCTGACTGCTTAATGCAGGCGTCTCGTCACAGCGAGGACCGGCGGCAAAACAGCGTTCGCGAAATGCGCATCCGCTCGGTAAGCGGGTTAAATTCGGTACGGTGCCGGGAATGGCAGGCAGCAATGCGCGCGGTTCACCGTGTTCCGGCGCACATTTCAGCAAGCCGATGGAATAGGGATGCGTGGGATGCTGAATAACGGTTTGTGTTGGGCCGCTCTCAATCACGCTTCCGGCATACATGACGTATAACCGGTCGCACAATTGTGACACCACCGCCATATCATGGCTGATAAATAGTACGGCTGTCCCGCTGGCGCGCGCTTTTAGCTTCAATAAACGCAGCACCTGCAGCTGTACCGTGACGTCGAGCGCGGTGGTCGGTTCATCGGCAATGATAAGCCCCGGCTCGCAGGAAAAGGCCAGCGCAATCATCACCCGCTGGCGCATACCGCCGGAAAGCTCAAACGGGAAACGTTTCATCACTTCCGCCGCGTCCGGAATTTGCATCTCTTCCAGTAAAGCGATGGCTTTCTGGCGAGCATCCGTGCGGCTTAGCGCCTGGTGATGGCGGATAACTTCCACCATCTGCTGGCCGATACGTCGCGTGGGATTAAGCGCGGTCATGGGCTCCTGAAAGATCATCGCAATGCGTGCGCCGCGCCATTGGCGCATTTGCTTTTCGCTGGCGTTGAGCACATCTTCACCCAGTAGCGAAACGCGTCCCTGGTGAATATGATAGCTGCCCTCCGGTAGCAGCCGCATGGTAAGCATCGCCGTCACGGACTTGCCGGAACCGGATTCACCGACCACGCCGACAATTTCTCCGCGGTTGATATGCAGCGAAACATGGTTCAGCGCATGCACGTCAGCTTTATAGCCGGGGAAACTCAGATGCAAATCCTCAATTTCCAGTACGGGTTGTGTCATGACTGTTTTCCTCCGGCTTTCGGATCCAGCAGGTCGCGAATACCATCGCCAAAAAGATTAAAGCCCACGGCGGTAATCAGAATTGCGGCGCCGGGAAAAGCGCAATACCACCACTGATCAAGCACGTAGTTGCGACCTATCGCCACCATCGCTCCCCATTCCGCGCTGGGCTGCTGTGCGCCCAGACCAATAAACCCGAGCGTGGCGGCCATCAGGATCGCGCTGCCGATATCCAGCGACGCCTGCACAATCAGCGGCGGTAAAGAGTTACGTAAAATGTGCCAGCTAATCAGGTGCCAGCGAGAAGCACCGTAGGTCCGCGCAGCCTGGACATAGGTAAACTGACGCACCACTAACGTTTGACCGCGGGCGAGGCGCACATAAAAAGGAATACGTACGATGGCAATCGCCAGCATGGCGTTAAACAGGCTGGGTCCCAGCGCAGCGGCCAGTGCCATCGTCAGCACCAGCGAAGGGATGGACAGCATGATGTCCATTATTCGCATGATAATTGCATCGGCGCGTCCCCCCATGACGCCAGACAGACAACCCAGCAGCGAACCCAATCCGCCGGCAATTCCCACCACCACCAGACCAGCGACGACCGACTGCTGGCTTCCGACCAGAACACGGCTGAACAGATCGCGGCCCACTTCATCGGTACCAAACCAATGGGACGCAGACGGTGGCAGCAGGCGCGCACTTAAATTGATGGCATTAGGATCGTAAGGCGTAATCCACGGTGACAACACCATCAGCAACAGTATCAGTACAATGATGACCCCGCCTATCAGCGTCAGCGGGCTGCTTTTCATCATCCACAACAATTTCGCCCAGTCCGTACGACGACGAGCAGTCTGTGGGGCGGTCGGCGTTTCTTGAGTGAGCATCATTCAGCACCGCCACGTCCAATACGTGGGTCAATCCACAGGTAGAGTAAATCAACCGCCAGGTTGACCAGCACATAAGCGAAAGAGACCACTACGGCAAATCCCATCACCGCCGGGAAGTCGAGCGCCTGAATCGACGTTACCACCCAGGCGCCCATTCCCGGCCAGGCGAAGACCGTTTCGGTCAGTACCGCACCGTAGAGCAGATCGCCCAATGCCAGGCCGAGCACGGTTATTGATGGAATAAGCGCATTCGGCAACGCGTAACACAACACGATGTACCAGCCCGGCAGTCCGCTGGCGCGCGCGGTACGAATGTAATCTTCACTCAGTTGCTCCAGCATGGCGGAGCGAATCTGGCGGGCAACGATCCCTAAGTGCACAAAAGCCAGCGTCAGTGACGGCAGGATCAGGTGCTGGAGCGCATTGAAAAAGACTTCGCCATTGCCTTCCAGCAGGGCATCAATCAGGTAGAATCCGGTGACATGAGCCGGTGGATCCAGCCAGTCGTCTAACCGTCCACCGCCGGGCAAAATTTGCAGATGACCGTAAAACAGCACGATAACCCCCAGCCCCAGCCAGAATGCAGGCGTGGAGATGCCGGTAATCGCCATCAGGCGAACGAGGTGATCAAGCCAACGGTTGCGCCAGACTGCAGATAAAATACCTAACGGAATACCGATCACCAGCGCCAGCAACAAAGAGCAGAAAGCCAGCTCCAGGGTGGCGGGAAAGAAGATACGCAGTTCATCCAGTACCGGGCGTCCGGTGCGAATAGAGGTGCCTAAGTCGCCCTGAAAGATATCGCTCACATAGCGAAAGAACTGCACATACAGCGGTTGGTTCAGCCCCAGCTGTTGGCGAATATTTTCAACAATTTCATCGCTGGCGCGATCGCCCGCCAGCAACCGCGCGGGGTCGCCTGGGATCAGGTGCGAAATAATAAAGGTGATCACGCAAACACCGATAACCACCAGAATAAGTCCCCAGCATCGCTGGCGTAAAATGCTCCAGAACGTCATTAGCTTCCCCCAAGCGGAGCCTGAGTGGCTCCGCATCAACGTGGCTTATTTACTCATGGTGGAGATATTGAAGACCTGTTCCAGCATGGGGTTAAATACAAATCCTTTGACGTCTTTGTTCATCGCCAGTTGATAGTTTTTCTGGAATAAATAGACGTAGGCCGCTTCATCAATCACGATGGTTTGCGCCTGCTGGTAATCATTGGTTCTGGCGACCGGATCGGTGGTGGCTAATGCGCTACGCAGCAGCTTATCGACCTCACTGTTTTCATAGAATGAACGGTTACCCGGCAGACCTTTTTTATCTGACTCAAACCAGTAGTTCATGAACATGTACGGGTCGGCGAAATCCGGACTCCAGTTGCCGATAGCAATGTCGTAATCCCCTTTACCCACGCGGTCACGCATGGTGGCATTCGCCAGTTTTTCCAGCTTCACCTTAATACCCAGTTTGTTGAGACTGGCCTGGGTAGAGAGGGCAATCGGCTCCCAGTTAGGGTCATTATCTGAATACAAGAAACTCAGGCTCTCGGGTTTGTTCGCGACCTTGTCCCATGCGGCTTTCGCTTTGGCTTCATCAAAACTGTACTGCATAGCCTTGTCATCAAAACCCCACATACCTTCAGGGATCGGACCGCGCATCTGTTTACCATTGCCACTGAGGATCCCATTCACCATGCCTTTATAATCGGTGGCCCATGAGATGGCGCGGCGTAAATCCACCTGATTGAGCGGCGCTTTACTGTTGTTCAGATACAGATAGGTCACGCGCAGCGAGGGATAATCCACTACGTTAACTTTGCCTTCCTGTTTTAAAGCGGCCAACTGGTCGACTGGAAGCGCGTCGGCAATGTCGATATCGCCACGCGACAACTGCAGGCGACGGGAGGCGCTTTCACCAATGATTTTTACCGAAACCCGCTTAAACGTTGGTTTGGCCCCGGAATAATGCGGGTTTGGCACCAGTACCAGTTGTTGTCCTTTTTGCCAGCTTTTCAGCATGAAAGGACCGGAGCCTGCCGTGTTCTGCGCCAGGAATCCGCGGGCATCGTCTGCGGCATGCTCTTTTAAGATTGCCGGGTTGATAATTGAGGCCCCGTCATTTGCCAGCGTATACAGGAATGGCGCGAACGGCTGGCTGAGGGTAAATTTCACCGTATTGTCATCAATGGCCTCAACCTTCAGATCTTTCGGGAATGCTTCAGCGGGTCCCTGGCCAATTTTGAGCAGGCGCTCAAAGGATTGTTTTACTGCATCTGCCGTCACCGGCGTACCGTCGGCGAATTTGGCATCGTTTTTCAGGGTGAACGTCCACTCTTTCTGATCGTCAGAGGCTTTCCAGCCGCTGGCTAAATCACCTTCAACTTCCGTTGAGCCTTTACCGCCTTCGGTTTTGTACTGAACCAGACGCTGATAAGAGGGATAGGTGACCGTCCAGTCGTTGTTATCGATGGTCACGGCGGGGTCGAGCGTCTGCGGGTCGGCGGCTTTACCGATGACCAACATATCTTTAGGCACGGCGGCCTGCGCGGCAGGGAGGGCAAATGCCAGCGCAATGGCGATCAGAGCGGGGCGAAAAAACGCATTTAACGCAGGTGTAGTCTTCATAACCAGGCTCCAGAATTAAAAAGGATGTTGTGTTGTTATGGGGGGAACAGGGAAACAGGCTATCTGGTCGTCAAGCAGTGGATAACGCGCGGCATCAGGTAATTCAAAATGCCACCACTCGCTGTTAATGCCGACAAAACCGCCACCGAACATAATGGCGTTGAGTAACAACCGGTTACGCTGCGCGGCTGGTGGAACAGAAGGGTGCCAGGCATGAGAACGGTCGTGCATCTCATCAAAATCAGCGCCCATATCAAGAACATTGCCACGATCGTCCATCAGCGTAACGTCGATGGCCGTCCCGCGGCTGTGATTGGATCCAATCGCCACATCGACGACGTACTGGGGATCCGGGCACGCATTCCACAGCACCGCCTGCGCCTGCTGGGGGCGATACGCGTCAAACACTACAAGCTTCAGGCCCGCCAGTTGCGCGATACTGATGCTTTTAGCCAGCGCGGTTACCGCCTCGCGGTGTAACAGGCAGCGCGCTTCCCGGTAGATAGGCGCGCCGGTAATGTTGTCGGCCGTGGCGTATTTGAGATCGATATGCAGTGACGGGAATATCACCGACAGATCGACCAGTTCTGGGGTTTCTGACATAGCACATTTCCTGTTTATTGTTCGAATTGACCAAACTGTTGTTGTAACTGGCGATTGGTTTGCAGGCGTCCTGCGAGGGAATCACCAAGTTGCTCCACCACCGCAGAGAGTAATAAGTTGAACAGACAGCTCACGGGAGCCAGAGAATCCCAGAAATGTCCGGTGTCAGTTTTTACCTGGAGTAAATCAAGGGCATAATCTCTGGCCCACGGACACCACACATCGGTGATCAGCGCCAGTGGAATATGGCGTTCTGTCGCGACACGGCAATATTGTCGGGAGATAGCGGAGTAGGCGCGCATGTCGGTGATCACCACGTATGGCTGGTTAAATCCCGAATTCAGCGACTCGACCCAACTGCCGGAAAGCCCTTCGGAGTAGCTGACTTTAGGCCGCAGGTATTCAAGATGACTAAAAAAGGCGTTGGCAATCCCACGTGTAGATTGGATCCCGAGGATGTAAACCGCTTCCGCATGCGCCAACTGCTGCGCAATGCGTAAAAATGTTTCGCTTTGCGCGAGTTGATAGACATGGGTAATGGCGTCGATTTCCAGTAACAGCGACTGCTGCGCACGATCCGGCAGGCTTTGCTGCTGGTGCCAGGAATCCAGCCGTTCGTTCATTCCCCAGGGCTGATAGGGGACGACGGGCAGCTCACGCAGGCTGGCTTTTGCATCCTCCAGATTACGAAAGCCCAGCTTACGCAGATAGCGTCCTACGGTAATGCCGCTGGTTCCTGCCGCTTTAGCGATGCCATCCGCGGTTTCAAAAGGGATCTGTACACCGTGGGCTAACAGCCACCCGGCTACGCGCTTTTCGCTCGGCGTAAGCTGGCTGAATGTCTGTTCTATGCGGATAAATAATTCAGGTTTCGCTGTCATTACCTTCTCGCTGTTAGTTGTCTGTCAGATGACGGCTCACTGTTAGTGAATTAACAATGCAGGACGCGTGCCAGGTCGCTAACAGCGATACGCTGGCTGTTTTTGTTAAAATTCAAACCACATTCATTAACTAATGATCAACATTTGTGCAGCGTAGTTCAGTTTTGGTGCAGCGACAGGAGAGCGGGGTATGAATCTGCTGATTTCGTCGGAACGATCACATTGTCGGCAACATTTCCCCTCAAACATCAGAATCGGTAATGGGAAATATCAATTTCAGCCAAATCAATAATGGCAATCTTTATTCTTATAACGGTAGGGGTATTATTTTTGCGAACTACATTAACGGTTTGAAGCGCGAGTGTAGATATTATCTATATTATAAATGGAGTACTACAATGAATAAATTCTCCCTTTCTACAGCAGGTATTCTGGTCGCAGCGCTGTTAACCAGTGTTAGCGTCAATGCAGCCACTGATAGCGCGAAAACTGAAGTGACGCCGAAAGGCATGAGCTGCCAGGAATTCATTGATCTGAACCCGCAGACCATGGCTCCGGTGGCTTTCTGGGTGCTTAATGAAGACGAAGATTTCAAAGGTGGTGATTACGTCGACTATAACGAAACCGTCACGACCGCAGTACCTCTGACCGTAGAACTTTGTAAAAAACATCCGCAGAGCGAATTAAGTAAAATAAAAGACGAAATCAAAAAAGAATTATCAAAATAAAATTAAAGCGTTATTAAAACCCGGCCAAAGTGCTGGGTTTTGCTATTTGTGACGCCGTCACTTATTTATTTTGCAATACTTAAGGAAACTTTATAAAGATAAAAACGCCGGTGCCGATACTGGGTAAAAGTTAGCCTTTTGCAGAAGGAGTTTGTATGGCCTGGTATCCTACTCGTATTTCAACGCGTTTAACCATTGGCGGCATTCTGCTGCTTGCAGTCACTACACTTGTTATTGTTGCAATTATGCTCTGGCGAGGGCAGCCGCGCGTCGTTGAAATCAATACCGCCCTGATCGAAGAAACGGGGCAAGGTTTAACCCGCCAGTTAAGTACCGTGTTGTCGCGAATTGAAGGTGAGACCGTCGGTTTGTCGCGACTGGCCGAAGTGCTGCCCAACGATGAATCGCTATATCAAAGCGTTGTTCCACATTTGATAGGTGAAGATAAAGAGTCGATCATTACCGGCGGCGGCATTTGGCCAGAACCAGACGCCTTCACCGCAGGCGTAGAAAAACGCAGCTTTTTCTGGGCGCGTAACGCTGAAGGAAAGCTGATGTACTCCAACGACTATAACGTCGAAGGATCAAGCGGATACCACAATGAAAGCTGGTATCAGCATGCCAAGGGACATTCACAAAACAGCTGCTTATGGTCTGATGTTTACCAGGATGCCAGTTCCGGGGTCAACATGGTAACCTGCAGCGTTCCTTATCAACTGGCCGGTAAGTTTGCCGGCGTCGCCACTACCGATATTCGTCTCGATAACGTTGCCACCTTTATGCAACAGCAGGGAAACAGCACCGGTGGTTACGCGTTCGTGGTGGATAAACAGGGACAAATTCTCTATTTCCCGCAGGCAGACCTGACAAAACACAAAACCATTAACGATCTGGCGCAAAGCGCGCAATGGCTTATCCCGGTGGAAAACGGTCTTAAATCTTTACGTCCGGCAGATGGGGTGAAGACGATTACGCTTGCCAACGACAATGTGTTGAATACGCCGACCCGGGTAATGCTATTCCCGATGGCGGATACCGGCTGGGTCGTGGGGCTGGTGACGCCTGAATCACGCATCGTCGGTCTCGCCAAAGTGATGATGCAGGACGTGCTGGAAGTGTTGATCCCAATTATGACGCTATTGCTGGTGGGATCCTGGCTGGTGGTTCGCCGACTGATTTCGCGTCTCGATGATACCCGCCAGGCGCTCGATGATATTGCGCAGGGCGAAGGCGATCTTACCCGTCGTCTGGATGTGCGCGGCAAAGATGAGATTTCGGCTATCGCCGAGGCGTTTAATCTGTTCGTCGATAAAATCTCAGCCATTCTGATCACCGTCAGAAGCAGTAGCGTGGTGGTGGCGAATAATGCCGTCAGCCTGGCAGACAGCAATATGGAACTTTCATCTCGCGTCACGCAGCAGGCCGCTGCGCTGGAAGAGAGTTCGGCGGCGATGGAACAGTTAAATGCGACCGTTCATCAAAATGCCAGTAATACGCAACTGGCGGATGAGCTATCCGATAGCACCGCGCAAACGGCCAACCGCTGTGGCGATGTTATGCAGGGCGTGATCTCAACAATGGATAACGTCAGCGCGTCATCCGGCAGAATGGTGGAAATTGTCGCGGTGATTGACAGCATTGCGTTCCAGACCAATATTCTGGCCCTGAACGCCGCCGTTGAAGCCGCCAGAGCGGGCGATGCGGGTAGAGGGTTCGCCGTTGTCGCCTCTGAAGTACGTACGCTGGCCCAGCGTAGCGCCACCGCCGCGCAAGAAATTAAAGCATTGATTGATGAATCCGTATCTCATGTTGGTAGCGGAAGTCAGCAAATTCACAATGCAGGCGAACGGCTGGGAGAACTGGTCAATAACGTACGGCAGGTGCGTCAGTTGATGGGGGAAATACGCGTTGCAGGCGAAGAACAGCGTAAAGGCGTTTCCGAAGTCACGCTGGCCGTTACCGAAATGGACAGCACCGTTCAGCAGAATGCCTCGTTAATTGATGATGCCGCAGCACGTACCCAGGCCCTGAAAGAAGAGGCGGAACAACTGGCGTTGCTGGTCTCTTCATTTAGATTACCAGAACCTGCTACCGCCTGAGCGTCGAGTGAGGTCCGGGCGCAACCATTGCACCCGGACAGTCGATTAATGATCAAGGTACAGGTAGTGCATCCAACTGGTCATGCGCAAGAGTATTTTCCGTAGCAATGATAATGCTTCAAAATGCTGAGCTGAATAGACCGCAACCTGAGCGGCAACACCGTCTGGGAGTTGCTGTTCAGCCTGATTATTATCAACTTCGATACTGACCAGCACTTTGTTGCTGCCCGGTGTGACGTTTAAGGATTGCAATGTTCCCTGGGCATAATAAGCCCCGGTCGGGATCACGGGGGCAACACTGACGACTTTTCCCTGTACTACTTGTCCCGGCAGGCCATTGAAGACAATTTCAGCTTCATCACCCACATTAAGACGTAAGATCGAGTTTTGACGAAACGCCGCAACAATTTGGTTTTTGTGCGCAGGAATAAACACCATAACTGGCTTAAAAGGCAGTCTCGACGCATAGGTTCCCGGACGAACCAGTAATTGGCTGACATAACCGTCGCTGGGGGCGCGAACAATGGTTTGCTCATAATTAAATCGAGCCTCATCGATTTGAGCTTGCAGACTGGCGATCTGCGAGTTTTGTCCATGAATAGTGCTGTCGAGTTCTTTCTGAATACTGTTCAGTTCAGCATTGGCGGCGTTCATCGCCGCGTCCTGAGCCAGATAATCCTGGCGCGCTGTATCAATATCATTGGCAGTAAATGGGTTCACTTTTGCCTGACTGCCTTTCTGGTAGCGCTGATAGTTTTTGTAATATTTATCACGTTCAGCCCTGGCCTGTTCTAGCTGCAGTCGCGCGCTATTGCGTTTCTCCTCAAGGGCCAGAACGTCATGTTTTGCCGTAACAATGTCCGCTTCAAGCTTTTCCAGTTTAGCTTTATAACGGGCAGGATCGATTTTAAACAGGACATCTCCTTTTTTTATTGGTGTGTTAATTTTATCCGTTACTTCTGAAACCACCCCGGTAACTTGCGGAACAACGGGAATGCCCACAACCAATTTTTGTGCATCTTCTGTATAGGGATGATTATAATTCATGGTAAGGATCAGCGCCCCAAGCATGACCACGCCCCCCAATACCGCTGAGGGTAATGTCCACTTATTCAACGGAACCTTAAATACTTTAAAAATGACGTAAACGATAGCGGCGTAGGTTAATGTTAATAATATTTCCACGATTAATTTACCTTTGGATCCTGCGGGCTGTATGCGCTATTAGTTTGTTCATGTGTTTTTTCCAGTATCGCAATCCGCGCGCTTAGCTCAGCGATATTATGTCCTGAGGTATTTCCATGCCAGCCATGCTTATCACTGTATAATGTTGCCCAAATCCAGAGAAATGGCCAAATCGCATGTAATGTAAATAA
Source organism: Citrobacter sp. XT1-2-2 (assembly GCF_023516235.1). Lineage (NCBI taxonomy): Bacteria > Pseudomonadati > Pseudomonadota > Gammaproteobacteria > Enterobacterales > Enterobacteriaceae > Citrobacter > Citrobacter sp. XT1-2-2. Next base: position 2,482,975 of record NZ_CP097324.1, read on the forward strand.
ACTGACCCAACCCGCGACATGTATGGCATCGAGGTGAGGGTGGTTGCGTTTCTTTGCAATCTCGTACGGGATGTCGTGCAAGATTAATACGCCATAAAAAATAATTAAGAACACCAGGATGAGTATTGCTAATGATAAATAATTGAGCAACATAGTAACTCCAACAGAATTTATAACTTTATTAGAGGGTATCTCTAACGTTGTTTTTCGCCGGATTCGAGCACCACTACAGCTACCAGTAAAGCGACCGACCAACCAGTTAGTAGTGCGCCTGTCATGCCTTCAAGTGAACCGGAGATCTCCCAGAATCGTGGTAACAGCAAATCGCCATAACCGACGGTGGCAAAACTTGTAATTGAAAAATAAAGCGAGTCGTAAAATGAACTAAAGCAATGATGAATATAATAAAATGTTGCATAAACGCCACATTCCAATAAATGAGCAAGCAGTAATAAAGAGCATAATAATCCTGCTCTCGGCTTTCTCAAAGTTGCACATTGCAGGCGTCTGGTTACCCATCGCGTCAAAATATAATGAACCCCCACACATAATCCAGTAATAAATAGCGACCACAAGATATTTTTAATTAACATTGAAAAAGCCCACAAGAACCATTTTGTTTATTGATATTATCACTGTGTTTTTTTTGACAAAAAGTATTAATGTATTGCAAGTATAAAATCAGACTTTCTTGTAAGGCTAATGTTAATAATAAAATCCAAAAATGGACTTTTCAGGTTTGATTTTTTCTCTATTACCGATAATCATTAATAAGATTATTTAGTGAATTAGACTGAGCCTTCTATGACCAGCAATACTGAACAAACCGGTAGCAGCGAAGAACTCCTTGCGACTAATATAACCAAACTTTTCAACGCATTACTGCCACTTTCTGAAGCCCAGTCGCTATATCGTAGCGGTTCTTTTATTATGGACTCTCAGGGTGAGAATGGGATCTGGTTGTTGACCGAAGGTAGAATAGTCATTCGCCGGCGCACTGATGGGCTCATCCTGGCCAGTCAGCAGGCACCAATGATGCTGGGAATGGCCGAGTTATTTCTTCCCACTGGGCATAACTTTTATGACATCGAAGCAGTCAGCCCATGCACTACTCACGTAGTGAAGAAAACGGATTTCATGACTATCGTTAATCGCGATCGACTCTGGGAATCTGTGGCAATCGTTGAAGCGTATATTATTCAGGTAATGAGCCAGCGCGATCGCCTGATCACCAGTCGAACCGCAACTGATATGGTTTGGGGACATCTTGAACTTTTACAGCAAGAGCCGGATGACGTCAGAAAAAGAATCCCGGCGGTACAGTATATCAGGGAGCGAACCGGGCTTTCCCGCAGCACCATTATGGATACGCTTGCCAGGTTAAAACGACAGGGGGCGATCCAGTTGCATCGCGGGCATTTAATCTGCATTTCGGCAGATTAACCACCGCATCCGTCCATGATTTAAATATAGCATGATGGGGCTTATGACGGATTTATGACGTTAAATCCATCAAAACATATGTTATCTGCTTTGTATCAATCTCACTTTAACTCTATAATATTGTGTGTAAACTGGCATTTATCCAAATAAGGGCCAATATTATGGATTTAACACTCAATACGGCTGCTGATATCGTCAAACTACTCTGTGACAGATTGCGTAAAGAACGACTCGCGCGGCAAATGACGCAGGCAGATGTTGCCGCGCGTTCAGGTGTCGGTGTGAATACCGTTTCGAATCTGGAAACAGGTAAGAATGTAGGATTTGAGAATCTGGTCAAAGTCGCAATGGTGTTAGGTTATGGCGATGCGCTGGAGGGTTTATTCAAACCCAGGATTGACAGTCTGGATGATATTTTGCGTTACGAGAAGAGCGCGGCACGCCAGCGGGTGAAAAGGAAAAATTCTGATGCCTGAACAAGTTGATGTCTTTTATGAAGGCTGGGGTGAAAAATGGCTGTGGGGAAAACTGGTGTCTTCCACAGCCCTGACCGGACGCCCGTTGATCGCCTTTGAATACAGTGAAGACGCCATACGTAAGGGACTGGAACTGTCCCGGCTGATGTTACCGCTGAACGGCCCACGTTTACGCAGGGATTTCCCGGCTCATCAATTGGGATTACCTGGACCAGTCTATGATTCGTTACCTGATGGCTGGGGTATGCTGTTGATGGACCGATTATTTAAACGCCGCGGACTAAACGCAGCGCGCATAGGTCCTTTGGAGCGCTTAACCTGGGTCGGCAACAACGCGATGGGCGCCATGACTTTCCAGCCCGTTCAGTCAGATGTCGAGAAGATTTCAAAAGAGGATGTGCCTCTCGAACAACTGGCCGCTGAGGTGCAGGAAGTCCTGAGTGGAGACGGCGGGGAATTCTTGCAAAAATTGCTTCAGATGGGCGGTTCGCCACAAGGGGCAAGGCCAAAAGCGCTACTTTATCGTGACAGTGTCACGTCGAAATTTACTACTGCGCCACTACCCGGGAGCGAAAGCTGGTTGATTAAATTTCCCGCCAGGCATGAGCATGCTGAAGTATGCGCCATCGAAGCGGTTTATGCTGAATGCTTGCGTCAATGTGGGATTACCACGCCCGATACGGCATATTTTGATCTGCCTGGCGGGCAGGCGGCCTTTGCCACCCGCCGTTTCGACCGTGACCAGTCGATACGTATTCCAATGCAGAGTCTGGCGGCACTTACCGGAGCAAATTACCAGTTACCCGGCGCTTTAGATTACCGGGATTTTCTGCGCGCCACGCAGATCTGTGCCAATGATGTCAGAGAAAAGGCGAAAGCGTTCGAACGCGTGGTTTTCAACGTGGCATTCAACAATCGAGACGATCATCCGAAGAACTTTGCTTATTTAATGTCAGCCGATGGAAACTGGACTCTGGCTCCGGCTTACGACGTCACCTGGTGTGAAGGACCCGGCGGGTACCACCAAATGGACGTGCTGGGGGAGGCGCTGGATATCGAAAGAAAGCACCTTCAGTTGCTTGGCGTTCAGGAAGCTGAGCTCTCTGCTGACCAGGTGAACGCCATAATCGAAAAGATCTGCCACTCTGCGATAGGGCTGAGCGCTATGGCCAGTGACAAATATCCCGAACAGATAACGCAAACCACGCTGGATACGATCCAGAAACAAATTAATGATAATGTCCGCCGGTTACTGTCCCGGTGATGCAGGTTCAGTCGCTACACTGACCTAAAGATAACCATTAACGCCCCCAACGGCTGTGAATATAGGTTACGGCCTCCTGCGTTTGCGGCTGATTGAGATAATCTTCGCGAAACAGGATGGTGCCGTTGATGTGTGGTTCGGACTCGTTCAGATCGAGCTGCTTTTTCAGCTCTGGCACGCCGCCTTTGACTGTCCAGTCCGGCTCTTTTCGTGAAGGTTCGCCGACTTTATACAGCGCCACTCCAATATAAAGGCGGGTATTGGTTGATTTCACAACATCTGCCCACCACTTCGCCAGCACATCGTATCGCGCCGCATCACGGGCAAAAGGCCAGTACAACTGTGGGGCGATGTAGTCCAGCAAGCCTAATTGTACCCAGCGACGAGTATCGGCATAAGATTCATCATACGCTGCTGCGCCACGGGTGTCGGAACCCGCAGGATCGTGAGAGCGATTGCGCCATACACCGGCGGGGCTGACCCCAAACTCCACCTCAGGCTTAAGTTTCTTGATGGTCCGCGAAACCTGGGCGATCAATCGTTGCGTGTTATCGCGCCGCCAGTCAGCTTTGGAATCAAATCCCTGACCATATTTTCTGAAGGTCTGGCTGTCGTTAAGCGCTGAACCGGGAGACTCGGTATAGAAGTAGTCATCAAACTGCACGCCGTCGACCGGATAATTTTCCACCACTTCCGCCACGATGCTGGTGATCCAGTCGCGCACTTCGGGAATACCGGGATCTAACACAAAACGCTCGCCCGAGGTGCGGATCCAGTCCCGGTGCAGGACATAAACGCTGGAGGGCGTCTGCGACAGCGTGCTGTTTAATTCGGTGATCGTTGATGGTTTGAGATTAACGGATACGCGGTAAGGGTTAAACCAGGCATGAACTTTCATGCCGCGTTTATGCGCTTCATCGAGCATAAACTGTAGCGGATCGTAACCCGGATCCTGACCAATCGTGCCGGTTAGCGTATCTGACCACGGCAAGATTTTAGATTGCCACAATGCGGTACCATCGGGTTTGACCTGGAAAAAAACGGTGTTGATGCCAAGACGTTTCAGGTTATCCAGCTTATCCGTCAACGCTTTCTGCTGCAGGCTGATACGGATGGCAGGGGAACTGACATTCACTGATGAGATCGGCGGCCAGTCCAGACGGGAAACCGTCGCCAGCCAGATTCCGCGCACCGGCTCCTTACTCTGTTGCGGTTTACTCACCGGAGGTAGTGGGGCGACTTTGGGACCGGGCGGCTGTGAAGAGCAACTGCCAAGTAACAACATACTGCCCACAAGTACCGCGAACCATTTCAGATTGGTTCGCGGTAATCTGGCATGGCAACGGACGAAGATATTCGCCAGTTTTTTCTGATATTTTCCTGAAAAGAAACCGGATGCTGGCATCAGACTATGCTCTTATTTTTTCTTGTTGCGGCTGTTAGCCCAGGGATCAATAGCAGGTGCAGTGTTGTTGAACGGGGTCACGTCATGCAGCGAATCAAGATAGAGCGCTTCAACTTCAGCACGCGCCCACGGCGTACGGCGCAGAAATTTTAAACTGGATTTAACGCTCGGTTCATTTTTAAAGCAGTTGATGTTAATGCGTTGAGCAAGCTCGGCCCAACCAAAACGATCGACCAGTGCATTGACCTGCATTTCTAGCGTTACGCCATGTAAAGGGTCTTTTGAAGTATGAGCATTCATATGAAGTCCAGTTCGGTATTTCCAGATTTTGTCAGTCGTGCAACGAGACAGATTACAAGAAAGCGGAACGACCAGCAATGGCCCAAATCGACACTGATCTTCCAGGGAACATTCGCTGAAACTGTAAAAAGAAGAGGGCGGACAGACCTGACACTTCAGGCTAATCGCGATGGAAGAACTCTTTCTCGTATAGCAATCCGTTACCAATTTAGCTAAAGTAGTGTATAGCAATTTGTTACCAACAGGAGATAACCATGCAAAGCAGCGCCCGTAAACCGACTCGTGATAAGCAAATTAATATCCGGGCTACTGATGAGGAACGTGCGGTAATTGACTACGCCGCAAGTTTGGTCAATAAAAACCGTACTGACTTCATCATTGAGAAGGCCGTGCATGAGGCCCAGAATATCATTTTGGATCAACGAGTATTCGTCCTGGACGATGCCCGTTATCAGTCTTTCATTGAACAGCTTGAAGCACCTGTTCAGAACGTTGAAGGGCGTCAACGCCTGATGAATGTGAAGCCCGAATGGAAATAAACGTCACGACACCGGTCTTGCTGACCGAAGGGCATGATCTCCAGCCATTTGATTGTGGTAATGACGTGTTAAATGATTGGCTACGTCGGCGGGCGATTAAAAATCAGTACCTCAACGCATCGCGCACATTCGTCATTTGTCTTGAATCTACTCAGCGTGTTGTGGGTTACTATTCCATTGCAACCGGGTCCGTGAGCCATGCTGATTTAGGCCGTAGTTTACGTCAGAATATGCCCGATCCGGTTCCGGTCGTTCTGCTGGGACGTCTTGCTGTTGATGTCTGTACTCAGGGGCATAGTTTCGGAAAATGGCTACTTAATGATGCGGTACTGCGAATTTCCAACTTAGCCGATCAAGTGGGCATCAAAGCCATCATGGTACATGCTATTGATGGCAAAGCTCGGGCATTCTATGAGTATTTCGGCTTCGTTCAGTCTCCGATAGCAGCAAATACGTTGTTCTACAAAATTTAGGTAGTGCGGGAAAAAGCACAGCTCATTTAATATCATTTTTACCGACAGATTTTCTCAGAACAGTTATATCCCTTTTAGGTGACTCCCCGAACATTCTCGAATATTCCCAGCTGAAATGGGACAGGCTTTCATAACCGACAGCATAGGCTGATGTGGTAACATCGTAATGTTCATTCAGCATCAGTCGCCTGGCTTCATTGAGGCGCAGCCATTTCTGATACCGAAGCGGGGTCATTCCCGCAAGCTGCCTGAAGTGTTGGTGGAAAGAGGGCGTGCTCATTTGCACGCGAGCTGCCAGCTCCTCGACACGTAAAGGTGATGCTATATTCGTCTTAGAAGCGATGAGTTAGTAGTGGTGTCAACCAATGTCCAAATGCCAGCAAACGAAAGATTAATGGGGACTTAACTCTATGACTTTGTGCACATCACACGATTTAACATAATATACATTATGCGCACCAGTGACACGGAGAGCCATTTTTACGGTTCCGGCCTGGTCAATCAACCACATCACACAACGAACGGCTTACAGCGCGTTTCACGCAGCATGGCAAATTCACGTATCGATAAACCGGATTACGTGAAATTTTACGTAATCCGTGGTGGCCACCACCGCCGGAACTGGCGAACGTCACCCGCAGCCGCCAGCTACATCACAGCGCCTTCAATACGCGCGCGCGGATCATGACATATAACGTCTGTTTTTTCGATTCGTCAGACGTCGACGAAAACAACCAGCCAATAACCGGAATCGAGGATAAAAACGGCGTGTCCTGATTATCTTTACGGGATGAATTGTCAATTAACCCGCCGAGTAACAATGTTTGCCCGTCTTTAATTGAAACCGTGGTTTCTATCTGACGCTGATTAGTAATAATGTCGCTGGCGGTCGTGTCATTACTGACGCTGTCAGCACGCACCTGTATATTCATTATTACGTTCTGCGTAGTCGTCACAACGGGATTAACTGTTAACGACACGCCCACGTCCTGACGCTCGATAGTCTGAAATGGCGAATCAATTGATGCAGCCTCACCTGTCGCCCGTCCGGTAATGAACGGGACATTCTGGCCTACGGAAATATAACCTTTTTCACCGGACATAGTGAGTATGTGAGGTACGGATAAAATGCTACTGTTTGAATCTTTCTGAACAGCCTGAATTGACAGCCCTAACACATTACCGCTAAATATGCCGAACGCAGCACCAGGAGTCGATAATGTTTCACCCAGTGCACTTGTATTAACACCGCCAACGATTTTACCGCCAGAAGACCGCCCCGCTGCGAAACTGAAATCAAATGAACTTCCCTCTGCTGTTTCAAATATCAGCCCCTCTATCAATACCTGATCACGGGGAATGTCAATTACGGGTAAAACAGTTTCTATCTCGTTTTGTTGCTCCTCTGTAGCGCTGACTGCGATTATGTTAGCACCATCAAAGGGAAATACATTAGCGCCGCTGACATTCTCACGTTTCAGATAGATTTCAATCACGGGCGCTAAATCTTTTGCCCTGACATTTTTGATATTATATGTACGGGTAACCAGATTAGCCGGAGGATTAAGAAAACCGCCCTGTCCGGTTTCTGTATCTGCCTCACCGTCTGAAGTTATATCGATGTCATCATCATAATCATAATTCTTTTTCTCGTATTTGGTTATAACAGACGGATTACCCGATGTAATATCGAAACCATTAGCCCGCAATACGGACACAAAAAAATCGTCCAGATTGTCTTTAGTGACATCAGCAGAATATATTGTAATCGTGCCTGTAACATCAGGAGACAGCACGACAGAACGGCCAGAACGTTTTGCGTACCAGCCGATAAAGTCACGCATCGACGCATTGTTTAAATCAACCTTTTCAGCCGCCGCACTGAATGAAACCAAAAATAATAAACTAGCAATGAACCATTTCATCAGTTAAGTCCTTTTTAATATTTGCTTTACAGGCGTTATAATATATAACCTGATACCCATTATTTATTAATTCAGCCTGGCTGATTTTAACGCCTTTAGAATCGATAAAAGTGTAATTGACCTCACGCCCAAAACGAGATGATGAATATATTTTAAAATCTGCAATATTATATTCAGAATTTAGCTGAGGCATCATTACCGTTGCGTCGACGTTTTCATCACTAGCCGATGAATAACTGAATATAGAACCCACTATTCAACCAACCACAAAAAAAAGGATTCGTGAATATTTTTTAAAATAGATTCTGGTTAACTTCATATATCCTTTGACCCCTAATTTTTTAAAATAGCGACCGTGTGACAAGTACGGTGTAAGATACGAATAAACGCCACAATCATAATTGTCGGTAAATATCTGTTTAGTGTTATATGCCGCATACAGTCCCTTGCCGGAATACAGCCATTTATCGACTGTTAACGAATTCTGGGAGTCTCCATATTTAACGATACCCAGATGGAATTTTGGCAATGGCAGTTTTCCGCCAAATATCGCATTGTAAATCCCGCCAATAAAAGGAATATTTACACGATCTAATCGACGGCAATAGACAACATGTTCAGCAAGTGCAAGCCGGGCTTGTTTATCCATAATAGAAACATCCTGAATTAAAAATATAATGTCCCATCCCATTTTTCGGGCATGCAAAAACCAGTTAATAACATCCTGTCGGCTTTTGTCAGCCCACGAACGCGAGTTAAACCATGTCCCGCACTCATCCAGTACGAGCAGCCCGTTTTTAGATTCATCATAAGATGTATTACCCACGCCTATAAATTCCAAATCCTCTAACGTAGGTTTATCGGGAATTCGCATGACACGGGGGGATTTTGCAAATTTACCCACACCCTCAAGTTTATGTAGCTGCAAATCAAGATTAGTGGCAACTTTACAGCCGCGAATAATCCTGTCTTTAATTTTACCAACTGCTACCAGTGTTTTCCCCGCCCCCAATTTTCCGGTAACAACGTAAACAGCCATGTTAATTACCCCAGCTTAAATAAGATAATATTTTATTTTTAGCGTCAAATATAAAAACAGCCGCTTTAGCTGAGAATATAGCGTAAATACAGGGCAGCGTGTTAGACGGCATTATATAAGATATAGCATCCGCCACTTCTACAGGTAATTGCGCCGACAGACCATCAAGTAAACCCAACAATAATGCATTAACGCCGACGAGCAACCCCAAAAACGCAGTAATAGCAAATGCAGCACGATAGAAGCGTCGCGCCATTACGCTAAACAAACTGGTTAATAACGACGTTAATACAGTACCTATAAATGAAATAAGCGCCGGAATACCCAACAATACAGGCATGTTAATCTCTCCTCATAATCATAGAAAATGAATCATAAATTGATAAAAACGTGTAACAGTAAAGCAGAAATGCAAATACAGTTTTAAAATAATCAATATATTTACAGTCGATACTAAACTGATGGTTAGTACCTCTGGCAAAACTAATATCAGTGCATTTTTTAGGTTGTGGTAATACGGGAAAGTATTTTTTAAAACCTTCTATTAATGGCGAATCGGCACCAGAGCCTATATTAGAATTTAAAGAATTAAGTTCCGTATAGTTATCAATAAAGTCGCCACCCTCAGTAAGCTTTTTATTGTTTAATAGTTCATCAATGTTTTTAGTAAATAAATCAGCCTCAGAATTAAAATCATCGCCCTTCCCTTCAATCTCAGATGCGATTTTATTATCTGCTGATTCATAATTTTCAGTTAACTTACTTTTATTTAATTCCGCCATTGATTCATATGAGAAACTAAAATCATATGAAGGTGGTTTGATTTTATCAAGATTATCATTAATGCTCTTTACCTGAGCATAAAAATCAGAGAATTCATTCTCAAGCGTATCAGCCATTTTATCATAATCAAATTCAACATTATTACCCCCGTCAGTGTTACCCCCGTCAGTATTACCGCCATCAGTGTCACCCCCGTCAGTATTACCGCCGTCAGTATTACCGCCGTCAGTGTCTCCACCGTCAACAGCAGCCCCCACAGCAGTCCAGTCACTAAAATAACCGCCTGCTACCTCCATACCAATTAAACCAGAAGCAATATAGACGCACCCATCATAATTAGTGTAAACATCGGTAGAATCACGCCAAAAGGCGGACATTGTGACAGCCGTCAATACTGGCCGCTCCAGACATTCCGCATCAGTCAGCGCAAATGCATTAGCTGAAAAAAACGTAATGGAAATAAATGGAATCAAATACAGTATATTGTGTGTGCATATCCCGCTGGCGCGGGACACCCACACACAATATAACTTTATTATGAATTTGCACATTTAACACCTCTGTAAATATCGCTGAATGAATTGAAAACAACAGTGCATGTTCTGATATACAAAATAAAAGCAAATATAGCCCTGATTAAATCTAATTTGTCGCAATCAATAGTGACTTTATAATAGTCTTCAAAAAATGTAATTGGCTTACAGGTTTTATATTCTGGAAGCGCAGGCTTTACCAGTTCGAAACCATTAAAATAATCCTTCTGATTTATTTTGTTTATTACACTTTCAGTTTCATTAATAAATTCACTGTCACTTTTAATAAACAATGATGTGGCTGAATTTGTATCAGCATTGAAACCATCAACACTTAAATTTAAATCATAATTTTGTGTCAAACTGTTTTTATTCAGAGTTGCCATATTTTGATAATCAAATGAAATCGGTGTAATTTCATAGTTCACCATATCAGAAATTTTTCCGTTAATTTCTGTCAATTCTGCGAATGTATTATCAAACGCACTACGCGCCTTTTTTGCCATTAATTCATAATCAAAACTGGCATCAATCGGCTCCTCAGGTTCATCGTCAGGTATTACCGCATCTTCTGAATCATCAGAACCTGACGGTGTATCATCGGGGTAAACCGCATCAGGATAGGTATCGTTATCTTTTAAATAGTAGTCTTTATATGAATTCCATGTCATTAATGGCTCCCAGTTCCCATTAATAAAGCCGCGTTCATCTTGCTCATTTTTTAACTTTAAAATATAGGCACAACCGCCATAACGTGTAATTCTGGAAGAACCATGACGCCAGTAGTCTACAAAAATAGTATTTAATTGAGAATTGTTAGTGTTATATTCCAGACAATCTAAATCATTAAATTGCCACTTCTTAACAGTATTATCTATAAATGTACCTGCATAATTCACGTCCCAAAATTCAATATGACCACTAAGTGACTTTGAAGGACGATCATTAAAGTTTCTGGCGTTCTTATAATAAGCGCTACCATCATAACGCCCTTTATATAACCAATAGCCACGCACAATAAAACCATCAGTATATCCATTACGATGTCTGTCTGCGACAGCACTTTTAACTGATTTTGTATAATACAAATAACCATTTACATTAGCGTAATAAAGATTCATTCCGGCATTCTCTACAGCGCCTTTAAATTCACTATCTGGATAATCAACGCAACTCCCAGGATTACCGGACTCATAGCCTGACCAGTCACACATTCCCGCATATAAATCAGGAACAAACAAAAACAACAATAATGTCAGTATTAATTTCATATAAAAAAAGGGAGGGCCAGCCCTCCCACCTCTCATATACAAATCAAGAAGCTTTACTGGTGAATTTTTTGAATAACTTAATGCCGATACTTCCACTAACAATTACAACAACCAAAGGCCATGCTTGCGAAATGTATTCTCCGCCCAAAGTAATAAGATTGGTCCATGCCGTCTTAGCCTCTTCAGGCATTAATGATGTTGTTGTGGTTGTACCTGCAGCGAACGATGATGAACTAATTACAGATACAGCGGCAGCCAAAGCAAATTTTTTAAATCCGTTCATACTGAAATCTCCGTAAATTTTTTAAACGCAGTAATCGAATACGAAATCACATAACCAATTACAAACGCCCCGAAAAAATAACCTATCATTTAAACGCTCCATAAATCATTCCCAATCCGAAACAAACAACCAGTCCAAGATTATTAATGATTTCCCATATATCTGAAAGTGTAACCTCCATTAATTTTTTAAAGGTTCAAGACAAAGACGATCAACCATTAAATTAGAATAACGGTCAACATTAAAACTCGCTAACGAAACTTTATATTTACCCGCAGCATAAGCGACTTGATTATCCCCAAGTGTAAATTTAAATAAACGTGGGTATGTTCCGCCCAAATAGATATAACCCTGTTGTTCGCGCATAATCCACGGTTTACCCGTTTTTTGTGATACGCCGGAGCGCTCATCATATTTAGCTAGTTCAGGTGGAATCTCTACAATTAGCATTTTTCATCCTTAATATTTAAAATATTACTACGTAAAGTATATTTGTTTAGCTCTTCATATTCTTCGGGTGTAAAACCTGCATAAGTTGCGACCTCCAACACCCCCTGAATTCTCCAATAATAAATATTCATCATATCTGGTTCCTTTCTGATTAATTCAACTGAATCAGAAATAACCCGTCTAATTGCTTTCTTTAAATTAGACATATTAACCTCACGCTACACGATCAAAATGGCTACGTGGTTCCACGTACCAGGACGGACGCTGATTATTAAAATCAATATTAATAACTCTGAATAACGGCACTACAGACGATTTATCAGAGGACAATTGCTGTAATTGTGCTTTACTAAATCCTATAACCATTAAATCATTTAAAGCACGATAGAATGAATTACGCGGCATTGTATCCTGAACGTTATTATAACCCTCATTAACAAGGCGACGATAAAAGCCAAATATCCGCATTGCTTTTGAATAAGAGTAGTTACCATTTTTAGTAACAGTAAAATATTCTGACTTCAATTTATCTAAAACTTCATTATCATCATATATATTCATTTCCGCGCCTTCTAAAGCTGCAAGCAATTCCGAAAACGCTTTTTTCCATAAATCGGCAAATAAATCCCCGCCCTTGCTTTCATAGCTATGTTGATAATGAATAGCGTCAAATAATTTTGCGGGTAAGCCATTAACACTTAAAAAGCGCTGTTTTAAACGTGCCTCAAACCGAACCAGACCGACAGAAAAATCATGTAACCGTTTATCACTCATGACCTCATATAAACGCTTAGATGATTCATCTTTATCTTTATTACGTTCAACAATTGCTAATTGGTTCATTAATTCTGGATATTTTAAATACGCTATCAGCACGCGATGACGTGAAGTTTCATTCCACATGCAGGTAGTTTCAAAATCGTTAGCACGCGTCTTTTTAGTCTGACCATTACTGACATTTCGCAAAATATTCAGAACCTGCTGCGCCTGAAATTGATTTTCCATTTTGGCAGAATATGTAGCGTCAATTCTGTCAATGATAGTATTTTCAACATCCAATAAATCATACAATTCAGGTAAGGCTACAGATAAGTTTATTAATAGTTCCAGTGCGCATAATTCTAAATTTGTAGAGCCAAAAACATTGTGACCCTGTAAAATTTTGGCAGGTGAAGCCTTAATTTCAACGCAGGGTAATCTGTTAAACGACCCTGCATAAACTTTCATTGCAATGCCGGAGTAATGAGTCGGCAGAGAATCAAACGGATGATTTAAACCCGTTACAGTTAAATCACCATCGATTTCATATTCTACAGAACGAGCAGACAAACGGAGGCCAGAAACACGCTACACATTCTCTAAATCAATGTATACACCATTTTTATGGTCAGCGCTTTTAACTATTATTAGCTCTGATTCTTTAAACGGTATTGATAATTTTAGTAAATCAATCATTTTTTTCCGCTCTCCTTTGCGTTCATCCGCAATAGATCAGAACATTTAAATGAACTCAATAGCTCATGAGCTAATGAGTTTTTTTTTAGATCGTAAATATGATTTACATCAAATTTGGTAAAATATAAACATTGGACTAAATTATGTCATCACGCAAAACATATAACGTGGATTATGAATTGTATTTAAAAATAGAACGGGCAGCAGTTGAGATCACAATTAAAACAGGTAAACCTGTAAAGTGGACTGAGTTGGTTAAGTTTACGTTAGAGCGTTATTTAGTCGATGCGCGAGCAGATATGAGCAATCCCAAACTGTATAAATAATCGTCAAATGTTCCATATTGGGACAAGAGTCCACTATTAAAGATAGTGGATCGCCTGCGGCGATTTTTCAGGCAACATGTCCGGGCATCATAAATGTGCCGGATTTTAAAAACTGGGGGAATTCGTGAGGATTTCCCCAGGATTTTTTGCGTAGGACACACCGCCCTGCTCCAGTTCGTCAACTGACAGCTTTGCAGTGTGGGGAATTTTCGCGGCTGAGCCGCTCAGCTTTCTGAGTCCTCACTTCGTTGCGGGGCTTAGCATGCCCTGACGGGCATAAAAAAACCGCCCGAAGACGGCTTATTCAGATAAATAACAATCACTAATGAATCAGTGTAAATCACTAAAAATAGGTACGGCGCCGTATCTGAAATCAGAATAATAAACTGTAGATACGCATAATGGAGGTTATGTGTAAATCGTTGGGGCGATGTGTGAGATTTTCGCCCCTGCCGATTCAACATAACCAAGACATTATGCGCACCAGTGACACGGAGAGCCATTTTTACGGTTCCGGCCTGGTCAATCAACCACATCACACAACGAACGGCTTACAGCGCGTTTCACGCAGCATGGCAAATTCACGTATCGATAAACCGGATTACGTGAAATTTTACGTAATCCGTGGTGGCCACCACCGCCGGAACTGGCGAACGTCACCCGCAGCCGCCGCAGCTACATCACAACGCCTTTAATACTCGTGCGCGGATCATTACGTATAACGTCTGTTTTTTCGATTCGTCAGACGTTGACGAAAACAGCCAGCCTATTCTGGCTGGTTAAGAGGTTTTTATGGTGTCCGGTCATCCACTCAAACCGCGCCGATACGTAATAATTTTTACGTACTGACCCCGTTAACAGGTCTGCGACCCCGACGACCTGGAGACCATATTAGGATATCGCAATACCTCTCGCCCTTAGGCTACGTCTGCTTGAATTGATTGCCTCAAGAAGGCGGAGGCGGCTTTCGCAGAGATGAACGGCGAGTAATTCTGCTGCCTTATCAGTATCCCGCGACCGAAGCGCAGCAATTATTTCTCGATGATCATCCCACGCGGGATTTGACGGCGCTTTGTCGAGCCATCGTGCCCGTGAAAGTCGGCGCAGGGCATCGCTTACCCCTTCGAAAATAAACGCATTCTGACAAAGACGGGCCAACTGTAGATGGAATCGTGTCCCGGCATCGTCCATCACCTCTTCTGGCGCATCAGCAGTATTCGTTTTAAGCAGGTTTTCCAGACCGTTGAGTTGTTCTTCCGTCATTTGGCTGGAGGATAGTTTTAATGCCGCCACTTCCAATACTTCCCGGTAAATACACAGCTGTTCAACTTCAGCGACATCAATCGGTGCCACCATCCAGCGTAACCCGTCACGACATACTAGCCCTTCTGACTCCAGCTTTTGTAATGCTGCACGCACAGGTGTTCGGGACGCGTTAAACGTCGCTTCAGCCCAGCGCTCCGTTAACCGCTCTCCCGGCCCCAGCTCCATGTTGAGTATCAGTTTTCTTAATTGGTTTTCAACCTCAGATGCCTGGCTCATGACGGCAATGATCTCCCAAAAATTGACAGTGAAATGCATTATCTTTATGGTATACCAATATGGTATACCAAAAAAGAGTATTTCTATGACCCAATTGTATAACGGCTTCTGGCAACGAAACCTGCTCGTTTGCTTCATTGGCTCGTTCTCAACCGTCTTCGCAATGACCCTTATGCTGCCGTTCCTGCCTTTGTATGTCGAAGAACTGGGTGTTAGCGGGCATGCCGCGGTCGTTCAATGGTCTGGCGTAGCATTTAGCGCAACGTTTATCACTGCCGGGTTGATCGCCCCTGTCTGGGGAAAACTCGGTGACAGATATGGACGCAAGTCGATGCTCGTGAGAGCCAGCCTTGGCATGGCAGTTACTGTTTCGCTTATGGGGCTGGTGACAAATATATGGCAACTTGTCGGATTAAGGTTGTTAGTTGGCCTGGCAGGAGGCTACTCATCCGGCGCGACAATTCTTATCGCAGTTCAGGCTCCCAGAGACCGTGCAGCCTGGGCGCTGGGGATTGTTTCATCCGGTGTAATGGCTGGCAATCTTGTCGGTCCACTTACCGGAGGATGGCTTCCTGGTCTGATCGGTATTCGAACCACGTTTTTCTGTGCAGGTGCGCTGATATTTCTGTCCTTTATCATGACCCTCACACTCATTCGCGAAGAGGTGCAAAAGCCTGAGGATACAGTGGCAAAAACGGGAGTGAGCTGGTCGCAGTTGCCTGCCCGTACTGTAATTATCTGCATGCTTTGCACCGGTCTGCTGCTGATGCTGGCCAATATGTCGATAGAACCCATTATCACAGTCTATGTGCGCACTCTCGTCAGTGAGGCTTCTCAGATAACGAAAGTAGCGGGATATGTGATGGCTGCAACGGCTCTGGGCAGTATTATTTCCGCGTCATGGCTAGGAAAAGTGGCAGACAGGATAGGACATTTACGCATTATCACGCTGGCTCTGACTGCGGCCGGTTTACTGCTGATCCCTCAGGCATTTGTCACCTCCGGGTGGCAACTGATTGCCCTGCGTTTCCTTATGGGACTGGCACTCGGAGGCTTATTGCCTTGTATTGCAGCAGTGATACGCCACCGCGTACCAGAAGGTATGGTGGGCAGCATTCTTGGCTATTCCGTCGCAGCACAGTTCGCTGGCCAGTTCATCGGACCGCTGATTGGCGGCTTTGTCGGCGGGCATATCGGTATGCGAGCCGTCTTCCTGGCAACCAGCTGCATCCTGCTATCCGGAGCGGTCTGGAACTTTAAAATCCATCGCCAGTCAGCAACACGCTAACTGACTTCATTACACGTCATCTGCAAACTTCGGAAATTTTATGTTAAATCAACTTAGTAACATCAGTAAAAACAGCGCTCTGCTGGTTATGGATTTTCAGACGATCATCCTTAACAATTTCCTCCCGCAAGAAAGCGCAGGAAACGTTATCCGCAATACCGCATCACTGATAGCCGCTGCGCGCACGGCAGGCGTACCGGTCATTTATGTCAGTGTCGGATTCCGCAAGGGGTATCCAGAGGTCAGCAAAAACAACACGATCTTTTCTTCGATTAAAGAGAATGGAATTTTTATGGCTGACAACGAGAGCACGGCTATTCATCCTGATGTCGCTCCGGCAGAGAATGAGGTTGTCATCGTTAAACGCAGAGTCGGAGCTTTCTCGTTTACCGAACTTGAGATGGTTCTCCGTGCTCAAGGCATCGAAGAGCTGATTCTTACCGGTGTGACGACCAGTGGCGTTGTGCTTTCTACAGTGGGGCAAGCGTTTGACCTGGATTACCGCCTTATCGTTGTGAGTGATTGCTGCGCAGATCCAGATCATGAAACCAATGTGTTTTTACTTGAAAAAATTCTACCTCAACATGCTTTTGTTACCAGCTCATCTGAAATAGCAAAAGCCTGGGCATAAAAATATGAATTGCTGACATCAAAATAACCGTAATGTACTGGGGGAAGATGACCGGATATGCCCGTTCATATGAACGTCCCCCCTGATTAAAGATGGCGTTGCATCGACTCATTGAACTCACAGCACTAAGCAGACTTTTCAACATTTGGACATTTCTAACGAGCCAGTGATTAGACAATTCTGGTGGGCTTTGACAAGTAGATAATCGTTATATACTGCTCCATGAGACATCGCTTACTTTCCGAAAAACGGTAATCAAATTGCCCCCCTCCGATACAGGATGTGTTGTGCTAACCGGTGATCAGAGGGCAACGCGGGATGCACGAACTCTTCAGTTTTATTCATGCCCAACCGTATCATCAGACGCTCTGACGGTTTATTCAGCACCGACGTAAATGAAACCACCTCACTTAACGCCAGGTCCTCGAAAGCAAACGTCAGGCACGCCTCGGCGGCCTCCAATGCCAGCCCCTGGTGCCAGAAGGATTTAGCAAGACGCCAGCCTATTTCGGTACAGGGTGAAAAGTGAAATTTATCAGGTTGTGGATGTAAACCTACACACCCCACAAACTGCTGTGTTTCTTTAAGTTCAACGGCCCAGAATCCCCAGCCGCGCTCTGTAATGCCTTCCTGGAATCTGGCAGCCAGGTTGTCGCTTTCCGTTCGTTGCAGCGGAGCCGGAAAAAAACGCATCACGTCCGGATCGGCATTTAACGCGGCAAACGGGGCTTTGTCTTTGGCTTCCCACGGGCGTAAAATCAGCCTCGATGTTTCCAGCATATTTCTGCCCTTCTCCTGTATTTTCATATAATCTTCTAAAAGAAATGGCTCATCGGCAAGGACTTATGTGCCCCTTTCCGCCTTCTTCTCTCATACTGGAGATTCATTCATGGCCGACTGGAATCCTGCGCTTTATCTGCAATATGAAACTGAACGATCAAGACCCGCTGCGGAATTACTCAGCAGAGTGGCGTTAGAGAATGTCCATTCAGTGGTCGATCTTGGCTGTGGTCCGGGAAACAGTACGGCATTACTGCATCAGCGCTGGCCCTCGGCTGTAATTACCGGGGTAGATACCTCACCCGCCATGCTTAATGAGGCGCGCAATGCATTACCGACATGCCGTTTTATTGAAGCGGACATTCGTTCATTCCAGACAGAGCAGCCTCTGGACCTGCTGTATGCCAATGCCTCATTGCAGTGGGTTCCCGATCACTATGAATTGTTCCCGCATCTGGTATCGCTACTGGCTCGCAATGGCGTGCTGGCGGTACAAATGCCGGATAACTGGCTAGAGCCAACGCATGTTTTGATGCGTGAAGTGGCTTATGAACAAGGCTACCCTGACCGGGGCCGCTCGCCGCTTCCTGGCGTTCACGCCTACTATGATATTTTGACTGAAGCGGGCTGTGAGGTGGATATCTGGCGCACAACGTATTATCACGTTATGGATTCACATCAATCGATTATCGACTGGGTAAGCTCAACGGGCCTGCGGCCCTGGTTGCGTGATTTGAGCGAAAATGAGCAACATCTTTACCTCGCGCGTTATCATGAGCTACTTCAGGAACAATATCCTCTGCAGGAAAACGGTAAAATTTTGCTGGCCTTTCCGCGGTTATTTATCGTAGCCAGACGTAATGATTAAGCGTTTATTATAAGTGCATCACAGGAGCTGACTATCTGCCATGCGCGCCCTCGCCTTTTTATCATGAGGATCTAGTGGCAAAGCCTGTCATCTGCTAGTGTCTGGCAACGTGTTTCTGACAGGAGTTGTCATGTCTAAAGTCTACATTGGTGGCTGTCTGTGTGGTTCGATTCGCTTCGCGGCCAGCAGTCCTAATAATTCCCATACCTGCTCCTGCGATATATGTCGGAAACATACGGGCGCACCAACCGTCGTCTGGATTGAGTTTAATGCAGAAAATGTAACGTGGACGGGTAAAGCCGGAAAACCGACAACCTGGCGCTCTTCTGAGACGTCAAGTCGGGCTTTTTGCCCTCAGTGTGGCAGTTCCGTAGGCGCCATTGATGACGCCCCGGTTATTGCGCTGTTAGCTGGCGCTTTTGACGATCCTGACGATGAAGACCTGGCGCCGGAATTTCATTCTTTTTCAGATATGCAGCCTACATGGTGGCAAAAGAATGTAACTAAGTGAGTTGGTAATGCTTATCCGGAATGTGTTTTGCTGGCACGTTTGTTTCATCATTCATCTGTAACAAATCGATTTCAATGGCATTGCAAATCGCATCCAACGGGAGGTCGTTGTTCTCTGTACCAAACGGATCTTCCAGCTCTTCTGCAAGCGTATCGAGCGAAATAAAAGTATAGGAAATCAGCACTGAGATAAACGGCGTCATGTAATGTAAATCTACCACCAACGCGAATGGCAACATGATGCAAAACAGATAGACCGTGCGATGAAGGATTAAGGTATAAGCAAACGGGACGGGGGTATTCGCGATCCGTTCACATCCTGCCAGCACCGCAGACATATCATTTAACCTATTGTTTAAACTATGGAATAATATGTCTGACAGTTGACCATTGCGCCGACGTACAGCTAACCATTCCCCCATCAGCAACAGAATGCGATTTGCCGGTGATTGTGAGGCAAATACTATTCGCAGATCCTCCTCACTAAGGTATTTCGCCAATGGTTCAGCCTGTGGCTGACGGCGTAAAGTCATGCGTAAACAGTGGGCAAAGGCGATTTGCAGACGAACAAACTGTCCCAGTTCGCTGTCGTCCGGCAAGGTAGTTTTTACTTCACGTAGCAGCGACCGGGAAGCAATCATCAACTGCCCCCACAGGTGTCGAGCCTCAACATAACGTGAATAACAGGCGTTATTACGAAAACCTAAAAAGATAGCAATCGCCACGCCGAGAATGCTGAACGGCGCCAGGGTAAATTTGATGCCCAGCATCGTATACCACGGCAGCATGATAATAACGGCGATGGAGAGCAGGAAGTTCAGCAGCAGACGTGAAAAAATTTTAGATAATACCGACCCATGCCAGACGAATATCAGGCGTAGCCAGTGTTGTTGGGGGCGAACGATCATGGTTATCTTCGGAAAAATGTGAAATCCGTCACATTAGACGCGAACATGATCAATGTTGCAAGCTAATCGCAACACTATCTAAACATCTTTCCTCCTGCTGAACGGACAATGCGCTGAAGTGGCAGACTGTCACCATAAAAGTAGAAAACTATAGTATGTTGTAACTAAGTAAAATCTGTAAAAAACCCGGCCTGAGCCGGGTCTGCGTATTAGCACAGTGGTTTAACGGCTTCGCGCATGCCTCTTAGCAGAATGCTATCCAGATCGGCAGTAACCTGTTCTACCAGTCCGGAAACTTCCGTCAGATCCTGTTCCCAGTGTTCTGTAACGGCCAGCACAGCTTTAACCAGCTCTTCGGTGCTTATCTGGCGGTCATGATGCTGGGACCATAGCTGTTGAAAACGCGTCATCCAGTGCGCATCATCCTGAACCGGGTAAGACTCACCGTTACGCTCACCACGGTAGAACGCAATCAACGCGGCAAGCGCAAATGTCAGACGCGCAGGCAGTTTACCGCTGGCCTGTTGCCCCGCCAGCAGTTGCGGCAAGATGCGAGTGCGGAATTTAGTCATGCCGTTCAGGGCAATCGACAACAACTGATGTTTGATATACGGGTTGCAGAATCGACCTGTCACCGCGCTGGCAAAAGACGCCAGCTCATCGCGTGGTAAATCCAGCACTGGAATAATTTCTTCATAGATCGCTTTTTCCACGAAGGCGCGAATCTCCGCGTCATTCATGGCCTCCCCCACGGTATCCAACCCAGCCTGCCAGGCAACGGGAACCAATGCGGTATGTGCGCCGTTGAGAATGGCCACTTTCCGTTCTTTATACGGTTTGATGTCATCAACAATCAGGACATTCAGCGGATATTTATCCAGACGCAACTCAGCGGCTAATGACTTCGGCCCCTGGATAACAAACAGATAGAAGTGTTCTGCGGTGTCCAGAAACGCATCGTGATAACCCAGTTCCGCTTCAAGCTTCGCGACTTCATCACGTGGATAGCCGGTGACAATACGGTCCACCAGCGTGGAGCAAAAGGCGTTGGCCTGATCCAGCCATTGGATAAATGCTTCCGGCAATGCCCACTCCTGGGCATAGCGCAGAACCAGTTCACGCAGCGCATCACCATTGTAATCAATCAGTTCACAAGGAATGATTATCCAGCCTTTATCCGACGCGCCATTAAAATGGCTGAAACGCTCGAACAGCAGTCGGGTCAGTTTGGCCGGATAACTCACCGCTGGCGCATCCTCAAACTTATCACCAGCATGATAGCTGATGCCGGCTTCGGTGGTATTGGAGAAAACAAAACGCATATCAGGGTTATGCGCCAGCTTCAGGAACTCATCGTACTCACTATAGACGCTGATCTCGCGGTTAACCGAACGAATTAAACGGGCGTCGCTCACGGCCTCGCCCTTCTCATTCAAACCACGAATGATGGTGGTATAAAGGCCGTCCTGTGTACTCAGTGATGGAGGGAAAGTACTTTCGATAGGTCGGACAATGACCACACCAGAGTTAAGATCGGTATGCTCATTCAGCAGATCGACTTGCCAGTCAACGAAGGCGCGCAGGAAGTTTCCTTCACCAAACTGAATAATGCGTTCAGGATACTGAGCACCGGGGAAATCGCGACGATTTAAAGTTTGCACAATGGGTTCCCTTTTTAATTAGTCATACAACCTGATTGAATTGGTCCAATAGGTTAGCAAACTTTAATACATTGAAACCCTGTTTTGATCAATCCCCAGCGACAAATTAGAGAGTTTTATAAAAAAGTGTGGTCCCGGTCAGCGTCCCGTCAGGCATTTTGGCATAGTCAGGTATCACTCCTGCTTTTTGCCACCCACACTTGTGGTAGAACAACTCCGCGCCACTGCCCGTCGCCGTATCGAGCACCAGCAACGTTTTGCCCCTTTGACGCGCACAACTTTCCAGCTCGTTCATCAATTCCCGGGCAATCCCGCTCCGCCGCGCAGAAGTATGAACCAGCAGCTTAGCGACATCGGCGCGATGAGGTTGGTTTTCAGGTTGATCGATAATGAGCTGGACGGTACCGACAAGCGTTCCCTGGGCATTCTGGGCGCCAAGAACGAGTCTTTCCCCACGGGCAACGCTTTGCGCGACGTTCATCCAGAAAGGCCGTGATTTCTCACGATTAAAAGGCAGCATAAAGCTGACGGAGGCGCCATCATTGACGCACTGTTCAAGGACATCGCTGAGCTCGTCGATTCTCGACAGAATCTGGGCCACATTCAGCACGAAGCAGGGTTTGCAGGAAGCCATTTTTTCTCCTTAGATTGACCCCCTCAGCATGTTTTTAACAATTACATAACACAAGGGGTTGTATCATAGGATAATGTTATCTATGGCTTGTTCATTTGAATCACTAACCAGTGATATATAACCGTGACAACGTAACGTTGCTGTTGTTCGTTTAGTGCCACACCCTGAGGAATGTCATGCCATTTTGCCAGGCACCCCCGACAGCAGGTCGCCGTCGCGTGCTGCGCGATGAATACCGGGTGACCACGCATTGGCGTCTGCTTCCCATCATTAGCGGGAAAAGCGGGAGCCAGCCGTTTGGCAATAAAATCGGCTGCATGTTGTTCAATAACCGGCGCGCCTTTATCCAGACAATACTGCCTTTCTTTCTGGCCGAGGCGAAACCGCGAGCGAAACGTCGATTTCGCCAGCCGGGCAAAAAGAGGATCGAGCGTATTCATCAGTAAACCGAACGCCCCATTTGTTGCGTTAGTTGCTCCAGCGCGGCGATACCCGCCAGTGAATTTCCCGCTGGGTCCAGTTCCGGACTCCAGACAGCAATCGCCATCTCGTGCGGAACGATGGCCACGATACCGCCACCCACACCAGATTTTGCCGGCAACCCAACCCGCCAGGCAAATTCCCCTGCGTTCTGATACATCCCACTGGTCGCCATCAGCGCGTTGATTTGTCGGGCCTGCATCGGCGTCACTACGGGCTCCTCAAGATGGAAGGCATGGCCCTGATTCGCCAAAAATACGAAGGTTCGCGCCAGTTCCACACAGCTCATTTTCAATGCACAGTAGTGAAAATAGTTTTGCAAAACAGTGGTCACGTCATGGTTAAAATTGCCGAACGATTTCATCAACCAGGCAATAGCCGCGTTACGTGCAGAATGCTCAAACTCTGATCGCGCCACCGTCGCATCGTAGGCGATATCCGGGACGCCGCTTAATGCCCGGACCACTTCCAGCATCCGTTGACGTGGTGCGCTCAGACGCCCTTGCAGCATGTCGCAAACCACCAGCGCCCCGGCGTTAATAAAGGGATTACGCGGGATACCCTGCTCCAGTTCCAACTGCACCAGGGAATTAAAAGGATGA
This sequence comes from Citrobacter sp. XT1-2-2, assembly GCF_023516235.1. Taxonomy (NCBI): domain Bacteria; kingdom Pseudomonadati; phylum Pseudomonadota; class Gammaproteobacteria; order Enterobacterales; family Enterobacteriaceae; genus Citrobacter; species Citrobacter sp. XT1-2-2. The sequence continues at coordinate 2,506,844 of NZ_CP097324.1, forward strand.
CCGGACGGATCTTTGCCAACGCGTTGCCAGATCTCCTCTTCCTGATAGTGACGCATCGCCACGACCAGGCTTAATACCTTCGAAATCGACTGAATAGAAAAGCGTTCTTGTGCATCCCCTGCCTGATAGTGCTGCCCATCGACGGTACAGATGGCGATGCCCAGTTTTGAACCGTCGACAGAGGCTAACGCAGGAATATAATCAGCGACTTTACCCTGACCAATCAGCGGACGAACCTGCTGTACAATGGTCTCTAAAATTGAATTGTCCATGGCCCTGGCCACAACATGCTCCTTGCTCGCAGGTATGAAAGGCCTGCGAGTATAACAGAGCTGAATACGCTGCGTCAGACCATTAGGTGTCAGCGGACGAAGAGTCAATGACAAAAATATGCCGAGACCAGACAGGTGCCCCCGACGGAGGCACCCTCACCTTCAGAGGCGGTTTTTCCAGACGGTCTGCACATTACAAAATTCATGCAGGCCAAAATGCGAAAGCTCGCGACCAAAACCACTTTTCTTCACGCCGCCAAACGCTACACGGGCATCGCTGGCGCTGTAACCATTGATGAATACGCCTCCACACTCCAGACGAGAGGCCATCTTCTGGGCCAGCGCGTCATCCGCAGTGAACACCGTGGCGGATAATCCAAAATCACTGTCATTCGCCAGCGCCAGAGCATGTTCCGCATTCCTGGCAACGGTGATCGCCGCAACCGGACCAAACAGCTCCTGACGGAAAGCCGTCATTTCTGGCGTTACGCCGCCCAGTACCGTCACGGCATAGTAATTGCCCTGACCTGCTATTTTTTCACCGCCAAGAAGTAACTTCGCTCCTTCGGCCAGGGATGCTTCAACCTGCTGATGTAACTCATCACGCAGATCAAATCGCGCCATCGGTCCAAGATCATTTTCTTCGTTTAACGGATCGCCCATTTTGAGCGCGCTCGCGGCCGCCACAAAACGCGCAGTAAATTCTTCTGCAATCCCTTCTTCGATAATAAAGCGCTTCGCTGCCGCACAAACCTGCCCGGTATTCTGATAACGTCCGGCGACTGCCGCTTTAACGGCCAGATCGAGATCGGCATCATTGAGGACAATAAACGGATCGGAACCACCCAATTCAAGTACGCATTTTTTCAGCGCCGCACCCGCCTGTGCACCAATCGCCGCACCGGCGCGTACGCTCCCCGTTACCGTGACTGCCGCGATGCGCGGGTCGTTAATCATCTGACTGACGCCGGCGTTATCGGCATTGATCCAACCGTAAACACCGGCTGGTACGCCTGCATCAGCAAAAACCTGTGCAATAATCGCAGCACAGCCGGTTACGTTAGGCGCATGCTTTAACAAATAGCCATTTCCGGCCAGCAGAATCGGAATGGCGCCACGCAGTACCTGCCACAGCGGAAAATTCCACGGCATGATCGCCAGAATAGTTCCAAGCGGGCGATACTCAATCACCGCCTGGTTATTTTCCACCAGCGTGGGCTCCGGGTTCAGCATCGCGGGTCCATGTTCGGCGTACCAGTCACACAACGCGGCTGACTTGGCGACTTCACCCCGAGCCTGTTTGATGGGTTTACCCATTTCACGTGAAATACACTGCGCCATCTCTTCCGCGCGATTACGCAGGGCCTGGCCGATATGACGCAGCGTATGCGCGCGGTGCGCGACGGTAGTCTGTTTCCATTCACTGTAGCCACTTGCTGCAAGACTCAGTGCCTGAGCAATCTCTTCAGTGCTGGCCCACGGCATCGCCGTCAGTCTTTCACCGCTGGTAGGATCAACCGAAATAGCATGTGTTGCTGCTGTGATAGTCATAGATGCCTCTCTTTATCGCAGGGTATGGTTATATCATGAGCATATTTACTCTTTCTGAAAAATGAATAATATTAACCACACCATTCACGATTAGAGAATATTATGGATCTGACGCAACTGGAAATGTTCAATGCCGTCGCGGAGACCGGCAGCATTACGCAGGCCGCAGCGAAGGTGCACCGCGTGCCGTCCAATCTCACTACCCGTATACGCCAACTTGAGGCCGATCTTGGCGTCGATCTGTTTATTCGTGAAAACCAGCGCCTGCGGCTTTCCCCCTCCGGGCACAACTTTTTACGCTACAGTCAGCGGATCCTGGCGCTGGTTGAGGAAGCGAGAATGGTGGTCGCCGGGGATGAACCGCAGGGCTTGTTTTCGCTCGGATCGCTGGAAAGCACCGCCGCGGTGCGTATTCCTGCAACGCTGGCTGAATATAACCAACGATACCCGAAAATTCAGTTTGCACTGGCGACAGGTCCCTCTGGCACCATGCTGGACGGCGTGCTCGACGGCACGCTGAACGCTGCCTTTGCCGATGGCCCTATTACCCACCCCGGACTTGAGGGTATTCCGGTCTATCGTGAAGAGATGATGATTGTCACCCCGCACGGTCATCCTCCCATCCAGCGGGCCAGCGACGTCAACGGCTGCAGTATTTATGCGTTTCGCGCCAACTGTTCCTACCGCCGACATTTTGAAAGCTGGTTTCATGCCGATCGCGCCATGCCGGGTACCATTCATGAAATGGAGTCATACCATGGGATGCTGGCCTGCGTTATTGCCGGTGCGGGTATCGCGCTGATTCCACGTTCGATGCTGGAGAGTATGCCCGGACACCATCAGGTCAACGCCTGGCCATTGAGCGAAAACTGGCGCTGGCTGAATACGTGGCTGGTCTGGCGAAGGGGGGCGATGACGAGGCAACTGGAAGCCTTTATTGAGGTATTGAACCCGCAGCTGTAAAAATGAGATCCGCATCACGAAATGATTGTATTTTCACCAGCAAACGTTTTAAGATCGCGATCTTACCTTTTCGCAGCTAATCCACTGATTCACTATGACAACAGACACTGTTTCCCGCAAAGTGGCGTGGCTACGTGTAGTTACGCTCGCCATTGCCGGTTTTATTTTCAATACCACAGAGTTTGTCCCTGTCGGTTTGCTGTCCGACATTGCACAAAGTTTTAATATGCAGACCGCTCAGGTTGGGATAATGCTGACGATCTACGCCTGGGTTGTTGCCTTAATGTCGCTTCCCTTCATGCTGCTCACCAGCCAGGTGGAACGACGCAAGCTCCTGATCTGTCTGTTTGTCGTGTTCATCGCCAGCCATGTACTCTCTTTCCTGGCCTGGAATTTCACCGTGCTGGTGATTAGCCGCATTGGTATCGCCTTTGCGCACGCTATTTTCTGGTCCATTACCGCATCGCTGGCGATTCGCCTGGCCCCGGCAGGAAAACGCGCGCAGGCGCTTAGTCTGATTGCTACCGGCACCGCGCTGGCAATGGTGCTGGGTCTGCCTATCGGGCGTATCGTCGGTCAGTATTTTGGCTGGCGCACCACGTTCTTTGCCATCGGCATGGGGGCGTTAGTCACCCTGCTCTGCCTGATTAAGTTACTGCCTAAATTGCCCAGCGAACACTCCGGTTCACTTAAAAGTTTGCCGGTGTTATTCCACCGTCCGGCATTGATGAGTCTGTATGTGCTGACGGTGATTGTGGTCACCGCCCACTACACGGCTTATAGCTACATTGAACCGTTTGTACAGACCGTCGCCGGACTGAGTGCCAACTTTGCTACCGTGCTGCTACTGATTCTGGGCGGCGCGGGTATTATTGGTAGTGTGATATTTTGCAAACTGGGTAACCTTCATGCGTCCATGCTTATCAGTAGCGCCATTGCCCTGCTGACGCTGTGTCTGGTGCTGCTGCTACCAGCCGCTGACAGCGAAATGCACCTCGCCATCCTGAGTATTTTCTGGGGCATCGCGATTATGTTGATCGGCCTTGGCATGCAGGTAAAAGTGCTGGCGCTGGCCCCGGATGCCACCGATGTCGCAATGGCGCTGTTCTCCGGTATCTTTAATATCGGCATTGGCGCTGGCGCGCTGGTGGGAAATCAGGTGAGTTTGCACTGGTCGATGTCAACGATTGGTTATACAGGCGCAGTGCCTGCCGTTGTCGCGTTGGTATGGTCGGTGATTATCTTTCGTAAATGGCCAGTATCGCTCGAAGAGCGGCCTCAACATTCATAAAAAACGGGCCTGGTAAAACAATACCGGGCCCGTTTTTTTAAGCGTAAGTTTTAATAATTTCCAGCACGCCGTTAATAATAAACTGCACGCCCATACACACCAGCAGGAAGCCCATCAGACGCGAAATAGCTTCTATGCCGCCTTTGCCTACCAGGCGCATAATCCCACCAGAACTGCGTAAACACCCCCACAGGATAACGCCGACAACTGCAAAAATTATCGGCGGCGCAACCATAATTACCCAATCAGGAAATTCGGAGCCATGACGGACGGTTGACGCCGAGCTGATGATCATTGCTATCGTGCCCGGACCGGCGGTGCTTGGCATTGCCAGCGGTACAAATGCAATATTGGCAGTCGGTTCATCTTCCAGCTCCTCTGACTTGCTTTTCGCCTCAGGAGACTCATGCGCCTTTTGTTGTGGAAACAACATCCGAAAACCGATAAACGCAACGATTAACCCACCCGCAATTCGTAATCCGGGGATTGAAATCCCGAAGGTATTCATCACCAGTTGTCCGGCATAGTACGCCACCATCATGATGGCAAACACATACACAGACGCCATCAGAGACTGACGGTTACGCTCCGCGCTATTCATGTTACCAGCAAGGCCAAGGAACAACGCCACGGTGGTTAACGGGTTTGCCAACGGTAACAGGACTACCAGCCCCAGTCCTATTGCTTTAAACAAGTCCATCATAATGTCATCTTTCCTGTGCGTTAATCGTCAACGGCAAGTATAAGGTGAAACCCGAGAGATAAGCCATTTTCACGGTGTAAGGATTCATTTTTCACCTGCACCTATAAGCCATAATTATCAAACTGTTAAAATTATATACGTCTGTTGAGGAGCCTGCTGATTTAGCAAAACGTGGCATTTTCCGCCCCATTTATTTGACTTATATTTGCCTAAGCAATAATATCAGCCGTGACTAACTACTTGCCAGGGCAACCATTGTGAAAAGCACCAGTGATCTGTTTAACGAAATCATCCCACTGGGGCGTTTGATCTACATGGTTAATCAGAAAAAAGATCGTTTGCTAAACGACTATCTGTCACCGCTGGATATCACGGCATCACAGTTCAAAGTGCTCTGCTCCATCCGTTGCGCGGTGTGCATCACCCCTGTCGAATTGAAAAAAGTGCTGTCTGTCGATCTTGGCGCCCTGACGCGGATGCTGGACAGACTGGCCTGTAAAGGCTGGATAGAAAGGCTTCCGAATCCACACGATAAGCGTGGCGTGCTGGTGAAACTCACCGAGCATGGCGCAGCAATTTGCGAGCAGTGTCACCAATTAGTCGGGCAAGACCTGCACCAGGAACTAACAAAAAACTTAACGGCGGATGAAGTAGCCACGCTTGAGCATTTGCTTAAGAGAATTCTGCCGTAAACAGAAAAGAGGTATGACGATGTCCAGACGCAATACTGACACAATCACTATTCATAGCATTTTGGACTGGATCGAAAATAACCTTGAATCGCCGCTCTCGCTGGAAAAAGTGTCTGAGCGTTCAGGTTACTCCAAATGGCACCTGCAACGGATGTTTAAAAAAGAAACCGGTCATTCACTGGGTCAATACATCCGCAGCCGTAAAATGACTGAAATAGCGCAAAAATTAAAAGAAAGTAACGAGCCGATTCTTTACCTGGCGGAGCGTTACGGCTTTGAGTCTCAGCAAACCCTGACCAGAACGTTCAAAAACTATTTTGATGTTCCGCCGCATAAATACCGTATGACCAATATGCACGGCGAGTCACGCTATTTGCTTCCGCTCAATCAGTGTAACTGCTAATCGCCAAACGACGTAACCGAGGAAATGATGAAAACTCTGTCTTATGCGATGCTGGCCCTGCTGTTGATTGTTTCGGGCCAGAGCATGGCGGAACAGACCGCGCAACCAGCCACCCAGAAAAGCCGTGACGCGATGATTATGCCCCCTGCGCACGATCAGTCCCCGTTCGATTTTAATCATATGGGTGCCGGCAGCGATAAGTCCGACGAATTGGGTGTGCCTTATTACAATACGCGCAACCTGTAATTCGTTTTTGCCTCGCCACGGCGGGGCTTTTTATTACCCTCTCACCTGCGCTATCTTGCGCAAACGAAAGCCAAACACATTAATATACAGCCCAGCCATAATCAGCAGCGCGCCCAGCAGTTGCAAACCCGTGAGCGTTTCATCCAGCAGCACCACCGCACTTGCCAGACCGACAACGGGCACTAACAGCGACAGCGGCGCTACCCGCCAGGTTTCATAACGTCCGAGCAAAGCCCCCCAGATGCCATAACCCACAATGGTCGCCACAAACGCCAGATAAACCAGTGACAAAATGGTGGTCATATCTATCGCCACCAGACTCTGCACAATTTGTGTCGGACCATCAAGCAGTGCGGATGCCAAAAAGAACGGAATAATGGGAATTAAGGCGCTCCACACGACCAGCGACATCACCGCCGGACGCGCCGTATGCTGCATTATTTTTTTGTTAAAGATATTGCCGCAGGCCCAGCTTAGCGCTGCCGCCAGCGTCAGCATAAAACCGAGCATGCCGACATGCTGTCCGTTCAGACTGGCTTCAATCAGTACCAGTACGCCAAACACGGCCAGCGCAATCCCTACCAGCTGTTTCCCGTGCAAACGCTCGCCAAAAGCGAATGCCCCCAGGATGATGGTGAAAAATGCCTGAGCCTGTAATACCAGAGAAGCTAATCCGGCAGGCATACCGAATTTGATGGCGCTAAAGAGAAACGCGAACTGCCCAAAACTGATAGTCAGGCCATAACCAAGTAACAGCGAAAGCGGGATTTTCGGGCGGGCAATAAAGAATATCGCCGGAAACGCCACCAGTAAAAAACGCAATCCTGCCAGCATCAATGGCGGCATATTGTGCAGACCCACTTTAATGACGACAAAGTTCAGGCCCCAAACGACGACGACCAGCAACGCTAACAACCCGTCTTTACGTGACATACCACCGCCCTTGTAAATATTAAATTTTTGTAAACAAGTTAAGGTAACGGAAATCGTTGTACCGGAACAGATCATTAATTCAGGTAGGCTGTTGAGGGCATTTTCCGACAACTTATTGAGTGTACATCACACTTTTACCATGCTATTTGTTTCTGATATCTAAAAAAAACATAACAACATGCATTGTCGGGCAGGAAAATGAATATCTCTCTGAGACGGTCCACTCTCGCGTTACTTGCATCATCTTTGTTATTAACCATTGGGCGTGGCGCTACGCTGCCATTTATGACGATTTACCTCAGTCGGCAGTATAACCTGAGCGTCGATCTGATCGGTTATGCGATGACGGTCGCCCTGACTATTGGCGTCGTTTTCAGCCTTGGCTTTGGTATTCTGGCCGACAAGTTCGATAAAAAACGCTACATGCTGCTGGCTATCTGCGGTTTTGCCTCTGGTTTTATTGCGATCCCACTGGTGCATAACGTGGTGGTGGTGGTACTGCTCTTCGCCCTGATCAACTGCGCCTACTCCGTCTTCGCAACGGTGCTGAAAGCCTGGTTTGCCGATAATCTCTCTGCCACCAACAAAACGAAAATTTTCTCGCTTAACTATACCGTGCTGAACATCGGCTGGACCGTTGGCCCCCCGCTGGGCACGCTACTGGTGATGCAAAGTATTAACTTACCGTTCTGGCTGGCGGCCGCCTGCTCGGCTTTACCACTGGTGTTTATCCAGACGTGGGTAAAACGTTCCAATGCAGCATCAGAAAGTTCAAACGCCGCGGTTTGGTCACCCTCGGTGCTCCTGCGCGACAGAGCATTGTGTTGGTTCACGTTGTCGGCATTTCTGGCGTCATTTGTTGGCGGCGCATTTGCTTCCTGTATTTCGCAATACGTGATGGTGGTCGCCAACGGTGATTTTGCCGAAAAAGTGGTAGCGGTCGTTCTGCCTGTCAATGCCGCCATTGTGGTATCGCTGCAATATGCCCTCGGACGCAGGATCACTGCCGCTAACATTCGACCGCTGATGACAGTAGGCACAATCTTCTTTGTGCTCGGTCTGGTTGGCTTCATGTTTTCCGGCAACAGCCTGTGGTTCTGGGGTATTTCTGCTGCCCTTTTCACGATCGGCGAGGTCATTTACGCCCCAGGCGAATACATGCTGATCGATAACATCGCCCCGGCTGGAATGAAAGCCAGCTATTTTTCCGCCCAGTCGCTGGGCTGGCTTGGCGCCGCGGTAAATCCATTGGTAAGTGGTGTTATTTTGACCACATTACCGCCGTGGTCGCTGTTTGTTGCACTGATCGTGGCAATTATCCTTGCCTGGGCGTTAATGATAAAGGGTATGCGCGCCAAACCCTGGGATCATACGGTAGTCTGCTGATTGTCATCGCGACAGAGCCAGAGTGGTTCTGTCGCGTATCTCAAATGGCCACCAGCTCTCGTACTCCCTCAGATTCCATATTCTCGCCGAAACCGCTTTGAATAATACTTCCGCGCGACATAAGCAGGTATTTGTCAGCCAACTGCTGCGCAAAATCATAGAACTGTTCCACCAGCAAAATGGCCATATCGCCCCGGTGCGCCAGTTGAGAAATAACCTGACCAATCTCTTTAATTACTGACGGCTGGATCCCCTCGGTCGGCTCATCAAGGATCAACAACTGCGGGCGACTGGCCAGCGCCCGTCCAATAGCCAGTTGCTGCTGCTGTCCGCCGGACAAATCTCCGCCCCGTCGATACTTCATCTCCTGTAGCACTGGAAATAGCGCGTAAATATCATCCGGCACGCGCCGGGCGTCCTGTGCTGAAAAGCGGGAAAGGCCCAGCAACAGGTTCTCTTCCACTGTCAGACGCGGAAAAATATCGCGGCCCTGCGGTACGTACGCCACACCGGCTCTGACCCGTTGATGTGGCTTCCAGTGCGTGACATTTTTTTCCTGCCAGAGCACGCTTCCACTGCGGGCAGGAATAAGTCCCATCAGGCATTTTAGTAGCGTTGTTTTTCCCACGCCGTTACGCCCCAGCAGACACGTCACCTCGCCGATACGCGCTTCAAAGCTCACGCCACGCAGAATATGGCTGCCGCCATAATATTGATTCAGTTCATTTACCTGTAGCATCAGCCCTCCTTACCGTCCAAGATAAACTTCAATAACCTGCTCATTAGCCTGCACATCGCGCAGGCTTCCTTCGGCCAGTACTCGCCCCTGATGCAGCACCGTGACATGGTCAGCAATCGTCTCGACAAATCCCATGTCATGCTCAACAACCATCAGCGAGTGCTTTCCGGCAAGCTGGCGAAACAGCTCCGCGGTGTATTCCGTCTCAGCATCGGTCATCCCTGCCGCCGGCTCATCAAGCAGTAGTAAATGCGGCTCCTGGACCAGCAGCATGCCGATCTCAAGAAACTGTTTTTGTCCATGCGAAAGCAGCCCGGCACGGCGTTCGCGCTCGTTGCCCAGACGTAACAGCGCCAGCATTTCATCAATGCGATCCCGTTGTTCACCCGAAAGGCGAGCCCGTAAAGAACCCCAAACTGATTTATCATTTTTCAGTGCCAGCTCCAGATTCTCCGCCACCGTTAGCGCTTCAAATACCGTGGGCTTCTGAAATTTTCGTCCAATCCCCTGGCGCGCAATGGCAATAGAATCAAACGTCATTAAATCAATAGACTGATCGTAAATCGCACGACCGCTTTGCGGTCTGGTTTTGCCGGTAATGACATCCATCAACGTCGTTTTTCCGGCGCCATTAGGACCAATAATGCAGCGCAGTTCCCCTACGCCAATATTGAGCGTGAGATCCGTTAGCGCCTGAAACCCATCAAAGTTCACGTTGATTTTTTCCAGCTGTAACACCGGGTCGGTTTGATTGCGAAATCTGTCCCCTGGCAACTGGCGGGTAAAAAGACCTTCATCTGGCTGCATTATTTGTCTCCTTTGCGAAACAGACCAATCACGCCACGGGGTAAAAACAGCGTAACGCCAATAAAAATCAGACCAAGAAACAGTTGCCAGTATTCGGGCATGATCACCGTAAACAGACTTTTAGCGCCGTTCACCAACACAGCGCCAAAAACCGGGCCAATCAGGGTTGCGCGACCGCCGAGGGCGACCCAAATCGCCGCTTCAATCGAGTTGGTCGGTGACATTTCGCTGGGGTTAATGATGCCCACCTGCGGAACATACAGCGCACCAGCCAGCCCGCACAACACAGCGGAAAGCGTCCACACCAGCAGCTTGAAACCTTTCGGATCATAGCCACAAAACATCAGCCGATTCTCGGCATCGCGCACGGCGGTCAGGATACGACCAAACTTACTGCGCGCCAGCGTCAGTCCCAGCCATAACGCCAGCACCAGTAGCATCACCGTCGCCAGAAACAGCGCGATACGGGTTGAGGTCGCGGTCACGGGGAACCCCAGAATAGTGGTAAATCCGGTGAAACCGTTATTTCCACCAAACCCGGTTTCGTTACGGAAAAACAGCAACATGCCTGCGAAAGTCAGGGCCTGAGTCATGATAGAGAAATAGACGCCCTTGATTTTTGAGCGAAAGGCAAACCAGCCAAACACCAGCGCCAGCAGGCCGGGCACCAGCACAACCAGCAGCATAGCCCAGATAAAATGTTGCGTTCCCCACCAAAACCAGGGCAGTTCGGTCCACGACAGAAACGACATAAAAGCCGGTAGTCCTTCGCCGGAGGCCTGACGCATCAGATACATCCCCATCGCATATCCCCCCAGTGCAAAGAAAATGCCATGGCCCAGTGAGAGCATTCCGGCATAGCCCCACACCAGATCCAGTGCCACCGCCACAATGGCATAGCACAGGATTTTCCCGGCCAGCGTCAGCGTCCAGACGGAGATTGCCAGCGGATGATCCGCGGGGAGTAGCGCCAGAAATGGCAGAATAATGAGCGCCAGCAGCAAAATCAGTCCCAGGATGCGCGTCACGCGTGGCGCTTTTCGTGCCAGCGTTAATGTCATTGGCATAGTCATTAGTCAATAACCCTCCCTTTCAATGCGAAAAGTCCCTGAGGTCGTTTCTGGATAAACAGAATGATCAGCACTAGGATCATAATTTTGCCGAGAACAGCCCCCACCTGAGGCTCAAGAATTTTATTGAAGATCCCGAGACCAAACGCCGCTGCCACACTCCCGGCGAGTTGTCCAACGCCGCCAAGCACCACCACCAGAAACGAATCAATAATGTAACTTTGCCCCAGCTCCGGCCCCACGTTACCCAACTGCGACAGCGCCACGCCACCCAGCCCGGCAATCCCTGAACCCAGTCCAAAGGCCAGCATATCGACTCGCCCGGTAGGCACGCCGCAGCAGGCCGCCATATTGCGGTTTTGCGTCACCGCGCGCACACGCAGCCCCAGACGGGTTTTATTCAACAATAGCCAGGTGAAGAACAGCACCAGCATGGCAAAGCCAAGCACCACAATTCGGTTCCACGGCAAAATCAGATTGGCATAGACCTGAATTCCCCCGGAAAGCCATGTCGGATTGGCGACTTCGAGGTTCTGCGCGCCAAAGGTCATTCGCACCAACTGGATTAGCATCAGACTGATCCCCCATGTCGCCAGCAGTGTTTCAAGCGGACGGCCATATAAATGGCGGATCACGCCACGCTCCAGCAACATTCCTACTGCCGCGGTAAGTAAAAAGGCGACCGGAAGCGCAATGACCGGATACCAGGCTAACCATTGCGGGAGAAACTGCCCCATCAACTGTTGCACCATCCAGGTACAGTAAGCGCCGAGCATTAACATCTCGCCATGCGCCATATTGATGACGCCGAGTAACCCGTAAGTAATCGCCAGACCCAATGCCGCCAGTAGCAAAATCGAGCCCAGAGACAGTCCCATAAAGGCTTGCCCAAGAAGATCGCCAACCTTCATGCGGTGTGCGATGGAATTCAGACTTTCGTCGGCGGCAGCGCGAACGCGGGCATCAGGTTCATGCTCTGCACGGGTGAAAGGTTGTAATTTCGCCTGGGTTTCAGGGTCGTTTGACGCCCCCAACAGTTCAATTGCCTGCCGCCTGACCTCTGGTGATGCACTGGTCAGTTGCAGGTTAGCCAGCGCAATAACCAGTGCAGATTTCACGTCAGCATCCGATTCCTGCGCCAGTCGTTGCTGTAAAAATGGCAGCATGCCAGGCATCGCCTCACGCTGTAATATGCGTGCGGCATCAGCCCTAACCGTGACACTGTCACTTAAAAGTTGATGCGCAGCCAGCGTTCCGGCGACCAGATTGCGCAGTCGGTTAGTCAGACGGACTTTTTTTAGCTCGCCGTCAGGACCTGTCGCCGTCCCCAGCGGTTGTGCTCGCGCCCCGTCCATGACAAACGCATGTTTCGCATTATCGGTCAGCAGGTTTTCATCTCGCAGCGCCTTAAGCACGGGTAAGCGCTGAAGGTCGGGATTCATCGCCCATTGTTCAAGCAAGGTGGCCTGCTGCCCCCGGTTGGCAGCGGTAAAAGTATCGGCATCTGATGCCTGCGCTATCCACGGCAAAAACCACGTCAGCAACATCACACCACGAATAAAGCGCATGACTTTCATGAGCATTCTCCTAAGCGTTGCCCTCCCGCAGGAGGGCATAAGATCAGTTGCTGGCGGTTTTTACGGGTTGTTCAGATTTTTTATCATTGCCGGCTATATACGGGCTCCACGGCTGGGCGCGGACCGGCTCATCGGTTTGCCACACCACGTTAAACTGACCGTTGCTTTCAATCTCGCCAATCATGACGGGTTTGTGCAGATGATGGTTGGTGGCATCCATCGTGAGGGTAAAGCCAGATGGCGCGGCGAATGATTGCCCTGCCATTGCAGCACGGACTTTATCCACATCGGTAGTTCCGGCTTTTTCTACTGCCTGTGCCCACATATGCAGACCAACCCAGGTGGCTTCCATTGGGTCGTTTGTCACAACCGAATCCGCATTCGGTAATTTGTGCGCTTTGGCATACGCCCGGTAATCCGCGACAAACTTCTTGTTAGCCGCATTATCCACGGACTCAAAGTAGTTCCAGGCGGCGAGGTTACCTACCAACGGTTTCGTATCAATACCGCGCAATTCTTCCTCACCTACGGAGAAGGCCACCACCGGAACATCGGTGGCTTTCAGCCCCTGGTTCGCTAACTCTTTATAGAATGGAACATTAGAATCACCGTTGATGGTTGAGACCACCGCCGTTTTTCCCCCTGCGGCGAATTTTTTAATGCTGGCGACAATGGTCTGATAATCACTGTGTCCAAACGGGGTATACACCTCTTCGATGTCTTTATCGGCAACACCTTTCGAATGCAAAAAGGCACGGAGAATTTTATTAGTCGTGCGCGGATAAACATAATCAGTCCCCAGCAGGAAGAAGCGTTTCGCACTGCCGCCGTCCTCACTCATCAGATACTCAACAGCCGGGATCGCCTGCTGATTAGGCGCCGCGCCGGTATAAAAGACGTTAGGCGACATTTCCTCGCCTTCATACTGCACCGGATAAAACAGCAAACCATTTAATTCCTCGAATACCGGCAACACCGATTTACGCGAAACCGATGTCCAGCACCCGAACACCGCCGCCACTTTGTCCTGACTCAGCAACTGTCGAGCTTTTTCAGCAAATAAAGGCCAGTTCGAGGCTGGATCAACCACCACCGGCTCCAGCTTTTTGCCCAACACGCCGCCCTGCGCATTGATTTCGTCAATAGTCATCAACGCCACATCTTTCAACGGCGTTTCGGAAATCGCCATCGTCCCGGATAACGAATGCATGATGCCCACTTTAATAGTGTCAGCCGCCTGGACGCTAAAACTCATTCCCATTGCCATAACGGAGGCCGATAACACAAAAGCTTTTAAAATTGTACGACGCTGCATAGTTTCACTCCTGAAATTAGATTCGCTGAAAGCTCCGGTGCAGCCGGGCAGACAAAACGGTGCAAATTAAGGGGATTCAGAAGTGATAAGGCAAAAACGATGCCAGATATTAAAACACCATATAAAATCAAAGCATTAGAGTAGTACAGTTCAGTGGCTGGATGAAAATATTTCGCCAGTAAGGCGGATCGCCAGGAAAATTGAACCACCATGAGACAGCGTTGCATTATAACCGTGCAACAATTTGCATGGGGGTCGTATAACAATGACTTTGCACTCAGCATAAAATCGTGGTTAATTTGCCGAGGATAAGCGCGCCTTGTCACTATTATTTATTTTCCCCGACAAAATCGCGTCAATTTTTTACATTTCAGACGAAATAATCATACAGTTCAGCCTTTGTTTAAGTTGCAATTGCTACTATAGTCATAAGCGAGGTGAACTTAAGGTAAGAGAGGAAACTCACAGATAAAGGAGCATTTACTATGCTGGGTAATATGAATATTTTTATGGCTGTTCTGGGAATTATTTTATTTTCCGGTTTTCTGGCCGCGTATTTTAGCCACAGATGGGATGATTGATGAACGACGATAGTCCTGCACCGAACCGGCCCCTTGTAGCGTCACTGCACAAGGGGCCATTTTTTTACCTGAATCGCCTTTCCTGCACCTTTTCCCTGGCCATCAATAAAAAAAACCGCCGGATAAACCAGCGGTAAATGCTTGCATGGATAGATTTGTGTTTTGCTTTATACGCTATCTGGCAATTCCCTGCGAAGATAACGGATATCTGGCTAACCTATCATCGGCAACCCCAATGAAAGCTAAACGAAACGTAACTAACGCAAAACAGCTTAGGTGAATCTCACGCGCTGAGGTGGAACGAAAGCCCATCACTGGCGTTAACCAAGGTGATCTGCTCGCGTTCATCCATAAACATACAGCGATTTCTGCCGCTCTGTTTTCCCTGATACATCGCTCTGTCAGCCCGCCCAAGAGCGGTATCTAATTTCTCATCCCGCTGAGCTCTGGTGATACCGCCCGTTACGGTGATAGCGATCTCTCCATCTGCGTAAGGGATTTTTTGCTGGCCAACAAGCTGACACAATCGCAACCCAGCCTGGCGGGCCTGCTCATCAGTTTTCGTTCGGATGATGATAATGAACTCTTCGCCACCGTAGCGGTAAGCTTGTTCATCATATCGCGTCCATACCAGAAAATTTGCTGCCAGAGCGCGTAATACTACGTCCCCCACAAGATGACCATACGTATCATTAACGTGTTTAAAACGGTCGATATCCAGCAGCAATATATAAAGGTTAAGCGGTTCGGCATCGATTAACTGTTGGTCAAAAGACTCATCGAGCATTCTTCTGCCCGGTAAGCCTGTTAATATGTCGATATTGCTCCGGATACTCAGCAAATATATTTTATAGTCCATTACAGCAGACGTAAATGCCAGTAACGCGTCCTCGAATTTGGTGAAATGCCATGGATAACTCCGTTCCTCCAGTATTGCCAATAGCAAATCCTTGCCTGATAAATGCATTTTTTCATGAACAGTATTTATCTTATTCACATAGCTACAATCATCTTCATTGCGCAGCGATTGATTATTAAGCCACTGTCCAAATTGGCAAACAAAATGCGCGTTGTCACCCATGATATCTGGTTGCGTAGCATTCGAGGTTACTGCGCAACGGAACATATTCACCAGCCATTTATAGTGGGCATCAATTGACTTGTTCAACTCGATCAAAATTGCATCTATTTCCATCGTATTTCTCATCATCACGATCTTCCTCCCTGTTCGAACGTTTCTGATGCAATCATCTTAACGATAAAAAAGAAAATTTATGTAATTTTTTATTTGAGAATAAATCTTATCAGGTGCAATAATGAACAGTAAGATAAGACCGGGCATCACGCCCGGCTCAATTTTTTTACTGACAGTGCCTTACGCGCTCAAACCACGATGTTCCAGCATCGGCTCCATACGGGGATCGCGCCCGCTCCACTGGCGATAAAGTTCAGCTAAATCAGTACTGTTCCCGCGGGACAAAATCGCTTCGCGGAATTTCTGCCCGTTTTCGCGGGTTAATCCACCCTGATCTACAAACCACTGATAGCCGTCATCAGCCAACATTTGCGTCCATAAATAAGCGTAATAACCCGCAGCATAGCCGCCGCCGAAGATATGGGCAAAATAACTGCTACGATAACGTGGCGGCACGGCCTGAAGATCCAGATCTTCTGCCGCCAGCGCCTGCTGCTCGAATTGATCAACTGAATAAGATGACGCCTTCGTCTCCAGACTGTGCCAACGCATGTCCAACAATGCGGCACTGAGCAGTTCGGTCATATCGTAGCCTTTATTAAACAAGCTGGCCCGCTGCATTTTATCCCGCAAAGCCTGCGGCATTGGCTCCCCGGTTTCGACATGACGGGCAAATCGGGCAAAAACCTGCGGATGGCTCGCCCAGTGTTCGTTAATCTGCGAAGGAAACTCGACAAAATCACGCGGAGTGTTAGTGCCTGAAAGCGTGGCATAACGCTGAGTGGCAAACAGACCGTGTAACGTGTGGCCAAACTCATGAAATAATGTAATGACATCATCCCACAGCAGTAACGCCGGCTTACCCGTTACGGGTTTTTGATAATTACAGACATTGTAAATAACGGGTCGGGTTTCGTTAAGCTCCGATTGCTCAACAAAATTGCCCATCCATGCCCCGCCGCTTTTTGATTCACGGGCGAAGAAATCACCATAAAACAACGCCAGTCCTACGCCATCGTGGTCGAAAATTTCCCATACCCGAACATCCGGGTGATAAACCGGAATGTCGAATCGCTCAACGAATTTGATACCAAAGAGCTGATTGGCCGTCCAGAAAACGCCCTCGTTCAACACCGTATCCAGAGCAAAGTAAGGTTTAAGCTGTGCCTCATCAAGGGCGTATTTCTCGCGGCGGACCTGCTCAGCATAAAATGCCCAGTCCCAGGCCCTGACGCTAAACTGCCCCTGCTCTTGATCGATGACTTTCTGGATTTCAGCCTGTTCATCCAACGCACGCTGGCGCGCGGCCGGAACGATCGCCCGCATAAACGAAAGTGCCGCCTCAGGCGTTTTAGCCATCTGGTCGGCGATTTTCCAGGCCGCATAATTGGCAAAACCGAGTAATTTTGCCTGTTGCATGCGGATGTCGACCAGACGCTGAATAATAGCCCGGGTATCGTTATCGTCATCGTGTTCGGCCCGCGTCCATGCCTGGGTAAACAGGTCTCCACGGATCTGGCGATCGCGTAACACGGCAAGCGCCGGTTGTTGAGTGGTATTCAATAACGGAATAACCCAACGTGATTCAAGCCCCTTTTCTTTTGCAGCCTCAGCGGCAACGGCAATTTCTTCGGCGCTAAGTCCGTCAAGCCGCCGGACATCATCCACCACCAAAGCACCGGACTTGTTCGCCGCCAGCAGACACTGATTAAACTGACTGGTCAGCGTGGCTGACTCGGTGTTGAGCGCTTTGAGGCGTGCTTTGTCGGCCTCATTGAGGCGAGCGCCTGCCAAGACAAAACGCTGGTGTACAACCTCCACCAGACGCACTGATTCGCAATCCAAACCTAAGGTATGACGTCGTTGCCAGACTGCATCGACGCGGGCGAAAAGCGCGCCATCAAGATAGATATCATTGGCAAGTCCCGCCAGCTCTGCTGAGAACGCTTCGTCAAGGCGTTGTAGTTCATCGTTAGTGTGCGCCGCCGTCATCGCAAAGAAAACGCTGGTTACGCGCGTGAGCAGCGCGCCGCTTTGTTCAAGCGCCAGCAACGTGTTAGCAAAATCCGGGTCCTGTGGGTTTTGTACAATTGCCGCGATCTCCTTGCGTTTTTGCCGCACGCCCTCATCAAACGCCGGACGATAATGCTGCACGTCAATTTGATCAAACTGCGGTGCCTGATACGGCAATGTACTGTGGTGTAAAAAAGGATTCGTTAACGACATCTTTCACTCCTGAAAACGATTTGTTTACCAGAGTAGACTTCCCGGGGATCGACCGCAATCCTGTTAACCAGGAATAGCTCTGACCGGAAATGACGTGCTATGGTAGTACTACATAAAAAGCGTTGAGGAACAGTGAGATGATCGTTTTAGTAACCGGAGCAACCGCAGGTTTTGGTGAGTGCATTACGCGTCGTTTTATTGAGAATGGGCATAAAGTTATTGCCACCGGACGCCGCCAGGAGCGCCTGCAGGAACTCAAAGATGAGCTGGGTGACCGCCTCTATACCGCGCAACTGGACGTACGTAATCGCGCATTGATTGAAGAGATGCTGGCGTCCTTACCTGCTGAATGGCGCGATATTGATGTTCTGGTCAACAACGCAGGTCTGGCGCTGGGCCTCGAACCTGCCCACAAGGCCAGCATTGAAGACTGGGAAAACATGATCGATACCAACAACAAAGGCCTGGTTTATATGACCCGTGCCGTGCTGCCTGGTATGGTTGAGCGCAATCGCGGACATATTATCAATATCGGCTCTACCGCGGGTAGCTGGCCATACGCCGGCGGTAACGTTTATGGCGCGACCAAAGCGTTTGTCCGTCAGTTTAGCCTCAACTTACGTACGGACTTACACGGGACAGCGATTCGTGTTACCGACATTGAGCCGGGTCTGGTTGGCGGTACGGAATTCTCTAACGTGCGTTTCAAAGGCGATGATGCCAAGGCGGAAAAAACTTACGAAAATACCACCGCGCTGACCCCACAAGATGTTACAGAAGCGGTATGGTGGGTGGCTTCGTTACCCGCTCATGTCAACATTAACACCCTTGAAATGATGCCTGTCACACAGTCTTTTGCCGGGCTGAGTATCCATCGGAGCTAATTTCTCTGCCCGGCCTTGCGCCGGGTATAGATAGCCTGAAATAAGTGATAAAATATCTGGGTTAACTCTCTAAAAAGTAAGAATGAATGACCGTAGAAACGCAGCTCAACCCTACACAGCCTGTAAATCAGCAGATTTACCGTATTCTTCGTCGTGATATCGTGCACTGTCTGATTGCGCCGGGTACGCCGCTGTCGGAGAAAGAAGTTTCTGTACGCTTTAATGTGTCACGCCAGCCGGTACGAGAGGCATTCATCAAACTGGCAGAGAACGGCCTGATTCAGATCCGTCCGCAGCGTGGCAGCTACGTGAACAAAATTTCGCTGTCGCAGGTGCAAAATGGCTGTTTTGTTCGCCAGGCGATTGAATGTGCCGTGGTCCGCCGCGCCGCAGCCCTGATCACCGATAAACAGTGCTATCAGCTCGAACAGAATCTGCATCAGCAGCGTATCGCGATTGACCGAAAACAAATTAATGATTTCTTCCAGCTTGACGATGAGTTTCATCAGAAACTGGCTTTAATCGCCGAGTGCCAGCTCGCCTGGGACACCGTCGAGAATATAAAGGCCACCATTGACCGCGTTCGCTATATGAGCCTGGATCACATTTCTCCTCCTGAAATGCTGCTGCGCCAGCATCACGATATCTTTGCCGCACTTGAAAAACATGATGGTGACGGCGTCGAGCGTGCAATGATGCTGCACCTTCAGGAAATCGGTGAGTCTGTTCAGCTTATTCGCCAGGAAAATAGCGACTGGTTCAGCGAAGATTAATATGACGCTCACCTCTCTGCGGGGTGAGTTTTTCAACGTTTTCCCCTCTCCTGCACATCTGCCTAAAAAAAGCTGTGACTTTGATCGAAAACAAAAAAAATCATTAACGAGAAGCGTATTTATATTGCGCCCGTTACGTGGGACTAAAAGCCCACGGGCTTTGACGGTGAGTTGGAAAGGAGAAAACACCATGAAAACATACGATCGTAACCGTAACGCAATCACCACTGGCAGTCGCGTCATGATTAGCAACACCGGACTCACAGGCCGCATTACAGCGATAGATACCGATGGCCTGACCGCTGAGCAAATTCGCCGTGGCAAAACAGTGGCAATCGAAGGGTGTGAAGGCAAATATGCCCCACTCGAGTTGATTCGTTTGGGCATGAACTAATTGGTGTGAATGCCAGAAAACACTGCGCCATCTGGCCCGTTTAAAGCCAGATGGCGACATAAATGATGCCCTTCGTTACTTCAGTTTTGCAGCATACTTCGCAACCGTTGCCTTTGCCCCTTCAGCCAGTAAAGCAAGATAGGCTTCTGTGACCTGGTTTTTGAACAGTTCTACCTGCGGTAATTCGCGACCAAAAATGGCATCAATCGCCAGTAAGGCCTGAACGCGCGCTTCCCCCTCGTGACTACTGCGGACCGCAGTCTGGATCACTGGCAACAGCGGATCGCTGATTTCAATCGCCTGACCGTGTTCATCCACACCGCCGACATAGCGCATCCAGGCGGCTACGCCCAGTGCCAGCAGCGCAAAATGGCTGCCATGCGCAATGTGCCAACGAATTGAATCGAGCATACGCTGCGGCAGTTTTTGGCTACCATCCATCGCAATCTGCCAGGTACGGTGACGCAGTGCCGGGTTGCTGTAGCGCTCAATGAGCAGATCGGCATAGTGTTGCAGATCCACCCCTTTCACTTTCAGCGTCGGCGCCTGTTCCTGCAACATCAACGCTCGCGCGGCAAGACGATAATTTTCATCCTCCATGCAGTCGTTGATATGCTGATAACCCGCCAGATAACCAAGATAGGCAAGGAAAGAGTGACTGCCGTTGAGCATACGCAGTTTCATCTCTTCAAACGGAATCACATCCGATACCAGCTCCGCCCCGGCCTTTTCCCATGCCGGACGACCGGCGACAAAGTTATCTTCAATTACCCACTGACGGAACGGTTCACAGGCTACGCCTGCCGGGTCGCGTACCCCGGTGATGTGTTCAATTTTGTCCAGCGTATCCGGAGTAACCGCAGGAACAATGCGGTCCACCATTGTAGAGGGGAACGTCACATGCTGTTCGATCCACGTAGCCAGTTCAGCATCTACCGCCCGGGCATACGCGGTGACGACATTGCGCATAACGTGGCCGTTTTCAGGCATGTTGTCGCAGGACATCACGGTAAATGCGGCTAATCCCGCAGCTTTGCGACGCGCCAGGGCTTCAACCACCACGCCTGGCGCAGTTTTTGGTTGTTTTGGATTTTGCAGATCGGCGGCAATCATGGGGTTGTCTAACATCAGTTGACCCGTCGCCGGAGAGTGGCAATATCCTTTCTCGGTGATGGTGAGAGAAACGATCGCCACCTGCGGTTCACACATCGCAGCCAGTACGCTTTCCAGACCATCTACCTGCGCATGCAGCGCGTTTTTCACCACACCAACGACTCTGGCAGTCCACGCATCCGCAGACATCTCCGCAACGGTATACAAATTATCTTGCTGTTTCAGATCGGCAATCTGCTGCTCACCGCCAATCAGATTCACTTCGCAATAGCCCCAGTCACTGCCGTGTTCTGCAGCCAGGATGTCAGCATAAACACCCTGATGTGCGCGATGAAACGCGCCAAATCCCAGATGAACAATACGCGGGATCAGAGTAGTACGATCGTAGTCAGGAAGCGCAGCCTTTGCCGCTAACAGCTTGTTTTGCATGGTATGACCTACTTATCAATGAAATCAGGACTGTCTCAGAGTAACGCCTGCAGGGTTGTATGTTTTGATTTGCATTAAGCTTTTTATGATTGGTATGACATCATTTAAAGCTGTGTAATAGCATGAACGGAGCATGACCGCCCCGCCCATGCTACAGCCAGGTCTTAGCTTGCCTGAGTCGCCGAGCAACGGACTTTATCCGTCTGACTCACTTCAGCGGCATCCTCAAGCACGCTCAGGTCGCGGTCTTTGACCTCCGGCATCAACAACGCGGACACCAGACCGATCAGTGAGTAGGCAATAACCATCGCCAGAATTGGCCACCAGGAATTGGTCATGTTGCAGAAAATACCGGCCAGAACAGGCCCAAAACCAACGGCTACCAATCCGCCCGCCTCTTTTGAAATCGCCATTCGCGTAAACCGATTGCGAGCACCAAATATTTCAGCCATGGTGATATTTTCGAGAGCAAATAATCCCAACACAGCAAAGTTATGAATAACAATCAATGCTGACATGATAACGCCAGGGCTATACGTTTTATCCACTACAATAGACAACATCGGGTAAGCTAAAATAATGGCTGAGATATTGAGGATAATATATGGCAATCGACGACCAAATTTATCAGACAACCAACCGAGCAGCGGTATGGTAATAAATCCCAGTACCGAGCTAATCATTAATGCATCAGTGGGAATTGATTTATCAAACAACAAAGTCTGCACTAAATAACCGGCGAGGAATGTCTGGATTAATCCTGAGTTTCCCGCCTGTCCAAAACGTAAACCGGTTGCCAGCCAGAAGGATTTACTGGTAAACATCGCGCCCAGCGTATTTTCCGACGAATTGTTTAATGCAGGCGCATTTTCCTCATTATTCACTTTCTCAAATACCGGACTTTCTTTGAGATTCATACGTAACCAGATGGCAAAGATCATCACCACAACACTGGCCAGGAACGGAATGCGCCATCCCCAGGCTAATAATTCTTCACGGTCAAGAGCAAAGAACATCACCGCCCAGATGGCCGTTGCGCTAAGGGTCCCACAGTTGGTACCCATGGCGACAAGTGAGGAAATAATCCCACGTTTTCCTTTCGGCGCATACTCGGCAAGCATAGTACCCGCCCCGGAGATCTCAGCCCCCGCGCCAAGTCCTTGCACAATACGCAGCGTCACCAGCAGTATGGGCGCAAAGATACCAATTTGCGCATACGTTGGCAGCACGCCGATTAATGTTGTACAAATCCCCATCATTGTAATCGTGATAAACAACACCTTTTTACGCCCGATGCTGTCCCCCATCTTGCCAAATATAAATGCCCCGACGATACGAGCAATATATCCTGCGCCGTAGGTTCCCATTGCTAAAATGAGAGCCATCGCCGCAGATTGTTCCGGGAAAAATATCTCATGGAATACCAGTGCGGCACCCAAAGAATATAACTGAAAATCCATAAATTCGAGCGCAGTACCTAACCATCCGGATACGGCGGCTCTGACCAGATCTGTGGTGGATCTTTCGTGTTTTTCTTGATTCATATTGGCTATCTCTTAGAGGTAAGATGCGTACCACTTACTCGCAGTTATTTATATTATTCAGTGAATGTGAGTAAAACTTTGCAGCAGTGCTGCTGATCTTTCTCAAACAATTCAATTGCGTCTGTAACGTGGTGATAGTCAAAAGTATGGGTAATAAGTTGATTAGGGTTAATAAGTCCGTTAACCAACCAATCAATAACAACCGGGAATTTATTGGCATTTAATCTTGAGGAATAAATTGAAAGTTCTTTCCCGGTAATACCCTGCTGAACAATCTGACAAGGTTCGCTAGAGAAGCCCATCAGAACAATTCGCGCGGCTGGCGATGCCAGCGTAATAGCCTCCTGTAAAATGGATGGATGACAGGCCGCATCTACGATGATCGTCGGCTTAAGCTCTTTTTCCGCCAGGAAATCGTGCAAAGATTGCTGACCGTTATTTATTACCCAGTCAGCACCGCACCGTTTCGCCATACTCAGGCGTTCTTCGATTCTGTCGGCAATCACCACCGTTTTTACCTTATAGACACGTTTAAGCGCCTGTACGGTGGTCAGCCCCATAGGCCCTGCGCCATAAATCAGCGCAATATCATTTTCTGTGGGTTTAATTTGCCCGGTTACGTTCGCGGCGATGGTAAAAGGCTCGACCATGACGGCATGTTCATCTGGTACGGTATCGGGGATCGGCCAGGCATTTTTTGCCGGCACCACGGCGTACTCGCTAAAACCACCATCGCGATGAACGCCCAGCACCACCAGCGATGTGCAAACGTTGGGTTTACCTATCGAACAGGGATAGCAATGCCCGCAACTAATAACGGGATCAACAGACACTCGCTCACCTATTCGCGAACGATCGACAGCTTCACCTACCTCATCGATCACGCCAAAAAATTCGTGGCCGATAACGCGAGGATATTGCGCAAATGGATTATGCCCGCGGTAAATATGGCTATCGGAACCACAAATTCCCGCCAGTTTTACCTTCACCCTGACCTCTCCCGCTGCTGGCTCTGGAACGGGCCGTTCGGCAATGACCAGCGTATTTGGTTTTTCAATCACAACACTTTTCATAGCAAATCACTCCTTACCAGTTCCACAACGTACCATCTTCCAGACGAGCGACAGGCAGATATGCCGGGTCATACGGATATTTCGCGGCCAGTTTTTCGTCAAACTCGATACCAAGGCCTGGCTTATCGCCCGGGTGCATGTAGCCGTTATCAAAAGTCCAGTTATGCGGGAACACTTCCAGCATTTGCTCGGAATACCCCATATATTCCTGAACGCCGAAGTTCGGCACCCACAGATCAAAATGCAGTGCTGCGGCCATGCATACGGGTGACAGATCGGAAGGTCCATGTGACCCCGTGCGTACCTGATACAACGAGGCAAAATCGGCAATACGGCGCATACCGGTAATACCGCCCGCATGGGTAATGGTGGTGCGGATATAGTCGATCAACTGTTCTTCGATCAGTTGTTTGCAATCCCAGATGCTATTGAAGACTTCCCCTACTGCAATCGGCGTGACCGTATGCTGGCGGATCAGGCGGAAACACTCCTGGTTTTCGGCTGGTGTGGGATCTTCCATCCAGAACAGACGATATTGTTCAATGCTTTTGCCAAACCGGGCAGCTTCAATCGGCGTCAGGCGATGGTGCATGTCGTGTAGCAGATGTTCGTTAAAACCAAATTTATCGCGAACGGCGGCAAACAGTTTCGGCGTGAAATCGAGGTATTTCTCTGTAGACCACAGCTGTTCTTCCGGCCACTGCCCTTTAGTCGCGGGTTCGTAGGCCAAACCTTTGCCTTTAGACATACCGTAAGTGGTTTTCATGCCCGGTACGCCGCACTGTACGCGAATCGCTTTAAAGCCCATCTCTTTATGTCGCGCGTAATCCTCCAGCACATCATCTACGGTATGGCCTGTGGTGTGGCAGTAAACCATGACCCCTTCACGCGATGCGCCGCCGAGCAACTGATACAACGGCATGTTCGCCGCTTTCGCTTTGATATCCCACAATGCCATATCCACTGCGGAAATCGCCGACATGGTGACCGGCCCCCGACGCCAGTACGCGCCTTTGTAGAAAAACTGCCAGATGTCTTCGATTCGATGCGCATCGCGTCCGATAAGTTGCGGACAGACATGATCTTTCAGATAGGACGCCACGGATAACTCGCGGCCATTTAAGGTGGCATCTCCCAGCCCGGTGATCCCGTCTTCTGTCGTTATTTTTAACGTAGCGAAATTACGCCCCGGGCAGGTGACAAAAACTTCAGCCCCGACAATCTTCATTTTTTATTCCTTACATCTGTTCTTGTGATGCAGGAAATTTACTCAACTGAGCTACTACCATACAAGTATAAAGATCGAAAAAGCCCTCGTTGATCACAAAAAAGGCGCTATGCGCGCCCCCATCCAGCCACAATAATCAGCATCCCGCACAAAGCCACCAGCGCACCAGACCAGTCATACAGGCTGAGTTTTACGCCATCGACAAAGCGCAGCCATAGCAGCGCAGTGACAACATAAACGCCGCCATAGGCCGCGTAAACTCGCCCACTCGCGGCCGGATGCAGCGTCAACAGCCAGACGAATAAGGCCAGCGACACTCCGGCGGGTACCAACAACCACGCCGTCGCGCCTCGTTTAAGCCACAGCCAGGGTAAAAAACAGCCGATGATTTCGCATAAAGCAGTGACGAAAAAAAGAAAGGTAGTCTTCAGCATTGACGTTATTCAGTTACCTTCGGTTTAACCATGATACGACAGAATATCGCCAACGTATCCATATCCGCTCAGTGGGTATGCCCTGAAGCAGGAATAGTGTAGAATTTAACCCTGTTTTATCGTTTTTCCCTTTCTCATAAAAGGAATTCGCCATGAATATTACACTGACCAAACGTCTGTGTCTGACGGCTATGCTGACGCTTGCGGCGGCTGTGTACACCTCTTCAGCATTTGCTGAAACCAGTAAACTGGTCATTGAATCCGGGGACAGTGCGCAAAGCCGTCAACAGGCCGCCATGGAAAAGGAACAATGGAACGATACGCGCCAGTTACGTCAGAAAGTGAACAAGCGTACTGAGAAAGAGTGGGACAAAGCCGACGCGGCCTTTGATAGCCGTGATAAGTGCGAACAGAGCGCCAATATTAACGCCTACTGGGAACCTAACACCCTGCGCTGCCTCGACCGTCGTACTGGCCGTACCGTTGCACCATAATGACTATGCACCCTAAAGGATATTGCAAGGATACAATATGACTAGCGCCCTCAGTGTTAAGCTGCGCCCGCTGGAGCGTGAAGATTTACGTTTTGTCCACCAGCTTGATAACAACGCCAGCGTTATGCGTTACTGGTTCGAAGAGCCTTACGAAGCGTTTGTTGAGCTGTCAGACCTGTACGACAAGCATATTCACGACCAAAGCGAACGTCGCTTCGTGGTGGAATGCGAAGGTGAAAAAGCCGGGCTGGTGGAGCTGGTAGAGATTAACCACGTCCACCGCCGGGCTGAATTCCAGATTATTATTTCGCCTGAATATCAGGGTAAAGGTCTGGCTTCGCGGGCGGCAAAGCTGGCGATGGATTATGGTTTTACCGTCCTCAACTTATATAAGCTGTATCTGATCGTCGATAAAGAGAACGAAAAAGCCATCCACATCTACCGTAAACTCGGCTTTATGGTGGAAGGTGAACTGATTCATGAATTCTTTATCAACGGCCAGTACCGCAACACCATCCGTATGTGTATTTTCCAGCAGCAGTATTTGGCGGAACACAAAACGTCAGGTCCTAACCTGCTACAACCTACCGCTCAGTAAAGGCGACTAGTAGTAATCGATGGTGTTTTCAATCGAGTAATGATGTTCAACTGCTGGCTTCACGCTTTCATCGACGATAACCAGCTGGCAGTTGACCGGGTTGGCGTAGTTATCGTACTTACACGTTTGCCTGACATTACCCAATGGATGATTGTTCAGCATACTCACCGCCGTGTAATCCAGCTTCTTCAGCGGATCAACCGACGGTTTGGCATCAACCTGTAAGGTATTGTCTTTACTGGCAGTCGTTTTACCCAGCGGGTAGCCTTCCGCGTCATAGCGGTACTGGACTTTCATCTCTTTTCCTGTGGCGGAAACGACAAAGCCGTTATCGTCGGTATCCCACACCACACCGGCAGCAGGCAGTTCCGCTAGCTGGCATTTACCCTGCAAGCGGATCTTTTTTTCCAGCGTTTCGGCATCGCGATAGTAGTTGGCATCCAGAACCAGCGCCATGCCGGTATTGTTTTCGATATCGTGCAGTTCAAGCGTATCGAAACACCCTTCCTGCGAGAGCGTACCGACAACGCGCTTGGAAACTTCACCTTTATCATTAAGAAGCGTCTGACTGAAATCTTTCACTGGTCCACGCAGCGGATCGAAATCAAATTCATTGGAAAAACTGGCCATTTCCGGCGTAAAAGAAACCAGCCCTTTGGCGTTATCACACCCGACCAGTACGGCGCACAGGAAAACTAACAGGGTCTGTTTCTTCACATTTTTCACCTGGATAAGAAGATAATTCTCAATCATATTAGCAAATACAGTTATTTACACCAGAAATGCTACTCTTAGTTCATGTCGATCATAAAAGGAGCTGATGATGAAATACATAACAGGAATTGCCGCAATCTTACTGGCAGCTGCCTCCCCGCAAGTTCTGGCGGCGCCAGCATCCTGCGAACGCGTTAAGAGCGATATTGAGCAGCGCATCATAAATAATGGCGTAGTGGAATCCAGCTTTACGCTAAGTATCGTCCCCAACGATCAGGCCGATCAACCTGATTCCCTGGTAGTGGGACATTGTGCAAACGATACGCATAAGATTCTCTATACCCGGACCAACAGTGGCAATGCCCCCGCCAATAGCACCCCTGCCCAGGACGGGCATGCTGCCGAGCCGCAATAAAATAAATAGTGCCCTCCGCTCGCGGAGGGTCGCTCCCCTTTGATATGCATTAAGGCGACATGCCTATAAGTGGGTAAACTCACTCCATTATTAGCATGCTATTAATTTCGTTATAGAAATTAATATATAGCGATAACTATAATGGAGGGAGTTATGTCTGAAACTGAGCAATATGGAGGCATCAGCCGCAGGACGTTAGTGAAATCCTCGGCTATTGGTTCGCTGGCGCTTGCCGCAGGCGGACTCTCATTACCTTTCGGAATGCGCTCCGCAGCGGCTGCGGTACAACAAGCATTACAACCAGCAGAAGAAAAAGTCGTTTGGGGGGCTTGTTCCGTGAACTGCGGAAGCCGTTGTGCCCTGCAACTTCATGTCAAAGACGATGAGGTCGTATGGGTAGAATCCGATACGACCGGGGATGATATTTATGGTCAGCACCAGGTTCGCGCCTGTTTGCGTGGTCGTTCTATCCGTCGCCGAATTAATCATCCGGATCGCCTCAACTATCCAATGAAACGCGTGGGTAAGCGCGGTGAAGGTAAATTTGAGCGCATAACCTGGCAGGAAGCCCTGGATACTATCAGCGCCAGTTTGAAAAATACCGTACAGAAATACGGTAATGAAGCCGTGTATATCAACTACACCTCTGGCATTGTCGGCGGCAACATTACACGCTCCTCCCCTTATGCCTCACTGGTCGCTCGCCTGATGAACTGCTATGGCGGATTCCTGAGCCATTACGGTACCTATAGCACCGCGCAAATCGCGGCGGCAATGCCTTATACCTATGGCTCAAACGAAGGCAACAGTACCTCAGACATCGAAAACACGAAACTGGTGGTGATGTTCGGCAATAACCCTGCCGAAACGCGCATGAGCGGCGGCGGCATAACTTACTTTCTGGAGCAAGCCCGGGAGCGCTCAAACGCCCGGATGATCGTCATTGACCCCCGCTATACCGATACTGCAGCGGGTCGAGAGGATGAGTGGATCCCTATTCGTCCGGGCACCGACGCTGCACTCGTAGCGGGAATCGCCTGGGTCATGATTAACGAAGATCTTGTCGATCAGGCGTTTCTCGACAAATACTGCGTCGGTTATGACGAGAAAACCCTGCCCGCCGATGCTCCCGTTAACGGGCATTACAAAGCTTATATTCTTGGCAACGGTGATGACGGTATCGCCAAAACGCCACAATGGGCCTCGCACATCACCGGGATCCCAGCCGAGCGCATAATCAAACTGGCAAGGGAAATCGGCAGCACTAAACCGGCGTATATTTGCCAGGGTTGGGGTCCTCAACGGCAGGCTAACGGTGAACTAACCTCACGCGCGATCGCGATGTTGCCTATTCTGACCGGCAACGTCGGCATCAACGGCGGCAATAGCGGCGCACGAGAATCAACCTACACCATCACGATTGAGCGCATGCCACTGCCTGAAAATCCCATCAAGACTCAGATATCCTGCTTTAGCTGGACCGACGCCATCGTCCGGGGCCCGGAAATGACCGCTACCCGCGATGGCGTTCGTGGGAAAGATAAGCTCGACGTGCCGATAAAATTTATCTGGAACTATGCGGGCAACACCATCACCAACCAGCACTCAGATATCAATAAAACGCATGAGATCCTTCAGGACGAGACGAAATGCGAAATGATAGTGGTCATCGAAAACTTCATGACATCTTCGGCCAAATATGCCGATATTCTGCTGCCTGATTTAATGACCGTCGAACAGGAGGATATTATTCCCAACGACTACGCGGGCAACATGGGGTACCTCATTTTTATTCAACCCGCGACGTCGCCTAAGTTCGAACGTAAACCGATCTACTGGATAATGAGCGAAGTAGCGAAACGTCTTGGCGACGATATCTACCAACGTTTTACTGAAGGCCGTACCCAGGAACAATGGCTCCAGTATCTGTATGCAAAAATGCTGGCTAAAGACCCCGCGCTCCCTTCTTATGACGAGCTGAAGAAAATGGGGATCTATAAACGCAAAGATCCCAACGGACACTTTGTCGCCTACAAAAAATTCCGCGACGATCCGCAGGCCAACCCGCTCAAAACCCCCTCTGGCAAGATTGAAATCTACTCCAGCCGACTGGCGAAAATTGCCAACTCCTGGGAGTTGCAAAAGGATGAGGTGATAAGCCCACTTCCCATTTACGCCTCAACGTTTGAAGGATGGGACGATCCAAAACGCAGTTCATTCCCGCTGCAGTTGTTTGGTTTCCACTACAAATCCCGCACCCACTCCAGCTACGGGAATATTGATGTTCTCCAGGCATCCTGTCGCCAGGAAATATGGATCAACCCCGTCGATGCCCAAAAGCGGAGAATCAGAAACGGCGATATGGTGCGGGTCTTTAACGATCGTGGTGAAGTGCGTATCCCGGCCAAAGTGACGCCGCGGATCCTGCCCGGCGTAAGCGCAATGGGTCAGGGCGCATGGCACGATGCCGATATGGCTGGCGATAAAATTGACCATGGCGCCTGCGTCAATACGCTGACAACCCAGCGCCCTTCACCGCTGGCAAAAGGCAACCCACAGCACACTAACCTGGTCGAGATCGAGAAGGTTTAAGGACTAGCCCATGACAACTCAGTATGGATTTTTTATTGATTCCAGTCGTTGCACCGGGTGCAAAACCTGCGAACTGGCCTGCAAAGACTACAAAGATCTCACGCCTGAGGTGAGCTTTCGACGGATTTATGAATACGCGGGCGGTGACTGGCAGGAGGATAACGGCGTCTGGCATCAGAATGTCTTCGCCTATTACCTCTCCATTTCTTGCAATCACTGCGAAGATCCAGCCTGTACCAAGGTTTGCCCAAGTGGCGCCATGCATAAACGTGAAGATGGTTTTGTCGTGGTGGATGAAGACGTATGCATAGGCTGTCGCTACTGCCACATGGCCTGCCCATACGGCGCGCCGCAGTACAATGCAGCTAAAGGTCATATGACCAAGTGCGATGGCTGTCATGATCGTGTCGCCGAGGGCAAAAAGCCTGTCTGCGTCGAGTCCTGTCCGCTACGCGCGCTGGACTTTGGTCCGCTTGATGAGCTGCGCAAAAAACATGGTGAGCTGGCGGCGGTTGCCCCGTTATCGGGCGCGCATTTTACCAGGCCGAGTATTGTGATTAAACCCAATGCCAATAGCCGCCCGACCGGGGATACCACGGGTTTTCTGGCTAATCCGAAGGAGGTGTAAAATGGGAAATGGATGGCATGAATGGCCGCTGGTCCTGTTTACGGTGCTGGGTCAATGTGTGGCCGGGGCGCTGATCGTGAGTGGGTATGGCTGGTTAACCACCAAAGACGATGTGGCAAAACAACGTATCGTGCGCAGTATGTTTTTTCTGTGGCTGGTAATGGGCATCGCCTTTCTCGCCTCAATAATGCATTTAGGTTCACCGCTACGCGCGTTTAACTCGCTGAACAGAATCGGCGCATCGGCGCTCAGTAACGAAATCGCCAGCGGTTCGCTGTTTTTCGCGGTTGGTGGCCTGTGGTGGCTGGTGGCGTTTCTCGGTAAAATGCCGGCGACGTCAGGTAAAATCTGGCTGCTGCTCAGCATGTTGCTTGGTCTGGTTTTTGTTCTGGCGATGACTAACGTCTACCAGATAGACACCGTTCCGACCTGGTATAATGGCTATACTACGCTGGCGTTTTTCATGACGATGTTGCTGAGTGGCCCGCTGTTTGCCGCCCTGCTGCTACGTGCTGCGAGCGTGTCGTTTAACGCCGCCAGATTCGCCGGAATCAGCATACTTGCCCTGCTGGTGAGTGTGGCCGTTATCGTTTTGCAGGGCGTATCGCTCAGCGAAATTCACAGTTCAGTACAACACGCCAGCGCTCTGGTTCCCGACTACGCAAGCTTACAGGTCTGGCGCATCGTGATGCTGGCTGCGGGGCTGGGTTGCTGGATATGCCCGCTAATTCGTCGCAAAGAACCGGCTGTCGGCGGATTGGCGCTGGGTTTAATTTTCGTGCTTGCCGGTGAAATTATTGGCCGCGGTTTGTTTTATGGCTTACATATGACAGTCGGAATGGCTGTTGCAGGTTAATACTCGGGTGCGGGGCAACCCGCACTTTTCAGGATTGTTTGCATGACCCATTTTTCACAACGTGACAACTTCTCTACCGCGGCGCGCGTATTGGGTGCGCTGTTCTACTATGCGCCAGACAGTACAGAAGCTTCTGCGCTGGTCAGTGCGCTAAAAACCGATGGCTGGCAGGCGCAGTGGCCGCTTGAACCCACGGCCCTTTCTGCGCTGGCTGAACTACTGCAGACCGAGGCCGATGAGCCGCTCCCGCAAGCCTGGCAGCGACTGTTTGTCGGCCCTTACGCGCTACCTTCTCCGCCCTGGGGTTCCGTCTGGCTGGATCGTGAAAATGTCTTGTTTGGCGATTCCACGCTGGCATTACGTCAGTGGATGCGTGACAACGGGATCCAGTTTGCCGTGCAGCAAAATGAACCGGAAGATCACTTTGGCGCGCTGCTGTTACTGACGGCCTGGCTTGCTGAAAACGGACGCCACACCGAGTGCGAACAGTTGTTAGCCTGGCATCTGCTACCGTGGTCAACGCGTTTCCTTGACGTGTTTATCGAACATGCGAACCACCCGTTCTACCAGGCTCTGGCTGAACTGGCGCGCCTGACACTGGCAAAGTGGCGATCGCAATTATTAATTCCAGTAGCCGATAAGCCGTTGTTTCGTTAATGTCGCCACAGGCAGGAAGTATCCTGCCTGCATAATACCGTTGCGCACGCTGAGCTTTTGCTTCTGTTGCCAAATAGCCGCAAAATAAAGCCTCTGAATTTCCCTGTCTGGCCACTCATGCACCATTTACATGCTTATCCTGACCTGCGCGCTATGTTTCGCCGCCTGCTGATCGCCGCGCTGATTGGTATCCTTGCCGCGTTGGCCGTCGCAGGCTTTCGCCATGCCATGTTCCTTCTTGAATGGTTGTTCCTGAGTAACGACACGGGCAGTCTGGTCAATGCGGCGACAAATCTTTCTCCGTTAAGACGCATGCTGACGCCCGCGCTGGGCGGCCTGGCAGCAGGCTTACTGCTCTGGGGTTGGCAAAAATTCAACCGTTTACGACCACAGGCTCCCACAGATTACATGGAAGCCCTGCAAACGGACGGTCAATTCGACGTCAGCGCCAGCCTGGTAAAGTCACTGGCATCGTTACTGGTTGTCGCCAGCGGCAGTGCTATCGGGCGTGAAGGTGCCATGATTTTGCTGGCGGCGCTGGCCGCGTCCAGCTTTGCTCAACGTTTCACACCGCGCGCCGAATGGAAATTATGGATCGCCTGTGGAGCGGCAGCAGGTATGGCCGGCGCGTATCATGCCCCGCTGGCGGGCAGTTTATTTATTGCTGAAGTCCTGTTTGGCACGATGATCCTCGCCTCGCTGGGACCGGTGGTGGTATCCGCCGTCGTCGCCTTGCTGACCACCAATGTACTGAGCGACAGCAATGCGTTGCTCTATGCCGTGCACTTCACACGGGAACTGCATGTGATGGAATACGCCATGATTGTCAGCACAGGTCTGGTTGCCGGCGTCTGCGGTCCGTTGTTTATGTGGTTGATGACCGCCAGCCATAACGGTTTTTTGCGCTTAAAACTCTCGCCACCGTGGCAACTGGCGCTTGGCGGGTTGATCGTTGGCCTGTTGTCGCTGCTCACTCCTGCCGTTTGGGGAAATGGCTACAGCGTGGTGCAGTCATATCTGCTCTCGCCACCGCTATTGACCGTGGTTAGCGGGATCTTTATCTGCAAATTACTGGCGGTGCTTGCCAGCAGTGGCTCCGGTGCGCCGGGCGGGGTGTTTACGCCAACGCTGTTTGTCGGTCTGTCTGTCGGCATGCTGCTGGGACGAACGTGGGGATTATGGCTTCCGGGTCCGGATGAAATTGCCATTCTGTTAGGATTAACGGGGATGGCCACGCTACTGGCAGCAACCACGCATGCGCCAATTATGTCTACATTGATGGTTTGTGAAATGACCGGGGAGTATCGCTTGCTCCCCGGATTACTGATCGCCTGCGTGGTGGCGTCAGTGCTGTCGAGAACGTTACGCCAGGACTCTATCTACCGACAGCACGCTGCCAAGCATTGACAGACGGATATACTGTGACAGCTCTCGCTGCTCTGCGCGAGGCAGATACGGCAGTTCGCCGATTAGCGGCGCAGGTAATTTTTTGCTCAGCACGTCAATGATTTCCGCATAATGCGCCAGCCCTGGGTTGATTCGGTTTGCAACCCAGCCAAGCAGCGGCAATCCGTCGCTGGCGATCGCCTGTGCGGTAAGAATGGCATGATTAATACAACCTTCCTGAATACCGACTACCATCAGCACCGGCATTTGTTCCTGTACCACCCATTCAGATAGCGGGCGCAGATCGTTCATCAGACTCCGCCAGCCGCCGGTACCTTCCACGACAACGTGATCGACTTTATCGCTCAGGCTTGCGAGACCGTTGGATAGCAAGGTGTAATTGACGGGACCACTATGCGCTACGCTGCTTTCGTCCTCGCTCAGCGCAATCGGGTTGACCGCCTCATACGGCAGTTCGATAGATGAAACACTTTGCAGCACCAGCGCATCTTTGTTGCGCAAACCTTCAGGTGTCTCCTTACTTCCTTTGGCTACCGGTTTGTAGCCCGCGACACTTTTACCCCCTGACGCCAACGCTTGTAGTAATGCGCGGGAAACCACGGTCTTCCCAACAGAAGTGTCTGTACCTGTAATAAAGAAACGCTTCAGCATCACTAACTCCACCGTTATGCTTTGAAAATATAAGTCAGGAAAATAAAACAGTGGAGAAAGTCTAAGGTATGACGACCGGAATCAGCTTGAGATAGCGCAATTTTTCGTACAACAGTTAAAAAATGTTAACCCTGTAATAGACGTATCAACAAAGAACCGTTATACATCGCGTCCTTAACGAGCGCGGCCCCCGCCATGGTTCCCTGGTTGGTAAACTGCGTACTTTCGACCACAATATGCTGACTATACGCCGGGAGCGCCTGCTGACGAATGCTGTCAGCAATGGTGGGAAACAAAATATCAGCCGCTTTGCTGAGCGGAGAACCAATCAATATCTTTTGCGGGTTGAACAAATTCACCATGATGGCAAGGATGCGTCCGACGTGGGTCCCGACGCCGCTAATGATATCTTTTGCCAATAAATCACCCTGCATCGCCGCCAGGCACAGTGCGTCTACCGTTAACGGTTGTCCATGCAGTGAAGAGCTCATTGACTGCTTCAGCCGCACCTGCGCCAGTTCCAGTACGCTGTCGACGCTGGCGATGGTTTCCAGACAGCCATGATTACCGCAATAGCAGCGTTTACCGTAAGGATCCACCTGCGTATGACCAATTTCCACCAGGCTACTGCTCCCGGCATGCAGTAAATGACCGTCGGTTATCACCCCTGCACCGACGTTATGGTCAATAACGACCTGGATGACATCGCGTGCGCCACGTGATGCACCAAAAAGCGCCTCCGCCATGGTCCAGGCGCTGATATCATGCTGAATATAGACCGGCACGCCGGTATGGTTTTCGAGCGCTTCGCCCAACGGCATCTCTTTGACATCATCGTAAAACGGCATGCGATGTACGATGCCGTTTTCGGTATCGATTATGCCAGGTAGCGTGATGGCGATGGAGGTCAAGCGTTCCAGCTTTTGCTGGTGGCGGATGAAAAACTGATCGACCTGGGTAATGATACGCGCCAGCAGAGGTGTTTCACTGACCAGCGCCATTTCCAGGCAATCCTCAACCACCAGCTTGCTGCTTAGATCGCGCAGCGCCAGAAAAATCTCGCCGCGACTGATGCGAATGGATAGATAATGCCAGGCTTCGGTTTCGACAACCAGCCCCACGGCCGGACGCCCACGACTCCCTGCTTCCTTGATTTCCAGCTCTTGTACCAGGTGGGCTTCAAGCATTTCGCGGACAATTTTGGTAATACTGGCAGGCGCCAATTGTGC
Source organism: Citrobacter sp. XT1-2-2 (assembly GCF_023516235.1). Classification (NCBI taxonomy): domain Bacteria; kingdom Pseudomonadati; phylum Pseudomonadota; class Gammaproteobacteria; order Enterobacterales; family Enterobacteriaceae; genus Citrobacter; species Citrobacter sp. XT1-2-2. The sequence goes on from NZ_CP097324.1 coordinate 2,542,907, forward strand.
CAGGCGAGAGAGATCAATACGCGATACCGGTCCCAGCTGATCAATCAGGCGATAGACCGCGCCCGCATTGGTCTGCTTAATTTGATCGATATGCCCAGGCTGACTATCAGCAACCACCACTTACTCCCTTTATTTTCGCGCTCCGAAATAATCTGTGGGCTATGGTGAAGCACTTCAATGGCTTCCGTCAACTTTTTACTTAGCCTTGTGATTTACTGCACATTTTCACCCATATTTAAACTAAATTAATCGCCTGGACCGCCGCCAGCAGTTGTTCACGAAAACGTTGCGCGGCATGACTTTGCTCATGATGCTTAGGCCAGACTAACCACATTTCGGAGACGGCATCTTCTTCCGCTATCGGGATCCAGCACATTTCATACAGTTGCACCCGTTTAAAGGAAGCGGGCAGGATCGAAACGCCCAACCCCGCGGCCACTAACCCAATGATGGTCATCGCCTCGCCTACCTCCTGAGTAATCGTCGGTTTGAGGTCATAGCGACGCATCAGGCCCAAAATGTCGTCATACAACCCCGTTCCCACATGCGGGTCAAAAAAGACAAATGGCTCATTAGCCAGCTCAGTCAGCGTCACTACGGGCTTTTGCGCCAACGGATGCGCTCGTGGGATCATCGCCATCAGCGGTTCATGCAGAATAACCTCTCGCGCCAGCGTTTCCGGGAGTTGCGTGTTGCGCATAAGCCCCAGATCCAGAGTACCTTCGTTAAGTGGGGCAATTTGCTCGCGCGTATTCATTTCGCGGGTTTGCATATGCACCACAGGATAGCGCTGGCGAAACAGGGAGAGCGTATCTGACACCGCTTTGATAAACGGCGCTGATGACGTAAAGCCGATACGCAATTCCCCTGCTTCTCCGAGATGCAAACGCTCTGCCCGGGCGGCGGCTTCATTAACCAGGCTAAGGATCTGTCGGCTGTCCGCCAGAAACTGTTTTCCGGCGGCAGTGAGGGCCACGCTACGGTTAGTTCGCGCCAATAACCGGGCGCCAATCTGTTGTTCCAGGATTTGGATCTGCTGGCTTAACGGTGGTTGCGAAATATTCAGCCGCGCTGCCGCCCGGCCAAAATGCAACTCTTCCGCAACCGCCACGAAGTAGCGTAAATGACGAAGTTCGATATTCATATTTTTAAAATATTATTTGAGATTATTAATATATTAGACAGAATATTGGGATTTTCATACTCTTAAGGCTGGTCCTGTAGTAGCAAAATATTAAGCAAGGATTCCAAGTGAGTCGTACAACAACGGTCGATACCGCGCCGGCAAGCGATATTGACGAGAGCGTTACCCTGCCGGATGGTTTTATCAAACGCGGTACATCCCCTTTTATGCGCGTTACGCTGGCGCTGTTTTCTGCCGGGCTGGCGACATTTGCCCTGCTCTATTGCGTGCAGCCCATACTGCCGGTGCTCTCGCACGAGTTTGGGGTTTCCCCTGCCAGCAGCAGTATTTCGCTTTCCATCTCTACGGCAATGCTGGCCATCGGTTTACTGTTTACTGGCCCACTTTCCGATGCGATAGGTCGTAAGCCGGTAATGGTTACGGCACTGCTACTCGCCTCCTGCTGTACGCTGCTTTCAACAATGATGACCAGCTGGCACGGGATTTTAATCATGCGCGCGCTGATCGGTCTGTCGCTGAGCGGCGTGGCGGCGGTGGGGATGACCTATCTGAGTGAGGAAATTCATCCCAGCTTTGTGGCTTTCTCAATGGGCTTGTATATCAGTGGGAACTCAATTGGCGGTATGAGTGGTCGCTTGATCAGCGGCGTATTCACCGACTTTTTCAACTGGCGTATCGCGCTGGCGGCGATCGGCTGTTTTGCCCTCGCCTCCGCGCTGATGTTCTGGAAAATTTTGCCAGAGTCCCGTCATTTCAGGCCCACGTCGCTGCGACCTAAATCATTGTTCATCAATTTCCGTTTACACTGGCGCGACAGAGGGTTACCGCTACTGTTTGCGGAAGGTTTTTTGCTGATGGGGTCGTTTGTCACACTGTTTAATTACATCGGCTATCGCCTGATGCTCTCTCCGTGGGAACTCAGTCAGGCAGTTGTCGGCCTGTTATCCGTGGCATATCTGACCGGGACCTGGAGTTCGCCGAAAGCAGGCTCCATGACTACCCGCTATGGTCGCGGCCCGGTGATGATCGTTTCAACCGGCGTGATGCTTTTTGGGCTATTGATGACCCTGTTTACCTCACTATGGCTGATCTTCGCCGGGATGCTGCTCTTTTCTGCCGGGTTCTTTGCCGCGCACTCCGTGGCAAGCAGTTGGATTGGGCCACGGGCGAAACGCGCTAAAGGCCAGGCCTCTTCCCTGTATCTGTTCAGCTATTACCTGGGCTCCAGTATTGCCGGTACGCTGGGCGGTGTGTTCTGGCATAGCTACGGCTGGAACGGCGTGGGCGGATTTATCGCCCTGATGCTGGTGCTGGCGTTGCTGGTCGGTGCGCGTTTGCACCATCGTCTGCACGTTTAATCAAGGATGCCCGGCTTCGGGCATCATCACTTATGAAGACGCTGCCATTTGCAGGACAATAACCGTCCCGTTCATCACGATATGCAGCGTCATCGGCATCAGCAGTCCGTTGCTTTTCAATCTGGCAAGGATTAAAACCTGCGACACAAGAAACAGCATCAGCAGCGTGCGCAGATCCACATACTGGGTATGCATCACGGCAAAAATGATCGATACCACGACTGACGACAGCCAGGTTTTATTATTGAACCAATACTGGAATGCGTTGAATAAACAGCCCCTGAAAACAATTTCTTCATAAACTGGCGCAAAAAATATCAGGGTCAGAGTGGATAACCACAGCGCGTAGTTGTTTAAAGATATCTGGCTGGTTACCCACGCTTCGGTTTGTCTGAGACCTATCAACCACGGCAAGATAAGCTGAATAAAAAGCAGGGCCGCAAATAAAATGCCAAACCAGCGGGCATTGAAGATCCCTTTGCCCAGCCCCTCTCTTTTTCTGAAGAAGAAATAATACAGCGGAACCAATACGATAAATTCCAGCATAAACAACAGCGGGAAGAGTAATCCTTTGGCGAGCAGCTCCTGGCTTGCGGGAAAAAACAACGGGGTAAACGTGAGACCAAACATCAGCAAAAACATAGAAAAACAGCCAGCAACGGCTTTGGTCCGGGCGATATACTGGTTGTCGACATCCTGTGACATACAATCTCCTTGCACTTGTCGAGTATAAGATGATGAATTATCGATATATGATAAAAATTCTCATTATCACTGACAACCTACCAACATTTACCCTATGTATGGAGAATCCGTCAGCGGCAGCCAAAAGCGGAAGCACGCGCCTGCCGTTGAATTAACCAGATTGATATCGCCGCCATGCAGTTCAAGCATTCTTCGCACAATCAGCAATCCCAGACCGCCGCGCTGCTCACGGGGAGTTAACGCGGTTGGGCGCTGAAATAACACTTCGCGTACCCCCATTTCCACGCCTGGGCCGCTATCCTGCACTTCTGCTACCAGTCGGTCTTCATCACGCCAGATTTTTAGCCATACATCCCCCCCGTCAGGCGTATGGCGGATAGCATTATCCAGTAAATTCGTCACCACCCTTTCCATCATCGATAAATCGGCATTTACCAGCGGTAACGGCCCCATCACGTCAAGGTGTAACTGCAAATGGCGTGTGGCAACAGGGAGATCAAACTTCTGCGCCACATCCTGGATCAACTCGCCAATAGCAAAACGTTCGCGCTGAGGTTTTATGCCGCCGTGCTCCAGCCTCGCCAGCTCAAACAGTTGTTGTGACAGATGGCGAACCTTATGCCCCTGGCGCAACGCGATACTAAGATAATGCCTGTTTTCCTCTGGCGTTATCGTGTCGGCTTTCAGCGACAACATTTCCAGATAGCCCAGCAGCGAGGTGAGCGGCGTGCGTAAATCGTGAGATATATTGGCAATAAACTCTCTGCGCTGGCGATCGCTGTCAGCTAACAGATCCCACTGCTGCGCAATTTGCTGTGCCAGCTCTATAAACGCATTGTTCAACAACGCAATTTCATTCCCCGGTGACGGATCGGGCTTTTTCTGCGCCAACTGCTTAATGACGCAAATACTGTCCTGCTCCATTTTGACCACCTGCGCGGTCAACCTTTTTACCGGATGCGTCACCCATCGCCACACCAGTAAGCCCGCAATTCCGCCGGCTAATAAAACCAGAATTAACGTTCCTGCCACCGTGTTCCAGAGCGTTTTCTGCCAGGCGGTATTTGCCAGCATATGCAGATTTTCGCCCTGGAGAATAATGTACAGATAACCATGCAGTTGGCCGTTAAGCATCACTGGCGCCGCACTAAAGACCTTCTGCTGATTGCTGCGCGGATCATCGCCATACACTGGCAAAGCATCCGAATTTAGAAAATCCTGAATCGGCTGCACGGTAATTTTCTGGCGCTGAATATGCCCGGGCGGTGCGGCATCGGCGAGTATGTCACCTGCTGGTGAAACCAGATACAGTTCGACGCTTGGATTGAGCGTCATCAGGTGATTAAACAGTCCTTTTAACGTCTGTCGATTGATCTGCCCGCGGGTATCAATCAGTGACTCACTTTTGACAATCTTGCTCGCCAGTTCCAGCGACAGCCTTTGCACCATGGCGTCGCCATATTTTTGACTATTACGTAGCTGGACAACGCTGACGGCTACCGCGCAAATCAACATAATCGCGGTAAATACCAGGGTCAGCCGCTGGCTTAAAGACAGTCGATAAATCATGACTGATGCTCCGCGTTATTCGCCGCAAGCTTATAACCTCGTCCCCAAACGGTGAGAATAATTTCCGGCTCAGCAGCATCTTTTTCAATCTTGGTCCGCAGACGATTAATATGACTGTTCACCGTATGCTCATACCCTTCGTGCTGGTAGCCCCACACATGATCTAACAGCGCCTGACGCGAAAAAACCTCGCCGGGATGACGAGCGAAAAAATAGAGCAGATCGAACTCACGGGGCGTCAAATCGATTGATTTGCCATGCTGGCGGACTTCTCGGGCTAAGGGATCAATCTCCACGCCATGGACGCTAATGATCCCCGCCTCCAAACGTAGATTCTGACTCATCGCCTCCTGACGGCGAAACAGCGCCTTCACGCGGGCCATCAGTTCCAGTACGGAGAAAGGTTTGGCTAAATAATCATCGGCTCCCATCTCCAGCCCCAGAACGCGGTGAGTTTCACTGGTGCGGGCGCTAATAATAATGACGGGTAAATAGAAACTCATTTGACGAATGCGACGACATATTTCCAGACCATCGACACCCGGCAGCATCAAATCGAGGATAACCGCATCCCAGACATGTTTTTCCAGTTGTTCAAGCGCGCGCGTTCCATCCGCCTCATGGATAATTTCATATCCCTCATCCTTCAGGCTAAGCTGCAAAAGTGAGGCAATATCGCTGTCATCTTCCACCAAAAATATCTTTTTTGCGCCGGCCATCAGTGTCATCCCCTCTCGTTGTACTGAAAGCTTACCTCAGGCAAGGGGCGGAAGTTATCACAAAATTTTTAACTTTTCGTGAGGATCCTGGGATACGCCTGGATCCAGGATGTCGTTACAGAAAGTCACGCATCAACAGGGAAACGTCGCTTTGTTTTCCTTAACATGAAAATAAAAAGGAACAGTTATGCAGAAAAAACGTCCACTTCGGGAAGCTGATGTTACCGCCGAATCAGTTTTTTTTATGCAAAGACGACAGGTCCTCAAAGCGCTTGGAATAGGCGCTGCAGCCGCTTCTCTCGCCTCCCCGACGCAGGCGAATCTACTGAATTGGTTTAAGGGTAACGATCGCGCGCCTGCACCGGCGGGGAAACCGCTCGAGTTCATAAAACCGGATGCCTGGCAAAGCACACTACCCCTGACGCCGGAAGACAAGGTAACGGGCTATAACAATTTCTATGAATTTGGTCTGGATAAGGCCGATCCTGCCGCCAATGCCGGTAGCCTGAAAACCGATCCCTGGACATTAACCATCAGCGGTGAGGTGAACAAACCCTTAACGTTGGATCATGATGCGCTGACCACGCGTTTTCCGTTAGAAGAACGTATTTACCGGATGCGTTGCGTTGAAGCGTGGTCGATGGTTGTGCCGTGGATTGGCTTTCCCTTACATAAATTATTGGCGCAGGTTGAACCCACCAGCGACGCCAAATACGTTGCCTTTGAAACACGCTACGCCCCCGATGAAATGCCCGGTCAGAAAGATCGCTTCATTGGTGGTGGGTTGAAATACCCCTATGTTGAAGGTTTGCGTTTGGATGAGGCCATGCACCCTCTTACCCTTCTGACCGTGGGCGTGTATGGCAAAGCATTGCCGCCGCAAAACGGGGCGCCGATACGCCTGACGGTCCCCTGGAAATATGGCTTCAAGGGTATTAAATCGATCGTCAGTATCAAGCTGACACGTGAGCGCCCGCCGACGACCTGGAATATGTCAGCGCCGAACGAATACGGTTTTTACGCCAATGTTAATCCACATGTCGATCATCCCCGGTGGTCTCAGGCGACGGAACGTTTTATCGGTTCCGGCGGGATTCTCGATGTACAACGCCAGCCGACGTTGCTTTTTAACGGTTACGCCAATGAGGTGGCTTCTTTATATCGGGGCATGGATCTACGGGAGAACTTTTAAGTGAGATTAACGGCAAAGCAGATAACCGGCCTGAAAGTGCTACTGCATCTCGCCGGTTTTTTACCCCTGCTATGGCTCTTCTGGGCAGTGCAACAGGGTGCGCTGGGCGCCGATCCTGGGAAAGACATTCAGCATTTTACCGGCATTACTGCGCTAAAATTCTTGCTTGCCACCCTGCTGGTATCGCCGCTCGCACGCTATGCAAAGCAGCCTTTGCTGTTTCGTACCCGACGCTTGTTAGGATTATGGTGCTTTGCCTGGGCCACACTGCATCTGACCAGCTATGCGCTTTTAGAGCTGGGTATACAAAATTTGGGATTGTTGGGGCGAGAGCTGGTTTCACGGCCATGGCTCACGCTGGGCATGACGGGTTGGGTTATCTTACTCCTGCTGACGCTGACCTCCACGCAGGCCGCACAGCGTAAAATGGGCAAACGCTGGCAAACGTTGCACAACTACGTCTACCTGACTGCCATTTTACTCCCGGTTCATTACCTATGGTCGGTCAAAGTGTTGTCACCGTCCCCTATTATCTACGCCTTCTGTTTTATTGTGCTGCTGGTATTTCGCTATAAAAAGTGGTTACGCAAAAGCGGATACAAAGGTGTGTTTATGAAAAGTGAATGATTCACGGTAAACTTCTTAACCACACCTAAACAGAACGAGAACAAAAAATGAGTAACAATGATAATTACCATCAACTCACCCGCACGTTCCAGCGGCTCTCTCGCTTCTCTCACCTCTCGGCCATCGCCAGTTGGGACATGTTTACCATGATGCCGCCGGGCGGCAGCAAAGCCCGCGGCGAAGCGTTGGCAGAACTGAGCGTACTTGAGCATCAGTTGTTAACCGACGCGAAAGTAGCCAAGTGGATCGCCGCAGCAAAACAGGAAGACCTTAACGATGTTGAGCAAGCGAATTTGCGCGAAATGTCGCGACTGCATCACCAGGCCTCCCTGCTGCCTGAATCACTGGTAGAAGCAAAGTCGCTGGCGGGCAGCCGCTGTGAGCATGCCTGGCGCAGCCAGCGACCCGCGAATGACTGGGAGGGTTTTTCCGAGAACCTGAAAGAGGTCGTGAAATACAGCCGCGAAGAAGCCCGACTGCGCGCAGACGCTAAAGGTTGCTCACCTTATGACGCGCTACTGGACATCTTTGAACCAGAGATGACCAGCGCCCAACTGGATGTCCTGTTTGCAGATGTGAAAAGCTGGCTGCCCGATCTCCTTAGCAAGGCGGTGGCAAAACAGTCTCAACAAACGCTTATCGCCCCAATTGGCCCCTTCCCGACTGCTGTACAGCGAGAGCTGGGTCTGGAAACGATGGCGCAGTTAGGATTCGACTTTACCGCTGGACGACTGGATATCAGCGCGCATCCCTTCTGTGGCGGCGTGCCGGAAGATGTTCGCATTACGACCCGCTATGACGAAAATGAACTCCTCAGCGCGCTGTTTGGCGTGATTCATGAAACGGGTCACGCCCGCTATGAGCAAAATCTGCCGCGTAACTGGTCAGGACAACCTATCGCTCTGGCACGCTCAACAGCCATTCATGAGTCGCAAAGTCTGTTCTTTGAGATGCAATTGGGACGCAGTAAAGCATTCCTGACGCGACTCATTCCGGCTGTGACGCGTCATTTTGGCAACCAGGCAGCGTTTGAAGAGAGCAATTTCATTGCCTGGAACCAGCAGGTAAAACCCGGTTTTATCCGCGTTGACGCCGACGAGGTGAGCTACCCTGCTCACGTGATCCTGCGTTATGAAATCGAGCGAGCGTTAATTAACGGTGACATTGAAGTGGATGACATTCCGGCCTTGTGGAATGAGAAGATGCAGGCCTGGCTTGGACTGTCAACGGTGGGGGATTATCGCAATGGCTGTATGCAGGATATTCACTGGACCGACGGCGGCTTTGGCTACTTCCCGTCTTACACTTTAGGCGCTATGTATGCGGCGCAATTGTTCAGCGCAGCTCACCGCGCATTGCCCGATCTGAACCAGTCCATTGCGCAGGGAGAGTTTAGCGCCCTCTTTGACTGGCTACGCCAAAATATCTGGCAGCATGGCAGTCGTTTTACCACTGAACAACTCATTACCCAGGCCACCGGAGAGCCGCTCAGCAGCCGCTATTTCCGCACTCACCTGGAAGCCCGTTATTTGTAATCTCATGCCGTGAGTCATTGTACATATCGTTACACGCCGATACCAATGACTCACGGAAGCCCAGTGATTACAGCGATATAGTTATTTCAACGGCCCCGCAGTGGGGTTGAATGAAAAACCAAATCGAGGGTATGAGAATGAAAAAAGTATTAGCTCTGGTTGTTGCCGCTGCTATGGGTCTGTCTTCTGCTGCATTTGCTGCTGAAACAACTGCTACCACCGCGCCAACTGCTGCAACAACAAAAGCAGCCCCGGCGAAAACCACCCATCATAAAAAACAGCACAAAGCTGCACCGCAGAAAGCACAGGCTGCCAAAAAACACGCCAAAAAAACCACCACTAAACCGGCGGTAGAACAGAAAGCGCCAGAACAGAAAGCTCAGGCCGCTAAAAAACACACCAAAAAAGCAGCCACCAAGCCTGCCGCAGAACAGAAAGCACCAGAGCAAAAAGCTCAGGCCGCTAAAAAACACACCAAAAAACCTGTGAAACACGACTCCGCTAAACCAGCCGCTCAGCCAGCCGCATAACACACCTGTAGTCACTATGGCGTCCCCCACGCCGTAGCATACGGCGCTAAATCATTCAGATTTGGCGCCGCCTTTCGGAGGGTAAAATGGTGTCACATTACCGCTTTGAGTTCATTCTTACGGCCCTGATTATTTGTGCCCTCATCGCCATGCATTTTTATCTTTCCTGAGTGTAGTTATCTGATTTTACTCCCACTTTCCCGCCGTCCCGTCTATAGTATTAACTGAGGGTTTGCTGTTAAAAATCATAATTCCCCACCAGAGTGTGATATGCATAAAACCATTGCTGTGTTACTGGGTTCAATTTGTTTAACTCCTGTCGTTGCGCATGCGGAACAGCCAGCAACGTCCAGCGCTGAAGCAGAAAATATAAAAACGCTGTTTTTTGGACATGACGATCGCATTAAGGTGACTGACCCAACGCAATCACCATGGGACGCTATCGGACAACTGGAAACCGCCAGCGGTAATCTGTGTACCGCTACGCTCATTTCACCCCATCTGGCTCTGACTGCCGGACACTGCTTACTTACGCCGCCAAAAGGTAAACCTGATAAAGCCGTGGCGTTACGTTTCGTGTCGAAAAAGGGTATCTGGCGTTATGAGATCCACGGAATTGAAGGCCGGGTTGATCCTTCGCTCGGCAAACGTTTAAAAGCCGATGGTGATGGCTGGATTGTGCCCCCCTCCGCCGCCCCATGGGATTTTGGTCTGGTGGTGTTGCGTTATCCACCTTCCGGTATCACACCGCTGCCATTATTTGAAGGTGATAAAGCGGCGTTAACCGCGGCGCTGAAAACCGCGGATCGTAAAGTCACGCAGTCAGGCTATCCGGAAGATCATCTTGACGATTTGTACACGCATCAGGATTGCGTGGTGACCGGCTGGGCGCAAAATACCGTTTTGTCACATCAGTGCGATACGCTCCCGGGCGACAGTGGGTCGCCATTGATGCTGAAGACGGATTCCGGCTGGCAATTGATTGGCGTACAAAGCTCCGCTCCGGCGGCGAAAGATCGCTGGCGGGCAGATAACCGCGCGATTTCCGTGACCGGATTTCGCGACAAACTGGAAGCGCTGGCCAAGGGATAACGCATACTGCCCGTATTAACGGGCAGCACTTTTATCAGGCCAGTTTTATCATGATCATTCCGGCCAACAGCAATGCCACGCCGATCCAGCCTTTATTGTTCAGACGCTGACCAAACAGCACCCAGCCTGCAGCTAACGTCGCGGCAATCCCGAATCCGCCCCATAAGGCATAGGCGACGGAGAGATCGATACCTTTTACCGCCTGCGACAGCGCACTAAAAGCCGCTAAAACTGCAGCCAGCGACAGCACGCCATAAGCCTTGCGGCGAAAACCATCAGAAAACTTCAAAAAGACGTTAGCCACGATTTCCAGAACGATAGCCATGCCAAGCCAGGCGCCATGAACCCATTCAAACTGCTGCATGGGTCACCTCTCTGCCCGCTTTGGCAGGCTTTCGTGTACCGGATTTAATCAGCACAATACCTACCACCAGCGAGACCAGACCAGCCACCTTCATCGTGGACAAGGTTTCGTCAAATAACAGCACGCTGAACAGCGTAATAAATAAAATACCGATACCTTCCCATAAGGCATAAGCTACGCCGAGAGCAATTTTTTTAACGGCAAAACTGAGAAAAATATACGATAAGGCGATCATTACCAGCATTAAAATAAAGCCTGAATTACCATGGCCCACGCTCGCCCATTTCATTGACAGCGTACCGGTAATTTCAGCCGCGATGGCCAGACCTAATAATATCCAGTAAAACATGATGCTTCTCCTGCTTGAGAATATAGTCCTTTGGGCCTACTGCATGCAGTAAACCAAAAAATAAAATCAGTTAGCTCAGCGCACAGCGCAAGCTCAGGCAGAAGAAGGGACTAAAGCGCGTTGCGCCAGTGTTGCTCACCCGCAAGCAGGAAAGTGGAAGAGGTACGAAGAAGTGTAGGTAAAAGCAAAAACATCCTGAACATATTGTCCATAATATTACAATTATCCGCAGTGTTGCTTCTCATCATCGCGGATGATAATTGTCCTCGGTAGTTAAACACAGATGATTTGTATCATAGGTTCATTACGAACTCAAAGCCTTTTCACTTCTTTACCAGCCCCGTTTGATTTTTGTTATAACGCCTCGACGCAAATCACATTATTATTCAGATTCAAAAAGTAAAAGCACAGGAATACACATGGCGAAACCGATCATTACGCTTAACGGTCTAAAAATAGTCATTATGCTGGGCATGCTGGTTATCATACTGAGCGGCATCCGCTTTGCCGCAGATATCATCGTGCCCTTTATTCTGGCATTATTTATTGCCGTTGTGCTGAACCCTGTGGTGCAACGCATGGTGAAACTTCGCATACCGCGCGTATTCGCAGTGTCATTGCTGATCGTAATTATTGTAATGCTAATGGTGCTGCTATTAGCCTACTTAGGTACATCCTTAAATGAGCTTGCGCGGACGCTACCGCAATACCGTTCTTCACTGGTTATCCCGCTGAAAAATCTCGAGCCTTGGCTACAGCGCGCAGGGATAGGCGTTTCGGTGGATGAGCTCGTCAAATACATCGATCCGAACGCGGCAATGACGCTGGTCACTAATTTGCTGGCGCAGCTGTCTAATGCCATGTCATCGATATTTTTACTGCTGCTGACGGTGGTTTTTATGCTGCTGGAAGTCCCGCAACTGCCCAACAAACTGAAACAAATGATGAGCCGGCCTATTGAGGGAATGGCAGCGATTCAACGCGCCATCGACAGCGTATCGCACTATCTGGTACTAAAAACGGCAATCAGCATTGTGACCGGACTGGTCGCCTGGGGCATGCTCGCCGCCCTCGACGTGCGCTTTGCCTTTGTCTGGGGATTGCTGGCCTTCGCCCTCAACTATATTCCTAATATCGGTTCAGTGCTGGCAGCCATCCCCCCTATTGCTCAGGTGCTGGTATTTAGCGGTCTTTATGACGCCCTGGTGGTGCTGGCGGGTTATCTGGTCATTAACCTGGTGTTTGGGAATATCCTCGAACCGCGGATTATGGGACGAGGTCTTGGGCTGTCCACGCTGGTGGTGTTTCTGTCGTTGATCTTCTGGGGCTGGTTGCTGGGTCCTGTGGGGATGCTGCTTTCTGTTCCGCTGACCATCATCGTCAAAATTGCGCTTGAGCAAACCAACGGCGGGCAAAGCATTGCCGTTCTGCTTAGCGATCTCAACAAAGCGTAAAATGTCGCCCCGCCTGCGCGGGGCATTTCGTTTATCGTTTAGCCCGTAGCGCCAGGGTGGCACTCAACAGCGTAAATAACGCAATTATCCACGCCATGGTCCATGGCGTGCCGTCACTGAAAGCGGCCAGCAGTAATGATGAGATAATCCCGCTACCGTACTGTAATGCGCCAATCAGCGCGGAGGCTGAACCAGCGATGTTCGGTACCGCATCCAGCGCTGCGGCCGTTGAGGTAGCCGCAATAATGCCGTTCATCGAGAACAACAGGAATATGGTAATGATAATGGCCACAATTCCCCCGGACTCCAGCTTAACCAACAGGGCAAGCGCAACCGCAGCCAGCGCCGCCAGCATCGTCGCATATTTCAGCAGTTGCTCCAGGGGATGCCGTTGCACCAGCCTACGGTTTACCACACTCATCGCCATGACGCCGACAATATTTAGCGCAAACAGCCAGCCATAATGCTGAGGATCAACATGGTAATAGCTAATATAAACAAATGGCGATCCGGTAATAAACGCATACGCGCCGACGTAATAAAACGTCAGGCTCAGGGTGTAGCGCATAAAACGCCCATTAGATAACAGGGAACGGTAATTACGAAATGCGCCCGTCAGAGAAGCTTTTACCCGTTTTGCTTCAGGCAGTGTTTCTGGTAGCCAACATAAAGAGACACACATTAGCGCGCCAATCAGCACCAGCAGCCAAAAAACTGCGTGCCAGGTGCTCAGGCGAATAATTTGCCCGCCAATCAATGGCCCAGCTATCGGCGCAATCGCCATTATCAGCACCAGCGTCGAGAGCATTTGCGCCGCACGGGTACGCGCAAAGAGATCGCGGATCATTGCCCGGGCCAGCATAGGCCCAGTACAGGCGCCAAGGGCCTGAAATACCCGCCAGAAAACAATCTGCGTGATGCTTGTAGACATCGCACATCCTGCAGACCCGATGATAAAAAGCACCATGCCAATAAACAGCGGTTTACGCCTGCCCAGATGATCGCTAATCGGTCCCCAAATCAGCTGTGCGATAGTAAAACCTACCAAAAATCCGGTGATCGTAAGTTCTACATTGCCATGTAAATCCGTGGCCATTGTCGGCATTGCCGGAAGATAAATATCGGTAGAAAGTGAGGTAAAGGCCATCAGGCCACTGAGGATCAGAATAAAAGTAAGGCCGGTGTGGCTTGCTGTAGCCACCGGCGATGCCAGTTCATTTTTACGCATAGCGCTCTGTCATGTTGAAGAAACAGACCACAGTATATATGCGACGTATTGCGGTGATTAGAGGGCTAAAATGGCATAAGTTTATGAACCATAATCATGAATAATGGCAACGTTAGCGGCAGATACTGTGATTCCACTCCAGTATTTGCTATCCAGAAATGAATTTAACTCATAGGTCCATGCGGGATTCACAGACTAATAGTACCCACAGAAAATTGCTAATCTGCGGTCAATACAAAGATGAATGCTCAGGAGAATCCCATGAATACAAAAGTACTCAATAACGGTGTTGAGATGCCCCTGCTTGGTTTTGGCGTTTATCAAATGACCGATGCCGCCGAATGCGAGCAAGCCGTACGGGATGCCATTGATTCAGGTTATCGCCTGATTGATACCGCTGCCTCATATCTGAATGAAACTCAAGTAGGGAACGCACTCAGGCAAAGCAGTGTACCACGTAATGAGCTTTTCGTGACCACCAAGCTGTGGTTACAAGATGCAAGCTATTCCGGCGCAAAGGCGCAATTTACGCGGTCCCTGCAACGCCTTCAGCTTGATTATATTGATCTTTATTTAATCCACCAGCCCTATGGAGATGTACATGGTGCCTGGCGCGCTATGGAGGAGTTATATGAGGAAGGAAAAATCCGTGCGATTGGCGTGAGTAATTTTTATCCGGATCGACTGGCTGATTTAATGGCCTTCAATCGCGTGATTCCTGCCGTAAACCAGATTGAGGTAAACCCATTCCATCAACAGCCACATGCGGTTGTCTGGATGCAGAGCAGAAACATTCAACCACAAGCCTGGGCACCGTTCGCGGAGGGACGTAATGACCTGTTTCAGAACCCGGTTTTAGCGGCTATTGGGGAAAAATATGGCAAAAGCATCGGTCAGATCGTGCTGCGCTGGATTTATCAGCGCGGAATTATTTCACTGGCGAAAACCGTGCGTAAAACGCGTATGACCGAAAATATTCAGGTGTTGGATTTTAGCTTGACCCCGGAAGAAATGACGCAAATTGCCGCCATGGATAGCGGAAGCAGCGCGTTTTTCTCGCATCGAGATCCGGCTAGAGTGGAATGGATCACCCAGCGGAAGCTGGACGTTTAAAAAAACGGCCTCCGCAGAGGCCGTCTTACTTTTAGCTAACGATTACAGCGCTTTCAGAATCGCATCCACGCTGGCCTTGGCATCGCCAAACAGCATATGGGTGTTTTCTTTAAAGAACAGCGGGTTTTGTACGCCAGCATAGCCGGTGTTCATTGAACGTTTAAACACGATAACGTTCTGCGCTTTCCACACTTCCAGCACTGGCATACCGGCGATCGGGCTGCGTGGGTCATCCTGCGCCGCCGGGTTTACCGTATCGTTGGCGCCAATAACCAGTACGGTATCGGTGTCGGCGAAATCATCATTGATTTCATCCATTTCCAGCACGATGTCATATGGCACTTTGGCTTCCGCCAGCAGCACGTTCATATGACCCGGCAAACGCCCTGCTACCGGGTGGATCCCGAAACGCACTTTGATGCCGCGGGCACGCAACTTCTCAGTGATTTCCGCCACCGGATATTGCGCCTGAGCCACAGCCATACCGTAGCCCGGAGTGATGATCACGGAATGCGAGTTCTTCAGCATTTCTGCTGTGTCTTCTGCATTAATCTCCCGGTGTTCACCCACTTCTTCATCAGAACCCGTAGATGAGCCATCAGAACCAAAGCCGCCCGCAATAACGCTGATGAACGAACGGTTCATTGCTTTACACATAATGTAAGACAGGATCGCACCGCTCGAACCTACCAGCGCACCGGTAACGATCAGCAGATCGTTGCTCAGCATAAAGCCCGCCGCCGCCGCCGCCCATCCGGAGTAGGAGTTGAGCATTGAAACGACTACCGGCATGTCTGCACCACCGATGGACGCCACCAGATGCCAGCCAAAAGCCAGCGCAATAATGGTCATCACCAGCAGCGCCAGAACCTGCAGGCCAACGCTTTCAGTACGAACAAACACCACCAACAGCAGGAAGGAAACGACCAGCGCCGCGAGGTTCATTTTGTGACGGTTTGGCAGCATCAGCGGTTTAGAGGAGATCTTGCCGCGCAGTTTGCCAAAGGCCACCACGGAACCGGTAAAGGTCACCGCACCGATAAAGATACCGAGGAACACTTCTGTCAGGTGAATGTTCACCAGAATCGGTTCCAGGCCCGTGTCGTGATACAGGTAGCTGTTAAAGCCCACCAGTACCGCCGCCAGACCAACGAAGCTGTGCAGAATCGCCACCAGCTCCGGCATCTCGGTCATCTCGACTTTTTTCGCCAGGCGGATACCAATCGCGCCGCCGATGATCATCGCTACCAGGATCCAGGCAACATTGCCGGTATCCGGGCCAAAAATCGTCGCAATCAGCGCAATCGCCATCCCGGCGATACCGTAGTTGTTACCCTGCTGGGAGGTTTCGTGTTTCGAAAGTCCCGCCAGGCTGAAAATAAACAGGATCGCGGCAACAATGTATGCAGCTGTAACTAATCCTCCAGACATATGTTACCCCTTAGTTTTTCCGGAACATTTTCAGCATGCGCTGAGTCACGGTGAAGCCACCGAAAATATTAATGCTGGCAATAAGCACCGCGATAAAGCTCAGGAAACTCACCCAGCCACCCTGGCCAATTTGTAACAACGCGCCGACAACGATAATCCCGGAGATGGCGTTGGTCACAGACATCAGCGGAGTATGCAACGCGTGCGACACATTCCAGACCACGTAGTAACCCACCACGCAGGAAAGCGCGAACACCGTAAAGTGACCGAGGAACTCTTTCGGGGCGACGTCGGCAAGCCAGCCAAACAAAATGACTACCAGCGCCATCAGCGCATATTTACGCCATGGTGAAACCGGTTTTTTCTCTTCTTTCGGCGCGGGAGCCGCTTTTGGCGCAGCCTGCGGCTGAGCTGAAACCTGGATCGGCGGCGCAGGCCAGGTGATTTCACCCTCACGAACCACCGTCACGCCACGCACCACCACGTCGTCAAAATCAACGGTAATGTTGCCGTCTTTCTCTTTGCACAACAGTTTGAGCAGGTTGACGAGGTTGGTACCGTACAGTTGGGAAGACTGCGTCGGCAGACGACCAGGCAAATCGGTATAACCGATAACCTTCACACCGTTCTCGGTGGTGGTCACCTGGTTAGGCACGGTATATTCACAGTTACCGCCGTTTTGCGCGGCGAGATCGACAATTACACTCCCCGCTTTCATCGAATCAACCATTTCACGGGTGATCAGTTTCGGCGCAGGCTTACCCGGGATCAATGCCGTTGTAACGATAATGTCGACATCTTTTGCCTGAGCGGCGAAAAGCGCCATCTCGGCTTTGATGAAGGCTTCGGACATCACCTTAGCGTAACCGTCGCCGCTGCCCGCCTCTTCTTTAAAGTCCAGTTCGAGGAATTCAGCGCCCATACTCTGAACTTGTTCTTTCACTTCCGGACGGGTGTCAAAAGCACGGACGATAGCGCCCAGGCTGTTTGCCGCCCCGATCGCCGCAAGCCCTGCCACACCCGCACCAATCACCATGACCTTGGCAGGCGGAACCTTACCCGCGGCGGTGATCTGTCCGGTAAAGAAGCGGCCAAATTCATGGGCGGCTTCAACAATGGCGCGATAGCCGGCGATATTCGCCATCGAGCTTAAGGCATCAAGCGACTGCGCACGCGAAATACGCGGGACGGAGTCCATCGCCATCACTGTCACATTGCGCTCTGCAAGCTTTTGCAGCAGTTCCGGGTTTTGCGCAGGCCAAAGAAAACTCACCAGCGTCGTGCCCGGATTAAGCAAGGGAATTTCCGCCTCTTCCGGTGCATTGACCTTCAGAATAATCTCTGACTGCCAGACAGCATTGCCGTCAACAATTTCTGCGCCTGCCTGCACAAACGCCTTATCGTCAAAACTCGCCAGTTGACCTGCGCCGCTTTCAACCGCGACGCTAAAACCCAGCTTTAGCAGCTGCTCAACCGTTTTCGGCGTAGCTGCGACACGGGTTTCATTGGTTAACCGTTCTTTTGGTATGCCAATTCGCATAATGTTCCCTTCCATCTGTATTTTTGATGATGGTTTATCAATGTTTACAAGAGGCATGCGCGCACTCTCGAAAGAGGTCAGTGTTACCTCAATAAAATAAAACAGTAACAAACTCTGTATAACCTACTGAAAATGGAGCCTGTGATCTAGCGCCAAAAAACAGTATTTATTATGAAATTCGCAAAACAGGGATGAATTCGCCAGCAGACAGGGATAATGCCCTTTAAATAGCCCGCAATGGCTGATAATTCGCTCAAGCGAAGCGGCAAAACATGATTAAGCGCCACCAGAGAACAATTGATTAACATTAAATTAACTTATGAAATTCAACTGTTTTATCAGTTTTAGCCTCCAAACGCTGAATTTTTGGACATATCACAAAATGTTATCGACACTGTTACACCCTGTGGCACGATGAGTGAAAAATGACGCAGACACTGACACAATTTAAATGCAATAATCAGCGACGTTTCTAGTCAATAACAATACCAGTACCTGGTTTGCGCAAGGCGAAGGATTATTTTTATGAAGCTTAAGAACACTCTCCTGGCGTCCGCACTTATTTCTGCGACTGCTTTTTCTGTAAATGCAGCGACAGAATTGACGCCGGAGCAAGCTGCTGCCCTGAAACCCTATGACCGCATTGTGGTTACCGGTCGTTTTAATGCGATCGGTGACGCGGTGGATGCCGTATCACGTCGTGCAGATAAAGACGGTGCAGCCTCTTTTTATGTTGTTGATACCTCAGATTTTGGCAGTGGCGGTAACTGGCGCGTTGTAGCCGACATCTATAAAGCCGACGCTGAAAAAGCGGAAGCATCCAAAAACCGTATTATTAACGGTGTGATGGAGTTACCTAAAGATCAGGCCGTTCTGATAGAACCTTACGATACCGTTACGGTACAGGGCTTCTACCGCAGCCAGCCTGAAGTGAATGATGCCATCACCAAAGCGGCGAAAGAAAAAGGGGCTTACTCCTTCTATATCGTTCGCCAGGTCGATGCCAACCAGGGTGGTAACCAGCGTATTACCGCATTCATCTATAAAGCGGATGCGAAAAAACGCGTAGTACAAAGCCCTGATGCAATCCCGGCTGATTCTGATGCCGGTCGCGCCGCATTAGCTGCAGGTGGTGAAGCCGCGAAGAAAGTTGAGATCCCGGGCGTTGCGACTACCGCATCTCCGAGTGCTGAAGTTGGCCGCTTCTTCGAAACGCAATCCACCAAAGGTGGACGTTACACCGTCACGCTGCCTGATGGTACGAAAGTTGAAGAGCTGAACAAAGCGACTGCTGCCATGATGGTTCCGTTCGACAGCATCAAGTTCACCGGTAACTACGGCAATATGACCGAAGTCTCTTATCAGGTTGCCAAGCGCGCAGCGAAGAAAGGCGCGAAGTATTATCACATTACTCGCCAGTGGTCAGAACGTGGTAACAACATGACCATCAGCGCTGATCTGTATAAGTAATATCCTATGCTTTATCAGGCCTGCAGCGGTTGTAGGCCTGATAATTTTCCCTTGTTAAGCCCTCAGCCCGAACAAAAAACACGAATATTAAGACAACTTTTCACACTATTAGTCACAAATCTCTCTATCCCCATTGCATGCGTTCTCTTCTCTCCGTAAAATCCCGCGCCTTAGTGGCTTTCACCATTTTTATGCGGTTTGCCAAAATAATTATTCTCTCACTCTCGTTTTAGTAACTGGATACAAATGGAAAAGAAATTGGGTCTGAGCGCACTGACCGCGCTGGTTCTAAGCTCAATGCTCGGCGCTGGTGTTTTCAGCCTGCCACAAAATATGGCGGCGGTTGCCAGCCCGGCTGCATTACTGATTGGTTGGGCGATTACCGGTGCGGGTATTTTGCTACTCGCCTTTGCCATGCTGATCCTGACGCGTATCCGACCTGAACTGGACGGTGGCATTTTTACCTACGCGCGCGAAGGTTTCGGGGAACTGATTGGCTTCTGCTCTGCATGGGGATACTGGCTATGCGCCGTTATCGCTAACGTTTCGTATCTGGTTATCGTCTTCTCTGCGCTCAGCTTCTTTACCGATACGCCGGAATTACGCCTTTTTGGCGATGGTAATACCTGGCAGGCTATTGTTGGCGCATCAATGCTGCTGTGGATCGTCCATTTTCTGATACTGCGTGGGGTGCAAACCGCAGCCAGCATAAACCTGGTCGCGACCCTGGCCAAATTGCTGCCGCTTGGCCTGTTTATCGTGTTGGCGTTCATGCTGTTTAAGCTCGATACCTTCAGTCTGGATTTTACCGGCGTCGCGTTGGGCGTCCCCGTCTGGGAGCAGGTCAAAAACACTATGCTCATTACCCTTTGGGTATTCATCGGTGTGGAAGGCGCAGTGGTGGTTTCCGCCCGCGCACGAAACAAACGCGATGTCGGACGCGCCACGCTGCTGGCGGTGCTTGCCGCGCTGGGCGTTTATCTGTTGGTCACCCTGCTGTCGCTGGGTGTTGTCGCGCGTCCAGAACTGGCAGAAATCCGCAACCCATCAATGGCCGGTCTGATGGTAAAAATGATGGGGCCATGGGGCGAAATTATTATTGCCGCGGGTCTGATTGTCTCCGTTTGCGGTGCCTATTTGAGCTGGACGATTATGGCAGCGGAAGTGCCATTCCTCGCCGCTACCCACAAAGCGTTTCCACGGATTTTCGCGCGTCAGAATGCGCAGGGTGCGCCATCCGCGTCGCTGTGGCTGACCAACATCTGCGTCCAAATCTGTCTGGTGCTGATCTGGCTCACAGGTTCCGACTACAATACGCTACTGACTATTGCCTCAGAGATGATTCTGGTGCCCTATTTGCTGGTCGGCGCATTTTTGCTGAAAATCGCTACCCGTCCGTTGCATAAAGCCGTCGGTGTCGGTGCGAGCATTTATGGCATATGGTTATTGTATGCGTCAGGTCCGATGCACCTGCTGCTGTCTGTGGTGCTATATGCGCCGGGACTACTGGTTTTCCTTTATGCCCGTAAAACACACGCGCATGAAAATGTATTAAAACGTCAGGAGATGGCGCTGATCGGCCTGCTGCTTATTGCAGCAGTTCCGGCGACCTGGATGTTGGTGGGGTAACGCTATCCCCATCGTTCGCGAAACCTGGAGATTACGATGGGTAAAAAGCCCCCTTTGCCGATACTTATCACTGGAGGAGGTCGTCGCATCGGCCTCGCCGTCGCATGGCATTTTCTCAATCAAAGACAGCCAGTTATTGTCAGCTATCGGACGCATTACCCGGCCATTGATGGCTTGTGCGAAGCTGGTGCGTTGTGTATCCAGGCTGACTTTTCTACCGATAAAGGCGTGTTAGCCTTTGCCGATGAGGTTAAAAGGCAGACGAACGGTTTGCGCGCCATTGTGCATAATGCCAGTGCCTGGGTTGCAGAAAAGCCGGGCACGCCGCTAACCGAAGTGCTGTCGGCCATGATGCAGATTCATGTCAATACGCCCTACCTACTCAACCACGCCCTGGAAGGGTTGTTACGCGGTCACGGACATGCAGCCAGCGATATTATCCATTTTACGGATTATGTTGTGGGGCGTGGCAGCGACAAGCACATCGCTTATGCTGCCAGTAAAGCGGCGCTGGACAATATGACTCGCTCGTTCGCCCGCAAACTGGCGCCGGAAGTCAAAGTGAATGCGATTGCCCCCTCGCTGATCCTGTTCAACGAGAGTGACGATGCTGAATATCGCCATCAGGCTCTGAATAAATCACTGATGAAAACGGCGCCCGGTGAAAAAGAAGTCATTGATTTAATTGACTATCTATTGACCAGTTGCTTTGTCACAGGACGTAGTTTTGCCCTTGATGGCGGGCGTCATCTGCGTTAATGCAGTTTAATCCAACAAAAAATCAGCAACCACGCGCTCAGGCTCCAGCACACTACTGACCCGCCGAGCGCGACGGGTAAGCGCATAAAGCCGGTGAAATACCACAGCGAAACGAGGTAGACAAAATAGGGAATAATCGACCACATGCTGAATACAATGGTGGTACGCAACGCCTCGATTCCACGCTCACTGGCCACGATATAATGGGCAATCAACGCGAATGTCGGGAACAGCGGGATTAATCCAGCAATATAGTAATTCTTTGTTTTAGCGAGCAAACCAATCAACACCACCACCAGCGCACCCAGCGCCGCTTTGATAACGAGTCCCATTACCCTGCCTTAACACATCAATAACATCAGTCCCTAGCATAACGGAAGCAATCTTGTTTAGAAAAGATTAATGGAAGGAAAAACGAGGGCGGTGTATGTTGGCGTTTTATATTCAAAATGAATGATATGAACACCATTGTATTTGTTGAAGATGATCCTGAAGTTGGCTCGCTGATTGCCGCCTATCTGGCCCGGCATGACATTGAGGTTATTCTTGAACCTCGTGGTGATTTGGCCGAGGAGAGAATCCTGCAAGTTCAACCCGATCTGGTGTTATTAGATATCATGCTGCCGGGCAAAGACGGGATGACAATCTGCCGCGATTTACGTGGACGCTGGCAGGGTCCGATTGTTCTGCTGACCTCTCTGGACAGCGACATGAACCATATCCTGGCGCTGGAAATGGGGGCCTGCGACTACATCCTTAAAACAACCCCTCCGGCCGTACTGCTTGCGCGGCTACGCCTGCATTTGCGTCAGAGCGAACATTCAGCCCAGTCTAAAGGTATTCAGGCAGCGACCATCACGCCGCACACAACGCTACGCTTTGGTACACTCGCTATCGACCCAACCAACCGCTCCGTGCTACTCGGCGGCGAGCAAGTCTCTCTTTCCACCGCCGATTTTGAATTATTGTGGGAGCTGGCGACTCATGCCGGGCAGATTATGGACCGCGATGCGCTGCTGAAGAACCTGCGCGGTGTAAGCTATGACGGTATGGATCGCAGCGTTGATGTGGCGATTTCCCGATTACGTAAAAAACTGCTTGATAACGCCACTGAGCCCTATCGAATCAAAACGGTACGCAACAAAGGTTACCTGTTTGCACCGCACGCCTGGGACGACGAGCCACAGAAATAGTGCCATCAGGCCGGTCTCGCAGATCGGCTGGATTTATCACAATACGTTACACCGTCACGAAAAATTGTTTACAGAACAGGCATACAACCGCTACCCGGCTAGTTTCCACATTTTTTGTGTGGCTGCTAACTTCCCCCCTCTCTATAATCCGTTGCGGTCCTGAACCTTATGGTTCAGGTTTATTTCGCAATAACAAAACTCTTTCCGGCATTTCAGGTGCTGAATGAGGCAAGAGGCTACAATATGTTCGTTACGCTCGCGTATATCGCGTTCTTTTTGGTTTGTTCATGGGCAATTTTCAGAATCAACCAAAAAAGTCACTCTCTTTCAAAAAGTGTCTTCATCGCTATTTTTCTTGGTGCCGTTATCGGCTTATCCCTGCATCTCATTGCTGCCGACGACAGTAAAACAGTGATCGGTTGGTATAACGTTATCGGCAATGGCTATGTGAATTTACTAAAGCTGGTTGCGGTTCCGCTGATTTTCATCTCTATTCTCTCAGCCATTAATAAGCTCGAAAATAGTGCAGGCATTGGGAAAATGTCATTAACCATCGTCGGATGCATGCTCTGCCTGGTAATGATTGCCGGATTTATTGGGCTACTGACTGCGCATGTATTAGGTCTGGACGCCAGCGCATTTGTTCATATGCAGTCCACGCTGACGGCGGATGATGTGAGTAAAACTGCCGCCATTTCACTACCAAAACTGATGACCTCCCTGATCCCCACGAACATTTTCCTCGATCTAACCGGTGCCAGAAGTGTTTCCGTCATAGGCATTGTTATCTTCACGCTACTTGCCGGCGTGGCATTATTAAAGGTCAAACAAGACGCCCCGCAAGAAGGTGAAAAATTAAGTGCCGGCATTAACGCCATCCAGATTTGGGTGATGAAGATGGTACGTATCGTTATTGCCCTCACCCCTTATGGCGTGATGGCATTAATGGCAGGCGTATTTTCCGCGTATCGACTTGAACAATTTGCCAGTCTGTTAGGCTTTATTGCAGCCTGTTACCTTGCCATTCTGATGATGTTTATCGTCCACGCGCTAATACTGGTGCTGAGTGGCAATAATCCGGTTCACTATTTTAAAACCGTCTGGCCAGTATTAACCTTTGCCTTTGTGTCACGCAGCAGTGCGGCATCTATTCCACTGGCTATTACCGCGCAGGAAAAGTTTGGCGTGCAAAACACCATTGCCAATATTGCGGCCTCATTCGGCTCCAGCATGGGTCAAAACGGCTGCGCCGGGATCTATCCGGCTATTATGGTGGCGATGATTGCGCCAACTATTGGCATTGATCCGCTATCGGTGCATTTTTTGCTCGCCATGCTACCTGCGATTGCGCTGGGTTCTATCGGAGTGGCGGGCGTTGGTGGCGGCGGAACATTTGCTGCGCTGATCGTCCTTTCAACGCTGAACTTCCCTGTCGCGCTGGTGGGGATTTTCATTGCTATCGAGCCTGTCGTTGATATGGCCAGAACGGCACTCAACGTGAATGGTTCGATGATGTCAGGCGTACTGGCTAACAGGCTCCTGAAAAAAAGAGCAGAAGAACCGCAACGCGTGAACGCGAATTAATCAGCCTTCCAGTAAGAACTAAGCCTTCCTGTAAACGGAAGGCTTTCTTTTGTGTCAACTGAATGTCAGTCCGTCGTATTTTTTCCAACGGTAATTCACGGCAGAAATAATCCAGCAGCAGATAAAAACGCCAATAATCACAAAGCCGACATTGCCCATATGCTCACTCAAATTGCTGACGGTATCCCATAATCCTCCCTGGAGTGAAAATGCGTCAGAGAGAAGTCCCAACGCCTCCAGTCCACCGATAAATAGCGCAACAATCACCGAGGTTCCGGTGATGGTCATATTGTAATAAAGCTTGCGCTGCGGCTTATTAAACGCCCATCCATAGGCCTCAACCATCAGGATGCTGTCAAGGCAATCAATCAGCGCCATCCCGCAGGTAAACAGCGCCGGGAAAACTAATATTGACCAGACCGACATGCCACTGGACGCGCTTGAAGCGGAAATACCCAGCAGAGAAATTTCAGTGGCGGTATCAAAACCCAGACCAAACAGAAAACCGACAAAATACATATGCCAGTCTTTACCTACCAGGCGGAAAGCTGAGCGAAAAATCCAGTTCAAAGGACCTGAAACCGTAATATTTTCCGTGTTGCCAGCGTAAGTACCGGTGCGTTTAAGATGGCGAAAAGCCTTCCAGACATGGCAGAAGATAATGAGATTGATAGTGGCCAGAATCAGCAGAAATGCGGCAGAGACCGTGGTACCGATAAGACCGCCGACATTCTGAAACCATGTCATATGCTGCTTAAAAACGCTGGTGGTCAGCGCAATGCCAATGCTTGCCAGCACAACAATGGTGGAGTGACCAAGGGAAAACCAGGCTCCCGTCGTCAGGGCGCGTTTTTTCTGCTGCATCAGTTTGCGCGTCGCGCTATCTATAGCAGCAATATGGTCGGCATCCACGGCATGGCGCAAACCATAGCACCACGCGATTAGACCCAGAGCCAGTAACGACGTGTTGTTGCTAAACGCGGTGAAAGCCCACAGCCACGCCACAATGTTTGCCCCGATGAGTAAAACCATCAACGAAATAATGTTTGGGCGTTTTTTTAATATTGAAAACAATGCGTTCATTGTTTCCAGCCTGTCAAATTTGCGCTAAACAACACACTACACCGCCGTTCATTGATTGATTAATAAAACGTTTACCAGGCTAATGATAACTCTTAAGAATTACCAACCCAGTGTCATAGATCAAAGTTGATTACCACTGATGCGAGTTCCGCCATCGCTCACTCCGCTACGCACAGGGGTATATAGTCGCGTTGTCCCCCTCTTACAAAAACCGGCTTTAACTCCGAAATCAAGAATCAGGCATTGAAGCATTCCGCAGAAGATTATGGGCCAGAGCACTAATGGGCACATTCTTATGACTCCGTGTGCCATGCTGATTGTGGTTGTTAAATGAGGAAACGCGATGATTGTTTTATGCAAAGCCTGCGGGACATCCTATGAGAAAACGGATTCTCATCCACAACATTGCGCTATCTGTAATGATGAACGCCAGTATGTCCCCGCGACAGGGCAGAAATGGATCGATTTTTCCGCCCTTTGTGCTTCACATACAAATAAGTGGCAACAACACAACGGCGATCTTCTCAGCATCCGCACCGTTCCTGATTTTGCGATTAATCAGCGGGCATTTATTCTACGTACTCCCGAGGGCAATATTCTGTGGGACTGTATTGCTACGCTCGATGATGCCACGAAAATGCTAATAGCGTCTCTGGGCGGGCTTAAGGCTATTGCGATATCACACCCTCACTACTACACAACGATGCAGGACTGGGCTGCAGAATTTAACGCCCCGATTTACCTCCATGCCAGTGATAGCGAGTGGGTGATGCGCAACAGCCCGTGGATTAGATTTTGGCAAGGCGACACCCTTGAACTCGCCCAGGACGTCAGTGTGATACGACTGGGGGGACACTTTTCCGGCGGCTGTGTTTTGCACTGGGCACGAAATGAAGGCCTGGTGCTTTCCGGCGACATCGTTCAGGTCACACCAGGGACGCATGCCGTCTCCTTTATGTGGAGTTACCCCAATATGCTGCCGCTGCCAGCCGCAACGGTCAGCGACATCACTCACCGCCTGAGTACGGTAAAATTTAAACAACTCTACGGCGCATTTGAGGGAAAAGATATTAAGGACAATGCCGATGATATCGTACGCCGTTCAGGCGAAAAGTATATCTCCTGCCTTAGATAATCGGGCCGTTTACTCTCTCCCTCACTCAGGAAGATGAAAATGGATAGAACTGATAAACCGCCCCCATCAGCGAGAGACTGACTATCACGCTAATAACAAAATAGGTTTTGAATGGCTGCTTTTGTGTTTTATGGCGGAAAATTTGTTGACCCGCTATCGCGCCCCCCCACCCGCCAACAACACCAAACATCAGCAAAGTAGACTCAGGCACCCTGCGCCAGGCCTTACGAGCGGCCATTTTGTCGAGGCCATATAGCGCCATCGTCAGTATATTGGCAACTATTAGCCACATAACCACAGGTTGTGCGGTGAAAATACAGCCTATTGCTGCGAAAATGAGTAGCAAATAACAACAACGATTGAAATTCATATTTTTATATCACAACAATTTTGAGAGTATCAGTACGCATTATATTGCGTATTCGGTGATTTTATATGAAGAAGCTGTTTGTACAGTTTTATCTCCTGCTGTTTGTCTGCTTTCTGGTGATGACCTTGCTGGTCGGCCTTGTATACAAATTCACCGCAGAACGCGCGGGCAGACAGTCGCTCGACGATTTAATGAAAAGCTCGTTGTACCTGATGCGCAGTGAACTGCGCGAGATCCCACCACGTGACTGGGGTAAGACGCTAAAGGAGATGGATTTGAACCTCTCTTTTGATCTGCGCGTTGAACCGCTGAATAAATACACGCTGGATGCCCCAACCATGCAGCGCCTGCGCGAAGGCGATATTGTCGCGCTTGACGATCAGTACACTTTTATTCAACGAATCCCGCGCAGCCATTACGTGCTGGCCGTCGGCCCGGTACCCTATCTCTATTTTCTGCATCAAATGCGCTTGCTGGACATCGCGCTGATGGCGTTCATTGCTATTTCGCTGGCCTTCCCGGTGTTTATCTGGATGCGCCCCCACTGGCAGGAAATGCTCCGACTGGAAGCCGCAGCACAACGTTTTGGTGAGGGGCATCTGGGCGAACGCCTCCATTTTGATAACGGTTCCAGTTTTGAGCGTCTTGGTGTGGCGTTTAACCAGATGGCGGACAATATCAATGCGCTGATCGCCAGTAAAAAACAGCTTATTGATGGTATTGCCCATGAGCTTCGGACTCCACTGGTACGCTTACGTTACCGACTGGAGATGAGTGAGAACCTCACCGAGCAAGAATCTCAGGCACTGAATCGTGATATCGGCCAGTTGGAAGCGTTGATCGAAGAGTTACTGACCTACGCCCGGTTGGATCGCCCACAAAATGAATTGAAGCTTAGCGTACCCGACCTGCCCCTTTGGCTGACAACCCATCTTGAGGATGTGCAAAGCGTCAATCCTGACCATGAGGTGCGGCTACGCCATCTTCAGAGTGGCGACTACGGTGCATTGGATATGCGCCTGATGGAGCGTGTGCTGGATAATCTGCTGAATAACGCCCTGCGCTATTGCCAGTCGACGGTACAAGCCAGTCTGCAGCTGGACGGCAACCAGGCGACACTGATCGTGGAAGACGACGGTCCGGGTATCGCACCTGCGGCGCGTGAACAAGTTTTTGAGCCATTTGTACGCCTCGATCCCAGTCGTGACCGGGCGACCGGTGGTTGCGGACTTGGGTTAGCCATCGTCCATTCGATCGCATTGGCTATGGGCGGTACGGTCGTCTGCGATGAAAGTGAACTGGGCGGGGCTCGTTTTTCTTTCAGTTGGCCCGTCTGGCATAACATTCCTGAATTTCCCTCTGCTTGACCCATGCCGCTCGGTGGTCAGGCGGCAAATGTTGTGTTATAAAAAAGTATGTTGTAACTAAAAGGGTAAAACACATGGCCCGTTACGATCTCGTTGACCGTCTGAACAGCACCTTCCGCCAGATGGAACAGGAACTGGCGCTTCTGAGCGAAAATTTGTTGCAGCAGACACTGCTGATTGCGCGCGTGTTCTCGCTACCAGAAGTCGTCAAGGAGGCAGAACATGCCCCTTTGCAGAGCATCGATGTAAAACAACATTTAGGCAAAGAGGCTGAATCGCTGGCACTGCGTCACTATCGCCATCTGTTTATTCAGCAGCAATCCGAGAACCGCAGCAGCAAAGCGGCCGTCCGTCTTCCTGGCGTGTTGTGCTATCAGGTGGATAACGCGGCGCAGCGCGCTCTGGAAGAACAAATTCAGCGTATTAACCAGTTGAAAACGACGTTTGAGCGCATTGTCACTGTGGAATCGGGACTGGCGCCGGCGGCACGTTTCGAATGGGTGCATCGCCACCTGCCAGGACTGATTACGTTGAATGCCTATCGTACCCTCACGCTGGTGAAAGAACCCGCCACCCTGCGCTTTGGCTGGGCTAACAAACACATCATTAAAAACCTGAAGCGCGATGAAGTCCTGCAGCAACTGGAAAAGAGTCTGACGTCGCCGCGCAGCGTACACCCATGGACGCGTGAAGAGTGGCAGGCGAAGCTGGAGCGGGAATATCAGGACATCGCAGCCCTGCCACAGCAGGCAAAACTGAAGATTAAAAGACCGGTGAAAGTGCAGCCCATCGCCCGCGTCTGGTACAAAGGAGAGCAAAAACAGGTGCAATACGCCTGCCCAACGCCGCTGATTGCGCTAATCAACAACAACAACGGTATGACCGTACCCGATATCGGCGAGTTACTGAATTACGATGCCGACAACGTTCAGCATCGTTTTAAACCTCAGGCGCAGCCGTTGAGATTGATTATTCCCCGACTGCACCTGTACGTTGCTGATTAACTGCCCGGTCGCATGCTGCCAACCATCAGTTCCGGTCGTACCCAACTGTCGAACTCCGCTTCGGTTAAATATCCCAGCGCCAGGGCAGATGCTTTTAACGTCAGCCCTTCCTTGTGCGCTTTTTTGGCTATCTCAGCGGCTTTGTCGTAACCGATATGGGTATTGAGTGCGGTAACCAGCATCAGCGACTCGTTGAGTAACTGGTCGATTCGCTCACGATTGGGTTCAATACCCGTCGCGCAGTGCTCGTTAAAGCTTTCCATCCCGTCCGCCAGCAAACGCACTGATTGCAGAAAGTTGTGGATGACCATCGGTCGATAAACGTTAAGCTCAAAGTTACCTGACGCCCCGCCCATATTAATGGCAACATCATTGCCCATCACCTGGCAACAAAGCATGGTCAGCGCCTCACACTGAGTCGGATTGACCTTACCCGGCATAATGGAGCTACCCGGTTCGTTTTCAGGAATTGAAATTTCACCAATACCACAGCGCGGACCGGATGCCAGCCAACGCACATCGTTGGCGATTTTCATCAGTGATACCGCCAGCCCCTTGAGCGCTCCGTGGGCGTGAACCAACGCATCGCAGGTCGCCAGTGCTTCAAATTTATTCGGTGCAGTAACAAACGGCGCGCAGGTAATGACCTTCAACTCATCCGCGACCCGACGCGCATATTCAGGATGGGTGTTCAGTCCGGTTCCCACCGCCGTTCCCCCCAACGCCAGTTCCGCCACATGGGGTAAACTGTTTTCAATGTGTCTGAGGTTATGTTCGAGCATCGCCACCCAGCCGGAAATTTCCTGCCCAAGCGTAAGCGGGGTAGCATCTTGCAGATGCGTCCGGCCAATTTTGACGATATCGGCAAACGCGTGGGATTTATCACTGAGCGTTTTGGTCAACACCGTTAATTGCGGGATCAGTGATTTGCGCAGCGCCAGCAGCGCGGCAACATGCATCGCTGTCGGAAAGACATCATTCGAGCTTTGGCTTTTATTAACATCATCGTTGGGGTGAACTTTTCGCTCCATTCCCCGCACGCCGCCCAGCAATTCGCTGGCACGGTTTGCCAGCACCTCATTCATATTCATATTGCTTTGCGTGCCGGACCCCGTCTGCCAAATGGCCAACGGAAACTCATCCCGATGTTTGTCCGCCAATACTTCATCTGCGGCCTGCATAATCGCGGTGGCTTTATCTTCCGCCAGCAGCCCGAGATCTAAATTAACCTTGGCAGCCGCCCGTTTCGTCAGCGCCAGCGCATGGATCAGCAAGACCGGCATTTTCTCCGTAGAGATACGAAAATGCTCCAGCGAACGTTGGGTTTGCGCCCCCCAAAGCTTATCGGCAGGAACATCAATTGCGCCCATTGAATCATTCTCGCGGCGTACCGTTACCATTACCTGCTCCTTACATTAAGAATTGATTAGGTTATGTTTCGACATTGCCCACTTGCATTGGTCTTATCAGTATTAACGAGGATTAAACTGTCGTTTGGTGGTTCGTGCGGAAAAAAAACCGCCCCTAAGGGCGGCTGACGTTACTTAACGCAGCGTGCGCACTGCGACGTCTGAATTTGCTTGAAGAAATCATTACCTTTGTCATCCACCAGGATAAACGCCGGGAAATCTTCCACTTCAATTTTCCAGATGGCTTCCATCCCCAGTTCAGGATATTCCACGCATTCCAGACTCTTGATACTGCCCTGGGCAAGCACCGCTGCGGGGCCGCCAATGCTACCTAAGTAGAAGCCGCCGTGCTTATGGCAGGCATCGGTCACCTGCTGGCTGCGGTTGCCTTTCGCCAGCATGATCATACTGCCGCCCGCGGCCTGAAGCTGGTCGACATATGAGTCCATACGTCCGGCTGTAGTTGGGCCAAGTGAACCAGAGGCATAGCCTTCCGGCGTTTTTGCCGGACCGGCGTAATAGATCGGGTGATCTTTAACATATTGCGGCAAACTTTCACCGTTATCCAGACGTTCTTTCAGTTTCGCATGCGCAATATCACGTCCAACAATAATGGTTCCGTTGAGCGACAGACGCGTGGACACCGGGTACTGCGACAACTGGGCCAGGATCTCTTTCATCGGCCGATTGAGGTCAACGCGCACCGCTTCGCCTTCGCCCGCCTGGCGCAGCTCTTCTGGGATATATTTACCAGGATTATGCTCCAGTTTTTCGATCCAAATGCCTTCACGGTTGATCTTAGCTTTGATATTTCGATCGGCGGAGCAAGAAACCCCCATACCAACCGGACACGACGCGCCGTGACGCGGCAGACGGATCACGCGAATATCATGAGCGAAGTACTTCCCACCAAACTGCGCGCCCAGCCCCAAATTCTGCGCTTCTATCAACAGTTCTTTTTCCAGCTCCACATCGCGGAATGCCTGACCATGCTCGTTACCTTCGGTCGGCAGTTCGTCGTAGTATTTCGCCGAAGCCAACTTGACGGTTTTCAGCGTCGCTTCCGCCGACGTTCCACCAATAACAAACGCGATATGATACGGCGGACAAGCCGCTGTTCCCAGCGTACGCATCTTCTCGACCAGGTAATTTTTTAATTTGCCCGGCGTGAGCAGCGCTTTGGTTTCCTGGTACAGATAGGTTTTGTTTGCCGAACCACCGCCTTTAGCAATACACAAGAATTTGTATTCATCGCCGTCAACGGTATACAGATCGATCTGCGCCGGCAGGTTAGTGCCAGTGTTCACTTCTGTATACATATCCAGCGCGGCGTTTTGCGAATAGCGCAGGTTGTCTTCGATGTAGGTGTTATAGACCCCTCGTGCCAGTGCCGCTTCATCTCCGCCGCCGGTCCAGACACGCTGACCTTTTTTACCCACGATTATCGCTGTGCCGGTATCCTGACAGGTCGGCAAAATACCTTTCGCCGCGATGTCGGAGTTACGCAGGAATTGCAGGGCCACATATTTGTCGTTTTCGCTGGCCTCAGGGTCACGCAGGATATCAGCAACCTGCTGCTGATGCGCAGGACGCAGCATAAACGACGCATCATGAAAAGCCTGACGAGCCAGCAGGGTTAGCGCTTGCGGCGCGACTTTAATCACCTCCTGCCCTTCGAATTCGGCAACGGAGACATAGTCGCTGGTCAGCAGATAGTATTCGGTATCATCCTTTTTAAGCGGGAAAGGATGCTGATAATGAAAGGGTTTGTTTGACATTGTGCTCTCACTTACTGCTAGGTCTGGTTATTCTCTGGGCAGATGTTCCATTGCCCTGCTTCCCTGCCGTAAGTCGGGTTGGAGAAGGCAAGGCTTTCTGCAACCGGAAATACTCAGGGTATTAAAAGCGAGTCACCATATCCTACACAATTTTTTAACAAAAACTGAGACAAGTACGACTTTTTACATGCGCAGGTTACTTCCCTCAGGGTTTCTTGGTTTAATAGCCAGAGAAAATTCCACATTCAAACAGGGCTTGAGAATGCAAAAACTCATCAACTCAGTGCAGAACTACGCCTGGGGAAGTAAAACTGCGTTAACGGAACTTTATGGGATTGCCAACCCAACTCAGCAACCGATGGCTGAACTTTGGATGGGGGCGCACCCAAAAAGCAGTTCGCAGGTTCAGAGCGCTGATGGTCAGACGGTTGCTTTACGCGACGTTATTGAACGCGATAAATCCGCGCTATTAGGTGATGCCGTTGCCAAACGCTTCGGTGAACTGCCCTTCCTGTTTAAAGTGCTCTGCGCCGCGCAACCCCTTTCGATTCAGGTTCATCCTAGCAAGCACAATTCTGAAATCGGGTTTGCCAAAGAAAACGCCGCCGGGATCCCAATGGATGCCGCCGAGCGCAACTACAAAGATCCTAACCACAAACCAGAACTGGTTTTTGCTTTGACGCCTTTCCTGGCAATGAACGCATTTCGTGAGTTCGCCGAAATTGTTGCGTTATTACAACCCGTTTCCGCCGCGCATCCGGCTATTGCGCATTTCCTGCAGGAGCCGAGTGCAGAGCGTCTGAGCTATCTATTCGCCAGTTTGCTGAATATGCAGGATGAGGAGAAATCCCATGCGCTGGCGATACTGAAATCGGCGCTGAACAGCCAGCAGGGTGAACCCTGGCAAACCATCCGCCTGATCGCCGACTTCTACCCTAACGACAGCGGACTCTTTTCCCCACTGCTGCTCAACGTGGTTAAACTCAATCCCGGCGAGGCCATGTTCTTGTTTGCTGAAACCCCGCACGCCTACCTGCAGGGTGTGGCGCTGGAGGTGATGGCTAACTCAGATAACGTGCTGCGCGCCGGACTGACGCCAAAATATATTGATATCCCGGAACTGGTCGCCAACGTTAAATTTGTCGCTAAACCTGCAAACCAGTTGCTGACCACACCGGTTAAAACGGATGGCGAACTGGACTTCCCCATTCCGGTCGACGATTTCGCCTTCTCCCTACATGAGTTAACGGCCACTGGTGCAGAGATCGGCCAGCAAAGCGCCGCAATTCTGTTCTGCATTGAGGGTGAAGCCGTGTTGAGCAAAGGTGAGCAGCGTCTGGTACTGCAGCCGGGTGAGTCGGCCTTTATTAGTGCGAATGAATCGCCGGTCAACGTCAGCGGCAAGGGCCGTTTAGCTCGGGTTTATAACAAGCTGTAGCAAGATACTGATATTTTTAACAACTCTTGCTAAGCTGTAGTGAGTTAAAGACAAGTCACTCCTCCAGGCGTCTTCAAACGCCTGGTTTTATTTTATGGATATCAAAATGAAAAAATCGCTGGTAGCTGCGGGTGTAGTGGTTGCACTGGGTATCGTCTGGACGGGCGGTGCCTGGTACACAGGTAAAAAACTCGAAACGCATCTCGCCGAGATGGTGACACAGGCAAACAATCAGTTGAAACGCTACTCCCCTGAGGCGGGAATTGAACTGAGTTATCAAAACTATCAGCGCGGCGTGTTCAATAGCCAACTGCAACTGGTGGTTAAACCCATCACCGGGCAGCAAGATTCCTGGCTGAAGCCGGGGCAAAGCATCGTCCTTAATGAAACGGTTGATCACGGTCCTTTCCCGCTGGCACAGCTGAAGTCGCTGAATCTGGTTCCCGCCATGGCCTCGGTGAAAACAACGTTGGTGAATAACAACGTCACCAAACCACTGTTCGACATTGCCAAAGGTGAAACGCCATTCATCATTAACTCCCGTATCGGTTACAGCGGCGATACCCGCTCCGATCTCTCCCTCAAACCGCTGAACTACGAGAATGGCGATGAAAAAGTGGCCTTCAGCGGCGGGGAATTCCAGTTTACGGCTGACAAAGACGGTAATGCGGTTTCGCTGACTGGCGATGCGCAAAGTGGTCTGGTTAATGCGGTCAATGAGTACAACCAGAAGGTACAAATTACCTTCAATAACCTGAAAACTGAAGGTTCCAGCAGTATCGCCAGCTTTGGTGAGCGTATTGGCGACCAGAAGTTGTCACTCGAAAAACTGTCAATTTCAGTCGAGGGTAAAGAGTTGGCGGTTCTGGAAGGCATGGGTATCGATGGTAAATCCGATCTGATCAACGAGGGTAAAACCGTTAACAGCCAGCTGGATTACACTCTGAACAGCCTTAAACTGCAGGGCCAGGATATGGGTAGCGGCAAACTGACGCTGAAAGTGGGTCAGATTGATGGTGAAGCCCTGCACCAGTTCAGTCAGCAGTATAGCGCCCAGACCAAGGCGTTGATGTCACAGGTGGATGTGGTGCAAAACCCGGAGCTATATCAGCAGAAAGTCACCGAAGCCTTCTTTAATGCCCTGCCGATTCTGATGAAAGGCGAACCGGTTATCACCATTGCGCCACTGAGCTGGAAAAATGCGAAAGGTGAAACCGCCTTTAATCTGTCTCTACTGCTGAAAGATCCGACCGCTAACACCGTGGAGCCGCAAACGCTGGCCCAGGAAGTGGATCGCTCCGTCAAATCACTGGACGCTAAGCTGACGATCCCTGTCGACATGGCGACTGAATTCATGACGCAGATTGCCAAACTGGAAGGATATCAGCAGGAAGAAGCGGCGGGTCTGGCGAAGCAGCAGGTTAATGGCCTCGCGGCGATGGGTCAGATGTTCCGTATTACGACGCTGCAGGACAACGTTATCGGTTCCAGCCTGCAATATGCGAACGGTCAGGTAACACTGAACGGACAGAAAATGTCGCTGGATGAGTTTGTTGGCATGTTCGGTATGCCTACCTTTGCTGAGCCGGACGCGCCTGCTGCCCCGCAACAGTAAATATCCCTTACGACAGGCCCGATAACTTTGCTTATCGGGCTTTTTTTATTTCGCGACGACCAGTCGGGCGGCAAGCGTCAGATTGCGCGAATGGCTTTCATCGTGGCCAATGCGTTGTAGCATGCGTTCCGCAAGGGTGTATCCCATTTCACGGGCAGGCGTGCAGGCCCAAATAATGGGAATATCATCCAGCGCGCTTTCCGCCACATCGGCAAATCCGGCCAAGGATATTTGCTGTTCAAAGTAGCGATCTACGCCTGTTTCACCACTCTGTCGCCCTGCTCTCATCAGGCCAAACCAGGCGCCTACGGCAATGGTTTCGTTGTAGCACACCACCGCACTGATTGTGGGATTCCGGCGTAACAGCGCCGTCACCTCTTCCGCGGCCTGCTTTTGGCTGGATGAACACTCCAGCACCCAGTCGCTATGAAATGGCAAACCATACTTCAACAATGTCGCACAATAGCCGCCGACGCGCTCTGCCCGGGTTAATGAAGAGCTTTGCCCGCCCAGCCAGGCAATGCGCTGATGCCCATGACGTATCAGTTGTTCAACCAGAAGTTGCGCGGCCTGCATGTTATCAGGTCTGACGGTGTCAACGTCATCCATATAGCTGGCGCGTGACGCAAACACCACCGGGATCCCTTTCTCAGCGGCCAGTTGCTGTAGCGCGTCACTGCTGCCCGCGGCCCCGGCGATCACCACGCCATCAACCCCTTGATTAAGTAACAGGGTGAAGCGCTGTGTCAGCTGTTCGCCGTCTTTACCGCCATGCAGTAAGAAGACCATGCGCCCCTGGGCTTCTAATGCTTCCGTCAGCCCCGCCGTTAGCTCGGCGTAAAACGGCGTAGAAAGATCGCGCACGATCAACCCCACTACCCCGCTCTGCCCACCGCGCAGGGCTGATGCTTGTCGATTACGCACAAACCCCAGTTGCTCAATGGCAGCATTTACCCGTTCACCGGTTGCTGATGAAATACGTCCTTTGCCACTGAGTACCAATGAGACGGTACTGACCGAAACACCCGCAGCCAGCGCAACATCATGGATCGTTATTTTTTTGGCTATAGCCATAAAAACAGAAAACTCCCTGATAACGTGACGGATAAAACGTTTTATCAATCACTTATATTTATACCCCCTATTATCGTTCGATAATGTGATTTATACCGCACTAAAATTAGGTAAAACGTTTTATCTTCTCGCCATCATTAGCCAGCCTGATTTAACAAGGAGTCGTTTAATGACGACGAGAACCACACCAAAAATAACGTTATGGGAATTTTTCCAGCAGTTGGGCAAAACTTTTATGTTGCCCGTGGCTCTGCTCTCATTTTGCGGGATCATGTTAGGGATCGGCAGTTCGTTAAGCAGCCACGACGTCTTAACGTTAATCCCGGCGTTAGGAAATCCGGTGCTACAGGCCATCTTTACCTGGATGAGCAAGGTTGGCTCATTTGCGTTTAGCTTCCTACCGGTGATGTTCTGTATTGCCATTCCTCTTGGCCTGGCGCGCGAGAACAAAGGTGTGGCGGCGTTCGCTGGTTTTGTCGGTTACGCGGTAATGAACCTTGCCGTCAACTTCTGGTTAACCGCAAAAGGTATCTTACCCACCACTGATGCGGCGATCCTGAAAGCCAACAACGTGCAAAATATTCTGGGGATCCAGTCGATCGACACCGGGATCCTCGGCGCCGTCATCGCCGGGATCATCGTCTGGATGCTGCATGAACGCTTCCATAACATTCGTCTGCCGGATGCTCTCGCCTTCTTCGGCGGCACTCGCTTCGTTCCCATCATCTCCTCGGTAGTGATGGGCCTGGTCGGTCTGATCATTCCCCTGATTTGGCCGGTTTTCGCCATGGGCATTACCGGACTCGGTCACATCATCAACAGTGCAGGTGAATTTGGTCCTATGCTGTTTGGCACCGGCGAACGTCTGTTGCTGCCTTTTGGCCTGCATCATATTCTGGTGGCATTGATTCGCTTTACCGAAGCCGGCGGCACGCAGGAAGTCTGTGGTCATAGCGTGAGCGGCGCACTGACTATTTTCCAGGCTCAATTGAGCTGCCCGACAACCCAAGGCTTCTCTGAAAGCGCAACCCGCTTCCTGTCCCAGGGTAAAATGCCAGCGTTCCTCGGCGGGTTACCGGGTGCAGCGTTAGCGATGTATCACTGCGCACGTCCAGAGAATCGTCATAAAATTAAAGGGTTATTAATTTCCGGTCTGATTGCCTGTGTCATTGGTGGTACGACCGAACCTCTTGAGTTCTTGTTCCTGTTCGTGGCCCCGGTTCTGTATGTGATCCACGCTTTGCTTACCGGCCTCGGCTTCACCGTGATGGCGGTGCTTGGCGTTACCATCGGTAATACTGACGGTAACCTGATCGACTTCGTGGTGTTCGGCATCCTGCATGGATTGTCTACCAAGTGGTATCTGGTCCCTGTCGTCGCGGCTATCTGGTTCGCGGTGTATTACGTTATCTTCCGCTTCGCCATCACGCGCTTCAATCTGAAGACACCGGGTCGCGAAGTCGAAATGGCCAGCACTATCGAAAAAGTGATGGCTGGAGCGCCAGGTAAATCGGGATACAACGTGCCAGCTATTCTGGCGGCGTTGGGCGGCGCGGAAAACATTGTTAGCCTGGATAACTGCATTACTCGTTTGCGCTTGTCAGTAAAAGATATGTCGCTTGTTAACGTACAAGCTCTGAAGGACAATCGTGCCATTGGCGTAGTACAACTCAATCAGCATAACCTCCAGGTTGTTATTGGTCCGCAGGTCCAGTCAGTGAAAGACGAAATCGCGGTTCTGATGAATACCGTACAGGCTTAAGGACAACACTATGTTTGATTTTTCAAAGGTTGTGGACAGACACGGCACCTGGTGTACCCAATGGGATTACGTCGCCGACCGTTTTGGCTCAGCCGATCTGCTACCGTTCACCATCTCTGACATGGATTTTGCCACTGCCCCCTGCATTCTTGAGGCGCTTACCCAGCGCCTGTCCCATGGCGTATTGGGTTATAGCCGTTGGAAAAATGATGAATTTTTGGCGGCCATTCAGCACTGGTTTCTTACGCGTCATAATACCAAAATCGATCCTCAGTCGCTGGTATATGGTCCCTCGGTCATCTATATGGTGTCAGAGCTGATTCGCCAGTGGTCTTCCGCGGGTGATGCAGTGGTTATCCACACTCCGGCTTACGACGCGTTTTACAAAGCTATCGAGGGTAATCAGCGTGTGGTGCGCGCTGTCGAACTGGAAAAACGCACTGACGGTTGGTACTGCGACATGGCCGCGCTGGAGAATGCCCTGTCTCGTCCAGAGAGCAAAATTCTTCTGCTCTGTAGCCCACAAAATCCGACGGGTAAAGTGTGGACGCGTGATGAGTTGGAAACCATGGCGGAACTGTGTCAGCGCCATGGTGTAAAAGTTATTTCCGATGAGATCCATATGGATATGGTATGGGGAGATCACCCACATATTCCCTGGAGTAACGTCGCACGTGACAACTGGGCGCTGCTCACTTCCGGTTCAAAAAGTTTTAATATTCCGGCACTGACCGGGGCTTACGGGATGATTGAAGACGCTCAAAGTCGTAACGATTATCTCAGCGCATTAAAAGGTCGCGATGGTCTTTCCTCGCCGGCGGTACTGGCGCTGACCGCTCATATTGCCGCCTATCAACAGGGCGCAAGCTGGCTTGATGCGCTGCGGGATTACCTTGCCAGCAACCTGCATTACGTCTCACGCGAGCTTAATGCCGCATTCCCCGAACTGAGCTGGCAGGTTCCGCAATCTACCTATCTGGCGTGGATTGACCTGCGTCCGCTCAACATTGATGATCGCGAATTGCAGAAAGCGCTTATCCACCAGCAGAAAGTCGCCATCATGCCAGGATACACCTACGGCGAAGAAGGACGCGGTTTTGTGCGTCTGAATGCCGGATGCCCGCGCTCAAAACTTGAAAAAGGCGTTCAGGGATTGATTAACGCCATCCGTACAATTCGTTAAGCAGGTTTGCGCAATGAAAACCTCATTGCGCGCCTTATCAGCCTGACGCCTCCTCCATTAAGCCAGCGTCAATCATTCACCGTGGATAATCCCGCTTTCATTCCCGGTACCAGAATAACTTTTCGACACCCATCTTCCCGTTTCTCAAAAATTTCATATCCTCTTGCGGCATCTTCCAGCGGCATATGGTGCGTCACAATCTCTTCCGGGGTAAGCAATCCCTTCTCTATCAAATTAAGCAGATCAGGTAAGTAAGCATGCACATGTGTCTGCCCCATTTTAAACGTCAGCCCCTTATCAAAAGCATCACCAAACATGAATCCGTGGATAAAACCGGCGTAAACGCCAGGGACGCTGACAATTCCTCCCCGGCGCACTGCCGCAATGCATTGCCTGAGCGCTTTTCCGCTACTACCTTCAATTTTTAATGTGCTGAGTACAGTTTCAGTGAGGCTCCCTTTTGCCTCAAAACCGACGGCATCAATCACCGCATCCACGCCACGATGACCTACCGTGTTATCGATAATCCATTTTGCGGGATCGTCGTTTTTATCAAAGTTAATGGGTATCGCACCATAACGTTGTCGTGCAAATTCAAGGCGGTAATCGTTATGATCAATGATAAATATCTGTTCGGCACCGTTGAGACGAGCACAGGCAGCTGTTAATAACCCTACCGGTCCAGCGCCAAAGATAGCAACGCTGGAGCCTGGCTTAATGTCGGCATTCTTCACTGCCTGCCATGCCGTCGGTAAAATATCAGACAGAAAAAGAACCTTTTCATCTGCCAACGTATCCGGCACTTTGAATGGGCCTGTGTTCGCTTTTGGCACCCGAACATATTCGGCCTGACCGCCAGGAATACCGCCGTACAGATCGCTGTAGCCAAACAGTGCCGCCGGTGGCGTGATATTCTTGCGGTTCAGCGCTGCGCCGTTGCCACTGTTAGTGCTTTCACACGCGGCATACTGATGAAGTTGACAGAAAAAACATTCGCCACAGGCAATGACAAAGGGTACCACCACGCGATCACCTTTACTTACAGCCGTCACTTGCGATCCCGTTTCAACCACTTCGCCCATAAACTCATGACCAAATATATCGCCATGATGAATTCCAGGGATCTTACCGCGATAAAGATGCAGGTCCGAACCGCATATAGCAGTCGCAGTAACACGCAGAATGATATCATCCGGCTCTTCTATGCCGGGATCTGGCATATTATCAACGCTAACATGATGAGGGCCATGATAAGTCAGTGCTTTCATCATTTTTCTCCTTTAAGTCATCATCTTAAAAGTAAAAAATTATCGTATTTGGCTGGTTCCTTCATTATTTAGGTTAACCATGTTTTCGCTCCGTATTGTTTTTGCCCAAAAGAGTAGTAAGCGTAGAACAAAATGAATACCATGACATTTAATAATGTCATTTTAAGACTGAGCGGAACGCTTCGATTTTATTGCGATCTATTTATAATTTAAGAAAATTTACAAGAATAATCCTGATCAGGCAATCATGCCTTTATTCCTTCTAAATCTCAGACGGTTACAGCAATTTATTAATTAAACGTCATCCATAATAAGCGAAGCGGTATTTCCCGCAATCCATTGAAAATTATCAATACGGACTAATCCGCATATCAACATTAAATTTGACTTAATACAAATAGCCGCTAACTTTAAGCCTTGAACAACGACGGATACGAAATTATTTTTTTGTATCTGACTGACATAACCGATATATGAGGTGATATATGGCAGAGCATCGTGGTGGTTCCGGTAACTTCGCAGAAGACCGAGAAAAAGCATCAGAAGCGGGCCGTAAAGGCGGTCAACATAGCGGTGGTAACTTCAAAAACGATCCGCAACGCGCATCTGAAGCAGGCAAAAAAGGTGGACAAAGCAGCCACGGTGGTGGCCGTAAGTCTGACAACTCCTGATAGTTAGCGTTATTTTCATCTTTTAATGAAAAGAGTGTCCTGCGGGTCTGTATGAGGCTCGCAGTTATTTTTAACCTCTACAGGATATTAATATGCATATGAAAAGCATTGAAGACGTATTTATTCACCTACTTTCAGATACCTATAGCGCCGAAAAACAATTAACGCGCGGACTGGCTAAACTCGCCAGAGCCGCATCAAGTGAAAAGCTCAGCAAAGCCTTTAATGCCCACCTGGAAGAAACTCAGGGGCAAATTGAACGTATTGACCAAATCGTTGAGCAAGAGCCGGGAATTAAGATTAAACGCATGAAATGTGTGGCGATGGAAGGCTTAATTGAAGAGGCTAATGAGGTTATTGAAAGCACCGAGAAAAATGAAGTACGCGATGCGGCATTAATCGCAGCCGCACAGAAAGTGGAACATTATGAAATTGCCAGCTACGGCACACTGGCAACCCTGGCAGAACAACTTGGATATAAAAAAGCCGTAAAACTCCTCGCAGAAACGCTTGAAGAAGAGAAACAAACCGATCTGAAATTAACCGATCTTGCGGTTGGTAACATTAATAAAGACGCTGAAAAACGATAACCATACTGACACGAGGAAATTACGATGAATCACTTAGAACATTACCATGACTGGCTACGCGATGCACACGCGATGGAAAAGCAAGCGGAGTCAATGCTGGAATCGATGGCGAGTCGTATCGATAATTATCCTGATTTGCGTGCCAGAATTGAGCAACATATTAATGAAACAAAACGGCAAATTACTCTGCTGGAAGAGATCCTCGATCGAAACGATATCTCGCGCTCTGTATTAAAAGACTCAATGAGTAAAATGGCGGCTTTTGGCCAGTCGATTGGTGGCATGTTTCCCTCTGACGAAATTGTAAAAGGCGCAATTAGCGGCTATGTATTCGAGCAATTTGAAATAGCCTGCTACACATCGCTTTTGGCCGCCGCAAAAAAGGTCGGTGATACCGCCTCTATCCCCGCTATTGAAACGATTCTGGCAGAGGAACGTGAGATGGCCGACTGGCTGATTAAACATATTCCGCAAACGACAGAACAATTTCTCTTACGGTCTGACGCTGACGGCGTTGTAGCCAAAAAATAATCTCATTACGCTCTGCTTCAGGCAGAGCTTCCTCGGATGGGGTCTGTACCGTGCCTGAACTTGACGCTTTTTATTTAGCCCGTTTTCAGTTCGCCTTCACTGTCTCTTTCCATATTCTTTTTCCCGCGATTACGATTGGACTGGCCAGCTATCTGGTGGTGCTGGAGGGGATGTGGCTGCGCACGCGAAACAATCTCTGGCGCTCGCTCTATAATTTCTGGCTGCAAATCTTCGCCGTCAATTTTGGGATGGGCGTCGTATCCGGCCTGGTGATGGCTTATCAGTTTGGTACCAACTGGAGCGGCTTTTCGCAATTTGCCGGCAGTATTACCGGACCACTGCTGCTTTATGAAGTCCTGACCGCCTTTTTCCTCGAAGCGGGCTTCCTTGGCGTAATGTTATTCGGCTGGAATAAAGTATCTCCAGCGCTGCATTTCTTCACCACCTGTATGGTGGCGCTGGGCACGTTGCTATCTACCTTTTGGATCCTGGCTTCCAACAGTTGGATGCAAACACCTCAAGGTTTTAGCCTCGAAAATGGGCATGTCATTCCCCAGGATTGGCTGGCTATCGTATTTAACCCTTCATTTCCGTATCGCTTATTGCATATGTCGATTGCTGCTTTTCTGAGTAGCGCGATGTTCGTTGGCGCATCTGCCGCCTGGCATTTACTCCGGGGTAACGATACCCCTGCCATTCGTAAAATGTTTTCGATGGCGTTGTGGATGGCTCTGATTGTCGCCCCTATTCAGGCGGTTGTTGGAGATATGCATGGTCTCAATACCCTTGAGCATCAGCCTGCGAAAATAGCGGCCATTGAGGGACACTGGGAGAATCCCCCCGGAGAGGCGACGCCGTTGACGCTGTTTGG
This sequence comes from Citrobacter sp. XT1-2-2, assembly GCF_023516235.1. Classification (NCBI taxonomy): domain Bacteria; kingdom Pseudomonadati; phylum Pseudomonadota; class Gammaproteobacteria; order Enterobacterales; family Enterobacteriaceae; genus Citrobacter; species Citrobacter sp. XT1-2-2. Next base: position 2,586,641 of record NZ_CP097324.1, read on the forward strand.
CATGCCTGACATGGAGGAAGAGCGCACCAAATACGCTCTGGCGATCCCTGCGCTGGGCAGTCTGATTCTGACCCATAGCCTGGACAAGCAGGTTCCAGCGCTGAAGGATTTTCCCAAGGAAGATCGCCCCAACTCCGCAATTGTATTTTGGTCGTTTCGCATCATGGTTGGCATGGGCGTGTTGATGATCGCCCTGGGTATCTGCAGTGTCTGGTTACGGTGGCGCAAACGCCTGTACCATTCCCGCCCATTCCAGTGGTTTGCGCTTTTGATGGGGCCTGCCGGACTATTGGCCTTACTGGCCGGCTGGGTGACCACGGAAGTTGGCCGCCAGCCCTGGGTCGTATACGGTTTTTTGCGCACGAGGGATGCCGTTTCATTGCACAGCACAACGCAAATGGTCATCAGTTTGCTGGTATTTATCGTCGTTTATAGCACCGTCTTTGGCGTGGGTTATCACTACATATTCAGGCTGATTAAAAAAGGACCTCAGCCGGTCAGTGAACTGACCTCACAAACCGATGGCACCCCTGCGCGTCCGCTTTCCGCCGCAGAACCGGTAACGGATGAAGAGGAGAAAATCTGATGGACATCGATATCACCGTAATCTGGTTTATTATCATTGTCTTTGCCACGCTGATGTACATCGTAATGGACGGTTTCGATTTGGGCATTGGTATGTTGTTTAGCATTGTACATGCCCCCAGCGAGCGAGATGTGATGGTGAACAGCGTGGCCCCCGTCTGGGACGGGAACGAAACCTGGTTGGTGCTCGGTGGTGCCGGTCTCTTTGGCGCATTCCCTCTGGCTTATGCTGTGATTGCTGACGCACTGGCAATTCCACTCACGATGATGCTAATTGGGTTGATTTTTCGCGGCGTGGCATTTGAGTTTCGCTTTAAAGCCACGCCTTCGCATCGGCTATTTTGGGACTACGCCTTTGCCGGCGGCTCGTTGCTGGCGACCGTGAGTCAGGGTATCGTTGTTGGCGCCGTGATTAACGGCTTCGATATAGCAGAACGACGCTTTGCCGGGTCGGCCTTGGATTGGTTGACCCCATTTAATGTGTTTTGCGGACTCGGACTGGTTGCCGCCTATCTGTTACTCGGCAGCACCTGGCTGATAATGAAAAGCGATGGCGCGCTTCAGGAACGGATGCGTAAATTAACGCGCCATGTTCTGCTCGCTCTGCTGGCGGTTATTGCCGTGGTCAGCATCTGGACACCCCTTAGCTGGCAATACATTGCAGAACGCTGGTTCACGCTACCTAATTTCTACTGGTTTGTGCCGGTCCCCATTCTGGTGACGATACTCAGCCTGTGGATTTGGCGTCTGAGCAGCGACAACACCAGCCATGCACGACCTTTTATCCTGACGCTGGGATTGATCTTTCTGGGATTTAGCGGCTTAGGTATCAGCCTGTGGCCCTATATTATTCCGCCGCATGTTACCTTATGGGATGCAGCGGCTCCCCCTGCAAGCCAGATGTTTATGCTGGTTGGCACGCTTATTATTATTCCGGTCATTCTGATGTATACAGCATGGAGCTACTATGTCTTTCGCGGCAAAGTATCTGACGGAGAAGGCTACCATTGACCAGGATAGAACGCCGATCGCCTGACTCATTGAAAATCTGAAATAAATGTCCACAATGTGACCCTTTTGCAAAGTGTTGGCGCGCTTTATTCAAAGTTATTAGAGAATTATGATTCTGTTGTATAATGCCCTGCACATTATGATGAAAAACTAACTTTCTCTTTAAAATTAATAAAATACATTATTTTCAGTAAGTTAGCAGAATTCTAAATCCTACATTATCACGCATTATCGTACATTTAAGGGGGCAATTTCATGCCCCCAACACCGAATTTGCCCCCAAATTTGCCCCCTCCTAAGAGGGCGATTCATCACAGAATCGGGTCATAATTCCCGAATCGTCCCAGCGTACGAGGTGCTCATCCTTCTTGCTCAACGCTAACAACCAATTGAAGTTACGGTGATATTTCATGAAGAAGCTGTTTGTACAGTTTTAGGTAGCGAAGTTAAGGTAAATCCTTTCACGATCAATAATATACTTACTAAACAATAAGATATATTAGGATCATTAACTGACAAACTCTAGCAAATACTGACGAGTTAATGCCCCTTTTCGTGTCCCCATGCCCCCAAAAACCCTCGGTTTTGCCCCCAAAATTACATCCTAAAGTGTGGTACAACCGCGACATAACCACACGGGTCAATCAGCCCCTCCCTCTTGTTATTACTGTTTAGTGCCACCAGTGGATGCTGATGAGTACATCATGCTTTCAAGATTTTCCATAAGGTTTTACAGCAGCATATGAAAATCTCTATAAATCGTTATTAATCAATTGGTTATACCAATAACTCAGAAAACTTGCGAGAAGTAATTAGCACTATTTTATTAGTTATTTTTTGTGAATTAGATTAGTCTTGAATAAGCATGCTTTGATTCTTAATTAACCATAATGGAATATAAAATGGCTACCCCATACGATTTAACACAGTTAGATTCATATTCTTTTGAACATATGGTCAACTTTCTAGCTATGAAAGTTTTAGGCAACGGTATCACAGGATTCGCAACAGGTCCTGATGGCGGTCGAGACGGGTATTTGAAGGGAAAAGCGCCATATCCTTCTATAACTGATAGTTGGGAAGGAATATGGTATATCCAATCTAAATTTCACAAGCCAACAACGAATTCAAACTCACAAAAATGGTTAGTAAGAGAAGTTATTAAGGAAATCAAAGCATTCAGTGAAAATGACGAAAGAAAAATACCGGATATATGGATTATCGCTTCTAATGTAGAGCCCAGTGGAGTGCCTCGGACTGGAGCTTACGATAAAATAATTAGTTTAGTTAAAAAGTATTCTCCAAATACCAAGGTCGATGTGTGGGGTGGAAGAAAAATACTAGATTTTCTTGCTGAACACCCTGTTGTTGCAAAAGAATATGGCCATTTTTTAACACCCGGCCATGTTATAACTGAACTATATAACTCGCTAACTGAAAGTAACGCTAACATTAAATCTTTAATTGATCATTTTATGATTAGTCAATTTAAAGATTTAAGTTATACAAAGTTAGAACAAGCAGGTTCAAATAATGATCACAAACCCAAAATTCATGAATTGTTCAGAGACTTACCCATCAAAAGCGCTGAATTACAAAGTGATTTTAATATTATGGAGTCATTAGTATCATCCTCATGCAATGTACACAAAATAAGTACATGGTTAAATTTTGGTCCGAACTGGAAAACTTGGTCGAAAAATCCAAGAAGAACAAGAATTGTACTATTGAAAGGTGGGCCTGGTCAGGGGAAGTCAACGATTGGTCAATATTTCGCACAAATTCAACGAGCTGCCTTTATTCTATCAAAGAACGCGCCTACAATTACTCCCCAAGTTAAAGAGATTGCTCTAGAACTAAAAGAACAAGCCTTAAAAGATGGTTATTGGCCAAACTCACCAAGAATTCCAATTTTTATTGAATTAAAAGATTATGCGAACTGGTACATAACTAAGGATAAGTTCTCCCCCAAAAATGTCATAGCTTATATCTGTGATAAAATCAATTACAAAATATCTTTTGCTATAGATTCAAACAATCTTAGAAAAATTTTATCTGAAAATACATGTTTCATAAATTTTGATGGCCTTGATGAAGTTCCAAATGATCTTAAAGATGATATAGCAAATGAAATAATAAGTTTTTCTAATGAGTTTTTACCAAGTATTGATTCTGATTCTCTTATTCTGTGTACAACAAGACCACAAGGTTATTCTGGTCAATTTGATGATCTTGATGCCTCAATATGCACTCTCCAGCCATTGCCAGAGAGTGTCGCATTATCGTGTGCTGAACCAATACTTAGATTTAATCGTAGCGAAGAAGATGGGAACAACTCATTAAGTATTTTGGCCTCAGCTATTCTTTCGCCACAAGTGAAAGAAATTATGGCCACTCCATTGCAGTCCCATATAATGGCTGTGGTCGTTCGTGATGGCGGTCGTCCGCCAGAAAAACGATGGGAACTTTTTAATAATTTTTATGTTGTAATGAAGAAACGCGAAACTCTAAAAAACTTCCCAGACCCTAAAATTTCAACATTACTACAAGAAAAGGATCAATTACTTAAAGCTATTCATGACCGTTTGGGTATAAGTCTCCACGTTCGAGCCGAATATAGTAATGGTGCAGAAACAGCTATGCCCAAAGGTGAGTTTAGAAAATTAGCTTTCTCAACGACAGAAATGTTAATGGATGGGGATATCGAGGAAACAGTTAAGTTGTTAATGGAAGCAGCAATTGAGAGATTGGTCTTCGTTAATACGCCAGATAGCACGGAATATGTTAGATTTGATATAAGGCAGTTACAAGAATTTTTTGCTGCCGAATTCATTCATAATGAAGTTACCGATCAGATTTTGCTTGAAAGATTAACAATAATTTGCAGTGATGCGCATTGGCGTGAAGTTGTCCACTTTATCTTGAGTGCGCTCATACACTATAAGCGAAAAACAGCTCTGATTTTAGTATCTTCATTGTTACAACAGATTGATGATAATGATGACAATAGAGATTTAAGATATTTTAGTAAACGCAGCTCTATCGGTTCTCTTCTAGTACTTCGCCTTGTGGAAGAAGGGCTTCTAGAACAAGATAAGAGAGTAAGGGCTTTGTTTAATAAGTGCTTACCGTCGCTATGGGGTTGTTCTGATTTTGAAATTTTGAAAAAAATTGCCACATTAAGAATGGAACAATCTAAAAATTGGTTACTTAACAATATGATTGATACTTTTTTAACTGTTGATTATAGTGAAACTATAGCATGTGGGGTACTTTTTTCCGTCATGCTGCAAGAAACCAACGAAAGATTTGATGAAGTTATTGATAGATTAAATTGTGCGCCTGTATATTACTGGAAAGCTATCCTGTCAGCCTCAAATATGGAGTTCCACCATAGACAGAATAACATGCTAAAAAAATGGTTTATTAAGGTTATTGTAGAAAAGTATTTTTCTAATAATACTGATAATGAAATCATATATTTAATTGAAATGTATCTAAAAAGGATTATATCAATTAGCCCCAAAACTATATTTATGTCGGACATTCAAGAGAGACAAAAAGCTTTCTTAAAAGAACATCTCAATATGAGATCAAGAGCCAAAGCACCAGCTAACACCTCAGAATCCAAATATTGTTTTGTAAAACTTGTTAATAGCTATCCAACACAGAAAAATGAAGATTCATTACTCTTTAATCCGGTTGATTTTTTTGATTCGAACTATTCATATCCAGTGGAAGTACTTAAATCCATTTATGAGCATGCCCTATCAAAAGATGTTGTTAGCTTACGCAAGACCCTTGAACTAATTAAATCTCATAACTATGAGGTACATTGTATCCCTGCATCTATACTCGCTATGATCCCATTGAATTTCGATGATGAATCCTACATTGAGTATATACGGAGACTGCTAAGTTTTAATGACCATGAACTCATGTCATATATTGAAGATAACGTTATTGATGGCCACAAAATTCTTCCCGGGTATGAATTTGTTGGGTATGAACGTATCCCATTCGATTTAGATAAATGGCGTGCACTATGTAATGACTACCCAGAACTTGCATTAGAAACTCTAGCTGCACCTTATTTTGAGCGTGAAGATGTTGAGGACGCACTAAAAGAAAATAGGCGTGATATTATGTTGGTCGTGTCAGAGATAGCCATCAGAAAGCCAAATGTTTTTGCAAACTATTATTTTCTATGGAATGAAGTTTTTTCTGTTGCGCCAGATGCTTCCAGTCACATAAAAAACACTATAATGTCACTAAGCGACAGCCATGAACATAGATTGATTCATGGCTCAACGTCTCTTTCGTTATATAAAATTGACTATCCATCCGAGAAAAAACTCATACCTTTTTTAAGTTACTCATTGATTTCATCAAAGCTAACAATTGAAAGCATAAAGAAAAAAAATATTGATGCTTTTAATAATGGAATTCTGACTAATTTAGGTCTTACTGAGGATGAATTATTAGCAGATTGTCTTAATCCAAATGAAAGCGTTAAATATAGAGCTTCATGCCTTGCTTTACTTTTATTTAATCTAAGCTTTAACAAATCAAATGCAATTGATTGTTTTTTCAAAAATGAACTTGACAAGTTGTGCATCTCTTTATACTCAAATGAATCAACGAGAATATTAACCTTCGTCATTTATAATCTACTCCATGATGTAAGTAATATTGACTCTAGATTGCAGGAATTTTTAGGAAAATACTCTTACCTGACTCGCTATAATATTAACTGCAGATATATGCTTCAGGGCATATATGGCAAGTGGCGTGAAAGAAGTGGTTCTGTAGTCAATGATGCTAATGTATTAGACAAATGGCTTGAAAATTAAATAATATGGTGCGGGCTTTGTTTCTTTCGAAGCCTGCACATTTTTATCACCTTTTCAGCTATTAACCACTCGTTATAATAAAGTTTCTTTACTATAATGTAAATAACCAGAGTTTCAGTAGATTCATTTAAATAGTCGGTTACGATAATTAATGGTAAGTAGTAACTCTTACACTTCGCCGATTACTTTCAAATGTACGTAACCAGCGAGGTGTAAAACCACCATAAACTGCACAGCTGGGATAAAATTATCCAGTAAGTTTAAAAGCAAACAAACTATCCGTCAGATTACAAAATAGGATCATAACCCCCAAACTTACCTAATCTTCTCAGGTGCTCATCCTTCCGACTCAGTGCAAGTCCCCTTTCCTTTTTCAGCCTTGCTTTCTGCTTCTGCCTCATCGTCTTCAAGATTATTTCGCCGGTGATAGCGTTGGTGGGGTTGCTGCGATTATAGGCCTGAATATCTTCCAGAACCTCGCCGTTATCATCTCTACTCATAGCGTTTGCAAAATATCGCTGCAATAATTGAGCCCGGCGATTTGATAGCTCAGACTGCACATTTTTGACAGCCGAGCGGGCATCATACGCTTGGCCGATCCTTGACGGGCTAAATCCAAATGCCTGGGCTGCTAGTTCAAAGTTGGTAAACTCATCAGCCGGTACGATTTCCTCCCCGGAGGACGTGGATATACCTCGAATGGCTTCAGCATAGGTCTTCACCAGATTTTTCACTGCTGCCGGTGTTACTGTCTGAATCCCCCCCAGCCAGTCACCTTTTGCCATTTTGTCGTAACCACTGGCAAAATTAAGGCCGATCCCCCCGATTGTTGGGCCCAACATCTGCTCCATGTAGAAAATATACCAGTCCTTCCCCTCAGTACCCGCTGGCGCGCTTCGCCAAAGCAAATCCTGAATACCAGACCGGGAATGGAGATCGATACCCAGTGCGTTGACTACGCCGTCAGTAATTACTGTGGAAGCGAAACCACCAAGCTCATCACTCAGCCAGTTTTTGAGTGCCACTTCCGGATCCCATGGGGCATCATCATCCGAGACTGCTGCATGAATCCCCTGAGCCGCCGCGCCAAAGATGGCCTGGACTGCATACGGTAACCCGGTAACACCGGCGGCCAGAGTATGCATCAGCATATACCCCAGAAATTCTTTCTGCGCCTGCCTGCGGATTTCTGGCGTTTCGCCCTTGAATGACTGGGTAAAGCTTCGACCCAGGGTATAAAACATGTGCTGGGCATACATCTTGAACTGGAAGAGGACCTTCTGCCAACTCTGCCGCATCCAGCGTGGCCTGTTTGAACTGCTGTAGTCAAAATGCGCATCATATACAGCGTTGCTGGCGACTTTATACGCCTGCACCGGATCAATACGCCCACCAGCCGCGTCTTTAGCAAGGCGATACGCGGCCAGCGCGGTAACTTCACGGTTTGCTACTTCAATGTTATGAAATAGCTGTCCACCGACCAGAATGGACATATCCAGAGCCTTATTGAAATGGATCTTATCCTGCGTCCCTGATTCAGCGCGCTGTGCGAGTGAAGACGCCTGAGTAATGGATATCACGCCATCCTCATTAAGGCGTTTCATCAGTTCCAGTTCGTCGGCATTTAACCGGTTACTGCGGCTCATGGACAGCCAGGCATCACGATCCAGCCACGAAGACCCTTTACCAAACCATTTGAATCGTTTATCAGCCGATCTGAAGTAATCAACGGTCGCCGCCCCCATCGCTTTCAGGGCATTCTTCCAGCCGTATCTGGCGGCAAGTTGTGGTAAGGCCACCAGCGCGGTCTGTGTCATGTTGATTATCGCTGAGGAAGGGTTAGCCGCCATGTTGAACACATACCCGGTACCGGTCAGAGCATTCCCGAAACCATCGCCAGAAGGATTCATTGTCATCTCGTGGCGCATCTTCAGTTCGTCCAGCATGCGCTGGGCAGTTTCAAGGTTATCCGGCTGGACGCCAGAGTAATCCCCCTTCATTGCCGCGTCGATTTCATTCCCCATATCATCGAGGACAGCCTGCATCTTGTGACCGTATTCGATCTTGGAAACGTGGTGGGCGAAGTGGAAGGCGCTGTTTGCGAATGCGCGCCGCGCATCATGGCTGGCGCCTTTCACCCGGCGACGGCGAATAAAATGGCGGGCGTAACTGGCATCAGGCATCAATTCAAGCATTGTCTGCCACACCTGATCAGTCAGTTGCTCCTTGTTCAGACTGCCATCTTCGGACTTGTTCAGCAGTTCGAGGATCTCTTTACCCAGACTATGAGCCGAATCATTATTTTTTCCGTTGTCTTTCGCTTTCACTGACTGGACGGCTTCGTAACCATCTTTCCGGTACGCTTCCAGAGCGGCCAAAGCGGAGCTACGGGTTTCGAAGTGCTCACGAATGTAATCACCGTCTTTGCGGGCTGTAACAACGTACTTACCAAAGCGAGCCAGCGGGAAATACGGCCCGTCCTTCAAAGCCCGTTCAAACTGCTCCCTGACTCGACTTATCAACGCGGCGTTCTGGTCGCCACCAACATCATTGATACGCTGGATGAGCGCTTCTTTGAGGTCGGCATAGCTGTTTTTGTACCATTTTTCGGTTTTGTGCCAGAGTTCTTTGGCTTCCGGAGACAACTTCATCCAACGGCTGTGGAGATCGTTATAATTCTCGCGCATCGCATCCAGATCGGCGCTCACTTGGACAAGTCGGCTGGCGGCCTCTTCTTTGTTATCACCGCTTTTTGACGAGCGGAGCCGGGTCTGCTCATTCTTCAGATTCTGGAAACGATCCTGTTCTGCAAGAGGCTTGTCAGGGTGAACACGGGTCATGGTTGCGTCTACCATCAGATCAGACAGCGAGCGGCTTTCATCTTTACTCAGCTTATTCCACTGATTTTCAATGCCCCTCTCTGCTGAGTTCATGATCCTGTTACGGCGGGCCTCCATTTTCGCCTGTAGATCCTGATACTGACCGGCATAGTCAGTTTTCATCAGTTTGTTATAGACCGCCGCCAGTTGTCGGTTTGTCAGGGTACCAATCATCAGGGCATTGGAACTGAGGTTAGAGGTCAGACGCTTAATAATATCGGTCGGGCGCAAATTGTGGACATTACCAACGGTATCATGGATAACCCGGCCAAAATTCTTAGAGCGCCGCTGAGTCGCTTCGGTCTCGGTTTCCCCTGGTAATGGCTTGCTGAATAGCCCGTCTTTCCCGGTAAGACTGAAATTAACGGTCAAATCCCGGGCCTTATCCGTTTTCTCCGCCCAGTCGCCAAGATTTTTAAGGCGTTTGGCAATTGGGGCCATCATACCCCGCACTTCTCCGGCAGTGATGTTTTCATCACTCAGGAAACCGGATTTACGCAAAGCCTGCAGAACGGCGCCGGACACGCGGTCCCAAGCCCGGCCAAGAAAACCGCGCTCGCCGTCTTCGATAACGTGACTGATAACCTCTTCGACCTGCTTCCAGGGATCTGCACCCTCGTAGTTTTCAATTACGCGGTCAAAGTAAGGTTTAAGTGATTTGGAATTCTGTCCAGCGGCTACAGATCGCAGCAACTTATCGTATTCTGCCGGGCCGACTACTTCCGAAAGGGCATGGTGCCCAAGAATTTCGTGCCGCAGCTTGGCACGCACATGAGAAAGACTGTCGAGATTTTTTGCGACCAGGATAATCCGGCCACTGTTAGGCAGGTGCATTGCATGAATGAGCGCATCTGGCAGCGGGAAACCCGCCTGTCGCTCAGCTTCCGCCATATCCTTCGCTACCTGCACGGCAATACCACCTGCCCCATTCCATTTTTTCAGGAACCTGGCGGCCTCCTCTTCTACCTGCTTTTTACTCAACCCGCGTGGCTGATAATCAGCAATACCGGAACGAATACGCTCACGCGGAGAGCCAGATGCAAAAACGCCCCCGGATTCGGAGGCGTTTTTGTTGGAAAAGTTACCCGTTACATCAGGTGGGATAGATCCATTGTTTTCAGGGCTTCCTGGTTGCGGAGATGCCGCTCCATCTTGTCTTGACGCAAGGACTCGATCTCGGATTTTGTCAGCATCCGCGGCACGAAGGAGGTAGTTCGCTTCTGACTCTGTGAGCCTGTCGAAGCCATATCCGTGTTGTTCGTTCCACCAGTTTTCAAGATGGGTACCCTCAAAGTGATCGCGCAATTTGCGAAGCGTATCAGCAGCTAATGCAATTTTCGCTGAATAACGCTTGCCCGTCAACGCGCTGGTGCCAATAACCTTACCACCATGGTTTTCAATATAGCCCTTCAGATTCGCTAATGTACCGCCCTGCGTCAGGGTGTCATCAAGAAGGATGTAAGGTAAATCGGTACGCACCGGACCATCAAAGGCGGGCTGGTTCGTAAGACGCCCGAAACCATCCTGCGCAGTACGCCCCACTTTTGCCGATTGCAGAAGATGAGGATCAACTTCCAGATCGAGAACTTTACCCAGCACATCCGCCATTGCTTGGGGAATAGCGTTCCGACTGACGGCTTCTTCGGCGTGAACGGCGGTGAGTATAGCCTTGCGACCGTTCAATAGTTGACGCAATTCATCAACCGACTGACGGGTCATTATGTCCGCTACCAGTCGGCGCGCGGCGGCATCATCGCCACCTTTGGCAGCCGCATAATCTTTATGCGCCGTGGCATCACCCAGACGTCCATGCAAAACAGTATCCGGGAAATCATCATCCCAGGAACTGCGAGGGACTTTGGAGAAATTAGCCTCTTCCGGCTTCGTCAGCGTAATCAGTTTAGTGGCTACGCTGGTGGGATTCATTGACTCTTTGAACATACCTTCCGGCAACTGCTGTTCATGCGCCCCCAGTTCATTCAGCCATTCGCGGAACGCCTTATTGCGCTTATTGCTACGCTCGCCAGCCATTGTAGAAACGATCGCAGTCAACTTGCCGCCCGGCTTCAGGTGTTCAAAGGCTTTCTGGACATGCTTGATATCAAGGTCGTGTGAAAATGGCGGATTCATTAACACGCGGTCATACAGCTTATCGGGGGTAAAGGTATCAAAGTCGCTACCAACGACATTGAAGCCCTTCTCTTTCAGGATATCGCGAAGTTGCTGCTCCAGTTCGACAACATCAACATTACCACCCGCTTTTCGTGCCGCTTCGGCCAGTACGCCGTTACCGGCGGAAGGTTCCAGCACATCCATACCTGGCTGAATATCCGCTTCACTGGCAATCCAGTCGGCGCGACTTTCAGGTGTCGGGAAGAAGTCATTGAAGGCATTGCGATCCCATGCCAGTTTTTTACGGAGATCCATCTCCATCTTCTGAATCTTCGGGATATCAGGCAAAGGTACATCACCAGACAGTTTTTCCAGTTCAATCAGTGCCGCTCGCAACATTGGGCGTGTCGTGATCCCGGCTCGCTGCAGGCGGTTAAACTCGGCAACATACTCCGGCCAGCTTCCGGGCTGAGAAGAAAGATATGCAGCGAGTTTATCATTGGCTTTACGACCGGCTGGCAGGCGGGACATGCCATGCTCGAGCTGCTGAGACAGCCGTAGATCAGCGGCTGCCAGCTTGTAACCCCGCGCATCTCCCATCTTGGCCAGCACATCGAATAGCGTAGACGGATGCCAGTCCAGCATCGGGTAGCGGGCATACTTCACACGGCTGGCGAGCGGTACATCATCGTTCCACTCCCGTTTGCCGTCGCTGGTGGTATAGCTCAGTTTGTCACGGATATCCTGGGGGATATCGTATACCAGACGACGGGCAATGCCCCGCAAGGTATCGATCTGGGTTTTATGCTGAATACCTGTCAGGTACTTCAGGCTGCCGTCACCTATGCCACTCGCAATTTTCTGCATAATATCAGCATCTCGCAGATCACGGTTGGCCTGATCCATTGCCGAAGCGGCCTCGCGCAGTCGCTTAACAGTATTCACTTTACGATCGGCATTCAGACGCTCTTCAGCATTATCGCGCAACCGCTCTGATGAACCGGTTAGTCGCCCTGCCTGCTGCTCCTGTTTACGCTGTTGACGCTCAGCGTCACTGGCCGAATGATCCACACTGTCCCCGCGCAACCAGTTAGTAAACTGCTCTGCTTTTTCCTGTGTTGGAAACCAGAAATTTCCCCGCCAGTATCCGCCGCCCAGTTGTCGTGCCATGCTGGCCGCTTCCTTAAACCTCTCAGTGCCAAGGCGGGTTTCCAGATTAACGTTATAGATCGTCTCACCGGTTTTACTGTTCTTGCCTTCCTCTATCGGGTTGATCTGCAGATCTTCACCATCATGGCTGAACCCGGCAGACACGCGCGGTTTCGCCTTCGCATCCTTCTGTTGCGCCAGATGTTGATCTGCCAGTAATTGATCATAGATTTCGGACTGCTGAGGCGTCAGCGAAGCACGGCCCTTCGCTTTAATCAGGGTGCGGTAATCATCCAGCGTCTTAGGATCCTCAATCGCCGAACGGAAAGCTTCAGCGCGCTTTTGTCGCTCCGCACGCTCCTGTTTCACACTATCCGTATATTCGTTGATATCCGACTGAGTGATCCCCTTCATAGCATCACGGGCCAGGTCTTCAATACGGCTATTCCCGGTGGTCACCATTGTCGGACCTTTGTTTGTCAGCCAGCGGAAGTCATTAACCAGTGAATCCCAGGCATTCGCCACCAGCCGATCCTTTTTCACATCAGACGGCACATAGCGTCCACTGAAAGGCTCAAGCTGTTTTTTTGTCAGCTTATTCAGCCCCTGCAAAATGATTTCTTTGTTGGCGAGTGTCGAATCCAGTGCGGCGCGCACGTCATTCGGTTTTACGGCGTCAGGGTTTTCGATCAGATTTCGGAAGAAAGAAGCATGCTGGTCGGGGCTGGAAATAGTGATATCAGTTTTAGGAAGGGGCAATGTTTCAGGCTGGCTGTCTTTAGGCTTATCAGGCTCTCTCACCGGTTCGGCCTTTTTTGCAGGCTTTTCCTTCTTCTCCGGTACATCGACGGCATAACCGCCATCCACTTTCACAACCTCCGGCTTTTTCCCGGATTTTTTAGCCTCTTCATACGGTTTGCTCAGTCGCGCCAGCCCTTCGCTTGGAAACGGCTTGCCGTTCCGGCGCATATAGAGTTCACTATTGCCGGATCGGGCTGCGTCATTTACTGAATCAGGAGGTGTTATTTTACCGGACGGCAATTGATGCTGTGGTAGCTCCGGGTATTTCTGTTTTGAACCCGTTCGCTCTTCAAAGCGATCAAGTCGGCGCCGTGCCTTAGTCCTGCCGCCTTCAAACTGGGGCGGTGCACCGCGTTGCCCTTCATCAGTACCTTCAGCGCCAGAGAAAATGATGTTTTTATCTTCAATCGCCGGGATAACGCGACGGGCTTCACCCTCAATGGTATTGATAGCGCGAACCGGGCCACCACTGCGATCAGCGGGGATGTAATCAGGGCGAACATGCTCACCGGCGCGGAACTCCGGACCGCCACCGGCCTGGCGCTCATCACCTAATGGCTCACCAGGGTAACGGTTAGGGCCGCCAGCGAAAATAATGTTCTTATCCTCAATCTGTAGCGGACGATCCGGGAAGCGATGATCTGCATACTCACCCATTGAAGGCGCTGTAAATTCGCCGTTCTGAGCATCTTTCGCCGCATCCTGAACGTACTGGTAATACCCCATGATCGTTTCGAAGATGTTCTGAGCCTCGAAGTCGTTACGGGGTTCTCTCTTCGGTGCCTCGGCGACGTCCGGGGATTTTTTACCGCGCTTACGTTTCTTCGGTGTCTCGGCATCTTCGCGCTTAACACCGCGCGTCATACGGTAGAACCAGTCTTTTACCGCCTGGTGCTCAGCCTCATCCGGATCAGGATGATTACCACGGGTATACTGATCCAGCAGTTGTGCGTAGCGGAAGAACTCAGCATCATTTTTATCATCGAAGCGCGCTTTTACCTGCCCCTCTGGTCCCGCTGTATCAACCAGGTGAAAGGGTCGGGAATCAGGATCAGCGTGTACTGTTTTACCCGCCCGCATGTATGCAGGGATATCAGCAAAATCATCCGGACCATTACCGCCGAATTTTTCGCGGTCGGTAAAACCTTCAGCGAGACGTTCCTGCTCGGCTACCTGTTCAGGTGACAGCCCGGTACGATAACCGGCTGGTGGTTCGGTTGACGTGTTACCTTCCTCACCCAACCCCTTACTAAACATATCTTCATGAGGTTCAGGGGTCAGGTCTTCTTTCAGATCCTGCATGCCCTGCTGAACTTCCTGAGCGCCAGTCTCGATATCATCAACAGCTTTTTCGGTTTTTTCTTCCGCCGGTGTTGCCGGTTCTTCTGATTCGCCAGCGTTCTGCCCTTCCCTGCGCGCTGCCATTCCCTCTCTGACATGACCCACAATCGCTGGAACGCCGCCCATTGCCAGCCCCGTCAGCCCACCGGTGATCATCTGGTCTTTTACGCCCTGATCCGCGTCACCATGAGATCCGGCTAACGTCATGCCTTCGTTTTCAGTTAACTGACTGATACCCGCAAAACCAGCATTGATTCCCCCATCCCGAAGAATGGCCTTGCCGGCGGTCTTGGCGACTGAGCTGGACAACATCCGCCCAGCAAACAATTCACCCAAATACGCATCACCGGTATAAGAGGCTACAAGGTTTGCTGCCAGCATCTTTGGATCGCCTAAATCAGCCATGGCAATAGTATCGGCCAGCTGCTTTTTAGCAAGGTCGATTTTCTGCAGGTCGCTGTAACTCGAATACTGCGGATCCTGGTCGATATTTTTAAACAAACTGACAAATGTCGGACTCTGCATCAGTTGGTTGTCGTCAGATTGCATAATCACGTTATGCACTGAGTCACTGATACCACCAGCATTTTGAGCAAAACCGGCCATAGTTGCCATCGGCACACCACCAGCAGCAGACGCTGCGAGCACCGGCGCAGTTTGTCCGACCGCATCGGCGGCAATAATCGGCCAGTTAAGCGGATTTTTTGCCGTATCGGTGAAGTGCCCTTCCTGGTAGAGCGGCGTATTCAGGACTTTCTGCCCGCCCTCAGACATATGCCCTTTGAAGAAGTTACCTACTTCAGTACCCACATCGTCCAGTACTTCACCCAGCGCGGTACCAGCAGTTGCCATTCCGGCATAAGGCGCTGCCTGAGTCCCGGCGGTTCGGTCAACGGCACGCTGAATAGGCTCCTGCACGGACCGTAGCCCCTTGCCCATGGATGCCGTACCTTCACCAGCCCCTACGCCAAATGCTTTGGGGATATCCATAAACTCTGCGCCGGGCGCGTCGGCTAAGGCGTACTCTGCTGGTGGAACGCCAGGATCGAACTCATTCTGTCGAGATAAAGGCATGATGCACTCCCGAAAAAAGGCAATAAAAAAGCCGAGATCGCTTTGGGCGATACTCGGCATCATTAGAAGGATGATACGGCGATTTATTTGTTCAGTCTACCAGTTCATCAAAGAGTGCCATCTCGCTGGCATCATCCATCAGACCATCTACGTCCAGATACTTCGCATAGCCACGGTGTTTTACAGCGGCGGTATTGCGCTCCTGAAACGCGTTTGTCGGGGCCAAAGATCGGGATCCGCGAATCCGTTTCGTTTCTGGCTGATCTGCGCAATTATCGTCGTTGTCGTGGTGAGATGTTTTTTGCTGGGAGTCCTCGCCATTACTGGCTTCTGGCTTCTTTTTCTGCGCACTTTTGCGCACTTTTTTTTGCGTACCCTGCGCATTATCTTGTGCGCTTTTGCGCGTTTTAATATACCTGCGCGCACTGGCATAGCTTATTCCTCGCTGCTCGCACCAGTCCTGCAATTTGATGCCAGTTTTGGCGTGCGCGCGCTGGAATTCCTGCTCCAGCTTTTTCCAGTCCGTTTTCGCCATAACATCACCAAATAATCATTGCTCAACGCCTACGCAGGGCAATAACCACTGTATTCCATGCCGCATTCTATTTTTTGACTACCTATATATTCATAATAAAAATATTAAATATGCTGGTAATGAGTTAATTTCATGTTAAATTTTCTGTGTAGTCACATCTATCAGTCCACTCTCTAATCGGGAGAAAACAACAACAGCTTGCCAACAAGTTACCGGGGATGATGATGTCCATCCCCTGGCCTTTTTATCATTTCGCAGGCTACTGCGCGGTCGTTACTCCCTGCTGTTCACACGTGACGCCAGCAGAATTAATACACCCGCCGGAGTTGGTGGTAACGCTGGTACCGGGGGCAATGTGTTTAACGGTGGTGCCGTTGGCGGTGGTTGCCTCGGTGTAATGAGAGCAGGCAGACAGCGCACACAGCGCCACGCCCGCGCTAATTACGAGTAGAGCTTTTTTCATAGTGATTACCTCAGTCAGAATTTTATACTACGTAGAAAAATATTTACCCCGAAAAACGGCCCATTGCTCAGCTGCTAAATCAGCATAATTCACTGGTTTTGCGTGCTGACCAACGCCATTTTGCAGAATTTTATAAACTGCGATCCTTTTGAATATCTCTCAAATCGAGGCCAAATTTACCCGCAACTGCCACCACAATGGATTTAATTCCGTGAGTACCCAGCAGAGAGATGATCAGAACAACGAGATCGGGCGATACCTTGAATCCGTAGACTGACGGCATGAGGCTGATATACGGGCGAATGGCGCAGTAGATGAGCAGGCAGGCAATAAAATCACCCAGGACATAGCGGAAATGCGTTCTGTCACCAAGCAGCCAGCGCGCAGCTTCTCCCCCCACCAATGCCAGACACACTTTGACAGCCTCGTTCGGGGCCGACAGCACCAGAACCAGCCACTGCCAGAGCGTTATGTTTTTGTGAGGCATGATTTATGTCCTGAGAAGGCCTCAAGAAAAGGCTATTTCTATTTTGCTACGCTTATTTAAAAGTAGAATTATAGATAGTTCTAATATCTGTTCCATTTTGGTCTTTAATAATATTAAGTTGCATACCATCACTCTTTCTGGTTGCTAATACATTAATATCTTTTTCATCATTGCAATCAAAATTTCCTTGTACTGAAAGAGCGACAGGGATTATAGAATCATCCGTTGTGAATGGTACATACTTTTCAGTGTTGTCCTTATTAATAATATTAACCCCAACTGCACCGCTTCCTTTGCTCAATTCAAGGTTAAATACCTGACCATTTCGTGAATCAGTATCAACTATTAACCCTCCACCTATGAACTGGCCGTTTGTAATTACAACTGAATCAATATCAGCCCCACTTGAACCAGGAGGATTACTTTTTTGTGTTCCTAAATCGACAACTTTAACAAACGGATAGAGATCAACCGAACCACCTGTAGTATCAACGTCATACCCAACCCACGAACCCCGACCATCCTGATGTGGTGAATTTTTACCATCAGAAACTTCAGTTAATTTTATCCAGTTGGTTTCATCTTTTGAAATGTAAACTTCAAAATTATCAAACCAACCCCATTCATACACATATAATTCTGCTGCATTAGTTCCATCACCTTTTAAAACATACGGTTTAAAAGATCCGATTAGGCTTCCTGACAGCCCCAGCGATGTTACACCTGAAGTATCCGAACCATCAGGATAGCCTAGTGAATTTTCAGGTATCGAATTTTCTCCTGAAGTATCGTCACCAGGCAAAAACTGAATAATAGAATTCATTCCTGTTTTTACGGTACCGGGAATATCCTGGTAATTTGGATAACTCTGTGCAAAACTCTGAAAGGATACGACTGAAATAACTACAACAATAATTTTTTTTAGCAAATTCATTTTATACCTCACGATTATAGTGGATTGATTACCTTATTTTTCCGCAAATCCCACTGCTTGATTTAACTACCAAGTAAGAAAGTTGATAGTTAACGATGGGATTTGCGCAAATAAAAAGCCCCGACATGTGTCGAGGCTCGTAGGGATAACCCTGCTTATTTGTCTTCTAACTTCTTACTGGAGATTAAACCACTGGTCATAATGTAACCATTAATGGTTCCGCAATAAGGGCAAATGATCGGCTCTTTATCTTTCCCGCCTGGATAGCCGCCGCTATGCTCCCAATAGATAAACTCTTTCCAGCATTCCTCGTTTTCGCAAATTGTGTTTTCCATGCCCCATTTCTATGTTGTGGATACTTAAAGTTTAATACCATATATCAAAGACGGCTGAAATGAAAAGCCTGACTAATTACAGTTTTTTGAACAGTCATCGTGGTTGCTGTAGCGGCCCTTCAAGGATAACAGCTTCACCGTTATGGCAAATATCATCACCCCTTGTCAGATGCCAGACCCCTATAATTGTCTTTTCGGACTCGATATCATCCACTGTGTCGTTAGTGTAGTAAGCCACCTGAACGATACCAACATGACGAATCCAGTAATAACCTTCTTTCATATCAGCCTATGTGCGACAGTAATAGTTGGAAAAAGGATGCGTAGGAAACTTTCAATATGAATGTAAAAGCCCCGGCAGGGGAGTCGGGGCTAATGGAGTATGGTGCCGGGTGCCTCCCGGTGAGTCTTTGGACAGCCTCCGTGACTCGTACCTTTTTTGGACCATGTAAAACGCTGTTTATACCCTTCCGCTTAGGAGGATTCACCACGAGCAAATTCTACTAATTTGTATTATGAATGCGTTTAGCTATGAGTGCTGAAAAATTTCATGCGGCGATGAGACAGGAAAACTGATGCAATGTACCATCGCGAATACCCCCACCTTATCACCAAAAAGCAATACCCCCTGCAAATGCCAGGGTCGTTCCGCTGTCGGTCGCAGAGTACCATCTTTTACTGATTGATACGCTAACCGAAGGCCACCATGAATTCAGTGATGCCTTACACCGCCTTTCCATCACTCAGTCACCGTGGGAACCCGACCGCATGAGTGCTGTCGTCGCTGAGCCACCAGATGGTTGACATAGCAACTACTTGATTTTCCCATTCTCCGAATACGAAAAAACCCGCGCGAAGCGGGCCTCAGAAAATATGGGTATTGTGGGGATTTTTATCCCGAGATCATTTTTTGTCAACTGTCGCGATTAATTTCAAATAGCTCGTACAGCCTTGTTGTCGCAGCCGTGGCGCATGCTGACAACCACCAGCGGCAGTCATCCATTACGAACCAGTACTCTTCTACCCGACTGGTATTGCTGCTGATATGACGGCACATTTCCCTGTGTGTTGGTGCAATTTGTCGATTGCCACTGCAAACAGGGCAGACTCCATGCTGAGGCTGCGTGATTACACCCGTTCCCCGGCAGCGGGGGCAACTATTGGACGCCCGGGCATGGGCCACTACCCAGTTATTAATATGCTGACGGACTGCGGAGATCTGTTCTGCGAGATAGTCGATTCGGTCCGTACGCTGTCTGGACTCAGGTTTTAACTGCTCTTTCTTGAGCAGTTTTTTCAGCTTCTTCATGCGCGTGGTCTCGCGCTGAGCATACGGGCCATAAAGTCGGTGTAGATGCTGAAGGGATCGCTGCTGGGTACTTAATGGTCGATTGAACTGGATATCGACAACGGTCTGGCACATCCTTTCAACCAGCGGTCTGTCAGCTAACTGGCTTTTAGAGCAGAAAGCTTTCGCCCACTTTGTGACATTGTCACGCAGTGCGCGCTCCTGCTGCTTATCATCCCTGTAATTCACCATTATCATCTGATAACCCACTGGATATTCACGCTCCAGTGTTGCCAGCATTGCCGCAATATCATCCCAGTGGATGGACAACTTACCGCCGCGTGGTTCCAGCTTAGCTGTCCGGGGATCGAAGATTTTGATAGCCGCTTCAGTGCTCATTTTGATGTCTCGCTAACCTGCTTTGGTCGCGGACATTATCTCATAAAAAGGATTAGTTGCCTGAAGTGTTGCAAAAATTGAAATGTAGTAAAGACTGTCAATTCATACTCAACCAGAATAACTCCTGACAAACATTATAAAAATTCTTCTTCACTGGCCAGATTTCCTGCCCTGCCGCATCTATCACTTCCCAACAAATCCAACATTCAGGGCAAACATTATTGGGATGTTGTGTAGCTTCAAGTTCATTAGTACAGCGGATTACCACACCACTATCATGTCTCCATTCCATGGTTATAGTCTCAACCTCAGCCAAATCATCGCATTCACAAGATTCTTGAATACAAATTACTTCCTTTCCGTTTTTAATAGCATTCACATAATACGCCAGATCAATCATATCTTTTCGTCGTATAAATAATTCTTGGCAAAGAATATACCTCTATACAACTCCGTAAGCAGCACCACATCCGTAACAAAATCTTCTCCAAGATACACTAGGTAAATATCACTGTAAGCAAGCCTCCACCAAGATTGTTTCCCTTCTCATAAATTGTTAAAAATTGATTTCTCAGGTTTATGGGACACATGCCGATAATTAAGTTTTCTCGAGTGAATCGCAAACTTTTCAGCATGTTCTGGTTCGAGAAGAACCAGATGAAAAAATGGAGAAGTAAACGTGGGATTTTGGAACGTTACAGGAAAAATCATAAAAGGCGTAGCTAGCGCACTAGAAACTCAAGTAAATGAGTTGCAGGCTATTAAAATGCGTCTTGAAGGTAAAAACAGTGCAGAATTGAAACAGCTGATCAAGTCAGAGGGATTCTTCAGTTCAGCCAGCGATCGTGAAAAAAGTGTCGCAATGAAGATTCTCAAAGAACGCGGTGAAATCTAAAGGAGCTCAAAATGGTAGGAACAGTAAATCTTCCACATACATGTCCAAATTGCAAACGGACTACAGCACACACGGCTAGTGAGTTACAGGCTCTCTTCGGCTTCAGAACAATACCATCTGGTGCGACAAATCAAAGCTGGTGCAGAGAGTGCCGTTCGAGCAAGAAATAGTTATCATTTCTAAAATGAGTCAGCCTATATCAAGGCTGACTCTTTAGTCAGTTTGAAGACAGATTACTTCAATGTCAGCCTAGCCTCCGAAGCAGAAGTTTTTTTGTATTGTGCGATGTAGTTCTCAAGAAAACAGAACATACACTTATTCAAGCGAGGTACACAGTGAGAAACTAACAGCCCTAGAGTGCAGCTAATAGTGGAGATTACGAAAGATGTTGAATGAAGATCCGCACATACAAATAAATTTAATAAGAGAAAAGTATTGATGATAGTATTTTTTCAGTTTGTCAGGCGCAATAAATACGAAATAGCAGCAGTATTACTCATGATATGCGTTGGATTATTTAATTTTGGATGGTTAAGCTTAAAATCCATTCCTGTAACGCCACCAGGATATTATGAAAATATCGTCATTGAACATACGCAGTTGTTTGCTAATTTACGTAATGAGTATCAAAAACAACGGAGTGAGATGAGGAAAGAATTGACATCCCATGAGCATACATTCTCTGAAACTGCACAAATCGCACTAAAGGTAAGCATTTCAGAATCGCGTTATTTGGATTTTTGGTTGGCCGAAAAACCAATTATCATCGGTATGCTAAAACCCTTTGAAGAGTTAAAATATGTTAACTGGTATACGAGTCTTCCTCCGGAAGTTCGCAAGTCAGTTAAAATGACGGCTGACGACTTGCATAATATTTTCCCTCAGCTGGCGGAGTGTAATAAAAATGCAACTAAAGATTACTTGGCATTGGTTTCAGTACTTTCCGCTCCATCTGAGGATAAACTATCTGATGCTTTGGTTGCTCAAACTCAGGTGATAATACGCAATATTTCTCAATCTAAAAATTCTCAATCTGAGATATGTGATAATATAATGGTGTCATATTTTACATCCGTACAGCGTCTTTCCAGAACATATAGTGCACTTGCTGATGCTTATGAGAGCTATTCAGAAAAAAATGAAATATATCGTAAAATAGCCAGCTCAATCTTGTCATTTGTGTTGTTACTAGTCAGTTATCGGTGCCGTAAAAACTTGCTTAAACAAGCAGCACAATCAATGGGTGGTTAATACCTTCGGTTTAAATCATAAGAATCATATTAATAGGTACAGATAATTAAGATCTGTACCTTAACGGAATTGTGACCAAAAGTTATGGTAATCTACTCAGTATCAGGAAAAGACTTTGAGCATAAGAAATATCTAATTAAATGTAATTCCCATATGTAACAGCGTCTAAATCTGAATGGCCATACTCATCGGTACATCTTCAACTAAATCATTTTTTCAATGAACCTTTCCCATCTTTCCACAAGTGCTCCACGATTAATTTTATACGTTACTTGTAATTTTTTCCCATTATACCGCGTATATTCTTTATCTTGGATCTGTGGAGCAAAGTAAATAGCGAATGAATCCGGATCGATAGCAAATAGTTCCAGATCGTAAAGCGTATGTATGTCACATCGCAGTAATAGCCCATTGCTTACATGATTGTGTGTATCATTTTTGTATGCAGTGATATGTGCAGCTTCGAGAATATCAACAATTTCGCAGCCACTTACAGCACATTTAGAGGTTTGAGCTATCAAACTGTCACGAAATGCTTTTTGACCGCGCCGTTGCTTAATATGTCGCAAAACAGCCTTTCGCTGATCATCAGCATCGAGAAGAATATCATCACAGTCCGCTTCAGTAGGATTCAACTGAACGATGCCACCAAACAGACTTTTTGCCCATTCAAAGTCGATTTCCTGAATTGAACTCTGAACATTATAGCGAGGTGTGTGAGATATTAAATCTGTTATAGAGACAGAACTAATTGGTTTGTAATGTTTTTTATAGTCAGCTTTGAATTCAAGCGCAGAGACTTCTTCTACTTTAGGATGATTAAATTCATGACCGTTGCTGCAGCGCCACTCTGGTTTTTTAGATTTACGATGGATTAACTTTGCTGGTGCGCAGTTTTCATGTGGGCACCGGTTACGAATTTTAATGTATGGAGCCGATATTAGATTATCTATAACTGATATACCCAGGACATTTTTTCTGTCAGTTACTATGACAATATCTCCCTTTTTGACTTGCTTATGGTTTGGAACAAAATTGTCATATCTGTAAAAACTAGTCGAGTCATCGTGATAACCATTATTACCAAAGTACCGAAGATCATCCTGACCAACTGCTTTAAAAGACCATGCTTTCTGGTTCATCCGTTTGATTCCATGAGATAAGTAGCAGATGAATCATAAAACAATAATACAGCCATGAGAACAAGTAATGCATCACTTTGGTTTTAGGAACCCGGCCCCAGAGCACGATGTTGTATCCGCAGTACGTGATCAAGCCGACTACTGTGTTTCTGCTCCCCAAAAGCGGCATTGTTGTGCAGTTCATTATGGTAAACACGACACAGAAGCATTACGTAGAAGTGCCCTGCTTCTGTTCGTATACCCCCAACCCCATGGCCAACAATGTGGTACGGGTCATCGCCTGGAACACCGCTACTGCGGCACACCTGAGTTTTTACTCAGTCATTATAGCGAGGCCTCTTAAACGGTCGCGTTGACCGTCTGGCAAAGGCGAAAATCGGGTATAAGTTAAATGAATTTGTGGACAGCATCTTTAATCGAAGAAACCACCTAAGCGCGCCAGATATCCGACTCTCTTTCAAGAAAATTAATGTGGAGAGGATTTTGAAAAAATATTTATAACAAGAACCCCCAGCGCAGATAAGGATCATGCCTGCGATGGCCGGGAAATCAAGCTTTTGCCCACTTACCAACCAGCCCAAAGGGCTGATTATTAGGTTTTTATAGACGGAGGGGTGAGTGCGCCGGCTCTACAACACACTTATCTCATTAATCTTTATGAAATAAGTTCAGTTTAATGCAGTAACTAGTTATTTGTTTTATAACTTAATTTAAAGTTAAATCCTTGTGGAGATACGATCATCCCACTATCTTCACTCTCATAGGCGCTCCATGAATGACCATCATGCCGTCGGTTAAAATTTTCCTCTGTGACACTGAACTGATTAATTAACACAGATACATCAGTGTAACTTGAGGTTACTTTTTGCACGACATCAAAAATATTTTTTTCTATTTTAGCACTAAATTTTATATGTGAGATCCCACCTTCAGCTGGATGTTTTAATCTGTGACTGAATACCACGCTTCCCCGTTCAAAGGACTCTAATTCCTTAATAGATCGAAGGGAAAATTCAAAATTGCTTCCTTTAACATAATTTGACAACTCATTAGCTGAATTGTTTGCACCAGCGAGATATAATTGTTTAATCACTGCCCCTCTAATGATTGCTTTAGTAAGATCCTGAGGATTGATTTCTGAAATAATTTTGTTAAATTCATTCCAGTCAGGGTCTCGGAAGTGTATTAGTGCACTTTCAGGATTGTCAAACTGTGGAATAAAAACCCCACCAACCAGACCTATTTTAATTTGACCCGCCGGATTTTTTGTCAAGTTCTCCTTTTGATCCACCCCCTTTGTTATAGCTTTGTGTAAATCTTTTATTTTATTCTGCGTACCTTTACATTCAAGAGCGACAACTCTTCCAAAATTATCCAAGCCAATATAGTCAGGGGTTTTACCTTTACCATTTTTAGATTTCTTTAAAAGAAGATGAGTAAGATTCAATGTCTCTAATACATAAATTGCATCTATAAACCCTTGAAAACCTAGAGTATCAATTAATGTAAACGTGGTTGAGCCAACACCTATTTCATCACTTAAGATGGTTTTTTGGTGGGGATCTATGTCTTTCCATTCTTTACGAAGTCGCAAGTCACTTGAAGTTTTCGAAAAGGCAGGGAAATATCTTAGCCAAGCCCAGAAGTCAGACAAATGAAAACCAGTAAGCTTGGGGGGACGAGTCCACAAAGCGGTATGAATTAGCATGCAATTCACATCGATTTTGTTAACTTTGAGAAGCGGATTATAGTACTGAACTTGACCGCTGGGAAACGAGCTTGAATCAATAGTTACTGTAATATTTTTTTTCACAAAACATCCATTTATAAAATAGTGATTAGTAGCTAAGCTAAATAACCATATGTCAATTTTTATCTATATTCCAGTTAATATCGCTAAAAACCAGAAAAAATGGGATCAAAAGGTGAGGAATTCTGGCTCTTTTCACCTCATTCAAAGAACATAACTGAGGTCACTAAAAAGAGGTGGTCAAGCCGGAAGTCTACGGCCGCATTGATTCCTCCTTCAACGACTAAAAGGTTATTAGGTTATCGTTGCTCCCATTTGACACAAACCTTACTTGAGCAACTTACCTACCATTTCGCTGCCTGCCACAATCACGCCCAGCCCCATAGCGCGGTGCTGTAACCTAAAAATATGCTCCAGTTGGCTACCGTGTTGACTCTCCCATATGGCTACGTTGTCGTGCAGTTCCCGGTGGCAAATACGGCACATGGACATAACGTGGAAATCCCCTGCTTTCATGCCGGTACCGCCGAACCCGTGACCAACAAGATGGTGTGGATCGTCTCCAGCTGCACCGCAACCGCAGCACGTCTGCATTTTAACCCAGTCAGTGTACGCCTGACATTCCCAACGAGGAATTTTCGGACGGCGCATGTACTGCGCTGGCGCGTCAGCATCGATCGCGACAACCAGAACCGGCATATCCTCGACAGCAGTTGTAATTATTGCTAGTGGATCTGGCGGGTTTATTACTAGTTCGCTCTCGCGGTAGACAGGTTTAATTGGCTCATCTGATGGCATGCACAGCAACTTACGAATAACTGTGTCAGGGAGGATACCAGCAACTCGTTTAACCAATGCCCAGCAACCCATGTCACTGATAGTAACGATGTGATGATCGGGGTACCCAAAATGCGAGCGAACTGATTCAAGAATGTATTGCGCCGCATTTTGACGGGCAATATCAGCAACCAGCGCTGGAGGCTGGTCCACCAGCACGCGGTCATGATGCCAGCACAGGCAAAGTCCTGAATGCTCGTACTTGGCCGTAGTAAGTTCTTGGTGATGATATTCATCTGCGCCATGGTTCCACTGGCAGACGTTAAACTTTCTGACCCAACTCTGGACTGAGCCACCTGCGGCGCGCAGCACTTCAGGCTCCATCCAGAATGATGAAAATGCAGGATCCAACAGTAAGGGCTGTTCTTGTGGCAGTAAACCGGGCTTACGCCCGGCTTCCATCTCACCAGCCGGAGCAATAATCACAGGCCCGTAAAACAAGCTCATTAGCGAACGACCCGGTCGCAGAATCACCTGATCCAGTTCACGAATGATAATGGGGTTAAGCAGTGCGCGCATCGGCTTTCCACCCGCCACGTATCAACCGGACACTACTGTCACATTCATTTCCCCAACAATCCCAACCAGGTATGTCGCCGCGCGCGAATAATTCAATCCGGGGAATATCGCCAACCAGACGCTGTAACATTTCCCGAAATACCACAGGTTTGGCACTATGTTCTCCGCGCGGAGCGGTAATGTGCTGGCAGATCGAAGCATCCAGTCGAACAGGCAGGCGCCCATGCACGGCAAACAAGCAATCTTCAGAGTTAGCACGAGTAAGATGCCCCATTCCGATAGCGCTGTTACCCTTAATCCGGTTAGTTTTGTGCCATGTGAAACCTTTCATCGTGACCAGACGAAAACCCCAAGCTTTCATGACAGCCAGCGCCTCTTCGGGCTGAGTCGGTACCCACCACATAGCGAGCAGACAAGATTCAGGGTTAGCCAGATCCCAGACAGGTAAACGGCAAATGTCATCAAACCGCATTACCGGATATTTGAATCCAACACCGCGCTTACCATCTGCAGCACAGTCACGATATGACCAGGGCGGATCAGCATAAATAATCTGATACATCAGCAGATTCCCCCTGCACCACCAGGTGTGAATGGCATAGCACTTATCTTTTCCTGCTGTGAGTCAGTATCAAATTTAACGTCACGGCTTAAGCGGTATAACCGCAGGTTCTTCAGATTAAACATTGCTAACCTCATGTTTTGTTGCTTTAAGTGCGCTGGTCAGGCGCGATTTCTCGTGTTACTTCATTCGTCTGGTCAGGCCGAACTTATTGCGAATCTCTGTGATGCGTTTTAAACCCTCTTCACGCGACAATGCCGGGCGCGGTTTTTCAGTGAGTACCAGAATCGGCTCGGGGATCGGTTCTCCACAGCGCATTTTCTCGGCCATGGCGGTCAGTTCCCGGCGCGCACCTTCCAGCAATTCTTTTTCCGTCCAGTTGCTGGCACGCATACCGGCATGCAGCGCAGTAACCATCCAGTAATGCGCCGGGTGCTTCCAGTCATACGCCTCCGGAGAAGACAAATACCCACGCTGGCGACAGTAGTCCCGGACAATCTCAACCAGTTCTTCGTCAGAAGGCAGACCGGCAACCCGCAGGCTCCCTTCCCTGCACCAGGCAACGAACTGACCCGGCGACGGGATCCACGGAGTTTCCTGCTGGCGGGCAATCTGCATTCCGGCGTTCACCTGTGCCATGGTAGTGATCCCGTTCTCGGCAAATGCCAGCATCCAGGTTCGGCGAAATTCGTCGAGGTCATCCTGGGTTTTGATGTGCGTGCTGAGTGCCGGAAAAGTGGCGCGTAACTGGCGAAAAAGGTCGTTGAATACCTGAGCGGCCTGCTCTTCACGCTGGGTGTGCTGAGGCGCGTCACCGGCCAGTCGGCTGATTGTCCTGCCGTCACAGTTCTGTATTGCCTGCATCAGGTGTTTCATCCCAGCACCCCCTCAGCCCAGTCAGTATTATCCCAGTCGAGTCCACCAGAACCGCTGCCAGCTGATCGGCATCCCATCTGAGCGACAAGATTGTCCCATTTGCGGCGAAGCCCGGACGGACTGAGGATGTTGGTGCTCCAGAAATGATGTTTGTTGGCCCAGCGGAATACCTCGCAGACCTGTTTGTGGGTGACGTTTCTGGCATTGCGCAGCAGGCGTATGTCGTTTGCCCACTCAATCCAGTTTGGTTCACCAAGGGAGCCGTTGATATTGAGCGCACGTTTAAACATATACGCAGCGGCTACAACATCATCCTGGTTGCCCCATGAGCGGCCACCTGCGGTATAAACCCCGTCTACAGCATCGGGATGGCGTTCAAGAAAACGCTTCGTCTGCTCAGAAATTGTGCGCGGACGATAATTTAAGATCTGTATGTTTAGATCTGTGTATTGATCTGTATAGAGAATAGGAACGGCGACTTCGCCAGACCCAGGGAGCGGCACTTCCGCCGTTCCGGACTGACGGTTATGCGGTTCCGGTTTGGCAACTTCGCCATTCCCGTCTGGCGAATCAGGCTCTTTTTTCTCCTCCGGACACGGCGTGGCCGGGAACAGTTTTTCGATAAGAGCGTCACCATCAAGGTGGTAATGTTTGACCTTATCGCCCTTCGCCGTGCGCTTGTTCGCCGTACTGAGAATACCGGCCAGATAGGCCTTTGATAATTTATCGACGACACGACGAACCTGATCAGAGCTGAGTTCGACCTCCTCTCCCAGTTCTTCATGAGTTTTATAAAACCAGCCATCTTCACGCGTTGAATACCCAGACCAGAAGATGATCTGGTTCAGAATTGCCGCAAGCTGATATGCCTGCTGGTCTCCGGCAAAGAAACGCAGAAACTGCCTGGGGACAACCAGATTGTTTTTCTGTCCAGTCAGTGACTGAACAATATCAAATATTCGGCTCATAGTTCGCCCTACTGTCCCTTCTCACAGACAGGGACAGAGTTACCATTCAATTGCTAACCGAGTGCTGTTGGTCGCAGCACGGTGCCGGTGGAAGCCCGGCACGCTTAATGTTTTTTGTCGCTGCCGTTGTTCTGGATCAGCGAGTAATTTGCGGTCAGGCGATCAAGCATCGCCTGGACAGCTGGCTCTCCACCAGCAGCGCGGGCGCGCCGGATAAGAACCTGACGGGCAATTTCGAGAGAACGAGCATTGTTATTCATTTTCTCCACCAGCAAGCCATGAGTGATCGGTTGGAAGTGCCTCGGCTTTAAGCGCGCGGCGGATTTCTTCAGCAAGTTCAGGATCGCAACTGGTCAACTGATAAACCAGATTCTCCAGCGCCAAGTTCATTACATCGGACTTATGAGAAACGCCGTGATCCCGGCATTTACGGGCCACAGCATCAACAGCAACCCGACGAGCCGGAGTAACGCGACAGCGCATGTCTTCGGTGCGCATGTCATCCGGGGTTACACCGCGATTACGACGTTGCGGCAGACGTTCAAGGATAGATTTGGTCATGGTTATCTCGTGTTTTGGTTTCGTGGGTAAAACCCGTGGTCAGCGGGCATGTTTTGGTGCGGGGAACGGGCGTTCTTCACGCCCAACCATTTTCCCGTTCTTGTACTCGATAATGGTGATATCTCTGCCAGAGTTAACGGCTTTCTGCACAGCAGATGGCTGAATGTTTAAACCTCGAGCAACACGGCTAAGCTCACCATGTTTGCTCACTAGATCTTTAAGCGATGATTTTTTCATAGCACCTCCTATGAAGAGACTACATTTTTAGTGCAATCATGACAACACCTAAGATGCATTAAACAAGTGCACCAATGGTATAAAATGATTTTATGCAGAAGAAAAAATTAACATCTGAACAAATTGCTGATGCCGAAAGACTGAAAGGCATCTACGAAGCAAAGAAAAAGAGTCTGGACCTCACAATGCAGAAAATTGCTGATGAAATGGATATCAGTCTTTCTGCCTTGGGGCACTACTTCTATGGCCGTAACTCTTTGAATACAAAAGCGGTATCCGCACTAGCCAAGCTTCTTCAGGTTGATGTTTCTGACATAAGTCCGTCGCTTGATAAAGAGCTGAGACAGCAATCTCAATCGTTGCAATTGTCGCTATCAGGAAGCCAGCTACAGGAACGAGTACCAGTACGATTAAAAGTAATCACTGATGACGGCAAGGTTAGCACTGAACCTTTAGGGGGTTACTTACGTCTGGACAACACTCATCTTTCCGCTTTTGGTGTACAAATTATTGGTACCAAGCTTTGGCCACGTGTTAAATCGGGTGAGTTTCTAGTTGTAGAACCAGGGAGAGCCTGCCAACCTGGTGATGATGTATACGTGTTACTCAAGGAAGAGAGCCAGCCCCTCATTACCATGCTGATGCTGGATTCAGGATCAGGTTATACCGTTAGTGACTACACATCGAACCGTCCATCAATGCTTTACAAGGATAATATTCGGGCAATTTACCCAATTTCAGCAATTGTGAGCCCGGAAAGATTCATACCTGGCACCTCTGACTAATTACTGTTTTTTTATACAGTTAAACATTTACCATCAAGATGCTCACATTTCTTCCCCGCTAAAACTCTGTAATTGCTTGTTTTACATAAAAAATACGAACACATTCTCCACCATTTTGGTCAAAAAAATTCCTGAAATCACCTTAGAATAGGACTTATCTTATACGGAGGTGTAACATGTTGATATTGAAAGATTTAAACGAGCGCTATCTTATTCGTACAGCCCTTTACGATTCCACAAGAGGTAGCTGTATCGAAATAACCTGCCGCTCATCCGACCCTGAAAAGTTGGCTGCATTGCTTTCCGATGGACTTAGCAAAGCCCTGAAAGGAATGTTATTCACCAGTAAATCACTATCCATACACCCCATCCTTTAACTATTTTCAATTATTTTTCAAGATGATATCTTCATTCAAAATCACATTTGCACTTTTGGTGTTGTTTTTGATGCGCCTAAGGTGCAATATTTATCACAAGGCGCAAGCCCTTGCTCTTTAACAACGTGGACAGGTCGATAGAACTAACAGCCCGAATGGACTGCTGGTCTGGCACATGCCAGGGTGTCGACGGTACGAGAATCCCGAAGGCGGTCCTCCGGGATGTGTCGGCTTAATGTGCAAGTAAGGGGATTCGGCCTTCCCACGTTAACGGAGAAACCGCGCCGGATTACGAAATGCGGTTATTTTAATATAAGTTATTATTTTTATATGCTTCTTTTATCAATGCTGCATTACCTGAAATCAAAGATGCCCATACTTCAAAATCTGGAGAACAAATTCTTTCTAGAGCTAGGTTATCATTTTGGTTTCTCATCTGATTCGGAAGAATAATGTCATCCGAGTTCAAAGGTAATGCAATATTTATTGATATGTTGATATTATCAAGAAAATCACTCATATCAATTAGTACGTCATCGATAGATTTAATCATTGCTTCAGTTACTTTCATGCCCTCCTGGTAATATGGCTGTACATCTACTGGAGTAAAATCATAAATCAAATTATTTTGCTTATCATATTTCAACCTTTTAAATATTTCATTACGAATCTCATTTCTCTTAGAAATCAGCGAGACCACTTTCTTATAGCCCCATACCATGCGATTTATTTTCGACATATCAGACCATCCGGAGTTTTGACATGAAACCCCTAAAAAAACCATATTTTCAATACGTTCCACGTCTGGAAAAACAGTATTAATCTCCCTAATCTGAACTAGCCTATTCTGAGGTTGAGGGTCATTAGAAATCAGAAATTGATATTTTTTCTTTTCTTCAATCAATGATATGAAAGCGCTTTGAACTTCGATAAGGAATTTATTTACATCTTTCACTTTATTGTCATTTGATGTTTTATTTTGCTGCCTGTTAAAATTAAATAATGCAATAAAATAACCAGCAAGGGTACTTATAATTGCGGGAAGAAGTGGATATATATATGACTTCAAAAATGAATCAGTATGTTTCAAACTATCAATTGCATCAACTAACGCTTTTGTATCAGGTGACATAACCCCTCCTTAAGAAAGGCGAAACTTATACCACGTCAAATCAGACTTTTTTTGTGTCATTGAGGCATGCATACCCGTATCCGACGAACCAGGGGTGGTTTGTTGGGTGTGCATGCCTGAATTTCACGAGGTTAGCGTATGAAGGTGTATATAGCGGGGCCAATGACCAACCGGCCCCACTTCAATCGTCCGGCATTCTTTGCCGCGGCTGACAGGCTGAAAGAAGCTGGTGATATCTCTCTCAATCCTGCCGTTCTCCCTAATGGCCTATCTCAGGCCGACTACATGTCGATTTGTATGTCCATGCTTCAGCGTGCTGATGCCATCTACATGCTCAATGGCTGGAAGGGCAGCGACGGTGCGGTTGCGGAATATCACCTTGCTTTCAAATTAGGCCTGAAAATCATGACGCAACACAGCGTCACCACCAGCAATAAAGAGGTTAGCAAATAATGAACGGAATTAGCGGGACACTTATGACTGGAAATGCCGCCTGCCACACAGTGGCAGAAGAGAGTCCAACTCAGAACGCATTAAACACCGCGTGGGATAATATCGCGCAATTGAACTCTGCTATCGACCAACTGAGTAAGCGTCTGGAACCTGTTATCAGCCCGGCGCCTACTGCTGAAGATAGATGTCAGGAGGAAACCAAGACACTCATCGTGTCGCCTCTGACAGTGAACATTCAGCGTCTCGGCAATTCAGTTTCTTATGCTCGGATTCGTCTTGCTGAGATTACCCGCCGCCTGGAACTGTAACCCAGTCTGTTTCACCCAAGCCCAACGTTTTACAGCGCTGGGCTTTTTTATTGAGGTTTTTATGTGGGGATTGCTTGTTACGTGCCTGGTGAGTCAGCCATGCACCGATGAAGTCATTGACACCTACCCAACCCGTAGCGCCTGCGAAATTGTGGCGCCAGCTTACGCAGACCGGAAGCCTGAATGCCTGAAGGTTGCTGGAATTATTCATAAGGATGGAAGTTCGGAATTCACAGATTGAGAAACACCCCGGCGACCAAACCGGGGCTATCCCAACCAGCGGCGACCAAACCGCTGATTACACGAGATACCAGACAAGGTTAGCAGTTTGAATGGTATTGGCCCCAAACGGAGAGTAAGGAGCAAAGGAAATATACATGAAAACTCACGCGTTAACAAAATCAATGGCGATCCGTAATACTCGCCCAGTCATCGCCATCAATGACCCATTTCGACCACGCCACCGCATTCAGGCCCGATTTAACCAGCGTTCTGGTTTACCTGACACGATGCCAGCAAGTAGCCAGTTGCGCTGGCCGGTGCTGTTCGCCGTGGTGCTCTGCGCTTTGGCGTTGGCGTTCCTCAACTTCGCAATGCAGATGTAGGCCCCAATGAAACAACAATTACAACCAGTACATATTATGCTGGACAACGAAACGCTATCTGTTCTGCCCAACGCGCATATTGTGCAAACCGCGCTGGTTCACTTCTGTCCGGAAACGTTCGAAGTGCTGGATACCAAAGTGATTTGCATGGATGCAAAGCCCCAGCCGGGTACTCATGTTGATGTTGGCACTGTCTATTTCTGGCTGAACCAATTGTGGGAAACACAGCAGGCCGTCTTTATCCAGGATCCGGATAAAACAATACCTATCCAACAGGCATGCGGTGAACTTTATCGCTTTATCATGGATGCCTGCCGACTGGTATGGGAAGAAGATCGCACGCCAACAGTAGGCGATCTGCACCAATCTGTGTACATCTGGGCAAAGCCCGCCCGCTTTGATATTCCGCAATGGGAGAACGCATTCCGCCACGCGGGTATTGAACATATGCCATGGCACCGTCGGCATGTTAACTGTGTCCAGTCCAGTATCAATACAGCGAGTTCAAAGGGTTTTGATCTTAAATCCGTCCCGCTGTTACCGGGCATCCACCAGCCATTAAAT
Source organism: Citrobacter sp. XT1-2-2 (assembly GCF_023516235.1). Classification (NCBI taxonomy): domain Bacteria; kingdom Pseudomonadati; phylum Pseudomonadota; class Gammaproteobacteria; order Enterobacterales; family Enterobacteriaceae; genus Citrobacter; species Citrobacter sp. XT1-2-2. The sequence goes on from NZ_CP097324.1 coordinate 2,620,709, forward strand.
GATTGCTATCACCAGATCAGCATCCTGAAAGCAATCGCTGAGTTCGAGCGAAAATAATGCCCGAAATAGCCATCCCACGCCTGGCGATGGTTAACAGCATTACTGACATCGCCATCCGGCGTTACACCGAACAGCGCCAGTCCCTTCCCTGTTTCCTTATTGATGATCTTCTACAGGCCACTAACCAAGGCCCGGCTACGGAAGTTGGGATTGTCGCGACGACGCGGATATCGATATATCCGCACTACCGACCGGTTTTGATTCGTTATCGCATATAGCCGGGTCATGACCTGTTACTACGAGAATACGAAGGTTAACACCAGTGAAAACACTCGCCCAAAAAATGAAAGAGCAAGGGCAATTTCTTGCCAGTCGCGCCGCCAGCGAAGAGCAGCGCGGGAACTACAAAACAGCGCAGGCATTCTGGTTGAAATCGACTGAATACCCCTGCTCTGAGGCCAATATGCATTATCGGAACGTCCGCGTTGACGTCTGTCAGCGCCGAATGAAGGAGGCAGAGGTATGACCGGGAAAACACTTGCAGAGTTACTCTGTGAACGCGTGACAGAGTTCGCCAATTCTCCCAAAGCAATTGAGATGATCGACGTGGGCATTGAAAAGATGTTCAAGAGCGTTGTTGATGATTGTTTTGGTCGCTACGACGGCATGTCCAAACTGGTCAAAGAGTCTGTTAAAGCAGCGCTCCCGGGCGACATTTCTAATCTTTTCGAACTGAAACGCTACAACGCCATCATTGCTGAAAGTATGAAACATCAGTGGGAATGCGCCGGTCTGGAAGACGATATGAAAGCTCGTCTTGGCACTCTTCTGGATGATACGCTCAAAGAGCATGACTTCCCTCCAGTGATCCTCCTGTCTGACTTTATGGAAGCCTTCATGGATGCCCATCATGAAGAAGCCTTTGAAAATGGCTGGGAAGCACCGAAGGTCATCTACAAAGAAAATAACCACATTCAGGGATTTCATCATCTGTTCTTCGACAAGGCCCCTGGGGAAAGCAGCAGTTTCCACACGCGTAGCGAGTACGACCTTCAGTATCGTATTGCCATCTCGACAAGGGATGGAGAAGTATTCCAGACCAAGAATAATTGGCAAGAAGATATAAATATTCCGCTCGGACAGGTTTATTCAGCTGTGCTGGACGGAAAACCTGCCAGCAAAGAAATAGCCCCTAACCGCTTTGAACGCATGGTTCAGTCTCTTTACTACGGCATGTCCAAAATCGCCATCGACTGCGATCCCGAAGATATCAGCTACCCCTGCAACGATTAACCACCGGCGGCTTCTGCCGCCAGTCACGAGATACCTATGACCGAGAATACCGAAACCACGGTTGCCAGCGTGCTGGCCGCCTCCTTACGTCCCGTCCGGTCCCAGCTAGAGCTGGCAGTCGAGCAGACTTCCGGTACAGCCCAAGCATCTGTCCAAAGCGCCCTCGCACTAACTGATCAGTTAGAAGTGATGGTTATCGAGCAATACAACCAGCAGGTTGACGAATACAACACGCTGGTTGAGCAATGCGAGGTACTGGACGATCGCAATACCAACCTGGGATTGCGGGTAGCGGAATCCGCAGAAAAGCTTGCTAACATGGAGTTAACCACCAAAGAAGCGCGGGCCGCTGAGGAAATCGCAAAAGCACAGATCGCCGTCCTTCAGGGCGATAAGCGGCAGCTGAAGACTCAGAATGACCAGCTCAAGTCGCTGAATCCGGAACGCCAGAAAGCACAAATAGTCAGTCTCAAGGAGACCATCACCAGTAAAACGACTCTTCTCGACCAGCAAAAGCAGGAAATGCGGAAGATCCGCGGCGAACTGGCCACGACAAAAACCAACCTGGCGGTCGCCATTCAACAAAACGCAGAGCTCAGTCTGGAAAATGAAGACCTACGGGCACGACTACAGCGCATTGACGGTGATGTTGAGCCAGTCTGGTATCCGGCGGCCAACGACAGCGGTCTTCAGTTCTACTTCTATACCTTCGGCTGGCGTCTGACGCTGGGATCCTCAGATCGTGATCTCCATCTTGACCTGCTTCAGGATATTGACTGGCATATTGAGATACGAAGCAACTCTGGTGTTTCTGTTCTGGTATCGGTCACGCAATGGTGCCGCGCCCGCTATCCAATATTGAACGATTTCAAAGATGCGTGGCCCACTGCGCTGGGTGTCGCTCTTAACCGCCGGATCATCGAATTACTTGGCGACACTCACCCTCACCTGGTTAAACGTACTGAGTGGGCAATGGCAACCCCTTTGAGCAATCTTCCCCTTCAGGACAAGTGGCTTGACCTGCTTAACACCTCCGGTCTTTACAGCCTGTGGACTGTAGTCAGCCACACCCCGGAAGAACTCTCCAATCTGGTTAAAGGATTCGGTATTGCCACGGCGCGCCAGGTGCATGCCGCCTGCATAAACGTAGTTAAGGACTGGCAGGCTGAAAACTGGCCTACCTAATGCAACATAAATTTGATTGGCCTCCATTATATAACCGGCCTATTAGACTTCATGTCCGCATTAATCACAAAAAAGAGCACAGGAATTATGATTTTCTCGCAAGGTAAATAGCCGTAACAAAATTACGTGTGACAGTCCCACCAAAATCTTTAGTGACTATATTCACTATTTCATTAAGAAATGTTGCGCGTTCTATTTCGCCAAGTCGCGCAACAGGTGAGAATGTCGAAACCAGTTGCTTCGTCTGGCGAGCATTCATTTCTTTTTCCCATCTGAACTCTTCACTGATAACCTCAGTAAATCCGGCCTTTAACAGATCACTGATCCTTTCTTCTTTTTGTAATGGATAGGGAAAGTGATGACCTGCCTTATGTGAAGGACTAATACTCAGAGGAGCAAATAAATGACTGGTTTTTTGCATAAAGGCATCCATGTTATTTGGATCGCCAAAAACATTCCACCACATGGCAAACCACCCTCCGGGGCGCAAAAGCTTATGTACCTTTTCCAGCCCCTTCACGGTGTCAATCCAGTGGAAAGATGTGGCGGCAATACCAAGGTCAAAGTAGCCAGAAAGGAGCGTAGCCTCTTCAAAAGTGGAATTGATTATTGTACACGATTCCTGGGAATACCTGGCCAACCGTTCTTTTAATCTTATTGCCAAACGGTGGTCTGGTTCGATTGCGCTTACCTGATATCCCAGATCGAGCAAATGCTCAGTTGCTTGCCCCGTCCCTGGTCCAATCTCGAAAACCTGTCGATGAGTTTCTGAACCGCAATGTTCATTCAATAGGTCAAATATATGTAAAGGATAATCAGGTCTCCCCTCCTGATAAGCATTCAAGTCTCGACCAAACAACTCCTGTCCTTCATTCAGCGGGATATGGTTTTTCATTATTTTATCCTTTAAATCATTCAACCGATTAATATATCGGGTTTGCCCTCAGTAAAATAGCGATAGTTATTTCCACCATTCACATTTTATTACTCAAACAGTGATAACCCTACCCCCTATTTGAGTAAATAACTTCTACCAAAAGAAAGGAATTATGAGCTTACAACACAAGACTGACGCTGAAATCATCGAAACAGCTAAGAAACTGGCTGGATATAGTGACACCGGTGTTGTACTGAAAGAACTGGTCAAACGCTGGCAGGTTCAACGCGAACTATCAGAGCAGCAGCACCAGCAGTCACTCACGCTGGCCGCAGAATACGATCTCATCCGGCAGCATGCGAGGAAACAGTCGGATGCCGTTTCCGAAGTAATTAAGTTGCTGTCAGATAACTCCGCCCCTGTTTCCCCGGTCACGCTGGCCGACAGCGTGGAAAAGCTGGTCCCAACCCTGATACTGGACAACGCTGTTAACCAACTTAGGGCAACTGAAGTTGTCGATTTGCAGTCTGCACTCGCCAATAAACTCTCTGAATCAGGCCGCATCCAGCAACTGGATCATCTCGACCTGATGGCGCTATCCCACTGCATTGACTCTGTCATATCACAAAGGCTGGCAGAATTGCTTTATCTGCCTATTGGCCCCGCCCCGGTGGAACGCGGTGACGTCGGTTACTGGACACATCCCGCAGCGGCTCTTCAACCCGACTGGGATGAAAGCACACCATCAGCCGAGATAACCGACTGGTTTATGTCACATGCTCTGGAGCAGAAGATTGTTACTCTGGAAGATCAGAATGATGCCCTGTACGTACGCTGTCTGGAGAATTTTGAAGCCATGAATGAATGGGATCCGACGCCGCCGGACGGTGATGGCTGGTTTCTGTTCTCTATCTTTGACGGCGAAGATGGCGTCTATGCCGAATTTGTCCGCCCAATAGCATCGTGAAAGAGGAAAGCGGCCGCACCGCCGTCTGGGATCACGCAGCTGAAACCGGCATGCAGCAGACCATCCGGAAGATAGCGACCGTTTTCCCCATCGATGACATATCCATTTACTCCCCCGGAAAGCTGACCTGGTTGCGCGAACGACCACGCAAATACCACCGTATCCTCCCTTTTGTTATGACCGCGCCTCGGTATTTATTTACCGTGTAAGCGCCCAGATGACGGTGTCAACTTATTTGCCTGAATTGCCTCCGCTGGCATTGACATTAAGGGAGGCTGAGGCTCAGAATAAATTGCATTGAATATTATTAAGAAATGAATAATAAAGTTTAATTATTTTTAATATATGGATGGTTTATATGAGTGTGCAAATTTCAAGTGGATTCTCTAGTTTTGGGCCGTACACATCAGGAATTACTAATAATGTAACAGGAAAGGATTCCTTTCAGGCTGTTCAGTTAGAACAAGCAGCAAGTACGTCTGCGCCATCTAATCAGTCAGCATCCCTAAATAGTAATACCGATTGGGTTTCAACAGACCCTAATGCACCCGTTTCAGGGGATGGATGGATATGGACTGCTGTCGCTCCCGGTGTCGAAAAGGGAACTGCACCCGATGGCTCCGAGGTAGGTTATTGCAACATTGACATGGTATTGACACCTGAAGATAAGAAGCTGGTTGGCTGGCCGTGTGAAGACGGTTCTGAGATGTCAACGGTTGCGTGTATGATTGCAAATGATCGTGCGTGTGGAGATCTTACAGGTCCGGTGACTCTTGATTACATACTTGGTAATGAGGATAAACATATATCAGGAGTTTCCGTACGTTTTCTGGTTTCGGACGATACAGTTTCTGAGCTGGTTAATAACTATAACGATATTTATTACACCGATGATCAATCTTCAACTGACAATCAATATTGATAATAGAGGTCGCCCCATATGGGGCGATAACAGAATGTTTGGATGTGCGCTGGATTTTACTTTTTCGAAGATAATTTTGGCACAGCATGCAATATAAAACGTGTTTATCCATCGACAAATCTGCGGTATTCCTTGATGGAATTAGTGTGATAAAGATCTCGTTTAGGCTATGAAATTGTTAATAATCAGAGTTTACTGCCGCTTTATGTAAGTAAGTATGGTTATTAAAGTAGGGTTATCATGGTTAATTCAATAAATCGTTCTGGATTCGGTAGTTTGTACAGCACTAATGACGGAATCTATTACAGGCCACCGGCTTCATCGAGTTCCTCCGGTCAGATTTGTCCGCAGACTGGGCTATGGAAAAACGAGTCATACAAGGTTGTGACAAGTGTAGACAAAGGTGAGGTAATGCCACAGTACCAGGGGAGAGATGTCCAGTGGGAGTTAGAACGAACCAGTGCTAACGAGAGTGGAAACAAGTCAAAGGAGTAATGGTCTTAATGTAAATACATTAAGTTTATACGGTCTTTACATTGGGAGGGTGAAGGTTTCATGCCCATTAACGACATAGCCGTACTGATTTTTTCTTTTGTAGCCTTAAGCGTATTCGTTTTTTGCGCTGCTAACATAGTTGTTCAGTTAAAAATCCATGACATAAAGCGTCAGTTGCAGGATGACTACGAGAAAGTCCGCCGGAATCTTGTCAAAGAGTGGGAAGAGACTGGAGAAAAAACGGCCAATGAAATAGCCGCCCTTAAAATCGAAATGAAATCCCTAAGGAGCCAGTTGGCAAAACTAAACAGCCCCGCTGATAAAGACCTGAGTAGTGCTGCTGTGCTGGGGAAGACAAAACAGCCAGACGAAGAGCCGCAGGTCAGCTTTGTAGATTTGATCTCCAAAAATGACAGGCTGCACTGATTTATCCTATGAAGTTGAACAACGCTAAGAGCATTGGCGGGGAGTGAACCCCGCCACTCATTTAGTCGTAGTTATCCTTAACGCACCCGCACTACTAACCCGCTACTGCTGGTTTTTAATCACCGCCCTTCTCTTCGCAGAAAATGACCTGAAAAACGTTGAGGATCGAACAATCTCATGAACTGGCCTGAAGCCTTTGCCTACGTAGGCATCGCGTTCGCGATTGCCTGGGCACTTAGAAATATTTAACCCCACCACCAACTGTCCCGCCCTACCGCCACCAGCCTGATTAAACTCCGCCGGAGAAGACCATATCCGACGGTCTGGGCTTTTGCGCGCCCTGGGCGGGCAAAACACGAGATACAGACCATGTCTACCACACCGAATATCGTCTTCAACGAAGAGTGGGTTGTTGAAGCCAAATTGTGCGAAAAAACTGGGCTATCGAAGCGTCAGGTCGGTGGTTATCGAAACCATCGCTGGATAGAAGGAGTCCACTTTAAAAAAGTTCTCCAGACTTTGGGGGATGGAAAATCACCCCGTTGCACAGTCTGGTACAACTACCCTCAGATCAATCAGTTCGTGCAGGAGGCGTAGTTTGTTATTCCCAACTGGGGTAGAAATCCATAATGGTAAGATTCGCATAGTCTTTAGTTACCGCGGCAACCGTTGCCGCGAAACGCTGAAAGGCTGGGTCGTCAATAATGCAAATATCAAAAAGGCTGGCCACTTACGTGCCAAAATTCATAGTGAAATTCAGCTCGGCGTCTTCGACTACTTAACGCAGTTCCCTGACTCCAGAACCGCAAAGAAATATTATTCCACGCTGAGAATTAACACATTCCAAGAGTTGTGCGCTGCCTACCATGACGCGAAAGAACTGGATATTACGCACGCTTCAATGCGTAACCTGGAATCGACCATTTCCACACTGACCCGCCTGATAGGACCCTCGACGCTAATTAGCGAAATCCAGCAGATGGATATTCTCAACTATCGTAAAATACTCCTGACTGGTCCTGTGGTTAACGAGAAGTACCCTCACCTGAACAAAACAGGCCGGGCGCCTGCAACAGTCAACGAGCAAATCCGTATACTCTGCGCCATGATGAAATTCGCCCAAAATAGCAACTTCATCAACCATAGCCCTTTTGAAAAAATCACCATGTTGAAACGTCCCAAAAAAGCGCCAGACCCATTAACGAAGAATGAATATGCAGAGCTAATTAAGGCCGTTCCGAAAGCCATGGTTAATCTATGGGTAGTAGCTTTCTATACTGGCATGCGTCACGGTGAACTTTGCGCGCTAAGCTGGGATGACGTGGATCTTAAGAAAGGAACGATCCATGTACACCGTAATATTAACAACTACGACCAATTTGGGCCGCCAAAAACAGACGCGGGGGTACGAACGATAACCTTGCTTAAACCCGCACTGGATGCTCTACAGGCTCAATTTGCGATAACCGGGAAAGATAATAAAACCGAGATTATTTTCCATCGCCGGGAATACGCCAGCATGGAACACCAGAAGGTGCGGTTCGTTTTTCGCCCACTGAGAAACTCAAAAGAGCCGAACCCGTACTACTCCAAAAATGCGCTTCGTTACAGTTGGAAGGTTGGCATCGAGAAATCGGGGATCCGCAATCGGGTGCCCTATCAGTCAAGGCACACATATGCCTGCTGGACCCTATCTGCTGGGGCAAATCCTTCGTTTATCGCAACCCAGATGGGACATGAAAATGCGAGGATGGTTTATGAGATTTATTCAAAATGGATGAGTGAAAAGGACAAGGATGAAATCGCTATGCTGAACGCAAAGATGTTGTAATTGCCCCCATAGTGCCCCCAAATACTTGTATCATCGAAATTTTTTCAATGCTTTTAATTAGTTACAGCACTGTTGTATAATGCCGTGCACTTTACCTAAAAATACGAGTGCGACCATGATTGATACTTCTCTCCCCTTAACCGACGTCCATCGCCACCTTGATGGTAACATCCGTGCCCAAACGATCCTCGATCTGGGTCGCCAGTTCAATTTAACCCTCCCGGCACAGACGCTGGAAACGTTGATCCCTCATGTGCAAGTGACGTCAACCGAGCCTGATTTGGTCAGTTTTTTATCCAAACTGGACTGGGGCGTAAAGGTTCTGGCCTCGCTGGACGCCTGCCGCCGCGTCGCGTTTGAAAATATTGAGGATGCCGCACGTAACGGCCTGCACTATGTTGAACTACGTTTTTCCCCTGGCTACATGGCAATGACCCATCAACTCCCTGTAGCAGGCGTGGTTGAAGCCGTTATTGCAGGCGTGCGCGAAGGCTGCAAGGCCTTTGGCGTTGAAGCGCGTTTAATTGGCATTATGAGTCGTACCTTCGGCGAAGCCGCCTGCCTGCAGGAACTTGATGCGCTGTTAGCACACCGTGACCATATTACTGCGCTGGATCTGGCCGGTGACGAACTGGGCTTCCCGGGTAGTTTGTTCCTGTCACATTTCAACCAGGCACGCGATGCAGGCTGGCATATCACCGTCCATGCCGGCGAAGCCGCGGGACCAGAAAGTATCTGGCAGGCCATTAAAGAATTGGGCGCTGAACGCATTGGTCATGGTGTTAAAGCGGTCGAAGATCGCGCATTGATGGATTATCTCGCCGAACACCGTATCGGCATTGAATCCTGCCTGACATCGAACATCCAGACCAGCACCGTCGCTACGCTGGCGACCCATCCGCTGAAAACATTTCTTGAACATGGCGTTGTGGCCAGTCTGAATACGGACGATCCGGCGGTTCAGGGTGTCGATATTATTCACGAGTACACCATTGCCGCACCTGCCGCAGGTTTAACTCGCGAACAGATCCGCCAGGCGCAAATCAATGGTCTGGAAATGGCATTCCTGAGTAACGAAGAGAAACGTACGCTGCGCGAGAAAGTCGCGGCAGCGTGACGCTTGTCCGGCCTACGTGGCGTTGCATTGTAGGCCGGAGCAAATGCCGGGGCATCCGCCATCCGGCATGAGCCTTATCAGGCAAGGCAAAGCGTGGAGCGATGTTTTGCGGACTCAAGGCCAAGCTCAATCAGCTCCATAATCTGGATAGCTTGTCTCGCCGGGACCGGGTTTTCACCATTACCGTTCAGCGCATCACGGATGCCTGCATAGTACGCCGGGTAATTACCTGGCACGGTCAGCCAGGTCTCTTCAACCCGCTCATCGCCTTCAACTCGCGTCAATACGCCATCGCGCATGTCGTAACCCCAGTCTTCCTGAGGCAGGCGCTCGCCATTTTTCAGACGTTCTTCCTGTGGGTCAAGACCATACTTGACGTAGCTCCCGCGTGAGCCGTGCACGATATAGCGGGCCGATTCTGCGGCCGCCAGCATGGTTCCATGCAGAATCACACGACGCTGTGGATACGTCAGAATGGCATGGAAGTAATCTGTCGATTGCGCGCCCGGACGCAGTTGCGCCAGATCTACCGTCATACTGACCGGCAAACCAAACAGATTAATCGCTTGATCCAAAAGATGTGGTGCTAAATCATACCAAATACCGCTGCCCGGACCGCCCTGTTCACGCCAACGGTCCCGAACCTGCGGGCGGAAACGATCGAAGTGGGACTCAAAATAGGCAACTTCGCCCAAAACGCCATCCGCCAATAGCGCTTTCAACGTCAGAAAATCACTGTCCCAGCGCCGGTTATGGAAAACGGATAGTACGCGCCCCAGACTACGCGCGAGAGCATCCAGCTCACGAGCTTGTGACAGTGTCACGGTAAACGGTTTATCAACAACCACATGTTTACCCGCTTCCAGTGCGGCCTTCGCTAACGGGAAGTGCGTGTCATTTGGCGTAGGGATCACAATCAGGTCAATATTAGGATCGTTAAAAAGGTGCTTAGGCTCAGCAACAACCGTCACTGTAGGCCAGTCGGCCTTCACTTTTGCTTCATCGCTACTGGACACCGCGGCCAGTTCCAGGCCTGGTGTGCCCACAATCAGGGGGGCATGGAAGGTTTTACTGGCGTAACCATAGCCGATTAGCCCAACGCGGATGTTGTCACTCATGTTATTGCCTCTCAATTCAGACTGACCTATTTCACACCATACCTTGCAACGTCTCAATAGTTTAATAACCTTTGCGCTACAAAGGTTGTTTATTAACTTAAGTCAAACATATGCTTCTTAAGCTGAATTTGCCGCGAAAAAGTGGCTGAAATCGTTCCCAATCTTCTTGCTGTATTATGGAGAGATTAGTAACATTTGCAGCCTGTGTTTATGGATAAATCAAAGCAAATGTCATCAGTAATGAATCGTCTTATTGAGTTAGCAGGTTGGATTGTTCTTGCGGTCTCCGTGATCCTGCTGGGTATTGCCAATCATATTGACAATTACCAGCCACCGGAGCCAATTGCAGCAGTGCAGAAAAAATAAGCGTCATCAGCTTTTTTCGACCCGCAATTCACCTTTACGCATTGCTGGGTCCGGCTGTAAAAGATCCAATTCTGTCAAAAAAAGCGAATTATGCCGCATCCCGCTCCCGCGCGTATTGCCTGGGATCGCGAAGCGCGCTAACCTTGCCGCAGGCGTAAATAGCGCCTGCTTTTTACAGGTATGCATACTCTTCTTACATTTGCGCGCAAATCCGCTTTTACCTGTGCACGTTGTTTATTTCTTAATATTTTCTACTCCGTTGGTATTATTTTATATATGGATTGCTCTTTATGACTGTTCAGGATTACTTATTAAAATTCCGTAAAATTAGTTCACTCGAAAGTCTGGAAAAACTGTTCGATCATCTTAACTACACGCTCACCGACGATAGCGACATTATCAATATGTACCGTGCAGCAGACCACCGTCGTGCGGAGCTCATCTCCGGAGGTCGTCTGTTTGACGTCGGTCAGGTGCCTAAATCAGTCTGGCATTACGTGCAATAAAGAAGAAAGTAGCGCTCAACGTTAAAAGCTTTATAATAATTGCCCCAAAATGAATGGCATGTTTGATCGCGCGCGTAAACCTGGAGAAGAGATGACTACCACACCGGCACAACGTATCGGAGGCTGGCTACTTGGGCCATTGGCCTGGCTGTTAGTTGCGTTGTTGAGTGCTTCGCTGGCGTTGTTACTTTACGTCACTGCGCTGGCCACACCGCAAACCTTCCAAACGCTTGGTGAGCAAAGTACGACCAATTTGTTGTTATGGGGCGTCTCTTTTATTACGGCTATCGCCATGTGGTATTACACGTTATGGCTGACGATTGCGTTTTTCAAACGCAGAACCTGCGTGCCGAAGCACTATATTTTATGGCTGTTGATCTCCGTGTTACTGGCGATTAAAGCGTTTGCGTTTTCACCCGTCCCGGACGCCTTTGCCGTGCGCCAACTGCTGTTCCCTTTGTTAGCAGCAGCACTGCTGGTGCCCTACTTCAAGCGCTCACAGCGCGTTAAGTCGACGTTTGTGAACCCGTAATAACCCTACAGTTAACCTGTTGTCGCCTGTTGTAGATTGTCAGATAATAGGCGGCTTTTTTATTTCAGGCCGAAAAATGACTGATTACCTGCTGCTGTTTGTCGGAACTGTGCTGGTCAACAACTTTGTACTGGTTAAGTTTCTGGGCCTCTGTCCGTTCATGGGCGTTTCCAAAAAACTGGAAACCGCAATGGGTATGGGCCTGGCCACGACGTTTGTCATGACGCTGGCCTCTATTTGCGCATGGTTGATTGATACCTGGATCCTCATTCCGCTCAATCTCATCTATCTGCGCACGCTGGCTTTTATTCTGGTCATCGCCGTCGTCGTGCAATTTACCGAGATGGTGGTCCGTAAAACCAGCCCTGCGCTTTACCGCCTGCTGGGGATCTTCTTACCGCTGATCACCACAAACTGTGCGGTGTTGGGGGTGGCGTTGCTGAATATTAACCTCGGCCATAACTTCTTACAGTCGGCGCTATACGGTTTTTCTGCCGCCGTCGGCTTCTCACTGGTAATGGTACTGTTTGCCGCCATTCGCGAACGCCTCGCTGTAGCAGACGTCCCTGCTCCGTTTCGCGGTAATGCGATTGCGCTGATTACCGCCGGTTTAATGTCATTGGCCTTTATGGGCTTTAGTGGTTTGGTGAAGTTGTAATGAATGCTATCTGGATTGCCGTTGCCGCAGTGAGTCTGCTGGGTCTGGCGTTCGGCGCTATTTTGGGTTACGCCTCGCGACGCTTTGCCGTTGAGGATGACCCGGTCGTGGAGAAAATTGATGAAATTCTCCCGCAAAGCCAGTGTGGACAGTGCGGTTATCCAGGCTGTCATCCCTATGCTGAAGCGATCGGCTCGCAGGGTGAAAAAATCAATCGTTGCGCGCCCGGTGGTGAAGCCGTGATGTTAAAAATCGCTGCCCTGTTGAACGTCGACCCGCAGCCGATTGATGGTGATGAACAAGATGTTACGCCCGTGCGAATGCTGGCGGTCATTGATGAAAATAATTGTATTGGTTGCACAAAGTGCATTCAGGCCTGTCCGGTCGATGCCATTGTGGGTGCGACCCGCGCCATGCACACAGTGATGAGCGATCTCTGCACCGGCTGCAACCTGTGCGTTGACCCATGTCCAACGCAATGTATCGAATTACGCCCGGTGGCTGAGACGCCCGATAGCTGGAAATGGGATTTAAACACTATCCCTGTGCGCATCATTCCTGTGGAACAACATGTTTAAGTTATTCTCTGCATTCAGAAAAAACAAAATCTGGGACTTTGATGGCGGCATTCATCCACCAGAAATGAAGACCCAGTCAAACGGTACGCCGCTGCGGCAGGTTCCGCTGGCGCCGCGCTTCGTTATTCCCCTGAAACAACATATTGGCGCGGAAGGTGAACTGTGTGTCAACGTGGGCGACACCGTCCTGCGTGGCCAGGCGTTAACCATCGGGCGTGGCAAAATGCTGCCGGTACATGCGCCAACGTCAGGCACTATTGTTGCTATTGCGCCGCATTCCACCGCACACCCTTCGGCATTAGCCGAGCTAAGCGTCATCATTGATGCCGATGGCGAAGACCGCTGGATTGAGCGTGATGGCTGGGCCGATTACCGTTCCCGTAGTCGGGAAGAGCTTATTGCACGTATTCATCAGTACGGCGTCGCCGGTCTGGGCGGCGCAGGTTTCCCAACCGGGGTTAAGCTACAGGGCGGCGGCGATAAAATTGAAACGCTGATCATCAACGCCGCAGAATGCGAGCCGTACATTACGGCGGATGACCGTCTGATGCAGGACTGCGCGGCTCAGGTCGTCGAGGGTATCCGCATCCTCGCGCACATTCTTCAGCCGCGTGAGATCCTGCTGGGAATAGAAGATAACAAACCGCAGGCAATTTCCATGCTGCGTGCGGTGCTGGCCAATTCACACGATATCAGCTTACGCGTGATCCCAACCAAGTACCCGTCCGGCGGCGCCAAGCAGTTAACGCAAATTCTGACCGGTAAGCAGGTACCTCATGGCGGACGCTCCTCAGATATTGGCGTGCTGATGCAAAACGTCGGGACCGCCTACGCGATTAAACGTGCGGTCATTGACGGAGAACCTATTACCGAGCGTGTTGTGACGCTTACAGGCGAAGCCGTCAGCCGTCCGGGCAACGTCTGGGCGCGTTTAGGTACGCCGGTTCGTCATCTGCTCAGCGACGCGGGTTTCTGCCCTTCCGCCGACCAGATGGTGATTATGGGCGGGCCGCTGATGGGGTTTACGCTGCCATGGCTGGATGTACCGGTGGTGAAGATCACCAACTGCCTTCTGGCCCCCTCTGCCAGTGAAATGGGTGAAACGCCGGAGGAGAAAGGCTGCATTCGCTGTAGCGCCTGCGCCGATGCCTGCCCGGCCGATCTTCTGCCGCAGCAACTCTACTGGTTCAGTAAAGGGCAGCAGCACGATAAAGCCACAACTCACAATATTGCAGACTGCATCGAATGCGGCGCTTGCGCATGGGTATGCCCGAGCAACATTCCGCTGGTGCAGTATTTCCGTCAGGAAAAGGCCGAGATTTACGCTATTAGCCAGGAAGAAAAACGCGCCGCGGAAGCCAAAGCACGTTTTGAAGCCCGGCAGGCGCGACTTGAGCGTGAAAAAGCCGCACGTCTTGAACGCCACAAAAGTGCTGCCGTACAACCTGCGGCTAAAGATCATGATGCCATCGCCGCCGCGCTGGCTCGCGTAAAAGAGAAACAGGCTCAGGCAATGCAACCGGTTGTTATTCAGGCTGGCGAAAAACCTGACAATAGCGCAGTGATTGCCGCTCGCGAGGCGCGTAAAGCACAGGCTCGTGCGGCCCGGACGGAAAATTCACACAAAATTGAAGACAGCAGCGCGGGTACCGACCCGCGTAAAGCGGCAGTCGAAGCGGCTATCGCCCGCGCCAAGGCCCGTAAACTTGAGCAGCAGCCGGTCACTGAAATCGCTGAACCGGTTGACCCACGTAAAGCGGCAGTTGAAGCGGCAATCGCCCGCGCCAAAGCCCGTAAGCTTGAGCAGCAGTCGGTGACTGAAACCGCTGAACCGGTGGATCCGCGCAAAGCCGCCGTCGAAGCGGCAATCGCCCGCGCCAAAGCCCGTAAGCTTGAGCAGCAGACGGTAACGGAAACAGCAGAACCGGTGGATCCGCGTAAAGCCGCCGTCGAAGCGGCAATCGCCCGCGCCAAAGCCCGTAAGCTTGAGCAGCAGTCGGTGACTGAAACCGCTGAACCGGTGGATCCGCGTAAAGCCGCCGTCGCGGCCGCTATCGCACGCGCCCAGGCTAAAAAAGCCGCACAGCAGCAGGTTGTAAACGAGGAATAAATGGTATTCAGAATAGCAAGCTCCCCCTATACCCATAACCAGCGTCAGACATCACGCATCATGATGTTGGTGTTACTTGCTGCATTGCCGGGGATCGTCGCGCAGCTGTGGTTCTTTGGCTGGGGGACGTTGTTGCAGATCGTTCTGGCCGCCATTAGCGCCATCGGCGCCGAAGCGGCTGTACTTAAACTGCGGAAACAACCCATTGCGCCGATTTTAAAAGATAACTCCGCGCTCCTTACGGGGTTGCTGCTGGCCGTGAGTATTCCTCCGCTGGCCCCCTGGTGGATGGTGGTATTAGGCACAGTATTTGCCGTTATCATTGCAAAACAGCTGTATGGCGGCCTCGGACAAAACCCGTTCAATCCCGCCATGATTGGCTACGTCGTACTGCTTATCTCATTCCCGGTGCAGATGACAAGCTGGCTGCCGCCGCAGGAAATTGCAGCCACGGTACCCGGATTCTTTGACGCTCTGAACGTAATCTTTACCGGACATACCACGGGCGGCAGCGATATGAACGCGCTCCGTATGGGAATCGACGGCATCAGCCAGGCTACGCCCCTTGATACCTTCAAGACTTCTCTGCATGCGGGACGAACGGTTGAACAGGTAATGCAGTACCCGATTTACAGCGGCATGCTCGCGGGTGCCGGATGGCAGTGGGTTAACCTTGCCTGGTTGGTTGGCGGCATTGTGCTGTTATGGCAAAAAGCGATTCGCTGGCATATCCCGGTTAGTTTCCTGCTGTCGCTCGCTGTTTGCGCTACTTTAGGCTGGATTTTCTCGCCAGAGTCGCTGGCATCGCCTCAGTTACATCTACTTTCTGGCGCGACGATGCTCGGCGCTTTCTTTATTCTTACCGATCCCGTTACGGCATCGACCACCAACCGTGGTCGCCTGATTTTTGGCGCGCTTGCGGGTTTGTTAGTGTGGTTAATCCGCAGTTTTGGTGGCTATCCTGATGGCGTGGCCTTTGCCGTGTTGCTGGCAAATATTACGGTTCCCCTGATTGATTATTACACCCGCCCTCGCGTGTACGGACATCGCTAAGGACAACATATGCTGAAAACGATTCGTAAACACGGTATTACTCTGGCGCTGTTTGCCGCCGGATCTACGGGGTTAACCGCGGCAATCAATCAATTAACCAAATCCACTATCGATGAACAAGCGGCGTTGCAGCAAAAAGTATTGTTTGATCAGGTTCTGCCTGGCAATCGCTACAATAACGCGTTGTCTGAGAGTTGCTATCTGGTGAATGCGCAAGCGTTAGGTAAAGGGACTCACCGTGTGTATATCGCGCGCCAGGACGATCGACCTGTTGCGGCAATTCTCGAAGCCACTGCCCCAGATGGTTATTCCGGCGCTATTCAACTGTTGGTTGGTGTGGATTTCACAGGTACCGTATTGGGCACACGCGTAACTGAACACCATGAAACGCCGGGGCTGGGCGATAAAATTGAGCTGCGTCTGTCCGACTGGATCACCCACTTTAGCGGCAAAACGATCGGCGCGGGTAACGATGCCCATTGGGCGGTGAAGAAAGATGGCGGCGACTTCGACCAGTTTACTGGCGCAACCATTACGCCGCGTGCGGTAGTTAATGCGGTGAAACGCGCCGGTTTGTATGCGCAGACGTTGCCAGCGCAACTCCCTCAACTTAGCGCCTGTGGAGAATAAACCATGAGCGAAATTAAAGATGTCATTGTCCAGGGGTTATGGAAAAATAACTCCGCGCTTGTGCAGTTACTTGGTATGTGCCCGCTGCTGGCGGTAACTTCTACCGCCACCAATGCGTTAGGTCTGGGACTGGCGACTACGCTCGTCCTGACGCTGACGAACCTGACCATTTCAGCCCTGCGTCGCTGGACACCGTCTGAAATTCGTATTCCGATTTATGTCATGATCATCGCTTCCGTCGTGAGTGCGGTACAGATGCTGATTAATGCTTACGCTTTTGGCCTGTATCAGTCTCTGGGGATCTTTATTCCGCTGATTGTGACCAACTGTATTGTTGTTGGTCGTGCTGAAGCCTTCGCGGCTAAAAAAGGCCCGGCATTATCCGCCCTTGATGGGTTCTCCATCGGTATGGGCGCAACTGGGGCCATGTTTGTTCTGGGCTCGCTGCGTGAAATAATTGGTAACGGCACGCTATTTGATGGCGCAGACGGTCTGTTAGGCAGTTGGGCTAAAGTACTACGCGTAGAGATCTTCCATACCGATACGCCGTTTCTGCTGGCCATGCTGCCACCGGGCGCTTTCATTGGTCTGGGCCTGATGCTGGCGGTGAAATATCTGATCGATGAGAAAATGAAGAAACGTCGTGCCGAAGCGGCTGTTGCAGACAGTCCGGTTGGTGAAACAGGGAATGTGTAATGAACAAAGCAAAACGGCTGGAAATACTGACACGCCTGCGTGATAACAATCCGCATCCAACCACTGAGCTGAATTTTACATCGCCGTTCGAACTGCTGATTTCGGTCTTGCTCTCCGCGCAGGCCACCGATGTCAGCGTCAATAAAGCCACGGCTAAGCTGTACCCTGTCGCCAATACCCCTGCCGCTATGCTGGAGCTCGGCGTAGACGGGGTTAAGTCCTACATCAAGACAATCGGGTTGTTCAACAGCAAAGCGGAGAACGTGATTAAGACCTGCCGCATTCTGCTGGAAAAACATAATGGCGAAGTGCCAGAAGACCGGGCCGCATTAGAGGCCCTGCCCGGGGTTGGGCGAAAAACAGCCAACGTGGTGTTAAATACCGCCTTCGGTTGGCCTACCATTGCGGTAGATACCCATATTTTTCGCGTCTGTAATCGCACGCAATTTGCGCCAGGCAAAAACGTCGAGCAGGTAGAGGAAAAATTACTGAAAGTCGTACCGAGTGAATTTAAAGTCGATTGCCATCACTGGTTAATCCTTCATGGCCGCTACACCTGTATTGCCAGAAAACCGCGCTGCGGTTCTTGCATCATCGAAGATCTCTGCGAATTCAAAGAGAAAGTTGATATCTGATACTGATGGGGCGTTCCCTTTGCCCCTTTGACACATAACGATTAGTTATGCACTCCCTAAACAATCTTTTCCCGTCGATGATGCCATTCAACTGCGCATATCTAACGCATTATTCTTGTGTATAAACACCTGAGCAGGTTAATCGTTTTTTTAGTAATAGAAATTTCTATCTATACGTGATGCAGATCACTCAGACAACACAATGTTAAATAATTTTTATTTTTTAGTTAAAGTGACAATCAGATGACCTTACTGAACAGTTTCTAAACAAAACATTACACTGGCTATTTTTCAGATAATGGCCTATATCACTGGATTCAACCGCAAATAGCAGAACATATCGCCGCATTACGGTTTTTGGGTGACTTAAACAGTGTAAAAATCTGCGATTTTTCAAATGAAAAAATTTAACGCTAGATAACATTTCTCTGTACCGATGATTTCACCACCCAGGATATATGTAACAGATTATTACAAACCACTTGTCTGAATGGTCAAGATAGTGAACATTACTTGCCGTTTCCCCTCCCACTATAACAATCGGACGGATGAACTTGATTCATCACGTACCTGAACACCCCCGTTGATATGGGATGTAAAAAAAGAGGTAAAAGTGTCTACTGCAAACAATAAACCAACAGAAAGCGTTAGTTTAAACGCCTTCAAACAACCGAAAGCGTTCTATCTCATTTTCTCGATAGAGCTGTGGGAACGTTTTGGTTATTACGGCCTGCAAGGGATTATGGCCGTCTACCTGGTTAAGCAACTGGGTATGTCAGAAGCGGATTCCATCACCCTTTTCTCGTCCTTTAGCGCCCTGGTGTATGGTCTGGTTGCCATCGGCGGCTGGTTAGGTGATAAAGTTCTGGGAACAAAACGTGTCATTATGCTGGGCGCCATTGTTCTGGCCATCGGTTATGCGCTGGTTGCATGGTCCGGTCACGATGCCGGTATTGTTTATATGGGCATGGCGGCCATCGCGGTCGGTAACGGCCTGTTTAAAGCCAACCCATCCTCCCTGCTCTCTACCTGCTATGCAAAAGATGACCCGCGTCTTGATGGTGCATTTACCATGTACTACATGTCCGTCAACATCGGTTCATTCTTCTCTATGCTGGCAACGCCATGGTTAGCTGCGCGTTACGGCTGGAGCACCGCGTTCGCGCTGAGCGTCGTAGGTATGCTGATCACCGTGGTTAACTTCGCATTCTGTCAGCGCTGGGTTAAACAGTACGGTTCTAAACCTGACTTTGAGCCGATCAACTTCCGTAACCTGCTGCTGACCATCGCTGGCGTTGTGGTTCTGATTGCGATTGCGACCTGGCTGCTGCACAACCAGGAAATCGCCCGTATGGTTCTGGGTGTGATTGCCATTGGTATCGTATTTATCTTCGGTAAAGAAGCCTTCACCATGCACGGTGCTGCGCGTCGTAAAATGATCGTCGCCTTCATTCTGATGCTGGAAGCGATTATCTTCTTCGTGCTGTACAGCCAGATGCCGACTTCACTGAACTTCTTCGCGATTCGTAACGTTGAACACTCTATTCTGGGTATTGCTTTTGAACCTGAGCAGTACCAGGCGCTGAACCCGTTCTGGATCATCATTGGTAGCCCAATCCTCGCCGCTATCTATAACAAGATGGGTGATACGCTGCCGATGCCGACCAAGTTCGCGATTGGTATGGTGCTGTGTTCCGGTGCGTTCCTGATCCTGCCGCTGGGTGCGAAATTCGCCACCGATGCGGGCATCGTTTCTGTTAACTGGCTGATCATCTGCTACGGCCTGCAAAGCATCGGTGAACTGATGATTTCCGGTCTGGGTCTCGCCATGGTGGCGCAGCTGGTTCCGCAGCGTCTGATGGGCTTCATCATGGGGAGCTGGTTCCTGACCACTGCCGGTGCAAACATCATCGGCGGTTACGTCGCCAACATGATGGCAGTTCCAGAAAACGTGACTGACCCGCTGATGTCTCTGGAAGTCTACGGTCGTGTGTTCCTGCAGATTGGTGTTGCAACGGCGGTTATCGCTGTTCTGATGCTGCTGACGGCGCCGAAACTGAATCGTATGACTCAGGACGATGACGTTAATGAGAAAGCCTCTAAGGCCGCGACAGCGTAATTCTCAGGGAAACTCATTTTCAGGCCGCTAACTGTTGTTAGCGGCTTTTTTTTTACCTGAGGTAGCACTACCATACGATAAACCTCAGCCAAAAGGAGTTACCGATGAAACTATTCTACAAACCGGGCGCTTGTTCTCTCGCTTCCCACATCACGCTGCGTGAGAGCGGTAAAGATTTCACGCTGGATGGTGTCGATTTGATGAAGAAACGTCTGGAAAACGGCGATGATTTTTTCGCGGTAAACCCCAAAGGACAAGTTCCCGCGCTGCTGCTGGACGACGGTACATTACTAACCGAAGGCGTCGCCATCATGCAGTACCTGGCGGACACAGTGCCAGACCGCCACCTCCTCGCCCCTACCAGCAGCCTCTCCCGTTACAAAACCATCGAATGGCTTAATTACATTGCGACAGAACTGCATAAAGGTTTTACCCCGCTGTTCCGTCCCGATACGCCGGAAGACTTCAAGCCAACCGTTCGCGCGCAGCTGGAGAAAAAAATGCAGTACGTGAATGAATCGCTGAAAGATGAGCAATGGATCTGCGGCCCGCGCTTCAGCATTGCAGACGCTTATCTCTTCACCGTGCTGCGTTGGGCTTATGCGGTTAAGCTGAATATGGCAGGATTAAGCCATATCGAGGCGTATATGGCGCGTATGGCTGAACGCCCGGCGGTTGCCGCAGCGCTTAAAGCAGAAGGGTTGAGCTAATCACTAATGTGCCGGATGGCGGCGCCAGGCGCTTTATCCGGCCTACTTACTTGGCTGGCCGACGGCCAAACGTACGCCCGATAAGCGTGAGCGCCATCGGGCATTGATTACAACTGCGTCGCGCTAAAGTAGTGTTCAGGCATCGCGATACGATCCTGAGCGGCTACCACCTGCAGTTCATACTCATGCATTTCTTTGGTGGCGATCATCACTTCGTACACTGCCGCCGTCACATGCTCAAGCGCCTGCTGTAAAGACGCGCCCTGGAGCAGTTTCACCAGCAGCAAGCCGCTGGTAACGTCACCCACGCCAACCGGCTGACGCGCGCCAAAATCGACTAATGGGCGGCTGATATGCCACGCCTGTTGCGCAGTGACCAGCAGCATCTCGAAACGATCGGTGCTAATACCTGCGCGAGCCAGATGTTTCACCAGCACAATTTCTGGCCCTTGGGCGATCAGCTCACGGGCAGCCATCACCGCTTCAGTCACATTGTGAACCGCATGTTCGCACAGAATTTCTAGTTCAACCAGGTTCGGGGCAATAATGTCGCTGGCGGGAAGCGCATGACGCACATGAAATTCCGCCACGCCCGGCGCGACGATACACCCTTTCTCCGGATGCCCCATCACGGGGTCACAAAAGTATTTTGCCCGCGGATTGGCCGCTTTAACCTGGCGCACAATACCCAGAATATGCTCACCCTGCTCTGCCGAGCCAAGATAGCCGCTTAGTACTGCGTCACAGGTCTGGAGTTTATCGATATCGGCAATACCCTGCACGATTTCAGTCAGATGAGTCGGCGGCATAACGCAACCGGTCCATTTGCCGTACTGCGTGTGGTTAGAGAACTGCACGGTATTTAACGGCCAGACATTTGCGCCAAGACGACGCATCGGAAATTCAGCCGCGCTGTTGCCCGCATGACCAAAAACAACGTGGGACTGGATGGCGAGGATATTTTTCATTTTACTTATCACAACCCTGAAAAAATAAAGGGGCGTAGTTTCCCACGCCCCTGCTAACTAAATCTTACTTCCAGCAAATCAGACAATAGTTCTTCTTGCCACGGCGCAATAAGGTGTAGCGCCCGAAGAGGATATCACTCTCCTGGAAGAAATATTCCGGATCGGATTGCTTCTCACCGTTGATGGTCACCGCGTTAGACGCAATGGTCTTACGCGCCTGGCCGCGAGACGGTTGCAGTTCGGAATCTACCAGCGCCTGCATCAGATCCGCACCTTTCTCCATCTCAATCATCGGCACGCCATCCTGCGCCAGCTGTTCGAAATCCGCTTCGCTCAAATCGCTCAGGTTGCCGTTGAACAAGCTTTCGGTAATGCGTTTTGCCGCAACCAGACCTTCTTCACCGTGAACCAGACGTGTGACCTGCTCAGCCAGAACATACTGGGCGCGCGGTGCTTTACCACTGTTCTTATCTTCTTCTTCCAGCGCATTGATCTCTTCAATGTCCATGAACGTGAAGAATTTCAGGAAGCGATAAACGTCCGCATCGGCGGTGTTGATCCAGAACTGGTAGAATTTGTACGGACTGGTTTTCTTCGGATCCAGCCACACTGCGCCGCCTTCGGTCTTACCAAATTTGGTGCCGTCCGCTTTGGTGATCAGCGGAACGGTCAAACCAAATACCTGATTCTGGTGCAGACGGCGGGTCAGGTCGATACCTGAGGTAATGTTACCCCACTGGTCAGAACCACCAATCTGCAGCGTCACGCCGTGCAGTTTATTCAGGCAGGCAAAGTCATAGCCCTGCAGCAGATTGTAAGAAAACTCGGTAAAGGAGATCCCCTGATCGTCACGGTTCAGACGTTGCTTAACCGCTTCTTTGTTGATCATCTGGTTAACAGAGAAGTGTTTGCCGATATCACGCAGGAAAGTCAGTACATTCATACCGCCAAACCAGTCGTAGTTGTTCGCAGCAATCGCCGAGTTGTCGCCACAGTCGAAATCGAGGAACGGTGCAACCTGCTTACGGATTTTATCCACCCACTCCTGCACGGTGTCTTCGGTATTCAGTTTACGCTCGGCGGCTTTAAAGCTCGGGTCACCAATCAGACCGGTCGCGCCACCTACCAGTGCAACAGGCTTATGGCCTGCCTGCTGGAAGCGTTTCAGGCATAACAATGGAACCAGATGCCCCAAATGCAAGCTGTCAGCGGTAGGATCGAAGCCGCAATAGAGCGCGATCGGGCCTTGCGCCAGTCGCTCTGCTAACGCTTCCTCGTCCGTCACCTGGGCCACCAGCCCCCGCTCTTGCAATTGTTTAATCAAGTTACTGCTTGCCATCAAAATCTCCATGTATAAAACGACTGCACCTTTGCCGGTACACGACTTTTCGCCTGATGCGAAAGAAACATAGAATAAAGCGCCGGATTGATCAGCACCAGCGCTTAAAACAAGAATTTTGCATCTTTAGGGGGCCAGACGATCAATTTTCCACGCGTTATCTTCACGTTGGTATAAAAAACGATCGTGCAGACGATTTTCGCCGCCCTGCCAAAACTCCATTTGTTCAATACTTACGCGAAAGCCGCCCCAGAAACTGGGCAACGGAACTTCCCCTTGCTGAAACTTCTGCTTCAGCTCAAGGAATTTGCTTTCAAGAATGCCGCGAGCGGAGATTCGACTGGACTGTTTAGATACCCAGGCGCCAATCTGGCTGTCGCGTGGGCGACTGTGGAAATACTTCACCACCTCAAGCGTGGAAAGGCGCTCAGCCTTGCCAATCACCATCACCTGCCGTTCCAGGGTATGCCATGGGAACAACAGACTGATACGGGGGTTCTTCTCGATTTGATGCGCCTTGCGGCTACCGAGGTTGGTATAGAAAACCAGCCCTTTGTCATCATAATGTTTGAGCAACACGATGCGCTGATACGGCTGACCGTTTTCATCAACGGTCGCAACAACCATAGCAGTAGGGTCTGCCAGTTTGGCATCGCAGGCTTGCCCCAGCCAACGCTCAAACAGCGCAAGGGGCTCGGCGGGAAGATCGTGGCGGCGAAGACCGCCTTTCGTGTATTCACGGCGCAGATGCGCGATTTGCTGCAATTCGTCGTTATCAGACATGATGTTGGGCTACGGATTGTCAGTGGGTGACGCTATTGTGCGCCGCCCAGGTGAAAATCTCAACGCTTCGGGTTCTGTAACTGACAGTTATTTAGCACAATTCTGTCTCGTTTATAGACCGTTGCCTCGTCGCCTTTAGACCAGAAGACGTAGATACCATCCGTATAGCGCGCCCCCGATGCCGACATGCCCTGTTTGAGGTTCAATAGCTGATTATCATAAACAAAGTTCACTTCCTGGCGCGTATTGTTCAGCTTCACGGTAAGCGGTTTTTCATCACAGCGGTATTCAAGCGTGTCGGTTTGCATACGCTCAACAAATTGGTTGTACACGCTGCACCCGCTAAGCAGTACCGGCAGACATACTAACAACAGTTTTTTCATAGCCCTATCCTGAAGACTTTCCTGGTCCCGGAGGGTAATGGCACCCTCCCTAATATCCCTAGTTTACCGGTATGCCGCGCTGAATAATTTCAGTTAACTCTGAGTTCGCGGATTGGCAGGATAAATCGCCCCTAACACGCTCGGCTCTGACGCCCCGGTCACAGAAGGTAAATTTCCCGGTAATCCAGCCAGCGTTCGCCACGCCAGCCAGGCAAAGGCTAACGCTTCCATATCGTCGCCGCTGATCCCGGCTTCATCGGTAGAGGTGACTTCGGTACCTGACAATAATGCCGCCAGACGCATCATCAGCAGCGGATTACGGCTTCCACCGCCACATACCATGAGCCGATCACAGCCGCCGCTTAACAAGACCTGCTCTGAAATGGTGACGGCCGTCAGTTCGGCAAGCGTCGCCTGTACATCGCGTGGGCTGATTCCCGGGAACTGCGCCAGATGACGCTCTATCCAGCCGTAATTGAAATACTCACGACCAGTGCTTTTGGGCGCAGGCGTGGAAAAATAAGGGTCGTTAAGCATATTTTGCAGCAACGGCAGGACTACCGTTCCTGAAATGGCCCACTGCGCATCTTTGTCGTAAGGTTGACCGCATTGCCGCCAGATCCAGGCATCCATCAGCATATTGCCCGGCCCGGTGTCGTATCCACGAACGGGTTGTTGCGGAATAAGCAGAGACAAATTGGCAATTCCGCCGATGTTCAGCACCATCCGCCGTTCCGTAGGATGAGCCAACAGTGCCTGATGAAACGCAGGAACAAGTGGCGCGCCCTGCCCACCGAGCGCGATGTCACGTCGACGAAAATCGCCGACGACGGTTATCCCGGTACGCGCGACAATCTGGTTGTTATCACCAATTTGCAGCGTGTGCGGCGCGGCGCCGTTCGGTTCATGCCACACGGTTTGTCCGTGGCAGCCAATCGCCACGATATCCTGCGGTTTCAATTTTTCCTTCGCCAGTAGCGCATTTACCGCCTCAGCAAAAAGATAACCCAGTTGCACATCCAGTTGACCAAACTGAGAAAGCGTAAGCTGCTGCCCCTGGCAGATATCCAGAATCGCCTGTTTTACATGACCAGGGATAGGCCAGGTCAGACTCGCCTGCTGTGCAACCATCGTTTCATCTATTGTCGCCAGCACAACATCGACGCCATCAAGGCTGGTTCCAGACATAACACCGATAAAACGGCCCGATTTCATACGTCATCCTTTTAAGCAAATTAGCCTTGACACTCAACCATAAAGTGCAGACTAATGCCATGCTTCCTGAATGATTTTTGAGAGGAAATCATGCCAACGGTCGCTTAATTACATCAATTATATGAATGATTCGTTTATACTCGGTTGATCCGATTTCGGTTAAGATTTTCATATTGTGCCAGTGGAACATGTGACCTCAGGCTCACAAATGCCATATAATTTAACCATGATGGGGCTTTATTAGCGTTTCGTGGTGACAAAGGAGATTTGTAAATGATTAAACGTGTGCTGATTGTTTCATTAATGGGCGTATCTTTAGCGGGCTGCGTGAACAATGATAGCCTTTCAGGCGACGTATATACCGCATCCGAAGCGAAACAAGTTCAGAACGTTACCTACGGTACGATTGTTCATGTTCGTCCGGTGCAAATCCAGGGTGGCGATGACGCAAACGTAATTGGCGCTATCGGTGGTGCGGTGCTCGGCGGATTCCTGGGTAACACCGTCGGCGGCGGTACGGGTCGTTCATTAGCGACGGCTGCAGGCGCAGTTGCCGGTGGCGTTGCGGGCCAGGGCGTGCAAGGCGCGATGAATAAAACTCAGGGTGTCGAACTGGAAATCCGTAAGGATGATGGTAATACCATCATGGTGGTTCAGAAACAGGGCGCGACCAAATTCTCTGCGGGTCAGCGTGTTGTTATGGCGAACAACGGCAGCCAGGTTACCGTGTCTCCACGTTAATCGAATTTACGTGTGGTCAGGCTCTGGCCACACGTCATCTCTCGTCTCAGCCCTGAGACTGCAGTTCAATAATATTGTGTTCCAGTCTGGCGACCAGTTTTATCAGCAGATCAATTTCCTCAGCTGAAATCCCTTCCAGAATCTCTCCACGTGTCTTGTTGATAACCGCTTCCATATCTGCGATCAGTGGTTCGGCTTTCTCAGTCAGTTTAATTCTCTTTGCCCGACGATCGCTGGCGCAAGTCTGTCGTGAAATGAGTCCCTTTTCTTCCAACTGGTCAAGCGTACGTACCAGCGAAGGCTGTTCGATGCCAATCGCTTTAGCCAACTGGATCTGCGATTGATCCGGTGGCAACTGATGAATGTTGTGCAGCGTAACCCAATGCGTCTGCGTCAACTCCAGAGGTTTCAGGCGATGGTCAATCAGAGCACGCCAAATGCGCACCAACCGTGCCAGATCAGAACCTAATGGCGATTCCAATTTCATCTCCTTATAATTAGCTTGCTAAGTTATTGTACTGATTTTAGAATAGTGTGCAGCATTTGTATTCTCAAAACAAATGTATTGCCAAATTTGCTTACCGGTTGACATTTTTTCAGACATTATGTGTTACAGAGACTCATCGTCTCTTTTTTGCTAAACCTATAGCAATGCTCTCTTCCGTCAAGGATTTTGCCCGTGAAGTTTATGTTTAATGCAACAGGATTGCCCCTACAAGATTTAATGATCGGTGCATCTGTCTACTTCCCTCCCATTTTCAAGGCGTTTGTCGCAGGGTTTATTCTCTGGTTGGTTGTTCATCGCCTGCTGCGCGACTGGATTTATTCCGGTGAGATCTGGCATCCCCTGTTGATGGATCTGTCTCTCTTTACGCTTAGCGTAGGTCTGGCCTTTGTTCTGCTGATTGTGTGGTGATTATGTCGCTCAAAACCATTAAATACTTCTCAACCATTATAGTCGCTGCAATCGCAGTTTTTGCCGGATGGTGGATGTGGAATTACTATATGCAATCGCCCTGGACACGTGATGGCAAAGTGCGCGCAGAACAGGTCAGCATCACACCGCAGGTTTCGGGCAGCATTAATGAACTCAATATAAAAGATAACCAGTTCGTGAATAAAGGTGATGTCCTGTTTACTATCGACAAGACGCCGTTTCACATTGCTGAACTGAATGCGCAAGCACAGCTGGCGAAAGCTCAATCCGATCTGGCAAAAGCGAATAACGAAGCCAATCGCCGTCGTCACTTATCGCAAAATTATATCTCAGCCGAAGATCTGGATACCGCCAACCTCAACGTAAAAGCGATGCAGGCAAGCGTTGAAGCAGCCGAGGCCAGTTTGCGCCAGGCGCAATGGCAACTGTCGCAAACGGTCGTCAAAGCGCCCGTAGCGGGCTGGGTCACCAACCTTTCAACCCGCACCGGCGACTACGCCTCAACCGGTAAGCCGCTGTTTGCTCTTGTCGACAGCCACTCTTTTTATGTGATGGGGTATTTTGAAGAAACGAAGTTGCGTCACATACGCGAAGGCGCACCGGCGTTAATTACACTCTATAGCGGCAACGTTAAGTTACAGGGTCACGTCTCCAGCATCGGTCGCGCAATTTATGACCAAAGTGTTGAAAGCGATTCCGGTCTGATTCCCGACATCAAACCTAACGTGCCGTGGGTACGTCTGGCGCAGCGTGTCCCTGTACGCATTGAATTTGACGCTTTACCGCAGGATGTCACACTGGTTTCTGGTACCACCTGTAGCGTCTCCATCGGTCAGCGTAAATGAAAATGCCCCCCCTGACGCCAGGCAATTGGCCATGGTTTAAAGCCACGCCGGCACAGTGGCGTTATGCGCTGCGTAACACCATTGCAATGTGTCTGGCGTTAACCTTCGCCTATTATCTCAATCTGGACGAGCCCTATTGGGCGATGACTTCGGCGGCGGTGGTGAGTTTCCCTACCGTCGGCGGGGTGATCAGCAAAAGCCTGGGCCGTGTAGCTGGTAGTTTACTTGGCGCGACAGCCGCACTGATTATTGCCGGCCATACCCTCAATGAACCGTGGCTTTTTCTGCTGAGCATGTCAGTCTGGATCGGCTTTTGTACCTGGGCCTGCGCGCATTTTACTAATAACGTCGCCTACGCCTTTCAACTGGCGGGTTACACGGCGGCGATCATCGCGTTTCCCATGGTCAATACCGTTGAGATCACGCAGTTATGGGATATCGCGCAGGCCCGCGTATGCGAGGTCATTGTCGGTATCTTGTGCGGGGGTATGATGATGATGATCCTACCCAGCACCTCCGATGGCACCACGTTGCTTACAGCACTGAAAAACATGCATACGCGTTTGCTCGAGCATGCCAGTTTGCTCTGGCAACCGGAGACAACGGATGCCATCCGCACGGCACATGAAGGTGTTATCGGTCAGATTCTGACCATGAACCTGTTGCGTATACAGGCGTTCTGGAGTCACTACCGCTTTCGCCGCCAAAATGCCTTACTCAATTCGCTGTTGCATCAGCAACTACGTATGACCAGCGTGATTTCCAGCCTGCGCAGAATGCTGCTGAACTGGCCTAATCCTCCCGCTAATACCCGCGATATCATTGAGCAATTACTTGGCGCGCTGGTCAAATCCAATACCGACAGCTATACCGTCGCGCGTATCATCGCCCCACTGCGGCCCGTCGATGCCCGCGATTATCGACACGTCGCCTTCTGGCAACGGCTGCGCTATTTTTGCCGCCTCTACTTACGTAGCAGCCATTACCTGCATTTGCTGGAAAATGGCGTTACCGCCGAACGTATCAATATTGCTCGTACGCCAGGGCTTGCCCGCCATACCGATAATGCGGAAGCTATCTGGAGCGGGTTGCGCACGTTCTGCACTTTGATGCTTATCGGCGCATGGAGCATTGGCGCACAATGGGAATCAGGATCTGGCGCACTCACGCTCGCGGCCATCAGCAGCGTGTTGTATTCCGCCGTTGCCACGCCCTTCAAATCACTTTCCTTGTTAATGCGCACGTTGGTTCTGTTGTCGCTGTTTAGCTTTGTGGTCAAGTTTGGTTTGATGGTACAAATTACCGACCTCTGGCAGTTCATCCTGTTTCTCTTCCCGCTCCTCGCCACCATGCAGTTGTTAAAGCTACAAATGCCTGCGCTGGCGGGGCTTTGGGGGCAGCTTATCGTGTTTATGGGATCGTTCATCGCGGTAACGAATCCCCCGGTATACGATTTTGCTGATTTTCTGAATGACAATTTGGCGAAAATCACCGGCGTGGCGCTGTCATGGCTGGCATTCGCCATTCTACGCCCCGGATCGGATGCGCGGAAAAGCCGCCGTCATATTCGCGCCCTGCGTCGGGATTTTGTCGATCAGCTCAGCCGACATCCTGCACTCAGTGAGAATGAATTTGAGTCGTTGACCTATCATCACGTCAGCCAGCTGAGTAACAGTCAGGATGCACTGGCGAGGCGTTGGTTATTACGTTGGGGGGTTGTCTTGCTGAACTGCTCGCATGTGGTGTGGCAACTGCGTACCTGGGAGGCGCGCTCAGATCCGCTGGCTCGCGTCAGGGACGTGTGTATCGCGTTGCTTCGCGACGTGATGAGTGAGCGCGGCGTCCAACAACGACCGTTGAATGCCACGCTAAGCGAGCTACAGCGTATCTGCGATACGCTCGCCCACCATCACCAACCTGCTGCGCAGGAGTTGTCGGCCCTCGTCTGGCGCCTGCATTGCTCGCTGTCACAGCTTGAACAGGCGCCACCACCGGGTACGCTAAGCAGCTGATTATTTGATAACGCCACAGGCGTAGCGCGCTCCGCCACCGCCAAGCGGTTTCGGTTGATCGGACATATTATCGCCGCCCACATGAATCATCAGCGCCTTGCCTTTTACCTCATCCAGGGATTTAAGCCGGGGCGCAACGACCGGTGTTGTGGCGTTACCATCGTTATTCACCACCAGCAGCGGCAGGTCACCCATGTGGCCTGCACCTTCCGGGCCTTCGTGTTTACCCGTTTGGTGAGGGTCGTAATGCCCTCCCGCTGATTCCGCCGCTGACGCCTTCCCGTCTTTAATCGCCGGTTGGCAGCTGCCGTTGGCATGCACATGGAAACCATGTTCACCCGGCGGCAACGCTTTCAAATCGGGGGTAAATTCCAGCCCCTTTCCGGTTTCAGTAATTGAGACAGTACCAATCGCCTGGCCGACGCCTTGCGACGTCACCAGATTCATCGTCACTTTTTCTTCACTGGTAGCCTGCGCACCTGCACAGGCCAGTAAGGTAATAATGGCTAAACTCAAACGCTTCATAAGACCTCCGTCTAAAAGGTGTCTGATTGATAAGTGTAAACCAGTGACACAAATTTGAACGGTGAAGCGCCAAAAACGCGATTAAGGCACGTCATAACCGAGCGCGGCTTTACGGATACGGAACCATTGTTGGCGAGACATGTTCAGCGCTTCGGACTCAATGGCGGCACGAACACGCTCGATTTTACCCGAACCAATAATCGGCAGCGGTTGCGAAGGCAGACGTAAGATCCAGGCGTACACCACCTGCTCAATAGACTGTGCGTTCAACTCTTCTGCGATCGCGGCCAGTTCATTGCGCAGCGGCTGGAAGGCATCGTCATTAAACAGACGACCGCCTCCGAGGCAGGACCAGGCCATCGGGCGGATACGCAGCTGTTGCAATTGATCTAATGTGCCATCCAGCAGGAGTGGCTGATGCACCGGTGAAATTTCAACCTGGTTGGTCGCCAGAGTAAACGGCAGACGCGATTGCAGCAGCGAGAACTGCGCAGGGGTGAAATTAGAGACGCCAAAGTGACGCACTTTGCCGCTATGGTGCAATTTTTTAAATGCGTCGGCCACATCGTCTGCATCCATCAGTGGATCGGGACGATGGATCAGCAGCAAATCAATATGATCGGTCGCCAACAGCTTTAACGATTGTTCCGCGCTGGCAATAATATGGTCGCTGTCGGTAATGTAGTGCCCGAGCGCATTTTCCGTGCGTGCCGTCGTGGCGATCCCGCATTTGGTGACAATCTGCATTTTCTCACGTAAATGCGGAGCCAGCTTCATCGCCTCACCAAACGCTGCTTCACACTGGTATCCGCCGTAGATATCGGCGTGATCGACGGTGGTAACGCCCAGGTCAAGATGCTCTTCAATAAAGCTGACTAACTGACGCGTGGACATATTCCAGTCCATCAGGCGCCAGTAACCCATCACAAAGCGAGAAAATTCCGGGCCTTGCGGCGCAATAGTAATACGCTGAACCATAGCAGCTTCCTTATAAATGAATGTGCATCGAGTATACGCAATTACGCTTTTAAAAGAGTGAAGGTTGTTGCGGTTCTTCCGGCGGGTTGGGTTTGTTTGCACGTAATTTACGCATCAGGCGCTGACGACAAAGACGCAGCACGTCCTGCTTTTCGGCATCGCTCATTTTTTGCCAGTTAAAACGCTCATCCCGGCTACGAAAACAGCCACGGCAAAAGCCGCGCTCGTCAGACTGACATATACCACGGCATGGGCTCTGGACGGGGAAAAATTCCAGCTGTTCGGCCACATCCCCTCCTGTAGTAAGATTGATATATCTATTGAAGACGTTAACTGAATTTCTCGCAAGCGCTATTGCATTAGACCGACTGGTCTATTATGCTTCTTTCATGAACAAAGTCACTGAACACGATACACGCGAACATCTTCTGGCGACTGGCGAGCTGCTGTGCATGCAGCGTGGCTTCACCGGCATGGGCCTGAGTGAGCTACTGAAAACAGCTGAAGTGCCTAAGGGTTCGTTTTATCACTATTTTCGCTCAAAAGAAGCGTTCGGCGTCGCGATGCTGGAACGCCACTATGCGGCTTATCATCAGCGATTGGCTACGCATTTTGATACGGGGGCGGGAAATTACCGCGACAGGATTCTGGCTTACTATCAGGAAACCCTGAATCAGTTTAGCCAGCACGGCATTATTAGCGGTTGTTTAACCGTTAAACTGTCTGCCGAAGTGTGCGATCTGTCAGAAGATATGCGTACCGCGATGGATAAAGGCGCGCGACACATTATTGCGTTGCTGGCGCAGGCGCTGGAGAAAGGTCAGGCCAATCATTGTCTGTCTTTTGTTGGCGAGCCATTACAGCAGGCGCAGGTTTTGTATGCGCTGTGGCTGGGCGCCAATCTTCAGGCCAAGATTTCTCGTAGCGCCACGCCGCTGGAAAATGCGCTGGCGCACGTTAAAACCATCATTACAACGCCTGCCGTTTAACAGGCGTTTTTATTTCTTTTATTACTAGACGACCGGTCTATTCAGGAGTGCCACATGTCATCTGAAAAATTGTTTTCCCCACTGAAAGTGGGTGCCATTACGGCAGCAAACCGCGTTTTTATGGCGCCATTGACGCGTCTGCGCAGCATTGAGCCTGGCGACATCCCTACTCCGCTGATGGCCGAGTATTACCGTCAACGCGCCAGCGCGGGACTCATCATCAGTGAAGCGACGCAGATTTCCGCCCAGGCGAAAGGCTATGCCGGTGCGCCGGGACTACACAGCGAAGCGCAGATTGCCGCATGGAAGAAAATCACTGCAGCCGTACATGCTGAGCAAGGTCATATTGCTGTCCAGTTGTGGCACACCGGGCGCATCTCCCACGCCAGTCTGCAGCCAAACGGCCAGCCACCGGTAGCACCTTCCGCGATTAGCGCCGGTACCCGCACCTCACTGCGCGATGAAAACGGTCTGGCGACGCGTGCCGATACGACTATGCCGCGCGCACTCGAAACGGAAGAAATTCCGGGTATCGTTAATGATTTCCGTCAGGCAATTGCTAACGCGCGTGAAGCGGGTTTCGACATGGTAGAACTGCACTCCGCCCACGGCTACCTGCTGCACCAGTTCCTGTCGCCAACCTCTAACCAGCGTACCGATCAATACGGCGGTAGCGTCGAGAATCGTGCGCGTCTGGTGCTGGAAGTTGTCGATGCCGGTATTAAAGAATGGGGTGCCGATCGCATTGGCATTCGCGTCTCTCCGATTGGCTCTTTCCAGAACGTCGACAACGGTCCGAATGAAGAAGCCGACGCGCTGTATCTGATTGAACAACTGGGCAAGCGCGGTATCGCTTATCTGCATATGTCTGAACCGGACTGGGCCGGTGGTGAGCCGTATTCCGACGCGTTCCGCGAGAAAGTGCGTGCACGTTTCCACGGTCCGATCATTGGCGCGGGCGCTTACACGCCTGAAAAAGCCGAAACGCTGATCGAGAAAGGTCTGATCGACGCCGTTGCTTTTGGTCGCGCTTACATCGCTAACCCGGATCTGGTGGCGCGTCTGCAACATAAAGCGGAACTGAACCCACAGCGTGCCGAAAGCTTCTACGGCGGCGGCGCGGAAGGTTACACCGATTACCCGACCCTCTAACGTCACAATCTCCGTTCTGCCATTGATAGCGGCGTAACAACGCCGCTATACTAAAACAACATTTTGAATGTATTAGCCATTTTCGAAGGGGAAAAAGATGCGTTTACTTCATACCATGCTGCGCGTGGGTGACCTGCAGCGTTCCATCGAGTTTTATACCAACGTGCTGGGCATGAAACTGCTGCGTACCAGCGAAAACCCTGAATACAAGTACTCTCTGGCCTTTGTTGGCTACGGTCCTGAAACCAGTGAAGCCGTGATCGAACTGACCTATAACTGGGGCGTTGACAACTATGAGCTGGGCACAGCCTACGGTCATATCGCCCTGAGCGTAGACAACGCGGCTGAAGCCTGCGAACGTATTCGTCAGAACGGTGGTAACGTGACGCGTGAAGCTGGCCCGGTAAAAGGCGGCACAACCGTGATCGCGTTTGTTGAAGATCCGGACGGCTACAAAATTGAATTAATTGAAGAGAAAGACGCCGGGCGCGGCCTGGGCGACTAACCTCCCCCTCGGGCGCAGATCGTCTGTGCCCGTAGTTTTATCATCATCATTTTGCCATAATACGCGCTGCAATTTTCCCGTATTAAGAGACCCAGATGTCCGATAACGCTCAACTTTCCGGTCTGTGTGACCGTTTTCGTGGTTTTTACCCTGTCGTCATTGATGTCGAAACCGCAGGGTTTAATGCCAAAACCGATGCGCTGCTTGAGATCGCAGCCATCACATTGAAAATGGATGAACAAGGCTGGCTGATGCCGGACACGACGTTACATTTCCACGTAGAGCCGTTTGAAGGGGCAAATTTGCAGCCTGAAGCGCTCGCCTTTAACGGTATTGACCCTAACAATCCTTTACGTGGCGCGGTCAGTGAATACGACGCTCTGCATGCCATCTTTAAAATGGTACGTAAAGGCATTAAAGACAGCGGCTGCAATCGGGCAATCATGGTGGCGCATAACGCCACATTCGACCACAGTTTTATGATGGCCGCTGCAGAACGCGCCTCACTGAAACGTAACCCGTTTCACCCGTTCGTTACCTTTGATACTGCGGCATTAAGCGGTCTGTCACTGGGGCAAACTGTGTTATCAAAAGCATGCCTGGCGGCAGGAATGGAATTTGATGGCACTCAGGCGCACTCGGCGCTGTATGATACCGAACGTACGGCCGTGCTGTTTTGTGAAATCGTTAACCGCTGGAAACGCCTCGGCGGCTGGCCTCTCCCCGTGCCGGAAGACGCATAACGGACCGATAAAAAAAGCGACCCTCACAGGTCGCTTTTTTATGTCAGCTGATATTACTCAGCGTCCGGCTCTTCGGTTTTGTATTTCGCCGCTGTTTCTTTAATCAGCTGCTGCAACTCACCGCGCTGGTACATTTCAATGAGAATGTCACAACCGCCAACCAGCTCGCCATCAACCCACAGCTGTGGGAAGGTCGGCCAGTTTGCGTATTTCGGCAGCTCGGCGCGAATATCCGGGTTCTGCAGAATATCAACATAAGCAAAGCGTTCACCACAGGCGGACAGCGCCTGTACGGCCTGAGCGGAGAAACCGCAGCTTGGCAGTTTAGGGGAACCCTTCATGTACAGGAGAATTGGGTTTTCAGCGATCTGGCGCTGGATTTTTTCGATAGTGGTGCTCATTATCTTGCTTCCTTAAACTTCTTTTACGGCAGTAGTCTGACATTGTAGCGGGTCAGGCAGGCAACGGAAAATAACATTTTCATTACGCGTTATTATTTTATCGCCTGCCGTTAAAAGTTGCATTCTTAATCTTACTTACCCGCTCGAAGTGTATGGTTTTGATTATTTATTCACCGGCTACACTTTGATTTGCTGTTTTTTTTTGCGGTCGGTAACGAAACGCCGCGTTAAACAAAAAAAGCTATTAACTTTCCCCGTTTCGATAGATTAGAATCATCAAGTTTTGAAAATCACACGCAGGTATGATAGACCTGCCTTAACAGAGGACTGCTCAGTGGCGCGGATAAACCGAATCTCGATCACGCTCTGTGCTTTACTTTTTACTACACTGCCTTTTACGCCTATGGCGCATGCTTCCAAGCAGGCCAGGACGACACCTACCAGTTCCCACACCGTCAAAACGGTAGATAAAAAGAAAAGCGCAACAACCAGCCAAAAAACAGCCAGGACCAACAAGAAATCGGCGACAAAAACCACCAGCAAAACCAGTAGCAAAACAGCCTCCTCTTCTAAAAAACGCACAGCCACTCCGGCAAAATCGACTAAAACGGTAAACCGTCGCAGCAAAAATGCCGCAGCACAAACCGCTGCCGTTACCTGGACTGAAAAATGTACGCCGCGCAAAGGTCATAAACCGCGCTGTGTGAAAGTGAAAACCGCCGCACCGACAACGCTTGCTGAGGCGCATAAAGTTAAAGTGCAGAAAGCGACGAAAACCGCTATGTCCACCCTGATGAACCAAATCGGCAAACCTTACCGTTGGGGCGGCTCTTCGCCAAGAACCGGCTTTGATTGCAGCGGTCTGGTCTATTACGCCTATAAAGATCTGGTTAAATTCCGCATTCCGCGTACGGCGAATGAAATGTACCACCTGCGTGACGCCGCACCGATTGAACGTGGCGAGCTGAAAAACGGTGACCTGGTCTTTTTCCGCACCCAAGGTCGCGGCACAGCCGATCACGTCGGAGTTTACGTGGGTAACGGTAAATTTATTCAGTCACCGCGCAGCGGTCAGGAAATTCAAATCACTTCTCTGAGCGAAGATTACTGGCAGCGCCACTATGTCGGCGCGCGTCGGGTAATGACACCAAAAACAATTCGCTAAAAACTTACCCTACAGAACATGCTGTAGGGTAAGTTCTTCTTTTGCATAACCTTTCAATTTGCTACCCTATCCTTACTCACAATGAGGCTATTGTGTGTACTCAATATAAATAATAAGGAGAGAAGCAATGTCGTTTGAATTACCTGCATTACCGTATGCCAAAGATGCTCTGGCACCGCACATTTCTGCCGAAACGCTGGAATACCACTATGGCAAACACCATCAAACCTACGTGACCAACCTGAACAACCTGATCAAAGGTACGGCGTTTGAAGGTAAATCACTGGAAGAGATCGTTCGTAGCTCTGAAGGCGGTGTATTCAATAATGCTGCACAGGTATGGAACCACACGTTCTACTGGAACTGCCTGGCGCCGAACGCAGGTGGCGAGCCGACCGGTAAACTGGCCGATGCAATTGCCGCCTCCTTTGGCAGCTTTGCGGATTTCAAAGCGCAATTCACCGATGCCGCTATCAAAAACTTCGGTTCTGGCTGGACCTGGCTGGTTAAAGGAACGGATGGCAAACTGGCTATCGTTTCTACTTCCAACGCAGGAACTCCGCTGACGACCGACGCGACGCCGCTGATGACCGTTGACGTATGGGAACACGCCTACTACATCGATTATCGCAATGCCCGTCCTGGCTACCTGGAGCACTTCTGGGCGCTGGTGAACTGGGAATTTGTTGCGAAGAACTTCGCAGCATAAAATGATAACGCAGAAGGGCCCCCCTTCTGCGTTTTAGCCTTAGCTGGAGGCAGTGCAGATTTCTTCAGATTGCCTTCTTGCCGAGATAAAGACCAGCAGTAACGCAAGCCCCGCCACAATCGCTCCCATCACGGGTACAAAACTGTAGCCCAGACCACCGGAAATCACCGCCCCACCGGCTGCCGCACCTAACGCATTTCCCAGGTTAAACGCGCCAATGTTGACTGACGATGATAACCCTGGCGCTTCGCTGGCAACGCGCATCACCCGCATCTGCAACGGCGGAACCACCGCAAACGTCGCCGCGCCCCAGACGACCATACTGACCGCCGCCCCCAGCTCATTACGCGCGAGGAAGGGAATGGCCAGCATAATAACCATCAACAACAGCAAAAAGCCTTTAAGCGTACCGTTGACAGAACGATCCGCCAGTTTGCCGCCAAGATAGTTTCCGATCGAGAATCCGACGCCAATTAATACCAGCATTCCGGTCACAAACGCCGGTGTGGCATGGGTAATGCTGTGCAGCACCGGCGAGATGTAAGTATAAAGCGTGAACATCGCGCCTGCGCCCAGCACAGTGGTCAGCAGAGCCGACAGCACCTGTGGGCGCATAAGTACCGCCAGTTCGCTGCGGACATCAGGGCGCGCTCCTGCCCCACCTTTCGGTAATGAGAAGAACAGGCTGACCATAGCGATGACGCCCAGACCCGCCGTCGCCATAAACGACATCCGCCAGCCGATTGTCTCACCAAGCCACGTCGCCGCGGGAACACCGCCAATATTGGCAATCGTTAACCCCATAAACATGGTTGCCACGGCGCTGGCTTGCTTATGTTTAGGTACCACGCTTGCGGCGACCACAGAGCCGAGACCAAAAAAGGCGCCGTGATTAAGACTGGTCAAAATACGTGACAGCATCAGCGTGGTGTAATCCGGCGAGATAGCGGAAAGCACGTTGCCCAGCGTGAAAATAGCCATCAGGAATATCAGCGCATTACGTCGCGCGCGATGGGACAGCAGCAGTGTCATCAGCGGAGCCCCCACCATCACGCCAACCGCATACGCGCTAATCAGCATCCCGGCCGCGGGAATCGAGACATCCACCCCTTTGGCAATCACGGGCAATAATCCCATTGGCGAAAATTCGGTGGTGCCAATGCCAAACGCGCCAATCGCCAGCGCCAGTAAGGGATAATTGATTTTCATATATCGACTCCGTAACGTCGAGCCGTGGCGCGACATAAAATAAGAGTCAAAAGCATGACATTGATCGCAAAATTAATAAAGTTAACAAAATTGCAAAAGACTTTTGCTTATTCGCAAACAATAGAGGGGGAATAGATGCGGAAAGGATGAGGGAGAGCTAACTCCCTCGGGGAAATCAATGCAGTGCTGCGGTCAGGCCACCCGCGACGATCAAACCCAGAACAATAATGGTAGTCACTAACGAAAATTTCAGATCGGTGCTCATCAAGTTTTCTCCTTTTTATTCCCACACAAAAAGTGATATTGCGCATTTTTACACACTTGAAAGCAAAAATCTCTCACGATTTATATTGATAACTGCTTTTAACTCTTCCCCTTTTCGTTAAGATCAGACAAAATTCCACGCTTACTTGATTAGCGTACCGGCCATTGACCCCTTCCTGACGTTCCGTGTCGTTTTCCCGGCGTGCCGCAACCCCTACGTTGCGTTAAGGGTGTGTGAAGGCAAACGTTTACCTGGAGTATTCTCAGGAGCTTAGGATATGGTCTGGAGTGAGATGTAATGGCAACAATTAAAGATGTAGCGAAGCGAGCAAACGTTTCCACTACAACCGTATCACACGTAATTAACAAGACGCGCTTTGTCGCGGAAGAAACGCGTAATGCGGTTTGGGCTGCGATCAAAGAGCTGCACTATTCTCCAAGCGCAGTTGCGCGCAGCCTGAAGGTGAATCACACCAAGTCTATCGGCTTGCTGGCGACCAGCAGCGAAGCGGCCTATTTCGCCGAAATTATCGAAGCCGTTGAGAAAAACTGTTTCCAGAAAGGCTATACCCTGATTCTGGGCAACGCATGGAACAGTCTTGAAAAGCAGCAGGCCTATCTGTCGATGATGGCGCAAAAGCGCGTTGATGGTCTGTTAGTGATGTGTTCTGAGTATCCGGAATCGCTGCTTTCGATGCTCGAAGAGTATCGCCATATTCCGATGGTTGTCATGGACTGGGGCGAAGCTAAAGCTGATTTTACCGATACGGTCATTGATAACGCTTTCGAGGGCGGTTACATGGCGGGTCGGTATCTGATAGAACGCGGCCATCGCGAGATTGGCGCGATCCCGGGCCCTATGGAGCGGAATACCGGGGCCGGTCGTCTGGCTGGCTTTATGAAAGCGATGGAAGAAGCGCTGATTAAGGTTCCCGAAAACTGGATTGTACAGGGCGATTTTGAACCTGAATCCGGTTATCGCGCCATGCAGCAAATTCTTTCACAGTCGCATCGTCCGACCGCCGTCTTCTGCGGTGGCGATATCATGGCGATGGGCGCGCTGTGCGCCGCTGATGAGATGGGACTGCGCGTACCGCAGGATGTCTCGCTCATCGGTTATGATAACGTGCGCAACGCCCGCTTCTTCACGCCAGCGCTGACCACCATTCACCAGCCTAAGGATTCACTGGGTGAAACGGCCTTTAATATGCTGTTAGACCGCATCGTGAATAAACGCGAAGAGTCGCAGTCTATCGAGGTTCATCCGCGTCTGGTAGAGCGCCGCTCCGTTGCTGACGGTCCATTCCGCGATTATCGTCGTTAAGCCTGTTGTGCGGGGGCCTCATCCGGCTCCCGCAACCATTCTTTATTCAGCGTTTCGCTATCGCCTAAATAGTCCAGCAACCAGCTCAGTGCTGGCGAGGTATCGTTCTGTTGCCATGTCAGACAACACGCGGCATCAGGAAAGGGATTCTCCAACTGCAGCGACACCCATTTACCGCTATCAATCCACGGCTTGGCAAAATGTGTTGGTACCATGCCTACACACAATCCCGCAGATAAACAGGTTGCGGAAGATTCCCAGTCAGGCACCACAACGCGCTTTTGGTTGTCCAGTAACCAGGTTATACGCTTCGGCAATGTACGCGAGGTATCTTCGCGCACCAGTGACGGCCAGTTGCGCAACGTATCATCGCTTAGCGGCCCCGACATTGACGCCAGCGGATGATGGCTGGCCACCACGCAGCTCCAGCTCAGCATGCCCATGTCGCGGAAGGTATAGCGCCCCCCTACCGGAATGGCCTGTGTGGCGCCAATAGCCAGCTCCACACGCCCATCGGAAAGCGCATCCCAGACACCATTAAAGACTTCCTGAAAAACCAGCAGTTCCACATCATCAAAGTGGCGATAGAAATCCACAATCATCTGTCGGGTACGTTCGGGACGGACAATGTTATCTACTGCGATTGCCAGTTGTCCTCGCCAGCCGTTGGCGATTTGTTGACATTGCTGACGAGTGATCTGCATTTTTTTGATAACAGAGCGCCCTTCTTTTAAAAACCACGCGCCGGCAGGCGTTAATTCCACATCGCGATGGCGTCGCTCAAAAAGTGGTACAGCCAGCCACTCCTCCAGTTGGCGCACGGTGTAGCTTACCGCCGAAGGTACGCGGTGTAACTCCTGCGCGGCTGAACTGAAACTGCCGTTGCGCGCAACCGCATCAACCACTTCAAGTGAATATTCCGACCACATATTCTGCCTACAAAAAATTTGAAATCAGTAAGCAAATATTAGCGTTTCACAGCGTGAATTACACTCACTACACTCAGCGGCATTGTTCTATTGCTAAAAAAAGAGAAAT
This sequence comes from Citrobacter sp. XT1-2-2, assembly GCF_023516235.1. Lineage (NCBI taxonomy): Bacteria > Pseudomonadati > Pseudomonadota > Gammaproteobacteria > Enterobacterales > Enterobacteriaceae > Citrobacter > Citrobacter sp. XT1-2-2. The sequence goes on from NZ_CP097324.1 coordinate 2,661,758, forward strand.
GATGATGCAACCTGGGAAAGGTTTTTTAGTCTGGTTGGCGGGCCTTAGCGTGCTCGGCTTTCTGGCGACGGATATGTATCTGCCTGCCTTTGCCGCGATTCAGTCCGATCTGCAAACACCTGCATCTGCCGTCAGCGCCAGCCTAAGTTTATTTTTAGCGGGTTTCGCCGTCGCACAACTACTGTGGGGACCGCTCTCGGACCGCTATGGCCGTAAACCGATTTTACTGTTGGGTTTATCTATTTTTGCGCTGGGTAGTCTGGGTATGCTGTGGGTTGAAAACGCCACTGGTTTGCTGGCGCTACGCTTTATTCAGGCCGTTGGCGTCTGTGCCGCGTCGGTTATCTGGCAGGCGCTGGTTACAGACTATTACCCTTCACAAAAAGTAAACCGCATCTTTGCCACCATTATGCCGCTGGTCGGGTTATCACCGGCTCTCGCGCCGTTATTGGGCAGCTGGATTCTGGTCCATTTCTCCTGGCAGACCATTTTCGCCACCCTGTTTGCTATTACCCTGATTCTGATGCTTCCGGCCCTGCGTTTAAAACCGACGGTTAAAGCACGCGACGACAGCCAGGATAAACTGACTTTCGCCACACTGTTGCGCTCGAAAGCTTATCGTGGAAACGTACTAATTTATGCCGCCTGCTCCGCAAGCTTTTTCGCATGGCTGACGGGTTCACCGTTTATCCTTAGCGAAATGGGCTACAGCCCGGCAGTGATTGGCCTGAGCTATGTTCCGCAAACTATCGCCTTCTTAATTGGTGGTTACGGTTGCCGTGCGGCGCTGCAAAAATGGCAAGGTCGTCAGATGCTGCCATGGTTACTGATTCTTTATGCCATCAGCGTTGTTGCCACCTGGGCTACCGGCTTTATTCATCATGTTGCGCTGGCTGAAATTCTGATCCCATTCTGCGTAATGGCGATTGCCAACGGCGCAATCTATCCTATCGTTGTCGCTCAGGCGTTACGTCCTTTCCCACAGGCCACAGGACGCGCAGCCGCATTGCAAAATACGCTGCAACTGGGTTTATGCTTCCTGGCAAGTCTTGTGGTGTCGTGGCTGATCGCCACCCCGCTGCTCACCACCACCAGCGTGATGCTAACAACAGTGCTGCTGGCAGCCTTCGGTTACAAAATGCAATCGCAGACCGATAACACCCGTCAAACAGATGACCGGGCGCAAATTGCCCACGGTGAGTCTCACTAATAATTGTCGCGGGCACATAGTTAGCCCGCTAACAATTTTCTATTGAATCGTCAAAAAATCAGGCTTATACTGATTTTCAGTTGTTACAAAAACGATAATTTTTAGGTATTAACGGGGACAAGAACGTTCCCGTTTTTCCACGGATGGCCTTTTCGGTAAGGGTTCCTCCCTTCCTCTGTTCTACGTCGGATTAAAGATTCGCGGATTAATTCCGTGAGATTTCTCACAAAGCCCAAAAAAGCGTCTACGCTGTTTTAAGGTTCTGATCACCGACCAGTGATGGAGAAGCTATGAGTTCATCGTGTATAGAAGACGTCAGCGTACCGGATGATGACTGGTACCGCATCACCAATGAATTATTGAGCCGTGCAGGCATTACCATTAATGGTTCGGCTGCGGCGGATATTCGTGTCAAGAACCCCGATTTTTTCAAACGCGTACTGCAGGAAGGATCGTTAGGTTTGGGTGAGAGCTATATGGACGGCTGGTGGGAGTGCGATCGGCTGGACATATTTTTCACCAAGGTATTGCGCGCCGGGCTTGAAAATCAACTCCCCCGCCACTTCAAAGATACCTTACGTATCGCCACGGCACGACTGTTTAATTTACAGACCAAAAAGCGCGCCTGGGTTGTCGGCAAAGAACATTACGATCTGGGCAACGACCTCTTTAGCCGCATGCTTGATCCTTACATGCAGTATTCCTGCGCCTACTGGAAAGATGCTGATACCCTGGAATCTGCCCAACAGGCGAAGTTAAAAATGATTGCCGAAAAATTGCAGTTAAAGCCGGGAATGCGGGTGCTCGATATTGGTTGCGGCTGGGGTGGCTTGTCCCATTTCATGGCATCGCAATACGGTGTGAGCGTGGTAGGTGTGACCATCTCAGCAGAGCAGCAGAAAATGGCGCAAGCGCGTTGCGCGGGACTGGACGTCACCATTTTGCTGCAGGATTACCGCGACCTGAACGACAAATTTGATCGCATTGTCTCCGTCGGCATGTTTGAGCATGTCGGCCCGAAAAATTACAACACCTATTTCGACGTTGTCGATCGCAATTTAAAGCCGGACGGTCTGTTTTTACTGCACAGCATCGGTTCGAATAAAACCGACAATAATGTTGATCCGTGGATCAATAAATACATCTTCCCGAACGGCTGTTTACCGTCAGTTCGCCAGATTGCCAACGCCAGCGAGCCGCATTTTGTGATGGAAGACTGGCATAATTTTGGCGCGGATTACGATACCACGCTGATGGCATGGCACGAACGCTTCATGCGTTCCTGGCCTGAAATCGCCGATAACTATACCGAGCGTTTTAAACGGATGTTCAGCTATTACCTGAACGCCTGCGCCGGTGCGTTTCGTGCTCGCGATATCCAGCTTTGGCAGGTGGTTTTCTCCCGCGGTGTCGAACACGGTCTGCGCGTCCCCCGCTAATGGCTGCCGCCCCCGTACTCACGGGGGCATTTTGTTTCAGGCCGGACTCAGGCCTCGCCCGCTATGTTACTGATGGCGCTTTCACGCGCAGCCAGCACACGTTCAACGGTATCAACAACCGCTTGCGTTTGCGGATCGATTTCGATATTAACCCGCGCGCCCAGCTTTTTCTTACCCAGCGTCGTACGCTCCAGCGTTTCCGGGATCAAATGCACGCAAAAGCGCGTTGGCGTGACTTCGCCGACCGTCAGGCTGATGCCGTCAATGCCGATAAACCCCTTATACAGGATATATTTCATCAGCGATGGGTCCTGAACTTTAAACCATACCTGCCGGTTATTTTCAGAAGTCAGAATTTTCGACACCTCGGCGGTGGTCATAATATGGCCTGACATTAAATGCCCGCCAATCTCATCGCTGAATTTTGCCGCACGCTCAACGTTAACCATATCCCCGACCTTAAGGTCGCCCAGGTTGGTGATACGCAGCGTCTCTTTCATCAGATCGAAGCTTATGTGATTACCGTTGATTTCGGTTACCGTCAGACAACAGCCATTGTGGGCAACCGATGCGCCGGTCTCCAGCGCATCCAGCATATATTCAGGCAACTCCACGACATGCGTACGAAAATTTGGTTTTTCATCAATGGACACCAATTTTGCGGTGCCCTGCACAATACCCGTAAACATACTTCTCACTCCTGAACTCAATTAAGACATCTCTGCCCAGCACAATAGCAGGTGGAAATTCAGGTTGCCAGCAGTGCGCCACCGCTGCCTGTTTTTTCACTGGAGAATTACGTATTCCTCGCTACAATAGACTGAAAATTCCCCAGCTTTTTCTCCTTGCTGCCATATAAGGCGGCTTTTTTAGTCTCTCAAATAACAACAATATAGTGGTGTACACGTGCAAAAGTATGTAAGTGAAGCGCGTCAGTTATTAGCTCTGGCAATACCGGTGATTCTTGCGCAAATCGCTCAAACCGCAATGGGGTTCGTCGATACCGTCATGGCGGGCGGATACAGCGCGACGGATATGGCGGCCGTCGCCATTGGTACGTCGATCTGGCTGCCGGCTATTCTGTTTGGCCACGGACTCCTGCTGGCGTTGACGCCGGTAATCGCCCAACTCAATGGCTCCGGCCGCCGCGATCGTATCGCCCATCAGATACGCCAGGGATTCTGGCTGGCTGGTAGCGTCTCCGTTTTGATTATGGTCGTGCTGTGGAATGCGGGTTATATCATCCGCTCCATGCATAACATCGACCCGGCGCTGGCCGATAAAGCCGTCGGTTATCTGCGTGCATTGCTGTGGGGCGCGCCGGGATATTTGTTTTTCCAGGTAGCCCGTAACCAATGCGAAGGCCTGGCCAAGACTAAACCGGCGATGGTGATGGGGTTTATCGGCCTGCTGGTGAACATCCCGGTTAACTATGTTTTCATCTATGGTCATTTAGGTATGCCGGAACTTGGCGGCGTAGGCTGTGGCGTGGCCACGGCGGCGGTTTACTGGGTGATGTTTGCCGCCATGCTGTCTTACGTCAAACACGCGCGTTCAATGCGTGACATCCGTAATGAGCGAGGATTCCAGAAGCCAGACACTGCAGTGATGAAGCGTCTGGTACAGCTGGGTTTACCCATCGCGCTGGCGTTATTTTTTGAAGTGACGTTGTTTGCTGTGGTTGCGCTACTGGTTTCCCCGCTGGGGATCGTCGATGTGGCCGGGCACCAAATCGCGCTGAACTTTAGTTCGTTAATGTTCGTTTTGCCGATGTCGCTGGCTGCCGCCGTCACTATTCGTGTCGGTTATCGTTTGGGTCAAGGTTCCACGCTTGAGGCGCAAACGGCGGCCAGAACGGGTTTGGGCGTTGGTGTCTGCATGGCGGTAATAACGGCGATTTTCACCGTGACCTTCCGTGAGCACATTGCCCTGCTCTACAACGATAATCCGGAAGTTGTCGCTCTGGCGGCGCAACTCATGTTGCTGGCCGCGGTGTATCAAATATCGGACTCTATCCAGGTTATTGGCAGCGGTGTCCTGCGCGGTTATAAAGACACGCGCTCTATCTTCTTTATCACCTTTACAGCCTACTGGGTGCTGGGTCTGCCAAGCGGCTATATTCTGGCGCTTACCGATCTGGTGGTCGACAGGATGGGACCTGCAGGTTTTTGGATGGGCTTTATTATCGGTCTGACCTCTGCGGCCGTATTGATGATGCTGCGGATGCGTTATCTGCAACGCCAGCCGTCTGCCGTCATTTTGCAACGCGCTGCACGATAAGCTCACAATAGCCGCCGTCAGGCCAATGCCGTTCAGTTAACGCTTAAGTTTCAGGAAGTATCAACCTGTGTTGGCGGAAGTAATGAATATGCCATCCCAGAGAAAGGATTCCGTTCACCTCATGTTCATCGTTTCTCTGAAGCATCGATACCCGTGAACGAGTAAAGGGCGTTCTTCGCCACGCCCTTTACAATCCCGGCTCCCGGCGGGAAAATTGCCGCTCCGCGGTCCCCTCCGCTCATTCCTCCAGGCTACCGGGCCGGGCGCGAGGTAGCGTCCCTGCAAAGCGCGCCCTGAGCCAGCATCCATGCTGGCTCTCCCGGCCTTACGGAAACACGTCGGCAATTTTCAGCCGGACCAGCCCACACCTGACCATTTGCGTTTTTTGTTTAAACAGCAAAACAGATTTAACTGGAAGTCAGAGCGTTGAAGCGATGACCCATGTCCGGCTGAAAATCGATGAGTCGTTGACGGCTGACCGGGGCTGTCCGCAGGGATGCGGACAGAGGGGACGGCCTGCATGGACGCAGGCTCGGCCCCGACCCGACAGGCAGACGGCATAAGACGAATAACTCGCGCAGCGACGATTTTCCCGCCGGGAGCCTGGGATGCAAGGGAGGCGGCAGTGAGCCTCCCTTGCACGTTCACGGGTATCTGTGCTTTAGAGAAGTGATACGGCTGAGGTGAACGGAATCCTGATCACGAATCACATGTTCACCATACATACTTAATTGAACGGTATTGCGCCGTCAGGCGGCTTTTTTACGCCTTCAAAAGGGACTGGCGTTTTCGGCATTCACCCACTGTTCGCTGACAGGATGCCTGAAACGCAATGCGCTGGCATGCAGCATCAGTCGCGGGGTGAGTTCAGTACCTGGCAGCAAACGCCCACCATACAAATCGCACCCCAAAATAGGATGTCCCAACTGCTGACAGTGGATCCGGAGTTGATGGGTACGCCCGGTTTCAGGCGTCAGTTGTACCCGCGTTAAGGGGAGTAATCCCCCGTCCTTCTGGCGCTGGAGAAAACGCTCAACAACCTGATAGCGCGAACGCGCGGGCTTGCCGTTAACGGCGCAAATCGTCATCAGCGGAAACCGCGCCGGATCTTTACTAATCGCTGCGTCGATAATCCCTGCATTGTTTTCCAAATGCCCGCATAACAGCGCGCTGTATACCTTCGTCACCATGCGCTGACTAAACTGCTGGCACAGCGCGGCGTTAATACCCTTATTACGTGCCACCACCATCAGCCCGGAGGTGCCGAAATCAAGCCGATGGACCAACGTGCAACCGGGATAAATCTGTACCAGCCGGTGATGTACCGAATCGAGATTCTGCGGATTTTTCCCCGACAAGCTAAGTAGCCCTGTGGGTTTATTGATAAGCACCAGATGCTCGTCCTGATAGAGAATCTCTATCTCGTCATGACAAGGCGGGGCAATAAAGGTATCAAGGATTGTAGACATCAGACAGCCAGGATGGAATGTGGGCACGGATGATAACGAATTTTCACTGCACTGGCGAATCGACCCGCGTAACTAATGGCAATCATTACATGGTAGAGTGGAGGTTATCCCGAGTGCAAAGAGAGGGTTACACAGTGCAACAAATCGATTTTTATATGGTAGACGCCTTTAGCACCACGACGTTTGCTGGTAATGCCGCCGCTGTATGTCCCCTCACGGACTGGCTGCCCGATGAAACATTATTAAAAATGGCGCAGCAGCATAACCAGTCGGAAACCGCTTTCTTTGTCGCCAATGATAATGGCTTTGAGCTACGTTGGTTTACCACGCAGGGAGAAATTAATCTTTGTGGGCATGCCACGCTTGCCGCGGCGCATGTGATTTTCGAACATCTGGATTACCCGGACACGACGATCCATTTTGCCACCCGATTTGTAGGTCCGCTGATGGTCACACGCAGCGATGAATGGCTGACGCTTGATTTTCCTGCCTGGCAAAGCGAGCCTGTCGTACCGCCCGCCTTACTGCTGGAAGCGTTGGGCATCACAGAATATAAAGAAGTTCGCGTGGGGCGCGATTACATGGTGGTGTTGGAGGATCAGCACCAGGTCGAGGCTGTACGTCCGAATATCCACGCCATGGTTCCACTAGGCAAAATGGTTTGTATTACCGCGCCTGGCGACGGGGAATATGATTTTGTCAGCCGTTTCTTCTGCCCGGGCGAGGCCGTCGCAGAAGATCCCGTCACGGGTTCGGCGCATAGCATGCTCATTCCTTACTGGGCCGCAAAACTGAATAAAACAGAAATGTTGGCGCGTCAGGTATCTGAACGCGGGGGAGATTTACGCTGTCAATTGGCGGACTCTCGCGTTTATATTGGCGGGCAGGCAACAACTTACCTGACGGGTAAGGTGCTGCTACGCTAACCCTCTTATCCGTTACACAACCCAATCCAGGGAGGCTATATGTCGAACAAACTGGTGCAGATTCACTTTAATTTTCATGGTCCGTTTGGCGCCGAGATGTCGCAGCAACTTGTCGAACTGGCCGAATCCATCAATCAGGAGCCGGGCTTTATCTGGAAAATCTGGACCGAGAACGAAGCCAATCATGAAGCTGGTGGCATCTATCTGTTTCAGGATCAAGACTCCGCACAGGCTTATATCAAAAAACATACTGCCCGCCTGAAGCATCTGGGTGTGGAAGAAGTGTTTTTCAAAATCTTCGATATCAATGAGCCATTGAGTAAGATTAACCACGGTCATATTGGCTAACGTTATTGACTTAAACGCCCCGTTCTGGGGCGATACCTCCTCCCCCAGTTTTCCCCTCACTCATATCCCAACATCCGCTATATAGCGTGTGTCACGTTTGTTTTAGTTCACAAAATCAGCGCCCATGAAAACTATCACTAGCCGACCGGAGCATGAAGGCGTATAAATAATACAAACAGTATTATTTTATACAAATTGAATTACCAAAAACACAGGAGATCGCTTATGTCCCCAGACATTACGCTCAATGCTTCACCAGGAAGTTTCCCCCCGGCGGGTCATTACTCGCACAGTACCACGGCAGGTGGTTTTGTGTTCATTTCCGGGCAACTGCCAGTCACCCTGGATGGCGAAAAAAAAGCCGATGCGTCTTTTGAAGAACAAACCAGACTGGCCTTACAAAATGTCGATGCCTGTCTGGCTGGTGCTGGAGTCTCGCGGCAACATCTGGTTTCAGTGCGTGTCTATGTGACGGATATCAACCAGTGGCCGACATTTAACAGGATCTATGGTGAGTGGATCGGTGATTTTCGCCCTGCCCGTGCTGTCGCTGGCGTTGCCGAACTTCATTACGGTTTTGCCGTAGAAATCGAAGCGATGGCTTTGGCCGCGCAGGCCTGATTTTTAACTGCATACAGGTGAATAAAAATGACTGATATGACACTGCCTGATTATAACGATATTGTCGCTGCGGCAGAGCGCATCGCAAATTATGCCAACAAAACGCCGGTAATGACGTCCCGCACGGTTAATGAAGAATTTGGCGCTGAAGTCTTCTTTAAATGCGAAAACTTCCAGAGAATGGGCGCGTTCAAATTTCGCGGCGCTATGAATGCGCTACGCCAGTTCACGCCACAACAACGGGCTGCGGGCGTCGTGACCTTTTCTTCGGGGAATCATGCGCAAGCCATAGCCTTGTCGGCAAAATTATTGGGGATTCCGGCGACAATTATCATGCCGCATGATGCCCCGGCTGCCAAAGTTGCCGCAACCAAAGGGTATGGCGGAAATGTAGTGATTTACGATCGCTATACTGAAGACAGAGAAAAAATTGGTCAGGACCTGGCTGAGAAACAAGGGCTGACGCTGATCCCTCCTTACGATCATCCGCACGTTATTGCGGGCCAGGGCACCGCAACGAAAGAGTTGATTGAGGAAGTGGGACCGTTAGACGTCCTTTTCGTATGTCTGGGTGGCGGCGGCCTGCTATCCGGTTCCGCACTGGCAGCGAGGCATCTTTCCCCTGACTGTGTGGTCTATGGCGTAGAACCTGAGGCAGGCAATGACGGTCAGCAGTCGTTTCGCAGCGGCAACATTGTTCATATTGATACACCGAAAACCATAGCCGATGGCGCTCAGACTCAACACCTTGGGCAGTATACGTTTGCGATTATTCAGCAAAACGTGAACGATATTCTGACTGTCTCAGATACTGAATTAGTCACCGCGATGAAATTTATCGCAGAACGAATGAAAATCGTCGTAGAGCCAACTGGCTGTCTGGGTTTTGCCGCCGCCAGAGCACGTAAATCTGAACTTCAGGGTAAGAAAATCGGCATTATTATCAGCGGTGGAAACGTGGACATCAGCCGCTATGGTGAATTGCTGGCTGGATGATAAGCAAGGTATCTGCCATGCAGATACCTTATTCCTGTCTGTACATTCCCGTCTGGAAAAGCGAGCCCTGCTCACTGTAAACTGCTCATCATCGTGGCAAAAGGCACCACTGCAGGAGACTGGCATGCCAAAAACCGACAATAACTCGCTTCTCAGCCAACTTGATACTATCGCCAGAGGGTTAAGCGAGACCTTTTCTCCCTTTTGTGAAGTGGTTGTTCACGACCTCAAAAAACCTGAACATGCCATTTTGGCCATCCATAATAATCTTTCCGGACGTAAACCAGGCCAACCAGCAACAGAACTGGGTCTGGCGCGCATAGCATCACCAGACTTTCCCAGCATCATCGCCAACTACAGCAATCAGTTTGCTGATGGTCGTCCGGTAAAAAGCACTTCCATTGGTATCAAGGATGAGGACGGTAAATACGTCGCGGCGCTGTGCCTTAATGTTGATATGACGTTGTTTCGGGGTATACAGAGCGCGCTTGCACAATTTACTGAAACCGAAGACTCCCCCATAAAAGAACATATCGATCCCGGTAGTAATGAAGTTATTCGCCAGCGTATTGATGACTTTGCCGCTAAACGCGCGACCACGGCGCGCGCGCTCAAACCTGAAGACCGTAAGTTATTGATTCAACAACTCCGTAAAGAAGGTTTGCTGAACGTACGAAAATCAATGGATACCGTCGCGCAGCATTTAGGCGTGTCGCGAGCCACCGCTTACCTGTATGCGCGCCAGTCGGCACACATGCGCGATTAAGCTGATTCAGACAGGCATAACTGCCTCAACTTGCCTGTCAATCATTGCTGGCACGCAGCAAGCCCACTTACGGGGCTGCTTTACAGCCAGAAATTATCATCCAACGAAAAAACGTCACCTTATGACTGCAAAAAATAAACCTTGGTATTCGTAGGTATTTATTTGCGCTGACTGAATTGATAGCTTATTTTTATACAGACGGGGTAAATTTTAGCGGTACTTTAAATGACAGCATCGGCCTTACTTAATCAATGCATAAAATGGCCCCACACTAACCCACTGATTTCATTAAGTTAAAAAACAAAAAGGCGTACTGTAAAATAATGTCCATACAGTATATATAAATAGCATAATATCTAAATTATAATCTTTTTACATCCGGAAGTCAGGTGAGGTCAGAATGCGGTTATTTGTCATGTTGTTAAGCTTGGTCGTCTCCACACAGCTCTGGGCGGGTGAACTTTCCAAACCTACGGGCAAAGTCCTTTTAACCGTGTCCGGTAATATAGAAAATACAAATGAAGACGGGAAAGCCACTTTTGATACCGCCAGCCTCGAGAAACTGGGCATGGTAAGTTTTCAAACCACTTCTCCCTGGTATAATGGACGCACGACTTTTACGGGTATTCCACTACAAAAGCTCATGGATTTTGTTGGGGCGAAAGGTACGGTTGTAAAAGTTACTGCGCTCAATGACTACACCACCGTTATCCCTCTCAATGATTTCAAGAAGTACAATGTCATTCTTGCTTTAAAAATCAACGGAAAATATATGCAAATCCGTGATAAAGGGCCGTTATTCATTGTGTATCCCTATGACAGCATATCTGAACTGAATAATCAGATTTATTACTCAAGGTCAGCATGGCAGGTCAGTAGAATGGATATTGAGTAAGCGTTCAGAGGAACATCATGAACAGAATACTGGCTGGCATCATATTTTTTCTTTTTATATCTACTGGGTATATTTCCTTCCTGGTGCATGAAAGGCAGCAAGAGTTACAGAAATTAACGCATTACACCGATTCATGGTCCGCTGCGCAAATGGTATCGCAATATTACCGATTCGAATCATTGCTTGGTCTTTACACTATCGATGAAACGATGGGCCTCGATGAGGTACGCCTGCGCCTCGACATTATGCTTAGCCAGAGTGATTTGATAAAAGAAGGTGATTTAGGGCACTATATAGCGAGCAATCAGGCGCACAGTGAACTGGCGTTAAAACTTGAAAATACGCTTAACTATCTGGACGTTAACCTCGAGAAAATGAACCGTTCAGAACTCCAGGCATACCTGAAAAAAATGCATGCGCTGGATTCGCAACTTGGCCGCCTTTCATCCGGTGCGTTAAATAAGGATGTTAACTCGATCAATAACGCCAACCTTAAAATTCAAACGCTGTACTATATTTACTCGGCAACCTCTGTTCTGCTGATCATACTGAGTGCGATACTGGGTGTACTGATATTCTTTCAGAACAGAAATATTCTGCGAGCGCATCTTCAGGTAAAGAGTCTCGCTGAAGAACTTCAGAGTTCTAAAGAAAAGTTGCAAATCCAGAATGCAAAACTGGAATATGACGTCTACCATGACTCGCTTACTGATATGAATAACCGCCAATTCTTCTGGGGGAATTTAAATCAAACAATCGAGATGGCAGAAAAAAACAACGATTCCGTGACTGTGATGCTGTTTGATTTAGACCGATTCAAAGAGGTAAATGATACCTATGGTCATGATGCCGGTGATATTTTATTACGCCAGATATCGGACCGTCTGATTTCAATGAGCCACACTTCAGATACGCTGTATCGCTTAGGTGGAGATGAGTTTGCGTTTCTCTCAAGTGGTCTGACAGAGAGCCAGGCCGTTTCGCGCGCCCAAAAGATATGCGATTTTATCAGCCAACCCTACATGATTTATAACACAATTATAAACATAACTACCTGTGTTGGGATTGTTATATCAGAAACAGAACGCCGCTCCGATTATCTTTATAAATTTGCAGATCTGGCCCTGTATGAAGCCAAAAATGAAGGTTCAGGTAAGATAAAAGTCTTCCGGCAATGGATGTTAGAAAAGCTGCAAGAAAGCAGAACGCTTGAGCATGATATGGCGATGGCCATAGTGAATAAAGAATTCGTGGTTTATTATCAGCCTATTGTGGATTCTTTCAGCCGGGAAATTTACAGCTATGAAGCCCTTATTCGTTGGGTTCACCCTCTAAAGGGCCTCCTGTCGCCGGATAGCTTTATTCCTGTTGCGGAAAAAACAGGCATGATTAACGAGATGGGAAAATTTGTGCTGGAAATTGCCTGTACGGAAGCGGCTTCCTGGACGATTCCGGCCAAAATTTCAGTCAATGTCTCGCCGGTACAGCTAAGCAGCAAAGCCTTTGCCGGAATAGTGCTGACTATTCTGAAAGAAACAGGACTCCCCGCTCAACGCCTTGAACTGGAGGTCACTGAATCCTCTATCTTTACTGAGAGTAATACGCCGATGAATACGCTGAATAAACTCAGGGCGCTGGGCGTGAAAATCTCCATCGATGATTTTGGTACCGGGTATTCTTCTCTTTCCCGGTTGAGCCGGCTGGCCTTCGATAAAATAAAAATAGATAAGTCCTTTGTACATTCACTATCTACCCAGGACGATGCCCTTAATATTATCAAACTCATTACAGGCATGGCGAAATCCCTTAATATGAAGGCTGTTGCAGAAGGCGTTGAAACACAGGAACAACTGGAAAAACTTCAGGCACTGGGCTGTGATTTCGCACAAGGATATCTGTTTGGTAAACCTCAACCGGGAATTGATGGGAAAATCAGACACGGCTAAATCTGAACGGATATCCCTGGCCGCTAAAGTGGGGCAACAACACTGTTGCCCCACTTTAAATATTTCATACGCTTAGAGATAATTGTCTCTACCAATAAGGCGTCCAGCACTGGCGCACACGAGTTAACGCTTCAAGATAAAAATAGTCTCCCCAGGAACAACATTCATCAACACCTTTACCAGCTGGCATATGATAAACCGAGTGCATCAGTAACCCTTCACATTCCGATTCATTTGTAGAGAGATAGCGCTTAGTCAGCGATTGCACAATCCGCAAAGCCACTTCTTCATACTGCATCCTACCCGCATCTGTCGCCGGTAATGCTTTCGCCAACTCCAGCAGACCACAGGCAGCGATGGCTGCTGCGGAACTATCGCGCACGGCATCTGTGTTATTCAAAGCCAGATCCCAGTGACAAATTGAGTCCTCAGGCAGGCGGTTAATAAAGTAATGACTCAGGCTGCGGGTCAGGCTGACGAACTCAGATTTCCCCGTATACAGATAGCTAAGCATGAATCCATAAATCCCCCACGCCTGACCACGTGCCCAGCATGAGCTATCGCTGTGTCCCTGGTGCGTATTGCCAAACCGCGGCTCACCTGTCACAACATCCATATAGTAGGTGTGATACGTCGATGCATCGGGCCGTACGATATATTTCGCAGCCTGCATGGCATGGGATAAGGCCGCGTCAGCAAAGACCCGATTCCCCGTCTGCTCGCTTGCCCAATAGAGCAGTGGAAGGTTCATATTACAGTCTATAATCATTCGTCCCTGCTGCTCTGGATCTGTCAGATCTCCCCATGCCTGGATAATACCTGCTGTTGGGTTATAGCGTTGCATCATCATTTCAGCCGCATGCAGAGCGATATCGCGTGCGGCTGCGTTACCTGTCAGTTGCCATGCGTTTACACACGACAATGAATAAAGAAAGCCGAGGTCATGGGTATCTGTTTCAATACGGTTAACCAGACGATGAGCGAATGAAGTAATGAATCGCTCAGCAGCCTGACGGTATTTGCTATCACCGGTCATCTCCCACAATAGCCAAAGCTGCCCTGTCCAGAAACTGTTTGTCCATTGGTTATTTTCAGCGGGTTGCCATTTCCCTCCTTCACAGGCCTCATTGGGAAATTTATTGCCAAGAGCATATAACGTTCGATCAATTCGTGACGAAATATACGGTATTGCATTATCTAACTCTTTTTTCAATGCCTGACGGTCAACTGGGGCTGCGTCTGACACGCGCAGGGGTTCAGTAACGACATTGGCCGTTTTATTAGCAATCATAAATTATCCTGTTATTACTATTTCGATGTTTTAATAGTCTGAGAACGCAACATATCAGCGCGCGGCGCTAATATCTTGTTTCCCGCATGGCTACAAGAAAGCGTGAAAGCGGAAATTAGCGTGAACAGCAGTGCACAAACACCCATAATTAAAAAGGTGTGTGCAAAACCTATTTTATCGTATAAATACCCCGCTGGTGGCGCCACGACAACAGAACCGACATATACCATTGCCTGATAACCCAGCAAATACATGGTGGCGTTAACGCGTTTATGAAAGTGTTCGGCGATATATTTAAATACAGAAATTAGCAGTAACGCTATTTCCACACCGTAAAATGGTTTAATAATTGAAATCATAATTGGGTCGACGGTTAAACCAGAAAGAATCAGACGAAGCCCCACGACTAGCCCGCACAGCAGCAACCCCTTCTTGGCACCATAATAGTTAACCAGCGTGGGAATAAACATCATCATCAGGAATTCAATTCCAGCCTGGAGCGTCCCCAGGTAACCATACCAGGCATTGCCCTGCTCTTTGGTGGCAAAGAAAGAAACAAAGTAACGAGGAAATTGCTGTTCTGCTACAAACATCATCCACGCGACACCTGCGACATACAGACTAAACATCCAGAATTTACGGTTCTGCATCAGCGCAATGACATCGGCAAAGACAATTTTATTTTCTGAGATAACCGAGTTATTTCGTAACTGCTCATCACCAATTTTCAGGCTCAACAACACCACCAGCATGACTACGGATGTGGTACTGCTCAGTATAAAGTTAGCGATTGGAGTATAGTTGAATAATACGCCGGAAACCGAAGCCGCCAGCGCCCAGCCGAGCGATCCCCACATTCGGATACGGCCAAACTCCAGGCCGTAAAGGCGACTGAAACGATCGGCATAGGATTCAGCGGCTGCCACTCCCGCATACCATCCCAGGCTTAAATAGAATGCACCAATAATAATGCCGAACATCGTATGACTCAGCAACAAAGGCTTATAAATAACCACAAAAAACGGTGCCATTAATGCCGAAGTGGCGCAGACAAAATAGAGAAGCCATTTGCTCATGCCTATTTTATCCATGATGTAACCATATACTGGTTTCATAACCACGGCAAACACACCATTAACCGCGAATACTGTACCAATTGTTACGCTATCAAGACCAACTTTTTGACTCAGCCATAATGCATATAAGCCGAAGCTGGATGACCAGGTAAAGAAATAGAGAAAAATAAAGCTGCTCATTTTGAGCTGCGCTAAGCGAGTCGGGGCAATCGCGTTCATGATGCGGCTCCAGCATTATCTCGACAATGATAAGTATAAATAAAAAAAACCGAAGGTTTAATTGCAATCATAATCCACTACCTCTTATGAAGTATTTATAGACTCAAGGTTTCAGCCGACAACCAGGTGCTGACGGACGGAGATTAGTCTTTTTGTTTCCTACGGCAGCGTGAGCATGTTCACAAAAACAGTTCGATTTTTAAGTTTGATTAGATTTTTGGACCGATATTCAGCAATATCTTTAATATATAGCAGTAAAACTTAATTCTGTTGTCATGGTAAAAAATGAACGATCCACAAAAACTAGAAAGAATTGCGATGGGGAATGAAGTGATTTCTTTTCAGCGTCCAATGGGCGCGAGTGTTCATTATTACCATTGGCATCAATGCATTGAGTTTTTATATATTTCAAAAGGTTACGGGATAGTCGTCGTTGATAAACAACACTATACAGCGAAGCCGGGCAGACTATTTATTTTCCCACCGTTTCGCTTGCATAAGGTACAGGTTGATGTTGCACCGAACAACCCGTCTTATCGTACGGCTATGCATATTGAGCACAACGAAATAATCAGTGCCTTGCAGATGTTTCCCCGCCACCAGGCTCAATTTGCAGCACTCTCTGGTACCCATGCTCCGGCACAAATTCACGATCTCAGTGAACATGCGGACTATATTGCCTTTATCCTCGATCGGTTTGAATCACTTAAGGGCAACGGGTATCAATCAGCTAGCGATGTTGCTTTTCTGGTAATGCAACTTCTGGACTTTCTTCCCCTGCAACCGCAGAGTGTGGTGCATCAACAGCAGACCGTGGCGGCCCGCATTATGCAGTGGGTAGAAGAGCATTATCAGCAAAAGTTTTCACTTGATGAATTAGCCGCAGATGTTGGCTTTTCACGCAGCTATACCTCGCGGATTTTCCGTCAACAAACCGGTGGCGGGATCCAGGAATATATACTGACCCGCAGGATTAAAAAAAGCTGTGATTTATTGCGCTACTCATCGCTGAACGTGACAGAGATTGCCGAGCATGTGGGTTTTACGGAAATGACCTATTTCATTACCTGTTTTAAAAAAATGATGGGACAATCTCCTTTACAGTACCGCAAACAATACGAGGATAAAACGGGTCACGACACGGCGTAAAGAACACCATTCTTATCGGTTCGACGGACAACGGTATTCTCTCCTCTCTGAGCTTACGTGAGTCGGTATCCGCAAGTATTGAGCAGAGATCTT
This sequence comes from Citrobacter sp. XT1-2-2, assembly GCF_023516235.1. Lineage (NCBI taxonomy): Bacteria > Pseudomonadati > Pseudomonadota > Gammaproteobacteria > Enterobacterales > Enterobacteriaceae > Citrobacter > Citrobacter sp. XT1-2-2. The sequence continues at coordinate 2,678,482 of NZ_CP097324.1, forward strand.
CAGCAAAAGTTGGTAAATCCTCAGAACGGTTCTATAGTCGGGACTGCTTCTCATTACAGGATTCACCGATGCGATTTAACGGACTGACCAAAGGTTTCTTCATTTTCATACTTGCCCTCGTTACCTGGGCGTTCTTCGACGTGCTGTCCCCCTACTTTTCCGCCATTTTGTGGGCCGCGATATTAACGACTATTTTTAACCCGGTAAAAAATAGGTTGCGCAGCGCACTTGGCGAACGCAACGGGCTGGCATCGTTAATAACCATCGCCATTATCTGTTTAATTGTCTTTATCCCACTCATGGTGATCCTGTCATCGCTGGCCATTGAACTCAATGTGGTGTACAACAAGCTGCAACAAAACGACACGCAGTTTCCCGAAGTCGTCACCTCTATTCTTTCGTATCTTCCTGGCTGGGCGCGAGGATTCCTCGCAGAACACAATCTGGATAATGTTGCAGAAATCCAGAAAAAGCTGTCCGACATTGTGTTGCAAGGCGGCCAGTACCTTGCGGGCAGCGCGTTCCTGATCGGTAAAGGGACATTCGGCTTTGCCATCAGCTTTGGCATCATGCTGTATCTGCTGTTTTTCTTGTTAAAAGATGGACCTTATCTGGTACGCCAGATTCTGGACTCATTACCACTTTCTGATTTTGCCAAACAGCATTTGTTCGCCAAATTTGTCGGCGTAACGCGCGCAACCGTCAAGGGCACAGCAGTTGTGGCTTTAGTTCAGGGGATTCTTGGCGGCATCGCGTTTGCGATTGTGGATATCGACGGCAGCGTTCTGTGGGGCGCATTAATGGCGTTTCTCTCTCTGGTGCCTGCCGTCGGCTCGGCAATCGTCTGGGTACCCGCAGCCATATTCCTCTTCGCTACGCACCAACTGTGGCAAGGGCTGTTTATCGTCGGGTTCTTCGTGATTATCGTCGGTCTGGTGGACAACATCCTGCGCCCGCTTTTGGTAGGAAAAGACACCAAAATGCCGGACTACCTGATTCTGATAACCACCCTCGGCGGGATGGAGATTTACGGCATTAACGGGTTTGTGATTGGCCCCCTGATCGCCGCACTGTTCATTACCTGCTGGAACCTGTTTTCCGGGCGCGATCATGCCGGTAACGTGGAAGGTATCGACGAAGCCTTTATGGAAGAAGGAAAAAATCCTCCAGATTTATGATGTCAGGACGATAACAGAAGGCGGCCCAGAGCCGCCTTTTTTATTTTCACGCAAAATCATACGTTTCCTATAATTTCAATCATGCTAATTGATTAATCGTCGCAGAAGGAACTAATCAGTGCGAATAGCCACAATCACCAACTGGGCCTACAGCGCGACGGTATGCCTGACCATCGCCTCCGGCGTTGTCATGCTGATGGCGTCCAACGCCGATAACACCGAACGCCAGGTGGTGGAACAACGTTATAAATTTGACCAACTGACCGAAGAAGTGGAACTCGATGCCTGGTCGCTGTCTGATATGGCGCGTCTCTACGTGGTCAGTAAAGACCCTGATGCTTTGAACAACTATCGTCAGAAAGAGGCGTCACTGAAAGCCGTTGAGCATCGCCTGGCAGCGTTGAAAGATGCCGGAGCGACAGGTGAAGAACTGGCGCTATTGCATGAAGGATTGCATATTGTTGATGCTCTGCAGGACGAACAAACTGCAGCGCTGGCCAGCGTCGCGCGGGGAGAGCACACACAAGCGATTGCCCTGCTCTTCAGCAAAACCTATGAACAGGAACTGGAGCGGGCACAGGACCGGATTGACCATTTCCGCCAGTTGCTCGACAACCGTGTACTCAATGCCATTGAAGATGCCACTCAGGCGTCACGTACACTGCGCACAGCCTCTGAAGTGATGGTCGGTCTTACGGCGCTGCTATTTTTGTTCGTTCTTGGGTTTATATTGAAGCGCCGTGTGTTGCGCCCGGTGGTGCGTTTGAGCGATGTAGTTAACCGTCTGGCATCGCAAGATTATGCTGTCGAGACACCCAGCTTTAACCAGATCGATGAAATTGGCGATATGGCCCAGGCGATCCGGATTTTTCGCGAGAACGGGCTGGCCCGTCAGCGGCTGGAGAAAGAGAGAGACGCCGACTGGGGGATCCGCGAACTGCTGGCGCGCATGACGCAGCGTCTGCAGGGGTGCGAAAGTTTTGCCGATGTTATTAATGTGGCGGAACTGTTCGCGCCGAATATTGCTCCAGGTATCGCCGGCCGACTGTACATACTGGATCGGGAGCCCTGGCAGATGCGCTGCGTTGCGCAGTGGCTCTCACCAGAGGGTAAAGCCGATGCGTTTCACCCGGACGAATGCTGGGCGGTACGCCGCGGCCAGAGCCATCCACCGGTACAAGACGAACCGGATATCGCCTGCTACCATCTGCCAGAATCGTGCCAGCGGCATACCTTATGCGTGCCGCTGATTGCCCAGGGTGAAGCCATCGGCCTGCTCTCATTCCAGAATCTCAGCGAGGATTCCACCTCATCTCGCGCCTACCTGGAACTGATGGCAGAAGCACTCGGTCTGGCATTAGCCAACCAACGCTTGCGCGATGCACTGCTGGAGAAAGCGCTATACGACCCCCTAACCGGTCTGCGCAATCGCCATCATCTTGAAGATACTCTCCGTACCCAGATGAGCCAGGCGGTTCGTACCCAAGAACCGATCAGTTGCCTGATGATCGATATCGACCATTTCAAAAACATCAATGACCGCTTTGGTCATGAGGCCGGCGATAGTGTGATAAAAAGTATCGCCGCCGTTATTCAGCGTGTTGTCCACGACAGCGGCATGGCTTTCCGTTACGGTGGCGAAGAGTTTCTGGTACTGCTGGCAGGTGCGGATGAACAGGCGGCCAATAGCTTTGCGACGGATATTTACAACGGCGTACGCGAATTGTCACTGCGCTTTGGCGTGTCCGATATTGGTCACGTGGATGTCTCTATCGGTGTTGCCAGCTACCCGCAGCATGCCCAAAGCGATAATCTGCTGCGTGCCGCAGACGTCGCGCTGTATCGCGCAAAAGAACTGGGGCGCTCGCGCATTGTGAGCTTTGGCATGCTGGAAGCAAGCTGAACTATGTCAGTTGTCGGCGCATTGCTTTACCTCTACGTCAGGTAGTGGTAAGTTGACGGGATGAACACCAGACACGATATCAACGCTTTTACTCATAATCTGTGGTGGCTGCCTTCTTAAAGGCGGTCAGAATGTGTTTCCCCCATTTTAAATAACCGCCGAAAGGCGGTTATTTGCATTTGAAGACCCCTTTCGGTTTTACGATCAAGGAGTCTTATATGAACAACAAAACCATCATCCTCACTGGCGATCGTCCTACTGGCCCGCTGCACCTCGGCCACTATGTTGGCTCGTTGCGCCAACGCGCCACGCTGCAGCACGATTATCAGCAGTTTATATTGGTCGCGGACCTGCAAGGACTGACCGATAACGGCAGTACGCCACAAAAGATCCAAAACAACATTCCCGAAGTGCTGGCTGACTATCTCGCCGCGGGCATAGACCCCTCACTCACCACCATTTGTTTGCAATCGGCCTTGCCCGCCCTTGCCGAACTGACCGCGCTTTATATGAACATCGTTACCGTGGCGCGCGTGGAACGTAATCCTACGGTCAAAAACGAAATTGCGCAGAAAGGGTTCGCCCGCTCGTTACCGGTTGGCTTTCTGGTTTATCCCATCAGTCAGGCGGCAGATATTTCAGCCTTCAAAGCTGAAGTGGTTCCGGTCGGCGACGATCAACTGCCGATGATCGAACAGACCAATGAAATCGTGCACAAAATGAATAGCTTGTTACCTGCCCCAGTCTTGTCGCATTGCAAAGCGTTGCTGAGTGAAACCAGTCGTCTGCCCGGTATCGACGGTAACGCCAAGATGTCGAAATCACTAGGTAATACAATTCTGTTGTCCGCCAGCGAGGAAACCATTCATCGCGCCGTCAGCGCAATGTACACCGACCCTAACCATCTGAAAGTGTCCGATCCTGGGCAGATTGACGGCAATATCGTATTCACCTACCTCGACGCGTTTCACCCAGATAAAATCAAAGTGGCGGAGATGAAAGCGCATTATCAGCGCGGCGGATTAGGTGACAGGACATGCAAAAATGAGCTGGAGATGTGCTTGCAAGAACTCATCGCGCCGATGCGCGAGCGTCGGGCAACTTACATTCAGGATAAAGGCATGCTGATGGCGATGCTGAAAAAAGGCAGTGAACAGGCGCACGAAGTCACACAGCAAACATTAAGAGAAGTGAAACAAGGGCTCGGTTTACCGGTGTTCTGAACACGAATAGAAAAATACAGGATAACTGATAACTCCCGCTGAACTTAAAAAATGTGGTTACGCTTAAGTTTTTCAATAGCATAACCGCTATTAAGAGAGTGAGATGTAACTATCTTATTATTACGCCTCATTATAAAAAGTTCGAATTCTCTTCTTTATGCCTGCCAGGGTCCGTGCCCATGCAGGCTTTTTTTTCACTATCAACTTTTCGGATATCAGTTAACCACTAATGTCCAGTCCATTTCCCCCCTGAATAAAAAACACGCTGCAAAATCAACAAAATATAATCAACTTGCTTAATTACTCTGCAAACGCGTGAGATCAGGAAGAAAAATGCGATTTCCCTCTTGCCTCATTCGGTCTGTGCCGCTAATATTCGTCCCCGTTGTCACCTACAACGTTGCGTTCATAGCTCAGTTGGTTAGAGCACCACCTTGACATGGTGGGGGTCGTTGGTTCGAGTCCAATTGAACGCACCATATTGCGTCCGTAGCTCAGTTGGTTAGAGCACCACCTTGACATGGTGGGGGTCGGTGGTTCGAGTCCACTCGGACGCACCATATCACTTTTGATGTGGTGCCTTTCTCCTTATATTATTCTCGATAAAATCCCCTAATTGTTGTTGCCGTCCTGAGCGATTTCGCTATTCTTGCTGTCTATCCCGTTTGTCTCCTGCGCCGTTATCGACCACACTTACCCTGCTTCGCTTGTTTTCGGCACAATGCCGACACAGAACATCGATCACAGGGCATAAAAATAATATCAGGTGGATAAGATGAACAAGATCGCTATCGTCGGTACGGGACCGACAGGAATCTATACGTTACTCGCGCTTCTCAAGCATCAAACCCCGCTTTCAATTAGCCTCTACGAACAATCGAATGAAGCTGGGGTAGGCATGCCCTATAGCGATGAGGAAAACTCGCGATTGATGCTGGCAAATATCGCCAGTATTGAAATACCTCCCATTACCTCTTCTTATCTCGACTGGTTACGTCAACAAAGCGTTGAACATTTAGCCCGTTATGGCGTGAAACACGCCTCGCTGCATGACCGACAATTTCTGCCGCGAATTCTGCTCGGTGAATATTTTCGTGACCAGTTTTTACGCCTTGTAGACCTTGCGGACAAACAGGGGTTTAACATCACCGTACACGAGTCCTGTCAGGTCAAGGATGTCAAAGCCACAACGGATGGCGTTGTTATTTGCAGCGATCATAACGACCCGGAGCACTTTGATCTTGCTGTCATCGCCACGGGTCACGTCTGGCCTGACGCACAAAGCGCATCACGCACCTTCTTCCCGAGTCCGTGGACCGGGCTTATGGAGGCAAAAATCCCGGCGTGTAATGTAGGAATTTTGGGTACGTCGCTGAGCGCTATTGATGCGGCTATGGCCGTCGTCGCACAACACGGCAGGTTTGTATTAGATGATGCGCAGGGTGTTCATTTCGAAAGAAATGAAGGCAGTCAGGATCTCAACATTCTCCTCATGTCCCGTTCTGGCATTCTACCGGAAGCCGATTTTTACTGCCCTCTCCCCTACGAACCACTCTCCATTGTGACTGCTGAGGCACTGGAACAGTGTATTGCAGATGGTTCTGCTGGGCTGCTGGACAGGATCTTTATGCTCATAGTCAAAGAAATTGAGCTGGCAGACCCTGTCTGGAGCAAAGAAGTCGCCCTCTCTTCCCTGAACGCCGACAGCTTTACGGATGTCTGGTTCGCTGCCCGTAAAAAGCACGATCCGTTTCACTGGGCCGCAGCCAATCTTGAAGAAGTCGAACGCAATAAACGTGAAAAACACACGGTTGCCTGGCGTTACGCTATTCTGCGACTGCATGAGGCCGTACAGGAAATTGTCCCGTGGCTGGATGAGAAAGACAGAGAGCGGTTTAACAATGGACTTGCTCGCGTCTTTATCGATAACTATGCAGCCATTCCTTCACAGTCGATCCGCAGATTACTGGCGCTGCGTGAGGCCGGGATCCTGAATATTCGCGCGCTCGGTCAGGATTATCAGTTAGAGCAAAAAGAGAAAATGACGGTGATACGCGCTCAGGGCGAAACCTATAAGTTTGACGTTTTTATCGATGCCAGAGGCCAGAAAGCGTTAAAAATTAAAGATCTGCCATTTCCATCGCTGCGGGATCAACTGCAATCCACGAGTGAGGAAATACCGGATGTCGGCGATGACTATACGTTACAGGCGCCTGATATCGTCCGGGGCCGCATTGCGCTCGCCGCACTTCCCTGGCTGATGCACGATCAACCGTTTGTGCAAGGGCTTACTGCCTGCGCAGAAATTGGCCAGTGCGTCGCGCGTGCCATTTCCCGGCCAGCCACGCGTCTTCGTCGACGCATACCCTATTACGAGGCGTGACACAATGTCTTCTTCCATCACTCTGCTTGCAGCCGGCAGTTTACGTCCGGCACTGACCCCGCTGATAACCCATTTCACGCACATAAGTGGAATAGATGTGAAAGTGGAATATGGTCCAGCCGGTTTACTGCGTGAGCAGATTGAGGCAGGCGAACCCTGTGCGCTGTTTGCTTCGGCCAGTCGGGAGCATCCGCAACGCCTTCTGGCTCAGCATAAAGCTCTCTCAACGCACACCTTTTGCTGGAACCAACTGGGTCTGGTTACCAACCGGACCGCTGAATGGCTGGATTTGCTGCGAAACCCTACCCTGCGAATTGGTACCTCTACGCCCGGCTGTGACCCTTCCGGGGATTATACCTGGGCATTTTTTGACAAGATGGATGCGCTGGAGAGGGGCCTTGGGCAGCAGCTTCGCGAAAGGGCCATTCCCCTGGTTGGTGGTCGAGACACCGTCAGGATCCCGCAGGGAGAACTGGCCAGCGCCTGGGTCCTGCGTCAGGGACTGGCCGATCTGTTTATCGGCTACGCGCATTATGCAAAAACGCTCCGCACACTACCCAACGTTCGTTATGTAGCGATTCCGGCTGAATATAACATTCAATGTGAATACCAGTTGGCGCTGCTGGAGGCATCCAAAGATGCGCTGGCGCTGGTTGAGTTTATGCTCGGCAACGGCGGTCAGGAATTTCTGATCGCCGCCGGTTTTATACCACTTACCGACGAATAGAAAACAGCGGCGCAATAAACGGCGTCTGGTAATGTTCAACGTTCACTTTTCGCAGCGGTAATCCATAGGCCTGGGACAGATTATCTTCCGTCACGATGCTGTCCGTCGGCCCTGCCCGCCATTTTCCTTCAGGAAGCAGCAGCAGCGTATGCGTGGCTATCTGTAGCGCATGCAGCGGATCGTGGGTTGAAAACAGCACGCTGCAGCCTTGTTGGCGAGCCAGATCGCTGATGAGCTGCAGCACCACCTGCTGATTAGCGAGATCCAGCGCGGAACATGGTTCATCAAGCAATAACGTCTGGCATTCCGTGACCAATGCCCTGGCTATCATCACTAACTGTTGTTGCCCGCCAGAGAGTGAACCAAACGAGCAGGCGCCAAGATGTGCGATATTAAGTTGCTCCAGCGCCTGCGCTGCCCTTTTTTGATCCTGCTGGCTGGGCTGCGCAAATAACTTCACGTGCTGTGCCCGCCCCATCAGTACCACATCGCTGACCGTATAGGGAAACGGCAGATGACAATGTTGCGCCACAATCCCAATTCCACCGGCATTCTCAATACTGCCGCCCAAAGCAGGCAGCGTGCCGGTTAGCGTATCGAGCAGCGTACTTTTACCCAGACCGTTACGTCCCAGCACCGCCCAGACCTCACCTTTCCGGCAACTGAACGTAAGCGGCTCAAATAGCGGTGCGCGATACCCGTAAGTCAGCCGATTCACGCGCAGTGCGACAGATTTCATTGTTTCCTCCGACGACTGTTGCGGATGAGTAAAAAAGCAAACAGCGGCGCGCCAAATAATGCAGTGATGATCCCCAGCGGGATCTCCGCAGACATCAGGGTGCGCGCAATATCATCTACCACAATCATAAAACCGCCCCCCAGCCAGAAGGCACAAGGGAGCAACCGACGATGATCGACACCCACCAGCAAACGTGCCAGATGCGGAATAACCAGACCGACCCAGGCAATACTGCCGCTTACCGCCACCTGAGCGGCGACTAAAAAAGCGCAGCACACCAGCACGCTGCGTCGCAGAGGAACCACCGCCACGCCCAGCGCTCTGGCATCTTTATCATTGAGCGATAGCAGATTTATCCGCCAGCGTAACTGATACAAAACCGTCGCGGCGATACCCACCGGAATCGCCAACAGCAGAACTTTATGCCAGTTGGCCGTCGCAAAACTCCCCAGCAGCCAGAACACAATGTTCGGTAACGTCTCTTCGGTATCCGCCTGATACTGAATCAGACTCACCAGTGCGGCAAAGAAACCGCTCAGAATGATACCCGACAGGATCAGCACCAGCGTATTCTCCAGCCCCTGCAATGTAGCGATGGCATACACCAGAATCAGCGCCGTCAGACCGAAGAAAAACGTTGAGCCCATCATCAGCCACGGCGACAGGCCGAGCAGAATAGCCAGCGTACCGCCAAAGGCAGCCCCCGACGTCACGCCGATAATATGCGGGTCGACCAGTGGATTATGAAATACCCCTTGCAGCGTCGCGCCGCATAAACCCAACGCGCCCCCTGCCAGCAACGCGATCAGAATACGTGGTAACCTGACCGTCCAGACAATCTGGCTGGCAATCCCTTCGGCGTCGCTATAGTGCGTCAGATGGTAAAATACCTCGCTTAACGACAGCGGATATTGTCCGAGGCACAGCGAGCTGACGCCCAGTAATAAGACCGCCGCCATTAGCAGCGGCTGCTGGGGTAAAATGCGGTTACTTAGCTGCATCAGACTGCCAGTTCACACGATAAAAACGCTGATAGTAGTCTTGCGCCTGCGCATCGACATCCACGTCTTTATAGGCGTCCGGATACAGTTTTTTGGCCATCCACAGTTCACCTATCGCCAAGGCTTCCGGCATCGGATACCCCCAGGCTTTGGCGTATTCCGGCATCAGCCAGATGCGATGATTTTTCACCGCATCAATCCCCTGCCAGTTGGGATCGTTTTGGATCTCAGTCACCACCTGCGGGTAACGGTCCTGAACAAAAATTACCTGCGGATTCCACGCTAATACCTGCTCAAGCGCGACCTGACGGGCGCCTTTCACACTGGCCGCCGCCACGTTTAATCCCCCCGCATGCTGCATCATCAGTCCCGTATACTTCCCGGAGCCGTAAGTCATCAGGTCGGGGTTAGCCATATAAATACGCACCTTTTTCGCATCAGGAATGTTGGCAACTGGCGCGTTGAACTTTGCCCGCGCCGCAAAAACGTAATCGATCAACGTTTCTGCCTGCGCTTTGCGCCCCACAACATCCGCAATCAGGCGAATCCCCTGTTTTAACCCTTCGTTGTAAACCTGCTCTTCATCGGCCATAGTCGGATTCATTTTATTCTGCTGACCATCAGCATCCTGACGCAATGAGATAGCGACCACCGGAATACCGGCGTTCTGAATCTGCTGAATCATCTCCGCAGGCGCATAGTTGGCAACAAAGACGACCTGTGGGTGAATCGCCAGCAGGCTCTCGATATTCACGCTGGTGAGATCGCCCGGCGTCGGCAATGTCGTTATCTTCGGCATAAAACGCGCGAATTCAGGTCCGAGCTGTTTTTTCCAGCTCGACATTACACCAACAATGTCTTGCTGGGCGTTGAGTTGCACCAGAATATTCAGCGTCTGGTGTTGCAGCACAACCACTTTGTCGACATGGTCTGGAATCGTGATCTGACGACCAAGCTGATCGGTAATCGTACGCTCGGCCTGCGCGGAGAACGCCACCAGGAAGCTGGCGCAAACCAGCACAAAAGAACGGAGAGTTAACATGGGGTACCATCTGGATGAGGAATAAAAACGATATATATTAAATTATATAACGATATAACTGGCAACCCATTAGCGATAATTACCGCGCTACACACGAGGAAGATCAATTTTTGTGGGCAAAAATAAAGCCGACGGCAATGACCACCGTCGGCTTTGGTTGATACTGAGTGGCTAAACTATTTCGTCGCAGCTTTAATGATATCGAGCGCTTTCGCAAACTGATCCTGCGGAATTGTCAGCGGGTAAAGGAAACGAATAACGTTGCCGTACTGACCACAGGTTAACAGCAGCAATCCCTGCTCAAGGGCTTTCTTCTGCACGCGTTGCGCGACGGCAGCGCTGGGCTCCCCCGTCGCTGCATCGCAAAATTCAGCAGCAACCATTGAGCCTAAGCCGCGCACTTCGGCCAGCTCAGGGCACCATCCTTGCGCGTCAGTCAGGGTGGCGCGCAGTTGTTCGCCGAGAGCCGCTGCTCGTTGGCACAACTGCTCATCACGAATAATATCCAGTACCGCATGCGCCGCCGCAATCGACAACGGGTTGCCGGCATAGGTACCACCCAGACCACCCGGCGCAGGCGCATCCATAATTTCTGCCTTGCCTACCACGCCAGACAGCGGCATCCCACCCGCAAGGCTTTTTGCCATCGTCATCAGGTCCGCTTTGTCGGCGTAGTGATCCATCGCAAACAGTTTCCCCGTACGCGCAAAACCGCTTTGCACCTCATCGGCAATCATCACGATGCCATGCTCATCACAGATACGGCGGATCCCGGCAACAAACTCCGACGGCGCCACCACGAAACCGCCTTCGCCCTGGACCGGTTCGAAGATAATCGCCGCAACCTGAGTTGGATCGATGTCGGCTTTAAACAGGCGTTCAATCGCTTTTAGCGAATCCGCCGTGGAGACACCCTGCAACTCAGAAGGATATGGCGCATGGTAAACGGAACCCGGGAACGGGCCGAACCCTTTTTTATAGGGCGCTACTTTGCCGGTCAGCGCCATCGTCATGTAAGTACGTCCATGAAAACCGCCGCCAAAAGCGATAACACCGGGACGACCGGTATGCGCGCGGGCGATTTTCACCGCATTTTCCACGGCTTCTGCGCCAGTAGTGAAGAATGTGGTTTTGCGTTTACCGTCAATCGGCGCAACGGCGTTGATTTTCTCAGCCAGAGACACATAGCTTTCGTACGGTACAATCTGATAAGCAGTGTGGGTAAAAGCCTGCAGTTGGGCTTCGACTGCCTGCACCAGACGAGGATGACGGTGCCCGGTGTTCAGCACGGCAATCCCGGCGGCAAAATCAATATACTGATTGCCCTCAATATCGGTAATCGTGCTGTTTTCTGCCGACTGGGCGTAAAAATCACACATGACACCCACGCCACGCGGGGTGGCATCCAGACGACGTTGTTGCAGGTTTTTATTGTTCATTCTCTACACCTTGTCCATAAATACATTTCAGTTGAATTACCCTTTAAATTTAGACGCCATCTGGTACTTTAATCGAGAGCCAAATCGTTTTATTTTAAGGATCCAAATGCGTTCACTTGCCGGAGATGTGATCAAGCAAGCATTTAGCCAGCAGACAGATGAAAAATTACATCGTCGCCTGTATGCCGCCATCTGTAGTTGCATCCTTGAGGGCAGCCTGAAACCGGCTACCCGCATGCCTCCCTCGCGGGATCTGGCGGGCGAACTGACATTATCGCGAAACACCGTCTTGCGGGTATACGAGCAGTTGCAGGCCGAAGGCTATATCTCTGCACGCACCAGCAGCGGCACCTTCGTTAGCGACAGCGTGCTCGACAATCTCGACCTCCGCCCCAACAAAGAGCCAGTGGCTGTTGCGCTTGAAGATCACACCCGCTTATCTGCCCGCTGCCTTGAACTGCTGGGGCATGCCAGCGCCAGTCCCCGACAATGGGGAGCCTTTATTCCTGGCGTGCCTGATGTTCAGTATTTTCCTCACCGGGTGCTCAAAAAAATCCAGGATCGGCTGGCAAGGCGACTGCGCCCGGCGTTTCTCACTTACGATGCCGCAGGCGGGGTGAGTGAATTGAAAGAAGCGCTGGCAGACTATTTGCGCACCGCCCGGGGTGTACGTTGTTCGCCTGATCAAATTCTAATTACTGAAGGTATTCACCAGGCGTTGGATCTGGTTACGCGTGCGTTGTGCAATCCGGGTGACAGTGCCTGGATTGAAGAGCCAGGCTATTGGGGGATAAAAAACATTCTACGCATCAACGCGGTTAACTTTTCGGCAATCCCGGTTGATGAGCAAGGTATGATTCCGCCAGGCCCAACAGAACCCGCACCGAAGCTGATTTTTGTGACACCGTCACATCAGTATCCGCTCGGTTCGGTAATGAGTCTGAGCCGTCGGCAACAGCTTCTCTTGCGCGCCCGTGAAACGCGAAGCTGGATAATAGAAGATGATTACGATAGCGAGTTTCGCTTTTCCGGGCAGCCTATTCCGTCATTACAGGGACTGGAGGAAGAGACGCCAGTTATCTACATCGGAACATTCAGCAAGACCCTTTATCCCGCACTGCGACTCGGGTATGTGGTACTGCCCAAACCGCTAGCCGCGCCGCTAAAAAAGGTTCATAACGACCTCTATCGCGGCGGACATTTGTTGATTCAGGCCGCGCTGGCGGAGTTTATCCGCGAGGGATACTACGCGGCGCATATTCGAAAAATGCGCCAGCTGTACAGTCGTCGTCGCCAGATGCTGGTGGAACTTATTACCCGCCAACTTGGTGAGCAATATCTTGGCTCCTTCAGCAGCAACGCCGGGCTGCATATGATTTTACAGCTACCCGCCGGAAGTGATGACGTCGCCATAGCCCGGCAAGCGAATGCGCAAGATCTGCTGGTGCGTCCGCTGTCTCGTTACTACGTGAATGAAGAGAAATGCAGCGGCCTGCTGTTGGGGTTTGCCAGTATTGAAGAACATGAAATGGCGGCGGCGTTTACCCGACTCGCGACGATTATCAGGGAAAACGCCGTATAAGCACTGCCGGATAGCGGTGCTCGCACCTTATCCGGCATGCTGTTTAATGTGACGCTTTTTTAACGCCAGCCAGATCCTCCTGGCTTACTTCACCATTACCTTCCCCCCAACTTTTACGCACGTAGTTAATTACGTCACGCATTTCGCTGTCGGTTAACATGCCGCCGTAGGCTGGCATCTTAAAGGAGACGCTGCCCCGCGTTGTCGGGGTTTCTGCGCCATAGGCAATCACTCTGTACAGCGGCGTCGGGTCATCCACCATCACCAGCGGATTGCGGATCAACGAAGGTGCATTATCATCCGTACCTTTGCCTTCCAGACCGTGACACGTTGAGCAGTAGCGGTTATAGGTCACTTTGCCCGCCTCGGCTGAATTCGACCAGGATGTCGTAGTCGCTGCGGTACGCCCCGCTTCAGGCTTCGTACTTTTCAGGCTCAGCAGATATTGTGCGATCGCCGTGGCATCTTCGTCCGTCAGATACTGTGTACTTTGCGTAACGACTTCAGCCATCGAACCAGAAACCGCGGCATGTTTACTTTTACCGGTCAGCAACAGCGATTTTAACTCCGACTCCGACATTCCGGTGCCCCGCAGCGACGGCGCATACCAGCCGTCGATCATCGCGCCGCTCAGATACTCGGGATCCGCATTGGTGTACGCTTTTTCGTTCATCGCCACACCTCTCGGTGTATGGCATGAACCGCAGTGGCCCGGGCCTTCCACCAGATAAGCGCCTCGTTTTAGCAGGACCGCGTTTTCATCCGTTTTCGCGCCCGTAACAGCCGTCTCTGGCGCGTCGGTAAACAACCAGTTCCAGATATGCAGCGGCCAGCGGGCGGAGAGTAGCCACGGAATGGCATTCTCTTTATTGGGTTGTGCCGACGGCGTGACGTCATGCATAAAATAGCGGTACAGCGCCTGAACATCCTCGTCAGAAAGCTTCGCGTAAGAGGGATAAGGCATGGCCGGATAGAGCGGATGACCATCTTTGGCAATCCCCTGACGGACCGCCTTTTCAAAATCCTCGTATGCGTAGCTACCAATCCCCTGCGTCTTATCTGGCGTAATATTGGTCGAATAAATATCTCCAAGCGGAGTGGGAAACTTTTTACCCCCTGCCATCGCCGCGCCACCTTCCGTCGTGTGACAGGCTACGCAGTCAGAAATCCTCGCGATGTATTCGCCATGCGTTTCAGCCGCAGAAACCGTGGCGGTAAATAAACAGGCAGCAAGAACGGTTACATTACGCATAGATCACCCCATCTCCTTGAGTTCATTAACCGCTCGCCATGCCTGATCGATCGCCGTATGAGCATAAGCCCCCCAGTCAGAATCGGAGTTAGCAATGGCAATACGACCAACTGGCTTGCGCGCCCGCTCGATAATCTCGGGCATTTTGTCCATGTCGTCGAACAACGAGTTAGGGTAATAGGCATAGCCATGCGCCCAGCGGTTAACCGTAATGGCGGCAATATCGCGTTGATTATCAAAGCCTGTTGCGCCAAACATCTCCTGCAACTGGGCGCGAATCATCTCTTCATGCGCCGCAAATGTCGTCCCCAGCAGATAGGCCCTCCCCAGACGGAACTGCTCTCTGGCCGAGAGGTTACTGCCAGGATACGTGGGGACGTAGACCATATGAATCACCATCGGATCGTCTGGTGAGGCTGGGTGTTGATACCCGCCAATGCTGACCGGATAGTCGAGCTTAACCCGGCTGTAAGGTGCTGCCGGAGAGTAAAATTCATGCACGCCAAGCTGTTTAAATGCCTGCCAGTTTTTAACCACCACGTTGGTGTATACCAGCGGCGCTTTCACGTTCAGTTTGAGATCCGCCTGCTGCTGTTCCGGCATCTCTGGCACCAGATACGGAATCAGCATGTTATAACCCGCCATAATAGTGTTCTTACCACGAACGCGATGCATTTTTCCGTCGCGCAGATAGCTGACAACAACGCCATCCGGTACGTTGGCGGCGTTAATCACCGTGCTGTTCAGGCGCAGACGCGTGGTGTTTTCCGGCAGATCCAGTTTTTCATAATGCAGTCTGGCGAGGACCGAGTCCTCCATGGTGGTGCCCGGTAGCGCATCCGGTAGCATATACCTGACCAGCAGTCGGGCCAGACCGGCATTTCCATCCGGAAAATGGTAAACATACGGCTCTTCGAGGTCGGCCAGCGACTCTCCGTCCAGCGGGGGTAATCCCAGCGCTTCCATACCCGGTAAGGCGCACGCCCGGGCATCGCTACAGGAAATCCCTTCAATGCCAATGGCAAAGAAGTCGTTAGAACGCTGCTGAAAATAGAGCAGCGCCATTTTGCTCAAACCGACTTTTGTCGCCAGAAACTCACTGTAGCTGTGAGTATCCAGCCATGCAGTTTTCTCATCAATCGTCATACCCGGAAGGTAGTCCGCAGGACGTACATGCAGATCGATTAACGCTTTTCTGTCGTTCTCGCTTAACGGAAAATCATTGATAAAGTCTTCGATCTTGCGTCCATTCAGTCTGTCCGGCGGAATATCATCAGATACCGCCCGTCCCGGATCGCCGCTGACGATTTTTGTTTCGCCAAAATTCTTTTTATCGAAGAAAACGCCGCGACTGAGCTGCCAGTCGGGATAGAAGTTTACGTCAAAACTCTCTTTCAACCGCATGACGCTGACGCCCACGGTTTCCATCAGCTTTTGCACTTCGGGACTGAAATTATGCGCCGGCGACTGGAATGCTTCGCTGCCGCCATAGCCGAGTAGTTTCTTGCCCGAGGTGGTAAACTCATTCCGTTTGGCATGTCCTCCAAAATCGTCATGATTATCGAGGATCAAAATCCGGCTATTTTGTCCGGCAAGTTGACGCCAGAAACAACCGGCAGCCAGGCCGCTAATACCGCCGCCCACAATCACCAGATCGTACTCTTCCTCAATAGGCAAGGCGTTTAAATCAAAATGTTTATGCTCACGGCCCACGGCATGCGCCATTTCAAACGATCCAGGATGATTGCCCCGCAGCCCCGTCAGCGCAGGCGGATAATAACTTCCATCTATAAATGCGTTTTCCTTCCCTGCCGCCCTGACCCATTCCAGCGGGGTAAGCCCCGCCGCAACGGTCACCGCGACGCCGTTGAGAAAATCACGTCTGGTAATTGCCATTAACTTTTTCCTTATTGCTACACTGCCCTTAACACGACACAAATAAGAGGCATCCCCTTCTCAGCAAAAAGGGGATCGCCATCTATTTCACTGGCTTTAATTCTTCATCCAGTTTCTTAGAATCATAATAATCACCCTGCCAGGTGATTTTTCCTGCTTTAACATGAATATAGCTAACACCTTCAAATCTTATCAGATTATTTGTCGGTGGGCTCCCTGCCCATTCACCACTATTTTTTCCTGAGAACTGCCAACGAAAAGCCACGGTATCCTCGTCATAAACGGGTTTACCGATCATTTTCCAGGTCAGATCCGGGACCGCCTTAATAAAGGCCCCAATAACTTCTTTTTCTGCTTTTTCCCGGCCGGTAATCGGTTCTCCCGCGGCGGCATCATAATAGACTGCATCATCTGCAAGATATTGAGCCGCTCGCGAAGCATCATGCGCATTCCACGCCGCCATATACTCGTTCACGGTATTCAGCGAGGTACTTTCTGCCAGGCTATAGCCCGAGAGCATCACCAATGAAAGCACCGCCACTTTTAATGTTTTCATCACTACCCTCTCTATTCAGAAATGTCGCACATGATATGTTTCACCCGTGTGTATTCCTCGAGTGAATAAGATGAGAGATCTTTGCCATAACCTGATTTTTTGAAGCCGCCATGCGGCATTTCGGCGCACAGGGGAATATGGCTGTTAATCCATACCGTGCCAAAATCGAGGTCAATGCAAAAGCGCTGCGCGCGGCTGTGATTGCTGGTCCAGACACTCGCCGCCAGACCATATTCCACATCATTGGCCTTAAGTAATGCATCTTCATCGCCAGAAAACGACTGAATAGTCATTACTGGACCAAATACTTCATGCTGGATAGCTTCATCGTGCTGTTGCAGACCAGAGACGATCGTCGGCTCAAAATAGAAGCCAGGGCCAGATCCGGCGCGCCCGCCGGTCTCAATTTTTGCATGCGCCGGTAAACGCTCAATAAAGCCTTTCACTTGTTCCAGTTGATTCCGGCTATTCAATGCACCATACAGCGCATCCTGGTCTTCTGGCGGCCCAAATTTAATACTCTTTGTTTTTTGTACCAGTTTTTCCAGGAATTCAGCGTAGATGGACTGTTCGACCAGAATACGCGTGGCCGCCGTGCAGTCCTGCCCGGCATTGAAAAAGCCAGCCGTGACAATCGCCGCAATCGCCTTGTCCATATCCGCATCAGCAAATACCACCGCGGGCGCCTTCCCGCCCAATTCCAGATGCGCCCGGGTCAGGTTCGCCGCTGCCGAGGCCGCAACCTGCAGACCTGCACGGACCGAACCGGTAATCGAAACCAGTGAGGCTTTCGGGTTTGAGACCACCAGAGAACCGGTACTGGCTTTGCCTAAAACCACGTTAAACGCCCCTCTCGGGAACAAGGGTGCCGCCAGTTCCGCCAACAGCAGCGTACTGACCGGCGTGGTGTCGCTTGGCTTTAACACTACCGTGTTACCCGCCGCCAGTGCCGGCGCAATCTTCCATACCGCCATCATAAACGGGTAATTCCACGGCGTAACTTGCCCGACAATACCCAGCGGTTCCCGGCGAATAGTCGAGGTAAATCCAGCGGAATATTCGCCTGCTGCCTTGCCTTCAAGACAACGCGCAGCCCCGGCAAAAAAACGGATGGCATCGCAGGATGCCGCGATCTCTTCCTTCTCAATAAAATGGCGAAGCTGGCCCGTCTCCTGGCTCTGGGCATTGACCAGTCGCTCCACGTTGCGTTCTATTTCGTCCGCCAGGCGCAATAACGCTATTTGTCGCTGGGCCGGTGTCGATTTTCTCCAGATGCTAAACGCCGCTTCAGCAGCAGAGTAAGCCTGCTCCACCTCTGCCGCGCTGGCATTAGGAGATAATGCGTACGTTTCACCGTCGACCGGACTCACCAGTTCGAAGGTCTCTTCGCTGCCGCCTGCTACATATTGCCCATTAATAAAATGCTTCAGGGTTTTCATGTCTGTCTCCACCCGTTAATACATAAAGAATCTTATGTAATATATATATTGTAAAAACTTTTCAAATACGCAACATTGACACTATGATAAGCCTCTCATTTTTAACTTGTTCTTTACATTATTCAGAGAAAGGCTTGTCATTGTTAGCTGACGCGGCGCGCGCAGCTCCAATGGTTATTGGGACACACATCCGTCTGTGCGGCAGCTTTTGCGCATGGGCATGTAAAATAACGCGGCCATTCTTACCTTCCTTGCCCAGCAGGCATGTGTTAGAAAGGGTCGTTGTTTCAGGGAATTGAGTGCAGAAAAGATTATGATTACTCACGCGGTCATATTTGCGCCTATCGGGCAGGTCAGTCGTTCAGACCAGATAGTGCAACGCCTTTCAAATGCCATTATCACGGGATTGTTGGAGCCGAAAGAACAGCTTCCCAACGAAACTGATTTGGCAAAGATGATGGGTGTCTCACATATCACTATCAGAGAAGCGCTAAACACGCTTCGGGCTAATAATCTTATCCATACTGTTCGTGGCCGTAATGGTGGCAGCTTCGTTTGCGAAAATATCGATGGCAAAAATAGCCCCCTGCATCCGTTCAAAGCGATCAGTACCGATTATCTTTCGGATCTGGGGGAAATGCATTGCGCCATCATTAGCCATAGCGCAAGACTTGCTTCCAGACGAATGACCGGCGCGGATATCGCCAAATTTCGCGAGTTTGTTGAGGTGCTCAGACAGGCAAAATCACCTGAGCTGATGACCCAGGCCGATATGCGATGCCTGCTGGCGATAGCCGCCAGTTCACATTCGGCACGGCTGGCGAACCAGGAGCTTCAGGTGCAAGCTGAATGGGCATCGCTGGTGGCGATCCTCTATCGCACGGACAGCATTCATGCCGAAATTATCGCGCTTTATTCAGCGCTGGCCGATGCGCTGGCCGCCCACAACGAGGCGGAATCAGTACAGCTTGCCACGCGGATCATCGACACCTTTACCTATTACCTTATCGAAAAAAAGCTGAAATATAACTCGAACTGACAATCCGTGAAGGCAGGACAGACAATGAGCTCTTCGACATCTTTAAGCGCATTAATCCGTAAAATTGATGATATTACTGTCTCTACGGTAGATTCTACCGTGGCGCTGGCGAGGAGCATCCATGAGGCGATTGCCGGGATACAGAAAGCTTCGGCCGAGGTTGTCCTCGATCCCTCTGTGCGATCCACCGTTCAACAGCATATTAAGCGTACGCTCAATGACAACCATTACTGCTCTGGAGCCGGATTTGCCAGCCATATAGAGAGCACCGCCACCACCAAAGAGTATTGGCTTTTGGAGTGGTGGTATAAGAAAGATAATGGTTTGAGCCAGGCGCACCTCGATTTGGATCAGGCCACGCAGCAACGACTGGATTTCAGAACCTTCGAGTGGTTTAAACATTCGCCACCGGCAGGCAAAGCTTA
Source organism: Citrobacter sp. XT1-2-2 (assembly GCF_023516235.1). Classification (NCBI taxonomy): domain Bacteria; kingdom Pseudomonadati; phylum Pseudomonadota; class Gammaproteobacteria; order Enterobacterales; family Enterobacteriaceae; genus Citrobacter; species Citrobacter sp. XT1-2-2. Next base: position 2,698,306 of record NZ_CP097324.1, read on the forward strand.
TATCCACGGCCCGTACGTCGATTATATCTGCAATATCTCCTATACCCTGACTTCGGCAGTGCCGGTCTACTACAACGATCAGTTTCTTGGCGTCGCCGCCGTCGATCTGCTGGTCAGCCAAATCGAAGCCGAACTGCTCTCCTGCGCTCATCCTGACTATGTCATACTGACCAATCTGGAAAACAGGATTATCTTCTCCAGCTGGCCGCGCTTTCGCGTGGGTGAGTTACTGTCGCCCGCCAACAGCACCGTGGTATATCAGAGCGACTACTTTATCCTTTATCACTATCAAAACTAAGGGCCCGAAGGCCCTTGTTTTAGTTGTCCTGCCCCATATTGAGCTTATTGGCGTAAGCAATGGCGTCGTTTTCCGGCGCCGCAGAGCGCCCAAACGGTCGGGTCAGGAACATATAGATAAGCCCCGATCCAACGACAATCGCCAGGCCGAACAGCACTGTCCAACGATCAATGAAATCGCTGCTGTCTGCTGGTTGGGCCAGCAACCAGATCCCGCATAATCCATAGGCTAAGGCCAGTACGTTTACAATCACGCCCCAACCGCCAATGGTCCACTCCCCCGCCGGTTTCCAGCCCTTCAGGCGCTGACGTAACGCAGCAAGTACGACCATCTGGAACGAGATATAAATACCGATTACGGCAAACGCGGTAATACGCGACAGGTTGTCTGGCTGGAAATAGACCCAAACGCAGATGATCACCGGCAGCAAGCAACTGACGACCATCGCATTATCCGGAACGCCGTTTTTCGAGATTTTGGACATCCATTCACTTCCCGGCAGCATTCTGTCGCGAGAGAAAGAAAAAATAAGACGGCTTAACGCAGCCTGTAGAGACAAAATGCACGACAACATCGCCACAATCGCGACGATGATAAAGATAGTTGCGCCGGTTTCTCCCAGGGCTTCATTGAGAATGGCGGGGATTGGATCGGACGTTTTACCATTCACGATACTGACCAGATTCGGTGAAGCCAGCAGATAACCCATCACGGAAATGATGGCGGAAATCGCGCCAAATACGATGCTTAAAATCATCGCGACCGGGATCTTTTTGCTCGGGTTTTGCACCTCTTCCGCTACGTTACCGCAGGCTTCAAAGCCAAAGAACATAAACAGCCCCATTAGCGCGGCGGACATAAACGCGGTGGAGTAGCTTCCGTCCTGAGCAAGCACGCCCATCGAGTCGAAGATGACGGAGAAAGGCTGAGAACGGTGAAAGATCAGCAGGTAAATTCCCAGCGCAATCACGCTGACAATTTCACACCAGAAGCCAATTTTGGCGACTCTGGCCAGGTTTTTGGTCCCGGACATGTTAACAGCCATCATCAACAGCAGTAGCAGGACAGACGTCAGCAACATGGTGGCAGGCGTTTGACCATAGTGGAACAGCGACTCAACAAACGTCGAGGTATATTCCGCAATTGACGTAATGGTGACCACCAGCGCCCACAGGTAAATCCAGGCGGCAATCCAGGCATATTTCTTGCCCCATAATCTTCTCGCCCAGGGATACAGTCCACCGGTTATCGGATACTGGGAAGCGACCTCGCCAAATACCAACGCCACTAAAAGCTGGCCACATGCGACGATTAAAATCCACCATACTGCGGGCGGCCCCGCCAGCGTTACGGCCAGCGCAAACAGCGAATAGACGGCAGTGAGCGGCGAGAGGTAGGTAAACCCCAACGCGAAATTAGAAATTAAACCGATTGAGCGATTGAACTGTTCTTTGCCATCTTTCTGAAAATTATCGTTTTTCTTATCAGGTGTCTGTTCCATATATCTTTCTCTTTTGTGGAATAGTCGCAGGGTTGAACAATTAATGTATAAAAGATATTAAGTTATATGTATAGTGATTTTGTCGCAGATTTGTTAAAAATGATCGCATATCACGTTAATGAAAAAGTGAAAGCAAAACGGTAGAAAGCGCTGGCATTTAGCAGTATTTATGACCAATGGATCTTCGCAGCCGCCAACCGTGGGCTACGCTGGCGGAAAAATATGCGCGTCTGATTTAAGTTCGGGGCTAAGTAGCAATAATCGCTGCTGTTAAGCAACATTTTTGCAATATAATAGTGTGATGTTAAACGCTGAACCTGAGCAGGTGAATGATGGAAATTGATCTCGATAATCTGGTCTTTGATGGACTGGAAGAAGCGCAAGAGCGTAATGCTGAACGTCTGGAAGATGCAGATAAGAAAGCGCAGGAAATTATTGCTGATAATGACTGCGGCGACGCCTGCAAAATCTGATTTCCGAACCGGCGCAATGCCGGTTTTTTTATCGCCTGTTACCCCTTTCCGTTTCAGCCCTTATACCGTAAAGCCTCAATCAATTTGGCAAAGGCGGCGGTGTGCTGCCTGCGGCTGGGGTAGTACATATAATAGCCCTGGAAGGGTTCGCACCAGTCCTCCAGCACTTTTTCCAGCGCACCGTCAGTCACCGCCTGTTCGACAGTGTCTTCCGGCACAAATGCCAGCCCCATCCCGGCAATCGCTGCGCTAATCCGCGGGGGGAGATTGTTAAAAATTAGCTGCCCTTCAACCCGCACGCGTAAATCTTGTCCGCCTTTGCTAAATTCCCAGGCATACAGCCCGCCCAACGTTGGCATGCGCATGTTGATGCAGTTATGGTTTTGCAGATCGTGTGGGGTGAGTGGTTTACCATGGCGGGCAAAATAAGCGGGTGAACCGACCACCACCATGCGCCAGTCCGGACCAATTCTGACAGCAACCATATCTTTTGCCACCTGCTCGCCGAGACGAATACCCGCGTCATAACGGCCAGCCACAATATCCGTCAGGCTGTTGTCGAGGGTCATTTCCACTTTCACTTCAGGATAAGCCTGCAAAAAAGGCGCCAGCGCGGGCCAGACGGTCGATTGCAACGCATGTTCACCCAAGGTAAGGCGAATGTTACCCGCCACCCGCTGACGGATGTCAGTTAATGCCAGCAGCTCCGTTTCAATGTCATCAAAACGCGGACTGATACTGTTGATGAGCCGTTCTCCGGCTTCAGTCGGCGCGACGCTGCGCGTGGTACGGGTCAGGAGTCGGACATCCAGCCGCTCTTCGAGTCCACGTATCGCATGGCTTAACGCTGACTGCGAGACCCCGAGCTTTGCCGCAGCCCGCGTAAAACTCCGCTCGCGGGCGACGATAATGAGATAATAAAGATCGTTAAAATTATCACGCAGCATGCTTGTCCCCAGCCATTAACTTTATTGACGTATGGTACAGGTCATGAGGGTAATCACGTAGCGTTTCTCAACGTTCGCGCACATCACTCCTGTTCTCCCCCCTTTCACTAATAACATTTTGTATATAGATAAGAATTTTTTCTTATTTTGTCTGAATCGTAAGTTATGGGAGCGTAAAAAGCACAAACCAAAAACTACAGGGATTTCATACAATGATGGCAACGAAAATTCACAGCGCTAAAAAAACACTTCTGGCACTCAGCGTGCTGCTGGCCTCTGGCATTAGCGTCTCACAGGCTCAGGCTGACCAATTGGCCGATATCAAAGCCGCCGGCGTCGTTAAAGTGGCGACATTCGACGCCAATCCGCCGTTCGGTTCAGTTGATGCAAAAACGCATAAGATTGTCGGCTATGACGTCGATTTTGCCGAAGCGCTGGCCAAATCCCTGGGGGTAAAACTGGAGCTGGTGGCCACCAATCCGGCCAACCGTATTCCGCTATTACAATCCGGTAAAGCCGATTTAATCGTAGCGGATATCACGATCACACCTGAGCGTGCACAAGTGATCGATTTCTCCGTGCCCTATTTTGTCACCGGCCAGCAGTTCCTTGTGCCGGCAAAATCCCCGGACAAGCTCGATGAATACAGCAAAGCGCGAATCGGCGCGGTAAAAGGTACTACCGGTGAGCAGGCGTTACATCAGCGCTTCCCGCAGTCGCGCGTACTGGCCTATGACGATATCCCCCTGGCATTAACCGCCTTACGCAACGGTAATGTGCAGGCCATCACCCAGGACAGTACAATCCTGGCGGGCTTGTTAAGCGGTGCGCCGGATAAAGCAGATTTCAAAATTTTGCCGGACCTGCTGAGTAAAGAAGAGATCGGCGTGGGGGTAAAAAAAGGCGAACCCGCGCTGTTAAAAGCCGTCAACGATGAACTTTTGAAGCTGGAGTCTACCGGTCAGGCAGCAAAAATTTATGATGTATGGTTCGGCCCTGAAACTAAAAACCCGCAGCCCCGCGCCTTTAAAATAGAAGCCCAGTAATATGCTCTCAGCTCTTTTTCATCGTTCCGCAGCTTCGGCTGCGGATTCTACCCAATTGGGTCAGGCAAGCGTCAAACTGCACAATGTGTTTAAACAGTATGACGCTCATACCGTACTTAACGGCGTCAGCCTGGCAGTTGAACCTGGTGAAGTGGTGACCATTTTGGGTCCTTCTGGCTCTGGAAAATCCACTCTTATACGTCTTATCAACCAGCTTGAGTCGCTCAGCGGTGGCGAAATTTTCATTGATGGTAAACCGATTAGTCAGTTGCGCGGCGCTGCATTACGCCAGTTACGCAGCCGTATCGGTTTTGTATTTCAGCAATTCAATCTCTATTCGCATCTGACCGCGCTGCAAAACATTGCGCTGGCGCTGGAATATGTTCACGGCTGGAACAAAGCGGAAGCAAAAGGCCGGGCACTCGAATTGCTGGATCAAGTGGGACTGCTCGAGAAAGCCGATGCCTATGCCGCTCAGTTATCCGGCGGGCAGCAACAGCGCGTTGCCATTGCCCGCGCGCTGGCTTCATCGCCACAAATCATTTTGTTTGATGAACCCACCTCCGCGCTGGATCCAGAAATGATCGGCGAGGTGTTACAAGTGATGAAAAATCTGGCTCACAGCGGTATCACGATGATCGTCGTGACTCATGAAATGCACTTCGCTCGTGAGATTGCCGATCGTGTGGTATTCATTGATGGCGGCGATATCCTGGAAGTCGCCTCGCCGGAGGATTTCTTCACCCGCCCACAACATCCCAGAACCCAGCGTTTCCTGAAAAAAGTGCTCGACCCGTTACACCAGGAGTTACCGTTATAATGCATCTAATGGACTGGCAGGGGGTGCTGAGCGGGCAACCTCTGCAATGGATAATTTCCGGTTTTCTCACCACGCTATGGGTGACGCTGGCAGGCGTCACGCTCGCCACTCTCTTTGCTCTCCTACTACTCGGCTTACGTTTGACAGGCAATCGCATTGCCACCGCGGTGGTCGGTGTGTGGGTCTCCGCTTTTCGCAATACGCCTTTACTGGTGCAACTGATGTTCTGGTATTTCGCCGCATGGAATTGGCTACCCCGTGACGTGATTACCTTTATTAATGCTGAACACCCATGGTCAGTTCTGCCGGGTGACGTCTGGTGGTTAACGCCGGAGTTTCTTTGTTCTGCCTGGGGGCTGGGTGTTTTTACTTCAGCCTTTTTGGTCGAGGAGATTGCCTCTGGTTTGCAGGCGGTTTCTGCCGGACAACGCGAGGCGGCCATTGCCCAGGGCTTTTCCTCATGGGCGGTTTTTCGTCACATTCTCCTTCCCCAGGGACTGGCGAACGCATGGCAGCCCATCGTTGGGCAATATCTCAACCTGATGAAGCTCTCCTCGCTTGCCAGCGGTATTGGATTTGCAGAGTTGACCTATCAGGTGCGGCAAATTGAGAGCTATAACGCGCATGCACTGGAAGCCTTTGCCGTTGGAACAGTGCTCTATCTGCTCATCGGTATCGTGTCAGGTATGCTGCTTACGCGTCTTGGACCAAAAACTGTGTCAGGTAAACCGTTCAGGGCAAAAGCCCGTCTGTTCAGCGTCAGGAGCATATCGCATGATCGCTAATATTTCGGTCATTACTGACAATCTTGACTATCTTCTGTGGGGACGCGTGACCGAAGGCCAACCCGGCGGCGTTCTGCTTACTTTGCTGATGGCTATCGGCGCGGCATTGCTGGCACTTCCCGGTGGGATAGTTCTTGCCTGCTGCGCCTGGCGTTTTCCTGGCGCGATGCGCAAAGGACTGTTTATCTGGGCCGAGTTTATTCGCGGCATTCCGTTAATCTTTGTGATTTTCTGGATGTGGTATTTGCTCCCCATGCTGACTGGAAGCGATCTGCCTGGCGCAGTTACCGTGACGTTGGCACTGGCATGGTTCACCGCCGCCTCGGTGATGCACTCGGTGTATGCAGGAATTAGCGCCTTACCTGGCGGGCAATATGAAGCGGCAGTGGTGCAGGGTTTTCGCCCGTACCAGGCCCTGTGGCTTATTTTATTGCCGCAAGTGCTGCGCAACATTATGCCGTCGCTGACCGGGATATTTATTGGACTACTGAAGGACACGTCGCTGGCGTTTATCGTCAATGTGCCAGAACTCACGACGGTTGCCGGTCAGGTTAATAGCCGGGTGCAAATCTATCCGGCGGCCATTTTTATCTTTACCGGACTGGTCTATTACCTGCTGTGCTTTAGCCTGGAAAAATTCACCCAGCGACGGTTCGCGCTAAAATGACCTCAAGGCTCAACATTCCACGAACTGGTGGTCTTCGTTGAGCCGATATTTCACGCCAGCCCGGATATTTTTTTCACCTTCAACGGCAAGCGCAAAACGCATTCTTTCGCCATCATGATAGGCCAGCGCCGCGCATCCGCCAGGACCGAGTATTATCGAATCGACAGTGCCGGTACTGGCAACAACGGCGTTCTCTCCGCTGGCAATAATATGGATATTGTCTGCGCAATTGGCGATTTTCGATTCCGCGCCGAAACAGGCTAGCTGGGTTAAATCACCGCTGCAGGCAATCCGATTTCTGTCGCCCAGTGCACTGATGCGTACACGCATGCCGGCACTGGCGATGCGCGTACCGTCACCCACGCTACTGATACGCGCTGAATTTCCCGCGACCGCAATTCGCCCGCGATCGCCCGAGCTGCCGATATGCGCGTTATAGCCTACGCTGCCTATACGTACGCTGTAACCTGCACTGGCAATTTGCGCGGCATAGCCAGCGCTGGCGATTTTAACGTTATCATCCGCACAGCCAAAGCTGACATTATCTTCCGCACTCGCCAGCGGGCTGCTGGCCCCCCCCGTTGTTTTCACGCGGGAAATATTTCCCATCGCGCGAATATCCTGCCGGACAAAACTCTCCTCTTCCCGCCATTTTGACCAGCCGTATTCCACCAGACTATTTGCCCAGTCGATATACCCTTCCCGCTGGAGCGCACGATGTACATCGGCATAACTTCCCCCGGCGGGAAAAGTACGTAGAAACCAGCGGTACATTACGGGCCCAACGCGCCAGGCCCGTAAGTCATCACGCGTAATCATCATCGCTTAATGCCGGTGATAGCCATCCACCATGCACTTGAAGGTTTCGCCCGGCGTGCGGCCCGTAGTGCAAAGATAAAGATGCCCAAAAATGAAAAACAAACTGATTATTGCCAGCGCAAAATGCGCCTGTAACAACCAGTAACGCACACCGGGGAACAGATCGCCGACTACCGCCGGATAGAGTGATAACAGACCCGATATCAACAACAGCGGCAGCAGACCATACATCACGCCAACATAGGCCGCCTGCTGTAGCGGATTGAATTTCGAACGCTTTGATGCCGGGAATGGATGTGACTCTCCCTGCATAATGCCAAACAGGTAAAAACGCGTTTGTCTTTGCGCGCGTCCGATCCAACCCTGCCGCTGAATAATATAGTGATGTCCGTTACCGCCAATCAGGTTGATCAGGACAAAACCAATCCAGCAGGCGAGCAGCAAAAAGCCACAAACTTCGTGCACCGTCAGCAGGCTTTTCATCACCGACGCGCTAACGGCCGAGAAGTGATTGACGAGTCCACTGACCAGAAGTAGCAGAAATAACAGCGCGTTCGACCAGTGCCACAAGCGGACAGCCTTCGAGTATAAGTAGATCTTCTCACCGTGCCCTGCCGACGCTTTATGCGCGGCACGAAAGCGCAGCATGGCGTGTAGCGCCAGCACCAGCCACATTCCCACCAGCATTAATCCGGCGATGACCAGCCACACAGGCCAGTAGTCAGGTGAAAACATAGGGACATATTGCGCAAGCTGGGCGTGAAACTGTTCGGCATTCTGCGACGCGTTCATACATTTTCCTTTTTAATCAAATGTTGACCGAACCGACGATACAGATGGGGTTTCCCGGCGCCTGCAAGTTGATACTCGTAATACTTGTTTTCCCGCAGCCAGGTCTGAATCTCCGGGCTATCTTCACGACCAAAAATCAGCGCGTGTTCCGGGCAGGCGTTAACACAGATCGGTGGAAAACCTTTCGCCAGACGTGATTCAGCGCAAAAGTCGCATTTATCAGCCACTTTGGTGCGCGGATTGAGATAGCGGACCTGATAAGGGCACGCGCCTATGCAGTAACTGCAGCCGATACACGAAGACGTGTCGACCCGGACAATGCCGTTCTCATCTCGCCAGGAGGCGCCGGTTGGACAGACCTCAATACAGGGCGCATCATCACAATGCTGGCAGGACTGACGAAAATAGTGATACAGCGTTTCGTTGTCGTTATCCGAAACCGGAATATGCGCTATCGACAAACGGCTGCCCTGGTCAGGAACATGATTGGTTTTTCTGCATGCGCGGGCGCAAATATTACAGCCGTTACACAGTGATTCGTCGTGAATCATGACATAACGAACGCCTTTAGTGCTCCTGGGGCTTGCTAACAAACTTTGACCTGGGCCGGTAAAAAAAATCACCGTCCCCATGCCAATGACAAATTTACGTCGGGTGAAGGACATCGGGTTATCCTCTAATGCTGTGACAGTGGTCGTCCACACATTCCATGACATCAACCTGAAGAATTCAGGGGTTCTGATACTGCTCAACCTCAAACCATTCGCACAGGCCGTACGCTTTGCCATAACTCATAAAACGTTCGCTGAACAAATAAGGCTCCGCATTTGACGATTCCACAGTGCGTATATCTGCGTAATCCGGGTGCGTTTCCATTGCCGAGAGCGCCGCTGCAACCTGCTGATCGCCAAAGCTATACGGCGGTTGCGTCAACATGGCGACCTTATAGGGGCGTGGATACGTTTGACAGTCAAAGCGTACCGCCTCGGCAATCGCGCGACAGATGTCGTTCTCCACCACCTGCACACACATGCTGGCGTAGTTTGCCGTCATGGTTTGCGTCGAAAAGAAATATGCCTCTTCAGCGCCGTGCACACAGGTAATATCCGCCCCATTCGCGCCCTGACACAGGGTATCCAGCAGCACGGTTAAGTCAGTCTCAGGAACCGAATACGGTGGCTGCAGGAAGACACTGCGAGCCACCAACTGGCCCGATGCTGAATGTTGGCGGATAAATTCCGCCACTATCGACTCCGGGCTGGCAGGTTCCTGAACCTGCGGCGCGTTCACCTGTTCAGCAGGCGGCTGTAGCGCCTGCAGCCAGTGTCTCTTTTGGCTATCTACCTCATCAGGAAACGCCTCAATGGGTGCCTGAACGTTGCTCACGTTAGTCATCTCGCGTTCCTTACGCTGGCAACAGATCTTGTGCCGCCAGATCGGCTGCCACATCCTCAAGTCCGAGTCGATTTAGCGTTTCGCGCGTAGGGCAGCCCAGCTCCGGATCCCAACCCATTTCCTGATAGAACATCGTCAGTGACAGGCGCATGTCCTCCCGGTCCATCTTGTCGGTCCCCTCGGTGAAGACCGGGATCTTCGGATCTTTATCAAACACCCAGGAGCAAATGAGATCGTGCTCATTGCGCATATCTTTGGTTTGCATCAGTTTGACCGTATAGGCACGATGCAGGGTAAAGATACGTTCAGCGGCCAGATCCAGACTCGCCTGCGTGGTTTCATCTCCGGTAACCGCCTGGAAAAATTTCGCTTCCAGATCCAAATCTCCGCGATAATTACGGCTCTTGAGCGGCGAAACCGTCATCGGCCAGACCCAGTTGCATAGCGTGACCGCGTTATGCAAACAGACTTTCAGCAACGTCCATTTGGCATATTTGATCTTCGCGGCATTGATCGGGGTGTAGTTTTTGGTTTCGTCGTAGGCATCCTGCGAACCAAACAATTCGCCCGCCACTTCGCGCTGTAATTTCAGCGGCAAACCGGAACCGATGAAGTTAATATGGGTATGCGTCATACAGTCACGGTTAAACATACAGTTGGTGATCGCCCCAACCTGCGCTGAAGCCTCGTTAGCATGGTGGACAGGAAAACCAAACGGCGACCACAGTTTGTTCTTGGCATAACCCCAATACTCTTCACCCAAATCCCAGCGTTCAGCAATGGCATATGAACCGTCCGCAAGGTGGCTGAGTTCCCCCACGCGATGCGCCAGCCGATAGTAAAAATCCTTAATAAAATTAGGATCGCCCGCTTCCAGCTGATCCCAGCGGATCTCCGCATACTCTTCCGCAGGCAGTACGCGCTTAAAAACGCCTTTCGAGTAGCAATAAGTAAAATCACGGTGCAACTGCCCGTAGTTACACCAGATGCCATAATCGTCGAACAGGTTCAGACCAATCAGGTTTCCCACCACGCGCCCATCGTCTTTATCGTCAAAATCTTTCGGGCCATTGGGGAAAATGGTGGTGTGCACAAAGTTCGCCACGCAGGTGTTGCCACCGGTACTCGGTACGCCAAAATCTTTCACCCGCGGGACATTGAGCTGTGACATACAACGAATCGGGCACGAATGGCAGCCGCTCATTTTTACCGTGTATTTCTCAGCGGCAGGTCCGAGATCGAACACGGATTTATAGGTACGGAAACCGACGGTATTCTGGTTGCCCGGCGGGATTTCACCCGTTTCAATTGGCCCGCCTTCCGCCGCTCCCCAGAACAGTCCCTTGCGGGCCGTCCAACGCGAGTTTGGCGAAGAGTATTCTGCCCAGGCCTGCGGGGTGCTCGGCACAACGTGGTTGTTGTTGGCGCCGATAAGCTCAGTCATCATATAGTCATTGAGCCGCTTCATCTCTTTGCGGTCGGCAATGTTGACACCTTTGGTCCCTTCTACCGCAATGGCCTTCAGATTTTTCGAGCCCATCACCGCGCCAGTACCGGCGCCGCCGCTGTGGTTGCGACTGTTGATCATGCAGGAGAGCGGTACCAGATTTTCCCCCGCCTGGCCAATCGCGGCGACGCAAGTCTCAGGGCTGGTAATGCGGCAAATCTCTTCGGTTGTGGCGCGCGTGCCCTTGCCCCACAGGAAATCGGCTTTTTCGATGCTGACTTTATCGTCTTTGATGTTGATCCAGACTGGCGACGCGGACTTACCTTCGATAATAATGGCGTCGTAACCGGCAAATTTCATCTGTGCGGCGAAGAAACCGCCCATGTGGGCATCTACGACTAAATTACCTTTGGTAAATGTTGACAAGGAGGTGATATTGACGCGGGAGCTACAGGGTGCGCCCGAGCCCGTTAATGGCCCGGTGGCGAAAACCAGTTTATTCCCTTCATCAAACGGCATGGTGCCTGGCGGGACTTCGTCGTACATAATTTTATACCCAAAGCCCATCCCACCGATAAATTTCTTAAATTTACTGGAATCTTCATGGGTGATATTACCCGTGGTGAGATTGATCCGTAAAATATTACCTGTCCAACCGTTAGCCATCATGTTTTCCTTTGCAAGAAGGTTTAATAGATATACCCGTCAGGCAGCTTTTTTATTCAAAACTGCGCTATTTTTGGCAATTAATGACGCGTATCAGGCATGCCTGCCCTCTATCAAACGGTAATATCTTTCCACTCGATAATTTTTAATGCCCCAGTCGGGCACGCATTGGCGCATTCCCCGCATAACACACATTTTGAGGATTTTTTTGTTTCCGTGTTGACGGTCGCCATCATCCACGGGCAGGCTGTGGTACAAGCGCTACAGCCAATGCAACGTTTATGGTCCACGGCAATACAACCGTCTTCCTGCTTCCAGGTAATGGCGCCAATCGGGCAGACCTTCATGCATTGCGGATCTTTGCATTGGCGGCAGGTATCCGCGGTATAGTTTAAATCACCATACAGTCCGCCACCGGACCCGACGCCATCATCGCCAAAGAAGTAATTACGATGAATTTTGATGCGGGAAAAGAAGGTGCCAACGGCCCCATCGTTATAATTGGTACAGGAAATCTCGCAGCGATGACAACCAGTGCAGCGTGCTCGCTGCGTTACCAGCACCCCTTTCGGCGTATTGATAAGTCCAACGGTACCGCTGTCGATATCTTCCTGCTTACAACCAAAAAGTGATAACAACGCGGGTGCAATGGTCAGTCCTGCCAGACCCTTTCCGGATATACGTAGGAATTCAAGCCGCGTTAAACCACAATCTAAAAATGGACGATCAACCTGGTTCATTTATTTCGCATCCTCTTCGCAAACGCAGTAGCGGCAACACATCAAGGCTAATTTTTGCGCACAGATCGGGCCAATTCGGCCATTAATGTTGCCAACAACACGTGAATATTTGCCCTAACCTGATCGTATAAATGACGGTGGTTAAACTAAATGAATCTAATCCTTTAGGGTTAGGCACAATGATAATGTGGTTATTCAGCGCCCGTCGTTTTGATCGTCATCAATTAAAAAACGGAAGGAAAGTAATTAATGCGGAGTGAGATTTATTATCATTAAGATAAGTTGAAATAATATTTCATATGGCTTGCAAATATTTGTGACTTCACTCTCAAATATATTTTTATATATCAATCGATATACAACGAAATATACAGCGGAGTATATTTCTCTAATTGCAGTCCTAAATTATATATATTGATAGAATAACGTGACGAGAATAAGAGGATGGCGCAAATGACTGCCCTCCTCTTTTTATGGATTATCCGGCCAATGCTTTAATAACGGTCTCAATGGCCTGTTTTTCTAGCTCACTGCGCTTTACACGCTGGTTGGCGAGGGTGGTTCTCAGCACACCCGCAATGACGATATGCTTTGGCTCTTGTCCCAGATCGCGCATTTCCAGTACTACTTTACCGACTATTCTGCACATTTCCCGGTACAACTCATCGTCTTTGGTCTGATTTCCCATATTTGCCCGCTCGTCATTAACTCAAACCAACAGCATATATCACTCTGGCTAATTAGACAAAATTCAATGAAATCAAACAAATGTCATAAATCTATCGGATCCGCTGCAGTCGATTTACCAGTTCCGCAAGGCTCCGCGCCTGCATTTTTTCCATCACCCGCGCGCGATGAACTTCAACCGTGCGCACGGCAATATTCATAGCGTCCGCAATTTCCCGATTCATTAACCCTTTTGCAACCAGTTGCGCCAACTCTCGCTCCTTTGGCGTGAGCATCTGATAGCAGGCCACGATCTCTTGTCGCGAGAAAGCGGCGCGAGAAACCTGCAAAGCGTGCTCTAACGCCGTCTGCAAAGGCCCGGCGGACACCGGCTTTTGCAAAAAATCGACTGCTCCACGTTTCATTTGCTCAACCGCCATCGGCACATCGCCATGCCCGGTGAGGAACACCACCGCCAGCGTACTTTCTCGCTGGCGCATCGCTTCATGTACAGCGTGCCCATCCAGTACCGGCATACGCATGTCCAGCAAAAGTACGCCCACCTGGTGCAGATTTGCCCCTGCGAGGAATGTTTCACCCTGCTCCCAGCAACATACCTCATATCCCAGACTTTCCAGTAAAAACGCACAGGCCTGGGTGACGGCAATGTCGTCATCCAGCAGATGAATTAATGCCACTACGGCCTCCCTCCTGGTTTTGCTTAAAATGTAATGTCACTACCGCCCCCGCTTTTTCATCAGGAGCCTGATGATTTTTGATCTCAATGTCGCCATTTGCGTAACGCACCAGCCGCTGACAAATGGCTAATCCCAGCCCCATACCTTCTTTACGGGTGGTCATAAAAGGCTGAAAAGCCTGGTACAACTGCGCCTCATCAATACCGCCAGCGTTATCCTGCACCTGAATACGCACATCCCCTTCCTCACGCTGAGCGCTAAACCATACCGTGGTTGCCCCGGCCTGGGCCGCATTGAGCACCAGATTGGCCAGCACCTGCTCAAGCAGAACGCTTGGCAGAGTCAGCGTTAACGTCTTGCCGACACGCGTTTGCAGCGCCACCGCCGGGAATTGCTGGGGCATGCGCAATAATTGCCAGACGTGATGAATTGCATCATGAACGTTGACGGCCCGCCAGTCATCGGTCATCACCGGATTACCCTGCGCCTGGCTGACCCACTGGCGCAGATTGTGCAACGTATCAGCGCCCCGCTGCGCCTGAACATCAATGTTCTCCAGCGCAGGCAACAACGGATGCTGCTTATCCTGACCGCGCAGGCGGATCAAACAGCCCTGCGCATAATGGCGGATAGCCGACAGCGGCTGATTGAGTTCGTGGGCAAACCCGGAGGTCATCTCGCCAAGCACACTCATTTGGCGAGCGGTTTCCAGCGCCTGTTCTTGTTTGCGCAGCAGAATGCTGTTCCGCTCCAGTTGCCTGCCGCGACGACGAACCAGCAGCATCACCCAGATATAATTGAGCGTCAGCAGCAACAGCACAACGGCCACAGCCCCCATAGCGAGCTGGTGCTGGATAAACCAACTTTTGACGTCCAGCCAGAGCTGACGCTGCTGCGGATGCTGGCGGACATCGCGTAGCAACGCTTCTACTTCGCGTGTCGAGGCAGGCGCTCCCCAGCGAAACGTTGCATTCTGCGGAGAATTGAACAGCACCCGTGTGACGCGATCGGCGAGCTCGTCGCTCACTGCAGGCAGTGCCGCAAATGACCAGTCAGGATAGAGCGGCGTACTGGTTAAACAGGGAATCGAGGTCGGATGGTTGAGTACAGCCCTAAAGTCCGTTTTATGAATGAGCCCTTCCTCATCCATGTTTTCCAGCAGACACACCGGCACAATCACCGCCTGCACAGCTTTTTCGCGTAGTAAATAGAGTAAGGCATCGGCAGGAAAACCGGTAAACCTCAGGCGTAAATCGCGCTCAGGTCGCAGACCGGCATCGCTAAGTGCTTTATACCCCAACAAATAGCCGCCAAAAGCCTGAGCATCAATGGCGCCAACCGTTTTACCGATCAGATCATGCGCGGAAGTGATTCCACTATCGCGCCTGACGAGAATCGCGCTACCGATCACGTTACTGGCGGCTTTGCCTCCCCGGGTAGAACGTAACGACGCCAGCCAGCGTAACGCAGAGCGGTTGTTTAGCTGTACAAACTGCGCCGGATTGGTGACCACAAATTGTACCGTGCCACGATTCACCGCCTCCTGCATCTGGTGCAGGTCCAGCGGTTGTATATGAAACTGCTCACCGGGAATTTGCTGATTCAACAGGGTTTCCAACGGCTGCCAGTGCTGACGTGTGGAGATCTCCCCACGCATTGCCAACACGCCAATGTTCCATGTCTGCGCCGCGACCGTGCCGCTTAGCATCCACAGCGACGCCAGTACCGTCAGGCATCTTACTACGTTGCGTCCCACTCAATTATCCCTGTCAATTATGTTGTTTTAGATCAACAACAAGCCGGGTATGTGGTTAACCACAATAGAGTACCCCCCGTCACGATTTTTACACTGTAAATCATTGAGATTCTTTATTCATCACACACAAATCAACGGCGTGACCAATGTTTCGTTGTTGTACCGTGACGGGAGAAAATATGGACAGCAGTAAACGGCAGTTTCTCCAGCAACTGGGCGTCCTGACCGCTGGCGCTTCACTGGTCCCCCTGGCGCAGGCGCAATTCCCCTTCTCGCCTGAACGCCATGAAGGCTCACTCGCGCATCGCTACGCCATGTTGATTGACCTGCGACGCTGCATCGGCTGCCAGGCCTGTACCGTCAGTTGCGCTATTGAAAACCAGACGCCGCAGGGAGAATTCAGAACCCTCGTTAACCAGTATCAGGTGCAGCTTACAGGCCAGCAAAGCGTCACCAACGTCCTGCTGCCGCGCCTGTGCAACCATTGCGATAATCCCCCTTGCGTACCCGTTTGTCCGGTGCAGGCCACTTTCCAACGTGAAGACGGTATTGTGGTCGTCGACAACACCCGCTGCGTGGGTTGCGCTTACTGCGTGCAGGCCTGCCCTTACGATGCGCGGTTCATCAACCATGAAACGCAAACCGCCGATAAATGCACATTTTGCGTACACCGTCTGGAATCGGGGCTGCTCCCGGCCTGCGTGGAATCCTGCGTCGGCGGCGCACGCATCATTGGCGATATCAAAGATCCGCACAGCCGGATTTCTCAAATGCTGCATGAACACCATGAGGCCATCAAAGTGCTAAAACCCGAAAGCGGAACATCACCGCACGTGTTTTATCTGGGTCTGGATGAAGCGTTTGTCACCCCGTTAATGGGACGCGCTCAACCCGCTCTCTGGCAGGAGGTTTAAATGAACCATTCACTGATTATCGAAGAGGTTCTGGCCCATCCGCAACATGTAAGCTGGTTACCCTGGGCCGTACAGTATTTCTTTTTCATCGGTATTGCCGCCTGCGCCGCGCTGTTCGCCTGCGTGCTGCACTGGCGCAAACAAGAGACGCCGGACCTGGAAAACCTGACGCTGTTAATTGCCCTGACCTGTGCAATAACCGCCCCGTTGGCGCTAACCGCCGATTTACACCAAACCGCCCGCGTCTGGCATTTTTATGCTTATCCAACGCCATGGTCCTGGATGCCATGGGGCGCGCTGTTTTTACCGCTGTTCACCGGCTTCCTGGGCCTGTGGTTTTTGGCGCAGCACGTTAAGCGGATAACGCATAAAAGTTACAGTGTAACTAAATGGTTGGCCGTCGGTAGCGCCTTATCCGCCATCGGATTACTGGTTTACACCGGTCGCGAAGTGTCGGTGGTGCAGGCGCGTCCCATTTGGTTCAGCTACGCCTTTCCGGTTGCAATGTTCCTCAGCGCGCTACAAACGTTCCTCGCCCTGCTCATCGCTGCAACAAACAGTGAAGGATCTTTGCTGCGCAAACTGGCGTGGGGACAAATTGTGGCCTTGAGCGCGCTGGCTATCGTGGTGGCAATTTGGGTGAGCGGCAATACGCTCTCCGGTTCAGCAATTCGCCAGTGGCTGGATGTCGCCTCTTCGGCACGACACTACGCCATCGGTTGGGTTGCGTTATGGCTTGTCTCGCTCGTCCTTTGCGGGCTGGTGCTGCGTTTTCCATTATCGCGGCTGCTGCGCATATTACTGGCGTTTAGCGCCATGGCGCTGTGCTGGCTGATGCGCTGGACGTTACTCATCCAGGTACAGACCGTACCGAAATTTAACGCCCAATTTAATCCTTACACCCTGCCCGGCGGCACCGATGGCTGGCTGGCCATTGTGGGCACCTTCGGCCTGTGGATAGCACTGATTATTATTGTTCGTGAAGCCCTGAACGCGATCGCAAGGAGAATGCAACATGGCTAATTTAACCCGTCGTCAGTGGCTTAAAGTCGGTCTTGCCGTAGGTGGCATGGTGACGTTTGGTCTGAGTTATCGGGATGTAGCAAAGCGCGCACTGGACGGTTTGCTGGACGGTACCTCTGGTAAAATTACCCGCGACCGCATCTTTGGTAATGCGCTCATCCCTGAAGCCAATGCCCGGCCGCAATGGCAGCAAAATCCGCAGCAGGTGATCTCAATGACGCAGTGCTTTGGCTGCTGGACGCAGTGCGGTGTGCGGGTACGCGTTGATAGTGAGCAAGGCAAGGTGCTGCGCATTGCCGGTAACCCTTATCATCCATTATCTCACGAGCACCATATTGACGCCTCGGTTCCCTTTGCCACGGCAATGGCGCAACTGGCGGGCGAGTCGGGTCTGGACGCGCGCTCCACCGCCTGCGCTCGTGGCGCAACCTTACTTGAAGGTCTGTACAGCCCACAGCGCATTCTGCAGCCCATGAAACGCGTCGGCAAACGCGGCGAGGGAAAATGGCAGCGCATCAGCTTCGAACAATTAATCACAGAGGTGGTGGAAGGCGGTGACCTGTTTGGTGAGGGCCATGTTGATGGCCTGCGGGCAATTCACGATCCCCATACGCCGCTTGATGCCAGACATCCCGGCTTTGGGCCCAAATCCAATCAGTTGCTGGTCACCAATACCAGCGATGAAGGACGTGATACGTTTTTACGTCGCTTCGCACTGAACAGTTTCGGCAGTAAAAACTTCGGCGCGCATGGCGCTTACTGCGGTCTGGCCTACCGGGCCGGTTCTGGTGCGCTAATGGGCGATCTGGATAAAAATACCCACGTGAAGCCCGATTGGGATAATGTCGAGTTCGCGTTGTTTATGGGAACCTCTCCGGCGCAATCCGGCAACCCGTTTAAACGCCAGGCTCGCCAGCTCGCCAGCGCTCGTTTACGCGACGACTTCCGCTATGTGGTGGTGGCGCCAGCCCTGCCATTAACCACGGTACTGGCTGACGATCGCGGCCACTGGCAGCCCGTGCGTCCGGGAAGCGACTCCGCGCTGGCGATGGGTATGATCCGCTGGATAATCGAAAAACAGCGCTATAACACCGATTACCTTGCGATTCCCGGCGTACAGGCCATGCAGCAAGCCGGTGAAAAAAGCTGGAGCAACGCCACGCATCTGGTGATCACCGATGAGATCCCAAATCTTGCCGGGCAGCATTTAACCCTCGCGCATCTGAACGCAAACGCCGCCCAGGAGCCGGTGGTCGTTAACGAAGCCGGAGAAATTGTCGCCGCCAGCGGTTGCCCACGCGCGCAGTTGTTTGTCACCCGTGTGGTGACGCTGGCAGACGGCCAGACGGTGACGGTAAAAAGCAGCCTCCAGTGCCTGAAAGAATCCGCCGAAAAACTCACGCTGGCGCAATACAGCCAGCAGTGCGGTGTGTCTGAAGCAAACATTGGCGCACTGGCCGACGCGTTTACCCGCCACGGACGTAAAGCGGCGGTGATCGCCCACGGCGGCATGATGGCAGGTAATGGATTTTATAACGCCTGGTCGGTAATGATGCTCAATGCGCTGATTGGCAACCTGAGTCTTGAAGGCGGCGTGTTTGTCGGCGGCGGCAAGTTCAATGGCGCCACCGATGGACCACGCTACAACATGGACAGTTTCACCGGGAAGATTAAACCAAAGGGATTAAGCATCGCACGCAGTAAAACCGCGTATGAGTCTTCCGAAGAGTACCGCAATAAAGTAGCCGCCGGACAATCGCCCTTCCCGGCAAAAGCCCCCTGGTATCCGTTTGTGGCAGGTCAACTTACTGAACTTCTTGTCTCGGCACTCGAAGGCTACCCTTATCCGCTAAAAGCCTGGATCTCTAACATGACCAACCCGTTTTACGGCATCGCAGGGTTGCGCGGCGTGGCGGAAGAAAAGCTTAAAGATCCTGCGCGTTTGCCGCTATTTATCGCCATTGATGCCTTTATGAACGAAACCACGGCGCTGGCAGATTACATCGTGCCGGATACCCATAACTTCGAAAGCTGGGGATTCAGCGCCCCGTGGGCGGGCGTCGCCAGCAAAGCTACCACCGCTCGCTGGCCCGTGGTCAGAGCCGCAACCAGCAGTACCGCTGACGGTCAACCGGCCTCAATGGAATCTTTCTGTATTGCGGTAGCAAAACGCATTGGTTTGCCTGGTTTTGGTGATAATGCGATTACCGACCCACAGGGCAATCAGTATCCGTTAAATCGTGCGGAAGATTATTATCTGCGCCTCGCCGCCAATATTGCGTTTATGGGTAAATCACCGGTCCCGGAGGCTCAGCCGGAAGACATTGCCTTGACCGGGGTGCAACGGATCATGCCGGTGATAACGCAAACGCTGAAAGCCGATGAAGCCAGCCGGGTGGCATTTGTGTATTCACGCGGCGGGCGTTTCGCCCCAGCCAGCAGTGGCCGGGTGGAGGATCGCGTCGGCAATGCGTGGGAAAAACCGCTGCAAATCTGGAATGCGAATGTCGCCGCGCACCGCCATGCGATTACCGGCGAGCGCTACAGCGGCTGCCCGGCCTGGTATCCTTCGCGCCTGTCAGACGGACGTGCGGTCGAGGAGTTATTCCCGGAACAAGAATGGCCGCTGAAATTGATCTCCTTTAAATCCAATACCATGTCCAGCGCCACGGCGGTCATCCCACGCCTGCATCATCTGAAGCCGGTTAATCTGGTGGCGCTCAACCCGCAGGATGGTAAGCGGTACGGCTTAGCACATGGCGATACGGTACGTATCACTACGCCTGGCGGTCAGGTACAGGCGCAAATAAGCCTGCTTCATGGTGTTATGCCGGGAGTTATCGCCATTGAACATGGCTATGGACATAAAGAAATGGGCGCAGCGCAGCATACGCTCGACGGCGAGCCGATGCCATTTGACGCGCAGATAAGGTCGGGAATTAATCTCAATGACTTGGGCTTTGCGGATCCTACCCGGCAGGTAACCAATACCTGGCTTGACTGGGTGTCGGGTGCGGCGGTACGCCAGGGGCTGCCAGCGAGAATTGAGCGCGTGTAACTCGCGCGTCCGGTGGCAACGCTAACGCATTTTATCCGGCCTACAACGTTCTGTAGGCCGGATAAGGCAAAAAGCGGATCAGTTATTCACCGGGATCACCGCGCCTTTATATTTAGTGCGGATCCAGTCCTGAATTTCTTTTGAATGCAGCACGTCTACCAGCGCCACAATATCCTTTTTCTTCTCATCGCCGCGATGTACGGTAATGATGTTGGCATACGGGTTGTTTTCACCGCTTTCGACGGCAATCGGATCTTTCACCGGATCCAGCCCCGCGTCGATAGCGTAGTTCGCGTTAATCACCACCGCATCGCCTTCGTCGTTGTTGTACATCTGCGGTAACAGCGCCGCTTCCACGTTAGGCAGGAACTTCAGTTTTTTCGGGTTTTCCACGATGTCGCTAATGCGCGCGGTGACTTTGTCCACCCCCGGCTTCAGCTTGATCACACCCTCTTTTTCGAAAATCGACAGAATACGGCCTTCCTCAGATACCGCATCGCGCATGATGACCTTGCCGCCTTCCGGCAGATCTTTAAGCGATTTCACCTTCTTCGAATAGATGCCGATCGGCTCAATGTGAATTGCTCCGGCGCTGACGAAGTCATAGGTTTTATCGCCAGCATGATCTTTAATCACGCTGTTCAGATACGGAATATGTTGGAAGTAGTTAGCGTCAATTTCACGGCCAGCCAGCGCGGTATTCGGCAGGATGTAATCCTGGAACGGCTTAATTTCCAGGTCGATCCCCTGCTTTGCCAGAATCGGTTTGGCCTGCTCAAGGATCTCCGCGTGCGGTACGTTTGATGCGCCAACGGTCAGCGTATCAGCCCAGGAGGCGAAGCTCAGGGCGCTTAAGGTTGCTGCGGCGAGTAATGTCAGTGATTTTTTCATGATAATGGTTTCCGTATTTTATTAGCGTTTATCTAACAGAGAGGTGATCACATCGCCGCAAAGCTGGATGATGAAGACGATGAGCAGAATCGTCACCGTCGCCACCAGCGTGACGTCGCTGTGGTTGCGCTGGAATCCTTCCAGATAGGCCAGATTCCCTAAACCCCCGGCACCAATGACTCCCGCCATCGCGCTGTAGCTGACCAGCGCAATCAGCGTCACGGTGATCCCGGACACCAGAGCGGGAGAAGATTCCGGCAGTAAAACCCGAAAAATAAGCGTACTCAGACGTGCGCCCATCGAACGTGTCGCTTCAATAACGCCTTTATCCACTTCACGCAGGGCAATTTCGACCAGACGCGCATAAAACGGCGCGGCTCCCACAATTAACGCAGGCAGCGCGGCATTAGCGCCGAGAATGGTGCCAACCATCGCTTTGGTAAATGGGATCAGCAGCACGATCAAAATGATGAAGGGGATCGAACGGAAGATATTCACCACCAGCGAAATCGCGCTATACACGGCGCGATTGTGGAACAGTCCGCCACGCGCCGTCAGAAACAGCGCCAGGCCAAGGGCGATCCCAAGGACAAAGGTCGCCACGCCAGAAAGCGCGGTCATATAGAGCGTTTCCTGCGTTGCTGCTAATAATTGATCCCATTTCAGATGGGGGAACAGTCCTTCAGCCATGTTGAATCACCTCACCTTCAATGTCGCTATCACGCAGGTCGGCCAGAATATTGCTCAGTTGCTCCTCGGTAGCCACAACGTGCACCCATAGCTGACCAAACACCCCGTGCGCGGTTTGCGTCATCTTGCCGTGCAAAATGTTAAACGGCAGGCCGTAGCGCAGGGTCAATTCTCCAACGACGGGACGGTGGGTGCGTTGCCCGGTAAACGTTAGCTTGATCACCACGCCGCCCAGTTCGCGTGCCAGCTGTGGGTTGAACTCATCTTCTTCGGCGTACTGGCTGACCTGACGCACGAATTGTCGGGTGATCGGCTGCTGCGGATGGGTAAAGACGCTGAGCACGTCGCCTTCTTCAACGACTTTACCGTTTTCCATCACCGCCACGCGGTCGCAGATTTTGCGCACCACGTGCATTTCATGGGTGATCAACACAATGGTTAATTTGAAGCGACGGTTAATATCGAGCAGTAAATCAAGGATCTGATCGGTAGTTTGCGGATCTAACGCCGAGGTGGCTTCGTCGCATAGCAGTACGTCAGGATTGTTCGCCAGCGCGCGGGCAATTCCCACCCGCTGTTTTTGCCCGCCGCTGAGCTGAGACGGATAAGCATTCTCGCGACCACTCAACCCAACCAGCGTAATCAGTTCGGCAACCCGCGCTTTGATGGACGCCTTTGGCGCACCCGCGATTTGCATAGAGAAAGCAATATTTTCGCTAACCGTGCGCGACCACAGTAAGTTGAAGTGCTGGAACACCATGCTGATTTTCAGTCGCGCCTGACGCAGAGATTCTCCGCGGGCGGCAGAGATATCGTGGCCGTTAATCGTCACGCTGCCGGAGGTCGGTTTTTCCAGACCATTAAGCAAGCGAATTAAGGTGCTCTTACCCGCCCCGCTGTAACCAATAATTCCGTAAATCTGTCCCTGCTCAACCGTCAGGTTGACGTTATCGACAGCGGTAATGGATAGCCTGCCTGGCGTAAACACTTTTGAAATATTTTTCAGGACAATCATGTCGTTTGGGTATCCGCTGCTGCTTTTTGTAATCCTGCTAGCGCTTTTAGCTGTTTAGCAGTATGGATGTCCAAACGAGTGTAATGAGTGAAATTGGCTTTTAGAATGAATTAAAACGAATTTGATATAATTTTTAGGAATATGTTCTGTCCATTGAAAACGCCCGCCTAAATCTGTTTATTTGGATAGCCAGGGCTGGTTGTTGCGCAACAAACTGTCGCTGAGCCCAACGCCTTTATCCATACCGATGAACAAATTAATGAATATTTTTTGTAAATCCGCACAGAACTGTTTTGAAACAGCGTTTCCATTTTCCTTTTAGATAAAATTCAGCGTATAATGCGCGCCAATTGTCTCTTGAATGGTTTCAGCACATTGACCTGTAAAACTCAACGACTACAAAACTCACCTTCCCGTTGGGCTGAAACGCAAGCACACATTCCTCTGCACGCTCTTTCGATGTCACCTATCCTTAGAGCGAGACATCACCACTTTCGTAACTCAGGTTTAGCTTCCCATCCGTGCGCGATGGGAGCCAGATTTCCCAATCCTTCTCAACTTAAAGACTAAGACTGTCATGAAAAAGACGAAAATTGTTTGCACCATCGGTCCGAAAACCGAATCCGAAGAGATGTTAACCAAAATGCTGGACGCGGGCATGAACGTCATGCGTCTGAACTTCTCTCATGGCGATTACGCAGAACACGGTCAGCGCATCAAAAATTTGCGCAACGTGATGAGCAAAACCGGTAAGAAAGCCGCTATCCTGCTGGATACCAAAGGTCCGGAAATCCGTACCATTAAGCTGGAAGGCGGTAACGACGTTTCTCTGAAAGCAGGCCAGACCTTCACCTTCACCACCGACAAATCTGTTGTCGGCAACAGCGAAATCGTTGCTGTGACTTACGAAGGCTTCACTAAAGATCTGTCTGTCGGCAACACCGTACTGGTTGACGATGGCCTGATCGGCATGGAAGTTACCGCGATCGAAGGTAACAAAGTTATCTGTAAAGTGCTGAACAACGGCGACCTGGGCGAAAACAAAGGCGTTAACCTGCCAGGCGTTTCTATCGCGCTGCCAGCACTGGCTGAGAAAGACAAACAGGACCTGATCTTCGGTTGCGAACAGGGCGTTGACTTCGTTGCGGCATCCTTTATCCGTAAACGTTCTGACGTGGTTGAAATCCGCGAGCACCTGAAGGCGCACGGCGGCGAAAACATCCAGATCATCTCCAAAATCGAAAACCAGGAAGGCCTGAACAACTTCGACGAAATCCTCGAAGCGTCTGACGGTATCATGGTTGCTCGTGGCGACATGGGCGTTGAGATCCCGGTTGAAGAAGTTATCTTCGCGCAGAAGATGATCATCGAGAAATGTATCCGCGCGCGCAAAGTCGTTATCACTGCGACCCAGATGCTGGACTCCATGATCAAAAACCCGCGTCCGACCCGCGCTGAAGCCGGCGACGTAGCGAACGCCATCCTCGACGGCACCGACGCAGTCATGCTGTCTGGCGAATCCGCGAAAGGTAAATACCCGCTGGAAGCCGTGACCATCATGGCGACCATTTGCGAACGTACCGACCGCGTGATGACCAGCCGTCTGGACTTCAACAACGACAGCCGCAAACTGCGCATCACCGAAGCCGTTTGCCGTGGCGCGGTTGAAACTGCGGAAAAACTGGACGCTCCGCTGATCGTCGTTGCAACCCAGGGCGGTAAATCTGCTCGCGCAGTGCGTAAATACTTCCCGGATGCCACCATCCTGGCGCTGACGACTAACGAAACTACCGCGCGTCAGCTGGTACTGAGCAAAGGCGTTGTGGCACAGGTTGTTAAAGAAATCAGCTCCACCGATGATTTCTACCGTCTGGGCAAAGAAGTTGCTCTGGAGAGCGGTCTGGCGCAGAAAGGTGACGTTGTGGTTATGGTTTCTGGCGCGCTGGTTCCAAGCGGCACGACCAACACCGCATCCGTTCACGTACTGTAATAATTCCGCCGCGAATTAATTTGCTTATAAAAGCGCCCTCGTGGCGCTTTTTTTATTTTATCGATAGCCACAATTAATAAAAAATCAAATCGGATTTCACTATCTAATCCGTGATTATCTAAGATGAATCCGATGGAAGCTTTCTGTTTTCACTCGGTTTTTTAGCCGTTTTTGCACAATTCGATGCTTCTTTGAGCGAACGATCAAAAATAAGTGCATTCCCATCAAAAAAATATTCTCAACATAAAAAACTTTGTGTAATACTTGTAACGCTACATGGAGATTAACTCAATCTAGAGGGTATTAATAATGAATCGTACTAAACTGGTACTGGGCGCGGTAATCCTGGGTTCTACTCTGCTGGCAGGTTGCTCCAGCAACGCTAAAATCGATCAGCTGTCTTCTGACGTTCAGACTCTGAACGCTAAAGTTGACCAGCTGAGCAACGACGTGAACGCAATGCGTTCCGACGTTCAGGCTGCTAAAGACGACGCAGCTCGCGCTAACCAGCGTCTGGACAACGCAGCTACTAAATACCGCAAGTAATAGTATCTGTGTAATAAAAATGGCGCACATTGTGCGCCATTTTTTTTGCCCTGAATTTCTCGTTCCCTGTTATTGCGTAGCGCGCACCTCTGCATTCTCTCCCGGCACCCCATTTCGCGCAGACTTCACTTCCGCACCATTGTTAACGACCGAGGCCTGGCTGGCCGTCACGGTGACCGGATAACCCGCACGGCGATACAACGCGCGTTCCACCAGGCTGCTATCAACGGCTTTATTGTCTTTGAAATGAGTAAAACCGGCTGGGAGCACATACGGCATGGTCTGAACGTTTTGTTCCTCTTCCGGCGACAGTGGGCGATGCACCTCGACATACCGCATGCCGTTCGGCTCAATCGAATATTTGATCGGCTCATTAATCACCCTGACCGGCGTTCCTGTTCGGACTTGAGCAAACAATGCCTTGATGTCCGGCGCGTTCATGCGAATACACCCGGAGCTCACGCGCAAACCGACGCTGTCCGGTGCGCTGGTGCCATGGATCAGGTATTCACCGTTTCCATGCGCCAGACGCAGTGCAAAGCGTCCTAACGGGTTATTTGGCCCGGCGGGCACTACCGGAGGCAATGTTATGCCACGTTCCAGAGAGCGTTTACGGATGCCTGCTGTAGGGGTCCAGGTAGGATTCGGTATTTTCTGCCCTACCCGGGTTTCCATCACCGGAGTTTCCAGCCCCTGCAAACCGATACCAATCGGGAATACCTGAACGATATTCTCTCCCGGCGGGTAGTAATACAGACGTAGCTCCGCCAGATTCACAATAATGCCTTCGCGTGGCGCATCAGGCAGCAGTAATTGCGAGGGAATAGTAATCAGGGTTCCGGGTTTGGGAACAGGGGCAATAGTATTATTGGCTTCGAGGATCAACATTGCGGCGGTATCAAACTTACGGGCAATCGCCTGTAGGTTTTTATCCCCTTCCTGCACGGTATAAGTTTGATTTTGCCCAACAAGACGACTGTTTGCCTGGGGCAACGGATAATCGACCGCCCATGCGGCCTGAATAGCGCTGTAAGCGCCGATTAGCATTAAGGTAATAACAGACGCGCGTTTCATACTCACTCACCCCCCTGGCGTTCCTGCCGGACGACGGCGAGCGCCAGATCCGGCTTACGAGTCACTGCGTTGCCTTACACGATCGATTTCAAGTCGGTCTGAAAGTTGACGTGTTTTATCAGTTTAGCTAAGAGTTGCGGCTTTGGCGCGGATAGCCCGAATCATTGCCTCCAGCCCCTGTGAACGAGACGGTGTGAGATGCTGTGCGAGCGCCATTTTTTCAAACCACGGACGCACATCAAAATTCACAATATCCGGGGCCGTCATGCGGTCGTACAGAATGAAGACCACGGCGATAAGCCCTTTCACAATTGCCGCATCGCTGTCGCCCTGAAATTCAATAATCCCTTCAGCATTCTGACGCATAACAATCCATACCTGACTTTGACATCCCTGAATGCTATTTTCGGGGCAGCGATCGTCGGCGTTTAATTCCGGCAAACGCTGCCCCAGTTCAATGATGTACAGGTATTTCTCTTCCCAATTAGCGCAACGCAGAAAATTACGCAACAATTTTTCTTTATCCGGTAGCGCAGCCATAACGCCTCCCTGTTATCCCAGTAAGTGATGAATACGCTTGAGACCTGTCACCAGGCGATCCACTTCTTCATGGGTGTTGTACATGGCAATCGACGCCCGACACATGGCGGGAACGTGATAGTAGGCCATCAGCGGCATTGCGCAGTGATGCCCCGTCCGCACGGCGATCCCATAGTTATCGAGAAAACTCCCGACGTCATAGGCGTGATGTTTGCCGAGGTTAAAGGCAATCACCCCCAAGCGGTTATCCGGTCCGTAAAGCGTCAAATCCGGCACGTCCGCCAGCTGTTCCAACGCATAGCGCATCATGAACTGTTCATATTCGCTAATTTCAGTCAGCCCCAGCGCTGAAACATACTCAATAGCCGCGCCAAGCCCGATAATTCCTCCTGTGTTAGGCGTACCGGCTTCAAAACGCCACGGCGCTTTGGCCCACGTCGTCCCCTGGCTCAGGCTCACGGTCGCAATCATCGAACCGCCGCCTTCCCATGGCGGCATTTCCTGCAGCAGCGCCTCTCTGGCATACAGCACGCCAATACCAGTTGGCCCGTAGAGCTTGTGTCCGGAGAAAACATAAAAATCGCAATCTAACGCCTGCACATCCACTTGATGATGCATAACCGCCTGTGCGCCATCCACCAGTACTTTTGCGCCGTATTGATGCGCCAGCGCAATCATCTCACTTAGCGGGTTTTCGGTGCCCAGTACGTTTGAAACATGGGTAATTGCCAGCAGTTGCGTACGCTCATCGAACAGCGCTGGCAACGCTTCCAGTTGCAATGTGCCGTCGGCATTGAGCGGAATGACCCGCAGTTCTGCGCCCACGCGGGCGCACAGCATTTGCCAGGGAACAATGTTGGCATGGTGCTCCATTTCGCTGATGATGATGTTATCGCCAGTCCTGACATTGCTGGTGCCCCAACTGTTCGCCACCAGGTTAATGCCTTCCGTGGTACCGCGAACGAACACCAGCTCTTCAGCGGAACGAGCGTTAATAAACAGCGAGGCGAGCTTGCGCACATTCTCCATTTTTTCCGTGGCCTGCGCGCTCAGCGTATGGATACCACGGTGAACCGCCGCATAGCCGTGACGGTAAAACTCGGCTTCGGCATCGATCACCTGATTAGGCTTTTGCGCGCTGGCGGCGCTGTCCAGATACGCCAGCGGTAAACCGTTCACTTCACGCGTCAGGACCGGAAAATCAGCCCGCACTTTTTCAATGGGAAATGTCATGCTACGCCTCCCGGCAGGCGGTGAGCGATCCGCGCCAGTACCAGTTGTTTAAGCGTTTCATCGCGCAGGGCTTCCGTCAGCTCAGCGGCAAACGCATAGAGAATCATCTGTTGAGCATCCTGCTGACCGATCCCGCGCGAACGCAGATAGAACATCTGCTCGTCGTCAATCCGCCCTACCGTCGCCCCGTGACTGCATTTCACGTCGTCGGCATAAATTTCGAGCTGAGGCTTGGTGTCCACTTCCGCCAGTTTTCCGAGCAGTAAATTGTTATTGGTCATCTGACCGTCGGTTTTAATGGCGTGTTGAGCGACGTTGATCAGACCATTGAACACCGCCCGCCCCTTATCGCTGACAATCGTTTTATGCAACTGGCGGCTGTTGCAATAGCCCTTGTTGTGCGCAAGCCAGGTCCGGGTGTCACAAACTTCGTTTTTCACCGGCATCGCCAGGCTGTTAAGGCGCAGCGTGGTATTTTCGCCGTTGAGCTGGGTACTGGTGTTATGGCGTAACACGGCATCACCCAGCAAGAAACTTTGGCTGACTGCCGAGGCATCGGCACTCAACTGAATATCATTATGGGCAAAGTGGTGGCTGAGCGAATTCTCAAACGCCAGTTTAATGTGGTGCAAATGTGCATTGGCCGCGACGTTCATCGTTAAGCGCGCCCCGGTAAAATGGCGAAGCTCGCTGAGACTGACATAATGCTCAATAACGGTGGCTTCTGCGCCTTCCGCCAGATCCAGATGGTGACGATAGTGCGCCGTATTCACCGCATCGCCCGTCGCTCCCTGGGTAATGTGTAGCAGCAGCAGCGGTTTCGCTGGTCGCTGGTTACGCTTGACCAAAATGTGCGTTACGCTGCGGGACAGGCTTTCGGTCAGGTGCAGGAATACTTCCGGCTGAATAGCCGCAGGCAGCATCTGACGCTCATCATTAACGGTAATATCAAATCCGCTACCTTCCACGCTGTCGCTGAGCGTTGGACAAAATTTCCCGTCGACAAACACCAATCGTACCGCATCAATCGCTGGTGCCAGCGCCTCAAACTGGGCTAGCGTTAGCGCGGAGATATTGCTGACGAACTGGCTGTTGGTTAATCCCTCCAGCGGCGTGTATTTCCAGTCCTCATGCTTACGCGTTGGCAGCCCCAGACGCAGCAGTTGTTGCAGATGCTGTTGCGCATAGTGCGAACGGGTCTCCCCTTGGGTCTCAAACAGATGGTGCCACTGTTGCAGCACGTTACTGCTGTTCGCTAAGCCAGCCATATCCTTGCTCCTCCAGTTGTTTGACCAGCGTGAAATCGCCGGACTTCACAATTCGCCCCTGGTAGAGAACGTGAACATAATCGGGTTTGATATAGTCCAGGATGCGCTGATAGTGAGTGACGATAATGAATGAGCGTTTCCCGTCGCGCAGCGAGTTCACGCCATCGGCGACGATTTTCAGCGCATCGATATCCAGCCCGGAGTCTGACTCATCGAGAATGCACAACTGGGGCTCCAGCACCGCCATTTGCAGAATGTCATTCCGCTTTTTCTCACCGCCAGAGAAACCGACGTTTACCGAACGCGTCAGTAAGTCTTCCGGCATCTTCAGCAGCGCGATTTTTTCTTCCATCAGATCCTGGAAGTCGAACCTGTCCAGCGACTCCTCCCCACGATAACTGCGCACCGCATTCAGCGCCGTTTGCAGGAAAAATTGATTACTGACGCCGGGAATTTCTACCGGATACTGAAATGCCATAAAGATCCCTTCACCGGCCCGGTCTTCCGGCGACAGTTCCAGTAAATCCTTACCGTTAAATTCAACCGTCCCGCCAGTGACTTCGTAGTCTTCACGTCCGGCGAGCGTGGCGGACAGCGTACTTTTCCCGGAACCGTTCGGCCCCATAATGGCATGGACTTCTCCGGGACGAATCTCAAGGCTGAGCCCACGCAGAATCGCCTTATCTTCGACACTGACCTGTAAATCTTTAATGCTTAACATGTGCTTTCCTTAAATTTTAACCGACGCTGTGTTCAAGACTTATGGCGAGAAGTTTTTGCGCTTCCACCGCAAATTCCAGCGGCAGTTCAGAGAACACGTCTTTACAGAAACCGTTGACGATCATCGAAATGGCATCCTCTTCGCTGATGCCGCGTTGCAGACAGTAAAACAGCTGGTCTTCACCGATGCGTGACGTCGTGGCTTCGTGCTCAAGCTGAGCGCTGTTGTTTCGACACTCGACATACGGGAAGGTATGCGCCCCGCAGTCCGCCCCGATCAACATGGAGTCGCATTGGGTATAGTTACGCGCGTTGGTGGCGGTCGGCATGATTTTTACCAGGCCGCGATAGCTATTCTGACTCTGACCGGCGGAGATCCCTTTCGAGATGATGGTCGATTTGGTGTTCTTGCCAATGTGGATCATCTTGGTGCCGGTATCGGCCTGCTGGTGACCGCTGGTCAGCGCGACGGAGTAGAATTCGCCGATGGAGTTATCGCCACGCAGAATGCAGCTTGGGTATTTCCAGGTAATGGCCGAGCCGGTTTCCGACTGCGTCCACGACATTTTGCTGTTTTCGCCTTCGCACAGCGCGCGCTTGGTGACGAAGTTCAAAATGCCGCCGGTATTACCATCACCGGGGAACCAGTTTTGCACCGTCGAGTATTTCACTTCAGCATCTTTATGGATGATAACTTCCACTACCGCCGCATGTAGCTGGTAGCTGTCGCGTACCGGAGCTGAACAACCTTCGATATAACTGACGTAGCTGCCCTCATCCGCAATCAGAATAGTGCGTTCAAACTGCCCGGTCTTTTCTGCATTAATCCGGAAGTAGGTCGAGAGTTCCATGGGACAACGCACGCCTTTCGGCACATAGATAAAGGTGCCATCAGATGCCACTGCGGCATTCAGCGCGGCGAAGAAATTATCATTACCCGGAACGACGGTTCCAAGATACTGTTTCACCAGCTCGGGATGGTCATGAATCGCCTCACCGAACGAACAGAAAATAATGCCCTGCTCTGCCAGCTTGTCGCGATAGGTTGTCGCCACCGACACCGAGTCGAAAATAGCATCAACCGCCACCTCTTTTCCTTCACGAACCGGCACCCCTAGCTGTGCAAAGGCGTCTTCTACCTCTTTGCTTAAAAAGGCATTCGCCCCTGTTTGCTGAACAGCCCCCGGTTCAGAAGCACAGGTTTCATCACAATTGCCGCAGGACGGCGCAGAGTAATAGCTGTAATCCTGATAATTCAGCTTGTCGTAGTGCGCTTTGAGCCAGTGCGGCTCTTCCATGGTGAGCCATGCGTTAAAGGCATTCAGGCGAAACTCCAGCATCCAGTCGGGTTCATTACGTTTTGCCGAAATCGCGCGCACAACGTCTTCATTGATCCCTTTTGCCAGCTCATCGGTTTGCAGTTGGGTGAAGAAGCCCTCTTTATAATTGAGGTGCCCGCCAGCCCAGGTGTTGACATCATCAGTTGCTTCAGTATTACGAGACATAGTACCGCCTATACCCCAAAACTTTCGCCACAGCCGCATTCGTTCTGGGCTTTCGGGTTATGAAATTTAAATAACTGATTTAATCCTTCGCGAACGAAATCGACTTCCGTCCCGTCGATAAACGGCATCGCCTGTAACGGCACATAAAGTCTGGCGCCATCAGATTCATACAGCAGATCGTCTTTTTCCGGCTCACGGACGGTGTCCAGCACGTAGCCGAATCCCGCGCATCCGGTTTGTTTCACACCTAAACGCACGCCCAACATACCGGGTTGTTTTGCCACCAGTTCGCGGATGTGCGCCGCAGCTGCCGGCGTTAACGTCAAACCACGCCATGCGAAATCGTCCGGGTTAAATGTTCCTGAATGCAATTCCATAGGGTTACCTCGAGTCATTAGCTTTCAAGCTATAACACCATGTTAGTGATAATGATTATCACTTCAACCCCTCAACAGCAGGGGCATTCGGGTTAATCGCCATTTTTGGCTACTTTTAATAAGCATAGACCCTGCAGCGCGGGTTATCAGAGATGGATTATTTTCTTCAATACATTGATTAATAATGGATTATGAAAATCCAATCGTTCAGGCAGGTCAAACGCCAAAAGATGTATAGGTAATACCTATTTAAGGAATTGGTTTTAAAATCTGAATAAAATCATGCAATTATTGTATAATCAGGGACTTAATATTTGCATATTACAAAACGTATTGATTTACAGGCATATTACTTACGTTAATAAAAAAGCGGTAAGCATAAACTTACCGCCCTTTAACTATTACCAGTTAACCCGAATTCCCAGGTTGCCAGCAAAACCATGCATATTGCCTTCAAAATCATGCTGATATTTCATATCTGCATATAGTGAAGCATTTTTGGTAATATCACCGGTAAAACCACCGCCCACTTCATACCATTGGTCTGAATAATCTTGATTAAATTTCACCGAGCTCACCGTTACATCTGGTGAACGACCAATATTAGTCAGGACATTTGCGGTTAAATATGGATGAGCTTTAGATGTTTTAACGCTATCATAACCCAGACGTCCTCCGATACGAGCAAGGCCCGAGTTATCAGACGTTGATTTAACGTAGGCAATGCCATCGTTTGTCGCATCTAAGTGAAGGTATTGATACATAAGTTGAACTTGAGGTTCCAGATATAACCCATTGGCATATTTGAATGGCTTACCTGCCTCTACGGATAGAGTTATGCCATCACCATCCTGAGTGGCATCATTACCGTAAATACTATTATATTCATTACGATAGTGAGTATACTGAGCCACAGTATCTACATATACGTCATTTGAAAAATATGAGGTGTAATAAGCCCCTACACCGTAACCTTTGGAATTGATCTTACCTGTCGTTGTCGATCTGCCTTGATACATTCCACGAACAGAATCTTTAGCAGACGTGCTAACTTGTCCGAAAGTAGCAAATACGCCACTATGTACTCTGGTGCCATCTTCTTCAAAGTTGTTATAAAGATCGCCGCCAAGCTGAGCAAACCAGGTGTCGGCGTCATAGTTAAAACGATCTGCATTAGATTTTGTTTCACCGCCGCCAATACGTCCCCAGGCCCCCTGAGGCATATTACTTTCTTTCTTAATATTTTCCTGTTCACCGACCCTTTCATGCAAAGTACCAACGGTCTGATAGCCATACATACGGTTTAAGTACGGGGCGATAACGTAACCAGGTACTGATGGGTTATATGATGGTTCCGATGTTGGGGCCGGAGTCGGATTTGGCGTCGGCTCCGGAGTTGGGTTTGGCGTCGGATTTGGCGTCGGCTCAGGGGTTGGATTCGGCGTCGGCTCCTCGGTCGGTTCTGGGGTAGGCTCTAAAGTCGAGCGCAAATACCATCCATTTCCTGATTGGCCGCCGTTATACGCCAGATATTCATAAGCGCCTGCGACAACAGGTTTTGATAGCGTTACCGAGCTCGTATCCTGACCACTGATAGAAGCAAGTTTAATACCATCGTTTACCGTGAGCGCCCCCGCTCCACCAATCTGATTGATATTAATCGTATGGCTACCGGCAGCATCACCATTAACTACAATTCTGTCAGAAACTGTATTAGCGTCGCCTTCATTAAGAACCGTATTAAAATTTATCGTTCCATTATTTCCTGAGAATGAATTCGTCGTGATGGTCTTAACATCATTAACGCCACTGCTTTGAAAGTTAATCAAAGCACTATTTAAGGTAATAGCCGCAGAATTTGAATCGCCCGTCACATTCCACTGGCTTCCATTGGCAATGTTTAGATTTGTCATATCAACAGCTTTACCTGTCCAGACAGAGCCATTGTTAAGCGAAAGCGAAGCCGTCGATGATGAGGTATTAATTGCATCCCCCGACACAACAGAGTTAGCATCGGCATTGACTTCTAACGCCGCTGCCCCCGTGTTTTGAATAAACACGCCGTTATTAACGGTGGAATTAACCTCATTTAACTGGATGGTCCCATTGCCTTCTATAGCATAGATAGACTCACCGGCAAGAGATGATAATGCACCGCCAGTCATTGAAAACGTCGACACGCCGCGATTCTGCAAAATTGCCGGGCTTTGGATGCTATTAGTCGTATTTACTGTTGTATTAGTAAGAACGACATCCCCACCCTCAAGAGAAACACCTGGCGAATAGTTACCTTTCGTCTCTAACGCACTATCCGTGACGTTAATCTTGCCGCCAGATACCGCCCGTACCGCCGCTGAAATGTGATTCTCGGTAAGTATATTTGAGTTACTAATATTGGCGATGGCGCCATCCCTCGTCATAACGCCTGCAGCGGATGAATTTTTTGTGTTTATATTGCTATCAACAACGTTCAGGGTAGCCCCTTCTTTTATCGCGTATGCACCAAGCGCACCCACTCCAGCAGTTGAAATGTTAGTATTGGTGAGCGAGATGCTTGTCGGATTATTCAAATCACCGCTGCCATCTACATAGGCGCCATGAATGTTCGCACCTGTCGTGTTGATATTTATGGCATCTGTACCCTGGATTGAGACACTGCTTGCGGATGCAGCATAAATCGCAGATGTTGTGAAGATGGATGATGATGAATTCTTTTCGATGGTGCCAGTACCTGACAATGTGATTGTACTGCTGTCTGTAGCAGATATAGCAGAAGCATCATCGCCAGTACTCACAATA
Source organism: Citrobacter sp. XT1-2-2 (assembly GCF_023516235.1). Classification (NCBI taxonomy): domain Bacteria; kingdom Pseudomonadati; phylum Pseudomonadota; class Gammaproteobacteria; order Enterobacterales; family Enterobacteriaceae; genus Citrobacter; species Citrobacter sp. XT1-2-2. Next base: position 2,733,465 of record NZ_CP097324.1, read on the forward strand.
TTGAACCGATCGCGAACGTCAACGTTACTATTATCTTGAGCAACTATCGCTGAAGCACCACTTCCGGTGGAATTAACACTTAACAGCCCCTGTGAGCTAACGTTGCCTGAACTCGTGGCATAGATGCCAAAAGATTCGTCGCCTGTCGTGTTGATTGAAACTCCATTGAGCTGTGAATCACCGCCAGCGATAACTGAAATACCGTTTGCAGTCGCCCCACTGGTCGCAATGGATGAATTTTGTATCACACCTGCACTATTGCTGCCGAGGAACTTAATACCATCGGCATCTGTCCCGGAGGTCGTTACGGTCGAGTCACTAAGTAAAAAATCATCCCCAACAAATACCCCATTTGCATTTGCACCCGATGTGGAGATAGCTAAGTTGCTTCCATGGACGGAAGTCCCCACTCCGTTAGCATCCATTGAGATACCATGCGCAGTATCGCCAACGGTTTTAATATTTAATTTAGAGGATGAGGTGCCATTAAGCTCGATACTGGCCCCATTTGATGCATTCACTGCAGACGAATTGACTCCTCCACCAGAAGGTAAAAGAGAGGATGTCTGAATCAAGCCTCCGGCATTAACAATTACACTGGTTCCGTTTCCGCTAGCTTCTATTGCGCTATATGGGCCATTGGCAGATGCATCGTTGTTAGCCGTTACGTTTAACGTCCCGGCGGAAACATCAACTTTGCCGCCGTTTAAGGCATATATTCCATACGAACTTCCATTTGCTGTGATGTTAAGGTCCCCCTGGCTTGTTACCGAAGAACCTGTACCATCCACTTTAATTCCGGATGAATCGCCGCCAGAAGTCGTAATAGTTGAAACGCCGTTGAGATTAACCGTCCCGCCAGATTGAGCAAGAACGCCCTCAGAGTTACCTCCGGTCGTGACAATATTTAATGCCCCAGGCGAAGTAATTGTTCCTGCATTCAAAGCAAATAACTCTGGAGTATCAGAAGTACTGCTTGACGATGAATAGCCTGCAGGCACATTAGTTGATGTGTTATCGGCTATCGTTTGCGCCTTAGCGATCTCAGTTGATGTTGAGAATAGAAGACCAATCATTATTGATACTTTTGATAACCTGGTGTTTAAGCAAGACATCGACGCTCCTTAATTCCCATATCTCTAAAACCCCACTACGTTTGCAGTGAAGTTCATTTTCTTAAGAGGTGTAATTACTTGAACGATCCTGGAGAATAGTAATAGCTCATGGCATAACTAAGTTATGTATAGCCCCATGATTTAGAAACATCAAGTTACACAGTTTTACGCCACGAGTATACCCTGGTTATTAAAGCTATCAATTTCCAACCAGCATGAAAAATCCTAAACTTTTTAATGCGGCAAATAGGTTCAGATTTAATATCCTGTTGTTTTATATCTATTACTTTCCTTTACATCCTTATCCTTGTCGTCCTGTTTTCGTTTTTATCTTGTCCTGACATACATAACAGACACCGTAACTAACATTTCTTTGACCGGCAGACCAGGCATATATTAACCATTTGATATATATGAAATTCCCCAGCCCACCGCTAACCGCACATTCCTGTTTATAACGATGCAGTCGCGAACAGGATCGTCGTCAATAAGTAATACGTTTGAAATTCTGCAGGCATTACGGCGCATTGCAACGTAACTCCCGATTTAATAATCGGAATAAATTATTTCTCGCTTAACGAATTGCCTCTCGCCCCTCTCGTTATGTAAATTTATGTAAAGAGAAGATTCAAATGACACAATCAGGAATAGAACACATAAGAACCTTGTGGATATATAATTCACAAAATAGAGAGAGTACAGAACATTAAACCAGACATAAACGCAAAACCAAGATTAAAATATCAAAAAAACGGGCCAGTACAAATGCTTGAACCACAAAACGACCTTATATTACATAATAATTTCATTTAATTTCATTAAGTTACCATTTCAATATGGAATTAATTATTTTCCCATATTGCAAGGAAAGTATTCCCCATGTGAATATACTTACATCGTGAGTACTCATTGAACATTGATACTAAAATTCCACTTTTATGATGAGAATCCTGCGTATGATGAAGCCAAATGATGAAATGAAGTTAATTATCTCCAAATGGTTATCATCCGGTGCCGCGCGTATCATAATAAAAAGCGAAATTGGAATTGAGCGTACTTTAGGCGTTAAGCCGAATAATACTGACTTCGTCTTTCTGACTGAAGGAGCGATGGATATCAGGAGAACAAGGGACGACCTGGTATTCTGTACTGCGCTTGCGCCCTATATTATGAGCGGGACCGACCATCCTGAAAGTGAAGCGTACTTTTATGGTGAGATACGGGCTCATTCAGTAGCATATCGGATTAAAAAAGAAACCGCATTGAATTTAGTGGAAAAGTTCAATTTATTCAAAGAATTGTGGATAGTTGAAAAGTATAAATCTCAAGCCATATGGCGCAGAGATGCCAACCTCAATGGCGCATCAGTTAAAGTGGCAATCGGAGAGCTGATTACCGTTCTTAGTATGCTCCCACCAGAGTTTAGAAAATCAATCTCTGTTTATAAATTTCTTCAGGAAAGAACAAAGTATTCAAAAAGTACAATAATGCGTGTCGTAAACCATTACAGAGATAATGGCCAACTAGATATTAAAAATGGAATACTTATTGAATGGATTCCTAAAGAAAAAGGATAAACACTATGGGATTTCATATACATACTTACTGTGCCTATACCCGGCAGGGGGTTTTGGGCCTCATTGATGAAATATTTGAAACTTCACAACCCGATGAGGTCATTCATATTTTCGATCTCATCGAAAACCCACATCCAATCTTACTATTAAATAAAATAAAAAATTACATGCGGATTACATTAGATGAACCGCAGAAAATAATAGCTATATGCAATAAACAGACAGCAGATTTTCTGCGTAAATTCAGCATACTATGCATTACACCGACAGAATCAATATTAAACTGGGTGGATATTCTAAAAAAAGCAAAGGCGTATACTAAGTGGTCTGTAGCCAGCATTCCAGAACTGGAGCATCATTACGCTTCAAAGCCTCTGACAAATAAGGATTTTTTTATTCTTGAGCATTTGTGTCAGGGTTATTCATTTTCTGAAATATCTGAACTAAGTGGTTTGAATGCAAAGATAGTTTATGCCAGACTCAGTAAAATTAAATGTGAATTTAACTTAGAAAGGAATAACATCCATCTCGCTTACACTTTTATTTTAGAGTCAAGAACAAACTATTTTCATTGTGGCAGACAGTCCAATTATCATCGTTAAAGGCACATAGAAATTAAGCGCTTACAGTCTCAGCAGCAATGCATTATTATGCGGAACAGTGCAAATAACAAAAAACCCTTAAGTCTGCTTGCTGGCAGGCTTAAGGGTTCCGGCCCCATCCGGCGCTTATCTCCGGCACTCGTAATGGCTTAGCTCTTGAAGGGGCATAAGAATAATCTCACTCCCGGATAAGTTTTGTTTAACACAAATTGCGGTTTGATTGTTTTTTGAGCGCAGTCAATGACATAATTCGCGCGTTGTTTCACTAATTGCGTCTAACAACAAGCGTAACCCCGCAGGCTGATGCTCACGAGAAAGATACAACCCGTATATTGGCAGGCGTTTAGGCTGTAGCTCTGGCAGTAACCGAACTAACTTTCCCTGCGCCAACCCTTCTCGCGCTTCCGGCTCCGGTACCAGCGCAATGCCCATACCCGCCAGCGCCGACTCACAGAGCAGCGAAGAGATCCCGGCGCTCAAATTCCCTTTGATCGCAACAGAAACCGTCTGCCCTTGTACATCGAGAAAGTGCCAGGATTTTCCGGCAAAGCCGCTGTAATAGAGGCAGTTATGCTGCGTAAGATCGTCGAGCGTTTCAGGAGTGCCATGTTGATGCAGATAATCGACAGACGCACACAGCACTGATTCACAGTCCCCCAATCGACGGGCGATGGTCCCAGGCTCGGGGGTATCCGTAATGCGGATCGCCACATCGATGCGTTCCCCGACCAGACTTACCGGTTGATTATTAATCTCAACCTCAATGCGCAGTTGCGGATACCGCGCCAGAAAAGTGGGCAGCACCGGAGCAAGAATATGCATCGCGGTATAGTGCGCGCAAGCGACACGTAGCGTACCGGAAGGTATTTGCGCGGCACTGGCGGCAGCAATATCCAGCGAAAGTTGCGCCAGAGAACGCGTTTTCACTAACGCTTCTTCTCCGGCTGGCGTGATCGTCAGGCGACGCGACGACCGATGGATAAGCCTTGCCCCCGCCCATTTTTCCATTTCGTCGAGGTAACGACTAACCATCGGTCTGGAAAGCCCCAGCGCTCGCGCGGCGGCGCTTAAGCTGCCCAAATCACAGATATGGTTGAATACCGTTGCCGCCATTACTCTGTCCATTGCATCCCATCCGATCGTTTTAAGAAACTCAGCATACCCTGATACAGGAATTCTAACAGATGCAAATATCCTTAAAATACGCGAACTATCAAAAGACAATTTCCTGCACAAGGTTACCTGGTATGAATGTTAAAACTCTGGCTCTGCTGTTACCCCTGTTCTCCTCTTCACTCTTTGCCGCCCCGCTCCAGCTGGACGTCTACAACCCGCAGGATAAGGCTATTTTCCCGGTCTCCTCGACGCTGGTTTCAGGACCGAAAGAAGCGATTTTGTTTGATGCGCAGTTCAGCACCAAAGATGGCGAACAACTGGTACAGATGATTCACGCCAGCGGTAAAACGCTGAAAGCCATCGTAATCACCTCCGGCGATCCGGATTTCTATTTCGGTCTGCAGCCCCTCGTCAACGCCTTCCCACAGGTAAAAGTGCTGGCAACACCGCATGTGGTTGAGCATATCCGCGCCACGAAAGAGGCCAAACTGCAGTTCTGGGGCCCGCAAATGAAGGACGGCGCGCCAACATCACTCACCGTGCCGCAAGCCACCACACAAACGCGTTTCACGGTTGATGGCGAAACGCTGGAACTTCGCCATCCCAACGATTATGCGGCGTATGTCTGGATCCCGGCGAACCGCGCAATCATTGGCGGTACCGGCGTGGCTTCGGGGATCCATGTCTGGACGGCGGATACACAATCTGCTGAACAGCGTTCCGCGTGGCGCAATGCGTTAAGCGAGATGCAGAACTTACAGCCCGCTCAGGTGGTCCCGGGGCATTATATTGGCGAACGCCCGACAGGCGATAAAGCGATTCGCTTCACCCGGGACTATTTGCAGTCATTTGAACAAGCGTTAAGCGCGAATAAAGGTTCAGCTTACGTGATTAAAACCATGACGGCGGCATGGCCAGGTCTGGCGGACGCCAGCTCTCTGGAGCTAAGCGCGAAGGTCAATACCGGTGAGATGAAGTGGTAAACAAGATTTAACGCCAAAAATAACCCCGAACGCATGTCGGGGTTACATTACAATAAGCATACCGGAATCAATGAACGCCCATGCGCCAGGCAAAATAGATCTCTTCTTTCAGTTCAGTTGAAGAGAGCGTCAATAAATCCGCAAACTCCAGCTCAAGCTGTTTCAGTCTTTTCAGGTACTGAGCCGGTGAAAGATCGGTTTTATCACGACGTAAAAACTCTATTGCCAGTTGGGCCGGGTCTAATTGGGTAGACATATCATCCTCGCTTGTGTTCAAAACCTGCACAGTATAACACCATTCACTGCGCAGATAATGACCAAAAGCAATATGCATCACAAAATAGCGGTCGTCAGACGCGATGTGCAACACAATCGCCCTTGCTCATCGAAGATTTCGATTTGCCATACCTGATGGCGAGAGCCGGTATGAATGGCGCTACACACGCCTCTGACACGCCCTTCCCGCGCAGAGCGAACATGGTTGGCATTAACCTCAAGGCCCACTACTTTTTGCTCTCCCTGAGTGCACAGGTAACCGGCCACTGAACCAATGCTTTCCGCCAACACCACCGATGCACCGCCATGTAGTAAACCAAAAGGTTGTTTGGTGCGATGGTCCACCGGCATTGTGGCCTCCAGGGTATCGTCGCCAATATGTTCAAAGCGAATGTCGAGCAACCCCACCATATTTCCTTCACCCATGGCATTGAGCGCCTCAAGAGTGACTTCACGTTTCCAGATCATCCTATAATCTCCAGCAGTGCCTGTAATGGATGGCGAACGCCCGTGCCTTCAACGCGTTTAACCTGGCTACGACAGGAATATCCGGTAGCCAGACAACGATTTCGCGGCAGTCGTTGCATTGCCTGGTGCCATGATAGCTCATAGATCCCCAGTGAGTTCTGGTGATTTTTCACTTCGTGCCCATAAGTGCCTGCCATGCCGCAGCATCCCACGCTGACGTTCTCCAGCCTGGCGCCAAAACGGGCAAAAATAGCTGCCCACTGCGCAGGCGCGCCTGGCAGGGCCGTCACTTCGGTACAATGACCAAAGAAATACCACGGCTCACCGGCAATAGCAGCTGGCTGCTGTGACGCCACAACGGTAGATAACCATTCGTTGACCAGCAATACATGGAAATCCCCCCGCTGTTCTCCAAGCGCCAGCTTGTATTCATCGCGATAACAGAGCACCAGCGCCGGATCAACGCCCACCATTGGAATATTCAGCTTCGCCACCCGGTTGAGAAACTCAGATGTCTTTTTCGCTGTTTTGGCAAAACGGTTTAAAAAGCCTTTAATGTGCTGCGCTTTGCCGTTTGGCGAGAACGGCAGCAGTACCGGCTGTAAGCCCAGTTTTTCTACCAGACGGATAAAATCAGCCACCACCTGCGCATCGTAATAGCTGGTGAACGGATCCTGTACCACCAGCACCATACGGGCTTTTTGTTCCGGGCTGAGTAATTCGAGCTGCTCCAGTGTCATGTTCGCAGAACGATGACCAACCAACTGACGTTGCAGCGACGGCGCAGACAACAACGGTAAATCCACCATACCGATGTGCTTTTTAGCCAGATTACGCACCAGCGGCTGATTGATGAAGAAATTAAACGTTTTGGGCGCACGCGCCATGAGCGGCGCATAACTCTCAACGGTCGCCACCATATGATCGCGCAACGGTCGCAGATAACGCGTGTGGTACAGTTGCAGGAAGCGCGAGCGGAACTCCGGTACATCAATTTTAATCGGACATTGCGTGGAACAGGCTTTACACGCCAGACAACCGGACATCGCCTCTTTGACTTCATGCGAGAAATCGTATTCGCCCTTACGCGCATGCCAGCTGTTGCGGGTGCGGGCAATCAGCGTGCGTAAACTGGCGCGTTTTTCCGGCAGCTCTTTTTCCAGCTGTATCGGGTCAATTCCGCGATCCGCCAACAGACGCAGCCATTCACGTACCAGCGTGGCACGGCCTTTCGGCGAGTGGATACGGTTGAGGCTGATTTTCATCGACGGGCACATGGGGCTTTTCGCATCAAAGTTAAAGCATAACCCGTTGCCGTTACACTCCATTGCTCCGCGCCACTCTTGCCGCACCGCCAATGGGATCTGTCGGTCATAAGTCCCGCGCTTGACGGCATCCACTTTCATCATTGGCGCGTCAACGTCTTCCGGTGGACAGATTTTCCCCGGGTTCAGCCGGTTTTGCGGATCAAATACCGACTTCACTTTGCGCAATTCGCGATACAGTTCGTCACCGAAAAACGCCGGACTGTATTCTGCACGAAAACCTTTCCCGTGTTCGCCCCACAGCAGACCACCATATTTTGCCGTCAGCGCGACCACATCGTCAGAAATGCGTTTCATCAGCACTTCTTGCTGCGGGTCACACATATCCAGCGCCGGTCTGACATGCAGCACACCGGCATCCACGTGGCCAAACATGCCATAACTCAGACCGTGGCTGTCGAGCAGCGCACGGAACTCGGCAATATAGTCAGCCAGATGCTCCGGTGGAACGCAGGTATCTTCGGCGAACGGAATAGGCTTCGCGGAACCTTTCGCATTTCCCAGCAAACCGACGGCTTTTTTACGCATGGCGTAAATGCGCTCCACGCCCGCGAGTTCAGTACACAGCTGCCAACCAATGACACCGGCCTCCTGACGGGCAATTAAGCCGTCCAGGCGTTCGCACAGCGCCCTGACCTGAGCATCAATCAATGCTTCATCGTCACCCGCAAATTCGACGATATTCAGGCCCAGCATTTCTTTATCCGGTACGTCGGTAATCAACTCACTTACCGAATGCCAGACGATATCTTCCCGCGCCAGATTAAGCACTTTGGAGTCAACGGTTTCTACCGACAGTGCGCGCGCTTCCACCATAACCGGGGCGTTACGCAATGCTGAATCAAACGAGTCATACTTGACGTTGACCAATTGCCTGACTTTGGGCAACGGCGTGATATCCAGGCGCGCTTCGGTAATAAACGCCAGCGTACCTTCTGAGCCGGTAAGAATGCGGGTTAAATCAAATTCGGTCATCTCGTCGTTGAAGACGTGCCGGAGATCGTAACCGGTAAGGAAGCGATTGAGTTTGGGGAATTTATCAAGAATAAGCTGCCGGTTATCACGACACCGCTCATACACCGTCTTATAGATGCGGCCAATAGTGGTATTGCTGTTGCCCAGCGTTTGGGCGAGTTCGACCGGCATTGGCTGAGTATCAAGAATATCGCCGCCCATCAGCACCGCGCGGATACCCAGCACGTGATCGGAGGTTTTACCGTAAACCAACGAACCTTGTCCGGATGCGTCGGTATTGATCATCCCGCCCAACGTTGCCCGGTTACTGGTGGATAATTCCGGGGCAAAGAAATAGCCGTAAGGCTTCAGAAACTGGTTGAGCTGATCTTTGATTACCCCGGCTTCGACCCGCACCCAACCTTCCTGCGGGTTGATTTCAATAATGCGACTCATATAACGGGACATATCAACAATAATGCCCTGATTCAACGCCTGACCGTTCGTCCCGGTACCGCCGCCGCGCGGGGTAAAAATCAACGACGAAAAAAGAGGTTCAGCCGCCAAACGGGCGATCAGCGCCACATCTGCCGTTGAACGCGGGAAAACCACAGCATCAGGAAGCAGCTGATAGATACTGTTATCTGTCGACATTGTCAGCCGATCGGCGTAGCTCGTTGCCGTATCGCCCGTGAATCCTTGCTGCTCCAGCGCCTGCAAAAAATTGAGCACCAGTTGAACGACACCTGGCGCCTGAGAAATTTGTGGAATCATTATAGTGACCCTTTCCTGCGGTCTGTGTTGTGAATTTAATCGTTTGCGTGTTGCTTTGTTTGTTGTATCACATTTTTTTCTAATACACTCAGCAGATTTACAGGCAGAATCCGCCTGTTCAAAACCGCTGAAATTGCTCATCATTACAGGGTGTGATTTAAGTGTTCACGTCGCGTCAACGTTCTGACGCAAAGACAAAGGTGAAAAGTATTTATGGTAAATTTTCGTCAGCCCAGGGATATTGCGCAAGTGCTGCTAACGGTGCTGTTTTTAGCCATCATGATTGTGGCCTGTCTCTGGATTGTGCAGCCCTTTATCCTCGGTTTTGCATGGGCGGGTACGGTGGTCATCGCAACCTGGCCTATCCTGTTACGCTTGCAAAAACTGCTGTGGGGACGCCGTTCACTGGCGGTGCTGGTAATGACCCTGCTGTTAGTAATGTTGTTTATCATTCCTATTGCGCTGCTGGTTAATAGCATTGTTGATGGCAGCGGACCGTTGATCCATGCCGTCACCGCTGGCGATATGACGCTGCCGGATCTGGCGTGGTTGAACAGCATTCCGTTGGTGGGAGCCAAAATGTATGGCGCATGGCACAGCCTGCTGGATATGGGCGGCGCAGCCATTATGGCCAAAGTTCGGCCTTATGTCGGCGCCACAACGACCTGGTTTGTCGGTCAGGCTGCGCATATTGGTCGCTTTATGATGCATTGTGGCCTGATGCTGCTATTCAGCGCCCTGCTGTACTGGCGTGGTGAGCAGGTGGCGTTAGGGATCCGTCATTTCGCGTGCCGACTGGCATCCAAACGCGGTGATGCCGCCATTCTGCTGGCGGCGCAGGCCATTCGCGCTGTTGCGTTAGGTGTTGTGGTTACGGCTCTGGTACAGGCGGTCCTCGGCGGCATTGGTCTGGCGGTAACCGGCGTGCCGTATGCGACGCTGCTGGCAGTATTAATGATCCTCTCCTGCCTGGTACAACTGGGGCCGCTGCCGGTGCTGGTCCCGGCCATTATCTGGTTGTACTGGACTGGGGATTCGACCTGGGGCACCGTGCTGCTGGTGTGGAGCGGTGTGGTCGGAACGCTGGATAACGTCATTCGCCCAATGTTGATTCGTATGGGCGCCGATTTGCCGCTGATCCTTATCCTTTCCGGGGTCATCGGCGGATTAATTGCATTCGGCATGATTGGTCTGTTTATCGGCCCGGTAGTCCTGGCCGTGTCCTGGCGTCTGTTCTCTGCCTGGGTGAATGAAGCGCCTGCGCCGGGGAGCGATCCAGACGAACTCCTCGCAGAAATAGAAAGCAATAAGTAATCCAACGTCAGGCGGCATTGCCGCCTGATTGTTTAGCAATGTTAATCTATCCCGTCCCGGTACTGAGTTAAACCGAACGGTACTCTCCTCGCAGCACTCATTTATGTCGCAAATTCTTTACAGTTTTTAAACTATTGAGATGAATCTGATCGACGCGAAAAATCAGTATGCCTACTATTAGCTCAAGGCTGTAGATCAACACATTGATTTATAAGCATGGAATTCCCCTGAGTGAAACAACGAATTGCTGTGTGTAGTCTTTGCCCATCTCCCACGATGGGCTTTTTTTTGTCCTTCACTCACCTCCGCACTCGACTGACTGCAAAACTCAGTACCTCTTCCCTGCTATACAACAAATAATATTGCACAAGATACTGTGACTCTCTTCAAGCCGAAATATCCACAGCAATGCTATTACTATTCCACCGTCTTTTATGAGGTGATCAAATAATGAACGCATTGGAACTGCAGGCTATCCGCCATATTTTTGCTATGACGGTGGAAGAAAGCGCGATGTATATCTCGCGTGATAATAATGTTGCCGCATGGCAACAATGGGAAAATGGCGAAAGGGAAATCCCGGAGTACATCGCGCACATTTGTAAAGAAATGAAAGCCAGACGGAAAGTAAGAATTAATGCAGTTATCGACAAAATTAATAACCGCATTGGTAATAACACTATGCGTTTTTTCCCCGATCTGAACTCATTTCAGACGGTTTATCACCACAACGATTTTCTCGACTGGAAAATCTATCAATCGGCTGCTGTTGAGCTCTACGCTCACGACCTTGAGCGTTTGTGTTAAGCATTTACAACGCCATACCAATTTAGCCTCTTCGCTGAGTAACACATTATGAAAAACACCTATTTCTTCACTGCGATAGGGCTGTACTTTAATTACCTGGTCCACGGCATGGGGGTCATTCTGATGAGCCTCAATATGTCTTCGCTTGAACACCAGTGGCAAACCAACGCCGCGGGCGTCTCGATCGTTATTTCCTCGCTGGGCATCGGTCGTTTAAGTGTCTTATTAATGGCTGGCATGCTCTCCGATCGCTATGGCCGCCGACCGTTTATTATTTTCGGCATGATCTGCTACCTGATTTTCTTTGTTGGCATCATCAATACGCATAGTATTTTTATCGCCTATGCCTTTGGCTTTCTGGCGGGAATGGCCAACAGTTTTCTCGATGCCGGAACCTATCCCAGCCTGATGGAGGCGTTTCCCCGATCGCCCAGTACAGCCAATATATTAATAAAAGCCTTCGTCTCCAGCGGCCAGTTTCTGCTTCCTATGATTATCAGTTTGTTGGTGTGGGCCGAGCTTTGGTTTGGCTGGTCCTTCCTGCTGGCGGCCGCCATTATGATAATCAACGGCGTGTTTTTGTTTCGCTGTCGCTTCCCGGCGCATCCAGGAAATCAAACTTCCATCAAGGCATTACCTGCTAAACGGGAAACACAACAATCTGAACATCGTTGTTCGATTCTCGATCTTGCCTGTTACACTCTGTATGGCTATATCGCCATGGCGACATTTTATCTGGTAAGCCAGTGGCTGGCGCAGTACGGACAGTTTGTTGCTGGCATGCCTTATACGTTATCTATCAAATTGTTAAGCATTTACACCTGCGGCTCTTTGCTGTGCGTATTGATTACTGCTCCACTGGCGCGCAAAGCGGAACGCGCGACATTGTTGTTGATGCTGTACACCTTTATTTCATTTATTGCGCTGCTGGTGGTTTGCCTGCACCCGACACCCTACGTGGTTATCACCTTTGCGTTTGTCATTGGATTTTCTTCAGCCGGAGGCGTGGTGCAAATCGGTTTAACGCTGATGGCGGCACGCTTTCCACATGCAAAGGGTAAAGCGACCGGCATTTACTACAGCGCGGGCAGCATTGCGACTTTCACCATTCCGCTGATCACAGCAAGAATCTCTGAGACCAGCATTGCTCATATCATGTGGTTTGATGCCGGTATCGCCGCTGTCGGTTTCCTGTTGGCGCTGTTTATTGGGTATCGCAGCCGCGCCGCATTAAAACATCAACTAAAAATGGCGACGGTCGCAGAATAACGGGGATGCAATATTGTTCATCCCTTCTGCAACATAATTGGCTGCCCTTTTAAATTATCAGCGAAAAGTCATCAGGAAGAATTAAATTCACAGTTTAAGATGCAAAATACCTGGTAAGTTAAACGCCATGCTATGTAGGTAATGTGTCTACTGAACGGTATATTAAGCACAAGGTCGCCGAAATTTAAAAATATCGTCAAGCACGAAATAATTTTAAAATCCGCAAGGAGTTGTGAAAATGTCTCAAAACAAGACCTTTAACACGCCATTTCTTCTGGCGATAATCTGTATTTATTTAAGTTATTTTCTCCACGGCATTAGCGTCATTACGCTGGCACAAAATATGACGTCTCTTGCAGAAAAGTTCTCCACCGACAATGCCGGGATTGCCTATTTAATTTCAGGCATTGGTTTGGGGCGACTGGTGAGTATTTTATTCTTTGGTGTGCTCTCAGATAAGTTTGGCCGCCGGGCGATCATTCTGTTAGGCGCTATTCTGTATATGCTGTTTTTCTTCGGTATTCCCGCCAGCCCTAATCTGCTGATTGCCTTTATTCTGGCCGTTTGCGTTGGCGTGGCTAACTCGGCGCTGGATACCGGTGGCTATCCGGCATTAATGGAATGCTTCCCTAAAGCATCAGGATCGGCTGTTATCCTGGTTAAAGCGATGGTCTCGTTCGGGCAGATGCTCTACCCCATTGTCGTCAGCACCATGCTGCTCAACCATATCTGGTACGGCTATGCGGTCATTATCCCTGGCGTACTGTTCGTCGTTATCACCCTGATGCTGTTAAAAAGCCGCTTTCCCAGCCAGATGGTGGATGCCGGTATCGCCAAAGAGCTGCCACAGATGAACAGCAAACCGTTGGTCTGGCTGGAAGGCGTCGCTTCCGTGATGTTCGGTGTCGCGGCGTTTTCAACCTTTTACGTCATCGTGGTCTGGATGCCGAAATACGCCATGGCGTTTGCCGGCATGGCGGAAGCCGACGCCCTGAAAACGATCTCTTACTACAGTATGGGATCGTTGGTCTGCGTATTTATTTTTGCCGCCCTGCTGAAGAAAATGGTTCGACCGATATGGGCAAATGTGTTTAACGCCGCGCTGGCAACCATCACCGCAGCGGTCATCTATTTATATCCCTCTCCGCTGGTGTGTAACGCCGGTTCATTTCTGATTGGTTTCTCTGCCGCTGGCGGTATTTTACAGCTTGGCGTCTCGGTGATGTCAGAGTTTTTCCCCAGGAGCAAAGCCAAAGTCACCAGTGTTTATATGATGATGGGTGGCGTAGCCAATTTTATTATCCCATTAATCACCGGATACCTTTCTAACATTGGCCTGCAATACATCATTTTGCTGGACTTTGCATTTGCTCTGCTGGCCTTCATCACCGCCATCATCGTCTTTATTCGTTACTACCGCGTATTTGATATTCCCAAAAATGATGTGCGGTTGGGCGAACGTTATTTTCAATAAATTGTTTAGAAGGAGTATCAAATGGACGTAACTGCTAAATATGAACTGATTGGCTTAATGGCCTACCCTATCAGACATAGTCTGTCACCAGAAATGCAAAACAAGGCATTAGAAAAAGCGGGACTACCTTTTACCTACATGGCATTTGAAGTCGATAACTCAACGTTTGCCAATGCCATTGCCGGACTGAAAGCGTTGAAGATGCGCGGCACCGGGGTCTCTATGCCCAATAAGCAGTTGGCATGTGAATATGTTGATGAATTGACCCCTGCGGCCAAACTGGTCGGCGCAATCAATACCATCGTGAACGATGATGGTTACCTGCGCGGTTACAATACCGATGGCACCGGTCATATTCGCGCCATTAAAGAAAGCGGCTTCGATATTAAAGGTAAAACCATGGTACTGTTGGGCGCGGGCGGCGCATCGACAGCCATTGGCGCGCAGGCGGCCATTGAAGGCATCAAAGAAATTAAGCTGTTTAACCGTAAAGATGAATTCTTTGAAAAGGCGCAGGCATTCGCCAAACGCGTCAATGAAAACACCGATTGCGTCGTGACCGTTATCGATCTCGCCGATCGGCAAGCATTTGCCGATGCCCTCGCCAGCGCGGATATTCTGACCAACGGCACAAAAGTCGGCATGAAGCCGCTGGACAACGAATCTCTCGTGACCGACGTTTCCCTGCTGCGCCCGGAGCTGCTGGTGACTGAATGCGTTTATAACCCGCATATGACCAAATTATTGCAACAGGCGCAACTTGCGGGTTGCAAAACAATTGATGGTTACGGCATGTTGTTATGGCAAGGGGCTGAACAGTTCAAACTCTGGACCGGGAAAGATTTCCCACTGGAGTATGTGAAACAGGTTATGGGTTTTGCAGCCTGACGGGCACGCATTTGTAATATATTTAAAGGGTAATCAATGAAAACCGTAACCGTAAGAAACCTCGTCATTGGCGAGGGTGCGCCGAAGATCATTGTCTCGCTGATGGGTATAGACATCGCCACGGTAAAAAGCGAAGCGCTGGCCTATCGCGAAGCGGATTTCGACATTCTGGAATGGCGAGTTGACCATTTCAGCGATGTCTCTTCCACAGATGCCGTGCTGGAAGCGGCTCGCGCCATCCGCGATGTGATAGCGGACAAACCGCTACTTTTCACCTTCCGCAGCGCCAAAGAAGGCGGTGAACAGGCACTGTCTGTCGAAAACTATATTGCACTTAACCGTGCAGCAGTAGACAGCGGTCTGGTGGATATGATCGACCTGGAGCTTTTCACCGGTGATGAGCTGGTTAAAGCGACCGTCGAACATGCCCACGCGAAAAATGTCAGCGTGATTATGTCGAATCATGATTTCCATAAGACACCAGCCGCAGAGGAGATCATCCAGCGTCTGCGTAAAATGCAGGAACTTGGCGCGGATATTCCTAAAATCGCCCTGATGCCGCAAAACAAAACGGATGTGCTGACACTGTTGGGCGCTACGCTGGAAATGCAAGAGCGCTATGCGGACCGGCCGATAATTACCATGTCGATGGCTAAAACTGGGGTGATTTCACGTCTCTCCGGCGAGGTTTTCGGTTCAGCAGCCACCTTTGGCGCCGTTAAAAAAGCGTCGGCCCCGGGACAAATTTCGGTCGCCGATCTGCGTACTGTATTAACAATATTGCATCAGGCTTAATAGCAGAATATATCCACATCACTATTAGCAATGCCCTGCCCCAGATATTCGCTTAACCACGAATATCTGGCTGGCAGCTAAGCCTGATTAAATTAACTCACAATATTATTGTCGACTATAGCGACAGGTAGTCGCACGCATATAATCTGGAGTTTATATGAAATTTCTAAGACCAAACCGTATCGATGGTCGGGTACCTGTATTATCCGCAGCAGAAGCCATTAATTATATTCCTGATGAAGCAACCCTCTGCGTATTAGGCGCAGGCGGTGGTATTCTTGAAGCAACCACATTAATTAATGCATTGGCAGAAAAATACAAAAATACGCAATCACCACGTAATTTATCATTAATTAGCCCAACGGGTTTAGGCGACCGCGCCGACCGCGGAATCAGCCCGCTGGCGCAGGAAGGTTTAGTCAAATGGGCGCTCTGCGGCCACTGGGGACAATCGCCACGAATCTCCGACCTGGCTGAGCAGAATAAAATCGCTGCCTATAACTATCCTCAGGGCGTATTGACCCAAGCTCTGCGAGCATCAGCAGCCCACCAGCCTGGCATTCTGAGTGATATCGGCATCGGTACGTTTGTCGATCCTCGCCAACAGGGCGGCAAACTGAATGAGGTGACGACCGAAGATCTGATCAAACTGGTGGAAATCGATAACAAAGAGTACCTCTATTATAAAGCCATTGCGCCAAACATCGCGTTTATTCGCGCCACGACCTGCGATAGCGAAGGCTACGCCACCTTTGAAGATGAAGTGATGTATCTCGATGCGCTGGTGATTGCTCAGGCCGTACACAACAACGGCGGCATCGTCATGATGCAGGTGCAAAAAATGGTGAAGAAAGCCACGTTGCATCCGAAAGCGGTGCGTATTCCGGGCTATCTGGTCGATATTGTGGTCATCGACCCCGACCAAACGCAACTGTACGGTGGCGCGCCGGTTAACCGTTTTATTTCCGGCGATTTTGTCCTCGATGACAGCCAGCAAACAGCCCTGCCGCTTAACCAGCGTAAACTGGTGGCCAGACGCGCGCTGTTCGAAATGCGTAAAGGCGCGGTCGGCAACGTTGGCGTGGGCATCGCCGACGGGATCGGCCTTGTCGCACGCGAAGAAGGTTGTGCCGACGATTTTATTCTGACGGTCGAAACAGGCCCGATTGGCGGCATTACGTCTCAGGGCATCGCGTTTGGCGCCAACGTCAACACCCGCGCCATTCTGGATATGACCTCCCAGTTTGACTTCTACCACGGCGGCGGGCTGGATGTGTGTTATTTAAGTTTTGCTGAAGTGGATCGGCACGGCAATGTCGGCGTACATAAATTCAATGGCAAAATCATGGGCACCGGCGGTTTTATCGATATTAGCGCCACCTCCAAGAAAATTATTTTTTGCGGCACGTTAACTGCCGGAAGTTTGAAAACGGAAGTTGCCGACGGCAAGTTAAATATCGTGCAGGAAGGTCGGGTGAAAAAATTCGTTAACGAATTACCTGAAGTCACGTTCAGTGGAAAAATTGCCCTTGAGCGTGGTCTCGATGTGCGTTACATCACCGAACGCGCTGTATTTACGTTAAAAGAAGATGGCCTCCATTTAGTTGAAATTGCGCCTGGGGTCTCTTTACAGGAAGACATTCTCGACAAAATGGACTTCACTCCGATTATTTCCCCAGACCTGAAACTGATGGACGAAAGATTATTTATCGATGCCTCGATGGGCTTTGTATTACCCGACGCAGCCAATTAAAAGGAGTACCCTGATGGATTTTTCATTAACTGAAGAACAAGAACTGTTGCTTGCCAGCATTCGCGAACTGATTACCAGCAATTTCCCGGAAGAGTATTTCCGCACCTGCGATCAGACGGCGACTTATCCGAAGGAATTTATGCGAGCCCTTGCGGACAACGGTATTTCGATGCTGGGTGTTCCGGAAGAGTTTGGCGGCATCCCGGCTGATTACGTCACCCAGATGCTGGCGCTGATGGAAGTGTCAAAATGTGGCGCGCCCGCATTTTTGATCACCAATGGCCAGTGCATCCACAGCATGCGACGTTTTGGCTCCGCCGAGCAGCTGCGTAAAACGGCAGAAAGCACCATGGAAACGGGCGATCCAGCGTATGCGCTGGCATTAACCGAACCGGGAGCAGGCTCCGATAATAACAGCGCTACCACCAGCTATACCCGCAAAAACGGCAAGGTGTATCTCAACGGGCAAAAAACATTTATCACCGGCGCTAAAGAGTATCCGTACATGCTGGTACTGGCTCGCGACCCGGAGCCGAAAGATCCGAAGAAAGCCTTTACGCTATGGTGGGTGGATTCAAAGAAACCTGGCATTAAGGTTAACCCACTGCATAAAATCGGCTGGCACATGTTAAGCACCTGCGAAGTCTATCTTGATAACGTTGAAGTGGACGAAAGCGATATGGTCGGCGAAGAAGGCATGGGCTTCCTTAATGTAATGTACAACTTTGAAATGGAACGCCTGATCAACGCCGCGCGCAGCACGGGTTTTGCCGAATGCGCCTTCGAAGATGCCGCTCGTTACGCTAACCAACGCATCGCATTTGGTAAGCCAATTGGTCATAACCAGATGATCCAGGAAAAACTGGCTCTGATGGCAATAAAAATCGAAAACATGCGTAATATGGTGCTGAAGGTCGCCTGGCAGGCCGATCAGGAACAGTCGCTGCGCACCAGTGCGGCGCTGGCAAAACTGTATTGTGCCCGTACGGCAATGGAAGTGATTGACGACGCGATTCAGATTATGGGCGGGCTGGGTTACACCGATGAAGCACGCGTATCCCGATTCTGGCGCGATGTCCGCTGTGAGCGCATTGGCGGTGGTACCGATGAAATCATGATTTACGTCGCGGGTCGCCAAATCCTGAAAGATTATCAAAATAAGTAAGCGGTATAACTGACCGGATAGCGTAGATGCGCTATCCGGGACGGTGCGGGGGAATCAGACTTCAGGCATCAGGCATTCTTGCTCAGCAAGGTTATTTTTAAACTGCCTACGATAATCGCTGGGAGTACATCCCACATGCCGCTGAAAAAGTTTGGCAAAATGATCGACGTTTTCATACCCTACCCGCCACGAAATTTCCGCCAACGAGGCCTCGGTATTAGTCAGGGAAAATTTCGCCTCCGTCATTCGTCGCTGAATAACATAATTGATGGGTGAAATACGATACTCCTTGGTAAATTCATGGCAGATATAGCTCACGCTGGCACGGAATTTTTTAGATAACTGTTCGAGAGTGATTTTTTCGCGGAAATTGTTATTTAAATAGACCAGTACATCTTTAATTAAGACGTCTTTTTTAATATATCCTTGTTCAGAGCGGTAAGCATTTTTAAAGTTTTCGTAATATAACACGGTTAATGCATACGCGAATGCGTCATAAGCGGAAGAAGTCAGGTTGTTTTTGCTCTGCGGGAGCATCACCCCCAGTTCATTAAAAATACTCTTAATAACCTCTTTACCCTGACTGACGTTAATGACCGGACACGAGTGCGTCTGCAATAGCTGATTATCCTGCCAGCCGTTAAACCGGAAACCGTAGAGCGCGCAGGTGTAAGTGGTAGCCGGTGCGCTGGTATCAGATGCAACCGCATGCAATCGCCCTTGTTCAATCACCACAATGTCCCCGGCATGCGCGACATACAGCGAAGAGTCGATGATTAATCTTGCAACCCCCTTTTTAACATAGATAAGCTCCGTTTCATTATCATGAACATGATGGCCGGATTCCCAGTTAGGATCATCGCTAATGACGAATCGGGAAAGTCTCGGCGTTTTCCCCTGCTCAAAAAGGGTCTCCATGGCATTATCAAAGCAGCGTTGATACATGACAACCTCCACCTAAAGGCAGTAATTTTGCGAATAATTAATATCAGAAAGCGAAAACAATAATGATGTTATACAACGTTATTCCTTGCTGGCGAAACAAAATTATTTGCGTCGACTGCAAGATGATACCTCCGGCGCTATCTCGCTGTTCTCTACGATTATTCCCGTTTTATAAAAACTGATAAGAGTAAATGTTATTAATTCAACATTAACAATTTACATATCAGAAACAAATTAAGCGTAGAAACGATAAAAAACAGGATGCATTTCGCAATTATCCTTCCCTGGTGTGTTTGCTATTTTTTTTCTTCAGTACACAACCCCGAACTCTCGTTTATGAAACAAGCATTCCCGCCGCACTTTTTTTTGCAAGATTGTTGGGAATGAAAACAGATTGCCCCGTCGAAAACAGTCCCCTCTCTGCCGCACACTATTTTCAGTTAATTTTCCCTACTGTGGATGACTGGAGATGCCATGAAAATAATAACCTGCTTTAAGTTGGTGCCTGAAGAACAGGACATTGTTGTTACCCCACAGCGTTCGCTTAACTTTGACCGGGCCGACGCCAAAATCAGCCAGTTTGATCTGAATGCGATTGAGGCCGCGGCGCAACTGAGTACGGAGGGTGATGAAATCGTCGCTTTAACCGTGGGCGGCTCGCTACTGCAAAATTCCAAAGTGCGTAAAGACGTGCTGTCGCGTGGACCGGACAGTTTGTTCATGGTGCAGGATCCACAGCTGGAGCATTCATTGCCCCGCGACACCGCTCAGGCGCTGGTCTGCGCGGCCAAAAATATGAATTTCGACCTGATGCTGTTCGGAGAAGGATCGGGGGATATCTACGCCCAACAGGTTGGCTTACTGGTTGGCGAACTGTTGCAACTCCCGGTGATTAGCGCCGTCAGCAACATCCAACGTAATGGCGACCGCATTGTGGTTGAGCGTACGCTGGAAGATGAAGTCGAAGTGATTGACCTGCCGCTCCCCGCTGTACTCTGCGTAACCTCGGATATCAACACGCCGCGTATTCCCTCAATGAAAGCCATTCTCGGCGCGGGTAAAAAGCCCGTCACAACATGGCAAGCCAGCGATATTGGCTGGACGCCGGCGTCACCGTTAGCGGAACTGGTAAGCCTTACGGTACCGCCACAAACAGAACGTAAGCACATCATTCTGGAAAATGACTCGGCTGAAGCCATTGCCGAACTGGCGGAACACCTGAAAAAAGCCCTGAACTAAGCTCAACGGAGAGAAATTATCATGAGTAAATTAGCTAACGTATGGGTGTTCAGCGATAACGTAGAACGCTACGCAGAATTAATGGCCGGCGCGCGTCAGTGGGGTGAACACGTCCATCTTATTGTACAAGGCAGCGAACAAGCTAATCAGGTTAAACCTCTGGGTGCCGATGAGATAATCGTGCTCGAAGCCCCCTCCGGTTTACAGCGTGTTGAAAATTACGCCGAAACCATTGCAGCGCAGATGCAAGAACACGCCGGAATGCTGTTGATGCCCGCTACAAAGCGCGCGAAATCACTTGGGGCACGGTTAAGCATCCAACTCAATGCCGCGATGGTGAACGACGCAATATCGGTGACGCTTGAGGATGACACCGTGTTCGCAGAGCACCGCATGTATGGTGGTCTGGCATTCGGCAAAGAAAAAATCAAAAGCGCGCTGGCAATTATCACGCTAGCCCCAGGGGTGCTTGAACCCGTAGCGGAAAACGCATCGCACACCTGTCCTGTTGTCTCGGCAGCTTACATCGCACCGCTTCATGAAATTATGTGCCAGGAACGTCGCGCCAAATCCGTGAGTAGCGTGGACCTCAGTAAAGCCAAACGTGTGGTTGGCGTGGGGCGCGGCCTGGTTGCGCAACACGATCTGGAGATGGTGCACCAGTTGGCATCGGTACTGGGTGCAGAAGTGGGCTGTTCACGCCCGATTGCCGAAGGCGAAAACTGGATGGAGCGCGAACGCTACATTGGCGTTTCTGGTGTATTACTGAAATCAGACCTTTACCTCACGTTAGGCATCTCAGGACAAATTCAACACATGGTCGGCGGTAACGGCGCGAAAGTTATTGTCGCTATCAATAAAGACAAAAAAGCCCCTATTTTCAATTACGCCGATTACGGCCTGGTAGGCGATATCTACAAAGTTGTTCCGGCCCTTATCGAACATCTCAGCCGCTAACCCCCCATTTAACGCACATCTCCCGCTGCTTCGCGGCGGGAAAGGAGCATAAAGCATGTCAGATGAAAAATTCGATGCCATTGTGGTCGGTGCTGGCGTGGCGGGTACAGTTGCAGGCTACGTTATGGCGCAGGCCGGACTGGACGTGCTGGTCATCGAACGCGGAAACAGTGCAGGCAGTAAAAATATGACCGGTGGGCGACTCTATGCGCATAGTCTGGAACGCATCATGCCGGGATTCGCGCAGGAAGCACCACTCGAACGTAAAGTGACCCGCGAAAAAATATCCTTCCTGACCGAAGAGAGCGCCGTAACGCTCGACTTTCATCGGGATAAAGACAACGCGCCAGCGCAGGATTCTTACACCGTGTTGCGCAACCGACTTGATCCCTGGCTGATGGAAAAAGCAGAACAGGCCGGCGCGCAGTTCATCCCCGGCGTCCGCGTTGATGCGCTGATCCGCGAAGGTAATAAGGTCACCGGCGTGCAAGCTGGTGACGATATCCTGGAAGCCAATATTGTCATCCTGGCCGATGGCGTCAACTCAATATTAGGACGGTCGCTGGGGATGGTCCCTCCCTCTTCTGCTCACCACTATGCCGTTGGCGTAAAGGAGTTGATCGGCTTACCTCCGGCTGTGATTGCAGATCGATTCAACCTCTCAGGCGATGAAGGCGCAGCCTGGCTGTTTGCCGGTTCACCGTCTGATGGACTGATGGGGGGAGGCTTTCTGTATACCAACCAGGACTCGGTCTCTCTGGGGCTGGTATGCGGGCTGGGGGATATTGCTCACGCGACGAAAAGTATTCCACAAATGCTGGAAGACTTTAAGCAACACCCGACTATTCGTCCACTGATTGCGGGAGGAGAACTGCTGGAGTATTCCGCACATATGGTACCGGAAGGCGGTCTGGCAATGGTACCCAAACTGGTTGATGACGGCGTAATGATCGTCGGCGATGCCGCGGGTTTCTGTCTGAATCTGGGTTACACGGTGCGTGGTATGGATTTAGCAATAGCCTCCGCAGAAGCCGCCGCCCAAACCGCCATTGCAGCCAAAGAACGCCAGGACTTCTCCGCCAGCAGCCTGATGGACTACAAACGCGCCCTCGAACAGGGCTGTGTGATGCGTGATTTACAGCATTTTCGCAAGATCCCGGCGCTAATGGAAAACCCGCGCCTGTTCACCCAATACCCTCGCATGGTCGCAGATATCATGAACGATATGTTCACCGTTGACGGACGCCCGAACCAACCGATTCGTAAGATGATGATGTCCCATGCGAAGAAAATTGGGTTGATGAACTTACTGAAAGACGGCATCAAGGGGGCAACTGCGCTATGAATCAGGACAATACCGTTAACGTCGACGTCAAGCTGGGCGTCAATAAATTCAATGTCGATGAAGGTCACCCGCACATTATTCTGGCCGAACATCCCGATCTGAATGAATTTCGCAAACTGCTGAAGGCCTGTCCCGCCGGACTGTATAAGCAGGACGAGAGTGGGAATATTCATTTTGATTCTGCTGGCTGCCTGGAGTGTGGCACCTGTCGGGTGCTGTGCGGCGATACGATCCTCGAACAATGGGAGTATCCGGCAGGAACATTTGGCATTGATTTTCGCTACGGCTAACGGATTGAGCCGTTGTACCCCGGATCGGCCTCCACGGCCAATCCGGTCAGACGTATGCCGATATTATCCAGGGAATAACGAATGAGTATCACACTAACGTTTAACGCCGAACGTCGCGATGCCTGGCGACAACAAGGTTTATGGGGAGATGCTTCGCTTGGCGATTACTGGAACCAAACAGCCAGAGCCATGCCGGATAAAATCGCCGTGGTTGATAATCATGGCGCTTCATATACCTACGCCGCACTCGACGGTGCCGCCAGCAGTCTGGCGAGCTGGTTTTTAGCCTGCGGTATTCAACCCGGCGATCGCGTCGCTTTCCAGTTGCCTGGCTGGTGCGAATTTACCATTATTTATCTGGCCTGCCTGAAAACCGGAGCCGTTTCCGTCCCGTTACTACCCGCCTGGCGCGAAGCGGAGTTAGTATGGGTATTAAATAAATGTAAAGCGAAGATTTTTTTCGCACCTACCCTGTTTAAACAAACCCGGCCGGTCGATTTGATCCTCCCCTTACAAAACCAGTTACCGCATCTGCAACAGATTGTCGCCGTGGATAAACTGGCGCCGGCAACCACCTCGCAGGCACTCAGCCAACTGCTTTTAACACCGCCGTTAAATCAAACGATTAACGTTCACGCGGATGAACTGGCAGCGGTACTGTTTACCTCCGGAACCGAGGGAATGCCGAAAGGCGTAATGTTAACCCACAACAATATCCTTGCCAGCGAACGCGCCTACTGCGCCCGTCTCAATCTCACCTGGCAAGATGTGTTTTTAATGCCCGCGCCGCTTGGACATGCTACCGGTTTTCTGCATGGCGTTACCGCACCGTTTTTAATCGGCGCCCGCAGCGTGTTGTTGGATATTTTTACCCCAGACGCCTGTCTCGATCTGCTGGAGCAACAGCACTGCACCTGCGTACTCGGCGCAACGCCGTTTGTCTATGACATGTTGTGTCGCATGGAAAAACGCGCCTGCGATCTCTCATCGCTACGCTTTTTTTTATGCGGAGGCACCACCATTCCGCAAAAGATTGCCCGTGACTGCCAACGGCTCGGCATTAAATTGTTAAGCATTTATGGTTCAACGGAGAGCTCGCCGCATGCGCTGGTCAATCTCGATGATTCACCTTCCCGCATGATGACCACCGACGGCTATGCTGCCGCAGGCGTCGAAATTAAAGTCGTCGATGAAGCGCGCAATGCCCTGCCCGCAGGAGTAGAAGGTGAAGAGGCCTCGCGTGGCCCCAATGTTTTTATGGGCTACCTCGATGAACCCGAACTGACCGCCCGCGCGCTGGATAAAGAGGGGTGGTATTACAGTGGCGACTTATGCCGGATGGACGACGCGGGATACATCAAAATCACCGGGCGTAAAAAAGATATTATTGTGCGCGGAGGGGAAAATATCAGCAGCCGCGAGGTAGAGGATATTTTATTGCAACATCCACGCATTCATGATGCCTGCGTTGTCGCGATGCCGGACGAACGGTTAGGTGAAAGGTCATGCGCTTATGTGGTACTAAAAGCCCCGCATCATTCGCTGTCGCTGGAATCTGTCGTCGCCTTTTTTAGCCGCAAACGTGTAGCAAAGTATAAATACCCGGAGCATATCGTGGTTGTCGAGAAGTTACCGCGCACAGCGTCCGGCAAGGTACAAAAATACCAGTTGCGTCAGGATATTATTAAACGTTTGAGCATGGAGAGTGTTGCAGGATAAAGTGCCGGATGGCGATGCTAACGCATCTTATCCGGCCTACGTTGAATAGGCCGGATAAGGCACAATGTTACTTGTTCAGTTCAGCCAGGCTCAGCCAGGTCTGTACGACGGTGTCCGGGTTCAGCGACAGACTGTCGATCCCCTCTTCCATCAGCCAGGCCGCGAAGTCTTCGTGGTCAGAAGGTCCCTGACCGCAAATACCCACGTATTTGCCCTGTTTCTTAGCAGCGCGAATCGCCATCGACAGCAGCGCTTTCACCGCGTCGTTACGCTCATCAAACAGTTCAGAAACCACACCCGAGTCACGATCCAGGCCCAGCGCCAGCTGCGTCATGTCGTTTGAGCCGATGGAGAAGCCATCGAAGTACTCAAGGAACTGTTCAGCCAACAGGGCGTTAGACGGGATCTCGCACATCATGATGATCTTCAGGCCATTCTCGCCGCGTTTCAGCCCCTGCCGCGCCAGCTCTTCAACCACCGCTTTCGCCTGGGCAACGGTACGTACAAACGGTACCATCACTTCGACGTTAGTCAGGCCCATATCGTTACGGACACGTTTCACCGCGTCACATTCCAGTGCGAAACAGTCGCGGAAGCTGTCTGAAACGTAACGGCCCGCCCCGCGGAAGCCCAGCATCGGGTTCTCTTCGTGCGGCTCATAACGCTCACCGCCGACCAGGTTAGCATATTCGTTGGACTTAAAGTCCGACATACGCACGATGACGCGTTTCGGATAAAACGCCGCACCCAGCGTCGCGATCCCTTCCGTCAGACGACCAACGTAGAATTCACGCGGAGAGTCGAAACCTTTCATCATGCCGCGGATTTCATTTTGTAGCTCAGGCGTCTGGTCATCAAACTCCAGCAGCGCACGAGGGTGCACGCCGATCATGCGGTTGATAATAAATTCCAGACGCGCAAGGCCGACACCTTCGTTTGGCAGGCAGGCAAAGTCAAAAGCCCGGTCCGGGTTGCCGACGTTCATCATCACCTTCAACGGCAGATCCGGCATGGTCTCCACGCTGGAGCTCTTCACGCTGAAATCAAGCATCTCAGCGTAAACATAACCGGTGTCGCCTTCGGCACAGGAGACAGTGACCTTCTCACCATCCTTCATGCGCTCGGTGGCATCGCCGCAGCCAACCACGGCAGGAATCCCCAGTTCACGGGCAATGATCGCCGCGTGACAGGTACGGCCGCCACGGTTGGTCACAATCGCCGCCGCTTTCTTCATGATCGGTTCCCAGTCCGGGTCGGTCATATCAGTCACCAGTACGTCGCCGGGTTCAATACGGTTCATTTCGCTGATGTCGTGAATAACTTTGACCGGGCCGGCGCCAATGCGGTGACCGATGGCGCGACCTTCAGCAATAATTTTACCCTGGGCGTGCAGCGTATACCGCTCCATCACCTGCCCGCGAGAACGCACGGTTTCCGGACGAGCCTGAACAATGAACAGCTTGCCGGTATGACCGTCTTTCGCCCATTCGATGTCCATCGGACGACCGTAGTGCTTCTCGATCTGTACCGCCTGCTTCGCCAGTTCCTGCACTTCATCATTGGTCAGAGAGAAAATATCGCGTTGTTCCTGCGGCACATCCTCAATGGTCACCTGCTTACCGTGTTCCTGGGTTGGCGCGTAGACCATACGGATTTTTTTCGATCCCATGGTGCGACGAACGATCGCCGGACGGTTAGCCGCCAGAGTCGGTTTGTGCACGTAGAACTCATCCGGGTTAACGGCACCCTGCACCACCATCTCGCCCAGACCCCATGCGGAAGTGATAAACACCACCTGGTCGAAACCGGATTCGGTGTCGATGGAGAACATAACGCCTGAGGACGCAAGGTCAGAGCGCACCATTCGCTGGACACCAGCAGAAAGCGCCACGCCGCGGTGGTCATAGCCCTGGTGAACACGATAAGAAATCGCGCGGTCGTTAAACAGCGAAGCAAATACGTGTTTGATAGCGACCAGGACAGCATCGAAGCCCTGGACGTTAAGGAAGGTTTCCTGCTGACCAGCAAATGACGCATCTGGCATATCTTCTGCGGTGGCGGAAGAACGCACGGCAAAAGAAGCATGGGCATCGTCTGCTGACAGCTGCGCGTAGGCATCGCGGACGGCATTTTCCAGCTCCGGCTGGAAAGGAGTGTCGATAATCCACTGGCGGATTTGTGCCCCGGCTTTCGCAAGCTCGGTAACATCATCAATATCCGTTTTATCCAGCAGCTCATAAATGCGCTGGTTTACACCGCTTTGGTCCAGAAACTGGTTAAACGCATCGGCGGTTGTTGCAAAACCATTCGGTACGGAAACTCCCATACCGGAAAGGTTAGTAATCATTTCACCCAGGGAGGCATTTTTGCCCCCAACTCTGTCTACATCATTCATGCCGAGTTGGTTATACCAAAGCACCAGCGGTGACGAGCCATTGTTGGACATCGAACAATCCTTATATATGAACGAGGTTAGGAAACTCAATTTTGCGTATTTATCTTTGCATATTTACCGCGGCGAAAAAAACGGTGAATCGTTCAAGCAACTTTATTTTTTATTTTTTAAGATTGTTTCCGCATTTGCGCAAACCCGCGAGCGACACGGGATCACCACAAAAACTATCGGTATAAACATTTGTTCCGAAAAATGAAATGCACTTTTCATTAAATATAAAAATAGCGTTTCACTTTATAAAAGTGATGGCGCAATATTCGCTTCTGGCGAATTTTAATTTATGCTTTCAGAGAATTATGTCTGCCCCAGGATGAGTAAAATGGATAATGCTGTTGATCGTCACGTTTTTTATATTTCTGATGGTACGGCCATCACCGCCGAGGTATTGGGCCACGCGGTAATGTCGCAATTTCCGGTCACTATCAACAGCATTACGCTGCCGTTTGTTGAAAACGAGAGCCGCGCGCGCGCGGTTAAAGACCAGATTGACGCCATTTACCAACAAACCAGCGTGCGTCCTCTGGTGTTTTACTCCATCGTCTTGCCGGAAATCCGCTCGATCATTCTGCAAAGCGAGGGGTTTTGTCAGGATATCGTACAGGCGCTGGTCGCTCCATTGCAGCAAGAGATGAAGCTCGACCCAACGCCGATTGCCCATCGTACCCACGGCCTGAATCCCGGCAACCTCAACAAGTACGATGCGCGTATTGCCGCTATTGATTACACCCTTGCCCATGACGATGGTATTTCGTTGCGCAACCTCGATCAGGCGCAGGTGATCCTGCTCGGTGTTTCCCGTTGCGGCAAAACCCCGACCAGTTTGTATCTGGCCATGCAGTTTGGTATCCGCGCGGCCAACTACCCCTTTATTGCCGATGATATGGATAATCTGGTGCTGCCCACATCCCTGAAGCCGCTGCAGCATAAACTGTTCGGCCTGACCATCGACCCCGAACGCCTGGCGGCGATCCGCGAAGAGCGACGAGAGAACAGCCGTTACGCCTCGCTACGCCAGTGTCGGATGGAAGTTGCCGAAGTGGAAGCGCTGTACCGGAAAAATCAGATCCCATGGTTAAACAGTACCAATTATTCGGTAGAAGAGATTGCTACCAAGATCCTCGACATTATGGGGCTGAATCGTCGCATGTACTAGAATGCTAGTGCATTGGTTCAATTTTTTGTTATTATGCTCGCCACCAGGCCGGATGAGTGTGATATTGTGATGCACATCACTTCCCGGTAGTCCTGCCGTTGAAGCAACAAATTTCTGAGACAAGTAATGAACAGAACCGATGAACTCCGTACTGCGCGTATTGACAACCTGGTCACTCCAGCAGAGCTTGCGCAGCGGCATCCTGTTTCGTCCGCCGTCGCCCGTCATGTTACGGACTCCCGACGCCGGATAGAAAAAATATTGAATGGCGAAGATCCCCGTTTGCTGGTGATCGTAGGCCCTTGCTCAATTCACGATCTCGATGCCGCCGTGGAATACGCGACGCGCCTGCAGGCGCTGCGCGAAAAGCACCAGACGCGTCTGGAAATCGTGATGCGTACCTATTTTGAAAAGCCACGCACCGTCGTGGGCTGGAAAGGCTTAATTTCCGACCCGGACCTGAACGGCAGCTACCGTGTGAACCACGGCATTGAGCTGGCGCGTAAACTGCTGCTGCAGGTCAACGAACTGGGCGTCCCCACGGCCACTGAATTTCTCGATATGGTGACCGGCCAGTTTATTGCTGATTTAATCAGTTGGGGCGCCATTGGCGCGCGCACTACCGAAAGCCAGATCCACCGCGAAATGGCGTCTGCTCTTTCCTGCCCGGTTGGGTTTAAGAACGGGACGGATGGTAATACCCGTATCGCCGTCGATGCGATTCGCGCCTCCCGCGCCAGCCATATGTTCCTCTCCCCGGATAAAACCGGCCAGATGACCATTTATCAGACCAGCGGTAATCCATACGGGCATATCATTATGCGCGGCGGTAAAAAGCCGAATTATTTTGCTGAAGATATTGCCGCCGCCTGCGATACCTTGCACGAATTTTCCCTGCCTGAGCATCTGGTCGTCGATTTCAGCCATGGTAATTGCCAGAAGCAGCATCGCCGTCAGTTGGAAGTGTGTGATGACGTATGCCAGCAAATTCGCAACGGTTCGACGGCGATTGCCGGGATCATGGCGGAAAGTTTCCTGCGTGAAGGCACGCAAAAAATCGTCAGCGGTCAGCCGCTGGTTTACGGTCAGTCGATTACCGACCCGTGCCTGAACTGGGAAGATACTGAACTACTGGTGGACAAACTCGCCTCGGCGGTTGATAGCCGTTTTTAACGCTGTACACCGGGTAACACCACGTTGCCCGGTGGTAATTCTTTGTTTTTTCCTTCATTGTTGTGCAAAAACTGTCCCCGTCACAATTATTTCACAAAAACGCTTGCCGCACATTTGCAGTTTGATGATAATGATTATCATTGTTACATTGATTGCTATTTTTAAACTCTATGTCACGTATGGATAACACAACAGCAACGCCTGCAAAAGAAAAAACACCGCCTGCCGTCGCCGCAACCGAGCGTCGCATTGACAGTAAAAGTTTGCTGGGCAAAGAAG
This sequence comes from Citrobacter sp. XT1-2-2, assembly GCF_023516235.1. Taxonomy (NCBI): domain Bacteria; kingdom Pseudomonadati; phylum Pseudomonadota; class Gammaproteobacteria; order Enterobacterales; family Enterobacteriaceae; genus Citrobacter; species Citrobacter sp. XT1-2-2. Next base: position 2,763,675 of record NZ_CP097324.1, read on the forward strand.
GACGCGTGATTATAGAGCACGATGGCCAGCACTACCTGCTGCGCCAGACCCATGCTGGAAAACTCATTCTGACTAAATAAACGACACTTTTCGCCAGCCACCCAGGTGATACCCAGGCAGCCAGCGCTTTTCGATTTTCTAATGGAGAGTTGCTATGCCCCACCTGCACACCGCATCCTTGCGCCCGTCGCTCCTGGCGTTGGCGATTGTCAGTAATCTTCCCGTCGTTGCCTGGGCGGCAGTAGAGGATATGACCGTCACCGCCACCGGTAATCCCCGTAGCGCCTTTGAAGCGCCGATGATGGTCAGCGTTATCGACGCTACTGCACCTGAAAACCAGACAGCCAGCTCGGCAGCCGACCTGTTACGGAAGGTTCCGGGCCTGAGCCTTGACGGTACGGGGCGGACAAATGGTCAGGACGTCAATCTGCGCGGCTATGACCGTCGCGGCGTTCTGGTGCTGGTGGATGGCGTTCGCCAGGGAACCGATACCGGGCACCTGAACAGTACCTTCCTCGATCCGGCGCTAATCAAGCGGATTGAAGTGGTGCGCGGCCCTTCCGCACTGTTGTATGGCAGCGGCGCGCTGGGCGGCGTAATCGCCTATGACACTGCGGATGCTAAAGACTTACTGGAGGCGGGTCAGAATAGCGGTTATCGCGTGTTCGGTACCGCGGCTACCGGCGATCACAGCCTCGGTATGGGCGCCAGCGCATTTGGCCGCACCGATACCCTCGACGGGCTGCTGGCCTGGTCCAGTCGCGATCGCGGTAATTTGCGCCAGAGCGACGGCACTACCGCCCCGAACGATGAAGCGATTAACAATATGCTGGCGAAAGGCAGTTGGAAAATTGACAGCGCCCAGACGCTGGCCGGCTCGCTGCGTTATTACAACAATGATGCCCGGGAACCTAAAAACCCACAAACCAGCGCGGCGGATACCACCAGCAACCCGATGACCGATCGCTCAACCATCCAGCGCGATGCGCAACTGACCTACTCCCTCACCCCGGCGGATAATGACTGGCTAAACGCGGATGCCCGCATCTACTGGTCCGAAGCGCGCATTAATGCACAAAACACGGACAGCACCGGCGAATTTCGCAAGCAGACCACCAAAGGCGGGAAAGTCGACAACCGTAGCCGCCTGTTTACCGATTCATTTGCTTCTCACTTACTGACCTACGGCGGTGAATACTATCGTCAGGAACAACAACCGGGCGGCGCAACCACCGGTTTCCCGGAGGCAAAAATCGATTTTAGCTCCGGCTGGCTACAGGATGAAATCACCCTGCGCGACCTGCCGGTTACGCTGCTGGGGGGTACCCGTTATGATTCTTATCGTGGCAGCAGCGACGGTTATGAAGATGTCGATGCCGACAAATGGTCGTCCCGCGCTGGACTCACCGTTGCGCCTGCCGACTGGCTGATGCTTTTCGGTTCATACGCTCAGGCCTTCCGTGCTCCAACCATGGGCGAGATGTATAACGACGCGAAGCACTTCTCGATTGGCCGTTTTTACACCAACTACTGGGTGCCAAACCCGAACCTGCGTCCGGAAACCAACGAAACACAGGAATACGGATTTGGCCTGCGCTTTGACGATCTGTTGATGGCGAGCGATGCGCTCGAATTTAAAGCCAGCTATTTCGACACCAAAGCCAAAGATTACATCTCTACCAGCGTCGATTTTGCCGCCGCGACGACCATGTCCTATAACGTACCCAACGCCAAAATCTGGGGCTGGGACGTGATGGCGAAATACACCGCCGATCTGTTCAGCCTCGATATGGCCTATAACCGCACGCGGGGTAAAGATACTGACACGGGCGAGTACATTTCCAGCATTAACCCGGACACCGTCACCAGCAAACTGAACGTGCCGGTTGCGCACAGCGGTTTCTCCGTTGGCTGGATAGGTACATTTGCTGACCGCTCAACGCACATCAGCAGCAGCTACGCCAAACAACCCGGCTATGCGGTAAACGACTTCTACGTGAGCTATCAGGGGCAACAGGCGCTAAAAGGCATGACCACCACACTGGTCCTGGGCAACGCTTTCGACAAAGAATACTGGTCGCCGCAGGGCATTCCGCAGGATGGCCGCAATGGCAAAATTTTCGTGAGTTATCAGTGGTAATCACTTTTCCCCGGTTCGCCGGGGCAGCAATCTGGAAGGAAGAGACAATGAATCACTACACACGCTGGCTGGAACTGAAAAAAGAAAACCCTGGCAAATACGCACGTGACATCGCGGCTATGATGCACATCAGCGAGGCAGAACTGACCTTCGCGCGCGTCGGTCATGACGCCTGGCGTTTACGTGGCGAAGTCCGCGAAATCCTCGGCGCGCTGGAAGCCGTAGGCGAAACCAAATGTATTTGCCGCAACGAATATGCGGTGCATGAGCAGGTCGGCGCCTTTACCAACCAGCACCTGAGCGGGCATGCCGGGCTGGTACTCAATCCACGCGCCCTCGATCTGCGTCTGTTCCTGAATCAATGGGCAAACGCCTTTCATATCAGAGAAACAACCGCTCACGGCGAGCGTCAGAGCATTCAGTTTTTCGACCATCAGGGTGATGCATTACTGAAGGTCTATGCCACACAAAATACCCTCGTTGAAGAATGGGCAGCGTTACTGAGCCGTTTCATCTTCACTGAAAACCCGCCACTGGCGCTGCAATCCGCTAAAAACCCTGCTCCTGCTACCGTCACCGTTGATGCACAGACCGTGGATCAAGAGTGGCGAGCCATGACCGATGTCCACCAGTTCTTCGGTCTGCTGAAACGCCACGATCTCACTCGCCAACAGGCGTTTAATCTGGTAGGCGATGACCTGGCCTGTAAAGTAACCAATGGCGCACTGGCGCAGTTACTCAATACCGCGCGTCAGGATGGCAATGAAATTATGGTGTTTGTGGGTAATCGCGGCTGCGTACAAATTTTTACCGGCGTGATAGAAAAACTGGTACCGATGAAAGGCTGGCTGAATATATTCAATCCAGCATTTACATTACATCTGCTGGAAGAAAGCGTGGCTGAAACGTGGGTAACGCGCAAACCAACCGCCGATGGACACGTTACCAGTCTGGAACTGTTTGCGGCCGATGGCACACAGATTGCCCAACTGTATGGTCAACGTACGGAAGGCGAACCGGAGCAAACGCAATGGCGCGCGCAAATTGACGCACTGACGCCGAAAGGGCTGGCCGCATGAACAAATTGCTGCTCCTGATTGCGCTGCTGCCCGTTACTGCGCTGGCGGTCCCCGAGGAAAGAGTCGTTACTCTGGGGGGCGACGTCACCGAAATTGTGTACGCGCTGGGGGCCCAGTCAACGCTTGTGGCGCGAGACAGTACCAGCCAGTGGCCTGAAGCCGCAAACGCCCTGGCTGACGTCGGCTATTTACGCCAGCTTAACGCCGAAGGGATCCTTGCCACCCGTCCGACGCTGGTCCTTGCCAGTGCGCAGGCGCAGCCTTCTCTGGCGCTAAAACAGGTCGAGCAGAGCAACGTCAGGGTTGTTACGATCCCGGCAAACAACGACCTTAACGCGATTGATGGAAAAATTCGCGTCATTGCCGAGGCGACTCACCGGGAGGCCGACGGCGAAACGTTGCGTGCAACCTTACGTCAGGAGCTGGCGGCGCTCCCGTCATCTGAACTTAACAAACGCGTCCTGTTTATTCTTAATCATGGTGGGATGACCGCCATGGCCGCAGGCCAGCAAACCGGAGCCGATGCCGCTATTCGCGCCGCCGGTTTGCGCAACGCGATGCAGGGGGTTAACCGTTATCAACCTCTTTCACAAGAAGGTGTGATTGCCAGCCAGCCGGACCTGGTGGTGATTTCACGGGAAGGTGTTAAGGCAATGGGTGGCGAGGCGAGCCTGTGGGCGCTGCCGGGGCTGGCGCAAACACCTGCGGGACGGAATAAACAGGTATTGCAGGTTGATGATATGGCTCTGCTTGGCTTCAGTATCCGCACGCCGCAGGCCATTTTGCAGCTACGCGCGAAAGCAGAGCAATTGCCCTGATGTCCCGACGAATCACTTGTTCTTTGTGGGTCATGGCGCTAATGCTGGTCGTAATGACAATTTTGGCTACCGGTTTTGGCGCGTTGCGCCTGCCGGTAAGTCTGCTCTGGCGTGATGACAATGAAACTCTGCGTCAAATCTGGCTCACAATTCGCCTGCCCCGTGTTCTGCTGGCGCTGGTGATTGGCGGTTCTCTGGCGCTATCCGGTTGTGTGATGCAGGGACTGTTTCGCAACCCACTTGCCGACCCGGGATTACTCGGAATTAGCAGCGGTGCAGCCTGCGCCGTCGCCCTGTGGGTGGTACTGCCTGTCTCTTTGCCCGCGCTACTGATGCTGTATGCGCCAATGTTGGCTGCATTTGTCGGTGCACTGGCGGCAACCGTGGTGATTTTTATCCTCAGCCAACAGCGCGACGGTTCACTCTCGCGGCTGCTGCTGGTCGGTATTGCGATCAACGCGCTCTGCGGGGCGGCTGTTGGCGTTCTGTCGTGGGTCAGTAATGATGCGCAACTGCGCCAGCTGTCGCTGTGGGGGATGGGAAGTCTGGGCGCTGCACAATGGTCCACGCTGCTGGCAGTTACCTCGCTGGCTATCCCGACGGTGCTGATCGTCTGGCGTCTGGCTTCGGCCCTGAACCTGCTGCAACTGGGCGAGGAAGAGGCGCATTATCTTGGCGTGAATGTGCGTACAATCCAGCGTATTTTACTGCTTTGCAGCGCCTTGCTGGTAGCCGCAGCGGTGGCAGTAAGCGGCGTAATTGGCTTTATCGGGCTGGTTATCCCGCATTTAATGCGTATGTGGCTCGGCGCAGACCATCGGGCCGTTATCCCCGGTTCCGTGCTGGCGGGCGCGTTTTTATTACTGATTGCCGACACGCTGGCCCGCACTTCAGTTGCGCCAGCGGAAATGCCGGTCGGTCTGTTAACCAGTCTGCTCGGCGCCCCGTGGTTTTTATGGCTTATTTTTCGTCAGCGAGGATCGCATGGCTGAACATTTCGTTGCTGAAGGACTTCACTATCGCGTGGCTGGCAGGTCGGTGATTGCTGATGTATCGCTTGCCCTCGCAAAAGGTGAACTGGTGGCGCTCATCGGCCCAAACGGTGCGGGGAAATCTACCCTGCTGCGCCTGTTGACCGGTTTTCTCAAACCGGTTGCCGGGCGCTGCATGCTGGCGGGCAAAGCGCTGGATGAGTGGCATACGCAGACGCTGTCGCGCCATCGGGCGGTGATGCGTCAGCAAACGCAACTGGGATTTGACTGGCCGGTAGAGGCCGTTATCGCGATGGGCCGTGCGCCCTGGACCCAGCGTTCGGAACCTCGCCTTATCGCGCAGGTGATGGAGATGACCGGATGCGCGCCGTTGGCAGGTCGGCAATACGCCACGCTTTCCGGCGGCGAGCAACAGCGCGTGCAGTTAGCCCGCGCCCTGGCGCAACTCTGGTGCGACGGAGCGCCTCGCGGCTGGTTATTTCTTGATGAACCCACCTCGGCGCTGGATCTTTACCACCAGCAACATCTGCTGCGGTTACTGAAAACGCTTGTCGCTTCAGGAGAACTGCATGTGTGTATTGTGCTTCACGATTTGAATCTGGCTGCTTTATGGGCTGACAGAATAGTGTTACTGCATAATGGCAGGCTGGCGTCGCAAGGGACGCCGGAGACCGTGTTACGGGCCGATGATCTGATGCGCTGGTACGGTGCTGAGGTTCACGTTGGCCATCATCCGGCCAACGTGTCCCCCCAGGTGTTTCTGGCGCCTTAGCTTGAACAGCTCACTTCCAGCCGTTTGCCCCAGTCAGGCGGCCGACTGACATAGTCATCATCGCGATCGACAAACGGGGTACGCAACGCCTGGTGCAGCCGATGTAGCTCGGCGTAATCTCCCTGCTCCGCCTGACTAATCGCCCGTTGCGCCAGCCAGTTGCGTAAAACCATCGCCGGGTTTGCCGCCTTCATCTGCGTTTGTCTGACATCGTCAGCAACGCTGTCCTGTTCCAGGCGCGAGCGATACCGTGTGAACCAGTCGTCAAACGCCGCACGATCCACAAACTCATCGCGTAGCGGAGATAGCGCACTGTGTTGTTCCGTCAGACTTAGCATGCGAAACGTTCGCGTATAGTCGCTTCTTTCTCGCGCCATCAGGCTAAACAGTTCACTCAGCAGCTCGTTATCGTTTTTCTGCTCGCTAAAGAAGCCGAGCTTTTGCCGCATCCGTTGACCGTAACGCGTTAACAGTGCCAGTTGGTAATTGTCCAGCGCATCATTGAGCGCCTCGACCGGGATAAATGGCGACAGGGTTTGTGCCAGACGTTGCAGGTTCCACAGCGCGGCTGCAGGTTGATTATCGAAACTGTATCGTCCCTGATGATCGGAGTGGTTACAGATAAAATCCGGCACGTAGTCATCAAGAAAACCATACGGACCGTAATCCATCGTCAGCCCCAGAATAGACATGTTGTCCGTATTCATAACGCCATGCGCAAACCCTACCGCCTGCCAGTCGGCGATTAAGCTTGCGGTACGCATGACAATATCGCTAAACCACAGCTGATATTTATCGGCTTCTTCCTGCCAATGCGGCCAGTAATGACGAATCGCGAAGTCTGCAAGTTGACGGACTTTCTCCGGCTCGCGACGATAGTAAAAGTGTTCAAAATGGCCAAAGCGCATATGGCTTTGCGCCACGCGAATGAGCATCGCCCCATGCTCTACCGTTTCGCGATATACCGGCGTGTCGCTGGTGACAATCGACAATGCCCGCGTGGTGGGTATTCCCAGATAGTGCATCGCCTCGCTGGCCAGGCTTTCGCGAATGGTTGAACGCAGCACGGCGCGCCCATCCCCCATGCGGGAATAAGGCGTCAGTCCGGCACCCTTCAGGTGCCAGTCAAGCGTCGAGCCATCAGCAAGCTGTTGTTCGCCCAGCAGGATCCCACGTCCGTCACCAAGCTGACCGGCCCAAACGCCGAACTGATGTCCGCTATAAACTTGCGCTAAAGGCGACATCCCGGGAAGCAAGGATTCGCCTCCCCAAACGCCTGAACCCTCTGGGGTAGTAAACAGCGCCGCAGGAATAGCCAATTGCTCAGCCAGAGCATCGTTATGCCAGATAAGATGCGCGTTTTTCAGGGGCGTAGGCGAGAGTGCTGTATAGGTTGCTGGTAATTCATCACGCCAGCGGGTGGTAAAAGACAGGGTCATAGGGCCTCCTGTCTCTAGTGTAGACTGTTAATAGCCTGTTAAACACCAGCAAATAAAAGGGTTATATCCTCGATAACGAAATTATCTGCGAGGGCGGTACCGCAGGCCACAGTCCTCCCTGCATGGCGCTGAAACCGAGGGGAAGTACTCGTGCCAACATTTCTTGCGTATCAATACCGCTAATGATGATTGACTCACAGCAGGGTGATATTTGCGCCTGGATAGCGCGCATAAATGGTTCAAATGAAATATGTGCAATCCTTTGTTGAACAAAGTTTTTATCCAACACCACACGTTTGAACAGGCCATCAAAAATTGCCCGCGTTGATATGCCGCCAGCGCCATAATTTTGCAGAATTAATGGAAATCTTGCCGCAAGTGCAGTCAGCGTTGGATTGTCTTTACCCTTGTTTAACTCTGGATAGCTTTCATTAATAGCCAGTTCCAGAAATGAAAATCGTTCAATTTGTGAAGCATATTCAGCGTCTGATAATAAAGTATGAGCAACTGCCGGGGTTAAATTAATCCAGACTGAGACTTTTCGCTGAATAAAAAAATGTTGGCACGTTTCGATTAATTCCAGTTTCTCTGTAAATAAACGACATTGTTCATCGTCCGACATCCGAGGTAAGACCAGCTCGGTTGGTATACGCACATCCCCCTGCAGGCTGGCAAAACTGGTGATGATATCTACGAATTCAAGATCGCCTTTTTCACTTCTCGCAGGAAGAAAAGACAACTCCGATTGATAAAGATTATCCAGTGAAACAATCATCGTACCAGCCCCTCTGCATAGGTGTTATCCGGCATCCTGTAGCAAAGGATGGAGAAATACGTTACTGCTGATGCAAGTAGAGGCTCTTTCATTTGTCCCTTTATAGCCAGTAAATCGAATCCTTTTTTTTAGCTTATCGTGATTATAAGCGAATATCCAGCTTTGCACTTTTTAATATCCCGGCATAAATCATATTTTTAGCAAGATACACTCTTAGCACACAGGGTTATTGATCGGCTGGAAGCAGTAATAACAGTTAGCATTCAAATGAAAATGACGAGGCTGCACAGTCGTTAGCAGCCTCGTCAGTTGTGAGGATTAAATACGTCGAGCCTGCCAGAAGTTTTTACGCCAGTAGACATTATCCAGTGACGAGCGCATCACTCCGCGGCTGGTTGAGGCATGAATAAATTGATTATTGGTGTCGTAAATGCCGACATGCAGACCACTTTCTCCGGATCCGGTTTTAAAGAAAACCAGATCGCCTGGCAGCAAATCATCTTTATCGATTTCGGTACCAATCTTTGATTGCATGCGCGTATCGCGCGGGAGCTGTAGATCGAATTTATCCCGCATCGTCATCAAAACAAACCCTGAGCAATCCACCCCGCTACGGCTCATACCACCATAACGATAAGGTGTACCATGCCAGGTTTGTAGCTGGTCATTAAGACCGGCGATAACGGCGATAGAATCCGACAAATGGGCATTTGGCGCAGGAGCACGATGGCTGCTGCAGCCCGCCAAAAACAATGCTGTGATGAAAAGGAGCCAAAAGCGCATTCAGGACGAATCCTCTGGATTTTATTTTTATGCCAATTTAGCGTGGAAATTACAGGATTTTCAAGAACCCATTTAACTTAAGTGGTTGATATGAGCATTCTGTGGCCTTCGATATCCAAACGACGGAAGTTCACGCCGTAAGCCGCAGACAGATTAGCTGGTGTCAGGACCGTATCACGTGAGCCACTGGCAAGCAGCTTCCCACGTTTGAGCAACCAGGCCTTATGCGCATGGCGCAAGGTATGATTGAGGTCATGGCTGCTCATCACAATCGCTATTCCCTGCAAACACAGCTGGCCCAACAACCTGTCCAGGGCGTTTTGTTGCGCGACGTCCAGGCTGTTCATCGGCTCATCCAACAGTAAAAGCTGACCGAATGGATTAGCTTGCGGGCAAATTTGCAAAATAACGGCCGCCAGGCGCACACGCTGCCACTCACCGCCGGAGAGTTGATTGACGCCACGCCCCAGCTTATCCCCCAGACCAAGCGCATCGGCGACCTCCTGTAACAGATCGGCACGCGCTTTGTCGGGTTGATGCAGCGTCAGAAAATGCCAGACCGGCATGGCAAAAGGCGGGGTTTGCTGTTGCGCAAGATAAGCACGATATTGCGCCAGCTTTGCTGCCGGCCACTCTTCAAGCGGCATGTCGCCGAAGGTGATGCTGCCCTCCCCGGTCGTCAAACCCGCCATACGCGCCAACAGCGTACTTTTCCCCGCACCGTTAGGACCCACCAAATGCAGGATTTCCCCTGCTTTTATTTCACCAGAAAGCGGACCGAGCCGGGTCGATTCCGCTACATCCTGTAGCTGCATCAATCGAGACATTAGTTTGCCAGCGCCTTCTTGATGCTTTGCACCAGCATCGGATCCTCAGGCGTCATATCCGGAGAGAATCGTTGCAGTACTTGCCCATCCCGTCCCACTAAAAACTTCTCAAAGTTCCACAGGATATCGTCCGGGTAGAGCGGCGCCCGGCCTTTACTGGCCATACGTTCATAGAATCCACTGTCTGCTGGCGCCACAGCCGTTGGCGCGGCATCAATCAGCTTCTGATACAGCGGATGACGCCCCTCGCCGTTGACGTCAATCTTGCTGAACATCGGGAAGGTAACGCCCCAGGTCATACTGCAGTACGTTTTGATTTCATCTTCGCTGCCCGGTTCCTGGCCCAGAAACTGATTGCAGGGAAAACCAAGCACATTGAAGCCCTGTTGATGCCAGGCTTTCTGCAGGTTCTCCAGTTGTTCGTATTGCGGCGTCAGTCCACATTTTGAAGCAACGTTGACGATTAACAGTACATTGCCGGAATACGGTTGCAGCGTAGTCGCCTCGCCGTCAATGGTCGTCACTTCTGTATTGAGGATAGTGTCTTGCATAGCATCTCCAGAACAACAGGTTGATTTTCAGTTTTTAATCATAGACCGAACCAACGCTTTCTAGCGCGCGGCTTTCAACAATAGCCAGATAAATACCGGTGCTCCCATGGTAGCCGTCACCACGCCGATGGGTAGTTCAGCCGAAGCCAACACCAAACGCGCGACAACATCAGCAAACAATAATGCGATTGCGCCAGCCAACGCGCAGCCAGGCAGGAGAACACGGTGATCGGTTAAACCACACAACCGCAAAATGTGGGGGATAACCAATCCAATAAAACCAATCGCACCCGCCAGAGCCACGCTTACGCCGACCATCCATCCTGTGGCGACCACCAGCAGATTGCGCCAGAACCATAATGGTAACCCCAGTTGGCGCGCAGAAGTTTCCCCCAGCGCCAGCATATTCATCGGCTGAGACTGACAGCAGATCCATATCAGTACGGGGATCAACGCCACCATCAGCCAGGCCTGATGCCAGTCGACGCCGCCAAAGCCCCCCATCATCCAGTACATCAGTTGTCGTAAGTCAAAAGAGGTGGAAAAATAGATGGCCCACGTCATCAACGCGCTACAGATAATGCCCAGCGCCACTCCCGCCAGCAGCAAGCGACTGGTAGACAAATGACGACGGGCAAAGCGTAACAGAATGAGAGTAATAATCAGCGCCCCGGCGATGGCACATAAGCCCAACGCCCAGCCGGGAAGCTGCCCCTGCCCGAGCAGCACAGCAGCAATGAGTCCTACACCTGCGCCGTTAGACACGCCCAGTAGACCCGGTTCCGCGAGTGGATTTTCAAAGAGGGCCTGCATTACCGCACCGGATAAAGCCAACGCAGCGCCTACCAGCAAAACGGCGAGGGTACGAGGAAAGCGGATTTGCCAGACGAACAGATCGCCGCGGGCGCTGAACCAGTCGCCGGGAGCGATCCACTGTTCTCCTGCGCACAGGCTTAAAATCGTTGCCAGTAACATCAGCACTGACAGTGACAGTATCCAGCGCACGTTTCGTCGCTGCTGTTGATGGGCGAAAGTCAGCATGTTTTCCATTCTGCTGAAAAAAGATGGGGGTGATTCTACGGTGCTGTTTCGGTAGTGAAAAGGAAAAAGGCCGCAGAGCGGCCTTTTTAGTTATATACGTCATGCTTTACGCTGCCGCTTTGATGGCAACGCAAGTGGTTTAACGAATCGTTAAATCACTCTTCTTTGGGCGTTGCGTTTTCAACCCGACTTTTTAACTTCTGTCCGGGTCTGAAGGTCACCACGCGCCGTGCTGTAATGGGAATATCTTCGCCCGTTTTCGGGTTACGTCCCGGACGTTGATTCTTATCACGCAGATCGAAGTTACCAAAACCAGAGAGTTTTACCTGCTCACCATTTTCCAGAGCACGACGAATCTCTTCGAAAAACAGCTCGACCAGTTCTTTGGCATCCCGCTTGCTAAGCCCAAGCTTATCAAACAGATATTCTGACATTTCAGCTTTTGTAAGCGCCATAGGTTCAATCCCTCAATGATGCCTGGAATCGCTCTTTTAATGCCTCTACACATTTGGCGACGGTAGCGGCAATCTCCTCTTCTTCAAGTGTACGGCTGGTATCCTGAAGGATCAGGCTGATAGCGAGGCTCTTATAGCCCTCCGCAACACCCTTACCGCGGTACACGTCAAATAAGTTTACGCCAACTACCTGATTTACGCCAACTTTCTTACACTCGGATAAAATATCCGCAGCGGGAACGTTTTCTGCCACAACGACTGCGATGTCGCGACGGTTCGCTGGGAAGCGAGAAACTTCACGCGCCTGAGGCACCACGCGGTCTGCGAGCTTGTTCCACTCCAGTTCAAACACCAGAGTGCGACCGTTCAGATCCAGTTTACGTTCCAGCTCAGGATGAACAACCCCAATGAAACCAATACGTTCACCTTTCAGATAAATCGCCGCAGACTGACCCGGATGCAGTGCTGGATTCGCTTCAGCTTTGAACTGAATGTCCGTCAGTTTGCCGGTCAAGTCGAGAACCGCTTCCAGATCGCCTTTCAAATCATAGAAATCAACGGTCTCTTTTGCCAGATTCCAGTGTTCATCATGACGATTACCGCAGATCACGCCTGCCAGCATCAGATCCTGACGGATCCCGAGGTTGGCCTGCGTATCCGGTACGAAACGTAAACCCGTTTCAAAAATACGCACACGGTTCTGCTGACGGTTCTGGTTATACACCACCGTTGACAGCAAACCGGTCCACAGCGACAAGCGCATTGCCGACATATCAACAGAAATTGGGCTTGGCAGCAGCAGCGATTCTTCACCCGGATGCAGCAATGCCTGAATTTTCGGGTCGACAAAGCTGTAGGTGATAACTTCCTGGTAGCCTTTGTCATTCAGCATGGTTTTTACACGTTTCAGCGATAAATCCGCTTCACGATGCGTACCCATGATCAGACCTGCCTGAATTGGCGTATTCGGGATATTGTCATAACCGTAAACGCGGGCAACTTCTTCGACCAGGTCTTCTTCGATTTCCATATCGAAACGCCAGCTCGGCGCTACCGCTTTCCACTCATCCTGACCTTCCGTGACGTCACAACCCAGACGACGCAGAATATCACTCACCTGGTCATCAGCAATATGGTGTCCGATCAGACGATCCAGTTTGCTGCGGCGAAGCGTAATGGTCGCGCGTTTTGGCAGCGTCGCTTCGTTGGTTACATCAATAATTGGACCGGCTTCACCGCCGCAGATATCAATCAGCAAACGGGTAGCACGCTCCATCGCTTTGTACTGCAGCGCAGGATCGACACCACGCTCATAGCGGTGAGAGGCATCGGTGTGCAGGCCATGACGACGCGCGCGACCGGTAATAGACAGCGGACTGAAGAACGCGCATTCCAGCAGGACGTTTTGCGTTTCATCATTCACGCCGGAATGTTCGCCACCAAAGATGCCGCCCATGGCCAGCGCTTTGTTATGGTCGGCAATCACCAGCGTATCCGCATGCAGTTTAGCTTCGCTGCCGTCCAGCAGAACCAGGGTTTCCCCCTCTTTTGCCATCCGGACAACAATCCCGCCTTCAATGCGGTCTTTGTCGAACGCGTGCATCGGCTGACCCAGTTCGAGCAGCACATAGTTCGTTACGTCAACCACGGCATCGATAGAGCGGATGCCGCAGCGACGCAGTTTTTCTTTCATCCACAGCGGGGTTGGCGCTTTAACGTTGATGCCTTTCACCACGCGCCCCAGATAGCGTGGGCAGGCTTCCACCGCGTCGACCTGAATCGGCAGGACATCGCTAATGGTTGCGGCTACTGGCGCCATTTCCGGTTCAACCAGCGGAGCCTGGTTCAGTACGGCAACATCACGTGCCACGCCGATGATACCCAGGCAGTCGGCGCGGTTCGGCGTAACGCTGATTTCGATAGTGTTGTCGTCAAGCTTCAGGTATTCGCGGATATCGGTGCCAATTGGCGCATCGGCGGGCAGTTCGATAATGCCGCTATGGTCGTCGGAAATACCCAGCTCGGAGAACGAGCACAGCATGCCTTCAGACGGTTCACCGCGCAGTTTCGCTGCTTTAATTTTAAAGTCGCCTGGCAGTACAGCACCCACGGTTGCCACCGCCACTTTCAGGCCCTGACGGCAGTTCGGCGCGCCACAGACGATATCCAACAGGCGGTCACCGCCTACATTCACTTTGGTGACGCGCAGTTTGTCAGCGTTCGGGTGCTGAGCGCACTCAACCACTTCACCCACCACAACGCCGTTGAACGCGCCCGAAACAGGTTCCACACCGTCAACTTCCAGACCCGCCATCGTGATTTGGTTTGACAGCGCATCGCTATCAATCGCCGGGTTTACCCATTCGCGTAACCACAGTTCACTGAATTTCATTGTTTTATCCTGCCTTTATTTAAACTGTTTGAGGAAACGCAGATCGTTTTCGAAGAAAGAACGCAGATCGGTCACGCCATAACGCAGCATGGTCAGACGCTCCATACCCATACCGAATGCAAAGCCGGAGTAGATTTCCGGATCGATACCCACGTTGCGCAGCACGTTCGGGTGAACCATCCCGCAGCCCAGCACTTCCAGCCATTTGCCATTTTTGCCCATCACATCAACTTCCGCAGAAGGTTCGGTGAACGGGAAGTAAGAAGGACGGAAGCGAACCTGCAGGTCTTCTTCAAAGAAGTTGCGCAGGAAATCGTGCAGCGTACCTTTCAGGTTGGTGAAGTTGATGTTGGTATCAACAATCAGCCCTTCCATCTGATGGAACATTGGGGTGTGCGTCTGATCGTAATCGTTACGGTATACGCGCCCAGGGGCGATGATACGGATCGGCGGCTGTTTTTCTTTCATGGTGCGGATCTGCACGCCGGAAGTCTGCGTACGCAGCAGACGGGTCGCGTCAAACCAGAAAGTGTCGTGATCAGCACGCGCCGGGTGATGGCCAGGAATATTCAGTGCGTCGAAGTTATGATAGTCATCTTCGATTTCCGGACCGGTCGCCACGGTAAAGCCCAACTCACCGAAGAAGCTTTCAATACGATCGATAGTACGTGTTACCGGATGCAGACCGCCATTTTCGATACGACGTCCCGGCAGAGAGATATCGATCGTTTCTTCAGCCAGACGGGCATTCAGCGCAGCACTTTCTAATTCGGCTTTACGTGCGTTCAGCGCTTGCTGTACCTGCTCTTTGGCTTCGTTTATCACCGCACCTGCTGCCGGACGCTCTTCTGGCGGCAGCTCGCGCAGGGTTGTCATTTGAAGGGTCAAGTGCCCTTTCTTGCCCAAATATTCGACGCGGACATTGTCTAACGCGGCAACATCTGAAGCCTGGTTAATGGCGGCCGTTGCACTGGCAACCAGCTCTGCGAGATGTGACATGGTTTTCCTCGTTATGTGGCGATATTCACTAGTCGCCCGTCTATACGCAAAATCATTCAAGTTGTATCAAGGCGGCAAAAGAGCAAATCCTCAGGAGCGTACATCAGTACGTGACTGGGGTGAGCGAATGCAGCCAACACAGAGACAACTTGAAGGATGACGCGTATAAAAAAAGCCTCCACCAGGGAGGCTTTTAGGCGCTGTTTTCCGTTTCTTCTTTCACGCGCAAGCCTCCTGGATTCAGGTGCTAAAGTAAAAGAAGAAGCGGAAAATAGCAGCATTCATGCTTGCATTACCTTATGTGGTAAAAACCGGACAACCTTTATTGAAAAGGCTTACGGGTAAAATGTCAACTAATTGATTGCGCTACAATAAAAGAGAGGGAGCCAGGCTCCCTCTTTTCACCGGCTTATGCCAGAGCTGCTTTCGCTTTTTCGACCAGAGCGGTGAACGCTACTTTGTCGAATACTGCGATGTCAGCCAGGATCTTACGGTCGATTTCAACAGCGGCTTTTTTCAGGCCGTTGATGAATTTGCTGTAAGAAATACCGTTCTGACGTGCTGCTGCGTTGATACGCGCAATCCACAGTTGACGGAACTGACGCTTTTTCTGACGACGGTCACGATAAGCGTACTGACCAGCTTTGATAACAGCCTGGAAGGCAACGCGGTATACGCGAGAACGCGCACCGTAGTAGCCTTTAGCTTGTTTCAAAATTTTCTTGTGACGTGCACGGGCAACTACACCACGTTTTACGCGAGCCATATGTGCTCTCCTGTATCTATATTCTTAGTAAAAAATTAATTAAACGTTAACGGCTTATGCGTACGGCAGGCACGCGATAACCAGACCCAGATCGCCTTTAGAAACCAGGCCTTTTGGACGCAGGTGACGTTTACGCTTAGTAGATTTTTTGGTCAGAATATGACGCAGGTTTGCGTGCTTACGCTTAAATCCACCACCACCGGTTTTTTTGAAGCGCTTAGCAGCACCGCGTACGGTCTTAATTTTTGGCATTTTAATAACTTCCACTTCGCATTGTTAATAAACGAAACGTAGGCGAACAACGGCTGTGGAACCCGCAGGCTCCACAGACATTGCTACTTGAAGGCCTTACTGTTTCTTCTTAGGAGCGAGCACCATGATCATCTGACGGCCTTCGATCTTCGTAGGGAAGGATTCGACTACTGCCAGTTCACTCAGATCGTCACGGACGCGGTTGAGCACTTCCATACCGATCTGTTGGTGGGCCATCTCACGGCCGCGAAAACGCAGCGTGATCTTAGCCTTATCGCCATCTTCCAGAAAGCGTACCAGGCTGCGGAGTTTTACCTGGTAATCGCCATCGTCGGTGCCAGGACGGAATTTAATTTCCTTAACCTGGATAACTTTTTGCTTTTTCTTCTGTTCCTTAGAAGACTTACTCTTTTCATAAAGGAACTTGCCGTAGTCCATAATACGACAAACTGGCGGTTCGGCGTTAGGGCTGATTTCAACTAAATCTACTCCAGCTTCTTCAGCTTTTTCGATTGCTTCTCTCAGACTCACAATACCCAAAGCTTCGCCTTCCAGACCTGTTAAGCGAACTTCCAGGGCGCGAATCTCGCCATTAATACGATTCGGACGTGCCGTTTGAACTCGTTTTCCGCCTTTAATACCTTATTCCTCCAGTTGTTGAAGACTGCGGCTGCGAATCTCTTGTTGCAGCTTCTCAATCACTTCATTTACGTCCAGGCTGCCCAAGTCTTTGCCACGACGGGTGCGCACGGCAACTTTGCCTGCTTCAACCTCTTTGTCGCCACAGACCAACATGTAAGGGACACGACGTAAAGTGTGCTCGCGGATTTTAAAGCCAATCTTCTCATTTCTCAAGTCTGCTTTTACACGAATGCCCGCATTTTGTAGTTTCTGCGTTAATTCGTTAACGTATTCAGACTGAGAATCGGTAATGTTCATGACCACAACCTGAACCGGCGCAAGCCAGGTCGGGAAGAAGCCAGCAAACTCTTCGGTCAGAATACCGATGAAACGTTCCATTGACCCAAGAATTGCGCGGTGAATCATAACCGGCACCTGACGCTCGTTGTTTTCGCCAACATAAGAGGCGCTTAAACGGGACGGCAGGGAGAAGTCCAGCTGTACAGTACCGCACTGCCATGCACGATCGAGGCAGTCATACAGGGTAAATTCAATTTTCGGACCGTAGAATGCGCCCTCACCCAGTTGGAACTCAAACGGGATGTTGTTTTCTTCCAACGCAACGGCCAGGTCAGCTTCAGCACGGTCCCACATTTCATCGCTACCGATACGTTTTTCGGGGCGAGTGGACAGTTTGACGACGATCTTCTCGAAGCCAAAGGTGCTGTACATATCGTAGACCATACGAATACAAGCGTTAACTTCATCACGGATCTGTTCTTCAGTACAGAAGATATGCGCATCATCCTGAGTGAAGCCACGAACACGCATCAGACCGTGCAGCGCGCCTGACGGCTCGTTACGGTGGCAGCTACCAAACTCAGCCATACGCAGCGGCAGATCGCGATAAGATTTCAGACCCTGATTAAAGATCTGTACGTGGCCCGGGCAGTTCATGGGCTTAATGCAGTATTCACGGTTCTCTGAAGACGTCGTGAACATCGCATCTTTGTAGTTATCCCAGTGACCTGTTTTTTCCCACAGCACGCGGTCCATCATGAACGGACCTTTAACTTCCTGATACTGATATTCTTTCAGTTTCGAACGAACGAAGACTTCCAGTTCACGGAAGATAGTCCAGCCATCATTGTGCCAGAACACCATACCCGGCGCTTCTTCCTGCATATGATACAGGTCAAGCTGTTTACCGATTTTACGGTGATCGCGTTTGGCGGCTTCTTCCAGACGTTGCAGGTAGGCGTTGAGGGCTTTTTTATCTGCCCATGCAGTACCATAAATACGCTGCAGCATCTTATTATTGCTGTCGCCACGCCAGTATGCCCCTGCGGTCTTCATCAGTTTGAAGTGATGGCAGAAACGCATGTTCGGCACGTGCGGGCCACGGCACATATCGACATATTCTTCATGATGGTACAAGCCAGGCTTGTCATCATGGGCAATGTTTTCATCAAGAATAGAGACTTTATAGGTCTCGCCACGCTTCACGAAGGTTTCACGCGCTTCGTACCAGCTGACTTTCTTCTTAATGACATCGTAGTTTTTCTCAGCGAGCTCGTGCATCCGCTTCTCGAGCGCGTCGACGTCTTCCTGGGTTAACGTACGGTCAAGATCGATATCGTAGTAAAAACCGTTGTCAACAACCGGTCCGATCGCCATTTTGGTGTGCGGCCAGAGTTGTTTGATCGCGTGCCCTAACAGGTGCGCACAGGAGTGACGAATGATCTCCAGACCTTCTTCATCCTTCGCGGTGATGATGGAGAGCTTCGCATCATGTTCAATCAGATCGGAAGCATCTACCAGCTCACCGTTAACACGGCCAGCAATCGTGGCTTTCGCCAGACCTGGACCGATGTCCAGCGCAACATCCATGGGGCTTACAGCGTGGTCGTAATGGCGTTGGCTGCCATCAGGAAGAGTAATAACAGGCATGTTATATCCTTATTTGCAGTGGTGCCCCACACGTAAGAGCACATACAAAGATTCAATATTTAAAATTATCAAAAAGGTGTGGGCTGATTCCCGCTTCACTCTGCGAAATATGTCACGGGTTGCCTTGGTGGCGACGCTGGACCTACGCCCTTTTTTTGATAACACCGTTGACAGTGTACACGGTGTTACGAGCCGATCAAAGCAGCAATCAACGCGCACTGTATGATGTAAATCAATTCACTGACACCCTGACGTCTTTGTTACACTTGCCGAAAGTCATCGAATATGAGCGGGAAAGAACTATGCCAACAAATCGCTTTGCGAAGAAACACTGGAAAATAGTTGTGATTCTGCTTGTTATTTGTGCGGCCATGCTGATGCTGCGTTGGGCCGCAATGATCTGGGGTTAAATTATTGGCACCGGCAGTACAGTTCCGTTTATTTATCTATTAAATAGAATTTACCTGAAAAATAGCGCGTTATTGGTACGTGGTAAAAATAAAACGTAGAGTAAATATTAAATAAACTTAACTTTAACTGGGAAAACCGGGCCAATTATTTGACCCGGCTTGTCATTACATACGATAACCGAGCGAAACAGTCGTTCGACGATCGGTATGCTCCGGCGCCGTTGCCGGCGGTTCAGAGTTCCAGGTCACGTTGTAAGCCACCTTTAACCCGAAGTGTTCATTGATGGCAACGTTCAAAGCCGTTTCAGAGTTGAGTGTCGTATCGTCAGCACCGAATACCGATACACCCTGAGTAAATTTGGTGTTATCCGTCATCTGCCACGCATACGCCCCGGACGCATAGCCCAACGGCTGCGTTTCGGTGGTGCCATCAGTGTGCTCGTCATAACGAACACCAGGACCGAATTCAAAACGGAAGCTGTGCACCGGCCCATTAAGGAACTGACGGCCGTAACCTGCGGTCAGTACGTCACGCTCGCGATAACCGTTGTAGCGGTCGGTCAACCAGCTTGCCTGCCCAAAGAGATAGTCATAGTCGGTCATGTTGTAACGACTACGGCCCCCTACGGCATATTTCTCTGATGAACGCTCATCATTTGAGGAGGTGTTGCTGGCATTTCCCCACAGAGACCACGCCGTAGTTTGACCATACCAGGTCATGTTGGTGTCTGCAGTTAAAGAAGAACTTTTTGTGTTGCCTGACTGGGCGAGATATCCCGCGTTCAGGTTACCTTCAAAGGGTTTTTTCGCGCTGGAAGGATCATCCATGACAGTAAAAACGGAATCATCGGCGGCAGCATGCATTGACGCAAGCAGGCCTCCCATCAGCATGAATGCTGTGGGCACTGTCTTCAAAAGCTTCATTTATTAAGAGTCCGTACAACAAAAAAAGAGACCATAACGGTCTCGGAAACTTTCATATGGATCAATGACAAAAGACCCTTGAAAGGTAACAAATTATAAAAAGACTCGAATAACATAGCAATAAATTCTTATTTCATTTTTTGAATAAGAGCGTTCTTAAATCGATATTTTATTTATATAACTTTGACCCGATAATTTTAAATAAAGATATGAAAAATCATGTTGTTAATTACTTCACTTTCGGGATGTTAAGTGCCAGACTGAAGGCAGCCTAACAGGAGGTAAAGATGGTACGTATCTATACGTTAACACTTGCGCCCTCTCTCGATAGCGCAACAATTACTCCGCAAATCTACCCTGAGGGTAAACTTCGCTGTACCTCGCCGGTTTTTGAACCCGGTGGCGGCGGCATCAACGTCGCTCGTGCAATAGCGCATCTTGGCGGTACTGCGACGGCTATCTTCCCCGCGGGCGGGGCCACGGGTGAGCATCTTGTTGCATTGCTCGCCGACGAAAACGTTCCCGTCTCTACAGTCGAAGCCAAAGACTGGACCCGCCAAAATCTGCACGTCCACGTTGAGTCCAGCGGTGAGCAGTATCGCTTCGTTATGCCCGGGGCTGCGCTGACCGATGATGAGTTCTATCAACTTCAGGATCAGGTGCTGGAAATTGAGTCCGGCGCGCTGCTGGTGATTAGCGGCAGTTTGCCGCCTGGCGTACAACTTGAGAAGCTGACCCGACTCGTTACCTCAGCACAAAAACAGGGTATTCGCTGCATCGTCGATAGCTCAGGCGAGGCGCTAACGGCGGCGTTAGCCATCGGCAATATCGAACTGGTCAAACCCAACCTTAAAGAACTGAGCGCGCTGGTGAACCGCGAACTCACCCAACCTGATGACGTGCGTAAAGCCGCACAGGAGATTGTGCAATCGGGTAAAGCACATCGCGTCGTGGTCTCTCTTGGGCCACAAGGGGCGCTGGGCGTTGATCGCGACACCTGCGTCCAGGTGGTTCCACCACCGGTGAAAAGTCAAAGTACCGTAGGCGCAGGCGACAGCATGGTCGGCGCCATGACGCTTAAACTGGCTGAGAACGCACCTTTTGACGATATTGTTCGTTTCGGGGTTGCCGCCGGTAGCGCAGCAACCCTGAATCAGGGGACGCGTCTGTGCGCTTTGGACGATACGCAAAAAATATATGCATACCTTGCGCAGTAATGCCACCGTCCCCTTCTTACCAGGAAGAGGGATTTTCCGGTAAAACTGTCTGCATGGTTGTTATACGTCTATGATAAAAAATCACGTGATTACAAAGAAGTGAATCATGTGCAAACAGACGTCTCCACAACTGTGCGAGATGAAGAAGAACGACAAACATTAAGTGCCTTTCCAGCGATGACGCGTCCGTGGTGTGCGTCAGTTCGTGTTTTTTAACCGCATTCTTGCGCTAACCTTATGATCTGGCAGACAACATGGGGAGAGACATCATGTGGCAGGCTATCAGTCGTCTTTTAAGCGAGCAATTAGGTGAAGGCGAAATCGAACTGCGTAATGAACTGCCCGGCGGAGAGATCCACGCCGCATGGCATTTACGCTATGCGGGGCGCGATTTTTTCGTCAAATGCGATGAAAGAGAGCTGTTGACCGGCTTTACGGCGGAAGCCGATCAGCTGGAGCTACTTTCCCGCAGTCAAACCGTATCTGTACCGAAAGTTTGGGCGGTAGGCGCAGACAGAGATTACAGTTTCCTGGTGATGGACTTCCTCCCTCCCCGTCCGCTTGACGCGCACAATGCATTTATCCTCGGCCAACAGCTTGCGCATTTGCATGAATGGAGCGATCAGCCGCAGTTCGGACTCGACTTCGATA
Organism: Citrobacter sp. XT1-2-2; assembly: GCF_023516235.1. Classification (NCBI taxonomy): domain Bacteria; kingdom Pseudomonadati; phylum Pseudomonadota; class Gammaproteobacteria; order Enterobacterales; family Enterobacteriaceae; genus Citrobacter; species Citrobacter sp. XT1-2-2. The sequence continues at coordinate 2,785,529 of NZ_CP097324.1, forward strand.
ATGCGCTCTCGACCACGCCGCAACCCAATGCCTGGCAACGTCGCTGGTCAACTTTTTTTGCCGAGCAGCGCATTGGCTGGCAACTGGAACTCGCCGCTGAAAAAGGTATTGCGTTTGGCAATATTGACGCCATTGTCGAGCATGTTCAGCAACGCCTCTCGTCCCATCAGCCGCAGCCGTCTCTCCTGCATGGGGATTTGTGGTCGGGAAACTGCGCGCTCGGCCCGAACGGTCCTTACATCTTCGACCCTGCCTGCTACTGGGGAGACAGAGAGTGCGATCTGGCAATGCTGCCGTTACATACCGAGCAGCCGCCGCAAATTTATGATGGTTATCAGTCCGTCTCGCCGCTCCCCCTGGATTTTCTTGACAGACAGCCTGTCTACCAGCTCTATACGCTGCTGAATCGGGCTATTCTGTTCGGAGGGCAGCATCTGGTTGTGGCGCAGAAAGCGATGGATAGGTTACTGGCGGCTTAACAACGCGCTTATCAGGCCTGACGTTACACAATGCGGCAGGCCTGATGTTTCAACGCTTACAAAAAGCCCAGTAATGAGAAGAAGAAGTAGCCGATGACGATAACGATCACCGGCAATATATACAGCGGAAAAATTTGTAAAAAGATCGTATGGTGCGGTACCACGATACGTGATTCAATTTGTGCGCGTGATAACCCTTCACTGCCTTTGGCCTGTTCCAGAATCAATTGATCCTCAACACCTTCGCGTAAAAAACGCGCCTGACGGCTCATTCTTGCACCTGAATCCTGCAACGCTAAGCCGACAAAAATCAGGATGAAAATCAGCCAAAAAACGAGATTGAGTCCACTTTGAAAATCGGGTGTCGGCGAGTTATACCAAAATACGTTAAGAAAGGGGGTGTTCACCCGCATCATGTCGATCATTACATGGGCAAAATCGAGCATCACCGCATTAATCCCCTCCTGCTTTTCGCTGTGCGCATACATAAACTTCAGTACAGAAACCAGTGTTGAAATCAGCGCGGGAATGAAAATCACCCATCCCACCAGCCTTTTCAAGACGGCAATGCGTCCAGCTTGTTGATACGTCATGAGTTCCCCTTGATAAAGACGTGTCATTTTGGCCTAAGTTTACCCGTTGATAACCGTTTTCGCCTGATCTTTAAAGGCGGTATAATAGAGAATTAGCCATAATGAACGCTCAGAGCCTGTTATGACTGGCTCGAAATCCCTTTTATCACCCTAAAGGAGAGGTTGTGATGTCAACCCCGCGTCAAATTCTTGCTGCAATTTTCGATATGGATGGATTACTGGTCGATTCAGAACCGCTCTGGGATCAGGCCGAACTGGATGTGATGGCAAGTTTAGGCGTTGATATCACTCGCCGCCATGAGCTTCCCGATACCCTTGGCTTACGCATCGACATGGTGGTTGATTTGTGGTTTGCGCAGCAACCGTGGAATGGCCCCACACGTCAGGAAGTGACTGAACGTATCATCACGCGGGCTATTGCGTTAGTTGAAGAAACAAGACCGCTGCTGCCTGGCGTACGTGAAGCCGTGGCGTTGTGCAAATCGCAGGGACTTTTGGTCGGGCTGGCATCCGCATCACCGTTGCATATGCTGGAAAAAGTGCTGACCATGTTTGGTTTACGCGACAGCTTCGATGCACTGGCCTCCGCAGAGAAACTTCCCTACAGCAAACCGCACCCGCAGGTGTATCTCGATTGCGCAGCGAAACTGGGCATTGATCCTTTGAGTTGCGTTGCCCTGGAAGATTCAGTCAACGGCATGATCGCCTCGAAAGCGGCTCGCATGCGCTCTATCGTGGTGCCTGCACATGAAAATCAGGACGATCCTCGCTATGTACTGGCCGACGTAAAACTGTCCTCGCTCACCGAACTTACAGCCGTTCATCTGCGCGGCTAATCCTCTCACGGGCAATGCGAATCATTGCCCGTGAGATTGTTTTTTTTAAAATAGCGTTTCATTTTTATTGTATTTCTGCTCAGCCTCTCCTATTCTTCCGCATGGTAAAGTGTGAATGGAATGAATAATTGAGGTGAATATGATTCAGGATGCTTTTCGTCTCGCAGGTAAAGTTGCCATCGTCACCGGATGTGATACCGGCCTTGGACAAGGTATGGCACTGGCGCTGGCTGAAGCTGGCTGTGATGTAGTCGGAGTGAATCGTAAAACCCCGCATGATACCGCAGAGAAAATTAACGCGCTCGGTCGACGCTTTATGGCGATTCAGGCCGATCTCAGCCAACAGGACGTACTCGCCAGCATTGTGACACAAACGGTGGAGGCATTTGGTCGGATCGATATTCTGGTCAATAATGCGGGCACCATACGTCGCCAGGATGCGCTGGACTTCAGCGAAAAAGACTGGGATGACGTGATGAACCTGAATCTCAAATCCGTGTTCTTTCTGTCGCAGGCCGTGGCGCGCCAGTTTGTGGCGCAGGGTAACGGTGGGAAAATAATTAATATTGCCTCAATGCTCTCATTTCAGGGCGGGATCCGCGTTCCTTCCTATACCGCATCGAAAAGCGGTGTACTGGGTATCACCCGCCTGCTGGCTAATGAATGGGCTGCACAAGGTATTAATGTCAACGCTATTGCGCCCGGCTATATGGCGACCAATAACACGCAGCAACTACGTGAAGACAGCGAGCGCAATCAGGAGATTATCGATCGTATTCCAGCCGGACGCTGGGGAAAGCCAGACGATCTGAAAGGCCCGGTCGTTTTCCTCGCAAGTTCAGCCTCTGACTATATTCATGGTTATACGCTGGCCGTGGATGGTGGTTGGCTGGCGCGGTAATGTCGCACTTGTGACAAAGGGTTACAACGTCACCTCTTCCGCCTACTGTATAAAACCCCTATACTGTATGAATCGACAGTTTATTGGGTTTTATCATGACGGCGGAAGGCCACCTTCTTTTTTCTATTGCCTGTGCGGTATTTGCCAAAAATGCCGAGCTAACGCCCGTTCTTGCGCAGGGTGACTGGTGGCATATTGTTCCTTCAGCCATTTTGACATGTCTGCTACCGGATATCGATCATCCAAAATCTCTGCTCGGACAGCGTCTGAAGTGGATATCGAAACCCATTGCCCGCGCATTTGGCCATCGCGGGTTTACGCATAGCCTGCTGGCAGTCTTTGCCCTGCTGGCCACGTTTTACCTGAAAGTCCCTGATACCTGGATAATTCCAGCTGATGCCTTACAGGGCATGGTTCTCGGTTATCTCAGCCACATTCTGGCCGACATGCTGACCCCGGCAGGCGTCCCCCTGCTTTGGCCCTGTCGCTGGCGCTTTCGCCTGCCGATCCTTGTGCCGCAAAAAGGGAATCAACTGGAGCGATTCCTGTGTATGGCGCTGTTTGCCTGGGCCATCTGGATGCCGCAGACCGTACAAGAAAACAGTGCAGTACGCTGGTCATCGCAAATGATAAATACGCTACAAATGCAGTTTAATCGTTTCATAACGCACCAGGTTGACTAATAAATCAGCCGAAATGTCATTTTTGGCATAAACAATTCCATTTGAATATAAGAGGCATGTCACAGTTCTGCTAATCTTGCGCCAACTGAATCACCATCGTACGGTGATCCGCATAATAAGATCAGGAGAACGGGGATGAACTTTCCATTAATCGCGAACATTATCGTGTTCGTAGTGCTGCTGTTCGTGCTGGCGCAAGCCCGTCACAAACAGTGGAGTCTGGCAAAAAAAGTACTGGTCGGTCTGGTCATGGGTGTGGTGTTCGGCCTCGCGCTGCACACCATTTATGGCTCCGACAGCCAGGTTCTTAAAGATTCCGTACAGTGGTTCAACATTGTCGGCAACGGTTACGTCCAGTTGCTGCAAATGATTGTTATGCCGCTGGTCTTTGCCTCTATTCTCAGTGCCGTTGCGCGTCTGCACAACGCCTCTCAGTTAGGTAAAATTAGCTTCCTGACCATCGGCACGCTGCTGTTTACCACGCTGATTGCCGCGCTGGTAGGTGTTCTGGTGACCAACCTGTTCGGCCTGACCGCCGAAGGTCTGGTACAAGGCGGGGCTGAAACCGCGCGCCTGAATGCCATTGAAACCAATTATGTTGGCAAAGTAGCCGACCTCAGCGTTCCGCAACTGGTGCTGTCGTTCATCCCGAAAAACCCGTTTGCCGATCTGACCGGAGCGAACCCGACGTCAATTATCAGCGTGGTTATCTTCGCAGCATTCCTCGGTGTAGCCGCACTGAAACTGCTGAAAGATGACGCCCCAAAAGGCGAGCGTGTTCTGGTCGCTATCGATACCCTGCAAAGCTGGGTGATGAAGCTGGTTCGTCTGGTTATGCAGTTAACGCCGTACGGTGTTCTGGCGCTGATGACTAAAGTGGTTGCAGGCTCCAACCTGCAGGACATCATCAAGCTTGGCAGCTTCGTCGTCGCTTCGTATCTCGGTCTGGGCATTATGTTTGTGGTACACGGGATCCTGCTGGGAGTTAACGGCGTTAGCCCGCTGAAATACTTCCGCAAAGTCTGGCCTGTCCTGACTTTCGCTTTCACCAGCCGTTCCAGCGCCGCGTCCATCCCGCTGAACGTTGAAGCACAAACCCGTCGTCTGGGTGTACCTGAATCCATTGCCAGTTTTGCCGCCTCTTTTGGCGCCACGATTGGTCAGAACGGCTGTGCCGGCCTGTACCCGGCTATGCTGGCGGTGATGGTCGCCCCAACTGTCGGTATTAACCCGCTGGATCCCATGTGGATTGCCACGCTGGTAGGTATCGTGACCGTGAGTTCCGCAGGCGTTGCGGGTGTGGGCGGCGGCGCGACCTTTGCCGCGCTGATCGTTCTGCCTGCCATGGGTCTGCCGGTAACGCTGGTCGCGCTGCTGATCTCCGTTGAACCGCTGATTGATATGGGTCGTACGGCGCTGAACGTTAGCGGCTCCATGACTGCCGGTACGCTGACCAGCCAGTGGCTGAAGCAGACCGACAAAACGATTCTGGACAGCGACGATAACGCCGAACTGGCGCATCGTTAAGCCTGTTTGCTGATAAAAAAACCGCCGGCGTGTCATGCTCCGGCGGTTTTTTATATCCAGTTAATCGCTCAGTTCATTTTCCTGGCGAATCTGATTAGCCCAGCGTTGCGCTGATTCCGGAACCGTAAATGCAGGCGAACGCTGAAACGACTCCCCCATTAAGACAAAAGCGACATATTTACCGCGCAGTATCCATACGTCACGAAACGCATCCATTTTAACCGCATGCTCTGGCGGAGCAGGCTCCACACGGGGCACGTAGCTAATAACCGGACGATTTTGTTGGCGAAGAGGTTTCATAATCAGTTGTTTCACTAAAGACAAATTCTAAAAATCAGAAAACCGCTATCTTAGCCGATTTTCCCCTCCCGCGTCCTGCCTTGCGTGCGCGGTTTGCCTGTCTCATCGCGCTTTACTTCCCCGGTATATTCCTGCAGGGCTGAGTGAGTGGTCTATAGTTAAAGCTTTTGACAGCAACAACGACCCTTTCAGCGATGAATACAGGAGACGAGTTTAATGTCACAGAAAGATAAGCATCCGCTCCATCACACTGCGCCGGTTCATGATGCCAGCGAGTCCAAACCCGGTCTTGATTCTCTGGCGCCAGCAGACGGTTCACATCGTCCAACGCCTGAACCCACGCCTCCGGGCATGCAACCCACCACGTCCGGCAGCTTAAAAGCGCCTGACATCAGAAGTGACAAACTCAACGCGCTGGACAGTTTTCGCAAAGGAAGCGAAGAATTTGCCCTGACCACCAATCAGGGCGTACGCATTGCAGACGATCAAAACTCGCTGCGCGCCGGAAATCGCGGGCCAACATTACTGGAAGATTTTATCCTGCGAGAAAAAATCACCCATTTTGATCACGAACGTATACCAGAACGTATCGTTCACGCCCGAGGGTCAGCCGCGCACGGTTACTTTCAGTCCTATACCGATTTAAGCGCAACGACAAAAGCCGATTTCTTGTCCGAAGAAAACAAGATAACACCCGTTTTTGTCCGTTTCTCAACAGTCCAGGGCGGCGCAGGCTCAGCGGATACGGTCAGGGATATTCGGGGATTTGCTACAAAATTTTATACTGAAGAGGGCATCTTTGATCTGGTAGGGAATAATACGCCGATCTTTTTTATTCAGGATGCACATAAATTCCCGGATTTCGTCCACGCCGTAAAACCGGAGCCACATTGGGCCATCCCACAGGGCCAAAGCGCGCATGATACCTTCTGGGATTATGTCTCATTGCAGCCTGAAACCCTGCACAACGTGATGTGGGCGATGTCTGACCGGGGGATCCCGCGCAGTTATCGCACGATGGAAGGTTTTGGCATCCATACTTTTCGGCTGATTAATGCGCAGGGGAAAGCCACTTTCGTCCGCTTCCACTGGAAACCGCTGGCTGGCAAAGCTTCTTTGGTATGGGATGAAGCACAGAAACTAACGGGTCGCGATCCTGATTTCCATCGCCGCGATCTGTGGGAGGCAATTGAAGCCGGCGATTACCCGGAATACGAACTTGGCCTGCAGTTAATTCCGGAGGAAGATGAGTTTAAATTCGATTTTGACCTGCTCGACCCGACAAAACTCATCCCGGAAGAGCTGGTTCCGGTTCAGCGCGTCGGTAAAATGGTACTAAACCGCAACCCGGACAATTTCTTCGCGGAAAACGAACAGGCGGCATTTCATCCCGGTCACATCGTTCCGGGCATCGATTTTACCAATGACCCTCTGTTACAGGGCAGACTGTTCTCCTATACGGACACACAGATTAGTCGCCTGGGTGGGCCCAACTTCCATGAAATCCCGATCAATCGCCCTACCTGCCCGTACCATAACTTCCAACGCGACGGTATGCATCGCATGGATATTGATACCAATCCCGCCAACTATGAACCTAACTCCATCAATGACAACTGGCCACGAGAAACGCCGCCGGGGCCAAAACGTGGTGGATTTGAGTCGTATCAGGAGCGCATTGACGGGAATAAAATTCGTGAGCGTAGCCCCTCTTTCGGCGAATACTATGCCCACCCTCGCCTGTTCTGGCTAAGCCAGACGCCAATAGAGCAACAGCATATTATTGGCGGATTCAGTTTCGAACTCAGCAAAGTGACCCGGCCTTATATTCGCGAAAGAGTGGTCGATCATCTGGCGCATATTGATACCACTCTGGCGCAGTCCGTGGCCAGCAACCTCGGTTTTGAACTGACCGAAGAGCAAACCCAGATCTCCCCTCCACCGGACGTCAACGGGTTAACCAATGCGCCTTCGCTTAGTTTATATGCGGGATCAAAAGGTGATATCAAAGGCCGCGTGGTCGCCATTCTGCTCAATGATCAGGTAAAGGCAGACGATCTGCTCACCATTATGCAGGCCCTGCAGTCGAAAGGCGTTCATGCCAGGTTGCTCTATTCCAGAATGGGTAATGTGGTTGCCGACGATGGCTCCGTCCTGACGATCGCGGGTACCTTTGCCGGCTCGCCGTCGCTGACGGTCGATGCGGTTATCGTTCCGGGTGGGAATATCGCGGATATCGCCATGAATGGCGATGCGAAATATTACTTACTGGAAGCGTATAAGCACCTGAAACCTATCGCCCTGGCTGGAGATGCTCGCCAGCTTAAAGCTGCATTGAATATCACAAATCAGAGTGAGGAAGGCGTGGTAGAAGCGGACAGTGCAGACGCACAGTTTATGGATACCTTACTGACACTGATGACTGCGCATCGTGTCTGGTCGCGAGCCGGAAAAATCGACGCGATCCCTGCCTAAAAAAATGCGGCGCATAATTGCGCCGCAAACTCAGGAATTACACGTTCAGAAAACTGCCAAGACGATAACCGCGCTCCGCAATAGCATATTTCAGTGACGAAGACGTCAGTACGTCAAGCTCAGTTAAGCGGGGGTAACAGTAGGCACTTTGACGAATAGTGTCATCGATAAAGGCTGGATGGCACATGACTTCCAGTGAGGACTCTCCCCGGTCTGCTGAGGCATCCAGCGTTTGTAAAAACAGCGCCTCAGAAATCGCTTCGCCATAAAACTCGCTGCTGAATCCCTGGGAAGAACGCAACGTGTCGGGTAAATCAGACGACTGGCACACCGCCTGACGATCGATACGCAATGCAATCCCTCGTTCGGCTGCAAAGCTCGCGACAATGGGGAAAATCTGCGGGAACATATGCACATGGTGATGGCTATCCAGATGCGTCGGTTCCCGCCCAAACAGGTCTATAAAACGCTGATACTGCGCGGCCAGCTCTTGCGAAATTTCATCCAGCGGCAAAGCATCTTCTTCTGCCATTTGCCAGATCCATTTCCCCAGCAATCCGTCACGCGTAAGGCCTGGCATTGGTGTCAACGGTCTGCCCAGCGTCAGAACAAAGTGCATCCCGACGGCAAGTGCAGGTATGTCACGACTCAGTTGTACCGCATGGTCAATCGCCGCGCCATTTACCAACGCCGTCGTCGAGGTGACCACGCCATTGCGGCAGGCTTCAACAATGCCGTAGTTTTGGCCTTTACTCAGGCCAAAATCATCCGCATTCACAATCAGTACGCGTTCCATAGCCGACCTCAGTTAGTGTTGTTCGCTTTTCAGTTTCTCGATGCACCCGGCGAAATTTGGCAGCCATTGTTCATGCGCCAGAATCAATTCACGCGCCAGGACTTCAGCGTCGCGGTCAGAATGCACCAGCGGGCTAAGGTTCAGCGCCAGCAGCACATCATTTAGCTCTCCGCTCAATGCCGCATTACTCGCCGCCACTTCAAAGCCTTTAATGGTATAGATAAGACCGAGGACTTTCTCATCAAAATGAGTAATACGTGGGTGTGGCGTGGCGCCGTTGCATCCCAACGTGCAGGTCATTTCTACCGCCCAGTCCGCAGGAATGTTATCGACATGTCCATGGTGCGGAATGTTGACATAATGTTCGGTCTGCTTATCGTTGTAGATAGCGTTGATCACTTCACAGGCCGCGTCGGAGTAATAAGCGCCACCGCGCTGTTCCAGCTCCTTCGGCTTAACGTTCAGCTCAGGATTTTTATAGAGATCAAAAAGTTGTTTCTCAACTTTCTGTACCACCTGAGCGCGTGCCCCGCCCTTATAGTATTCGCCCATCTCAATCGCCAGCATCTCTTTTGGCTTGAAGTAGTAGAGCAAGTAAGAGCACGGCAGTAGTTTCAGCGAACGAATCAGTCCTTCACTAAACGGCAGGTCAAAGATGTTCTTCACGGTAGACGCTTTCAACTCGCCCGATGCGACGCCGTCCAGCAGTTCATCAAAACGTGACACGCCGTTCACCAGCACATCTTTGATAAAGACCATATGGTTCAGACCGAACAGATCGATAGATAAATCATCGCTCTCTTTCAGCGCCAGCACATCGCTAATGAACATTTTCATGCCGACGGGAATATTACACACGCCGATGAATTTCTTAAAATTCGTATGGCGATAGACCGCTTCAGTCACCATCCCGGCCGGGTTAGTAAAGTTAATCACCCACGCATTCGGGCACAGTTCTTCCACATCTTTTACAATGTCAAAAATAACCGGAATGGTACGCAAACCTTTGAACAGACCGCCCGCACCGTTCGTTTCCTGTCCCAGATAACCGTGGCTCAGCGGGATACGCTCATCCTTCTCACGGGCTTTAAGTTGTCCTACACGCAGTTGGGTGGTAACGAAATCAGCATCTTTCAACGCTTCGCGGCGATCCAGCGTTTTATACAACTTCATCGGAACGCCAGCTTTGTCGATCATCCGCTGGCAAAGGTCAAAAATAATGTCCAGCTTCTCTTTACCACCCTCTACATCAACCAGCCACAATTCAGAAACCGGTAATTCGTGATAGCGCTTAATAAAGCCTTCAAGTAACTCAGGGGTGTAGCTGCTCCCGCCACCGATAGTGACGACTTTTAATTTCTGGCTCATACGTTCTCCCTTCAGTGTCAAAACACTGACATGTATTATGCTCAACCCGTTTGTCAGGTATAGCGTGGCTGTCCCGACGCTATTTAGGGCAAGCTATAAAAAATGAGTTATTGGAAAATAATATCTACTGATTAAATTCAGTTAATTTCTTACGATAGCTATTTGGCGTAAACGACGTCAGCTTTTTAAATGTTTTAATAAACAGGCTTGGACTACTGTAACCAGACTCATAAGCAATATCCGTTACAGAATAGTTAGTCATTTCCAGCTGTTTTTTAGCAAAATTAATGCGAATTTCATTAATGATCTGCATCGGCGTTTTGCTGTAATAACGCTGGGTTGCGCGGGTCAGATACTCCTGGGATTTCGCGGACAGGTGTACCATATTTTCCAGCGCATTCTCGCTAAACTGCCGTTTATCATGCATGGTCTCGACGGTGGTTTTGAGCCACTGAGGAATATCATCCAGCACCTGCTCTTCGCGATGATGGCGCAGCCGATTAATAATATAGAAGGTGACCACTTCTACAAATTCATCGAGTCCGCTCTCACGAAAGTTCAGTGATGCAATAACCGTTTCAATGTAGGTAAGAAACGAGTTATTCGCCCGATAGACCTGCGATGCAACGAAACAAAACGGCAGCAGCGGGTGGTAGTGCTGTTCAAAAAAACGTTTACTGATACCGACGTTGAGGATCCTTGTCGCACCGAAATCATAGAAACTCTGGTGATGCGATCCCAACGGGATAAAAACAAAGTCCCCGCGCTCAAGCAATACGCGTTTACCGTTGATTTCCTGATAATAGCGTCCGGTTAAAACCAGCGTAAATTCATAGTAGTCATGTTGATGCAGCCCACTGATGCTCTCAGTTTTGTTATAGATGAACACATGGAAATTTTTGCCATTAAACAGCTGCTGTTCATAGACGGTTTTGATTTCCGGTGCGTTAATCTGTAGCTGCATTTTGCACTCCTCGCTATTTCAGCTTCTCGTGAAGTTCAATCAGTTCAGTGACCAGCTCGCGCGCCAGCATCGAGGTCATCAGATGATCCTGTGCGTGGACCAGCACCAGGCTGACTTTCATTTTACCTTCGCCCTGATCGCCTTCAATCAGTTTTGTTTGCACGAGGTGCGCTTCGTTCAGCGCCAGACGAGACTGGTCCATCATGGTCTTCGCTGCTTCAAAATCCCCCTGCTTGGCCATTTTGAGTGCGCCGTATGCCAGGCTACGCGCCTGACCAGAATTAATGATGAGCCCCATCACCACTTCTTCAAGTTCTTCTGCTTCTGACTGCGTGTCGACGATATTCTCGATATCCAACATACTTTTTTCCTCTGGTTAAGTCCGGCATGACCGCGAAGCCACGCCGGATTAAATTTAGAATTTCAATGCGTTAGCGATATCTTCTTCGCTTTCTTCTTGATCAATAACGTTCTGAGCTTTGTTGGCTACTACCACGAACGGCAGGTAAACCAGCGTTGCAATACCGAGGTTGAACAGCGCGACCAGCAGAGCGGCGACGCTACCGTTGGTGTTAAAGAACGCGCCCAAACCGGTTGGCATAGTCCACGGCGCGATGTTGGTAATCGGTGGAATAATGCCGGAGTAGTAAGCTGCCAGCGTAATCGCCGCCAGAATCGGCTGAACCAGAATGAACGGAATAAACATAACCGGGTTCATGATGATCGGCAGACCGAACAGGATAGGTTCGTTAATCTGGAAGAGACCTGACGGCAGTGCCAGCTTAGCAACCTGACGATAGTCAGGACGACGCGATGCCAGGAAAATAGCGATAATCAGACCCAGCGTTGCCCCGCTACCCCCAAGGAAAATATAGGAGTCGAGCATCGGTTTCGCCCAGACGTGGAACGTCTTACCGGCTTCCAGCGCAGCGTCTACGGAACCAAACTGTTGGTAGATAGAGATGTTTTCCAGCGCCCATGGCGTCATGATTCCGCTGTCCAGCGCGGTCAGCGCCAAAGAACCGTGAATACCAAAGAACCACAGCAGCGGAACAAAAATCACATAGGCCCAACCCACTACGCTACCCAGCGATGCCAGCGGCGTTGAAATGGAATCCATAATGATCTGATGGAAGTTGGTACCCCAGGTGTTCAGCGCCCAAGCGATGATCCCCATAATGGAGAGAATAAGAAAGCCAGGAATCAGCGCAGAGAAGGAACGCGATACGGATGTCGGTACGCTATCAGGTAATTTGATCACCCAATTACGATGGACCACAAAAGTGAACATTTCCGCGACCACCAGGCCGATAATAATACCGGAAATAATATTCGCGCCGCCCAGCCAGTTAGCGCCAACCGCATAAGCTTCACCCACGCTGTATGGCGTGACGGTCATAAATGCGGCGACAGATAACAACCCGGCAGCCAGTGAGTCGACCTTGCGTTCTTCTGCCAGCGCCATGCCGATAAAGAACGGCGCCATCAATGACATGATACCCAGCGTACCGTTATAGACGTTTCCACCAATGCCTTTCAAGCTATTCAGCGTTTCAATAGTTGAAGCATCAAGTCGAATGCCCATCGAATAAAAAAACGACCCCTCCCCAAAGCTCAGGAAAACGTTATTAATTAATACAAACATTGCCCCTGCGAGGGTTAACGGCATTAAACGAATAAAACCGTTTTTGATTGCATTAACGTGCGGCTGCTTTCCAATTTTTACAGCAAAAGGAAGGAGTACCTTTTCAAGTGAAGCAATAGCGTTACTCATAGAAAAATACCCTTAAATACCGCAATTAATAATTGCGGTGAATGTTAATGAAATAACTCTTTGACGGGAAAAATTAAAATAAAATAATTAATTTGCTGCGGCTTTTTTAATTGCTGCAACAGCAGCCTTAAGCACGCCTAAACCATCGACTTTGCCATACAGCAGCGAGTCAATCACTTCCACAGGCTTGTTGGGTAACAAACGCTGAATTTCGGGCAACATATAAGCAATTTGCGGACCTAATAACACAACATCGGCCGCTGGACCTTTTTCTCCGGCCAGCGTTTCAGGAAACGCTTCAATAATAACCGGCACTTCGTATTTTTCGGCCTGAGCACGCATCTTCGATACCAACAATGAAGTCGACATGCCCGCAGAACAAAACAGATAAATGTGTTTCTTTTCCATTAAAACGATCCTCATGTGCGATTATCTGTCAACCAGACACTCCGCAAGCCATAACCTGCATCCATGCTCTGGGTAACCTGCGTCAGCTAAATTACTTTTTTAGGTGGCTGAAACGAGTATACGGGATTGTACCGGTGGATGGTATTTCCTTGACCAACTAAATTGTCTCTCCTTGACCTGTCGTTATGACCCCCCTCACATTTTATGCAAATAATTCGCGGCAATAAATAAGATCGTGCGGCACAAAAAAACCGGCGCGATGGCCGGTTGTTCAGAGTGCTCAGGCAATAAACAGTTGTTACTACTTCGCTGCCTGCGGGTCGGTGTCGTACTCTGCGCAAGTCTGGTAGCCAGAGTTAATCACATGACCGGTATCGTCTAAAGCAACGAAATAGGTTTCAGCTTTACCATCTCGTTGACCCAGGATGTAGGTCTGACAGGTCCCGCGCGCATGGATCATACTCACTTCTGAAGAAGGCTTACCGGCAATCTGCGCGACCTGCGCCCTGCTCATCCCTTTCTTCACATCTTTCACTACGGGCTGAACAAATTGGTCTTTGGTACGATCATAGGCCGTACACCCCGCCAGCATAGTCAAAACAGCCGCTGCACCCAGAATTCCTGTTAGATTCTTGTTCATTTTTTCGTCCTCTTGTTTTTCAGCGTGTTATGTAAGCCTGGAGCACAACAACGCATTTTTCAAGCAATCAGATGATACTTAGGCCGTTTCGGAAAATTCTATTAAAACAAAATGATGTTATATCAGGCCTGCATCCCTTGTCGTTTGGGCCTCAACGCGTTAGCTTTAACATATCATTTTATTTTTCACAGGGGGTTGCATGACTCTGCAGCAAGAGATAATCAAAGCGCTTGGCGCAAAACCGCACATTAATGCAGAAGAGGAAATTCGTCGCAGCGTAGATTTCCTGAAATCATACCTGCAAACCTACCCCTTTCTGAAATCACTGGTGTTGGGCATTAGCGGCGGACAAGACTCCACCCTCGCCGGAAAACTCTGCCAAATGGCCGTTTCCGAGCTCCGCCAGGAAACGGGGAATGACGCGCTACAATTTATTGCGGTGCGTTTACCGTATGGCGTTCAGGCTGACGAGCAGGACTGCCAGGATGCCATCGCCTTTATACAACCGGACCGCGTACTCACCGTCAATATTAAAGGCGCAGTGCTGGCCAGCGAGCAGGCTTTGCGTGAGGCGGGAATTGAGCTGAGTGATTTTGTGCGCGGCAACGAAAAAGCCCGTGAACGTATGAAGGCGCAATACAGTATCGCGGGCATGACCAGCGGCGTTGTCGTGGGTACCGATCATGCAGCAGAAGCGATCACCGGTTTCTTCACTAAATATGGCGATGGCGGTACTGACATCAACCCAATATTCCGTCTGAACAAGCGCCAGGGTAAACAGCTGCTTGCTGCGCTGGGTTGCCCGGAGCATTTATATAAGAAAGCTCCCACCGCCGACCTTGAAGACGATCGCCCTTCTCTGCCAGATGAAGCCGCATTGGGCGTGAGCTATGACAACATCGACGATTATCTGGAAGGAAAAACGCTGGATGCTGAAATAGCTAAAAAAATCGAAGGTTGGTATCTGAAGACTGAGCACAAACGTCGCCCACCCATCACCGTGTTTGATGATTTCTGGAAAAAAGCATAATTTTTTCTGCCTAAGGCCGGGTAGCCCCCCTATTGCTGCTCTCCGGCCTTAGCAGCCTGATCATGCCGCTTTTTTAATCGCCCCTCAGCTGTTATACTGGATGGATAACCAGCAGCGGAGTGAAAAGTGGTACGGCGTCAATCAGCCCCTCGCCTGACATTAGAGGCAGCAGCAATTTATGAATACCCCGAGCATCTGCGCCCATTTTTGAGTGCGCTTCCCGCGGTGCCCGGCGTCTATCTGTTTCATAGCGAAAGCGACACCCTGCCGCTTTATATAGGCAAAAGCGTCAATATTCGCAGCCGCGTGTTGTCACACCTGCGTACCACGGACGAAGCGGCAATGCTGCGCCAGTCCAAACGCATTAGCTGGATTTGTACGGCTGGAGAAATTGGCGCCCTACTGTTAGAAGCGCGGCTTATCAAAGAGCAGCAGCCTCTGTTTAATAAACGGTTGCGACGCAATCGTCAGCTTTGCGCCCTGCAGCTTACCGACCAGACTGTTCAGGTTGTTTACGCACGAGATATTGATTTCTCCCATGCCCCCAATCTGTTTGGTTTGTTTGCCAATCGCCGTGCCGCGCTACAAACATTGCAAAGCATCGCCGATGAACAGCAACTGTGCTACGGCCTGTTGGGGCTGGAACCCCTGAGTCGTGGGCGAGCCTGCTTTCGCTCAGCGCTAAAGCGCTGCGCCGGAGCGTGCTGTGGGAAAGAGAGCCCGCAGGCGCATCATTCGCGCCTGCTTGAGGCGCTGGAAAGAGTACGCGTCATCTGCTGGCCGTGGAACAATGCCATTGCGCTGCAAGAAACCCGCGCTGAAATGACTCAGTACCATATCATCAATAACTGGTTTTGGCTGGGCGCCGTTGCAACGCTGGATGAGGCGACAACCCTGGCGAGAATGCCGGCTGGCTTTGACCATGATGGCTACAAAATTCTCTGCCGGCCTGTTTTGTCTGGCAAATACGACATTATTGAACTGAATCCGGAGAGTATCCCGGCATCCAGTTAATCTCGCTGAACAGCAGTTTTCCCTCGCGCTCCAACAGGCGCAGGGTGTGTTTACCGTCGTGCCAGCTCGCGCCCTGATCGGCCGTCAGCAGCTTCTCACCCAATTGCCAGGCGCCACTGATAACAAACACGACGCCGCCACGAGAACCAAAGGTTGTAAAAGTGCGATCGGCAACTCTGACTTTCGCCTGGCAAACATCTCGTCGGGTCATGATATTAAAATCCATCGACATCCGTCCTTCCGTCAGCTTTGCTTTTACTACCTTGTCACCAGCAAAAGTAAAAGGTTGATGCTGCTTCAGGGTGTGAGTGAAGATGTTCGCCTCTTCCAGGGTCACTTCACCTCCTTCCAGCAAGGTAATCACGCGTTCTACGCCCGGAAAAAGAGAAAACTCTCCGTTTGCTGCAAGGGAGGCGATACTCGCCCGCCAGTGAAAATCGCGTGTTGCTGGCGGAAAACAGCAAATCTCTCGCGTTTCTCCCGCCCCATTGCGCCACAGACTGACCGGCATTTTGCGGATATCGAAATATTCCATCACCCCTCCAGAAAGGCGTAGCACGTCAACCTGCCGTGAACAGCCAGCCATAAATCATCATTGTGATATTTACCCTGCAGAGTATCGTTATCGGCAACAGGGTTGATTTGCCTTAGTGCTGAATAGGGTATTTTGCAAAAAAATTAACGCTTCTCCTGGCGGGAAAGAAAAAACCGCCGATCCTGCCCACATCGTTAAACGTGTTGTGGACAAGAGCGGCGGTCTTGAGTTTGTTGCACACTGTGCGGCGCTGAACGCCGACACAGCATGACTGATTTAGTGTAGACGACTGGCGATTACTCGGCAGCTTCTGGCATTTTACCTTTCTGCGCCGGACGTTCTGTCAGACGCTTCTCA
The DNA here is from genome assembly GCF_023516235.1 of Citrobacter sp. XT1-2-2. Lineage (NCBI taxonomy): Bacteria > Pseudomonadati > Pseudomonadota > Gammaproteobacteria > Enterobacterales > Enterobacteriaceae > Citrobacter > Citrobacter sp. XT1-2-2. The sequence goes on from NZ_CP097324.1 coordinate 2,802,209, forward strand.
AAATTGGCATTAAACTGCTTTTTCTGTTCAGGCGTCAGAATGTTGTAAATCTTGTTCTGCGTTTCCATGTGCGCCAGCATGTTGGCTTTACGCTGTTCTTCCATCTTCGCAATTTGCGCTTCGGCTTTCGCTTTATCGAAGCTATCGCTGGCGATGATATCGTGCATGGCGCGGCGTTCTTCCAGCGGCGGACGTTTCATCTGATCGCGCTGGCCTTTCATAATTTCGCGAATCTGCTGTTTCTGCGCGTCGGTCAGGTTCAGGTCTTTGAACATCATGTCGTGATGCGGGGCGAACTTCCCGTTGTGATGCATCATTGGTTTGGCATCCGCTGGCGCAGTTGTTGTGGTGTCAGCAGCATGGGCCAGGTTTGCAGCGCCCAGCGCCAGGGTAGAGGCAACAAACAGAGCAGTCAGTTTACGCATAATTTCTATCCTTTCTTTCAGTTATTTTTACGACATTCATGCGATTCTTCTGCAATGTGATGTCGTGTTGACGAGATTAACTTTACCGGCTTAAGCGTCAATTAATCAGAGCAACGGTAAAACAATGAAAGTGTAAAAAACAAACATTCATCAATTATGGAGAAAAAAAGAATAAATTGCGCAGAGTTGAAATGAAAAATTACAACAAGATGATTTTGAAAGGATTATGAAGAACTATACCTGAACTGTGATTATTAAGAAAGCAACTTACCAGGAATAATCTGTAATAAATCTAAAGCGCACGTAAAAATAAGCCCTCAGAAATAAATCTGAGGGCGATTATATTTATCAAAATCTTTCGAGCATCAATCCGGCACGTAAACCACAGGCCACATTTGGGTTCGGAAAAAGAACGTATTCAACGTCATGGGTGACGATAAAACGTTCATTTCCGTCCTGCGCCAGTAACGTTCCCTCGGTAAAGGGGGTAAAATTGAGCGTCTGGTTATCCATGTGGAGAATAAAATCGTCGCTACGCCGCGTAATCTGCGAGACCACACGGTAGCGCAACGGAGATGTTTCTACCGTTGACACTCGCTCGCCCCGCAGCAGCTGCGCCATCGCATCTGCTGTGTGTGCAAACTGGGTCAGATCGTTTTGCCCGAACGGCAGCGCTTTACCCAGTTCCAGCGTACAGGCCAGCGCACCAAAACGTTCAGCGCTAAAATGGGTGAACGTACCGCCTGGGGTCTGATGGAAAACCAATGCCTCCAGCCCCGCATCCCCCAGCCAACCCAGAAAATTTTCGTCCCAGGCAACATTGCGTTGTGGCAACACGCCAAAGCGCAAATGCTGTGAGCCGCGAATGGCGGTGTGAAGATCCAGATGCCAGCGCACAGGCTCTTTCGCGCGCGAGTAAAAATCTGCCAGACACAGTTCAAGCTCATGGGCTCTGTGCGTTTCTTCACTCTCGGCAAAACTCTGCCATCGGCCACCAAACATACGGTTCAGATCGCTATGACAATAACGTTTTCCCGCGGCCAGCGCCTGCGGGTTACCGAGAATGACCAGCAGCCGCCATGTTAGCGCCAGCTCACCGTTAAACAGCCTGGTCAGCAATGAATCAAGTATTTCTACCGGCGCGGTTTCATTGCCATGAATTCCCGCAGAAAGCACCAGCGACTGTTCAACCGGCGCAGTTGGTGTCAGTTCCAGTACCCCGTAACCAAGCCATTGCCAGACAAAACCGTGAATTGTGCCCTGCGTTTTCTCAGGTGCGCTACCTGCGAGCGTCAGGGCCAGAAAATTATCCATGGCTCGTTCTCTCCTGCTGGAAGGGATAAACAGAGCCGAGATTGAGCAATTGCGTCAGCGTATCCAACGCTTCACGCCCTTCGCGCAACAGCTGTGGATCCGCGAGGTCCGTAGCGACAAGGCGATCGCGATAGTAGCGGTCAACCCAGTTATTCAGCGTATTGAACAGCGTGTCGTTCATGATAACCGCCGGATTCACGGCCTGCAGCTCCTGTGGGGTAAGCACCACTCGCAGGCGTAAACAGGCAGGGCCGCCGCCGTTGGACATGCTTTCGCGCAAATCAAAGACCCGCAGGTCATCGATCGGATTGTCATCTGCAAGCAAACGGCTCAGATATCGCCACACGCCCGCATGCTCCCGACACTCCTGCGGTAAAACCAGCATCATCGAACCGTCGTCACGACTCAGTAATTGGCTGTTAAACAAATAGGTTGTTACCGCATCCTGCACCGACACCTCCGCGGCCGGGACTTCCAGCGCGGTAAAACCGTCCACCTGGCGGCGTAGTTGCTCTAACAACGTTTGCTGTCTGACAAACGCCTGCTGATGACAAAACAGCACCTGACGATTCGACACCGCAATCACATCGTTATGAAACACGCCAAGATCGATGACATCCGGGTTTTGCTGAGCAAAAACAAGCTGATGTGGATTGACCTGATTCAGCCGGGCTACGGCCTCGCTGGCTTCACGAGATTGTCTCGCCGGATAGCGCCTCGGCTGTGACGCATTCCCCTCTTCACGACCGTAAATAAACAGTTGTAAGCCGGGATCGCCATAATCCCCACCAAGGCGGTTATGGTTTGCCGCCCCTTCATCACCGAACAACGCAACCTGAGGCAATGCGCCATGAATCGCAAAGGTATTTTCATCACGAAAAATCGAGCGTAACAGCGCTTCGGTCGTCGGCGCTTCCAGCGAACGGTGGAACTTATTATTCAGATTCGCCACCGTTAAATGCACTTTCCCGTCCAGTGAATCTGCCGAAGGACAGACCGTTGCCGCATTCGCCACCCACATAGGTGATGCGGAGCTGGCGCTGGAGAGCCAGTACGGCGCCTGACGCGCCACCTTGTCCAGAATCTGCTCATCACTGCCGCAAAAGCCCAACTGACGCAGCGCCGGGATATAGGGACGTTCATGAGGCGGGATCACCGCCTGAGGGAATCCCGCATCAGCCAGCGCTTTCATTTTTAACAAACCCTGCTTTGCCGCCAGACGAGGGTTCGACACCTGAAAACGGTGGCTGGTCGAAGCCTCATTACCAAATGACAGTCCCGCATAGTGGTGGGTGAGTCCCACCAGACCATCGAAATTGACCTCACGCGCTTTCATCGTTTATCCCCGCAAGAGAAATCCAGACCGGGGCTGAGCGCCGACGGCAGGGTTAAGGCCGGAGATTCCAGGCTCGCCATCGGCCAGGCGCAATAATCTGCGGCATACCACGCGCTGGCGCGATGGTTACCGGACGCGCCCACACCACCAAACGGTGCGGTGCTTGCCGCGCCGGTTAACGGTTTATTCCAGTTAACAATCCCGGCCCGCGCCTCCAGCAGGAGTTGTTCAAACTGGCTGCGATCGGGTGAAACCAGCCCGCATGACAACCCAAAGCGGGTGTTGTTCGCCATACGAATCGCGTCATCAAAGCTGTCATAGCGCCAGATGCCGAGCAGTGGACCAAAAACCTCTTCATCGGGTACGTTTGCCACGTCGGTCAGTTCAATAATACCGGGGGTCAGCAGCGACGTTCCGGCTTTCACCATGCGTGGCGCCAGCAGCGTGCGCCCACCCAACGACGCCAGACGTTGCCAGGCATCACAAACGTGCTGTGCGGCCTGTTCAGAAATCAGCCCGCCTAAAAACGGCTGCGGTTCCGCATCCCAGTGAGCTGGCATTAGTCGTTGGCTGACTTCCACCAGACGCGCGAGGAACGCGTCTCCCTGCGCGCCGTTTTTAATCAACAGGCGACGGGCGCAGGTACAACGCTGCCCGGCGGTAACAAATGCGGATTGAATGGTCAGATGTACTGCCGCATCAATATCTTCCGGGTTCTCAATGATCAGCGGGTTGTTGCCGCCCATCTCCAGCGCAAGGATTTTTTCCGGCTGGCCGGATAACTGTCGATGCAACTGATAACCGGTATTGGCACTGCCGGTAAACAGCAGACCGTCGAGATCTTCCAGCGCGCTCAGCGCCTGCCCCGTTTCGCGTCCGCCCTGCACCAGATTCAGCACGCCCGGCGGCAATCCCGCCTGTTCCCACAGCTTTGTCACGGCTTCACCGGTCCACGGCGTCAGCTCGCTGGGCTTGAAAATCAACGTGTTGCCCGCCAGCAGAGCCGGAACAATATGGCCATTGGGCAAATGGCCAGGGAAGTTATACGGGCCAAATACCGCCAGCACGCCGTGCGGCCGATGGCGCAACGTCGCCGCGCCATCCGGTAGTTCGCTGTGCTGCTCTCCGGTACGGGCATGGTAAGCTTTCACGGAAATAGCAATTTTATTGATCATCGCCGTCAGTTCAGTGGCGGCTTCCCAGCGCGGCTTGCCGGTTTCCCGGGCGATAATCTGGGTTAGCTCGGCTTTATTGCTTTCCAGCAATGAAGCAAATTTTTCGACAATAGCCTGACGCGCGCTAAAGGGGTGTTTAGCCCAACCGGCAAAGGCGGTGCGCGCAGCACGGCAAGCCTGCATCACCTGAGTCGCGTCGGCATCATTACCTTGCCACAGCACATCACCGCTTACCGGATTCGTTTTCACCCGACGCTCGCCAAGCCCCGTCACCCAGTCGCCGTTTATCCATAATGTCATGCTGTTTTCTCCTCTGCACAAAGACGCACAAAACGTACATGGTCGCCCGCGTGGCATTTCAGGGCGTCCAGTTGCGCCGCCGTCAGTACCAGACGTTGGGTATCCGGGTCAGCGCGAACCAACATGACGCGGAAGTTTTGATAGTTTTCATTAGCGACCAGACAGGCCGGGTAATCGCCGATCGCTGGCTGACCTTCCGCCACTTCCACCAGCCTGCTTTTACGAATAGCGCGAACGCGGTCGATATCGCATTCCAGCGTCGGCCCGCCATCGAAAATGTCGACATAGTTACGGTAGCGAAATCCTTCTTTCTCCAGCACCGCCCGCGCCGGAGCGGTTTGCGGATGTACCTGACCAATTACGCTTTGCGCTTCCTCAGACAGGAAATGGGTATAAATAGGATGCTTGGGCATCAGTTCAGCAATAAAGGCTTTTTGTCCGGTGCCGCAGAGAAAATCCGCCCGGCTGAATTCCATGGAGAAAAAGCGTTTGCCGAGGCTTTCCCAGAAGGGAGAGTAACCGTGCTCATCGATTACGCCGCGCATCTCGGCCACGACCTTTTCATTAAACCGGTCACGAAATGCCGCCATAAACATAAAGCGCGATTTAGACAACAAATAGCCGTTGCCCTCTTTACGCCAGTCGGGATCGAGAAACAGAGAGCAAAGCTCGCTGCTGCCCGTGTGATCGTTACTCAGAAACAGCGTCGGCAGCGCGTTATATACGTTCAGCTCTTTCGAGGCGTGCACCAGCGTGCCAACCCGATAGTTGTACCAGGGATCGTTAAGCCCTACCGCCACCTCGATGGCGCAAATCCCTGCCACGGTTCCGCTGGCGCTGTCTTCCAGTACAAAAACATAGCCTTGCTCACTTTTCGGCAACTCACCGCGCCAGGTTTGTAGCGAGCGTTCGATACGCGCCATCAGCGTGGCTTCATTGGCCGGTAGCGAAGTCAACCCACCGCCGGTCTTACCGGCCAGTTGCATCAGCGCGGTGATATCAGCGCGTTCAATAGGACGAATCACCATCATGATGAACCTCCTGCTTTGATGCGTTCGCAGGCCAGCGCAAAGCGATCCAGTCCGCTAGCAACCTCTTCTTCGCTGACGTTTAACGCTGGCGCAAAGCGCACCACGTTAGCGCCAGCGATCAGCACCATCACTCCGGCATTGGCCGCCTCTTGCGAGATGAGTTTCGCTTTCCCGGCAAATTCCGCGTTCAGTACGCAGCCGATCAGCAGGCCGAGCCCACGAATTTCACTAAACAGTCCAAAACGTTCGTTAATAGCGTTAATACGCTCCACAAACCAGTCGTGACGCTGCTTAACACCGTTGAGCATATCCGGGGTGTTAACAATCTCCAGCAGTTTGCCCGCCACCGCCGTGGCCAGCGGGTTTCCGCCGTATGTTGTACCGTGCGTACCAACCGTCATCACGCTGGCACAGTCTGCTGTCGCCAATAACGCGCCGATGGGGAAACCGCCGCCCAACGCTTTGGCTGTCGTCAGCAGGTCTGGCGTAACGCCATAGTGCATATAGGCATACAGTTCGCCGGTACGACCCACACCGGTCTGGACTTCGTCAAAAATCAGCAGCGCATTGTGGCGATCGCATAATTCACGCAGCCCCTGTAAGAAGTCATTTGTTGCTGGTACGACGCCACCTTCCCCCTGCACCGGTTCAACGATGACCGCACAGGTGGTGTCATCAATCAGTTGGCGGGCGGAGTCGAGATCGTTATAGACGGCATGGCGGATATCCGGCGGCAGCGGCGCGAAATCTTGTGAATAAGCGGGCTGCCCTCCGGCGCTGACGGTGAACAGCGTGCGGCCATGGAAAGCATTTTTAAACGCCACGATGCCGCTCTTCTGGCTGCCAAAACGATCGTGAGCATATTTACGCGCCAGCTTTAATGCCGCTTCGTTAGCCTCCGCGCCGGAGTTACAGAAGAAAACACGCTCGGCGAAGGTGGCATCAATCAGCTTTTTCGCCAGACGCAGCACCGGCTCGTTGGTGTAGCCATTTCCCGTGTGCCAGAATTTGCTCGCCTGGTCGTTTAATGCCTCGCGCAATGCCGGATGGGCGTGCCCCAGCGCGTTAACCGCAATGCCTCCCGCGAAATCGATATACTCTTTACCCTGCTGATCCCACAGACGTGAACCTTCACCACGCACCGGAATAAAAGGAGCCGGGGCATATACGGGCATCATCCATTCATCAAAATTTTCACGCGTAATTGACAGAGACATAGCGACCTCAACGGTAAATAAAAGGTTATTTATATGTTAATAAATATAGTATTTGCGGTGTAAATGTAGATTGCAGGGTTCGTGCCAGCCAGCAAAAAAAGTGCATAAACAAAGGTCGGTGACGGAATATCAACAGGTTACAACGTGGCGATATTCACTTAATGTGCATATAAAGTGAATATGTTTGCGCACCAGGCGACTAAATAGAGGAAAAACCGCAGTTTTATTCAGTTGCCAAATATAATTCTGGAATTGTGATCGTATACGAAATTTATCGGAAATTATTGCTCTGTTCTGACGCGCTTCGCGCCAAAACGGTGCAGTTTTTGCTCCATCGTTAACACCATTGGCAATCATTGTTGGAATCAGGTGACAAGAAGCAGTCAGCCAGCGGAAATTCTGCTACCATCCTTGCACTATTCATCTTGCAAAACGGCAGCGACTATGAAATTTGTCTCTTTTAATATCAACGGCCTGCGTGCCCGTCCTCATCAACTGGCAGCCATTGTCGAAAAACACCAACCGGATGTGATTGGCTTACAGGAGACAAAAGTCCACGATGACATGTTCCCTCTCGAAGAGGTTGCAAAGCTGGGTTACAACGTCTTTTATCACGGTCAGAAAGGTCATTACGGCGTGGCGCTGTTAACGAAAGAAACGCCAATCGCGGTGCGTCGTGGCTTCCCGGGCGATGGCGAAGAAGCGCAGCGTCGTATCATCATGGCGGAAATCCCATCCCCTCTGGGCAGCATTACCGTGATCAACGGCTATTTCCCGCAGGGCGAAAGCCGTGACCACGAAACCAAATTTCCGGCCAAGGCCGCGTTTTACCAGAATCTACAAAACTATCTGGAGACTGAACTGAAACGCGACAATCCGGTCTTGATCATGGGCGATATGAACATCAGCCCAACCGATCTCGATATCGGCATTGGCGAGGAAAACCGTAAACGCTGGCTGCGTACCGGTAAATGTTCCTTCCTGCCGGAAGAGCGTGAGTGGATGGAGCGCCTGCTGGGCTGGGGCCTGGTGGACACCTATCGTCATGCTTATCCTGAAAAAAATGACCAGTTCTCGTGGTTTGATTACCGCTCCAAAGGCTTTGATGATAACCGTGGCCTGCGTATCGATCTGCTGTTAGCGAGCAACCCACTGGCGGAGCGCTGCGAAGAAACCGGCATCGACTATGAGATCCGCAGCATGGAAAAACCGTCCGATCATGCGCCTGTATGGGCTAAATTCCGCGTCTGACCTCCTGCGATTTGTCACTCTCCGGGCCTCGCCTGGAGAGTCTGTTTATTCTGTGTAAAATCAATAAATCGACGGTAATACATTGTTGTGTCCGGGAATTTATTATATCTTCGCGCGCACTTTTCGCTGACGAAAACGCTGCGTTACACTCGGTTTTACAGGAGAACCCCCATGAAAAAGAAGTTCGCATAACGCAGAATACCGGCTGCTGATCGTCGCGGTCCTGTTCTGCATTCTGGCGGGAGTTTTCCATTATTTCGGTCTGACCGACCTGATAACCAATTTCCATCATTTACAAGCCGTCATCCGCCAAAGCGGCATGTTCGGCTATACGCTTTATATATTGCTGTTTATCATCGCTGCGCTGTGTCTGATCCCCGGCAGCATTCTGGTGATCGTCGGCGGTGTGCTGTTTGGCCCTGTGGCAGGGACGCTTGTCTCGTTAGTGGCGGCAACCGTCGCCTCGGCGCTGTCGTTTTTGCTGGCTCGCTGGCTTGGTCGGGATCTACTGCTGAAATACGTTGGGCAACAGCGACTTTTCAGGCTATCGAAAAAGGCATTGCCCATAGCGGATTGGACTTTCTGATCCTGACCCGACTCGTACCATTGTTCCCCTATAATATTCAAAATTACGCCTATGGGCTGACGGCGATTCCGTTCTGGTCATTTACGGTGATATCTGCGGTAACCACCTTGCCCGGCATCTTTATCTATACGCTGATGTCGCACGAACTGGCCAGCGAAGGCATGACTCTGGCATTTATCGGCAAACTCAGCGTTGCGGGCCTGGCGTTATTCATTCTTATTCAGGCGGCAAAAGCCTGGGCCAGATATAAACATATCGATCCGTCGTCCAGCCACGAGTGTGCAGGTAAATGACAAAGCTGAACAAAGCGCGATTAACCCACTATTACCGGGCAGGATTGATAGTTGTGCTGCTGCTCGCGCTGATGGCATGGGCGTGGATACCTGGCGTCAGTGATTTTCTCCGGGGCAGCCTGGCGGCGTTTACTACGCTGGATCAACACGCTCTCGAGAACTTCATTCGTTCGTACGGAACTCTGGCGGCGGTTGTATCGTTCTTCCTGATGATCTTACAGGCCATCGTCGCGCCGCTTCCCGCCTTTGTGATTACGTTTGCCAATGCCTCGCTGTTTGGCGCGTTTTGGGGCGGTGTACTGTCCTGGAGCAGCGCGATGGTCGGCGCAGCGCTGTGTTTTTTTATTGCCCGCGTTTTGGGTCGCAGTGCGGTGGAAAAGCTGACCGGGAAAACGGTGCTGAACAACATGGACGCTTTTTTCGAACGTTATGGCAAGCACACTATTCTCATCTGTCGCCTGTTGCCTTTTGTGCCCTTCGACCCGGTAAGCTATGCCGCGGGCCTGACCTCGATTCGTTTTCGCCACTTTCTCCTCGCCACCGGCCTCGGTCAGTTACCCGCCACGATTGTCTATTCGTGGGCCGGTAGCCTGTTAACCGGCGGTACATTTTGGTTTGTTACCGGCCTGTTCATCCTGTTTGCCCTGAGCGTGGTGATTTCAGGAGCAAGAAGCCTTTACCTGGAGCGTCAACGGAAAAAAACCTGAGACATACGCCATTTTTAGCAATGGAGATATTATGCGTTACTGCTTATTGTGCCTGAGTTTGCTGCTCTGCCCGCTGACGGCTTTTTCCCAGGACGCCAGCTGGCAGCAAATCAAAAATGACGCCCGCGGTCAGACGGTATGGTTCAACGCCTGGGGTGGCGATAACGCCGTTAATCAGTATCTCGACTGGGTTAGCGGCGAGATGAAAACGCACTATGCCATTAACCTGAAAATTGTGCGGCTGGCGGATGCCGCCGACGCCGTTAAACGCATCCAGACCGAGGCGGCGTCCGGGCGAACAACCGGCGGATCTGTCGACTTATTGTGGGTAAACGGTGAAAACTTCCGCACATTAAAAGAAGCGGGTCTGCTGCAAACCCAGTGGGCGCAGGCGTTACCTAACTGGCGCTATGTTGATACCCGGAAACCGGTCAGTGAAGACTTTGCCATCCCCACGGAAGGGGCAGAATCGCCATGGGGCGGCGCACAGCTAACCTTCATTGCCCGGCGCGATCTCACCGCCCAGCCGCCGCAATCCCCGCAGGCGTTGCTTGAATTTGCGCAGGCGCACCCTGGCACAGTTACCTACCCGCGCCCGCCAGACTTTACCGGCACGGCTTTTCTCGAGCAGTTATTGATTATGCTCACCACGGAACCGCAAGCATTGAAAGTTGCGCCCGATGCCGCCACATTCGCCAACGTTACCGCTCCGTTATGGCATTATCTTGACGCTCTACACCCTTCACTATGGCGTGAAGGCAAAGATTTTCCTCCCACGCCTGCGCGGATGGATGCGTTGCTGAATACCGGTACGCTGCGCTTATCATTGACCTTTAACCCAGCCCACGCGCAGCAAAAAATGGCCAGCGGCGAATTGCCTAAAACCAGCTATAGTTTTGGTTTCTCACAGGGCATGATCGGCAACGTGCATTTTGTCACTGTTCCGGCAAATGCTCGCGCCAGCGCCGGAGCAAAAGTCGTGGCAAACTTCCTGCTTTCTCCCGAAGCGCAGTTGCGTAAAGCTGACCCTGCTATCTGGGGAGACCCTTCGGTGCTTGATCCGCAAAAACTGCCCAACCAACAGCGTAACGCACTGCTGGCGTATACCCCACAAGGACTCCCTGCCGTACTGCCGGAACCACATGCTGCCTGGATAAATGCACTGGAACAAGAATGGCTACGCCGCTACGGTACGCATTAATTCTGTTGCTGTGGGGCATCATGACGGCAGTTTATCTGCCGCTGGTGCCAGCAACGTTCTCTCTGCTAGCCCCAGCGCTTCGCACCACGCACTGGCTGGCGCTCTTTGACGATCCTCAACTCTCGCAGGCGTTGCTGGCAACAGTGGTTTCCGTAAGCCTCGCGGCTCTGGGTGCCCTGACCATTACGCTGTTGGCGATCCTCTTTTTGTGGCCTGGCGCTGGTTGGGCGCGATTGTGCACGCGCCTGCCCTTGCTGCTGGCGATCCCGCACGTCGCATTCGCGACCAGCATGCTGTTGATTTTTGCCGAAGGCGGCATGCTCTGGCAGTGGCTGCCCTTTCTCAACTCGCAACCGGACCGCTATGGGGTTGGGCTTGGCATAACGCTGGCGGTGAAAGAGAGCGCCTTTTTGTTGTGGATCCTCTCAGCCCTGCTGAGTGAAAAACAACTTTCACAGCAGGTTATCGTCCTGGATTCGCTGGGTTACAGCCGTTTGCAATGCCTGAACTGGCTGGTACTGCCCTCCATCGCCCCTGCGTTAGGCAAAGCCATGCTGGCCGTCGTGGCCTGGTCACTCTCCGTTGTGGATGTGGCCATCGTCCTTGGCCCCGGCAATCCGCCCACGCTTGCTGTACTGAGCTGGCAATGGCTCAGCCAGGGCGATGCCGAACAACAGGTCAAAGGCGCACTCGCCAGCCTGCTGCTGGTGTTGCTGCTATTTATCTTCGCGCTGTTGGGCTATCTGTTCTGGCGTGGCTGGCGGCGCACAATTCCGGCAGTAAACGGAATACGCCTGCGTTTTTCGTCCACAACAATCGCACAGCCGCTGGTACAACTTTTGCCCATCAGCGGAGTAGTATGCGCCCTGGTGCTGGCGCTTTCCGCCAACTCTTCATCGCTCAACAGTGAGGCGCTCAGCAATAGTCTGCAACTGGGGCTCATCTCCAGCGTGCTGGGGTTACTGATGCTCTTTGCGTGGCTGGAATGGGGACCGCAAACCGGACACCGTTGGGTCTGGCTGCCCATTATCCTGCCCGCGCTGCCGCTGGTCACCGGACAGTATCTGTTGGCGTTATATACCGGACAAGATGGGCTGATGACGACCATCATCTGGGGCCACCTGTTGTGGGTGATGCCGTGGATGCTGTTTGTGCTCAAACCGGCGTGGCAACGCATTGACCCACGATTGATTTTGATTGCACAAACGCTGGGCTGGACACGAGGTCGCATATTTTGGCGGGTTAAATGCCCGCTGCTGTTACGCCCGGCACTGATCGCCTTCGCGGTTGGCTTCTCGGTCAGTATTGCCCAATATATGCCAACGCTATGGTTAGGGGCCGGACGCTATCCCACCCTGACCACCGAGGCGGTGGCATTAAGCAGCGGCGGCAGCACGGCTGTTTTAGCGACACAGGCGCTATGGCAGCTTCTGTTACCGCTATTCGTTTTCGTACTGGCGGCGCTTTTCGCCGCGTGGCTCGGCCGCTTTCGACAAGGACTCCGTTAATGCTCATCGTTCAAAGCCTTTCAGTGTACCGGGGCGCGACAACGCTACTGAAAGATGTGAACTTCCAGGTTAGCAAAAGTGACATTGTCACTATTATGGGGCCTTCCGGTAGCGGTAAGTCTTCGCTTTTTTCGTGGATGGTCGGCGCATTGTCTCCTCAGTTTCAAGCTTCAGGCGAACTGTGGCTCAACGAACGGCGTATAGACACGCTGCCCACCGCGCAGCGCCAGATTGGCATTCTGTTCCAGGATGCGTTGTTGTTTGACCATTTCAGCGTTGGGCAGAATTTACTGCTGGCCTTACCCGCCAGCCTGCAAGGATCCGCCAGACGCCATACTGTTGAAAACGCCCTTACGCGCGCGGACCTTGCTGGATTTTATCATCGCGATCCGGCCTCGCTCTCCGGCGGCCAACGATCGCGTGTCGCCCTGCTGCGCGCCCTGCTGGCTCAGCCTCAGGCGCTGCTGCTCGATGAACCCTTTAGCAGACTGGATGCGTCGCTACGCGATACCTTTCGCCAGTGGGTCTTTACCGAGGTGCGCAAGCTGAATATTCCGGTGGTACAGGTTACGCATGACGCGCAGGATGTCCCGTCAGCAGGCCGTGTATTACAGATGGAAAACTGGGCGTGAATGTGGCGATATGCTGCGTTAACGCAAGGTTTTTACTTAACCGGCGGCACAGAATGTCGTCTTCTTTTTTCAACGTCGGGCTATTCGATGAAACGTGTTTCTCAAATGACCGCGCTGGCACTGGCTTTAGGGCTCGCTTGCGCTTCTTCCTGGGCTGCTGAAACAGCACAGACGCTCACCCTCAACCAGTTACAGCAAAAGCAAGGCGCGGCGATCGATACCCGTCAGAGCGCTTTTTACAACGGCTGGCCACAATCGCTCAATGGTCCTTCCGGACACGAACCCTCCGCACTGAATCTGTCTGCCGCCTGGCTCGACAAAATGAATGATGAACAACTCAATGCCTGGGTGAAGGCGCATCAGCTAAAAACCGATGCGCCGGTGGCGTTGTATGGTAGCGATAGCGAGATGCAGGCCGTTAAATCCCGCCTGCAGAAAGTCGGTTTTAGCCATATTTCAACCCTCAGCGACGCCCTTGCGGATCCTGGCCGCCTGCAAAGTCTGCCGCACTTCGAACAACTGGTTTACCCGCAGTGGCTGCACGACCTGCAGCAGGGAAAAGAAGTGACCGCTAAACCTTCGGGTGACTGGAAAGTGATTGAAGCCGCCTGGGGCGCGCCGAAGCTGTATCTGCTCAGTCATATTCCCGGTGCAGGATACATTGATACCAACGAAGTCGAGAGCGAACCACTGTGGAATAAAGTTTCCGACGCGCAACTCAAAGCCATGCTGGCAAAACATGGTATTCGCCACGACACCACGGTGATTTTATACGGTCGTGATGTCTATGCCGCCGCGCGCGTGGCGCAAATCATGTTGTATGCAGGCGTGAAAGATGTGCGTCTGCTCGACGGCGGGTGGCAAACCTGGTCAGATTCAGGTTTACCGGTGGAACGCGGAACGCCGCCGACGGTGAAAGCGGCTCCTGATTTTGGCGTTGCTATCCCTGCCCAACCACAACTAATGCTGAATACGGAACAGGCTCGCGGCCTGCTGCATCGCCAGGATGCGTCGCTGGTCAGCATCCGCTCGTGGCCTGAGTTTATTGGTACCACCAGCGGCTATAGCTACATCAAGCCAAAAGGTGAGATCGCAGGCGCACGCTGGGGCCACGCGGGGAGTGATTCCACGCATATGGAAGATTTCCATAACCCGGACGGCACCATGCGCAGCGCGGATGATATCGCCGCCATGTGGAAACAGTGGAATATCACGCCAGACCAGCAGGTTTCTTTCTACTGCGGCACCGGCTGGCGTGCTTCAGAAACGTTTATGTATGCCCGCGCGATGGGCTGGAAAAACGTCTCTGTTTACGACGGTGGCTGGTATGAGTGGAGCAGCAATCCGAAAAACCCGGTCGCCAGCGGTGAACGGGGTCCGGACAGCAGCAAGTAAAATGGTCACCATTGCCGGATAAGCGCATCCGGCAACACAAGACATTACGCCTGACGCTGAACCGCTTTCAGCGTCAGATATCCGCTCCAGATCCGAGTAAACGTCGTCATCCAGCACAGCGCGCCAAAGACCCACGCCAGCACGGCAAAAGATTCCGGGAACAAACAGCCCAAAACAAACAGCAAAATAGTCTCAGTGCCTTCGGTTAGCCCCCCGAGATAATAAAACGATTTATGCGCGTAGCCTGGGTTATCAATATCGTGTTTCGCTGCCAGGGCCGCGAAGGCGAGGAAGCTGCTGCCAGTGCCAATAAACGCAAACAACAGCCAGCCCCCAGCCAGTGCATTCTGAGCAGGTGCGGCAAGAATAAAACCAAACGGTACTAAGGCGTAAAACAGAAAATCGAGTGAGATATCGAGAAATCCTCCCGCGTCGTTTAGCCCTCTGCGCCGCGCCAGCGCCCCGTCCAGCCCGTCAAACAAGCGATTAAGCACAATGACCACCAGCGCCGCCAGATACCAGCCTAACGCCAGAAATGGCAGGGCCAACACGCCAATAGCAAAACCAACCAGCGTCAGGCCATCCGGGGTAATCGCAGGTTTATCAATAATGCCCACACAGCGATGCAACAGCGGTTTTAACCGTGGATGAAGATGACGGTCAAGCATGCGGGCGTCCTTTAAAACTGTCGCACAATCCTTGCGAAGGAATATCGAGGGCGGCATTAAAACGCGCCGAGAGATTTTGAAACGCAATCAGCGCGGTCATTTCAGTAATGACGTCATCGGTAAAATGCTGCTTCATTTGCGTTTTCAGCGCATCGTCTACCTGCGGTGGCGTGGCGGTCACCGCATCCGCATAGGCCAGCGCTATGCGCTCTTCTGCGTTAAACAGCGCTGATTCTTGCCAGTTGGCGACCTGCAAGACTTTATCCAGCGCGCCACAGCGTTCCGCCAGCCGTAAGCTGTTGGCATCAACACAGAAGGCGCAATGACATACCTGAGAAACGCGGGTCATTAACAATGCGCGCATCACCGGCGTTAAGCGCGCCTTTTTACGCTCCAGAAACCCGACAAACAGCGCCACCAGCCAGAACAGAAACGGCATCCGCCCCCACCAACGCGTGGGATGCAGCACATCGCCATAATGTTTTTTCTGCGTCGCGACGAGCGGTTGCAAACTGGAGGGAATACGCGTTAACGGACTTACCCACGAGTGAGGATCGTTCAACGATGACTCCTGAATACTTTAGATAACTCAAAGATAAATATAGTATGTCATTTTCTGCTGTTAGATCTTGATGAATATGATGAAAACCCTCGACGTGGTCGCCGCTATCATTGAACGTGATGGCAAAATTTTACTGGCTCAGCGTTCGCCGGATGCGGATCAGCCAGGCATGTGGGAATTTGCTGGCGGTAAAGTTGAGTCGGGCGAAAGTCAGTCTCAGGCTCTGGTGCGTGAACTGCGTGAAGAATTAGGCATCGACGCAGTCGTTGGGCGCTATATCGCCAGCCATCAACGTGAGGTTTCAGGCCGGCTGATTCATTTACATGCCTGGCATGTACCGTCTTTTCAGGGAGAACTGAATGCGTATGAACACCAGGATATGGTCTGGTGTTCACCCGAAGAGGCGCGGCGTTATCCGCTGGCGCCTGCCGATATCCCGCTGTTAGAAGCCTTTATTCTTTTACGCGCCGCCAGACCAGCGGATTCGTGCTGATCGTTTTATCATCGCGTTGGCACTGAAGCAGCACACCATCCGCTTTGATCACCGCCCCTTCGGAATAGTTTTGATCCTGATAAATACAGCACTGACTACAAGGCTGCGCTCGCTGCCCGCTGGAACTGAACACTTCCGGCGGCACATTCACCTGCACATCCGGGCGATAAAGCTGATTTGCCAGCGTCGCGCTGGACACCAGTACCAACGCTCCTGCCATGATTAAACGGCGCATATTCTTTCCTTTGTGACTGACAGTTATGCTCAGTATAACGGTATAAATCGGCAGAAACTTTAGTCCCGCCCGTCATCGTTTTTGGTTATGACCCACGCCGCGATATTAATTTACTTAGCGGGGTTAATTTTTTCTTGCGTCCCGTCACGCTGCTGGTGGTATAGTCAAAAACTGCAAAACACTTAACACAAATATCAAAAATATAACCATATCAATACATAAGAGGTTTTTATATCTATGGATCAGACATGTTCTCTGGAGTCGTTTCTTAACCATGTACAAAAGCGCGACCCAAACCAAACCGAGTTCGCGCAAGCCGTTCGTGAAGTGATGACGACGCTGTGGCCCTTCCTTGAGCAAAACCCACGTTATCGCCAGATGTCGCTGCTGGAGCGTCTGGTTGAGCCGGAGCGCGTGATCCAGTTCCGCGTAGTCTGGCTCGACGATCGTAATCAGGTGCAGGTTAACCGTGCGTGGCGCGTGCAGTTTAGCTCCGCCATTGGCCCATACAAAGGCGGTATGCGTTTCCACCCTTCCGTAAACCTGTCGATCCTGAAATTCCTCGGTTTCGAGCAGACCTTTAAAAATGCCCTCACCACGCTGCCGATGGGCGGGGGTAAAGGCGGGAGTGACTTCGACCCGAAAGGTAAAAGCGAAGGTGAAGTGATGCGTTTCTGCCAGGCGCTGATGACCGAGCTGTTCCGCCATTTAGGTCCCGATACCGACGTTCCGGCGGGCGATATCGGCGTGGGTGGTCGTGAAGTCGGCTTTATGGCCGGGATGATGAAAAAACTGTCCAACAACAGCGCCTGCGTCTTTACCGGTAAAGGTCTCTCTTTCGGCGGCAGCCTGATCCGCCCGGAAGCGACCGGCTATGGCCTGGTGTACTTCACCGAAGCGATGCTTAAACGTCATGGCCTCAGCTTTGAAGGCATGCGCGTGGCGGTCTCTGGCTCCGGTAACGTTGCACAATTCGCCATTGAGAAAGCCATGGAATTTGGCGCCCGGGTGGTGACCGCTTCCGACTCCAGCGGCACTGTGGTCGACGAAAGTGGATTTACCAAAGAAAAACTGGCGCGTCTGTGCGCGATCAAAGACAGCCGTGACGGTCGCGTGGCGGATTACGCCCGGGAGTTTGGCCTGACCTATCTCGAAGGCAAGCAGCCGTGGTCGGTTCCGGTCGATATCGCCCTGCCGTGCGCCACCCAGAACGAACTTGATGTCGACGCGGCGCGCGTACTGATCGCCAACGGCGTGAAAGCTGTCGCCGAAGGGGCAAACATGCCGACCACCATCGAAGCCACCGACCTGTTCCTCGAAGCGGGCGTTCTGTTCGCGCCGGGTAAAGCCGCCAACGCCGGTGGCGTAGCGACCTCCGGTCTGGAAATGGCGCAAAACGCCGCACGTCTGGGCTGGAAAGCGGAGAAAGTGGACGCGCGCCTGCACCACATCATGCTGGATATTCACCATGCCTGCGTTGAATACGGCGGCGAAAGCAAACAAACCAACTACGTACGTGGCGCCAATATCGCGGGCTTCGTGAAGGTTGCCGACGCGATGCTGGGCCAGGGTGTGATTTAATATTGTCTCTGTAGAACCGTAGGCCGGATAAGGCACGGGTGCCGCATCCGGCAAAGCCTGATGCCGCTACGCTTATCAGGCCTACAGACTTACACGCCTGCCTCTTCGGATGGCGGGCTTTTTTTCGCCGGGCGTTTACGCGGCGCGCTCTTTTTCTTATCGCCACCACTGCCACCCGGCGCGACAATTCCCCGGAAGCGGCGTACCGGCGTACTGCGCGCCTGATCGATGAGCTGATACAGCGTTCCCACCAGCGGCTGCATGAAATCCTGATAACGACACTGTTTTTCGCTGATTTGGGTCAGAATAGATTCCCAGTGCGCGGTCATATCCGGACGCGTCGCCATTTCCGGCAGCGAGTGAAACAACGCTTTTCCGGCATCGGTCGAATGGATATAGCGCCCTTTTTTCACCAGGAATCCGCGTTTAAACAGCAGCTCGATAATCCCGGCGCGCGTCGCTTCCGTACCTAATCCATCCGTGGCGCGCAGGATCTTTTTCAGATCTTTATCCTGCACAAAGCGCGCAATCCCGGTCATCGCTGACAGCAACGTCGCATCGGTAAAATGGCGTGGCGGCTGAGTCTGACGTTCAACCACTTCGCCTTTTTCGCACAGCAATTCATCGTCTTTAGCCACCACCGGCAACGGCGTCCCGTCGTTATCTTCATCGCGCTCCTTATTGCCAAGCAGCGTGCGCCATCCGGCCTCCGCCAGAAAACGCGCTTTGGCGACAAACTTGCCTTTGGCAATATCCAGCTCAATAACGCACTTGCGGAATACCGCATCCGCACAAAACTGCATCAGATACTGACGGGCAATCAGGTTGTAAATTTTCGCTTCGTTGTCATTCAGGTTGATGGACGAACTGCGCGCGGTAGGAATGATGGCGTGGTGGGCATCCACCTTTTTATCGTCCCAGCAGCGGTTTCGCGTATCGGGATCCACCGCGGGTTGCGGAAGCAGATCCGGCGCATGAACGCTAATTGCGTTCATTACCGCATGACGTCCGGCAAAATGTTCTTCCGGCAGATAACGGCTATCCGAACGCGGATAGGTAATCAGTTTATGGGTTTCATACAGTTTCTGGCAGATATCCAGAACGTTCTGCGCGCTCAAACCAAAGCGTTTCGCCGCTTCAATCTGCAACGCCGACAGCGAAAACGGCAGCGGCGCGGATTCTGATTCCCGTTTATCGTTATAGCTGGTAACGAGCGCCGGCTGCCCGCTAATACGGTTCACCACGTGTTCGGCCAGCGTACGATTCAGCAAGCGCCCTTCTTCGTCCTGATACGGCTCACATGCTTCGCTGGGCTGCCAGATAGCGGTAAACCGCTCATCGGCGGGCGTCACGATATGCGCTTTCACTTCAAAGAAATCTTTGGCGACGAAGTTTTCAATCTCTTCATCGCGACGCACAACCAGGCCGAGCACCGGCGTCTGTACGCGCCCGACCGAGAGCACACCTTGATAGCCTGCGTTTCGCCCAAGAATGGTGTAAGCACGGGTCATATTGATGCCGTACAGCCAGTCTGCCCGCGCCCGCGCCAGGGCCGACACGCACAGCGGGATGAACTCACTGTTGGCCCGCAGTCGCTCAATAGCCCGTTCAACGGCCTGCGGGTTGAGGTCGTTAATCAGACAACGTTGCACCTGCTGGCGCTTTTCGGGAGCCAGTTGCAGGTAATCAAGCACTTCATCCACCAGCAGTTGTCCTTCACGATCGGGGTCTCCTGCGTGAATAACCTCGCTGGCTTCATGTAAAAAGCGCTTGATAACGTTGAGCTGTTTGGTCACCGAAGGACGTGGCTGCAGTTGCCACTTTTCCGGGACAATCGGCAGATCGACCAAACTCCAGCGCGCATAACGGCTGTCGTAGGCGTCTGGCTGCGCCTGTTCAAGCAGGTGACCAATACACCAGGTCACCACTTGTCCGTTTCCGCATTCAATAAAGCCGTCACCTTTGCGATGTGGCTTTGGCAGCACATCGGCGATAGCGCGCGCCAGACTCGGTTTTTCGGCAATAAACAACCGCATCGAGTTAACGGATCTCAACCATGGCGCGACCGCCACGAGCTTCCACTAACTCACCAATCGCAGTGAGATCGATACCAAACTGCGCCGCTGCCGCTTTCACTTCGGCTTCCGCTTGCGGCGTTACCGCCAGCAGCAAACCGCCGGAAGTTTGCGGATCGCAGAGCAGGTCGCGAACCGGCTGCGGCATTTCACCCATCAGGTGTCCGTAGCTGGCAAAGTTACGCTGGGTACCGCCCGGCACCGCGCCCTGCGCGATGTACTCTTCAACGCCAGGAAGCTTAGGAATATCCTGGTAGACAATCTGCGCCTGAATGCCTGCGCCCTGACACATCTCGCTCAGATGTCCCAGTAGACCAAAACCGGTAACGTCGGTCATGGCTTTCACGCCCTCGATATCGGCAAATGCCGCACCGGCAATGTTCATCCGACACATCACTTCCGTCGCCAACCCTTTGTGCTCCGGCTTCAGCAGCGATTTTTTCTCTGCGGTTGTCAGGACGCCAATGCCCAAAGGTTTGGTCAGGAACAGCTTGCATCCCGCCTCGGCGGTGCTGTTTTTCTTCACGCGTTCAGTCGGCACAACGCCGGTAACCGCAAGACCGAAGATAGGCTCAGGAGCATCGATAGAGTGACCGCCCGCCAGCGCGATACCCGCCTGACGGCAGGCAAAGCGTCCGCCTTCGGTCACTTCACGGGCGATTTCCGGCGCCAGCTTATCCAGCGGCCAGCCCAGAATAGCAATTGCCATAATCGGTTTGCCGCCCATAGCAAAAATATCGCTGATGGCGTTGGTGGCGGCAATACGGCCAAAATCAAACGGATTATCGACAATCGGCATAAAGAAATCGGTGGTGCTGATAACGCTGGTGCCATTACCCAAATCGTAGACAGCGGCGTCATCGCGGGTTTCATTACCCACGAGTAAGTTTGGATCAACGAACTTCGCCTGCTCGCTGTGCAGGATGGTTTCCAGCACTTTAGGGGAAATTTTACAACCGCAACCGGCTCCGTGGCTGTATTGCGTTAAACGAATAGCTTGCTCGCTCATGGACATCTCCTGTCATTGCAATTCGGATATGGTAGCGCTCATTCCATGATGTGGTAAGAGTGACTGTCTGAATTCAGGTGTCTTTGCTCATAATCCAGACAGTTTTGCCGTTGATATCAGAAATAACGAACAAAAGCGCTCGGATCGGCCAGGCTAATGGTCGTGGACGCTTTTAGCTGCGGTGTACCCAGATAGAGAAAACCGACGATCTTATCCTGCGGACGACAATCAAACGCTTCGCGAACTTCCGCGCTTTCCGTTAATGCGCCGCTACGCCAGATACCGCCAAAGCCCTGAGCAACAGCGGCCATCTGCATGGCCATTACCGCGCAACCGGCAGACATTTCCTGTTCCCACAGCGGAACCTTGTCGTTTTCTTCACATTTCGCGACGACGGTAATGATCAGCGGGGCGCGAAACGGCGCCGTCCGCGCTTTTTCCTGAGCTTTCTCGTCGCTGCCTGCGGCAATAGCGCCTTTTTCAAGCACGGCGCTAAAGCGCTCGCGCCCTTCGCCCTCAATGACAAAGAACTGCCACGGTTGCAGCGTTTTGTGGTCTGGCGCGCGCATTCCCGCCCGCAGAATGTTTTGCAGTTGCTCTCCCGCCGGTGCCGGTTCGACAAGACGAGAAGCGCTACGACGGGTGATGAGTAATTCGAGTGCATCCATTTGTTTAACTCCAACAATGAGATTTATTCACAAAATTAACACGTGAGCGGATTTTGTTACAGCACAGGCGGTGATTCCTGCTGACAAGTGCCCGTTGGGTCATTACGATAGCCACATCTTAACGCCTTTTTCGGGATAACCGGGTGGCGTGTTGTTAATCGGTAGGGAGAATACATGCGAACCCTGTGGCGATTTATTGCCGGATTTTTTAAATGGACATGGCGATTACTCAATTTCGTCCGTGAATTTGTGCTTAACCTGTTCTTTATCTTCTTGGTGCTGGTTGGCGTGGGGATCTGGATGCAGGTCAGTAGCAGCAACACCAGTGAACATGCTGAACGTGGCGCGCTGCTGTTGGATATCTCGGGCGTGATTGTCGACAAGCCTTCAAGCACCAGTCGCTTGAGCGCCATTGGTCGTCAGCTGTTTGGCGCCAGTTCTGACCGACTGCAGGAAAACTCCCTGTTTGATATCGTGAATACCATTCGCCAGGCGAAAGATGACCGCAACATCACCGGCATCGTGATGGATTTGAAAAACTTTGCCGGGGCCGACCAGCCTTCAATGCAGTACATCGGTAAAGCGCTGCGGGAATTCCGCGACAGCGGCAAACCGGTCTTTGCCGTGGGCGATAACTTCAGCCAGGGGCAATATTACCTCGCCAGTTTTGCCAACAAAATTTACCTTTCTCCGCAGGGTTCCGTTGATCTGCACGGTTTTGCCACTAACGGTCTGTACTACAAGTCCCTGCTGGATAAACTGAAAGTCTCAACGCACGTGTTCCGCGTCGGTACCTATAAGTCTGCGGTAGAACCCTTCATCCGCGATGATATGTCCCCTGCCGCGCGCGAGGCCGATAGCCGCTGGATCGGCGAGCTGTGGCAGAACTATCTCGATACGGTAGCCGCAAACCGTCAGATCCCGGCCCAACAGGTGTTCCCCGGCGCGCAAGCGATGCTGGACGGTTTGACAAAAGTCGAGGGTGATACCGCAAAATACGCGCTCGACAACAAACTGGTGGATGCACTCGCCTCCAGCGCTGAAGTCGAAAAAATGCTGACCAAACAGTTCGGCTGGAGCAAAGCGGATAAAAACTTCCGCGCCATCAGCTATTACGATTATTCGCTGAAAACCCCGGCGGATACCGGAGAGAGCATTGGCGTCATCTTCGCGAATGGCGCGATTATGGACGGTGAAGAAACCCCAGGGAATGTGGGCGGCGACACCACTGCCGCACAAATCCGCGAAGCGCGTCTTGATCCGAAGGTGAAAGCCATTGTTCTGCGAGTGAACAGTCCTGGCGGCAGCGTAAGCGCCTCCGAAGTGATCCGCGCTGAACTGGCTGCGGCCAAAGCAGCGGGCAAACCGGTCGTCGTGTCGATGGGCGGTATGGCGGCATCAGGCGGTTACTGGATCTCCACGCCAGCCAGTTACATTGTGGCTAACCCCAGCACACTGACCGGTTCAATCGGGATCTTTGGCGTGATCAACACCGTGGAAAACAGTCTGGATTCCATTGGCGTACATACCGACGGCGTAGCCACCTCCCCGCTGGCGGACATTTCCATCACTAAAGCGTTACCGCCTGAAGTACAGCAAATGATGCAACTGAGCATCGAGAACGGCTATAAGCGCTTTATCACGCTGGTCGCGAATGCACGTAAGACAACGCCAGAGCAGATTGACAAAATCGCTCAGGGCCACGTCTGGACCGGCCAGGATGCGAAAGCCAACGGTCTGGTCGACAGTCTGGGGGATTTTGACGACGCCGTCGCGAAAGCGGCTGAACTGGCCAAACTGAAACAATGGCACATTGAGTATTACCAGGACGAACCCACATTCGTGGATATGGTCATGGACAGTATGTCAGGTTCGGTTCGCGCCATGCTGCCCGCCGCCATTCAGGCAATGCTTCCGGCTCCGCTGGCTTCTGCGGCAAGTACGGTAAAAGCTGAAAGCGATAAGCTGGCCGCGTTTAACGATCCGCAAAACCGCTATGCGTTTTGCCTGACCTGCGCCAACGTTCGTTAACCGTCAAATGCTGCCCCGGATGGGGCAGCATTGATTCGGGTATTCCGACAATCCCCAGGCGTACAGCCAAATTCCCGACTAAACATGCGAATAAAGTGCGCGCAGTCGCTAAACCCCAGACGCAGCGCAATCTCCGTTACGCTCTCTCCAGAATTTATCAGTAGCCAATGGGCATAACGCAATCGGGCGCTACGGATAAACTCCCCCGGCGACTGAGAAAACTCAGCATTAAACAACCGGGTCAACTGCCGTGGACTCAGATTGACTTCTGCGGCAAGCCATTGGGTGGAGATAGGTTTAACCAACCCTTTCTCAATCAAAAATACGGCCTTACGTAAGCGGCTATCGCTCACATGCGTAAAGCCTATCGCTCTGGAAACCGCCACGGAAGTGCCGTCTATTCGGTTAGGCACTGACATCTGGAAAATGGCTTTTGTCGCTCTGTCGGGGCCACAGTGTCGGCGAATAAGCTCCGTCGCCAGTCCGATCGTTGAGATACCGCCCGGGCAAGTCAGTATCCCCTTTTCTTCATGGAAATCGACGCCGGTTCGGGCGGTCAACAGAGGAAATTGCGTCTTAAAATCGTTCAGATGCCAGGGATGAACCGCCGCAGTTAATCCCTGTAGAAAACCCTCCTGCGCCAGAACAAAGCTGCCCGTACAAACACCGACCAGCGGGATATTCCGCTGATGGGCAAGATGCAGATAACGCCGCGCGGCAGGGTCCGCTTTTGCCATACTGCGCAATAGCCCACCGATCACCACGATATAATCGAACTGTTCCGGGGTAACGAATGCGCTATCCGGCATCATCGCCATGCCCGAACTGCTTAAAACAGGCTGTTCTGGCGTAGCGCTCATCAGACGCCAGGAACAGCGGATCTTCTGGCTGTCATCCCCCATATCCGCCGCGTGACGCAGCGCATCCGTCAACCCCGCCAGTGCCAGTAAAGGAAATTCAGGCCATAGTACAATCCCGACATTTAATTGCGGCCTGAGGGGCATCGCTGTCTGGTTCGCATCAATGGCGGTGATAATATCGCGATCCGCTTTTCCACCTGGGGGCAACGCAATGTTGTTTTTCTTCACTTCAGGCTCCGGTTTAAACCCGGGCGATGGCGCAAAATTGCCCGGGACGGTAATGACACACAAAGCAATCCTGTCAGTATCAACAGCGCCCCTACGATAAACGCAGGCTGTAGCGATTCTCCCAGAAACATCACGCCGGCGATAATCCCCATCGCAGGCGTCATCAGAACCAGCGTTCCCAGCGAAGCAACATGATAATTACGCAGCAGAGTAAACCAGATTAGATAGCTTGAAAATGCGACGACCAGCGTCTGGAAAGTCAGACTAGCCATCAATGTCGAGGTCATATGTATCGTCGTTTCACCCAGCATCAAACCAATAAGCAATAACACAATACCGGTGATAACGAGTTGATAAAACAACGTACACGATGAAGGAATGGTAGCAAGACGACTGCAGCGAATCACAACGCTGGACGTTCCCCAGGCAATGCCCGCAAACAGCCCGCACAAATCGCCTGTCAGACTCCACTGCGTATTCCCGTCATGCGCAACCCACATCACGGCGACGGCAATCCCGAAAAAGGCGATGCCCAACCCGCACCACTGCAGGCGGCTCAGGCGTTCCTCAGGCAAAATAATATGTAACCCGACAGCGGAAAACAACGGCGCGGTGTACAGATAAAGCGCCATATGAGAGGCAGTCGTCAGTGTTATTCCGACAGAAACCAACACGAACTCAAGCGCAAAAAGCAGCCCAACGATAGTACCCATTCTGGCAATACTGCGCTCACGCAGGCGGCCAAATATATTATCCCGGCGGTGAAAAAGCAGTCCAATCAGCAGCGCGGCGATTGCAGAACGCAACCCCACCTGAAGAAACGGCGACATATCATCAGCCGCGGATTTAATCGCAACCTGTTGACTGCCCCAGACACCGCAAATCACCACCATCAGCAAAATAGCGGCATTATCAATTCTCTTTCTGATCATTTCTCGATCCGTAAAAGTACGCGTAAAAGAAGGTCGATACTGTAGGACTGAGGGGGGAGAACCACACTGTATAATCGGGACAACGCACTGAACGTAAATGACATATTGATCAGACAACCGGTATGCGTCATTTGCGCTGTCTTTTTTCAGGAGGGACTTTATACTGCGCCTGTTCATGCACAACTTAATCTGTGACGCCCATGCAAAAGAAATCGATTTACGTTGCCTATACCGGCGGTACCATTGGTATGCAGCGCTCAGAACAGGGTTATATCCCCGTTTCTGGTCATCTTCAGCGCCAACTGGCATTGATGCCTGAATTCCACCGCCCTGAGATGCCAGACTTCACCATCCATGAATACGATCCGCTGATGGATTCTTCCGATATGACGCCGGAAGACTGGCAGCATATTGCGGAAGACATTAAATCGCACTATGACGATTACGATGGTTTTGTCATTCTCCACGGCACCGACACCATGGCGTTTACCGCTTCGGCACTCTCTTTCATGCTGGAGAATCTCGGCAAGCCGGTGATTGTGACAGGGTCACAAATACCACTGGCAGAATTACGCTCCGACGGACAAATTAATTTGCTGAATGCGCTCTACGTTGCAGCGAATTATCCGATTAACGAAGTGACCCTGTTCTTCAATAATCGACTGTTTCGCGGCAACCGTACCACCAAAGCGCATGCCGATGGTTTTGACGCCTTTGCCTCACCCAATCTTTCCCCTCTACTGGAAGCGGGTATCCATATCCGTCGACTGGGAACACCACCTGCGCCACACGGTACGGGCGAACTGATTGTTCACCCTATCACGCCACAACCGATTGGCGTGGTGACTATTTATCCTGGGATTTCTGCCGATGTGGTACGCAACTTCTTGCGCCAGCCGGTTAAAGCGTTAATTTTACGCTCTTACGGCGTGGGCAATGCGCCGCAAAATAAAGAGTTTCTGCAAGAGCTTGAAGATGCCAGCTCACGCGGCATCGTAGTGGTTAACCTTACGCAGTGTATGTCCGGCAAGGTGAACATGGGGGGTTACGCGACGGGGAACGCGCTGGCGCATGCTGGCGTTATCGGCGGTGCGGATATGACGGTCGAAGCAACGCTCACCAAACTGCACTATTTGCTGAGTCAGGGGCTGGACACGCAGAGCATTCGTCAAGCAATGTCGCAAAACCTGCGTGGCGAGCTCACGCCAGACGAATAAAGGAGTCAATGCCCATGGCCCGAGCCTTACTGTTGGTCGATTTACAGAATGACTTTTGTGCCGGCGGCGCCCTCGCCGTCCCGCAAGGCGACAGCACCATCGATATTGCTAACCGCCTGATCGACTGGTGCGCCCCGCGCGGCGACACCGTCGTCGCCAGTCTGGACTGGCATCCGGCTAATCATGGTAGTTTTGCCAGCCAGCACCAGGTTGAACCTTACAGTCAGGGGCAACTGGACGGCCTGGCGCAGACGTTCTGGCCCGACCATTGCGTGCAAAACAGCGAAGGGGCAGCCCTGCATCCTTTGCTGAACCAGCGTGCGATTGCGCAAACCTTCACTAAGGGCGAAAACCCGCTGGTCGACAGTTATAGTGCGTTTTTTGATAATGGTCGTCGTCAGGCAACCGCACTGAACGCATGGCTGCTCGAACATCGCGTTGCCGAGCTCATCATCATGGGGCTGGCGACCGATTATTGCGTAAAATTTACCGTTCTGGATGCGCTCGATCTGGGTTACGCCGTCAGCGTCATTACCGACGGTTGTCGTGGCGTCAATATTCACCCCCATGACAGTGCAAACGCCTTTATGGAAATGGCGGCGGCGGGTGCGACGTTGTATACGCTGGATGACTGGCTGGAAACCCAACCGTAAGCGACGCCGACAGGATCGCTCCTGTCGGCACGTTATTTCAGGCCAGGGTTGAAATCTCTTCCAGAGAAACTTTGCGTGTTTCGATGCCAAAGCACAACAGAATCAGTGCGCAGAGCACCAGCATAACGCCCAGCACGATAAAGACAGTGCTCGAGCCGTAGCGTGTCAACAGAATAGCGACGCCATAAGGCGTAAACACCGCGACAATCCTGCCCACCGCATTCACAAAACCCGATCCTCGCAATCTCAGATGTGTCGGCCACAACTCCGGGACATATACCGCAGAGGCAAAGCAAACATACATATACAGAAAAAAGATCATCACCAACCCGTAGCTCAAAATGGCCCACTCTTCAGTTTGAATCGAATAGAAATATCCGAGCAGCGCGATAATAACGAGTAAGAATGAACCAAACAGCCTCCGTGGAAAACGATCGATAATCATCGCGGCAATAAATATTCCAACGGGCGCGCCAATCATAATTATCGCGGTCATAAAGATAGACTTCGTCACATCGATTCCCGAATTAACAAAAATCGTTGGGATCCATACTGTGATGGTATAGAGCGAAATATTCATCGCGATAAGCACGGTGATCGCCACCAGCGTACAGCGCAACATCGGCCCCTTGAACAGTAGCCAAAATGAACCACTTTCCACGCCACAGTGCACCGCCAGGCACTGGCTCTGACAGGAGGGTAAGGTGATATTTTTCTCTGTCTCAATCTGCGACTCCACCAGTATCAGGTGTTTTTCAGCTTCACTTCTCTGTCCCTTACCAGCCAGCCAACGGGGAGATTCGATAAAGTACTTTCCGGACAGATACCAGGCCAATAGCATTGTCGCGCCACCGAGCAGAAACATCACCCGCCAGCTTAACCAGGCAATAACCACGACGCCAACAGCCGCGGACAGCATCGGCGACCAGTTACCAACAAATGACAGGCGGGCAGACCACTTTCCACGTACTGCAGGCGGAATAAATTCGGTAAATGAAGCATAGCCCACCATAATCAGCGCCCCCATTCCGATCCCCATCAGGCAACGGAAAAAAATAAGCCAGTACATGTTGGGCACAAAGGTTGCTGCGCAAGCAGAGACCCCAACAATCAGCAAATTAATGCGGAATGCCTTGCGTCGACCGAGATAATCACCAATAAAGCCCCCGGTTAGCGAACCGACAAAATAGCCAAACATCAGCGCCGAGGTAAATGCTGCGTTGAGATAATTGTTAGACCAACCAGTACTGACTAATTTTGCCAATACCACATTCCCGGAATAACTGAGGAAACCGGTGACTAATAAACTAAAACTAATAATGCCAAAAATACGAAAATGAAATCGCGATAAGGGTAAACGATCTAATCTTGCACCGATAGGGTCACATTGTTCCATCTGGATGCCTCAAATTCAACTAAACAGAAAGTATGGCGATCGCGGCAGTAGTAATTTTGCCGCGCCATCCATCATCATTAGATTTTTATGGCATTATCCAGGTGCAAACTAAAATAATATCGACACGAGTAACGTTAAAATTAATAAACGAGTTGAATATTATTCTCTTTACAAAACGCAATCCACTCTGCACCCGGTGCCTTATTGGTTATAAGGTAGTTAATATGGCTAAAGTCCACGAGCTGGACGAAAGCTTTACGATCAAACTTTGAGTGATCAACCAACAGGGCCACCTCAGTCGCCTGGCGGATCATGGTTTTTTTGATTTCCGCTTCTGCTTCGTTAGAGTCAAGCGCCCCACTTTGCATATCCAGACCTTTGCAGCTCATCACCATAATATCAACATGATAGCGACTGATGATCTCCTTGGTGATCCTTCCCTGCAACGACAACGTATTCTTATTCAGCTCGCCGCCAGTAGAAACGACGTTAATTTCTGACTGCGCCAGTTCATGAAATGCTTCAGCCGAGTTGGTTAGCAGCGTCAGATCGTTTCTTTCCTTCAACAGCTTTAATAATTCCATCGCCGTACTGCTGGAGTCAGCGGCCATTGTGGTCTTATTTTTAATAAACGGTAATGCATTACGAGCAATGATCTGCTTCTCTTCAAAAAAAGACTTTGCACGTTTATAAAAATGAATATTGTCAGACAACGCGGTGGTATTAAGTACCGCACCACCATATGTTCGGGTCAAAAAACCTTCATCTTCCAGCTTCTCGAGATCGCGGCGAATTGTTTCCTCAGTTACCTGAAAGATGGAACTTAAATTAGATACCGCCACTTTCTTATCATTAGCCACCATTTGCTTAATGGCCTGAATCCTGTCTTTTGCCGCCACAATGACACCTCTGTTTCCTGCAAAGTAATAATAAGACCCTAGTATCTCACAGGCTATGTTTATTTTCAAAAGAACATGTCTGAATCACAGATTTAGTACTCTTTTACACAGAAACAGAGGTCATTGCCAGCTGGATTATTTTATATCCAACGCTTCTGCCATTTGTCTCATCAATGATGAATCGCCATCAGTCAGGGAAACGGTCAGCGCCTCGACGTTTTCGCGAACCTGTTCAGGCGCGGTCGCCCCGCTCAGTAAGGTGATTAAATCGCTTTGCTTCAAAATCCACGCCAACGCCAGCGCGGGGATCGTGCAACGGTATTTTTCACACAATGGCCGCCATTGCTCGAGCATATCAATCACCCGCAGCATATTTTCCCGTTGGAACCAGACTTTGTTGGCCCGTGCGCCGCCAGGAATATAATCCCGCGCGATTGTTCCAGTCAGTAAACCCTGTTCGAGCGGTGAATAAACCTGCACGACGATGCCATGCTGCTGACATAACGGCAACAATTCAGCTTCCAGTCCGCGATCAAGGATGCTGTACTTAGCCTGCACGATATCCAGCTCACCGTGTTTGAGATACTCCCTGATATGCCCTGCATCCACGTTGGCAGCACCGATAGATCGAATCTTGCCTTCTTTCTTAAGTGCGTTCAGCGTGTCTACGGTTTCCGCAATCGGTGTAAAACAGGGTTCGACCGATTGCCAGTGGGTCATATAGATATCAATGCTTTCTATACCCAACCTTTGCAAACTGGCATCGACCTCTTCACGAATCGACTCGGGCGTGAGGTTTTTATACAACTGGCGATCGCCCACTTTGTTAAAAAGGCTGCCTGTCCGCTCCCAGACAATGCCGCATTTAGTTTCAACCACGATATCTTTACGCGGTAACTTTTTCAGCGCCTGCCCAACAAT
Source organism: Citrobacter sp. XT1-2-2 (assembly GCF_023516235.1). Lineage (NCBI taxonomy): Bacteria > Pseudomonadati > Pseudomonadota > Gammaproteobacteria > Enterobacterales > Enterobacteriaceae > Citrobacter > Citrobacter sp. XT1-2-2. The sequence goes on from NZ_CP097324.1 coordinate 2,833,008, forward strand.
GACTTCACTATTACCAAAGTTGTAGCCTGGAGCGGTATCAATCAGATTAATACCGCAGCGATGCGCCTCGACAATGGTATCGATACAAACCTGCAGATCGAGATCGCCGTTCCATGCCGGACCGCCACCAATGGCCCATGTCCCTAATCCCATGCGGGAAAGCATAATATCCGTACTGCCTAAAGGAATCTTTTTCATCTGCCGTTATTACCCTTCATATTCATCAAGAAGTTGTTCAACCAGCTTTCTGTTTTTTACGCCCGTTGTGGCGCCCACGCTCAGTACCGATATTGCTGCCGTTGCGTTAGCAAACAGTGCGCACTCGCGCAGCGACTTGCCTTCAAGTAACGCGGAGATAAATCCCGAGGCAAAATTATCTCCCGCGCCGATGGTGTCGATAGCGGTAATTCCTGAAACCGCCGGCACCTCCATTTTCATATCGGTACGCTTGATAAAGCAGCCTCTTTTACCGGTCTTAATCACTACCGTTTTTACGCCACAGCTCAGGAAACTGTCGGCAATTTCATCCAGCGTCTCTTTGCCGGTAAGCTGTTTTGCTTCCTCAAAATTAGGAAACAGATAGTCTACGTAGCTCAAAGCCTGGCGAATATCGTTCAGCGTTTCATTAAGTCGTGGCTTAATCATATCGGCACAAATAATTAACCGATGTTCTTTCGCCTGAGTGAAGATCGTCGTTAATGCTTCGCCGTCGAGTAGCGGGCTGTTAAAAATACTCGCCAGCGACAGCAGCTTTGCCTGAGAGAAGCGGTCAAAATCAACATCGTTTATATTCAGCTTCCACAGGCTACCATTGCGGTTGGTGACAAAGGTGCGTTCGCCATCAGCTGTAACCAAACCCACGTTAATAGAAGTATCAATATCCGCATCCTGTTTCAGACTTTGAATATCAATGTTCTCCCGACGACAGTGGTCGAGAATAAAATGACCTGCCGCATCATCCCCTACCCGACTAATTAACGCAGTACGATGCCCAAGGCGAGAAATAATAGTCGCTTCATTAATCGCGTCGCCCCCGGTGGTCATGGTAATACGTTCTAACGGATAAGAATCTACATCAAAGATATTTTTACTCACTGGCTGTAAGGGGATATCAACAATTGCAGCCCCTATACAAATAACCTCGATATTATCCATATTGTCATTCCGCTTTACCGTCAGAGCCAAACAGTTTGATTTTTTCCAACGCTCGCTCTTTTACTGCTTTACGAACTTCACGTTCAACATGCAGGAATGGCTGGTTCTGGTTCTCCTGCACCGCCACCATTGCCGCCTGACACAGTTCGGTATGAATATTGATTTTAGAGATGCCTAATGAGATGGCTTTTTTAATATCCGCATCGCTAATGCCGGATGCCCCGTGCAGCACCAGCGGAACAGAAACCGCTCGGCGTACGCGCTCAACCACCTCGAAATTGAGTTTCGGCTCGGAGGTATATACGCCATGCTGGTTGCCAATCGCCACCGCCAGAGAGTCACAGCCGGTACGCTCGACAAATTCCGCCGCCTGGCTCGGGTCGGTATAGTGATAACCCGCCAGCGCCTCTTCGTAGACCGTCTCATTGCCCACGTGGCCCAGCTCCGCTTCGACCGGAATGCCTAACGGATGAAAGAAGTCCACAGCCTCTTTGGTCAGACGAATATTCTCTTCAAAATCAAAGGCGGAGGCATCGCGCATCAGAGAGTTCATGCCATGAACCCAGGCGTTGTGAATAATCTCCATGCTACGTCCGTGATCCCAATGAGTAATAACCGGTACCGAGGCCTTTTTCGCCATCGAAACCATCATGTGCGAAAAATCTTCAAACGAGGTATTCCCCACAAATCCGGTGCCAAAAGAGATAATTACCGGCGATTTAGCCTCTTCTGCCGCATCAATGACCCCCATTAGCATTTCCGCATTCCACACGTTAAAGTGAGCAATCGCATAATGTTTATTCTGAGCATCGTTTTCCCAATATTTAATATCTGCCAGCATGGTGTTTCTCCCTATTTAAATTAATGGTTAATTTTAATAACGCCTTTAATAATCTCGCGTTTGTTATTGACGGATTCGTCAAACGCGCGCTGAACATCTGCATAATCATAAATATGCGTCACCATCGACTTCACATCGAAACGCCCGGAGGAGATGGCTTCAATGGTGACCGGGTAGCGATTGGCATAGCGGAAAACAGTTTGTATTGAGACTTCACGATTAATTTTGAGGAAGTTAATCGCTGAATCGCCAGGCACCGTGCCCACGATCATGATTTTCCCACCGCGCATTACCAGATATGGCGCCTGCTTAACCGTGATGGCCGAACCGGCAGTTTCGAAAACAATGTCTGCCCCCATATCGCCGGAAAACTGTTGGCAGCAGGCAACGGTGTCCTCCTTCGCACCGTTAATCACGACCGTCGCGCCAAGCTGCCCGGCCATCGCCAGACGTTTATCCAGGACATCAACAACAGCGATGTCGGTAGCCCCCAAACATTTACAGGCTTGCAGGGTCATTAAACCAATACAGCCAGCTCCCAGAATGACGATTTTCTTGCCCGGCTTAACGTCCGCCAGCATTGCGGCATGCATCCCTACCGCCGCAGGCTCTACCAGAGCGCCTTCCATGGTGTCCATATTGTCCGGCAGCTTGTAAGTAAAGCTTTCCGGGTGGCACAGATAGTACGTTAGCGCACCGCGATAATTTGGCTGTGTGGCCATAAAATCGACGTCAGGACAGATGTTGTATTTCCCTTCCAGACAGTAGCGGCAGTGGCCACACGGCACGCCGGGTTCAATGTTGACCCGGTCGCCCGGTTTAAATTTACTAACGCGACTTCCCACTGCCACCACCGTACCGGCGCATTCATGCCCAAGACCTATTTCCTGATTGGGATCTTTCGGCGGAATAAAGGGGCCCGATTCAAAACCGTGAACATCTGAACCGCAAATACCAACATATTCAACTTTAATTAGCACTTCATGCTCTTTAGGTACCGGAATATCGGCGGCAATGATTTTCATCGTGCCCGGCGTTTTTAATATCGCTTTTGAATTTTTCATTTTATTTCCCGTCAATATTATTTGCTGGTAACGGCATCAATACCGAGACTCTCGACAGAGACGCCTTTTGTTTCAATTCCAATGGTGGCAATAGCAACAGCGACAATAATTGAGACTGCGCCCAGCAGTACAAATACGCCCGTCACGCCATAACTATTAAGTAATACAGCGACCGCATAAGGAGCGGCGATACCGCTGATACGCCCTATCGCGTTAGCAAGCCCAGACCCGCGCAGCTTCGCTTCAGTCGGCCATATCTCTGGAACATATACCGCGGAGGCATAGCAAACGTACATATACACAAAGGTAATCAGGAAGAAACCAATTAATGTGATTAGCAACATGCTGGTTTGCAGCGAATAGATATAACCCAGCACGGCAATTAACACTAATAACCCCACCCCCATCGTTTTCCTCGGAATTTTATCCATTACCAGCATGGCGATGAAAATCCCAAACGGCGCACCGAACATACTCATGGTATTTAAGACTATGGAGTCTTTCAGATTAATCCCCTGAGTCATAAATATTGTCGGTAACCAGTTAATTAAGGTGTACTGCACAACGTTCATGGCAATCAGAACAAAGGAGCCCAGAATCACCCGCTTTAATAAAACTCCCGTTAATAAGGCGGAGTACGGCACTGAACGCGGTTGTTTGTCATCATCTTCTGTCACGACCGGCGGTAGTGGCTTACCTGTCTGTCGAATGACACCGTCTTCAATGGCCCGCATCACCTGTTCAGCTTCCTGATAGCGTCCACGAGACTCCAGCCAGCGGGGCGACTCCGGGAAACTGCGCCATGCAATAACGGTTGCAATGAGCGACAGCACAGCCGGAATCAACAACTGTACGCGCCAGTTCCATTCCGCGCTGATCAGTGGCGTTAACCCCATCGCAATCAGTGAACAGAGCGGATAAGACCAGTTGCCGATAAACGAGACCCGACTGGACCAGGTGCCACGATTCCGTCCTGGCATATATTCGGTAAACCCGGCAAAAAGGGTTACCAGCAACGCGCCTAAACCCACCCCCATAACAAAACGACAGGCGATCAGAAAGGTCATATTGGGTGAAAACGCGCCAATTACCATGGAAATAATATGAATCGCTTCATACAGGATAAACGCGTTTTTACGCCCGGTTTTATCACCGATAATTCCGCCACCCAGCGCACCAAGAAACATACCCGCCGTAGTAATGGCGGAAAACGTGGCGGTGGTAGAATTATCGGTCCAACCAAGTTCTTTTAGCTGCGCGAGAATTAATCCGCCAACGGCATTACTCCAGCAAACCAGTAATCCGAAGGCTACCATAGCGAACATCGACGTATGCCAGCGGCAGTCAGGCAGCCTGTCCAGCCTGGCGCCGCAGTGCGGTTTTGCAATCTGTTCCATGCGATAACGTCCCTTTAATAAACATGTTATTCATCAAAGTCGTAAGTCATGATGACTTTAATCGCGGTTTTATCGACCATGGCGTCAAAACCTTCGCGCCATTGCGATAAGCCGATACGGTGAGTGATCATCGGTTTGACTTTAATCGCACCGCTCGCAAGCAGACGAATGGCGTTACGCCAGGAAGTGGAGTCGTAAGCCATATGACCAATAATGCTTTTGTTCCACGCGGTAATATCATTAATGGAGAAGTCGAGTGGTTTGAAACCCATCCCTACGCGGACAACTTCACCGTTGGGACGCAGCATTTCAATAGCTTGTTTCAGGGCAATATTGGCGCCGGAACATTCGATAACTAATCCCAGATTGTCTTTGCCGCAGATTTCCTGACAACGGGCGACCACATCTTCGTTCGAACCGTTGACGACCGCCGTCGCCCCCAACTCTTTGGCGATAGGAAAGCGCACCGCGACATCCTCTTCCAGCCCGACCATGACGATATTAACGGCCCCCATAATGCGTGCCATTTGCACGGAAAAGAGACCTAGCGGGCCAGTACCGAAAACCACCACGTCCTGACCTGGGAGAAATTTGGACTGTTGGGCGATAGATTTGTAAGCATTACAGATGGGGTCCAGGACTGCCGCCTCTTCATAATCAACACCAGGCGGGATTTCCCACAGCGCATGACGGTGAATTTTGAGGATTTCCCCAGGAACCAGACAATATTTCGAAAACCCACCGCCCCAGGTATTGTTGTCCAGGCCTAAATTCACCTTTTCTGTACAACAAAGAAAATCACCTTGTTCGCAGGCAGGACAGACGCCGCAAACGTGCCCGCTGTTGTCAGAAACCACGCGCTGACCCACTTTCCAGTCCTTAACCTTGTCGCCGACCTGGACAATTCGACCGGCAAATTCGTGACCACGAATCGAATTAAACTGGTCGGAACCACTGTCAACGTTATAGTGCTTCATATCCGCGCCACAGATAGCAGCTGCCCTGATTTCAATCACAACGTCATCCGGACCACATACCGGCTCCGGAACATCAATCATCTTGTAGCCACCAAAGGCCTTGCCAAATCTTGCCAGTGCTTTCATTGAATTTTCCTTTGTGTTTAGTTTTACATCAGTGGTCATCATACTTATCCATGTAATTTTTGAGGTCAACACAAAATCTTTAAAACACAGATTAAGATCTGCATTTCACAACTCAGATCACAAATAAGTGCAAAGATGTACTGAAACCTACAGAAACGTGGAGGCCGCTTCGCCTGTACGCCGTGAACCCCTTCGCATTTTTTCTGTTATGAAACGGCTAATCTGTAAGAGCTGTTTTTTTCGCCACGCCTTTCCGTGGCGTGTTTACTTGTTTAAATGTCAAAGAGGAACACCGATGAAACTATTGCCTTTGTTGGCAGCATTCCCCCTGCTCTGCGCCAGCGTTGTTTCCGCCAATTCACTGATGTCAGTTGGCTACTTTAATGGCGGTGGCGATGTCACTGCCGGTCCAGGCGGCGATATCAATAAACTGGATGTGCGCCAGATAACCCACCTCAACTATTCGTTTGGTCTTGTCTACAACAACGAGAAAGACGAAACCAATGACGCCTTAAAAGACGCCAGCAAGCTGCATCAGATTTGGCTTTCAGAGAAAGTGCAGGCTGATTTGCAGAAAATCCCGGAGCTGCGTAAGCAGAATCCGAATCTGAAAGTTCTGCTTTCTGTCGGGGGTTGGGGGGCGCGTGGATTCTCAGGCGCGGCAGCAACGAAAGAAACACGAGCGGTATTCATTCAGTCTGCGCAGGAAATCATTGAGAAATACGGTCTGGATGGCATCGACCTCGACTGGGAATATCCGGTCAATGGCGCATGGGGATTGGTCGAAAGCCAACCAACCGATCGCGCTAACTTTACCGCGCTGTTAAAAGAGCTGCGGGCAGCATTAGGGCATAAAAAGCTACTGACCATTGCCGTGGGTGCGAATGCGGAAAGTTCGAAAAGCTGGGTGGATGTAAAAGCCATTGCGCCATCACTCGACTACATCAATTTGATGACCTATGACATGGCCTACGGCACTCAATATTTCAACTCAAACCTGTATGATTCGACGAAATGGCCGACCGTCGCCGCCGCAGATAAGTACAGTGCGGATTTTGTGGTCAATAACTATCTCGCCGCCGGGTTAAAGCCGAGCCAGATGAATCTGGGTATTGGTTTTTATGGACGCGTACCAAAACGCGCCGTTGAACCGGGAATTGACTGGAGCAAACCTGACGCGCAGAAGAACCCTGCCACCCAGCCCTATTTCGAAGCAGCACAAATTGCGTTGTTCAAATCATTGGGCATCGATCTGAGCAAAGATACCTATGTGAAGTACAACGATATCGTGGCGAAGCTGATCAACGATCCGCAGAAGCGCTTTAGCCAGCATTGGGATGATGAGGCGAAAGTACCGTGGCTGTCGGTACAGTCAGCAGACGGGAAAGCGCTCTTTGCCCTCTCCTATGAAAACCCGCGCTCGGTGGCGATCAAAGCCGACTACATCAAGAATAAGGGGCTGGGAGGCGCTATGTTCTGGGAATACGGTGCGGATGACAACAATCAACTGGCTAAACAGTTAGCCGATTCATTGGGCATCAAACACTGATCCCAACGCCTGACACAATAGGTTATGATTACCGAATTCCGCTGCGCCAGCCTTTGGCGCAGCTATTCATTTTCTATTGGAGGCATGAGCTTTTATGGCTTTTATCCCTAAAAATTACGCTCGTCTGGAAGTTGGTTACCGTGAAAAAGCCCTTAAGCTCTTCCCCTGGGTCTGCGGACGCTGTTCCCGCGAGTTTGTCTATTCAAATTTGCGCGAGTTGACGGTACACCATATCGATCACGATCACTCCAATAACCCGGAAGATGGTAGCAACTGGGAAATGTTGTGCCTGTATTGTCACGATCACGAGCATTCTAAATATACGGAAGCGGACCAGTATGGTTCAACGGTGGTTGCCGGAGAAGATGCGCAGAAGGCTGTTGGCGAAGCGAAATATAATCCGTTTGCCGATCTGAAGGCGATGATGAACAAAAAATAACAGCGACTGCGGGCCCGACATCATGACTGCCGGGCCAGGATTATCAGGATTTGAACGTTGCTATAGGCTCAGGCGTAATACCAAATTCAACCTTTAGCTGCTGCTTGCTCTTCATCACCATCTCACCGTTGGTATCAATCGTCATATGTTGCGCATCAATGTTGTTGCGCGCCTGCCATAACATCACCAGTTGTAAGCTGTTCTCTTTTTGTTCTGCCGTTAGCGCCACGCCATCCGGCCATTTTCCGAGTTCAACGGCGGTAGATAAGCGCTGATAAACCTCCGGCGTCATGCTGTTGATCATCTCATCAAGATTCATGTTAAATCCCCCCTCCGTAGAATAATTTGCTGAATCGTTTCTTCAGCCCTTAATTTGTTCACCGTTTTCGCCATCGGTAAAGTTCAAAGAGGCTGAGTTGACACAGTAGCGCTCACCGGTAGGTTTTGGGCCATCCGGGAAGACGTGTCCCAGGTGCGCATCACAGTTCCCACAGCGGATTTCAATGCGCTGCATACCATGCGAGGTATCTTTTATGTAACGGATAGCCTCTTCGCTGACCGGCTCGTAAAAACTGGGCCAGCCGCAGCCAGAGTCATATTTTGTCTCGGAACGAAATAGCGGTTTATCGCAGATCAAACAGTGGTAGATGCCGTCACGCTTGTTATGCAGCAAACGCCCGGTAAATGGCGGTTCTGTCCCGTGATTCTGCGTCACGTAGAACTGCATTTCTGTTAAATTTTTTTTCAGTTCTTCTGGAGAAGGTTGATTAGCCATTTGCTCACATCTCGCTTTATCTAAACTCACATCGCGAGACAGATTCTAACAAAACATTAACACCGGAGTGCGAACTTTTGTTCTAAACTTGATCCTTGCGAAATGGCAACCTGCAATTCGTGATCAGAATCACGTTTTTATCTTGATTGCCCTTTAAAATTCGGGCCGCCGACCCCATGTGGTTTCAAGCCCAAAGGAAGAGTGAGGCGAGTCAGTTGCGCAAAGCTTAGGCAGCAGATTGATTTGTCGCAATGATTGACACGATTCCGCTTGACGCTGCGTAAGGTTTTTGTAATTTTACAGGCAACCTTTTATTCACTAACAAATAGCTGGTGGAATATATGACTATCAAAGTAGGTATCAACGGTTTTGGCCGTATCGGTCGCATTGTTTTCCGTGCTGCTCAAGAACGCTCTGACATCGAGATCGTTGCAATCAACGACCTGTTAGACGCTGACTACATGGCTTACATGCTGAAATATGACTCCACTCACGGCCGTTTCAACGGTACCGTTGAAGTGAAAGACGGTCATCTGATCGTAAACGGTAAAAAAATCCGTGTTACCGCTGAACGTGATCCGGCTAACCTGAAATGGGACGAAGTTGGTGTTGACGTAGTAGCTGAAGCTACTGGCCTGTTCCTGACAGATGAAACCGCTCGTAAGCACATCACTGCTGGCGCGAAAAAAGTGGTTCTGACTGGTCCGTCCAAAGATAACACTCCGATGTTTGTTAAAGGCGCTAACTTTGACAAATACGAAGGTCAGGACATCGTTTCTAACGCTTCCTGCACCACTAACTGCCTGGCTCCGCTGGCTAAAGTTATCAACGACAACTTCGGCATCATCGAAGGTCTGATGACTACTGTTCACGCGACCACCGCTACTCAGAAAACCGTTGACGGCCCGTCTCACAAAGACTGGCGCGGCGGCCGCGGCGCATCCCAGAACATCATCCCGTCCTCTACCGGCGCTGCTAAAGCTGTAGGTAAAGTACTGCCAGAACTGAACGGCAAACTGACTGGTATGGCGTTCCGCGTTCCTACCCCGAACGTATCCGTTGTTGACCTGACCGTTCGTCTGGAAAAAGCTGCTTCTTACGAAGAAATTAAGAAAGCAATCAAAGCTGCTTCCGAAGGCCCGATGAAAGGCGTTCTGGGTTACACCGAAGACGACGTAGTATCTACCGATTTCAACGGTGAAGTTTGCACTTCCGTGTTCGATGCTAAAGCAGGTATCGCACTGAACGACAACTTCGTGAAACTGGTATCCTGGTACGACAACGAAACCGGCTACTCCAACAAAGTTCTGGATCTGATTGCTCACATCTCCAAATAAGTTGAGATGAAACAGTAATCTGTAAGAGCGACTACGGTCGCTCTTTTTTTGCCTGAAGAAAGGATTGCGTAATGATTAATAAAATTTTTGCACTTCCGGTAGTCGAACAAATTGCCCCGGTACTCTCCCGCCGTCAGCTTGATGAGCTTGAGGTCATTGTTGTCGATCACCCGCAGGTTAAAGCCTCTTTTGCGCTGCAGGGCGCACATCTTCTTTCCTGGAAACCAAACGGTGAAGAAGAAGTCCTGTGGTTAAGTAACAATACGCCGTTTAAAACCGGTGTTGCGCTGCGTGGCGGCGTACCGATTTGCTGGCCGTGGTTTGGCCCTGCCGCTCAGCCTGGCCTGCCGTCTCATGGTTTTGCACGTAACCTGCCCTGGACGCTGAAGGCGCATAACGAAGACGAGAAAGGTGTCGTACTGACGTTCGAACTGCAAAGCAGCGCTGAAACGCATCAGCTTTGGCCGCACGAGTTCTGCCTGCTGGCCCGTTTCAAAGTGGGCGCCACCTGCGAGATGGAGCTGGAAGCGCACGGTGAGTTTGAAACCACCTCCGCGCTGCATACCTATTTCAATGTGGGTGATATTGCGGCGGTGAAAGTCAGCGGTCTTGGCGATCGTCTGATCGATAAAGTGAATGATGCCAAAGAAGACGTACTGGCTGATGGTATCCAGACCTTCCCGGACCGTACCGATCGTGTCTATCTGAATCCGGAAGCGTGCAGCGTCATTCATGATGATGCGCTGAATCGCAATATTGACGTAATCCACCACCACCATCTGAATGTCGTGGGCTGGAACCCAGGCCCGGCGCTGTCTGTCAGCATGGGCGACATGCCGGATGACGGTTACAAAACATTTGTTTGCGTAGAAACGGCTTACGCCACGGCACCGCAGAAAACCACCGAAGAAAAACCGTCTCGCCTGGCACAAACGATTCGTGTTGCTAAGCGCTAAGATCGTGTCAGTTGCCTGATAGTGTTTGCGCCATCAGGCAACTCAGCGCGACATGCAGCAAATCAGGCCATATCCAGCACCGTTTTACCTTTTGGCGCCGGATATTCCTTATCTAACTGCGTCAGCTCATCGGCAGAGAGCGTTATCTCCAGTGCCGCGGCATTCTGTTCGACATGCGCCACATTCGCGGCTTTCGGAATGGCTATCACCCCCGAAAGACGAATAACCCATGCCAGTAAAATCTGCGCAGCGCTGGCATTGTGGGCGCGCGCAATGTCATTGACCACTGGGTTAAAAAGCAAGTCCCCCCGTAGCCGCCCTGCCTGAGCCAGCGGACTGTAGGCCATAACCGGCATCTGCTGTTGCTGGCACCATGGCAGTAAATCATATTCAATGCCGCGCGATGCTAAATGATAGAGCACCTGATTAGTTGCACAGTGTCGTCCACCTGCAACCTGCCATAATGCCTGCATATCATCGTAATCAAGATTAGAGACGCCCCAGCGGCGGATTTTGCCCTGCGCAATCAGCGTTTCCATAGCGTCGACGGTGTCAGCAAATGAAAAGTCTCCCGTCCAGTGCAACAAATAGAGATCCAGATAATCGGTTTTCAAACGACGCAGGCTGGCTTCGCAGGCGGCAATCGCTTTGTTGCCCGCGGCATTCCATGGGTAAACCTTCGAAACTAAAAAAGCGCTATCACGCCGACCTGACAGCGCCTCGCCAACAACCTCTTCCGCTGCACCATCTGCGTACATTTCGGCTGTATCAATCAATCGCAGGCCAAGATCCAGCCCAGCCCGTAACGCGGCGACTTCATCCCGACGTCGGGCTGAATCCTCACCCATGTACCATGTTCCCTGCCCAATCGCAGGAAGCGATACCTGCTCCGTAAACATCACCTGTTTCGCTGTCATCGCACCCTCCTGTGTTAATGCACCACAGTAAAGCAAAACAACAGACATGTGTCCTGTTATGGTGCACAAATTGCACCATCATAGTTTGGCGTGTCGCCCGTTAATGCTATTAAAGTCAAAGGCCCGGGATCTGATGCAGATCACGGACCTAAATAATGCAAAATTTTCACTAGCCAGCGCTTATTTCAACCGACCTAAATATTTGCCCTCTTTCATGGCGTTAATTTTTCCGTTTTTATAGACAATGACGGAAATCAAACCCGCACTGTAAGTTTGTGCATCGGCATTATTTTCATCATTTGCCGCAGGGTTGCCATTAATATATGCAATACCATCAGCGCCACGTTTAAAGTCCACGCCCAGCTTATTCATATGCACGGATGTGGTTTTGCTGGCGTGCACCGGGGCATTAGCGTCGCTGACCTGAGTTTTGTGTTCATGCTGTAATTGCTGACGATATGCTTCGCTGATAGCATAAGCAGGCGCAGCAGATGAAGCCACCAGCGCAGCGATAATAATCAATTTCTTCATGAGTTAAACCTTAGTATTTATCGTGTTTGTGGTGATGGTCGGGATGGGTGCCATCAGAGCTATACAGATTTTGCGCGTTTTCCAGGGCCTGTTTTTCAGCCGCGGCATTGATTGTCGCCTGACGGTTTTGTTCGGCGATGTAGCAGGCATCGCGGCTGATCCCTTTGTTTTCGCATGCACTCATGCGTGAAGCCTCGCTGGTGCATCCAGCCAGGACCCCGCCCATCACAGCTATCATGATTAACTTTTTCATTATTTATACCAGGTTTTTACTCAAGATATCCCCGTGGCATATTTATGGCCTTACCACGAGAGTTGCTATCACTACTTTTAAAGTTTAATGAATATCGGCAATAGGATATTTAATGTCAATTTTAATTTTTTCAGACAAATACCTAAAGGATGTAAAATAAAAACAAATGATTAATTTTTTATTTTTTCACCTGAAAGTTAACATTCGAAATAAGCCAAAATAGTTATCAGTTATCCTTATGCCACTTGAGAATAAATATCCCGCGCATCGCAATACAATAAACCACAGTATTATCAATAAATTATAAACCCAGAAAACGACAGCCCACAACAATAAATCATTAAGACATGACGATATTACCTCATGAAAAAAAAACAATAGCTATCAGGCTAATAAAATGAGAGGTTTATTTTTAGTAACGGCAAAAGAAATACCAGGTTAAATAATCGTTACGGCCAGGCGAAACATAAAACCACTATAAAAATGCAATCTCATGTTTTAGATCAATATTCATCCCCACGAAGCATAAAAAAGCCCGCATCTCTGCAGGCTTTTATTTGACACGCAATAGCATCAGAACTTGTAGGTTACACCCACCGAGAAGATGCCAGACCAGGATTTATCGACCATCGGGCTATCCTTCACTTCATCACTCAAACGCACATAACGGCCAGTGCCGTATACGTTCCAGTTGCCAAGGAAGTTATAGCTTGCAGTCAACTCCAGGTATGGATCCCATCCATCGTCAGCGCTGTAGCTTTTCAGACCACTACGGCGAGACTCGTGATTGGACACGCCATAATAATAGTCGTTGTAGTTTTCGCTGCTGTACTGCACACCGATACCCGGCGTCAAAGTCAGCGCACCGTTAGTGTAACGGTAGAGCCAGGCCAGATCCCAGATAAAGCCGTTGCTATTATCCAGGGTATCACCCGCCAGAGCGGTACGCAGGAAACCATACTGGGTGTTATGTACATACGAGAGGCCAGCCATCAGGCTGCTTTTACGCTTGTCGAGTTGGCGCAAAGCATGGCTGTCGCTGTCACCCGGCTTGAAATGCGTCGGATCATAGTACGCCATGATGGAGAGCTTATCTGCCGTATCATTCCACAGATAGTAGCCGCCACCCAGACCGTGGAACCAGACGTTATCGCCTTCATAGGTGACAACCGGAACGGGATAAACATCGCGGTCATACTGTTTGTACGGGCTGTTAATCACGCCGACACCTGCACCAACAGTCCACTGACTTTCCGCGTGTGCGGTGCTAACTGCGGTTGCGGCAAGCACGCCAAGTGCCAGAAGTTTGAGTTTGGTCACAATCCATAATTCCTTATTCAAATGTGTAGCGGTCAAAGTGTAACCGCCAATACGCTTCAGCCCAACTATTTTACGTATTAGTCCAGGAATGTAACCCCCTAATTTCTCAGCGAGTGATGACATTTTGCTTGCAGGATAGTGAACACCACATGAATCCCGCCCCATTTCTTTACATAAGATGTGCTTTTTTTGCTGATGAGTTATTGATATGCCATTGAAATTCATTTGCGCACCCAGGCAAGTTTTGCAAATGCCATCTACGCTTAATTTTAGAAGGTGTATCACCGAATACGTTGATCTCCTGACCATCAAAATGGCATGAGAGTTGCTTATTTCTTCAGCAGCGACGTCGTTCAGTTTACCTCTTCAGGGGCCTCTACTATTCATATGAACGGCTCTTAACATGTGCTAAAAAACGAAAGGACGGCATACCATGAATATATTCGATCACTATCGCCAGCGTTACGAAGCTGCCAAGGACGAAGAGTTCACGCTGCAGGAGTTTCTTACCACTTGTCGGCAAGATCGCAGTGCTTATGCCAACGCGGCAGAGCGGCTATTAATGGCTATTGGTGAGCCTGTCATGGTTGACACTGCCCACGAACCTCGTCTTTCTCGACTCTTTTCGAATCGGGTAATTGCACGCTATCCCGCTTTCGAAGAGTTTTACGGCATGGAAGATGCCATTGAGCAGATTGTTTCTTATTTGAAACATGCGGCTCAGGGGTTAGAAGAGAAGAAACAGATTCTGTATCTGTTGGGGCCTGTGGGAGGGGGGAAATCATCTCTCGCTGAGCGACTCAAGTCGCTGATGCAGAGAGTTCCGATTTATGTCCTGAGCGCCAATGGCGAACGTAGCCCGGTTAACGATCATCCGTTGTGCCTGTTTAATCCACAGGAAGATGCGCAGATCCTGGAAAAAGAGTATGGGATCCCGCGTCGCTACCTCGGGACGATCATGTCGCCATGGGCGGCGAAACGCCTGCACGAATTTGGCGGGGACATTACAAAATTCCGCGTCGTCAAAGTCTGGCCGTCTATTCTGGAGCAGATCGCTATCGCCAAAACGGAACCTGGCGATGAAAACAACCAGGATATCTCTGCGCTGGTCGGGAAAGTGGATATTCGTAAACTCGAACACCACGCCCAGAACGATCCTGATGCCTACGGTTACTCGGGGGCGTTGTGCCGCGCTAACCAGGGGATTATGGAGTTCGTAGAGATGTTTAAAGCACCGATTAAAGTGTTGCATCCTCTGCTGACCGCCACCCAGGAAGGAAACTACAACGGGACGGAAGGTATCTCTGCCCTGCCGTTTAACGGAATTATTCTTGCCCACTCGAACGAGTCCGAATGGGTGACGTTCCGCAACAACAAAAACAATGAGGCGTTCCTTGACCGTGTTTACATTGTCAAAGTGCCTTATTGCCTGCGGATCTCCGAAGAGATCAAAATTTACGAGAAATTGCTTAATCACAGTGAGCTGACCCATGCGCCTTGCGCGCCAGGCACGCTGGAAACGCTCTCCCGTTTCACCATTCTTTCTCGTCTGAAAGAACCTGAGAACTCGAGCATTTACTCGAAGATGCGCGTTTACGATGGCGAAAGTCTGAAAGATACCGATCCAAAAGCGAAATCCTATCAGGAGTATCGGGATTACGCCGGGGTCGATGAGGGAATGAACGGTCTGTCCACGCGTTTCGCGTTTAAGATCCTCTCTCGCGTCTTTAACTTTGATCATGCCGAAGTCGCGGCGAACCCGGTGCATCTGTTCTACGTCCTGGAACAGCAAATCGAGCGTGAACAGTTCCCTCAGGAGCAGGCAGAACGTTATCTTGAGTTCCTGAAAGGCTACCTGATCCCGAAATATGCTGAATTTATTGGCAAAGAGATTCAGACAGCTTATCTCGAATCCTATTCCGAATACGGACAGAACATTTTCGACCGTTACGTCACCTATGCGGATTTCTGGATTCAGGATCAGGAGTACCGTGACCCGGATACCGGTCAACTGTTCGATCGCGAGTCGCTGAACGCAGAGCTGGAAAAAATTGAGAAGCCAGCGGGTATCAGTAACCCGAAAGACTTCCGTAACGAGATCGTCAACTTTGTTCTGCGCGCCAGAGCGAATAACAGCGGTCGCAATCCAAACTGGACCAGTTACGAAAAACTGCGCACGGTGATTGAGAAGAAAATGTTCTCCAATACCGAGGAGTTGCTGCCGGTTATTTCGTTCAACGCCAAAACCTCGACTGACGAGCAGAAAAAACACGACGATTTTGTCGACCGTATGATGGAAAAAGGCTACACGCGTAAACAGGTGCGTTTACTGTGCGAATGGTATTTGCGCGTACGTAAATCGTCTTAAGAGCATAAATGGCCCGGAAAATTTATCCGTTTACCGGGCCAATATTTCTTCTGTACGCGAAATCATTCAAGAGGTATCAAGGCGGCAAATGAGTGAATTCCCAGAAGCGTACATAAGTACGTGACTGGGTGAGCGAATACAGCCAACGCGGAGACAACTTGAAGGATGAAGCGTAAGTTGGCAAATGCAGTACGGGGGGCTTATGACCTGGTTTATTGACCGGCGTCTTAACGGCAAAAACAAGAGCACGGTAAACCGCCAGCGCTTCTTACGCCGTTATAAATCGCAAATTAAACAGTCGATCTCCGAGGCCATTAACAAGCGTTCGGTGACTGATGTGGATAGCGGCGAATCTGTCTCTATTCCGACTGATGATATTAGCGAACCGATGTTTCATCAGGGGCGCGGTGGCTTGCGCCATCGTGTGCATCCGGGTAATGACCATTTTGTGCAGAATGACCGTATTGAACGTCCACAGGGCGGAGGCGGCGGTTCGGGAAGCGGGCAAGGCCAGGCGAGTCAGGATGGCGAGGGTCAGGATGAATTCGTCTTCCAGATTTCTAAAGATGAATATCTCGATCTGCTTTTCGAAGATTTAGCACTGCCAAACCTTAAACAGAATCAGCAGCGTCAGCTAACGGAGTACAAAACGCACCGGGCTGGTTTTACCTCTAACGGTGTGCCGGCCAACATCAGCGTGGTGCGCTCCCTGCAAAATTCACTGGCGCGTCGCACGGCAATGACGGCAGGTAAGCGTCGCGAACTGCATGCGCTCGAAGCGGATCTTGAGACCATCGAGAAAAGTGAACCGGCTCAGTTGCTGGAAGAAGAACGGTTACGCAAAGAAATTGCCGAACTACGGGCAAAAATCGAACGCGTGCCGTTTATCGACACCTTTGACTTACGCTACAAGAATTATGAAAAACGGCCCGATCCTTCCAGCCAGGCGGTGATGTTCTGTCTGATGGACGTCTCCGGTTCGATGGATCAGTCGACCAAAGATATGGCAAAGCGTTTTTATATTCTGCTGTATCTGTTCTTAAGCCGCACCTATAAGAACGTGGAAGTGGTTTATATTCGCCACCACACCCAGGCGAAAGAGGTAGATGAGCATGAGTTCTTCTACTCTCAGGAAACCGGGGGAACTATTGTCTCCAGCGCGCTGAAGTTAATGGATGAAGTGGTGAAAGACCGCTACGACCCTGCTCAGTGGAATATCTATGCCGCGCAGGCGTCGGATGGTGATAACTGGGCGGATGATTCACCGTTGTGTCATGAGATTCTGGCGAAAAAACTGTTGCCGGTAGTGCGATATTACAGCTATATCGAAATTACTCGCCGCGCGCACCAGACCTTATGGCGTGAATATGAACATCTACAATCAACCTTTGAAAATTTTGCGATGCAGCATATCCGCGATCAGGATGATATTTATCCGGTATTCCGCGAACTGTTTCATAAGCAAAGTACCACCAGCAATAATTAAGTAACCACTTTCGGCCGAGGCTCAGGCTTCGGCTGATTACATTACCCTGTATCATGATCGTGACATTTTGCAATGGTTTATCCCGCCGCTTCGTTAGAGCGAATGTGGAGCATGTGGTAAAATCGCATCTCTAACCTATGGGCTGTAATTCATTATGAAGTTGCATCATAAAGCGCTCAGGCTCTTTATCTCAGTCAGCGTTGTTGTTTTGACATCTTCTTTTTTAGTTTATGAACTCATTGCCAGCGATAAGGCAATGAATGCCTATATGCGCTATATCAATGAGAAAGCCGACTCCTCCTTTCTCTATGATAAGTACACCAATCAGAGTATTGCAGCCCATCTGATGCGCACATTTTCATCCCCTAAGGGACCCGCATCTGTCGAACAACAAAAAGCGTTCTGCGATGCTTTCGATAGCGTTAACGGTACACATGGGCTCAATCTCACAGCGCATAATTATCTGCCATTACACGGTACGTTGCAGACCACCTCCACGAAATGTAGCGGGCAACTTGAAGACGTATTCCTGTTACCCTCTTTTGACCGGGCGGTGAACGTCAATCGCCTGCAAAAGGATTATGGGCAGGGATTAGGGACGCTGGAGTATAAATTTCGCTACTACGTCGATCTGAAAAATAACTACGTCTATTTCTATGACCTGATCGATTCACGGAAATTTGCGATACACAACTGGACATTTTTGCAAAAAGGCTCGCTGGGAATCGATCAGAATGATATTGACGGTATTTTCACTGGTCGTACGGTGATCTCCAGTATTTATGAGGATAACCTGACCGAGAAAAAGGTGATGAGTTTTTTAACGCCGGTCTACTATGCCGGTAAGCTAAAAGGCGTGGTGATGGTGGATATTAACAAAGAAAATTTAAAAAATATCTTTTATACCAGCGATCGCCCTCTCGTCTGGCGTTTTCTTAACGTGACGCTCTCGGATATCAGCTCAGGAAAAGAGATTATTGTTCACCAAAGTGAGACCCATTTATTCCGCTACGTTCACTACGAGAAGGACATCCCTGGCGGCATACACGTCACGTTATCTCTTGATTTTATGTACTTTATCGTCTCATCATGGAAAATATTCGCCTTTTATCTTCTGGCAACGATATTGCTGCTGAATATGGTCAGAACTCATTTTCGGTTGTATCACAACGTCACGCGGGAAAATATCAGCGATGCGATGACCGGACTCTATAACCGTAAAATTTTGACGCCGATGCTCGAACAGCGTTTGCAGCAGTTGGTCAACACGGGAACCCTCGTGACCTTTATCGCCATTGATTGCGATAAGCTAAAAGTCATTAATGACACATTGGGGCATAAGGAAGGCGATCGCATTATCACCCTTCTGGCTAAAGCCATTCAAACCTCGATTCGCAAAAGCGACTATGCCATCCGACTCGGCGGGGATGAATTTTGCATTATCCTCATCGATCATCCCAGTGAATTAACGCACCGCGTGCTGGAACGGATTCGCTACAACTTACAAATTATTGCGCAAGATATATCAATCAGCTTCTCTGCCGGGATTTATAATATGCAACCAAACGACACCATTGATGATGCTTACAAAGCATCGGATGCCCAACTCTATCTGAACAAACAGAAAAAACGCACCGATGCGTAATCATTTTTCAGCCAGGATTTTCATTGTTGTACCAGGAGCAAGTCATGACGGAAGTGAACAAAGGTAACGCAACGCATCAGCGTTTAATTTCGTTATTATCAGAACAAGGCGCGACGTATCGCGTGGTTAGCCATGAAGCCGTCGGCAAATGTGAAGCGGTCTCTGAAATTCGCGGTACTGCACTGGGCCAGGGCGCAAAAGCGCTGGTCTGTAAAGTAAAGGGTAACGGCGTTAATCAGCATGTTCTGGCGATTCTCTCTGCCGACCAGCAGGCCGACCTGAGCCTGTTGGCCGGCCATATCGGCGGGTTGAGAGCGTCGCTCGCCAGCCCGGCGGAAGTCGATGAACTGACGGGTTGCGTATTTGGCGCAATCCCACCATTTAGTTTCCATCCGAATCTCAAACTGGTCGCCGATCCGCTGTTGTTTGAACGTTTTACTGAAATTGCGTTCAATGCCGGAATGCTGGAAAAATCCGTGATCATGGATACTGCTGATTACCTGCGAATTGCACAACCGGAATTAATTTCGTTCCGCCGCGTTCAATAACAGCCGAGTTAGCAGTAAATAACGCCGCATCGTGCATTAGCTCAAAAAAATCATAATTATTAAATAAAGCCTGTTCCGTCACGCGTTTACGCGTACAGTAAGCAGGCTTATTTTTTCTTTTGGCAAGGAAACTACGATGTTTGATGTCACTTTGCTGATCCTCCTCGGACTGGCAGCTCTGGGCTTTGTCAGCCACAACACCACTGTCGCTGTTTCAATTCTGGTGCTGATCATCGTCCGTGTAACCCCTCTGAATACGTTCTTTCCGTGGATTGAAAAACAGGGACTGACCATCGGGATTATTATTCTGACTATCGGCGTAATGGCACCGATCGCCAGCGGAACGCTACCGCCCTCCACGCTCATTCACTCCTTTGTAAACTGGAAATCACTGGTCGCAATTGCCGTCGGCGTGGTTGTCTCCTGGCTTGGCGGGCGCGGCGTCACGCTGATGGGCAGCCAGCCCCAGCTTGTGGCCGGTTTACTGGTCGGTACGGTGCTGGGCGTGGCGCTGTTTCGCGGCGTACCGGTGGGGCCGCTTATTGCGGCAGGTCTGGTCTCGTTGATTGTTGGGAAGCAGTAGCAAGTCAGCTCAGATAACGGCCTGGGGTCTGCCCCAGGCCTTTTTTGAACATCGTGATAAATGCGGTGGTTGAATCATAACCGAGCATTTGCGCGACCTGCTGCACATTATGACCATCGATCAGCGCCTGCAGCGCCAGAATCAACTGCAACTGATGACGCCAGCGGCGAAAGCTCAATCCCGTTTCCTTGACGACCAGCCGGGCAAGGTTGCGCTCACTCATCGCAAATACGTCGGCCCACTGCCCCAGCGTCTGCCATTGGGCAGGCTCTCGCGCCATTGTCGCGACCATTCTGCGGATTTTCGGATGATCGGAAACCGGTAACTGCAGTTGCTCCTGCGGCTGCTGCGGGAGTTCATCAAACAACACCTGCGTCAGTCGCTGAGTTGACGGTTCCAGTCGTTGGTCGTCCGTTTTCGACGCCAGCGAGAGAATGAGCTCCCGGCACAAGGGAGATATCTTTAGCGTACAACAACGCTCAGGCATCACGACGGCATGAGGTTCAATAAACAAGAAACACAATTGTGCGCCTACGGTTACATGGTTACTGTGCGGAATTTCACCAGGGATCCACACCGCATATTGGGGAGGTACCATCCACATGGCATTTTCGACCTCGCAGGTAATCGCGCCATGCAAAGCCAGAATCAACTGCCCCTTACGATGCTGATGCAGCGGACTAAAGAGTTCATCTTCCCGGGCCTGAATGCAGAACGCCACCGCGGCATCATGGTGAAGGTCAGGTTCATACCCATCCAATCTTAGTCCCAACATAAGAATGTCCGATTTTAGCGATAAACTGTCATTTTAGCTTGATTCACTCATGGCGTAAAAACGCTAAGGTATCGCCTCGCCTGACAAGATGAGAAAAAAATGATAAATACGCCTTCCTCCCGCGGTAAAAACGCTGCTTTGCTGATCGCGGGTATCCTGATGATTGCCACCACGCTGCGCGTTACCTTTACCGGCGCCGCCCCGCTGTTAGATGCAATTCGTGCCGACTACGGTCTGAGCACTGCCCAAACGGGACTCTTGACCACCCTTCCGCTGCTGGCCTTCGCGCTGGTATCCCCTCTGGCCGCAGCCGTTGCGCGCCGCTGGGGCATCGAACGCAGCCTGTTTGCCGCTATGCTGCTGATTTGCGCAGGTATTACGATACGCTCGCTGCCCTCACCGGGATTGCTGTTTAGCGGAACCGCTATCATCGGGTGCGGAATAGCCCTGGGAAATGTCCTGTTGCCAGGGCTGATTAAGCGTGATTATGCCCAGCATGTAGCAAAACTTACTGGCGCTTACTCGCTGACCATGGGCGCAGCGGCGGCGCTGGGTTCAGCCATGGTTGTTCCGCTGGCGTTAAATGGATTTGGCTGGCGCGGCGCACTGATGGTACTGATGGTTTTTCCGCTGCTGGCGCTGGTTATCTGGTTGCCCCAGTGTCGTCAGACGGGCAATGCCAGCCTGAGTAACTCACGCGCATTACATTCCCGTGCTATCTGGCGCTCCGGCCTCGCCTGGCAGGTGACCCTGTTTCTGGGAATCAACTCGCTTATCTATTACGTGATCATCGGCTGGTTGCCCGCCATTTTAATCAGCCACGGCTACAGCGAGGCGCAGGCCGGTTCGTTGCACGGTTTACTGCAACTGGCGACCGCCGCGCCAGGGTTATTGATTCCCCTCGTCCTGAACAGATTTAAGGATCAGCGTGCCATCGCCGCCCTGGTTTCAGTAATGTGCGCCGTTGGCGCGGCGGGATTTGCCATAATGCCCGACCAGGCTTTACTGTGGACCATTCTGTTTGGCTTTGGCTCAGGTGCGACCATGATCCTCGGCTTGACCTTCATTGGCCTGCGCGCAAGTTCCGCACATCAGGCCGCGGCGTTGTCCGGAATGGCGCAGTCTGTCGGCTATTTACTGGCCGCCTGCGGGCCGCCCTTGATGGGTAAAATTCACGACCTCAACGGTAGCTGGCTGATTCCATTAGCGGGTGTCGCCGTGTTAGCGATGCTGATGGCCGTGTTTGGTCTGTGCGCTGGGCGCGATCGGGAGATCGCGAACGCATAATGTCGCGGGCAGGTTAGCTAACGTCCTGCCCGGCATTTTATCCCCGCGCCGCGCGGAGCATCGCCTGGACTAACGGCACGGGTTTTCCCGCCAGCGCGCCACGTTCATGTTGAAAGAGTGTGCCAACAAAGAAAGGATGCGTTACCAGTTCAATGGCGCGAATATCCCCGGCGTCATCCCAACCGGTCACCCGGAGATCGCCGCTCTCAAGCTCGGTGGCAAAAGCGTCCGACACACCATAGTTGCAGTGATACCCCTCCGTGATAGCATCGCGTCCATAGGCTTTCGCAATCAGCGTATTGGCCCGGAGCTCAATATCATCCGTTTTTTCAACCAACGAGCAGGTCAACGGCGCGATCACCATTCGCCCAGCGGTATCCGTTTCAGCATGCGCGGCATCACTCCAGCCCAGCACGTTTCGGGCATACTCCAGTATGGCGTGTTGGAAACCACCACAGGTGCCTAAAAATGGAATGCTGTTCTCGCGTGCGTAGCGTATCGCAATCAGCGCCCCTTCCGGGTGTCGATAGGGGCTGCCTGGCACGACCCAGATGGCATCATAGCCAATCAGGTCTTCACGGCTATTGATATCAGAAGTGGTTAGCCAGTCATAATCAGCCACCAACTCCAGCACGGCAGCAGCATCATCAATGGCAAGGGGAATCGCCTGGTGCGCCACAATATCGGGGTTGTAATCGCCCACCAGCGCAATGCGAAGCGTATCTTTTATCGGGGAAATGTCCATTAAGGTTTCCTTATGTCCAGACAATAAGGGACAACATAAGGAGCCTCAGCCTACCGACTTTTCATCGGTATCACAATCCCTTAAATTGGGAGTCCAGGCTGGCAAAATGCTATAATGGTCACGTTTTAGGATCTTATTTAACCGTCATAAAAATGATGCTAAATACCAACGCGGCGGCTTAATGGAGCGGATGAAAAGATGAATATTCAGTGTAAACGCGTGTATGACCCGGCAGAAACAAGCGATGGTTATCGCGTTCTGGTCGATCGGTTGTGGCCACGGGGGATAAAAAAGACCGACCTTGCTTTCAATGAATGGAATAAAGCGCTGACGCCGTCATCAGATTTACGTAAAGCATTCCACGCAGAGCTGATTGATTTTTCTCACTTCTCCCAGCAGTACCGTAGCGAACTGGCCCAACAGCAGCAGGAAGGGAAGCGCCTCGCAGAAATTGCCCGGCAGCAAACCTTAACGCTACTGTATGCGGCGAAGAATACTCAGCAAAACCACGCGCTGGTGCTGGCTGAATGGCTACGTCAATGCTAACAGCGGATCACTTCCCCGCTTCTCTACGCCAGAGTTCCCATTCATCTATCACTTCCCCTCCGGGGAGTTTGCAGTCAGACCTTACCCCTTGCGGAGTCTGCACCGCAATCAGCGAGCCGCCCTTTTGTTCGCAATACACCGATGCCGGATTTGCCATGCCAATTTTCGGCGGCATTGGCGCTTCCGGTTGTGGGGTACTACACCCTGCCAGCACCAGCATGCCGGGCAAAATAACAGACGCCAGTTTCATATCAACTCCTGCTAAGAACGTTATCCGGCAAGATTACCCCGACTCCTCATATATCTCCATGTTTTACCACCGGGCTTCAATTTTATGTTTACATTTTAACCGGGAGCACGTGTTTCATCTTTCACCTTGATGTTCTATCATGCGGGCAACGCCAGCCTTGTCATTATTCAGGAGTATTTACACCTCATGTCGGACATGATCCTCGCCAGAGTCTCACAATCCTTAGCCACGGAGCAGTCTGTTGAGAGTCTGGTTCGGCAACTTCTGGAGATGCTGGAGGTGGTGACAGAGATGGAATCAACCTATTTAACCAAGGTCGATTTAGATGCTCGCCTGCAGCATATTTTGTACGCGCGCAATAGCAAACAAATGCAGATCCCGGAAGGGCTGTCCGTCCCGTGGGATGAGACGCTATGCAAACGCGCCATCGAAGATAACTGTCTGTATAGCGACAACGTGCCCGCACGCTGGCCGGAATGCAGCGCAGCCCGCGCGCTGGAAATCACTACGTTTCTCAGCACGCCTGTTCATCTTCCGGACGGAACGTTTTACGGTACGCTCTGTGCCACCAGTCGCCGCCAGCAGGCATTGAGCGAGCGAGGTGAACAGGTGCTGAATCTGTTTGCCGGCCTGATCGCCCAGTCTATTCAAAAAGAGTCGCTGGTCGCTCAGTTACGCGAAGCCAACGCCGCGCTGATTGCGTATTCCTACACCGATGCGCTGACCGGGTTACCGAACCGGCGCTCGATTTTTGAAAATGTTGAAACCCTATTTTCGCTTGCCCGACATCTCCGGCAGAAGGTCGTCGTTGCCTATATTGATTTGGATGATTTCAAACTGATTAATGACCGCTTTGGTCATGAAGTTGGCGACCAGTTCCTGATCCAGATCGGACAGCGCCTGCTCCACGAATGCAGCGACAATGATATCCTTGGTCGACTGGGCGGTGACGAATTTTTAGTCGTTAGCCTGTCGCCGGAAGATGAAAGCGATCGGTACGAGCGCCTGCAAAAGGTGAAAAATCAGCTGCAACAGCGCATTTGCGGCGACTATCACTTGGGCAGCGTCCATCTGTTTTATCCTGGCGCCAGCCTGGGCGTGGTGGAAATTGATCCGCATGAGACCGATGTAAACTGTGCGCTCCACATGGCAGACAGCGCAATGTACAAAGATAAAAAGCGACAGGATAAAACCACTTTTGTCGTACATTAAGCCCTGCTATGCTGGCTCGTCTTTAAATAACTCTGGCAGATAATCCTATGCGACTCGGTATTATTTTCCCCGTCATTATTTTCATTTCCGCTGTCGTTTTCTTATCCTGGTTTTTTGTTGGCGGCTACGCTGCGCCGGGTGCATAACGATGAAAAAAACAACGCTCATTATGATTGGCGTGGCTATCATCGTGGTTCTGGGAACGGAACTGGGCTGGTGGTAACTAATAAAAAGGCCACATATCAGTGGCCTTTCATCTCTGTATATTGAGTTAGCTTTTGATCTTTCTGTAGATAAACAGCACCACGATCGCGCCGATAACCGCTACGACGAAACTGCCGAAGTTGAAACCATCAACTTTGCCAAAGCCAAAGAAGGTACTGATCCAGCCGCCAACCACCGCACCAACAACCCCCAAGATAATGGTCATAAAGAATCCGCCGCCATCTTTACCCGGCATAATCCATTTTGCCAAAATCCCCGCGATAAGACCGAAAATCACCCATGAAATAATGCCCATTATTTTCCTCACTTATGTTTTTAAGTTAACGATTGACTCGTTGTATAAAAGCATAGCATAGCGCTGAAAAATTATAATTTGTGATCGGCATCACCTGTAATTTTCATCTTTTTCTGATGTTTCATAGAGTTAGACCAACGACAAAACGGTGATATTTATGACGCTTCTCGTCAATAGTGACGAATCGACAGTCATTCCTCTCTGCTCTCTGGGCAGCCCCCCTGCCAATGCTGGGTTTTCATTTTTGGCATGCTTTATGCTTTAACAACCCGTCACTACGACACATCGTAGCCCGTGATATCTATTCACGTGGCTTCGTCTACAATTCGCGCTATTTCAGCATTTAACAGGTCTGTTATTGATGAAAAAAATCACCAGTGTATGCCCATACTGTGGGGCCGGGTGCAAGCTCAAGCTTGTTGTTGAAAATAACAAAATCATCCGCGCCGAAGCCGCTGAGGGTGTAACGAACCAAAATCAGCTATGCCTGAAAGGCTATTATGGTTGGGACTTTCTGAACGACACCCGCCTTCTGACTCCCCGTCTGACTCGCCCGATGATCCGTTATGAAAAAGGTGGAAAATTCACTCCCGTTAGCTGGGATGAGGCCATTCGTTACACCGCTAAACGCTTATCTGAAATCAAAAATACCTATGGTCCTCGCGCCATCATGACGACAGGTTCCTCCCGGGGAACAGGCAATGAGACCAACTACGTGATGCAAAAATTCGCCCGTGGGGTGCTCAATACCAACAATGTCGACTGCTGTGCCCGCGTCTGTCACGGCCCTTCCGTTGCGGGTCTACAGGAAACGCTGGGCAATGGCGCAATGAGCAACTCCATCAGCGACATTGAAAACTCAAAATGCCTGCTCATCTTTGGTTATAACTGCGCGGACTCACACCCCATAGTGGCCCGTCGGGTGATTAAAGCTCGTCAGAACGGCGCGAAAATCATTGTTTGCGACCCTCGCCGTATTGAAACCGCCCGTATCGCCGATCAGTATTTGCAGTTAAAAAATGGCTGCAACATGGCGCTGGTCAACGCTTTTGGCCATGTGCTTATTGAAGAGCAGCTTTACGATCGCGAGTACGTGCATAAACATGCCGAAGGTCTGGAAACATACTGGGAAACCGTTAAGGACTATGCCCCTGAAGCCGTAGAACATTTAACAGGCGTCCCTGCACAACAGGTTCGTCAGGCGATGCGTACATTTGCCGCGGCGCCATCGGCAACCGTGATGTGGGGGATGGGCGTCACGCAGTTTGGCCAGGCCGTTGATGTGGTGCGTGGACTGTCGAGCCTGGCCTTACTGACCGGGAATCTGGGACGTCCAAACGTCGGCGTTGGCCCGGTACGCGGGCAAAATAACGTGCAGGGCGCATGTGATATGGGCGTACTGCCTAACCAGTTTCCGGGGTATCAGGACGTGACCGATTTTGCCGTCAGGGAGAAATTCGCCACCGCCTGGGGGATTGACGTTAATCAGATGGATGACAAGGTCGGAACGCGCATCACCGAAGTTCCGCATCTGGCGATTGAGGGCAAAATAAAAGCCTACTACATCATGGGTGAGGATCCGCTGCAAACCGAGGCTGATTTGGGGCTGGTCCGGGAAGGATTTAACGCGCTCGATTTTATCGTCGTGCAGGATATCTTCATGACCAAAACGGCAGAGATGGCCGACGTCCTGTTGCCTGCAACATCATGGGGCGAACACGGCGGTGTCTTTACCTGCGCCGATCGTGGCTTCCAGCGTTTTGAGAAAGCGATTGAACCCCACGGGGATGTTAAACGTGACTGGGAAATTATCAGTCTGTTGGCCAGCGAAATGGGCTATCCGATGCAGTATCAAAATAATCAGCAAATCTGGGATGAGATGCGCAAACTGTGCCCGCTATTCTATGGCGTGACCTATGAGAAAATGGGTGAGATGGGCCATGTTCAGTGGCCTTGTCCGGATCTCGATCACCCGGGCACACCGTATCTTTACGCACACAGCCAATTTGATACCGCGAATGGCAAAGGCAAACTGTTTGCCGCTCCGTGGCGCGCTCCTGCTGAAGTCCCTGATGAGAACTATCCGCTGGTGTTGTGTACCGTGCGCGAGGTCGGACACTACTCCTGCCGCTCCATGACCGGCAACTGCGCGGCATTACAGGCGCTGGCTGATGAGCCAGGGTATGTTCAAATCAACACCGATGATGCAGAAAAACTGGGTATCCGTCATCGTGACCTGGTGTGGGTAAGCTCGCGCCGAGGCAAGGTCATCAGCCGTGCGGATGTCTCCGAGCGTATTAATGCCGGCACAGTGTATATGACCTATCAATGGTGGATTGGCGCGTGTAATGAGTTAACACAGGATAACCTTGATCCGATCTCGAAAACGCCGGAAACCAAATATTGTGCTGTCAAAATTGAGCACATTACCGATCAGGGATGGGCGGAGAAGTATGCCGCACAAACGTACAGCGAAATGAAATCACGCTTGTGTGAGGCCATTGCGTAAATTATCGCCCTGACCGCCTGAGTCTGGCCTTCCAGACTCAGGCCTTTTCCAACTACTTCGCCAGATGTGGTTCACTGAAGCAAATAGCGGCAGACTCATGCTGTTTATCCCGCTGCATAAAACCGAGGTTCATCAGAAACAATCCCACCATAAACGGCAGTTCGTACAATTCTTCAATCAAATCGCCGTAACTGGCGTTATGCAAAAAGACAGGCGCCAGCAGGCGATGATGCTCCACTGTATCGGAAATCAAAAATGCGCAGACGGTGATCGCCAGTAGCCACAGCGGTAGCGGTTCATTACGCAAGCGCCGGGCAATATCCTGGCGTAAGTGCTTCGACAGCAGGACCGGCAGAATAATCATCGCAATTAACACGACTGAGATAGCTCTGAACAGCAGTTTAGGATGCTCCGGGAAGTAATCACGGCCCCAACTGGTGCTTCGGCCCAGCAATACCAGCCACCATACCGCCGCCCAAAGCCAAAATTGCTTCTCGCCTGCAGGACGCGATAAAGGCCGGATGTAGCAGAAAGTAAATACAGCACCAAACAATAACCATAGCGCCTGGCCATTTTCAATCCATGTGACAACCGCGCCATTAAGCAGAGGAAGATGCCAGTTTGCGGTGAACGGGATCGCGACGAGGACCAGTCCAAGAATGAATGCGGATAATGTAAGTCGGGTATTCAATTTCATAAGCGCGAAGTTCTGTATTGTTACTATTTCACGATCATAACCCCTATGAATGTTCAACTATTAGCAAACGATGCGAATTTCTTAAGGTATTCTTAAGAAATCTTTTTCCGGACTGCGATCTATCCGACGCAAATAAAAAACCGCCCTGCGTTATCAAAATGCAGTGCGGTTTTCAAGTTAAGAATCAATCAGTTCAAGCGGTATCAGAAGTGAAAGCACTACCATCCGCAGACTTCATGCTCATTCTCGGTATCGTATGAACGGACGGTATTGACCAGGTCTTTGACCACTTCTGCCGCGACATCCGGAACCAATAATGTCATCGGCGCTTCGGTCTCGTAATCAACAGACACACCGTTGCTGTTATTAGTTACTGTGACGGTATAAGTTGCTTTGCCCATGATTTACTCCTTGCCAGTGCGCACGACTTTTCGTTGATTTGCACTCTCCATCAGTACTTCCGGGGCAACGAAAAAATCGATATTAAAGTAAGTGTCGTCGGTCATCACTTCGATGTAATGCCATTTTTCCGGCGGAAAAACGCCAAACTGACCGGCCTCAATAACCATCACCTCTACTGGCTCTGGGCTGTGTTCATCTGCGTAGCCGAGATATTTGACCGCCCCCTGCATAACTGACAGTCGAGGATAAACCCCGGCACGGGTGCCTTTATCAAGGTGGCGTTCGAAAATTCCGGCAGGTGCAGTTTGTTTGTTCCAGAACGGAGTTGAGCGTGTATGGATATGATTCTGTGGAATTTGAAGCATTTTTCTTCCCTTTTCCAGTCGACAACCAGCGAGTCTTATTGAACCGCTGCTGTGTACAGAGTACGCCTCAAAATATACATTTAAAATACCATTTATTGGTTATAACCATTAGCTGATATGTGTGGGGAAGAAAAGCTTAATATTGAAGCCCGCCATATTCAGCGGGCCAATGATTACGACTGAAGCGTCGCCAGACGGGCAGCAAAACCAACGAAAATCAGACCGATAAGGGAGTTACCCACCTTAGCCAACTTCTTCTTGGTACGAATGTACTGGGTCACAAACGCGCCGGAAAAAATAAGGAAACTCAGGTAGAAAAAGCTCACTATCTCAAGCGTTATAGCCAGAATAAAGAATGACAGCCCTGAGTGCGGCGCATTGACATCAATGAACTGCACGAAGAACGAAACATAAAACAGAATTGCTTTCGGATTAGTCAGGCTCAGAATTAAGGCGCGCTTAAAAATGGCGCCAAACGGGACTTCCTCAGCCGCGGCGTCGCTTGCCTTTGATTTCAGTGTGGCGTACAGGATCTTCGCACCGAGATACAGCAGATAAAAAGCGCCGAGATAACGAACGATATTGAATAAAACAGGCGTGGTTTTGATCAAGGCGGCAACACCGGCATAGGCCAAAAACATCAACACAGCATCACCGATAAACACACCGCTTGCGGCGAGATAACCGCCCTTCACTCCCCGACCAACGCTATTCTTCAACACAAATATCGTATTTGGCCCGGGAACCAGCACGATAAAAATAGCCCCCACCAGATATGTCCAGTAATTCAGAACTCCATACTCTGCAAACACGTTAACCTCTTCCTGAAAAAACACATGCACTTGCTGCAAGACAATATGCTAACGAATGCGCAAGGGGATGGAAAGAGAAGGTTGTTAATTAAAATACCCGCCACCGGCGGCGGGTATGTACCGTTAACTTAGGCCGGATTAATGGTGCAGCATCTCATCCACCACCTCTTCGCCTTTCAACTGATAAGGATAGTAGGTAGGCCAGTTCTCCATTTCTTCGAGCAAGGCTGCCTGCGAGGTATTTCCCATAAAAATATGGAAGTGGCTTGACTTGCGCGGAGCAATGATATGATCGCTGAACTGGACGTATTTAGGCGCTTTGCTATCAGCAGCTTTACACTCAAACAAATAACGTACACCTTTCTTGCCTGATTTATAGTGCAAGATTTTATATCCGGCATAATCGTATTTGCATGATGTAACCTGATTACCGGTATGAAATTCCATCACACCATTTTCAATGCCGATGGTGTCTACGTTAGTTGCATAGCCTTGACGGTAATAATCTTTAATCTGTTCTGCCGTTTTGCTTTTATCTTTCTCCGCTTTCTTTTTGAATACCGGATCAAGTTCGCCACTGACCAGATACGGATAGACAGATTGCCACATGCCATCCCAGTCAGTCAGCGCTCTGTTCTGTACCTGATCATCATCAAACATGCCTTCTGACGCCTTTTGTTCTGTTTCACTCATCGGAACACCATGTGAATGGTGACCGTGAGCCAAAACCTGACCACTGACCAAAATCATCCCCAGAGCAATTGCCAGTTTTTTAAAATGAATAGCCAAAATTTCACCCTCAAATCGTTTGCGAGTGAAATGTTATAATATAACATAACCATTTAATCAACGTCGTAACTTACCGGAACGGGGAAAATCACGGCGTGAGTAGCGCTCGCGTGCAAATCTGATCAAGCAGCGCCTGCTGATGGCTGATAATCAGCATGCCTAACGATCGACGCTGGCATTCTTCGAGCAGCAGCCCCCAGATATCTCTTTGAATGGAAGGATCGAGCTGAGCGGTAATCTCATCGGCAATAAGAAAACGGGTCCGCGGGTCCAGCGCGCGAAGTATGGCGATTCGCGCCAGTTCACCACCAGAAAGCTGTCCGGGGCGACGGGTTAGCCACTCCGGCTTGATATGCAGACGGATAAGGAGTTCCGCGCCGGGCCGCCAGGCGTCATAAACCGCATCGCCGGTGCTACGCCGTGGGTTAAAAGTTAATTCCGGATGCTGCGGTACCAGTTGCACCGGGCAATATTGATGCATCGGTAGCGGCTGGTCATCGATAAGAATGTCGCCCGAGGTCGGCTTTTGCCAGCCCGCCAGCACGCGCCCCAACGTCGTTTTGCCGGTTCCGCTGGGCGCACAAATCCCAATACGTTCACCGGGATACAAAGAGAAAGAAAGGTTTTGCCACAGCACCTTTCCTCCCTGGCGAATCACGACATCACGACAGCACAGCATCGCGCACTCCAAATAATTGATTTCTCTCAGGCAGAGCCCGCCATTGACGTTGCAGATGCTCGCTAATTTCCCCGCGTAACAGCTGTTCACGACTAACGTTATCCGACACGCTTCCCTGATACAGCGCGACGATGCGATCCGCATGCTGGGCCGCCAGCGTGAGATCGTGCGTCACCCATAAAACACCAGCCCCTTGCTCACATAAACCACGCAACTGCTCAAGCAGTTGATTAGCCAATGGCACATCAAGCCAGGCGGTAATTTCGTCAGCCAGAATATAGCGGGCCTGACTCAGCGACGCGTGACAGGCCAGAACACGTTTCGCCATACCGCCTGAAAGCTGACGCGGGAAGGCATCTAATACGCTGGTTTCCAGTTGACTACGCTGGAGCAATTTTTCTATTTTTCCGGCATTCCAGGTTTGGCCGGAGAGCTGACTTGCTCTGCGCAAATGCTTTTCAATTGAGAGCAGCGGGTTCAGGGCCTGAACGCCTTGCGGGACATAGCTGAAGGTATTGCCCCGACATTCGCGGATGTCATGACTGTTCAGCATTTTGCCATCAAGGGTTATGGCGCCGTGCAGACGCAAATTTTCCGGTAACAGATCGAGCAGACATTGCAGGAGCAGACTTTTCCCTTCACCACTTCCCCCAACTAAGGCCACCATCTGACCGGGCGCAACGTCGAAAGAGATATTCTGCAACATCGGAGACCATTTTCTCGCCCCGAACCAACGATAACGCGCCACGTCCAGCGAGACCTGTCTTAAACTCAACATATGTCACCTCGCAACCATAAACGATGCACTGCCCTCGCGAGCTGATCGAATAACATCACCAGGCTGAATAACATCAGCCCCGGAAACAGCACTAACCACCAGTCCCCATGACTGATAAACCTCAGCGCATCCGCCAGCAGCAGCCCCAGCGACGGTTCATGCGGCGCCAGTCCAAAACCGAGGAAACTCAACGCCGCGCTGTGCAGCACCGCATGGGGGAACATCAGCAATGTCCCCGTGAGCCATTGGGGTAACAATGCCGGTAGATAGTGATGTCGCCAGCAGTAAAAATGACCATGTCCCAGACGCCATGTCAGCGTCAGATAGTCGCTATGGGCAACGCGCTCGGCCTCTGCACGCAGAATCAGTGCGAGGCGCGGCCAGTGGGTTAGCGCTACTGCCATGATCACCCCACTTTTCCCACCGCCCAGCGTAAAACAAATCAAAATAAGCAGCAGCAGATGCGGCATCGACAGCATGGCATCAGTTATCAGACGCATAAGCACGTCCAGACGTGGATGCAGGCGCGACAACGCCGCCATCATTAACGCAATGAAGCCGCTGCACAAGGCTGCGCCAATACCAATTTGCAGACTGGTTAACGCCCCCTGAAAGCAACGCACCCACAGATCGCGACCGAGGTTATCGGTGCCAAACCAGTACAGCGCATCAGGAGGCAGATGACGGGCAAGCAGATTCACATTCAACGGGTTATCCAGCGTGGCCGCGCCATAAACCGCAATGAATAGCAGACAACTAAAAGAGAGCACCAGACGAATAAGCGTCGGCGTCGGATTATAGAGCATCGGGTCGCTCCAGAGCACGGTTCAACACGTGAACAAACCAGGTAGAAAGTGAATTGCCAATAAAAACCAGCACGGTGCTAAACAAGACGATCCCCATCAGTAACGGTAGATCGCCCCGCAAGCCGGCATCAATGGTCGCCTGCCCAAGTCCGGGATAAGCAAAGACCTTTTCTGCCAGCAGCGCGCCCCCCAACAGTTCTCCCAGCGAGGCGAACTGCAGGCACAGCGCGGGCGTGATAGCGTGGCGCAGAACCTGATGGCGTAACAGTGACCAACCTTTGTCGCCCTGAGAGCGCGCAAAACGGACAAATTCACTCTTCATTACGCTGGCGATACTTTCCCGCGTATGAAGTGTAATCTGCCCCAGCCCCAGTAAACTTAGCGCGCAAACGGGAAGCACCAGATGGCGCAGACGCTCGGTTAGTGTCGCCATATCGCTGTTGTTGCCCGGCTCCCACGCACAGCAGACCGGGAATACCGGCCAACGAACGGCAAATAACGCCAGCAGCAGCATGCCAATCCAGAAGGTCGGTAACGAGGAAAGCAGATAGCTGAGGCGACAAATTGCTTTATCCGGCCAGCGATTCAGGTAGCGTCCGGCGACAAATCCCATTGCCGTCCCCACTATACCGGAGAGCAGCCATGCGCCGCTAAGCAGCGCAAACGAGGTAGCAAAGCGCTCCTTGATCACGCTGGCAACCGGCGCATTAAACAACATCGAGTAGCCGAGATCGCCCTGCAATACCCGTATAAACCAGTTACCAAAACGCTCCCACAGCGGCTGATCCAATCCCCAGCGTGCGGCGATACGTGCATATTGTTCCGGTGGCACGTGCAGGAGATCGTTGCCAATATAAGCACGAATCGGATCGACCGGAGAAAAGCTGAGCAGCACAAAAGTGCCAGCCGCAACCAGCACTAATAACACCATCAGCCGGAGAAAATGGCCCACTACAGACTTCATCAACGGCAGGTCCAGGTCCATTCATCCAGATTATTGAGCAGTGACCAGCTCCCGTGAATTTCCGGTGCGCCTTTGCCTAAGTCAATACATGGATTTGCCAGGTAAGTGTGCTGAATATTCAATAACCATGCCCATGCGGCATCGCCCTGTACACCAGCGCCTTGCTTGCCATCCCACTCAACCTGTTGCCAGAAAGGCAGCGCTTTTTGCCAGTCCGGTGCATCAATAGCCTGTTTGAGATGCTCTTCAACGACAGAATTACTGTAGTAACCGGGGTTGTAATACTCCACGCCCGCAGCCTGATTGCTGTAATGATGGAACAGCTCCATGGGATCCAGGCTTCCCCAGCCAAACAGCGTCGGGTTGGCATGCATATGACGCTCAACGGTTTCCCAGCTTCCGGATTGCAATGATACCTGGATACCCACAGGCTCCAGCATCGCACGTACGGCTTCGGCTAAATCCCGACGCGTACTGTCACCGCTGGCATACCATAAAGTCAGGCGCGCCTCTTTGCCATCTTTCACTCGTACACCGTCTTTACCCACTTTCCAGCCGGCGTCTTCCAGAATCGTCCGTGCTTTTTCGCTGTCGCCATCTTTGAACGCGACTGACTGCCCCTGCCATGGCAGGCCCTGAACCGCGCTATAGGCGGGGATCGCATGACCTTCCATAACCTGATCGGCGAGCTGCTTACGATCAATGGCGTAATTGATGGCGCGTCTGATCGCGACATCGGCTGTAATATCGTTACCAATCGGATAACCATTGGCGTCTTTTTTACCTGCAGGAATCATCGGGAACACAATGCCCCGATTCTCCACGCTGTCACGCACCCACAGTTTCAAATTCTGCTGCTGAGGGGCAACCGCCATCGAAGGCGCAATACGTACTAATCCCAGTTGCCCACTGCGTGCTGCGGCATAAGCGTTATCTTCATCAAGGAAAACAAACACCAGCTTACTGAAATCATTTTTCTTACCGGCATACCAGGGATTAGCCTCCACAATCAGCTGCTGCCCAGGCTGGAAACTCACCAACCGATAAGGACCTGCGCCAATCGGATGTTTGGCGAATGTTTTTTCGTTATAAAGCTCTGCCGGAACAATCCCTAAAGATCCCAGCACATTCACAAAGGTGCTCTGCGGGCTGCTCAGCGTCACTTCGACCGTGCGGTTATCTTTCAAACTGGCATGAGCGAAGTTCCCCATGTCAATTTTTCCACCACTTTTTGCTGCTTTGTTATAAGTGAACACAACATCTTCAGCGGTTAGCGGCGACCCATCAGAAAATTTAAGGTCAGGTTTTAACGTCAGCGTCCAGGTTTTGCCGTCAGCACTGGTCACCACCTTCTCCGTCAGCAGGTTTCCCCAGCTCATATCTGCATTTTGTTTTAATAACGGCGCATGCAAAAGCAAATAGCTGCCATGACTCCAGCCCAACATTGGGTCAAACCCTTCCGTTGGCTCCGGTCCAATCGCCAGTTTTAACGTCTGACCTGCGCCCGCATTCTGCGCGGCGAGGAGTGGTGAGGTTAATGCGAGAGTTAATGCACACGTCAGGAGTGCCAGCTTGCCTTTGATCATTATTTTATCCAGATTTGCGTTATGTTTATGCCGCTTAACGATGCATCGTCGTTAAGCAGTCTCCTGGGAAAGGGATTATGGCGAAGAGAATTGGCGAAAAAAATGATGCGGCGCAGAAAAGTATGACGATTTTCTAAAATTATCATACTTTTTTCTGATACTCCGTTATGAGTACGATGTGAACCCCAGAAATTGTTTAAAATTCAACCATTCATTCAATAACATATTAATTCAATTCTAATAATTACCATTAAGACTATTGTCTTAACCACCATTCCCTTACGCTAAATCAATGACAATTTATGTATATTTATTCAAGAAAAACACCAGAAATGACAAGTTATGTAAATCCATAATGATAATTATTTGTATTATCATTTTCATCAATTATCTTACTGCCTTTGAATTTTAACAAAGGAAGTTTGACTATGCGTTTAAAACCGATTGCCTCTGTCGTTCTGTCCTGTATGGGTTTTACCAGCCCCCTGGTTTTTGCCGAAGATGTCATGGTAGTCACCGCCTCCGGTTACGAAAAGAAAATTACCAATGCAGCAGCCAGTGTTTCCGTGATTTCGCAGCAAGAGTTACAAACCAATAAATATAATGATTTAGGTGAAGCCCTGCGTTCAGTAGAGGGCGTGGATGTCGAAAGCAGCACCGGTAAAACCGGTGGTCTGGAGATCAGCATCCGTGGCATGCCTGCGAGCTATACCCTGATACTGATTGACGGTATTCGTCAAAACGGCAGCAGCGATGTAACGCCAAACGGCTTCTCTGCCATGAATACCAGCTTTATGCCCCCGCTGGCGGCAATCGATCATATCGAAGTGATCCGCGGCCCAATGTCGACGCTGTATGGCTCCGACGCAATCGGTGGCGTGGTGAACATCATTACCAAAAAAAGTACCGATAAATGGAGCACCTCCATCAATACCGGCGTTAACCTGCAAGAGAGTAATAAATGGGGTAACAGTACGGTGGCCAACTTTTGGTCCAGCGGTCCGTTAATCGCAGGCGTGCTGGATATGCAGGTTCGCGGGAGCACAACGCAGCGCCAGGGCTCAAGTGTCACCTCTTTGAGCGATACCGCCTCTACTCGCGTACCCTATCCAACTGAATCTGAGAACTATAATATCGGCACGCGCCTGGACTGGAAAACCAATGAGAACAACACGTTGTGGTTAGATCTCGACTCTGCCAGACAGCGCTATGACAATGACGATGGACAGTTGGGCAACCTGACGGGAGGTTATGATAAAACGCTGCGCTATGAGCGCAACAAAGTGACTCTCGGCCACGATACCGCTTTAACGTTCGGCACCTGGAAATCTTCCCTCGGCTGGAATGAAACCGAGAACAAAGGCCGACAACTGGTCTCCTCCGCGCTCACGCCGGAAAACGCGGGCCGTGCCGGTGATGCGCGAGAACTCAAGAACACTAACGTCATTCTGGACTCGGTGCTGCTGACGCCATTAGGTGACTCACACCTGTTAACCCTTGGTGGGGAATACTGGGATGCGCGAATGAAAGACGGTGTCGTACTGGCCAATACCGGCGAGACGTTCCACCAAAAAACGTGGGCTGCCTATGCGGAAGATGAATGGCATATTCTAGACTCACTGGCGTTAACCGCAGGTACACGTTATGAACATAATGATGTCTTTGGCGGCCACCTGAGTCCTCGCGCCTATATGGTTTGGGATGTCTCCGATGAGTGGACGCTCAAAGGCGGTGTTACTACAGGTTATAAAGCGCCCTCACTCAGCCAGTTGCATAACGGCATTAGCGGCGTAACTGCGCAAGGAACCGTTAATACTGTCGGTAACCCTGACCTCAAGCCGGAAGAAAGTATCAGCTACGAAACCGGGCTATATTATGAAAACGAGGCCGGACTGAACGCCAACGTTACCGGCTTCTATACCGAATATAAAAATAAAATTGTCTCGTATTCTATCGATGATAATACCAACAGCTATACCAATAGCGGTAAGGCAAGGACCGATGGTATTGAATTCGCCAGCACCTTCCCTCTCTGGTCGGACGTACTGAGTTTATCTCTTAACTACACCTACACACAGAGCAAGCAAAAAGATGGTGATAATAAAGGCGCACCGTTGAGCTATACCCCCAAACATATGGCTAACGCCCGCCTGAACTGGCAGGCTACAGAAGATATGAACGCCTGGTTGAGCGCCCGTTATCGCGGTAAGGCGCCACGCTTTACCGAAAATTACGAGAACCTCAGCGCGGTACAAAAGGCGGTGTATGACGACAAAGGCGCGAATTTAAAAGCCTGGACCGTTCTCGATATGGGAATGTCTTATAAGCTGACCAAAGACCTGACGCTGAATACGGCAGTCAATAACGTACTGGATAAAGACTTCAGCGAAGTTAAACTGTATCAGGTTGGTCGCAATAGCACCTACGCAGGTGACTACTATCAGACTGCACAATCCACTACCGGCTACGTAAATCCGGGTCGTAACTACTGGGTTTCGTTAAACTATCAGTTCTAATTTTAAAATGTTTTATTGGCAGGACTATCTCTGATAGTCCTGTTCCAATATGCAACTGATATCATCCTCGCGTATATGAATTCGATATTCCCGTCTAAACAACATTAACACACCCCTATTTTTGTGCGTGCTTAATGTTGATATTAATAAAATGTGAGTTGATACCGTAAGTTATCAACAATGACCTACAAAGCATAAACAAAAAATTTATCTAACTAAATAATAGATAAACAGCCAGCACAATACTGCCATGCATAAACGCTGGTCGGATATGTACCAGCGACATTAAAGAAGATCATTTTCTCACTATCCAACACTTGAGAATGGTAAAAATGAAAAAGTTAATGATTGCGATAATTGCTGCAACAGCTTTATCCGGTTGCGCTCAACAAACCTTTAAAATCAACAACGGTATTGCAGAAAAACCCACACAGGAAACCAGACAGAATTTTTTTATTAATGGTATTGGCCAGTCACAAACCATCGATGCAGCTTCTGTTTGCGGCGGTGCAGACAAGGTTGTTCGCACTGAAGTTCAGGAGTCGGGTATGGATGTTTTCTTGCGCATCATCACGATTGGCATCTATACCCCTCGTGAAGCCAGAGTGTATTGTTCTAAATGATATTTTAAGCAGGTATTTTCAGGAATACCTGCTTAACTTAATTGATGGTTAATAATATTGAACATTACTGAGAGATGGTAGTAGCGACTCAATACACGCCGTAATAAAACATAAGAAAAATTAAACAATCAGTACAGAAAAACGCCCTCC
Source organism: Citrobacter sp. XT1-2-2 (assembly GCF_023516235.1). Classification (NCBI taxonomy): domain Bacteria; kingdom Pseudomonadati; phylum Pseudomonadota; class Gammaproteobacteria; order Enterobacterales; family Enterobacteriaceae; genus Citrobacter; species Citrobacter sp. XT1-2-2. The sequence continues at coordinate 2,872,286 of NZ_CP097324.1, forward strand.
TGCATCATTAAGTACATTGCCAAAACAATAGCTCCGGCGATACCGCCTAAAAACAGAACAGCGGCAATTGCTAGTTGGTCGCGGTTTGTATACTTACCGTTACTGCGCACATCCAATTTTTTCTTATGTACTACTTTCACTCCACGATTTGAATCGCGTGCCCTGGTAAATGCTATATCAGTCATGCTGTTATCCGTTTGCTGTATGTAAAAATGCAAATAACCACCACATGACTAAGGATATGTTTTTTGAATAGCGCGATCTGAGATTTATCTCACGATAAAGAAAAACACAGGATTTCTACGGCCGATTCTCCCCCATTCTCACCTTTATCAACAAGATTTCTCCCGTTTTATTCGACAAAAACCTTCACTTTGGGTTTTGAAAGCAGAATAAGGATAAACTCAGTAAAAGTGACCGGTTTATAGAAGTAGTATCCTTGCAGAAAAACAATGTTGTTTTTGTTAAGATAATCAAGCTGCGCTTTCGTTTCTACTCCTTCTGCAACAATGCTTAAAGACAGCTTACGCGCCAGATCGAGTACACAATCTAAAATTCGGGTTGAGTCAGGAAGGTCATTTACCCGTCCCACAAAACTCTGATCTATCTTGATATAATCAATGTGCAGATCATGCAAGTAAGAAAGTCCAGAATAACCTGTACCAAAATCATCTAACGCAATGACAAAACCATTTTCATGTAGCGTATTAAGCCTCTGCACAAGATCATCATCCACATGCAATGGTTCTCGTTCAGTCACTTCGATCACCAAATTTAGATCATCACGACTGAAACTACCTCTGTAGCGCAGGCACTCCTCCACAAACGCAGGGGAAGTAATATGGGATGCGCTGAAGTTAATTCCGACATGGAAACCGGATGGTAATTTGCTGGCGATGGAGTTCATATTCGCAGAGACCTGCTTCATCAAGTTTTGAGTAAGCGGTACTATCAGACCTGATTTTTCGGCAACCGGAATAAAAGAGGCAGGAGAGATATATCCAGCCCTTGGGTGCTTCCATCTTGCCAGCACCTCAACACCGCGTAACGTTCCATCGCGACCATTTACGATTGGTTGATAAAAAGGCACTATCTCCCCTTTATCTATCGCTCGGCGCAACGTTTCTTCAGGGGTATCGTTCTTATTCAAATATTTATCGATAGCATACGCTACAGCTGCCGAGATCAGCAGGATGAAAATCAGTATTCCCAGACCATTAGTGACAAGCCTTTTTAAGCTAAATAATGGAGGCTGATCGAAAATAATGCTGAAGGGATACTTTGCAGAATCCACCTGACCAGACTGCCGCGCGTTCGCCTTGATGACTTTCACTTCCGCCGATGAACCAAGTACTTTGTCGCCCACCCGCAACGAATAGGACAGCCCTTTTATTGGGACATTCAATGCGCCCCGGATATGCACTCCACTTATTGTGATAATGATACTACTTGTTTGAAAATGAGTTTGGTAAAGCAGAACAGGTATCTCATTCACCGTATATTGCGCAGGGGCCAGCAGCAAATTTGTATCAGGTATGACGGGTATTTGCTTCAGCAGGATCCGATTACCAGGCAGTGAGGTGCACCAAACCTTCCCTTGCCGAATAATAATCAACGTTCGTAGATGAGGCCGAAGCGCGGCTTCAGTTCCGAGCTGATATTGGCTCTCCAGATCGCATTTCTTCTCAGCGATGCGCTTAGCTGTGCCCGTTGCCTGGAAAGCTTCATTAAGTATGTTGTCCATATTTTTCACAGCATATCGAGCGCCCCCCAAAGCTTCCTGCGATGAGGAATACCAAAGCTGCATATTGAGAATAAAAACGCCGATTACGAACAGACATATCGCAGCAAATATCGGTAACAGTGCTTTGCGCATTCTTATATCCTGTGGCGAAAAATGAACACGTAAAACGAACGTTGACTGGGTCAAGTTTGTCTCTACAGAGCATGGTAGACAGCAACATAAATCGCCATGGAACCAATCACATTTTTTAAATCACATCATAACGTATTGATTAATAGTAAATAATCATTGAACATTTTCAGTGCAATACCAGTATTGCACCACATTTAATTTGCTATCATATGTAGGCGTAACGAGGAGGTGAGCCAATGAAAATTTTTATTACTGACGATGGCGGAAATCTGATCCCTGTCGATGGAAAAAGCGTCGTCATCGAACTTAATAATGGCAAAACGATTGAGATAGCCGAGGAATACGGCAGAGACGACATTCCGGAAGGGATCAATCTTTGGGGAGGACGGGAACCGTCTCCTTCACTTCCTTTTGAGGAAATCAAAGCCAGAACTGAAAGCCTCGGCGTTTACCCATTAGCAGCCAATGCTCTACACGTTTTCCCGTACAAAATCTCGTCGAAAAATTGAATCCTGACAAACTCGCAGTGAACACCAATCAACTATCCGATCGTGTTACCCGAAGCAGACATAACAAAACCCTAATCTCTTAATGAAAATAAGGATTTGTTAAGCTTAATACGATACGGTTGTGGTGGCGTATCATTCGAGGAAAAATAATGAACAGATTCTCAAGACTTCAGATTCGCTTGCACTGGTTAACTCTGGTGTTTATCGCGATAACCTATGCCGCAATGGAATTTCGCGGTTGGTTTCCCAAAGGCAGTACCCTCTATCTGTTGATGAAAGAAACACACTATAATGCAGGGGTATTTGTCTGGTGTTTAATGATAATACGTTTAATTCTCAAACATAAGTATGACGATCCAGCGATCGTACCTACGCCACCCCAGTGGCAGAGGATATCAGCCAAATTAATGCATATCATGCTCTATGTCTCTTTTCTGGCGCTACCGTTATTAGGTATCTTGACGATGGCTTACGGCGGAAAGAGTTGGTATTTTTTAGGGCTAAACATTCCCGCTTTCTTTCATAGCAACGGTGAAATAAAGGCCGTCGTAAAAACTATTCATGAAACTTTGGCAAATGTAGGGTATTTCCTGATTGCAGCCCATGCTGGCGCGGCATTATTTCACCACGCCATACAGAAGGACAATACCCTTTTGCGAATGATGCCTGAGCATAAACACCTGAAATGATAATCTTAGAAACATAGGCACTAAAACACCAAGAAAGCATTAGTTTATTTATTAGTCATCATAATGCTTATGTTTCTTTCTCTCTCCTCATTACATTATCATCGCCAGGCGACGTCAATTCGTATTGACGTCGCCCCTTGTATATCAGATAAAAACACAGTATAAGTACTGTATGTTTATACAGATAAAGGAAAGTAACAATGTTCGTGGAACTCGTTTATGACAAAAGGAATTTTGATGGTCTGCCAGGCGCAAAAGAGATCATTCTGGGCGAATTGAGAAAGAGAGTGCAGCGGATCTTTCCAGATGCTGATGTCCGGGTTAAACCGATGCTGACTCTACCAGCGATCAACACTGACGCCAGTAAGCACGAGAAAGAACAGATTAGTCGCACTGTTCAGGAAATGTTTGAAGAAGCCGATATGTGGCTGCTTTCAGATTAAACGCCTTAATTCACTGCCGGAGAAGTACAATCTGCGCGGTTGGTAACAATTATTTATCATTTTACATAGCACATTATGCTTCCTGCTTCATATTGATACTGTTAGAATACCACATTACTACAGATGTAAAAAATATATTTCCCATAATCAAATAGTTATTGGATTGAAAAACGGACTACATAAAAATGAATTCATCTATTACCATTGTTACAGCATTTTTCGATATCGGGAGGGGAAACTGGACCAGCGAAAAAGGCTTTGCACCTTATTTAGAGCGAAAATCAGAAACTTATATCGAATATTTTAAGAACCTTTCAACCCTTGAAAATGAAATGATCATTTTCACTTCCAGTGATTTAAAACCCAAAATTGAAAAAATAAGAGAAGGCAAACCTACCACCGTTGTAACGCTTGACATCAACAAAAAATTTAGAAATATTAAAAAAAGAATTAATGATATTCAGAGCAGCGATGAGTTCAAATCAAAAATTGAAGAACGTCAACTACGGAATCCTGAGTATTGGTCCGCCGATTATGTTTTAGTTTGTAATCTCAAAACTTTCTTTATAAAAAAAGCCATTGATCTCAAATTAATTAATAGTGAAATGATCGCATGGGTCGATTTTGGCTATTGTCGTACACAAGAAATGACAAGAGGGTTATCACAATGGAGCTATCCATTTGATAAAAATAAAATAAATCTTTTTACCATCAAAAGATGGCTTAATCCCAAAAGTATTAATCAGGTTTACGATTACATGATTAAAAACCGCTCATTCATTATAGGCGGGGCTATTGTTGCAACTCAGGAAAATTGGCTGAAATTTTACAACCTTGTTTGTCGCTGCCAAATACAAACCTTAAAACATAAGATTGTAGATGATGATCAAGGTATATTTATCATGTGTTATTATTATAAACCAGAGTTAATGAAATTAAATTATCTCGGTAAAAATAGATGGCTGTACTTATTCAGAATGTTTGGAAAAAAAGATTTAAAGACATTATTATTAAGAAGTAAAGTCTTAATTCGCGGAAAATAAAACCTCTAGACATGATTAATATCGGTAGCAAATAACCGCACTATGATATAAACGCTGACTTTAGCCAGCGTTTATTATTGTGATTAAACCTCAAATAGCATATTTTCTAATAACATTTATGTATATTTTTAGATAACAAAATAAAGTCAACATCAATTAATTACATGAATATATTGAAATTACTGGAAAAATATCCCAGGCATAAAAAACGGGAAACTCTCGGCTCCCGTTCTCACACCACCCAGAATCTGGATTACATGTTTTCGATGATCGCATAACCAAACTCTGAACATTTCAGCAGCTTAGCTGCCGTCCATCAGACGTTCAAAGTCATAGGTTACGGTCGTTGATTGCGCCGTCCATACCTTTAACGATCAGGTCAGCCGCTTCGACCCAACCCATATGGCGCAGCATGATATTGCTAAATATCATAGCAATTATTTAATATAGGTTGAAATTATCATGCTTTCTGTTATCAAAAACAACCCGCAACTACTTTTACAACTCATTGATTATCAAAAATTTGATTTTAGTTTGGGGAAGCATTTTCGCCAAGAATCCATGTTTTTTCACACCAGTACTTTCAACACACTTCCATTAATGGCAGACCTCGATGGTAAGATTTCACTGTCGCTGACGTCTACTATGAGCGAAGAGTGGTAATTAAAGATTTCGAACACGACATAAATTATCACTCTGCTCGGTTCTGTTTCTCAGTCATGATCAATTAACAGTCAGTCGCAATGCTAATTCTTGCGGGTAGGGATCAAAGTAATTCTGCGTCAGCAGATAATCGTCCGGGTATTCCGCCAGATAATGTTTCAGCAACGTCATCGGGGCCAGGATGGGCAGTAGTCCTGCGCGGTAATGAAGGATCACCTCGCGCAACTCGCCGCGCTGACGCATTGTTAATTGATTACGGAAGTACCCCTGAATGTGCATAAGCACGTTTGTGTGGTTTTTACGTGAGGCGGGTTTCTTCAGAATTGTCATTAAATTATCCCGGTAAACCGCAAAGAAAGCCTCCAGATCCTCCCATTCATGCAGTGATGCGACAAATGGGCCAATTTGCCTGTATCCGGCCTGATGGTGAGCCAGCAATTGCAATTTATAACGGCTATGAAAATCCAGTAGAGCCCGCCGCGTCAGGCCATTTTTGCGCAGCATATTGAGCTCATGTAGCGCGAAAACCCTTTCGACGAAGTTTTCGCGTAGGACCGGATCGTGCAACCGCCCGTCTTCTTCTACCGGTAGCCACGGATATTTCTCCATCAGCGCGGCGGTAAACAGTCCCACCCCGTCTTTACGCCCGCGATTGCCTTTATCATCATATAAGCGCACACGTTCCATGCCACAACTGGGGGATTTTGCACAGACGATAAAACCGGACAGTGTGTCCAGCCCTGCCAGATACCGCTGGCAGAAGTCAGCCATTTCGTCGGTCACGTCTTCGCGAGGTGCGTGACTAAAACGCATGCGAATATCCCCGACAGTCGTTTGCACCAGGCGCAGCGCTGGCCGAGGGACAGGCAAACCTATCGCCATCTCCGGGCAAACAGGCTGGAAAGTCACCCACTGGGCTAGTTTCTCCATCGCAAATTCTGCCCGCTTATGCCCGCCGTCAAAGCGGACGGCAGAACCCGTTAAACAGCCGCTGATCCCAACGATGGGTTGCATTTTCATGACCTCTTCCTCACTATCGCGTTTTACGGGAGAAGAAAAGCGTCACCGTACCGACGGTGAGGCCAAATTTCTTCATCTCCGTTTTATTAAACAGATGGTTAGCATCCTGCATGTACATCCAGTCGTCAAAATTCAGCAACCAGGTTCTGCCGCTGGCTTTCACATTCATGCTGTAATGCCAGTTGAACGCGTTGCCCGCTGCTTGCCCCTTCGCCACGCCTTCAATGTCACCGGCAGTACCTTCGTAACGATCGGCGCTAACTTTACGGATATGCCACACCCGCTGCTGTTTCTCTCCATCGTCGTACACAAAGCGTTCGTTGAGGGTCAATGTGTCTCCCACCACATCGCCGTTAATATCGACATGGAAGCGACGAAGCTGTTTACCGCTGCGGTCCTGAATCATCCCCCATGCTTGCGTTTCTCCCTGAAAATACTGAAAGATATCCAGCGCCGGCTGCTGTTGCCGATAGTCGGCAATTTCAGCGCTACAACCAGCCACCTGCATCAGCAAGGGCAGGCTCAGGGCCAATAAACGTTTCATTTTTTACCTCCAGTAAGCTGCTGACGCAGCTCAGGATATTGCGTGCGGGAACCCAGCCAGACAGAGAGAAAGTTTTCGCTGAATGCCGCCGACTGCGGTGGGCCAAGCGGGATAAAGTGCCTTTGAGCCGCTGAAGCGCGATACCAAAACTTCCCCTGCTTATCTTGCAATACAAAAGCCAGTTGCGTACCTGGCGCAACGTCTGGCCATATCTCACTCAACATGCGTAGCCAGGACTCACTCTGCGCTTCCCGCCCGAGAATACCCTGCGCTCGCCATTGATCGCGGGTGGCATTAACCAGTTCTTGCCGTTCAATATTACGCTGATAGGTGATAATCAGTGCTTGATCCTCTTTCAGCCCGCGATAGCGCCCATCCGGCGTGCGCAGTTGTGAGGTATAGATCGTGAATGGTCCCCAGGAGAGCGTCGCATCGCCGACTTTCCGCCAGCTTAACCAGTCAGCGGCACCGGCAAAAGGCGCCGTCGCCATGACGCCCAGCAGTATCAATAAGGCAGGTTTCATTAGTGTTTCCCCATGAAAATATGAAAAAACAGCATCAACACCAGCCAGCCCGCCGCCATTAAGCCAACAACAATAAATGTTGGTTCCAGAAAAGTAATGGCCCCCAAACGCTCTCCTATCACATAGGCGATCGGCCCACCACCGGTGGCCATTATGGCCAGCAGCCATCCCGGCAAGGTAGTCGAGCAGGTAAGGTGTGTCCACAGGACAGCGAACATGAGCCAAAGCGCAACCATCCATAACGGCAACAATGCTTCGCCGTGAAAATTAATCAACCCCGTCAACGCCCACAGCGCATCCAGACCACTACCCACCGCTGCCAGCATTAACGCGTACAGACGTTGCGCAGACGGCAGCAAGAAGCAGGCCAGAATAGCCAGCCCAAGCCATAACGCCAGGCCGCGCTCACGAAATAACACCACCATGAGCCAGTACAGATCGAACCCGACAGCCAGGATAAAGACCTGTAAATGGCGGTTCATGGACGTTCCGCCGTCAGTTGCACCACGCTGATCGTGCGGGCGTTAAAACCGGCTTCGCAGTAGCCGAAGTAGTACAGCCACATACGGCGAAAACGCTCATCAAATCCCAGTTTTTCAATGTCATGCCAGGCGTGAACAAATCCTTGTCGCCAGTGCGCAAGCGTCCGGGCGTAGTCGGGCCCCATATCGAACAGATTACGAACCACAAAGTCAGTATGCTTTGTCATCAGGCCGCTCATCGCGGTGATACTGGGTAAAAAGCCCCCTGGAAAGATATAGCGCTGAATAAAATCAACGCCTTTGCTGTATTCGCGATAGCGCTGATCCTGAATGGTAATGGCCTGAATCGCCAGTTTTCCCCCACGACGCAGTCGCGCCTGGCAGGTACGGAAAAACGTCGGCAGATAACGCTGACCAACCGCTTCGATCATTTCAACCGACACCAGTTTGTCGAATTCCCCGGTCAGGTCGCGGTAGTCGCACAGCAGGACGTTGACTCTCTCCTGTAAACCTGCGCGGGCAATCCGCGCTTTCGCCCAGGCAAACTGTTCCTGAGACAGGGTCGTGGTGGTTACACGGCAACCGTAATGGCGGGCGGCGTATTCCGCCATCGCCCCCCAACCAGTACCAATCTCCAGCAGGTGGTCATTCGCGGTCAGTGCCAGTTGCTCGCAAAGCCGCGCCATTTTGGCCTGCTGAGCCTGCGCTAAAGACTGCTCGGGGCGGGTGAATAAGGCGCTGGAATAGAGTAAATCCTCATCAAGAAAGTGCGCGTAAAATACATTGCCGAGATCGTAATGCGCGGCAATGTTTTCTCTTGCTTGTTGCCGATGGTTGCGACGCGTCCAGTGACGTAAACGCTCGGCGGGTCGGCCAAGCAGGCGAAAACCGCTTTCCAGGCGTCCCAGTAGGGTGCTGTTAAGCGCAAATATTTGCAGTAACGGCGTGAGCTGTTGCGTTTCCCACTCTCCGTCCATCCAGGCCTCAGCCGCCGCAAGACTTCCGCCTTTCAGCACCCGCCAGTACACCGTGGGCGAGAGAATATGTACGTCAGCGCGTAATTCAGCTGAAACATCACCAAAGTGTAAGGTCTGCTCCCCTTCCCGCACCGTGACTGAACCCTGGCGAAGGCCGCTCAGCATGCGGAAAAGAAGCCAACGCGCCACACGCAGGTTGCGCGGAACATCAGGTTCAAGCGCAAAGACGGGATCGGTCATGATCGTTCACTCCTGCTGACGGGATGGTTGTAGAGAGGGACTCGCTTGAGCCACAGGCGTAACGCCTGCCAGTAAATCGCGAACACCGTTTTCAGCGTCATTAACGGCAGTCGTAGCAGAAACGCGCGTAAACTCGCCTGCGTCAACGGCTCGCGTTTGAGCATCAGGCTGGCATCAAAAATCTTCTCTGCCTGGTGGTTTTCGATATGCATATGCAGCGTTTTACCCGGCGGGTTAAATCGCCAGTGATAGACCATATCCATCGGGTTAAATGGCGATACATGGAACGCTTTTTCCAACGGACGCTTTTCCTGTGCGTCTACAGCGTAGTAATGTCGCTCATTCCATGGTGTATTGCGGACTTCCGCCAGTACCCAGCGCAGACGCTGTGAACGGTCATAGCAGTAGTAAAAATTGACCGGGTTAAAATGAAAACCGAAATAGCGCAGCTGTGTCAGAAGCATTACACGCCCCCCGGGATGTTCGCCCGTCAGGCAGGCAAGCTTATTCAACAAGCTCTCTCTTAACGGTGCCCCCAGCGGGTAATCCGCATCATGAAAAGCGGCCGCGGCGAAGCGATTACGTTTCACGCCCACGCCCGGAAGCTGTGCGAGTTCATCTAAATCGAGCCACGCCATAAACACCTGATAACTAAACTGGTGTGTTGCTGGCTGGAGGCGGCGATGGCGCAAAACACCGTGGTACAGGCAGCTGTTCATCTTAGCCCCCCTCTCCTGCGGCAATGCCGTGTACTACATCGAGCGCGCTACGCACGCCATCCTCATGAAAGCCGTTGTACCAATAAGCCCCGCAGAACCAGGTCCGACGCAGGCCGTTGATCTCAGTGCGGCGCGCCTGCGCGCGCCAGCTGTCGGGATTAAACAATGGGTGCTCGTAGACAAAGCGTCGCCAGACGTATCGCTCGTCAATAGGGGTGTCCGGGTTGAGGGTCACGCAGAATAGCGGGCTTCCTTCGGGTAATCCCTGGAGAATATTCATGTTATAGGTGACGCAGGCGCTGGCGCGATCTTGCCCACTCAGGCGGTAATTCCAGCTTGCCCACGCGCGTTCGCGTACCGGTAACCAGCGGCGATCGCTATGCAATACGACCTCGTTACGCTGCCAGCTAATTGCGCCCAGCACGTCGAGTTCTGCGGGGGTGGCATCACCAAGCACGACCAGAGCCTGCGAAGAATGACAAGCGAAGATCACCTGATCAAACGTCTGTACTGATCCTGCCAACTGGATTTTGACGCCGCTGTCGTGACGAATAACCTGCTGAACAGGCGCATTGAGGTGCAATGCCAGACGCTCACCCAGCTTCGCCAGCATAACGCGAATGTACTCGCGCGATCCGCCTGGCACCACGTACCACTGCGGACGATGCCAGATATCCAGCAGGCCGTGGTGTTCAAAGAAGTGTAAGAACAGCGGCAACGGAAAACGGCGCATCTCCTGTAGCGAAGATGACCAGATGGCTGCGCCCATCGGCAGAATATAATGACGCGCAAAGAACGCGCTGAAGTGGTGCTGGTCGAGGAAGGTCTGTAGCGTGGCGTTTGCATCGACATCATTCAATGCCCGTTTAGCCAGACGATTAAAACGGACAATCTCTTTCAGCATTCCCCAAAATGCGGGTTTGAGCAGGTTCTGACGTTGGGCGAACAAGGAAGTCAGCGTATGACCGCTGTACTCCATACCGCTTTGCGTATTATGCACCGAAAAACTCATCTGCGTTTTTTGCCCCTGGATACCGAGTTCACTCAGCAAGCCCATAAAACGCGGATAAGTTCGGTCGTTGTAGACGATAAAGCCGCTATCAATCGCGAAATTCCCCTGTGGAGTCGCTATATCTACCGTCGCAGTATGGCCGCCAGGGGTCGACGCCGCTTCAAAAAGCGTCACCTGATGATGTCCGGCCAGACGCCAGGCGCAGGTTAATCCGGCAATACCACTGCCAATGATAGCAATTTTCATGAACGCACCATCCTGCGCAGCAACGCGCGCTGGAGACTCTCAGGCAGCCCGGCCAACAGACGCAGCAACACGCCAAAACCTGTCGGGAAGGCAATACTCTTTTTTCCTTTCGCCAGGCCACGGCGAATAGCCTTCACCGCCTGCTCTACACTCACCTGCCCGGGCATAGGAAAATCGTTTTTACGGGTAAGCGGGGTATCAACAAATCCTGGCGAAACGACGGTCACGGCAATACCTTTTGGCTCCCAGTCCAGACGCAAACTATTGCCAAACCAGGTCAGCGCAGCTTTAGACGCACCATAGGCTTCCGCCCGTGGGAACGGCAGCCAGTGCGCCATCGAACTGACCAGCACCACGCGGTTGCCGGAAGTTAACTGCGGCTGAAGCGCTGCCAGGCAGTTGATGGGGCCCTGATAATTCGCCGCCATCACCCGTTCAATCTTCCCTGCATCTATCCAGCCGTGGTCGAGATATTCGCAAGTTCCGGCACAGAGAATAACCAGTTCGGGTTTGCAGTCCGCCAACGCCTGGCGACAGGCGTCCCTGTCTGTCATATCGAACAGGCGTACTGTGATGTTGGCGTGGGATTGGCGCAGTTGTTCCAGCCTTTCGGGATTGCGGCCACAGGCAATCACGTGACAGCCGTCATCGGCCCATGATTTTGCAAGCCCGGCGCCAATCCCAGAACTTGCGCCAGTAATGAGGACAGTCATCATGCGCGCACCCTCCTTTTAACGTGGCGAACGGCCCAACCCAACAGCGGCAGATGCTCATAGAGCATCTCACCGGCATCGTAATAATCACGCTGGCGAAAAATCTTCTCGCCATGTGTCTCGACCATTGAACATCCCGGCAAAGATCGTATTTCTCCGCCAGCAATACGCGGATGCGACCAGTACATTGTCCACGTCACGGCAAACCGCCCGGTCTCACACAGTGGAGGGTCAATGGCAAAACGGCAGGCGTTCACATTCGCCAGGAGATGCGAGAAATAGCGCTGAATGGCAAACAGCCCGTTATGTTCCCCGAAGGGATCGACAAGTACCGCGTGCACGTCGTACAACCCGGCAAGCGCGGGGACGGGCTGGCGATCCAAACTGGCGTAGTAATCCACAAACCTGTCGATAACGGATGGCGGTGCGCGCATAGCTCTTACCCTTGTGTGAACCACATTACGTAGACGGTATAATTAAAACTTACACAAATACTTTAATTTGTCCAAGTTTATACTAAAAAATAATTATAAATTCATTTAATTCAACAAATTAAAATTTATTATTTTTGAGAGAATTTATTCGTAAGCCACTAAGGTAGTGGCCAATCAACACACAAGAAAGGTAATGACAGAGGATTAAAGCGGGATCACTTCGAGGGAGTTGACCTGCTGTTGCCAGAGGTCTATCTGTTTTTTGCGCGCTACGGTGAGTTTGCTGGACGTCACCAACAGCCATTTGCGATCGGGGAAAATTTCAGGCGCAAGCATCGCGGGCGGTACAGGAAGCACATCAATGCGATGTCCCTGTCCAGTGCGACCAAGCGCTTCAAGCCAGATCTCGCAGGGGTCGGTAAGATGCCAGCCTGTAATCAGGTAGTTATCGCCCGGCGCACGCTTATCCCCTTCCAGGCAAAACGAGGTGTAAGAAATAATAATACCATCAAGGATTTCACGCAGCGTCATGATAGCCGGCACGTTAGCTGATACCTGGCTTCGCAGAGGACGCAGCACCTCGCTCACCAGTTCAGGGCGGGGATATTCGCGGCCGGCATCATAAATAAGCTGGCGCAGAGATTCTATTTTCCCTTCGTTCAGGCGCTGCAGCATACTCTCTTGCAGAGCGAGCCAGTTATTCGTTCGCCGGGCACCAGGGCGGGACAGCAACGGTTTAACCTGGCTTATCGGTACGCCTTTTTTCACCCAATCGAGAATTTTAAGCGCCTGTTGGATATCGTCATCGCTATACAACCGGTGCCCACCATCCGTACGCTGTGGTTTGAGAAGTCCATAACGACGTTGCCAGGCACGCAGCGTTGTGGCGGTTATTCCACAAAGCCGCGCAAATTCACCGATGGAATAGGACATACAGAGCACCGAATAACCAAGAATACTTTCAATATACTACGAACCTCGAGCAACAATCACTTGCAGAAAGAAGATATAAAACACAAGGGATTGATATCCAGAAATTATTGGAACATAAATCAAGAGAAATGACAGACAAATATCACGACGACAGGGGTAAGGATTGGACTGTTGTCGAAGTAAAAACAGGGTGAGCACGCCTGGTTTTTGGGGAAACGTTTTGGGGAACAATGTTACAGGCATAAAAAACGGGACCCTCACGGCTCCCGTTCTCACACAACCCAGAATCTGGATTACATGTTTTCGATGATCGCGTCACCAAACTCTGAACATTTCAGCAGCTTAGCGCCGTCCATCAGACGTTCGAAGTCATAGGTTACGGTCTTGGCGTTAATCGCGCCTTCCATACCTTTAACGATCAGGTCAGCCGCTTCGGTCCAACCCATGTGGCGCAGCATCATTTCAGCAGACAGAATGATGGAACCTGGGTTCACTTTATCCTGGCCTGCGTACTTCGGTGCAGTACCATGGGTCGCTTCGAACAGCGCACATTCGTCACCGATGTTCGCGCCTGGCGCGATACCAATACCACCCACCTGTGCTGCCAACGCATCAGAGATGTAGTCGCCGTTCAGGTTCATACAAGCAATCACATCGTACTCAGCAGGACGCAGCAGGATCTGTTGCAGGAACGCATCGGCGATAACGTCCTTAACCACGATTTCTTTGCCGGATTTCGGGTTCTTGATTTTCACCCACGGGCCGCCATCGATCAATTCACCACCGAATTCTTCACGCGCTAACTGGTAACCCCAGTCTTTGAACGCGCCTTCAGTGAACTTCATGATGTTACCTTTATGTACCAGGGTAACAGAATCGCGATCGTTCGCGATGGCATATTCGATCGCCGCACGAACCAGACGCTTGGTCCCTTCTTCGGAACACGGTTTGATACCAATACCACAATGTTCCGGGAAGCGAATTTTCTTCACGCCCATTTCTTCACGCAGGAATTTAATCACTTTCTCAGCATCTGCGGAGTCTGCTTTCCACTCGATACCCGCATAGATATCTTCGGAGTTTTCACGGAAGATAACCATGTCGGTCAGTTCAGGGTGTTTAACCGGGCTTGGCGTACCCTGGTAATAACGCACCGGGCGCAGGCAGACATACAGGTCAAGTTCCTGACGCAGAGCAACGTTCAGAGAGCGAATACCGCCGCCAACTGGCGTGGTCAGTGGACCTTTGATGGCAACACGATATTCACGAATCAGATCAAGAGTTTCAGCAGGCAGCCAGACGTCCTGGCCATAAACCTGAGTGGATTTCTCGCCGGTGTAGATTTCCATCCAGGAGATTTTACGCTCGCCTTTATAGGCTTTCTTGACAGCAGCATCGACAACTTTGATCATCGGTGGGGTTACATCAACGCCGATACCGTCGCCTTCAATGAACGGGATAATCGGATTTTCAGGAACGTTGAGTTTGCCGTTTTGCAGGGTGATCTTCTTACCTTCCGCCGGAACAACTACTTTGCTTTCCATTCACCTCTCCTTCGAGCGCTTCTGGTTTGCTCGTCTGTCATCGCGCTGCATGTGCATTGGCGTCCTGCTGCACGACTGCGTTAGAGCAATTTTTTGTTAATGATTTGTAATGATCGTGTCAATACTACCCTATTGTTCGTCGCCATGAAAGACACTCGTTCTTAGGCTATAATGCGGCAATTGATATAATCTGAAAATACCATGCAAAAAACTTCTTTTAGAAATCACCAAGTTAAGCGATTCAGCTCACGACAAGTCACTAAACAGCGTAAAGAAAACCAGCCAAAACGCGTGGTTTTGTTCAATAAACCCTACGATGTTTTGCCACAATTTACTGACGAAGCGGGACGCAAAACGTTAAAAGATTTTATTCCCGTGCAAGGCGTGTATGCTGCGGGTCGTTTGGATCGGGACAGTGAAGGGCTTTTAGTGCTGACCAACGATGGCGCATTACAGGCGCGGTTAACGCAGCCCGGCAAGCGCACAGGGAAAATTTATTATGTTCAGGTTGAGGGTGAACCTACGCCCGAAGCGCTGGAAGCCCTGCGCACTGGCGTAACGCTCAACGATGGCCCTACACTGCCCGCAGGAATTCAAATGGTAGAAGAACCTGCCTGGCTGTGGCCGAGAAACCCGCCCATTCGTGAACGGAAGAATATTCCCACCAGTTGGCTAAAAGTCACCTTATATGAAGGCCGCAACCGTCAGGTACGTCGGATGACGGCGCATGTTGGGTTTCCTACGCTGCGCCTCATACGCTATGCCATGGGCGATTACACACTGGAAAATCTCGCTAACGGCGAATGGCGGGATGCAACTGTATAAGGAAGCTGTATGTTCAAACCACACGTCACGGTCGCCTGCATTGTGCATGCAGAAGATAAATTTTTAGTGGTTGAGGAAACCATCAACGGCAAAGCTTTGTGGAATCAACCTGCCGGGCACCTGGAAGCGGACGAAACTCTGGTGCAGGCCGCCGCTCGTGAGCTATGGGAAGAGACAGGCATCAACGCACAACCGCAGCACTTCATTCGAATGCATCAATGGATTGCGCCGGACAAAACGCCCTTTTTACGTTTTCTGTTTTCTATCGAACTTGCCAATATGTGCGCTACTGAACCTCATGACAGTGATATAGATTGCTGTCGCTGGGTCAGCGCAGAAGAGATTCTTTCAGCGCCAAATCTGCGCTCGCCGCTGGTTGCCGAGAGTATTCTCTGTTACCAGAGTGGAGAGCGCTATCCGCTGGCAACGATCGGCGAATTTAACTGGCCGTTTACAGAGGGTGTCAAGTAAAGGGCTGCGTGCTAGAATATGCCGCCTTGAAGTTCAATGTCGTGAGTATTCCTATGTCTGAAAGCCCAAAAAAAGTGATCGTCGGCATGTCCGGCGGTGTCGATTCTTCCGTATCTGCCTGGTTGTTGCAACAACAGGGTTATCAGGTAGAAGGCCTGTTCATGAAGAACTGGGAAGAGGACGATGGCGAGGAATATTGCACAGCGGCTGCCGACCTCGCGGATGCACAGGCTGTTTGCGACAAACTCGGCATTGAACTGCATACCGTTAACTTTGCTGCAGAATACTGGGACAACGTCTTTGAACTGTTCCTGGAAGAGTACAAAGCGGGTCGTACGCCGAACCCGGATATTCTGTGCAATAAAGAAATCAAATTTAAAGCCTTCCTTGAGTTTGCCGCCGAAGATTTAGGTGCCGATTACATCGCCACCGGTCACTACGTACGCCGCGCGGATGTCGACGGAAAAAGCCGCCTGCTGCGAGGGCTCGATGGCAATAAAGACCAGAGCTATTTCCTCTACACGCTCGGCCATGAGCAAATCGCGCAAAGCCTGTTCCCGGTTGGCGAACTGGAAAAACCACAGGTGCGTAAAATTGCCGAAGATCTCGGACTAATTACGGCCAAGAAAAAAGACTCCACCGGTATCTGCTTCATCGGCGAACGCAAGTTCCGCGAATTTCTTGGTCGCTACCTGCCCGCTCAGCCAGGTAAAATCATCACCGTTGACGGTGAAGAGATTGGCCAGCACCAGGGGCTGATGTACCACACTCTGGGCCAACGTAAAGGTCTGGGCATTGGCGGTACAAAAGAAGGGACGGAAGATCCATGGTATGTGGTGGATAAAGATGTTGAGAACAACATTCTGGTTGTCGCTCAGGGTCACGAACACCCACGTCTGATGTCCGTTGGTCTGGTGGCGCAACAGCTGCATTGGGTCGATCGCGAACCGTTCACCGGCACCATGCGCTGCACGGTGAAAACCCGTTATCGTCAGACCGACATTCCGTGCACCGTTAAAGCGCTGGATGCTGAACGTATTGAAGTCATTTTCGACGAACCTGTCGCGGCGGTAACGCCGGGTCAGTCGGCTGTCTTTTACAATGGCGAAGTCTGCCTCGGCGGCGGAATTATCGAACAACGCCTGCCTTTGCCGGTCTAATTATTTACACATTTGATACAAGGAAGCAGTGAACGTGGCAAAGAACTATTATGACATCACCCTCGCCCTGGCAGGTATATGCCAGTCGGCACGCCTGGTGCAAGAACTGGCGCACCAGGGGCATTGTGATGCCGATGCGTTACACGTTTCGCTCAACAGTATCATCGACATGAACCCCAGCTCTACGCTTGGGGTTTTTGGCGGGAGTGAAGCTAACCTGCGACTTGGCCTTGAAACGTTGCTCGGCGTGCTCAACGCCAGCAGTCGTCAGGGGCTGAATGCGGAACTCACCCGCTACACGTTAAGCCTGATGGTACTGGAGCGTAAGCTGTCAGCTGCCAAAGGCGCTATGGACACGCTGGGAGACCGTATCAACGGCTTGCAGCGCCAGTTGGACCATTTTGATTTGCAGTCAGAAACGCTGATGAGCGCAATGGCCGGCATTTATGTTGACGTCATCAGCCCACTCGGCCCGCGTATTCAGGTTACGGGTTCTCCTGCCATCCTTCAGAGCCCGCAGGTTCAGGCCAAAGTACGCGCTTCGCTACTGGCTGGCATTCGTGCAGCAGTGCTCTGGCATCAGGTTGGTGGAGGCCGTCTGCAACTCATGTTTTCTCGTAATCGCCTGACGACTCAGGCAAAACAAATTCTTGCTCATTTAACCCCGGAGTTGTGATCTATGGAATTATCCTCACTGACCGCCGTTTCCCCTGTCGATGGACGCTACGGCGATAAAGTCAGCGCGCTGCGCGGGATTTTCAGCGAATACGGTTTGCTGAAATTCCGTGTACAGGTTGAAGTACGCTGGCTGCAAAAACTGGCCGCGCACGCAGCGATCAAGGAAGTTCCTGCTTTTGCTGCCGACGCAATCGGTTTCCTTGATGCGATCGTCGCTAACTTCAATGAAGAAGATGCTGCGCGCATCAAAACCATTGAGCGTACGACCAACCATGATGTGAAGGCAGTTGAGTATTTCCTGAAAGAAAAAGTGGCTGATATCCCGGAACTGCATGCCGTTTCCGAGTTTATTCACTTCGCGTGTACGTCAGAAGACATCAACAACCTGTCTCACGCGCTGATGCTGAAAACCGCTCGCGACGAAGTGGTCCTGCCGTACTGGCGTAAGCTTATCGACGCAGTGAAAGATCTGTCCGTACAGTATCGCGATATCCCTCTGCTCTCCCGTACCCACGGTCAACCCGCCACCCCATCCACGCTGGGCAAAGAAATGGCGAACGTGGCCTACCGTATGGAGCGCCAGTACCGCCAGCTTAACCAGGTCGAAATTCTCGGTAAAATCAACGGCGCCGTCGGTAACTATAACGCCCACATCGCCGCTTACCCGGAAGTAGACTGGCATCAGTTCAGCGAAGAGTTTGTTACGTCGCTGGGCATCCAGTGGAACCCTTACACCACGCAGATTGAACCGCACGACTACATTGCCGAGCTGTTTGATTGCATCGCCCGTTTCAACACTATCCTGATTGACTTTGACCGCGATGTCTGGGGTTACGTGGCGCTGAACCATTTCAAACAGAAAACTATCGCCGGTGAGATCGGTTCCTCCACCATGCCGCACAAGGTTAACCCAATCGATTTCGAAAACTCCGAAGGTAACCTGGGTCTGTCTAACGCGGTTCTGCAACACCTGGCGAGCAAACTGCCGGTTTCCCGCTGGCAGCGCGACCTGACGGACTCTACCGTTCTGCGCAACCTGGGTGTCGGTATTGGCTATGCGCTGATCGCGTATCAGTCCACGCTGAAGGGCGTGAGCAAACTGGAAGTCAATCGCGAGCATCTGCTTGATGAACTGGACCATAACTGGGAAGTGCTGGCCGAACCTATTCAGACCGTAATGCGTCGCTATGGCATTGAAAAACCGTACGAGAAGCTGAAAGAGCTGACGCGCGGTAAACGCGTTGACGCCGAAGGTATGAAACAGTTTATCGATGGCCTGGCCCTGCCGGAAGACGAGAAAACTCGCCTGAAAGCGATGACACCAGCCAACTATATTGGTCGCGCCATCACCATGGTTGATGAACTGAAGTAATCTGGTTTGTGCCGGACGGCGGTTTCGTCAGTTCCGGCCTCCAGTTGATGTTATATTGAAGCCGGATAAGCGTCAGCGCCTTCCGGCTTTTTCGCCAGTGATAGCCTCCCTTCCCCCGGTTTATTAAATGTTTATCCCCACAGCCACATAATCAGCGTTAAACTATAAAATTGATTTTGTAAATTCAGTAAATACAGTTAATTATTATAAAATCAATCAGTTAATAAAAAACCGTCTTGGACAATTGCGGGCAATGTAAGCCATTTCATCGCCCCAAATCATGCCCCAAACTGATTTTTGCCCCCAAATTTGCCCCCAAAAAAGTAAAAATGGGTAGAGGTCTATCGGCCATTTAGCAACTTCGAGAAGCTAAAAGCCATAATGGAATATTGGTGGTGTGGAGCTTCAAATCCTATCATTCTAGTCAATATCCTATACTTTCAGTCTGACATATGGCTGGAGGTTTCTATGTGTGGACGCTTTGCACAGTCAATGACGCGTGAAGATTATCTTGCCTTGCTCGCTGATAAATCAGAACGCGACATTCCATACGATCCAGAACCCATCGGAAGATTCAACGTAGCACCTGGAACAAAAGTTCTGCTTCTGAGCGAACGTGATGAGCAGTTGCATCTTGATCCAGTTATCTGGGGATACGCCCCCGGTTGGTGGGATAAACCGCCGCTCATTAACGCACGGTCTGAAACTGCGGCCACCAGCAGAATGTTTAAACCACTCTGGCAGCATGGCCGCGCAATTTGCTTTGCTGATGGATGGTTTGAGTGGAAAAAGGAAGGCGACAGGAAACAACCCTACTTTATTCACCGGGCAGACGGTCAGCCGATTTTTATGGCAGCGATCGGCAGCATACCATTCGAACGTGGAGATGAGGCAGAAGGTTTTCTGATAGTGACAGCTGCGGCCGACAAAGGGCTGTTAGATATTCACGACAGGCGGCCTCTGGTACTTTCACCAGAAGCCGCTCGCGAATGGATGAGACAGGGCACTGGAGGGAAAGAAGCGGCGGAAATTGCAGCCGACGGTTCCGTGCCGGCTGATAAATTTATATGGCATGTGGTATCGCGCGCCGTGGGAAATGTGAAAATCAGGGGGCAGAGTTAATAGAAGCTATCTCTTCAATTATAAGCGCCCCCATAACAACAGCGAACTGCAGACGCCTAAAGCGCATAACAAAAAGCGCCTGCCATCACCAAGAGCCCGGTCAGGCTGGAAAATCGCATAACCACCAGCAGCCTCTACCAGACACGAGCTGCTGTTGATGCCTAAAGGCCGTCATGTCTGACTCGCCGGGCTGCAACTTGCATCATACGCCCTATTGATAACTGTTTTTATATACAGTAAGTATGAATGAAGCACTAATCAAGATGGTTGACTTACATAAGCTGGCTTCTACTTAACCACCTCGCTTCTATGTTAGTAATGAAGATGTGTTCTTCATGTTTGTAAATTTTCTGCGAGGTTGATTCTGTTCACAAGCCGTAAGTTATTTTTTTTTCCATGCTAATATGTTAGATTTCACGCACTGATAAATCCACTTTTTATACAAAATGCATAATCTAACGCCAGAATTATTGCAAACTCCATCCGGCAGTACCAACAGAGACAGAAGCCTTGATATAGCCAAAGGCATTATGATGATGTCTGTTGTTGCTGGACACATTGCAAACTTCCCATTTGGAGAAGTATTCTATTACTATCATGTTGCTGGTTTTTTCCTGCTTTCAGGTTATTTTTTTAATTACGATAAGTACGCTGACAGCTTTAGTAAATTTTTAAAAAGCAGGTCAAAACTCATTTATCAATATCTTATTTACTCTGCAATAATAATAGCAGCGCATAATTTACTCATTGAGTATGGATTTCAACCTACAAATTACGTTGATTACTCACTTTATGATTATGTGACTGCATTTATACGGTCTATAACAATACCATCTGAAGCACTTGCGGGTGCGATGTGGTTCATACCAGTATTGATTTTAATGCAGTTTGTTTTCTATTGGCTTAATAGAGTAACTAAAGAGAATAAACTTCTAATTGAGTCTTCAGTTTTAATTTTATTCTTCATTGGTTGGTGGATTGTAAAAAGCAATGCAATCGCCGAGAATCCATATATAAATTCTCACATTCCAAACGCGCAATACTTTGTGTACTTGCCTTTTTTCTACATAGGTTATGCGTTTAAAAAATTTGGGTTCAAACTTTTGGGCAACATAAACACTATGCTGCCAGCGCTAATCGCAGTAGTATTTAGTTACATTATATTACGTCCAACAATGTATTTATATGGAAGCATTGATCCGTATTGCTTTATTTTTTTATCGCTTATTAGCATCTCCTTCGTGATTGGTATTTCTTACCACATAAAATCTAACATCCTTGTTAGGATTTTCACGACAATAGGTGAGAATACCGTGCACATCCTCGCTATGCACTTCTTTTTTTTCAAGATAGCCACTCTCATATTAACCATTGTAGGGCTCAAGCAAATTGATGATCTTCATCGCATTGAAGGCCCATCAAATGGATCAACCATTGAAACAATAACATATTTTACATTCGGCATTGCCTTTCCTTTAATTCTTATATCAATAGTAAGGAAGATAAGAAGTAAAATATATATCAAATGAAATAAAGGGGCTAAGCCCCTTTATACATAATTATCGTTTAACTTACCAATTCTTAGATGCTTATGATGTATGTAATTATCATAAATTTAGTTATTGGACGCTCGGTGATCTCTTATCGCGACGGTAGTCTGATGCGGTTGAGGATATTTCCTGTGATGCTTAACTTTTATACTCATCATTAACTTCGAAAACAATCTGCACCACATCGCAAGGTTAATTAGGCGAATCGACGAACAGCATTACCCCCTGAATGATTTCAGCTCACACATAATTGGTTTCCTCTATCATCATATAAGTAGCGAAAGGGTGCGCTATGAAGTGTTTGTTAAGTAAAATGTACTCTTCAAAGTAGTCTGCTGCTGGCGAGGGAAAGCCACAGGGGATGCGGTCACTGAATAAGGGCAGCGCTACTGCCTGGCGGACCTCAGTTGGTGAATAAAACATCATGATAAACTCACTTACATTAACACTATAAATATACACATTAAAAAGAAGTTAAAACATATTCGTGGAACTCATTTATGGCAAAATGAATTTTGATGGTCTGCCCAGTGCAAAAGATATCATTCTGGGCGAATTGACCAAGAGGGTTCACCGGATCTTCCCCGATGCTGATGTTCGGGTTATGCCGATGGTGACACTGCCGGCGATCAACACTGACGCCAGCAAGCATGAGAAAGAACAGATAAGCCGTACTGTTCAGGAAATGTTTGAAGAAGCTGATATGTGGCTGGTTTCAGATTAAACGCCTTGAACAGTCATATTGCTTAAGTACAATCCGCTGCGACTGGGAACCACCCAACTCGCTATATTGTAAGGTAACCAGTCGGCCGCAATCATGCTCTTGCATACGGTGTGGTTGCGGTAATTCATATCACAAGAAAGACATCACACTCTTCTGCCCTGAAGTTCAGTAATTTGTTTCTGCAATGTTTAATTGATAGCCCCAATGTGGCTGATAATTGCTATTTTGACTTTAAAGATAAAATTATTTTTTTAAGCTCATCCACGTCATCCATCAACTCAAGTATCGTTGCATGATGAACCGCAGCCAGTACCCCAGAATCACCAGCCTGCACAGAAAGAACATCACTTATAATCGTGCCGTCAGACAATTCTTTATCGCCTACATTTATTGATGCTTCCGGGTAATCATCATAAAGACCGTTGGCAAGAACACCAATGCCGAATCTGCCTTCCTGCCCCTTAATGTCAAGATTCCAGGTCGCCGCCGTTATCTTACGCATGGTCGATTTGGGGTTTTGAATGGGCTTCACATTAAGCTTAACGCGGACGTCTGATGCACCGTTGACCCAGGAGCCAGGGGCGGTCGCATCTCCACTGCCACTAAATCGATACGATGATCCTGAGATCCATCCTCCTTGCGCAGAGAGCAATCCGCAATTGATATATGCGTCGGAGACGGGTTGCCCCCACTGGTATCGCGCCTCAATGCTCGCTACAACCCGGTCCACCCCGGCAATATTATGCACGGAAAGAACCGATGCGCCGTTAATCGTCACACCATTAACGGGTTCAGAAGCTGTCTCTTTTACTGAATTACTTTCTCCGAGCACTGATATCGTTGATGTTATTTTTCCCCCGGACTTTCCATTAACAGAATTGAGCCGGGAGTCATTGCCCTGACAAAATTGTCCCGCTTTATCGCCAAATGGCTGAGTAAGTCCGGTACCTCCCTGCTCTTTCGGAACAACACCATTAACCTTATCTGCTTTATTGACCACACTATTGATCAACTTTTTCGCTGATGGACCTGTCGTCTGACTGGTGTCAGGCAGAGTGATCGTTACATCACTGTCAGCGGTGAAAAACTGCTGCCAGTTTTGCTTGTCGTAGTTCAGGCCTCGAAGCGCTTCTGCGCTCTGAGCCACCAGCGCGGCAGTAACCATGTTCAGCGCCACACGAGGAACGGCAGACCAGGCCGCACCAGATTGTGTTGGCCCGGTGAAATTACTGACCAGCGTCAACGCTGTACCGCTTTCCACTGATTTAATCGGGAGCGTATAGGGGACGCCGCCGACAGAGACAACAATAAAATCGCCAGCGGTCAGTTCGGTAGTGAATGAAGTCCCTGTCCCTGATACCTGGGCAGAGTTATTCGTCAGAGTTAAGGTTCCTGCTGACATAGTTTTTCCTCAGTACATGTTCGGAAGAATAAGAATGGGCATGGCGATATTCCTGTTTCGGGTCATATCCCATGAACCAGAGTGGCGGTCCGCAAATACTTTGTTGTAGGCTGACCTGACGCTACCGCCTGACATGACCACGCCTTTAGTTCTGATATTTCCCCATCCGCTGAGCATGCGTACCTGAACGCCGGTATAGACTATCTGGCAGAACCCGCCGCCAATATCCTGAAAGGCATCGGTGATCTGGATTTGTCGGTCATACACAAAAGGGCGTTTCAGCGTGGAGAACGTGACCTGGCCTGCGGCGTTGGTCATTGTGATACCGTCGCCGCCGACAGGTGCTGTCTGATTGAATATCACCAGGTCAATCGTCGCCGTTCCGGCCACGTCGTCCCGCCCGGAGTAGGAAATATCGCGAACGATGATGTTGCTGCCATCAAACCCTACAGACACATTCGGGTTATCCCATTTACCGAAAGGAATACCGCTGATCGGAAGCGGAGCACTGCCGTTAACCGTAATGCGCCCGGAATAAGCGCAGGTCATCAGCGCGGCCTGATTGGAGACGGCGGTAAAGTCTGTCGAGTTTGAAATAAACAGCCCTTCGTTATAAGTCGCCGCGGGCAGCAGCTCCATGACGTAGCCTGACCAATCCGGAGTAAGGGCTTTACCACCGATTGTCTCAGCACCAATGATGACCCCCGCGTCCCCGTTTCGTGTGACCCCTGTCATTATGGCCACGTCAAATTCAGCAAAGGAATAGATATAAATCGGATTGGTGGGCACCACGATAGCCAGTGAGCCGGGAACAAGCGGTGTATTGACCGGGTACTGCATTGACTGGGATGACCAGCCCGAGAAGGTTGTGCAAAAACTTGGGGCACGCAGCCCCGCAGTAATTGCCATTACCGGACGTCCATCGTTATAGTCGATTAATATCCCTTCCGGCATTATGACCACCTCCCTACGACAACTCTGCCACCGCCAGATAAATTGACAGTTAGTCCATTACCGTTGATGACGACGGTGTTATTGGTGCCGTTAAATGCAAAATTACCGTTGTTGGCATAAATTGCACCGCGGACAGTGACATCATTGAATATCGCATAGCCTGATTTGTTAATATGCCAACCAACATTACCGGAACCATCCCAGGTGGTAGACTGAATGTAATTACCAATTTTTGTATTGGTAATGGTGCCATCCTGGATGAAGCCAGAACTGATAAACACCTGACCATTAACAGCAGCAAACGGAGAGTATTGTGTATCACCGCTGCCACTCATCAGGACGAACTGATTGGCGTTAAATCCGACTCGGGTGACTACTGGCTTACCCGTTTCGGCCAGCACTGCAATCGACATCCCGGCGTTATACATCACGCCGTTAATCCGGACGCCGGTTTTAAGGGTGTAAATTGCAGATGCTCCTGTCGCATCAACCACGGCGGTGAGCTTATCCTCCAGCGCGGCAGTTACATTATTGAACTGCGCCTGCACCTGGGTGGACATTTCCGCCATCGCTTGATTCACATCGGCGATGGTCGTTTTGACCACCAGAATATCCGCGCGCACCTCGCCGTACTGCGCCCACTGATGTTCCACGGTTGCATGGTTGGCCAGCGCGTTCTGCAACGCAGCTTCCAGATTGGTATCAATGTCGCTTGTCAGGCGGTCACCATCAGCAGACGTCAGGAAGTCATCGGCAATATCGCCCAGGTAGTCGTCAGCATTCGCGTTGGATTCACCACGAACCCAGTCGGTCCAGCCGGATTCATTACCCGTTCTATCTACCAGTTGTGCGCGGTACCAGAATTCCTGCCCAGCCTTCAGCCCCAATTGAGTGTATTCGGCAGACGGATAAGGCACATCCGACAGCAAAAGAGGATTTGAGAAATCACTGTTCGCGGTGTACTGAATTTCCGTTTTCAGCGTGTCCCCGGTATTAGCCGGGAATCCCCAGTTCAGGCGAATCCCCCAGTTGATCGGCGTTGTCGCAAAGCCGACAGGTTTCGGTGGATTTCCCACCTTGCCCGTCAGCGCTTTCTCTTCGGAGTAGCCCCAGCCAGAGGATATTTCAGCGGCATTAATGGCGCGTACACGCACGAGGTAGCGCCCGGCATAAATACCCGGAACATCGAATGACGTGGTGGAGCTGCGCGGCACGTTTACCCAGTTACCATCATTGCGGCGCCACTGTGCCTCGTAGGCGATAGCATTCTGCGCCTGGTCCCAGCTCACACGCATGGTTTCGACGCTGATATTCTGCTGCACCACTGAAAACGAGCTGATCACAATGTTAGCCGGCGGCGACTGGTTACCAGGCGGGATTACACTCACGGGCCGCTGGTCAATGATGGCTCCGGTATCGATACGGGCATATTTATCCGGGTCATGCCATGCGCCGGTAATAGAGAAGGTACCATCATTGTTATCGGAGACACTGACAACACGATACTGCTGGGCGTAGAGCTCGTCTGACTCAACCACCCATACAGCTTCGGCCTGTGGTGTCTCACTGTATGCCGTGGTAACTGTGACTGATTCGCCGTTAACCGCCTGAATAGTCCTGCTCTGTGACGCACCGGAGGGAAGATTGAGAATAAGGCGATCGCCTGCTGCTGCATCAGCTACGCGGTCAAGTTTTATCACGCGACCGTTAACAGCACTGATGCGGCCGCCCATAACTTTGCCGGACAGAAGCTCATCTGACACGGCGATGATGTATCCCGGCTGCGGAATGTTTCCGTCGAGGCCAACATCAAACGAAACAACGCGATCCTTATTGTTGGTGAGAATACCCCAGCGCCCCTTTCGGTTCGCTTCTGATTGCCGGGTGCAGCCGATGGCTGTCATTTCTACCCGCTTCGGCAGAAGCGCTACCTGCCGTTACGGTGCCGGGTGCGGTTTCCATCAGACGATCCAGCGCGGTATCCGTACGCGCCTGGGCACTCTGAGGAGCCGCGGCAAGGATGCGCTGGGCACTTTCGACCGTCATCCCTGGCGTTTCCGCCAGCGCGCGCGCCTGTGATTCACGCCCTTTCGCCTCTTCACAGTTCAGGATCCCCATAATGCGACCGTTTTCGGCTGCGACCGCCGCTGCCAGCTGGCTGCTGATATCAACAGTTGCACCCGCTGCAGGGTCAGTAACGACCGCAGCAGGCACGTCAACGGTGGTCACGGTCTGGTCAGCAGATGCTGCTGGTTGAGTGGTATCTGCGGATGCAGTAGTACCTTTCATGCTTCCTCCTCGGGAAATGATCGTTCGTTTGTTAATTGCATCGCGCATAACGTTCAGCGCATCCATGTTGTTGACCAGCTGTTCCGCCAGGCCGTTATCTACTGATTCCTGGCCTGAAAACACAGCTGCTTCAGTATCAAGAACGGCCTGAACCGACATGCCGGTATAACCCGCCACCTTTTCAGCGAACATCTGCCGGGTAGCGTCTATATGCGCCTGAAAATCTGCACGCACCTCTTTGGGTAATTTCTCGTAGGGGTTCCCGTCCACCTTGTGATCGCCGCTGTAAATCAACGTGACCTCAACGCCGCTGGTCTTAAGGGCGGCGCCGTAATTGCTGTGGGCCATCATGACCCCGATGGATCCCGTTCTGGCCGTCTGCGTCACAAGCCGACGCGATGCCGCACTGGCAATCAGCTGGCCAGCGCTGCAGTTCATATCGTTGGCTAACGCCCATATGGGTTTGATATCCCGCATGCGGGCGATGATGTCCGCACAGTCAAAAGCACCCGCCACCATTCCACCTGGCGTATCCATATCCAGAAGAATGCCGTCTGACCTCATCAATAACCTTCACTGCATCAGCCATTGCGTAGCCGAGATTGCCGCCATCGCTTTGTGCTGCTGCTTTACTGAGTATTTCGCGTATCTGGTGCAGGCGCTCGAGTGATACAGGACCGTGCGCCGGGTGGTTGTTAGTTGTCATGGGTTGGTCCTCCTTAATCCCATTGCAAAACTGATGCGAAATATGCGCGGCGACACGGCGTGTCACTAGGATGATGCCAGCCTGAATAGCCATCCTGACCACCTATTGGGCTAACTTTGTACCAGCACTGGTAATATCGGGCGCTACTTGCAAAATCCTCCGCGCCATCCGAGTCGATTACATCTTGTGACACCGAAGCCTGAATTATTTCCGCTTCTGTATAATCGCCGCGCATTACAATAAATCGCGCATCGTCCGAGCAAAGATAATCACATGAACCGTCATATTTTCCTTTGGTGGTAGGTTTGATTAATTTATCCATCTCACTCCCCCTTCACGCCGATGCCAGCGATAAATCGCGATGGTGACCAATCGCAATACGTGTCCGACTTCGTGTGTCCATAAATTGCTTTACAACGATGGATATGGTGGCAATTACCACATGTTAAGCCCATTGGTAATCGCATCTTGTCGGGATCGGCTGGGTCATAATTCAAGGCCCGTTTTTCGTTTGTCATTCTGGCATTCTCCCTACGATATCTATAACCCGGCGCATAACCGCACTTCCCCGAAAATCGGCTGGTAATTCAATCGCAGACTTACTTGAGCCGCATGAAAAACGCTGGAGATCGAAATCAATCACAGCCTTCTGGTCCCTGAACAAACCAAGACGACCATAACGAATGAGTTCGCCGCGTTCGGCTGCTACGCGGAAATACTTCTCAGCAGTCTGACGGTGCAGCGATAACATCTGTGATGCCTCGCTAACGGTTAAGCGCCCACGAATTTTCACCTCTTCGATGATCACCCGAACAAGTGCCGCCTGCTCTTCTGGTGTATTTGGTCTTGGCATGCTAATCATCTCCGGGCCATACGCAGACATTCATTACGTTGCTGCGCTATACGTGACACTTCAGATGAACTACGGGCAATGTCTAACATGTCGGTATATACCTGTGCCGCACGCCGCCAGAGTCCTCTGGACTTCAGGTCTTTCGCCATTTTCTCCGCTAATTGCGTTTCAACCGGATCGCTTTTCTCTTCCATGAAGGGCAGTTTTACGTCAGGTAATTCTGCATCCGGAGCGATGTTATAAACATACTGAGTTCCGTTGTGAGTGCGCAGGACTGTGCCACTGACAGTCAGCGCGCGCAGAAACTTACCAGCGGTACCGGATGGAATATCCAGTGCTTCACATACGTCACGTAATACGCAGTTCGGGGTTTGGCGCACCACTATCGCTACCCGGTCTTTCTGAGAGATTTCTATGGTCATTGGTCAATACTCGTTTTAGTTAATTAAACCTGCCGCTTTGCGGCGTTTGTATTCTTCCATCAGTATTTGCGCTGGCGTTGGTCCCGCCGGATGGTGCGGCGCCGCCAGTTGACGTCGAATTGGTGGCACACTTAGTCCGTTACCAACATGCTTCGACCACTTCGTAAGTAACTTTTCCGCCAGTCGTTTCAGTTCCCCCTCTGTCATTTGTCGTTCAACGCCCGTTCTGCGCATTTCGATGCAGATGTGATACAGCACGGGCTGAGGCCATGGATATTTATCGCTTCCTGAATACCGATATGACTCATTGCGCCAGCGCCGGTATTCCGTCATAACCTGCTCCGATGTCAGTCCGAATGGATTCGCTCCACTCACTGAAACCAGAGAAACAAACTCTGCCAGGTCAGGCGGCCATGTATTTCCCATCGCACAGCGCTCCATGCACTGCTGACAGACCAGCCGAATTTGAGGTTCAGTCATCGAACCTATCTGGGCTATCCAGATAGGCGAAGGCTCCGCCCCGTTCTTCTGGGTCCATCGGTTCGAATACACCTCCCCCATGACCTGCCACAGTCGCCAGGCTGTTTCCGTCGCCATCAAGTCCATTCCTGCGGCGCCACTCTGCGTGTGCTGACTGAATTTGCTGAACTGCCCGGGATGCTGTTGGTTCTGATCCTGCTCCCACATGACTGTTACCTCCGGTTTCTGGTTTTACCTGCGTTCTCACCCGGGCTACATGTCGGGCAAATTTTTGTTCCCACTGGATTTGTGTAAAAACTTTCCCTTCCGACTCCCAATACGCGGTGAATTCTGCGAGTTCAGTCAGAAGGTAATCTGGTTCAGGCAGGGAGATACCCCACGATGCAGCGCGCTGTCGGAAGTCTCTGGAGGGAAGCCAGCTATCTGTCATGCTGAATTTCCCGATCGGTTCATCAACACCGTCCAGGTATCGGGGCATGACCGGGGATGGCAGTTCATCCCCATTCGGATTTTTCATCGCGCCCGCGTTAAGAGAGGGGTTTAAGATCTGTTTACTGCTAACTGCTTTCTGGATACCTGATGGCAAAGGTTTAGCCAAAGACTTAGCCTTATCCTTAGGCAAAGCGAAAACCTTATCAAAAGCCGTCCCCATAGCGTCAGAAACCCCGTAGCAGGCGACTTTGAGAGCTTCATATGCTTTATCTTTCAGTGAACATTCAGGCAGTAATTCAAACGATCTTGCCCATGATTTGATCACGTTCACTGATGCTGGAGGGTTATGTTTCACCGCGTTAGGCAACCAAAAAACTCTGGCTTTAAGATCTGCTTCCACCATGCCTAACGCTATGGCTTCGCCTAAGGCTAAGTCGAAGGCTTCGACATCCCAGTTTAATTCTTCAGCCATAGCCGCCCTTCCCGCCTTATACAGCCCGGGAATAATCCCTGTGAATGGACCCGTAAGCAGGTAAATAAACAGACTCTGCCCACTTGGCGGGAGTGGTGATAAGGCTCGAAACTTAGGATCATCCCACATGGTGATCTTCACCTTACGGTAAGGCTCGTTACTAGCCTTACTCTTAGGCATGGCCTTAGCCAAAGGATTAGGCATACTTCACCCCGCGAGTTGCAGTAATAATGGTCATTGGTCAAAACTCGATTAAAACAATTGCGGCGCTACGGCGCTTATACTCGCCAGTAGTGGTCCCGCCGCGTCAGCAGGTAACATGTTGAACAATGCGATTGCCGCCTCACGAATCTCCTTCTCGAGCTTTTGTAATGGCGCGCCAATTAATTTCGCATGGTGTGCCTCACTGCACTCTTTGATAGCGTTCGCCACCAGCTCTGCTTCTGTGCTCGCATTACTTAACCCGTGCTTTCTGGCGATCTGAACTGGCATAGCAGCAATAATTGAACCTGACAGCTGCATAACGTAAGCCGTATACTTTTCTGACCCCCCTTCGTTTTTCAGATACCGGAATAAATTCTGCTTATTAACAGCAATTCCCCGTCCATCTGCTTTGGCCCACTCTTCAGCCACCAGCTGAGTGATCCGTTCCTGTGCCTGTCCTGGTAATGTCGATTCCCATTCACGAACGGCAACCCAGATTTTTTTGCACTTCATCCAATCCCGGCGACAAACAGAAAACTGATTTTTTGTTTTCTGAGTTCGCACCATCGTCGGGGTATGGTTTTTAAAAGAGATGGTTTGCATGGTCACTCCTTAGGTAATCCATCCGTTGGATTTGGGTATAAGTCGGGTCTAAGTTCGTGGGGGGTAACCCCTGTAGCGCTAAAGACTTGAAGTACCCGTGACGAAGGAACAGTACCTTTTGCTTTCCACTGACTTACTGCCATTCCGCTTACACCAATCGTGCAAGCTAATTTATTGGCCGAGCCAGCTAGTCGAATTGCGTTATCAATGGCTGTCATAACTATCTCCTTTTTAAATTGGGAGTAATAAACCATAGGTTTACATCAATTGCAAACTTTAAATTTATTGTGACTATAAACCAAACATTTACAATGGGTGTATGAAAAACACTGACGATCTCAATAACCAACTGGTAGCCCGCTTAGAAGAAATTACTCAAAGAGGGATCAGCAAAGCTGATATGGCTCGCATTGCAGGAGTTACGCCTCAAGCTGTGAATGGGTGGTTTAAGAAGGGAGTTATCAGTAAGAAGTCCGCCATAGCAATTGCGGAAGCCGCCAACGTGTCCGTTACTTGGTTGTTAGGTGAGAAAGTATCAGAAGATTCAGGTCTCAAGCCTAACGAGAGCAAAATGCTTAACTTGTTTAGGCAGCTACCAGAGGCAGAGCAAGAGCGAATGATCGATACCTTTGCACTGCGGTTAAAGGAAATTGATGATTACGTTGAGAAATATCTTCGTGGTCGTTTTAAGGCTAACGATGTGAACTAAGAGTTTATTCCCATCCATTGAAACCGGCGTTTGCCGGTTTTTTTTCGCCCTTTTGTCAGAATCTCCCTCCCCTTAGTTTTTCACGACTGATAAAGCAAATGTTTGCCTCTATATCAATTGATGATTGACACAAACATTAAACCAATGATTTAATCATTCTATCGAAAACGTCATCGAGGCAGGACGCCCACGAAGTAGTTGCCGGCGGCATACGAATCACCGGATGAGATGACAAGTATTAACACGCAGCAGGTTCAACGTTCCGCCAGCCTGGCGACAAGGGCAACGCAAGAGGATAAATCCATGATCGATTTCGCACGTAAACCAGTGCGGTGTCAGGCCGTACATCTAAATCGCATTGAAGTAATCATTCGACTGATTTGCTACACGCTTGCCCAGAAGGGCGACCCGTCTGCCGACCAACAGACTGCAGTTCGTTCATAACGAGTTTGACCAATGGCTGTTGCCAGCATCAGTAAGGAAGTGACTATGGAGTTTGGAATGAAACGTGTGGTGGCATCTGTTCAGGTCGTTGCCATCCTCAACAGAATTTACAACGGCAGCCCTGTTTCCATCGCATCTATCAGTAAAGAATCAAAGCTGTCTGTGTCTTACCTCGAGCAGATTTTCTCGAAGCTGCGCAGCAGTGAAATCGTCACCAGCCAGCGTGGCGCTGGTGGCGGGTACCACCTTAGCAAAGCAAACCCCAGTGTGGCTGACGTCGTTCGCGCCGTTACTCACACGCCTGATTCATTTGAGCCCGTGCTGAATGCTCTGGAGTGGGTCCCCGTCGCACAACTGGCGCAGGGAAAATCCCCTACCCCATAAAGCACAAAACCCGCGCAAGGCGGGTTAAGTACCCGGTCAGCCGACCAAAGCTTTCCGGAACGAGTTTTGACCAATAACCACTACCTTAGGCGGCGATCATCAGCTGCCGGGTATCTTACAATCCTATGGAGCCCGAACGCAATGTTAACGTATGCGTATCTTATTAAAGCCAAAGCGAAAGCAACTGAGGCAAAAAACCTATTTTGCTGGTTCTCTGCGAAATCAGATTCCCGTGCAGAACGCGAAATCCTCAATATTCTCGAAGACAACGATATTGCCGTCGGTCGTGGCGCCGACTATCAATTACCTGTCCGCACCAACTGGTTTGTTGTTGACGATCTTCCTGAGGAAAGCACACTTGATGCCACATGGTGCGATCGTTACGAACTGGCAGAAGACCAGCAAACGTGGCAACTGAAACAGAAGCCTGATAATGAGAATCAGGAGACTTCCTGCCAGCAAAAACCTGAAACTACCAGTGCCAATGAACCCACCAGCGATGCACCAACGTTGCTCCGCCCCATATCTCGCCTGCGCCTGTCTCAGCGACTGATTGCGCACCTGGTCAATGACACTGAAGAGAAGGAAATCAGTGAAGCGCAGCACATCCAGATCGGACAAATGGTACTGGACGAAAATGATCTCTATGTACAAAACCTGTTACTGGCCGTTGCGAATGTGCCGGCGGTGAAAGAGCTTTCTGCTCATGTTGAGTGGAAGCTGGCAAATGCAATAAAAGAAGTTTTTGACCGTGAGCAGGTCTATACCGTTGCTTCATTTGAGCAATTTATTACCGAATGGATTGAAGAACCAGAAAAGCGGGATCTTATCGTTCAGGAGTGGGTTAATAATAAGAAAGCACGAGTTGCGGGTGATGAACATGACACTCCACCTGTAACGCCAGAGCTTATTACAGTTGCGACTCTCCCGCTACGCCAGCGCCTTTTGGCTCAGTTTATTTCTGATGAATATGCTTACCATATTGATACTGAGCAGAAGAAAACCATTCAGGAACTCGAGCTGGATGTGGATAACAGCTATGTGCAGAACCTGCTGCTTGCCGCCGAGAATGTAGAACCATTCAGGAAGGCGCCAGAGATCGATATCTGGAAGATTGTCAGCGCGCTGAAAACCGTTTTTCCGGTTGATGGAAAACGAGTTGATCTAGTCACCATTATTCAGTTCTTTAAGGCCTGGTTCAACACTGAACACATTGACCGTGGACTGCTGGTTAAAGAGTGGTGTAAGGGCAATCGTGTGTCGCAGATTCAGCGCACTGACTCCGGAACCAACGCTGGTGGAGGCAATAAGACCGATCGCAACCCGGAACTTGTCCACACGCTGGATACTCTGGACATTGATATTGCGCTGGCCACACTTCCAATGGATTTCAACATCTACGATATTCCTGGTGGCGTTTTCCGTCGTGCAAAAGAGATCATTTCTAAAAACGAAAGCCCGTTCAAAGAGTGGTCCGCCGCCCTGCGCAAACGCGCTGGCATCCTGGATTATTCCCGCGCCGCTATTTTCGCGCTTATTCGTAGTGCAGAAGAAAACACTCACCATTTCCCGGAACTGCTGAGCCGTTACATCAACAAAAACCTGACTGAAACCGACCACCAGCACCCAACTGAAGAAATCCTGGCGACAGCCGGTCACGTACCAGAAAAAAGCTGGGAAAACGAGATTAAAGAGAAGTCCACAGCTGAACAGAAGGCAACAGCCGAACAACCAGAAATCGCCAACATGGGCAACGGTGTTTTCTCCATTGATGGCCTGATGGGTAACCAGCCGGCGCCAGCGCTTTCTGTCGTAGACCAGGTACGCCAGCGCGCCGTCGAAGAAAAATTACATCAAGCCAATACCGAGGAAACCACCAGCGATGTGCAGATGGAAAAAACTGACAACAGCGAAATCAAAGCCAATCCTGATGTGCCTCAGGGCGAAGCAGCAGCTTTGCCAGTGGAAAGCACTGATGCAACTGGTGAGCCTCCAGCTTCCCTGAATAATGAACCCGTTCACCATATAGATACGGATCACCTGAACGCTTTTTATACTCACCTGATGGTTGATTTGGAAACTATGGGCAGCGGTCCTGATGCACCAATAGTCTCTATCGGCACCGTATATTTTGATCCTTCAACTGGTAACACTGGTGCCGAATTTTACCAGGTTGTCAGTCTTGAATCATCGATGTCGTTTGGCATGAAACCGGATGCGTCAACAATTCAGTGGTGGTTGAAACAATCATCTGAAGCCCGTTCTGCAATTCTGGTTGATGAGGCCATGGGGCTGCGTGAAACCCTTGAACTACTGACTGACTTTATTGCTGAAAATGCTGCTAACGGTAGTCACACTGTTCAGCTGTGGGGTAATGGATGCTCGTTTGATAACGTCATTCTCCGCCGCGCATATGCATTAACAGAAACTCCCTTCGCTGTTCCGTTCTGGAATGACAGGGACGTAAGGACGATGGTTGAACTGGGTAAAACTGTCGGTATCAACCCGCGCTTCGACATCCCGCTTGAAGGCGACATGCACAATGCGCTTTCTGACGCCCGGCATCAGGTCAAATACGTATCTGCAATCTTGCAGCGCCTGACAAAAAACTGATTTTAGGTTTTCACTTACAGCCAGCTGCAGCATGTACTGTTGTGGCTGGCGGCATCGGAGTTATGTATGTCGCAACTCATTTTCAGCGAAGAGTGGATGGTTGAAGCGCGACTAACAGAAAAGACCGGCTTGTCGGAAAGACAAATTAAAAGTTATCGGTTGAATTTGTGGATCGAAGGCGTGCATTTCAAACATCTGACATCTCTCGGGGAAACTGACAATTCTAAAGGTCTGCTTTGGTACAACTATCCAAAGATTAACCAATTAGTACAGGATGCATGATGGACTTTCCAACCGGCGTTGAGCTGCATAATGGAAAAATACGGATCACATTTACCTATCGCGGCAAACGTTGCCGCGAAGTCCTTCGCGGCTGGACGGTGAACAGCAGCAACATCAAAAAAGCTGGAAATCTTCGTGCGCTCATAACAAGTGAAATACAGCTCGGTAAGTTCGACTATGCGGAACGTTTCCCGGAATCCAAAGCGCTTAAGAAGTTCATCACAACAAAAAAAATTACCACGTTTAAAGAACTAAGTGATTTTTTTACAGACACCAAAGCCTTAGAGGTATCTGGTGCAACACTGCTATCGCTTACTTCGGTCGTAAATACGTTACTGCGTGTAGTCGGAGAAAATACCCGTCTGGTAGATATTGAGCATGCCGATATTTTGCATTACCGAAAGGAGTTATTGACCGGGACAATTATTAACCCGGCAATGCCGAATCTGACCAGGCAGGGCCGCGCGCCCTCAACAGTCAATAAACAGATGGCAGTTTTATCAGAAATGCTTAAGCTCGCAAACCGAAGCCAGTTTATATTGCATGCTCCTTATGAAGGAGTGTCGCGACTCAAGTTATCTAAAAATGATCCCGACCCACTTTTACTTCATGAGTACCAGGCTCTGATAGCCGCCCTTCCCCGTAGCCAGGCATTAATCATTATTGTTGCCGTACATACGGGGATGAGGCCGGGCGAGATATGCGCCCTGGCATGGGAAGACATTGATTTGGTAAAAGGTGAAATCCACGTATCCAGAAGTTTGACGAATAAGCGAGTATTTGTACCCCCTAAGACAGATGCCGGAATAAGGACGATAACGTTGCTTAAACCTGCTCTGGATGCACTGAAGGAACAATACGAAGTCACCGGCACTAATCCGAAGCAAGAAATTCGATTTCACCATCGGGAGATCGGAAAAACTGAGCAGCAATCTCTTCGCTTCGTTTTTTCACCGACAGCATATTCGTCAAAAAAAGGCAGTTACTTCTCCAAGAACTCGATTGCCTATGGCTGGAAGCGAGGCACTAAACTTGCCAATATCCGCGAAAGGAATCCTTATCAGTCACGGCATACCTACGCATGCTGGACGTTGATGGCCGGAGCGAACCCGTCATTCATAGCGAGTCAGATGGGACATGAAGATGCGCGAATGGTGTACGAGGTTTACTCCAAGTGGATTGGCGACATGAACCAGGATCAGGTCAACATGCTGAACAATCAGATGCCAACGGCATTGCCCCCAGGACGCCCCCACGGGCAGGGGAGCATGAGAAAAGTTATTTAATTTCATAGCGCTGCTTTCAATCCACATAATCAGCGTTAAACTATTCATACCGTTCATATAGGGAGTAACGATGATGCGCGTACTGGTTGTCGAGGATAATGCTTTATTACGCCACCACCTCAAGGTTCAGTTACAGGATTTAGGGCATCAGGTGGATGATGCAGAGGACGCTAAGGAAGCAGACTATTACCTTAATGAACATCTGCCGGATATCGCGATCGTTGATTTAGGGCTCCCGGATGAAGATGGCTTGTCGTTGATCCGCCGCTGGCGCAGCAATGATGTTTCACTCCCGATTCTGGTATTAACCGCCCGTGAAGGCTGGCAGGACAAGGTGGAAGTGCTCAGCGCCGGCGCCGACGATTACGTCACCAAACCGTTTCACATTGAAGAAGTGGTTGCGCGTATGCAGGCGTTGATGCGTCGCAACAGCGGTCTGGCATCGCAGATTATCTCCCTTCCACCTTTTCAGGTGGACCTCTCTCGCCGCGAGTTATCCGTCAATGATGAGGTTATCAAGCTCACGGCGTTCGAATACACCATAATGGAAACACTCATCCGCAATAACGGCAAAGTGGTCAGTAAAGATTCGCTCATGCTGCAGCTTTATCCGGATGCCGAGCTGCGTGAAAGTCATACTATTGATGTTCTGATGGGACGTCTGCGCAAAAAAATACAGGCGCAATATCCTGACGACGTCATCACCACCGTGCGTGGCCAGGGATATCTTTTTGAATTGCGCTAATGAATAAACTATTGCGTCATTTTTTCCCGTTATCGCTACGGCTACGTTTTTTACTGGCAACCGCTGGCGTGGTATTGGTGCTCTCACTGGCCTACGGCATCGTTGCCCTGGTGGGTTATAGCGTCAGCTTTGATAAAACCACGTTTCGCCTGTTGCGCGGCGAGAGCAATCTGTTCTATACCCTGGCGAAATGGGATAACGGTAAAATTAATGTCGAGTTGCCCGAAAATCTCGACATGCAAAGCCCCACAATGTCGCTGATTTATGATGAAAACGGCAAGTTGCTGTGGGCGCAGCGCAACGTCCCGTGGCTGACCCAGAGTATTCAACCTGACTGGCTGAAGACGAATGGTTTTCATGAAATTGAGGCCAATGTCGACGCCACCAGCACATTGCTGGGTGCAGATCACTCCGCCCAGCAGCAGTTAAAAGAAGTCAGAGAAGACGACGACGACGCTGAAATGACCCACTCGGTAGCGGTAAATGTCTACCCAGCCACCGCCAGAATGCCCCAACTGACCATTGTGGTTGTCGATACCATTCCTATTGAGTTAAAGCGCTCGTATATGGTCTGGAGCTGGTTTATTTATGTGCTGGTCGCTAATCTGTTGTTAGTCATCCCACTGTTATGGGTGGCCGCCTGGTGGAGCCTGCGGCCTATTGAATCGCTGGCGCGTGAAGTTCGTGAGCTTGAAGAACATCATCGTGAGATGCTGAATCCCGCCACCACGCGTGAACTGACCAGTCTGGTCCGCAACCTCAACCGGCTGTTGAAAAGCGAACGTGAGCGCTACGACAAATACCGCACCACGTTAACCGATCTCACGCATAGCCTGAAGACACCGCTGGCCGTATTGCAAAGTACGATGCGCTCGATGCGTAACGAAAAAATGAACGTAAGCGACGCGGAGCCCATCATGCTCGAGCAAATCAGCCGTATTTCCCAGCAGATTGGCTATTACCTGCATCGCGCCAGCATGCGTGGCAGTAGCGCCCTTCTCAGCCGGGAACTGCATCCTGTCGCGCCGTTGCTGGATAAACTTACTTCGGCGCTGAATAAGGTGTATCAGCGTAAAGGCGTTAACATTAATCTCGACATCTCACCTGAAATCAGCTTTGTAGGCGAGCAGAACGATTTTGTCGAAGTGATGGGTAACGTGCTGGATAACGCCTGTAAATACTGTCTGGAGTTCGTCGAGATTTCAGCGCGACTATCAGAGGATCAACTGCATATTCTGGTTGAAGATGATGGCCCCGGCATTCCGCATAGCAAACGCAAAGTGGTGTTTGACCGCGGACAACGTGTCGATACGCTACGACCAGGACAAGGTGTCGGGTTGGCGGTAGCGCGTGAAATCACCGAACAGTATGACGGGCAGATTATTGCAGGTGACAGCCTGTTGGGCGGCGCGCGCATGGAAGTTATTTTTGGTCGCCAGCAGCCGGGGCAGAAAGACGAGTAATCGTCGCATGTAATAAATATGTACTGACTTCACGCTTGAGGTTAAGTATCCGTTATAATCGGTTGCAGATACCAGCCTGCGGATGCTCATTATGGAATACCAACTCACACTTAACTGGCCCGATTTTCTGGAACGCCACTGGCAAAAACGCCCGGTGGTCTTAAAACGCGGGTTTAACAACTTTATTGACCCACTCTCTCCTGACGAACTGGCTGGACTGGCAATGGAAAGCGAAGTCGACAGCCGACTCGTCAGCCACCAGGACGGTAAATGGCAGGTTAGCCACGGTCCGTTCGAAAGCTATGACCATCTCGGTGAGAACAACTGGTCACTGCTGGTGCAGGCGGTCAATCACTGGCATGAGCCAACCGCGGCGCTGATGCGTCCGTTTCGCGAGCTGCCGGACTGGCGTATCGACGATCTGATGATCTCCTTCTCCGTACCCGGCGGCGGCGTTGGCCCGCATCTGGATCAGTACGATGTGTTTATTATTCAGGGTACCGGGCGTCGTCGCTGGCGTGTGGGCGAAAAACTACAGTTGAAGCAGCACTGCCCTCACCCGGATCTGCTGCAAGTCGACCCGTTTGAAGCCATCATTGATGAAGAGCTGGAACCCGGCGATATTCTGTATATTCCGCCAGGGTTCCCACACGAAGGCTACGCGCTGGAAAACGCCATGAACTATTCGGTGGGTTTCCGTGCGCCAAACACTCGCGAACTGATTAGCGGATTTGCCGATTACGTTTTGCAGCGTGAACTGGGCAGCACGTATTACAGCGATCCGGATCTGCCGCCACGCGATCATCCGGCTGACGTTCTGCCGCAGGAGATGGACAAGCTGCGCGAAATGATGCTGGGGCTGATTAATCAACCTGAACATTTCCAACAATGGTTTGGTGAGTTTATTTCTCAGTCTCGTCATGAACTGGATATTGCCCCGCCAGAGCCACCGTATCAGCCTGACGAAATCTACGACGCCCTGAAGCAAGGGGATGTATTAGTGCGTCTGGGTGGATTGCGTGTATTACGCATCGGCGACGATATCTACGCCAATGGTGAGAAAATTGACTCGCCGCATCGTCCTGCCCTTGAAGCCCTTGCCAGTCATATCGTACTGACGGCCGAGAATTTTGAGGATGCGCTGGAAGATCCATCCTTCCTTGCCATGCTGGCCGCACTGGTTAACAGCGGGTATTGGTTCTTCGAAGGGTAAATCATTGTGACTGCGCCGGATGGCGCTTCGCTTATCCGGCCTACAAATATCTCATCCCGTAGGCCGGATAAGCGAAGCGCCATCCGGCATCTACATTTATTTTTGTTTCGCCGCCAGCTCCGCAATACGTACAATGACCTGCACCGCTTTTTCCATCCCTTCCAAAGTCACAAATTCATGTTTGCCATGATAGTTGTAGCCGCCGGTGAACAGATTCGGACACGGTAACCCCATAAACGACAGCTGCGCGCCGTCGGTTCCGCCACGAATAGGCTTCAGCACAGGTTCAATATCGCAATCGCGCATCGCCTTCTGGGCAATATCCAGCACGTGCGGATGCTCAATCACTTTTTCGCGCATATTGTAATAGCTGTCTTCGATCACCAGTTCGATATAGCAGTCCGGGTGTAACCCTTTGCCAACCTTCTTGGCGATATCCATGATCTTGCGTTTACGCGCTTCAAACTGCTTGCGGTCAAAATCACGGATGATGTAGTGCATATCCGCCCGATCAACCGTCCCTTTCATGCTCGCCAGGTGATAAAAACCTTCATAGCCTTCCGTCGTTTCCGGGCTTTCATCGGCCGGAACCTCCGAGTGAATACGTGCAGCCAGCGACAGCGCATTCACCATCACCCCTTTTGCGGTGCCCGGATGCACATTGTTGCCCACGATCTTAATATTAACCGACGCGGCGTTGAAGTTTTCAAACTCCAGCTCCCCCACGCCACCGCCGTCAACGGTATAGGCCCACTGCGCATCGAATGCCGCAACGTCGAAATGCTTCGCCCCTTTACCGACCTCTTCGTCCGGCGTAAAGGCCACGCGAATATCACCATGCGGGATCTCTTTTTGGATCAGCACAGCCAGCGCGGTCATGATTTCTGCGATGCCCGCTTTATCATCGGCGCCCAGCAATGTTTTGCCGTCTGTAGTGATTAGCGTCTGACCCAAAAGCTGATGCAGTACCGGGAACATCACCGGCGACAGAACTTCATCGCCAATACCTAACGCGATATCGCCCCCGCGGTAGTTTTCAACAATTTGCGGATTAACGTTTTTACCACTGCAATCCGGTGAGGTATCCACATGGGAAATAAAACCGATAGCGGGAATATTGCCAGCAACGTTAGCAGGCAACGTTGCCATCAGCGTCCCCTTTTCGCTGAGTGAAATATTGACCAGCCCCATCTCTTCGAGCTGTTGTTTGAGCAGTTGTAATAACTTCCACTGTCCTTCGGTGCTGGGTACTTGCCGCACGCCCGATTTGGATTGGGTGTCCAGCGACACGTAGTGTAAAAAACGCTCAAGTAGTTTATCCATGCAGTCACCCTCACTTTTTGTGACAACATTATCAATAAGCAACAAAAGACAAATATTGCGTCAGGTCACTTTTATCCCCGCAAGTAAGAATATTTCGCCATGACATCCCCTCTGACTATAGGGCTAAGTCAGTAATTCGCAACAAGGATTGGCGATTACCATGGTTTGCCGTAGAATAACGGCCCTCATTAAGAGTCATCAAGGTGGTTAACCACAAACCCCGCATCGGTCAGCCATCCGGTGCGTTTACATGGGACAGAGTAAAAAATTGAATAAACAACCGCGTTCGCTTTCTCCACTGGTGCAATTAGCGGGAATTCGCAAAAGTTTCGATGGCAAAGAGGTGATTTCCAGCCTGGATTTGACCATCAAAAACGGCGAGTTTCTCACGCTGCTCGGCCCCTCTGGCTGCGGTAAAACAACCGTTCTTCGCCTGATTGCCGGTCTGGAAACGGTTGATTCCGGTCATATCATATTGGACAACCAGGACATCACTCACGTTCCGGCGGAAAATCGCTACGTGAACACCGTCTTCCAAAGCTATGCGTTATTTCCCCACATGACCGTGTTTGAAAATGTGGCCTTCGGTTTACGCATGCAGAAAACACCCGCTGCTGATATCCCTCCTCGTGTTACCGAAGCCCTACGCATGGTACAACTGGAAGAATTCGCCCAACGAAAGCCGCATCAACTTTCTGGTGGACAGCAACAGCGCGTGGCGATTGCCCGTGCAGTGGTCAACAAACCTCGTTTGCTCCTGTTAGATGAATCCCTCTCTGCGCTGGACTACAAACTGCGCAAACAGATGCAGAACGAACTGAAAGCGCTGCAACGTAAGCTTGGTATCACTTTTGTTTTTGTCACGCACGACCAGGAAGAAGCGCTGACCATGTCAGACCGTATTGTGGTAATGCGCGATGGCAAGATTGAGCAAGATGGTACGCCGCGCGAAATCTACGAAGAGCCGAAAAATCTGTTTGTCGCCGGGTTTATCGGCGAAATCAATATGTTTAACGCGACGGTCATTGAGCGTCTGGACGATCAGCGCGTTCGTGCTAATGTGGAAGGTCGCGAGTGCAACATTTACGTCAACTTCGCGGTGGTGCCTGGGCAAAAACTGCACGTATTATTGCGCCCTGAAGATCTGCGCGTTGATGAGATCAACGACGATAATCATATTGAAGGTCTTATCGGCTACGTGCGTGAACGCAACTACAAAGGCATGACGCTGGAGTCGGTTGTGGAACTGGAAAATGGCAAGATGGTGATGGTCAGTGAATTCTTCAATGAAGACGATCCTGACTTCGACCACTCGCTCGACCAGAAAATGGCAATTAACTGGGTAGAAAGCTGGGAGGTCGTACTGGCTGATGAAGAACACAAGTAAATTCCAGAGTGTGGTGATCGTCACCATTGTCGGTTGGCTTGTGTTATTTGTCTTTCTGCCCAACCTGATGATCATCGGCACCAGCTTTTTGACCCGTGACGACGCTAATTTCGTCAAAATGGTCTTTACGCTGGAAAACTATACTCGCCTGCTGGATCCGCTCTATTTTGAGGTACTGGTCCACTCCCTCAATATGGCGTTGATTGCCACGCTCGCCTGTCTGGTACTCGGCTATCCGTTTGCCTGGTTTTTGGTAAAGCTGCCGGAAAAAGTGCGCCCGCTGCTGCTGTTCCTGCTGATTGTTCCGTTCTGGACCAACTCGCTTATTCGCATCTACGGACTCAAAATTTTCCTCAGTACCAAAGGCTATCTCAACGAGTTTCTGTTGTGGCTCGGCATTATTGATACCCCCATTCGCATCATGTTTACCCCCAGCGCGGTGATTATCGGCCTGGTGTACATCCTGCTACCGTTTATGGTGATGCCGCTCTACTCCAGCATTGAGAAGCTCGATAAACCGCTGCTGGAAGCCGCACGCGATTTAGGCGCCAGCAAACTTCAGACCTTTACCCGCATCATTATTCCGCTGACGATGCCGGGAATTATCGCCGGATGTCTGCTGGTTATGCTGCCGGCAATGGGACTGTTTTACGTTTCCGATTTAATGGGCGGGGCGAAAAACCTGTTGATTGGTAACGTGATTAAAGTGCAGTTCCTGAACATTCGCGACTGGCCGTTTGGCGCAGCCACCAGCATAACGCTGACTATCGTGATGGGGCTGATGCTGCTGGTCTACTGGCGCGCCTCCCGCTTGCTGAACAAGAAGGTAGAACTCGAATGATCGGTCGACTGCTTCGTGGCGGTTTTATGACCGCTATCTACGCGTATCTGTATATTCCAATCATTATTTTGATTGTGAACTCCTTTAACAGCTCGCGCTTTGGCATCAACTGGCAAGGTTTTACTACCAAGTGGTACGGTCTGCTGGTGAACAACGACAGCCTGCTGCAGGCGGCGCAACACTCCCTGACGATGGCAGTGCTCTCCGCAACGTTTGCCACGCTGATCGGTTCACTCACCGCGGTCGCGCTTTATCGCTACCGTTTTCGCGGTAAACCCTTTGTCAGCGGCATGCTGTTTGTGGTGATGATGTCGCCCGATATCGTAATGGCGATTTCACTGCTGGTTCTGTTTATGTTAATTGGCATTCAGCTCGGCTTCTGGTCGCTGCTGTTTTCGCATATTACCTTCTGTCTGCCTTTTGTGGTGGTGACGGTCTATTCACGTCTGAAAGGCTTTGATGTGCGAATGCTGGAAGCGGCAAAAGATTTGGGTGCCAGTGAAGTGACTATCCTGCGCAAGATCATTCTGCCGCTGGCAATGCCTGCGGTGGCGGCTGGCTGGTTGCTAAGCTTTACGCTGTCGATGGATGACGTCGTCGTTTCATCCTTCGTCACCGGGCCGGGTTATGAAATTTTGCCCTTAAAAATCTACTCAATGGTAAAAGTCGGCGTATCACCCGAGGTAAACGCGCTGGCGACCATTTTGTTGG
Source organism: Citrobacter sp. XT1-2-2 (assembly GCF_023516235.1). Taxonomy (NCBI): domain Bacteria; kingdom Pseudomonadati; phylum Pseudomonadota; class Gammaproteobacteria; order Enterobacterales; family Enterobacteriaceae; genus Citrobacter; species Citrobacter sp. XT1-2-2. Next base: position 2,917,017 of record NZ_CP097324.1, read on the forward strand.
TTCTGTCGCTGGTTATGGTGATCGCCAGCCAGCTTATTGCACGTGATAAAACCAAGGGCCGCTAAGGCCCTTAATTCAGGGGACGTTAAATGATGAAAAAATGGTCACGCCACCTGCTCGCGGCGGGTGCTCTGGCACTGGGCATGAGCGCCGCTCACGCGAATGACAACAACACGCTCTATTTCTATAACTGGACTGAGTATGTGCCGCCAGGACTGCTGGAGCAGTTCACCAAAGAGACCGGCATTAAGGTTATCTATTCGACCTATGAGTCGAATGAAACCATGTACGCCAAGCTCAAAACCTATAAAGACGGTGCGTACGATCTGGTGGTTCCGTCTACCTATTACGTCGATAAAATGCGTAAAGAAGGCATGATCCAGAAGATCGACAAATCGACGTTGACCAACTTCCACAACCTCGATCCGGAAATGCTCAACAAGCCGTTTGACCCCAACAATGACTACTCCATTCCGTATATCTGGGGTGCAACGGCCATTGGCATCAACAGCGATGCCATCGACCCGAAAAGCGTAACCAGTTGGGCCGACCTGTGGAAACCGGAGTACAAAGGTAGCCTGTTGTTAACCGATGACGCGCGTGAAGTCTTCCAGATGGCGCTGCGCAAGCTGGGGTATTCCGGCAATACCACCGATCCAAAAGAGATTGAAGCCGCCTATAACGAGTTGAAGAAGCTGATGCCTAACGTCGCGGCATTTAACTCTGACAACCCGGCCAACCCGTATATGGAAGGCGAAGTCAATCTGGGGATGGTGTGGAACGGCTCCGCATATGTCGCGCGCCAGGCGGGTACGCCGCTGGAAGTGGTGTGGCCGAAGGAAGGGGGTATTTTCTGGATGGACAGTCTGTCTATTCCGGCTAATGCGAAAAACAAAGAAGGTGCGCTGAAGCTGATTAACTTCCTGCTGCGCCCGGACGTGGCGAAAGAAGTCGCAGAAACTATCGGTTATCCAACGCCAAACCTTGCGGCACGTAAGCTGCTGAGCCCGGAAGTGGCGAACGATAAAACGCTCTACCCTGATGCTGATACCATCAATAAAGGGGAATGGCAAAATGACGTCGGCTCCGCCAGCGCCATTTATGAAGAGTATTATCAGAAGCTGAAAGCAGGACGCTAATTGCCGTCCCGTAGGCCGGATAAGACGCGCCAGCGTCGCCATCCGGCGCATCATCACTGCCCGATGGCGCTACGCTTATCGGGCCTACATCAATACGAAGCGTAGGCCCGATAAGGCATTTGCCGCCATCCGGCAAAAAAAATCACAGCCCTTTCAATAACTTCTCAACAAACTCAGGCACCACCTGGCTTGCCGGACCGTAATGCTTCTCTTCGAATTCGCTTCCCACCTGGCTCGGCTCGAGATTTAACTCTACCGTATGCGCTCCATGCAGCCGCGCCTCATGCACAAAACCCGCGGCCGGGTAAACATGGCCTGATGTGCCAATGGCAATAAACACATCCGCCATTGCCAGCGCCATATAAATTTCATCCATTCCCAGCGGCATTTCACCAAACCACACGACGTGCGGTCGCAGCGGAGCCGGGAACTGGCAGCAATGGCATTTGTCTTCCGCAGTCACATCGCCCGTCCACTCCAGAATCTGTCCGCTTTGCGAACAGCGAACCTTGAGCAGTTCGCCGTGCATATGGATGACATTCTGGCTGCCCGCGCGTTCATGCAGGTTATCAATATTCTGCGTCACCAGTAAAAAACGGTCACCCAGCTCGGCTTCAAGTTTTGCCAGCGCGATATGCGCCGCGTTGGGCTGGATTTCTGGTTGCTGCAATTGATGACGACGGGCGTTATAAAACGACTGAACCAGTTCCGGGTTGCGACTAAACCCTTCCGGGGTCGCAACGTCTTCGACCCGATGTTCTTCCCAAAGACCATCCGTCGCGCGGAAGGTTCGAATACCTGACTCGGCAGAAATCCCCGCTCCCGTCAGTACCAGCACTCTTGGTTTTTCCATCAATTCAGGCACCACTCTGTCTCTGAAAAAGATTCGTTGACGCAGGCGATCGCGCAAATGGCGTTTATTTTTACGAAAGCGGCTTAACCGATGACTCCGACGCGACAGCATAACAACCTCTTTGTATTAATCGGTAAGATGTAAAAAAGCGGCCCCGCGCATTCCGCCCGCATCACCGTGCCGCGCCTGCTCAATACGCGGCACTCGGGCAACCGGCAGCAGATGGCGTGGCAATCTGTCCGCCAGTTGCGTCGTTATAGCGGAAAAATTCGACAAACCACCACCAATCACCACTAAATCAGGATCAACGATGGTCAGGATATTCCCCAAACAGACTGCCAGTAAATCCAGATAACGTTCAACATGGGCGCGCGCTTGCTCATCCCCCTGCTCCCACAGCGCGATAATTTCACGGGCATCCAGCGGTTGATGGTAGTAATGCTGATACAACCACGCAAATCCACCACCGGAGAGATAGCTTTCAATACAGCCCAATTGGCCGCATCCGCAGCGGCGCAGTGGGAAATCAAATCCCATCAGCGTCAGCGCATCGACAGGCAAACGAATATGACCAAACTCACCGGTGATATAGCTGCGTCCGGTGATAGATTTACCGTTAAGCACCAGTCCACCGCCGACACCAGTGCCGAGGATTAACCCCATAACCAGCGGATACTGAGTGAACTCGTCGTCCCAGGCTTCAGAGAGGGCAAAACAGTTGGCATCGTTGTCCAGGCGAACATCGCGGTCAAGGCGGGCACTGAGATCGGCACGGAGCGGTTTACCACTGGCGGCAGGCACATTGGCCGCGTACAGCGTACCGTCTTCTGTTTCCGGCATGCCAGGAATGCCGATACCCACCGAACCTTTGACGCCGAATCGCTGGTCCGCTTCCATTACCAGATTGCAGACCGCATTAAGGAAAGCTTCATAGCTGTCGCGAGGCGTAGGGACGCGTGTTTCCCATTGCAAACGGCGTTGGTTATCAAATACTCCCAGCGCAATTTTGGTCCCGCCGATGTCAAATCCGTAATACATCACCGCTCCTTCTTATTGTTATTGGCCGCTAAGTACTCTCGCAGGATCAATATTGCTGGCGCGACGCGCCGGATACCAACTCGCCAAAAGACTCAGCACTAATGCTGTCATCAGCACGTAGATCACATCCAGCCAGTGTAATTCCGATGGCAGGAAGTCAATGAAATAGATATCGCCAGACAGGAACTGATGGCCGATAAGCGCCTCGATGCCGTTGATGATCGACGTCAACTGCAGCGAGACAACCACCCCGATGACGACGCCTATCAGACTACCGAACAGACCCGCCAGCAGGCCGTACCAGACAAAAATGGCACGGATCAAACCATCTTTAGCCCCCAGGGTTCTTAATACCGCAATATCACCGCTTTTGTCTTTTACCGCCATCACTAACGTGGAAACGATATTAAAACAGGCCACGCCAATCACCAGCACCATCGCCAGATACATGATGGCGCGGATCATCTGGATATCGCGGTACATATAGCCGTAGGTGCCAATCCAGCTCTTAATATAAACATAGTTATTGGTGACTTCACCCGCGTCACGTACCAGTTTATTGGCGTTAAAGACGTCGTTAACTTTTAGCGCGATCCCGGAAACGCTGGATCCCATATCCAGGTATTGCTGCGCGTCTTCCATGGGGATCATGGCAAAGCTGTGATCGAGCTGACCGCTCAGCTGCAAAATGCCCGTCACGTGCAAACGCACGCGTTTAGGCTGCTGTAACTTATGGTCCGCACTGGCGTTAGGGATCATAATCGATACCCAGTCGCCCTGCTTCACCTTCAGCGCATCGGCAATCCCCTTACCAATGATGATTTGCTGCTCACCGGCTTTGAAATTATCCCAGGCGTGGTTCTGCACGAACGATGGCAGCGCGCTTAAATGCTGCTCCTGTTTCGGGTCAACGCCCTTCACCTGCACCGCGCGTAGATTCGCCCCACTCTCCACCAGTCCGGTAAAGTTGATATAGGGCGCTGCGGCGACAATACCAGGCACTTTCTGTACTTTATCGAGCGCTTCCTGCCAGTTGTTCCACGGCTGGTTGACGGCCTCAATTTCACCGTGCGGGACCACGGCCAGAATACGGTTGTTCAACTCACGCTCAAAGCCATTCATGGCGCTTAACCCGACGATCAACACCGCCACACCCAACGCGATGCCAACGGTAGAAATCACCGAAATCAGCGAGACCATACCGCCGCGCCGCCGACCTCGGCTAAAACGCAGGCCAATCAATAACGATAAAGGCGAAGCCATTACTCTGCTCCCATCAGGCTCAGTTCAGCCGTCAGGCGACCATCGCGCATTTCAAGCTGGCGGCTCATGCGCTTCGCCAACTGCAGATCGTGCGTCACCACCAGAAATGCCGTGCCCTGAGAGCGGTTAAGCTCCCCCAGAAGCTCGAAAATGCTGTCCGCGTTGCGCGCATCAAGGTTACCCGTTGGTTCATCCGCCAGCACCAGACGAGGGTTATTCACCAGCGCACGGGCAATCGCCACGCGCTGACGCTCGCCGCCCGACAGTTCAGACGGGCGATGGCTGGCACGATGGTCCAGCCCTACCGCTTTCAGCATATCGCGCGCGCGCGCGGTGATTTCAGCCGGTTTTTTCTTGCCAATCAGCAGCGGCATCGCCACGTTTTCCAGCGCGGTAAAATCCGGCAGCAGATGGTGGAACTGGTAAATAAAGCCCAGCTTCTGATTGCGCAGCTCCGCCTTCGCCGCAGACGAGAGTTTGCTCATCGGCTGACCGTTAAAAATGACGTCGCCGGAAGTTGGCGTATCCAGCCCACCTAACAGATGGAGCAGCGTACTCTTACCGGAGCCGGAGCTGCCGACAATCGCCATCATCTCGCCTTCGCCAACGCAAAAACTGACATCGTGCAGGACATCGGTCTGCACTGAGCCTTCCTGATAGCGTTTGCACAGGTTGTCGCATTGCAACAGGATCTTATTCATAACGTAAAGCCTCAGCGGGTTGAGTGGCGGCAGCGCGCCAGGAAGGATAAAGCGTTGACAGCAACGCGATGGCCATCGCCACCAGCGCAATGACGATAACCTGCAGCGGCTCGATGGCGACCGGCAGCGCAGCGCCATCCAGAAGCACGCCGATAATGGGCATCAGGTTGTTCAGTTGACTGGCGAGCAATGCGCCCAGCCCTGCGCCCAGCAGCGCGCCGATAATCCCGGCACTGGCCCCCTGAACCATAAACACCATCATGATCTGCCGCGGCGTTAGCCCCTGAGTTTGTAGAATCGCCACTTCCCCTTGCTTCTCCATTACCATCAGACCCAGCGAGGTAATAATATTAAAAGCCGCCACCGCCACGATCAGACTGAGCAGCAGCCCCATCATGTTTTTCTCCATGCGCACGGCCTGGAATAATTCCCCTTTACGCTCGCGCCAGTCCTGCCATTTGGTACCTTGCGGCAGCGTTTGCTGGCTCAACGTGTCAACCTTTAACGGCTCGTTCAACCACAAACGCCAGCCGGTGATATTACCCACCGGGTAGCGCATCAGGCGTGACGCATCCTGAATGTTGGTCAGCATCTGGTAGCCGTCGACTTCGCTGTTAGCAGCAAAGGTGCCGATCACCGTAAACAGACGCTGGCTAGGCAGACGCCCCATCGGCGTAAACTGACTGGCGGACGGCACCATTACGCGAATTTGATCGCCACGGTTAACGCCCAACTGCCCGGCAAGCTGCTCACCGAGGATGACATTATACTTACCCGGTTGCAGATCTGTTTGCTTCACATTGACCAGATACGGCGTGAGCGGATCTTTTTGCGCCGGGTCGATACCCAGCATTACGCCAACCGCCACGCTACGCGCACTTTGCAGCACCACATCACCCGTTGTTATGGGTGCAACGCGGTTGACGCCGTTCAACACCACCGCTTTTTCCGGCAATTGCTGCGGGTTTAGGGAACCCTGTTCAGACGAGAGAACAGCCTGGGGCATCAGGCCAAGGATATTGTTTTGCAGCTCGCGCTCGAAACCGTTCATCACTGACAATACTGTGACCAGCGCCATTACCCCGAGAGTAATGCCGATGGTGGAGAGCCAGGAAACGAAGCGACCGAAGCGATCTGCTGCACGCCCGCGCATATAACGCAGGCCGATGAATAGAGCGACAGGTTGGTACATGAAATCCGTCTGGTTGCTGTTAGCAAAGTCACGAGTATATAAGCGAAAGCGGAATGGGTAAATGACTGAACCGTAAGTGTTCGTCAGCACTATTCCTAAAAGGATAGATAAATCAATCCGCTGTAGTTACCCCTCCCCCTTCAGTCCGGGTCCCTGATCTTTATCCTAAAAAAAACAAAATGCAGACAGTTACGCATTACAGCGTACAGCGGGTTGCGCAGGATGGCAGGCTATAGCAAACAACATGGGTACGCTGTCTCAATGAATAAAAAAGAATTATGGATTAATCAAATCAAAGGGTTATGCATTTGTCTGGTGGTAATATATCACTCAGTCATTACGTTTTACCCACACCTCACCACCTTTCAGTATCCGCTTTCAGAGATGCTGAGCAAATGCTGGATTTACCTCAATCTGTACCTGGCGCCGTTTCGTATGCCGGTATTTTTCTTTATTTCAGGCTATTTGATCCGCCGCTACATCGATAGCGTTCCCTGGACAACCTGTGTGGATAAACGGATCTGGAGTATTGCCTGGGTACTGGTGCTATGGGGAGTCGTGCAATGGCTGGCGTTAGTCTCGCTCAATGACTGGTTGGCTCCGCAACGCGATCTGAGTCATGCCGCCAACGCCGCGTATGCCGGTTCAATCGCTGGCTTTACCCACGGGATGCTGACCGCCAGCACCAGCTTGTGGTATCTGTATGCGCTGATTGTCTATTTTGTGCTGTGTAAGATGTTCAACCGCTGGGCATTACCGCTGTTGGCGCTGTTTGTCGTGCTGAGCGTGGCGATCAATTTTTTCCCCACGCCGTGGTGGGGAATGAACAGCGTGATTCGCAACCTGCCCTGGTACAGCCTCGGCGCCTGGTTTGGCGCAACGCTGATGGTATGGATCAAAGAGGTTCCTCTGCGCCGCCATACGCTCATATTTATGGTTAGCGTAGTCGCCGCCGTGGTCGCGTGGCTGGCAAATATTTCGCTACTGCTTTCCCTCCTGTCTATTGTACTAATCATGAAGCTGTTTTATCAGTTCGAGCAGCGCTTTGGTATGCGCGCATCCAGCCCGTTAAGCGTGATTGGATCCAATACTATCGCCATCTATACCACCCACCGTATTTTGGTTGAGCTGTTCAGCTTAACGCTAATCCCCAAAATCAATCATGCCGCCTGGCCTGCGTACGGCGAGTTGCTCCTGCTGCTGGTTTATCCCTTCGCCTGCCTGCTGTTGTGCACTCTGTTTGGCTTGCTGGTGCGTAAGATTTCGCAAAAAACCGTTGCCGACTTGCTCTTTTCTCCACCGTCTTTATCGACGGCCTCGCGCTAATTTTAACGCGCTTTTTGCCCCCATCAGGGGGCGAATCAATTTGCTTATGAGAAACGATCACGGATAATAAAGAACATTGCTTATCAGATGTATATCTAAACGAGATCCTGACAACCGAATGCCTGAACAACATCGTTACACGCTCCCGGCCAGCGCTTCCGACCAGCGCCAGTTAGGCGAACTGACCGGCGCAGCTTGCGCGACGCTGGTCGCTGAAATTGCTGAACGTCATGCGGGTCCTGTCGTACTGATCGCGCCGGACATGCAAAATGCCCTGCGACTGCACGATGAAATTCGTCAGTTTACCGACCAGATGGTAATGAACCTGGCGGACTGGGAAACGCTGCCCTACGATAGCTTTTCCCCTCATCAGGAGATTATCTCCTCGCGGCTTTCCACGCTGTATCAACTCCCCGCGATGCAGCGCGGTGTACTGATTGTGCCAGTGAACACGCTGATGCAGCGCGTCTGTCCGCACAGCTATCTGCATGGTCATGCGCTGGTGATGAAAAAAGGTCAGCGGCTTTCGCGCGACGCCCTGCGCGAACAACTGGACAGCGCGGGCTACCGCCATGTTGATCAGGTGATGGAGCACGGCGAATACGCCACGCGCGGCGCGTTGTTGGATCTGTTCCCCATGGGCAGCGAATTACCTTATCGACTGGATTTCTTTGATGACGAAATCGACAGCCTGCGTCTGTTTGATACCGACACCCAGCGCACACTGGAAGAAGTCGACGCCATTAATTTGCTGCCCGCGCATGAATTCCCGACCGATAAAACGGCGATTGAGCTGTTCCGCAGCCAGTGGCGCGATACCTTTGAAGTTAAACGCGACGCCGAACATATTTACCAGCAGGTCAGCAAAGGCACGTTACCTGCCGGGATCGAATACTGGCAGCCATTGTTTTTCAGCGAGCCGCTGCCCCCCCTGTTCAGCTATTTCCCCGCCAATACGTTATTGGTAAATACCGGCGATATAGAGACCAGTGCGGAGCGCTTCCAGGCTGATACCCTGTCGCGTTTTGAGAACCGGGGTGTTGATCCGATGCGCCCGCTTCTGCCGCCGCACTCGCTGTGGCTGCGCGTAGATGAGCTGTTCTCCGAACTTAAACGCTGGCCCCGTGTTCAACTGAAAACTGAGACTCTGGCGAACAAAGCCGCGAATACTAACCTCGGCTTCCAGAAGTTGCCAGATATCGCGGTTCAGGCGCAGCAAAAAGCGCCGTTAGATGCGTTACGTAAATTCCTTGAAGGCTTCACCGGTCCGGTGATTTTCTCCGTTGAAAGCGAAGGTCGCCGCGAAGCGCTTGGCGAACTGCTCGCCCGTATCAAAATCGCGCCGAAGCGCATATTGCGTCTCGACGAAGCCGTCGACAATGGTCGCTATCTGATGATTGGCGCAGCCGAACACGGCTTCATTGATAGCAAACGCAACCTGGCGCTGATTTGCGAAAGCGATCTGCTCGGGGAGCGCGTGGCGCGCCGCCGCCAGGATTCTCGTCGCACCATCAATCCTGATACGTTAATTCGTAACCTCGCCGAACTGCATCCCGGTCAACCGGTGGTGCACCTGGAGCACGGCGTTGGCCGTTATGCCGGGATGACCACGCTGGAAGCGGGCGGTATCACCGGCGAGTACCTGATGCTCACCTACGCCAACGACGCCAAACTGTACGTGCCTGTGTCATCGTTGCACCTGATCAGCCGTTACGCTGGCGGCGCGGAAGAAAATGCGCCGCTACATAAACTGGGTGGCGATGCCTGGTCTCGCGCCCGTCAGAAAGCCGCTGAGAAGGTACGCGATGTCGCGGCAGAACTATTGGATATCTATGCTCAGCGTGCGGCGAAAGAGGGCTTTGCCTTTAAGCATGATCGTGAGCAGTACCAACTGTTTTGCGACAGTTTCCCGTTTGAAACTACGCCCGATCAGGCGCAGGCGATCAACGCGGTGCTCAGCGATATGTGCCAGCCGCTGGCCATGGATCGTCTGGTGTGCGGCGACGTCGGCTTTGGTAAAACCGAAGTCGCGATGCGCGCCGCCTTCCTCGCCGTAGAGAACCACAAGCAGGTGGCCGTGCTGGTTCCGACTACCCTGCTCGCTCAGCAGCACTTCGACAACTTCCGTGATCGCTTTGCCAACTGGCCGGTACGTATTGAAATGCTGTCCCGTTTCCGTAGCGCCAAAGAGCAAGCGCAGATTCTGGAGCAGGTGGCCGAAGGGAAAATCGATATTCTCATCGGCACCCACAAACTGCTGCAAGCGGACGTGAAGCTAAAAGATCTGGGTCTGTTGATTGTCGATGAAGAGCACCGTTTTGGCGTTCGTCATAAAGAGCGCATCAAAGCAATGCGCGCGGATGTCGATATCCTGACGCTGACGGCAACGCCTATTCCGCGTACGCTCAATATGGCGATGAGCGGCATGCGCGATCTGTCGATCATCGCCACGCCTCCTGCCCGTCGTCTGGCGGTGAAAACCTTTGTGCGTGAATATGACAATCTGGTGGTTCGCGAGGCTATCCTGCGTGAAGTTCTGCGCGGGGGGCAAGTTTATTATCTGTTTAACGACGTCGAAAATATCCAGAAAACCGCTGACAGATTAGCGGAACTGGTGCCGGAAGCGCGTATTGGTATCGGCCATGGTCAAATGCGCGAGCGCGAACTGGAACGCGTGATGAACGATTTCCACCATCAGCGCTTTAACGTTCTGGTATGTACCACTATTATCGAAACCGGGATCGACATCCCGACCGCCAACACCATTATCATCGAACGCGCCGATCACTTTGGTTTGGCGCAATTACACCAGTTGCGCGGCCGTGTGGGACGTTCACACCATCAGGCGTACGCCTGGCTGCTGACGCCGCATCCAAAAGCGATGACCACCGACGCGCAAAAGCGCCTGGAAGCCATCGCCTCGCTGGAAGATTTGGGCGCTGGCTTTGCGCTGGCGACCCACGACCTTGAAATTCGCGGCGCGGGGGAACTGCTGGGTGAAGATCAGAGTGGTTCCATGGAAAGCATCGGCTTCTCACTGTATATGGAGCTGCTGGAAAATGCTGTCGATGCGCTCAAAGAGGGACGCGAACCGTCGCTGGAAGATCTCACCAGCCAGCAAACCGAAGTTGAACTGCGCATGCCGTCACTGCTGCCGGATGACTATATTCCCGATGTCAACACGCGACTGTCGTTCTACAAACGTATTGCCAGTGCGAAAGGCGAAAACGAGTTGGAAGAAATTAAGGTCGAGCTGATAGACCGTTTTGGTCTGCTGCCCGACCCGGCCCGTACGTTGCTGGATATTGCCCGGTTACGCCAACAGGCGCAGAAACTGGGCATCAGAAAGCTTGAAGGCAATGAAAAAGGCGGCACGATTGAGTTTGCAGAGAAAAACCACGTTAACCCGGTGTGGCTGATTGGTTTACTGCAAAAACAGCCGCAGCACTTCCGTCTGGACGGTCCAACCCGGCTGAAATTTATGCAGGATCTGAGCGAGCGTAAAACGCGAATCGACTGGGTACGCCAGTTTATGCGCCAACTTGAAGAAAACGCCGTAGCATAGTGAGCAGGCCGGGAGCGCACATAACGCTCCCGGCCTGTGAATTTACAAACTCTTTGCACTTCCCTGCACTTCCCGACACAGCAAACGGCCATAATTCTTGTTTACTTTTACATAATAAAAACCACGTAAAAACAATGGATTTATGGTGATGTTAAACAATAAACGACTCTCTCGCTGGTTAGCGTTTTTTACGCTTGCAGCGACCTTCGCGTTAGCATTTCCGGCTCAGGCAAACACCTGGCCGCTGCCGCCGCCGGGAAGCCGTCTGGTGGGACAGAATGCCGTTCACGTTGTCGAAGACAATGGCGGTTCTCTCGAAGCTATTGCGAAAAAATACAACGTCGGCTTTTTAGCGCTGCTGCAGGCCAACCCCGGCGTTGATCCTTTCGTGCCTCGCCCTGGCAGCGTTTTGACTATCCCATTGCAAACCCTGTTACCGGATGCACCGCGCGAAGGTATTGTCATCAACCTCGCCGAATTGCGTCTTTATTATTACCAGCCGGGGACAAATTCGGTGACCGTATATCCTATTGGCATTGGCCAGTTAGGTGGTGATACGCTGACGCCCACCATGGTAACCACCATTTCCGATAAACGCGCTAATCCCACCTGGACGCCTACGGCAAATATCCGCGCGCGCTATAAAGCAAACGGCATCGATCTTCCTGCCGTTGTCCCTGCCGGGCCAGATAACCCGATGGGCCATCACGCAATTCGCTTAGCCGCATACGGCGGTGTTTATCTGCTGCACGGCACCAATGCTGACTTTGGTATCGGTATGCGTGTCAGTTCCGGTTGTATTCGTCTGCGCGACGGTGATATTGAAACCCTGTTCCGTCAAGTGAAGCCAGGAACCAAAGTCAATATCATTAACACGCCGATCAAAGCCTCAGTCGAACCTAACGGCATGCGGCTGGTGGAAGTGCACCAGCCGCTGTCAGAAAAGATCAATGATGACCCGCAACTGCTGCCGATCGTGTTGAACGCCGCAATGCAGACCTTTAAGAATGCGGCGCAAACGGACCCTGCCGTCATGGAACATGCGATGGAGATTCGCTCAGGCATGCCGGTCGATGTCACCCGTCATCACGACGTGGCTCAACAACCGATGTAAACATTACCCATAAAAAAAACCCCCGCTGGATTTTATTCCGCGGGGGTTTTTTATTTAACTCGCAGTGGCATTGCGATGGGTTAAATCTTATTTGTAGATAACGGCAGTCCCGTGAAGGGTGTTAGGACCGGTAACGGAAGTAATACGGAAAGACTTCGCGCCCATCTCATCCGCTTTCTGCGCCAGTTGATCTTCCAGAGAACCTAAGTTCGTCCCCGCATTTGCAGAGATAGTACCAACTTTCTGTTGACCTGCAGGCGTGGCCTGAACTTCAACAGCGGCGAAGCTGGCAAATGACAGTGAGCTAAGAACAGCAGCAACAAACAGAGTTTTTACGTTTTTCATAATAGTGACCTTTTGCAGATGAATGGGTGTCGTAATGATTAACTTAACGATCGATAGGTAAATCATAGATGTGATCCAGGTCACACGTCAATGTTTTTTTATAATGATCATTATATAAAAGATAAAGACCTTATTTTTCATGCTAATAGCTATAAATTATTTTTATCGCTAATCCGCTGGAGTGTGGGGGGGAATATTTTTATAATGATTATTCAATAAACCCAACAAAGGTACATCGGCGCCATGACAACTGAAACGACAGGTTGTGCAAAAAAAAGCCGTGGCCGACCAAAAGTGTTCGACAGGGAAGCCGCGCTTGATAAGGCCATGACACTCTTCTGGCAGCACGGATATGAAGCGACATCGCTCGCCGATCTCGTGGAAGCAACGGGTGCGAAAGCGCCCACGCTGTATGCGGAGTTTACCAACAAGGAAGGGTTGTTTCGTGCCGTGCTGGACCGCTATATAACTCGCTTCGCGGCGAAACACGAAGCTCAGCTGTTTTGCGAAGAAAAAAGCCTTCAGTCAGCACTGGAAGACTATTTCACCGCCATAGCGACCTGCTTTACCAGTAAAGATACTCCGGCAGGATGTTTTATGATTAATACGTCCGCGACGCTGGCGGCCTCTTCCCGCGAGATCGCCCACACGGTGAAATCACGCCATGCGATGCAGGAACAGACGCTTACCCAGTTCCTTCGTCAGCGCCAGCAGCGTGACGAAATTCCGGCCCACTGCGACGTGCAAAAGCTGGCCGAATACCTGAACTGCATTTTACAGGGTATGTCGATTAGCGCCCGTGAAGGCGCGTCATTTGAGAAACTGATGCAGATCGCACACACCACCCTGCGGCTGTGGCCTGAACTCATCAAAGCTTAACTCTCTCCTCTCTCTTCCACGAACAGATGACACCGCCGGGGGCTAAAAGCCCTCGGTTTTTTGTACCAATAACCCTTCATTCCTTATTGTTTTCATCGCATTAGCAGATCTTTTTTAAAAAATGTATTGATAACGACAATTATTATCAGCAATATTCGCATTTGTTTTAACACCTGTTTCCCAATGTAACTATCGGTTTCTCTACCGCAATAACAAAAACAGACCGACTTTTTTAAAAGGAATACAAATGCATAAGCGTCTCTGGGTGCTCAATCCGCTCTTATTATCCTTAACCCTACCGGCTATCGCAGCGGAGGAAGAGAATCTCATCGTCAGCGCTAACCGCAGCCAACGCACCGTGGCAGAAATGGCGCAAACGACCTGGGTTATTGAAGGAAGCGAAATTGAACAGCAAGTTCAGGGTGGTAAAGAGTTCAAGGATGTTCTTGCTCAGTTAATCCCCGGAATTGATGTCAGCAGTCAGGGACGAACCAATTACGGCATGAACATGCGCGGTCGCGCCATCGTAGTATTGATAGACGGTGTCCGTCTGAATTCCTCCCGTACCGACAGCCGTCAACTTGACTCCATTGACCCGTTTAACATTGCTCATATTGAAGTCATCTCAGGCGCAACATCCTTGTATGGCGGAGGAAGTACCGGCGGTTTGATCAACATCGTCACCAAAAAAGGTCAGCCTGAGCGTGAAGTCGAACTCGAACTGGGCAGTAAAAGCGGGTTTAATAACAGTAACGATCATGACGAACGCGTCGCCGCCGCGGTGAGTGGAGGAACCGATCGTGCATCCGGTCGTATGTCCGTCGCGTATCAACGGTTTGGCGGTTGGTATGACGGCAACCACGATGCTCTGCTGCTGGATAACACCCAAACCGGCCTGCAGCATTCCGATCGTCTGGACGTGATGGGCACCGGGACGATTGAGCTGGATGATAACCGTCAATTACAACTGGTTACCCAGTACTACAAGAGTCAGGGGGATGAAGATTACGGGCTGGATCTCGGCGAGAACATGTCCGCCGTGACCGGAAACGGTAAAGCTTATACCAGCAGCGGACTGAACTCCGATCGTATTCCCGGCACCGAGCGCCATCTGATCAGTCTGCAGTATTCCGATGCAGATTTCTTTGGTCAGAACCTGGTCAGTCAAATCTATTACCGCGACGAATCGCTAAAATTCTACCCCTTCCCTACGCTGAGCAAAGGCAAGGTCACCAGTTTCTCCGCCTCACAGCAGGATACCGACCAGTTCGGTGCCAAAATCACTCTCAACAGCCAGGTGATGGATGACTGGGAACTGACGTGGGGTATCGATGCGGATCATGAAACCTTCGATTCCAATCAGAAATTCTTCGATCTGGCTTACTCTCTGCCCTCCGGTGGCATGGACAACCGTACCGCTTATACTACCGGGCGTTATCCTGGTTACAGCATCACCAACTTCGCGCCTTTCCTGCAAAACAGCTATGACATAAACGATATCTTCACTCTCAGTGGCGGCGTACGCTATCAATGGACCGAAAACAGGGTTGATGATTTCGTTGGCTATGCCCAACAGCAGGGAATCGCGACGGGCCTTGCAAACTCCGCCGATACCATTCCGGGCGGCAAAACCGATTACGATAACTTCCTGTTTAACGCCGGGATCCTCGCCCACCTGACTGAGCGCCAGCAAACCTGGTTTAACTTCTCTCAAGGCGTTGAGCTTCCGGATCCGGGGAAATATTACGGTAACGGTACCTATTCTCTGGTTGGCGATCATTATCAACTTCTGCGCAGCGTCAACGTGGCGGATTCTCGCCTGGAAGGGATTAAAGTTAACTCGTACGAGCTGGGATGGCGTTACACGGGCGATAACCTGCGTACGCAACTGGCTGCTTATTACTCCACTTCGGATAAATCGATCGTTATCAACCGCAGTGATATGACCATAAACGTACAGCCCGACGATCGTCGGATTTATGGTCTGGAAGGTGCGGTAGATTATTTCATCGCCGATACTGACTGGAGTCTGGGCGGCAACTTCAACGTCATTAAATCCGAAGTGAAACAAAACGGTAAATGGCAGAAATGGGATGTCACTCTGGCTTCACCATCTAAAGCAACCGCATGGGTCGGCTGGGCGCCTGAACCGTGGTCGCTGCGTGTACAGAGCCAGCAAACATTTGATCTGAGTGACGCCAGCGGCAATAAGCTGGACGGCTATAACACCATGGACTTTATCGGCAGCTACCAGCTCCCGTTAGGTAAGCTGACCTTCAGTGTGGAAAACCTGCTGAATGAAGAGTACACCACGCTATGGGGACAGCGTGCGCCACTGCTGTACAGCCCAACTTATGGCAGCCCGTCACTGTATGAATACAAGGGCCGGGGTCGTACCTTTGGTCTGAACTACGCCTTAACCTTCTGATAAAAAAAGCCCCCCAGCCTGAGCGAATGGGGGGCTAATGTTCAGGATAATGCTATTTTACGCTTTGTTATTCAGTACCAACTGTCCGTTGTTATCCAACGGAATTTGCGCGCCGGGGTCCTTATCCATACGAATTTTCCCCTGCTGATCGCCAATTTTGTACGTCACGTCGTAGCCCAGCATTTTTTCTGATTTGTCATACACCGTTTTACAGCGCTGCTGCGTGGTGGTGTACGTATCGTTTTCTTGCATCGAACCCTGGATCTGGTTACCGGCATAGCCGCCGCCTAATGCACCCGCCACGGTGGCAATATCTTTACCGCGTCCGCCACCAAACTGATGGCCGATAACACCGCCAGCTACGGCACCCAGCACAGAACCCGCGATACGGTTTTCATCTTGCACCGGCTTGCGGTGCGTGACCGTCACGTTCCGACACTCCTGACGTGGCGTTTTTACCGATTCTTTAATCGGTGTTGCAGAGACAACTTGTGCATACTGTGGGCCACGCTCGAAAACGTTAAGACTGGCCACCGCTGCAACACCCAGCGCAGCAGCTACGCCAATCCCTATACCCGCCAACATTGATTTATTCACGGGACTTCCTCCTTTTTTGCTATTAGCAACAACTTTGCAACAGAAGGTAAGGAATGCCAATCAGATTACGGATGAAAATAGCGGAAGGCAGGGATAAAGCGAGATGATTCAGAGAACTCTGAAGGAAGGCGTCGGATGCGTGAAATTGTCCGACGCCTGAGGTCAATATTAATGCAGTTTCAGACGCGGACGAATCACCCGGTTAATACTGCCGACCAGCATCATCAGGCCGGTTTTGAAGTAACCATGCAGCGCAATCTGATGCATACGATACAGTGAGATGTAGACAAAGCGCGCAATACGGCCTTCTACCATCATTGAACCGCGCGTGAGGTTGCCCATCAGGCTACCGACGGTAGAGAAGTTAGAAAGCGAGACCAGAGAACCGTGATCTTTGTACTGATACGCTTTCAACGGCTTGCCGTTCATCTGCGCCAGGATATTGTTCATCGCGCAGGTCGCCATCTGGTGCGCAGCCTGAGCGCGCGGCGGCACAAATCCACCTTCCGGACGCGCGCAGGAAGCGCAGTCGCCAATCGCATACACGTCAGGATCGCGTGTGCTTTGCAGCGTCGGCTCAACCACCAGTTGGTTAATCCGGTTCGTTTCCAGACCGCCAATATCCTTCATAAAGTCTGGCGCTTTGATCCCTGCGGCCCACACCATCAGGTCAGCCTCAATGTATTCGCCATCTTTGGTATGCAACCCGCCTTCGTCAGCGCTGGTAACCATCGTCTGCGTCAGTACGCGTACGCCCAGTTTGGTTAATTCATTGTGCGCGGCGCTGGAAATCCGCGGCGGCAATGCCGGCAGGATACGCTCACCGGCTTCAACCAACGTAACGTTCAGCGCGTCATTGGTCAGTCCTTTGTAGCCATAACTGTGCAGCTGTTTAACCGCATTGTGCAGTTCCGCGGAGAGTTCAACCCCCGTCGCGCCGCCGCCGACAATGGCAATATTCACTTTACCGTTAACGCCCAGATTCGCGGAATACTTGAGGAACAGATTCAGCATCTCCTGGTGGAAACGACGCGCCTGATGCGGGTTATCAAGGAAAATACAGTTCTCTTTGACGCCCGGCGTGTTGAAATCGTTGGACGTACTGCCCAGCGCCATCACCAGCGTGTCATACGGCACTTTACGCTCAGGAACCAGCAGATCGCCCTTCTCATCGCGCAGCTCAGCGATAGTAATGGTCTTCGCTTCGCGATCGATATCAACCACCGAGCCCAACTGGAACTGGAAGCCATGGTTACGGGCATGCGCCAGATAGCTCAGCGCATCAACACCTTCATCCAGAGAACCGGTCGCCACTTCATGCAGTAACGGTTTCCATAAATGGCTGTGGTTTCTGTCCACCAGCGTAATTTTGGCCTTTTTCTTACGCCCCAGCTTTTTACCCAGCTGCGTCGCCATTTCCAGTCCGCCAGCACCGCCGCCGACAATCACGATCCTTTTCAATGGTGTAGTCAACGTGACCCCCTCAAATTTATTAACCAATTGTTAATTAAAAGTTACTGGCATAGCCTTTAATTAACAACAAGTTACGATAATGAAAATGTCCTTCGAGAGTGAGAATAACACGAACGGTGCATTGGTCATACCAAAATTGATGTGCATCAAGTTTTGATGCTGAAAAGATAGACAACCGGAAGGTTAAGGACAAAAAAAACCAGCCCGAAAGCTGGTTTTTTAGACGCTCATCAGGCTTAACCTAACGTCTTGAACGCCTTAATGCGCTGCAAATGCGGGGAGATATTTTTAAACTTATGCGTCTGCTCTTCGTCCCAGACGATCTCATAAAAATGATGCAGCTCTTCTGACGAGCGCTGACTGTTCAGAGCTTCATCATGGCGAGAGAGGATCACCAGGCAGCGATCGCGGTTCTTTTCACGAAAATTGGTCACGCATTTTGTCGCAATGTCAGCATACTCTTCAGGTCTGTCGATTTTCCCTTCCATATTCTCATATGGGAACAGGTTAGGATTAAATACCACCTGACGAATATCACACAGGAAACCAATGCGTTCTGCCCAATATCCCCCCAGCCCGACGCCACAAATCAGCGGACGGTCGTCCACATTAAGCTGCAACATTTTGTCCACTTCTTTCAGCAGATGCTGCATATCATGTTTAGGATGCCGTGTACTGTAGCTAATCAGCCTGACATCCGGGTCGATAAATTGCAGCTGCAACACCTTCTCGTGGTTGCCCGGACTATTAGAGTCAAAACCGTGTAAATAGATAATCATCGCATCCTCGCCAAACGTGCGTTAATGACCTGCTTTCTCTTCCTGCCAGCGCTCATGAAGCTGGTTGAGCTGGGCGCTTACCGTCTTCCAGCGTGTCGAGTCCATCAGTTCCTGACGTGAAAATGAACCTTTATGATACAAACGTGTAACACGTTCTGCATTGATCGGCGACAGATTATCTAACACACTGACCGCTCCCTTACGATTATTGCAGACCAGGATCATATCGCAACCAGCATCCAGCGATGCCTGCCCACGCTCGGCGTAGCTTCCCATAATCGCCGCACCTTCCATCGACAGATCGTCGGAGAAAATAACGCCGTCGAAGCCAAGCTCCTGACGCAGTACCGTCTTCAACCAGTGAGGCGAACCACTCGCCGGACGCGGATCAACATCGCTGTAGATAACGTGCGCAGGCATAATGGCATCGAGTTTGTTTTCCGTAATTAACGTCCGGAACACGGACATATCCTTCGCACGAATCTCTGCTTCTGAACGAGGATCGGTTGGCGTTTCTTTGTGCGAATCCGCCGTCACAGCTCCATGCCCGGGGAAGTGTTTACCGGTGGTCTTCATGCCAGCGGCATGCATACCGTCAATGAAACGGGTCGCCATCGCCAACGCTTTCAACGGATCGGCATGATAAGAGCGCTCGCCGATCGCTGCACAGATATGTCCCACGTCCAGAACCGGTGCAAAGCTAATATCAATATCCATGGCGATCATTTCGCTGGCCATCAGCCACCCCGCGTCCTGAGCCAGTTTGCCGCCCTCTTCCAGACCGTGCAGCGCGGCAAAGGATTGCGCCGCAGGCAGGCGGGTAAAACCTTCGCGAAAACGCTGTACGCGTCCGCCTTCCTGATCAACCGCCACGACCAAATGATTACGTGACGCGCTACGGATCTGACGCACTAACTCACGCAACTGTTCCGGGTCATGATAATTTCGGGTAAAGAGAATCAACCCACCTACCAGCGGATGCGCCAGAATCTCTCGCTCTTCAGCGTCCAGCTCATACCCTTCGACATCCAACATTACTGGGCCCACACTGCTCTCCTCATCCTTTCATTGTTAGCTGCCGCCAGGTTTCATCGGCCAGCCTGATAAATTGTTGATCGCCGGTTTGTCGCCAGCGATACTCAAACCACCCCGCTTTTAGCATGATTACCCAGGGTCGCCATCGCCTGACCTGTCGCCACAAAACGGTTGGCTCAATGCGTGCTCGTCGGCCATAGGCGCTGACCAGCTGTTGGTGCTGGAGTTCATCACTGACCCACACCGCCGCCAGCTCGAGGGCGATATCGCCGTCTCCGGCATATTCCCAGTCAATCAGCCGCAACCCTGACGCCCCGCGCACGATGTTGTCACCGTGGACATCCATATGCAGCGGCCCCAGCCGCAAAGGTCGGGGCTCGCCGCTTTTTCTTAGCCGCTTCAGCGCTCGTAACCAATGTGGTGTACGACGCGCCGGATCACCGCACTGCCAGTACTGTTCGAGTAACGGCAGCAGACTGATTCGCCAGCCCAGTCGGGGTTGCTGATGCAGATAATACAATAAGTCAGCAAGTTCGTCGGCGTCCGGTAATCTGGATTCTACCTTACCCTGAAAAAAGTCGACTGCCATCCAGCCACGCGTATAAAAACGAGGTCGGGGCGCAAGATTTTCCGGTAGGTGTTTTAAGGCATGATATTGGCGCAGAAAATGCGATTCCGGCGCGTCGGGGTCGTGATGGCAGCGCAGCACTAAACGGTGGGTCTGATATTCGATAATGCAGCTCCCGCCGCTCAGGCCGTGGTGGCTGGCTACGACGGGATGATACTGCGGAAAGTAGCGCGACAGCACTTCATCGCGCGTCAGTCTGTTATTGTTGCTGAACGGCACCTTTACCTGACCAGATTATCTCGCCAGTTTGTACCAGCATTAATTGCATTTGCAGTGCCGGCGAATTGACGTTGCCAGATGCGCTGGAGTAGAGCACATACTGCGCACCAACGTTACGGGCAATACCAATCGCTTTGCTGCGCGTTCCAAGGCTATCGTTCGGCGACAGACCTAACTGCTGCTTGGCGACAGCCAGTTGTTGGGCGGAAACCAGGGTAAATTTGCCGTTATTCGCCAGCGCGTTACGTAAGGTTTCAGTCGCTTCGCCAGCGTTCAACGAGCCGTTGGTACGATTATTCACGCTATCAACCAGCAGAACACCACCCGCTTTGACACCATCGGCCTGCAGCATTTTACCTACCATCGGCTGCATTGCGCTGTTCCAGTCGTAGTGACGTTGGCGCGGTGTTGGCTGCGCCGTTTGATCCTCGTGTTCGATCGGACCCGGCTGCTGCGGTATACTTGGCACCGTTGGTACTACTGGTACTGGCTGTTGCGGCTGCGCGGGCTGTTCCGGTACCGGCTTCACTTCCTCTACCGGCGCGGGTTCACGTTGAGCCACACACCCAGAAAGGAACATCGCCAGCGCGGCAAGCAATGCGTAGCGATTCATTTTGATCATCAAGATTCACCCCTTACAAATATAGATAAAGTCTAACCTTGTGCGCCCCCAGATAATTGGCGCTGCCGTACAGTGTGACCGACGAATGAGCCGGGATAGTCACGCTGCGTGGCGCTTCCAGAGGGTGCATCTCCAACCCTCTGGCGTCATACCAGTAAAACCGATAATGCACGGTGACGGATTCTTGTCTTTCGTTATAGAGTCGCGAGGATGCTGAGGCCTGAATATCAGATGTTGTTAACACGGGCTGTTCTGCGGTTATGCCCGCCGCCAGAATCGTTGATTCCATCACCAGAGACTGTTCATCACTGACCGGAATTTCGGGGTGTGAGCGACAGCCTGCCAGCAACAGCAAGCCCAGTGAAAGTGCAATGCATCCTCTGGTCATGCTTAAAGACCTTTATGTGCGAGCATTGGACCAAGCGCACGTCCACCCAACAGGTGCATATGAATGTGATACACCTCCTGCCCGCCGTGACGATTGGTATTCATGATTAAACGGTATCCATCCGCAGCAATACCTTCCTGCTCCGCGATTTTCGCCGCAACGGTAATCATTCGGCCCAGCGCCTGCTCATGCTCTGCCGTCACATCGTTGACGGTGGGGATCAGGATATTAGGGATGATCAGAATATGCGTAGGTGCCTGAGGGGAAATATCACGAAACGCTGTGACCAGTTCATCCTGGTACACGATATCCGATGGAATTTCACGACGGATAATTTTGCTGAATATAGTTTCTTCTGCCACGACGTTTTCCTTTTTCATTAACAGCCCAAGCGTTATGCCATGCTACGCCGGGTAACACTGCGAGTATAGAGTATGAGCGAGTTACTCACGCTCTTTCAACTTTAACCCTCGATTTTTTAAGCAAAAACCCTGGTCAGCGCCGCTCTTATAACCATTTCCCTATGCTATCGCTTAAGCATAATACTGAAACGATGCTTCATTTGTGCCGTATCATCTGTATGCGTATGGAATGTTAGTGGTTATAGAGAATCTCAATGATTCTCCCATAGAGAGGGATTACGTGGAGCAATCAACTGGCGTGCTAATCGCCGGTACTCAGTGTGGAAAAACAACACTGTATAACTCAACTCAAAAAGCAGCTCGCCAGGTAACTGCGCCTGGCAGCTAAACAAAAGCAAAAAAGCCCGCTTAGTTTCCTAAGCAGGCTTTTTAAATTTGGCTCCTCTGACTGGACTCGAACCAGTGACATACGGATTAACAGTCCGCCGTTCTACCGACTGAACTACAGAGGAATCGTTGTGGAGGCTAATCTTAGCGGCGAAATTTTTTTTGTCAAACCCCATTTTCCTGAATAACGCTCAATTGATGCTTCTCTCGACAGTTTGTTGCATTTGCAGACATTTTAAATGGAAAAAACTTTGCAGCTTTTTGGATTCTCCCTCATCATTTGAAATGAGGTTTCAACTTTCTTCTTTAAGGTCCACTTTGAACGTCTCCGCTGCCTTACGTCAGGTCGCTTCCCGCACGCCCTGGTATGCCAAACGCAAGAGTTATAAAGTTCTCTTTTGGCGCGAAATCACTCCGCTTGCGGTCCCTATTTTTCTGGAAAACACCTGTGTGCTGTTAATGGGTGTCCTGAGTACCTTCCTGGTGAGCTGGTTGGGAAAAGAAGCGATGGCAGGTGTCGGTCTCGCCGACAGTTTCAATATGGTTATCATGGCATTTTTCGCCGCCATCGATCTGGGTACCACGGTGGTAGTCGCCTTTAGCCTGGGAAAACGAGATCGTCGCAGGGCCAGAGCTGCTGCCAGACAATCGCTGGTGATCATGACGATTTTTGCAACCGTGCTGGCTGCAGTCATTCACTATTTTGGTCAACAGATTATTGACGTTGTCGCAGGTGAAGCAACGCCAGACGTTAAGGCTTTGGCACTTACCTATCTGGAGCTAACTGTGCTCAGCTACCCGGCGGCAGCTATTGCGTTAATCGGTAGTGGTGCCCTACGTGGTGCGGGCAATACCAAAATACCGCTGTTGATTAATGGCGGCATGAATATTCTGAATATCGTCATCAGCAGTATACTGATCTACGGGATTTTTTCCTGGCAAGGACTGGGATTCGTGGGGGCCGGACTCGGACTAACCATTTCACGCTACATAGGTGCGATCGCTATTATTTGGGTACTGATGATTGGTTTTAATCCGGCGTTACGTATCACTTTCAAAAGTTATTTTAAGCCACTCAACCTCGCCATTATCTGGGAGGTGATGGGGATCGGTATTCCAGCCAGCATCGAGTCAGTGCTGTTTAATGGCGGTAAACTGTTAACGCAGATGTTTGTCTCAGGGATGGGCACCAGCGTAATTGCCGGAAACTTCATTGCATTTTCTATCGCCGCGCTCATCAACCTACCGGGAAATGCTTTAGGCTCTGCGTCGACAATCATCACCGGCAGGCGTTTGGGAAACGGCCAGATTGCCCAAGCCGAAATTCAGTTACGGCATGTATTCTGGCTGTCGACCATTGGTTTAACTGCCATTGCCTGGCTAACCGCCCCTTTTGCTGGCGTAATGGCCTCGTTTTATACCCAGGATCAGGACGTAAAAGAGGTCATAGTCATTCTGATTTGGCTCAATGCGGCATTTATGCCGATATGGGCAGCCTCCTGGGTATTACCTGCTGGGTTTAAGGGCGCACGCGATGCCCGTTTCGCAATGTGGGTATCTATGCTGGGCATGTGGGGCTGTCGCGTTGTGGTAGGTTACACCCTGGGGATCGTTTTAGGATGGGGCGTAGTCGGCGTCTGGTTAGGGATGTTCTTCGACTGGGCCGTACGCGCCGCATTATTTTACTGGCGTATGGTGACCGGCCGCTGGTTATGGAAATACCCGCGTCCCCAACAGGAAAAGTGCATAAAACAACCTGTTGCGCCTGAATAATCGGCGAAATGGGGAATATTTCGGCAAACGATTGAATTTATCGATTCAGGCTTTGACATCGCTGAGTGGTGTCGCTAATATGCGCCTCGTTCACACGATTCCTCTGTAGTTCAGTCGGTAGAACGGCGGACTGTTAATCCGTATGTCACTGGTTCGAGTCCAGTCAGAGGAGCCAAATTCAGAAAAGCCTGCTTTCGAGCAGGCTTTTTGCTTTTTTGCGTCTCTGGTGTTAACACAGAATCGCATCCAGCCTGGCAAGCACCTCATTGACAACGGCGTCAGGTATGCGTTCCAGACGCTTGCCGTTCCGGGCCGCCATATCTATAGTTCTGTGCTAGTCGCAGCGAATAACGGGGCCGTTTCTGGGGTTCAATAATCAGGCAGCCATCATCAATGGTCATGCCCACTTCGCTGTCCGTCGACAGCCCCAGCGTTTTCAGCACGGCGGGAGAGACCGCCAGCATGATGGATCCGCCCACCTTTTTCAGACGAGTGGTATACATAGAGCACCTCCGGATATTATATTTTAATAAAACCTCTGCGGAGCAGCTTCCATATCCAAGCTGCGCCGGAAGGACATCAGCGATAACGCGAAGGCCAGATTTTTTCAGACGCAACATCTAACGCTTCAGCAATCAATCCTTCACCTTTAGGCCAGCGGCGGATAAGCGCAATAATAACCGCAACGCCACAACAATGCCTTGCTCTTCAAGGAAGACATTAATCTACTTTCATCTGTCTTTTGCGAAAGAAAACCAATGCTGGAACGGTATGAATGAGAAGCATACGAATAATATGATTCGCCATAACAAAGCTCGCATCCGCTTTTAACGCCAGCGCGGCAAATGACATCGACTCTACGCTGCCAGGAACCCAGGAGAGCATCAACACCGGGAAGGGATAATCCAGCAAGCGCGCCGAGATAAATGCCATGATTATCGTCACCCCCAGTCCAATCAGAACAAGCTGTACCGAAGACCAAAGATGACGACTAAATTCAGCCATCGAATAAGTCGTAAAATGATGCCCCAGCAAGATCCCCATCAACACCATGCTAATCTGATTAAAGAGATCGGGAAAAATTAGTGGTTGTGAAGATAAAGGGTGCAATGCCGCCGCGCAAACCAGCGAGGTTATCATAAAGGGTGCCGGGAAATGTAAGCGCTCCAGAAACTTCCCCGCAATATATCCTGCTAATACCATTCCGGTCAGCCAGAGCAGATTGTGCCCGGAGAAAAAAACGGCTGGAGTCGCAGCCAGAATATCTGCAGATGCCCCACGCGTGATATACCCGGCCAGAAACGTCAGGGTGATGAGACGCAGAGAATGCGAGATCACAATCTTTTGTGGCGGCGTCTTAATATGGGAGGCTAACGCCAGTACCGCCGCCATCGCTCCTGGCACCGCACCTAAAAGCGCCTCTTCTTTACTCCAGCCTAACCGCCGCACACACCAGAAGTAACTCAAGGTAAATTGTAAAGATAAGCAGAGTAATAACAAAGCAAACAAAAGGCCTATCTGCCGATGCTCGCCATATGAAAAATCTCTGAACATAATCCCTATCGAGATTCCGAGAGAAAGCTGGATAACCGTGATACTCCCCGGCATTGAGGATACGGAGAACCCAATACGTTTGAGCATAAGCACGGTAAAAAGGGCACCAAACATCATGCCCAGCGGAACGTTACAGAAAGTGAATCCCTGCCCGACGAGAAAACAGAGGATAATACCTGCCAATACTCTCATCCAGTACCTCTCCAGGCCGGTTGTTCAGATAACAATAGTTTTCGCCGGCACCGTCATGAATATATTCAGTGCACCGTATCTTTAACCCAATGCGTATTATCGATCACCCATTGCGTTAGCATCGCAAGATGTTCCTCAATTTCACGACTGGACTCACCTTCAACAATGGCACTGACAATCTCACCATTCGTCAGTTTCATCACATCGTAATGACGTCCGACAACACCTGTAGCCCGATAATTGATCACAAAAGGTAACGGACATTTATCCGCAATAGCCTGTAAGGTTCCTTGAGAAGGCGGCACATTCAGTTGTCCAACCCGGATAACAGGTATTCTTTGCGCTAAATCCCGCGGATACGTTTCGTTCAGACAGGCCTTCAGCCATGTCATACGCGGATCGAGGCCAAACGCCGCACCTAATTCTTCATTAACGAAACATCCGCCTAACCGGCAGGCAAGCTCGCCGAAAATAATATTACCGCCCTGATCCACAAATACCTCAAGATGAAGTAAGGTGTTTTTCTCAATAGGGAAGACTTCTTTCGCAAGGTATTTTGTATAGTCAATCAACTTCTGATGTAGTGAATTATCATCTTCCATGACCAGCCCTAAGGTTTGCCCTGATAGAAAATCAAGACAAGATACCGTGGCCCGAGAGGCGGAAATAAATATGGGTTTCCCCTGCAGATACAACGCGTTGATCTGATAAGCCTCACCTTCAATAAACTTCTCGATTAACAGATTATGGTATTCAGAGGATTTCATCTGCGCCAGATATTTAAATAACTGACCTTCATTTTTTAAAACCACCACCCCCAGAGATCCACGTCCATCATTTGGTTTTATCACGCAGGGATATCCGTGTTGCGCAATAAATGAGGCCATTGCCGTCGCATTTCCCACTCGAGCCATTGCTGGAATCGGTAACTGATATTGCTGCACACGGGATTTCATCAGAAACTTATCGCGAAACAGGATCGCCGCATTCTCACGCCCCTGCGTTAAACCTAAACGATCGCTGATCCTTGCCGCCCTGAGCACATCAATTTCAGCCAGGAAGTAAATACCGCTGGCGTTGTTCGAACGTGCATAATGATAAATATCCAGTTCTACCACGGGATTATCGTTAAAGTTTTCATAAAACAGAAAGGTAAAATCATTCCCCATATGATGCAAGATCGCCGCTTTTTGACTGGCGCAGGTGGCTATCACTAACGGCGTTGATTGCTGGAGTTCATGCCAGGCGTTTGGCGAGTGTTGTAAAAGAATTTTGGGTGGACACAGTAAGATGTTCATTATTTTTCACTCTCGATATCAAACGTAATGACAAACACATCCCGAAATCCTTTCCCGGGCAACAGCGGTACGATAGGTGCGGTATAATGCAGATAATTAACATCATTGAAAATGATCGCCTCCCCCGCCAGAATTTTGAAGGTTGTTGCGTCATTTCCGCCGTCGTGATGAGGGATTAACGTAGTATCGCCACCGGCGATATTTTCCATTTCGCTGCAATAGACGGCAATGAACTTAAAGCCATCCTGATGTATACCTTCTGGAGCCGGATAGCCCGGCTGTCGATCATGTGTTGTAATTCTTATTTGATGAATACCAACGTTATAGTTATCCTTCGGTAGCAATGGCAGTAATTTGCTAAATACCAGATTCATAATTTCTTCGGCAACATCCTGTTTTATTTCTGGATACTTTCTGCTGATACCACCTGAATACGTATTAAGTTTTTCAGACTGAAAGAAAACTCCAGCCTCGCACAAACTAAAATATTTTTCACACCCTGCTTTTGCCTGAAGATAACTTCGAAAACGAAATTTCCCATCTTCAGCTTTAAGCCAGGGATCAGGTAGCAACTCATCAAAGCTTTTTTTAACATTAATCGAGGTATTACCCAAACGTATATGATGATAAGCATGCATATATGACATCCTCAGAAAAGAGACAATAATGTATGTTGGTTATTTTTCTCAACTTATGACACCGGCAAGGGCCAATATCATTACCTGCATCCAGGCAAAATACGATGACTGCGGATATCAGGCGAGGAACGCACGTTCCCCGCCATCACATTCACTATTACTGACTTTTTTTACGCAACTCGGTCACCGGTACGCCGCCAATCCCCCAGTTATCGGTATCGACTTCGTCAATAACCACAATGGTTGTAGCAGGGTTTTTATTAAGCACATCCACCAGTAGCTGAGTCGCACCTTCCATCAGCTGTTTCTTTTGTTTATCGGTCACACCTTCTTTAGTGATCTTAATATTTACGTAGGGCATAACAACTCCTGTAAACTAAATGATTGTGGATAATGCGCCGAGGTAGCTAAGCGCAAACAGGTTAAACAGCAGAACATAACCATAATGCATCTGGAAACTGGTTCTGCCGGGAGAAACATTAAGGCTGTTGGCAGCAAAAATTGCGTTTATCGATACCGGAGATAGCAGTTGCGTAGCAATAAAAAGGCAAATCCAAATCTGATAATCCACCACGCTGCCGGAAAGATAGTCGGAAAAAATCGACCACGACACGCTAAATATAATTAGGGGATGAATACCGAGGATACCAGGCAAGGGCAGAACAAATAAAATAATGGCATAGCACTGAAAAGTTGTAAGACCGCTAACAAACGCTGTAATGCCTTGCGGGATGTTTGCAAACAACATCATACATACCGATGTTAACAGGCTACATGCCAGGAGTAATACCACTTCGCCGGAGATCCCCTGAGCAGATTCAGACAGTTGTTGCGCCCACTGCTTTTTGCGATTCGCAAAATGGCTGACGATAAAAAGAACAACCGCCGTGAAAGTGATGCTCTGCAAAGGATTCAACCCCAGCACGCTCAACGATAGAATAAAGCTTCCCCAAAACAAGCCGATAAAAGCAAGAATCGAGGTCATATTGCCGCGGTCAGAAACCGTATGACTATCTTCGGCAACCAGTTGGACACGCGATTTCTGGTTTAACAGGATACTGAATAAAAACAGGGGAATGCCGACCAGCATCGCCGGAACATGAGGGATATCCGGCATAGCTGCCCATACCGCCGCCGCACCAATAGTCGTCGGCATTAAAACCATCGTGATACATACCGTACGAGTGACAATCTTCGCCAGGTTAAACTTCGGTTGAACCACTTTTTTCAGGCTATCAAGCAGGAGTGGAATGGCCCCAAGGCTCATTGGCCAGGTTAAAAAAGCGGTCAGCAACGTTATAGACAATGTGACTCGAGACGGTTTTTTCTGCAGTAAATATGCCCCCAGCGCAGCGTTAAAATTTATCGCGTTCATCACCTGCCGGAGTAATGCAATCCCCACCAGCAAGAGCATGACGTCTGAATATCGTACAAAAACAGCGAGGAGGTTAAGTTCCCCACTCTTGTTTGCTGTCAGTAGAAAAATCATCGAAGCGATAAAAATGAGGATCCCACTTCTTGCCGATGATTTTTTCCACCAGAATGAAAAAGTTGACAGGATATACAATATTGACGCAACGAGTGCAAAAGCAGACATCACGGGATATTTACCGGCAAGCACACAGGATGCAAGGAAAACACCCAATGAGATCACAATCATTGAGGATTGCAGATTTTGCCAGAGATTACCGTGCGTCTGGATTTGCTCAGTCTGCATTAATGACAACCTCATGCTGAACATTGCGATGGTGCAATTGTTGATACATATCGGTTACACAGCGCCCGGCATCGACCAGGAACCTCGAATTGACAAGGGGTCGGGGCAATACGTAAGTGTAAAAATTAGCCCCTTCCGCTGGATTGCCTAACACCCAAATCGATTCTTGCGTTTCCCCAAGGCAGTTAATCGGATGCTGATTGATATCAATATCCAGCCCGCCTGGATGATAACCATCGTTCATAAAGGGACGCACAATGCCGTTGATAGTCATATTCCTCATCAACGTTGAAACGTCGTGCAACGGCGAAAAGTTAGCAATTTTGGCTTTTATCAACACATCAGCTTTCACTACGCTACTCTCATCTTTAAATTCAGAATGAACCTCGAACTTACCCTCATATTCATTCATCATTAACCGGGGATCCTTTCCTCCTGCCAGACGAACTATGTTGGCATGCATTAATGCCAACAGTTGTTCATTACGCAGTTTCGGCGGACCTACAGCAATACGATTAAAGACAGGATTGATCTGCTCAATGAAGTATTGATGCGATTTCGCGTCAAGTCCGCAATTATCGATAGCCCCTCGCAAAATATCTCTTACGTCACGAATAATGTCGGTCGCCGCTTTCACTGGGCCCTTGACGTTGCCTTTGTCAGACTCATGCAAGTCATCGCGTAAAAAATCAATAAACCATTGGCTATATTCTTCCAGGGAGGCATGTTCCTGATTGCGATGAGGATAAAGTATGCTATCGATAACCGCGGCATCATGCACATCAGCAACATATGTCGTGGGTTCCTGCCACTTCCCCTCCAGGGTAGATCGATAGACGTAGCACATTTCTTTATGCAGCAACGGGAAAATTTGTTCGATGAAATTTATTTTTGATGTGGCATTATGGATTAAATTCTGGACACGAAATTCATTAATTGCGGCTGAAGTTAAGAATCGTGGTCGGTATTGACCGGAAATACCTTTTTGATTCATGCCGCGACTGCTGAAAGGCAGAGCCTGTCTGGAATAAATAAAAATATCAGGTTCATTGCCACTAGGGTGATAGCGAAGCATCCCATTGTCTGTCACAAACCGTCCACCACGTCCCAGCGTTAATTGGGAAATAACATCATAAGCTGTCAACCCAATGCCCTGGACGATAACCTTAGCTCGGGAGTGAATATTATTTAACCTATCAACCGGATAAGGCGTGGAATAATATTCCAGCAGTTCATTTTGCTTATTGCTGCTGGCAATAAATTTTTCGACATAATGATCTTCCAACGTTTTCATATTGTCGCCATGGCCGGTTGTCAGATAAACAAAGTCAGCAACAATCCTCTGATTATCTTCTAAAACAATGGCTGATCGTTTATCTTGCTGAATAAAAAGATTAGTTGCCTGCTGATTTACTTGCGTTACCGTCAGACTGGCTGGCAGATTTTTTAGTATTCTCTCATACGCCCAATTTAAATATTCTCCCAATAAGCGACGAGGCAAGTAATCATTTGCATCAATAGCTAAACCTGTTTCGCTTTTTATATAGCGATCACCCACTTTGCGATAACCCTGATTGTTAGCCCATTGATGAAAACATGGACCCGGGCGAAAAGGGCCGGCATTTTTTACGGTCGCATCACCAAACAATGTTATTTGACAGGCAACAGTATTAACTAATAAATGGTCGGGCTGAGACAAACTATGCGCTCCCACACCCATGGCATTTTTATCAATAATAATGATCTGCATATGTTCATTAATCGCATACTCTGTATGCAGGGCACAAATCCTTTCCAGAATACTTAAACCACGCGGTCCCATACCCAGTATAGCCACTGTCATTTTTTTCATTCTTTGCTCCAACTGTCTGAATATTTAACTTTACTGTATTGTAAATAGCTAATCCCTGCTGCGATAAATAACGAGGCTGCACCCAATAATATGGAATAGGTCATTCCATTTTTATTGCTCTGGAAGGCACTGACAATTAATGGACCGACGATCTGCCCGACCCCATAAGTCAGCGTAACGAGGCCAAGAAGGTTAATCTTTTTTGGTGCCCTTATTTTTCTTGCCAGCGGCATGACCAAAGAACTTGTCCCCATGAATGTGCCGCCAAAACCAATACAGCTAATGGTTAGTAGCAGTGGTGAGTTAATAAATATGGCCATGACTACGCAAATCGCCTGAACAATTAAGTTAACACTTAGGCAGGATAATATATTCCACTTACGCGCGGCCCATAACCAGCCATAGCATCCAGGAATAACGGCAAGACCGACAATGGACCAGATATGGTCGGCTAAAAAGGTGTTGCCAACCCCCCTGGCCATTAACGGTAAATATGTAGCGACAATGATATAGCCGAATCCGGCCAGACCATACAGTAAGGCTAAATTCCACCACTGGATTTCAGGTTCCGCACTTACGACTGCTTTTACCGGCGGGATCATATGCTTATCTTTCGGCAATAAAATTACCAGGATGACGAAAAATATCGTTGAAAGTATGGAAGCACCAATCCACAACAAGTGTGAATCTAACGCGTAAGACACGCCAGCAATGACATATTCATTACCGATAAAAATGCCTATTCCTACGCCTGAAAACAGTGAGGCGATAACAAAAGGATTATGGGTATGCTGGAGCACCAGCATTGAACCAAATATCATCATTCCCGCGCTTGCCACACCCGCAAGGAATCTGATTAACAGAATAATTTCAGGCTGAGTCACTTGTGCCATCAAAAAAATCAGCAGGGCTGTGAGTAACGCTGAAGCCAGTAACAGCATTCTTAACTTATTGACTGCGTTGAAAATACCAAAGGAGAAAAGGAGACTGCCGACGAGGTAACCTGCATAGTTTGTGCTGGCAATTAAGGATAATTGCGAAAAGGTAAAAAGCCCTTCATGAAGCATAACGGGAAGCATAGGGGTATATAAAAAACGCCCAATTCCCATTCCTAAGGTCAAGACGATCATACCAAATACAGCAGTACTCAGCTGACGATGGCCAACAGCACTGTGATCGATATCCATTTTTTGGCCTCAAAAGACGAATTAAGTTTGATTGTTATCTTACATAAGGAAATGATAATAAAAAGTTAATAAAAATGACGAAAACATTCACTTTAGGTAATGCCTTCTATGAACAGTACCTCGCTTAACTTGTTTAAAACGGTTGCGGAAACGGGTTCCATATCTGCTGCTGCGCGTAGTCTGCACTGCGTTTCATCGAATGTCACAACCCGTCTCAAACAGCTGGAAGCCAGCCTTGACGTATCTCTGTTTGTCCGTGAGAAAAATCGTCTCTACATCACCCCTGAAGGCGAGCTTCTTCTTCGCTATGCCAACAAAATTCTGGCCCTGTTACACGAAGCGGAATTGTCCATGCATGGAACAAAAGTGGCGGGACCGTTACGCATCGGCGCAATGGAAACGACCGCAGCGGTACGTCTGCCCTCGATACTGGCGAATTTCCACCGCGAAATGCCTTCCGTTGAGCTAAACCTGAAAACCTCCCCCACGGAGGTACTGGTGCAGCACATCCTGAACAATGAACTGGAAATCGCTTTCGTTGCCGATCATCAGGCACTGCACACGGAAAATTCGCCTCTGCAATTGCACATTTTATGTCAGGAAACGCTGGTACTGGTGACGGCGGCAGAGCACCGGAATGTCATTACCGGCGCGGACCTCAAAGTGACAAGACCGCTGGTCTTTGTTAAGGGGTGTAACTATCGCTCCCGTCTGGGACAATGGCTGCGGCTGCAGGGAGTCGATTATGCCGATCCCCTGGAGTTCGGCTCTTTTCAGGCGATCCTTGGCTGCGTGAGTGCCGGAATGGGGATTGCCCTGTTGCCAGAGAGCGTAGTCAGACAGTATGAACATAATTTCCCTATCCGTAGCCATACGATTACCCCACAGATAGGTAACGTGAACACTATGATGATATGGCTTAAAAACCGAGAAGTCAGCCGGGTGCTTAATCGCTTTGTCTCATTTATTACCGAGGCTTAATTTTTCGCTACCGACAACGGCGCAATGCAGGCCGCAGAGTCAGTGGAAGACTGGCGCACTCAAAAGAGCGCCAGTGGCAACGTAATTGATATTGAAAAGCCCGCTTTATATCTGATAATCAATCACCGTTTCATCCGGCTCCATTGCCTGGCGTTTGATTTCATCCACGGATAACCCTGCGTTGCATAGCTCGATAAATCGCCAGACATAGTTGCGCTGTAGTTGTCCTCGTTTCAACCCCAGCCAGACGGTGTTGGCATCAAATAAATGCCGGGTATCCAGACGGGTCAAACTGCCCTCCTCCTGCTCGCCACTGGATTGCTCTGCCACCAGCCCAATACCCAGTCCCAACGCCACATAAGTTTTAATCACATCCGAATCCTGGGCGCTGAGTATGATATCCGGCACTAACCCTTTTCGGGCAAACGCTTCATCAATACGCGAACGTCCCGTAATTCCCTGTCGATAAGTAATTAACGGCCAATGGGCGATGGATTCCAGCGTTAAAGGCGATGTCTTGACGAGTGGATGGTCGTGCGGAACGAGCAGACTGTGGTGCCAACGAAACCAGGGAAAAGCCACCAGCAGTGGATCGCTACTCAGACGTTCACTGGCAATCCCAATATCTGCTCCGCCATTTTGCAACAACGCTTCGATCTCCTGTGGCGTGCCCTGAATCAGTTCCAGACGCACTTCCGGGAAAAGCTCACGAAAAGCTTTAATCACTGCGGGCAGGCTATAGCGCGCCTGTGTATGCGTGGTGGCTATCGTCAGAACACCTGACGTGTCATTGGTAAACAGATCCGCCAGACGGCGGACGTTGCTGGCCTCATTCAGAATACGTTCGGCAATGCCCAGTAAGGCCTTACCGGGTTCGGTCATGCCCAGCAGGCGTTTCCCGCGACGAATAAATATTTCGATGCCAAGTTCATCTTCAAGTTCACGAATATGTCGGCTGACACCCGACTGCGAGGTATACAATATATTCGCGACTTCCGTCAGGTTGTAATCCTGACGGGCCGCCTCGCGGATTATTTTAAGTTGCTGGAAATTCACTTTTCGCTCCGGGCACATCAGACATTACGCTATTGTTAAAGTCTGATGCCCGGCATAACAAATAATAAAAACCTGCATCTTATTCCTCTTGGGAATAAGCTTTAGCTCACCAGCTGCAGCTCACGGTTTTCCAGCATCGGTCGGCTAACCAGCGACAACAGGATCTCCTTGACTGCCTGCGCTTGTGGCGACAAGCTCCCCATGGCCGACACATTCAATGAGAGCGGCAGATTCATTGATGGGGTGGTAATCCGCGCCATCCAGCCATTTGCTGCATTGCACAGTGCGCGGGCTGCCGATTCGGGTAACACAGTGACGCCCATACCGCTGGCAATGGCAGCCGTTAAGGTCGAGATAGACTCGATTTCACCAATGACTTTGGCCGTTAAGCGACGTAGCGAAAAAGCCTCATCCACCCGCAAACGCACCGCACTGTAATCCCGAGGCAAAAACAGATTCATCTGCGCCACTGCGGCTAAATCGACGCTTTGGCCTGGACAATCACGCGTCCCCACCAGGAAAAGATCCTCCTTCAGCAACGGCTGACAACTTATGCCTGCCACGGGCGAGCGCTCATAGAGCACTGCCATGTCTAATTGTCCGCTGAGAAGCTTGTCATTTAGCACTGCCCCACTGTTTTCATGCAAATAGACCAGTACATCGGGCAGTTCGGCACGTACTGTTTGTAACAGTGGCATAGTGATGGATGATGCCGCCGTACCCGGTGCCAGGCCGATGGAAACCTGACCACTCAGAGTCTGACCAACATTATTGACCGCAAGTTGTGCCTGTTCACACTGACGTAAAATTGTTCGGGCGTGGGTATACAGCACTTTCCCCGCTTCCGTGGGCGTGACGCCGCGCTTGGTACGAATCAGCAATTGCTGATCCAGTTCGCCTTCCAGCGTGGCGACCTGCTGGCTCAGCGCGGGTTGCGCGATGTGCAACACTTCCGCTGCCTGGGTCAGGCTACCAATATCGACGATTTTTACGAAATATTTCAGTCGTCTGAAGTTCATTTTGCCTCCTGTCGGAATACCAGAACCCGTGCTGGCAGTCATGTGAATCAGGATTGCAAGATACTTGCCAGTTTCGTCTGCAGCGGCGTTTTACGCTGACGCCGCGTCAGGTAAGGAGCAAAGTGAAGAACGACATTTTTTGTACGCTTATACAGATAACTGTGGCTGCCCTGGAAAAGGTAGATACGCACCAGAATGGGGCAAAAGCATAAAAAGGCGGAAAGTTCGCCGCTTTGCTGATTTTGTCAGCAAACGAACGCACAATTGTATTTCGTCCTTTGACAACCCTCATCACCCTCGCTAATATGCGCCTCGTTCACACGATTCCTCTGTAGTTCAGTCGGTAGAACGGCGGACTGTTAATCCGTATGTCACTGGTTCGAGTCCAGTCAGAGGAGCCAAATTCAGAAAAGCCTGCTTTCGAGCAGGCTTTTTGCTTTTCAATTTTCTCATTCGTCTAATTATTCATGTTGCCCTCTGCGAGGGATATAATCGTTTCCTCTTCATGCCTGTCGCGGTAATCTCATAACGTCCGGTAATCTATCGGCTGCAATGTGTGTAACCCAACTCAAATACTAATAATTAAAAGACAGTACAGACAGGATAACTATGGATTCCACCCTCACCTCCACGGGTCCCCAACAGGACGCCTCTTCGCTCAACCGTGCCCGACGCGCTGCGCTTGGTAGCTTCGCGGGCGCCGTGGTCGACTGGTATGATTTTCTGCTCTATGGCATCACCGCTGCGTTAGTCTTTAACCGCGAGTTCTTTCCGCAGGTCAGTCCGGCGATGGGAACACTTGCCGCCTTCGCTACCTTTGGCGTCGGATTTCTGTTCCGCCCGCTAGGCGGGGTCATCTTCGGCCACTTCGGCGATCGTCTTGGGCGTAAACGTATGCTGATGCTCACCGTCTGGATGATGGGGATCGCCACGGCGCTGATTGGCATTATTCCTTCCTTTGACACCATTGGCTGGTGGGCCCCTGTTCTACTGGTGACGCTGCGCGCCATTCAGGGCTTCGCCGTGGGCGGTGAATGGGGCGGAGCCGCGTTGCTCTCCGTCGAAAGCGCGCCGAAAAATAAAAAAGCCTTTTATAGCAGCGGTGTACAGGTCGGGTACGGCGTCGGTCTGCTGCTTTCTACCGGCCTGGTCTCGCTGATTAGCTCTCAAACTACCGATGAGCAGTTCCTCAGTTGGGGCTGGCGTCTTCCGTTCTTGTTCAGCATCGTGCTGGTATTAGGCGCGTTGTGGATGCGTAACAGAATGGATGAATCGGCCGAGTTCGAACAACAGCAACAGGCACCACAGCCCGAGAAAAAGCGGCTTCCGGTCATCGAGGCTTTAATCCGACATCCGGGCGCATTCTTAAAAATTATCGCCCTGCGCCTGTGTGAACTGCTGACGATGTATATCGTCACCGCATTTGCTCTTAACTACTCGACACAAAACCTCGGCCTGCCACGCGAGCTGTTTCTGAATATCGGATTGCTGGTCGGCGGGCTGAGCTGTCTGACCATCCCCTGCTTTGCGTGGCTTGCTGACCGCTTTGGTCGTCGTCGCGTCTACATTACCGGGGCACTGGTCGGGACGCTAAGCGCCTTCCCATTCTTTATGGCGCTGGAGGCCCAGTCTATTTTCTGGATCGTGTTCTTCGCGATTATGCTGGCCAACATCGCACACGATATGGTGGTCTGCGTACAGCAGCCTATGTTTACCGGTTTATTTGGCGCAAGCTATCGCTATAGCGGCGCAGGCGTTGGTTATCAGGTGGCCAGCGTGGTTGGCGGCGGTTTTACCCCCTTTATTGCGGCGGCACTGGTGACATTTTCAGGCGGAGACTGG
The DNA here is from genome assembly GCF_023516235.1 of Citrobacter sp. XT1-2-2. Taxonomy (NCBI): domain Bacteria; kingdom Pseudomonadati; phylum Pseudomonadota; class Gammaproteobacteria; order Enterobacterales; family Enterobacteriaceae; genus Citrobacter; species Citrobacter sp. XT1-2-2. Next base: position 2,954,459 of record NZ_CP097324.1, read on the forward strand.
CACAGCGTAGCTATTTATCTGATGGCGGGTTGTCTTATCTCCGCCACTACCGCGCTGTTGATGCGGGATAAGCAGCACGGTTAAACCCCCGGTGCGAGGGCCATCCGGTCTTCGCACCATCTTCCTTAACGTCTGACTTTTGTTTCACATTCCTGTGACATACTATCGGGAGAGCGGTATATCTGTGGAACAAGGAGACAGACATGAACAATAAGGGCGCCAGCCTGACCCCGGCTCAGGCACTGGATAAACTGGACGCGCTGTACGAACAGTCGGTTAAATCACTGCGTTGCGCCATTGGTAAGTATATTGAAACAGGGACCCTCCCTGACGTAATCGCCCGCCAGAACGGTCTTTTTGTCTACCCGTCACTTCGTGTCACCTGGGATGGCAGCGCCACTAATCCGCCAAAAACGCGCGCCTATGGCCGTTTTACCCATGCGGGTTGCTATACCACCACCATTACCCGTCCGTCGCTCTTTCGTCCTTATCTTGAAGAACAGCTCACGCTGCTGTATCAGGATTATGATGCGCATATCTCCGTTGAGCCATCGCAGCATGAAATCCCCTATCCCTATGTGATTGACGGTTCAGAACTGACGTTGGATCGCTCGATGAGCGCCGGATTAACGCGCCATTTCCCCACCACTGAATTGTCGCAGATTGGTGACGAAACGGCGGACGGGATTTTTCATCCGGCGGAATTTTCTCCGCTGTCTCACTTCGATGCCCGACGCGTGGATTTTTCGCTGGCGCGACTGCGTCATTACACGGGCACACCGGTTGAACATTTCCAGCCCTTTGTGCTGTTCACCAACTACACCCGCTATGTCGATGAGTTCGTACGCTGGGGCTGCAGCCAGATCCTCGACCCGGACAGTCCGTATATCGCGCTGTCATGCGCGGGCGGGATCTGGATCACCGCCGAAACCGAAGCGCCAGAAGAAGCCATCTCCGATCTCGCCTGGAAGAAACACCAGATGCCCGCCTGGCATTTAATTACCGCTGATGGTCAGGGGATCACGCTAGTGAATATCGGCGTCGGCCCGTCTAACGCCAAAACTATTTGCGATCATCTCGCCGTACTGCGCCCTGACGTCTGGCTGATGATTGGGCACTGTGGCGGCCTGCGTGAAAGTCAGGCGATTGGCGATTATGTTCTGGCCCACGCTTATTTGCGTGATGACCACGTGCTGGATGCCGTACTCCCACCGGATATTCCGATTCCGAGCATCGCTGAAGTGCAACGCGCGCTGTATGACGCGACCAAAGAGGTCAGCGGCATGCCCGGCGAAGAGGTCAAACAGCGCCTGCGTACCGGTACCGTTGTCACCACCGACGATCGAAACTGGGAATTACGTTACTCCGCCTCTGCGCTGCGCTTTAACCTCAGCCGTGCGGTAGCTATCGATATGGAAAGCGCCACTATCGCCGCCCAGGGCTACCGCTTCCGCGTCCCCTACGGCACATTGCTTTGCGTTTCCGACAAACCGCTGCACGGCGAGATTAAACTGCCTGGTCAGGCCAACCGTTTTTATGAAGGCGCCATTTCCGAGCATCTGCAAATAGGTATCCGGGCTATCGATCGTCTTCGCGCCGAAGGCGATCGACTGCACTCCCGTAAATTACGTACATTCAACGAACCGCCGTTCCGTTAAGGCCTGAGGTAACTATGCACAACTCAACTCCTCTTTCCGCCCTGCGTAACCTGCTGGTAGCGCAGGGGCTGGATGGTATGATTGTCCCGCGCGCCGACGCTCACCAAAGTGAAGATTGTACGCCGCATGATAATAAGTTGGCCTGGCTGACTGGTTTTAGCGGCTCAGCGGGACTCGCGCTGGTCCTGCGCGACCGCGCATTAATATTTGTCGATGGGCGCTATCAGGTCCAGGTGCGCAATGAAGTCTCGCTGGATGATTTTGAAATTCACCATTTACACGACGAACCGCTGGCAGACTATTTGCAGTCTCACGTTGCAGCGGGTACACGTATCGGCTTTGAGCCGCTGCTGATGGTTAACAGCCAGTTTGAAGCGCTGTCGGCTACCCACTGCGAGCTGGTACCTCTGGAGCAGGATCCCTTCGACCAGATATGGTTAGATCGTCCGGCAGCGCCTTGCGGCATCATTCGCGAAATGCCCCTCGAAATCAGCGGTGAGAGCTGCGCACAGAAACGTGCCCGCGTCGTGGAGCAACTCACTCAACATCAGGCCGATGTGCTGGCGATTACGCTGCCGGACAACATTGCCTGGCTGCTTAATGTCCGTGGTTCGGATCTTGCTATGGTTCCGGTGCCGTTCTCATTTGCCCTGCTCCATCGCAGCGGCGAACTGGAATGGTTTGTCGATAGTAATAAAACACAGCAACTCCCCGCATCGCTGTTGGATACGCTTACGCTGGCCCCGCAAGAGAGCTTCCTGGCTCGCTGCCAGCAATTGGCAAATGGGAAGCGCTTTCTGGTCGATAAAGACTACGCTCCGGTGGCATTGCGTTTTGCCATAGAAGAACATGGCGGCCACGTCCTGTGGGCCCCCGACCCTATTACGTTAATGAAAGCGCACAAAAATGACGTTGAACTGGCAGGCTATCGGGAATGCCATGAACAGGATGGCGCAGCCTGGGTTAACTTCCTCGCATGGCTGGCGCATGAGGTCCCTTTACGCGAAGCGGCGGGCAATCCAATCACCGAACTGGAAGCACAGGCTAAACAGCTGGAGTTTCGCCAGCAGCAGTCGGGATTTATCGAGCAGAGTTTCAGCACGATTTCAGCCTCTGCCAGCAATGCGGCGATGTGTCATTACCACTCCAGCGAAAAAACCAATACGCCAATTACCTCGCAGGCCATGTACCTGAATGATTCCGGTGGTCAGTATCATAATGGTACAACGGATACGACGCGCACCCTGGCATTTGGCCCACAGGATCCGCAGCGACGCTTGCACTACACCGCCGTGTTGAAAGGCTTCTTGTCACTTATTTCACTGCAGTTCCCCAGCGGTACTCAGGGCCATCAACTGGATGCCTTTAGTCGGCGGGCGTTGTGGGATTTGGGACTGGATTTTGATCATGGTACCGGACACGGCGTGGGCCATCAGTTGCTAATCCATGAACAACCCCATCGCATTGCCAAAAAAGTTAACCCTTGGCCTCTGGTCGCGGGCAATATCATCACCATCGAACCGGGTTATTATCTGGCCGGGCAATATGGGATCCGCATTGAGAATCAGGTGGAGATTATCAACAGCCGTCCGGGCTTCTGCCGTTTCTCAACGCTGACGCTGGTGCCGATTGATTTGAACCTTGTGGAACTGCATCTGCTGAGCGATGCTGAGAAACAGTGGATTGATGATTACCACCAGCAGGTCAGAGAGACATTGTCCCCACGCGTAAACGCAGAAGCCCGTCCATGGCTGTTCGCCGCCACTGCGCCCATTCGCGTTCAGGCCAATTAATGCATTAAAAAAGGCAGCCCGCAGGCTGCCTTAGTTCTCCCCAACGTCTTACTGCTTAGCTGTTACGGATGTACTCATCCATTTCAGTTTTCAGGTTATCGGACTTGGTTCCGAAGATCGCCTGAACACCGGAACCAGCAACCACGACGCCCGCCGCACCCAGTTTCTTCAGGCCAGCCTGATCCACTTTGGCAACGTCAGCCACGCTAACGCGCAGACGAGTAATGCACGCATCGAGGTTAGTGATGTTTTCTTTACCACCGAATGCAGCAACCAGAGCCGGAGCCATTTCGCCGGACGCACCCGCTTTGCTGTCTTCGGTCGCATCTTCACGACCTGGCGTTTTCAGGTCCAGCGCTTTGATCAGCACACGGAAGATGGTGTAGTAAACAATCGCATAACCGATACCGACAATCGGGAACAACCACAGTTTGCTACTGTTACCGGACAGAACGATAAAGTCAATCAGACCGTGAGAGAACGATGTCCCGTCGCGCATACCCAGCAGGATACAGATCGGGAATGCCAGACCAGCCAGAATCGCGTGGATGATGTACAGGATCGGCGCCACGAACATGAAGGAGAACTCGATCGGCTCGGTAATACCGGTCAGGAACGAGGTCAGCGCCGCGGAGATCATAATACCGCCCACTTTCGCGCGGTTTTCTGGTTTAGCAGAGTGCCAGATAGCGATAGCGGCAGCCGGCAGACCGTACATTTTGAACAGGAAGCCACCGGACAGTTTGCCCGCAGTCGGGTCGCCCGCCATATAGCGAGGGATATCACCGTGGAATACCTGACCCGCAGCGTTGGTGTACTCACCGATCTGCATCTGGAATGGAACGTTCCAGATATGGTGCAGACCAAACGGCACCAGGCAGCGTTCAATGAAGCCATAGATACCGAACGCCACTACCGGGTTCTGGTATGCAGCCCACTGGGAGAACGTCTGAATAGCAGTACCGATCGGCGGCCAAATGAAGGACAGAACCACGCCTGTGAAGATGGCAGCCAGACCAGAAATAATAGGAACGAAGCGCTTACCCGCAAAGAAGCCGAGATACTCAGGCAATTTGATACGGTAGAAACGGTTGAACATATACGCTGCAATCGCACCGGAGATAATCCCCCCGAGAACACCCGTATCAGCAAGGTGTTTAGCGGCGATTTCTTCAGCAGGTAAATGCAGAACCAGCGGCGCAACAACAGCCATGGTTTTAACCATGATGCCGTAGGCAACAACGGATGCCAGTGCAGATACGCCGTCATTGTTGGTGAAGCCTAACGCAACACCGATGGCAAAGATCAGCGGCATGTTCGCAAAAACAGAACCGCCTGCTTCTGCCATTACGTGCGATACAACGGCTGGCAGCCAGCTGAAGTTAGCGGAACCGACACCCAGCAGGATACCTGCAATCGGGAGTACGGATACCGGCAGCATCAGCGATTTACCGACCTTTTGCAGGTTAGCAAATGCATTCTTAAACATAATTAGGAGTGCTCCTGAGTATTTGTGCTTATACACTTCATCCTTCAAACCGCCTCAGCGTTGGCTGCGCTCATTCACTCCAGTCACTTACTCGAGTAAGCTCCTGTCATTCACTCACTTGCCGCCTTGATGCCGCTTGAATGATTTTGTGTATTCTACGTTCTCACGCATTGGCAAGGGGGGAGAGCCTCGCCGTGGACAGAGCATCTAAGTGCTCTTTATTTATTACACAGAGTAAAATAATTCAGTCTGTATTTGTTTGACGGCTATCACAATTCAGTTGTGAATGGCCGCAAAATTCGCACATTCCGATAAAATGAGTTTCTGAATGTGTCTAACTGGTTATTCACCGCCCATTTTGTGGCGGTGAACTTTACTCGCTTTAGTTATTAATTACGAGCTTTAAAAAAAGTCAGTTAACGGACTGATTGCAGGCGAGAAGCATCGATGTGAAACAGGCGGGCAAAGTTATCAGTGGTTGCCTGCGCCAGTTCTTCCACGGCAACACCTTTCACTACGGCCATATACTCCGCAACGTCACGCGTCATGGCAGGTTGGTTCTCTTTTCCACGATGCGGCACCGGCGCAAGGTACGGAGAATCCGTCTCAACTAACAAACGATCCAGAGGAACATAACGAGCAGCATCACGAAGTTGGTCAGCATTACGGAACGTGACGATGCCGGAAAACGAGATATAAAAGCCGAGATCCAGCAATTTGCCCGCCGTTTCTCTGTCTTCTGTAAAACAGTGTAGTACGCCGCCGCAATCCGTCACCTTTTCTTCGCGCAGAATTGATAACGTATCGGCTCGGGCATCACGGGTATGCACGATAACCGGTTTCTGTAACTCGCGGCCAATCTGAATATGGTGGATGAAAGATTCCTGCTGGCGCACCTTCGTTTCCGGCGTGTAAAAATAATCCAGCCCGGTTTCTCCCATCGCTACCACACCGTCTTCGGCGGCCAAACGACGCAGGTCTTCAACATCATAAGTTTCATCCTGATTTAACGGATGCACACCGCAGGAGAAAACCACGTTGTCACGTTGGCCAACCAGTTCACGCATACTGCGGTATCCCGGCAGGGTGGTCGCGACGGCAAGACAAAATTTTACATCGCGTGCGGCCGCTTTCGCCAACACGTCGTCCACGTCCTTATGCAGAGATTGATAATCCAGGCCATCAAGATGGCAGTGTGAGTCGACTAAAAACATAATGTCTCTCTCAAAGATGAGGAACAGGCAGTACGGTGCCTGGTTGCAGGTAATGCTCAATACGGAGAATAAGATCGGTTAATACCAGTTCACGGTTTATGCCCGTCACGTTCAGCAACTGCTGACGACAATGACAAACATCACCGAGTATCGCCTGTATCTGGGCGACGGATAACCGCTCGGCGATAGAAGAGATGAGATCCTGAGCATCAGGATTGGTTAAATGGGAAATCCCATAAGAACGCTTTAAGGCATCCGTCAACAGCGTGGCCAGCCAGTGTAAACGAGCGGCAGCCTGATCGTGGTTGAGCGCCGCTAACAGGATATACCAGTCGCCTGATTGCAGGGTGTTCGCCAGCGCGGCGAGGAAATCTGTGCGGTGCGTCCAGCTTTCAGCCTGTAGCAACGTTAATGCCGCGCCAGGCGACCCCGCACTCAGACGTAATGCGCTCAACAATGCTTCCGGTGACGCCGTCACTTCACGGGTAAGCCAGGAGATAGCGTATGACTCTGCCGGTGGTGCAAGGTGATGTAACCGACAGCGGCTACGCAGCGTGGCCAATAAACGCGCAGGTTCGCGACTGGCGAGGAAGAACCAGGTCTGCGCCGGAGGCTCTTCCAGCGTTTTCAGTAACGCATTAGCGGCGGCATCAGTTAACTGGGCGGCATCCGGGATCCACACCACTTTCGCCCCGCCCAGGCGTGAATGCTCGTACAGTTTCTCACTGACTTCGCGTACCGCGTCAACGCCCAGCGTGCTTTTGCCTTTTTCCGGCAGCAGCGAATAGTAGTCCGGATGCGTTCCCGCCTGCATCAGCTGACAGCCGCGGCAGTGTCCGCAGCTTTTATGTCCTTCCGGCTGCTGACACATTAAATAGCGACTGAGCGCGTAAATCAGCGCATCGTCGCCCATGCCGGGTAACGCCTGAATCAGTAACGCATGGTGACCACGACCGGCCTGGTAGCTCGCTACCAGCTTCTCAAAATCAGGTCGTAACCATGGATACCATTTCATGCGCCCTGCTCCTTCACCCACTGAGTAATGGTGTTGCGAATATCAGCCATCACAGCCTCCAGCGGCTGCGTAGCGTCAATCGTACGAATGCTGGCATCTTTGGCAGCCAGTTCAAGATAGCGCGCTCGGGTACGATTAAAGAAATCGAAAGATTCCTGTTCAATACGGTCCAGTTCGCCACGCGCACGCGCACGCTTCAATCCGACTTCTGGAGTGACATCCAGATAGAGCGTCAGGTCCGGGCGAAAATCTCCGAGTACCGCATCACGCAGCGTTGCCAGCATGTTTTGATCTATACCGCGGCCACCGCCCTGATACGCCTGGGTCGACAGGTCGTGACGATCGCCAATGACCCATGCGCCTCTCGCCAGCGCAGGTTTAATAACGGTTTCGACCAACTGTACGCGCGCGGCGTAAAACATCAGGACTTCGGCTTTGTCGGTAATGACCTCGTCGCCTACCGACTTAATGTCCAGCACCAGACTTCTTAGTTTCTCAGCGAGCTGCGTTCCACCAGGCTCGCGGGTAAAAACCATGTCACGAATACCGAGTTGCTCAAGTGTCTCTACCACCACATTACGCGCAGTGGTTTTTCCGGCGCCTTCCAGGCCCTCGATGACGATATAGTTACTGCCCATTTTTTTCCTTAAGCACTTTCAGGTAATCCTGTACTGACCGGTTATGGCTGACAAGATTGGTGTTAAATGTGTGGCCGCCTTTACCATCTGCCACGAAATAGAGATACGGCGTTTTTGCCGGATGTGCGGCAGCCTGCAATGAGGCCTCTCCCGGCATGGCAATCGGGCCAGGCGGCAGCCCGGTGATGGTGTAGGTGTTATAGGCGGTTGGCGTTTCTAAATCCACACGCGACAATTTGCCATTATACCGTGTCCCCATGCCGTAAATCACCGTCGGATCGGTTTGTAAACGCATGCCAATACGTAAGCGGTTAATAAAGACCGAGGCCACCTGGTCGCGCTCGCTGGCAACCGCAGTTTCTTTTTCAATAATCGAGGCCATTGTCACTAGCTGATTTTTATCCTGATAAGGCAAGCCATCAGCGCGCCCTTCCCAGACGGTATCCACCGCTTTAACCATCTTTTGATGCGCACGTTTTAGCAGTGCTACGTCGGTCGTATTGGCGGTATACATCCAGGTATCGGGCCAGAACCAGCCTTCCACCCACTGCGGGTTTTCCAGCTTCAGCGCCTGAGCGACAGTCTCGTAGTTATCGTCGCTCAGCGTATGTTTGATATAGGGCGCATCGCGCAGTTGTTTGAGGTAATCACTCAGGCGCATCCCTTCCACCAGACGTAACGGGAACTGGGCCTCTTTACCGCTTTCCAGCAATAGCAGCATTTCTCGCACCGTCATGTCGGGCGTCAGGCGATAGGTACCCGCCTTAAAATGCGACAGGTCAGGCTCCACACGCAGCAGCCACTGGAAGACACGCGGACGATTGATAACCTTATCCGCATACAGCTGTTCACCGAGGGCCAGGCGGCCTGTACCCGCTTTCAGCGTAAAAATGGTCTCTTCTTTAATCAATAACTTACTGTCCGCCAGATGGCGAACTTTCCACATGCCTACGCCCGCGGCAATGCCCAGCACAACCAGCAATAACAGGACAACGAGTAACAGTTTTTTCATGACTAATTCGGGTGCTCACAAAGTGGGGCTAAAAAATCGAATAACAAACGTGAAGACAACATCGTGTCGCCACAGGTACGCACGGGAATAACCGGCATTAATGCGTTACAGACGACGATTTCATCGGCTTGCATAATCTCCTCCAACCCGGCATACACTTCGACAAGACTGAACGGTGATTGTGCCAGCATACGGATACAGAATTGTCGCATAATGCCGTTCACTCCGGCCTGATCCAACCGGGGAGTGTAAACCACATTACCTTTACGCCAGAACAAATTAGCCGCACAGCATTCCGTAACCCATCCCTCGCTGTCAAGAACCAGCGCTTCATCGGCATCCGTCTGCTCAAGATGAGAGCGAATCAATACCTGCTCCAGGCGATTCAGATGCTTAAGTCCGGCAAGCATAGGGTTACGCCCCAGACGCACTGGGCTTAACGCCAGCGTAATCCCTTCATGGCGCCAACGATCGTAATGTTCGGGCCAGGCTGAAACAGAGAGAATACGGGTGGCGTTGAGACAATTTGCGCCGCTGTATCCCCGACCGCCGCTACCGCGGCTAATAATGACTTTCAATACACCACGCGCGTGTCCTTGAGCCAGCATTTTCATTTCATCTTGCAGTTCTGACCACTGTTCAAAAGCGATCAGCAACTTTTGGCAAGCGTCTTGTAAACGCGCAAGATGCGCTGCAAAGAGGCAAATTTCGCCGTCGATAATTCGCGCGGTAGTAAAACAACCATCGCCAAATTGGGTCGCTCGATCGCTTACGGCCAGCAGATTTTGCTCGCAGCCATTAATTAAGAACATGGAGGCTCCTTATATCTGGTCCGCTAGTTTGGCAGGATGAGTAACACAGGACAAGGGTGAAAAACCGAATAAAAAAAGGCCCGACAAGCGGACCTTTTCAGTTTTATTTCGATGCTAACGCATCACCTGACGAGACTTAAATCTTTTTAAAGATCAAAGAACCGTTGGTACCACCGAAGCCGAAGGAGTTACACAGAGTATATTCCAAACCACTCACCTGACGCGCTTCGTGAGGAACGAAGTCCAGGTCGCAACCTTCATCCGGGTTATCCAGGTTGATGGTTGGCGGAATAGCCTGGTCGCGCAGCGCCAGGATAGAGAAAATAGACTCTACCGCGCCCGCAGCGCCTAACAGGTGACCGGTCATGGATTTGGTTGAGCTTACCATCACACGGCTCGCCGCATCGCCAAAGACAGATTTCACTGCCTGGGTTTCAGCTTTATCGCCTGCAGGCGTAGACGTACCATGCGCGTTGACATAGCCGATCTGACCCGCTTCGATAGCCGCATCGCGTAGTGCATTGACCATTGCCAGCGCAGCGCCTGCACCGTTTTCCGGTGGTGACGTCATGTGGTAAGCATCGCTGCTCATGCCAAAACCAACGACTTCAGCATAGATTTTCGCGCCGCGCGCTTTCGCATGCTCGTACTCTTCCAGTACCACCATGCCTGCGCCGTCGCCCAACACGAAGCCATCACGCTCTTTATCCCACGGGCGGCTTGCCGCTTGCGGGTTATCATTACGCGTAGACAGCGCGCGTGCCGCGCCAAAACCACCCACGCCAAGCGGTGTACTGGCTTTTTCAGCACCACCCGCAACCATCGCGTCTGCATCACCGTATGCAATGATACGTGCGGCATGACCGATGTTATGTACGCCTGAAGTACAGGCGGTCGCGATGGAGATGCTTGGCCCTTGCAGGCCGTACATGATGGTCAGGTGACCTGCCACCATGTTAACAATCGTCGACGGAACGAAGAACGGGCTGATCTTACGCGGTCCACCGTTTACCAAAGAGGTATGGTTTTCTTCGATCAGACCGAGACCGCCAATACCAGAGCCAATAGCGGCGCCAATACGGTGAGCGTTCTCTTCCGTAATTTCGAGGCCAGAATCCTGCATGGCCTGAACGCCAGCGACAATTCCATATTGAATGAAGGCATCCATCTTGCGCTGTTCTTTGCGCGAGATAATGTCTTCACAGTTAAAATCCTTTACTAAGCCAGCAAATTTCGTTGCATAGGCGCTAGTATCGAAATGGTCGATCAGGCTGATGCCACTCTGACCGGCAAGGAGAGCTTTCCAGGTAGACTCTACGGTATTGCCGACAGGAGACAACATGCCCAGTCCGGTCACAACTACACGACGCTTAGACACGGTTGTCCTCCAGGGAGGGAAAATAATTCAAGTGGGATAAAAAGATAAAACTCAGGCGGTCGAATGACCGCCTGGAGATGTTCACTTACGCCTGGTGGCCGTTGATATAATCAATGGCAGCCTGAACGGTAGTGATTTTCTCAGCTTCTTCGTCCGGAATCTCAGTATCAAACTCTTCTTCCAGAGCCATTACCAGCTCAACGGTGTCAAGAGAATCTGCGCCCAGGTCTTCAACGAAGGAAGCATTGTTGGTAACTTCTTCCTGCTTAACGCCCAGCTGTTCGCCGATAATTTTCTTAACGCGTTCTTCGATAGTGCTCATACTCTTAAATTTCCTATCAAAACTCGCTTTCGCGATGGTTTTCGTAGTGTATAAAATGTTGAAAAATTTGCAACTAAATCCCGGCAGGTCTTACCACGATTTTACGTTATTTTGAGGCCATTCCCCCTAATAACGCAAATATTTTTCAATCGTGGTTAAACCATGTACATCCCGCCGTTGACGTGCAAAGTCTCACCTGTGATGTAACTTGCTTCGTCAGAAGCTAAAAATGCAACCGCACTGGCGATTTCCTGAGCGCCACCAAGGCGACCCGCAGGAACCTGCGCCAGTATACCCGCACGCTGATCATCAGACAGCGCACGCGTCATGTCCGTTTCAATAAAGCCCGGAGCAACAACGTTTACAGTAATACCACGGGACGCAACTTCGCGCGCCAGTGATTTACTGAAGCCGATCAGACCTGCTTTCGCCGCAGCGTAGTTAGCCTGACCCGCATTTCCCATGGTACCAACCACAGAACCGATAGTGATAATACGCCCATGACGCTTTTTCATCATAGCTCGCATTACCGCTTTTGACAGACGGAAAACAGATGACAGGTTGGTTTCGATGATATCGTTCCACTCGTCATCTTTCATGCGCATTAACAGGTTATCACGAGTAATCCCGGCATTATTGACCAGAATATCGACTTCACCAAATTCTGCGCGAATATTTTCCAGAACAGATTCGATAGATGCCGGATCGGTCACATTCAACATCAGACCTTTACCATTTGCACCTAAGTAATCGCTAATGGCCTGCGCACCACTTTCACTGGTTGCAGTCCCGATAACTTTCGCGCCACGGGCAACGAGTGTTTCAGCAATTGCGCGGCCAATTCCACGGCTTGCACCGGTTACCAGCGCGATTTTTCCTTCAAAATTCATGGGCTTCCTCTTTTATTGCTCTAGCGCCGCAGACAGCGCCGCCGGCTCATTCAGTGCCGAAGCGGTCAGGGTGTCAACAATACGTTTCGTCAAACCGGTGAGAACTTTACCTGGCCCCACTTCATACAGGTGCTCTACGCCCTGAGATGCCATAAACTCAACGGTTTTGGTCCACTGAACCGGGCTGTACAGTTGACGAACCAGCGCATCGCGAATCACGTCTGCGGTAGTTTCACACTTCACGTCGACGTTGTTCACAACTGGAACAGTCGGCGCGTTGAAAGTGATTTTTTGCAATTCAACGGCCAGTTTCTCAGCGGCAGGCTTCATCAGCGCGCAGTGAGAAGGCACGCTGACCGGCAACGGCAGCGCACGCTTGGCGCCAGCGGCTTTACAAGCAGCACCTGCACGTTCTACGGCTTCTTTATGCCCGGCGATAACCACCTGACCCGGCGAGTTGAAGTTAACCGGAGAAACGACCTGCCCTTCAGCAGACTCTTCACACGCTTTAGCGATAGAGGCATCGTCCAGACCAATAATCGCAGACATGCCGCCAGTACCTTCCGGTACGGCTTCCTGCATGAATTTGCCGCGCAGTTCAACCAGACGGACAGCATCGGCAAAATCAATTACACCCGCACATACCAGCGCAGAATATTCGCCCAGGCTGTGACCTGCCATCAGCGCAGGTGTTTTACCACCCTGCTGCTGCCATACGCGATACAGCGCGACAGATGCAGCCAATAGCGCTGGCTGCGTCTGCCAGGTTTTATTCAGTTCTTCTGCCGGACCTTGCTGAGTCAGCGCCCACAGATCATAGCCCAGCGCAGCTGATGCTTCAGCAAAAGTTTCTTCAACAATTGGGTAGCTTGCTGCCATTTCAGACAACATCCCAACGGTCTGGGAACCCTGCCCCGGAAACACAAATGCAAATTGCGTCATGTTAAAATCCTTATACTAGAAACGAACCAGCGCGGAGCCCCAGGTGAATCCACCCCCGAAGGCTTCAAGCAATATCAACTGCCCAGCTTTGATACGCCCGTCGCGGACGGCTTCGTCCAGTGCGCACGGTACGGAAGCCGCGGACGTATTGCCATGTCTGTCCAGTGTAACGACGACATTATCCATCGACATGCCCAGCTTTTTCGCTGTCGCGCTGATAATGCGCAGGTTTGCCTGATGCGGCACCAGCCAGTCCAGCGCAGAACGGTCGAGATTATTGGCTTCCAGCGTTTCATCAACGATGTGGGCAAGCTCGGTCACCGCGACTTTAAATACTTCGTTACCCGCCATCGTCAAGTGGATCGGATTATCCGGATTTACGCGATCGGCGTTAGGCAGCGTCAACAGCTCACCGTAACGACCATCAGCATGCAGATGCGTGGAGAGAATACCCGGCTCTTCGGATGCGCTCAGTACCACCGCGCCCGCGCCGTCACCAAAGATAATGATCGTCCCACGATCGGTTGGATCACAAGTACGAGCAAGAACATCAGATCCAACGACCAGAGCATGCTTCACTGCGCCAGACTTAACGTACTGATCGGCAACGCTCAGGGCATAGGTAAAACCGGCGCAAGCGGCCGCAACGTCAAACGCCGGACAGCCTTTGATCCCCAGCATACTTTGGATCTGGCATGCCGCGCTTGGAAATGCGTGTGTGGATGATGTGGTGGCAACCACAATCAGACCAATTTCGTCTTTGTCGATGCCCGCCATTTCCAGCGCACGGTTTGCGGCGGCAAAGCCCATCGTCGCAACTGTTTCATTTGGCGCTGCAATGTGGCGTTCACGGATACCTGTACGAGTGACGATCCACTCATCAGATGTCTCGACCATTTTTTCCAAATCGGCGTTAGTACGCACTTGTTCAGGCAGATAGCTGCCGGTACCAATAATCTTCGTATACATGTACGCTCAGTCACTTTTTGGTTATATACCGCCACGAGCAAAACGCTGGTACGCTGACAGCTTTCACAAACGCGCTATTATCTGTGCGGTCGTGAGTTTGCGCTTTCGCCACCGTCCAGCAGTTCGAATCCAGCTGGGTATACAGATTCCAGGCGAGCGGCAATTCGCTGAGGAACTTGTCGCTGCACCGCCTGCACTGCCTGTTCAATCGCGACCTCAAATGCTCGCTGATTAGCCGCACCATGACTCTTAATCACCGTGCCGCGCAATCCTAACAGACAGGCGCCATTATACTGGTCGGGGTTGAGGTGACTAAATCGCCTTGTCAGGCTTTTTTGTAACCAACGTTTTAATAAAAGCAGCCACCACGACCGTTTTTTGCCCTCACCCTGAGATTTCAGCAGTGAAAGGAACATTCTGACAACACCTTCCATCGTCTTTAATGTGACATTACCTGTAAAGCCGTCACAGACCAGTACATCAGTTTTGCCAGTCAGTAACTCATTGGCTTCAAGATAGCCTATATAGTTAATGGAAGGGATTGTTTTTAGCACCGCAGAAGCATCCCGAATACTGTCGAGACCTTTAGTTTCTTCTTCGCCGATGTTGAGCAACGCAACGCGAGGATTAGCAATCCCAACGACTTCTTCTGCCAGCACGGAACCCATAACGGCAAATTGCACTAACATCGTGCTATCACAATCCACGTTGGCGCCTAAATCCAGCACCACCGTTTTGCCCTTTTGCTGATGCGGTAAAACCGTCACCAACGCAGGACGCTCAATACCCTCAAGGGGTTTGAGCAATAACTTCGCAAGTCCCATTAGCGCGCCGGTATTACCAGCACTCACACAGGCTTGCGCTCGACCTTCTTTCACGAGCTCCAGGGCAACACGCATTGAGCTTCCACGACTGGCGCGAATAGCCTGCGAGGGCCGGGCATCACTGGCAATAACTGACTGAGCAGGGACAATCTGCAGACGTGAACGTTGTTCGAAGTCAGCTTTGGCAAGTAATGGCGTGATTGTATCGGGATCCCCGACTAAAAGAAGTGTGAGTTGCGAATTAGAATTCAGTGCCTGCAATGCTGCAGGCACTGTCACGGTAGGGCCAAAATCTCCCCCCATGACATCTAACGCCAGGGTTAGATGTGTCAAGGTATCGTCGCTGCCCGGTTAGGTGTTTCCCCAGTTACCCGGGGAAAGCCTCACTAAGCTTCATCACGCGTGCGCTCTCTGTCTTTCTCACCGAAGCGGGAAATCCATTGAGTCATGCGTGATTACTTAGCGATTACCTTACGGCCACGGTAGAAACCGTCGGCAGTGATGTGGTGACGCAGGTGTTGTTCACCAGAAGTTTTGTCTACAGACAGGCTGGTGACTGCGGTCAGAGCGTCATGAGAACGACGCATGCCACGTTTGGAACGGGTTGGTTTATTCTGTTGTACGGCCATGGACCTTACTCCTCAATTACTTACGCTTTAAGCTGGCTAATACGGCAAATGGGTTTGGTTTTTGCGCTTCATCAGGCAATTCGCCAAAGACCATGTCCGCCTCGGACACTTCACAGTGTTCAGAATCATGCACCGGAACTACCGGCAAGGAGAGGATAATCTCATCTTCAACCATTGCAAGCAGATCGATTTCACCGAATTCGTTAACCTCAATCGGCTCATACGCTTCCGGGAGTGCTTCAGCCTGTTCGTCAGAACGGACAGGACTAAAACAATATGTTGTGTGAACATGAAGTGGGAACGGTTTCCCGCAACGCTGACATTCGAGCGTAACCGACACTTTCGCATCACCGGTTATCACGGCAAGGCGCTGGTTATCGATAGCGAACGACATGGAGCATTCCACATCACTGTCCACACTGACCACAGAATCGGCGACGCGCTCAACCAGATCAGAAGTATAGATACCTTCATAATCGAGGCGTTTTTGAGCCGTACGAACCGGATCAAGAGTCAGGGGTAATTTTACCTTTTGCATAGGGCGCGCATATTAACTTTGTAACGTCATATAGTCAAAGAAAAAGGCAGCCTGAGGTTGCCTTTTGCCAATAATTCGCACACATTGCGGGTCATCGACTTAAAATCGCTCAAGACAAGCCAATACAGCCAGCTTGTAGGACGAAGTCCATAGTTTAAAATGGCTCTCATCAATACGCTATATGCGAGGGGAAAAATATGCCTCAACTTATACTTGCCTCGACCTCTCCCTGGCGTCGCGCTTTACTTGAAAAACTGGCAATTCCGTTTGAATGCGCGGCTCCTGAGGTGGATGAAACGCCGTTACCCGGCGAAGCGCCACGCCATTTAGTCTCGCGACTGGCGCAACAAAAAGCGCAATCTCTCGCCCAACGTTATCCAGCGCATCTGATTATTGGCTCCGATCAAATTTGTGTTCTTGATGGTGAAATAACCGGCAAACCATTAACAGAAGAAAATGCGCGCCAACAATTACTCAAAGCCCGTGGCAATATTGTGACGTTTTACACCGGACTGGCGCTTTATAATTCAGCTACCGGACATTTACAAACTGAGGTCGAGCCGTTCGACGTTCATTTTCGGCATTTAAGCGAAACGGAAATTGATGATTACCTGCGCAAAGAACGCCCGCTACATTGTGCCGGCAGTTTTAAAAGTGAGGGGTTAGGTATTGCTCTCTTTGAGCGTCTCGAGGGTCGCGACCCCAATACGCTGATCGGCCTGCCGCTGATCGCATTGTGTCAAATGCTGCGCCGGGAAGAGATGAACCCGCTGAACGCCTAGTTAATCCACCTGATGGCGACGCGATGCGTCTTATCAGGCCTACGCCGCATAACGCGATTGCAGGCCTGATAAGCAACGCGCATCAGGCTTTGCTACGTAACACCTCAAGGCAGCGCTTCAACTGTTTATCCATTGGCGCTTCAACACGCATCACTTCGCCCGTCCCCGGATGGGTGAATTTCAACGCCGCGGCATGAAGGAACAGCCTGTTCAGTCCGGTATCCGCGAGTTGTTTATCGAACTCACGGTCGCCATAGCGATCGTCAAAGGCTATCGGATGCCCGGCATATTGGGTATGCACACGGATCTGGTGCGTGCGCCCTGTGACCGGGCTACAGCGCACAAGCGTGGCAAACGCATAGCGCTCTTCCACCTTAAAGCGTGTTTCCGACGGTTTGCCTTCCTGATTCACCCGCACGATACGCTCGCCGCTTTGCAAAATGTTCTTCAACAGCGGCGCCTGCACGGTTTTGACATGCGACTGCCACTGGCCTCTCACCAGCGCCAGGTAGTCTTTTTGCATCCCTTTTTCACGCAGCTGTTCATGCAACGAACGTAAGGCTGAGCGTTTTTTAGCAACCAGCAGCACACCGGAGGTATCGCGGTCCAGGCGATGCACCAGTTCGAGGAAACGCGCTTCCGGACGTAACGCGCGTAAACCTTCAATAACACCAAAGCTTAATCCGCTTCCGCCATGTACGGCCGTTCCTGAAGGTTTGTTAAGCACCAGAATATGATCATCTTCATATAAAATGACATCAGTCAGCGCCGCAACCTTCTGCAGATTTGGGGAAATAGTCTCTTCTTCACGTTCAGCGACACGCACAGGTGGAATACG
Organism: Citrobacter sp. XT1-2-2; assembly: GCF_023516235.1. Taxonomy (NCBI): domain Bacteria; kingdom Pseudomonadati; phylum Pseudomonadota; class Gammaproteobacteria; order Enterobacterales; family Enterobacteriaceae; genus Citrobacter; species Citrobacter sp. XT1-2-2. The sequence goes on from NZ_CP097324.1 coordinate 2,972,202, forward strand.
CACGATGTCCCCATCTTCGAGTTTGTACTCGGGTTTAATGCGCTTTTTATTCACCCGCACTTCGCCTTTACGCAAAATGCGATAAATCATACTTTTCGGCACACCCTTAAGTTGAGTGCGTAAAAAGTTGTCGATGCGTTGCCCTGCTTCGTCGGCAGTGATAGCAACTGTTTTTACGGCTGGAGTCTCTGTTTTCATGGGGGCCGATTTTAAATAGCCATCAAGATTCGCGCCACACATTTTTCTATGCTTATATTAACTGCTATACCCTATTACTTAAGTTTGACATAACCGATTTGGTGGTTATTAAACCAATCACTACGCGGAAGTGAAAAAACTGTGAGTAACCGGGTGATAAATGGCAAAAGTCATCTTGCTATAACAAGGTTAGCAGTGGAATAATGAGGTTGTCTCCGTGTTGAATCTTGTTAAAACAAGACCTTTTCCGGAATGACCCAATTTTGCCCGACCGATCATCAACGCAGCAATGGCGTAAGACGTATTGATCTTTCAGGCAGTTAGCGGGCTGCGGGTTGCAGTCCTTACCGGTAATAAGGAAGCTTTTCTGGAGAGTAACACCCAGACTGTTCCCCTGATAATTGCGCTGTGTTTCCGTATGAAATACAGGCAACCGACACTCTGCGCCTCTTTGAGCTGACGATAACCGTGAGGTTGGCGACGCGAATAGACACGAGGCCATCGGTTCACACCCGGAAAGGCATTACTCTGCCCGCAGCTTAGTCGTCAATGTAAGAATAATGAGTAAGTTACGATGAAAAGAATGTTAATTAACGCGACTCAGCAGGAAGAGTTGCGTGTCGCCCTTGTAGATGGGCAACGTCTGTACGATCTGGATATCGAAAGTCCTGGACACGAACAGAAAAAAGCCAACATCTATAAAGGGAAAATTACCCGTATTGAACCGAGTCTGGAAGCTGCTTTTGTTGATTACGGCGCTGAACGTCACGGTTTCCTTCCGTTAAAAGAAATTGCCCGCGAATACTTCCCCGCTAACTACAACTCCCATGGTCGTCCCAACATTAAAGATGTGTTGCGCGAAGGTCAGGAAGTCATTGTTCAGATCGATAAAGAAGAACGCGGCAATAAAGGCGCTGCGCTGACCACCTTTATCAGCCTGGCGGGTAGTTATCTGGTTCTGATGCCGAACAACCCGCGCGCGGGCGGCATCTCCCGTCGTATTGAAGGCGATGACCGCACCGAATTAAAAGAAGCGCTGGCAAGCCTGGAACTGCCTGATGGTATGGGGCTTATTGTGCGTACCGCAGGTGTCGGCAAATCCGCCGAAGCGCTGCAATGGGACCTGAGCTTCCGCCTGAAACACTGGGAAGCCATTCAAAAAGCCGCCGACAGCCGCCCTGCTCCGTTCCTGATTCACCAGGAAAGCAACGTCATCGTCCGCGCATTCCGTGACTATTTACGTCAGGATATTGGCGAAATCCTCATTGATAACCCGAAAGTCATGGAGATGGCGCGTCAGCACATCGCCGCGCTGGGTCGTCCGGATTTCAGCAGCAAAATCAAACTGTACACCGGTGAAATCCCGCTGTTCAGCCACTATCAAATTGAATCTCAGATTGAGTCCGCGTTCCAGCGCGAAGTGCGTCTGCCGTCCGGCGGCTCCATCGTCATCGACAGCACTGAAGCCCTTACCGCTATCGATATCAACTCCGCACGCGCGACCCGCGGCGGCGACATCGAAGAAACCGCATTCAACACCAACCTGGAAGCAGCCGATGAAATTGCGCGTCAGCTGCGTCTGCGCGACCTCGGCGGCCTGATTGTCATCGACTTTATCGATATGACGCCGGTTCGCCACCAGCGTGCGGTTGAAAACCGCCTGCGTGAAGCCGTGCGTCAGGACCGAGCGCGTATTCAGATCAGCCATATTTCTCGCTTCGGCCTGCTGGAGATGTCCCGCCAGCGTCTGAGCCCGTCGCTGGGTGAGTCCAGCCATCACGTCTGCCCGCGCTGCTCCGGCACCGGTACCGTACGTGATAATGAATCTCTGTCGCTGTCTATTCTGCGTCTGATTGAAGAAGAAGCGCTGAAAGAGAATACCCAGGAAGTTCACGCTATCGTTCCTGTGCCGATTGCCTCTTATCTGCTCAACGAAAAGCGTACTGCGGTCAACGCCATCGAGACGCGTCAGAATGGCGTGCGCTGTGTAATCGTGCCAAACGATCAAATGGAAACCCCGCACTATTCCGTGCTGCGCGTCCGCAAAGGCGAAGAAACGCCAACCCTGAGCTACTTGCTGCCGAAGCTGCACGAAGAAGCAATGGAACTGCCGTCAGAACAAGAGTATGTCGAGCGTAAACAGCCAGAGCAACCGGCACTCGCGACCTTTGCTATGCCAGACGTGCCGCCAGCACCAACCGTGCAAGAACCCGCTGTTAAAGCCGTAGCGCCTAAAGCTGCTGCTGCCACCGCAGCAACAGCCTCTCAGCCTGGTTTGATTAGCCGTTTCTTCAGCGCACTGAAGTCTATCTTCGGCGGTAACGAAGAAGCGAAGCCGGTTGAACAACCTGCACCGAAAGCTGAAGAGAAGACGGAACGTCAGCAGGACCGCCGTAAACCACGTCAAAATAATCGTCGCGATCGTAACGATCGTCGTGATAACCGCGATAACCGTGGCGATCGTGACAACCGTAACGAACGTGCGGAAAACGGCGAAAATCGCGATGACAATCGTCGTAACCGTCGTCAGGCCCAGCAGCAAAATGCGGAAGCGCGCGATAATCGCCAGCAATCCAGTGATGTCGCTGACAAAGCGAAATCAGGTGATGAGCAGCAGACCCCGCGTCGCGAGCGCAACCGCCGCCGCAACGATGACAAGCGTCAGGCGCAGCAGGAAGTTAAAGAGCTGAACCTGGCTGAACAACAATCGCAGGATACCGAGCAGGAAGAGCGCGTACGTCAGCCTCAGACCCGTCGTAAACAGCGTCAGTTGAACCAGAAAGTGCGTTATACAGACAGCACGGCGGTTGAAGCCGAAGTGGCAACTACCGCTGCGGCAGCTGAGGTCGTTGTCGCTCAAGCCGTTGAGCAGTCCGTACCGACTCCGCGTACCGAACTGTCGAAAGTTGATCTGCCAGCCGTTGTCGCACCTGAGCAGGAAGACAACAGCGAAGCGCGTGACTCCAACGGTATGCCACGTCGTTCCCGCCGTTCCCCTCGCCATCTGCGCGTAAGTGGACAGCGTCGTCGTCGTTATCGTGACGAGCGTTATCCGGCTCAGTCGCCAATGCCGCTGACCTTCGCCTGTGCTTCTCCTGAATTGGCGTCCGGTAAAGTATGGATCAGCTACCCTGTCGTTCGTCCGCAGGATCAGCAGGTTGAAGAACAACGCGAGCAGGAAATTCACCAGGAGCAAACTGCCTCTGTCGCAGTAGAGCCTCAGGTTGCTGCGGCTGCCGTTGAGCACATTGCGGACACTCCTGCGCCGGTTGAAGCCGTGCAGCCAGAGGAAGTTGTAGCGGAACCTCAGATTGCCGTTGCTGAAACCACGCATCCGGAAGTCATTGCGACCCCGGTTGAAGAACAACCGCAAATTATCGCTGAATCTGACGCACCTGTAGCTGAAGAGATCGCCGCTGAAGCTCAACCGGTCGCTGAAACCCCGGCTGAAGAGCCTGCGGAAATCATCGTCTCCAAGCCGGAGGTGGTTGAAGAAGTCGCGCAAGCAGCACCTGTTGTGGAAGAAGTCGCTGCGCCGCAGGAAGTTGTTGCTGCGCCGGTTGTAGAAGCTGAAGTCGTTAAGTCTGACGTTGTCGCAACAAGCGTTGACGCCGAGCACCTTCACAGCCATGCGACTGCGCCGATGACCCGCGCTCCCGCGCCGGATTATGTGCCAGAAGCGCCGCGTCATAGCGACTGGCAGCGCCCGCCATTCGCCTTTGAAGGCAAAGGCGCCGCCGGTGGACACAGCGCCACGCATCAAGCCACTGCGCCAGCAACACGCCCGCAGCCGGTTGAATAAGCCATAATCAACCTCAAAGCCGACCTTAGGGTCGGCTTTTTTATATCGGCTCTACGCGTTTCATCCCGGTTAATTGTGGCATCACATCCTTCATTAACGCTAAAAATTTGCGCAACCGTGTCGGATAGTAACGCGCCCATGGATAAACCAGATGCACCGGCAACGAGGCTGCCCGCCACTCGGGTAGCAGCATAACTAAACGTCCGTTGGCGATATCTTCTTCAACCATCCAGCTTGAAACAATCGTCACCCCCAGCCCCGCCAGCGCGGCATTTCTTGCCACATAAATACTGTCAGTACTTAATCTGGGTGAAATAGTCAGCGTGACAGGTTCATTACGCGCCTGGTGTAGCAACGAAACGCTATGCTGAAAAAACGTGTTCACTGCAATCCACGGCAGCGCGGATAACTGCTCAGGGTGCGAAATTTCGCCATATTGCTCCAGCAATACAGGACTCACCACCATGCTACGGGGAACTTCAGCCAGTAAAACCGAAACCGTGGCCGGATCGACTTCCGCGCCAACCCGAATCGCGCAATCAATATTATCGCTCAAGAAATCAACGGTTTTGTCGTTAAGCATCCACTCCACCGATAACTGTGGATAGCGCGAAAGAAACTGCAACAGCGGCTCAAGAAGCTGTTGCTGTCCAAACGCATGCGGCGCCCGTACGCGCAACGTCCCCACCGGTTCATCTTCCGTGACATTAAGTCCATCTTCCAGCGCCAGCCAGGCATCGATGATATTTTTGGCGTGCTGGTAACCGCGCTCTCCATCGTCGGTTAATTTCATCGCATGCGTGGTACGCATGATCAGTTTCACACCCAGCAGAGTTTCCAGGGATTGCAACCGTCGGCTTACCGTCGCTTGCGTTGTCCCCATCTGTTTTGCCGCTGCCGAAAGCGATCCTGCTTCAACGATGCGCACAAACGTGCGCATCAATTCCACCCTATCTATACGTTCAGTTTTTATCATTACCAGTTTCTTCATACGCCTGACGTATAACTGTTTTACCACTGCGCTCGCTACCGCACCACCCGCAGAAGGATAAAAATAGCCGCACATCCTGTGATTGAGGAATCATTTGTGAACACACACACCGCACTTTCCCGTTGGGTCATTTTCGTTCTGGCATCAGGTGCCGGATTCAGTGTCGCTGCTATCTACTATGCCCAGCCCCTTCTGCCTTTAATGGGTCAGGATCTGAACTTAAGTATTACCGGCATGGGGCTGGTTCCGACGCTGACCCAGGCGGGATACGCGCTGGGTATTCTGTTTTTATTACCATTGGGCGATCGTTATGACCGCCGGACATTAATCCTGCTGAAAAGTATCTCTCTTGCCTTACTGCTTCTGGCATGCAGCTTTACCGGGCAGTTACATTCACTGCTAATAGTGAGCCTGTTGATGGGCATGGCGGCAACAATGGCGCAGGATATCGTTCCCGCGGCGGCTATTCTGGCGCCGGAAGGCAAACAGGGAAAAACGGTGGGCACGGTGATGACAGGCCTGCTGTTGGGGATTTTACTCTCGCGTACCGTTAGCGGACTGGTGGGTGAAGCGTTTGGCTGGCGTGAGATGTACCAACTTGCCGCCGCCAGTATTGCCATGATTACCGTAATTATGTGGAAGGTACTGCCTCGTTTTACGGCCCATTCTACACTGAGCTACCCGTCATTGATGCTCTCTATGGCGCAGCTCTGGCAACGGTATCCCGCATTGCGCCGCGCGGCGCTGGCACAGGGCTTTCTGTCCATAGCCTTCAGCGCTTTCTGGTCCACGCTGGCGGTGATGTTATCTGAACATTATCACATGGGTAGCGCTATGGCGGGCGCGTTTGGTATCGCGGGAGCCGCCGGTGCGCTTGCCGCGCCGTTGGCGGGTCATCTGGCCGATAAAGTGGGCGCAGCAAAAGTGACGCAGTTAGGTGCTTTGCTGGTAACCGTCTCTTTCGCACTGATGTTCTTGTTACCCGCCCTGCCAGTACAGGGGCAGTGGCTGCTGATTGCTGTTTCGGCGGTCGGTTTTGATCTCGGATTGCAATCCAGCCTGGTTGCCCACCAGAACCTGGTTTATGGCCTGGAGCCTCAGGCCCGGGGCCGTCTGAATGCGCTGCTGTTTACTATGGTGTTCATTGGTATGGCGCTGGGTTCCGTTCTCGGGAGTCAGGTCTATGCGCTGGCAAACTGGGAAGGTGTGGTGACGCTGGCAACCATCAGCGGTGCGCTTGCGCTGGTAATAAGGCTGACGGGAAATCTGTCGCTTAGCAAAACAACGGTAGCCTAAAAAAATGCCCGCTCCTGGGTGTTAAGGGAGCGGGCAGACAAACATACCCAGTTTCAAGATATGTTCAAAAAGAGTTTTTACCGATTAAGCTGGAACAACGACATTCCCTGCATATCGGTAAATGCTTTATAAGAGGCCTGAAGTGCGGCCTGTTGCATGACGTAGGACGAAATCGCCGCATTCCAGTCGACATCCACCAGGTTGCTCATCTGTTGGGTTTGGCCTAACGCACGATCGGCGCCCAGTGAATCCAGTGAGCTCAGTTCACTCAGTTGGGTACCCAATTCTGCGCGAACGGAAAGCACGTTATTCAGTGAGTTTTTCAAGCCACGATTGGTTTTATCGATAGCTGCTGCGGCCTTATCCTTTGCCACATCATCACCCGCAATAGGAATTTTTAGCTCTGCTATCGCGCTATCCAGCATTTTGAACAGGTTCTTTTCCTGGGTGCTACCCGGTGGTTCCGGTACAGCGTTGCTGGTCAGGCTGGCGAAGATTTTGTCGCCCGTGTGACCAATGACCATGGTACGGGAAGCATCAACCTGCTGGGTCACATTTGTTGTTCCACCGCTATAGGAACCATCGGCCTGGGCAAACGGGGCGGATTCGGTTTTATATCCGCCAAAAATGTAGCGCCCATTACCGTCGGTGCTGTTCGCCAGGTTCATCAGTTGATCGCGGATACCCTGCAAATCAGTGGCCAACGATGCACGGTCATCATCACTTAATGTACCGTTACCGGCATAAACAATTTTCTCCTGCGCAGCCTGAATAGCCGTTGTTACCTGGCTCAATACGTTCTCTTCCAGCGAGACTTTCTGCGTCGCGAAGGTGCGCGCCAGCGTGTACTGGCTGTTCTGCGCCTGAGCCTGAGAAAGCACTACGGCCTGCGACGCGGCAATCGGATCGTCAGACGGACTGATCACGCGTTTGCCGGTCGACATCTGCTCGCCGAACTTCATCCATTCAGCCTGAGAGTTAGTGATGCCACGCATATTCTGCTGGTACATCATCTGGGTGCTGATACGCATTGTGTCCCTCTCCCTTAGCGAATATTAATCAATGCATCAAACAGCGCATTCGCAGTTTGCAATACCTGTGCGTTAGCCAGGTAATACTGCTGATAACGCTGCAAATTACCGTATTCTTCGTCGAGGTTTACCCCGGAAATCGACTGCTGCTGGTTATAAAGCTGCTTGACCACATTGTTTTGCGTGGTACTGCTGGTTTTCAGCGTCGCCGTTTTGTTGCCCACGTCGCTCACCAGGGTGGCGTAAGCGTCATTAAAGGTTTTATTACCAACAGTTGCCTTGGTTTGCAGATCCAGCAGTTTCTGACCGTTACGGTTATCGCTTGCACCTGTATCTGCAGCAGGATCAGTGCTTTTCTCTGACGCCATGGCGATTTTCGACTCGTCTGTCACCATGACTTTCATATCAACGATAGCGTTGCTCACGGGTTTCAGAATAAAGCTGTCGTTATCGTTAGCGCCGGTTGGATTAGCCTTAACCGTTACCTTCAGACCATCAATATCCAGTTTACCGTTCGCATCAGGTTTAGCTTCAAACGTGGTGTTATCGGCCAGACGCGTCACCTGCCATTTGCCGCCGCTAAACACAACTTTATAGTCGGTAGCCTGCACTTTCGAACTGTCATCAACCTCAGCACTTAATTCTGCTTTACCGGTATTTTTAGCGTTACTCAGTACGGACGGGCTGCCGATAGCAAAGAAATCTTTACCCGCATCGCCGTTAGCATCAAAACCTTCTTTATGCTGGGTGTTAAACGCATCGGCAAACGCCAGCGCCAGTTGGCCCAGCGTGTTACGCGTTTGATCCAGTTCCTGCGAACGGAAGGTGAGCAGTCCACCCAATGAACCGGTATTCAGCAGTTTCTCAGGGATCTCAACCGCTCCGGCAACGCCATCCACATACGCAACGGTTGTACGCGAAGGATCGTCACTGGAAGGCACTGCCGCCAGTTGGCGCGCATTGCTGCCCTGCACCAATGAATAACCGTTCGCCATGGTTACGTTGTAAGTGCCGCCGTCCTGAACGCTGACTTCCACGCCGACAAGCTGGTTCAGTTCACTGACCAGTTGGTCGCGCTGATCGAGCAGATCGTTAGGGGAGGCCCCCGCCCCAACACCGGTCAGACGAGAAATCTGGTCGTTAAGGCTGGCGATTTGTTTCGAGTAGTTGTTGATCTGATCGACGCTGGCTTTGATAGCGGTATTAACCTGCTTATCCTGATCGCGCAGATACTGATCGGTCGTTTTAAACTGATTCACCAAACCGTCAGCTTTACCGATCAGCGCCTGGCGTGCCGCCGGATCTTCGGCGTTACTGACCAGCGTTTGCAGGCTGGTAAAAAAGTCCTGCATTGAGGTCGAAATCGAACTGGTTTTGCTGGACAACAGGTTGTCGATTTTCGACATTTGCTCATAACGGGTCGTCAGACCGCTGCTCTGGTTTTGCGCTGCCCGCAGCTGATTGGTGATAAACGAGTCATACTCGCGCTGCACACCAGAAACATAGACGCCATTGCCTACCCAGCCCCCCGCACCCAGCGTGCTGTTCGCTTGCGCCATAATTGTCGTTTGTCGGGTATATCCGGCGACGTTATAGCTGGAGATGTTATTACTGGCAGTGTTCAACGCGGCCTGCGCTGCGCTGAGTCCACTCATCGCGTTATTAATCAAGCTGGACATGGAGGTTCCTTGTAATCCTTCAATACTCGTTATTATCGGCAGCAGGTCGGTAGACTTGAGCTATTTAAAAGAGATTATCGATGTTCGTGCTGTAGGTTTTGCTCACCTTTTCACTCATCGATTTCAACTGCTGGATCATACTGGTTAATTTCCGCGCATAGTTAGGGTCGGTAGCGTAACCGGCATTTTGCAGGGCCTGCGCGCCCTGCTCAGCGGTTGCAGCTGCGGTCACCGCCGCATAGCGCGGGTTACGGGAAATCAGCCCGACATAATCCGACAGCGCCTCAAGGTAAGAGCTATAGACGCGGAATCTGGCTTTCACCTTTTTCGCCTCGCCGTTTTCATATTCGGTGGTGGTGATTTCGGTCGTTGGTCCCTTCCAGCCTCCCGAAGCCTTCACGCCAAAAATGTTGAAGCTCGGTTCACCGTTTTCCCGGCGAATTTGCCGCTGACCCCATCCGGACTCCAGCGCCGCCTGCGCCAGAATCAGATGATGTGGAACGCCGCTTTGCTGACTCGCCAGTTTTGCCGGCAGCGACAGCTGGGCGAGGAAGTCTTTACTGTCGCCCGACAGCGGCTCATCATTACTTTCCGTCGTCCTCGGGATGGCTTTGCGCACCAGTTGCGTCAGCGCCTGGTTTTGATAGCTGGTCACCGTTTCCAGCGGGAACTTCATCGGTACCTGTGGCGCATCATCAGCAGGTTGCGCTTGTCCTTGCGTCATCTGCTTAACCATCATTTCAGCCAGTCCCAGACCTTTGCCTGCGGTCATCTGCTGCGCAATTTGTTGGTCATACATGCTGGTATACAAACGCGTTGAATCGCTGCTAAACACACCATCTTTCGGCAACGCTTCACGCATGCTTTTCAGCATCATCTGCACGAACATCCCTTCAACCTGACGGGCCACGGGGCGAATATTCGCCGCCGGATCCTGACCCGCTTTCGCTTTCAGTTCGTTCAGTGCTTGCGCATCCCAGGCGGCGCTGGTCAGCAGTTTGCTGTCGCCAATCATCAGATGATTTCCAGTTTGGCGCGTAAGCAACCCGCGCTCTGCATCGATTGCAGAATGGACATCAGATCCATCGGCGTCGCCCCCAGCGCATTCAGCGCGCGCACGACGTTGTTCAGATTGGCGCTGGAACGTACGCTTTGCAGCGAGCCGCCGCTCTGGCGCAGATCGATCTGCGTTTGTGGCGTCACTACGGTCTGTCCGCCGCCAAACGGCGTATCCGGCTGGCTGACGTTTGCCTGGCGGTTTACTGTAATCGACAAGTTACCCTGCGCCACGGCACAGCTATCCAGCGTGACTTCACGGTTCATGACTACAGATCCCGTACGCGAGTTGATAATGACCTTCGCGTCCTGCGGCGTGACGTTCACCTCCATATTCTGGATGTCGGCAAGGAAGCGTACCTGTGAACTGTTGCCGCTTGGCACACGCACTTGTATGGTCCGGGCATCCAGCGCCGTCGCACTGCCAAAGCCACGCGAGCGGTTAATGGTGTCGGTAATCTGCTGCGCCATAGTGAAATCTTCATTATTGAGCTGCAGATTAATAGTGTTGCCGCCGCCGAACTGGCTGGGCAACTCACGTTCGATGGTCGCGCCGTTGGTGATGCGTCCGCCATTGAGCTGGTTAACTTGCACGCTACTGCCACCCGCAGCCGCGCCCGCACCGCCAACCAGAATATTCCCTTGCGCCAAGGCATATACCTGGCTATCGACCCCTTTCAGCGGAGTCATCAGCAGCGTTCCGCCGCGCAGGCTTTTGGCGTTCCCCATGGAAGAGACCACCACGTCAATGGTTTGCCCCTGGCGACCAAAAGCTGGAAACTGCGCGGTAACCATCACCGCCGCCACGTTTTTCAGCTGCATATTGGTGCCGGTTGGTACGGTGATCCCCAACTGCGACAGCATGTTATTGAGCGTTTGCGTCGTAAACGGCGTCTGTGTGGTCTGGTCACCGGTACCATCCAGCCCGACCACCAGCCCGTAACCTATCAACGAGTTTTCCCGCACGCCCTGCACGCTGGTCAGGTCACGAATACGGTCGGCATGCGCAAAGGCGGTTGCCAGTACCAGTACCATTCCAACAAGAGATTTAAACACCGGGTACCTCGCTTACATCGGCGACAAGTTAAGGAAGAAACGCTGCAACCAGCCCATATTTTGCGCTTCATTGATGTAGCCGTTGCCGACGTACTCAATACGCGCATCCGCAACCTGAGTTGACGGTACGGAGTTGCTGCCACTGATGGTGCGCGGGTTAACGACCCCAGAGAAGCGAATGAACTCAGTGCCCTGATTAATGGCGATCTGTTTTTCACCCACGACATGTAAATTGCCATTCACCAGGACCTGATCGACCGTTACGGTCAACGTACCGCTGAAGGTATTGCTGGCGTTCGCGCCGCCTTTACCGTTAAAGGTGTTGCCGCCGGAGGCTTCTACGTCGGCACGTTCGTTACCAAACAGCCCTTGCAGGTAGCGCGGTACGGTATCAAAACCAAAGTTGGTCTTGCCGTCGCGGCTGGCGTTTGCCGAGGAGCTTTTGCTCGCGCTGACGTTTTCCTGCAATACGATGGTCAGCGTATCGCCAATATTGCGCGGACGGCGGTCTTCGAATAGCGGCTGATAACCGTAGTTAATCGGCTGCGCCGACTGGAAGATTGAGCCATTCGCCACCGGCGTCGGGCCTGGAACCGGTTGAGCAGACGTCGCGCCCTGCACGAGCGGCGTGGCTGGAATCCAGGCGCACCCTGTCAGTGAAACCACCAGCAGAGCTAAAATTGGGTATGGGTGAAGCGCGTATTTTCGCATTGCGGTCATCTTCAAAATCAGTGTGCCGGTGAGGTTCTCACCCCACCGGACTCCACTTTAGAGTTGCGTCAGTTTTTGCAGCATCTGATCGGTGGTCGATACCGCTTTACTGTTGATTTCGTAAGCGCGCTGAACCTGGATCATGTTTACCAGTTCTTCCGCCACATTGACGTTAGAGGTTTCAACATACCCCTGGTACAGCAGACCCGCGCCGTTCAGCCCCGGCGTGCTCTCATTTGGCGCGCCAGATGACTGCGTTTCGGTGTACAGATTCTCACCAATACTTTCCAGGCCGGTATCGTTCATAAAGGTGGTCAGGTTAAGCTGCCCGACCTGAACAGGCGCAGCCTGACCCTGTTGGGTCACACTGACAATACCGTCACGTCCAATGGTGATGCTGAGCGCGTTAGCCGGGATGGTGATGGCAGGCTGAACCTGAAAACCACCCGCCGTCACTAACTGACCGTTCTGATCCACCTGGAAAGAACCGTCACGGGTATAAGCTGACGTACCATCAGGCAGCATGACCTGGAAAAAGCCCTGGCCTTTAATCGCCACATCTTTACTGTTATTGGTTTGCGACAGGTTCCCCTGGCTGTGTAAACGCTCGGTTGCCACCGGACGCACACCGGTACCAATCTGCAAACCAGACGGCAGTGTGGTTTGTTCAGAAGACTGGGCGCCAGGCTGGCGAATCGTCTGATACAACAGATCTTCAAACACCGCACGTTGGCGCTTAAATCCGTTGGTGCTGACGTTTGCCAGGTTGTTGGCAATCACATCCATGTTGGTTTGCTGCGCATCCAGGCCGGTTTTGGCGATCCATAATGAACTGATCATAAAATGTCCTGTGTTAACTCATCGACAGCAGTTGGTTAGCGCGGCCCGCGTTATCATCCACGCTACTGATAATCTTCATCTGCATTTCAAAGCGGCGGGCGTTGGCAATCATGTCGCTCATCGCGGCAACCGGCTTGACGTTACTGCCTTCCAGCACGCCCGACATAACGCGGATGCTCGGATCGGCCTGTAACGTCGCGCCACGGGTAGCCTGTGCGGCCTGAGTCAGACGGAACATACCGTCGTCGCCACGTTGCACTTCATTCCCCGTCGCCTTCACCAGTTTCAGACGCCCAACGGGCGCAACCGTATTAGCCGGATCGCCTGGGTTAAGCGCCGAGATCGTCCCGTCAGCCGCAATGGTGACTTCGGAACCTTCTGGTACGGCTATCGGCCCGGCTTCACCGATTACCGGATGCCCCTGAATAGTGAGTTCACCCGTAGGGCTTACCTGAATGGCGCCATTACGGGTATACCCTTCACTACCGTCTGCGGTCTGGACAGCCAACCAGCCGTCCTGTTGCAACGCCACGTCCAGCGGGCGTGAGGTATAGTCCATCTGGCCCGGCGTCATGTCGGCCCCCGGCGTGGAGGCCACCACCAGCGTACGCGTCGGCAAAGACAAACCTTCAACGGGAACCGCACGCAGCGCATTGAGCTGCGCACGAAAGCCCGGCGTGGAGGCGTTTGCCAGGTTGCTGGCCGTCACCGCCTGTTGATTCAGCGTCTGACTGGCCGCGCCCATAGCGGTATAAATTGCGTGATCCATTAAGCCATCCCGTCAGGCGCTTAGCGCAGGTTGACCAGCGTGTTGAGGATCTGATCCTGGGTTTTGATGGTCTGCGCGTTCGACTGATAGTTACGCTGAGCGACGATCATATTCACCAGTTCTTTACTCAAATCCACGTTTGAGGCTTCCAGCGCGCCGTTGGTCAGTTTGCCGAAGTTACCTTCGCCTGCGGTACCCAGCAGCGCCACGCCGGAAGCCTGTGTAGCCGCCCAGACGTTGTCGCCCTGAGACGCCAGACCTTCATTGTTGGCAAAGTTTGCCAGCACGATCTGGCCCAGTACCTGTTGCTGTTCGTTGGAGTAATTACCGACCACGGTACCGTCATTGTTAATCTGGTAGCTCACCAGATCGCCCGGCTTGTAGCCGTTCTGATTCGTGGCGACGATGTTGTTGGCACCGGTGTTCTGCTGCATAGAGTTCAGGAAGCTCAGGGAGAATTTTGCGGTATCTGCACCGTTAATTTGCCCTGTTTCGATGTTGATGTCCGTTCCTGCTGGCGTACCGGTTGCCGTAGCGCTAATCCCTAAAAACGCACCATTTTCGTTAAACTGCATAAACCCGGCTGATTTTGCGGGGTCGCCGGTTGAGGCATCCTGTGTGTGAATTTCCCAGGTGTTGCTCTGCGCGTTTTTGACATAAAAAATATTCATGTCATGGGCGTTACCCTGACTATCGAAAACGGTAACAGTGCCTTTTTTGTTGTAGGAATCCGCATCGTTTGGATTAAACGGCGTTTTGCTTGGCACCTTGTCAGTGGAGTTCAGGTTGATCTGCATTGACGCGGTAGTCGTGGTTTTCGCCGCCATCAGCGTATTCGGAATAGTGATCGGTGCCGGGTTAGCACCTTGCTGTATTGTCGGCGGTGTACCGGTAGCAGGATAACCTGTCAGTTGCAGCCCCTGCATGTTAACGATATTGCGGTTTTCATCGAGCTTGAACTGACCGTTACGGCTGTAGAATACAGAGCCGTTGCTGTCTACCATACGGAAAAATCCGTTCTGGCTGATAGCCACATCCAGTCCGCGTCCGGTATTGGTGGTAGTACCATCGGTAAAGTCCTGAGTAATACCCGCAACTTTAACCCCCAGGCCCACTTTAGAACCGGCGAACATATCGGCAAAAGAAGCCGTACCAGATTTAAAACCGTAGGTAGCGGAGTTGGCGATGTTATTACCAATGACATCGAGGTTGGTCGCTGCAGCGTTCAGACCGCTGACCGCTTGAGAAAAGGCCATGACTTACTCCTGATAAGTGTGAGGGCTTAGATTATTTGCCGTACTTCGTCGAGGGTGGTGGTTCCATAGGTGCCCAGGTCCAGCGTATTACCGCCGTTACTGCGAATAACACCCTGCACCAGCGCAAACTGAAGCGGCTGCGCCACCAGTTGCGTTCCGCCATTGCTGGCAGCAATTGAGACGTTATAAGAACCGCTTGGCGCATCCGTGCCATCGGTCATGGTGCCGTCCCAGGTAAAGGTATGAACTCCTGCTTTCAAGCCGCCGATATCAATAGTGCGTATCACTTTGCCGTCTTTATCGGTAATCGTTGCAGTGACCTTATCTGCTGGCTGCTGCAGCTCAACGCCAAACGGCGTGGTGGTGGTTTTCGCGCCCTCTTCCGTACCTTTACCGGTCAGGATGGTGGTGCCGGGGATCATGACGCCGTGACCAATCAACGTACTGGCCTGCAGCGACTGACTGTTGTCGATCTGCCCGGAAATAGACCCCAGCGTGGTGTTCAGTTTCTCAATCCCACTCACGGTGCTGATTTGCGCCAGTTGGGTGGTCAGTTCGTTGTTTTGCAGCGGGTTGGTTGGGTCCTGGTTTTTCAACTGTGCGACCAGCAGCGTCAGAAAACTGCTTTGCAGGTCAGCGGCATTACTGCCCGTCAGGGAGCTATTCCCGGTAGCGGCTTTAACGCCTGCATTGCTCGGGTCATTCATGGTTACAGCAACAGACATGTGCGTCTCCTTTACTGGCCTAACGTAAGCGTTTTGAGCATCAAGCTTTTCACGGTGTTGAGCACTTCGACGTTTGCCTGGTAGCTACGCGAAGCGGACATGGTGTTGACCATCTCGCCGACGACGTCCACATTCGGCATTTTTACGTAGCCGTTCGCATCGGCCAGCGGATTACCCGGCTCATACACCAGCTTATCCGGCGCCTGGCTTTCAATAACGTCAGCCACTTTTACGCCGCCTGTAGCCGCCCCTGGCGCGGCATCAACCTGAAAAACAACCTGTTTGGCGCGATACGGCTGACCGTCGGGTCCGGTGACGCTATCCGCATTCGCCATGTTGCTGGCCGCCACGTTCAGACGCTTAGACTGCGCCGTCAGCGCAGAGCCTGCGATATCAAAAATATTTAACAGCGCCACGAATTAGTTCCCTCCTTGCAGCACGTTCATCATGCCTTTGATTTGTCCGCCCAACGCGGTCAGCCCCATTTGATATTTGAGGCTGTTGTCTGCAAATTGCGTACGTTCCCGGTCCATATCCACCGTATTACCATCCAGAGACGGCTGGTCAGGAATGCGATAGAGCAATTCCGTAGCGGGAGCAGAAGCGGTTTGGGCCGGAATATGTTGTGCAGAGGTCAGCGTCAACGAGACGCCGCCGGTTTGTTCCCGTCCACGCACCATGACTTTTTTCAATTCACTGGCGAAATCCAGATCGCGCGCCTGATACCCCGGCGTGTCGGCATTGGCAATGTTGGCGGCCAAAATTTCCTGGCGCTGGGCGCGCAAATTCAGCGCTTCCTGTTGAAAACGTAAGGCGGCGTCGAGCTTATCGAGCATATCTCCTCCGCAAATGACAAAATTCAGCCGACAGCTTAAATCCCATTACGCGCGCGTTATCGCCGGAATAAACGCAAAATGCGTCGCTATTTGTTGCGTTGATGACTGCGTCACACAGGTAAAATCCTGCCACTACCTGAAAAAGCGCGAGGTTTTGATGCAAACGTTTAAACGTGGAATAGTTGTGGCAGCACTGCTGTTCAGCCCTATGACGCTGGCGCAAGACCTGAATTCACAGCTGACGGCATGGTTTTCCCAACGTCTGGCCGGATTTAGCGATGAGGTGGTCGTCACTATCCGTACGTCGCCTAACCTACTGCCCAGTTGCGAGCAACCCGCATTAAGCGTGTCAGGCAACGCGAAACTGTGGGGGAATGTGAACGTGCTGGCCCGCTGCGCCAACGAGAAACGTTATTTGCAGGTGAATGTGCAGGCCACGGGAAACTACGTGGTTGCCGCCGCGCCCGTCGCCCGGGGCAGTGCGCTAACCCCGACCAGCGTGACGTTAAAGCGAGGCCGGCTGGACCAACTGCCGCCGCGCGCCGTGTTAGATTTGAATCAGGTGCAGGACGCGGTGAGTCTGCGCGATCTGGTTCCCGGTCAGCCGATACAGCTTTCAATGTTGCGCCAGGCCTGGCGGATCAAAGCTGGCCAACGCGTACTGGTTATCGCCAACGGCGATGGCTTTCGGGTGAATGCCGAAGGTAAAGCGCTGAACAATGCCGCCGTCGCACAGAATGCGCGAGTGCGGATGATTTCCGGCCAGGTGGTGAGCGGCATCGTCGATTCTGATGGGAATATTCTTATTAACCTATAATAGGTTAAAGATTTTTTAGCGTGTGCCGATAGATAAACAACCAATGATTACAGCGGGCCGCTATAGCGTAACCCCTCGATGAGGATAAACAAAATGAGCATTGATCGTACCTCACCATTGAAGCCAGTCAGTACCGTTCAGCCACGTGAAACCAGCGATGCGCCGGTACAAAAAGCGCGGAAGGAAAAAACCACCGCGACCACCAGCACCAGCGTCATGCTGAGCGACGCCCAGGCCAAACTGATGCAGCCCGGCACCAATGACATCAATATGGAACGCGTCGAAGCATTAAAAACCGCGATCCGTAACGGTGAGTTGAAAATGGATACCGGAAAAATTGCTGACTCGCTCATTCGCGAGGCACAGAGCTACTTACAGAGTAAATAAAGTATGACTCGTTTGTCAGAAATACTTGATCAGATGACAACCGTCCTCAATGACCTGAAAACGGTAATGGATGCTGAGCAGCAGCAGCTTTCCGCCGGATATATCAACGGCAGCCAGCTACAGCGTATTACAGAAGAAAAAAGCTCTTTGCTGGCAACCCTTGATTATCTGGAGCAGCAGCGCCGTCTGGAGCATGACGCCACGCGCAGCGCCAACGATGAGATTGCTGAACGCTGGCAGACGATCACTCAAAAAACGCAGCATTTGCGCGACCTCAACCAGCACAACGGATGGCTGCTGGAAGGGCAAATTGAGCGTAATCAACAAGCGATTCAAGTGCTGAAACCGCACCAGGAGCCGGCGCTGTATGGCGCAAACGGTCAAACCTCTGCTGCGCACCGCGGCGGGAAAAAATTCTCTATTTAATGCCAGCCTGATCGCTCACAGCTTTCAGGCCAGCGCGTTCTGCAGGCCGGATCCGGCGTAACGCCGCCATCCGGCAATTATCGGTTACGCCGTCCGGCGCACAAACTCTTTCACTTTAAAGCCCAGCACAGCAAGCGCGGCGAAGTAAGCTGCAATCCCAGCCACCACGACGGCCATCAGACGCAGTAAACGCCACAACATCGTTCCCTGCGACCAGTCCGGCATGATATAGAGCATCCCGAACAGGACCGCTGACATCACCACGACGGAAATCACCAGACGCGCCAGAAACCAGGCCCAGCCCGGTTGCGGGGTAAAGATTTTCTGTTTACGCAACTGCCAGTAAAGCAGTGAAGCGTTCAGACATGCCGCCAGACCAATCGACAGCGACAGCCCGGCATGCTTCAGCGGGCCGATAAACGCCAGGTTCATCACCTGAGTCATAATCAGCGTCACAATAGCAATTTTCACCGGCGTTTTAATATCCTGGCGCGAGTAAAAGCCAGGGGCCAGAACTTTCACCACGATCAAACCAATCAAACCGACCGAGTATGCCACCAGCGCGCGCTGGGTCATGGCGGCATCAAAGGCGGTAAATTTACCGTACTGAAACAGAGAAACCGTCAGCGGTTTTGCCAGAATACCCAACGCCACAGCGCTGGGTAATGCCAGCAGAAAACACAGACGCAACCCCCAGTCCATCAGACGACAATACTCATCATGATTACCGCTGGAAAAGCTTTTTGATAGCGATGGCAACAGGATAGTCCCCAGCGCCACGCCAAGGACGCCGGACGGGAACTCCATCAAACGGTCGGCGTAATACATCCAGGAAACCGAGCCGGAGGCCAGAAACGAGGCGAAAATCGTATTGATGATCAGTGAAATCTGGCTGACGGAAACCCCGAGGATCGCCGGCCCCATTTGCTTGACGACGCGCATCGCCCCCGCATCGCGGAAGTTCACGCGCGGCAGCACCAGCATGCCAATTTTCTTCAGATGCGGCAGTTGATACACCAGCTGCAGCACGCCGCCAACGGTCACGGCCCATGCCAGCGCCAGTACCGGAGGATTAAAATAAGGCGCGGCAAACAGCGCAAAACCGATCATGCTGATATTCAAAAAGGTCGGCGCAAACGCCGGAATAGAAAAGCGGTTCCAGGTGTTAAGGATTGCGCCGACCAGCGAGGCCAGTGAAATCAGCAGGATATAAGGAAAGGTGATCCGCAGCAGTTGGGTAGTCAAGGCAAATTTGTCGGCGGTGTCGGCAAACCCTGGCGCAGTGACTAAAATCACCCACGGCGCAGCCAGCATCCCGGCAACCGTCACCACGGCCAGCGCCAGCGTCAGCAGCCCTGAAACATAGGCAACAAACACGCGGGTAGCATCCTCCCCCTGCTTACTTTTGTATTCAGCCAGAATAGGCACAAACGCCTGAGAAAATGCGCCTTCAGCAAAAATTCGGCGTAGCAGGTTAGGAAGTTTGAAGGCCACAAAAAAGGCATCGGTCGCCATCCCTGCGCCAAAGATTCTGGCGACAATCGCATCACGCGCAAAACCCAGCACACGTGAAAACATCGTCATCGAGCTGACGGCTGCCAGCGACTTTAATAAATTCATCTATGTTGTATTCCAGACCCTGAGGCAAAACCCCGTATAACCAACATCGCCATCCGGCAATGTCACTGTGCCTGATGGCGACGCCGCAGCGTGTTATCAGGCCTACAAGCCAGCCTATGGTTGAAAAGAGGTGTTATTTTGAGTTGGCATATAGTACCTGGATTACAATGAATTACTACCGCCAGATGTTACAGGCGGTTATTCAGCCATCGCCTCCCGCCATAGCTTTTCGACAACACGCTGGGCCAGTAGCGCCTGCTCGCCTGCCGTCTGAGGAACCGTCTGATTTTGCACACACTCCATGAAATGCCGCGCACATCCGGCAAAACCTCGCTGTTCTAAGGTCGTTTGCCAGCCTGCTATCGGCTTGTGTACGACACCTTGCCCGCGTTCTTCCCGCCATTCCCGCATATCTGTGACGTCAATCAGTCCCCCATCGGTCACCGCCTGAACGCACTCCCGCTGGCTACCGGCACGCCGATGCATACTGGTTGTAATTTGTAGCTGATCGACAGAAAAATGGTGCTCGGCGTAGAGCATCGCGCCAGCGTCATTAGTCAGCAGAGTACCGCTATTTAACTGCGCCTTCCCTCCTGCCAACCACAACGCAGTATCGACCACGTGCAGATAGTCATCCAGCAGAGTGAAACGCAGGTCATGCGGCCCCACGCTGTCCGAACGATGCTTATCCATACGCACAGACGCTGCGTTGCCCAACATGGCTTTGAGATCCTGATACAGCGGCGCAAATCGGCGGTTAAAGCCGACCATCAACGTCAGTTTTTTCCGCGCGGCCAGCTCGACCAGTTGTTCAGCCTCACGCAGGTTTTCCGCCAACGGTTTATCCACACACACATGGACCCCGGCATTCAGGAGTTCACTGACCACCGCAAAATGCGTCGCGGTGCTGGAATGGACGAAAACCGCGTCGCAGGTTTTCGCCAGATTCACCAGGGAGTCAACGTAGGGTATGCGCCAGGTCTCACAGACACGCAGCGCTTTTTCCCGCGAAGGTGAAAACGCGCCTTGCAGCGTCCAGTCTGCGGAACTGCCCAGTACGGGCAGCCAGGCTTTTTGCGCAATGCCACCCAGACCGACAACACCGATACGTAATTTATTCACGTTAGTCTCCCAGGTGCGCCAACAAAGAATCCAGCCGCTGCTTAAGTTCCGCGACTTCTGTTTCCAGGGCTTCAACGCGCGCCTGCAGATCACCAGACGCGACCGGGAGTTCATCTGCCGCAGCGATGGGCTCATCAACATCACCGCAAAACAGGTGCATATAGCGACTTTCGCGTTTACCCGGCTCGCGCGCCAGACGGATCACATAAGGGCCATCTTCACGGGTCGCCAGTTTTTCCAGCGTCGACTCCACTTCAGCCATATCGCGGAATTCGTACATTCGCGAAGCACGGCTTCGCAGTTCGCCCGGCGTTTGCGCGCCGCGCAGCAACAGCGTGGTGACCAGCGCCACCTCGCCTGCGCTGAGTTTCAGATTGCCAAATTCAGAGTTGCAGAAACGCTGCTCATATTTCGTGACGCGATTACCAAAGCCGCTCACCGTACGCAGAAAATGCCGCTTCACCAGGTTATCAAGCTGATCCTGCACTTCCGATTCCGACAGATTCATCACCGGTTCACGATTCGTTTTTTGATTGCAGGCGGTGACGACGCCATTGACAGAAAGCGGATACTGTTCCGGCGTGGTGACCTGTTTTTCCAGTAAACAACCAATCACGCGTGCTTCGGTGGCGGTTAATTCGTATTTCATCGTTTTCTCCATTACTCAGGCTAACCTGGAACTTAGCGGCCTGGGGTCCATTCTGATGTGGTCAACGCCGTCAGCACATGATCGCGCCACTGCCCGTCAATCAGCAGGTAATCTTTGGCATACCCTTCTTTTTCAAAACCGAGTCGCGCCAGCAAGTCACCACTACGTTTATTGTGCGGCATATAGTTCGCCATAATGCGGTGAATATGCTGCGTGCGCTGCATATAACGAATGGCCGAGGTTAAAGCTTCGTACATCAGCCCCTGCCCCTGCCACTTTTGCGCAATGGAATAACCGAGATAACAAGCGTGGAAAGATCCCCGCACCACGTTCGAGAAGTTCGCGACGCCGATAATCTCTTTTTCTTCCGGATCGAGCAGCGCAAAATAATACGCGGTGCCTTGTTTATGAAACTCAGAGATCATACTCAGACGCGCCTGCCAGCCGGAGGGATAACAGTGGCTTTCATCGCGAATAGGTTCCCAGGGTTTTAAGAAATGACGATTTTCTGCGTAATAATCTGCCAGACGCCAGGCATCACGCTCGTGCACTAAACGCACGACCAGGCGGTCCGTGGTTAAGCGCACTTTTGGCACGTTACTGCGATAGCCAAACATTCTATACCTACTCCTTCCCGTAACGTCTTCAATACGCTATTCGCGATACTATACCTGTGCAAATATGCCCTTTGAAAAGAGCAAATTGCCATTTTTTGAATTATTCACACATTTTGATGAAAACTCTCTATCAAGACGGGCTTTTGATAAAAAAATATTGTCCCGCCAAGGGTGGGAAAAGCGATGACGACACCGCAGAATAGGAGATGCTTATCTTTTAAACTCTAACCAGAGTGACGAGTTTTTCCCGGGAGGGGAAATGTCGCAAGTCTCGCAGGCAAGGAACCTGGGTAAATACTTCCTTCTCATCGATAATATGCTGGTCGTGCTGGGCTTCTTCGTCGTTTTCCCGCTGATCTCAATTCGCTTCGTCGACCAAATGGGCTGGGCTGCCGTTATGGTCGGGATCGCGTTAGGATTGCGTCAATTTATTCAGCAGGGTCTGGGTATTTTTGGCGGCGCTATTGCTGACCGTTTCGGCGCGAAACCGATGATCGTCACCGGTATGCTGATGCGCGCCGCCGGGTTCGCCACCATGGGTATTGCCCACGAGCCGTGGCTGCTGTGGTTTTCCTGTTTTCTTTCCGGGCTGGGCGGCACGCTGTTCGACCCTCCCCGTTCGGCGCTGGTGGTCAAACTGATCCGCCCGGAAAAGCGCGGGCGTTTTTTCTCTATCCTGATGATGCAGGATAGCGCAGGCGCCGTGGTTGGCGCGTTACTTGGCAGTTGGCTGTTACAGTACGATTTCCGCCTGGTCTGCGCGACAGGAGCCATTTTGTTTGTTCTGTGCGCGGCGTTTAACGCCTGGCTACTCCCGGCATGGAAATTGTCGACGGTGAAAATTCCGGTGCGTGAAGGGATGGGCCACGTGATGCATGACAAACGTTTTGTCACCTATGTGCTGACGCTGGCGGGTTATTACATGCTGGCGGTACAGGTCATGTTAATGCTGCCAATCATGGTGAACGACATCGCTGGCTCGCCTGCCGCCGTGAAATGGATGTATGCCATCGAAGCATGCCTCTCGTTAACGCTGCTCTACCCTATTGCCCGCTGGAGTGAAAAACGTTTTCGCCTGGAACATCGCCTGATGGCCGGTCTGCTGGTGATGTCTCTGAGCATGATGCCCATCGGTCTGGTCGGCAATTTACAGCAGCTATTCACGCTGATCTGCACCTTCTATATCGGCTCGATCATCGCCGAACCGGCGCGTGAAACCCTGAGCGCCTCGCTGGCCAATGCACGGGCGCGAGGAAGTTACATGGGCTTCAGCCGACTTGGGCTCGCCATCGGCGGCGCAATTGGTTATGTCGGCGGCGGCTGGCTGTTTGATATGGGCAAAGCCCTGGCGCAGCCTGAATTGCCATGGATGATGCTCGGTATTATCGGCTTCATCACCTTCCTGGCTTTGGGCTGGCAATTCAGCCACAAACGCCCGACGCGCGGCATGCTGGAACCCGATGCCTGATAGCTAATCCGGCGCACGAGCACTTTTCAGTTTTTTCTGCTGGTGCCCGGGGCGCTGGTACTCGATGATGCTTTGTGTCACGATTACGCCATATGCATCATGTTGAGGACTCCCATGAAAAAGCTTTTTTTTGCCGCTGCACTGATTGTCGGCGGCCTGTTGGTTGGTTGTAATCAACTCACGCAATATACGGTTAGCGAGCAAGAGATTAATCAGGCGCTGGCGAAGCATAATAACTTTTCAAAAGATATCGGTTTGCCCGGCGTCGCTGAAGCACACATCGTACTGAGCAATCTCGCCAGTCAGATAGGGCGTGAAGAGCCTAATAAAGTGACTCTGACGGGTGATGCCAATCTGGACATGAATTCCCTGTTTGGCAGTCAGAAAGCCACCATGAAGCTGAAACTTAAAGCGCTACCGGTCTTCAATAAAGAGAAAGGCGCGATTTACTTGCAAGAGATGGAAGTCGTGGACGCGACCGTCACACCTGAAAAAATGCAGTCGGTACTACAAACGCTGATGCCGTATTTAAACCAGTCGCTGCGTAATTACTTTAACCAACAGCCTGCCTATGTTCTGCAGGACGACAGCAGTCAGGGGGAAGCGCTGGCGAAAAAACTGGCGAAAGGTATAGAAGTGAAACCGGGCGAAATCATCATCCCATTCACCGACTAATAAACCAGAGGGCGCTGATGCGCCTTTTTTTTTCGTGCAAACGAAAACGTTTCCGCTTATCCTTTGTTTCCGGCAAAAAAGACAATCCTCAGCCGGAGCATATTGATGACTGCACCATCCCAGGTTTTAAAGATCCGCCGCCCAGACGACTGGCATCTTCACTTTCGCGATGGCGACATGTTAAAAACTGTCGTGCCCTATACCAGCGAAATTTACGGCCGCGCCATTGTCATGCCGAACCTGGCACCGCCCGTCACCACAGTTGATGCAGCTATCGCTTATCGCCAACGCATTCTTGATGCGGTACCTGCCGGACACGACTTCACGCCCTTAATGACCTGTTATTTAACGGATACATTGGATCCCAATGAGCTGGAGCGAGGTTTCAACGAAGGTGTGTTTACCGCCGCGAAACTCTACCCGGCGAATGCCACCACCAACTCAACGCATGGCGTAACCTCTATTGAAGCCATCATGCCTGTGCTGGAACGGATGGAAAAATTGGGTATGCCGCTATTGGTGCATGGTGAAGTGACGCATGCGGATATCGATATTTTCGATCGCGAAGCACGCTTTATTGAGACGGTGATGGAACCGCTGCGTCAGCGGTTGACTGCGCTGAAAGTCGTGTTTGAACATATCACCACTAAAGATGCTGCCGAATATGTGCGGGATGGTAACGAGCTTCTCGCCGCCACCATTACGCCACAACATTTGATGTTTAACCGCAACCACATGCTGGTCGGCGGCATTCGTCCGCACCTGTATTGTCTGCCAATCCTTAAACGTAACGTCCACCAACAGGCGCTACGTGAGCTGGTCGCCAGCGGATTTAGCCGTGCATTCCTTGGTACCGACTCAGCGCCGCATGCCCGTCATCGCAAAGAATCCAGTTGCGGCTGTGCCGGGTGTTTTAACGCCCCGACCGCGCTGGGCAGCTATGCCACCGTATTTGAAGAGATGAATGCACTGAGCCATTTTGAAGCCTTCTGCTCACTCAATGGTCCGCAATTCTATGGTCTGCCGGTGAATGAGACTTTTATTGAGCTTGAACGCGTGGAGTACCATGTCCCGGAGAGCATTACGCTGACAGATGACACGCTGGTGCCTTTCCTGGGTGGCGAAACGGTACGCTGGTCAGTAAAAAGCTAAAAAAAAGTGTAGCCAACCGATCTGAATAACTGTATAAATAAACAGTATATTCAACAGGGGGCTATTATGCGTATTGAAGTCACTATTGCCAAAACTTCACCTTTGCCTGCCGGTGCGATTGACGCATTGGCAGGTGAACTCTCCCGCCGTATTCATCATCATTTTCCGGATAACGAGGGTAACGTTACCGTCCGTTATGCCGGAGCTAACAATCTGTCGGTAATTGGCGCGACCAAAGAGGACAAAGAACGCATCAGCGAGATCTTGCAGGAGACCTGGGAAAGCGCGGATGACTGGTTTATCAATGAATAAATAATGATATGCAGTGATGTTTGTTTGCCGGGTCGCCCCGGCTTTTTTTTACACGCAGTTTTAAAAAAATGCAGACTCCCCCTGGCGGCCATTTAATTTAATATTAATTTCCTGGTTATCTTTTAACCAAAACAACAAAATAATTGTGCAACTTGCTAAAAAAAAATGAATGACATGTTGCTTTATTAGTCAGATAACGCTGAAAACTATAAATTTATGCGCTGCCCTCTTTAAATTTTCAATGAATACCCTTATTTATTGATATACTGAAGTTGCTTCAGAAAAAAAATGCATTGAACCTCGAAAACCGTTGTCTAGTAACACGAATTAGGGGGCATGATGGAAAAGAATAATGAAGTCATTCAGACTCATCCGCTTGTAGGATGGGACATCAGCACCGTTGATAGCTACGACGCGCTGATGCTGCGTTTGCACTACCAGACCCCGAATCGACCGGACCCGGATGGGACTGAAGTTGGTCAAACGCTCTGGTTAACCACCGATGTTGCCAGGCAATTTATTTCGATATTAGAAGCAGGAATCGCCAAAATTGAATCCGGCGATTACCAGGTAAATGAGTATCAGCGCCATTAAATCTGATACATCCAACCATCAAAAGGCACCTTAACGGTGCCTTTCTTATTTCCCGGTTGAATATTCCAGGTCAGTTATTTACCCTGCTACTATCGCGATTGCAGAGAGAAGCGGATGAAATACGACTTAATCATTATTGGCAGCGGTTCCGTGGGTGCCGCAGCCGGATACTATGCCACTCGCGCCGGTCTGAACGTTCTGATGATCGATGCGCATATGCCACCACATCAACAGGGCAGCCACCACGGCGACACACGATTAATTCGTCATGCTTATGGCGAAGGTGAGAAATACGTTCCGCTGGTGCTGCGCGCGCAGACATTGTGGGATGAACTTTCCACTCAAAATGAAGAACCGATTTTTGTACGCACCGGGGTTATCAATCTGGGCCCGGCAGATTCAACTTTCTTAGCTACCGCAGCGCAAAGCGCGAAACAGTGGCAACTCAACGTCGAACATCTTGATGCCGCCGCCATCATGGCTCGCTGGCCCGAGATTCGCGTACCTGAAAATTATATTGGTCTGTTTGAAGCTGAGTCGGGCTTTTTGCGTAGTGAGTTAGCGATTAAAACCTGGATTCGTCTGGCTGATGAAGCTGGCTGCGCACAGCTGTTTAAATGCCCGGTCACGGCTATTCATCATAGTGAAGATGGCGTCACAGTAGAAACCGCCGACGGTGACTACCACGCCAAAAAAGCCCTGGTCAGCGCCGGGACATGGGTACAGGCATTAGTACCGGAACTGCCGATACAGCCAGTGCGCAAAGTGTTCGCATGGTATCAAGCCGATGGCCGCTATAGCGTTAAAAATAACTTCCCGGCCTTTACCGGCGAGTTGCCAAATGGCGATCAGTACTACGGTTTTCCGGCAGAAAACGACGAACTAAAAATTGGTAAGCACAACGGCGGACAGGTAATTCACGCAGCCGAAGAGCGCAAGCCGTTTGCCGATGTAGCCAGCGATGGCTCCGAAGCTTTCCCATTCCTGCGTACAGTTCTGCCCGGCATTGGCTGTTGTCTGCACGGTGCATCCTGCACTTACGATAATTCGCCGGATGAAGACTTTATCATTGATACGCTACCTGAACATGACAATACCCTGATCATCACCGGACTGAGCGGGCATGGCTTTAAGTTTGCCTCCGTACTGGGGGAAATAGCCGCGGACTTTGCGCAGGACAAACCGCCAGCCTTTGACCTGACGCCATTCAGGCTGAGTCGCTTTACGCGATAATGATTAATGGCCTCGTGGTGAGGCCATTTTTAATGACAGGAATAACATCGATGCGGCGCATCTTTCACTATCTGGTTAATAATATTCGTGAGCATCTTATGCTCTACATTATTTTATGGTCGCTGCTGGCAATTATGGATGTGATATATATTATGTTTTTCTGACCAGATCGCACTGACACTAATTGACAAAAACTGATATTTACTTAAATTTCATTGCAATAAACTGAATAAGAAAACCCTATCAACACCGTGTAATGATGCCCACCTTTTGCTCATTCTCTCTAATACCTTGATGATGACATCAATATTCAATCAATTTTATTGAATATGAAAATAAATATCATCATCATTGTTATTTATTAGTTGCATTAATGTCTTTTACGCGCCATTTTCATTTACTCCTGAAATATCTAACGGTGTACTTATGCAATTCACTAATAGTCCACAGCGCTATGGCGTGGTGTCTGTCGCATTGCACTGGCTGATGGCGATTGCTGTATATGGCATGTTTGCGTTGGGTTTATGGATGGTCACGCTCAGTTATTACGATGGCTGGTATCACCAGGCCCCTGAACTGCATAAAAGCATCGGGATCCTGCTCATGATGGGACTGGTCATTCGCGTTGTCTGGCGGTTGTTCTCCCCTCCCCCAGTTGCGCTGACAAGCTATTCCCGCTTAACCCGCATCGCAGCGGCAATGGGTCACCTTGCGCTCTACGCCCTGCTCTTTTCGATTGTTATCAGCGGTTATCTGATCTCGACCGCAGATGGCAAAGCGATAAGCGTATTTGGTTGGTTTGATATTCCCGCCACCCTTGCCAACGCGGGCGCTCAGGCCGACCTTGCCGGCAGCCTGCACCTGTGGCTGGCATGGACCGTGGTGGTTTTATCGCTTCTTCATGGGCTTATGGCCCTGAAACATCACTTTATCGATAACGACGATACCCTGAATCGCATGTTGGGAAAATCGTCATCTGACTATGGAGCTTAAAATGAAAAAAAACCTGCTGGGATTGACACTCGCCTCTCTGTTATTCACGACCGGATCGGCTATGGCGGCAGATTACAAAATTGACAAAGAGGGACAGCATGCCTTTGTTAATTTCCGTATTCAGCATCTGGGTTACAGCTGGCTGTACGGCACCTTTAAAGATTTCGACGGTACGTTCACCTTTGATGAAAAAAATCCTGCAGCCGATAAGGTTAACGTCACCATCAACACCAACAGTGTTGACACCAACCACGCCGAACGCGATAAGCATCTGCGTAGCGCGGATTTCCTTAACGTGGCCAAATTCCCGCAGGCGACTTTTAGCTCCACCAGCGTGAAAAAAGAGGGGAACGACCTCGATATCACCGGTAACCTGACCCTGAATGGCGTCACCAAACCAGTGACGCTGGACGCGAAGTTGATCGGTCAGGGTGGCGATCCATGGGGTGGTACGCGCGCCGGTTTTGAAGCGCAAGGTAAGATTAAACTCAAAGACTTCAATATCACCACCGACCTCGGCCCTGCTTCACAGGAAGTCGATTTAATTATCTCAGTGGAAGGTGTGCAGCAGAAGTAACGCATAAATGTTGCCGGATGAGGCGATAGCCATCATCCGGCAACATTTTTATTGCGCGGGATCCGGAATACCCAGTTTGGTATTCAGACGACCGCGGGATTTATTAAAGATTTTGTTGCCATTTTCACGCCCGGCGCGACGACGTCGTTGCTCTTCTTCCGGCAACTCACTCTCTTCGCAACACAGCTCACTACAGCAGCCTTTATACTTCTGCGCGCAAGCCGGGCACTGAATAAACAGCAGATGGCAGCCATCATTTTTACAATTAGTGTGGCTGTCGCATGCGGTTCCGCACTGATGACAATGCGCGATAACATCTTCAGAGATCCTTTCGCCCATACGCTCATCAAAAACGAAATTTTTGCCGATGAAACGTACCGGAAGCCCCTGTTCACGCGCCTTGCGGGCATATTCAATAATCCCCCCCTCAATGTGCCAGACTTTGCTAAATCCGTTGTGTTTCATCCAGGCGCTGGCCTTCTCACAGCGGATCCCGCCCGTGCAGTACATAACTATTTTTTTATCTTTATGCGCCTGCATCATTTCAACCGCTTTCGGCAACTGGTCACGGAATGTGTCTGCCGGGATCTCCAGCGCATTCTCGAAATGCCCCACCTCATATTCATAGTGGTTGCGCATATCAATGAATACCGCCTCAGGATCGTCCAACATGGCGTTCACTTCTGCCGCCTTCAGGTAATCACCCACGTCGCTGGCGTTAAAGTCAGGATCATCAATACCATCCGCCACAATACGTTCGCGAACTTTCATGCGTAGCACCCAGAATGATTTTCCGTCATCGTCCAGGGCGATATTAAGACGTAATCCATCCAGTGCGGGATTGAATGCATACAGCTGTTGGCGGAATGCATCCACGTTGCTTTGCGGCACGCTGATTTGCGCGTTAATGCCTTCATGGGCAAGATATACACGCCCGAACACATTCAGCGCAGTGAACAGTTGGTACAACGCATCACGCGTATGTTGCGGGTCATCGATGGTGAAATATTTATAAAACGAGATCGTCGTGCGCGGCTCAGTCTCGGCCAGCATTTTGGCTTTGAGCGCGTCGTTCGAAATGCGGTTGTGTAACACTGGCATGGTGTACGTATCCTGCAAATAGGGAGTAAATGAAAATCGGCGGCATCATAAAGCAAACATCGCCAATTTACATCCACACATTTTACGCTACATTTCTTACTTCACGATAAAAACGCAACAACAATTGCCGATTTAATCACCGTTCTCCCGTCACAAATTTTTGATACGCGCGAAAAAATGCGACAATACAGGGAATTGGTCGTTTGAAGACAGGATAGACATGACGAATTTACCCAAGTTTTCGGCTGCGCTACTGCATCCACGTTATTGGTTAACCTGGCTGGGTATTGGCATCCTTTGGTTAATCGTACAGTTGCCCTACCCGGTACTTTATAAGTTGGGCTGTGCATTAGGTCGTCTGGCGTTACGTTTGATGAAACGCCGGGCAAAAATCGTTTCACGTAATCTGGAGCTGTGCTTCCCGCAGATGAGTGAGCAGGAACGCCAGCAGATGGTCGTCAGGAACTTCGAGTCCGTCGGCATGGGCGTAATGGAAACCGGGATGGCCTGGTTTTGGTCCGATAAGCGCATTTCACGCTGGACAGAAGTGATCGGGATGGAACATATCCGTGACGTTCAGGCGCAAAAGCGGGGGATCCTGTTAGTCGGTCTGCACTTTCTGACCCTGGAACTGGGTGCGCGTCAGTTTGGTCTGCAGGAGCCTGGTATCGGTGTGTATCGTCCTAATGACAATCCGCTGCTCGACTGGTTACAGACCTGGGGACGCATGCGCTCTAATAAATCAATGCTTGATCGTAAAGACCTGAAAGGAATGATTAAAGCGTTGAAAAAAGGCGAAGTGGTCTGGTACGCGCCGGATCATGACTACGGTCCTCGCGCCAGCGTGTTTGTGCCGCTGTTTGCCGTTGAACAGGCCGCCACGACCTCCGGGACCTGGATGCTTTCACGCATGTCGAATGCGTGCCTGGTGCCATTTGTTCCTCGTCGTAAGCCCGACGGGAAAGGGTATCAATTGATTATGCTGCCGCCAGAATGTTCACCGCCGTTAGACGACGCGGAGACCACGGCTGCATGGATGAATAAGATCGTTGAGCAATGCATCATGATGGCCCCAGAACAATATATGTGGCTGCATCGTCGCTTCAAGACCCGTCCTGAAGGCGCCCCTTCCCTGTACTAAAACCCGGTTGCAGTCCAGTGGGCTGCAACCCTCTCCTGACTCGCTTTAGGTTTAACTGCTATCCGCATTGCAGCAACTATCAACCGGGCGCATAATTAGTCTGCTTACTTATATTCAATCGATAGCGCATACAGCGCATCACACTGCGGATCGTTATGTCACCCTCAGATGCCCCCATAAACTGGAAACGCAACCTCACCGTTGCCTGGATAGGTTGTTTTTTAACCGGCGCAGCATTTAGCCTGGTCATGCCCTTTTTACCCTTGTACGTCGAGAGTCTCGGCGTCACGGGGCATAGCGCCCTGAACATGTGGTCAGGTCTGGTCTTCAGCATCACCTTTTTGTTTTCAGCCATCGCCTCCCCTTTTTGGGGTGGCCTTGCCGACCGCAAAGGGCGAAAAATCATGCTGCTGCGTTCCGCGTTGGGTATGGCTATTGTGATGCTACTGATGGGCCTGGCGCAAAATATCTGGCAGTTCCTGGTTCTGCGCGCGCTGCTCGGTCTGCTCGGCGGTTTCATTCCCAACGCCAATGCGTTGATCGCCACCCAGGTTCCACGCAATAAAAGCGGCTGGGCGCTGGGAACGCTCTCTACCGGCGGTGTCAGCGGCGCACTGCTAGGGCCGCTGGCAGGTGGACTACTCGCGGACCATTATGGATTGCGTCCCGTGTTCTTCATTACCGCCAGCGTACTGCTGGTCTGTTTTATCCTGACGCTATTTTTTATCCGCGAGCGTTTTCAGCCGGTAAGCAAGAAAGAGATGCTGCACATACGCGAAGTCGTGGCCTCGTTAAAAAACCCCAAACTGGTGCTGAGCCTGTTTGTCACTACCTTAATCATTCAGGTGGCGACCGGTTCTATTGCGCCAATCCTGACGTTATACGTGCGGGAGTTAGCCGGGAACGTCAGTAATATCGCGTTCATTAGTGGGATGATTGCCTCCGTACCCGGCGTAGCGGCGTTAATCAGTGCCCCAAGGCTTGGCAAACTCGGTGACCGGATTGGCCCGGAGAAGATTCTAATCGTCGCGCTGATTATTTCCGTGCTACTGCTGATCCCGATGTCATTTGTACAAACTCCCTGGCAATTGGGCGTTCTGCGTTTTTTATTGGGTGCTGCCGACGGCGCTCTGCTCCCGGCGGTGCAAACGCTGCTGGTTTATAACTCAACCAACCAAATAGCCGGGCGTATTTTCAGTTATAACCAGTCATTTCGCGACATCGGCAACGTAACGGGACCATTAATGGGGGCGGCAATATCCGCCAACTACGGCTTTCGCGCGGTCTTCTGCGTGACCGCGGGGGTTGTACTGTTTAACGCGATCTACTCGTGGAATAGTCTGCGCCGTCGCCGGAGTGCCGAGCTCGCTGGATAATTTGTCTATATTGCCTGAATCCGAAGAGTAAACTTTGCGTTTTCAGGCAGTATTCATTTTACTTTTAATGATAGTAGTAACACACCTTATTTCTGCCAGAGTTTTTGGCGTCATACAGCGCAGCATCCGCATAAGAAACAACTTTATCCGCTGAGTCATCATCAACTTTAGTACAATATACACCGATGCTGATCGTCATCTTTTCTTTTAAATCATATGCATTGGGTATAGTCGTTCCATGCTCAACATTTCTTCTGATTCGTTCTGCAACGACAATAGCTTCATCTTTATCCTTGCACTTAAGAAGAATCGCAAACTCCTCGCCGCCGATGCGCGCAAAGATATCCGAATCTCTAACTGACTTGTTGATTATATCAACAATACTAATGATTACCCGATCCCCCTCCTGATGCCCATAGGTATCGTTAATGCGTTTAAATTTGTCGATATCCAAAACCATTACGCAAACCACGCCTTTCGCTAGCGATGCTTTTAACGATCTATAGAACAGTTTCCGGTTGTATATTTTGGTCATGGCATCTTTGATAGCCGAATCCGTTTCTTTTTTTAGAATGATAAAAGTGTTATACATTAAGATCGATATTATACAAAGGGTACTGATCACCTCAATCCCTCTGCTGATATACCAAATATACATACTATATTCATCTAAACTTAATAGCAGCACATTGGTTAATATTCCTGAGCAACACAGTAAGCCGATACTTTTCCATAAGATGTTATGCGTTTTGGTTTTAATGACCAAATAGAGTAGAACCAATCCCCAGGCAACAATCAGAGAGTAAATGTAGCCAATATGCCAGTGTACGGTTATGTTGTCGGATTTTAAGCTCGTAATCTCAAGGGTCATGCCCGGGTTATAACTGGCCAGGCTATGTGCCAGGACAGCGATAGCCAACATGATCAAAAATGCTACCGCTATATAGCATGGTTCTCTTTCTTTGGTTTCAAGGATTGTCGAAGATGCTTTATAAGATTTCAAGGATACAAATAATAAAGCAATAAAACTCAGCTGGCGAAAATAATAGAATATAGCGATATCGTTAGTTCTTTTTTCTATCGAAGTGTGATCATTGATTAAATCCTGAACGATATAGATAGTTTCCACAAAGAAAATATTATTGCTAAGAAAAGCCATACCTAAGACTATGAGACATGTTAGATCTTTTCTGCATAAATACTGAAACAACATAAACAGGAAAATAATTCCATATAAAAAGAATAAACCTACTATTATAATCAAATATATTGTTTGCGGAACACTTTGTATTGTTAATTTAAACTGCGTAAGACATAACCCACCAAGAATATAGCTGATTAAGCAAGTTATATAGAACGCCATCAACTTCCTGTTATTTGAATTACTGTTTTCCATAACATCCTTAGGAGTATTCTTGAGTTGGCATTTTATATAATAAAGCATAAGCATTTGCAATCTATATAGCCGTACAACTTCAGTGATATTTATTCATTTATTATTTAATGATTTTTTATCCATTTATAACACCTGGTATTAATCATCTATTATTATGTGTCCTTTTTTAAAACGCCTCACGCCATTAACAGATGTTGCACATAGCGGATACTTAGTCATTACCTTTCCGGCTCTTGAGTTCAGTATCTCTCAATAATTACCTCTGTGATTTTTTCACATTAATAAATATTTTTTCCTTTATTTTAATAAGGTTAGACATCCCCTCATCAGTACAATGGGCATTACCGCAAGCAAAAACACGAGTAAATACGTATTAAATCTGAAGATTCATTTATATAACAGTATCGTTTATTTATTTGATTTTCATTACGCCACTGCTAACCACACACATTACCTTTTTTTCTCAAATTCGCGGTCGTCCATTACGCCAACTTCAGTATCTCGCATTGTAAATTTTTCCATACCAATCGAAGACGTCATCATAAAACCCTGTCGTCGCTACCAACGGCTGGCATTCATTTAGGTTAGCTCTGCAGTCAATGGGTTTGACGCTCCGCGGATCGAGGTCTATAGATTGAATCATCACCATTTATTGTTCACCTTAGGAGAAGATTATGGCAAAGAATGACATGTATTTTTATGCCACGCTGGAAGAGGCTATTGATGCTGCTCGTGAAGTGTTTCTGGCAGATAACCCAGGTCTGGAGGCTGACGATGCCAGTGTTCAGCAGCTAAGCGTACAAAAATACGTGCTACAGGATGGCGACATTATGTGGCAAGCAGAATTCTTTGCCGATGAGGATGATGTCGATGGCGAATGTCTGCCAATGCTAAGCGGTGAAGCGGCGCAAAGCGTTTTTGATGGTGATTATGATGAGATTGAAATTCGTCAGGAGTGGCAGGAAGAAAACACGCTTCACGAATGGGACGAAGGTGAATTTCAGCTGGAGCCTCCCCTTGATACCGAAGAGGGTCAGACCGCAGCTGATGAATGGGATGAACGATAACTACTCGTAAGGCCCATGGTGAATGTCGAGCGGTAACAACAGCGTATCAAACACCAGCGAAAACGGCAGGTCGAGGATGGTGACGTAGCGCCATGCGGAATCCCGGACATCCCACTGTATGCCCGGATAGTATTGGTTGCCATGCCCTTGTCCTGGGATGGTCCGGCTAATGATGCTGCCGCATCCGCTCAGCAACAAGACCATTATCGCCACTGCCACTATTCGCATCTGGTACCCCATGACTCTTTTTATTCAGTATAAAAAAATACCGGCACCAGGCCGGTATTTTCACATTACAGAACGCTTATTTTTTCCTGAGCGCTAACGGATTCAGGGTCAGGCCCTGATAGTAATTCACCCACGAAGAATACTTATCAGGTGAATTCCAGACGCGATAATGCAAACGCGCCATGGTCACCGGATCGCTTAACAGCACAAGGCGACGATCGCGATTCAGTTTCTCCGGCGTTTCGTTCAGCGCCTGCTCCACATGACGGTCGCGTGCAATCTCAAGTACGTTACTCACACGGTGGCGAGCAGTCGCCATTGCCGTAGCCAGCGCGTTAAACGACGGGTTAAACACCGCATGCATAAAACCGTCGTCCAGCGTACGATTACGGTTCATTACCAGATAGGTATCTGTATCCACCAGCACCTGCGGCGGAGAGTACTCTTCCGGGATCAGGAACAGCTTCCAGCGTTTGGTTCGTAACCCAACCGTAGAACGACTGGAAATTACGGAAACAAACGGCGAGAGGATCAGCGAGAAGACAATCGGCGCCAGCCAGAACAGAAAACGCAGATCCAGCCAGGCCATACCCACAGCCCACACCAGCCCCAGCAAGAGCTGAGAACCGTGACGCATAAACGCTTCCCCCCACGGGGTGGAATCGTCATCACGCTGCGGCGAATTCCACACCACTTCCCAACCGAGGAATGCGCTCACCACGAAAACGGTATGGAACAGCATACGCACCGGCGCCAGCAGCACGGAGAACAGAACCTCCAGCAGCAACGACAGCGTGACGCGAATAAATCCGCCGTACTCTTTCGTCCCTTTACACCAGATAAGCAAAATACTCAGCAGCTTCGGCAGGAACAGCAGCACCATGGTGGAAGCAAACAGCGCGATCGCCAGTTCAGGACGCCACTGCGGCCAGACCGGGAATAGCTGCCGCGGTTGCAGGAAGTACTGCGGCTCCGTCAACGCATGGACTACCTGCAATGCGGTAGACAACGCGAGGAACATGAACCACAACGGCGCTGACAGATAGGACATAACGCCGGTCAGGAACACCGCGCGGTGAACCGGATGCATCCCCTTAACCAGGAACAGACGGAAGTTCATCAGGTTGCCATGACACCAGCGACGGTCACGCTTGAGCTCATCCAACAGGTTTGGCGGCAGCTCTTCATAAGAACCCGGCAGATCGTAAGCGATCCACACGCCCCAGCCGGCACGGCGCATTAATGCCGCTTCCACGAAGTCATGGGAGAGGATCGAACCTGCAAATGAGCCTTCGCCAGGTAACGGCGCAAGCGCACAGTGCTCAATAAACGGCTTCACGCGAATGATGGCGTTATGCCCCCAGTAGTGCGATTCACCCAACTGCCAGAAGTGAAGCCCGGCGGTAAACAACGGGCCATAAACACGGGTCGCGAACTGCTGGCAACGCGCATACAGCGTATCCATACCGGAAGCCTTCGGTGAAGACTGGATAATCCCGGCGTTAGGATTCGCTTCCATCAGACGAACCAGACCGCTCAGACAGTCGCCGCTCATCACGGAGTCAGCATCCAGCACCACCATATAGCTGTACTGATTCCCCCAGCGGCGGCAGAAGTCATCGATGTTGCCGCTTTTGCGCTTCACACGACGACGACGACGACGGTAGAAAATCTGCCCTTCGCCCTGCACTTCGGCAATCAGTTCCATCCACGCTTTTTGTTCCGCTACGCAGATATCAGGATTGTAGCTGTCGCTCAGGATGTAAACATCAAAATGCTCGGCGTTGCCCGTGGCTTTAACTGACTCCCACGTGGCGCGCAGCCCCGCGAATACGCGGTCAACGTCCTCGTTACAGATAGGCATAATCAGTGCGGTGCGGTGTTCAGGATTCAGTGGTTCGTCCCCGACCGTTGAGGCGGAGATACTGTACTTATCTCGCCCAATCAGCAGTTGCAGGAAGCCCATCAGCGCAGTCCAGAACCCTGCAGAGACCCAACAGAAAAGCACGGCAAACAAAATCAGGATCCCGGTCTGTAGCATATAGGGCAGCAATTGCATAAAGGAGACCCACAGGTCCTGCCCCATCATGTCGACCGGATTTATGAATGCCCAACCCTGATACGGAAGGATCGTCTTCATATACCAGGTTGCTACCACCGTTTGCGCCAGCGTTAAGATCAACAGCGTATAGCGGCGGATTGTGCCAACGGTACGCCACTTTTGCTCGCTCTCTTGTTCTTCTTTCGTCAAACGCGAAAGATAACGCGGAGTCACATCACGTCCACGCAGACGATCCCAAAAACGACCAACCGGGTTGGTACGCCAGGGATCGGGGAACATTGAGGTACGCGTTGCTTTAGGCATTGCCTGAAGCTGATCGCGTCCTTCATCGTCTTTAACTAACTGCTCTTTCGCCAGAGAATCTGGCCATGCTTGCTCAAGACGAGCTTTCACAGAACCCTGCGGTGAATCATCTTCGCGCGAGTAAGTACGATGCTCGGCATCCAGCGCCTGATGAACGGCGCGGATGTCAGTTTTCGGCAGAGCCGCTTTTTCGATATCCGAAAGCGGCATTGCGTCAATATACTCAGTAGTCTTATTCATTGGCAGGTAACTGGTAGCTCCAGGTTTCACTCAACGTCTGATCGGCATTGACCAGGGCTGCTCGCATTTCAGTGGTTTTCTTCACGTCTTTCACCTTCACGCGCAGCATCAAACGCCAACCTTTAGTGACCGGGTTGTAACGCACGGTGTTTTCAACGATCTCGCCGTTGTCGCCAATGCTGGTTTGTGCGGTAACCGGGGTATCCTGTGGCAGCTTTTTCATGTCTGCGCCGGTAAAATCCACCACAAACGCGATAGTACCGTCTGGCTGACGAATCAGATTGGATTGTTTAACATCACCCGTAGAACGACGAGTCTGTTGTACCCAGGCATTTTCCGGCGCATGAAGCTTGTCTTCATCACGCGTGAACGTCAGGGAGTACTTGAAGTTCATCTCTTTGCCCGCTTCAGGCAGTTGATCCGGCGTCCAGTACGCAACGATGTTATCGTTCGTTTCATCGTTAGTCGGAATTTCAACTAACTCAATCTTACCTTTGCCCCAGTCACCTTTTGGCGTGATCCAGGCGCTTGGACGCAGGTCGTAACGATCGTCAATATCTTCAAAACGCGAGAACTGACGGCCACGCTGCAACAGACCGAAACCTTGCGGGTTTTCCATGGCAAAGCTGCTCACCGCGAGATGTTTCGGGTTGTTCAGCGGCCGCCAAATCCATTCGCCGTTGCCAGCGTGGATAGACAAACCATTAGAGTCATGCAGTTCCGGACGATAATTCGTTGCCGGAGAAGGCTGATTTGGGCCGAACAGGAACATACTGGTTAATGGCGCCACGCCCAGCTTGCCCACTTTGTCGCGCAGGTAAACTTTGGACTGAACATCAACAACCGTGTCGCGACCCGGAATAATGACAAAGCGATACGCTCCGGTTGCGCGCGGAGAGTCCAGCAAGGCGTATATGGTTAAACGTTTGTCAGTCGGTTTCGGACGTTCGATCCAAAACTCACGGAAGCGGGGAAATTCTTCACCAGAAGGGAGAGCGGTATCGATCGCGAGACCGCGCGCAGACAGACCGTAGACCTGGCCTGCGCCGAGAACGCGGAAATAGCTGGCCCCGAGCATGCTGACGATTTCATCGTTTTTATCTTTGCTGTTGATCGGATACAGCACTTTGAACCCGGCGAAACCGAGATCTTTTACCGTGTCTTTATCATGCTGAACATCGCCAAAATTAAAGTAATCCGGGCTATATTTGATTCTTTTCACCGCAGTTGCGGTAACTTCGTTGATTTTGACCGGCGTGTCGAAGTACATACCCTGGTGGTAGAATTCGAGCTTAAATGGGGTCTTGAGATTGCTCCAGTAGGCTTTATCGCGATTAAACTGGATCTGCTGATAATCCGCATATTTCATGTCGCGGAAAACGGAGGGCAAGTTACTTTTTGGCGCCTCATAGCCTTTACCGGCTAAGGATTGAGCTTGTTTTGCAACATCATCAATGCTGAACGCCCAGCTTGATGATGTGTACAGCGTTAACATGACTGCTGCACCCAACCAACGCATTTTCATCATTTGTAGTTTATGTTTCATAATTAGTAAGCACTTCCCCCTTTGTGTGCTTATATTGATCCGATCCATTTTAATGGATAATCGGGTATTCCGACAACTGAATCCCTGTATTGTTCGCGCGCTGGCTCATGCTTTAAGCAGCTTTGTCTGCT
The DNA here is from genome assembly GCF_023516235.1 of Citrobacter sp. XT1-2-2. Lineage (NCBI taxonomy): Bacteria > Pseudomonadati > Pseudomonadota > Gammaproteobacteria > Enterobacterales > Enterobacteriaceae > Citrobacter > Citrobacter sp. XT1-2-2. The sequence goes on from NZ_CP097324.1 coordinate 3,011,681, forward strand.
GTTTTCACTTTGCGTGCTTATCCTGGAGACAGGTTGTTGGACTTCGTGTAGGGTTGGCCTCGAATGTAACCATTATTCGTCTTAGGGATAAGACGAAAAGTCTGAGAATACGTAACTGTCTATGAGCCCTGTATCACCACCACGTGAATATTTTCTTGACTCCATCCGTGCCTGGCTAATGTTGTTAGGGATCCCCTTCCATATTTCTTTGATCTACTCCACTCATACATGGCATGTGAACAGCGCAGAGCCGTCATGGTGGTTGACCCTTTTTAACGATTTTATCCATGCATTTCGCATGCAGGTTTTCTTTGTTATTTCGGGTTACTTTTCGTACATGTTATTTTTGCGCTATCCGCTAAAGCGGTGGTGGAAGGTGCGTGTCGAACGCGTGGGAATCCCGATGCTGACGGCGATTCCATTGCTTACGCTGCCGCAATTTATCATGCTGCAATACGTGAAGGGCAAAGCAGACAGCTGGCATACTCTCAGCGGGTACGAAAAGTACAACACGCTGGCATGGGAGCTTATTTCCCATCTGTGGTTTTTACTGGTTCTGGTGGTTTTAACGACCGTAAGCATGTGGGTATTTACCCAGATGAAAAATAAGACGATGCGTAGCGAAGGTGCTAACCCCTCTGCTGTGTCGATGACCAAATTAACGCTGATTTTTATTTTATTGGGTGTCGGTTATGCCGCCGTCAGAAGGACGATTTTCATCCTCTACCCTTCAATTCTCAGCGATGGCATGTTTAATTTTATTGTTATGCAAACGCTGTTCTATATACCTTTCTTTATGCTCGGCGCGCTGGCGTTTATCAACCCTAATCTGAAAGCGCTGTTTACCAGGTCATCGCGTGGCTGCACGATAGGCGCCGCATTGGCGTTTGTCGCTTACCTGCTCAATCAACGTTATGGCAATGGCGATGCCTGGATGTATGAAACCGAATATGTCATCACCATGGTCATGGGACTGTGGATGGTGAACGTCGTCTTTTCGCTTGGCCACCGTTTGCTGAATTTCCAGTCGGCCCGCGTGACCTATTTTGTCAACGCGTCACTGTTTATCTATTTAGTGCACCACCCTTTGACGCTGTTTTTTGGCGCGTATATCACACCGCATATCTCATCGAATCTACTGGGCTTTTTGTGCGGCCTGCTGTTTGTGGTGGGGATTGCGGTGATACTGTACGAACTCCATTTGCGCATACCGGTGCTGAAGTTTCTCTTTTCGGGTAAACCGGCCGTTAAGCAAGATAAAAATAAAGCTGTCGCTGGTTAATTTTTCTCTCATTGCGTGGTTCAGAGCAGCCACTCAATGGGTAACACCGACGCAAGCTTCACCAGAACCCGCTTCCAGAATCCTGTGGCGGGTTCTTTTTTTAGTACCTGTTCGCTGCCGGAAACGCGATCCACCCAATTAATTCTGCCCCAGCGGTCGAGGCGCAGTTGCCAGGCCATGTCACGCTGGCTCTGCATAAAACGTTTATGGATCACTTCAGCCAGCACTTCACTCTCAATCACAAACCCCATTTCCGTATTAAGCAGCGTTGAACGGGGATCAAAATTAAGCGAGCCGATAAATACTTTTCGACCGTCAATACTGAAGGTTTTAGCATGCAGGCTGGAACCTGAATTACCGGTTAATCCGCGATCGTGGACCACCGAAACGCGTTCGCGGGTAGGTTTAAGTTCGTATAATTCTACCCCGTAGCGCAGCAGTTTTTTTCGCCATCGCGCATAGCCCGCATGAACGATAGCCACATCATTTGCCGCCAGCGAATTGGTTAAAATCGCAATCTTGACGCCTTTCCTTACCATTCTCAACAGCTGCGCCACCCCAGCCCGAGTCGGCACAAAGTAGGCGGAAATAATATCAATGCGTTCGCCCGGCGACCCCATCACATCAAACAAACGCTGCGGTAATAACGAATGGCGCGGCGCTTTCCCTTCACCTTTGACAGGATCATCACTCAGCAAACGCGTTTTCGCCCAAATCAGCGGCAGCGACTGCTGATCGAGGCTGGTCATAAACTGGCTGGTTTCCAGCTTATGCAGATAGCGACGAGTAATATCATCGTTATACCAGGATTCAGGCAGCTCGATACGCTGCGAAGAATCTGACTCCGACATCTCAAGTACGTTTTGTAACGTTGAAACAGAGCGGCAGTGCCAGTAACGCTCAAAATCATCCGCAACATCTTTGACAACGGGACCAATAGCCATGACGTCCAGATCGGAAAACAACGGTTGCTCACCCGCCCCAAAATAGGCATCACCAATATTACGCCCACCCACGATGGTCACCACGCCGTCAGCGGTATAACTTTTATTGTGCATTCGCCGATTTAGCCGGGCAAAATCGGTCAAATAGCCCAGGGCGCGCAGGATGCGAAAGGAAAAGGGATTAAACAGACGAATTTCTATATTAGGATGGCTATCCAACAGCCGCAGCGTGTCATCAAGACCCGGCGTGTTGTTGTCATCCAACAGCAAGCGAACCTTCACTCCACGTTTCGCCGCCGCCAACAGAACTGAAAACAGCAACAGACCGGACATGTCGTTCTCCCAGATGTAGTACTGCACATCCAGTGTACGTTCCGCCATTTCTGTTAGTCGATAGCGAGCAGCAAAGGCATCCAGGCTGTCATCCAACGTAAGAATGCCACAATCTCCTGGGTGGTTAGCACAAAGTGGCGTGATGGCCCGCTCAAGTCGTGTCATATCAGTCCGTGTTCTTGTCACCTTGCCGGGAAAGTAGTCTCTTGTAGAGTTGAGCGTTTTCTTCGTCAAAACAAACAAAGTATATTTGATCGGGAAGCGTACGACGGGTAATAAATTTTAACACCGTATTTACCGCTATTTCTGCCGCTGCGGCGCGGGGATACCCGTAGACTCCGGTACTGATCGCCGGAAAAGCAATGGATTGATACCCATTGGCCAAGGCCAATTGCAGCGAGTTCAGATAAGCGTCTTCAAGACGTTCAGCCTCATGATGCCCTCCACCTTGCCAGACAGGTCCTACGGTATGAATGACCGCTTTTGCCGGAAGCGCCCCCGCCAGCGTGATAACGGCATGCCCGGTCGGGCATTCTCCCTGTTGCTGGATAACCTGTTTGCAGGCCTCCAGCAATGCGGGTCCGGCGGCGCGATGGATTGCACCATCAACACCACCACCTCCCAGTAGCGATGAATTCGCCGCGTTGACGATCACATCAACAGCGATCGTCGTAATATCGCCGTGTAACACATGCACGCGTGAATGCATAAATTCCCCCTGACAAAACACGATTCATCAAGTGTACAGCAGGGATTTCCTTGAAATCTCACTTTTTAACCACAAGTTTGCATGTCTAAGCCAGAATGGTTCATTTATATTCAATGTTAAGGATCGCCATGTTTTTCTGTTCATTGAGGTAATGCATTTTCACAGTAGCAATTTGCTGCACATTCTGAGGGGCAGCCGTGACCTGTTGATGATTATAGAGACTATTACGGGTGGTGCCATTGCGCATACAAGACAATTCGACCTGTTGTTGTTGGGTGTTAACGTCGCAGGGCGCTTCAACTATTGCGCCGCGAAAATGGATAACGCCGCCGGGCGAGATCTGTTGGGCCATTATGGGAAAAGTGAAAAGAGATAACGTACATAAACTGGCGCTAAAAATACGTTTAAAAAATGTGCACATAAGGGTTCCTCAATGATTAGTCATCCTTGAGGGATCTGAATGATCCTTCACCACTGCGAGTTACGATCAAATAAAAACGCTGTACGTTTCTATATTCATAGAACAGCGCCGCATTCCCAGCCACACCCTTAATGCAAATACAGCAAAAATTATGGCTGACTGGTTGAGTCAGGCCATTGTTGTGACAAATGCAGAGACTGCCCGTCCGAAACGGTAACGATAATTTTGACCGAATCCCCCGGTGAAATATTAAAGCTCAGTTTGGTTAGTTCAATCGGCCGATTAGCGGGGACCGAAAGGCTTGTTTTCTGCTGCGATTGGCTTTGTCCTCCCTCCCCCTTACGAACGGCAAGGACCTGGACCTCACAAACGCAGGGTTGGGCTAACGTCACCTGAGGAATAATGGTGTACATATCGCCTTGTTGGGTCGTATTGAATGTTATTTGATTTGTCAGCGCGGCAATGAGTAATAATGTATGCATCATATTCTCCCGAAAAAAAAACAGGGCTCACGCCCTGTTTATTATCAGTCAGAAAACTGAATTAGTGTTGGTTAGCTGTTGCATTGTTGCCAAAACCAACTTGCTGAATCAGCACATTGGAGTCAGAAGCAGTCTGATTAACCAGCGCGCCATTGCGGCCACCGAACTGGGTCACACTAATATCAGCATTTTTTGCATTCCACTGATCGATGGTGGCATTGTTCTGGAAGCCAGTCTGTTTCAGGCTAATAGTACTGTCATCAGCCCCCTGGCCTACGACCGCGCCATTACCACGCCCATGTTGGGTGATGGTGACATCTGATTTACGCGCATCGCTTTGCAGAGCATTCGCAGCGTTGTTTGAACCATATTGGTAGATACTCAACGAAGAGTCTGGGCCATAGTTGCTACCGCCGCCATGATGATTACCGCCCCATTGCGGAACAACACCAGCCAGAGCACTGCCAGAAACGACGATTGCTGCGAATGCTGCCACTTTTAAAAGTTTCATGGTAAACCCCCATCGGATTGATTTAAACGTCGATAATGGATTAGCGTTGAGTTACGCGAATTGCCATTTGCGACTGTCTCTGCACCACAACTGCTGTTTTTTGTGTACCATACTGGGTAATATTCGCTTTATTACCAGAGCCTTTCTGGATAATTACAGCTGTATTACCATAAGAACCTTGTTTAATACTCGCGTCATTGGAACTACCCACCTGATCAATATATGCAAAGTTATATGATCCCGTCTGGTCCGTTTTCGCCCGGTTACCAGAACCTTCTTGCGAAATGACCGACAATAGCTTCGAGCCCCCCTGACGAGTATTTGCACTGTTCGCAGTGCCAACCTGACCAATAATGGCTGCCTGATTAAATGAAGACTTACTTAATTCATTTACCGCAAAGTTATATTCTGAATTAGCTAAATCATAACTTGTTGCGGATGCAATCCCAGGCACACCCAGTATTGTAAACATCATAAATAACAACTTGTTTTTCATGTTGTCACCCTGGACCTGGTCGTACATGAAGTTAAATTAGTTACCACTCAAATTGTTGTTAACATGACTTACATTTGTTAACGTCACGTTACGATGAAGAGTATGTCCGTTGAAACATTTTAAATAACTCACCCGCCAGTGGTATTTTTATATCCTGATTCACACCAAAGTATTAATTAACAGTAAAAAACACGGCTGCGACAACAGGTTCTATTTATTTTTTAACCCTGCAAGTGAATTTCTATGCAGTAACAAAAAAGTGCATTTTCCGCGATTTCCGGGCCTCCCAGCTTAGTGCTGCGATAGGCATAGGTACAAGTCGTGACAAGCATCATTTTTTTCTATCTAAAATTGTCCAACTTAAATCCAGGCGAAACAATCCGAATTCATTAGGAATGTAAAACTAACAAACCATAAATTTATTTGTTTAATATCAATGCGATAACATAATTTGTATGATTTTTTAAATCTATGCAATAATGCTGAAATGTACAACTTTACTATCAAATCTAAACTCAATTAAAACCCAAAAATCACATTTTAATATATAAATTTACATTATGTAACATGTTTAACACTTGCTTTAAGATTTGTAATAGCTAGATTGAAAACAGTTGAAGTCCATTTGTTTTAATATTTTCACCCCGTTGGGTCGATATTTTATTTCTACACAGCAGTGCAACATCTGTCAGTACTTCTGGTGCCTCTATTTTAGTAGCGGCAGCTGTCAGGTGTGCGACTAAAAAGTGGAGTTTCATCATGTTTAATGAAGTCCATAGTATTCATGGTCATACATTATTGTTGATCACTAAACCTTCTCTGCAGGCAACTGCGTTATTACAACATTTAAAGCAATCACTGGCGTTAACCGGAAAACTACATAATATTCAACGTTCTCTGGATGATATTTCCTCCGGCTGTATTGTTTTAATGGATATGATGGAGGCAGATAAAAAACTGATCCATTACTGGCAAGATAATTTAAGCAGAAAAAACAACAATATAAAGACTTTATTGTTGAATACCCCTGATGATTATCCCTATCGGGATATTGAAAACTGGCCGCATATCAATGGTGTATTTTACGCAACCGAAGATGAACAACGTGTAGTCAGCGGCTTGCAAGGTGTGTTGCGCGGTGAATGCTACTTTTCGCAAAAGCTCGCCAGCTACCTGATCACGCATTCCGGAAATTACCGTTATAACAGCACGGAGTCGGCACTACTCACTCACCGTGAAAAAGAGATCCTTAATAAACTGCGTATCGGTGCCTCAAATATTGAAATCGCGCGTTCGCTGTTTATCAGTGAAAATACCGTGAAAACGCATCTTTATAATCTTTTCAAAAAGATAGCTGTCAAAAATCGTACGCAGGCGGTCTCGTGGGCCAATGATAACCTCAGGCGATAAAGCCATGAAACGCTATTTGAACTGGATTGTGGCAGCAAATTTGTTCTTTGCTGCCGGGAATCTACACGCGGCTGTAGAGGTGGAGGTTCCCGGACTGTTAACTGACCACACTGTCTCTTCCATTGGCCATGATTTTTATCGCGCCTTTAGTGACAAGTGGGAAAGCAAGTACACAGGAAACTTAACCATTAATGAAAGGCCCAGTGCACGTTGGGGAAGTTGGATTACGATAACGGTTAATCAGGACGTTATCTTCCAGACCTTTTTATTCCCGACGAAAAGAGACTTCGACAAAATAGTGGTCTTCGCATTGGCAGAAACTGAGGAAGCATTAAATCGCCGGCAAATAGATCAAACACTATTAAGCACAAGCGATTTAGCGCGTGATGAATTCTAAAACATGATTTTGTCCGGAGGCTTTCATGCGTGTCAAACATGCAGTGGTTTTGCTCATGCTAATTTCGCCATTAAGTTGGGCCGGAAACATGACGTTCCAGTTCCGCAACCCTAACTTTGGTGGTAATCCAAACAACGGCTCTTTTTTGTTAAATAGCGCTCAGGCGCAAAACTCATATAAAGATCCGAGCGCTGGCGACTACGGGATCGAAACCCCAACAGCACTGGATAACTTTACCCAGGCAATTCAGTCGCAAATACTCGGCGGCTTACTCACCAATATCAATACAGGTAAGCCGGGGAGGATGGTAACCAGTGACTTTATCGTTGATATCGCCAACCGGGATGGGCAACTGCAATTGAATGTCACTGACAGGAAAACGGGAAGAACTTCGACTATTGAAGTGTCAGGTTTACAAAACCAGTCAACCGATTTCTAAATGAGAGCCACGAAAGGAAAATATCATGCAGCGCTTACTTATCATGGTGGCAGTAATTTTACTCAGCGGATGCTTAACCGCCCCGCCTCAAGAGGCCGCTAAGCCGACATTAATGCCCCGAGCCCAAAGCTATAAAGATTTGACGCATCTGCCCATGCCTACAGGTAAGATATTTGTGTCGGTATACAACATTCAGGATGAGACTGGCCAGTTTAAGCCTTACCCGGCAAGTAACTTCTCTACCGCCGTCCCGCAAAGCGCCACGGCTATGCTCGTCACCGCATTGAAGGATTCTCGTTGGTTCGTCCCGCTGGAACGTCAGGGGTTACAGAACTTGCTTAACGAACGAAAAATCATTCGTGCGGCTCAGGAAAACGGTACGGTTGCCATTAACAACCGGATCCCGCTCCAGTCTCTGACCGCCGCAAACGTCATGGTGGAAGGGTCCATTATTGGTTATGAAAGCAACGTAAAATCAGGTGGTGTCGGCGCACGCTATTTCGGTATAGGCGCCGATACGCAATACCAGCTTGACCAGATAGCGGTAAACCTGCGTGTGGTTAACGTCAGTACCGGTGAGATCCTCTCATCGGTGAATACCAGCAAAACCATTCTGTCTTATGAAGTGCAGGCAGGGGTGTTCCGCTTCATTGACTACCAGCGTCTGTTGGAGGGTGAAATTGGTTATACCTCTAACGAACCGGTTATGCTTTGTCTGATGTCAGCAATTGAAACCGGCGTTATCTTCCTGATTAATGACGGAATAGATCGCGGGTTGTGGGATTTGCAGGATAAGAAACAAGTTGATAATGACATCCTGGTTAAATACCGCCATATGTCGGTACCGCCAGAATCCTGATGGGTCGTTACAGAATAAAAAGCGTGAGGGAAGCCTCACGCTTGTTTTATTTACTGGTCGGGGTTGGCGATATCCTGTTTTCACGGCGTGACGCCAGCCACAAGCCGCTATTTTTCATCGCATAGCCAAATACCAGCCCCAGCGCCAAAGATGGCACGACCAGTCGCCAGTCCCCCTGCCCTGCAAACGTTGCACAAGCCCCAATAAACGTGCCCGGCACGAATGAAAGCAACCATTGCTTTGCCTGAATACACATCAAAAACGCGACAATTCCCGTCATGACATAGCCGACAATATCCATATGCGGGGCAAGCGCACTGCCGTTAATAATCACCAACGCCCACACCACACCGCTTAGCAGCGTACACGCCGAGATCCACAGCCCTTTCAGCCCACCTTGCGGACAGGCAAAGTAGGCAGTGCAGCCCAGAAACCCAGCCCAGCTGAGTAAACCGAGAGAAACGGCCACCCATCCCCAGATCCCGGAGAGAATGCCCGTTGTGATTGCAATTGAGAGAAGTATGTTCATGCCGCGCATCTTAGCAGAAAAACGGCATTGGAATGAGATCGCGCACACAAATTATGCAAGTTGATAAATTGCGTTGCAGTTTAGCGTGATTCAAATCACATTTATTCGTCTGTCTCTTCCTGTAATTCGTCCCACATCGCACCAATCGCATCACGTGTCAGGGGCGCAATAGTACGCCAGAATGGCGTATTCGCATGCGCTTCAACTTTGCCCAGAAACGTGCCGCACCAGGGTAACAAGTAGTCTGCAAACAAGGTTTCAAGCGCTTCGCTTTCATCTTCCGCAGACTGGTCTTCAAGCCATGAAGCCGCCAGCAACAGCGTGCCAATATGATCTGCCGGCGTATCTGCCAGCGGCATTCCCCGGGCAGAAAGGAATGCACGCACATCCGATTCTTTAGCCCCTTCTACCCAGGCGCTGCGATAAGGCGGCACCGCGCAATCGTCTCCCACAAATAACGCGTTATAATCCGCAGCCAACTGAGGCATATCGCAGCTCTTCTGTAGACGAGCCAGCAGTTCGTCCTGTTCCAGCGGCCAGTTGGCGGAGAGTTTACCTTCGCTAATCAGGGTAAACAGAGGAACCAGTAAAGGGTCCTGCGGTTGGCGGTAAAACAGCGAGCCCAGTACACGACACAGGATAGAAAACTCGTTCATTAATATATTCCAGTTAGTAACAATTACAGTTCAGCAAATTCCGCGATCGGCTCCATGCCTCGCGATTCCAGAAACGTCAGCAAGCGCTTTGGCGTAACGTTTAAAATTCGGTCTTCCGGGAAATTCACATCATCGAGTATTTTACGACATTCACCGAAATCTCCTAAGGTGAAAGCGGTATGTGAATCTGACCCTAACGCGACCCAGCCGCCGGCATCACGCACAGCCGCAGCAACAGCGCGGCAATTGTCCTCACTGCCCTTACGCGAATGCAAAAACGAAGAGTTGTTGATTTCCAACGCAACCTGGTATTTTGCCGCTGCCTGAGCAATCGCAGTGATATCGACGGGATATTTGGGGTTACCCGGGTGGCTGATGATATGGACGTTGCCACTGGCCATAGTGGCTATCATCGCCTGCGTATTCGTCTCTTTATCGTGTGGCGCAAAAACCGGCTCATGAAAGCCTGCGATAATCAGATCCAGGGAAGTGAACATCGGACCTGAACAGTCAATTTCGCCTTCAATATTTTTAATATTCGCTTCAATTCCGCGCAGGATCCCTATGCCGTCCACGACACGAGGCCAAATGCGCATATTAATAAAGTGCCAGTGGTGAGGCGCATCCGCCATGTCCGGTCCATGATCGGTAATGGCAAACAGCTTGATGCCTTTGCGACGAGCTTCAGCGATGTAATCACTTAAGGTGCTGTAGGCGTGGGTGCTGGCGACGGTATGCATATGCAGGTCAACGGGATACATAACTCTCTCCTGTAGTCATTTTCCGTCAAGGATAGCAGGTATCGCCGCCATTTATTAGCGGAAACCCGGCAGGCACTTGCCGGGTTTCCATTAGTATCCCCGTACGCGATCGACCTGACCCGTAACGGCTTTGCCACTTTCCAGATTGAAAATTGTACGGGAGATATAATCCACCGCTTCCGCCGGACGGGTAACGGCGGCGATGTGCGGTGTCATCGCCACTCGCGGATGTTTCCATAGCGGGCTGGTTTCCGGCAGCGGTTCACGGCTATAGACATCCAGCATGGCGCCTTTCACCTTGCCGCTGTCCAGCGATGCCAGAAGATCGTCTTCATTGAGATGAACGCCACGCGCCAGGTTCAGCACATAAGCGCCATCCTGTAACTGGCTAAGTAAACCAGCGTTAATGATGCCCACGGTTTCTGCCGTATTGGGTAGAAGATTGATAAGCACGCGAGTTTGACTCAAAAACGCACCCAGCTCTTCGGTACCGGCAAAGCTTTCCACGCCAGGCCAGGATTTACGCGTACGACTCCAGCAGCGCAGCGGGAACCCCCATGACTGCAAACTCTCGGCAACTTTCGCACCCAGGACCCCGGCCCCCATGATCCCGATGGTGAACTCATCGCGGGTATACTCTGGCAATGGTTGCCATTTCGCCTGATTTTTTAACGCCTGGTAATCATCAAAGCGACGAAACCAGTGCAACACCTGACTTACCGCATATTCCTGCATTTGCAGGCCCATACCCGTATCTTCCAGACGGAAAAGCGGGATCGAGGTATCCAACATTTCCGGGTGAGCGTTTAGCTTACTGAGAATGGAATCGACGCCAGCACCCAGTGCAAATACGGCTTTTAATTTTCGTCCCGCGAGCATTTCAACCGGCGGATGCCAAACCAGCGCATAGTCAGCATGCGCATTATCACCCGCTTTCCACTCACGGACGTTCGCGCCTGGTATTGCTTTTGCCAGCGCATTAATCCACCAGGTTGTTTCGAATGTTGGGTGATAAAAAATTATATCCATTTTGTCTCCTGAGCATTGCTATGCGGAACTTTCTCGCACTTATTATCATCATTTTTCGAGGGATCCTCAGAGTAGCAAATTTTAGGATGCTGGCAAAAAAAACAATTCCCGCTTATTTAAGCTCCAGATTGTTTGAAGTTTGTGTAAATGCACGTTTTTTTCAAAAAGTTGATTGACGCCGGGACGGTATTTCCCTAAATTAGCGCCCGTTCCGGTAGCACAGGAACAACAATATGGTGAGGTGTCCGAGTGGCTGAAGGAGCACGCCTGGAAAGTGTGTATACGGCAACGTATCGGGGGTTCGAATCCCCCCCTCACCGCCATATTTTAAGAAGAGCTCGTACGCAAGTACGGGCTTTTTTTTCGCATATTGCACGCCTGCGGGGGGATGAGAAGCCCCGACTGGGGTTCGACTGCTGGCATAGTGAGAATTAAAAGAAACGGCCCCTCTCACCACTGGCAAGAGGGGCCGTTCGTTATAACCGGCTGTCGATTATGCGCCTACTGGCACATTATGCGCGGTATTTTGCAGCACCGGTCCGGTATATTTCTCGATCTGCAACTGTGACATCTGCCCGCAGTTCCCCTGCGCCAGGCTGGAGGAACCGACGTCAAAGGTCAGGCAGTTGACGTTACCGTTCTTACACAGCGAACCAGGCTGTGACGGATCGGCCGGGTCAAACCACGCTCCTTCGCTGATCCGCACCACCCCTTCACGGACGTTATCGGTAATCACTGCCCCAACCAGGATCTGCCCGCGATCATTAAAGGCACGAACCAGATCGCCCGCACTAATGCCACGTGCGCTGGCATCCTTCGGATGGATCCAGATAGCCTCACGGTCGGCTACTGCATACTTCTTACGTAGCGGCGTGTTGTCGAGCTGAGAGTGTAGACGGTTAATCGGGTGACCGGTATTCAGCGACAGCGGGTATTTCGCTGCTTCCGGCCCGCGATACCACTCGTGAGGCGGCATCCAGGTCGGGATCGCTTTACAGTCCTCGTAGCCCATTTTGGCAATGGCATCAGAATAGATTTCGATTTTGCCGGACGGGGTACCCAGTGGATTAAGCAGCGGGTTCTCGCGGAAATCAGCAAAGCGTACCCACTGTTTATTCTCTTCCGGAATCGGGAAGCGGATATAGTTGTTGGACGCCCAGAACATATCAAACGGCGGCAGCGCCACGCGTGCGTTACGCGCCTGAGCTTTCATGTCGTCATACATGCCTTTTAACCATAACATCTCATCTTTACCTTCGGTAAAGGCGTCGTGTACGCCGAGGATTTCGGCAATACCGGCAAAAACATCAAAGTCATTTTTCGCTTCATGCTGCGGCGGCACACACTGACGTAGCGGGAAGACGTAGAGCTGCGAGTAGTCGCCGCCCATGTCCAAATCGTTACGTTCATAGGTCGTGGTAACCGGCAGCACGATATCGGCATGTTTCGCCGTTGCCGTCCAGTAAGGTTCGTTGACGACCACGGTCTCCGGGTTCTGCCAGGCTTTGACCAGGTTATTGGTATCCTGATGTTGGTGGAAGGTATTCCCCCCCGCCACGTAGACCATTTTAATATCCGGGTAGGTCACTTTCGTGCCGTTATAATCAATGGTCTTGCCAGGGTTCGCCAGCGCATCGGCAATACGCGCTACCGGGAACGGTGTAATGTCTTTTGCCGCCGGAGAGGTTGGGCTACCCGCCGAGATCCCGGCGAGAATGCCGCCGCGCGCGGTCGGACTACCGCCGGAAGAGTAGTGATAGCTAAAGCCGAAGCCGCCGCCAGGCAGACCAATCTGCCCCAGCATCGACGCCAGGGTCACCATCATCCAGTGCGCCTGCTCGCCGTGATGTTGGCGCTGAATGCCCCAGCCGCCCATGATCATGGTGCGGTGTTTTGCCATATCGCGCGCCAGCTGTTTGATCACCTCGGCGTCAACACCGCTGATGTCCGCCGCCCAATTGGCGTCTTTCACAATACCGTCGTCCTGACCGGTCAGATACGCTTCAAACTTATCGAAGCCGACGGTATAGGTTTTCAGGAAGTCAGCGTTATGCAGTTTTTCCACCAACAGCGTATGGGCAATCCCCGCCATCAGCGCGCAGTCGGTATAGCTGTGCGGGCCAATCCACTCGGCACCCAGCATGCGGGCGCTGTCGCTGTGCACCGGATCGATACAGATCATCCGGGTGCCTTTTTTCTTCAGCGCTTCAAAACCAGTCTGGCTGACGTGATCCGGCAGGTTCCAGCTGTTTTTAAGCGTGATCATAGGGTTACAGCCAATCATCACCACCAGCTCGGTGTTTTCAATGACGTTCGGCCATGCGGTCTGCTGCTCGTAAACCTCAACAGAGCCCACTACATGCGGCATAATTACCTGTGCGGCACCGGTCGAGTAGTCGCCGGAGTAGCCGACAAAACCGCCTGCCAGGTTCATCATGCGCTGCAGTAGCGTTCTTGGGTTGTGGAACATCCCCACGCTTTTCCAGCCATAAGAGCCCGCATAGATAGAGGACGGTCCGTGCTCTTTCTGCAGACGGCTGATTTCACCGGCCACCAGATGCAGCGCCTTATCCCAGCTCACGCGCACCCACTCATCGCGGCCACGCAGCTCTGGTTTACAGTCTTTCGCGCCGCCTTCCAGCCAGCTTTTACGCACCATCGGGTACTTGATGCGGTTTTCGGCATACACCTGATAAGGTGCCATGGTAATCAGTTCGTTCGGATACGGATCGTCTTTCACCGGACGAACGTCAACCATTTTGCCATCGCGGACAATCGCTTCAAACGCGCCCCAGTGGGCGCCGGTCAGAATGCCGCTTTCCGCCTGGCGTAACGCTACAAACTGCGGCAGCGCCTGGCTTATCGCTTCGGCCAGCGCCGAGCGTGGCCACATTCCCGCCAGCAGCGGTGCCGCCATTAAAGCTCCGGCACCAGCCAGAAAACGGCGACGAGTCAGATTCATACCTGCTTCCTGGCTCTGCTGCGCCATGTCATGGTCATTATTCTTTTTCATCATGGCTCCTTATTTTTTGTCCTGATCGGCTGCTGCGGGCATGTCGCTCGCGTGTTTTTGTACGTACTGGGTCAGAAGACGAACCTGTTCCTGCGTCAGCGACGTACGACCGGACATGCCTTTAACCACCCCAATCCACTGGTTGGCGTTAAAGCGATTCAACTCGGTAAGACCGTGGCAACCGGTACAGTTGTTAGCCATGAGTTCGGAGGCGTAGCTCCAGATTTTTTGTTGATCGCCAATCAGACTTTTCGCCGGCAGCCAGACCTGCAGATCGACTTCATGCCAGACCTGTTTCGTCTCTTCATCGGTTACCGTGCTGTTCACTTTCAACGCTTTACGCGCTTCCTCACCCAGCAGGGCGCTCATGATGCGTTTACCACGCGCGGCGTAGAACGCCTCGGTGACGCCATCCTGCTGCCAACCTTTGACGTCAGCCAGTACCATATCACCGTCACGTTTCACTACCTGCACTTCGGTGGAAGCCATCAGGTTACCGTCGTTATGATCGGTTGTTTTCTCACTAAGCCAGAACGGTTGGGTTTGAATGGTGTACAACGTGGTCGCCGTTGCCGGCGTTTTCGCTGCCGCATTCGCCAGTTCGCTCGCCCCTGCTGCCGCCAGGCCACTCATGTTCGGTAGAATGTGTGCGACGCCTTTATGACAATCGATACAGGTTTGGCCCTCTTTGATCGCCACCGGGTGCTGCTTACGGGCTTCAGGCGTTTGCGCCAGTATATCCATCGCTTTGTAGTCGTGGCAGGAACGACAGGTTGCCGAGTCGTTCTTCTTCAACCCATCCCAGACGCTCTGGGCCATCGCGAGCTTATGCGCCTCGTATTTTTCTGGGGTATCGATTTTGCCGGTCATTTCACCCCAGACATCTTTCAGGGCGCCAATTTTGGTCAGCATATAATCGATCGGTTGGTGGGGAACGTGGCAATCGGCACACTCGGCGCGAATACCTTTATTGTTCTGGAAATGCACACTGCCCTGATATTCCGCCAGAGGTTGTTGCATGGTATGACACGACACGCAGAATTCAGTGTCGCTGGTTTTATGCATGATAGTTGCCGTACCCGCCAGCAGCACGACACCAATAATGATCCCAACCAGCAGGGCGATAAATATAATTTTTCGCCTACCTGAACGTTCCAGTGAAAGTTTTCTCATCTTATTATTTAACCCTTTTCCTAAAATAAAGACGCAATAGTCCTTGCCACATGACAATCGCTATATAAAAATATTTATAGCGATTACCGTCATCTTCTACTCCAACAATGCTTATGGAAGTTTGATTCTGCGGGCTAATCATCAGAGGGTGATTAGCCGATAATTTCAGCGTGGTATCACATTGCAAATCGAACAAACCTTCGCGCAAATGTTGATATATTTTGATTATTTCAGTGTAGCGATTTGTTCTTTTTTCGCGCGGTCGATACTACGAATAATGATCTCTCGTTGGTTATCGTCCGGCGGTAACAGTTTCAGCATCAGTTGCCATGCTGCTATCGCTTTATCATATTGTTGATGCTCAAAGGCGTTAAACGCCACAAGGCTGAGTACCCGTACATCGTTATGGTTATTTTTAAGCAACGTATCAAGCAACTGCTGGGCTTCACGGCTATCATTCGGATCCGTAGAGTGCAGCAATGCTTCGGTATAGCCCAGTTGCGCATCCGCATTTCCCGGCGCCAACTGTCGCGCTTTATCAAATGCCTGTAACGCAGCCCCGGGGTTATTCAGCACCAGTTGTAGCCTACCGAGCATCGTCCAGCTTAGCTGGTCTGCCGGATATTGCTGCAGACGAGTACGTAGCCCCAGCGCCAGGCGAAACAGCTCTTCTTCCGACAGCGGTTTCCCCTGGGGATCCATCACGCGCTGCATCAGTTGCGGCGTTTGCTGCACGACCTGCTGCCACTCAATTACACGGGGGACGTAACTCGTTCGGACGAATACCCCTACGCATAAAGAGGTTAGTATAATAACCCCGAGAATATACACCCAATAGCTACTATTTTTGTTATCCGTTTTTGGCGACTCAGGCAAATCTTCCAATAAATTCAAGCGTAAATCGTCAACCAACTGCTGTTGCTGAGCCGCATTTACCGGAGAAATGTCTTCATCAAGCTCCTGAAGACGCGCACGAAAAATCATATGATTCATCGTATTACGATCAACGCGCTGTCTGCCTGACCAGGGAATAAACAGCAGTGCCGCCGTCCCCAGCAGTAAAATCATCATGATAAGAAAAGCGACGATCATTTCAGGGTCCTTTTGTTTTCATCGAGAAGCGCTTGCAAACGCGCCTGCTCATGCGGACTAAGTTCCGTTTCCCGCGCTGCCCGCGGGCGACGGCTTAAACGGAAAATGACCAGCGCGCCGCCCAGTACAAAACAGGCGGGCAGCAGCCAGAGGATCAGCGTCGCCAACGTTACCGGCGGCTCATAGGTGACGAAGTTACCGTAGCGCGCCACCATATAATCGGTAATTTGCTGATTGCTTTGCCCCTCCTCCATCAGTTGCCAGACTTTTTTACGCATATCGGCGGCAATCATCGAATTGGAGTCGGCAATACTGTTGTTTTGGCATTTCGGGCAGCGCAGTTGCGCGGTCAGTTGGCGGAACTGTTGCTCCTGAGCCTCATTTTTAAACGGATAAGTGTCAATCGCCGCCAGCGCCTGAAACGACAGCAGCGCCGTCAGCAACGTCATTAGCAAAAATCTCACGCGCTGCCCTCCCGACTGTATTTATTCCACAACGGCAGGATTTCCTGCTGCCATACCTGTTCGTTCAGATCGCCTGCATGGCGGTAGCGAATAATGCCTTTGCCGTCGATAAGAAAGGTTTCCGGCGCACCGTAGACACCGAGATCCAATCCCAGCATACCGTCACCATCAAACACCCCCTGCGCGTACGGATTACCCAGCTCCTGCAGCCAGTCCAGCGCCTTCTGGCGATCGTCTTTATAGTTAATGCCCACGATGCGAATACCCTGCGCCGCGAGGGAACGCAGGTATTGGTGCTCCGCGCGGCAGGTTGGACACCAGGTCGCCCAGACGTTAAGCAGCACCGGCTTACCATTGATAATACTGGACGCGTCCAGCATCACGTCAGGCTTCTCCAGCGACGTCAGATGAAACGCGGGGAGCGGTTTGCCAACCAGCGCCGACTCCAGCGCCGTCGGGTCATCGCCGTCGCTATTGCGCAGCAGTTGCCACATCAGCGCCGCCACCAGAACCAGAAAGATAACCAGCGGCAGATAAAGGACTTTGCGGTTCATTGTGCGTTCTCCGGCAGCGATTTACGTAAGCGGTAGCGCGGGTCCAGAATGCACAATACGCCACCAAGCGCCATTAACATTCCGCCAAACCAGATCCAGCGAACAAACGGTTTGTAGTACAGGCGCACCGCCCAACTGCCGTCATCCAGTTCTTCACCCAGCGCGGCATACAGATCGCGCACCAACCCGCCGTCGATGGCGGCCTCGGTCATCTCCATCCGGCTGCTGCTGTAGACGCGTTTTTCTGCCCGCAGCGTGCTGATATGCCGCCCGTCCTGCGAGACGTCAATCACCGCTTCACCGCCAAAATAGTTCGGACCTGTAATGTCCTGAACGTCGCGGAAGACAAAGTGATATTGATGAATATCGACGCTATCGCCCGGCTTCATACGCACATCGCGCTCAATGCTATAGTTCTGGCTAAAGGCGATGCCAATCACCGTCACCACCAGCCCGACATGCCCAGCCACCATCCCCCAGTGGCTGCGCCCCAGGCGAGTTAGCCCGCGCCAGAAGGTATGGCGATCGGTAGCGCGTTCCACTACCTCCATCACCGTCAGAACCAACGCCCACAGCGACATCAGCAGACCAAGCACGGTCATCGCCTTAATACGGTCCTGCATCAGCCACGGCAGCACCACGGCCAGCACAATCGACACCAGCGCCGCAACCAGCAGCCGCTTACGCAGCTTATGCAATTCATCGCGCCGCCAGCGCACCAGCGGCCCAATCCCCAACAGTAGCGAGAAGGGAATCATCAGCACGATAAACAGCGAATTAAAGAATGGTTCACCAATTGAGATACTACCCAGCCCCAATAATTTATGAATCAGCGGCAGTAGTGTGCCCAACAGCACCACCAACATCGCGGCGATCAGCAGGACGTTATTCCCCAACAGCAGCGACTCGCGCGACCACAGCTCATGACGTACCCGAGAGCGCACCTTCCCGCCTTTAATGGCAAACAACAGCAGCGAACCGCCGATGGTGATCACCAGCAGCGCCAAAATAAACAGGCCGCGCGTCGGATCGGAGGCGAATGAGTGTACAGAGATGAGCACCCCGGAACGCACCAGGAAGGTACCGAGCAGGCAGAGCGAGAAGGCAAGGATTGCCAGCAGCACGGTCCAGGACTTGAAGCTACCCCGCTTCTCCGTTACTGACAGTGAGTGAATCAGCGCCGTGCCGGCCAGCCACGGCATCAGCGAGGCGTTTTCGACCGGATCCCAGAACCACCAACCACCCCAGCCCAGCTCGTAGTATGCCCAGGCAGA
Organism: Citrobacter sp. XT1-2-2; assembly: GCF_023516235.1. Taxonomy (NCBI): domain Bacteria; kingdom Pseudomonadati; phylum Pseudomonadota; class Gammaproteobacteria; order Enterobacterales; family Enterobacteriaceae; genus Citrobacter; species Citrobacter sp. XT1-2-2. Next base: position 3,030,509 of record NZ_CP097324.1, read on the forward strand.
ACCCAACACGATGCCCACCGTCAGGAAGCTCCACGCCGCCAGCGTCCACGGACGCGACCAGCGCGCCCAGGCGCTGTCCAGACGCCCGGTCATTAACGAGGCGATGGCAAAAGCAAAGGCGACGGAAAAACCCACGTACCCCATGTACAGCATCGGTGGATGAAAAATCAGTCCAATATCCTGCAGCATCGGATTCAGATCGCGGCCCTCAATCGGAAAGTCCGGCAGCGTACGTACAAACGGATTCGAGGTCAGCAGGATGAACACCAGGAAGCAGAAGGAGATCATCCCCATCACCGCCAGCACGCGGGAAGATGCTTCCAGGGGAATGTTGCGGCTCAGCGCCGCCACGGCAAAGGTCCAGCCGCTCATCAGTAGCACCCACAGCAGCAGCGACCCTTCGTGCGCCCCCCAGGTAGCCGCCACGCGATACCATACCGGCAGCAGCGTATTCGAGTTGCTGGCGACATACTGAACGGTGAAATCATTCACCACAAAAGCATAAACCAGTATCAGGAATGACCCGAGGATCGCCGCAAACATGGCGAACGACAGCGGTTTCGCCAGCGCCATCATCCGCGTATCCTGGCGCATCGCGCCCCAGGTCGGATACAGCCCGAGCAGGCAGGAAATACCCAGCGCCAGGCACAGCAGAAAATGCCCAATTTCAGGGATCATTGCGCGGCTCCTTGTTGATTCCCGGCAGGGTGATGATTTTCATCCATCGCCTCTTTAATCTCCGGAGGGGTATAGTTTTCATCATGTTTCGCCAGCACCTCTTTGGCGCGAATATGGGTACCGTCTTGCAGTGTTCCTTGTGCCACCACTCCCTGCCCTTCTCTGAACAGCGCTGGCAGGATTCCCGTATAGCTCACCTCTACCACGCCGCGCGCATCGTAGAGCTTAAAGGTCACGTCCAGCGTTTTATCGTCACGCTTCACGCTGCCGGGCATCACCATGCCGCCAATGCGCAGGCGCTGTCCCGGTTCCGGCTTCTGGCCATTTTCCCGCTTGCCGTAAATGATTTCCCCCGGCGTATAGAAGAGATCGATATTTGCGCTGAGCGCATACATCACCAGTCCGACCGTCAGCGCCAGTCCTCCCAACACGCTACAGGCAAGCCAGAGTCGTACCTTACGACGCGGATTCACAACGCCTCTCCTTTTTTACGCGCCGCCTGCATCCGGCGCTCGCGCGCCATTTGACGCTGTACGTCAGCCAGCAGCGCCCTGCGCTGCCAGCAGGCATGCCAGACCACAACCAGCAGCGAGAGCGCCGTCACGGCAACCGCCAGCCAGACATAAAAGGCGTAGCCGCCCATCTGCCAGAAATCACTCCAGGAGTGGAAAGCGCTGGTCATGAATTAACCTCGCTCTTGCGCCCGGAAACCAGCTGCGCCACCCATGGGCGACGACGTTCCTGCAGCAGAATCAAATTACGCATACGCATTAATGTCAGAGTAATAAAAAGGAATAAGAAGCCGAAAATCGTTAAACGCAACGGCATACGCATAGATGGATCGATGGTTTTCTGCATATTGGTCGACCCCTGATGCAGGGTGTTCCACCATTCAACGGAAAAATGAATAATCGGCAAATTGACTACCCCGACCAGAACGAGGATCCCAGCGGCGCGCCCGGCCAGGCGGCGGTCGTCAAAGGCGTGATACAAGCCAATCACGCCGACATATAAGAACAGCAGCACCAGCTCGGAGGTCAGACGCGCATCCCACACCCACCAGGTTCCCCACATTGGTTTGCCCCAGGCCGAACCGGTGACCAGCGCGATGAAGGTATAGACAGCGCCGGGAAGCGCCATCGCAATCACCGCGTTGTCCGCCATTTTCATTTGCCAAATCAGGCCCACAAAGGCGGTCACCGCCATCGAGCCATAAATCCCCATCGACCAGATAGCCGCGGGCACATGCAGATACATGATGCGATAGCTTTCGCCCTGCTGATAATCCGCTGGGGCGTAGACAAAGCCCCAGATGCAGCCCACCACCAGAAACAGCGCGCTCAGGAGAGCCATTGCCGGAATAAATCGCCCGCAGACCTTATACAACCGCTCTGGAATGGCGAGTTGGTGTAACGCTTTCCACATTTTTTCTTTGCCTCATATTCCCGGAGATGACGGGAGTTATTGCACGCTGATTCGTAACGCTGCCGCAGTGGCGAACGGACTTAAGGTGGCGCTTCCTGCCAGGAAGGCCCCGAGAATCGCCAGATAACCGTCAACCGGCAGCAGCATCTGCGCCGCGCCCACGGCGGCGGTTGCAAAAATTAATAAAGGGATCATCAGCGGCAGCACCAGCAGGCTGAGCAATACGCCGCCGCGCCGCAATCCGACGGTCAGCCCGACGCCAATCGCGCCAATAAAACTGAGCGTGGGCGTACCCAACAATAGCGTAAGCGCCAGCACTTGCCACTCCGCAACGGAGAGGCCGAACAGCGTGGCGATAAGCGGCGAAATGATTAACAGCGGTAGCCCGGAAACCACCCAGTGCGCGGCGACTTTCGCCAGCACCACCAGCGAAAGCGGGACTGGCATTAGCATCATCTGCTGCAACGAACCGTCCAGCCAGTCATCACGAAACAGCCGATCCATTGCCAGCAGCGAGGAGAGTAGCGCTGCTACCCAGACGATGCCGGGGGCAATTTGCCGCAGCAACTGCGGCTCCGGGCCAATACTGAGTGGAAACAGCGTGACGATAATCAGGAAAAACCACAGCGGGTTGATAATTTCGGCACAGTTACGAAAGGCAAGACGCAGGTCGCGCCAGAAAATCTGCGTGATCATGCCACAGCCGCCTCATACTCATTGAGCGTAATCGTGCGCAACGGGACGCAGAGAGGCCGTAAAGGTTGATGGGTTGTCAGAATAACTGCGCCGCCATGGACGACATGCTGCTCCAGTCGTGTGGTCAGTTTTTGCACGCCAGCCACGTCCAGCGCAGTAAAAGGTTCATCTAAAATCCAGAACATTGCGCGGCTGAGCCACAGCCTGGCCAGCGCTACGCGCCGCTGCTGCCCGGCAGAAAGCTGAGCCACAGCCACATCTTCAAAACCGACCAGTCCGACCTGCTCCAGCGCTTGCCAGCGCATCTCAAACGACGCCTGCGGGTGATAAAAACGCAAATTTTCCTCCGCCGTCAGCCCCCCTTTTACGCCAACCTGATGGCCAAGCCACAACAGTTGACGATGCCAGTCGTCACGCATCCGATGCAGCGGTTTTCCCTGCCACAAAATCTGCCCTTCGCTCGGCGTTGATAATCCGGTTAGTAGCTGTAATAAAGAGGTTTTTCCTGCCCCATTAGGCCCCGATATTTGGACAACTTCGCCGGGCTGAATAGAACATGATAGGCGGCAAAAGAGCAGACGTTCATCCCGCAGGCACGCAATATTTTTTAATTCAAGCATTAGAAAGCGGATCCAGTTCGGGAGCGCAGCGTATTCAAGGATCTACAGTATAGCGAAAGTATGCGTTTCAGTTTGCCAAATATGTTAAAAAATATAAAACGCTCATGATCTGGAACATTATCGTAATATTTATCTCATCACGAATGTTTCATGATTATTAATAATAACTCGCCGATTAAGCGATAGCCGCCATTTTTTCGCCAGCCATCAACCATGCCAACCCACCCGCACCCTACAAGTGTACAATTAACAGACATAAATGCTGCATATGCATTTTTAATATTAAAACTTAGCAAGGACAGTGCTGATATTAATCTTTTCTCTCCCTGGTTGTATGCTACGTTAATACACTTTCAAAAAGCAGGGACAATAAAATGAGTGTTATTTATGTTGTTGTTTTAACCTATATAAAACCGTTGAATGACGTTGATAGCCTACTTCCTGCCCACGTGGATTGGCTGCAAAAAGGCTATGCGGAAGGTTTATTCCTAGCATCAGGCCGCAAAATTCCACGTTCCGGTGGTGTGATATTGGCAAAATGTGATGACGCTGAGAAATTAGAACACTATCTGAGTCAGGATCCCTTCCAGCAGGCTGGCGTCGCGAAAGTTGAGTTGATCCCATTTGAAGCGACCATGACGACTGCCGCCTTAAAAGATATTCTGTAATACCGCAAAAACAAAGCCCGGTTTCCCGGGCCTTGAAGACGGCGTACTCATCAGTTGTAAGCGTTGAGCGTTCGCTGACAGAGCGCCGAGCGAACGCAATCATCTTTATTGAAACGAACGATCCCAACCATTTCATCTTCTTCGAAACGGGCCAGCGCATCGCTTAGCCCTGAGCGAACGTGGGCGGGTAGATCGCACTGGGTTACATCCCCATTCACAATCACCGTCACATTTTCCCCGAGGCGAGTCAAAAACATCTTCATTTGTGCAGCAGTAACATTCTGAGCCTCGTCAAGAATGACCACGGCATTTTCAAATGTTCGTCCACGCATATAGGCGAACGGCGCGATTTCCACCTTACCAATCTCAGGTCGCAGGCAATATTGCATGAAGGAGGCTCCCAGACGTTTCACCAGCACGTCATACACCGGGCGGAAATAGGGAGCGAACTTCTCGGAAACATCTCCAGGTAAGAAGCCGAGATCTTCATCAGCTTGCAGAACCGGACGGGTTACAATAATCCTGTCCACATCTTTGTGGATCAGCGCCTCTGCTGCTTTTGCCGCGCTGATCCAGGTTTTACCACACCCGGCTTCACCGGTGGCGAAGATCAGCTGTTTACTCTCGATAGCATTCAGGTAGTGCGCCTGAGCCTCATTTCGCGCCGTGATTGGCGTGGCATCGCGACTATCACGCGCCATTCCGATCGCTTCTACGCCGCCCATCTGCACAAGCGAGGTGACCGATTCATCTTCACGTTGCTTATGGCTACGCGAGTCCCGCCTCAGCACCCGTTTTGCTTCGCGACGAGCTTTGATCACTGCTTTTTGTCTTCCCATGGATAGCACCTTGAGTTGTAGGTATACATCACACGCGCCGTTGGCGGCACGATTATGCGCACGAACATCTGAGGGTTGGCTTCCTTGTAAGCCATTGCTTGCTTTTGGATAAGACGCCACCTACGGCTACGCGCACCGTACAGGGCGTCAGTTACAAGGATAAAAAGTGAAAGGGGGAGAGATTTAGCGGTGACGAAGTGGCTACCGGAAGAGAAACGTCCGCGTAAGGTACTGCTGTTACTGTGAAAAACGTGTCCAGTACAGGACTTTTCCATTCGCGATCTCCATAGTGAACAACTATCACCGCCGGGAACTACCGCTGTTACTTATAAGTACATCATAATCTTTCGCTAATGCAACAATATTTTTACTTGCTATTAACTTGATTTTGACTTGTCGCTACAGACAGTCTCTTGCAGAAAGATGACAAAATTATTTCATTCACAGACCGATCATAAAAAATAATTCGTTCATTCATGAAGATGTCAGTAAAAGCCCCGCCGCGCTGCGGGGCATAGATATCAAGCTTCGAGCAGACTCTGTCCGAGATAATGATCTGCGGTTTTGACACCCGGTAACGCAAAGAAGTAACCGCCACCAATTGGTTTGACATACTCCTCCAGCGCTTCACCGTTCAGGCGTTTCTGCACCGTCAGAAAACCTTTTTCCAGATCGTGCTGATAGCAGACGAACAACAGTCCCATATCAAGTTGACCTGAATTGGTCACGCCGAGCGAATAACTATAACCACGACGCATCATCAGGCTGGACTCGGTCTCCTTCGTACGCGGGTTTGCCAGACGGATATGGCTGTCGAGCGCAATCACCTCACCTTCTGGATCGCTGGCATAGTCAGGCACATCGTGCTCATGCTGCATACCCAGCGGCGCACCGGTGTGTTTATCGCGACCAAAAATCGTTTGCTGTTCTTTCAGCGGCGTGCGATCCCAAAACTCCACGCGGAACTGAATGAGCCGCACGGCCTGATAGCTGCCGCCTTGCGCCCACGCAGGTTCGCCCTGCCCGTCCGTAACCCACACCACGTTTTGCATCAGCTTCGCATCTGTAGCGTCCGGGTTCGCGGTACCGTCCTTAAAGCCAAGTAAGTTGACCGGAGTCTCTTTCCCTTTACTGCGCGCGGCGTGATCGGAAATAAATCCTTCACGTTTCCAGCGAACGCTGAGCAGATCGGGCGTATGTTTGATGATATCGCGCAGCGCGTGGATGACGGTGTCCTGTGTGTTGGCGCAAATCTGCAACAGCAGATCGCCATGGCACAGCGCTGCATCCAGAGAATCATTCGGGAAGCGCGTCATTTTTTGCAGCTTTTTCGGCATCTGCGGTGTCAGACCATAGCGCTCGTCAAACAGCGAGGATCCGACCGACAACGTGATCGTCAAATTGTCTGGTGCGATGTATGCGCCAAGGATACCGGAATCCATCGGCGGTAACCGCGGATTCGGCGTATCCGGCGCAGGCCCACCGGTAGTCAGAAACGCAAATCGACGGGTTAGCAGCCGGAACAGACGTTCAAGATCGGCCTTATCGCTGGCGAGAACATCGAACGCCACCAGCATCATGGATGCCTGCTGCGGCGTCAGGATCCCCGCCTGATGTTGGCCATAAAACGGCTGCACTTCACTGCGCGCATCAGGAGACAACGTTCCCGGCGCGCTTTGCGGCTTTTGCGCATGGGCAACCGGGCATCCACCTGCCAACGCCAGCGCGCCACCCAAGGCGCTCATTCCTTTCAACAAACGTCGGCGTGACGGTTCGCTCACGCCGTTTTCATTTTCTTGCTGCATAGTGCTTAATCCAGACCCAGAACACCGCGTAATTGTGACAAGTCTTCCGCCAGCGTCGTGATCGGCCCTTTCAGCGCATTGCGATCGGCATCGGTCAGCTTATCATAGGTTTCAAAACCGTCTTTGGTACGATACTTGCTCAGGATGGTATCGACTTTTTTGAAGTTCGCATCCACCTTCGCCAGCAGTTCAGCATTGGATTTTTGTAACTGAGGACGCAGGAGATCGACAATTTTCTGCGCGCCATCAACGTTAGCCTGGAAATCCCACAGATCGGTATGGCTGTAGCGATCTTCTTCCCCACTGATTTTGCTGGCTGCGACTTCTTCGATCAGCCCTGCCGCGCCACCTACCACTTTAGACGGTGGGAAGGCCAGCTCGCTAATACGCGTTTGCAGGTCAAGGACATCGTGGTTTAACTGGTCGGCATACTTGTCCATCCCTTTGGTGGTATTGTCACCGAACAGCGCTTTTTCCAGACGGTGGAAGCCGGTAAATTTCGGATCGGCAGCTTTTTGTTCGTAATCATCTTCCCGCGCATCAATGCTGCCATCGAGATCGGAGAACAGTTCGGCAATCGGTTCAATACGCTCGTAGTGCTGACGCGTTGGCGCATACAAGGATTTTGCTTTTTCCACATCGCCGGCTTTAATCGCATCGGTGAAGGCTTTGGTACCCGCTACCAGTTGCGCGGTTTCTGCCGTCACGTAGGCTTTGTACTCGGTAATCGCGCCGCCCAGACTCAACAGAGCATCACTGTGCGCGGCATCCGCTGTAGCGCTTCCTTTTACGATCAATTTGCCTTTCGGGTTAGTCAACAAACCACAGGTCATATCATATTCGCCAGGCTGCAGGTTGGCCGTCATTTTCTGGGTAAAGCCCGGCGCAATGTTTTCGCGCTCTTCAACCACCATAACGCCTTTGAGGATCTCCCACTCCAGCGCTTTCTGGCTGTGGTTCTGGATGATGAACTGCGTTTTCCCGGCGTTAACCGTGATCGTCATCGGCTCACACTGTTTATCGTTAACCGTGACTTTCACCTGCGGAATATCGGCGGCTTGTGCAGAAAAAACGGATGCAAACAGCGTGGCAATACCCAACTGCAGCGCACTACGGCGAAAATGAAACGTCATAACCTGGTCCTTTGAATAAGTATGTTGTAACTAAAAAGTATTCCGCATCGCGTTGTTTTTAAGGTGCGGTACGCGATGCCGTAGTGCCTGAACGCGGCGGTAGCGCAAAAATAATGAATGCCGGAATCAGGTAGATAAACCAGACAGCCACTTCACTCACGCTTGGCGCCTCCTGATAGCCGAAGATTCCTTCCATCAACGTGCCAAACAGCGAGTGCGTCGAAAGTATGCTGCTTATGTCAAACGCCACATCCTGAAAATGATTCCATAACCCGGCTTCGTGGAAGGCGCGGATAGCCCCAGCAGCGAGTCCGGCGGCCACCAGCAAAATGAACAGACTGGTCCACTTGAAGAATGCCCCGAGATTGAGACGAATACCGCCGAGGTAAATCAGGTAACCCAGTACCACCGCGGTGGCCAGCCCCAGCATCGCGCCCAGCGGCGGCCAGATGCCGACATCCTGCTGAAACGCCGCCAGCAGGAAGAACACCGACTCCAGCCCCTCACGGGCGACGGCAAAAAAGACCATCATCACCAGTGCCCAGCCGTGATGGTTGCCGCGCTGCAACGCGTTATCGACAGCCTGTTCAAGCTGGAGTTTGACGTTGCGTGAAACTTTACGCATCCAGAACACCATCCAGGTGAGGATCACCACGGCAATGACCGCCACGATGCCTTCGAACAGCTCCTGCTCTTTTTGCGGAAATTCCCCGGTGGTTTCGTTGATGAAAATCCCTAACGCCAGGCATAACCCCGCCGCCAGCAGAACACCAATCCACATCACACCAATCCAACGACCACGCTGAGTCCGTTTCAGGTAGCTGGCAATCAGGCTGACAATCAGCGCGGCCTCTAACCCTTCGCGCAACATAATTAGAAATGGAACAAACATGCGAAGAACCCTTAAACGTTATTCTCAGTCAATTGATGCAAAGAAAAGTAAATTACAGTGATAGTGATTATCATTACAGGAAAGAAAAACTCAAGCAGAATGTTTTGAGAATGATGACTGAATGTAAAAGGTTAGGCAGGTAATGGTTATAGCGAGCTTGCAGCGTAGGTAATAAAAGCCCCCCACATGCGTCAATGTCATTAAGTTAACGCCTCTATATCAGAAAGCATCAACCTGTATTCGCGAAGGTAATGAACATGCTATTTCAGAGAAAGGATTCCGTTCACCTCATGTACATCGTTTCTCTGAAACACCGATTCCTGTGAACGTGTAAAGGGCGTTCTCCGCCACGCCCTTTACAATCCCGGCTCCCGGCGGGAAAATTGCCGCTCCGCGGTCCCCTCCGTTTATTCCTCCAGGCGACCGGGCCGGGCGCGAGGTAGCGTCCCTGCAAAGCGCGCCCTGAGCCAGCATCCATGCTGGCTCTCCCGGCCTTACGGAAACACGTCGGCAATTTTCAGCCGGACCAGCCACACCTGACCCCCTGTGTTTTTATTTGAATATGTTGAACAGCAAAAAAGATTTTACTGAAAGTCAGAGCGTTGAAGCGATGACCCCGGTCCGGCTGAAAATCGATGAGGCGTTGACGGCTGACCGGGTCTGTCCGCAGGGATGCGGACAGAGGGGACGACCTGCAGGGACGCAGGCTCGGCCCCGACCCGACAGGCAGACGGCATAAGACGAATAGCTCGCGCAGCGACGATTTTCCCGCCGGGAGCCTGGGATGCAAGGGAGGCGGCGGTGAGCCTCCCTTGCACGTTCACAGGTATAGCGATATCAGAGAAGCAATGCACATAAGGTGAACGGAAACTAATTCAGGGTAAAACGTTCTCCTTACCTGCTTAACCGAACGGTATTGCGCACGCGGCGGGCCTGAGGACAAAGGTAGATTATTCTGCCTGTAAACGAGACGGCGGCGCGGAGTGATAATGCGCGTCAGCCTCGGCAAAACGTTGCTGCATTGCGGTTGATGGCGCTTTACCCAACAGACTAAAGACGACAATACCGATGCTGCCGAAAATAAAGCCAGGGATGATTTCATACAGACCCAGCCAGGCAAACTGCTTCCAGACGATTACCGTCACCGCGCCGATGATCATCCCTGCCAGCGCGCCGTTGCGGGTCATGCGCGACCACATTACCGAGAACAGAACCACCGGACCAAACGCCGCGCCAAAGCCTGCCCAGGCGTAGCTTACCAGACCCAGTACACGGTTCTCCGGGTTGGCCGCCAGTGCGATGGACACCAGGGCCACAACCAGCACCATGATACGACCAATCCACACCAGCTCTTTCTGGCTGGCATTTTTACGCAGGAACGCTTTGTACAAATCTTCGGTGATTGCGCTGGAACACACCAGCAGTTGGCAACTTAAGGTCGACATCACCGCCGCGAGGATTGCAGACAGCAGAATACCGGCAATCCACGGGTTGAACAGGATTTGCGCCAGTTCAATAAACACACGCTCAGCGTTCTGGTTAACGGCACCTGCCAGCGACGGGTTGTTATTAAAGTAAGCGATACCGAAGAAACCAACGGCAACTGCGCCGCCCAGACACAGGATCATCCAGGTCATGCTAATACGACGTGCATGCACAATACTATGGTGAGAATCTGCCGCCATAAAGCGCGCCAGAATATGCGGCTGGCCAAAGTAGCCCAGGCCCCAACCCATCAGAGAAATGATGGCAACAAAATTCAGCCCTTTGAACATGTCTACGTTCTCAATGCTCTTTTGTTTAATCACTTCCAGCGAATCATCGAATCCACCCACGCCGATAATGACCATGACCGGCGTCAGGATCAGAGCAAAGATCATCAGGCTGGCCTGAACGGTATCAGTCCAGCTTACCGCCAGAAAACCACCGATAAAGGTATAAATGATCGTCGCAGCCGCCCCCGCCCACAGTGCTGTTTCGTAGCTCATGCCAAAGGTGCTTTCAAACAGACGCGCCCCTGCCACAATCCCTGAAGCACAATAGATGGTGAAAAACAGCAGAATAACCAGCGCGGAGATAATCCGCAGAATGCGGCTTTTATCTTCAAAGCGACCGGTAAAGTAATCCGGTAACGTCAGCGCATTGTTATTGTATTCGGTGTGTACGCGTAAACGTCCGGCCACCAGCTTCCAGTTGATCCATGCGCCCAAAATAAGGCCGATGGCGATCCAGCTTTCTGAAATCCCCGACAGGAAAATCGCGCCTGGCAGCCCCATCAGCAACCAGCCACTCATATCGGATGCGCCAGCGGATAACGCGGTCACGAATGGACCCAGACTGCGTCCACCCAGAATGTAATCGTCAAAGTTTTTAGTTGAACGCCATGCAATAAACCCTATCAATATCATGCCGAAAATATAGACACAGAATGTCACTAACATCGGTGTGCTAATAGCCATCAAAACTCTCCAAAATTATGTATCAGCAATGCCGTGGCTTGCCGTTTTATTACCCTGCCGGAACGTGGCAAAGATATCTATGTTTACCAGGCGACCGTATCCTGCCGGAAGCGATGGTCATTCACAATCGATTTAACACACCATTTACATCAAAATTGATCCAGAGTAGATAGCATTTTTCTGTAGGTTGCACTCTCTCACACTTTTCTTGGTTGCACCTTTGAAAAGTGTTAACTACCGCAGAGAAAAAGATTCCGTAATTTTTATTCGCCCTGTCACGAACACCAACTTTATTAACATTTCATTCATTTTCAAGCTTGCAAACCACGTCACATTTAACACAGTTGCACAAAGTTGCAACATAGTGGATATTTCTCGGTAACTATCAGACCCGTATTTCAGTACAACAGGAGTAAACGGCATGGGAACCACCACGATGGGGGTTAAGCTGGATGACGCCACTCGCGAGCGTATTAAAACAGCCGCATCACGAATCGATCGCACACCGCATTGGCTGATTAAACAAGCCATCTTTAATTATCTTGAAAGACTGGAAAATGACGATGCGCTTCCTGAACTGCCGGCACTGCTGGCAGGCGCGGCGAATGAGGGCGAGGAGTCAACCACGCCGCAGAATGAAACGCATCAGCCTTTCCTGGAATTTGCCGAACAAATTCTGCCGCAGTCCGTTTCCCGCGCGGCAATCACCGCCGCGTACCGCCGCGCCGAAACCGACGCCGTGCCAATGCTGATGGAGCAGGCACGTCTGCCGCAACCCATCGCCGAGCAGGCGCATAAGCTGGCGTACGATCTGGCCGACAAACTGCGTAACCAGAAGACCGCCAGCGGTCGCGCCGGAATGGTACAAGGTTTATTGCAGGAGTTCTCCCTTTCTTCGCAGGAAGGCGTGGCGCTGATGTGTCTGGCCGAAGCCCTGCTGCGTATTCCCGATAAGGCAACCCGCGATGCGTTGATCCGCGACAAAATCAGCAACGGTAACTGGCAGTCGCACATTGGGCGTAGCCCGTCTCTGTTCGTTAACGCGGCGACCTGGGGACTGTTGTTTACCGGTCGTCTGGTTTCTACGCATAACGAAGCCAGCCTCTCCCGCTCGCTCAACCGTATTATCGGCAAGAGCGGCGAACCTTTAGTGCGTAAAGGCGTCGACATGGCGATGCGCCTGATGGGCGAACAGTTCGTCACCGGGGAAACCATCGCCGAAGCGCTGGCTAACGCACGTAAACTGGAAGAAAAAGGTTTCCGCTACTCCTACGACATGCTGGGCGAAGCGGCGCTAACCGCCGCTGATGCTCAGGCTTATCTGGTTTCTTACCAGCAGGCGATCCACGCCATTGGTAAAGCGTCTAATGGACGCGGCATTTATGAAGGGCCCGGTATCTCTATTAAGCTGTCGGCGCTGCACCCGCGCTATAGCCGCGCGCAATATGACCGCGTGATGGATGAACTCTATCCGCGCCTGAAATCGTTGACACTGCTGGCTCGCCAGTACGACATCGGTATTAATATCGACGCCGAAGAGGCTGACCGACTGGAGATCTCCCTCGATCTGTTGGAAAAACTGTGCTTCGAACCCGAACTGGCGGGCTGGAACGGTATCGGCTTTGTTATCCAGGCCTACCAGAAGCGCTGCCCATTTGTTATCGACTATCTGATCGATCTCGCCACCCGCAGTCGCCGCCGCCTGATGATCCGTCTGGTTAAGGGCGCATACTGGGATAGCGAAATCAAACGTGCGCAAATGGACGGTCTGGAAGGCTATCCGGTTTATACCCGTAAGGTGTATACCGACGTTTCCTATCTGGCCTGTGCGAAAAAACTGCTGGCCGTACCGAATCTGATCTACCCGCAGTTCGCCACCCATAACGCCCACACGCTGGCAGCGATTTATCAGTTAGCGGGGCAAAACTATTATCCTGGTCAGTATGAGTTCCAGTGCCTGCACGGTATGGGCGAACCCCTGTACGAGCAGGTTACGGGCAAAGTCGCGGATGGCAAACTGAACCGTCCATGCCGTATTTATGCACCGGTAGGTACACACGAAACCCTGCTGGCGTACCTGGTGCGTCGTCTGCTGGAAAACGGCGCCAACACCTCGTTCGTCAACCGCATTGCTGACACCACTTTGCCGCTGGACGAACTGGTTGCTGATCCGGTCGAAGCTGTGGAAAAACTGGCGCAACAGGAAGGCCAGACAGGTTTACCGCATCCGAAGATTCCCCTGCCGCGCGACCTGTACGGTAAAGGCCGGGAAAACTCAGGCGGACTGGATTTGGCTAACGAACATCGTCTGGCCTCGCTGTCCTCTGCCCTGCTCAATAGCGCGCTGCAAAAATGGCATGCCAAACCGATTCTCGAGCAGCCGGTTGCTGACGGTGAAATGACGCCGGTCGTTAACCCGGCCGAGCCAAAAGACATTGTCGGCTACGTGCGTGAAGCGACTCACAGCGAAGTGGAACAGGCATTACAAAACGCCGTTAATAATGCGCCAATCTGGTTTGCGACGCCGCCACAAGAGCGCGCCGCTATTTTGCATCGCGCTGCCGTTCTGATGGAAGGCCAGATGCAGCAATTAATTGGCATTCTGGTACGCGAAGCGGGTAAAACCTTCAGCAACGCGATTGCAGAAGTGCGCGAAGCGGTAGACTTCTTGCACTATTATGCAGGCCAGGTACGCGATGACTTCGATAATGAAACCCATCGTCCGTTAGGCCCGGTAGTTTGTATCAGCCCGTGGAACTTCCCGCTGGCCATTTTCAGCGGACAGATTGCCGCCGCGCTGGCCGCAGGCAACAGCGTACTGGCAAAACCAGCGGAACAAACCCCGCTGATTGCCGCCCAGGGTATCGCTATTTTACTCGAAGCGGGCGTACCGCCAGGCGTGGTACAACTGTTGCCAGGCCAGGGCGAAACCGTCGGGGCGCAGCTCACTTCCGATGAGCGCGTACGCGGCGTGATGTTTACCGGCTCGACGGAAGTCGCCACGCTGTTGCAACGCAATATCGCGACCCGCCTTGATGCTCAGGGCCGTCCAATCCCACTTATCGCCGAAACCGGTGGCATGAACGCGATGATCGTCGACTCCTCAGCGTTAACGGAACAGGTGGTGGTCGACGTGTTGGCTTCTGCTTTTGACAGTGCCGGACAGCGCTGCTCCGCGCTGCGCGTGCTGTGTCTGCAGGATGATATTGCCGACCACACGCTGAAAATGCTGCGCGGGGCGATGGCGGAATGCCGCATGGGTAATCCGGGTCGCCTGACTACCGATATTGGGCCGGTTATCGATGAAGAAGCCAAAGCCAATATTGAGCGCCATATTCAGGCCATGCGCGCCAAAGGACGTCCGGTATTCCAGGCCGTGCGTGAGAACAGTGACGATGCGCGGGAATGGCAAACCGGTACCTTTATCGCTCCGACGCTTATCGAGCTGGAAAGCTTCGATGAATTACAAAAAGAGGTGTTCGGTCCGGTACTGCATGTCGTGCGTTACACCCGTAACAATCTGGGCAGCCTGATTGAACAAATTAATGCCTCCGGCTACGGCCTGACGCTGGGCGTCCACACCCGTATCGATGAAACCATCGCTCAGGTCACAGGATCTGCACATGTTGGGAACCTGTACGTTAACCGTAATATGGTTGGCGCCGTCGTCGGGGTGCAACCATTCGGTGGCGAAGGCTTGTCAGGAACCGGACCAAAAGCAGGTGGACCGCTGTACCTGTACCGCCTGCTGGCTAACCGCCCGGAGAATGCGCTGGGCATTACGCTTGCCCGTCAGGATGCAGACTATCCTGTCGATGCGCAGCTCAAAGCGGCTCTCGTGCAACCGCTGGAAGCACTCACCGAATGGGCCGCCGATCGTCCGTCGCTGCGTGCGCTTTGCCAGCAGTTTGGTGAACTGGCGCAGGCCGGAACGCAACGTCTGCTGCCAGGACCAACCGGCGAGCGCAATACCTGGACGCTGTTACCGCGCGAGCGCGTACTGTGTATCGCTGATGACGAGCAGGATGCGCTGGTGCAGGTTGCCGCTGTGACTTCGGTGGGAAGCTTGATCCTGTGGCCGGATGATGCGTTCCATCGTGAACTGGCAAAACGTCTGCCAGTTGCAGTCTCCGGGCGGATTCAGTTTGCCAAAGCGGACAACATCGCCACACAGCCGTTTGATGCCGTAATTTTCCATGGCGATTCCGATCAGCTTCGCGCGCTGTGTGAAGCGGTGGCGGCTCGTGAAGGAGCGATTGTGTCGGTTCAGGGCTTTGCCCGCGGCGAAAGCAATATCCTGCTTGAGAGGCTGTATATTGAACGCTCCCTGAGCGTCAATACCGCCGCCGCCGGAGGCAACGCCAGCCTGATGACAATCGGCTAAGGTTGTGGTTAATTAAGGCTCCGGTAACGGGGCCTTTTTTATAAAGTCAGAGGGAAACATGAAACGAATTTTACTGACATGTGCAGCGCTGCTGCTGAGCGGCCAGGCGCTGGCAGATGACTGCGCCAACGCGAATAATCAAGCTGAAATGAACACCTGTGCGGCAGAGCAGTTTAAAGCGGCCGACGCCAAACTTAATGAAACGTATCAGAATGCGCTGAAGCGCGCCGCCCCGACCCAGCGCGATTTACTGAAAAAAGCGCAAACTTCGTGGATAACCCTGCGCGATGCAGACTGTGCGTTAATCAGTTCCGGTACCGAAGGCGGAAGCGCCCAGGCGATGATTTCCAGCCAGTGTTTAACGGATAAGACCAACGAGCGCGAAGCGTTTCTCGCCTCGCTTTTACAGTGTGAAGAAGGCGATTTAAGCTGTCCGCTACCGCCTGCCAGCTAACGCACGCGGATCCCTTCGATAATCATCCGCTGTACGCTCTCAACGGTCTGGTTAAAAAAGGCTTCATCACGCAGCGTTGCGCCCGTTACCGCCTCTACCTGTGGGGCAAAGTCTGCATAATGCTGTGTTGAAGCCCAAATCATAAAAATCAGATGGTGCGGATCGACAGGAGCCAGTTTCCCACTGCTGACCCATCCGGCAATCAACGCCGATTTCTCATCAATCAGCGCTTTAAGATCGCCCGTTAATTCAGCCATCAACAATGGCGCGCCCGCCAGCATCTCCATGCAGAATAACCGGGACGCCTGCGGGTAATCGCGCGACACTTCCAGCTTCAGGCGAATATATTCCTTAATGGCCACCAGCGGCGCAAAGTCTTCGCGAAACGCCTTTAGCGGTGCCAGCCAGATGTCGAGGATTTGCCGTAAAACGGCAATATAGAGCACCTCTTTTGACGGGTAGTAATAGAGCAGATTCGTTTTTGACACCCCCGCCTGCTCTGCTACCTGTTCCAGACGCGTACCATGGATCCCATATTGGGAGAAGATATTTAATGCCGCGGTTAAAATAGCCTGACGTTTTGCACTGACGGCCTGCGAGCGTTTACCGTTTTTTTTCTCTGCGCGTTGGACCATGCGCCCTCTCCTTCTTGTGAGGGCGTCAGCATACCAAATCACACGGTGAATGGTTAAATTAAAGCGATTCAGGAGGCGCCGCCTGCGGCTGCGCTTTTTTCTTCTTGAACTTCAGTTCGCTGACCAGCACGCCAACAATAATGAATGCTGCGCCTAACAAAGCCAGTAGCGGTAGGCGTTCACCCGCCAGACGACCAAAGATCCCCGCCCACACCGGCTCTCCGGTGTAGATGACCGTCGCCCGCGTCGGCGAAACGCTGCGCTGCGCCCAGTTCATGGTGACCTGAATAATCGCGCTAAAAATTCCTAATCCCAGCGCGACCACCAGCAATCCTGTCGACATCGGCGGTACAGACTCTCCTGCCGGGGCCATGGCAATAAACGCCGCCACAGAAGCGGTTGCCAGTTGCACCACCGTTACCCGACGCACATCTACTTTTCCCGCCCACGCGCTAATCAGAATAATTTCTGCCGCAATCGCCACCGCGCCCGCGAGCGTGATCCACTCACCTTCACCCAGC
Organism: Citrobacter sp. XT1-2-2; assembly: GCF_023516235.1. Classification (NCBI taxonomy): domain Bacteria; kingdom Pseudomonadati; phylum Pseudomonadota; class Gammaproteobacteria; order Enterobacterales; family Enterobacteriaceae; genus Citrobacter; species Citrobacter sp. XT1-2-2. The sequence goes on from NZ_CP097324.1 coordinate 3,047,718, forward strand.
GCCAGTAAATTTCCCCCCGGTCCGGCAAGAAAAATCAACCCGATAAAGGCCAGTACAATCCCGACACACGGCATCAGGCCAGGCATACGCCCCAGGCACAGCCATTGCAACAGCGGCACCAGCGGTACGTACATCGCGGTAATAAACGCCGATTTACTGCTGGGAATAAACTGCAAGCCCCAGGTTTGCAGGCTATAGCCCAGCGCTATCGCAATGCCGATCGCCACGCCAGCTTTAAACTCCAGCCAGGTCAGCTTATGCAGCGTTCGCCACGACAGAAGCGCAACGGCCAGCGCGGCAGTAGCAAAACGCACACCGACAAAGAAAAAGGGCCCGCTCAAAGTAACGGCATATTGCACCGCCAAAAACGTTCCACCCCAGAACATGGTGATCACAATGAGGATCGCCTCCTGAGGTTTAACCGAAAAGGAATAACGAGAAAGTAAAGACATGAGACACCCGATTAACAGAATGTCATTAGTCTGCGTTGCGTTTTGTTACAGTTCAACCTTGCTGACAAAAAAAACCGCCGGATGCTCCCGGCGGCGGTGGCTTCGTGACGGCTAAGATGAAACACGAGACCGTCACGACATAACTAACAGGCAATGCAATAATTACGATTTATTGTTGCCGTGGCTATTTTTGCCCCCTTTCTTGCCTGCTTCTGAAGCGCGTTGCGGGTCATTCTTGAAGTTGCCCCCGCTATGCTGGCCACCTTTTCGACCTGCTTCTGATGCTCTTTCGCGGTCTTCCGCAAAGTTACCGGAACCGCCTCGATGGTTTGCCATTACTGACCTCCGTCATTGATTAGACATCATATTGCATAGGTACTGAGGAGTGATACCTCAACGCAGCGTCTGGGCGAGGCCCTTGTTTTCACTGCGTGGAATTAAGCTTAGCGAAGACCGGCCTGTTGACCAGCAAACTGTAATATCCTGCAACAGGATCCGCTGCATGATCAAAATAATAACAAGAAGAAATCAATAAGCCTTTCTTATGACTACCAAATTTCGCACGGTTAAATATGTATCATTTTGCAACAAAAGAGGATGTTATAAAAATTGTTATAAATCAAAGAAGTGTTTGTGAAATTTGCACTCCTGACAGTACGTCATATCTTTATAGGTAGGTAGCGAATCGCTACGGACACGGTTAACTCGAGGAGTAGTGTAAAATGGCAAAAGTTCTGGTGCTTTATTATTCCATGTACGGACACATTGAAACTATGGCCCATGCAGTTGCAGAAGGCGCGAATAAGGTAGACGGCGCGGAAGTCATCATTAAGCGTGTACCGGAAACCATGCAGCCTGAGATTTTCCTCAAGGCGGGCGGTAAAACACAAAATGCACCAGTCGCCACCCCGCAAGAACTGGCTGATTACGACGCCATCATTTTTGGTACCCCCACACGCTTTGGCAATATGTCCGGCCAGATGCGTACTTTCCTTGACCAGACTGGCGGGCTGTGGGCTTCCGGCGCGCTGTACGGCAAACTCGCCAGCGTATTCAGCTCAACGGGGACCGGCGGCGGTCAGGAACAAACCATTACCTCAACCTGGACGACGCTTGCCCATCATGGGATGGTGATTGTGCCGATCGGCTACGCAGCGCAAGAGCTGTTTGATGTCTCACAGGTTCGCGGCGGTACGCCTTACGGCGCAACCACTATCGCCGGAGGCGACGGCTCCCGTCAGCCAAGTCAGGAAGAGTTGTCTATCGCCCGCTATCAGGGTGAATATGTCGCAGGTCTGGCAGTAAAACTCAACGGCTAATCTTCAACAGGAGGATTCGAATGCCAACTCAAGAAGCGAAAGCCCATCACGTCGGTGAATGGGCAAGTCTGCGCAATACATCGCCGGAAATAGCCGAAGCCATTTTTGAAGTCGCGCATTATGACGAGAAACTGGCGGAAAAAATTTGGGAAGAAGGTAGCGATGAGGTGCTCATCAAAGCCTTTGAGAAAACAGACAAAGATTCGCTCTTTTGGGGTGAACAGACTATCGAACGCAAAAACGTCTAGCGCTCTGACTCCCCCGCTCGCACGGGGGAGTTTTTCTTTTACTTCGCCGCCTCATTCAACACACTATCGAACTTATCGATTGGGCAAAAGCCGTTCGCATCTACCGGACACCCTTTCAGCTCCAGCGTCACGCGCTGCGCCGGGGATTTCAGCGTCAGAACATCCGCATTACGCAACTGCTGCGAGCTTTGATAGACATATTCGATTTTCATCAGATCACGATTCGCCTTGCTGTCATGCCAGCGCTGGAAGACAATCTTCCCGCCGATCGGCGTACGCTCGTTCTGATCGTGAAGCTGGTACGGTTTGAAATCCAGCGCGGTGAGCAGCGAAGCAATGTTTGAGTCATGCCCCACCAGCACGGTTATTTTCGGTGCTTTCATGCGTTCGGTGACCAGCGCATTATCAATATATTTCACCAGCGGTTTGGCGACGTTCTGCGCCACTTCCGGCGAGGTGAACAGGCTGTCCTGATAGCCATTTTTCAGCTTCGACAGCACCTTCCACTGTTGATCGGACTTAATTTCCCCCCAGGCGACCTGGTCCATCGGGAATCCTTCGTAATATTGCAGCGTGAAAGCATCGACCAGCGAGTTCCCCACCTTTAATGGTCCTGACACCCCCGGCTCCTGCTGGTATTTGGCGCTGAACGTATCTTTGGCGTCGGTCAGGGAACAATGCTGTTTTTCTTTGCAGGATGGCGAGTCTTTGTAGTCTGTCATTTGCTCAAGCAATTGATAGCTGTCGCTGAGCTGCATTTTGCTGCGCTCTTTTTCCATCGCCTGGACAGCCTGCTGGCTGAAGGCGGCAGAATCATCGGTGATCACCGGGTTAAAGGTGGGATCCATAGTGCCCATTTTTTCCTGATGATGAACTGGAACATCGCACCCCGGGAATGCGCCGATGACAAAGAACTGCGCCGTAGCAACCGTACGCTGTAGGCTATTCGCATAGGTATAGACCGTGTCCGGAGCCGGACATTCGCCCGTTTTTACCATCCCTTGCTCTGCCAGCCACTCACGCATGTAGTGACCCATATAGACTTCCAGCACGCCGCCTTTGGTGGTGAGTTGCCCGCCAGGAACATCCCATTCCGGCCATTGTTTAGGCGTGGACTGCTCAAGAACGCTGCCGTTATTGGCTAAAGGTGCACGTAAGTTATGCCGACTCATCATCAATACTTGCTGAAGCTGGTAGCCTTCCGGCGCGGTCTGCGCGTACGCGGCGCCTGACACTAATACAGCCCCTGCCACGGCTGCGGCGATTAACGATTTATTCATCCCTACGACCTCTTGTTGTTATCAATCACAACAGAGTGTGACAGAAACAGGACATTTTTCCGGGAACGCTTTCGCAAAACAGGGCATCTACCGTGTTGTTTTAATACCGAACTCGCTATTGAGTTTGCGGATCCCTGGTGGGGTAAAGGTGACATGGCGACTACCGGTCTGCGTTTTAATCCACTTTTGTTCGGTAAACCAACGTAGCAGCGTTGCGCCAAGCACGCCGCCAGGATGGTAACGTCGCTCACTCCAGTCCAGACAACCGCAGGCTAATTTCCGCCGTGACGAGCCGGTAAAGAGGACGATCCCCATTTCCGTCAGTTTTTCCTGCCCGAGTTCAGTTAGCGTTTCACCATCCGGCGTTAACCACTGACGGGAAACGAACGTATCAAACAGTCTCACCGCCACTTCTCCGGCAAGATGGTCGTAGCAGGTGCGGGCATGCCGCAAACTTAGGGGCGTGGTGATTTTTCGAGGGGGAGATGTCGCCCACGCCACCCCCATCAGTCGTTCCAGCAGTTCAGCAATCTCCGCGCTTGCGAGGCGAAAATAACGATGCCTTCCCTGAGCGAGCGCCACCACAAAATGTTGTTCGCACAAACGCGCCAGATGCGCGCTGGCGGTCGAAGCGGATACATCCGCTACGGCGCTAAGTTCGGTCGCGGTCCAGGCGCGGCCATCCATCAGCGCACACAGCATACGCGAGCGCGATTTATCGGCCATGACTGCCGCAGTGAGCGCCATGCGCGACTCCAGCTCGCCCTCTTCTTCCTTTAACATCACGGATACCATAGTGACCTCGTTGGCGCTAAATATCTGAATTAACGATGCCATGAAAACGCGCTAAAGTCACCGAAGGGTCACGCCGCACGCACCATCATCTCCACACCCAGTCCAAGCAAACACAACAGAAAACAGCGTTTAAACAACAGCGGAGATATAACCCGTCGCACACGAGTCCCCATCCACTGACCAATCAGCGCAGGCACAATGGCCAACGCCGATAAGCTCAGCGACTGTGCGGGCAGCGCATTATGCCACCACAGTCCGAGCGCCAGCGCCAGCGTTGAAAATGTGAAAGAGATCCCCAGCGCCTGCACCAGTTCATCTTTCTCAAAACCCAGGGATTGGATCCAGGGCACCGCAGGCATCACAAATACGCCGGTTCCGCCGGTCAGCAAGCCGGTAACGAATCCAACAACAAGGGAGTATGGTTTTTCACGGTGCGCGGCCACCGCGATCGTCTTACCCGCCAACGTCCAGATGGCGTAAGCCACCAGCGCTACGCCGAGCGCAAACTGGGTACGGGCCGTGTCGCCGCCGGTAATCCAGGCGCTGGCAAGCAGGGTCGCCACCACTACCGTCAACAGCATTGGCCACAGCCGTTTGAGCAATCTGCGTGTATTACCGCCGCCGCCAAACTGAAACAAATTACTAATAAGCGAGGGTAAGAGCAGCATTGCCGCCGCGGCAACCGGCGAAATAAGCGATCCGAGGATCCCCATCGCCACGGTGGGTAACCCCATACCGGTGACCCCTTTCACCATGCCGGCGAGGACAAATGTGGCGGCAATCATCATTACCAGAGAAGGTCCAAACGCTACAGAACTCGTCATGTTGCACTTTCCTGCAAAGAGAAGGTGACTCATTCTGAACATCAATCACTCTGCTTGCTTCGCCAGACAACGAAATATGTCCTCCCGTTTTAGCGGCGGCACCAAAAAAATGCCGGGGTTCCCCGGCACGAATATTAGAACGTTTTCGCCCACCACAACCGAAGCTTCATGCCCCAGTAGCTGGTCCAGCCGCTGGTTGTAGACACCACCCGGCCTTGTGACATTACCACCAGCGTGGGCGTGACGCTGATTGCCCAACTGCGGGAAATTGCCCCGTTTGCATCATTGATGACCGGAAAGTCCACGCCTTTTCGCGACAGCCAGCGGGATACCTCAGCTTCATTGCCGGAGCGTAGCGCAATGGTCATCACGTTTTCCCCTTGCGAACGTAGCCTGGCGACTTCCGGCGTCGTGAAGCGACACACGCCGCACCAGCTGGCCCAGAAATAGAGCAATACTGGCTCGTGTTGACTCAGCGCCGCCAGCGTGACGGTTTCACCATCCAGCGTTTGTAAAGGTGTGCTGTCAAAAGAGGCAGGGAGCTGCGGGGCACGCCAGGCATCCATCAGCAACATCACACCGGCCAACAACGCCAGTAAGATCAGCCCTTCGCGCAGCCAGCGGCGCAGTTTACTGACCATTGGCTGCCGCCAGTTTTTCTTTTACGACTTCCTCAAGCGTTTCCCATGGTACTGCGCCCGGAATGAGTTCATCGCCAATAATCGTTGCAGGAGTACCTTGCACCCCGACCAGTCGCGCCAGTTGCAGATTCGTACTCAGGGTTTCAGCGCTTTGCGCGTCCAGCGTCACCGGATTGGCACCCGCTTTTTCCTGGGCCTGCTTGATACTCACGTCAGTATGATAGCCCTTCTTCTGCATCAGCTTTTCATGCAGCGCCAGAAACTGTTGCGGATGCTGATGCCAGGTAGTCAGCACGGTCCGCGCCGCCAGTTCCGAACTTTTCCCTTTAAATGGCAGCGGTTTAATGACCACCGCCACGTCAGGGTATTTCTGCACAATTTTCTCCAGCATCGGATCGAGCTGTTTGCAGTATGGACAGTTGTAATCGGTAAAGTTTATCAGCGTCAGTTTCGCCTGCTTTGCACCAATTCGTGGGCTGTTGGGATCGTTAAACAGGGCTTCCTGAATAAGCGCTTCGATTTGTTTTTCCTGCTCCGGGGTAAATGGCGCAGGCTCTTTCGCCACGCTGACGGCGGAAAACAGGCTTAACAACAGAACAATCATCATCTTCATGGGGTGACTCCTTTAGCATCATTCAACATTTGCAGTACCGCATCGCGGGTTAACAACGTTGGCAACGCCTGACCTTCCGGCAGACCGGGGCCATAAATTTGGTTATACGGCACAGCAACCTGGCCGCGTTTTTTCAAAAATTCGGTGATGGCTTCAGAAGGGAGGGTCCAGTCGCCGCGCAGCGCCACCACATCCGGCTGCTGCAGCGCGGCCTGGACGTCATCTTTATGCAAGACGTTGTATTTATTTACCTTACAGGTAATACACCAGTCCGCCGTGACGTCAATAAACACACGCTTGTGTTGCGCCAGCGCCTCTTCAATCGCCTGCTCGCTAAGCGGCTGCCAGTTCACGCTTTCTTTAGCGCTACTTTGCCCCGCCAGGCCTAAATGCGGGAGCAGCAATGTCGCAAGCCAGATAGCCGAACCCAGCATCATCACGCCAAGCAAACGCCGCAGGATATTCATCCAGCGCCCCGGTCGCGGCAGGCGCAGCGCCAGACCGGGACGCAGGGCCACCAGCAGCCACGGCAGGCTCATCCCCAGACCTAGCGCGATAAACAGTCCCCACTGCGTCGGCAATGAGGCCGTCAGCGCCACCGCCACAGCCGTGCCCAGAAACGGGGCGCTGCATGGCGTGGCGAGCAGGGTCGCAAATGCGCCTTGCCAGAAATGTCCCGCCAGGCCGTTGCCGCCATGAGTCGCCAGCGTGGTGGTCATCGCCGAAGGCAAGCGGAATTCAAACCACCCAAACAGGCTGGCGCTGAACGTCAGCATCACCAGTACCATGACACCGATGAACCACGGATTCTGGAACTGGATTCCCCAGCCAAGCGCCTGATTGGTTAACCGCAGCACCGTCATCAATAGCGCCAGCGCCATAAAGGAGACCAGTATTCCGGCTACCGATGCGAGGAATTGACGGCGAATCTGGCGGCGGCTTTTTTCCTCAACCAGTAAAATCGAACCCAGCTTCATACCCAGCACCGGTAACACGCAGGGCATCAGGTTGAGAATCAACCCGCCCAGTAACGCCATTAGCGCCACCTGCCACAGCGGAAGCGAAGCGTTATCGATGGCTGGCGCTTCGCCAATAGCAAGACGGCTTTCCTGCGCCACGCCATTATCAGCCAAAACCAGCGTGACCGACTTACCGCGCAGATCCGGCGCGCCTTCCCCCCAGCCATCATGGACAGGTACCGTGGCGCGTAGCGTTTCCCCGTCAACCTGGATTTGCGGCATACCAAAATCCGCATCATCTACGGCATCCAGATACAGCCCTGGCGCAGTCCAGCCTCCGGCGCGCTGCGCCTCAACGACCAGTTCTCCAGCACGCGCCCCGGCATGAAGAGAATCAGTCAGGCCACTGGCGAGCGGGATCTGCCCCATCGCCTGAGCATAGTCATGCGCAAAAGTCGGATCCTCGGCGGTGGGCGTCACGGAAAAAGGAAAATCCGTCAACAGGCAAACGTTGCTACAGGTGGATAGTGTCAACACGCCGCTAAGCGTGGCGGGCGATCTGCCGCGCACCATCATCGGGAACGTCACCCGATCGTGATACCCCTGGGTGGTGATATTGGCGACCTCAAAACGCGCAGGGGTTGGCCAGAACCAGTCGACCGTCGGCATTTCGCCCTTCCAGGCGATAGACGGCGCAACGCCCCCCTCCCCCGGCGAACGCCAGTAGGTTTTCCAGCCATCTTCCAGTTTAACATCCAGCAGCAGACGGGTTTCACCGGCGGCTGAGGTATCGGCGCGTAATCGCACGCTGGCGTGATCGTTATCGGGTGAACGTAGCCAGCCGGGGTCAGCCGCCCAGGATACGGGCAGCCAGAGTAATAACAGACAGAGCAGCGCCTGCCTGAAAACAGTCATCATAGTTTTTCTCCGTGAATAATTATCTAACAGTCAGCAACGGCTGTTCTGTCATTCACGGAAGACGCAAAATCGGAGATGTACCCTGAGAGTGGGCGGCGAGATGGCTCGCGGTGGGAAAAAAGGTAAACGAAACGCCCGCACTGGCGCCAGTAGCGACAGCAGCAGACACAGCGCCAGAATAATGCCCTCAAACAGTACCGGCGGCGCAGCCAGTAACGACTTCGCGCTCAGTTCACAAGGGGTAACCGGGGCAGCCTCATCAGGTTGCGCTTGTTCGCTTGTGACAACGCTGGTGGCAACGGTGTTCATCTGCAACGCGTGCAGGCCCGCCATGCGTTGCGCGGTGCAAACCATCACCACAACACATGCCAGACAGAGGAACCACCATCCCAGCCGTTGACGTTTCGCCATTCTACCCTCACTGATTGATGCGGGTTATCTTAACCACTCGCCAGGTTTTAGCAACCTTTGCGCTGTAAAGTTATGTCCTGTTATTTGAAGGTCATACACGCCCTCGCGCAATAAAAACACTATATGTGAAATGATTATTCATCATATTTTCAGCATTACTTATTACAATATAACATTGCGGATTAAATACCCCCTTAAAATGTTACACCAGTTATTATTCATCATTTACAAAGGGTACCCGATAATATTTAACACCAGCATAAAAAAGACACGTCGAATGTACTGCCATGTATTGATGCGTAAATGAAAGTAAGGGTCAGCACATTTTCAATGTGAGTATCGTATTATAGCGTAACGTAATGGACATCCGTTCATTTCAAGAACAACATGTTTAATAAATGTTATTTAGAGTATATGGAAATGAAAAAATATTTATTACCCCTGATTGGATTACTTTTCACAGTCAGCGCTCAGGCCGCAACATTTACCGACGGCAAAGAATTTATTTCACTGGAAAAACCTGTCGCTACAGCACCGGCGGCGCTGAAGTTTTTCTCGTTTTACTGCCCTTCATGCTATCAATATGATGAAGTGTTTAAAGTGACTGATAACGTGAAAAAAGTTCTGCCTGCTGATGTCAAACTCACCGAGTATCACGTCGATTTTTTAGGCCCTTTGGGGCAAGACATGACGCATGCCTGGTCCGTCGCCATTCTCCTGAACGTGGAGGACAAAGTGAAACCATTGCTTTTTGATGCCGTGCAGAAAAAACAAACGATTAAGACAGCAGACGATATTCGTAACGTATTTATCAACGCCGACGTTAGCGCAAGCGATTATGATGCTGCGTGGAATAGCTTTGCCGTGAAATCACTCACCGCCAAACAACAGGAAATGGCTAAAGCGGTGGACTTAAAAGGTGTGCCTGCCATTTTTATTAACGGTAAATATATGATCAATCCGAAGGGACTGAAATCAGATGACCTTAATTCTTTCGTACAGAACTATGCAGACACGGTCCGCTTCCTGATGACCAAATCCTGATATTTCGCTAATCCGACTATTCGCACCACACAACAGACGCCACCACCTTGCAACGCGCTGTTGGTGGTGCGACGACAGCATCGTTTATACCGATATCCTTTCTTCCCGGTTGGCATTCGCCGTTATCAGGATTACCCTAAACTTAGCGGTGACACCTTTTGTCAGGGTTCACCTTCTGCAAGTGTTGATTTACACGAGAGAACGCTATGGAATTAAAGGATTATTACGCCATTATGGGCGTGAAACCGACAGACGATCTCAAGACAATCAAGACCGCCTATCGTCGACTCGCCCGTAAATACCATCCTGATGTCAGCAAAGAGCCTGACGCAGAGGCCCGGTTCAAAGAGGTCGCTGAAGCCTGGGAAGTACTGAGTGATGAACAGCGACGCGCCGAGTACGACCAGTTGTGGCAGCACCGCAACGACCCTCAGTTCAACCGTCAATTCCAGCAAGGAGAGAATCAAAACTACAGCGCCGAAGATTTCGACGATATTTTCTCCTCCATTTTTGGTCAGCATGCACACCACACGCGACAGCGCCATGCCAGTCGCGGACATGATATTGAAATTGAAGTTGCCGTATTCCTCGAAGAAACGCTCACTGAGCACAGCCGCACTATCAGTTACAACCTGCCGGTTTACAATGCCTTCGGCATGGTTGAACGAGAAATTCCCAAAACGCTCAACGTGAAAATCCCGGCAGGCGTGGGCAACGGTCAGCGTATCCGTTTGAAAGGCCAGGGTACCCCTGGTGAAAACGGAGGACCGAACGGTGATTTGTGGTTGGTGATTCATATCGCACCGCACCCACTGTTTGATATCGTCAATCAGGATCTGGAAGTTGTCGTTCCCGTAGCACCGTGGGAAGCTGCTTTGGGCGCGAAAGTGACCGTACCTACGCTGAAAGAAAGCATCCTGTTAACCATCCCTGCGGGCAGTCAGGCCGGGCAGCGGTTACGCATTAAAGGTAAAGGTCTGGTGAGTAAAAAACATACCGGCGATTTGTACGCGGTGATCAAAATCGTGATGCCGCCGAAACCTGACGACAACACAGCCACCCTGTGGCAACAGCTAGCAGATGCACAAAAGACCTTTGATCCGCGCAAAGAGTGGGGGAAAGCATAATGGCTAACGTCACTGTCACCTTTAGCATTACCGAATTTTGTCTGTACACCGGTGTATCAGAAGAGGAACTGCATGAGATTGTCGGCTTAGGGGTGATTGAACCCCATGAAGACGAGACCTTTGACGATCATGCCCTGACCGTAATGCGACGCGCAATGCGCCTGCGCCAGGAGCTGGAGCTTGACTGGCCGGGAATCGCCGTTGCGCTGACATTGTTAGAAGAGAACGCGCAGTTGCGTCAGGAAAACCGCGTGTTGCGCCAACGCCTGTCTCGCTTTATCGCGTATTCATGATAAGACCCGGTTGACCGGGACTGCCTGAAATAGCTATCGCCGCAGGTCACAAACCACATCGGATAGTAGACGTTGACCCAGAATGCATGGCGGTTCCTGATTGCACCAGGAACCGCCATCTGTTACTGCTGTTTTGTTTCTTGCAGATCCTTACGCAATTTCTTCACGTCGTCTGCCGTTACCACTGGCGCGTTGTTACCCCAACTGCTGCGCACAAAGGTCAGCAGTGAGGCCACCTGTTTGTCATCCAGACGCCAGGCGAAATCCGGCATGGTTAGCCCGGTGGGCGCATCCTGCGTGACCGCCATTTGCCCTCCCCGCAGCACCACGCTGATTAACGATGACGGATCGTCGCTCAGCACCGCGGAGTTATGCGCCAGCGCCGGGAAGGTTTTCGCATATCCCTGACCATCAATACGGTGACAGGCCGAACAGTTATCCATATATTCCTGCGCGCCGGGTTTACTCATGTCGCCCTTAATCAGCGCCAGTGACGTTTCAGTATCGGCTTTTGGCGCCACGGCCTGCGGATCGGAAGATTTCAGCGACTTCAGATACACGGCCACCGCGGCAAGATCGTCATCGCTCAGATGCTGAGTACTGTGCGCCACTACGTCAGTCATGGAACCAAATGCCGCACTGTTATCGGTGCGACCGGTCTTCAGGAATTCGGTAATTTCCTGCGCCGACCAGCGACCCAGCCCGCTTTTCACGTTTCCGGTGAGATCTGGTGCATGCCAGCCCTCCAGCGTACCGCCGGTCAGATAAGCAGCCCCATTCTGATCCAGTGCTTTTTCCTGAAAACCGATCCCGCGCGGCGTATGACAGGTTCCGCAGTGCGCCAGCCCCTGCACCAGATAAGCGCCACGATTCCACTGCGCGCTCTGAGCGCCATCCGGTATAAAGACCGCATCATCATGAAATATTCCATTCCAGATGGACAACGGCCAGCGCATACTTAGCGGCCAGGGAATATCGCTATCGCGATTTTGCTGTTTTACCGCGGGCACCTGCTGCATAAAAAAGTCATACAGGATATGCATGTCCCGATCGGTAATTTTGGCATAGGAGGTATACGGCATAGCGGGATAGAGATTGCGCCCATCCTTCGCCACCCCTTCACGTACCGCTTTGACAAAATCTTCGTAGCGATAGTTACCGATGCCGGTCTCTTTATCCGGCGTAATATTGGTTGAGTAGACCGCTCCGATTGGCGTACTCATTTTAAGACCGCCAGCGTAAGCCTTGCCGCCCGCAGCGGTATGACAGGCGACGCAATCGCCAGCCGCCGCCAGCTGATCTCCCTGGCTAAAACTCTGGCTGGTGGTTCCGGCCTGAACGGCGGAGGCCAGTAAAGCCAGCGGCAGTACAGGGAGCAACGCTTTCCATTGAATCGTCATGTTAATCCCTCCCTTATGCCTGAACCAACGGACCGGGGTTTGCCAGATACTGTGTACGAATCGCATGCGCGGCAAACAGCGCCGTCGCGCCAACGATCCCCGTCGGGTTATAGGCCAGGTTTTGCGGGAAGCAACAGGCCCCCAGGACAAAGACGTTGGGCACATCCCAGCTCTGCATGTATTTATTCACCACGCTCGTTTTAGGGTTATCACCCATGACTGCGCCACCGGTGGTATGGGTCGACTGATAGGGACGCACGTCATAATGCGCATCCATCTTTTTGAAGCCCATTTCATAATGTGGAGGGTTGATTTTCTTAACGATCTCTTCCGCTTTCGTACCGATAAAATGCGTCATTTTCAGCTCATTCGGCTGCCAGTCGAAGGTCATACGCAACAGCGGCTGCCCATGCAGATCTTTATAGGTTGGATCGAGATCCAGATAGCACTGTTTGTAGGGCATCACCGAACCGGATGACCCTACGTTCATCGTGTGCAGGTAGCTCTCTTTAATGGCTTTCTTCCAGCCGCTGCCCCACTTCGGCGCATCTTTTGGCGTAGACATCTGCTGGATTGGGCGTCCACCTGTGATGGTGGCGGAAATTGTCGCGCCACCGACAAATCCCAGTTTGCTGTGATCAAAGTTCTCAGCATTAAAATCATCTATAAACATTCCGGTAGTCCCGGTCGCGGCAAACGGATTAAAATCATGATCCTCATTAAAAAACAATGAGATGCCGCCATTCATCTGGTAGGCATAATTGCGCCCGACCACACCTTCTCCGGTTACCGGATCATAAGGCTTACCGATTTTCGATAGCAGCAGTAGCCGCACGTTGTGCAATTGGAAAGCGCTCAACACAACCAGGCTGGCCGGTTGCTCCACCTCTTGTCCATTGGCGTCAATATAGGTGACCCCTGTCGCCTTCTTCCCCGTCGAGTCGGTGTTAACCCGCAATACCTGAGATTCAGTACGCAGCTCGAAGTTGTTATATTGCTTCAGCGCAGGCAACACGCAGGATTGCGGAGAGGCTTTAGAGTAGTTAAAGCAGCCAAAACGTTCGCAAAATCCACAGTAGTTACACACGCCGAGCTGGACGCCATAAGGGTTGGTAAACGGTTCGCTACAGTTGGCAGCCGGAACCGGAAACGGGTGGTACCCCAGCTCTTTAGCCGCCTTGCTGAACAGTATTCCAGAGTATTGTTGTTTCAGCGCTTTCGTCGGATAGGGGTTCCGCCGTTCAGCCTCGAAGGGGTTACCACCCTCCATAATCTGGCCTTGCACATTGCCCGCCTGTCCGGCGGTACCGCAAATTTTCTCGTACTTATCGAAGAATGGCTCCATCTCCTGATACGTAAACGGATAGTCCTGCACCGTCATATCTGCCGGAATAAAATCTGCGCCATATTTTTCGATGACCGTACTGCGCATCTTGAGATCGGCTTCCAGCGGGCGCCAGAGCATCCCGTTCCAGTGCACGCCAGCGCCGCCAACACCGTCTCCCGGCAGGAAGGAACCAAATCGACGATACGGTAAGGCGGTATCTGACTGCGTATGGCGCACGGTTACCGTCTCTTTCGACGCATTCTGGAACAGCTTCAGCCGTATACCGTAGGTAAGTTCATCCGCGATACGCGGATAGGCAAAATCAGGATATGTGTCGCGCGCTTCACCGCGCTCAAGCGCCAGAATCTTCAGCCCGCTCTCCGCGAGTTCCATCGCCATTAGCGAACCGGTCCAGCCAAAGCCCACGATAACCACATCTACAGGTTCTTTTTTAATTGTCATGGTTATACGCTCCTCTTCCCTGAAATGCTTACCGGTCCCAGTGGATACGGCTTACCAGGGTTATCCATCACCTGCTGATAGTCAGCACGCGCCCCCGGGAATCCGATCAGTTTCCACGATGCCATTGTCTTATTGCCTCCGTGCAGCGGATCGGCCAGGTATCCCTCTTTGGTGTTTTCCAGCATCTGAGTGAAGAAGATTTTCCCCGGCACGTTTTCAAAAGTCAGCGTTCCGCTTTCCAGTTGGCGCAGAACCTCTTCCTGCTGGGGATGGGTCAGTTCGGCAAAGTGTTTCTGCTGCTTCTCCAGGCACCACTGATTCACGGCCTTTATGCCACGGCGCCAGGTTTCGCGAGGAACCAAATGAGACTGATAGCCAAGCTCCGGAACGGCGTCAGCAAAGGGCCCCTGCATATACCACAGATGCCCGTAGCCATAAGGCAACTCCATCTGCTTATCAATAAATACCGGTACGCCCTCGCTCACCGCCCCGGGGCCGTACTCATCTGCGGGGATCAGTCGATCGACCGCCGCCAGGACAAACATCCACTCATCGTTATTAAAAAAACGCGGAACATACTGGGCTGATACGCCTTCAGAAGATGCGAATGCTGCGGAGGTGCTCAGGGTAACCAGACTGCCGCCCATGGCAGTCAGAGGGATAATTGCCAACGTTTGCTGTAAAAAACGCCGCCTCGAGGGAACGCCCTCATTTTCGTTATTGCTCATAAAACATTCCTGTATTTGCTTTATTAATAAGTCAAATCAATCAACAGTTATCTGGCTAATAATTCCCATGTTTGTCAATTAAAGTAAAAATAATCGCCTTATTTTGTTAACGCAAGGATAGGAAATGTTGCTTTTTATGAGAAAAACAGAGGGTTACTGGTAACAAAATGGAGATAGTATAATTTAATATGTTGATTTAAAGAGGGAAATGCATTCATCAAATCAATTTAACCCAGCAGAAAGGATGCTAAAGATTATCCAGATAAAATTGATATAGATCAGTTCAGAAGAATAGACAGGGCTACCAATGCAATAGGTAGCCCAAGTTGTCCGGAAAGCCACCGCTTGTATGACCGCTGATGAGGTGTTGATGTAATATGCACCCAGAATTGACGCGTAAAAAAAGGGGTTACCTTTCGGTAACCCCTTTTCATGTTTGGCGGAAGCGTAGTCCGCCATGTTAGTGTCCGTCTAACTCTAAACAAACACTATTTTTTTAAATATAAAACAATATGTTGTCATTATTTAGTGTTCGGTAATGTATTGCTAAACAGTCTAAAATCTGTCATTTTATGCACCACCTAATGCACCACGATGAAATACTACTTATGCCAAAGAAAGCTAAAGAACTGTCTGCACTGGCTGTTTCTAAACTTAAGGCCGATGCAGAATATTACGTTGGTGGCGCTGATGGCCTATACCTTCGGATTATCGGACGCTCACGAGTGTGGGGCTTGCGTATTGTAATGGGAACCCGCATCAATAAAGCAGGTAAAACAGTTCCCCGCCGCCTTAACATGGGGTTAGGCCCCTATCCCGAAATTTCGTTGTCAGAAGCGCGCGATAAGGCGCGTGAACTCCGTAAGCAGATCCGTAATGGCATTGATCCCCTTGCAGAAAAACACGCTCGAAAAGCGGCTCAAGAAGCTCTGGCACGTAAGCAAAAGACATTTCGTGAATGCGCAGAAGCAGTGATAGAAATCAAAAGTAGCGAGCTAAAGAATAAAAAGCATGTGGCGCAGTGGCGATCGACACTGGAAACCTATGCCTACCCATTCATTGGACAAAAAGTGATTGGTGAAATCACTAAAGTTGATCTTCTGGCAATACTAGAGCCGATCTGGTTAACCAAGAACGAGACGGCTAGTCGTCTTCGTGGTCGTATCGAAGCCATCATCGATTACGCAAAGGCTAAAGAGTATTTTGAAGGTGATAACCCAGCAGCATGGAAAGGTATGTTGAAACCCCTACTCCCTTTACCAAGTAAAGTTCAAGATCAGAAACACCATGCGTCATTACCTTATGAAGAAATCAGTTCTTTTATGTCTGAATTGCGCAAACGTAAAGGAATCTCAGCCCGCGCTCTTGAGTTTTCTATCCTGACGGCTTCTCGCTCTGGTGAAGTTCGTGGCGCAGAGTGGTCAGAGATCGATCTGAAAAGTAAAACATGGACTATTCCCGCCAGTCGTATGAAAGCAGCAAAAGAACATCGGGTTCCTCTATCTGATGCTGTTGTTGCTCTGTTAAAAGATTTACCACGATTAAAAGATAACAATCATGTATTCCCTGCCCCTCGCGCTGAAACGCTTTCTGATATGTCATTATTGGCTGTGTTGAAACGAATGGGACATAGTGGCTTAACGCAGCATGGCTTCCGTTCTACTTTCCGCGAGTGGGCTGGTGAAGCAACGGACTATCAACGTGAGGTTATTGAACATGCGCTGGCGCACCAGTTGGCAGATAAGGCTGAGGCAGCGTATCAACGTGGGACGTTATGGCCTAAGCGTGTGGCGTTGATGGATGAGTGGTCAGGCTATTGTCTTACCCATGTTTAGCTGTTCTGTCTGAATATACCATCAACAAAGCCCTTCGCAATATGGGCTATGACACGAAGCAGGACATCTGTGGACACGGTTTTCGCACGCTGGCATGTAGTGCCTTAATTGAGTCAGGCTTGTCGTCAGAAGACGCTGTGGAGCTACAAATGAGCCATAAAGAAAGCAACAGCGTCCGTGCTGCTTACACCCATAAAGCCAAGCACCTTGACCAGCGACACCTGATGCTACAGTGGTGGGCCGATTTCCTTGATGCTAACAGCAACGGTATGGTCAGACCGTTTGAGTTTGCTCATCACAAATAAAACCCTGAAAGCCAAGGACGGCTTGCACCCCTTCTATAACTCATTATTATAAGGAGTTTATCAGGGACTGAACGGGGATAATTATGTCATCCAATAATAGCAGTAGCGGTTCAACACTTTCTTTATTAGGCTTTGTAGATGGGTTATGGGATTTAGCCAAAGTAGCAAAAGTTATTTATTTCACCTTATGTTTTGATGTCCTATTTTTCCTTCTAAAAGGGAATGGGTTGTTTGGTATAAAATTAGGTAAAGAATTCGATCTCTCACTCGCAGATCTGGCCGGAATGATTATTTCCTTAGGGATTTTCTCGTCATTAATATTAGAGGTAATGACATTGTTTTTTTACATGTTGTTATCAAAAATAAAATTTAGCGAATTTTTACAAAGTAAAGACGAGAGGAGCTATCAACGTTCTTCAACTGACGTTTTTATTTCTGAACTGCGAGATGATGCCTTAGATAACGGTGATGATTTGTCATTCAAATTGTACACTGAAGAACAAACGAAAAGAGAGAAGAATTTTAAAGAAAGAAAACTGGTTGAACTAATTTCTTTCGGGACCTTCTTTGTTTTCTCCATGGAGTGGTATCTATCTGCATCAGACGGCTCCAGCAAGATGTTTATTGACTGGTTATGGGAGCAATCTAAGCATAGCGATCCAATAACACCCCATTTTCTCATTGGCCTTTTAGTTTCGTCTGCATTACTTTTCTACGCAGTGGCAGTTTGTTGGCCTACAGATCATGACCGTAAAATATATTATCCTAAGCTTGCTAAAAAACTGAGAAAAAAAGAAGAGGACTGGAAGAAAAAATTTGATAACATGTAATATAATTTAAAGGGCCTTTCGGCCCTTTCCTTTTCCCTTGAAGGGAACTCTCCATTGGAGAGAATATACATATCCCCATACATGGGGCAATCAGACACTTGATAAAGTGAATACTCACAAGGAACACTTATTAAATATAATATTAAATATCAATTGTCAAATTTATTTCTCTAAAACTTTCAGATTTAAAAATAATAAATAATTATATAGCACAACTATGAACAACACACTACAACATAAAATGCATTGTCCATAGTGGTCCGTATGGTATTCAACGCAACTCTTCGTCTTCGCATACTGGCAATGAGTCAATAGCAGCAATTTTCTTTAGTTGAGCTAGATAATCCGAATTATTATCTACCAACCAATTTAATACAGAATAATTAGAAAGTAATTTTTTAATATGGCCAATAATCACTGCCAACTTTAAATTATTTGTACCATATATATTTTCGAGTTGTTTAGTCTCCATTTCCATAGCAGCCATTTCGCGCTCCATTCTGGCAAAGTTTTTTGCTATGTCTTGTTGCTTGAGCTTCGAATCTTTCGGATTTATTAACATGTGATCAGGAGTATAATGTAATAATGATAAAACAAATTTACGACTAAAATTGTTTATACTCATCATCGTGGATACCGCTTCCAGCTGTCTTTCTGGTTTCATTTTACGTAAAATAGCAAATATCGCTTGAGGAACATGTTGATTTGCTAATAATGCAGTAGTTTCCGGACTAATCCCATCAAGTAATCTGAACTTTGCCCTGAGTGTTTCTACTGATATATTAAGAGATTGACTAATTTTTTCTTCTGAGACACCAGCATCCACTGCCTGTAAGATCATACGATACTCCTGAATAACTGGTAATCGATTGACATACTTATTATAACTGTAAGATTCTTCATCCTCAGAAATCAAACAAGGCACAGTGGATAGTCCAATATCCTTTGATGCTTCAACTCTTAAATGACCATCGAGTATGATCTTTTCTGACATTTTATTAATATAAATTACTATAGGTTCTATGATACCAACAGTTTTCACAGTTGAAAGTATTTGAAGATATTTAACGCTTAATTTCACATTGATAGGTAAATCTTTCCCATATAACAGGTCAGAAATATTAATAATATAACACTTATTACCGAAGTTAGGTTTATTCATTTTCAAGGCCTCGCTCAGGGTCAACATTATCCAAAATAAATGCAGGGACAGAATTTAGGCTCTCAACAGATAGGAGTTTGGAAAACTCTCGATTTCTC
This sequence comes from Citrobacter sp. XT1-2-2, assembly GCF_023516235.1. Taxonomy (NCBI): domain Bacteria; kingdom Pseudomonadati; phylum Pseudomonadota; class Gammaproteobacteria; order Enterobacterales; family Enterobacteriaceae; genus Citrobacter; species Citrobacter sp. XT1-2-2. The sequence continues at coordinate 3,066,789 of NZ_CP097324.1, forward strand.
AGTAAATTAATCATTATCTCTTTAACAACCATTAGGCTAGATATTGTAAACTCAGATCTTGTATGAATAATTTTATGCCTTTTGACATTTTCTTGATAAAGTTCTTTTAACTCATCAGAAGTAATCCGCTTCTTTTTTATTCCCTGAACAAAAGAATTATTATCACTTCCCTTACCTGATGTTTCTCTCTGAGCTAAGATCCTTTTAATTGCACCGATCTGCTTTGAGTTAAGATCACCAGAATTAAAGCCTTCTAAAAGAAGGTGTTGTATATCAACTCCTTTAGCTCTTGATATTTCTACCGCTATATATATCGGAATCCTGCCAGACTCAACAGCAGAAAGTAATTTATCTTCACCATTTTCTTTTAATGATACAATAGAAGCTACCCAATTCTTAGAACGTCCAATTTTATTAGCAACCTCTAACTCAGAAAAACCTTTATTCTTTAATTCTATAATGCTATTGAGAAGCTCAGTCGAACGTGGTTTTCTTCGAGCAATATTTTCTGCAAGACTCATGATATGACCATCTTCATGATCTACTGACTTTACTATTGCTGGGATTTGGTTTTCACCTAATATTTGATAAGCCTCAATCCGCCCTTGACCACAAATTAAATCGTACACATACGTCTTACAGGTTGAATCAGATAACCTAACCGTAATTGGTTTTTTTAGCCCTATTTTTTTTATACTTTCAACAAGTTCATCGTGAATAGATTTGCTTCTTGAACGTGGATTAACGATTCTGATCTCGGAGATATCTATAAACTTTATTTCTTCGTATTCATTCATCAGTGGATTCCTTTTAAAAAACATCACGTTTAAGGATTTGCAAAAAAGGTATCAAGTCATCATATCGATAAAACTCTAACTGGTAAGGATTTAACTCTTCAAAAACAAACTGATTATCTAATAACTCTATTGAAGGGAATATATAGTAATCTTTGGTGTTAACGTTTTGACTATCAAGTCTAACAACGATACAAATATCATAGCTAAACCTTCGCTCAAACCGGATTCTCCAGCGTTTTCTCGTGTTATTCATAAAACAACGGGAGATAACTACAGACATTTTAACTTCATCATTAATAGTAAATAATTTAGACTCCTCATCATATTCAACATAACAGCCTTGTTCTGCAATATCAAAAATGAGTTTTTCAACTAAGCTATGGTATTTCTCTCTTAGCAAGGAATTAATACGCAGATAGTCATAATCATGCTTTGGTTTATAGTCAATTAATTTATAAGCCTGTAATAGGCCACCAAAACGTTTCCTATAAACAGATGAGGATGGTGTATCATCATCTTCATCTATAATTATACCGGAAAGTTTCCCTTTTGTTTTAAAAAGCTCGGAGAGTTTACCAAGTAAATCTTCATTACTAAGGTGAATGCTTCTATTACTAATAATAGCCTGCGCTTGTAAAAATAACTCAGGAGAAATAATAGCTTCAAAAGCATTTTCACATCTTATCCATTCATGCTGTGGGTTGTGGATAAGCCGCTGCTTTAAACGAGAAGATGTTCGGTTATAGACATTATGACCAATATACTTTTCGTTAGTTAAAATCTCGTGGATCTTTCCTCTGGTCCATTTAGTGCCATGCTCTGCAGTAATCCCTCTTCTATTTAACTCAGAGGCAATAACCCTCTCTGGCTTAGAGTTATTCACGAATTGGTCGTATATCCATCTAACCGTTATGACCTCATCTTCCGGCCCTAATACTAAAATTATTCGATCAGTCTGGATGCTTTTCCACTCTTTATACTTAAGAATACCTTTAATTTTTCTATTTTCATCTATCAGCATTCTACGTAAACCATAACCAGCAGGACCACCTTGATGATATCCACGACTGGCTAAATTAATTTGTCCCAAAAAAACTTTTTGCGAAAGATTCTTGCTAAACGAAGATGCCTCTTTTCGGCTGACAAACAACTGAAAATCAGCATAATCACCATCCGAATCTGAAATTGGATTAGCACAATATATTATTTCAACATTATTTAATCTGAGTTGATGTGTATAATAACCAAACTCATCATTATGGGGAAATCTACCAAAACGACTGATATCATAAACTAAGACGGCTCTGATGCTAATTTTTTTTAGAATAACATCATCAATAAGTTTCTTGAATGCTTCTCTGCCGCTCGTAGTTACTCCACTTTTACCTGAGTCATCGTAGGTATGAATGATATTCATACCATGTTCCGATGCATATTTTCTTATAAATTGAGACTGATTAAATAATGAATATTGCTGATGGTCCGTAGACATCCTAAGATACTGAGCAACATTGACCTCATCCATAACATCCACCTCACCTCATAATAAAGATTGTGGTTTCATGGAAAGCCAAAATTCTAAAACCTTTCTCCACAATACTCTTTTTAAAAGACACTTAAGCTAAACTACACCATAAAGCACTGTGAATTTCTTGAACACGATCCCAAAAACGAACACTTTTTGAACAATTTCCTCTACAAAACTAAGTACTTAATTGTCCATGAACATATAAAAACTATCATTATCATAATGTTATTGCTTTTGAGCCATTAGACCTGTCGACCTACCATATCCTCATGTAATCTTTTCCTTCTCAATTCAATTCTTGCTGTAGCCTCCTTATTAATATTCGAAGTTTGTAACAATATCTCCAATATGAAAATATTCACCAGCACTTAATGATTCCCGCTGAGATGTTATCGTTGCACCTGAAACAGCGTTATTTGAATTGATTACTCCATTAACCTAACAGTCAAATGTAATACCCATGAAATTGTTGCAATCTGTTTTGTTATATTTCTGAAATTATTTACGCCCTGATTATCCATGTTTAAATTACCAGTCATAGGTGATTCGTCATCATGGCAAAATGAACTGTTCGGAATCCCGCCAGTCATCTAATTACATGTGTATAGTCTTCTATCCGGCTCTCTACAGTTACTTCCACCATTATTACATTCATTTCCTCGATATCTTGACACTTCTATTTGTTTTAGACGATTAGGGTCGTTTGGACAAGAACAACCTCCGGTATCTTTATTTGGAACATAACACTTCCCCTCAACAACAATAAACATCCTATTTACACTTCCGCCCCCTTCTTTCCACACTCCATTAGTACAAGATAATATAGAACCATCAACTGCTCGACCTTGTAAACCATTAGGAGAACATCCATTTCCAGCATAGGACACTCCATTTAGTTGAAGATATTCTCCAACTGTTGTTCTACCACCTGATACAACTCCACCAGCACCATAAACTTGTCCAACTGCATCAATATTGCCATTAGAGTGTACGTAGTTAGAATTAAGGTTCCCTGATGCCCATACATATCCAGCGTTAACTGTTCCATTAGCATCTATATTCCCGGTTGATTTAACGTATCCGCCATATAATCCTGCTGAAGTCTGAATATTTTTACCATTATATGCTGTTATAGTATTGGAATCTGTCATATTCCATCCGCCACCATATTTTTGGAAATAAATCCCCCCATCCCCCATAGTTCTGAACCAGTTATTAGTATAGGTCTCACCTCTGGATGTTATGGTTGTTCCTGATACGCTATTATTAGAATTTAAATTGCCATTGACTTGACCATTACCTGCTACGTTCAAATCAGAGTTTAATGTCGCCACACCGCCAACATCTAATTTTGTACCTATCGCCGCTGCCCCGCCAGTTCGTAATACCTCCGTAGTTATGGTTCCCGCTGCCGCTATATTTCTGGCATTATTTATGTCCTGATTACCCATGTTTAAATTACCGGTCATAGGTAATGTGCCATCACGACGCAAATACACTGAATACATAGAAGAATCGTACCCAACACGATACGCCAGTAGACCCGCTGCGGTAATATTATTGAAAGTTGATGATGCCTCTGTCCATGCGCCCTGCAGACCTGATACTAAAGCTGCTGATTTCGTCATTCCACTATCAATACCAGCAACTTGCATTGCCTTTCCTAACAAGTCATAACGATACCTCCCGCCTTCCAGCCAAGGTGATGTTGTTGTAATAAGACCATTGATAACAAAGTTAGGAGCTATTCCTGAACGTTTTAACACTATCTTGTAAGAGGACTTTTGCATGTTGATGCCTGTATAACTCACAGGCAGCAATCCTTCATTCACCAAAGTCTGATATGTAATTTCACAACTATTACCAGAACATACCCTTGGCCCCGGATCACTGGACTGGCTGCTACTTGATGAAAGTGTTGATAGTTTATCATAGCGAATACTGATATAGCGATTTACCGCCTCTCCTATCTGTTTTATCTGATTTCCAACAGTATCAGCCATCATATTTTCTTGATTAGTTTTCATGTCTTGAAATTTTACGAAAGCAATCACTGTTCCAATACCCAAAACTAATGTCAACTCCAATAAAGAAAACCCCTTATTATTTATTCCTTTCATTTTTATCATCCTCTTTGACCCCATCATCAATTAATTAACAAAAATAAAAGATTGGTCAATGGACGTTGTGTTATTTATGATAAAAAATGATTGTTAGAACAATCAATAGTCTTTATTAATGGTATGGGATTACATAACGCCTTTTGATTAACTTTCTACTATCCTACTCTGTTAATAGTCCATAAACTCAACAAGCCAATATTTATACTCCACATTATAACGTTTGCACTCATTAAGATTAATGCGGTATTATCCAGTTCACCAAATCGCACATTCATATCCTTATTATTTAATAATAGCACAGTTGTTATTGTTGCCTGCCAATCATATCTGCAAGAAATCTTTTCCCAAGTATCTGAAATTTTATCTTATCTTCAGCACTCACGCTTTGAAAATATAATATTAGTCCAAGCACAAACTCCTTATCCACATCTTCTATTTTACTTCCAGCCGCTTTAGCTACTTCGGCCCCAAGGATGATCTTCAATCGAGTCTCAACACTCTTCGATAAAGATTTTTCTTTACTCTTAAGACGATTTAAACGCATCTGCGCTGAAGCTATTTTTTGCTTTACTGTTTTTTCTGTTCGTGGTTTTCTACTGTTATCAGTATCACTCATAATTACTTCTCCTTTTAGTTGTTAAAAACATGAAATACAATTAATAAAGGAAAAGGTCAAATCACAGACAGAAGGTTGAGCAGCGCAAGATGATTGTTCCAAACAATCACCTGCTGAACAGGCTTGTCCTGTTAATAATGGGATTCATCCCAAAAATTGTGTTTTGGTTTTAAAAATAAGCTAACAACAGGGTCAACATAAAAATGTGCAACACATCCGAGTGCAATCACTAACTTAAAATGTCTAATACTCTCCGCGTTACTTATTTTATCAAATCGATGAAAACAATTTCATCTGTTATCTTTTGATTCTGATTTCTGTTCTTAACCTGTTAATTGTGCAACATGTAAAATTGATTTTTATTTTCCCTTTTTTATCTTAATTCAGTTTTCCCGCCTTACGGCGGGAGGGAAATTACTCTTTTGCCCTTATGGGCGCTCTCTAAAACCAAAAGCCACGATATTTACGTAATACCTCAGCCGTTCGTCTGATTTCATCCTCAGTAATTTCACAGTCAGTAAAACTAGAGTTATTATTTAACTATAGAAAAACTTTTTACATAGTCGTTATTTTTAGCTCCTTTAGGAGATATAAAAATAAAGCAATGCCCACCTATACACTCACTTCGTGAGCGTGTGGGGTCTACCGACGGTTGCCTGCCGCAGGCTAACACCGTTTCCTTCGGAAACAAGGTCAACGTCAACACCAGAGTTTTTCTTGCGAAAAACTAAAACCTGCATAGTCGCATTGAAGATTTATATTTTGGTTTGATATTTAAATTTATATTGAGGTTCTTTTTATTGTATGGCTATTTTTCATCTTGATTTTAAAATTGTGAAACGAAGTGAGGGCAAATCTTCCGTTGCGAAAGCTGCCTATCATGCTCGTTGCAGAATCACCGATGAAAGAACAGGTGATACCTATGATTATAGCCGCCGTACAGATTTATACGGGCATTTCATATTATCACCTGTTAATGCTCCTCAATATATTGTAAAAGACTCTACAGCATTGTGGAATGAAGTTGAAAGGGTTGAGCGTCAACAAAATGGTCAAACAGCCCGTTTTTTCGATGTTGCTATTCCTGCCGAGTTAAACAATGACGATAAGAAAAAACTTGTCCTTGAGTATTGCCAGAAAAATTTCGTTGATAAAGGCATGATTGCCGACATCGCTTTTCATGATCTTGATAGCGACAACCCACATGCTCACGTTATGTTGACATTAAAAACTATAGGCCCGGAAGGTTTTGGTAAAAAGGAAAGGAGCTGGAACGACAGAAAAATGTCTGTTTTATGGCGTGAATCATGGTCAGCTATGGCTAACAGCTACCTCGCTGCCGCTGGTTCATCAGAACGTATTGACCATCGCTCTCTCCAAGCCCAGCACGAAGAAGCATTAGAGAAAGCAGCAGTTGCTCTGGATAATGAAGAAGAAGCTCTATGGCTTGCAAAAGCCGCTGAAACAAACCGTCCTCCAATGAAACGCATCCACAGTGCCAAATGGCGTAGTAAGGCAGCTCAGGAACAAAGAGCCACAGAACAAGCTGTTCGTGATGCTGCCAAGCAGGAAGCAGTTGAAGTCTACAAAACATTCAGCGAACTTGATCTTGAAATCGTCGTTGATGTCAGAAGCTTTACGATTACACATCTTGCTGAACCAGAAGAGATTGTATTACCTAAAACACACCCCCGCTCTTCTACTGATGAGAATCAAAGACCTGTATTGGTAGCACCAACTCCTCATACTCGTATGCGTGGCGTTAAATCTTACCGTGATAAAACAAAAATCAGTAAGGTCGTTGCTGGTAAGAAACCATCAGTCAGTATTTCTGATTCTGGAACAAATACTATCCTGAAAACATCCTCTTCTCAAAACCCAAACAGGGCATCCAGAAGCGCCCCTGAACGTGTTAAGAGGACACAGGCTATTCCACGTCAGGATAATATTTTTAAACGCTTCACAACTCTTGTCATAGATTTTTTCAAGCAGAAGTTTGTATGGGCTAAAGCAAACAAATCCCAAATTGATCTTATCAGTGAAGGACATGATAAACGTATTGCTGAAAACTACGTCTTTGACGAGGTATTAGGCCGTCATATCTCTCGCACTGAATATGAGGAAAAAGCCAAGTTTAACCAAGATGACTATAAACCAACACCGGATGAAATCAGCCGTTTCCCAAGCCGCCCTAAGAACGAACAGCCGGAAAACGATCATCGCATGGATCTCATACCACATGCCAGCAAAGATAAAGCCCCACCTATGAGGCCACCGGGATATAGAAAATAAAAGGCAAAATTTAGATAAGATAATGTCAATGAATTCCAATAAGGAATTTCAAAGCCGATTTCCATCGGCTTTATTAAGTATATGTAAATATATTTTACCAATCTTCTCTTTCTTTTTTCTCAAGAGCATCCCGATAACGCTGTTGCTCAACAATGCTTAGATTGGGATCAGATAGAACACTCCGCCCCTTTACAGCAATATCGTAGTCAACTTGAGATTGTGTTTCATACTCTTTGGTCGGTTTAGAATAATCAGGTTGCGATGCAGATGACGGTGCAGAATAACCAGAATATGTTTTACTCCCAGAGCAACCGATATAAGCCAAGAGACAGGCAAACAAGAAGAAAAATGTCCATGCGGTGTTGTATCCGTTAAGCGTATATCCACTTCCATACACATCTGAAAACACGGCATGAAATCTGGTGGCATAGACAATCAGGAATGATGAAAGGATAATAGTCCGACTTTTACCAACAGTTAAATTCTTACGCACGAATTTAACTGTTGATACCAGATTAACCATAAAAAGAGCGATAGCAACACATACCAGCCATATAGGAAACAGCCCGTATTTTTGCGTAATATTCTGCGAAACCGTCACCAATGACAGCACCAAGAAAGCGTTAAGTAGAAACAGTCTGACCGCCATCGATACCTTCACGCTCTTTTGTGTCTTTTTGAGAAAAAGCACCGGTGTAAGTGATGGTATGTTTAACAGAAGCCCCAAGAAAACCACTATTATTAACTGAATCATATATTCCTTCTATTTATGAGTGTGTTGAAGCTCCAGCCTATTTACACTCCACTTCAGGTGCATGTTTATTCCAGAACCAGTAAGCATGCACCATGAAATGTATATGTATATAGCAGCTATCTAACTACAGTATCAAGAATAAGCTCATTGGTTTCAGGATCGTAAACGTTAACTTCATCCTTAATCACAGTCGTATGAATGGTATTGTCACTACCATCGACCTTAGAGATATGAAGATAAGATTTAACAAAGAAGCCAGCATTACCTCCTTGTCTACCTATGGCAGCAAGCTTAGCAGATACTTCGCGAGCTTTGTCATCCGGTACGCCAACTACACACCCACGTAAAGAATCATCTGTAGTGAAGCGGATTCCACGTCGTTCGATTGTTAAACCGCCGTTCATATTACATGAGGGCGCTTCATAGCTATAACCCTTCTTCGTCATGTCATAGCTATCACGTGTAGAAAACCAACTAGTAGAAGTTTCTATAGATTTTTCACCACTTTCTGTTTTGAGAGCATTTTTGTCTGCCAGTTGCTGACTCAAATTAAAAGTTGAGTAAGACAATATGTTTTTCAGATTTTTATATTGCTCAATTTTTTCTTTTATTTTAGGAAGTTCTTCCTTTTTAATATCTTCTTTGGCAAAGACATCAGTCGTATTGTTCCACTTAGAGCTAAAGAACCCCATTAATTCATCATCGCTGAACTTACGTAGTGCTTGCGCAAAGTAAATGTAATATATATCATTCTGTGAGATGACTTTATATTCAGAATCAGGAATATTCCTCAACACATCATCATCTGCATTAAGTTTCTCTTCATACTTATCACGCCACTCCTTTTGAGATACCGTAGGTTCACTTTTACTACGTGTTAGTCCTTCAAGAGAAAGTTTAATGTCAGTAACAAATTTATCGTTTTCTTTTTTTATATTGTAAGTGAAATTATCTGAAAATGAAATCCCATAGATTTTATTAGATGTGAACTCTATTTTAGCACTACATGATAAATCGTCTTTACCTGTGCCAGTTAGCCTTGCGTTACTTACTTTAACTTTATCGGTAGTTCCGAATCCTTTTGAAAAATCATCCGCACTATATTTATAGCTAACATCAATCCTTGACGCTCTTCTATTGTCAGAAAGTTGTTCTACAGAGTTATATCTATCAATAAACGGGGAATAGTTTAATGGATTACGATTTAAGAATTCAACACTCCCCTCTCTGAAGCTATTTTCTATCTGTGTAATAACATCTGGTCTTTTGCAAATACCATCTGCTTCTTCACTTGTAAGCTCAGAAATACTTTTATTTTCAACAGCTTTCTCACAACCAGTCAGAACAATAGAAAATCCTAGAACCATTACTAATGACTTACGCATAATTATTCCTTTAAATGATACAGCAAATACCTTCAAGTATTTTCTTGATATAAATAATGTCTCGTTTTGACATTAGAAACCGCTAGCTTTCCAACCATTATTAGTTTTAACTAATATCGCAGTAGCTTTCTCAGATTTGTCAATGCCTTTGACCCCAGCTCTGGCAAACGCGTCCTTATCAACCCAGTTTGGGATATCTGACAATTTCCATGTATATGATACCCGTGTTACTTTTTGACCACCAGCGTCGCTGGGTTCTGTCCACTCTTTTATTTCATCCACTGTTCTAGTACCTACGCAAGCCCCATGCTCCTTATCCCAAAATTTCGCTTTAGTACCTTTATCTGTTGCTGATAAGGCTGCAACACGGGTAAACCCTTGTTGTTCGAATTCAATATCGATTAGGCCCGATTTTTTAAGTCCTTCCAAGATAGGACTCACATCATATCCTCGAACATTAACTCTCACGAAAACTCCGGGTTCGCTGAAGCTTTCATAAGCATCACTGTTATTTTCTTTTGTATTAAAAGAATAACAAACAGGCTCCTTACTAATTTTGTTATTTATCGTTTTCTCAAAATCTCCCTTATCTCCACAACCGACAAGCAAAATACCCCCGACGGCCACTAACGATATTTTATGCATTTTATTAACCCTGAATTAATGATTGATAGTGCCATTTCTCAGAACAACCAGACGAACTGGCATATCGGCATTGTTGATGGTAGCGAAGCCACGAACTTCGAAGTTGTTGACTGTTCCAGTGACACTGACTTTCTGACCTTTTTTGTAAGTCAGAACCGTATCATCAAGGCCAGAATAGTAATCAATCCAGACCATACCACCACAATAGCTTGTATCGGCTGATTTGAATAGCAGGTAATAGTTAGGGGTTGACATGGGCATTCCCGTCATCATATCGCTGGTACTTCTGCCCTTCGTAACCTCGAGAACAGTGGCATTGGTGATAGCGATCCTTTTGCCTGTCCATTTCTTTTCTGCTGCCATTGCGTTTTCTTCATAGTCTTTGCAGACAGCACCAAGACCCGCAACTGAGGAGGCAGGGCCAGAACTTTGAGTTGAATCTGAAGCGCTAAGTGTTTTACCCACTGCACTGTTCAATGATGAAAGTGAAGAGTTAATTGCCCCGTTAACGCTATTCACACCATCGTTAAGCTGTTGGCATCCAGTAAGAAATGCCAACGAGACCACCAGTGGTAAGAAGTTATGTCCTTTCATTTATTCCTCAAAGATTTAGTCTGATTTGTCTCGCCCGATCTAAGTATTCTTGCCCGCAGATCAGGAATCATCTTCTAATCAATTGATAGGATTGAATTATTTTTGTTGTTCGTCATATCGTTTAAATCGATCGATACAAAACAAACGATAGCTTAAAGCTATCAAATAATGATTATCGATCGATATAAACAATTAAAACATCGATCGATAATCAGATTTCAATCGATTAAAACTATCAATAGTGATTTATCGATCTTTTGTATCAATTAATTGGGAGTGATGGGAAATGTTCGATAGCCACAGTTGTCCTGCTTTAGCTAAATGATCAAGGGATAAGGAATGAAGCAGCACACATGATTTGTTCTGATACTTTTATAGGTGGAACAAAACCTGTCTACAGCGATCTGAAGCAGAGGAAAATGTCACAGACTTGACCTAAGCCGACATGGCATAGCTTATACCCCTGCTGCTCGGTGATACCGCACGAGTTTTATCACTTACCGATTTCTGGTTTTACTTAAAAAGTAATATCTTTCATGAAGTTAATATCATAACAGCAGCAGTGGGATGTTCAGGTCAGAGCATTAATGATGTTACGGTTTCTTCACTGATCTGACTGAGTTCAGAAATCAACCTTCTGTAACTACTTACCATTCGCTCCCTGTCCAAATCGCCTTCGCCCTCTGACAGGAAGAAATAACCGTAATCTTTAATATTGATGCTTTCGCCGTTTTCCAGAATAAGCTTTATTCCATTTTTACTTTCTTCTATATCGTTTACGATACCCGTCATAAAGGGGATGTTTTCATTTGATCTAAAGATACTTATTATTTTTATGTTTTTCATTACATGCTTTCCTTATTTTGTTTGTTATGTAATTAAATACCATTTATCACTGTGGAAAATCAAATTTAACACACCATGCGCAGCATGGATTACGTCTTTGTTATTATTCTTTTTGAAAATATATTTATCTTATGAGCTAACGCTCATGTGCTACCGCACGGCTACGCCCAGACACTGATATGAAATGAGATTTAATGTTCAAAGTATTATACTAAAATCGAAAACAGATCCTGTGCCTGCACATATGATCTTACTACCGACATATAGCATTTTCTTTTAAAGATATATGAAAACTATGTTTTCAGCAGCAGCGCTTCGTGATTGTTCAAAACAATCACATTGCTGGAACAGGGTTCATCCCTGTTGATGATGGATTTATCCATGAAGAATTGCGGCGACAGCCGCTATGAGGTAAATGGGAAACAATTTCAACTTTAATAAGATATCAGCAGCGCTTAGTGATTGTTTGAAACAATCACTTTGCTGAGATATAAATTGAAGAGAAGAAACCAATGAAATAAAAAGTAGAACTGTACCCCAAAGTACCACTGCATAGTTGTTCTCAGCTTCGCTAATTGAATAATGAAGAAGAAAAATGCTCTCAGGCCAGCTATAGCTCAAAACCAAGTACCGACATCCGGGAGTTAAAGTCCCGAATCCCGGTACTTAAGTTGATAACCATTCTCAAATAAAAACAATAAAGTGTTATTTATATATATTCTGTAGCACTACAAGTTTTACAAGTAAAAACATCAAGTGTTAGTTATTTTAAAAAAAATAAACTTCAAGTATTGACTTGCACACAAAATATAGTATTTACTTAAATGTATAACTAAAAAAATAAAGGAGTAAATACCATGATAGAAAATAATATACAAACTGAAGTAAAGAAATCGAGAAGAGGTCTTCCACGCCATACAAAAAATCCGTTTCTTAATGATACAAACTTACATACAAAAACAGGCGTCAGGCGTATTACTACAGGAAAAGATCGATTAGCATTAGTAAATGAAAATACAGGAGAACAGGTTGGACATGGTGGTTTCTTTCAGTCAATGGAAGTAGACAAGACACAGTTTGTGAAACTTTATGTTGATGGTGTATCAGCTATTGAAGGTTTGTCTTCCTCCGGTAAAAAAGTGTTCAAGATACTTTATCTTGCTATCAGGGATAATAAAGATACAGATACGATATTAATGTCATTCGATATTGTTGATCAAGATATCGTAAAAATATCAAGAACTACTTATTTCAAGGGTATGAAAGAACTTGCTGACAAGAAATTTATTGCTGAGACCATGATACAAAACTATTATTTTATTAATCCAGACTATATGTTTAATGGTGATCGTTTAACTTTCATGAAAACTTATTACTTGAAGGACAAAAAGGAAACAGCGAATAATAAAAATTAATTACCTACGAGAAAACAGGTTTAAAAACCGCCGAAATAAACCACGATTGCATTAAAGATATTTTCTTGCCAAGAGAGAAACAGAGCTAAAGAGCTAATTTGACACTAACACCATATCTCGTAATATAAATATATCCACTATTTATTAACGAGGTATTCCTATGAGAAAAGTAAAAACAGACAACAGTGATTTAATCGAATACGTAAATACAGTCAAAGAACTAAAAAATCATATTTCGATAGAAGAATACAGGAATGAATACCGTAGGCTACGCTCCGATGATGTTCCTTTGATTAAAGCCCAAAAGTTTAAATCTGCACATACTGAACTTCGCAGGCTGGAAAAAAAGAGAGAATCTCTTATTGAATACTTTATTGACGAGTTAAATCCCATCAGCAGTTCAAAAGCTAACACATCAGCAAAATCATCAGGTAATCTTGATTTATTTAACGAACGTGTATTATACCGTAAGGCCATTTCAGAAAAAAGTGATGAAGAAATAGTAGCCTTGGTCATAAAACAGCGTACAGAAGCCGCTGTTGAGTTCCAGCGTTCCATAGAACAAAGTCTTGAGCAACTCTCTCACCTCTCGTTAGAGTTCGAACCATCAAGCCAAAAGCGCAGGAAAATGTCTCTTTAAAACGACTCTATGCTATTCGTGTGAAATGGGATGCTTTAGATTGCTTAAACGATAATGTTTACTATATTATTTACTGACTGTTTTTTTGATTTTTCCAACAGCACCGTAAGCATTATTTTTATTAATCGCCCATTTTAAAACACTGGATGACATACTATGAGTGAAGCTCTCAAGGCACTGAACAATATTCGTACACTTCGCGCACAGGCCCGTGAAACTGATCTGGCAACGCTTGAAGAGATGCTGGAAAAGTTAACAGCAATCGTTGAAGATCGTCGTGAGGAAGAAAGTGCCGTCCGTAAAGAACAAGAAGAACGTCAGGCTAAACTTGAAGCCTTCCGCCAGAAACTGTTAGAAGATGGCATCGATCCAGCAGAACTCCTAGCAGCAGTTGGTTCATCTCAGCCTAAAGCCAAATCTACTCGTGCTCCACGCCCTGCTAAATACAAATATACAGATGAAAACGGTAATGAGCAGACTTGGACGGGTCAGGGCCGCACTCCTAAAGCAATCGCTGCTGCAATCGAAGCTGGTAAAACTCTGGATGACTTCGCGCTCTGATCACAAATAAAGCCGTCAATATAATTTGGCGGTTTTAAAAATATTACTTGATGGAAAAGCGTCTGGACTGAAAAGAACTTAAACTAAATGTAATCTGACAGATATATAAATAACCGATAACTGTCAGATCTGGTTTGAGCTAATACAGATTAGTTCATCTATGGATTCATAAATTCATTTACGTTTCAATTCAGTGGGAAGGAATTTATCAATTTCCTCATCAGAGAAAGTCATATCCTCAAGTTCCTTCAGCGCCTTTTGAGCCATTGAATATGCCTTGTAATTCGTGGATGGTGCTCCCATATAAATTGCAGAAAGTTCATTCATCAGAGCATCTCTTTCGTGGAGAATTTCCTCTATACTTTTAGTTTGCATTTTCAAGTCAGTAAGCAGAGATAAATATCTCTCCCTAATTAACCACATATCTCCAGCAGCTTGTCTGTGCTTTTGAGCTATCGTTCCTAAATCATAATCCTTCAAATATGAATTTAGAAAGAGAAGTATAGCGGAAAGTATTGACCCAATGATAGCACCTATTTTAGCATCACCCACTACAGTGGTTATAAAACTACCGGTAGTTATTGCTAAAAGAACTAGCTGTAAATTTTTCATGCATCTTAGTTTGTTTTGAAGAATATCTGCACATTTCTCATGAGTTTTATGTGTGTAAACGACCCTTCCATAGCACTCTCTTAATTGCCCTTCTAATATATTTTTGTCCATCTGACTCACCATTATGATATGTTAGGTTAATGTTAGTTTAACACTAACCTAACATAAAGTGGGACTAATTATGTATAGGTACGTCGATTCTATCTCTTGCTACAACTTGGTTGCCATAAATAACATAACATTCAACAAAATGAGGTCCTGAGAAATCTGCGGTCTCGAAACGCTCAGAACCTCCTTCATCGTCTAAAATTTCACCTCTAAAATTTCCTCGGCGCTCAGCTTCATCACCTACATTTTTTATTTTCCATTTAATCTTATATGGGTGAGATATATTATTTATCTCATCAACATAGAATCTTAACTTGCGATTTGTGCTAATATCATGCCCTTCGCCAAGAAGATTTGAAAGAAGAGCTTCCAATAAATTATTCTTTCTAATCTCACATTCTATCGAAACATGACCATATAAATTCATCTCATATTGATCTTCAATAAACTGTTCAGATACATTGACATTACTGAGTGATTTTGTCGTATAATTTGGAAAAGGCCTGCCAAAAACTTTTTTCCAAGCTAAGTTTCTTGAGTTTTCACTTGTAGCAGATAAAGCTTCTTCACAATATTCTTTTGTTAATTTTGCTACTTTATTAAATGATTTTTTTACGCTCACTTTTGAGCGACTACCGGGAGCATAATAAAATACTCGATCACCTTCATTCTCTAAGAAAGTGAAAAAATCAAGCGAAAGTTGATCATAACTTTTGAAACTCTTATCATCATATTCAGTTAGATTAGAGAAAAAATTATAACACAGTGTATCAATTAAGAATCCACTTATCTCAACTTCATGACGAGCTTTCCACGCTCGAATCATTTTAGATAGACGTCTCAGATGTCCCTTCCTATCATCATTCAGTGCCCTAAAAGACGACATTTCGGCCCTAGGGTTACATACCTTCCACGATCCACCATCATGTGTATCCGGGTATGTAAAAGTTCCATCTTCATTACTGAATACAGGAACTACTTCAACCTCTTGATTCTTAAATTTAACAACAACAACTTGCCCATCACCGCGAATATCCGTATTTTTGAAAATTTTCTTGATTTCTGTTTTCACAACCTGTAATAAATACGATTGTCGATCTCGGAATCTTGGCCATGAAGTTGCAGGTAGAAAGTAAAGCATATCAAGATCAGAGATCCCCCGAATCCCTGTGAAGCGCCCATAGGAACCAACCTGTAGTGAATTGGCTGTCTTAGAATCTAAGTTATAAAAGTATTGGTTCAAAGCCTTAGTTATACGGCCATACCTTTTACTAATCTGGCCTGCATTATCTATTTTTATATTGTCGAGGAGTGTCTTAAAGTCAGTTGCAGTGCTCATGTAATATCCTTGTTAAGGTCATCAATTACATATGCTTCCATAAAAGAGATTATCAATGTGTCATACGCTAATTTTCCATTAAAAAATGATCTCAATCAAATTTATAGTTACAAATAGAGTGCCCTGACCAGTTCTCAGGCATTGGTTCAACCTTCGAACAGCAGCAAAACAAGTCTCTCCACAGAACAGCACCTTAATCGTCCGATTATCAGCCCCATGAAGGGGCCGATATACGTCAGTACATATCAGCATATTGATTCCGCTAGAACAGTGTAATGCATTTTTGCTAATGCCTGCTTAACCTCTTTAAAATCCACCTCAGACAGTTTTTCATCAGCGTTCTTTTTCCATGCCTTTTTCAGAAGATGCTTCTCAGCATTCCTCATCGCCAGATCGATTAGTTTACAGACAAACTCATGATCCATTACATGTGTTATAATCATATTACTGGTTGTTTTATCCTTTGAGTTAAAAAGATCCGCGTAAATATGCAAGGACACAACATAAAAGATTTCAGTAGATTTATTTTTAAATGTATCCATTTTTATTTCCTCTTTAGTTTAGTATTGGAATAGTAAAATATTTGCATAAGTATTAGCTGTATACACACTTATAGACGATCCAAAGCTGACGAAGGTGTTGCTTTACTTTCACATAGTTAACACTCCCGGTGATCCGTTCCGCTTTTTGTTCACCTTCAGCCCCATAAAAATGGACCTTTATTTTCTCGATAGTATTTTCAATCACTTCGTTCATATCCTTTTTATTTTTCAGCAGGTGGTAGAAATGCACAGACTGGTTTCGTAGTCGTTTATTCATATAGTGGTTATACGAATACTCGGCTTCTTTGATAAACTGCTCTGTTGTATTAAGTTCTATTTTCATACATTGCCCTTTCATTATTTAATGATAATAAGAGTCACTGAGCGAAAAAACATTCTTTCGCCCGGAAACAGTATTTATGTTTTATGCTGCGTTCTGGCGTGAGTTCCGAATAGTAGCTTCAATCCATTCATCTATCTCACTCTCGACAAAAGCTACGCACCTTGGACCTATTTTTACCCTGTCTGGAAAGTTCCCTTCCTTAATACGCTCATATAAGGTAGTGCGACTGAATCCTACCCGATTAAGCACTTCAGGCACCCGAATAAATCGTTTAATATTATTTTTCATTGTCTGTCCTCTGTTATTGCGACGAGAACAATAATAGCGAATTCGCTTATGACGTTTTAGGGACGTTCATAAAAGAGTTTTATGAAAAAATCGAAGGGAGGTGAACGGAAAAAAAATCGTTAAGGCTGAATGCGATCACGTTCGCTCACGGCGAACGTAACCTTTTTTACTTGGCTGCTTTTTTCTTCTTCTTATCGTCCTCAACATGCTTATCAACAGGTGAGTCTTTTAAGTGATTGTTTTGCATGATGTAATCTTCAAGCGATTTTAGATAGCTTGCATCAGTCAGAAAAGCCATTGCCAGCGGGTAATCCGTTGCCTTTAGCATTCCTTCATCACGATCGTTGTCGCTGTCTTCGTGAAGCAGCGAAGAAATCAGTGAAAGCGGGATTTTGACGCCATTGTCCTCACCCCAGAAAATCAGGTCCATCATCGGAATAAGACGATATTCAATGATTTTTCTGAACGTGCTTTTACCGAAACGATATTCCCGTTCCGCAGGAGCTTTCATCTTTAGCTGTCTCTTCCATTGGGGGATTAGCACTTTCAGATGTTCAATGATCTCTTCGGTTGATGCCTCTTCCAAATGAATATCGACAGTGATACGGGCAAGGTTTTTCAGCGATGTTTGTTTTAGATACTCGGACAGAAATTCGGATTCGCTTAACGCGGAAATCTCAGGAGTGGCTTCGGTTAATGCCAGCGTTTTCGCATAAAATTGCGCATGGCTTCGTGTCGTAGGGTTTACCGCGTAGGTTCTGGCAAGCTCATGTCCAAGGGTCGCGGTATCACCACTGAAAAAGATTTCGCCTCGCAAAATTTTATTGCGGTAATCATCCAGTAGTAGTCTGTTGAAGGTTGGTATGGTATTCCGGCTCAACAACATCCTGTAGGCCAAGATACGCCGCTCAATCTCCACATAAAACTGTTGCAGGCTTAACTTCTCTATCGCCTCATAACGCTCGACATCAAACCATGCTTCCAGTGCTTTCCTGATTTCACTTCTTTTCATCCATCCTCCTGCCTTCCATTACGCTCTCTTTAGCTGTTTTAACCGACAGAACAATCGGTTGTCCAGTAAACCACCAGCGCGACATGTTTGGGCTACAGGGTGCCATGCTGATATGTCGCTTTACCTGCTCGGAGTATGTTAGAGGACTTAACGCTGGAAGGATTGTTCCCTGATTTCTTCACAGAGCACGGTTTGAAATGGTTTTGCCCTCACCTGAAAGATGAGTATCTGAAAGGATTTCTAGTGAGAAAGGACGGATTTTAGATGTAAAAAAAGCCCGTATAAACGGGCTTTTTTTGTACCACTTTATGCACCATAAAATCAAAACCATTATTCAAGTTATTGATTTTATTACAAATTTGGCGGAAGCGTAGAGATTCGAACTCTAGAACCCTTTCGGGTCGCCGGTTTTCAAGACCGGTGCCTTCAACCGCTCGGCCACGCTTCCAATGAGGCGCACTATAAACATCCCGAACGGACCTGTAAAGTACCAATGTGTTCGTTTGCCTGAAAAACAGCCAAAATAGTGTTAATCGACTGAAATAAAAACAAATTGGCCATTTATTCAGCACAAGTAGCGGCTACCACGCTTAATGTTTTTTGATGTACATATCTTTGGTGTAGTAATTTCCGCGGTTATCCGGCGCAAATCCTCCTACCCACGGCTTCACCAGATGAGTGCGAACATAGTGATAAATCGGAATAGCAGGTACATCCTCACCTAACAGATCTTCAGCCTGCTGGTAGTCTTTACCTCGCTCTTCCAGTGAACTTGCTTTCGCTGCATTATGCATCGCTTCATCAAAGGCGGGGCTACTGTACCCGGTGGTATTCTCACTGTCCCCGGTGCGGAAAATATTGAGGAAACTAGAGGCATCGTCATAGTCGGCTATCCACGCATAGCGCACAATGTCAAAATTACCGGTGTGCATAGTATCCAGCATGGTTTTCCATTCCTGATTTTGCAGCTTCACCTCAACGCCAAGATTTTTCTTCCACATTGACGATGCGGCAATCGCAATACGCTGGTGCGTTTCGAAGGTGTTGTAGAGCAGATTTAAGCTCAGCGGATGGTCAGGACCATACCCGGCCTCCGTGAGCAGTTTTTTAGCTTCAGCAATGCGTTTGTCGAGTGGCCACGACGCATACTCTGGCGCATGCAGTTGTACCCCACCTATTTCAGGCTGGCTGATAACCCACGCCGCACGTTGCCCCTGGCCCATCACCTTTTGCGCAATGATGTCTTTATCCAACGCCATATTCAGCGCCCGACGCACGCGCGGGTCATTAAAGTGCGCTCTGGTCGTATTGAACTGATAGTAATAGGTTGAAAGCTGAGGCGAGACATGGAGTTCATCGCCCATGGTCTTTTTCAACTGTGCAAACTGATTGACCGGTACGCTATACACAATGTCAATCTCACCCGCCTTATAGCGGTTCACGTCAGCAGACTCTGAACTAATGGGCAGGTAAGTGACTTTATTAATGACCGTGTGCCGATCGTCCCAGTAATGCGGGTTACGCTCGGCAACGATGCGCTCATTGACCACCCACTGCGATAATTTGTACGCTCCGCTGCTGACAATATGCTCTGGGCGGGTCCACTTATCGCCAAAACGGCCAATCAGCACTTTATCGAGCGGGACCAACGACGGGTGCGCCAGCATCGCCAAAAATGCCGCCGTCGGTTGCGTTAAGGTAATTTCCAGCGTGGCATCATCCAGGGCCTTGACCCCCAGCGTGGCGGGATCTTTGTTACCCTGAGCAATATCGACCGCGTTCACCACGTGCATATTGCCCAGATACGAGGCATATGGTGAAGCCGTTTGCGGTGAGACCAGGCGCTGCCAGCTCCAGACGACATCCTGTGCGGTGATAGCCGATCCATCCGACCAGGTTATGCCCGGACGTAAATGAAAGGTCCAGACGGTGTTACCTTTATTCTCCCAGGAGGCGGCAAGACGGGGTTCAATAGACCCATCCGGCTTAACTGCCACCAGACCGTCGAACATATCGCTGATTAAATTAAACTCCACGTTGCTTTCGACTTTATGCGGATCCAACGACGCCGGTTCGCTGCCGTTGTTTCTGACCAGCTCCTGTTTTTCTGCAAGTACTGTTCCTGCCGGAACATTTGCCGCCCTCGCCGCGCCGTTTACCGACATCAAACAGACAGCCAACAGCGTAAATGTAAATCTCTTCGTTTTATCTTGAGTCATTCCCTTTACCTTATTGCTCTGTTTATGATGACACCGCTGTCACTGTCAGAGAGAAACGGGAATTACGCAATATTTTTCAGTAACCTGGCCGATATCTAGCAGGCATTTTTGCACATACAGTGCTAACATCTGATTCGGGAGCTTTTGCTGAAATAATATGCTTAAGCCTGGCGGGTTAAACTGCGTAAAGATGGGTAAAACCGCTGTGTCATTCCCCTTGATTTCATTATCCTTCATCATTAATTACATCTGTCATAAGAGAGTGACTCATGGATCGTATTATTAGTTCTTCGCGCGATCGTACATCGCTACTCAGCACACATAAGGTGCTGCGCAACACCTATTTCCTGCTCAGCCTGACGCTGGCGTTTTCGGCGATCACCGCGACCGCCAGTACGGTGCTGATGCTGCCTTCTCCGGGACTGATCCTGACGCTGGTGGGTATGTATGGTCTGATGTTCCTGACCTATAAAACGGCGGATAAACCCGTTGGTATTCTGTCAGCTTTCGCTTTTACCGGCTTCCTGGGCTACATTCTGGGGCCAATTCTGAATACCTACCTGTCTGCAGGTATGGGTGACGTTATCGGCATGGCGCTGGGTGGTACGGCGCTGGTCTTCTTCAGTTGCTCTGCGTATGTGCTGACCACACGGAAAGATATGTCCTTCCTCGGCGGGATGCTGATGGCAGGTATCGTGGTTGTGCTGATCGGTATGGTTGCGAATATCTTCCTGCAACTGCCGGCACTGCATCTGGCGATCAGCGCGGTGTTTATTCTGATTTCTTCAGGCGCAATCCTGTTTGAAACCAGCAATATCATCCGTGGCGGTGAAACCAACTACATCCGCGCCACTGTTAGCCTGTACGTTTCGCTGTACAATATCTTCGTCAGCCTGCTGAGCATTCTGGGCTTCGCCAGCCGCGATTAAGCAGCATCACTGATACGAAAAAAGAGAATGCCAATGGCATTCTCTTTTTTTATACCTTATTCACTCCGGCAGATATAGGTAGGATAACGCCGGTCCTGAATCAGCCACACGGCGGGTGAAAGTTCAGAAATCGTCAGGTAGTAGCGAGCGGTCGGCCAGGCGAAGCTTCCCCACTGGGCATCGGGGGTATTGTCATTGTGTCGACGCCAGGTTTTGGTGTAACTCAATACAATGACGTTGTCATCGTCCCGCCGCTCCCACGTAAAGTCTACATCCCTGTCAATAATCAAATTTTGCCCCCCAGCTCTTGCCGCACCTTTGTAGGTGGTCAAGCCTGTACCGTCCCGATGAAAATAGAACTGGGCAATGGTATTGACCTTCACTTCACTTGTTTTTCCCTCATTGCGCGTAAAGTTAAATTCAGTGCTGCAGGCCAGCACATCGCTTTTGCCGACCGCGCCGCAATAGTAGAACAGCGCCAGTGCGCCGCCAACCACAGCACCGCCCAATCCAAAAAGAAGCCTTATTTTCATTTTTCGGCCCCACTTTTATAGCGAATAGTCTTGCACAGGCTGGTTTTACTGACCGGGCAGGCACCAATGAACATTTCATCGGCGGTGGCGAGCGAAAAACGAGCGCTGAAATAATAAATATCGTACTCCTCACGCTCACAAGCCACGTTATTGGCCTCCAGTCGCTCGGCTAATTTCGAGAGCACTAACGGTCGTCCATGATCGTTGATAATCCAGACACTACAACGTGCGATTTTTTCCTCGACCGGCTTTAATTTCGCCGGAACGGTTATCTCCTGCGGACGGCTAAGGTAAATGCCCGCCCCCAACGCTGCGACGATCAATGTCGCTATAATCAACCACCTTTTCAGGTAAGTGCGCCGGGGCTGTATGTCTGGTTGCATGGAAGGGGATTGCGGCTCAGCGGTTTGAATATTCTCACCAGGCTGAAAAATCACATCGGCATCAAAACGGAATCCATAGCGCGGGACAGTGACGATAAATTCGTGCCCCTCTCCCAGAGACTGGAAGCTTTTACGCAGTTCGCTTACCGCTTTATTAAGATTATTTCCGGATGGCGTAAAGCCAAACTCTTCCCATACGCGAGTGATCAATTCCTCCCGGCTCAGGTCGCGTCCTCGGTGTTTAATAAATTCCTGTAAAAGACGAACGGCTGGCGCCGAAAGTGTTAATACAGTCTCAGGTTGTCCAACAAGGCTTATTGCATGTGCTTCAGGATCAAATAACAACGAATTATTGCATATAAAAAACATCTTTTATTCTCGGCTGTAACCGCATGCTTTTTATTCCCTGGTACATCGACATGAAAACCACCTCCTGACCTGCTTGTTTTTTCATCAGAAGGAATTTTCTTCCCATCCTTGGCCGCGGTATTTTCGCTTAACTATACAACCTTAAAGCCAAAAAAGCAGGATAAAAAACTGTATATAACGAGTTAACTAATACAAATTTTCACAAACCGCTGTTCTGGTTAAAGTTTCCCTGCCCTGAAGCGATACGAAAGCAGACGGTGTCCTGGTGTTAACGCGCCGCCTTTAAACTCAGAGCAGGCAGACTGATTGTGAAACAGAAAAAAAGAGTGAGCATGACAACCGCCTTTTATGTCGCCGCGCTGTCATTGCCATTTTTCTCAGAAATGACAATGGCCAATATGAGCGTGTATCCCATGGAACTGAATGTAGACAGTTCCGGTGCGGCGCAAATTAAGGTGGCTTCAAAAACGGATGATATTCAGTTCATTCGGGTGAGGCAAAAGAAAATTCTCAATCCCGGCACGGCTCAGGAAAAAGAAATTGACGTGGCGTCATGGAAAGAAGATGGCGTGGTGGTTACGCCCGAAAAATTTGCCCTCGCGGCCGGCGCGATGCGCGTAGTTCGTCTGGTATCGCTTATGCCTCCGAAAAAAGAGACCACCTGGCGCGTCTATTTTGAAGGGGTAAAACAACCTGACAGCATTATTCCGGGCAAGGCAGAAAGCCCTGCCGCGATGGCAACATTGGGCGTCAACGTGATTTGGGGCGCACTGGTCCATATTGCTCCAGAAGAAAACGTAATTTCACTGTCGTTCGACCCTCGCCGCGGGACGTTAAAAAACAATGGCACGCTGCGTGTACCGCTCAGAGAGATTGGTATTTGTGATGCAAATTCATCGTGTAAATGGATAAAAGAAGACGCGACGATTTATCCGGACACTGAACGGAAATTAAAAACACTCACAATGAGCCATGGCCAGAAATATAAATTCCGCTACTTCAACTGGGTAAATAAAACCGCTGAAGAAGCTGACTTACCCGTCGTGCAATAACACGACATCACAGTAAAAACCCACGTAGTTCGTTGAAAGAGCCAAGGTGCTCATTTGTAAATATGGAGATATCAATGCGTAAGTATATTAAACCTCTGATGATCGTTGCCGCGATGACCTCGTCCTTTAGCGCGCTGGCAATTCAAAAAGATATTACCGTTAACGCCAGCGTTGACTCACAGTTGGATATGACCCAGGCCGATAACACGCCGCTGCCGGCCAGCATCGACATGCAGTACCTGCCTGGTCGTGGTCTGGAAAGCTACCGTCTTAACACCAAGGTATGGTCTAACTCCGCCACCAGCAACGTCAAAGTGCGCCTCGTTAGTGCGGCAAAACTCACCAACACGGATGGTGACCAGATTGTACCAATGACGGTCATTCTGGGTGATAAAACACTGTCTACCACCGATGCTGAATTTACCGGAACTGAACTGTTCCCTGGCAGCATTGAAAACGGTTCCGCAGTACTGCCGCTGACCATTTCGCAAACCACTAAAGGCATTCTGAAAACCGGTCAGTACAGCGGCGTTGTCAGCCTGATGCTGACGCAAGCGACAACCACGGAAGGCGGTGCGTAACACCACAGTACCTAAGGAATAACGTCAGAGGGTGCCCACCCTCTGACGTCAGGATGATGTCGAGGCTCGGTCATGGCGTTTCACAGAAATACTCTCCTCTTAGTTGCTTTGTTACCCGCATCCATCCAACTCGCCTGCGCAGAGATGGCCGTCCCGGCAGGTTTTGAAGATCTGGCGAAAACACAGCGCCTGTGGACAGAAGTCAATCTCTATGGCGAGTCGCTTGGCCTTTTTGAAACGGATATCACGCTTGAAACAGTAAGTTTTGTCGCGCCTGAAACCGTGGTCACGGCCATCAAACGGCAGTTTAATGACGATCCTGCCCTCATTGCCACCGTGTCTGCAGCCCTGGCCGTTCCACTGGCCCGTAACGGCAATCTGGCATGCAGCAGCAATGGCTCCGCAACGGGGTGCGATTACCTTGATACCCAGCGCGCGGCCATTATCTATGATGAAAATAACGCCCGTATTAATCTTTTTTTCGACAAGAAATTTCTGCCTAAACAAACCACTGAAAGCCAGTGGTATCAGCCCACGCAGGACACCGAGAATGCGTTAATCCATCAGCAGAATATCAATTTTGTTGCCGACAGGGATTACCAGTCAGCCACCGTTCAGGGCAATGGCGCGCTGGCACTCACCCAGGACGGCTACTTTAACCTCGACTGGACCTGGATGGGGCAACGTTCGAAGCACCAGCAGCAACAGGAGATAACCGTCAACAATGCCTGGTTTCGTCAGGATATCTGGCGCCAATACTATGTTCAGTTGGGCGAGATGGACACTCGCGATCTGTTCAGCAATGCCGGCGGGAATATCAATCTCAGCCAACTGCCGATGGGTAAAATTCGCGGCTTGCGCACAGGCTCAACAAGGGCATGGATCAATCCGGTTCAGCAGTCAAAGGGTACGCCTATCACCGTATTGCTTTCTCATGATGCGCGTATCGACGCCCGCCGGGGTAATCAACTGCTGGCCAGTTTTTATCTGAATGCCGGGGCGCAAACCCTGGACACCCGTTCGTTCCCGGACGGGAGCTATACCGTGACGTTGTCCGTCTATGAAAATAACCGGCTGACGCGCACCGAGCAGGTACCGTTTACCCGAACCGGCATTACACCTTTCGATCGCGTCGAGTGGTTCCTGCAGGCAGGCGAAACTGACAATAACGATCAAAACGACGAACGCAGCGCGGTCGCGCAAGCGGGCATCCGCCTGCCTGTCACTCCGACGCTGGCGCTGACCAGCGGCGCAACAATAAAAAAAAACCAGCGTTTTCTGGAAAATGCGCTCGACTGGAGCCGTGGTTTCAACACCGGCCCGATCGATGGCGTGCTAAGTACCCGCTTTAGCTACCTATACGGCAGCAAAGGTCAACGCGGCAATATTCAGCAAATTAGCTATAACGACGGTTTTTCACTGAGCTTCTATCGCAACGCGTTATCAGCAGAAAACTGCAATACCCGAAGCGCAGGGTTTGACGCCGTGAATGGCTGTTACCGAAGCCTGTCGGTCATGTTCTCCGTCCCTGTCGGCACCTGGTACGCGAGTCTGGGGTATTCAGATAACCGCAACGAAGGACGTTACGTTGCTCGTCGGGAACTCCCGGACAGTGACGATCGCCACGATGCGGGCTTGCCATGGGAGTCGGTTTATATGACCCGCTCGCGCACGCGGGCCTGGCAGGGCGGCTTAAGTACAGCTTTTAACGCTCGCGGCCTGAACATCAACAGCAGCATTAACCTCTTCATGCGAAACGATGACTCCCGCGCAGGTAGGGATAAAGGTGGCTACCTGAGCGTAAGCCTGTCAATGGCGCATAACCGCCAGGGCGATGCGACGAGTTATACCTCTCTGGGCGCGACGTGGCAGCACCAGCAGCATGAAAAAAACCAGCTGAGCTACAACGTGGCGCACAACTGGTATGCCGATGCACGTGGTGAAAATGAGTATGGACTGAGCGCGTCAGGCATTAACAGCGATTCGCTCAATGCCTCTGCCTATACGCGCCAGGGCGGACGCTATGGCAACGGTAGTCTGACCGTCAGCGACGCCTGGGATCGTCAGGATGGGCGTCATACGTTGAGCAGCAGCGGCAATTACAGTTCAACGCTCGCGCTATCTCGCTCTGGCCTGTGGCTGGGCCGTTGGAGCGACGGACGCCCTGCTTCAGCCATCGCGGTTAACGTTGCCACGCCGGAAGATTCCCAGGATCCGCGCGTCGCTGTGTCGCTGGATAACGGCGGCAGCGCAGATATCCCAGGCAATAGCCGCGCCCTCTTCGCCGTGCCTGGCTATCAGCAGACGACGTTGACGATTAACGAATCGCTGGATGTCTCCCGAGGTGCCAGCAGTGAAATCACACAAGGTTCCGGCAGCAGAACATTGTTTATGGTGCCAGGCAAACTGCTCCGTCGGCACGTGCAAACCACCGCAAGCTACACATGGCTCGGCCAGTTAACCGACGAACAACATTCGCCGTTTATTGGCGGCGTGCCCCTGAACGTAAACGGCTGGAGCGACCTTGGCAACGGCGGGTTTAGCGCCCAAAGCGACGCTCTGCTGCATAACCTCTACCTGGTGCGTCAGCAGCAGTTTTATCAGTGCGCGCTAAACGTGAAGAGTATGCGCGACGTCGTGCGTTATGTCGGGTCGATCCCTTGCCGGGAATTAACCTTCTCTGCCCTGCCGGATACGGTCCAGCAACAGGCGCAGCTAATGCTCGCCGGACGTAGCGTGCCGACCGGCCCGACTGCCATGAACGCAGACAACCTCACTAAAGGGAAATGATGTGAACAAAAGCCTTATTATTTTACTTTTCCTGCTCCTGTGGGCTGGCCAGACGCTGGCGGGCGCCCCGGCCGGAAGAAACTCCAGCGTCGGTATAAGCTACGATCGCATGGCACCACCCGCGCGTTTCGATATCTGGCTTCATGAATCAGGCGGCTATGATGCCGCCGATCCGCAAAAGTGGGGACGCAATACCCTGACCTGCTTATCCCGTACCGATACCACCTATGGCGCCTGTATGACCGCCCCGGTGTGGTTCTCGGCGAACCCGGCCGCGCCTTATGCCATCAATTTACGTTTTACACATGCCCTTACCCGCAAAACGGTAGATATCAAGGTGTATGGCGATCACTACCTGTTTATCAGTAACAAAGTCTTTACCTTTGCCAGTTTTGTCGCGGGGGGGACAACTACTATTGCAGCCTGGAACAGAGAACCCTACTTCGATTTCTATATTGTGAAAAGCGAACTGGATAAGCTCACCCTACCGGGCATCTGGACCGCCACCCTGAAGCAGAACCTGCGTCAATGGGAGAGCGCCGACTGTAGCGGGAACTTCAATGACGTGAATGTCGGATGTCCTGGCTATCTCACCATCGCCAACTGGCAGGCAAATATTCGCATTGAGGTGGTCGATCCGGGTAATCAGCAGATTTATCTGCCCGCATTTCCACACTCAACGCCTATCGTTAACCTCAACCTGACCAACTTCCCGGGGCGGCCCGGCGGCAGCGAGATCCAGGGGGAAAACACGCTGGATATGTGCTTGTACGACGGAAAAAACAGTACCAGCACTCGCACTTATCTGCGGTTTGAGGACAACGAGCTCAACGCTTCAGGCCGTACCGAAGGCGCGTTTTCAATCCGGCGACGTGGCGGAAGTCAGACCGATGCGCGGGATCGTCTCGACTATCAGGTCTTTGTCACCAATCCCATCACTGGCGCAACCGAAACTGTCGCTAACGGTAAAACCGTGGTCTGGCAAGGCACCAACGATCCACAGTATCTGCGTCAGGTCGTGCTGCCCGGCGGGCGCGAGGGCGTACTGTGCGTACCCGCCCCTATTATCCTGAAAACGCCTGCCTTTGCCGCCAGCAGCAAAAATGCCGGGGATTACACCGGTACGCTACGCATTATTTACACGCCCAGTACGTTATAAAGAGGCCGCCGTGAATTACGTCATTCTTGATAATAATCGTTTTTATGCCGAAGGGTTGCGCTATGCCCTTCTGCGTCGTAACGCGCCGACTCAGGTGAAGTGCGGCACGGTAAAGTGGCGTCGTTCGCTGCTGGCCTGCGACACCCTCGTTGTACGTTGCCGCTTTTCCGTCACGAGAACGCATCTGGCACTGGTCGACATTCTGCTGCAACTGGAGGCCAGACGCTGGGAGGGAACCGTTTATCTGGTGTGCAATGAAAAAGGCTGGGCACTGGCAACGCATTTGCGAAAGCGTTTTACCACGCTGACCTTGCATATCATTGATGACCGACTTGCCGTCGTGGATGCGGCGTATATGTTCGCAAAAGAGCCCCGTCGGGTACGCAGCCTGAACTGTTGTCTGACAGGCATGGAGTTCAATGTTCTCGACAGGCTGGTTAACGGACAATCGGTAAAACATGTTGCGCATATGACGCAGATTAGCGAAAAGCAGGTATCGACGTATAAATGTAACGCGCTGAAGAAGCTTAATGCCAACAATCTGCTACAGCTTCTTCTGTAGGGCAAGGTTTCTCACGCCGCCCCTTATTTGCTAGACTAGGGGCGGTTTTTACTTTATCGACAGAGCACTATGTTCATTTTTGCAGGCCAGGAAATTGAGACCGATAGCGAAGGCTATCTGAAAGATACCACGCTGTGGAGCGAGCCGCTGGCGGAGAAAATCGCCGAAAACGAAGGTATCGACCTCTCCCCTGAACATTGGGAAGTGGTGCGTTTCGTACGCGAGTTTTATCTGGAGTTTAATACTTCCCCCGCTATCCGCATGCTGGTAAAAGCGATGGCCAACAAGTTTGGCGAAGAGAAAGGCAACAGCCGTTATCTTTACCGTCTGTTTCCAAAAGGTCCGGCCAAGCAGGCGACTAAAATTGCCGGCCTGCCGAAACCGGTCAAATGTATTTAATAGCGGATACTAAATCCCTTTAGCTCGTCGCCAGGGCGGTGTGGT
This sequence comes from Citrobacter sp. XT1-2-2, assembly GCF_023516235.1. NCBI lineage: Bacteria > Pseudomonadati > Pseudomonadota > Gammaproteobacteria > Enterobacterales > Enterobacteriaceae > Citrobacter > Citrobacter sp. XT1-2-2. The sequence goes on from NZ_CP097324.1 coordinate 3,096,250, forward strand.
TCACTGAGAACCCGTTCTACCCTGGCGCTGCTCGGCCCTCCGGCTTTTAACCACTTCATTAGCTGTTCAACCCGTTCGCTTTCGCCGCAGGCGACAACCTCTACGCTGCCATCATCCATATTTTTAGCGTATCCGGTCAATCCCAGTCGTTGCGCTTCATGTTGCGTGGTGTAGCGAAATCCTACCCCCTGAACCCGACCATAGACCCAGGCGATTATGCAGACTTTCGACATTGCGGTTCTCCTAATCAACATAAATGAAGGAACAGTTACAAGGCCTTAGCGCACCTGTTTCGGCAGGCATCCGTAATGCTGGCGGAATCTTGCGGTAAATCGTGAGCCTGACAGATAGCCACAGCGTAACGCAATTTCGCCAATCGGCAGCGTGGTCGATTGTAGTTGAGAGAGCGCGCAGGACATGCGCACCTCTTCGACTATCTGCCGGTAACTCTGCGATTCCATCTGTAATCGTCGGCGTAATGTTGAAGTACCGATGGACAAGTGACCGGCAATCTCCTGAGCTGTCCATAGCTTAGCAGGGGATAACATAATAAGTTGTCGCACCTGTTCAGTCAGATTAAACCGTCGTTCGATAAGCAGAGGCCCCGCCACACCATCATGCAGTAGCGCCAGCAATAATCCCATCGCCTGATGCTCCTGCAATTTTGCAGGTAAGTCCTGGCGTACAGCGTCCAGCAGGCTTTCCCACATAAATGCCAGTCCGTTACTCATGGGCGTGCATAGCGACGTCAATTTTGCCGGAGGGAAATCCTTGACCCAGTTATTTTTAAACGTGCTAATGATGCTCGTCGACAGCAACAGCAAATCCGAACGAAATGCTCCCTGCTCCGGCTGATTAATAATCTCCAGAGGCGTATTCGCCGGGATGATAATCAGCTCACCCGGCCCTGCAACCAGACGATTGTCATCCTGAATAATGACCTTACTTCCCTGCGTAATATGGCAAATAGCAGCAGAAAACAGTTTAACCCGGTGCAGGCGGTGCAGATGGCCGGAACGCACCTCAGCGGTGGTAAGGTTGTTATGGCGAAAATGGACATCCTGCACCAGTGTATCCTCTTTATTTTCTTGCGTAAGTGGCGGTTAATTCCGCTTTGGCAATCACGTGGCTGTTCAGCATAAAACCGACCAGCGCACCGCTGGCGTTACTGTCAATTGGCAACGCGTCGGTATTTAACGCCCACACGGTAAACTGATAGCGATGAGGTTTATCGCCCGGTGGTGGACAGGCGCCGCCGAATCCAGCATAACCGAAATCATTGCGTCCCTGAACTGCTCCAGCGGGTAACTTATCCATGCTGGCTCCGCCAGGAAGCGTGTGGACCTGAGCGGGAATATTTACGATGGTCCAGTGCCACCAGCCGCTTCCCGTTGGCGCATCAGGATCAAACAGCGTAATGGCAAAACTTTTGGCATCAACTGGCGGATTTTGCCAGCTCAGCTGCGGGGAAATATTGTCGCCACTGCAGCCAAACCCCTTAAACACTTGTTTTTGAGTTAATTGCAGGTTAGCGGGTATATCGGCGCTGCTGAGGCGAAATGTCGAGGCGGCAGAGGCATCAAAACTCAACGCGACAATAGCGGCGGTAGCCAGAGAGTAGACAGCTTTCATTACATTTCCTTTTTCTGATTAAGAAATAGCAATGTAAACGGTGGGTATAAAAGAAACTGTGCCTCTGTGATAGCGTTTTGTGCCGAAACGCCCAGCGCCATACGCTGATGATTGACCTCATCATCTGTGCTACTCTACGCGCCATTTTATTTTAATGGTTTCAGGTTGGTACTTTACTCCAGCCCGCGTCACTGTTTGTGAGAGGTTGCTCCGCATGACTGAATCTACAATTCCACATTATCCTCGTTTAGTGTTAGCCAAAGGGCGCGATAAATCATTACTGCGCCGCCATCCGTGGGTATTTTCCGGTGCTGTCGCACGTATGGAAGGTAAAGCCAACCTCGGTGAAACCATCGATATTGTTGACCATCAGGGTAAATGGTTAGCACGCGGCGCGTACTCACCTGCGTCGCAGATCCGTGCCCGCGTCTGGACATTCGACAAGTCTGAATCCATCGATATTGATTTCTTCACCCGTCGTCTGCAACAGGCGCAAACATGGCGCGACTGGCTAGCGAAAAAAGACGGGTTGAACAGCTATCGTCTGATCGCAGGAGAATCCGATGGTCTGCCGGGCATCACCATTGACCGCTTTGGCAACTTTCTGGTATTGCAACTGCTCAGCGCCGGTGCTGAATTTCAACGCGCCGCGCTGATTAGCGCTCTGCAAGTTGTGTTCCCGGACTGCGCTATTTATGACCGTAGCGACGTGGCCGTGCGTAAAAAAGAAGGTATGGAGCTGACCCAAGGGCCAGTAACGGGCGAATTGCCGCCAGCCCTGCTGCCTATCGAAGAGCACGGGATGAAGCTGCTGGTTGATATTCAGCACGGTCACAAAACCGGTTATTACCTTGATCAACGCGACAGCCGTCTGGCCACGCGCCGTTATGTAGAAAATCAACGGGTTCTGAACTGTTTCTCTTATACCGGCGGCTTTGCGGTCTCGGCATTAATGGGCGGATGCCGTCAGGTGGTCAGCGTCGATACCTCTCAGGAAGCGCTTGATATTGCCCGCCAGAACGTAGAACTGAACAAGTTGGATCTGAGCAAAGCCGAATTTGTGCGTGATGACGTATTCAAACTGCTGCGCGCTTACCGCGATCGCGGTGAGAAATTTGATGTCATTGTGATGGATCCGCCGAAGTTCGTCGAAAACAAAAGCCAGTTAATGGGCGCCTGCCGCGGCTATAAGGACATCAATATGCTGGCTATTCAGTTGCTCAACCCCGGCGGCGTATTGCTGACATTCTCCTGCTCCGGACTGATGACCACCGATTTATTTCAGAAAATCATCGCTGATGCCGCAATAGATGCTGGTCGTGATGTACAATTTATAGAGCAGTTCCGTCAGGCCGCCGATCACCCGGTGATCGCTACCTACCCGGAAGGGCTGTATCTGAAAGGGTTTGCCTGTCGCATCATGTAACTTGAAAAGTGGAATATTACCCTTACATAGAGGGTATCTATTTCCCGGGAGGTGACTATGATTGCCAGCAAATTCGGTATCGGCCAGCAGGTCCGCCATTCCCTGTTAGGTTACCTCGGAGTGGTCGTGGATATCGACCCGGAATATTCGCTTGATGAACCGTCAGCCGATGAGCTGGCGGTTAACGACGAACTTCGCGCCGCTCCCTGGTATCACGTGGTGATGGAAGACGATAATGGTCTGCCGGTGCATACGTATCTGGCCGAAGCACAGCTGAGTGGCGAGCTACAGGAAGAACATCCGGAGCAACCGTCGATGGATGAACTGGCGCGAACAATCCGTAAACAGCTTCAGGCTCCGCGTCTGCGTAATTGATGCGAACACAAGCCCGATGGCAATTCGCTTATCGGGTTTATGTTGCTCATCCGGCCAGCAACACGGGCCGGATAAGCAACGTGCCTAAGGCAACAACACAACCTTACTTCGCCAGTCCCAGCCGCGGGATCTCAATCGCCGGACAGCGATCCATGACCACCGCCAGCCCCGCGTCACGTGCCAGTACGGCTGCCTGCTCGTTAATTACGCCAAGCTGCATCCATAAGGTCTTCGCACCGATGGCGATAGCCTCCTGAGCAACGCCCCACGCCGCTTCAGAATTACGAAAGACATCAACCATATCCACTTTCTCCGGCACATCCGCCAGCGTCGCGTACCCCTGCTGCCCCAACAGCGTTTTCCCGGCCACTTTTGGCGAAACGGGGATAACGTGATAGCCCTGATCGAGTAAATACTTCATTACCCGATAGCTTGGACGATCGGGTTTATCGCTTGCACCAACCAGTGCAATCGTACGGGTAGATGTCAAAATGCCAGCAATATCGGTCTCTTTCATCGTCTTCCTCCAGGCTGTTTAACAAAGTGTACGACAAACCTGGCCTTGCAACCATTCATCCCATACTGGCGCATGAGAGCTAAACTCAAAAATATGTCTATATGTTAGTAAACGTGACCAGTGAAAAAATTAGATACATCTGATGCAGATATTTTCTGGACAGGAGAAACCTATGAAAGCCGGCATTATGACAGCCTTGATTGCTCTGTGTTTGCCGGTAACTGTTTTTGCCACCTCTTTGCGTCTGTCGAGTGAAATTGATCTTCTGGTGCTGGATGGAAAAAAAGTCTCCAGCTCATTACTGCGTGGCGCCGACAGTATTGAGCTGGAAAATGGTCGGCACCAGCTTGTATTTCGCGTAGAAAAAACCCTTCGCCTGTCCAGCCACGAAGAACGTCTGTATATTTCCCCTCCGCTGGTTATCAGCTTTGATACCCAGCTCGTCAGCCAGGTTAATTTTCACCTTCCGCGTCTGAACAATGAGCGGGACGCATCACATTTCGATGATGCACCGCGTGTGGAACTGCTGGATGGGGACGCCATGCCCATCCCCGTTAAGCTGGATATTCTGTCAATCACCTCCACGGCGAAAATCGTGGATTATGAAATGGAAACTGAGCGCTATAACAAAGCGGCTAAACATGCGTCATTGCCACAATTCGCCACCATGATGGCCGACGACAGCTCGCTGCTTTCTGGGGTGTCTGAACTGGATCGGGTGCCGCCTCAGTCGCAAACGCTGACCGAGCAACGATTAAAATTTTGGTTTGAGCAGGCCGACGCCCAAACGCGAAGTAACTTTCTGCAATGGGCCCAGAAACAGCCTTCTTCATGACATTTATGTTCACAGACGCATTTTTTTTGTCTTTCTCTTGCAGCGTCAAGTGCTTCCAGTACTCTGTAACAAGGTTAACTTGGGAGCTGTACTATGGAATTAACGACTCGCACATTGCCAGCGCGTAAGCATATTGCGCTGGTGGCACACGATCACTGTAAAAATATGTTGATGAGCTGGGTGGAACGCCACCAGCCGTTACTGGAAAAACACGTTCTGTATGCCACGGGAACAACAGGAAACTTAATTCAACGCGCGACAGGAATGGACGTCAACGCAATGCTGAGCGGTCCAATGGGGGGTGACCAGCAGGTGGGCGCGCTGATTTCAGAAGGGAAAATAGATGTGCTGATCTTCTTCTGGGATCCGCTCAACGCCGTTCCCCACGATCCTGATGTCAAAGCCCTGCTGCGCCTTGCCACAGTCTGGAACATTCCGGTCGCCACCAACGTGTCGACGGCAGATTTTATTATCCAGTCGCCAAACTTCAACGATGAGACGGACATACTGATCCCGGATTACGCCCGTTATCTGGCAGAACGCCTCAAATAATGCCCAGGCAGGCGGCAACTACCGCCTGCGTTTCAGGGTTTCCTCGTCACCGGGACATCCAGTCGCTTAAGCTCATCAACAAAACACGATGGTGTTTCTTTATTGAACAGCAGCCACACCCGATGACGTGCGCGTGTTAGTGCCACATACAGTAACCCTCGCTCTTCGGCATCCGGAAAATCTTCAACCGCCGGGAGCAGCGCCTCTTCCATAATCGACTCGCGGGCTGGCGCGGGAAAGCCATCATTACCCTCATGAAGACCGACGACAATAACGTAGTCCGCTTGCTGTCCTTTACTGGCATGGATAGTCATAAAATCCAGTTGTAGCTTAGGCCAGCGGGTAGCCGCTTTCTCCAGACTGGCCGGTTTCAGATGATGGTATCGCGCCAGGACCAGAATTCTCTCTTCTGTTTTCACAAAACCCGACAGTTTATCCAGCAACAGATCCAACTGGTTTTCATCAAGCAAGGTGACGGCTTTTTTATCCCCTGTCATCAGGCTGTTGAGCGGTTTCGTAAGCTGATGGGGATTCTGCTGAATAAACTGATTTGCGACTTCACCAATACGGCTATTGAAACGGTAAGTCGTATCCAGATTACAGCGATCGCCCTCGCCAAAGTTTTGCTGGAATGCCGTGGTCAGCGAAAGTTGCGCCCCGCTAAACCGGTAAATGGCCTGCCAGTCATCGCCTACGGCAAACAGCGTAGTCTGCGAGTTTTGCTTGCGTAGCGCGGCCAACAAGGCGGCACGCTGAGGAGAAATATCCTGAAATTCATCGACCAGAATATGCTTCCAGGGACTGATAAACCGCCCTTTTTCCAGAATAACAATGGCCTGATGGATTAACCCGGAAAAATCAACGGCATTCTCGTCCTTCAGGGCGCTCTTCCAGGCTTTGAGCAGGGGCGCCATGAGCTTTATGCGTTTACTGAACAGGTCGCGGATCTCCTGCGGAGCATTGGCAATCATCTCCGCCTGCGCTCCGCCATGCATACGCATCAGGCTAACCCAGCGATCGAGCCGGGAGGCCAAACGCCGCTGTAACTTTTCGTCGTCCCAGAAGTTACCTTCGGGTACGGGCCACTGCATCTCTTCTTCTAACCATTGTCGCCAACCTTTGGCCTGCGCTTTTTTCTCGCTGCACTGCTGACGCCAGGTAGTAATGAAGAGTTTGCTGCGCGCAACGGCGTCATTTTCCAGCTTGCTAACTGTCGGGACTTTTTTGCTGCCCTGCGAAATGATATGCAGCGCCAGTGAATGAAACGTCCGCGCGGTGACCTCATCCGTATGCAGACGTTCACGGATGCGGTCATCCATCTCCTGAGCCGCTTTACGACCGAACGCCAGCAACAGAATTTGTTCTGCCGCCGCCTCGCCTCGCGCCAACAGCCAGCCCGCACGGGCAACCAGAACCGATGTTTTGCCGCTTCCCGCCCCGGCAAGTACCAATAAGGCTTGCTCACCATTCACCACCGCGCGCGCCTGGGCAGGGTTCAGCGGCGAAGATTCAATGTGCTGGAAAAACTCGGCATGCTCTGCCAGCATTGCATCGGTATAGGCCTGATTGTGCTGTAAACGACAGGCCTCAATATCCTGCAACCATGCCTGGCATTGGCGTAACGCTTCACGACAATTTTCAAATTCTTCCAGCCGCTTCAGCGGTAGCGGCAACGCCGCAAAGGCACGGAGGATCTGCTGTTGCAATCCTGAGGTTTGGCTACGTGTCAGCCATTTATTTTCACTTGTCCGGGCCGCAATCGCATCCAATTGTTGCTGTAACACTCCAGCAGCCACCTCACTCATTTCCTGGCTCCACTGCTGCCAGAGCGTATTTAAATGGTGATGGAAGCGTTGGGTTTCCGCCCATTCTGTGCCGTGAAGCCGTACCACCTTATCATCCGGAAGCACAAACTCCAGCTCTCCCCACACCAGGCCGCGTTTGCAATGAATAGCCAATAACTGGTTGAAGGGAATAAGATACTCGTGACGATCGCCGGAAACTTTAATCCCGGCATTGAGAATAACGGCCCGATCGTAAGGGTGTTGCGCCAGACGTTTTCCAAGAGAAGTTGCTTTCAGTTCCATAAGACTCAAGCGGATCCACACGAAGAGGTTTGCATATCAGTGTAACCGCCAGAGAAAACGTGCTCCAGCCCAAAAAAACGTTACAATTGCCGAATTCACAGAAAACCAGAGTTAATCGAGGGTTTATGCGTACTGTTCTGAATATTTTAAATTTTGTGCTAGGTGGGTTCGCCACCACCTTAGCCTGGTTATTGGCTACGCTGGTCAGTATTGTGCTTATTTTTACTTTACCCTTGACCCGGTCATGCTGGGAAATAACCCGACTCTCGCTATTTCCCTATGGCAACGAAGCGATTCATGTCGATGAACTTAATCCGGTAGGGAAAAATGTGCTTCTTAATACCGGTGGCACATTGCTCAATATTTTCTGGCTGATTTTCTTCGGTTGGTGGCTGTGCCTGATGCACATTGTCTCCGGCATTGCCCAGTGCATTTCGATTATTGGTATTCCGGTGGGCATTGCGAACTTTAAAATTGCCGCTATTGCGCTCTGGCCGGTGGGGCGTCGGGTGGTTTCAGTCGAAGTTGCCCGCGCTGCGCGTGAAGCCAATGCGCGCCGTCGCTTTGAATAATCAGGACTGATGGCCTTTATGTTAAGTCCGCTGCTTAAACGCTATACCTGGAACAGCACCTGGCTGTACTACGTAAGAATTTTTATCGCGCTTTGTGGCACAACAGCGCTACCCTGGTGGCTGGGCGATGTTAAGCTGACCATCCCGCTCACGCTGGGTATGGTCGCTGCCGCGCTGACCGATCTGGACGATCGCCTCGCTGGCCGACTGCGCAATTTGATCATTACGTTGATCTGCTTTTTTATTGCCTCAGCCTCCGTAGAACTGCTCTTCCCATGGCCATGGCTGTTTGCCATTGGGTTAACGCTTTCCACCAGCGGCTTCATTCTGCTGGGGGGCTTGGGCCAGCGCTATGCAACCATCGCCTTTGGTGCGTTGTTGATTGCCATTTATACCATGCTGGGAACGTCGCTTTACGATCAGTGGTATCAGCAGCCGATCCTGTTGCTCGCTGGCGCTATCTGGTACAACCTTCTGACGCTGACCGGGCATCTTCTGTTCCCCATCCGCCCACTCCAGGACAATCTGGCGCGTAGCTACGAACAGTTAGCGCACTACCTGGAACTGAAATCACGCCTTTTTGATCCCGACATTGAAGATGAAAGCCAGGCGCCGTTGTATGATTTGGCCCTCGCTAATGGGCAATTGATGGCGACGCTAAACCAGACAAAGGTATCGTTACTGACTCGCCTGCGCGGCGACCGCGGTCAGCGCGGAACGCGTCGCACGCTACATTACTATTTTGTAGCGCAGGATATTCACGAACGCGCCAGCTCCTCCCATATTCAGTATCAAACGCTACGCGACCATTTCCGTCACAGCGACGTGATGTTTCGCTTCCAGCGCTTGATGTCGATGCAGGGGCAAGCCTGCACCCAGTTGTCCCGCTGTATTTTATTACGCACGCCTTACCAGCACGATCCGCACTTTGAGCGCGTCTTCACGCATATAGATGCCGCCCTGGAGCGTATGCGTGCGAACGGTGCGCCTGCTGACCTGCTCAACACGCTGGGATTTTTACTCTCAAACCTGCGAGCTATCGACGCCCAACTGGCCACCATCGAGTCAGAACAGGCTCAGGTACTCTCGCGTAATGAGTCTGAAAATCAGCTTGCCGATGACAGTCCGCATGGGTTCAGCGATATCTGGTTACGTCTGAGCCGTAATTTTACGCCTGAGTCAGCCCTGTTTCGCCATGCAGTACGCATGTCGCTGGTGCTTTGTGTCGGCTATGCCATTATCCAGATTACCGGGATGAACCACGGATACTGGATCCTGCTGACCAGTCTGTTTGTCTGTCAGCCAAACTACAACGCTACCCGACATCGCCTGGCGCTAAGGATTATCGGTACATTGGTAGGAATCGCCATTGGTTTACCTATCCTGTGGTTCGTTCCCTCTCTGGAAGGTCAGTTGATACTTTTGGTGATCACTGGCGTACTGTTTTTTGCCTTTCGCAACGTCCAGTATGCGCACGCCACGATGTTTATCACGCTGCTGGTACTGCTGTGCTTTAATCTGCTCGGTGAAGGTTTCGAAGTTGCGCTGCCGCGCGTTATCGATACGCTGATAGGGTGTGCCATCGCATGGGCTGCCGTGAGTTTCATCTGGCCTGACTGGCGTTTTCGTAACCTGCCGCGTGTCATTGAGCGGGCCACTGACGCAAACTGTCGTTACCTCGATGCTATTCTCGAACAATATCATCAGGGTCGTGATAATCGTATGGCATACCGTATCGCCCGTCGTGACGCGCACAATCGTGATGCAGAGCTTGCCTCCGTGGTGTCGAACATGCCGAGTGAACCGGATGTCACGGCCCAAACGCGAGAAACAGCATTTCGCTTGCTGTGCCTCAATCATACGTTTACCAGTTACATTTCTGCCCTTGGCGCACACCGCGAACAGTTAACCAACCCGGAAGTTCTGGCATTACTGGATGATGCCGTCTGCTACGTTGATGACGCGCTTCACTATCAACCCGCAGACGAACAGCGCGTCTACCAGGCGCTGGAGGGGCTGAAGCATCGAATTCAGCATCTTGAGCCACGTCCGGATAGTAAAGAACCGCTTGTTATACAGCAGGTTGGGCTATTGATCGCCCTGCTACCGGAAATCCGGCGATTACAACAGCAAATTGCCGTGCTGCCTTCTAATACCCTGGCTTCGGCGTCAGTGAACTGACCCACTCCACCAGCTCCTGGCGACGGACCGCCGGGAGCGCTGCTTCATGCACGCCACCGACCGCGCCTTCAAGGGCATAAAGTATTTTTACCGTCAGGGCTGGATTATTTTGCCGCAGTTTCAGCCAGCACATTTGGGCGCCCAACGTTCGCAATGTTCCCTCATCTTTAATTCCTGCTTCATTTAGCAGGGTCTCCAGATGAAACGTCATATTTGGTAGTTCCCGCAGACGATGTTGAGCAAAGCGACTCTGTTTTTCCTTAACAGCAGCATCCAATGAGTACCGCGATAACGACACCAATTGCTGATGGTTTTGCCACAGCGCATCATTTACCTGATAGTAGTTGAGTACCACCGGACGCCCGCGCTTTATAAATGTCAGCCAGACAGGCGAATTTTTTGCACAGTACTGTACGCTCTGTTCGCAGGCCCGAAGATATAACTCACCGCTGGCGACCATAGCAAAGACCGTATCCCCAACCGTCAAACTGTAGCTGCCAAATAATGAGCGATAGTGAATTGTTCCCAGAGACGCCAGATATTCTTGTGATTTATAGATCTTTGCATAAGAAAGTTCTTTCATAAAAATCCTTTTAAATCATAACGTAAGCAAATGATTTTCAATAACAGATCCGTTAATGACGAAAATAGGCAACTTATTCGCACGGGGCAAGATGAATTTTATTTTTCCCGTAACTACGACTAAAAATTGCGAACCTGTTTCCGAAAATAAGGTTGATCTTTGTTGATAGCAGGGTTACTGTATATCCATACAGTAACTCACAGGGCTGGATTGATTATGTACACTTCAGGCTATGCAAATCGTTCTTCGTCGTTCTCTTCCACATCAAGCAACATTGCGCGCGTTTCATCAGAGAACGCAACCGCTGGGCTTATCAGTGAAGTGGTCTATCGCGAGGACCAGCCCATGATGACGCAACTACTGCTGCTTCCCCTGCTGCAGCAGTTAGGGCAGCAATCACGCTGGCAGCTGTGGCTGACGCCTCAGCAAAAATTAAGCCGGGAGTGGGTACAGTCAGCCGGGCTTCCATTAACAAAAGTGATGCAGATTCGCCAACTCTCCCCCTGCAATACGCTGGAATCGATGATCCGTGCGCTGCGCACAGGTAATTACAGCGTCGTTATCGGCTGGCTGGGAGAAGAGTTAACGGAAGACGAACACGCTGAACTGGTTAAAGCGGCTGAAGAAGGAAATGCTATGGGATTTATCATGCGTCCTGTTCGCGCACAGTCACTTGCGGGGAGACAGCATTCCGGGCTAAAAATTCACTCGAATTTGTATCATTGAGTAAAATTAGGATTTATCCTGGAATTTTTTTTCATGCTTCAATTTGCCTTTGAGCTTTAACGCGTTTTTCGTGCGAACGCCTGTCTCAAGCGGTTTTCAGGAAATCTCCAGTGCATTTAGACATCAATAAATGTTAAATATTATGTATACAAGCCTTTTTTTTTCATATGCCTGACGGACTTCACACTTGTAAGTTTTCAACTACGTTGTAGACTTTACATCGCCAGGGGTGCTCGGCGTAAGCCGCAGATATCGGTAGAGTAACTATTGAACTGGTCCCCGGGTGAAGGATTTAACCGTGTTATCTCTCTTCGGAGATATTCATGGCGAATTTTGGATGATAACGAGGCGCAAAAAATGAAAAAGACAGCTATCGCAATTGCAGTGGCACTGGCTGGTTTCGCTACCGTGGCGCAGGCCGCTCCGAAAGATAACACCTGGTACACTGGTGCTAAACTGGGCTGGTCTCAGTTCCATGATGTTGGCAACAACCAGATCAACAACAACGGACCGACTCACGAAAGCCAACTGGGTGCCGGTGCGTTCGGTGGTTACCAGGTTAACCCGTACGTTGGTTTCGAAATGGGTTATGACTGGTTAGGCCGCATGCCGTACAAAGGCAGCGAGCAGAATGGCGCTTTCAAAGCTCAGGGCGTTCAGCTGACCGCTAAACTGGGTTATCCAATCACTGACGATCTGGACGTTTATACCCGTCTGGGTGGTATGGTTTGGCGTGCAGACGCTCAAAACAACACTGGCTTCAAAGACCACGACACTGGTGTATCCCCAGTATTCGCTGGTGGCGTAGAGTATGCAATTACTCCTGAAATCGCTACCCGTCTGGAATACCAGTGGACCAACAACATCGGTGACGCGAACACCGTTGGCGGTCGTCCGGATAACGGTCTGTTAAGCGTTGGTGTTTCTTACCGTTTCGGCCAGCAGGAAGAAGCAGCTCCAGTAGTTGTTGCTCCAGCTCCGGCTCCGGAAGTACAGACCAAGCACTTCACTCTGAAGTCTGACGTTCTGTTCAACTTCAACAAAGCAACTCTGAAACCAGAAGGCCAGCAGGCTCTGGACCAGATGTACAGCCAGCTGAGCAACCTGGATCCGAAAGACGGTTCCGTAGTGGTTCTGGGCTTCACTGACCGCATCGGTTCTGACGCTTACAACCAGGGTCTGTCCGAGAAACGTGCTCAGTCCGTTGTTGATTACCTGATCTCTAAAGGTATTCCTTCTGACAAAATCTCTGCACGTGGCATGGGCGAATCTAACCCGGTTACTGGCAACACCTGTGACAACGTGAAAGCTCGCGCTGCACTGATCGACTGCCTGGCTCCGGATCGTCGTGTTGAGATCGAAGTTAAAGGTATCAAAGACGTTGTAACTCAGCCTCAGGCTTAAGTTATCGTCTTATAAAAAAACCCCGCATCGCGGGGTTTTTTTTCATCTGTGTTTTAATCAAAGCACACTACTACGTCACCCATTAAACCACCCTGCCACTACTCTTTTCCCAGCAGTGCCTGTAAATCCTGTTTTAATGTCGACATTTTATTTGCGTACTTCTCTTTATGCTCCGCATCTTCAATCAGTTGCACAATGGTTTCAGAAAGCGTTTTACCGCGCCGCTGCGCAAGGCCTGCTAAGCGTTGCCAAACCATGAATTCCAGATCGATAGATTTCTTTCGTGTATGCTGATGCTCAGCATTAAAATGCCGCTTGCGCCTCGCCCGTATGGTCTGTTTCATACGATTGAGTAGCGCAGGGTTCATGTGTTCTTCAATCCAGGTATTGACCCGAACCGGTTCATTTTCGAGGGTTAGCAATAAATCAACGGCTTCTTTGGCAGCGCTGGCCTCTACGTAACGGGTTATTAATTCCCCCTCACGATGCTTCTTCACCAAGTACTTCCACTTCCAGCCGCTTTCAAGATTTTCAAGTTGTTGATATTTCATTGCGATCTCAATGTTACCGTGTAACTCTTATCAGAATATCAGCTTTTTGAGCAACTGAAGAAAAGAATATCCAGCCTGTGAACTGCCGCGCGTCATCACTTCCGTTTCGCGGTGCTTTCCAGGTGTGTAGTGATGAGGGTTACGGTATAATCTCGTTTTTAACAACAGACTAAAAAACATCAACTTTGACCATTACGAAACTTGCATGGCGTGATCTGGTTCCTGATACCGACAGTTATCAGGAAGTATTTGCACAGCCGCACGTCACTGACGACACCGATACCTTACTTAGTGATACTCAGCCACGTTTACAATTCGCGCTAGAGCAGCTTCTGCAGCACTGGACGACGTCCTCGTTCATGCTGGTAAAAGCACCGGAAGAGCTTGAATACCTTAACCTTATTGCAACTGCTGCACATACACTGCACACGGACGCAGGACGCCTGACTGGGGGTCATTATGATATCTCTGGTCGCACTATCCGCTATCGTACAGCGGAAAAAGCAGAAGACAATTTTGCGACGTTAACTCAGGTGGTCAACGCTGACTGGGTTGAAGCCGAGCAACTGTTTGGCTGTCTGCGTCAGTTCAATGGCGATATTTCCCTGCAACCAGGTCTGGTGCATCAGGCGAATGGTGGGGTGTTGGTTATCTCATTACGCACTCTGCTGGCCCAACCGCTGTTGTGGATGCGCCTGAAAGCCATTGTCAGCCACGAGCGCTTTGACTGGGTAGCTTTTGATGAGTCTCGCCCATTGCCTGTTTCCGTTCCGCCGATGCCGCTTAAACTGAAAGTGATTTTAGTCGGGGAGCGTGAATCACTGGCAGATTTTCAGGACATGGAGCCAGAACTGGCTGAGCAGGCCATCTACAGCGAATTTGAAGACAACCTGCAGATAGTCGATGCCGAAACCATGACACAGTGGTGCCAGTGGGTAACGCATACCGCCACGCGCAACAATTTGCCCTACCCCGCGCCTGATGCCTGGCAGGTTCTAATCCGCGAAGCGGTGCGCTATACCGGCGAACAGGATACGTTGCCGCTTAACCCCTTGTGGATCATCCGACAGTTCAAAGAAGTGGCCCCGCTATGCGCGAGCGAAACCTGCACAGCGGAGCAGTTCAGCCTGATGCTGGCGCAGCGCGAATGGCGGGAAGGATTCCTGGCCGAACGTATGCAGGATGAGATTCTGCAAGAGCAAATCCTTATTGAAACGGAAGGCGAGCGAATTGGTCAGATCAACGCCCTGTCGGTCATTGAGTTTCCGGGTCATCCTCGCGCGTTTGGAGAACCATCACGTATCAGTTGCGTGGTGCATATTGGCGATGGCGAATTCACAGATATTGAGCGCAAAGCCGAGCTGGGAGGAAATATTCATGCCAAGGGGATGATGATTATGCAGGCGTTCCTGATGTCTGAACTCCAGCTTGAGCAGCAAATTCCCTTCTCGGCCTCGCTGACCTTTGAACAATCATACAGCGAAGTTGATGGTGACAGCGCGTCCATGGCGGAATTGTGCGCATTGATTAGCGCCCTCGCCGACGTCCCTGTGAATCAAAGCATCGCCATTACGGGTTCTGTCGATCAATTTGGTCGGGCGCAACCTGTCGGCGGTCTTAACGAGAAAATTGAAGGTTTCTTCGCCATCTGCCAGCAGCGTGAGCTGACAGGTACTCAGGGCGTTATCATTCCATCAGCTAATGTCAGACACCTGAGCCTGCAACCGGCACTGCTACAGGCCATAGAAGAAGAAAAATTCACTATCTGGGCGGTGGACGACGTAACCGATGCATTGCCGCTATTACTAAATCTGGTGTGGGATGGCGAAGGCCAGACAACGCTGATGCAAACCATCCAGGAACGTATTGCGACAGCAACGCAACAGGAAGGCCGTCACCGTTTTCCATGGCCGCTACGTTGGCTGAACTGGATTATTCCGAACTGATCGGACTTGTTCAGCGTACACGTGTTAGCTATCCTGCGTGCTTCAATAAAATAAGGCTTACAGAGAACATGGTAGATAAACGCGAATCCTATACAAAAGAAGACCTTCTTGCCTCTGGTCGCGGTGAGCTGTTTGGCGCAAAAGGCCCGCAACTGCCTGCACCAAGCATGCTGATGATGGACCGTGTCATTAAGATGACCGAAACCGGTGGCAACTTTGACAAAGGTTATGTTGAAGCTGAACTGGATATTAACCCGGACCTGTGGTTCTTCGGATGCCACTTCATCGGCGATCCGGTAATGCCAGGCTGCCTGGGTCTGGATGCCATGTGGCAGCTGGTTGGATTCTATCTCGGCTGGCTGGGCGGCGAAGGTAAAGGCCGCGCGCTGGGCGTAGGCGAAGTGAAATTCACCGGTCAGGTTCTGCCGACTGCGAAGAAAGTCACTTACCGCATTCACTTCAAACGCATCGTTAATCGTCGCCTGATCATGGGCCTGGCTGATGGCGAAGTGCTGGTTGATGGTCGTCTGATCTACACCGCAAACGATCTGAAAGTGGGTCTTTTCCAGGACACTTCCGCGTTCTAATCGCAGAGATCAGGCGTTGCGTCGTTGTCGGATGACAGCGTAAGCGCCTTATCCGGTCTGCAAAAAGGCGAAACCTCCGCTCTGCGGAGGTTTCTTTTATCTAAAGAGACAGAATCAGGCCATTAAAACCCTATCCCCCATGGCTTCTCGCCAGCCTCCCAGCCAGTATGATCTCTGATTCAGCGCCTGATAGGGACACATTTCTTTTGAGCGTCCGGCAATGCCGGCCTGATATCCACGTTGATGTGCCCGTTCCAGGCGATCTCGTTTTTGTCTCTTCATGCCTCGTTTCCCTCATCTTTAGTTCTGGTGGAAAAGAAAACAGTGATTACTAAGTGTGCAATCACACTAAACGAATACCCCTAAACATCAGGCTCGTCAATGCGCAAAATTCACGCCAGTGTCATATTTGTGAGCTACCCGCGAAATCATTTGTACAAAAAAATCAGACAGAACAGTTATCTTCGCGGCTAAAAAATAAAAAAAACCGCCCCGGGCGGTGAACCAGGGGCGGCATAATTTACAATTATTTAAGCTTAAGGGATGCGTTTCAGCTCTTTAGCTATGGCCGTCGCTTCCTGACTCCAGGCGCTGGCGAGAACCTTCACCATCTCATCGTAGCCGTCCCTGGTCTGCACTGCTTCGATGTGGAACGGACGCTTGATCAACTGTCCCTGGTGATTCAGTAACCATTCTCCGCTCACGATAACCTTCCCATCGTACCTACCGTGGAAGCCGGTTACAGTGACGTTCAGCGTGTCCTGCGTGCTTCCCAGCGGCTGCGAAGCGACAACCCAGCCAGGTAATTGCATACTGAGGTTCGTCACCAGCGTATTGCGCAATTGCTGATCTAAAGGACTGGCCCAGAGATTATTATTCGCTATCACATATTGCACATCGCTGGTCTGGTAAACCACTCCATTACCCGCCAGATAGTCCGGCACCGCAATCTGCTCAACCCACAGCAGCCGGTTACCCTGGTTGGCGGAGCTTTGGACGCTCCCTTGCGCGATAGGAAGCTGGTAATAGCTTTTATTTTCTCCGCTGGAGCTGCATGACGTCAGCCAGACCGCCATCATCACCACTAGCCACTTTTTCATTGTTTCGCCCTCTTCGGCTCTGGATCTTTTTTGTCCTTCGCTTCAAATACCAGCGCATTGCTCTTATCGTTCAACGTTTTCAGTACCGGTTGCAGTTCGCGCAGTACCTGATCAAGACGCTGCATATCCGCCACCATCTTGTTGTAGGCTGCCGAGCCCGGCTGGAAGCCCTGCATGCTACGATTAAGTTCACGCAACGTATTTTGCATATCCGCCGGAAGATCCTGCATTGACTGGCTGGATGTGATCTTATTCATATTATCCAGCGTGGTTTGCAGATGCTTCATCGTACGCTGGCTTTCTGACAACGTATTGGTCGCCTGCTCAATCATCGGGTTCAACGGCAGATTATTAATCTTATCCAGCGCTTCCATCAGGCGCTGCTGGATCTGCGCTAAACCGCCACTCACCGTCGGGATAATCTGATAACCATTAAATTCTCGTACACCGCTAATCGGTGGTTCTTTCGGGTAGAAGTCGAGATCGACATACAGCGCGCCGGTCACCAGATTCCCGGTTTTCAGCGATGCGCGTAATCCGCGTTTGAGCAATTGCTCCAGATGAGCGCCAACATCAGTGTCCTCGCCCAGCTGTGCTTTCAGGCGCTCAGGCTCGATGCGTACCAACACCGGAATGCGGTAATCATTGTTAAATACCTGACGCATGTTCGGTGAGAAGAAAGGTACTTTACTCACCGTCCCCAGACGAATGCCGCGGAATTCCAGCGGCGCGCCTGGCTGCAGGCCACGAATCGAATCCTTAAAGAACATCAGGTAGTCAATATGATCGGTATACAGGGAATCCTGAATACTTTTTTGATCGTCATAAAGATTAAACGCGGACTGTTGCCCAACCGGCTCACCTTGTTCTAAACCTTCTGGCACATCAAAACTTACGCCACCGCCAAACAGCGTGGAGAGCGATCCCATTTCCACACGCATACCTGCGGAGGTAAGATCCACGGCGATCCCACTGTCTTTCCAGAAACGCACATTGCTGGTCACCAGACGATCGTTAGGCGCATTAATGAAAAGCTGGTAGCTGATAGTACGCTTTTGCGCATCGAAGGTGCTGGTCTCAACCGACCCCACACGATATCCACGGAACAATACCGGATCGCCGGGGCTTAACTGCCCGGCTTTTTTACTGTCCAGTATCACGCGGATCCCTTTCGCATCTGGCGGTGCCAGCGGCGGTGAGTCCAGTAGTTGGTAATTTTCCAGCTTATTCCCTTTATTGCCGGGCTGCAGTTCAATATATGCCCCGGACAATAGCGTGCCCAGGCCGCTGATACCTTCACGACCTACCTGCGGCTTCACCACCCAAAAAACAGAGTCTTTATGCAGCAGCTTTTCCATTCCGGAGTTAAGACGAGCTTTAATCTCCACATGGGTCAAATCATCCGTCAGAGTCGCGCTCTCGACGATGCCGACATCCACGCTGCGGCTTTTAATCGTCGTTTTGCCGCCTTCAATCCCTTCGGCATTGGTGGTAATCAGCGTGACTTCCGGCCCCTGATGGCTGTAATGATAAAACAGGACCCACGCGCCAATAAGCGCAGTAACGATCGGGAATATCCACACGGGCGACCAGTTTTTCACCTTCTGCACTTTGGCTTCCCCACTTTTAGATTCCATGCTGTCAGGACTCCTCATGATCTGGTTCTGGTTCACGGTCCCACGACAGACGCGGATCAAATGTCATCGCAGAAAACATTGTCATAATGACGACTAAAGCAAACATCAAAGCACCCATTGCAGGATAAATGTTCATTAACCCTCCCATGCGCACCAGCGCAGAGAGTACCGCAATCACAAAAACGTCGATCATTGACCAGCGACCGACAAATTCCACCACTTCATAAATCAAGTGCATACGTTCACTGTCACGTTTGCCGTGCCCCTTGGCATCCCAACATAGCCAGGCAATGGCAATCATTTTCAACGTCGGCACCATAATACTGGCGATAAAGATAACCGCCGCCACCGGATAAGAGCCCTCGCTCCAAATCAAAACCACGCCTTCAAGAATCGTTGACGGCAACTTGGATCCGAGCAAATCGGTAATCATGATCGGCAGGATGTTGGCAGGAAGATAAAGCATGATTGACGTGAACAATAACGCCATCGTCCATTGCAGACTGTTTTTGCGACGCACGTAGCCTTTCGTCTCGCAGCGCGGGCACACCCGTTCGTCAGCGGGAAGAATCGCGGTGCAGCAGGAACAAGAACGCAACCCCTGCCGGATGCCGGGCACGCCTGGCTTTAATTCCTGGTTAATGACAGGCATTGGCGCAATATCATCCCACAGCCAACGGCGGTCAACGCACTGGAACGCCCGTAGCTGTAGTACACAAAAGAAGCACCATGGGATGAAACTGCTGCCCACGCCGATATCACCATAAGCCATTAGCTTAACGAAACTGACCAGCACTCCGGCGAGGAAGATTTCCGCCATCCCCCAGCTTTTCAACTGGAACAGGACGCGCGCAAGCCTGGCCTTTAGCCAGCCAGGCATTTCGGCACGGTTCACCAGCAGCAGAATAGCCAGTAAACAAAACGCGGGAACCAACTGGACGAATAATAAAAAAAACGTGCCGAGGCTGGCGTAATCTTCAGAGAAGAGCACGCTGGGGATTTCCAGCAACGTCACTTCGCTGCTTACCCCTGCGACGTTCATATTCACAAAAGGGAAGAGGTTTGATAAAAGCAGCATGAACAGCGCTGCTAAAACATAGGCAGTAGGACGCTGCCTCGGCGCGTCCCACTCAACCGTTAACGTAGTGCCACATCGTGGACATGCCGCTTTCTGACCATGCTCAAGGCGCGGTAACGCCACCAGCATGTCACACTGCGAACACAAAATATGCTTCGCGGCATGGTGATGTTCGCACATATGTGCTCCTTTAAATTATGCGCCATTCTTCAAAGATTCAAGATACTCCCAGCGCTCAAAGGCTTGCTCAAGTTCTTGTTCCGCTTCGTTCAGATTAGCTAAAACTTGTTGCGTTTGCTCGTGCGGCTGACTGAAAAAAGCGGCGTCAGCAACCTGAGCTTGTAATGTTTCCAGCTTAGCTTCCAGTTCTTCAAGCAATGCGGGGAGCTGCTCCAGTTCGCGCTGCAGTTTATAGCTTAGTTTGCTCGTGCCACGTTTGACAATTTCTGCTTTAGGAGCAATAGCTTCCTCTGTTTTTTTCACAACGGGCTGTTTAAACGCTACATGCTGCGATTGCTGGCTGCGCGCGTCATGGTAACCGCCGACATAACGACCAATTTTACCACCGCCTTCGAAGATCCAACATTCCGTGACGGTATTATCCACAAACTGACGGTCGTGGCTCACCAGCAGTACGGTGCCCTGATAGCTGTCAATCAGCTCTTCAAGCAGTTCCAGCGTTTCGACGTCAAGATCGTTCGTTGGTTCATCGAGAATTAAAAGATTACTGGGTTTCAGGAACAAACGCGCCAGCAACAGACGATTTCGTTCCCCACCGGAGAGCGCGCGTACTGGCGTCATCGCCCGTTTCGGGTGGAACAGGAAGTCCTGCAGGTAGCCCAGCACATGGCGGGGTTTACCGTTGACCATCACCTCTTGTTTACCTTCGGCCAGATTGTCCATCACGGTTTTATCCGGATCCAGTTCAGCCCGGTGCTGATCGAAATAAGCCACTTCCAGCTTGGTCCCAACATGAATACGTCCACTGTCAGCCTGCAGTTGGCCTAGCATCAGTTTGAGCAGCGTCGTCTTGCCGCAACCGTTAGGGCCAATTAACGCAATTTTGTCGCTGCGCTGCACCTGTGCAGAGAAATCTTTTACCAGTTGCTTACCATCAACCTGATAATCCACATTCTCCATTTCGAAGACAATCTTGCCCGAACGGCTCGCCTCTTCAACCTGCATCTTCGCCGTGCCCATCACTTCGCGACGTTCACCGCGCTCGCGACGCATCGCTTTCAGGGCGCGCACACGGCCTTCGTTACGGGTACGACGCGCTTTGATACCCTGGCGGATCCAAACCTCTTCCTGCGCCAGCTTGCGATCAAACTCCGCGTTTTGTAACTCTTCTACCCGCAGCGCTTCTTCTTTCTCCAGCAGATACTGATCGTAGTTCCCCGGATAGGTCACCAGTTTGCCGCGGTCAAGATCAACAATACGCGTCGCCATGTTGCGAATAAATGAACGGTCGTGGGAAATGAAAATGATTGTCCCGTTGAAGGATTTCAGGAACCCTTCCAGCCAGTCGATTGTTTCAATGTCCAGATGGTTCGTCGGTTCATCGAGCAGCAATACGCGCGGATTACTCACCAACGCGCGGCCCAGCGCCGCTTTACGCAGCCAACCACCAGACAGCGACGAAAGCGCGGCGTTAGGATCCAGCCCCAGTTGCGCCAACACTTCATTAATGCGACTTTCGAGCTGCCACAGATTGTGGTGATCGAGCATTTCCTGAACCCGCGCCATCTCATTCAGATTTCTGTCGCTGGGATCGGTCATGACAAGGCGCGAAATATCATGATACCGCTTCAGGTATTCAGCCTGTTCCTCAATACCTTCGGCAACGAAGCCATACACGCTGCCCTCGACGTTACGCGGCGGATCCTGTTGCAGACGCGCGACGACCAAATCCTGCTCATAAATAATACGCCCATCGTCAAGACCCTGTTCACGGTTCAGGATCTTCATCAGCGTCGATTTGCCCGCGCCGTTACGGCCTACCAGACAGACGCGTTCGTTATCCTCGATATGCAGTTCCGCATTATCAAGAAGGGGCGCATCGCTGAACGACAGCCATGCACCATGCATACTGATCAATGACATTTACTTATCCTTTCAGGCTGCGGTAATCAGCCAGCAATTGTGGATCTGACGGTTACGGGCAAAGTCCTGGGAAAGCGTTTTTTGGGTAATTTCTTGTGCTTTCAATCCCAGCTCAGCCAGACCCTCGAGATCCATACGGAATCCACGTTTGTTGTTGGAGAACATGATCGTCCCGTCTTTACGTAACAGACGTTTCAGATCTTTCATCAGCGCCAGATGATCGCGCTGCACATCAAACGAATCTTCCATGCGTTTAGAGTTAGAGAACGTTGGCGGATCGATGAAAATCAGATCGAACTGTTCATTGGCATCGCGCAGCCAGCCCAGACAATCAGCCTGAATTAAACGGTGAGCGCGACCACTCAGGCCGTTCAAACGCAGGTTGCGTTCCGCCCATTCCAGGTAGGTACGCGACATATCAACCGTCGTGGTGCTCCGCGCGCCGCCCAGTCCGGCATGAACGCTGGCGCTACCGGTGTAGGAGAACAGATTGAGGAAATCCTTACCTTTACTCATCTGACCCAGCATGCGACGCGCAATGCGGTGATCGAGGAACAAACCGGTATCAAGATAGTCAGTCAGGTTCACCCACAGACGAGCGTTGTACTCGCTTACCTCAATGAATTCACCCTTCTCATTCATCTTCTGATACTGGTTCTTGCCTTTTTGACGTTCACGGGTTTTCAGCACCAGTTTATTCGGAGCAATCTCAAGTACCGAGAGCGTAGCGGCAATGATGTCGAACAGGCGTTGACGCGCTTTCTGCGCATCGACCGTTTTCGGCGGCGCGTATTCCTGCACCACGACCCAGTCACCGTAGCGATCTACCGCCACGTTGTATTCCGGCAGGTCGGCATCGTACAGGCGATAGCATTCAATACCTTCCTGACGCGCCCATTTTTCCAGCTTCTTAAGATTCTTACGCAGGCGGTTGGCATAATCTTCCGCGACCGTGGCAGGCTTACTGTCGGCGGTGGTTTCTGCAACGTGATAGTTCTTCTGCACGCAATCCAGCGGACCATTTTTCGCTTTAAATTGCTTATCAGCACGTAATTGCAGGCTGCTGAGCAAATCCGGCGAGGCGCTAAACAGGGACAGATTCCAGCCGCCAAACTGGTTTTTCATTGTGCGCCCCAGCAGGCTGTGCAGGGCAATCAGCGCCGGTTCGCTATCCAGACGTTCGCCGTACGGCGGGTTGCTGATAACCGTCCCGTACGGTCCTTTCGGTAACGGGTTGCTCAGTTTGGCGACATCTTTAACTTCAAACGTCATCAGATCGGCAATGCCGGCGCGACGGGCGTTACTGCGTGCTTTTTCAATTACGCGAGCATCGCTGTCAGATCCATAGAAGTGCGAGGTGTAGTCTGCGAGACCCTTACGCGCGCGCACCTGCGCTTCGGCTTTAACCTCTTGCCACACAGCGTCATCGTGCTGCGCCCAACCGCTAAAGCCCCAATAACCACGGTGCAGACCAGGCGCACGATCGGTTGCCCACATCGCCGCTTCAATCAGCAGTGTACCGGAGCCACACATCGGATCGAGTAACGGCGTGCCCGGTTGCCAACCTGAACGCATCACAATGGCGGCAGCCAGCGTTTCTTTAATCGGCGCCTGACCTGCGCGATCGCGATACCCACGCTGATGCAGGCCATCACCGCTCAGATCGAGCGCAATACTGGCGGTATCTTTATTCAGCCACACGTTAATGCGCAGATCCGGAGATTCACGATCCACATTCGGACGCGGCAGATTTTTACGGGTAAAGGCGTCGACAATCGCATCCTTTACCTTCAGCGCCCCGTACTGACTATTACGAATGGTTTCGTTCAGGCCGCTAAAATGCACCGCAAATGTAGCGCCCGGATTAAATATCTCTGTCCAGTCGATTGCCTGAACACCGAGGTACAGATCAAGATCGCTGTAGACCTTGCACTCTCCCATCGGCAGGATAATGCGCGAGGCCAGGCGGCTCCACATCAGGCTCTGGTAAACAAGCCGCGTGTCGCCCTTAAAATGGACCCCACCCTGAACGACCTGACACTCCAGCGCGCCAAGGTTTTCCAGTTCAGTTTTTAACAGCTCTTCCAGCCCGCGGGCCGTACTGGCAAACAGAGAATTCATAATGTCACTTTTACTCCGAGAAAATTGCTGCGCATTATAGCTAATATGGGCGGTATGTCATAAAGTTGAAGGCTTATTTTCGCTCGAGGGGCTGTACAGTGGTCACGTTAACCCGACTTTTTATTCATCCGGTTAAATCAATGCGCGGTATTGGGCTTACCCACGCTCTGGCAGACGTTAGTGGTCTCGCCTTTGATCGCATATTTATGATTACCGAACCCGACGGGACGTTCATTACCGCCCGACAGTTCCCACAGATGGTGCGTTTTACCCCTTCCCCTTTCCACGATGGATTGCATCTTACGGCGCCAGACGGTAGCAGCGCGCTTGTGCGATTTGCCGACTTCGCCCTGCAGGATGCGCCGACGGAAGTGTGGGGCAACCATTTTACCGCGCGTATTGCGCCAGCGGCTATCAACCAGTGGCTGAGCGGTTTTTTCTCCCGTGACGTGCAGCTTCGCTGGGTTGGTCCGCAGCTGACGCGCCGAGTGAAGCGCCGCGATGATGTTCCGTTATCCTTTGCCGATGGTTATCCCTACCTTTTAACTAACGAAGCGTCATTGCGCGATTTGCAGCAGCGCTGCCCGGCAAGCGTAAAAATGGAGCAGTTTCGCCCCAATCTGGTGGTTTCAGGCGCTGCCGCCTGGGAAGAAGATACCTGGAAAGTGATCCGCATTGGCGAGGTTATTTTTGACGTGGCTAAACCTTGTAGCCGCTGCATTTTCACCACCGTCAGCCCTGAAAAAGGTCAGAAGCATCCGTCCGGCGAACCGCTGGCCACGCTGCAAAGCTTTCGCACTGCGACGGATAACGGCGATGTCGATTTTGGTCAGAATCTCATTGCGCGTAACAGTGGCGTGATTCGTGTCGGCGACGAGGTTGAAATTCTGTCCACCGGTCCGGCCAGAGTATATGGCGCGGCAGAAACCGATGATACTGCCCCGGTGCAACAACCCGATGCCACGGTGCTTATCGAGTGGCAGGGACAGACCTTTCGCGGAAATAATCAGCAGGTATTGCTTGAACAGCTGGAAAACCAGGGTATCCGGGTTCCCTACTCATGTCGGGCGGGAATTTGCGGATGCTGTCGAATTCGGTTGGTCGAAGGCGAAGTGAGCCCGCTGAAAAAATCAGCGATTGGAGATGACGGGACAATTCTGTGCTGCAGTTGTGTGCCCAAAACGGCAATCAGGCTGGAAAGTTAAACCGCCTGCTCAAGGCTGAAACTGTCAACCATTGTCTGCGGTTTCAGTCTGTCATTCATGATTTTAATTGCGTCGCCAAGCTGCATGGTGCGTCCGGCAATCACCACGCCCGGTTGCGCCAGCAGACAAAGCGCGGCGTTTTCACCCGGCTCAACCACTAACAGGTTTACCTGTTCATCGGTATCGCTTAAATCGACACAGGCAGCGTCCCCTGGCACTGGCGTCCAGTTAATGCCGTGGGCGACAAAGTGCCAACTTTTTGGCATCTGCGGCTTAAGATAACGAATAGCCACCAGCGCATTGAGCACCAGTTCCGCTTTTTGTTCTTTCGCTAAATCCAGGTAGCGGCATTTTTCTTCAAAGGAAAAATAAAGCGCGGCGTCATCAACGCAAAATCCGGAAGGAGTAAAGGCATCAGGCGTGAGCATTTTACGAGCAAAACGCGAACGGAATAACATACCATTGGCTAAATCGAGCATCATACGATCGTGCTCTTCATCATAATACCAGCGCCAGTTATCGTCGGGTTTAATTCGCATCAGTTTCTCTCCTTTCCTTAATCATCGCCGTTACGACAGTATCCTTTTGCCGCTTCGTTTATTGCCCTAATAATAAAAGCTCAGAATGTTTAAATAAGCAACAGTAAAGGAATATAAAACAACCAGGGCTAGAAATAAAGCCCTGGATTGTGATTAAGGTAGCATTCAGATATTGGTGACGATTTCTTTAATCAACGGCGGGCCTTTAAAAATAAAGCCCGAATAAATCTGTACGAGGGTTGCGCCGGCGGCTATTTTCTCGCGCGCGGCAATCACCGAGTCAATACCGCCAACGCCAATAATCGGTAACTGACCATTTAATTCCTGAGACAACTGGCGAATAATTTCTGTACTTTTTAATTGTAACGGACGACCGCTCAGTCCCCCCATTTGATCGCAATTTTTCATTCCCTGTACGAGAGAACGATCGAGAGTGGTGTTAGTTGCAATTACACCATCAATATTATGCCGAACTAAACTGTCGGCAACCTGGATCAGTTCTTCGACGGAAAGATCCGGCGCGATCTTTACGGCCACCGGAACATATTTATGGTGGATCGCTTGCAGATCGTTTTGCTTATTTTTAATTGCCGTCAGCAGATCATCCAGCGCTTCACCGTATTGCAGCGTGCGTAATCCCGGCGTATTCGGTGAAGAGATATTAATCGCGATATAACCGGCATAAGCATAGACTTTTTCCATACAAATCAGATAGTCATCTTTGCCGTTTTCTACCGGAGTATCTTTATTCTTACCAATATTAATGCCGAGAATGCCGTCAAAATGTGATTTCTTAACGTTCTCTACCAGGTTATCAACACCCAGGTTATTGAATCCCATGCGGTTGATCAAACCTTCCGCATCCACCAGACGGAACAGACGTGGTTTATCGTTCCCGGGCTGAGGACGTGGCGTCACGGTACCAATTTCAATTGAACCGAATCCCATCGCACCGAGCGCATCAATGCACTCCCCGTCTTTATCCAGTCCGGCAGCAAGCCCGAGCGGATTTTTAAACGTCAGCCCCATACAGGTAACCGGTTTTGCGGGTACTTTCTGGCGGACAAGCGCTTCGAGCGGCGTGCCGGTAATGCGACGTAACTGCTGGAATGTCAATTCATGAGCGCGCTCAGGATCGAGCTGGAAAAGGGCTTTACGAACGAAGGGGTAGTACATGAACTCTCCTGGATTCCCGGTGTGCAAACCGGGGGCGTATTATGTGCGATCGCGAGCAAAAAGGGAATTGACCTGCGGCAATAAATAGCAATCGTTTTCCTGCTTCTGCCGTTTTATTCATTTTTCAACTTTTCTATCCCGTATAAATCATTTCGATAAACAAAATCTCTCTGCCAGACTGCACGAATTGTTATCAATGTTAAATAAAAGCGAACAATTAGTTATAAGGGGAGATTGAAATTATGCGCGTCATTACTCTGGCGGGAAGTCCACGCTTCCCCTCTCGCTCCAGCGCCTTACTGGAATACGCCCGGGAAAAACTGAACGGCCAGGATGTCGAAGTCTGTCACTGGAATTTGCACAACTTTGCCCCAGAAGACCTGATCTATGCGCGCTTCGACAGCCCGGCGCTGAAAACCTTTGTCGAACAACTGCACGACGCCGACGGATTGATTGTCGCAACGCCGGTCTACAAAGCAGCTTACTCCGGAGCGTTGAAAACGTTGCTCGATCTGCTTCCCGAACGCGCACTGGAAGGAAAAGTGGTTTTGCCGCTGGCAACAGGCGGTACCGTTGCGCATTTACTGGCCGTTGATTACGCGCTTAAGCCGGTGCTGAGCGCGTTAAAAGCCCAGGAAATCCTGCACGGTGTTTTTGCTGATGATTCACAGGTCATTGATTATCAGCATAAACCGCAGTTTACGCCCAACCTGCAACTGCGTCTGGACAATGCGCTCGACACCTTCTGGCTGGCGTTGCATCGTCGTGATGTCCAACTTCCTCAATTGAATGCTCTGCGAGGTGCCGCCCATGCTTAATCTGCTCAAGCGTCACACGCCGTGGTTGGCGTTGACCGGATTGCTGTCACTTTCAACGTTCGTCCATGCCGCAGAGTCTGCACCAGACGCGCTGCGCATAGGTTACCAGAAAGGAAGCGTCAGTATGGTGCTGGCAAAAAGCCATCAGTTACTGGAGAAACGCTACCCACAGACCAAAATCTCGTGGATTGAGTTTCCGGCAGGGCCGCAAATGCTGGAAGCACTCAATATTGGCAGTATCGATCTCGGCAGTACCGGTGACATTCCACCGATTTTCGCCCAGGCCGCCGGAGCCGATCTGGTTTACGTTGGCGTCGAGCCGCCCAAACCAAAAGCCGAAGTGATTCTGGTGCCCAAAAACAGCCCGATCCAGAGCGTTGCGCAGCTCAAAGGACATAAAGTCGCCTTCCAGAAAGGTTCCAGCGCCCACAATTTACTGCTGCGAGCCTTACAACAGGCCGAGCTGAAATTTACCGATATTCAACCAACATATCTGACACCCGCAGATGCCAGAGCAGCCTTCCAGCAAGGTAACGTTGATGCGTGGGCTATCTGGGATCCTTACTATTCCGCCGCGTTGCTGCAAGGTGATGTGCGCGTGTTGAAAGACGGCTCAGACCTCAAACAGACCGGCTCCTTTTATCTCGCCGCGCGTCCTTATGCGGAGAAAAATGGCGCGTTTGTTCTTGGCGTGCTGGATACCTTTAGCCAGGCTGATGCGTTAACCCTCAGCCAGCGCCAGCAAAGTATTACCCTGCTGGCCAAAACCATGGGACTGCCAGAGCCGGTGATTGCGTCTTATCTTGATCACCGGCCGCCAACGACCATCTCACCCGTCAGCGCCTCGGTTGCCGCCCTGCAACAACAAACCGCCGATCTGTTTTATGACAATCGTCTGGTGCCGAAAAAAATCGATATTCGCCAGCGTATCTGGCAACCCACTCAGCAGACAGGAGCAAAATTATGAGTCTGAACATGTTCTGGTTTTTACCCACCCACGGGGATGGCCACTATCTGGGGACGGAAGAAGGCTCGCGTCCGGTCGATCACAGTTATCTGCAGCAAATCGCGCAGGCTGCCGATCGCCTGGGATTTACCGGCGTTTTGATCCCAACCGGTCGCTCCTGTGAAGATGCCTGGCTGGTAGCCGCCTCCATGATCCCTGTTACTCAGCGGCTCAAGTTTTTGGTCGCGCTGCGTCCAAGCGTAACCTCGCCAACGGTTGCCGCACGCCAGGCTGCAACGCTCGACAGACTCTCTAACGGTCGGGCGCTGTTTAACCTGGTGACCGGCAGCGATCCGCAGGAGCTGGCTGGCGACGGCGTGTTTCTTGATCACACCGAGCGCTATGAAGCTTCTGCTGAATTCACCCAGATCTGGCGTCGGCTGTTACAGGGGGAAACGGTGGATTTCAACGGCAAACATATGCACGTCCGCGGCGCGAAGCTGTTTTTTCCTCCCGTACAACAACCCTGGCCGCCGCTTTATTTCGGCGGTTCTTCCGATGTCGCGCAAGACCTGGCTGCCGAGCAGGTTGATCTCTATCTGACCTGGGGCGAACCGCCTGAACAGGTGAAAGAGAAGATTGAGCAAGTGCGAGCCAAAGCAGCAGCGCTTGGACGCAAGATCCGCTTTGGTATTCGTTTGCATGTGATCGTGCGGGAGACGACGGATGAGGCGTGGCAGGCAGCGGAGCGTCTGATTTCGCATCTTGATGACGACACGATTGCCAAAGCCCAGGCCGCCTTCTCAAGAACAGATTCGGTTGGCCAACAGCGGATGGCCGCGCTGCACAACGGTAAACGCGACAAACTGGAAATAAGCCCGAACCTGTGGGCAGGCGTTGGGCTGGTGCGTGGCGGCGCCGGAACCGCGCTGGTCGGCGACGGCCCGACCGTCGCAGCGCGCATAAACGAGTACGCCGCGCTGGGTATCGACAGCTTTGTGTTGTCGGGGTATCCGCATCTGGAAGAGGCGTACAAAGTTGGCGAGCTACTGTTCCCGCATCTGGATGTTTCGATACCTGAAATTCCACAGCCACAGCGTCTGCACCAACAAGGCGAAGCGGTGGCTAACGAATTTATTCCCCGTAAGGTCGCGCAAAGCTAAGGAGCACGCTGATGACAACACCGAAAAACAGGTGGCTATTGCGCCTCGCACCCTGGTTTTTGCCGGTAGGTCTGGTGGCGCTCTGGCAGATAGCCTCGTCAATGGGCTGGCTATCCACCCGCATCCTGCCCTCCCCGGAAGGCGTTGTCGAAGCCTTCTGGACACTTTCCGCCAGCGGCGAGCTTTGGCAGCATCTGGCGATCAGTTCCTGGCGGGCGCTGATCGGATTCTCGATCGGTGGATCGTTGGGTTTGACGCTGGGACTCATCAGCGGTCTTTCACGCTGGGGGGAACGCCTGCTGGATACGTCGATACAGATGCTGCGCAACGTTCCCCATCTGGCGCTGATCCCGCTGGTGATTTTGTGGTTCGGCATTGATGAATCGGCGAAGATCTTTCTCGTCGCCTTGGGCACACTGTTCCCGATTTACATCAACACCTGGCACGGGATCCGCAATATCGATCGCGGCCTGGTGGAAATGGCGCGAAGCTATGGGTTGTCCGGCTTTTCACTGTTTATCCATGTGATCCTCCCCGGCGCCCTGCCCTCGATTATGGTTGGCGTACGTTTTGCTCTCGGACTGATGTGGCTGACGTTGATCGTTGCGGAAACCATTTCCGCCAATGCCGGCATTGGTTATCTGGCGATGAATGCCCGAGAATTTCTGCAAACCGACGTGGTGGTAGTGGCCATCATTCTCTACGCCCTGCTCGGCAAACTTGCCGATGTCAGCGCCCAACTGCTGGAGCGAGTCTGGCTGCGCTGGAACCCGGCTTACCATGTGAAGGAGGCTACTGTATGAATACCGCTCGCTTGAATCAGGGTACGCCGCTTTTGCTGAGCGCCGTGACCAAACAATACGCCGCCAATACGGTACTGAATCAATTAGATCTGCATATTCCGGCAGGGCAATTTGTTGCCGTAGTGGGCCGCAGCGGCGGTGGCAAAAGCACCTTGCTGCGCCTGCTGGCTGGGCTGGAATCGCCCACTTCAGGCGCATTACTTGCCGGAACAACCCCGCTGGCAGAGATTCAGGATGATACGCGCATGATGTTTCAGGATGCGCGTCTGCTGCCATGGAAAACGGTTATTGATAACGTTGGTCTGGGGTTGAAAGGTCAATGGCGCGATGCGGCCCGTAATGCGTTGGCCGCTGTTGGCCTCGAAAACCGGGCACAGGAGTGGCCTGCCGCCCTGTCTGGCGGCCAAAAACAGCGCGTGGCCCTGGCGCGGGCATTAATTCACCGCCCTGGCCTGCTGTTACTGGATGAACCGCTCGGCGCGCTGGATGCGTTAACCCGTCTTGAGATGCAGGATCTGATCGTCTCGCTATGGCAGGACCACGGCTTTACGGTGCTGCTGGTAACGCACGATGTCAGTGAGGCCGTCGCAATGGCAGACCGCGTGCTGTTGATCGAAGAGGGTAAAATCGGGCTGGATCTAACGGTGGATATTCAGCGCCCCCGCCGTTTGGGATCGGTGCGATTAGCCGAACTGGAAGCGGAAGTGTTGAACCGGGTGATGAAGCGTGGCGAAAATGAAGTTCAGCTACGCAAGCAGGGTTAAAAACGCCGGATGGCGCTACCGCTTATCCGGCCTACGCGTGAATGGTAGGCCGGATCCATCCGGCAATATTATCAGGCTAACGCTTTGTCAATCTTCTCGAACAGATCGCCGGAGAGATTCTCGAGGCCTTTCAACTGTTCCAGCGCCGCACGCATCTTCGCCTGACGTTTGGCATCATAACGTTTCAAACGAATCAACGGCTCAATCAGACGTGACGCCACCTGCGGATTGCGGCTGTTCAGCTCAGTCAGCATATCGACCAGGAACTGATAGCCGCTGCCATCTTCCGCATGGAAAGCCGCCGGGTTGCTGCCCGCAAAAGCACCAATCAGAGAACGAATACGGTTCGGGTTACTCATACTGAAGGAACGATGCTTCAGCAGACCGCGTACCGTTTCCAGCACGTTTCTCGCCGGGCTGGTGGATTGCAGGATAAACCATTTATCCATTACCAGACCGTCATGATGCCATTTATCGTCATACTCCTGCATCAATGCGTCACGGCATGGCAGTTGCGCCGCCACCGCAGCGGACAGCGCCGCCAGGGCGTCAGTCATATTGTTCGCTTCGCGGTACTGCTTGCTAACCAACGTGTCAGCCAGATGGGTTTCGCCAAAGGCCAGGAAGCGCAGGCAGGCATTGCGCAGCGTACGCTTACCAATATCAGCATGCTCAACGCGGTACTCGTCAAGATGATTAGCGTTATAGATAGCGAGGAATTCATCCGCCAGCTCAGCCGCCAGCGTGCGGGTCAATGCTTCGCGAACTTCCGTTATCGCCACCGGATCGATGATATCGAACAGTTCGGCGATTTCATTTACCGAAGGCAACGTCAGGATCTCTGCCGCCAGCGCCGGATCGATTTTCTCATCGAGCAAAATCGCGCGGAAAGCATCGGCCACATGTACCGGCAGCGACAACGGCTGGCCCTGCTGATGACGGGCAACGTTGAGCTTAATATAGGTCGCCAGCAGACTTTGCGCCGCATCCCAACGAGAGAAATCGTTACGCGCATGACGCATCAGGAAGGTCAGTTGCTGATCGCTCCATTTGTATTCCAGTTTTACCGGTGCGGAGAATTCGCACAGCAGTGCCGGAACCGGCTGGAAGTACACGTTATCAAAGACAAACGTCTGTTCTGCCTGGGTCACGTTGAGCACAGCATTCACCGGATGCCCGCCTTTTTGTAGCGGGATCACTTTCCCTTCGTTGTCATACAACTCGAGGGCGAAAGGAATATGCAGCGGTTGTTTCTCGGCCTGATCCGGCGTGGCTGGCGTACGCTGGCTGATAGTCAGCGTGTATTGTTCCGTTGACGGATTGTAGTCATCACGCACGGTCAGAATCGGCGTACCGGACTGACTGTACCAGCGGCGGAAATGAGAGAGATCGACATTGGACGCATCTTCCATCGCCTGCACGAAATCATCACAGGTAGCAGCGCTACCGTCATGACGCTCAAAGTACAGCTGCATCCCTTTCTGGAAGTTAGTCTCACCCAGCAGAGTGTGGATCATACGAATGACTTCAGCGCCCTTTTCATACACGGTCAGGGTATAGAAGTTGTTCATTTCGATAACCATATCCGGGCGGATCGGGTGCGCCATCGGGCTGGCGTCTTCGGCAAACTGCAGGCCGCGCATGGTACGTACATTGCTGATACGGTTTACCGCACGTGAGCCGAGATCGGAACTGAACTCCTGATCGCGGAACACGGTTAAACCTTCTTTCAGGCTCAACTGGAACCAGTCGCGACAGGTCACACGGTTGCCGGTCCAGTTATGGAAATATTCGTGACCAATAACGCGTTCAATATCGAGATAGTCTTTGTCGGTGGCCGTATCGGTGCGGGCCAGCACATATTTGGAGTTAAAGATGTTCAGACCTTTATTCTCCATCGCACCCATATTGAAGAAGTCGACGGCGACAATCATATAGATGTCGAGGTCATACTCAAGGCCGAAACGCTCCTCATCCCATTTCATGGAGTTTTTCAGCGAGGTCATTGCCCACGGCGCACGGTCCAGATTGCCGCGATCAACATACAGTTCCAGCGCCACTTCACGTCCTGAGCGGGTGGTAAAGGTGTCACGCAGGACGTCGAAATCACCGGCTACCAGCGCAAACAGATAGCACGGTTTCGGGAACGGATCCTGCCACTGCACCCAGTGACGACCGCTTTCCAGTTCACCCTGCGCCACGCGGTTGCCGTTAGAGAGCAGGAACGGATATTGGGTTTTATCGGCGATAATTTTGGTGGTAAAACGCGCCAGAACATCGGGTCTGTCGAGATACCAGGTAATATGGCGGAACCCTTCTGCTTCACACTGGGTGCACAGCGCATCGCCAGACTTATACAGTCCTTCCAGCGCGGTATTGGCCGCCGGGCTAATTTCATTCACGATACGCAGCGTAAATCGTTCCGGCAGTTGACTGATGACCAGAGCGCCCTCTTCTTCTTTATACTCTGTCCACGGCTCGTCGTTCACGTGGATTGACACCAGGGTCAGATCTTCGCCATCCAGGCGCAGCGGCGCACTGGACGCACCATGACGGACAGCCTGGCTCACGGCGGTGACCACGGTTTTTTCAGCATCCAGGTCAAAGGTCAAGTCAATATCAGTAATCTGGTAATCCGGCGCACGATAGTCGTGACGGTATTTGGCTTGTGGCTGTTGTGTCATAAAAAAACCTTTAGCATCTTTGGTAGAGTCTCGGCTTCAGTCTATTCCTGTTGCGTAAATCGCGCTACGCAGAATGTTCATCTTTTCAGGCACAAACACCCTTTTTGCTACATTTTCATAACACGCGGCACGAATTGCCCTCGACCAGAAAGACAGCTTATGGTGTGATCGGGGTTCAATAAATCGCTAAACAGGGTATACTCCAGCGGTTTTCTTAGTTGTTTATTGTACTAAACGCTCCCGTGAGAGGATGCTACTGCGCACCTATGACACAATTCGCTTCTCCTGTTCTGCACTCGCTGCTGGATACAGACGCTTATAAGTTGCATATGCAGCAAGCCGTTTTTCACCACTACTATGATGTACAAGTAGCGGCTGAATTTCGTTGCCGTGGCGATGACCTGCTCGGTATTTATGCCGATGCTATTCGTGAGCAGGTGAATGCCATGCAGCACCTGCGACTGCAGGAGGACGAGTACCAGTGGCTCTCCGGCCTGCCTTTCTTTAAAGCTGATTACCTCGCCTGGTTACGTGATTTCCGCTATAACCCGGAACAGGTGTGCGTCACCAACGATAACGGCAAGCTGAACATCCGCTTAACCGGTCCATGGCGTGAAGTGATCATGTGGGAAGTCCCGCTGCTGGCGGTTATCAGCGAACTGGTGCACCGTTACCGTTCGCCCGAATCAGGCGTCCCACAGGCACTCCATGAGCTGGAAAGCAAACTAGTCGAATTCTCTGCTTTAACGAAAGATGTCGATATGTCCCGCTTCCATCTGATGGATTTCGGTACGCGCCGCCGTTTTTCACGCGAAGTACAGCAGGCCATTGTTAAACGCCTGCAGCAAGAATCCTGGTTTGTCGGCACCAGCAACTACGATCTCGCCCGTCGTCTGTCATTAACCCCGATGGGTACGCAAGCGCATGAGTGGTTCCAGGCTCATCAGCAAATCAGCCCGGAGCTTGCTACCAGCCAGCGCGTTGCGCTGGCCGCATGGTTAAATGAATATCCTGACCAACTCGGGATTGCGCTGACAGACTGCATCACCATGGATGCGTTTTTACGCGACTTTGGCGTTGAATTTGCGACCCGTTACCAGGGCTTACGTCACGACTCTGGCGATCCGGTTGAATGGGGTGAAAAAGCCATTGCCCACTATGAAAAACTCGGGATTGATCCACTGAGCAAAACGCTGGTGTTCTCCGATAACCTCGATCTGAAAAAAGCGATTGAGCTCTACCGCCACTTCTCTTCTCGCGTACAGTTGAGTTTTGGCATTGGTACACGGCTAACGTGTGATATTCCGCAGGTTAAGCCGCTCAATATTGTTATCAAGCTGGTGGAATGTAACGGCAAACCGGTAGCGAAGTTATCTGATAGCCCCGGTAAAACCATCTGCCACGATAAAGCGTTTGTTCGTGCGTTGCGCAAAGCTTTCGATTTGCCGCATATTAAAAAAGCCAGTTAATCTTCACAGGGAGCCACATCGGCTCCCTTTTCGCGTTTATTTCCGAAATCTTTCACTCCAGCAACGAATTCTGCTTGTCTGATTGCAGATGCCAGGTAACATAGGTATCCCCCCCATTACGGGTGGACATGTGTTTATATATCCGACTATTAACAGAGAGAATATTATGAGCGTTGTGCCTGTAGCCGACGTACTCCAGGGCCGCGTAGACGTTGACAGCGAAGTCACCGTGCGCGGATGGGTACGTACCCGCCGAGATTCAAAAGCTGGCATCTCCTTCCTCGCCGTTTATGACGGTTCCTGCTTTGATCCTGTACAGGCCGTCATCAATAATTCTCTGCCCAATTACAATCAGGACGTATTGCGCCTGACAACCGGCTGTTCAGTTATCGTAACGGGTAAAGTCGTTGCGTCGCCTGGACAGGGACAGAGCTTTGAAATTCAGGCCACTGAGGTTGAAGTCGCGGGCTGGGTTGAAGATCCTGACACCTACCCGATGGCGGCCAAGCGTCACAGCATTGAGTATCTGCGTGAAGTGGCGCACATGCGTCCGCGTACCAACATGATTGGTGCGGTAGCGCGTGTACGTCATACGCTGGCGCAAGCGCTGCATCGCTTCTTCCATGAGCAGGGTTTCTTTTGGGTATCCACGCCGCTGATCACCGCTTCCGATACGGAAGGCGCTGGTGAGATGTTCCGCGTTTCTACGCTGGATCTGGAAAACCTGCCGCGTAACGATCAGGGAAAAGTCGACTTCGATAAGGACTTCTTCGGTAAAGAAGCCTTCCTGACCGTTTCTGGTCAGTTGAACGGCGAAACCTACGCCTGCGCCCTGTCCAAAATTTATACCTTTGGCCCGACGTTCCGTGCAGAAAACTCTAACACCAGCCGTCACCTGGCAGAGTTCTGGATGCTGGAGCCAGAAGTGGCTTTCGCCAATCTGGACGACGTGGCAGGCCTCGCTGAAGCCATGCTGAAGTATGCTTTCAAGGCCGTACTGGCAGAGCGTGCGGATGATATGAAATTCTTCGCTGAACGCGTAGACAAAGACGCGATTTCACGCCTGGAACGTTTCATTGACGCCGACTTCGCGCAGGTGGACTACACCGACGCGGTAAGCATTCTCGAAAAATGCGGCAAACAGTTTGAAAACCCGGTTTACTGGGGTGTGGATCTCTCTTCCGAGCACGAACGTTATCTTGCTGAAGAGCACTTTAAAGCGCCGGTCGTGGTTAAAAACTACCCGAAAGATATCAAAGCGTTTTATATGCGCCTTAACGAAGACGGTAAAACCGTTGCGGCAATGGACGTACTGGCTCCGGGAATCGGTGAAATCATCGGTGGTTCTCAGCGTGAAGAGCGTCTGGACGTGCTGGATGCCCGTATGCTGGAGATGGGTCT
Source organism: Citrobacter sp. XT1-2-2 (assembly GCF_023516235.1). Lineage (NCBI taxonomy): Bacteria > Pseudomonadati > Pseudomonadota > Gammaproteobacteria > Enterobacterales > Enterobacteriaceae > Citrobacter > Citrobacter sp. XT1-2-2. The sequence continues at coordinate 3,133,231 of NZ_CP097324.1, forward strand.
GAATAAAGAAGACTACTGGTGGTATCGCGACCTGCGCCGCTACGGTACCGTTCCGCATTCCGGCTTCGGCTTAGGCTTCGAGCGTCTGATTGCCTACGTTACTGGCGTGCAGAACGTCCGTGATGTCATTCCGTTCCCGCGTACTCCGCGTAACGCCAGCTTCTAAAACTGAATTTTTAATCCAAAGGCCAGCATTCATTGCTGGCCTTTTTTGTAACCGCGCCACGTTACAGGGATCCCCATAACACGTTAAATACAACCCTTCGCCTCCCCTCTTCCTGTTACGTAATATTTCACAGCAACACATTCGAACAAAAAATAATCAGCAGTTTTATTGTGGATTAGCATTTTCTGATTAAATAGTACATTTTTTAACCTTTCACATGGCTGTCCAGATGTCCATAAATCACCTTCAGTTAAATCAGTTCTTTTAGTCATAGCGAAGAAAAAGCGGTCTTAGCAAAATTAAATATAAGAAAATCATATAAATAGAAATAACAGGGGTGATTTTTAGCGCAGAGACATCTGAAGTTTGAAGTTGTTCACAAAGTTGCATAAAAATAACGTTTTGTTACACATTTTTTCTTTTTGAAACCAAATCTTTATATTTGTAGCACTTTGAGAGTAGCGAAACGATAGTTTGAATGGAAAGATGCCTGTCAGACACATAAAGACACCAAACTCTCATCAATAGTTCCGTAAATTTTAATTGACGGAATTTATTGGCGGCAGTGGCAGGTGTCATATAAAAACCGATGAGGGTAATAAATAATGATGAAGCGCAATATTCTGGCAGTGGTTATCCCTGCTCTGCTGGTAGCCGGGGCAGCTAACGCTGCAGAAGTTTATAACAAAGATGGCAACAAAGTAGACATTTACGGTAAAGCTGTGGGTCTGCACTATTTTTCCAAGAACAACGGTGATAACGCCTACGCGCCTAACGGCGATCAGACCTATGCCCGTCTTGGTTTCAAAGGGGAAACTCAGATTAACGACCAACTGACCGGTTACGGCCAGTGGGAATACCAGTTCAGCGGCAATAACCCAGAAGGCGGTGACGATGCCCAGAAAGGCAACAAAACCCGTCTGGCGTTCGCCGGTCTGAAATTCGGCGACGCGGGCTCCTTCGACTACGGTCGTAACTACGGCGTCGTATACGATGCGCTGGGTTACACCGATATGCTGCCAGAATTCGGTGGTGATACCGCTGCTTCTGACCAGTTCTTCTCCCAGCGTAACGGCGGTCTCGCAACCTACCGTAACTCCAACTTCTTCGGTCTGGTTGAAGGTCTGAACTTCGCCGTTCAGTACCTGGGCAAAAATGAGCGTGATGACGTTCGTCGCTCTAACGGTGATGGCGTTGGCGGTTCTATCAGCTACGAATTCGACGGCTTCGGTATCGTAGGTGCTTACGGTGCGGCTGACCGTACCGATGCTCAACAAAACCCGGCTCTGCGCGGCCATGGCGACAAAGCTGAGCAGTGGGCGACCGGCGTTAAGTACGATGCGAACAACATCTACCTGGCGGCGAACTACAGCGAAACCCACAACGCTACCCGTATCGCTAACGGTTATGCCAACAAAACTGAAGACGTGCTGTTGGTTGCCCAGTATCAGTTCGACTTCGGCCTGCGTCCGTCCCTCGCCTATACCAAATCTAAAGGTAAGGACATTGAAGGCATCGGTGACGTAGATCTGGTGAACTACTTCGAAGTGGGTGCGACTTACTACTTCAACAAAAACATGTCCACCTATGTTGATTACATCATCAACCAGATCGATTCTGACAACAAACTGGGCGTAGGCTCTGACGACACCGTCGCAGTAGGTATCGTTTACCAGTTCTAATAGCAGACCTCTTTGTTAAATGCCTAAAAAACAGGACTTCGGTCCTGTTTTTTTATCTCTGCTAGCGGATTCTTGCGTCTTAAAAAAACACCTCAGCTTTTCGTCAGTAACGGTTGGCATTTTGTAAATCTACCGTTAACCTGATAGCGGACTTCCCTTCTGTAATCACTATGGAACCTCGTCATGTTTGAGAACATTACCGCCGCTCCTGCCGACCCTATTTTGGGTCTGGCTGATTTGTTTCGTGCCGATGACCGCCCAGGAAAAATAAACCTCGGGATCGGTGTATATAAAGATGAGACAGGCAAAACGCCGGTACTGACCAGCGTTAAAAAAGCCGAGCAATATATACTGGAAAATGAAACCACCAAAAACTACCTTGGCATTGACGGTATTCCAGAGTTTGGTCGCTGCACTCAGGAATTACTGTTTGGTAAAGAGAGTTCGCTTATCAACGACAAACGCGCACGTACAGCACAGACCCCTGGTGGTACTGGCGCACTGCGTGTAGCAGCTGATTTCCTGGCAAAAAACACCTCGGCTAAACGCGTTTGGGTGAGCAATCCAAGCTGGCCGAACCATAAGAGCGTCTTTAACTCTGCCGGTCTGGAAGTTCGTGAATACAATTATTACGATGCGGCAAACCACTCTTTAGACTTTGATGCGATGCTGGCAAGCCTCAGCGAAGCGCAGGCAGGCGACGTGGTGTTATTCCACGGCTGCTGCCATAACCCAACCGGTATCGATCCAACATTGGAGCAGTGGCAAACGCTGGCTCAGCTTTCCGTCGATAAAGGTTGGTTGCCGCTGTTTGACTTCGCCTACCAGGGTTTTGCCCGTGGTCTGGAAGAAGATGCGGAAGGTCTGCGCGCATTCGCGGCGCTGCACAAAGAGCTGATCGTCGCCAGCTCCTACTCCAAGAACTTTGGTCTGTACAATGAGCGCGTAGGCGCCTGTACGCTGGTTGCAGCCGATGCTGAAACCGTTGACCGCGCGTTTAGCCAGATGAAATCAGCCATTCGTGCTAACTATTCCAACCCGCCGGCACACGGCGCATCCGTAGTCGCTACGATTCTGAGCAACGACGCGCTGCGCGCCATCTGGGAACAAGAGCTGACTGATATGCGCCAACGCATTCAGCGCATGCGTTTACTGTTCGTGAATACGCTGCAGGAGAAAGGTGCAAGCCGCGACTTCAGCTTTATCATCAAACAGAACGGCATGTTCTCATTCAGCGGCCTGTCTAAAGAGCAGGTTCTGCGTCTGCGTGAAGAGTTTGGTGTCTATGCCGTCGCTTCCGGACGTGTAAACGTAGCCGGAATGACGCCAGATAACATGGCGCCGCTGTGCGAAGCGATTGTCGCAGTACTGTAATCAATAGCGCACAAAAAAAGGCCGCAATCGCGGCCTTTTTATTTATCTGCGCTTTTACCAGACAGGCATTTCATCCTGCAGGAACGGGTTATGCAACCGTTCGTGACCCAGCGTAGAAAGTGGACCGTGGCCCGGAATAAACGTCACGTCATCGCCCAACGGCAACAGTTTACGTTTAATCGAATCAATCAATTGGCTGTGATCGCCGCGCGGGAAGTCGCTGCGTCCTACGCCGCCTTTGAAAATCACGTCACCCGAAATCAGTAATTTTGACTGCTCATCAAAGAAGACCACATGCCCCGGCGTGTGGCCCGGACAATGCAGTACGTGTAACGTCACATTGCCCACGCTTATCCGGTCGCCTTCATTTAACCAGCGATCGGGCGTCAGCGGCTCACAATCTCCCAGGCCAAACATCCTGCTCTGAGCAGGCAGCCCCTGTAGCCAGAACTCATCTTCTTTTTCCGGGCCAATAACCGGGACACCATAATGCTGTGCCAGTTCAGCCGCCGCCCCAACGTGGTCAAGATGACCATGAGTGAGCAGGATCTGCATAAGCGTCAGACCGCTGGCATCCACTTCCTGTTTGATTTTCCCGGCATCGCCGCCGGGATCGACCAGCGCGGCCAGACGAGTCTGCTCACACCAGATTAACGAGCAGTTCTGGGCAAATGCAGTGACCGGAATAATACGATAGTTCATACAGCTCCTGTTTCATTAAGCTTACGGATCACCAGTGCCGTGCAGGTCCGGTGTCAATATGCACAAAGTTACTGCTGGGGTAGTATCCTACACCACCTGCGCGCATAGATAACGCAGCTTTGCGAATATTACTTAATGCGATGCCTTCAATATGGAAATCCATAGCCTGGCCTTTCGTGTGGTAGCTTTTCTTAGCGACACCACGGCTGCGCGCACGGAGTTCATTATTGGTATCGATTGAGCGATAGCCAGAGATCAGCTGTACGGGTTTACGCGTGCCCAGCAGGCCCTGCAGACGGAAGAGTTGGTCAAACAATCCCGGGTCAATGGATTTCACTTTATTGGCCCGAAAATCACGGAAAAAGTGGTTAAGTTTTGCTAATTCGTCCTGAATATAGCCCCTGCCATCAAAAAACTCTGCTTTTATTGACTCACCGGTATGCAGGTTATTCAGAGTCAAGATACGCGGACGTGGGGTAGAGAGTGTGGCAAACGCGGGCGTAGGCAGGATGGCAGCGCCGAGGGCAATGCCACCAAGCGCCAGCAGTTTGCGGCGATTAGCGTCAAATTTGTCCATGGTATTAAGATCTACAAGGTCAATGTTATCGTATGTATGCTCTAGCGCACGCGGGAAACCTTATCTGGCTAAGTAGTCTACGTCAAGGCTCCCAACCCCAGGAAATACGGGGCTTACAGCCATTTTGCCCCGTTTCCGACATAACTTACGACAATCATTTTTCTCGAACTGCTTCATTTATCTGATTAATTGTTCGGCTTTTGACACAATTTGTGCGCTGGATCGCGCTGTCAGATCGTAATTGTAAATATCTGTACGATACTGCGTCCGACCATCCGCTCCCACAAACGCGGTCAGGTAGTAGAGATTGACCGGAATATTCTGGCGAATATTCACGTACCGTGTATCCCCTTGCTTCAGGGCGTCCGAGATGCGCGAATCATTCCATCCCGCATCCTGTAACAGCATATTCGCCAGCTCAGATGCCTTATTCACACGCACGCAGCCTGAACTAAGCGCCCGCGTATCTTTCTGGAACAGATTGTGATTCGGCGTATCGTGCAAATAAATAGCATCTGAACTCGGCATATTAAATTTATAACGTCCGAGTGAGTTACGCGCGCCCGGCGCCTGCTGGAAGCGGAACGGCAGATTGGATGCGGTGATGGTCGCCCAGTCAACCTGCCACGGATCTATCGTCTCTTTGCTATTCCAGCCGCGCATTACGGTATAGCCGTGACGCTCAAGGTATCCCGGATCATTCCACAACTTAGGCAGAATATCTTTTCGTGCCAGCGTCGGCGGGACGTTCCACGGCGGGTTCACGACCACATTATTCAGCGCACTGCTCATCATCGGCGTTTTACGATCGGGACGCCCGACGATGACACGGGAGGCCAGCACCTGATTACCGTTCTGGTAATAGACCAGCGAGTAGGCAGGAATATTGACCATGATACCGGTAGATAAGTCACTCGGCAGCAGGCGCAAACGCTGAATATTCAACGCCAGCACCCCCGCACGCTGCGCGGGCGTTACGTTCAGCCAGTCACGCGTTGCGGGTCCAATTGCGCCATCAGCCCCCAGCCCCTGCCAGGTCTGAAACCGCTTCACCGCCTCGACCAGTTCACTGCCGTAAGCGCTACGCCCTTCTTTAGCTGCCGTACTGACGACTGATTCGAGCATCCCGGTACGGCGTAAAATTTCACGCAACGCGGGGATGTCGTTACTCCACTCGCCAGGACGCAGCGTCGCGGTACTGGTTAACTGCGGCCAGGGACGCGTATCGCTCACCAGTTTTAGCAACGATTCATGCATGGCTGCATACTGCGGATGCTGAGGCGCCAGGCTGGCAATAAACGACGTCAGTTGGCCATTATCCAGCGCCACCTGCCATTGGTTGATCACGGAAATCGGCGGAGTTGCCAGCGCATAGGGCTTGTTACTGTAGAGCCAGCGATTACCTTTGACAGGAATATTCGCGATAAAGTGCAGATATCCCATCAGGGCATCAGAAAGTACGATGTCTCGCGCCTGACCGGTTACCGCCGGGTCAGTCAGCAATGCGACCCAAGTGGTAAATTGCGGCTGGAAACCAGCAATCGCCACCTCGGCTAACTGTTGCTGAAATGCTTTTACCGCATCACGATTTTCCCACATCGGTTTCATATCGCGCGCAGCGTACAGCAGCTCCAACTGACTCATGTATACCGGCGTGAAGCCCGCTGGAAGTTGAGATTGTAAGTCGGCGCGCGCCTTATCGACAGACATGCCCTCTGGCAGCGGTTGAATACCCGCCATAATAGCAGTAGCGGAAGATTGAACCTGCGGTTGCGATAACGCCGTAGGCTGTTCACTGACGGACGCTGAGCTATCGCCAGGAATCATTTCAGGCTCGTCGGCCTGCGCATTGAACAGTGGAGCGAATGTTACGGCCAGGCACAAACTGATTGCCGAGAGCCGACGACCACACATTTTATTAAGCAACATCCCTTGCCCCCTGTTTTCTTTATCATACTTTGGATAGCCAGGCCGTATGCATTCCCCCTAAGTTAGTTGGGGTCGGACCTGTAAAACGCCAATACACGCTGAAGTATGACGAGCAAGCCTGCGATGCGTTAGGCTTACCTTTAGTATATAAACATCAAATAGTTTTTGCCTAACCTAATGTAAAGAAGTCTAAAGAAATCACACCAGGCATTACGTGCTTTTCAGAAAAGCAGAAGGCGGCTATTTAGCCGCCTTCTTCGTTAGCTTGCCTGTGAGGAAGCGTCTTCAGTTCCCGGCAGTGGTTCAGGTAACTGCGGGGCAAACCCGCGTAGCCCCACCACGTGAACGTGCTCGGTGTTCTGGAAGACTTTACGCACCAGTTTGTAGGTGGTGCCTTTCTCCGGGCTGATGTTTTCCGGTGCCGCGATAATCAGTTGCATCTGCAAACGCTCGCACAGTTCAAACAGGGTCGCGATGGAGCGGGCATCCAGTCGTGCGGCTTCATCAAGGAACAACAGTCGGCATGGCGAGATATCTTTCCCACGCAGTCTGCGACCTTCGTCTTCCCAGCTTTGCACAACCATCACCAGAATAGACATCCCGGTCCCGATCGCTTCACCGGTGGACAGTGCGCCAGATTCAGCACGCAGCCAACCGTCAGATCCACGGTTAACCTCGACTTCCATTTCCAGATAGTTACGGTAGTCCAGCAGCTCTTCACCAATGGTTTGCGGCGTGCGTTGCCCCATATCAATCTGCGGATTCAGTCGCTGATACAGCTTCGCCAGTGCTTCAGAGAAGGTCAGACGGTTGCTGTTAAACAGATCCTGGTGCTGTTCATGCTGCTCGGAAAGTACGTCCAGCAAGGTGGCATGCGTTTCACGCACGTTGACGTTCAGACGTACGCTGTTGACCTGACCAAACGACACGTTTTGCAGCCCCTGGTTCAGCATACGAATACGGTTTTGTTCGCGCTGAATCGTCTTACGAATGATGTTCGCCACGCTGCGGGAGCTGATCGCCAGCTTCTGTTCACGCGAGGTTAATTCTTCCGTCAGACGGCTCAGTTCGATCTCCATCTGTTCAATCGCTTCCACCGGATCGTCGGTACGAATAATATCCTGACGAATACGTTCACGCAGATGCTGATAAACCGCGACAAAGAACTGAATTTTACGCTCCGGGCGCTTCGGATCTTCAGACATGCGCAACACATCACGCAGGTGTTCGTTATCCGCCACCGCCAGACGCAGCGCACCGAGCGCCTTATCCGACATCGAACGCAGTTCATCACCAGAAAGATATGCCAGCTCGCGACGGTGCAGACGGCGTTCAACGCCGTTGTCTTTCACCATGCGCATCACGGCACACCAGCCGGCTTTCGCCATCACTACCTGTTCGCGCATCTCAAAATAATCGCGTTCCAGTTTGCGCAGTTTGCGGGTCAGGTTGTCCATCTCCGCTTCGCAGAAGGTCAGCGCTTTTTCCAGCTGGTTACGGCGCGCACGGTTGTTACTGAGCTGCGCGTGCAGTTCATCCCGACGAATACGGGCACGCTCTTCCGCACCGCTGTCAGCACGAACGCCGATATCCTGCAGTTCACGTTGTAAATCGTTGAGCAGTTCTTTTTTAGTGTCATAGGAGCTTTTCAGCGACGCCATGACCTGGTTGTACTGGCTTAACTGCGCGGCGTGGCTGCGCAGCGCTTCACGAGCGCGGGTACGTTCAGCTTCCGCCTGTTCCAGGCGTTGGCGCAGTTTTTCGTTCAGATCGCTGTTGCCGCTCAGCATTTCGGCTGAATCGGAATAGCTAAAGTGCGCCCGACGTTGTACGACCTCTGTCAGCGCAAACGCCTGCTGACGCGCATCACGCTGCATCTGCTGGGAATAGGCGTAATCTTCCTTCAGTTGTTCAAACTGCTCAGGATCATTTTGCAGAACCGAAACCATCGGTTCCAGTTTGGCTAACTGATTGCCGTGCTGCTGCACAAAACGCGCCGCTTCCTGAGCTTCATCCAGACGCTCACGAATTTCGTCCACGCGATCGGCAAGCGTTTCATCGGCCAGCAGATTTAAACGCGGCAGCAGGCGGTTCAGCGCAGAAACCCCCTCTTTCGCCTGTTCAAACTGCATACGGCTTTGCTGATTATCATTTTCATGATTGGTCAGCGCACGCTCCAGCTCAACGCGGCGGCTGTTCAACTGACGAATTTCCGCTTCTGGATCAGCTTCAAACGCCACCGATAAATGGCTGCCGATAAAGCGGCTGAACGCCTGATGCAGACGCTGGGTTTTCTGGACGTCAAAAGAGAGCGTGGCGAAACGTTCAGACAGCCCTTCACGCTCGGCATGCAGGGTTTCGATACGGCTTTCGCGCGCGGCGCGGCCAAAAATCGGCACCGTTGGGAAGCGGGAATAACGCCACTGACGTTCGGCTGTTTTCACCACCACCGCTTTTTCCAGCTCATCAACGCTGAAAACGCTGTCATCAAACGACTGCGGATCCCCTTCGATAAAATAGAGATCTTCCGGACAATCCGTCAGCCCTTCAAGCTGTTCGGTAATCAGCGACAGATCCGGCACCACGATAGCATGGCGCGACGGACCGTACAGCGCGGAGAAATACGGCGCATCTTCAAGGCTAACGTCGTCATAAATTTCAGACAGCAGCACGCCGCCGAAGCGTTCCGCCAGCGCGTTCAGACGCTGATCTTCCGCCCCGCCCGGCTGACTTAAACGTTCAATTTCTTCATCAACCGCGTTTTTGCGCGCGCCAACTTCATCGCGCTCAACAATGGCTTCACGCTCGCGCTCCAGCAATTGCTGCAGATACTCGGTCACGTCCTGGCTGGAGGTAAACTCTTCGCCGCACTGTTCGCTAAGTTGATTCAGGCTATTTTGCGCGGCCAGCCAGACCGGCGCGCGTTTCATCAAATGCTGGATACGCGACTGCAGTTGTTCCTGTTCCTGACGCAGCGTCATTCGCTGTTCACTGGCTGAGGATACGCTGTCCGACAAGGCGGCGATGCGCGCTTCCAGCTCCTGATGCAGCGCTTCCAGTTCATCGATATCGAACTGTTTGCCCTGGCGTTTGCAGAATTCAGCCAACAGCCGCTCGGCGTCCTGCTGCTCGCGCAGACGCTGCTCCAGTTCGCTAAGACGCATACGCAACGGCTGAACCTGTTCCGCCAGGTGACGCTGCTCAACGCCTTCCCGCAGCAGTTCACGCGCCACGCTCCAGGCCTCACCACGCGCCAGTGGGCCGTTAATCGCCGCCACCAACTGATAAGCCTGTTCGAACTGGCTGTGCGCGGTTTGCGCCACGCTCATTTTTTGTTCCAGCGTCAACAGTTTTTCTGTGGCTTCCTGCTCTTTGGCCTGGAAGGTTTCCAGCCATTCGGCAGCGCTGTCGGCTGTCAGATCCGGTAAGTGGCACAACTCTTTGGCCCGGCTTAACGCCTGAATCGCCTGGGTATACTGGATAGCTCGCGTTTGCTGGACATCCAGCGCCTGCTGATAATCGGCAAGCTGACTTTTCAGCTCATCCACTTCCAGCTCAGCGGCTTCCGCGCGGGCTTCGTTTTCATCCTGGCGGTCAACGGCTTCCGCGACGACCTCATTTTGTTCTTCGAGACGGATCTGTAATTCCTCGAGATCCGCTTCATATCGTTCAATTTTTTCCTGCTGACGCAGCGCGGTTTGCACCAGATTGAGGTGATCGCTCGCCGCCTGGTAATCAGCTTCCAGATCGCCTTCCGCGCCGTTGTGCTCGCCCAGTTCGCGCGCCATATCCACGTGCTTATACTGCTCAGCAGCCAACTGCTTGCGTGAGGTATGCAGTTCACGACGATATTCCAGCGCTTTATCCAGATGAATACGGCGCTCGTTGGCATGGCGCATATAATCCGCTGCCACGTAGTTGGTCGCTTCGCTGATCAAATGCTTAAACAGATCGCGGTCAGACTGGGTTACGCGAATGGCTTCCAGGGTCATGCGGTTTTCACGCAGTGCGGCTTCCATATCCTGGAACGCTTTGCGTACGCCGCTGTTTTCTGGCAGCAGGTAATCACGCAGCGAGCGAGTAATAGCGCTGGAGATACCGCCATACAGCGAGGCTTCAATCAGACGATAGAATTTACTACGATCGGACGCAGAGCGCAGACGACGGGCAATGATGCCCAGATCGAACATCAGCGAGTGATAATCCGTTATCGAGTTGAACTGCTTAAACTGCACGCCTTCCATCTCATCAAGCTTCTCTTTCAGCTCAGGGAGAGACAGGACGCGCGCCTGGCGTTCGTTCAGCGTTTCCGTAACCAACTGAGTGGGCTGCACCGACATCGGCAGCCCCTGAATGGCAAACGGCTTGATATCCACTTTACGATCGCGACCGGCAACCTGTTGCAGACGAACGCCGACAACCACGCGCTGATGGCGGGAGTTGAGGACGTCAAGCATTGAGTAACAGACCCCCGCCTTCAGCTTACCGTGCAGACCTTTGTCACGTGAACCGCTGGTCGCACCGGCTTCGGTGGTATTACGGAAATGCAGCAGGGTTAAATCCGGGATGAGCGCCGTAACAAATGCCGCCATGGTCGTGGATTTTCCCGCACCGTTACCACCGGACAGCGTGGTGACCAATTCATCCAGGTCGAACGTACGGGCAAAAAAGCCATTCCAGTTAATCAGCGTAAGTGAGCGAAATTTACCGCGTTCAATCATTATTCTTCTTCTCCACTGTCCGGCTGATTCTCTTCGGGCTCATCGTTGAGCTGCAGGCGGTTCTCGACCGGCATCGCTTCGCCATCACGAATTAAGCGACGCTGTGCTTCGCGCGGATCGTCACCGGTGCGTACGTCCGCGCCAAAGCGGAAGACCGATTCCGTAATACGGAATTTGCTGCTGTCGTGACCCAGAAACCACACCATGCCTAAGCGACGCAGACGGTTTAGCGAAGAACGTACCTTTTCCTGTAGCTTTTGACGGTCAACGTCCGAACCGGTTGAACGATTGTTCACCAGCTTCAGCAGTTTCGCTTCATCCGCCAGCGTCAACAACTCGTCGTATAACTCTTGCTGGGTAAAAATCCCTTCATTCGCCAGGCGTTCCGGGCTGAGATAGAGATAGCAAAGAATTTTACCCACCATCATGTCCAGTTCGGACAGAACCGAACGCGGAATGAGCGTCGTTGAACGCGGACGAAGGTAGAAGAATCCTTCCGGCGCGCGGATCAGTTCCACGTTATAGCGGCTATAAAATTCTTCAAAATATTCCTGAAAATCCATCAGGAAGGCATGATTATCCAGTTCATCCAGGCCGATATGTCGGCCCGAACGTAAGGCGCTATCCAGCGCCGGAAATAACGGATTCGCCAGCGCCTGCGCCAGCTTTACCGGCATCACTTGTTCAATATTTGTCAATGACATGCGCCTGTACCTTGGCTCCGTAATCATTAATCGGCTGCCATTTGGCTGGCAGTCCGGTGAAATCTGCTTGCGCTACGCCAAGACGTACCGCCTGATCGATAACAATACGCGCGACGTCGAAGTGACGCGCACGTGGATATTGCGCCAGATACTCGCGCACTACCAAACCGAGATCCAGTGGCGTTTGTCTGGATTTGTAGATAGCCAACTGTTCTTCGATGATCGCCGCCAGTTGCTCACGGATCTCGTTAAATTCTTCATATTCCAGATCTGTCGGAAGCTCACCGGTGACCTCTTCGTCACGCAGGACCATCTCTTCATCACGCATATCCAGCAGACGGTCGGCGTTGGCATAAGTCAGCGCCCATGGATCGTCAAAATAAGTCTGCACGGACTGGCGCAAACGCTGGGCAAAGACGCGGTTTTTATCCATATCAATCGCGGTACGGATAAACTTATGCACATGGCGATCGTAACCGATCCACAAATCAATAGACTGCTGGCCCCAACTGATAATACGGTCGAGCTTACTTTGTAAGTCAAACACCAGTCTGTCGACAAAATGCAAATCGTCATGCGCCATCGTGGCATCCTGGATTCGTAGCAGGTTTGCCTGTAGCTTATCCCCCGCCGCTTCCAACGTATCCTGCAGTTCGCGCAGCGTCCCGGAAGTTTCAGAAAGCAGCAGTTCACAGCTGGAAATCGCCGCCCGCCAGTCTTTGTTCAGCAACTGCGCGATATCGTCTTTCACCTGCTGCTGCTGTTCATCCATGATGCGCTGGGTGAGATCGATACTGTCGAAAATCTCCGCCACCGAATATTTCAATGGCGCGTAAACATTGCGATGCCAGTGGAACTCATCGCCGCCTTCCGCTGCCGCATCCGCCGCGCGCTTCAGTTCGCCTGCAACAATCGACAGTTGCATTGAAAGACGCAGCGTAGAGAATTCGCGCTGACGTATGTAGTAATCCGTGATGCCAATCCCGAGCGGCGTTAAACGATATATGGCATTGCCTTCCGCCTGCTCGCTGGTAAAGCGGTTCAGCAGACGTTGACGCACCATATCGTTAATCGCGTTGTTAGCACGTACGCCAATGGTTTCGCTGGTTTGCTCAAACGCATCACTCACATGGCGGAACGCATCCACCAGCTCACCTTCACTCATCTCGCCGTCAAGTCGCTCGCCGTTCAGAGTGGCGACCGCCAGCAGGAACGAAAGTCTGTCTACCGGCAGAGAGATGGAGAAGTCATTTTTTCTGGCCCAGGCAACCAGTTCGGGGACTGTCTGGGAAAATTCACTCATAGGTTATCCTTGCATCTGCGGCTCGGGCCGGACTTTTAATCGCGGTGACATGAATATAGCGCCCAAGGCTGATATACGGTTCCTGGCGGCAATAGCGCGTTTCTAACTCAAGTAACATTTCATAGTCGTCATGTTGTTTATGCTTATCCCGCAGATAGTCATGAAACACTCGGACGCCCGTTTTACTTGTTATCTGCCAACCGATCTGTTCCAGCCACTGGTAAACCTGCCCCGGATCGCGTGGGTAGTCCGGTGAAAGCGTACGCTTTTTACGTTTCGGCATCCCCACCTGCACATAGTCAAAGTTCCCTGCGACCATGTTATGCATCAACAGACCGTTAGCATTGTAGAACATTAACGACAGCGCGCCGCCGGGACGCAATACTGACCACAACGTCTGCAACACGCTGACGGGATCCGTCACCCATTCCAGCACAGCATGAAACAATATCAGATCAACCGGGGTTTCCAAATGCGCAGTAACGTCCTGAGCGGCGCATTGTATGAAATGCATGTTTCCGCTCACACCTTTTGCCTCTGCCGCCTGTCGCGCACGGGCGATCATTTCGCCTGACAGATCGCATAATGTCACGAAGTGCCCACGTTCCGCCATCTTGATGGCCGTTTGCCCTTCACCGCCGCCGGCATCCAGAATATGCAATTGCTGCTCGCCGAATGTCGCCAATAATCGATCCAAATCCTGCCAAAGAATAGCCTGTCTTAATTGGCCTTTGGTGGTGCCGTAAATGTTACGGGAAAACTTCTCTGCAATGTCATCAAAATTGCGATCCCGCATCGGGCTCTCCACATACTGGCTTTAGGGTGACTAAGTAAAACCGCTATTTTGTCACACCCGCGCCGAGAATGAACCTTCCTGGTGTAATATCCCTGCAGATCCCCTGCTGTATGGTTAAAAAAGGAACCAAAAAGGATGCTTTTTACGCTGAAGAAAGTGATTGGCGGTATGATGCTGCCGCTTCCGCTGATGCTAACAATGATGGGTATTGGCCTGGCGCTGGTCTGGTTTAGCCGCTTTCAAAAAACAGGGAAAGTGTGTATCAGCCTGAGTTGGCTGGCGCTATTACTCCTGAGTTTACAACCCGTCGCCGACAGTCTGCTCAAGCCCATTGAGGACAGCTATCCCACCTGGCAGGATACGCAAAAAGTGGAATACATTGTGGTGCTGGGCGGGGGATATACCTGGAACCCTCAGTGGGCGCCGAGTTCAAACCTGATTAACAATAGCCTCCCACGCCTGAATGAAGGTATTCGCCTATGGCGCGCGAATCCGGGGTCGAAGCTTATCTTTACCGGTGCCGCCGCAAAAACGAATAACGTTAGTACCGCGGAAGCTGGCGCTCGCGTAGCAAAGTCGCTGGGGGTGCCGGCTGGTGACATCATCACGCTGGATCAACCCAAAGATACTGAAGAAGAAGCAGCGGCAGTAAAGCAGGCCATCGGCAACGCGCCTTTTCTGCTGGTGACCTCCGCGTCGCACTTACCGCGTGCCATGATTTTCTTCCAGCAGGCCGGGCTACATCCGCTGCCAGCACCTGCCAATCAGTTAGCGATTGATTCCCCGCTTAATCCATGGGAGCGGGCAATTCCCTCGCCGGTCTGGCTGATGCACAGCGATCGTGCCGGATACGAAACGCTGGGGCGCATCTGGCAGTGGCTGAAGGGAGCTGAACATTGACCGAAATGTTGCCTGATGGCGACGCTATCGCGTCTTATCAGGCCTACGGATCAGCGCAGAATTCCAGGCCGGATACGGTGTTCACGTGTTGATCAGGCGAGCCACGGCAGCAGGGATTTTGTCGCCAGATCAAAGTTGGAACGATTAAAGCGTCCGGTATTGACCAACTGCGCCACCTCATCCCATAACACATACAACCAGCGCCGCCAGATGAATGACTCCGCCACTGGCGCGCGTTGCAGATATTGCCAAAGCAGGCTTTCCGCCAGCGCATTATCCATTAAGCGGAACAATTCATATTCTCTTGGCGCCCATAGCATCAAGCCCGGTCCCACCATCGCCAGGAGCTGATCGCTACGAGCATCTTTGAGCATGCTGCGTAAACTGAAATTGCCGTGGATCAGCACGCAGTTATCATTAAAACCGGCAAATAAGTCGGGTAAACATTCACGGGTGCGGAACAGAATCCGCTTGTCCTGCATCGTCAGCCCAGTATTGTTGAACTGATTCAACGTGCTCCACAATACCTCGACACGCTGGCGATACCAGGACGGCCAGATGTTCTCTTGCGTGTTATCCACAGCTCCCACGCAGCCGCGGCTGTCCTGCCGATGCCATGACAGCAAACCTTCTACGATTTGATCTTTTAAATGTTCCCAGCGCTCGGGCGTTCGGGCAGGCGCTTCCACCGGCACGCCGCGTAGACGCTCAAGCAGGAGCACATCAGGACCGGGATGCTCCTCATGCGTTAAGACGCCATAAATGACCGGCATACGTACCGTGCCACTGCGCGCCAGCATGGAGGTTTTCCATGCCAGCTGCTGCGCCATCCCCGGCGTGGTGAAACTTCGCGCCATCAGCGGCATCGGATTACCCTGGCTGTCGTACAGTGACCACAGGGCGGTATCCACTTTTTCATTCACGCATTCAATACGACTGAGTTTTTCACCCAGCAGATGGCTGAGTTCGGCACGCAACTGTTCCATTTCAGATTGCCCTCATAAAAGCTACTGCTTTC
Source organism: Citrobacter sp. XT1-2-2 (assembly GCF_023516235.1). NCBI lineage: Bacteria > Pseudomonadati > Pseudomonadota > Gammaproteobacteria > Enterobacterales > Enterobacteriaceae > Citrobacter > Citrobacter sp. XT1-2-2. The sequence goes on from NZ_CP097324.1 coordinate 3,149,103, forward strand.
ATAATGAGCGTCGCGCAGACAGATGTCACCCGGATGAGATCAATTGATGAAAAGAAAAGCACAGGGAAAACGTAACGATACGACACTCCTCCCAAAAATAGGCGGTATTATGGGTGGAGTGCCATGAGAAAAACTAACGCATTTCAGCGCGAACGCGCTCAAGATCCTCAGCAGTGTCTACGCCAGTACCCGGTACTTCTTTAGCTACGGCCACGTGAATTTTTTCGCCGTACCACAGCACACGCAGTTGCTCCAGCATTTCAATATGCTCAAGCGGGCTGGGCTGCCAGTTAACATAGCGGCGAATAAAACCGGCGCGATAACCGTAAATACCGAGGTGACGCAGGAAGGTATCGCCTACCGTTTCCAGGCTTTTGGCAAAACGGTCGCGATCCCAGGGAATCGTTGCGCGCGAAAAATAGAGCGCATAGCCTTCGCTGTCCAGAACGACTTTAACCGCATTCGGATTGAATGCTTCTTCCGCACTATGAATGGGAGCCGCAAGGGTCGCCATGCCAACCTGGCGTTGCGCCAGATTTTCGGCCACCTGACGAATAATGACCGCTGGGATCATCGGCTCATCACCCTGAACGTTCACAATAACGGTATCATCGCTAAAGCCACATTTCTCGACGACTTCCGCCAGACGCTCGGTACCAGACTGGTGATCGGCCCGGGTCATGCAAACTTCCCCTCCCACCGCTTCTACCGCACGAGCGACATCTTCATGATCGGTGGCAACGATAATGCGCTCAGCGCCAGATTCACGCGCACGCTCCAGCACATGCACGATCATCGGCTTGCCGTTGATATCCAGCAGTGGCTTGCCCGGCAAACGGGTGGACGCATAACGCGCAGGAATAATGACCACAAAACTCATGATTTACTCTCATCCGCAGTCAGAACGCGAGCTTCGGTTTCCAGTAAAACGGGAATGCCATCACGCAGTGGGAAAGCAAGGTTATCCGGTTTACAAATTAGTTCCTGTTTTTCCTGGTTAAACCAGAGTTTGCCATTGCATACCGGGCAGGCAATGATTTCAAGCAGACGATGATCCATAGTTCCTCCAGATGGACCGGATTGTGAATCCGTAAATATTAACATAATCGCTTAACGGGCTGGGGCTATTTCCCAGCCATGACGTACACCAGCAAATATACCTTCAGGACAGCGCCCCAGCGTCACGCGCGTTGCCTGCTGCCAGCGGGCAAAATCATCAATCGCCTGGAACAACCCTTTTTGCAGAGTAATGCCAGGTTTGACCCCATCCTGTAACCATAGCGAAATCACCTCCAGTACACCTGTTTTACGGTGCATTTTGGCATCCATCCGCCCCACTAACTGCCCATGATGCAGTAAAGGCAGGACAAAATAACCGTATTGTCGTTTCGCTGCTGGCGTATAACATTCCAGCCGATAGCTAAAATCGAATAGCTGCTCTGCCCGTTTACGATCCCAGACCACCGGATCAAACGGCGATAAAACCGTGCTATGCGTTGCTGTTAATTTACCCGCCAATGCCTGCTCAAGCAGCGGTTGAAGATCGCTATGCAACCACAGGGTTCCCAGCCCTTCAACGTCGACCGGAATAATTTGTTGCTGTTCCTTGCGCACATCACACCAGTTTTTTAATCCCGGACGCTTCAAACGATAGTAGTCTGCCAACCACTGTTCGCGAAAAATCCCCAGACTACGGGCGCTGTTGTCCAGCATGACAATTTCGGCTTCCTCTTGTGAAAGCCTGTCACGTTCATCATCCCAGTGCGGCATGACGCGATGGGTTAAATCATAGACTCGCTGGAAATTACGCCGCTCCACCACCATGACTTTCCCGGCAGTAAACAGTCCTTCAAGGTGTCGCTTATGCGGCTTCCATTCCCACCAACCGTTAGCCCCCTTACGGGGATGTTCAAAATCGGCTGAGCGTACCGGCCCATTATGATGGATATGCTGGAGTAACTGCTCAATCTCATGGGCATGTTCTGCCATCCACGCCGCTTTATATTTCCAGCCCATTTTCTCCGGCGCCAGCATGCGGTGGCGTATCAGCATAAAGTCACTGCGCGGCATAAAGCAGGCCTCGTGCGCCCAGTACTCCATCAGTTCACCCTGCCGTAGCGAGTCATCCAGCCATTGCGGGGAATAATCACCTAAACGACTGAACAGCACCAGGTAAGGACTGCGCGCCACAATATTGATGGTATCGATTTGCAATAAAGATATGCGCGAAATGGTGGCAAGAATATCGGCAGGAGATGCCCGGCGGCGTGTTTTTTTCAGCAGACCTTGAGCGGCAAGGTGAAGATGACGAGCATCCGTCAGAGAAAGGTGCGGCAACGACATTTATGACCTCATAAATGATTCGCTGCCGCAGCTTGAATCCGTTAGCGAGTCAGCGAGATTAAGCTATCCAGCAACACATCAGGCCGTTCGCCTGACAAATGTGCGTCCACAGGTAAATACCACCAGTTATCATCAGCAAATGCGCGGCATTTAACCGCATCTTTTTCCGTCATCACCAGCGTTTGCCCTGCGTCTGAAAACGCACTGACGTCACTGTAGGTCAGAGATTGATGATCTGCCAGCGCAATACATTTTTGTGGTTTGACGCCACACGCTTCAAGCGTGGCAAAAAAACGTGGCGGATGACCAATACCCGCCATGGCGACAATATTGGTTAGCTGTGCCACATCACGGCGTTCACCCGTGCGTAAATTAACGGCCAGCCCTGGTTCAAGTCGCATGGGGATCTCCCCCGGCTGTGGACTACCGCCGTTAACGATTGTCGCATCTACCGATTTAAGCCGACCTGCGCGTTCCCGCATTGGACCGGCAGGAAGCCACCAGCCATTGCCAAACCGACGCTCGCCGTCAATCACCACGATTTCAACATCTCGCGCCAGACGATAGTGCTGCAGGCCATCGTCCGTCACAATAATTTGCACATCATGATGCGCCAAAATAGCTTTTACCGCATCCGCTCTGTTCGGAGAGACCGCTACAGGCACGCCGGTGCGCTGGTAGATGAGCACCGGTTCATCGCCCGCTTCTGCAGTCGTGGTATCCGTTGTCAGCAACAGCGGGTAAGCCGCGGCTTTTCCGCCATAACCACGAGAAACCACGCCCACGCGGATACCACGTTGCTGTAGTCGTTCAACCAGCCAAATCACCACCGGCGTTTTACCGTTCCCGCCTGCGGTAAGGTTTCCCACTACGACAACTGGTACCGGCGCGCGCCATGCGCGCTTGAGCCCAAGTTTGTAGCATAAGCGGATCCCCCCACTCACCAGGCCATACAGCCAGGAGAGTGGAAGTAATAAGCGCCACAGCGGCGATTCACCAGACCAGATACGTGCGATCATTGACCAAATTGCATTTTGTGTAATTGCGCATACACGCCGCGTTGCTCAATCAGCTCGTTATGGGTTCCGCGCTCGACAATCACCCCGTCTTCCACCACGATGATTTCATCCGCCTGCTCAATGGTAGAAAGACGGTGTGCAATGACCAGAGAAGTACGGTTTTTCTGTAGCTCATCCAGTGCCGCCTGAATCGCGCGTTCGGATTCAGTATCGAGAGCCGACGTAGCTTCATCAAGGATCAGGATCGGACTGTCACGCAGTAAGGCACGGGCGATAGCGATACGTTGGCGCTGTCCACCGGAAAGCAGTACGCCGTTTTCGCCAATCACCGTATCCAGACCATTATCCATCTTATTGATGAAATCCATGGCATAGGCCATCTGCGCCGCTTTTTCGATCTGTTCGCGACTGTATAAATCGGTACGCGCGTAGGCGATGTTATTGGCAACCGTATCGTTAAACAGGTGCACATTCTGCGAAACCAAAGCAACCTGATCGCGCAGGGATGCGAGGGTATATTCGCGCAGATCGTGCCCGTCCATCAGAATCTGTCCTTCATCGATATCGTAGAAGCGCGTGATCAGGCTGGCGATGGTGGATTTACCTGAACCCGAACGCCCAACCAGAGCGACGGTTTTACCCGCCGGAATATTCAGGTTGATGTTACGCAGCGCAGGGGCTTCACGTCCTGGATAAGTAAAGGTCACATTGCGGAATTCCAGATCGCCGGTAGCGCGTTCGATAACGCGTTTACCTTCGTCTTTCTCCTGTTCGCTATCCAGAATCGTAAATAAGGTCTGGCATGCCGCCATACCACGCTGGAACTGCGCGTTGACGTTAGTCAGCGATTTCAACGGACGCATCAGCGCGATCATTGACGAGAAAACAACGGTAATGGTCCCTGCCGTCAGGTTTTCCATGACGCTTGGGAAACTGGCTGCATATAACACAAAGGCCAGAGCCAGAGACGCAATCAACTGGATGATAGGATCGGAGATAGAAGAGGCGGAAACCATCTTCATCCCCTGTAAGCGCATCTTGTTGCTGACTTTATCAAAGCGTTTGGTTTCGACTTCCTGACCACCAAAAATCAGAACTTCCTTGTGGCCTTTCAGCATCTGCTCCGCACTGGTCGTAACCTGCCCCATGGTGTTTTGCATATTTTTACTGATGCTACGAAAGCGCTTAGAAACCACACGAATCGCCACTGACACAATTGGCGCCAGTACTATCAGGATCAATGACAGCTGCCAGCTGTAATAGAACATCATGATGAACAGGCCAATAATTGACGCCCCTTCACGTACCACGGTGATCAGCGCACCGGAAGACGATGACGCAACCTGTTCTGAATCATAGGTAATACGTGACAGCAACGTACCTGTAGACTGTTTATCAAAAAAGGAGACTGGCATGCCCATCATGTGACCAAACAGGCGGCGGCGCATGGTCATAACCACTTTGCCTGACACCCATGAGATACAGTAGCTGGAGACATAGCTGGTTAAGCCACGAACTATCATCAGCCCAATGACCACCAGCGGCATCCACAACAGCACCGAGCGGTCAGTTTTACCAAAACCATCATCCAGTAATGGCTTAAGGAGCGATAACATGAAGGTATCGCTGGCCGCGTTAAGGATTAACGCTATACCCGCCACGATCAGACCCGATTTAAAAGGCGCTATGGTTGGCCATAGTCGGCGAAACGTCTGCCACGTAGAGAGATCTTTATCGTTATGCATTCAAAAAACCAGCATTTGTTAGAATAGCCGCATATTCTACCCGTTATCCTCCGACACGCCAAACCACTGATGATACCAACGGGGTAAAATCTGATCCCGCATGCTGCGTATTTGCCAGGTTTTCGGGTAAAAATCCAGCGTAATCTGCCCCTGATGTGGCGTATCCAGCCATTGATAATCTTGTTGCCGATAGCGCCGCTTCACCTTCCAGGAAGGCAGTCGCCAGGCATTGTAACGGGATGCCGAGGCTAATGCCGCCTGTCCGCCAACTCGCTGAATCAGCGCCAGTGATGATGATGTATTGCTGCCATGGTGTGGAACCTGCATAACAGTAGCCTGCAGATGCGACCAGTAGTGACTTAGCATTTTTTGTTCAGCGGGAGACTCAATATCCCCGGTCAGAAGAATACTCTGATGTCCGTCATCGACTTTAACCACGCAGGATTGGTTATTCCCTTGCGCTGTATTTCCGCGCACCGGCCAGTGCGCACCGAACGTTAATCCTTGCCATTGCCAGCGTTCCCCGCGAAAACACGGGAGATGACCTTTCCAGCCTAGTGGGCTTCTTATCCATAAGAATGGCCATGCTTGTTGCAGCGAGCGCAACCCTCCCCGATGATCCATATGCTCGTGACTTAAAATAACCCCTTCAGGCTCGAGGTTGTGCCAGCGTAACCAGGGAATGATCAGTTGCTGCGCGCTATCGCCCTCAGGCCATGCCAGGCCCGTATCATAAAGAATCGCTTTTCCATTGCGGGCGATCACCATCGCCAGTCCCTGCCCGACGTCCAGCATATGCACTTGCCATGCGTCCGTGCGTGGCGCTCGCCAGAGCGGTTCACTCAGCAAAAATAGCGCCGTGAAACAAAGCATCGGTAGAGTACGCCAGGCATTCAGTCGCCATGCGATGAGCATCAGCCCAGGTGCCAATGCAAGCCATTGCCAGCGGGCATCTATGTTAATCCAGCCTTGGGGCAGAGCATTAAGTCCCCCAAATAACAGCGCCAGAGACCGATCGGCTAAATACCACAGTCCCGACTCCAGCCCTCCCAGACCGGTTAAATGTACGAGCATGCCGGCTAGTATCAGCGGTACGGAAATAAACGTGACCAGCGGTACGGCAAATATATTAGCCACCAATGAAGTCAGACTTATGCCGTGAAACATCGAAATTTGCACAGGCAAAAGCAGAATCGTGATACCCAGTTGCAGATGAGCGAGCGCCAGCAGTATGCGTCCAATGCGAGAGAGCGACCAGGCAGGTAAAGGTACCCACTGATACCAGAATATCAGCGCCGCGACGGCAAAAGCAGACAACCACAGACTTTGTGACAGAATAGCGAGAGGATCAGCCACCACGATGGCTGCGAGACAACAGACCCAGACCGACCATCCGCTCCACTGCCTGCCGCTTAGCTTCAGCGCCCCCCAGACCATCAGCGCGACAATCGTGCGCAATGCAGGCGGCTGAAGCCCCGTTAACCATGCATAAAATGTCGCGCAGATAATCCCGCCAATCAATGGAACCTGCCAGCAAATCCATCTGGTTGGCATAAAAAATTGTCCACCGCGAATCAGTCCTCCCGCCAAAAGTGCGGCAAACGCAATATGCAGCCCGGAGATAGCCATCAAATGCGCCGTGCCGGTATCACGCATAATGGCTTTTACCTCTTGTGACACGGACAAGCGCTCTCCCATTCCCAGCCCCAGTATGACCTGCTGCCAGGGATAGTCGGCGAGCTGGATTTTCAACGAAGAGAGATACTTCGAACGTAAGCTACAGTGTGGCGCGATGACCGAAGCCTGTAAGAACCGTCCCGTCAGCGGCCGATGCTGTGCTAACGCGTGACGTTGACTGTCAAATCCTCCCTCATTTAATTGACCGTGTACGGCGCGAACTTTTAGCGTCATCGCCCATGTCTGGCCCGCGCAAACGTCGCCGGGCAGGTACTGCCCATACAGCACAATTCCTTGCGCAGGAAAGATTCGCCGCCCCAGCAGGTGCGTGATCTGACCATAGTGCGTGGTCATATTGTCGGTTCCGGTTATGCGCACAATTGCCTGCTGGTTTTTAGCAGGAAGCGTATTACCCGCCCAAAGTGCATCTTTCGCCGCCATTATTCCCCAAAGAAAAAACAGCAGGGTCAACCCGGCGAAACGCATATGTTTGTGGGGAAAAAGGCAGAGCAGACATGCCAGACAAAATACAACGCTGATGCTCAGCATCTCAGGTAGCGCGGGTAATAGCATCAGAGGAAGAATGCCGCACAATGCACACGTACTCACCGTTGTTATTTTCATCAATACCTCCCTGTTGCGGGGAGTGTGTAGTAATACTCAACGGTTGTCTGGCGACAATTTACTGTTATACGGCACGCGTTCCGCTGATCTTTGGCGGCGGATGTAACATGCGAATTAATTGGGATGGGGATTCCAGTATGGGCCTGCAGAAATGAAAAAAGCACCCATGCAGGTGCTTTCCTCGGCGTTAAGTCTCGCTAAAAACTTAACCGTAAATATTGGCGCGATCGCGCAGTTCTTTACCTGGTTTAAAGTGCGGAACGTATTTCCCTTCCAGATCCACTTTATCGCCGGTCTTCGGATTACGTCCGGTGCGAGGTGCGCGGTAATGCAAAGAGAAGCTGCCGAAACCGCGGATTTCAATACGCTCGCCCTGCGCAAGAGTCGAGGCCATATGTTCCAGCATCTCTTTTACTGCATCTTCAACCGCTTTCGCGGGAATATGAGGTTGCTGGGTTGCAAGTCTTTCAATCAATTCTGACTTGGTCATGATTCCTCCGGTTCCTTAAAGGCATAATTAGCTGCTGCATTGATTAAGGGCGGCCGTAGCCGCCCTTTGTCATTGATTACAGGACGAATCCTGTAATCTGTCAAGCTACTCGTCACCCTTTGTGCTGTTAACGGCACAAAGGATTTAGAGAACTTGATATTACTCGCCTTTAGCTGCTTTGAAAGCTTCAGCCATTGCGTTGTTAGAGAAGTTTGCATCTTCCTGTTTGTTAACAGTTGCGATTGCATCTTTCTCATCAGCTTCGTCTTTAGCACGAACAGACAGGCTGATTGCACGGTTCTTACGATCAACGCCGGTGAATTTAGCTTCAACGTCGTCGCCTACGCTCAGAACCAGAGTTGCATCTTCAACGCGGTCACGGGAAGCTTCAGAAGCGCGCAGGTAACCTTCAACGCCGTCAGCCAGTTCTACGGTTGCGCCTTTAGCGTCAACTGCAGTGACTTTACCGTTTACGATTGCGCCTTTCTTGTTCAGTGCAACCCAGTTGTTGAACGGATCTTCTGCGAGCTGTTTAACGCCCAGAGAGATACGCTCACGCTCTGCGTCAACCTGCAGAACAACTGCTGCGATTTCGTCGCCTTTTTTGTATTCACGAACTGCTTCTTCGCCTGCAACGTTCCAGGAGATGTCAGACAGGTGAACCAGGCCGTCGATGCCGCCGTCCAGGCCGATGAAGATACCGAAGTCAGTGATAGACTTGATTTTACCTTCAACACGGTCGCCCTTGTTGTGGGTTTCCGCGAACTGCTGCCATGGGTTGTTTTTGCACTGCTTCAGACCCAGGGAGATACGACGACGTTCTTCGTCGATATCCAGAACCATAACTTCCACTACATCGCCAACGTTAACAACTTTGGACGGGTGGATGTTTTTGTTGGTCCAATCCATTTCGGAAACGTGAACCAGGCCTTCAACGCCTTCTTCGATTTCAACGAAGCAGCCGTAGTCGGTCAGGTTGGTCACGCGACCAGTCAGTTTGGTACCTTCCGGATAACGCTTAGCGATAGCTACCCATGGATCTTCGCCCAGCTGTTTCAGGCCCAGAGATACACGAGTACGCTCGCGGTCGAACTTCAGCACTTTAACAGTGATTTCGTCGCCAACGTTTACGATTTCGCTCGGATGCTTAACGCGTTTCCATGCCATGTCGGTGATGTGCAGCAGGCCGTCAACGCCACCCAGATCAACGAATGCACCGTAGTCAGTGAGGTTCTTAACGATACCTTTAACTTCCATGCCTTCCTGCAGGTTTTCCAGCAGCTGATCGCGTTCTGCGCTGTTTTCGGATTCGATAACGGCACGACGGGAAACAACAACGTTGTTACGCTTCTGATCCAGCTTGATGACTTTGAACTCAAGCTCTTTGCCTTCCAGGTGCAGCGTGTCGCGGACCGGACGAACGTCTACCAGGGAACCCGGCAGGAACGCGCGAATACCATTCAGCTCAACAGTGAAGCCACCCTTGACTTTGCCATTGATAACACCAGTAACGGTTGCAGCTTCTTCGTAAGCTTTTTCCAGCGTGATCCAAGCTTCGTGACGTTTAGCTTTCTCACGGGACAGCAGGGTTTCACCGAAGCCGTCTTCTACTGCATCCAGAGCAACGTCAACTTCGTCACCAACCTGGATTTCCAGCTCGCCCTGGGCGTTTTTGAACTGCTCTGCCGGAATGGCGGACTCAGATTTCAGACCAGCGTCAACCAGTACTACGTCTTTGTCGATAGCAACAACAACACCACGAACGATGGAACCCGGACGGGTTTCGATTTCTTTTAAGGATTCTTCAAACAGTTGAGCAAAAGATTCAGTCATGTTTAATCTTCAGGTTTCATATTTAACGTCCACCTGGCTCCATGCCGGATGGGGTTGTTTAACATACCCGCTGTCAGTCCATTGCAACGGGGGTACTGCAAATTCGGTCGCACTTAAGCGAGTGCCAGTTTTTGGCGCGCATATTGTAACGCTTTTTCAATCACTTGCTCAATGCTTAATCGGGTTGAATCCAAAACTAAAGCATCAGCAGCGGGAACCAGCGGCGCTACAGCACGGTTACGATCGCGGTAATCGCGTTCCTCGATCTCGGCCAAAAGGCGTTCAAAGTTAACACTAAAGCCCTTCTCCTGCAACTGTAGCATACGTCTATGCGCACGTTCGTGCGAGGAGGCGTCCAGAAAAATTTTCACCGGCGCATCCGGGAACACGACGGTTCCCATATCGCGTCCGTCGGCAATCAGGCCAGGCGCTTCGCGAAACGCGCGTTGACGACGTAAAAGCGCTTCGCGCACGCGGGGAAAAGCAGCCACCTGGGATGCGGCATTCGCCACTTCCTGAGTGCGGATTTCGCCACTAACATCTTCACCTTCCAGAATGACTTCCAGGTTGCCGTCCGTTGAGATAAAACGCACATCCAGGTGTGAGGCAAGCGGTACCAGAGCATCTTCAGAGGTGACATCGACATGGTGATGTAACGCTGCGAGCGCCAGTACGCGATAGATCGCGCCTGAATCTAACAGATGCCACTGCAATGCTTCCGCCATTGCCTTGCACAAGGTGCCTTTACCTGCACCGCTTGGGCCATCAATGGTAATAACCGGGGCAATTGCCGTCATCTTTTTCTCCTTAAACGGGCATACGTTAACGTGAACGCCGCGCATTATACGCGCCAACGACAACGATCGTTATCTTTGTGTGAAAAATGCAGAATCATTGAAGCTGAGTGTAGAAGAAATAGACAATCGGAGATGGCAGAATGTGCCGCACCGGGTAGTGCGGCAATAAAATCAGGCAGGTGTACTAATACGCGCCAACTGTTCGAAATAATCCGGGAAAGTTTTGGCGGTACATTTGGGGTCAAGAATGGTCACAGGGGTATCAGACAGCGCCACCAGCGAGAAACACATCGCCATACGGTGATCGTTATAGGTTGCGATATCCGCAAACTTCAGCGTCGCTGGTGGTGTGATGCGGATGAAGTCATGCCCCTCTTCAACTTCCGCGCCCACTTTGCGTAATTCCGTCGCCATCGCAAACAGACGGTCGGTCTCTTTGACGCGCCAGTTGTAGATGTTGCGTAGGGTCGTGGTGCCTTTAGCAAACAGCGCGGCCGTGGCAATAGTCATCGCCGCGTCGGGAATATGGTTCATATCCATATCCACTGCGTTCAGTTCGCCGTGAGTACAGGCAATAAAATCATCACCCCAGGTAATGGTCGCGCCCATTTTCTCCAGTACATCAGCAAAGCGAATATCGCCCTGCATACTGTTGCGGCCAATCCCGGTGACTTTAACCGTGCCGCCTTTAATGGCGCCCGCCGCGAGGAAGTATGAAGCAGAAGAAGCATCGCCCTCAACCAGATAGGCGCCCGGAGACTGATACTGCTGCTGCCCCTGCACGACAAAGCGCTGGTAGTTCTGATTCTCAATTTCAACACCAAACGTCTTCATCAGATTCAAGGTGATATCAATATAAGGTTTAGATACCAGCTCGCCTTTAATGGCGATCGTTGTATCCTGCGGCGCCAGCGGTGCAGTCATCAGTAGCGCAGTGAGGAACTGGCTGGATACGCTGCCGTCTACCTCAACTTGCCCGCCGGAGAAGCCCCCGCGCAAACGAAGCGGCGGATAGTTTTCCTGTTCCAGGTACTCAATGTTGGCTCCCCCCTGGCGCAGCGCATCAACCAGATGGCCAATCGGGCGCTCCTTCATGCGCGGTTCGCCTGTCAACACGATGTCATTGCTGCCAAGGCACAGCGCAGCGGCCAGCGGACGCATTGCGGTTCCGGCATTGCCAAGAAACAGTTCCACTGCCCTTTCGGCATGTAATGCACCGCCGTTGCCGATAATCTCGCAGCGGGTACGATCGGCGGAAAGGGTATAGCTAATCCCTAACGCATTGAGTGCATTGAGCATATGACGGACATCGTCGCTGTCCAGCAGGTTGGTCAGGACAGTGGTGCCATTTGCTAATGCGGCCAGCAGCAAAGCGCGGTTAGAAACACTTTTGGATCCAGGCAGATTGATGGTGCCATCCACCCGCGCAATGGGTTGTAACGTCAGGGATTCCATGAAACTCAACTCTCAAAACAGATATAAAAACCCCACAGGCGGACTGTGGGGATGAAAGTACAGCAGATTAACCGCGGCGGCGTTCGAAATCGACCATGAAATCGGTCAGTGCTTTTACGCCTTCGAGCGGCATCGCATTATAGATAGACGCACGCATACCGCCGACCACACGGTGCCCTTTCAGCGCATGCAGACCCGCAGCGAAAGACTCCTCCAGGAAGAGTTTATCCAGGGCGCTGTCAGCCAGTTGGAACGGGACGTTCATACGTGAACGGTTCGACTTCGCGACATCGTTACGATAGAAGTCGCTGTTGTCGATCACGCCATACAACAGCTCTGCTTTTTGCTGGTTAATTTTATTCATCGCATTAACACCGCCCTGCTCTTTGAGCCACTTAAAGACCAGGCCAGACAGATACCAGGCAAAGGTTGGCGGCGTGTTGAACATGGAGTCGTTGTCATTTAGCACGGTATAGTCAAGGATTGACGGGCATGAAACATGCGCTTTACCCAGCAGATCTTCGCGTACAATGACAATCGTCAGTCCCGCAGGACCAATGTTTTTCTGCGCCCCGGCATAGATTACGCCATAGCGGCTAACATCAAGCGGCGCGGAGAGGATGGTAGAAGAGAGATCCGCCGTAACCACCACATTGCTGGCAAAGTTCGGCGTTTCATCAATCGCAATGCCATCGATGGTTTCATTCGGGCAATAGTGCAGGTACGCGGCGTTGTCAGAAAGCTGCCATTCGCTCATTGGCTTAACAGCGCGCAGACCGTCAACGGTGACTTTGGCATCGATAACGTTTGGCGTGCAGTACTTTTTCGCTTCTTTAATCGCACTGGCAGCCCAGTAACCGGCATCGACGTAATCCGCTGTCGTTTTATCACCGAGAATATTTAACGGGATACCGGCGAATTGCCCACGGCCACCGCCATGACAGAACAACACTTTATAGTTAGAGGGGATGCTGAGGAGATCGCGAAAATCCTGCTCTGCTTCCTCTGCCACCTGGATAAACTCTTTGCCCCGGTGGCTAATTTCCATGACCGACGTGCCAAGACCGTTCCAGTCGCGAAGATCCTGTTGAGCCAGTTTAAGTACTTCCGCCGGTAGCATTGCCGGACCTGAACTAAAATTGAAGACCTGAGCCATTTCCCCTCACCACGTTGTGTTGTTATCCAATCAACATCCTGTCATTGACGATAATCCTGTGACAGACATTGGGCATAAGTTATTCCTGTGGATATCGGTTTTATCATTCAGTGACACGCGCCGCAATGGGTAAAACTGAGCGGGGTAAAAATGAGTCATAGGTCACACAACAGAATCTATCGGATTGACGGGTAAAAACCGAGATTTTCGCTGTCAGGTGACCCGTTTTGCCCGACTGGCCTTCGACCATTCTGGATTTGCGCAGCGCGGACATAATTGATGATCCCCCGCGCTCATTTGCACCACTTCACTACACCGTACACATGCATAGTCGCCTGTTTCAGGCACCACCTTAAATCGCTGTGTACAATGTTTAGGCAGAATGCTGAGTCCCGGTTTTACGTCTTCATCGGCAAAGAAGTAAACGCTGATCTGCCCATTCGTCTCCAGAATAGCGAGTTTCACCTGCCCCAGTTGCTCTACGCCGTTCAAACGCAGCTCCATAAAGAATTCGAATTCCGTCATATTGGCGCGATTAAGCTTTGACCATGACAATTCACCGTCTTCAATGATGACCACTGGCTTACCTTCCAGTAGATCTTCCAGCTTTTCGCTGTGTGACATCAGCCACATGACAAGACGATAAAGCAGCGCCAGGGTAATAAAAACCACCAGCACCGGAATCATCGGCACATCGTCATAAAACGCCACATCGCCCGCCGCTGAGCCCAGCGTAAGAATAATCAGCACTTCAAAAAGCGACATCTGCCGTACGCCACGCCGCCCTGTAAGCTTTAAAAACAGAAAAACCAATATAAAGGTATAGAGACTACGCAGCGCAACCTCGCCAAGAAACTCCATTGGCACCTTATCCAGTGCCATACGCTGTAAATCGAATGCTTTCATTTTGTGCTCTTAACATTGTTGACTGTGTGAAAGCATAGCCAATAGTTTTATTTACGCCTGGGCTCCGGCGGCGATAGCGCCGTTCATTGAAAACCCGTATCATTGCGCGCTTTCCGTACGACAAAAGTGATTTTCATGACGCAAACATTTATTCCCGGCAAAGATGCCGCTCTGGAAGACTCCATCGCTCGCTTCCAGCAAAAATTACTCGACCTTGGTTTTCAGATTGAAGAAGCCTCCTGGTTGAACCCTGTGCCTAACGTTTGGTCTGTGCATATTCGCGACAAAGAATGCGCGCTGTGCTTTACCAACGGTAAAGGTGCGACGAAAAAAGCGGCGCTGGCCTCCGCGCTGGGCGAATATTTTGAGCGTCTGTCTACGAACTACTTCTTTGCGGATTTCTGGCTGGGCGAAACCATCGCCAACGGCCCGTTCGTGCATTATCCGAACGAAAAATGGTTCCCGCTGACGGAAGACGATGACGTGCCGGAAGGTCTGCTGGATGCGCGTCTGCGCGCGTTTTACGATCCAGAAAACGAATTGACCGGAAGCATGCTTATCGACCTGCAATCCGGAAATGAAGATCGTGGCGTCTGCGGCCTGCCGTTTACCCGTCAGTCTGATAACCAGACTGTCTATATTCCGATGAATATTATCGGCAATCTGTACGTTTCTAACGGTATGTCTGCGGGTAACACGCCTAACGAAGCGCGCGTTCAGGGCCTGTCTGAAGTCTTTGAACGTTATGTGAAGAACCGCATTATCGCGGAAAGCATCAGCCTACCGGAAATCCCGGCCGAGGTGATGGCGCGTTACCCGGCGGTAGTGGAGTCCATCGCCACACTGGAAGCGGAAGGTTTCCCGATTTTCGCCTACGATGGCTCGCTGGGCGGCAAATACCCAGTGATTTGCGTTGTCCTGTTCAACCCGGCCAACGGTACCTGCTTTGCGTCCTTCGGCGCGCACCCGGATTTCGGCGTTGCGCTGGAGCGTACCGTTACCGAACTGCTGCAGGGTCGTGGTCTGAAAGATCTTGATGTCTTCACCCCGCCAACCTTCGACGATGAAGAAGTGGCTGAACACACTAACCTTGAAACCCACTTCATTGATTCCAGCGGTCTGATCTCCTGGGATCTGTTCAAGCAGGATGCTGATTATCCGTTCGTTGACTGGAATTACTCCGGCACTACGGAAGAAGAGTTCTCTACCCTGATGGCCATCTTCAACGCAGAAGATAAAGAAGTGTATATCGCCGACTACGAACATCTGGGGGTATACGCCTGCCGCATTATCGTTCCGGGGATGTCTGACATCTACCCGGCTGAAGATCTGTGGTTAGCCAACAACGCAATGGGTACGCATCTGCGCGAAACGATCCTCTCTCTGCCAGGCAGTGAGTGGGATAAAGAAGACTATCTCAATCTGCTCGAACAACTGGATGAAGAAGGTTTTGACGACTTCACCCGCGTACGCGAACTGCTTGGTCTGGCGACCGGCGCAGATAACGGTTGGTATACCCTGCGCATTGGCGAGCTTAAAGTGATGCTGGCGCTGGCCGGTGGTGACCTGGAGCAAGCGCTGGTATGGACAGAATGGACGATGGAATTCAACGCCTCCGTCTTTAGCGCTGAACGTGCAAACTACTACCGTTGCCTGCAAACGCTGCTGCTATTGTCGCAGGAAGAGGAGCGTCAGCCGCTGCAATATCTGAACGCCTTTGTCCGCATGTACGGCGCCGATGCGGTTGAAGCGGCAAGTGCGGCATTGAGTGGTGAAGCCGCATTTTATGGTCTTCAACCAGTAGACAACGATCTGCACGCATTCCCGGCGCATCAGTCTCTGCTGAAAGCCTATGAAAAACTGCAGCGCGCGAAAGCGGCGCACTGGTCAAAATAGTGCCAAACAGCCTGCGTTAAGTAGGCTAAATGTATTGTCTGGGCTATATTACGGGGCGCTTTAAGCGCCCTGTTTTTTATTTTGGTCAAATCAAAAAATAAATGTAAAAGCAAGGTTAAATATTAGTAGTTGATATTAAAAAAATTAGCTTATTAATGTGGCTTTTTATCTCAATTACTCCATATTAATTAACTGTCCAGCAGGAGGCTGAAAGAAAAAATTCAACTCACTTTATAATTTTTAAAATTTATTTTTACATGGATAATCAATAAGTTACTCCGCATTTGCATAAAAACCATGCGTCTTGCGGGCCTATAAGCCAGGCGAGATATGATCTATATCAAATTCTCATCTATAATGCTTTGTTAGTATCTCGTCGCCGACTTAATAAAGAGAGAGTTAGTGTGAAAGCTGACAACCCTTTTGATCTTTTACTTCCTGCTGCAATGGCCAAAGTTGCCGAAGAAGCAGGCGTCTATAAAGCAACGAAACATCCGCTTAAGACGTTCTATCTGGCAATTACTGCCGGTGTATTCATTTCAATTGCCTTTGTTTTCTATATCACCGCCACTACCGGTACCGGTACTATGCCCTTCGGCATGGCAAAATTAATAGGTGGTATCTGCTTTTCCCTGGGGTTGATTCTTTGTGTTATCTGCGGTGCAGACCTCTTCACCTCAACCGTACTGATTGTTGTTGCTAAAGCCAGTGGTCGTATTACCTGGGGACAGTTGGCTAAAAACTGGCTTAACGTTTATGTCGGCAACCTGATTGGCGCCCTGATCTTCGTGTTACTTATGTGGCTTTCCGGCGAGTATATGACCGCCAACGGCGCGTGGGGACTCAACGTCCTGCAAACAGCCGACCACAAAGTACACCATACTTTTGTTGAGGCGGTAAGCCTCGGTATCCTGGCTAACCTGATGGTGTGTCTGGCCGTATGGATGAGCTACTCAGGTCGCAGCCTGATGGACAAAGCGTTTATCATGGTATTACCGGTCGCAATGTTTGTTGCCAGCGGTTTTGAGCACAGTATCGCAAACATGTTTATGATCCCTATGGGTATTGTAATACGCGATTTCGCCACCCCGGAATTCTGGACCGCTGTCGGTTCTTCTCCGGAGAATTTTTCTCACCTGACCGTGATGAATTTCATCACCGATAACCTGATTCCGGTTACGATCGGTAATATTATCGGCGGCGGTTTGTTGGTCGGGTTGACATACTGGGTCATTTACCTGCGTGGTAACGATCATCATTAATTTGTTGATGCCCATTACACGCAGTAAATAAAAAATCCACTTAAGAAGGTAGGTGTTACATGTCCGAGCTTAATGAAAAGTTAGCCACAGCCTGGGAAGGTTTTACCAAAGGTGACTGGCAGAATGAAGTAAACGTACGTGACTTCATTCAAAAAAACTACACTCCGTATGAGGGTGACGAGTCCTTCCTGGCTGGCGCTACTGACGCGACCACCAAGCTGTGGGACAGCGTAATGGAAGGCGTTAAACAGGAAAACCGCACTCACGCGCCTGTTGACTTTGACACCTCCGTTGCTTCTACCATCACTTCTCACGACGCTGGTTACATCAACAAAGCGCTGGAGAAAATTGTTGGTCTGCAGACTGAAGCTCCGCTGAAACGTGCGATCATTCCGTTCGGCGGCATCAAAATGGTTGAAGGTTCCTGCAAAGCGTACAATCGCGAACTGGATCCGATGCTGAAAAAAATCTTCACCGAATACCGTAAAACCCACAACCAGGGCGTATTCGATGTTTATACCAAAGACATTCTGAACTGCCGTAAATCCGGTGTTCTGACTGGTCTGCCAGATGCGTATGGCCGTGGCCGTATCATCGGTGACTACCGTCGCGTTGCGCTGTACGGTATCGACTTCCTGATGAAAGACAAATACGCGCAGTTTGTTTCCCTGCAGTCTGACCTGGAAAACGGCGTAAACCTGGAAGCGACTATCCGTCTGCGTGAAGAAATCGCTGAACAGCACCGCGCCCTGGGTCAGATCAAAGAAATGGCAGCGAAATATGGCTGCGATATCTCTGGTCCGGCTACCAACGCTCAGGAAGCTATCCAGTGGACTTACTTCGGCTACCTGGCCGCGGTTAAATCTCAGAACGGCGCAGCAATGTCCTTCGGTCGTGTATCCACCTTCCTGGATGCATACATCGAACGTGATATCAAAGCAGGCAAAATCACTGAACAAGACGCTCAGGAAATGATTGACCACCTGGTCATGAAACTGCGTATGGTTCGCTTCCTGCGTACTCCGGAATATGATGAACTGTTCTCCGGTGACCCGATTTGGGCAACTGAATCTATCGGTGGTATGGGCGTTGATGGCCGTACTCTGGTTACCAAAAACAGCTTCCGCTTCCTGAACACCCTGTACACCATGGGTCCTTCTCCGGAACCGAACATTACCGTTCTGTGGTCTGAAAAACTGCCTCTGAACTTCAAGAAATTCGCCGCTAAAGTGTCCATCGACACCTCTTCTCTGCAGTACGAGAACGATGACCTGATGCGTCCGGACTTCAACAACGACGACTACGCTATCGCTTGCTGCGTAAGCCCGATGGTTGTTGGTAAACAAATGCAGTTCTTCGGTGCGCGTGCAAACCTGGCGAAAACCATGCTGTACGCAATCAACGGCGGCGTTGATGAAAAACTGAAAATGCAGGTTGGTCCTAAATCTGAACCGATCAAAGGCGACGTTCTGAACTTCGACGAAGTGATGGACCGCATGGATCACTTCATGGACTGGCTGGCGAAGCAGTACGTCACCGCGCTGAACGTTATCCACTACATGCACGACAAATACAGCTACGAAGCCTCTCTGATGGCGCTGCACGACCGTGACGTTATCCGCACCATGGCGTGTGGTATCGCTGGTCTGTCCGTTGCTGCTGACTCCCTGTCTGCAATCAAATATGCGAAAGTTAAACCGATTCGTGACGAAGACGGTCTGGCTATCGACTTCGAAATCGAAGGCGAATACCCGCAGTTTGGTAACAACGACTCTCGTGTAGATGACATGGCGGTTGACCTGGTAGAACGTTTCATGAAGAAAATTCAGAAACTGACTACTTACCGTAACGCTATCCCGACTCAGTCTGTTCTGACCATCACCTCTAACGTGGTTTATGGTAAGAAAACGGGTAACACCCCAGACGGTCGTCGTGCTGGCGCGCCGTTCGGACCGGGTGCTAACCCAATGCACGGTCGTGACCAGAAAGGTGCTGTTGCCTCTCTGACCTCCGTAGCTAAACTGCCGTTTGCTTACGCTAAAGATGGTATCTCTTATACCTTCTCTATCGTTCCGAACGCACTGGGTAAAGACGACGAAGTTCGTAAGACTAACCTGGCTGGTCTGATGGATGGTTACTTCCACCACGAAGCGTCCATCGAAGGTGGTCAGCACCTGAACGTGAACGTCATGAACCGTGAAATGCTGCTGGATGCGATGGAACATCCGGAAAAATATCCGCAGCTGACCATCCGCGTTTCTGGCTACGCAGTACGTTTTAACTCCCTGACTAAAGAACAGCAGCAGGACGTTATTACTCGTACCTTCACTCAGACCATGTAATTGGTTTTGACTGAAATCGTACTTTAAAAAGCGTACAATAAAGGCTCCACGTAAGTGGGGCCTTTTTAATAGCCTGCTTTGTCAGCTATCTATACTTATGGATAGCAGCCAAAACAGACTCGACACAGTTAATAACTGTGCACTAACACAGGCCCCGGATGGGCCACATCTGGAGAAACACCGCAATGTCAGTTATTGGTCGCATTCACTCCTTTGAATCCTGTGGCACTGTAGACGGCCCGGGCATCCGTTTTATTACCTTCTTCCAGGGCTGCCTGATGCGCTGCCTGTATTGCCATAACCGTGACACATGGGATACGCACGGCGGTAAAGAAGTCACTGTCGACGAATTAATGAAAGAGGTGGTGACTTATCGCCACTTTATGAACGCCTCCGGTGGCGGCGTGACGGCATCCGGCGGTGAAGCCATCCTGCAAGCTGAGTTCGTACGTGACTGGTTCCGCGCCTGTAAAAAAGAAGGCATTCACACCTGCCTGGACACCAACGGTTTTGTTCGCCGCTACGATCCGGTAATTGATGAACTGCTGGAAGTCACCGACCTGGTGATGCTCGATCTCAAACAGATGAACGACGAAATCCACCAGAATCTGGTCGGCGTGTCTAACCATCGCACGCTGGAATTTGCTCGTTACCTGTCGAACAAAGACATTAAAGTGTGGATCCGTTACGTGGTAGTGCCAGGCTGGTCTGACGATGACGACTCCGCGCACCGTCTGGGCGAATTTACCCGCGATATGGGCAACGTTGAAAAAATCGAGCTGCTACCTTACCACGAACTGGGCAAACACAAATGGGTAGCGATGGGCGAAGAGTACAAACTCGATGGTGTGAAGCCGCCGAAGAAAGAGACCATGGAGCGAGTGAAAGGCATCCTTGAGCAGTATGGTCATAAAGTGATGTATTAAGTCTTAAGGTGGGTAACAAACCAGTTACCCACCTCATGCCTTCTTAACGCCCTCTTCTCGCCAGCAGCGGGAAAATCAATCCCAGCCAACAAGTACACCTGTTCGCATTCTGTTAAAACAGGTCAAATATGCGCGATAGAATTGGGCGTATGGCCCGTCTTGCGCAGCAGCATCAGTAGATAAATAAACGATACGCTGGCAATCATGATAAACAGCAAGCTATCTGAGTAATTCTGCATCAGCATTGCGGTAAACGAAGGGCCAAGCAGACTGCCAACGGTATAGCTTAATAGCAAAGCCTGATTCATGGCCACCAGTTGATGATGTTCCACCTTTTCACAGGCCCAGGCCATCGCGACCGGATAGAGAGTAAAACCTGCCGCACCCAACATAAATAATGCGGGGGCCATCGCCGCCTGATTCAGCATAGCAATACTTCCGACGATCACCACAAACACCTGGACGCGTAAGACCAGCAGGCGTCCCAGCTTGTCCGCCAGGCGGCCAATCGGCCATTGCCCCAGAATACCGGCACTAACCAGAACCGCCATCCAGAAACCAATGCTGGCATTGCTTACTCCCTGATGGTTCAGATACAGCGGCATCAGGCCGTACAAAGAGCCCAGCACAATCCCGGAAATAATGCAGCCATTAACGCCCAGACGCGCCTGTCGCAGCTTCAGCATCGATACAATAGGGGTTGAGTGCTGTTCATCACCCTGCTGATTGGCAATGCGCGCAAAGAGCAGCGGTAGAACGCCAGCCAGGATGGTTCCCGTCACCCACGGCAGCACGTTCATCAATTCTGTTGATACCTTACTGACCAGCAATTGTCCTAAGAACGTCCCCACGTAATAGATCATCATATAGGCGGCAAGCAAACGTCCGCGATTGCGCGAAGTCCCGCTGCACATCAGCGCACTTTCCACTACCACCCAAATCATGGCGCAGCCAACGCCGGCAATAAAGCGCCAGCTCATCCAGCTCCAGAATCCAACCATAACCCCCAGCCCAACACAGCCCGCGGCAAAAATAAACGAGGCGATGTAATAGCTGCGGTTAAATCCAAGGCGTTTAATTAAATACCCGGTCAGCAACGTCCCTACCAAATTACCGGTAAAGTAGGACGAACTCACCATACCGACCTGCCAGGTTGGCAGATTTTCATGGGCGAGCCAAAGCGGGACGAGCGTGTTTAACACGGCGATCGCCAAGGTCAACAGAAGCAGCCCGCACAGCAGAAGCATGACGGGACGGGTATAGATGGACATGAATAAAAACCGTGAGGAAGTTCAAATTTCATGCGCATCATGCCACTGCCAAAAACATTGTCAATCGGCGTAATCAAAGGGCTGAGGCGCTTTTCTGACGATCGATTTGCATTACTGATTCTTAATGTGAATAGATAAAAAATACAAAAACACATCTGCTTGTTTTTATTGATCTAAAACAAAAATCTCACGTTACGTTCAGTCGAAAAATTTCATGGACTCCCCTTACTTTTATTTCTTACTAAACTCTATGCGAGATGCAGAGCGGTATTGTCTTCGAAATAGAACAGTCAGTTCTTATTTATACTTCCAGTCCGGATACCGTTCTTTCTCCAGACTTAAACTCATCAAATTTCCCGCACCGATGCCGAACAGGAGAAATATCATGACTAAACCTTACGTAAGACTTGATAAAGATAATGCGGCAGTATTGCTGGTCGATCATCAGGCTGGCTTGCTCTCTCTGGTTCGGGATATCGATCCCGATAAATTCAAGAATAACGTGCTTGCCCTGGGTGATCTGGCAAAATACTTCAAGCTCCCGACTATTCTGACCACCAGTTTTGAAACAGGACCGAACGGACCGCTGGTACCGGAACTGAAAGCTCAATTCCCCGATGCGCCTTATATTGCTCGCCCGGGA
Organism: Citrobacter sp. XT1-2-2; assembly: GCF_023516235.1. Lineage (NCBI taxonomy): Bacteria > Pseudomonadati > Pseudomonadota > Gammaproteobacteria > Enterobacterales > Enterobacteriaceae > Citrobacter > Citrobacter sp. XT1-2-2. Next base: position 3,171,488 of record NZ_CP097324.1, read on the forward strand.
AACATCAACGCGTGGGATAACGAAGATTTTGTGAAGGCGGTGAAAGCGACTGGTAAAAAGCAGTTGATCATTGCTGGGGTCGTGACGGAAGTTTGTGTCGCCTTCCCTGCGCTCTCCGCGATAGAAGAAGGGTTTGACGTTTTTGTCGTCACTGATGCTTCAGGTACATTTAACGAAATCACCCGCCATTCAGCATGGGATCGGATGTCGCAGGCTGGCGCGCAATTGATGACATGGTTCGGCGTCGCGTGTGAACTACACCGTGACTGGCGTAACGATATCGAAGGGCTGGCGACGTTGTTCTCTAATCACATTCCGGATTATCGCAATCTGATGACCAGCTACGATACGTTAACGAAACAGAAATAAAAAACCGGGGAATAACCTGGCGTAACATAATGCCTGATGGCGCGCGCGTTAAGGCCTACGGATCTGTAGGCCGGAGAAGGCACGAGCCGCCATCCGGCATATTATGAATTAGCTTGCAACCGCCATACCGACAGTCATATGCAGGCCATAGAACACGCCACGACCAATCAGCTCGCCGACTATCAACAGAATAAACGCGACGGAAAGCAGTGGTATTGCGGGTTGGTAACCTTTGACTTGCGGTACAATCCAGCAGCACAACGCTAACGCCAGTGCCACGATCCGCCAGGCCATCAGTGAGCCATAATCCGGAACCAGCGCAGACGCCTGTTGAATCGAACTGTGGATCGTCGCCAGTTCGGCCCCCTGCATTACAGACATAATGGCGCTTATGACCAGAGCAAGAACCGAAATGGCAGGCAGCAGACGCATCGCCCAACCGTCAATACCGGCAATTCTCAATAGCAGATATCCCAGCAGCGGACCGCCCATAAACAGCGTCAGGAAGAAACCCAGCGGCGTCCAGACGCTGTACCAGGTCGGCACGGTATCAATGGTGTTATACACACGTACCATCATCCAGACAAAAACGACGCCCAGCACCATGGTGACAACTAACCACAGATTGCGTAGTGCGAGCGGCATTTTTTTCAACATCGCCAGTAGCCAGCCGATGCCGCCAATGGCAAAGAACACTGAACCACTGGCGATTTCATTGCTCAGCGCAGAAGCGCCTACGCGATTGAGCGAGTTAAAGGCACGCATCGGCGAGCCCAGATGGAGCATAGAAGCAATAAAGCCAATACCCATCAGTACCCACAGCCCGAACATGCAGGCGATTACCCGCTGCTGTGATTCAGGACGTAAGTCCCCTTTCATTAACGCCAACGCCAGAACGATAAAGCCACCAACCACACACTGTCCGAAGACCGTGAAGATCATCAGCGGCCATTCATGCCATCCACTTCCCATCTTACACCTCCTTCGGATTGGCCAGATAACCCGTGGTATCCCCGGTCGGGCGGCTATTGGCGTTAGGTTTGATAACAATGCTCGGTTTGGTGAAGTGCGCGCCCGGTAGTGGCGCAACCGCGGCCAGAGTACCGTGTTTTTTGCGCAGTTCGTCAATCGGACCGAAATCCAGCGCACGCAGTGGGCAGGACTCAACGCAGATAGGTTTCTTACCTTCAGCGACGCGCTCATGGCAGCCATCGCATTTGGTCATATGTCCTTTTTCAGCATTGTACTGGGGCGCACCGTAAGGACAGGCCATGTGGCAATACCGACAGCCAATGCACACATCTTCATCCACGACGACAAAGCCATCTTCACGTTTGTGCATCGCGCCGCTCGGACACACCTTGGTGCAGGCCGGGTCTTCACAGTGGTTACAGGCAATAGAGAGGTAATAGGCAAAGACGTTTTGATGCCAGACGCCATTGTCTTCTTGCCAGTCGCCACCCGCGTACTCGTAAATGCGGCGGAAACTGACATCCGGGGTTAAATTTTTGAAGTCTTTGCAGGCCAGTTCGCAGGTTTTGCAACCGGTGCAACGGCTGGAATCAATAAAAAATCCATACTGGGTTGTCATCGGTTACTCCTTACACCTTTTCAACCTGAACAAGGTTCGTATGTGACGGATTCCCCTTCGCGAGAGGAGAAGGACGCTGAGTCGTCAGGACGTTAATACAGCCGCCCTGATCCACACGCTTCGTGTCCGGGTCGTACCAGGCCCCTTCGCCTAATGCCACCACGCCGGGCATCATTCGCGGGGTCACTTTCGCTTCGATATGCACCTCGCCACGATCGTTAAAGATGCGTACCTTGTCGCCGTTGTTAATGCCACGTCGCTGCGCATCCAACGGATTGATCCACATTTCCTGGCGGCAGGATGCTTTCAGAACATCTACGTTGCCATAGGTCGAGTGAACGCGAGATTTGTAGTGGAAGCCGGTCAGTTGCAGCGGGAATTTCTCCACCAGCGGATCGTCTAAACTTTCACAGCCAGGGGTATAAATCGGTAATGGATCGATCACATCCCCTTCCGGCAGTTCCCAGGTTGCCGCGATCTCGGCAAGCTGCTGTGAATAAATTTCGATCTTACCCGACGGCGTGGTGAGCGGATTGGCTTTGGGATCCTCACGGAACGCTTTGTACGCCACGTGGTGCCCTTCAGGATCTCGCTGCTTAAAGATGCCTTGTTTGCGGAACTCTTCAAACCCAGGCAGTTCAGGAATGGCTTTACGCGACTGCTCATACAGATGACGCATCCACTCTTCCTGAGTACGACCTTCGGTAAACTGCTGCTCGACGCCAAGGCGTTTCGCCAGCTCGCTGGTCATCTGGTAGATAGTCTTGCATTCGAAACGTGGTTTGATCGCCTGATCGGTGAAAATCACATAGGACATGTTTCCGCAGGACGCATCCAGCGCGAAGTCCATCTGTTCGGAAGCAGTACAGTCTGGCAGCAAAATATCCGCATATTTCGCCGAGGAGGTCATATGGCAGTCGATGACCACGATCATCTCGCACTTTTTCTCATCCTGCAGGATTTCGTGCGTACGGTTAATATCAGAGTGCTGGTTAATCAGGCAGTTACCAGCATAGTTCCAGATCATTTTAATCGGAACATCAAGCTTATCTTTGCCGCGAACGCCGTCACGCAGCGCCGTCATCTCCGGGCCACGCTCAATAGCGTCCGTCCACATAAACATTGAGATGCTGGTTTCAACAGGGTTTTCCAGCGTAGGCATACGCTCAAACGGCAGACTGTATGAACCCTCACGCGCACCGCTGTTGCCGCCGTTGATGCCAACATTACCGGTCAGAATGGCCAGCATAGAAATAGCGCGGGTCGCTATTTCACCGTTAGCATGACGCTGCGGCCCCCAACCCTGGCTGATGTATGCCGGTTTAGCGCTGCCAATTTCACGCGCCAGTTTGATGATACGGTCAGCGGGAATACCGGTAATCTGCGCCGCCCATTCCGGGGTCTTGGCAATACCGTCTGTCCCCTGCCCAAGAATATACGCCTTATAGTGGCCATTCTTCGGCGCGTCGGCCGGTAAGGTTTTCTCGTCGTAACCCACGCAGTATTTGTCGAGGAACGCCTGGTCCACCAGGTTTTCGGTGATCAGAACATACGCCAGACCATTAACCAGCGCCGCATCTGTACCAGGACGGATCGGAATCCATTCATCTTCACGCCCCGCGCCGGTGTCGGTATATCGGGGATCGATAATAATCATCCGGGCATTGGATTTCTGGCGCGCCTGTTCAAGGTAGTAGGTTACCCCGCCCCCGCTCATACGGGTTTCACCAGGGTTATTACCGAACAGCACCACCAGCTTGCTGTTTTCTATATCGGACGGGCTGTTACCGTCGGCCCAGCCGCCGTAGGTGTAGTTCAACCCGGCAGCGATTTGTGCCGAAGAGTAGTCCCCGTAGTGATTCAGGTACCCACCACAGCAGTTCATCAGACGTGCCACCAGGGTTTTACCCGGCGGCCAGGAGCGTGTCAGGGTGCCACCCAGCGTGCCGGTGCCGTAGTTCAGATAGATAGATTCGTTACCATAGTCTTTAATCAGACGCTGCATGTTGCTGGCAATAATCTCGTACGCCTCATCCCAACTGATGCGCTCAAATTTACCTTCGCCGCGCTTACCGACACGTTTCATCGGGTATTTCAGACGATCGGGATTATAAACGCGACGACGCATGGAGCGACCACGCAGACAAGCACGCACCTGGTGCAGGCCGTCATAGTTATCATCACCTGTGTTGTCGGTTTCGACATATTTTATTTCACCGTCTACCACATGCATCCGCAGTGGACAGCGGCTACCGCAGTTCACCGTACACGCGCTCCAGATGACTTTCTCACTGCGCTGCGTGGGATTAATGGCTTCTGCAGCGTTTGCAATACGGGTAAATGGCAGGGTAAACGCGCTACTGGCCACCGCCAGCCCGCCTATCGCCGTCGTTTTTACCAAACCGCGGCGACTAACCTCAGCTGCCAGCACGGCATCGGGGATCTTAGTTTTCATAGGGGCTCACTCTGCTGCTCACAATAAACAAAAAATAAATACTCGTTGTATATATTTTTTTATATCGCTAGTATCACTATACAGACTGGTAGATACTGACTTTCATTCGAAGGCAGTATTACTCCTATGTAGGTAAGGGTTATTGTCCGACGTCAAACGGGCATAAAAAAAGCGCCCTGAGGCGCTTTTTAGCATAGAAAGATAGGTTAGCCGATGAATTCCAGGCCATTCATGTACGGACGTAATACTTCCGGAACCTGAATGCGGCCATCTGCCTGCTGATAGTTTTCCATTACCGCCACCAGCGTACGTCCAACTGCCAGACCGGAACCGTTCAGGGTATGCACCAGACGGGTCTTTTTGTCGGATTTGCTGCGGCAACGCGCTTGCATACGACGCGCCTGGAAATCCCACACGTTGGAGCAGGATGAGATTTCGCGATAGGTATTCTGCGCTGGGATCCACACTTCCAGATCGTAGGTTTTGCATGCGCCGAAGCCCATGTCGCCTGTGCACAAAATGATCTTACGGTACGGCAGACCCAGCAGTTGAAGAACCTTCTCAGCGTGGCCGGTCATCTCTTCCAGTGCGTCCATTGAATCTTCCGGACGAACAATCTGCACCATCTCAACTTTATCGAACTGGTGCATACGGATCAGACCACGGGTATCACGACCGTAAGAGCCTGCTTCAGAACGGAAGCACGGCGTATGCGCGGTCATTTTGATCGGCAGCACATCTTCGTCAATGATTTCGTCACGCACCAGGTTAGTCAGCGGAACTTCGGCCGTTGGGATCAGCGCGTAGTTGCTGCTGTCAGCTTCTTCGTCCAGCGGACGGGTATGGAACAGATCGCCAGCGAATTTCGGCAGTTGCCCGGTACCGTACAGCGTGTCATGGTTAACCAGATACGGAACATAGTTTTCGCTGTAACCATGCTGTTCGGTATGCAGATCCAGCATGAACTGAGACAGCGCACGATGCATACGTGCGATCTGCCCTTTCATGACCACGAAACGAGAGCCGGTAAGCTTCACCGCAGCGGCGAAATCAAGACCCGTGTGCATTTCACCCAGGGTAACATGATCGCGGACTTCGAAATCAAACTCACGCGGTGTACCCCAGCGGCTGACTTCGACGTTGTCATTTTCATCTTTACCCACCGGAACTTCATCCGCTGGCAGGTTAGGAATGGTCAGCGCAATGTCGCGGATCTCAGCCTGTAAGGTATCAAGTTCAGCTTTCGCGGCATCCAGCTCTTCGCCCAGTTTGTTCACTTCCAGACGTAAAGACTCGATATCTTCCCCGCGCGCTTTTGCCTGGCCAATGGATTTCGATCGAGAGTTACGCTCTGCCTGCAGGTTTTCAGTTTGTACCTGCAGAACTTTACGACGCTCTTCAAGAGCGCGCAGCTTATCTACATCCAGCTTAAAGCCCCGGCTTGCCAGTTTTTCTGCGACTGCGTCTGGCTCATTACGCAGCAGATTGGGATCGAGCATGCTTATCCTGTGCTTATCGAATTAAAATGGGAAAAGTGACCACAGCCTGCGGTCACAGGGATACAGAGACAACATTACCGCAACGATAACACTAACGGTAGCGTTTTATAGGGCTATTTTGATCCTGTCCGGCGAGCCAGGCGAGCTTTTCGCCAATCTTGCCTTCAAGACCTCTGTTTGTGGGGCGATAATAGCGCGTTTGTGCCATTTCCTGGGGGAAGTACTCTTCTCCGGCGGCATAGGCATTTGGTTCATCATGCGCGTAACGATACTCCTGACCGTAGCCCATCTCTTTCATCAGCTTAGTCGGCGCATTGCGCAGGTGAACGGGAACGTCGTAATCCGGACGTTCACGGGCGTCGGCCAGCGCGGCTTTAAAGGCGGTGTAAACCGCGTTACTCTTCGGCGCACAGGCCAGATAGACGATCGCCTGAGCGATTGCCCGCTCGCCTTCCGCGGGTCCCACGCGAGTGAAACAATCCCACGCGGAAATCGCCACCTGCATAGCACGAGGATCTGCGTTGCCCACATCTTCAGAGGCAATCGCCAGGCAGCGACGGGCAACGTACAGCGGATCGCCACCAGCGGTAATGATTCGCGCATACCAGTAGAGCGCCGCATCCGGGGCGCTACCACGTACCGACTTGTGTAAGGCGGAGATGAGATCGTAAAAGCGATCGCCTTTATTATCAAAGCGCGCGCTGCGTTCACCAGCAATTTCGGTCAGCAATTCCGCTTTCAATACGCGCTTGCCGGAATCATCAACTTCGGCCATATCGGCCATCATTTCCAGCGTATTCAGCGCCCGCCGCGCATCACCATTAACCAGTTCAGCAATCGCCCGACGCGTCTCTTGTGGCAGAACAATATCCTGATCGCCGTAGCCACGCGCTTTGTCAGACATCGCCTGGTCCAGCACCTGTTCAATATCGTCGGTGGTTAACGATTTCAGCAAATAAACGCGTGCCCGCGACAGCAGCGCCGAATTCAATTCAAACGAGGGGTTTTCGGTGGTAGCGCCAATAAACGTAATTGTACCGTCTTCAATATGCGGTAAAAACGCATCCTGCTGGCTTTTATTAAATCGATGGACTTCGTCCACAAACAGTATTGTGCGTCGGCCAGCGTTACGGTTCTGACGCGCACGCTCAATCGCTTCACGAATTTCTTTTACGCCAGAGGTGACCGCCGAAATTCGTTCAACATCGGCGTTAGCGTAACGGGCAATAACTTCGGCAAGGGTGGTTTTACCCGTTCCCGGCGGTCCCCATAAAATCATAGAGTGCAGGTGCCCGGCCTCAATGGCGCGGGGCAAAGGCTTACCGGTAGCCAGCAGATGCTGCTGGCCGATATACTGCGCTAAATTTTCTGGCCGCATACGCGCGGCCAGTGGCTGAAAGGTATTATCAGAAAAGTCGAGCGACAGATTGCTCACTCACACGCCTCTACTTACGTTGATCGTCAACCGTTACACCTTGTGGCGGGGTAAAGGTGAATTTAGATGGTTCAATCGCGCCATTCTGCTGCGATTTCAGTTGATAGCTGCTGCGCTGATCGTCTTGCTCAACGGCGCTAAACTGATGGATCGTCCCGTCACGCCCAACATTGATCGTAAACTGTTTCAGGTTTCCGTTGCTGGTTTTCGGCGTCAGCACGAAATCATCGCCGTTTTGCTTAATGTTGTACTGCTGCCAGTCGCTGGCCTGGTTACGCGCAATCAACATGAACGGCGTGTTGCCGGTGGCGTCTTTCAGCCAGGTTGCAGTAGCTTGTTCAACAAACGGGTTAAAGAACCACAGCGTTTTACCATCAGAGACCAGGATGCTCTCGTCAGGCTGCGTCATGTGCCAGTTAAACAGATTAGGACGTTTAACCCATAAATCACCCTGACCCTCCTGCACTGCCGCACCGCTACCGTCCGTAACCTTTTGCGTAAAGCTGGCATGGAAGCTACTGACTTTATCCAGGCGGCTTTTCAGGTCGCTGGCAGCATCAGCCCAGACGCTGCTCACTACAAAGCTCGACAGTAATGCACAGGTGATTGCGATTCTTTTCATCGTTATTCCTCAAAATACGTCACTCCCAACGGGGAGATCCCTCTGCTATCCATTTCAGGCCAAAAAACAGCATGAGGAAAGTAGATAATACTGAATTACTTAACTTTGCAATCAATCGAAGGGCGGCGGAGCCAACACTTCACGATTACCATTATGCCCTTGCTCACTGACAATTCCCTGCGCTTCCATCTGTTCGATGATGCGCGCCGCTCGGTTGTAGCCGATACGGAACTGTCGTTGAACACCGGAGATGGAAGCTTTGCGTTTTTGGGTAACAAAGTTCACCGCCTGATCGAACAACGGATCTAACTCTTCGCCACCATCAAAGCCGCCAGCGCCACCTTCGCTTTCGCTGTCTGAGGTAATGCCATCAACATATTGTGGACGACCGCGCGCTTTCCAGTCCTGAACCACCGCATGAACTTCTTCGTCACGAACAAAGGCACCGTGTACACGCACAGGAATCGTCGAGTTCGGCGCCGAATAGAGCATATCGCCCATCCCCAGCAGCGATTCCGCGCCGCCCTGATCAAGGATAGTACGCGAGTCAATTTTGCTGGACACGGTAAAGGCAATACGCGTCGGGATATTCGCTTTAATCAGACCGGTAATGACGTCAACGGATGGTCGCTGGGTTGCCAGCACCAGGTGGATCCCCGCCGCACGCGCTTTTTGCGCCAGACGTGCAATCAGTTCTTCCACTTTCTTACCTACGGTCATCATCAGATCGGCGAATTCATCCACCAGAACAACGATATACGGCAGTTTTTCCAGCACTGGATGCTGAACGTCCATGCTGTCGCCCGGCTTCCAGTACGGGTCCGGGATCGGACGTCCCATACGAGCTGCTTCGGCGATTTTCTCGTTATAACCGGCAAGGTTACGTACGCCGAGCGCCGACATCAGTTTGTAGCGACGTTCCATTTCATTGACGCTCCAGCGCAAAGCGTTGGCAGCATCTTTCATGTCGGTCACAACTTCAGTCAGCAGATGCGGAATGCCTTCATAAACCGACAGCTCCAGCATTTTCGGGTCAATCATGATAAAGCGAACGTCTTCTGGCTGCGCCTTATACAACATGCTGAGGATCATGGCGTTCACCCCAACAGACTTACCGGAACCGGTAGTCCCTGCCACCAGCAGGTGCGGCATTTTAGCCAGATCGGCAACAACCGGTTCGCCCGCAATATCTTTACCCAGCACCACAGTCAACGGGGACGAGTTATCACGGAATTTCGCGTTATCTAACACTTCGCGCAGATAAACGGTTTGACGTTTTTTATTCGGTAATTCCAGTCCGACATACGGTTTGCCAGGAATGACTTCGACCACGCGGACCGCAGCGGTCGACAACGAACGCGCCAGATCTCGTGACAGGTTGGAAATGCGCGCCGCTTTAACCCCTGGTGCCAGGTTTAGTTCAAAACGGGTAATGACCGGCCCTGGAGAGTAGTTCACTACATCAGCTTTAATACGGAAGTCCGCCAGACGCGCTTCCACCAGACGCGCCATTTGTTCCAGTGCAAAAGTATCAATCGGCTCAACTTCACTCGGCGGCGGTGTGAGCAGATCTAACGATGGCAGCGGCGTACTCGGACGCTGAACCGGACGACTGTCGCCGTTACGCATCAAGAGTGGATGGATCAGGCTATCCTGCGGCGGCGGTGTAACAGGCTGTGCTGGCTGCTGGTAATGCTGCTGCGGTGCGACAGGCTGTGCCGGCTGCTGGTAATGCTGCTGCGGTGCGACTGGTTCCTGGTGCAGCGGCGCAGGCTCCGGCATCACGCCTGGCGTAAACAGCGGCTCATGCGGACCGTCATCCACCAGCGTTTTCATTGGCGAAAATTCAAAGTCATCAAGCGAGAACGGATTGGCCCCGGCAGGCTGTTCGCCGGAATAGCGCTGCTGCTGGGACGAGGCAAACTGGCGAGCCAGTTCCGCTTCTGCGGCCAAATCTTCGTCATCAGTCTGATGGGTATCGTCCTGATAATCATCGCCATAACGGTGCTGCTGAGACTGGGCAAACTGACGTGCCAGCTCATCCTGCTGCATTGCATCAATTTCATCGTCGCTGTACGCATTGGTATCAAGCTGCTCTTCGCGAGCTTTCTCTTCAGCCATACGCTGTGACGGCAGTTTTATGCCATACGATGCTAACTCCCGACGAGTAGGCACGCGCACACGATTCGGGCGCGGCAGTTGCGGGCCAATTCCTTCTTTCACCTGCGGACGCGGCGCACCGCTACCCGCAAGGCTAAACACAGGTGCTGCGGCAGCGGCACTTGCCCCAGAAGCGGCGCTTTTCACCCCGGCAGCCAGCGGCGCAACGGCAGCAACAGACTCAACGGGCGGAATGGAGGCAGCCGTCGGCATAGATGGCATAGACGGCTTAACACGCTCAGGCTCCTGAGCGGGTTCTGGAATAGGCTGATACCAGGCGGCCAACTGCTCACGCTCGCGCGCTCGTTTCTCTTCGACTTCTTCAAAATAGTAGAGCGGTGGACGAGAGGGTTTCGTCTCCTCAACAACTGGCTCAGGTTCCACTACAGAAGGTTGTTCAACCACCGGTTGCTGGAACGCGGAAGGTTGTTGGAAGCCAGGCTCCTGCTGATAGACCGGTTGCGGCTCAGGCTCCGGCTGATAAACAGGTTCCGGCTGCCAGTTTTGCTGCGCGGTGAATTCCTGCGGCTGCGGCGCGGCGGGTTGCGCATACACCGGTTCAGACGTTTGCGGTGCGTAATATTCCGGCTGAGGATTCTCCTGTGCAACCGGCTGTTGCCATGGCTCATACGGCTGCTGCACCGCAGGCTGAGCATATTCGGCTGACTGCGGATAACCTTCAGGCGCAGGCGCAATCACCGCATCACCGGTTTGCGGGCCAGGCGCGGATTGCCAGGCAACGGCTGGCGTCGATTGTTCCATAACGGTGCTGGTAACTGGCGACGTTTGCAACAGCGGATCAACCGGCGCGCTCCAGGCCTGAGATGCCGTTGTGGCTGCTGCTGCGGCAGCTACCGGCTCTGTCACCGAATGACCGTTCAGCAGTGGATCGAGTTCGTCGTATTCAGGCAATGTTGCCCGATTACCGGAAAACAGCACATCGTTCGGATCGGCGACCACGCCACGGGCGCTGTATTCAATGTCGTCTTCATCATCCATGCGTTTGCCGGAGAACAGCGCAGCATCAGTATGACGGCCCAGCGGATTGGTAAATTTCTCAGCCAGGCGTTTACGGCGCGCTAACGCACCGCGCAGAATTCGAGCCCGACGCGATTCATGGGGTTTACCATCAGCGGCGTCGACAAACTCTTCTTCATCTTCATATTCTTCGTCATCGACCCAGGTATCGTCGCGGCGGGTACGGTTGCTGGCAAATGTCAGGATATTAAGTAACCAGCCACCCAGTTTTTCCGCAATGCTCACCCATGACCAGCCGGTAAACAGCGTTAATCCCGCAGCCCAGATGCACAAAAGCGTAAGCGTACCGCCGCTACTGTGCAGTAATGGCTGCAGCGTAGTGCTGAGCAGGCTGCCAATCACCCCGCCAGAGGCGAAATACCAGATGTCATCGGCGTTAATAGCGGCCAGCCCGCAGGAGGTGAGGATCAGGGCCAGAACGCCAATAATGCGCAATGAAACAGCAAAATAATCGACGTATTCGTCGCTGGCCTGGTGTCGCCAGGCAAACCAGCAGCCGCCGACAATAATGACCGGAATGGTGTAGGCCATGACGCCAAAAATAAAGAACAGCGTGTCCGCCAGCCATGCACCGGGAATGCCTCCCAGGTTATGGATAGGTTCATGCCATGCGGTTTGCGACCAACTGGGATCCGAAGGGTTAAAGCTGAGTAAGGCAGCCATCAACCAGACGGCAAAAAGGGCAATAAGGATCAGTAGCGCTTCCAGAAGTCGGCGCCCGCTGCTTAACTTCGTCAATGTGACGTCTTTGTCTTCAGTGTATTCCTGGCTCAAAAACGGCTCTCCAGGTTTCAGGCTTTTCCTGCCCGATGCTAAAACGGACAACAGCACCGGGTTGCCCCGGCACTGTTGCTGTATGGATTAACAGGAGTGTAATCAAACTGCGTCGATTTTGCACCTGTTCCGTGTTAGCGCGTCTTAATTACCAGACGATTGCTCTGTTTGACTTCTTCCATTACTACATAAGTACGTGTGTCATTTACGCCAGGCAGACGCAGCAGGGTTTCCCCCAGCAGCTTACGGTATGCTGACATATCCGGTACGCGTGTTTTCAGCAAATAGTCGAAATCACCGGAAACTAAATGACACTCTTGAATTTCTTCAAGTTTTTGTACTGCAGAGTTAAATTGTTCAAACACATCCGGGGCGCCACGATTCAGAGTTATCTCAACAAAAACCAGAAGTGATGCATCCAGATAATGTGGGTTTAACAGCGCTGTATAGCCCTGAATGAAACCCTGCCTTTCCAACCGACGCACACGCTCAAGGCAGGGCGTCGGTGAAAGTCCCACACGTTTAGAAAGCTCGACGTTAGAAATACGCCCATCCTTTTGCAGCTCATTAAGAATGTTACGATCAATACGGTCGAGATCTTTGCCAGGGCGCTTCTTACTATCTACCATTATTATTGTCTCTCTGTATTCCTTCCCTACTCCTGCCTGACTCTACTAACATCACTGTTCAGAGTCGCTCCCCATCAAAATAAACCGCAGCCCAGAGGGATTTACGGCTTGCAATGTCTGGGTTTATGGTGAGAAGACCGTTGCCTGTCGGCGGCTATCGACATCACGAATGGCATCTGTCCACACCATGCGTAGATTTCGCTAACACGGTAAACATGGTATCTACATGCATGATTATGCAGCACATACATGACACAGTTTTTTTCTTCCTTGAATGTTTTCGCAAAACAGCAGGGGATTGTCAAAGCAAAACATCGATTTTTAGTACAACATGCCAGTTATTCAGTCGCAGTGATGGAAATTCGTCATTTTATCACCTTATAACTGACCGATTTTAAGTAGAAATCGTTATAGTATTACGACTCAATCTGTCGTTCATCGGTCTCCGCTATTACACATATTGTTAACAAAATCGCCATACTCTTTTTTTACGCCTGTAAATTCCCTACAATCCTGCTCATTGCCTGCCAACAACTATGGGGATCTCATGGGCGCAACCAAACACAGTAAACTTCTTATTCTGGGCTCAGGCCCTGCGGGATATACCGCTGCGGTCTACGCTGCGCGCGCTAACCTGCAACCGGTACTGATTACCGGTATGGAAAAAGGTGGTCAGCTGACCACAACAACAGAAGTGGAAAACTGGCCTGGCGATCCGCACGATCTTACTGGCCCATTGCTGATGGAACGTATGCACGAACATGCGACCAAATTTGAGACAGAAATCATTTTTGATCACATCAGCAAAGTTGATCTGCAAAACCGCCCTTTCCGTCTGACCGGCGACAGCGGTGAATACACCTGTGACGCATTGATCATCGCCACTGGCGCGTCCGCACGCTACCTGGGCTTGCCTTCAGAGGAAGCATTTAAAGGCCGCGGCGTTTCCGCTTGCGCCACCTGCGACGGTTTCTTCTACCGTAACCAAAAAGTTGCGGTGATCGGCGGTGGCAATACCGCTGTTGAAGAAGCGTTGTATCTGGCAAATATCGCGTCTGAAGTACATTTGATTCACCGTCGCGACAGCTTCCGTGCTGAGAAAATTCTTATCAAGCGGTTAATGGATAAAGTGGAAAACGGCAACATCGTGCTGCATACGCACCGTACGCTGGAAGAAGTGACTGGCGATCAAATGGGCGTAACCGGACTGCGCCTGCGCGATACGCAAAATACTGACAACGTTGAATCACTTGACGTTGCGGGATTGTTTGTCGCCATCGGCCACAGCCCGAATACCGCCATTTTCGACGGTCAGCTCGAACTGGAAAACGGCTACATCAAAGTTCAGTCCGGTATTCACGGCAATGCGACGCAAACCAGCATTCCAGGCGTCTTCGCAGCGGGTGACGTGATGGACCATATTTATCGCCAGGCGATCACTTCTGCTGGCACGGGTTGTATGGCTGCGCTTGACGCAGAACGTTATCTCGACGGTCTGGCAGACGCTTGCAAATAAGTTTTACAAATCAGTAACAAAAGTAAAAAAGGCGACTATAAGTCGCCTTTATTTTTGCCTCGTTGTAACATTGTCCTGCCCAAAAATTCCAATAACTCACCTGCTAAGCGTGCAATGAATAAAACCCGTCAAAAAGAGCTGACCCGCTGGTTAAAACAGCAAAGTGTAATATCCCAACGATGGCTGAACATTTCACGCCTGCTGGGATTCGTGAGCGGCCTGTTAATTGTCGCTCAGGCCTGGCTCATGGCCCGAATTCTGGACCATATGATCATGGGCAATATCCCCCGGGAAGCGCTTCTGCTCCCTTTCATCGTGCTGATTTTGGTTTTCATCCTGCGCGCATGGGTCGTCTGGTTGCGCGAACGCGTCGGGTTTCACGCCGGGCAACATATTCGCTTTGAGATTCGTCGCCAGGTTCTCGATCGCCTGCAACAGGCGGGTCCGGCCTGGATACAGGGTAAACCAGCCGGGAGCTGGGCGACCCTGATCCTCGAGCAGATTGACGATATGCATGACTACTATGCGCGTTATCTGCCGCAAATGGCGCTGGCCGTATGCGTTCCCCTGTTGATTGTGGCGGCCGTTTTTCCGTCAAACTGGGTAGCCGCTCTTATTCTGCTCGGAACCGCCCCGCTAATCCCTCTGTTTATGGCGATGGTCGGTATGGGCGCAGCCGACGCTAACCGCCGCAACTTTCAGGCGCTTGCCCGACTAAGCGGTCATTTTCTCGATCGCCTCCGGGGTATGGAAACGCTGAGAATATTTGGCCGCGGTGAAGCCGAAACAGAAAGTATTCGCGCAGCATCACAGGATTTCCGCCAGCGCACGATGGAAGTCCTGCGCCTGGCATTCCTGTCATCCGGGGTCCTCGAGTTCTTTACGTCGTTGTCTATCGCTCTGGTCGCGGTTTACTTCGGTTTTTCCTACCTCGGCGAGCTCGACTTCGGCCACTACGGTATGGGCGTCACGCTGGCGTCCGGTTTCCTGGCGCTCATTCTGGCACCAGAGTTTTTCCAACCCCTGCGCGATCTCGGGACGTTTTATCACGCCAAAGCGCAAGCCGTTGGAGCAGCAGACAGTCTGAAAACCTTTATGGAAACCCCGCTGGCGCACCCTGAGCGTGGTGAGATTGAGCTGGCGACGAAAGATGCCGTTTCAATTGAGGCTGCAGGTCTGGTCATCACCTCACCGGAAGGAAAAGTGCTTGCGGGACCGCTCAACTTTACCCTGGCAGCAGGTCAACGTGCGGTAGTGGTAGGACGTAGCGGCTCGGGAAAAAGTTCGCTGCTGAATGTTCTGTCCGGCTTTCTTTCTTATCAAGGGTCGCTGCGGATTAACGGTTTTGAACTACGCGACCTGTCGCCTGATTCCTGGCGCAAACAGCTATCGTGGGTTGGGCAAAACCCGCAGCTTCCTGCCGCCACGTTACGCGAAAACGTACTGCTGGCACGGCCCGATGCCAGTGAAGAACAGCTTCAGGCCGCACTCGACAGCGCCTGGGTGAGCGAGTTTTTACCGCTGCTGCCGCAGGGCGTAGATACGCCAGTCGGCGATCAGGCGGCCCGACTTTCTGTTGGTCAAGCACAGCGCGTGGCCGTGGCGCGCGCGTTACTTAATCCGTGTCAGTTGCTTCTGCTGGACGAACCCGCAGCCAGCCTTGATGCCCACAGTGAACAACGCGTGATGCAGGCATTGAACGCAGCATCGCGCCGCCAGACCACGCTGATGGTGACGCACCAGCTTGAAGATCTTGCCGACTGGGACGCTATCTGGGTCATGCAGGATGGTCAGATCGTTGAACAAGGTAGCTGGGCTGAACTTAGCGCTGCCGACGGTGCTTTTGCAACACTACTGGCTCATCGTCAGGAGGATATCTAAATGCGCGCTTTGCTACCCTATCTGACGCTGTATAAACGTCACAAATGGATGTTAACGCTGGGCATCGTTCTGGCGATCGTTACGCTGCTGGCCAGTATTGGCTTGCTGACGCTCTCAGGTTGGTTCCTGTCTGCTTCTGCGGTGGTGGGCGTCACTGGAATTTACAGTTTTAACTATATGCTCCCCGCCGCGGGCGTACGTGGTGCGGCAATCACCCGAACCGCAGGCCGTTATTTCGAGCGCCTGGTCAGTCACGACGCCACGTTCCGAGTGCTGCAACACCTGCGTATTTATACCTTCAGCAAGCTGCTACCGCTCTCCCCTGCTGGCCTGTCCCGCTATAGACAAGGTGAATTACTTAACCGCGTCGTCGCTGATGTCGACACGCTCGATCATCTTTATTTACGCGTTCTGTCTCCGCTGGTGGGAGCGTTTGTCGTCATCATGGTGGTCACGCTGGGACTGAGCGTTCTCGATTTCACGCTGGCTGTCACCCTCGGCGGCATTATGCTGCTGACCTTATTCATTCTGCCCCCACTCTTTTATCAGGCCGGTAAAAGTACCGGGCAAAACCTGACGCATTTGCGTGGGCAATATCGTCAGCAAGTAACCTCCTGGCTGCAGGGCCAGGCTGAATTAACTATCTTCGGCGCCAGTGAACGCTACCGGGCTCAAATGGAAGCCACCGAATTGCAGTGGCATGAAGCGCAGCGACGTCAGTCCGAATTAACGGCACTGTCGCAGGCGATCATGCTGTTAATCGGCGCGCTGGCGGTGATTATGATGTTATGGATGGCCTCAGGCGACGTGGGCGGAAATACCCAGCCAGGCGCGCTAATCGCGCTGTTTGTCTTCTGTGCGCTGGCTGCGTTTGAGGCATTAGCGCCTGTCACCGGCGCGTTTCAGCATCTCGGCCAGGTTATCGCCTCTGCATTACGCATCACCGAACTGACCGAACAGCAGCCAGAAGTCACCTTCCCGGATACCGAATCTCCGGTTTCTGAGCAGCTCACTCTTACCCTGCGTGAGGTCTCATTCAGCTATCCGGGGCAGACACAAAAAGCACTCGACACCCTTTCTTTACTGGCAAAACCCGGTGAGCACATCGCTATTTTAGGTCGCACCGGCTGCGGAAAGTCAACGTTGCTGCAATTGCTGACCCGCGCATGGGATCCACAGAGTGGCGAAATCCTGATTAACGATCGACCGCTTTCAGCCCTGAATGAAGCCACGTTGCGCCAAATCATCAGCGTCGTGCCACAGCGCGTACATCTGTTTAGCGCTACGCTTCGCGATAACCTGCTGCTGGCAGCTCCGCACGCCAGCGATGAAGCATTATCCGCGATCCTGCGCCGCGTCGGTCTGGAAAAACTACTTGAAGACGATGGGCTCAACGCCTGGTTGGGCGAAGGCGGTCGTCAGCTTTCCGGCGGCGAGCTCCGCCGTCTGGCTATCGCCCGCGCCTTGCTGCATGATGCCCCGCTGATGCTGCTGGATGAGCCTACCGAAGGTCTTGATGCCACAACAGAAAGCCAAATGCTTGAATTAATTGGCGATGTGATGCGGGATAAAACCGTGCTGATGGTCACACATCGGCTGCGCGGATTGTCGCGTTTCGATCAAATAATAGTGATGGACAACGGACAAATTATTGAGCAAGGTAATCACGCAGATCTGTTAGCCAGGCAGGGGCGTTATTACCAGTTTAAGCAACGTCTGTAAGCTATTATTGAACGATCAAACTCGCGTAGTGGAGTTTCACTGTCATGCGCCTGGTGCAACTGTCCCGCCATTCTATAGCCTTCCCATCACCGGAAGGCGCTTTACGCGAGCCTAACGGTTTACTGGCGCTGGGAGGCGATCTTAGCCCTGCCCGCCTGTTGATGGCCTACCAGCGCGGTATTTTCCCGTGGTTTTCTCCCGGTGACCCTATTCTCTGGTGGTCACCCGATCCGCGCGCCATTCTTTGGCCTGAGAACTTTCACCTCAGTCGCAGCATGAAACGCTTTCATAAAAATTCGCCTTATCGTGTGACGCTCAACTACGCGTTCGGTCAGGTGATTGAAGGCTGTGCGAACGATCGGGAAGAAGGCACCTGGATCACACACGATGTGGTGGACGCTTACCATCGGCTGCACGAACTGGGACATGCGCACTCAATTGAAGTATGGCGACAAAATGAATTAGTCGGCGGCATGTACGGCGTAGCGCAAGGTACGCTGTTTTGTGGCGAATCAATGTTCAGTCGTCAGGAAAATGCGTCCAAGACCGCACTACTTGTTTTTTGCGCGGAATTTATCCGTCAGGGCGGAAAATTAATCGACTGCCAGGTGTTAAATAGCCACACAGCATCCCTGGGCGCCATCGAAACCCCGCGACGGGAGTACCTTGAGCAGCTGAGCAGACTGCGTCAGCAGCGGCTACCGAGCCATTTCTGGATACCAAGGACGTTATTTTCGCCTCAGGGGTGAATGTTTTCGGCACATTTTTTGTCGGGGTGTTATAATTGTGCCGCAGAGTTGGTTTAGCCCATTACCCCGCCGCCGTTAAGGAACAGTTCGCGCCAGGCAACGCCTATCGTTTATCTCCTCGTTCCCTTATACGTTGCGCTTTACGTGCAGCTTTGCCGTGGGTGGTCAGAGTAATGCGCCAAACCCGATTTGCTGTGTTTTAAACGCACAAATCTTTACTTATTAAAAGAACTTCGGCATTATCTTGCCGGTTCAAATTACGGTAGTGATACCCCAGAGGATTAGATGGCCAAAGAAGACAATATTGAAATGCAGGGTACCGTTCTCGATACGTTACCTAATACCATGTTCCGCGTAGAGTTAGAAAACGGTCACGTGGTTACTGCACACATCTCCGGTAAAATGCGCAAAAACTATATCCGCATCCTGACGGGCGACAAAGTGACTGTTGAGCTGACCCCGTACGACCTGAGCAAAGGCCGCATTGTCTTCCGTAGTCGCTGATTGTTTTCACGCCACCATGATGGCGTCCAGATAATAAAAGGTCGGTTTAACCGGCCTTTTTTATAGGCTGAGGATCTGTATTTAATCCTCAATCATCCGCGCATATTCTTCTGTTAAAAAATCCACCAGGGCGCGTACCGAGGGCAGTAATCCCCGACGAGACGGAAAGACTGCGTGAATAATTTCCCGCTTGGGCTCCCAACCGTCGAGCAATGCCACCAGTTCACCCGCCGCTAATTGCTCTTTCACCATCAGTTGCGGAAGTTGTACAACCCCCACGCCGGCAATCGCGGCTTCACGTAACGCCAGCATATCAGTGGTGATCATTCGCGGCGTGAAATGCACCTCCGCCCGTGCGCCCTGTGGGCCGAATAGCTCCCAGCGATGCACATGTTTACCCGATGCCAGACTCAGGCCCGGCCAACGGGTCAATTCCGCCGGGGAGTTAACCGCGCCCATTTGTTCAATTAATCGCGGGCTGGCATATAACCGGTGTCCCCTGTCTGCAAGTACCCGCATCACCAGGTCGCTATCCTCAAATGGACGAGGTCTGACGCGAATCGCCACGTCCAGACCTTCACCGATAACATCAACGCGACGGTTCGTCGCCTCAAGCTGCACGGATACATCGGGATAACGCGCCATAAATCGGGCAAGCATTGGCCCAATATGCACATGCAACAAGGTGACCGGACAAGTCAGCTTCACAACGCCACGCGGCTCAACCTGTAAAGCCGCAATGGCATCCTGCGCCGCCTGCGCTTCCACCAGCATCGCCTTACAGTGTTCGTAAAAGGTTTGTCCGACTTCAGTCACGTTAAACTGGCGGGTGGTTCGCTGAATAAGTCGAACCCCCAACCTCTCTTCAAGTTGCGCAATACGTCGGCTCAGTTTTGATTTCGGTTCATCAAGCGCACGCCCCGCCGCGGCGAATCCACCTTCCTCTACGACATGTACAAACCAGGCAAAATCATTGAGATCCGGCTTTGTCATTTTATTGTCCTATTAATGAGACAGTGAAGACCATTTTAGCGACTACTCAATTCGCTGTCATGAATATAAGCTTATTCACATCAAGATAACGCCACTGAGGAGACACAAATGAAACAAGTAACAGGCGTCTACACCGCACCTCGCCCGCACTGGGTTGGCGATGGATTTCCGGTTCGCTCAATGTTCTCTTACCAGTCTCATGCAGAGCAGTTAAGTCCATTCCTGCTGCTGGATTACGCCGGTCCGCATACGTTCACACCGGGTAACGAAAAGCGCGGCGTCGGCGAACACCCTCACCGTGGTTTTGAAACGGTGACCATCGTTTACAGCGGTGAAGTTGAACATCGTGATTCAACCGGTCGCGGCGGCATTATCGGTCCCGGCGACGTGCAGTGGATGACCGCAGGTGCAGGAATTTTGCACGAAGAGTTCCATTCACCGGAATTTACCCGTCGGGGCGGCGAACTGGAAATGGTACAGCTGTGGGTCAACCTGCCGGCAAAAGACAAAATGGCCACGCCGGGTTATCAGAGCATCACCAGCGATGTTATCCCAACGGTTGCTCTGCCTGATGAAGCAGGAAGCGTTCGCGTTATTGCGGGTAGCTACGAGGAAACCAAAGGGCCTGCACATACTTTTTCGCCGCTGAACGTCTGGGATATGCGACTGCAACGTAATCATCAGCTCACGTTGTCTCAGCCTGAAGGATGGAGCACCGCGCTGGTGGTATTGAAAGGCAATATCACCGTAAACGGCGCCACGCCAGCCAGCGAAGCGCAACTGGTGGTGCTAAGCCAGCAGGGGAAAACGCTGCACATTGAAGCCACCAGCGATGCCATCGTGCTGCTGCTGTCTGGCGAACCGTTGAACGAGCCAATTGTAGGTTACGGCCCGTTTGTCATGAACACGAAACAAGAAATCGCTGAAGCCGTACGCGATTTTAACTCCGGCCGTTTTGGCCAAATCTGAATCGAAGGAGAAGAATATGTCCAGTCCTGCAAACTTTAATGGTTCACGTCCGGTCATCGATGTGAATGATTCCGTCATGCTGCTTATCGACCATCAGAGCGGGCTTTTCCAGACCGTCGGCGATATGCCAATGCCAGAGCTGCGTGCGCGTGCTGCTGCGCTGGCTAAAATGGCCACCCTGGCAAAAATGCCGGTGATTACCACGGCGTCTGTACCGCAGGGACCTAATGGCCCGCTGATCCCTGAGATCCATGCCAATGCGCCCCACGCACAATACGTGGCGCGTAAAGGCGAAATCAACGCTTGGGATAACGAAGACTTCGTTAAAGCGGTAAAAGCAACAGGTCGTAAGACGCTGATTATCGCCGGTACGATCACCAGCGTCTGCATGGCTTTCCCGGCCATCAGCGCAGTGGCTGAAGGTTATAAGGTCTTCGCGGTAATCGACGCCTCCGGCACCTACAGCAAAATGGCGCAGGAAATTACCCTGGCACGCGTGGTTCAGGCTGGCGTCGTGCCGATGGATACCGCTGCCGTCGCTTCTGAAATTCAGGGGACATGGAACCGTGAAGACGCCGCTGAATGGGCTGAAGTGTATACCAAAGTCTTCCCGGCGTATCAGTTGCTGATAGAAAGCTACAGCAAAGCCCAGGAAGTCGTGACCAACGGCGAAAAACTGGACTCTCAGCGTTAATTATATCCTCCGCGCCAGTCCGGGCGGAGGAATATGTACACTGCGTAACCAAACAACAGTGAACATGTAAATTCTGCTTGACCGTTTTAGCGCAACTCCCTATAGTAGCGCCCCGTTGCCCCCCAAGCGGTCAGGCAGCAATACAATATGGTGAGGTGTCCGAGTGGCTGAAGGAGCACGCCTGGAAAGTGTGTATACGGCAACGTATCGGGGGTTCGAATCCCCCCCTCACCGCCATATTTTAAGAAGAGCTCGTACGCAAGTACGGGCTTTTTTTTCGCATATTGCACGCCTGCGGGGGGATGAGAAGCCCCGACCGGGGTTCGACTGCTGGCGCAGCCAGCTGGACAGATGACGAGCCTGTGAGGAATCTGCCCGCAGGGCGAGCAAAGCGAGTCAATCCCCCCCTCACCGCCATATTTTAAGAAGAGCTCGTGCGCAAGTACGGGCTTTTTTTTCGCATATTGCACGCCTGCGGGGGGATGAGAAGCCCCGACCGGGGTTCGACTGCTGGCGCAGCCAGCTGGACAGACCGGGAGCATCGCGAACGGGCTGCCCCGAAGGGGCGAGCAAAGCGAGTCAATCCCCCACTCCATATTTGATATAAAATCAATTTCTTACAACGCTAAATTGGTTTTATCCTGTATAAAATGTGACTAGTCCTGACATAGGTTGACAGTTTTCTGTCTGTAAAATGCCTGATGAGCATCATCAGGCATTTTGTATCTCAGGGCCAGATGTGGCCGCTCATGGTTATAAATTGCCACGGATTCTTTTACCATTTCCCGGGCCTGCACCAGGTCTGTTGGGCGCGAGAGTAAAATTTCATTTTTCAGGATCCTGTTTACCCGCTCAGCCAGCGCATTATGGTAGCAGTCATAACCATCGGTCATTGAACAGGTTATTCCGATTCTTTCATGGACTGACTTATAAAGTAGCTACAGTATTGCACTCCTCTGTCAGAGTGATGTACAAGCGGACCTGTCGTTTTTCTTCGCCTCAGCGCCTGTCTGAACGCTTTAACCAAGTTTTCTGTCTGCAGGTTTTCCCCGATATGGTAACCCATGATTTTTCTGGAGCTGGCATCGGTGACCAGACTCAGATAGGCCGTGCCGCTGCGTAGTGCAAGATAAGTAATATCGGCAACCCAGACCTGCTCAGGATCAAGAACGGTAACCTGTTCAGGTCTGGGTTTCAGCAGGTTAAATAGACGGTCCCACCCGATATTCAGCGTTTTATCGGTCTGAGTGTTCAGCAGATAGCGCAGTTTACGCGTACCGATTCGCGGCTGACGACACCTGATGCGTGCAACAAACTCAAAAACCTGAGTATGATGTTCCTGCTAACTTTACGCGATCATCAAATCGCGGAGGCGAAGACAGTTTATACAACCTTCAGTGATCTTCCACTTGAGATCGTTATTGATATCAGAAACTTTACGGTATCTGTTCTTTCTGAACCACAGCCAGAGAAAAGCAACAGCCAGTTGTAGCGGCATCTGAACTATACCAAAGGCTAGCAGTAAAATCTTACCGTGATCCCAACAAGGTAAGTAAGGCTTGTATGGCTGGAGAAAAATCTCCTGTTCTGATTGCCCCTGCACCTCATACACGCAATAAATTGAAAACCGCATCCTCTTTAACTACCAGAGCGATTAAGTGCACTCTTGTTAACAGTAAGAAGAAACTGGTTAAATCACGTCAGGATAGAATTTTCAAACGTTTCACCATTCTTGCGGTTAAATACATAAAAAAGAAATTCGTCTGGGCCAAGAAGAAGCCTGTGACTTCTGATATTGAACACGATATGCGTATTGCTGACAAATACGTGTTTGATGAAGTGCTGAGTATCTATGTACCACCAGATGAGTTTGAAAAACACGTCAAAAAGAGAATAGGAACAAGGATAAAATTATAAGAAGGGAAATGTTAGTGCCAAATATTTACCTTGACGAATCTGGAAACACTGCCTCAACTTATTAGAAGTTAATCAGCCTGTCTTTTCGTTAGCAAGTTGTTCTTTTTCAGATAATAATGACCTTAATCTTATAGGATCACTCAATTCTAGATCATCACTGGAAGTTCATTTTAAAATGTCTGAAGCATAGAAAAAATAGACAAGATGCAATAATAAGATTCATGTGTAGCAAATTAATTAAGAATAAAACCATAAAAATACAGTGTATTTTTGAAATATTCCATGATAACACCTAAAATTATTGATATCTTAATTTAGCATATAATGTATTTAACTGAAAAAATCTTTACTTAAATGGCTGGAACATTGCTTTATCAAATATGCTATATTATTGCCCACCAACATTCTGCAATAAAAATTTAATAGCAGAAATGTATTCATCTTTTGTCAACATGATTCCTGGACAAGAACAAGCGCAGATTGATAAATTTTACCCTGATGTTGAAAACATTAGAGAATTCTCTAGACATGAGCAATTCAAAAGAGATATAGAACTTATATTTCAAACTAGAAATATTATTATATGATGCATTAAATGGAGTTAATAAACTATCTTTAGATCCATCTATCCCTACACTATTTGCATATTGTGTTCAATGAGGCAATGACTATCCAAAAGACTTTTATATAAGCCATGATTAATCCCACAGCATCGAAAAAACTGCTCTTTTCACAATTTTGGGTTGATCTCAATCTGATGTAGAATTAGGCTATGATCGCCGTAAATTCAACATTCATTAAAAGGGATGCAATTAACACATGCTAACTCAGAAGAATATTTACAATTACAGGCCTCAGATATTATAGCCGTTTTTTTTCATATTGGGCTGCAGGAATAAATAGAGGCGAGACAGAAGATTATTTATTTTTAGATCTAAACAAGCTTAATTTAGACAGGTTTATCGATAATAATAAAATATGGCCAACCATGAATATTACTCCTGAATAATTAGGTGCGCACATAGAGGAGGACTTACTGCAGCCAACAATATTTCATTGTTCTTATAAAATGCAGTCCCCAATCCAGACGTTATAAACGCCTACTACATAAATATTTGTAGAGTTTGTTATAAAGCTAACTCTACAAAACTAGGTTTAATCAGACGTTATAATAATATCTATTCGTAGTCTTGTTATTATTTTTGATAAATAAATATATTAGCTACTTCTATCAGAATATTTAGGTGTTACTCTATATTTCTCAAGTAGCTTTTCTCTTTTCATTGAAAATGAATACTCCCTAAGTTTTTTCGAAAAGTTAATAGCCCAAATAAAAGAAACTGAATTTTCTAAAATTATATATATGATTCTAAATATTATAATAACAATAACAAGCATTGATAATAATGTCATTGTATTAATCAAATTTTTAGGATCATGATATAGTGAACCAATTAACTCAAACACGCCAAAAATATAGTAGATTAGAAAAGCCATAAATACGGCATAAGCAATCAAATGAAGAATTATTTTTTTTGAAGAATGTATTGGCATTGTATGCCTATCATAATCAAAAATCTGATTGCAATCTAAAAAGGACAAAAAACCTGTGCTGTTCATACGAATATTATTATCATGAATATAACTGAATAACACTTGTAGTATTGGTAGAGGATAAAACAGACCATATTGTTTTAGTTTTAACTCCTTAATTAAAACATTATATTCTTTGTCACTCTCTTTATATTCACCTATTATTTTTAAGGCATCAATTTTATCATCTACCGATAGTTTTAAAAAACCGGATGACAGATTATTTCTAAAGATCCAAAAGAATGGAAAAAAAAGTCGTCTTATAGATTTTACTGACCAGAAAGAAATAGCTACGATTAGCGGCCCAGTGATCCCCTTGAAATGCTCATCGAATAACCACGAATCTTTTACAATATCTATTACGTTCATTACTTTTGATGTTTTATCAGTTCTGGATTAACTCATATTACAATAACTCACTTAGCCAAATCAATTATTTTTACTCTGACATGATTACCTATCAGTCTCAAAGCAATCATACTCTACATGAAAATATAATTTTCAGAATAAACATTTGCATTAATCAAATATTTAAAAACAACAACGTTAGATAAATAGTGGATCTCATTTTTTAATTTTCACATTCTATTCACTAACTGAATTCAATATTATCAAAGAGAACATCTTTACAGCAATAGTCCTATGATAGCAATTACCGGGAGGTTGATATAAGTGCCAACCATAACCGTAGACATGCCAATGAGAAATACAGTTCAAATATTACGAAGATATACTATTTCGAGTAGACTCTATATCAAACTGTGACTAAGTAGTTTGAGCAATCATGCCCCCGCCTGGCTTTCTACAAAGCAACAGGGGCATTTATCGATCTGGTATCCCTTTAGTTAGCTTTCCAACTATTACTGGTCTTAACAAGAGAGATAAGACTTTCAGCAGGTTCAGTCATTTCTCTGACACCAGCGAATGCGCTTTTATCTACCCAACTTGGTACATCAACCGGCTTCCTCGTATACGACACGCGAACAATCTTCATGCCACTTGGACCGGTTTCAGTGCATTCTTTAATTTCAGCCACCGCACGATGATATATATAGGCACCATCCTTGCGATCCCAAAACTCAACCTCTTGTCCCTTATCCGTTACTTCCAAAACATCAACGTTGCTAAAGCCGTTAGACTTGTGAGAAACATCAAACAGCGCCTGCTCAGCCAAACCGTTTAAGATAAGCAAAGCGCCATCAGGCATATCCGTTATTGTCTGCTGAGCAGCGTTAACACTTCGTAATGCGCGGTATGTGGGAACATGTCGAAAAGCTGAACGCGGTCAATGCGATACCCTGGCAACTCGTGAATATCCTTCGCCATGGTTTGCGCATTGCAGCTTGAATAGACAATAAAACGTGGCGCCATGCGGGAAAGAAAATCGCACAGCGGTTTGCCAATCCCGCGACGCGGTGGGTTCACCAAAACCAGATCGGGTACTTCATCCTGGGCGGTAGCAAACTGAGTCGAATCCAGCGCCTGAAAACGCAGATTTTGCAACCCAAGCTCCTGCGCCGACTGTTTCGCACAGGTAATCGCCTCTGGCGCGATTTCAATACCTGTCAGTTTCATCTGCGGCGTGGCGCAATGCAGACCAAACCCTCCTACGCCGCAAAACAGATCCCACATATGATTAACCGGAAGCTGGCGCACCCAGTCGCGTGCGGTGGCATATAAATGTCCCGCCACCACTGGGTTGGTCTGGAAAAAGCTCTGCGGACGTATCCACAGCGGCACATCATTAAAGCGTTCCGCCAGCGCCTGTTGTTCGGTGAGGAAGATTTCTGTCTCCCCTTCCATAATCGCCATATGCACCGGTTGAATATTCACAGTGATCACTTTTAACTGTGGCAACCGTTCCTGCAACCACGGTAGCGCTGCACGCAACTGCGCCAGTTTGGCGTCTGAACGCAGGACAAAGCGCAGCATCATACCGCCATCAAACCGGCTTTCCGTTAACAGCAGATATTTAAGCTCCCCGCGTTTACGCGCCACATTATAGGGCGTTAACCCCGCACGGGCGATAAACGGTTTGAGCGCGGCAAATACGGGCGAAAAAGACGCAGGATAGAGCGGACAATCACACAAATCCTCCGGCGTACCGTCACGATGCAGCATCCCAAGCAGTGGTTTTTCCACGCTGCCGCTGACCACCATTTTGGCTTTGTTGCGAAAAGCGCGTTCCGGGCCGCTGACCGGCGCGCGCCACTCCGCCACCGCATGTTCAGCAAGCAGTTGGCGTAAATCGGCCATTTTGGCGGTGAGTTGGTGGGAAACCGGCTGTTCAATCCACTGACAGGAACGACAGCGACCGGCGTCATAGAGTGCGCACTGCATACAAAAACCTTTACGTGATCGAGGGCGGAGATTATATACGTAAAATCATTCGGGATGCATATCAGGCCTGAGCTTTCGTAGGCCTGATAAGACGCGTTAGGGTCGCCATCAGGCAATTGTGCGGCGTCGGTGCCGGATGGCGGCGTAAACGCCTTATCTGGCCTACAAACAACACCGACCACATTTACTGCAAACGGAAGAACCGCCGACTGGACGCGGGAACAAACAGTAGCAGCAACACCAGCATATCCGGCAACTTTTGCATCACCAGCGTACGCAGGATCTCACGTCTGGACTCTCCCGCAATGCTGAACAGTTCCGGATAACCATAACCCAACGAGGCCGCCCACAGATAAACGCTGGCGATAATCTGGGTCAACAGATAAACCCAACGCGCCCAGTTACGTCCTTTCACCAGCGAAAATGCGCAGTAGATTTCAATAAACAGCAGCGCCAGGCTGCCCAGAAACACCAGCGTCAAATTCCAGGTCTGCACGCTGCGATGAATAAATTCGCTGGTTCCACGCAACCCTAGCGTATTAAAAATCATCAACAGATCGAGACAGCGGATCATGATAATAGCCAGCGCCGCCACCTGCACCAACGCAGGGACGTTTAAGCGAGCATGTGATGTGGATGATTTCTTAAAAAATCCCAACGCGTCGTCTTCCATGAAAACGGCGCAGCCACCACAGCGGCGCCGTATAGACAGGTTGGCAGATTTTAGTTTTTTCAGCCGCGTCTTGCACGTTGGATATCGCGAATCCGTTGTTTTTCTGTTCGCGCCATCAGATACCACGCGATAAATCCGATGATTCCTACCACGCCAAGAATCAGCGTCGCCAGCGCGTTGATCTCCGGGTTAACCCCCATACGTACGCTGGAGAACACCAGCATCGGTAATGTTGTGGCGCCAGGACCAGAGACAAAGCTGGCGATAACCAGATCATCAAGCGACAACGTGAAGGCCAGTAACCAGCCGGAGATCACCGCAGGCATAATCATCGGCAGCGTGATAACGAAAAAGACCTTCAGCGGCGTAGCGCCAAGATCCATCGCCGCTTCCTCAATGGAGTGATCCAGTTCGCGCAACCGTGAGGAAATCACCACCGCCACGTACGCCGTACAGAAGGTGACGTGCGCCAGCCAGATGGTCAACATACCGCGATCCGCAGGCCAGCCGATGGCATGCGCCAGCGCCACAAACAGCAGCAGCAGTGATAAACCGGTAATGACATCCGGCATAACCAGCGGTGCGGTAATCATAAAAGCAAACCCATTCGATCCGCGAAAACGGCCAAAACGCACCATTACCACGGCGGCTATAGTGCCGAGGATTGCCGCCATCGTCGCCGCACCCGCAGCAATCGTTAAGCTCATGCCAACGGCGCTTATCATCGCGGTATCGTGGAAAAGTTCACCATACCAACGCGTTGACCACCCCGCCCAGACCGTTACCAGCTTCGAGCTGTTAAACGAATAGATAACCAGCATCAGCATCGGTGCGTACAGGAAGGTAAAGCCCAGCACCAGGATAAAAATACGCCACGGCGAACGCACGACCGGTAAGTTATTCATCCGTGTTCCCCCATGCTTTTTTGCTGATATTTGTGGAACCACATGATTGGCACAATCAGTAACAGCAGCATAATAATGGCAACGGCAGATGCCACCGGCCAGTCGCGGTTATTAAAGAACTCCTGCCACAGCACGCGACCAATCATGATACTATCCGGGCCGCCCAGCAGTTCCGGAATTACAAACTCACCCACAGCCGGGATAAACACCAACATCGATCCGGCGATAATCCCACCTTTGGTCAATGGCACAATCACGCTAAAGAAGGTTTTCAACGGTCGGGCGCCCAAATCCAGCGCCGCCTCTACCAGCGAATAATCAATACGCGTCAGCGCGGTGTAAATCGGCAGCACCATAAAGGGTAAATAGGCATAAACAATCCCGATATAGACCGCCAGATTGGTGTGCAGAATCGTCAATGGTTGATCGATAACGCCCAGCCACATCAGAAAGTTATTCAGTACACCGTTATTTTTCAGGATCCCCATCCAGGCGTACACGCGAATCAAAAACGACGTCCAGGACGGCAGGATCACCAGCAGCAACAGAATATTGCGTGTCGAGGGTTTACTGTGTGCGACGGCCCACGCCAGCGGATAGCCCAACAGCAGACAACAGATCGTCGAAATCCCCGCCACCTGCAAAGATTGCAGGTAGGCATCAAAATAGAGCGGATCGTCCGTTAGTTGCAGGAAGTTGGCTAAGTTGAGCGTGATGGATAGCTGATCGTCAGCCCATGAAACGAGGTCGGTATACGGTGGAATAGCCCGCGCCATTTCAGCCAAACTGATTTTGAAGACGATCAGAAACGGCAGAAGAAACAGGAGCAGCAGCCACACATACGGCAGCGCAATCACCAGCTTGCGCCCGTGGTTCATTTGCAGCCGCGACATAAGCAGCGTGAATCGCCCTGCTTTATCCACGCGCGCCGGAGGTTCAAGTGTACTCATCTTCGCTCCTTAAACCGTCAACACCACACAGCTGTCTGCATCCCAGCACAAACGGACCTCGTCACCCCAGGTTGGTAATCCCTTGCGATAACGATGTTCATTTTGTAGCTGAGCGCTCAGCATCTGGCCGCTTTTCAAACGTACGTGATACACCGATAAATCGCCCAGATAGGCAATGTGCACCACTTCGCCTACCGCGAAGTTATAACCGTCTGGGGGAGGAGCCTCACAGAGCATGATTTTTTCCGGGCGCAGCGCAACATACACTGGGACGTTATCGACAATAGACGCATCTGCATCTACTTTCAGCGGATGCACCAATCCAGGAGACTCAATAATCAGCCCATCTTCCTGGCGTTCTTTCAGTAGTCCTTCAAAGACGTTAACCGAACCGATAAACTCGGCGCTATAGCGCGTAGTCGGATGCTCGTAGATCTCTTCCGGTTCGCCGATCTGCACAAATTTCCCACGGTTCATGATCGCAATCCGCCCTGCCATCGTCATGGCTTCTTCCTGATCGTGCGTTACCATCACGCAGGTCACGCCGACGCGTTCAAGGATATCCACCACTTCCAGTTGCATCCGGTCACGGAGCTTTTTGTCCAGCGCCCCCATCGGTTCATCCAGCAGCAGCAACTTCGGCCGTTTCGCCAGGCTACGCGCCAGCGCCACACGTTGACGCTGACCGCCGGAAAGCTGATGCGGTTTGCGTTTGGCAAATTCCTGCATGTGCACCAGGCCCAGCATCTCATTCACCCGGCTGGCAATTTCAGCTTTTGGCAGCTTGTCCTGCTTGAGGCCAAAGGCAATGTTCTGCTCTACCGTCATGTGCGGAAACAGGGCATAGGATTGAAACATCATATTGATCGGTCGCAGATAAGGCGGGACGTGCGCTAAATCGACGCCATCAAGCATAATTTGCCCGGTTGTCGGCTGTTCAAATCCCGCTAACATGCGCAGCAGAGTCGATTTGCCACAGCCGGATGCGCCGAGCAGGGCAAATATTTCACCTTTGTAGATAGTAAGATTGACGTCATCGACGGCGTGTTGCCCGTCGAAAGACTTGGTCAGGTTGCGAATTTCAAGCAGCGGGGTCAGCGCCTTGCGGATTTTCGCGTGTGGGCGTGGGGTTGCATCATTCACTCAGGTGCTCTCCGGCATAAAACAAAGAAACGGTGCAAATAACGCACCACGGTGGTGCGTATTGCCGGGTTAGGTGTGTTTAGGATCAACACTGCCCGGCAGGCATAAATCCTGCCGGGTCATGTCCCAAACATCAGGTTATTTTCCGCTTTTTACCTTCGTCCACGCTCGGGTACGGACACGGTCGATCTTCGGATCCTGTACTTTCAGCGTGAACAGCTTGGCGCGCACATCCGCAGGCGGGTAGATACCAGGGTTATCACGAACTTCCTGACTGACGAGAGCCGTCGCTTCTTTGTTGGCATTGGCATAGAACACGTGGTCGGAAATATGCGCAATCACATCAGGACGCAGCAGGTAGTTGAGGAACTGATAGGCTTCTTCTTTGTTTTTAGCATCAGCTGGCATTGCGAACACGTCAAAGAACGCCATCGCCCCCTCTTTAGGAATTGAGAAAGAGATATTGACGCCATTTTTCGCTTCTTTTGCACGGTTCGCCGCCTGCCATACGTCCCCCGCCCAACCAATTGCTACACAGGTATCTCCGTTTGCCAGGTCGTTAATATATTGCGAAGAGTGGAAATAGCGAATATTCGGACGCAGTTTCAACAGCAGGTCGGTCGCCGGTCCGGTGTAATCATCTGCTTTGGTACTGTTGGGATCTTTACCCAAATAGTTCAGTACGGTAGCAAACACCTCTTCAGGCGCATCAAGGAAAGAGACACCGCAACTTTTGAGTTTTTCCAGATTTTCCGGTTTGAGGATCAGATCCCAGCTATCAACCGGCGCATCTGGCCCCAGCACCGCTTTCACTTTGTCCACGTTATAGCCAATGCCGGTCGTTGCCCACATATACGGCATCGCAAACTTGTTGTCCGGATCGTGTTTACCCACCAGCTTCAGCAGCTCAGGATCGAGGTTTTTCCAGCCCGGTAGTTTGCTCTTATCCAGCGGCTGGAAGACGCCGGCGGTCAGTTGACGTTCGAGGAAACTGGCGGAAGGAACAACCAGGTCAAAACCGGTGCTACCCGCCATGAGCTTACCTTCCAGTACTTCATTGGAATCAAATACGTCATAGATAACTTTAATTCCGGTCTCTTTTTCAAAGTTAGCCACCGTATCCGGAGCAATATAATCAGACCAGTTATAAATATGCAGCGTTTTTTGTTCAGCAGCGAGCGTGCCGGCAGAGATGGACATCAGAGCACCCACAACCAGGCCTGATAACCATTTTTTATTTAAGGCGGTCATAATCTCTTTCCTTCTGAAAGTTCGTTAACAAACGAACAAAAATGTCACACTCTAATGATATGCAAGAAACGTGCATATTCTTTCATGCAGCACCAATGAAAAGAGAGTCCTCTCCCGATGCCGCTATCGCGCGCAGATATCCGCTCACTCATTCACCACGTATTGTAGTCACAGCTCAGGTCACACCGGGCTGTTCGAGAATTGACGTCTATATGCTTCGCAAGAATAACTTTAGCCAGGTTTTGTGGATATAGCCCAGATTAAAAAACGTCTTTTATCAATTTTTTATGCAGGAATTGTCTATGACATAAAGCGGAAGGAGCAGAATTGAAGTGAATAATTCTTTAATAAAAGGTTAAAAGCAGAATAAAAACAGGCAGTACGCAACCGCTCTGGTAGCGGCTGCGCAAAATGTGTCCAGATTCAGGGAGAATTAATGGAGGAAATGGACTTCAGCATTGCTGTTTTGCGTATCGTCTTCAGCGTTAAATAACAGCTGATGCGCCCCGGCTTCGAGGATCACCATCGATATCTGCTCTTCGCTCTGGCGAACAAAACACTCAAACTGTTCAAACGTTACGCCCGGCGTAACGGATAAAGACTGGCAAACCACCAGCTTTGGCAGATTATCATCCTGCATATCCAGGAATGCTTTCACCGTCAGTGAACTGGCATTAATCGCGGACAAATCGGCGGCCAGTGGCAGCAGTGCGGAAGGTCTGACTTCCGCCATTGCAGAAAACAGAATGACGTTATCCACCAAATCAACTTTTGCATCAAAGATGCCGTCAAAGTTCTGCATATGAGGTAAATGCAGCGCCTGACAGGTATCGCATTCAAAAAAACTCATGCCCAGGTCGTCGAGCCATTGACGCAACGTATCCAGAGTGGGAACGACCAGTGATGTCATAATAATGTGCGACCTCTATTGATGAAAAAAATACCGGCACAGCTTACGCAAAAAGAGCGTGTCATACCACGATCGCAATCGATATTGTGTTTAGCCGCCGATTTTAAGACAAAATTCAGGCGTAGCATGGCGCTCGATCCACTGGATCATCTTGCCGGCAATGTCTATCCCGGTGGTTTTCTCGACCCCCTCCAGTCCCGGAGAAGCGTTAACCTCCATGACCAGCGGCCCACGTTCTGCACGCAAAATATCAACACCTGCAACATCCAGCCCCATAGTCTGAGCGGCTTTGAGCGCAATTTTTCTTTCGCGCGGCGTGATATTCGCAATCGTAGCAACCCCGCCGCGATGGAGATTAGAACGAAAATCGCCCTCTTTCGCCCGGCGTTCAATGGCGGCCACCACCTCGTCACCCACCACGAAACAGCGAATATCCCGCCCTTGCGCTTCTTTGATATATTCCTGAACCAGAATATGAGCATTCAGCCCACGAAACGCATCCACGACGCTTTCCGCGGCTTGCCGCGTTTCCGCCAGCACCACGCCGATCCCCTGTGTACCTTCAACCAGTTTCACCACCAGCGGCGCGCCGCCAACCATATCAATCATGTCGCTGGTATCGTCCGGGGAGTGAGCAATCCCGGTAATGGGTAAATCGATTCCCTGACGCGCCAACAACTGCAGCGAACGCAGCTTATCGCGCGCGCGCGTAATCGCTACCGATTCATTTAACGGATAGCTACCCAACATTTCAAACTGACGCAGCGCCGCCGTACCATAAAAGGTAATCGCTGAACCAATCCGTGGGATCACCGCGTCAAAATGAGGAAGCTGGCGGCCCTTGTAATGAATAGATGACGCCGCCGGGCTGATGTTCATATAGCAAGAAAGCGGATCGATAATTTCAACCAGGTGACCGCGCTGCATCGCCGCTTCACGCAGGCGCTTACAAGAATAGAGCGTTCCGTCCCGGGACAAAATGGCAATTTTCACCCTGCACCTCTCAATGACCTGGTAAAAGCAGGCGTATCATACACTGGGTTGAAATCTTTAGCGCGTGGCCCATCCCTGTTTATGCAAATATTCCAGGATAAAGGGACGACTTTCTTTAATGATGGTTCGACGAATGTGATCGCTCCAGGTGTCACGACGCGTATTACTGCCGCGGGTCAGATAGTACTGCGCAAGCTGTTCGTCATACTGCGACAAAACGTCTGTATCAAGCGGCTGATACTGGTTTTCGTGCACAACCAGCGACGCAGGCAGGCGCGGCTTGATATCCGGGTTATCCGCAGGCCAGCCAAGGCACAAACCAAACAGCGGCAGAACATGCTGCGGCAACTTCAATAATTCCGTGACCGACTCAATATTGTTACGCAACCCACCTATATACACACCGCCAAGTCCCAGCGATTCTGCCGCCGTCAGCGCATTTTGCGCCATCATCGCCGTATCAACCACGCCCAGCAGCAGTTGTTCTGCCAGCCCCAAC
Organism: Citrobacter sp. XT1-2-2; assembly: GCF_023516235.1. Classification (NCBI taxonomy): domain Bacteria; kingdom Pseudomonadati; phylum Pseudomonadota; class Gammaproteobacteria; order Enterobacterales; family Enterobacteriaceae; genus Citrobacter; species Citrobacter sp. XT1-2-2. The sequence continues at coordinate 3,206,262 of NZ_CP097324.1, forward strand.
TGCGCGTCAGGGCAAATCTGCAAATGACGGTTAAAGTCAGCGCAAAACACCCAGAATTCAGCGGCCTGCGCCACGTGCTTTTGACCGCCAGATAAGGTAGACAGTGATTCACGCAGGGTTTTATCGGTTATCCGAACAATCGTTGTGCACTGTAAAAAACTGGAGCTTGAGGTGCCCTGAGCGGCGGCAATAATCGCCTCTCGTTGTGCGTCAGAAATAGCTTCTTCGGTGAAACGGCGAATAGAACGGTGGCTGCGGATTAAATCAATGGTTGGCGTCATCTCTTTTTTCTCTGTCTGAACGGGAAGAATCGTCGGGAGCGCGCGACAGGAGCTGCGGCGCCAGCAGTTGAGCAATGCGCCACATCAACATCACCGCGGCAGGGAGCATCAGCAGTACGCCCAGAAATATCATCACAACTAAGGCGAGCGGGCTGTTAAGCGGCGCGGGTAAGGTCAGGTAATCGTTAAGCGACAGCAGCGCCAGCGATAACAAAACCATCCCCATTATTTCCAGCATCAATACGCTTTTCGGTAATACACCAATGGTGCGCATAAGCGGTCTCCCGGCGAAATGGCTTTTATTATAAAACGTTCCGGCTCGTCGTGTTTAACAGTTATAGCTTGAGGATATCAAAGCAACAGGCCGAACCTGCTTTCCATCCGTCACAAATCGCGGCATCATAATAAGTATTCGCCATCCGGCCTGATAAGTTCGAGGAGAGAGAGATGTTTGCCGTTATTTTTGGTCGCCCAGGGTGCCCGTATTGCGTGCGCGCAAAAGAATTAGCAGAAAAATTAAGCAATGAGCATGACGATTTTAACTTCCGCTACATTGATATTCATGCCGAAGGTATTACGAAAGCCGATCTGGAAAAGACGGTAGGTAAGCCAGTAGAAACCGTTCCGCAGATTTTTGTTGATCAAAAACACATCGGCGGCTGCACGGATTTTGAGGCGTGGGCAAAAGAGAATATGAATCTGTTCGCCTGACAGCTGTTTCTACGCCCTCCGCGGGAGGGCGTGATCAGTTCTTTTTCCGTCGTTGATGCTGATTGAACAAGCTACTGATAAACAAAAAACACAATGCGCCAAGCGCGCACCAAAAAACCGCACTGAATAACCACGCCAGTTCTTGCCACAATGAACGCGTCGGCATAAAAACGAACCGCATTAGCAACAGACAGCATGGCGCCGCCAACATTGCACCAAGAAGAGGTCTGAGCACTTCCCGACGGTGGGAGAAAAAGCTTGCTGCAGCACCAGGCAAGATAAAAAACAACAACCCGACCTCAGGATGCCCTGCCGCTCTGAATGCCCCTTTCACGTTTAGCGTTAATGAAAGACACACCACAATAAAGAGCACAAAGCAGCAGATCGCCCCCGCCCAACTTTGCTTATGTTTCAATCGTTCCTCCTGACACATTCTCTATCGAACACTCTTTTCGCCCGCAGGCGTCCAGTCAGATAAAGTAACTCGGCATTCCATGCCAAAAACACACCCACACGATTCTTATAGCCGTTGATACGTAATGAGATTAAACTATCCGCATATATTGTTATGCTGCATTAATCGGGGCTGTGTGCGGTGCTGTCGCCCCTTAATTTCTGGCAAAAACATTAGCGTAAATTGCCATTTCTTTCAATAGCTTACTAGTAAACAAGAAGTTAGCCTCAGTGAATATAAACGTCGCAGATTTGTTAAATGGGAATTACATCCTGTTATTATTTGTGGTCCTGGCTCTGGGCCTCTGCCTGGGTAAATTACGCCTGGGTTCAGTCCAACTCGGTAATTCCATTGGCGTTTTAGTGGTGTCCCTATTATTAGGTCAGCAGCACTTTAGTATTAACACCGATGCATTAAATCTCGGCTTTATGCTGTTTATTTTTTGTGTCGGCGTCGAAGCCGGCCCCAACTTTTTTTCGATTTTTTTTCGCGATGGGAAAAATTATCTAATGCTTGCTCTGGTGATGGTCGGTAGCGCAATGCTGATCGCCCTGGGGCTGGGTAAGCTATTTGGCTGGGACATCGGCCTGACGGCGGGTATGCTGGCCGGTTCGATGACCTCCACGCCGGTGCTGGTCGGCGCAGGCGATACCTTGCGCCATTCCGGAATGGCAGGCGCGCAGCTTTCCACCGCCCTCGATAACCTGAGTCTGGGTTACGCCCTCACCTATTTGATTGGACTGGTCAGTCTGATTGTCGGTGCGCGCTACCTGCCGAAACTTCAGCATCAGGACCTGCAAACCAGCGCCCAACAAATTGCGCGTGAACGAGGTCTGGACACTGACGCCAACCGTAAGGTTTATCTGCCAGTGATCCGCGCCTATCGCGTGGGCCCGGAGCTGGTAGCATGGGCTGATGGTAAGAACCTGCGCGAGTTAGGTATTTATCGTCAGACCGGCTGTTACATTGAACGCATCCGCCGCAACGGCATCCTGGCTAACCCGGACGGTGACGCAGTGCTGCAAATGGGCGACGAAATAGCCTTAGTAGGTTATCCAGACGCGCATGCCCGCCTCGATCCCAGTTTCCGTAACGGCAAAGAAGTGTTCGATCGCGATCTGCTCGATATGCGTATCGTCACGGAAGAGATTGTGGTGAAAAACCACAATGCCGTTGGCCGTCGCCTGGCCCAGTTGAAACTGACCGACCACGGCTGTTTCCTCAACCGCGTAATCCGCAGCCAGATCGAAATGCCTATTGATGACAACGTCGTGCTCAATAAAGGTGACGTGTTGCAGGTGAGCGGTGATGCCCGTCGCGTTAAAACGATCGCAGATCGTATCGGCTTCATTTCCATTCACAGTCAAGTGACCGATCTGTTGGCCTTCTGCGCCTTCTTTATCATTGGTCTGATGATTGGGATGATCACCTTCCAGTTCAGCAATTTCAGCTTCGGCATCGGGAATGCGGCTGGATTACTGTTCGCCGGGATTATGCTGGGCTTCCTGCGTGCCAACCATCCTACGTTTGGCTATATCCCGCAGGGCGCGCTGAACATGGTGAAAGAGTTTGGTTTGATGGTATTCATGGCAGGCGTCGGTTTAAGCGCGGGTAGCGGTATTGGCAATGGCCTTGGCGTCGTGGGTGGTCAAATGCTGATTGCCGGTCTGATTGTAAGCCTGGTTCCGGTTGTTATTTGTTTCTTGTTTGGCGCTTACGTATTGCGCATGAACCGCGCCCTGCTGTTTGGCGCCATGATGGGCGCACGTACCTGCGCTCCGGCAATGGAAATTATCAGCGACACGGCCCGCAGCAACATCCCGGCATTAGGCTATGCTGGCACTTACGCCATTGCCAACGTTCTGCTGACATTGGCGGGGACACTCATCGTCATCGTCTGGCCAGGCCTTGGTTAGCACTGAAAATTACCCTTAAAAGAAAATTTTTTGCAGTTCAGCAGAACTTTTCTTCAAGGTGTCAGTCATAACTATTGCCACTGCTTTTCTTTGATGTCCCCAATTTGTGGAGCCCATCAACCCCGCCGTTTTGGTTCAAGGTTGATGGGTTTTTTGTTGCCTGAAATTTGCTATCACCCCCTTCTCCCCCGCCATCCCTCCAAAATTTGCAGCACGCCGGTTATGGCACATACTTTTAATCGGTGCTTAAAGGTGACGGGAGTTTACTATGTTGCTTACTGGAAAGGTTGCTGTGATCTTCGGCGGCAGCGGTGCTATTGGTAGCGCGGTTGCACAGGCGATGGCACGCGAAGGTGCCCATGTATGCCTGGGCGCGCGCTGTCAGGAAAAGCTTGATTGGGCGGCCAGTCACCTGCGAATGGCGGGGGGTACCGTCGATACGTTTATCACCGATGTGCTCGACGAGCACGACACCTCAACACAAGTTACCCGCCTGGTACAGCAAACCGGTGGAATTGATGTGGTGGTTAACGCGACCGGCTTTATGCATGAACAGGGCAAGCGCATCGACGCATTATCCCTCTCTGAGTTTATGAGCGGTATCACCCCTTTCCTTGCGGCGCAGTTCAATATCGCAAAAGCCGTAATGCCGCACATGGGCGGCAATCGAGCTGGCGTCATTATCACCATCGTTGCGCCCGCCGCCCCGATGGCGATGCCCGGGCATCTCGGCCATATCGTCGGCTGTGCAGGAACAGAAGCGTTTATTAAAGCGCTTGCCAGCGAGACGGGACCAAAAAACATTCGTGTCGTCGGCGTGCGCTCGCATGCGATTGTGGATGCGGTAGCGGCCGGTTCCTATACCGGGGAGATTTTCACCGCGAAAGCGCAGTCAATGGGTTTAACCGTCGAACAATGGTTAGGCGGTGCGGCACAAGGCACCATGATCGGACGCCTGCCTACGCTGGCACAAATCGCTGAGGTTACAACCTTTCTGGCTTCAGACCATGCCGGAGCAATAACCGCCACAGTGGTAAATATTACCGGGGGCGCAACTGTAAGCTAATTTACTCGCTTTTTTACGCCGCGCGCTGCTGCGAGCCTTTTTTTGCACTCGGGCGGGAACACAATGCTATACCGCACATAATAACCAACGCGCTCACCAGATGATATGAATGCAGAGTGACGTGCAAAAACATAACGCTAAATAATCCGCCACTCAGTGGGATCAAGTGTGAATATATCTCTCCGCGGGTTGCGCCAATGGCGCTAATCCCTTTGTTCCATAACAAATATGACAGCCAGGAAGGAAAAATAACAAGGTATGCCAGCCCAGTAATAACGCCTGTATTGGCATAGCTATCCCAGCCCGGCATACCATTGCGCATCAGCTCCACAGCCAGTACCGGAATAAGCACCATCGCACCGAGCAGCGCGCTCACGGCGACAAAGGCGTTTCCCTTCACCTCACGCGGTTTAATGCGCAAAAAAGCACAATAAACAGCCCAACTTACCGCCGACCCCATGGTCCAGACATCGCCCTGATTCAGGTGTGCAAACACCCGCGCATGCATCATATCTCCCTGCGATACCAGCCAGATAACGCCAACGGTGCTGAGGATCACACCGGCTATATTTCGCGCAGAAATCCGCTCTTTAAAAAAGAACTTATTGATTAACAGAACGAGCGCCGGAGTCGTGGACATATAAATCGCCGCATTGAGCGAGGTTGTATATTGCAGGCCGATATACAGCGTTAAGGGGAAAAGAACCTGACCACAAAGCGCGAGGAAGACGATAGTACCAAAGGATTTTTTCATCACCGGCCATTGCTCTGCGACCTGACGAAAATAGAGCGCCATCAATAATAACGCGGTAAATATCCAGCGTGCCGCTGATAAAACAATGGGATCAACTTCGGCGACCAATAGATGACCAACCACATAATTCCCACCCCAAAAACAGGCAGCCAGACTGAGTAAAAAATAGGGCATATTTGCGCCTTATTGTCAGTTATACGGTATGACCACAAGGCTACGGCGGCGTGAGAATGAATGCTAATATAACGTTTTTATCCATGTGCATAGATTAAAACTATGAAATTTACGCTAAGGCAACTTGAGTTTTACATCGCACTTGCAGAAACATTACAAATTTCCAAAGCTGCTGCGCGCTGTCATATTTCTCAGTCATCAATGACTATTGCCATGCGGAATCTGGAAGAAGCATTAGACGTGCAGCTATTTGTACGTTACCCCAAAGGGGTGAAGCTCACCGCCGAGGGCGAGCGCTTTCTGGCACATGCCTGCAACATCATCAACAGTAGCCACTCGGCTGTTGACGACCTGCATGACAGGAGTGAAATTCTTACCGGCACGGTGCGCATAGGCATTGCCGAAACGCTCTCTGCTTATCTTATCCCGGATATACTCAACGATATTGAACGACGTTTTCCTTTGCTGGAGATCGTGTTTTATGAAGCTACAGCACCGGAACTGGCACAGGCGCTCCGGGAACACAAGGTCGATTTTTGTCTGCTTCTGACCTCAAATATCAGCCATGATAACGACCTGGAGATCGAAACATTTATTCGTTCACAGCGCCGCCTGTGGACGTCTATTGGGCATCCGCTACAGAGCCAGGCATCGATCCGTTTAAAAGACGTCGAGAAGCTTCCATTTTTACTGCTGGAAACCGATAAGTACCCTGACGTAATCATCGATTACTGGCAGCAGCGTGGCTATACGCCCAATATCAGTTTTCGCAGCAACTCTTTTGAAGCCATAAGAAGCCTGGTTGCAAAAGGCAGAGGCATAACCATTTTATCCGACCTGGTGTATCGCCCGTGGTCACTGGATGGTCTGCGCGTTATGCACAGAACGATTGATGATTTTATTACTTATATGGATGTCGGGACGGTAAAAATAGCCGCCCGACCATTGACGCCAGCGGCGATGAAAATCATCGATTTTTTACGTCAGGCCGTTACCCGCCTCGACAAACCATTTTGATAATGTTATCTCTGCGGCAATCCGGCAATACGCTCCACCATCACCAGAATATCCTCCCGCGACAGCGGTTTTTTGTCGGTGACAAAATGCAGCGTCATTCCTTCGAGAAACGCATCCAGCGCCCGCGCAGTTACCGGTTCAAACCATTGTTCCAGCGTTTGTTGACTGCGTAACATCCAGTTTTGCATCACCATTTTCAACGTCGGTTTGCGACTGGCGAAAGCATACAGCTGGTACATAAGTTCCATATTATCGGGCGTCGTAACCTGGGAGCTGTAAATCATCTCGGTAATGGCATGGCAGGCTGCCTGCGCATCCGCAACGTCGGCAAAAAAAGCCTGATACTGCTGAGACATTGTGTCAGTAAAGCGCCCGAACGCCTCCATTAAAAGCTCATCTATTCCTGAGAAATAATAGGTCATTGAACCCAGCGGCACCCCGGCAATCATGGCAATTTTTCGGTGCGTAACCCCATGGACACCGTAGGCGATTACCGCCTCCAGGGTGGCCTGAACTATCTTTTCCCGCCGTAGCGGATCGTTCGCGCGTCGCACTGCATTTCCTCTCCTTGCATTTGTGTACAAATGTACACAGTCTTGCTAATGTTGTCTTCTTCCCTCTTTTCTTTGGCTCGAATTCATGACTGGCATCTCATCACGCAAAGCCTTAAGACGTCGCACCTGGGCGCTTTTCACGTTTTTCTTTTTACCCGGATTACTAATGGCTTCCTGGGCAACGCGTACTCCTGCCATCCGAGATATCCTCTCCATCTCCACCGCCGAAATGGGCGCGGTATTGTTTGGACTCTCAATTGGTTCGATGAGTGGCATTCTTTGTTCGGCCTGGCTGGTGAAACGATTTGGCACGCGTAAAGTGATCCGCACCACCATGTCCTGTGCAGTCCTCGGGATGGCTATCCTCAGCGCGGCGCTCTGGTTGCATTCCGCATGGCTTTTCGCGTTTGGCCTGGGCGTGTTTGGCGCCAGTTTTGGCGCGGCGGAAGTCGCCATCAACGTCGAAGGCGCGGCAGTTGAGCGCGAAATGAACAAAACCGTGCTGCCGATGATGCATGGTTTTTACAGTCTGGGAACGCTGGCGGGAGCCGGGGTCGGGATGATGCTTACCGCCTTCAGCGTTCCAGCGACTTTACATATTTTACTGGCGGCAATGGTGGCAATCACGCCTATCTTTATCGCCATCAAGGCCATTCCAGACGGCACAGGCAAGAATGCCTCTGACGGCGCTCACTCCAGCGAAAAAGGCGTGCCTTTTTATCGCGACATTCAGTTGCTGCTGATTGGCGTCGTAGTGCTGGCAATGGCGTTTGCTGAAGGTTCGGCCAACGACTGGCTGCCGCTGCTAATGGTGGATGGCCACGGGTTTAGCCCGACATCAGGCTCGCTGATTTATGCTGGTTTTACGCTGGGTATGACCGTGGGTCGATTCACCGGCGGCTGGTTCATCGACCGCTACAGCCGCGTCGCGGTAGTGCGTGCCAGCGCGCTGATGGGTGCACTTGGCATCAGTCTGATTATTTTTGTCGATAGCACATGGGTAGCAGGTGTTTCCGTTATTCTCTGGGGGCTTGGCGCATCACTCGGCTTCCCGCTGACCATTTCAGCCGCCAGCGACACCGGTCCCGATGCGCCAACCCGCGTCAGCGTTGTGGCGACCACCGGCTACCTGGCGTTCCTGGTAGGGCCGCCGCTGCTCGGCTATCTGGGTGAACACTACGGCCTGCGCAGCGCTATGCTGGTGGTGCTGGCGCTGGTGCTTATCGCCGCCATCGTCGCGAAAGCGGTGGCGAAACCGGATCTCAAAAATACCCCTGTGATGGAGAACAGCTAATGAGTATCAAATTAATTGCGGTCGACATGGACGGCACTTTTTTAAGCGACCAAAAGACCTATAACCGTGAGCGGTTTATGGCGCAATACCAGCAGATGAAAAAACAAGGCATCCGTTTTGTCGTCGCCAGCGGCAACCAGTATTACCAGCTCATCTCCTTTTTCCCTGAACTGGCCAATGAAATCTCATTTGTCGCTGAAAACGGCGGTTGGGTAGTCAGTGAAGGGAAAGATATTTTTAACGGTGAACTGGCAAAAGACGATTTCAAGGCCATCGTGAATCATCTGTTGACCCGTACGGACATCGACATTATCGCCTGCGGTAAAAACAGCGCCTATACGCTCAAAAAATACAGCGATGAGCATAAATCCGTTTCCGCCATGTACTATCATCGTCTTGAGTTTGTAGATAATTTTGACAATCTCAACGACGTTTTTTTCAAATTCGGGCTGAATATTTCAGACGACCGTATCCCGCAGGTGCAGGCCGATCTCCATGAGGCAATTGGCGATATCATGGTACCGGTGCATACCGGCTACGGCAGCATCGATTTAATTATTCCAGGTGTGCATAAGGCAAACGGTCTGCGCCTGCTGCAACAACGCTGGAATATTAGCGACGACGAGGTTGTTGTGTTTGGCGATGGCGGAAATGATATTGAGATGCTGCGTCAGGCGGGATTTAGTTTCGCAATGGCCAACGCTCACGAACCGGTTGTCCAGGCGGCAAAATATCGCGCGGGATCGAACAACGAAGAGGGTGTGCTGGATGTTATCGACCGCGTATTAAAAAACGAAGCGCCGTTTACACATTAACGCCTCAGCACAGACGGCAACAAAATGATGATATGATCTATTCATAATCCGCCTCAAATTAACTCCACTGGATTATTACCTCCGGTGATTACTTCAGGCGAGCGGATCATGAAGAAAAGTGTACTGATGGCAACATTGTTGCTGGGCTTTACCGGAACAACATTTGCGCAAAGCGTTACCGTGGATGTACCAAGCGGTTATAAAGTGGTGGTCGTGCCCTCTTCCGTCAGCGTTCCGCAGGCGGTCAGCGTGACGACCGCGCCGCAAACGGTGTATGTTGCGCCGGCACCTGCCCCGGCCCCGGTCTATCGCGCGCATCCTTATGCGCGACATGTTGCCAGCGTAGGTGAAGGGATGATCATCGAACATCAGATTGACGATCACCACTAAGTTTTGCGAAGCCCGGGCAACCGGGCTTCAGCCTTCCCGGGAATTCCCTACCCGTTTATCTTTCAGAAAGATAACCATCAATATCAGCCACAGTACGCCGCTTGCCAGATTAAACAGGCTGAACAAGCCGTTTCCTCCCAGCAGATAAGCATGTTTGCTCAACTCAATACCGACGGTAAAAATCAGCATCTGCAACATGCCCATGGCGGCAGAAACCGTACCCTTACTCATTTCACTGGCAAACAACGTCAGGCGGACCAACCCCGCATTCGCCACGCCAATGCCAAACGCATAGATACTCAAACCCGCCGTCATCCACAAATACGCATGGGATGACACCACCGTGGCCGCCGCGGCAATCACCAGCCCGACGGCGATAGGCCAGCCGCCCATGATAATCAGCGAACGCACGGTCTTGCGCGAAGTCAGACGCGCCAGCACCAGATTACCAGCAATCAGCGCCCCAAAAATCGGCACCTGCAACAGGCCATATTCGTAACTGCTGAGGTGTTCTCCGCTGATGATAATAATCGGCGACTGGGCAATCCACGCCAGTAACGGCAGGCTGACAAAACCCAACGCCAGCGCGCCGGCAACAAAACGCCCATTTTTTAGCACTAGCTTATAATCTTTACCCAGATCTTTAATGGACAGTTTTTCACCAAGCCGGGTCGCCGTTTCCGGCATCGCGCGTTGCAGGCCAAAAAAGGAGATAGCTGCGAGGGCGGCAAACAGGATAAACATCCCTTCCCACGGCAGAACATGCACCCAGGCCGCGCCAACTAACGGTCCCAGCAGCGGCGCAATCAGCGCCACGTTTGCCATCAGCGCGGTAATTTTAATGCATACCGCTTCCTCAAAAGATTCCTGAATTGCGGCGTAACCTACCGCGCCGATAAAGCACAGGCTTATCCCCTGCAAGAAACGCAGAAAGGTAAATTGCTCAATATTCTGTGCCAGCAGAGTCGCAAGGCAGGTCACAATGAACCACAGCACACCGGTTAACATCACCGGGCGACGACCAATACGATCCGACAGCGGTCCTAACAGCCACTGTAAAAACATGCCACCCGCCAGATAGGCAGTCATGGAAGTGGGTACCCAGTCTAATCCGGCCTGATATTGCTCCACCACCGCCAACATTCCAGGTTGGATCATATCGTTACCGATATAAGTAGAGAATTCGTAAAGCACCAGACAGAGAGGAAAAAGTAATGCCTGACGCCCCAACCGGGCGCCTGAAGATAAACGGTTTTGCATGCAGTCTCTTAGCAAAGGAAAAAACGCGCAAAGTGTAATAAATGCGCCGTACCGGTGATAGTGAATTATGTGATTTGAAAGCAAAATGCGCACATTTTTACATTCATTTGCTCAAGAACATTTTGCTTTAAGGTTAATTTAAGTTGAGGCCGCTATCATGCTCAATAAGTCCCATTAATTGTCTTAAAAATAGTCATTTAGCAGACAAATAAGACAAGACCGCTTTTTATCCTGTAACAGCAATTTTATGCTCTCCCCCTATGGGCCTTTTAACAATTACACTGAGTCTGGACGTTATGCTGGAAAACCTGAACAACTCGCTTTTTTATCTCATCAATGCCACGCCGGACTCTGCGCAATGGGCTATCTCGCTCGCCATATTTATTGCCAAAGATTTAATCAGCATTGTCCCGCTGTTAGCCGTTATTCTCTGGCTTTGGGGACCGCGCGCTCAGGTTACTCTCCAGCGCCAGTTGGTCATAAAAATGGCGATAGCGCTGGCAGTCGGCCTGACTATTTCATGGCTGATGGGGCATCTGTTCCCCCACGATCGTCCGTTCGTTAACCACATTGGGTACAACTTCCTCCACCATGCGGCGGATGACTCTTTCCCGAGCGATCACGGCACGGTTATCTTTACTTTTGCTCTGGCTTTCCTGTTCTGGCATCGTCTGTGGACTGGCGCGCTGCTGATGGTTGTCGCCGTGGCGATTGCATGGTCGCGCGTTTACCTTGGCGTACACTGGCCGCTGGATATGCTGGGCGGATTCCTGGCTGGGCTGATCGGTTGCCTGAGCGCCCAGATGATCTGGCAACGGTTCGGCGCCACCCTATATTTCGGCTTGCAGACCTGCTATCGCACCTGTTTCGCTCTGCCCATCCGTAAAGGCTGGGTGCGTGACTAACCCACGGTAAAAAGAGTAGTATTAGGCGCAATACGAGCACTTATACTACTCTCCAGGGGAACTATGGAAACTCGACGCGACGAGCGTATTGGTCAGTTGCTACAGGCGCTGAAACGCAGCGATAAATTACACCTCAAAGAAGCCGCGACGCTGCTGGGCGTATCTGAGATGACCATTCGTCGCGACCTGAATAATAACAATGCGCCTGTCGTCTTGCTCGGGGGCTATATTGTTCTGGAGCCCCGCAGCGCCAACCACTATTTAATCAGCGATCAAAAATCCCGTCTGGTTGATGAAAAGCGCCGTGCCGCCCAGCAGGCGGCGAGCCTCGTACAGGCGCATCAGACCATCTTTTTCGACTGCGGCACGACCACGCCGTGGATTATTGAGGCTATCGACAATGACCTGCCTTTCACCGCAATCTGCTACTCGCTAAATACGTTTCTGGTATTGCAGGAAAAACCGCAGTGTCGCGTCATTCTGTGTGGTGGGGAATTTCATGCCAGTAACGCCATCTTCAAACCGCTCGATTTTCAGGAAACACTGAATAATCTGTGCCCGGATATCGCCTTTTATTCCGCGGCTGGCGTGCACATTGAGAAAGGCGCGACCTGCTTTAATCTGGAAGAATTAGCGGTGAAACACTGGGCAATGTCGATGGCGCAGCATCACGTTCTGGTGGTCGACCACAGCAAGTTTGGGAAGGTACGTCCTGCGAGGATGGGGGAATTAAAACGTTTTGATACCATCATCAGTGATAGCCGCCCCGACGATGAGTTTGTGGAATACGCTAAGGCGCAACGCATAAAGCTGTTGTATTAGGTGATACTGCCGGACAGCGATCGTAGCGCCATCCGGCAATCGGTAAGATTAAGAGAACCAACCGCCAAACCACTGGTGGAACTTCATCATCACAAAATCCCACATCCGGCTAAAGAAACCACCCTCTTCCACCGCTTCCATCACCATCAACGGACGCTGCTCGATAGATTTACCGTTCAACTGGAAGTCGATAGTCCCCACAACCTGCCCCTTTTTCAGCGGCGCGGTTAACTGTGGCTCGGTCAGCGTAAAGCTGGCTTTCAGGTTCTTAAGCTGACCGCGCGGGATGGTAACCGAACCCGCTTCCCCGGCACCCAAATTGACTTCGCTCTTATCGCCAAACCAGACGCGCTGAGTCACGAAGGTGGCATCCGGCTTGATCGGCGTAACGGTTTCAAAGAAGCGGAAGCCCCAGGTCAGCAGCTTTTCGGACTCATTAAAACGGATACGGTCGGTTTTCGCTCCCAACACGACGGAGATCAGGCGCATATCGCCCTGGGTCGCGGAAGCGACGAGGTTATAACCTGCGCCCGCCGTGGTACCGGTTTTCATTCCGTCCACGTTCAGGTTGGTGCTCCACAACAGACGGTTGCGGTTCGGCTGGCGAATTTTATTAAAGGTAAACTCTTTCTCTTTGTGAATAGCGTACTCTTCGGGCACATCGTGGATTAACGCCTTGCCGAGCAACGCCATATCACGCGCGGTACTGAACTGCCCTGCCGCATCCAGGCCATGCACCGTCTGGAACGTGGTATTGGTCAGTCCCAGCTTTTTCGCGTAACCGTTCATCAGACCGATGAAGGACTCCTGGCTCCCGGCAACGTAATCAGCGAGTGCGATACAGGCATCATTACCAGACTGAATGATAACGCCTTTGTTCAGATCGGATACCGCAACCTGATCGCCAGGTTTGAGGAACATAACCGACGAACCGCGCAGGGCCGGATTACCGGTCGCCCAGGCATCTTTGCCCACGGTGACCATGTCGTTGAGGTTAATTTTTCCGGCCTTCAGCGCCTGACCGACCACATAGCTGGTCATAATCTTGGTCAGACTGGCAGGATCCAGTTTCTCATCAGCATTACCTTCCGCCAGCACCTTGCCGCTGGCGTAATCCATCAGGATCCATGCACGCGCGTCCACACTCGGCGGAGCCGTGGGTTGCTCCGCCGCCTGTACGGTCGGCGCCAAAAGGATTAAGAGTGCAGAACCTGCAGCAAAGCTGCGAAGTGAAGAGAAGTATTGCGTCATAAATGCCACCCGAGTATCCATTCTAAAAAACCACGTCATACCACACCGTGTTTACACAAAACTGGCCAGACAACCTCGGCCAACCCATTGCAGAAAAAACCTGATGGATGACGTGTAAAATAAGTGCGGTGAGTAATAACGCACTAACGAGCTTAAAGAAACCGTAAGTTGGTAAAGTTTTTAAAGTTTATGCAATAACGCCGCGCAGCGCTGCCCCTGGCACGATTTTTTTAGACGTTGTTGCGTAAATATTAGGTTTACCCCACCATGTGAGCGAGTCAGAGGGTATCTGCAGCCATGAAGCTGCTCGATTAATTTGCGGGGTTACTATGATTACACTGTGGGGTCGCAATAACTCGACCAACGTAAAAAAAGTATTGTGGACGCTTGAAGAACTGGAACTGCCGTACAACCAAATTCTGGCGGGCGGGCAGCATGGCGGTAACCGCGACGCCGACTATCTGGCGATGAACCCGAACGGGTTGGTCCCACTGCTACGCGATGATGAAACGGACGTTGTCCTGTGGGAATCCAATACCATTGTCCGTTATCTGGCGGCTCAGTACGGACAAAATCGCTTATGGATTGATGCCCCAGCCGCGCGTGCCGTCGGCGAAAAATGGATGGATTGGGCGAACCAGACGCTGAGTCCTACGCACCGGGTTATCTTATTTGGTCTGGTCCGAACACCGGCCGATCAGCGCGACATGGCAGCCATTGAAGCAAGTACTCAGGTTTGCGATAAGCTGTTTGCTATTCTGGATAACGCACTGGCGGACCAGCCGTGGTTCTCCGGGGCTGAATTTGGCACGGCGGATATCGCCATTGCGCCATTTGTCTATAACCTGTTCAACGTTGGTCTCACCTGGACCCCGCGTCCACACCTGGAACGCTGGTATCAGCAACTGACTGAACGCCCGGCATTTCAAAAAGTGGTAATGATCCCGGTCAGCTAATCAGCTCAGGGACTCACTTTCAATAATTCCCCGTCGGACTCGTCGGTTAACACGTACAAATAGCCGTCTGGTCCGACGCGCACATCGCGGATCCGCTGCCCTCTATCCTGTAAAATGCGGCCATCCTCCGTGACCGCATTCCCTTTGACGCTCAGCACGATCACCTCTTTATCTTTCAATGCGCCAATGAATAACTTCTGCCGCCACTGCGGGAAGGTATCGCTATGATAAAAAGCCATCCCGCTGACCGCCGGTGACTTTTCCCAGTAAAAGATGGGTTGCTCAGTACCCGCAACAATTTGGCCTTTCGCTTCGGGAATTTTAAGACCACTGTAATTAACGCCCCAGGTGGCGATCGGCCAGCCGTAGTTTTTGCCTCTTGCGGGGATATTAATTTCATCGCCTCCGCGCGGACCATGCTCATTGAGCCACAGCGCATCGCTCCATGGATTCATCGCCATACCTTGTGGATTACGGATGCCATACGACCAAATTTCTGCCCGCGCCCCCGCCTGATTCACAAACGGATTATCCGGCGGTGTTTTGCCCTCGTCGGTCAGACGTACCACCTTGCCCTGCAATTTATCCAGATCCTGCGCGGTTGCACGTTGGTTATTTTCACCCAGGCCAATAAACAGATAGCCATGGCCATCAAACACCATGCGCCCGCCAAAATGGTTTCCGGTTGAGAGCTTCGGCTGTTGGCGAAAAACGGTCTGGAACGCTTGCAGGTGTTTGAGATCGTCGCTCAGGCGTCCGTAACCTACCGCCGTGCCGGCTTTACCTTCACTGTCGACTTCAGCAAAGCTGAGCCACACTCGCCGGGATTGTGCAAAATCAGGCGCTAACGCCACATCCAACAATCCTCCCTGACCATTCGCCCAGACTTTAGGTACGCCGGTCAGCGGGTCGGAAAGCCCCTTATCAGGTTGCCAAAGTCTAAGCTGGCCGCCTTTAAGGGTAATTAATATACCGCGATTATCGGGTAAAAAAGCCAGCGACCACGGGTGATCAAGTTTGGTTTGCAGCACCTCCACCTTTACCGCGGCGGCATAAGAGGAAAATAGCGCAAGTGGGATAGCACAGAGAAAGAGTCGACGCATAACACCTCCTTAATGGCTCTGCATAAAGCGTAGCCAGCAGGGGGAATTATCCCGTCACATTTACATAATCTTAACGAAAAGGGGGAGCGCCCTCCCCCTGATTCAGACGTGTTCCAGCGTTGGATAAGATTGCAAACACTGGATGCTCAGCGTCAGCGTTGTCAGGCAGTTTTCCAGTTTATCTGCGTTAACGGCAATAAAAGTTGGACAATCATGATGTCCACTCATAAGACAAACAGCGGCGGCGGCTAACGCCCCTTCAGCACGATGAAGGGCATTCCACTCTTCCTGATCAAGATGCATACCGTGAAGCTGTGATTGCTCGTGCAATTCGCGATTCAGCACAAAAAAATTATCACGCAGACGATCGCTCTCGCTGACTGACATGTAGCCTTTCGCTTTTCTCAACAGCAGATAAGCGGCAAGTTCGATACGGGCGTTTATCAATTTGTTGAGAAGATCGGTTCTCAGTCTGTCAACAACCATACTTTGTTCCTCCTCTTTCCAACCATGGTGCAACTTAATAGTATGGTTGTTTTTTGAACAAATAGATGTCCTACATCAACAAAGCTCAATTGATTAACATAATTTACAATGTTACAACTCCAGGCGATGCGCTTAGCGAAAAGAGTCAGTTTCCCGCTGGCATGACATTTTTTGCTATACCTGATGTGATTACTGCCGTAGTGCTGATTATGAGGGGTCTATGTCGAAAGCAAATGATGCAGAGAAAATTCGCACGCTCTCAAAAATTGATCTCAATCTGCTGACGATTTTCTGTTTGATCTATAGCGTAGGTAGTATCTCCCGAGTCGCTGATATGTTGAATATCTCACCCTCTGCCGTCAGCCAGTCCTTGAGAAAACTGCGCGAAATGATGGGGGATAATCTGTTTGTCCGCAGCGGAAATGCGCTGTTACCGACGGTCTACTCTGATGAGCTTTATGATAATACGATCCCTATTATCGACAAACTGTCGTTGCTGATGCCGCTTTCCACGCCTGCCGCCAAAAAAAGGCTAACGCTCTATACGGAATCCTTTATTTCCCCTATCGTCATTCCCGACGTTACCGCGAGGATAATCGATACCGACGCCGATATCAGTCTCTTGCATCTCACCTCCGACCTGAATGAACAGAGCATTATTGAGTTATTGAATATGCGCCAGGCGGATGCCATTTTTTCAACTTTTTCCGTTGAGTCAGCAAGCCTTTCATGCCAGAAAATATGCGATATGCGCCTGGTACTGGTAGCGTCGCAGAATAACGATTTATACGGTAGTTCCATTAGCGAAGCACAATTCAGAAACGCGAACCTGGTGGGTTATAATACCAAGAATGAAAAAATCATTTACCATCGCAGTATTGTGGATAAAAAATTCAGATCCGGGGATCGCTGCCTGCTGACCTCATCATTTACGGCGATACTGACGATTGTGTCCAATACCCATTGTATAGGGGTGATCCCGGAAAAGGTATTTGCAACACATGCTCATCTGTATGGGCTGAAAAAAATAAACACACCGTTTCCCCTGCCGCAATTTAGTGTGTTTGCTTCATCGCGCAAAGACAGCAATACCCATAAGATCCTCTCCCCCATTCTGGCCGATTTGCAAACCGCCTCCCTGTTATGAAAACCAGGGAGGCTCAGCGTTGGGAAAATTGCTATACGTGAATTTTAGCTATGCGCCAGATATGGTCGGCATATTCCTGCACCGTTCTGTCCGATGAGAAATACCCCATGTTGGCAATATTGTGCATCGTCCTGGTCGTCCACTCCCGGGGAGTTCGATACAGCTCATCCACCGCATCCTGACAGTTCACATAGCTGCGGTAATCCGCCAACACCTGATAGTTGTCGCCAAAATTGATTAATGAATCCAGCACGTCTCTGTAACGTCCGGGCTCCTGAGGGCTGAACATACCCGTACCGATTTGCGTCAGCGCCAGGCGCAGTTCCTCATCATTTTCAAAGAGGGGTCGCGGGTCATAGCCATCGCGTCGTAAGGCTGCAACCTGATTAGCCGTATTACCAAAGATGAAGATGTTATCTTCCCCAACGTACTCGCGCATTTCAATATTCGCACCGTCGAGCGTACCGATGGTCAACGCGCCATTCATACCAAACTTCATATTGCTGGTCCCGGAGGCTTCCGTCCCGGCCAGGGAAATTTGCTCTGACAGATCGGCAGCCGGAATAATTAGCTGTGCGAGACTGACGCTGTAATCTGGGATGAAAACCACCTTCAGTTTGCCGCCTGTTTGCGGGTCATTGTTGACTAACTGCGCCACATCGTTAATTAAGCGGATAATTTGCTTCGCCATGTAATAAGACGAGGCGGCTTTTCCGGCAAAAATATTCACCCGTGGAACCCAGTTGGCATCCGGCGCGGCTTTAATCCGGTTATAGCGCGTGATCACATGCAGCACATTCATAAGCTGCCGCTTGTATTCGTGAATACGTTTCACCTGCACATCAAACAACGCATCTGGATTCACCACCACGCCGTAATGGGCGGCAATATGTTGCGCCAGTCGCTGCTTATTTTCATACTTCGCCCGGCGTACCGCCTCATTCACCGTCGGATAATCTATGTATTGCTTTAACTCGCCCAATTGCATTAATTTGGTCCGCCAGCTTTCACCAATATTCTCATCCAGCACATTGGCAAGCGGAGGATTAGCCAGCGCCAGCCAACGCCGCGCCGTGACACCATTGGTTACGTTGGTGAAACGCAGAGGAAAGATACGCGCAAAATCAGCAAACAGAGAGTCGGTCATCAGTTTTGAATGCAACGCCGACACGCCATTTACCTTATGGCTGACAACCACCGCCAGCCAGGCCATGCGCACCACGCGCCCATTAGATTCATCAATCAGCGATACGCGCTGCAACAGTTCGCTGTCATCGCGATAGCGCTCCTGTAACGTCTTCAGGAAGCGGTCGTTAATCTCAAAAATAATCTGCAAATGACGCGGTAAAAGTCGACTTAACATTTCTACCGGCCAGGTTTCCAGCGCCTCGCTCATCAACGTATGGTTGGTATAAGAAAAAATCTGACAGGTCACGTCAAACGCGTTATCCCAACTAAACTGGTGATGATCGATCAACAAACGCATCAGCTCAGGAATCGCCAGCACCGGATGCGTATCATTGAGATGGATAGCGATTTTATCGGCCAGATTATCGTATGTGCGGTGCAACTGATAATGTCGGCTCAGGATGTCCTGAATCGTGGCCGAGGCCAGGAAATAGGCCTGGCGTAAACGCAATTCTCGCCCTGCATCAGTCGAATCATCCGGGTACAAAACTCGCGAGATCCGCTCGAAGTGATATTTGTTTTCCACTTCCGTAGCAAAGTCTTCCTGCTGATTCAGTTTGCCCGCATTGACCTCACTATTTACCTGAACGTTCCACAACCGCAATGTATTGGTGGTTTCCGTCGCATAGCCGGGAATAATCTGGTCATGGGCCACCGCCAGAATATCTTCAGTTTCTAGCCAGCGGGTTTTATTCCCTTCTTGTTGCAGTCGCCCGCCAAAGCGCACTTTATAATGCGTATTATGACGTTTGAATTCCCACGGATTACCATATTCTAACCAATAGTCCAGCGACTCTTTTTGCACGCCATCGACAATATTTTGTTTAAACATACCGTAGTTATAGCGAATGCCGTATCCGCATCCCGGCAGGCCAAGCGTTGCCAGCGAATCAAGGAAACAAGCCGCCAGTCGTCCAAGGCCGCCATTCCCAAGTCCGGGATCATTTTCCTCGTCAATCAGCTCTTCCAGTTCCAGCCCTATTGCCTCAAGCGCGCTTCTGACTTCGTCGTAAATACCTAACGAGAGCAACGCATTAGACAACGTACGGCCAATTAAAAATTCCATCGACAGATAATAAACCTGGCGCGCATCCTGAGAGAATTGTGCCCGATTAGAACGGTGCCAGCGCTCGACCATTCGAT
This sequence comes from Citrobacter sp. XT1-2-2, assembly GCF_023516235.1. NCBI lineage: Bacteria > Pseudomonadati > Pseudomonadota > Gammaproteobacteria > Enterobacterales > Enterobacteriaceae > Citrobacter > Citrobacter sp. XT1-2-2. The sequence goes on from NZ_CP097324.1 coordinate 3,225,949, forward strand.
CGCGTACCGCATATAACGTCGCATTAAGCCACTCCCGTTTCGTAGCGATGGCGGGATCTTTGCCAATAGTAAATAAAAGTTTATTAGCAATATCATCTCTCAGTTTATCAACATCAGAGTCCGCCGCGAGCGGCAGTGGCGAAATATACATATTAACGTTACCTTTCAAATTTTGCAGGATGGGTAATAGACAGGTGAATTATTTAAACTCTGGGTTTGCGAGCGTCAGTTTTTTGCCGAATAATTTCATGACTGGCGATAAACGTTAATTCTGTCATTAATGCACGCCAACTTAAGCCTGTGGCCAGTGAGATATAATATAAACTCACACCATTAGCATAAAGAGTTTTAGCCATTTCAAGTTTCGACTGCAATACAATATCTTTCAAATTTAACCTCATTAATAACGCTCGACGAGATAAAATTTACGCTAATTAATTTCTACAGCCAAGAAGTGACACTTAAAGCCGGAATTAGACTCGCTAAACACCTTCCGCTAACCGATCCACTATTTATAGGTATTGGTCTTTATTCTCCCGGTCTTATGCCGATCAGATATAGATGTACCGTGACGGCATCTGTATAATCCCCCGATTACGAGCAATATACAGTATAAGAAAATGGCAAAAATTGGTTTTATATCACTAGGTTGTCCGAAAAACCTCGTCGATTCTGAGCGCATCCTGACCGAACTTCGTACCGAAGGCTATGATGTTGTGCCAAGCTACGACGACGCGGATATGGTTATCGTTAACACCTGCGGCTTTATCGACAGCGCAGTTCAGGAGTCCCTGGAAGCAATCGGCGAAGCGTTGAACGAAAACGGCAAGGTGATCGTTACCGGCTGTCTGGGCGCGAAAGTCGATCAGATCCGTGAAGTCCACCCGAAAGTGCTGGAAATCACCGGTCCGCACAGCTATGAACAGGTTCTGGAGCACGTTCATCACTATGTGCCAAAACCAAAGCATAACCCGTTCCAGAGTCTGGTTCCTGAGCAGGGCGTCAAGCTGACTCCGCGCCATTATGCCTATCTGAAAATTTCTGAAGGCTGCAACCACCGCTGCACGTTCTGCATTATTCCGTCGATGCGTGGCGATCTGGTGAGTCGTCCGATCGGCGACGTTCTCAGCGAAGCCAAGCGTCTGGTAGATGCGGGCGTGAAAGAGATACTGGTCATTTCTCAGGATACGTCCGCGTACGGCGTGGATGTGAAGCATCGCACCGGTTTCCATAACGGCGAGCCGGTCAAAACCAGCATGGTTGATCTGTGCGAACAGTTATCAAAACTGGGGATCTGGACGCGTCTGCATTACGTCTATCCCTACCCGCACGTTGATGACGTGATCCCGTTGATGGCGGAAGGCAAAATCCTGCCGTATCTGGACATCCCGCTGCAGCATGCCAGCCCGCGTATTCTCAAGCTGATGAAACGCCCAGGCTCCGTGGACAGACAGCTGGCGCGCATCAAGCAGTGGCGTGAAATTTGTCCTGAACTGACGCTGCGCTCCACCTTCATTGTTGGTTTCCCGGGGGAAACAGAAGAAGACTTCCAGATGTTGCTCGACTTCCTGAAGGAAGCACGCCTGGATCGCGTCGGCTGCTTTAAGTACAGCCCGGTAGAAGGCGCTGGCGCCAATGACCTGCCAGATCAAATCCCGGAAGAGGTGAAAGAAGAACGCTGGAACCGCTTTATGCAGTTGCAACAGCAGATCTCTGCTGAACGCTTGCAGGAGAAAGTGGGCCGCGAAATTCTGGTTATCGTTGATGAAGTTGACGAAGAAGGCGCGATTGGTCGCAGTATGGCTGACGCCCCGGAAATCGATGGCGCGGTATACCTGAATGGCGAAACCAGGGTGAAACCTGGCGATATCATCCGCGTGAAGGTCGAAAACGCAGATGAATACGATCTGTGGGGCACCCGCGTTTAAATAGCGTAACCCAACGCAGGCCGGATAAGCGTTACGTCTTATCCGGCCTGTGGTTTATCCTTTTATCTTCGGGTCCAGCGCGTCGCGCAGGCCATCGCCCAGTAAGTTAAACGCCAGCACCGTCAGAAATATCGCCACCGCCGGGAAAATCGCCACATGCGGCGCAATCACCATATCGGCCCGCGCCTCATTGAGCATTGCCCCCCACTCCGGGGTCGGCGGCTGCGCGCCCAATCCCAGAAATGACAAGCTCGCGGCAGAGATAATCGACGTGCCAATTCGCATGGTAAAAAAGACCACAATCGATGAGACCGTTCCCGGCAGAATATGGTTAAAGATGATGGTTGCATCGCTGGCGCCAATACTGCGCGCAGATTCAATAAAGGTCTGCTGCTTCAGCACTAGCGTATTCCCACGCACCAGGCGCGCGAAGGCCGGAATAGAAAAAATAGCCACGGCAATAATCACGTTGGCAATACCGCTGCCCAGCACTGCCACCACTGCGATCGCCAGCAAAATACCCGGAAAGGCGAACAGTACATCGCAGATGCGCATAATCAGTCGATCCCACCAGCCTTCGTAGTATCCCGCCAGCAATCCCAACACGGTGCCAATCGTCGCGCCAATAAATACGGCAAAGACCCCTGCCGCCAGCGAGATTTGCGCGCCAACCAGCACACGGCTAAAGATATCCCGTCCCAGGGAGTCAACGCCAAACCAGTGCAGCATCGACGGCCCGTCATTCAGACGGTCATAATCGAAGTAGTTTTCGGCATCAAATGGCGTCAGCCAGCGGGCAAAAATCGCCACCATAATCAGGATAAGGACAAACAATCCCGCGATCATCGCCATGCGCTGGCGGCGGAAACGACGCCAGAACTCATGCCACGGCGTGCGAATCTGCTCTGGCTTAACAAGGGGCATCGCATTTAAAATCGCCTGTCGGCGCCAGTTAAAAAATCGCATCCTTACTTGTACCTGATAGCCGGATTAATGGCGGCGTAGAGTACATCCACCACTAAATTAATAAGAATAAACTCCAGAGAGAATAACAGCACCTCGGCCTGTATCACCGGGTAGTCGCGCATTTCGACTGAGTCCACTAACAGTCGTCCAAGCCCTGGCCAGTTAAACACCTTCTCAACCACGATTGAGCCGCCGAGTAAAAAACCAAACTGTAGCCCCATCATGGTAACCACCGGGATCATCGCGTTACGCAGACCATGTTTCAACACCACCCAGGTTTCACTCACCCCTTTAGCTCGCGCGGTGCGCATATAATCTTCACTGAGCACATCGACAAACGAAGCACGGGTAAAGCGGGCCAGCACCGCAGCCACCGCCGCCCCCAGCGTAATAGACGGGAGGATATAGTGCAGCCAGGTGTCAGCGCCCACGGTGGGCAACCAGCCGAGTTCAACGGAAAATATCTGCATAAGCAGCATGCCGAGCGCAAAAGCCGGAAAAGAGATTCCGGTGACCGCCAGCGTCATACTTAACCTGTCCGGCCAGCGATTACGCCACACGGCGGCGATAATCCCCGCCGTCATGCCAAATAACACTGCCCAGGCCATACTGGCAATTGTCAGCCATAGCGATGGTATAAAACGGCTGGCAATCTCTTCCGCAACCGGGCGGCGAGAAACCATCGAGGTTCCAAAATCGCCTTGCAACACGTTGGTCATGTAATGCCAGAACTGAATATGCAGCGGTTGGTCCAGACCCAGTTGCTTACGCACCAGTTCAATCACCTCAGCGTCAGCCTCCGGTCCGGCAATCAGCCGGGCCGGATCGCCGGGTAGCAGGTGAACAAATAAAAACACCAGCACCGCCACAATCAACAGCGTTGGGATCAACCCCAGCAGGCGCTTGAAAACATAGTTAAGCATCACGCTCCCTTCGCCGGCCCCTGCATTACGGGGCCGAATGCATCGCTTATTTTAAATCCGCATCATCAAAGCTAAATCCGGTATCCGGCATGATCCAGAATCCCGTCAACCTGGTGCTGTGCGCCGAAATCAGTTTTTCCACTACCAGCGGGATCCACGGCGACTCTTTCCAGATGATATCCTGCGCATCTTTGTAGAGCTTCGCTTTCTGCGCCGGATCGTTGGTTTGCAGAGCCGCGGCTAAATCACTGTCCACCTGCTTATTGCTGTAGAACGCCGTATTAAACAGCGTCGGCGGCCAGTTTTGTGATGCAAATAGCGGCGACAGCGCCCAGTCCGCTTCACCTGTAGAAGCAGACCAGCCGGTGTAGAACATCCGCACTCCGCTCTCTTTCTGCGCTTTACCTTCAACTTCCGCCGCTCGCTGACCAGCGTCCATCGCCGTTACCTGCGCCTTAATGCCCACCTGTGCCAACTGCTGCTGGGTAAATTGCAGTACTTTCTGCGCGGTACTGTGGTTATGCGAAGACCATAGCGTGGTGGTAAAACCATTAGGGTAACCCGCTTCTTTCAGCAACTCGCGCGCTTTCGCCGGATCGTAAGGCCACGGCGTATAGCTTTGCGCATAGGCAATCGATGGCGGGAGAACACCGGTGGCAGGCGTCGCGTACCCGGCAAAAGCGACTTTCACCAGCGCCTGGCGGTTGATGGCATAGTTCAGCGCCTCACGCACCTTCGGGTTATCGAATGGTTTTTGCGTGACGTTCATGCTGATATAACGCTGCATGATAGACGGGCTGGCCACCAGTTCCAGGTTTTTGTTCTTCGCCAGTAACGCCGCCTGCTCGTAAGGGATCGGGAAGGCAAACTGCGCCTCCCCGGTCTGCAGCATGGCCGCACGCGTGTTGTTGTCGGTCACCGGACGCCAGGTAATCGTGTCAAGCTTTGGCAACCCTTGCTGCCAGTAGCCCGCGAACTTCTTAACCTTGACAAAATCCGTCTGATTCCAGGTTTCAAGCTGATACGGTCCGGTGCCGACAGGATGAAAGCCGATCTCCTTACCGTATTTCTCCAGCGCGGCAGGCGAAATCATCGCCGTTGCCGGGTGCGCCAGAATATTGATGAATGCCGAGAACGGTTGCTTCAGCGTAATCTTCACCGTCGACGGGTCGACAACCTCGGTTTTATCAATATTCTTATACAGGTTGTAGCGTTTCAGATGGTTTTCCGGATTACTGGCCCGATCGAGGTTAGCTTTGACCGCATCGGCGTTGAAGTCAGTGCCATCCTGAAACTTCACGCCCTGACGCAGCTTAAGGGTGTAAGTCAGGCCATCATCAGAAACCGTATAACTCTCCGCCAGCACATTTTTCAGCTTCATCTCTTTATCAAGGCCAAACAGTCCTTGATAAAACGACTTTGCTACCGCCTGCGACAACGTGTCGTTCGCGTCATAGGGGTCGAGCGTGGTGAAGTTAGATCCCACTGCCACCACCACGTCTTTGGCGGCCCAGCCCGGTGCGGCGGCCAGCGCCGAGGCCACTCCCACAGCAACCAGCCATTTTCGAGCAACAATTTTTGTCATGTTATTCTCCTTAAACCCTGTCTGCCTGTTATAAACGCGAAAGCGCATTTTCTGGTTGTGGACGCGCGACATAATGCCCCGGGCCAACTAACTGTAGTGACACGGGGGAAATCTCTTCGCCGCGCTTGCGGATATTGCTGGGGATATCATCCGATAACAGCACGCGCTGGGGCCGATGATGTGATGGATCGGCAACCGGTACTGCCGCCATCAGTTTGCGCGTATACGGATGCTGTGGATTTTCAAATACCGCCCGCCGGGTGCCGATCTCGACAATCTGCCCCAGATACATCACCGCCACACGGTGACTGATCCGCTCCACTACCGCCATATCGTGGGAAATAAACAGATATGCGATCCCCATTTCGCGCTGCAGGTCGAGCAACAAGTTGATAATTTGCCCACGAATCGAGACATCCAGCGCCGAGACCGACTCATCGGCAATAATTACCTTGGGATTGAGCGCCAGCGCCCGGGCAATGCAGATACGCTGACGCTGACCGCCGGAAAACTCGTGCGGATAGCGCCAGGCATGCTCAGGGAGCAATCCTACGCGCTCCAGCAGCCAGGCAACCCGTTTTGCCGCCGCATCACCTTGCAGTAATCCATGCACCCGTAACGGCTCTAAAATGGAATATCCCACCGTCTGGCGAGGATCGAGCGATGCATAAGGGTCCTGGAAGATGAACTGAATGTCCCGGCGCAGCGGCTGCAGTTTGCTGGCGGCGAGGGTATCAATCCGCTGTCCGTTGAAGATGATCTCTCCACGCTGAGACTCAACCAGGCGCAGCAACGCCCGTCCTGTGGTGGACTTGCCGCAGCCCGACTCGCCCACCAGCGAGAGCGTTTCTCCCGGCCACAGGTCAAAGCTGACGTTTTCCACCGCATGCACCTCACGGGTTACCCGGTTAAGAATGCCGCTGCGCAGAGGAAAACGCGTCACCAGATTGCGTACCCGTAGGATAGGCTCGCCTTCAACCACGGTGTCCTGCTCGGTTTGCGGTTCAACATGACTGGGATCGTGTAAAGAAATAAGTGGGAAACGGCGCGGATACTCTTGTCCGCTCATGGCGCCAAGCTGCGGTACGGCTGCCAGCAACGCTTTAGTATAGGGATGCTGGGGAGCATGAAAGATCTGCTCAACGCTGCCGGTTTCAACCGCCTCACCCTGATACATTACCAGCACACGGTCGGCAATATCCGCCACCACACCCATATCGTGGGTAATAAAGATCACCCCCATCGACATATCCTGCTGCAACACTTTTATGAGTTGCAGGATCTGCGCCTGAATAGTGACATCCAGCGCGGTGGTCGGCTCATCGGCAATCAGCACCGCAGGGCGGCACGACAGCGCCATGGCGATCATCACGCGCTGGCGCATGCCGCCGGAAAGCTGGTGCGGATAACGCGATAAAATCGCCTTCGCCTCAGGAATACGGACCTGATCGAGCATCCGTTTAGCTTCCAGCATCGCCTCTTCATGACTGGCCCCCTGGTGTAAACGGATAGACTCGGCAATCTGCTCCCCCACGGTAAACACCGGATTTAGCGATGTCATCGGCTCCTGAAAGATCATCGCGATATCCGCGCCGCGCACGTGGCGCATCTGTGATGCGCTCTGTTCACCCAGCTCAATAACCTGGCGGTTGCGGCGTCGGAGGAGCATTTCATCACAGCTCACCTCGCCGCCAGCCTGTTCTATCAGACGCATCAGCGACAAAGCCGTGACCGACTTTCCTGAACCGGACTCGCCAACTATCGCCAGCGTTTCGCCACGCTTCAGACGAAATGACAGATTACGCACCGCACTTACGCGCTGCTGTTCCTGTTCAAAGGCAATGTTCAGGTTACTCACTGCCAGCACGTCACTGACGTCAAGCTCATCACTGTGTGGCAACGGTATCTCCTTTTTCCCGATAAATACCGGTGGTTGGCGTATCGCCCGCGTATCCCCAGGCACGGTACATGCCTTCACTGTTAAACGGTAAGGCGACATTGCCCTCATGATCGATAGCAATTAAGCCGCCACTGCCGCCCAACGCCGGTAATTTTTCCATCACCACACGCTCGCACGCCTCAGATAAACTCAGGCCGCCATAATCCATCAATGCCGCAATGTCATAAGCCGCCAGCGCACGAATAAAGACTTCTCCGGTTCCGGTGCAGGAAACCGCCACGTTTGCGTTATTGGCATAACAGCCTGCGCCAACCAGTGGACTGTCACCCACCCGGCCCGGCAATTTGTTGGTCATCCCGCCGGTCGATGTCGCCGCCGCCAGATTACCAGACATATCCAGCGCAACCGCCCCCACGGTACCCATTTTGTTGTTCTCATCCAGTGGGGTAGCGTTATGATCCAGCACCATTTCACCCGCCGTTCGCGCCGCCAGCAGTTGAGCGTAGCGTTCTGGCGTCGAGAAAATATCCGCCGAAACGCGCTCCATACCCTGCGCAATGGCAAAATTCTCTGCCCCCTCACCTATCATCATGACGTGTGGGCTGTGTTCCATCACCAGGCGTGCCGCGAGAACTGGATTTCGCAGATGACTGACTCCAGCGACGGCTCCCGCTTTCAGGGTATTACCGTCCATCACGCAGGCGTCCAGCTCATGGGTTTCATCACGGGTATATACTGCGCCAATTCCGGCATTAAACAGCGGGCACTCTTCCAGCAGACGCACGGCCTCGGTCACCACATCCAGTGCGCTACGCCCCTCTTCGAGCATCCGCTGACCGGTTTCGACAACATCTGACAGCGCCTGTATATAACGCAACTCCTGCTCCTGGCTCAGCTGTGCACGGGTAATAGCCCCGGCGCCGCCGTGAATTGCAATAACTGCTTTACCCATTTTTTCGTCCATTAAGGTGACCGGTTCCGGGGTTATAAATATCAGAATTTCGGTGACTTATTGATTCGATTTTTGAATATAGAAAGATGCAGACGTCATGTAAAGGTAAAGGCCTGCCTCTCATAATCGATGCTGTCAGGTCATTCAGATGGAGTTAACAGGAATGAATCCCCGACGACGTTGAATAACCTATTCAAGCAGATCGGTAATCTGTTTTTTTGCATGCCATACAAACCGTTGTACTGACGGCATGGATTCAGCCCAGTTCGTTTTGGCCACCCCCAGATATTCCGCACATGCAGCTTGCAGCGTGTCAGCATGCTCAACGGGCAATTTAGGCATGAGCCACGACGCGGCCTCATCCTTAGCGACAATATCGCCGGTCACGACGCTGTACCAGATACGCGCCAGAGCCAGAATAATATTGCGCTCATCACCCTCTAAATCTGCGGGTTCTTGCCACTGTTCAAGAGTATGTCGAAACGTTTTCAAGACATCATTGGCAGGAATGGCGTTGAAAAATATATCAGCGGGTTCACCGAACAACGGTACGCTGGCGCGCCGGGCCTGGGTCAGCAAAATGGCAAGATCAGCGTCCGCCAGCGCCGGTTCAAACACGCCGGCGCCGATCTCCTCACGCAACCACTCGCCAAACTGCATTTCTCTTACGGGTGGGAATTGCCACGGTACGATCAGCGAGTACACAACAACGGTGACTTCCAGCGCGCGGTAACGTTCTGAGGTTCCGGGCGGCGCTGAAATGGTCAGCAATTCCCGCATCACGGTTTCTCTTAACCGGGCATCCATTGGTTCCCGTATGGTGACCAACAAATCAATGTCGCTGAGAGGTTTTAAACCGCTGTCGACAGCAGAACCATACAGATGAATAGCCACGAGATTCTCTTCGAAAAGCTGGCGGATGAGCGCACTGGCGGCATTCACCTGCCGTCGAATTGCGTCCGGAATAGGAGTAGCCATTTAGCCCCCTGGGGAAAAAGAGCGGAAATATTGAGTCTATACTGCATTTTTCCTGTGGCGCTATCCTCTGGCATGAAACCTTGATCAGATCTGATTCTAAGCCTGAGGTAGCATACTGTCCGCGGCCATTTTCTGACATAATGGCCGGATTCGATTTTGCCCGCAGGAGTCTTCTCATGGAATTTACCGCCGGACTGATGCCGCTTGAAACGGCTCTCTCTCAGATGCTGTCGCGTATTACCCCGCTCACCGCCGTCGAAACGCTGCCGCTGGTTCAATGCTTTGGCCGCATTCTGGCCGCCGACGTCGTTTCCCCCATTGATGTACCAGGATTCGATAATTCGGCAATGGATGGCTATGCGGTGCGATTAGACGATTTACGCTCGGGTTTGCCGCTTGCGGTAGCAGGCAAAGCCTTTGCCGGACAGCCTTTTCACGGCGAATGGCCCGCGGGGACCTGTATCCGCATCATGACCGGCGCCCCGGTGCCTGCCGGTTGTGAAGCGGTGGTCATGCAGGAACAAACGGAACAAACCGATGACGGTGTACGTTTTACCGCCGAAGTCCGCGGCGGACAAAATATTCGTCTGCGCGGTGAAGATATTGCAAACGGTGCAGTCGTCTTCCCCGCCGGGACCCGCCTGACAACCGCCGAGCTCCCGGTTCTGGCTTCGCTCGGTATTGCTGATGCACCTGTTGTGCGCAAAGTCCGGGTGGCGTTGTTCTCCACCGGTGATGAACTGCAACTGCCGGGTCAACCGCTGGGCGACGGACAGATTTATGACACCAACCGTCTGGCCGTTCACCTGATGCTGCAACAGTTGGGCTGCGAGGTGATCAACCTTGGGATTATTCGCGACGATCCCAACGCGCTACGCGCGGCGTTTATTGAAGCCGACAGCCAGGCCGATGTCGTTATCAGCTCCGGTGGCGTTTCTGTCGGTGAAGCGGATTACACCAAAACCATTCTGGAGGAACTGGGAGAAATTGCCTTCTGGAAGCTGGCCATCAAACCGGGCAAACCGTTCGCCTTTGGCAAACTAAGCAACAGTTGGTTTTGCGGCCTGCCGGGTAACCCGGTGTCAGCAGCCCTCACCTTTTATCAACTGGTGCAACCGCTGCTGGCGAAACTCAGCGGCAACACGGGCTGTGGGTTGCCTCCTCGCCAACGCGTACGCACCGCGTCACGTCTGAAGAAGACGCCAGGTCGTCTGGATTTTCAACGCGGCGTATTGCAGCGTACCGCAGAAGGCGAACTGGAAGTCACCACCACCGGACACCAGGGCTCACATATTTTTAGCTCCTTTAGCCTCGGCAACTGTTTTATCGTGCTGGAACGCGATCGTGGTAACGTTGAAGCCGGAGAGTGGGTTGAAGTCGAGCCGTTTAACGCGCTGTTTGGAGGTCTGTAATGGCGGAACTCAGCGACCAGGAGATGATGCGCTATAACCGGCAAATCATTCTGCGCGGCTTCGATTTTGAAGGTCAGGAAGCGCTGAAGGAAGCGCGGGTACTGGTCGTTGGTCTGGGGGGACTTGGCTGCGCCGCGACCCAATACCTGGCAGGCGCAGGCATCGGACATTTAACGCTGCTCGACTTTGACACCGTTTCCGTGTCGAACCTCCAGCGTCAGACGCTGCACAGCGATGCAACCGTAGGGCAACCGAAAGTGCTATCCGCCCGCGACGCGCTGGCGCGGATTAATCCTTATATCGCCATTACGCCAGTGAATGCGCTGCTGGATGATAGCGAAATTCACGCGCTGATCGCCAAACACGATTTGGTGCTGGACTGTACGGATAACGTCAGCATCCGCAATCAGCTTAATGCCGGATGCTTTAGCGCAAAGGTTCCGCTGGTTTCCGGGGCGGCAATTCGCATGGAAGGACAAATTACCGTCTTTACCTATCAGGAAGGCGAACCCTGCTACCGTTGCCTGAGCCGCCTGTTCGGTGAAAATGCCCTCACCTGCGTGGAAGCTGGCGTAATGGCTCCGCTAATCGGCGTGATCGGCTCATTACAGGCCATGGAAACCATTAAATTATTGGCAAACTACGGTAAACCCGCATCTGGAAAAATCGTCATGTACGACGCCATGACCTGCCAGTTTCGCGAAATGAAGCTGATGCGTAACCCGGGATGTGAGGTGTGCGGGCAGTAACGTAAGCCCCGGCGGCATTTATTTTCCGGGGCTGTATTAACATACATTCAATGCGTCAAAGATTTAATATCTTCCTCAGATAGCCCAGTGATTCTCACGATAAGCTCCCGTGGGAGACCATCGGCCAGCATTGAGTGGGCAATGCGCTGCGCTTCCTCGCGACGACCTTCAGCTAAACCTTTTTCATGACCGCGCTCCATGCCTTTCCGTAGCCCCTTTCGCTCCCCTGCCCTACGTATTTTTTCAACAATATTCATTGTACGCTCCTTGTGTTCGGGTACCTGCTGCGCCAGCTTACGCATAAATCGCCCAAAGCGCGGTTTGTGACCATGCTGGATTAGCAGATAATTAAACAGCGCTTTTAGCTGGCTGTCATTAGCACTTCCTGTAACCAGCAGCGTAGCCAGATTGTCCACCAGTCCTACTAAATCGCGCTGGCGAATATGCTTTTGAATCAATTCCAGCAGTGCGATACGCCGGTGCTGCATAATTTCTTCATCCGGGATCACGGTAATATCCACCAATGGAAATGCCGACAAATAAAGCTGGCGCGCCAGGAGCGGATTATCAAACTCATCCAGCCAGCATAAAGAGAAGGGATAAGGCGTATCGACGCCATGATAAAACAACATCGGCACGACTAACGGTAAGCGGGTATGCCCGGCGTCAAGGTGGCTTTGCATTGCCGCTATCGCATAACGCATCAGGCGAAACGACATATGCACATCAGGACGACTTTGATGTTCAATCACGACATAGATATAACCCTCCCCATCACTGGTTTTCATCGACCAAAGCACATCTGAATAATATGCGCGTAAGTTTTCTTCAATAAAACTGGTAGGTTGCAGTTCTAACGTCGCCAGATCGCAAAGCGCCCGTAGCGTGGGAGGAAGATGAATTTCAATAAAATCACGGGCTGTGGCAGGGTATTTTAAAAATGTTTTAAACAGCGCATCGTGCGGTGTGGCTGTAGGTGTTTTTTTCATGGCGGTCCGTCACCTGATAAACATGATGACGTGAATGTACCCGTCGCGATGACGGGTAGCATGCAGGCTTTACCGGTTTTACGAGGGGGATTCGCAGTTTATTGCTCTTAACTGCAACAGATTCATTTTAACGGAATCACCTACGCAAATATGCCGGAGTAATCCGACCTAAAACTAGATCGACGTCCGTCCAAACGCCCCCTGCCAGTCCTGCTCAAACTTCACAATCGCCGCATCCACAGCCGGAGAGGTCATAAACTGCTGCGCCACGTCCAGCGGCAGCGTGATGGACTCGCAGCCTGCCAGCAGGCAATCCAGCGCCTGACGCGGCGTTTTGAAGCTAGCTGCCAGTACTTTGGCGTGCGGCGCATGCATGTTCAGTAAGGTTTGCAGATCGGTCACCGTCTGAATACCATCTCCCCCCTGCGCATCCACGCGGTTTACGTATGGCGCAACATATTCCGCTCCTGCCAGCGCCGCTAACAGCCCTTGAGCAGCACCGTATACCGCGGTACCCAGCGTCGGGATCCCTTCTTCTTTCAGTAGCTTAATTGCCGCCAGACCTTCAGCCGTCACCGGCACTTTGACCACGATATCCGCGATAATTGCCCGCAGTTTACGCGCATCATTGACCATGCCTTCGGCGGTCGTCGCCATCACCTGCGCAAACAGACGGCCTTGTCCTCCCATCGCTTCCTGCAGTTGCGGCAGCAACACTTCCAGCCTCTCTTTACCTGCCGCCACAATGCTCGGGTTAGTGGTCACCCCAGCCAACGGCAAAACACGCGCCAGAGCTTTGACAGCGGCGACATCAGACGTATCTAAATAGAGTTCCATAACCTTTCCTCAAACGAATAATTAGCATGAATAAAAGGTAGCACGGCGAAACCTCACGGTTAGTTGACGCACGTCAATATAACTTTCATTCGAAAGTAATTTAATCTTTATACGAAAGAAGAGAGGCCGCTTATGATTTTCAATATCCAGCGCTATTCCACGCATGATGGTCCCGGTATCCGTACCGTGGTGTTCCTTAAGGGATGCTCCCTGGGCTGCCGTTGGTGTCAGAATCCGGAAAGCCGCGCCCGCACACGGGACCTGCTCTACGACGCACGGTTGTGTCTCGACGGTTGCGATCTCTGTGCTCAGGCGGCACCTGCGGTGATTGAGCGAGCGCTGAGCGGTCTGCTTATTCATCGCGAAAAACTGACCGATGACGCTTTCGCCGCCCTGACGGACTGCTGTCCAACCCAGGCGCTGACCGTCTGCGGAGAGGTAAAAAGCGTGGACGACATCATGGCGACCGTACTGCGTGATAAACCGTTTTACGATCGTAGCGGTGGCGGGCTCACCCTCTCCGGTGGCGAACCGTTTATGCAGCCAGAACTGGCGGCAGAATTATTCAAGGCCAGCCACGATGCGGGCATTCATACGGCGATCGAAACCTGTCTGCATGTGCCGTGGAAGTATATCGAGCCGTCATTACCTTACGTTGATCTGTTCCTGGCTGATTTAAAACATGTCGCCGACGCGCCGTTTAAGCAGTGGACCGATGGCTGTGCCTCTCGTGTATTAGACAATCTGAAAAAATTGGCCGCTGCGGGTAAAAAAATGATTATCCGCGTACCGCTGATTCAGGGTTTCAACGCTGACGAAGCCGCCATCCAGGCTATTACCGATTTTGCTGCCGACGAGCTTCACGTCGGTGAGATCCATTTTTTGCCCTATCACACCCTGGGCATCAATAAATACCACTTACTCAGTCAACCCTACAACGCACCGGATAAACCGCTTGAGGCGCCTGCCCTGCTCGAATTTGCTCAGCAGTATGCCCGCCATAAAGGTTTAACCGCGACCCTACGAGGATAATCGCCATGACCACTTTGAAACTGGACACACTCAGCGACCGTATCAAAGCGCATAAAACAGCCCTGATCCACATCGTGAAGCCGCCGGTTTGCACCGAGCGCGCCCAGCACTATACCGAGATGTATCAACAACATCTGGATAAGCCGATCCCGGTACGCCGCGCGCTGGCGCTGGCCCATCATCTGGCGGAACGTACTATCTGGATCAAGCATGACGAACTGATTATCGGCAACCAGGCGAGCGAAGTGCGCGCCGCGCCGATCTTCCCGGAATATACCGTCTCCTGGATTGAAAAAGAGATCGATGACCTCGCCGACAGGCCGGGCGCTGGCTTTTCGGTAAGTGAAGAGAACAAACGCGTATTGCACGAGGTGTGCCCGTGGTGGCGCGGCCAGACCGTACAGGATCGCTGCTACGGGATGTTTACCGATGAGCAGAAAGGTCTGCTGGAAACCGGCATTATCAAAGCCGAAGGCAATATGACTTCCGGCGACGCACACCTGGCAGTGAACTTCCCGCTGCTGCTGGAAAAAGGTCTCGACGGCCTGCGCCACAAAGTTGATGAACGTCGCTCCCGCATCAATCTGACTTGTCTGGAAGACCTCCATGGCGATCAGTTCCTGAAAGCGATTGATATCGTGCTGGAGGCCGTCAGTCTGCATATTGAGCGCTTTGCCGCTCTGGCACGAAAAATGGCGTCCACGGAAACCCGCGCCAGCCGTCGCGAAGAGCTGCTGACCATGGCGGAAAACTGTGATGTGATTGCCCATGAGCCGCCTAAAACGTTCTGGCAGGCGCTGCAGTTGTGCTACTTCATCCAGTTGATTCTGCAAATTGAATCCAACGGCCATTCAGTGTCGTTTGGTCGCATGGACCAGTATCTCTATCCTTTCTACCGTCGTGATGTGGAGCTGAATCAATCGCTGGATCGCGAACACGCCATTGAGCTGCTGCACAGCTGCTGGCTGAAGCTGCTGGAAGTAAACAAAATCCGCTCCGGCTCCCACTCCAAAGCATCGGCAGGTAGCCCGCTGTATCAGAACGTGACCATTGGCGGACAGAATCTGGTTAACGGTCAGGCGGTGGATGCCGTCAACCCGCTCTCCTACGCCATTCTCGAATCCTGCGGCCGCCTGCGCTCTACTCAGCCTAACCTGAGCGTGCGCTATCATGCGGGGATGAGTAACGATTTCCTTGATGCCTGTGTGCAGGTCATTCGCTGCGGCTTCGGGATGCCAGCCTTTAACAACGATGAAATCGTCATACCTGAATTTATCAAGCTTGGCATTGAACCGCAGGATGCCTACGACTATGCGGCCATTGGTTGCATCGAAACCGCCGTTGGCGGCAAATGGGGCTATCGTTGTACCGGTATGAGCTTTATTAACTTTGCCCGTGTGATGCTGGCGGCGCTGGAAGGCGGACGCGATGCCACCAGCGGCAAGGTCTTCCTGCCGCAGGAAAAAGCGCTCTCGGCCGGCAATTTCAACAATTTCGATGAAGTGCTGGACGCCTGGGATACACAGATTCGCTACTACACGCGTAAATCCATCGAAATCGAGTATGTCGTCGACACCATGCTGGAAGAGAACGTACACGATATTCTCTGTTCGGCGCTGGTAGACGACTGTATCGAACGCGCGAAAAGCATTAAGCAAGGCGGCGCGAAGTATGACTGGGTATCAGGTTTGCAGGTGGGTATTGCCAACCTCGGCAACAGCCTGGCGGCTGTGAAGAAACTGGTCTTCGATCAAGGCGCTATCGGCCAGCAGCAATTAGCTGCTGCACTGGCTGATGATTTTGATGGTCTGACTCACGAGCAATTACGCCAACGACTGATCAACGGCGCGCCGAAGTACGGTAACGATGACGATTCCGTTGATACGCTGCTGGCCCGCGCTTATCAGACCTATATTGATGAACTGAAACAGTACCATAATCCACGTTATGGTCGCGGTCCGGTTGGCGGCAATTACTACGCCGGGACCTCTTCTATCTCCGCCAACGTGCCGTTTGGCGCGGCAACCATGGCAACGCCGGATGGCCGTAAAGCTCACACCCCGCTGGCTGAAGGCGCAAGTCCGGCTTCCGGTACGGACCATCTCGGCCCGACGGCGGTGATTGGCTCGGTGGGTAAACTGCCTACCGGCTCCATTCTCGGCGGTGTGTTGTTAAATCAGAAGCTGAATCCGGCCACGCTGGAGAATGAATCAGATAAACAAAAGCTGATGATCCTGCTGCGCACCTTCTTTGAAGAGCACAAAGGCTGGCATATTCAGTACAACATTGTGTCCCGTGAAACGCTGCTGGAAGCAAAAAAACACCCGGATCAATACCGTGACCTGGTGGTGCGTGTCGCAGGCTATTCCGCCTTCTTCACTGCCCTGTCTCCGGATGCGCAGGACGATATCATCGCGCGTACTGAGCATATGCTGTAAGCAATATTGTAGGCCGGATAAGGCGTTCACGCCGCCATCCGGCACGCTACCCTCCCCATTGCCGGATGCGCTGACGCTTATCCGGCCTACAACTGCTCTCCCCTTAGCCGGGTAAGGCGAAGCTGCCACCCGGCCTTTTACTTTCATTCGAAATTAAATTTGTGCTTCAGGTCACATTGTTATTAGAATGTTTCTGGTCGCAGTTATGAGCCAGGAGCAAGTATGACCATCAAAGTTATCGTCACCGATATGGACGGAACTTTTCTCGACGACGCCAAGAAATACGATCGTGCACGTTTTATGGCGCAGTATCAGGAACTGAAAAAACGAGATATTGAATTTGTCGTGGCCAGCGGCAACCAGTATTTCCAGCTGATCTCCTTTTTCCCGGAGCTTAAAGACGAAATATCGTTTGTCGCTGAGAATGGCGCGCTGGTTTATGAGCATGGCAAACAGCTGTTTCACGGCGAGCTTACCCGTCACGAATCACGCATTGTTATTGGCGAACTCCTCAAAGACAAGCAGCTCAATTTTGTTGCCTGTGGTCTGCAAAGCGCCTACGTCAGTGAGAATGCTCCTGAGTCTTTCGTGGCATTGATGTCGAAACACTACCATCGCCTGAAACCGGTGAAGGATTATCAGGACATTGATGATGTGCTGTTTAAATTTTCGCTGAACTTACCCGACCAACAAATCCCGTTGGTTATCGATCACCTGCATACCGCTCTGGATGGCATAATGAAGCCCGTCACCAGCGGCTTTGGGTTTATCGATTTGATTATTCCGGGCTTACATAAAGCCAACGGTATCAGCCGCCTGCTGAAACGCTGGAACCTGTCTCCACAAAACGTCGTCGCCATTGGCGATAGCGGCAACGATGCAGAAATGTTGAAAATGGCGCATTACTCTTTCGCCATGGCCAATGCGGCAGAGAGCATCAAAGCGATTGCCCGCTATCAGACCGATGACAATAACCATCAGGGCGCGCTGAATGTGATTCAGGCGGTGCTGGATAACACCTCTCCTTTTAACTAACGTCTAATCCTGCTAACCGGGGCGTGCTCCGGTTCTCACGCTTAATGCATTCCGTGCACACCATCAAGTTTTTAAACTTGCATTAACCTATTTTTAACTTATATTGCATGTGTAAGATAAATTAGTTTCGAATGAAAGTTAATGCGAGGTGGTTATGGCTTTTACGTTTACCAGCGACACATTGCCCGTCGATCACAAAGCGGCAATCCGTCAGATGAAACAACAATTGCGGGCACAGCTTGGGGATGTTCAGTTGATTTTCAATCAGCTGAGCGATGCCATTGCCACTCGCGTGGCGGAAATCAACGCCCTCAAAGCGCAAGGTTCCCCGGTTTGGCCAACGTTGTCCTATGCGGATATCAAGGCGGGACGCGTAAACGCAGAGCAGCGTGAAGAGATTAAGCGTCGCGGATGCGTGGTCATCAAGGGACATTTCCCCCGCGAACAGGCGCTGGCATGGGATCAGTCGATGCTCGATTACCTGGATCGAAACCATTTCGATGAGGTCTACAAAGGCCCCGGTGATAACTTCTTTGGCACCCTCAGCGCATCCCGACCGGAGATCTACCCCATCTACTGGTCCCAGGCGCAAATGCAGGCCCGTCAGAGCGAAGAAATGGCCAATGCGCAGTCATTCCTTAATCGCCTGTGGACGTTTACAAGCGAAGGGAAACAATGGTTTAACCCGGACATCAGCGTCATCTATCCTGACCGCATACGTCGTCGTCCGCCGGGAACAACGTCCAAAGGGCTGGGCGCGCATACGGATTCCGGCGCGCTGGAGCGCTGGCTTCTGCCGGCATATCAGCAGGTCTTTGCGAATGTTTTCAATGGCAAGCTGGAAGATTACGATCCATGGCAGGCGGCGCATCGCACAGAAGTTGAAGAGTACACGGTAGATAACACCACTAAATGTTCAGTATTTCGTACCTTCCAGGGCTGGACGGCACTCTCCGATATGTTGCCAGGTCAGGGATTGTTGCACGTAGTCCCGATTCCTGAAGCGATGGCCTATGTGCTATTACGTCCATTGCTTGACGATGTGCCGGAAGATGAGCTTTGCGGCGTCGCGCCCGGCAGAGTTCTGCCGATTTCCACGCAATGGCATCCGCTGCTGATAGAGGCGTTAACCAGTATTCCGCAACTGGACGCCGGAGACTCCGTCTGGTGGCATTGCGATGTGATCCACTCCGTCGCGCCGGTGGAAAATCAGCAGGGCTGGGGCAATGTGATGTATATCCCTGCCGCGCCGATGTGCGAAAAGAATCTGGCCTACGCCCACAAAGTGAAGGCCGCGCTGGAAAAAGGCGCGTCGCCGGGGGATTTCCCGCGCGAGGATTATGAAACTGGCTGGGAAGGACGCTTCACGCTGGAGGATTTGAATATCCACGGTAAACGCGCGCTGGGTATAGCTTAGCTGTCGTACAGTCCTTCCCGATCAACGGCAGTGCGTCGTTTCCCCTGACGTATCCGCCGTACTGATTCCCGTACGGCCAGCATGCCGTTAAGCAATAATGTCCCCACCGGCGCATCCGGGCGCATCAGCCGCTGCTGGAGCATATATACCGCTTCCGTTCCAAGTTCATCGCGGGGAACATGCACTGCGGTTAAGGGTACATCCTGAATCGCCGCCAGATTAAAGCCGTCGATGCTCATGACAGAGACGTCCTGAGGTACGCGCAGGCCGTGTTTTTGCAGGGCACTGGCGCTGAAGGTGTCGTTACCGGCGGGGGAAAAACGTAAGCTGCTGGTGAATGGGGTTGAAGGGGGCGAGTGGCTGGTGTAGTGCTGCCTGATGCCCTCACCCTACCCCTCTCCCACAGGGAGAGGGAATAAAGGCTCGACGCCTTTCCCTAAGTATTTCGCGCTGCAGGAAGGCGGCAAACCTGTGAATCCCCGGGAGCTTACATTAGTAAGTGACCGGGGTGAACAGGTGAAGCCAACACATCTGCAGCGTGAAAGACGACGGGAAATTAGCCGTCGATACCTTTACTACGCAAGTAATCTTCGTAGTTACCGGTGAAGTCGATCACGCGCTCCGGCGTAATTTCAATCACACGGGTTGCCAGAGAACTGACGAACTCACGGTCGTGAGAAACGAAAATCAACGTGCCCTGATACATTTCCAGCGCCATGTTCAGCGACTCAATCGATTCCATATCCAGGTGGTTAGTTGGTTCATCCATTACCAGAATATTCGGTTTCTGCATCATCAGCTTACCGAACAGCATGCGCCCTTTTTCACCACCAGAGAGCACTTTTGCAGGCTTCTTGATATCGTCCTGGCTGAACAGCAGACGACCGAGGAAGCTGCGCACAACCTGTTCATCATCGCCTTCTTGTTTCCACTGGCTCATCCACTCGAATACGGTTAGATCGTTTTCGAACTCATATTCATGATCCTGCGCGTAGTAACCAACTTGCGCGTTTTCGGACCACTTCACGGTACCGTTATCCGGCTGCAAATCACCGACCAGCGTTTTCAGCATAGTGGATTTACCCACGCCGTTGGCGCCCAGAATGGCAATCTTCTCACCCACCTCGAGCAGCAGATTGAAGTTTTTAAACAGCGGGCCTTCATCAAAACCTTTAGTAAGCGCTTCCACTTCCAGCGCGTTACGGAACAGTTTCTTATCCTGTTCGAAGCGAATGAACGGGTTCTGACGGCTGGAAGCTTTAACTTCTTCCAGTTTAATTTTATCGATCTGACGGGCGCGGGAAGTCGCCTGACGAGATTTTGAGGCGTTGGCGCTAAAGCGGCTGACGAAAGATTGCAGGTCAGCAATCTGCGCTTTCTTCTTGGCATTATCGGCCAGCAGACGTTCACGCGCCTGGGTGGCCGCCGTCATGTATTCGTCGTAGTTCCCCGGATAAACACGCAGTTCGCCGTAGTCCAGATCCGCCATGTGCGTGCAGACCATGTTCAGGAAGTGACGGTCGTGCGAAATGATGATCATGGTGCTGTCACGTTCGTTCAGCGTCTGCTCCAGCCAGCGGATGGTGTCGATATCCAGGTTGTTCGTTGGTTCGTCGAGCAGCAGAATGTCCGGGTTAGAGAACAGCGCCTGCGCCAGAAGCACACGCAGCTTCCAGCCCGGTGCGACTTCGCTCATCGGGCCGTAATGTTGTTCTACCGGAATACCCACGCCCAGCAGCAGTTCGCCCGCACGCGCTTCAGCAGAATAACCATCCATTTCACCGTACTGAACTTCGAGGTCAGCCACTTTATAGCCGTCTTCTTCACTCATTTCGGCCAGCGCGTATATACGATCGCGCTCCTGCTTCACTGCCCACAGTTCAGCATGCCCCATGATCACGGTGTCAAGCACGGTGAACTCTTCAAAGGCGAACTGATCCTGACGCAGCTTACCGATGCGCTCATTCGGATCGAGGGAAACGTTACCCAGCGTCGGTTCGAGATCACCGCCGAGAATTTTCATAAAAGTGGATTTACCGCTACCGTTCGCGCCAATCAGGCCGTAACGGTTGCCGCCGCCAAATTTGACGGAAATATTTTCAAACAGCGGCTTACTGCCAAACTGCATGGTGACGTTGCTGGAAACTAACACTGGCGTATCCTGAAAGAGAAAGAAATATGTGACAAACCGCTTATTATGCCATAAGTCTACGATAAGATCGCCCCTTCATGCTGAAGGGGGAAAGTGAAAGCAAAAGGAAAAAAATGTGATTTAGTACACATCCGAATTCCTTGTTGCTCAGATTGCACATATAATGCGTGCCCAACACTACATAAATCTCAACCCACTCGCCTGCCTGGCACTGAATCTCGCATACATGAAGATGAATATGAAATTGACAACGCTTTTCGCGGCGGCACTTGCGGTAGTTGGTTTTTGCAACACTGCCTCAGCCGTCACGTACCCGCTGCCTACCGATGGTAGCCGTTTGATTGGCCAAAACCAGGTCATCACCATTCCTGAAGGCAATACCCAACCGCTGGAGTATTTTGCGGCAGAATATCAGATGGGTCTGTCTAACATGCTGGAAGCGAACCCTGGCGTGGATACTTTCCTGCCGAAGGGCGGCACCGTACTGAACATTCCTCAGCAGTTGATCCTGCCGGATACCGTGCATGAAGGTATTGTTATCAACAGCGCTGAAATGCGTCTGTACTACTACCCGAAAGGCACCAACACCGTTATCGTTCTGCCGATCGGTATCGGCCAGTTAGGCAAAGACACGCCGATCAACTGGACCACCAAAGTAGAACGTAAGAAAGCGGGCCCAACCTGGACGCCAACGGCGAAAATGCATGCGGAATACCGCGCTGCGGGCGAACCGCTGCCAGCCGTGGTTCCGGCAGGCCCGGATAACCCGATGGGGCTGTACGCACTGTATATCGGCCGTCTGTATGCTATTCACGGCACCAATGCTAACTTCGGCGTTGGCTTACGTGTCAGCCACGGTTGTGTCCGTCTGCGTAACGACGACATCAAATTCCTGTTTGAAAATGTGCCGGTCGGCACTCGCGTACAGTTTATCGATGAGCCGGTGAAAGCCACTACCGAACCAGACGGCAGCCGCTACATCGAGGTACACAACCCGCTGTCCACCACGGAAGCACAGTTTGAAGGCGGGGAAATCGTACCGATTACGCTGAACAAGAGCATTACCAGCGTCACCGGTCAGTCTGATGTCGATCAGTCCGTCGTTGAGCAGGCGGTACAGAACCGTTCTGGTATGCCGGTTCGTCTGAACTAATCTGCTATACATGCCCGATGGCGCTACGCTTATCGGGCCTACCAACGCAGTAGGCCGGATCAGGCGCCAGCCGCCATCCGGCACACCATATCAATTACATCATCTGCAGCAAAACATACCCTACCAGCGCCGCCCATATCAGCATCGGCAACGAATACCAATGAAAACGCCACCAGATCCGTCGATCGTTTGCCATGCGTAAAGCGATAAGATTCGCCAGCGATCCCGGCAGCAGACCAAACCCACCCACATTAACCGCCCAGGCCAGCAGCAGCGTCGGCGGAACGTAGTTCAGCAACAAAATCGTACTGGGAACATTACTGATAAACTGCGACAGGCCAATGGCCGTCAACCAGAGACCCGGCGCTGAGAGCGTGCCAATCTGGTGCGTTATCCCCTGCAATGCCGGTAGCTGCGTCAGCAAATACACATCAATAAACATCGCCATAAATACCAGCAGCAGCGTCCAGTCCACGCTGAGGATGACGCGACGCGCCAGAACCATGAACCCCGCCGCCACAATCGCCAGACCCCACAGCTCTTGTTTTAACTCCAGCGCCGTCAGAAAGATGATATACAGCGCCAGACAGCTCCACACCAGGCGTGGTTGCCAGTCTGGCGCGCGCGTCCCGGTATGATAGTGCAATGCTTTGTTCGGGAAACTGAACCAGCACAGCACCACCAGCGTCAGCATCATGGCACCCGCGAGCGGCGCCATTTGCCAGGTAAACGCGGTAAATGACAACCCGGAGCGCCCCCACATCAGGATATTTTGCGGATTGCCGATTGGCGTCAGCAACGATCCGGCGTTTACCGCCAGCGCCTCAAAGATAATCAGGCGATTCACCGGAATGGCGCACAATTTTTTCAGGGTGATGGTCAGCGGGACAACAATAAACAATGCCACATCGTTGGTCAGAAACGTCGACAGCAGCGCCGCCGCCAGCACCATAAATATCGCCAATTGGCGTTCAGTGTGAAAGCGGCGGGTCATCTTGCGCCCTAACACATCGAAGTAACCGCTTAATTCAACGCCTTTGGTCAGTAACATCAGGCCGCTAAGCGTAATAATGGTGTGCCAGTCAATCGCTCCAGGCCAGGAACGGGGCGTAAACGGCGTGAACACGCTCAGTACAACCCCGACGATGATTAACAGCTGGAAAAAACGATCGCGCTGCAAGGCGCGTAGTAAAGGAAAACTCATTCAGAGCCAGATCCTTGCTGTTGCGTAAAACGGCTAAAAGCCTCCAGCGTTTCCTTACTGACGTGGTGCTCCATTCCCTCTGCGTCACGGCGGGCAATTTCCGGGCTGATACCTAACATCAACAGGAAATTTTCCACAATCTGATGACGCTCCCGGCTCTCCTGGGCCAGACGTTCGCCTTCTGCGGTTAAAAACACACCGCGCCAGGGGATCATTTCAATCAACCCGACGGAAGCAAGGCGCTTCAACATTTTGGCAACCGTCGGCTGGGAAACCCCGAGTCGGGCAGCCATGTCCACCTGGCGCGCTTCACCTACCTCAATAATGAGATCGGAAATCAGCTCTACGTAGTCATCAATCAGCTCGCGGCGATGCGCCTCCCGGACCTGACGAAATCCTTCAACGTGTTCTTCGACATTCACCAATTGCGTCACTTTTTTTGTTGTTGGCGTACCTGCGCGACGACTCATTCTGCTTCCTCGTTACTGTGACGCGTTAACGGCATCTGATTAGAGAGCGCTCATTGTAAACCAGAGTTGCGTGGGCACAAAAAATTAACGTTTTAGCAATAGCTATATAATATAGCCTGTGCTATATCTGTATATAATAAAGACATCCCTCAAGGACTGATGGGATCGTGAAGTCAGGAGGTTTATATGAATGAATTTAAGAGGTGTATACGCGTGTTTAGCCATTCTCCCTTTAAAGTACGGTTGATGCTTATCTCTATGCTGTGTGACATGATCAACAGCAAACCAGAGCAGGATAAACCTTCAGAAAAATAATGCGGCGTCGCGGTACGCCGCTTCCTTTCCCTGCTGTCATCTGGGTACAGTAGTGTTTTTCGTCCCAATAACCCTGCTTTTTGTCAGTTTTGCCACCTCTCTCGCAAAACAATTTCCTTGTAGTAGTTGACCTTCTCTCATGCACACTCTATCTTTTCGCAGCCCTGCGTATATTGCGGCTCGCGGATGCGGACCCTATCCCTCTTCTCGCTCTCTCAGGCAGGCAATGACCCTTAACGCCAGGGTAAGCACATGGCGTTTTTGCATTAGTGGCGTATGAATTTAACCCTCAAAGATTCAATCATTGCTCGTAGCCGGGCCATTAGTCCGTGGACTGGCCTCTATTTCTTACAGTCTATGCTGATCAACCTGGCGTTGGGCTATCCGCTTAGCTTGCTCTACAGCGTTGCTTTCACCTGTATATTAATACTGCTGTGGCGCAGCGCGCCGCGCGCGCAGAAAGTGCTGATCGGCATTTGCTCACTTATTGCGGCAATGTACTTTCCGTTTGGTCAGGCTTACGGTTCGCCTAACTTCAATACGTTGCTGGCGCTGCATTCAACCAATATGGAAGAGTCCACCGAGATCCTGACCATCTTCCCCTGGTACAATTATCTGGTTGGGGTATTTATTTTTGCCCTCGGCGTTATCGCCGTACGCCGTAAAAAAGAAGCGCAGAAGCGCAGTTGGAATAAGTACGACAGTCTGTGTTTGTTGTTTAGCGTCATCGCGTTTTTTGTTACCCCGGTACAAAACCTGGCCTGGGGCGGCGTGTTCAAGCTTAAGGACACCGGTTATCCGGTTTTCCGCTTCGCCAAAGACGTGATCGTCAATAATAACGAAGTGCTCGATGAACAGGAGCGCATGGCGAAGCTGTCGAGTGTGAAAGACAGCTGGACAGTAACCGCCGTGAAGCCAAAGTATCACACCTATGTCGTGGTCATTGGTGAAAGCGCCCGCCGCGATGCATTAGGCGCGTTTGGCGGTCACTGGGATAACACCCCGTTTGCCAGTTCCGTTAACGGCTATCTGTTCGCAGATTACATTGCCGCAAGCGGTTCAACGCAAAAATCGCTTGGCTTAACGCTTAATCGGGTCGTTGATAATAAGCCGCAGTTCCAGGATAACTTTGTCACTCTGGCTAACCGCGCGGGATTCCAGACGTGGTGGTTTTCCAATCAGGGGCAGATTGGTGAATACGATACGGCTATCGCCAGTATCGCAAAGCGGGCTGATGAAGTGCACTTCCTCAAAAATGGTGATTTCGAAGCGGATAAAAATACCCGTGACGAAGAACTTTTAAAGATGACCGCCCAGGTGCTGGCCACCGAGCGCACTCAGCCGCAGCTCATCGTGCTGCATTTAATGGGTTCACATCCGCAGGCCTGCGACCGTACGCAAGGAAAATACGAGACCTTCGTTCAGTCAAAAGAGACATCTTGCTATCTGTACACCATGACGCAGACGGATGACCTGCTGCGCCAGCTTTACGAGCAATTACGTAACAGCGGCAATAGCTTCTCGATGGTCTATTTCTCCGATCATGGCCTCGCCTTTAAAGAGCGGGGAAAAGAGGTGCAGTACCTGGCGCATGACGATCGGTTCCAGCAGAATTTCCAGGTGCCTTTTATGGTGCTGTCGAGCGATGATAAAGCGCATCGGGTGATCAAAGCCCGTCGCTCTGCCAATGATTTCCTCAGCTTTTTCTCTCAATGGACGGGGATCAGCGCGAAGGAAATTACCAACAGCTACCGTTTTATCTCAGAGAAGAAAGCCGGACCGGTGTATATCACCAACTTCAAACTGCAGAAGGTGGATTACAACCATCTGGGTACCGATATCTTTGAGACCAAATCTCGTTAATCTCTAAATTACACGCAAAAAAAATCCGCCTCAAAAGGCGGATTTTTTATATCACCGAAGTGATTAGAAGCGGTAACCCACGCCAGCGATCCAGGTGCCAACGTCAACGCTACGAATACGGCTCTGCTCATAGGAGAAGTCCAGAGCAACGTTTTCGATCGGGTTGAACTGCAGACCAGCACCGTAAGAGAAACCGTAGTCGCTGGTGGTGTGGTTGTCAGCCGGAGATGCTGCGTTCTGGAATTTACCGTAACCAACACCCACTACACCGTAGATGCTTGCCCAGTCGTTCAGACGGTAAGCCGGACCCGCAGTGATGCCGTAGTACTGGGTTTTGTTGTAGTCGCCAGAAGCATCGGTACGGTCTTTTTCAGTGTAAGTGAAGGAACCGATTACACCCAGCGGGTTGTTGTCCTGCTCGTAGCGATACTTCAGGTTGAAACCGTTCATTTTGTTCGCTGCGCCCTGAGCATCACTCTGAGCGTAACCACCAGTAACGGTAGAAGTAGCAGCTACAGCAGTACCTGCGGAGAAAGCCAGAACAGCGGCCAGTGCTGAAAGACATGCAATTTTTTTCATAACCACCTCAAATGTGCTTCAAGTAAATCCTAAGTTTTAAATATAACAAAAATTGATGGGAAACTCTTTGCGATTCGCGGTGTCTAACGGGCTCTTTCATGTAACAAAACATTTCACAAGCCAGCTATACCTTTCAATTTACACCACTTTTTTAATCTAATGAGCCATTATTGCGCGCACAATACGACACATTCATCCAGATAATTCCTAATCACGCAGATTATTAATCCACCAATTTCGTACCATTGTACGGATCTGAAGAATTTTTTTTCAACCAATACTCAACCAGTTGAGTGTATTTCCATTACACTCGCTGTTTTACTTTTCTATACATTTTGCCATCCGCGTCGCAACGCCGCGCAGATGAAGAGATGTAACCATCATTTGTCAGGAGAAAGGATGCCGGGGTCGTTACGAAAAGCGCCAGTTTGGTTACCTATTTTAGTTTTGCTTATTGCTATGTCCTCCATTCAAAGCGGAGCATCTCTGGCAAAATCGCTGTTCCCTCTCGTCGGTGCGCCTGGCGTTACCGCGCTGCGCCTCGCACTGGGCACGCTCATCCTTATCGCCTTCTTTAAACCCTGGCGTTTACGTTTTGCCAAAGAACAGCGCCTGCCGCTGCTGTTTTATGGTCTGTCTCTTGGCGGGATGAACTACCTCTTTTATCTGTCTATTCAGACTGTCCCGCTGGGAATTGCCGTGGCGCTGGAGTTTACCGGCCCGCTTGCAGTGGCGCTGTTTTCATCCCGACGCCCTGTAGATTTTATTTGGGTTGCGCTGGCCGTTCTTGGGCTTTGGTTCCTGTTACCGCTTGGCCAGGACGTTTCTCATGTGGATTTAACCGGCGCAGCGCTGGCGTTGGGAGCTGGCGCCTGTTGGGCCGTTTATATTCTCACCGGGCAGCGTGCCGGCGCGGAACATGGTCCGGCAACCGTAGCGGTTGGTTCATTAATCGCCGCGCTGATTTTTGTTCCCATTGGCGCAGTTCAGGCCGGCGATGCCCTGTGGCACTGGTCAATACTGCCGTTGGGCCTGGCCGTGGCCGTACTCTCCACCGCGCTCCCCTACTCATTAGAGATGATCGCACTAACGCGATTGCCAACGCGGACTTTTGGTACGTTAATGAGCATGGAACCCGCGCTGGCTGCGGTTTCGGGAATGATCTTCCTCGGTGAAACCCTAACGCTTATCCAGACGCTGGCCCTGGGGGCGATTATTGCCGCATCAATGGGTTCTACACTCACTATTCGCAAAGAACCGCAAATTAAGCAAGTTGACGTGAATTAACCCCTTAATATTCTGCATGGTTTGCATAATCATGCAGAATATCCAATTGTAAATCTGCGTGATAATTTTTCTAATAAATAGTTTTTTCTCATTCGCTTATTTCTTTTAATTTTCACATTAACATAAAAATAACATTGCGCGACAATCAAACCAGTTATCATCATGATTTTAATAGATTTTTATTATCCGCTCCTCTCTTCGCTATTAAAGTAATAGGTAACACCGGAAAAATAAATCCAAAATTAGCGCTATACTTATTTCCGTTGAAGAGTTGGGACATAAATATCAAGAGGATATGAAAATATGAGTACCGCAAAACTGGTAAAAACAAAAGCATCCGCCCTCGTTTATACTCGCAACGATGTGACAGACAGCGAAAAGAAAGCAACGGTAGAACTGCTGAATCAGCAAGTGATCCAGTTCATCGACCTGTCGTTGATCACTAAACAGGCTCACTGGAACATGCGCGGCGCGAACTTTATTGCTGTCCATGAAATGCTGGATGGCTTCCGTACTGCCCTGACCGATCATCTCGATACCATGGCTGAGCGCGCCGTACAGTTAGGCGGTGTGGCATTGGGTACAACCCAGGTCATTAACAGCAAAACGCCGCTGAAAAGCTATCCGCTGGATATCCATAGCGTACAGGACCACTTAAAAGAGCTGGCCGATCGTTATGCAGTGGTCGCCAATAGCGTACGTAAAGCCATTAGCGAAGCAAAAGACGAAGATACAGCGGATATCTTCACCGCTGCGTCACGCGATCTCGACAAATTCCTGTGGTTTATCGAAGCCAACATTGAATAACTGTAGGCATAAGAATTACCTATAAAACCCTCGCTCCGGCGGGGGTTTTGCACATCTATGGTGCATAACATTGATCATTCGTCACTCCAAAGTAAATTAATTGTAATAATCACCTCACACAATCGTTAACGAAAGATTGTTTTATCAACAATTTTTACGCTAAATAGTCATACCGTTTGCACCGTGTCAGGTACGCACCAAATGAGTGCCCCAAAATAGTGCAGATTATCCGCTTTGCCCTACTTATTGTGCAGAGAAAAGAAATACCTTCTTTTTAAAACAATGAGTTGCAAAAGTGGCACGATTTTTTCATTAAGCCATATGTTCTCGCAGGGGATCGCCCCGTGGATATAAAAGGAAATCCTATGAAGTCTGTATTAAAAGTTTCACTGGCTGCACTTACCCTGGCTTTTGCGGTGTCCTCCCATGCCGCAGATAAGAAACTGGTTGTCGCAACTGACACCGCGTTTGTTCCATTTGAATTCAAACAGGGTGACAAATACGTTGGATTTGATGTGGATCTGTGGGCTGCCGTCGCCAAAGAATTGAAGCTGGATTATGAACTGAAACCAATGGATTTCAGCGGCATCATCCCGGCTCTGCAAACCAAAAACGTCGACCTGGCACTGGCGGGTATCACCATCACCGACGAGCGTAAAAAAGCGATCGACTTCTCTGACGGCTACTACAAAAGCGGTCTGTTAGTGATGGTCAAAGCGAATAATAACGACGTTAAAAGCGTGAAAGACCTGGATGGTAAAGTCGTTGCTGTGAAGAGCGGCACCGGTTCCGTTGATTACGCAAAAGCTAACATCAAAACCAAAGACCTGCGTCAGTTCCCAAATATCGATAACGCCTATATGGAACTGGGCACCAACCGCGCAGACGCCGTGCTGCATGACACGCCAAACATTCTTTATTTCATCAAAACCGCGGGTAACGGCCAGTTCAAAGCCGTAGGTGACTCGCTGGAAGCTCAGCAGTACGGTATCGCCTTCCCGAAAGGCAGCAATGACCTGCGTGAGAAAGTGAACGGCGCGCTGAAAACGCTGAAAGAGAACGGTACTTATAACGAGATCTACAAAAAATGGTTCGGTACTGAACCTAAATAATAACTGGCAGTGATGCCCGGTGGCGCGATGCATACCGGGCCTTTCCCAGGATTTTTGAGACCTGTAACCGGATAAGCACAGCGTATCTGGCAAAACGGGCATTTGAATATTTACACCACGGTAACAGGAACGACATATGCAGTTTGACTGGAGTGCCATCTGGCCCGCCATCCCGCTTTTGATTGAAGGCGCCAAAATGACCTTATGGATCTCGATCCTCGGTCTGGCTGGCGGCCTGGTAATCGGGCTTGCAGCAGGGTTTGCGCGTACTTTCGGCGGTTGGATAGCCAACCACGTAGCGCTGGTGTTTATCGAAGTCATTCGCGGTACACCAATCGTTGTGCAAGTGATGTTTATCTACTTCGCCCTGCCAATGGCGTTTAACGATTTACGTATTGACCCCTTTAGCGCCGCCGTTGTCACCATTATGATCAACTCCGGTGCCTATATTGCGGAAATCACCCGCGGCGCGGTGCTCTCAATCCATAAAGGATTCAGTGAAGCCGGACTGGCGCTTGGACTTTCACGTACAGAGACTATCCGTCACGTTATTTTGCCTCTCGCGCTGCGTCGTATGCTGCCGCCGCTGGGCAACCAGTGGATCATCAGCATTAAAGATACCTCGCTGTTTATCGTCATTGGCGTCGCTGAACTGACCCGCCAGGGCCAGGAAATCATTGCCGGTAACTTCCGCGCACTGGAAATCTGGAGCGCCGTTGCGGTGTTCTATCTGATCATTACGCTGGTGCTGAGCTTCATTCTGCGTCGTCTGGAAAGAAGGATGAAAATCCTGTGATTGAATTTAAAAACGTTTCTAAGCACTTTGGTCCTACCCAGGTGCTGCACAATATTGATCTGAACATTAAGCAGGGCGAAGTCGTGGTCATCATCGGGCCGTCCGGTTCCGGTAAATCTACTCTGCTGCGCTGCATTAACAAGCTGGAAGAGATAACCTCTGGCGATCTGATCGTCGACGGTCTGAAAGTCAACGATCCCAAGGTCGATGAGCGGTTAATTCGCCAGGAAGCCGGGATGGTGTTTCAGCAGTTCTACCTGTTCCCCCACCTGACGGCGCTGGAAAACGTCATGTTTGGACCGCAGCGCGTACGCGGGGCGAATAAAGAACAGGCAGAGAAGTTGGCGAAAGAATTGCTGGCGAAGGTCGGCCTGGCCGAGCGCGCGCATCACTACCCTTCTGAACTGTCCGGCGGTCAACAACAGCGTGTGGCTATTGCCCGTGCACTGGCAGTAAAGCCGAAAATGATGCTGTTTGATGAGCCAACCTCGGCGCTTGACCCTGAACTGCGTCACGAAGTTCTGAAAGTCATGCAGGATCTGGCGGAAGAAGGAATGACCATGGTGATTGTGACCCACGAAATCGGCTTTGCCGAAAAAGTGGCCTCACGTCTGATTTTCATTGATAAGGGACGTATTGCCGAAGACGGTAATCCGCAAGCCCTGATTGAAAATCCACCCAGCCAGCGTTTACAGGAATTCTTGCAGCACGTCTCCTGATGCATTGACCTCCCTTCGCCCGAAGGGAGGTTTTCACCA
Source organism: Citrobacter sp. XT1-2-2 (assembly GCF_023516235.1). Classification (NCBI taxonomy): domain Bacteria; kingdom Pseudomonadati; phylum Pseudomonadota; class Gammaproteobacteria; order Enterobacterales; family Enterobacteriaceae; genus Citrobacter; species Citrobacter sp. XT1-2-2. The sequence goes on from NZ_CP097324.1 coordinate 3,257,586, forward strand.
GAATCCTCTCATTTCCATTCTCTTACGCTCTGGCATCTATACTTATCCTTTTGAATTTATTTTCTCATGGGAGGAGTCATGCGCTGGATCCTGTTGGTCTTCTTTTGTCTGCTGAGCATACCGTCTCACGCGGTGACGATACCCGGCGTCACAACATCGACTTCAGCCGACCCGCAAGCCACCCCCGCAAAAGAGCCTGATGTTGAGCAAAAGAAAGCCGCTTACGCCGCGCTGGCTGACGTACTGGACAATGAAGCATCGCGCCAGGAGTTGATTGGTCAATTGCGCAAAGTCGCGGCAACGCCTCCTCCCGAACCCGTGCCGGTGATTGTCCCCCCCACGCTAACTGAAGAAAAAACGGTGTTGGAAAACGTGACAGATGTCAGTCGTCACTATAGTGAAGTTCTTTCCGACCGCTTTGCCCAGCTTTACCGCAACATCACCGACGCCCCGCATAAAACCTTTAACCCGCAAACCTTCACCAATGCCCTGACCCATTTTTTAATGCTGGCAGCGTCAGTGTTTGGGTTTTACTGGCTGATCCGCCTGTGCGCGCTGCCGCTGTATCGCAAAATGGGGCAATGGGCGCGACGGAAAAACCGCGAACGCAGCAACTGGCTACAGCTTCCGGCGATGATCGTCGGCGCATTTATTATCGATTTATTACTGCTGGCGCTGACGTTGTTTATAGGGCAGATTCTGAGCGATCGAATGAACGCCGGGAGCCGCACCATCGCTTTCCAGCAAAGTCTGTTCCTCAATGCCTTTGCGCTGATTGAGTTCTTCAAAGCGATTTTACGTCTGATATTTTGCCCGACGGTAGCGGAGCTACGCCCGTTTAACATTCAGGATGACGGCGCGCGCTACTGGAATCGCCGTTTGAGTTCATTAAGCAGCCTGATTGGTTACGGACTGATTGTTGCCGTTCCTATTATCTCAAATCAGGTCAACGTGCAGGTCGGTGCGATGGCAAACGTCATCATCATGCTGTGTATCACGCTATGGGCGCTGTATCTGATTTTCAGAAATAAGAAAGAGATCACGCAGCATTTGCTCAATCTGGCGGAAAGATCGCTAGCCTTTTTCAGCCTGTTTATCCGCGCCTTCGCGCTGGTATGGCATTGGCTGGCCAGCGCTTACTTCATTGTGCTGTTTTTCTTCTCGCTGTTTGACCCTGGCAACAGTCTGAAATTCATGATGGGCGCAACGTTACGCAGCCTGGTGATTATCGGCATTGCCGCCTTTGTTTCCGGCATGCTTTCGCGTTGGATAGCCAAAACGATTACCCTGTCGCCACATACCCAGCGCAGCTACCCGGAATTACAAAAACGGCTGAATGGCTGGCTGTCGACGGCGTTAAGCGTGGCCCGGATCCTGACGGTGTGCGTCGCGGTGATGCTGCTGCTCAATGCCTGGGGATTGTTCGACTTCTGGAACTGGCTGCATTACGGCGCCGGAGAGAAAACGGTGGATATCCTGATTCGTATCGCGCTGATTCTTTTCTTCTCCGCCATTGGCTGGACGATCCTTGCCAGCCTGATTGAAAATCGTCTGGCTTCCGATATACACGGTCGCCCATTGCCCAGTGCCCGTACCCGCACGCTGTTAACGCTGTTCCGCAATGCGCTGGCGGTGATTATCAGCACTATTACTATCATGATTGTGCTGTCCGAAATTGGCGTCAACATCGCCCCCTTGCTGGCCGGGGCCGGGGCGCTGGGGCTGGCGATCTCTTTTGGCTCGCAAACGCTGGTAAAAGACATTATCACCGGGATCTTCATTCAGTTCGAAAATGGTATGAACACCGGGGATTTAGTCACTATCGGTCCACTCACCGGTACGGTTGAAAGGATGTCCATTCGTTCTGTGGGGGTGCGTCAGGATACCGGGGCGTACCATATCATTCCCTGGTCATCGATAACCACCTTCGCCAACTTTGTGCGTGGCATTGGCTCAGTCGTCGCCAATTACGATGTCGACCGTCATGAAGATGCGGATAAAGCCAATCAGGCGTTGAAAGACGCTGTCGCTGAGCTGATGGAAAAGGACGATATTCGCGGGCTTATTATCGGCGAGCCGTCGTTTGCCGGGATCGTGGGGTTAACCAATACGGCTTTCACGCTACGGGTCTCATTTACGACCCTGCCGCTGAAACAGTGGACGGTACGTTTCGCGCTCGACAGCCAGGTGAAAAAACACTTCGATCTGGCCAACGTACGCGCCCCGGTACAGACGTATCAGGTCTTGCCTGCACCGGTGAATGGCCCTCCGTCGGCGGCAAGCGAACAACTGCCGCCAGGGGAGCCAACGCTCTAGCGTTTACGCGCCATAAAACGACGACGCTGATCGTTATCCATAAAGGTCCAGGCAATAAAGCGGCTCTGCTTTTGCCCCTGGGCCATCTCTTTCTTAACCACTTTCACCGCGCCCGCATCCGTTAATGCGTGATACAGCGGAGGTAAATTCTCACCGCGCGAAACCAGCGTGGTAAACCACATCACCTGACGGCCAAAGGCCTGGCTTTCGGCGATCATTTTCTTGATGAACGCCACTTCGCCGCCTTCACACCACAGCTCCTGCTGCTGTCCGCCAAAGTTCAGCGCATCATCTTTGTCCTGACCCAGATTACGACGCTTACGTTCGCTTCCGGCGCGGGCTGAGGCCGCAGAATCATGGAATGGCGGGTTACATACTGTGGCTTCATACTGCTCATTTTTATGAATGATACCGTTGAAGATTGACGCTGCATCTTTTTGCCGGCGCAAACGAATTGCGCGAGTCAACCCCGGATTGGCGTTAACAATCGCCTGAGCGCTGTTAAACGCTTCGCGACTGGTTTCGCTACCGGTGAATCGCCAGCCGTATTCATGCACGCCAATCAGCGGATAAATGCAGTTTGCCCCAACCCCTACATCCAGCACGCTCGCATTTACCGGAATAGTTCCTGTCGTTTCACCTAACAGGTCGGCCAGATGGTGAATGTAGTCCGCACGACCAGGAACTGGCGGACACAGAAAACCGTCTGGAATATCCCAGTTTTTCACCGCATAAAAATGCGCCAGCAGTGCTTTATTGAGCGCCTTCACTGCCTGCGGATTGGCGAAGTTAACGCTCTGCTCGCCGCCGGGCGTGAGGGTGAGAAATTGCGTCAACTCGGGTGTAACCTGGCATAAAGTCGCAAGATCATAACGGCCATTGTGGCGGTTACGCGGGTGTAATCCCGGTTTCTGGGGGGACATAGCATTCTCCTTTTAACAGCGGCGTAAGATACCCGCATAACGCCACGCGGTAAACACACACAACAAGGATATTTGATTTTTTATGCCTGGACGTTGCCTTACCGATTGTTCAAAAAACAGACATGTTATCACCAGTTTTTTGCGGTTAATGTCTTCCGCTGGCGGCCTAAACTTATCAGGCACCACCTGTTGTTTCTCAGAGGATATCACCATGAAGAAATGCCTCACATTACTTGCCGCTACCGTACTAACCGGTATGACGTTCGCATCCTTTGCCGCACAGCCCAACACCAGCCCAGCAACCGGTCAGCTCCAGGCCTCAGGTACAGTATTCGCTACCGGCGCCACTAACCTGAGCGATCTCGAAGACAAGCTGGCAGAGAAAGCAAAAGAGCAAGGCGCAAAAGGCTTTGTCGTTAACTCTGCGGGCGGTAAAAACCAGATGTACGGTAGCGCCACTATCTATAAGTAACCCCTCCACTTCAGCCCAACTGCATTCATCCCGAATGCAGTTTCCTGCGCGAATGGTCTGAAATCTGATACCGCTGATGTGTGGTCGTTTTTCAGCCATCATATTCGCTATACTTATTCTGTAGACAATAACAGGAGGTACATATGGCATCCGGATGGGCAAATGACGACGCAGTTAACGAGCAGATCAACAATACTATTGAAGATGCTGTTGCCCGCGCCCGTGGTGAATTACCGAGCGGGGAAAGTCTGTATGAATGCGAAGAGTGCGGTAATCCTATCCCGCAGGCCAGACGTGAGGCAGTGCCAGGCGTACGCTTATGCATAGCCTGTCAGCAGGATAAAGATTCACATAGCTCAGCATTTTCAGGATATAATCGCAGAGGTTCGAAAGACAGCCAGTTACGTTGACTTATCTTTACCAAACGTTTCAGCGCAGATAATTTCCTTTACGAGCACGCTTTTTCGCATGCTGTGTAGCAAAATGTGCCGTTGTCGCTTTCACTGTAAAGCGCAGTGACAAGAACTGTAAATCCCTCTTTCGAATTTATTAATATTCAATAAGTTATTTGTCATTCAATTTTTTTGATTGACGCCGTCAATTCTATTCGATTTTCTCTCGCATAAAAAAACGTGATACTTCTCACATCGACGAAACAACGTCTTCTTACCAGAACACTGACTAACAGAACAAACCTGCGAGAGATTAATCATGAAAAATATTAAATTTGCCGTTGCCGCCATCGCCCTTTCTACCCTGTCATTTGGCGTTTTCGCTGCCGAGCCGGTTTCCTCCACTCAGGCACAAAGCATGAATAAAATTGGTGTGGTATCTGCTGATGGCGCCACCACGCTGGACGGTCTGGAAGCAAAACTGGCTGAGAAAGCCGCCGCTGCCGGCGCAACGGGCTACAACATCACCTCTGCTGTCGGCAACGACAAAATGAGCGGCACCGCGGTTATCTATAAATAACCGAAAGATTACCTGTACGACCCAATGCTCCAACCCTCATTGACCCTGTTTGTTACCCTTTGTTTGCCCGTCCGCCACTGGACGGGCTTTTTTTTGCCTGGTGTTTCAGCCGTTGACGGAATTCCTGTAACACGGTGTCGGGCATCCCTATTTGCAACGCCGCCTCGCAGATTGCCTGCCAGCTTCCGGCATCCAGTGGAATACCTTGTTCCAGCCTTTCCTCACGAGTATTCACTTCCCACTCACCTGGCAACAGGATCGGGGCGTCATCGGCATGTGGGGACGCTTTTACCCACTCAGTAAATGCCGCGACCTGGTTATCGCAATCCGGCGCGCCGAACAGTTCCGGGTTAAAAATAAGGGTGGTCATACAGTTAATGATGGCGTCCGCACTGGTCTGCAGGCTCTCCTCATGTGTGGTTTTACCACCAGAAAGCGCGCCGCCCATAATTTCGCACATCGCCGCCAGCGCATAACCCTTGTGTTGAGCGAAGGTCAGCAACGACCCCAGCGGAGAGACCTGCATCACAGCAGGATCGGTGGTCGGCGCTCCTTCGGCATCAATCAGACATCCCGGAGCCACCGGTTCCCCCTTATGCCATGCCACGCGGGTTTTGCCAAAAGCGATGGCGCTGGTTGCATAGTCCAACAACAACGGGAAAGTATCTTTACGCGGAAAAACGACGCAGAAAGGGTTGGTGCCAAAACGGCTATCGCGGCCGTGGAACGGCGCGACCATCGGGATGCCCACCACATTCACAAAGTGTACTGAAACAAAACCTGCCGCCGCACATTGTTCCGCCCAGTAACCAATGCGTCCGATATGGTGCGAATTGTGTAACGCCACGGCGGCGATACCGTACTGGCGCGCTTTTTCAATCCCAAGCGTCATTGCCTCGTGCGCCGCCACCTGACCAAATGCGCAATCGCCATCAAGCGTAATCACCGCCCCCGCATCTTTAACCACTTTGGCATGACGGTTGATCTGCAGATGTCCCTGCGAGAAGGAGCGAATATAGCTTGGGATCATGCCGATGCCGTGGGAGTCGTGCCCGGCGAGGTTAGAGGCAATCAGATGATCGGCCACCAGCCGCGCTTCCTGCTCGTTACTCCCCATCTGGTGAAAAACGGCCTGAATAAAGGCGTGCAGCGTTGGCACATGGAAGCGATGTCCACTGTTCATTGTTATCTCCTGTTGTGTCGCGTGTTTGTTGTGTTTCTTATTTTTCAACAAACTATGCTGCGCCACGGCAGTCAGGAGATCAATAAACGTGCAGAAATTTCACGTTGATGCAAAGGATGAACCGACAGGCCTGGTAAATGACCTGTCGGGGGGAACAAGAAAATTAGAAGCTTTGCCCGACGCGAGCAAGGCCTTCAGCCAGCGAGGAAGATTCGCCGGTTGCGACCAGGCAGCAGGCCATCTGAATTTTCAACGAGGCCGGAACAGGCTCGCTACCGGCCAGACAACGTTCAATCCAGCGCGCGGTAGTTTCCGGATCTTTTGCCACTGGCAGCGGTACCGGCTCGTCGGGCATCTCACTCTGACGCTCCTGCAACACTCGCACAGCGGATGAATCGATCAGGCTTATCTGCGGACAGCGCTGCGGGTTGGCATACACCTCGCCTTCTGTACCGTGCATCAACAGGCCACGGCCACCGATGTCGCTAAAGAATTTCGCCACGCGCGATACATATTCCGGATGCGACACGCTGGCAAGACGCAGCGCGGCATCTTCAGCAAACGGCGTGGCGAGTTTAGCCAGCGTATGCGCGCTGTTACGCACGCCCATTCTCCAGCGCATCGCCAGCTGTTTCTCCAGCGGAGGACACAGCGCGCTCACCGGGATAAACACCGGCTCATGACCATCGAGTTTTGCCTGTGCCTGCCCCGCATGCCGCGTTGGCGTAATGCCCATCAGTTCGAAAATGGTTTCTGTCAGCACGCGGGTTGGATCTTCACTGACGCCGTGCACCACTACCGGGAAGCCCAGCTTGTGCAGTAAAATTGCCAGCAACGGAGTCAGATTCGCCTGCTTGCGTGCGCCATTATAGCTGGGAATAACAATGGGCATGGGTTTAGCAACCGGCGGCGTCAAGCGAATAGTATGATTCTGCATCGCTTCGTAAAAGCCCAGCATCTCCGCTTCACCCTCGCCTTTAATACGTAGCGCAATCAGTACGCCGCCCATCTCAAGCTCCGGTACATCGCCGTTCAGCATATGGGTATACAGTCCGCGAGCAGTATCCTTATCCAGGTCACGCGCGTGATTTTTCCCTCGCCCAATCTCTTTGATGATTTTGCGGTAATCCATCGATAACTCCTTGCTGTTGCTCACATCGTTAACGCCTGCGGCGGCGCGTGGGTTTCGCTTTTTCTTTTGGTTTTACTATAACGTCTGGCACAGCAGGTTGCTCTATCGGAAATATGGGTAACGCATTCAGTAAACGCTTGCCGTAGCTTTTGGTCAATAAACGCTTGTCATAAATAACGACTTCCCCCCAGCAGCCGTGGCTACGGATGAGTCGCCCGACCTGCTGGATTAAATTAAACGATGCGGCCGGTAAACTCTGTACTTCGAAAGGATAACGATTCAGGCTTTTCAGCCACTCACCCTCGGTGATCACTACCGGGCTGTCGATTGGCGGAAAGGCGATTTTATGAATATGCACCTGCGTCAGCAGGTCGCCTTTCAAATCCAGACCTTCGGCAAAAGATTGCAGACCCACCAGCACGCTACGCTCACCGTTTTGTACCCGTTTGCGGTGTAGCTCCACCAGACGATAGCGCGGCTGATCGCCCTGGACCAGCAACAGCAGACGTAGATCGGCGACGTGCTCAAGAAAACGCTGCATCGCCCGACCGCTGGCAAACAGCACCAGCATGCCCTGATGCTTTTTGCTTTCCAGCTGTTCGCGGAAATAGGCAGCCATTTCCGCAATATGCTGCTCTTCGTTCTCTATCAACGGTTCGTAGCGCATCTGAGGAATAACAATTTTGCCTTGCTCAACATGATTAAACGGAGAATCCAGCGCGACGAAGCGGTCACCGGCCTTTTCTTTGAGGCCGCTCATCTCCTGTAGACGCGAAAAGCTGTTGAGCGAGCGCAGCGTGGCGGAGGTAACGATAATATGTGGTACGCTGCGCCACAGCAGTCTTTCCAGTTGATCGCTCACGCGGATCCCCACGCAGTGGAACCAGACGTGGATCTGCCCGTCACGCACTTCACGCGTCGCCCATTTACTCACCGGAGCGCCTGACGACTGCGCCAGCGAGGCCAGCCGCCACAGCTTGCTTTGCGCTTCGAACATACCCAGCGCCCGGTTCATCTGCAAAATAACCCGATGCAGACGCACAATATCGTGAGTGCCGGTTTTTTCGCTGAGATCGTTGAGGAACAGTTCAGCCAGACCGCGCAGCATTTCTGTGAGCTTCGCCAGGCGCTGACATATCTCCATTACTTCCGCTGGCAGTTCACCCATCGCAAAACGGTGTTCTGCTTCCTGGGTGGCAGGCATATACAGATTAAGAATATTGTTAAGTGAAGAAATCAGTTCATACAGTTCTTCGCAGTGGCCGTTCAGACGCTCGGCATTTGCCAACGGCGGCGTGGTTTTGGGGCGAAACTGCTCAAGGCAGGTAGCCACTAACTTACAAAACAGATCCAACTGCAGTCGATACCAGGGGGCGCTGATTTCCGCACTCATCTCCAGCGCATCGCGCGCAACGTCCGGCAAGTGGTGTCCTTCATCAAGCACCAGCAGCAGGTTTTTCGGCTCCGGCAAAACAGCTTCACTTTCCATGGCGGCCATCACCAGCGCATGGTTGGCAACCACCACTTCGGCTTCCTGAATCTCACGGCGGGCGACAAAAAAAGGACATTCACGATAATAGTGACAATTACGATTCAGACAGCTGGCCTTATCGGTGCTCAGGCGTTGCCAAAGTCCGTCATCAATAGCGATATCCGTGTGATCGCGCAACCCGTCCCATTTATAGGTGTCGAGGTCGCCTTTCAGCCTGGCGCAGCGCTTTTGTTCTTCCTGGTTATTTGGCGTCAGGTCATCGTCGAGAAAAGCCAGCAGATCCTGCTGATTAGGTTCGGTACTGGCAAGCGCCGCTAAGTTACGCGGGCAGACATAGCGCCCACGACCGAACGCGGCGGTGAAACGCAGGTCAGGTATAATTTTGCGCAGTAACGGCAGATCTTTGCTGTAGATCTGATCCTGCAAGGCGACGTTGGCGGTACTCACCACCAGCGTTTTTTGTTCTTCCCGGGCAATGGCGATTCCCGGAATTAAATAGGACAGGGTTTTCCCCACCCCAGTCGGCGCTTCAATCGCCAGATGCCGCCCTTCTTCCCCGGAGAGCGTTTTCGCAACGTCAGCAATCATCTGCCGCTGCGGTGCGCGGGGGATAAAGTCGGGGATCTGTTCCTGAAGCGCCTTGTACCAGGCGGCAATTTGCGCTTTCAGCGCAGCCGTAAGTGCCATGAGAAAACCTGAAATACTGTATAAACAGCCACTATTGTGGCACATTTCAGGCGCTGGATGTACCTTTTTCCCCCATTCTGGAAAGCGCTTCGCAGCGCGGACTTAAATTGCCGGAAGGCGGCTTACACCCTATTCGGACTACAGTCAGGTACATTGCAGGCCGAATAAACGCGGCGGCTAATAATATCCCAGTAACTTCCACCACAGCATACCCACGGCAAAAATGATAATGACATTTGCCGTCACCACACAGAGGTTGATTTTGTAAAAGCGCGGGCGTTCAAAATAGCCCTGGGCAAAATAGATGGGGCCAGGTCCACCACCGTATTCCGTATTGCCCCACATCAGATTACTGAAGATACCAAAGCAGATCGCCACCATCATCGGCGGCGCGCCAGCAGCGATCGCCGTGGCCGCAAAAGGGGCATACAGCGCAGCGACATGGCCGGTCGCCGTGGCAAAGAGATAGTGGACATAAATATACAGGATCCCCAGCAAAACGAAGGACTCTATCGCGCCAAATCCCTGAATACCGCTGCCCAGTTTTATCGTCATCCATTTAATAAAGCCCAGATCGGCAAGACCGGTCGCCAGGCTAATAATGACGCTAAACCAGATTACCGTGTCCCACGCTGCATGGTCATTGAGCAGGCTTTTCCAACTGACTGCGCCAGAGGCGAAAAGATAAGCGGCCAATCCCAGTCCGACCGAGGTTGCCGATAATCCCGTGATTAAGCTGGTGCCCCAGCCGACCAATGCCAACACAAAGCCAAACGCGACCTTTTTCTCGTTACTGCTCATCGCACCGAGTTCACCGAGCGCCTGCTTACCCATCGCTTTTGCCTCTGGCGTACGTTTAAGCTCAGGATCCAGCAACTTATAGACCAGAAGCGGCATCAAACAGAAACAGACCATCGCAGGAACAACAGCGGAAACAAACCACCCGCCCCAGGTTATCTCGACGCCTAATGAGGATTTAGCCAGACTCGCCACCAGCGGATTTGCCGCCATCCCGGTGAGGAATATCGCCCCGGTAATGGGCGTAAACTGAAAGCACACCATGGTTAAGAAATCACCAATACGCTTGCCGGTTACTCCCGGAGCCGAACCTAATACGTCATTGATTGAACGAGTGATAGGGAAAATAATCCCTCCGGAACGGGCTGTCACTGACGGCATTGCCGGAGCCATAATCAGATCGGATACCCCCAGCGAATAGGCAATACCCAGGCTACTGCCGCCAAATAGCGATAACATTTTATACGCGATACGTTTCCCGAGCCCTGAGGTAACAAACCCCAGAGAAAGAACATAGGCGCAGAAGATGAGCCATACCGTACCGGAAGCAAACCCTGACAGCGCTTTCGCCTCTGGCAAGGTCTTGGTAAAAATCACCACACAAAGCGCAATCAGCATTACCGCCCCCGAAGGGAGCGGTTGGGTAAGAATGGCGGCAATGGTCGCGGCAAAAATAGCAAACATATGCCAGGCCTGAGGCGTCAGACCATCAGGTACGGGATAAAACCAAATTATCCCCCCAATCACCAGCGGTATCAGGAACGCCAGAATGGATTTTCCCGCGACAGAATTCGTTGACATAAAAATATCCTTATTCCGTTAGCCCGAGAACCTTCATTTCTGCGACATATATTTGGCCAGCACCTGATCGACCATCGCGGGTGCCATTCCTAGGTAGTTTGCCGGGTCGGTCAGTTTCTCAATCAACTGCGGATCCAGTCGTTCTGCAACAGATGGCATCGCATTCAGCACATCAGCCAGTCGCCCCCCCTGTTCGTTGACGATACGGCAGGCGTCGTACACAACATCATGCGCATCCTGACGACCGATGTATGGCGCCAGTCCCATCATGACCGCCTCAGCCACAATCAGGCCGTTGGTCATACCGAGGTTACGTTTCATCGCCGCTTCATCGACTATCAGCCCCGCCAGCATAAAATTGGCCTGATGCAACGCCCCTGCGCTGAGGACGAAACTTTCCGGGATAGCAATCCATTCCGCATGCCACGGCCCGGTCGCCCGTTCCAGGTCCTGCACCATCGCATCCAGCATCAGTCCCGCTTGCTGACGCACGCCTTTAGCACAGGCCAGCATCAGTTCGCTGGAGATCGGGTTGCGTTTCTGCGGCATGGTACTGCTGGCGCCACGCCCTTTAACAAACGGCTCATACAGCTCGCCAAACTCATTGGCTGCCAGCAACATTACGTCGTAGGCAATCTTACCCAGCGAACCAGTAATCACCGCTAACAAGTTAACCGCTTCGGCAAAACCATCACGCGCGACGTGCCAGGTGGACGTTGGAACATTCAGTCCAAGCTCTTCCATCATCGCTTTTTGTACCGCCAGCCCTTTATCCCCCAGCGATGCCAGCGTACCCGCTGCACCCGCAAATTCGCCGACCAGAACACGAGGACGCGCTTGGGTAAGACGTTCCGCGTGGCGTTCAAACATATCCAGCCAGATGGCCGCTTTATAACCGAAGGTCACGGGCAAAGCCTGTTGTAAGTGGGTTCTCCCGGCCATTGGCGTATCACGGTAGCGACGTGCGAGGTCTGCGAGCGTCGCACGAAGTTTGTTTATATCGGTCTCAATTAACGTGAACGCATCACGAATTTGTAGGACTACCGCGGTGTCCATAATGTCCTGAGTGGTTGCCCCCCAGTGCACATAGCCGCCGGACTCGCCAGCCTGTTTAGAAATCTGGTGCACCAGCGGTAGGATCGGATACCCCACTATTTCGGTTTCATGGCGCAATAAATCAAAATCGAGCGTGTCGGCATTACATTTCTCGGCAATTTCCTGCGCCGCCGCCTCAGGTATTACGCCACAGCGCGCTTGAGCCTTAGCCAACGCAACTTCCACTTCCACGTATTTGCGCACCAGCTCGCGATCGTCAAACACCGCGCGCATCGCCGGTGTGCCGAAAGAATCCCTGAACAGAACAGAATCAAGTACATTCGAAGCCATAAATCCCCCTGGAAAATCTGATAATGATAAGATGCTTGTTTACGGCGGTTTGTTGGATATTCAAACGCCGCCACAATGTCCAGACATTATCAAATGTCCGTACATTTAAATGTACGGACATTTATAGTATTCATAATAAATGTAGGGAATAGTCCGTACAAATTTTCGTGATAAAGATCACTAATATTTTGATGAAACTGCGATGAAAGAATCTCTGTACAAGCGAATAGCACGTGAACTGGCACAGCAAATTTCGGTGGGAACCTTTGCCCCCGGCTCGCTGTTTCCTACGGAAATGGAACTGTGCGAAACATGGCAGGTCAGCCGCCACACCATGCGTGAGGCGTTAAGGGAATTAACAGAGCAAGGTTTGATTTCACGGCGTAAAGGCGCAGGCACCCGCGTTTGCGAACCTAAGGCTAACGGCGTCAATCATCCGCTATCGCATCTTGAGGATCTGCTGCTGCTGGCCAGGAACAATCTGCGCGTCATCAAGAAAATCGATGAGATTGTGGCGGACATAGAGTTGTCCCAGTTGATTGGCTGCCCGCCAGGTTCCCGATGGCTGCACATTGCCAGTACCCGTGAAGATGCGCAAAACCCGGACGCGCCAATTTGCTGGACCGACAGTTACGCCAGCACGGACTACGCCAAGCTGCGCACGTACATCCGCGATGATCCGCACTCGTTAATTAGCGATCTGATCGAAGCGCACTACGGTATTAAAAGTCATGAAGTTCACCAGACGATTACGGCAGTTGGCGTGCCTAAGAAGATGGCAAAAATCCTTAATGTAGCACCTGATTCTCCGGCGATGAGAATTGTGCGCCGCTATCTGGACAGGGAAGGAAAAGTTTTTGAAACGACGATTTCTGTTCATCCGGCAGGACGCTATACCTGCTCAATCGTGCTGAAATCGCAAAGCTCAGGGGAATGATTGACCTGGCCGGCCTACACAATGTGTAGACCGGATAGCATGTTTATACTGTCATACAGCAGGTGAATTACTTTGCTGAAGACGGTCTGCGCGGACGGCGCGGTGGACGAGGTTTATCGCCTGCCGGTTTGCCTTCGCCGCTACGCGGTTTCCCTTTCGGCGCGCCGCCATCCTGACGACGCGGCTGCTGGCCACGTCCTGCTCCGCCCTGGCCGCGACCGCCGCCACGCTGCTGGCGACCGTTCTGAATCGGCTCAGCTTTGATAGACGGGTCTGGCTCGTAGCCTGGCGTTGCAATACGTGGGATCTCTTTTTTCAGCAGCTTCTCGATATCACGCAACAGTTTGTGTTCATCGACGCACACCAGAGACAACGCTTCGCCAGTAGCGGCCGCACGACCGGTACGACCAATACGGTGCACGTAATCCTCCGGGACGTTTGGCAACTCGTAGTTCACCACGTGCGGCAGCTCTTCAATATCCAGCCCGCGCGCGGCAATATCGGTCGCCACCAGCACGCGAATATCACCGGATTTAAAATCGGCCAGCGCACGCGTACGCGCCCCCTGAGATTTGTTACCGTGGATCGCCGCGCTGCGAATGCCGTCTTTATTCAGTTGTTCCGCCAGATGGTTTGCACCGTGTTTGGTACGGGTAAACACCAGCACCTGCTGCCAGTTGCCCTGACCAATCATCTGCGACAACAGTTCACGTTTGCGTTTTTTATCCACGAAATGCACATGCTGAGTCACCTGCTCAGACGCGGTATTACGACGCGCCACTTCGATTTCCAGCGGGTTATGCAGCAGCTTTTCGGCCAGCGATTTAATATCGTCAGAGAACGTTGCCGAGAACAGCAGGTTCTGGCGTTTTGCCGGCAGTTTCGCCAGAACGCGACGAATGTCATGAATAAAGCCCATATCCAGCATGCGGTCAGCTTCATCCAGCACCAGGATCTCAACCTGATCCAGTTTCACCGCATTCTGGTGTTCCAGATCGAGCAAACGACCCGGGGTGGCAATCAGCACATCTACGCCGCCACGCAGCTTCATCATCTGTGGGTTAATGCTGACACCGCCGAAAACCACCAGCGAGCGAATATTGAGATACTTACTGTAATCACGTACGTTTTCGCCAATCTGAGCCGCCAGCTCGCGAGTCGGCGTGAGGATCAGCGCACGAACCGGACGACGGCTTTTACCATGCGGCTGATGAGTCACAAGATGCTGCAACAACGGCAGGGTAAAGCCTGCTGTTTTCCCCGTACCGGTCTGGGCGCTGGCCATCAGATCGCGGCCTTCCAGCACGGCGGGGATCGCCTGCTGCTGAATAGGGGTAGGTTCACGGTAACCCTGCTCGGCAACGGCACGTAAAATCTCAGGGTTCAAACCAAGGGAATCAAAAGACATAACAACTCCGAACCGCCCTGACCGTTACCGGTGTCGTTTTCAGGGAGATACACACAATAGAGATGACAAAAACCACAATGTCATGAAGGGGCGGAGTGTAGCAGTTTTTGTGATGCACCGCATAAATTATCCCTTCATCGGAAAATAACCTCGCGGACTGGACAAGGTGGCATATCAGTCATAATCTTAATCAATCGATTGATTAAGATCAGAGCCGTGCAATGAATACACCCACTATGACAACCAAAGGCGAACAGGCGAAAAACCAGCTCATTGCCGCCGCGCTGGCGCAGTTTGGCGAGTATGGTCTGCACGCCACAACGCGCGATATCGCCGCGCAGGCCGGACAAAACATTGCGGCCATCACCTACTATTTTGGCTCAAAAGAGGATTTATACCTCGCCTGCGCCCAGTGGATTGCCGATTTTATTGGCTCACAGTTTCGCCCGCATGCGGAAGAAGCCGAACGTCTGTTTGCTCAGCCGGAGCCCGATCGTGGCGCGATGCGCGAACTTATCCTGCGCGCCTGTAAAAATATGATCATGCTGTTAACCCAGGACGACACCGTTAACCTGAGCAAATTTATCTCACGTGAACAGCTTTCACCCACCGCGGCTTATCAACTGGTGCACGACCAGGTTATCAATCCGCTGCATACCCACCTGACGCGCCTGATTGCTGCCTATACTGGTCGCGATGCCAACGACACCCAAATGATTCTGCACACCCACGCCATACTCGGCGAGGTGCTGGCCTTTCGTCTGGGGAAAGAAACTATTCTGTTGCGTACGGGCTGGTCACAATTTGATGAGGATAAAACCGCGCTGATTGAGCACACCGTTACCTGTCACATCGATCTTATTCTGCAAGGTTTAACGCAAAGGAGTCTGGAGTCATGAAAAAACCTGTCGTTCTCGGGCTGGTTATCGCGGCCCTCGTTGCCGTGATTGCTGGAGGAACGTGGTGGTATCAAAGTCGGCAAGATAACGGTCTGACGCTCTACGGCAACGTCGATATCCGTAGCGTCAATCTGAGTTTTCGCGTCGGCGGCAGGCTGGCCTCGCTGGCGGTTGACGAAGGCGACGCCATTACCGCTGGTCAGGTGCTGGGCGAACTGGACCACGCGCCGTATGAAAACGCGCTAATGCAGGCAAAAGCGAATGTTGCCGCCGCCCAGGCACAGTACGATCTGATGCTGGCCGGTTATCGTGAAGAAGAGATTGCGCAAACCGCAGCGGCGGTCAAACAGGCGCAGGCCGCCTATGATTATGCGCAAAACTTTTACAATCGCCAGGTAGGACTGTGGAAAAGCCGCACCATCTCCGCTAACGATCTGGAAAACGCCCGTTCATCACGTGACCAGGCGCTGGCCTCACTGAAATCCGCGCAGGATAAACTCGCCCAGTATCGCAGTGGTAATCGTGTGCAGGATATTGAGCAGGCAAAAGCCACGCTCGAACAAGCACAAGCTGAGCTGGCGCAGGCTGAACTGAATTTGCATGACACCACGTTAACCTCTCCGTCTGACGGCACGATTCTCACCCGGGCGGTTGAACCGGGTAGCATGCTGAACGAAGGCGGCACGGTACTGACGCTATCACTCACGCGTCCGGTCTGGATTCGCGCCTACGTTGACGAACGAAATCTGAGCCAGGCGCAGCCAGGACGCGAAATCCTGCTCTACACCGATGGCCGCCCGGACAAGCCTTATCACGGTAAAATTGGCTTCGTGTCGCCTACCGCCGAGTTTACCCCGAAAACGGTCGAGACCCCTGACCTGCGCACCGACCTTGTTTATCGTCTGCGCATTGTGGTGACCGACGCAGACGATGCGCTGCGCCAGGGGATGCCGGTAACAATAAAGTTTGGCGATGAGGCACGGCATGACTGACGCCGTCATTACGCTGAATGGGTTGACGAAAAACTTTGCCGGAATGGAAAAACCGGCCGTCGCCCCGCTCGACTGTACCGTTCATGCCGGCTACGTGACCGGGCTTGTCGGGCCGGACGGCGCGGGCAAAACCACGCTGATGCGGATGCTGGCGGGTTTGTTAAAACCCGACGCCGGAAGTGCTGCGGTAATTGGCTTTGATCCCATCAAAGACGACAGCGCCCTGCACGCCGTGCTGGGTTATATGCCGCAGAAATTTGGCCTGTACGAAGATTTGACGGTCATGGAGAACCTCAATCTCTATGCCGATTTGCGCAGCGTCACCGGCGACGTGCGAGAAAAAACCTTTGCCCGGTTACTGGAATTTACCTCGCTGGGTCCGTTTACCGGACGACTGGCAGGCAAGCTTTCCGGAGGCATGAAACAGAAGCTCGGGCTTGCCTGTACGCTGGTGGGCGAGCCCAAAGTGTTGCTGCTGGATGAGCCCGGCGTGGGCGTCGACCCGATATCCCGCCGCGAGTTGTGGCAAATGGTCCATGAACTGGCGGGCGACGGGATGCTGATCCTCTGGAGTACCTCCTATCTGGATGAAGCCGAACAGTGTCGTGATGTGCTGCTGATGAACGAAGGCGAATTGCTGTATCAGGGCGATCCGACCCAGCTTACGCAGACAATGGCCGGACGCAGTTTTTTAATGAGCAGCCCGCAGGAAAATAACCGCCGACTGTTGCAACGCGTGTTAAAACTGCCGCAGGTCAGCGACGGGATGATTCAGGGGAAATCCGTCCGTTTGATCCTGAAAAAAGAGGCCACGGCCCAGCAGATTCAAGACGCGAACGGTATGCCGGAGATAACCATCAACGAAACCGCTCCCCGTTTCGAGGATGCTTTTATCGATCTACTCGGCGGGGCCGGAACATCAGAGTCACCGCTGGGCGCCATCCTGCATACCGTGGAAGGCACGCCTGGCGAAACCGTGATCGAAGCCAAAGCGTTGACCAAAAAGTTTGGCGATTTTGCCGCTACCGACCATGTAGACTTTGCCGTACAGCGCGGCGAGATTTTTGGCCTGTTAGGCCCCAACGGCGCCGGGAAATCCACCACCTTTAAAATGATGTGCGGTCTGCTGGTTCCTACCTCCGGCAAAGCGCTGGTGCTGGATATGGATCTCAAGGTTAGCTCCGGCAAAGCGCGTCAGCATCTGGGCTATATGGCGCAGAAATTCTCCCTGTACGGCAACCTGACGGTTGAACAGAATCTGCGTTTTTTCTCCGGCGTCTACGGCCTGCGCGGTCGAACGCAGAAAGAGAAGATCGATCGCATGAGTGAGGCATTTGGCCTGAAAAGCATCGCCTCCCACGCTACCGACGAGCTACCGCTGGGCTTTAAACAACGTCTGGCGCTGGCCTGCTCGCTGATGCATGAGCCAGATATCCTGTTTCTCGATGAACCCACTTCCGGGGTTGATCCCCTTACTCGTCGAGAATTCTGGTTGCATATCAACAGCATGGTGGAAAAAGGCGTCACGGTAATGGTGACGACCCACTTTATGGATGAGGCGGAATATTGCGATCGCATCGGACTGGTGTATCGCGGCAAACTGATCGCCAGCGGCACGCCGGACGACCTGAAAGCAAAGGCTGCCGATAACGACACGCCGGACCCCACCATGGAGCAGGCGTTTATTACGCTCATCAATGACTGGGATAAGGAGCATACGCATGAGTAACTCCGCGCTCTCATGGCGACGCGTACGCGCGCTGTGCGTAAAAGAGACGCGCCAGATCGTCCGCGATCCCAGCAGTTGGCTGATTGCGGTGGTGATCCCGTTGTTGCTGCTGTTTATCTTCGGCTACGGGATCAACCTCGACTCCAGCAAGCTGCGAGTGGGAATTTTGCTCGAACAGCAGAGCGAAGAGGCGCTGGATTTCACCCACACCATGACCGGTTCGCCGTACATTGACGCCACCATCAGCGATAACCGTCAGGAATTGATTGAGAAAATGCAGGCCGGACGCATTCGCGGGCTGGTGGTGATCCCGGTAGATTTTGCCCAACAAATGGCGCGACCTGGCGACACAGCCCCAATTCAGGTGATCACTGACGGCAGCGAACCGAATACCGCCAACTTTGTGCAGGGTTATGTCGAAGGCATCTGGCAGATTTGGCAGCAACAGCGGGCTGAGGATCGCGGGGAATCATTTAAGCCGTTAATCGATGTGCAGACCCGCTACTGGTTTAACCCGGCGGCTATCAGCCAGCACTTTATAATTCCCGGAGCGGTAACCATCATCATGACGGTGATTGGCGCGATCCTCACCTCGTTAGTGGTGGCGCGTGAATGGGAGCGCGGCACCATGGAAGCGCTGTTGTCTACCGAAGTTACCCGCGTCGAGCTGCTGCTGTGCAAACTGATCCCCTATTACTTTTTAGGCATGCTGGCGATGCTGCTGTGTATGCTGGTGTCGGTGTTTATTCTTGGCGTGCCCTATCGCGGCTCGTTGTTAATCCTGTTTTTTATCACCAGCCTGTTCCTGCTCAGTACGCTCGGCATGGGCCTGCTTATCTCCACCATCACCCGTAATCAATTTAACGCCGCGCAGGTTGCGCTGAACGCCGCTTTCCTGCCCTCGATTATGTTGTCGGGGTTTATCTTCCAGATAGACAGCATGCCGGCGATTATCCGCGCGGTGACTTACATTATTCCGGCGCGCTATTTCGTCAGCACCCTGCAAAGCCTTTTTTTGGCGGGCAACATTCCGGTGGTGCTGATTATCAACGTGCTGTTTTTAATCGCTTCGGCGGTAATGTTTATTGGCCTGACGTGGCTTAAAACCAAACGTCGGCTGGATTAAGGGGACGGGCATGTTTCATCGCTTATGGACATTAATTCGTAAAGAGCTGCAATCGCTATTACGCGAGCCGCAGACGCGAGCCATTCTGATTCTACCGGTGCTGATTCAGGTCATTCTGTTCCCGTTCGCCGCGACGCTGGAAGTGACCAACGCCACTATCGCTATCTATAACGAAGACAATGGCAAACACTCGGTGGAGCTTACCCAGCGCTTCGCCCGCGCCAGCGCCTTTACGCATGTTCTGTTACTGAAAAGCCCACAGGAGATCCAGCCCACCATCGACACGCAAAAAGCGCTGCTGCTGGTGCGCTTCCCGGCCAACTTCTCGCGGAATCTGGATACCTTCCAGCAAGCGCCCATGCAAATTATCCTCGATGGACGTAACTCGAACAGCGCGCAAATTGCCGCCAATTACCTGCAGCAGATCGTGAAGGAGTACCAGCAGGAGCTGATGGACGGCAAGCCAAAACCGAACAACAGCGAACTGGTGGTGCGTAACTGGTATAACCCGAATCTGGACTACAAATGGTTCGTGGTTCCGTCGCTGATCGCCATGATCACCACCATCGGCGTGATGATCGTCACCTCGCTGTCGGTGGCGCGCGAGCGCGAACAGGGCACGCTCGATCAACTGCTGGTCTCCCCGCTCACCACCTGGCAGATTTTCATCGGCAAGGCAGTGCCCGCGCTGATTGTGGCCACTTTTCAGGCCACCATTGTGCTGGCGATCGGCATCTGGGCTTATCACATTCCGTTTGCCGGTTCACTGGGGCTGTTCTATTTCACGATGGTGATTTATGGGCTGTCGCTGGTCGGTTTTGGTCTGCTGATTTCATCGCTGTGCGCCACCCAGCAGCAGGCGTTTATCGGCGTATTTGTCTTCATGATGCCGGCGATATTGCTCTCAGGCTACGTCTCGCCGGTCGAAAACATGCCGGTATGGTTGCAGAATCTGACGTGGATAAACCCGATCCGCCATTTTACGGACATCACGAAACAGATTTACCTGAAGGATGCGAGTCTGAAGATTGTCTGGGGAAGTTTGTGGCCGCTGTTGGTGATCGCGGCCACAACCGGCTCAGCGGCGTATGCGATGTTTCGACGCAAGGTGATGTAGCTTTTTATCTTTCGCCAGCAGCGACACCACGGCGGGTCCGGCAAGGATCACCAGCCCCGCCAGAGCCAGCAAGACGTTGTTTTGCAGCACGCGCGACAGCAGCCACAGTACAATCATCGCGGCACCGAAATACCACGTCGTAGTGAGTTCTTCCAGCACATCCGCCACGTCGCGCCAGCGCTGTTCATGGTGACGTTGTAAGGCCAGCATTAATAAAACCGTTACGCCGTAAACGACGCATAATCCCAGGCCGACGTGCACCAGCGTGCCGCTCATCCAGCCCATTACCAGCAATGCCACTACCAGTAAATGCAACACAATCTGCCAGCAACTTAGACCCGTTGCGACACGAACACGTTGTTGCCACCTCATGGCTTTTCTCCTGAAGGATTTTCGACTAATTGTTCAGAGTACCGGACTTTACGGAAAATTCCGCAACACCGCATCTTTTTGTGACGACGACTACACTATTTTAATCAGGAAAGTGATGCCAACGGGAGAATCATGGCCAGACAAACAGAACGGTTTTCATTCAATGTGCTCACCATTAATACTCATAAAGGATTTACCGCCTTCAATCGGCGTTTTATTTTGCCTGAGCTGCGAGAGGCCGTCAGAACGGTCGGTGCGGATATTGTGTGCCTGCAAGAGGTCATGGGCGCGCACGAGGTGCATCCTCTGCATGTGGAAAACTGGCCGGACACCACGCACTACGAATTTCTGGCGGATACCATGTGGAGCGACTTCGCTTATGGACGTAACGCCGTGTATCCGCAGGGGCATCACGGTAACGCTGTGCTGTCGCGCTATCCTATTGAACATTATGAAAATCGCGATGTGTCGGTCGGCGCGAGTGAAAAACGCGGGGTCCTGTACTGCCGCATCGTGCCGCCGATGCTCTCCCACCCGGTTCACGTGATGTGTGTCCATCTCGGTTTGCGTGAAGCCCACCGTCAGGCCCAACTCGCTATGCTGGCAGAGTGGGTGAATGCCTTACCTGAGGGTGAGCCCGTCGTGGTCGCCGGTGATTTCAACGATTGGCGACAAAAAGCTAATCATCCGTTGAAAGCCAATGCCGATCTTGACGAGATCTTTACCCGCGCCCACGGTCGCCCGGCGCGGACGTTTCCGGTGCAGTTTCCCCTGCTGCGTCTCGACAGGATCTATGTGAAAAACGCGAATGCCAGTACCCCAACGACGCTGGCGCTGCGTCACTGGCGACATTTGTCCGATCATGCCCCTCTGAGTGCGGAGATTCATTTATGAAATTTGGCTGGCGTGAAGGCAATCAAATTCAACTGCTGGAAAACGGCGATCAGTACTACCCCGCCGTGTTTGACGCCATTGAACAGGCACAACAAAAAATTATCCTCGAGACCTTCATCTGGTTTGAAGATGCGGTCGGAAAACAGCTGCATGCCGCGCTGCTGAGTGCAGCACGTCGCGGTGTTAAAGCGGAAGTGCTGCTGGATGGCTATGGTTCGCCGGACCTCAGCGACAGTTTCGTTAATGAGCTAACCGCAGCCGGCATTGTTTTCCGCTATTACGATCCGCGCCCGCGTCTGTTCGGCATGCGCACCAATCTCTTTCGCCGTATGCATCGCAAAATTGTGGTCATTGATGACCGCGTTGCTTTCGTCGGCGGCATCAATTATTCCGCTGAACATATGTCTGATTACGGCCCTGAGGCCAAGCAGGATTACGCCGTGCGCGTTGAAGGTCCCATCGTGGCCGACATCCTGACATTCGTGCTAGAAAACTTGCCGGGTCAGAGCGCCGTACGCCGCTGGTGGCGACGTCATCATCGCGCAGTCGAAAATCATCGGCCTGGCGAAGCGCAGGTGCTGTTTGTCTGGCGCGACAACGAAGAGCATCGCGATGATATTGAACGTCATTATTTGAAAATGCTTACCCAGGCCAGACGGGAAGTGATCATTGCCAATGCCTACTTCTTTCCCGGCTATCGCTTTCTGCATGCCCTGCGTAAAGCGGCCCGACGCGGCGTTCGGGTAAAACTCATTGTGCAGGGTGAACCGGATATGCCGATTGTGAAAGTGGGCGCCCGCCTCTTGTACAACTATCTGGTAAAAGGCGGCGTCCATGTCTATGAATATCGCCGTAAACCTCTGCATGGCAAGGTAGCGCTGATGGACGATCATTGGGCGACGGTAGGCTCCAGCAATCTTGACCCGCTCAGCCTGTCGCTGAATCTGGAAGCGAATCTCATTATTCATGACCGTGCGTTTAACCAGACTCTGCGCGATAACCTGAACCCGATTATTGCGCAGGACTGCAAGCGGGTTGATGAATCCATGCTGCCCAAACGCACCTGGTGGAACCTGACCAAAAGCGTGCTGGCGTTCCACTTTTTACGCCATTTCCCGGCGCTGGTCGGCTGGCTTCCCGCACATACACCACATCTGACCGAGGTAGAACCGCCCGCACAGCCTGCCATGGAAACGCAGGATCGCATTCAAACTGAGGATGTCGGAGGAAAATCCTGATGGCCAAAGCACATCCGCGCTGGCGGTTAGCGAAAAAAATACTCACGTGGCTATTTTTCATTGCCGTCATCGTGTTGCTGGTCATTTATGCCAGCAAGGTCAATTGGGAAGAGGTCTGGACGGTAATCCGGGATTACAATCGGACTGCCCTGCTCAGCGCCGTGGGGTTGGTAATCGTCAGTTATTTACTCTACGGCTGCTATGACCTGCTCGGCCGACATTACTGTGGGCACAAGCTGGCAAAACGTCAGGTCATGCTGGTGTCGTTTATCTGTTACGCCTTCAACCTGACGTTAAGCACCTGGGTGGGCGGTATTGGGATGCGTTATCGGCTCTACTCGCGCCTCGGGTTGCCGGGGAGCACTATTACGCGGATTTTTTCACTGAGTATTACCACCAACTGGTTGGGCTATATTCTGCTGGGCGGCTTTATTTTTACCTTTGGCGTGGTCGAGCTGCCCGCGCATTGGTATATCGATGAAGGTACGCTGCGCATTTTAGGCATTGCGCTGCTACTGATTATTGTCGTTTATCTGTGGTTTTGCGCCTTCGCGAAACATCGCCACATCACCATCAGGGGCCAAAAGCTGGTGCTGCCTTCCTGGAAATTTGCCATCGCGCAAATGGTGATATCCAGTACCAACTGGATGGTGATGGGAGCCATTATCTGGCTGTTGCTGGGTCAGGATATCAACTATTTCTTCGTGCTGGGCGTGCTACTGGTGAGCAGTATTGCCGGGGTTATCGTACATATTCCGGCGGGGATCGGCGTGCTGGAGGCGGTTTTTATGGCGTTGCTGGCGGGAGAAGATACTTCTCAAGGCAAGATTATCGCCGCCCTGCTTGCGTATCGCGTCCTCTATTATTTTATTCCGCTGCTGCTGGCGCTTATTTGCTACCTGTTGCTGGAAAGTCGGGCGAAAAAGCTGCGGGCGAAAAACGAGAAGGCAATGGCGAAATGATTTGCCGGATGCGGCGTAATGCCTTATCCGGCAACAGAGAATTAACGACGATTGCCGAAGATACGCAGCAGCATCAGGAACAAGTTGATAAAGTCCAGATACAGCGTTAGTGCGCCAAGAATCGCGTATTTGCGCAGATTAGAACTGTCACGCAGATCGATCTGCTCACCGATGTTTTTCAGCTTCTGCGTGTCATAGGCGGTCAGACCGACAAACACAATCACCCCAATGTAGGTTACCGCCCACATCAACGCTTCGCTCTTCAGCCAGAAGTTAACCAGTGAAGCCAGCACAATACCGATTAGCGCCATAAACAGCATATTGCCGAAACCGCTGAGATCGCGCTTAGTGGTATAACCGTACAAGCTCATGATGCCAAACATCCCGCCGGTGACCACAAAGGTACTGGCGATAGACGAGTAGGTATAGACGATGAAGATGCTCGACAGCGTTAACCCGGTTAACGCCGAATAGAGCATAAACAGCGTGGTTGCCACACCG
This sequence comes from Citrobacter sp. XT1-2-2, assembly GCF_023516235.1. Lineage (NCBI taxonomy): Bacteria > Pseudomonadati > Pseudomonadota > Gammaproteobacteria > Enterobacterales > Enterobacteriaceae > Citrobacter > Citrobacter sp. XT1-2-2. Next base: position 3,281,923 of record NZ_CP097324.1, read on the forward strand.
GCGCTCAGCTTTTGCACCATGCCGGACAAAACGAACACCAGCGCCAGTTGGGCGATAATCAGGCCAAAGAAGGTGATTTTACTGGAGAAGACAAACATCATCACCGCGGGCGTATTTGCCGCATACCAGGCGATAAACGCCGTCAGCAACAACCCGCAGGTCATCCAGCCATAAACCTGCGCCATATACGTTTGCAGGCCGGAACGCGCCTGCACAATAGAATCGGATCGTGGGAATCGGTCCATGACAATCTCCTGAATCAGTATGAGCCTACAACAATTGTACTCTACCAGCGTTTTGCTGCTAGCTTATCGCTGTCACGAGCATCCACCCAACGTTCACCTTCCGGCGTGGCCTCGCGCTTCCAGAACGGTGCGCGGGTTTTCAGATAATCCATAATGAACTGCCCGGCATCAAACGCGCTACTACGATGCGCGCTGGTCACGCCAACAAAAACGATTTCATCGCCGGGCCACAGCGCGCCAATGCGATGGATCACCGTCACCCGTCCCAGCGGCCAGCGCGTACGCGCCTCGTCGACAATCTCCGCCAGCGCTTTTTCGGTCATGCCGGGATAGTGTTCCAGCGTTAATGCCTGCACACTGTCGCCGAGGTTGTGGTTACGCACTTTACCGGTGAAGGTCACTACGGCGCCGTCTTCATCACGCTCGGCAAGCCAGGGATACTCTTCCCCTACGCTGAACGGCGCATGCCCAACAACAATTCGCGTCTCAGCCATCTTAACCTCCGGTTACCGGTGGGAAGAAAGCCACTTCATCACCTGCATTAAGGGGATGGTCAAAACTGACCAGCGTCTGGTTCACCGCCGCCAGCAGCTTGCCGTCTTCCAGCGCCAGCGCCCAACGATCGCCTTGCGCCGCCAGATGCTGGCGCAGCGCTTCGACCGTTGGAAATTCAGCGGTGACCTCTAAAGCGTCCGTATTGACCAGTTCACGGACCTGGGCAAAGAAAAGAACCTTAATCATGCGCATCCACCTTAAAATCTCCCGACTTGCCGCCGCTTTTTGCCAGCAGGCGCACCGGACCAATCACCATGTCCTTTTGCACCGCTTTGCACATGTCGTAGATGGTCAACGCCGCCACGGAGGCCGCCGTTAACGCTTCCATTTCCACACCGGTTTTCCCGCTCAGGCGACACAGCGTCTCAATGCGTACACGATCGTGTTCCGGTTCGGCATGCAGGTTGACTTCGACCTTGCTCAGCATCAGCGGATGACACAGCGGGATAAGATCCCAGGTTCGTTTGGCCGCCTGAATACCGGCAATGCGCGCCGTGGCGAAAACGTCGCCTTTATGGTGGCTACCATCGATAATCATCGCCAGCGTTTCGCTGCGCATCGTCACGAAGGCTTCAGCACGCGCCTCGCGTACCGTTTCTGCTTTGCCAGAGACATCCACCATGTGGGCTTCGCCAGCGGCGTTAATATGAGTCAGTTGCGACATACTTATTTCTTCAAATGTGGGTGGAAATTACACGGACGCGTACGGGCATCAAGCTGCGGCGCAATGATATTTTCCCAGGCGGTACGGCACGCTTTGGTCGACCCCGGCATGGCGAAAATCAGCGTTTTATTCGCAACCCCGGCAATTGCCCGGGATTGCAGCGTCGCGGTACCGATCTCTTCAAACGAGAGCATACGGAATACTTCGCCAAAACCTTCAACTTCTCTGTCGAACAGCGGTTGCAACGCTTCCGGCGCCTGGTCACCTTCGGTCAGTCCGGTGCCGCCGGTAATGAGCACAACCTGCACATCGTCACTGGCAATCCAGGCGGAAACCTGGGCGCGGATGGCATAACGGTTCTCTTTGACAATCGCCTTGTCAACAATCTGATGGCCCGCTTCCTGCGCCGAGTCACGCAGGTAGTGACCAGAGGTGTCGTCCTCTTCGCCGCGACGGTTGGAAACAGTAAGAATAGCAATGCGTGTCGGGATAAATTCAGCGCTTACCTGACTCATGAAAACTCCTTTTAGCGATCAGCCGCCAATGTAAGATAAGTTTTGCGTAATACCGGTATTGTTCTGATGCAGGAAATGGGTCTGCTTTTTCTCCAGCAGCGCGGTTGAAATGCGTTCTTCCAGCGCGGATTGCTGAGCGTCATCTTCCAGCAAGTCACGCAGGCTTACGCCGCCTTCACCAAATAAACACAGATGAAGCTTGCCGACAGAGGAAACGCGCAGACGATTACAGGTGGCGCAAAAGTCTTTCTCATAAGGCATGATCAGACCAATTTCGCCAGCATAATCAGGATGGCAGAAAACCTGAGCCGGACCGTCGCTGCGCAGGCGAAGCTGGTGGATCCAGCCGCGACGCAGAAGCTCATCGCGCAGTACTTGCCCTGAGATATGATGCTTACGGAAAAGTGCACTGCCCTCCCCCGTTTCCATCAGTTCAATAAAACGCAGTTGAATAGGACGAGGTTGGATCCACGCCAGGAAGGTGTCCAGTTGATGATGGTTTACATCGCGCATCAACACAGTGTTGACTTTGACTTTTTCAAAACCGGCTGCAAAGGCGGCGTCAATGCCCGCCATCACCTGCTGAAATTTGTCCTGCCCGGTAATGGCGTGAAACTGACGGGCATCGAGACTGTCGACGCTGACGTTGAGTGCCGTCAATCCGGCATCGCGCCAGGCCGCAGCATCGCGCGCCAGACGATAACCATTGGTCGTTACCGCAATCTGACGGATGGCGTCGTTTTCACGCACAGCGGCAATAATGTCGGTAAAATCGCGACGTAATGAGGGTTCGCCCCCTGTCAGGCGCACTTTTTCCGTCCCCAGACTGGCGAACGCACGGGTGACGCGGCGAATTTCATCAACGGTCAAAAAGCCGTTATTGGTGACCCCGCCGGGCTTATAGCCATCCGGCAGGCAGTAGGTGCAACGAAAGTTACACACATCGGTAATCGACAAACGTAAGTAGTAAAACTTACGCGCGAAAGCATCGGTAAGTTGAGAGCCCATGTACACCTTTCCAAATACGGGAGACGCAGTCATTTCTTCCTGCGCCCTGGTGACAATCTCGTTCGAGCATTGCCACGGCCAAAGCACCGTATCATTTGACCCAGGTGCAGAGGCTAGAGTGTTTATACTCATCATACTTTGAGTACGTAGTGGTTATGCCGATACTAGCGTGTAAATGGCGATAATGCCAAGCACACTTACGCTGTATAAATACGTATATAGCGACATGATCGTGCAATTTCGCTACAGAATAAGCAAAAACCACAGTTTTGCATTGATATACATCATCTTGCTGTCAGGTGCATGTCGTCAGAAAGGGGTAGATCGCCGAAAATTAATTTCGGCAAATGCCAACTGGATAATTGCTGAAAACACGCTATTTACGGTACTGTAGCGCCGATCAATTGATATCAGGAAACTCTATGCGCACTCGCACGCTGGCAGATTTAGATCGCGTTGTCGCTCTCGGCGGAGGGCATGGATTAGGACGCGTTCTCTCCTCACTTTCCCCTTTAGGTTCACGACTGACGGGTATCGTCACCACCACCGATAATGGCGGCTCCACGGGGCGTATTCGTCGTTCTGAAGGCGGCATCGCCTGGGGTGACATGCGTAACTGTCTGAACCAGTTAATTACCCAACCCAGCGTTGCATCCGCTATGTTTGAATACCGTTTTGGCGGTAATGGCGAGCTTTCCGGACATAACCTCGGAAATTTAATGTTAAAGGCGCTCGATCACCTCAGCGTGCGGCCTCTGGAAGCCATAAATTTAATTCGCAACCTGCTGAAGGTGGATGCGCATTTAATTCCGATGTCAGAGCTGCCGGTGGATCTGATGGCTATTGATGATCAGGGGCATGAAGTCTATGGCGAAGTGAATATCGATCAGCTCACTATCCCACCTCAGGAACTGATGCTGTCGCCAAAAGTCCCTACCACGCGAGAAGCGGTTGAGGCAATCGCCGAAGCAGATTTGATTCTGATAGGACCAGGCAGTTTTTATACCAGCCTGATGCCGATCCTGCTGCTCGACGAACTGGCGCAGGCATTACGGCGTACACCCGCCAGGATGGTCTACATTGGCAATCTGGGTCGCGAATTAAGCCTGCCAGCAGCCAGCCTGACGCTTAACGATAAGCTGGCAATCATCGAACAGTACGTTGGCAAAAAAGTGATTGACGCGGTGGTTGTCGGCCCGAAAGTAGATGTTTCGGCCGTTACCGACCGCATTGTGATTCAGGAAGTGCTGGAAGCCAGCGATATTCCGTACCGTCATGACCGTCAGTTGCTGCACAGCGCGCTGGAGAAAGCGGTACAGGCATTAGGCTGAGTGGATTTGCCTGATGCGCTGCGCTTGTCAGGCCGACAAACGCAAGCACCCCGTAAGCCGGATAAGGGGGTTACCCCGCATCCGGCACAGGATTACGATGCCGCAATAAATAACTCACGCAGCTGATGCAACTGATCGCGGATCGTCGCAGCCTCTTCAAATTCGAGATTCTGCGCATGCTGCATCATCTGCCCTTCCAACTCGTGAATCTTTTGCTGCAGGGCTTTTGGCGTCATATCCAGTTCAACAACGTCAGACTTCGCACCCGCACGTGACTTCCCTTTGCCCTTCGCCTTGGTCTTCGCAATATTCTGACCCAGCGCCAGAATATCGACCACTTTCTTGTTCAGCCCCTGCGGCGTAATACCGTGCTCTTCGTTATAGCGCTGCTGCTTCTCGCGACGACGTTCAGTTTCACCAATCGCCCTGGCCATCGAGGCGGTAATTTTATCGCCGTAGAGTATAGCCTTGCCGTTGATGTTACGCGCCGCGCGACCGATGGTCTGGATAAGTGAGCGTTCAGAGCGCAGGAACCCTTCTTTGTCTGCGTCCAGAATCGCCACCAGCGAGACCTCAGGCATGTCCAGCCCCTCACGTAACAGGTTGATACCCACCAGCACGTCAAACTCGCCCAGGCGCAGGTCACGAATGATTTCCATACGTTCCACGGTATCGATGTCTGAGTGCAGATAACGCACCCGCTCGCCGTGCTCTTCGAGGTATTCGGTGAGGTCTTCCGCCATGCGTTTGGTAAGCGTGGTGACCAGCACACGTTCGTTAATCGCCGCACGCGTGCGGATCTCCGACAGCAGATCGTCAACCTGCGTCGCCACCGGACGCACTTCTATCACCGGATCCAGCAGGCCGGTCGGTCGTACTACCTGATCAACCACGTCATCACCGGATTTCTCCAGCTCATAGTTCCCCGGCGTCGCCGAGACGTAGATGGTCTGCGGAGCCAGTGCCTCGAACTCTTCAAATTTAAGCGGACGGTTATCCAGCGCCGAGGGCAAACGGAATCCGTATTCGACCAGGGTCTCTTTACGCGCCCGGTCGCCACGGTACATACCGCCAATTTGCGGGATAGTGACGTGGGATTCATCCACTACCAGCAGACCATCAGCCGGCAGGTAATCAAACAACGTCGGCGGCGGCTCGCCTGGACCGCGTCCGGACAGATAGCGGGAATAGTTTTCAATCCCCGAGCAATAACCCAGCTCGTTCATCATTTCCAGATCGAACTGTGTACGCTGGCTTAAGCGCTGCTCTTCCAGCAACTTGTTATTCGCCAGCATGTTTTTACGGCGGTCTGCCAGCTCGACTTTAATTTCTTCCATCGCCTGCACGATACGTTCGCGCGGCGTGACGTAGTGCGTTTTCGGGTAGATGGTATAGCGGGAAATGGTCGATTCAACCTGCCCGGTAAGCGGGTCAAACAGCGACAAACGCTCGACTTCCTCATCGAACAGTTCCACGCGCAACGCAATGTCGTCGGATTCAGCCGGGAAAATGTCGATAACTTCACCGCGCACGCGGAAGGTCCCGCGCTGGAATGCCTGATCGTTACGGGTATATTGCAGCTCCGCCAGACGACGCAGGATCGCGCGCTGGTCAATGATCATCCCCACCGTCAGATGCAGCATCATTTTCAGATACAGGTCCGGGTCGCCCAAACCATAAATGGCGGAAACCGACGCCACCACAACGACATCCCGACGTTCGAGCAGCGCTTTGGTCGCCGACAGACGCATCTGCTCAATGTGTTCGTTGACCGAGGCATCCTTCTCGATGAAGGTATCAGAACTCGGTACGTAAGCTTCCGGCTGATAATAGTCGTAGTAGGAGACAAAATATTCCACCGCGTTTTCCGGAAAGAACTCTTTCATCTCGCCATATAGCTGCGCGGCAAGCGTCTTGTTAGGCGCCAGCACCATGGTAGGACGCTGTAGGTCCGCAATCACATTCGCGATGGTGAATGTTTTCCCCGATCCCGTCACCCCCAGCAGCGTCTGATGCGCCAGACCGTCCTCCAGACCTTCTTCCAGGCGACGTATCGCCTCAGGCTGATCGCCAGAGGGTTTAAAAGCGGAATTTAGTTTGAACGGTTTACTCATGAGCAGCTACCTGAAGCAATGGGCGGGCAGGTGTGTAATTTTACTCGCAGTCGTATATTTTGCCAGTAAAATATACTGGATGAAAAAACAGTAACGCGCCAGAATATTTCTGTTACACCCGCAAAATAGCCGTGACTGCAGGCCAAAATTTGCCCCCAGACAAGATAAAACACCAGCAAAAATGTGTTATCCCCAAACCAATGCCTTTTTTAACATTTGTCAAGCCAGCCGATGAAAGTTTTATGGCAACACATGACACTTCTGCGACAGCCATTGCTTTTATCTAACTATCTGTAATTTAAAGATTATTTTCTCAAGCCGTCTTTCGCATCAATTTAGTCGCAGGCCGCGTCTTCTCTCGCTTACATTGTGTTTTCTAACCCTAATACACAAGGTTATCCACAGGAATAGTGGATAACTGCTTCCAGCCCGTGTGGACTGTAGCCTGGCAAAAACACCCTGACTCTCTTTTCCGCTGGGCTAAAAAAAAATTATCGCTATTTTTTGATATTTATCAGCTAACGAGGCGGCCAGGGAGAGCCGAGATCTTGCTCGCATTTTCACCATTTTCTTGTCCGCGTACTGCAATAGCGACCAGTGTTATTTCCCCTCTCGATTCAACCTGCTGATGCCGTCAAAGACAAAATGCTGAGATCGAGATAACGTCCGGTCGATGCCTGCTCAGGATCTTCTGCCAGCCAGGGAATTTCCCCCAGCAAAGGTGCCGGGATCACGCGCTTTAGCGTCGCCATGTATTCAGCATGACGTTTGCCGGGCGGCGTCACATCATTGGCTACCCATCCGGCAAGCGTCAGTCCGGCCTGCTGCACCGCCTGGGCGGTCAGAATGGCGTGATTGATGCAGCCGAGCTTAACGCCAACCACCAGAATCACTGGCAACTGTTCTGTTTTGACCCAGTCGGAAAAACTCAGCGTTGGCGAAAGCGGCGTAAACCATCCACCAGCCCCCTCCACCAGTACCCAGTCAGCCTGCGCTTCAAGCGTGCGTAAACCCGATGACATCACGGAGGCCAAAATGGGGCGACCTTCGTCGGCGCTGATGATATGCGGCGAGGTAGGTTCAGCGAAGCAGTAGGGATTAATCGCCGCATAGTCCGCCGTCACAGCGCTATTGCGCTGTAATTCCAACGCATCGCTGTTTCGCAGGCCATCAGCCGTCATTTCACTGCCTGACGCCACCGGCTTATAGCCAACGGCGCGCAACCCCAGTTGTCCCGCCGCCTGGAGCAGCGCGCAGCTGGCGACAGTTTTACCGACTTCGGTATCTGTCCCGGTGACAAAATACGTTTTAGCCACGTTGAATTACTCCTAAAAAAAGATGGTAGGTCAGCGGATATTTCCCCTGCTGACAGGGCCAGGCTAACTGTAGCTGGCGCAGCTGAGCGCGCGTCAGCACACGTTGCTCGCGCCCATCATGCAAATGCGTCGCGCCAATGCCTTTTAGCGAACGCATGGCGCTCAGCGCATCATCAAACCACAGCGTGACGGCATGAAACTGGTATTCAACATCCCAGCCATACAGGGCGTTTTCCAGTTGCGCCACGGGCAAAAAACGGTTGGCGTGCTCCCGATCGTCAACCGCCTGCCAGGCCTGACGAAGTTCCGGCATCGACCCCTGCGCCAGGGTACTAAACGCCACCGTCCCGCCAGGACGCACCACCCGGTAAAGCTCGCTTAACGCGCCGCGCAGGTCGCCACACCACTGTACGGCCAGATTACTCCAGGCCAGGTCAAAGCTCGCGGTTGCCTGCGGGATGGCTTCGATATCCGCCAGCAGATAGTGGTGGGCGACATCGTGACGCTGCGCTTCAGCCAGCATTTGCGACGACAGATCCAGCGCGCAGACCTCACTCCCCTGCTCACGCCAGTAGCGACTCATACGTCCAGGCCCACAGCCCGCATCCAATACCTGCGAGAACGTGCCGCCATCCAGTAACGCCAGTAACGCATCGGCACTTTGACGCTGTAGCTCTGCGTGTTGCTCATAGTGGGTGGCCGCGCGGCCAAACGCGGCGGCAATCGCCCGTTTATTGACCTGCGCCATGCAACACCTCCAGTAGACGATCGATATCCTGCACCTCATGCGCCTGGGTCAGCGTCAGCCGTAATCTGGCCGTACCGGCGGGCACCGTCGGCGGGCGAATTGCCGTCACCCAACATCCCTGTTGCCGTAGTGTGTCCGCCAGTTGCAAAGCTTTATGGTTATCGCCAACAATCAGCGGCTGAATAGCACTGGTTGAATTCGCCAGCGTTAAACCCGGCGTATTCACCCCAGCGCGAAAACGCTGGATCAGCATCGCTAACTTTTCCCGGCGTTCATCACCTTCACGGCTGCGGATCACCGCCAGCGCGGCGCGCAGGGCCTGAGCCTGCGCCGGAGGCATACTGGTGCTGTAGATCAGATGACGGGCAAACTGCAACAGATAGTCGGCCACGCTGTCAGAACACAGGATTGCCGCGCCGCTGACGCCAAATCCTTTGCCAAACGTCACCACTAACAGTTCGGGTTTGACCTGCTGTCGCCAGCAGGAGCCGCGTCCTTCTGCACCGGTTACGCCAACGCCGTGCGCATCATCCACCAGTAGCCACGCACCGTGTCGTTCCGCCACCGCGTGGATTTCAGCGAGCGGCGCGCTGTCGCCATCCATGCTGAATACGCCTTCAGTGACCACGAGCTGCTGCCCCGGACAGGGGGCAGTCAGCAGACGCTCCAGATGATGCGGATCGTTATGGGTAAAGCGACGTAGAACAGCCGGGCTAAGGCTGGCGGCCTCCAACAGCGAGGCATGGCTAAGCCTGTCGGCGACAATACGATCGTCTTTTTCCATCAATGCGGCTATCACCGCCTGATTAGCGGCAAAACCGGAGATAAATAACAGCGCCCGCGAATAGCCCAGCCACTGCGCCAGCTCTTCTTCCAGCGCCTGGTGAGCCACGGAATACCCGCTGACATGACCCGAGCCGCCGCTGCCGACGCCAAAACGTTCAGCTCCCTGCTGCCAGGCGCAGATAATCTGCGGATGGTGGCTCAGGCCAAGGTAATCATTGCTGGAGAAATTCAGATACTGGCGGCCGTCGGCCTGCAGCCAGCGACCGGCGCCCTGGGTCACCGCATAGCGCTGCCGCCACGCATCAGCGCAACGACGCGCCGTGAGCGCATCGCCAATTTTTTGCTGCCAGGTCATACGGTTGCCGCGTTGTAGTAATCATCGGTATCCGGGGTACGCAGCGCCTGCTCGAGACGTTGTTGCTGTTCGTTATCCCCCGCCAGCACCGCCGTTTGCTGCGGGTTGAGACCCAGCTTGCGGAATAACAGCAAATCTTTATCTTCGTTCGGATTCGGCGTAGTCAGCAGTTTGCAGCCGTAGAAAATCGAGTTAGCGCCGGCCATAAAGCACATCGCCTGGGTTTGCTCGTTCATCTGCTCGCGCCCGGCGGAAAGACGCACGTAAGAGGTTGGCATCATGATGCGCGCCACGGCGATGGTTCGGATGAAATCAAACGCGTCGACGTCGTCGTTATCGGCAAGCGGCGTGCCCTTCACCTTCACCAGCATGTTGATCGGCACGCTTTCCGGCGGCGTCGGCAGATTGGCTAATTGCAGCAGCAGACCGGCGCGATCGGTGACCGTTTCGCCTAATCCGACAATACCGCCTGAGCAGACTTTAATCCCGGCTTCACGCACTTTATCCAGCGTATCCAGACGTTCCTGATAAGACCGGGTAGTAATGATATTGCCGTAAAACTCCGGCGAGGTGTCGAGGTTATGGTTGTAGTAATCCAGTCCCGCGTTGGCCAGGCGCTGAGCCTGGGTTTCGTTGAGCGTTCCCAGCGTCATGCAAGCTTCCAGCCCCAACGCTTTCACGCCCTGAACCATCTGTTCCAGGTAAGGCATATCGCGCTCGTGCGGGTTCTTCCACGCCGCCCCCATGCAAAACCGCGTTGAACCGGCCTGCTTCGCCTTACGCGCCGAGTCCAGTACCTGTTCCACTTCCATCAAGCGTTCAGTTTCCAGACCCGTTTTATAGCGAGAACTTTGCGGGCAGTATTTGCAGTCTTCCGGGCAGGCGCCAGTCTTAATCGACAACAGCGTACTGACCTGTACCTGCCGCGGATCGAAGTGCTGACGATGAATCTGTTGCGCTTCAAACAGGAGATCAAGCAGTGGTTTTTCAAATAATTCGGTGACTTGCGACATTGTCCAGCGAGAAGAATGAGCCATATTGGTATACGTTTCGTTGTCAGTTTGGTGTAGACTCGTAAACCTAAATCTTTTTAATTTGGTTTACAAGTCGATTATGACAACGGATGATCTTGCGTTTGACCAACGCCATATCTGGCACCCTTACACTTCCATGACCTCCCCATTGCCGGTGTATCCGGTGGCGCGGGCCGAAGGTTGTGAACTAATTTTAGCCAGCGGTGAGCGGCTCATTGACGGTATGTCATCCTGGTGGGCGGCGATCCACGGTTACAATCATCCGCAGTTGAACACCGCAATGAAAACGCAGATTGACGCCATGTCGCACGTGATGTTTGGCGGCATTACCCATGCCCCGGCCATCGCGCTGTGTCGCCAACTGGTGGACATGACGCCAGAAGCGCTGGAGTGCGTTTTTCTCGCGGATTCAGGTTCGGTCGCGGTGGAAGTGGCGATGAAAATGGCGCTGCAATACTGGCAGGCCAAAGGGGAATCTCGTCAGCGTTTCCTGACATTTCGTAACGGCTATCACGGCGATACCTTCGGCGCGATGTCGGTCTGCGATCCCGACAACTCAATGCACAGTCTGTGGAAAGGGTATCTGCCGGAAAACCTGTTCGCGCCTGCGCCGCAAAGCCGCATGGGCGGCGAGTGGGACGAACTGGACATGGTGCCTTTTGCCCGCCTGATGGCCGCGCATCGTCACGAGATTGCGGCGGTGATCCTCGAGCCAATTGTGCAGGGCGCTGGCGGTATGCGCATATACCATCCTGAGTGGTTAAAGCGTATCCGTAAGATGTGCGACCGGGAAGGCATCCTGCTGATTGCCGATGAGATCGCCACCGGATTTGGCCGCACCGGCAGGCTGTTTGCCTGTGAACACGCCGATATTACGCCGGATATTTTGTGCCTCGGCAAAGCATTAACCGGCGGAACGATGACCCTTTCCGCGACCCTGACCACCCGTCTGGTCGCAGAAACCATCAGCAACGGCGAAGCGGGCTGCTTCATGCACGGTCCGACCTTTATGGGCAATCCGCTGGCTTGTGCCGTCGCCTCCGCCAGCCTGTCGCTACTCAACACCGGCGAGTGGCGCTCGCAGGTCGCGGCCATTGAAGCGCAGTTGCGTACAGAACTCGCCCCGGCAGCAGACTCCAGCCGGGTCGCCGACGTGCGCGTGCTCGGCGCCATCGGCGTGATAGAAACCACCCAGCCGGTAAATATGGCGGCACTACAGAAGTTCTTTGTCGAACAGGGCGTGTGGGTACGACCGTTTGGTAAGCTGATCTATCTGATGCCGCCGTACATTATCCAGCCCGAGCAGTTGCGCCGCCTTACGCAAGCCGTCAATGAGGCTGTGCGCCATGCAACATTTTTTAGCGATTAAACAGCGGTAAGCTATACGGTTTCTGGCTACACTTTTTGGCTAACGAGAGGAGTCAGTATGAAACTAATCAGTAACGATCTGCGCGATGGGGAGAAGCTTGGGCATCGTCACGTCTTTAACGGCATGGGATATGACGGGGATAATATTTCCCCGCATCTGGCATGGGATGATGTGCCCGCCGGGACTAAGAGCTTTGTCGTGACCTGTTACGATCCTGATGCGCCCACCGGCTCCGGCTGGTGGCACTGGGTAGTTGTAAATCTGCCCGCCGATACCCGCGTTCTCACGCAAGGCTTCGGTTCCGGTCTGGTTGCACTGCCGGACGGGGTGATTCAGACCCGTACGGATTTTGGTAAAGCCGGTTATGGTGGCGCAGCGCCGCCGAAGGGGGAAACTCATCGCTATATCTTTACGGTTCACGCGCTGGATGTAGAGCGTATTGATGTCGATGAGGACGCCAGCGGCGCGATGGTTGGATTTAATGTTCACTTCCACTCGCTCGCCAGCGCCTCGATTACGGCGATGTTTAGTTAATCTCTGTTGGGCCGGATGTCGGCTTCGCCTCATCCGGCCTACAAAGCAGATCGTAGGCCTGATAAGACGCCTCAGCGTCGCCATCAGGCAATTTTCTACAGAAATTCGGGCAGCAATTTCAGCAACGTTCCTTGCGCTAACAGTTCGGTCGCGGACTCAATATCCGGGGCGAAAAAGCGATCCTGCGTATAGTGGGCAACCTGCTCGCGTAGCGCCTGGCGCGCCTGCTCCAGCAATGGACTTGAGGTTAACCCTTCACGTAGATCGATTCCCTGACACGCCGCCAGCCACTCGACGGCAATCACGCCGCGCGTATTCGCCGCCATCTCCCACAGCCTGCGACCCGCCGCCGGCGCCATAGACACATGATCCTCCTGGTTGGCGGAGGTCGGTAAGCTGTCTACGCTGTGCGGATGCGCCAGCGCTTTGTTCTCGCTCGCCAGCGCGGCAGCCGTGACTTGCGCAATCATAAAGCCGGAGTTAACTCCACCATTTTTCACCAGGAAAGGCGGCAGTTGCGACATGTGTTTATCCATCATTAACGCAATGCGACGCTCCGATAAGGCCCCGATTTCCGCAATCGCCAGCGCCAGGTTATCCGCCGCCATCGCCACGGGTTCAGCATGGAAGTTGCCGCCTGAAATCACATCGCCTTCTTCGGCAAACACCAGCGGGTTGTCGGAAACCGCGTTGGCTTCCACCAGCAGAACATCCATCACCTGGCGCATTTGCGTCAGACATGCCCCCATCACCTGCGGCTGACAGCGCAGAGAATATGGATCCTGTACTTTTTCACAGTTATGATGCGACTGCGAAAGCGCGCTGGAATCCGTCAACACATGGCGGTACAGCGCCGCGGCGTCAATCTGCCCGCGTTGTCCTCGCGCGGCATGAATCCGCGCGTCAAACGGACGACGGGAGCCCAAAACAGCTTCGGTGGTCAGCGCCCCGCACACCGTCGCGGACGCAAACAGTTCCTGAGCTTCAATTAGCCCACGCAGCGCAAAAGCCGTCGAAGCCTGAGTCCCGTTAAGCAGCGCCAGCCCTTCTTTCGCCTCCAGCGTTATCGGCTCCAGCCCGGCCTTTTTCAGTGCTTCGGTCGCCGGGAGCCATTCCCCCTGCCAGCGCGCCTTCCCTTCACCCAGCAATGTCAGAGACATATGCGCCAACGGCGCCAGGTCACCCGATGCCCCCACTGAGCCTTTCGCCGGGATCAGCGGATACACCTCTGTATTCACCAGCGCAATCAGCGCTTCAATCACGCTCAGGCGAATACCGGAAAAACCGCGCGCCAGGCTGTTGATTTTCAGCACCATAATCAGGCGCACCATCGCGTCGTCCAGCGCCTCGCCGACGCCAGCCGCATGAGAAAGCACCAACGAGCGCTGTAAATTCTGCAAATCTTCTGTGGCGATACGGGTCTGCGCCAGCAGGCCAAAACCGGTATTAATGCCGTATGCCGTACGGCCTTCAGCGACAATGTTATTGACGCAGGCGACGCTTGCATTAATGGCGTCAATTGCGCTGGCATCAAGGCTTAGTTGGACCGGCTGCTGCCAGATGTCACGAAGTTGTGCAAAAGTCAGTTGGCCCGGCGTTAATGTCATGGTATTCATCTCAGCGTTTCCCCTGCGTCGCAGCGACCATCGGCAAATTCAGCCCTTCTTCGACGGCGCATTCCATCGCAATATCATATCCGGCATCAGCGTGGCGCATCACCCCGGTAGCCGGATCGTTATGCAATACCCGGGCAATACGCGCAGCGGCTTCATCGGTGCCATCACAAACAATGACCATCCCGGCATGCTGGGAGAAACCCATTCCCACTCCGCCACCGTGATGCAGTGACACCCACGTCGCGCCGCTGGCGGTGTTAAGCAGCGCATTCAGCAGCGGCCAGTCAGATACGGCGTCAGACCCGTCGCGCATGGCTTCGGTTTCGCGGTTCGGACTGGCAACGGAGCCGGAGTCCAGATGGTCACGGCCAATAACAATTGGCGCGGACACTTCGCCGCTGCGCACCATTTCATTAAACGCCAGCCCCAGCTTCTGTCGCCATTCCAGGCCGACCCAGCAGATACGCGCCGGTAATCCCTGGAAGTTAATCCGCTCACGCGCCATATCCAGCCAGTGATGCAGGTGTTTATCGTCAGCCACGATCTCTTTCACTTTGGCATCGGTTTTATAAATATCCTGCGGATCGCCGGAAAGCGCCACCCAGCGGAACGGGCCAATGCCACGACAGAACAGCGGTCGAATATACGCTGGCACAAAACCGGGGAAATCAAAGGCGTTTTCCACGCCCATCTCTTTGGCCATCTGGCGAATGTTATTGCCGTAATCAAACGTCGGTACGCCCATTTTGCTAAACGCCAGCATCGCTTCGACATGCGTTGCCATTGAGCGTTTCGCCGCCTGCACCGTACCCTGCGGATCGGACACCGCTTTCGCCTGATACTCTTCCCAGCTCCAGCCGGACGGCAGATAACCATGCAGCGGATCGTGGGCGCTGGTCTGGTCGGTCACCATATCCGGGCGCACACCACGCTTCACCAGCTCCGGCACAACGTCGGCGGCGTTCGCGCACAGCGCAATGGAAACCGCTTTCCCTTCGCGGGTGTACTTATCGATACGCGCCAGCGCATCGTCCAGCGATGTCGCCTGCTCGTCCACGTAACGGGTACGCAGACGGAAATCAATGCGGCTTTGCTGACATTCAATATTCAGCGAGCATGCGCCCGCCAGCGTCGCGGCTAACGGCTGCGCCCCGCCCATGCCGCCCAGCCCGGCGGTTAACACCCAGCGTCCACTCAGGTTACCCTGATAATGCTGACGTCCGGCCTCAACGAAGGTTTCATACGTCCCCTGCACGATGCCCTGGCTGCCGATGTAGATCCAACTCCCGGCGGTCATCTGACCGTACATCGCCAGCCCTTTGGCATCCAGCTCGTTAAAGTGTTCCCAGGTTGCCCAGTGCGGAACCAGGTTGGAGTTAGCAATCAGTACGCGCGGGGCATTGTCATGGGTTTTGAACACACCGACCGGTTTACCCGACTGGACCAGCAGGGTCTCATCGCTCTCCAGTTGTGTCAGCGCATTAACGATGGCGTCGTAACACGCCCAGTCACGCGCGGCGCGACCAATCCCGCCGTATACCACCAGCTCATGCGGATTTTCCGCCACGTCGGGATCCAGGTTGTTCATTAACATGCGCAGCGGCGCTTCGGTCAGCCAGCTTTTGGCCGTTAAGGTAGTGCCACGCGGGGCACGAATATCCTGCTGACGATATTTGCTATGGGACATGACAGAAAACTCCTCGCGAACGTCGGATAGATAAGTAACATATACTTGTCTATACAAGTTGCCGCAAGGGTGATTTTAACAATTAAGATACATTTTTATTATATTGCGTCAGCAATCACGGTTTTGGTATCCCGACATCAGGACATAAACCGTCCTTGCAGGCGATAGCGGGAACCCGGAAACAGCAAACGGGCATGAGAGACAATGGATGATGCGGACCAGGTTTTGCGGCGGATCAGCAAGCAGGGATCATGTTCTTTGATTTTCAGCAACGCGCACTCTTCCGCACTGGCGCGTACCGCTTCGACAATGTGCTCACCTTCCGTTAAGGGGGCGATCAGCGACAGGTAAGCGTGAGGCGTGGTCTGGCTGTAATCCTGCGCCAGATACTCCGGCACAATCTCCGCATTCACACAGCGATCTTCAATTTGTACCGGCAAATCGTTCTCGTAGTGCACCATGATGGAGTGAAAAATGGGGGTGCCTTCTTTAACGTTTAACACTAAAGCCTGCTGAGCATTTGCCTGGGTTCTTTCCAGCGTCAGAACCTCACAGCGGTGCTGATGCTGACGCGCGTTGATTTCATCCGCAATACTGCGAATTTCAAACAGCGCAGACTGGCCTTTTGGCTCGGCGACAAACGTCCCCACCCCCTGCAAACGCACCAGCAACCCCTCATCCGTTAACTCACGCAGCGCCCGATTGATGGTCATTCGGCTAAAACCATACTGTGCCACCAGCTCTGCTTCAGACGGGATACGATCGTGAGCTTGCCAGATACCGCTGGCAATCTTTTCGCTGATCTCCTGTTTTACCTTTTCGTAAAAAGGAGCTGGAGCAGAACGGGATGGGAGCATGCGTGTGCCTTCCTTAAGCTGAAATGTGAATGGGTATAGTTTACAGACATTACCCGAACCTGATAAGCGTAACGCCCTCAGGCATGTCAGCGCCACCAGTGCGCGATTTGCCAGCCTAATCGCGCCGCAACGCGTGCCGCTCTGCCATCATCGTCAAAGCGTGGATTAAATTCAACCATATCCACCGCCTGCAGTTTACCGCTACGACAAAGGGGGTCAATCAGCCCCAACAGCGTCGCCAACGGTACACCCAGCGCGGCGGGCGCTGACACCGCGGGCATTTCCCAAACCGGCAGTACGTCAAGGTCGATAGTCAGATAGATGACATCCACGCCAGAGGCAAACTGCGCCAGTTGGGCCTGTGCCGAATCACAGTGCAAATCTTCCACCACGGTGACACCAAGCCGCTGCGCTTCATCCCACAGCGCCTGGGTATTTGCCGCCCGACTGACGCCGATACAGGCATAGTGAAATCCGCGTTGCTGTTCATCGCAAAGGTGCGCCAGCTGGCGAAACGGCGTACCAGATGTGGCCTGTTCGGCATGACGCAAATCGAGATGCGCGTCGAGATTGATGATGCCCACTTTTGCCTGTGGGAACGCATCCAGCACGCCAGCGCCATGGGCAAACGCGGTTTCGTGTCCTCCCCCCAGCACCAGGGTACGCATTTTCGCCTGCTGACAGCGCTGTACCGCCTTGCGTAGCGCTTGCTGCGCGCCCTCAAGATCGGGGGCCTGCGCCACAATATTCCCCAGATCCACCAGCCGCTGATGCCCGTCGTGACTGGCTAAATTCGCCAGCGCTTTACGTAGCGCATCTGGCGCTCCGGCGGCTCCTGTACGCCCCTGATTACGTTTAACGCCTTCATCACAGGCAAAACCAAGTAGCGCTATCTGCTCAGAGTACATTTCCGGTGAAAACGCCGGACTCAGCGTAATCGTCTGAAACAGGCGCAGCGCAGTCGGCGACTCGACGCGGTCATCTCGCCCCTGCCATAGCGCAGGAGAAGCAGGTTGCCAGTTAATCATGCAGGTTGTCCTTTGAATACACGTTGGTAGAGCGGGTTACGCCCAGGCTCATAGAGGATCTCGACCGGGAGTTCGGCATCCCACACCACAAAATCAGCCACAAACCCGGCCTTCAATTGACCGTGAGAGGCATGACGTCCCAGCGCCCGGGCCGCATGACGGGTGACGCCTGCCCACGCTTCTTCCGGCGTTAGGCCAAACTGGACGCAAGCCATATTCATCGCCCAGTGCAGACTGATAAACGGACTGGTGCCAGGGTTGAAGTCGGTCGCCACCGCCATCGGCACCTGATATTGCCGTAACAGCTCTACCGGCGGACGCTGTTGCTCTTTGAGGAAATAGAAAGCGCCGGGCAACAACACCCCAACCGTACCGCTTTGGCTCATCGC
The DNA here is from genome assembly GCF_023516235.1 of Citrobacter sp. XT1-2-2. NCBI lineage: Bacteria > Pseudomonadati > Pseudomonadota > Gammaproteobacteria > Enterobacterales > Enterobacteriaceae > Citrobacter > Citrobacter sp. XT1-2-2. The sequence continues at coordinate 3,300,074 of NZ_CP097324.1, forward strand.
CGCCACGCCCGCTTCATCAAGATATTCAATATGGTCAGCGGATAAACCGTGGTAGCGGCTCACCAGTTGGGCGCCGCCGAGCAGTGACAGTTGTTCAACATGCGCTTTGATCGGGACGCCCAGCGCCTGTGCTGCCTGGAACACCCGCTCACTCTGCGCCAGCGTAAAACCGACGCTTTCGCAGAACAGATCGACGGTCTCGAACAGCCCTTGCTCCCACAACTGCGGCAAAATAGTCTCGCATACCAGCGTAATATAGCCGTCAGGATCGCCCCGGTATTCCGCCGGGGTAGCATGGGCAGCCAACAGCGTCGGGCTTATTTCAATCACATCTTCCGCCGCCAGCGCTGCCACCACACGTAATATTTTCTCTTCTGTCTGCAAATCCAGACCATAACCAGACTTTATTTCCAGTAGCGTAACGCCTTCTTTGATTAACCTCTCCATTCTCTGATGCGCTATATGAAGAAGTTGTTCATCAGTGGCGCTACGGGTCGCCGACACGGTGGCATTAATACCGCCCCCCTGGGCGCTTATCTGCTGGTAGGAAACACCGTTAAGCCGCTGCTCCCATTCACCTGCGCGATTTCCGCCAAAAACCAGGTGCGTATGGCAGTCGATCAGGCCAGGCGTCACCAGCCGGCCCTGCAAATCAAAGGTATTGTCATGTGTGAGGTATAACGAAGACTCCGGCACAATAGCGCGAATCTTACCCTGGCGGACGATCAACGCATGTCCATCCACCAGCCCATACGGGTTATCACGTTCAGGATCCATGGTCGCCAGGCGAACATTGCGCCAGATAACATCATCAGGGAAGAATTGCTGCATTTGACTCACCACTTGTCATAGGTTGTATAGACATTTATTTTTGATTCAGCGGATGTTGTCAACCTGGATGAGCATAATTGTTATCTATTTGTGATATAAGGTCTCTCCGCGCCGGGCATTACGGCGATAAAAAAGAACTTTTTACCTTTTAACCTTCCCGTTTCGCTCAACTTAGTATAAAAAAGCAGGCTTCAATGGATAACTTTCAAAGCCCGGAGCAACCTGTGAACATATCATCAGTTTCCCGTCTGGCGCTGGCAATGGCTTTTGGCGTGACGCTGACCGCCTGTAGCTCTACACCGCCCGATCAAATTCCTTCCGATCAGACCGCGCCTGGCACCGCTTCGCGCCCGATTCTGTCGGCCAATGAAGCGAAAAACTTCGTCGCCGCGCACTATTTTTCCGCGCTGACGCCAAACACCGCGCCGTGGAGCCCTTCTGCTATTACTTTGCCCGCGCAGCCTGACTTTGTCGTTGGCCCGGCAGGTACCCAGGGCGTGACGCATACCAGCATTCAGGCCGCGGTTGATGCGGCAATCATCAAACGTACCAACAAACGTCAGTACATCGCGATCATGCCGGGCGAATATCAGGGCACGGTCTATATCCCGGCAGCGACAGGTAGCCTGACGCTTTACGGTACTGGCGAAAAACCGCTGGATGTGAAAATTGGCCAGGCCATTGACGGTGATATGAGCACCACTGACTGGCGTCGTACGGTGAACCCGGGCGGTAAATATATGCCGGGCAAACCAGCGTGGTATATGTTTGATAATTGCCAGAGCAAGCGCGGCACCAATATTGGCGTGATGTGTTCTGCGGTCGTTTGGTCGCAAAATAACGGTCTGCAATTGCAGAACCTGACCATTGAAAACAACCTCGGTGATAGCGTTGATGCAGGGAACCATCCGGCAGTCGCACTGCGTACCGATGGCGATAAAGTACAGATCAACAACGTCAACATTCTGGGTCGCCAGAACACCTTCTTCGTGACCAATAGCGGCGTACAAAACCGTCTGGAAAACGATCGTCAGCCGCGTACGCTGGTGACGAACAGCTACATTGAAGGCGATGTGGATATCGTGTCTGGTCGTGGCGCGGTGGTATTCGATAACACCGATTTCCGCGTTGTGAACTCCCGAACCCAGCAGGAAGCGTACGTGTTTGCACCGGCTACCCTGTCAAACATCTACTACGGTTTCCTGGCTATCAATAGCCGCTTCACGGCAAGTGGTGATGGCGTGGCGCAGTTGGGCCGCTCGCTGGATGTTGATTCTAACACCAATGGACAGGTGGTTATTCGCGACAGCGTGATTAACGAAGGCTTTAACATGGCGAAACCGTGGGCTGACAGCGTTATCTCAAAACATCCCTTTACCGGTAATACCGGCGCGGAAGATGATAAAGGCGAAATCCAGCGTAACCTGAACGACACTAACTTCAACCGCATGTGGGAATACAACAACCGCGGTATTGGTAGCAAAGTGGTTGCAGAGCCTAAGCAGTAATTGCCATTTTCTGATGTAAACCCGGCAGACTCATGCTCTGCCGGGCAATGTGCCGGATACTCATCCGGCATTAGACGCAATATTAGTACGCGTTAACCACCACCCACATCGGGCCTTGTCCTACCGCGTAACGACCTTTCTCCGTCAGCAACCCTTGTTCGCCAGCAATCTCGTATACCGCGATGTGATGAGATTTTTGCCCGGCGGCAATCAGGTATTTACCGCTGTGGTCGATATTAAAACCGCGTGGTTGCGTTTCGGTCGGCTGGAAGCCTTCTTTAGTCAGCACGCTTCCGTCTTCTGAGACGCTAAACACCGTAATCAGACTGGCGGTACGATCGCAGGCATACAAATGACGACCATCCGGCGTAATATGAATATCTGCCGCCCATCGGGTATCGGAGAAATCAGCAGGCATCATATCCAGCGTCTGTACGCATTCAATTTTGCCGTGCGGATCTTTCAGTTCCCAGACGTCAACAGAGCTGTTCAGCTCATTCACGCAATAGGCGTATTGCTTATTCGGATGGAACACCATATGACGCGGACCCGCGCCTTCCACGGTGGTCACTTCTGCCGGCTCCTGCGCGACCAGATGACCATCATCACTGACGTCAAACAGACAGATACGATCCTGTTTCAATGCCGGAACCCACAGAGTACGGTTATCCGGAGAGATGTTGGCCGAGTGGCAACCATCCAGACCGTCAACCACATCCAGGAGCTCCACCGGCAGACCATTTTCCAGACGCGTGACGCTGACGCTGCCCGCATTATAGGAACCGACAAACACGAAGCGCCCCTGATGATCGGTAGAAATATGCGTCGGACTACCCGGCAGCGCAGACTCCGCAACAAAGGTCAGCGCACCATCATCAGGCGCAATACGATATGCCAGAACACGAAACTCCGGACGCACACCGACATAGAGATAGCGCTTATCCGGGCTGACGACCATCGGCTGTACCTGACCCGGTACATCAACCACCTGGGTCAGCGTCAAAGACCCATCGTGATTCAGGCTCCAGACATGAATTTGCTGACTCTCAGGACTGGCGGTATAAACGGTTTGTTTCATGAATACTCCTTTGCTTGTTGGCAGGTGGCTGCAATTGCCCGACACACGCCTAAGGTAGACGCTTTTAACGGTGAATGCTTAATCAAGACTCAGAATTTTGTCCGGCTCCCGTCTCGGTGTACCATTCCAGCAGACACAATTCTCAACCTTAATCTGGAAAAACCTATGACCGCACGCGTGATTGCCCTGGATTTAGACGGTACCTTACTGACCCCGAAAAAGACCTTGTTGCCATCCTCTCTTGAAGCGCTCTCACGCGCCAGAGAAGCAGGCTACCAACTTATCATTGTCACAGGTCGCCATCACGTTGCTATTCATCCTTTTTATCAGGCACTGGCGCTGGATACACCTGCAATTTGCTGCAACGGCACTTACTTGTATGATTATCATGCAAAAAAGGTACTGGAATCCGATCCTCTCCCGGTTGACCAGGCATTGCTGCTGATCGAAATGCTGGATGAACATCAAATTCATGGACTGATGTATGTTGACGAGGCCATGCTGTATGAGCGTCCGACCGGGCATGTGGTGCGTACCGCTAACTGGGCGCAAACGCTACCGCCGGAACAGCGCCCAACCTTCACCCAGGTTCCTTCGCTGGCGCAGGCCGCGCATGATGTCAACGCCGTGTGGAAATTTGCCCTGACCGACGAAGATATTCCAAAACTGCAGCAGTTTGGTAAAGACGTTGAACAACAACTGGGGCTGGAGTGTGAATGGTCCTGGCATGATCAAGTCGACATTGCCCGTAAAGGTAACAGCAAAGGGCGACGTCTTACTCAGTGGATCGAAGCGCAGGGTGGGTCAATGGAAAATGTGATCGCCTTTGGCGACAACTTTAACGATATCAGCATGCTGGAAGCCGCAGGCACCGGCGTGGCGATGGGTAACGCTGATGACGCGGTCAAAGCCCGCGCCAACATCGTGATTGGTGACAATACCACCGACAGCATTGCGAAGTTTATCTACACCCACCTGCTGTAATCAGGCGGTGATCGACACGCTCTTAATTTGCGCGTACAGCCACAGGCCAGGTTTGATGCCAAGCTCATCCCTGGCCCATGGGCTGATCCTCGCCCACAGCGTTTTCCCGCCCACCTCAAGCTGCACTTCCACCTGACCGTTATCGTCATAGCACTGGGCGACCTTCGCACGCAGTATGTTACGAATACTGGTCTGCTGCGGCGGCTGGAGTACCAGCGAAACATCAGACGCCTGAATGCGAATGCGCAGCACGGATTGCAGCGGCTGCTCAAGCTTGTTGACCCACAGATGCTGATCGCCCAGCGCCAGCGCGGTCATCGCATAGTGAGGATGATGCTCCAGCACGCTGACTTTCAGAATGCTGCTCTGCTGTTCTTTCGGCAGCCAGGGATGCATTACGCTACTCCCCCAGACGTCCTCCAGCGAACCAAATGCTTTGACCTGCCCGTTTTCCAGCACCATCACTTTGTCTGCCAGGTGCAAAATTTCATCAAGCGAGTGGCTGACATACAGCATCGGAATATTAATTTCACGCGCCAGACGTTGCAGATAAGGTAGCAGTTCGCGTTTGCGCGGAATATCCAGTGAGGCTAACGGTTCATCAAGCAGCAATAACTCTGGCGCGGTAAGCAGCGCCCGACCAATAGCAACGCGCTGTTTTTCGCCGCCGGAAAGACTTCCCGGTAGGCGATCGAGCAGCGGTTCAATGCCCAGCAGCGCCACCAGCTTATCAAACTGCCCGGCCATGCTTTTCGCCATACCGTAACGCAGGTTACCGCGCACCTTATAATGGGGAAACAGACGCGCATCCTGGAATACATAGCCCACCCGACGCTTTTCAGGCGTTAAGCAGATTCCGTTTTCAACATCGTTTAACACCCGACCGTTAAGCACAATACGTCCGGACTGCGGCTGCGTCAGACCGCTGATAGCGTTAATCAGCGACGTTTTTCCCGCGCCGGAGACACCAAAAATAGCGGTAATCCCACTGGCAGGCAGCGTTTCGTTGAGCGTCAGGCAATGGGTTCCCAGCGTCTGGGAGAAGTTAAGTTCCAGCATGATTATCGCCCCGTCCGCTCACGGCTAATACGCGCCAACCATTCAGAAATCAGCAGTGAAATCAGCGCCAACACAATAGAAATAATGCATAACCTTGCCGCTGCGCTTTCGCCGCCAGGCGTTTGGATCAGGGTATACATCGCCGAGGGGATAGTGCGGGTTTCGCCAGGAATATTGGAGACAAAGGTAATCGTTGCGCCGAATTCCCCGAGGGAACGCGCGAAAGCCAGCACCGTCCCGACAATAATGCCGGGCAACATCAGCGGTAAGGTAATGGTCATGAATACGCGCCAGCGTCCGGCCCCGAGCGTTCGGGCCGCCTGCTCCAGCTTGACGTCGACGCCTTCCAGTGCCAGACGAATTGCCCGTACCATAAGAGGGAAAGACATCACCGCCGCAGCCAGCACCGCACCGCGCCAGCTAAAGGCAAAGGTGATGCCAAACCAGTCATACAGCCGCTCACCGATAAATCCGCGCCGCCCCATGGCGACTAACAGCAGATACCCCACCACCACCGGCGGCAGCACCAACGGCAAATGCAGAACGCTGTCGAGCAGCGCTTTACCCGGGAAGGTGCATCGCACAAGCAGCCAGGCAAAGAAGATCCCAAACGGCAGACTAAACAACACGGCCAGGGAAGAAACTTTCAGGCTCAGTATGACGGCCTGCCATTCAGGATCGGTCAGTATCATTACTTGGTCGTAAATCCATAACGTTTAAAAATTTCAGCAGCCTGCGGTCCTTTCAGGTAATCATAGAACGCGCTGACCGTTGCGTTTTTGTGCCCATCAACAATCGCGATAGGGTATTCCACTTTTTTGTGTGAATCTTCCGGGAAGGTCGCGACAACCTTGACGCCTTTGCTGGCGACAGCATCGGAACCATAGACGATCCCCAGCGGCGCTTCGTTACGTTCTACCAGCGCCAGCGCACCGCGAACGTCTTCCGCAGGTGCCAGTTTCGGCGCCAGAGTATCCCATGCGCCCAATTTTTGCAGTGCTTCCTTGGCATAAATGCCTGCCGGAACATGTTCCGGATCGCCGACAGCCAGGCGTCCACCATTCAGCAGACGGGTCCAGTTGGTTTTACTGTCGATAGTAAAGTCTTGCTGGGCGCTGGCTTTCGGCGCCACCACCACCAGACTGTTGCCTAACAGCGTTGCACGCGTGGCGGTATCCATCGATTTTTTATCGACCGCATAATCCATCCATTTCTGATCGGCAGAAATAAACAGGTCAGCAGGCGCGCCTGCTTCTATCTGACGCGCCAGCGTAGAAGAAGAGGCAAAAGAGGAGACGACGTCAACGTTCTTCTCTTTTTTGTATTGCGTCGCAATATCCTGCATCGCGTTGGTGAGCGAAGCCGCTGCGAATACCGTGATTTTCCCTTCATCCGCCAATGCATGTCCTGCGACAGAAAGAGAAAGCGTCGCCCCTGCAAACAAGCGTAACCATGTGCGTGCCATCTGTAGCTCCTTTGAGTTTCGTTATGTACGCGCAAATATAACGGTTAAGCCAGAATTTTCCCAGCGGTTATTGATACCAATTAGAGGTTACGCCATGAAAATATCGGCACGAGAAGCAGGATCTTGAGAAACTGTTGCCAGAGAAAACGGGCTGAAAGGCAAAAATATAAACGCCCGACTGAGCGGGCGTTTGGGGAATCAATGATTCTGTTTGGACTGGTCTTTCTGACCGATACCGGAAAAAATGTTGAACACTTCACCCAGTCCGTAAATCAGACCCAGAATGATGGCCATCACCACAGGTACCATGATTACGGCGAATACCAGACTTTTCAATAACTCTAACATGGTCAACTCCAGATATAGTCCTTAGTTGTATTCTAACCACATCACGCAGAAAAGCACTCCCCTTTTGTGCGGTTGGCTTTGCGCGCACGCGGTTTTCCGTCACAATACCCTTTTTTGCCAGGAGCTTGTGATGCAGGCCGAAATCCTTCTTACGCTGAAACTTCAGCAAAAACTGTTTGCCGATCCCCGTCGCATTTCTCTGCTTAAGCACATTGCGCTTTCCGGCTCCATCAGTCAGGGCGCGAAGGATGCGGGTATCAGTTATAAAAGCGCCTGGGACGCGATTAACGAAATGAACCAGCTCAGTGAGCAAACGCTGGTTGAGCGGGCCACCGGCGGTAAAGGCGGCGGCGGCGCGGTGTTGACGCGTTACGGCCAGCGTCTGATCCAACTGTATGATTTGCTCGCACAAATTCAACAAAAAGCGTTTGATGTGTTGAGCGATGACGATGCGCTGCCGCTCAATAGCCTGCTGGCAGCCATTTCCCGCTTTTCACTGCAAACCAGCGCCCGTAACCAATGGTTTGGCACGATTACCGCTCGCGACCACGACCAGGTTCAGCAGCATGTCGATGTCCTGTTGGCCGATGGCGAAACGCGTCTGAAAGTCGCGATTACTGCGCAAAGCGGTGAGCGTTTGGGTCTTGAGGAAGGCAAAGAAGTATTAATTCTGTTGAAAGCACCGTGGGTAGGCATTACCCAGGACGAGGCTATCGCTCAGGCCGCTGATAATCAGTTGCATGGAACGATTAGTCATATCGAACGCGGCGCAGAACAATGTGAGGTGTTAATGACGTTGCCAGACGGCCAGACGCTGTGTGCGACGCTGCCAGTGGAGCAGACTCACGCTTTAGCGGAAGGTGCTAACGCAACAGCATATTTTAATGCTGACAAAGTGATTATTGCGACGCTGTGCTGAGTTAATTGACATTAGCCTGAAGAACACGTATCCCTGTCATTAATTGCTGCAAATAATGGGATACAAAATGTCATCATTGCAAATTTCGCAAGGCACGTTTCGTCTTAGCGACACAAAAACGCTCCAGTTAGATGCGTTGACATTACACGCGGGTGATAGCTGGGCGTTTGTGGGCTCTAACGGCAGCGGGAAATCCGCGCTGGCCCGTGCGCTGGCAGGAGAATTGCCGCTACTGAAAGGTGAGCGTCACTGTCAGTTTACACGTATTACCCGACTCTCCTTCGAGCAGCTACAAAAGCTGGTCAGCGACGAGTGGCAGCGAAACAACACCGATCTTCTCAGCCCCGGTGAAGATGACACCGGGCGTACCACCGCAGAAATCATTCAGGATGAGGTCAACGACCCCACTCGCTGCGCTGCGCTGGCGCAGCAGTTTGGTATTTCTTCCCTGCTCAACAGGCGTTTCAAATACCTTTCCACCGGTGAAACACGCAAAACCCTGCTCTGTCAGGCGTTAATGTCCGCACCGGATTTACTGATCCTTGATGAGCCTTTTGACGGGCTGGACGTGGCGTCCCGTCGCCAGTTAGCAGAACTGCTCGCTGAACTGCACCAGACCGGTTTTACGCTGGTACTGGTGCTTAACCGCTTTGATGAGATTCCCGAGTTCGTGCAATTTGCCGGCGTACTTGCCGATTGCACGTTGACTGAAACCGGCGCAAAAGCAGACCTTCTGCAACAGGCATTAATCGCTCAACTTGCCCATAGTGAACGCCTGGAAGGCATCCAATTACCCGAGCCGGACGAGCCTTCGGTCCGTCGCACGCTGTCCGATAACGAGCCGCGTATTGTGCTTAACGATGGCACTGTCTCGTATAACGATCGCCCTATCCTGCATCATCTGAGCTGGCAGGTAAATCCGGGGGAACACTGGCAGATCGTCGGCCCCAACGGGGCGGGAAAATCAACCCTACTGAGTTTAATCACCGGCGATCACCCCCAGGGTTACAGCAACGATTTAACGCTGTTTGGCCGCCGTCGGGGTAGTGGTGAAACTATCTGGGATATTAAAAAACACATCGGCTACGTCAGCAGTAGCCTGCATCTCGATTACCGGGTCAGTACGACGGTACGCAACGTGATTCTCTCCGGCTACTTTGACTCAATCGGCATCTATCAGGCCGTCTCTGACAGACAGCACAAACTGGTCCAGCAGTGGCTGGATATTCTGGGCATGGATAAACGTACCGCGGATGCGCCGTTCCACAGTCTTTCCTGGGGACAGCAACGGCTGGCGTTGATTGTGCGTGCGCTGGTTAAACACCCGACTTTGTTAATCCTCGACGAGCCTTTGCAAGGCCTGGACCCGCTCAATCGCCAACTGATTCGTCGGTTTGTGGATGTACTGATCGGTGAAGGCGAAACCCAACTGCTGTTTGTCTCCCACCATGCAGAAGACGCCCCGGCCTGCATTACCCATCGACTGGAGTTTGTGCCCGAGGGCGATGTCTACGCCTATCAACAAACCTCTCTGCGTTAATTTTCATTTGAGGGCGTTTAACACGCCCTTTTTTCTGCATTTTTTTCAGATAAACTCCGAGATAACAACTTAACCTGATGATTTAAAATAAAATAACCAATGCAAACGAGTGAAAACATCACCGTGTAAACGATTCCACTAATTTATTCCATGTCACACTTTTCGCATCTTTGGTATGCTATGTTTATTGCATACCATAGGCTTAACGGAGCGAATTATGAGAGTATTGGTTACAGGTGGTAGCGGTTACATAGGAAGCCACACTTGCGTGCAGTTGCTTAAAAACGGTCACGAGGTGGTGATCCTGGATAACCTCTGCAACAGCAAGCGCAGCGTTCTGCCCGTCATCGAGCGCTTAGGCGGCAAGCACCCGACTTTCGTGGAAGGGGATATTCGTAACGAAGCGCTGATAACCGAAATTCTGCACGATCATGCCATTGACACGGTCATCCATTTTGCCGGTTTAAAAGCCGTTGGCGAGTCCGTTGCCAAGCCGCTGGAATACTATGACAACAACGTCAACGGGACGCTGCGTCTGGTAAATGCCATGCGCGCCGCCAACGTGAAAAACTTCATTTTCAGCTCCTCCGCGACCGTCTATGGCGATCAACCGCAAATTCCTTACGTTGAAAGTTTCCCCACCGGCACACCACAAAGCCCGTATGGCAAAAGTAAGCTGATGGTTGAACAGATCCTGACCGATCTGCAAAAAGCACAGCCCGACTGGAGTATCGCCTTACTGCGCTACTTCAACCCGGTTGGCGCGCATCCGTCAGGCGATATGGGTGAAGACCCGCAAGGTATTCCAAACAACCTGATGCCTTACATAGCACAGGTTGCCGTTGGCCGCCGCGAGTCCCTTGCCATATTTGGCAACGACTACCCTACCGAAGATGGCACCGGCGTTCGCGACTATATCCACGTCATGGATCTCGCAGATGGCCACGTCGCCGCGATGGAAAAACTGGCGGGCAAACAGGGCGTGCATATTTACAACCTCGGGGCGGGCATCGGCAGCAGCGTGCTGGATGTGGTCAACGCCTTCAGTAAAGCCTGCGGTAAACCGGTGAATTACCATTTTGCCCCGCGTCGTGATGGCGATCTTCCGGCCTACTGGGCAGATGCCAGTAAAGCCGATCGCGAGCTCAACTGGCGCGTAACTCGCACCCTGGATGAAATGGCGCAAGACACCTGGCACTGGCAATCACGCCATCCGCAGGGATATACGGATTAAGGATCAATCATGACGCAATTCAATCCTGTCGATCATCCACACCGCCGTTTTAACCCGCTCACCGGGCAGTGGATCCTCGTCTCACCGCATCGTGCAAAACGCCCCTGGCAAGGGGCGCAGGAAACACCATCTAAGCAGGTTCTACCCGCACATGACCCGGACTGCTTCCTGTGTGCAGGCAATACACGTGTTACCGGCGATAAAAACCCGGATTACACCGGGACCTATGTTTTTACTAACGACTTTGCCGCGCTGATGTCCGATACCCCGGACGCGCCGGACAGCCACGATCCGTTAATGCGCTGTCAGAGCGCGCGCGGTACCAGCCGCGTGATTTGCTTTTCGCCCGATCACAGCAAAACGCTGCCGGAACTCAGCGTGCCTGCGCTAACAGAAATCGTGAAAACGTGGCAGGAACAGACGGCAGATTTAGGTAAAACCTATCCCTGGGTGCAGGTCTTTGAGAATAAAGGCGCGGCAATGGGGTGTTCGAACCCCCATCCCCACGGACAGATTTGGGCCAATAGCTTTCTGCCCAACGAAGCTGAACGTGAAGATCGCCTGCAAAAAGCGTACTTCGCCGAACAGGGCGCGCCGATGCTCCTTGATTACGTCCAGCGTGAACTGGCTGATGGTAGCCGTACGGTCGTTGAAACAGAACACTGGCTGGCAGTCGTGCCCTATTGGGCGGCATGGCCGTTCGAAACGCTGCTGCTGCCAAAAGCGCATGTCCTGCGTATCACCGATTTGACCGACGAACAGCGCGCTGATCTGGCGCTGGCGTTGAAAAAACTGACCAGTCGTTACGACAACCTGTTCCAGTGCTCATTCCCCTACTCCATGGGCTGGCACGGCGCACCGTTTAACGGTGAAGAAAACCAACACTGGCAGTTGCACGCACACTTTTATCCGCCGCTGCTGCGTTCGGCAACCGTGCGCAAATTTATGGTCGGTTACGAAATGCTGGCGGAAACCCAGCGCGACCTGACAGCAGAACAAGCGGCTGAACGACTGCGTGCGGTCAGCGACATCCATTTTCGCGAATCCGGAGTTTAAATAATGAGTCTGAAAGAAAAAACACAATCTCTGTTTGCTGAAACATTTGGCTACCCTGCCACCCATACTATTCAGGCACCGGGCCGTGTAAACCTGATTGGCGAACATACCGATTATAACGACGGATTCGTTCTGCCCTGCGCTATCGACTATCAAACCGTGATTAGCTGTGCGACACGCGATGACAGAAAAGTTCGCGTTATCGCGGCTGACTACGATAATCAAATGGACGAGTTCTCTCTGGACGCGCCAATTATCGCTCATGACAGCCAGCAGTGGTCAAACTACGTGCGTGGCGTGGTGAAGCATCTGCAAAAGCGTAATAACGCCTTTGGCGGCGCGGATCTGGTGATCAGCGGTAATGTGCCTCAGGGCGCAGGCTTAAGCTCTTCGGCTTCGCTGGAAGTGGCGGTAGGTACCGTGTTCCAGCAGCTTTATCATCTGCCGCTCGACGGGGCGCAGATTGCTCTGAACGGCCAGGAAGCTGAAAACCAGTTTGTCGGCTGCAACTGCGGCATTATGGATCAGTTGATCTCCGCGCTTGGCAAGAAAGATCATGCGCTGCTGATCGACTGCCGTACGCTGGGCACCAAAGCCGTTTCCATGCCTGAAGGCGTGGCGGTGGTAATCATCAACAGCAATTTTAAACGTACGTTGGTGGGTAGCGAGTACAACACCCGTCGCGAACAGTGTGAAACCGGGGCGCGTTTCTTCCAGCAACCTGCCCTGCGTGATGTCAGCTTTGAAACCTTTAGCGCAGTTGCTCACGAACTGGATCCGATTGTCGCCAAACGCGTTCGTCACGTGATCACGGAAAACGCGCGTACCGTGGAAGCTGCGAATGCGCTGGAAAAAGGCGACCTGTTACGCATGGGTCAGCTGATGGCGGAATCTCACGCTTCAATGCGCGATGACTTTGAAATTACCGTGCCGCAAATTGATACGCTGGTTGAGATTGTCAAAGCAACCATCGGCGATAAAGGTGGTGTTCGTATGACAGGCGGCGGCTTCGGGGGCTGTATTGTGGCGCTGATCCCGCAAGATCTGGTGCCTGCCGTGCAGCAGGCCGTCGCCGAACAGTACGAAGCTAAAACCGGTATTAAAGAAACATTTTACGTCTGTAAACCTTCACAAGGAGCCGGACAATGTTAAACGAAATTCCCGTAATGGCGCCCGACGGTCAGCCGTTCCGCCTGCTTACCCTGCGTAACGACGCAGGGATGGTGGTCACGCTCATGGACTGGGGCGCAACGCTGCTCTCTGCGCGTATTCCACTTAGCGATGGTAGCGTGCGCGAAGCCCTGCTCGGTTGCGCCAGTCCGGAGCAATACCCGGAACAGGCCGCGTTTCTGGGGGCTTCCATTGGCCGCTACGCTAACCGTATCGCCAACAGCCGCTATACCTTTGACGGCGAAACCATTGAATTGCTGCCAAGCCAGGGTGATAACCAACTGCACGGCGGACCGAACGGTTTCGACAAACGTCGCTGGCAGATAGTGAATCAGAATGACCGTCAGGTGCTGTTTGCCTTAACGTCTGACGATGGCGACCAGGGTTTCCCTGGGAATCTTTGCGCCACCGCGCAGTATCGCCTGACTGACGATAATCGGATTTCGATAACCTACCGTGCCACGGTTGATAAGCCCTGCCCGGTAAATCTGACGAATCATGTCTATTTTAATCTCGACGGTGACAAAACGGATGTGCGCCAGCACAAGCTGCAAATTCTGGCGGATGAGTATTTACCCGTAGACGAAATGGGCATCCCGCATGACGGGCTGAAATCCGTCGCCGGAAGCACTTTTGATTTCCGTTCCCCGAAAATCATCGCCAGCGAATTTCTGGCCGATGACGATCAGCGCAAGGTAAAAGGTTACGATCACGCCTTCCTGCTCCAGGCACAAGGCAATGCGCGTACTCCGGCGGCTCAGGTTTGGTCTCAGGATGAAAAACTGCAGATGGTGGTTTACACCTCAGCCCCGGCATTGCAGTTTTACTCAGGAAACTTCCTTGGCGGTACGCCTTCACGTGGGCCGGAGGCCTATGAAGACTGGCAAGGTCTGGCGCTGGAAAGTGAGTTTCTGCCAGACAGCCCGAACCATCCGGAATGGCCACAGCCGGACTGCTTCCTGCATCCGGGTGAAGAGTATGCCAGCGTGACGGAATATCAGTTTATTCCTGCCTGACAGTTCATCCTGACAGGCCCGATAGCATAAATTTATCGGGCCTGTTGTTTGTTTTCCGCAGCAAACCCGCTCCCCCCCCCACCATCCAAAGACAAAATCGCAACCTTGAGTTCACAAGAACCTTACACTGTGGCGCTATTTTCGCTATGGTTATGCGTAAGCATTGCCGCTGACTCATTACGGCAATATAATGAGAATTATTATCATTAAATATGATTGATAGGAGTGAGTGTATGGCTGTAACTAAGCTGGTTCTGGTACGACACGGTGAAAGTCAGTGGAACAACGAAAACCGTTTTACCGGTTGGTATGACGTTGATCTGTCCGAGAAAGGCGTAGGTGAAGCAAAAGCGGCCGGTAAACTGTTGAAAGAGGAAGGCTATAGCTTCGATTTTGCCTATACCTCTGTGCTGAAACGTGCCATCCATACCCTATGGAACGTACTGGACGAACTGGATCAGGCCTGGCTGCCGGTTGAGAAATCCTGGAAACTGAACGAGCGTCATTACGGCGCGCTACAGGGTCTGAACAAAGCAGAAACCGCTGAAAAATACGGTGACGAGCAGGTTAAGCAATGGCGTCGCGGCTTTGCGGTCACCCCGCCGGAACTGACCAAAGATGACGAGCGTTATCCGGGTCACGACCCGCGTTATGCCAAACTGACTGACAAAGAACTACCGCTCACCGAAAGCCTGGCGCTGACCATCGATCGCGTGATTCCTTACTGGAACGAAACCATTCTGCCGCGTATGAAAAGCGGTGAGCGCGTAATTATCGCTGCTCACGGTAACTCCCTGCGCGCGCTGGTGAAGTACCTGGATAACATGAGCGAAGATGAAATCCTCGAACTGAACATCCCGACCGGCGTACCGCTGGTGTATGAGTTTGACGAAAACTTTAAGCCGATTAAACACTACTATCTGGGTAACGCTGACGAGATCGCGGCAAAAGCCGCAGCCGTTGCTAACCAGGGTAAAGCGAAGTAATTTTTTCGCTCCCAATAAAAAAGCGTGGAATGCTCCACGCTTTTTTTATTGCCGGATGGCGGCGTTGCCTTATCCGGCCTACCGAGGCTAACCCGGATGAGTTTTTTACCCGCGGCGCGCTTTTACCGCTTCCGCCAACTGGCGTAACACCGCATCGGTATCTTCCCAGCCAATGCAGGCATCGGTGATGCTCTTGCCGTAGGTCAGGGGTTCACCGCTATCCGGGTTCTGATTACCTTCAACCAGATGGCTTTCAATCATCACGCCAATAATTGCTTTCTCGCCACCGGCAACCTGCCCGCAAACGTCTTTCGCAACATCCATCTGCTTTTTGAACTGCTTGCTGGAGTTGGCATGGCTAAAGTCGATCATCACCTGCGGAGAAAGCCCCGCTTTGACCAAACCTTCTTTCACGTCGGCAACGTGCTGAGCGCTGTAGTTCGGCTCTTTGCCGCCGCGCAGAATGATATGGCAATCGCCATTACCGCTGGTATTCACAATCGCCGAATGGCCCCATTTGGTTACAGACAGGAAGCAATGCGGCGCCCCGGCAGCATTGATTGCATCAATGGCGACTTTGATGGTGCCATCAGTACCGTTTTTAAAACCAACCGGGCAGGACAAACCTGACGCCAATTCACGGTGTACCTGAGATTCTGTAGTACGTGCGCCAATCGCGCCCCAGCTCATAAGATCGGCAAGATATTGTGGGGTGATCATATCCAGGAACTCGCCTGCGGCCGGCAAACCACTGTCGTTGATATCCAGCAGCAGTTTACGGGCAATGCGCAGACCGTCGTTGATCTGGAAGCTGTTATCCATGTGCGGATCGTTGATAAGTCCTTTCCAGCCTACGGTTGTACGCGGTTTTTCAAAATAGACGCGCATGACGATTTCAAGTTCGCCTTTTAACTCTTCACGTAGCGCCAGCAAGCGAGCGGCATACTCTTTAGCCGCTGCCGGATCATGAATAGAACACGGCCCAATCACCACCAGCAGACGATCGTCACTGCCTTTGAGAATTTTATGAATCGCCTTACGGGCATGCGCCACCGTATTGGCGGCATTTTCAGTAGCGGGGAATTTTTCCAGCAGTGCGACCGGGGGTAATAATTCGTTGATCTCTTTAATGCGTAAATCGTCGTTCTGATAATTCATGATTATTCCAGCGTTGCCATACTTATATAAATGAATGCAATCCCTCCAATCTATATCTTCAGTCATAAAGTGTAAACGGGGTTTTACACTTTGGACGGATTAATCCTGGAATAGGCCCAAAAAACGCAATAAAGTAGCGAAAAAAGAGATCCAGACTACAATTTATAACTGCAACAGCTTAAATTCTCATAAATTTCAAGATTCTATGCTGGTTTTAATTTGCATAGCAAAACTATTAACCATGTCCTGCTGATTTACTGGCACATGCACTGTTGGAAGACGTTATCCGACATCTCAATCATAACAGGAGCATAATATGCATATGACAAAGCTGACTTCACTCTTTTTGACGGCCACACTCAGCCTCGCCAGCGGCGCGGCGCTCGCAGCTGACACCAACACGCAGTCGAATAACGGCCAGGCAAATTCCGCGGCAGATGCCGGTCAAGTCGCGCCAGACGCGCGCGAAAACGTTGCGCCAAATAATGTCGATAACAACAACGTGAATTCGGGTGGCACAATGCTGCATCCGGACGGTTCATCAATGAACCATGAAGGAATGACCAAAGACGAGGTGCATAAAAACACCATGTGTAAGGACGGACGCTGCCCGGATGTGAATAAAAAAGTTGAGACCGGAAACGGCATCAATAATGATGCCGACACCAAAACTGACGGTACTACCCAGTAACGCTGAAAATAAAGCTAATAACGGGAGAGCAATAGCTCTCCTTTTTAATTTTATCATCCCAAAAACGGTATCATGACATACAGTAAAGGTGAGAATAACAAAGGGATGGCATAATGGCGCACTCACATACTCATACTTCCCCTGAGCAAACTAAGGACAATAATGCCCGCAGATTGCTTTTCGCATTCTGCATTACAGCCGGATTTATGCTGGTTGAAGTGGTGGGTGGAATTATTTCAGGCTCGCTGGCGTTACTGGCTGATGCCGGACATATGCTCACAGATGCCGCCGCGCTTCTATTTGCCCTGCTGGCGGTCCAGTTCTCCAGACGCCCGCCCACTATAAGGCACACTTTCGGCTGGTTGAGACTCACAACATTAGCCGCGTTTGTTAACGCCATCGCATTGGTTGTGATCACCATTTTAATCGTCTGGGAGGCGATTGAGCGCTTCCATACGCCACGTCCCGTAGCGGGCGGCATGATGATGATCATTGCTGTCGCGGGTTTACTGGCGAACGTGCTCGCTTTTTGGGTTTTACATCGCGGCAGTGAAGAGAAAAACCTTAACGTCCGCGCCGCAGCGCTACACGTAATGGGCGATTTGCTCGGCTCGGTTGGAGCAATCATCGCTGCGCTGATTATTATCTGGACGGGCTGGACGCCAGCGGACCCAATTCTCTCGATTCTGGTTTCCGTGCTGGTACTGCGTAGCGCCTGGCGGTTATTGAAAGATAGCGTAAATGAATTACTGGAAGGCGCTCCGCTTACATTGGATATTGCCGCCTTGCAGCGCCATCTCAGCCGGGATATCCCCGAAGTTCGCAATGTGCATCATGTACACGTCTGGATGGTAGGTGAAAAACCGGTCATGACGCTGCATGTGCAGGTGGTCCCGCCGCACGATCACGACGCGCTGCTGGAGCGTATTCAACATTTCCTGATTCATCACTACCAGATTGAACACGCCACGATCCAGATGGAATATCAGCCGTGCAATGGGCCGGACTGCCACCTGTATCAGGGCGTGTCCGGCCATGCACATCATCACCATTAATGGGACAGCGCGTGGGAACCCCGCTCACGCGCGCTGTTAATCCACAACCTGCTTCCGTTCAGGGCGATAACCGTCAGGATCATATATTCCAGTGACATGGCATATACGCCTTGCAGAGCAAAGATCACTACGCTAATGACGTTAATGATCACCCACAACAGCCAGTTTTCAACGTATTTGCGCGTCATCAGGATCATCGCCACAATCGACAGCACCATCATGCAGGAATCCCAGAACGGGAATGCATCGGGTTGCAACTCTGGAGCCGCTACCTGTAATCCCAGCCCCTGCATAATGTTCACGGCAATACGTGTCAAAAATGCAAACACCGGATCGATATAGACCGACATCAGGCCAATCGCCACCACGCAAGCAGCCAGCCAACCGATCGCTTTCGGTAAAGGCAACCAGCGTATTTTCAACTCTGCCTCATGCTGGTTGGTTTGCCGGGACCAGGCATACCAGCCGTAGATATTCGCGGCAAAAAAGAAAACCTGCAGCAACAGGCTGGCATAGAGCTGGATCTGAAAGAAGATAATCGCAAACAGCGTGACGTTTATCAGTCCGAAGACGTAATTACTGATTTTCTCAAGGCTCGCCAGGCCAATACACAATAACCCGGCGATCGTCCCCACGGCTTCGATCCACGACAGATCGTAACCGCCCGCACCGATCGGAATATGTACCAGAATGTTCTGCGTGCTAAAAAAGTCCATCTTTTCCCCCAGAGCAAATAAATTAATTAAGCCCGAAGTGTAGCCGCAAATTCCAACATGCGGTTTAACGGCAGCAATGCACCTTCTCGCAGCGCTGCATCTACATGTATCTCGTGAGCAGTCCCCCCTTGCTCCAGACCCTCAGCAATCGCCTTGAGGCCGTTCATCGCCATCCACGGACAATGTGCGCAACTGCGACAGGTTGCCCCTTCGCCTGCCGTTGGCGCTTCAAGCAACTCTTTATCGGGAACAGCTTGCTGCATTTTGTAAAAAATACCCCGGTCTGTCGCCACTATCAGTTGCTGGTGCGGTAACGATTTTGCTGCGTTGATTAACTGGCTGGTTGACCCGACCGCATCGGCCATATCAACGATGGACTGAGGGGACTCAGGATGCACCAGCACGGCGGCATTGGGGTAAAGCGCTTTCATGCGTGTTAAAGCCTGAGTTTTAAACTCGTCGTGGACGATACACGCCCCCTGCCAACAAAGAACGTCTGCACCGGTCTGTTTTTGCACGTAGTTGCCCAGATGTCTGTCCGGGGCCCAGATGATTTTTTCACCCAAACTATCAAGATGCTCAATAAGTTCAACCGCAATACTGGAGGTCACGACCCAGTCGGCACGTGCTTTAACTGCTGCTGAGGTATTGGCGTAAACCACTACGGTGCGATCCGGATGCGCGTCGCAAAACGCGCTGAACGCATCAATCGGACAACCCAGATCTAATGAACATTCTGCCTGCAGGGTTGGCATCAGGATGGTCTTTTCCGGGCTGAGAATTTTGGCGGTTTCTCCCATAAATCTCACGCCCGCAACCAACAGCGTAGAAGCGGGATGTTTTGAGCCGAACCGCGCCATCTCCAGAGAATCAGAAATACAGCCGCCGGTCTCTTCGGCCAACTGTTGGATTTCAGGATCGGTGTAATAGTGCGCGACCATAACGGCATCACGCTCTTTCAGCAGGCGCTTGATTTTTTCACGGTAAAATTGTTTTTCGTCCGCACTCAGCGGTGCTGGCTTCGGCGGAAATGGATAAATTGCAGCTTCAGGATCAAACATCACGCTCATCTTGCTTTCTCGTTTTACTGGCTTAACGAAATAACCGATTAAAAGCGTGACACACGCCATATTCGGTTTAGTTTGTTTTATATGCTAAACAAGATAGCGGATTAGTGCAGAAAAGTCACAATAATTGCGTGTGATGAGTACCGGATGGCGACTGGCGTCTTATCCGGCCTACATTTGGCACCCGTAAGCCTGATAAGCGAAGCGCATCAGGCAAGCAGGTTCGAATCTTTCATATTGCAGATAGCAAAAAGGCGCCGCCAGCGCCCTTTTTACACTGGTGGGGCGTGCAGGATGACTCGCTTCGCTCGCCCTTCGGGTCGTCGCCGTAAACGGCTCCGTTGTCTCACTACGTTCGACCCGAACCTGCTGCAGGTTCGAATCTTTCATATTGCAGATAGCAAAAAGGCGCCTTTAGGGCGCCTTTTTACACTGGTGGGGCGTGCAGGATTCGAACCTGCGACCAATTGATTAAAAGTCAACTGCTCTACCAACTGAGCTAACGCCCCCTTATAGGGTTTACTTCTTTATACTTTCAGGATGGTGGGTCGTGCAGGATGACTCGGCTTCGCCTCGCCCTACGGGCCGTCGCTTACGCAACGTTATCCTTCACGGCTTACTATCGCTTTCACCAGAAACATTGGTGGGTCGTGCAGGATTCGAACCTGCGACCAATTGATTAAAAGTCAACTGCTCTACCAACTGAGCTAACGACCCGCTCGGATGTCACCTGAAAAAATTTTACTCGGAACCACCAGGAATTGGTGGGGCGTGCAGGATGACTCGACTTCGTCTCGCCCTGGCGGGCCGTTGCTAAAGCAACGTTATCCTTCACGTTTAACATCTGAGTACGATGTTAAAGTTGGTGGGGCGTGCAGGATTCGAACCTGCGACCAATTGATTAAAAGTCAACTGCTCTACCAACTGAGCTAACGCCCCGAGTGGTGGGTGATGACGGGATCGAACCGCCGACCCCCTCCTTGTAAGGGAGGTGCTCTCCCAGCTGAGCTAATCACCCGATACTACGCTGGATACTACTTACTAACTGAGTTAGTGGTGGGTCGTGCAGGATGACTCGACTTCGTCTCGCCCTACGGGCCGTTGCTTACGCAACGTTATCCTTAACGTTTTACTATCGCGTTCCACCAGAACGATTGGTGGGTCGTGCAGGATTCGAACCTGCGACCAATTGATTAAAAGTCAACTGCTCTACCAACTGAGCTAACGACCCACTTTTTTCGCCGCTTTCAGGCTGTTTGATATCCCTTGGCAACGGCGGCATATATTACTGATTTCAGATTTTAGCGCAACAAAAATTTCGAGGTAAATAACTCAACTGCTTAGGAATCACACGACGCGACCAGAAATAACACGATTTCTGGTCGCATGGTGGTCATTACATCGCGTTAAGGCGTTTTTGCGCTTGTTTCGCGCCATCAGTGCCAGGATATTTAGTGATAACCTGCTGATAAACCGCTTTAGCTTTTGCTGTGTCGCCCTTGTCCTGCATGATGACGCCGACTTTATACATCGCGTCTGCAGCCTTAGGTGATTTTGGGAAGTTTTTAACTACCGAAGCGAAATAGAACGCGGCATCATCTTTTTTACCCTTGTTGTAATTCAACTGACCCAGCCAATAATTGGCATTTGGCAGGTAAGTAGAGTCCGGGTACTTTTTGATGAAGTTCTGAAATGCTTCAATCGCGTCATCCTGACGGGATTTATCCTGTACCAGGGCGATTGCTGCATTGTAATCGGTATTCGCATCGCCAGTTTGTGCCGGAGCCCCTGACGTTGCCGCAGCCCCCGCATCAGGCGCAGAGGCCGCCGCCCCGCTCTGATCCCCACCCGCAGACTGCGCCGCAGGCGCGCTACCGCTGCCAAGATTATTCATCTGCAGCAATATCTGTTTCTGACGTTCAACAACCTGATTCAGTTGATACTGATTTTCCTGAATTTGACCACGCAGAGAGTCAATATCGGACTGATTATCGGAGAGTTGTTGCTGGAGTTGGGTTAAAAGCTGACTGTGAGCGTTAGAAATGCGCTCGAGTTGAGTGACACGGTCTTCGACCGAGCCTGAGCCGACACTACTGATTGGCGCCTGTGCAAAAGCGGCCCAGGGGGCCGCTATGCCAACCAGTAACGACAGACTCAACAGATGATGTCTGAAGTTACTGCTCATGCAATTCTCTTAGTAAACCAGTACGGCACGACGGTTTTTGGAGTAAGCCGCTTCGTCATGACCCAGTACTGCAGGTTTTTCTTTACCGTAAGAAACGATGGAGATCTGGTCAGCAGAAACGCCTTTACCCTGCAGGTACATCTTAACGGCGTTTGCACGACGCTCACCCAGGGAAATGTTGTACTCAGGAGTACCACGTTCGTCCGCATGACCTTCTACGGTGACTTTGTAAGACGGGTTGCTACGCAGGAAGTTAGCGTGCGCATCCAGCATTGCAGCGAAGTCAGAACGGATATCGTACTTGTCCAGATCGAAGTAAACGATGTTGTTCTGCTGCAGCTGCTGCATCTGAAGACGCGCTTGCTCTTCAGAAGACATGTTGCCGCTGCCGTTTGCATCCATACCAGTGCCGGCACCCAGCATGCCTTCGCTGCCGTCATTGCTGGCGTTCTTGTTAGAAGAACATGCCGCAATAGCCATAACAGGCAGAGCAATCATCAGCCCTTTCAGCACTTTGTTCAGTTGCATTTCAATGATTCCTTTATTAATCAATTATTTATTATCACAGATACGGCGACCAGGCAGGGAATTTAACCTGACCATCAGTTGCCGGAAGACGCGCTTTGAAACGCCCATCTGTAGAAACCAAATTCAGCACGGATCCCATCCCCTGAGAAGAGCTGTAGATTACCATAGTGCCGTTAGGTGCCAGACTTGGCGTTTCATCCAGGAACGTTGACGACAGAACTTGTACGCCACCCGCTACCAGATCTTGTTTGGCAATGTGTTGCTGACCGTTAGCCGAGCTTACCATTACCATAAATTTACCGTCGCTGCTCACATCCGCATCCTGGTTTTGCGAACCTTCCCAGGTAATACGCTGCGGAGCACCGCCGTTGACGTTAACTTTGTATACCTGCGGACGACCGGCCTGGTCAGAAGTAAAGGCCAGATTCTGGCTGTCCGGGAACCAGGTAGGTTCAGTGTTGTTGCTGCGACCATCCGTCACCTGACGGATTTGACCAGAACCAATGTCCATGACATACAGGTTCAGGCTACCGGTTTTAGACAGGGCAAACGCCAGTTTGCTGCCATCCGGAGAAAACGCAGGTGCGCCGTTGTGACGCGGGAAAGAAGCGACCTGACGAACAGCGCCATTAGACAACGTCTGAATAACCAGCGCAGAACGACCGCTTTCGAAGGTCACGTAAGCCAGTTTTGAACCGTCCGGAGACCACGCCGGAGACATCAGCGGCTGCGGAGAACGGTGAACCACGAACTGGTTGTAACCATCGTAGTCGGACACGCGTAATTCGTACGGGAACTGACCGCCGTTGGTCTGGACAACATACGCGATACGGGTACGGAATGCGCCCTTAATGCCGGTCAGTTTTTCAAATACTTCGTCACTGGCTGTATGGCCCGCGTAACGCAGCCATTGCTTGTTCACTTTATAGGTGTTCTGCGCCAGTACGGTACCCGGCGCGCCGCCGGTATCAACCAGTTGATAAGCCACGCTGTAGGAGCCATCCGGATTCGGCGTTACCTGCCCGACCACGACGGCATCAATACCCAGCGCAGACCATGCAGCAGGTTGAACTTCCGCCGCGGTGCCCGGCTGCTGCGGCAGACGAGAACGGTCTAATGGGTTAAATTTACCGCTGTTACGCAGGTCAGCGCCTACGATACCACCGATATCTTCAGGTGCAGCACCCGGCCCTGCCCACTGGAATGGGACAACGCCAATCGGGCGTGCCGAGTCCACCCCCTGGGTGATCTCGATACGTACTTCTGCATGCAGCACTGCTGCCCACAGCATCAGAAAACCAAATGCTACTCGTAATGCCTGCTTCATCATATCTCCCTTATCTGGACGGAACGCCCACGATAATTTAGCAGAATGTTAACAAACTCAAATACACAAAACTACCAGAACTCTGTCTCAACCTTAGACTGTTTCCCCCGATTTCTCAGGGGTTGTTATTACAGTTTAAAGTCCAGTTTGGCATCTTTTACTTTTTCATAAACAGCCTGGCTAGGCGGTTTAGGAATTCTGGCTGTTTTCGCAGCCGTCAGCGCAGCCTGGCACAATGCCGGATCGCCGCCCTCTTCGGTCACATCCAGTAACAGACCATCGGGTGCTAACTTGATATGTAGTACGCAAGATTTGCCCGCATACAAATCAGCACCATACAGACGGCTCTGGATCGCATTACGAATTTGAGAGGCGTAAGCACTGATATCAGCGCCAGATGCGCCGCCATTTGCACCACTTGTACCACTATCTTTCGCCGGCTGACCGTTTCCTTTCGCTCCACCACCTGATTTCGGCGCATTCTTACCGGAGCTTAAGTCACCCAACAGGTCGTCAACGCCCGAGGCCGCAGCGGCCTTCTCAGCAGCCGCTTTTTTCGCAGCAGCGGCTTTATCTGCCGCAGCTTTCTTGTCAGCAGCAGCTTTGTCAGCGGCAGCTTTCTTGTCTGCAGCGGCTTTTTCCGCAGCAGCTTTCTTTTCAGCCGCCGCTTTTTCAGCAGCTGCTGCTTTTGCGGCAGCGGCTTTTTCTGCTTTTTCGGCGGCAGCTTTTTCTGCTGCAGCTTGCTTAGCAGCTTCAGCCTGGGCTTTCTTCGCGGCGTCTGCGGCAGCCTTAGCGGCTTGTGCTTCGGCAACTTTCTTCGCATCAGCGGCGGCTTTAGCGGCTTCAGCCTCAGCTTTTTTCTGTGCGTCCGCAGCGGCTTTCTTCGCGGCATCTGCCGCTTGTTTCGCCTGTGCATCCGCCTTGGCCTTCGCGTCTGCAGCAGCCTTCGCCGCAGCTTCTTCAGCCTGTTTCTGCTGCTCTTGCGCTTTCGCGGCGGCAGCTTCAGCCTGTTTCTGCTGTTCCGCTTGTTCGCGCACTTTTTCCTGCGCGGCTAAACGTTCTTTTTCCAGCTGCTTCAGGCGCTCTTGCTCAGCGGCCTGTTTCTCGCGAAGTTCTTCAGCCTGCTGCTGCGCCTGTTTTTCACGCTGCTCTTCTGCACGTTTCGCACTTGCCTGCTGTTGCTGCTGCCTGTCGTACTGTTGCACAACGGCGCCAGGATCAACCATAACGGCGTCGATGGACGAACCGCCACCGCCGCCGGCTGAAGCATCAATGTGCTCATCGAACGAACTCCAGATCAGCGCTGCAAATAAAATGACATGCAGCACCGCTGAAATAATTATCGCCCTTTTGAGCTTGTCGTTTTGTTCGGTTGCCTTTGACACTCTCGGTTCCCAAAAAACTGTTCGCCTGTTACGCGCTATCTTTCAAGCCAGCAATACGCAGACATCAGATTGGCTGCGTCATCAAGCCAACCGATTTCACGCCTGCACTGTGTAACAAGTTCAGCGCTTTAATTATTTCATCATAAGGCACGTCTTTCGCACCACCGATTAAAAAGACCGTTTTCGGATTGGTCTGCAGGCGGCTTTTCGCTTCCGCAATAACCTGCTCCGGCGGCAGTTGATCCATACGATCTTTTTCAACCACCACGCTGTATTGCCCAATACCGGAAACTTCAATAATGACCGGAGGTTCGTCGTTACTGCTGACGGCTTGCGATTCGGTCGCATCCGGCAGATCGACTTCCACACTCTGGGTAATGATCGGCGCGGTTGCCATAAAGATCAGCAGCAGCACCAACAGTACGTCGAGTAGCGGTACAATATTGATTTCGGACTTAAGTTCGCGACGACCTCGTCCACGCGTTCTGGCCATGGCTTACCCCTTGTTGCTCTCGCTAACGGTAAACGCCTGGCGGTGCAGAATCGCGGTAAACTCTTCCATAAAGTTGTCGTAATTCAGTTCCAGCTTGTTCACGCGCTGATTCAGTCGGTTGTAAGCCATAACCGCCGGGATTGCCGCAAACAGACCGATAGCCGTCGCAATCAACGCTTCCGCGATACCCGGTGCGACCATTTGCAGCGTTGCCTGTTTTACCGCGCCCAGCGCGATAAACGCGTGCATGATCCCCCAAACGGTACCGAACAGACCGATATACGGACTGATGGAGCCGACGGTGCCGAGGAATGGAATATGCGTTTCCAGCGTTTCCAGTTCACGGTTCATCGAGATTCGCATCGCACGGGATGCCCCCTCAACGACCGCTTCCGGCGCATGGCTATTGGCCCTGTGCAAACGCGCAAATTCTTTGAATCCGCTATAAAAAATTTGTTCCGATCCCGCCAAATTATCACGACGCCCCTGACTTTCCTGATACAGGCGTGACAACTCAATACCAGACCAGAACTTGTCTTCAAATGCTTCTGCTTCACGTGAAGCGGCATTCAGAATACGGGTCCGCTGGATAATAATGGCCCAGGATGCGATTGAGAAACCAATCAAAATCAACATGATAAGTTTAACCAGAAGGCTTGCCTTCAGGAACAAATCAAGGATATTCATGTCAGTCACTGCTTAAACTCCGCGACAATAGACTTGGGAAGCGCACGAGGCTTCATTTTGAGTGGATCAACGCAAACAATCAGAACTTCGGCTTCATTCAGCACGGTGTTCTCTGCGTTGACAATGCGTTGCGTGAAAACCAATGAGGTGCCACGCATTGACGTAATTTCGGTTTGGACTTCGAGCATATCGTCGAGCCGCGCAGGCGCAAAATACTCAAGAGTCATCTTGCGCACCACAAAGGCTACGCGCTCTGCCAGCAGCACCTGCTGACTGAAGTGATGATGACGCAGCATCTCTGTGCGTGCTCTTTCATAAAAAGCGACGTAGCTGGCGTGGTAAACCACCCCACCGGCATCAGTGTCTTCATAGTAGACACGAACCGGCCATCGAAACATATACTTATTCATTCTTACTGCCTCTTTGTTGGCTTCGTCCACTCACACCCGTTGCTTACCCTGGTAAGCGCCTGGTGACTCGCGTTTTTGCCGCCGCGATGCTTCAAGAATGTCGTTGTATATCGCGCTGTCTTCACTGTACATCCCGGTAATGCAACAAAAGGTTAGTGCTTTCAAACTTCGCTACTATACGCGCGGGAATGGTGCTTTGGAATGGGGGAAAGTAAACGGAGAGTAAAAAATTATGGGCTTATGCAAGCCCATAAATATTTAAGGATGTTTCTTATTCAAAAGAAGAAGAAAATCAGACCAACAACGAGGACGATATCCGCGATCAGCGGGCAGAAGATGCCCTGCCAGTGCACCGCGCGAGGACGAAAGCCAACGCCGTGAATGATGCCAGCGCAGACAGCCCACATCAGCAGAAAACCATGCCAGATTTCAAGCTCACTGGTTTTGGCCGCGAAACGTGACGGGTCCCAGAATATGCAGCCAGCCAACACGATTGCCAGCACAAAGGAAAGCGCCCGCAAGGGGCGCTTGTCCATTACCGCATAAACCATCGCGATAAGGTTGATCATCAGCTTTCTTCTTGTCCGGCTTTGCCTGATTCAACGTGCTCAAGCGCCAGGGCTGTGATTATCCCAAATGCACAGGCAAGAAGCGTTCCCAGAATCCATGCGAAATACCACATATTTAGCTCCTTACTTAGTACAGAGAATGGGTGTTACGTTCAATATCTTCTTTGGTGATGCGACCAAACATTTTCCAGTAACACCAGGTGGTGTAGATGAGAATGATCGGTACAAACACCAGTGCCACATAAGTCATCACGTTCAGAGTCAGCTGACTGGAAGTCGCATCCCACATGGTCAGACTCGCGTTCATCATGGTGCTGGATGGCATCACAAACGGGAACATTGCGATACCAGCAGTCAGGATGATGCAGGCTAACGTCAGTGAGGAGAAGACGAACGCCCATGCCCCTTTCTCCATACGAGAAGTCAGGATGGTCAACAGCGGCAGAACCACGCCCAGTGCAGGAACCAGCCACAGGACAGGTGCATTATTAAAGTTCACCATCCATGCGCCAGCAACACGCGCCACTTCTTTGGTCAGCGGGTTAGAGGCGGCATGATGATCCACTGCAGAGGTCACAACATAACCGTCAATACCGTAAATCACCCACACGCCGGCCAGCGCGAAGCAGACCAGAGTCACCAGCGCCGCTACCTGCGCGGTGGTACGCGTACGCAGGTGCAGTTCACCAACCGTACGCATCTGCAGGTAGGTCGCGCCCTGGGTGATGATCATACCAACGCTCACGATACCTGCCAGCAGACCAAACGGATTCAGCAACTGGAAGAAGTTACCGGTGTAGTACAGACGCAGGTACTCATCGATATGGAACGGTACACCCTGCAACAGGTTACCGAACGCCACGCCAATGACCAGCGGCGGAACAAAGCTACCAATGAAAATGCCCCAGTCCCACATGTTACGCCAACGAGTGTCTTCAATCTTGGAACGGTAATCAAAACCGACCGGACGGAAGAATAAAGACGCCAGTACCAGAACCATCGCCACATAGAAACCAGAGAACGCAGCGGCATACACCATCGGCCAGGCAGCGAACAGAGCGCCACCCGCGGTGATGAGCCAAACCTGGTTACCGTCCCAGTGCGGGGCGATGGAGTTAATCATAATTCGACGCTCGGTATCATTACGACCGAGGAAACGGGTGAGCATGCCCACCCCCATGTCGAAGCCATCAGTGACCGCAAAACCAATCAGCAGAATGCCGACCAACAGCCACCAGACAAAACGCAATACTTCATAATCGATCATTTGACGACTCCTGTCTTAGCGTGCCGGCTGAGAAGTCACATTGGACTGCTCAAAGTGATAGCGACCGGTTTTCAGGCTGCTTGGGCCGAGGCGTGCAAACTTGAACATTAAGAACAATTCTGCCACCAGGAACAGGGTATACAGGCCACAAATCAGGATCATGGAGAACAGCAGATCGCCTACTGTCAACGATGAGTTTGCCACCGCCGTTGGTAATACTTCGCCGATTGCCCATGGTTGTCGGCCATATTCGGCGACAAACCAACCTGCTTCTACAGCAATCCACGGCAGTGGAATACCGTACAGCGCGGCACGCAGCAGCCATTTTTTCTCACCGATGCGGTTACGAATGACGCTCCAGAAGGAAAGCGCAATAATGGCCAGCAGCAAGAAGCCACACGCCACCATGATACGGAAAGCGAAATACAGCGGCGCAACGCGAGGGATAGAATCTTTCGTTGCCTGTTGAATTTGCGCTTCGGTTGCGTCGGTGACGTTGTCCGTATAGCGTTTCAGCAGCAGACCATAACCCAAATCTTTCTTCATGCTGTTGAACTGGTCACGAACAGCCTGATCGGTTGACCCCGCACGCAATTCTTCCAGCAGCTGATACGCCTTCATCCCGTTACGGATACGCTCTTCATGCTGCGCCATGAGGTCTTTCAGACCAATGACCGGTGTATCAACAGAG
Organism: Citrobacter sp. XT1-2-2; assembly: GCF_023516235.1. NCBI lineage: Bacteria > Pseudomonadati > Pseudomonadota > Gammaproteobacteria > Enterobacterales > Enterobacteriaceae > Citrobacter > Citrobacter sp. XT1-2-2. The sequence continues at coordinate 3,329,497 of NZ_CP097324.1, forward strand.
CGGGTGGCAATGATGCCCAGCGCATAAGGAATTTGAATCGCAAATTTGTTTTCTTGTTTATCCTGGTCGGGAATACCGAACAAGGTAAACGCAGCAGGAGCAGGTTGAGTTTCCCACTCAGCTTCAATAGCGGCGAGTTTAGTTTTCTGTACGTCGCCCATTTCGTAACCGGATTCATCACCCAGCACGATAACAGACAGCACAGCCGCCATACCAAAGCTGGCAGCAATCGCGAAGGAGCGTTTTGCGAACGCAAAGTCACGGCCTTTCAGCATGTAATAAGCACTGATGCCAAGAATGAACATCGCGCCAGTGACATACCCTGATGCCACCGTGTGAACAAATTTCACCTGGGCAACCGGGTTGAGCACCAGTTCGGAGAAGCTCAGCATCTCCATACGCATGGTTTCGAAGTTGAAATCCGCGGCGATTGGGTTTTGCATCCAGCCGTTCGCTACCAGAATCCACAATGCGGACAGGTTAGAACCCAGTGCCACCAGCCAGGTGACGCACATATGCTGGACTTTACCCAAACGGTCCCAACCGAAGAAGAACAGACCTACAAAGGTGGATTCGAGGAAGAAGGCCATCAAACCTTCGATAGCCAGCGGCGCACCGAAAATATCCCCTACATAGTGGGAATAGTAAGACCAGTTAGTCCCGAACTGGAACTCCATGGTCAGACCGGTAGCCACACCCAGAGCGAAGTTGATACCAAACAACTTGCCCCAGAACTTGGTCATATCTTTATAAATCTGTTTGCCGGAAAGGACGTAGACCGTTTCCATAATGGCCAGCAAGAACGCCATACCGAGCGTCAGTGGCACAAACAGGAAGTGGTACATCGCGGTCAAGGCAAACTGTAAGCGCGACAGTTCGACTATATCTAACATCATGACTCCTTGCTCATCGCATGAAGACTCCGAGAGTGAACCCCGTTAGAAAGGGTCACACGCATGCCCCAATACAAATTTATCTGCTTCCTTCCGCCGCCGTTCGTTCTTCTCATTTGAAGAAAAGACAATGATGAAAGGTTACAAACATGTTAATAAAACACTCAAATTGATCCCGCAATTATATTACGCCGTAAAATCCTTACAATAAACAGGTTTTTATCGAGACAAATTTGCATTTTTCGATAGTGATCAATTTATAGCTAATTTACCACTTTCAGACCAATTTGATCTGCAGCAATTTAACCTCTTTTGACGATGTTTTCCAAGTTTTAAACTTTGATTTAAATCAATTTTCAAATTTGTTGTTAATGGTGTTTAACACTACGAGGACTAGTGAACACCATGTTAACAACATGTTTTTCAATGAGTATTTGTCGTTACTATAAATGATAGGATATTTATTTAAATCTACACGGTCTTTTAACCGACCAGGCAAATAAAATTGCCAGCAGATAAAGAGTCACTATTGCTGGGTAGCTCACAGTTTTTTGTTTAGCAAGGCGTGGAATAGTTATTTCATACAAATTATTCATTTTATTTTTACTTATAATTAACACCGTGATGTAACTATCTCAACCGGAAGCGGAAACGCTCCCCATTGGTCAACGCATTGCATTGAGCGTTCTGGCGCAGAAAGTCCGCCTGTCACTTTTGTCATCACCATAAGTTATCGTTCACGTCGCGTCTTCGCTTCTGTGGCAAAGATTAAATATGACACAAACAATTCATTATCATTTTTATCCTAAATTTAACAAAGAAATAATTGTGACATATAAGATTAATAAATAAAAAACCGTTAGGTTGTTCACAAGTTATTTAGTGAAGGGAATTTTTGAAATTATTAAAATTGTTACCTGAATGACGCGCCCAACAAAATAAGATTTTGATCACAAACATGGCAAGTTATTTATTACTCGATTTTCTAAAAAATTAAAACCAGAACAAAAAACACATAGTAACCATATGATTACAAACACATTTTTATGAGAATAAATATAACAATCATTTTTGTCAGGATATTTTGAAAATAGATCAATTGCTTCCTTTTTCTCTTCCACAGAAACTCCAACCCTATTAAAAGGTTGTCACAATCCAAGCTCTGAATATTAGAAAAGTATTTTCACTTATTGACCATCAGCCCTACAGAGGATTACCCATGAAAAAATCTACACTTGTTATTGGCGTTATCGGTGCTGACTGCCATGCAGTAGGCAATAAAGTTCTGGATCGCGTTTTTACTGCGCATGATTTTCACGTAATCAACCTCGGGGTGATGGTGAGTCAGGATGAATATATCGATGCCGCGATCGAAACAGGCGCCGATGCCATCGTGGTGTCCTCTATTTACGGGCATGGTGACATTGACTGCCTCGGGTTACGTGAACGCTGCATCGAACGCGGACTCGGTGACATTCTGCTGTACGTCGGCGGCAACCTGGTTGTAGGCAAACATGACTTCGCCGATGTGGAAGTGAAGTTTAAAGAGATGGGATTTAACCGCGTCTTCGCCCCCAGCCACGATCTGGAAGATGTCTGCGCGCTTATCGCCAATGATATTCACCAACACAATGGCCTCGAACAGCGTTGCCTGGAAGAGGCTATCTGATGCAAACAGTTTCTGTCGATATCGGCTCGACCTGGACCAAGGCAGCCCTCTTCGCCCATGAAGGCGAGGAGTTAACCCTGGTAAACCATGTCCTGACCCCAACCACCACACATCATCTGGCAGACGGTTTTTTTGCCAGCCTGAATCAGGTGCTGAATGTTGCCGATGCTCGCCCGTTACTGAAAAGTGGTGAAGTGCAGTTGAAATACTCCTCCTCGGCTAAAGGTGGGCTCGCCGTTGCAGCGATGGGGCTGGTGCCCTCCATTACGCTGGAATCGGCAAAAGTTACCGCCCATTCGGCAGGAGCGAAAATCGCGCAATATTATTCGTACAAGCTGAACCGTCATGACATACAGGAGCTGGAATCATCACCACCGGACATCCTGTTATTTACCGGCGGTACAGACGGTGGAGAAGAAAGCTATGGTCTGGCGAATGCGCGTGCATTGGCAGACTCGAAGCTGGATTGCGCCATTATCTACGCAGGAAACCGGGACATTCAGGATGAAATACAAACGATTCTCGGACACAAGGATCTGACCACGGTAGACAACATTCTGCCTGATCTCGATCACCCGAATCCGTTTGCCGCACGCCAGGCGATTTGTGATGTGTTTTTGTCGCGCATTGTGAAAGGCAAAGGTCTGGATGTCATTGTCGGTGAAACAGGCGAAGAGCCAATGCCGACGCCATGGACGGTATATGAGTTAGTCAAAGCCATTAGCGATTACGACAGCGCATGGAAGGAATTCATGCTGATTGATATGGGCGGAGCCACCACGGATGTCTATTCGGCCAGCGCGAATACCCTCTCCCCCGATACCGTCCTGCATGGCGTTCCAGAACCTTTCGTCAAACGTACCGTTGAAGGCGACCTGGGAATGCGCGTTTCCGCCGTCGTGGTGGGAGAAAGCACACAGGAAATGGTGAAAGTCATCTTCGCCCAACAGCCGCAGCGCGAGGAAGCGTTTTACCGCTACCTGCGTCATTTGGTTGGGCAGCCGGATTACCTGCCACTCAGCGAGGAGGAGAAATATTTCGACACTCTGCTGGCAGGTTTATGCGTGGGCTATGCCGCTGAGCGCCACGCGGGCACTAAAAAGCAGGTTTGCACCTGCGTGGGTAACGTGGATTTACAGATGGGTCGCGATCTCACCACCGTACGCAAAGTCGTCGGTTCAGGTGGATGGCTCTCTCGCGCCAGCCAGTTCGATATCCATAACTGGCTCAAATACCGGGAGCTGGACGACCAGGGTAAAAGAATTCTGTTACCGAACCAGTTTGAGTATTACCGCGATTCAAATGGCCTGCTCCCTCTACTGGCAAATGTCGCCAGGCTGTACCCGCAAGCCGCTGCTCGCACCAGCATTCAGTGTTTAACCCTACAAAACTAAAGGCAGCTACGAATGGAACTTCGAAATAAAAAATTGACCCATGACGAATTCATGACCGAAAGGCATCAGGTGTTGCAAACCTGGGAAACCGGTAAAGACGTTGAGAACTTCGAAGATGGCGTGAAGTACCAGCAATCTATTCCGGATAAAAAGCGCTTCTCCCTTGCCCTGCTGAAGGCCGATCAGGAAGGTAGAACCCTGAGCCAACCGCGCGCAGGCGTGGCGTTAATGGACGAGCATATTGCGCTGCTCAAAACGTTGCAGGAAGAGTGCGACCTCCTGCCAAGTACTATTGATGCCTACACCCGTCTGAACCGCTATGAAGAAGCCGCTGTCGGGATCCAGAAATCCATCGAAGCAGGGACTTCCAAGCTGAATGGTTTACCGGTCGTCAATCACGGGGTTGCTGCCTGCCGCCGTATGACTGAGTCACTGGAAAAACCGATCCAGGTTCGCCACGGTACGCCGGACGCGCGCCTGCTGGCAGAAATCGCCATGGCCAGTGGCTTTACCAGCTACGAAGGCGGCGGTATCTCTTACAACATCCCTTATGCCAAACGCGTCACCCTGGAAAAATCCATCCGCGACTGGCAGTACTGCGATCGTCTGATGGGTCTGTATGAAGAGAACGGTATTCGCATCAACCGCGAACCGTTTGGTCCGCTGACCGGCACCCTGATCCCACCATTTATGTCCCACTCGGTTGCGATTATTGAAGGTCTGCTGGCGCTGGAACAGGGCGTGAAGTCAATCACCGTCGGCTACGGTCAGGTCGGTAGCCTGACGCAGGATATCGCCGCTATTCAGGCGCTGCGTGAGCTGTCCCACGAATATTTCCATAACCACGGCTTCGACGATTACGAGCTGAGCACCGTTTTCCATCAGTGGATGGGCGGATTCCCGGAAGATGAAGCGAAAGCCTTCTCCGTTATCGCCTGGGGCGCAGCGGTTGCCGGTATGTCGGGCGCAACAAAAGTGATCACCAAAAGCCCGCACGAAGCGTTCGGTATCCCAACAGCGGCCGCTAACGCTCAGGGTCTTAAAGCATCACGCCAGATGCTCAACATGGTCAGCGACCAGAAATTCCCGCAGTGCGCAGCCGTGGAACAGGAAGTCGAGCTGATCAAGAGCGAAGTCCGCGCGGTGCTGAAAAAAGTCTTTGAACTCGGCAATGGCGATATTGCACGCGGTACGGTGCTGGCCTTTGAAGCAGGCGTGCTGGATGTGCCTTTCGCCCCTGCCGCCTGTAACGCCGGGAAGATTCTGCCGGTACGCGATAACACAGGCGCCATCCGTATTCTCGAAGCCGGCGCTGTTCCGCTGCCGAAAGACATTCTCGCCCTGCACCACGACTACGTCGCAGAGCGCGCGCATTTCGAAGGCCGTAAACCTTCTTTCCAGATGGTCATTGATGACATCAACGCCGTATCCCACAGTAAATTAATAGGAAGACCATAATGAAAATTAAACAGGCCCTTTTCACCGCTGGCTACTCCTCATTTTATTTTGACGATCAGCAGGCCATCAAAAACGGTGCCGGTCATGACGGGTTTATCTATACCGGCTCTCCGGTAACGCCTGGCTTTACCTCTGTCCGCCAGGCGGGTGAATGCGTTTCTGTGCAGTTGGTTCTGGAAAACGGCGCAGTGGCGGTAGGCGATTGTGCTGCGGTGCAATATTCAGGCGCAGGCGGTCGCGACCCGCTGTTCCTGGCTGAAAACTTTATTCCTTTCCTCAACGATCATATCAAGCCGCTGCTGGAAGGCCGTGACGTGGATGCTTTCCTGCCAAACGCCCGCTTCTTTGATCAGTTGCGTATCGATGGCCATCTGCTGCATACCGCCGTCCGTTACGGTCTTTCTCAGGCACTGCTCGACGCGGCGGCGCTGGCGACCGGCCGTCTGAAAACTGAAGTGGTGTGCGACGAGTGGCAACTGCCATGCGTCCCGGAAGCCATTCCATTATTTGGTCAGAGTGGTGATGACCGTTATATCGCCGTCGACAAGATGATCCTTAAAGGCGTGGACGTTCTGCCGCACGCGTTGATCAACAACGTGGAAGAGAAGCTGGGCTTTAAAGGTGAAAAGCTGCGTGAGTATGTGCGCTGGTTGTCTAATCGCATCTTAACCCTGCGCACCAGCGAGCGTTATCACCCGACGCTGCACATTGATGTCTATGGCACTATCGGTCTGATCTTCGATATGGATCCGGTGCGCTGCGCTGAATACATCGCCAGCCTGGAAGCGGAAGCTCAGGGCCTGCCGCTGTACATTGAAGGTCCGGTGGATGCCGGTAACAAGCCGGATCAGATCCGCATGTTAACCGCCATTACCAAAGAACTGACCCGTCTGGGTTCCGGCGTGAAAATCGTTGCGGATGAGTGGTGTAACACCTATCAGGACATCGTGGACTTCACCGACGCGGGCAGTTGCCACATGGTGCAGATCAAAACCCCGGATCTGGGCGGTATTCACAACATCGTTGACGCAGTGCTGTATTGCAACAAACACGCGATGGAAGCCTATCAGGGCGGTACCTGTAACGAAACGGAAATCAGTGCTCGCACCTGCGTACACGTCGCGCTGGCTGCGCGTCCTATGCGCATGCTGGTCAAACCAGGTATGGGTTTCGATGAGGGTCTCAACATCGTGTTTAACGAAATGAACCGCACCATCGCGCTGTTGCAAACTAAGGATTAAGAGATGGCACGCACATTTAAGATCTTATCGCCTACGGCTATCCTGGGTTATGGCTTCCCAGAAGAGAGTTTTCGTAAAGCCATGGAAGAGTCACCGGATCTTATTGCTGTTGACGCAGGTTCCTCCGATCCTGGCCCTCACTACCTGGGGGCGGGTAAACCTTTTACCGACAGGGCCGGAGTGAAACGCGATCTGCGCTATATGATCGTAGCAGGCGTTAAGAACAACATCCCGGTAGTGATTGGCACGGCCGGTGGTTCAGGCGCCGCTCCGCATCTGGAGTGGTGTCGCCAGATAATCCATGAGATTGCCCAGGAAGAAAAACTGTCCTTCTCCATGGCGCTCATCCCGTCTGATGTTGACAAAGAAATCGTTCATCAGGCGCTGGATAACGGCAAAATCACCGCGCTCGATTTTGTGCCTGAACTGACTCACGAGGCAATTGAAGACAGCACCTACATTGTCGCGCAGATGGGCGTCGAGCCATTCCAGCGCGCGCTGCAAGCCGGTGCGCAGGTGGTACTGGGCGGACGAGCCTACGATCCGGCCTGCTTCGCCGCGCTGCCGATTATGCAGGGCTTTGATGAAGGTCTGGCGCTTCATTGCGGTAAGATCCTTGAGTGTGCCGCCATTGCCGCCACCCCTGGCTCTGGCTCAGATTGTGCGATGGGGATCATTGACGACAACGGCTTTACGCTGAAAGCGTTCAATCCCAAGCGTAAGTTCACTGAAACTTCCGCGGCGGCGCACACCCTGTATGAGAAGTCCGATCCGTACTTCCTGCCGGGGCCAGGCGGCGTGCTGAACCTGAAAGCGTGCACCTTCACCCAGGTTAACGAGGGCGAAGTGTATGTCAGCGGTTCACGTCATGAAGAAACGCCGTATGCGTTGAAACTGGAAGGCGCACGTCAGGTTGGCTTCCGCTGCCTGACCATCGCCGGAACGCGCGACCCGATCATGATTGCCGGAATTGACACTATTCTCGAAGAGGTACAGGCCAGCGTTAAGCGTAACCTCTCGCTGAATGACGACAGTATCCGTATGACGTTCCACCTGTACGGTAAGAACGGTGTGATGGGCAACCATGAGCCGATGAAAACCGCCGGTCATGAACTGGGAATTTTGCTGGACGTCGTCGCGCCGACGCAGGATATCGCCAACAGCGTTTGCTCGCTGGTGCGCTCTACCCTGCTGCACTACGGTTATGAAAATCGCATTGCGACCGCGGGCAACCTCGCCTTCCCGTTCTCGCCATCCGATATTCAGAGTGGACCGGTGTATGAGTTCTCGATCTATCACCTGATTGAAGCGAGCGATGCGCTGCGTTTTGATTTCCATATTGAACAGGTGACGCCAGAAGGAGTTCAGGCATGAAACACTCAATTTGTTCGCTGGCGCAAGTCATTCGTTCCAAAAATGCCGGGCCGTACGAACTGGTTTTAGATATTTTATTTAAAACCCGTGAAGATTATCAGCGAGTGAAGCGTTCAGAACAATTAACGCCACAACTTATTGCTGGTTTGTATAATGTCAAACCTGACTTTATTCATAATATTGTCTGGTTTGACCCAGCGAATGCCGTAAAAATTGTCATGCCGCGCGATATTATCTCCGGCAACATTGGTGACAATGATGTTTATGGTGCGCAGCAACACGCGCCATTATTAAGTATTGAGTTCGACCTGTAGTAAAAAACACAATAACAGCCATTGGAGCACAGAATTCAGCTGTATCACAGTGCTTCGAATTATTCATGCGGTTGGTCACAACAGGCGTGCGTCTGAACTGCTGTCCAGGTTCAGGCGCGCGCCGCCCTACACAATTCCAATTACCAACCTTTATCCGATGGAGTACACATGAAGAAAATAAGTTTAACGAAGATGATCATATTAGGTCTGATACTCGGCATGATTGCCGGGGTGGCCATAAATAATATGGTCGCGGCTGAAACGGCAAAATCTTATGCAGCAGATATTTCCATTTTTACCACCATATTCTTACGCATGGTGAAAATGATTATCGCGCCATTGGTTATTTCAACTCTGGTTGTGGGTATTGCCAAAATGGGCGATGCCAAAACGCTGGGACGTATATTTTCGAAAACCTTCTTCCTGTTTATTTGCGCCTCACTGCTGTCAATCGCGCTGGGCCTGGTTATCGTTAATATTTTCCAGCCAGGCGCTGGCATCAACTTTGTTCCGCATGACGCCGGGGCCGTTGCCGCCGTTAAATCTGAACCGTTCACGCTGAAAGTATTTATCTCGCACGCGGTACCAACCAGTATTGTTGATGCGATGGCACGTAACGAAATTCTGCAGATCGTCGTCTTCTCAATTTTCCTCGGTTGCAGCCTGGCTGCGATTGGTGAAAAAGCCGAGCCGATCGTGAAGGTTCTGGACTCACTGGTGCACGTAATGCTGAAGCTGACGGGCTACGTCATGCTGTTTGCGCCACTGACCGTGTTTGCCGCTATCTCGGGTCTGATTGCCGAACGTGGTCTGGGAGTAATGGTCAGCGCCGGGATCTTTATGGGTGAGTTCTACCTGACGCTGGGTATGCTGTGGGCGATCCTGATCGGTCTGTCCACCATGATCGTCGGGCCTTGCATCGCGCGCTTAACGAAATCAATCCTCGAACCAGCACTGTTGGCCTTCACCACCTCCAGCTCTGAAGCCGCCTTCCCAGGCACGCTGGACAAACTGGAAAAATTCGGCGTTTCCTCAAAAATCGCCAGTTTCGTTCTGCCTATCGGTTACTCCTTTAACCTGGTCGGCTCGATGGCGTACTGCTCCTTTGCCACCGTATTTATTGCTCAGGCGTGCAATATCGAACTAAGCATGGGCGAGCAAATCACCATGCTGTTGATCCTGATGCTGACCTCGAAAGGGATGGCGGGCGTACCGCGTGCATCAATGGTTGTTATCGCCGCTACCCTGAACCAGTTCAACATTCCGGAAGCCGGTCTGATCCTGCTAATGGGTGTGGATCCATTCCTCGATATGGGTCGTTCCGCTACCAACGTCATGAGTAACGCCATGGGCGCTGCCATTGTAGGTCGTTGGGAAGGTGAACACTTCGGCCAGGGCTGTCGCGGAACTGCGCCAGTGAAGACACCGGAACAAGAACGTCCGGCGACCGAACCGTCAGAAGTTGCGATGTCCTGATAGCACGCGATTGCCGGATGGCGCTCGCGCTTATCCGGCAAGATGATGAATAAACCAACAGGATTACACCATGAATAAAACCCTTATCGGCGTGAGTATTTTTTCCTTCAGCGTTTTGTTTAGCGCAACGACTCTCGCGCAAACCGCGCCGGATTACGCAAAGATTATCGACCAGGCACATCAGAAATATAAAAGTAACAACGATGGCAAAGTCGCCGACTACATCCCTGCCCTTGCGACCTACAGCCCGAAAAATTTTGCCATCACCATTGCCACGGTGGACGGCAAGATCTATCAGGTGGGCGATGTTAACAAACCCTTCCCAATGGAATCCCTGAGTAAAGTCTTCACCCTGGCGCTCGCCATGGAACAACATGGCCCTCAGGTCGTCCTGGAGAAACTTGGGGCCAATGCCACCGGCATGCCATTCAATTCTGGTTTGGCGGTAGAACTGACTAAAGGCGCACCGGAAAACCCGCTGGTAAACGCCGGGGCGATGAGCACCGTTAGCCTGATCGAAGCCAAAGATAAAACCGATCGCTGGAACAAAATCCTCGACAACCTGAACGTCTGGGCTGATGCCACACTCACCGTGAACGAGCCGGTTTTCAAATCCGAGATGGAAACCAACCAGCACAACCAGGCGCTGGCGAAGCTGATGGAATCCTATAACAGCTTCTATGGCAACACAGACGACGCTGTCGAAATTTATACCCGTCAGTGCTCCGTCGATATCACCGTTGAGCAACTGGCCAAAATGGGCGCGGTACTCGCGAACAAAGGCAAATCACCGTTCAACGGTAAGCAATTGCTGAATGAAAAATATGTCCCGCAGGTACTGGCTGAAATGGCCATTGCCGGCTTGTACGACGGTAGTGGTAAGTGGCTGTACACCGTAGGCATCCCGGCGAAAAGCGGCGTCGGCGGTGGGATGGTTGCCGTTGTGCCAGGCGAATATGCGATAGCCGTCTATTCCCCGCCGCTGGATGAAGCCGGTAACAGCGTTCGTGCCCAGAAAACGATCGAATATGTCGCCGAAGCGACCGAAGCGAATGTCTTTTTAGCAAAATAAAACTCTATGCCGGATGGCGCTTCGCTTATCCGGCAAACAACACGAAGAGGTGAGAAGTAAACATGTCTAAACCATTTGTCTGGCAGGAACTCTTTGTTCAGGGTAAAGATAGTACCGAATATGAATTACTGAGTAATCAGCACGTTACAGTTTCGGAGTTAGACGGAGAGGAAGTGATTAAGGTTGCGCCTGAAGCGTTAACCTTATTAGCACAGCAGGCATTTTATGAGGCTTCATTCTTCCTGCGCGCCGGACATTTGAAACAGATCGCCAGCATTCTGCACGATCCACAGGCCAGCGGTAACGATAAGTATGTTGCATTGCAACTGCTGCGCAACGCTGAAGTTTCGGCCAAAGGCGTGCTACCTAACTGTCAGGATACCGGAACGGCAACGATTGTGGCCTGCAAAGGTCAGCATGTCTGGACCGGCGGCGATGACGCAGAAGCGTTAAGCAAAGGCGTGTATACCACCTTCACCGAAAACAACCTGCGTTATTCGCAAAATGCCCCGCTGGATATGTACACCGAGGTCAATACTCAGACTAACCTGCCGGCACAAATCGATATCAGCGCCACACCTGGCAATGAATATCGCTTCCTGTTCGTCAACAAAGGCGGCGGCTCGGCCAATAAAGCGGCGCTGTTCCAGGAAACAAAATCCATTCTGCAACCGGAAAAGCTCACCGCCTTTCTGATCGAAAAAATGAAATCACTGGGCACAGCCGCCTGCCCGCCGTATCACATCGCTTTCGTCGTTGGAGGCTTGTCGGCCGACCAGGCGCTGAAAGTCGCCAAGCTGGCTTCAACCAAGTATTACGACAACCTGCCCACCAGCGGGAACGAACTGGGTCAGGCGTTCCGCGATACGGCCCTGGAAGCTGAGTTGCTCAATGCCAGCCGTGAGTTTGGTATCGGCGCGCAGTTTGGCGGCAAGTACTTTGCCCACGATATCCGCGTGATTCGCCTGCCGCGTCACGGTGGTTCCTGCCCTATCGCCATGGCCCTCTCCTGCTCAGCCGACCGCAACATTAAGGCTAAAATTAACAAACACGGTATCTGGCTGGAGAAACTGGAGCATAACCCGGGCAAATTCATTCCTGATTCCCAACAGGTAGAAAATGGCGCCCAAACCGTACAGTTGGATCTCAACCGCCCGCTACGCGAGATTCTGCACGACCTGTCCGCTCTGCCTATTGGTACTCGTTTGTCGTTAAGTGGTCCAATTGTTGTCGCCCGTGATATTGCCCACGCTAACATCAAAGCGCGCCTGGATAACGGCGAACCGATGCCGGAATACATGAAAAAGCATATCGTCTATTACGCAGGTCCCGCCAAAACGCCGGAGAATCAGGCCTGTGGTTCAATGGGTCCCACCACTGGCGGGCGCATGGATGGGTATGTCGATGCTTTCCAGGCACAAGGCGGTAGTCTCATTATGCTCACCAAAGGTAACCGCAGCCAACAGGTCACTGATGCCTGCCATAAACACGGTGGATTTAGCCTCGGTAGCATCGGCGGCGCCGCGGCCCTGCTTGCCCAACAGTACGTGAAAAGCCTGCATTGCCTGGAATATCCCGAACTGGGAATGGAAGCGGTCTGGATGATGGAAGTTAAAAATATGCCGGCCTTCGTGTTAGTCGACGACAAAGGTAATAACTTCTTTAGTCAGTTTGAGCAGCAACATCGCTGCGCAACCTGTCCGGCAGGACATTAAGGAGACGTAATGGAAGCGCGAGCCAATAATGACAGACACCGCCAACGTCAGCAGAAACTGAAAGAACAGGTTGATACCCGCGTGGCGGCGGCAACGGAGAAGAAAGGGATCCTGATTGTCTTCACCGGTAACGGTAAAGGGAAATCCACCGCAGCCTTTGGCACAGCAACGCGCGCGGTTGGTCACGGAAAAACCGTTGGCATCGCGCAGTTTATCAAAGGTCAGTGGGATAATGGCGAGTACAACACCCTGCAGCCGCTCGGCGTTGAATTCCATATTATGGGCACCGGATTTACCTGGGAAACCCAAAACCGGCAAGCGGATATCGAGGCGGCCACTTTAGTCTGGCAAGAAAGTAAGCGCATGCTGGCTGATGCGCATTACGATCTGGTGGTGCTGGATGAACTGACTTACATGCTGGCTTACCACTACCTGGATACCCAGGAGGTTCTCAGCGCCATCGAAAATCGCCCTGTCGGTCAGAGTGTTATCGTCACCGGGCGCGGATGCCACGCACTGTTGCTGGAACTGGCCGATACGGTCAGCGAAATTCGCCCGGTCAAGCACGCGTTTGACAGCGGTATTCAGGCGCAGGTGGGAATCGACTGGTAGCCATTCTTTTGCCGGATAACGACGCCCTGGCGTCTTATCCGGCCTACCGTTCTTTGCAGGCCTGACAAGGCACACGGTACCATCAAGCAGGCGATACCACAGATTTATTCAACAGCCAGTCCCGGAAGATCTGTAAATGCACAGATTCCGCTTTCTCTTCACGCCACGTCATGATGAAACGGTTCCCGGTTCGCATCGGGACATCGCAAGGAATGACCATATCACCACTGTCCAGATCGTGCTGAATGGCAAAACGAGGAAGCAATGCCACGCCCAGATTAGAGCGAACCGCCGCAATCAGCATCGACAGCAGATCAAATCTTGGACCTTTATTGACTAACGGGCTGCTGACGTCTGACAGCGCAAACCATTCCTGCCAGCCTTTGATACGCGTGCTTTGGTGTAAAAGCGGGAATTCATTCAGCAACTCCTCGACCGCCAGTTTCCGCTCCGGCTCAGCCAGCAAGCAGCGGCTGCAGACCGGCAGGATTTCCTCTTCAAACAGGTACTCAACGCCCGACCATGGCGAGTAGAAATCTTCACGCATGATTGCCGCGTCATACTCCCGATTGAGAAAATCACCAATATTCGCCAGCGAATGGATATTCACGATAATATCAGGATTGAGTTTGTTGAACTCGCGCAGATTCGGGATCAGCCAATGCGTGCTGAAGGTCGGATTCACTGCCAGCTCAATAACCTGCACCGTCGGCTGCCAGGTCATAATCGTCGTCGTATCTCGCTCAAGTTTATTTAACGTTTCTTTAACGATACTTAAATAATGTTTGCCCGCCGCATTTAAAAAAATGCGTTTCTTGGCATGATTAAATAGCGAGGTATTCAGAAAATCCTCCAGTGCATTCACCTGACGGAAAACAGCACTTTGTGTTAAAGCCAGCTCTTCAGCAGCCCGGGTATAACTTTCGTGACGCGCAACAACTTCAAAAGTTACCAGCAACTCCGTCTTCGGTATTTTTCCTCTCATAACCTCTTCCATATGCAGCGTACAAAAATAGTTTAATTTATAAAAAATAATTCAAGACACCCAGATAAGCATCGAGAGTTATATTTTATTTCATCCATTGATGTCATTGATCCAATCCATGATTTACTCATACAGATGGCGGATAAATATTAACCAATAATACTCAAGCACAACAATAAACACAATTTAAATAAGGTTAAACCTATGCAAATAGTGCCAATAAGTTCTTAATAATTTTTCAAGTTAACTTGTTTATTGCAGAAAAAACTTTGCGAGATTAATCAATATTATCCATGCGATAATTTTAGATAATTTCACGTTATAACTTACGGGCAAACGACTGCTTTTAATCATTCCTTGATGTAGTTTCTGCCTTTTTTTGTTAGACGTGATAAAGGACACAATGTGAAAACTTTCGGAAAGGTCTGGCTCGTTGGAGCAGGTCCCGGTGATATTTCATTACTCACCCTCAAAGCGATGATGTGCATTAAACAGGCTGATGTCATTATTTACGATCGGCTGGTCAATCCCAAAATTTTGGAATGGGCATTACCTGATTGCCTGCTTATCAATGTCGGCAAAAATCCCGGCTTTCATTGTGTTCCGCAGGATGAAATTAACGCATTACTGGTCCAGTATGCCCAAACACATAACAACATCGTACGCCTGAAAGGGGGCGATCCTTATGTGTTTGGTCGTGGGGCCGAAGAAGTTGAAGATCTTGTTGAAGCGGGTATCCCATTTGAAGTTGTGCCGGGTATCAGTTCTACCATCGGCGGCCTGGCCTATGCCGGGATCCCGGTGACGCATCGCGATTTCGCCTCCGGTTTTCACGTGGTGACAGGCCATACGCGGGAAGGCAACCAGCAGCAGGACTGGCGTCAACTGGCGAAGCTAAATGGCACGCTGGTTATCGTCATGGGAATCGCCAATCTGGCGTTTATTTGCGAAGAGCTGTTGATGGGCGGTAAATCAGCAGATACACCCGCTGCGCTAATTATGTCCGCCACCCGGGAGAATCAACGCCGACTAACCTGTACGCTCGGTTCATTACTGAGCAAAGCGCAGGAGGCTAACATTGCTCCGCCTGCGCTGATTGTTATTGGCGAGGTGGTGACCCTGAGCGATCGACTCTCTTTTATACCGGAAGCCATCACCGTGGCAGAAGATCTTTACTGCGAAAGTCTGGCATGACGAAAAGACTGGGGCGACGTTTGATGCGCCGCCCTGAAAACGCGGCAAAAGTAGCTGGTCTGCGCGTATTGAAGTTTCCGGGCAATACTGTCTATTGAGTACACGGGATCGTGCAACAACTCCCCCGCTTTTTGCATTTTTTTCTGATTCACCCAGGTTTTAAAATTAACGCCCTGCCGCTTCTTAAAAAATCGGCTGAAATAGTTCGCGCTTAAGCACACATGCGCCGCTACGGATTCCAGGGATAATTCACCATACAAATTTTCATCAATATAACGCAGCGCCGCCAGAAGTTTTTTCTCATGACGAGAAGGTTCAGTGAAATAATGACGAACGTAACGGGTCGGCGGGGCGAATATCTGATCGGATTGTCGCTCTTGCTCAAAGTTATCAACAATAAAACTTAACAAATTAGCCGATGCCACCAGCGTATTATTATCCACTACCGCAACCTGACCCCATTCAGCTTTTATTTTTGGGTCATCCATCCATGAAAATTTATTATTAATTACGATGGTTTTATATTCCTGATACTTTGACCGGACCTGCCCGCAAACAATAAAACCATAAAGATGCCCTTCATTAATTATTGGCATCGAGAACAAACTTAACCCTGCATGACAGGTGAGTATTCTGGGTTTAAGCTGTTTTAGCCCCTCAAAAGCGCACTGCTTATCGCATTTTTCGCAACCTACACGATACCGCTCATCCGCCCGCATTAATGTGCAGAACGAATTAAAATTATGACAATCCGACAGTGCCTTGCCGTGAATATCAATCACGACCGCGGCTAACCCGGTCGCGCGAGAGAATACTTCGGCTATCGAGAAAAAAACGTGTAAATAGTCATTCTTGATTTTCAGCGGCACGCTCTCCTCCGGCACTCATGATATTAAAGCCGGTAATATGCAGAATTTAATCAAGAGAAAGAATGATGCTGACCGCAAAAAATAATCTCATTTATGAATATGATTATGATCGAATCGCAAGAGAATAGACGGCAGAAAACAAAAAAGGCCATCATCAGATGGCCAACCATGTCGAAACGGGACCAGCCCTTGACCATGCAGATAGTCAGGGCTGTTTTTTTACTTCTTACTTAATAACGGTTTTCAGCGCTTCGCCGATATCGGCCAGGCTGCGAACGGTTTTCACGCCGGCAGCTTCCAGAGCCGCGAATTTCTCGTCCGCGGTACCCTTACCACCGGCGATGATCGCACCGGCGTGGCCCATACGTTTTCCTTTCGGCGCGGTGACGCCCGCGATGTAGCCGACAACCGGCTTGGTGACGTGATCTTTAATGTATGCCGCCGCTTCTTCTTCCGCGCTACCGCCGATCTCGCCGATCATCACGATCGCTTCAGTCTGCGGATCTTCCTGGAACAGCTTCAGAATGTCGATGAAGTTAGAGCCTGGAATCGGGTCGCCGCCGATACCGACACAGGTGGACTGGCCGAAACCGTAGTCGGTGGTCTGCTTAACCGCTTCATAGGTCAGCGTACCGGAACGGGAAACGATACCCACTTTACCCGGCTTGTGAATGTGACCCGGCATGATGCCGATTTTGCATTCGCCCGGGGTGATCACGCCTGGGCAGTTCGGGCCGATCATGCGCACGCCCGCTTCGTCCAGCTTCACCTTCACGGTCAGCATATCCAGCGTCGGGATACCTTCGGTGATGGTGATAATCAGTTTGATGCCTGCATCAATTGCTTCCAGGATGGAGTCTTTGCAGAACGGCGCCGGAACGTAGATCACAGTGGCGGTTGCGCCAGTCGCTTCTACCGCTTCACGCACGGTGTTAAACACCGGCAGACCCAGGTGAGTGGTGCCGCCTTTGCCTGGCGTTACGCCGCCAACCATCTGCGTACCGTAAGCAATCGCCTGTTCGGAGTGGAATGTCCCCTGGCTACCGGTGAAGCCCTGGCAGATAACCTTGGTATCTTTATTAATTAAAACTGACATTATTTCCCCTCCACTGCGGCAACAACCTGCTGAGCTGCATCCGTCAGACTTTTCGCTGCAATAATATTCAGGCCGCTATCAGCCAGTTTTTTCGCGCCGAGTTCGGCGTTGTTGCCTTCCAGACGAACGACAACCGGAACGTTAACGCCCACTTCCGCTACCGCGCCGATGATACCGTCAGCGATCAGGTCGCAACGTACGATACCGCCGAAGATGTTAACCAGTACGGCTTTTACATTGTCATCGGAGAGGATGATTTTGAACGCTTCGGTCACGCGCTCTTTGGTCGCGCCGCCGCCCACGTCGAGGAAGTTAGCCGGTTCGCCGCCGTGCAGTTTAACGATATCCATGGTGCCCATTGCCAGGCCCGCGCCGTTAACCATACAGCCGATGTTGCCGTCCAGCGCAACGTAGTTCAGTTCCCACTGTGCCGCCTGCGCTTCACGCGGATCTTCCTGAGACTGGTCGCGCATTTCACGCAGGTCAGCCTGGCGGAACAGCGCGTTGCCGTCAGCGCCCAGTTTGCCGTCGAGGCAGATCAGGTCGCCCTGTTTGGTCACTACCAGCGGGTTGATTTCGATCAGCGCCAGGTCGCGCTCCAGGAAGATAGTCGCCAGACCCATGAAGATCTTGGTGAACTGCTGAACCTGTTTACCTTCCAGACCCAGTTTGAACGCCAGCTCGCGTCCCTGGTAAGGCATCGGGCCTGCCAGTGGATCCAGTGCCACTTTGTGGATCAGGTGTGGGGTTTCTTCCGCCACTTTTTCAATTTCCACGCCGCCTTCGGTAGAGGCCATAAAGACCACGCGACGGGAGCTACGGTCAACCACTGCGCCGAGGTAAAGTTCTTTACCGATATCGGTCGCCGCTTCAACCAGGATCTGATTTACCGGTTGGCCATTCGCGTCTGTCTGGTAAGTCACCAGACGTTTCCCCAGCCAGTGCTCAGCAAAAGCGCGAATGTCTTCTTTGCTGTTAACAACCTTCACACCGCCCGCTTTACCACGGCCACCAGCGTGAACCTGACATTTCACTACCCACGGGCCTGCGCCGATTTTAGATGCGGCTTCTTCAGCTTCACGCGGAGTATTACAGGCATAACCCACCGGTGCCGGTAAGCCATAGCGGGCAAAAAGTTGTTTTGCCTGATATTCATGTAAGTTCATGTGTTCTGTCCATCCTTCAGGTAATCGTTATCTTTTACCCGTAGGCCTGATAAGGCGTCCAGACCTACGGGGCAGGTGATACTCTTTTTCGTTACACGTCCAGCAGCAGACGCGTTGGATCTTCCAGCAACTCTTTAATGGTTACCAGGAAGCCTACTGACTCACGACCATCGATCAGACGGTGATCGTAAGACAGCGCCAGATACATCATCGGCAGGATTTCAACCTTGCCGTCTACCGCCATCGGACGATCTTTGATGGCATGCATACCCAGGATGGCGCTCTGCGGTGGGTTGATAATCGGCGTAGACATCAGGGAACCGAACACACCGCCATTAGTGATGGTGAAGTTACCGCCCGTCAGATCTTCAACCGTCAACTTGCCGTCGCGACCTTTTACTGCCAGCTCTTTAATGTTCTTCTCAATGTCAGCCATACCCAGCAGATCCACATCACGCAGGACCGGCGTTACCAGGCCGCGCGGCGTAGAGACCGCCATGCTGACATCAAAGTAGTTGTGGTACACCACGTCATCGCCATCGATAGAGGCGTTGACTTCCGGATAGCGTTTCAGCGCTTCAACCACCGCTTTCACGTAGAAAGACATAAAGCCCAGACGGATACCGTGGCGTTTCTCGAACGCGTCGCCGTACTGCTTACGCAGGTCCATAATCGGCTTCATGTTGACTTCGTTGAACGTCGTCAGCATGGCGGTGGAGTTTTTCGCTTCCAGCAGACGTTCGGCTACGCGTTTGCGCAGACGAGTCATCGGAACACGTTTTTCGCCACGCGCACCCAGTTGAGGCTGAGGCGCAGGCGCGGCGGCTGGTGCTTTGGCTTCGGCTGTTGCTGCCGGCGCTTTGGCCAGATGCTTTTCCACATCTTCGCGGGTAATGCGGCCACCGACGCCAGTGCCTTTGATGGCGCTGGCTTCGAGGTTATGTTCACCGAGCAGGCGACGGATCGCCGGGCTCAGGGCATCGTTGTTCTGCTCAGTAAGCGACGCCTGCTGGCGCTGTGCCGGAGTCGAATCTTTCTCTTCAGACTTGGCGCTGGTCTCTTTACCCGCGCTGTTGCCTTCACGCAGGCGACCGAGGATCTGGCGAGAAGTGACAGTTGTCCCTTCATCTTCCAGAACCGCATCAAGGATACCGTCCGCTGATGCCGGTACTTCCAGTACCACTTTGTCAGTTTCGATTTCTACCAGTACTTCATCACGACGTACTGCATCGCCCGGTTTTTTGTGCCAGGTTGCAACCGTTGCATCCGCTACGGATTCAGGCAGGTCGGGAACAAGAATATCTACGCTACTCATTATTTATCCTTTATTTAATCGACGTTCAGCGCGTCATTAACCAGATCTTGTTGCTGTTTCTGGTGAACGGACATATACCCTACTGCCGGAGAGGCAGAGGCCGGGCGACCTGCATAACGCAGAGCGGCCCCAAATGGAATCACTTCACGGAAATGATGCTGACTGCAGTACCATGCGCCCTGGTTGAGCGGCTCTTCCTGGCACCAGACAAAATCATGTACGTGAGCGAACGGTTTCAGCGCTTCCTGAACCGCTTTATGCGGGAACGGATAGAGCTGTTCGATGCGCACAATGGCAACATCTTTTTGATCATTCTTGCGGCGTTGCTCCAGCAGGTCGTAATAAACCTTACCAGAACACATCACGACACGCTTCACGCCTTTCGGATCAAGTTCATCGACTTCGCCAATGGCCGGCAGGAAGGTGCCATTTGCCAGTTCATCCAGCGTAGAGACCGCCAGCGGATGGCGCAGCAGCGACTTCGGCGACATCACCACCAGTGGACGGCGCATACCGCGCAGCGCCTGACGACGCAGCATGTGGTACACCTGTGCCGGGGTAGACGGGACGCAAACCTGCATGTTTTGCTCAGCGCAAAGTTGCAGATAACGTTCCAGACGCGCGGAGGAGTGCTCCGGACCCTGACCTTCGTAGCCGTGCGGCAGCAGCATAACCAGACCGCACATACGACCCCATTTCTGTTCGCCGGAAGAGATGAACTGGTCGATAACGACCTGAGCACCGTTGGCGAAGTCACCGAACTGCGCTTCCCAGATGGTCAGCGTGCGCGGTTCCGCCGTGGCATAGCCGTATTCAAACGCCAGCACTGCTTCTTCAGACAGTACGGAGTCCCATACGCGGAACGTGCCCTGGCCGTTATGCACATGCTGCAGCGGCGTGTAGGTTGAACCGTTTGCCTGGTTATGAATCACCGCGTGACGGTGGAAGAAGGTTCCGCGACCGGAGTCTTCACCCGACAGACGAACCGGAATGCCTTCGTCAACCAGCGTGGCGTAGGCCAGATTCTCTGCGCCCCCCCAGTCGAACAGCTTCTCGCCTGCGGCCATGGCCTGACGATCGCCGTAAATTTTGGCAACGCGCGACTGCATTTCAACCGCTTCAGGGACGGTGCTGATGCGTTTAGCCAGCTCCTGCAGACGCTTCATCTCAACTTTGTTCGGGTAGCTTTCGTCCCATTCGTGGTTGAGATATGGCGACCAGGTGAAGGAGTGCATGTTCATTGGACGCCACTCTTTCACTACACACTCGCCAGCATCCAGCGCATCGCGATACAGGTTGACCATTTCGGTCGCATCTTCCAGCGTGGCGACTTTGTCCGCTTCCAGCTTGTCGGCGTAGATTTTGCGCGGCGTCGGATGCTTTTTGATTTTCTGATACATCAGCGGCTGGGTTGCGCTCGGCTCGTCGGCTTCGTTGTGGCCGTGACGGCGGTAGCACACCAGATCGATGAAGACATCGCGTTTGAAGGTATTACGGAAGTCCAGCGCCAGACGCGTGACGAAAGCGACCGCTTCCGGGTCATCCGCGTTGACGTGGAAAATCGGCGCCTGAACCATCTTACCGATGTCGGTGCAGTATGGGGTAGAACGCGCATCCAACGGGTTAGAGGTGGTGAAGCCCACCTGGTTGTTGATAACGATGCGAACGGTACCGCCCACTTCGTAACCACGCGCTTTCGACATGTTCAGGGTTTCCTGAACCACGCCCTGCCCGGTGACTGCCGCATCGCCGTGAATGGTGATAGGCAGGACTTTATTGCTGCTCGGCTCATCCAGACGATCCAGACGCGCACGGACGGAACCGATTACCACCGGGCTAACAATTTCCAGGTGCGACGGGTTAAACGCCAGCGCCAGGTGTACCAGACCGCCTTCGGTTTCGATATCCGATGAGAAGCCCATGTGGTACTTCACGTCGCCAGTGCCGAGGTGTTCTTTATGTTTGCCCGCGAATTCGTCGAACAGGTCCTGCGGCTTTTTACCCAGCACGTTGACCAGTACGTTCAGACGACCACGGTGCGCCATGCCCAGCACCACTTCACGCGTACCGCTGTTGCCCGCGTGGCGGATCATCTCTTTGAGCATCGGGATTAACGCATCACCGCCTTCCAGCGAGAAGCGTTTCGCGCCCGGGAACTTCGCGCCCAGGTAGCGTTCCAGGCCTTCCGCAGCGGTCAGTTCGCTGAGGAAGCGTTTTTTCTCTTCGCTACTGAACGCGGCACGGCCAGACTCGATGCGCTGCTGAAGCCAGCGTTTTTCTTCGGTGCTGGTGATGTGCATATACTCGGCACCAATCGGACCGCAGTAGGTTTGTTTCAGCGCAACAACCAGGTCGCTCAGCTTCATAGTGTCTTTGCCGCCGGCAAAAGAACCTACGTTAAAGCTTTCCTGAAAATCCGCATCGGTCAGATCGTGGAAAGACGGATCCAGATCGGCCACTTTCTCTTGCTGCCACAGTCCCAGCGGATCGAGATTCGCATGTTGATGACCGCGGAAACGGTAGGCGTTAATGAGCTGCAGGACTTTAACCTGCTTCACATTGGCATCAGGGTCGGAAATAGAAGAAGAGTAACGTGGGGTAATCAACGCCTGCCGACGGAAATAATCACGTGTTTTTGAGTGGAGTTGATCCGGTTTGACTCCGGTGCCAGGTAACTGCTGGAACGTCGAACGCCAGTTAGCATCTACCGAGTCAGGGTCGGTTAAGAAGTCTTCATAGAGCTGTTCTATCCAGCTCTGGTTCGAGCCAGAGAGGTAAGAAGAGTCCAACCAGGCTTTCAAAGCGCTGTTCTGCATCGTGATCCCTTAAGCATTTGTATGCTTACTTCGCCGTGGATACTACCACGCACACCGATGTGCGTGCCGGGGTTCACTTGCGAGCTCTTTTTGTTTGGCTCGCGAAGGAACCTTTAAAAACTGTCTAATCATGTGGCAGTTTTTAGAGGTTTCCTACATTAACAATTTGCCTGATGGCGCTTCACTTATCAGGCCTACGGGATTGTACCTGTAGGCCGGATAAGACGTTTACGTCGCCATCCGGCAACCACTACAACAACTTACGCACTACGCTTGAGCAGCATCGACTTAATATGGCCGATGGCGCGCGTAGGGTTTAGCCCCTTAGGACATACGCTGACGCAGTTCATGATGCTGTGACAGCGGAATACGCTGAAAGCATCACTTAAACCTTCCAGGCGGCTGTCAGTCTCGGTATCGCGGCTGTCAATCAGGAAGCGATACGCGGCCAGCAGACCTGCCGGACCGATGAACTTGTCCGGATTCCACCAGAATGATGGGCAGGACGTTGAGCAGCATGCACACAAAATACACTCATACAGCCCATCGAGCTTCTCACGCTGCTCTGGCATTTGTAAATGCTCACGAGCCGGTGGATTTTTCCCATTATTCAACAAGTAAGGCTTAATCTTCTCATACTGTGCGTAGAATTGTCCCATGTCTACCACCAAATCGCGCACAACCGGTAAACCCGGCAGCGGGCGAATGACAATCTTCTTGCCCGGCTGATTCAGCGCAGAAACAGGTGTGATACAGGCCAGTCCATTTTTGCCGTTCATGTTCAGACCGTCAGAGCCGCAGACCCCTTCACGGCAGGAACGACGAAACGACAGCGACGGATCTTTTTCTTTCAGCTGCATTAACGCATCCAGCAGCATCATGTCGCGCCCTTCTTCCGCCTCCAGGGTGTAATCCTGCATACGCGGAGCATCGTCAACATCCGGGTTATAGCGATAAACTGAAAACTCGAGTTTCATTGTCCTGTCTCCGCATTAATAAGTACGAATCTTCGGCGGGAATGCCGGGCGCAGCTTCGGTTCCATATTGACTTGACGTCGCGTCATGGTTTCCGACTCTGGCAGATACAGGGAATGGCACAGCCAGTTTTCATCATCACGTTCCGGGAAGTCGAAGCGGCTATGCGCGCCACGGCTTTCGGTACGGAAGTTTGCAGAGACTGCGGTGGCGTAAGCGGTTTCCATCAGGTTATCCAGCTCCAGACACTCAACGCGCTGAGTGTTAAATTCACTGGAGGTATCATCCAGACGGGCGTTTTTCAGACGCTCACGAATCGCTTTCAGCTCTTCCAGTCCTTTCGCCATCGCATCGCCTTCGCGGAATACCGAGAAGTTATGCTGCATACATTCCTGCAGCGCTTTGCGAATGGCCACTGGATCTTCGCCGTTACGGTTGCCGTTCCAGCGATTCAGACGGGCCAGAGAAGCATCGATCTCGTCTTCCGTCGCATCCAGCAGGTCGCCCTGTTCCGCGATAGATTCCTGCAGATGCAGACCCACCGCACGACCAAAGACCACCAGATCCAGCAGCGAGTTGCCGCCCAGACGGTTGGCGCCGTGAACCGATACGCAGGCGATTTCGCCTACCGCAAACAGCCCCGGAATCACCACATCTTCGCCCTGCTCGTTTACGGTCAGCGCCTGGCCGGTTACTTTGGTCGGGATACCGCCCATCATGTAGTGGCAGGTAGGAATTACCGGGATCGGCTCTTTCACCGGGTCAACGTGGGCAAACGTACGTGACAGTTCGAGGATACCCGGCAGACGGGATTCCAGCACTTCTTTACCCAGATGATCGAGTTTCAGCTTGGCGTGCGGCCCCCACGGGCCGTCGCAGCCGCGGCCTTCACGGATTTCGATCATGATGGAACGCGCCACCACGTCACGACCCGCCAGATCTTTCGCATTCGGGGCATAACGCTCCATGAAGCGCTCGCCGTGTTTGTTCAGCAGATAGCCGCCTTCACCGCGGCAGCCTTCTGTGACCAGCACGCCCGCGCCGGCGATACCGGTGGGGTGGAACTGCCACATCTCCATATCCTGCACGGGCACGCCAGCGCGGATAGCCATACCGACGCCGTCACCGGTATTGATGTGGGCGTTAGTAGTGGATTGATAAATACGGCCTGCGCCGCCGGTGGCCAGTACGGTTGCGCGGGCTTTAAAGTAAACCACTTCACCGGTTTCGATACACAGTGCGGTACAACCGACAATCGCGCCGTCAGCGTTCTTTACCAGGTCCAACGCATACCACTCAGAAAAGATGGTGGTGTGGTTTTTCAGGTTCTGCTGATACAGGGTATGCAGTAGCGCGTGGCCGGTACGGTCTGCCGCTGCGGCGGTACGAGCCGCCTGCTCGCCGCCGAAGTTTTTCGACTGACCGCCAAACGGACGTTGATAAATGGTGCCATTATCGAGACGAGAGAACGGCAGGCCCATATGGTCCAGCTCCAGAATCGCTTCCGGGCCGGTTTTACACATATATTCAATTGCGTCCTGATCGCCAATGTAGTCCGACCCTTTGACGGTGTCGTACATGTGCCATTCCCAGTTATCTTCATGGGTATTACCGAGCGCCACGGTGATGCCACCCTGCGCGGATACGGTATGGGAACGGGTTGGAAAGACTTTGGAGAGCAGCGCACAGGTCTGTCCGCTCTGGGAAATTTGCAGCGCCGCGCGCATACCTGCGCCACCGGCACCAATCACAACAGCATCAAATTCTCTGACTGGCAGTTTCATTACACACCCCACACCACAACAAATCCATAAATGACGTAAACCACCAGCGCAACGACGATAGCCAGTTGCAGAATCAGGCGTACAGCCAGCGGTTTAACGTAGTCGGTCAACACCTGCCACATGCCAATCCAGGCATGAATCAAGATGGAAAAAAGCGCCAGCAGGGTGAAGACTTTGGTGAATGCCGATGAGAAGAAACCGGTCCAGACTTCAAAGGTCAACTCGCCGCTGGTGGCGAAGAAGCCGACCATATAGATGATGTATAACGTCAGAACGATAGCGGTAGCACGGACCAGAATGAAGTCATGTACGCCGTTGCGTCCTAATGCGGAGGCGTTGCTTACCATACGAGGACTCCTGCGAGAAGTGAAAGCACGACAATGATAACGAAACAAATTTTGGCGGAGCGTGTCCCTGCTTCGAGGGTTTCTTCGATATAGCCAAAATCCATCAACAGATGGCGAATGCCCATTACGGCGTGATAGGCCAGCGCAATCAGGATCCCCCACATGATTAACTCCACAAAGAAGTTATTCATAATGGATGAAGCCGTGAGGAAACCTTCAGGGGAGGAAAGGCTGGTACCCAATAACCACAACAGAATCCCGACCGCCACGAAGGTGATCACTCCGGAAACGCGATGGAGAATGGACGCTATCGCCGTGATTGGGAACCGGATCGTTTGCAGATCCAGATTGACAGGTCTTTGTTTTTTCACATTTCTTATCATGAATAACGCCCACATGCTGTTCTTATTATTCCCTTTGGACTTCGGGCACAGAAGATAAGACTTCTGTAGTCTGAAAGACGCCGGGATTTCCTTCCTCCGGTCTGCTTGCGGGTCAGACAGCGTCCTTACTATAACTACGCGTCATATAAAACACTGCTTCCAGTTGCTAAAACGACACGTTACAACGCTGGTTGGCTCGGGATTGCAGGGTATTCCGGAGACCTGGCGGCAGTATAGGACGTTCACAAAATCATTACAATTAACCTACATATAGTTTGTCGGGTTTTATCCCGAACAGTGACATAGGTCACGATAACAACATTATTTTAATTTTTAATCATCTGATTTGACAATCATTAAACAAAGTTGTTACAAACGACACCAGAAAAAGCATATAATGCGTAAAAGTTATGGGGTCACTCTTTCACCGGAGATTTAGTTATGTAACAGTGTGGAAGTATTGACCAATACCTTCAGGACAGTTATTAGTGATAGACAGGTTAAATAATTCGGATTGCTAAGTTGTTGATTTGTTACTATTTCACCATGAGTTAACTGATTTACCTGCAAGCGCCCATTGCTCTGTACCCTGGTTTTCGCCTCTATCGCAGAGCGGCGAGCCGAATAAAAAACTGGTAACGGTTGATTGATGTATCGAAAACAAGTCTGACTTCCGCAGTCTTAAGTAATAAGGCGCTAAGGAGACCGTAAATGGCTGATACTAAAGCAAAAATCACTCTAAATGGTGACGCTGCTATTGAACTGGATGTGCTGAAAGGTACGCTCGGTCAAGATGTTATTGATATTCGTAGCCTTGGCTCAAAGGGGATGTTTACTTTTGACCCAGGTTTCACCTCTACCGCATCCTGCGAATCCAAAATTACGTTCATCGATGGTGATGAAGGCATTTTGCTGCATCGCGGCTTCCCGATTGACCAGTTGGCGACCGAGTCCAACTATCTGGAAGTGTGTTATATCCTGCTGTACGGCGAAAAACCGACGCAGGAGGAGTACGACGAGTTCAAAACCACGGTCACTCGCCATACCATGATTCACGAGCAGATCACGCGTCTGTTCCACGGTTTCCGCCGCGACTCTCACCCGATGGCCGTTATGTGCGGTGTCACCGGGGCGCTGGCTGCGTTCTATCACGATTCGCTGGACGTAAATAATGCGCGTCACCGTGAAATCGCCGCTTTCCGTCTGCTGTCCAAAATGCCGACCATGGCAGCGATGTGTTACAAATACTCCATCGGCCAGCCGTTCGTTTACCCGCGCAATGATCTCTCCTACGCCGGTAACTTCCTGAACATGATGTTCTCCACGCCGTGCGAAAAATACGAAGTTAATCCAATCCTGGAACGCGCCATGGACCGTATCCTGATCCTGCACGCTGACCACGAACAGAACGCCTCGACCTCTACCGTACGTACCGCAGGTTCTTCTGGCGCGAACCCGTTTGCCTGCATCGCGGCTGGTATTGCTTCCCTGTGGGGACCGGCACACGGCGGCGCCAACGAAGCTGCGCTGAAAATGCTGGAAGAAATCAGCTCAGTTAAACACATTCCGGAATTTGTTCGCCGCGCGAAAGACAAGAATGATTCTTTCCGCCTGATGGGCTTTGGTCACCGTGTTTACAAAAACTATGACCCGCGCGCCACCGTGATGCGTGAAACCTGCCATGAAGTGCTGAAAGAGCTGGGCACCAAAGATGATCTGCTGGAAGTGGCAATGGAGCTTGAGCACATTGCGCTCAACGACCCGTACTTCATCGAGAAGAAACTCTACCCGAACGTCGACTTCTACTCTGGCATCATTCTGAAAGCGATGGGCATTCCGTCCTCCATGTTCACTGTGATCTTCGCTATGGCGCGTACCGTTGGCTGGATTGCACACTGGAACGAAATGCACACCGACGGCATGAAAATCGCCCGTCCTCGTCAGCTGTATACCGGCTACGACAAGCGCGACTTTAAGTCTGATATTAAGCGTTAATTGTCTGCCGGATAGCGCTCTCGCCTGTCCGGCCTACTCCCTTGTATCTTCCAGGCCGGACAGGGTGTTAATGCCGCTGTCCGGTCTGTTTATTCTTGACCCACATTATTTTATTCTCATCACGTTTTCTCTATGATTTACTGAGATCTTCCTCATTTCACTCAGGAGCATGGGATGCCTGTTTTGCAGTGGAGCCTGCTATTTCTGCTATCACTCCTTCTTTCCCTGTTCTTTCTGTTGATACATCTTCCAGGCGCATTGCTGCTCGGCTCGATGATTGTCGGTATCATTTTCAGTATGCGCGGGATCTCCCTGCACCCTCCCCGCTGCACATTTCTTGCCGCTCAGGCCATTCTCGGCTGCATGATTGCGCAAAACCTCACTGGATCCATTTTAACGACACTTGCGGCACACTGGCCGATGGTGATTGTCATCCTGCTGGCAACCCTGATTAGCAGCGCGGTGATCGGCTGGCTGCTGGTTCGCTACAGCAATCTACCGGGGAACACCGGCGCGTGGGGGTCATCACCTGGCGGGGCAGCCGCGATGGTTGCGATGGCGCAGGATTATGGCGCTGACATCCGCCTGGTGGCGTTTATGCAGTATTTGCGCGTACTGTTGGTGGTCGGCGCTGCCGCGCTGGTCACCCGATTTGTCATGGGCGAACAGGCACAAACGGTCGGCCAGCAAATCGTCTGGTTTCCACCGCTGAGTCTTAGTCTGTTAAGTACCATACTGCTGGCCGCAGTTGCCGGTGTAGCCGGGCGCTTACTGCGTATCCCCTCCGGCGTGATGTTACTGCCCATGCTGGCGGGCGCATTGCTAAACGCAGGCGGTATAATGGTCATTGAACTGCCGGAATGGTTACTGGCGATAGCGTATATGGCGATTGGCTGGCAAATCGGTCTTGGCTTTGACAAACAGATCTTTTTAATGGCGCTGCGGCCACTGCCGCAAATATTGTTGTCCATTTTTTCACTGATGGCGATTTGTGCCGCGATGGCCTGGGGGCTGGCGCATTATATGCAAATCGACTTTCTCACCGCCTATCTGGCGACCAGCCCTGGCGGAGTGGATTCCATCGCGGTAATTGCCGCTGGCAGCCACGCCGATATAGCGCTAATCATGGCGATGCAAACCCTGCGGCTGTTCAGTATTTTATTGACCGGTCCGGCGGTGGCACGTTTTATTTCAGCGCATGCGCCAAGACAGTCCACCTAATGCTGGCAGCCCGGACACCAGTAAAAGGGTCGCGAGGAAAGAGTCGTTTTCTCGATGATGCCGCCACAGCGCTCACAGGCTTCGCCATCCCGATGAAAGACCTTAAAGCGAAACAGCGCGCCGTGGTGTTTATTGTCATCGACCTGGCCGCGAGTGTTATACGACAGACGTGGAATATCAAGTAGCGCTTGCGCCAGCGCATCCAACTGTTCATCGCTAAGCTGTGACGCTTTATGCTGACCGGTCAACCCCACATGCCAGAGAATTTCTACCCGCAGATAGTTACCTAATCCCGCCAGAAATGCCTGATCCAACAGCAGCCCGGAAAACTGGCGATTGCGAAAACGGGATGACAGCAGACGCGTTTTTACCTCTGCGGCCGTTAAACGCAAATCCAGCACGTCCGGTCCAACCCGTTGCAGAAATGGATGGGTGGTGAGCTGCTCTGGCGTCAGCATTTCGATGTCAGACGCGCTATACAGCAGGATAGTTTTATCCTCGGTTTGCAGCCTGACGCGCAGCACCCGCGTGGTTTGCGGAATGTTGCCGGTATCGACCACTCGCCACACGCCGTAAAGCTGATTGTGGCTATACAGCGTCAGGCCATTGGAAAAATGGGTCAGCAAGGCTTTACCCCGCGTTTCAAGCTGGGTAACACTCTGCCCGATGAGTTGGGATTGATACGGTTTTAACTGCTCAAAGGCAAACCAGACATCCGTCAGGGGTTTACCTTTGACTGCCGCCTCCAGGGTATCCGCCGCGCGGCGGATCTCCGGGCCTTCAGGCATAATACTGTCCTTTGTTAATGTGTTGCGCCGCCTGTTACCGCGATATCGCTTTCCAACTGCAATGCGGTGGCAATCGCGACCTCCAGCGCCCGACGTACTGTTTCCGCCGCCATACTTGGCGCACCGGGGTGCTGCGCGGCCTGTTGTGGCAGATAAGGAATATGAATAAAACCGCCCTTCACTGCCGGCACGTCGCGTAATTTATGCAGCAGGCCATACATCACGTGGTTACACACGAAGGTACCCGCCGTCTGAGAAACCGAGGCCGGAATTCCCGCGTTGCGCATGGCGACAACCATCGCTTTGATCGGCAATGTGCTGAACCACGCCGCAGGGCCATCGGCCACAATCGGTACATCAATCGGCTGTTGCCCCTGATTATCCGCAATACGCGCATCGTCAACATTGATCGCCACGCGCTCCACGGTGATATCCGTTCTGCCACCCGCCTGCCCCACCGCCAGCACCAGCGATGGCGACAATGCGTCAATCGCGGCATTGAGTACGGAGAGAGACTCGCCAAAGACGCACGGCAACTGGCGAGCAACGACACGGCATCCATCGATGATAGCATTGTCGAGACCCGAGACCACTTCCCAGGAAGGGTTAACTGACTCGCCGCCAAAGGGTTCAAATCCCGTGATGAGTACTGTTTTCATCCTTCCTCCTTACAGGAACATCAGGAAATACATCAGGAAAACGTTAACCAACAGCAGCAGTATGCCGGTTGGCACCTGCGCTTTAATCACCGCGTTTTTGTCTGGTAGCTCCAGCAGCGCCGCAGGCACAATATTGAAGTTCGCCGCCATTGGCGTCATCAATGTTCCGCAATAGCCGGAGAACATACCAATCGCCGCCATCACCGCCGGGTTACCACCGTGTTGCAGTACGAGGATCGGAATACCGATTCCCGCGGTCACGATCGGGAAAGCGGCAAACGCATTGCCCATCACCATCGTCAACAAGGCCATACCAATGGTGTACACCGCCACCGCGATAAAACGGCTATCCACCGCCAGATATTCCTGGGTCAGATATGAAATGCCGCTGCCGACGCCCGCCGCAGTAAACAACAGTCCGAGCGTGGCCAGGATCTGCGGCAGGATGAATGCCCACCCGATGGAGTCCAGCAGTCGGCGTGCCTCCTGAATCGGCTGATGCACCCGCTCATGGGTCATTTTTATCGCCATCGCCAGACCAATCAACGAACCTGCGGTCATCGAAAAGAGCGTCACCAGCGTGGCATGATTACCCGGCCCAAACAGCGCATCCTGTAAACCCGGAATATGGTTGAACATCAGCACGCCGATAACGGTTACCACCGGGATCGCCAGCGCCGGAAAAAACAGGCGATTACCCAGACGACTGGCGCTCTCTTCGCGCTGTTGCTGCGTTCGTTGATGGTAGCTTCCCAGCTTTACGCCGCCGAAACCGGCGATCAGGGCCAGTATGACCACCGCGACGCCGACAGCAATATGCACCGCGCGTTTATCGCCAAACAGCGAGTATGTCCAGTCGCCAAGCAGAAAGAGAACGCCGTACAGGCCCCAAAACAGACCGGTGGTTAAGCGACGCGGGTTAGCCTTATCCCGCCAGGACATCAGCGCCACAATCAGTAATACCGCGCCTGCCAGCCAGTAGAGATAGCTTTGCTGAAAATTCATTTCGCTTCCCCTTTCGCTGCGGCATTCGCTTTCGCTACTTCACGCTGCAAATAGCTATCCAGCCGCCACAGACGCGTGCCGTGGATCAGGAAGGCGCAAATTGCCGTCGGGATCCCCCACAGGGCGATATGCAGCGGTTCGGTCTGGATCCCGCCCGATTCCAGCATAAAATTGTGCATGAATATGATGGCACCGAAGGCAACAAAGATATCTTCACCGAAAAACAGCCCAACGTTATCAGTCGCGGCAGACATGGCGCGCAGACGATAACGAACCGCGCCCGGTATCTCACCGTGGTTTTTCTCGGCGGCCCCTTCCGCCATTGGCGCCAGCAGCGGACGCACCATCTGCGGATGTCCCCCCAGGCTGGTCAGCCCTAAGGCGGCGGTCGCCTCACGAATAAACAGATAGACAATGAGCAGACGGCCGCTGGTGGCGCTGCGGATTTTGGCAATCCACGCCTGAGCGCGCTCTTTGAGTCCGTGACGCTCCAGCAGACCAATAACCGCCAGGGGGATCAGCAGGATAAACGGCAGGTTGCGGGTGTTGAGAAATCCCTCACCCAGCTTTTCCAGAATGGTAGCGATTGGCATATGCGCCGCCAGTCCGGTGACGATCCCGGCAATAATGACCACCAATACCGGGTTAAAACGTAAAAGAAATCCGACCACAATGACGGCGATACCCGTCAATGGCCAGAGAGAAATGACCTCTCCCATAATTAAATCCCTTATGTTGTTGTGTAATATATTATTGTTTTTTATGAAAAATTTATGCGCTAATTTGAATATTGCATGCTTCGAATGCGCTGCGCAAGCGACGGGCAAAAGCGAGTGCGTGCTCGCCATCCCCATGAATGCATACCGTTTGGGCTATCACGTTCGCCCATGTTCCGCTCTGGCTTTTTACTCTACCGGATTGCACCATTTCTAGCGTTTGCGCCAGCGCCTGCTCTTCATCCTCAATCAATGCACCAGGCTGGCTACGCGGAACCAGACTGCCGTCAGCCTGATAACCCCGATCGGCAAAAACCTCCTGACGCGTCACCAGGCCATAATGTTCCCCGGCGCGAATCAGTTCGCTTCCCGCCAGCCCCACCAGAACCAGCGAAGGATCGCAGGCATGCACCGCTTTCGCAATCGCATCCGCCAACTGTGGATCTTTTGCCGCCTGGTTATAAAGCATACCGTGGGGTTTCACATGGCGCATCACGCCGCCTTCCGCGCGCGTAATGGCTGCCAGCGCGCCAATTTGATACAGCGTCTGCGCATAAACCGTTTCCACAGGCAGAGTCATGGCGCTACGGCCAAAATTCTCCCGATCCGGAAAGCTCGGATGTGCGCCTACCGCCACGCCATTTTTTAGCGCTTCACGCACGCTTAAAAGCATGGTTTGCGCATCACCGGCGTGAAATCCACAGGCGATATTAGCTGACGACACCAGTTGCAGCAGCGATGCATCGTTAGCACAGCCCTCACCGAGGTCTGCGTTGAGATCAATTTTCATTATTAAGTCGCCATGTTAACTGTTGCAGGTAACGCTGCTGATCGTGGCGCGCCTTAAGCGCTTCCTCCAGCGAACACTGCACAAAATGAATCGGCTGACCGAGCGGGATCTGCGCCAGATGGTACATATCCGCTTCGATGATACAGGCGATGCGCGGATAGCCGCCCGTCGTCTGGGCATCGTTCATCAGCACGATCGGTTGACCATTATGCGGAACCTGCACCACGCCGGGGAGTAAGCCATGCGACAGCAACTCGCGATCGGTCATACGCGTCAACGGCTGCCCCTGCAGGCGATAGCCCATCCGGTTGCTTTGCGGGCTAAGCTGCCACGGCGAACGCCAGAAAGACGCCTGCGAGACCTCGTCAAATTCCTGGTATTCAGGCCCGGGCAGCGCGCGAATGTGGTTTCCCCACATCAGCTGTTTTACCCCCTGAGGTCCGCTGAATTGCCGGGTAGATGCCCCAATCGCCAGCCGATCGCCATCACGCAGCAGACGCCCCTCCAGCCCGCCAATGCCGACTTTAAGATCGGTGCTGCGCGAGCCCATGACTTCGGGAACATCAAATCCGCCCGCAACCGCCAGATAACTACGCATACCATGATGTGGACGTTTTAGCGTCAGTCGCTGTCCCGCTTTCACCGGCAATCGCCACCCACTCCACACAGGAGCACGATCCAGATGCGCTTCGCATCCGGCGCCGGTCAGGGCAAACCAACCATCGGCTTCAAATTCGACTACCAGTTGCCCCAGCGTGATTTCCAGCGCAGCGGCATTCGCATCATTTCCCACCAGCAGGTTAGCAACGTTTAACGCCGGTTTATCCAGCGCGCCGCAGTGGCTGATGCCGGATTGACGAAAATTGTGGCGTCCGCCGTCCTGGACCGAGGTGTACATGCCCGCACGAATGATGTTTAACATACCCCCTCCTTCTGCGGAACAAAACGCACGGTATCCCCAGCGCGCAACAGGATCGGCTCTTCTCGTTTTGGATCAAATAACGACTCGGAGGTACGCCCAATCAATTGCCATCCGCCGGGCGTGGCAAGCGGATAGACCCCCGTTTGCGATCCACCGATACCTACAGAACCTGCCGGAACAAGCAGACGCGGTTCTGACCGTCTGGGGGTATGGAGTGGTTCAGGTAAGCTCCCCAGATAGGGGAACCCTGGCTGAAAGCCAATAAACCACACCACATAGTCGACTGACGCATGAAGTTCAACAACCTGCTTGTCGCTTAATCCACTGTGCCGGGCGACCTCTGCCAGATCGGGGCCAAACTCACCGCCATAAGTCACGGGAATTTCAATAAAACGCGAATCCGGTTCCAGCGCTTCGCTCTCTTCCCACCAGCGCTGCAGGCGTTCAATCGCATCCAGCGCCAGCGTTTGTGGGTCACGCAAGATCACCGTGATATTGTTCATTCCTGGAATCGCTTCACGTACATTCGGAGCATCAACCAGACGCTGGGCCAGACGCCAGATACGTTTTTGAGTCGCCAGCGTAATGGGCGGCTCCAGTTCCAGAACTACCGCAGTCTCACCTAACAGATAACAACGCGCTCGCTGCACTTTCGTCCCTCTTTATTACGCTGGGTTAGGAATATCAATAAAAGTGACATCCAGATCGGTATTTTCATTCAGCCATTCGCTTAATGCGCGAATCCCGCCGCGTTCGGTCGCATGGTGACCGGCAGCATAAAAATGCAGCCCCTGTTCGCGGGCAGAGTGAATGGTTTGCTCTGAGACTTCACCGGTGATAAAGGCATCGACGCCAAACCGGGCTGCGCTATCAATGAAGCTTTGACCGCCCCCCGTACACCACGCGACGCGTTGCACCTTTTCCGGCCCGGTATCACCGCACCATAACGGTTTACGGCCCAGACGCGCTTCAATCCACGACGCCAGCTCTAGCCCCGGAACCGGCATAGAGAGTTCACCCCACGGTACCAGCGGCTCAATTTCCCCCATCACGGTAATCCCCAATAGCGCGGCAAGCTGCGCGTTATTGCCCAGTTCCGGATGGGCATCCAGCGGCAGATGCCAGCCATACAGGTTAATATCATTTTCCAACAGCGTTTTCAGACGATGGCGCTTCATGCCGCGAATCACCGGAGATTCGCCTTTCCAGAAATAACCGTGATGAACGATGACCGCATCGGCCTGCAGGCGCACTGCCTCGTCCAGCAGCGCCTGGCTTGCGGTCACGCCGGTCACGATTTTATGCACCGTCTCTTTGCCCTCAACCTGCAAACCGTTCGGCGCATAGTCGCTAATGGCGGCGCTGTTCAGTTTGTCATTGATCAGTTGTTCCAGTTCGGTGTTTTTCATCATCGTCCTCGTTGTCATAAGTTCTGCCTGCCCAATCAGCAACACAGCTTAGGTTAAAATAGCGTCCTCGCCTGCGTTCGTCGATAGTCATTTCACTGACACATTAAGAAACAATCACACCACTGTAGAACGTAATTTGCATACCACCACATGATCTAATTCATGTATATTTATGCAATCAGACAGCATATTGCAAAAATAATCAGATCTGTATCAAAGTTACAACTTTAAGGAAACACGCTCGCACAGCACATTCAACCTGTTGCGAGACATTTACTTCGAGAAAACAATGAATAAACAAGCATCTCAACCGCGGGCGATTTATTACGTTGTCGCGCTACAAATTTGGGAATATTTCAGTTTTTACGGTATGCGTGCGCTGCTGATTCTGTATCTCACTAACCAGCTTAAGTACGACGATAATCACGCCTACGAACTGTTCAGCGCCTACTGCTCGTTGGTCTACGTCACGCCCATTCTCGGAGGGTATCTGGCAGATAAAGTGCTCGGCAACCGGATGGCGGTGATGATCGGCGCATTTTTGATGGCGGTGGGGCATCTGGTGTTGGGCGCCAGCGAAATGGCCCCGGCATTCCTTTATTTATCCCTAGCGATTATCGTCTGTGGCTACGGTCTGTTTAAATCCAACGTCAGTTGCCTGCTGGGTGAACTGTATCAGCCTGAAGATCCCCGCCGCGACGGTGGGTTCTCTCTGCTCTACGCCGCCGGCAACATCGGCTCAATCATTGCCCCGATAGCCTGTGGCTATGTGCAGGAAGAGTACAGCTGGGCGATGGGGTTTGCGCTGGCCGCTATCGGCATGCTGGCAGGGCTGGTGATTTTCTTATGTGGTAATCGCCATTTCGCCCATACCACCGGCGTCAATAAGGCTGTTCTGCGCGCGAAAAAATACATGTTGCCGAACTGGGCCTGGTTGTTAGTTCTGCTGGTTGCCGCCCCACTGCTGATTACTGTCTTGTTCTGGAAAGAGTGGTCCGTGTACGCCCTGATCGTTGCTACTGTTATCGGTCTGGCGGTTCTGGCGAAGATTTACCGCCAGGCGCAAACCCAGAAGCAGCGCAAAGAGCTGGGGCTCATCGTCACGCTGACCTTCTTTAGCCTGCTGTTCTGGGCCTTTGCTCAACAGGGCGGTAGCTCAATCAGCCTGTATATCGACCGCTTTGTTAATCGCGACATTATGGGGTATTCCGTACCCACCGCGATGTTCCAGTCAGTTAACGCCTTTGCGGTTATGCTGTGCGGTATCGTGCTGGCATGGGTGGTCAAAGAGAGCGCAGGCGGCAATCGCACCGTACGCATCTGGGGCAAATTTGCCCTTGGTCTCGGTTTAATGAGCGCCGGTTTTTGTATTCTGACCTTAAGTGCCCGCTGGTCCGCCGCTTACGGCCACTCTTCCATGCCGCTGATGGTATTGGGGCTGGCGGTCATGGGCTTTGCGGAACTGTTTATCGACCCGGTGGCAATGTCACAAATTACCCGCATTGAGATCCCCGGAGTAACCGGTGTATTAACCGGCATTTATATGCTGCTTTCCGGCGCAATCGCCAACTACCTGGCTGGGGTGATCGCCGACCAGACGTCACAAGGTTCGTTTGACGCTGCCGGCGCCATCAACTATTCCATCAATGCCTATATCGACGTCTTTAGCGAAATTACCTGGGGCGCACTGGCCTGTGTGGTACTGGTGCTGCTGATTTGGCTGTACCAGTCGCTGAAATTCAGAAACCGTGCGTTAGCGGTAGAGTCCTGAATGCACAGGCCCGATGATGTGATAAGATTCGGGCCTGTTTTTTCAGGTAATTATGCATCAATTGCTGCGAGTTCCTCTTCAGTAAGACCTGTAACCAGTAGCACCATTGTGCGATCTATACCTTGTTCCAGCATGGTTTGCGCTATACGTAATGCGGCCTCTTGTTTACCCTGCTGTAATCCCTGCTGTAACCCTTCCTGTAATCCATCTAACCGTAACCGCTCTGCAATAGTCATCAGCCTCTCCTTATGTTGGGGGATCCGTTGCGCTATCTCCTGCATAAATTCATTAAAACGAGATTCGTCGCCAGATTGTAGGATGTAATTAAACATCGCCTGTAATTGCGTGTCATTAGCGCATCCAGTAAGTAGCAGCGTGGCCAGTTGCTCTACCAGCCCCAGCAAATCCCGCTGACGGATATGTTTTTGCATTAATTCCAGCAGCGCCATTCGTCTGTGAGCCATGATCTCATCATCGGGTACCACCGTTATGTCTACCAACGGAAATGCGCTGGAATAAAGCTGTCTTGCCGCCACGGGGTCAGCAAAGGCATCCAGCCAGCACAATGAGTACGGATAGGGGCTTCGGCAGCCATGATAAAAGAGCATCGGTATCACCAGAGGCAGTTCCTTATGCCCTGCGTCCAGATGACGCTGCATCGCCGCCATCGCATAACGCAACAGACGAAAAGCCATATGCGGCTCAGCTGAACTTTGATGCTCTATCACCACATAGACATAACCGTCACCGTTGCGTGTGTGCAAAGACCAGAGCACGTCGGAGTAGCGCGAACGTAAATCCGCTTCAATAAAGCTTTCTGACTCCAGCTTCAGCGAATTCAAATCGCAAAGCATCCGCAGTTCAGCTGGCAGGTGAATGTCGAGAAAATCCCGCGCCGTTTCGGGATGATGTAAAAACGTTTTAAATACCGCATCGTGCGGTGTGGAGGTTGTTGGCATTGTCATCAAGTTCCATCACCCGAATGAAGATGACGGAACTTTACTGCCAGATAAAAGCATCTGCATCAGGGCATTAACAACCTTGCGCGCACGCTTCAGCGCTAAACGCGCCCAACTGCAACAAATTCATTTTGCTGGAAGGCATTACGCAGAAATCCACCCTGCCTTTACCCTTTTCGCGCCGCCTCATATGCCGCCAGCGTAGCCAGTCTGGCCTGCTTATGATCGACAATCGGGCGAGGATAGTTGAGCGTCACCTGCGCTTTTTCCGCCCACGACCACGGCTCATGGATGGCTTTACCCGGCACATCGCGCAATTCCGGCAGCCACTGGCGGATAAACTCACCGTCACGGTCAAATTTTTCGCCCTGCGTCGTGGGGTTAAATATGCGGAAATACGGTGCGGCATCGGTTCCGGTGGATGCGGCCCACTGCCAGCCGCCGTTATTGGCCGCCAGGTCGCCATCGATCAGTTGCGACATGAAATACTGCTCCCCTTTACGCCAGTCGATCAGCAGGTCTTTTACTAAAAAACTGGCCGTAATCATGCGTAAACGATTATGCATCCAGCCCGTGGCGTTGAGCTGACGCATCGCCGCATCCACAATCGGGTAACCCGTTTGACCCGTTTGCCAGGCCTGCAAATGCGTCGGGTTATTCTGCCATTGCACGCGATCGGTCCAGCGGATAAAGGGTTGATACCGACACAGCGCCGGATGATACGTCATCAGATGACGATAAAATTCACGCCAGATAAGCTCGTTCAGCCAGACGCTGCCCGCCCCGCCCTCAAGCGCCTGCGGCTGCTCTGCGAGCAGTCGATTCAGGCATTGGCGCGGCGATAACCCGCCTGTCGCCAGGCTTGCGGATAATCGACTGGTCCCGTCAATCGCGGGAAAATCACGCTGCTGTTCGTATTTTCCCGCAGCCTGCTGGCAAAACTGGCGTAATTGCGCGATGGCCAATTTTTCCTCTGCCACAAACCTTTGGGCATCAAAATCTTGCTGCGGATAGCTCAGCGTTATTGATGTTAACGGTGCGTCAAGAGCGCCGCTTTCTCTCATTTTTGGCGCGCTCACACATTCTGGAATACCGTCTTTAATCCGCTTCAGCCAGGCATTTTTAAAGGGCGTGAACACTTTATACATCTCATGATTGCCGGTCATCACCGCTCCAGGAGGCAGGATCACGCTGTCATCAAACCCTTCGCACACCACCTGGGGTAATGATTTCTCTACGTTTACATCACGCTGTCGTTCGTTTATTTCATATTGATAGTTATAAAATAATCGACTGACGTCATACTGCAGGCAGACACGTTTGACGGTGTCCACGCTGGCCGCAAAATCAGCCACTTCATGAAACAGTAAAGGGATGCCTTTTTCTGCCAGCGCCGCTTGTAACGCATTCAACTGCGCGTTGACAAATGCCGCCTGACGCGGGGCCATATCGTGGGCCTTCCACTGCCCGGGGGTAGATATATATAACGCCAGCACCTGCGCAGAACGATCCCGACAAGCCGCCGCCAGCGCGAGGTTGTCGTGCAGACGTAAATCACGCCGAAACCAGACCAAATGGGTGGTCATAACACTCCTGAAGAAAAAAATTAACGCCCGTAGCGCAAACGCAGAGCCTCTGGCCAGGGATTGAAATAGCGCTGCCCGGAAAGATAAGCATCCGGGTATTCCGCCATATAGTGTTTGAGTAATGTTATTGGCGCAAGCAGCGGTTGAGTCGCACGTCGATAGCCGTCAATGAGAGAGGCCAGCTCTTGTCGCTGACGAGAATTTAATTGCGTACGAAAATACCCCTCGCGCTTATCACTAAAACGCAGGGAGACAGCCTCACCCTCTTTGACCAGATGCAGCGCAGGTCGTGGGACCGGTAACCCGATCCCCATTTCAGGGCATACGGGTTCAAACGCGACCCACGGCGACAGTTCTTCCACAGCAAAGGCCAGGCGCTTATGCCCACCATCATAGCGAACCGCTTCCCCCAACAGACAGGCACTGATACCAACAGGGATTTTCTCGCTCATGATCGCTCCTTTTCATTCCTGAGATAAGTGTAGCTATCATGAGCAAAAAAGCCGCTGATATCAGCGGCTTTTAGGATTCATAAATTATCAATAGAAATCGCAGGTGGCTTTTTCAGCCTGCTCCATCCACACCGGCTTATCACTGGTTTTAGACCAGACGCGATGCAGGTAGCTGTAAAAACGGGCACGGTCTTTCCAGAACAGCATGACCGGCAGCGCCAGTACGCCCGCCACTACGGCAAAGGTACGGCGTAAGAAAACAATGTGTGCTGGATATTCTTTATAAAAGTCCATAATCCTCTCCCATATAACTGTTCGGTGAATCGCACCGGAAAAATAAAGTTGGTTAACTGATGAAAATAATACCGCCTTGTGTGTAATTTTACTACTCATCCGACCACTTATTTTTATCTATTTATGCCCCGTTTAGCTTAAAACCGTAATTAAGTTACATAAAAGTTAAATTAATACTAACCATTAGTTAAATAATGGTTTTTGCCATTTTTATACTTTTTTTACACCCCGCCCGCCGATTTTTGCGAAATCTTTGCAAGCAAAAACCTACGCTCTGGTTATCACATTTATGCCACTGGAGGTGCACTGTGAGTGCAGGCGTGATAACCGGCATTGGGCTGGTCTTTTTATTATTAGGTTACCTTGTGTATGCCCTGATTAATGCGGAGGCGTTCTGATGGCGGCTCAAGGTTTTTTACTCATTGCCAGTTTCTTGCTGGTGCTGTTTGTCATCGCCAGACCGCTGGGGTTTGGACTGGCCCGACTCATCAATAATACGTCCCTACCGGGCCTCGCTGGCGTGGAGAGTGTGCTCTGGCGTGGTCTGGGCATTTCGCAACAGGAGATGAACTGGCGGCAGTATCTGCTGGCAATCCTCGCGCTCAATGTACTGGGCCTGCTGGTCCTGTTTTCGATGCTGATGGCGCAAAACCTGCTGCCGCTGAATCCTCAGCAGCTTCCAGGACTTTCATGGCATCTGGCGCTCAACACGGCAGTGAGTTTTGTCACCAATACCAACTGGCAATCTTATGCCGGTGAAACCACTTTAAGCTACTTCAGCCAGATGGCTGGGTTGACCGTGCAGAACTTCCTGTCCGCGGCGACCGGGATTGCGGTGATTTTTGCCCTGACGCGTGCCTTTACGCGCCAGAATATGGATACGCTGGGTAATGCCTGGGTTGATCTGGTTCGTATTACGCTGTGGATCCTCGTGCCGATCGCGCTGCTCATCGCCCTGTTTTTTATTCAACAAGGCGCGCTGCAAAACGTATTGCCCTATCAGCCCATCACGACGCTTGAAGGGGTGAAACAGTTGCTGCCGATGGGACCTGTCGCTTCGCAGGAAGCGATTAAGATGCTCGGCACCAACGGAGGCGGTTTCTTTAACGCTAACTCAGCACATCCGTTTGAAAACCCAACCGCACTGACCAACCTGGTACAGATGCTGGCTATTTTCTTAATTCCTACCGCGCTGTGTTTTGCATTTG
The DNA here is from genome assembly GCF_023516235.1 of Citrobacter sp. XT1-2-2. Taxonomy (NCBI): domain Bacteria; kingdom Pseudomonadati; phylum Pseudomonadota; class Gammaproteobacteria; order Enterobacterales; family Enterobacteriaceae; genus Citrobacter; species Citrobacter sp. XT1-2-2. The sequence goes on from NZ_CP097324.1 coordinate 3,371,420, forward strand.
GCGATGTGGTGGGCGATCGTCGTCAGGGCCGGACCCTGTTATGGGCCATGTCGCTCATTTTTGTCATCTGCGTAACCGTCGTGATGTGGGCCGAAGTTCAGGGCAACCCGCATCTGATGCAGTTAGGTGCAGACAGCAATATCAACATGGAAGGCAAAGAGAGCCGCTTTGGCGTACTGGTCAGCAGTCTGTTTGCGGTCGTCACAACGGCGGCATCCTGTGGCGCAGTGATTGCGATGCATGACTCTTTTACCGCACTCGGCGGAATGGTGCCGATGTGGCTGATGCAAATTGGCGAAGTGGTCTTCGGCGGTGTGGGTTCAGGTCTGTACGGCATGCTGCTGTTCGTATTGCTGGCTGTGTTCATCGCCGGGCTGATGATTGGCCGAACACCGGAATACCTGGGTAAGAAAATCGACGTGCGCGAAATGAAAATGACCGCGCTGGCGATTCTGGTCACACCTGCGCTGGTCCTGCTCGGCACAGCAATAGCAATGATGACCGATGCCGGGCGCAGCGCCATGCTCAACCCGGGTCCACATGGTTTTAGTGAAGTGCTGTATGCCGTGTCATCTGCCGCGAACAACAACGGTAGCGCCTTTGCCGGATTAAGCGCCAATAGCCCGTTCTGGAATTGCCTGCTGGCGCTGTGCATGTTCTTCGGTCGCTTCGGCGTGATCGTACCCGTGATGGCTATTGCCGGGTCGCTGGTCAGTAAAAAGATCCAGCCTGCCAGCCCTGGCACGCTACCTACCCACGGCGCGCTGTTTGTCGGGTTGTTAATCGGTACGGTGTTACTGGTTGGCGCTCTCACCTTTGTTCCTGCCCTGGCCCTTGGCCCGGTCGCAGAATACCTGTCATTACACTGAGTGATGCGGAGCACATTACTATGAGTCGCAAGCAACTGGCGCTGTTCGAACCTTCTCTGGTCGCACAGGCGCTGATGGATGCCGTGAAAAAATTAAGCCCACATACCCAATGGCGTAATCCGGTGATGTTTCTCGTCTGGCTGGGCAGCCTGCTGACCACGCTGTTAACGCTGGCGATGGCAACAGGTTATATGCCAGGCAATCCGTGGTTTACCGGCGCGATTAGTCTGTGGCTGTGGGTTACCGTCCTGTTCGCTAACTTTGCCGAAGCGCTGGCTGAGGGGCGCAGTAAAGCACAGGCGAACAGCCTGAAAGGGGTGAAAAAAACCGCCTTTGCCCGCAAACTTCGCGAACCAAAATACGGCTCGGCCATGGATCACGTCCCTGCCGATGATCTCCGTAAAGGCGATATTGTGCTGGTGGAAGCTGGCGATATTATCCCGTGTGACGGCGAGGTGATAGAAGGTGGCGCATCGGTAGACGAAAGCGCGATTACCGGTGAGTCTGCGCCGGTCATTCGTGAATCCGGTGGCGATTTTGCCTCGGTCACCGGCGGGACTCGCATCCTCTCCGACTGGCTGGTGATTGAATGCAGCGTAAACCCCGGCGAAACATTCCTCGACCGGATGATCGCCATGGTCGAAGGTGCGCAGCGGCGTAAAACCCCCAATGAAATCGCCCTGACGATCCTGCTGATTGCCCTGACTATCGTCTTTCTGCTAGCGACCGCCACGCTATGGCCGTTTTCCGCCTGGGGCGGCAGCGCGGTCAGCGTCACGGTACTGGTTGCCCTGCTCGTTTGTCTGATCCCCACCACCATCGGCGGTCTGCTTTCTGCCATTGGCGTGGCCGGGATGAGCCGTATGCTGGGCGCGAACGTCATTGCCACCAGCGGACGTGCGGTCGAAGCCGCGGGGGACGTGGACGTCCTGCTGCTGGATAAAACCGGCACTATTACGCTGGGTAACCGTCAGGCTTCAGATTTTCTGCCTGCCCAGGGCGTGGACGAAAAAACGCTGGCCGATGCCGCACAGCTTTCATCGCTGGCCGATGAAACACCGGAAGGCCGCAGCATCGTTATTCTGGCAAAACAGCGCTTTAATCTGCGTATTCGCGACGTGCAATCGCTGCACGCGACCTTTGTGCCGTTTACCGCGCAAAGCCGGATGAGCGGTATCAACATCGACAACCGTATGATCCGCAAAGGTTCGGTCGATGCCATTCGTCGTCACGTTGAAGCCAACGGCGGTCACTTCCCCGCCGATGTCGAGCAGAAGGTCGACAACGTCGCTCGCCTTGGCGCTACGCCGCTGGTGGTAGCCGAAGGCTCCCGCGTACTGGGCGTGATAGCCCTGAAAGATATTGTGAAAGGCGGGATCAAAGAACGTTTTGCCCAACTGCGCAAAATGGGGATCAAAACGGTGATGATAACCGGCGATAACCGCCTGACCGCCGCCGCGATCGCCGCAGAAGCCGGGGTGGATGATTTCTTAGCGGAGGCCACGCCGGAAGCCAAGCTGGCGCTGATTCGTCAGTATCAGGCGGAAGGCCGTCTGGTGGCGATGACCGGCGACGGAACCAACGACGCCCCGGCACTGGCGCAGGCGGATGTCGCGGTCGCTATGAACTCCGGGACCCAGGCGGCGAAGGAAGCTGGCAACATGGTGGATCTCGATTCCAACCCCACCAAACTGATTGAAGTGGTGCACATTGGGAAACAGATGCTGATGACGCGCGGCTCGCTGACCACCTTCAGTATCGCCAATGACGTGGCAAAGTATTTCGCCATTATCCCGGCCGCGTTCGCCGCCACCTATCCGCAGCTCAATGCGCTTAACGTCATGGGACTGCATTCGCCGGATTCAGCGATCCTCAGCGCGGTTATCTTTAATGCGCTAATCATCGTTTTTCTGATCCCACTGGCGCTTAAAGGCGTGAGCTACAAGCCGTTATCCGCATCTGCAATGTTGCGCCGTAATTTGTGGATCTACGGTCTGGGCGGTCTGGTGGTGCCATTTATTGGTATTAAAGCGATTGATTTACTGCTGACCCTGTTGGGTCTGGTGTGAGGTTTCAGATGAGTGGATTACGTCCTGCATTATCAACATTGATTTTCCTGATGCTTATTACCGGCGGGGCTTACCCGCTGCTGACCACCGCGCTGGGGCAGTGGTGGTTTCCCCACCAGGCTAACGGCTCGTTGATCCGCGAAGATCAGGTTGTTCGCGGCTCTGAGCTTATTGGGCAACATTTTACCGCCGCCGGTTATTTTCAGGGGCGTCCGTCTGCGACGGCGGAAATGCCCTATAATCCCATGGCTTCTGGCGGCAGTAACCTGGCCGTCAGCAACCCGGAACTGGATAAACAGTTGCAAAGCCGGATTGCCGCGCTGCGTGCTGCCAATCCACAGGCTAATCCAGCCGTTCCGCTAGAGCTGGTAACCGCGTCTGCCAGCGGGCTGGATAACAACCTGACGCCCGCCGCGGTGGCCTGGCAAATTCCTCGCGTGGCGCAGGCCCGCAACCTCAGCGTTGAAGAGGTGTCGCGCCTGGTTGCACAATACACGCAAAAGCCGCTGGTCAGTTTTATCGGCCAGCCGGTGGTGAACCTGGTGGAACTTAATTTAGCGCTGGATAAGCACTGAGAAAAAGGACATGCATAGCGAACCCTTACGTCCCGACCCCGATCGCCTGTTGGAGCAGACCACCGCCCCGCACCGCGGAAAACTAAAAATATTCTTCGGCGCCTGCGCGGGCGTCGGGAAAACCTGGGCCATGCTAACGGAAGCCCAGCGGCTGCGGGCGCAGGGGTTAGATGTGCTGATTGGCGTGGTGGAAACCCACGGACGCAAAGAGACCGCCGCGCTGCTGGACGGTCTCAGTATCCTGCCGCTAAAGCGACACGCGCGTCATGGTCGTCACATCAGCGAGTTCGATCTTGATGCCGCGCTGGCCCGCCGTCCGGCGCTCATTTTAATGGATGAACTGGCGCACAGTAATGCGCCAGGCTCACGCCATCCAAAGCGCTGGCAGGATATTGAAGAGTTGCTGGAAGCCGGTATCGACGTCTTTACCACCGTTAACGTCCAGCATCTGGAAAGTCTCAATGATGTGGTCAGCGGCGTCACTGGTATTCAGGTGCGCGAAACCGTCCCTGATCCTTTCTTCGATGCCGCTGACGATGTGGTGCTGGTCGATCTTCCCCCCGATGATTTGCGCCAGCGCCTGAACGAAGGCAAGGTCTATATCGCTGGTCAGGCGGAAAGAGCCATCGAGCATTTCTTTCGCAAAGGTAATTTGATCGCGCTGCGCGAGCTGGCCTTGCGCCGCACGGCCGATCGGGTGGACGATCAAATGCGCGCCTGGCGCGGGCGTCCAGGGGAAGAAAAAGTCTGGCATACCCGCGACGCCGTTTTGCTGTGCATTGGGCACAACACCGGCAGCGAAAAACTGGTGCGCGCCGCCGCGCGACTGGCGGCGCGTCTCGGTAGCGTCTGGCATGCTGTGTATGTCGAAACGCCGGCACTGCACCGACTCCCCGAAAAACAGCGGCGCGCGATCTTAAGCGCACTGCGATTAGCCCAGGAGCTGGGCGCGGAAACCGCCACGCTTTCCGATCCTGCTGAAGATAAAGCGGTAATCCGCTACGCCCGCGAGCATAATCTGGGAAAAATTGTGCTCGGGCGTCCGACAACGCGTCGCTGGTGGCGCAGCGATTCCTTTGCCGACAAACTGGCCCATCGCGCACCGGATCTCGATCTGATGATTGTCGCGCTGGACGAACCGCCTTCACGCCCGACGCTACCCACTACGGATAACCGCACCTTTAAAGATAAATGGCGGGTACAAATTCAGGGTTGTGTGGTTGCCGTCGCGCTATGCGCCATCATTACGCTGATCGCGATGCAGTGGCTGATGGCTTTTGATGCCGCTAACCTGGTAATGCTCTATTTGCTGGGTGTGGTGGTTATCGCCCTCTTCTATGGACGCTGGCCATCCGTACTGGCAACCTTTATTAACGTCGCCAGCTTCGATCTCTTCTTTATTGCCCCGCGTGGGACGCTGGCCGTTTCCGACGTCCAGTACCTGCTTACTTTTGCCGTAATGCTAACGGTCGGGCTGGTTATCGGTAATCTGACCGCCGGCGTCCGTTATCAGGCGCGGGTGGCGCGCTATCGGGAACAGCGTACGCGTCATCTGTATGAGATGTCGAAAGCGTTAGCCGTTGGACGGAGCCAGCAGGCTATCGCCGCGACCAGCGAACAGTTTATCGCCTCAACGTTTCAGGCCCGCAGTCAGGTTTTATTACTTGATGAAAACGGTAAGCTGGCTCCCCTCACCCATCAACAGGGCATAACGCCATGGGACGATGCCATTGCCCAATGGAGTTTTGACAAAGGGCAACCGGCTGGCGCGGGCACGGATACCTTACCGGGCGTACCGTACCAAATCTTACCGCTAAAAAGTGCCGATAAAACGCATGGGCTACTGGTAGTGGAACCGGGAAATCTGCGTCAGTTGATGATTCCCGAGCAGCAGCGCCTGCTGGAAACCTTTACCCTGTTGGTCGCCAGTGCGCTGGAACGTCTGACCCTGACCGCCAGCGAAGAGCAGGCCCGGTTTGCCAGTGAACGCGAAAGTATTCGCAATGCGCTGCTTGCCGCCCTGTCCCACGATTTGCGCACGCCGTTGACGGTGCTGTTCGGTCAGGCTGAGATTTTAACGCTGGATCTGGCCAGTGAAGGTTCGCCGCATGCGCGTCAGGCCAGTGAAATTCGCCAGCACGTGCTGAATACCACCCGGCTGGTCAATAATCTGTTAGATATGGCGCGAATTCAGTCTGGCGGCTTTAATCTTAAGAAGGAGTGGTTAACGCTGGAAGAGGTGGTGGGTAGCGCCCTGCAGATGCTGGAGCCGGGACTCTCCGCCCCGATTAATCTGTCGTTACCCGAACCGTTGACGCTGATCCATGTCGATGGCCCGCTTTTTGAACGGGTGTTAATTAATCTGTTGGAGAACGCCGTAAAATACGCGGGTCCGCAGGCACAAATCGGCATTGACGCCAGCGTCGATGGCGAGCACCTGCTACTGGACGTCTGGGATAATGGACCGGGTATTCCGTCGGGTATGGAACAGCGCGTTTTTGACAAATTTTCCAGAGGAAACAAAGAGTCATCGGTACCCGGCGTGGGGTTGGGACTGGCCATTTGTCAGGCGATTGTGGACGTGCACGGCGGTACCATTTCCGCCCATAATCGTGCCCAGGGGGGGGCATGTTTCCGTGTTACACTACCCCAGGAGATCCCCCCTGAACTTGAAGATTTTCATGAGGATATGTGACAAACGTACTGATTGTTGAAGATGAACAGGCCATTCGCCGCTTTCTGCGCACTGCGCTGGAAGCCGATGGCCTGCGTGTATATGAAGCGGAAACGCTACAACGTGGTTTGCTGGAAGCCGCCACGCGAAAACCCGATCTCATCATTCTCGATCTCGGCCTGCCAGACGGCGACGGCATTGATTTTATTCGCGACCTGCGACAATGGAGCGCAATCCCGGTAATTGTGCTTTCAGCCCGCAGCGAAGAGAGCGATAAAATCGCCGCACTGGATGCCGGCGCCGATGACTATCTCAGTAAACCCTTCGGTATTGGCGAGCTACAGGCGCGATTGCGCGTGGCATTGCGTCGCCACGCCAGCGGCGCGTCTCCCGAACCGGTGGTGCATTTTTCCAACGTAAAAGTGGATATCGCCGCCCGCCTCGTACACCGTGGTGACGAGGAAATCCATCTGACGCCGATTGAGTTTCGCCTGTTAGCGGTACTGCTGAATAATGCCGGGAAGGTACTGACGCAACGCCAGCTGTTAAATCAGGTCTGGGGGCCGAACGCCGTTGAGCACAGCCACTATCTGCGAATTTATATGGGACACCTGCGCCAGAAACTGGAGCTGGACCCGGCTCGTCCACGTCATTTTCTGACCGAAACCGGGATTGGCTATCGGTTTATGCCGTAAGTCTAGTCGAATAAAAAAGCCGGATCAGCATACATGCTATCCGGCTTTTGTATTCATGCCGGATGGTGACGTTAGCGTCTTATCCGGCCTGGGGTTTACGCGTTTTTCAACACTTCGCTGACGATCTCAACCGCTTCTTTTTCGATCTGTTTGCGGTGTTCTTCGCCGAGGAAGCTTTCGCAATAGATCTTGTAAGCGTCTTCTGTGCCTGACGGACGCGCGGCAAACCAGCCGTTGTCAGTCATCACTTTCAGACCGCCAATGGAAGCACCATTGCCAGGTGCCGCGGTCAGACGTGCGGTGATCGGGTCGCCCGCCAGCGTGCTGGCGCTTACCATTTCCGGAGACAGCTTAGACAGCGCCGCTTTCTGCGCGGAGGTCGCGCTCGCCTGCAAACGATTGTAGCTCGGCGCGCCGAAGCGAGCAGCCAGTTCGTTGTAGTGTTCTTGCGGGTTCTTACCGGTCACAGCGGTAATTTCTGCCGCCAGCAGGCACATGATGATGCCGTCTTTGTCGGTCGACCACGGTGTACCGTCGAAACGCAGGAAAGAAGCGCCCGCGCTCTCTTCACCACCAAAGCCAAAGCTGCCATCGAACAGACCGTCAACAAACCATTTAAAACCGACCGGCACTTCCACCAGCTTACGACCCAGATCGTTGACCACGCGGTCAATCATTGCCGAGGAAACCAGCGTCTTACCGACGGCAACATCTTTGCCCCACTGCGGGCGATGCTGGAACAGGTAGTTGATCGCCACCGCCAGGTAGTGGTTCGGGTTCATCAGCCCCGCCGGGGTGACGATACCGTGACGGTCATAGTCCGGATCGTTGGCAAAGGCCAGATCGAACTTGTCACGCAGCGCCAGCAGACCCGCCATCGCGCACTCGGAGGAGCAGTCCATACGGATTGCGCCGTCTTTATCGAGATGCATAAAGCGGAAAGTCTGATCAACGTGGTCGTTAACGATAGTCAGGTTCAGGTTGTAGTGCTTCGCAATACGCTTCCAGTATTCGATACCGGAACCGCCCAACGGATCAACACCCAGCGTCAGACCCGCTTTCTGGATCGCCGCCATGTCGACGATATCCGCCAGTCCTTCCACAAACTGTTGAACCAGGTCCTGCTCTTTCACATGACCCGATGCCAGCGCCGCGTCCAGCGACATACGCTTCACGCCTTGCAGACCGTCAGCCAGCAACGCGTTAGCCCTGTCTTCCACCACTTTGGTGACGTTGGTATCTGCCGGACCACCGTTTGGCGGGTTGTATTTAATGCCACCATCTTCCGGCGGGTTGTGGGACGGCGTGATCACAATGCCATCAGCCAGCGGGCCGCCTTTTTTGTTGTGGACCAGGATGGCATTCGACACGGCAGGGGTTGGCGTAAAGCCGTTGTTTTCCTGCACGATGACGTCAACACCATTCGCCGCCAGCACTTCCAGCACAGAGATAAAAGCCGGTTCAGACAGCGCGTGGGTATCCTTGCCCACATAGCACGGGCCAGTAATCCCGTTTTTCGCACGTTCTTCAGCAATCGCCTGGGCGATAGCCAGAATATGCGGCTCGTTAAAACTATGACGACCTGCACTGCCGCGATGCCCGGATGTACCGAACTTTACGGCGTGCTCAGCGTTCCCTGCCGTTGGTTTCAGTACATAGTACTGTGCCGTCAGTTGGGCGACGTTAATCAAATCACTCTGTTGCGCAGGTTGACCTGCACGGTTGTGGATTGCCATTGCCTGGTCCTTCTAATGCAAGGATTAAATTGTTCCGCAAACCTTTTCAATCAATTCCGCAGGGAATTGCATTGACTGCATGATGTGCTCCACCATGCTGCATTTACGGCCGGTGTTGGTATTGGTGATCACCCAGTACGGCGTGCCTGGCACGTGTTTCGGTTTGGTTTGATTACCATTTTTCAGCAGCGTCTGTTCATCTGCCGCAAAATAAACGCGCGTCCGGCCATGCAACGAATCCGTTGCTTCGGCGAATGCGTTTTGATCCAGAGAATAGAGTGTAGACAGCACCAGCATAAAGCGATTTACTGCTTTCTTCTGTTCCGCATATTCATCGGACAACAGCAGTTCACGCATCGCGCGCACTTTATCTTTTACGGGGTTAACCGGCTTAGCTTCCACGACAGGTTGCACAGCGCGGACTTCTTTTACTACCGGAGTGACAGGCTGTGCTGCGGCGGAAAATTTCAACATACGCCGTAAAATGTCGGATGCGCTCTCGCCGATATGCTTGGTATGGCTGGCAATATAGCTATAGAGTTCATCATCAACTTCAATCGTTTTCATCTTAATCCAGTGCAGTGTTTAGCTGAATACAAGTTGTTGGGTTAACACGCGTAGTGTAAAGGCAAATCCCAACAGCGGATAGCGTCAAGCCTGGTGGCTGATAAAACTCGGAGTAACCGTAGTTGTTGCAGCCCTGTGGCAGAATGGTCAACATGATACCCTAACCCGTGAGTGTGAAAAAAAGAACTTTGCCATGAAATTGAATATCCGAGCGCAATCTGCGCAAAACCTGCACAATAATTCTCCCATCGTCCTGGTTCACGGCCTGTTTGGTAGCCTGGATAACCTGGGGATCCTGGCACGCTCCCTGGTGGCCGATCACGATATCATCCAGGTCGATATGCGAAATCATGGCCTCTCGCCCCGATCGCCTGAGATGAATTATGCGGCCATGGCGCAAGACCTGGTGGATGCGCTGGACGATCGACAGATCGAAAAAGCGATCTTTATTGGTCACTCTATGGGGGGAAAAGCCGTCATGGCGTTAACCGCGTTAGCCCCTGATCGTATTGATCGGCTGGTGGCTATTGATATTGCGCCGGTTGACTATCATGTGCGCCGTCACGATGAGATTTTTGCGGCAATCAATGCCGTAACCGAGGCACAAGCGTCCTCGCGCCAGCAAGCGGCAAGCGTCATGCGCCAGCATCTGCAAGAAGAGGGTGTTATTCAGTTTCTGCTGAAATCCTTTGTTGACGGCGAGTGGCGCTTTAACGTTCCCGTATTATGGGATCAATATCCCAATATCGTCGGTTGGCACACCCTCCCGGCATGGGAGCACCCGGCATTGTTTATTCCAGGCGGTAACTCCCCTTATGTCACCGAAGCGTATCGCGAGCAACTGCTGGCACAATTCCCGCAGGCTCGGGCGCACGTTATCGCAGGCGCGGGGCATTGGGTACATGCGGAAAAACCTGAAGCAGTGCTGCGGGCCATCCGTCGTTATCTGAACGAACCGGCTAACTGATTAAAAACTCAGCGTCCGTGCGCGATTACGCGCGTGGGCGTTGGCGTGCCTCTCCTGCTGATGTATTATGGCGCGCTATCCATCCGGGCGGACGCCTGGCTGATTGTTTCCCCGAAGTCACCAAGATCATGGCCAAAGAACAAACGGACCGTACGACATTAGATCTGTTCGCGCAGGAGCGTCGCCCGGGACGACCCAAAACTAATCCGCTCTCGCGTGATGAACAGTTACGTATAAATAAACGTAATCAGCTTAAACGTGACAAAGTTCGCGGGCTTAAGCGTGTCGAACTGAAACTGAACGCTGATGCCGTTGACGCGTTAAACGAGCTGGCCGAGGCGCGCAACATGAGTCGCAGTGAACTCATCGAAGAGATGCTGATGACCCAACTCACCGCATTGCGCGGTCAGGCATAGTCTGAATTTCTGCTCTAAATCATAAATCGTGTAGCACAGAGTGCAGTCCCGCGTGTTTGCTGTTTCCGCATGCCTGACTGTTCTGCTATGATTGCCCTTATCCGTGGGCAATGCGCCACCACCATTTCAATAAGTTTCAAGAGGTTATTTTACTCATGGCAATCACTGGCATCTTTTTCGGCAGCGACACCGGTAATACCGAAAACATCGCAAAAATGATTCAAAAACAGCTTGGTAAAGACGTTGCCGATGTACATGACATTGCAAAAAGCAGCAAAGAAGACCTGGAAGGGTATGACATTCTGCTGCTCGGCATTCCAACCTGGTACTACGGTGAAGCGCAGTGTGACTGGGACGATTTCTTCCCTACCCTCGAAGACATTGATTTTAACGGCAAACTGGTTGCATTGTTCGGCTGCGGCGACCAGGAAGATTACGCAGAATATTTCTGCGATGCGTTAGGCACAATTCGCGACATCATTGAGCCACGCGGCGCCACCATCGTCGGTCACTGGCCAACGGCGGGTTATCACTTTGAAGCGTCCAAAGGCCTGGCTGACGACGACCACTTTGTCGGTCTGGCTATCGATGAAGATCGCCAGCCGGAGCTGACCGCTGAACGCGTAGAAAAATGGGTTAAGCAGATCTCAGAAGAACTGCACCTCGACGAAATCATCAATGCCTGATTTCGCGCGGCGCAGATCCTCATCTGCGCCGCATCAATAGATAAAACCAATCAAAATAATTGCTACAAATTTGTAACTTTTCCGTCTGACCCTGTACAATGGCTGGATGCCAATCGGGTGTTGCACAGTGTGTTTGTCGGCGATACCACGTTTTGATTAACAATATATGCCAGAGACTTGCTGTTTTCATTTAACCATGGCAGTTCTATAATGATACGCAATTTCTCAAGTGCAATTTCTGTCACTTCTGTTAATGAAGTGAATCGTTTAGCTACAGGACAGATTCCGCATGACTGACAACAATACCGCATTAAAGAAGGCTGGCCTGAAAGTAACGCTTCCTCGTTTAAAAATTCTGGAAGTTCTTCAGGAACCGGATAACCATCACGTCAGTGCGGAAGACTTATACAAACGCCTGATCGATATGGGTGAAGAAATTGGTCTGGCGACCGTGTATCGTGTGCTGAACCAGTTTGATGATGCCGGTATCGTGACCCGCCACAATTTTGAAGGTGGTAAATCCGTCTTCGAACTGACTCAACAGCATCACCACGATCACCTCATTTGCCTCGACTGCGGCAAAGTGGTCGAGTTCAGCGATGATTCCATTGAAGCGCGTCAGCGTGAGATTGCGGCTAAACATGGTATTCGCTTAACCAACCATAGCCTCTATCTTTATGGCCACTGCGCCGAAGGCGATTGCCGCGAAGATGAGCATGCGCACGACGGCAAATAATGTGACGATTTCTGAAAAGCCAACCATCCGGTTGGCTTTTTTTATGGGCCAAATTTGACCATCCCCCTCTTCCTTCTACGTCAATGTTGCTTTAATGTAAAAATCAATTGCCATTCGGAGAGTTGAAATGGAACTTCGTCAACTACGTTATTTTGTGCGTATTGTAGAAACCGGCAGCATGGGTAGCGCGGCGATCGATCTCAATATCGGTGTTTCGGCACTCAGTCAGCAAATGACGCGCCTGGAAAACGAACTTGCTATTCGCCTGCTTCAACGCACCTCGCGCGGTGTGACACCCACCAGCGCCGGACTGGCTTTTTACTCCCAGGCGCAGCTGGCGCTCCGGCATGCAGACGATGCAATCCTCGCCGCGCGCGAGGCCCGACTTTCCGGACACGTCAGCGTCGGTATGGCCCCCAGTACCGCTTCCGTTCTCGGCATGCCATTTATTCACGCCATGCGGGAAAGCTATGCTGATGTTCGCCTGCATGTGGTGGAAAGTCTCTCTGGCAACCTGGAACGAATGATTAATACCCGCCAGATTGATCTGGCTGTCGTGTTTCAAAAAGAAAAGATCCTGCGCTGGAGCGCCAGACCGATTCTTGAAGAACGGCTGTTTTTGATTGGGACCCATGCCCTACTGGCTGATATTGTCGACGACAATATTGCTCCAGCCCAGTTGGCAAATATTCCATTGATCATGCCAAGCCCAGGACACGGTCTGCGCGGCAGGCTGGATGCCATCTGCCAGGAACACGCGCTAAATATTGAGATCGCTACTGAAATTGATGGTCTGGCGTTACTGATGCGCGCCGTACGCAGTGGCATTGGCGCCACTCTTCAGCCCGGTGCGGCGATCTCCCATCTCGATAAAGAAACTCTAAGAGTGATCGGCGTCTATAATCCGATACTTAGCCGCCCTAACTTTCTGGTCAGCCTCTCTGACGATGAACTTACCCCGGCAGGCCTTGCCGCCCGTGTGGTGCTGACGAAAGTTATGCATCAACTGGTAGAAGCAGGAAGCTGGCCTGGCGCTACTCTTTACAATAACTAAAGTACCGTTTAGCACCACATCATAGCGCCCGTACAAGCTGTGCGTATACATTTCAATTACAAATTTAACAAATAGTTAAATGGTAATGGAGTATACGATGGTTGATGTACTGGTGATTGGTGGTGGTAATGCCGCGTTATGTGCTGCCTTGACCGCCCGGGAGCAAGGAGCTTCGGTACTCCTGCTCGAAGCGGCCCCCCGGGAATGGCGCGGAGGAAACTCCCAACACACGCGTAATTTACGTTGTATGCATGATGCGCCGCAGGATGTGCTGGTGGACAGCTATCCTGAAGAAGAATTCTGGCAAGATCTGTGGCGCGTCACGGAAGGGAATACCAACGAAGCGCTGGCGCGTCTGGTGATCCGTACCTCTTCACAATGCCGCGACTGGATGCGCCAGCACGGCGTTAACTTTCAGCCTCCTCTCTCTGGCGCTTTACACGTGGCGCGAACCAACGCCTTTTTTATGGGCGGTGGAAAGGCCCTTGTGAATGCCTATTATCGCAGCGCAGAAAAGCTGGGAGTGCAGATCCGCTATAACACCCCGGTTCAGGCGCTTGAACTGCGTAATGGCGAGTTCGTGGCGGCGCTGGCAGGCGAAGAGCGCATCACCGCTAAATCCTGCGTGCTTGCCGCTGGCGGTTTTGAGTCTAACCGCGAATGGCTACGAGAAGCATGGGGAGAGAACGAGCGCGGCGAATGGCCAGCGGATAACTTCCTGATTCGCGGCACGCGCTTTAACCAGGGCGTACTGCTCAAATTTATGATGGATGCCGGAGCCGACATTATCGGCGATCCTTCCCAGTCACACTGCGTGGCCATTGATGCCAGAGCGCCATTATATGACGGCGGGATTTGCACCCGCGTGGACTGCGTCTCGCTCGGTATAGTGGTGAACCGGGACGCTGAGCGCTTTTATGATGAAGGTGAAGATTTCTGGCCCAAACGCTACGCCATCTGGGGACGTCTGGTCGCTCAACAGCCAGGGCAGATTGGCTACTCCATCATCGACAGTAAAGCTATTGGCCACTTTATGCCGCCGGTTTTTCCCGGCGCGCAGGCCAATACGTTGGCAGAGCTGGCTCTTCAGTTAGGACTGGATGCCGAACGTTTTACCCACACCGTGACGCAATACAACAACGCCTGCCAGCCAGGTCAGTTCGACCACACCGTTCTGGATAACTGCGCCACCAAAGATTTGCTACCCGCGAAAACGCACTGGGCGCGACCACTGGACCAGCCGCCATTCTACGGCTATGCCCTGCGGCCAGGGATCACCTTCACTTATCTTGGGTTAAAAGTGAACGAACACGCCGCTGTGCATTTTGCCGGGCTTCCAAGCCGTAACCTGTTCGTCGCCGGAGAGATGATGGCGGGCAACGTGTTGGGCAAGGGCTACACCGCAGGCGTGGGGATGTCGATCGGCACCACCTTTGGCCGCATTGCCGGAAAAGAAGCCGCGCTGGCCGCACGTAAGGAGACACGTCATGAAGCAGCTTGAGAAACTGATCATCGAAGCGCAAATTATCACCGAACCGGAAGCTGAAGTTGAACGTGTGATGCAGGTGTGCAATGCCTGTCGCTATTGTGAAGGCTTTTGCGCCGTATTCCCGGCGATGACGCAACGTCTGGAATTCGGTAAAGCGGATATCAACTATCTGGCGAACTTGTGCCATAACTGCGGCGCTTGCCTGCACGCGTGTCAGTATGCCCCGCCTCATGAATTTGCCATCAACGTACCGAAGGCGATGGCGGAGGTCCGGCTCGAAACCTATCAGCATTATGCGCAACCCGCCGCCTTTGGCGCGCTTTATCGTCGCGCGGGCGTAACCGTGACGCTGGCGCTGGTTTTCGGTCTGATCCTGTTTTTACTCCTCGCTATAGTTTTTAAAGGTTCACTATACCATCCTCCGCTGGCCGGGGATTTCTATCAAATTTTCCCGCATAATCTGCTGGCCTGGATGTTTGGTTCGGTCTTTATTCTGGCGATCGGTTTGCTGATGGCGGGCGTGATCCGCTTCTGGCGCGAGATCTCTCCGGGTATGCCGCGTTCCGCCGAGATTGCTGAAGCCTCACACGATGCGCTGACGCTGAAATATCTCGATGGTGGCCACGGCAAAGGTTGTAACGAAGCGGATGATGCTTTCACCCTGATGCGCCGCCGTTTCCACCACTTTACCTTCTACGGTTTTATGCTCTGCTTTGCCGCCACCGTGGTGGCAACAGGCTATCACTACTTTGCAGGCATAGAAGCGCCCTACCCGTTCTTCAGCGTTCCGGTGATGCTGGGCACGCTGGGCGGCATTGGTCTGGTTGTCGGCCCGGCTGGCTTACTATGGCTGAATCTTAAACGCTCACCGCTACACGGCGACGCACGGCAAAAACCGATGGATCGCGGTTTTATTTTGCTGCTGCTGCTGACCAGTCTGACCGGTCTGGCGCTGCTGGCGGGAAGAGACACCTCATGGATGGCTATTTTACTGGCCATTCATCTCGGCGTGGTCATGGCGCTTTTTCTGACCATTCCTTACGGAAAATTTGCCCACGGATTTTACCGCTGCGCAGCCTTACTCAAGTGGGCGATTGAGAAACGGCGCGGCAAACAAGCGGGGGTCACAGGCGACTAACCCGCAAACTCTTACCTCTATAAATATTATGATAAGACAGTGGAGCAAACCCAATGACACAACAACCATCGCGCGCCGGAACTTTCGGCGCAATACTGCGGGTAACCAGCGGTAATTTTCTCGAACAGTTCGACTTTTTTCTGTTCGGGTTTTACGCCACCTATATCGCAAAGACGTTCTTCCCCGCGGAGAGTGAATTTGCCGGGCTCATGTTGACCTTTGCGGTTTTCGGTTCGGGTTTTTTAATGCGGCCCGTTGGCGCAATCGTGCTGGGTGCTTACATCGACAGAATTGGTCGCCGTAAAGGACTGATGGTGACGCTGGCGATCATGGGCTGCGGTACCCTGCTGATTGCCCTGGTTCCCGGTTATCAAAGCATTGGCCTGCTGGCCCCTGTGCTGGTATTAGTCGGTCGATTATTGCAAGGCTTCTCTGCGGGCGTAGAGCTGGGAGGCGTTTCGGTTTATCTTTCTGAAATCGCCACGCCTGGCAATAAAGGTTTCTACACCAGTTGGCAGTCCGCCAGCCAACAGGTCGCCATTGTGGTGGCGGCGCTGATTGGCTACGCTCTGAATGCCACACTGGGGCACGATGAGATCTCTGAATGGGGCTGGCGCATTCCGTTTTTTATTGGTTGTATGATTATTCCGTTGATCTTCGTCCTGCGCCGTTCGCTTCAGGAAACAGACGCATTTTTACAACGTACGCACCGTCCCGACACCAGGGAAATTTTCACCACTATCATCAAAAACTGGCGTCTGATCGCTGCGGGTACGCTGCTGGTAGCGATGACCACCACGACGTTTTACTTTATTACCGTCTACACCCCAACCTACGGCAGGGCCGTACTCCACCTGAGCGCGCGCGATAGCCTGGTAGTCACCATGCTGGTCGGTATTTCTAACTTTATTTGGCTGCCGATTGGCGGAGCGATATCTGACCGAATTGGTCGTCGTCCGGTATTGATGGGGATTACCGTACTCGCACTGCTTACCACCTGGCCGGTAATGCACTGGCTCACCGCCGCGCCAGACTTCATGCGCATGACGCTGGTCCTGCTTTGGTTCTCGTTCTTTTTTGGCATGTACAACGGGGCAATGGTCGCGGCACTCACCGAGGTGATGCCTGTCTATGTCCGTACGGTGGGCTTTTCACTGGCATTCAGTCTTGCCACGGCGATTTTTGGCGGCCTTACACCAGTCATATCCACGGCGCTGGTCCAGCTAACCGGGGATAAAAGCTCACCTGGATGGTGGCTGATGTGCGCAGCACTTTGTGGACTCGCCGCCACGGCAATGCTGTTTGTCCGACTGAGTCGGGGCTATCAACCAGTGGAACATAAGCTCTGAAAAGCAAACGGGCGGAAAATTCTCCGCCCGTAGCATTTTTCGAATTACTGCGCAGCGTTCTTGCTACGAATTTCCTGCCAGACCTTGTCACAATCAGCATTAACGGACTGATCGTTACCCGTGCGCGTGGCCTGGATACACTGCTGATAATCCAGTACGCGTACGCTTTCTTCATTAGCAAACTGCTGGTGCTGCTTTTCTTTCTTCAACACATTCAGCACGCTTTGGCAGGCTTCAATTTTCTCCGGCGATCCTTGCGCGGTGTTAATACACGCGCTGTAGGCTTCTTTCAGGCGACTGTCTTCTTTCGGCGAAGGGGATTGCGCACAAGCCACCAGCCCTGATGCCATAATGGCGATGAGTATCAGTTTTTTCATAGCACTTTCCTCAACGGAGCGGCAGACGTCTGGTCTGCCGCTGTTGGCATTAGAAGATGGTGAACGGAGCAATAACGATGAACTTCACGTCGCGTTCATCCTGGAAGATGTTGCCATAACCACCGCCCCAGCTCGGAATGTCTGAATGGTTGTCGTACTGGGTGAAGTGCAGTTTAAACATGGTGCCCTTCGCACGACCGTCCTGCAGGGTATAGACCGCATCCAGGCTGTAAGAAGACTCTTCGATAGTCCGGTTTTTGTCGTAGTACGCATCCGGATTGAGCTGCCAGGTAGATGGCTTGGCATCCCAGGCGTAAACGTAGGACGCGCCGACTGCCCAACCCGGCAGGTTCCAGTTCTTCAGGTCATACATTGCGCCGAAGAAGACGGCCTTTTCGCCGTTGGCGTTGAAGTCGGAGCGGTTGTCCCACCAGATATCCAGACGACCGTTTGATGAGGCGTAGGTCGGGGTCATACGCTGCAGGAAGTACCCCTGCTGCCCGTCCGCTTTAACCCAGGTCCCTTCCAGTCGCAGGTCAACCACTTCCGCCACTTTGTAGCCGAAGGTCAACGCCTGCAGCCAGGCCGTGCCGTCATAAATATCGTTCACGGTGCGGTCATCAACTTTGTCGCGCGCGCCGTAGAACTGATAACTGGTGGTAAACGGGTTACCGCCTAAATCGAATTTGTAGCTGGCTTTCGCGAAGTACTGATCGACGTAGCCTTCAGATTGACCAAATGCCGCTTCCAGCAACAGGTTATTTTTGAAGTCATATTTCGCGCCGATTGAGTGCAGGTAATCTACGCTGGTCTTTTTATCGGCCTGATAGAATTTATCGACTTCGGTGTGCCACGGCGCTTTATATTCATTGGCCCACATATAGGAGAAGCTCAGTGCGCCGGCATCACCATAGTCGAAGTTGGCACCGGCTTCGGCACCCTGATAAGTACCAGGCATAAAGCTCCAGTGCGGAGCCAATAGCGTCTGCCCGGTTGGTTGAATGTAACCGGCGCGCGCCCAGGTTGGGCCGTATTTAAATTTGGCTGCTGCTTTATACAGGCTAATTCCGCTCTTATCGCCGGAGTAATCTTCGTCGTAGCCTTTATTTTTTGAAGAGAATGCGATTTCGTTTGGATGGCCGCTTTCGCTACTTTCGTTCATTTCAATCGCGGTGAATGCTGCGATATCAATACCAAACATATCGGCCGCATAACCGGACTGGAAGTCGAGGTTGGCGTTCCATGTGGAGTGAGAAAGGTTGGTTTTGTATTTGTCATGATCGGTGACATCTTTACGGTCACGCTCACGCTGCCAGTAATAGATGCCGCCGGTTAAAGTGGAGTCATCAATGAAACCTTCGGCGTGAGCCTGAGGAGCGACAACGAAACCCGACATTGCTGTGATACCGGCGATAGCCAGCGCCAGCGTACTACGTTTGCCACTAAACGTACGCATATGTTAATCCTCTTTGACATAAAAATGCTGCCGATAAAAGCGGTCAGCGAAAAAACAAAAATTAAAAAAGTAGTGCTAAGAAAACCTCAGTGACTACAATGAATAGACTATTTTTCGCGACGCGAATTATCAATCTCTTTCTGTAACGAGTATGTAATAGTATGAGCAACCGCACATATTTCATTGCTTTCTGTTACATTTTCATCGGGAGATAAAAAAGCGTTGAAAAAAAGAAAAAACCGCTTGTTTTCCATGGGGATGAAATCGGTTTCAGCCGATTTCATATTGCGGTAAGTTATTTAAAGGTAAAAACATTCAGCCGATTCATTATTACAGGCATGTAATTAATTCGCTCCGCAAATGGAGCCTGGAAAACGTTTTGGCGTAAAAAAACGCCGCATGAAGCGGCGTTTAGACAGGATGTGTTGCGGCTTATTCGCCCGCTTTAGCCCACGTATCGCGCAGACCAACGGTGCGGTTAAACACCAGCTTGTCAGCCGTAGCGTAGCGGCTGTCAAGGCAGAAGTAACCTTCACGTTCAAACTGGAACGCTTTGCCTGCGACCGCGGCCTGCAGCGATGGCTCGCCGTAGCCGTGTTTAATCACCAGGGATTCCGGGTTAATCACGGACAGGAAGTCCTCTGCCGCACCTGGGTTCGGTACGCTAAACAAACGATCGTACAGGCGGATTTCAATCGGTAACGCATGTGCCGCACTGACCCAGTGAATAACACCTTTTACTTTACGACCATCGGCCGGATCTTTGCTCAGAGTATCGGCATCGTAAGTGCAGAAAATGGTGGTAATATTCCCTTCCGCATCTTTCTCTACACGCTCGGCCTTGATCACGTAAGCATTACGCAAACGAACTTCTTTGCCCATCACCAGACGCTTGTACTGCTTGTTCGCTTCTTCGCGGAAGTCAGCGCGATCGATCCAGATTTCACCGCTGAACGGCACTTCACGGCTGCCCATTTCCGGTTTATTCGGATGATTAGGCATGGTTACCATTTCGCTCTCGCCCTGCGGGTAGTTTTCGATAACCAGTTTCACCGGATCGATAACCGCCATCGCGCGCGGCGCGTTTTCATTCAGATCTTCACGAATGCAGGATTCCAGAGAGGCGATCTCAATGGTGTTGTCCTGCTTGGTCACGCCAATGCGTTTGCAGAATTCACGGATAGCGGCCGCGGTATAACCGCGACGACGCAGGCCAGAGATGGTCGGCATGCGCGGATCGTCCCAGCCCTCAACGTGCTTGTCGGTCACCAGCAGGTTCAGCTTGCGCTTGGACATCACGGTGTATTCCAGATTCAGGCGCGAGAATTCATACTGACGCGGGTGAACCGGGATGGTGATGTTGTCCAGCACCCAGTCATACAGACGACGGTTATCCTGGAACTCCAGCGTACACAGCGAGTGGGTAATGCCTTCCAGCGCATCGCTGATGCAGTGGGTAAAGTCGTACATCGGGTAGATGCACCACTTGTTGCCGGTCTGGTGGTGTTCAGCGAACTTAATACGGTACAGCACCGGATCGCGCATCACAATAAACGGCGACGCCATGTCGATTTTCGCGCGCAGGCAGGCTTTACCTTCTTCAAAGCCACCGGTACGCATTTTTTCGAACAGCGCGAGGTTCTCTTCGACGCTGCGATCGCGGAACGGGCTGTTTTTACCCGGCTGAGTCAGCGTACCGCGGTATTCGCGAATTTCGTCCGCTGACAGTTCATCAACGTACGCCAGACCTTTATTAATAAGCTCTACCGCATAGGCATGAAGCTGATCGAAGTAATCCGACGAGTAGCGAATGTCACCAGTCCAGTGGAAACCTAACCATTCAACGTCGTTTTTAATCGACTCAACGTACTCGATATCTTCTTTAACCGGGTTCGTATCATCAAAACGCAGGTTGCACTGGCCCTGGTAATCTTGCGCAATACCAAAGTTCAGACAAATGGATTTCGCGTGGCCAATGTGCAGATAGCCATTTGGCTCCGGCGGAAAACGGGTATGGATCGTGGTGTGCTTACCACTGGCCAGATCTTCATCGATGATCTGACGAATAAAGTTACTCGGGCGGGCTTCAGCCTCACTCATCGTGGATTCCTCAAAGCGTAAACAACGTATAACGGAATATGATCTTATAAGCCAGGCAGACTGACAACCTTTAGTTACGCAAAATATGTATCAATCGAAAATATTGGGGCCAATTGCTGCAAAAAAAAGCGGCGGAGGAATATCCCCCGCCGCTTAAGGCATTTAACTCACTTTACTCAGGAGCAGTTATTTACCTTTAATCTCATACAGTGGTGTCTGACCGGCAACCACATGACCTTCGGCTTTAATGACCAGAGCGCCGAAATCATCGCTGTTGCTGCACACAACCGGGCTAATCATGGAACGTGCATTGGCGTTCAGGAAATCCAGATCCATTTCCAGAATCGGTTGACCCGCCGTCACTTCCGCACCTTCTTCAACCAGGCGTTTAAAGCCTTTACCTTCCAGCGCGACGGTATCGATACCCATATGGACTACGATTTCCGCGCCTTTAACGGTTTCCAGACAGAACGCATGATTGGTGTTGAAGATTTTCACGATAGTGCCCGCAGCCGGAGCAACCACGATTTTATCTGTTGGTTTCACCGCAACGCCGTCGCCTACCGCTTTGCTGGCGAAGGCTTCATCAGGAACCTGCTCCAGCGCAACGACGTCACCGGTAATCGGAGAAACCAGCGCTTCAACGGTGACTGCGTTCGCTACAGCCTGCGGTTTTGCCACCGGGGCCGCTGCTGCTGGTGCACTTTCAGCAGACGCTGCCGCAACCGGGCCACGCGCCACAACTTTCTTCATTTCGTCGCCGATGGATTCCGCTTTCGCACCTACGATGACCTGGATAGTTTGTTTGTTCAGCTTAACGACACCCGATGCGCCTAAGCGTTTACACATCGCATCGTTTACGCGACCAGAATCGGCCACAGTCAGACGCAGACGGGTGATACAGGCATCAATCGCTTTCAGGTTATCGGTACCGCCAACCGCAGCAATGTAGCTGGTTGCCAGTTGAGCCAGACCTTCTTCAGTATTGCTGTTCGCTTCTTCTGTAACGATATCGTCTTCTTTATCTTCGCGGCCCGGCGTTTTCAGGTTAAACATACGAATAACCGCGCTGAACAACACAAAGTAGATGACGAAGAAGACCAGACCCATCACGACCAGCATCCAGACGTTCTTACTTGCTGCCGGCAGGTTGTACATCAACACGTAGTCGATAGCACCTGCGGAGAAGGAGAAGCCCGCGTGGATCCCCAGCATCGTCGCAACGAACAGGCTGATACCGGTTAACAGTGCGTGCAGGAGATACAGCAGTGGCGCCAGGAACATGAACAGGAATTCCAGCGGCTCGGTAACACCGGTCAGGAACGCGGTGATCGCAACGGACAGCAGCATGCCGCCAACCATCGGGCGACGCGCTTTCGGAGCAGCGAAGTACATCGCCAGCGCCGCACCCGGCAGACCAAACATCATGATCGGGAAGAAACCAGACATGAACATACCCGCAGTGCCGTCACCCGCATAGAAGCGGTTGATGTCACCGTGGAAAACGGTGCCAGCGGCGTTAGTAAATTCGCCAATCTGGAACCAGGCGATGGTATTCAGAACCTGATGCAGACCGGTTGGGATCAGCAGACGGTTGATGAAACCAAAGATACCGGAACCCAACGCGCCAGCGCCTACGATCCACTCACCACCCGCATGGATGGCGTTCTGCACCGGCGGCCACACGTAACCGAAGATAGCAGCCAGCACCAGACAGAAGAAGCCAGTGGCGATCGGCACGAAGCGTTTGCCGCCAAAGAAGCTCAGGAAGTCAGGCAGTTTGATACCAGACCAACGGTTATACACCGCACCGCCAACCAGACCGGTGATGATACCCGCCAGTACACCCATATTGATGGCCGGGTTAATGGTAACCATTGCTTTGGTCAATATGAAGTAACCGACCGCACCTGCCAGCGCTGCCGCACCCGCGCTGTCTTTTGACCAGCTGGAAGCCACACCGATAGCGAAAATCAGCGCCAGGTTATCGAAGATAGCCCCACCCGCTTGCGCGATAAAAGGTACGTTTAGTAAATCTGGTTGGCCGAATCGCAGCAACAGTGCCGCGACTGGCAGCACAGCGATGGGGAGCTGTAACGCCCTACCCAGCCGCTGGAAAAAACCTAAAATATTCATTTTATTCCCCCTACGAGACCCCGATTAGGCTTCTTTGAAGCCATATTTTTATTGTGCGACCATTCCTGACAGCAAGATTCTGGATCAACGATATTAACCATTCATCTACATACTGAGTGTGTGAAAATTTAATTCGTATCGCAAATTAAACGCGTGTTTTTTGTGATTCCAGTCACCAAATATCGTTATTAACCCTCCCTTTCACTGGCTAACTACGAAAACTTATTTTATCATTCAAAAAATCGAAACGGATTGATCCTTACCGATGCAAAACCAGGTTACGCTTAATACTGCACAGAGACTCAATCCGCCAATTGCTTACATTTACTTTTGAGGTGAAGAATGAGACTGATCCCCCTGAATACCGCTGAACAAGTCGGCAAATGGGCTGCTCGCCATATCGTTAACCGTATTAACGCGTTCAAACCAACGGCAGATCGCCCGTTCGTTCTGGGCCTGCCGACGGGCGGTACTCCGCTGACAGCTTATAAGGCATTGGTTGAAATGCATAAAGCGGGCCAGGTGAGCTTCAAGCATGTTGTCACTTTCAATATGGACGAATATGTTGGCCTGCCGAAAGAGCATCCGGAAAGCTATCACAGCTTCATGCATCGTAACTTCTTTGATCACGTTGATATTCCAGCAGAAAACATCAACCTCCTCAATGGTAACGCGCCGGATATTGATGCAGAATGCCGTCAGTATGAAGAAAAAATCCGTTCTTACGGTAAAATCCACCTGTTTATGGGCGGTGTAGGCAACGATGGTCACATCGCGTTCAACGAACCAGCCTCCTCTTTGGCTTCCCGTACCCGTATCAAAACGCTGACTCACGACACGCGTGTTGCTAACTCACGCTTCTTTGACGGCGACGTAAACCAGGTGCCGAAATATGCCCTGACCGTGGGCGTGGGCACCCTGTTGGATGCCGAAGAGGTGATGATCCTGGTACTGGGTCACCAGAAGGCGCAGGCGCTGCAAGCCGCCGTTGAAGGCAACGTTAACCACATGTGGACCATCAGCTGTCTGCAGTTGCATCCAAAAGCCGTTGTGGTGTGCGATGAGCCTTCCACCATGGAACTGAAAGTGAAAACGCTGAAATACTTTAACGAGTTAGAAGCGGAAAATATTAAAGGTCTGTAATTGATGTCTCCGCCCTGTCGATAAGTTGCAGGGCGGCATTTTTTGAAATCGGGGGTCGGAATGTATGCTTTAACCCAGGGCCGGATCTTTACCGGTCACGAAATTCTTGATGACCATGCGATTGTTGTCGCCAATGGCCTGATTGACAGCGTTTGCCCACTGACTGAGTTACCGTCAGGAATTGAACAGCGCTCACTGAATGGGGCCATTATTTCCCCCGGTTTTATCGATGTACAGCTAAACGGCTGCGGTGGCGTACAGTTTAACGATACGGCAGAAGCCGTGACCGTCGAAACGCTGGAAATCATGCAGAAAGCCAATGAAAAATCAGGCTGCACCAACTATCTGCCTACGCTTATCACCACCAGCGATGACCTGATGAAACAAGGCGTTCGCGTCATGCGTGAATACCTGGCGAAACACCCGAATCAGGCATTAGGACTTCATCTGGAAGGTCCGTGGCTCAATCTGGTGAAAAAAGGCACCCATAATCCGGGATTTGTCCGTCAACCGGACGCTGCGTTGGTTGATTTCCTGTGCGATAATGCTGACGTGATAACCAAAGTGACGCTGGCGCCAGAAATGGTCCCGGTAGAGGTCATCACCAAACTGGTAAATGCAGGTATCGTGGTTTCCGCCGGTCACTCCAATGCGACGGTAAAAGAGGCCAAAATCGGCTTCCGCGCAGGGATTACCTTTGCAACGCATCTGTTTAACGCCATGCCTTATATAACGGGCCGCGAACCAGGCCTGGCGGGCGCTATTCTTGACGAAGCCGATATTTATTGCGGTATCATCGCTGATGGTCTGCATGTTGACTACGTTAACATCCGTAATGCCAAGCGCCTGAAAGGCGACAAGCTGTGCCTGGTCACCGACGCGACCGCGCCGGCAGGTGCCAATATTGAACAGTTCATTTTCGCTGGTAAAACAATATACTACCGGAATGGATTGTGCGTTGATGAGAACGGGACATTGAGCGGTTCATCATTAACCATGATTGAAGGCGTACGCAATCTGGTCGAACATGCGAATATCGCTCTCGACGAAGTGTTACGCATGGCAACGCTCTACCCTGCTCGCGCCATTGGCGTCGACAAACGACTCGGCAGCATCGCGCCAGGCAAAGTAGCCAACCTGACTGCGTTTACGCACGACTTTAAAATCATCAAGACCATCGTTAATGGCAACGAGGTCGTTACTGAGTAAGAGAAAGAATGACACCAGGCGGACAAGCTCAAATAGGTAATGTTGATCTCGTAAAACAGCTTAACAGCGCGGCGGTTTATCGCCTGATTGACCAGCATGGGCCAATCTCGCGTATTCAAATTGCCGAGCAAAGCCAGCTTGCCCCCGCCAGCGTAACCAAAATTACGCGTCAGTTGATCGAACGCGGGCTGATCAAAGAAGTCGATCAGCAGGCCTCCACCGGGGGCCGCCGCGCTATCTCTATCGTCACCGAAACCCGCAATTTCCACGCCATTGGCGTACGTCTGGGCCGTCACGACACGACGCTCACGCTCTATGATATGAGCAGTAAAGTGGTCGCTGAAGAGCATTACCCTCTCCCGGAGCGCACCCAGGAAACGCTGGAGTATGCGCTGCTCAACACCATTGCCACTTTTATTGACAGCTGCCAGCGGAAAATCCGCGAGCTGATTGCGATTTCCGTCATCCTGCCCGGCCTGGTTGATCCTGAAAGCGGCGTCATTCGCTATATGCCGCACATTCAGGTCGAAAACTGGGGGCTGGTCGAGGCGCTCGAAAAACGCTTCAAGGTTACCTGCTTTGTCGGTCATGATATCCGCAGCCTGGCGCTGGCCGAGCACTATTTCGGGGCAAGCCAGGATTGCGAAGACTCCATTTTAGTGCGAGTTCACCGCGGAACCGGGGCGGGAATTATTTCCAATGGCCGAATTTTCATCGGTCGCAATGGCAACGTGGGCGAGATTGGTCACATTCAGGTTGAACCGCTGGGTGAGCGCTGTCACTGCGGTAACTTCGGCTGTCTGGAAACCATTGCCGCCAATGCGTCTATCGAGCACCGCGTGCAAAACTTACTGAAACAGGGTTATCCCAGCCGACTCACGCTGGATGATTGCAATATTAAAGCTATCTGTAAGGCGGCAAATAAGGGCGATAACCTGGCAGCAGAAGTGATTGAACACGTTGGTCGCCACTTGGGTAAAACCATCGCCATCGCCATCAACCTGTTTAACCCACAAAAAATCGTCATTGCAGGCGAAATTACTGAGGCAGATAAAGTGCTGCTGCCTGCAATAGAAAGCTGTATCAACACGCAGGCGTTGAAAGCGTTTCGCCACAATTTACCGGTGGTTCGTTCCACGCTGGATCACCGTTCCGCCATTGGCGCCTTTGCGCTGGTGAAGCGTGCGATGCTCAACGGTACACTGCTGCAACGTTTGCTGGAAAACTAATGCTCTCATATAGTAGTGGATTACTATAAGACTCATAACTTATTCCCTAGGTTGTTCATGACCATTAAGAATGTAATTTGTGATATCGACGGCGTGCTGATGCACGACAATGTCGCCGTACCGGGTGCGGCAGAATTTCTGACCGGGATCCTGGAAAAAGGCCTGCCGTTAGTTCTGCTGACTAACTATCCTTCACAGACCGGGCAAGATCTGGCAAACCGCTTCGCCACCGCGGGAGTGAATGTCCCCGATAGCGTCTTTTATACTTCCGCCATGGCTACCGCTGATTTTCTTCGTCGCCAGGAAGGCAAAAAAGCCTACGTGGTAGGTGAAGGCGCGTTAATTCATGAGCTGTATAAAGCCGGGTTTACCATTACCGACGTGAACCCCGATTTTGTGATTGTTGGCGAGACGCGCTCCTATAACTGGGACATGATGCATAAAGCAGCATATTTTGTCGCTAACGGCGCGCGTTTCATCGCCACAAACCCGGATACTCACGGCCGCGGCTTTTATCCCGCCTGCGGTGCACTGTGCGCCGGTATCGAGAAAATCTCTGGCCGTAAGCCGTTTTATGTCGGCAAACCCAGTCCGTGGATTATTCGCGCGGCGCTCAACAAAATGCAGGCGCACTCGGAAGAGACCGTTATCGTTGGCGATAACCTGCGTACCGATATTCTGGCGGGCTTCCAGGCCGGTCTGGAAACCATTCTGGTATTGTCTGGCGTCTCAACGCTTGACGACATCGACAGCATGCCGTTCAGACCGAGCTGGATTTATCCATCCGTTGCTGAGATAGACGTCATTTAATCTCTTTGGCCGGATAACAATACCTGCAAGTTATCCGGCCTGAAAAACACACCCATTCAATAAATTCATCTTTTCACTGCTGATTCATCAATAATAGCGCTCATTACGTAATCTTTTTTCACCAATCAGCAATGACCATTGCGTTTTTTATTTTCCGCACCGTAATTCGCTTGCGCCCTCTCCCGCTTTGCGGCATTTTCTTTATCAAGCAAACATAAAAAGCATCACGCAACAGGTTAACGGAGAAGGTTATGTGTTCTATTTTTGGCGTATTCGATATTAAAACTGACGCAGTTGAACTGCGTAAAAAAGCCCTGGAATTATCTCGTCTGATGCGCCATCGCGGCCCGGACTGGTCAGGTATTTACGCCAGTGATAACGCCATTCTGGCGCACGAACGTCTGTCCATCGTCGACGTCAATGCCGGTGCTCAGCCGCTGTACAACGTGAAGAAAACGCATATCCTGGCGGTTAACGGTGAAATTTATAACCATCAGGCGCTGCGCGCGGAATACGGCGATCGCTATCAGTTCCAGACCGGTTCAGACTGCGAAGTTATCCTTGCGCTGTATCAGGAAAAAGGCCCGGAGTTCCTGGATGACCTACAAGGCATGTTTGCTTTTGCCCTGTACGACAGCGAACAGGACGCTTATCTGATTGGTCGCGATCACATCGGGATCATCCCACTGTATATGGGGTACGACGAACACGGTAACTTCTACGTCGCGTCTGAAATGAAAGCTCTGGTTCCGGTATGTCGCACAATCAAAGAATTCCCGGCCGGTAGCTATTTGTGGAGTAAGGACGGCGAAATTCGTCAGTATTATCAGCGTGATTGGTTTGATTACGATGCGGTCAAAGACAACGTGACCGATAAAAACGAGCTGCGTCAGGCGCTGGAAGATGCGGTGAAAAGCCATCTGATGTCAGATGTTCCTTATGGTGTACTGCTGTCCGGTGGTCTGGATTCCTCGGTCATTTCCGCGATTACGAAAAAATACGCGGCGCGCCGTGTTGAAGATCAGGAACGTAGCGAAGCCTGGTGGCCACAGTTGCACTCCTTCGCCGTCGGCCTGGAAGGCGCACCGGATCTGCAAGCCGCGCAAGAGGTCGCGAACCATCTGGGTACCGTGCACCATGAGATCCACTTCACCGTGCAGGAAGGTCTGGATGCTATCCGCGACGTGATTTATCACATCGAAACCTACGATGTCACAACGATCCGCGCCTCAACGCCGATGTACTTAATGTCGCGTAAAATTAAAGCGATGGGCATTAAAATGGTGCTGTCGGGTGAAGGCTCTGACGAAGTATTCGGCGGCTATCTCTATTTCCACAAAGCGCCAGACGCGAAAGAGCTGCATGAAGAAACCGTGCGTAAGCTGCAGGCGCTGCATATGTTCGACTGCGCCCGCGCCAACAAAGCGATGTCTGCCTGGGGTGTGGAAGCTCGCGTGCCTTTCCTGGATAAGAAATTCCTTGATGTGGCGATGCGCATCAACCCGCAGGATAAAATGTGCGGCAACGGCAAAATGGAAAAACATGTGCTGCGCGAATGTTTTGAATCTTACCTGCCTGCCAGCGTCGCATGGCGTCAGAAAGAGCAGTTCTCTGATGGTGTCGGTTACAGTTGGATCGATACCTTGAAAGAGGTGGCTGCTGAGCAAGTTTCTGACCAACAACTGGAAACCGCCAGCTTCCGTTTCCCTTACAACACGCCATCGTCTAAAGAAGCGTATTTGTACCGTGAGATTTTTGAAGAATTGTTCCCGGTTGCCAGCGCGGCGGAATGCGTGCCTGGCGGACCATCAGTAGCCTGTTCTTCCGCCAAAGCGATTGAATGGGATGAAGCGTTTAAAACCATGAACGATCCCTCTGGTCGTGCGGTTGGCGTACATCAGTCCGCTTATAAATAAGTTAATCCTTAGAAAAGAGCCCTACGGGGCTCTTTTTTTATGTCTGTTTTCTGTGCAAAAAAACAATTAATAACTAATAATTGCCGAATATTGCGCCATGCTGTTCGCAACCTAACCAAACAGTCACATTCCAGCTGTTTTCAATGAAAAAGGGGTTGACGCTTCAAGGCTCAATACGCATAATGCGCCCCGCAACGCCGATAAGGTTACGCGAAAAAAAGATGGCTACGTAGCTCAGCTGGTTAGAGCACATCACTCATAATGATGGGGTCACAGGTTCGAATCCCGTCGTAGCCACCATCTTTTTTGCGGGAGTGGCGAAATTGGTAGACGCACCAGATTTAGGTTCTGGCGCCGCAAGGTGTGCGAGTTCAAGTCTCGCCTCCCGCACCATTCACCCGTAAGCGTTGCACGGATGGGGTATCGCCAAGCGGTAAGGCACCGGTTTTTGATACCGGCATTCCCTGGTTCGAATCCAGGTACCCCAGCCATTTTTTCTTCGATATAGCGGTTCACCGCAACGGTCATTGGGGTATCGCCAAGCGGTAAGGCACCGGTTTTTGATACCGGCATTCCCTGGTTCGAATCCAGGTACCCCAGCCATCGAAGAATATAATAGTATCAGGCTACGTAGCTCAGCTGGTTAGAGCACATCACTCATAATGATGGGGTCACAGGTTCGAATCCCGTCGTAGCCACCATATTAAGGACGTATCGACTCGTTCGGTAAAGCCAAAATATTGTTGGGGTATCGCCAAGCGGTAAGGCACCGGATTCTGATTCCGGCATTCCGAGGTTCGAATCCTCGTACCCCAGCCAATTTCAAAAGTCGTCCACATTGTGGGTGCGCCCGTTGGGGTATCGCCAAGCGGTAAGGCTCTGGTTTCTGATACCAGCATTCCGAGGTTCGAATCCTCGTACCCCAGCCATATTAAAAAAGCTCGCTTCGGCGAGCTTTTTGCTTTTCTGCGTTTATCGCCTGATGGCGCTCCGCTTATCAGGCCTACGTATTTCCCCCGTAGGCCTGCCTGAATTACAATCCTAACGCATACTTCAAGGCCTGACGTTTCAGTACGCCTGCGCGCTCTGCGGCCATTAACCCGAGATTACGCATGATACGCAGCGGTTGCAGGTTGTTGCTGAATCCGGCGTAGAACAGATCCATCCCACTCTGCATAATGAAATTATCAGTCATACGACGATTCTGATAGCGCTTCAGTACCGGCTGACTGGCCCAGGATTCACCGTAGCTGCGCGCATTAACCAGCACGTCAATCAGCGCATCCACATCACGGAACCCCAGATTAACGCCCTGCCCCGCCAGCGGATGAATGGTATGCGCGGCATCGCCCACCAACGCCAGACCTGGCTGGACATATTGTAGCGCGTGACGACGCGTAAGCGGGAATGCCCCCGCCGCCACAGGCGTAACGTTTCCGAGTCGCGACGGGAAGTGTTTGGCGATCTCCACCTGCAGTTGCGACATGCTCAAACCCTGCAGTTGGCGGATACGCGCCGGTGAGTCATACCACACCAGCGAGGCCCAGTTATCAAACAGCGGTAAAAATGCGCGCGGACCGTCAGGCGTGAATTGTTGCCAGGTGCTGTCGCCAGGTACGTTCTCGCATTGTACGGTGATTAACATGCAGGACTGCGCGTACTGCCAGGCATGAATACCAATCCCGGCCATTTTCCGCACCTGAGAATTTGCGCCGTCCGCGCCGATCACCAGCTTCGCGCTGATTTTCTCACCGCCAGCCAGTTCAAGCTCGTGACGATCATCATGCTGATGCAGAGAGATCAATGACGCCGGTACGCGCAGCGTGACTTTCGGGTGGGCTTCCAGCGCCTGCCAGAGTGCCTGTTGCAGAACCGTGTTTTCCACCATATAACCCAGCAAAGGTAACTTAAGCTCGGCGGCATCAAACATTACATGGGCATTTTCCCATTCCCACGTTTCCAGACGACGGTAAGGATGACTGCGCATACCCTGAACCGTATCCCAGACCCCCAGCCCTTTCAGCAACGACACCGAGGCGGAGCTAATGGCGGAAATTCTGACATCGGGCTGTCCATCAGCCACAAACGGCGCGGGAACGGCATGTTCAATGACCGTTACCGTAAATCCATGCTGCGCCAGTCCAAGCGCCAGCGCGCCGCCGACCATCCCCCCGCCGACAATGGCAATTTCCGTTGGTTGATTTGTCATGTGGTCAATCATCCTGTTACATGTATTGTGTAAGTTTACAGGATTTTTTACCCCTTGAGGCTGACATCCGTCATACTGGTCACAACCGCGCCAAAGCAGTACACTATGCGCCCTGCATTTCAGCCACAATTTCGCAAGAGCAAGTCGATGACCAAAAAACTCCATATTAAAACCTGGGGCTGTCAGATGAACGAATACGATTCATCGAAGATGGCCGATCTGCTGGATGCCACTCATGGGTATCAACTGACCGACGTGGCGGAAGAAGCGGATGTGCTGCTGCTGAATACCTGCTCAATCCGTGAGAAGGCTCAGGAAAAAGTTTTCCATCAGTTGGGCCGCTGGAAGCTGTTAAAAGAGAAAAACCCCAATCTCATCATCGGTGTCGGTGGCTGTGTCGCATCTCAGGAAGGCGATCATATTCGCCAGCGCGCCCACTACGTCGATATTATTTTTGGGCCGCAGACTCTGCATCGCCTGCCGGAAATGATCAACAAAGTACGTGGAAGCACTAGCCGTAGCCCGGTAGTTGATATCAGTTTCCCGGAGATCGAAAAGTTTGACCGCCTGCCGGAACCGCGTGCTGAAGGTCCAAGCGCGTTTGTGTCCATCATGGAAGGCTGTAATAAATATTGTACCTACTGCGTGGTGCCCTACACCCGCGGTGAAGAAGTCAGCCGCCCGGCGGATGACATCCTGTTTGAAATCGCTCAGCTTGCGGCGCAAGGCGTGCGTGAAGTGAACCTGCTGGGGCAAAACGTGAACGCCTGGCGCGGTGAGAACTATGATGGCACGACAGGATCGTTTGCTGACCTGCTGCGCCTGGTTGCGGCGATCGACGGCATTGACCGTATCCGCTTCACCACCAGCCATCCGATCGAGTTCACCGATGATATCATTGAAGTTTATCGCGATACGCCGGAGCTGGTGAGTTTCCTGCACCTGCCGGTACAGAGCGGTTCAGATCGCGTACTGAATCTGATGGGACGCACCCATACCGCGCTGGAATATAAAGCGATCATTCGCAAACTGCGCGCGGCGCGTCCGGACATTCAGATTAGCTCAGATTTCATCGTTGGCTTCCCTGGCGAAACCACACAGGATTTCGAGCAGACCATGAAGTTGATTGCTGACGTGAATTTTGACATGAGCTACAGCTTTATCTTCTCTGCGCGTCCTGGCACCCCGGCTGCCGATATGGTTGACGACGTACCGGAAGAAGAGAAAAAACAGCGTCTGTATATCCTGCAGGAGCGTATTAACCAGCAGGCCATGGCCTGGAGCCGCCGTATGGTCGGCACAACCCAGCGTATTCTGGTTGAAGGCACATCACGTAAGAGCATCATGGAGTTGTCAGGGCGTACCGAAAACAACCGCGTGGTGAACTTTGAAGGCACCCCGGAAATGGTCGGTAAGTTTGTGGATGTTGAAATTACCGATGTCTGGACGAACTCCCTGCGCGGTAAAGTGGTGCGCACCGAAGACGAAATGGGCCTGCGCATCGCAGAATCCCCTGAGTCGGTCATTGCGCGTACCCGCAAAGAAAACGATCTGGGCGTCGGTATTTACCAGCCTTAATCTTCTGGCCCGTCAGCTCTGACGGGCCTTGTATTTCCTCCCGCAATCCCCATATTTATTGCAATGCTTGCGCCTTTTCCCTATGGCGTGAATAATTTCCTTAGATGCCGGTAAATGTTCAGCGTCCGGCGAGACATGCTAAAGAGGAACAGTTTGAACATAGACACTCGCGAAATCACCCTTGAACCCGCAGACAACGCCCGTCTGTTGAGCCTTTGCGGTCCATTTGATGACAACATCAAACAGCTGGAACGTCGCCTCGGCATCGAAATTAACCGTCGGGATAACCACTTTAAGCTGACCGGTCGCCCAATTTGCGTCACCGCTGCGGCTGATATTTTACGCAGCCTGTATGTCGATACCGCCCCAATGCGCGGTCAGACGCAGGACATTGAACCTGAGCAAATTCATCTGGCGATTAAAGAAGCGCGTGTGCTTGAGCAAAGCGCGGACAGCGTGCCGGAATTTGGCAAAGCGGTGAATATCAAAACCAAGCGCGGAGTGATTAAACCGCGTACGCCGAACCAGGCGCAGTACATCGCTAACATCCTCGATCACGACATCACCTTCGGCGTTGGCCCTGCGGGTACGGGTAAAACGTATCTTGCGGTTGCCGCTGCGGTCGATGCGCTTGAGCGCCAGGAGATCCGTCGAATTCTGCTGACCCGTCCGGCAGTGGAAGCCGGCGAAAAACTGGGCTTCCTGCCAGGCGATCTGAGTCAGAAAGTCGATCCCTATTTACGTCCGCTGTATGACGCGCTGTTCGAAATGCTCGGTTTTGAGAAGGTCGAAAAGCTGATCGAGCGTAACGTCATTGAGGTGGCACCGTTGGCCTATATGCGCGGTCGTACCTTAAACGATGCGTTCATCATCCTTGATGAGAGCCAGAACACCACCATCGAACAGATGAAAATGTTCCTGACCCGTATCGGCTTTAACTCCAAAGCGGTCATCACCGGCGATATCACGCAGATTGACCTGCCGCGTAGCACTAAGTCCGGTCTGCGTCATGCCATTGAGGTGCTGGCCGAAGTCGACGAGATTAGTTTTAATTTCTTCCATAGCGAAGACGTGGTTCGCCACCCGGTAGTCGCCCGTATCGTCACGGCGTATGAAGCCTGGGAAGAAGCAGAACAGAAACGAAAAGCCGAGCTGGCAGCGGAACGCAAGCGCGAAGCTCAGGAGCAGGAGCAAAAATGAGTCAGGTTATTCTCGATTTACAGCTGGCATGTGAAGACGAATCTGGTTTACCCACAGAAAGTCAGTTTCAGGGCTGGCTGGATGCGGTAATCCCGCAGTTTCAGGAAGAGTCTGAAGTGACGATTCGCCTGGTTGATGACGCGGAAAGCCACGAGCTGAACCTGACCTATCGCGGGAAAGATAAATCAACCAACGTGCTCTCTTTCCCGTTTGAAGCCCCGCCGGGCATTGAGATGCCACTGCTGGGCGATCTGATCATCTGCCGCCAGGTGGTTGAGAAAGAAGCGCAGGAGCAAGGTAAACCGCTTGAGGCCCACTGGGCGCACATGGTGGTGCACGGTAGCCTGCATTTACTCGGCTACGACCATATCGAAGATGATGAAGCGGAAGAAATGGAATCCCTTGAAACAGAGATTATGCTTGCTCTGGGCTATGAGGATCCGTACATTGCCGAGAAGGAATAAGCCGTCGGGCATCTGCCCGGGCTTCCCATGAAGCCATGCGCTGAGTTTACGCGCATTGAGCGACCTATTAACTAACATGAGAACCCATACGACGCCATGAGCGACGACAATTCACACAGTAGTGACACGTTAACCAGCAAAAAGGGATTTTTTTCCCTGTTACTGAGCCAACTTTTCCACGGTGAACCCAAAAACCGCGACGAACTGTTGGAGCTGATCCGTGATTCCGGGCAGAACGACCTTATCGATGAAGATACGCGAGATATGCTCGAAGGGGTGATGGACATTGCGGACCAGCGCGTTCGCGACATCATGATCCCCCGCTCTCAAATGATTACCCTGAAACGCAACCAGACCCTGGATGAATGCCTCGATGTCATTATCGAGTCAGCCCACTCGCGTTTCCCGGTGATCAGCGAAGACAAAGATCACATTGAAGGGATTCTGATGGCCAAAGATCTGCTGCCGTTTATGCGCAGCGATGCCGAAGCCTTCAGCATGGAGAAAGTGTTACGCCAGGCGGTTGTCGTACCGGAAAGCAAGCGTGTTGACCGCATGCTGAAAGAGTTCCGCTCCCAGCGTTATCATATGGCTATCGTCATCGACGAGTTCGGCGGTGTCTCTGGTCTGGTGACCATTGAGGACATCCTTGAACTGATCGTTGGTGAAATCGAAGATGAGTACGACGAAGAAGACGATATTGATTTCCGTCAGCTCAGTCGCCACACCTGGACCATTCGCGCGCTGGCGCCAATTGAGGACTTCAACGAAGCCTTTGGCACCCACTTTAGCGACGAAGAAGTCGATACCATTGGCGGTCTGGTTATGCAGGCCTTTGGTCATCTTCCCGCTCGTGGGGAGACTATCGACATTGATGGTTACCAGTTCAAAGTGGCAATGGCCGACAGCCGTCGTATTATTCAGGTTCATGTCAGAATTCCGGACGACTCACCCCAGCCCAAACTGGACGAATAAACCCGAAACTGGATCTAAGACTACATGGCATTTGCCTCACTAATTGAACGCCAGCGCATTCGCCTGCTGCTGGCGTTATTATTCGGTGCCTGCGGGACGCTGGCTTTCTCTCCGTATGACATCTGGCCTGCGGCGATCGTATCGCTGATGGGCCTGCAGGCTCTCACCCTCAACCGCCGTCCACTTCAGTCAGCCGCTATCGGCTACTTCTGGGGCCTGGGATTGTTTGGCTCCGGCATTAACTGGGTCTACGTCAGCATCGCGCAGTTTGGCGGTATGCCAGGTCCGGTTAACGTTTTCCTTGTGGTACTGCTTGCCGCCTACCTTTCACTCTATACCGGTCTGTTTGCTGGCGTGTTGTCACGCCTGTGGCCGAAAACAACCTGGCTACGCGTCGCCATTGCCGCGCCGGTTGTCTGGCAGATAACCGAGTTCCTGCGCGGCTGGGTCCTGACCGGCTTTCCGTGGCTGCAGTTTGGTTACAGCCAGATTGACGGCCCGTTAAAAGGGCTGGCGCCGGTGATGGGCGTTGAAGCGATTAACTTCCTGCTGATGATGGTCAGTGGCCTGCTGGCGCTGGCGCTGGTGACGCGCAACTGGAAACCGCTGATTGCTGGCGTGGTGCTTTTCGCTCTGCCCTTCCCGCTGCGCTATATCCAGTGGTATACGCTTGAGCCGGAAAAAACAACTCAGGTTTCGATGGTACAGGGTGACATTCCGCAGTCACTGAAGTGGGATGAGGGTCAGCTACTTAACACGCTGAAAATTTATCTCGACGCCACCCAGCCCGAAATGGGTAAATCACAGCTGATCATCTGGCCGGAGTCCGCTATCCCGGACCTGGAAATTAACCAGCAGCGTTTTTTGAGCATGATGGATGATCTGCTGAAATCGAAAAACAGCACGTTGATTACCGGTATCGTAGACGCGCGGCTGAATAAGCAGAACCGTTACGACACCTACAACACCATCATCACGCTGGGTAAAGACAGCCCGTACAGCTACGACTCCAGTAACCGCTACAATAAAAACCATCTGGTACCGTTTGGCGAGTTTGTCCCGCTGGAATCGATCCTGCGCCCATTAGCGCCGTTCTTTGACCTGCCTATGTCGTCGTTCAGCCGCGGGCCGTATGTGCAGCCACAGTTGCATGCGCACGGCTTTAAGCTGACCGCAGCAATCTGCTACGAAATCATTCTTGGCGAACAGGTTCGTGATAACTTCCGCCCGGATACGGACTATCTGCTCACCATCTCTAACGATGCGTGGTTTGGTAAGTCTATCGGCCCATGGCAGCACTTCCAGATGGCGCGTATGCGTTCCCTGGAACTGGCG
Organism: Citrobacter sp. XT1-2-2; assembly: GCF_023516235.1. Taxonomy (NCBI): domain Bacteria; kingdom Pseudomonadati; phylum Pseudomonadota; class Gammaproteobacteria; order Enterobacterales; family Enterobacteriaceae; genus Citrobacter; species Citrobacter sp. XT1-2-2. Next base: position 3,408,577 of record NZ_CP097324.1, read on the forward strand.
CGCCCGCTGCTGCGTAGCACCAACAACGGTATTACGGCGGTGATTGGTCCACAGGGTGAAATTCAGGCGATGATCCCGCAGTTTACCCGCCAGGTTCTGACCACCAGCGTAACGCCAACCACGGGCTTAACCCCGTATGCCCGTACCGGTAACTGGTCGCTATGGCTGCTTACCGCACTGTTTGGCTTTGGCGCGCTGGTAATGAGCCTGCGCCAGCGTCGTAAATAACCTTCCTTCCCCAGGCCGGATAACGATGTGTTTATCCGGCCGACAAACTCCCCTACCTTGCCCATTCTGGCACGTCTATTGCTTTGTTATACAAGGCAAACGCAGTTTTGGCTGAATGTGCAACCTGGTCGCACCAAAGTTGATCTTTGGTAGCACCTGAAACGTGCAACAAGATATTTTTGCCCCCAAATGGTGCGGCGCACTTCGCAAAAATAAACAATAACACAGCAAATTCTTTACATTCATCCAAACTAAATGTTAACAAACATATACAAGACTGCACGTTTAAGTAGCAAACAATAACAACATCACAATGGGTATCAATGCGTCCCTGGCGCAGACGATAAAGGAGTTGGATATGCAATTACGTAAGCTCGCCACTGCCATGCTGGTCATGGGAATGTCCGCCGGTCTGGCGCACGCAGAAGATGCGGCACCAGCGGCAGGCAGCACGCTGGACAAGATCGCCAAAAATGGCGTTATCGTTGTCGGTCACCGTGAATCATCGGTACCGTTTTCTTACTACGATAATCAGCAAAAAGTGGTCGGTTATTCACAGGATTACTCCAACGCCATCGTTGAAGCCGTGAAGAAAAAACTCAACAAGCCTGACCTGCAGGTAAAACTGATCCCGATTACCTCACAGAACCGTATCCCGCTGCTGCAAAACGGTACCTTCGACTTTGAATGTGGTTCCACCACCAACAACGTCGAGCGTCAAAAACAAGCGGCATTCTCTGACACCATTTTCGTTGTCGGCACCCGTCTGCTGGCGAAAAAAGGCGGCGATGTCAAAGATTTCGCTGACCTGAAAGGCAAAGCCGTGGTCGTGACTTCGGGTACCACCTCAGAAGTGCTGCTGCACAAGCTGAACGAAGAACAAAAAATGGACATGCGCATCATCAGCGCGAAAGACCATGGTGACTCTTTCCGTACTCTGGAAAGCGGTCGCGCCGTTGCCTTTATGATGGATGACGCCCTGCTGGCTGGTGAACGCGCGAAGGCGAAGAAACCAGACAACTGGGAGATCGTCGGCAAGCCGCAGTCTCAGGAAGCCTACGGCTGCATGTTGCGTAAAGATGACCCAGAGTTCAAAAAGCTGATGGACGACACGATCGCCAAGGCGCAGACCTCAGGCGAAGCGGAAAAATGGTTTGATAAGTGGTTTAAAAACCCAATTCCACCGAAGAACCTGAACATGAATTTCGAACTGTCAGATGAGATGAAAGCTCTGTTCAAAGAACCGAATGATAAAGCGCTTAACTAACTAAAATAAATGGGAGGCTTCCCCTCCCTCTCGATTGCTACTCGGCACGGACAGACTATAAGCCTGATGGTCGTTCCCCATCAGGCCTGAAAACCGCAAAACGCTGAATAACAATCTTCGAGGGTAGCGCTGCTACCCTTTTTTTTCTGGAGTAGATTTATGTCTATAGACTGGAACTGGGGCATTTTTTTACAACAAGCCCCGTTCGGCAACACCACCTATCTCGGCTGGCTCTGGAGTGGTTTCCAGGTCACGGTCGCGTTATCCATTACGGCCTGGATTATCGCTTTCCTCATCGGTTCTTTATTCGGCATTTTACGTACAGTTCCCAACCGCTTCCTTGCCGGGATCGGCACGCTGTACGTTGAGCTGTTTCGTAACGTTCCGCTCATTGTCCAATTTTTTACCTGGTATCTGGTCATTCCTGAACTGTTACCGGAAAACATTGGTATGTGGTTCAAGTCGGAACTGGATCCCAATATTCAGTTCTTCCTTTCATCCATGCTTTGTCTGGGGCTGTTTACCGCTGCGCGCGTCTGCGAGCAGGTTCGCGCTGCTATTCAGTCTCTGCCTCGTGGACAGAAAAACGCTGCGCTGGCGATGGGGCTGACGTTGCCGCAGGCTTATCGTTATGTTCTGCTGCCAAACGCTTACCGCGTGATTGTTCCGCCAATGACCTCAGAGATGATGAACCTGGTGAAGAACTCCGCGATCGCTTCTACTATCGGCCTGGTCGATATGGCGGCGCAGGCGGGGAAACTGCTGGATTACTCCGCCCACGCCTGGGAATCGTTTACGGCCATTACTCTGGCCTACGTGCTGATTAACGCTGTCATCATGCTGGTGATGAATCTCGTCGAACGCAAGATCCGCCTGCCGGGCAATATGGGAGGCAAATAATGTACGAATTTGACTGGAGTTCTATTGTCCCTTCCCTGCCGTATCTGCTGGATGGGCTGATGATCACGCTGAAAATTACCGTCACGGCGGTCGTCATTGGTATCGTATGGGGAACTATCCTGGCCGTCATGCGTCTGTCCAGCTTCGCGCCGATTGCCTGGTTTGCGAAAGGCTACGTCAACGTATTCCGTTCCATTCCACTGGTGATGGTACTGCTGTGGTTCTACTTGATTGTGCCCGGCTTCCTGCAAAACGTATTGGGTTTGTCGCCAAAGACCGATATTCGCCTGATCTCGGCGATGGTCGCGTTTTCAATGTTTGAAGCCGCGTACTACTCAGAGATTATCCGGGCAGGGATCCAGAGTATTTCTCGCGGGCAGTCCAGCGCCGCGCTGGCGCTGGGGATGACCCACTGGCAGTCGATGAAGCTCATTATTCTGCCGCAGGCCTTCCGCGCGATGGTGCCGCTGCTGCTTACCCAGGGTATCGTACTCTTCCAGGATACCTCGCTGGTCTATGTATTAAGTCTGGCAGACTTCTTCCGTACCGCCTCCACCATTGGCGAGCGTGACGGCACGCAGGTTGAAATGATCCTGTTTGCTGGCGCCGTTTATTTTGTATTCAGTCTGAGCGCATCGTTGTTGGTCAGCTATTTGAAGAAAAGGACAGTTTAATGATTACCCTGAAAAATGTTTCTAAATGGTATGGTCACTTTCAGGTGCTGACCGACTGCTCTACGGAAGTGAAAAAAGGTGAAGTGGTCGTGGTCTGCGGTCCTTCAGGTTCCGGTAAATCCACGCTTATCAAAACCGTGAACGGTCTGGAGCCGGTACAACAGGGCGTCATCACGGTTGATGGCACCGTGGTGAACGACAAAAAAACCGATCTGGCCAAACTGCGCTCCCGTGTGGGCATGGTGTTCCAGCACTTTGAACTGTTTCCACATCTGTCGATCATTGAAAACCTGACGCTGGCGCAGGTAAAAGTGCTGAAACGCGATAAAGCGCCTGCCCGCGCAAAAGCGCAGAAGCTGCTGGAGCGTGTCGGTCTGGCGGCCCATGCCGAAAAGTTTCCGGCTCAGCTCTCCGGGGGACAGCAACAACGTGTCGCCATCGCCCGGGCGCTGTGCATGGATCCCATCGCTATGCTGTTTGACGAACCGACATCTGCGCTTGACCCTGAAATGATCAACGAAGTGCTGGACGTTATGGTTGAACTGGCCAATGAAGGGATGACCATGATGGTGGTTACCCACGAAATGGGCTTTGCGCGGAAAGTGGCGAACCGGGTGATCTTCATGGATGAAGGGAAAATTGTTGAAGACTCACCGAAAGAAGAGTTCTTCGCCAATCCGAAATCGGACCGCGCCAAAGACTTCCTCGCGAAAATCCTGCACTAATCTTGCTGGCGCGCACCGCTATGTGCGCGCCACCTCACGCTTTATCTCTTCACTTCTCGAAACAGGTACAGCCCAGCGTTAACCTTGTCACAAAGTCCCACTTACAAGGAGCAACAATGGCACTTCCTATCCTGTTTGATTGCGATCCAGGTCATGACGACGCTATCGCAATTGTTCTCGCCCTCGCCTCACCTGAACTGGATGTGAAAGCAATCACCTCTTCTGCCGGCAACCAGACGCCCGACAAAACGCTACGTAACGTATTACGCATGTTAACGTTACTCAACCGTACGGATATCCCTGTAGCCGGCGGAGCCGTAAAACCGCTGATGCGCGATCTGATTATTGCCGATAACGTCCACGGTGAGAGTGGGCTGGATGGCCCGGCATTGCCGGAACCCGCTTTCGCTCCTCTGGACTGTACCGCCGTAGAACTGATGGCGAAAACCCTGCATGACAGCCCGGAACCGGTCACGATTGTCTCCACCGGGCCGCAAACTAACGTGGCATTGCTTCTGAACAGCCATCCTGAGCTGCACGCCAAAATCGCCCGTATCGTGATTATGGGCGGTGCGATGGGCCTCGGGAACTGGACGCCCGCGGCGGAATTCAATATCTATGTTGATCCTGAAGCCGCTGAGATCGTATTCCAGTCGGGTATCCCTGTGGTGATGGCAGGTCTGGACGTCACGCATAAAGCGCAAATACATCGTGAAGATACCGAGCGATTCCGCGCTATCGGCAACCCTGTTTCGACGATCGTGGCTGAACTACTCGACTTTTTCTTTGAATATCATAAAGACGAAAAATGGGGATTCATCGGCGCGCCGCTGCACGACCCGTGTACCATTGCCTGGCTGCTGAAACCTGAACTGTTTACTACCGTTGAGCGTTGGGTTGGCGTGGAAACGCAGGGCAAATATACCCAAGGGATGACGGTGGTGGACTACTATTTCCTGAGCGGCAATAAACCTAACGCAACCGTGATGGTGGACGTTGATCGCCAGGGGTTTGTCGATTTGCTGGCAGAACGGCTGAAGTTTTACGCCTAATACACGCCGGATGGCGCTAACGCTTATCCGGCCTACAAAATCGTGCAGTTTGTAGGCCGGATAAGACGCTTCGCGTCGCCATCCGGCAATAAGCGATCACGGCTCAAACGGTCTACGCTGAAACTGGTCATGGCCGCATTTCGGGCATAGCGGCAGTACATCCGGGGTGTATACCGCTAAATGGAAGTGGCACTTCTCGCAGACCAGATTGCCCAGGCCGACCACCTCGCCGCTGTGATAAACCCCATGATGGCTAAGATCCTGGAACACTTCGCGCCATTCGAGCTGCGTTTTATCAGTAATATCGGCCAGTTCCTGCCAGATGCTCTCTTTGATAACCCGCATAAAGACGCTGTCAGTCTCTTCATCGAGACTCTCTTCATAACTCAATGCAAACTCTTCCAGGTCGCGTCTGACGGCCCGGGTGACCTCTTCCACCTCGGTTCGCGTTAACTCCCCGGTCTGCATAACTCGCTGACGCGCCTGCTCCACCAGCGCATCAATATCGCGTTCGCCGTTACGCAGGCGTTCGCTCAGTGAAGCCACCAGTTCACGGTAATATTGAGCAACCTTGTTCATCACTTCACCTCCTGGGTCGTTAACTGTCTATAATAATAGACGTTATTTACGCTACGCTTTGCAAGACTGTCCACAGAGTGTGTAAATTCGTGCAAGAATTATCCTTGCGGGAATTCAACGCTGAATGCGCGAAAGGCTGTTTTGGCGCGGGCGTTTGGGCTATGCTATGCGGATCTGAAACACCACATCTAGAGCTACGTTTGTAGCTGTATTGAAAACAGGACCACTGGCTGCCATGCAAGAGCAATACCGCCCGGAAGAGATAGAATCCAAAGTACAGCTTCACTGGGATGAGAAGCGCACATTTGAAGTGACCGAAGACGAGAGCAAAGAGAAGTATTACTGCCTGTCTATGCTTCCCTATCCTTCTGGTCGACTACACATGGGCCACGTACGTAACTACACCATCGGTGACGTGATCGCCCGCTACCAGCGTATGCTGGGCAAAAACGTACTGCAGCCCATTGGCTGGGATGCGTTCGGTCTGCCTGCGGAAGGCGCTGCGGTTAAAAACAACACCGCTCCGGCACCGTGGACGTACGACAACATCGCCTACATGAAAAACCAGCTCAAAATGCTGGGCTTTGGTTATGACTGGAGCCGCGAGCTGGCGACCTGCACCCCGGAATACTACCGTTGGGAACAGAAGTTCTTCACCGAGCTGTATAAAAAAGGCCTGGTATATAAGAAAACCTCTGCAGTCAACTGGTGCCCGAACGATCAGACCGTTCTTGCCAACGAGCAGGTTATCGACGGCTGCTGCTGGCGTTGCGATACCAAAGTTGAGCGTAAAGAGATCCCGCAGTGGTTCATTAAAATCACCGCTTACGCTGACGAACTGCTGCGCGATCTGGATAACCTGGATCACTGGCCGGACACCGTTAAGACTATGCAGCGCAACTGGATCGGTCGTTCTGAAGGTGTGGAAATCACCTTCGACGTGAACGGTTACGACAACACGCTGACCGTCTATACCACCCGTCCGGACACCTTTATGGGTGCGACCTACCTGGCCGTTGCCGCAGGTCATCCGCTGGCGCAGAAAGCCGCCGCGAACAACCCTGAACTGGCGGCCTTCATTGACGAATGCCGCAACACCAAGGTTGCTGAAGCCGAAATGGCGACCATGGAGAAGAAAGGCGTCGACACTGGCTTTAAAGCCGTTCACCCGCTGACTGGCGAAGAGATCCCGGTTTGGGCGGCAAACTTTGTCCTGATGGAATACGGCACTGGCGCAGTGATGGCCGTTCCGGGTCACGATCAGCGCGACTACGAATTTGCCACCAAATATGGCCTGACCATCAAGCCGGTCATTCTGACCGCCGAAGGCGCAGAGCCGGATCTGTCGGAACAAGCTCTGACCGAAAAAGGCGTGCTGTTTAACTCCGGTGAGTTCGATGGCCTCGACTTCGAAGCTGCCTTCAACGCCGTTGCTGACAAGCTGGTCGCAAAAGGCGTGGGTGAGCGTAAAGTTAACTATCGTCTGCGCGACTGGGGCGTTTCCCGTCAGCGTTACTGGGGCGCGCCGATTCCGATGGTGACGCTGGAAGACGGTACCGTGCTGCCGACACCAGAAGATCAACTGCCGGTTATTCTGCCGGAAGACGTGGTCATGGACGGTATCACCAGCCCGATCAAAGCCGATCCTGAGTGGGCGAAAACCACCATTAACGGCATGCCTGCGCTGCGTGAGACCGACACCTTCGATACCTTTATGGAGTCCTCCTGGTACTACGCGCGTTATACCTGCCCGCAGTACAACGAAGGCATGTTGGATCCAGAGGCCGCTAACTACTGGCTGCCAGTTGATATCTACATTGGCGGTATCGAACACGCCATCATGCACCTGCTCTACTTCCGCTTCTTCCATAAGCTGATGCGCGACGCGGGCATGGTCAACTCTGACGAACCGGCTAAACAACTGCTGTGTCAGGGCATGGTGCTGGCTGATGCGTTCTATTACGTCGGCGCTAACGGCGAGCGTAACTGGGTTTCTCCGGTTGATGCCATCGTTGAACGCGACGAAAAAGGTCGTATCGTGAAGGCGAAGGACGCCGAAGGTCATGAACTGGTGTATACCGGCATGAGCAAGATGTCCAAGTCCAAAAACAACGGCATCGACCCGCAGGTGATGGTTGAGCGTTACGGCGCGGACACCGTGCGTCTGTTTATGATGTTCGCCTCTCCGGCTGACATGACCCTGGAATGGCAGGAATCCGGCGTTGAAGGGGCTAACCGCTTCCTGAAACGTGTCTGGAAACTGGTTTACGAGCATACTTCTAAAGGTGATGTTGCTGCCCTGAACGTTGCTGCTCTGAGCGAAGATCAAAAAGCGCTGCGTCGCGACGTACACAAAACTATCGCTAAAGTCACCGATGATATCGGTCGTCGTCAGACCTTTAACACCGCAATTGCGGCGATTATGGAACTGATGAACAAGCTGGCGAAAGCGCCGCAGGAAGACGAGCAGGACCGCGCCCTGATGCAGGAAGCGTTGCTGGCCGTTGTGCGTATGCTTAACCCGTTCACCCCACACGTTTGCTTCACCCTGTGGCAGGCGCTGAAAGGCGAAGGCGATATCGATAACGCACCGTGGCCAGTAGCTGACGAAAGCGCTATGGTTGAAGACTCAACGCTGGTTGTCGTTCAGGTTAACGGTAAAGTACGTGGCAAAATCACCGTTCCGGTAAACGCCACCGAAGAACAGGTTCGTGAACGTGCTGGCCAGGAACACCTGGTGGCAAAATATCTTGATGGCGTTACCGTGCGTAAAGTGATTTACGTACCGGGTAAACTCCTCAATCTGGTCGTTGGCTAAGCGCGGGAGGAAGCGTGCGACTTCTGACAACATTGTTGTTATCTCTGGCGGTGCTGGTCACCGCCGGGTGTGGTTGGCATCTGCGTAGTACTACGCAGGTTCCACCCTCAATGAAAACCATGATCCTGAACTCTGGCGATCCGAATGGCCCATTAAGCCGCGCGGTGCGTAATCAGCTGCGTCTGAACGGCGTTACGCTGCTTGAAGACGGTACCATGCGCAAAGATGTGACGTCCTTACGCCTTGGCGCGGTCAGCCTATCACAGGATACAGCGTCGGTATTCCAGAATGGTCAAACGGCTGAATACCAGATGGTGATGTCCGTAAGCGCTACCGTACTGATTCCGGGACATGATATTTACCCCATCAGCGCCAAAGTTTATCGTTCGTTCTTTGACAACCCACAGGCTGCACTGGCGAAGGATAACGAGCAGGACATGATCATCAAAGAGATGTACGACAAAGCGGCAGAACAGTTGATTCGTAAGCTGCCAAGCGTACATTTGGCCGATACTCAGTCATCCAGTGTGGATGCTGAGCCAGCAGCGACGAAACCTGCAGCGCCTGCGTCATCTCCGGCGCGTGTTTCCTCCACGCTGGGTAACTGATGCTCAAGCTGTACCCTGAACAACTCCGCGCACAGCTCAATGAAGGGCTGCGCACGGCGTATTTACTACTGGGCAACGATCCCCTTTTATTGCAGGAAAGCCAGGATGCCATCCGTCTGGCTGCCGCAACGCAAGGATTCGAAGAACACCACGCTTTTACTCTGGACACCAGCACCGACTGGGGAGAAATATTTTCACTCTGCCAGGCGATGAGCCTGTTTGCCAGCCGTCAAACGCTACTCCTGCAGTTGCCTGAAAATGGCCCCAATGCCGCCATTAACGAACAACTCGCTTCGCTCATCACTCTGCTTCATGACGATCTGCTGCTGATTGTTCGCGGCAACAAACTGACTAAGGCGCAGGAAAACGGCGCATGGTATACCGGGCTGGCGAATAACGCGGTTCAGGTTAGCTGCCAGACGCCGGAACAAGCACAGCTCCCACGCTGGGTTGCCGCGAGAGCGAAACTTAACAACCTGCAACTGGATGACGCAGCCAATCAGCTATTATGCTATTGCTATGAAGGTAACCTGTTAGCACTGGCGCAAGCCCTTGAGCGGTTAGCGTTGCTGTGGCCTGATGGCAAACTCACGCTGCCTCGCGTAGAGAAAGCCGTTAACGATGCCGCGCACTTTACCCCATTCCACTGGGTGGATGCGCTGCTGATGGGCAAAAGCAAGCGCGCGCTGCACATCCTGCAACAGTTACGCCTTGAGGGCAGCGAGCCGGTTATTTTACTGCGTACGATACAGCGCGAATTGCTGTTGCTGGTCAACCTGAAACGGCAGTCGGCCCATACGCCCTTACGCACGTTGTTTGATAAACATCGTGTGTGGCAAAATCGCCGTGGCATGATGGGAGACGCGCTTAACCGGCTAAATCCGGCACAGCTGCGTCAGGCCGTGACGCTGTTAACGCGTACGGAAATTACGCTTAAACAAGACTATGGTCAGTCAGTGTGGGCGGAACTTGAGGGACTTTCCCTTTTGCTCTGCCATAAATCGCTGGCCGATGTTTTTATTGATGGTTGATATGAAATCATTGCAGGCTCTGTTCGGCGGCACCTTTGATCCGGTGCATTATGGTCATCTTAAACCGGTTGAAATTCTGGCTAATCTGATTGGCCTTTCCCGGGTCATCATCATGCCCAATAACGTGCCGCCACATCGCGCGCAACCCGAAGCGTCCGGCGAGCAACGTAAGCGCATGGTTGAACTGGCCATTGCTGATAAGCCGCTGTTTTCTCTGGATGAACGCGAACTCAAACGCGATACCGCCTCCTACACCGCGCAAACGCTACAAGAGTGGCGTGAAGAGCAAGGTCCGGATGTGCCGTTAGCGTTTATTATTGGTCAGGACTCGCTGCTTACCTTTCCGTCCTGGCATGACTACGACACGATTTTGGGTAACACGCATCTTATTGTGTGCCGACGCCCGGGCTACCCACTCGAGATGGCGCAGGAAAAGCACCAGCAGTGGCTGGAGGATCATCTGACCCATTCGCCGGAAGACCTGCACAACCTGCCCTGCGGGAAAATTTACCTGGCCGAAACGCCGTGGTTTAACATCTCCGCCACGCTGATCCGCGAGCGCCTGGAAAAAGGCGAGCCGTGCGACGACTTACTGCCAGGCGCTGTGCTTGACTATATCAATCAACAAGGGTTGTACCGCTAAGCGCCTTGCGTAATGCCGCCAGCAGTCGGTTATTCTCTTCCATGCTGCGAACGGCTACGCGATAATAGCGCGTATCCAGCCCCGGATAGTTAGCGCAACTGCGGATCAAAACATGTTGTTCGAGCATGGCGCGTTGCAGATCAACATCCGCCCGATCGCAGCGTAATAAACGATAATTTGCCCGGCCGGGATACACCGTCAGGCCGGACAGTTCTTGCAACTGTTGATCAAACCGCGCGCCCTCTTGCTCCAGCCATTTCCACGTCGCCTGCTGATAGGCGCTATCGCGTAAAATAATCTCGCCTGCAAGGGCTGCAAACGCATTAATTGACCACGGCATTTGTTGGCTACGCATCTGTGCAACGGCGTGCTGGTTACTGTTGACCAGATACCCCAAACGCAATCCCGGTATCGCATAGAATTTAGTCAACGAGCGCAGCACCCAAATATGTGGATTCCCGTGCAGCAGCGGGATAAATCCCGGCTCACCGGCAATAAAATCAATAAACGCCTCATCAAGGATCAGATTGATCCCAAGCCGTTCACAACGGGTGGCGATCACACGTAGCAGGTGGTTATCTGGCAGTAAGCCGGTGGGATTGTTAGGCGTACAGAGAAACAGGCAGTCCAGCTCAGAGGTTAACGCATCAAGAATCGCCTCGGTAAGCTGCCAGCCATCCTGTTCACGCAGCGCAAATTCATGAATCGCACACTCCCCCCATTGCAACGCCCGACGATATTCCGCAAATCCGGGCGTAACGATCATCGCATGTCGTGGCTTAAGGCCATGCACCAGGGTAAAAATAGACTCGGTCTCGCCGTTTCCGGCCAGGATCCACGAGGCCGGGATCTGATGATGATCCGCCAGCGCCGCATGCAATTGAGCGTAATCGACATCCGGGTAACGCTCCGCGCAGTCCAGATTGTCGATAATCGCGCGTTTTAAACTTGCCGGCATACCCAGCGGGTTAATATTCGCGCTAAAATCCAGCAATTGTTCAGGCGAGATACCCAACAATTCGGCGGCTTCTCGGGTATTACCACCATGCGCGCTCTTCAATAAAGACATCGTGCCGCTCCACGTAAAAAAGGGTATTTTAGTGAAAAAACTCTGCGCAATCAGGGCAAACATCATATTTTGTGCGAATAGCTTCACGAGGAAAACATGAGACTCTGGTTAGTACGGCATGGCGAAACCGACGCCAATGTCGCCGGATTATACAGCGGCCACGCCCCCACCTCGCTAACGGAGCGGGGGATCGCACAGGCGCAAACAGTGGGCAAGCTATTACGCAATCTTCCTGTCGACAATGTTCTTTGCAGCGAACTCGAACGCGCCCGCCATACAACCCGGTTGATCTTAGGCGATCGCGACCTCCCTGTGCGCATTATGCCTGAACTGAATGAGATGTTTTTTGGTGACTGGGAAATGCGCCACCATCGCGATTTAGCGCGCGAAGACGCTGAAAATTACGCCTTATGGTGTAATGACTGGCAGAACGCAACGCCAACGAATGGCGAAGGCTTTCAGGCATTTTCTCAGCGGGTTGAACGCTTCATTGCCCAACTTGCCGATTATAAAGCGTGTCAAAACCTGCTGGTGGTGAGTCATCAGGGCGTGCTGAGCGTGTTGATCGCCCGCCTGCTGTCCATGCCGGCTGCGGCAATGTGGCATTTCCGCGTCGAACAAGGCTGCTGGAGCGCAATAGATTTATGTGACGATTTCGCGGTTTTGAAAGTGCTTAACAGCCGGGCCGTATGGCACGACGGGGAGTGAATGCGCGGTTTTTTCTGCCGAAGGGCCTCTCTCCCATTGACACCCCCTGACAGGCTGTTATCCTCCGCAACCTGACTTTTCCCGCCCTTCAGAGCTTTGCAGAAATTGTTTTACAAAAATGGCGATGCATTCTGTGGCGTGGGGTGGGATGATAGCGCACTTCAAAAGCGCTTTCGGAGACATTTGTCCCGATATCGCCTCTGGTTCAGGTATACTAACAGACGTTTTTAACTCTTTTCACCCAGGGGGAACACTTGCAGGGTAAAGCACTCCAGGATTTTGTAATCGACAAAATTGATGACCTGAAAGGTCAAGACATCATCGCCTTAGACGTTCAGGGTAAATCCAGTATCACTGATTGCATGATTATCTGCACCGGTACATCCAGCCGTCACGTTATGTCTATCGCAGATCACGTTGTTCAGGAGTCCCGCACTGCCGGCCTGCTGCCGCTCGGCGTGGAAGGCGAGAACGTCGCTGACTGGATCGTCGTTGACCTCGGCGATGTGATTGTCCACGTGATGCAGGAAGAAAGCCGTCGCCTGTATGAACTGGAAAAACTCTGGAGTTAATGCGTGAAGCTGCAACTTGTCGCTGTGGGTACGAAAATGCCTGACTGGGTACAAACCGGATTTACCGAATATCTGCGTCGGTTTCCGAAAGATATGCCCTTTGAGCTGATCGAAATCCCGGCAGGAAAACGCGGCAAGAACGCGGACATTAAACGCATTCTCGACAAAGAGGGTGAGCAGATGCTGGCCGCCGCAGGCAAAAACCGCATCGTCACCCTTGATATTCCGGGCAAACCCTGGGACACGCCGCAACTGGCGACCGAACTGGAGCGCTGGAAACTGGACGGTCGTGACGTCAGTCTGCTGATCGGCGGGCCGGAAGGTCTTTCTCCCGCCTGTAAAGCCGCGGCGGAACAAAGCTGGTCACTCTCTGCATTAACCCTACCTCACCCTCTTGTTCGGGTTCTGGTCGCAGAGAGTCTGTACAGGGCGTGGAGCATTACCACCAACCATCCTTATCACCGTGAGTGATCATTGATTCTTGAGTAGATTAAGCAGCGGATGAAACTACAGAATTCTTTTCGCGACTATTCGGCTGAGTCCGCGCTGTTTGTGCGCCGGGCGCTGGTGGCTTTTTTGGGGATTTTGCTGCTGACCGGCGTGCTGATCGCCAACCTGTATAATCTGCAAATCGTTCGCTTTACTGATTATCAGACCCGTTCGAACGAAAACCGCATTAAACTGGTACCCATTCCTCCCAGTCGCGGCATTATTTATGACCGTAACGGAATTCCGCTTGCCCTTAACCGCACCATTTATCAGATTGAAATGATGCCGGAGAAGGTAGACAACATTCAGGATACGCTCGACGCGCTGCGCAACGTCGTAGACCTGACGGATGACGATATTGCCGCGTTTAAAAAAGAGCGCGCCCGTTCACACCGCTTCACCTCTATTCCGGTAAAAACCAACCTGACGGAAGTTCAGGTCGCACGGTTTGCCGTAAATCAATATCGCTTTCCTGGCGTTGAAGTTAAAGGCTATAAACGCCGCTATTACCCTTACGGTTCCGCCCTGACCCACGTGATTGGATACGTATCGAAGATCAACGATAAAGACGTGGACCGCCTGGACAAAGACGGCAAACTGGCTAACTACGCTGCGACGCATGATATTGGTAAGCTCGGTATTGAACGTTACTATGAAGACGTACTGCATGGGCAGACCGGCTATGAAGAAGTTGAAGTCAACAACCGCGGTCGTGTCATTCGTCAGTTGAAAGAGGTCGCGCCGCAGGCCGGGCATGATATTTACCTCACGTTGGATTTGAAGCTCCAGCAGTATATTGAAACGCTGCTGGCGGGTAGCCGCGCCGCCGTGGTGGTCACCGACCCGCGTACCGGTGGCGTTCTGGCGCTGGTCTCCATGCCAAGCTACGACCCGAACCTGTTTGTGGATGGCATCTCCAGTAAAGATTACTCCGGGTTGCTCAATGATCCGAATACCCCATTGGTTAACCGCGCCACGCAAGGCGTTTATCCTCCGGCGTCGACGGTTAAGCCTTACGTGGCGGTTTCTGCGTTAAGCGCGGGCGTCATCACCCGCAATACCGGTCTGTTCGATCCGGGCTGGTGGCAGTTACCCGGCTCTGAGAAACGTTACCGCGACTGGAAAAAATGGGGTCACGGCCACCTGAACATTACCCGCTCCCTGGAAGAGTCCGCGGATACGTTTTTCTATCAGATCGCCTATGATATGGGGATAGACCGGCTTTCCGAGTGGATGAGCAAGTTTGGCTATGGCCAATATACGGGTATCGATCTTGCCGAAGAACGTTCCGGGAACATGCCAACCCGTGAATGGAAGCAAAAACGGTTTAAAAAGCCGTGGTACCAGGGTGATACCATTCCGGTCGGCATCGGTCAGGGTTACTGGACGGCAACCCCTATCCAGATGAGTAAAGCGCTGATGATCCTTATCAACGACGGTTTGGTAAAAGTCCCGCATCTACTGATGAGCACGGCAGAAAATGGCAAGCAAGTGCCATGGGTTCAGCCGCACGAACCGCCCGTTGGCGATATTCATTCCGGTTACTGGGAAATCGCCAAAGACGGTATGTACGGTGTCGCTAACCGCCCTAACGGGACTGCACATAAATATTTCGCTGGCGCGCCTTACAAAATTGCGGCGAAATCCGGTACCGCACAGGTCTTTGGCCTGAAAGCGAATGAAACCTATAACGCGCATAAGATCGCCGAACGTTTACGTGACCACAAGTTAATGACGGCCTTCGCACCCTATGATAAACCCCAGGTCGCTGTCGCCATGATCCTTGAAAACGGCGGCGCGGGTCCGGCTGTGGGGACGATTATGCGCCAGATCCTTGACCACATTATGTTGGGCGACAACAACACCAATCTGCCTGCGGAAAACCCAGCGGTTGCAGCAGCTGAGGACCAATAATCGTGACGGATAATCCGAACAAAAAAACATTTTGGGACAAAATCCACATCGATCCCACAATGTTGCTTATTTTGCTGGCTCTGCTGGTCTACAGCTCGCTGGTCATCTGGAGCGCCAGCGGCCAGGATATTGGCATGATGGAGCGTAAGGTCGGCCAGATCGCGATGGGTCTGGTCATCATGGTGGTGATGGCGCAAATTCCCCCCAGGGTTTATGAAGGTTGGGCGCCCTATCTCTATATCTTCTGTATCATTCTGTTGGTGGCGGTTGACGCCTTCGGCGCTATTTCCAAAGGCGCTCAGCGCTGGCTGGATTTGGGTATCGTGCGCTTTCAGCCTTCTGAAATCGCCAAGATTGCCGTGCCGCTGATGGTCGCGCGCTTCATCAACCGCGACGTCTGCCCGCCATCGCTAAAAAATACCGCGATTGCGCTGGTGCTGATTTTTATGCCCACGCTGCTGGTTGCCGCTCAGCCTGACCTCGGCACCTCAATTCTGGTTGCCCTTTCTGGTCTGTTTGTCCTGTTCCTTTCCGGTTTAAGCTGGCGTTTAATCGGTGTGGCAGTAGTTTTGGTCGCCGCGTTTATTCCGATACTGTGGTTCTTCCTGATGCATGACTACCAGCGTCAGCGCGTCATGATGTTACTTGATCCAGAAACCGATCCGCTGGGCGCGGGCTATCACATTATTCAGTCTAAAATTGCTATTGGTTCCGGCGGATTACGCGGTAAAGGCTGGCTGCACGGTACGCAGTCGCAGCTTGAGTTTTTACCCGAACGCCACACTGACTTTATCTTCGCAGTCTTAGCGGAAGAGCTGGGTCTGGTGGGAATCCTGATTTTGCTGACGCTGTACATTTTGCTGATTATGCGCGGGTTGTGGATCGCTGCTCGCGCACAAACCACCTTTGGTCGCGTCATGGCGGGTGGTTTAATGTTGATATTATTCGTTTATGTCTTCGTAAATATTGGTATGGTGAGCGGTATTCTACCTGTGGTTGGGGTTCCACTCCCATTGGTCAGTTACGGAGGCTCGGCACTGATCGTGCTGATGGCCGGGTTCGGGATTGTTATGTCGATCCACACCCATAGAAAAATGTTGTCGAAAAGCGTGTAAGGGGTACGCAATGCGTAAGCAGTGGCTTGGTATCTGCATCGCAGCAGGAATGCTCGCGGCGTGTTCGAATGATGATGGTCAGCAACAGGTTGCTGTCGCGCCGCAGCCTGCGGTGTGTAATGGTCCGATTGTTGAAATCAGCGGGGCCGATCCGCGCTTTGAACCCCTGAACCCAACGGCGAATCAGGACTATCAGCGTGATGGTAAGAGCTACAAAATAGTCCAGGATCCCTCCCGCTTTAGCCAGGCCGGGCTTGCCGCTATTTATGATGCGGAGCCTGGAAGCAATTTAACCGCGTCTGGTGAAGCGTTTGACCCAATGCAGTTGACCGCTGCGCACCCGACGCTGCCGATCCCAAGCTATGCCAGAATCACCAACCTGGCAAACGGCAGGATGATCGTCGTACGCATTAACGATCGCGGCCCTTATGGCAACGATCGCGTCATTTCACTTTCACGTGCCGCCGCAGATCGACTGAACACGTCTAACAACACCAAAGTGCGTATCGACCCTATCATCGTCGCGCAGGATGGTTCATTATCCGGCCCGGGAATGGCCTGCACAACTGTGGCGAAACAAACCTATGCCCTGCCGGCTCGTCCTGATTTAAGCGGTGGCGGCGCGATGTCTTCCGCACCGGATGCGGGTCAGGCGCAAAACGATATCCGCCCTATCAGTAATTCCACGCTGAAAAGCGAGGATACCAGCGGTGCGCCGGTCAACAGCAGTGGTTTCCTCGGCGCGCCGACAACGCTTGCTGCCGGTGTACTTGAAGGCAGCGAACCCACGCCTGCGCCACAGCCTGTAACCGCCGCTCCCGCAGCATCAACTGCCACGGTAACCGCGCCAGCGACCGTTGCCGCGCCAGCTGCTGCGACCAACGGACGCTATGTCGTTCAGGTCGGTGCCGTTAGCGATCAAACCCGTGCGCAGCAGTATCAAAAGCGCTTAAGTCAGCAGTTTGGCGTCCCTGGACGGGTAGTGCAAAACGGCGCGGTATGGCGTATTCAGATGGGGCCATTCGCCAGTAAAACAGAAGCCTCCTCATTACAGCAGCGTCTTCAATCCGAAGCGCAATTACAGTCCTTCATCACCGGCATGTAATAACGTAAACCGGGTATCTGAATTGTCAATTTCCGTAAATGACATTAACAAAGTCACGCGGAAAGTCAGATGCCTGCCCGTTATGCATTTGCTATAGTAGGGCACTTTTTTTAATTTCATCACGGACGTCGTAGTTCAGACCATGAAGACCACTTTTTCCGCTCGTTTCGTGCAGCGTATGGCGCTCACCGCGGCTCTCTGCGCAGCTACTCTCTCTGCTGCCCATGCCGATGACCTGAATATTAAAACCATGATCCCCGGCGTTCCGCAGATCGATGCGGAGTCGTATATCCTGATTGATTACAACTCAGGTAAAGTTCTGGCAGAACAGAATGCTGACACTCGCCGCGACCCCGCCAGCCTGACCAAGATGATGACCAGCTACGTCATCGGCCAGGCAATGAAAGCCGGGAAGTTTAAAGAAACCGATCTGGTCACCGTCGGCAATGACGCATGGGCTACGGGTAACCCGGTCTTTAAAGGTTCATCGCTGATGTTCCTCAAGCCAGGCATGCAGGTTCCTGTCTCTCAGTTGATCCGTGGTATTAACCTGCAGTCCGGGAACGACGCATGTGTGGCGATGGCTGACTTCGCTGCCGGCAGCCAGGATGCTTTCGTCGGCCTGATGAACAGCTATGTGAACGCGCTGGGTCTGAAAAACACCCACTTCCAGACCGTTCATGGTCTTGATGCTGACGGTCAGTACAGTTCAGCCCGCGATATGGCGATGATTGGTCAGGCGCTGATTCGCGATGTACCTAATGAATACTCTATCTATAAAGAAAAAGAGTTCACCTTTAACGGCATTCGTCAGTTAAACCGTAACGGTTTGCTGTGGGATAACAGCCTGAATGTCGACGGTATCAAAACCGGTCACACCGATAAAGCTGGCTATAACCTTGTTGCATCCGCAACCGAAGGCCAGATGCGTCTGATCTCCGCCGTAATGGGTGGCCGCACCTATAAAGGTCGCGAAACCGAAAGCAAAAAACTGCTGACCTGGGGCTTCCGTTTCTTCGAAACCGTCAACCCGCTGAAAGTGGGTAAAGAATTTGCCTCAGAACCCGCCTGGTTTGGTAACACCGATCGCGCATCGTTAGGTGTCGATAAGGATGTCTACCTGACTATACCGCGCGGTCGTATGAAAGATCTGAAAGCAAGTTATGTGCTGAACACCACTGAACTGCACGCGCCGCTGCAGAAAAACCAGGTTGTCGGTACCATCAACTTCCAGCTTGATGGCAAAACCATCGAGCAGCGCCCACTGGTCGTGCTGCAGGAAATCCCGGAAGGCAACTTCTTTGGGAAAATCATTGATTACATTAAATTAATGTTCCATCACTGGTTTGGCTAAAAATCGAACACTTGAAAGTGTGATTTACGTCCCCATATACTAGGTATCCAGATAACTCCCACGCGCTGTGGGAGTTATTATTTTTTGATGTAACGCCGGAGCTGACATGAAAACCAAACTTAACGAACTGCTTGAATTCCCTACTCCATTTACTTACAAAGTAATGGGGCAGGCGTTGCCTGAGCTGGTTGATCAGGTGGTTGAAGTGGTACAGCGCCATGCGCCAGGTGATTACTCTCCGACGGTAAAACCGAGCAGCAAAGGCAACTACCACTCGGTCTCTATCACCATCACTGCTACACACATTGAGCAGGTTGAAACACTGTACGAAGAATTAGGCAATATTGATATCGTACGCATGGTGCTGTAAAAACCTGTCGGTTACCCGCTGCATCCCCGCTCGGGTAACCCCTTCCTCCTGTGATATACTTTTCCCCTCTTTAACATTCTCTACTCTGTGTGAGTATCTACGGAGATGCCGTTTTGTATCAGGATAAAATTCTGGTCCGCCAGCTCGGTCTTCAACCTTACGAGCCAGTCTCTCTGGCCATGCACGAATTTACCGATACCCGCGATGAAAACAGTCATGATGAAATCTGGCTGGTAGAGCATTATCCTGTCTTTACCCAGGGTCAGGCCGGTAAAGCCGAGCATGTACTGATGCCGGGAGATATTCCGGTGATTCAGAGCGATCGCGGCGGTCAGGTGACCTACCACGGACCAGGTCAACAGGTCATGTATGTGCTGTTGAACCTGAAACGCCGCAAACTGGGCGTTCGCGAACTGGTTACGCTGCTGGAGCAAACTGTCGTCAATACCCTTGCGGAAATTGGCATCGACGCCCACCCGCGAGCCGATGCGCCAGGCGTTTATGTCGGTGAGAAGAAAATCTGCTCATTAGGGTTACGTATTCGTAAGGGATGTTCATTTCACGGCTTAGCGCTCAACGTGGATATGGACCTGTCGCCTTTCCTGCGTATCAACCCTTGCGGTTATGCCGGAATGGAGATGGCAAAAGTATCGCAATGGGATAACGCTGCCACGACTGAGAGCATTCGCCCACGCCTGCTGGCCAACATTCTGGCGCTGTTGGGTAACCCACCGCACGAGTACGTTGTGGACTAAAAAGGCTGTCATACTTTGCCACGGCATATGTTGTGGCAAATGACACAAAACAACAACTATTTTACATTTTGCCAGCCTGTCAGGCTGCTTTCTGGCCCGTTTCAATGATATACTGCGTATCACTAATTCAAAAATAGTTGATAAATGCAACATTCCCTTGAATTGAAACGCTTTCCTTCGTAATTCGCAACTGGAACACGCAAGCTATGAGTAAACCCATTGTGATGGAACGCGGTGTTAAATACCGCGATGCCGATAAGATGGCTCTTATCCCGGTTAAAAATGTGGCAACAGAGCGTGAAGCCCTGCTGCGTAAACCGGAATGGATGAAAATAAAACTGCCAGCGGACTCCACCCGTATCCAGGGCATCAAAGCGGCAATGCGCAAAAACGGCCTGCACTCTGTCTGCGAAGAAGCTTCCTGCCCTAACCTGGCTGAATGTTTCAATCACGGAACCGCAACCTTTATGATCCTCGGCGCAATCTGTACTCGCCGTTGCCCATTCTGTGACGTTGCCCATGGCCGTCCGGTTGCGCCTGATGCTAACGAGCCGTTGAAACTGGCTCAGACCATTGCGGACATGGCGCTGCGCTATGTCGTCATTACCTCCGTTGACCGTGACGATCTGCGTGACGGCGGTGCTCAGCACTTTGCTGACTGCATCACCGCTATCCGCGAGAAAAGCCCATCGATTAAAATCGAAACGCTGGTGCCTGACTTCCGTGGTCGTATGGATCGCGCGTTGGATATCCTCACGGCCACGCCGCCGGACGTATTTAACCACAACCTCGAAAACGTACCGCGTATTTACCGTAACGTACGTCCGGGAGCTGACTACAACTGGTCGCTGAAGCTTCTGGAGCGTTTCAAGGAAGCGCACCCGGAGATCCCGACTAAATCGGGTCTGATGGTAGGTCTGGGTGAAACCAATGCCGAAATTATTGAAGTCATGCGCGATCTGCGCAGTCATGGCGTGACCATGCTAACGCTGGGGCAGTATTTGCAGCCGAGCCGCCATCACCTGCCGGTGCAACGCTATGTCAGCCCGGATGAGTTCGACGAGATGAAAGCCGAAGCCATGGCGATGGGCTTTACCCATGCAGCCTGCGGCCCGTTTGTTCGTTCTTCATACCACGCTGATATGCAGGCCAAAGGGCTGGAAGTGAAGTAATCGTGTAATACTCACTTACATATCAGCAATAAAAAAACCGGCAATTTGCCGGTTTTTTTCATACAGAGCACACAGTATGAGCATCATGCTCCTGATATTACTCTTTATGAGAGAGCTTTTCCGCCTGAACGCTACCATCAGCCTCTTTCCTGGCATCGGTATTATCGTCGTTCATCGCTTTCTTAAAGCCCTTAATTGCCGTTCCCAGGTCTCCACCCAGTGTACGTAACTTCTTGGTACCAAACAGCAGAACGACCAGTGCGGCAACCACCAGCAGTTTGGTAATACTAATCTCACCCATAGATACCTTCTTAACTTAAACCAGGCTACATAATGCGCCATATTAACCTGAGAATATTAACGGCCTTTCGACGCGCGCACACAATAGCAATCTGTAACAAGGTGAATCAAGTCTTGTTTAAAAAAACGTCATAATAATTGCGGTGGCGCAAAGCGTCGGTTAATTAACACCGGAAGTTGCGCCCTGACCTGCTTCACCCGCTCTGCTGAAACCTCGGCCATAATCAGCGCCGGCGTTTCTGCCGCTGCGGCAATGGTCACCCCAAAGGGATCGATAACCCGGCTTTGCCCAATGTTCTTATTACCACATTCTCCAGCGGCAATAACATAGCAAGTAGCATCAAGAGCCCTTGCCGCCAACAATGTTGCCCAGTGATGCTCTTTTAGCGCTCCCCGCACCCAGGCGGCAGGTAAAGCGAGAATGTCGGCCCCCTGCAGAGCGTGCGCTAACGCCAGCTCAGGGAAACGCAGGTCATAGCAGGTCATCAACCCTACCTTTAATCCGTCTACGTCCAGCAGCGGCGCTATGGCGTCTCCTGCATCGACATTCCGCGACTCCTGAATCGCAAACGCGTCGTAAAGATGCAATTTTGCATAATGGGCAACAACCCGACCTCCCCGCAACGCCACCAGCATGTTAAAAGCCCGACCTGGCACAGAAGGAACATGAATCGTCAGAATTGTCGTCATCTCATTTTGCGCGCTTTCTCGGAGTAAACGCGTCAGGAACCCACCCTCCAGCAATTGCGCTGACTTCACTGACAGGTCAGGGTCAATATCGTTACGGGCCAGCAACGCCTCCGGTAGTACCAACAACGATACTCCCTCTCCTGCGGCCTGAGACATTAATGAAGCGCAGGTTTCTGCATTCTTTTCCCACGAAGGACCCACGGCAAACTGCCCTGCTGCAACGAACATATTCCCTCCAGAAAAGTTTGTCAGGCTCGCCAACAGTGATTATTCAGCGTTACACTCATCCTATATACAATCAAATAGCAGGATTTAGCAGTGTTACAACTTCTTTTAGCGGTTTTTATCGGTGGTGGTACAGGTAGCGTAGCAAGATGGATGTTGAGCATGCGCTTCAACCCACTGCATCAGGCTATCCCATTCGGTACGCTGGCGGCAAACTTACTTGGCGCGTTTATCATTGGTATGGGTCTGGCGTGGTTTAATCGCATGACAAACATCGATCCAATGTGGAAAGTACTGATTACTACCGGCTTTTGCGGCGGGTTGACAACGTTCTCCACCTTCTCGGCAGAGGTCGTGTTTTTACTTCAGGAAGGACGCTTTGGCTGGGCTATGGTGAATGTGCTGGTTAATCTGCTGGGATCATTTGCGATGACCGCCCTGGCATTCTGGCTGGTTTCTGCCTCTCCCGCACATTAGAGCGAAAAAAACCCGCAATTAAGCGGGTTTTGAATGCTTGCTGTCGTATGCTTACAGAGCGATTACGTTTGCAGCAGAAGGGCCTTTGGCACCGTTAGTGATTTCGAACTCTACGCGCTGACCTTCAGCCAGAGTTTTAAAACCATTGGTCTGGATTGCAGAGAAGTGTACGAACACGTCTTTGCTGCCATCTTCCGGAGTAATGAAACCGAATCCTTTGGACTCATTAAACCACTTAACGTTACCTTTAATCTTAGACATCAAAATTACCTTTACATGAAAAATAGACACAAATGCTGTGTCGGGTATCAGTACAACAATTGTGATGCGCTTTGTCCAGTCGAACTTTATCAAAAAGTGATAAATGTCGCGTTATTTTTCAGTAACCGTTTCCATCCATATGTTTTTAATGGTTTTTTTAAAATCTGACTGACAATACAGGCAGTCCATCAAAACTGGAAGCGTAACCACGCAAAGTAGACGTTACCATTGTTATAGGTTCCTGGAATGTAGGTCATCTGGAACGTTGCCGGACCATAACCGATTGACGCCAGCGGTAACAGCACCGGTACGGGAATGTAGTTCCAGTTATCGCGTGCGGTAAAACCAGCGGTAAAGCCAAGGCCGGTATGGAAGTTTTCATCAGGCAGCGGTCGCCAGGTTTTCTCCCAGCCGTAGCCGCCAATCGGTTCCCATTTATTGTAGGAATCCTTAAAGGCCATAATATAAAGCCCGTGCCAGTTACCTTTATCATCCCAACGGGACTGGCCAAATCCGGCCCCCCAGGGGCGCTCATTGTAGCGATCCGTTTTTTCTTTATCGTAGGCAAAACGGGCATGCCAGGTAATAGCCGGTACATACAGGTCATAATGCTCCGGTTGCTGCCAGGTTTCACTGACATTATCTTTAAACGTGGCAAACCAGCCTTTATCTTCAGCAGCCCCTTGGGGAATGAAAGCTAA
Source organism: Citrobacter sp. XT1-2-2 (assembly GCF_023516235.1). Classification (NCBI taxonomy): domain Bacteria; kingdom Pseudomonadati; phylum Pseudomonadota; class Gammaproteobacteria; order Enterobacterales; family Enterobacteriaceae; genus Citrobacter; species Citrobacter sp. XT1-2-2. The sequence goes on from NZ_CP097324.1 coordinate 3,432,379, forward strand.
CTGAATAAAAAGAAATGAAAAAATGAGAAAATATCGTTTAGCGACAATCACAACTTAATTACCATCCTGGAAGTTATTAGCAATTGTAGCAAACTCAACCTTAATGTTAACTTAACAAAAATGCGCAGGTAAAAAATCAGAATATTCTTCGGGCAATACTTATAAGATGATTCCCCCTCAATTTACTGGGCTTTATTACAGGAATAATTTTCTCTTGATTGCTAATAAATTGTTCTTTTCAAACGTGATGGACAAATAAAGAAACAATAATTTAACACTCTCATATCAAAATACACACAACAGCAATGCTGTTTCACAGTTTTTGCCGGGGATATTCTTTTTTAAACCACGATGTTGAAAAAATAGTCAGGCCATCTGTTGAATCCGTATTTTTATTGATTTCAATCAGCAATAGTTATCGGTTTATTAGGCACATTCTGTCACCACTTTTTACTTTTTTTAGTTTTTTTACTTTCCGGGCAGCAATGCGACAGGGGAAACAATGTTGACATTTATTGAACTCCTTATTGGGGTTGTGGTTATTGTGGGTGTAGCGCGCTACATCATCAAAGGTTATTCCGCCACCGGCGTACTGTTTGTTGGCGGTCTGGTTTTGCTGATTATCAGTGCGGTGATGGGACATAAAGTTCTGCCTTCCAGCGCAGCAACGACGGGCTATACTGCTACAGACATTGTTGAATACATTAAAATTCTGCTGATGAGCCGCGGTGGCGATCTCGGCATGATGATTATGATGCTGTGTGGTTTTGCCGCCTACATGACGCATATTGGCGCGAATGATATGGTCGTTAAGCTGGCCTCCAAACCGCTGCAATATATCAACTCACCTTATCTGTTGATGATTGCCGCCTATTTTGTCGCCTGTCTGATGTCGCTGGCAGTCTCGTCAGCTACCGGCCTGGGTGTATTGCTGATGGCAACGCTGTTCCCGGTCATGGTAAACGTTGGAATCAGCCGTGGCGCCGCGGCGGCCATATGTGCCTCCCCCGCTGCAATCATTCTTTCACCGACATCCGGTGATGTGGTGCTGGCGGCAAAAGCCGCAGAAATGCCGTTAATTGATTTCGCGTTTAAAACCACACTGCCAATTTCTATTGCCGCCATCATTGCTATGGCGCTCGCACACTTTTTCTGGCAGCGCTACCTGGATAAAAAAGAGAACATTTCTCACGAAATGTTAGACGTAGCAGAAATCACCACTACCGCGCCGTCGTTTTACGCCATCCTGCCGTTTACACCGATCGTAGGCGTTCTGATTTTTGATGGTAAATGGGGTCCGCAGCTGCACATTATTACTATCCTGGTACTGTGCATGCTCATCGCCGCCGTTCTGGAATTTATTCGTGGATTCAACACTCAAAAGGTGTTTTCAGGTCTGGAAGTCGCTTACCGGGGCATGGCGGACGCCTTTGCTAACGTAGTGATGCTGCTCGTCGCTGCGGGTGTTTTTGCCCAGGGCTTGAGTACCATCGGCTTTATTCAAAGCCTGATTTCTATCGCCACCTCGTTTGGCTCAGCGAGTATTATTCTGATGCTGGTACTGGTGATCCTGACCATGCTGGCGGCAATGACCACGGGTTCCGGTAACGCGCCGTTCTATGCTTTCGTTGAGATGATCCCGAAACTGGCACATTCTTCCGGCATTAACCCGGCTTACCTCGCTATCCCGATGCTTCAGGCCTCCAACCTCGGGCGTACCATTTCCCCAGTCTCCGGCGTCGTTGTGGCTGTGGCTGGGATGGCGAAGATTTCTCCGTTCGAAGTTGTGAAACGTACCTCGGTTCCGGTGCTGGTCGGACTGCTGGTGGTGATTATCGCCACCGAAGTGATGGTACCGGCAACGTCTGCCCTGATTGGCGGTTAACGATACCTGTCAATACCTGACCTTAATACACAAAATCATTTATGCTGCATCGCGGCGGCAAGTAAAGAAATCCCCAGGAGCATAGATAACTATGTGACTGGGGTTTCTGCACGCAGCCAACAAAGAGGCAGCTTAAAGGATGACGTGTATTAGCCGCCGTGATAAATACGCTGCGGTCTACCCACCTTCCCGTGAATAATCTCCGCGATAATCAAATGGCGGCTGGCGCAGTACTCCAGATAACGTCTGGAGGTCGTTCGACTGATGGTGAGCGCCTGGGCGATCGTTTCCGCAGTATGATGTACCGTCGGATCGGCAAATAGCTTCAGCACCGCATTCAGCGTTAACGCATCAATCCCGGTCGGCAAATCGCCTTTCGGCTCGCCGCGCGCATAGGCGTTAAACATTTCATCAATCTGCTTTTGACTGGCGCTGTCATTGCTTGCCAGCATACGTCTGCGCTGTTGATACCGCGTCAGCGTCTGCCCCAACCGCTCGTAAGCGATAGGTTTGACCAGATAATCAAACGCGCCGCTGCGCACGGCCTCGGAGACCGTTTCCATATCGCTAGCCGCCGTGGTAAAGACCACACCGCCCGGATAACGCGCCTGGGTCAGCTCATGCAACAAAGTAATACCCTTACCGTCCGGCAAGTAGTTATCAAGAAGAATCAAACCGGGCTTAAAACGCTCAATCATCATTCTTGCCTGCGCAAGATTACCCGCCAGCCATATCTGGCTGAAGCCGGGTATATGGCGGATATATTCAGCATGCATTTCCGCCAGTAGCGTTTCATCCTCAACGATCAGTAGCGTTAATGGTTCCGTCATTATTTTTTTTCACTTTCGGAAGAAATAAAGAAAATAAGGTGCCGCAAGGGGAGTTATCTTCGAGCGTAATCACCCCGTTACAGCGCCTCACATAACTTGCAATCAGATACAAACCGATGCCATGTTCGCCTGGTTCATCGGTACGGGTGCTTACACCCTGTTCGAATATTTTTTCACGCAATGCTTCCGGCACACCGCATCCCTGATCGGCAACTTCGATGACCACATCATCCCCTTCGTCGCTCAAATAAAGTTCGACGACTTTGTTGCCTTGCTGGGTGCGTAAACTCGCTTCAAATGCATTATCAAGCAGATTGCCAACAATTGCTGCAAACTCTGTGCTATCCAGCCCTTCAGGCAGTTGGCGCAGTTGGCTGCCAGGAACAATGGTCATCGTAAGACCCAGTTCCCGCGCACGTTGCACCTTACCAAATAACAGACCCGCCACCTGACGATCGGCAAAGGCGCCGCGCAGGCTGTCAATCAGTTGTTGCTGTGCCTGTGACTCGCCCTGAACCATAGCCAGCACCCGGTCATACTCTTTCATTTGCAGCAGGCCATTGATAGTCGACATCCAGTTCAGGTGCTCATGACGCAGCGTTCTCAGGCTCTCAACATACTGTTTGATTTGCGTTAATTGCGCATTAAGGGTAGCAATTTCATCTTTACTACGAAAACTGATAATGGCGCCGAGCAGTTCGTCACCGGAGCGAATCGCCTCACGGTTGGCGATAACGCTCAACCCATTAAAATTAACCATCGCATCCTGGCGTTGTTCCGCAATCTGCTGGGTGAAAAAGTCCGCTGGCTGAACGACTTCATTTACCGGTTTGCCCAGCCACTTTCTGCCCGGCGATGACAGCCCCAGCATTTTCCTCGCACTGCGGTTTATCGCAGTGATATATCCGTCAGGATCCACGGCAATCAACCCTTCATACACCGAGCTGAACAGCGCTTCCTGCTGACGCACCACCCGCGCGATTTGTTTAGGCTCCATCCCCAACATCTGCCGACGAATATGGGCAGCAAAAAACCAGGAGAGCAGCATAAGTACCAACAACAGCAGGATAAATACCCCAGCCATTGGCAGTAAGAAATCCGATCGCCAGCTATCAATTTTACTGATCAGATAGCCAATTGAGACCACGCCAATGATTTTGCCATCGTCATCAAAGATAGGGGTTTTGGCGCGCATTGCCATCCCAATAGATCCTTTGCCGGTAATAAAGTAGCTCTCACCTTTTTCCAGCGCGCCAGGCTTGGTGAACTGCATCGGGTAACCAATTTTTTCCGGGTTCGGATGATAAAGACGAATAGAGTGGGTATCTCCAATCACCACATAATCGAAATCAGTCCCGCTCTGTAGTTTGTCGGCAATAGTCGCCAGACGCTTGTAATCACGATGCTTCACCGCCGTGATGATGCTGTCATTAGAGGCGATGATTTTGGCCTGGTTCATTGCCATATCGCGGACATGAGTCGTCAGATAATCTTCAAAACTGGCGGTAAAGTATTGTGCTAACGCTGCGATAATAAGAACAGAAACGACCAGAATGAGCAGAAAAATGCGTAACGGAAACGCCAGACTGCGAAAAAAAGGAAACCGTGTTTTATTTTTCTGTTCTGCCATAAATTTTCCTCACCGACGTTACCGAAACTTATTTTCTATTGTAGTTGTAATAAAAATGTTTTATTTAAAAGTGACGATATAAAACAGGATCGTTGCAGATTCCCCACCTTAAATCAATTAAACAAATTAAAACCACGCGCTATTTCCGGGTTAAATTAATTAAAAAACTTAAAACCATAAAACACATTAAAACCTTCTAACTTATTGTGAAATAAATCAAAAATTACCTCCAAAATACTCCTTACGATGTATGCAGCAGGGAAAAAAAGAAATACTCCGTAATAAAAAACCATTCCCTTCAATTGCAAACAAAACGTTATCAGGTTGCTAATCAGAGCAACAAAAACAGAAACCCAGTAACAAATATAGCATCGGGGCTCTATTTACTATGTTCGGTAATAATATATTCACGAAAGTTAAACGCTCAGAAAATAAAAAGATGGCGGCTATCGCGCAATTTCTGAAAGAGAATGATCTGAGCGTTGATACCACCGTCGAAGTATTTATCACCGTCACCCGTGACGATCGCCTGATTGCCTGTGGCGGTATCGCCGGAAATATCATTAAGTGCGTCGCGATTTGTGAGTCCGTGCGCGGTGAAGGCCTGGCGCTGACGCTGGCGACAGAACTCATCAACCTCGCCTATGAGCGCCACTGTACGCACCTCTTCATCTATACCAAAACCGAGTACGAATCGCTGTTTAAACAGTGCGGCTTTTCCACACTCACCAGCGTGCCCGGCATTATGGTGTTGATGGAAAACAGCACCACGCGGCTGAAACGCTACGCCGAATCGCTGGCAAAACAGCGTCATGAAGGGAAAAAAATTGGCTGTATCGTCATGAACGCCAACCCCTTCACCAACGGTCATCGTTTTCTGATCCAACAGGCGGCCGCGCAATGTGACTGGCTGCATCTGTTTTTGGTGAAAGAAGATACCTCGCGTTTTCCGTATGAAGACCGACTGGATCTGGTACTTAAAGGGACAAAAGACATTCCGCGTTTAACCGTGCATCGCGGTTCGGAATACATCATTTCCCGCGCCACGTTCCCGTGCTACTTCATCAAAGAGCAGAGCGTTATTAACCACTGCTACACCGAAATAGACCTGAAAATCTTCCGCCAGTACCTGGCCCCGGCTCTCGGCGTTACGCACCGTTTCGTGGGTACCGAGCCGTATTGCACCGTCACCTCCCAGTACAACAACGATATGCGTTACTGGCTGGAGACCCCAACGCTTCCCGCCCCACCGATTGAACTGGTGGAAATTGAGCGGCTGTGCTTCCAGGAGATGCCGATTTCCGCCTCCTGGGTGCGCAAGCTGCTGGTTAAAAAAGATCTCACGGCTATCGCATCCCTGGTTCCTGACGCCACGCTGCGCTATCTGCAAAGCATGGTTGAACGAGCCTCATCGGGTGCGGCAGTCCGCCAAAATACCCCCGCATTAGCAACAGGTGAAAAATGAAAATAAACCAGGCAGCCGTCGCAGGCACACTCGAGTCCGGTGATGTGATGATTCGCATCGCTCCACTCGATTCGCAGGATATTGACCTGCAGGTTAACAGTAGCGTCGAAAAGCAGTTCGGTGATGCCATTCGGGCCACCATTCTGGACGTACTGTCCCGCTACAACGTACGCGGTGTGCAATTAAATGTTGATGATAAAGGCGCACTGGACTGCATTTTACGTGCGCGACTGGAAGCACTACTGGCCCGCGCTGGCGGTATTCCGGCACTGCCATGGGAGGATTGCCAGTGATTGCCGAATCTTTACAACAACGTAAAACCCGTACCCGCCGTAGCATGTTGTTCGTACCGGGCGCCAATGCCGCCATGGTCAGCAACTCGTTTATCTACCCGGCTGATGCGCTGATGTTCGACCTGGAAGACTCCGTCGCGCTGCGTGAAAAAGATACCGCCCGCCGCATGGTGTACCACGCGCTGCAACATCCGCTGTATCACGACGTAGAAACCATCGTGCGCGTAAACGCCCTCGACTCCGAATGGGGCATCAATGACCTCGAAGCCGTTGTGCGCGGCGGCGCCGACATCGTGCGTTTACCGAAAACCGATACCGCACAGGATGTCATCGACATCGAAAGCGAAATCTTGCGCATCGAAAACGCCTGTGGTCGCGAACCCGGCAGCACCGGTCTGTTAGCCGCTATCGAATCGCCGTTAGGCATTACCCGCGCGGTAGAAATCGCCCACGCTTCCGAGCGCCTGATTGGTATTGCACTGGGTGCTGAAGATTATGTGCGTAACCTGCGCACTGAACGTTCCCCGGAAGGGACTGAACTGCTGTTTGCCCGCTGCTCTATTTTGCAGGCTGCGCGCTCTGCCGGTATTCAGGCATTCGATACCGTCTATTCCGATGCCAACAACGAAGCAGGTTTCCTGCACGAAGCCTCACACATCAAGCAACTGGGTTTTGACGGCAAATCGCTGATCAACCCTCGCCAGATTGAACTTCTGCATAACCTCTATGCCCCGACGCGCAAAGAGCTGGCTCATGCCCGTCTGGTGGTGGAAGCCGCTGAAGCTGCAGCCCGCGAAGGTCGTGGCGTGGTTTCCCTGAACGGCAAGATGGTCGACAGCCCGGTTATCGAGCGCGCCCTTCTGGTTATCTCCCGTGCAGAACTTTCCGGCATTCGCGAAGAATAAGGCAAAAAAATGACGCAGAAAATCGAACAGTCTCAACGCCAGGATCGCGTGGCGACCTGGAGCCGTCATGCAGAAAGCGAGCTTTCCGCTTATCAGAGCACCGCAAAAGTAGAATTGCAGGCGCAAAAACCGCGCGACAAAAAGCTGTGCGCTAATCTGGAAGACGCCATTCGTCGTTCAGGTTTACAGGATGGTATGACTATCTCTTTCCACCACGCATTTCGCGGTGGCGATCTGACGATTAACCTGGTGATGGACGCCATCGCCAACATGGGCTTTAAAAATCTGACGCTGGCCTCAAGCTCCCTGAGCGACTGCCACGCGCCGCTGGTTGAGCACATCCGTCAGGGCGTGGTCAGCCGAATTTATACCTCCGGGCTGCGTGGCCCGCTGGCAGAAGAGATCTCTCGTGGTCTGCTGGCTGAGCCGGTGCAAATCCACTCCCACGGTGGTCGTGTACACCTGGTGCAAAGTGGCGAACTCAACATTGATGTCGCATTCCTCGGCGTACCGGCGTGCGACCAGTTTGGTAATGCTAACGGTTATACCGGCAAAGCGTGCTGCGGCTCACTGGGCTATGCCCGCGTCGATGCCGAGAACGCCAGGCAGGTTGTTCTGCTGACAGAACAACTGCTGAGCTATCCGCACAACCCGGCCAGCATTACCCAGGATCAAGTGGATCTGATCGTGCAGATCGACCAGGTCGGCGATGCGGACAAAATTGGTGCTGACGCGACCCGTATGACCACCAATCCGCGTGAATTGTTGATCGCCCGCAGCGCGGCAGACGTCATTGCTAACTCCGGTTACTTCAATGAAGGCTTCTCATTGCAGACAGGAACCGGCGGCGCGTCTCTGGCCGTTACCCGTTTCCTGGAAGACAAAATGCGTAGCCGTGACATCCATGCAGATTTCGCGCTGGGCGGCATCACCGCCACCATCGTTGATCTGCATGAAAAAGGCTTAATCCGCAAACTGCTGGATGTACAAAGCTTCGACAGTACCGCCGCGAAATCTCTGGCCCGCAATCCAAACCACATTGAGATCAGCGCTAACCAGTACGCTAACTGGGGCTCGAAAGGCGCATCCGTTGACCGCCTGGACGTTGTGGTACTGAGCGCATTAGAAGTAGACACCAGCTTCAACGTTAACGTACTGACCGGCTCCGACGGCGTACTGCGTGGCGCTTCCGGTGGTCACTGCGATACGGCTGTGGCCGCAGCGCTTTCTATCATCGTCGCACCGCTGGTTCGTGGACGCATCCCGACATTGGTAGATAACGTGCTGACCTGCGTAACCCCAGGTTCCAGCGTTGACATTCTGGTTACCGATCATGGTATCGCCGTCAACCCTGCTCGCCCTGAACTGGCGGAACGCCTGCAAGAAGCTGGCATGAAAGTGGTGTCGATTGAATGGCTGCGCGAACGTGCACAGCAGCTAACCGGTCAACCGCGCGCCATCGAATTTACCGATCGCGTAATTGCCGTTGTGCGCTACCGCGATGGTTCGGTAATTGACGTTGTGCATCAGGTGAAGGAATAAACCATGCACCTGCTCCCTGAACACGCCACCTGCCACGCGGTTTCCATCCCTGAACTGCTCGCCAGCCGAGATGAGAGACAAGCAAGGCAGCATGCCTGGCTCACGCGTCATCACGCGCCACTGGTCTCGTTTACCGTGGTCGCGCCAGGTCCGATTAAAGACAGCGAATTAACCCGTCGCATCTTTAATCACGGCGTCACCGCCCTGCTCGCGCTGGCGGAAAAATCCGCCTGGATTGTCAGGGAGCAAACTGCGCTGGTCTCTGCCAGCGGACCGGAAGGCCTGCTGGCCATTGAGGCTCCGGCCCTGGACCTCAAGCTCGCCACTATCGGACTTGAGCATTCACATCCGCTGGGACGGTTATGGGACATCGACGTCCTGAACCCTGAAGGGGAAATTCTGTCCCGGCGTCATTTCGCGCTCCCTGCCCGCCGCTGTCTGCTGTGCGAGCAAAGCGCTGCCGAATGCGCGCGGGGTAAAACTCACGCGCTTTCCGACTTACTCACTCAGATGGAGGCACTGCTGCATGATGCCGATTCCCGCAACATCAACTCATAACGCAGTTCTTCCTCTGGATCTGCCTGACGCTTACGCCACGCTGGCGTGGCGCGCCATGCTGACGGAAGTCAACCTGTCGCCTAAACCGGGTCTGGTGGATCGTATTAATAACGGCGCGCATAAAGATATGGCGCTGGAAGATTTTTATCGCAGTGCTGAAGCGATTCAGACATGGCTGCCGCGTTTTATCGAATATGGCGCCTTTAGCGCACAGCAGTCGCCGGAAGATGTCCTGCCAGGACTACGTCCGCTGGGCATGGCCTGCGAAGCCGATATGTTTCGCGCTACTGCCGGAGTGAACACCCATAAAGGCAGCATCTTCTCGCTGGGATTACTGTGCGCCGCCATTGGCCGCCTGCTCCAGCTCCGCCTGAGCGTTACCGCTGAAACCCTTTGCTCTACGGCAGCAACATTTTGCCGTGGCCTGACCGAGCGCGAACTGCGCCAGAACAACCAACAACTCACGGCTGGCCAACGTCTTTATCAGCAACTGGGATTAACCGGCGCACGCGGCGAAGCCGAAGCAGGATATCCCCTCGTCATTCAGCATGCTCTGCCGCACTACCGTGCACTGCTGGCTGAGGGCCGCGATCCTGAACTGGCGTTACTCGATACGTTACTGCTGCTGATGTCTATCAACGGCGACACCAACGTGGCTTCCCGTGGTGGCGCAGAAGGTTTGCGCTGGCTACAGCAGCAGGCCTCCACGTTGTTACAACAAGGCGGGATTCGTACCCCTGCCGATCTCGAATACCTACGCCAGTTCGACCAACAGTGCATTGAACGCAACCTCAGTCCTGGAGGCTGCGCCGATCTGCTGATCGTCACATGGTTCTTAGCTCAGATTTCACAAGTTCATCATTATCACAATTAAAGATCCTTTCCGGAGAATCACACACATGTCTTTAGCAAAAGATAAAATTTGGAAGTTACTGGCCCCATTGGTAGTCATGGGCGTCATGTTTCTTATCCCCGTCCCTGATGGCATGCCCCCACAGGCATGGCACTATTTTGCCGTGTTCGTGGCCATGATTGTCGGGATGATTCTGGAGCCAATTCCGGCAACGGCAATCAGCTTTATCGCCGTGACGATCTGCGTTATCGGCAGTAACTATCTGCTGTTTGACGCATCCGAGCTGGCCGACCCGGCATTCAAAGCGGGTAAGCAAGCGCTGAAATGGGGTCTGGCGGGCTTCTCCAGCACCACCGTGTGGCTGGTGTTTGGCGCGTTTATTTTCGCACTGGGTTATGAAGTTACCGGCCTGGGTCGTCGTATCGCGCTGTTCATGGTGAAATTCATGGGTAAACGTACCCTGACGCTGGGCTATGCGATTGTTATTATCGACATCCTGCTGGCGCCGTTTACACCGTCCAACACCGCGCGTACCGGTGGTACCGTATTCCCGGTTATCAAAAACCTGCCGCCGCTGTTTAAATCATTCCCAAACGATCCTTCCGCGCGCCGTATCGGCGGATATCTGATGTGGATGATGGTCATCAGTACCAGCCTGAGCTCCTCTATGTTCGTGACCGGCGCGGCGCCGAACGTACTGGGTCTGGAATTCGTCAACAAAATTGCTGGCATTCAAATTAGTTGGCTGCAATGGTTCCTCAGCTTCCTGCCGGTCGGTATTATTTTGCTGATCGTTGCGCCGTGGCTGTCCTATGTTCTGTACAAACCAGAAGTCACTCACAGTGCTGAAGTTGCCGCATGGGCCGGTGAAGAACTGAAAACCATGGGTAAACTGACGCGTAAAGAGCTGACCCTGATCGGTCTGGTTCTGCTCAGCCTGGGTCTGTGGGTCTTCGGGGGTAAACTGATTGATGCCACCGCGGTGGGTCTGTTGGCGGTTTCCCTGATGCTGGCGCTACACGTTGTACCGTGGAAAGATATTACCCGCTATAACAGCGCATGGAACACACTGGTAAACCTCGCCACGCTGGTTGTTATGGCAAATGGTTTGACCCGTTCAGGCTTCATCGACTGGTTCGCTAACACCATGAGCACGCACCTGGAAGGCTTCTCACCTAACGCGACCGTGATCGTGCTGGTGCTGGTGTTCTACTTTGCTCACTACCTGTTCGCCAGCCTTTCCGCACACACCGCCACCATGCTGCCGGTTATCCTGGCGGTCGGTAAAGGTATCCCGGGCGTTCCAATGGAACATCTGTGTATCCTGCTGGTGCTGTCCATCGGTATCATGGGCTGCCTGACGCCGTATGCAACCGGCCCTGGCGTTATCATCTACGGTTGTGGTTATGTGAAGTCTAAAGACTACTGGCGTCTGGGAGCTATCTTCGGCGTTATCTACATCGCTATGCTTCTGCTGGTCGGCTGGCCGATTCTGGCAATGTGGAGCTAATCATTCCGGCTCACGCCTGATGAAAATGATGCCAGTCAGCTAAACCTGACTGGCATTTTTTATGATTAAATAGATGATATTCAGAATTTATATAAGTATCCGAAATCATCATGACATCAACGTGGCGTTATTCTTCTTTACTGGCAGCGCTTCTGCTGCCAGTTTCTGTGGCTCAGGCCGATGAACTTCAGGCAAAACAGTACGCTGATTTTGACCGCTACGTGCTGGCCCTCTCCTGGCAAACCGGTTTCTGTCAAAGCCAACACGAGCGTAATCGTCAGGAACCCGACGAATGTCGTCTGCAAAAAGAGATTGCAGACAAAGCGGATTTTCTGACCGTTCACGGCCTGTGGCCCAGCCTGCCAAAATCGATCGCCGCTCGCGGAGTAGATAACCGCCGCTGGATGCGTTTTGGCTGCGCAACGCGTCCCATTCCTAACCTGCCTGAAGCGCGCGCCAGCCGTAAATGTGCAGCGCCTGAAACCGGCCTGTCACTGGAGAGTGCGGCGAAACTGAGCGCGGTGATGCCAGGCGCTGGCGGAACATCCTGCCTGGAACGCTACGAGTATGCCAAACACGGCGCCTGTTTTGGTTTTGATCCCGACGTGTACTTTGGCACGATGGTGCGGCTGAATAATGAATTCAAAAACAGTGAAGCGGGCAAGTTCCTCGCGGATAACTACGGCAAAACCGTCAGCCGCAACGCATTTGACGCCGCTATCGCCAAAAGCTGGGGCAAAGAGAACGTCAAAGCCGTGAAGCTAAGCTGCCACGGCAATCCGGCTTATCTCACAGAGATCCAGCTATCCCTGAAAGCCGACACCATCAATCAACCGCTATCTGCGCAGTCATTCTTACCGCAGCCGCATCCGGGTAACTGCGGTAAACAGTTTATTATCGACAAGGCTGGATACTGAAAATCATGACCGACGCGCAAACCGGGCGTCGGTCTGCATGCTTAGCGTTGCAAACGGGCGTCCGGGCGAACCAGATCAAAACGGTGTGTTTCACTGATTGAATAGTACGCCGTGGGTCCACCCGCACGCAGTACCGGCTTCGCTTTCGCCGTCTGGTAGATGCCTTCTTCCAGTAGCGTTTCATCTATATGGATGCCCACCACTTCTCCCAGCACCAGCCAGGTTTCTACAGGCGCGCCGTCAGCAGTGGTCAGTTGCAGAGTTTGCGATAAACGGCACTCAAAATTAACCGGGCTTTGCGCCACGCGCGGCACGCTGACAATCCGGCTGTCGGCTTTACTCAGCCCAGCGGCAAAAAACTCGTCCTCGCCGTGCGGCAAGCTGGCAGACGTTTCATTCATCGCGCCAGCCAGTTCAAGGGTGGTCAGGTTCCAGACAAACTCACCGGTTTCGACAATATTCCGCACGCTGTCTTTCCAGCCGCTGCTGGCAAAACCAATAATCGGCGGATGGTAGTTAAAGCAATTAAAGAAACTGTATGGCGCCAGGTTATGTCGCCCGTTACTGTCGCGCGACGCAATCCAGCCAATGGGGCGCGGTCCAATGATGGCATTTAGCGGGTCGTGCGGTAAGCCGTGTCCCTGTGATGGTTGATAGAAATACATAGCCTTCTCTGGTGTCATTAACGTTAGCGCAGCACGAATTATGCTTCGCTCATCTCCCTGGAAAAAGAAGATCAGCGTAGAACAATCCGTTAAAGATTACGACTGAATAAAGTTGAGCAGATCGCCATTGATCTGCTGTTTATGGGTGGTGCAAATACCGTGAGAACCACCGGCATATACCTTCAACTGCGCATCCGGCAATATTTCTGCCGCGACCTTGCCGCAGGTTTCAAACGGGACAATCTGATCGTCATCGCCGTGGATCACCAGCGTCGGGATGGTCATTTTTTCGAGATCGCCACGCAGGTCTGTTTCTGAAAACGCATGAATACAGTCGTACAACGCTTTGATGGACCCTTGTAAGCCCTGTTCAACAAAACTTTCCCGGACGGCTTTCGACTCTTTTGCGCCCGGACGGTTATAACCATAGAATGCCGCGGTCAGTTCATAGAAAAAGGCGGCGCGATCGTTCACTACCCCTTCCCGGATGCCATCAAACACCTCTTTCGGCACGCCATTCGGGTTAAAGTCGGTCTTGATCATGATGGGCGTCACCGCGCCAATTAACACCGCTTTTGCCACCCGCTGCGTCCCATGGCGGCCAATATAACGCGCCACTTCCCCACCGCCGGTAGAGTGCCCAACATGCACGGCATCTTTAAGATTGAGATGCGCGGTAAGTTCAGCCAGATCGTCAGCATACTGATCCATATTGTGGCCATCCCACGGTTGGGCCGAGCGGCCATGTCCGCGCCTGTCATGGGCGATCACACGAAATCCTTTCGACCCAAGAAACAGCATCTGATCCTCAAACGCATCTGCCGTCAGCGGCCAACCATGGCTGAACACGATGGGCTGTCCACTTCCCCAGTCTTTAAAATGCAAATAGCTGCCGTCTTTTAAGGTAAGTTTGTCGTACTGGCTCATGAGATCTCCTGTAGCGGAACACTGAGTTGTATTGACGCACCCGCAACGAGCGCTTAAAAAGCATAATGCAAATTGGAGAACGATCACGTTTTTCGGCTAAAATCACACCATATGCGACAATATTGATGATTTACCTGAATGTGAACTAAATCACTTCAAACATGGGGTAAGTCTCAGTATCATCATACAAGCTAAACCCTTGCCGCCTGACGGTGAGGGTTTTCTTTTGGGATTATTTACCTGCGCACCCGCAGTATCGACGACATGGAGTAATAAATGTCCAGACCAACTATCATCATTAACGACCTCGATGCGGAACGCATTGACCGCCTGTTGGAGCAACCTGCGTTTGCTGGTTTACCCATTGCCGACGCCCTGAACGCCGAGCTGGATCGCGCGCAAATGTGTTCTCCAGAAACCATGCCGCACGATGTCGTGACCATGAACAGCCGCGTGAAATTCCGCAATCTGAGTGATGGCGAAGTCCGTGTGCGTACCCTGGTGTATCCGGCTAATATGACTGACAGCAGCACACAGCTTTCCGTCATGGCGCCTGTTGGCGCGGCACTGCTGGGCCTGCGCGTTGGCGACACCATTCACTGGGAACTGCCGGGCGGTACATCAACACACCTCGAAGTCATCGAGCTTGAGTACCAACCAGAAGCTGCGGGCGACTACCTGCGCTAACTCTGTCTTATCAAAGCTATTCGCTTTATCTTGCAGGGGATGCATCTGCATCCTCTTTCCGGTTACTCCTCATCTCCCCGCTCCTCACGTTATTTCCTGTTCGCAAAACATAAATCTGTGCCGTGACTGACAGAATCATTTTTAATACTATGCTGTTATGTGTTCATGTAATGACAAGGAGAATGTTTATGTACAACACAATCATAATGCCTGTTGATGTATTCGAAATGGAACTGAGTGACAAGGCTATTCGCCATGCAGAATTCCTGGCACAGGAAAACGGCGTTATCCATCTGCTGCATGTGCTGCCAGGCTCAGCGAGCTTAAGCCTGCACCGCTTTGCGGCAGACGTTCGTCGTTTTGAAGAGCATCTGCAACACGAAGCGGAAACGCGTCTGCAAACAATGGTCGGTCACTTCAGCATCGATCCCTCCCGCATTAAACAACACGTGCGCTTTGGTAGCGTCCGTGACGTGGTCAACGAGTTGGGTGAAGAGTTGAATGCGGATGTGGTGGTCATTGGGTCACGTAACCCGTCCATCAGTACCCACCTGCTCGGCTCAAACGCCTCCAGCGTTGTCCGCCACGCCACTCTGCCGGTACTGGTTGTCCGTTAACTGTGTCTGATTTACTGTAACACCCCCACCCGTCTTACGGGTGGGGGTTATTCCGTGATGCACTCTTTCTCATCGGCAGCGCCCATAACCTGGCATACCTCCCCTGTAGATATTTTTTGTAAGGCCAACTCCCTGTACTGTCCTGGGCTGACACCCGTATGTTTATGGAAAAAACGCGTAAAGTAGGCTTCATCATTGAATCCTAAAAAAGCCGCAAGCTGCTTTATCGTCTTAGAGGTGTAGACCAGCTCCTGTTGGGCTTCCTGCAGTACGCGCATATTAATCACATCCAGGCTGGACATGCCTAATGTTATCCGACATAAGCGCGACAGATGCCCCGGGGACATACCCATCTCTTCAGAATAATCATTAACGGTCAGCCGCTGGCGAAAGCGCTGATCCACCAGCAGGAGGAATTTGTTTATTTGTGAGGCTTTACGCGAGCAGATATCAAATTTCTGCTGTTCTTCTGTCAGGGTACTGATACGCGTGAGGTGAACCAGGATGGAAATAAAAATCGAAATGCACATTGCCTTATGATTAACCCTCGGTTTCTGCATCTCTTTTTGTAAAGACTGATAAAAACCCTGAATAATTTTCCCGTCTTCTGGGGAGCCATCGAGGGGGATTACGCAGGGCTTATGCATCAGAGTGAGAACGTTGGGCGCCAATAATCCCATTACCGACTCCATTGGCCCTTGTGAGGCAGTGATCGTCATCCCTTCCGTACCGGGTCGGTAATCAAAACCGTGAACGGTCTGCGCAGGTACAAGGATGAGACCCGGCCCCTTCAACTTCATCCGGGTGTAATTCATTAAAACATCAACCTCGCCACTCTGAATAAAGAGGGTCTGAATCAATGAGTCATGAATATGCGGGCTGGCTTTCCAGTTCAGGGGTTTTGAACGCAATGAGATCATTTCTACATTAAAGAAATTTTCCCAGCCTGGTTCCGACTGCTCGCCATATAACGCATAAGTAGGAATGGTCGTTGTCATCAATGCTTCCCCACCCAATCAAATGGACCCGCCAGGCGGCAACGGTGTCATCCCCTGGCGGGCTAAGGTTATGCGGGCATAATGACCGCGCCGTCAGCATTCAAACGCGCTATCTCCTCGACAGAATATCCGTATTCCAAAAGAATTTGCTGCGAATCATGCCCTAATCTGCGGGATGGACGAATTTGTGCAGGCCCCATACTGCCAATGTTCACAGGAGGGGTCACCAGCACGCGTCGGTTACCAGTGATATATTCAACATTTCTCAGACAGTCCGTCGCCCACGCCTGCTCATCGTCAAGGATTTCATCAGGCGTGAAGCCTTTCTCATGAGCAAAGTCGTTTTGTTTTAACATCTGCATCATTTCATCAAGCGAGCGTTTAGCGACCTGCTCACTGATGATCCTGATAATATCCCGGTTACGTCCATGCAGATTGACATCGGCAATACGACAAAACTCGGGACTGTCGACCAAATCTTCGCGACCAAGTAGCGTCATGAACTTATTGAAAAAGCGATCGTACTCTGGGATACAAATTACCATCCAGCGACCATCACGGGTTTTATAGGTATTGTTGAACGGGTTCGCGACTTCACAACGGGATTTAGGATATACGTTGCCGTATTGCGCCGATGTGACGGCAATACTCATCATAAACAACGCGGTATGATGCAGACTCACAGTGACCTTATCCCCCTGTCCGGAGAGCGTACGACCATATAACGCCGCGCAGACACCCGAAACAAGACACATGGAGGCCTGGAAATCGCCAAACCCATTAACTGAGTTAATCGGCGTTTCCCCCCGTTCGTTTGTCGACCCCAGGATCCCTCCCCGGCAAACATAGGCCGTCGCATCAAACCCTGCGGTATCTTTTTCTGGTCCTTGCTCACCGTACCCCAGAATCTGAGCGAAAATTAAACGAGGGAAACGCAGGTGCAACTCTTCCCATGAGAACCCCAGCCGCTCCAGCGCTTTCGTCCGATAGCTGGTCACTACCACATCAGCGGTGGAAAGAATACGCCAGGCAATTTCTTTCGCTCGCTCCTGTTTCAAATTCAGGCACAGAAAACGCTTATTGGCATTGGAAATATCAAATGCCGGATTCTCATCATCTTCATACGGCATATTAAAAACTGACGCCTGCGTACGACCAGGATCGCCGATAGGCGGTTCGATTTTGATCACATCCGCCCCCCAATCACCTAAAATACGCGCTACCGTTGGCGCAGCCAGAAATGATGTCAGATCAACGACCTTAACGCCCTCTAATGGTCTCATACGTCATATTCCCTCAATAATGAGTAGCCTGTTTAACCGGCAAATCCTTTACGGCCACCGGCGCTTACGCGTGCTAATTTCTTTTCTATTGGCCGAATGCGCGCAATTAACATAAAGAATGCTCCGACAATCGCCACGCCCGCGCCCAGATACAGTGCGTACTCGTACTGACCACCGGAGACATCAATCACCCAGCCAGCGAGTACAGGCGAGAGAATACCCGCCAACGTCCCGAACACCCCGTTCAGCCCGACCAACATACCGGTGTCTTTTTGCGAGAAAATAATAGGAATTGAAAAGTGTGCAGCCATCGTGAAGCACAGGAAGAAGTTCGACGCAGAGATAAGCGTGGCGGCACTCCACAAGCTATTTGCCTGAGTGCCGAGGATCAAAAATACCCCAGCTAATAATAACCCCAGTACCGGAGAAATCTTACGTCCGACGTTTTGTCCAAATCGACGACATGCGGCATCAGTAACTACGCCCCCCAGCGGATAGGCAAAGATTGCCACCAGATACGGCAGCATAGAAAAAATCGCGCTTTGTTTGAGATCGATTCCACGCCCCATAGCAAAGTAGGTTGGCAGCCAGGTCATGAAGAGAAAAAAGAGGTAATTGGTACAAAAGTAACATAAGGCGCATGCCCAGACTGAAGGGGTTGCCAGAATATCGCCTTTACTTAGCGGCTCATTTTGTGTGGCCGGAGAGATTTCAGTAGAGACTTGCCCAGCCAGAATATAGTCTCGTTCACCCTGGGTGATAAATGTATCCTGTTGCGGACGGTTGCTGCCGAGCTTCCACCACAGTAGACACCACAGTACGCCGGGTACCGATACAACGTAAAACACGGCCTGCCAGTCCCAGCGTTGGACTATCCATGCAGCCAGAACCATGGCAACGGCAATACCAGTAGGGCAACCTATCTGCAATAATCCTGTCGCCATTCCGGCTTCATGCTTAGGTACCCATTTTGCCGCCAGTGAAAAGTTAGCCGGCACAAGCAACCCTTGGCCAATCCCGACCAGAATACGCAGCAACATCATAATGCCCAGCGTTGATCCTAACGGCGTTAGAAATGTGAAAACTGCCCACCATAATGTTCCAGTCACCAAAACGACCCCGCCGCCAAACCTGTCCGCCAGTAAACCCGCGGGTAACATTGTGACGGCATAGCCAATGAAAAACGCCGTGGATACCCAGCCAAACTGCATAGCGCTCCAGCCATATTCCTGCATTAATGCAGGCCCACACATCGACATCCCACTTCGCGCCACAAACATGACGAAATAATCAATAATGAGCAGGACAATAATGCCCCAGCGTCTGTTCCCTGGTGATGTACTCATAGGTCACTCTCGCAAAAAAGCAAAAATGGCCGTAGCCACAGGATAAACAGCGACGTACGACCAAAACTGAGGTTAGTGTCCCGTACAATCGGCTAACCTCTGACACGGTGCAAACGCCCCCGGACTAGCGAATCTCACCACCTGCGGCAATCAATGGGCGTGCGATAGTCAGTCGCTGCACGGTACGTGGGCCTTCTTCAAACCACAGGGCACGAGCATCGCGGTACATCCTTTCTACCGGGCCATACGGGTTATCTTCGAAATAGCCAATACCACCAAAGATTTCGAGACAGCTATCCGATACCGTACGCACGGTATCAATGCCGTGCAGTTTGCACATGGCTGAAACCATCTCAATATCTTCGCCACGGTCGAATTTTTGCGCACAGTCGCGCAGCATGACGCGCAGCGCATGTACCTGCGTGCCCATATCCGCCAGCGTTTGTTGAATCGCCTGGCGAGAAACGAGAGCCTTACCGAAAGTCACACGATCTTTTGCTCTGGCAATCGCCAGCTCCAGGAAGCGCTGTGACATGCCAAGGCAGGTTACGGCAATCATGGCGCGTGAATGCGCCAGCGCATTCATGAAAATATCCAGGCCATCGCCCTCTTTCCCCATAATGTTATGCGCAGGGACTTCGCAGTTTTCAAAACGCAGATAAGCATGACCCGCACCACGGCACCCCATCATATGCGGCATAGGATCAATGTAATAACCGGGGGTATTCGTTTCGATAAAGAATGCTGTTAAGCCACCCTTTTTACGCTTATTCTCATCCGTAACCGCAATAACATAGCTCCCATCGGATATATCCGTATGAGATATCAACGTTTTAGTTCCGTTAAGAATATATTTATCCCCTTTTTTAACCGCGGTAGTACGAATATCTGCACCCGAACCGCAATCCGCCTCAGTTAATGCAAAGTTAATATACGCATCTTTATTTGCCAGCAGCGGTAACCATTTAGCACGCAAATCTTCTGCGCCATGATCGTACATAATTCGCCAGTTCAATCCGTTGGCGTGGTGCAGGTTCATACGCATCCCACCAGGCCCGCGGCAAAACTCTTCCATCACCGAAAAGAACTGTTCGCAGTTGAGTCCCATACCGCCAAATTCTTCAGGCATTGCCAGACGAAACAGATCGTTTTTACGGCAAACGTCGTAATAAGAGTCAGGAAAGACATTCGTCCGCTCAACTTCCAGTTGAATTTCTTCCAGCTCAGTTTCGGTAACCTTTCTGACTTTTTTCTTCAATGCTTCCAGTTGCTGCTGAGATAAAATGGACATATACCAACCCCACTCCACGTTGAATACTCAGGTAAGAATGCAGGCCATAAGAATATGAATATATAAAAGATAAGATATTCTAACCAACCTGTTTCCATGAATTAACGTGATGGATTATAAAAATAAAATTCGTCCTCCTGACATTGACAGATTTAACCAAAAACAGGACAAATCGAACATCACCAAAACCCAGCGCTTATTTCTGAACCCGCATCACAAAAACATACTAAATGCTCGTTTTGTCCAGGACGTTGTTAAATATGTCTATGCATCATTAATGCCCGCTGAATTTATTCTCCTCATACCAATTATTCTGCAAGTCGGCGTCCAGGCACGATCAGAATATAAAGAAATGAACATCGTCCGAAACATCAATTCTTATCAGCAGGCATCATTGAGGAGACATCATGGACTTTAGCCTGACCGAAGAGCAGGAACTGCTTTTAGCCAGTATCCGCGAACTGATAACACGAGATTTTCCCGAAGAATATTTCAAGACCTGTGATGAAAATGGCGCCTTCCCCAGCAAGTTCTTTCAGGCATTGGCCGCAAGCGGCGTGGGGCTGTTAGGCATTCCAGAAGAACTCGGCGGCATCCCCGCCGATATGATGACGCAAGTGCTGGTTCTGGAGGAAATCGCGCGCATGGGAGCTCCCGCCTACATTATGACGGAAGGCCAATGCATCCATAATATGCAGCGCTTTGGCAATGCAGAACAGTTGGCGAAAACGGCTGAAGTCGGGCTGACCGGGATCCCTGCCTATTCACTCGCCTTCACCGAGCCGCAGGCGGGATCGGATAATAACCGCGTCGCCACAACCTATACCCGAAGAAATGGCAAAGTTTATCTGAACGGGCAAAAAACGTTCATCACGGGCGCCAAAGATTACCCATACATGCTGGTGCTGGCACGCAATCCCGAACCGGAAGATCCGAAGCGTTGCTTCACCCTGTGGTGGGTGGATCCAAACATGCCGGGCGTTAAGCGTAATAGCCTGCACAAAATCGGCTGGCACATGGTCAGCAACTGTGAGGTTTTTCTCGATAACGTTGAACTGGAAGAAAGCGCGATGGTGGGCCGCGAAGGTTACGGCTTCATTCACATGATGGAAAACTTCGATATTGAACGTCTCGTCATCGCCGCACACTCGCTGGGTGTGGCGGAATGCGCCTTTGAAGATGCCGCCCGCTACGCCAACCAACGTATTCAGTTCGATAAAAATATCGGCCAGTTCCAGATGATTCAGCTCAAGCTGACCCAAATGGCGATAAAAATCCAAAACATGAAAAACATGGTCTATCGCACGGCATGGGAATGTGACAACGATTTACCCATGCGCCTGTCCGCGCCGATGTGCAAATTGTATTGCGCACAGTCAGCCTGTGAAGTCATTGACGATGCGATGCAGATTTTAGGTGGCCTTGGTTACACCAATGACAGCCGGGTATCCCGCTTCTGGCGAGATACCCGTGTTAACCGCATCGGTGGCGGTACTGACGAGATTATGGTGTATATCTCAGCCCGTCAGATCCTGAAACAGTATGAAAAATAATAGGATACGTCATGAAATTACTTGCCTGTTATAAATTGGTCGCGGAAGAACAAGACATCAGTATCACCGCCGACAGAACGCTGGACACAACGCGTGCTGGAGAAAAAATCAGCCCATTCGACCTCAATGCTATTGAAGAGGCCGTCCTGCTGGCCGGTGAAAACGATGAAGTCATAGCCCTGTGCGTTGGCGGTCAGGCGCTGGATAACGCCAAACTGCGAAAAGATTTACTCTCCCGAGGTCCTCATGGACTCTACCTGGTGCGCGACGAGCGGCTGTCAACTGCGCTTGCGCACGAAACCTCCCGGGTCATTGCCGCAGCAGCGAAGAAAATCGGTTTTGATCTGCTGCTGTGTGGCGAAGGCTCTGGCGATCTCTATGCACAGCAAACCGGGCTGCGTGTCGGGGAAATGCTTCATCTGCCCACCGTCAATGCCGTCAGCCACATTGAAATCCATGACGGCTACGTTACGGTCGAACGCACACTGGAAAATGAAATAGAGATTATTGATGTGCCGCTTCCTGCCGTCTTGTGCGTCACGTCAGATATTAATGAACCGCGTATTCCTTCCATGAAAGCGATTCTCGGCGCAGGGAAAAAGCCCGTTACCCAATGGACGGCCGATGACATCGGCTGGTCGCCGGTGTCTCCCGAGGCCGAAATGGTCAATATTTATGCCCCGCAGCAGGCAGAACGTAAACACATCATCATTGAAGGCGACGGCGCAGAAGATATCGCTCGCCTGGCAGAGCATCTCAATAAAGTGCTGAACTGAAGACAACGGAGAAGCTGGGAATGAGCAAAATCAATCAGGTATGGGTAGTGAGTGACAGCGCCGACCGTTACGCGGATCTCCTTGCAGGAGCAAAGCAGTTCGGTGAACACGTGAGTGCGGTCATCTGGGATGAGAGCGAGGCTTTGCAGGTACAACATGCCGACGCGGCGTACGTCCTGAGCGGAAAGTCAGAACAGCAACGGTTAGAAAACTATGCAGAAACCCTCGTTGCCCTGATACAAAATACCGAAAAAGACGACAGTGCGCTCAGGACGGGCACATTAATCCTTCTGGCGGCAACCCGACGAGGAAAAAGCCTGGCGGCCAGGCTTAGCATCCTGCTGCAATCAGCGCTGATTAATGATGCCACCAGCCTGGCGCTGGAGAATGGCGAACTGTATGCCGAACATCGAATGTATGGCGGTCTGGCGTTTGGTCGGGAAAAAATTAACACACCTACGGCTATCGTGACCGTTTCGAGTGGCGTATTCGAGCCGCTGGAAGCAAATGCGCCGCATCAGCTTGCTCCCATGCCCGTCAGCTATATCCCACCGCAACATGAGCTTTTATGCAAAGCGCGCCGGGCAAAATCGCTCAGCAGCATCGATCTCAGTAAAGCCCGTCGTGTCGTCGGTATTGGGCGTGGCTTAGCGGCCAAAGACGATCTGCATATGATCTGGGATTTAGCCGCTGCGCTGAATGCGGAAGTCGGCTGTTCTCGCCCCATTGCTGAAGGTGAGCACTGGATGGATCGTGAACGTTACATTGGCGTTTCTGGCGTACTGCTTAAAACCGATGTGTATCTGGCGCTGGGCATCTCAGGGCAGATACAGCATATGGTCGGCGGTAATGGCGCCAAAACCATTGTCGCCATTAATAAAGATAAGAATGCGCCAATCTTTCAGTACGCCGACTACGGGCTGGTAGGCGATATATATAAAGTCGTCCCGGCATTAACGGAACTGCTGCAGCACTAACATTTAACGCCGCCATCCCGAATGGCGGCAACAGGAGCAAAAGCGATGTCGGACGAAAAATTTGACGCCATTGTTGTCGGCGCAGGCATCTCAGGCTGCATCGCCGCTTATGTAATGGCAAAAGCAGGACTGGATGTGCTGGTCATTGAGCGTGGTGATACTGCGGGCAGTAAAAATATGACCGGAGGACGACTCTACACGCACAGCCTGGAAGAAATTATGCCGGGTTTTACCCATATAGCCCCCGTTGAAAGAAAAGTAGTCAGGGAGCGAATTTCCTTTCTTACAACAGAAAGCGCTGTCACGCTGGACTATCTCGCGAGCCTCCCCCAACAGGCCCCGGTCGCAGAATCATGGACGGTGCTTCGCCGCACATTTGACAGTTGGCTCATGGCGCAAGCAGAAGCCGTTGGCGCTCAGTTCATCACCGGCGTCAGAGTAGATTCACTGATTCGTCAAAATGGACGAGTGACGGGAGTTCAGGCCGGAGACGATACCCTGGAGGCAAATGTGGTTCTCCTCGCCGACGGTGTAAATTCTCTGCTGGGCCGCGCTATCGGTATGGTGCCAGAATCATCGCCGCACCATTATGCCGTTGGTGTGAAGGAGGTGATTTCACTGCCATCCGCACAAATTCAGCAGCGCTTCGGGCTAACAGGTAACGAAGGCGCCGCCTGGCTGTTTGCCGGTTCACCGTCAGACGGATTAATGGGCGGCGGTTTCTTGTATACCAATCGCGATACGCTTTCACTGGGTCTGGTATGTGGCCTCGACGGTATCGAGCATGCCCGTAAAACCGTGCCGCAAATGCTGGAAGACTTCAAACAGCATCCTGCTATCCGTCCGCTAATCGAAGGCGGTACGCTACAGGAATATTCCGCGCATCTGGTGCCGGAAGGCGGGATAGATATGGTTCCAACGTTAGTCGAGAACGGAGTGATGATTGTCGGTGATGCGGCCGGAATGTGTCTGAATCTGGGCTATACCGTGCGGGGTATGGATCTCGCCATCACAGCAGCCAATGTGGCGGCGCAAACGGTCATTGCCGCGAAAAATGCCAATGATTTCAGTAAAGGAAAACTCCAGGCTTATCCCAACACACTGGAGAAAAGCGCGGTGTTACGCGATATGCGCCACTACCGCCGCCTCCCTGCAATGATGGAGAACCCGCGAATTTTTCAACAATATCCGCAAATGGCAACCGATCTCATGGCGTCTCTGTTTACCGTCAACGGCAAGGCCCCTGCTTCACTGTGCTCGACAGTATTAGCGCACGGCAAAAAAATCGGATTAATTAATCTCTTAAAAGACGGCATTAAAGGAGTTCGCGCATTATGAATACCGTGAACGTCGATGTGAAATTGGGCACGAATAAATTCAGGGTCGATGAAAGCCATCCCCATATTGTCCTGGTGGAAAACCCCGATTCAGAGCAGTTCCGTAAACTGATCCTCGCCTGCCCCGCCGGATTATATCGCCAGGATGACGCTGGCAATATTCACTTTGATTATGCTGGCTGCCTCGAATGCGGCACATGCCGGGTGCTGTGTTCACACACCATTCTACAAAAATGGGAATATCCACAAGGAACGTTTGGCGTTGAATTTCGCTTCGGCTAACCCCCTGCAAAACAGCATATCGCCGTATCAGGAGATACCTCGTGTTCGCGGTTCAGGGAGAAGACCATGTCAGTACAGAATCAAATTGATATCAGTACGATTTTAGACAAACACCCCATCAGCAAACGGCAATGGTTTATTGTCTTTCTCGGTTTTTTTGTTCTGGGTATTGATGGTTTCGATGTCACGGCAATTGGCTACATTGCTCCGGCATTAATAGATCACTGGCAACTATCCAAACAAGATCTGGGCCCGGCCATGATGAGTGGATTATTGGGGCTGGCGGCAGGCTCTTTAATTTCTGGCCCGCTGGCTGACCGCTATGGACGTAAAAAGCTAATTATTGGGTCAGTTGTCTTTTTTGGTCTCAGCAGCCTGCTTTCTGCCGGGGCCTGGAATTTATCCAGCCTGACTTTTTTTCGTTTTATTACCGGACTCGGGTTAGGCGCAGCCATGCCCAACATCACGACGCTGGTTGCAGAGTACGCCCCCCACCGTTATCGCTCTCGCCTGTCAACGGTGATCCATTGCGGCTTTAATTCTGGCGCAGCGCTGGGAGGCATACTTAGCCAACAGTTGCTCGGAACGTTTGGCTGGCGCGCCGTGCTTATCGCAGGCGGCATTTTGCCATTATTGCTGGCACTGGTTTTACTGCGTTGTTTACCTGAATCGATGTTGTATCTGGTGCAGCACGCCGGTAACGATGCGCGCCTGGTTCGCCTGCTAAATCTGTTTATTCCCGGAATTGCAGACAAAGATACGCGTTTTTACACCACCGAGCCGCAAAAAGCTCGCGCCAGCACGGCAAAGTCACTGCTGCATCCCCCTTACACGCTGGGAACGGTGGCGCTGTGGTTGACGCTTTTTGTCGGACTCTTCAGCGTTTACCTTTTATCCAGCTGGTTACCCCTGATGATAAAAGATGCCGGACTTACGCTCTCTCAAGCCGTCATTATGGGGTCTGTCTTTCAGATAGGCGGCATGATAGGCAATTTTTGCATTGGTATTGAAATGGATCGTTGGGGCAAACACGAGGCTATTATTCTGACGCTGTCAGGCAGCATATGCGGCGCATTAATTCTGGGGCTGTTCACCCCTTCGCTTTTCCTGCTCTATGCCCTGGTTCTTATTCTTGGCTTCACTCTCAACGGGATCAACCCCGGTTGCTATGCACTGGCTGCGCACTTTTACCCGACTTCAATACGGGCAACCGGCGTTGGTTGGGCAACGGGCATTGGCCGGCTGGGCGCGATTACCAGCGCAGGCGTGGGTTCGCTCATGCTCGCAGCAGGCTGGACATTCAGTGACGTCTTTCTGTTTTTGCCTCTGCCGCTACTGGCTGGCGCACTGGCGATGTATTGCAAAAAAAGAACTCAGTCTGAGACATAACCAATGACAACGAACCTAAAAATCAATGCCGAGCGTAAAGCGCAATACCGGCAACAGGGCCACTGGGGAGATGCGACATTAGCCGATTACTGGTCCCTGTCGGCCAAAGCGTATGCAGACAAAGTGGCGGTCACCGATAATCGGGGGGATAACTATACTTATAAAGCGCTGGATATTGCCGCGGGACGGCTGGCGTCCTGGCTCATCGACGCCGGTATCCGCCCGGGCGATCGCGTGGCGCTCCAGTTGCCCGGCTGGTGTGAATTCACGATAATTTATCTGGCCTGTCTGAAAAGCGGAGCCGTGATCGTCCCGCTCCTGCCTGCTTTCAGGGAGTGTGAACTGACCTGGATACTCAATAAATCCCGGGCCCGGATACTGTTTACACCAACGAGTTTTAAAAACGACAACCCGGCAGATAGGGTCGCCGCACTCCGTTCCGATCTGCCTTGGCTTGAGAAGGTGGTGGCGGTTGATAAGCTGGCGCCTGCGCCCACAGGCCCCGTTCTGAGCCAGATCCTCAATGATTCTCCGCCAATAGCGCATCACGTCCTAACGCATAGCGACGACCTGGCGGCTGTTCTTTTTACTTCCGGTACGGAAGGTCATCCCAAAGGCGTGATGCTGACGCACAATACCATCATCGCCAGTGAACGAACCTTCTGCGCGGCGCTCAATATAAACTGGACGGATTCGATTCTCATGCCCGCTCCACTAGCCCATGCAACAGGATTTCTGCATGGCGTGACCGCCCCTTTTTTAACAGGCGCCAGCAGCGTATTGATGGACATATTTTCTCCGCAAGAGTGCCTGGCATTACTGGCGCAAGAGCGCTGCACCTGCATCATGGGGGCAACACCGTTCGTGTGCGATCTGCTGTATGCTTCCAAAGCACAGCGCAGCAGTCTCTCTTCTCTTCGCTTCTTTCTGTGCGGGGGAACCACAATCCCAGGAAAACTTCTGCAGGAATGTCACCAGGCAGGGATTCAACTCCTTGGCGTATACGGAAGTACAGAAAGTGCTCCCCATGCGATAGTGCGACCGCATGACTCTCTGACTCATCAAATGAACACGGATGGCAGAGCCGCTGCAGGCGTTGAAATCAGAGTGGTCGACCAGAAGAAGATGACTCTGGCGGAAAATAATGAGGGCGAAGAAGCCTCTCGCGGCCCCAATGTTTTTGTCGGCTATCTTGATGAACCGGAACTGACCGACCAGGTACTTGACGACGACGGGTGGTATTACAGCGGCGACTATTGCCGGATGGATAAAGACGGCTATATCAAAATAACTGGCCGAAAAAAGGACGTTATTGTCCGTGGCGGTGAAAACATCAGTAGTCGCGAAATAGAAGATATTCTGCTGCTTCATCCGGATATCCACGATGCCGCTGTGGTGGGCATGCCGGATAAACGCCTGGGTGAACGTTCTTGCGCTTATGTCGTGCTGAGTCATTCACAAAAAACGCTTCAGCTGGCTGATATCATCGCGTTTTTCGCTCAACGGCGTATCGCAAAATATAAATACCCGGAATATCTGGTTGTTATAGACAAATTACCGCGTACGGCCTCAGGCAAAATTCAAAAATACATTCTCCGACAGGATATTCTCCAGCGTCTGGCATCCCTCTCGCAAGAAACGACTGGTCTAACAACCTCGGCGTAAGAAGGAGCGCGTTATGTCTCTAACTCATACTGTTCCCGAACATTCCCGCAACGTACGCAGGGTATCAAACCGGATTAAAAACAGTACCAAACCCACTTTTATCCGCCCTAACCCGAACTTCTACCGTTGTCCTCAGTGCGGGGCGTTCCTTGTCAGCATGGCTATACGTGACGCAACATCCCCAATAACCTGCTGTGGAAAAACACTCGTCGCGTTACGGGTTAATGATGCCACTACTACCGATGCGCTCGCCCAACAGCATCAACCACTGATGACCATTTCCGGGGGATTTGAATCAAATACGCTTTCCGTAACGGTAGGTAATCCGGCGCATCCAATGACGGCAGATCACTATCTGGAGTGGATCTTTATTTACACCTTTCAGGGGGGACAATTTAAATATCTGCCGCCAGGCGCGCCGCCGGAAGCCACTTTTGCACTCGCGGGCAATGATGCTTATGTTTATTGCGATCGCCCAATCTGTAAAGGGAAACAGTGTAAATTCAACTGCAAACGAGGATTTTCAGCCTATACCTGGTGCAACCAGCATGGGTTGTGGCGGTACACATTTTGACGGATCACATTGCAGGTCAGCATGTTGTGCGCGCTTTAGCGAAATAAAAAACCGCCAGCGAATGACTGGCGGTTTTGGCATTGCAGGTGAGTCTTACTTTTTTATGCTACTGTGGTGCGAATCAGATAATCAAAGGAGCTTAACGAGGCTTTCGCGCCTTCGCCTGTCGCGATGATGATCTGCTTATAGGGTACGGTTGTGCAGTCACCTGCAGCGAAAACACCTTTCACGCTGGTTTCGCACTTCGCATCAATGATAATTTCACCCATGCGGTTACGTTCAACGGCACCTTCCAGCCAGTTGGTGTTCGGCAACAGACCAATCTGAACAAAAATACCTGCCAGTTCTACACTGTGAACATCGCCGCTCACGCGGTCACGATACTCGAGCCCAGTGACTTTGCTGCCATCGCCTTTTACTTCTGTCGTTTGCGCATTCAAAATGATGTCGACGTTTTTCAGACTACGCAGTTTATTCTGCAGCACCTGATCGGCCTTCATTTCAGGAGCAAACTCCAGTAGCGTCACATGTTCCACGATGCCCGCCAGGTCGATAGCGGCTTCAACACCGGAGTTACCACCGCCAATCACCGCCACACGCTTGCCTTTAAACAGTGGGCCATCACAGTGAGGGCAATAAGTTACGCCTTTGGTGCGATACTGATCTTCGCCCGGAACATTCATGTTGCGCCATTTCGCACCGGTCGCGATGATAATGCTGCGCGCTTTCAGCACCGCGCCGGATGCCGTTTCAATCTGATGCAGCCCACCTTCCTGCGCCGCAGGAACCAGTTTGCTGGCGCTTTGGCTGTCGATCACATCAACATCATAGTCATCAACGTGTGCTTTCAGCGCGCCAGCCAGTTTCTGGCCTTCGGTTTTCGGTACCGAGATATAGTTTTCAATATCAACGGTATCCAGAACCTGACCGCCAAAACGTTCGCCCATCAGACCGGTGCGGATACCTTTACGTGCAGAGTACACCGCCGCAGCCGCTCCCGCAGGGCCAGAACCAACAATCAGTACGTCATAAGCATCACGCTTGTTCAACTCTTCAGCCGCACGTTTCTCTGCGCCGGTGTCCACCTTCGCCACGATCTCAGTCAGCGTCATGCGACCCTGGCCGAACTCTTTACCGTTCATAAATACCGCCGGAACGCCCATCACGTTACGATCGGTGATTTCATTCTGGAACGTACCGCCGTCAATCGCCGTATGTTTAATGCGTGGGTTCAGTACCGACATCAGGTTCAGCGCCTGCACCACGTCCGGACAGTTATGGCAGGAGAGTGAATAATAGGTTTCAAATTCAAAATCACCGTCGAGATCGCGGATCTGCTCCAGCAACGCCTGCGCCTCTTTTGACGGATGACCACCGGTCCACAACAGCGCGAGCACCAGCGAGGTAAATTCATGGCCCAGCGGAGAACCCGCAAAGCGCGGCCCCTGGTGAGAGCCAGGATTGGTAATCAAGAACGATGGCTTACGCACTGCCAGAGTATTGTCTTCTGTGAAGGTGACTTTTTCTGACAGTTCAGCAATTTCAGTCAGCAGTTCCTTGATTTCTGCCGATTTAGCGCTGTCATCCAGCGTAGCAATCAGCTCAACAGGTTTGGTCAGTTTCTCAAGGTAAGCCCTGAGCTGGGTTTTCATATTTGTGTCGAGCATTCTTCTTCCCTCTCTGAAAACATCATCATGCAAGCCGACTTCGCGGGACTGCATTAATGCAACTTGCGTCATGGTGCTGGAATGAAACAGGCGCAAATTTGCGCCTGTGGAATGCCGGATGCACTACGTTTATCCGGCCTACAAATTAGCTTAGATTTTACCAACCAGGTCTAAAGATGGAGCCAGTGTCGCTTCACCTTCTTTCCATTTAGCCGGGCAAACTTCACCTGGGTGGGATGCAACATACTGTGCGGCTTTAATTTTGCGCAGCAGGTCGGACGCATCACGGCCGATACCTTCAGCGGTAACTTCGATTGCCTGGATGATACCCTGCGGGTCAACAACGAAGGTTGCGCGGTCAGCCAGACCTTCATCTTCACGCATGTTGTCGAAGTTACGGGTCAGGGCGCCAGTCGGGTCGCCGATCATTGCATATTTGATTTTTGCGATGGTGTCAGAGCTGCTGTGCCATGCTTTGTGCGTAAAGTGGGTATCGGTAGAAACAGAGTAAACGTCTACGCCCAGTTTCTGCAGTTCTTCATAATGGTCTGCAACGTCGCCCAGTTCGGTCGGGCATACGAAGGTGAAGTCAGCCGGATAGAAGAAGAAGACGCTCCAGCGACCTTCGGTATCTTTCTCGGTTACTTCGATGAACTCACCGTTTTTGAACGCCTGGTTTTTGAAAGGTTTAATTTTGGTATTAATCAAAGACATCTGTACTTCCTCCGTGTTTTCGTTGAGAGATAAGTTAACGAAAATCTCTTCCAAGGGCTAATGCGTTTCCTTTATCAAATCAATAAGCGTTAACTAACAACTTCCTCAATCGAACCTAAAAGACAAAAGTAAAAAGGCCCCCTTTGCAGGGAGCCTCATTACCCGAGCTACCCGCAGGTAACTTCAGTACCAGCAGAACTGGCTATGTGTTGCGCTCTACATTACCTTAACAAAGGTCGTAACAGCGATTGGGATTACATCACCCAACTAAAGAAAGGGCAATCGACAGACTGTCGATCTTACCTATGGCTGTGATAGGTTTTGCAATTCAGTCCCCTTTCCTTCTGATTTTATAAGGAAAATCAATGTTCAAGCGTACCTTACTCTTATCCTTACTTCCCGCTATCGTTCATGCCGAAGAGCTACCTGCCCCTGTTAAAGCCATTGAGAAACAGGGCATTACTATTCTGAAACCTTTCGATGCCCCTGGCGGAATGAAAGGTTATCTGGGTAAATATCAGGATATGGGCGTCACTATCTACGTCACGCCCGACGGCAAACATGCTATCTCAGGCTACATGTACAATGAGAAAGGTGAAAACCTCAGTAATGCACTGATAGAAAAAGAGATCTATGCCCCAGCAGGGCGCGAGATGTGGCAGCGAATGGAAAAAGCCTCATGGATTCTGGATGGTAAGAAAGAGGCCCCGGTGATTGTCTACGTGTTCGCCGATCCCTTCTGCCCTTATTGCAAACAGTTTTGGCAGCAGGCGCGTCCGTGGGTCGATTCCGGTAAAGTTCAGTTGCGTACGCTACTGGTGGGCGTAATCAAACCTGAAAGCCCGGCAACAGCTGCCGCAATCTTGTCGACAAAAGATCCGGCCAAAACCTGGCATGACTATGAAGCCTCCGGCGGCAAAATGAAGCTGGAAATTCCTGCCTCTCTCCCGCCCGAGCAGATGAAGATACTCAATATCAATCAAAAGTTGATGGATGATTTGGGTGCTAACGTGACGCCAGCCATCTACTACATGAGTAAAGACAATACGCTGCAACAGGAAGTCGGGTTACCCGATCAGGAGAAATTAAACATTATCATGGGAAATAAATAAAGGTAATAAAATGAGTGATTGTTATCGTTCTCATTTCAATCACTCACCACACTTCTTTTTTTTCTCGTGAAAATAAAGTGTTTTGTGCTATGTTAGTTTAAATTAATCGTTCATTAAGCACTGAAACATAAAGTCTGTAAATAAGTACATTTCAAACCATTTCATAATTTAATTATTTCAAATTTTACCGTCAGAGGAAAGTATACATGGCTAATCTTTACGATCTTAAAAAATTCGATCTAAACCTACTTGTTATTTTTGAATGTATCTATCAGCACCTGAGCATCAGCAAGGCTGCAGAAACACTTTTTATTACACCTTCGGCCGTGAGTCAGTCATTGCAACGACTTCGTACTCAGTTTAACGATCCATTGTTCATTCGCTCGGGAAAAGGCATCACGCCTACGGTAACTGGCATCAATCTTCATCATCATCTGGAACAAAACCTCAACTCACTGGAGCAAACAATTAACATCATGCATAACTCCAGTTTAAAGAAAAAATTTATTATTTATAGCCCGCAAATGGCAACCAATTTAAATTTATACGAGATGGTTCATTCTCTCAGAGAAGGTTCTGATATTGATATTGAGATTGAACATCACGACATTCTAATGAGCGCAGAAACTGCTGAAAATATTCTATCTTACCGCAAAGCGGATCTGGTATTCACAATCGTACCAGTACATAACCGCTCCATTGTATGCACGCCGGTCAAAACGCTCGAAGGGGTGTTAGTCCGTAACAGTAACCATCCCAGAATTAATGATTCAAGTACCGTAGAACAATTATTAAAGGAAAAATTTACATTACTCCTCACTGAGGAACAGGGGATGAAAGAGTATCAGTCACAAACGAATCAACTTTTAGCCAATCGTGATATTGGTTTCAGTAGCGACTCTTTGATTTCAATCGTTAACGTTATATCACACACTGATATCATTGGTATTATACCCAGAGTTCTGTACGAATTTTTCTCCCCTGTCTTTAATCTCAAAGAGATTAGCATCGGTATAAAATTGCCGTCAGCAAAACTGTATTTGATGTATAACCGCGCTTCGCTTTCTAACGATTCCTTTGCCTCATATATAAAAAGAATGGCACTGTTGCAAAGTTAGCGATGAGGCAGCCTTTTGTCTTATTCAAAGGCCTTACATTTCAAAAACTCTGCTTACCAGGCGCATTTCGCCCAGGGGATCACCATAATAAAATGCTGAGGCCTGGCCTTTGCGTAGTGCACGCATCACCTCAATACCTTTGATGGTGGCGTAAGCCGTCTTCATGGATTTAAATCCCAGCGTGGCGCCGATTATCCGTTTCAGTTTGCCATGATCGCATTCAATCACGTTGTTCCGGTACTTAATCTGTCGGTGTTCAACGTCAGACGGGCACCGGCCTTCGCGTTTGAGCAGAGCAAGCGCGCGACCATAGGCGGGCGCTTTATCCGTGTTGATGAATCGCGGGATCTGCCACTTCTTCACGTTGTTGAGGATTTTACCCAGAAACCGGTATGCAGCTTTGCTGTTACGACGGGAGGAGAGATAAAAATCGACAGTGCGGCCCCGGCTGTCGACGGCCCGGTACAGATACGCCCAGCGGCCATTGACCTTCACGTAGGTTTCATCCATGTGCCACGGGCAAAGATCGGAAGGGTTACGCCAGTACCAGCGCAGCCGTTTTTCCATTTCAGGCGCATAACGCTGAACCCAGCGGTAAATCGTGGAGTGATCGACATTCACTCCGCGTTCAGCCAGCATCTCCTGCAGCTCACGGTAACTGATGCCGTATTTGCAGTACCAGCGTACGGCCCACAGAATGATGTCACGCTGAAAATGCCGGCCTTTGAATGGGTTCATGTGCAGCTCCATCAGCAAAAGGGGATGATAAGTTTATCACCACCGACTATTTGCAACAGTGCCCTGTTTAGAGTACTATATGCGCCTGCAACAGTGGGCCACCGAAAATATTAAAAAACTGCTTTATCTCGCGGGGGATGACGCGGTGATTAATTACGGGAAAATGCGGCTGGAATTTTTGCAGAAAGCACTGGCGCAGGATACCTCCGGTGACTTCTGCTTTCGTGTGCTGCATCCGGAAGTGTCTGGCCCGCCGGATATGAAAAAGGCTTCCGCCGGGTACCGTGACTTTATTATCGGTAACAGAGCGTTGCTGGATCTGGTGAATTCAGCCGGTGAAGGGGCTCCGGTTGCGCATTATTCCGCTGATGAAATTCAGTCATTATTTTCGGCACAAATACAGGGGTCGGTGGATAAATACGGCGATAGTTTCCTGACGGATGATCCGTATGTGCTGGCGGAAGACAAGCTGCAAACCTGTCAGATGGAAATTGATTTAATGGCGGATGTGCTGAGAGCACCGCCCCGTGAATCCGCAGAACTGATCCGCTATGTATTTGCGGATGAGTGGCCGGAATAAATAAAACCGGGCTTAATACAGATTAAGCCCGTATCGGGTATTATTACTGAATACCAGACAGCTTACGGAGGACGGAATGTTACCCATTGAGACAACCAGACTGCCTTCTGATTATTAATATTTTTCACTATTAATCAGAAGGAATAACCATGAATTTTACCCGGATTGACCTGAATACCTGGAATCGCAGGGAACATTTTGCCCTTTATCGTCAGCAGATTAAATGCGGATTCAGCCTGACCACCAAACTCGATATTACCGCTTTGCGTACTGCACTGGCGAAAACCGGTTATAAGTTTTATCCGCTGATGATTTACCTGATCTCCCGGGCTGTTAATCAGTTTCCGGAGTTCCGGATGGCAATGAAAGATAATGAACTGATTTACTGGGAACAGTCAGACCCGGTCTTTACTGTCTTTCATAAAGAAACCGAAACATTCTCCGCACTGTCCTGCCGTTATTTTCCGGATCTCAGTGAGTTTATGGCGGGTTATAACGCGGTAACAGCAGAATATCAGCATGATACCAGGTTGTTTCCGCAGGGAAATTTACCGGAGAATCACCTGAATATATCATCGTTACCCTGGGTGAGTTTTGACGGATTTAATCTGAATATCACCGGAAATGATGATTATTTTTCCCCGGTTTTTACAATGGCAAAGTTTCAGCAGGAAGGTGACCGCGTACTATTACCTGTTTCTGTACAGGTTCATCATGCAGTCTGTGATGGTTTTCATGCAGCAAGGTTTATCAATACACTTCAGCTGATGTGTGATAACATACTGAAATAAATTAATTAATTCTGTATTTAAGCCACCGTATCCGGCAGGATTGGTGGCTTTTTTTTATATTTTAACCGTAATCTGTAATTTCGTTTCAGAAGGCACTGTTGCAAAGTTAGCGATGAGGCAGCCTTTTGTCTTATTCAAAGGCCTTACATTTCAAAAACTCTGCTTACCAGGCGCATTTCGCCCAGGGGATCACCATAATAAAATGCTGAGGCCTGGCCTTTGCGTAGTGCACGCATCACCTCAATACCTTTGATGGTGGCGTAAGCCGTCTTCATGGATTTAAATCCCAGCGTGGCGCCGATTATCCGTTTCAGTTTGCCATGATCGCATTCAATCACGTTGTTCCGGTACTTAATCTGTCGGTGTTCAACGTCAGACGGGCACCGGCCTTCGCGTTTGAGCAGAGCAAGCGCGCGACCATAGGCGGGCGCTTTATCCGTGTTGATGAATCGCGGGATCTGCCACTTCTTCACGTTGTTGAGGATTTTACCCAGAAACCGGTATGCAGCTTTGCTGTTACGACGGGAGGAGAGATAAAAATCGACAGTGCGGCCCCGGCTGTCGACGGCCCGGTACAGATACGCCCAGCGGCCATTGACCTTCACGTAGGTTTCATCCATGTGCCACGGGCAAAGATCGGAAGGGTTACGCCAGTACCAGCGCAGCCGTTTTTCCATTTCAGGCGCATAACGCTGAACCCAGCGGTAAATCGTGGAGTGATCGACATTCACTCCGCGTTCAGCCAGCATCTCCTGCAGCTCACGGTAACTGATGCCGTATTTGCAGTACCAGCGTACGGCCCACAGAATGATGTCACGCTGAAAATGCCGGCCTTTGAATGGGTTCATGTGCAGCTCCATCAGCAAAAGGGGATGATAAGTTTATCACCACCGACTATTTGCAACAGTGCCCCTCCGCACGGACGACTGACACATGCCGCGTCGCTTGATCCTCTCGGCCACGGAGCGGGACACCCTGCTTGCGCTGCCGGAAAGCCAGGATGACCTGATCCGCTACTACACCTTCAACGACTCCGACCTGTCGCTGATCCGCCAGCGACGCGGCGACGCCAACCGCCTCGGCTTCGCCGTGCAGCTCTGCCTGCTGCGCTACCCCGGTTACGCGCTGGGAACCGACAGCGAGCTGCCCGAGCCGGTCATCCTGTGGGTGGCGAAGCAAGTCCAGGCCGAGCCGGCGAGCTGGGCAAAGTACGGCGAGCGCGACGTGACCCGTCGCGAGCATGCCCAGGAACTGCGCACCTACCTGCAACTGGCCCCGTTCGGCCTGTCCGACTTCCGCGCCCTGGTGCGCGAGCTAACCGAGCTGGCCCAGCAGACCGACAAAGGCTTGCTGCTGGCCGGTCAGGCCCTGGAGAGCCTACGGCAGAAACGACGCATCCTGCCGGCGCTGAGCGTGATTGACCGGGCCTGCTCGGAAGCCATTGCGCGAGCCAATCGGCGGGTCTACCGCGCCCTGGTCGAACCACTCACGGACTCGCATCGGGCCAAGCTGGACGAGCTGTTGAAGCTCAAGGCCGGCAGCAGCATCACCTGGTTGACCTGGCTGCGCCAGGCACCGCTGAAACCCAACTCTCGGCACATGCTGGAACACATCGAGCGGCTGAAGACATTTCAGTTGGTGGACTTGCCCGAAGGCCTGGGCCGGCACATCCACCAGAACCGCCTGCTCAAGCTGGCCCGCGAGGGTGGGCAGATGACGCCCAAAGACCTCGGTAAGTTCGAGCCGCAGCGCCGCTACGCGACCCTGGCCGCCGTGGTGCTGGAGAGCACCGCGACCGTGATCGATGAGCTGGTCGATCTGCATGACCGCATCCTGGTCAAGCTGTTCAGCGGCGCGAAGCACAAGCATCAGCAGCAGTTCCAGAAGCAGGGCAAGGCGATCAACGACAAGGTGCGCCTGTACTCCAGGATCGGCCAGGCGCTGCTGGAAGCGAAGGAAAGCGGCAGCGACCCCTATGCCGCCATCGAGGCGGTGATTCCCTGGGACGAGTTCACCGAGAGCGTCAGCGAGGCCGAGCTGCTGGCCCGGCCGGAAGGCTTCGACCACCTGCACCTGGTCGGCGAGAACTTCGCCACCCTGCGCCGTTACACGCCGGCCTTGCTGGAGGTGCTGGAACTGCGCGCCGCGCCGGCCGCGCAAGGCGTGCTGGCAGCCGTGCAGACCCTGCGTGAGATGAACGCCGACAACCTGCGCAAGGTGCCGGCCGATGCACCCACGGCCTTCATCAAGCCGCGCTGGAAGCCGCTGGTGATCACCCCGGAAGGCCTCGACCGGAAATTCTACGAAATCTGCGCCCTGTCCGAGCTGAAGAACGCCCTGCGCTCCGGCGACATCTGGGTCAAGGGCTCGCGGCAGTTCCGCGACTTCGACGACTACCTGCTGCCGGCCGAGAAGTTCGCCGCACTCAAGCGCGAGCAGGCCCTGCCCCTGGCGATCAACCCGAACAGCGACCAGTACCTGGAAGAGCGTTTGCAGCTGCTGGACGAGCAGTTGGCCACCGTCACCCGCCTGGCCAAGGACAACGAGCTGCCCGATGCCATCCTCACCGAGTCAGGGCTGAAAATCACCCCGCTGGATGCGGCGGTGCCGGATCGGGCGCAGGCGCTGATCGACCAAACCAGCCAGTTACTGCCGCGCATCAAGATCACCGAACTGCTGATGGACGTGGACGACTGGACGGGCTTCAGCCGCCACTTCACCCACTTGAAGGACGGGGCCGAGGCCAAAGACAGGACGTTGCTGCTGTCCGCAATCCTCGGTGATGCGATCAACCTCGGGCTGACCAAGATGGCCGAGTCGAGCCCCGGCCTGACCTACGCCAAGCTGTCCTGGCTGCAAGCCTGGCACATCCGCGACGAAACCTATTCGGCGGCCTTGGCCGAGCTGGTCAACCACCAGTATCGCCACGCCTTTGCCGCCCACTGGGGCGACGGCACGACCTCATCCTCCGATGGCCAGCGCTTCCGCGCGGGTGGCCGGGGCGAGAGCACCGGGCACGTCAACCCGAAGTACGGTAGCGAGCCGGGACGGCTGTTCTATACCCATATCTCCGACCAGTACGCGCCGTTCAGCACCCGCGTGGTGAATGTCGGCGTCCGCGATTCCACCTATGTGCTCGACGGCCTGCTGTACCACGAGTCCGACCTGCGGATCGAGGAGCACTACACCGACACGGCCGGCTTCACCGATCACGTCTTTGCCCTGATGCACCTGCTAGGCTTCCGCTTCGCGCCGCGCATCCGCGACCTCGGCGAAACCAAGCTGTACGTGCCGCAGGGCGTGCAAGCCTACCCGACGTTGCGCCCGCTGATCGGCGGCACCCTGAACATCAAGCACGTGCGTGCCCACTGGGACGACATCCTGCGCCTGGCCAGCTCGATCAAGCAGGGCACCGTCACCGCCTCGCTGATGCTGCGCAAGCTCGGCAGCTACCCGCGCCAGAACGGACTGGCCGTGGCCCTGCGCGAGCTGGGCCGGATCGAGCGCACGCTGTTCATCCTGGACTGGCTGCAAAGTGTTGAACTGCGCCGCCGCGTGCATGCCGGCCTGAACAAAGGTGAGGCGCGCAACTCGCTGGCCAGGGCGGTGTTCTTCAACCGCCTTGGGGAAATCAGGGATCGGAGCTTCGAGCAGCAGCGCTACCGGGCCAGCGGCCTCAACCTGGTGACGGCGGCTATCGTGCTGTGGAACACGGTGTACCTGGAACGCGCCACCCAGGGGTTGGTCGAGGCCGGCAAGCCGGTGGACGGCGAGCTGCTGCAATTCCTGTCGCCGCTGGGCTGGGAGCACATCAACCTAACCGGCGATTACGTCTGGCGGCAGAGCCGCAGACTGGAAGACGGGAAGTTTCGGCCCTTACGGATGCCCGGAAAACCTTAGCGTACGATTTTTTCCGAATTCTGCGGGCTCCCCTATCTCATCTGCGCAAGGCAGAACGTGAAGACGGCCGCCCTGGTCCTCGCCCGCGAGCGCCAGGCGCACGAGGCCGGCGCGCGGACCCGCGCCACGGCCCACGAGCGGACGCCGCAGCAGGAGCGCCAGAAGGCCGCCAGAGAGGCCGAGCGCGGCCGTGAGGCTTGGACGCTAGGGCAGGGCATGAAAAAGCCCGTAGCGGGCTGCTACGGG
Organism: Citrobacter sp. XT1-2-2; assembly: GCF_023516235.1. Classification (NCBI taxonomy): domain Bacteria; kingdom Pseudomonadati; phylum Pseudomonadota; class Gammaproteobacteria; order Enterobacterales; family Enterobacteriaceae; genus Citrobacter; species Citrobacter sp. XT1-2-2. The sequence continues at coordinate 3,472,000 of NZ_CP097324.1, forward strand.
CGTCTGACGCGGTGGAAAGGGGGAGGGGATGTTGTCTACATGGCTCTGCTGTAGTGAGTGGGTTGCGCTCCGGCAGCGGTCCTGATCAATCGTCACCCTTTCTCGGTCCTTCAACGTTCCTGACAACGAGCCTCCTTTTCGCCAATCCATCGACAATCACCGCGAGTCCCTGCTCGAACGCTGCGTCCGGACCGGCTTCGTCGAAGGCGTCTATCGCGGCCCGCAACAGCGGCGAGAGCGGAGCCTGTTCAACGGTGCCGCCGCGCTCGCCGGCATCGCTGTCGCCGGCCTGCTCCTCAAGCACGGCCCCAACAGTGAAGTAGCTGATTGTCATCAGCGCATTGACGGCGTCCCCGGCCGAAAAACCCGCCTCGCAGAGGAAGCGAAGCTGCGCGTCGGCCGTTTCCATCTGCGGTGCGCCCGGTCGCGTGCCGGCATGGATGCGCGCGCCATCGCGGTAGGCGAGCAGCGCCTGCCTGAAGCTGCGGGCATTCCCGATCAGAAATGAGCGCCAGTCGTCGTCGGCTCTCGGCACCGAATGCGTATGATTCTCCGCCAGCATGGCTTCGGCCAGTGCGTCGAGCAGCGCCCGCTTGTTCCTGAAGTGCCAGTAAAGCGCCGGCTGCTGAACCCCCAACCGTTCCGCCAGTTTGCGTGTCGTCAGACCGTCTACGCCGACCTCGTTCAACAGGTCCAGGGCGGCACGGATCACTGTATTCGGCTGCAACTTTGTCATGCTTGACACTTTATCACTGATAAACATAATATGTCCACCAACTTATCAGTGATAAAGAATCCGCGCGTTCAATCGGACCAGCGGAGGCTGGTCCGGAGGCCAGACGTGAAACCCAACAGACCCCTGATCGTAATTCTGAGCACTGTCGCGCTCGACGCTGTCGGCATCGGCCTGATTATGCCGGTGCTGCCGGGCCTCCTGCGCGATCTGGTTCACTCGAACGACGTCACCGCCCACTATGGCATTCTGCTGGCGCTGTATGCGTTGATGCAATTTGCCTGCGCACCTGTGCTGGGCGCGCTGTCGGATCGTTTCGGGCGGCGGCCGGTCTTGCTCGTCTCGCTGGCCGGCGCTGCTGTCGACTACGCCATCATGGCGACGGCGCCTTTCCTTTGGGTTCTCTATATCGGGCGGATCGTGGCCGGCATCACCGGGGCGACTGGGGCGGTAGCCGGCGCTTATATTGCCGATATCACTGATGGCGATGAGCGCGCGCGGCACTTCGGCTTCATGAGCGCCTGTTTCGGGTTCGGGATGGTCGCGGGACCTGTGCTCGGTGGGCTGATGGGCGGTTTCTCCCCCCACGCTCCGTTCTTCGCCGCGGCAGCCTTGAACGGCCTCAATTTCCTGACGGGCTGTTTCCTTTTGCCGGAGTCGCACAAAGGCGAACGCCGGCCGTTACGCCGGGAGGCTCTCAACCCGCTCGCTTCGTTCCGGTGGGCCCGGGGCATGACCGTCGTCGCCGCCCTGATGGCGGTCTTCTTCATCATGCAACTTGTCGGACAGGTGCCGGCCGCGCTTTGGGTCATTTTCGGCGAGGATCGCTTTCACTGGGACGCGACCACGATCGGCATTTCGCTTGCCGCATTTGGCATTCTGCATTCACTCGCCCAGGCAATGATCACCGGCCCTGTAGCCGCCCGGCTCGGCGAAAGGCGGGCACTCATGCTCGGAATGATTGCCGACGGCACAGGCTACATCCTGCTTGCCTTCGCGACACGGGGATGGATGGCGTTCCCGATCATGGTCCTGCTTGCTTCGGGTGGCATCGGAATGCCGGCGCTGCAAGCAATGTTGTCCAGGCAGGTGGATGAGGAACGTCAGGGGCAGCTGCAAGGCTCACTGGCGGCGCTCACCAGCCTGACCTCGATCGTCGGACCCCTCCTCTTCACGGCGATCTATGCGGCTTCTATAACAACGTGGAACGGGTGGGCATGGATTGCAGGCGCTGCCCTCTACTTGCTCTGCCTGCCGGCGCTGCGTCGCGGGCTTTGGAGCGGCGCAGGGCAACGAGCCGATCGCTGATCGTGGAAACGATAGGCCTATGCCATGCGGGTCAAGGCGACTTCCGGCAAGCTATACGCGCCCTAGGAGTGCGGTTGGAACGTTGGCCCAGCCAGATACTCCCGATCACGAGCAGGACGCCGATGATTTGAAGCGCACTCAGCGTCTGATCCAAGAACAACCATCCTAGCAACACGGCGGTCCCCGGGCTGAGAAAGCCCAGTAAGGAAACAACTGTAGGTTCGAGTCGCGAGATCCCCCGGAACCAAAGGAAGTAGGTTAAACCCGCTCCGATCAGGCCGAGCCACGCCAGGCCGAGAACATTGGTTCCTGTAGGCATCGGGATTGGCGGATCAAACACTAAAGCTACTGGAACGAGCAGAAGTCCTCCGGCCGCCAGTTGCCAGGCGGTAAAGGTGAGCAGAGGCACGGGAGGTTGCCACTTGCGGGTCAGCACGGTTCCGAACGCCATGGAAACCGCCCCCGCCAGGCCCGCTGCGACGCCGACAGGATCTAGCGCTGCGTTTGGTGTCAACACCAACAGCGCCACGCCCGCAGTTCCGCAAATAGCCCCCAGGACCGCCATCAATCGTATCGGGCTACCTAGCAGAGCGGCAGAGATGAACACGACCATCAGCGGCTGCACAGCGCCTACCGTCGCCGCGACCCCGCCCGGCAGGCGGTAGACCGAAATAAACAACAAGCTCCAGAATAGCGAAATATTAAGTGCGCCGAGGATGAAGATGCGCATCCACCAGATTCCCGTTGGAATCTGTCGGACGATCATCACGAGCAATAAACCCGCCGGCAACGCCCGCAGCATCGCGACCGTCATCGGTGAGAAGTTCGGCAGGTATTGGGTGGTGACAATGTAGGTGCTGCCCCAAATGGCAGGTGCTATCGCTGTGAACAATAAATCGGGCGTGCGTAATGACATGCGATTACAAGACCTCCGCTACGGCGATGGGTTTTTGAGAGTTGCAGGCGCCGCGATGACCGCACCCTGACTTGGACTGGCCCTGCCTCGCACCAATCCACCTGCGGCTATGGCCGCGATCATGCGAGGCCCGAAAATTACACGACCTGTACACGTCCGCCGAACCCGGAACGCAACAGAGCTTCGTGGGCATCCCGATCCGGGTCGTAGCAGCAGTCCTGGACCAAACGCACGTCGTAGTCCGCATCACTAGCCCAGGCGACGCTTGAAAGAACAACGCCGGTGGTGCTTATCCCGGCCATGACAAGCGTGCTTACGCCGCGCGTCCGAAGGTCGGCGTCGAGCGCCGTGCCATAAAAGACGCTGGCTCGCGGACATGCATAGAAAAGGTCGCCCCGTTCGATCGCAAGCCCTTCGACGGGCAGACCGGTGCGAAATCGTCCGCTCGGGAGATACGGTGAGATTTGGCGATTCGTCGCCGGCGGCGCATGTTCATACTCTTCGCCGAGCGAAAAGTTGGGGAACAGCACGGGCCGGCCGCGCAAGGCGTGCTGGCAGCCGTGCAGACCCTGCGTGAGATGAACGCCGACAACCTGCGCAAGGTGCCGGCCGATGCACCCACGGCCTTCATCAAGCCGCGCTGGAAGCCGCTGGTGATCACCCCGGAAGGCCTCGACCGGAAATTCTACGAAATCTGCGCCCTGTCCGAGCTGAAGAACGCCCTGCGCTCCGGCGACATCTGGGTCAAGGGCTCGCGGCAGTTCCGCGACTTCGACGACTACCTGCTGCCGGCCGAGAAGTTCGCCGCACTCAAGCGCGAGCAGGCCCTGCCCCTGGCGATCAACCCGAACAGCGACCAGTACCTGGAAGAGCGTTTGCAGCTGCTGGACGAGCAGTTGGCCACCGTCACCCGCCTGGCCAAGGACAACGAGCTGCCCGATGCCATCCTCACCGAGTCAGGGCTGAAAATCACCCCGCTGGATGCGGCGGTGCCGGATCGGGCGCAGGCGCTGATCGACCAAACCAGCCAGTTACTGCCGCGCATCAAGATCACCGAACTGCTGATGGACGTGGACGACTGGACGGGCTTCAGCCGCCACTTCACCCACTTGAAGGACGGGGCCGAGGCCAAAGACAGGACGTTGCTGCTGTCCGCAATCCTCGGTGATGCGATCAACCTCGGGCTGACCAAGATGGCCGAGTCGAGCCCCGGCCTGACCTACGCCAAGCTGTCCTGGCTGCAAGCCTGGCACATCCGCGACGAAACCTATTCGGCGGCCTTGGCCGAGCTGGTCAACCACCAGTATCGCCACGCCTTTGCCGCCCACTGGGGCGACGGCACGACCTCATCCTCCGATGGCCAGCGCTTCCGCGCGGGTGGCCGGGGCGAGAGCACCGGGCACGTCAACCCGAAGTACGGTAGCGAGCCGGGACGGCTGTTCTATACCCATATCTCCGACCAGTACGCGCCGTTCAGCACCCGCGTGGTGAATGTCGGCGTCCGCGATTCCACCTATGTGCTCGACGGCCTGCTGTACCACGAGTCCGACCTGCGGATCGAGGAGCACTACACCGACACGGCCGGCTTCACCGATCACGTCTTTGCCCTGATGCACCTGCTAGGCTTCCGCTTCGCGCCGCGCATCCGCGACCTCGGCGAAACCAAGCTGTACGTGCCGCAGGGCGTGCAAGCCTACCCGACGTTGCGCCCGCTGATCGGCGGCACCCTGAACATCAAGCACGTGCGTGCCCACTGGGACGACATCCTGCGCCTGGCCAGCTCGATCAAGCAGGGCACCGTCACCGCCTCGCTGATGCTGCGCAAGCTCGGCAGCTACCCGCGCCAGAACGGACTGGCCGTGGCCCTGCGCGAGCTGGGCCGGATCGAGCGCACGCTGTTCATCCTGGACTGGCTGCAAAGTGTTGAACTGCGCCGCCGCGTGCATGCCGGCCTGAACAAAGGTGAGGCGCGCAACTCGCTGGCCAGGGCGGTGTTCTTGGGGGCACCTCAGAAAACGGAAAATAAAGCACGCTAAGGCATAGCTGACCTTGCCAGGCCTGCTTCGCCCTGTAGTGACGCGATCAACGGGCAGGAAACATTCCCCTTTCGTGCATGGCAGGCGCACACGAGTTCAGACAGCACGGTTTCCATGCGCGCCAAGTCGGCCATCTTCTCGCGCACGTCCTTGAGCTTGTGTTCGGCCAGGCTGCTGGCCTCCTCGCAGTGGGTGCCATCGTCGAGCCGCAACAGCTCGGCAATCTCGTCCAGACTGAACCCCAGCCGCTGTGCCGATTTCACGAATTTCACCCGAACCACGTCCGCCTCCCCATAGCGGCGGATGCTGCCGTAAGGCTTGTCCGGTTCCCGCAACAGGCCCTTGCGCTGATAGAAGCGGATTGTCTCCACGTTGACCCCGGCCGCCTTGGCAAAAACGCCAATGGTCAGGTTTTCCAAATTATTTTCCATATCGCTTGACTCCGTACATGAGTACGGAAGTAAGGTTACGCTATCCAATCCAAATTCAAAAGGGCCAACGTATGTCTGAACCACAAAACGGGCGCGGTGCGCTCTTCGCCGGCGGGCTGGCCGCCATTCTTGCATCGACCTGCTGCCTGGGGCCGCTAGTACTGGTCGCCCTGGGCTTCTCCGGTGCTTGGATCGGCAACCTGACGGTGCTGGAACCCTATCGACCGTTGTTCATCGGCGCGGCGCTAGTGGCGCTGTTCTTCGCCTGGAAGCGGATTTACCGGCCCGTGCAGGCATGCAAGCCAGGTGAGGTCTGCGCGATTCCGCAGGTGCGCGCCACCTACAAGCTGATTTTCTGGATCGTGGCCGTGCTGGTCCTGGTCGCGCTTGGATTTCCCTATGTCGTTCCATTTTTCTATTAACCAGGAGTTCATCATGAAGAAACTGTTTGCCTCCCTTGCCCTCGCCGCCGCTGTTGCCCCGGTGTGGGCCGCTACCCAGACCGTCACGCTAGCGGTTCCCGGCATGACTTGCGCCGCCTGCCCGATCACAGTCAAGAAAGCGCTCTCCAAGGTCGAAGGCGTGAGCAAGGTCGATGTGGGCTTCGAGAAGCGCGAGGCCGTCGTCACTTTTGACGACACCAAGGCCAGCGTACAGAAGCTGACCAAGGCCACCGCAGACGCCGGCTATCCGTCCAGCGTCAAGCAGTGAGCCAGCAAGCCAACGACAACAGCGAGAGCCGCTTCATGGGACTGATGACACGCATTGCCGATAAAACCGGCGCGCTCGGCAGCGTCGTTTCCGCGATGGGCTGCGCCGCCTGCTTTCCAGCCCTCGCCAGCTTCGGCGCGGCCATCGGGCTGGGCTTCTTGAGCCAGTACGAGGGACTGTTCATCAGCCGCCTGCTGCCGCTGTTTGCCGCGCTGGCCTTCCTGGCGAACGCGCTGGGTTGGTTCAGTCATCGGCAATGGCTGCGCAGTCTGCTCGGCATGATCGGCCCGGCCATCGTGTTTGCGGCCACGGTCTGGCTGCTCGGCAACTGGTGGACGGCGAACCTGATGTACGTCGGCCTGGCCTTGATGATTGGGGTGTCGATCTGGGACTTCGTGTCGCCGGCGCATCGCCGTTGCGGACCGGACGGCTGCGAACTCCCCGCCAAGCGCTTGTGAAAGACGGCTGACCGTGCGACACGGCGGCCCACACGAATAAGGAACGATGGTATGAGCACTCTCAAAATCACCGGCATGACTTGCGACTCGTGCGCAGTGCATGTCAAGGACGCCCTGGAGAAAGTGCCCGGCGTGCAATCAGCGGATGTCTCCTACGCCAAGGGCAGCGCCAAGCTCGCCATTGAGGTCGGCACGTCACCCGACGCGCTGACGGCCGCTGTAGCTGGACTCGGTTATCGGGCCACGCTGGCCGATGCCCCCTCAGTTTCGACGCCGGGCGGATTGCTCGACAAGATGCGCGATCTGCTGGGCAGAAACGACAAGACGGGTAGCAGCGGCGCATTGCATATCGCCGTCATCGGCAGCGGCGGGGCCGCGATGGCAGCGGCGCTGAAGGCCGTCGAGCAAGGCGCACGTGTCACGCTGATCGAGCGCGGCACCATCGGCGGCACCTGCGTCAATGTCGGTTGTGTGCCGTCCAAGATCATGATCCGCGCCGCCCATATCGCCCATCTGCGCCGGGAAAGCCCGTTCGATGGCGGCATCGCCGCTACCACGCCGACCATCCAGCGCACGGCGCTGCTGGCCCAGCAGCAGGCCCGCGTCGATGAACTGCGCCACGCCAAGTACGAAGGCATCTTGGAGGGCAATCCGGCGATCACTGTGCTGCACGGCTCCGCCCGCTTTAAGGACAATCGCAACCTGATCGTGCAACTCAACGACGGCGGCGAGCGCGTGGTGGCATTCGACCGCTGCCTGATCGCCACCGGCGCGAGCCCGGCCGTGCCGCCGATTCCCGGCCTGAAAGACACTCCGTACTGGACTTCCACTGAAGCGCTGGTCAGCGAGACGATTCCTAAGCGCCTGGCCGTGATTGGCTCATCAGTGGTGGCGCTGGAGCTGGCGCAGGCGTTCGCCCGACTCGGAGCGAAGGTGACGATCCTGGCTCGCAGCACGCTGTTCTTCCGCGAAGACCCAGCTATAGGCGAAGCCGTCACGGCCGCATTCCGCATGGAGGGCATCGAGGTGAGGGAACACACCCAGGCCAGCCAGGTCGCGTATATCAATGGTGAAGGGGACGGCGAATTCGTGCTCACCACGGCGCACGGCGAACTGCGCGCCGACAAGCTGCTGGTCGCCACCGGCCGCGCGCCCAACACACGCAAGCTGGCACTGGATGCGACGGGCGTCACGCTCACCCCGCAAGGCGCTATCGTCATCGACCCCGGCATGCGTACAAGCGTGGAACACATCTACGCCGCAGGCGACTGCACCGACCAGCCGCAGTTCGTCTATGTGGCGGCAGCGGCCGGCACTCGCGCCGCGATCAACATGACCGGCGGTGACGCGGCCCTGAACCTGACCGCGATGCCGGCCGTGGTGTTCACCGACCCGCAAGTGGCGACCGTAGGCTACAGCGAGGCGGAAGCGCACCATGACGGCATCAAAACTGATAGTCGCACGCTAACGCTGGACAACGTGCCGCGCGCGCTCGCCAACTTCGACACGCGCGGCTTCATCAAACTGGTGGTTGAAGAAGGCAGCGGACGACTGATCGGCGTGCAGGCAGTGGCCCCGGAAGCGGGCGAACTGATCCAGACGGCCGCACTGGCGATTCGCAACCGGATGACGGTGCAGGAACTGGCCGACCAGTTGTTCCCCTACCTGACGATGGTCGAAGGGTTGAAGCTCGCGGCGCAGACCTTCAACAAGGATGTGAAGCAGCTTTCCTGCTGCGCCGGGTGAGGACAAGGAGGTGTGCGATGAGCGCCTACACGGTATCGCAACTGGCCCATAACGCTGGGGTGAGCGTACATATCGTGCGCGACTACCTGGTGCGCGGCTTGTTACGGCCGGTGGCCTGCACCACGGGCGGCTACGGCGTGTTCGACGATGCGGCCTTGCAACGGCTGTGCTTCGTGCGCGCGGCCTTCGAGGCGGGTATCGGCCTGGATGCCCTGGCGCGGCTGTGCCGTGCGCTCGACGCAGCGGACGGCGCACAAGCCGCAGCGCAGCTTGCCGTGCTGCGCCAGTTGGTCGAGCGGCGGCGCGCGGCGTTGGCCCATCTGGACGCGCAACTGGCCTCCATGCCAGCCGAGCGGGCGCACGAGGAGGCATTGCCGTGAACGCCCCTGACAAACTGCCGCCCGAGACGCGCCAACCCGTTTCCGGCTACCTGTGGGGTGCGCTGGCCGTGTTGACCTGCCCCTGCCATCTGCCGATTCTCGCCGCCGTGCTGGCCGGGACGACCGCCGGTGCCTTCCTTGGCGAGCATTGGGGTGTTGCCGCGCTCGCGCTGACCGGCTTGTTCGTTCTGGCCGTAACGCGGCTGCTGCGCGCCTTCCGGGGCGGATCATGACGAGTTCGCAGCCCGCCGGATGGACGGCGGCCGAGTTGGCGCAGGCGGCGGCGCGCGGACAGCTTGACCTGCATTACCAGCCGCTGGTCGATCTGCGCGATCACCGGATCGCTGGCGCGGAAGCGTTGATGCGCTGGCGGCATCCGAGGCTTGGCCTGTTGCCGCCCGGCCAGTTCCTGCCGCTGGCCGAGTCGTTCGGCCTGATGCCGGAAATAGGCGCGTGGGTGCTGGGCGAGGCCTGTCGCCAGATGCACAAGTGGCAAGGACCGGCATGGCAACCGTTCCGTCTTGCCATCAATGTGTCCGCCAGCCAGGTTGGGCCAACGTTCGACGACGAGGTAAAGCGGGTGCTGGCCGATATGGCCCTGCCCGCCGAGCTTCTGGAGATCGAACTGACCGAATCGGTCGCATTCGGCAATCCAGCCCTGTTCGCCAGTTTCGACGCCTTGCGCGCCATCGGCGTGCGCTTCGCCGCCGACGACTTCGGCACCGGCTATTCCTGCCTGCAACATCTGAAATGCTGCCCCATCACCACATTGAAAATCGACCAATCCTTTGTCGCCAGGCTCCCGGATGATGCCCGTGACCAAACTATCGTGCGGGCGGTGATCCAGCTCGCGCACGGGCTGGGCATGGATGTCATTTTCAGAAGACGACTGCACCAGTTGATTGGGCGTAATGGCTGTTGTGCAGCCAGCTCCTGACAGTTCAATATCAGAAGTGATCTGCACCAATCTCGACTATGCTCAATACTCGTGTGCACCAAAGCGAGGTGAGCATGGCGACGGACACCCCACGGATTCCAGAACAAGGCGTGGCCACTCTGCCTGATGAGGCTTGGGAGCGTGCGCGCCGTCGTGCGGAGATCATCAGTCCGTTGGCGCAGTCGGAGACGGTCGGGCACGAAGCGGCCGATATGGCGGCTCAGGCGCTGGGCTTGTCTCGGCGCCAGGTATACGTTCTGATCCGGCGTGCCCGGCAAGGCAGCGGCCTCGTGACGGATCTGGTGCCCGGCCAGTCCGGTGGAGGTAAAGGTAAGGGGCGCTTGCCGGAACCGGTCGAGCGCGTCATCCACGAGCTACTGCAAAAGCGGTTCCTGACCAAGCAGAAGCGCAGCCTAGCGGCCTTTCACCGCGAAGTCACTCAGGTGTGCAAGGCTCAAAAACTGCGAGTGCCGGCGCGCAATACCGTGGCCTTACGGATCGCTAGCCTTGACCCGCGCAAGGTCATCCGCCGGCGGGAAGGCCAGGATGCCGCTCGTGACCTACAAGGTGTGGGCGGCGAGCCTCCTGCCGTGACCGCGCCGCTGGAGCAGGTGCAGATAGACCATACGGTCATCGACCTGATCGTGGTCGATGACCGCGACCGGCAACCTATTGGCCGCCCGTACCTGACCCTCGCCATCGACGTGTTCACCCGCTGCGTGCTCGGCATGGTCGTCACGCTGGAAGCGCCGTCTGCCGTTTCGGTTGGCCTGTGCCTCGTGCATGTCGCCTGCGACAAGCGCCCTTGGCTGGAAGGACTGAACGTGGAAATGGATTGGCAGATGAGCGGCAAGCCCTTGCTGCTCTACCTAGACAACGCGGCCGAGTTCAAGAGCGAGGCCCTGCGCCGGGGTTGCGAGCAGCATGGCATCCGGCTGGACTATCGCCCGCTGGGACAGCCGCACTATGGCGGCATCGTGGAACGGATCATCGGCACGGCGATGCAGATGATTCACGACGAACTGCCGGGAACGACCTTCTCCAACCCTGACCAGCGCGGCGACTACGATTCCGAAAACAAGGCCGCCCTGACGCTGCGCGAGCTAGAGCGCTGGCTCACATTGGCGGTCGGCACCTACCACGGTTCGGTGCACAACGGCCTGCTCCAACCGCCGGCCGCGCGCTGGGCCGAGGCCGTGGCGCGTGTCGGCGTACCGGCCGTCGTCACACGCGCTACTTCGTTCCTGGTCGATTTTCTGCCGATCCTCCGGCGCACGCTGACCCGCACCGGCTTTGTCATCGACCACATCCACTACTACGCCGATGGGCACTGTTGCAAATAGTCGGTGGTGATAAACTTATCATCCCCTTTTGCTGATGGAGCTGCACATGAACCCATTCAAAGGCCGGCATTTTCAGCGTGACATCATTCTGTGGGCCGTACGCTGGTACTGCAAATACGGCATCAGTTACCGTGAGCTGCAGGAGATGCTGGCTGAACGCGGAGTGAATGTCGATCACTCCACGATTTACCGCTGGGTTCAGCGTTATGCGCCTGAAATGGAAAAACGGCTGCGCTGGTACTGGCGTAACCCTTCCGATCTTTGCCCGTGGCACATGGATGAAACCTACGTGAAGGTCAATGGCCGCTGGGCGTATCTGTACCGGGCCGTCGACAGCCGGGGCCGCACTGTCGATTTTTATCTCTCCTCCCGTCGTAACAGCAAAGCTGCATACCGGTTTCTGGGTAAAATCCTCAACAACGTGAAGAAGTGGCAGATCCCGCGATTCATCAACACGGATAAAGCGCCCGCCTATGGTCGCGCGCTTGCTCTGCTCAAACGCGAAGGCCGGTGCCCGTCTGACGTTGAACACCGACAGATTAAGTACCGGAACAACGTGATTGAATGCGATCATGGCAAACTGAAACGGATAATCGGCGCCACGCTGGGATTTAAATCCATGAAGACGGCTTACGCCACCATCAAAGGTATTGAGGTGATGCGTGCACTACGCAAAGGCCAGGCCTCAGCATTTTATTATGGTGATCCCCTGGGCGAAATGCGCCTGGTAAGCAGAGTTTTTGAAATGTAAGGCCTTTGAATAAGACAAAAGGCTGCCTCATCGCTAACTTTGCAACAGTGCCAATTTATGAGTAAAGGATTATGTCCACGATAAGCACCTGGGTCGATTCCTGGGAGGCGGCCATGAGGGTAGGGAAGCGCCGTCCCGTCAAGTCAGCGTAATGCTCTGCCAGTGTTACAACCAATTAACCAATTCTGATTAGAAAAACTCATCGAGCATCAAATGAAACTGCAATTTATTCATATCAGGATTATCAATACCATATTTTTGAAAAAGCCGTTTCTGTAATGAAGGAGAAAACTCACCGAGGCAGTTCCATAGGATGGCAAGATCCTGGTATCGGTCTGCGATTCCGACTCGTCCAACATCAATACAACCTATTAATTTCCCCTCGTCAAAAATAAGGTTATCAAGTGAGAAATCACCATGAGTGACGACTGAATCCGGTGAGAATGGCAAAAGCTTATGCATTTCTTTCCAGACTTGTTCAACAGGCCAGCCATTACGCTCGTCATCAAAATCACTCGCATCAACCAAACCGTTATTCATTCGTGATTGCGCCTGAGCGAGACGAAATACGCGATCGCTGTTAAAAGGACAATTACAAACAGGAATCGAATGCAACCGGCGCAGGAACACTGCCAGCGCATCAACAATATTTTCACCTGAATCAGGATATTCTTCTAATACCTGGAATGCTGTTTTCCCGGGGATCGCAGTGGTGAGTAACCATGCATCATCAGGAGTACGGATAAAATGCTTGATGGTCGGAAGAGGCATAAATTCCGTCAGCCAGTTTAGTCTGACCATCTCATCTGTAACATCATTGGCAACGCTACCTTTGCCATGTTTCAGAAACAACTCTGGCGCATCGGGCTTCCCATACAATCGATAGATTGTCGCACCTGATTGCCCGACATTATCGCGAGCCCATTTATACCCATATAAATCAGCATCCATGTTGGAATTTAATCGCGGCCTCGAGCAAGACGTTTCCCGTTGAATATGGCTCATAACACCCCTTGTATTACTGTTTATGTAAGCAGACAGTTTTATTGTTCATGATGATATATTTTTATCTTGTGCAATGTAACATCAGAGGGCACTGTTGCAAATAGTCGGTGGTGATAAACTTATCATCCCCTTTTGCTGATGGAGCTGCACATGAACCCATTCAAAGGCCGGCATTTTCAGCGTGACATCATTCTGTGGGCCGTACGCTGGTACTGCAAATACGGCATCAGTTACCGTGAGCTGCAGGAGATGCTGGCTGAACGCGGAGTGAATGTCGATCACTCCACGATTTACCGCTGGGTTCAGCGTTATGCGCCTGAAATGGAAAAACGGCTGCGCTGGTACTGGCGTAACCCTTCCGATCTTTGCCCGTGGCACATGGATGAAACCTACGTGAAGGTCAATGGCCGCTGGGCGTATCTGTACCGGGCCGTCGACAGCCGGGGCCGCACTGTCGATTTTTATATCTCCTCCCGTCGTAACAGCAAAGCTGCATACCGGTTTCTGGGTAAAATCCTCAACAACGTGAAGAAGTGGCAGATCCCGCGATTCATCAACACGGATAAAGCGCCCGCCTATGGTCGCGCGCTTGCTCTGCTCAAACGCGAAGGCCGGTGCCCGTCTGACGTTGAACACCGACAGATTAAGTACCGGAACAACGTGATTGAATGCGATCATGGCAAACTGAAACGGATAATCGGCGCCACGCTGGGATTTAAATCCATGAAGACGGCTTACGCCACCATCAAAGGTATTGAGGTGATGCGTGCACTACGCAAAGGCCAGGCCTCAGCATTTTATTATGGTGATCCCCTGGGCGAAATGCGCCTGGTAAGCAGAGTTTTTGAAATGTAAGGCCTTTGAATAAGACAAAAGGCTGCCTCATCGCTAACTTTGCAACAGTGCCGGATTGAATATAACCGACGTGACTGTTACATTTAGGTGGCTAAACCCGTCAAGCCCTCAGGAGTGAATCATGACCGTAGTCACGACCGCCGATACCTCCCAACTGTACGCACTTGCAGCCCGACATGGGCTCAAGCTCCATGGCCCGCTGACTGTCAATGAGCTTGGGCTCGACTATAGGATCGTGATCGCCACCGTCGACGATGGACGTCGGTGGGTGCTGCGCATCCCGCGCCGAGCCGAGGTAAGCGCGAAGGTCGAACCAGAGGCGCGGGTGCTGGCAATGCTCAAGAATCGCCTGCCGTTCGCGGTGCCGGACTGGCGCGTGGCCAACGCCGAGCTCGTTGCCTATCCCATGCTCGAAGACTCGACTGCGATGGTCATCCAGCCTGGTTCGTCCACGCCCGACTGGGTCGTGCCGCAGGACTCGGAGGTCTTCGCGGAGAGCTTCGCGACCGCGCTCGCCGCCCTGCATGCCGTCCCCATTTCCGCCGCCGTGGATGCGGGGATGCTCATCCGTACACCGACGCAGGCCCGTCAGAAGGTGGCCGACGACGTTGACCGCGTCCGACGCGAGTTCGTGGTGAACGACAAGCGCCTCCACCGGTGGCAGCGCTGGCTCGACGACGATTCGTCGTGGCCAGATTTCTCCGTGGTGGTGCATGGCGATCTCTACGTGGGCCATGTGCTCATCGACAACACGGAGCGCGTCAGCGGGATGATCGACTGGAGCGAGGCCCGCGTTGATGACCCTGCCATCGACATGGCCGCGCACCTTATGGTCTTTGGTGAAGAGGGGCTCGCGAAGCTCCTCCTCACGTATGAAGCGGCCGGTGGCCGGGTGTGGCCGCGGCTCGCCCACCACATCGCGGAGCGCCTTGCGTTCGGGGCGGTCACCTACGCACTCTTCGCCCTCGACTCGGGTAACGAAGAGTACCTCGCTGCGGCGAAGGCGCAGCTCGCCGCAGCGGAATGAGCGAACGTCGATATAGCCCGCTCGCGACGCTGTTCGCGGCGACCTTTCTCTTCCGGATCGGCAACGCGGTGGCGGCCCTCGCGCTTCCATGGTTCGTCCTGTCTCATACAAAGAGCGCGGCCTGGGCGGGCGCCACGGCCGCTAGCAGCGTCATCGCGACCATCATCGGCGCGTGGGTTGGTGGTGGCCTCGTCGATCGGTTCGGGCGCGCGCCCGTCGCATTGATCTCGGGTGTGGTGGGCGGCGTGGCCATGGCGAGCATCCCACTGCTCGATGCCGTTGGCGCCCTCTCGAACACTGGGCTGATCGCTTGCGTGGTGCTCGGTGCCGCGTTCGACGCACCCGGTATGGCCGCGCAGGACAGTGAGCTGCCCAAACTCGGCCACGTCGCCGGGCTCTCCGTTGAGCGCGTCTCGTCACTGAAAGCGGTGATCGGGAACGTCGCGATTCTAGGTGGCCCGGCCCTTGGGGGGGCCGCAATCGGCCTGCTTGGCGCTGCGCCAACGCTCGGGCTGACGGCGTTCTGCTCCGTCCTTGCAGGTCTGCTCGGCGCGTGGGTGCTTCCCGCGCGTGCCGCTCGGACGATGACCACGACGGCGACTCTCTCCATGCGCGCCGGCGTCGCTTTTCTCTGGAGCGAACCCCTGCTGCGCCCTCTCTTTGGTATAGTGATGATCTTCGTGGGCATCGTTGGCGCCAACGGCAGCGTCATCATGCCTGCGCTGTTTGTAGATGCAGGACGCCAAGTAGCAGAGCTCGGGCTGTTCTCCTCAATGATGGGGGCTGGTGGTCTCCTTGGCATTGCCATTCATGCGTCGGTCGGCGCCCGGATATCAGCGCAGAACTGGCTGGCGGTGGCATTTTGTGGCTCTGCGGTGGGCTCGCTTCTGCTTTCACAGTTGCCAGGCGTGCCGGTGCTGATGTTGTTGGGCGCGCTCGTGGGACTGCTGACCGGCTCAGTCTCTCCCATTCTCAACGCTGCCATCTACAACCGCACGCCGCCAGAACTTCTCGGCCGGGTACTCGGCACGGTCTCGGCGGTGATGCTGTCAGCCTCGCCCATGGTTATGCTTGCGGCCGGCGCGTTTGTCGACCTTGCTGGTCCGCTCCCTGGCCTCGTTGTATCGGCCGTGTTTGCGGGGCTCGTGGCTCTACTCTCGCTCCGTCTTCAATTTGCTACAATGGCGGCGGCAGCCACAGCCTCCGCCCCAACCCATACAGAAGGTGAACACTGATGCCCCGCCCCAAGCTCAAGTCCGATGACGAGGTACTCGAGGCCGCCACCGTAGTGCTGAAGCGTTGCGGTCCCATAGAGTTCACGCTCAGCGGAGTAGCAAAGGAGGTGGGGCTCTCCCGCGCAGCGTTAATCCAGCGCTTCACCAACCGCGATACGCTGCTGGTGAGGATGATGGAGCGCGGCGTCGAGCAGGTGCGGCATTACCTGAATGCGATACCGATAGGCGCAGGGCCGCAAGGGCTCTGGGAATTTTTGCAGGTGCTCGTTCGGAGCATGAACACTCGCAACGACTTCTCGGTGAACTATCTCATCTCCTGGTACGAGCTCCAGGTGCCGGAGCTACGCACGCTTGCGATCCAGCGGAACCGCGCGGTGGTGGAGGGGATCCGCAAGCGACTGCCCCCAGGTGCTCCTGCGGCAGCTGAGTTGCTCCTGCACTCGGTCATCGCTGGCGCGACGATGCAGTGGGCCGTCGATCCGGATGGTGAGCTAGCTGATCATGTGCTGGCTCAGATCGCTGCCATCCTGTGTTTAATGTTTCCCGAACACGACGATTTCCAACTCCTCCAGGCACATGCGTAAACGGAGGTGTGCAGAGTCCCTGCGGCAGGCGACGAACACGACCGTCGTCGATTAGTACCGGTACGGTCGGTGGTATCGAAGTCTTGATCACCACTCAGGTCTACGGCTTACAAATGGTGACCATCCCGATACTTGCGTCAGAGCACCGGGCCGATTCTTTGACAGTGAATCACTCCCGTAAGGTTGTGCCGGTGTGGGTGTCCCGGGTCGAGACGATACTCCGCCAATGCGCCCAGCAAACAACCTGGCCATCGCAGGTGGTGGGGAGCGGTGTGGCGGATGAGTTGGACAAGTTGGTGTAGCAGCACGAGCACGGCGAGATAACATCGCAGGAGTTCGACATGCTCAAGAGACAGCTGATTGCGAATCGCGATGCAGATTCATAACCCGATTGCGGGTTGGCTTCACTCCACCATCACCGAGCAGACTAGCACGGCGGGCTCTGTTGCAAAGATTGGCGGCAGTCAGAGGTAGGCTGTCGCTCTGCGCCGATCAGGCGGCTGCTGCGAAATGGTGGTTGAGCATGCCCATGGCCTCCGTCAGCGCCGAGGGCCCAATGCCAAAAGCTCTCTCCACAAGGCGCACCTCGCCCCTGATGCCGGGCTGCAGGCACCAGGGGCGAGCCTGTCCTTTGCGCAGGGCTCGCATGACTTCGAATCCCTTGATCGTGGCATAGGCCGTGGGGATCGATTTGAAACCGCGCACCGGCTTGATCAGTATCTTGAGCTTTCCGTGATCGGCCTCGATCACGTTATTGAGATACTTCACCTGCCGGTGGGCCGTCTCCCGGTCCAGCTTTCCTTCGCGCTTCAATTCGGTGATCGCTGCACCATAGCTCGGCGCTTTGTCGGTATTGAGCGTGGCAGGCTTTTCCCAGTGCTTCAGGCCTCGCAGGGCCTTGCCCAGGAACCGCTTCGCTGCCTTGGCGCTGCGGGTCGGCGACAGGTAGAAATCGATCGTGTCGCCCCGCTTGTCGACTGCCCGGTACAGGTAGGTCCACTTGCCCCGCACCTTGACGTAGGTTTCATCCAGGCGCCAGCTCGGATCAAAGCCACGCCGCCAGAACCAGCGCAGCCGCTTCTCCATCTCCGGGGCGTAGCACTGGACCCAGCGATAGATCGTCGTATGGTCGACCGAAATGCCGCGTTCCGCCAGCATTTCCTCAAGGTCGCGATAGCTGATCGGATAGCGACAATACCAGCGCACCGCCCACAGGATCACATCACCCTGGAAATGGCGCCACTTGAAATCCGTCATCGTTCCGTCCGTCCAATCTCCGCCAAGCATGCTCAAGCTTCACGATTTTTGCAACAGAGCCCACACGAGTATTGAGCATAGTCGAGATTGGTGCA
Source organism: Citrobacter sp. XT1-2-2 (assembly GCF_023516235.1). Classification (NCBI taxonomy): domain Bacteria; kingdom Pseudomonadati; phylum Pseudomonadota; class Gammaproteobacteria; order Enterobacterales; family Enterobacteriaceae; genus Citrobacter; species Citrobacter sp. XT1-2-2. The sequence continues at coordinate 3,489,808 of NZ_CP097324.1, forward strand.
GATCACTTCTGATATTGAACTGTCAGGAGCTGGCTGCACAACAGCCATTACGCCCAATCAACTGGTGCAGTCGTCTTCTGAAAATGACAATCCAGTTAGGGTATAGCTCAACCTGACATAGAAGCAAAAACTCAACCACCTTCTACCAACTCTCCGAACAGCTCCTTGACCTTTGTTTTCGCATCAGCAAGTGCAGTTCTGCCTTGTTCAGTGATGTCATAAACACGCCGTTCACGTCGCCCGGTGCGTTCGTGGCGTGAGGTCAGATAGCCTTTTTTTTCCAGGCCGTGCAGCATCGGGTACACGGTGCCAGCGCTCATCTCGTAGCCGTGTCGGCGTAGCTCTTCGATGATCCCCAGCCCAAAGACAGGTTCCTCGGCTGCATGGTGAAGGATGTGCAGGCGGATCAAACCGCCGTAGAGGTCTTTGTCAGTCATTTTTTGTGCCTCACAGAGCGACGCTCAACAGCCACCCAGCTGCACCGCTACCGAGGACAACCAGCCACGGCGGGAGCTTCCAGAACATAAGTGCGACAAGGGCAACTAATGCCAAGCCGAAGTCTTGCGGCTGAAAGATGGCGCTAGTCCATACAGGCTGATACAGCGCGGCCAGCAGCAAGCCGACTACAGCGGCATTGATCCCGGCCAGCGCAGCTTGGATGCCTGTATTGCGGCGCAAACGCTCCCAAAATGGCATTGATCCGACGACCAGCAAGAACGAGGGCGCGAAGATAGCCAGCAGACACACAATGCCGCCGATCCAGCCCGACGGGGCGGTGTTCATCGAGGCACCAAGAAACGCGGCGAACGTGAACAAAGGGCCGGGCACCGCTTGAGCTGCCCCGTACCCCGCGAGAAAGGATTCATTGTTGACCCAGCCGGAGGGCACCACTTCGGCTTGCAGTAATGGCAGCACAACGTGACCACCGCCGAACACCAGTGATCCGACACGATAGAAGGAATCCACCATTGCCATGGTTTGACTTGGCATCAGTTCGGCCAACACCGGCAGGCCAATCAGCAAGACAAAGAACAGCGAGAGCCAAAGCACGCCGGCCCGGTGACTGACCGTGATAGGTAGGGGGTCATGCTCAACAACTTTCGCTGGCTTGAACAATAACCGGCCTGCGATGCCTGCGATAGCAATCACGCCAACCTGTCCCCACGCGGACGGCACAAGTAAAACGACGCAGGTAGCAATTGCCATGATGGTGACTCGCAGCCCATCCGTGCATAGGTTACGCGCCATGCCCCATACTGCTTGAGCGACCACGGCCACAGCCACCACTTTTAAGCCATGCAACGCGCCCTGCGAGACGTAATCGCCATAGCTGGAGATGCCGAGCGCAAAAAGGATCAAGGCTATGGCAGACGGCAGCGTGAAGCCAGCCCAAGCAGCCAGCGCCCCGCTGTATCCAGCCCGAGACAGTCCTACCGCTATGCCGACCTGGCTGCTTGCAGGCCCTGGCAAGAACTGACAAAGCGCGACCAAGTCAGCATAGCTCCGTTCGGAGAGCCAGCGCCGCCGTGTGACAAATTCGGCGCGGAAGTAGCCCAAGTGCGCAATGGGGCCGCCAAAAGATGTCAATCCAAGCCGCAGAAAAATAAGAAAGACCGACCATGGTCTGCTGTCATCGGTAGGGTTATTCGTCATACTTTCGCCTTCATGATCTGCAACGAGTTGATCAATAATAAGCGAAATTCGATAACGAAATTCGATATAAATCTAGAAAAAAATACCTCTATGTGTACTACGCAGTTTTAGCTGTGGCTTTCACAGGAGCACGCTTACTTACGGCTTAGCGTGCTTTATTTTCCGTTTTCTGAGGCGATCCCTAGGAGCTCGGATCTCAGGACGAAGGTCTCCGCGAATGTCCGGTCGATCCGCGCGACGTCCCAGGCGGGCGTTCCCTTGGCGGACATCCACGCCGCAGCGTCGTGCATCAGCCGCACAACCTCGTCGATATCACCCGAGCAGGCGACCCGAACGTTCGGAGGCTCCTCGCTGTCCATTCGCTCCCCTGGCGCGGTATGAACCGCCGCCTCATAGTGCAGTTTGATCCTGACGAGCCCAGCATGTCTGCGCCCACCTTCGCGGAACCTGACCAGGGTCCGCTAGCGGGCGGCCGGAAGGTGAATGCTAGGCATGATCTAACCCTCGGTCTCTGGCGTCGCGACTGCGAAATTTCGCGAGGGTTTCCGAGAAGGTGATTGCGCTTCGCAGATCTCCAGGCGCGTGGGTGCGGACGTAGTCAGCGCCATTGCCGATCGCGTGAAGTTCCGCCGCAAGGCTCGCTGGACCCAGATCCTTTACAGGAAGGCCAACGGTGGCGCCCAAGAAGGATTTCCGCGACACCGAGACCAATAGCGGAAGCCCCAACGCCGACTTCAGCTTTTGAAGGTTCGACAGCACGTGCAGCGATGTTTCCGGTGCGGGGCTCAAGAAAAATCCCATCCCCGGATCGAGGATGAGCCGGTCGGCAGCGACCCCGCTCCGTCGCAAGGCGGAAACCCGCGCCTCGAAGAACCGCACAATCTCGTCGAGCGCGTCTTCGGGTCGAAGGTGACCGGTGCGGGTGGCGATGCCATCCCGCTGCGCTGAGTGCATAACCACCAGCCTGCAGTCCGCCTCAGCAATATCGGGATAGAGCGCAGGGTCAGGAAATCCTTGGATATCGTTCAGGTAGCCCACGCCGCGCTTGAGCGCATAGCGCTGGGTTTCCGGTTGGAAGCTGTCGATTGAAACACGGTGCATCTGATCGGACAGGGCGTCTAAGAGCGGCGCAATACGTCTGATCTCATCGGCCGGCGATACAGGCCTCGCGTCCGGATGGCTGGCGGCCGGTCCGACATCCACGACGTCTGATCCGACTCGCAGCATTTCGATCGCCGCGGTGACAGCGCCGGCGGGGTCTAGCCGCCGGCTCTCATCGAAGAAGGAGTCCTCGGTGAGATTCAGAATGCCGAACACCGTCACCATGGCGTCGGCCTCCGCAGCGACTTCCACGATGGGGATCGGGCGAGCAAAAAGGCAGCAATTATGAGCCCCATACCTACAAAGCCCCACGCATCAAGCTTTTGCCCATGAAGCAACCAGGCAATGGCTGTAATTATGACGACGCCGAGTCCCGACCAGACTGCATAAGCAACACCGACAGGGATGGATTTCAGAACCAGAGAAAGAAAATAAAATGCGATGCCATAACCGATTATGACAACGGCGGAAGGGGCAAGCTTAGTAAAGCCCTCGCTAGATTTTAATGCGGATGTTGCGATTACTTCGCCAACTATTGCGATAACAAGAAAAAGCCAGCCTTTCATGATATATCTCCCAATTTGTGTAGGGCTTATTATGCACGCTTAAAAATAATAAAAGCAGACTTGACCTGATAGTTTGGCTGTGAGCAATTATGTGCTTAGTGCATCTAACGCCGGAGTTAAGCCGCCGCGCGTAGCGCGGTCGGCTTGAACGAATTGTTAGACATCATTTACCAACTGACTTGATGATCTCGCCTTTCACAAAGCGAATAAATTCTTCCAAGTGATCTGCGCGTGAGGCCAAGTGATCTTCTTTTTGTCCCAGATAAGCTTGCTTAGCTTCAAGTAAGACGGGCTGATACTGGGCAGGTAGGCGTTTTATTGCCCAGTCGGCAGCGACATCCTTCGGCGCGATTTTGCCGGTTATTGCGCTGTACCAAATGCGGGACAACGTAAGCACTACATTTCGCTCATCGCCGGCCCAGTCGGGCTGCGAGTTCCATAGCTTCAAGGTTTCCCTCAGCGCCTCGAATAGATCCTGTTCAGGAACCGGGTCAAAGAATTCCTCCGCTGCCGGACCTACCAAGGCAACGCTATGTTCTCTTGCTTTTGTAAGCAGGATAGCTAGATCAATGTCGATCATGGCTGGCTCGAAGATACCCGCAAGAATGTCATTGCGCTGCCATTCTCCAAATTGCAGCTCGCGCTTAGCCGGATAACGCCACGGGATGATGTCGTCATGCACGACAAGGGTGACTTCTATAGCGCGGAGCGTCTCGCTCTCGCCAGGGAAAGCCGAAGCCTCCATAAGATCATTGAGCAATGCTCGCCGCGTCGTTTCATCAAGCTTTACGGCCACAGTAACCAACAAATCAATATCGCTGTATGGCTTCAGGCCGCCATCCACTGCGGAGCCGTACAAATGCACGGCCAGCAACGTTGATTCCAGATGGCGCTCAATGACGCTTAGCACCTCTGATAGTTGGTTCGAAATTTCGATGGTCACCGCTTCCCTCATGATGTCTAACGGGCGAGGTAAGCCGACCGCAGAATGCGGGTCGGCTTGACCGAAATGTTAGAACCAGAAGCCAAAACGGATAACTTGAATTTGGCGACGGGCGCTAACCGTGAAAAAACGCTGCGCCACCGAGGCGGCACAGCACTGCAAAAACGATAGCTGCTTGCGCTTGCTACGCAAGGGCTAGAGGCCAAAAAGACTGAAAACCTGCGCAGCCCATGCAGGCGAAGCCCGGAAAAAAGGCAAAACAGGCACTGAATAACGCCTGAAAAGCTAAATGCCGTTTGAATAAACATGAGCTAAATAAAGCTGGGTTTCAGTGGTGCTAACGTTGGACGTAACGAGAGCCGGAGCGCAGCGGAGGGAACCAAAATGCGCAGCATTTTGGCGTCCCGTTGACGGAATGGTTAGCCGTTTCGACGCGCATAAACGGAGTGGGTGTACGGAATTACAGCTTGAATGGTTTCGGTTGAGACAAGCTCGAATTCTGTTTCGTTGAGCATTGGGAAGAAGGCGTCACCCTCGAAGGTTTGATGTACCTCAGATAGAAACACGCCGTGGGCGTGAGGTAGTGCCAGAGTGTATATCTCAGCTCCGCCCGCGACGTAGAGTTCATTGCCGAGTTCGGATGCCAAAGCGATAGCGTGCGACAGCGTTGAAACAACTACGCAGCCAGTGGCGCGGTAGTTAGCTTGGCGTGAGATTACCAATGTGTGACGGTTCGGTAGAGGCTTGCCGATAGACTCAAAGGTCTTTCGCCCCATGACAACGACTTTTCCCTCAGTGAGTCTGCGAAAAATCTTCTGCTCACCCGGAATTTTCCAGGGGATATTAGGACCATTGCCAATAACCCGATTGGCTCCCATCGCAGCAACGAGATAAATGCGTACTGATTCCGAGTTCATATGGCTAACTTTGTTTTAGGGCGACTGCCCTGCTGCGTAACATCGTTGCTGCTCCATAACATCAAACATCGACCCACGGCGTAACGCGCTTGCTGCTTGGATGCCCGAGGCATAGACTGTACAAAAAAACAGTCATAACAAGCCATGAAAACCGCCACTGCGCCGTTACCACCGCTGCGTTCGGTCAAGGTTCTGGACCAGTTGCGTGAGCGCATACGCTACTTGCATTACAGCTTACCAACCGAACAGGCTTATGTCCACTGGGTTCGTGCCTTCATCCGTTTCCACGGTGTGCGTCACCCGGCAACCTTGGGCAGCAGCGAAGTCGAGGCATTTCTGTCCTGGCTGGCGAACGAGCGCAAGGTTTCGGTCTCCACGCATCGTCAGGCATTGGCGGCCTTGCTGTTCTTCTACGGCAAGGTGCTGTGCACGGATCTGCCCTGGCTTCAGGAGATCGGAAGACCTCGGCCGTCGCGGCGCTTGCCGGTGGTGCTGACCCCGGATGAAGTGGTTCGCATCCTCGGTTTTCTGGAAGGCGAGCATCGTTTGTTCGCCCAGCTTCTGTATGGAACGGGCATGCGGATCAGTGAGGGTTTGCAACTGCGGGTCAAGGATCTGGATTTCGATCACGGCACGATCATCGTGCGGGAGGGCAAGGGCTCCAAGGATCGGGCCTTGATGTTACCCGAGAGCTTGGCACCCAGCCTGCGCGAGCAGCTGTCGCGTGCACGGGCATGGTGGCTGAAGGACCAGGCCGAGGGCCGCAGCGGCGTTGCGCTTCCCGACGCCCTTGAGCGGAAGTATCCGCGCGCCGGGCATTCCTGGCCGTGGTTCTGGGTTTTTGCGCAGCACACGCATTCGACCGATCCACGGAGCGGTGTCGTGCGTCGCCATCACATGTATGACCAGACCTTTCAGCGCGCCTTCAAACGTGCCGTAGAACAAGCAGGCATCACGAAGCCCGCCACACCGCACACCCTCCGCCACTCGTTCGCGACGGCCTTGCTCCGCAGCGGTTACGACATTCGAACCGTGCAGGATCTGCTCGGCCATTCCGACGTCTCTACGACGATGATTTACACGCATGTGCTGAAAGTTGGCGGTGCCGGAGTGCGCTCACCGCTTGATGCGCTGCCGCCCCTCACTAGTGAGAGGTAGGGCAGCGCAAGTCAATCCTGGCGGATTCACTACCCCTGCGCGAAGGCCATCGGTGCCGCATCGAACGGCCGGTTGCGGAAAGTCCTCCCTGCGTCCGCTGATGGCCGGCAGCAGCCCGTCGTTGCCTGATGGATCCAACCCCTCCGCTGCTATAGTGCAGTCGGCTTCTGACGTTCAGTGCAGCCGTCTTCTGAAAACGACAATGGAGGTGGTAGCCGAGGGTGTGGAAACACCCGACTGCCTTGCGTGGTTGCGGCAGGCGGGTTGCGACACGGTGCAGGGTTTCCTGTTCGCCAGGCCGATGCCGGCGGCGGCCTTCGTCGGCTTCGTCAACCAATGGAGGAACACCACCATGAACGCCAATGAACCGAGCACCAGTTGCTGCGTGTGCTGCAAGGAAATCCCGCTCGATGCCGCCTTCACGCCGGAAGGGGCCGAGTACGTGGAGCATTTCTGCGGGCTGGAGTGCTATCAGCGCTTCCAGGCGCGGGCCAGCACTGCGACCGAAACCAGCGTCAAACCGGACGCTTGTGATTCGCCGCCGTCAGGTTGAGGCATACCCTAACCTGATGTCAGATGCCATGTGTAAATTGCGTCAGGATAGGATTGAATTTTGAATTTATTGACATATCTCGTTGAAGGTCATAGAGTCTTCCCTGACATTTTGCAGGGAATTCCATGACTGGACAGCGCATTGGGTATATCAGGGTCAGCACCTTCGACCAGAACCCGGAACGGCAACTGGAAGGCGTCAAGGTTGATCGCGCTTTTAGCGACAAGGCATCCGGCAAGGATGTCAAGCGTCCGCAACTGGAAGCGCTGATAAGCTTCGCCCGCACCGGCGACACCGTGGTGGTGCATAGGGCACTGTTGCAAAGTTAGCGATGAGGCAGCCTTTTGTCTTATTCAAAGGCCTTACATTTCAAAAACTCTGCTTACCAGGCGCATTTCGCCCAGGGGATCACCATAATAAAATGCTGAGGCCTGGCCTTTGCGTAGTGCACGCATCACCTCAATACCTTTGATGGTGGCGTAAGCCGTCTTCATGGATTTAAATCCCAGCGTGGCGCCGATTATCCGTTTCAGTTTGCCATGATCGCATTCAATCACGTTGTTCCGGTACTTAATCTGTCGGTGTTCAACGTCAGACGGGCACCGGCCTTCGCGTTTGAGCAGAGCAAGCGCGCGACCATAGGCGGGCGCTTTATCCGTGTTGATGAATCGCGGGATCTGCCACTTCTTCACGTTGTTGAGGATTTTACCCAGAAACCGGTATGCAGCTTTGCTGTTACGACGGGAGGAGAGATAAAAATCGACAGTGCGGCCCCGGCTGTCGACGGCCCGGTACAGATACGCCCAGCGGCCATTGACCTTCACGTAGGTTTCATCCATGTGCCACGGGCAAAGATCGGAAGGGTTACGCCAGTACCAGCGCAGCCGTTTTTCCATTTCAGGCGCATAACGCTGAACCCAGCGGTAAATCGTGGAGTGATCGACATTCACTCCGCGTTCAGCCAGCATCTCCTGCAGCTCACGGTAACTGATGCCGTATTTGCAGTACCAGCGTACGGCCCACAGAATGATGTCACGCTGAAAATGCCGGCCTTTGAATGGGTTCATGTGCAGCTCCATCAGCAAAAGGGGATGATAAGTTTATCACCACCGACTATTTGCAACAGTGCCCATTGAAGCCGTATATTTTCTGGAGGTTCATCAGGCGCGGAACTCATCGAGGCGCGGGAATAAAATCCCATTCAGACGCCGGATAGATTCAAGCAAGCCAACTTGTCGTCAAAATCGGTGTTGCAAAAACGGGAGTGACCATAGATTCCGTTTTCTGAGGCGACCCCCACATAGAGACCTTCCCGGTCATTCACTTTGTAGAGTTTGTCCCTGGGCTTGAGATTGCGCAGCTTGGTATCGGTCAGCATGTACCTTGTCCTTCTTCGTCTCCGATACCCACTCTATTGTAAACAAGACATTTTTATCTTTTATATTCAATGGCTTATTTTCCTGCTAATTGGTAATACCATGAAAAATACCATGCTCAGAAAAGGCTTAACAATATTTTGAAAAATTGCCTACTGAGCGCTGCCGCACAGCTCCATAGGCCGCTTTCCTGGCTTTGCTTCCAGATGTATGCTATTCTGCTCCTGCAGCTAATGGATCACCGCAAACAGGTTACTCGCCTGGGGATTCCCTTTCGACCCGAGCATCCGTATGAGACTCATGCTCGATTATTATTATTATAGAAGCCCCCATGAATAAATCGCTCATCATTTTCGGCATCGTCAACATAACCTCGGACAGTTTCTCCGATGGAGGCCGGTATCTGGCGCCAGACGCAGCCATTGCGCAGGCGCGTAAGCTGATGGCCGAGGGGGCAGATGTGATCGACCTCGGTCCGGCATCCAGCAATCCCGACGCCGCGCCTGTTTCGTCCGACACAGAAATCGCGCGTATCGCGCCGGTGCTGGACGCGCTCAAGGCAGATGGCATTCCCGTCTCGCTCGACAGTTATCAACCCGCGACGCAAGCCTATGCCTTGTCGCGTGGTGTGGCCTATCTCAATGATATTCGCGGTTTTCCAGACGCTGCGTTCTATCCGCAATTGGCGAAATCATCTGCCAAACTCGTCGTTATGCATTCGGTGCAAGACGGGCAGGCAGATCGGCGCGAGGCACCCGCTGGCGACATCATGGATCACATTGCGGCGTTCTTTGACGCGCGCATCGCGGCGCTGACGGGTGCCGGTATCAAACGCAACCGCCTTGTCCTTGATCCCGGCATGGGGTTTTTTCTGGGGGCTGCTCCCGAAACCTCGCTCTCGGTGCTGGCGCGGTTCGATGAATTGCGGCTGCGCTTCGATTTGCCGGTGCTTCTGTCTGTTTCGCGCAAATCCTTTCTGCGCGCGCTCACAGGCCGTGGTCCGGGGGATGTCGGGGCCGCGACACTCGCTGCAGAGCTTGCCGCCGCCGCAGGTGGAGCTGACTTCATCCGCACACACGAGCCGCGCCCCTTGCGCGACGGGCTGGCGGTATTGGCGGCGCTGAAAGAAACCGCAAGAATTCGTTAACTGCACATTCGGGATATTTCTCTATATTCGCGGTTCAGCAGGCATGTCCCCTTTGAGGGCGACCCGACGACAGGATAATCGACCTTATGGTGCGCAAATATTTCGGCACAGACGGTATTCGTGGCAAAGCCAACGAAGGCGCGATGACGGCGGAAACCGCCTTGCGCGTCGGCATGGCGGCTGGCCGTGTCTTTCGTCGCGGTGACCACCGCCATCGTGTCGTGATCGGCAAGGATACGCGCCTGTCGGGCTATATGCTTGAACCCGCGCTCACAGCCGGTTTCACCTCGATGGGCATGGACGTATTCCTTTTTGGCCCGCTGCCGACAACGTATAGGAAGAATAAACGCCCTTTTCACCCAAGTCCAACAGCTTTGGACCGCAGTTGACTCTTTCGACACCCCTGCGATGCAACCCAATCCGGCTGACGGGGAGCCAGCAACGCTGAAAATTTACCCTCCTCTTTCCCACTAGCGGCTCCTTTTCCGACAACCAGCACGGCGGATCCCTGCCGCGGCGCTGTGAACGCAGCATTTTGATTGGTATCGTTGGCCTTCAGGCTCGTCAGTCAAACAGACCCAGGAGCAGCTCAGCCGGTGGCGCCCGGCTTTCGGGTAACGCCCTGGTCCCGCTGGTTTCGGCTTTGTGCTTCAGGTGATCAAGGATCTGCTTGATCACTATAGGGTCTTCAATGCAGGCGATGACTTTCATGGCGCCGCCGCAGCCGCTGCAGGTCTCGATGTCGATATTGAAAACACGCTTGAGCCGTTGCGCCCATGTCATCGACGCTCGCCGTTGTGCTGGTGTTGCCGGTTCATCAGCCACCCTGACCTTGTTGCCCCTGCCCCGTTTTGCCGGCGTGACCAACGCCCGGTGCCGACTGTTGGGTGCGAACACCCCGTGGAAGCGGGTTAGGTTGACTCTGGGCTTCGGTACCAGGGCGGCCAGCCTTGCAATGAAATCCAATGGTTCGAAAATGACGTGCGTGGTGCCGTCCCGGTACGGCGTCTTGAGCTGGTAGCGCACGTTGCCGCCTCGTGTTAACGACAGCCGCTTCTCGGATACCGCCGGGCGGCTGATGTACCGGCACAGCCGTTCGAGCTTCTTGCGTTCATCGGCCCTGGCCGCCACGCCGGCGTGCAGGCTGGACCCGGCTACCTTGCCAATCCCGTCACCGAACGGATCACCACTGGTCGGCAGAGTTTGCAAAGTGAACACCTTTCGCCCCGCCTGTGAACCGACAGCGATACGGTAAGTGATCGAGTGCCCCAGCAGGGGTGTCATCGGGTCGTCATCCACCGCATCCGAGGCCAGATAGCTGTTTTCGACATCCCGTTCCAGCAGGCCTTGCCGTTCCAGATAGCGACCCACCCGGTGGGCGATGGTGTGCGTCAGCTGGGTGAGCTCTGGGCTGGTCGGCGCCTTGACCCAGCGGAAACGCGCTGAGCCGTGGGATTGCTCGACATACACACCGTCGAGAAACAGCATGTGGAAGTGAACATTCAGATTGAGCGCCGATCCAAAACGCTGGATCAGGGTGACCGCGCCCGTCTTGGCCACTTGGTGGGTATGGCCCGCTTTCTTGACCAGGTGCGTGGCAATGACGCGGTAAACGATGCCCAGCACCCACCCCATGATCTCGGGCCGGCTGGCAAACAGGAAACGCAGCTGAAACGGGAAGCTCAACACCCACTGACGCATGGGTTGTTCAGGCAGTACTTCATCAACCAGCAAGGCGGCACTTTCGGCCATCCGCCGCGCCCCACAGCTCGGGCAGAAACCGCGACGCTTACAGCTGAAAGCGACCAGGTGCTCGGCGTGGCAAGACTCGCAGCGAACCCGTAGAAAGCCATGCTCCAGCCGCCCGCATTGGAGAAATTCTTCAAATTCCCGTTGCACATAGCCCGGCAATTCCTTTCCCTGCTCTGCCATAAGCGCAGCGAATGCCGGGTAATACTCGTCAACGATCTGATAGAGAAGGGTTTGCTCGGGTCGGTGGCTCTGGTAACGACCAGTATCCCGATCCCGGCTGGCCGTCCTGGCCGCCACATGAGGCATGTTCCGCGTCCTTGCAATACTGTGTTTACATACAGTCTATCGCTTAGCGGAAAGTTCTTTTACCCTCAGCCGAAATGCCTGCCGTTGCTAGACATTGCCAGCCAGTGCCCGTCACTCCCACTCGATTGTAAACAAGCACACAAAACCCTTTAGTGACAACAATTTGCAAGAACTATCAGGCTCAGTGCCATGAAAAATACCATGACCAGATCATGAGGTTGAACACGGCTTGCGCCGGCAGCGTTCACGCTCCTGGTCGGCGATCTCGCCCGGCTGCAATGCTAGCTCAGCATCGGTCATGCGCTCCAGCACGTCGCGTAGGCGGATGGTGCAAGGAATGGGCGGCAGCTCGAACTCATAGCCGCCGGCGATCATTTCGGCCGCAATCTCCTCGGTGATGAAAAACGGCTCGTCGTCTTGGTTCGGCTTCTTCATGCCCTTTCCTCCTGGCGCTCATCCTGGCCGACAGCGGCCAGGGCATCGGCTTCCGTCAATGCGTCCTCCACGAACGCGCCGTGCTGCTTCGCTTCGGCCTGGCTGACCTCGGCCCATATCCGTTTCACCTGGGCCGCACTGTACCCGGCCAGCTCGGCGGTCTTGTTGATGCTGTAGCCGGACTTGCGCAGCGCGACAACTTGGGCGCGGCGCTTCGGATCAGCACGGCGGCCCTTGTACCGCCCGGCCTGGCGGGCCAACTCAATGCCTTGGCGCTGGCGTTCGCGCCTGTCCTCGTAGTCGTCGCGGGCCATCTGCAAGGCCAGGCGAAAAAGCATGATCTGCACGGCTTCCAGCACGATCTTGGCGACGCCCTGGGCCTCGGCCGCCAGGTCGGATAGATCGACCACGCCAGGGACGGCCAGGCTTGCGCCTTTGGCCTGTATCGAGGCCACCAGGCGCTCGGCCTCGGGCAAAGGTAGGCGGCTGATGCGGTCGATCTTCTCGGCAATGACCACCTCGCCGGGCTGTAGGTCGCCGATCATGCGCAGCAGCTCAGGCCGGTCGGCGCGTGCGCCGGATGCCTTCTCACGGTAGATGCCGGCGACGTAGTAGCCGGCGGCCTTCGCGGCCGTAGTGATCGCCTCTTGGCGTTCCAAGTCCTGCGCGTCGGTGCTGACGCGCAGATAGACCCGCGCCACCATCGGCGCGGCTACTGGCTTCGTCCTGCGCATACTTGCGGGCTCCTTTGGGCATACGCAAAGTGTCCGGTCATGCTACCCCCGGCCAAAAAGGCCGTCATGCGATTTATCTTGGCCGGGTCGTTATTGGCGGGTCTAAATGGCCGCTCCGTGGATCTCATCGCCAGAAATGGCGATGCGAGATCCAGGGCAGGGCGGCCGCCATCGTCAGACCTGGCGATGGTCGACGCCGGCGCGCATCGTCGGATGTGGCGATGCGAGCTCGAGGTCGGTGGCCACCGCCGGCGACCTGGTGCCATCGTCGGCAATGGCGATGCTGCAGCTCGACGTGCGCGGCCTGGTCGTCTCGGCATCGTCGGATGCGGCGATGCTCGAGCGAGGCGAAAAAAAACCGCCTCGGGGTGTCCGAGGCGGCAAGTCTGCATGCGGTTCAGGGAGGAAGAAACCGCGCCGGCGATCAGGGAGGAAAACCGCGCGGCCTGATGTGCAGCTCGGCCACTTTAGCCGGATTTTTCGACTTATCCGATGCGAGCGGCCCGCCGTGGGCGCTGCTCGATCTGCTGTTGCTTTTTCTCGACGTGCTTCTGCTCCTGGTGCTGCTGCTCGTCGCGCGGCACTGTTGCAAAGTTAGCGATGAGGCAGCCTTTTGTCTTATTCAAAGGCCTTACATTTCAAAAACTCTGCTTACCAGGCGCATTTCGCCCAGGGGATCACCATAATAAAATGCTGAGGCCTGGCCTTTGCGTAGTGCACGCATCACCTCAATACCTTTGATGGTGGCGTAAGCCGTCTTCATGGATTTAAATCCCAGCGTGGCGCCGATTATCCGTTTCAGTTTGCCATGATCGCATTCAATCACGTTGTTCCGGTACTTAATCTGTCGGTGTTCAACGTCAGACGGGCACCGGCCTTCGCGTTTGAGCAGAGCAAGCGCGCGACCATAGGCGGGCGCTTTATCCGTGTTGATGAATCGCGGGATCTGCCACTTCTTCACGTTGTTGAGGATTTTACCCAGAAACCGGTATGCAGCTTTGCTGTTACGACGGGAGGAGAGATAAAAATCGACAGTGCGGCCCCGGCTGTCGACGGCCCGGTACAGATACGCCCAGCGGCCATTGACCTTCACGTAGGTTTCATCCATGTGCCACGGGCAAAGATCGGAAGGGTTACGCCAGTACCAGCGCAGCCGTTTTTCCATTTCAGGCGCATAACGCTGAACCCAGCGGTAAATCGTGGAGTGATCGACATTCACTCCGCGTTCAGCCAGCATCTCCTGCAGCTCACGGTAACTGATGCCGTATTTGCAGTACCAGCGTACGGCCCACAGAATGATGTCACGCTGAAAATGCCGGCCTTTGAATGGGTTCATGTGCAGCTCCATCAGCAAAAGGGGATGATAAGTTTATCACCACCGACTATTTGCAACAGTGCCAAAAGAATCACACCAGATAGCGAATAAACGCCTGTTAATTATTTTCCCGGTGAGCGTAATTAATTCATGTTAATAATTCATAAAAGCCATTTATTGAAATGGTGAATTATTTATGAGAATTACGACACATATAGATTAGCATTTCTTATGCTGACCATTTACCATAGCGGGGAATAACAGCTCCTCACTATGGATTTGATATGTCTGTTTATAAAATACCTCTAACTCAACATGTACTTGAAGCCGCACAGGAGCGCATTACATGGACGCTCAACACGCTGCCGCGCATTTGTGTTTCATTATCGGGAGGAAAAGATTCCGGTCTTATGCTCCATCTTACGGCCACCCTTGCCCGCCAGTTACAGAAAAAAATTAGCGTCTTATTTATTGACTGGGAAGCTCAGTTTTCCTGCACTATCGATTATGTCCAGGCGCTACGCGAGAGTTATTCCGATGTTATCGAAGAATTTTATTGGGTCGCATTACCTCTGACCACACAAAACGCGCTTTCACAATATCAACCCGAATGGCAGTGCTGGGAGCCGAATATACAGTGGGTGCGTCAGCCACCGGCCGATGCCATTACCGACCCCAATTTCTTTTCTTTCTATCAGCCCGGTATGACCTTTGAGCTCTTCGTTCGCGAGTTCGCAGATTGGTTTTCACAAAAGCGTCCCGCAGCGATGATGGTCGGCATTCGCGCGGACGAGTCCTATAACCGCTTTGTGGCCATCGCCAACTCGCGTAAGCAACGTTTTGCCGATGACAAGCCGTGGACGACGGCAGCGCCAGGTGGCCACACCTGGTATATTTATCCGTTATATGACTGGAAAACAGCCGATATCTGGACATGGTTTGCGAAGACAAAAATGCCGTGCAATCCCTTGTATAACCTGATGTATCAGGCCGGGGTCCCAACACGATATATGCGTATTTGCGAGCCCTTTGGACCGGAACAACGCCAGGGATTGTGGCTGTACCATGTCATTGAGCCACAGCGATGGGCGGCTATGTGCGCCCGCGTCAGCGGCGTTAAAAGTGGCGGGATTTACGCCGGTCATGACAACCATTTTTACGGTCATCGGAAAATACTCAAACCAGAGCATTTAAGTTGGCAGCAATACGCCATGCTGCTATTACACAGCATGCCAGAACAGACCGCAGAACATTACCGCAACAAAATCGCTGTCTATATACAGTGGTATAAGAAAAAAGGCATGGACAATATCCCGGAAAGTCAGGAAGGCGATATTGGTTCCAGGGATATCCCATCATGGAGAAGGATCTGCAAAGTACTCCTGAATAATGATTACTGGTGTCGAGCACTGTCGTTCAGCCCCACAAAAACGAAAAACTACCAGCGATATACTGAACGCATGAAAACCAAACGTCAGGAATGGGGGTTGTTATGCAACAACGATTAACACAGGAACTCCTCAGCTTTCTTTCTGGTTTGCCAGAAAAAGATAGAATTGAAGCCATTAATGAATTCAGAATGGCAATCCACAGCGTCAGTCCATTTCGTGAAGAACCAGTAGATTGCGTGTTATGGATTAAAAGCGATCACATTTCGCCCAATGATTACAACCCTAATAACGTTGCGCCGCCGGAGAAAAAGCTGCTGTTGAAATCCATCGAAGCGGATGGCTTCACTCAGCCGATTGTCGTGGTTCACTCAACGGAAGAAGAGTATGAAATCATCGATGGCTTTCACCGCCATGAATTAGGAAAAAACAAAGCATCGCTAAAACCACGATTAAAAGGCTATCTGCCCGTCGCCTGCCTGGAACGCGATCGCCATGAACGTATGGCGGCGACAATCCGCCATAACCGCGCCCGCGGACGCCACCAAATCCACGCCATGTCGGAAATCGTGCGTGAATTATCGCAACTGGGCTGGAGTGAAGAAAAAATCGCTAAAGAACTGGGCATGGATAACGATGAAGTGTTGCGACTGAAACAAATCAACGGCCTGCAGGAGTTATTTGCCGACCGTCGGTTTTCCAAAGCCTGGACAGTAAAATAATTACAGCGAAACCAGACGCTCTGCGGCTGCTAACAGCGTCGATTCTTGCTTGGCAAAACATAGGCGGATCAGCTTATGCGGGAAAGGATCGGCGCAGAACACCGACAGCGGTATCGCCGCAACCCCCACTTCTTTAGTTAACCACTGACAAAACTCAACGTCAGTAAGCGTTGAGACCGCACTGTAATCGACCAGCAGAAAATAGGTCCCCTCACACGGCAGAATTTCCAGTCGGCTGTCGCGTAACGCATTCACCAGCACATCACGCTTTCTCTGATAAAACGCGGGCAGCTCGCGGTAGTGTATTGGGCTCTCCCGCAGCATATCCGCTAGCGCCAGCTGAGCCGGTGTGTTGACTGAGAACGTCAGGTACTGATGGACTTTGCGTAGCTCGGCGCTAATGGCGTCGGGTGCAACGCAATAGCCGACTTTCCAGCCGGTCATATGATACGTTTTACCGAAAGATGAAACGGCAACAGCGCGTTCCCGTAGCTGCGGATGAGCCAGCACGCTTGCATGTCCATGAGCGGCAAAGCAGATATGCTCATACACTTCGTCGCTAATAACAAAAATCTCGCGCTCTTTAATCGCCTGCCATAACGCATCAAAATCAGCGCGCTGCCAGACGGTAGCAGATGGGTTATGCGGTGTATTGAGGATCACTAACCGGGTGCGCTCGCTGAGTAGCGTGGCAAATTCCTGCCAGTTCACACGAAATGACGGCGGTTGCAACGCAATACGTTTCACCACGCCGCCGGATAACGCCACCGCAGGCGCGTAGCTGTCGTAGCTCGGATCAAAACAGATGACTTCATCACCAGGCCGCACCAGCGCCGTAATGGCTGCATACAATGCTTCTGTGGCCCCTGCCGTGACGGTGACTTCACTTGTCGCATCGGGCTTATAACCGTACAACTCCGCGGTTTTATCGGCAATGGCTTCGCGCAGCGGCTGCACGCCCGTCATCGGCGCATACTGGTTAGCGCCATGCGCGACATGATATGCCAGACGTTCCTGCAAGAAATGTGGACCGTCAAAATCAGGAAATCCCTGCGAGAGGTTAATGGCCTGATGCTGCTGTGCCAGCGCGCTCATTTGCGTAAATATTGTGGTCCCCAGATTTGGGAGTTTGCTTTGCACAATCAGTGGGTTATTGCTCATTATTGTTATCCCGACGTGTGATGTTGTTGTTGAAGCCACTATAGCACGATGTTAGTATTTGGCAATCAAGACGTTCAGACGTCTATATAAAAATAACCTGCCAGATCAGGACAGCACAAGGACAACACAACATGAGTAATACCGAGATTCGCGTCGTCACCGGCCCGGCTAACTACTTTTCCCACACCGGTAGCCTCTCCAGACTGCACGACTTTTTCACCCCGGATCAACTCTCACACGCCGTCTGGGTCTACGGTGAGCGAGCTATCGCCGCGGCGCGTCCTTATCTGCCAGAAGCTTTTCATCTTGCCGAAGCTAAGCACCTGCTGTTTAAGGGACATTGCAGCGAAACCGATGTTGCTCAACTGGCAAAAGAATCGGGAGATGATCGCAGCATCGTGATTGGAGTGGGTGGCGGTACACTGCTCGATACGGCTAAAGCGCTGGCTCGCCGCCTTGATTTACCTTTCGTGGCGATCCCAACCATCGCCGCCACCTGCGCGGCCTGGACGCCGCTTTCCGTCTGGTACAACGATGCCGGTCAGGCGCTGCATTTCGAAATATTCGACGATGCCAATTTTTTGGTGCTGGTTGAGCCACGAATCATACTTAACGCGCCTGAAGAGTATTTACTGGCCGGTATTGGCGATACGCTGGCGAAATGGTATGAGGCAGTGGTGCTGGCTCCGCAGCCAGAAACGCTACCTCTGACCGTACGTCTGGGCATCAACGGCGCGCTGGCCATCCGCGACGTCCTGCTGGAAAGCAGCGAGCAGGCACTGGCAGATAAGCAGCGTGGTGAACTAACCCAGGCGTTTTGCGACGTGGTGGATGCGATTATAGCCGGCGGCGGTATGGTTGGTGGTCTGGGCGAGCGCTACACCCGTGTGGCGGCGGCACATTCGGTCCATAACGGTCTGACCGTCCTCCCGCAAACGGAGAAGTTTCTCCATGGCACCAAAGTGGCGTATGGCATTCTGGTGCAGAGCGCATTACTTGGGCAAGATGATGTGCTGGCGCAACTTGTCACCGCTTATCAGCGGTTCAATCTCCCCACCAGGCTGGCCCAGTTAGACGTGGATATCGCAAATCGCGCTGAGATCGATAAGGTGATTGCGCATACCCTGCGCCCGGTGGAATCTATTCATGCGCTGCCGGTAACGTTAACGCCAGATACCCTGCGCGCAGCGTTTGAGAAGGTAGAACGTTGACGGTGTGACTATGGTGCAGGTTGCCTGATGGCGGCTTCGCCTTATCAGGCCTACGGCCAAAGCATTGTTGTAGGCCGGATAAGCGTCAGCGCATCCGGCAAAAAATCAACAGCACTTCGCGCCGCCTTTGCCCCCATAGCGCGCATCCTGCCGCTCGCGGAAAAACTCTTCGTAGGTCATTGGCGTCTGATCCGGATGCGTGACGCGCATATGCTCAACATAGTTGTCATAATCCGGCACACCGATCATCAAGCGGGCGGTTTGCCCTAAATACTTCCCAGCTTTGGAGAGCGTTTCAAACATAGTGATTCCCTGTCGTACAAACGCCCTCCCCGTACCGGAGAGGGCTTGTTGGTTAAGAGAATATTAGTGCGCGCCTTTCGCCTGCGCCACGATCTCTTCGACATTCTCAGGCATTGGTTCGTACGGCGTTTCTTTCGAAGTTGGTTTGTCCTCTTTCAGCGCTGCCAGCGCAGTTTTAATCGAGAACAGCCCCAGCACCACGACGACCACCATGAAGAAAATAGTGAGCCCCGCGTCCAGACGGTTGTTAAACACCAGTTGCGTCAGCTGCGACTGGGTGTACTGCGCCGGAATATTACCGCTGTCGATCATCGCCTGGAACTTGTTGGCGATAGCCAGGAAGCCAATTTTCGCATCCGGGCTAAACGCTTTCTGCCAGCCCGCAGTCAGAGTACAAATCAGCAGCCAGGCCGTTGGCACCAGCGCCACCCATGCGTAGCGCTGACGTTTCATCTTGAACAGCACCACCGCACAGAGCATCAATGCCATACCGGCCAGCATCTGGTTGGCGATACCAAACAGCGGCCACAGGGTGTTGATACCGCCCAGTGGATCCACCACGCCTTGGTGTAAGAAGTAACCCCAGGCCAGTACGCACAGCGCTGTAGCCAGCAGGTTCGCAGGCAGTGAATCGGTACGTTTCAGGCTCGGTGATACCACGCCCAACAGATCCTGCAGCATAAAGCGTGCGGCGCGGGTACCGGCGTCAACCGCCGTCAGAATAAACAGGGCTTCAAACAGAATGGCGAAGTGATACCAGAACGCCACATCCATCATGCCGCCCAGCGCACCATGCAGAATATACGCCATCCCAACGGCCAGCGTCGGCGCACCGCCTGCGCGGGAAATGATGGATTGTTCGCCGACTTCATTGGCGATTTGATGCAAGGTGTCCGGGGTAATAGCAAAGCCCCAACTGCTGACCACCTGCGCTGCAGAAGCCACGACATCCGCCGTACCCGCCGGAGCCAACACCGCCATCGGGCTGTTCATCGCAAAGTACACGCCCGGATCGATGATGCACGCGGAAACCAGCGCCATAATGGCGACAAAGGATTCCATTAACATTCCGCCATAGCCGATAAAACAGGCCTGCCCTTCGTTCGCCAGCATCTTCGGCGTGGTACCGGATGAGATCAGCGCGTGGAAGCCAGATACCGCACCACAGGCAATGGTAATAAACAGGAACGGGAACAGGTTACCGGTCCAGACCGGGCCAGTACCGTCAACAAACTTGGTCAGCGCAGGCATGGTCAGCGTCGGACGCATGATCAAAATCCCTACCGCCAGGCCAACAATGGTGCCGATTTTCAGGAAAGTAGAGAGATAATCACGTGGGGCCAGCAACAGCCATACCGGCAGCACGGCAGCGACAAAGCCGTAGCCCACCAGCATCCACGTCAGTTGTACGCCGGTAAAGTCAAAATACGGTGCCCAGGTCGGACTTTCGGCCACCCAACCGCCGGAAATAATGGCAAACACCAGGAATACCAGACCGATGACCGACACTTCGCCAATGCGGCCCGGACGCAGATAACGCAGGTAGATCCCCATAAAGATCGCCAGCGGAATGGTAAACGCGACGGTGTAGGTTCCCCACGGGCTGTGGGTCAGCGCTTTCACGACGATCATCGCCAGTACCGCGAGGATAATCACCATGATCATAAAACAGGCTACCAGCGCAATAACGCCCGCCGTTGGGCCCATCTCTTCTTTCACCAGTTCGCCAAGGGAACGACCATCGCGACGGGTAGAAACAAACAGCACCATGAAGTCCTGCACAGCCCCCGCGAGTACCACCCCTGCAAGCAGCCAGATCATACCCGGCAGATAACCCATTTGTGCCGCCAGTACCGGTCCGACTAACGGACCCGCCCCGGCAATCGCCGCAAAATGGTGACCGAACAGCACTTTTTTATCGGTAGGAACATAATCCAGACCGTCGTTATGGCGCACGGCTGGCGTCATACGCGTCGGGTCCAGCGCCAGCACATTTTTCGCAATGTACAAGCCATAGAAACGGTAAGCGATAAGGTAGACACAGACCGACGCCACGACTATCCACAACGCGTTGATCTGTTCACCACGGTTTAATGCGATATAGCCGAGGGCAAATGCTCCCATCACAGAGAGCACTGTCCAGACGAGGTACTTCCCTGATTTATTCATATTGATTATCCGTTGTCCAGGTCAGAGAGATGTTACATTTTGTTTCTATAACATCTTTTCTGAATTTAACAACATGACAACCATACAAACCCGAAGTATCACTGAGTTTTTACATTGCAGTGTTAACTAGATCACTTCATTTACCTGTTAACCCTGCAATTTCATTTTACTTTGTCGGGCGACTTCACCCCATCACCGCAGTACCTAATCGGCAGGTACAACAGCGTCGTCCTTGCTCATCAAAGATGACGATTTCCCAGCTTTGATTCTGCCGTCCAAGATGCAGCGGCTGACAAACGCCGCGCACTTTGCCCTGCGAAACCGCCCGATGGTGCGTGGCGTTCAGTTCTGTACCGACTACACACTGCCCGTCGCGGGTCATCAGATAACCCGCCATTGAACCCAATGTTTCGGCCAGTGCCGCCGACGCGCCGCCGTGCAGCAAACCAAACGGCTGATGCGTGCGGGTATCAACTGGCATTTCGGCCTCCAGCACATCATCGCCCAGTCGGGTATAAAGGATGCCTAAGTGCGCGACCATGGTGTTGTGGCTGGTGGCATTCAATTCATCCAGCGTGAGATGGCGTTTCCAGATCATCATCATGCTCCCAGCGTTGAGCCGCCATCCACCACGATATCCTGTAGCGTAATGTGGCTGGCAAGGTCGGAGGCGATGAATAAAATGGTGTTGGCGATCTCCTGCGGTCGGGCGATTTTCCCCAACGGGATACCAAGCTTAAACTGTTCGCCAAACCCGCGAATACGCTGCTCCTCCGCGTCATCACTGACCCATAACGTGCGCTGCATGTCAGTATCGGTCGAGCCTGGCGACACCACATTACAGCGCACACCGCTGCCCGCCAGTTCCAGTCCGACGGTGAGCGCCAGGCTTTTTAGCGCGGCTTTTGACGCCCCATAAGCACTCATGCCGATACGCGGTGTGTGCGCCGCATCTGAGGCGACGGTCACGATCGCCCCGCCCTGCTGGCGACGAAACTGCGCCATCGTCTGCTGAAACAGATTGAACGCGCCGCCAACGTTAACGGCAAACGTCTGCTGCCACTCTTCAACGCTCAGTGCGTCAGTGGCCCCCATGCGCAGAATACCGGCGGCATTGACCAACACATCCAGCCGCTCGCATGCTTTAAGGACTCGCTGGCACACCTCAGCCACCTGCCCGGCATCGGCCACATTCAGCACTTCGGTCGCAAACGGGTAGTTATCCTGAGGAAATTCGCGATCGAAGCCAGTCACCTGCGCGCCGGCTTTCACAAATGCCAGTGCCGTAGTGTAGCCAATGCCTTTACCCGCGCCGGTCACCCAGATGGTTTTCCCGGTAAAATCAAATCCGGCCATCAGTTCACCTCGCGGGAGAGTAGCTTCCACCAGGCGTCTATGGTCGGGTTTTTCGCCAGCATCACGAAATCAATATCGCCATGAACTTTACGCCAGCGTGCCGCCAGCGCCATCATGCGCACGGAATCCAGCCCGTAGTCGATCAGGTTTTCGTCATCCATTGGCTCCTCGGACTCATCCAACAGCGGCAGAATCACGCTGCGCAGCGCCTCTTTACTCGCCGGAACCGGCGTCGGCAAAAGTTCCTGGGTCATCACCACCCGACCGGAACGTCCCGCCACGTATTTCAGCGACATCAGGTGTTCATCACGGCTGAAGTCCGCCAACGCATCGGCGACCATAAACGGCTTGATATCGCGCATGAACGCGTCAGTCGCAGTGGTCATGCAACCAATATGGGCATACACACCGGTAATAATCAGTTGATTTCGGCCAGTATCTTTAAGCATCTGCTCCAGCGGAGAGCGATGAAATGCGCTGTAACGCCATTTCACCAGGATGGTATCCGCCTCATCGGGAGCCAGCGCATCAACGATTTTTTGCTGTTCCGGCGAACGCGTCAGGCCCGGTCCCCACATATCATTCAGCAGGGCGCGGTCTTCATCGCTCTGTTCTTTGGGTTGCGCGGTGTAATACACCGGAATGTTATGCTCTTTGCAGTACTGACGCAGTGCGGCAATGTTAGCCACCACTTGCGCCATCATCGGGCAGTTATCCCCCCAAAAGCCGATAAAATAGTCCTGCATGTCGTGGATCAGCAGCGCGGCGCGTTCAGGTTCAAACGTCCAGTCGACTTTATTGGCTGGAACATCAAGCGCCGTAGGCAGTGCATAAGACTGCAGTTTAGGAATTGCCATCTCTTTTTCTCCTTCAGGCCAGTGAACGTGACGCCAGCCACTGACGTAATTGTTTTTTATCCACTTTACCGACCGGGGTTAGCGGGAGTGACTCAACGCACTCCACACGGTCAGGTAATTTGAATTCCGCCACGCCCTGGTCACGCAGGAAACGGCGCGCCTGTACCGCGCGCAGCGGCTCTTTCACCACCAGCCATGCACAGCTTTTCTCGCCCATCAGTTCGTCATCCATACTGACCAGAGCGGCATGGATCACCGATGGGTGGCGTAACAGCAGGTTTTCAATTTCTTCTGCTGCGATCTTCTCGCCCCCCCGGTTGATCTGATCCTTCTCACGCCCTTGTACGGTGATATAGCCATCCTGATCGATAGCGATCAGATCGCCGGAGCAGTAAAAACCGTTGGCGTCAAAAGCGCTGGCATTATGCTCCGGGCTGTTGAAGTAACCCCGGAAGGTGTACGGACCTCGCGTCATCAGGCGGCCCGTTTCGCCCTGCGACAGGGGATTACCATCAGCATCGGCGACCCAGACTTCATCATCCGGACACATCGGACGGCCCTGGGTATTGATGATGCGCTCAGGGCTGTCGTCCAGACGGGTGTAGTTCACCAGCCCTTCCGCCATGCCAAAAACCTGCTGCAACTGGCAGCCAATCTCCGCCGGAATACGCGCCGCAAGCGAGGCGGAAAGCCGTGCCCCACCGACCTGCAGCAGCGTCAGCGAAGCCAATTGCGCATTGCTCCCCCACTCCGCAATCGCCTGCAGCCACAGGCTCACCGCCGGCGGCACCAGCGCCGTGACGTTAACCTGATGCTGTTCAATCAGCGGGAAGCACAGGGTTGCGCTCGGGTCAGCCGCCAGAACCACCGTGCCGCCAGCGAGGAACACGCCAAGCGAACCAGGCGAACTCATGGCGTAGTTATGCGCCGCCGGGATCGCGCACAGATAGCGCGTTTCCCTAGTGAAGCGGCAGATCTCATTACTGCGACGCACGCTGTAGTAGTAATCGTTATGGGTACGAGGAATAAGCTTCGGCGTCCCGGTGGTACCGCCAGAAAGCTGGAAGTACGCCACTTCATCAGCAGGCGATGGCGTCGCGGTAAAATCAGCCGCAGGCTGGTCGATCGCCATTTGCAGGTTATGTTCACCTTCATCATTGCGCAGTTGCACCACGCGCACTGAATTGTGTTCAGCCACAAAGGTATTGAGAAAATCTTCCCCGCTAAACAGCGCATGCTGGCGATCGGCGATCAGTAACGCGGGTGCGATCTGTTTAGCATAAGCATTGAGTTCGTTACGCTGATGGCTAAACAGCGCCAGCACCGGAGCGACGCCCAGCTTGAGTAACGCAAAGAAGGTGATGTACAGCTCAGCCACATTGCCCAGTTGTACCAATGCGGTTTCGCCGGGTTTGATTCCCTGACGACGCAGGCTGCAGGCGAGATTGTCAGTCGCCTGATTCAACTGGCGATAGCTCAGATGGCGTTCACCATCAATGACCGCCGTATGGTCGCTCTCGGCGTGACGGGTCAGAATGTCGGTCAGCGGCAAATCCTGCCAGTAGCCTTTTTCACGGTAACGGCGGGCAAACTCCTCCGGCCAACGGGTGAAAGGAATACTCATCATGACTCCTTAATGCAGTCCAAAAACATTCAACATGGTGGCAAGCTTGGCTCCCGTTTCACGCCATTCCGCAACCGGAGAAGACGCAGGCACAATACCGGCACCGGCAAAGAAACGAACCTGATTACGCAGCAGCTTCGCGCAGCGGATCGTCACCACCCATTCGCCATTACCTTCAGCATCACACCAGCCGACGATGCCGCCGAACAAGTCGCGATCGAACGGCTCCAGCTCGGCGATAATGTTGCGCGCAACCTGATGCGGGAAACCGCTCAGCGCAGGCGTCGGATGCAACAGGCACGCCAGCGTCAGCGCGTTTTCCTCTGCGTTGGCTTTTCCTTCAAACGGCGTGCCGAGGTGCCAGAGCGTAGGCGTAGTGACCAGTTGCGGAGAGGAAGGGAGTTGCAATTCACTGCTGCGATCGCGCAACACGGCTTTCATCGCCTGCGTCACCAGGTCGTGCTCATGGCGATCCTTCTCAGACGCCAACAGGCGGATCCCCGCTTCCCTGTCCAGCACATCATCAGGCTGACGGCGCGCCGAGCCGGCCAAAGGCAACGAGCTGAAATGGTCGCCTTCTTTGCGTAACAGCAGTTCCGGGCTGGCGCCAAGCAATACGCCACCGTCTTCAATGGGGACATGGAAGTTGTAACTCGCCGGATTTTGCGCCACCAGACGCTCCAGCAGCGCACCGCTGTCAATGTTGGCATCGGTGGTGATATCGATCAGACGTGACAACACCACTTTGTCGACTTCCGGCGTGGCCGTCAGCGCAGCCGCCCGGGCGACCATCTCTTCAAAAAAGTCCTGTTCCGGAATCGATTTACGCTCAACGACGTTTAATGACTGATGCCGGTTAAAGTAACGTGATGATTGCTGCTTTGCCGTGCGAGAGAAGCTCTGCCACGATAGGGGAATAAACAGCGATGATGGCTGGCGGGTATCGAAAGGAATTGCCCCGACCATAATGGGGTTAGCGATGCCCTGCGATTTGGCATCAGCAAACAATGCGTGCATTTTGTGTTGGAAAGGGCTGTCTGGCGAATCGCCATCAATTGCCGGTTCCGCATAGCGGGCGAAGCATCCTGACGTCGTAAAACTACGATACGGCGACATAAAGAAAAAACTGTCGGGTGCGAGCGTCGGCATAGTCTGCGTTTTTTCCTCGGCCAGTGACATATCCATATCATCCTCCAAAAATGATAAAGGCTCTAATAATGATTATCATTTATATTTTCGGTCGCTAACCTAAAAGCAAAGCGGCTGTATGTCAACTCTTGTGGCAGCACAATGTGCGACTTTGGCTTGCATCCTCGCTCGCTAACAATGAAAATGAGAAGCATTAACCATACTGATAACAGGAAGCTGATTCGTGAGTCTCCCCTCTTTTCGTCGCACCGTGCTTTTACTGACTGGTTTGTTTATTTCAGGAATTTCTTTAGGTCACGCCGCCGACTGGCCGCGTCAGATCACCGACAGCCGTGGCACGCATACGCTGGAGCATAAGCCGCAGCGCATTGTCTCCACCAGCGTCACCCTTACCGGCTCGCTGCTGGCGATTGATGCCCCGGTCATCGCCAGCGGCGCCACCACGCCGAACAACCGCATTGGCGATGCGCAGGGCTTTTTACGTCAATGGAGCGACGTGGCCAGGGAACGCAAACTCAGCCGTCTGTACATCGGCGAACCAAGTGCGGAAGCCGTCGCGGCACAAATGCCGGATCTGATTCTGGTAAGCGCCACCGGCGGCGACTCCGCCCTCGCGCTATACGATCAGTTGTCCACCATTGCGCCCACGCTTATCATCAACTACGACGACAAAAGCTGGCAGACGCTGCTGACGCAACTGGGTGAAATTACCGGTCAGGAGACGCAGGCAGCCGCGCGAATTGCCGAATTTGATAAGCAACTGCAAGCGGTTAAGCAACGGATCACCCTACCGCCACAGCCGGTCAACGCGCTGGTCTATACCGCTGCGGCGCACAGCGCCAATCTTTGGACGCCTGAGTCGGCACAGGGCAAGCTGATGGAACAGTTAGGCTTCACGCTGGCGCCGCTACCTGCCGGTTTGCACACCAGCCAGAGCCAGGGCAAACGCCACGATATCATCCAGCTTGGCGGTGAAAATCTGGCGGCTGGCCTGAACGGCGAAGCGCTGTTCCTGTTTGCTGGCGACAGCAAAGATGCCGACGCCATTTATGCCAATCCGCTTCTGGCGCATCTGCCAGCCGTGCAAAATAAACGTGTTTACGCCCTGGGCACGGAAACCTTCCGTCTCGACTACTACAGCGCGACGCTGCTGTTGCAACGTCTGTCAGCTCTCTTTTAATCGCCAGCGCCGGATGCGGCTAACGCCCTATCCGGCCCGTCAGGTATTCACAGGCATTTGCCGGAATCGACGTAATTCCCCCAGCAACAACAGCAGTAGCAGACCGACAATCACCAGCCCAAATCCACTTACGCTTGCCGAGGCGACCGGCGTCATCATCGCACCCAAACCACCTAACAACGCCGCGCCAATCGCGTCCCCGGTGACGTTCTGCGCCGTCCACAAACCGTTAATTCGCCCGAGCATCGCTTCTGGCGTCTGCGTCTGTAACAGGGTGTACTGCAACAAAGAGCTAACCGCACTTAACCAACCGAACAGCGCCAGGCAGACAACCCCAAGCTCCCAGACCGGCATCAACCCAAACAGACCGATAGCCAGGAATGAAGCCACGGTAGAACCCAGCATGATCAATCCCGGACGAACGCTGTGCGCCAGCTGTCCGCTGGTCAAAGCGCCCACCGCCGCGCCAAGAGGAATGGCCGCATACAACAAACCAATTTGCGCGCTCGACATCTGCCAGTTAATCGCCAGCGCCGGATACAGCACCCGCACGGCGCTCGCCATGGTCAACAGGCCGCCGAGCAGCGCAATGCCGCCAATCAGCGGACTGGCGAGCAAAAAGCGAAATGCTGCCAGCAGCGATTTCAGCGGATGCTCGCGCGGCTGCGGCGGTGGAGGTAACGCGGGAAGGCTCAATAAAGGCAGTAAGGTTATGAACGTGCCTGCTGCCGCCAGGCCGTAGTTCCAGGCCACGCCACCGGTCGCCAGCAGTACCCCACCAAGCATCGGCGAAATGACCGAACCCAAACGCACCGTCAGCATGGTAATCGCCCCGGCCTGCATCAAATTCTCCCTCCCGACCAACGCCGGCGTTGCTGCCAGCAAAGCCGTCACGCCCAGCGAGGCAAAGAAACCGTCCCATAAGCCAAGCAGATAAATCGCCAGTAACGACGGTTCGGGCAGCAGCGCATTCAGACACAAACCAATAAAGCCGACGCCACAGGTTCCACGCGCCAACAGGATCACTTTTTTACGCTCATAGCGGTCGGCCAGTACGCCGCCAACCATCAGGCCAATAAACATTGCGCTACCGGTCAATGTCACCGATAAACCCACTTGCCAGGTTGACTGGGTCATCATCTGGATCTGTACCGGAACCGCCACACCGAGTAGCCCCAAAGAGACAATGGAAATAAAACGAGCGAGGAAGACGGCGCGAAATGCAGGGTGGGTTTTTAACAGGCTGAGATTAAGCAGCCAGGATTGTCGATTCATTACAGAGCCTTACCAGGTACTTTTTCAATATCCATTCGATGGCTGCACATGCTAACATATCCAAATAAGATCGATAACGATAATTACTATCATTATCAGGGAAGTTGATATGTCATGCTCTGTTTCCGCGACACGCGCTTTCGCCGTGCCCGGACTATTGTTATTACTTGTTCTCACCACGGTATTAAGTCTGGTCATTGGCGCAAAATCGCTACCTGCATCCGTGGTGCTGGATGCACTCATCGGCAGTTGCCAAAGCGCGGATTGCACCATTGTGCTGGACGCGCGACTGCCACGCACGCTGGCAGGACTGCTCGCCGGCGGCGCGCTGGGTCTGGCGGGCGCCTTAATGCAAACGCTCACGCGTAACCCGCTCGCCGATCCGGGGATCCTTGGCGTTAATTCTGGCGCCAGCTTCGCCATCGTGCTGGGCGCGTCGCTGTTCGGTTTCTCTTCCCCACAGGAACAATTGCTGATGGCTTTTTCCGGGGCGCTGATCGCCTCGCTGATTGTAGCGTTTACCGGTAGCCAGGGCGGCGGGCAGCTCAGTCCGGTACGACTGACGCTGGCGGGCGTTGCGCTGGGTGCAGTACTCGAGGGGCTATCCACCGGCATCGCCCTACTCAACCCGGACGTCTACGATCAGTTGCGATTCTGGCAGGCCGGTTCGCTGGATATCCGCAGCCTGCAAACGCTGAAGGTGGTGCTGGTGCCGATATTGATTGCCGCGGCTGCCGCATTGTTTCTCAGCCGCGCCCTGAATAGCCTGAGTCTTGGTAGCGACACTGCTACCGCGCTGGGCAGTAAAGTCGCCCGCACGCAGTTTATTGGCCTGCTGGTGATTACCGTACTGTGCGGCAGCGCGACCGCAATTGTCGGTCCTATCGCCTTTATCGGCCTGATGATGCCGCATATGGCGCGCTGGCTGGTGGGGGCGGATCACCGCTGGTCATTGCCCGTCACCCTGCTGGCAACCCCCTCTCTGCTGTTAATTGCCGATATCATTGGTCGCCTGATTGTCCCCGGCGAACTGCGTGTTTCGGTAGTCAGCGCATTTATCGGCGCGCCGGTGCTCATCTTTCTGGTTCGCCGTAAATCGCGCGGGGGTGGCGCATGATGCACCTCTCCCGTCGTCTGGTCATCAGCAGCCTGCTGCTGGTTGTAGGCTGTCTCGCCGTTGGCTTGTGGAGCCTGCGTAGCGGCGTCGTTACGCTGGAAACTCAGCAAATTATTGCCGCTCTGTTCGGCGATGCGCCGCGCAGTATCACGCTGGTGGTCACCGAATGGCGTTTGCCGCGCGTGCTCATGGCGTTATTGATTGGCGCGGCGCTCGGCGTGAGCGGCGCAATATTTCAGTCGCTGATGCGCAACCCGCTGGGCAGCCCGGATGTGATGGGTTTCAATACCGGTGCCTGGAGTGGTGTACTGGTGGCAATGGTGCTGTTTGGACAGCATCTCACCGCTATCGCGCTGGCGGCTATGCTGGGTGGGATCCTGACTTCACTGGTGGTCTGGGCGCTCGCCTGGCGCAACGGCATCGACACCTTCCGGCTGATTATTATCGGTATCGGCATACGCGCTATGCTGGTGGCGTTCAACACCTGGCTGCTGCTGAAAGCGTCATTAGAAACCGCATTAACGGCCGGACTGTGGAACGCCGGCTCGCTCAATGGCCTGACCTGGGCCAAGACCTGGCCTTCTGCCCCGCTGATTATTGTGATGCTGGTGTGCGCCACACTGCTGGTGCGCCGGATGCGTTTACTGGAAATGGGTGACGACAGCGCCTGTGCGCTAGGCGTCAGCGTTGAGCGTTCGCGTCTGATGATGATGCTGGTCGCCGTGGTACTGACCGCCGCCGCCACCGCGCTGGCAGGTCCAATTTCCTTTATTGCTCTCGTCGCCCCCCATATTGCGCGTCGACTTAGCGGCACATCCCGCTGGGGATTAACCCTGTCAGCGCTATGCGGCGCGCTGCTGCTGCTGATGGCGGATTTATGCGCCCAACAGCTGTTTATGCCTTATCAGCTTCCGGTGGGCGTTGTCACCGTAAGCCTCGGCGGTATTTATCTTATCGTCTTGTTAATTCAGGAGTCCCGCAAAAAATGATCGAATCAGTTGCCCGTTTGCGCGGCGACCAGTTAACGCTGGGTTATGGCAAGTTTACCGTCGCGGAAAATCTCAATGTGTCGATTCCCGACGGTCACTTTACCGCGATTATTGGGCCAAACGGCTGCGGGAAATCAACGCTACTGCGCACACTGAGTCGTCTGATGACGCCCGCCCACGGCAAGGTTTGGCTCGACGGTGAGCATATTCAGCACTATGCCAGCAAAGAGGTCGCACGCAGAATAGGTTTGCTGGCGCAAAACGCCACCACGCCGGGTGATATTACCGTACAGGAGCTGGTTGCTCGCGGGCGTTACCCACATCAGCCGCTGTTTACCCGCTGGCGGCAAGAAGATGAAATCGCGGTAAACACAGCGATGCAGGCCACAGGGATCACCCATCTGGCGGCGCAAAGTGTAGATACGCTTTCCGGCGGACAACGCCAGCGCGCATGGATTGCAATGGTGCTGGCGCAGGAAACATCGATTATGTTGCTCGATGAACCCACCACCTGGCTGGATATCAGTCATCAGATTGATCTGCTGGAGCTGCTCAGTGAGCTAAACCGGGAGAAGGGTTATACGCTGGCCGCCGTTCTGCACGACCTCAATCAGGCCTGTCGCTATGCAACGCACCTGATTGCGCTGCGTGACGGAAAAATTATTGCCGAGGGGGCGCCGAAGGAGATAGTTACGGCGGAGCTTATCGAAAAAATCTATGGATTACGCTGTATGATTATCGACGATCCGGTTGCCGGCACGCCGTTAGTCGTACCGCTAGGGCGTAACAAATAGCGAGAGTTAACGTATGGCGGCTGCCTGCCGCCATACGGCAATTAATCACACCAGTTGCTGATCGATAAACGCCATTTTTTGCTTACGCGACACCATGGCGTAGTTCAGCAGAACGCCGCCACAGGCCACCATACCACCCAGTAACGCAGCCAGAATAACGATCATCGATTTAGCCGGACCATCTTTTTTCACCGGCAGCGAAGGTGAAAGCTGATATTTAAACGGCGTAAATTTTACGTCGCTCACGTTCATGGCTAACAGTTGATCAACGTGATATTGGCGGTTACGTAATTCTCCGTTAATTTCCGCAACATCTGTTACTGATTTTTCAATTTCTAATTTACGCGAGATACCATCAGCGCCCAGTGAAATAGAGAAATCAGGATCATCTTTCACCGCCTGGCCATTACTGTAGACCGGCTTTTTAATCCCGGCGGCATTCGCAATCTCCAGGGAGTAGTTGAGGCGCTGAATATTTGCTTCCATCTGGTTTTTGAGCCTGACGCGATCCATCGCCAGTCTTTCTTTTTCATAACTGGTTTTGATGAACAGTTTATTGCGAATATCTTCCAGCGTTTCTTTCTCAACAATAGAAGAAATATAATGGATATAACCCTGTAGCACAGACTGGGCTTCTTCGGCCTGAGGGGCGGTAAAGCTCAGCGTCCATGAGGTATACAGCGAGGTCTCATTCTTTTTTCCCACATTGCTGTCAACCGCGGTCATTTTTTCACTGAGCCTGACGATTGCGCGGTGCAGGTCCATTTCGTCAATATCAGCGCCTTTCAATTGATCCATCACATAGGGTGAAGATCGCAGATAATTTTCTAACAATGAGGGCGACTGGAATTTTTTGATAAACAGGTTAAACACATCACTGCGGCTGACGTTAATATCCATATCCAGTACGCGCAATTTGGTCAACGTATTCTCGAGATCCTGCCACTGAACGGGTTCTGCCGGCGTCACGATGGCCTGACTGGTCCATTTTTGCGGCAGCAGGAAAGAGACCAGAATACCCACGCAGGCAAAAGCGAAAACGGTAGCCACAATTTTCGTCCTGGCGCGCCATAAGATTTCGACCAGGTTAATTAAATCAATTTCGTTGGCGTTTACCGTAGGCTGAGGATAAGCAGTAAATTCTGAAACGTTGTCTTGCTTAATATTCAATGATGACATGTTGCGTGACCTGAAAACTTTCCCAAAAGAAAAACACTCCCGTGGGAGAAGTCTACCAGCTAGTCAGAATTATCTGAAACTTTCTTTACGCATCCGCCCCTACCAAAAATTATCTTCGGAATTTATTCACTCCCTTCGCCACCCAATTCCACACCAAAGCAACAACTCCACAACATGACATTGCATTATGGAGTTGTTCGATTGCCGTAATAGCAAAAGTGACTTTGTTACGCAGATTGATTAATCAACGCATTGATTACAGGCCCTATCGTCACAAACGCGGTGGGAGAAATGATGTCGACATGCGCGCAGTCGTGACGATAAACCTCCAGACTGGATATCCACGGTGACCAACTACGTTCAGGGCTAACGTCCTGCGGTAATGTGCGTTCAGCCACGAACAACGTAGCGTGACCCGCAAAAGCTACGCTGTGGGCTGTGGTTAACAGGCGAACCGCATCCGCATAATTGCCTTCGATAGCGTTGAATAACGCGTCAGACGCATTCCCCTGCTGTGCAGCCAGGAACGCTTCACGTTCACGCTCGATCTCCGCCAGTACGGCAGGATCCAAGCCATTGGCCTCTTTTTCCTGCCAATTTTGCGTTTCAGGCGGCCAGGTATCCAGCAGCCCCAGGAAGGCAACATCCTCCCCCCGGGCGTGTAAACGCGCGGCAATCCCCTGCGCCAGCGTCCCCCCCAGCGAGTAACCTAATAAATAGTATGGACCGTGAGGCTGCTGGTTAAGCAGCGTTGCCAGATGATGGTCACATACCGCATCGAGGTTTTCCGCCGTTTGCATGGGTCCATCCGGTCGCGGCGACTGAATGCCTGTAATCGACCACTGCGGGCTGAGGTAACGCGACAGCACGCTAAACTGCCAGGCAAAACCCGACGCGGGATGGAAGCAAAACAGCGTTGGGCCGTGACTTTCACGCAGCGGCAGCAGCGTCTCAAACCCCAGATGCTGCGACTGTTCATCATCATCACTCTCCAGCAATGCGCTGAGTTGTTCAACGGTAGAAGCCACCATAATCTGACCTGGCGTCACCTGTCGTTCAAACATACGACTCAATTGCGCCGCCAGCTTCATCGCCAGCAGAGAATGTCCGCCCAGCGCGAAGAAATCTGCCTCCACATCATTGACCTCACAATCCAGCAAGGCCGCAAAAGAGTGCGCAATGGTGGTTTCGATCCCAAGGCGCGGCGCACGTCCCGTTGTGCGTGACGTTAGCTGAGGCATCGGTAACGCTTTACGATCCAATTTACCGTTCGCGCTGAGCGGCAGCTCCGCCAGTTGCAGCAATACCGTCGGCACCATATGCGCTGGCAGTTTTTCGCGCAGACACTCCCGCAATGCAGAGGTGTCCAGCGGTAAACCCGATTGCGACACCAGATACCCCACCAGTTGACGCGCATCGCCGCCGGTCGCCGCTGCCTGATTAAATACGCAGGCATGGGCAACAGCATGCTCGACGTCGGGCAGTTGCTGCATCACCCGATCAATTTCCCCCAGTTCAATACGCTGTCCGCGAATTTTAAGCTGGTCATCGCTGCGCCCCAGGTATTCCACCGCGCCATTTTCCAGCCAGCGGGCCACATCCCCGGTACGGTACATGCGTTCACCGGCATTGAACGGATCGGCGATAAAGCGGCTTGCCGTCAGATCCGCTCGTCCCAGATAACCCTGCGCCAGTTGGATCCCCGTCAGGTATAGATCACCCGCTACGCCGAAGGGCACCGGACGCATCATGGCATCGAGGATCCGCAAACCGGTGTTCCATACCGGATAACCAATCGGCACGCTGTTGCCGGTTACGGCGGCGAGCGCTTCCCCCCAGGCCGGATACCAGCTCACATCAACCGCCGCTTCAGTTGGTCCGTACAAATTGTGCAACGGCGCATGGGTTAACTGTTCCCACTCACGACATAAATCTGCAGGCAAGGCTTCGCCGCTGCAGAATACCTGCTTCAGCGAAGCACAACTTTTCTGCGCAGTTTCTGGCGTCAATGACGCAATAAAAGCAGCCAGCATGGAAGGAACAAAGTGAGTGGTCGTCACCCCGTATTGGGCGAAGAATTGCTGCATCGCCAGCGGATCGCGGTGCGCCTCGGGCTCCGCCATCACCAATTTTGCGCCGGCAATAAACGGCCAGAAAAATTCCCACACCGAGACATCAAAACTGCATGGTGTTTTTTGCGCCACCACATCCTCTGCCGTCAGCGGATAGTGATTTTGCATCCATAACAGGCGATTGACGATCGCCGTTTGCCCGACCATCACCCCTTTGGGTCTGCCGGTAGAACCGGAAGTAAAAATGATATAGGCCGTTTGATGCGGTTGAGAGAGGGCCAACGGCGCGGTATCTCCCGCTGGCAGCGGCGCGTTGTAGCACAGACTTTCCAGCCCCGGGATATCGCCAAAGCGCGCCAGTTGATCATCGGTGGCGATCACTAATTTTGGCTTTGCATCTTCGAGCATCATCCGCAGGCGATCGTCCGGGTATCCGGTATCCAATGGCAGCCAGGCGGCTCCGGCTTCAACAATACCGTGCAGCGCCAGCGTCAAGAATACTGAACGCGGTAATGCCACGGCAACGCTGTCACCTGGCTGTACGCCCCGCGCGCGCAGTAGCTGCGCCAGCGCCACAACCTGCTGGCGCATTTCACGATAACTAAACTGATAACGAGCATCGGCCAGCGCCGGGGCATCCGGTGTTTTATCGGCCTGCTGTGCCACTAGCGCGCTCAGCGTCGTGGCCGGGATCTCCACGGTCGTGTCGTTAATCTTCGCCAGTTGCTCATACTCCGCTGGCAACAGCATCCCGGCCTCACCACAGCATAGCGCCGGATTGTCGGCAAACTGTTCGATAAGCGCGGTTAAACGCGATGCGTGTTGCGCCAGTGTCGCGGCATCATAACGCTGTTTATTGGCGAGGATTTCAATACTCAGCCCACCGTTTTCATCCGGGAATAGCGCCAGCTCAAGATCGTTGACCGGGCCTGTCGCCAGGGTATGGGTCTGCGCCTGAACGCCGGGAATATTTAGCTGATAATCGAATATTTTCACGTTCAGCACCGGGCCAAACAGCGGCTCGGTACCGGCTGCACGCCCGCTGTCGCGCACAATTTGTTCAGCGTCATAACGCTGATGTCGGCGCATTTTCTTCAACTGCCCTGCCAACCGCTGTGCCAGCGCAGGCAAGCTTTCTGCCGCATCCAGCCTCACGCCAAAGGGCAAAACGTTTAAAACCGGTCCGGTGGACGTGAGTGCCGCCGATCCCATACGCCGCATAAAGATAAATCCGGCGGCATAATCCATTCGGCTGCATAAACGTCCCAGCCACAACGCTACCAGCGCGAGGGCCAGATCCGCACGCTGCACATCAGGCATACGTGCTGCAAGCTGGCGGAACGCGCCTTCAGGCGCGGTGAGCTTCAGACGAATAATATCGGCACTGGCCGAGCGCCCCGGCAACGGTTTGTTCGACAACGACGCCGGGGGCGGTAACTGTTTACGCTGCTCGGTCCAGAAAGTAGCATCACGTTGCCAGGCATCGCTTTGACGATACTGTTGATACTCTTCCACGACCTCGGCAAACGGCGTAAAAGGAGAATCCGGCGTGGGTTCGCCACTCTGCCATGCGCAGTAAATGGCGGCTATCTGGCGGGTAATGGCGGGAAAGCTGAAGCCATCAACCAGCAGATGATGGTAACGCTGATACCAGTACCAGCGGTTATCACCTACCTGAATGAGCTGATGGAAAACCAACGGTTTATGGCCATCAGCGCGTAAGTCCTGTTGCAGATCGGTCTGCATCAGTGCGCGGGCTGCTTCATGTGGGTGAGATTTTTCGCGCAGGTCGAAAATTTCAGGTTCCGCGAAGGTGAGCGCAGGATCAACCCATTGCCAGACCTCGCCGTTATCTTCGCTAAACCGCATCCGCAGAGTATCAGCCTGCTCCAGACCGGCAACGATTGCCTTTGCCAGCAACGGCGCGTTCAGTTCACCGGTTAATTCTACGTAGTGCGCCACGCTCCACGCCGAGGGCAAGGTGGAGAGTTTTTCCGCCATCCAGATCCCCGGCTGAGCCGCGACTAACGGTAAACGCTGAGTCATTGAGCCTCCTGCACATCAATGTAGTTTGCTGGCGTCAGCGTGGTCCAGTTTGCATCCAGCCATTGCTGGCAGGCTTCCTGCGATTGCGGTTCGCACGCGACTTGCCAGCCAGCAGGAAGTGAGCACTGCTGCGGCCAGAGGCTAAACTGACGCTGTGGGTTTTGCAGAATGTAAAACTGGCCCTGCGGATTATCGAAGGGGTTACTGAACTCCATACTCAACTCCTGTCGTGGAACATCGTCCGGTTAAATCGTCTCGGAAAGCGGCTGCCAGAGCGTCATTAGCCCTTGCATCAGGCCACCGCGCCAACAAAGCGCATCGTGTCCGCCATCAACCTGACGCCAGAAAATAGATTGTGGTGCAGAGGGTAATTGGGCATATAGCGCCTGATTGGCACGAAAAATTATCGGCTCGCGGATCCCGGCCTCCAGAACGATACGCAGCCCCTGAACACTGATCTTGCCGCTCTTCAGTTGTTCAACAATCGCCCCATCCTGATGACCGCCGCGATGCGGCCACCAGAAAGAACCGGACTGGCTGAGCACACAGCCAAAGCGCGCGGGCCAGTTCAGCCCGGCATACAGCGCAGACAACCCGCCAAAACTTTGTCCGGCAACCACCGTGCGCTGCGGATCGTCACTGAACGCAGTGGTCGTCTTCACCAGCGGCAAAAGCTCCTGCTGTACCGCCAACCAAAAATCGGCGTTACACGGCAGTTCGCGGCTACGATGAGATGTGTCGATAGCGTCAATCAGGAGATATACGGCGGGAGGGAGATCTCCGCGGTGCGTGAGCGAAGCCAGCGCAGGCCACACCGGCATACTTTGCGCCCAAAACTGACCGTCCAGCAGGATAGCCAGCGGACGTGCTTCTGGTTGGTCGTCACCGGTGGTAAATACCCATACGCGACGCGTATTGCAAAGCCTGGCGCTGTGCCATTGCAGGCAAACTGCGGGGCAATCGGGAGCCGCGGGCTGATCCCAGCCGGGCTGTACGGGAGCGTCTGGCATTTCGAGCGCTGACACCGCATGGCCACGACCTCCCCGCCAGCTCTGCGGATTGAGAGGATCGGCAATCGCCTGCGGTAACAATTGTCGCCAGCCTTCACGCAGCACGTTTCGGTCAGGCGTTTCGTCCACCGCCAGCGCGGCAAAAATGTCATCCCGCGCGGTGGGAATGAAGCAGTAGCTACCGCGCCAGTTGGCGCTGAGGGAAACACTCCAGCACCAAACATTTGTACCGTTAATGCGTTGCATCGACTGAGGGGGGACATTTTGATGATGGTCGGTGACGCCGGTGATATAGACCCACACACGACGAATGGCTGACTCTTTTTCCGTTCCCTGCGGGTCACGCCACCAGAAGGTTACCCGATAATTTCCGTTCTCTTCACGCTCCCACTCCGGGCCTTTTTTCGACTGCCACCACGCTTCGCTTCCCGTCTTTAACGTCGTCACCGCCATAACCCCATGTTTACTGTGAATTTTTATGATCTAGTGTGAAATATATTGATAATATTATTGATAACTATTTGCATTTGCAATAGCGTATTGTCGCGCTGTGGGAAGCGCGCACAGTTTTTCACCACTTATAAACCGACCTGGCGCTGCGTACTTTTTCTGGAACGGAGGGTTTACGCGGATGCGGGCGACATCAGACCAAATGCCGCACCACGGCACATGGGTACTCGTGGCTAAAAGAACAGCAGGACATACAATGAACAACAAGATTCATTCACTGGCCTTATTGGTCAATTTAGGGATTTACGGGGTAGCACTGCCAGCAATGGCAGAAGATCAAACTGATAACGCCGCTGTCTCTCATGAAGACACCATCGTCGTTACCGCCGCGCAGCAAAACCTGCAGGCGCCGGGTGTTTCAACCATCACCGCGGATGAAATCCGTAAAAATCCTCCCGCGCGCGATGTTGCGGAAATCATCCGTACCATGCCTGGCGTTAACCTGACCGGCAACTCAACCAGCGGCCAGCGCGGTAACAACCGTCAGATTGATATTCGTGGTATGGGTCCAGAAAACACCCTGATTCTGATCGACGGTAAGCCGGTGACCAGCCGTAACTCCGTGCGTCAGGGCTGGCGCGGCGAGCGTGATACCCGTGGCGATACCGCCTGGGTGCCACCGGAAATGATCGAGCGTATTGAAGTGCTGCGTGGTCCTGCCGCAGCACGTTACGGCAACGGAGCTGCGGGCGGCGTGGTGAATATCATCACCAAAAAAGGCAGCAATGAATGGCACGGTTCGTGGGATACCTATTTCAATGCCCCGGAACACAAAGACGAAGGCTCGACCAAACGTACCAACTTTAGCCTGAACGGCCCAATGGGCGGGGATTTCAGCTTCCGTCTGTACGGTAATCTGGATAAAACGCAGGCCGATGCCTGGGATATCAACCAGGGTCATCAGTCAGAACGTACCGGCACCTACGCCAATACCTTACCGGCCGGTCGTGAAGGCGTTATCAATAAAGACATTAACGGCGTAGTTCGCTGGGATTTCGCCCCGCTCCAGTCGCTGGAACTGGAAGCGGGTTATAGCCGCCAGGGCAACCTGTACGCAGGCGATACCCAAAACACCAACACCAACCAACTGGTGAAAGATAACTACGGGAAAGAGACCAACCGTCTTTATCGTCAGAACTACTCTCTGACCTGGAACGGCGGCTGGGATAATGGCGTTACCACCAGCAACTGGGTGCAATATGAACATACGCGTAACTCCCGTACGCCGGAAGGTCTGGCGGGAGGAACCGAGGGGATCTTTGACCCGAATGCGTCACAAAAATATGTCGATGCCGACCTGAATGACGTCATGCTGCACAGTGAAATCAGCATTCCACTGGACCTGCTGGTCAACCAAAACCTGACGCTCGGTACCGAGTGGAACCAGCAGCGCATGAAGGATATGCTCTCCAATTCGCAGACCTTTATGGGCGGTGATATCCCAGGTTACAGCAGCACCAACCGCAGCCCGTACTCCGATGCGGAAATTTTCTCTCTGTTTGCTGAAAACAACATGGAACTGACCGACAGCACCATGCTGACGCCGGGTCTGCGTTTCGATCACCACAGTATCGTCGGCGATAACTGGAGCCCATCTCTGAACCTGTCACAAGGTCTGGGCGATGACTTCACCCTGAAGATGGGGATTGCGCGCGCCTATAAAGCGCCAAGCCTGTATCAGCTCAACCCGAATTATATTCTCTACAGTAAAGGCCAGGGTTGCTACGCCACTGGCTCCGCCACCGGCATCGGTTGCTACATGATGGGCAACGACGATCTGAAGGCCGAAACCAGTATCAACAAAGAGATTGGTCTTGAGTTTAAGCGTGACGGCTGGCTGGCCGGGGTAACCTGGTTCCGCAACGATTACCGCAACAAGATTGAAGCGGGGACGGTACCGTTCGACAGAACGTCCATCACCAGCAAAGGGAAGACGACTTACACCGATATCTATCAGTGGGAAAACATTCCTAAAGCGGTGGTTGAGGGTCTGGAAGGTACGCTGAACGTGCCGGTTAGCGAAACCGTTACCTGGACCAACAACATCACTTACATGCTGCAAAGTAAGAATAAAGAGACCGGCGAACGCCTGTCGATTATTCCTGAGTACACGCTGAACTCGACCCTGAGCTGGCAGGCACGCGAAGATTTGTCGCTGCAATCCACCTTCACCTGGTACGGTAAACAGCAGCCGAAAAAATATGATTACCAGGGCAAACCGGTAACCGGCAGTTCGGCGAGTGAAGTCAGCCCGTACAGCATCGTCGGCCTGAGCGCGACCTGGGATGTGACGAAAAACGTCAGCCTGACCGGCGGCGTGGATAACGTCTTTGACAAGCGTTTATGGCGTGAAGGTAATGCCCAGACCACGGGCGATATTGTGACCGGAAACTATATGGCGGGCGCGGGCGCGAACACCTATAACGAACCAGGCCGGACGTGGTTCATGAGCGTTAACACACACTTCTGATAACGTTTCCCCCTCTCCTCCCTGCGGGGAGAGGGAAAGCATAACCATGATGCACACCACGCACACACCGCTCACTTTCGCAGACCACACGCTGCACATTGTCGAGTTCGATCCCGCCAGCTTCCATGAGCAGGACCTGCTCTGGCTGCCCCACCACGCTCAGCTCCTGTCCAGTGGACGTAAGCGTAAAGCAGAGCACTTAGCAGGACGTATTGCCGCAGTACATGCATTACGTGAATACGGTATCAAAACTGTGCCCGGCATCGGCAGGCAACGCCAACCATTGTGGCCGCAAAATCTGTTTGGCAGCATCAGCCACAGTGCATCGACAGCGCTGGCGGTGGTATCAAGACAGCCGGTGGGTATTGACATAGAAGCCATTTTTACGCCGAAAACGGCAGCCGAACTGGCAAGTAGCATTGTCACTCATGCTGAGAAAGAATTGTTGGCAAACGGCTGCTTGTCTATTGAACAGGCGCTCACCCTGGCGTTTTCCGCCAAAGAGAGCGCTTTTAAAGCAACCCAGGCATCAAGACAAGCAGACGCCGGGTTTACGCAATATCAAATCGTGGTGTTACAGCATAACCAGATGATCCTCCGCGCACACCACCAAACGTATCGTGTGCAATGGCGTTTTTCGGACAACGCTGTAATCACACTGGCAACAGTATAGAATTCAAAGCAGTTCACGGACCAGAGCAGCGATGGCTGCGGCGTCAAAGCCATGGTACTGGCGTAACCAGCCACGATCAGCCGCCGCCGCGAACTCCCCATCCTGGATGCCTAAACGCTTCAAAATTGCCCCCATTCCGGCCTCTGCCAGCACTTCGGCCACCAGGCTTCCCAACCCGCCATTAATATTATGCTCTTCCACGGTAATCACCGCTTTACAGCCTTGTAACGCAGATAACAGGGCTTTGGTATCGCAGGGGCGAATTGAAGGCACACTGACCACCTTCGCCTGAATTCCCACGTCAGCCAACAGCGCGGCGGCATCGACAATTTCATGAACTGTAGAACCGGTCGCCATCAGCGCCACAGCCCCCCCTTCACGCAGCGTCAACACCGCTCCTGGGACAAAACGGTAATTCTCGTCATGAAGCTCCGGCAGCGCTTTTCCGTCAAGACGGATATAAACTGGTCCCTGATAGCCAAGCGCGTAATCGATAATCTGGCGGCACTCCCGCGGCGAAGACGGGGCGAAAATCTGGATGTTGCCGAAGCCTCGCATAATGGCAATATCATCGATCGAATGGTGAGTGCTCGCTAGCGGGCCATAGCTGGCACCGGCATTGAGACCGAATAACTTCACGTTGGTATTGTTGTAGCAAACATCGACTTTAATTTGCTCATTGGCGCGGGAGATAAGGAATGGCGCGGCGTTACAGGTGACAGCCACTTTACCGCCGAGGGCTAGTCCTGCCGCCGTTCCAACCATGCTTTGTTCGGCGATACCTACGTTGACCAACCGACCTGGAAACTGCTTTATAAAAGGCGCAATTTTCGCGGTTGATGTTGAGTCCGCGACAACAGGCACCAGATCAACACCATTTTCTACTGCATCGATAAACGCCTGAACCATGACGTTCGCGAGGTGTTCTGTATTACTCATCTTTCAATTCCTCCAGTGCCAGTTCGATCTCTTCACCTTTGGGCACACGATGGTGCCATTCAGGACGCCCCTGGATAAACGATATACCCGCGCCTTTCGTGGTATTGGCAATGATGACGTTAGGTTTACCTTCCTGCTTCAGTCCTTCCAGGGTAGCGACAACCGACGCCATATCATTCCCCTGGCATTCAGTCACCGTCATACCAAACGCTTGCCATTTCGCGGCGAGCGGATCGGTATTCATGATTTCGCGAGTCG
The DNA here is from genome assembly GCF_023516235.1 of Citrobacter sp. XT1-2-2. Classification (NCBI taxonomy): domain Bacteria; kingdom Pseudomonadati; phylum Pseudomonadota; class Gammaproteobacteria; order Enterobacterales; family Enterobacteriaceae; genus Citrobacter; species Citrobacter sp. XT1-2-2. Next base: position 3,532,216 of record NZ_CP097324.1, read on the forward strand.
GTCCGGCTAATTGAAGGTTGTTCTTGTCATTAATAATGACCAGGTTGTCGAGACCATAATGCGCCGCAGCCAGCGCCGCCTCCCAGTTACTCCCTTCGGCAAGTTCGCCATCGCCGGTAATTAAAAAGATGCGGCGGGAACTGTTGTTTTTTTTCGCAGCCAGCGCCAGCCCCACCGCAACAGGCAAACCGTGACCCAGCGCACCGGTATTCAATTCGATACCCGGCGTTTTCTGGCGAACCGGATGTCCAGGAAGATGGGAATTGGCATGCTGGTAGGTTTCCAGCCACTCCACGGGGAAAAAGCCCGCTTCCGCCAGAACACAGTAATAACAGCCCACCGCATGGCCTTTGGATTGAATGTAGATGTCCCGATTCTCATCCGTGATGCGATCAGGCCCCACATTTAATATTCGAAAATAGAGCGCGGTCAGCACCTCAACCTGGGAGAGATCTGCGCCAGTGTGCCCGCCCGCAGGGCTGTTGGCATTTAATCTGACGATGTGACGGCGCACGGCTCGCGCTTTACGCTCAAGAGTCTGGATATCATAGTTCCAGGGATTCATTTAACACCTCTGAATTTATTTTCAATATGGAATATTTATTCCTGCTGGGACTAAAAAAACCAGACATCCCCATGTTTAGCATCATTAGGCTTACGCCGCTGCATCATACTCAGGAACATTCTGCCTCCTTACCACGACCACGCTGGCGCTGATAATAATCAGTTGACCGGCAATCATCTTGAATATATATTCAAGAATGACTCTTTATTCAATTATGTAACCAGATTTTCGTATTTGTCCATAGCTGTTTTTGAGGATTGGTTAAAGTTAGAGCTTTATCACACTTACCTGTCTTCATTTTTCGCGTATGATAAAACGCTCTAAGATATGGCGATACGTAAATGATTTTCGAGGAAATATATGGCTAAGCAGGACGAACAACGGCTATTGGTTAAAATCGCTACCCTTTACTACCTTGAAGGACGCAAACAGTCCGATATCGCTCAACTTCTCTCGCTTTCTCAGTCGTTTATCTCCCGCGCTATCACCCGCTGTCAGAAAGAAGGGGTAGTGAAAATCAGCGTCGTTCAGCCCTCGAATATCTTCCTGAATCTTGAAAAAGGCATCGAGGAACGTTACGGAATTAAGCAGGCCATTGTGGTTGATACCGAAGAGGATGCCAGCGACCATACCATCAAACGCGCCATTGGCTCTGCTGCAGCCCACTATCTGGAAACCCGATTGCGCCCTAAAGATCTTGTGGGGGTTTCCTCATGGAGCTCAACAATCCGGGCGATGGTGGATGAAGTCCATACGCAAAACCTGAAAGCCGGCGGGGTGATTCAATTGTTGGGCGGCGTGGGTCCCAACGGCAACGTGCAGGCAACAATTCTGACGCAGACGCTGGCGCAACATCTGAACTGCGAGGCCTGGCTGCTTCCCTCGCAGAGTATTGAAGGCTCGGTTGAAGAGAAAAACCGTCTGGTTGCCAGCAAAGATGTCGCCGATGTCATTTCACGCTTTGATAATGTCGATATCGCCATTGTTGGCGTCGGGATCCTCGAACCATCGCAGTTGCTGAAAACCTCGGGCAACTACTACCACGAAGATATGTTGCAGGTCCTGGCCGATCGCGGCGCAGTCGGTGACATTTGCCTGCATTACTACGATAACAAGGGCCAGCCGGTCTTACAGGATGACGAAGATCCAGTGATTGGTATGGCCCTCGACAAGGTAAAAAAATGCCCCAATGTCGTGGCGCTGGCGGGTGGTACAGACAAAGTTGCCGCCATTAAAGGGGCGCTAAATGGGGGCTATATCGACGTACTAATTACTGACTACCCTACCGCCCGGATGCTGGTCACAGGCTAATTCCGCAACCTCTTATAGCCTTTGCACGAAAGAAACCGGAGGCAAAGGCTACTCAAAAAACATATATATTTCAATAAACTGAAAGGTTTCACCTCCTCTTACTTTCGTATCCTTTTTGTTACTGTCCCACCTGTGTAAGTGTGATTCTCAGCACAATTGATGATTTTTTCGGTAGCCCAACGGAAATATTCTGGCTAAGGTATTAAATAAATAATCAATACCGAATATATATTCAATAATTAAAAGGATGACGTCACAGCAGGCCTGATGAAGTAATGACGCGACAATGAGGGATACCTTATCCTCTAAGCCGGGACGCAATGTGACTCAGGAGATAATCTATGTGTGCAGCGAAAAAAGAGTTCATTATTGCGCTGGATGAAGGCACGACCAACGCCAAAGCGGTCGCACTTGATGCACAGGGCAATGTGGTCGCAAAGTTTTCTCAGCCGCTGGCGATTCAGACGCCGCGTGAAGGCTGGGTTGAACAATCTGGCGAGGTGTTGATTGAGGCATCCATTGACGTCATTGCCAAAGCTGTAAATCACGTTGGCGCTAACAACGTGGCGGCGCTGGCCATCAGTAATCAACGTGAAACCGCCATTGGCTGGTATCGCCAGACAGGTAAGCCGTTGAATTCCGCAATTACCTGGCAATGCACGCGCAGCGCGGCTTACTGCGAGGAACTGCGGCATGAGAATAAAGAGCAACTGATCAAATCTACCACCGGCCTGCCAATCGCACCGCTTTTCTCGGCGTCTAAAATGCGCTGGCTACTGGAATCAGTGACCGATGGCCCACAGCTCGCTGCCCAGGGACAAATTTGCTTGGGTACCATCGACAGCTGGTTACTGTGGAATTTAACCGCCGGTGAGGCTTTCTGCTGCGACTACTCCAACGCCGCCCGCACACAGTTGTTGAATCTGCATACCGGAGAGTGGGATGACGCCATGCTGGCGCTTTTCCACATTCCGCGCGCCGCCTTACCGGAAATCAAACCTTCCAGCGGCTTGTTTGGTCATACCCGTGGCCTGAATGGCATTCCAGATGGGATCCCGGTGATGTCAGTGGTGGGTGACTCGCATGCCGCCCTGTTTGGTCATGCTCTCGGCGAAATGGGATGCGTTAAAGCGACATACGGCACCGGGTCATCGGTGATGGCGCCGGTCAAATCAGCCCAATGCGATATTGGCGCGCTGGCCACGACCATCGCCTGGCACGATGGCGATAGCATCATTTATGGCCTGGAAGGCAATATCCCGCACACCGGGGATGCGGTGGCATGGATGGCAGATAGCACCGGTCTGAGCGAGCTTTCGGATGACGAACTGACGCATGAACTCAATACCCTACCCGCCTCCGTTGATTCAACCCTCGGCGTTTATTTTGTTCCGGCGTTGACCGGACTTGGCGCGCCATGGTGGGATGACAGCGCCCGTGGCGTCATCTGCGGACTCAGCCGGGGAGTAAAACGTGCACACCTTATTCGCGCTGCGCTTGAGTCGATTACCTACCAAATCGCCGATGTTATGATTGCCATGCAGCAGCACAATGAATTCAAGTTATCCGCACTAATGGTTGATGGCGGCCCCACTAAAAATGACTGGCTAATGCAATATCAGGCAGACCTGTTGGGTTACCCGGTAATGCGCAGCGATGTAGCGGAACTTTCCGCCATCGGCGCGGCATTATTGGCGCGTAAAGCCCTTTATCCAGGTTCGCTAACTGATTTAAAAGCTTTTCTAACCGTACACAGTACATTTCAACCCGACATGGCGCGCCATCAGCGACTGCAAAAAAGATGGCAGGAATGGCGCCATGCGGTGAACAGAACATTATGGAAACCGGCCCCGTCCGCCTGACGCCTCACCAGGGAAAACGCGTGACGATTTTTACCACCTATAAAGGAGAACTCCGGACCATAAAAGAATTCAGGCTTTACGTTGTTTCACCGTACCCGACAATAACAACACAGAGAGAACATTGTCATGAAATTACGTTTAACGCTGTTAACTGCTGCAACCCTGACCGCTTTATCTTTTACCGCTCATGCCGCGGAAAAAGGGACAATTATGATTATGGTTAATTCACTGGATAACCCTTATTACGCTTCTGAAGCCAAAGGCGCCAGTGAAAAAGCCCAGGAGTTAGGCTACAAAACCACAATTTTGTCGCACAGCGAAGATGTCAAAAAACAGAATGAATTAATTGATACGGCAATCGGTAAAAAAGTCCAGGGTATCGTGCTGGATAATGCCGATTCAACGGCCAGCGTCGCTGCAATTGAAAAAGCGAAAAAGGCTGGAATTCCTGTAATATTGATCAACCGTGAAATTCCAGTCGATGATGTTGCGCTGGTGCAAATCACACATAATAACTTCCAGGCAGGTTCTGAAGTTGCCAACGTTTTTGTCGAAAAAATGGGTGAAAAAGGCAAATATGCGGAGCTGACCTGTAATCTCGCCGATAATAACTGCGTCACGCGTTCCAAATCCTTCCACCAGGTTATTGACCAGTTCCCGGACATGGTCAGTGTCGCCAAACAGGATGCCAAAGGTACGCTTATCGACGGCAAACGTATTATGGACAGCATCCTGCAGGCTCACCCGGATGTGAAGGGTATTATCTGCGGTAATGGGCCTGTAGCACTGGGCGCTATTGCGGCATTAAAAGCGGCAAACCGCAGCGACGTGGTCGTGGTTGGTATCGACGGCAGCAACGATGAGCGCGATGCGGTGAAAGCCGGCACTCTACAGGCAACCGTCATGCTCCAGGCACAGGCTATCGCCGCGCAAGGGGTTACCGATCTGGATAACTACCTGCAAAAAGGCATAAAGCCTGAAAAACAACGCGTCATGTTCCGCGGCATTCTCATCACTAAAGATAACGCAGATAAAGTACAGGATTTCAATATCAAGTCCTGATCTCGAGTTGTTGCGCCTCTCAGGAGGCGCAGAGGAGAATATTATGTCTAAAAAAGCCTGGCTGGCGCTGGCCGTGCTGACCGTGGGCGGATGCCGTATCGTCTCTCAGCAGGAGCTAGCGGACCTCAAGTCACCACCGAATCCACATATGGCCAATATAGACCAAACGTGGCAAAACCAAATTGTCCCGCAAATTGTAGGGCAGGCTCGCCCGGCCGCAGAGTTAATGGCGGCGTTACACTCTGAGAAAGATTTCGATAGCGCCTGTAAAAACCTCGGCTACCGCTCTCAGGAAGAGAATCCCTGCATCTTTTACATCCATGTGGAGGGAACAATTAGCAAACTCGACACCGCCTCTCGCAGTGGGAAAATGACCATCGCAGATAAAAGCGGGAACAACATCATTGTGCAGATAGGCCCCACGCTGCGCGGTACGCAATTACGCGATGCCTTTAAAGGCGCGAGTTATGGTGATTTCAATGACCAGGTATTGTTTGGCGAATATGGTCGGGCGATTAACGAACAAGCAATAAAGATGATCCAGTCAGCACAGCTTAAAACCGGAGAAGCAGTGCACGTTTATGGCGTTTTTTCTGGGTGGGATATACCACAATCTATTCCAGATATTACACCAGCAAAAATAGAATCTGCGGGAGGACATTAACATGCAGCAGCAAGATATCGTCGCTCCTCAATCCGTCGAATCTGAAGTTATTATCGAAACCCACGATTTATCACGTATCTATCCTGGCGTAGTAGCATTAGATAACGTCAACTACCGGGTTTATCGGAATAAAGTAAACGTACTGATCGGAGAAAATGGTGCGGGTAAGTCCACCATGATGAAAATGCTTGCTGGTGTCGAAAGCCCCTCTTCCGGAAAAATTATTCTGGATGGTACGCCAGTCGTATTAAATTCGACTCATCAGGCCGAAAAACTGGGTATCAGCATTATTTTTCAGGAGTTGAATTTATTCCCGAATATGAATGTCATGGATAACATTTTCATGGCTAACGAATTCTTTCAGAAAGGGAAAATCAACGAAAAATATCAATACGCACTGGCGAAATCTTTGCTGGAAAGGCTGGAGCTGGACGTTGATCCGTATACACCGTTGGAAGAGCTTGGGATCGGCCATCAGCAACTGGTCGAGATTGCCCGCGCACTTTCCAAAGATACCCGCGTTTTGATTATGGATGAACCCACTTCCGCGCTTAGTCAGTCCGAAGTCAAGGTGCTGTTTAACGTAATAGAGCAACTCAAACGGCGCGGCGTCACCATCATCTATATATCTCACCGTCTGGAAGAGCTGATGGAAATTGGTGATTACATTACGATTTTCCGCGATGGCCGTTTTATCAGTGAACGCCCGGTGAATGATGCCAGTATTCCGTGGATCATTGAACAGATGGTAGGTGACAAGAAAAAACATTTTGATTATCAACCCGCCCCACAAGGTGAAACGGTGCTAGCCGTACAGGGACTTACCGCGCTTCACCCAAGCGGCGGTTATAAGCTAAATGATGTGACGTTTAGTCTCAGCAAAGGTGAAGTCATCGGGATTTATGGCCTGCTGGGAGCAGGACGGACGGAATTGTTCAAAGGTCTGGTCGGACTCATGCCCTGTCAGAGCGGCAGCGTACAGCTCAATGGCGAATGCATTGATAAAGCCCATTTTCAGTCACGCCTCAAAAAAGGGCTGGCGCTGGTGCCGGAAGACAGACAGGGCGAAGGCGTTGTGCAGATGATGTCGATTCAGTCCAACATGACGCTGTCTGATTTCAGCCTGCAAGGCTTTCGTCGGGCCTGGAAATGGCTAAACCCGCATAAAGAGCAGGCCAGTGTGAAGGCGATGATCCAGCAACTGGCCATCAAAGTGAGCGATCCCGAATTGCCTATCACCTCCTTAAGCGGTGGTAATCAGCAAAAAGTGGTGCTGGGTAAAGCATTAATGACGCAACCGCAGGTGGTCTTCCTGGATGAACCCACCCGAGGCATTGATGTAGGAGCCAAAACCGATGTGTATCACCTTATCGGCAAAATGGCGCAGCAAGGATTGGCTGTGATGTTCTCTTCATCAGAGCTGGACGAAGTGATGGCGCTGGCGGACCGCATTCTGGTAATGGCCGATGGCCGAATCACCGCCGATGTTCCCCGCCATGCAGTCACCCGCGAGACGTTAATCGCGGCTTCTACACCTCAAGATTAATCAGGCTGGAATCCATCATGAACCAGAAATATATGATTTATATGTACCTGCTGAAGGCCAGAACGTTTATCGCGCTGCTGCTGGTGATCGCATTCTTCAGCGTGATGGTACCGAATTTCCTGACCACATCTAACCTGCTGATCATGACTCAACACGTCGCCATAACGGGGTTACTGGCAATTGGTATGACGCTGGTGATACTGACGGGCGGCATCGATCTATCCGTCGGCGCGGTGGCGGGTATCTGCGGTATGGTTGCGGGCGCCTTGCTCACCAATGGTCTGCCCATCTGGGGCGGGAACATCATCTTCTTCAACGTGCCAGAGGTCATTCTCTGTGTCGCCGTCTTCGGGATTATCGTTGGTTTCATTAACGGCGCCGTCATCACGCGTTTCGGAGTGGCGCCGTTTATCTGTACGCTCGGCATGATGTACGTTGCCAGGGGATCTGCTCTTCTGTTTAACGACGGCAGCACTTATCCAAATCTCAACGGCATGGATGCTCTCGGCAATACCGGTTTTGCCACGTTGGGTTCAGGCACGCTATTGGGGATTTATCTGCCCATCTGGTTGATGATCGCTTTCCTGTTGCTGGGCTACTGGGTAACTACCAAAACGCCGCTTGGCCGCTATATCTACGCGATTGGAGGCAACGAATCCGCCGCACGCCTGGCCGGGGTGCCTATCGTAAAAGCGAAAATCTTTGTGTACGCCTTTTCCGGGCTATGTGCCGCCTTTGTTGGGCTGATTGTCGCCTCGCAACTGCAAACCGCCCACCCGATGACCGGCAATATGTTTGAGATGGATGCCATCGGCGCAACCGTGCTGGGCGGAACCGCGCTGGCAGGCGGGCGCGGACGCGTCTCCGGCTCCATTATCGGTGCTTTCGTCATTGTCTTCCTCGCTGATGGCATGGTGATGATGGGCGTCAGCGACTTCTGGCAAATGGTCATCAAAGGAGTAGTTATCGTCACCGCGGTGATCGTCGATCAGTTCCAGCAAAAGCTGCAGAACAAAGTCATTCTGATGCGTCGCCATGAAGAAAAGTTGGCGGCAGCACCCTCAGTAAATACCGTATCCAGTTAAGCAGCAACATTCCGCCGGGCATGCTTTGTCCGGCCTATACAGGGGATAAAAATATGCAACGTGATTTTCATGGTAAGACGATTGTTATCACCGGTGCTTGTCGTGGGATTGGCGCAGGTATCGCCGAACGTTTCGCCCGCGACGGCGCAAATCTGGTGATGGTGTCTAATGCCGAGCGCGTCCACGAAACGGCGGAGCAACTTCGTCAGCGCTATCAGGCAGATATTTTGTCATTACAGGTGGATGTGACCGATGAGCTAAAGGTGCAATCTCTGTACGAGCAGGCCGCAGCACGCTTTGGCACCATTGATGTTTCCGTTCAGAATGCGGGCGTCATCACTATCGACTATTTCGACCGTATGCCGAAAGCTGATTTCGAAAAAGTCCTCGCTGTAAATACCACCGGCGTGTGGCTCTGCTGCCGGGAAGCGGCGAAATATATGGTTAAACAACAACATGGCTGTCTGATTAATACCTCCTCGGGTCAGGGTCGCCAGGGTTTCATCTATACCCCACATTACGCCGCCAGCAAGATGGGCGTAATTGGTATCACGCAAAGCCTGGCGCATGAGCTGGCTCCATGGAATATCACCGTCAACGCCTTCTGCCCGGGGATTATCGAAAGCGAAATGTGGGATTACAACGACCGAGTATGGGGTGAGATCCTCAGCACTGAGGATAAACGCTATGGCAAGGGTGAGCTGATGGCTGAATGGGTTAAAGGCATCCCAATGAAACGCGCGGGTAAACCTGAGGATGTCGCCGGGCTGGTCGCTTTCCTTGCATCTGACGATGCGCGTTACCTTACCGGACAAACCATCAACATCGATGGCGGCCTGATTATGTCATAACACCCGCAGGGTGTTCGCGAAGAGAGTCATCACTATGATCGCAAAAGATTTTGCTCAGCAACTGTTTAACCTTGAGGGACGTGTCGCTTTTGTCACTGGTGCGGGCAGCGGCATTGGACAGACCATCGCATACGCGCTTGCCAGCGCTGGCGCGCGCGTGGTGTGCTTTGATCTGCGCGAAGACGGTGGTCTAAAAGAGACCGTTAATAATATCGCGACGATCGGCGGCCAGGCGGCACTCTATACGGGTGATGTCCGTCAGCTTAGCGACTTGCGCGCCGCCGTAGCCCTGGCGAAGGAACGTTTTGGTCGCCTGGATATCGCGGTGAACGCCGCAGGCATTGCCAACGCCAACCCGGCGCTGGAAATGGAAAGCGAGCAGTGGCAACGCGTTATCGATATTAACCTCACCGGCGTGTGGAACTCCTGTAAAGCTGAGGCGGAGCTGATGCTGGAGTCCGGCGGCGGCTCGATTATTAACATCGCCTCCATGTCCGGGATTATTGTCAACCGTGGCCTCGAACAGGCCCATTACAATAGCGCTAAAGCGGGGGTGATTCATCTTTCAAAAAGTCTGGCGATGGAGTGGATTGAAAAAGGGATCCGCGTGAACTCCATCAGCCCGGGATATACTGCCACACCGATGAACACTCGCCCGGAGATGGTTCATCAGACGCGAGAGTTTGAAAGCCAGACGCCGATTCAGCGCATGGCGAAAGTAGAAGAGATGGCCGGTCCGGCACTATTTCTTGCCAGCGATGCGGCCTCATTTTGCACTGGTGTAGACCTGGTTGTCGACGGTGGATTCATCTGCTGGTAAACAGTCAGTCGCCCGCAGCGTTTTTAACTGCGGGCGTTTATTTACTCGCCACGACATGCCGCCAATGTTTTTCGTTGCCGCCCATGTTCATCAAAGTTGTCGGCAGCCAGCCAACGCTGCAATGCGGCATCGCGCTGCGGCCATTCGCTGTCAATCATTGATAACCAGTCGCTGTCGCGGTTGCGCCCCTTACGCACGATCTTCTGGCGAAAACGCCCTTCGAAGATAAACCCCAGACGCTCTGCCGCCCGTCGCGACGCCGTGTTCAACGAATCGCATTTCCACTCCACGCGCCGATAGCCTGACGCAAACGCCTGACGCAGCAGCAGCCAGACGCTTTCGGTGCCGAGTACCGTATTTTTCATGCGCGGCGACCAGGTCACATGACCAATTTCGACCGAGCCATGCTCCCGTTCGATCGCCATAAAGCACACCAGGCCAACGGCACGCCCGGAACGCTGTTCAATTACCGCATAGGGAACCAGAGAGGCGTCAGTGGATTTTGCCGCGATCCAGCAAGCCGCGGCTTCAACGCTCGTTGGGCGGGAGCTTGCAAGCCAGGTCCAGTCGCGATCGTCGGGTGCCTGCGCATAGGCATCAAACAGGTCGGCGGCATGGCTGTCGGCATCCAGAGGAACCAAACGGCAATACTGTCCAACAAGCTCTTCCCGTGGCAGCACGGCGGCCCCCTTCCAGTCCGGCACAACATCGCCGACTGTCTGTCCATAAAGATTTATTTCCGGCACGGATTCAACCCCTGGTGCGAAGCAAAAAATAGTTATAGCACCTGCCATTTCACCTTCAAAGCGTCACCCGGTGATTTCTTACGCAAAACAGAAAACCAGCAGTCCTTCTATACTTAATTAAAATCAACGCTGAAGAGAACCCTATGTCACTACCCGATTTTCATGTTTCCGACCCTTTTACGCTAGGCATTGAACTGGAAATGCAGGTGGTTAATCCCCCAGGTTACGACCTGAGCCAGGATTCTTCCCGGCTGATTGACGCCATTAAGCCACAGCTTACCGCCGGGGAAGTGAAGCACGATATCACCGAAAGTATGCTGGAGATGGCAACCGGGGTTTGTCGCAATATCGACCAGGCTGATGCTGAATTGTCGGCCATGCAGCAGATAATCATGCGGGTTGCGGCAGAGCATCACCTCGCCATCTGCGGCGGTGGTACGCACCCATTTCAAAAATGGCAACGTCAGGAAGTCTGCGATGACGAACGCTATCGACGTAACCTGGAAAATTTTGGTTATCTTATTCAGCAGGCGACCGTTTTCGGTCAGCACGTCCATGTTGGCTGCGCCAACGGTGATGATGCAATTTACCTCCTGCACGGGCTGTCGCGATTTGTTCCTCATTTTATTGCGCTCTCTGCCGCCTCGCCTTACATGCAGACATCCGACACGCAATTTGCCTGCGCGCGCCTGAATATATTCTCCGGCTTTCCCGATAACGGTCCGATGCCATGGGTAAATAACTGGCAGGAATTTACGGGACTATTTCGCCGGCTGGCTTACACCAGCATGATTGATAGCATTAAAGATTTGCACTGGGATATCCGCCCCAGCCCGCACTTCGGTACGGTTGAGGTTCGGGTAATGGACACTCCGCTGACCCTTAAACACGCGGTCAATATGGCGGGACTGATTCAGTCCACCGCCCACTGGCTACTCACCAAACGTCCATTCAAACACCAGGAGCGTGATTATTTACTGTATAAATTCAACCGTTTTCAGGCCTGCCGTTTTGGTATGGCGGGAATCGTCACCGACGTGAATACGGGCGATGGGCATCGCCTGGAGGATGACACGCTACGACTGCTGGAGAATGTCGCTGCCTCTGCGGAGAAAGTGGGGGCGACCAGCGCGATTGAAGCCTTACGCCTGCAGGTTAAACATGGTCATGATGAAGCACAGAATATGCGTGATTTCGTGGCGGAAGGCGGATCGTTGAGTGGTCTGGTGAAAAAACACTGTGAGATTTGGGCAGGGCTTTAGGCGTGGGGTTTGCGTTGCCCGCTGAGATCCCGGACAATGGTATTTTAACTCAAGTTTAACAATACCATGAAACACCCGCTTGAATCGCTGATGACCGCCGCTGGGATCCTGCTACTGGCTTTTCTGTCCTGCCTGCTCTTACCTGCCCCTTCACTTGGCCTGGTGCTGGCGCAAAAACTCGTCGCCACCTTTCATCTGATGGATCTCAACCAGTTTTACACGTTGCTGTTTTGCCTGTGGTTTTTACTACTGGGGGTGATTGAGTATTTTGTGCTGCGCTACATTTGGCGGCGCTGGTTCTCGCTGGCGGATTAAACCCGCGAGAACCCGGTGCCGTTAATGCGTTCGGCTATGATTTTCTTTGCGATAAGCGCCCGGCGGTTGACTAAACGTACGGGTGAAAATACGCGTAAAAGTCTGCTGTGAATCGAATCCGTACTTCAAACAGATGTCGTACACTTTCTGATCGGTATCGCGCAGATCGCGCGCCGCCAGCAGCAGTTTACGCTCACGGATGTAACGCCCCAGGCTCTCGCCTTTGTACTGCATAAAAAGACGCTGTAGGTGCCATTTTGAATAACCCGCATGGCGTGCAATATCATCAATGCGCAATGGTTGATTCAAATTATCATCAATCCATTCAACAATCGTATCAATTACCTGAGCAGAAATCGTCATCATGCTCTCCCCTGTGTTCATTGATTCGCCTGCTGCCACCAGGCCGTAAACGTTTGGTCCGGTTCGGACAGTATGACCGGTTCACCCAGCATCGGCGTCAGCAGTCGGTAATCTTGTTGGCGGCTGGCAAGCGCCAGTCGTTTGTACGGATCATCCCAGGTATGTTTCGCCAGAACAAAACGACCTGCGTGACCGGGCAAAACGGCTTTCGCATGCAGATCCGCCGCGGCCTGAGCCGTCTCTTCCGGCATCATGTGAATAAACTTCCAGTCCTGGTCATACTGACCGTTCTCCATAATCGCCAAATCAACCGCGCCAAACTGCTCGCCAATGGCTTTAAAATGCGGCCCGTAGCCGGAATCCCCGCTGTAATAAACGTTCTGCCCCGGCATTTCAAACATAAAGCTGGCCCACAGCGTCTGATTACGCTTAATGCCTCGCCCCGAAAAATGGCGGGCTGGCAGAACATGAACAATCAGTGAATCCGTCACTCTGACGGACTGATTCCAGTCACGTTCGTCGATTATCTCGCTGCGCATTCCCCAATAACGCAGATGCGACCCCACACCCAGCGGCGTAATCACCCGTTTAATCTTCGGCATTAACGCCTTGATGGTGGCGAGATCCAGATGGTTATAATGATCGTGCGAGATGATGAGCAGATCGATCTCCGGCATCGTCTGCGCGGTCCACGGATAATCCCCGGCAAAGGCTTTGTTCAGAAATGAAAACGGCGCGGCATAGTTGCTGAACACCGGATCAATCAGGATGCGTTGACCCGCCAGTTGCAAATACCATGAGGAGTGGCCCAGCCAGACCAGAGTATCCTGCTGCGGCGGTAACCCGGCGAGATCGCTCGCCACCAGGGGTAACGGCTGCGCTGGCCGCGCATTTTCACGCTTAGCGACCAGAAACTCCCACCAGGCCGCCAGCATACCTTTGTTACCGGTATAGCCCGGTGTTGGCACCTGGTTATGAAACTGTCCATCACGATAGTGTGGCGACTGTTCAACCTGACTCAGTTGTGCCCCTTGCGGCGCCTGGCCAAATCCGGCATTGAGTACAAACGGTAAACTTGTAGCAGCGGCAATAAGCATAATAACAACCACACAAACTGTGAGACGCTTCATATCCTGACCTTAAACGCGCCTCCTTTCCGCTGGTTTGCGCGACTGACTCTTGATTATGAGTGAGTAAGCACTCATTATAGAAATCGAAAGTTCGCCGTCAAGATGATTTTCAATCTTTGACATTCTCCGTTGCGGTGCTGCAAAGGCCGTGATTCAATCATGTTTTTTACAGACTTAAGGGTAAAGTGTAGTGGCTCGTCCGAAGAGTGAAGACAAAAAACTGGCATTACTGGAAGCTGCAACCACAGCATTTGCACAATCAGGTATTGCGGCCTCAACCGCCGTAATCGCGCGCAATGCAGGGGTTGCGGAGGGAACGTTGTTTCGCTATTTCGCGACCAAAGATGATCTGATCAACGAGCTTTACCTCTTTTTAAAACACGATCTCTGCCAGTCGATGATGGCCAATCTGGACCGTTCAGTGACCGATGCCAAAACCATGACTCACTACATCTGGAACAGCTACATTAGCTGGGGTCTGAATCATACCTGCGGACATCGCACCATTCGTCAGTTGGCCGTCAGCGAGAAAATCAGCAAAGAAACTGAACAGCAGGCTGACGATATGTTCCCGGAACTGCGCGATCTTTGTCATCGCTCCGTGCGCCCTGAATTTATGTCGGACGAGTATCGCGCCTTTGGCGACGGGCTTTTTTTGACACTTGCAGAAACAACCATGGAATTCGCTGCCCGCAACCCTGCCCGCGCGACTGAATACATTTCGTTGGGGTTTGAAGCCATGTGGCGCGCCCTGACCCGCGAGGAAAAATAATGGATGGAAAGACACTGCATGTCTGCGCGAAGCGCCTTGCGCTTGAACTGCCTTTTACTGAGCACTGCTGGCCTTTTGGCCCGGAATACGACGTGTTCAAGGTCGGCGGCAAGATTTTCATGCTGGTCTTTGAACATCACGGACGCCTGCTGGTTAACCTGAAATCCGATCCGCAAAAATCACTGTTAAATCAGCAGATCTACCCCAGCATTGAACCCGGTTATCACATGAATAAAAAGCACTGGATCTCAGTCTATCCAGGCGACGACATTACCGAGTCATTGCTGACGGACCTGGTGAGCGACTCATGGCACCGGGTGGTGGATGGTTTGCCTAAGCGCGATCAGCAACGCCTGCGGCCAGGCTGATTTATCGTTAGCGTCGATAAGTGTTTTTGCATTTTTCGCTCTTATCATTTTCTCGCTAACCCTGTACCCTGCTGAAACTAAACGCACCCGCAGGGTAGGAAAACCACCAGGAGTAGTTATGGATATTGTTTCTGTCGCCTTAAAACGTTACTCCACTAAGGCATTCGATCCGAATAAAAAACTGACCGCTGAGCAGGCCGAAAAATTAAAAACGCTGCTGCAGTTTAGCCCGTCCAGCACCAACTCTCAGCCGTGGCACTTTATCGTTGCCAGCACTGACGAAGGTAAAGCGCGCGTGGCGAAATCCGCAGCCGGCGGCTTTGTATTCAACGAGCGTAAAATGCTGGATGCATCCCACGTTGTGGTGTTCTGCGCCAAAACGGCGATGGACGATGCATGGCTGGAGCGCGTCGTCGATCAAGAAGAGCGCGATGGCCGTTTCGCTACCCCGGAAGCCAAAGCCGCTAACCACAAAGGCCGTACTTTCTTTGCCGACCTGCACCGCAAAGATCTCAAAGATGACAACCACTGGATGGCGAAACAGGTGTACCTGAACGTCGGTAACTTCCTGCTGGGCGTTGCGGCGATGGGGCTGGACGCGGTGCCAATCGAAGGCTTTGATGCTGCCGTTCTCGACGCAGAGTTTGGCCTGAAAGAAAAAGGTTTCACCAGCGTAGTCGTGGTCCCGGTAGGTCATCACAGCGTAGAGGATTTCAACGCCGCGCTGCCGAAATCTCGTCTGCCGTTGGAAACAACGCTGACTGAAGTCTGATTTTTGCCGTTATGCCCGATGCGTGTCGCCGTCATCGGGCGTATCACTACTGATTCAGCCACGCCAGAGCCTGCTCCCCCG
Source organism: Citrobacter sp. XT1-2-2 (assembly GCF_023516235.1). Taxonomy (NCBI): domain Bacteria; kingdom Pseudomonadati; phylum Pseudomonadota; class Gammaproteobacteria; order Enterobacterales; family Enterobacteriaceae; genus Citrobacter; species Citrobacter sp. XT1-2-2. The sequence continues at coordinate 3,547,791 of NZ_CP097324.1, forward strand.
CTTCATCCATCGGTAAATAAACCAGCAGCCGCGAACCGTTACGCGGGGCGGAATACCAGTACATTTGCTGCAAGCTAAAACGCCCTAACTGCGGATGAACAAAGTTTTTGACCTGATTTTCCACACCGCGAACGTCATAACGCTGATGCCATAATGCTTCAAACTCAGACGATGCGGCAAAAAAGCGCGCCAGTTTATTTTCCCAAACAGGATCGCTGCGATGTTCCGCCATTGCCGCACGGAAATAAGAAACAAACGTCGGTAATACATCGCAGTTTTCTATCCGGCTACGCCAGGTTTCATTCGTGAGATAGAGGTAAATACAGTTGCGGTCTTCGCTCGGGAGCGTGGAGAAATCAACGCCCATCAACCGGCAAAAACTGTCGTTCCAGGCCACGATGTCAAAACTGGGTTTCTGAATACTGGCGGGCTGCGGCATCAGGCTGTCGAGCATCTTTCGGGTGCCTGGCGCAATCCCTTCACACACCATCACCGGCGTGGATTCCGGTGGCGTCAATCCGGCCAGTACAAACAGGTGGCGGGTTTCCAGCGGACTGCATTGCAGCGCGCTCGCCACATTCAGCAAGACCGCTTGCGACGGATTGACCTCTCGCCCCTGCTCCAGCCAGGTGTACCAGGTGACGCCAACGTTAGCCAACATCGCGACTTCTTCGCGGCGCAGACCGGGCGTTCTTCGCCGCCCAATGCGCGGCAGGCCCAGACGCTGCGGATCGAGGCTTTCCCGTCGCGCACGTAAAAACGCGCCGAGCTGCTTGCGGCTGTCATCAGGGAGAATAACCGCGGATTCCTGTTGCGCTATTACCGACATGGACTCTCCAGCATAGTAGTGCCAATACCAGTATAACCAGGAACTGGTACCCGTTTAATTTTTCAGTGATGCTACGTCCATCTGCAAAATGATGCAATGGAGTTACTATGAGTACATCAACTGTTTCACCCGGCCGCATAGGGTTGCTGCTGTTATTGACAGGCCAAATGCTCCCGCTCATTGATACATCAATTACCAATGTCGCTCTGGATTCCATTACCCAGTCGCTTCAGGCCACCACCACACAGCTGGAGCTGATTGTCGCTTTGTACGGGGTGACTTTCGCCGTTTGTCTGGCGCTGGGCAGCAAACTCGGTGATAACTATGGTCGCCGCCGCCTGTTTATGACAGGCGTCGTGCTGTTTGGCATCGCCTCTCTTTTATGCGGGATGGCGAATTCCATTCATATGTTACTGGCTGCCCGCGTTCTACAAGGTGCGGGCGCGGCGCTAATCGTGCCGCAGATCCTTGCCACCCTGCACGTCACGCTGAAAGGTCCTGCACATGCGCGGGCCATCAGTTTGTATGGAGGAATTGGCGGCATCGCGTTTATTGTCGGCCAGATGGGCGGAGGCTGGCTGGTTTCGGCAGATATTGCAGGGCTGGGCTGGCGCAACGCCTTTTTTATTAATGTCCCGATCTGTCTGTTAGTTCTGATGTTCAGCCAACGCTATGTCCCGGAAACCACACGAGAAACCCGAACCCGCATCGACTGGCTGGGCACCAGCAGTCTGGCTGCGATTCTCTGCTGCTTGTTGTTTCCCATGGCATTAGGCCCGGAAACCGGCTGGCCGTGGCAGACTCAGCTTGCTCTGGTCGCCATCCTGCCTTTGGGATGGTGGATGCGCAGCAATGCGTTACGACAAGAACAGACCGGGCAGCATCCTCTCTTACCGCCACGCCTGTTAAAACTCAGCAGCATCCGGTTCGGCGTGCTGATCGCATTACTGTTTTTTAGCGCCTGGTCAGGATTTATGTTCTGTATGGCGCTGACGCTACAGGCCGGTCTGGGGATGGCGCCCTGGGAATCCGGCAATAGCTTTATTGCGCTTGGCGCAGCCTATTTTATCTCCGCCTGTTACGCACCGCGACTCATTGCCCGCTATAGCACGGGACGTATTCTGCTCACCGGGTTGATTATTCAGATCGCTGGCTTGATGGGCTTAATGATGACCTTCTGGTATTCAGGTATGCATACCTCGGCCATTTCGCTCGTTCCGGCGACAGCGTTTATCGGCTATGGTCAGGCGCTGATTGTGAACAGTTTTTATCGCATCGGTATGCGCGATATCGCCACGCACGATGCGGGCGCCGGAACCACCATCCTGAGTACGTTGCAGCAGGCAACATTAGGACTCGGTCCCGCCGTGTTGGGGGCGCTGTTCCTGCATCTGCAGCAACATTACCATGGTGATTACACGCGCTCGGTTATCGGCTTTTTAGCCGTCGAAGCCACAATGATGACCGTACTGTTACTGACTACCTTTTTATTTCGCCGCACGCTGAATATCAATCCGGTGTGCGCCAGCATCACCGCAAAATCGTAGGCAAGACGAGCGTAATTTGCATAAGCTCACGACAGCGGTCATCATAGGCCGCTGTTTATTAAGGAGACATTATGCAGGAATTGATATCTCAGGTAGAAGAACTCGGCATTGAAATAAACCACACCACCTCGCTGGTGATGATTTTTGGCATTATTTTTCTCACCGCCATTATTGTTCACGTTATTTTGCACTGGGTGGTGCTGCGCGCATTTGAAAAGCGCGCAAACGCCAGCTCCCGTCTGTGGCTACAAATCATCACGCAGAACAAGTTATTTCACCGGCTGGCATTCACCCTGCAGGGTATCATTGTCAACATTCAGGCCGCGCTGTGGTTACAAAAAGGCAGCGAAGCCGCAGAGATATTAGTGACCTGCGCTCAGCTGTGGATCATGATGTACGCCCTGCTGTCCCTGTTCTCCCTGCTGGACGTTATTCTCAATCTGTCGCAAAAACTCCCAGCCGCATCTCAGCTACCGTTGAAAGGTATATTCCAGGGAATCAAACTGATCGGCGCAATTATCGTTGGGATTTTGATGATTTCCCTGCTGATTGGTCAGTCCCCGGCAATACTGATAAGCGGCCTGGGCGCGATGGCCGCCGTCTTAATGCTGGTGTTTAAAGATCCAATCCTCGGCCTGGTGGCCGGCATACAGCTTTCAGCCAACGATATGTTGAAGTTGGGCGACTGGCTGGAAATGCCGAAATACGGCGCAGACGGCGCGGTTATCGATATTGGTTTGACCACGGTGAAAGTGCGCAACTGGGATAACACCATCACCACTATCCCCACCTGGTCACTGGTATCGGACTCTTTTAAAAACTGGAGCGGGATGTCTGCTTCCGGGGGGCGACGCATTAAACGCAGCATCAGCATTGATGCCACCAGCATTCATTTTCTTGACGAAGATGAACGCCAGCGACTGCATAAAGCACACCTGCTAAAGCCGTATTTAACCACGCGTCATCAGGAAATTGACGAGTGGAATCAGCTATTGGATGCGCCTGAATCCGTATTGAATCACCGCCGGATGACCAATATTGGCACTTTCCGCGCCTATCTGAACGAATATTTACGTCACCATCCGCGGATTCGCAAAGATATGACGTTAATGGTACGCCAGCTTGCGCCGGACGATCATGGTTTGCCGATCGAGATTTATGCTTTTACCAATACGGTAGTCTGGCTGGAATATGAAAGTATTCAGGCTGATATCTTCGACCATATATTCGCAGTGATCGAAGAGTTTGGCTTACGCATTCATCAGTCGCCTACCGGAAATGATATTCGCGCATTGTCAGGGGCTTTTCAGCGTTAATCGGCAATGAGAAGTGGTAACCGATCTCATCGCCAGGATGAGATCGGTCAGATATTAGCGGGATTTGCGGCGCAGCAGTTTGAAGGCAACAAACAGGAACAGGATCCATATCGGCAGCAGAATAGCGGACAAGCGCATATCATCCATGGTGCACATCAGCACCAGAATCATGCCGAGGAAGGCAATGCACAGATAGTTTCCGGCCGGATACAGCAGCGCTTTAAACTGGGTATCACGTCCTTTGCGGCGCATCGCCGCGCGGAATCGCAAATGCGCCAGACAAATCATAATCCAGTTTAGTAGCAGCGTCGCGACAACCAGCGCCATCAACAGACTGAACGCTTTTTGCGGCAGCACATAGTTGATCAACACCACCAGTGACGTAATCGCGCCGGACAGAATCAATGAGTTCACCGGAACGCCACGACGACTGACGCGGGTTAAAAACTTCGGCGCATTTCCCTGCACGGACAAGCCAAACAGCATGCGGCTGTTCGAGTAAACACCGCTGTTATAGACCGACAGCGAAGCCACCAGAATGACAAAATTCAGTGCAGAAGCCACCACGTTACTGTCAAGATTATGGAAAATCATCACGAACGGGCTACTGTTTGATTTCACTTCCACCCACGGGTACAAGGCCAACAGCACCACCAGAGAACCGATGTAAAACAGCAAAATACGGTACACCACCTGATTTACCGCTTTCGGGATGCTTTTCTGCGGATCCTGCGCTTCCGCGGCGGTGATCCCTATCAATTCCAGCCCGCCAAACGAGAACATAATCACCGCCAGCGAGAGGATCAATCCGTTCCAGCCGGTGGCAAAAAAGCCGTTGTAACGCCAGAGATTATCGATGCTCGCATGTTCCCCGCCGTTACCGGAAAACAGCATCCAGATGCCAAAGCCAATCATGCCGATAATGGCCAGCACTTTAATCAGCGCAAACCAGAATTCCGTTTCGCCATACAGACGTACGTTAACCAGATTGACGGCGTTGATGATCACAAAAAACGCGGCGGCCCAAATCCAGGTGGGGACATCGGGCAGCCAGTACTGCATGTAGATTCCGGCCGCTGTCAGCTCCGCCATGCCAACCAGCACAAACATCACCCAGTAGTTCCAGCCGGACAAAAAGCCAGCAAACGGTCCCCAGTATTTATAGGCAAAATGGGCAAACGATCCGGAAACGGGTTCTTCCACCACCATTTCGCCCAGTTGACGCATAATCAAAAAAGCGATGATTCCGGCTACGCCGTAACCCAGTAACACCGCAGGCCCCGCCATCTGAATGGCCGGACCAATGCCCAAAAACAGGCCGGTTCCAATTGCGCCGCCCAGCGCAATTAACTGAATATGGCGGTTTTGCAACCCCCGCTGAAGCGTCGGCTCATTCGTCGACGCGGCATCAGACACGCTGGTGTCAGATGCAGTTGACGCGTTTTTCACGCCCTTCCCCTGTGTCGTTTTTATTGAAGGGGCTTCTTTTAACATTTCAACCTGGTTGCCGCAAGGCGCAATCGTTTAACACCATGGTCATCAGCGATGCCTGAGCCGTTGTTATTTTTCATGGGGCTGCACCTTACCAGAGCTCACGCTTTTCATAATTACAGTGAATTATTCTGGACGAAAAGGCATTCCAGGCCACAGAATGCGCTTTACTGTTTTTCTAACATTTTCAAATGGGTGAGCCTGTTGTATTTCAGTCACTCGTTTTTAAGCCAGGCCAGGCAACGACTGTCATGAATAAGATCATCAAACGACTGGAAATCGTCAAAAGCGCTATTGAACTGGAAGATGAGGAGATTATTTTCCAACAGGTGGCGCATCTGAAAAATGAGCCTTTGTCAGTCGTGCCAGACACCATCGTGCAGGCGATCGAAGCCCGGCGCTTTAGCGATGCTCTGCGTGAAATCACCGCCTGGCTGCAATCTCAGCGGGCAGTCTCTACGTGGCAGGATCCTGCGATTGCGGCGAGTAAACTCGAACTGAAAGCGCTTGAAACACAACTGCGTGACCTGATTGATAAGCGCAACACGCGCATTCAAATCCTCGATGATTTCAACGATCTATACCATCTTCGTCTTGGGCCGCTGATGAGCCGCATCCTTGAGTTGCGTAAGCAACTGGCCGTCAGCGCCCAGCGTAAACAGGAAGCGGAGCGAAAGCGCCGGGAAAAAGACTATCAATCCTGTCAGCACTATATTTCCCAGGCCGTTGAGCAGTTGGCCAGACTCAATCAGCAATGGATGAACCAGCACTCAGATTCGCGCGAATCTGTCGAAACCCGGCAACGCATTCAGCAACAAACGGAGCTGATCACCGCCCTGCTGGCGGAGATTCGTGAGCTGGAAAACGACTTTTCTCGCCAGGACGACAGCGCGACTCGCCAGGCACAAGAAGAGGCCAGTCATGAATATGATGAATATCAGGAGCAGCAGCAGGACGCACAGCATCGTTTTACTCGCGATCAACGACTTTCTGCCGATGAGCGTAGCGAGCTAAAGCGCCTGTGGCGGCAGGCCAGTCGTCTTTGCCACCCGGACGTAGTGGCGGATGATCTGAAAGAGAAAGCGCACCAGATGATGGTACAGCTTAACCAGGCGCGCCAAAATGCCGACCTTGCCGCCGTACGGGCGTTACTGACCCAGTTACAAACTGGTCTCGAACCGATGATGGCGAGCGACCGATTGAACGATCTGCAGCATTTACGCAGCAAAATACAGCAGCTCAGAGAACAAATTAACGCACTGCTGAAAGAGATTACCGAACTAGAGGCGGAAAACGCCTGGCGCCTTGCTTCCTCCGTGACCGATAAAGAGGCTTACTTCTCTGACCAGCAACGGGCGCTGACGGAAATCCGCAACTCGCTGGAACAACAGGTGCAACAGGTCGAGCAGGAGCTGTTAGCGGGCTGAGCGCTAGCAGCGAAGTAAGCAGATAAAATGACAACGGCAAGCAACATGCTCAAATAAAGCACAAAAAGACCAACTCAGAATAAAAAACCATGAATCTTTGTTTAATTGGCTAAATAGTCTTAAATTAAAACATTTTTAGATGCTTAATGTAAATTTGGCGATATTTCCATCTTTACTGTTCCCACCCGCCCCTTCTTCCTAATCTTAATTAAGAATTCTCCTACCCACCAACCAGTCCATCATCACAAGCTGGCATTCCTTTGAAATATAATCATTTTTAAATAAATCGCCGTCAACAAGCCCAGGAATATCCTGCCTTTATGGAAAAGGTGGGCCCATTCTTGTGGTGATCCATAAGCGAAATCTATCAATCATCTGCTCAGAGGTGATATAAACGATTTATCTTAAATTTTAACAAAGTGTAATATCTACTTTCAGAATAGTTAATGCTTCAAATAAATACAGAAAATATCTGTTGAATCGGCAATAAATAAGGATACTTTCGAACCAAAGAACGTTATACGAGATTTAATTAACATTCCGCGCGTCGCAAGAAACTCTTTTTTCAGCCAGAAAAAAGAGGCGACTGCTTGCATTAAAATTTCAAGGAGATCGTAATGTCTAAGGCTATTTTTTTGGGTGATTCACTTTATCCCTGGCTAGGCATGCGAGAAATTCTACGTGGTTCATCATTATATATTGATATCACATACCACTCCTCTCAGACGTTTTCAGCAGTCAAGTTCCTGCCAGATGGCACGGATTACATCATTATTAATCCTGACAAATCAGATTTTTTAAAATATGCCCGGATTATCCGCAGCATGGCTATCCGCCCTGCCACAAAAATTATTGTTTTGGCAGATGAAGCCACCTTTTCTCTTTTTCAAACCGTTTGCGGGAAGAACATGCAATTACTCGATCAAGATGCCAGTCTCGATCGGCTACTGCATGCCGTTACACGTATCATACAGAATAAAAAACAAAATAATATCAATGCACTACATACTAAAATTACCGCAAACGAATTCAATGTCATGATGATGCTTGCCCGGGGTTGGTCATTGGCACAAATCGCCGGGGCGTCACAAAAAAGTGAAAAAACCATCGGGGCGTACAAAAGCAACATTGCCAGAAAGCTCGGCAAAAATAACACCCGGCTCAAGTACACCATTTCCCACTATAGCCAGCCGTAACTGACTTATTTAAGGACTATTATCACGGTTATTATTTAAATCTTTCCTTTCGGCTCATTTTTAATTCCGCAACGCTCGGAAGGGAGCCCTATTCCCAAAAATCAATATGCCGGGTAGCGCATCCGCGGGCCAATCATAGCCAACAACTCAACGTATTAACACATACATAACAGGAATGTAGACGAGGGTTATATATGAACAAAGTTTACAGCATTATTTGGAACGCGGCGCTCGGCATCTGGGTGGTCGTTTCTGAATTAACTAAAGGCAAGAAAAAAAGTAGTTCTCGTAAAACTGTCGCCGTCCTCGCTGCTGGCGCATTAAGCGGAGCGTCGATGATGGCCTCGGCTGATCCGATTATTGATATCGGCGATCATAATATTTCTACTGACTACCAGCGAGGAATTTCCGCTGGCGTTTATGAGGGAATTCATAACTACGGCTTCTTATATGAAGATAATACCACTGGTCAGGCGCTCAATATCAGCGGCGCGATCCCGACGATTACCCCAGGCCAAAGCGGCGTTGTTGAGTCAACGACTATCCGGGAGCTGCTGCAAACCGGCAAAATCACGCTTAAGGCTACCAGCCCTGACCAGAGCGTAAAAACAATCTCTACGGAGGAAGAGCTGGCAGAATACCTGACTCATACCCAGTCAGCGAAGCCTTCGCAAAGTACGGACTTTGATATTTTTGATCCGGCGCTTCCTGGAGAGCCAGAAACCATTAAAGTTTTTGATACCAGCGCGTTAGCCGGGTTTATCACTGAGTCACAAATCGGCGATGCTGTTTTAAATACGTATGATGCGCAACAAACGCAAATCTATAAGCAATTTGGCATCGCGTTGGCGACCAATGGCGCCACGGCCAATCTGAATATTGGCAACGATACGCTTCATGTACGTGACAAAGCCAATACCATCGAATTACTGGCTAAAGATTCCTCGCTGCTGGAAGCGCAAGGCGCCAACAGCCAGGTGAACTGGCAATCCGATAACTACATCAAATTTAACGCCGCCCCCGTTATTCCGACCAAAACGTTTAACGGTTCCAGGACGACCTCCGTATTTGGCGGCGATGTAACGCTGATGACATATGGCTATAACGACGCTGGCGAGGTGATCGAAACGGGGGAAAAAACGTTCTCAATTACCACGGCTGCGGAACTGGCTGAGTTCAATAGCTGGTTGTTAGGCGAAAGCGATGATGCCGCGCAAAAACCGGATGGACAAAAAGTCAGTCAGATCCAGTTGTGGCTGGATGTTGAAGACAGTCAAATCACAACCGTCTCCGCCGCGCAAGCGAAGTATGCTGAGCTGATAGATGACTTACTGACTTCAGGTAAGTCATCTGATGTTATCTCCTGGGATTACGACGTCTGGACCGATGGCGAGTCGCATAGCAATAACACGACCGCCGAACGCGGTGAGCTACACGCTATCTATGCCAACGGCGCGGGTACCGCCGGTACGTTGAATAAAGATGCGATGATCGCCGTAGACGGCAGTATTAATGGCGTGATGAAAGCCATTGACGGCGGGGTTATCACTAACCTGGGCGAACTGAACGCATTGCGTACCTCTACCGGCCAGAGCCTGGCAATTGGCATGCTGGCGAAAGATGCGACGGCAACCAACCACGGAACGATTAACGCCGGGCTGTTTATTGATAAGGACGGTAACCAAAACGTCAACAGCTACGGTGCATTTGGCATGCAGGGGCAAGGCGCCAGCGTAATTACCAACGAAGGCACAATCAACCAGGCGATTACTACCGATAACTTCGGTACCGCTTCTGCTGCCGATCCCTGGAGTAAAGACGATCCCGAGACTTCGTTGACGCTGGCCATTGGTATGCAGTTGTCCAACGACGCGCAAGGCACTAATAACGGCGATATCAATATCGTCAACGGACACAAAAACAATAACCCCTTTGGTAACGGCACCGCCTTTGGCGTAGAAGTCGCCGACAACGCCACATTTACCAACACCCAGAATGCCTCTATTTACCTTGGCCGCGATGCTAATAATTCCTCCCAGGATGCCATACTGCCAGGCGGTTCCAGCCCAAGCGCCGGTATCATGACCAAAAGCGCCAAAGAGGTGATTAACAACGGTCTCATCACCCTTGGCGTCGGCATACGTAACGCCGCCGGGATCCTGATCGGCAATGCAACAGGTAATGTGCTGAATACCGGCATTATCGCAATCAATGGCGATGGCCGTGGAGGCACCAGCAAGAACTACGGCATCACTGTGCGTGACAGTGGCGCAGAGAATGGTCAGATCATTAGAAATGACGGCAAAATTAACGTTAATGGCAACAATAACGTCGGGATCCACGTCAGCGCCAATAAGAAAAATGCCGAAGTCACCACCAGCGCTTCTGGTTCTATCGTAGTAGACGGTGACGGCGGCGTCGGTAACCGAAACTATGCTATTTGGGCAGAAGGCGGCACCAACGGTCAGGCAACGGTCAATGTCTATTCTGATATCACCCTGAATCAGGCAGGTAACATCGGCGTACACGTGCGTGATAACGCCATCGCTAACGTCGATAGTCTGAGTAGCCCGGCGTTCAACAACACCGATCAGATTGGTTATTACCTGTATGGTAAAGGCGCGACCGCCAATATTGGGCAGGCGGTGATGAATGACAACGGCCAGGATCGCACCACTATTTTCCGTATCGCCAATGGCGCATTGTTGGCCGGTAATACGACTAACCCGAAAGATCAGTCCACTTCTGACTTGAATCTGACGCTCAGCGGCAACAATTCTGTTGGCGTGCTCGCCACCGGCGCAGGCAGTAGCGTAGATACCGGGGAAGCGACGTTTACCGTTAAGGGCACCAACTCCGCAGCGCTGATCATCGAAGGCGGCGCCAACGGTACCATCAGCGATAAAACCACCATCAATTTAACCGGTGAAAGCACCGTTGCCGGGGTGGTGGATGGTCAGGCGCATCAATTGAATGGCAACACGCAGGGGAATGCCACGAGCACCACCCTCACCTCAAACGCGAAGATTACCTCTGAAGCCAGCGGCAACAAGGTTATTGCCTATGTGGCGAGAAATCTGGGCAACCTGCTCCTCGATACCAGATCGATCATCGATCTGGCCAGCGTCGACAGCATCGGCGTTGATGTGCAACAAGGCGGGAACTTAACCAATAACTCCTCCAGCGCCCTGCATGTCAGCAACGGCATCGGCGTACGCGCCTCAGGCTCTAACGCGCAGATTAGTAAGCTGGGCAAAATTCAGGTTGATGATGGTACTGCTGGCGTTCTGCTGACCCAGGGGGCCAGTCTGCTGATCAACGGTAAAACTGGCGACAGCATTACCACTAATGGATCTGCTGACGGTATTCGTCTGGCCGAGGGTGCAGGCGCGCTGGCCGCGCAAAGCGTGATGATTCGCGCTGAGGGTACTGGTGCCGGTATTCAAAACGATGCCAACAACACCAATATCACACTGCGTGATGTCACTATCGATTCCAACGATGGTCCAGGGATCCGCACCAGCGTCGCGCTGACCATGAACGATGGCCTGAACAACATCCTCAACGTCAATGGGAAAGGTACCGGTTTCGCCTTTGAGCAGCGCAATGGCGACGCGGTGACGGGCGATCTGATCATCGGCAAAGGCTATACCGTTGAGGTGCGAAACAGCGAAGGCAGCGGTATCCGCGCCAACACGGATGGCCAGGTCACGACCAGTGCCGACATCAACGTACATAACAGCGCAGGCGGTTCTGCGATCATTGCGAAAAACGTCAGCGCATTAACCAACAGCGGGAAGATTATTTCTGCCAGCACGACCTCACCGGTGATTGACGCCAGCGGCGACAGCAAGAAAAAAATCACCAATACCGGTACCCTTCAGGCCATCAACGACACGGCAGTGGCTATTCAGTCTGGTAAAGGCAATGACACCATTGATATCAGCGGCGGTATCACCAGCGGCGTAATCAATACCGGCGAAGGCAGAGATACCTTCAACTGGCGCAGCGGTTCCTATGCGGGCGAAGTGAATTTCGCTGGCACTGGCGGCAACAATAAAGCCAACATCGGCAATGTAATACTGGATAAAACGCGCCACATCATTACCGCTGCGGGTACGGGCAATGCCCTCACCTTCACCAATACGAAAGATGCGAAGATTGGCACGCTTGCCAGCGACAACCTGAATACCGGCACCAACATTGGCACTGGCTGGGATTCCCTGACCATCAGCGGATCAAACGCGGATGTACGCATCGTTGAAAACCTGAGTCTGGCGAGCAAAACCCTTGCCGTAAACAATGGCGCAACGCTGCGCACCGGCGATCACGTTGAGCCGACCAGTACTGCCGCCAGCATTGGCGATTACGATGTGACGACCCAGGGCGCAGGCAGCAGGGTTATCTTCGATACCCTGGGAGAGGCGTCAGCGGCGCAGATCTATCGTGGCATCATCAGCGGCGACGGGAAATTTGAACGTGCGGCGGGCGGCACCACGGTGTTTACCGCCAACAACAGCTACACCGGCTCTACCACCATCGCGCAAACCGGTACGTTGCAGTTGGGTGACGGCGGCAATGAGGGCGAAGTCAGCGCCGTATCTGACATCTTCGACAATGGCGTGCTGGCGATCAACCGCGCCAACAACGTCCTGCTCAACGGGGTGATCTCTGGCATCGGCGCGCTGCAACAAATCGGCGGCGGCATTACCCGTCTGAACGGCAATAACACCTATACCGGCGATACCACCGTCACCAACGGTACGCTGCTGGTGAATGGCGATCAAAGCGCGGCGCGCGGCGCAACGACCGTCAGCGGCACATCCACACTTGGCGGGAATGGCATTATCGGTGGCAATGTATTGATGAACGATGCCACCACCCTCAGCGCGGGTGATGGCGGTGCAGGTACGCTCACCATTAACGGTAACTTGCAGCTTGGCAGCAAAACGACCTCCGCTTTCGAACTGGGCAACGCTTATACGCCAGGCGGTGCGCTAAACGATCTGGTCAACGTCGCAGGCGATCTGCAGCTTGACGGAACCCTGGATGTTACCACTTCACAGGGCGGTAACTTCGGACCGGGCGTATATCGTATCTATAACTATGGCGGCAGGCTGGATAACCAGACGCTGGAGCTCGGCGCAATACCAGACAACCAGGATAAAAGTAATATTTTTGTCCAGACCTCTATCGACAAACAGGTCAACCTGGTGAATGCCAACGGCGTTACCCTGCAGTTCTGGGACGGCGCAACCGTCAATCAGAGCCATGGCGCGTCGGGGATTGAAGGCAACAGCAAAATTGACGGCGGCGATGGCAAATGGATGGCGATCGGCAGCCAGGGAGATAACAACTGGACCACGGCAACCGGTGAAGGTAACGCCCCCTGGGCGCAGAAATCCTTTGCCGTCTTCACCACCAAAGGCGGAACCGTTACCGTGGATAACGCCGCGGGCGAAGTTAACTTCTCCGGGGCGCAGTTTGACGCCGATGGCTATATCGTTAAAGGTGATGCGCTTAACGCGTATGCCACCACAGAAAACGCGACCCATGCAGGCCAGACGCCAGGTACCGGTGAACTGCTGCTGCGCGTTGGCGCCGGTGGCGCGGGTCAAAACTATACCGCGGCCATTGAGTCGGTGATCCGCGAAGCCAGCACGACTGACAAACTGACGCTGGTGAAAACCGACCTTGGTCGTCTGATCCTCAGCGGTGATAACGAGTATCGCGGCGGCACGCGCATTGATGGCGGTACGTTGCAGATTTCCTCTGACAGCAACCTCGGCCAAAGCGGAACCGATCTGGTTATTAACAACGGCTCCACCCTGCAGATGGGTGCGGACCTGACCAGCAATCGCACTATCGAGCTGGGAGCGAGTGATAACGCGGCGGTGTTTGACCTCAATTCGCGCCACTTCACGCCAGCCGGTGAGATTACCGGCGACGGTAAACTGAAAGTCACCAGCAGCTCAAGCGATGCGGGCAGCACCTTGTCGCTCGATCGCGCCAACAGCTACAAAGGCGATACCGAAATCGCCGGTACGGGTAATGCCAACAATGTCACGGTCAACGTCAGCAAAACCGGGGCCTTTGGTAGCAATGAAAGCAGCACCGTGAACGTCAATAAGGGGGCGACGCTCAATGTCAGCGGGACAGAGACCAGTCTGAAATCCCTGACCATGAACATCGCCGACAGCCTGTTAACGCTGGCGGATAATGTCACCGCCGCAAGCGCCAAACTCAACCTGACTGGCGCTGCAAAAGCGCTGTTAACCGACAACGCCACCGCAGGCAACGCGACGGTTAACGTGGCAAAAGACAGTACGCTGGCTTTGGAAGAGAATGCCAGCGGCGGCAATGCCAGCGTGAATAACAGCGGACTGATGACCTTTGCCGACCTGGCGATGGCGGAAAATACCGTCGTTAAAAACCTGGTGGGCGGTAAGGTCGATATCAGCACGGTCGACAGCGCAACCTCTATCGGCTCGTTGTCCGGCGCGGGGAATGTCGAATTGGGCAATAAAGCATTGTCGCTGGGGAATCTGCAACTTGATGACACCATCAGCGGCATTATCAGCGGTAACGACGGTAGCCTGGTGAAAATCGGTGACGGCACCTTAACGCTGACAGGCGATAACACTTACACCGGCACCACGGACGTCAATGAAGGCGTGCTGCTGGTCAACGGCAACCAGTCTACCGCGACCGGTCAGGTAACGGTTAAATCCGGCGCGACGCTCGGCGGTAACGGTATTATCGGCGGCGCGGTTGACGTGCTGGACGACGGTCATATTACTGCTGGCGCCGCCATCAACAGCGTGGGTAAACTGACCACCGGTTCACTGACGCTGAGTGATAACGCCCAACTGGATTATCAGTTTGGTCAGGCTTATACCCCAGGCGGTGCCTTCAACGACCTGATTGATGTGAATGGCGACCTGACGCTCGACGGTAAGCTCAATATCGAGACCTCTCCGGGCGGCAGCTTTGACGTGGGCGTTTACCGCGTCATCAACTACACCGGCACCTTGACCAACAATGTGATGGACATTGCCAACGCGCCGGAAGCCGCAGACAGCCTGTACGTGCAAACCTCGGTTAACAACCAGGTTAACCTGGTCAACCATGCCGGACTGACGCTGCGCTTCTGGGACGGTACCGGCGGTGAGAATGGCGAGCTGAAAAACAACGGCGTCATCAACGGCGGCGACGGTATCTGGCAATCCAGCCAGGGTAACGACAACTGGACCACGGATGAATCCACGCCAGAAGGCGCGCTGAACGCACCGTTTACCGATGCCGCCTTCGCCGTCTTCCAGGGTGAAGCTGGCAACGTCACCGTCGATAACAGCAAAGGCGACGTTATCATTAGCGGCGCACAGTTCGCCACCGATGGCTATCGCGTGGGTGGTGAGGCCATTACCACCGACACAGCGAACACGCTGATTCGCGTGGGCGATGGCACGGTAGACGGCGCAAACTACACCGCAACTATCGACAGCGTGATCCGCGGTACCGGCGGCCTGAATAAAAGCGATCTCGGGACGCTGATCCTCACTGGCGACAACACCTACAGCGGTGGAACCACCATCACCTCAGGTACGTTGCAGGTGGCGGGTGATACCAATCTTGGCGCGCCAGAGACGGGTATTACCTTCAACGGCGGTACGCTGAAGTATGGCGAAGCATTTGATACCGCCCGTCAGGTGACGCTGGAATCCGGCGGCGGGACATTCGATACCAACGGACATAACGTTTCCCTGCTGACGGAAGTCGAAGGTAATGGTCATCTGACCAAAACCGGTAAAGGCTCCCTCACCCTGACGCTGGATAATACCTACACCGGGGGCACTACCATCGAACAAGGCGTTTTACAGCTGGGTAATGGCGGTAACATCGGCAGCATTCAGGGAGATATCGTTGATAACGGCGTACTCAAGGTTGATCGCGCGGATACCCTGGCGTTAACGGCCAATATCAGCGGTAAAGGCCAGTTGCACCAGACCGGCAGCGGTATTACGGAACTGCAAGGTGAAAACAGCTACAGCGGCGCAACGTTGATTGCCAACGGCGTACTGCAGGCGGGTAATACCAACACCCTGAGTAGCGCGTCACACCACTACGTTGTCGCTGACACCATGTTGAACACGCAGGGATACAACCAGACCGTCGCAGGCCTGAGCAACGGCGGTGATGTCTCGCTCATCGGCCAGCAGACTGGCACAACGTTAACCGTCAAAGGGGATTACGTCGGCGAAAAAGGGATCATCAACATGGCGGCCATTCAGAATGGTAGCGGTGCAGGTATTGCCGACCGTCTGATTATTGATGGCGGTAAAGCCAGCGGGAGTACGCTGCTGGACGTTGATGGTTCTGGCCTCGGCGCACCGACCGTCGGGGATGGTATCGAGGTGGTCACGGCCCTCAATGGCGCTACCACCACCGCGCAAACGTCGCGCGACGCCTTCCACCTGGCCGCCGATCGTATGGCAGCAGGCGCGTTTGAGTACCAACTGCATGCGGGCAATGCTCAGGGTCAGGGGGAAAACTGGTATCTGAGAAGCGAATATCGTCCGGAAACCATGCTGTATTCAGGCCTTGCCAGCGTCGTGCGTCAGGGTGACATTAGTCTGCTGGGTAACATGCACCAACGTATGGGCGACGAGGTTAAACCGGGCATTGATGAAGATAATCGCGCCTGGGCGAGAATGCTTGGTTACTCCGGTAAAACCAAACTGGACGATGCGGCCGGGACGCAAACCAGCTCCCATACTATGGGTATCCAGGTCGGCGTCGATATGTATGCTAACGAAAGCTGGAAAGCCGGGATGTATACCAGCATCCTTGACATCGACAGCAATGTGAAAGGCACAAAGACGGGTAGCGACGGCAAAGGCGGAAACATCGATGACAATGCGTTTTACGTCGGCGGTTACGCCACCTGGTTCTCGGGCGACGGGATGTATGTTGATAACGTCCTGCAGTACGGTAACCATAAATCTCGCCTGGCGGCGACCGGGAACAACGGTTCTTATACCGTCAAAGGCAACACGCTGACGGCGTCAACGGAGGTGGGTAAATCGTTCCGTCTGGGTTCAAGCGCCTGGAGTCTGGAACCTCAGGCTCAGTTAATCTACCAATACAGCGATTTTGATAATGGTCGGCTTGATGGTGTGACCCAAACGAAAGTGAAAATGGATACCGCTGATTCCTTTACCGCCCGTCTGGGCGTACGTCTGGTTGCTGACTATGACACCAACCATGGCAAATTCCAGCCGTACGGCAGGGTAAACGTCTGGCAGGGTCTGGGTTCAAAAGACAAAACGCACTTTAGCAATGCGGTCGCCACCACCACGCTCGAATCCTCACAGCAGTACTCCAACACCGAAGTTGCGGCCGGTCTGTCCTGGTCAATCGACAGAAACGTGCAGGTCTACGGTGAACTGGGTACGCAATTCAGCAACGGTGGCAGTAAGTCGCAAGTTGAAGCACCGATCAATGCTTCCATTGGCTTTAAGAAATCGTTCTAAGCAGTCATAAACTCACCAGCCCTCTGTTCTGCAGGGGGCTTTTTTTTGCCTTTCAGGGCTGCCTGATACGCTACGCTTATCAGTCCTACGAACTTAACGACAACGCAGAACAATCAAGGGTTTGGGAAACGTAAAAAGGTGGGATTAATGATTATACTGCGTCAGGAGTAACGGGATTTCTTCTGCTAACACCGGCGGAGAAATGAAAAAGCCCTGAATTTTGTCACAACCAATCTGCGTTAAACGGTCCAGTTGGGACTGGGTTTCCACCCCTTCAGCAAGAACTTCAATACCAAAATTGTGCGCCAGTGAAATAATGCCCTCAACAATCTTTGTCGATCGGGTATCGGGCTCAATGCCAGCAACAAATTCCTTATCAATTTTTAGGGTATCAAAAGGATACTTCAGCAGATAATTAAGATTTGCGTGACCGGTACCAAAATCATCAAGAGCGAGTTTAACCCCGATCTCCTTTAGCTCCAGCATATTGTTAACCGCTATCTGGCTGTCGCGCAGTGGTGACGTTTCCGTAACCTCAATTTGGCATCGATAAGGCGGTAGTCCACAGAGGGTGAGATTACGTCTGACGCGTTGCGGTAAGAGAGGGTCACAAAATTCAAGTGCGGAAATATTGATTGATAATACAAGAGGATCGGGCCAGGACGTCGCCACATCCCAGGGGGTGTGGGTAACCATGTCTTCAATTGAAATGATATTGCCGCTGTCTTCCAATAACGTAATAAAAATATCGGGAGAGATCATCCCCATCTGAGGGCTGTTCCAACGCATTAATGCTTCAAATCCGCTAATTTGCTGAGTGTGCAAATTAAAAATGGGCTGATAAACCATATAAAACTGACTGGTATTCAATGCCTGTTCAAGCGCGGTGAGCACCTCGTTGGAATTAAACATTCCCTCTACCTCTACAAATCATAAAATTTAAAACCAGTCAAATCGCTCCCGAATTATATCTACTATGATATGTTTTACATCAGAAAAGAATCACCAGACTAGGGTAAAAAAGACATCCGATGGGTGAATCTGACAATTAATTTATTTAAATCAGAAGTATTGTTCAGTCCCAACTTGGCGACGACGCGCATTTTATGAGCCTGAATGGTTTTATAGTTAAGGCTCACTAACTCAGAAATTTCTTTAGCGGTATAGCCACTTACCAGCAAACTCAGGATCTGCTGTTCCCTTTCGGTTAACCTTTTCTGCGAACGATACAGCCGGGGATTCCATTTCCCGACTGACAACGTCGCCAATTGACCGAAATCTCGCAGTGAAGATTTCTCAGTCAACACTATTGCTTTCTCAATATATAATAACTCCACGCATAATTTCGCCACCAAACTGTCAGCTACAATGACTACGACGTTATTATAGAACTTGAATCGATTTTTATTCAGAAACTGTACGACGTCTGAACACGGTTGTTCATTATTAATGATATTAAAAATCATGGTTTGATGCTGACATAATGATGACTGATGCAACATATCCTCAAACTGGAATGTTTGTACGGGTACATGTTTGCTGGTCAGGTAGGCGAACATACCGTTGCCCACAAAATTATCATTGCCACACATCAACATCCTGTTTACCGCTCCTTATAAGCTTCTGATCTTGTTACTCATTAAAAATTTGATAATAATTTTCTCGACTTCAGCCTCTTCACGACGATTTTTAAAATCGAACTCACACGAGATCTGATGACAGGAGTACAACTGATTATCCTCATCAAACTCATTGATCGTGACGACATCGATCACTTTTAAATCCAGCTGTAAACTGCCAAACGTATCAAACTCCAGTGAGGCATTTTTAATCACCGCATCTTTATAAACAAAGCGGGTATTTACATCTTTAACAATTAACGCACAGCCACCCTGAGAGATGTTTTTAATCCTGAAAGAGTAGTTTTCTCCGTTTTTGTAACGACCAAAACAGAAAAAGTCATAACCCTTCAGGAAGGAAAAACGCTGATTTTGTCGCTGCTGGGCAAAGAAAATCATATCCGGGATGAGGTAGGATAATCCTGCCTCCGCACCTGCGGGTGGGGTTTGTTCAAATCTGGCACTAAATTTTACAATCCCGCTTTCGCTGTGCAGGATAAAGTATTGGACCTTTTCAGGCACAATCTCTTCATGGCCGGAGATGACAAACCGTTCGAAATCGACCTTCTCTAGCTGTGTGATAACGCTACTGTTTTCGCATAAGACTTCCAGTTTCGTTTTCTTGTGCAGCTCTTCACGAAGGATAGCGATGATTTCAAACTTGTTGTCCTTTGCTAATCCAAAGCTCATTCTAAAACCCTTATTTCCATATTTAAGATATGTCCCGCTTTTGGTTACCCAAAAACGCGAGATCAGCATCCGCCCTGGTGCTTAATTACCATAGTGGATTCCATGTCAGACAGTTGGTTAAAAATTAAGTTTTTAACTATCTTTAGCCAATTATTGATACGTAAAATCATTTAATCAGGATAATTCTAGCTTAAGCCGCGCTTAAAACCACGCGAACTTATGGATTAACTATAACAAAAATGAATAATAATTTTATTTAAGATGCTGTTTTGAGATAAAAAATAGCAAGAATTGCACAGAAAAAAACAAAGAAAAATGAAGGTGTTGGGATGGTTGGGCAATGCGCAGGTTGTCGCGCTTTTGTCGTCAGTGCGTATGATGCTTACATCTTCATATCATTAACTGCCAATACAGCCTGACGCGTGATTGTTATAAAGTGAATAATTACATTTTATATATTAAATAAATTTCCCTTAAGTCAGAAAAAAGCCAGCATCCTGCTGGCCCGGCAAATACCGAATAGAACTAGAGTGGCTTGCTACCTTACAGAGGGTACAACGTTAAAAATTCAATACCGCTGCTTAATTATTGATCGAGATGAGTCTGCGATGATCATCACTGCTCCCGCCAGCATTAGCGTGTCTTTCAATACCAGACGCCCGGCCCCGGACAAGTACGGAAAACCATGATGTAAATCGCCCAACGGCATTACCCATGCCTCTGGTGTGGTAATTAAAAAGGATAAGGTAACAATCGGCGTAGCAAATGCCAGTATGCCGCCAATTAATCCCAACCAACGGCTAACAGGATTTGCCAGCACCAATAAAGCGATAAGAACTTCGACTACGCCCAGACCATTGGAGAATGTATAGGTATTATTCGCCGCCTGCCATTCACGCTCCTGTGGCTTAAACTCACCTTCGTGGGTTAAATGCTGCTTATACTCTTCTGGATGTTCATAAAAAAATGACATTACCGGGCTATTAGCAACAAATGGCGTAATACTGTCAGCTTCGTAAGGTACAAATTTTAATAACCCAATCCAGATAAAAACAATTGCAATGCTCAGGCGAATTAAGGTCAATCCAATTTTATCGCCCTTACTGAGTAAACGCAGATACTTTTCCATGCAGGCTCTCCTCACTTGTATAAAATTGCCGTTGCGTGAGTGCTGCCATCAATGCGCATTGAGGTGATTTTCCAGGACGTTGCATTATTTTCCTGCGCCAGTTTCGCAATAGCATCCTCTATCTCGGAAGGCGCACCAGATATGGCAGACACGCTAACATGGACAACTTCGGTTTGCGCCAATGCGGAAAATGTCACCGGTGCAGTCAGTAACGCGGTCATTAGTAACGTAGTTTTAAACATGTTCATTCCTATTTCCATTAAACAGTGATTTCAGTGGCAATATAATAAAACATGCCAATTTATTTTATTTCATCCAGGACGCCAGAATAACTGTCAATGAGTATCCAGCCGTTAAAAAGACAAAAAAAGCCCCACACGGGTGGGGCAAACATGCAGACTACGCTTTTATTATTTAACGAGAGAAAAGAGATCGTTTAATGATTCACTCATACTCGGATGGGTAAATATTTGATCGCGTAAGGTTGTATAGGGTAATCCTGCATCCATAACCGTCTTGATGATATTAATCATCTCATGTGAATCCACACATAATAGCGAAACACCTAATATCTGTTTCGTTTCACTATCCACCACCGCTTTAAGTACGCCGCGTGTGTCATCCATCACTCGCGCACGCGGAATCGCCGCGACCGGCAGCGTGACTACCTGCACAGAAGCACCGCTGGCGCGAGCCTGTTCTTCGGTCATCCCCACGCGGGAAAGCGGCGGCGTCATAAAGACGGAATACGGTACATTTTGACGATCGCCGGTGTGACGTCTCCCCTCGCCTGACAGGTTGTCACGCACAATGCGGAAGTCATCCAGTGAGATGTACGTGAACTGCAACCCCCCGGTAACATCGCCCATTGCCCAAATATTATCTGCCGAGGTACGCAAATATTTATTCACAATAATGGCGCCGCGGTCGTTTACATCCACACCCGCTTTCTGCAACTGCAGGTTTTCGGTCGCCGGTTTGCGGCCCGATGCCACCAGCAGCGCATCCACGGTCTGGACGCCTCCCGGCATTTTCACCAGTACCGCGCCGTCCCCGGACGAAACCGCCTGTACGTTGGCATTAAGGATAATCTCAACGCCTTTGTCGCGTAAAATCCTGGCGATAGCTTCGGCAATATCCCGATCTTCACGGGCTAAAAACAGCGGAGCGGCTTCATAAAGGGTAACTTTGCTGCCGAAGTTAGCAAACATTGATGCGAACTCCACACCAATGTAACCGCCACCCAAAATTCCCAGACGTTCAGGCCGTTGCGTCAAATTCAACAGCCCGGTGCTGTCAAACACCCCCGGTGTGGTGGTTAACCCTTCCACGTCTGGAACCGTTGACTGCGCGCCGGTATTAATAAAGATCTTCTCGCCGCTTAGCTCAATCGCGCCTGTTGACTGCACGACTCGCACAGTATGGTTATCGACAAACTCAGCACGACCGTCGATCACATCGACATTTTCCAGGTCGGCCAGATTATGGAAGTTTTTATCGCGCAGGAAACTGACAACGGCAGCCTTGCGCTGCATCGCCGCAGCAAAATCATGTTGAAGTTCAGCGTCATGTACCAGGGTTTTGGTTGGAATACAGCCGATGTTGATGCATGTCCCGCCATACATGGTGTTCGACTGTTCAACAATCGCCACCCGCCAGCCCGTTTTTGCCAGGGTAGCTGCCAGCGTTTTACCCGCTTTGCCAAATCCAATAATAATCGCCTGATACTGATTCATGCTCTCTCTCCGCCTGGTCACTGTTCATTTGTTGAACTGAAGTATAGGGGTAACCAGACAAGGGAAATGTATCCAGAACGCGCTTATTACTGTTAAATCGTCTAAATCACTTTTAACCTCTTTTCATGAAACACATAAGCATAATAAATTAACACCTTGAAGGTATTACTTTAATTTAAAATTGACGAGATAATTCCGCCAAACCAATAGTGATTAAAACTGCCCAGGAGTCTTCATGGATGCCCTTAGTCGATTACTCATGCTTAACGACCCGCAAGGCTCGATCGATCAAAACTGTTTGTTGAGCAGAAACTGGCAACTGCCGCATGCGGCGGGCGAGCTATCCGTTATCCGCTGGCATACAGTCACTCAGGGAGCAGCCCAACTTGACATGCCTGACGGGACATCTTTCACCCTGCGGCCAGGGACTCTTGTTATCCTGCCGCAGAACTCCGCCCATCGACTTTGCCAGTCCGGGGATGAACAAACGCATATCGTTTGCGGTAGCCTGCGACTGCACGCCACCTCACGCTATTTTTTAACCGCGCTACCGGAAGCACTGATTCTGGCGCCTGAAGAAAAGAGTCCCGTCAGCCATTGGCTCAAGGCCGTGATTGCGCTATTACAACAGGAATCCATTAGTGGGCTGCCGGGTTCCAGCGCTGTATGCAGCCAACAATGCGCCACGCTGTTCGCCTTAGCCGTTCGTGAGTGGTTAACCAGTGCATCGCCCGCACAAAACGTGTTGAATTTACTGCTGCACCCCAAACTCGGATCTGTGGTGTTTTTGATGCTCGAATCACCGTCCTTTGCATGGACCGTCGAAGAGCTGGCGAAGCGCGTACACATGTCGCGGGCCAGCTTTGCGCAATTATTCCGTGAAGTGTCAAACTCCACACCGATGGCAGTGTTAACCACTTTGCGCCTGCAATTCGCCGCTCAGATGTTGTCACGCGGATCGCAACCATTGATTGTGGTAGCTGAATCGGTGGGCTACGCCAGCGAGTCATCGTTTTATAAAGTCTTTCTACGCGAATTCGGCTGTACGCCGGGCGAGTACCGCAAACGCGTGAAAGCGCTGGAAGCATAGAGCTACGCCTGCTTCGGGGTACAAACCGAAGACAGGCGTATGATTGAGAAGGTTACTTTTGCTTGCGATGCCTGTGCAGCCACATCAGCTTATACGCAGCCGGAATGATAAATAGCGACAACAGCGGCGCGGTGATCATGCCGCCAATCATCGGCGCGGCTATGCGGCTCATCACTTCTGACCCGGCTCCCGTCCCCCACAAGATGGGCAACAGACCGGCGATAATCACCGCCACGGTCATCGCTTTCGGGCGCACGCGCAGTACAGCGCCGTGATATAACGCTTCATCCAGTTTATCCGCCGTAAAGGTTTGCGGGTTTTCCAGCGCAGGCTCTGCTTCAATGGCGTGACGCAGATACATCAGCATCACCACGCCAAACTCTGCGGCCACGCCGGCCAACGCAATAAACCCGGTTCCGGTCGCGACCGACATATGGAACCCCATCCAGTAGAGGAACCAGATGCCCCCTACCAGGGCAAAGGGGACGCTGGTGATAATCAACAGCGCTTCGCCAAAGCGACGGAAAGCCAGATAAAGCAGGACGAAGATAATCATCAGCGTCATCGGCACCATCAATTTGAGCTTATGGCTGGCGCGTTCAAGCAGTTCGAACTGCCCGGAGAACGCCACGCTGGTCCCCGGCTTTAACTGCACCTTTTCCGCGATCGCTTTTTGCAGATCGTTCACCACCGAAACCATGTCACGATCGCGGGCATCGATGTAAATCCAACTGGTGGGTCGCGCATCTTCTGTTTTTAACATTGACGGCCCAGAAACGACCGTGACATCCGCCACATCAGCCAGCGTGATTTGCTGTTTCATGGGGGTCAGAATGGGCAGATTACGCAGCGCTTGCGGGCTGTCGCGATAGCTCTGCGCATAGCGAAGGTTGATAGGATAACGCGCGATCCCTTCTACCGTTTCGCCCACCATCGCGCCCCCCACAGCGGAGGTCACAAACAGCTGTACATCGCCAACGGTCATGCCATAACGAGCCGCTTTCTCACGATTAATATCCACATTGAGATAGCGTCCCCCTACCAGACGCTCAGCTAACGCAGAGGCGACGCCTGGCACGGTTCTGGCCACCTCTTCAATTTGTTCCGCCGTCGCATCGATATCAGCCAGCACGTTACCTGACACTTTAATCCCGATAGGGCTTTTTATCCCGGTAGAGAGCATGTCGATACGGTTACGAATTGGTGGCACCCACAGATTCGCCAGCCCCGGCAAGCGCACGGTTTTATCCAGCTCGGCGATGATTTTGTCCATCGTCATACCCGGACGCCACTGATCCTGCGGCTTCAGTTGGATCGTCGTTTCAACCATTTCCAGCGGTGCGGAATCAGTTGCGGTTTCCGCTTTACCGGTTTTACCAAATACGCGCGCCACTTCAGGAACGGTCATGATCAGCTTATCGGTTTTTTGCAGCATGTCCGCCGCCTGCGCCGCCGAGATCCCCGGTAGTGTCGAAGGCATATACAGCAAATCGCCTTCATTAATCTGCGGCAGGAATTCACCACCGACTTTATTCAACGGGTAGATAACCGTCAGTATTGACAGCACCGCTACCAGGAGAGTGGTTTTGGGCCAGTGCAGCACCTTCAGCAATAGCGGATGGTAAATACGGATCAGAAAGCGGTTAAGCGGGTTACTGCTTTCCGCCGGTATTTTTCCGCGGATCCAGAATCCCATCAGGATCGGAATAACCACAATAGCCAGAAATGCCGCGCCCGCCATGGCATAGGTTTTGGTGAACGCCAGCGGACCAAACAGCCGCCCTTCCTGCCCTTCAAGGGTGAAAATAGGGATAAACGACAACGTAATTATCAGCAGGCTGATAAACAATGCCGGGCCGACTTCCACCGAGGCGTCAGTAATGACCTTCCAGCGCGTGGCGTTATCCAGCGTTTCACCCGGATGTTGATGCCCCCACTCTTCCAGCCGCTTATGGGCATTCTCAATCATCACGATTGCCGCATCAACCATCGCCCCGACGGCAATGGCAATTCCCCCGAGCGACATAATATTGGCGTTCAGCCCCTGGAAATGCATCACGATAAACGCGATACACAGCCCCAACGGCAGGGAAATAATCGCCACCAATGCCGAACGCAGATGCCACAGGAACAGCGCGCACACCAGCGCAACGACGATAAACTCCTCCAGTAGCTTGTAGCTCAGGTTATCAATGGCGCGATCGATAAGCTGACTGCGATCGTATGTTGTAACTACCTCAACGCCTTCCGGCAGGCTGCTTTTCAGGGTGTCGAGTTTGGCTTTAACGGCGGAGATCACCTCACGCGCATTTTTACCGGAGCGCAGGATAACCACCCCGCCCGCCACTTCGCCTTCGCCGTTCAGCTCGGCGATCCCGCGGCGCATTTCCGGTCCAATCTGAACGCGTGCCACATCGCGCAGATAAACCGGTACACCGTCGGCCCCGGTTTTCAGGACGATATTATTGAAATCATCAAGTGTTTGCAGATAGCCACTGGCGCGCACCATATATTCGGCTTCAGCCATCTCCACCGACGAGCCGCCCGCTTCCTGATTTGACGTATCCAGCGCAGATTTCACCTCCGCCAGGCTGATGCCATATTGCGTCAGCTTCATCGGGTCGATAACCACCTGGTACTGTTTAACCACGCCGCCCACCGAGGCCACTTCCGCCACGTTAGGAATCGTTTTTAACTCATATTTTAAAAACCAGTCCTGAAGAGAACGTAATTCCGCGAGGTCATGTTTTCCGCTGCGATCCACCAGCGCATATTCAAAGATCCAGCCGACGCCCGTGGCGTCCGGTCCCATTTCGGCACTAACGCCTGCCGGCAATTTTCCCTGCACCTGGTTGAGATATTCCAGTACGCGCGAGCGTGCCCAGTAAGGATCGGTGCCATCCTCGAAAATGACGTACACATAGGAATCGCCAAACTGCGAGAAGCCGCGCACCGTCTTCGCGCCCGGTACCGACAGCATGGTGGTGGTCAGCGGGTAAGTGACCTGATTCTCGACGATTTGCGGCGCCTGTCCGGGGTAGCTGGTTTTGACTATCACCTGGACATCAGAGAGATCGGGCAGCGCATCAACCGGGGTGTTAATGATGGTCCAGGTTCCCCAGATGCTGAGAAACAGCGCCCCCATCATCACCAGGAAGCGGTTTGCCACTGAACGGCGGATAATCCATTCAATCATTTATCATGTCCTCAATGTGAATGGGTCGCCTGGGCTGGCATCGCGCCTGCGTCTTGCGCACCACTGTGCTGGGCGCGCATACGGTCAAGGGCGCCAGAAATATTCGCCTCGGAGTCAATCAGGAACAGGCCGCTGGACACCACTTTTTCACCTTCGGCCAGGCCTGAGCGAATAGCCGTCAGCCCCTGAGATTCATGGAATACAGCAACCTGCTTCGGCACAAATCGACCTTCATGATCAACGGTAATCACCCGCTGTTCGGTACCCGTATCAATTAACGCTTTAGACGGGATCAGCAGCATCGGCTCGCTTTGCGTTTTCAATTGCAGGTAAGCATTCATTCCAGGCTTGAGCGCTTCGTCGGGGTTATCAACCTGCAAACGCAGCTGGAGGGTACGCGTGGTAGCATCAACGCTTGGCAAAATACTCCACTTACTGATGGTGAATGGCTTATCCGGCCAGGCAGGAACAGTGATGCGAAATTGCGAGGCATCTTTAATCAGCCAGGCAATAGATTCCGGGACCGACGCGCTGACCCATACCGGATCCATTCCCTGAATTTTCGCGACCACATTGTCTTTAGAAATATTCATGCCGGTACGCAAATCGAATGCGGTGATCACCCCATCAATGGGGGCTTTCAGGGTAAAGCGGGTCTGAATTTTACGCGTCGACTTTAAACGCTGGATATCCGCTTCCGGCATACCGGCAAGGCGTAATCGCTCCAGAATCCCTTCCACCTGCGTCGCGCTGCCGCCGGTCTCGCGCAGCAGCAAATATTCGCTCTGCGCCTCAACCCAGTCAGGAATCGTCAGGTCAATGAGCGGAGAACCCTTCTTGATTTTGTCACCCACAGTGAGCGGGTAAACCTTCTCGATAAAGCCAGCGGAGCGTGCCTGGACAATAACAAACTGGTATTCGTTATAGCTCACGTTAGCCGGGAAAGTTTGCGCATAGTGCAGTGGTCCCCGACGCACGGGTTCCGTTTTTAGCCCCAGATTCTGGGTCTGAGTGGGATCGATGCGCACGCCAGGTGCTGACGCGCTTGCGGTCTCTTCATCGGCATATTTCGGGATTAAATCCATATCCATGAACGGCGATTTGCCCGGCTTGTCAAAACGCGTATTCGGATACATGGGGTCATACCAGAACAGAACTTTTCTGGCTTCTTTTGGCGAAGCCTGTCCGGTTTCGGTCGATACTTTTGCGGATGAATAATAAGTATAAACACCGACAGAAATAATCCCACCTGCAATCATGCCAGCGAGAATAAGCGCGGTATTTTTAATATTTAAAGACGCCATAATGATTTCCATTGCGCGATAATCTCACCCGCGCTCGCAAGAACCCGGGCAAGAATTAAAGAGACCAGCGAGAACGTTATTTACTGATGTGAATATCGCGTAACACAGAGAGATTTCCCTGTTGAACAAACGTAAACGCGACCTTATCGCCCGGTTTAATATCGTCAGCCCTGGTGTCGGCCACCAGCGTAAAACGCATCGTCATCGCCGGCCAGTTCACCGCCGGAATAGGATCATGTTTAATCGTGACTTTTTTACTTTCCATATCAACAGCTTCAATCACTCCAGTCGCGCTAATGCGTTGTTCCTGTTGAGCCGCCGGCTGCATACTCATCATCTCGCCATGTTGATGCTCATTGGCCTGAGCGTTAAATATGACCACAGAGAAAAGGCTTAACAGCACGGCTTTGGCGGTAGTATTCATAGTTGATGCTCCTGAAAAGTTAATATTAAGGTTTACTCCACCCAACCGCCGCCTAAGGCAGCAAACAGCTTAATTTCATTAACCTGCTGGGCGTAATTAAGATCGAGCAGCGATTGCTGCGTGGCAAATAAAGAACGTTCGGCGTCCAGAACTTCGATATAGCTAACCGCGCCATTCTGATACAGCGCTCTGGCACGTTGTAGGGTGATTTGCAATGACGTCAGGTAGCGCTGCTGGCCGCTAATTTGATCGGCAATGCTTTGACGCAACGCCAGCGCATCGGCCACCTCTTTAAATGCGCCCTGAATTTTTTGTTCGTAATTCACCACCGACTGCTGTTGGCGAATTTCAGCCAGATCAAGATTGGACTGATTACGTCCGGCGTTAAAAATTGGAATATCTATTTTGGGGACAAAATTCCACATGCCGCTGGCAGCATTAAACAAGCTGGAGAGATCGCTGCTGCTACTGGACACGGAGCTGGTCAGAGTAATCGACGGGAAAAATGCCGCCCGCGCGGCACCGATATTGGCATTCGCCGCCATTAATCCGTGCTCAGCTTCCATAATATCCGGACGCTGTAACAGTATTTGCGACGAGAGTGATGGCGGCAGCGTAACCGGTTTAATATCTCCGCGACTGCGCGCCCTATCGTCGGGTAATTTTCCGTAGGTACCCAGCAACAGTTGCAGCGCGTTGTTGGCCTGCGCCAGTTCACCTTTACGCTTCGCGATTTCGCTGCGCGTACTTTCAATCACGCCCCGCGCCTGTTCCAGCGCCAGTACATTAGTGCTACCGGTGACCAGTTGTTTTTCAACAAAGGCGTAGGAACGCTGATAGTTTTGCAGCGTTTCTTCGGCAATTTGCAGTTGTGCATAAGCCAGACGCTGATTGAAATAACTTTGCGACACGTTAGAGATTAATGAGATATGTATCGCCCGACGCGCCTCTTCGCTGGCAAAGAAATTCTGTCGATCGGCTTCACTCATATTTTTCAGCCGACCAAAAAAATCCAAATCGAAACTGAGATTCAGTCCGGCCTCGAATTCGCGATCGGTGCTGCTGTCGCCTTTTAATTTACCGCTGTAGGTACCGCTGGATCCTGCCGTAATTTGCGGATAGCGGTCAGCGTCCGTGACGCCATATTGCGCTCGCGCCTCCTGAACCTTCAGCACAGCCATACGCAAATCGCGGTTATTGGCCAGCGCCTCACCAATTAGCACCTTAACCTGGTCGTCAACGAAGAAGGTCCGCCAACCGGTGTCCTGATAATTCCCCGAGGCTGACACCAGCGCATTCTGGCTTAAGGAGAATTGCTGTGGCACCGGCAAAGCCGGGCGCTGATAGTCCGGCGCTAATGAACAACCGGCGAGAACGAATATAGCGCTGAGGGTAAGAAGCTTAAATTTGCTCATAGTTCTTCACGTCCTGACCGGACTGATGACCCTAAAATATGTAGGAATTTATAGGGTTGTACTTTAACGAAGTGACTCTGTTTAACCGGTGACAGGAAAATGACAAAACTGTCATTTTCCCAATAACCGATTGCTATCCGATCCCGCTTCCCTAGAATTGAAAGTCCGCACAAGCAGTGCGAGAAGGAGAATGCGATGAAGATTTTGATAGTCGAAGATGAGAAAAAAACCGGTGAATACCTGACGAAAGGCCTGACGGAAGCAGGTTTTGTCGTGGATTTGGCGGATAACGGCCTGAACGGGTACCACCTGGCGATGACCGGCGATTACGATCTGCTCATCCTCGACATCATGCTGCCGGATGTAAACGGCTGGGATATCGTACGCATGCTGCGTTGCGCCAATAAAGGCATGCCCATTCTTCTCCTCACTGCGCTGGGTACCATTGAACATCGGGTTAAAGGTCTGGAATTAGGCGCTGACGATTACCTGGTCAAACCGTTTGCCTTTGCCGAACTGTTGGCGCGGGTCAGAACGCTATTACGCCGGGGCGCGGCGGTAATTGTTGAAAGCCAGTTTCAGGTCGCAGATTTAATGGTTGATCTGGTGAGTAGAAAAGTCACCCGCAGCGGGGCGCGCATCACCCTGACCAGCAAAGAGTTTACGCTGCTTGAGTTTTTCCTGCGCCACCAGGGAGAAGTTTTACCCCGCTCGCTGATTGCCTCTCAGGTCTGGGATATGAATTTTGACAGCGATACCAACGCCATCGATGTCGCCGTTAAGCGTCTGCGCGCCAAAATCGATAATGACTTTGAGCCGAAACTGATTCAGACCGTGCGCGGCGTGGGATATATGCTTGAGGTTCCTGATGGCCAGTAAACGATGGCAACGCCCTTTTTCCCTTGCGACGCGACTGACCTTTTTCATCAGTCTGGCGACTATCGCTTCATTTTTCGCCTTCGCATGGATAATGATCCACTCAGTGAAAGTACATTTCGCCGAGCAGGACATCAATGATTTACAAGAGATCAGCGCCACGCTGGAGCGTATTCTTAATCAACCGAACGAATCTGAACCACGCCGACTGGAAACGCTAAAAAACGTCGTGGCAGGTTACTCGAACGTCATTATTTCTCTGGAAGATAGCAATCAGAAGGCTATTTTTCATTCACCTGACGCCCCGGATCTTCGGCAATTTATCGCCAGTGCAAGGCCGGATAAAAATGCCCAAGCCCGCGATGTCTTTATTATATCCGGCCCCATACTGCAAACGCCCAAACATACGCACGGTCAGATGACATCATCAAACTGGCGCATGATTCGTTTGCCTGTAGGCCAGCTTGCCGATGGAAAACCGGCATATACGCTGTACCTGGCATTATCGATCGATTTTCATCTGCACTATATTAATGACCTGAAAAACAAGCTGATTATGACGGCATCACTGATTAGCATGATGATTGTTTTTATCGTGCTGTTCGCCGTTTATAAAGGTCATGAACCGATCCGTAATGTCAGTCGCCGCATCCAAAATATCACCTCGAAAGATCTCGACGTACGCCTTGATCCGCAAACCGTGCCTATTGAACTGGAACAGTTGGTAAGTTCGTTTAATCACATGATCGAACGCATCGAGGATGTTTTTAAACGTCAGTCGAACTTCTCGGCAGATATTGCCCATGAGATCCGCACCCCAATTACCAACCTGGTCACGCAAACGGAAATTGCGCTAAGCCAGATCCGCAGCCAAAAAGAGCTGGAGGACGTGCTGTATTCCAATCTCGAAGAATTTGGCCGGATGTCGAAGATGGTGAGTGACATGCTGTTTCTGGCGCAAGCGGATAACAATCAACTGATCCCGGAAAAGACCGCGCTCAATCTGGCTGATGAGGTCAGTAAAGTGTTCGACTTTTTCGAAGCCTGGGCAGAAGAGCGTGAGGTTGGTTTACGCTTTGAGGGGCGCGAATGTTGGGTATCGGGCGATCCGTTAATGTTACGCCGGGCAATGAGTAATCTGCTTTCAAACGCCATGCGTTACACGCCAAAAGGCGAGTCAGTGACCGTGCGGGTGAAAGAGGCCGATGAACAGGTGCAGATAGTCGTTGAAAACCCTGGCCCGCCAATTCCTCCGCAACATCTTCCGCGACTGTTTGACCGATTCTATCGGGTAGATCCTTCCCGGCAACGTAAGGGAGAAGGCAGCGGCATTGGCCTTGCGATCGTGAAATCGATAGTCATTGCCCATCAGGGAAACGTTGCGGTGACATCTGATTCACATGCCACCCGCTTTATTCTGACGCTGCCCCGGCATGCAATTTAATCTCTGCTGATGACGGTTAAGTGTTTCCTGTTCTCTGACACAACCGTCATATTCCTGTCACGTCACTGACAGCGCGTGCTAATTATAATTTCTTCCGTAAACCCACACAGGAGAAATATGATGAATAAGATGTCCTCTTTTTTAGCTATCGCATTTTTTATCTCAGCAGGCGTTAATGCAGCCGAAACGTCACCCCATGCACAATCATTTTCGCAAATGAATGAACATGAAAAAGCGATGGTAGTACATCAGTCGACAAATAATGCTCATTCCTATGCCCATGAGCAGCAGGCCCAAAAACATCGTGCGCAGGCAAACAGTACGCAATAACGGATAACGCCAAAGGGCGCTGCGATCACAGCGCTCTCAAAAGCTGTGCGTTACAGTATGCCGTTTTAATACTGGAGTCAGGCATGGCTTTAACCCTCACGGTGTTGCTTGAAAACCGGCGCGCTGCTGGCGCAGATAAATCATTACGGGCAAAACCCGGATTAAGTCTGTTAATTCAGGATGAAACCAGCACCATACTGTTTGATACCGGGCCGGATGACAGCTTCATTCTAAACGCCGCGCAAATGGGGATCGACCTGACGCAATTAACCGCCGTGGTGCTGTCACACGGTCATTACGATCATTGTGGCGGCGTCCCCTGGCTTGCCGATAACAGCCGTATTATTTGCCATCCTCAAATAGCCTGTGAGCGTTACGCGTCGATAACGCTTGCGGGAAAGCCGCGACAAATTAAAAAACTCTCCCGCGATAACGACTACTCTCGTCTGAATATGGAATACACCCGCGAACCGTTGGCGATTAGCGATCGTTTTTTGTGGTCCGGGGAAATTAGCGTATCCACACCGCAGGCCTACGGTGTTATTCGCGAGAAAACACCTCAGCCGGATTACATCAGCGATGAAGGCGTATTGATCTATAAATCTGACCGTGGGCTGGTGATCATTACCGGTTGCGGGCACCGGGGAATAGAAAATATCGTCCGCCATTGCCAGAACATCACCGGCATTCGCAAAATTCACGCCCTCATCGGTGGGTTCCATTTACGCGCCGCCTCTCCCGCTAAACTGTGGCGGACGCGGCAATTTATTAAGCAGCAGCAACCGGAAAAACTGCTCGGCTGTCATTGTACCGGTTCGTGGGGACGGTTGTGGCTACCGGGAACAAAAGCCCCGGCAACGGGGGATGTCATCGTGCTGGCGAACTAAAGGCGGTAAAACGTGGCCCACATCTGCATTAGAAAACGGGAACTTACGTTCCCCGTTTATCATTGACGACAATTATGCACGTAACCTTGATCTGGTCACTTATTATACAGAGACAACCTTGGGTACACTCAGGATAGAGGTAAACAAACAGGAGGTAGTGAATATGTATCGCTCAATTCTGGTGCCCATTGATATCTCTGAAGCCGATTTAACCCGCCATGTTGTGCCGCAGGTTCAGGCGCATGCCAAAACCGCCAAGGTCCATTTTCTGGCCGTTATTCCTACCGTTCCGTTCTATGCCTCGCTGGGGCTGGCCTACTCAAGCGAATTCCCGGATCGCAGTGGTCTGCAGGCCAAGGCCAGCGAAAAACTCGAAGAGATTGTTAAGCAATTCAACATTCCTGCTGGCAGGAGTCAAATCCACGTCGTTTACGGCCCACCGAAGGATCAGATCCTCAAACTGGCGGAAGCGGTTGACGCCGAACTTATCGTCATCGCCTCGCATAAGCCTGGTTTTAGCACCTACCTGCTGGGTTCAACGGCTTCTGCCGTAGTCCGCCATGCGAAATGTCCGGTGCTGGTTGTACGGTGACACTGGCTAACATAATAAAAACGGGAGTAAATTTACTCCCGTTTTTTTCCGACTAAGGTCAGCACTCAGTGCTGATTATCCAGCCTGACCAATGCCAGCAACAGCTGGCTCAGCGCACCATAAAACCCAAAATCATCATAGCGACAGCATTTAGCGGTGAATTCCGGTAACCAGCGTAACAACCCCGCCAGCGTTTCTCTGCGCAGCGCGTCAATTTGCTGATGACGCAAGCCAGCTTCAGCCAGTGAAAAATGCAGATGGCTCAGCAGTTCGACGAAAATCGCCAGGTGATCGGCTGACTCGCTAAACGTATTGCTGACCTGCATGCCCGCATCAGATAACAGTTGTTTAATGACGCCGTAGTTCGATCCCCCTTCGAGATGAGCCGACGCATAGGGTAACGCCGCGTGTTTGTCCGACATCAGAAACAGACTGCAAAAATCAGCTGCCAGTTCCAGAGTGACGTCTTCACGCATCTTAAGCGCCGCAATTTTTTCCTCCAGCAGAAGTACTTCCGCCTCAAGCGATGGCTCACCTTTTAGCAACGCAAACCACTCCGCCATTTCGCTGGAATGCAACTGTTCCAGGCTTTCGTCATCGCGCTCACGGGAAAACAACTGCGCCAGCCAGGCGTAAACGCAGGCCATCTGCTCTGGTGTCAGGGAAGAGTCTTTCATTATGACCTCCCCTGCTCTGCCGGAACATATTCGCACTGCGCCACCATTTTTATCGGGCCGCTGAATGCCGTCACATTCGCCAGCTTGCCGGTATATTTCTCGATTTCCACCAGCGCAGTATGGGCACTGGTGGCTTGTGCCAATTGAGACGTGCCGATATCTATCGTTAACACGTTCGGGTTGCCGTATTTGCACAGTGCCCCGATTTCTCCGCCGTTCTCCGGATCGTACCAGGCGCCTTCATGAATACGCACGACGCCTGGCGAGTAGAGATCGGAGACAACTGCCCCGGCGAGCACTTGTCCACGCGCATTAAATACACGGACGATATCACCATTGCGAATCCCTCTTGCACTGGCATCCTGCGGGTTGATAAACACCGGTTCTTTGCCACTTACCGCATAATGCTTACGTAGCGCTTCAGATTCACAAAGCTGCGAATGCAGACGGAAGTCCGGGTGGACGGATTGCAGATGCAGCGGCCAACGCTGCGACCCCGGCCCGCCGTGTGATCGTTCGATTTTCTCAAACCACATCGGATGCCCCTGGCAGTCGTCATACTGCATATCGGCAATAGTTTTCGAGAAAATTTCGATCAAACCGCTTGGTGTCCCCAGCGGCTCAAGATCGGGATCTTCGCGGAATGCCTGATGTCGAACAAACATCTGTGGATGCTCGAACTCAACGTACTCCTGCTGATTCCAGAAGACGTCAAATGCCGGGAGATGAACGCCGCGCCCTTTCCCCTGCTGGCTTCCTTCCTGCCAGATCCGCTTCAACCACCCCATCTCATCCAATCCTTCGGTGAAGGCCTCTTCACGATTAAAGCGGCGGCAAAGATCGCGGAAAATATCGAAATCATTACGCGCTTCAAATTGCGGCTGTACCAGCTGTTTCATGGCGATAATGCCGCGGTTGGAGTGGTTGCCATACTGGTCGAGATCGTTACGTTCAAATTGCGTCGTCGCAGGCAATACAATGTCGGCGAAGCGACAGGTCGAGGTCCACTGATTATCAATAGCGATAACGGTTTCCAGCTTCCGCCAGCCCTCAATAATGCGGTTGATCTGCTGGTGGCGATGAAAAGGATTGGTCCCGGCGAAAACGCACATCTTCAACGGCGGCAGTTTCACCGTTTTACCGTTCCAGTTAATTTGCTTGCCCGGCTCCAGTATCGCATCAATAAAACGTGCAATAGGGATGGTGCTGCTATAGCCCTTATAATCGGTGCTGTCATGTATCGGAGGAACGGTGGTGGAGCCAGAAAAACCACTCAGAATTACCCCCTTACGGCCTGGCGTACCCGCGCCGTTATAGTGCCAGCCAAAACCAAAGCCCCCGCCGGGTAAACCGATTTGTCCGAGCATTGAAGCCAGCACCACAATCATCCACGCCCATTGCTCCCCATGCTGCATGCGCTGGACGCACCAGCCGGCAATAATTTGCGTTCTCCCCCCCGCCATCTGCCGTGCCAGTTCACGAATCGTGTCGGCATCGATCCCACATATCTTTTCCGCCCACAGGGCATCTTTAGGCTGCCCGTCACTTTCTCCCAGCAGATAAGGCAGAAACTGTTCAAACCCCACGCAGTAGTTATCGAGAAAATGCGGGTCATAGAGCTTCTCGGTATAGAGCGTGTGCGCCAACGCCAACTGTAGCGGCACATCAGCCTGCGGATTTACGGCAATGTGTTTAACTTTATCACGACCCAGATAGTCATGAGTCGAGGTGACGACCGGGTCAATACTGATGACAGAGATCTCGCCACGCGCCACTTTTTCCTTCAACTGCTCGTAGTATTCATAGACATCATGATCCGGACACCACCAGTTCGCCTGCTGGTTTTTGATCAGATCGGAGCCCCACAGCACAATGGTTTTGCTGTTCTTCAACACCAATGGCCAGGAGGTTTGTTGCTCATACACCTCCATTGAACCCACCACCCGCGGCAGGATCACCTGAGCGGCGCCGGTGGAATAGTCTCCCCCGGTACCCACGCTGTTGCCGTGCAGCGCAATGGCGCGCGCCAGCATACCGGAAGCGTTATGGAACATGCCGGTTGATTGCCAACCGCTGGCCGTAAGCAGCGCGCTTGGACCATAGGTCTTCTGAATGCGCTCCAGCTCCTGATAGAAGAAGTCCAGCGCTTCATCCCAGGAAACGCGCACAAAGCGGTTATCGCCGCGCTGTGTGGTATCGCTCTGGTGTCGTTTACGTAACCAGTCAACGCGCACCATCGGATAACGGATACGCGCGCCACCGTGTACATGATCCGGCAGTCCGGCGATCATTTTGGACGGGTACTTATCACGCTCAAACGGCTTCGCCTCGATAAAACGCCCATCAACCACGGTGGCACGGATTGCTCCCCAGTGAGAACCGGTCAAAATTCCCTCTTTAACACCCGTTCCCTGTACCCCGGCGGCACTGGCGCTACGCGGTGTGAGTAGAGAGGGGCCTACCATACCGGCTACGGTCAAACCGCCCAATTGCAGCAGGAAACGTCGGCGAGATGCCTGAAAGAGATCGTTATTTTTCATTGCTTTCTCCCGTAGCGCTATGTGGCTTGTCGGTGGTGTCAGAGGCATTCATCTGCAGATATTTCAGCAAGGTACGTTCTTCGCGT
This sequence comes from Citrobacter sp. XT1-2-2, assembly GCF_023516235.1. NCBI lineage: Bacteria > Pseudomonadati > Pseudomonadota > Gammaproteobacteria > Enterobacterales > Enterobacteriaceae > Citrobacter > Citrobacter sp. XT1-2-2. The sequence continues at coordinate 3,585,165 of NZ_CP097324.1, forward strand.
TTATCCAGACTGGTAAACCCAATCATGCCGTTCAACGTGCCAATCCAGCCGTTGGCGTCAAAGTGTTCTTTCTCTGGGGCGCCGTGGCACTGGTTACAGGTTCCGTTATAGAGTGAGTCGGCATAGGCCCAAATCGGCTTGATGTCGTTAACCATATCGCCCTTGTGCATCCAGGCGGTGGCTTGCAACTTACTCCACGGCGTATTCGTTTCCGCGACGGTGGTTTGCTCCAGCATTTTCACGTGCTGCTGGATATCACCGCGAATAGAAGCCACAAAAATGCGCTTACCCGGCAGTTGCGCCAACACGCGCTGACGTCCGTTACTCTCGGTCCAGCCCACAATTTCGATTTGCAGCCAGTCGCCGTCACGCTTTAACACTTTGACTTCAGAGGCGGGCAGCAGTGAGCCTGCGGGTTCTTTATCACCTTTCGCGGCATACAGAGGTTTGATGTCAAGGGAGTAGAGCGTATCGCCATCATCATTCGCACTGGCGCGAAGCGCATCAAACTGCTTGCGGAAACCGCTGCTCATGTCGGGAAGTTGGTGCGCAATGCCTTTATGGCAGTCGATACAGGACTGGTTATCCTTCGCCGCAATTTTCATCTGGCGTGCGGCTTCAGGATGCTGTTTAGCATGGTCCATCGCATCATAGTTATGACAGGAACGACAGGTTGCGGAGTTGTTCTCTTTCATTCGCGCCCATTCGCGCTCCGCCAGCTCGGCGCGTTTGGCTTCGAATTTCTCAGGCGTATCAATAGAGTGGGCAACAAAGGTCTGGTAGATATCGTTGCTGGCCTCCAGCTTACGTTTCACCATACCAGGGATATCTGATGGAATGTGGCAATCGTGACACTCTGCGCGCACCCCGGAGGCATTCTGAAAATGCACCGACTGTTTATATTCTTCATAAACCGGCTGCATGCTGTGGCAACTCACGCAAAACTCGGTTGAACTGGTTAATTTAATGCCAACGTGCGGTAAGACGATCAGCGCGATGCCGACCACAATTCCGATAACGACCAGCGCCAACACTGACCAACGTGCGCTCGGTCTGAGCAGCGCCCTCCATAGTTTCCGCATAATAGCCCCTGTAATTATATGGTTTAGTTACAGAGGATCTTATTTCCCAAATGTGAACAGCAACACTGGTCAGGATGAATGGCTTACGGCACAATGTGAACAGATATGAACAGAAAGAGACAGCAACCAGGATGTCGCATCACATTGTCATTGTTGAAGATGAGCCGGTCACCCAGGCGCGGTTACAGGCTTACTTCAAACAGGAAGGTTATCACGTCTCAGTCACCGCCAGCGGAGCCGGTCTGCGTGAAATCATGTCGCTACACCCTGTCGATTTGATTCTGTTAGACATCAATCTCCCGGACGAAAATGGCTTAATGCTGACGCGCGCCCTGCGCGAACGCTCAACGGTGGGCATCATTCTGGTGACGGGTCGCAGCGACCAAATCGACCGTATCGTTGGCCTGGAAATGGGGGCAGATGATTATGTCACTAAACCGTTAGAGCTACGTGAACTGGTGGTTCGGGTAAAAAATTTGCTCTGGCGGATCGATCTTGCCCGCCAGACGCAGCCGGAGACCAAAGACAACTGCTATCAGTTTGCCGGATATTGTCTGAATGTCTCCCGCCATACCCTGGAGCTTGGCGATGAAGCCATCAAACTCACCCGCGCCGAATATGAAATGCTGGTCGCCTTTGTCACTAATCCGGGGGAGATTCTCAGTCGGGAACGTTTATTACGCATGCTTTCCGCACGACGGGTAGATAATCCAGACTTACGCACCGTGGACGTTCTGATCCGCCGTTTGCGCCACAAGCTGCGGGCCGATTTGCTGGTGACACAGCACGGGGAAGGCTATTTTTTAGCAGCCGATGTGTACTGATACAGATAAACAGGGCGAAATCCACCGGGTGACAGTGAGCGCTGAACATGCCGGCTGTCCGCATTTTTCGACGTAAGCGCGAGGATCGGCGGACTGATATTTTCCGGCACCGACTGTCCTTGCAACACCCTGATAGCCTGCTGAATCGCCAGTTCGCCTTGCCAGACCATTTGATCGCTGGCAGCCATAATAATTCTTTCGCGTTTAAGCCCGCGATAAACCTGATGCGACAAATAAAAAGAGACCACGGTCAATGGCGTTCCCTGATTACGTCTCTCCCCCATCGCCGCTTCTGCCGCAATTGCCGTACCGGCAACCACATCGGCATCCGGGTGACGCTCAAGCATCTCCTGCAGCAGGTTACGCTGTATTTCAATATCATTATCACCCAACGCCATATCCACAATCTGTACCTGACTACCGGCAATCGCCTGGCGGAATCCATCCACCATTTCGCGGCTGCCGCCCGCGTCATCAGGGCCTGGCAATAATAAAACTTTTAGTGGTCTGCTACCGCTCCATTTAACCAGATAGCGACCTGGCTGATACCCCATCTGGAACCACGGCACACCAACCCGGGCTTTCACCGTTGCGTCATGTATCGCATTCACCACCTCAATAACCGGCAGCGTGCCCACCTGCGCCTGCAAATCCGGAAAAGTTGTCGTGCTACTGCCTAACAAAATGGCATCCGCGCCCCATTGCTGACACTGAGCGATTTGTGATTTTTGCGTGCTAAACTGGCGATACCCTCCCGCTTCAAACACCTTCAGGCTTACCCCATATTTTCTTGCGGCCTCAAGCATGCCGTAATTTACTGAAAGCCAATAGGAATCCTTCAGACTGGGATACAACGCGCACAGTTTCCATGCCTTGTTTGCCGTCACGGTCAGTTGCGATTGCGGGACAGCCTGCTGAGAATCCCGCCAGCGCAGCAATACGGACTCGGTCGCGTGTCCTAAGTCGGGAAAAAGTGTGATCAGCAGGAAAAGCAATACGCGCATGATAGCCTCATCATTGATAAGGCTTTATCCTAGTTGCTTTCCTCTTTTGGACTCAACCTTTTTAATCTGTGGCGACCAGACAGTGAATTTATCTCTGACCAAACGACTGTGGATTGGCTTTGCGCTGATGGCGGCACTGACCCTCATCAGCACGCTGGTAGGCTGGTATAACCTGCGTTTTGTCAGCCAGGTTGAGCAGGCCAATACTCAGGCGCTTATCCCGACCATGGATATGGCGCGCCAGCTCAGCGAAGCCAGCGCCTGGGAACTGTTTGCCGCGCAGAATCTGACCACCGCAGATAATGAAAACATGTGGCTGGCTCAGGGACGGATGTTAACCGCCCAAAGCCTGAAAATAACTGCATTACTGAAAACCCTTCGTGAGCAGGGTTTTGACACTTCGGCCATTGAACAACAGGAAAAAGAGATCGCCCAGTCGTTAAGCCATCAGGGGGAGATGGTTGGCGAGCGTTTGAAGCTACGCGATCAACAGCAGCAACTCAGCCAGCAAATTGTTGAGGCCACCACAGACGTAGCCGAAATGGCGCGCGGACAGGCCAATAATGCCGCCACGTCTGCGGGCGCTACTCAGGCAAGTATTTATGATCTGATCGAGGGCCGTCAGGGCCAGGCCGCTGAACAAGCGCTGGACAGGCTCATTGATATCGATCTGGAATATTATAATCAGATGAACGAACTGCGTCTGAGCGCGTTACGGGTGCAGCAAAGGGTGATGAATCTGGGGAATAACCAGGCGCAGAATAACCTGGCGGCGCTGGAAACCCAGCTCAATGCCGCCGTCAGAGTGCTTCACCGCCGACAAATTCGTATTGAGGATCCGGTGGTACGCGCTCAGGTTGCCAATACCGTCGATACGATTGGCCGTTATGTTGATCTGCTGGCCCTGTATCGTCAGGATAATGACATCACCACCCGGTTACAGATCTTATCGCAGAACAATATTGAGCAATTCACCCGTTTCAGTAGCGAAGTCAGTCAGTTGGTGGACATCATCGGCCAACGCAACCAGACCGGACTGGCGCATCTCAAACAAGCCAGCCAGCGCGGGCAAAACCTGTTGTTGCTGTTGAGCGGCGTCTCATTATGCCTGTTGATTCTCATTCTTTGGCGTGTGGTTTATCGCTCAGTCACCCGTCCGCTGGCACAGCAGACGCAGGCGTTACAGCGCCTTCTGGAAGGCGATATTGATTCTCCCTTCCCGGAAACCGCGGGTGTTCGCGAACTGGATACCATTGGTCGTTTGATGGATGCCTTTCGTACCAGCGTTCATACGCTCAATAGCCATCGTGAGCATCTGGCTGCTCAGGTTAAAGCTCGCACCGCAGAGCTTCGTTCTCTGGTATATGAACACCGACAAGCGCGCGCTGAGGCCGAAAAAGCCAACCAGGCAAAATCGGCGTTTCTTGCCGCCATGAGCCATGAAATACGCACTCCGCTGTATGGGATCCTTGGCACCGCGCAATTGCTCTCAGACAATCCTGCTCTGGCGCAGCATCGGGATAATTTACGCGCCATCACCGACTCGGGCGAGTCTCTACTGACCATCCTTAACGATATTCTGGACTATTCCGCCATCGAAGCTGGTGGTAAAAATGTAGCGATCGGCGATGAACCTTTTGAACACAAACCCTTGCTGGAAAGTTCGCTTCAGCTAATGCATGGCCGCGTCGCGAGTCGCCCCGTCGAGTTGGTAGCGGAATTTGCCGATGACGTACCCATGGCCCTACGCGGCGATCCGCGGCGCATCCGACAAATTATTACTAACTTATTAAACAACGCACTACGCTTTACCGATCATGGACACATCATCCTGCGTAGCCGGCGTGAAAACAAAGACTGGTATATCGAGGTTGAAGATACCGGATGTGGGATTGACCCCTCCCGTCAGCGCGATATTTTTCAGCCGTTTGTACAAGTCAGCGGCAAACGTGGAGGAACCGGGCTGGGACTCACCATCAGCGCAAGTCTGGCTCAGGCGATGCAGGGAGAATTGAGCGTTACCAGTACACCCGGTGTCGGGAGTTGTTTTCGCCTGCGATTACCATTACGCGCGGCCGCAATGCCCATGGTTGAATCCATCCAACACAGGGTATCGTTACAAGGTTTGCGTTTATTACTTATTGAGGATAATCCCCTCACGCAGCACATCAGCACGGAAATGCTCACTCTCAATGGTGCGCAGGTCACCTCTGCCGACAGCGCTGCTAATGCGCTAAAAATATTGCAGAAAGATGCTCGTTATGACGCTGCCCTGGTTGATTTCGATCTGCCGGATATCGACGGTATCACGCTGGCACAACAGTTAATCCGCGCGTATCCAGGGCTTAACCTGATTGGCTTTAGCGCGCACGTTATCGACGAAACGCTTAGCCAAAGAACCAGCGCCTTGTTTCTCGGCATTATTCAAAAACCGGTCCCCCGGGATGAACTCAGTCGGCTGATTACCCATTATCTGCGCGATAACGAAGCCATTTCGCAACCCCCTGGGGGGGAAAGCGCACGGTTGGACACTCAGCAATTGGCTGACGATATCCAGGCCATGGGAGTACAAAAAGTACATGAATGGTTAGCACTCTTTAAGCAACATACCCTGCCTTTATTAGATGACATTGACGCTGCACGCGCAGAAGGCGAATACGAGCAGCTAAAACACCTGGCGCATCAGCTCAAAAGCAGTTGTGCCAGCATGGGAATGCGCTCAGCCAGCAAGATGTGTGCAGCGCTGGAACAACAGCCGTTTGCGGATTTTTCACTCAGAGAGGAAGTGCAACGCAGTCTTAATGAAGTAGAAATATGGCTGGAGAAGGAAAAGTCGTAGCGGTACGCAGAAGCTAAGAATTGGGGCTTACGTTGAAATGGTACGCCCTGTAGGATTCGAACCTACGACCTACGGCTTAGAAGGCCGTTGCTCTATCCAACTGAGCTAAGGGCGCATTGTGAAGTGATAACTTCATGCAGAGAAACGCGTGAATTATACGGTCAGCGCTTGCTGAGTCAATGCCTTTTGTTTCAGTTGCTGGTGAAGTGTACGAATGTTGATTTTTTCTGGTCGTTCAAGGGTATCCAGGAAATCACCTGGTAACAACTCAGCCCGCATAGCGCCAGATTTAAGGATACATGTATTTAGAATATTTATGATTTTGCTTAACATTCCCTTACCCTCTTTCCAGCGGTTCAGGAACTCTTCAATGTTAAGTATCGCCATCAAGGAAGAAAATAGTCACTTCGAACACGGGCTGAAAATCATTATTTCCCATCTGGCAAGTCAGTGGCATCAGGAGATTAGTTTTTTGCCTGTCGAGGAGATCGATCGCGCCGACATCGCGTTTATCTCACTGGATGAAGATTGGCTCAGCGCCGAATGCTATCAGGTTCCGGTTCACACCAGGCGCCAACACCGGGTGGTGATCTGCAACAGAAACGATAAAGATAAGCTGATGTTCCGGCCCTGCCTGTACATGTTGCCACTGATCTATCGGGAAGATGACGTTGACGAGATCACCAAAAAATTAGTCCTCATCTTGCAAAAACGCGCGTTACGCAACAGCGTACCGGCGACTATCTGCCATTACTGTACCACCCGCAACTTTTCTATTGCAGAGCGCCAGTTCTTAATGTTTCTTGCCAGCGGATATACGTTAGCCGAAACCGCTCACCTGCTCTCAATCAGCGATATCCATGCCAAAGCAACCCGTCGCAGCATTATGAAAAAGCTGCACGTGAAAAACGATCAGCAATTCTTAAGATACATCCGTGCGCATCTGAACTTTCTACAAAATTAGGTGGAACCTCTCCGCCTAATTTTTTATTGAGAAATATCTCACCATCAATTAAGTATCGGCTCCTACTGTACCTGGCAGCTGACTGCCAGAATAATCCAGTCATACAATTCATGAGGTAACCGAAAGGTACACCCGGTAATATTTTAACTAACCCCAGAGAGAGGTTGAACTGGATAAAACGATCTTTTGGGCATTGAGTAAGACATCAGAAAACTTCCGGCAGATTATTCTGATGGGATACTCAATTGCCAGTCTGGTGATTGTTGAAGACATTGAAACCCAACGGCACAAGGGAACTCACCGTCGCGCTGGAAAAATTTGGGTCAGGGATGTTTGTTGTCAGCAATTTATCCAGAGCTGCCGCAACAGAAATGGAATGGAAACGGATGCACAGCGCAAAACGCCGGGAACGACATCGCCGTATACGAAACGCTAACTGTACCCATCAATATCCCCACTGTACCTCACAAGTATTCGACCAAATCGAGTATCTGGCGCAAAAAATCGAATACACCATACCGGGCGATACTATATCTCAGGCGATTATTACAGGGGACTATTATCTTGCCTATACACTGAGCCGCCATTTATTCTCAGGCACGCGCACCGCGATCTTCCGGTCCATTGAATCGGCGCTGGTCTGCCTGCAAAAGTCGGTCATTAGTCAGTTAGTGGTTGATATGGAAGGCTTAACAAGCTCTTACTTCGATATTCTTCAGTACCTGCGCCAACTACTTAAACAGCGGAATGATATCCAAATCTTCATATTGCTTTCCAGTCATGATGAAGATCTTAAAACCTTTATATCACTGTCTGGCCCATTTTATATCTTATCACGCAGTCTACACCTCCCAGAGATGCGTCAGGCGTTATTATCCCCGGTGCTAAATTATATTCATTCGAGGCGCATAAAGCAGGTCGATTGGGAGATGGTGACCTTACTTTTACAAGGTAACTCCTTAAAAAAGATTGCTCAGTTACAGACACAACCCTACCACCGCATCATCTATCGCCTGAACCAGTTGATTACCCGCCTGGGATTACCAAACCGGCAGCGCTTTTTGCATCTGATACATCGTCTAAACGTTACCTCTCATCATTTAATTTAACACCATAACCCTATGTCCAGTAAGATTTTTTAGGAAATTACTTATTTTAGCATGAGAAAATTGATCCAATTTTCACAAATATTTAATATTTACAACTATTCCTGGTATTATAGAGACCACCTCTTCCACACTTAACCTTACTGTTTCTGCGTACATCGCTCGAAAATAGTGCTCCCGCTGACTTAACAAAACCTAAACAATTAGCTTATTGTATCGTTTTTACTATTTAAAATAAATTTTCAATCTGCCATAATTCGAACCACATATAAATAATGCCAATAGTCATTAACACATCTGGATCTTTCAGAACATCCTAACTGCCATTAACGTTCGGGATGTTGTAAGTCTTTTCCGAAAGAGCGGAGCAGGTATAATCCTCACTGTTTCCTGATTAATTGTTAGTTTTTCCAGTGTGAAATGGATGTTCCACAAATTCATTGTTCTGTAGAAGAACAACCGAATAAACAAGGACGAAATAGTATTTATTCGGTTCTCCTCAGAACAACTCTTGGCTATTTGACAATATTATAACGCCTGATGTTTTATCAAATTCGCAAGATACGCAAACAGTTTGAGGCATACAACAATGAAACCAGCATCCGTTATCATTATGGACGAACACCCTATTGTCAGAATGTCGATAGAAGTACTCCTCGAAAAAAACAGTAATATTCAGGTTGTGCTGAAAACCGATGACAGCCGCGCGGCAATAGAACATCTACGCACGTACCCTGTCGATCTTGTCATCCTGGATATTGAACTGCCTGGCTCTGATGGCTTTACATTACTCAAGAGAATAAAATCATTGCAGGAGAATACTCGGGTGCTATTTCTGTCTTCAAAATCTGAGTCTTTTTATGCCGGGCGCGCTATTCGCGCTGGGGCAAATGGTTTTGTCAGTAAACGAAAGGATCTAAATGATATCTACAATGCGGTAAAAATGATTTTATCAGGATATTCTTTTTTCCCTTCGGATACACTGAACTTTATTAACAATGTAAATGTGCAAAAAGGTGTATTAAATGATATGCCGCTCTCTAACCGCGAGGTGACGGTTTTACGTTATCTGGCAAACGGGCTATCCAACAAGGAAATTGCTGAGCAGTTGCTACTCAGTAATAAAACGATTAGCGCTCACAAAGCTAATATCTACTCCAAGCTCGGTTTGCATACCATCGTTGAACTGATCGACTACGCCAAAATGCATGAATTAATGTAACAACACTCCCGGCGAGGTGTCGTTCGGGAGTGTTTTGTCAGCGCAATGATCAGTTATAGTTAATCATAAACGTGGCATCGGCCCTGGCGACCCCGGGCTGCACCCCATCAGCCAGCGCGATATAGTTGGCAAAAAAAGTCAGCGTGGCATTGCCATTCTCATCAATACCGACGGTCTGGCTGGCCTGCTCAAGCGGCAATCGCGTCCGGTCGCTATCGCGCAGCTCAATCGCCACCTTTTGCGCCATAAGCGCGTTATCGAGCGCCAGTAGCGTAGTACCTGGGGCCGGGGTCCCGGAGAACGTTATCGACGCGGATCCCGGCGGACAGCCTTCAAGCTTCAGCTTAAACGAGACCGGTTGGGTGGTGTCTCCGCTGTTCTGTAACTGCTTTGTCGGCCAGGTGCCTAAATCAACCGACTTATTGCTGTCGCTGGCAATCACCGCGCAGGTAAAATCCACCACGTTACCGCGCAGTTCAATATTGATTTCTCCCAGCGACGAGGCGGCCTGGCATAACGCGCTGAATGCCAGCATCGGCATAATCGCCAGAAATGCCCATGCGGCGGGCTTTTGCTTATTAGTCATAGTCCACTCGCAGATAGCCACGGGCAGTAAAAGGTCCTTCCGTGGGTTTATTACCCGTCACGCTGACCGGCCATGTCCGGATCCCAACACTCGCCGCGGCGTTGTCGTCCAGTTGAAATGGAATAGTGCTGGACAGATTGTTAGGCGTTAGCGGATTACCGCTGCTGTCGGCAACAATGAAACCTAAATCCGGGTTGTTTGAAACCATCATTTGCCCGGAGGCTTTCTCCGCTTCTACCCGCATGGTCAAGTAGGCCTGAGCGGCAACGTTGGTGCATTTTATGGCCACCGTTTTAGTCTGCGGATTGATGCCTTCGGGCTTGTTGCCCCCGCCCGCCTTGCTAAACAGCGATGCGCCAATATCGCCAAAATCAAACTCGACAATCTGCCCGGCGTTCACTTCGCAGTTTTGTGGAACCTCCACCTTACCGCTGTAGCTAATGGTGTAAACCGGCGTACTCAGCGCATCTCCGGTACTGGTGGTGACATAGACTCTGAACATCGTCTGCCGGGGAATAGGCACCATATTAATAAATGAGCGGATCACTTTGAGTTTAAACACCAGCTTTGAATCCATTACGCCAAAAGGTTGCTGCTTCGGCACGTTAGGGTGAGTCCCCATGCGGATATAGTTACGCGGGGGATAAAACAACCCGGCGTAACTGTCGGTGATGCTCATAGCCCCCAGCAGGTAGTCATTGAGTTTCAGGTACTGAAAACCGCCCTCGGTACTTTGAACCGGAAGTTCAGTGACATAGCTTCGATAGGTATAATCCACCGTCGTCCCTGCCGGACAGGTGGCATTAACGCCAATCCAGCCTGATTTTTCCGGCAACGTCACCACCTGTCCCGGCTGGTTGTTGCTGCTGTTAAAGACATTCGACAGATCGTAAAAAACATCCGTTGGTGTGCCATTCGAATTTTGGCAGACCGTTGCCCAGGACGGTTGCGCCATCAGCAGTAACGCGCTTGCCAGTAACAAACCTGTTTGTCGTTTCATCGTATTATTCCCGTCGTGCCGCTGGTGATTCGCACGTCACATTCGTGAGCGTCACCGCCTGTTTCAGGCTCTCTTCAGGCAAGGCATAATGCGCCACGCAACGAGCTTTTGCGCCTTCCCCCCATTGGATCAGCAACTCGCCTTTAAGCGGCAGGCCGCTCAGGTAAATTTGCCCGTCTTCACCCACCATACTGGTCACGCCGCTGGTGTTTTCACGTACCACGGAGCCAAATGGCACAGGTTTACCGGCATATTTCGCCGTCATCAGCGCCCGCACACCGATACGTGTATCAAACGCCGCTCGCACCAATGCTCCTTGCGTTGGCACGACGCTGCTGACGTTGTTTTCCACATCGGTATTGTTGTTCATCGAATTGGTGTCTAACGCGACGCGGTTATAGCGATAGACGGTGGCATACGGCATCACCGCGTATCCACGCCAGTCGGTCTGCACGCCGGTCTGGTTTTCTATCCGCACGCCCTGAGCGCCTGGCGCTTTGATCAACACATTGGTATCGCCGAGCGGCTGACTAAGCGTAATGCCGTCCTCATGTCCTATCACACCGCCGGCGAGCTGCCAGTTGTAGTCATGCTGGTCGCGGTCGTAGTTGTATCCCACGCCCAGCGTGCCATAGGCCGCCTGCCAGTTAGCGCTGGCGTTTCCGCTGTAACCATTAGTACTGCTGTGACCCTGATTCACGCTATAGCTCAGGTTACGGCCATCCAGCAACGTACCGCCGATCCCGCTCTGCCAGCTATTTTGTCCGTTGCTATTGCGGTTGGCATTAAAGGTGGCGTAGGTGCGATCGAAGGCATTATCACGCGAGTAACGCCGCCCGCTCAGCAGGCTGAACGGGATTGACATATTGAACGCCATAATGCGGTCGGTGTCGGAGATGCCGACTGATTCATTCCACGACCAGGAGAGTGAATAGCTAATCCCCTGCCAACCACTGGCATAGCCCAGTTGATACCAGGTATTGGTGTCTGAGGTATTCCAGTACGTTTGCTGGCTACCTGAGATATACAGCGATCCGTAATCCCCCAGATTCTGCGAAATGTTGATCTGAAAACGGCCTTTCTTGCTGTAGCTCAGATTGTGGTAACTCTTCACATCCGGCACGTCGTGGCGATTGCCTTCGCTGTCGTATTCGTACTCATAGCCTTCCATACTGCGATACGCGACGTCGTCGAGGGTATAGAAACCACGCGTAGAGTAGCGGTAGCCCAACAGCTGAAAGTTAGTGCCAAAATTGTTCAATGACTTCGCATACAGGAAACGCAGAGACTGCCCCTGGTGCGTACTGTCATCCGCCAGTTGGCTGCGCGCATGGGTTAAATCGACGGAAACTGCCCCCCAATCCCCCAGATTTCGGCCAGTACCTAAAACCACCGCAGTGTAACGTGAGGCTAACTGCGTACCACCATAAGCGGTATACCCCTCTGGTAACCCGGCGATTAATGTTCCCTGGAAAAAGAACGGTGAGGATTGCTGGCTATTGCCGCTGCGAAAATCCCCGGCAACTACGTCATACTTGAAACGCCCTTCTCGCTGTAACAACGGAACCGTGGAGTACGGCACCGTATAGCGCTGCTGGCTACCGTCTTTCTCATCCACCGTCACCTCAAGGTCACCGCTGGAGGAGGTCGGGTTAAGATCGGTTATCGCAAAAGCGCCCGGTGAAACATAACTTTGATAAATCACGTAGCCATTCTGACGAATAGTCAGTTTCGCTGCGGTACGCGCAATGCCACGTACGGTAGGCGCGTAGCCTTGTAAGCTGTCGGGATACATGCTGTCTGAGGAATAGAGTCGCGCGCCACGAAAACCGACGCTGTCAAAAACGTCATTTCCGGTATTGCTGTCGCCCATCACCAGTTCACCCTTCAGCGGGATAACCGCGCGCTGAAGCCATGTACCGATGTTTTTCCAGCTTTGTGAATGGTATCCGTCACCTTTGGAATAGCTCCACGCGCCGTTGTTCCTTAGCCGCCAGGGTCCATAGTTCAGGCCACTCAACATGCTCAGGAAATAGCTGTCAGTATCGCTCCCACGGCTGCCGGTAAAGTTATAGTTAATCAGCGCCGCCGGGATCCCTTCATCCCATTCGTCCGGTGGAATGTAGCCGCGCGCGCTGTTTAACATCGACGCCTGCGGCAGACTGATGTTTAAGCGCAAAGTAGAAAAATCAAAGGCAATTTCACTGCCGGGAATCGCCTCAGGCAAATTGATACAGGTCGCGTTCGGATCCTGACTGAGTGCCGGAAACGCGGCAATATTAACGCCCAGGCGTTTTACCCAGTCGAGTCCAAAGCATGGCATCAGTCCGCCAGACTTCTCCCCTGCCTTTCCCGCACTGCTGGCAAAATGAATGTCCTGGGTAGCAACGAATTCATCATTGCGCCAGATATCCACACGATAAACGCCTTCAGGCTGATGATTACCTTTTTCAAAACGTGATAAATCCGCCACGGTTGCCGTATCCGCAGATAAAAATGCCGGATTGAAATAGCTTTCCCCATGGCTTAAAGAGGGAAAAAGCGCCGCCAGCGTGGACAACGCCACCCCCGCCAGCGGTGGCGTAACCCCCGGTAACAGGTCAGGAAAATACGTTGTCTTATTCATCGTTATCTCAACGCACGCTTACCGTTTGAGCGGTGGTCACCGCGCCATAATCATTGACCGTCTGGAAGGTAACGTTGCCCTGTACGCCCGTTGGCAGCAGCACCTGCGTATCGCTTTTTGGCGCAACCATGACGTTATCGATCTTCGTTTTCCCCACAGTGAGGTTGACCAGAGTGACGTAATACGCAGACGGATTGTTGATTTTCAGGTGGTTGCCGGAACGGGAAAACTGCAGCATGCCGGGGGCATCTTCCGGGATGTGCGGCAGATTATTTGGGCGGACAAAAAGTTTAATGCGCGACAAAATCGCCAGTTGCAGAACGTTTTTACCCTCAAGGCTGTTCTTGTTGACTGACGGAATGGCTTTCACGTTCATCCAGAACAGCGATTCACGGTCTTTTGGCAGCGGCGCGCCTGCGTAGATGATACGCAACGTGTTTTCACTTTTAGCCTCACTGACAAACAACGGAGGCGTCACGACAAACGATTTTTCTTTAACCCCTGCGCTATTCTCGATCCATGAATTTACCAGGTAACGTTCTTTGGTATCGCTATTGCTAATAGACAGCGAAGTTTGCTTGGCATCAGCTGGATAAATAACACGGGTAGCGCCTAATGCAATGCCGCCGGCTGCCTGCACACTGGCAGCAGAAAATAAGGCCAGTAAAAGGATAAAACCTGATTTTAGATTATTAAACATAGCTACAAATACCTTTGATGCGATTATCGTTGGGAAATAAATCAGGGATAAACCAACGTAAACCACACGTCTGAACGAAGTATTCCCGGTGTGATATTTTCCGAGACGGCCCGATAGCGAGCAGTGAAATGAAACGTCATCTCTTGGGTGATAATCGGCGCGTAATGAAGCGGTAGCGCATTAGGAATTATTTGCCGTTGTCGCTCGTCAAATAACGCCAGACCAACCCCCGAAGATGCAGACGCATCGCCGCTGGCCAGAAAAACCTGCGGATCTTCCGCTGGCGTCACACCGGAAAACGCAATCCCGACGTGGTCATAAACATCAGAACTGCACGACGTTAATCGCAGTGAAAACGGTACGCTGGTAGAGGCAAAGCTTCCCGTTCCGGAGAAGGCATTGGTACGATATTGCCCCATTTGCACCCGCAAATTCTGGCTGTCGGTGGCGACCGTACAGGCGCCGTTAACGAGCTGTCCCCGTAAGTGGAGGCGCCCGCTTTCCAGTATTACCGTATGAGCAAGCGCAGGCATTACGCACAGCATTCCCGCCAGCGCCACGCCTTTCCCTATCATCTGCCGCATCCTTTTTCATCCCCGGATATTGCCTCATCCAATGAGGCGAACATCATCCTTGCGCGAATCTGAACGGCTTATTCGTACTTCATGATAAACGTCGCGTCGGCATTCGCCTGACCCGGCGTAGCGCTGGTCGCGGTCGCTTTATAACGGGCAGAGAAACGCAGGGTGTTGGTCCCTTCTACCAGCGCCTGAGCGGTAGAGAAGGTTGCTCCATCCGGCTTCAGCGCGGTGGACGTATTGTCCAGAATTTCAATCCCTACACCGCCCGCGGTAGTGCTGTTATCCGAGGAGGAAACGGCCAGCAGGTTATTGTTAGTGATGTCGGTCTGGCCAGAGAAAGCAACCGCGGCGGTCGCAGCCACTTTCGGGTCGCAGTCGTTCAGTACGATAGTGAACGGGATTTGTGCCGTGGTATCACCGACTGCAGTAAAACTGGCGGTACGATACTGGCCTAACGTAACAACCTGATCGGATGACTGAGTGCTGACGGCACAGGCTGCATTGACCAGTTCACCTTCAAAATGAACAGTACCGCCGCTAACGCTTACCGGATCGGTCGCCGCCGGATCGGCCGCAACCGCTGCACCCGCGACTAACATCAGGCTGGCAATAACAGAAGAGGCTATTAATTTACGTTTCATGGATTTCCCTTGAATTACACACATCCGGCTCCGGCGTCCTGCGGGATCCGTTTGAATCATTATCGACATTAAATGTCAGGCGAATTATCTCTGCATCCTGTAAAGATATATATCGCAAGAGAATTAGCTAACCTTTACCCAACTCTCCGAGTATTTGATTCACTAATTAATCTTCGCGAATATGACTATTTCGTCACAGCGTTAAATTAAACATTTAAATTAATGAAAAATACCTGCAAATCCTTTTAATGGCCCTGGCTAATTCTTATTGGGATCCAGGAAAAATCCGAGTAAAAATGAGGTAAAGACATCATAATCAAACGTAACAGACTGGTTTATGGTGCATTAACCTTGAAAACACCAGGGTGATGAGTTGTTTCATTGACGTTAAATTTAATTAGCATGATCATGAATGATGCGCAGGGCTTCAGCGACTGAACTGCCCCTGCTCACTGACCGCTCTCCCCGCGATCGCACGTAAAAACGCAAACGAAAACTGACAGCACGTTCTGCTTCTGACAAAATAGTGACATCCCCTTCGATTTAACGTAACAGATGGAATCCTCTCTCTGATGGCAGCAAAGATTATTGACGGTAAAACGATTGCGCAGCAGGTGCGCTCTGAGGTTGCTCAAAAAGTTCAGGCGCGTTTAGCGGCTGGATTACGCGCCCCGGGCCTGGCTGTTGTGCTGGTAGGCAGCAACCCGGCTTCGCAGATTTATGTCGCGAGTAAACGCAAAGCCTGTGACGAAGTGGGGTTTGTCTCCCGCTCTTATGACCTGCCTGAAACCACCAGCGAGGCGGAGCTTCTTGAGCTGATCGATACGCTCAACGCAGATACCACCATCGACGGTATCCTGGTACAACTGCCATTACCGGCAGGTATCGACAACGTTAAGGTGCTGGAACGTATCGCACCAGATAAAGACGTAGACGGTTTCCACCCGTATAACGTTGGTCGTCTGTGTCAACGCGCGCCGCGTCTGCGTCCATGTACTCCGCGCGGGATTGTCACTCTGCTTGAGCGTTACAACATCGATACCTATGGTCTGAACGCCGTAGTGATTGGCGCTTCAAATATTGTCGGTCGCCCAATGAGCATGGAGCTGCTGCTGGCTGGTTGCACCACTACGGTCACCCACCGATTCACCAAAGATCTGCGTCGCCACGTAGAGTATGCGGACCTGCTGATTGTTGCTGTCGGCAAACCGGGCTTTATACCCGGCGAGTGGATCAAAGAAGGTGCGATTGTGATTGATGTCGGCATCAACCGTCTGGAGAATGGTAAAGTAGTGGGCGATGTGGTCTTTGAAGATGCAGCCGCACGTGCGTCATATATCACGCCAGTACCGGGCGGCGTAGGCCCAATGACTGTCGCCACACTTATCGAAAACACGCTACAGGCGTGTGTTGAATACCATGATGTAAAGGACGTTTAAGATGGCCACATTTTCACTGGGTAAGCACCCACACGTTGAACTCTGCGATTTGCTGAAGCTGGAAGGCTGGAGCGAAAGCGGCGCCCAGGCAAAGATCGCTATTGGCGAAGGCTTGGTGAAGGTCGATGGCGCGGTTGAAACGCGCAAACGCTGTAAAATCGTTGCCGGACAGACCGTCAGCTTTGAAGGCCACAGCATTAACATCGTAGCGTGACCCCAAGTGCCGGATGAGGTTAACGCCCTGTCCGGCCGCTTCCCCGTCTCATTTTCAGATAATAACTTCATCCCCACTTCACAGTGAACAGTTAGCATGTCGTTTTCCCACATGAAGCGAACATCATGCCAACCATCGTTACTCACGCGGCCGTTCCACTCTGTTTAGGATTAGGTCTCGGACTTAAAGTCATCCCCCCACGATTACTGTTTACTGGCGTCATTCTGGCGATGCTGCCGGATGCCGACGTGCTGTCATTTAAGCTTGGCGTCGCCTACGGCAACGTGTTTGGCCACCGTGGATTTACCCACTCACTGCTGTTCGCCTTTGTCGTGCCGCTACTTTGCGTATTGATTGGCCGACGATGGTTTAAAGCCGGATTGATTCGCTGCTGGCTATTCCTGACAGTTTCACTGCTATCGCACAGTGTGCTGGATTCTGTCACCACCGGCGGCAAAGGCGTCGGCTGGCTGTGGCCGTGGTCGGATGAACGCTTTTTCGCGCCGTGGCAGGTGATTAAAGTCGCGCCGTTCGCGCTGTCACGCTACGCGACCCCTTACGGGCATCAGGTGATTATTTCGGAATTATTATGGGTGTGGCTACCGGGAATGATGATGATGGGTGTGCTGTGGTGGTATCGAAAATATTAATCTGCCGGATGCGACGCGCTGCGTCTTATCCGGCCTACACTCGCTCTTTAGTAGGCCCGGTAAGCGTAGGCGCCACCGGGCATTACAGAGTTACTTACGACGCCAGGTGGTGCCCTGCGGACCATCTTCCAGCACGATGCCCATCTCGTTGAGACGGTCACGCGCGGCGTCGGCCGCCGCCCAGTCTTTCGCCTTACGGGCGTCCAGACGCTGCTGGATTAACGCTTCAATTTCGGCGACTTCACCGTCATCCGTCTGCGCGCCGCTTTGCAGGAATGCTTCTGGATCCTGTTCCAGCAAGCCCAGCACGCTGGAGAGTTTACGCAGATGCGCAGCCATACCGTTCGCCGCCGCCATATCTTCACCCTTCAGGCGGTTAACTTCACGCGCCATATCAAACAGCACGGAGTACGCTTCCGGGGTGTTGAAGTCATCGTCCATCGCTTCAATGAAACGCGCTTCAAAGGCCTCGCCACCCGCAGGGGCAACGGATTTGTCAGTGCCGCGCAGCGCAGTGTACAGACGTTCCAGCGCGGAACGCGCCTGTTTCAGGTTCTCTTCGCTGTAGTTCAACTGGCTACGGTAATGCCCCGACATCAGGAAGTAGCGAATGGTTTCGGCGTCGTAGTATTTCAGCACGTCGCGCACGGTAAAGAAGTTGCCCAGCGATTTGGACATTTTCTCGCGGTCAACCATCACCATCCCAGAGTGCATCCAGTAGTTCACGTATTCGCCATCGTGCGCACAGGTGGACTGGGCAATTTCGTTTTCATGGTGCGGGAACATCAGGTCGGAGCCGCCACCGTGAATATCAAAATGGTTGCCCAACTGTTTGCAGTTCATCGCCGAACACTCGATATGCCAGCCCGGACGACCAGCGCCCCACGGAGATGGCCAGCTCGGTTCACCCTCTTTGGACATTTTCCATAGCACGAAGTCCATCGGGTTGCGCTTCACGTCAACCACGTCAACGCGTGCGCCTGCCTGCAGTTGATCCAGATCCTGGCGTGACAACTGACCGTAGTTCGGATCAGTCGGGACATCGAACATCACGTCGCCATTATCGGCAACATAGGCGTGACCTTTGGCGATCAGCTGTTCGGTGATCTCAATAATCTCGGCGATATGATGCGTAGCGCGAGGTTCCAGATCCGGGCGCAGAATATTCAGCGCATCGAAATCGCTATGCATTTCCGCAATCATGCGATCGACCAGCGCGACAAAGCTCTCGCCGTTTTCATTCGCGCGCTTGATGATTTTGTCGTCGATATCGGTAATGTTGCGCACATACTTCAGCTTATAGCCGAGGAAGCGCAGATAACGCGCAACGACGTCGAAAGAAACGAAAGTACGTCCGTGGCCAATATGACAGAGATCGTAAACGGTAATACCACACACGTACATGCCGACTTCCCCGGCATGAATAGGTTTGAATTCCTCTTTTTGGCGCGTCAGTGTATTAAAGATTTTTAACATCGAAGATTCCGTGTAGACGTGTGTGGGTAATAATATCCGTATAATACATATTATTCGTAATCGAAGCAGCACACTTTGCAAGGTGATCGCAGCTTGCGGTTATGCTATAACACACCCCTAACTCTGACCCTTAACAGGGTCGAAGCACCAATCTATCGGAACAGGATGCAAAAATGGTTACTTTCCACACTAATCACGGCGATATCGTAATCAAAACGTTTGATGATAAAGCGCCTGAAACAGTTAAAAACTTCCTGGACTACTGCCGCGAAGGTTTTTATAACAACACCATTTTCCACCGTGTTATTAACGGTTTCATGATCCAGGGCGGTGGTTTCGAGCCGGGCATGAAGCAAAAAGCCACGAAAGAAGCGATCAAAAACGAAGCGAACAACGGTCTGAAAAACACCCGTGGTACGCTGGCAATGGCGCGTACTCAGGCTCCGCACTCCGCAACCGCACAGTTCTTCATCAACGTTGCTGACAATGACTTCCTGAACTTCTCTGGCGAAAGCATGCAGGGTTGGGGTTACTGCGTGTTTGCTGAAGTTGTTGAAGGCATGGATGTGGTTGATAAAATCAAAGGCGTTTCCACTGGTCGCAGCGGTATGCATCAGGATGTGCCGAAAGAAGACGTCATCATCGAAAACGTGACCGTCAGCGAGTAATCGTGGCGACACTGTTTATTGCAGATCTTCACCTCTGCACAGAAGAACCGGCGATCACCGCCGGTTTTCTGCGTTTTTTAGCCGGCGATGCGCGACAAGCCGATGCGCTGTACATTCTCGGCGACCTGTTCGAAGCCTGGATTGGCGACGACGACCCTAATCCACTGCATCATCAAATAGCCGCAGCGATAAAAGCACTGGTTGATTCCGGCGTTCCCTGCTTTTTTATTCACGGCAACCGTGATTTTCTGCTTGGCAAACGGTTTTCCCGTGAGAGCGGCATGACCTTACTGCCCGAAGAGAAAGTGCTCGATCTGTATGGTCGCAAGGTGCTGATCATGCATGGCGATACGTTATGCACCGACGATGCTGGCTATCAGGCGTTTCGCGCCAAAGTGCATCAACACTGGCTACAAAAACTATTCCTCGCCCTGCCATTGTTCATTCGCCAACGTATTGCCGCGAAAATGCGCGCCAACAGCAAAGCAGCCAACAGCAGTAAGTCGCTGGAGATCATGGATGTGAATCAGCAGGCCGTTATTGCCGAGCTGGAAAAACATCAGGCCCAGTGGTTAATTCACGGTCATACCCACCGTCCGGCAGTCCACGAACTTACGGCCAATGGGCAACCCGCCTTCCGCGTAGTATTAGGCGCCTGGCACAGCGAAGGTTCGATGATCAAAGTCACACCGCACGACGTTGAACTGATCGCATTCCCGTTTTAATTCTGCAAATACCCCGTTCCTCTTTACACAAAACTATTCGAGTTGCATCGAGGCGGCAAATCCGTGAATCCCCTGGAGCTGACTAAAGTAAGTGACTGGGGTGAGCAGATGCAGCCAACAAAGAGGCAGCTTGAAGAGTGAAGTGTAAAGCGCGCAATCGTTTTCCTTGACGGTGAATTATGCTATTCTCTGTGCCCTCAAAAGTCGAGTGTAGTGCACCACAGGAGTTTTCAGACGCATGTCTTCCCGCAATAATCCGGCGCGAGTCGCCATCGTGATGGGGTCCAAAAGCGACTGGGCTACCATGCAGTTCGCCGCCGAAATCTTCGAAATGCTGGACGTTCCACACCATGTTGAGGTCGTCTCCGCCCACCGTACCCCAGACAAACTGTTCAGTTTCGCCGAAGGCGCTGAAGAAAACGGTTATCAGGTGATTATTGCCGGTGCCGGTGGTGCTGCACATTTGCCAGGAATGATTGCGGCGAAAACGCTGGTGCCTGTTTTAGGCGTTCCGGTACAAAGCGCAGCGTTGAGCGGCGTAGACAGTCTCTACTCCATCGTACAGATGCCTCGCGGTATTCCGGTGGGCACGCTGGCGATCGGCAAAGCGGGCGCAGCCAATGCGGCCCTGCTGGCCGCGCAAATTCTGGCAACACACGACAACGAATTGCATCAGCGTCTGGCTGAGTGGCGTAAAGCGCAAACCGATGAGGTACTGGAGAACCCGGACCCGCGAGGTGTCGCATGAAGCAGGTCTGTGTACTCGGCAATGGTCAGCTAGGACGCATGCTGCGTCAGGCCGGTGAGCCGCTGGGGATTGCGGTCTGGCCCGTCGGGCTGGACGCCGAACCCGCTGCCGTTCCTTTTCAACAAAGCGTGATTACCGCTGAGATTGAGCGCTGGCCGGAAACGGCGCTCACTCGCGAACTGGCGCGTCACCCGGCGTTTGTTAACCGCGACGTCTTTCCGATTATTGCTGACCGTCTGACGCAAAAACAGCTTTTTGACAAACTCAACCTGGCGACCGCGCCATGGCAACTGCTGGCGGATAAAAGCGAATGGTCTGCGGTGTTTGACAAACTCGGCGAGTTGGCGATTGTGAAGCGTCGCATCGGCGGCTACGACGGTCGTGGACAGTGGCGTTTACGCGCGAATGAAACCGAACAACTGCCAGACGACTGCTACGGCGAGTGCATCGTCGAGCGAGGAATCAACTTCTCCGGTGAAGTCTCGCTGGTTGGCGCGCGTGCGCACGACGGCAGCACCGTCTTCTATCCGCTGACTCATAACCTGCATCAGGACGGCATTCTGCGCACCAGCGTGGTATTTCCGCAGGCTAACGCTAAACAACAGGCGCAGGCCGAAGCGATGCTCTCTGCCATCATGCAGGAGCTGGGCTATGTCGGTGTGATGGCGATGGAGTGTTTCATCACCCCGGAAGGTTTGCTGATCAATGAACTGGCTCCGCGCGTACACAACAGCGGGCACTGGACGCAAAACGGCGCCAGCATCAGCCAGTTTGAACTGCACCTGCGCGCCATTACCGGCCTGCCGTTGCCGACGCCGGTGGTGAACAATCCTTCGGTGATGGTAAACCTGATCGGCAGCGACCTGAACTATGACTGGCTGAAGCTGCCGCTGGTGCATCTGCACTGGTATGACAAAGAGGTACGCGAAGGGCGTAAGGTGGGACACCTGAATCTGAGCGACAGCGATACCGCGCGCCTTAGCGCCACGCTGGAAGCGCTCACTCCCCTGCTGCCGCCTGAATATGCCAGCGGCATCATCTGGGCGCAGTCAAAGCTGAAATAAACCGATACGGGAGGTGCGCCTGCGCACGCCTCCCGTTACTTTTACAGACGAATGCAGGTTCCGGCTTTCCCCGCCAACGTGTCTTCAATGCGAGACAGCGCGCCAATCCACGCGGGTTTTCCACGTCGCTTCACGTATCCGCTTACGGCTGTCACCTTTGGCCCCATCGAACCATCGGCTTTAGCAAACGGAGCCAGTTCATCAGGAGAGGCTTGACGAATCGCACGTTGCTCTGGCGTGCCCCAGTTCTCATAGACCGCATCAGCATCGGTGAGGATAACCAGACCGTCGGCATCGATCTGTTCAGCCAGCAATGCCGCCGCCAGATCCTTATCAATGACCGCTTCAGACCCTACCCCTTCCCCGGTCACCGGCACGCCGCCACCGCCGCTACAAATCACCACATGGCCTTCTTTGAGCAAGAGCTTAATGGCATCGCTTTCGACGATCTGGCGAGGCTCAGGCGAGGCGACAACACGACGCAGGTATTTGCCGTCACGTTTCATATGCCAGCCGTAGGTGGCTTCCAGTTGCGTTTGTTCTTCAGGCGAATACACCGGGCCGATAAATTTTTCCGGCGCCATAAACGCGGGATCGTCTTCAGACACCACAATTCGCGTTAACACTGTGGTCACCGGCGGCATCTCCGGTTCAGCGGTCAGACTTTGCGCCAACATATAACCAATCATGCCCTGAGTCTCTGCCACCAGCACATCCAGCGGGTAAGGTTCAACCTCTTTCCAGGCAAGATTCTGTAACGACAACAGACCAACCTGCGGCCCATTGCCATGTACGATGGCCAGGCGGTACGAACGTGCCAGACGCGCCAGGGCAGGTACGGCGCTGGCAATATTACGATATTGATTTTCTGCCGTCAGCGCCTCGCCGCGCTGCAATAATGCGTTGCCGCCAAGAGCAACAACCAGCGTTTTCATTCCCTATCCTTCTATAATTTGTTGCCCAAGCCAGAACCCCAACAAGGTATCTGCGCCGGAGGTATGCCCGAGCGCCAGCAGCGAATTTATCGCCGCGTCCATCCTTTGGTGTCGGCCCAAAGCATGAGTGAAGTGGAGCAAAGGTGAAGCGAAGTACCCTAATGCCGCGTAGCGTAAGTAGCTCACGCTAACCACAGTCGTCGCCAGTTGAAGATTGCCGGAATATTCAAAGAAACGATGGCCGGAATCCTTATTCAGCGCGCCGAAATACCAGGCGGCCAGCAGCATTCCGGTCAGCGTATCATCATGGCTGGGCGTTAAACCTGGCCCCTTGCCTAACCACTGCCGCCAGTCTGTCGACAAGCCAGCCAGCGCCGAGAAAAAGCAATGGCGGAACTGACGTAACTCGGGGCACAAAGGCAAATTTGCCGCCAGCATTAACGGCCCGAATAATCCCGTTTCCTCGCCGCGATCCATCCAGGCGGATGCAAGGCGCGGGGCATGTGGACGGGACGTTATTTTCAACGAACAACAACGCTGCGGTTGGCGTAACAGAAACGGTCCCAGCACAATCCCCTCGGGGACAGCCTGAGGGGTTTCGCTACCGCTTAACGCCGTACGCAGCGCATCAAAGTCAGGCGCACGGATCACCCATCCTCCCGGGCTAAAACCACTGCCCTGGCGGTGCAGCGTTAACAGTGCGCCCCCTTCGGCCACAAGGTTAATCGAGCGCCGCCAGATCCCGGATAGCTGCCATGACTGGCGAAAATCCGGAGACTGCTGACTGCCCATCAGAGGACGGATGATCATCATGCGCGGCTCTCTTAGCTAATGCCCATACTTTCAGCCAGCGCTTCCAGAGCCAGCTCAAAGCAGGCCAGCGGCGCACGAACGGTGCCCGCGCCGATCTGACCAATACCGGCTTCTTTATGGGCAATACCCGTGTTGATCAGCGGCGTAATACCTGTTTCCACGACGCGACGGATATCAAGACCAAGGCAAGCCCCCTGGAAATCCCAGCCAGGGATCTGCAACTGCATATTGCGTTCCAGATAGATTTCAGCCATCTCCTCGGAAACGGACTTCGCGGCCTCCATTCCTCCGGCGCCGACAAACCGCGTTACGCCAGGGGCCGCGATCATCGCGGCGCCGCCAATCCCAAAGGTTTCGGTGATGGCGCTATCGCCCATATCCGGGTTAGCTTGTTCCTGCGAGAAGCCGGTAAAGAACAGCCCCTGCGGTGTGTTAACCGGCGCGGTAAACCAGCGATCGCCAAGTCCGCTCACCCGGATCCCGAACATGTCGCCATTACGGGTCATTGCGGTCACAATACTGCCGGAACGCACCAGTGCCCCGGCATCCATTGCCGCTTTGCAGTAAGCCATCGCCAGGTTAAGGAAGAACTGGTCGGTCACGCTGAGGAAATCCATCACCTCAGCAATCTGCTGCTTATCATGTTCCAGACGGGCAATTTGCGGCGCCAGGGTTCGCATCAGCAGAGCTGAAGAGGCAATGTTGCGCTGATGGAACTCATCGCCCATCGTAATGCCCTGCGCCATCATGGCGGTCAGATCAATACCCTGTTCCAGATTGGCCAGCGCCGCGCTTAAAACAGGCATCAGGACATCGCGCATCCAACGTAGACGCTGCTGGACATCTTCGCCATACGCGCCGAAGCGCATCACTTTGCCAATCCCTTCGTTGAGATTGCAGTAAGCCCGGTTACCGTCGGTGATATTTTCCACCACCAGCATCGGCATGCTGGCAGAGGTGATTCCCCCCATTGGTCCCACAGCATTAACATGGTGGCAAGGTACGAACCGGACTTTGCCCTGCTCCAGTAAAGCCAGCGCGCTCATCTCATCATTGGCCCACCCTTCAAACAGACATGCACCAATACAGGCCCCTTTCATCGGACCGGTCATTTCTTGCCAACGCATTGGCGGTCCCGCATGCAGCAGCGTTTTCCCTTCATTGAGCTCGCGGATTAATGAGGAGGCAGGTTGCACATCCAGCCAGTGTGGACGCGCACGACGAATTTGTTCGATTACTGCAGCATTGGCTTGCGCCACTGATGTAAACATTGGAACCCCTTATTGCAAACGTTCTAATAAACGAGCCAGTTTCTTATTACCGCCAGCGACAGGCGCCCACTGGTAATGCACCACAGGCATTTCCGCAGCCTGTAAATCCAGTGCAAAACTGCGTAACCCGGCATTGATGACCGCCACTTTTTCCAGTAGCGAAGGTGCGGATTTGTCAGATAACGGTTGAGATGGACGAATCAGTTCGGCGGCAAGCAGCGTTGCCTCGGGCAGTGAATTCACTACGGCAATGCCGGCATCTTCCAGTGTGGCAATCTGCAGTGAGCGACACTGCGGATCGCGTTCTGTACCTGTCACCGTCGCAATCGCATACAGCGGTTGCTCGTGGTCTCGCGCAGCGCACGCCTTCTGCCAGGCCTGAACCAGCGATGCGGCCGGATCTGCCGTCGCGCCGTAACCAATCACGACATCAACTAGCAGCACGCGTACCTGCGGCTGCCCCCCCAGATCCGTAATCAGTTGATTACGTAAGGCAGGGTCAATCATCGGATGCGGCCGCCCGACGGTGTAAAAATCATCCCCCAGATCGATAATCTGGTGCCCGGCGGCATCCAGCATCATGCCATGGTGATGTTGTGCATCCGCGGCGACATTCAGATGGGAGGCCAGCAGCCCAGCGGCTTCGGCGGCCAGCGTACCTCCGGTGTATAACCCTCGGATCACACCGTCTCCTGTGGTTGAAAGCGAGCTGCGTCGCGCCGCGACTCTCGCCAGTAAACAGGCCAGACGGGCCGCATCGTCCAGCGTCGCGGCAAACCAGACATTTTCATCGCGAGCGACCGCGGAGGTGTAACCTAAAAACAGAGCTACCACGGGTTTGCCGGTGGCCTTCATCGCGTTCACGATATGCTGGCGAACAGCCTCCGCCGGCGGTTTCGACACAAAAGCCAACACCTGGCTTTTGTCGTCTGCGCCAAGCATCTCCAGCGCGGTAAGCGCGCTAATCCCCCCCACCTCGGCGCTCAGGTCGCGCCCACCCAGACCGATGGCGTGGGTGATGCCTTCCCCGGCCAGCGCTATCTGTGAACAGAGCTCCTGAATCCCTGTCCCGGAGGCGCCCAGCACACCGATATTGCCTTCCGGCATCACGTTGGCAAAAGCCAGCGGCGTACCCGCAATCATGGCAGTTCCGCAGTCAGGTCCCATCACCAGTAAACCTTTATCCTGTGCACGGCGCTTCAGAGCGATTTCATCTTCCAGGGTAACGTTATCGGAGAACATCATGACGTTCAGGTTGCGATCCAAGGCCTGGTTCGCCAGTTCCGCCGCGTATTCACCGGCAACCGAAATGAGCGTCATATTCGCCTCAGGCAGTTTCTGGCACGCGCTTTCCCAGCGTCTGACCTGCAGGAGCGTTTGGCTACCGCCGGTGGCCTGCGCCAACTGCTGCAACGACTCATCCAATTGTTGCAGAATGGTCTGTGTAATACTTTCATCAGCCGTTTCAGTACGAATCGCCACGCAAATATCGTTTGGCGTCGCATTATTAAAATCGTCATGCCAAAACCCGGTCGTTTCCAGCAATGATTTATTCGCTGGCGTTCCCATCATGACCGATACATCGTCTACATTTTCGGACTCACTCAGCTTGCGTGAAATAATCATTAAACTGACAGAGTCCTGAAAACACCCTTTTTTAATAAAGGCGTGGATCATAACAACCCCTTAATAATTGCACCCATGGCAATTGCACGAGTAGTGTTAATGTGTAGCTCAAGGTATATATCTGGGATCACAAATAGAGTGACTGGCATCACACTGGAATTATTAACAAAATAAATTTAATAACCACCAGAAGATTAAACATTATTTTCTAACGGCATTATTTATTTAAAAAGAAATGGCAAATCCATACTGATTATCAAATAAATTCTAACTATATTTTTTTGTGTGTCTGGATCACATAATCAATTTTTATTCCCGGTATGTTAACGGCAGTCATGCTTCACACCGTCGTTAAAAAGGAAGACAGATGAAAATCAGTCGGGAAACACTCCACCAGCTTATCGAGAATAAGCTTTGCAAGGCCGGACTAAAACGTGAGCACGCCACAACGGTTGCTGAGGTATTGGTTTACGCCGATGCCAGAGGCATTCACTCTCATGGCGCCGTACGCGTTGAATACTATGCTGAGCGCATTTCAAAAGGCGGCACTAACCGCGAACCCACATTTCGTTTTGAAGAAACCGGTCCCTGTACAGCGATTTTGCATGCCGATAATGCCGCCGGGCAAGTCGCAGCAAAGATGGGTATGGAGCATGCCATTAAAATTGCTAAAAAAAATGGTGTCGCCGTCGTTGGCATTAGCCGAATGGGGCACAGCGGTGCCATTTCTTACTTTGTGCAGCAAGCCGCTCGCGCTGGTCTGATCGGCCTCTCCGTGTGCCAGTCCGACCCGATGGTGGTACCGTTCGGCGGCGCAGATATTTACTACGGTACCAATCCGTTAGCCTTCGCTGCGCCAGGAGAAGGCGACGACATCATGACGTTTGATATGGCGACAACGGTGCAGGCATGGGGAAAAGTTCTGGATGCCCGCTCCCGCAACGAGCCGATTCCTAATACCTGGGCAGTCGATAAAAACGGCGCGCCAACTTCCGATCCCTTTGCTGTCAATGCGTTGCTACCTGCGGCCGGGCCTAAAGGCTATGGCCTGATGATGATGATCGATGTGTTATCCGGCATTTTATTGGGATTACCGTTTGGTCGTCAGGTCAGTTCAATGTATGAGGATTTACATGCCGGTCGGAATTTAGGCCAACTGCATTTGGTTATTAATCCCGACTTTTTCTCCTCCAGCCAATTATTCCGCCAGCACCTCAGCCAGACCATGCAAGAGTTAAATAACATTACTCCGGCCCCCGGCTTTAAACAAGTTTATTACCCCGGACAGGATCAAGATATTAATCAACGCAATGCCGCGGTCCATGGTATCGACATTGTTGACGATATTTATCAATACCTGATTTCCGATGCCCTCTATCTCAAGTCATACGAAACAAAGAATCCCTTTGCACAATAATTATTGAAACAGGAATTTCATATGATCAACCATTTTCGTCACGCAATTGAAGAAACCCTTCCCTGGCTCTCTTCCTTTGGCGCGGATCCTACCGGTGGGATGACGCGCTTGCTGTATTCGCCAGAATGGCTTGAAACACAACAGCAATTCAAAAAGCGTATGGACGCCAGTGGCCTGGAAACGCGCTTTGATGAAGTGGGCAACTTATACGGTCGTCTGCTCGGGAGTGAATCGCCGGAACAAGTCATTTTAAGCGGCTCGCATATTGATACCGTCGTCAACGGCGGCAATCTTGACGGCCAGTTTGGCGCGCTGGCGGCATGGCTCGCGGTTGACTGGCTCAAGAGCACCTATGGTGCCCCGCTGAAAACGGTCGAAGTCGTTTCCATGGCGGAAGAGGAAGGCAGCCGTTTCCCGTATGTCTTCTGGGGCAGCAAAAACATTTTTGGACTGGCAAATCCTGATGACGTCCGTAACATCCAGGACGCGAAAGGCACCCGTTTTGTTGACGCAATGAACGCCTGCGGCTTTACCCTCCCCGCAGAGCCGCTTCATGCTCGTAATGACATCAAAGCCTTCGTTGAATTACACATCGAACAAGGTTGCGTGCTTGAAAGTAATGGTCAGTCGATAGGCGTCGTCAGCGCGATTGTCGGCCAACGTCGCTATACGGTAACGCTGAACGGCGAATCCAACCATGCGGGTACAACGCCGCTGAGCTACCGTCGCGATACCGTTTACGCTTTCAGTCGCATCTGCAGCCAGTCTATCGAGAAAGCCAAAAAGCATGGCGATCCTCTGGTACTGACCTTTGGTAAAGTAGAGCCACAGCCAAACACCGTCAACGTGGTGCCTGGAAAAACGACCTTCACGATCGATTGCCGTCATACCGATGCCGACGTACTGCGTGATTTTACTCAGCAACTGGAAAACGACATGCGCGCCATCTGTGATGAAATGGATATCGGTATTGATATCGATTTGTGGATGGATGAAACGCCAGTCCCGATGGACAGTAAACTGGTCTCCACCCTTACCGAACTGTGTGAAAAGGAACAACTGAACTACCGTGTCATGCACAGTGGCGCGGGCCATGATGCGCAGATTTTTGCCCCTCGTGTACCGACCTGCATGATTTTCATTCCCAGCATTAACGGTATCAGCCACAACCCCGCTGAACGCACAAACATTAACGACCTTGCCGAAGGGGTCAAAACTCTGGCATTAATGCTTCATCAACTTGCCTGGCAGAAATAAGGAGCCATTCATGGGATATCTGAATAACGTCACGGGTTATCGCGATGATTTACTGGCTAATCGCGCAATTGTAAAACACGGTAACTTTGCCCTGTTAACCCCGGACGGACTGGTTAAAAATATCATTCCGGGTTTTGAAAACTGTGACGTCACCATCCTCTCAACGCCAAAACTGGGCGCGTCATTTGTTGACTATCTGGTGACCCTACACCAGAACGGCGGCCACCACAGCGGTTTTGGCGGCGAAGGTATTGAAACGTTCGTGTATGTTATTTCCGGCAAAGTTGAGGCAAAAGCGGAAGGTAAAACATTTGCTTTGTCTCAGGGCGGATATCTGTATTGCCCGCCAGGTGAACTGCTCACCTTTAATAATGCCCAGACAGAAGACAGCCAACTGTTTTTATACAAACGGCGTTATACGCCGGTGGCCGGCCATTCGCCATGGCTGGTCTCCGGTAATGCCAACCAGTTAGAACGTATTCATTATGAAGGCATGGATGACGTAATCCTGCTGGATTTCCTGCCTAAAGAATTAGGCTTCGATATGAATATGCATATTCTGTCATTCGAACCCGGCGCCAGCCATGGTTATATCGAAACGCACGTACAGGAACATGGGGCTTATATTCTCTCAGGCCAGGGCGTTTATAACCTCGATAACCAATGGGTCCCGGTGAAAAAAGGCGACTACATCTTTATGGGCGCGTACTCCCTGCAGGCGGGTTACGGCGTGGGGCGTGGCGAAGCATTCAGCTATATCTATTCCAAAGATTGCAACCGGGATGTAGAGATTTAACGGCGAACAGCCCGCCTGATAATTTTTTATTTAGCTATGTTGGGTTTTGCCACGGTTAACACCGTGGCTTTTTTTATGCTTAACGCAGATTCATCGCCTGACCGAGCTTCATCGCGCAAGCAATATTACGCGCGCAGTAATAAAGGTTGGTTTCACCGCTCGCCAGCACTTCCGCCAATGGCGCGAGTCGCGGCAAAATACTGAACACCGCATCAATACCATGATCGTGAACCACCTCCACGCCTTCCCCCAGCACCCCGGCGATACCAATAACCGGAACATGATGCTGCATAGCAACAGAAGCAACACCGATTGGCGCTTTTCCCCCGACCGTTTGCGAATCAATACGTCCCTCGCCGGTGATGACCAGCGATGCATCTTTGATGGACTGATCCAGTTGCACAGCCTGCAGCACAATTTCAATCCCTGGTTTCATGATGGCCTGCAGAAAGATAGCCGCGGCGATGCCCATTCCGCCCGCCGCCCCACCGCCCGCAACCTGAGAGACCTCTTCACCGGTCAACGCTTGCAGCACATGCGCGTAGTTGAGTAACCCTTCCTCCAGTTTCTCAACCATTTCCGGCGTCGCCCCCTTCTGCGGACCAAATACCCTTGCCGCGCCGCGCGGGCCAACCAATGGGTTGTCCACATCACAAGCGACTTCGATCCGACATGCTGTCAGCCGCGGATCGCACTGTTGCAGGTCAATGCTCGCGAGGCGAGACAAGCTACCGCCTCCCGCCCTCAATGATGCCCCTTGCGCGTCAAGAAACCGCACGCCCAGCGCCTGAGCCATCCCCATGCCGCCATCAACTGTCGCACTCCCGCCGATACCGAGGATAATATGACGAATACCGGCATCCAGCGCATGCCGAATCAGTTCGCCAGTACCGTAACTTGACGCCAGCAGCGGATTACGCGCCTGCGGTTCGACGAGCATCAGTCCACTCGCCGCAGCCATTTCAATAATGGCGGTCTTTCCATCACCGGTCAGGCCATAAAATCCCATGACCTTTTCCCCCATCGGCCCACAGACCTCCAGCGAGACCACTTTTCCACCAGTCGCCGCCACCATGGCATCCACGGTCCCCTCCCCGCCATCCGCAATAGGCAAACAAATATATTCTGCATCCGGGAATATGCTTGAGAATCCAGCTTTAATTGCCTGGCAGCATTGTTCGGCGCTTAAGCTCTCTTTAAACGAATCTGGCGCAATTACAATTTTCATCATTAATCCTTTTCATCCTGTTATTTAATGCGTTCCCATGGAATGAGGTTTTCCATAAGCACTGCCAGTAAAATCCCCACCAATAAGCCATTGCTCAGTAATGGCCGAATAGTCAGTGGAAGATCTTGTAAATAAACCGGTGGCAGCCCCATCAAAAAAATGCCCACAAACAGCGGGAGTGCCAGCCGATAAATATTTCGTGCGGTAAAGGTGATTTGCTGGCTGAAAACCAGACCGGAATAGAGCAACGGCAGATAAGAGACCAGCATAACGGCACTGCTGATCGCCAGTGGAATGGCGCAGAATAAGCGGGTTAGCGGCGTTACTATCGCCACCAATAAACATAATACGCTGCCGTAAATAAATGATTTTCGCGAGCTGTCGCCAGTTTGTGTTAACAGCCCGATAGAGGAGACAAAAGGTGAAAATGGAATCACGGCAAAAGGCACTGTCACCAGCGTCATAAAACCGGAAATGATAAAGCTACGACGATAACGCGAGCTGCTGGAGCCTTGATGCGCATAAAAGACGTCCGTGCCGCGCACCGCGCCATAGGTATTACTGATATTCACCAAACCGGTGATAACCGCCGTCAGGATAATACCGGGTAACAGCCTGCCATGACTGCCTAACGGGAACCACTGCCAGCTTAATTCACCAGACGGCAAAGACGTTGATGGAAAGCACAATCGCCAGAGTCCCCATCCCACTACCGCCCCCACCAGCAGGGCATAACGGGAGATCCGCTGCGGTAAAAAAATGATCATCGCAAGGATGAAGCACATCACGCCAACCGCCAGGCTAAAAGGCGCCAGTTGAATTTTGACGCTGGTGTCAGCAATGCCAAAAGGCAATCCCAACATGCCCTTAAAAAAGATAGTGGTGAGCTGAGCGCCCAACAGCAGCATAAAAAAGACCATCACCGTTGGGGTAAATAGCCGGGCCAACCGGTGTCCTAAGCCGCTAAAGCCGATAATCATCGTCAGCACAGCGGAAATGACAATCCCGACGCTCAGACTGGTGGCGATATCATTGAGCGGTGTCCCGCGTGACGCCTCAGCCAGGGTAATTGTCAGAATGGTGCCCCACCATAAACCGGTAGGCCCTTCCATAATGGCGCGACGATGGCCACAAATAACCTGCGCAAGGCAGGCCAGCGATGTCGTGAAAAAAGCGTATTGCGTGAGCATTAACAGATTGCTCGCGGGGAGATGAAAAGCAGAAACCAGCGTTGGGGGGACCACGACCGTATTGCAAAAAATAAAGAAAAACCACTGAAAGCCAGATAGCAAACTTTCGCGGTTAATAACAGGAAGCATATTCATACCTTAAAATAGAGAATGCCCGCCAGCATGACGGGCATTAATTCGCATCACATTATTGTTGATGTTTAAGGATAAATTGACCTTTTGGCGCTACCGGGAATCCCTGCTCGATGTCATAGATAACATCCCCGCGAAGAATAGTTTTCGTAATGCGCGCGCCAATCGTCCGGCCAACATACGGGCTGACTTTGTGACGGTATTCCAGGTCTTCGTTTTTCAGAACGTAGTTGCTGTCCGGTTGAATAAAGACGAAGTCAGCATCTTTACCCGGGGCAATACGTCCTTTCTGTTTCAGGCCAAAAATATCTGCGGCGTTGGTTGCCATCAATTTAGCGAATAGCGGCAGCGACATACCGCGTTTTTGCACGGCCTCATCAAACATGACGTCCATGCAGCTCTGCAGTCCGGCAATGCCGCCCCACGCCTGCATGATATTGCCAGCCTTCATTTCTGGTGGGCATGGCGAGTGGTCGGAAACCAGGCAGTCAATCTCACCATTGAACAGTTTTTCCCACATGCCTTGTTGATTCTGTCGATCGCGGATCGGCGGAGAACATTTTGCCAGCGTGCCAATCTCTTCAAACTGATCGGTATCCAGCACAAAATAATGCGGGCAGGATTCGCAGGTCACATCCTGGCCTTCCTGGCGGGCACGGGTCACTTCTTCCACGCCTTCCGGGCTGCTGATATGGCAAACGTGCAGGCGGCAACCGGCGACTTTCGCCAGATACAGCACGCGGCGAATAGCTTCCACCTCAGTGAAAACCGGACGTGAAGCCACATAATCATGTGCCGTCACACGGCCTTCGCGTTTAGCTTCCTCGCCAAGCTCGTCGCAAATGAGTGCATTTTCGCAATGCACCAGCACCGTCTGGTCCATTTCTGCTAACTTCTGCGCGCCTTTGTAGAACTGCCAGTCGTTAACGTCACGGAAGTCATTGTCGATTCCGCGATCGCCACAGGTGGCAACGAAGCATTTGAAACCGACGACACCAACCTCATCCAGCTCGTGCAAACGATCAAGGTTGTAAGAAACCAGACCGCCAAGCTGCGCGGCATCAATGGTCAATTTGCCTTTTGCCGCATCAAATTTAAGTTCGATGGTTTCGCGATCCACCGTCGCGGGCAGCTGGTTGAGAGGCATTTCGATCATTGTGGTGATACCGCCTTTTGCCGCGGCACGCGTTCCGGTCTCATAGCCTTCCCAATGTGTACGCCCCGGCTCAGAGATATGGGTATGCGCATCGACCATGCCCGGTGAAACCACCAGACCTGTCGCATCCATTACCTGCTTTGCCTCCCCAAGATTCTCGCCAATGGCGGCGATTTTTCCTGCCTGGACGGCAATATCAACAATACGAGCTTCATTTTCTAAAATAACAGTACCGTTCTTAATAATTAAATCAAAAGACATAACGAACTCCTTGTATGGATACAGATAGTTTTTATAAATAACGCACGCTTACACCTACGTTTACTGATTTCATTACAACTGACCTGTTGCTTTTTCTACTGCGGCAGGTTGTCCAACCGTTCTTTTTTTCAGTAAGGCATATGCCACAAATGCGACAATAACCCCAACAAACCACGACACTCGCGATAACGGTTCAAGCAATGGAATAAACTTTCCACCCAGTGAAAGAATTACCGCCACTAACGTTACGGAGAATGCCGTCAGGTTAAATCCATTATCATAATATTGGTAATTACCACTGGCGGTATATAATTCATCAAGATTAATCTTGCCACGCATAACGACAAAATAGTGCGCTAACATAACACCAATAACAGGACCGAGCATACCGCCGATGATGTCCAGAAACAGATAAATACTGCTCTGATTTTCCATAAGCTTCCATGGACAAATCAGTAAGCTAATAATACTGGCAATCAACACACCTTTTTTATATGTTAGTTTTGTTGGCGCAATTGCGGCAATCTGATAACCAGCCGGGATAATATTACCCGTAGCGTTTGTTGAGATTGTGGTCATCAGAATAACCAAAACTGCGAAGAATGAGGCAAACAGACTGTCCCAACGCTGTACGATATCCAGCACATTCCAGGTATCCATTCCATAATGAATACTGGCACCGGCAATAATACACACGCTGGCAATCGCAAATAACACGTACGCGACAATGAGACCCAGAGTCTGGCCTAACGCCTGTTCACGAAATGAGTGGGCATTTTGCGTAAAGTCCGATGCGCTCACCGCCGGAGCGGCCCATACCGCAACCACGGCGTTAATCACTACCAGGAACAGGAATCCGCTGTTTCCCGCTTTTTGCACACCGCCCGGAATGTAGTCCAGAATGGGGCCAATCCCTACCAGGGATATCGCCCAGATAGCCATTCCGCCAAAAACGATATAAATGCAAGGGTTCAGGATCGCAGTAAATTTATTTAATACTTTACCACCGCCAAAACCGATACCAACGTTAATCAGCCAAAAGATAAGAAATGTGATTAACCCCGGCAGAGACAACCCCAGTAGTGTAAAATCACCGCCCAGCGTTAAAAACCCAGGCCATATCTTGCCAATCAGAATAAGAAAAGCCAGCGATCCGGCATAACATTGCAGCCCGAACCACATAATTGCCGCAATCCCGCCTCTTAATAATCCCGGGAAAAGCGCGCCACGTACACCATACGAGCCACGCAGAATCATTGCAAAAGGTACACCGTATTTACTTCCGGCGGCGCCGTTCATAACCATGACTAATGCAATAAACAATGCACTAATAATAATAGCCAGCATAATACTGAATGTGGACAGCCCGAGAATGAAGAACCCGCCAACCATAACATAATTAGGTACGTTATGTACTGACCCCATCCATAAAGTAAAATAGTTAAATGTTTTCCAGTTTCGTTGTGCTGCCGTTTTCGGTAATAAGTCGTCACTATAACCACGTTGTTGGTATAGATCTCTTTGCTGTTCCATAAATCCCTCTTGTCACGTATCGGATAACGTTGTAATGGGTTTAGCTATGTGGAACAAAAACAATATATTAAGTAATGCAAATAGTTTTAATTATATTTTTATGCTGAAGCAGTAACTGGTGTTGCTTTCTTTTTATATAACGTCACGCCGGCAAAAATAAGCGTTCCGGTAACAACCAGACAAGCCGAGATGACAAAGCTTATCTCTTTTGAGCCAGTCAAATCGGAAATAAATCCGGTTAACGTTGGCGCAATAACGGCTGAACTCATACCAAAGAAGTTAAACAGGCTAAATGCTCTGCCCAACGTTTTCGCCGACGCCTGCTCAGACACGAAGGAGATCAGGATGGGATCCACCGCCATTTTTCCCAGTAAACCGTACAGGGTCAGGCTGACCATCAACATCGTGGTATTCGGCGATAACACCGTAAACACCAGCATTGCGGCGGCCATAATTTCCAGCCCAAGAATGACTTTGACTTTGCTGTTACGGAATTTATCGGACAGATGGCTGAAGAACAACGCACCGGGAACCCCCACCACGGCGACCAAAGCCGAGGCAACCCCAATCGCGCCACCATCAAATCCCCTTTCAGTCTGTAGATAGGACGGAAGCCAGGTCACAATCAGGTAATAGCCATAACAGGTACAGAAATAGAGGAAGTAGACGCTGCATAACAAACCCGAAAACAGCGGCGGACTTTTCTCTTCTGTCATCGTTGTCGTCTGCGTTTTTTGCTCTGACACCGCCGTTTCGCTTTTTGCGTTACCGCGGATAACCAAAGTAAATACGCACAACATCACCACCAACACAGCCGCAACCAGGAACAACACGTTTTGCCAGGCCATGCTCATGCTTTTAACCAACACGCTGGAGCCGATTAAACCGATCCCCATCCCAATCGCAGAGCCGCTATTAATAATGGCGTTTGCCAGTGCCCGGCGAGCCTGCGGGACATTTGCCGAAGAGAGAGAATACGCAGAACTAAAGAAAGAGGCGCAGCCCGCTCCTGCCATCAGCGAACCGGCATAGATCATCACCAGTCCCGTGGCTTTTGCAATACTGAGCGTACCAATAATAAAGAGCGTAAACCCACACATCAGCATAATTTTCTGGCCAAGCTTATCGACCAAAATTCCGCAGGGAATTTGCATACTGCAATAGGCGAAAAAATAGAAACTGGCGATGGCGCCAATTTCAGCATTGCTGACATTGCCCAGGGAAGCCTGAATCTCAGGATAAATAGGGGTTAATACGGTGCGATAAATCCATATTGCGACCCAACCCAGACTCATTACGACGACGATCTTCTTCCAGTATTCAATACCGGATGTATTTTTTTCACTCATGACATGCACCTTTCCAAAGTGTGTCTGATTAAAATGTATCGCTGCAGGATTGCAGCGATACCAACGATCATGACAATTTATGATTAGCCATTAATTCCAGGGCCTGAACCATTGCCGAGTGATCCAACTGGCTTCCACCATTCGCGGCGCAGGTATTAAATAACTCCTGACAAGTTGCCGTATTAGGCAAATTCAATGAGAGCGCCTTGGCACTTTGTAATGCAAGGTTGAGATCTTTTTGATGCAGTGCAATTTTGAATCCGGGATCAAAAGTGCGCTTAATCATGCGCTCACCATGTACTTCCAGAATACGAGATGAGGCAAACCCGCCCATTAATGCCTGACGCACGCGAACCGGATCTGCGCCCGCTTTAGAGGCAAATACCAGCGCTTCAGAAACGGCTTCAATATTTAAGGCCACGATAATTTGGTTAGCCACTTTACAGGTTTGGCCATCACCATTCCCGCCCACCAGAGTGATATTTTTTCCCAGAATATCAAAGAGCGGTTTCACCCGTTCAAATACTTCAGGTTCACCGCCAACCATAATGGACAGCGTCCCTTCACGAGCGCCAATTTCCCCGCCGGACACGGGCGCATCCAGATAATCCCCGCCAAGTTCATTAACCTGCTGAGCAAAACGCTTGGTTTCGATAGGAGAAATAGAACTCATATCGACAATGGTTTTTCCCTGCAATACAGTTTTAGCGCATCCGTGTTCACCAAAAAGCACTTCTTCAACCTGCGGCGTATCCGGCACCATGATGAATATAATATCTGCGAAATCAGTCACCTGACGCGCAGTTTCAACATTAACCGCCCCCAGTGACAGCAACTCTTCAGCCACCGGTCCAATGGTCGTGACATGTAATTGATGTCCGGCGCGAGCCAAATTAATCGCCATTGGCGATCCCATAATACCCAGGCCAATAAATCCCAGTTTCATTTGCAACCTCTTTTATATCTGTCGGTATTCCTGAATTCAGGCAAAACGATTCCCTTCCAACAGAGTGGAAAAAATAGTGTTGCCTGAAATTACTTACAAATTATCGATACTGATTAATCCACGATAATCCTGCTTCGGTGGTCGTCAGCGGCTTATATTCGCAGCCTACCCACCCGTCATAACCTGATTTATCAATAAACTTAAAAATAAAGTCATAATTGATTTCCCCGGTCCCTGGCTCTCCGCGACGAGGGTTATCTGCAATTTGCAAATG
Source organism: Citrobacter sp. XT1-2-2 (assembly GCF_023516235.1). Taxonomy (NCBI): domain Bacteria; kingdom Pseudomonadati; phylum Pseudomonadota; class Gammaproteobacteria; order Enterobacterales; family Enterobacteriaceae; genus Citrobacter; species Citrobacter sp. XT1-2-2. The sequence continues at coordinate 3,623,508 of NZ_CP097324.1, forward strand.
ACCTATTTTATTTGCCCACGTGGTCATGGTCTGGGTTAATTCCCCTTCCATGCGCTGCATATGATAAATGTCATACTGAATTTTGATATTATTGCATCCGACGCTATCAATTAACGCTAACGCCTGATGCGTACCGGTGAGAAAGAAACCAGGAATATCAAAATGGTTGATCGGCTCAATCAGCAATAAAATATCTTCTTTCGCTAACATGTTGGCCGCATAGCGCAGATTTTCCACCAGCGTTTGCTGGATCTGTTCAGCCGAAAAACCCGCCGGTGTTTTACCTACCAGGCAATTGATTTTTGTATTGCCCAGCCCCTTCGCATAGCGAATAGCCGCGGCCACACCATCACGAAACTCTTCTTCGCGCCCCGGAATACAGGCGATACCACGTTCACCCGCAGCCCAATCTCCGGCGGGGAGATTATGCAACGTATGCTCCAGCTTGTTGGTCTGCAGTTTTTCCTTTAAGACGTCAATGTCGTAATCGTAGGGAAACATAAACTCTACGCCACGAAACCCCGCTTGCGCCGCTTTGTCGAAACGCTCAAGGAAACTGTATTCCAGAAACAGCATGGAAAGATTGGCTGAGAACCGTAACATCTGTCACCTCCTCTATTCATATTTCATAAAACAGGTTTCGGTTGGCGCATCAACTGCACCGTCTGCAACCTCTTCAAACTCGGTCACGTTATCCAGCTCGCTACCCATCGAGATATTGGTCACTCGTTCAAGGATCACTTCGACAACAACCGGAACGCGATACTGCGCCATCAGGACTTTGGCTTGCTCAAACGCCGGAGCGAGATCTTCAGGTTTGAAGACGCGAATAGCCTTACAACCTAATCCCTCTGCCACTTTGACGTGATCGACGCCATAGCCGTTTACTTCGCTGGAGTTGATATTTTCAAACGCCAGTTGGACGCAGTAATCCATATCAAAAGCACGCTGCGATTGACGAATCAGGCCCAGATAGGCGTTGTTGACCAGCACATGGATGTAAGGAATATTGAATTGCGCGCCTACCGCCAGTTCTTCAATCAGGAACTGGAAGTCAAAATCCCCCGAAATCCCGACGACATTGCGTGTTGGGTCGGCAACACAAACCCCTAATGCCGCAGGCAGCGTCCAGCCGAGAGGGCCTGCCTGGCCGCAGTTGATCCAGTGACGCTCTTTGAACACATGCAGCATTTGCGCAGCGGCAATTTGTGATAATCCGATGGTGGTGACGTAGCAAACGTCGCGACCAAAGGCTTTATTCATCTCTTCATAGACACGCTGTGGTTTCACCGGGACATTGTCGAAGTGGGTTTTACGCAGTAACGTCCGCTTACGCTGTTGGCATTCATCAACCCAGCTATTCCGGCAAGGTAAACGTCCGGCTTTCTGCATTTCCTGAGCGACGTCAATCAGCAAGGTCAGCGCGGCTTTGGCATCGGAAACAATGCCCAAATCCGGGCACAGAACACGGCCAATTTGCGTCGGTTCAATGTCGATATGAATGATTTTGCGCCCTTCGGTGTACTTCGAGACCGAGCCGGTGTGACGGTTAGCAAAACGGTTACCAATACCGAACACCATATCAGAAGCAAGCAGCGTGGCATTTCCGTAGCGGTGCGCGGTTTGTAGCCCGACCATGCCAGCCATTAACTCATGATCGTCAGGGATACATCCCCAGCCCATCAACGTGGGGATAACCGGTACATGGGTCAGCTCCGCAAAACGTTGCAGCAGTGCGGAAGCATCAGCATTAATCACCCCGCCCCCCGCTACGATAACCGGACGTTCCGCCTGGATTAGCATTTCCAGCGCTCTCTCAATTTGCTTGCGGCTGGCGGCAGGTTTGTAGACCGGCAACGGCTCATACATGTCGGGATCGAATTCGATTTCTTCAACCTGGACATCAAAAGGCAAATCGATCAGCACCGGGCCAGGGCGACCTGAGCGCATGACGTGGAATGCCTGCTGTAAAACCCGTGGCAGCAGTGCCGCTTCACGTACTGTTACCGCCATTTTGCTGACCGGTTTGGCGATAGATTCAATATCGACAGCCTGAAAATCTTCCTTATGCAGGCGGGCACGAGGCGCCTGGCCGGTGATACATAAAATAGGAATAGAGTCGGCAGAGGCGGAATACAGTGCAGTGATCATGTCAGTTCCAGCCGGGCCTGAAGTGCCAAGGCAGACGCCAATGTTGCCTGCAGCGGCACGCGTATAACCTTCCGCCATATGGGAGGCGCCTTCAACGTGGCGAGCCAGAATGTGACGGATGCCGCCGTGATTACGCATTGCGGAATAGAACGGGTTGATTGCCGCTCCAGGCACGCCAAATGCGGTGGTGATACCTTCTTTTTCCAGCACATACATTGCCGCGTCAACGGCTCTCATTTTTGCCATTTTCTTTCTACCTCTATTTATTGGAAAATTTTTCCAACTTTAAAAAAATCCAAAAAAGTCCCGCTCCTCTGAGCGGGTTGCGACTTAAGCTACGGGTGCTTTTAACCCAAGCGCCGTACTGATATCTCGTGCTGTATCCCGTACCAGCTCCCCCTGACTAATAAAACGATCTTCCGTCAGTCTGGATGCGGGCCCCGAAATAGAGATGGCAGCCACTACACTGCCTGCATCGTCATAGATAGCCGAAGCGATGCAATTCAATCCAACAACATGTTCTTCGTGATCAACGATATAGCCATTCTCGCGCGCCTGTTCCAGATTACGCAGCAGAGTAGGAAAATCCACCAACGTGTTCGGCGTAAACTGCTGCAAACCCGTTTTCACGACAATGTCCATTAACTCTTCTTCCATCAGCGGATAAAGCAGTGCTTTCCCCGCACCGGAAGCATGCAACGGCATACGGCTGCCCAAAGGTGCACACATCCTGACCATCGATTTGCACTCCTTCTGGCCAATCAGCACCGCTTCAGTGCCATTACGAATCGCGACATTCACCGTTTCGCCTGACAGCAGCATTAATCGGTGCATAAATGGTCCGGCTACCGACAGGACGTCGCGATTATGAATATACGCGGAGCCCACATTGAAGACGCCTAAACCGATATGCCACCATCCTAACTGACTGTCCTGATAGACAAAATCAGCCCCCTGTAAAACCTTTAGCAGGCGAAAAGTCGTGGAGAGCGGTAAATCCAGACTGCCGGAAATATCGCTGACTGACGAACTCCCCCCACTTCTTTCGAGATACTGCAAAATCGCAATACCTCTTTCGAGCGCCTGAGCGCCTTTCTGCGCAACCGGCTCCGTCTGTCCAGGCCTGCCGCGCCGTCTTACTTCCGTCTCCACTACATTTACTCCGGCCCAAAATATGAGCATAAACAATGAACAATATGCTCATATTAAGCAAGAAGGCCAATAGCGTCACGCAAAACAGAGTTCATGTGCCGGGATACGTTCAACATCGCAATTATCGCTACCACCACGATCGACCGTCAGGAAATCGGTCACGGTTTGCCAGGCAAACAGCGGGTGATGCCAGACGTTTCGGTGATAATTCACCCCCTGTTGACCATTGGTGATAAAGGCTTTTAAGGTGGAAAGATCGGGTTTGTCCTCACCAAGCGCGACAATCACCACAAACGCTTCGCCCTTCATGGGCATAAATGCCTGGGTACCCAGCGGGTGGCGCTCCAGTTCATGCACAATAATAGGCATCGCTGCCGGTTGCGCGCGGTTAATGCTGATGAGCGTTCGGTCCTGCTCAAGGATCTCCACATTAGCCAGATCGTGATAACGTTCAACCAACCCATCATTGATATGAAAAAAATCACGTTTATGGGTTTCGATGACATCGCCATAGGCGCTGAATGTGTGCTGATTTAACGGTAATACCTCAAGTTTCATCATCTTTTCCTTGTAACTGAATTCCTCTGAACCGCAGCCAGAACAGTTAGCGGCTTCAATATCATGCAATCTAAAACCTTCGGGATTTAACATCAACACAAAAGTTGGAATATTTTTCCAAAATTCGATTTAGACCACAATTTAAACAAGGCCATTATGTAAAAATACTTATAAATCAGAGAACAAGAAATCAGGCTTGCGGAAGAGCATTCAGGGAGTAGCTGACGATGTTTGATCCAGAAACACTGCGTACTTTTATTGGCGTAGCCGAAACAGGGAGTTTCTCCAGGGCGGCGGCTCGCTTGTGTAAAACCACGGCCACCATCAGCTATCGCATTAAGCTTCTGGAAGAAAATACCGGGGTTGCTCTGTTCTTTCGCACCACCCGCAGCGTTACGTTAACCGCCGCGGGCTCGCATCTTCTTTCTCAGGCAAAGGACTGGCTCGCCTGGCTGGACAGCATGCCCAGCGAATTACAGCAAGTGAACGACGGCGTAGAGCGTCAGGTGAATATCGTGGTCAACAACCTGCTGTATAGCCCGCAAGCCGTCGCTCGCCTGTTATCCTGGCTTAACGCCCGCTATCCCTTTACTCAGTTTCACTTTTCCCGGCAAATCTATATGGGCGTCTGGGATTCACTGCTGTATGAAGGATTCTCTCTGGCTATCGGCGTCACGGGTACTGAACCAATGGCCAACACCTTTACCCTCGATCCTTTGGGGTCTGTTCAGTGGCGGTTTGTTATGTCGGCGAATCATCCATTGGCAGACGTCAGTGGTCCATTAACGGAAGCGCAGTTGCGCCGTTTTCCGGCGATCAACATTGAAGACAGTGCGCGCACCCTGACCAAACGGGTCGCGTGGCGGCTTCCCGGCCAAAAAGAGATTATTGTCCCGGACATGGAAACCAAAATTGCGGCGCATCTTGCCGGGGTGGGTATCGGCTTTGTTCCGCAACCGCTGTGCCAGCCATTGCTTGATAACGGGCAACTGGTCAGTAGCATTATTCCTACCATGCGTCCCCCTTCCCCCTTAAGTCTCGCCTGGCATAAGTTTGGCGCAGGTAAGGCTGTGGAAGATATTGTGACGTTATTTACGCAGCGAAAACCAGAAATCGCCGGATTTTTAGCAATTTTCAACAATGCACGCAATTGAAAATCAAGTCATCCTGCTCTTTGGCGCGTAAAATGATACGCAAGATGATTTGAGGTTTCGTTTTTTACTATGCAAGACACACAAACAGCACAGGACTATCGCGCGATTCTGCTCGCCGGTACGCCTATTATCGATGTACGCGCCCCCGTCGAATTTCAACAAGGCGCGATGCCGGGCGCAGTCAATCTCCCCTTAATGAACGATGACGAACGCGCCGCCGTCGGTACCTGTTATAAACGTCAGGGGCCTGAGGCTGCCCTGGAATTGGGCCATCAACTGGTCTCGGGTGAAACCCGCCAACAGCGCATGTACGCCTGGCAGGATGCCTGTCGTCAACACCCAAAAGGATATTTATGCTGCGCGCGCGGCGGTCAGCGTTCGCATATTGTGCAGCAGTGGCTGCACGAGTCCGGCATTGACTATCCGCTGATACAGGGCGGTTATAAGGCTCTGCGCCAGGCGGTCATACGGATAACGGAAGAATTGGTGCAAAAACCGATCGTCTTAATTGGCGGCTGTACCGGGAACGGTAAAACGCAACTGGTTCAACAGCAGCCGAACGGTGTGGATCTCGAAGGACTGGCGCACCATCGCGGTTCCTCGTTTGGACGTACCGTAGAGCCGCAGCTAAGCCAGGCGAGTTTTGAAAACCTGCTGGCGGTCGAAATGCTCAAAACGGACAGCCGACAGGATTTACGCCAGTGGGTGCTGGAAGATGAAGGCCGCATGATCGGCGCTAACCATCTGCCCGAATGCCTGCGCGAGCGCATGACCGAGGCGTCCATTGCGGTGGTGGACGATCCTTTTGAGCTGCGTCTGGAGCGCCTGCGCGAGGAGTATTTCGTACGCATGCACCACGATTTTACCCACGCTTATGGTGAGAACCGGGGCTGGCAGGAATACAGTGAGTATCTGCACCACGGCCTGTTCGCTATTCGCCGTCGTCTGGGGTTACAGCGTTTTGCCGAGCTGACCGCCCTGCTTGACGTGGCTCTGCGCGAACAGCAGTCGACGGGCAGTACCGACGCCCACATGGGCTGGCTGGTGCCGTTGCTCAACGAGTATTACGACCCGATGTATCGCTATCAACTGGAAAAGAAAGCCGCGAAAATCGTCTTTCGCGGCACATGGCAGGACGTTGCCGGATGGCTTAACGCACAGTAATTAATGCCTGTCGCGCTTATCCGCGCGTTTCGCCAGCCAGTCGCCCAGCACCTGCACGACCTGCACCAGAATAATCAACGCGACAACGGTGACGATCATGACCTGGGTTTCATAGCGGTAATAACCAAAGCGAATCGCCAGGTCACCTACCCCACCGCCGCCGACAATCCCGGCCATCGCGGAGTAACCGATCAGGCTCACCAACGTGATCGTCAGTCCACGCAACAGTCCCGCGCTGGCCTCCGGCAACAACACGGTGCAGATGATGCGCATCGGGGTGGCGCCAAACGCTTCCGCCGCCTCAATAATGCCTTTATCCACTTCACGTAGCGCGCTATCCACCAGCCGGGCATAAAAAGCAATCGCCGCCACGGAAAGCGGCACGGAGGCGGCAATCGGTCCGATGGTATTGCCGAGCAAAAACTGGGTGAGCGGTAGCAGCAGCACCAGCAGGATCACAAACGGTACCGAGCGGATAATATTTACCAGCACGGAGCTGAGCAGATACACAAAACGGTTCTGCCAGAATAAATGCCGATCGGTGACGAAAATTAGAAAACCGAGCGGCAAACCGCCAATAATCGCCAGCATCGTTGAGATGCTCAGCATCTGGAAGGTTTCATTAAACGCCAGCGTCAAATCAGGCAATAAATCATCCACGAATCACCTCCACTTGAGCAGTACGTTGACGAATATGTTCCACGGCGACATCCACCGCAGAAGGGTTGTGCGGCGCGGTGAGTTGTACCACCAGAATCCCCAGCGCGCGTTCGCCGATATATTCAATTTTGCCGTGCAGAATGTTCACCGCCACGCCAAATTTAACCGCAACTTCTGACAGCACAGGCTGTTCCGCCGAATCGCCGATAAAAAGAATTTTCAGCAACTGGCCGGGCAGATGCTGGCGCAGACGCTCAGGTAGCGTCAGATTGAGGGTATGCGACACCAGTTGCTGGGTGAAGGCGTGCTGTGGGTGAGCAAAAACGTCAAACACCTCCCCGGACTCCACCACCTTGCCGCCTGACATCACCGCCACGCGATCGCAAATCGATTTGATCACGTTCATCTCGTGAGTGATCAGCACGATCGTGATCCCCAACTGTTGGTTGATCTGCTTAAGCAGCGCCAGAATCGTGGCCGAGGTTTCGAGATCTAACGCGGAAGTGGGTTCATCACACAGCAACACATCCGGATGATTGGCAATCGCACGGGCAATACCCACGCGCTGCTTCTGACCACCGCTGAGCTGAACCGGAAAACGGTTCGCCTTATCAGACAGTCCGACCAGCGCCAGAATCTCCGTGACGCGTGGAGCAATCTTGCTGCGTTCCCATCCGGCAGCTTTCAGACTAAAGGCGACGTTTTGCGCCACGGTGCGGGTATGCATCAGATTAAAGTGCTGAAAAATCATGCCAATGCGCTGACGCGCTTTACGTAACTGAGTGCCTTCCAGCGCAGAAATTTCTACGCCGTTCACCTTCACACTTCCCTTGCTCGGACGCGTTAAGGCGTTCAAGGTGCGCAGTAGCGTACTTTTCCCCGCACCGCTGGTCCCAACAATACCAAATATCTCGCCCGCGCCAATATGCAAGCTGACGTCATCAACCGCCCGGGTTGAGGGTCCACGGCCTGCGGTAAAATCCACGCAAACCTTTTCTATCTCAATCATATCCACCTCAGAAATGCGAAAAGGGCAGTCGCCGCTGCCCCTGTTAACCCTTGCATGCAGCGATTATTGGGCTGCCGACATCCATTCCGGTTTCTGGAAAGCGCTGTAGATGTTTTGCGGATCGTCGATCACCGCGCGATACGCCGGAGACTTCACCGCTTCAACAATATCTTTCGCGAACGGTTTATCCGCATCTTCACTGCGTACCGCAATGATATTTTTCAGGTTTTCATCCAGATGCTCTTGCTTGATGGCGCTGGAAAGATCCAGTTTTGCCGCCACGGCAAAGTTACCGTTGACCAGCGCGCCGGTCACACCGTCCAAAGTACGCGGCAGTTGCGCCGCTTCCAAGGGTTTAAACACCAGCCCTTTCGGGTTGCTGGCGATATCACGCTCGGAGGCTTTCGTGGGATCGATATTGTCTTTGATGGTGATAAGGCCAATGGATTGCAGGAAACGCAGACCGCGGGCCAGGTTGGTCGGATCGTTGGACAGCGTGATCACATCCCCTTTTTTCAACTCATCCAGGCTTTTGATTTTGTGCGAGTAAAACCCCATCCCGGCCGTTGGGACCACAATCAGCTTGCTCAGCTTCAGCCCTTTATCGGCGGTGAATTTGTCAAAATAGAGCGAGTGCTGAAACAGGTTGGCATCAATGCTACCGTTGGAGAGCGCCATATTCGGTTGCACGTAGTCGCTGAATTCGCGCACCACCACCTTATAGCCTTTCTCTTTCAGAGTAGGGGCAATAGCCTGTTTCACCATATCGCCGTACGGTCCAGGCGCGACGCCAAACACGATGGTATGCGGGTCACTGTTCGCATGAGCAAATTGTAAGCCGCAGGCCAGTAACAGCGCCCCGGTCGCGACGCGTAAACTCTGACGCAATCCCATATTTTCTCCATTTTAACGTTGTGGTGTCATGTCTCACGCCGTTCATGCGGCGTTGTTCTCGTTGGCCTGATAACAGGCAGATTTCTAACATGACACAGATCACAACCCGCTGTCCTTGAAATTATTTCATGATGTTGCGAAGTATGTCGTTGAATGTGCAAGGGAGGTGCTTATGCGTTTTTCGGCAACGGAGAGTAAAAAACCGGATAACGCCCTGGCTACCCGGCTTTGGAAGGAAAATTGACTTAGAAGTCGTAACGCAGACGCACCAGGTTCATATCGCCCAGGTTGTCGGTGCTGGAGGTAAAGACGTGTTCGTAATCCACACGGAAACCGTAATCCAACTGGAAGCTGATACCCACACCGTTGTCGGTACGCAGATAGTTACGACCATTCACATATTCGATACGATCGCCCATAAAGTACGGCTGAACAGATTTCAGCGCATACTGACCAATCGGGAAGGTATAACCCGCGAAGTATTCCAGACCCCAGGCATCACCGGCAAAGTAGTCGTTAACCGAAACTTTTTTGGTGGTCATGAAGTTTTGATACCAGCCGCCGCCCATTGAGAAGGTCCAGTTGTCCGGTTTCCAGCTCAGTGCGGTACCGACGATGTTTTGATCGTAGGTTTTGCTGGTGTCGCCACGCATTTCCGCACGGGTGTAGTTCCACGCCGTACCCCAGGTCAGGTCATCGGTGATGTGGTAATCCACACCCAACGAGCCGCCGCCTTTACGCTTGTAGCGCAGGCCGTTGTTCGGGTTGTAATCATCGCTGAACAGATAAGATGCGTAGAGATCAACATCCCCCACCGTTTTCTTATACTTCAACGATTTACGTGTACGATAGGAACCGTCATAGTCGCCATTGATACCGTTACCTGGCGCCTGACCGATCATATCGTAATCCCAGATATCCGTTTTCGCCCCGACCACATCATAGTAAATACTGTTCTGTTGGCCGAAGGTCAGCGTACCCCAGGTCGCGCTCTTCAGACCGGTGTACAGCATACGACGCGTGGTATCGTTGGCGCCGTCAGCGTAGTGATTATCCCAGTTGAACATGGCCGGGAAGTTAACGCCCAGCTCGTAGTAGCTCACCCAACTGATATCATCAAACAGATAGTAGTCTGCGGCGAAGCGGAAACGCGTCCCGCCGTCGAAGCCATTACGTTTGTAGCCATTCTTACCATCGTCACCGGCCATATTCTGGAACTGCGGACGAATACTCCCGCCGACGGTGAAGTTAAGACGGCTCAGCGGATCGCCCGCCTGCGGATCTTGTTTCAGGACCGTGATTTCCGCCTGGGAAGCGAAAGTCGTTAATGCCACTGCTGCGCCGATCGATACCGCCAGCGCCGTTTTTTTTATAGTCATTATTTGTACCTTGATAGATAGCCTGCCAATTATTAAGCATACAAATATTAACGTTTATTAATACACTCGTGTTGTTGGGTTTTTATTGTTCTGTGCTGTTAAATATCAAGGGGTTATCAATTTGTGCTACATAGATAAAAAAACGCACCGATTTAAAAAACCGGTGCGTAATCATCACTGGCAGGAATTAATTACTGAACTGACGGAACAGCGCTTTACCTTTAAGCAGTCGTGAACCGAGCCATCCGCCGCATAAAGAGAGGAGCAATGCCCCACAAAGCGGCAGCACAACCCACAGCCGCCAGTCTGGCTCCCACGGGAAGTCAAATACGCGGGTTTGCAATACAGCCAGCGCGGTTTCCGCACCGATGGCCGCCACCAGCCCGGCGACCATCCCGAGCATAGCGAACTCGCACCACAGCGTGGTACGCAGCAATTTCTTGCCTGCTCCCAGCGTGCGCCAGACCACCAGTTCCTGATGACGTTGACGCATCCCCACCTGAACCTGCGCCAACAGCAACAACATGCCGCAGGCGGTAACCAGCACCACCATCACTTCCAGCGCTCTACTTACCTGCTCCAGCACCTGGCCCACCTGTTTGAGGATGGCGCCAATATCCAGCAGGCTGATGGTCGGGAATTCGCGGTTAAGCTGCGTCAACATGCCGTTGCCGTTCTCCCAACGAAAGCTGGTTAACCAGCTCTGGGGCTGATCGTCCAGCGCCCCGGAAGGGAAAATAAAGAAGAAGTTAGGCCGCAGGCTTTCCCAGTCCACTTTACGCAGGCTGCTGACCGTGGCGCTGAAATCCTGGGTATCGCCCATAAAGGTCACCCGATCGCCGAGCTTCACGTTTAGCCGCTTCGCCAGCCCTTCTTCCATCGACACTTCCCCCGCTTTTGGCGGCCAGCTTCCGGCAGTTATCGGGTTATGATCCGGGCGGGTATCCTGCCAGGTCAGATTAAGTTCGCGGTTAAGCGCCTCATCCTGATTTCCTTCGGTCGGCTTATCATTAATGGCTGTCAGACGCGCACGTACAATGGGATAGAACGATTCCGGGATCACCTGATGTTCCGACAGGAATGACTTCAGCGGTACAACCTGTTCACTGGCAATGTTGATCAAGAAATAATTTGGACTTTCCGGCGGCATTTGCTGCTGCCAGCGATCGAGCAGATCGCCGCGCAGCACCAGCAGCAGCGCCAGCAGCATAAAGGAAAGTGAAAATGCCGACAGTTGACTGAGCGTTGACCACGGCTGGCGCAACAGTCGACTGACCGCTAAACGCAACGGCAGCGAGGTGAGCGTCAGACCACGCAGCACGTTAAGCAGCATCCAACCGAGCACGCCGCACACCAGCGCCAGTACTACCGCACCGGCCAGCACAGCCCATAACAGCAGGCTTCCCCCCATCAGTCCAGCGAGCAGGACGACCACAACAACCAATACCACCGGCAAATAAAACTTCAGCGGCCAGACGTTTGCCACCACGTCACGGCGTAACACACGTAGCGGCTGCGTCGCCAGCAGTAGCCGATAAGGACGCAACCCTACCAACAGCGAAATTACCGTCATGGTGCCTAAGGCCCACAGCCACGGCCAGGGGCTGGCGGGCGGCAGATCGCCGGGCAGGACCGGCCTGAGTAACACCACCAGCGCGTGCTCAAATAACAGCCCGAAAAGCCCACCGGTCACGCCAGACAACGCCAGCACCATCAGCCATTGACCAACAATCAGCCTACGCAGTTGCGCTCTGCCCGCGCCGAGGGTTTTCAGTATAGCCACCAGATCGTAACGGCTGCGGCAATAATGGCTCATCGCCACAGCAACCGCAGCGACCGCCAGCAGCAGCGTTAACAGCGCCGACAGCAGCAGAAACTGTTGTGAACGTTCAAGTGATTTCCCCAGCGCGCCTTCATCCTGCTCCAGCCCGTACCAGCGCTGTTCAGGCTTTAGCTGCGGCAACAGCCATTTTTCGTACGCGTCCAGTTGCTGCGGCGTTCCGCCAAATTTATAGCGCCATGTCACGCGGCTTCCCGGCTGGACCGCCGCCGTTTTTTCGACATCCGCCATGCTCATCATCAGGCGCGGCGCTATCTGGAACGGATTAAAACCGGAATCTGGCTCCTGCACCACCTCGCCGGCGATGCGCAGCGTGGCGTCTCCGACGTCAATAGAATCACCGATTTTTAGATTGAGCAGCGCCATCAGGCGTGGGGCCAGCAACACCGAGCCTGGCTGCGGTTTCAGACCCGGCGGATTGGTCTGCAACGTGCCGTACATCGGATACACTTCATCCACCGCTTTGACGTTCGCCAGCTGCGGCGTGTCACGGGCAAAAGTCATGGTCGCGAAAGTCAGCTGCTCGCCGACTTTCAACCCCCGCTGCCGCGCCTCGTCAATCCACGCTTTCGGCACGGTACGTGAACTTTGCAGCGCGCGATCTCCCGCCATAAACTCGCGGCTTTGCTGGCTCAGCCCTTTTTCCATACGGTCGCTGATGTTGCCCAGCGCCAGTACGCAGGCTACCGCCAGGCTCAGCGCCAGCCAGACAATCAGTAATGAAGGCGAGCGCCATTCGCGCCAGAACCAACGGGCAATCATGCCTCCTCCTGCAACTGTCCATTCACCAGACGTAAGCGCCTGTCGCAACGCGCCGCCAGCTGCGGGTCATGCGTCACCAGAATCAGGGTGGTGCCGTGTTCCCGGTTCAGAGAAAACAACAGGTCGGCAATTTTGTCTCCGGTCTGGCGATCGAGGTTGCCCGTCGGCTCATCGGCAAACAGCACATCCGGACGCCCGTTAAAGGCCCGTGCCAGCGCCACGCGCTGCTGCTCCCCGCCGGAAAGCTGGGCCGGAAGATGATCCAGACGTTTTCCCAGCCCAAGTTGCTCCAGCAACGTTTTGGCCCCGTCGCGGCTTTTACCACTATTTTCGCCACGCAACAGCGCGGGCAGTTCGACGTTTTCCAGCGCGTTCAGGGTCGGGATTAACATGAATGACTGGAAAACGAATCCCACATGTCTTGCCCGCAGCTGCGCCCGGGCTTCTTCATCCATGGTATGTAGCGCCTGCCCCACCAGGCTGACTTCACCGCTGGTGCCATCGTCCAGCCCGGCGAGGATCGCCAGCAGCGTGGATTTCCCCGATCCCGACTCGCCAATCAGCGCAATGGTCTCGGCGCGTTTGACAACCAGTTCAACTCCGGTAAGGATGGATAGCTCATGATCACCCTGACCGACGGATTTCTTAAGATGATGAACTTCAACAATGTTTTCCGCTGGCATTGGCCTTTCCTGTTCCTGGTCCTGTTAACTTTCCGCGCCGCCGCTGCGGACACGTTATTAATTCTGGGTGACAGCCTGAGCGCCGGATACCGTATGTCCGCCAGCGCCGCATGGCCTGCGCTACTTAATGATAAATGGCAAACCAAAACGCCGGTGGTGAATGCCAGCATTAGCGGCGACACCTCGCAGCAGGGCCTGGCCCGTCTGCCTGCATTACTCAAGCAGCACCAGCCGCGTTGGGTACTGGTCGAACTTGGCGGCAACGATGGCCTGCGCGGCTTTGCGCCTGCGCAAACCGAACAAACCCTGCGCATGATTTTGCAGGACGTGAAAGCGGCAAATGCCGAACCGCTATTAATGCAAATTCGTCTGCCGGCAAACTACGGTCGCCGTTATAATGAAACCTTTAGCGCGATTTATCCAAAGCTCGCCAAAGAGTTTGATATCCCTCTGCTGCCCTTTTTTATGGAAGAGGTTTATCTGAAACCCCAGTGGATGCAGGATGATGGTATTCACCCTAATCGTGACGCCCAGCCGTTTATTGCCGACTGGATGGCGCAACATCTCACTCCTCTAGTTAATCACGACTCGTAATTCAACGGAGATCCTGACAGGTAAAGTTATGCAAAAATCGGTCTTAATAACAGGATGTTCCAGCGGAATCGGCCTGGAAAGCGCACTTGAGCTAAAGCGCCAGGGTTTTCAAATTCTGGCCGGCTGCCGCAAACCTGACGATGTCGCGCGTATGAACAGCATGGGATTCACCGGCGTATTGCTGGATCTGGATTCACCCGAAAGCGTGGATCGCGCCGCCGATGAGGTGATCGCCCTGACCGATAATCGTTTATATGGGATCTTTAACAACGCCGGATACGGCGTCTACGGCCCACTGCCCACGATTAGCCGCGAGCAGATGGAGCAGCAGTTTTCCGCCAACTTCTTTGGCGCACATCAGCTTACCATGCGCCTGTTGCCCGCCATGCTACCTCACGGCGAAGGACGCATCGTGATGACCTCCTCGGTAATGGGATTGATCTCCACACCGGGACGTGGCGCCTATGCCGCCAGTAAATATGCGCTGGAAGCCTGGTCCGACGCGCTGCGTATGGAGCTGCGTCACAGTGGGATTAAGGTCAGCCTGATTGAACCGGGCCCCATCCGCACCCGCTTTACCGAAAACGTCAACCAGACGCAAAGCGATGCCCCCGTGGAAAATCCCGGCATTGCCGCGCGGTTTACGCTGGGACCACAAGCGGTTGTCGCCAAAGTGCGTCACGCGTTCGAAAGCGACAAACCGAAGCTACGTTACCCGGTTACGCTGGTGACCTGGGCCGTTATGCTGCTTAAACGCCTGCTGCCAGGCCGCATAATGGACAAAATTTTACAGGGTTGAGTTGAAGCTCGCGCGTCAGCCCCCATGTAACAAGAAATCGACAAAAGAGAGTAACTCCATGTCCACACAGAATATTGTTAATATTAATGAATCTAACCTGCAGCAGACCCTTGAACAGTCGATGACCACACCGGTCCTGTTCTATTTTTGGTCTGAGCGCAGCCAGCATTGTCTGCAATTAACGCCGGTGCTGGAGAGCCTTGCCGCCCAGTATAATGGTCAGTTTATTCTCGCTAAGCTCGACTGCGACGCGGAACAGATGATCGCCTCCCAGTTTGGACTGCGCGCGATCCCAACGGTTTATCTGTTCCAGAACGGTCAGCCGGTAGATGGCTTCCAGGGTCCGCAGCCAGAAGAGGTTATTCGCGCGCTGCTGGAGAAAGTGCTGCCGAGCGAAGAAGAGCTGAAAGCACGCCAGGCTATCGAGTTTATCGAAGCCGGTAATCACGCGGATGCGCTGCCGCTGCTGAAAGAAGCCTGGCAAATCTCCAACCAGAGCAGCGAAATCGGCCTGCTGCTGGCGGAAACGCAAATCGCCCTCAATCGTTCTGACGATGCCGAAGCGGTGCTGAAAACGATTCCGTTACAAGATCAGGATACCCGTTATCAGGGACTGATGGCACAGATTGAACTGCTGAAGCAGGCGGCGGATACGCCGGAAATCCAACAGTTGCAGCTACAAGTTGCCAGCAACCCGCAGGATGCCGCGCTGGCCACGCAATTAGCCATTCAACTGCATCAGGTCGGACGTAACGAAGAATCGCTGGAATTGCTGTTCAGCCACCTGAAGAAAGATCTTACCGCTGCCGACGGTCAGGCGCGTAAGACCTTCCAGGAGATCCTTGCCGCGCTGGGAACCGGCGATGCGCTGGCTTCGAAATACCGCCGCCAGCTGTACGCGCTGCTGTACTAATCCGTTTGATTTTGCCCGATGGCGCTTGCGCTTATCGGGCCTGGAAATTCGACAAATACCGCTCCCTCCGGCATCACATCACGTCTTTTTCAAATGCGTTACGACTAATTGGTGGCGTGAATTATAGAACTTCCGATAGGTCAGGTAGCAGGCAATAATGGTTGACAGGCTGGCGGTCGAAAGCAGCATAAACGTCACCATAATCTGATACTTAATCGCTTTTACCGGATCAATACCGGCAAAAATCAACCCAGACATCATCCCCGGTAAACTCACCAACCCCACGGTTTTGGCGGAATCGATCGTCGGGATCAGCGAGGCGCGAATGCTGTCGCGAATCAGCGGCGCGGAAGCAACCTTCGGCGTCGCGCCGAGGCTGAGCTTTTCCTGGATTTGCTGCTGTTCACTGTTAAACCGCTGCCCCAGATTGTTGTAACACAGCCCCACCGCCACCATCGCATTGCCTGCAATCATCCCGGAAATTGGGATCACCTGCATCGGCGTGAACTCGATAGAGCCGGACAACACCAGTACCGACAGCGTCAACCCCGCCCCAACCGTAATGGCAATAAACGACGAGAGAAAAGCGTTATCAATATATTTACTGCGTTTTTGCGCGTTATAGGCGGCGTTAAAACAGATAAACAGCACCATTAATAAGGTCAGAATGCTGTGATTGACGCCGAAAATATATTTCAGCACATAGCCGACGATAATAAGCTGAACCACCGCCCGGCAAACGCTCCAGAGAATATCTTTTTCCAGCGCCAGCTTTTCTTTGTTACTGATCAGTATGGCGACCACCACCAGCATCATCGCTAACGCCAGTGATTCATTGGTAATATTATGCTCGTTCATTGCTGACTTCCTGCATTTCTCCGGCGTGCGGTTGAAGAGTTATGACATTATCCGCGTGATTAATCTCATCTTTATCGTGCGTCACCCACAGCACGGCAATTTTCTTGTCGCGAACATAGTGGTGAATTAATTCATTCACGTTACGTTTGTTGGACTCATCCAGCGCGCTGGTGATTTCATCAAGCAGCAGGATTTTAGGCAGAAACTGCAAATTACGAATTAACGAGACGCGCTGTTTTTCCCCGCCGGACAGTTCATTGATCCCTTTTTTGAGGATACTCTCGGGCAACTCAAAACGGGCCAGGTCTTCCAGAAATACATCCGGTTCCGGGCGTTTATCGCGAATTTGCCAGGGAAAAATGAGGTTGTCGTAGACGGTGTCACCAAACAAAGCGGGCGTTTGCGCGCAATAAGAGACCTGCTGGCGATAAGCTTCAGGCTTTAGCGTTGATATCTCCTTGCCCTCAAAAAGGATTTCACCGGAACTCGGGCTAATTAACGACGCCACTATCTTCAGTAACGTACTTTTACCGCAGCCGGACTGGCCGGTAATCAGCTTAAACTCTCCGGCATCGAGATTAAAACAGATGTTATTGAGAACCTGCGTCGCCCCTGCCTGCCATGCGACATTTTTCAACTGAAGCAAAATGCTGCTTTCTTCCATTATCGATCCTTTTTTCCTCTTTCGTGCAGACAGTCTATACCCAAAATAATTCGAGTTGCATGAAGGCGGCAAGTGAGTGACAAATTCGTCAGGAACGAATTTGAACAGCCAAAGGCTGGCCTTCGGTGAGGGACATGGATGTCCCTCATTAATCTCCAGGAGCATAGCTAACTATGTGACTGGAGTGAACGACAAATCTGCCGGGAGCAGATTTGAACGCTGCTTACAGCGGCCCCGCAGGGGCGAGGCCCAAGGATGGGCCGAATAACGTAGCTAACGCACATGCAGCTTGAAGTATGAAGGGTATATTCCTGTAATTTATTATAGGGGAGCCACCTTGATTAATCGGGTATAATTTGACTAATGAAGCAGTAAAGGACAGCACAACAGGAGGTTTCATCAATGCTCATTTTTATTCCTATTCTTATTTTTGTCGCGCTGGTCATCGTCGGCGCAGGCGTCAAAATCGTCCCACAGGGATACCAGTGGACGGTGGAGCGTTTCGGACGTTACACCAAAACTCTGCAACCTGGGTTAAGCCTTGTTGTGCCGTTCATGGATCGTATTGGTCGTAAGATCAACATGATGGAGCAGGTGCTTGATATCCCCTCTCAGGAAGTCATCTCCAAAGATAACGCCAACGTCTCGATTGATGCTGTGTGCTTTATTCAGGTGATCGACGCGCCGAAAGCGGCATATGAAGTCAGTAACCTCGAACTGGCAATCATCAACCTGACCATGACCAACATTCGTACCGTTCTCGGCTCGATGGAGCTTGATGAAATGCTCTCCCAGCGTGACAACATCAACACGCGCCTGCTGCATATTGTTGATGAGGCCACCAATCCCTGGGGCATCAAAATCACCCGTATTGAGATTCGTGACGTGCGTCCACCGGCGGAACTGATTGACGCCATGAACGCGCAGATGAAAGCCGAACGTACCAAGCGCGCCTACATTCTGGAAGCCGAAGGTATCCGCCAAGCGGAAATCGTCAAGGCGGAGGGTGAGAAGCAGTCAAAAATCCTGATAGCGGAAGGTGAACGTCAGTCCGCGTTTTTACAGGCTGAAGCGCGTGAACGTTCCGCGGAAGCAGAAGCCCGCGCAACGCAGATGGTTTCTGAAGCCATTGCCGCCGGGGATATCCAGGCCGTGAACTACTTCGTGGCGCAGAAATACACCGAAGCGTTGCAGCATATCGGTTCGTCGAATAACAGCAAAGTGGTGATGATGCCGCTGGATGCCAGCAGCCTGATGGGCTCCATTGCCGGGATCGCGGAACTGGTTAAGGACAGCGCCAGCGAGCGGAAAAAATCATGATAGCGATGATTCTGGTACATCCGCACATCTTCTGGCTCAGCCTCGGCGGTCTGTTGCTCGCCGCCGAGATGCTGGGCGGCAACGGTTATTTGCTATGGAGCGGCGTGGCAGCGGTGCTAACCGGACTGGTAGTTTGGCTCGTCCCGCTCGACTGGGCGTGGCAGGGAGCGATGTTTGCTGTACTCACGCTGCTGGCGGCCTGGCTGTGGTGGAAGTGGCTGGCAAAACGCGTGAAAGAGCAGAAACCAGCCGACAGCCATCTTAACCAGCGCGGTCAGCAGTTGGTTGGCCGTCGATTTATTCTGGAAAGCGCCCTGGTCAATGGTCGCGGACATATGCGCGTCGGCGACAGTTCGTGGCCCGTCAGCGCCCGCGACGATTTGAGCGCGGGAACGCAGGTTGAAGTCATTGCCGTTGAGGGAATTACCCTGATTATCAAAGCGGTACCACACTAAAATAGACAGGAATTCAGACTATGATCAGGAAGACGTCTCTCGCCGTTGCCCTTTGTTCTTTGCTGGCTGGCACGCCTCAGGCATTCGCCTCCTTCGATATGGAAGACTGCAAATGGAGCGACGACAGCTGCCTGCTGAAAGGAACGCCGACCTTTAACCCGGAAAACGACAGCCGCGACAACCTGCTGCGGCTGCTGAGCCAGGAAAAAGCTTTTGATCTGCCCGTGCAGTCGATGCCTGAAGATATCACCCGCTCCCGCGATTTCTATTTTGCGTATCATCCGCAATGGGATGAAACAGCCCCACAACCAGCCTCTGCCCCGGTATCCGCTGAAGATAGCCCCCTCTCCCGACAGATGGCCGAGCTGAACATTAATGCGGATGAAGCCAATCTCAACGACGCTGAGCATGAGAACCGTCATGTTTCGAATAATACCGAGAGCGTCAGCCAGTATTTTGCCGCACTGCTGGCCGATGCCGCGTTAACAGCAGAGCAACGCCAGGCCTTAGCGCAAGCGCGTATGGGGCTGTACTCTGACGCGACCCGTGAACAGATTGAGTCATCTCTCGCCACTCTCCCGGCGGATTCGCCAGCTCAACACTACAAAAGTTATCTCGTGGCAGCCGCCAGCTTCTATGCGGGTGATTATGCCAGTGCCGAACGGGATTTCGCTCAGCTCGCTAAGAGCGATCGCCCGTGGCTGGCGGAGACCGCGCAATACATGCTGATGCGTACGGCGCTGAACAAGAGCAGTCAGAACAGCGTGGGCGAATATGGCGATTTTGACATCGCTAAAATTAACCGCGAGGACGCCTCTCAGGCTCAGATTCTGGCGCAAGCCTATTTGCAACGCTTTCCGCAGGGGCAATACGCCGACTCCACCCGCGGTATGTTGCGTCGTATTAACTGGTATTTACAGGCGTGGCCGCAACTGGCCGGGTTGTATGAGCAGACGATCCAGCAAGCGGCTGACGCGCAGCAGCTGCGTAAAATTGTCATCGAATACGATAATGTCTACGGCATGGCGTTCTACGAGCAATCCGTGCTGGAAGCCTTCCCCGATGCGCCGCGAGTCAGCTACATCGAACTGTTACGCGCGCTGCGTCTGAATAGCGATAACAAACCCACGCTGACCCAGGCGCAACTCGACGCCAGCAAGCCGGTGTTTGAGCAGAGCCAAAAACTGCCGCTGTGGCGCGATCTGCAACTGAATCTGTGGCTGGCGACGGGCAACTATGCGGCGATTATCCAGGCGGTCGCGCCAGCGCAAAAACTGGCACCGCGCGATACGCTGGCCTTCAGCGAGCAGGTGCTGTACGGCGAAGCGCTGATGGGCCAGAAGAATTGGGCTGCGGCGCGTGATTTCTGGCAGCAGTTGCTGAAAGTCAGCCAGGACAACGAACAGCGGCAGTATGTACAGGCTAAGCTCGCCGCCACGCTGGTTTATAGCGGTGACGTAGCGGCAATCTTCGCCCCGGAAAGCGCCGTGACCAACCTGCGCTTTCGCTCGCAGGTGCTGAAAACACAGGCCACACTGGAACAACTGCGCCAGCAGGCCGTCCATGGGCCCAATAACGAAGAGCGTACCATCGCCCTGCATACGCTGCTGGTACGGGATCTTACCGAGAATCGTTTTGGCGACTGGTTAAACGATAAAAAGCTTGTCAGCGACATCACGCCGCCGGTCATTGACGAGGCGTTTAACGACGTCAACCTGAGCACTTTTGACTGGAACGGCGATGCGGCTCAGGCCGGTTACACCTGTCGCAGCCTCAATGAAACGGTAACGGTCCTGAGCAAAAAAGCGGATGATGCCCACGCACTGAACTGTTTAGGTGAATTTTTCCGTACCACGCAAACGCATGTCGACCTCTGGAAAAACAGCACCGGCAACGATGTGCTTGAAGCCGCAATTTCTCGTAAGCAACCGTTCGGCCAGTTCGACAGGCAAAGCTACTATCAGCAGATAATCACCTCACCCACCGCGGAAGTCGAAGATAAGAGCTTCGCACTGTATCGCGCCATCATGTGCTATGCGCCATCTGGCTCTAACGAATGTGGCGGTGAAGACGTGGATAAACAGCAGCGTAAGGGCTGGTTCACCCAACTGAAAACGCAGTATCCGGGAAGCCCGTGGGCGCAAAAACTCAAATATTACTGGTAACCGCGCTACTGGTGGGCCAGGCACAGGCGGCGGATATCGTCGCCGCGCGTGACCATCCGGCCTTCTGGCTGTGGTCCGGAGTGAAAGCCAGTGACGAGCTGAAAAACGCGCAAACGGTCTATCTGCATCAGGGCGAGGTGCTGGTTCGGTCGGGTAACGTGGTTTTCCAGCGCCTGGGACTGCCGGTCAGTCGACTGACTTTTCCCTCAATCTGGCTGACGGTCCGCTTTACCACGCTCGACGTGCCGGAGGTGATTCCTGCCCGTATCATACGGCTGATGCAACGCTGGCAGAACGCTGGCAACCACGTCATCGGCCTGCAGGTTGATTTTGACGCGGCGACCCACCAGCTAACCGATTACGCCCGTTTTCTACAGCAGCTACGCCAACAGCTACCGGCCGAGTTTGCGCTTGGCGTGACCGGACTACTGGATTGGGCCAAAACGGGCGACGTCGCCACATTAAACGCGCTGGCGGTTGATGAACTGGTAGTGCAGAGCTATCAGGGACGGCGCACGGTGCCGAATTACCAGGCGTATCTGCCTGCGCTCAGCCGCCTGCGCATTCCATTTAAGCTGGGACTGGTGCAAAACGGTAGCCGGGATCTGCAGGCTGAAGCGCAGCTGGAGAAATCCCCGTGGTACCGCGGCACGGTGGTGTTTATGCTTAATCCCCCTCGCCGTTAAACCTTCGCTTTGTGATGACAGCAGCCAGAAAGATTATCCATGATCGGGCATTCGGCGCTGTCATCGCCAGGGCAACTCTCCGCCAGCGCCAGTAAATGCAGGCGCATGGCCTGTAGCTCGCTGATATGCCGCTCGATGTCCGCGACTTTTTCTAATGTGCGTTTTTTTACGTCCGCGCTGTGACGCGCCGGATCGTTAAACAGGTTTACCAGCTCACCGCACTCTTCCAGGTTAAAACCAACCTGCCGCGCCTGACGCAGCAGCGTCAGTTCATTCAGATGCTGTTGGTTGTATGTACGATAGCCATTTTCGCTACGCAGCGGCGGCGTCACTAACCCTTTTTCTTCATAAAAGCGTATCGCTTTGCTGGTTAAACCGGTTTTTTTAGCAACATCGGATATATTCATCTCTTCTCCCTTGACCTTCCCCTTGATGGAAGGTTTAACCTTTATAACAGTTAGTCAAAACGATTGCCAAGGTCAATAAGTAACCGACCATTCATAGAGGAAATTAGTTATGTCTCAAACAATCGATCTAACCCTGGACGGCCTGTCCTGCGGTCACTGCGTAAAACGCGTTAAAGAGAGTCTGGAGCAACGCCCGGACGTTGAGCAAGCGGATGTCACTGTGACTGAAGCGCACATCACCGGGAGCGCCAGTGCACAAGCGCTGATTGAAACCATCAAACAAGCCGGTTACGGCGCGGAGTTAAGCCACCCAAAGGCTAAACCGCTGACGGAGTCATCAATCCCGTCGGAAGCACTGGCAGCGGTCCCTTCCGAGCTTCCGGCAGCTACGGCTGATGATGACAGCCAACAGTTGCTGTTAAACGGCATGAGCTGCGCCAGTTGTGTGACCCGCGTACAAAATGCTCTGCAAAGCGTACCCGGCGTCACCCAGGCACGGGTAAACCTGGCGGAACGTACTGCGCTGGTAATGGGCAGTGCGTCCGCCGCAGATTTAGTGCAGGCGGTGGAAAAAGCGGGCTACGGCGCTGAAGCTATAGAAGATGACGCGAAGCGCCGCGAGCGCCAGCAGGAAACCGCCGTTGCGACCATGAAACGTTTTCGCTGGCAGGCAGCCGTCGCGCTGCTGCTGGGTATTCCGGTCATGGTGTGGGGAATGATTGGCGATAACATGATGGTGAGTGACGACAACCGCAGCCTGTGGCTGGCGATTGGTCTGGCAACGCTTGCCGTGATGGTTTTCGCTGGCGGTCACTTTTACCGCAATGCGTGGAAAAGCCTGATGAATGGCACCGCGACCATGGATACGCTGGTGGCGCTGGGTACGGGGGTGGCATGGCTCTATTCCATGAGCGTCAACCTCTGGCCGCAGTGGTTTCCGATGGAAGCGCGACACCTTTATTATGAAGCCAGTGCGATGATTATCGGTCTGATTAACCTCGGACATATGCTGGAAGCGCGGGCTCGCCAACGCTCCTCCAAAGCGCTGGAAAAACTGCTCGATCTGACACCGCCAACCGCACGCGTCGTCACCGATGAAGGTGAAAAGAGTGTGCCGCTGGCTGACGTTCAGGCGGGAATGTTGCTGCGCCTGACCACCGGCGACCGCGTTCCGGTCGATGGCGAAATCACTCAGGGCGAAGCCTGGCTGGATGAAGCCATGCTGACCGGGGAGCCGATCCCGCAACAAAAAGGCGAAGGCGATAGCGTCCACGCCGGTACGGTCGTACAGGACGGCAGCGTGCTATTCCGCGCCAGCGCCGTAGGCAGCCATACCACGCTGTCGCGCATTATTCGCATGGTGCGCCAGGCGCAAAGCAGTAAACCGGAGATTGGCAAACTGGCTGACCGCATCTCCTCGGTATTCGTTCCTGTGGTGGTCGTTATTGCGCTGGTTAGCGCAGCTATCTGGTATTTCTTCGGACCGGCGCCACAAATTGTCTATACGCTGGTGATTGCCACCACCGTTCTGATTATTGCCTGCCCTTGTGCACTGGGCCTGGCGACGCCAATGTCGATTATTTCCGGTGTTGGGCGCGCCGCTGAGTTTGGGGTCCTGGTACGCGATGCCGATGCGCTGCAGCGCGCCAGTACGCTCGATACCATTGTGTTTGATAAAACCGGGACGCTGACTGAAGGTAAGCCACAGGTTGTCGCCATCAAAACGTTTGGCAATACCGATGAAGCGCTGGCGATTCGCCTGGCTGCGGCCCTTGAACAGGGTTCCAGTCACCCGCTGGCCAGAGCGATTCTGGACAAAGCCGGTGATGTCACGTTGCCGCAGGTCAACGGGTTCCGTACGCTGCGCGGTTTGGGCGTCAGTGGCGAAACGGAAGGTCACATGCTGCTGCTGGGAAACCAGGCGCTGCTCAATGAACAGCAGGTAGATACCACTGAAATGGAAGCTGAGATTACCGCTCAAGCCTCCCAAGGGACAACGCCGGTACTGCTGGCGATTGACGGTAAAGCGGCGGCGCTGTTAGCGGTGCGCGATCCACTGCGTAGCGACAGCGTGGCGGCGCTCCAGCGCCTGCACCGCGCCGGGTATCGTCTGGTGATGCTCACCGGTGATAACCCAACGACCGCCAACGCCATTGCCAAAGAGGCAGGTATTGATGAAGTGATTGCGGGCGTTCTGCCGGACGGCAAAGCCGAGGCGATTAAGCGTCTGCAAAGTCAGGGACGTCAGGTTGCCATGGTCGGTGACGGTATCAACGATGCGCCTGCGCTGGCGCAGGCCGATGTAGGGATTGCCATGGGTGGCGGCAGCGATGTGGCGATTGAAACCGCCGCGATTACGCTGATGCGTCATAGCCTGATGGGCGTTGCGGATGCGCTGTCTATCTCACGGGCAACGCTGCGCAACATGAAGCAGAACCTGCTCGGCGCGTTTATCTATAATAGCATCGGTATCCCCGTTGCTGCCGGGATCTTGTGGCCGTTCACCGGAACGCTGCTCAACCCGGTGGTTGCCGGCGCAGCGATGGCACTCTCCTCCATTACCGTGGTAAGCAACGCTAACCGTCTGCTACGCTTCAAACCGAAAGAGTAAGCCTTTGCCGGATGGCGCTATCAACCGCGCTATCCGGCAATTCACGCGTTGCACCTTCCCGGACCACGCGCTAGCATGGAAGTCCACTTAGGGAGGTCGTATGGATTTGTTATACCGGGTAAAAAAATTATGGTCTGCACTGCACGGCAACCACTATACCTGGCCCGCCATTGACATCTCTTTACCCGGTAACCGCCATTTTCATCTGATTGGCAGTATTCACATGGGTAGCCGTGATATGGCGCCTCTGCCTGCCAAATTACTCAAAAAGCTCAATCGTGCTGATGCGCTGATTGTCGAAGCCGATGTTTCCGGCGATGACGCGCCATTTGCTGATCTTCCGACCTTTGCCGCCCTGGAAGAACGCATCAGTGAAGAGCAATTAGATAATCTGCGTAAAGTCACCAATGAATTGGGCATTTCCCCTTCCCTATTATCGACGCAACCTCTGTGGCAAATAGCCATGGTATTACAGGCGACGCAGGCACAACAGCTGGGGTTGCGGGCGGAATACGGGATTGATTACCAACTGCTGAAAGCGGCAAAACAGGCTCACAAACCGGTGATCGAGCTGGAAGGTTCATCCAGTCAAATCGAGCTGCTATGCCAGTTACCCGATAATGGCCAGGCTCTTCTGGATGATACCCTGACGCACTGGCATACCAACGCCAGGTTGTTGCAACAAATGATGGGCTGGTGGCTTAAAACGCCGCCGCGCGATAGCGAATTGACGCTTCCTAATACTTTCAGCCAGTCGTTATATGACGTATTGATGCATCAGCGCAATGTCGCCTGGCGCGATCGACTCAGGGCGATGCCAGCCGGCCATTATGTGGTGGCCGTAGGCGCACTGCATCTGTACGGAGAAGGTAATTTGCCGGAGATGTTACGGTAAAAAAAATGGCCAATATTTCTATTGGCCCGTCAAAGAGGAATTTCATCATTATTATGATCCCGGTGCTTAAAGCATCGGTGTAGGTCGATTGTCGCTCAAAGTCATCATCCTGCCAATACTATTGCGCAAGATGGTACTATTTTTTAGACCGCCATCAGGCGTATGCTTGTCTCGTATTTTGTCTGGGCCAGGAAAAATTGCTATGACACCCGCCGTTAAATTACTCGAAAAAAACAAAATTTCTTTCCAGATCCACACCTACGATCACGATCCGTCCGAAACAAACTTTGGTGACGAAGTAGTACGCAAGTTAGGTCTGAATGCAGACCAGGTTTACAAAACGCTGCTGGTTGCCGTAAATGGCGATATGAAGCATCTGGCCGTTGCCGTCACGCCGGTGGCGGGTCAATTGGATCTTAAAAAAGTCGCCAAAGCGTTAGGGGCCAAAAAGGTCGATATGGCCGATCCAATGGTTGCGCAGCGAACAACGGGGTATCTGGTAGGCGGTATCAGCCCGCTGGGACAGAAAAAAAGATTGCCGACACTCATCGACGCCCCAGCCCAAACGTTTGACACCATTTATGTCTCCGGTGGCAAACGCGGGCTGGATATCGAACTCGCTGCCGGCGATCTGGCGAAAATTCTGGATGCGAAGTTCGCCGACATCGCCCGCCGGGATTAAGCGGTTTTAGCATGGTGCCCGATGACGCTACGCAAATCAGGCCGACATACGAATACTCTACAGGGCGTTATTGGTGAAGGCAGTTTGGACGCGACCAGCGCGCAGGAACCGGAGCGTACATGTAGTACGTGAGGATTATTCGCTACGCTCCCCCTCCGGGCCGCCCTGATGGGCGTTCAAAACTCTGTGAGTTTTGTCCGAGCACTGCCCGCGTTCAAAATGGCGAACAAAATAGCCCTGTTACTGCCAGCTCACCTCGCCCTTCGGCTCATACGCACTGGCATCCAGCGGTGAGTTTTTCTGCACGTACTCTTTCAGCACTTCCGCATCGATAAACCCGGTATTCACATAGCCTGGCTTGTTATCAATTCGCGGATAGCCATCGCCGCCGGTGGCGTTGAAGCTCAGCGTTGCCATGCGATAAGTTTTAGCCGGGTCAACCGGTTCGCCTTTGATTTTCAGATCGTTAAGTTTACCGTCTTTCGCCACGAAACTGACGTTGGCAAACTGCGGATAAGCCCCGGAGTCCGGCTTCATTTGCGCCACGGCGGTCAGGTAGTCAATCACCTCTTTCCCGCTCATGTCGGCATACACCACAATATTGCCGAACGGCTGCACCTTCAGCACGCTCTTATAGGTAATATCGCCGCCTTCAATGGAATCACGAATACCGCCACCGCTCATCACGCCAAAGTCAGCGCTGGTCCGCGCCATCTGCGCAGCCAACAGCAGGTGCCCCATATTGGTCTGTACGAAACGAACTTTGCTACGGTCACCTTCGAGGCGCGCATTGACGCTACCAATCTTCACGTCCAGTTGCGCTTTACCTTTATTCTGGAATGGCGTCAGCAGCGAGAGCATTTGCTGATTCTCAGCAATTTCCGGGGTGTAGAGTACGCGCTCACTTTTACCGTTATCCCAGGTCACTTTTTTCTTCAGGTTGACGGGGATGAGCTGGTAGTTCACCATTTTCATTTCGCCGTTACGAAACTCAAAATCCGCCCGGCCCACGTATTTCCCCCACTCATGCGCTTGCACAATCCAGATGCCATTTTGCTTATCTGGCGCACACGGCGTGCCCGGTACGTAATCAACCTGCTTCTTGTTTTCCGAGGCCATACACACCGGATCCTGTGAGTGACCACCCACAATCATTGCCAGCGAACCCGCCGGCAGGCTACGCGCCATCTCTACGTCCCCAGGGGCGTTCGAGCCGTGATTGCCGTTGTCATAATGCCCCATATGGGTGGTCGCAATAATAATGTCTGGCTTTTCACCCATATTGAGTTCCTGGATGACCAGTTTGGCTTCATCGGCAGGTTTACGGAATTCGATATCGGTGAAAAACTCCGGGTTACCAATTTTCGCCGTATCGTCAGTGGTTAAACCGAGTACGGCAATTTTTAAATCCTGACGCTTAAAGATGGCCCACGGCTTAAACAACCGCTCGCCGGTGCTTTTCTGATAGATATTGGCCGAGAGAAACGGGAATTTGGACCATTTTTCCTGCTGGCGCAGCACGGTTAGCGGGTTATCAAATTCGTGATTGCCAACCGCCATCGCGTCATAGCCAATCAGGTTCATGCCGCGAAAATCAGGTTCCGCATCCTGAAGATCGGATTCCGGTACGCCGGTGTTAATATCGCCGCCGGAAAGCAGCAGCAGGCTTCCCCCTTCTTCCGCCACCTCTTTACGAATACCGTCCACCAGCGTTTTTTGCGCCGCCAGCCCGTATTCCCCATATTCACTGCGCCAGAAGTGGCCGTGATGATCGTTGGTATGCAGAATGGTAATTTTGTAGGTTTTATCTTTTTCGTACGCCTGCGCAGGCTGACCTGCCAGCGCAAATGCGGCGAATAACGCCAGCGCCACGCCCCGCTTTAAAAACTTCATATTTCTCTCCCTGAGCCAAAA
The DNA here is from genome assembly GCF_023516235.1 of Citrobacter sp. XT1-2-2. Classification (NCBI taxonomy): domain Bacteria; kingdom Pseudomonadati; phylum Pseudomonadota; class Gammaproteobacteria; order Enterobacterales; family Enterobacteriaceae; genus Citrobacter; species Citrobacter sp. XT1-2-2. The sequence continues at coordinate 3,651,877 of NZ_CP097324.1, forward strand.
TCAACGACTGAAATTACAATGATATGAAATAATAGTCGAAAATGTTTTCAGAAATGAGACTTCCTTCAAACACCTTCCGCAGGTATGTTAGGCAGGTAATAATAACAAAATAGATTACCCTCATAATCGCAACCCAAACAGAAGTGACTTTCTATGGCAATAAGTGAACCAACCCCGCCAGTGGCTGGCGCGTCAGCGTCGGTTGCTAAAGCACGCACCTCATTTGGCATTTTAGGGGCGATCAGTCTCTCTCATCTGCTAAACGATATGATCCAGTCGCTGATCCTGGCGATTTACCCGCTCTTGCAGTCAGAGTTCTCGCTGACGTTTATGCAGATCGGGATGATTACGCTAACCTTCCAGCTCGCCTCCTCGCTGCTTCAGCCGGTTGTCGGCTACTGGACGGACAAATATCCAATGCCGTGGTCGCTGCCTATTGGTATGTGCTTCACGCTAAGCGGGCTCGTATTGCTGGCCATGGCAGGCAGTTTCCATATGGTATTACTCGCCGCGGCGCTGGTCGGTACGGGATCATCGGTGTTTCACCCGGAGTCATCCCGCGTGGCGCGAATGGCTTCCGGCGGTCGTCATGGCCTCGCCCAGTCAATTTTCCAGGTTGGCGGCAACTTCGGTAGCTCTCTCGGGCCCTTGCTGGCGGCTGTCATCATCGCGCCATATGGTAAAGGTAATGTAGCCTGGTTTGTGTTGGCCGCGTTATTAGCGATTGTGGTTCTGGCGCAAATCAGCCGTTGGTATGCCGCGCAGCATCGGATGAGCAAAGGAAAACCGAAAGTCACTGTTGTTAATCCATTACCGCGTAATAAAGTGGTACTGGCGGTTAGCATTCTGCTGGTGCTGATTTTCTCCAAATACTTCTATATGGCGAGCATCAGCAGCTATTACACCTTTTATCTGATGCAAAAATTCGGATTATCGGTACAAAACGCCCAGTTTCATCTGTTTGCCTTCCTGTTTGCCGTTGCAGCCGGGACCGTAATTGGTGGACCGTTAGGTGATAAGATTGGCAGAAAATATGTTATTTGGGGCTCTATCCTCGGCGTAGCGCCATTTACCCTCGTTTTACCCTATGCAACGCTGGAATGGACCGGGATTTTAACCGTGATCATTGGTTTTATCCTCGCATCTGCCTTTTCTGCCATTCTGGTCTACGCGCAGGAGCTGCTTCCGGGTCGTATCGGCATGGTTTCTGGGCTATTTTTCGGGTTTGCCTTTGGCATGGGCGGCTTGGGAGCAGCGGTTTTAGGGCTGATTGCTGACCATACCAGTATTGATTTGGTCTATAAAATATGTGCTTTCCTGCCACTTCTGGGGATACTGACCATATTCTTACCTGATAACCGACATAAAGCCTGATTTTCTGACGGCCAAAAGTAAACTTTGGCCGTCTTCACTTACAGAGACCATCAGCCTTTACTCCCCGCATACCCCTGTAGTTTTCCGATCCGTGCTTTTTTACGTCTAAAATCCCGTTTTCATCAAAATTCAATAATTATTCATAAACATAAACATTAAAATTGTCATAAACTATTACTCGGAATTTAGGTTTTCAGGATCAACACAGCAACCAAAGGAGACGGAATGCATCACGCCACCCCGCTTATCACCACCATTGTCGGCGGCCTTGTGCTCGCTTTTATATTAGGCATGATTGCCAATAAACTACGTATTTCTCCTCTGGTGGGATATCTGTTAGCGGGCGTTCTGGCCGGTCCATTTACACCTGGTTTTGTTGCTGATACCAAACTCGCGCCTGAACTGGCGGAGCTTGGCGTAATTCTGCTGATGTTCGGCGTGGGGCTACACTTTTCCTTGAAGGATTTGATGGCGGTAAAGTCCATCGCCATTCCCGGCGCGATTGCCCAGATAGCTGTGGCGACGCTACTGGGTATGGCGCTTTCAGCGGTGATGGGCTGGTCGCTAATGGTGGGTATCGTCTTTGGACTGTGTCTTTCAACCGCCAGTACCGTAGTGCTACTGCGTGCGCTTGAGGAACGGCAGCTTATTGACAGCCAGCGCGGGCAAATTGCTATAGGCTGGCTGATTGTTGAAGATCTGATGATGGTGCTGACGCTGGTTCTTCTGCCCGCCGTCGCCGGAATGCTGGAAAAAGAAGATGTCGGCTTTGCATCGCTGGCCGTCGATATGGGCATTACCATTGGTAAAGTGGTGGCGTTTATCGCCATTATGATGCTGGTTGGCCGTCGCCTGGTACCGTGGATCATGGCGCGTAGCGCCGCCACCGGTTCACGAGAGCTGTTTACTCTGTCAGTCCTTGCCCTGGCATTAGGTATCGCGTTTGGCGCAGTGGAATTGTTCGATGTCTCCTTTGCTCTGGGCGCGTTCTTCGCTGGCATGGTGCTGAACGAATCCGAACTGAGCCACCGTGCGGCACATGACACCCTGCCGTTGCGCGATGCGTTCGCCGTATTGTTCTTTGTATCCGTTGGTATGCTGTTTGATCCGTTAATCTTGATCCAGCAACCGCTGGCGGTACTGGGTACGCTGGCGATTATCGTCTTTGGTAAATCCGTTGCCGCTTATTTCCTCGTGCGCCTGTTTGGCCACTCCCAACGTACAGCGCTCACCATTGCCACCAGCCTGGCGCAGATTGGTGAATTTGCCTTCATCCTGGCGGGTCTGGGAATGGCGCTAAACCTGTTACCGCAGGCAGGGCAAAACCTGGTGCTGGCGGGAGCTATTCTGTCGATTATGCTCAATCCGGTACTGTTCGCGGTGTTAGAAAAATATCTCGCGAAAACCGAAACGCTGGAAGAGCAGACGCTGGAAGAAGCCATCGAAGAAGAGAAACAAATTCCGGTGGATATCTGCAATCACGCCCTGCTGGTAGGCTTTGGCCGCGTCGGGAGTCTGCTGGGCGAAAAATTGATGGCTGCCGGGATTCCGCTGGTGGTTATCGAAACCTCACGTACGCGGGTGGATGAACTGCGTGAGCGCGGGATCCGCGCGGTGCTGGGAAATGCCGCCAACGAAGAGATAATGAATCTGGCGCATCTGGATTGCGCGCGCTGGCTGCTGCTGACAATTCCAAACGGCTATGAAGCCGGTGAAATCGTCGCTTCCGCTCGCGAAAAGTGCCCGTCGATTGAGATTATCGCCCGCGCGCATTATGACGATGAAGTGGAATATATTACCGACCGCGGGGCCAATCAGGTCGTCATGGGCGAGCGTGAAATCGCCCGCACTATGCTGGAGCTGATTGAAACGCCACCTGCCGGCGACGTTGCTACTGCCAGTTAATATTACGTGCCGGATGGCGCTACACCATCCGGCCTACGTATTCCCACACCAGAGTAAGCCCGATAAGCGCAGCGCTATCGGGCAAGAACTCAGCGGTCCCAGTACGACTCTTCGAGACTGTCTTCACGCTCTGGCAAACCGCGCGTCAGGCGTGGTGAATGTTGATTCAGCACCTGATAACTTACGCGATTAGCATATTTACACACCTGGGCTAATGACGAATAGGTCAGCCAGGTGAACTTGTGCTTGCTGGAGTTAGGCACGTTGCTACGGTGGTAGCTGTTGGCGGTAATATCATGCAGCAATGCCGCCAGCGCGCCGTCGCCAGCGCCGTTGGTGTTCATGATCTTTTCAGGCCCGCCCATATACGGTGCGATGTGCGAATACACGCGCAGCGGATTAGTACAATCTTTATGGCGCATGGCGCGGCTGAATTCATACTGGTTGAATTCGGCAATAGCCCCTGGCAGCAGCGGATGCTGGGTTTTACGTTTGGCTTCTTCTTCCGTAAAGCCCGCCATATACAGACCTGCCGGACCCGCAGTGCACAGCACCAGATCCACCCAATCCAGCGCTTTGTCGGACGCCAGCAGCGGATCGTTCTCGCCGGTCAGTGCTTCGGCCTCTTCTTCATTCATCGCCAGAATGGAGACATGCTCTTTCAGGAATGCCTGCCACCACTGTGGGTTATCGGCAATAACAAATTTGGTACCCAGCGTCAGGACCACCGGCACATTGTGTTTTTTGGCATATTCAATCGCCTTCATGGTCGCTTCCGGCATCGGCTCGCCCGGTTCGCAACGCACCAGATAGGAGGTCAGCACCAGCGCGGAGGCCCCGGCAATAACCGCCTCAGGGATGCTATCCGCCCGCAGCTTATTCATATGTCCGGGGCTGATAGCGAACGTGCGCTCACCGGATTCGCCAATCAGCGTAAAGCAGCGACCAATCGGTCCATTAACGCCCTGCAGATAGTTCAGATCGGTACGGCTGGAGGTATTACATAAATAACGGTACGCGTAGCTACCAATCTCGATATTGCTGCACATCACGCCCAACAGCACCGAGCGGTCATCTGCCAGCACGGAGTAGTTGTGCATCGTGTTACCGATAGTTCCACCGGCAAACTGATGAGTGATCAAATTGTCACGTACCAGTTCCTGGTAGAGCGCTTCGGCGACATCGTCTGTAATCACCAGAGAGTGCCCGGCGCTTAATCCATAACGCTTTACAAAGTCATCATTAACTTTGGCTTCAATATCTACCAGCGTCTGGTCGATACCCACCACCCAGGCTGCGCTGGTTTCATTTTCAGGCTGAATCTGTTGCAGCAACGGATCGCGCGCGCTGACAGGAAAATAGTGTTTGGATTTACGTTTACCGGGAAATTTCATGGTCGATTTTACGGGTGATTAGCTGAGCGGTGCATGGTAGCACATTCCCCTGTACGCATGCGATGCGGCGCTGAGTTTCAATATCGGACGATGGGATCGCAGTTTATACGGGGGGAATTTCTACAATAAATCACCTTCACAAGGAGCGTTTATGAAGCCGGAAAATAAGATCCCCGTACTCGACGGAATTTCAGACGAAATGAAAACCGTGGTGAATTTTCATCGCGACGATCTGCCGCCCTGGCCCGCCGCCGATGACATCGTGGCCCAGCGCCAACACTATATCCACGAACGGCAATTGTGGAATGCCGATGCCCCGCAGATGAATACCCGAGAATGCGTCATTTCTACCGCGCGCGGCCCCGTTGCCACGCGAATTTATTCTCCGCAACCCCATAGCCAGGCCACGCTGTATTATCTGCACGGCGGCGGTTTCATTCTTGGTAATCTGGATACTCACGATCGCATTATGCGCTTACTGGCGCTTTACACGCAGTGCACGTTAATTGGCATCGACTATTCTCTCTCGCCGGAGGCTCGTTTCCCACAAGCCATCGAGGAGATTGTCGCCGTCTGTCAGTATTATCACCAACACGCGGGCGACTATTCTCTGAATGTGGATCATATTGGTTTTGCCGGTGATTCCGCTGGCGCGATGCTGGCGCTTGCCAGCGCGTTGTGGCTGCGGGACAAACAGATTGCCTGCGGCAAAGTCGCTGGCATATTGCTGTGGTATGGACTTTACGGCCTGCAGGATTCGCCCAGCCGACGGCTGATGGGCGGAGCGTGGGATGGTTTATCGCGGGAGGATCTGCAGATGTACGAAAACGCGTACCTGCGTAGCGCCGACGATCGCGAGTCACCGTATTATTGCTTATTCAATAACGACCTGACGCGCGACGTGCCACCGTGTTTTATCGCCGGCGCGGAGTTCGATCCGTTGATTGACGACAGCCGCTTATTATTTCAGACGCTACAGGCACATCAGCAGCCCTGCCAGTACAAAATGTACCCCGGCACGCTGCACGCCTTCCTGCACTACTCGCGGATGATGAAAACCGCCGACGATGCCTTGCGGGAGGGCGCGCGTTACTTCAAAGCACAACTTTAACGATAGGCTGCGGTCAGTTTAACCATCATTTCGATATGTTCCGGTGTGGCGTTCAGCGCCGGAATATACTCATATTGCTGGCCGCCAGCCTCGAGGAAAATCTCCCGGTTTTGCACCGCGATCTCTTCCAGCGTTTCAAGGCAATCTGCCGCAAAGCCCGGACACATAACCTGGATATGTCGGGTCCCTTTCTCCGCCAGCATTTTTAACGTTTCGTCGGTATACGGCGTTAGCCACGGTTCGCGACCAAAACGCGACTGGAAGGTCATCATCACTTTTTCCGGCGGCAGGCCAAGCGCAGAGACCAGCTCACGGGTCGTATCGCGACAGCGCTGCGGGTAGTCATCGCCTTCGTCGGCGTAACGTTGTGGAATCCCATGGTAGGAGAGCAGCAGTAAATCGGGTTCGCCGTGTTTGGCGAAGGAGTCACGGGCACTTTTTGCCAGCGCGTCAATATAAGCGCTGTCATCGGCGTAATCACGAATAAAGGAGATACCGGGAATACCGCGTTTACGCGCCAGGATGCGCGCGAGTTCATCCCACACCGCCGCCACCGTCGAACAGGAATATTGCGGATACAGGGGTAACACGACAATGTGTTCAACGCCACTTGCCAGCAGTTCGTCGACTGCGCTTTCAAGCGAAGGCGAGCCGTAGCTCATGCCCAACGCAACAGGCGTATTGGGCAGGCGTTGTGCCAGCGCCTGCTGTTGTGCCTTGCTGTAGACCATCAGCGGCGAACCCTCTTCCATCCAGATTGACTGGTATAGCTTTGCCACGCGTGGCGCACGCAGCGGCAGGATCACCCCACGCAGCAACGGCCACCACAGCAGGCGGGAAGTATCAACTACACGTTGATCGCTTAAAAACTGGCGCAGGTAGCGTTTAACAGCTTCAGGAGTGGGGGCATCGGGGGTGCCGAGGTTTGCCAGCAGGATACCGGTTTTCGTCTGACGCATTACCGCCTCTTATCGATTCAAATTGTTGATAATTGTAGCGGAAAAGTGATGAAGAAGAACTAATTGCTGCGAGAGGTAAGACGTGAATTTGCCTGATGGCGCTGCGCTTATCTGGCCTACAAAAAAATCATAGGCCGGATAAGGTGTTTACACCGCCATCCGGCATTGACTGCGCTAAAACTTAACCGAGGATTTTTTCCAGCGCTGCGCGCACGTCAGCAACAGCCTGAGTGCCATCAACTTTCGCGTATTTGGTGTTACCCGCCTGCGCTTCTTTAGAGTAGTAGCCGATCAGCGGCGCGGTCATCTGATGGTATTCCACCAGGCGCTTACGTACGGTCTCTTCCTGATCGTCTTTACGGGTGGTCAGCTCTTCGCCGGTTACGTCGTCTTTACCTTCAACCTTAGGCGGGTTGAATTTGATGTGGTAAACGCGGCCAGAAGCAGCATGTACGCGACGCCCCACGATACGGTCAACGATCAGCTCGTCAGGTACGTCGAACTCCAGAACGTAGTCCACGTTGATACCTGCTTCTTTCATGGCGTCAGCCTGCGGAATAGTACGCGGGAAGCCATCGAGCAGGAAACCATTACGGCAGTCTTCCTGAGCAATACGCTCTTTTACCAGCGCAATCACCAGCTCATCAGTCACCAGCTTACCGGCGTCCATGATGTCTTTCGCTTGTTTGCCCAGCTCGGAGCCAGATTTCACGGCGGCACGCAGCATATCACCGGTGGAGATTTGCGGAATACCATACTTCTCCATGATGAACTGAGCCTGAGTTCCTTTACCCGCGCCCGGAGCGCCAAGCAGAATGATACGCATTACGAAAATCCCCTTAAAGGTTGTCGATATTTTTTAAAAAGCGCTAAACGATACCACCATCACGCAATTGGCTCAAGGAAGACGCCCGACGCTGAAACGGTTAATGGAGGGAAAATTGAAAATAAGGAGTGAAATTACCGGATGGCGGTGTACACACCTTATCCGGCCTACGAGTAAAAGATATGGTAGGCCGGATACGCGTTAGCGCCATCCGGCATTAGATGATGGCTATCAGGATACCAGCAACTGGTTCATACGGCGGATGAACTGGTTCGGATCTTCCAGCGTGCCGCGTTCGGCGAACAGAGCCTGATCCAGCAGCAGTTCAATCCACTCTTTAAACTGCGTTTCGTCCTGGGTATCCGCCGTGCGTTTTACCAGCACGTGGTCCGGGTTAAGTTCAAAGATATATTTCACGTCCGGTACGGCCTGACCCGCAGCAGCGAACAGTTTCGCCATCTGGGTGCTCATTTCATCCGCATCGGTGGTGACGATGGCCGGCGTGTCGGTCAGACGGTGAGTCAGACGCACTTCTTTGACGCGATCGCCCAGCAGCGTTTTCACGCGTTCAACGAACGGCGTCAGCGCTTTTTCCGCTTCTTTCGCGCTCTCGTCCACTTCATCCGCCAGCTTATCGATGGACTCGTCGGCTTTCGCAACGGACTGGAACGGCTTGCCGTCGAACTCGGTCAGGTAGTTCATCATCCACTCATCGATGCGGTCAGAAAGCAGCAGCACTTCAATGCCTTTCTTACGCAGCAGTTCCAGGTGCGGGCTGCTCTTCGCCGCCGCATAGCTGTCTGCAGTGATGTAGTAGATTTTCTCCTGCCCTTCTTTCATGCGGGAGATATAGTCTTCCAGCGACACGGTCTGTGCGGAGGAGTCTGTGTGCGTAGACGCGAAGCGCATCAGCTTAGCGATAGTTTCCTGATTAGCGTGGTCTTCCGCCGGACCTTCTTTCAGCACCAGGCCGAACTGTTTCCAGAAGGTCTGGTATTTTTCGGCATCATCTTTCGCCAGTTTTTCCAGCATCTGCAACACGCGTTTGGTCAGCGCGCTGCGCAGGTTACGGGTGACGGTGCTGTCCTGCAGGATCTCACGGGAAACGTTCAGCGGTAGATCGTTGGAATCTATCAGGCCGCGCACAAAGCGCAGGTAGTTCGGCATAAACTGCTCGGCGTCGTCCATGATGAACACACGCTGAACGTACAGTTTCAGACCATGCTTGTGATCGCGGTTCCACATATCCCACGGCGCCTGCGACGGAATGTACAGCAGGCTGGTGTACTCCTGCTTACCTTCCACACGGTTGTGGCTCCAGGTCAGCGGGTCAGTGAAGTCGTGGGCAATATGCTTGTAGAATTCGTTGTACTCGTCGTCTTTGATTTCCGACTTGTTACGCGTCCACAGCGCCTGCGCCTTGTTGATCTTTTCCCAGGAAACCACGGTCTCGCCGTCTTTCTCTTCGGATTTTTCGATCTCTACCGGCAGCGCGATATGGTCGGAATATTTGCTGATGATGGAACGTACGCGCCAGTCATCAAGGAACTCGTCTTCGCCTTCGCGCAGATGCAAAGTGATTTCGGTGCCGCGATCGTCTTTGGTGATGTCGGCAACGGTGTATTCACCTTCGCCCGCAGATTCCCAGAACACGCCGTTCTCAGGTTTGTCGCCCGCCGCGCGGGTACGTACGGTCACTTTATCGGCCACGATAAACGCCGAGTAGAAGCCAACCCCGAACTGACCGATCAACTGGCTGTCTTTCGCCTGATCGGAGCCCATGGATTCGAGGAAAGATTTGGTGCCGGATTTCGCAATGGTCCCCAGATGATCGATGACGTCATCACGGTTCATCCCCACGCCGTTATCAGCAATGGTCAACGTACGCTTATCTTTATCGAAGGAAACACGCACACGCAGTTCACCGTCCCCCTCGTACAGGTCCGGGTTAGACAGTGCGCGGAAACGCAGCTTGTCTGCCGCATCCGAGGCGTTAGAGATGAGCTCACGCAGGAAGATTTCTTTATTGGAATACAGAGAATGGATCATCAGGTGCAGAAGCTGTTTTACTTCTGACTGAAAACCACGAGTTTCTTGTCCTTTCATGTAGATCTACCTCAACAATGCCATTTTCAATGGTAAAAACACGTTGAGGGTGAAATGGGGACAAGCGCGAAGGATTTCAAGCGGAAGCCGCCGTCGCGGCCTCCGTTTGTTCAGAATTTAATCTTGTGACGCCCGGCCAGAGAGTGCGACAGCGTGGTGCCGTCGACCATTTCCAGCTCGCCGCCAACCGGTACGCCATGGGCGATACGGCTGGCTTCAACGCCATACTGCATGCAAAGCTCAGCAATATAGTTAGCGGTCGCCTCTCCTTCGACCGTGGGATTGGTCGCGAGGATCAGTTCGTTGATTTGCTCAGACGCCAGTCGCTGTTCAAGGCGATCCAGCCCGATATCATCAGGGCCAATACCGTCCAGCGGTGACAGGTGCCCCATCAGCACGAAGTAACGTCCAGAAAATTGGCCGGTTTGCTCAATGGCATAGATGTCCGCCGGACTCTCCACCACACAGATCTGACCGTTTTCCTGGCGACGCGGGTTCGAACAGATATTACAGACATCCTGCTCTGTGAAGGTGCGGCAATCGGCACAGTGGCCGATTTCCGACATCGCCTTCGTTAACGCCTGCGCCAGACGCATCCCGCCGCTGCGATCGCGCTGAAGTAGCGTGAACGCCATGCGCTGCGCAGACTTCGGGCCAACGCCCGGCAGACAGCGCAGTGCTTCCATAAGCTGAGTTAACAGCGGGCTGGTTTGCATCAGAACGGCATCTTAAAGCCAGGCGGCAGCTGCATTCCGGAAGAAACAGAAGCCATCTTCTCTTTCTGCGTCTCTTCAATGCGACGCGCCGCGTCGTTGAATGCCGCAGCGACCAGGTCTTCCAGCATCTCTTTGTCGTCTTCCAGCAGGCTTGGATCGATCTCCACACGACGGCAGTTGTGCGCGCCGTTGATGGTCACTTTTACCAGACCCGCGCCAGATTCGCCGGTGACTTCCAGCTTGGCGACTTCTTCCTGCATCTGCTGCATTTTTTCCTGCATCTGCTGGGCCTGTTTCATCAGGTTACCCAGACCGCCTTTACCAAACATAGGCTTCTCTCTCAATCACGTTAAGGGATGACGACCGTCCAACCATCAGGCTGACGATCAAATGGGGCGAATACTCTCTTCGTCCAGGTCTGCATCGAAAAAACGACGCAGCGTCTGAATGTTATTATCCGCAATAATCGACTCACGCGCCTGCGCGAGTTTCTCTTCATAAATGGCCTGACGCCACTCCAGCGGCGTGCGCACCGCAGGATTATCATCTTCAACGATGGTCAATTCAACCGTTGACCCCGTTAAGGTACTCAATGCTTCGGCCAGTTTTTGCTGCGCGCCGCTGGAATTAAGATGCCGTTGCGAGGAACGCAGGTGCAGGCAAACCACGTTGCCATTCTCTTCTTTCCAGGCATTAAGCGCCACCTGCTCCACCAGTTTAGGCAGCGAAAGCTGGCTCACCTGAGCAGCCCAGGGGTCGCGCTCAATGGCTTCTGCCGCCAGTTTTGCCGCCAGTTCCGGCGTTTTTTCATGCTCAAGCGCTTTTTTCAACGCTTTCGGCGTGGCAATGGCTTCTTTGACTTCGGCTACGGGATTGGTCGTTTTCCAGCGATACGCTTCCTTCTTCGCCGGCGCTTTTTCCAGCGCAGAGACGGCCGGACGCGCCTGAACACGCTCCGACACCGAGGCCAGTCTTTCCAGCGCAGCATTATTCACCGGCCGCGCGCGGGAAGCGGCTGCCGGTTCACTCTTTTTTGGTTTGGTTGCTCCCTGAGCGCGTTGCAGTTGGCTACGCGCCGCCAGCACCTGGCTGGTGGCCTCGGAGAGCGGCACATTCTGTTGCTGTTGCGCTGGCGCAGGCTGCTGAGGTACTTGCGTCGGGGTCATCACCGCAGTCGGCGCGACGGGGGCAAACGACTGGCGCGGGACTTCAGGCTCCGGCAGAGGCATGCGCGGATGAAAAGCCAGCGCACGCAGTAGCGTCATTTCGACGCCCATTCGCCTGTCCGGCGCATACGGCAGTTCTTTGCGCCCGATTAACAGGGTTTGGTAGTAAAGCTGTATGTCAGTTGGCGGAACGATTCGCGCCAGTTCGCGCATACGCTGTTCAATGGCGGCCATATCGCTGCCGAGCGCGGCGGGCGAAAGCTGTACCATAGCAATGCGATGCAGCAAAGCCGACATCTCAACCAGCAGCGCTTCCCATTCAATACCCCGCGCGGCGGCGTCGTTCACCAACGTCATAACGCGTTCGCCGTCAGCCGCGACAACCGCTTCAACAAGCGAGAGCGCCTGGTCATCGTCCAATGTGCCGAGCATGGTGCTCACCGCGTCGGTCGACACCTGACCATCGCCGCTGGCGATCGCTTGATCGGTAAGACTCAGCGCATCGCGCAGGCTGCCGTCCGCGGCGCGAGCCAGCAGTTGCAACGCGCGTGGCTCATGGGCGATATGCTCTTGTTTGAGGATATGCTCAAGCTGATGGCGAATCTGTTCAACATCCAGCGCTTTAAGATGGAATTGCAGACAGCGCGACAGGATAGTCACCGGTAACTTCTGCGGATCGGTGGTCGCCAGCAGGAATTTAACGTGTGCAGGCGGCTCTTCGAGCGTTTTCAGCAAGGCGTTAAAGCTGTGGCGCGATAACATGTGCACTTCGTCGATCAAATAGACCTTAAAGCGACCGCGCGCAGGCGCGTACTGGACGTTATCCAGCAGGTCGCGGGTGTCTTCGACTTTGGTGCGTGAGGCGGCGTCGATTTCAATCAGATCGACAAAACGCCCCTGCTCGATTTCACGGCAGTTATCGCACACGCCGCACGGCGTGGCGGTAATACCGGTTTCACAGTTTAGTCCCTTCGCCAGCAAACGGGCGATAGAGGTTTTCCCGACGCCACGGGTGCCGGAAAACAGATATGCATGATGAATACGCCCTAACGACAAGCCGTTCGCCAGTGCCGTCAGCACATGTTCCTGGCCGACGACGTCAGCAAAGGTTTGTGGGCGCCATTTTCGGGCTAAGACCTGATAACTCATTGGCAGGCTCTGAAAGGCTGGAGGGTGGATTCACAGGAGGATAATGCTAACACAACCTCGCAGCGACGGCGAGGTTGTGTGTCTCGGTATCTCTTCAGCCGAGATGAGATAGCCGACTTAGTGGCCCGGGAACGGAACCAGGCTATAACAGGTCAGCCCCTGTTTTTCCAGGCGCTGTTCGCCGCCCAGGTCAAACAGGTTAATGATAAAAGCAGCATCGGTCACTTCGCCACCCAGACGGCGGATCAGTTTCACGGTGGCTTCAATCGTGCCGCCGGTTGCCAGCAGGTCGTCCACAACCAGTACCTTATCGCCCGGTTTGATGGCATCAACGTGGATTTCCAGCTGATCGGTGCCGTATTCCAGCTCATAGCTCTCGGCAATCACTTCACGCGGAAGCTTGCGGGGTTTACGTACCGGAACAAAGCCGACGCCCAGACCCAATGCTACCGGCGCGCCAAACAGGAAGCCACGCGCTTCGGTGCCAACCACTTTAGTGATACCCGCATTTTTGTAGCGTTCAACCAGCAATTCAATGCTGAGGGCGTAGGCTTTCGGGTCTTCCAGTAAGCTGGTGACATCGCGAAAAAGAATGCCCGGTTTCGGGTAGTCGTGGATGCTTTTGATGCTATTTTTGAGAAACTCAAGCTGCTGTGCAGTCGCGGTCATAAGTTTGTGCCTGATTAATTCGGTATTACTTCACGGCGCACTATACACTTCATCCTCGACGTGTCTTGAATGATTTTGTGTCTATATTAAGGGCCAGGGTTACATTTGCTTAACCTTTGACCACCTGCGCCTGTGCTCGAAAACGGTCGAATTTACTGGCTGTGAGCGACAATTGCAACAGCGATTATTGCGCTTTATTGCTTTTGTTGTTTTTCATCAATCACCGGGATCCGCCACATAAAAATCAGTAAACAGGCGAGAATAACCAGCAGCAGGCCGCGTACCCACATCATATTGACCAGCCACAGTGAAATACCAAACGTAATCAATATCAGCAAAATAGCGCGCGGCTTTGCGCCCGGCGGCATCGCGCGGTGTTTTTGCCAATGGCGCAGATACCCGCCGAACCACGAACGATACAGCAGCCAATCGTGAAAACGCGGCGATGAGCGGGCAAAACACCAGGCAGCCAACAGGATAAATGGCGTCGTGGGCAATAGCGGCAATACCACGCCCAGCGTTCCTAATACTACCGCTAGCCAGCCAATGATGATTAGAATAATGCGTTGCATAATATGAGTACTTAACACAGAGAATCGCTACTTTAGCATAACAGTTCTCATTTTCATCGGAGTGTTGTCGTGAAAACCGTCATACTGCTACAGACGCTCGAAAACCAGCTTAACCGCCTGCGCCAGCGTTGTGCCCCATTGGCGCATCATACAACGCTTAGCGCCCGCTTTGACAGGCATCTGTTTCATACTCGCAGCACGTTGCTGCAGGCGTGTCTGGATGAAGCAGAAGATAATCTCACGGCCCTACGCCGCGCGGTGGATCAGCAACAACTCCCCCAAATTAGCTGGCTTGCGGAACACCTTGCTTCACAGTTAGAGGCGATTTCACGCGAAACAACCAGTTGGTCGCTCAGAGAGTGGGACTGCGCCTCTCCCGGCCTGGCGCGTTGGCAGCGCAAGCGGGTTCAACACCAGGAATTTGAACGCCGGCTGGTTGAAATGACGCGTGAACGCAAGGAGCGCCTGTCCCAGGCTACGGGTTTTGAAGAACAACAGAAATTGCATCGTGAAGTAGAAGCATTCGAAGCGCGACTGACGCGCTGTCGCCATGCGCTGGCAAGAATAGAAGCCGTGCTGGCGCGTTTAACCCGTTAATACCCGGAGAATTTATGTCATTAGAGAACGCCCCGGACGAGGTCAAACTGGCCGTCGATTTGATTGTTTTACTTGAAGAAAATCAGCTTCCAGCACGCACAGTGCTACGCGCGCTGGAGATCGTTATGCGCGATTATGAAAATAAGCTTAAAAGTGCGGAAAGCGCCTCGCAAACTGATTGATTGCCCTCTGGTCTGCCATTGGCTTCGGTGTCAGAGTCGTCGCAACATCACGACGATAACGGACAGATCATGGAACGGCTCCCCACCACGCCGCACGATGCGGTCTTTCGGCAAATGCTGACGCAAAAAGAGGTCGCCCGAGATTTTTTGCAGATCCATCTGCCTCGAGCGTTTCTCAATATATGCGATATGGAAACATTAACGCTGGAATCAGGCAGCTTTATTGAGGACGATTTACGCACCTGCTATTCAGATATCCTCTACTCCCTGCAAACAACACATGGACCCGGCTACGTTTATGCGCTGATTGAGCATCAGAGTAAACCCGATAAATTAATGGCCTTTCGCCTGATGCGCTACGCTGTTGCTGCTATGCAGCATCACCTTAACGCCGGGCATAAAACCTTACCTCTGGTGGTACCTGTACTGTTTTATCATGGTACGGAAAGCCCGTGGCCCTATACTCTCAACTGGCATCAGTTGTTTAGCGAGCCACAGCTTGCGAAAGCGCTTTATGGCAATGAATTTGCGCTGGTAGACCTGACCATTATGCCAGATAATCAGATCATGCAGCATCAACGGGTAGCGATGCTGGAACTCCTGCAAAAACATATTCGGCAACGCGATCTGAGCGAGTTATTGGATCAACTCATTACGCTCTTAACGCAGGATCGCCTGACAGAATATCAGCTCGACGTTTTGATTAATTACATGCTGAAAGCAGGAAATACCATGGAACCCGGCGTACTTGTCCGCCAACTGGCGCAGAGTGCGCCACAGTACAAGGAACAGCTGATGACAATTGCTGAATGGTTAGAAGAAAAAGGTAGAGCGGAAGGCATGCAGCAAGGGCTGGAAAAAGGTCGGCAGGCAGAAGCCCGTGATATCGCACAAAAAATGCTCGCCCGCGGCCTGGAACCGGATCTGATTACACACCTTACGGGCCTGACGCAGGAAGAACTGACAGCGCTGACTCACTAAATACAATCAGGGCGGCAAACTGGCCGCCCTGATTGCAACTTAACCTACCGAAGGCGTCGGATCATCACCTTTGATGATGTCACGCTTAACTTCGGTCACGGTGTCCCCTTTCGCATTATGCAGGTGCACTTCGAGCTGGTTAAAGGCGATATCAATGTCATTTTCACGACACAAACGATCGACCGCACGGTTAAGTTCGTCAACCGTATGGCTACGATCGCGCAGTTCACGCACGTATAAACGCAGCTCATGATCCAACGTGCTGGCGCCGAAGGCGGTAAAGAACACCGCTGGTTCCGGATCGTGCATCACTTTCGGATGTTCCATCGCCGCCTGCAACAGCACTTTCTTCACTTTCTCCAGATCCGAACCGTAGGCCACGCCAATGCGGATCACCAGACGCGTAGTGGTATCGGAAAGCGACCAGTTGATCAAACGCTCCGTCACAAAGGCTTTGTTCGGGATGATCACCTCTTTGCGATCAAAGTCGGTAATAGTGGTGGCACGAATACGGATCTTGCTGACCGTTCCCGAGAATGTTCCGATAGTCACGGTATCGCCGATGCGTACCGGGCGCTCAAACAGAATAATCAGACCGGAAACAAAGTTACCGAAAATCTCCTGCAAACCAAAACCAAGACCAACCGACAAGGCTGCGGCCAGCCACTGTAGTTTATCCCATGAGACGCCGAGCGAACCGAAGACCGTCATCGCACCGATGGCGATGATCGCATAGTTAAGAATGGTGGTGATCGCATACGACGCTCCCTGGCGCATCTTCAATCGCGAGAGCACCAGCACTTCCAATAGTCCGGGTAAGTTGCGGATCAGCGCCCATGCGACCATTGACGCAATAATCGCAAACAGCAGGCTGCCCATGGTGACGCTTTTCACCACTGCGGCCCCCGCTTCTGTAGCGTTATAATGCCAGAGCGTAATGCTGTCGAGGTAACTGAACACGGTGATCAGATCGGACCAAATTGCCCAGAACAGAACACCAAACAAGGCAACCATCACCAGCATGGTGATACGTAAGGTTTGCTGGTTAACCTGCTCCAGCGCAATGGTCGGTTCTTCTTGCGGTTCTGCGCCTTCTGCCCCTTCTTTCACCAGGTTCTGACGACGCGCTAACGCACGACGCCAGGCGATACGCCGCGCCGCCACGCTCAACCCGCGGAGCACCGTCTGATACAACAGGTTCCAGACAATAACCAGATAAACCGTTTCAATCCAGCGGCCCGACAAGCGCAGCGTGGTGTAGAAATACCCTGTCGCCGTCAGCACCATCAATGCAATCGGGATAATAGACAACACGGTAATGGTGACCAGACGCAGACCATGCGACTCTTTGTCACGCCAGCTTTCACGGCACATTGGCCATACCAGGAAGGCGATCAGCAACAGGTTGAGGAAAATAACGGACTGACCAAGCACATCATCCATCAGATTGAGCGGCGACAGTTCAGCAACAACTGACCAGAAGTTAAGCGGTAACAACGCCAGGCTAATACGCACAATCTGGCGACGCCAGTGGCTGGTTTGCTTTGCAGGCATGCCAAAATGGCGTATCGCCACACCATCTTTTTCCAGCACCTTCCAGCACAGACCAAATACCAGCCAGAAGACAGTCATCTTCTTACTGAACGCCCACAGCAGGTCGCTGATATTCAGCTGCATGGTAAGCAGAATCAGCCCCACGGCGAGGATAATCAGACACGCTGGCAGCGCTCTGATGAGATCGATCAGTATCGCTTTTGGCGTATTGAGCTGACTGTCATTACGCAGGTTGCCTACCGCGGCGGCTAATTTCGCCTGATATTCTTTCAGCCATTTCAAACGCCAGCGGATTAACCCGGCAATGAGCAGCAGCGGCAATCCTGCCAGGAAGGCAATAAATACCGCTGGCCAGGCTTTTTCCCAGTTCACGGTGATTTTCATCGACTTAAACTGGTCTTTAAGCGTTTGCGGGAAGGCTTTGATCCAGTCCCAGTCCATTGGACGGTTACTGTTAACCCAAAAAATTTGCTGGGTGAGGATCCCTTTCAGGTTTTTCGACACGCTCATCAACTGCTGCTGGTTGATTTGCAGGTTAATCGCCATCATTAACTGGTTGCCCAGTTGCTTATTCAGTTGATCCAACAACTCCCGGCGCATATCCACGACCTGCAGCAGGGCATCATGGACTTCACCGTTGACTTCGTTGCTGTGCCCTTCTTCCAGTTTGGCGACAAACGCATCATTCTGGAACAGGGCGTCACGCTGCTGGTTGACCTCAAATTGTTCCAGACGCAAATCGGCGATCCGGTTGGTCATATCAGCAAGCTCATCTGCCGACGGCAGCGTTTGTTGCTGCTGGTACAGAATACGTGACAACAACAGACTGCCTTTCAGGACGGCGATCTGTTCTTTAATATTGCGTTCGGATTGCAGCGCGCGATCGAGCCAGTTTTTAACCTTAATATTTTGCTGCATCAGGTTATTGCCGTTTTCGGTCGCGGCGATCAGACGCTGGCTAAGCTGATGGTTGACGTCCAGTTCCTGCTTCACTAACGGATTAGACTGAATACGCTCAGCTTCGTCAGGCGATACCGCTTCCTGCGCCGTCTTTTCGGTTAACGTCAGCCGTTTGCTGTTTACAGCCTCTTGCAGGAGCTGGAGCTGATGCTCAAGACGATTGCTGTTTGCCGTCACGTAATCGCGTTGTTTTTGCAAGGTGTCCTGCAAAATCGTATTGCCTTCAAGGCTTTTACGCTGTTGGTCGATCTGCGCGTTCAGTAGCGCCTGCTGCGCCTGCAGTAGCACCTGCTGGCTGGGGCGCAACGCCGCCTCCCCCACATTATTACCATCGAGCCGATTGCGGATTTGCTGCATTTGCTGCGACGCGGTGTACATCGCATTTTGCACGCGCTCTGGCTGAGTCTGCAGCGATACCAGTTGGCTGTTATAAGCGGCCAAATCATTTTGCGCGCTTTGCAGGTCATCCAATACCTGCGCCACGCGCGACTCCAGTTGACGTAAGGAGAGCGTACTCAGCGTTTTTCGCGTTTCATCGTCATTATCAACATCACTGAGCGAATTTAGCGCATCTGTCGCCTGACGCATTTTCTCCGGCGCCTCGGCAACTTTCTGCCGAAGCTGTACGGTCTCATCTTTCACGCGATCGATTTTATCCAGCGTGGCGATGGTATCGGTCAGATCCTGCTGAACCAGCTTATCCTGCGCGGAGAGATCTTTTTGTTTATTCAGCGCGTCCAGTTGGCTCTGAATATCCGCTTTCGTCGGCAGATCCCCACTCTGTTGCGCCCGTGCAAATGCTGACGACTGGCAAGAAAGCAATAGAATGAAGAAAAGAAAGGTAATAGCAATAAGATGCTGTGAACGTTTATAGAACTGCAACATAGTCATGAGAATGAACGTTTCTGAACCGGAAAAGTGACCGGAAATAGTCAAGCGGCAAGAATATCACGGCTGTGAGCGGCAGAATAGCAGCAGGCAAAACGACCAGGATAATTCCTGGTTCAGACCGCAAAAGTTAGCAGGATTTCGCCACGTTAACCCGCAGGCTTGGGCAGAGAAGACACATCTCCAGCAGTACTGCGACGTATTCACGCGCGTCTTTTTTCAGATCAAAAGATTCAGGGGCAAATAACCAGTTCTCTATAATTCCCGTAACATAGCTACGCAACAGCACCGCCACGCGACGCGTGTTCAGATTTTCCGGCAGCATGTTGGCATTCATGCACTGCCGCAATGTTTGTTCGATACGGTCGTAATTTTCAATACACAGACTGCGTTGAGCCAACTGAACAGAGGCCATTTCCCCGACAAATTCGCATTTGTGGAATATAATTTCCAGCAACAAACGTCGGCGTTCTTCTGTCACGGTAGCTTCAAGAACGTAAATTAAAATTTCTCTTAATACTGATAGTGGATCGTCGGGGAATTTTGCTTGATACTCAGTCTCTAACTCATCAATGTTAGGTTTTGCTAGCTCCCAAATTTCACTGAATAAATCCGATTTGTTTTTGAAATGCCAATAGATTGCGCCGCGCGTGACACCAGCGGCTTGTGCGATCTCCGCAAGCGAGGTGGATGATACCCCTTGTTGCGAAAACAAACGCAGAGCAACATCGAGAATGTGCTGTCGTGTTTCCTGTGCTTGTTGTTTGGTTTTTCGTGCCATAGGTCAGTGAATTTACAGGCGTTAGATTTACATACATTTGTGAATGTATGTACCATAGCACGACGATAATATAAACGCAGCAATGGGTTTATGGGCTTTAAGCCATTGATCAATTTGAAATCGGACACTCGAGGTTTACATATGAACAAAAACAGAGGGTTAACGCCTCTGGCAGTCGTTCTGATGCTCTCAGGCAGCTTAGCGCTAACAGGATGTGACGACAAACAGGCCCAACAAGGGGGCCAGCAGATGCCAGAGGTTGGAGTTGTTACGCTCAAAACTGAACCTCTACAGATAACAACCGAACTCCCGGGTCGCACCAGTGCGTATCGCATTGCTGAAGTTCGTCCTCAGGTTAGCGGTATTATCCTGAAGCGTAATTTCACGGAAGGTGGTGACATCGAAGCGGGTGTATCTCTCTATCAGATTGATCCTGCGACTTACCAGGCCGCTTATGAGAGCGCAAAAGGCGATCTGGCCAAAGCACAAGCCGCAGCAAATATCGCTCAACTGACGGTCAAACGTTATCAGAAACTGTTGGGTACTAAGTACATCAGTCAACAGGATTACGATAGCGCGCTGGCAGACGCACAGCAGGCGAACGCCGCCGTTGTCGCCGCGAAAGCCGCAGTAGAAACTGCACGCATCAATCTGGCCTATACCAAAGTGACGTCGCCGATCAGCGGCCGCATTGGTAAGTCATCCGTTACGGAAGGCGCTCTGGTGCAAAACGGTCAGGCGACCGCACTGGCTACCGTTCAGCAATTGGACCCTATCTATGTAGACGTGACGCAGTCAAGTAACGACTTCCTGCGCCTGAAACAAGAGTTGGCCAACGGCACGCTGAAGCAAGAGAACGGTAAAGCGAAAGTCGAGCTGGTGACCAATGACGGCATCAAGTTCCCGCAGGCCGGTACGCTGGAATTTTCCGATGTTACGGTAGATCAAACCACCGGTTCGATTACGTTACGCGCCATCTTCCCTAACCCGGATCACACCTTACTACCGGGAATGTTCGTCCGTGCTCGCCTGGAAGAAGGGACTAACCCAACTGCATTACTGGTTCCGCAGCAAGGCGTTACCCGCACACCGCGTGGCGATGCCAGTGCCTTGGTTATCGGTGCAGATAACAAAGTTGAAATGCGTCAAATTGTCGCCGCACAAGCGATTGGCGATAAATGGTTAGTCACTGATGGACTTAAGCCGGGCGACCGCGTGATTGTCACTGGGTTGCAAAAAGTACGTCCTGGCGCGCAGGTAAAAGCCCAGGAGATTACCGCGGATAACAACCAGCAAGCCGCAAGCGGTAGCCAGCCTGAACAGTCCAAGTCTTAACTTAAACAGGAGCCGTTAAGACATGCCTAATTTCTTTATCGATCGCCCAATATTTGCGTGGGTGATCGCCATTATCATCATGTTGGCAGGGGGGCTCGCGATCCTCAAATTGCCGGTAGCGCAATATCCGACTATTGCACCGCCAGCAGTGACGATCTCCGCGACCTACCCTGGCGCTGATGCCAAAACAGTACAGGATACTGTTACGCAGGTTATCGAACAGAATATGAACGGTATCGATAACCTGATGTACATGTCCTCAAACAGTGACTCCACGGGTACCGTGCAGATCACCCTAACCTTCCAGTCTGGTACTGATGCGGACATCGCGCAGGTACAGGTGCAGAACAAACTGCAGCTGGCTATGCCGTTACTGCCGCAGGAAGTACAGCAGCAAGGGGTTAGCGTTGAGAAGTCATCCAGCAGCTTCCTGATGGTCGTCGGTGTTATCAACACCAATGGCACCATGACGCAGGAGGATATTTCCGACTACGTTGGCGCCAACATGAAGGACGCCATTAGCCGTACTTCAGGCGTGGGCGATGTTCAACTGTTCGGTTCACAGTATGCAATGCGTATCTGGATGGATCCGAACAAACTGAACAATTTCCAGCTGACGCCGGTTGATGTCATCAACGCAATCAAAGCGCAAAACGCCCAGGTTGCAGCCGGTCAGTTAGGTGGTACGCCGCCGGTGAAAGGCCAGCAGCTTAACGCGTCGATCATCGCGCAGACCCGTCTGACCTCCGCCGATGAGTTCAGCAAAATTCTGCTGAAAGTGAATCAGGATGGTTCCCAGGTTCGTTTACGTGACGTGGCGAAAGTGGAGCTGGGCGGCGAGAACTACGACATCATTGCGAAGTTCAACGGTAAACCAGCATCCGGTCTGGGTATCAAGCTGGCGACAGGCGCTAACGCCCTGGACACCGCAAACGCTATCCGCGATGAACTGAAGAAGATGGAACCGTTCTTCCCGTCAGGTCTGAAGATCGTTTACCCGTATGACACCACGCCGTTCGTGAAAATCTCTATTCACGAAGTGGTGAAAACGCTGGCGGAAGCAATCATCCTCGTGTTCCTGGTTATGTATCTGTTCCTGCAGAACTTCCGCGCGACGTTGATTCCGACTATCGCTGTGCCAGTGGTGCTGTTGGGTACGTTTGCCGTCCTTGCGATTTTCGGCTTCTCGATAAACACCCTGACGATGTTCGGGATGGTGCTCGCCATCGGCCTGTTGGTGGATGACGCCATCGTGGTGGTCGAGAACGTTGAACGTGTTATGGCGGAAGAAGGACTACCGCCGAAGGAAGCGACACGTAAATCAATGGGCCAGATTCAGGGCGCGCTGGTGGGTATCGCAATGGTGCTGTCAGCGGTATTTATCCCGATGGCATTCTTCGGGGGTTCTACCGGTGCAATTTACCGTCAGTTCTCCATCACCATTGTTTCCGCGATGGCGTTGTCAGTACTGGTGGCATTGATTCTGACCCCTGCCCTGTGTGCGACCATGCTCAAACCGATTGCTAAAGGCGATCACGGAGAAGGTAAAAAAGGCTTCTTCGGCTGGTTTAACCGCATGTTCGATAAGAGCACGCACCATTACACCGACAGCGTGGGCGGTATTCTGCGCAGCACCGGTCGTTATCTGGCGCTGTATCTGATCATCGTCGTGGGCATGGCCTATCTGTTCGTTCGTCTGCCAAGTTCGTTCCTGCCAGATGAAGACCAGGGGGTATTCCTGTCAATGGCTCAGCTGCCAGCGGGTGCAACGCAAGAGCGTACCCAGAAGGTGCTGGATGAAATGACGGATTACTATCTGACGAAAGAAAAAGCGAACGTTGAATCGGTGTTTGCCGTTAACGGCTTCGGTTTTGCGGGTCGTGGTCAGAACACCGGTATCGCGTTCGTCTCACTGAAAGACTGGAGCGAACGTCCAGGTAAAGAGAATAAAGTTGAGGCGATTACCGAGCGTGCGATGGGCGCATTCTCGCAGATTAAAGATGCAATGGTCTTTGCCTTCAACCTGCCAGCGATTGTGGAGTTAGGTACCGCCACTGGTTTTGACTTCCAGTTGATTGACCAGGCTGGTTTGGGCCATGAAAAACTGACCCAGGCGCGTAACCAACTGTTTGGTGAAGTTGCGAAACATCCTGATCTGTTAGTCGGCGTACGTCCTAACGGTCTGGAAGATACGCCGCAGTTCAAGATCGATATCGATCAGGAAAAAGCGCAGGCGCTGGGTGTTTCCATTAGTGATATTAATACAACGCTGGGTGCCGCATGGGGCGGAAGCTACGTGAATGACTTCATCGACCGTGGTCGTGTGAAGAAAGTTTACGTCATGTCTGAAGCGAAGTACCGTATGTTGCCGGAAGATATTGGCAACTGGTACGTGCGCGGCAGCGATGGACAGATGGTCCCATTCTCCGCCTTCTCTACCTCACGCTGGGAATACGGTTCACCGCGTCTGGAACGCTATAACGGTCTGCCTTCCATGGAGATCTTAGGCCAGGCCGCACCGGGTAAAAGTACCGGTGAAGCGATGGCGATGATGGAGCAACTGGCCAGCAAACTGCCATCCGGTATCGGTTATGACTGGACGGGTATGTCCTACCAGGAACGACTGTCCGGTAACCAGGCCCCTGCCCTGTATGCCATTTCACTGATCGTCGTCTTCCTGTGTCTGGCGGCATTGTACGAGAGCTGGTCAATTCCGTTCTCCGTTATGCTGGTAGTACCGTTGGGGGTTATCGGCGCATTGCTGGCAGCGACATTCCGCGGTCTGACCAACGACGTATACTTCCAGGTAGGCCTGCTCACAACCATTGGGTTGTCGGCGAAGAACGCGATACTTATCGTCGAATTCGCCAAAGATCTGATGGATAAAGAAGGCAAAGGTCTGATAGAGGCGACGCTGGACGCGGTCCGCATGCGTTTACGTCCAATCCTCATGACGTCACTGGCCTTTATTCTGGGCGTAATGCCGCTGGTAATCAGCTCCGGCGCAGGTTCCGGCGCGCAGAACGCCGTTGGTACTGGCGTAATGGGCGGGATGGTGACGGCAACCGTGTTGGCTATCTTCTTTGTTCCGGTGTTCTTTGTGGTGGTACGCCGCCGCTTTAGCCGCAAAAATGAAGATATTGAGCATAGCCACTCAGTCGATCATCATTGATACCTCTCTAAAGATAAGGCCGCGCAAGCGGCCTTTTTTCTGGAAAAATCATAAAATCCACTTATTGAAATTCGGTTTATTTTCTCCGGCTTAAATAAGCGATATAATCCCTGTAGCCTTAAAGGCTATTCTTAAAAAGTGTTGAGAGTTCTTATTTACCTTAATAAATATTAAGATTATTCCTGGTTATCGCGCCATCCTGGCGGTTGTTGCCTGTCGTTGCGATAGCTAATGAAGATAACCCGATGATTGCCCGAAGAATAAAGAAATTGTCCGATTTCAAATAACTGTACTTATCTGTTAAAATGTAAAAATGATGCCACGTCATAATTTTGCATAATTGTAATTTTTCGTGATATGACGATGAAATCTTTTTTAGACTAGATTATAGTTAAATCATCAGGAGTCGCGGGCAAGTTCCAGGTAGTTTGTTGTATCCATCCCGAAGGTGTTCGGTTAGTTTAAGCCACGAAGAAGGGGATGCGTTATGGATGAATACTCACCCAAAAGACATGATATCGCGCAGCTTAAATTTCTCTGCGAAACTCTGTATCATGACTGTCTTGCAAACCTTGAACAAAGTAACCATGGCTGGGTTAACGACCCTACCTCTGCAACCAGCTTGCAGCTCAATGAACTGATAGAGCATATTGCAACCTTCGCACTTAATTATAAAATTAAGTACAATGAGGACAATAAGCTGATTGCGCAGATAGATGAATACCTGGATGACACTTTTATGTTGTTCAGCAGTTATGGTATTAATACGCAGGATCTGCAGAAATGGCGGAAATCAGGTAATCGACTGTTTCGCTGTTTTGTCAATGCCACCAGGGCTAATCCTGTTAGTTTGTCTTGTTAAAAATTATTACAATCATAGGTAAGAGTTATGTCTGATAAACCATTAACTAAAACAGATTATTTGATGCGCCTGCGACGCTGCCAGACAATTGACACGCTTGAGCGCGTTATTGAAAAAAATAAATATGAATTGTCCGACAACGAACTGGCTGTATTTTACTCAGCAGCGGATCACCGTCTTGCTGAATTGACCATGAATAAGCTCTACGACAAGATTCCAACTTCCGTTTGGAAATTCATTCGCTAATTGCTCTCGAGGTTAAGTCAGGTATAGCGGGACATTTGTTTGTCTGACTGACCATTTTCGTATTTACAATGGTTATTTAATTCAAATCACGTGATTACGATCACAGCGAACCAACGGGAACGTTCCCTTTGCTTGCATTGCGTTTTACTGTGCTGAAATGATCATCAGGACACAGGGAATTCGTAATGAGTAAAGAAAAGCAAAAAATGATCGCCGGCGAACGCTATCGCCCGGCAGATGAAACGTTGCGCAACGACCGACTACGCGCTCGTCAGTTGACTCACCGCTACAATCTCACCTCGCCAGAGGCAAAAAGTGAGCGTCAGGCCATCCTGCATGATCTGCTGGGTCAAAGCGAAGGTGCATATATTGAACCCTCTTTCCGTTGTGATTACGGTTATAACATCTATCTCGGTAAAGAATTTTACGCCAACTTCGACTGCGTCATGCTTGATGTCTGTCCAATCCATATTGGCGACAACTGCATGCTGGCACCCGGCGTCCATATCTATACCGCGACACACCCTCTGGATGCGACCGAACGCAACAGTGGCCTGGAGTTCGGAAAGCCCGTGACTATCGGCAACAATGTCTGGATAGGTGGCCGCGCAGTGATCAATCCCGGCGTCACGCTCGGTGATAATGTCGTTGTAGCCTCTGGCGCGGTGGTGACGAAAAGCGTTCCGGCAAACAGCGTAGTCGGCGGTAATCCCGCGAGGATCATCAAAACGCTGTGATCTAAAATGTAACTGTTATGCTAAATTGCGGTTAATCTGTTACTACCTTCAGCAGGTATCCCCTTTTAAAATAGGGCGATCGCTCCTGAATTTTGCAGATATCACGAAGGCAAGAGATGACAGAAATACAGCGCCTGCTTACCGAAACAATCGATGACTTAAATATTCGCGAGAAGCGCGACAACAAACCGCGCTTTAGCATCAGTTTTATTCGCAAACATCCGGGGCTGTTTATCGGTATGTATGTGGCATGGTTTGCCACGCTGGCGGTAATGCTACAGTCAGAAACGCTGGTCGATTCGGTATGGCTGCTGGTAGTACTGTTTGTCATACTTAACGGCTTTTTCTTTTTCGACGTGGCGCCGCGTTATCGCTATGAAGACATCGACGTCCTGGATTTCAGAGTTTGTTATAACGGTGAATGGTACAACACGCGTTTTGTTCCCTCCTCACTCATCGACTCTATTTTGCACTCCCCTTCCGTTGATAGCGAGCATAAAACACAACTGCAAAAGATGATTTCACGTAAAGGCGAACTCTCGTTCTACGATGTGTTTACGCTCACCCGCCCGCAGGCCAGCCAGTAATTTCGCCTCTGACATAAAAAAGTGCGTCCCTGTAAAGGAAACGCACTTTAGTCCCTGAATGCCGGCAAAGAAATTAACGTCTTTTTTTACGGCCCTGTACCGCTTTAAATCGCGGATTTGTTTTACAGATAACATACAAACGCCCTTTGCGTTTCACTATCTGGCAGTCAGGGTGCCGCTGTTTTGCGCTGCGAAGCGAATTGAGTACCTGCATTTTAACCTCGCTTAGCGCCAATAAAATGACCAAAACGTTTCTGGAAGCGGGCTGCGCTACCTTCGTTGTCAAAGGTCTTTTGTTTTCCGGTGTAATACGGATGTGACTTAGAAGAGATATCAAGGGTCACATACGGGTACGTTTTCCCTTCGAACTCAATCTCACGTTCGGTTTTGATGGTCGAACCGACCTTAAAGTATTCATTGGCACTGGTATCGTGAAACACCACGGTACGATAAAAAGGATGGATATCCGGTTTCATGGCAACCTCAAATTGTTACGTTATAACATAATCATTAAAGTACACCACTCTTATTTAAATCACAACCTGATTTACGCGACGGGCAAACAAACGGGGTGATAAGTGGCCCTAAATATATGATGCCAATCGAATAGCTTTTTCGGCTTTCGGATATACTTTCCTTACGCTGTGTTAATAAGGATATCATTGTGACAACACGACATCTGATAAGCCTGGTGACAGGGGTGCTGTTTCTTTCTATCCTCGCCCCCGTAGGTTTAAGCTTGTGGCTGGCACATCGTCAGGTCGAAACAAAGTTTATTGATGAACTCGATATGTTCTCAACACGAGTCGCATTGCGCACAGAACGCGTCGGCGAGCAGGCCAGGAAAGCATTACGCCACATAGAGTCCTTTCAGGGAGTGCCTTGTAGTGATGAGCATCTGCTGGAAATGCGTCGCTTGTCATATAGCTATCGCTATATTCAGGAAGTGCTGTATCTCAAAGACAATGTTCCGCAATGTTCATCTCTGGAAAAAAACAGCCAGGCTGCCGCATTTCCACCAGCAATGAAAGTCACGCCGGATGGATATCGCGCATGGCTTACTACGCAAAATGATTTGGGCATCAAGCGTTTTATGGCGGCTTTAGGTAGCGAGCATTATGTCGTGATGGTCGATCCGGGTTCCTTTATTGACGTCATCCCGTTTGGCTCATGGCCAATCGAAGTCACTATCATTGGCACCGCGCGCAACGTGGTGGTTGCCAGTAGCGCCGCGCTGCCATCGGACGTTTTGCAGCATGTAAAACAAGAGCATTCGATCACTCATTTTCAGAAAGATAGCAATATTTTTAATGCCCGCCCCTTTCCTGAACTGGGCATCACGATCGTCACCTGGGCATCTACCCTACCATTACAAAAAACCTGGCACCGACAAGCCCTGATCTGGCTCCCGGCAGGGATTATCATCGGCCTGCTTACCGCCGCCTTTATTCTGCGCATTTTGCGTCGCTTACAGTCCCCCCATCACCAGTTGCAGGATGCTATCCAGCATCGGGATATCAAGGTCCATTACCAGCCCATTATCTCGCTCACAACGGGAAAAGTGGTCGGGGCAGAAGCACTGGCCCGTTGGCAGCAGGCCGATGGGAGCTATCTGTCGCCTGAAATTTTTGTCGCGATGGCGCAGGAGACCGGACTGACAAAACCCCTCACGCGTTTGATAATTGAAAGCGTATTTGACGATTTAGGAAAATGGCTGCGTCAACACCCGGATCAGCATATCTCCATTAATCTTGAGTCAGCCGATCTGGCTTCTGAAACGCTTCCCGCTCTGTTAGGCCAGAAGGTAAAGCACTGGCAGCTTAAGCCAGCGCAAATCGCGCTGGAACTGACCGAACGCGAGTTTGCCGATCCGAAAAACAGCGCGCCGTTTATTGCTAAATATCGTCAGGCGGGACATTCAATATACATCGATGATTTTGGAACCGGCTATTCCAGCCTGAGCTATTTACAGGATCTGGATGTGGACATCCTGAAGATCGATAAATCCTTTGTTGATGCCCTGGAGTACAACAACGTGACGCCGCATATCATTGAGATTGCCAAGACGCTGAAGCTGGAAATGGTGGCAGAAGGTATCGAAACTGAAAATCAGGCAGCCTGGCTACGCCAACATGGCGTGCAGTACGGTCAGGGCTGGCTTTACAGTAAAGCACTGCCAAAAGCGGAATTTATTCTGTGGGCTGAAAAACGGCTGTGACATGGCTGTTGATGTTGAGATGGCTGGCGGCACGCCGCACAGCCAGTCACATCACTCGTCCATAATGGGCGCAAATCCGCCGTAGATCATTCGTTTGCCATCAAATGGCATAGACTCACCGAATTCCTTCATACGGGGATCGGACATCATCTTCTGATTCGCCGCATCGCGGACCTCTTTGGAAGGGTATTCAATCCAACTGAATACCACCTCTTCATGATCCTGCGCTTTCACTGCCATGCGAAAATCAGTTAATTTGCCGTCAGGGACATCATCTGCCCAGCACTCCACCACGCGTAATGCGCCGAACTCCTTGAAAAGCGGAGCTGCTTTCGCCGCCATCGCAATGTACGCCTCCTTGTTGTCAGCGGGTACGGCAACGACAAAACCATCAACATACTTCATGAGAAAAACCTCCGAAGTGTACTGCGCGGCAAGCCGATTCTGGCCGCGTCAGTCGAGGTTAAGTTTAGTCGCCAGCAGGCGATCGTGCCCCAGGTTCACTCCTGACTCGGATACGCGACTGTGGCTGTTGGCGAAACCACGGCAGGCAAATCTGAATTAACGGCCCAATAGCCAGCGCATACAATACCGTGCCAACCCCCACGGTTCCCCCCAGCAGCCAACCAATAAGCAACACTGACACTTCAATTGCGGTGCGAATGCGTCGTACTGGCCATCCGGTACGTGCGTGAATACCGGTCATCAGGCCGTCCCGTGGACCCGCGCCAAAACCAGCGCCAATGTATAAACTGGTGGCTAATGCATTCAGGATCACCGCGGTCACCAGCAGGACGCTGCGCGCCGGCAGGGATTCGAATCCCGGGATCACCACCAGCGCGGCATCTGCCGCCAGCCCAATCATAATAACATTGCTCAGGGTGCCAAATCCGGGACGCTGGCGTAGCGGTATCCACGCCAGCAGCACCAACACGCCTACGACAATAATCACCACGCCGATATTCATCGACAGTAAATTGGCCACCCCCAGATGAAACACGTTCCACGGATCGGCCCCTAAATCGGCGCGAACAAACATGGCCGTCGACACACCGTACAGCGCCAGACCGATATACAGCTGAAGTAAACGACGCAGCATGCTTTTTCCCCTCTCACTCTCAGATAGCTTTCATCTTCCCCGCAATTGGCACTATGATTAACGTCCAGTTTTCAAAAAGTGGACTGCTATGTCATCTCGCCGTTATGGAAGTCAGTCTTTGCAGCGCCTGCTCGGCCACTGGCAGGAAAGCCCCTCGCGAACGCCCCTCTGGCGACAGTTGGCAGAAGCGCTACGTCTATTGATTCTCGATGGTCGGCTGGCGCTGGATAGCCGTTTGCCCGGCGAGCGTGAACTCGCTGCCGTTCTGGAAGTGAGCCGAACCACCGTCGCCAGCGCGATGGCGCAACTGCGTGAAGAAGGCTATCTGGAGAGCCGTCATGGGAGCGGTTCGCGGGTTATTCTGCCAGAACATATTCGCCATGTGCCAACGAGAACCAGCACTGGCACAGCGCTTGATTTGTCCACGGCAGCGCTCAGTGCCGGTCCCGAAATTCATCAGGCTTATCAGCAAGCGTTGTTCGCGATGCCGCAGCATCTGCTGAGTTCCGGGTATCTGCCGCAGGGGCTGCCAGCTTTGCGTGAATCCATCGCCCGGCATTATTGCGAGCGCGGACTCCCAACGCAGCCCGATGAAATAATGGTGGTGAATGGTGCGGTCAGCGGTCTGGCGCTCATCCTGCGTTTGCTGACAGGTCCTGGCGATCGCGTCGTTGTTGATCACCCCACGTATCCACTGGCGATTGCCGCTATTCAGGGCGCATCCTGTCGACCCGTTGGCGTGTCGCTACCCGGGCAGGGTTGGGATACGGCGGGTCTGGTCGCCACTATTGCGCAAACGGCGCCCAGAATGGCCTACCTGATGCCGGACTTCCACAACCCGACCGGGCGTTGTATGGACGCCGCAACCCGCCAGGTCGTGGCGGATATTGCCGAAAGAACACGTACGACGTTGGTCGTCGATGAGACGATGGTGAACCTGTGGTACGACGCCCCGCCACCACCGCCGCTTGCCGCGTTCAATCGCGATGCCCCAATCATTTTACTGGGTTCGGCAGGGAAAAGCTTTTGGGGAGGATTACGTTTGGGTTGGATTCGGGCTTCGTCACGAACAATTGCCGCCCTGGTACAAACCCGCGACACTTTCGATTTGGGCTCTCCGGTACTTGAACAACTCGCCACCCGTTGGTTGTTGGATAACGCCGGGCGCTTTCTGCCTGACAGAAGATGCTTGCTGGCATCGCAGCGCGACCTGTGCTCCAGCCTGATGCATACGCATTTCCCGGAATGGCAGTTTACCCAACCACAAGGAGGACTCTCTTTCTGGGTCGAACTGCCCGATACGCTGGCGACGCTCTTTGCTGCACGCGCCGAAAGCGCAGGGATTCAGTTAGGAACCGGTACGCGCTTCGGCCTCGATGGCGCATTCGATCGTTTTTTGCGCATGCCCTTCACATTGCCGGATGATACAGCACGCGCCGCCTTCAGGGTGTTGCAACCCATTTGGGATAACCTGCGTTTGCAGGCCAGCAGCGGGAAAATGCGCAAAATAATTTAAGCGACGGGCCAAAGGACCCGCTTTTGTATGTTGTGACGGACAACAACGTCCCGGCACAATTACAACTGCGGAGGAACCGGAAAACCTTTCAGGGAAATCACAAAATTCTCACCGTCCTTCTTAATTTTTGCCCCGGCATCACACCAGTCGGAAGCAATACGGAAGAACTCATCGCTGCCGACATTCCAGCTCAGGCGAACATGTTTCACATAGCCAGATCGCAGCAATTCACAGGCTTCGCTGTAATTACAGGCGGTTGAGAACGATTGTTGTTTCATTTTTTCTTCTTCAGTAATCTGCGCAATGCTTTGATTTCTTTAGGAGTCAGTGCATCAACGACGGATTCTTCCGTATGCTGGCTGTCGATATCCTCAGCGGAGACTCCCGCCTCTTCAACGGCGGAAAAGGCGATCAGCAGCAGCTTTTCCGTCGCGACACTTAGATTTTCATTATGCACTTCGGCGTAATGACGAAGTTTTTCTTTCAGCGCTTCATCAATTTTGACATTCAGTACAGCAGTCGACATTGTAAAAAGTCCTTGTGATCGGCGACGGTAAAAGCGTCAAACAACATCCCCGAAACACATTGACAGCATTTGATGACAATAAAATGACAATACAGTGACAAAGAAAAAGAAGATAAGCAGAAGGAAATTGCCGGACGGCAGAATTGGGTGGGGGCCCTGCCAGCTACATCCCGGCACACACGTCATCTGCCTTGGCTGCTTCCTTCCGGACCTGACCTGGTAAACAGAGTAGTGTTGCGGGAGAACCAACAGAGCCCCCATTGAGAGCGTTGTTAACCAACGCGCAGGCGCATTATCACTGGTGTACCCTGTAAAAGCAACCCATCCAGCATCGGATGCTGTTTTCTTGCGCAATGCGGCTTCACTCACTCGCCATTCAGGATTATGCTGAAAGATTAGCGCAGGAATAAATGATGGATATACAAGACACTTTCCCCCAACGCGTCTGGCAAATCGTCGCGTCAATCCCCGAAGGATTCGTCACCACCTATGGCGATGTCGCCAGACTTGCCGGATCGCCGCGCGCTGCGCGCCAGGTGGGCGGCGTACTTAAGCGTCTCCCCGAAGGTAGTTCCCTGCCCTGGCACCGGGTCGTCAATCGCCACGGCGCTATTTCATTGACGGGCCCCGATCTGCAACGACAACGTCAGGCGTTGCTGGCAGAAGGGATTGTCGTTTCCGGCAGCGGGCAAATCGATTTACAGCGCTATCGCTGGGTGTACTAACCCTCTCCTCATGGAGAGGGTTACGACTGGTTTAGTACTGCGTGGGAGCAGGAACGGCTGAAGACGGAGTCACCTGGGTTGGTGAAGTCGAAGGCACCGTGGTGGTTGCGCCGCCGCCAGCATTAAGCGGGACTGCGGTCTGCTGCACGGGAACCAACGTCAGGTCGGCTTTCGTCCCGCCCTGATTGATAACCGTCTGAACGGTATCGGTTATAAAGACCAGTTTGCCATTCACCGTAATTGCCGCACTCAGCAGAATACGCGCGTTGGGCTGAATATCTGCCGGGTTAAACGGTAATACAAAGCTAAATGGCGCTTGCTTGCCTTCCGTACGCACCGCTTTTTGCGACAACACTTTTGATGGCGCATCGGCCAGCGACGCATCCGACAGCGTAACGGTCAGCACAGCATCCGGTGGCAAGGCCACTTTCTGGCGGATCCATACTGTACCAGATACATTCGGCTGTTGAATTTTAGACTGTGTGTCAGAAATTGACGTATTAGGGCTTGGCGCAGGTGTCTGAATATCTGCACTTTTATCGGCGCAGGCCGCCAGAGCGACTGCAACCGCTAAACCACTTACCATGTGCACGAGTTTCATTAAATTCTCCTTATCATCTATGCACCAGCGAGAACTTTCCTCGCCAGAAGAGTGGTTAACAAAAACATAACGTGATTAAGTGTGGCACAAGACAGCTGTTTTTGCCTGTAATAGGCCAGTAATTCAGACAATTGCACCCATCGGACCACTTTTAAAATTGCGTTATACTCTGCCTAACTCGCGCGACATCGATATCACCTGGAGAGCTCCTATGAGTCTGGCACTCAAAAATTTGCTGACACTGTTAAATCTGGAAAAAATTGAAGAAGGGCTCTTTCGCGGCCAAAGTGAAGACTTAGGGTTACGTCAGGTTTTTGGCGGACAGGTTGTCGGTCAGGCGCTGTATGCCGCGAAAGAAACCGTTCCGGAAGAACGTCTGGTGCACTCCTTTCACAGCTACTTTTTACGCCCCGGCGATAGCCAAAAACCCATCATTTATGATGTAGAAGTTCTGCGTGATGGTAACAGCTTCAGCGCGCGCCGCGTTGCCGCAATCCAGAATGGTAAACCCATTTTTTACATGACCGCCTCCTTTCAGGCACCAGAAGACGGGTTTGAACATCAGAAAACCATGCCGGATGCACCGGGTCCCGATGAGCTGAAATCAGAAACAGAAATTGCCCGCTCAGTGGCGCATCTTCTGCCACCGTTATTGAAAGAAAAGTTCATCAACGATCGTCCGTTGGAAGTGCGCCCGGTGGAGTTTCATAACCCCTTAAAAGGGCATGTCGCACCTCCGACCCGTCAGGTATGGATCCGCGCCAACGGTGAACTGCAAGACGATCTGCGCGTCCATCAGTATCTGCTGGGTTATGCCTCTGACCTGAACTTCCTGCCCGTCGCGCTGCAACCGTACGGGATTGGTTTCCTGGAAAAAGGGATTCAGATCGCCACCATTGACCACTCAATGTGGTTCCATCGTCCGTTCAATATCAATGAATGGCTGCTGTATAACGTCGAAAGTACTTCCGCCTCCGGTGCCCGGGGCTTTGTGCGCGGGGAATTTTATACGCAGGATGGCGTGCTGGTCGCTTCTACCGTACAGGAAGGGGTCATGCGTAATCGTAATTGATGTCTTATCCGGCCTACAGGCTACATCGTTGTAGGCCGGATAAACGTTAGCGCCATCCGGCATATTGAGAAATCAGGCGTTGTAAGCGTTCTCGCCGTGACTGTTCACATCCAGACCTTCGCGTTCTTGCTCTTCTGGTACGCGCAGACCAACCGTCATATCTGCCAGCTTATAACCAATGAAGGCCACCACGCCGGACCAGACGATGGTGATTGCTACGCTTTCCAGTTGCACCAGTAACTGATGCCCCATGGTCACGCCCTCGGCAAACCCCACGCCCCCCAGCGAGCTGGCGGCAAAAACCCCGGTCAGGATACAGCCGACAATGCCGCACACGCCGTGAACACCAAACACGTCACACGGATCGTCCACGCGCAGAAAACGCTTCAGCATCGTCACTCCCCACAGGCCCGCCAGACCAGCTGCCACGCCAATAATCAACGCGCCGCCGACACCGATATAGCCACATGCAGGCGTTACGCCAACCAGACCCGCAACGGCCCCAGAACAGGCCCCCAGCAGAGAGGGCTTCCCGCGCAACGCCCATTCCCCGAAGATCCACCCGAGGATGGCGGCAGCGGTGGCGACCACGGTATTGACGAAGGCCAGCGCAGCGATTTCATTCGCCGTGCCCGCAGAACCGGCATTAAAGCCAAACCAGCCAATGTAGAGAATGGCGGTGCCAGTGAAGACCATCGGTAGGTTATGCGGCTTAAAGGCTTCTTTACCAAAACCGACACGTTTGCCAATCAGATAAGCCCCCACCAGACCGGCTATCGCCGCGTTGATATGTACAACAGTCCCGCCGGCAAAATCCAGTGCGCCGTGAGAAGCCAGCAAACCACCGCCCCAGACCATGTGGGCTATTGGGATGTATGACAGCGTTAACCACACGACCACAAAAATCAGTACCGCCGAGAAGCGAATACGCTCAGCCAGCGCCCCAACGATAAGCCCAACGGTGATACAGGCGAAAGAGCCCTGAAAAGCAACGTGAATATACTGGTAGAAGCTCCCCGTGACCGCCGTCAGCGCAATGTTCTTCAGTAATACCCAGTTGAAGTTGCCGAAGAAATTATTCCCTTCGCCAAAGGCCAGTGAATAGCCATAAACCACCCATAAAATACACACCAGGGCAAATGTCACCGTCACCTGAGTCAGCATCGACAACACGTTCTTACCGCGAATCAAACCGCCGTAAAACAGCGCAATGCCAGGAATGGTCATAAACAGCACCAGCGCGGTACAGATCATCATAAAAGCGTTATCCGCTTTATCCGCGACCGCCGGTGCCGCCATCGCCAGTCCCGGCAACAGCGCCAGTGAAGCAATACCTGTTTTCATCGTTGCTATCTTCATTTTTTGGTTTCCTATCACTGTGTGCCAGACGTTACAGTGCGGCTTCGTCAGTTTCGCCGGTACGAATACGAATCACGCGTTGCAGCTCGGCGACAAAGATTTTGCCGTCGCCAATTTTTCCGGTGTAGGCCGCCTTGCTGATGACATCGATCACTTCATCCAGTTGGTCATCGGCAATCGCCACATCAATCTTCACCTTGGGCAAAAAATTGACGCTATATTCAGCCCCACGGTACAGCTCGGCATGACCTTTCTGTCGGCCAAACCCCTTCACTTCGGTGACGGTCAGCCCCTGAATACCAATAGATGACAAGGCTTCGCGGACGTCTTCCAGTTTGAACGGTTTGATTACCACGGTAACCAGCTTCATAGATCCCCTCCAGTCAGAATTCAGTAATGGCTGCAGATACACCAGATGAATACTGCAAGGGATGTGCCAGGAATGAAAAAGCAGGATGATTCGGGCCAGCCGAGGGGAGTGGGGAGAGAAAAAGAAAAAACGCACTATAACGGTGCATAGTGCGTTACATTTTTGCACCAGATTGTTGATTGCCGTCCGGCCTACGAAACCGGGTTGGTCTCAGCTATCAGGCAATAATGGAATCCTCTTGCGTACTGGCCGCCAGCTCTTCGCCCGCCAGCTGCAGTTGATACATCTGCCAGTAACGGCCTCGCGCCGCCAGTAATTGCTGGTGCGTACCACGTTCAACCGCCTGTCCACGGTGCAGTACCAAAATGGTGTCCGCATCGACAATCGTCGATAAGCGATGCGCAATCACCACCAGCGTGGTGTGTTCACGTACCGCCGCCAGCGCTTGCTGAATCGCCTGTTCCGTGCCGGAGTCAATACTGGCCGTGGCTTCATCGAGGATCAGTACCTGCGGCGTTTCAACCAGCACCCGCGCCAGCGCCAGCAACTGTTTCTGCCCAACGGAGAGATTATTGCCCTGCTCGCCCAGCCGGGTATGAATTCCCTCGCTCAGGCCGCGCGCCAGTTCCGCCAGTTGCACGGTTTCCAGCGCCTGCCATACCCGCGCTTCTGAGATATCGCGGCCCAGCGTGACGTTTGCCAGGAAGGTATCCGCCATCACCACCGGATCCTGCTGCACCATCGCGATGCCCTGACGCAATACCCCGTGGCTCAGCGAAGACAGCGGTCTCCCATCAAGACGGATTTCCCCCTGCGTCAGCGGGTAGTATCCCATCAGCAGACTTGCCAACGTACTTTTGCCGCTGCCGGTGTGCCCGACCAGGGCCACAAAGCTACGCGAAGGCACGGAAAGACTGATGTTTTGCAGCACCAGATTGTCGTCACGATAAGCAAATGAAACGTTATCTACCTCGATATCCCCACTCTTTAGCGGCTGGTCATCGTCACCATAGCGTTGACGTGGCCCATCCATCAATTCGAACACACGTTCACCGGCGACAACCGCCTGCTGCAGCATTGACTGCTGGGTCGTCAGCTCAATAAGCGGCTCGTTCAACCGCCCGAGATAGCTAATAAACGCATACAACACCCCCACCTCGATCGAACTGCCAGAGGTAAAGCTGAACAGCATCAATAAACCGCAGAGGATCAGCGCCGAGAAAAGGCTAAGCAGCGGACGCAGCAAAAAGCCATCCAGTCGCAGGGTCTGCATCCGCGCCATATAGTGCGAACGGCTGGCCTCGCCCATTCTCTCGCCAAATCGCGCCTGCTGACGGAACTGCTGGATAACACTCATGCCGTTGATGACTTCGTTAAAGCCATCGTTAATATCCGCCAGATAAGCGCGAACCCGGCGCACAATCGGTGTGCTGTAGCGTTGATAAATCACCATCACCACCAGCACCGCCGGGAAAATGACCATCGCGACCAGCGCCATACGCCACTCCAGGCTAAACATCGCCACCAGCATCGCGCCGATCAAGGCCGCACTGCGCAGAACCGTTGCCACTACCGTCACATACAGGTCACGAATCACTTCAGTGTCATTCGTCACTCGGGAGATAAGCTGCCCGACGGGCTGAGTATCAAAGGCGCTGAGCGGCTGACGAAGCGCTGCGTCCATGACATCGGTGCGCAACTGTTGCACCACGCCAACTGCCGCCTGATTAAATAACAGTGACTGCGCGTAATGCAGGCCCGCCGCCAGCAGCTGCAATCCCACATACGCCGCAACCAGCCCGGCGACCATCGCCAGTGGCAGGTTGTTTTTCGCCACCATGTTATCGATAAAATAGCTTATCAGCAGCGGGCCGCTGACTTCAGCCGCAGCTGCCACCCACAGCATGACTACCGCTATCGCCAGCGGTTTTCGCCATGGCGAACCGTACTTCAGCAGCCTTTTCAGGGTCGGCCATAATTGCCCAAAACTACGCATTAGCCGCCTCCCCGTTTATCTCTGGCGCATCGGACAGCGCCGCTTCCAGTTGCTGATAGCGAAACATATCGCGATACCAGCCTGACTGCTGCACCAACACGTCATGCTCACCACGCTGAGCAATATGCCCATGCTGCATCACAATAATCTCGCTGGCTTCCGTCAGGGCCGATAAACGGTGAGCGCTGATAATCACAGTTCTGCCTTCGCCCCACTGGCGCAGGTTATGCAGGATCTGATGCTCGGTACGGCCGTCTACTGCCGACAGCGCATCATCCAGGATCAGAATTTCAGCATTCAACAGCAACGCGCGGGCAATAGAGATTCGCTGTTTTTGCCCGCCGGACAGCATCACGCCGCGCTCGCCCACTTCGGTATCATAGCCTTGCGGAAGACGTAAAATATCCTCATGAACGCTGGCGAGACGCGCCACATGTTCGATCTCTTCCTGCGTGGCCTGCGGGCGTCCTAACGCGATGTTATTGGCGACGGTATCTGAAAACAGGAACGGCGTCTGGCTAACCACCGCCAGTCGGCTGCGCCAGCTATCAAGTTGTAAGCGCGATAACGGGATATCATGAAAACGTATATCCCCTTGGCTGATATCAAAATGACGCTGGATCAGCGACAGCACCGTACTTTTCCCCGCGCCGGTCGGGCCGCAGATGCCCAGCATCTGTCCGGGTCTGAGCTGGAAATTCACGTTTTCCAGCGCTGGCTGAGCCGTCAATGGGTAGCGAAATTCGCGAATCGCCACCGCCAGCTCGCCGCGTCCTTCAGGCACCGGTTCAGTACCGTCATCCACCACCGGCGCTTCAGCCAGCATGGCGCGAATACGGCTGTAGGCGGCGCTGCCGCGTTCGACAATGTTAAACATCCATGCCAGCGCCAGCATCGGCCAAATCATCAGACCGAGATACATCATAAAGCTGGTGAGCTGGCCGAGCGTCAGCGAACCGTGCACCACCATCCAGCTTCCTCCGGCAATCGCCAGCAGGTTAGCCATCCCAATGGCGATATAAATCGTTGGGTCAAAACGGGCGTCAATACGCGCCACCCGCAGGTTTTTCTTACCGGTGTCTTCAGCATCTGCGGCAAATAACGCCGACTGCCGATCCTCCAGGCCAAAAGCCTTGATCATGCGAATGCTGGTCAGGCTCTCCTGAGTACGATCGTTAAGACTGGAGAACGCCGCCTGCGCCAGCTTAAAACGGTGATGGAGTCGATCACCGTAACGTTTGATCATTAACGCCATCACCGGCATCGGCAGTAGCGCAATAAGCGTCAGTTGCCAGCTTATCTGCGTAGACATCACGATCAGTACCGCACACCCCATCACCAGCGAATCCACCAGCGTCAGCACGCCTTCGCCAGCGGCAAACACCACCCGATCGACATCGTTAGTGGCGCGCGCCATCAGATCACCCGTACGGTGGCGCAGATAGAACTCGGGGTGCTGGCGACTCAATTGACGGTAATAATCTTCCCGCAGCTCAACCGCCAGTTGGTAGGATGCACCAAACAGCAGTACGCGCCAGACATAGCGCAGCAAGTACACGACCACCGCAATCAGGGCGATTGTGCCAACCCACATCAGCAGCCGCTCGGTGGTGAAGCGTTGCGCTGTTACGCCATCCACAATGATCCCGACCACTTTCGGCGGGATAAGCTGAAGGATGGCGATGATAATAAGCAGAGCCACTGCTCCAAGGTAGCGACGCCACTCCCGGCGGAAGTACCAGCTTAATTGAGCAAATAATCGCACGCGTTATGTCCTGACAAGATTTCCGGCAATGAGCGCCGGGAGAATTATTCAATCGGTAGAGCAGTTGTGTATTTAATCTGTTCCATCGCAAAGCTGGAGGTGACATCAGACAGGCCCGGCACGCTGTTCACCAGGCGCTTATAAAATTCGTCATAGCTTTTCATATCGGCGACCTGGACCCGCATCAGGTAGTCATACTCCCCTGCCATACGCCAGAATCCCAGAACTTCCGGCATTCCGGTGACTTCGGTGACAAAGCGGCAATACCATTCGCTGCTGTGGTGCTGAGTCTTGATCAACACAAACGCGGTTAAGCCCAGCCCCAGTTTTTCGGGATCCAGCAGGGCGACTCGACCCAGCAGGATACCATCATCTTCAAGCCGTTTAAGGCGTTTCCAGCAAGGGGTGGT
Organism: Citrobacter sp. XT1-2-2; assembly: GCF_023516235.1. Classification (NCBI taxonomy): domain Bacteria; kingdom Pseudomonadati; phylum Pseudomonadota; class Gammaproteobacteria; order Enterobacterales; family Enterobacteriaceae; genus Citrobacter; species Citrobacter sp. XT1-2-2. Next base: position 3,692,363 of record NZ_CP097324.1, read on the forward strand.
AGTCAGATTAACGGCATCTGCTAACGCCTGCAAAGAAAGGGTGCAGTCTTGTTGCAGTAAGCCGAGCAGCTTACGGTCAATTTTGTCTAACATATCCACTCCACAGAGAAGAATTTTCTCCTTACATTCTATTTTAAAGGCTAAATGGCAACAATTTTTTCCGTGCTTTTCGCTATTCTGGGCACAAAATGACAAATGGATATCTTTTAATGATGAATAGCTCCTGGGTTAAAAACGCCATCAATGAAATCAACGCGGATTATCAACGTTCTGCGGATACGCATCTCATTCGTCTGTCGCTCCCGGCGTTTCCGGGCATTCAGCTCTATTTAAAAGATGAGAGCACGCATCCGACCGGGAGCCTGAAACATCGTCTGGCACGCTCACTGTTTCTGTATGGACTGTGCAATGGCTGGATCAAAGAAGGCACTACCATCATCGAGTCATCATCCGGCTCAACGGCGGTTTCCGAAGCGTATTTCGCCCGTCTGTTAGGATTACCGTTTATCGCCGTTATGCCTTCGTGTACTGCGAAACGTAAAATTGAACAGATTGAGTTTTACGGCGGGCGCTGTCATTTCGTGGAAAGCGCCTGCGAAATTTATGCGGCTTCTGAACAATTGGCGCGTGAGCTGAACGGCCATTACATGGATCAGTTCACTTACGCTGAGCGCGCCACCGACTGGCGCGGTAACAATAATATTGCCGACAGTATCTTTCGGCAGATGCAATGCGAGCCCAACCCCGTTCCCCGGCATATCGTGATGAGTGCCGGAACCGGCGGTACCTCGGCGACCATTGGCCGTTATATTCGTTGTCAGGGCTACGACACTCGTTTGATGGTGGTGGATCCAGAAAACTCGGTCTTTCTGCCCTTCTGGCAAGATCGCGATGCAACCTTACGCAGCCCGGTAGGTAGCAAAATCGAAGGTATCGGTCGCCCACGCGTAGAACCGTCTTTTATTCCTGATGTGGTCGATGAAATGCTGCGCGTGCCGGATGCCGCCAGCGTGGCCACCGCGCACTGGCTGGAGACGCAGCTAGGCCGTAAAGTTGGCGCCTCAACCGGCACCAACATGTGGGGAGCATTACAACTTGCCGCCCGTATGCACGATGCAGGAGAAACGGGATCGCTGGTGACATTGTTGTGTGACAGCGGCGAACGTTATCTGGAAACCTATTACAACCCGCAGTGGGTCGACACGCACATCGGTGATTTAACGCCGTGGAAAGCGGAGCTGGCTCAACTCCTGAATACCCACTAATCAGACAAAAAAAAGCCAGACGCGAAGTCTGGCTTGCTGGAAGGGATCTCTCATTCGGGGGAATAAGGTAGATGCGGATTGTCCAGCCAATGCGTCAAAAAGTGTGATACTGCCTGATTACGGCAATGCCCAATCACCGATAAATGAGGCAGTTCAGCAATCAGTTGCGGCATCGCGTTACCCATAATCAGGCCGCGCCCTACGCTACTTAACATTTCGCGATCGTTCATGGCATCGCCAAACGCCATACACTCGGCCATTGAATAACCTAAGTGGTTGCTTAATACCGCCAGCGCAGAACCTTTATTACATCCCAGCGGCAGCACCTCGAGGCAATCAACCGCGGAGAAACAGAGATTCGCCTGTTCACCCAGCGCCTCATTGAGTTGAATGCGCAGACGGATCAGCGTGTCATGATCGCCACAGAAACAGATCTTCGTTACCTGGTGGGCGGGAATACGTTTCACATCCACGATCTGGTAACGAAATCCGCTATACACATGCGCCTGAAGCAGCGCTGGAATTTCTTGTCCGGTGAACCAACCGTTGTCATTAAAGACATGCATGCTGGCCGTGGTGTCCCACTTCTGGTGCAATACACTATCCGCAACATTCGGATCCAGATCCTGGCGGTGCAGCACATCACCCTCCAGCGAGTGAATGCGCGTACCGTTACCCGTGATTAAAAAGGCATCCAGCGAAATAGAACCCAGAATGTGGCGCATCTCCAGCACATGGCGACCGGTGGCAAATGTCAGAGTGATATCACGTTCACGCAGGCGCGCCAGCGTTGAAAGCGTTTCATCACCTAAATGGTGATTCGGCATCAAAAGAGTGCCATCCATATCAAATGCAGCCAGACGAGCCATTTCTTTCTCCACACTGTGAGGCGGTTAACTTGTGATTCAGTATCACCTGAGATATACGGAAGTAATAGTGAATAGATAAAATGAATTGTTCCGGGTTTATATGCGACTATTGAACCGACTAAATCAATACCAACGCCTGTGGCAACCCTCGAACGGGGAGCCGCAGTCGGTGACCATTGGCGAACTGGCTGAACGCTGTTTTTGCAGCGAACGCCACGTGCGAACCTTGTTAAAACAAGCGCAGGATGCAGGCTGGCTGGAGTGGCACGCCCAATCGGGGCGGGGTAAACGCGGGCAGCTACGTTTTTTAGTTACGCCGGACTCACTACGCAATACCATGATGGAGCAGGCGCTGCAAAAGGGGGAACAGCTTAGCGTGCTGGAGCTGGCCCAACTGGCGCCGGGTGAATTAAGAACCCTGCTACAACCGTTTATGGGCGGTCAGTGGCAAAACGACACGCCAACCCTGCGTATCCCCTATTACCGCCAGCTCGACCCTTTGCACCCCGGATTTCTCCCTGGCCGCGCAGAGCAACATCTCGCCGGGCAGGTATTCTCTGGCCTGACCCGGTTTGACACGCATACACAACGCCCCTGCGGTGATTTAGCTCACCACTGGAATATCTCCGCCGACGGCCTGCGTTGGGATTTCTATATTCGCTCCACGCTGTACTGGCATAACGGCGATGCCGTCAGCAGTACGCAGCTACATCAGCAGTTGCTGAAGCTGTTAGAACTACCCGCGCTGAATAAGCTGTTTATCAGCGTCAAACGTATTGAGGTGACCCATCCCCAGTGTCTGACCTTTATTCTGCATCGTCCCGACTTCTGGCTGGCGCACCGCCTGGCAAGCTACAGCAGTCACCTGGCACATCCTGAGCACCCATTTGTGGGTACCGGTCCGTTCCGGTTGACGTTGTTTACCCCTGAGCTGGTGCGTATCGAGAGTCACGATCACTACCACCTGAGTCATCCACTCCTGAAAGCGATCGAATACTGGATAACTCCGCAACTCTTCTCCCAGGACTTGGGCACCAGCTGTCGCCATCCGGTGCAAATAGCGATAGGTAAACCCGAAGAGTTGCCCATGCTAAGCCAGGTGAGCAGCGGGATAAGCCTCGGTTTTTGCTATCTCACGCTCAGAAAAAGCGCGCGCCTGAATACCTTGCAAGCCCGCAGGCTGGTCAATATTATCCATCGCTCTTCCCTGCTACAAACGCTGGAGGTAGATGAAAACCTGATAACCCCAAGCAATGCGCTGCTGCCTGGATGGACGATCCCGCAATGGGATGAGTTGAACGAGGTAGCGCTACCGGAAAAACTGACGCTGGCGTATCACCTGCCGGTTGAACTACATGCCATGGCTGAACAGCTTCGCCAGGCGCTGGCGCTACTCGGCTGTGAATTAACGCTTATATTTCATAATGCTAAAAACTGGGACGGTAATCATCCTTTAGCGCAGGCCGACCTGATGATGGGAGACAGACTGATTGGCGAAGCGCCTGAATATACCCTCGAACAGTGGTTACGTTGCGATCAACTGTGGTCACATGTACTCAATGCGCCTGAATACACGCACTTGCAAACCACGCTGGATGCCCTGCAAGTCCAGGCCAATGAAGACGATCGTTATGCGGCGTTACAGCAAGTGTTCGCCACGCTGATGCATGATGCCACGCTGACTCCGCTGTTCAATTATCACTATCGTATTAGCGCGCCACCGGGCGTGAACGGTGTTCGCCTGAATCCTCGCGGCTGGTTTGAGTTCACCGAAGCCTGGTTACCGCCCCCTTCAACATGAAGAAGCTGGTCGACACCACGTCCAGGCGCTACCATATGGGTTTCGTTATTTGTCAGGAAAAGCCATGAAACGTGCCGTTGTTGTATTCAGTGGAGGTCAGGACTCCACGACCTGTCTGGCGCAAGCGCTACATCAGTATGATGAAGTGCACTGCGTGACCTTTGATTATGGTCAGCGCCATCGCGCTGAGATTGATGTCGCACGTGATCTGGCCTTAAAACTCGGCGCGCGTGCGCACAAAGTGCTTGATGTCACGCTGCTTAGCGAACTGGCTGTCAGTAGCCTGACCCGTGATAACATTCCGGTGCCTGATTACGAACCGGATGCGAACGGCATTCCCAATACCTTTGTGCCCGGACGCAATATTTTGTTTTTAACGCTGGCGGCGATTTACGCATATCAGGTACAGGCAGAGGCGGTCATTACCGGCGTTTGTGAAACCGACTTCTCTGGATATCCTGACTGTCGCGATGAGTTCGTCAAGGCTCTGAACCATGCCGTGAGCCTGGGGATGGCAAAAGATATCCGCTTTGAAACTCCGCTGATGTGGATCGATAAAGCCGAAACCTGGGCGCTGGCCGATTACTGGGGCAAGCTGGACCTGGTACGCGAAGAAACGCTGACCTGCTATAACGGTATCAAAGGTGACGGTTGTGGTCACTGCGCGGCCTGTAATCTGCGCGCCAACGGTCTTAACCATTATCTGGCGGATAAACCGGCAGTGATGACGGCGATGAAGCAGAAAACCGGGTTAAAGTAATGAGTTGAGCGATGCCGGATGGCGCTTTGCTTATCCGGCCTACAAGCACTCGCAGCCACTACTTCACCATCAGTTCCAGTTTCTCGCGCAACTCTCCTTCCAGCGGTAGCGCTTTTTGCGTTTTCAAATCAATACAGACGAAGGTAATCAACGCATCTGCTACCACCTGTCCTTCCGGCTCCAGGGTGATAGTCTGGTTCAACACACCGCTTTTGCCATTTAACTGCTGTACCTGACTGGTAACAGTCAGCAGGTCGCTCAGCACCGCCGGACGGCGATAGTTGATATTAATATTCACAACCACAAAAGCGATGTTGTGAGCGGTCATCCACTGAAAGCTGTCGCTGTTTTCCAGCCCATCCCAGCGTGCTTCTTCCAGAAACTCAAGATAACGGGCATTGTTGACGTGCTGATAGACATCAAGATGATAACCACGGACTTTGATTTGTGTTTGCATAGCGCAGAAACCTTACGTTTTTTTATATGTACATATTCAGGGTGAAGAGGCCATAACTGGTATGACCTCTATAGTCTGGCAAAATTTCAGCGCTCTGCAAGTTATTAAAGTGTTAAAACTGCCAGGTTACGCTCTACCAAAGAACTTCCCATCCCCGGCACCTGCTTTAAATCATCGACCGTTTTAAATGGCCCGTACTCTTCTCGATAGCTGACAATGGCCTGAGCCTTTTTCAGTCCGACCCCATTCATCACTCGCGCTAAATCCTCCGCAGAAGCGCTGTTGATGCTTACCCTGCTGCCTTCATCATCGCTTGCTTTAGCGGGTTGCGTAGCCTTGCTTTGCGCCACTGTGGAAGCATCCGCTTTGGTTTGAGTCGCCTGGTTTTTGGCAACGGGCTCTGCAGCCAATGCGCTTTGGGCCATAGCGCCGCAGGTCAATGAAAGGGTGATAAGCAGGGCTTTGATTCCATGTTTCATACTGTTTTCTCCGTGTTTGTTAACAGTGGAATCACGATAGCGAGGTGCGGAACAGCAGACAAACGGCAAATAACAGAAATGGAAAAGGCCGCGAAAGCGGCCTTTGGTTAATACAACTTTTTGCAATTTTTTGCGAGCAGCCTCGGTTATTGCTGTTGCTCCAGCGCGTCACCGATTTTAATTTTTGCGGCTTTACGCAGGTTGCTCATCAGCGCTTCAAACACAATCTGCGCGTTGTTCTGGGTGATCCCCTGAACCATCGCTTTCTTCTGCGCTTCAGGCATCGAACCCGCTTTCACTTCGTCCAGCGCCAGCAGAACAACGTTACCCTGCATATCGTTCGCCACGCCGTAGCTCGGTTTGTCTTTCGCTGGCAGGCTCAGACCAAAGGCTGCCTGGCTCAGAGGATCCTGACCAGTGCGGCTCAGCGTTTTCGCCTCACCAAAGCTCAGACCCGCGGCTTTCATCGCTTCATCGCCTTTACCGGCTTTCAGGTCCGCCAGCAGTTTATCAGCATCCAGCTTAGCCTGTTGCTCTGCTTTATTGTGCTTAACAAGCGCAGTAACCTGCTCTTTCACTTCAGCCAGTGGCTTAACGGCTTCGGCTTTGTGCTCTGCAATACGCAGCACAAACGCGCGATCGCCATCCACGGTAATGATGTCAGAGTTACTGCCAGGCGTACCGTTCTCGCCAACCAGACCCCCATTGAAAATGACGTCAGCGACGGGTTTGAAATTCAGCTCTTCCGGCAGACTGTCACGGCTAAACCAGCCCGTTTCAACCGCTTTCATACCGGCAGCTTGCTCCGCACCCGCCAGGGATTCGTTATCGTTGCTGGCTGCATCGCTCACTTTCTGCTGCAGCGCATAGTACGCATCCAGCGCTTTTTCCTGCTTCACTTTCGCCGCAATGTCGTCACGGGCTTCGCTCAGCGGTTTAACCTGCGCAGGCTGTACGTCATCAAGACGCGCAACGAGGAAACCAACGGAAGATTTAATCACACCGGACAGTTGGCCTTTGTCTTTCAGGCCGGCATTTTTCAGCTCATCCGGAGTGGTGGAATCTTCCAGCCATCCCATATCGCCACCTTTACGGGCAGAGATGATGTCGGCTGATTTTTCTTTCGCCAGCGCAGCGAAATCTGCGCCTTTGCTCAACTCATCCAGTACCGCTTTAGCTTCATCTTCCGTTTTCGTCTGAATAATGCTGTAGCGGTTACGCTGCGGCTGAGTGAACTGGTCCTGATGCTGGTCATAGTAAGACTGAATATCAGCATCGCTGGCCGTCTCCTGCAGTGCAGCAGCGTCCAGCTTGATGTAGCTCACGCGGAACTGTTCCGGCGTCATGAAGTTGTTTTTATTCTGCTCGTAGTAGCTGGCAACTTCCTGCTCGGTAACGGATTGCTTCGCGGCAAGCGCGTTAACGTCAATCGTCGCCTCACGCACGATACGCTGCTGTGCGACCAGCGCCGCCAGCTCATCGGTCTCGCCTTTCAGCATGAAGTCCGTACCGGCAACGCCGTTGATCAACTGCTGGGTAGTAAGCTGATTACGTAATGCCTCAGCGTACTGATCGGCGGTCATTCCCATTTGATTAACAATCGCATTGTAGCGGTTGTTATCAAATTTGCCGTCCACCTGGAAAGCAGGCGTGGCGAAAATAGCCTGTTTAACCTGATCGTCGCTGATATTGAGCTTCAGCTCGCGGGAGTATTGATCCAGCAGCGCTTCGTCTACAAGACGATTCAGCACCTGCTGACGCAGCGTTTTCATATAGCCTTCATTCGCCGCCAGCTCAGAGTATTGATCGCCCAACTGTTGCTGCATGCGGTTACGTTCGCTATTGAACGCATTCTCGAATTGCCCGCGGCTGATCTCCTGGCCATTCACTTTGGCGGCGTAATTGTTGCCCCCGCCAATCAGGTAACCACTCACGCCGGTCAAAATGAACGACACGATAATGATACCGAAAATAATCTTGAGCACGAGACTGTTAGCAGCCGTGCGTAAGCTGTCCATCATGGTGTAACCACACTCCGCTGTAGATGACTATACGCGTTATCCTTCAAGCCGCCTGCACGTTGTTACAACAACGGCGGCAAGGATTTTGAGTATATATGCTTCACGCAGCATAGCGTTTCCTGAACGCTGCGCACAAAGGCCTATTGTGACAAGAAACGGGGGCAATTGTCAGCCCACAACACGTAGAAAGTACCGGAATCAGAAATAAAAAAGGCACATCAGTTGATGCGCCCTTGTACTTCGTCACATCCCCAAAGGGGAAATCACTTAGTTTACCGCGTCTTTCAGTGCTTTACCTGCACGGAAGCCCGGTACTTTAGCCGCGGCGATGGTGATCTCTTTACCTGTTTGCGGGTTGCGACCAGTACGGGCAGCACGCTCTTTAACGGCAAAAGTACCAAAACCTACCAGCGCTACGTCATCGCCTTCCTTCAGGGATTCGGTAACAGAAGCAATAATTGCATCTAACGCACGTCCAGCCGCAGCTTTAGAGATATCAGCCCCTGCAGCAATTTTGTCGATCAGTTGAGATTTATTCACTCTTCTCTTCCTCTTTTATAATTTATATCGCACCTGAATCCTTCAAAGTGCGACCGCGCAGCAGTTATATCAGGCCTGCCATGCCCTTACAACACCCGTTAATGATGGCAAGCCTAATCCGTCATCTAAATTAGCTATACAAAAAAAGGCTGGCAAGTCCGAAATGGCCTGCCAGCCCTGTTTTTATTAGTGCTCTTTGCGCGAGGTCACTATTTTGCGGTCACAACCTGCATTCCAGAGGGTTCATTTTGCAGCGCAAGCGTCAAAACTTCCTCGATGCGTTTCACCGGATGGATGTCCAGATCGGCAATCACGTTGTCCGGAATCTCTTCCAGGTCACGTTTGTTTTCATCTGGAATTAAGACCGTCTTAATGCCGCCACGGTGCGCCGCCAGCAGTTTTTCTTTCAAACCACCGATTGGCAGCACCTGACCACGCAGAGTGATCTCGCCGGTCATCGCCACATCGGCGCGTACCGGGTTACCGGTCAGACAAGAAACCAGCGCGGTACACATGGCAATACCGGCACTTGGACCATCTTTCGGCGTCGCCCCTTCCGGTACGTGAACGTGGATGTCGCGTTTTTCGTAAAAGTCCGGATTAATACCCAGTTTTTCCGCGCGCGCGCGCACCACGGTCAGTGCAGCCTGAATAGACTCCTGCATTACCTCACCCAAAGAACCGGTGTAGGTCAGCTTGCCTTTACCCGGAACGCAGGCGGTTTCGATGGTCAGCAGATCGCCGCCCACTTCCGTCCACGCCAGACCGGTCACCTGACCGACGCGGTTTTCGTTGTCCGCGCGACCATAGTCAAAGCGCTGTACGCCCAGGTAGTCGTGCAGGTTGTCGCCATTGATCACAATATGTTTCAGCGATTTGTCGAGCAGCAACTGCTTCACGGCTTTGCGGCACAGTTTAGAGATTTCACGCTCCAGACTACGCACGCCCGCTTCACGGGTGTAGTAACGAATAATGCCCACAATGGCGCTATCGTCGACCGTAAGCTCGCCTTTTTTCAGCGCGTTACGCTCAATCTGTTTCGGCAACAGGTGACGTTTAGCAATATTCAGCTTCTCGTCTTCGGTGTAGCCGGACAGACGGATCACTTCCATACGATCCAGCAACGGCGCCGGAATATTCATGGAGTTCGAAGTCGCAACGAACATCACGTCGCTGAGATCGTAGTCCACTTCCAGGTAGTGATCGCTGAACGCCACGTTCTGCTCTGGATCCAGCACCTCAAGCAGCGCGGAAGCCGGATCGCCACGCATGTCGGAAGACATTTTATCGATCTCATCGAGCAGGAACAGCGGGTTTTTAACGCCCACTTTGGCCATTTTCTGGATCAGTTTACCCGGCATCGAACCGATATAGGTCCGGCGGTGACCGCGAATTTCAGCCTCATCACGTACGCCGCCCAGTGCCATACGGATGTATTTACGCCCGGTCGCTTTCGCGATGGACTGGCCCAGAGAAGTTTTACCTACCCCCGGCGGCCCAACCAGACACAGGATCGGCCCCTTGATTTTGTTCACACGGCTTTGAACCGCGAGATACTCAAGGATACGGTCTTTGACGCGTTCCAGACCGTAATGGTCGGTATCGAGGATTTCCTGCGCCTGACGCAGGTCTTTTTTGACCTTGCTACGCGCATTCCACGGTACCTGTACCATCCAGTCGATGTAGCCACGGACCACGGTCGCTTCCGCCGACATCGGAGACATCATTTTCAGCTTCTGCAGCTCTGCTTCGGCTTTCTCTTTTGCCTCTTTCGGCATTTTCGCCGCGTCGATTTTGCGTTTCAGCGCTTCGTTTTCGTCCGGCGCATCATCCATCTCGCCGAGTTCTTTCTGAATAGCTTTCATCTGCTCGTTCAGATAGTACTCGCGCTGGGATTTTTCCATCTGCTTCTTCACGCGGTTGCGAATGCGTTTCTCAACCTGCAGCAGATCAATTTCAGATTCCATCATCGCCATCAGATATTCCAGACGTTCGTTAACGTCGGACATCTCCAGCACGGACTGCTTATCTGCCAGCTTCAGCGGCATGTGCGCAGCGATGGTGTCCGCCAGACGCGCGGGATCGTCAATGCTGTTCAGCGACGTCAGCACTTCTGGTGGAATTTTCTTGTTCAGCTTGATATAGCCTTCGAACTGGCTGATAGCGGTACGCACCAGCACTTCCTGTTCGCGCTCATCAATGGCAGGCGAGTCAAGGTACTCCGCTTTTGCAGAGAAATGCTCGCCGTTGTCAGACAGCGCAGAAATACGCGCGCGCTGTAACCCCTCGACCAGCACTTTTACGGTGCCGTCAGGCAATTTCAGCATCTGCAAAATAGAGGCCACGGTCCCGACGGTGAAAAGATCGTTTACACCCGGCTCATCCGTTGACGCTTCTTTCTGTGCGACCAGCATGATTTTTTTATCATGGTCCATAGCCGCTTCCAGACAACGGATAGATTTTTCCCGCCCTACAAATAAGGGTATGACCATGTGCGGATAAACCACCACATCGCGCAACGGCAATACGGGGATTTCAATGCGTTCAGAACGCTCAGGATTCATAGAGCTCTCTCTTAGTTTAGTGTCCGCCAGGTAATCAGGTGGTACGACTGTGCTTCACACCACCTTTAACATGTATGTCAGTATATGGGGATGTTTCCCACACATTCAACGCCATGTTTACGGAAAAATAAAAGGGGAGATAAAATCCCCCCTTTTTAATTAAATGTCTGTATGAATTGATGAATTATTCGCCAGATGCCTGCTGTGCTTCCGGCTTACCGTAAATCAGCAATGGCTTGCTCTGACCGCCAATCACCGACTCATCGATCACCACTTTTTCGACGTCTTCCATCGAAGGCAGATCGTACATGGTGTCAAGCAGCGCGGCTTCGACGATAGAACGCAAACCACGGGCACCGGTTTTACGCGCCATCGCTTTCTTGGCGATCGCATCCAGCGCTTCCTCACGGAACTCCAGATCGACACCTTCAAGGTTGAACAGCGCCTGGTACTGCTTGGTCAGGGCGTTTTTCGGCTCTTTCAGGATCTGGATCAGCGCTTCTTCACTCAGTTCGCTCAGCGTTGCCACCACTGGCAGACGACCGATGAACTCAGGGATCAGACCAAATTTGATCAGATCTTCCGGTTCCACCTGCGACAACAGTTCACCTTCGCTGGCTTTATCAGACTGCGCTTTTACCGTTGCGCCAAAACCAATGCCGGAGCCGGTTTCAACACGGTTAGCGATCACTTTGTCCAGACCAGCGAACGCGCCACCGCAGATAAACAGGATCTTGGAGGTATCAACCTGCAGGAACTCCTGCTGCGGATGTTTACGTCCCCCCTGCGGCGGAACAGCGGCAACCGTACCTTCGATCAGTTTCAACAGCGCTTGCTGTACGCCTTCGCCAGAAACGTCACGGGTAATGGACGGGTTGTCAGATTTACGAGAAATCTTGTCGATTTCATCGATATAGACGATCCCCCGCTGCGCTTTCTGTACGTCGTAGTCGCACTTCTGCAGCAGTTTCTGAATAATATTTTCAACATCTTCACCCACATAACCGGCTTCGGTCAGCGTGGTGGCGTCAGCCATAGTAAACGGAACGTCCAGCAGGCGCGCCAGCGTTTCAGCCAGCAGCGTTTTACCGGACCCCGTCGGGCCAATCAGCAGGATGTTACTTTTGCCCAACTCGACGCCATTGCTGGTGTCGCCGTTGCGCAGACGTTTGTAATGGTTGTATACCGCGACCGCCAACACTTTCTTCGCCTGTTCCTGACCGATAACGTAATCGTCCAGGTGATTGCGAATTTCATGTGGCGTCGGCAGCGCACTGCGTTCACGGTGCGGTGCTACTTCCTTAATCTCTTCGCGAATGATGTCGTTACACAAATCGACACATTCGTCGCAGATATACACGGATGGACCGGCAATCAGCTTCCGCACTTCATGCTGGCTTTTGCCGCAAAAAGAGCAGTACAACAATTTGCCCGAGCCATCTTTGCGTTTATCTGTCATGGGTCAAAACCTCTTCTTTGTTCTTTGTGCCGCACACGACGACGCAAATGCCATTCTCAGGCGCAAGACGCTAGTCAGCGTTGTGCCGCTCCAGGTAATTATAGCGGCACACCTGCGCACTGGGCATTAATTACGATGGGTCAAAATCGAGTCGACCAGACCGTACTCTACCGCTTCAGAAGCGGAGAGGAAGCGATCGCGCTCGGTATCACGTTCAATCTGCTCAAGAGATTGACCCGTATGATGCGCCATAAGTTCGTTCATGCGCCCTTTTACCTTCAGGATTTCGCGGGCATGAATTTCAATATCCGTTGCCTGGCCCTGGTAACCGCCCAGAGGCTGGTGGATCATGACGCGAGAGTTAGGCAGGCAAAAACGTTTACCTTTCGCCCCGGCAGTCAGCAGGAACGCGCCCATTGAGGCCGCCTGGCCCATACAAATGGTGCTGACGTCCGGCTTAATAAACTGCATGGTGTCATAGATAGACATCCCGGCAGTAATTACCCCACCAGGGGAGTTGATGTACAGGTAGATATCTTTTTCCGGGTTTTCTGCTTCCAGGAACAGCATCTGCGCCACAATCAGGTTAGCCATATGGTCTTCGACCTGGCCAGTCATAAAAATGACGCGTTCCTTAAGTAGACGAGAATAGATATCAAAAGAGCGCTCACCACGTGAGGTCTGTTCAATGACCATCGGCACCAGCGCCATATGGGGTGCAAAGTTATCTCGTTCGCCGCTGTATGACATTTCCGTCTCCTGGATAAAATTTGAAAAAACCTGCTGTGCTGATTGTAACCTTATGGACGGATTATCAGCTAGTCCCTCAGTAATGGGTACGACATCGCCATAATTCAAGCATAACAATCTTTTGTTGTAACGCTAACACTGAAACGCTGTTTTCGCACTCTTCCCATGCAAAATGCGTGACAAAAAAAAACCCGCCACCAAAAGGTGACGGGCTTGCGTACGAAATTCGTGCTACAAAAGCGACGAATTACGCCTGCTGGTTCATCAGTTCGTTGAAGGAAGTGGCTTTTTCAGTCACTTTCGCTTTCGCCAGAACGGCTTCAACAGCTTGTTCTTCCAGAGCGACGTTACGCATGTTGTCCATCAGCTCTTTGTTTTTGCTGTAGAACTCAACAACTTCTTTCGGATCTTCGTAAGCAGAAGCCATCTCTTCGATCAGGCCTTTAACGCGATCTTCGTCAGCTTTCAGCTCGTTGGTGCGAATAACTTCGCCCAGCAGCAGGCCTACAACTACGCGACGCTTAGCCTGTTCTTCGAACAGTTCACGCGGCAGTTCCAGAGCTTGTTTCTCGTTACCGCCAAAACGCTGCGCAGCCTGACGACGCAGAACGTCGATTTCGCTGTCGATCAGAGCAGCCGGTACGTCGATGTCGTTAGCTTTTACCAGACCTTCGATCGCCTGAGACTTAACGCGGTTACGCACAGCGCCTTTCAGCTCGCGTTCCATGTTTTTACGTACTTCAGCACGCAGACCGGCTACGGAACCGTCTTCAACGCCGAAACGTTTGATGAATTCTTCAGTCAGTTCCGGCAGTTCGCGTTCTTCAACTTTCTTCAGGTTGATAACGAACTTAGCGGCTTTACCTTTCAGGTTTTCAGCGTGGTACTCTTCCGGGAAGGTCACGTCGATAGTGAACTCTTCGCCAGCTTTGTGGCCTTTAACGCCTTCTTCAAAGCCTGGGATCATACGACCCTGGCCCATCGCCAGTACGAAGTCAGACGCTTTGCCGCCTTCGAACTCTTCGCCGTCTACAGAACCGGTGAAGTCGATGGTTACACGGTCTTCTGCATCAGCAGCGCCGTCTTTATCTTTCCAGGTAGCCTGCTGCTTACGCAGAGTGTCCAGCATTACATCAACGTCAGCGTCGGTGACTTCAACAACCGGTTTTTCAACTTCGATTGCTTCCAGGCCAGTCAGCTCAACTTCCGGGTACACTTCGAACTCTACCGCGTAAGTAAAATCTTCACCCAGCTTGTATTCACCCGGAACGTAGTTCGGTGCGCCAGCCGGATTGATTTTTTCTTTGATGATCGCGTCAACGAAGTTGCGGCTCATCAGGTCGCCCAGCACGTCCTGACGCACGGAAGCGCCATAACGCTGAGCAACAACATTCATCGGTACTTTTCCTTTGCGGAAACCGTCAATACGCACTTTCTTCGCTACGTTGACCAGCTCGCTTTTCACAGCGGTCTCGATGCTGTCAGCAGCGATAGTAATCGTTACACGGCGGCCAAGGCCTTGAGTGGTTTCAACTGAAACTTGCATCTTGTTACCTCAAAAAATCACAGTGCTCGGTCAACTCTTCTCCGCAAGCACAGGTTGTTGGCTTCGCGGAACTGGGATGTTCTCATAAGCAATCACATTCCCTGTCGTCAGAATCATCCCGAAGACATTCCGAAAAATAAGACGCGCATTATAGCGGCATCACTTTTATGAGTCGAGAACGGTTATCGCGCGTTGCTGCGGCTTTTTTCACAATTCCCGGCTAATTTTTGTCTGAATACTGTACGACTCCCCCAGAATTCAGACAAAACAAAACGGCCCGCAGGCCGTTTTCACATATTCTGTAGCAACATACTGGAAAAACATCGGTTGTTGCAAATCCGTTTTTCTACGCGATGCTCCCGGCTCCACGACAAGGGGGCGACGCAAAGATCGTGTCCTGCAATGCTTCCCACTCCTTAATGGTATAGGTATGCAGGGCTAACGCATGTACGGTTGTGGAGAGTTCCGCCGTTAACGTGCCGTAAATCATCCGATGACGATTAAGAAAACGTTCACCTGTAAAACGATCGCTAACCAGCACAACCTTAAAGTGGCTTTCAGAACCTGCCGGGACATTGTGACGATAGCTTTCATCCACAACTTCGAGGAATACGGGTTGGAACGCTGCCCTTAATTTTTCTTCTATTTGCTCACGAATCATCATGAAATTTTTCCTCCGACAACGCTGAGATGTCACCCATCCCTTTAAATACTAGCCGCTTTTACCGTTTTCATTACACCTTAGCAACAAAAAATTAGCGCTTGTCTGATTTTCTCAGCCAAACGAATGAAGTTCACTCATTTCATTCTTTGGTTTATTGCAAAAAGTCCGTTTCTGGTCTCCACAAAGTCATAAAAAGGACAACACAATGAATTTACATGCGTTACCCACTTCCCCTCATCGTTGGCGATGTTATGATGGCGGGAATTTTCTCTAACCACACAATTTAGATTCGCTGAGAGCCCTGGCATGTTTAAAAAAATCCTCTTCCCGTTAGTTGCGATGTTTATGTTGGCAGGATGCGCAACGCCGCCTACCACCATTGAAGTCTCCCCTAAAATTACCCTGCCGCAGCAGGATCCGAGCCTGATGGGCGTGACCGTGAGTATCAACGGCGCCGACCAGCGTCAGGATCAGGCGCTGGCAAAAGTCACCCGCGACAACCAGCTGGTTACCCTGACCGCTTCCCGCGATCTGCGTTTCCTGCTGCAAGAAGTGCTGGAAAAACAGATGACCGCGCGTGGTTATATGATTGGTCCGAACGGCGCAGTAAACCTGCAAATCATTGTTAGCCAGCTGTATGCTGACGTGTCTCAGGGTAGCGTGCGTTACAACATCGCCACTAAAGCAGACATCGCTATTATTGCGACCGCGGCGAACGGTAACAAGATGACCAAAAACTACCGCGCAAGCTACTCTGTTGAAGGCGCGCTGCAGGCCTCCAACAAAAATATTGCTGATGCCGTTAACAGCGTCCTGACCGACACCATCGCTGATATGTCTCAGGACACCAGCGTTCACGATTTCATCAAGCAGAACGCTCGTTAATTTCTGCCCTTATGGCCCGGCGTTCGTCGGGCCTATAGAAGCCCATGTCCAGTCATTACTTACGTATTTTTCAGCAACCACGTTCAGCTATCCTGCTCATTCTGGGGTTCGCCTCCGGATTACCGCTCGCACTGACATCCGGTACGCTCCAGGCGTGGATGACGGTCGAAAATATCGATCTTAAAACCATCGGTTTCTTTTCTCTGGTCGGCCAGGCCTACGTATTTAAGTTCCTCTGGTCTCCATTGATGGACCGCTATACGCCGCCGTTTTTGGGCCGACGTCGCGGTTGGCTACTGGCGACCCAGCTACTGCTATTGATTTCTATCGCCGCGATGGGCTTTCTGGAGCCGGGTACGCAGCTACGCTGGATGGCCGCGCTGGCGGTGGTGATCGCGTTTTGTTCGGCATCGCAGGATATCGTCTTTGACGCCTGGAAAACCGACGTATTGCCCACCGAAGAGCGTGGCGCAGGTGCGGCAATCAGCGTACTGGGTTACCGTTTAGGGATGCTGGTTTCCGGCGGACTGGCCCTGTGGATGGCCGACCGCTGGCTCGGCTGGCAGGGCATGTATTGGCTGATGTCGGCGCTGCTGATCCCTTGCATCATCGCCACCCTGTTAGCGCCAGAACCAACAGATGCTATTCCGGTGCCTAAATCGCTGGAACAGGCGGTTGCGGCTCCGCTGCGAGACTTTTTTGGCCGCAACAATGCCTGGCTGATTCTGCTCCTCATCGTGCTGTATAAACTCGGTGATGCCTTCGCCATGAGTCTGACCACCACCTTTTTAATCCGCGGTGTCGGATTTGATGCGGGTGAAGTCGGCGTGGTGAATAAGACATTGGGGCTACTGGCCACCATTGTTGGCGCACTGTACGGCGGGATCCTGATGCAGCGCCTCTCGCTGTTCCGCGCATTGTTGATTTTCGGTATTCTGCAAGGGGCATCAAACGCAGGTTACTGGCTGCTGTCCATCACTGACAAACACATGTTCAGTATGGCCGCCGCCGTCTTCTTTGAGAACCTGTGTGGCGGGATGGGCACTGCGGCGTTTGTCGCCTTATTAATGACGCTGTGCAATAAGTCCTTCTCAGCGACCCAGTTCGCCCTGCTCTCCGCGCTTTCAGCGGTTGGCCGCGTGTACGTAGGTCCGGTAGCGGGTTGGTTTGTCGAAGCGCACGGGTGGCCCACGTTTTATCTGTTCTCCGTGTTTGCCGCGCTGCCTGGACTCCTCCTGCTGCTGGTTTGTCGCCAGACGCTGGAACATAGCTGGCAAAATGAGAGCTTTATTCCGCGTACGGAATTTCGTAGCGCGTACGGTCTGGCATTAATGACGCTGGTCGCGGGCTGCTGTTTGCTGGCAGTTTGGCTATTGTTGCTGACCCTTAACGCACTGGACTACACCAACTTCTCCTTCCTGCCGGAACTGCTTGAAATCTCGGTGGTGGTCGCGGTCTGCGGAGTGGTATTCGGCGGATTGCTGGATTATCTGGCATTGCGCAAAACCCGTCTGGCGTAATTTTTCACATTAATTGAGCCGTTGTAATCACCCTGCGTAATTATAACGGCTAAATAAACAACAACTGATAAAAAATATTATTTGTTATTTTGTGCGCCATAGAATTTGGAAATTATTGACGCCTTTTATACATGCTATTTTCCTTACTCGATTCAGCCATGAAAAATTTATTTTTTGTTCTGTAATTGTCTTTTTATTGATAATCAATTGTTAATTAATTGTTTTATTTTGGTATTGGTTATACCAATTGCCCTCCGCACGTCCCTCACCTGCCTGCTTTCGTTATAACGTGATGTTGCAACAGGTTCTTAAAGCCAACCCGACATATATTGCAACATATGTGACACGCTCGGCAGAACCCGGTAACACAGATCCAATGATGTTTACAGTAATGTAACCTTCCCGTAAAATGACCTCACACTTTAAACGCCACCCGGTCCCGTGGAATTGAGGTCGTTAAATGAGACTCAGGAAATACAATAAAAGTTTGGGATGGTTGTCATTAATTGCAGGCACTGCGTTGCTCAGTGGCTGTAATTCTGCGCTGCTTGACCCTAAAGGACAGATTGGACTGGAACAACGGTCATTGATACTGACGGCATTTGGCCTGATGTTGATCGTCGTTATTCCTGCCATCTTGATGGCTGTTGGTTTTGCCTGGAAGTATCGTGCAAGCAATAAAGATGCGAAGTACAGCCCGAACTGGTCGCACTCCAATAAAGTGGAAGCTGTGGTCTGGACGGTGCCGATCTTAATCATCATTTTCCTTGCCGTGCTGACCTGGAAAACCACTCACGCTCTTGAGCCAAGCAAACCGCTGGCGCATGACGAGAAGCCCATTACCATCGAAGTGGTTTCCATGGACTGGAAATGGTTCTTCATCTATCCGGAACAGGGTATCGCTACCGTGAATGAAATCGCCTTCCCGGCGAATACTCCGGTCGAATTCAAAGTGACGTCCAACTCCGTGATGAACTCCTTCTTTATCCCGCGTCTGGGTAGCCAGATTTATGCCATGGCCGGTATGCAGACTCGACTGCATCTGATCGCCAATGAAGTCGGTACTTATGATGGTATCTCCGCAAGCTATAGCGGACCAGGCTTCTCCGGTATGAAATTCAAGGCTATTGCAACAAAGGACCGCGCCGAATTCGACCAATGGGTTGCTAAAGCTAAGCAGTCTCCGAACACCATGAGCGACATGGCTGCGTTCGAAAAAGTGGCTGTGCCAAGCGAATACAACCAGGTGGAATACTTCTCCAACGTGAAACCTGATTTGTTTAAAGATGTTATTAACAAATTTATGGCTCACGGTAAGAGCATGGACATGACCCAACCAGAAGGTGAGCACAGCGCACACGAAGGTATGGAAGGCATGGACATGAGCCACGCGGAATCCGCCAACTCAAGGGGTTGAGAAGAATACGATGTTCGGAAAATTGACACTTGATGCAGTTCCGTTCCATGAACCAATCGTCATGGTTACGATCGCTGCCATTATCATCGGTGGTGCGGCCTTACTCGGCCTTATCACTTACTTCGGTAAGTGGACCTACCTGTGGAAAGAGTGGCTAACTTCGGTTGACCACAAACGCCTTGGCATCATGTATGTCATCGTCGCAATCGTGATGTTGATTCGTGGCTTTGCCGATGCCGTCATGATGCGTAGTCAGCAAGCGCTGGCTTCTGCAGGTGAAGCGGGTTTCCTGCCACCTCACCACTACGACCAGATCTTCACGGCTCACGGCGTGATTATGATCTTCTTCGTGGCAATGCCATTTGTTATCGGTCTGATGAACCTGGTGGTTCCACTACAGATTGGCGCACGTGACGTTGCATTCCCGTTCCTGAACAACCTGAGCTTCTGGTTCACCGTTGTTGGCGTAATCCTGGTTAACCTGTCTCTGGGCGTCGGTGAATTCGCGCAGACCGGTTGGCTGGCGTATCCGCCTCTTTCGGGAATAGAGTACAGTCCAAGCGTCGGGGTCGATTATTGGATATGGGCAGTCCAGTTGTCCGGTATTGGTACAACCCTGACCGGTATCAACTTCTTTGTGACCATCATTAAGATGCGTGCGCCAGGAATGACCATGTTCAAGATGCCGGTATTTAGCTGGGCATCTCTGTGCGCGAACATCCTGATTATCGCTTCGTTCCCAATTCTGACGGTTACCGTCGCGTTGCTGACCCTGGATCGCTATCTGGGCACCCATTTCTTTACCAACGATATGGGCGGCAACATGATGATGTACATCAACCTGATTTGGGCCTGGGGCCATCCGGAAGTGTACATTCTGATCCTGCCAGTATTCGGGGTATTCTCCGAAGTCGCAGCAACCTTCTCGCGTAAGCGTCTGTTTGGTTACACCTCGCTGGTGTGGGCAACCGTGTGTATCACCGTTCTGTCGTTCATTGTTTGGCTGCACCACTTCTTCACCATGGGTGCCGGCGCAAACGTAAACGCCTTCTTCGGTATTACCACCATGATTATCGCCATCCCGACCGGGGTGAAGATCTTCAACTGGCTGTTCACCATGTATCAGGGCCGTATCGTATTCCACTCAGCAATGCTGTGGACGATTGGCTTTATCGTCACCTTCTCAGTCGGCGGCATGACCGGCGTACTGCTGGCGGTGCCGGGTGCGGACTTCGTACTGCACAATAGCCTGTTCCTGATTGCGCACTTCCATAACGTTATCATCGGCGGCGTGGTATTTGGTTGCTTCGCGGGTATGACCTACTGGTGGCCAAAAGCGTTTGGCTTCACGCTGAACGAAACCTGGGGTAAACGCGCATTCTGGTTCTGGATCATCGGCTTCTTCGTGGCATTTATGCCGCTGTACGTGCTGGGCTTTATGGGTATGACCCGTCGCCTCAGCCAGCAGATTGACCCGCAGTTCCATCCGATGCTGGTTGTTGCCGCCTGTGGCGCCGCGCTGATTGCACTGGGTATCCTGTGCCAGTTCATTCAGATGTATGTGTCTATTCGCGACCGCGAGCAGAACCGTGACCTGACCGGTGACCCATGGGGTGGTCGTACGCTGGAGTGGGCAACCTCTTCCCCGCCTCCATTCTATAACTTTGCCGTTGTGCCGCACGTTCACGAGCGTGATGCCTTCTGGGAAATGAAAGAAAAAGGTGAAGCGTACAAGCAGCCTACGCACTATGAAGAGATTCATATGCCGAAGAACAGCGGTGCCGGTATCGTCATTACCGCCTTCGCAACACTGTTTGGTTTCGCCATGATCTGGCATATCTGGTGGCTGGCGATTGCAAGCTTCGCAGGCATGATCATTAGCTGGATTGTGAAAAGCTTTGATGAAGACGTGGATTACTACGTGCCGGTCCCGGAAGTCGAAAAACTGGAAAACCAGCATTTCGATGAGATTACTAAGGCAGGGCTGAAAAATGGCAACTGATACTTTAACGCACGCGACTGCCCACGCGCACGAACACGGGCACCACGATGCAGGCCAGACCAAGATCTTCGGATTCTGGGTCTACCTGATGAGCGACTGCATTCTGTTCTCAATTCTGTTTGCAACCTATGCCGTTCTGGTGAACGGCACCGCAGGTGGCCCGACAGGTAAGGACATTTTTGAACTGCCGTTCGTTCTGGTTGAAACATTCCTGCTGTTATTTAGCTCCATTACTTACGGCATGGCGGCGATCGCCATGTATAAGAACAACAAGAGCCAGGTCATCTCCTGGCTGGCGTTGACTTTCTTGTTCGGTGCCGGATTCATCGGGATGGAACTCTATGAATTCCATCACCTGATTGTTAACGGTATGGGCCCGGATCGCAGCGGCTTCCTGTCTGCGTTCTTCGCGCTGGTCGGCACGCACGGTCTGCACGTCACCTCCGGTCTTATCTGGATGGCGGTGCTGATGGTGCAAGTTGCCCGTCGCGGCCTGACCAGTACTAACCGTACCCGCATCATGTGCCTGAGCCTGTTCTGGCACTTCCTGGATGTGGTGTGGATCTGTGTGTTCACTGTTGTTTATCTGATGGGGGCGATGTAATGAGTCATTCTAACGAGAGCGGCGGCGCATCCCATGGCAGCGTAAAAACCTACATGACAGGTTTTATCCTGTCGATCATCCTGACGGTCATTCCGTTCTGGATGGTGATGACAGGTTCTGCCTCTCCGGCCGTCATTCTGGGAACTATTCTGGCAATGGCCGTGGTACAGATTCTGGTGCACCTGGTGTGCTTCCTGCACATGAATAGCAAATCTGATGAAGGTTGGAACATGACGGCCTTTGTCTTTACTGTGCTAATCATCGCCATTCTGGTTGTGGGCTCCATCTGGATTATGTGGAACCTTAACTACAACATGATGATGCACTAAGAGCGGCGATTATGATGTTTAAGCAATACCTGCAAGTTACGAAACCAGGCATCATCTTTGGCAACCTGATCTCGGTGATTGGGGGGTTCCTGCTGGCCTCGAAAGGCAGCATCGACTATCCCCTGTTTATCTACACGCTGGTTGGGGTGTCACTGGTTGTGGCGTCGGGTTGTGTATTTAACAACTATATCGACAGGGATATCGACAGGAAGATGGAGAGGACCAAAAACCGCGTGCTGGTTAAA
Source organism: Citrobacter sp. XT1-2-2 (assembly GCF_023516235.1). NCBI lineage: Bacteria > Pseudomonadati > Pseudomonadota > Gammaproteobacteria > Enterobacterales > Enterobacteriaceae > Citrobacter > Citrobacter sp. XT1-2-2. The sequence goes on from NZ_CP097324.1 coordinate 3,714,540, forward strand.
GGTCTGATTTCTCCTGCCGTCTCGCTGGTATACGCCACCTTGCTGGGTATTGCTGGCTTTATGCTGCTGTGGTTTGGTGCCAACCCTCTGGCCTGCTGGCTGGGGGTGATGGGCTTCGTGGTATACGTGGGCGTCTATAGCCTGTATATGAAGCGCCATTCCGTTTACGGTACGCTGATTGGCTCACTCTCCGGCGCTGCGCCGCCGGTGATTGGCTACTGCGCTGTAACCGGTGAGTTCGATAGCGGTGCGCTGATTCTGCTGGCTATCTTCAGCCTGTGGCAAATGCCGCACTCTTACGCGATTGCGATTTTCCGCTTCAAGGATTATCAGGCTGCCAACATCCCTGTACTGCCAGTGGTAAAAGGCATTTCGGTCGCGAAGAACCATATCACGCTGTATATCGTGGCATTTGCTATCGCCACGCTGATGCTAACCCTGGGCGGCTATGCAGGTTATAAATACCTGATTGTTGCTGCGGCGGTGAGCGTCTGGTGGTTGGGCATGGCGCTGCGCGGTTATAAAGTGGAAGATGACAGAGTCTGGGCGCGCAAGCTGTTCGGCTTCTCCATCATCGCCATTACCGCGCTCAGCGTGATGATGTCCGTCGACTTTATGGTGCCAAACTCGCAGAACCTGCTGACTTACGTCTGGTAAGTTAATCGTCACATCTTCTATGCCGGATGGCGGCTGACGCCTTATCCGGCCTACAAAAAAGCACATGGCTTGTAGGCCGGATAAACGTAACCCCATCAGGCATCTTCCTGTTTATTATCCGTCCATATTTCAAACAACCATTTCCCCGCTTCAGCCGACTCAGCAAACATCCTTACGGTTAACGGTATGCGTGTTGCTTCGACTTCTTCCCGCTTAGCTTTGAACCATCTCGTGAAGAGTGGCAAATTGTGCCACGGATAATACGGTTTCCAGTTCACACATGATAAATCGACTTTAAACTCTTTCTCATATCGAGTCAGAGCACTGTGGAGGTCATCACCGGGGACATCAAATAGTTCTGAGTCGAGTTCTAAAGGTACCTCTTTCCAGTTTTCATCCAAATACCCGGGTATTTCTTCCCTGAAAAGCTTTAACACATCGTCTTGAATACTCATTAGAATGATGTCCATTGCATATAGTCATCATCCTGAATCAATTGGTCATATTTATCACGAAATACCATTTCCTTTTCCCTCTTTCCATTGGAACCAACCACAAAAACACTACACCTGTAATTATCGCAAGTAAATTAGTTGCACAAGTAATTATTTCAGTTATACCGCTACACAATTCCACATATCGTAGAGGTTTACCCCACCCCTTCCCCGCTTTACACTAGGCGCGAAATTAATACAGAGGTGGGAATGAACGATTACAAAATGACGCCCGGTGAGTTGCGCGCCACCTGGGGTTTAGGGACCGTATTTTCGTTGCGCATGCTTGGCATGTTTATGGTCCTGCCGGTTCTGACCACGTACGGTATGGCGCTACAGGGTGCCAGCGAAGCCTTGATCGGACTTGCTATCGGTATTTATGGCCTGGCGCAAGCCATCTTCCAGATCCCCTTTGGTCTGCTGTCAGACCGCATCGGTCGTAAGCCGCTTATTGTCGGCGGACTGGCGGTATTCGTTTTCGGCAGCGTGATTGCCGCCCTCTCAGATTCAATCTGGGGAATTATTCTCGGTCGAGCTCTGCAAGGCTCTGGCGCGATTGCCGCCGCCGTAATGGCGCTGTTGTCCGACTTAACCCGCGAGCAAAACCGAACCAAAGCAATGGCGTTTATCGGCGTCAGCTTTGGTATCACCTTCGCCATTGCGATGGTATTGGGGCCGATCGTTACCCACGCGCTAGGGCTACACGCGCTGTTCTGGATGATCGCGGGCCTTGCTACCACAGGTATCGTGCTGACCATTTGGGTCGTTCCCAATAGCACGACCCACGTACTGAACCGCGAATCAGGCATGGTAAAAGGTAGCTTCAGCAAAGTACTGGCGGAGCCAAAACTGCTGAAGCTCAACTTCGGCATCATGTGTCTGCACATTTTACTGATGTCCACTTTCGTCGCCTTGCCAGGTCAGTTGGCGAAAGCGGGTTTCCCCACCGCCGAACACTGGAAAATTTATCTGGTGACGATGCTGCTGTCCTTCGTTTCCGTGGTGCCGTTCATCATTTACGCCGAAGTGAAACGCCGGATGAAACGCGTGTTCCTCGCCTGCGTGTTACTGATTCTTGTTGCCGAAATTGTATTGTGGAGCGCAAACATTCGTTTCTGGGGGCTGATTGCGGGCGTGCAGATATTCTTCCTCGCCTTCAACCTGATGGAAGCCCTCCTCCCCTCGCTTATCAGTAAAGAGTCTCCGGCTGGCTATAAAGGTACGGCGATGGGCGTTTACTCCACCAGCCAGTTTCTTGGCGTGGCGATTGGCGGTTCGCTGGGCGGTTGGGTTGTCGACATGTTTGATGGGCAGGCGGTATTCCTGGCCGGCGCGCTTCTGGCGGCAGTGTGGTTGTTGGTGGCCAGCACAATGAAAGAACCGCCGTACGTTAGCAGCCTGCGCGTGGAAATCCCACCGGAGATTGCCGCGGATGACACCCTGAAGCAGCGTCTGCTGGCTAAAGAAGGGATAAGCGAAGTGTTAATTGTGGCGCAAGAACATTCGGCCTACGTAAAAATCGACAGCAAAGTGACCAATCGATTTGAGGTTGAGCAGGTCATCAGCCAGGCGTGAAGATTGCAGGATGGCGACGTCTTATCCGGCCGACAAATAGCGTGTGCTACCTGTAGGCCGGATAAGCGGGCATTACGACTTAATCGCGGAAGTTCTTAAACTGGAACGGCTGGCCGAGGTCGCCGCCGCGAACCAACGCCATAACAGATTGTAGGTCGTCACGCGCCTTGCCGGTTACACGGATTTCTTCGCCCTGAATCTGCGCCTGCACTTTCAGCTTGCTGTCTTTAATCAGCTTAACGATTTTCTTTTGCACCGCGCTTTCAATACCCTGCTTCAGCTTCGCTTCCACAAACCAGGTTTTACCGCTGTGCACGAAGGTTTCCGGTACGTCCAGCGACGTGCCTTCAATCCCGCGTTTCAGCAGCTTGGCACGTAAAATATCCAGCAGTTGATTGACCTGGAAATCTGACTCGCTCAGCACCTTAATCGTCTTATTTGACTCATTCAGCTCAAAAGTCGCTTCAACACCACGAAAATCAAAGCGTGACTCTACTTCGCGGCTGGCGTTTTCTACCGCGTTACGGGCTTCCTGAAGATCAACTTCAGAGACAATATCGAAAGATGGCATCTTTTCCTCTCCCTTCATTTTTGATGCGAAGCATAATACCTGCAAAGTTACTCAACAGACAGCGCTATACTAGGCTGTATCCTTTAATTGTACGCGGAACTGAAACCTGTGAACAATAAAGGGGTACGGCCGATATGGATTAACACCTGGTGCTGTTGCAGGTGAGGAGGAAGAATGAAAATTACCGTACTGGGATGTGGAGCGTTAGGACAGCTGTGGCTTACCACGCTGTGCAAACATGGACATGAGGTGCAAGGGTGGCTACGCGTGCCACAGCCCTACTGCAGCGTGAACCTGATCGACACGGATGGATCGGTTTTTAATGAATCCCTGACGGCAAACGACCCCGACTTTTTGGCAAAAAGCGACCTGTTGCTGGTTACACTTAAAGCCTGGCAGGTTTCCGATGCGGTAAAAGGTCTGGCCGCAATTCTGCCTGAAACTACCCCAATTTTGCTGATTCACAACGGTATGGGGACGATTGAAGAGCTGCAAAACATTAAACAGCCTCTGTTGATGGGCACCACCACCCACGCAGCACGTCGCGACGGAAATGTCATCATTCATGTCGCTCAGGGCACAACGCGCATCGGTCCGGCGCGTGAGCAGGACGGTGATTTCAGCTATCTGGCTGAAACACTGCAAGAAGTACTACCGGATGTCGCCTGGCACAATAATATTCGTGCCGAACTGTGGCGCAAACTGGCGGTGAACTGCGTCATTAATCCCCTGACGGCGCTCTGGGACTGCCCAAACGGCGAACTGCGTCAGCATCCGGAAAAAATAGCACTAATCTGTGAGGAAGTAGCAGCGGTTATTGAACGCGAAGGCCACCACACATCAGCGGATGATTTACGCTATTATGTCGAGCAAGTCATTGATAGTACGGCGGAAAACATCTCATCAATGCTGCAGGATATTCGTGCCATGCGCCATACAGAGATCGACTATATTACCGGTTACCTGTTAAAACGCGCCCGCGCGCACGGCATCGCCGTCCCGGAAAATGCCCACCTGTTTGAAATGGTAAAGAGAAAGGAAAGTGAGTATGAGCGCTCAAGCACTGGTTTGTCTCGCCCCTGGTAGTGAAGAGACCGAAGCGGTCACGACTATCGATCTGCTGGTTCGCGGCGGAATTAAGGTCACTACAGCAAGCGTCGCCAGCGATGGCGACCTGACGATTGTGTGCTCACGCGGAGTGAAGCTGCTGGCTGACGCACCGTTGGTCGAAGTGGCTGACGGCGATTTCGACATCATCGTATTGCCTGGTGGTATTAAAGGCGCGGAGTGTTTTCGCGATAGCCCTTTGCTTGTCGAAACCGTGAAGCAGTTTCATCGCTCCGGGCGTATTGTCGCAGCAATTTGCGCCGCTGCCGCCACCGTACTTGTCCCGCACGATATCTTCCCCATCGGAAATATGACAGGTTTCCCGGCGTTGAAGGACAAAATTCCCGCAGAACAATGGCAAGACAAGCGTGTCGTCTGGGATCCGCGCGTTAACCTGTTAACCAGCCAGGGTCCGGGAACATCCATTGATTTTGGTTTAAAAATCATTGATCTACTGGTAAGCCGCGAAAAGGCTCATGAAGTGGCGTCACAACTGGTAATTGCTGCGGGAATTTATAACTACTACGAATAAGAATGATTGCCGGATGGCGGCGTAAACACCTTATCCGGCCTACAAAACGGTACAGTCTGTAGACCGGATAAGCGGCAGCGCCATCCGGCAAAGGAACTACGGGCGATACACCTTCACGTTTTCAAAGCCCTGCTCGCGCAGATACAGCGCCTGCAGGCGGCTCATCACGCCGCGTTCACACCACAGCAGCCAGGTTTTACTCTGGTCTAAATCGCCGAATTTAGTGCTCAGCTTGTAGAACGGCAATGAAACCACGTCCACACCTTCCACCTTCAGCGGTTTGTCATCCTGTTCATCCACAGAACGGATATCCAGAATCACGTCGTTTGAGCCGAAACCACTCACGGTTTCCACTTCCACCACGGTCTGCCGAGTCTGCTGGGCGATATCGCGAATATCGATATTGTTCGCTTCTTCGACCACTTTATCGAGGATAGAGAAATCGAAGTTTTCTTCTTCGGCCTCAATCTTCGCTTTAATCGCCTTCACCGTTGGGCTTTTTGAAATTACGCCGCAGTATTCCGGCATGGTACGCGCAAAGTCCTCGGTACCAATTTCACGCGCCAGGTTGATGATGTGCTCTTTATCATGGGAGATAAGCGGGCGCAGGATCAGGGTATCCGAAACGTTATCAATCAGGCGCAGGTTGGTCAGTGTCTGGCTGGACACCTGGCCCAGCGCTTCACCGGTTACCAGTGCCTGTACGCCGTAGCGCTCAGCGACTTTCGACGCCGCGCGTACCATCATACGTTTGAGGACCACGCCCATCTGACCGTCGTCGACTTTCTCCAGGATCTCGCCCACCACCGGCTCAAAGTTGATCGCGACAAAACGTACGCGATGCGAGCTACCGTAGCGGTTCCACAGATAATGCGCCACCTGACGAACGCCGATTTCATGCGCAGCGCCGCCGAGGTTAAAGAAGCAATAGTGTACGCGGCAGCCGCGACGCATCAGCATGTAGCTCGATACGCCGGAGTCGAAACCACCGGAGATCAGCGACAGGACGTCTTCCTGCGTACCAATCGGGAAACCGCCAATACCTTCATAGCGGCCTTTAACCAGCAGCAGACGGTCATTTTCGATTTCAAGATTCACCGTCACGTCCGGTTTCGTCAGCTTCACGCGCGCGGATTCAATATGCTGGTTCAACCCGCCGCCAACATAACGTTCCACCTCAATGGAGCTAAACTCATGCTTACCGCGACGCTTAACGCGTACACAGAAGGTTTTTCCTTCCAGTTGATCGCGATACTGCACCAGCGCTTTCTCGAAAATATCGTGCATGTCGGTAAACGGCACGTCTTCTACTTCGAGAATATGGTGGATACCCGGAATACGGGTCAGCGCGTCGCGAATATCCAGACGCTGGCTTTCATCTTTAGCGCGAACCTCAACGTGATCCCAGTGACGGACAACGGCAAGGTCTTCATCGTAGTGCTTTAAAACGTTACGAATGTTCCCTGTCAGAATTTTTATAAAGCGCAAACGCACAGATTGGCTTTTGATGGTGATTTCTGGGAACAATTTAATGATAAACTTCATGGCGGCAATGGTTCTTTGGCAAGTCTGAATGACTTGTAATGGAAAAAAATACAGCAGCCCATACCCTGCGGCTGCATCCAGGCGCGCAAGTATACCACTATCATGGTCATCCTGTGCACATCGCCTTACCATTGCGCGTTATTTGCTTATCAGTGCGAGTCCGTTACCATAGTCTTGTGCTGCCAATACAGAGAGTCAGACATTCATTATGCCGAAGAAAAATGAAGCGCCAGCCAGTTTTGAAACAGCGCTGAGCGAGCTGGAACAGATTGTTACCCGCCTGGAAAGCGGCGACCTGCCGCTGGAAGAAGCGCTGAACGAATTCGAACGTGGCGTACAACTGGCGCGTCAGGGACAAGTCAAATTGCAACAGGCTGAACAGCGCGTACAAATCCTGCTGTCAGACACCGAAGACGCCGCCCTTACGCCTTTTACACCGGATAATGAGTAAATGGATTTTACGCAGCAGCTACAGGCTTGCGTTGAGCAGGCCAATCAGGCACTGAGCCGTTTTATCACGCCACTGCCCTTTCAGAACACTCCCGTGGTCGAAACCATGCAATATGGCGCATTATTAGGCGGTAAACGTCTGCGCCCATTCCTGGTGTATGCGACCGGTCAGATGTTTGGCGTCAGCCTGAGTACGCTTGATGCTCCCGCTGCCGCCGTCGAGTGCATCCATGCCTATTCGCTGATGCATGATGATTTACCCGCGATGGACGACGACGACCTGCGCCGCGGTCTGCCAACCTGCCATGTAAAATTTGGCGAGGCAAACGCGATCCTGGCCGGAGATGCGCTGCAAACGCTGGCGTTTTCCATTATCAGCGACGCCCCGATGCCGGAAGTATCTGACCGTGACCGCATCGCGATGATCTCTGAACTGGCGCAGGCCAGCGGTATCGCCGGTATGTGCGGCGGCCAGGCGCTGGATCTGGAAGCGGAAGGTCATCAGGTAGCGCTGGATGCGCTGGAGCGTATTCACCGCCATAAAACCGGGGCATTGATTCGTGCCGCCGTGCGTCTGGGTGCATTAAGCGCAGGCGATAAAGGGCGGGAATGCCTGGCAATACTCGACAAATACGCAGAAAGCATCGGTCTGGCCTTCCAGGTTCAGGATGACATACTGGATGTGGTAGGCGATACTGCAACATTGGGTAAACGTCAGGGTGCTGACCAGCAGCTTGGCAAAAGTACCTATCCTGCACTTCTGGGTCTTGAGCAAGCCCGGAATAAAGCCCGGGATTTAATCGAAGATGCCCGCCAGTCGTTAAGTTTGCTGGCCGCGCAGTCTCTCGATACCTCGGCACTGGAAGCGCTAGCGGACTATATAATCCAGCGTGATAAATAAACCAACATATCCCATGAGCTTGCGATGAGTTTTGATATAGCCAAATACCCGACCCTGGCGCTGGTCGACTCCACCCAGGAGTTACGCCTGCTACCAAAAGAGAGCCTGCCAAAGCTTTGCGACGAACTGCGCCGCTATTTGCTCGACAGCGTAAGCCGTTCCAGCGGGCACTTCGCCTCTGGTCTGGGCACGGTGGAACTTACCGTCGCGCTGCACTACGTCTATAACACCCCGTTTGACCAGTTAATCTGGGATGTGGGACATCAGGCTTATCCGCACAAAATTCTGACCGGCCGCCGCGATAAAATCGGCACCATTCGTCAGAAAGGCGGTTTGCATCCGTTCCCGTGGCGCGGTGAGAGCGAGTATGACGTACTGAGCGTTGGGCACTCCTCAACGTCCATTAGCGCTGGCATTGGTATTGCGGTTGCCGCCGAGAAAGAAGGCAAAGATCGCCGTACCGTTTGTGTGATTGGCGACGGCGCTATCACCGCCGGGATGGCGTTTGAAGCGATGAACCATGCAGGTGATATTAAGCCCGATATGCTGGTTATCCTCAACGACAACGAAATGTCGATTTCAGAGAACGTCGGCGCGCTGAACAATCACCTGGCGCAATTACTCTCAGGCAAACTCTACTCCTCGCTGCGCGAAGGCGGGAAGAAAGTGTTCTCCGGCGTACCGCCGATTAAAGAACTGCTCAAACGTACCGAAGAACACATTAAAGGCATGGTCGTGCCGGGCACGCTGTTTGAAGAGCTGGGCTTTAACTATATCGGCCCGGTGGATGGGCACGACGTGCTGGGACTTATCACCACGCTGAAGAACATGCGCGATCTGAAAGGCCCGCAGTTCCTGCACATCATGACCAAAAAAGGTCGTGGCTATGAGCCAGCGGAAAAAGACCCGATCACGTTCCACGCCGTACCCAAATTCGATCCATCCAGCGGCTGTCTGCCGAAAAGCAGCGGCGGCCTGCCAAGCTATTCAAAAATCTTCGGGGACTGGTTATGTGAGACCGCAGCGAAAGACAATAAGCTGATGGCGATTACCCCGGCGATGCGCGAAGGCTCCGGTATGGTGGAATTCTCACGTAAGTTCCCGGACCGCTACTTCGATGTGGCGATTGCCGAGCAGCATGCAGTGACCTTTGCAGCAGGTCTGGCGATTGGCGGCTACAAGCCGGTCGTGGCTATTTACTCTACCTTCCTGCAACGCGCCTACGATCAGGTGCTGCATGATGTGGCCATCCAGAAACTGCCGGTCCTGTTCGCCGTTGACCGGGCAGGTATCGTTGGCGCAGATGGGCAAACCCACCAGGGGGCGTTCGATCTCTCCTTCCTGCGCTGCATCCCGGAAATGGTCATTATGACCCCGAGCGATGAGAATGAATGCCGCCAGATGCTGTTTACCGGCTATCACTACAACAACGGGCCATCGGTCGTGCGCTATCCACGCGGTAATGCGGTGGGCGTTGAGCTGACGCCGCTGGAACACCTGCCAATAGGTAAAGGCATCGTGAAGCGTCACGGGGAAAAAGTGGCGATTCTTAACTTTGGCACCCTGATGCCGGAAGCTGCTCAGGTCGCAGAGTCGTTGAACGCCACGCTGGTTGACATGCGCTTTGTGAAACCGCTGGATGAAACGTTGATCCTCGAAATGGCGGCCCAACACGATGTGCTGGTTACCATTGAAGAGAACGCCATTATGGGCGGCGCAGGCAGTGGCGTAAACGAAGTGTTGATGGCCCATCGCAAGCCCGTTCCGGTGCTGAACATCGGCCTGCCTGACTTCTTCATCCCACAGGGCACTCAGGATGAGGCTCGCGCCGATCTGGGTCTTAATGCCGCAGGCATTGAGGCCAAAATCAAGGCCTGGCTGGCATAATCCCCTCCCCGCTCCTGCTATGCTTAATGAATAACACGCTAAGCAGGAGCGAATGAATGCAATACAACACCTTAGGAAAAACCGACCTCCGGGCCTCCCGCCTTTGCCTGGGCTGCATGACGTTTGGCGAGCCCAATCGCGGTAATCACGCCTGGACGCTGCCTGAAGAGAGCAGCCGCCCGATAATCAAACACGCCCTTGAGGGCGGCATTAACTTTTTCGATACCGCCAACAGCTACTCCGCTGGCAGCAGCGAAGAGATTGTCGGCCGCGCGCTGCGTGATTTCGCCCGCCGCGAAGATGTCGTGGTCGCGACCAAAGTTTTTCACCAGGTGGATGATTTAGCAGAAGGATTATCCCGCGCACAAATCCTGCGCTCAATCGACGACAGCCTCAGACGCCTGGGCATGGACTATGTAGACATCCTGCAAATTCACCGCTGGGATTACAACACGCCAATCGAGGAAACGCTGGAAGCCCTTAACGATGTAGTCAAAGCCGGTAAAGCTCGCTATATCGGCGCCTCATCCATGCATGCTTCGCAGTTTGCTCAGGCGCTGGCCTTGCAGAAGCAACACGGCTGGGCGCAGTTCGTCAGCATGCAGGATCACTACAACTTGATCTACCGCGAAGAAGAACGCGAAATGTTGCCGCTCTGCTATCAGGAAGGTGTCGCGGTGATCCCGTGGAGTCCGCTGGCGCGTGGTCGCCTGACACGCCCGTGGGGAGAAACGACCGCACGTCTGGTTTCCGATGAAGTCGGTAAAAATTTATATAACGAGAGCGATGAAAACGACGCGCAAATTGCCGCCCGGCTGGCTGGCATCAGTGAGGAGCTGGGCGTTACGCGGGCGCAGGTCGCGCTGGCATGGCTGCTGAGCAAACCAGGCGTGGCTGCGCCCATTATCGGTACATCGCGTGAAGAACAACTGGATGAATTGCTCAATGCGGTGGATTTAACGCTGAAGCCGGAGCAAATTGCCGAGCTGGAGACGCCGTATAAACAGCACCCGGTGGTGGGATTTAAATAAGCGCGATTATAGATTGTAAGCCGGATAAGGCGTTTACGCCGCTATCCGGCAACCCCGTTAAATGATACCGATCGGCCAGTGATGGCCGATAAAATACAAAATACCTGCAGAGAGTATCCCGGCGACAATATCGTCGATCATGATCCCCGTCCCGCCATGCACATTGCGATCGAACCAACGAATCGGCCACGGCTTCCACATATCCAGAATACGGAAAATCACAAATCCGGCGGCAACCCATTGCCAGTCGAGGGTCGGTAGCGCCATCAGGGTTATCCACATACCGACAAATTCGTCCCAGACAATGCTGCCGTGATCGTGCACGCCCATGTCTTTCGCCGTTTGATGACACAGATAAACGCCGATACAGATAGACAGCATGACCACTAGCGAATACAGCTGCCATGGCAGAAATGTCATTAAATACCAAAAAGGGATCGCCGCCAGCGATCCCATGGTGCCAGGAATAATTGGACTCAGCCCGCTACCAAAACCGGTGGCTAACAGATGCCACGGATTACGCATATTCAGGCGGCTTTTGGCGACATCTTTTTTAAGGCGCGGCAAAATGGTCATATCCTTTCCAGTCGAACGTGACGGGTTTTCCATCGCGCGTAAAGTGAACGCCTTCTACATCCGCACTCATCTGACCGATGCAGGTAAACGAGGTCCCGAGATGTGCCAGCGCGACGTCCAGCGCGCCACGGTTGATTTCCGGTACGGTAAAGCATAACTCATAATCTTCCCCCCCGAGAGCGCCCAGCGCAGCGCCTGTTCAGGCTCAACGTGTTGGGCGAATGCCGTGGAATATGGCAGCGCGTCAACGTTAACCCGCGCGCCGCAGCCGCTGGCATTGACGATATGCCCCAGATCGGAAATCAGGCCGTCGGAGAGATCGATAGCCGCACTGGCCAGATCGCGCAGGGCTTGTCCCTGTAAAATACGCGGAGTTGGGCGCAGGTGGCGTTGCAGCAGATACTCCGCATCTTTTGGTTCTGTCACCTGCAGTCGGTCCTGCAAAATCGCCAGTCCCGCCGCACTGTCGCCCGGCGTGCCAGTCACATAAATCCAGTCGCCCGGTTTTGCCCCGGAACGTTTTAAGGCTCGCCCAACGGGAACGTAGCCATGAATACCCAACGTCATCGACAGCGGCCCACGCGTGGTATCACCGCCAATCAGTTGCATATCGTAGTAATTAAGGAGTTCAAACAGGCCATCGCTGAAAGCTTCAAGCCAGGCTTCATCAACGTCGGGTAACGTCAGTGCCAGCGTCAACCACGCAGGATCGGCCCCCATCGCCGCCAGATCGCTTAAATTCACCGCCAGGGCTTTCCAGGCCAGATCGGTAGGATCAATGTCGGGGAGGAAGTGGTTGCCTGCCACCAGCGTATCGGTACTGATCGCCAATGTCTGTTTTTCAGGGATGTTCAGGAGTGCGCAATCGTCGCCAATACCGGTTTCGACATCAAGACGAGACGTTCTTACGCGATCAAAATAACGGGCAATCAGGGAAAATTCGCCGCATGCCATACGTTATGCCTCAGCAGAAAAAAAGAAAAAGCCGGGGATAGCGGAACCACGTTCCACTCTCCGCCGGCCTCGGGATTACTTTTTGTTGGGGCGAATCACAGGTGCTGCTTTATCCAGTACGCCGTTAACGAATTTATGGCTGTCTTCGGCGCCGAAGGTTTTCGCCAGTTCAATCGCTTCGTTGATAGCCACTTTGTACGGCACATCACTACGTTTAGACAGTTCAAACAGCGCAATACGCAGTACGGCTTTTTCTACCTGACCCAGCTCTTCCAGCAGACGAGACAGGTAAGGCTTCATTAATCCATCCAGGTACGCGCTGTTAGTCGCCACCCCGGACAGCAGCTCACGGAAATACAGAACGTCGACATCTTTAACGTCCTGTTCCGCCAGGAACTGGTATTCAACATCAGCGATGTCGTTCTGGGACAACTGCCAGGAGTAGAGCGCCTGGACGGCACACTCACGGGCGCGGCGACGAGCAGCAGGTTTCACGGATTTCCCCTTACAAAAATCAGGCCTTGATGGCTTTCAATACATTAATCATTTCAAGCGCAGTCAGTGCAGCTTCTGCGCCTTTGTTGCCGGCTTTCGTGCCAGCACGTTCGATGGCTTGTTCAATACTTTCGGTGGTCAGTACACCGAAGGCTACCGGAATGCCACTGTCCTGCGCGACATGCGCCAGGCCATTGCTTGCACCGCCAGCCACATATTCGAAGTGCGCGGTACCGCCACGGATCACCGTACCTAACGCAATCACCGCATCGTATTTACCGGTTTTCGCCAGCGCGTCAGCCGCCAGCGGCAGCTCATACGCGCCTGGAACCCAAACGACGGTAATGTTTTCATCTTTAACCTGGCCAATACGTTTCAGGGCGTCGATCGCACCTTCCAGCAGGCTGTCATTGATAAAGTTGTTGAAACGCGCAATGGTGATGGCGACGCGAGCGTCCGGAGTAGCAACGTTAGCTTCAATAATGTTCATATTCTTCCTTCGGGTTCGATTTATGGCCCCGTAAGGGGGGCGGATTTTATCATAATATTCTGGGCGCTGCTTCCTCTAATTCAGAAAGCCTCACGCAGTGGTTAAATGCAGGCAAACGTCCGGGCCCACCTGGCGTATCTCGTTGAATTTGAAATGGGGGGCGTCGGCCAGTTTCTCAAGCCCAGGCAGCACACATAATCCTCGCGCATCGCTGCCTAACAGTTTAGGCGCAACATACACGATTAGCTCATCCACCAAACCGGCCTGTAATAACGCGCCCGCAAGCGTTGGGCCAGCTTCCACCCAAATACTGTTAATTTGCTGTTTACCCAGTTGCATCATCAGCACGACCAAATCCACATGCCCGTTATGTTCCGGCACCTTGATACTGCGAACCGACTCCGGCCAACTGCGGGTATCGTCTTTCGTTCGGACAATCCAGGTTTCTCCCGGCTGGTGCACAATTCGGTGCTCCGGCGTGACCTGATTCTGGCTATCAAGGACAATGCGGATCGGCTGGCGCAGATTTTCCTGCGGGTAACTCGCCTGAGTTGACTCCCCAAGCTCCGACCAGCGCACGGTAAGCTGAGGATCGTCGGCCAGTACCGTCGCGCTGCTGGTTAAAATGGCATGGCTTTGCGCGCGCAGCCGTTGCACATCGCGGCGCGCCTGCGGCGAGGTGATCCACTGGCTTTCCCCGCTGGCCATCGCCGTACGGCCATCGAGCGATGCGCCAAGCTTAAGCTGCAGATACGGGAATCCTGTACGCATGCGCTTGAGAAAGCCCTTATTAAGCAGCTCAACCTCGCTCATCATCAGCCCGTGGCTGACGTCAATGCCCGCCTGCTGCAAACGGTAGAGGCCACGACCTGCTACCTGTGGATTGGGATCCTGCATCGCGGCAACGACGCGTGCTACGCCCGCCGCAATCAATGCATCGCAGCACGGCGGCGTACGGCCATGATGACTACAGGGCTCAAGCGTCACATAGGCGGTTGCCCCTTGCGCTTTTTCTCCGGCCATGCGCAGGGCATGGACTTCGGCATGCGGCTCGCCCGCGCGGTGATGATATCCTTCACCGACAATCTCCCCGTCCTTAACAATCACGCAGCCGACGTTGGGATTTGGGTGAGTAGTGAAACGTCCGCGCGCAGCAAGCTTCAGCGCGCGCGCCATGTACAATTCATCCTGCATGGCTTAGTCCTGTAGGCGAGCAATCTCTTCGCCAAATTCTTTGATATCTTCGAAACTGCGGTAAACCGAAGCAAAGCGGATGTAAGCGACTTTATCGAGCTTTTTCAACTGCTCCATCACCAGGTTGCCGATCATCTTACTCGGCACCTCACGCTCGCCAGTCGCACGCAGTTGTGATTTGATATGGTTTAACGCCATTTCGACGTCATCTGAGCTGACCGGGCGTTTCTCCAGCGCTCTGAGCATGCCGCTGCGCAGCTTATCTTCATTAAAGGGTTCACGCACATCGTTGCTCTTCACAACGCGCGGCATGACGAGTTCAGCCACTTCAAAAGTGGTGAAACGTTCGTTACAGACCAGACACTGCCGACGGCGGCGTACTGAGGAGCCCTCGCCTACAAGACGAGAGTCAATTACCTTAGTGTCTACGGCGAAACAGAATGGGCAATGCATACGGCGTCCTGTACCTCAGTGGTTCACAGAAATCTATTTTACCCTGAACTGGCGTGACAACAAAGGCGCAGCGCTTTTGAGACAAAGGATCGATGCCTTCGTGCTCTGTGCACACTACCATTATGCTATCGCGACAATGAAGGAAGTAATCACAATGACAAGACGTTACCTAAGAATTCTCCTGGTGGGAAGCCTCTTTAGTCTTAGCGCCTGCGCGCAGCAAAGCGAAGTACGCCAGATGCATCAAAGCGTAAGCACGCTAAATAAAGAGATGACGCAGCTTAATCAGGAAACGGTAAAAATTACGCAACAAAATATGTTGAATGCCAAATCGACCAGTGGCGCCTATCTGTTGCCGGGCTCCAAAACGCCTGCCCGGCTGGAAAGCCAGATCGGCACGCTACGTATGTCGCTGGTGAATATTGCGCCAAACGCCGATGGCACACGGTTAACGCTACGCATTCAGGGCGAGTCCAATACGCCCTTGCCCGCCTTCAGCGCCACCGTAGAGTACGGGCAAATTCAGGGCACTACAGAGAATTACCAGGAAGTGAATGTTCAAAATCAACTGGTCAATGCCCCGGCAAGTATTCTTGCCCCCAGCGACGTAGACATTCCGTTGCAGATAAATGGTCTCTCCCCCGACCAGTTGGGATTTGTTCGCATTCACGACGTACAGCCTGTTAGCCAATAAACTTTTTTGCGGAACGTTTTGTGCGTTCCGCAACATCAATTCGTCCCCTTTTGTTACTCCCCTGACATAACCGATATTTCTGGCAAAACTTGGCAACATTCATCAGAGCCAGTACAATTCGCCGCCTAAAGTACGCAAACGTGAACGCAATCGATTACGTAAATGATAGAACTGTGAAACAAGACATATTTTTGTGAACAATGATTTTTATAATAGGCTCCGAAGAATTACGAAATATTTAGAAACGCAATTTGCGCATTTTTCACTCCCGAAAGGGATTTCAAACAGTGGCATACATATGAAAAAAACATTACTTGCAGCCGGTGCAGTGCTGGCGCTCTCCTCGTCTTTTACTGCCAACGCAGCAGAAAATGACAAACCGCAATATCTGTCCGACTGGTGGCACCAAAGCGTCAACGTGGTGGGCAGCTACCACACCCGTTTCTCTCCGAAACTGAACAACGACGTGTATCTGGAATACGAAGCGTTTGCCAAAAAAGACTGGTTTGATTTCTATGGCTACATCGATATCCCGAAAACCTTCGACTGGGGTAACGGTAACGACAAAGGTATCTGGTCTGACGGTTCTCCGTTGTTTATGGAAATCGAACCGCGTTTCTCCATCGACAAGCTGACCGGTGCTGACCTGAGCTTTGGACCATTCAAAGAATGGTACTTCGCCAACAACTACATCTACGATATGGGTGATAACAAAGCCAGCCGCCAGAGCACCTGGTATATGGGTCTGGGTACCGATATCGACACCGGTCTGCCGATGGGTCTGTCCCTGAACGTGTATGCTAAATACCAGTGGCAGAACTATGGCGCATCCAACGAAAACGAGTGGGATGGTTACCGTTTCAAAGTGAAATACTTTGTGCCGATCACCCAGGTTTGGGGTGGTCAGCTGACCTATATTGGCTTCACCAACTTCGACTGGGGTTCAGATTTGGGTGATGATCCTAACCGTACCAGCAACTCTATCGCTTCCAGCCACGTGCTGGCGCTGAACTACGATCACTGGCACTACTCCGTAGTCGCGCGTTATTTCCATAACGGCGGCCAGTGGAAAGGTGGGGATACCCTGAACTGGGGCGAAGGCGACTTCAGCGCGAAATCAACCGGTTGGGGTGGTTA
This sequence comes from Citrobacter sp. XT1-2-2, assembly GCF_023516235.1. Classification (NCBI taxonomy): domain Bacteria; kingdom Pseudomonadati; phylum Pseudomonadota; class Gammaproteobacteria; order Enterobacterales; family Enterobacteriaceae; genus Citrobacter; species Citrobacter sp. XT1-2-2. The sequence goes on from NZ_CP097324.1 coordinate 3,731,283, forward strand.
TCTGGTCGTAGGTTACAACTTCTAATCCAGACAATTTATGCAGACAAGCCAGCTTAACCGCTGGCTTTTTTACGGCTGGTCTTCACAACGTACTTTACGTAAAAAGTCACTTAGCGAGCGATCTGCCGATTCACGAAAATGCCTGTCGAGCGGTGTGATCTTCAGACAGCGATCTACGCGAAAGCAGCGATAATCGTCACGCTTCTCGCACCAGGCAACCAGAAGCCAGTGCTCGCCCCAGAAAAATAATCCCAGCGGCTGAACGTCACGCCAGGAGAGATTCCCGGACTCATCTCGATAATGCAGCGCCAGCGTCTGCTGCGCCGAAACCGCGCGATGTATGAGATCGAAGGCACTGCGTGAATGCGGCTGATTACCAAAATCTGGCGCAAAAATCCGCGTTTGCTCGGCCCTGCGGCGACTCTCTGGTGGCAATATCGCCAACACTTTTTCCTGCGCGGACTCCAGTGCCTGTGAAAGAGAATCCCCGCCCCATGTTTTCAGCAACCGAATCGCGACCATCAATGCTTCTGATTCGTGATGCGTTAACATCAACGGTGGCAGATCAAACCCGGCCATTAAGCGGTATCCGCTGCCCACTTCGCCTTCAATGGGCACGCCGGATAAAGAGAGATCGCGGATATCGCGATAAATCGTCCGTTCAGAAACGTCAAGACGTTCTGCCAGCAGCGCCGCCGTTGTCACTCGCCTGCCACGCAGGATTTGTACAATCTGAAACAAACGGTCGGCGCGTCTACTCATTTTAATCCTCTGGCCTGAAAATATTACGCGGGTTGATGTAAACCAACACGATTGCCTTCACTGTCAGTAAATAGCGCAATCGTACCAATGTCCTGCCCCAGTTCGAGCGGGCCAAACACGCATTGACCGCCAGCGGTGGCGACGCGTTCAAGCGTGGCAGACAAATTGTCCGTATGCAGATAAATAATAGCGCCCTGCGCTGAAGGCGAAATACCGTCAAATTTAGCCAACGCCCCGCCAGGAGCGGGATCCTGATGCGGGAATACGGCCAGCTCGGCGCAGTCCATATTCTCCCGACGCAAAGAAACCTGCATCACTGGCTCATAAAAAGCGATGGCGCGCTCCATTTGTGCCACGGGAATTTCAAACCAGTTAATTACGTTGTTCATACTTCCTCCTGCCTGTGTGGGTAATCTCAGAAGGACTATAAGACAGGGCTACTGACAGCATACTGTCAGTAGTGTGGCGACAGAAAAAGATAATGCTCAGCCGCTAAAGCACAAGCAAAAAAAATCCCGACCTTGCGATCGGGATTCCAGTTCTTACGCTTCACACGCTCTGCGTCGCTTAAGGCAGAATCGACGGTTGATCCGCCCCTTCTTTCTCGACCTTCTGCTGCAGCATATGCTCACGCTTCATACCCAGCTTCAGCGCCAGCGCCGATGCCACGTAGATAGAAGACGCGGTACCGATGGAAACACCGATAAGCATGGTCAGCGAGAAGCCTTCCAGTACCGGACCACCGAACAGGAAAAGCATCAGAATAACCATCAACGTCGTACCGGACGTAATCAACGTACGGTGCAGCGTCTGCGTCAATGACACGTTAAAGATTTCGTAAGGCGTACCGCGACGAATTTTGCGGAAGTTTTCACGAATACGGTCAGAGACGACGATACTGTCGTTCAGCGAGTAACCGATTACCGACATCAGCGATGCGACGATAGTCAGGTCAATCTCGATATGGAACAACGACAGGATCCCAAGTGTGATGATTACGTCGTGCGCCAGCGCGATAACTACCCCTGCAGCCAGTCGCCACTCAAAGCGGAAACCGACGTACACCAGGATTGAGATCAGCGCCGCCATCAGCGCCATCGCACCGGTTTGCGCCAGGTCTGCACCCACGCTCGGCCCCACGAATTCAATTCGTTTCACCGCGGCGTTTTGGTTGGTGGATTCATTAATCACACTCAACACTTTGCTACCCAGCACCTGACCGCCGTCTGCGCCTTCAGTTGGCGGCATACGCACCATAATGTCGTGGCTGCTGCCGAAGTTTTGCAGAAGCGGATCAACAAAGCCCGCTTTCTCCAGCGCATCGCGCATCACGTCCATTTCAGCTGGTTTTTCCAGCGTGATTTCAATGACCGTACCACCGGTGAAATCGAGACCCCAGTTAAAGCCGCGCACGCCCATAATCACGATGGCCGCGATCAGCAGAAAACCTGAAATGCCGAAAGCCCAGTAGTCCCAGCGCATAAAGTCCCAGACTTTACGGCCGTGGTTCAATTGTTCAACAGTATATTCCTGTGCCACTTCGCACTCCTCAGATTGACAGCTTTTTGACGCGCTTGCCGCCATACAACAGGTTTACGATGGCACGTGTACCGACAATTGCGGTAAACATCGACGTCGCTACCCCAATACCGGTAGTAATCGCGAACCCTTTAATTGCCCCGGTGCCGACTGCGTACAGGATAATGACCTTAATCAGCGTCGTAATGTTCGCATCGAAGATGGAGCTAAATGCGCCCGCATAACCTTCATTGATGGCCTGCTGCACCGAACGACCGTTACTCAACTCTTCTTTGATACGTTCGTTGATCAGTACGTTAGCATCGACCGCGACGGCAAGGGTTAAGACGATCCCCGCAATCCCCGGCATACTCAGCGTAGCTCCCGGCAACAGCGACATAATGCCGACAATCAGCACCAGGTTAGCGATCAGCGCGCTGGTCGCAATCAGGCCGAACTTCTTATAGAAGAAGATCATGAACAGGATAGACACCACCAGACCGGCCAGACAGGCTTCCAGACCCTGTTTGATGTTCTGCATACCCAGGGTTGGGCCGATGGTACGTTCTTCAACAATCTGAATCGGCGCGATCAACGCACCGGCACGTAACAGCAGAGAAAGCTGACGCGCTTCGTTCGGGTTGTTGATACCGGTGATACGGAAGCTGTTACCCAGGCGAGACTGGATGTTGGCGATGTTAATCACCTCTTCCTGTTTCACCAGCACGGCGCGACCGTTGGCATCTTTCTTACCGCTGTCTTTGTACTCCACAAACAGGGTCGCCATCGGCTTACCGATGTTGTCCTTGGTGAAGTTGGACATGATGTTACCACCCGCGCTATCCAGCGAGATGTTAACCTGCGGCTGATTGTATTCGTCCTGGCTGGAAGTGGAATCGGTGATATGGTCACCAGTCAGGATCACGCGTTTGTACAGCACAACCGGCTGACCTTCACGAGACTGTTTCACTTCCGAATCACCCGGCACGCGCCCGGATGCCGCAGCAGACTGGTCAACGTTGGTGTTTACCAGGCGGAATTCCAGCGTCGCGGTTGCGCCCAGAATTTCTTTCGCGCGCGCGGTATCCTGAATACCCGGCAGTTCGACGACAATACGGTCAGCGCCCTGACGTTGTACCACCGGCTCAGCAACACCCAACTGGTTCACACGATTACGCAGAATATTGATGTTCTGCTGTACCGCGTATTCACGGGCTTCACTCAGTCGCGCATCGGTCATCACCGCACGCAGAGCATTGCTGCCCTGGCTGGAAATAACCAGATCCTGGTGACGCTTGCTCAGATAAGAGATAGCTTCATCACGGGCGCTGCTGTCACGGAAGGTGATGCTCAGGCCGTAGTTATCTTCTTTACGAACGGTAGTATAAGGAATGCCTTTTTCACGCAGATCGCTGCGCAGGCTATCGATATTTTGTTCCTGCAACTTACTCAGCGCGGTGTCCATATCCACTTCCATCAGGAAGTGAACGCCGCCACGCAGGTCAAGACCGAGTTTCATCGGTTCTGCGTGAATGGCTGCCAGCCAGCGCGGGGTTGCCGGAGCAAGGTTAAGCGCCACGACGTATTGATCGCCCAGCACGCCCATCAGCACTTCACGTGCGCGCAGTTGGGTATCAGTGGAGTCGAAGCGCGCAAGAATAGCACCCTCTTCCAGAGCCACAGACTTAGGTGTGATTTTATCTTCTTGTAACGTTTTCTGGACCTGGATCAGCGTTTGCTCACTGGCGGCGGCACCGCGCACGCCAGTGATTTGAACAGCCGGATCCTCACCATACAGGTTGGGAAGTGCGTAAAGCAGGCCGACGACAATCACGACGACCAGCATAATGTACTTCCACAAAGGATAACGGTTTAACACGGCAGTTCCCTTTGGGAAAACAATAAATTACAGCGCCTTCATGGTGCCTTTCGGCAGAACGGCAGCTACGAAATCACGTTTAATAACCACTTCAGTGGTATCGTTCAGCGCAATAGCGATGTAGCCAGATTCTGCTACTTTGGTCACGCGACCCACCAGACCACCGTTAGTCAGCACTTCATCGCCTTTCGCAATGGAGTTCATCAGATTTTTGTGTTCTTTGGTACGCTTTTGTTGCGGACGCAGGATCATAAAGTAGAAAATCAGACCAAACACCACCAGCATCAGAATCAGAGACATCGGGCTGCCCTGCGCCGGAGCACCTGTTGCCGCTACCGCATCAGAAATAAAAAAGCTCATTCAAATTCCCTCATTATTAAAATTAATCAACGTTCACAGGTGGAACTGGTCGACCCTGACGTTGGTAAAAATCGGTCACGAAGCTCTCTAATTTACCCTCTTCAATAGCCTTGCGTAAACCCGCCATCAAACGCTGGTAGTAGCGAAGGTTATGAATCGTGTTGAGACGCGCGCCCAATATTTCGTTGCAACGGTCGAGATGATGCAAGTAAGCGCGCGAATAATTGCGACAGGTGTAGCAATCACACTCAGCATCGAGCGGACTGGTGTCGCTTTTATGTTTCGCGTTACGAATTTTTACCACGCCGTCAGTCACAAACAAATGACCATTACGGGCATTTCGCGTTGGCATCACGCAGTCAAACATATCGATACCGCGACGTACGCCTTCAACCAGATCTTCTGGTTTGCCGACGCCCATCAGGTAACGCGGTTTATCTGCCGGAATCTGTGGGCAAACATGCTCCAGAATGCGGTGCATATCTTCCTTCGGCTCACCGACAGCCAAACCGCCGACAGCGTAGCCATCAAAGCCGATATCTACCAGACCTTTGACAGAGATATCACGTAAATCTTCGTAAACGCTGCCCTGAATGATGCCAAAAAGCGCATTTTTGTTGCCGAGACTGTCAAAACGGTCGCGACTGCGCTTCGCCCAACGCAGAGACATCTCCATTGAGCGTTTAGCATAGTCCCAGTCGGCCGGGTACGGTGTACATTCGTCGAAGATCATCACGATATCGGAACCGAGATCGTATTGAATCTCCATTGACTTCTCAGGATCGAGGAAAATCGGATCGCCGTTGATCGGGTTGCGGAAATGCACGCCCTGCTCGGTGATCTTGCGGATATCGCCCAGACTGAAAACCTGGAAGCCGCCGGAATCGGTAAGGATTGGCCCTTTCCACTGCATGAAATCGTGCAGATCGCCGTGCAGTTTCATGATTTCCTGACCCGGGCGTAGCCACAGGTGGAAAGTGTTGCCGAGAATGATCTGCGCGCCGGTGGCTTCAACTTCTTCCGGCGTCATGCCTTTTACGGTGCCGTAAGTACCGACCGGCATAAATGCAGGCGTTTCCACTACGCCACGATCAAAAACCAGGCGGCCGCGACGCGCGCGACCGTCTGTGGTGTCCAGTTCAAATTTCATCTTAACTCCTGCGTCAGAAAAACAGTCCGACGTTAAATACTCATGCCGGAAATTTATTCCCCGACACGCTCAGAAATAGCCTGCGGATTGTACGTGATAAACATCGCATCTCCGTAACTAAAAAAGCGATATTCCGCTTTTACCGCTTCGTGGTAGGCGTGCATGGTGTTTTTATAACCAGCAAACGCAGAAACCAGCATGATCAGCGTCGATTCCGGCAGGTGGAAGTTGGTGACCAGGGCATCAATCACCTGGTATTTATAGCCTGGATAAATAAATATCTGCGTATCGCCGAAGAACGGCGCAATGAGATCGTTTTTTGCAGCCTGCGCCGCGCTTTCCAGTGAGCGAACGGACGTTGTTCCCACGGCTATCACGCGGTTGCCACGCGCCTTCGCCGCCAGCACCGCGTCAACCACATCCTGCGGCACTTCCGCATATTCGGAGTGCATAATGTGGTCTTCGATAGTGTCTACGCGCACCGGCTGGAAGGTACCCGCGCCGACGTGCAATGTGACGAACGCCATATCAATGCCTTTATCGCGCAGTTTCGCCAGCAGCGGCTCGTCAAAGTGCAGCCCTGCGGTCGGCGCAGCGACGGCACCCGGTTTTTCGCTATACACGGTCTGGTACAGCTCGCGGTCGGCGTCTTCGTCCGGGCGGTCAATATACGGCGGCAACGGCATATGGCCGATGGCGTTGAGGATATCGAGCACGCTGCGTTCGTCGTCAAACGCCACTTCAAACAACGCGTCGTGACGGGCGACCATCGTCGCTTTAATACTTTCATCGTCGCCCAATAGCAGCTCGGCACCCGGCTTCGGCGCTTTCGAGGCGCGAATATGCGCCAGAATACGCTTGTCATCCAGCATGCGTTCGACCAGCACTTCAATCTTGCCGCCACTGGCTTTACGGCCAAACAGACGCGCAGGAATAACGCGGGTATTGTTAAAGACCAGCAAATCGCCAGGGTTGAGCTTATCGAGCAAATCGGTGAAAGTACCGTGCGTCAGCGCGCCCGTCGGCCCGTCCAAAGACAGCAAGCGGCAGCTACTGCGCTCAGCTTGCGGATAGTGGGCAATCAGGGATTCGGGTAGTTCAAAGGTGAAATCGGTAACGCGCATGACACTGACTCAGACTAAAATAAGAGGCGGGTAGTCTAGTGCCGGGGCGTTCTCCCTGCAACCTTTACCCCTCTGGATAAACGTTTAACTATGAATTTTCTTGCACATTTGCATCTCGCTCATCTTGCCGACAGCTCGCTTTCCGGCAATCTGCTGGCCGATTTTGTCCGGGGTAATCCGGAAACGCATTTTTCGCCTGAGGTGGTGGAAGGCATCTTCATGCACCGTCGTATCGACGTGATGACCGATAACCTGCCGCAGGTGCGTGAAGCCAAAGAGTGGTTTCGTAGCGAAACGCGCCGCGTCGCGCCAATTACGCTGGACGTGATGTGGGATCACTTTCTGTCGCGCCACTGGGCGGAAATCTCCCCAGACTTCCCGCTGGTAGACTTTGTGCGCTATGCCCGTACCCAGGTGACCACAATTTTGCCGGAATCGCCGCCGCGCTTTATTAACTTAAACAACTATATATGGTCAGAAAAATGGCTTGAGCGCTATCGTGACATGGATTTTATCCAGAACGTCCTGAACGGCATGGCCAGCCGCCGTCCGCGTCTCGATGCCCTGCGCGCCTCATGGTATGACCTGGATACGCATTATGATGCGTTAGAAGAACGTTTCTGGCAGTTTTATCCGCAGATGATGGAACAGGCGCAGCGTAAAACCCTTTGATTGCAGCCCGCATAACGCGCCGGATAAGCCTTAGCCACCATCCGGTAAAAGATTGATAGACAAAACCTGTCTCATTGATTGCCAGCGCCTCTTTGTCTTATTCACGAACACTCTCTATACTGGCCCGCGTTGCGTTCCAAAAACCCCTTAACATTGCAGGAGAATTATATGGTACTGGTAACTCGTCAGGCTCCGGATTTCACAGCAGCTGCGGTACTGGGTAGCGGTGAGATCGTTGAAAACTTCAACTTCAAACAGCATACCAACGGTAAAACCACCGTTCTGTTCTTCTGGCCGATGGACTTCACTTTCGTTTGCCCGTCTGAACTGATCGCATTCGACAAACGTTACGAAGAATTCCAGAAGCGCGGCGTTGAAGTTGTTGGCGTTTCTTTCGACTCTGAATTTGTCCACAACGCATGGCGTAACACCCCTGTCGACAAAGGCGGCATCGGTGCGGTGAAATACGCAATGGTTGCTGACATCAAACGCGAAATCCAGAAAGCCTACGGCATCGAGCACCCGGAAGCGGGCGTTGCTCTGCGTGGTTCTTTCCTGATCGACGCTAACGGCGTTGTTCGTCACCAGGTGGTTAACGATCTGCCGCTGGGTCGTAACATCGACGAAATGCTGCGCATGGTTGACGCGCTGCAGTTCCACGAAGAGCACGGCGACGTTTGCCCGGCGCAGTGGGAAAAAGGTAAAGAAGGTATGAACGCGTCTCCGGACGGCGTGGCAAAATACCTGACCGAGAACGTTTCCAGCCTGTAATTGGCATGAATCGACAAAAGGCCCGCAATGCGGGCCTTTTTTATGGGTTTATGTCGGATTACCCTTTTTCACTTCACGCCAGATTCGCCACGCCATCAGCGCCAGTACGGCGACGCCAAGGATTAACGCCCCCCACACCAACAGCGTTTTCCACTGGCTTTGTTGCTCAGCGACTGACGTTGCCGTCAGCCGACCCTCACCGCCCAGAGTAACCCGTTCATCCTCCAATGCCTGCGGCATTTTGTCAGGATCGTTGTGCTTACGTAACGCCTCCGGGATCAGCATCGCCAGACTGATGCTCGCGGGTTCCGCCGCTTTGTTACCCCATGCCAGGATAAACGGGCTTTGGCCTTGCGCGTTAAAAATCACTTTATAGCTGTCGCGCTCCCCTCTCAGTACGGGTAAGGTGGCGGGTAAACGCGCCTGAAGCGTCGTCATCCGGACCGCCTCGACTAACTCACCGGAGAGTGGAATATCATCCGAATGCTGATTTTCCAGATTGTAGAGAACCGTTCGGGTTAAAGGCTGCCAGGCGTCTTTTTCTCCCTTGCGCCATTCAAGTTCAACCGGCAATACGCCTTCGTAATCCAGTGAAATCTTTAATGAAGTCAACGGTTGCGGCCTGGACCAGCGCCAAATCGCCTGGTTTTCGGCAATTCTCTCCGCTTCAGCATCCATCGAAACAGGCCGGGTAAGCGGAGGCTCCTCACGGGTTATCGCACTCACGCCGGTCAGATTTAAAGCAGGGCTTTGCGAATCAAGAATCAGCAACAGCCAGGGGACACCACCAGCGGACATGCGCAAATCACCGACGCCTAAGGTGTCCATTTTCAATCGGTCGTCGCTATGCGTCAGATCCATCAGCGGCGCATTTCCTGTAATCAACCTCCAGTCACGTAAATCTCGGCTGTAATAAAGCGATGCCGTTCCCTGCCAGTTTTTCGCAGGCGCATCCCAGTTTAAACGCAACTGGGACAGCGATGGCGTCTCTTTGACATCGTCTGGCAAGGCGATTAAATAACTCTGCCCGATGGATTGCAGGTTTTCACTTTCGAAGCGAATTTCGATGCCATTTTTAGCACGAAGCAGGACCGCGGGTCTTTCATCATCTTGCTTTGGCGTCACCTGTTGCACCGTAGAATCAAACGGAAAAAGGCGCAGAGGAATCGTTCTCGGGGACGTTGCCTGCGTTTTTTCAGCCAGCAGAGTGAAAGGCACTACCTCGCCCTGACGGTTGAACACCCGGATATCACGTAAATCCGGCCAGACTGCCTCATGGTACACCGCTAAAGGCAGAGGCAGGCAATACCATTGCTCTGAACCCGGCGTTAAGAGCTTCACGCCCTTCGCGTAGTCTACTGGCGCATCCGTAACCGTATTACTGCCCCACGCCGCACCGGTTGCTCCTAACAGAGCACTCCAGAGAACCGCTTTAATCCATTTCATTTTTCTTCTCCAGCTTTGGGCGGTAAGGGTGAAAAATACCCGATAATCAGCACCAGAATGGCGACGCCAATAAACGCGACCGCGCGCGCCAGACCGCCGCCTCCCGCGCTGTCCACCAGCATCAGTTTAATAATGACTATCCCCAGCAAAACGGCTCCACACAGCCATTCCTGCCGCGAGCGACGCCGGGTTGCCTGCAGCATCACCACCAATGCCGTTAGCATCCAGAACAGAGCAAAACAGGTTTGAATCAACCGCGAATCCCACAGGGCGTGTACATTCCACGCAACTTCACCATACCAGGACAACGCGCGCAGCAACAAACCATTAAGCCACCAAAAGCCGAGCGCCATCAGCGCCACAACCGGCCATGGGCGGCACACCGAAAGCTGCACCGGGAAATAGCGTTCAGACGCGCGATAAAACATGATCAACCCTAGCAGGGCAAAAGCTGCGCCCTCTTCCAGCGGGTTGAGCAACGGCAGATACGTCTGACGATAAACCACGCCATCCTGTAAATTCGTCAACACGAGCAGACCGACCAGCACCAGCGCAACGGGAACCATCGCCTGCACAGAATATAAGGCTGGCCAGATACGAAATGGCCAGAGCTTGCGCTGAACAGCTTGATAAACCAGGAAAATCAGCAACCCGCCAGCCGCCATCATCAGGCCGCTTCCCCACGCGGCCCTCCCCCACGGTAGCGCCTGGGCGAACCAGAACAGCTCAACCGCCAGCGCCAGTACAATCATCCAGAAGAATGACAAATGCGCCAGCCGGGAAAGCGTTGGCGGTAATATCTGTGCGTCACGCCAGAGCAGCGCAACTGCAACAATTAGCGCCGCGCACCAGGCCAGATTCGGCCAGCCCGCAGCAAAAATCTGCTGCCAGGAGATCTGATACATCAGCATCACCAGCATCGTCGGCCATAACAGCCATTTACTGGCATCCAGCTCCCGCCATGCCAGGCGATCAGCAATCGTACGCCAGCCCCAGACCGATACCGCCATTAATGCCAACACGCCAGACAGCACCCACCGCTCCTGTTTCAGGACGAGCTGCGATACCGCAACGAGGGCAGTAATCCAGAAAAGCAAACCGCCAGCGAGTAGCCCCCAACTGCCCTGCATCCGAATGCTGCGCCATAGCCATGCGGCAGCCAGCCAACTGAGGCTAAGCACGGCAAATATCAGCATCACTGAGAGCGCCGTTGTGCCGTTCGCCAGCGCCCATAGCGCGCTGCCCACGGCCAGCACGAGCAGCGCCGTACCGCTATAACTCATGCGTCGCTGCTGCTGTTGGATACCCAGCCAGAGGATCCCAAGTCCCTCCAGCGACCAGGCCATCGCCGTCCAACGGGCTGAAAGCGCCAACGGGATAGCCAGGGTAGTAAATGCGCCGCCAAGCGCCAGGGCAGCCAATACCAGCGGTCTCCCCGGCAAAGACGAACGCCGCAACGCCAGCGTCGCCAACACCAGATAGAAACCACCGTAGCCCAGCGCGCTCAGCGCCGGACCATATGTCATATGCCGCGTAATGGCGTACTGCATGCCAAAACCTACCAGCGGAGGGGCAAACAGCAGCACGCCATCAATAATCTGCTTGCCTTTTTCCTGCGCACGAAGCGACAGCGCCACGCTCAGCACGCCAAAAATAATGGTGTTGGCGATCAGGAACAGTTGGCAGCTCAGGTAATACTCAGGTCGATAGTCCTCCAGCCCCCACAAACCGCCAACGCCAAAGGTAAACAGCAGGCCGAGCAAATTCAGCTCCCGCCAGTGCTGCCAGATGCTAATGGCGAGAATGCCGACCGAGAGCAGAAGATAGAAAGAGAAAAGCGCGACATGACTGCCGCCGCCGGAGGAAAGCAGCAGCGGCGCGAGATAGCCGCCAAGGCTTGCCAGCATCGCCAGGCTGAGTGCCTTTTGCAAAATAGCCAGACCCACGCTCGCCGCGCAAATCGCCACCAGCAGCGCAAATGCTAGCGTCATTGGCAGCATTTGCCACAGCCGGAACGCGCCAAAGACGGTGAGATAGAGTGCTCCCGTGGCCCCGCCCTGTAAGATCAGCGCATAGACCGGTTGCTTATGCCGCAACCGCCAGCCCAGCGCCAACAGGACAATAGCAAACAGCGCGGCCGCCACCAGGCGCAGCTCAAGCGGAAACAGAGAATGTTCGACGGTGTAACGCAGCAGGAAAGAAAGTCCCAGGAACAGGAGCAATATACCGAGCTTTGCCAACGGGTTGCCCTGCATAAACCAGCGCACCAGCGATGATATCACCCCGCCAAAAGCAGAAGGCCGCTGGGCGTTGGGCGTGGAGACCGCCGCTTTATCCGGCTTTTGCTGTGAAGACCACGGGTTAACGGGTTCAGGCGTCGGCTCAGCATCAGGTTCCGGCGCCACGCTGCTCATCGCAGGCGTTGGCGCATCGGCGGCAGCCTGTGCCACAGACTCTGACGCCACACCGCGCAGCTCAAGTTCCTCTACCCGACGGCGCAAAGCCGCCAGCTCAGAACGTACCGCCGCACTGCGTCTGTATGCCACGATCGCGAGACCAGGAACCACGACCAACGCGAAGAATAAAACAATGCAGCCAAGGGTTAGCAGCTCATCCATGTTTCCACCTTCACTGTGTAAAGACAGACCAGAATGACACAAATTGTTGCAGTTGTGCCATATCTGTTAACACTATGACCCGCTTTTCAGAAAATCCAATCAGCCCCTGCGTTTGGCCAGGGGCTGTGATGAGAGATTAAAACGCGAAGCAGGAACAACCCAGCGCGCCCCAGAAAGCCCTGTCATCTGACACCGGAATCCCCGACTTGCGCGCGATGTCATGCTGATGACCGTGTACGCCGCAGCTACCGCAGCACTGGTGCATCTGTACCATTGCGCCAATTTTCGCCGCAGCAGGCGGCGCTGAGCGATAGTGCCCCGGCACCTTCACCACCGGCGACCAGTCCGGCACAACCGGAATGGCTGGCGGTGCCAGCGGAGTGAAATGCCCGGCTGCGTACACAACTTTACCATCGACAATAGTCATCACCGACTCGATGCCTTTGATCTCTTCTTCCGGCACGCTGAAATAATCTTTAGACAGCACCACCAGGTCGGCCAGTTGATCTTTCTCGATACGCCCTTTCTTACCCTGTTCGCTGGAGAACCAGGCGCTACCGGCCGTCCACAGTTCCAGCGCCACATCGCGCGGCAGGCGATTGTTATCATCATACATCGCCATACCACCAACGGTACGGCCCGAAACCAGCCAGTACAGCGCGGTCCACGGGTTATAGCTGGCCACGCGGGTGGCGTCAGTCCCCAGCCCTACCGGAACATCAGCCGCCAGCATTTTCGCCACCGGCGGCGTATGCTTGACCGCGTCTTTGCCATAGCGATCGACAAAATACTCCCCCTGGAACGCCATTCGGTGCTGAACTGCTATCCCGCCGCCCAACGCTTTGACGCGCTCGATATTGCGTTCGGTAATCGTTTCGGCGTGATCGAAGAACCAGTGCAGGCCATTGAACGGGATATCGCGATTCACCTTCTCGAACACATCCAGCATGCGGCTGATGGATTCATCATAGGTGGCATGCAGACGGAACGGCCAGCGATGCTCCACCAGGTGGCGAACCACGCGTTCCAGTTCTTCTTCCATACCTTCCGGTAGATCCGGACGTGGTTGCAGGAAATCTTCAAAATCAGCTGCCGAGAAGACCAACATTTCCCCTGCGCCATTAGCACGGTAGAAATCGGTGCCCTGTCCGGGCTTGAGCATATCGGTCCAGCGTTCAAAGTCCTCCAGCTCCTGCTTAGGACGCTGAGTAAACAAGTTGTAGGCGATACGCACCGTCATCTGCTTGTTGGCGTGCAACTGCTCAATGATCTCGTAATCTTCCGGGTAGCTCTGAAAGCCGCCGCCCGCATCGATGGCGCTGGTCAGTCCCAGGCGGTTCAGCTCGCGCATAAACTGGCGGGTCGAATTGACCTGCATTTCCAGCGGCAGCTTTGGCCCTTTCGCCAGCGTCGAATAAAGGATCATGGCGTTGGGTTTGGCGATCAGCATTCCGGTCGGGTTGCCGTTGCTATCACGCACAATCTCACCGCCAGCCGGATCCGGCGTCGCTTTGGTGTAGCCCACGGCTTTCAGCGCCGCGCGATTCAGCAACGCTCTGTCGTACAGATGCAGAACAAATACCGGGGTATCTGGCGCGGCTTCATTCAGTTCTTCCAGAGTCGGCATGCGCCGTTCGGCAAACTGGAATTCGCTCCAGCCGCCTACCACGCGCACCCATTGCGGCGACGGCGTTCTGTCAGCCTGCTCTTTGAGCATGCGTAGTGCATCCGCCAGCGACGGTACGCCTTCCCAACGCAGTTCCAGGTTGTAATTCAGACCACCGCGAATCAGGTGCAGGTGTGAATCATTTAAGCCGGGGATCACCGTATGTCCTTGCAGATCGACAATCTGCGTTCCTTCGGCGGCAAAGCTCATGATCCGGTCGTGGTTACCGGTCGCCAGGATCTTCCCGTTGGCGATCGCGACCGCCTCGACCTGTGGGCTTTGTCTGTCGAGAGTATGAATTTTTCCGTGAGTCAGAATCAGTGTGGCAGTTTGCGACATAACAATCTCCTGAGAAACCGGTCAGGCTTTTTTCAGCCATCCGGCAAACAGACGGGTTACGATGGGCATCCAGAACCAGACCACCAGCGCAACCACACACGCATCATTGATAAGATGCAGGAGTAACGAGCCCTTCATTGCAGGCAGCACAATGCCGGTCAACCACGGCACCAGGTTAGTGCTGGGAAAAATCACCAGCAGAGTTATCAGGAACTGTTTCCAGCGCCTGGGCTGGCGTACATGGGGCGCGGGCGGCGTAAACCAGAACGCCGCTTCGGTACGAATTTCGGTTTTGTCACCTTCTGCCAGCAGCGGAGCTATCTCTTCCACCAGCACACGGCGCGTATCGGACTGGGTCCAGTTGTACAAATGCTCCAGCGTGTCGAAGCGGATAATAATGTTCCACAGATTCTCGCCCTCCGCAGGGCGAATCACATTCGCCCCGAGATGACCGGGAAACTCGGCCGCCACCGGCATGATTTTCCCCAGCCACTGCTCATACCGCCGCGCCTGCTCAGGCTGCAGGGTATGGGTAATCACCAACGTCACATGTTTGTTCTGCGCCATGAAGGGTTCCTTGTTGAGAGGAATCAGACCGCTTAGGCCAGGAAAGCAATACACAAAATCATTCATGGTGCATCGAGGCGGCAAGGTTGTGGACCCCCGGGAGCTTACATCAGTAAGTGACCGGGGTACGCAAGCGAAGCCAACAAAGATGCAGCATGAAGGATGAAGTGTATTTAGGCTTTACGTTCCGGCGCGCCATGCACCATGGTATAGGCGTAATCCACGCCCATACCGTAGGCGCCGCTATGTTCGCGCACCAAATCCATTACGGCGTCGTAGGTTTCTTTGCGGGACCAGTCACGCTGGTACTCAAGAAGAACCTGTTGCCAGGTTACGGGGACTGCGCCCGCCTGCACCATCCGGTCAATAGAACGCTCGTGGGCATCCACAGACGTGCCGCCGGACGTGTCGGTCACCACATACACTTCATAACCCGCTTCCAGCGCCATCAGCGCCGGGAAGGTCAGGCAGACTTCGGTCCACAGCGCGGAGATAATCAATTTTTTGCGCCCGGTCGCTTCCACGGCTTTCACAAACGCCGCATCTTCCCAAGAGTTCATAGACGTGCGTTCAATAGGCTTCACATCGGGGTGAACCGCTAACAATTCCGGCCAGATATAGCCGCTAAAACTTTTTGTTTCCACAGAGGTATAAATCACTGGAACATTAAATATCTTGCCGGCTTTCGCTAATGCCACAGTATTATTTTTCAAAGTCTGGCGATCAATATTTGCCACACCAAATGACATTTGCGGCTGATGATCAATAAAAATCAGCGTAGAGTTTTGAGGGTCAATCAGTTCCCGAATAGACATAACACACCTTCTTAATCAATAAGTTAAAAGGCAACGGTCTGTATCTGCCGTCAGCAGCAGGATCCTGAATCAGAAAGCTTGTTGAGTATAGCGGGAAATTTCTAACGAGTTATTAAAGAAAACTAACCATCCTGTGAAACTATTAATTCTGTGTTGCGATATATCCTAAACAACATCAAAAAAATGCGCATGACTCATCTAATTTATTCACTGGCATTGTTTTTCTTCATTCGGTACAACAGAGGAGTTTATTTTTCAGGATATTTTCTGCTTATGCGCATCAATCTGGATGTTTTGCTAATCCTCGACGCACTCGACAAACAGGGTTCATTTGCCGCAGCAGCCGAATCGCTGTTTAAAACCCCTGCGGCACTCAGCTATATGATTCAGAAGCTGGAAAGCGATTTGAATATTGAGCTGCTTGACCGCTCCGGGCACCGGGCGAAATTTACCGACACCGGGCTGATGATGCTGGAAAAGGGACGTTTGCTGCTGAGTGCGGCCAAAGATCTCGAAAAGCAGGCGGTACAACTGAGTTCAGGTTGGGAAAAAGAGCTGGCAATCGCGCTGGATGACTCTTTCCCTTTCGCCACGCTGCTGCCCATTATTGATGAATTTCACGCGCTGAATAAGCAAACCCGGCTGAGTTTTACCCACCATACGCTGGCAGGCTCCTGGGAGGAACTGACCCATAATGGCGCAGACATCATTCTGGGGGCGATTAATGAACCGCCAACGTCAGCCGCCTGGTCCTACAAAATGCTCGGCACGCTGGATAATGTATTTGTCGTGGCACCCGAACATCCGCTGGCCGCCGCGCCGGATGGCCTGACAAACGAACAGCTGTGCCTGCATCGGGCCATTGTTATCAGCGACAGCGCCCGCTTTTGCCATCCGCTGCAAACCAATCTGATGGACGAACAGGCGCAGATTCGCGTCGATGACTTCCACAGTAAGGTGATGTTACTGCGAGCCGGCATGGGCTGCGGATTTCTTCCCCGCCACATTGCCAGCCCGTGGCTTGCCACAGGCGAACTGGTGGAAAAAACGGTCATCTCATTTCGCCAAAAAGATGTGGCCTATATGGCATGGCGTAACAGCCGCGACGGGCTTGCGCAGCGCTGGTGGCGAGAAACGCTGCTGGCGAGCCCGGAGATTGCGCGCTTGTATCAATGACCCATCCACACCGAGGCGGAGATCGCCGGCAGCGTCAGGATATCGTCAGCGAGCAGGCCGTTACCCTCTTTGTGCTGCCATTGAGCGACACGCAGTAGTGGCGAGGCTGGCAGGACTACTTCACAGGCCTGACCACGGTTAATCGCCACCAGCACGCGCTGGCGGTTGAGCACCCGCATAAACACGACCACGTTATCTTCGGCGTAAATCACCTGACAACCGCCATGGCGTAACGCCTGGCTTTGATGGCGTAATTTTGCCAGCCGCTGATACAGCTCAAGCAAATGAGTGTCCTGTTTTTCAGGTTGCCACGGGAACGGCTTACGACAGAACGGGTCGTTATTACCGTCCAGACCCACCTCGTCACCGTAATAAATACAAGGCACGCCAGGCCAGGTAAACAGCCATACCACCGCCAACGGTAAACGCGCCACGTCTTTGCCAAGCAAGGATTTAAAACGGGCGGTATCGTGGCTGTCGAGCTGATTGAACATCCGCAGTTGCTGCTGATGCGACAGACCCGCGCGGTAGTTATCCATCCACGCCATACAGGTTTGGGCATCAATAGATTGCGGGTCGTACGAGATATCCGTATTGGCCAGAAATCCCCAGATGGGGAAAGTAAAACCGCGATAGTTCATGGCGGCATCTTCTGCATCCGCCTGCAACCACTGGCGCGCATCACCAAAATGTTCACCCACAACATACGCTTCAGGCTGGGTTTCTTTTGCCGCCTGCGTAATCCCCGCCACATGGTGCAGGTTGTTGCGCGCCCCGCCGCCCTCTCCCAGCATATGCACGACATCAAGACGCCAGCCGTCCATACTCCACGGCGCTTTCAGCCAGTGACGAACGATACTGTCTTCCCCACGATAAATCTCATTGACCAGGCTTTGCGAACAAAAATCCAGCTTGGGTAGGCTGGCATAGCCAAGCCAGTCAAGCGCCACACCGTCGGCAGAGAAATGATACCAGTCACGCCAGGGGGAGTGCGGGTTGTAACACGCCCCATCCGTCCCACAGTTATGCCGATCAAACCAGGGGTGTGAATCGCCGCTGTGGTTAAAGACACCGTCCAGAATCAGACGCATGCCCTGCTGTTGCGTGTTGTGACGCAAGCGCAGCAGCGCGTTGTCGCCGCCAAACTGTGGATCAACATGACGGTAATCTTCGGTATCGTATTTATGCACGCTCGGCGCGGTAAATACCGGGTTCAGATACAGCGCCGTAACCCCTAGCGTTTTCAGATACGGCAGCTTTTCGCTGATGCCGTCTAAATCGCCGCCATAAAATGTCGATCCTCCGGCCTGAGCGGTCAGCGGTTCATCCCACTCGCGACGCACGATGTCATGCCCGGCTGCGTGGTGGTAATAGACGTTTGGAGCCGGCTCACGCGACTGGCTGCGGGCAAAGCGATCCGGGAAAATCTGATAGAAAATCTGGTCAGCTACCCACTGCGGACCGTTATCCGGCACATCAACAGCAAACTGCTCCAGACGCGCAGGCGGAAAACGGCTGAATCCCTGCGGTGTAAACCACAGCTGACGATCGGGCCACAATAATTTAAAGCTATAGCGCCGACGAGGTTGGCCGCTGGCAAGATCGATCGCCGCTCGCCACGCGGTTACGCCCGGCTGCGGCTGGCTGCGCAGCTTGTGCATGGAGAGCGAAATCTCTTCGTTATCGTTTTCTGCGCGTAGCGTCACCCGCTGAGGTGGATTTTCCCCGGCCAGCCACAGCGTAATTGTCAGTTGATCTTTGTTTTGCTTAACAAATGGGGCAACCGGAAGGTGCCAGGCGTTCAACATCACGTATCCCCTTTGATGAAAATGAAGCCACCTTGCCATAGCAAAGAGCAGGATCACTCATCATCTTAACGTTTATTAGGGGAGGAGTTCGGGGGAGGAGAAAATTGCCGGGCGACGCGACGCGTTACCCGGCAAAAAATTACTGCACTTCAGCCAGTTGACGCTCGCGGCGGCGTTTAAATACCCAGCCCACCAGCAGCAGGGCAATCCACGCGAAACCAACGTACAGTGAAATGCGGGTATCCGGATGGTAGCCGATAAGCGCGATGATAAAGACGAGGAAAATCAGGCCAACAACGGTGGTTGTTACCCCACCTGGTACTTTAAATTTCAGCGCCTTGACCTCTTCCGGCGGCAGACGGCGGCGGAAGGCAATCTGCGACAGCAGGATCATAATCCACACCCACACCGTGGCGAAGGTCGCCAGTGAGGCGATCACCAGGAAGACGTTTTCCGGCATGATGTAGTTAAGATAAACCGCAAACAGCAGCGCGATAGTCATCACCATCACCGTGACCCATGGCACACCGCGACGCGACGTCTTGGCGAACATTTTTGGCGCACTGCCCTGCTCCGCCATACCGTGCAGCATACGCCCCACGCCGAAGACGTCAGAGTTGATAGCCGACAGCGATGCAGTGAGAACCACAAAGTTGAGGATCCCGGCGGCAAAGGTAATGCCCATATGCTGGAACGTCAGGACGAACGGACTCCCGTCGGTGCCAACCTGGTTCCACGGGTAAATAGACATAATGACGAACAGCGTCCCCACGTAAAATACCAGGATACGCATCGGTACGGAATTGATAGCACGCGGAATAGATTTTTCCGGGTCTTTCGCTTCACCTGCAGTAATACCGATAATCTCTATCCCGCCGTAAGCGAACATCACCATTTGTAGCGACATCACCATGCCGAGCCAGCCGTTGCTAAAGAAGCCGCCGTTACTCCACAGGTTATGGATACCGGTAGGTTGACCGCCGTTGCCAATGCCCCAAATGATGATGCCGAACCCGGCGACAATCATGATGATAATAGTGGCGACTTTAAAGAACGAGAACCAGAACTCCAGCTCGCCAAACACCTTCACGCTCATCAGGTTGATGGCGCAAATAATCAGCACCACGCTGAGTACCCATATCCAGTGCGGTACCGCCGGGAACCAGACCCCCATGTAAATGCCGAAGGCAGTAACGTCGGCAATGGCGACAATCAGGATTTCAAAACAGTAGGTCCAGCCGGTAATGTAACCCGCCAACGGCCCGAGGTTTTCCTGCGCATAGCGCGAGAAAGAACTGGCTGCAGGATTATGCACAGACATTTCGCCCAGCGCGCGCATGATGATATATGCCGCAGCGCCACCGATAATATAGGCCAGCAACACGCTCGGCCCCGCCATTTTGATCGCGTCGGCAGAGCCGTAAAACAGCCCGGTGCCAATTGCCGAACCTAATGCCATAAAGCGAATGTGCCGGGTGCTCAGCCCACGCTTTAGCTTGTTATTACTTTCCATCGATTCCTAACCTGTTAACACAATAAAAAAACCACGGGGCCATATTAATAGCCCCGTGGTTAAAACTTATTGTCAGTGATTAGTGCGCGCTGGAGGTCACTTGTCGACCCGCGGCGCGATCCCAGATAATTGCCAGGATCACCATCACGACTGTTGGCATCAACCACGCCAGCCCTTGTTCCGCCAGCGGTAAACGCTGGGTCCAGGCCGGTAACACGTCGCCAATTGCAGAAGCTTTAATGCCATCAAGGATACCAAAAATCAGGCTGATAAACATCGCAGGTGCAATGACGCGGGAAGAATTATGCCACCATGAGCGGGTAAAACTTAATACAACCAGTGCGATACATGGCGGATAGATAGCCGTCAGCACCGGAATAGAGATCTGAATCAGATGGCTCAGCCCCAGGTTAGAGACCACCATTGAGAAGCCGCCGAGGATAAATACCAGCGTACGATAAGACAGTGGAACGTACTGGGCAAAGAACTCTGCGCACGCGCAGGTCAGGCCAACCGCAGTCACCAGACAGGCGATGAAAATCAGCGCCGCCAGCAGGAAGCTTCCTGCGCCGCCAAAGGTGTGCTGAACATACGCATGCAGAATCGCCGCGCCGTTAGCTGACTGATCGACCAGAATTGCGCTATCGGAGCCCAGACGGAACAACGCAAGGTACAGCAGCGTTAAGCCCACACCCGCCATCAAACCAGCCCAAACGGTGTAACGGGTCAGCAGACGCGACTCGGTAACGCCACGCGAGCGGGCGGCGTTAACAATAACAATACCAAATACCATCGCGCCCAGCGTATCCATGGTCAGATAGCCATTTACGAAACCATTCGAAAATGCTGCGGTTTGATAGGCTTCCATCGCATTGCTGATCGGGCCTGCCGGCCAGACAATCGCGGCGACAGACAGTACTACCAGCGCAAGGATTTTCAGCGGAGCAAGGAAGTTGCCGACGGTATCCAGCAGTTTGCCTGGATACAGCGACACCAAAATAACAATCGCAAAATAGACCACGCTGTAGATGAACAGCGGCAGCGCAGAGTCACCGGTCAGCGGCGCAATCCCGACTTCGAAAGAGACCGTTGCGGTACGCGGCGTCGCGAACAATGGACCAACCGCCAGATAGCAGACGGTGGCCAGCAGCAATCCAGCAACCTTACCGATAGGCGTACTCAGGCTGTCCACACCGCCACCGACTTTCGCCAGCGCGACAACGGTAAGTACCGGAAGACCAACGGCGGTAATCAAAAAGCCAAAAGCCGCAGTCCAGACGTGTTCGCCTGCCTGCAAACCAACCATTGGGGGGAAGATGATGTTACCTGCACCAACGAACAGTGCAAATGTCATAAATCCCAAAGCGATAATATCGCGCGATTTTAACTGATGGGTCATAAAGTCTTACTGCCTGTGGATGTGGTGTTGAAAATAATAAATTTTTGCCTTTCCCTGGGGGACAATACAGCGGCATTTTTGCTCAATTCCAGCGGGAAACACTCCCGACCTGGCGCGGCGAAGAATAGTTTTTCGATTTACCGCGTAAATGCAGTCGGTATGACAGCATCTGGAGCGCAATTTAAACGCTTATAACGTTTTAAAGCAAGGTGGGATCCAAAAACCAGAACAATATAGCGATATGAAAAATGCAGTTAGCACAAAAAACCATTTCATGGAAAAAGGTATGGGTAATAGTTCGAACAAAAAACAATCAAACGTCGCAAAATTCAGGATGTAACTATTGACCACATAAAAAAACCAGCTCGCGCTGGCTTTTGGAAAGATTATCTTACGAATACGGGTTAATCGTTACTTTTGGCCATTAAACGTTCCGGGATGACGAAACTAAATCGCGTCCCTTTGCCTGGCGTACTTTCGATATTCAGGCGGCTATCGTGATGTTGCAGAGCATGTTTCACGATGGCCAGACCCAGTCCACTCCCGCCCGTTTGTCGGGATCGCGCTTTGTCCACGCGATAGAAGCGTTCGGTCAAGCGAGGAATATGCTCCGCAGCAATACCAGGCCCATTGTCCTCGACGCTAAATTCCGCCCCGGAGGCAACATGCTGCCAGCGCACGGTGATGTGCGTACCCGCGGGGGTATGGTTCACCGCGTTATACACAAGATTCGAAATCGCGCTACGCAGTTGCTCCTCATTTCCCCGCACGCTCAGGTGGCTATCAATATCAAAAGTAAACGTATGATTATTCTGACTCAGCGTGTGCGCCTCGTGTTCAACCACGCGCAGCATCATCGGCACGTCCACCTTCTCATTAAGCAGTAGCGCTGGCGCGGCCTCTATTTTCGACAACGTCAGCAACTGCTTCACCAGCCCTTCCATGCGGTACGTTTGCTCACGCATGGTATGCAGCGCTTTTTCACGCGTCGTTCCTTCCAGCGGATGCTCCTGCATCATTTCCAGATAACCTTGTAGCACCGTCAGCGGCGTACGCAACTCATGGCTGGCGTTGGCGAAAAAGTTACGCCGCGAACCTTCCAGTTGGTGCATCTGGGTAACATCGCGCGCAACCATCAGCAATTGCTTATCGGTATAGGGCATCACGCGAATCTCCAGATGCCGTCCGGTATTGAGCACCAGATTGATTGGCCGACTAAAATCACGCGTTTTCAGATATTGCGTGAATTCCGGGTAGCGCAGCAGGTTAAGTATATTTTGCCCGCTATCGTCCGGCCAGCGCAGTCCCAGAACCTGCTGGGCCAGGCCGTTACACCAGAAAATGCCGCCCTCTTCAGTCGTCAACACCACCGCGTCGGGTAGCGATTCCGCCCCACTGCGAAAACGTTTAATCAGATTACCCAGTTCCCGACGGCGCTTTTTGTTGCGCAGTTGCATTTGATGCAGCCCATACAGCAACGGCTCCCAACTTCCGCGCCCCGGCGGCGGGGTCATGCTTCTGTCGACCCATAACCACCAGGACAAGCGTAATAAATTCCAGAAATGCCAGACAAGCAGGCCGGTTACCGACGCCAGCAAAAACCAGGGCAGGTAACCAAAAAAAGCGCTAAGGATAAACGCCGGTATGCAGCAGAGGATCAGCTCCAGTACCAGCCTTTTCCATGACAATCGTTCTAGCAAACGTCTTACTCCATTAACAGCCTAATCCGTCAGGCCCCTATTCATGTCAGTCAGAAGCGGGTCGAAAAACGATATCCCGTCCCACGAACTGTCTGCACCATACGATCGTGTCCACTGTGCTCCAGCGCTTTACGCAAGCGGCGGATATGCACATCCACTGTCCTGTCTTCCACGTACACATTGGTACCCCAGACATGATTGAGTAATTGCTCACGGCTATAGACGCGTTCAGGGTGGGTCATAAAGAAGTGCAACAGTTTGAATTCTGTCGGCCCCATATCCAATGGATCCTCGCCGGTCATCACGCGATGCGAGGTTGGGTCAAGGCTCAGCCCCTGCATCTCAATAACCTCTTCCACCGCCATGGGGGAAATACGACGCAGAACAGCTTTAATACGCGCCACCAGCTCCTTGGGAGAAAACGGCTTGGTAATATAATCATCCGCGCCCGTTTCCAGACCCCGTACGCGATCTTCCTCTTCTCCCCTCGCCGTCAGCATCATCACGGGAATATCCCGCGTCATCGCTTCGCGCTTGAGATGTTTAATAAACTGTAGGCCCGAGCCGCCGGGTAGCATCCAGTCAAGCAAGACGAGATCCGGCCAGGGTTCATTGAGTTGGTTCACAGCACTGTCATAGTCTTCGGCTTCTACGGGTTGAAAACCGTTTTGCTCGAGCACGAAGCAGACCATTTCACGAATTGGAGCTTCATCTTCTACGACCAGAATACGTCTCGCCATGATTTGCCCTGTTTATAATTAAATCGTTTGCCATCAATACGGTGCCATTATGCGTCAGTTTTATGACAGATTTATGAAAAGATAGTCCAGGTTTAACGCAGCCCCGCGAATTATGACAGCCCTTAAACAAGATATTACCGTCCTTGCAGGGTTATAATCCCCGCCACTGTTTTATCGTCATGGAACTCTTATGCGCATCCTTCACACGTCTGACTGGCATCTGGGCCAAAATTTCTACAGCAAGAGCCGCGCCGCTGAACATCAGGCCTTTCTCGACTGGCTGCTGGAAACGGCACAATCCCAGCAGGTGGATGCCATTATTGTGGCGGGCGATATTTTCGATACCGGCTCACCGCCAAGCTATGCCCGTGAGCTGTATAACCGTTTTGTCGTTAATCTGCAGCAAACCGGCTGTCATCTGGTGGTGTTGGCAGGTAACCACGACTCCGTCGCCACGCTCAACGAATCCCGCGATATTCTGGCGTTTCTCAACACCACAGTGATCGCCAGCGCTGGCCATGCGCCGCAGGTGCTGTCTCAACGCGACGGCACGCCGGGCGCGATCCTGTGCCCGGTTCCTTTTTTACGCCCGCGTGACATCATTACCAGCCAGGCCGGGCTAACGGGACAAGAGAAACAGCAGCATTTGCTATCGGCTATCACCGACTATTACCAACAGCAATATCATGACGCCTGTACGCTGCGCGGCGACCAGAATCTACCCATCATTGCGACCGGGCATCTGACCACCGTTGGCGCCAGTAAAAGTGACGCTGTACGTGACATTTATATTGGTACGCTGGACGCCTTTCCGGCGCAAAACTTTCCACCCGCCGATTACATCGCGCTGGGACATATTCACCGGGCGCAGGTTATCGGCGGAACAGAGCATATTCGCTACTGCGGTTCGCCAATTGCGCTCAGTTTTGACGAGTGCGGCAAAAGCAAGTGCGTCCATCTGGTGAGCTTCGAAAACGGCAAGCTGAGCGCTGTTGAACACCTCACCGTACCGGTCACCCAGCCGTTGGCGGTGCTGAAAGGTGATTTAGCCGCGATTACCGCCCAACTAGAGCAGTGGCGCGGTGTGCAGCAGGAACCGCCAGTCTGGTTAGATATCGAAATCACCACCGATGACTATCTGCACGACATGCAGCGTAAGATTCAGGCATTAACCGAAGATTTACCGGTAGAGGTGTTATTGGTGCGCCGTAGCCGGGAACAGCGCGAACGTATTATGGCGAATGAACGACGTGAAACGCTAAGCGAGCTGAGCGTGACGGACGTTTTTGCCCGTCGCCTGGCGCTGGAAGAACTCGAAGAATCGCAACGCGAGCGCCTGAATCAACTGTTTAGCACCACCTTACACACGCTTGCCGGGGAGACCGAAGCATGAAAATTCTCAGCCTGCGTTTGAAAAACCTCAATTCTCTGAAAGGAGAATGGAAAGTCGATTTCACGGCTGAGCCCTTTGCCAGCAATGGGCTGTTCGCCATCACGGGTCCAACGGGCGCGGGAAAAACCACACTGCTGGACGCCATTTGTCTCGCGCTGTATCACGAAACGCCGCGGCTCAATACCGTGTCTCAGTCGCAAAACGATCTGATGACCCGCGACACCGCCGAGTGTCTGGCCGAGGTCGAGTTCGAAGTCCGGGGCGAAGCCTATCGTGCATTCTGGAGCCAGAACCGCGCGCGCAATCAGCCTGAAGGCAACCTACAGGCTCCGCGCGTAGAACTTGCCCGCTGCGCCGACGGTAAAATCCTCGCCGATAAAGTCAAAGACAAGTTGGAAATGACCGCCGAACTTACCGGCCTGGATTATGGTCGTTTCACCCGTTCGATGCTGCTGTCTCAGGGGCAATTTGCCGCATTTCTCAATGCCAAACCGAAAGAGCGTGCCGAACTGCTGGAAGAGCTGACGGGGACTGAGATCTACGGCCAAATTTCCGCCATGGTGTTTGAAAAGCATAAAGCAGCGCGTACAGAGCTGGAAAAACTGCAGGCGCAGGCCAACGGCGTGGCTCTGCTCGCTGCGGAGCAGGTGCAGTCCTTGACAGAGAGTTTGCAGGTACTTACTGACGAGGAAAAACAATACCTTGCAAGCCAGCAGACTCAGCAACAGCATCTCAACTGGCTCATTCGGCAAAATGAGCTACAGGCAGAAATCAACCGTCACCAACAGGCGTTACAGGCCGCTAAACAGGCGCAAGAAGACGCGCAGCCACAGCTGGCGGCGCTGAGTCTGGCACAACCGGCCAGAGCGTTACGCCCGCACTGGGAGCGAATCGAGGAACAAACGGCTACGATAGCGCGTACGCGGCAGAATATTCAGGAAGTGAATACTCGCTTACAAAGCAGCTTAGCGCTGCGCGAGCGCATCCGTCAGCAGGCGCACACGCAGTCGACCGCCTTGCTCGCTGGACAGCAGACGTTAATCGACTGGCTGAACGAACACGATCGCTTCCGCTTGTGGGGCAGCGAACTGGCTGGGTGGAAGGCCCTGCTGGCGCAACACTCCGACGCCAGCGCCCAGCTACACCAGTGGCAGCAGTTACGGGAAAACGACACGCGTAAACTGGATGCGCTGGCGCTTCCCACGCTGACTCTTTCACCGCAGGAGGTCACGGCGGCGCTGGCGCAACATGTGCAGCTCCGTCCGTTACGCCAGCGTCTGAGCAATCTGCATGGGCAAATCGCCCCTAAGCAAAAGCAGCTGGCGCAGTTACGCGCGACGCTGGTGCAACGTCAGCAAGAGCTAACGCAGCGCAACGCGGTGCTTGCCGAAAAACGTCAGCGCTATAAAGATAAAAATCAGCAGCTTGCCGATGTGAGGATCATTTGCGAGCAGGAAGCCCGCATCAAAGATTTGGAAAGCCAGCGGGCATTATTGCAATCCGGCATGCCTTGTCCGCTGTGCGGCTCCACCACACATCCGGCGATTGAGCGCTATCAAACGCTCGAACTGAGTGTTAATCAGGCACGACGTGAAGCACTGGAAAAAGAGGTTAAAACCCTGGCTGATGAGGGCTCAACGTTACGCGGTCAGCTTGAGGCCATAACCCAGCAACTCCAACGGGATGAACGTGAAGCACAGACGCTTTCTCAAGAGGAGCAAGCGCTTACTCAAGAGTGGCAGACAGTCACTACCAGCCTTAACGTGACGCTGCAACCGCAGGATGATATCGCCCCGTGGCTTGCCGCCCAGGAAGAATACGAACAACAACTTCACCAGTTGAGCCTGCGTCATACCCTGCAGGCGCAAATCACGGCGCATACCGGGCAGATTACCCAGCTCCAGCAGCAAATTGACCAGCGCCAGGCGACGTTAACCGCCGAGCTGGCCCGCCATGGACTGTCCCTTCCTGCTGAAGATGACGCTAATTCGTGGCTGAGTGAGCGGGCGAGAGAAGCGCAAATGTGGCAGCAGCGCCAGAACGAACTCACCGAGTTACAGGCGCGAATAGCTCAGCTCACGCCGTTGCTGGAAACGCTGCCTGAGAGCGATACGCTGTCTGCAAGTACTGAGAATCTGTCGCTGGAAAACTGGCGACAGGTGCATGACGATTGCCTGTCTTTACAAGGCCAGTGGCAAACCTTGCAACAGCAGGAGGCGCAGGACCTACAGCGCGCCGCAGAAATTCAGGCACAGTTTGATGCCGCACTGCAGGCCAGCATCTTTGCCGATCGTGACGCCTTTGTTACCGCCCTGCTGGATGAAGAAACCTTTAGCCGTCTGGAGCAGTTAACGCAATCGCTGGAAAAGCAGCAGCAGCAGGCACAAACGCTGCTTAATCAGGCTCAGCAGGCGCTGGCGAGCCATCACCAGCAGTTGCCAACCGGGGCGGATCTCACGCTCTCGGCACAACAGCTTCGCGACGCGCTGGCGCAGCTCACCCAGCAGCTACGGGAAAATACCACGCGTCAAGGCGAAATTCGCCAGCAGCTGAAACAGGATACTGAACATCGCCAGCAGCAGCAGGCGCTGATGCAGGAGATTGAAAACGTCACGCAGCAGGTTGAAGACTGGGGCTATCTGAATGCGCTAATCGGCTCGAAAGAGGGAGATAAATTCCGCAAGTTTGCCCAGGGACTGACACTCGATAACCTGGTGTGGCTTGCCAACAACCAACTCACTCGTCTGCATGGTCGCTATCTGTTACAGCGTAAGGCCAGCGAAGCGCTGGAGCTGGAAGTGGTTGATACCTGGCAGGCCGATGCCGTGCGCGACACCCGTACGCTTTCCGGCGGCGAGAGCTTCCTCGTGAGTCTGGCGCTGGCGCTGGCGTTATCCGATTTGGTCAGCCACAAAACGCGAATTGACTCCCTGTTCCTCGATGAAGGTTTCGGCACGCTGGACAGCGAAACGCTGGATACCGCGCTGGACGCGCTCGATGCGCTGAACGCCACCGGCAAAACCATTGGAGTGATCAGCCACGTTGAAGCGATGAAAGAACGCATTCCGGTGCAGATCAAGGTTAAAAAAATCAACGGGCTGGGCTACAGCAAACTCGACAAGCTGTTTGCGGTGGGATCAGCATAAATCTCCAGGCCGGAGCCATCCGGCACAATATGTAGCACAATATTGCATACTCAAAGACGGATATGAAATGGCATTCCACTTCGCTTATCCGCAAGCTATCTCTGTTGGCGGCGAACGTTCGCCGCTATGACGCACATCCGGCGTCTTTCTTGTTGGCAGGTGGTATGAAAAAAGTCGTTTTCTCTTTAGCGCTGGGGACATTTGGGCTGGGCATGGCCGAATTCGGCATCATGGGGGTACTCACCGAGCTGGCGCGGGACGTGGGCATTTCTATCCCGGCCGCTGGCCATATGATTTCGTTTTACGCCTTTGGCGTAGTGTTGGGCGCGCCGATTATTGCGCTCTTTTCCAGCCGCTTTTCGCTTAAGCATATTCTGCTGTTTCTGGTCACGCTGTGCGTGATTGGCAACGCCATCTTCACCCTTTCCTCCTCGTATTTTATGCTGGCGGTGGGCAGGCTGGTTTCCGGCTTCCCGCACGGCGCATTTTTTGGCGTTGGAGCTATTATTCTGTCGAAGCTGGCGCGGCCAGGAAAAGTCACCGCCGCCGTCGCGGGCATGGTTTCAGGGATGACCGTTGCCAATCTGATTGGCATTCCCGTCGGTACCTGGCTGAGCCAGGAATTTAGCTGGCGCTATACGTTCCTGCTGATTGCCGTCTTTAATATCGCCGTTATTGTCTCGATAGCTTTTTGGGTGCCCAACATCAGCGATGAAGCGAAAGGGAATCTGCGCGAGCAATTTCACTTTTTGAAAAGCCCCGCCCCGTGGTTGATCTTTTCCGCCACCATGTTTGGCAACGCCGGGGTTTTCGCCTGGTTCAGCTACGTCAAGCCGTACATGATGTACATCTCCGGCTTTTCCGAGGCGCTGATGACCTTCATCATGATGCTGGTGGGATTGGGGATGGTATTAGGGAATCTGTTGAGCGGTCAGCTTTCTGGCCGCTATACGCCGCTGCGCATTGCGGTAATAACCGACTTCATCATTGTGCTGGTTCTGCTGCTGCTTTTTGTTTTTGGCGGTATCAAAGCCGCATCGCTGACCTTCGCCTTTATTTGCTGCGCGGGCCTGTTCGCCCTATCGGCGCCGCTGCAAATTTTGCTGCTGCAAAATGCCAAAGGAGGTGAACTACTGGGCGCGGCAGGCGGACAAATTGCCTTTAACCTCGGTAGCGCAATTGGCGCCTGGTGCGGCGGTATGATGCTGACGCTGGGCTTTGCCTACAACTATGTGACGCTGCCGGCTGCGTTGCTGTCGTTCTCCGCCATGTCATCGCTGCTGATTTACGGCTACCTGAAGCGCGGCGTGCAACAAGTTGCAGCCGCGACGTAAAACAGATTACGCCTGCGGCCACAGCCAGGCCGCACCGCGTACGCCGCTGGAGTCACCATGCAGCGCCTTGCGTAGGGGCGTTTCACACTCGCCGCCAAAGACAAATTGCTTCATCAACGTGGGAACGTTTTGATATAGCCTGTCGACATTACTCATTCCCCCACCCAGTACAATGACGTCCGGATCGAGAATATTCACCACATGCGCCAGCGATTTTGCCAGACGCAACTCATAGCGGCTCAATGCCTGCTCCGCCACAGCATCCCGCACGTTAACCAGATCGATAATGTCGCTGCCCTTGAGCGACTTACCGCTCAGACGCTGGTAGTCGGTGGCAAAACCGGTCCCGGAAATAAAGGTTTCAATGCAGCCTTGCTTGCCGCAATAGCAGGGTACTTCCTGGCGATAACGCAGCTCATCTTCGTCCATCCACGGCAGCGGATTATGCCCCCACTCGCCCGCGGTACCGTTGCCACCCGTGTGCGCCCGACCATTCAACGCCACGCCCGCGCCGCATCCGGTGCCAATAATTACCGCAAATACGGTTTGCGCCCCTGCCGCCGCGCCATCCACCGCTTCAGAAACCGCCAGGCAATTGGCATCATTCGCCAGGCGCACTTCACGGTTCAAACGCATACTTAAGTCTTTATCAAAGGGTTGCCCGTTAAGCCAGGTTGAGTTGGCATTCTTGACTACCCCAGTGTAAGGCGAAATTGAACCAGGGATCCCCATCCCCACGGTTCCCGTTTGCCCGGTAGCCTGCTCCGCCATCTCCACCAGCGCGGCAATGGTTTCTATCGTTTGCTGATAATCCTCACGCGGTGTGGGCAGGCGATGGCGAAAAAGCTGCTCGCCTGCATCGCCAAGCGCAATAACTTCCGTTTTTGTACCGCCCAAATCGATACCTATACGCACTGTTTGCTCCTCTTCCCGATTAACAATGCAAGCATAGCGACAATTCGCTATCATGCCCGCTGGATTTAACGACAAGGCCGTGGAAATTATCATGCTGTGGTTCAAAAATTTAATGGTTTACCGTCTTAGCCGCGATGTTTCTTTGCGTGCCGAAGAGATGGAAAAACAGCTGGCATCAATGACGTTCACCCCTTGCGGTAGCCAGGATATGGCAAAAATGGGCTGGGTTCCGCCGATGGGATCGCACAGCGATGCATTAACGCATACCGCCAATGGCCAAATTATTATCTGCGCCCGCAAAGAAGAAAAAATTCTGCCGTCGCCGGTTATCAAACAGGCGCTGGAAGCCAAAATATTCAAACTGGAAGCTGAGCAAGGTCGCAAGCTTAAGAAGACCGAAAAAGACTCGCTGAAAGATGAAGTTCTGCACTCATTGCTGCCGCGCGCCTTTAGCCGCTTCAGCCAGACGATGATGTGGATCGACACCGTTAACGATCTGATCATGGTTGATTGTGCGAGCGCGAAGAAAGCGGAAGATACGCTGGCGCTGCTGCGTAAGAGCCTCGGCTCGCTGCCGGTCGTTCCGCTGACGATGGAAAACCCTATTGAGCTGACGCTAACCGAATGGGTTCGCTCCGGCACAACGGCGCAGGGCTTCCAGTTGCTGGATGAAGCAGAACTGAAAGCGATCCTTGAAGACGGCGGCGTGATCCGCGCGAAAAAACAGGATCTGGTCTGCGACGAAATCGCCGTACATATCGAAGCGGGCAAACTGGTCACCAAGTTGGCGCTCGACTGGCAGCAGCGCATTCAGTTCGTTATGTGTGACGACGGCTCGATTAAGCGTCTGAAGTTTAGCGACGAATTGCGCGATCAGAACGAAGATATTGACCGCGAGGACTACGCTCAGCGTTTTGATGCCGATTTCATCCTGATGACGGGCGAACTGGCGGCGCTGATTAAAAGTCTGGTAGAAGGATTAGGCGGCGAAGCGCAACGTTAAGCCGTGTTTACCGAATGGCGGCTCAATGTCGCCATTCGTCATTTTTACGCTTACAGGTAGCGGCAAAGATAGGATGTTGGCTCTGCCACCTGCAGATGAAACTCGCTGCTGCCTGGTACGTTAAACACGTCCCCTGCGGCATAGACTTTCCACTCAGTTTCCCCCGGCAGCAGCACGTTCAGTGCGCCGCTGACGACCGTCATCTCTTCAGGCGCCGCAGTACCAAAGGTGTATTCGCCTTCAGCCATCACGCCAACACTGGCACGGCCAGTACTGCTGCTGGTAAAACCGATGGATTTTACTTTGCCGGAAAAGTATTCATTACTTTGAAGCATACAACTGGCCCTATCTTGTGATTAAGTTAATAACCAATATAGGGGGCTGGCGTTCCACCTGTCACGCAAAATTACGCAAGCAATTCCGAAGCCAGCCGGGCGATCAGCACATTGGACAGCAGAACCGGGACATCCAGCGATTTTTGCAGTAAATCGCGATGACGTTGATTAAAACCCAGACAATCCAGCATGATCACATCCGCGCCTTGCTCAAGCAATTCTTTACCGGCATCAATCAGTTGTTGTTCGGAACCGTGAATCGGATTCGCCACGGCATACACTGGCGGCGTTTGCAACACCTGCCATTTTTGCGTCTGGGCTTTAAGCAATTCCGTGACGGGGACAAGAACCCCGACCTGATGCCCTTCCACAATCGAGGCGACCAGTGGAGGAATTATACGTAAAGGTTCCAGTAACATACTCTTGCGGGCGGTCAGGCGGGCAATTGAGGCCGTACTCATCAGCAGGATCACGTCAAAGCCCTGATTATCGAGTACTTCTACGATACCTTGGAGTGATCGTTCCACTTTCTGGCGCGAAACATGGGCAAGCTGATGGTCGCTGAGCAGCGTTAAAAGCGGCTCGTCACCGGGAGAGACGCCGTACTCGGCCATCACATCCTCTCGCCGCATCTGCCCCAGCAGACTGTGGTGAGTGATGTGCTGCTCATCAATATATTCCGTCAGGAGCGGTAACACCTCACGCATCGGCACCACGCCAATCGTGAGGATAGCCAACGACGTACCCATTTTTTGCTCCACCGTCTTCTTACTTTGCTGTGAATTCCCGAATAATTGCCGGGCGCTGACCTGTGCTACAAACGCTCAAAAGCGTAGCAGCAGATCGGCGGTCTATTTTGTAAAGATTCCAAATCATTCCAGTACTGTATTGTTATTGTTTAATTTTCAATTTTTACTGTATACGGCGATATTTAAAAAAATGTGATGTACGCCCGTCCTGGCACTTTTCAGACTCGTGCCAGGACGGTGCTTAATATCAGTCTTTATCGGGATCTTCGTAGCGTTTTTTAGCATCCATGGCTTCCTGAGCGGAAGGATGCTCACTGATCAGCGAATTCGGTTCTGGGTGATCGGCGCGAAGTTGATACCAGGTTACCGTCTGGCCTGGCGTCCCCTTTTCAACGGTAACAATGGTTGCTTGACGCGGATAAGGTGGTTTTGTCGGCATAGCTCTTCCTTTTGTCTGAATGAGCTTTAAGTATAGACACCACCCTGTAAGCGTGGCGCTGCCTGCGACAGTATCCCAAGAATGTCGTCCACCACCTGCGAAGGCGGATTGGTCGCATCAACAATATAATGCGCCGCTGCACGGTACAGAACATCACGCTGGGCAAGCACTTCCTCTACTTCTTCAGTCAGCGGCTTGCCGGTTAAGGTTGGGCGCAACCCCTCTTCAGGCGTAGCCTCCAGACGATCAACCAGTACCGATACCGGCGCGCTTAAATAGATAACCACACCGTGGCTACGCATATAATGACGATTAAATTCGGTCAGAATGATGCCGCCACCGGTCGCAACAACCGTTGTCGGAGCCGTGACGGCCTGCAGAGCGGTCGTTTCCTGGGCACGAAACCCTTCCCATCCTTCTCTTTCGACGATTTCCGCTACGGTCATCTGCACGTGCGACTGCAACCAGCGATCGGTATCAACGAACTGGTAATCGACAGCCTTCGCCAGCGCCATACCGATTGTCGTTTTACCACACCCCCGGGGGCCCACAAGAAAAAGAGGTTGCGTCATCACAGAATTTCCCCAGAGAACCGCCGACGAGCGGGATCTGATGCAATTAAAGATATAATCATATCACCAAACTAGTACACCACCAAATCGTAAAGAAAAAATTACACAAGCAGTGATGGTGTCAATTAAACCCTACTATAACAAGAATTCACACGGATGAAAGTGTAAAAAATAAATTACAGATACTATTTTCTACGCTGAACTTCCAGCCACCACTTATCCAGCTCAGCCGCAAAATGCTGTCGGTCACGGGGAGAAAGGCTATCCGGTCCCCCGGTCTGGATGCCGCTGGCGCGTAGCGTATCCATAAAATCACGCATCATCAGACGTTCGCGGATCGTCGCTTCGGTATAACGTTCGCCGCGTGGATTAAGCGCTGCCGCCCCTTTTTCAATGGCTTCAGCAGCCAGCGGAATATCCGCCGTGATCACTAAATCACCGGCGCTACATTGTCGTACAATCTCGTTATCAGCAACGTCAAACCCGGCGGGAACGCGTAATGTACGGATAAAACGCGAAGACGGGACGCGCAAATTCTGGTTCGCCACCAGAATAAGCGGCATCTGCATGCGCTCAGAGGCGCGGTATAAAATTTCTTTAATCACGTTCGGACACGCGTCGGCATCCACCCATATTGTCATAATCTCTCCCCAATCGTGTGTAATCGCGCATTGTCTCGTGCTTTTACTTGCAGGCAAAGTGCTGTTTCTCCTTCTGCACATATTCATTCCGCGCTAAGCTTAGCTTTCCCAGATTTACCCTAAATAATTCGGGTTGCAGGCAGGCGGCAAGAGAGTGAGTCCCGATGAGCTTACTCTGGTAAGTGATTCGGGTGAGCGAACGCAGCCAACGCACATGCAACTTGAAGTATGACGGGTATAAAAAAATGAATATCATCCATAGGGAGTGACAAGATGGACAAAAAAATTGGTTTTATCGGCTGCGGTAATATGGGCAAAGCAATTCTTGGCGGCATGATCGCCAGCGGCCAGGTTCTCCCGGGACAAATCTGGGTCTATACCCCTTCCCCCGATAAAGTCGCTGCGTTGCACGACCAGTATGGCATTAATGCAGCGCAGTCTGCGCAAGAAGTCGCGCAAATCGCCGACATTGTTTTTGGGGCCGTAAAACCAGGCATCATGATTAAGGTACTGAGTGAAATCACCTCCAGCCTGAACAAAGACTCTCTGGTTGTCTCGATTGCCGCTGGTGTTACCCTCGATCAGCTCGCCCGTGCGCTGGGTCATGATCGCAAAATCATTCGCGCAATGCCTAATACCCCGTCACTGGTTAATGCCGGAATGACCTCCGTCACGCCGAACGCCTTAGTAACGCCGGAAGATACGGCCGACGTACTGAATATCTTCCGCTGCTTTGGCGAAGCCGAAGTGATTGCAGAATCGATGATTCACCCGGTTGTCGGCGTCAGCGGTTCTGCACCGGCCTATGTCTTTATGTTTATCGAAGCGATGGCGGACGCCGCCGTGCAAGGCGGTATGCCCCGTGCGCAGGCTTATAAATTCGCAGCGCAAGCGGTAATGGGCTCGGCAAAAATGGTGTTGGAAACGGGTAAACATCCTGGGGAACTGAAGGATATGGTGTGCTCGCCAGGCGGCACCACTATCGAAGCGGTACGCGTCCTGGAAGAACGCGGTTTTCGTTCATCAGTGATTGAAGCGATGGTTAAGTGCATGGAACAGTCAGAAAAACTCAGCCGATCCTGAGTTAATATTACCGGACGTCAGGCCGCCGCTTCGGTGCGGTTACGTCCGGAATTCTTTGCTTTATAAAGCGCCATATCCGCCGATTTTAACCATTCCCGATAATGCTCAGTTTCAGAAGTCAGCGGCGCTACGCCAACGCTAATACGTAAGGCGACCTGCGGAGCGCAGGATAAACGCAACTGACTAAGTCGTTCATGCACGCGCGACATGGCCGCAATTGCGCTGGTTGCGGGCGTACCGCACATAATCACCGCAAATTCATCACCACCAAAACGGCCAATCACATCGCTACCGCGTAAAGTCATCTGCAACTGGCGGGTCAGCGCGACAATAGCCTGATCCCCGACGTCATGACCCCAGGTATCATTGATGCTCTTGAAATGGTCGATATCAATAATAAGCAACGTGGCATCACGCTGATAGCGGCGGCAATTATCAAATTCATTACGTAGCAATAACTCCCAATGACGTCGGTTATAAACGCCGGTCATCCCATCTCGCGTACTCATCACCTGTAAGCGGCGTTTATGTTCCGCCAGCTTGATGATCGTCTGATAGCTGACCCAGGCAAACAGCAGCGGGTACATCACCAGTACCGGCAGTGATAACAGCACGCTCAGTTGACTGCTGCTAACAGCGACGGGAATATCGGTTAACTGTAACGTCACCAGGCATGACACCGCCATCAACACGACGCCCGCGAGGAATACTCGCATTCCCCCTGCGCCCATCAGGTTGATGCAAGTAATCATGAGCAGCGCCGTGGACGGCAACAGGTTTGCCCCCATAATACCCAGCCACATACCGGCGAGGATGGCATCGGCTTTTAAATTGGTAAATTCACTATGCAGAGGATCGTCTGCTTTACTTGCCAACTGCCAGGCCAGATGTGGCCAGACAAATGCCCATCCCACCAGTAACAGCCACCAGCCGCCAGTAATAGGCTGGGAAACTAATACCGACGCGATAGGGAAAAACATCCCCCCCAATCCCACCGCTCGCGGCAGCCTGATCCGTCGGGCAAATCGCAGACCGGAACGTTGGTGGTCGTTTTGATGAAGTGATATAAACGCTTCATCCGCGACGACCTTCTTTTGGAAAAAGTTTTCATCATTCATCGTATTTGGGAACATTCTGAAACAAATTTCCCAAATTATAGGTAGGGGTCTGCTGGCGGGAGTATGAAATTTCGGGTGAGCGTTTTTACCTGCTCACCCGTAAGTGCTACGCAGCTTTTTTCAGGCAAGCGCTCATAAACTTGTTCCGATCGTCGCCTTTCAGTGACTGCTCCGTCGCCTTGACGTTGCATTCACGCATCTTCTGCTGCTGTGGGGTTAAACTCTTTTCCTCAGGCGCAGATTTGCTGTTTTTCAGGCAATCACTCATATACGTCTTTCGCGCATCCCCTTTTAAGGCCTGCGCCGTTGCCTGCTGATTGCAGGTGGTCATACGCTGTTGTTGCGGGGTTAACGTCTTCTCGGCAGCACCGACGGTAGTTAAAAAAATCAATCCAAAGAGCAGCGTCATTAATAATGTAATTTTCATAGCACCATCCTTTTCTGAACGACGACACACAGCTAAGTTTGGCTGCTAACGATAAAAATACCACCCGGTGGCAAAACTATTGTCACCGGGTGTCGGATTATTTCAGTCCTAACGCCGCTTTCATGGTGTAAAACAGATCAGTTTGATCGGTCAGACCGACCACATTCGCCGCATGCGGGCCATAAGCGGCGATGCGCAACTGGCTACCGGTGTGCTCCTGAGATTCCTCTTCAGAATTGCCGTAGCTGATGACCATCACCGCGCCATCTTTGGTGTTCAGTGCCTGAGTCAGACCAGGCGCTTTAGTATCAGGCGCGACAATCTGGCTGGCATGCGCGTGGTCAGCGGTTACCACCACCAGGGTGTTGCCGTCTTGCTTCGCAAAGGCAAGCGCGCGCTGTACCGCTTCGTCCAGATCAACCGTTTCACCAATCTGTCCGCACGGGTTGGCGGCGTGATCCTGTTTATCGATGGATGCCCCTTCCACTTGCAGGAAGAAACCTTTCTCATTTTTGCTTAACAGTTCAATCGCTTTATCCGTCATCTGCGCCAGCGTCGGTACGGTGTCATCACGCTTTGGATTTGGCGTACAGGTCACCGCTGGTTTATCCAGATTCCCATGATAGGACGCTTTCGGACCTTCCCAGCGTACCGGCATGTTGCCGTCGGAGAACAAGCCCAGCAACGGCTTATCCTGGTTAGCTTCGGTAATCGCAGCCAGCGTCGCGGCATCACTTACCATCTGATAACCGCGCGCCAGGGCTTGTTCACGCAACGTTTTGCCCTGCCACTCCCCTGCCGCAGCGGTTTCGGCAAACGTTTTTGCCCCACCGCCCAACGTGACGTCAGCCCGGGCATTCAGCAATTGTTCTGTAATTGACCCTTTGCCGCCTTTTTCCAGCGCATTGGTTGGGCATTTTTCACGGGTCACGTCAGGGCCATAGCACTTACGTGAAGTCACATGAGCAACCAGTGCCGCTGGGGTTGCATCCTGCAATTCAGCGGTAGAAACGTTGCCCGTCGCCAGACCTGCCGCTTTTGCCATTTCCAAAATTGTTGCGTGATCTTTTTCATGTATATCAACGCCCAGCGCGCCATTGTAAGTTTTAACCCCGGTGGTCCACGCCGTCGCTGAGGCCGCTGAGTCCGTCACATAATCTGGCTTGCCCGTTTTCTTATCTAACGCATAGTGCGTGTATTGTCCGGTCAACGGTAAAGCATCAATACCTTTAAAAAAACCGCCCGCGCCTTCGGCATAATTTCGCGCTGCCGTTATTTCAGAATCGCCCATCCCATCGCCAATAAGTAAAATGATATTTTTGGCAGGTTTATCGTTCAGAGATTCGCGTAAAGCCGCCGTTTGATCGGCTGACAATCGGCGGGCGCCGCCTGGCGTGGTGATATCACCCTGAGCGGCACGATTATCCATAACCGCTACGGTAGATGTTTCTGCATTAATAATCGGGGTAAACAGCAAAGGTAACAGGGCAATAGCGAGTGCGCTTTGTTTCACTTTATTTTCTCCATGTATAAATACGGTAAAATTAAAACAAAGCGACTATAAGTATTTGATGTGACACTTTTATGATAATTTGTGGGGACGTCCCACAGATTAATCAAAACGTTTTGACACGCTTTCGCCAGCGTTATGCAGGGTCGTCATAAACGCTGGCACGGGGTTGACACCTGCCAGAGCCCCTTCAATTTGACGCAGCAATATTTGCCGATCGCTCCACGCCATATTGCGCAGCATTTCGGTGATTACCTGCTCTAACATTTCAACCTGCGCGGCCAGGTTTTGTGACTCTTCTTCTTTTTGGGCGAGCTTAAGCAACAACTCAGTGACGAGATTTTTCATTTGCGTATTCCCTTAACAAAATATAAGCCACGTTAACATTAAGGCTCATAACTGCCTAGGTGATAAAAGTTTTATTTTTAGAAGAAATTAAACTATTTGCGAAAACAATCACATCACAAAATAAGGGAGAGACGAGACGTACAGCAGAATCATTCAATATCAAAAGGTAAGATTATGAATAATCACATAGAGATATAATGCAGAATTATCGATAAACAACGCCGACTGGCAGCGTTGTTTATCAGGAAGTCAGCGCGCGTGACGCCGACGTCGCAACGCGATGGCCAACTGCCAGATGTTAATCAGTACAATACTCGCCGTAGCAATAAACACCCAGCGGAATCCCGCCATGGCTGATACTGTTGCTCCCATCAATGGCCCGGCGACATTGCCCAGGTACATAAATGACTGGTTATAACCAAAAATACGCCCGGTTATCTGGTCGCTGGAGTATTTCACCAGCAGCGTCTGTACCGCTGGCAACATCGCGCCGTCGGCAAAGCCGAGCAGAAAACGTAATACCCCCAACTGTAATGGCGTGGTGACCCACGACATGGCAAAAAACAGCACGACAGCGAACATCAACGTCGCCATTAAAATCCGCTCAGTACCAATACGGTCGCCTAATTTGCCAAGCCGGGGCGCGGAAATCAGGGCCGAGATGCCAGGTACTGAGGCGATCAGCCCGCTGAGAAAGGCAATATTCGAACTGTCTGGCACCATTGATTTGATAAACAGCGCCAGAATTGGCCCGATAGAGCCGTTACACAGCTGAATCACCATCGTCGTAAAAAACAGGCTGATCACCAGCGCCGGATAAGGCAGCGAGGCAAAGACGGCCTTCCCGCTCAGGCGTTCGCTTTTTTTGGTCGTCGGGCGCACACCCTCTTTGATCAAAAACAGCGTGACAAGGAAACTGACCACCAACAAAGCCGCAGTAATACAGAACACCGCCCGTAAGCCAATATGGTCGGCAATAAAACCGCCCATTAACGGACCGCCAATAACGCCGCTGATTTGCGCTGTAGAAAGCGTGCTCAATGCCCATCCGCTGCGTTCACGCGGAACCTGTGATGCCACCAGCGCCATTGCGTTCGGAATATAGCCTGAGGTTAACCCCATCACCCCGCGCAGCAGAAAAAGCTGCCAGACGTTAGTGGCAAATGCCTGCAGTAAAATCGCAATCGCCATCCCCAGCGAGGCTCGCAGCAGCATCAGCTTGCGCCCTTTACGGTCAGCTAAACTGCCCCACATTGGTGAAACAATGGCTGAAATAAGGAAGGTGACGCTGAACGTTAACCCAGACCACATAGAGAGCGCTTCGTGCGAGGTGACACCCAATTGGGAGATATAGAGCGGTAAAAAAGGCAGGATTTGGCTAATCGCCAGTCCGGTAAAAAAGCATCCGAACCAGACGGAAATAAGGTTTACTCTCCAGGATTCCATAAGGACTCATAACGATAAGTAGCTGAAAACTGCGAGCAGCTTAACAAATTACTTAGCCAAATAAGGATCCACAGGTGCGATATATCACAGTTTAGAATTTTATCTTCCCGCTCATCATATTTGTGATACGCCTCACATCAAATCCACAATACAAGCAGGGAATTATGCTTGATGCGAGATCAACGCGTTTGCGCGTATCTAATCCCCTGTTGCCCAGACAAACAATCTGCCAGAAGCCGAGGAAACCTGCGTTTTGTCGTGGTAATGTATGTGCTTTGCATTCATGGAATGGGTTTTTAAGATGGCAAAGTTGCGGGTAGGAATCGTATTTGGTGGTAAATCAGCGGAACATGAAGTGTCATTGCAATCGGCAAAAAATATTGTCGATGCCATCGACAAGACTCGCTTTGACGTTGTGCTGTTAGGTATTGATAAACAAGGGCAATGGCACGTTAGCGATGCCAGTAACTATCTGCTCAATTCAGACGATCCGGCGCACATTGCGCTGCGTCCTTCCGCGACCAGCCTGGCTCAGGTTCCGGGTAAACAAGAGCACCAGTTGATCGATGCGCAAAACGGTCAGCCGCTGCCGACGGTCGATGTTATTTTCCCGATCGTCCACGGTACGCTGGGTGAAGATGGCTCTTTGCAGGGTATGCTGCGCGTGGCGAATCTGCCGTTCGTCGGTTCTGATGTCCTGGGTTCCGCAGCCTGTATGGATAAAGACGTAACCAAACGTCTGCTGCGCGATGCCGGAT
This sequence comes from Citrobacter sp. XT1-2-2, assembly GCF_023516235.1. Lineage (NCBI taxonomy): Bacteria > Pseudomonadati > Pseudomonadota > Gammaproteobacteria > Enterobacterales > Enterobacteriaceae > Citrobacter > Citrobacter sp. XT1-2-2. Next base: position 3,772,523 of record NZ_CP097324.1, read on the forward strand.
TAAATATCGCGCCATTTATTACACTCACTCGCGCGAACCGCAACAATATTAGCTTTGCTGAGGTGCAATCCCGCCTGGGTCTGCCTTTGTTCGTGAAACCCGCCAACCAGGGATCGTCCGTTGGCGTTAGCAAAGTGACCAGTGAAGCACAATACAACCAGGCTGTCGCGCTGGCATTTGAGTTCGATCATAAAGTCGTGGTAGAGCAAGGGATCAAAGGCCGTGAGATCGAATGCGCGGTACTGGGCAACGATCATCCGCAGGCCAGCACCTGTGGTGAGATCGTGCTGAACAGTGATTTTTACGCTTACGACACCAAATACATTGACGATAATGGCGCCAAAGTAGTTGTTCCGGCAGCGATCGCGCCAGAGATTAACGACAAGATCCGCCAGATCGCCATTCAGGCGTACCAGACACTGGGATGTGCCGGCATGGCGCGTGTAGATGTATTCTTAACCGCAGACAACGACGTTGTGATCAATGAGATCAACACCCTGCCGGGCTTCACCAACATCAGTATGTATCCAAAACTATGGCAGACGAGCGGCTTAGGCTATACCGATTTGATCACGCGTCTGATCGAACTGGCGCTGGAGCGCCACGCTGCGGATAGCGCGCTGAAAACCAGTATGTAAACCCGCCAGGATGCCTGATAACTATTGGGCATCCTTCGCTTCATCATCTTCATTTTCCACGCGGCGACGGATAATTAAACCGGCCAGCCAAAAGCTGATTATCCAGGTAACCAGCCCCACCGCATAGGTTTGCCATCCCTGCGCTTCAAAGCCTAATAACCCGACCACGCCATTCAGAATAAAGATAAGCCCAATAGCGAAGGCATAGTAGTGCCAGTCTCGGCGGATTTTTACAGGCAGGTTCATAACGGCTCCGGTGGATATACAACATGGGAAAGCATCCTCGCACATTTCCCCATGGGCGTCTGTGGCATAGGCGTAATTTCTGAAATGTAACTCAATTTAACTTAAGGTTAAATAATTGTGACACACCACAAAAAACCGAAATCCAGGAATAATCTCCACCTGAAATTACCAACATTCTGATATTGACATTCCTGATCACCTGTCAGACTCACACTCAGTTACAGGCATTACGCCAAAAAAGCAGGTTATTTCCGGAGGTCTTTATGGCTGATTTTACGCTCTCAAAATCCCTGTTTAAGGGCAAGCATCGGGATACCTCCTCCCTGCCCGGCAACATTGCGTATGCCGTATTTGTGCTGTTTTGCTTTTGGGCAGGCGCGCAGATTTTAAATTTGCTGGCCCACGCACCCGGTATCTATGAGCAGTTGATGCAGTTGCAAATGCAAGAGACAGGACGCCCGCGCGTTGAAATTGGTTTAGGCGTCGGTACCCTGTTTGGGCTGATCCCTTTCCTGGTCGGTAGCCTGATTCTTGGCGCCGTCGCGACAATTATCCGCTGGCGCCGCCGTCATCATAACGATGACTGAGCCATACACTTCGCCCGACGATCGTCCACGCGTTTAGCAAACCACGCGGTCGTCAGATTACGCGTGATCTTCGGGCTTTCCAACTGAATGCCAGGCAGCATTTCACGAGGTAGCGATTTACCGCTCTTCGCTTCCGCCAGCTTATAGACCTTCTCGTACAGCGCAGTCTCTTCAAAGGCCAGGCTATCGCCCTTTTGCAGTTGCCGGTGGATCTCACTCTCGCTCATCCCCAGCTTCCCGGCCAGCTTGCGTACCGCCAGCTCCGTTTTCCCCGGCTCGCTGCTGCCGTAGAGAATCAAATCCCCGTCCAGCGCCAGCTTCACTCCGCTGGCTTTACTGACTGCATTCTGGAAAGCCGCATTGCGGCTGGCGTACCAGCCGGCATTAAAATCTGCAAAACGGAAGATGGGCGCACTGTAATTCGCCGGATAATTGAGCAGATGATAAGTGCCAAACCACAGTCCGCCGCGTCGGCTGAACACTTCCTGACGGACCGTCCCTGCCATTTTCCATGGATAGCCGCTGGCGTGCTGCTCGGCAAACGCAATGCTGACCTGCATCGGTCCGCCGGTATGCACCGGATTCAGTGAACCAAACAGCGTCTGCCCCATCGGTACCATATTGATGAAATCATCAAAGATGGCACTAAGCTGTTTTTCCGTCTTCACCGTATCCAGACGCTCACTGTAGCTTTTCCCCGTTGGGGAGTTAATCTTCAGCGCAGTGTGCACCACAAACAGCGGAATATGCATGCGCTCGGCGCGACGGTCGATCTCTTTCCAGGCGATTTTACTTAAGCCAGGAACCGCCGGATCGGCCTGGTAGTTTGACTCCTGTTGCGCGACCGCCAGCACCGAACAGATGTTTTCAACCGTTGGCGCCAGCTTCTGGCTTTCAAACGTCTTCGCCAGATCCTGCGCCCACGCATCCCGGTCTTTCACGCTGGCGGGCATTTTCTGGCGCACCACGCTCGCCACATCGACGGCTTTCTCCCCTTTTTTTAACGGCTGCGCGGGTTGGCTACTACATCCCACCAGCACCAATGCTGCCAGTCCGGACCAGGGGTAAAGACGGGAAACCGTCGACATAACATCTCCTTTTGTTAGCTAAGCGTATGGGTAACTTCCTGAATATCCTGGCCATCAAGTTCACGTTCAAAGCTGCGCAGACGCTTATAGATAGACATCAGTTCAACTAAGGTTGTCCAGGAGTTAATCAGATACTGGAACGAGCCGCGCACCTGGCCAAACACGTTGGTAATTTGCGTCATCAAACCGAGCGTAATCGTACCGGCAACAATTGACGGAAACAGCAGGAACAAACCGAAAACGTTATCAACCTGCAGGTACAGAATACGGGCGATATTAAAATACATGTAGTGAAAATAGAGACGGAAATAGTTTTGCCGCACCGCATGGAACAGTTCACGCACCGTCGGCGGCGTTGCACGACTGGCATCATCTTCACCGTATACCAGTTCTTTACGGTAAGCCGCTTCCACACGCTGGTTTTTAAACTCCAGACCCGGAAGTTTGATCCCGACTACCGCCAGCAAGCCGGTTCCCATCAGCGACCAGACAATCGCGGCAATCACCAGCCCATAAGGAACATGTCCAATAATCGGCAGATCAGGAACATGCGCCGACAGCGTAACCAGTACCGGCAAGAAGGCAATCAGCGTCATAATGGCGTTGATAAAGCTGACGCCCATATTTTCCAGCGTGGAGGCAAAACGCATGGTGTCTTCCTGCACACGCTGTGCTGCGCCTTCGATATGACGCAGATGCTGCCAGTGCGCCATATAGTGTTCGTTCATCGCGGTACGCCAGCGGAACACATAGTGACTGACGAAGAAATTGTTCATCACGCCAATGACCACGGCAATCAGCGCAATGCCGAGAAAGATCCCCACTTCATTATAGAACTGCTCAATTTTCACCTTATGCGGTGCGCTGAGCGCGGTTTGAATGAGATCGTAGAATGGCGCATACCAGGCGTTGACGGCGACGCCGACCTCAACCAGAAACCAGGTCACAAAAATTATCAGCGAGGTACCGAGAATGGACCAATACTGCCAGCGGTGCGGGCTGTAGAGAAACCAGAACAGCGCGAACACCCCAACGCAAAGAATGTAATAAGCATAAAAAATCAGGTAATCCAGCGACCAGAAACGCGCTGCGCTAATCGGTACATCCCCCGACGCGCCGGTAATGCGCGCCACCCAGGCTCCCCCACCTGCTTGCCAGAATACAACAGCGACCAGTGCCCAAATAAATGCCGAAATAAAGAACGGTCCCGGCTTTGGGAAAAAAGACTTAAACATAGTGCTCTCCTGCTAACTTCTTATCGTTATGACGACTGCTGTGCGTTTGCCACCGGGAAATGCGGCGGCGAGACGGCTTACGCCAAAAAACACAAGCTGAAACCGACAATTGTGACCAAAACCGTGGCACATAGTTCGCCCCACGGCGATGAAGAATTGTTTCTGTGGTTTTCACACTCGACAACGTTCCAGCATGTGCAGATTATCACAGCGTGAGATCACAAAAGCGAACATCCACAATCCGGGAAACACTCACGTTTACTCATCGTTACGTTTTTCACACTATTATTGGCTGATAAGCGCTTTGCAATACGCCATTGAGTAGTATAAATACGCATACGCACGACATCCTTTTTCACTTTTTCTAACTCATGGACACCACCGTTGAAACGTAGTCTGCTTTTTTCTGCCGCGCTGTGTGCGGCGTCATTGACATCTGTCCAGGCGGCACAGCCTATAACCGATCCGGTCTTCGCCTCAGATATCGTCGATCGTTATGCCGACCATATATTTTACGGCAGTGGTGCTACGGGGATGGCGCTCGTGGTGATTGATGGTAATCAACGCGTATTTCGTAGCTTCGGCGAAACGCGCCCCGGCAATAATGTTCATCCACAACTGGATTCCGTGATTCGCATTGCCTCTATCACTAAATTAATGACCAGCGAAGTGCTGGTGAAATTACTCGATCAGGGCACGGTTAAACTCAACGATCCCTTGAGTAAATATGCACCACCTGGCGCACGCGTGCCGACTTATCAGGGAACGCCAATCACGTTGGTGAATCTGGCGACGCATACCAGCGCGCTGCCGCGCGAACAGCCTGGCGGCGCAGCACATCGCCCGGTGTTTGTCTGGCCAACCCGCGAACAACGCTGGAGCTATCTCTCAACCGCCACGCTTAAAGCCGCGCCAGGATCGCAGGCTTCTTATTCAAATCTGGCATTCGACCTGTTGGCCGACGCGTTGGGAACTGCTGCCGGTAAGCCTTATCCGCAGGTGTTTGAAGAAAAAATCACCCGACCGCTGGGAATGAAAGACACCACCTTTACCCCATCCCCGGATCAATGCAGACGTCTGATGGTCGCGGAAAAAGGCGCCAGCCCTTGTAACAATACCCTGGCGGCAATGGGTAGCGGCGGTGTCTATTCAACGCCCGGCGATATGATGCGCTGGATGCAACAGTATCTCTCTTCTGATTTTTATCATCGCAGCCAGCAAGCCGACCGTATGCAGACGCTGATTTATCAGCGTACGCAGTTAACCAAAGTGATAGGGATGGACGTTCCGGGCAAAGCCGATGCGCTTGGTTTGGGCTGGGTGTATATGGCACCGAAGAATGGCCGCCCGGGAATTATTCAAAAAACCGGTGGTGGCGGTGGTTTTATTACCTATATGGCAATGATTCCGCAGAAAAACGTTGGGGCATTTGTCGTGGTGACCCGTTCTCCGCTGACGCGCTTTACCAATATGAGTGACGGTATTAACGATCTGGTCACAGAGTTGAGCGGAAACAAACCGCAGGTTATTCCCGCATCCTGATTCAATACTCAAAAGGCAAACGTTTAACGCTCACCAGTTTGCCTTTATTCATTTCAATGTAACCACCCTTACGCAATGCCGCGAGGACCTCAGCGACAACTGAGCGTGAAATTCGTGTGCGTTGGTGAATATAGTTCATAACGCCAATACGCGAACGCAGACCTTCGTCCCATTTCGTCATGGATATCAACGTCGCGCGGATCTGATCGTAGGAGTTATTACCAATCAGCTGCAGATCACGCATTTCAAGCATGCGGTTCTGCCAGGCCAACCAGCAGAATGCTTCGCGCCAAAGCTGGCATTGTTCAATTATATTAATCGTTTGTAAGGCAGGAAGATGATATCCCGTACAATAACTTTCGGTCATTAATCTGTATTGTACATCGGTTTTCATCACACCATCTGAAAGCCCCATAATAAATGGTGCCTGCGCAATGCCGACGAGTACATTCTCCCCGCGTCTCAGGGAAACTACACCGCTTAAAATAATAACGGTATCATCGTTATTTACCTCACTGGAATATATAGTTTCTTTATCGTTATCACATTCAAAGTGCTTGCCATATTTCGATAAACATTTATCAAGCTTACTAAATTCAGGAAGAGGTTTATTCGTAGATAACATTGCTCGTTCCTTGCAATAAATGCCCGTCAAATCCGTGACGGGCATTTTCCAGATTAAATTATTTTTTCTCTATGATAGATTTCTTACCAGGTATATTTAACACCAACATTGGCAGACCAGTCTTGATCGACATCGCCACCACCGAGATAATTAGCATCGGTGTACGCGCTGAAGTTTTTGGTAAAGCTGAACTGCGTACCCAGTCCGACACGTACCGCAGAACCTTCTACGCCATTGTCGATAGAGTCGCCGTTTATGTCAGAATCGTTGTTCGAGTCATCGTAAACATAGGCCAGTTTGAAGAACGGGGTCAGCGCCTGGTCATCGCTGTACGCGAAGGTATAACCTGTATCAACCCCCAGTTCATAGCGCATGCTGTCATAAGACTGACCGTCAACTTTCATGTCGTTGCTCAGCTTATAGTCATCACCAGACTGGAACAGGCCGGATACACTACCATAAGGCGTTACGTAGCCAGCGTCACCCAGCGTCAGGTCATAACCCAGTTTCAAGCCAAAGCCCCAGGCATCAGAAGAAGTACTACCATCAACGTACTGACCGTTGCTCATGCTGGCAGACAAATCGTTGTTGAAGTGAGAGTAGCTTAAGTTACCGTCAACAAAGAGATTGTTGGCAAAACGAGCAGAAGAGTAGATATAGGCAGTCTGGCTGTCCTGATCCACTTGACCGGTACGGTCGCTCATATCTCCTTTGGCAAAGCCTGCCGCGGCACCGACAATCCACTTCGCGTTGTTACCATCAATTTTGGAATCAACACCGACCATGATGCCGTTAACATCCTGATCGTAGTTAATGGTGCCGTTATCCGCGTCGAAGCTACCACCGAAGTAGCTGACCCATGCGCCACCGTTATCGACCAGACCATGACGTGCGTTGGTCAGACGAGTACCCACGGTATCTTGTTCCAGGTTCCAGATATTGGTGTTGGCAGAGGGGATGCTCAGCGCCATGTTAGCGTAGTCCGTCAACTCCATCTGCTGCAGAACAACGGTGTTCCCCTGCTGCTGTGCCTGATAGGTGTAAGCGCCCAGGTCAGCTTTATTGGCTGCAGAGAAGGTGGCGTTGGTGTTTACGTCATCAACGTAAATCAGCTCTTTGCCTTTATAATCAGCAACAGTACCTGCACCCGTTGCGTTATCAATGCGAACTTTGTAGTTACCGGTTGCAGCAACAACGTTATCGCTGGTGCTGCTGGCATCAGCTTCGTCGCCGCTATTGATATCACCATTCCCGTTGACGGTCAGGTGACCATCAGAATTCATCGCGATGATACCGTAACCATAATTAGCCTGAGTGGTGTCCCAGGTACGATCGTTGACGAGATCTGAATTCAGTACGTAGTTGTTGCTGTTAATATTGAATACACCGGCGTACACGTTGCCGTTGTTATCAGCCACATTTCCGCTGGTCAGTTCCAGCGTACCGGCGGTAAACAGACTGGAAGCGCCATTATTGCTGGTTTCGACATTCAGCATACCGCCGTTGGTTGCGGTAATGGTGTTGGCATACAAAGCAGCCCCTGACCATGCAGAGCTAACGTCATCAGACAGCGTCACGGTACTGTTAGTGTCAATCGTCAGGTGATCGGTATCAACCGCGCCGTCTTCGCCGATATTCATCGTAGAAGCACCGTTCAGGGTAATGGAATCAGACGTTACGCTGGAACCGTCGGCAACATTAACCTGAGAACCGCTGTTGATAGCCAGGGTATCAATCAGAGACGTTTTCGTGGTATTCCATACAGATCCATTATTCAGTGCGATATCAAATATACCGCTCTGGAAGGAGTTTGCACTGTTAACACGGTTCCAGTTGTCAGAACTTGTCGCATTTGGCTCTAAGCTGTTAGCTGCAATATCATAGAACTGTGAAGGGGTCACGGTGTCATAGTCAATATTGGCTGCCCCCGTCCAACTGCTATTATTCAGCGTCAGAGTCAGGTGATCGACGTTTTGATCGTCATCATCCCAGCCGCCGTGGGTATAATCTGAAGTAGAACCATCAACCAGATGGCCAGCGGAATCAAAATTGCTGTTCCAGGTACTCGTAAACATAACATCGCCTAACAACTGAGAATTGTTCAGCGTGACGGTGTTTACCATACGATTAGCAGAAGCGCTGTTATCTGTGAACGATAGTGCAACATCATCCTGGGTTGAGGAATTACTGTAATCACTCGGCTCTGCAGAGTTACCAAAGTGCCCCGTTGATTCATCAGCAGTATAAGAACCCGACGTGACGGTTGAGTCATTTACCGTAATGGTGTTATCCCACTGAGTTGCGCCAGTGGTATACGCCGCATTGGTGGTATCACCCTGCTCCAGGCTAATACCTGCAACATGTGAATTATTACTAATATTGATAGCGCTTTCGACATCCAGCGTTACCGCCGTTCCCAGTCCAGCTACAGAATATGTTTCGTAGACTGACTTCGATGTTGTGCCATCCAGATAGGTATCGGTGTAATAAAATGCTTCATAGTCATCATCAATCGTCGAGTTATTGATATTTAATGTGAAGATATCACCGTCAACCCAGTCATGCGCAATCGCATCATTAAAGCCAGATACCTGCTTAGAGGTAATCATACCGTGAATCGTGGAATTGGTTACATTCACGGTATTTGCCGTATCGTCTGCATAATCGCGGTTCAGATAATACGTCGAAACAACGCCATTCACCGTATCGCCAGAGAATGAGGTGTCGAAATAGCTGCTATCGGTTGCTGCGTTGTTATAAACATAACCACTGTAGGTCATGTAGTCAGCATCTGACGTGTTATATGTGGTCGCATCGTCGTGAAAACCAAAGGTATCGTAAGTGGTAGCATTTGCCTGAGAAGTGATTGCCAAAGTGCAGGCTAATGCTAATTGTGAGACTACGAGTTTCTTTTTCCAGGTGTGCATTTGTCATCCCTCCTCAGGGACGTAATATTGTTGATCCATCAATTATCAATGCAAAGAAAACATTTTATGTTTCGCAGGAAGGATTATGCGGCGTCATGGATGAAAGGTTCAATTATTCTTTGCCTTTAGTCCGAAAGCAGACCATAAATAAGACAATTAAGAAAATTCCATAAGAAGAATTAAAACACTTTTAAATTCAGAGCATTAAAATAATAAAAACCTCCAACACATACACTTACCCTATCATTTAAAAAGAAATAAAAAACACAAGCAATAAATAATACCCCCCCTCGCAACTTAATTAAACATTAAACAAAGCTGAACCAGGATTAAAACCAATCGATATCTAAAATAATTAACATCGCAAAAATATAAATAGTATATATGTAAAAGAGGTTATTAAGAGTGGAACCTCACTCGCATAACACCAACTTTCGTAAACCACCCGCCCTCAGGTTCAGGTATACTGCGACCTTCGATTCCACAAACATCAGGCATACCATGACAGACCTAATCCATCGCCCTCGCCGCCTGCGCAAATCTCCTGCGCTACGCGCTATGTTTGAAGAGACAACACTCAGCTTAAATGACCTGGTGTTGCCGATCTTTGTTGAAGAAGAACTCGACGATTACAAAGCCATCGACGCCATGCCGGGCGTGATGCGCATTCCAGAGAAACACCTGGCGCGCGAAATTGAACGCATTGCCAATGCAGGTATCCGTTCGGTCATGACCTTCGGCATTTCCCACCACACCGACGACACCGGCAGTGATGCCTGGAAAGAAGATGGTCTGGTGGCGCGCATGTCGCGTATCTGTAAGCAGACCGTACCGGAAATGATCGTCATGTCCGACACCTGCTTCTGTGAGTACACCTCGCATGGTCACTGCGGCGTGTTGTGCGATCACGGCGTCGATAATGATTTAACCCTTGCCAACCTCGGCAAACAGGCAGTCGTTGCTGCCGCTGCGGGTGCAGATTTCATCGCCCCTTCCGCCGCAATGGATGGTCAGGTGCAGGCGATTCGCCAGGCGCTGGATGCTGCGGGCTTCACCGATACCGCGATAATGTCCTACTCCACTAAGTTTGCCTCTTCTTTCTATGGCCCGTTCCGTGAAGCAGCAGGTACAGCGCTGAAGGGCGATCGTAAAACCTATCAGATGAACCCGATGAACCGCCGCGAGGCGATTCGCGAATCACTGCTGGATGAAGCCCAGGGTGCAGACTGCCTGATGGTGAAACCGGCCGGCGCGTACCTCGATATTCTGCGCGATATCCGCGAACGCACCGAATTGCCAATTGGCGCTTATCAGGTCAGCGGTGAATACGCGATGATCAAGTTCGCGGCGATGGCGGGTGCTATCGATGAAGAGAAAGTGGTGCTGGAAAGCTTAGGTTCGATCAAACGCGCGGGCGCGGATCTGATCTTCAGCTACTTTGCGCTGGATCTGGCTGAGAAAAAAATCCTGCGTTAATTGACCTTGTGCCGGATGGCGGCTTCGCCTCATCCGGCCTGTTATCGCCAGGTCCGGTCAGCGAAGCGCCAGCGGTTATTCACCCGGCCCGATAAAACGGCTTGTCTCCAAGAATTGTCGCCCGGTGCATAATACGCCGCTGCGGCAGATAATCCGCGTTGGCATAGTGCTGCGTCACGCGATTATCCCAAATCGCCACATCGTTAGGCTGCCAGCGCCAGCGCACCTGGAACTCCGGTTTGGTGATATGCGCGAACAAAAAGCCCAGCAGCGCCTCGCTCTCTTTTTCCGTCACATCGACAATTCGCGTAGTAAACCCTTCATTCACAAACAGCGCTTGCTTGCCACTCACAGGATGGGTACGCACCACCGGATGCAATAACGGTGGATGTTTGGCGACCGCCTCCAGCCAGCGCTGATGCTCCTCTGGCGTCTGGCGATATTTATATTCCTGAAATGATTTACGAAAATCATGCTCTGCCCGCAGGCCGCTCAGCAACTGGCGAAACGGCTGTGAAAGAGCATCATAAGCAGCAATCCCGCTGGTCCACAGGGTGTCTCCGCCTGTCGATGGCAGCTCTTTCGCCGCCAGAATCGCTCCGGCGGGCGGCGTGTCGATAAACGTCACATCAGTGTGCCAGTTGTCGTTATCGGGCGGATTATCGTTGTGGGTATCCAGCACGATTATTTCGTCCACCCCTTCGGCATGTGGGTAGACCGGGTGAATATGCAGGTCGCCAAAACGTAGCGCCAGCGCGCGCTGCTGCTGTGGCGTAATCACCTGCTCGCGCAGGAACACCACCTGATGGCGCAATACAGCATGATAAAGCTGTTCAAACTGGTTATCGCTTAATGGGCGCGTTAAATCCGCGCCGGTAATTTGTGCGCCAATATATGGTCCCAGCGGGGTAATGCTCAGACGTTCACTCATTGTACTTCTCCATGCCAGGGCGTCAGACGGCGCTGAAGCGCGCGCAGACCCAGCTCTAAAATAAACGCGATAACGGCAATTACCGCGATCCCCGCCAGCACAACATCCGTTGCCAGAAACTCACCGGCTGATTGCACCATGAATCCTAAACCTCGCGTCGCGGCAATCAGCTCCGCCGCCACCAGGGTCGACCACCCCACGCCCAGTCCAATGCGCAGTCCGGTCAAAATCTCCGGCAAGGCACCTGGTAAAATCACAAACCACAGCACCTGCGCACGGCTGGCCCCCAGCGACTGCGCGGCCCGGATTCTCACCTGCTGCGCACTTTTTACGCCCGCCAGCGCCGACATCGCCACAGGGGCGAAAATCGCCAGGTAAATCAGCAGGATCTTGGAGGTTTCACCAATACCAAACCAGATAACCATCAGCGGCAAATAGGCCAATGGCGGAACCGGACGATACAATTCAATGATTGGATCGAGAATGCCGCGAATCGTCGGACTCAGCCCCATGGCGATACCGACCGGAATCCCCAACAGCACCGCCGCCAGCAGCGCGATAACAATACGCGTCAAACTGGCCGCCAGATGCTGCCACAGCGTGGCATCCATAAACCCCTGCGGCCCGGCAATACTGATGAGCTTTTGCAAAACCTGGCCCGGCGGCGGCAGAAACAACGGGCTGATTAACTGCAGCGCCGCCACCGTCCACCACAGCGCCAAAATGACGGCCAGCGTACCGAGGCTTAAAGTCATCTGGCGCGAGAACGGCCAACGCCAGTTCAGCGCCCGTGGGCGGCGGGGTTTGTCATTAATCACCACGCTCATGAGAAGGCCTCCCGTTGTTCAAAGACACGACTTAACACATACTCGCGCATGGCGATAAACTGCGGATCGGACTTAATGCTGCGACTCGCCTCTCCGGCCACAAAACGCCGGGCGAAATTAAGCGGCAATCGTTCCAGCACCCGGCCAGGGCCTGGCGACAGCAATACCAGTTCCGTGGCCATAAACACCGCTTCTTCGATATCATGGGTAATCAACAGCACCTGTTTCCCCGTTTCATGCCAAAGTTTCAGCAGCAGGGTTTGCATCTGCTCGCGGGTAAAGGCGTCGAGCGCGCCAAACGGCTCATCGAGTAGCAACAACTGCGGGTTGGCCGCCAGCGCCCGGGCTATGCCGACGCGCTGACGCTGCCCACCGGAAAGCTGCCAGATAAAGCGTTTTTCCGCGCCCTCCAGCCCCACTTTTTGCAACATTTCCTGAGCAATTCGCTGACGCTGCGGCTTCTCCATGCCCGTCAGTTGCAGACCGAAGGTGACGTTGTCCTGCACGTTGCGCCAGGGCAACAGACCTTCATTCTGAAACACCACTCCACGTTCTGCGCCAGGTCCTTCGACCTTACTGCCCGCCAGCATAATGCTGCCGTGTTGATACGGTACAAATCCGGCAATCAGATTTAACAATGTGGTTTTCCCACAACCGGAAGGTCCCAGCACCACCAGCAGTTCACCGCTATCGAGCGTCAGGTTGATATCCTCAAGCACCGGTTTGCCGCCGTAACTGGCATTAAGATGAGAGATTTGCAGCATTAGCGTCCCCTTTATTGCACGAAACGATCGGTCACGTACTGGCTATAATCCGTCGCTACGGCGGGCACTTTGCCCTGCTCTTTAAGGAACTGCGCGGTGTCGATAATCGCTTTGTTTACCGGTCCGGTAAGCTCGGCGGTTTGCTGCTGCGGAGTCAGATAAGTGTTACCTTTCACCAGCCCCGGCACATCCGCCTCTGGCACACCGCTTAAGCGTGCCAACTTGCTGATATTCTCCGGTTGTTTGAGCCAGGCATCCGGGTTGGCGATATAGGGCTGCTGCGCATCGATGGCGCTTTTCGCAAATGCTTTCACTACCTCAGGGTATTTCTCGGCAAAATCTTTGCGTACCACCCACACGTCCAGCGTTGGCGCCCCCCATTCACCGACTTTTTCCGAGTCAGTCAGTACCTTGCCGTCTTTTTCCAGCGCATTGACTGCAGGCGCCCAGACGTACGCGCCGTCAATATCTCCGCGCTGCCAGGCGGCAATAATCGCCGGTGGCTGAAGGTTCACAATCTCTACCTGGCCGGGTTTAATCCCCCAATGTTTCAGCGCTGCCAGCAGGCTGTAATGGGTGGTGGAAATAAACGGCACGGCAATGCGCTTACCAATCAAATCTTCCGGTTTACTGATGTTTTTCTTCACCACCAGCGCTTCAGAATTGCCGAGCTTTGATGCCAGCAGGAAAACCTCAATCGGCACCTGCTGACTGGCCGCTACCGCCAGCGGGCTGGAGCCGAGGTTACCGATCTGTACGTCGCCGGATGCCAACGCGCGGACAATACTCGCGCCGCTGTCAAACTTGCGCCAGTCAACGGTGGCTCCGCTCTCTTTAGCAAAAGTGTTATCCGCCTGCGCCACTTTGGCGGGTTCGGCGGAAGTTTGATACGCGACGGTGACGTTCACCGCCTGCGCCTGAAATGCGATGAATGCCAGTGCGGCAAGAAGTGCGTTACGCGATGAATTAGCCATGATTGTCTGCTCCCCTGTCTTGTTATAGGAGGCAGTATTTCGTTGCGGCCCACTTTGATAAAGGAATTAAAAATTCTGGCTAAGAACAAAGCGTTTTTAGAAAAAAACCGGCAATAGTTAGCTCAAAAATGCATGTAATCGTAGGCCGGATAAGGTGCTTGCGCCGCCATCCGGCAATGAATGCCTGATGCGCTACGCTTATCAGGCCTACTCTCGCTGCACAGCCTGTAAATTATTGCGATTTTGTTACATTCGTTACATAACTGCGCCTGGATGATTGCCAGCGCTGCGCTGGCAGGCATCATAGACGCTATTGTCAGGCAAGAGAGCAATATCATGATTCATGTTGTGCTGGTGGATGACCATGTGGTGGTGCGTTCCGGCTTTGCGCAATTACTCAGTCTCGAAGACGATCTCAACGTCACCGGTCAATTCAGTAGCGCGGCGGAGGCCTGGCCTGCATTACTGCATGATGACGTCAACGTCGCGGTGATGGACATCGCCATGCCGGATGAAAATGGCCTGAGCCTGTTAAAACGACTGCGGGCGCAGAAGCCCGGTTTTCGCGCCATTATTCTCAGCATTTATGACTCGCCGACGTTTGTACAAAGTGCACTGGACGCTGGCGCCAGCGGCTATCTGACCAAACGCTGCGGACCCGAAGAACTGGTGCAAGCGGTACGATCGGTGGGTATGGGCGGGCATTATCTGTGCGCCGATGCGCTGCGGGCGTTACGCGGCGGCGAGCAGCCCGCGCAGGTTCTGGAGGTACTGACCCCGCGCGAGCGCGAAGTGTTTGATCTATTGGTCAAAGGCGACAGCGTGAAAGAAATTGCCTTTAAGCTCGACCTCAGCCACAAAACGGTTCACGTTCACCGCGCGAACGTGCTGGGCAAACTGCAATGCCACAGCACTATTGAGCTGGTGCATTTTGCCCTCGACCACCAGCTACTGACGGGGCATTAATGTCGCGTAACCTTCGTCATTGGGTAATCTCCCTGTTTATTCTGCTGGCCTGGGGATCGGGCTGGTTGATGCTGTGGACGCTGGGGTTTTACCTGACCCACAACGGTCAGCAGGCGGCATTATTCCTGCCACACGGGGTCTATCTTGCACTGTTGATTCTGCTTTCTCGCCGCTACTGGCCCGCGCTGGTGCTGCCGCCGGTACTGATGCTGTTCTGGCTGCACAGCGAGCAATTATTGAATGGCTATATTTTGCTGGTAGCCCCATTAATTAGCCTTCTTCCGGCAAGCATCGGTCAGTCATACTGGCACCGCTTCCCCCTGTACTGGCAGCGCTTAACGCTGCTGCTGGCCGCGGTAACAATTACCTCATTGCTTAATACCGGACTGCTGTCACCGTTTATCGAAAGCCCGGCAACGTTAATTGGCCTGGCGTCGTTTACCGGCGGCGTGCTGCTGACGCCGTTTGTCTATCTGATCTATGAATTTCTGCGCCAGCAGCACCGTTATCATTTGCTCGGGTTGGATACCACCAATCCCCCGATGCGCACCTCGCTTATCATCTGGTGCAGCCTGTTTTTTATTATTGGCATTGGCACGCAGATGGTACTGTCGCCGGATATCGAGCGCCTGCTGCTGATCGTGGTGTTTTTACCAAACGTGGTGATGGCATGGAAATTCGGCTGGCAGGGCGGCGTGTTGTCTGGATTGCTCGGCAGCATGATGATCACCATCGCCCGGCAGATAGGCGTGGGGTTCAGTAATCTTCTTGAACTGGAGATTTTTCTCGCGACGCAGGCGTTGCTGGGTATTGGTCTTGGCATCGCCATCAGCCGCCAGCAGCATCTGGCGCAAAACTTGCACCATTATCGCCAGCGTCTGGAAGCCGAACTGGCGGCACGCCGTGCGCTGACCGAACAGCTGATTCGTACCGAGGAAGACACGCGAAAAAGTTTAGCGCGTGAACTGCATGACGAAATAGGCCAGAACATCACCGCCATCCAGATTCAGACGCAACTGGTCAAACGCGCGCCGGGTCGCGAGCAAACGCTTGAGGCAGCGAATCAGATCAACGATCTTGCCCGGCGCATTCACCACTCCACCCGCCAACTTCTGCGCCAGTTGCGCCCGCCCGCGCTTGATGAACTGTCTTTCAAAGATGCGCTGTATCATCTGGTGAATGAATTTGCCTTTGCCGAGCGGGGCATCCGCTGCCGATTTAATTACCATCTGGAAAATACGCCAGAAAATGAAACGGTGCGCTTCACGCTGTATCGCCTGATGCAGGAACTGCTCAATAACATCTGTAAGCATGCCGATGCCAGCGAGGTATCGATTACGCTACGCCAGCGGGAACACCGTCTGTCACTGGAAGTCGATGACAACGGCGTGGGTATCCTCCCGGAAAAAATCCCCGGTTTCGGTATCCAGGGCATACGTGAGCGGGTAAGCGCCCTCGGTGGCGAACTCACGCTGGAATCGAACCACGGCACGCGGGTAATTGTTAACCTGCCCACAAATTTGCAACAAACCAGCCGCTAACCAGGAAAAAGTCTTAGTCACTGCGGACTTTCTCTCATCCCCTTTTGCTTTCACTTTCCTATAGTCAGCACAAACGGAGACCGCCATGCACGCACGCGAAACAGACCAACAATACCGGACGCTACGTCCACAATTGCTGATGTGCATGGTGATTGGCTACGCCGCGTTTTATCTGACGCGCAAAAGCGTCAACTATGTACTCCCGGCGCTGCAAACGGATCTGGGGCTGGATAAAGGCGATATCGGTCTGCTGGGATCGCTGTTTTATCTGACCTACGGCCTGTCGAAATTCGCCGCCGGATTGTGGCACGACAGCCATGGGCAGCGCGCATTCATGGGAATCGGCCTGTTCGCCACTGGTGTTTTGAACGTGGTGTTCGCCTTTGGTGAATCGCTGACGCTGCTGCTGGCGGTCTGGACGTTGAACGGATTTTTCCAGGGCTGGGGCTGGCCGCCCTGCGCCCGCCTGCTGACCCACTGGTACTCGCGCAACGAACGCGGCTTCTGGTGGGGTTGCTGGAATATGTCGATCAACATCGGCGGGGCCATCATCCCGCTGATTAGCGCCTTTGCCGCCCTCTGGTGGGGCTGGCAGGCAGCGATGCTGGCACCAGGGATAATCAGCATGGCGTTAGGTATCTGGCTCACCCTGCAACTGAAAGGCACGCCCCAGGAAGAGGGATTACCGACAGTTGGAGAGTGGCGGCACGATCCGCTGGAGCTACGTCAGGAGCAGCAGAGCCCGCCGATGGGGCTGTGGCAAATGTTACGCACCACCATGCTGAAAAATCCGATGATCTGGCTGCTTGGCGTGTCGTATGTACTGGTCTATTTGATCCGCATTGCACTCAACGACTGGGGCAACATCTGGCTGACGGAAAGCCACGGCGTGAATCTACTCAGCGCCAATGCCACGGTGATGTTGTTTGAAGTCGGCGGCTTGCTCGGCGCGCTATTTGCCGGATGGGGATCGGATCTGCTGTTCAGCGGTCAGCGCGCGCCGATGATATTGCTGTTCACGCTGGGGCTGATGGTCTCCGTCGCCGCCCTGTGGCTGGCCCCGGTGCACCACTATGCGCTGCTGGCAGTGTGTTTCTTTACCGTGGGCTTTTTTGTGTTTGGCCCGCAGATGTTGATTGGTCTGGCTGCTGTCGAATGCGGACACAAAGCGGCGGCAGGTTCAATCACCGGTTTTCTCGGGCTGTTCGCCTATCTGGGGGCCGCGCTGGCGGGTTGGCCGCTGTCGCTGGTCATAGAACACTACGGCTGGTCGGGAATGTTCAGTTTGCTCTCGGTTGCCGCTGTTTTTATGGGTTTATTGCTGATGCCATTGCTCATTGCAGGCATTCCCCCTTCTCTCAGTCAAAGGATAAAACAATGAAACTGACGCTTACCTCTACCCTGATTGCCTCCGCTCTGACGCTGGCGGCCTTCAGCAGTGCGGCACAAGCTCAAGGACGTCTGGTGGTGTATTGCAGCGCCACCAACGAGATGTGCGAAACCGAAACCAAAGCCTTCGGCGACAAATATGATGTGAAAACCTCATTTATTCGTAACGGCTCCGGCAGCACGCTGGCGAAGGTCGATGCCGAGAAGAAAAACCCGCAGGCGGATGTGTGGTACGGCGGTACGCTGGATCCACAATCCCAGGCCGGTGAAATGGGCCTGCTGCAGCCGTACAAATCGCCTAACCTCGCGCAGATCATGGAGAAGTTCCGCGATCCGGCGAAAGTAAAGGGTAACCTCTCCTCGGCGGTGTATGTCGGTATTCTGGGCTTTGGCGTTAATACTCAACGCCTGAAAGAGAAAAACCTGCCGGTACCGAAATGCTGGAAGGATCTGACCAAACCAGAATACAAAGGGGAAATCCAGATTGCTGACCCACAGAGTTCAGGCACCGCCTACACCGCGCTGGCGACCTTCGCTCAGCTTTGGGGTGAGGATCAGGCTTTTGATTACCTGAAACAGCTCAACGCCAACGTCTCCCAGTACACCAAATCCGGCATTGCTCCGGCGCGTAATGCCGCCCGTGGCGAAACGGCGATCGGCATTGGCTTCCTGCACGACTACTCGCTGGAAAAAGAACAGGGCGCCCCGCTGGAGCTGATCTCCCCGTGCGAAGGCACCGGCTATGAAATTGGCGGCGTCAGCATCCTGAAAGGCGCGCGTAACCTCGACAACGCCAAACTGTTCGTTGATTGGGTGCTGTCGAAAGACGCCCAGGAGTTGGCATGGAAGAAAGGTAAATCCTATCAGATCCTGACCAACACCACCGCCGAGACCTCGCCGAACTCGCTGAAGCTCGACGACCTGAAGCTTATCAACTACGACATGGATAAGTACGGCTCGACCGACGTACGTAAAGCCCTGATCAATAAGTGGGTTAGCGAAGTGAAGATGGGTAAATAAGCCCACGTTGCGTTCATTTGCCGGGTGCGGCGTAAGCGCCCGCCCGGCCTGAAATACCGGAACCGCTATGTCACACACACTTGCACTCCATCCCGTGAAAAAACGGGATGCGATATTTCTTTGGGTTTTGCTCGGCTGGCTGGCGTTTGCCCTGCTGCCAAGCTGGAGCCTGGACTACGGTCTGCTGGAGTCGACGAGCGAAGAAATACTCGCCGCCTACGGCTGGTCACAATTCAATATCAGTTGGTTATGGTATCTGCTACCGAGCCTGCTGCTGGTGCGCCCGTTCCATGAAGCCAGACGCGAACAGCGCGGCCGCCATTATCTTGACGCAGGCTGGGCATTCTTCTGCATGGCCTTTATCGTCGCCAGCGCCACGCTTGAAGGTCGCGGCTTAGGCTATGCCACCATCGTGCTGTTTGTGGCGCTGGGCGCAATTATGACCCTGGCGCTTACCCGTCTGGAATGGCTGGGCGGCGACCGGTTTGTCATCGGCTCGCTGACCGCGATTGTCGCGCTGATCGGTATTTTTATCGTCTGGCCGAGCATCGCTATTTTCATTCCGATGTTCACCAACGACGCCGGGGAATTTGCGCCACTGGCGTTTATGAATGTGCTGTCGCAGGCGCATATCATTCAGGTGATCCTCAACTCGATTATGCTGTCGATTGCCGTCGGCGTCGGCTGTACCTTCTTTGGCCTGGTGCTGGCTATCTACACGACCCGTATCGCCAGACGTAGCGCCATCATCGGACGTATCTTCTCGATTCTGCCGATCGTTACCCCGCCGTTTGTCGTCGGTTTAGGCGTTACGCTGATGATGGGTCGCTCTGGTTACATCACCGAATTTATGGTCGACTGGTTCGGCTTAACCAACACCAACTGGCTGTACGGTTTTACCGGCATCTGGCTGGCGCAGGTGCTGGCCTTTACGCCGATGGCGTTTATGATCCTCGACGGGGCCATCAAGACCATTCATCCGTCGCTGGAAGAAGCGTCATACACCCTGCGTGCCAGCCGCTGGCAGACCTTTAACGGCGTGTTTGTCCCGCTACTGAAACCGGCGCTGGCGAACGCCTTTTTAATTGTGGTGGTACAGTCGCTGGCCGACTTCAGTAACCCGCTGGTGCTCGGCGGTAACTTCGACGTGCTGGCAACGCAAATTTACTTCTACATCACCGGCTCGCAGCTCGATTATCAGGCCGCCAGTACGCTGGGCGCGTTCCTGCTGCTGTTCTCGCTGCTGGTATTCTGTGTGCAGTACATGTGGATCGGCAAGCGCTCCTACGTGACGGTCTCCGGTAAATCCTACCGGGGCGACGTCCAGCCGCTGCCAGTGACGCTGGTGTGGAGCGTGGTTGCGCTGCTGGCGGTGTGGATTGCCTTTAACGCCCTGCTCTACGGCAGCATTTTCTACGGCAGTTTCACCGTTAACTGGGGCGTGGACTACACCCTGACGCTGGCGAACTTTACCAAACTGTTCGGTCAGGGGATGAGCGACGGCGCGTGGCCTTCACTGCTCGACACTCTGCTCTACGCCGGGATTGCCGCGCCGATCACCGCAATCTTTGGTCTGCTGATCGCGTGGATTGTGGTGCGCCAGCAGTTTAAAGGTAAAAAAACCATCGAGTTCACCACCATGCTGTGCTTTGCCGTTCCTGGCACCGTAGCGGGCGTGTCGTACATTCTGGCCTTTAACAGCGCCCCGGTGTACCTCACCGGCACCGCCGCCATCGTGATTATCTCAATGGTGATGCGTAACGTGCCGGTCGGAATTCGGGCGGGCATCGCGGGCTTAGGCCAAATCGATAAATCGCTGGATGAAGCCTCGCTTAGCCTGCGTGCCGGTTCCCTGCGGACCATTACGCATATCCTGCTGCCGCTGCTGCGCCCGGCGATCCTCTCGGCGCTGATCTACAGCTTTGTGCGCGCCATTACCACCGTCAGCGCCATTGTGTTCCTTGTGACGCCGGATACCCGCGTGGCGACGGCCTACATCCTCAACCGCGTGGAAGACGGCGAGTACGGGGTGGCGATTGCCTACGGTTCGATTCTGATCGTGGTGATGCTGGCGATTATTTTCATCTTTGACTGGCTGATCGGCGAATCACGTACCTCCCGTTCAAAAGCTAAAAACCAGGCGTAATGGAGCGCACTATGACTCAGAAAAATTTCGTTGAACTGCGCAACGTCACTAAACGATTTGGCAGCAACACGGTTATCGACAACATCAACCTCACCATTCCGCAGGGGCAAATGGTGACGCTGCTCGGCCCCTCCGGCTGTGGCAAAACCACCATTTTGCGCCTTGTCGCCGGGCTGGAAAAACCGAGTGAAGGCCAGATTTTTATTGATGGCGAAGATGTCACCCATCGTTCCATTCAGCAACGCGATATCTGCATGGTGTTTCAGTCGTATGCTCTGTTTCCGCACATGTCGCTGGGAGAGAACGTCGGCTATGGCCTGAAGATGCTTGGCGTGTCGCGCAGCGAAGTGAAGACGCGGGTGAAAGACGCGCTGGCGATGGTCGATCTGGAGGGGTTCGAAGAGCGCTATGTCGATCAGATCTCCGGCGGTCAGCAGCAGCGCGTGGCACTGGCCCGCGCGTTGATCCTCAAACCGAAGGTGCTGCTGTTTGATGAGCCGCTGAGCAACCTGGACGCCAACCTGCGTCGCAGCATGCGCGACAAGATCCGCGAGCTTCAAAAGCAGTTTGATATCACCTCGCTGTACGTTACCCACGATCAGAGCGAAGCCTTTGCGGTTTCCGATACCGTACTGGTGATGAATAAAGGACACATCATGCAGATCGGTTCGCCACAGGAGCTCTATCGTCAGCCTGCCTCACGTTTTATGGCGAGTTTCATGGGCGATGCCAACCTGTTTCCGGCCACCTTTAGCGCAGGATACGTTGATATCTACGGCTATCGTTTGCCGCGACCGCCGCACTTTAACGATCACGGAGAAGGGATGGTCGGCGTGCGCCCGGAAGCGATCACACTCAGCGATCGCGGCGAGGAGAGCCAGCGCTGCGCGATCCGCCATGTCGCCTATATGGGCCCTCAATATGAAGTCACGGTGGAGTGGCATGGACAGGAGATCTTGTTACAGGTCAACGCCACGCGCCTGCAGCCGGACGTCGGCGAGCAGTATTACCTCGAAATCCACCCGTACGGCATGTTTGTGCTGGCAGATGCAGCATAAGGTTTTGTTGCTTTGTAGGTCGGATAAGGCGCTTATGCCGCCATCCGGCAATGCCTGATGCGCTGCGCTTATCAGGCCTACAGTGAACGATGTAGGCCTGATAAATTCTCAGCTTCACGCTTTTAGCGCGGCAATATCCTTCGGCGTGGTGCGACAGCACCCGCCGATCAACCGTGCGCCAGCGGCCTGCCACTGCGGCAAATAATCCGCCAACTGCGCACAATGCTCACTGTGATGATGCCAGGTTTTGCTTGCCGCATCATAATGCTCGCCTGAGTTTGGATACACCACCAGCGGCAGCGCCGTTAAGCCGTGCAGATGTTGCAATGCGGCGGTGGTCTTTTCCAGCGCAATACAGTTGATGCCTAACGCCACCACCTGCGGATAACCCGCCAGCAACGCCACCACGTCACGCAGCGGCGTACCGTCGCTCAGGTGCTCGCTGTCGCGCAGAGTAAACGAGAACCACGCCCTGGCACGCGGATACGCGGTCAACAGCTCAGCCAGCGCGCCAATCTCGGTAAAATTCGGCAGGGTTTCACAGGCCAGCAGATCGGCCCCGGCATCCAGCAACGCTTCCACGCGCGGACGGTGAAACGCCTGAAATTCCTCAGCGCTACGTTGGTAATCGCCACGATACTCTGATCCATCCGCCAGATACGCGCCATAAGGCCCAACGGAGCCTGCCACCAGCAGCGTACCCGCCTGCGGGTTCTCAGCCAGCCAGGCTTCACGCGCTTTACGCGCCAGCTCCACGCTTTTGCCAATCAGCGCTTTCGACTGCGCTTCATTCAGGCCGCGCGCGGCAAAACCTGCCGGCGTGGCCTGATAGCTGGCGGTGATCGCGCATTGCGCCCCCGCCCGGAAATAATCAAGATGCACTTCGCGGATAAGCTGCGGATTTTCGACCAGCACTTTGGCTGACCAGAGGCTGTCTGCTAAATCACAACCGCGCGCTTCCAGCTCCGTCGCCATCGCACCATCCAGTAACAGGAAATCCTGTTTGTCGAGGATGGCGCTTAACGGATTATTCTGCGACATGTTCTGGCTCCTGTTTTGATGGAAATAAGCCCTCACACTATCACAGCCATACCCGCAAGGCTCCGCGCTCACCCGCAATTATGGCGATGCGTCAACTCTGCACCAGACGGTCGCTTAAGCACCGTTAGCCGGGATCGACATCTGCGATTTACGGCTCATCAGAATAAATACCGCCAGGCCCGCCAGCAAAATCCCCGGCGCAGACGCCGCCATCACGCCCACCGTTCCTGTGCCCAGCGCTAACATTTTCCCGGCCAGCAGCGGGCCGCTCATCGCGCCCAAACGTCCGACAGCGACGGCGGTGCCCACACCTGTGGCGCGGATCTGCGTGTTGTAAAATAACGGCGCCAGCGCATACAACACGCTTTGCCCACCAGTGGCAAACATCCCCGCCACAAATCCCGCCATCAGCATGCCGCTGAATGTCGACACCGTCCCCAGCGCCAGCAGCGAAGCCAACATCCCGGTGTAGATCAGCAGCGACATCACCACCGGACGCAGTTTGTCCATCAACGCCCCGAGAATTAACGTCCCGCTGGCTGCGCCGATTTGCAGAGCAAACATCACGCCTGCCGCCTGCGAGGGTTGAAATCCCTGCTCCACCAGCAGCATTGGAAGCCAGTTGATCAGCATATACACCACCAGCAGGGTGAAGAAATAGCACAGCCACAGCAGCAGCGTAGCGCTCGCTGCTGCTGGCGCAAACAGGGCGCGCAACGGCGCGGCAGCTACCTGCGTTTGTTGGGTATAAACCTGCGATTCCGGCAACCAGCGCATCAACAGCGGAACCAGCAGCAGCGGGATCACCCCGCCAACCCAGAACACCGTTTGCCAGGCGGAGGCGAGACCGCTAAACCCAAGCGCCGCCGCTAACGCCGCGCCAATCGGCACGCCGCAGTACATCAGGCTCACCGCCGTGCCGCGAAAACGTGGCCCCGCCGCTTCGGAGGTCAGCGCGATCAGATTCGGCAATGCCGCGCCCAGCCCGACGCCGGTCATCAGACGGGCAAATACCAGCGATGAGAAATCCCAGGAAATCGCCGTCGCCAGCGAGAACAGGCCGAACAACGCCACGGAGGCAATGAGAATGCGCTTGCGGCCATAGCGATCGGCCAGCATACCGCCCACCAACGCGCCGGGCAGCAGCCCGAGAATACCGGCGCTGAAGATCCAGCCCATCTGCATTTTATCCAGCGCAAACGCCTGAGCGATACCGACGGCAGCGATCCCGGCGGCCTGGAGATCCAGCCCTTCCATCAGGGCGACTAAAAAACACAGCCCGACGGTCAACGTCAGGCGCCAGGATGCGGGGGTACGGGTAGTCATAAGATGTACCTCTGAGGTCACGATGCAGGTGAATCGCGGCTGATACGTTGCCAGCCGCGTAATCATTTTTATTTGCTGTGGCGCAGATCCAGCGCCACGTCGACGATCATATCTTCCTGGCCACCCACCATTCGGCGCTTGCCCAGTTCAACCAGAATATCAACCGCGCTCAGGCCATAACGCGCCGCCGCCACTTCACAATGACGCAGGAAGCTGGAGTACACCCCGGCATAGCCCAGCGCCAGCGTTTCGCGATCCACCCGCACCGGGCGGTCCTGCAGCGGACGCACCAGATCGTCGGCAGCATCCATCAGCGCATACAGATCGGTGCCATGCTGCCAGCCGAGCTTGTCCGCAGCAGCGATAAACACTTCCAGCGGCGCATTGCCCGCGCCTGCGCCCATCCCCGCCAGGCTGGCGTCGATACGATCGCAGCCCTCTTCCACCGCAGCAATCGAGTTCGCCACACCGAGACTGAGGTTGTGATGCGCATGCATTCCGGTTTCCGTCTCCGGCTTCAGTACCGCTTTCAGGGCGCGGAAGCGGGCGCGAATATCACTCATGTTCATCGCCCCGCCGGAATCGACCACGTAGATACAAGTCGCGCCGTAGGTTTCCATCAGCTTCGCCTGCTGCGCCAGATTTTCCGGCGTGGTCATGTGGCTCATCATCAGAAAGCCGACGGTATCCATACCCAGCTCGCGCGCATACTGAATATGCTGGGCCGACACGTCCGCTTCGGTGCAGTGGGTCGCCACGCGAACCACCCGCGCCCCGGCCTGATACGCATTTTTCAGATCGTGAATAGTACCGATCCCCGGCAGTAATAGCGTGGCGATCTTAGCGTGCTGCACCACGTCTGCAGCCGCTTCAATCCACTCGAGATCGCTGTGCGCGCCAAAGCCGTAGTTAAAACTGGAACCTTGTAAACCGTCGCCATGCGCCACTTCAATAGAATCGACCCGCGCATCGTCCAGCGCTTTCGCAATCTGGCGCACGTTTTCCAGCGAATACTGGTGACGAATGGCGTGCATACCGTCACGCAGGGTCACGTCAGAGATATAGAGTTTTTTACCGTTCATGCTGCTTCTCCTGACTGACGGGTGAGTGACTGCGCCATCTTCTCAGCGGTCGCCAGCGCGCTGGAGGTCATTATGTCGAGGTTGCCCGCATAGGCAGGTAAATAGTGCGCCGCGCCTTCCACTTCCAGATATACCGCGGTTTTGAGCCCGGAAAACTGGCCGATACCCGGCAGATTCACCGGTTTATCCTGCGGGATAACTTCAAACTGTACGCGCTGTTTCAGGCGATAACCCGGCACATAGGCCTGTACCGCCGCCGCCATCTCGTTGATAGACGCTTCAACTTCAATCTCGGAGGTCGCTTCACTCAGTACATACACCGTGTCACGCATCATCAGCGGCGGTTCGGCCGGGTTAAGCACAATGATGGCTTTACCTTTTTCGGCGCCGCCGACCACTTCAATCGCCTTTGAGGTGGTTTCGGTGAACTCATCAATATTGGCGCGAGTGCCCGGTCCCGCAGATTTACTGGCGATAGAGGCAATAATTTCGGCGTAATGGACTTTTGCCACGCGAGAGACAGCCGCCACCATTGGGATGGTCGCCTGCCCTCCGCAAGTCACCATATTGACGTTCTGCTGATCAACGTTAGCCTCCAGATTCACCACCGGCACGCAGTATGGACCGATCGCCGCGGGCGTCAGGTCGATCAGGCGGATCCCCGGTTTAATGGCGCGCAGCGCGGCGTCGTTCTTCACATGTGCGCCCGCGCTGGTGGCATCAAACACGATGTCGATATCGGCAAATTCCGGCATGGCGATAAGCCCGGTCACCCCTTCATGGGTGGTGGCAACGCCCATACGTCTGGCGCGTGCCAGACCATCGGATTGCGGGTCAATACCGACCATCACCGCCATCTCCAGATGCACGCCGTGGCGCAGAATTTTAATCATCAAATCGGTGCCGATGTTGCCGGAGCCGATAATGGCGACTTTACGCTTACTCATGACTGACTTCCTTTTGTAACCGCCGCTGAAAAAGTGGCGGCAACTGAACCAATACCGTCGATATGGGCTTCAAAACGATCGCCCGCATTCACTGATACCATCGGGCCTAACGCCCCGGTGAGAATGATGTCCCCCGCACGCAGCGGCTCGCCGAGGCTGGCCATTTTGCGCGCCAGCCAGACGGCGGCGTTGATCGGATGCCCCAGACATTCGCTGCCGCGCCCACTGGAGACCTCTTCGTTATTGCGCGTCATTTTCATTGCGCAATTTTTCAGATCTAACCCGGCCGGACGCTGCGCCGGCCCGCCGACCACATACACGCCGCAGGAGGCATTATCCGCCACGGTATCAACAAACTTTATTGACCAGTCGCGGATACGACTGCCGACCACTTCGAGCGCGGGCAGCACCCACTCTATGGCGTTATATAGCTCATCAAAAGTGGTGTCGGCATTGGGTAGATCGCGGTTCAGCACCAGCGCAATTTCCGCTTCAATACGCGGTTGCAGTACACGTGAAAACGGAATGGTGTCGTTATCGCCGTAGCACATGTCGGCAAACAGCGTGCCGAAATCCGGCTGATCGACGCCCAGCTGTTGTTGCACTTTCGGGTGCGTCAGCCCCACTTTGCGCCCGACCACGCGCCGCCCGCGCGCCACGTTGTCCTGCACGTTGATGCGCTGAATGGCATAGGCCGCTTCGGCATTGTCCACGCCAATCAGTTCACGCAGCGGGGCGATAGCTTCTCCTTTTTCCTCTGCCAGGCGTAAATCGGCGGCTAACTGCTCAAGATTAAGATTCGTCATGTCCGTTCCTTAAGGGCGTGCGAGGAAGTTCAGCACCAGTTGGTTAAAGGCATCCGCATGTTCCCACTGCGCCCAGTGCCCGCAGTCGCGGTAGATGTGCAGTTCAGAACCGGCAATCCCGGAGAGCAGGCGCAGACCGGCGTCCATCGGCACGAACCGGTCGTTGCGGCCCCAGACAATCAGGGTCTGGGCCTTGATTTCACCCAGACGCGGGCTGAAGTCAGGGAACTGTTTCGGGTTGGCTTCCAGACTCTGGACAAAGTTGTCCAGGTGATCGCGGCGCGACAGCATGTTATTCAGGCGCGCCTCAAACAGCGCTTCAGTCAGGTCACTGGTGTCGAAGACAAAAATCTCCATCATCAGCTTCAGATTTTCGATGGTCGGCTCACGATATAGCTGATTCAGACGCTTGATGCCTTCGGTCGGCATCGGGGTAAACAGGCTCATGCCGCCCGTTCCACCGCCCATCAGCACCAGCTTGCCCACGCGCTCCGGCCAGCTCAAAGTAAACGCCACTGCACTGTGGCCACCCATTGAGTTGCCCAGCAAGTGGATTTTCTGAATATCCAGTTGATCGACCACGCTTTTCAGAATGCGAGCGTTGAGATCGGATCGTGACCCGCGGTTAACGATCCCATCGCTTTTCCCCCAGCCTGGACAATCCAGCAGGATTACCCGGTATCCGGCCTCAACCAGCGGATCGATGTTGCGGCTGAAGTTCGCCCAGCCCGTCGCGCCAGGACCTGAGCCGTGCAGTAGCACCACGGTCTCTTCGCCCTGCCCACAGTCATTGAAATGCACGCGTAAGGTTTCGCCTGCTTCCTGCACCTCCAGAAAACGGCTGGTGGCGGCTTCGGTTTGCGGTTGGTAAGTCATGCTCTTCTCCTGCATATTCAGTTCTGTTTCAGTTCTGTGTGGTGGCGCTCAGGGAGCCGAATCCGGCGATCCACTCCGGGATCGGGCGATAATAACGACCTTCGCTGCGCCAGTTGCCAAAGGCAGAAATGGCGGCGAAGGCGGCAACCCAGGTTTTCACTTCGTGCGTTGATTTGCCCGCCATCGCGGATAGCTCTTCATTGCTGACCGCGTCCAGCTCCTGCAAACGCCCCTGCTCAAGCAGGGTCATAAAGCGGTTATCCCAGACGGGGTTAAGCGGGTGCAGCGTGTGCTGGTCTTGCACAAATTTCTCGGCGGCACTGATCACTCGCTGCTGGCGCAATTCACGCTCGTTTTCGGGTAACTGTTTGCCGCTGCCGAGCAGGCGGTCGCGCATATGGGCATCGGCCTTTGCCAGCTCCGGCACCGGTGGCTGATGCGACAGGCCGCCGGAACCTAAAAACAGCACGCGTTTATTCAGCGAACTGGCGAAACGACCAATGGCTTCACCGAGCATGCGGGTACGCTGAAAGCCCGGCAGCGGCGTGGCGACGCCGTTAATAAACACCGGTAACACCGGGGCCTTATCCAGACCGCCGAGCAAAAACTCCAGCGGCTGCGCAAAGCCGTGATCGACCTGCATGTTGTAGGACACGGCAAGATCGATACCGCTTTTCATCACCGCATGGGCGCAGGCCTCAGCGAGATCGGTGGGCACCGGCAGTTCCCCGGCGGCGCTGCCGAAATCGCCGATTGCGGTGGCTCCTACGCCTAAACAAAACGGCGGCATCACATCGTAGAAAAAACCGTTGTAGTGATCGGGGGCAAACAGCACCACCAGCTCAGGATCGAACGCCGCAATACGTGCGCGGGCGCTGGCGATCACGCCGTTAACTTCATCGAGCACGACCTGCGCCGGGTCGACATAGCCCACCAGCGGCGAGTGGGAAAGACAGTGAAGATAAGCGTGCATATCAGGCTACCTTTTCAACAGGAAGATCGGTATTTACGCGGGTGAGCGTCATCACCGACGCCAGTTTATTCAGGGTGTTGCCCAGGGTTTGCGGAATAGCGATGGCGGCGACAAAGCGGTCCGGGCGCATCACCACCAGCGCGGCATTGTGTTGGGCAAACCACGCGCGCAGACGGTTTTGCGTATCGCCAATGCGGGTAACGCCGTCATGGTTATCCTGATCGGTATGTATCTGCGTATCCGGCACCACCTGGATAAACCGCGTCCCCAGCGCCTGCCACTGCTGGATCTGCGCTTCACTCATGCCCCATAGCGGATTACAGCCCCAGCCAATCACCGCGAAATTCGGGCCAATGACGTTATCGAGCAACGTCACTTCGCCGGTTTCCAGCGTGACCTTCGGCTGGATAAACATCTTGCCGACTGGCGAGGTTTTCGCGTCACCTTCACGCACCAACGCCCCGATGTGGTACTGCGGCATCGGCTTAAATCGCATTTCAAGGAAGTAACGTTTGACCGGCGGAATGTAGTTCAACAGCCAGGAAACTCCGTCGCGCACCGCGCCGTGCCAGCGTTTTGGCGGCGCCAGCACGTTGCCTGCGGTAACCGACAAATCGATCATCGCTTTGGCATGATCGCGGCGCTCCTGCTGGTAGGTATCCAGCAGCGCATCACCGGCTTTGCCATTGATCACCAGCGCCAGTTTCCACGCCAGATTGAAGGCATCACGCATACCGCTGTTGTATCCCTGCCCCTGCCAGACCGGCATAATGTGCGCTGCGTCACCCGCCAGCAGCACATGGTCAATACGAAAGCGTTCGGCCAGCCGGGCGTTATGGGTGTACACGCGCTGGCGGATCAGCTCGACGTTATCCGGGTTCGGCAGCACTTTGCTCAAGAGTTGGCGCATATTCTGCGGCTCGCTAAGCTGGGCTTCGGTTTCCCCCGGCATCACCATAAATTCAAAGCGGCGCACCGCATGCGGCAGCGCGGCAGAAACATACGGGCGCACCGGATCGCAGCACAGGTACACATGCGGCGTACTCAGCGGATCGTTGGCGATATCCACTACAATCCACTGATTCGGCGCGGTTTTACCTTCAAATGGCACATTCAGCGAGCGCCTGACGTTGCTGGCGCCACCGTCGCAGGCCACCAGCCACTGGGCCTTCACCGTTTCCCGCTGGCCGTCCGGCGCTTTCAGGTTCAGCGTCACTTCACCATTTTGCTGGCTGAAGGCTTCCAGTTCGCGAGAAAACAGGCAACGCACGTTGGGGAAACGCGACAGCCCTTCCAGCATCACCGCATCCACCTGCGGCTGAATGAACGCATTGCGGCGCGACCAGCCAAATTCGTCGGTCATCGGCTGGATATCGGCAAAGCAGCGGCCTTTCGGGGTAAGAAAGCGCATCGCGTGCCACGGCGTGGTATGTGGCAAAACGTTCTCGACCAGACCAACGGACTGCATGGTGCGCAGCGCTTCATCGTCAATACCGATGGCGCGGGGATAGTCGATCAGCGTGTCGAGCTTCTCTACCACCAGCACCTCAATGCCCATCTGGCCAAGATAGTTCGCCATCATCAGCCCTACCGGGCCGGCTCCAGCAATGGCTACCTGCGCGGTGTGCTGCACTGCGGGTTGGATATCAGGATTTATAGTTGTCATTTCAGAACCTCACTACTCGGACAAAACGCAATTGCAGGCCCTGGTGAGGCGCAATTGTTTTGTTAAAAATATGTGAATATTTTTTTATTGTGCGGTCAGTATAGAAGTGAGTTTTTGCGCTACAATCAAAACATGCCTGGATGTGCACTAAGTGCACAACATTGTTTTACCTATATATTTGTCAATGAATATGAAAAGTGACGACGGTACCGAATACAAAACCGTGCGCGGGTTAACGCGCGGGTTAATGTTATTAAATATGTTAAATCGGCTTGACGGCGGGGCCAGCGTTGGCCTGCTGGCAGAGCTGAGCGGCCTGCACCGCACCACGGTCAGACGTCTGCTGGAAACGTTGCAGGATGAGGGTTACGTCCGGCGCAGCCTGTCCGATGACAGCTTTCGCTTAACCATTAAAGTCCGTCAGCTCAGCGAGGGATTTCGTGACGAGCAGTGGATTTCTGCGCTCGCCGCCCCGCTGTTGGGGGATTTGCTGCGCGAAGTCATCTGGCCGACCGACGTGTCCACGCTGGACGTTGACGCGATGGTAGTGCGTGAAACCACCCACCGCTTCAGCCGCCTGTCGTTTCACCGGGCAATGGTCGGACGTCGTTTACCGCTATTAAAAACCGCATCCGGCCTGACCTGGCTGGCATTTTGCCCGGAGAATGAACGTCAGCAACTGATTGAAATGCTGGCCTCAAGACCAGGAGAAGAGTTCCAGTTAGCCCGCGAACCGCTAAAGCTCGACGCTATTCTGGCCCGCGCACGTAAAGACGGCTTTGGACAGAACTATCGCGGGTGGGATCAGGAAGAAAAAATCGCCTCCATCGCCGTTCCCATCCGCAGCGAACAGCGGGTTATTGGTTGCCTGAACCTGGTGTATATGGCCAGCGCCATGACCATCGAGCAGGCAGCGGAAAAGCATCTTCCGGCCTTACAAAAAGTGGCGAAACAGATAGAGGACGGCGTGGAGTCACAAGAGATTTTGGTTGCCGGGAGGTGAAGTAGATCACATTTGTTGGCAGATTATCCAAAGCTTAAATAACCTTCCGCATTCCCGGTCTCCTTTAACGAGACCGGGATACAGAACAAAAAAATCGCCAGATTCGCTAGTTAAAGCTACATTGAATTCAGAACCAACTGGTATGACCACACAGATAAGGCTCAATGAATGAATTCAATAATAATACCCGTAAATGAAGGCGGATTTCTGTCCGCCACGATTTGGGAAAGAAGCGATGCCAAAGCGATCGTTATTCTTCATCCAGCCACGGCGGTTGTACAGGCGTTTTATAAGGGGTTCGCAGAGTACCTTTTTAACCAGGGATTCAGTGTCGTCACTTACGATTATCGGGGAACGGGCCGCTCGAAATCCGGGAAGCTCCGTAGCTACAGCATCTCAATGTCAGACTGGATCGAGCAGGACGTGGGCTGCATTACTGCCTGGGCTAAAACGCGTTTTCCCGGACTTAACCTGCTGGCGGTAGGACACAGTGTCGGCGGGCATGCGGTTCTGCTTTCCACGGCCACTTCCGCCCTGCACGCGGCCGTCATTGTGGCCTCCCATGCCGGGGTAACGAGCACAATAAAACAAACGGCAGAGAAAGTGCGGGTCTGGTGCCTGCTGCGTGTTCTGGCCCCGGTTCTTTGCCGAATCTTCGGGTATATGCCTGCCAGGCGCCTTGGGCTGGGCGAAGATTTGCCAGCTCCAGTGATGCTTCAGTGGGGACGCTGGAGCGCAATGCCGGGTTATTTCTACGACGATCCAGACTGGGATGCACGCCAACGGGCAAGTGAGATAACCTTGCCTTTACTGGTGATGGGTTTTGATGACGACCCGTGGGCTAACCCTGAAGCCATTGCATCCCTGATGGAGCCAGTGCAAAACGCAAAAATCGAACATCGCGAAATTCGGCACGCAGATTATGGTCTTTCTTCAGTTGGACACATGGGCTTTTTTCGAACGCGGAGTGCGGATAAATTATGGCCTATCGTCGGTCAGTGGCTGGCGAGACAGAGCCAGAATTGAGCCAGCAGATATTTAATTTTATTTTCTGCCGTACTGTCAGGCCAGATATACTTTTTATAACAAATCTAATCGTTAAAAAAATCTGCCACAATGACAGATTTCTTTAATTTAGAATTAGAGATTTGCAACGTTATGATATACTTTTTGAACATCGTCGTCATCTTCAAGAGCATCAACAAGCCCTGCAAAGATTTCTAAATCTTCTGGCGACAGTTCAATTTCTGATTGAGCAATCATTTCTAATTCTGTTGTTGAAAACTCTGTAATTCCCGCTGCTTTTAACGCTGCAATGCCTTTGTGAAGGTCGGTAGACTCAGTATAAATAATGATATTTCCTTCGTCTTCGGTGACATCACGAACATCAACTTCAGCTTCAAGCAAAATTTCAAAAACATGGTCGGGGTCAGTGCCTTTAAATACGATTACACCAGTATTGTCAAACATATAGCTGACAGAACCTGCCGCCCCGATATTCCCGCCTTTTTTATTGAAGATTGAGCGAATATTAGCAATCGTGCGGTTAACGTTTGATGTCAGGGTTTCAGCGATAATCATGGAACCGCTTGGGCCAAAACCTTCATAACGCCCTTGCATGAACGTTTCGTCGCTGCCACCTTTGGCTTTATCAATAGCTTTATCAATAACGTGCTTGGGAACCTGGGCTTGTTTCGCACGTTCAATAACGAATTTTAAAGCTGTGTTTAATTCTGGGTCTGGATCACCTTGTTTAGCGGCAGCATAGATTTCCACACCGAATTTTGAATATACTTTAGACGTTGCACCGTCTTTAGCCGTTTTTTTACCAACAATATTGGCCCATTTACGTCCCACTGGAATACACTCCCCGAAAATTTATTTACATTACGCGCAGATTAATAAACCGCGAGTTTTCTCCACCATATTATATCATGATGTGTAAATTCTCGTCTATGAGAAATGAAAATATCAAAACTTCATGAGCTGCTACTTTTATTTAATTAATAATTAACATTATGAATAGGTTATTACCAGACTCCCTGCTGGTTCTTTTGTTTTTATCCTAACTAATTGGACCACAGTAATAATAAGGACGCGAAACCAGCGGCGGCTTCAGCAATTACATAAAGTGTTCTGCTCTGGGCGAGCGGTTTCTTGCATCCTCAGCGCTCAGAGCAACACTATCCGCATGGGGCAATGAATAACAGAGTTGCGGCACTTATCAGTCTGACGAGCTTCAGACCTTAAGCAATTTTACTGTCGCATCGATGTCAATTTCATCTTCGGAGAAGATCAGCGTCGTACCCTGGAAAGTGGTGATAGCCAGTTTTTTCAGCTTACGCATTTCGCCTGGCTTCACCTCTGATTTCGGCCGGATGCTGTTCATCAGCACGCCGACAGACAGCACCGCGTTTTCTTTATCAATACGGGTTTCGACAGGAACTTCTTCACTGTATACCAGGTACGACTTGATCGCCGTGAGCTTCAGACGCTCGCCCGCGATATAGATGTATTTGCTGTCTGGTATGACTTTCACCGCATAGGCAGACAGACCTTTGTTGTTGGTGGTCGGTTCAAAGGTTACCGCCGCGTCTTTCTTGATCAGCTCAGGATTAGCAACCTTAATCACATGAAAATAGCGGTTATCGCCATTTTCATCTTTGATAAATCCAAAGCCTTTATCTTTAAACCACGTTGTGATTGTTCCGTTCATTGCTGTTTCCACCTGATTAAATCTTATACTCGCAGAGTATATCTACTGAATTTGCGCGCAGTGTAAAACACAGACCACGTCTTTGGCTACTCGTTACCCCAGCGATTGAGGAACTCCGCGATATCGTCGATACGCTGCGCGTCGACACCGGCCACGGTTGCCATCTCCTGCTGCGCTTCTTCGCTGATCTCTTCGTTGTTCATTAAACGGGTGATCAGTTGCTGGAAGTAGTGCGCCAGCGCATCGCGTTCGGCATCGTTTACCGGCTTTGCGGCTTCGGTCGCGTACTCGTCGGCGATATCATAATATTTTAGCGGAATGTCGTTATTCATGAGGTGCTCCGGGGTGAATGCGTGTGCCAGCAGTTGTCTGCCACGTCTGATGTGAATGATAGCATTCTTATTTCATAGTTCGCGATCTGTTTTATTGGCTGTTACACATTACATATATCAACACTATTTTCTGGAGCCGCTTCGCATTTAATAAATATGCCATTTTTAAATGACGACAGTTTTATTAAGTACGGTGTGATAGCCATAGGTTAAATAGTGTAGTAGCAAAGGGGCACAAACACCTTTATTCCGCTTAATACATGACAACTTACAAGAAGCTGATTATCGCTGACACAAATTTTATGCCAGAACCCGCCGTTGCCCAGGCATATTCAGGTGTTTCACCAGATGCCCCGTAAAACCACGAGTTACTACGCAAAAAACCGCTTTCCCTCGGCACAGTAGGCTGACAGGTACGGCAAGTATTCACCTGCGAACGTAATCAGCGCAGGACAGTTCCGCCTTCACCCAGCTTTTCCCTGACCTGATTTTTCAGGGATTCAGCAGCCCGTTTCGCCGCTTCTCGGGCCTTATCACCGCTGAGTGAGTTATTCTCAACAACAACTCTTTCCGGTGCGCACCCCGTAACAATAACATTTTCCACTTTATTTTCAGTGGCTTAAAACCAGTTTTCTCTGCTATACTTCCAGCCCACTAACTTTTTGCCCTGACGCGCCCTTTCAGCCAGTTACACCATTTCCCCCAAATCTGTTAAAGAATAGCTCCCAACACACTATGACCATCATCCTTCCATGCAGTCATAGACAATATTACACGGGCGATAGCTTCTAATTATTCAGAGGGTAAGCTTTTGAAAAATCATTGTACGTTTCATGAAGATGATAAAATTTTGCATCAGGGTCATTTTTCAGTTCTTCATATCTTTTCATTAGTTTTTTGAATAAACCCTCTGGTACAGGATAAGGATCTGCCTCATTTTTTGCACAGTAAAAATAGAAAAGCGCCTTTTCAAGCTCTGCAAGAGTTATATTATCCGCATTGCCTGTCAAATACTCAAATGCGTAAGACCACTGTTCTGACAATAATAAGAAATTCAGCGCCGAACCTTTAATAAAAACACCATCAATGTTATTTGAATTAATTATTTTTTTACAAAATGACAGACAGCACCCCGAATCTTTAACTAATAAATTACTGAGACACTCTAACGCATCATCCTCTGGGTCGTTAAAAGAGTTAGCCTCTACATAGCCATTAGCCAGGTAACTTTCTAAACCTTCAATATCCTTTGTGGTACTATTCACATTTATCATTTGAATGCTCCCGTATTAACAGTTGAAAGTCTTTTCGTGCCATCAGGTAATATTGCCCATGTAGCATAAACCCTTACGTTACCGTTAGGTCCTGATACAACAACAGATGTTTTTCTATTTGCAGACGTAGCCCCCTGAGCTGAGTCCAATAACTTATCCATTATCATGCTGTTATTACTGGCAGTATTCACTATACCTGCTTGCTCTAATACAAGAGCCATATCTTGAGAACGCTCAATATTATGGATTTTTTTCTAACACTTCCATCCTTTAGCGTTATTTGGATCTTTTGCAAATTCTTTTTGGCTGCTAATTTTTGCATCTTTTAAAGAATTATATTCTATTTGCAAAGACTCAAGGTCACCGGAAGCTTTACCACGCATATATAGTTCAATCTTATCGACAGGTATTTTAGCATCACCTTTTACAGCCGTGATGTGATTTTTCCCATTTGCATCTGGGAGTGAGCTAACCTCGAAACTATTAGACAAGCGTTGTTTACCAGCCAGAACTTCTATCTTACTGGCCGCCGCAGCACCTATTACTGGTGCCATCGAAGCCGCTACAACCTTCATTCCATCATAAGTTTCAACGTATGCCTCTGCAGTCGCCCTATCGACCCCAAACTGCACTATGGCATAGTTCACCATCGCATCCTTCACCTGTTGTTGATTTTGTGCATCAACACTGGTGATATTCAGCAGGTTTACTGTCTGCCCGTAAGCATCCGGATACATGTCGCTGGCTTGGTTATTGTAGTTTCCGGTTTCATAACCTCCTTTAGCAGCAATAACCTTCAGTCTTTCACCGGCACAAGCCGCGCTGGCTGCCTGTCCATTACTGCATGCAGCGATTACCGCCTTATCACTGCTGATATCTTTTTCAAGCAATGCATCATATTTCTGCTGTGCCTTTTCGCGCTCTGCCGCATCTTTACTGTTTTTAAGCGTCTGTTTTGCTATCTCAAGCTCTGTCTTTTCAGACACGCTCAGGTAGTTATTCTCAACAACAACTCTTTCCGATGCAGGTTGCTGCGATAGACTCGGTTTTTTCCTGTTATTTCAATTTGTTGATAACAATTTTTGTCTATTGTACTTTCTCCCCAGGATTTTTTTGCGCTGTTAAGCGTTTTCGGGGTCACAGGCGCTACCGCCCCTCTGCAACAGAGTTGAACGAGCATGGCTGAACGGCAAGTCCAGCACACAACAGCACGCCACCACAACCGCCGCCTTAGAGCCGTAGGCGCATTATTACAGGGTTAGTTATCGACTCCGCTGCCGCAGTTTACCCTCAAGGGCCGCTGGCTGAAGACGCTAATCTTCTATACCGGACTGACAGTAGTGGTCACTGCCGAGAAGGGGGAGCTGGCTATTGAGCCGCAGCAGAAGGTCTAAAAATCCCGGCTTTTGATGGCCGGGATTTGCTTAACCAACTAATTTTTTTAAATATTTAAACGGTGGTTCACTTATATCTAACTTCATCTCTTCGATAAGTTGAGTTATTAACTCATACTCATTTTCAGTTATGGTGATGTCATACTCGCTTATATGGTCGCAAAGAATCTCAAAAGCAAGAGGCTCCTCGTCATATTGAATATAATCTAAAGCGCCATCAATTAAATCCGGATCTAATCGATCTTCAAGCAACTTTCCTAATTGACTGATTTTTAAACCAAACATTTAATAAATCCCTTCCTATTTTTTTATTGGTTTCGATGCCGGAGGTACAGGTTTATTATCGGGAAAGGCTGTAACAATTTTCCCTGTAGCCGGTTGATAAACAACACGAATACGGACACCATCTCTGACTTCATATGCGACCCATTTGGCAGGATCGCCCTTAGCGGTATACATACCACCGGTTCCTGTCTGAGCAAACCATTTGGTATCAGGCGACGTTGCTATATCACCTATCTCATGTACAACTTTGTCAGCTGACCAGTCTTTTGGATAAACCGTTTTCCCAGGGTTTCCGGGATAGAGATGACCACCACTAGTTGGACTATCGCCAAACAAAATATGTTGTTTAGCTTCTGGAGACAAAATGTCAACATACTTTTGATTGGAAGCAGATAAACCAAGATCGGTGCTTTTCGCGACGGTAAAAAATGCTTTAGCCGCCACATATTGCATTAATTTTGCTTCGCTGGTTGGAACTCCACTGGATATTATCTCAGCAGCTTTTTGAGGCGTCATTTGCTCATTTGAGAGAACAATATCTAACGGAACCCCGAAGAAGTTCCCCCATGCAGACAGTAAGCCTTTAACAGGATCTTGTCCTTCCGGCGTCTGTCCTTGGGCATTTTTCACTAAGGCCGCCGTAATTTCATCAGGAGAAGCTCCAGCCCGAAT
The DNA here is from genome assembly GCF_023516235.1 of Citrobacter sp. XT1-2-2. NCBI lineage: Bacteria > Pseudomonadati > Pseudomonadota > Gammaproteobacteria > Enterobacterales > Enterobacteriaceae > Citrobacter > Citrobacter sp. XT1-2-2. The sequence goes on from NZ_CP097324.1 coordinate 3,810,896, forward strand.
CATTGACCCTCCCAGCGATCCCTGAGAGTTGATAACATCCGTCAACCCTTTTGGCAGATTCTCCCAGCCACTGAGCGAGTTATTCTCAACTGCATTTTTCCCGGCCTGCGCACCTGCTGCGGCTGATGACGTACTGTCTCCTGCCAGACCACCGGCCATCCCTGCTGATATCGTTGCCAGCGCGCTGATGGTCTGCTTCTGATCCTCACGCAGTTGCGACAGGTCCTTCACATCAGGATACAGCATACCTGCAATCGCCCGGGCCGCAAGTTCGCCCGTTGCCGCACCCGCTGCACCCGCTGCCGCGCTGTTACCCTGCATCGCAGCCGCTGCGCCGCCCAGTATCGCGTGGGCAATGACATTTACCGCAGTATTGCCCTCTGTCGATTTAAGCAGATTCGCCAGCTCTGGTGCCGATGCCCCCGCCAGCGCGGCCCCCACATCACCGCCAGCCAGCCCCTGAAGCGCCGCCGTTGCCGCCTGAATTCCCCGCTGAATATCGCTGCCCGTGCCATACTTCGCCAGTTCTTCCTTGTACTTCGGTGTATCTTTCAGCTTATCCGCTGGCAGATTTGGATTGTCCCTCCGCGCCTCTTTGAGCGCAATAATCTCTCCCTGGGTCCTGGCGATATCGGCTGCCTGACCGCCAATGTCGCTGATGAGTCCCACCGCTTTTAGCCGGTTCTGCTCTTTCTCCTTGTCGAAAATCGGGCTGATGCTGCCGTTGGCGTGTTCCGTATCACGGCTCAGATTCGCCACGTCCTGCTTCTGACCGGCTTTATCACGGATAGTTATGGTGCCGTCTGCCACCGCCGCCTGCGTCGTGCCTTCCGCGTGGCCACTGTTGCCAGCGGCTGAAATCATTCCACCCGGCATGTTACCTTTAAACTGATCGCCGCCAAAAGCCCCGCCGCCGCTCAGGCTGGCTCCTGAATGACTGACCTTAAAGTCTGCTTCGTTGTGAATGTCCCTGAACCCCAGCGTTCCGGTATCAAGGCTGTTTTTATCCCCTGGCGCCGTCGAGGCGATTACCGTACCGTCCAGTTGTGTGTGACGTCCCACCACCACATCAAATCCGCCATCGCCAGCAAAAAGCCCGGTCTGCTCCTGCACCGAGTCATAAGTGCTTTTCATCTTGTCCTGGCTGGCACTGATATAGCCCGAACCGGTCATGCTGCCGAAGGTAAAACTGCCGCCTGCTGCTACGCTGTTCTGTTTCGATTTATAGTCGTTGCTGTCCTGCTGGCTACTCATCCACAGGTCGCGACCAATATTCGCCACCACTTTATCGCCGCTGACCTGCGCGCCATTCAGAATGGCATCACGACCACTGGCCATCGATACCGTGCCACCGCTATCAAGCGTGGTCTCAGCCCATGATGTACCGTTACCCTTCTCATGCCCTTTCGCCGCATTCACATTAGCGAAGACGCCAATACCATAGCCATTAGCCCCCCCGCCAATACTGACGCCCACACCACCGCCGCTGCTACTGTTTTTCCCGGCCGTCTGCTGGGTGTTTGCCACTCCGCTCAGTACGATATCGTTCGCTGCCGCAAGCGTGGTATCCCCACCCGCCTTCAACTGGCTTGCGCCAATCAGAATATCGCCGCTGTTTCCGCTCTGACCTTTACCTGTCGCCACAATAGCCAGGTCGTTACCTGCATTCAGGGTGCTGCCTGCAACAGTATCACTCCAGGCATGCTGCTCAGATTTTGATTTCTGGGAAGTCAGGGAAATGCTGACGCCTATACCGTTATTCGGATCGCCACCGGCCTGAGCAACTGCAACCCCCTGCGCCGCCTGCACGCCGGAAAGCGCCGCCTTCGTAGCCTTCAGCGCTGCAAGCCGGTCATCACTCTCATCTTTCACATCCTGAGCGGTTTGTACTGCACTGTTTATCGCAGCACCAGCAGCCCCCGACAGCGCCACCGTCAGTCCGCTGGTTTTCTGCTCAAACTTCTCATCACGGGTGCGTTTGTCATGACCCGGTTCAATAATTACGCTGTCGCCGCGAACAGCAATATCTTTCTGGGCGATGATATCCGCGCCGCCGAGATGTGCCTGCTGGCCCGCGGTGATACTGACATTGCCCCCTGTTGAGCCGACAGTACTGAAGCTCTCGCTTTGGGTGGTGCCTTGTTCGCGCAGATCGTGCGTCGTTTTACTGCTACCGATAGTGAAACCGATCCCGCCCGACCCCATCAGACCGCTCTTTTTAGTCTCTTTAAAGCGCCATGAGGTATCGGTATTGGTGGCAGCAACGATATCCACATTGTTGCCAGCTCCCAGCGCCACATTGCCGTCACCGGCAACGGCTGAGCCCTGTACCAGAATGTTATTCCCGGCGGCGACCGTCACATTGTTCCCACTCAGCAGCGCGCCTTTTTCCCGCGTAGCGCTGTCTTCTTCAATCGTATGGGTAGTCTTTTTACTGAGGAATCCTTTTTTGGTTTTCGTGGTTTCCTGGTAGTGATAATCGCTCTCTGTGGCGGTCGTGAGATTCACATCCCGGCCTGCCGTTACGCCGATATCGCCCTGCGCCGTAACATCCGCTGCCTGTGCGTTTACATCACGCCCGGCAATAATGACGGCGTCGCCGCCGCTGGCAATTTCCGTTCCCTGCTGGCGTACGGCGTCATTGACCACGGTTTTCTTCTTCGCACGATAACTGTCGCCGTCTGTCGTTGCTTCAGCCAGCAGGTTGACATCTCGCCCGGCCAGCAGACCGACATCATTCTCCGCAGCCAGCCCGGCTGCATGGGAATTAATATCCTGACCCGCTTTCAACAGCAGATTGTCACCCGCTGACACGGTGGTACGGGAAAGCCCGGTGCTGTGCGATTCACTGCCGCCGTTACGGCTACTTTGCTGAGTGGTGGCCGCATTCAGATTGAGATCGTTACCCGCTGTAAGCTGAGCATTCCCCCCCGCGTTAACATCGCTGGCAGTGACGTTGAGGTTATTTCCGGCATTGATACCGAGCTTACCGCCCGAACTGATGGTGCTACCCTGCCAGTCCACTGACGAACGCCCCGTCTCTGTTATCCAGCGTCCGGAGTGGCTCCGGGCATCGTTAATCTGGTTGGCATTTACCGCAATATCTCCCCACGCATCCATCAGCAATGAACCGCCTGCAGAGAGATTCGCGCCAGTAACGGTGATATCTTTACCTGCCGAGAGCGACAATTCATCCTGCGCGGTAATGGATGCCACAGACCCCAGCAACGTATCTTTAAAGCTCACATTGCGGTATTTATCCCTGGCACTCACATCAATCTGTTCCGCCAGCGTCAGGTTATTGATGTTGCCGCCCAGACTTTCCAGCGCCACCGTTTTTCCGCTGATGGCGGAGCTGACGTTATTGATATCACCCATCGCGCTCAGGTCGAGATTGCCCCCGGCCTGCATCAGACTATTGTTAAGGTTATTAATACTGTTTTGGCTGTCGAGCGTGAGATCGTTTCTCGCCAACAGCGTACTGCCGGAGTTGGTGATATTCCCGCTGGTCAGCTGAACATTATTCCCGGCAATGACGCTACCGTTATTCACGGTGATATCTTTCGGCGAGAGATACAGCTTCGGTATCATTACCGTTTCACCGTTGACGGTCGCGGCTTCCCACCACAGCATGCTGTGCTCAAGGGACGCGATTTGATCGGCCGTCAGCGCCACCCCAAATGTCAGTCCCAGCGACTGCTGGGTACTGGCAGCGCTATCCATCAGATAACGCATCTGGTCAAGGTCAGAACCAATACCGTTGATGTATCGACTTCCCGTCTTATTCAGCATGGCGTTGCTGACATAGCGGGTATCGAACGCCGCATCACCGAGGAAACGGTAGTCATATTCTGGGTTCAGTTTGAGACGATCGAGCATATAGGCCGACCCAAGGAACTGGTTTTGATCGGTATACGCAATATTGGTTTCACGCGGCGCTTCGCCAGGTTTGATACCCAGCATCGCATTCAAATCACCAAACAGGCTGGGATCGAGCTGACCAAGACCGTTCAGTTTCGGGTTAACGTTGATCAGGTACGGGCTTTTCGGATCGTCAGAGACGACGAAATACCCGTTCTTTCCGGAAGGCAACGGATACGCGCTGGTATCCACCGTTTTGCCCTGATTTTGCCCGGCAGTATTCACGCCCTTCTCGCCTGGGTTAATCAGGCCATTGAGTTGGCCGAGGCTGGCGTTACCTTTCTGCGTGGTAGAAACAGGGTTGAGCGTAGAATCTGATACGCCGCCGCTTTCCAGCGCGCCTGCGCCGTTAATCTGCTGCAATGCGTCATGCAGTCGATCGTTCCACTGAGGGGAACTGACGCTCACCGTGTCATTGCCTGCCAGTGCCTGCTTTTGCACCCCATTACTGATGGTTTGGTTGCTGAGGGTGTTGAGGGTTGGGGTAACGATGGTATTGCTAACCCGTCCCCCACCAGAGGTTGCGTTTTCGTTGCCAATAGAAGTAGTAAACCTGGCGTTTACATTACCGCCCGCCTGAATCACCGAACGGTACGTTTCTCCCCCTTCCTGAACCCGGTCATGCCCTTCCAGGGTAAATGTTATTGTGCGTTCTTTAGGAAGCACAATAGTTTCACCTTTACTGTTTCTCCCCTCGTTATAACGCGGAGGTAACACATCTATATTATTTACGGCAAATTTCTGACGTGAGTATTTCTCTGGGGTATAGGTATAAACCAGATAATCAGTAAGCGTCCCGGACTGCCAGCTCTGGTTATTGAATGTGCTTCCTGAAAGGTCGATATGATTGTTTGCCAGAATAGTACTGGCTGCGTTATCCAGCGTGTTTGCGCCAATTGACAGATTTCGCCCTGATGAAATACGAGCTGCGCCGCCAGAGCTGGAAACCTCTGTTTTTAGCTGGCTGGAAATGAATTTCTGCGTCGCCGTGTCTTTAAACGGTGCGTAGTAATACTGGTAATAATGACGAATATTACAGGAGGCATTCGCACTACAGGAGCTGGTTTGTACCTCATAGGAGTAACCATTAACGCCATAGGTACCTTTTGCCATCTGACTGATATCTATCGCAACAGTCGCATTACCTATCCCTGGAATATTGTTTGCTCCAGCTATTTGTGTCTGGTTTGTTTTCAACCCATCCCGCTGGTTCAGCAGATGTCCTGTTTTTATCGTGATATCACCGTTCTGGGTTTCGATATTGCCGGAAGTGTTGACCACTTCGCTGTTGGCATTGCCCGCAGCATCTCGCTGCATCCACAGATTGTTGCCCGCGAGGATATCGCCGCGCTGGTTGGTGATGGTGTTAGCATAAAGCGCCAGATTATTTGCCGCGTACAACAGCGCCGTATTGACGATGGCGCCCGGTGCATTGAGCGTCAGAGAGCCACGCGTTCCGGTGAAACCAGCGACTGAAATATTACCGCGACTGGTCAGCGTAATATCGCCACCGCCCTGTAACGTTCCGGCGGCATTGAGCGCTACGCTGTCGCCGCTAAGATAACTGACGCCGCTGCCAGTTGTAATTTGCCCGTTATTGCTGAGCTGTCCGCCCGCCGTCAGGTTGAGCGATTGCCCCTGAAGCACGCTACGGTTGTCGATAGCGCCATCGCTGGTAATGGTCAGTGTTTTACCCGCGGCAAAAGCGCTTTGCGCAGTAAAACCATTCACCAGCTTCAGCGTCAGATTACCCAGCGCAACCACCTGTCCCAACGCACCCAGCCCACGACTTTCAACGAACAGGTCGCCGCCGCTGAACAGTTTCCCTGCCGCATTCTGATTAACTTCGCTGGCATTCACACTCAGTTGCGAGTTGCCTAACAGCGTACCGTTATTCGTCAGTTGCGCGTATTTCACCGCCAGTTGACCGGCCTGCGCGGTTCCCTGGTTGGTAAACCGGGTCCCTGCAAGCGTGGCGCTGTCGGCCAGCCAGTTACCGTCATTAGTGGCCGTTGCCGCATTCAGAATGAGGTTTGTCGCCTGTAACCAGCCTGCGCCGGAATATTCTGCCGTCGTCAGCGTCATTCCCGCGCCGGAAAGCAGTTTGCCGTCATTGAGCGCGCGTGTTGTGGCGTTAAGATGGGTCTCTCCACCGCCCTGCATTAAACCGTAGTTGGACAGCACTGGCGTAGAAAGCGAAAGCCCCTGGCGGCTGACAATCTCCCCGGAAGACTGGTTTATCAAACCACCGCTCAGCGACAGCGTTGCGCCATTATCCCCTTGTAGTCGTCCGCTGTTGGTCAATGCGCCGGTCGTCATGCCCAACGTCGCACCCTGAATTTTTCCATCGTTGGTGACTGACGCCGCAGTCAGATCCAACGCGCCGCCGCTCAGCATACTGCCCGCTTTCTGCTGCCTGACCGCGCCGTTCATGGCAAGCGTGAGCGCATTTACGCCGCTAATCGCCGCGCTGTTATCAAGGGTTGCCCCCTTCAGCGTAAGATTTTTCGCCGTCCATTGCCCCGAGTTAGTCAGAGAAAGCGCCTGTAGCGTCGCGTTACCAAGGGCGGTAATTTTGCTGCCGGCCGCAGAAGTCAGGTTATTTGCGAGCGTAAACTGCAGGGCGTCGGCGCTTTGTATTGCCCCGTTGTTTGTCAGCGTTTGCGCACTGAGCAGAACGGACTGTCCCTGCCACGTGCCATTATTCGTCACATCGCCAGAAGTGAGCTTCAGCGCTCCCTGCGTCAGCAGTGAACCACCTGCTGCGTTAATCAATTCCTGTTGCGGTGAAGCCATCGCCATTCGCGCCATCAGACGCTGACGAGCCTCCAGCGTCAGGCTTTGCAGGCCGGTCAGCGTGCCCTGATTGTGGATCCGGTTTTGCTGCAAGGTCAGTGTATTTCCCTGTACCGCGCCACTGTTATCGAACTGTGCGCCGTCGAGCGTTACGTCGCTCTCGCTGAGCAGCCTTCCACTGTTATCAAGCTGCTGCGCGGTTAGTGACATTCCACCATGGCTCATCACATCGCCTGATGTGGTAAGGCCGTTGTTTACAGTAGCCGTCAGATTACCCAGGCTTATCAGCGATCCTTTGTGCAGCCAGTTATCAGCGGTCAGCGTGAGCTGCTGCCCCTGCAGCGTTCCTTGCGTCGTTATATTGCCAGCATCAAAGGTCAACGCGCCGCCGCTCAGCGTACGGGAGGTTATCCCCGTCGTGAGTACATCGCCAGACAGCGCAAGCCCGTTCGTCCCCTGCCACAGGCCTGAATTGTTTAACGTCGAGGCAGCAAGAGTCAGCCTGTCACCGGCAATACGTCCGGCACTGTTGATATCATCAGCCGTAAGCGCCAGTGCGCCGCCACTTTGAATGTGTCCGGGGTTGGTAAGTCGCCCGGATAGCTTGCCTTCCAGGCCATGTAAACCGTTAAGCACGCCGCTGTTATTCAGCGAGTCGGCAGTAAATGTCAGGGTATTTCCCTGCAGTACGCCGGCGTTTTCCATCGCACCGGTATGTACCAACAGCGCATTACCGGCCAGCCATTTACCTGTGGTATCCGTGGTGAAGGTATTCGCAGAAACCGAGGTACTGTCGTTGCCCTGCACCCGTCCGCTGTTACGGATTGATTTTCCATCCAGAGCGACACTTGTCGCCGCCAGCGTACCGCGGTTATCCAGGGATGCAGTATTCATTGACGCCCCCTGTTTCGCCACCAGGCTCCCCTGATTTTCAACCGAGTTTGCCAGCGTCAGGTTCAGGGAGTCGGCCTGAATATCACCTGCGTTAATTAATGTGCTGCCGCGCAGCGTGAAGCCGGTATTCGCCAGCAGCAGACCGTGGTTTTCCAGTGAGTCGAGGTTTAAATCCAGCCCCGCGCCGCTGACCAGTTGCCCCTGCTGACCATTGAACAGATTGCGGGTGGTGAGCTGTAGCGCCGAATTACCCTGCACAATGCCGTTATTCATAAGCTCCGGCACGGAAATACTCAGGGATTTTGCTGCAATCGTGTTGTCGTTAAACAACTGCGCCGCAGCCAGCTCGAACAGGTTGAGACTGCGCAGCGATCCCTGGTTATCCAGTCGCCCGTTAGCCTGAATTTTCAGGCTATCCAGTGCCTGAACGCTGCCGCTATTGTGCAGGTTATCCAGTCTGATCGCCGCCGTACGGCCCTCCAGTTGGCCATCATTTTCGAAACGTTTTCCGCTAAGCTGTAGATCTTCACCGCTGGTCACCTGCCCACCCGCAAGGTTAGTGAAGCGACTGCCATCCCAGGCGAGCGCCTGATCCCCCTGCAGGATCCCACTGTTGCTGAGATCGCCGTGTAATGCCAGCACCTTCGCCGCCAGCATTCCGCTGTTATTCGCACTGGCGGCATGCACTGTCATACCCTGTTGACTGAGTACCTTGCCCTGGTTAGTGAACGCGTCGTGTACTGTCGCCGTTACCCCCGTTTCACCCAGCGCATTACCGCTGTTTTGCCACGTATTTGCTTCCAGATTCAGCGTGCCACCCTGCAGCAAGCCGGTGTTGTGCAGGGTCTGATTCTTCAGGCTCAATTCCCCCACCGACAACACATTCCCGTCGTTTTTCACGTCCTGGCTGTTCAGCGCGAGCGTATCAGCAGCCATGAGCCCGAGGTTATCTGTCTGCTGTCCGTTAACAGATAATGACGTGTCCGCCAGCAGGCGCCCCGCGGCTTCGTTTTTTACCGTCGCATATTCACTTTGCAGACTAACGCCGTTAATTTCTCCGCCGTTAACCAACTGGCGACCATTGAGATGCAATGAACCGTCGCTGGTAATCAGCCCATGGTTGGTCAGATACGGTATATCCAGCGCCAGAGAATGCCTGGCATAGAGCGAGCCGCCGCTCAGGTTATCTAACTTATCAATCTGCAGGTCCATTGCCGCGTTGCCCTGCATCAGACCGCTATTCACAATATGCTGACTGTGGAGAGTTAGCGTGTCGGCTATCAGAGAGCCGCCGCTGGTCAGCAGCTCAGGTGCAATAATCGAGATGCGTTCAGCGCTGGCGCTGCCGTTATGAGTCAGCGTCGCCGCGCTGAGCGTCAGGGTGTCTGCCAACAGTTCGCCATGGTTATCAACTGACTGCTGCGCGCTGAAACCAACGCGTGCCCCGGTGGATTTTCCGCCATGACTGAGCCGGTCAGCCGTCACATCCAGCGAACCTTTTGCCGCCTGTACGCCGTCCAGCGTCACGCTGTTGCCGGTAATCGCAAGGTCCAGACCGCTCTGTAAATGACCGTCTTTGCCGGTAGTCAGCTGCTTTGCGCCGACGTTAAGCGCGCCAGCGGCATTAACCTGACCGTTCAGGTTAAGGTTTTGCGTAACGTTTAACTGTATGTTTTGTTGCCCGGCGATCAACGAATCTTTCGCGGCGGTGAGATTTTCAGCATTGAGCATTACCCCCTGGTTGCCAGAGAGGACGCCATATTGTTCAACTGACGCGGCCTGCACCGTTAGAGTGCCATCAGAGAGCAACTTTCCACTATTACGCAGCGTGGCATCAGCCCGGATATCCGCATCGTTTTTCGTGCTCAGGATCCCCTGCTGGTTCAGCGCTGCCGTCTGTACTGAAAGCTGGCTGCCGCTCGCCAGCGTGCCCATATTATCCAGCGACCCGCTGCGGACCGATACGCTGTTACCCTGCATCAGACCGGTGTTGCTAAGGCTGCTGACAGAAGCATCAAGACTGCCGTTTGCCGCCAGTTGACCATCATTAACGAGGTGGTCACCAGAGAGAGATAAAGCATCTCCCGCATTGACCTGCCCCTGGTTGTTCATTTCGCTACCGGTCAGGCTTAATGCGCCTTTCGCATCGGCCCGACTGGCGTTATCCAGTGCTATGCGCTGCGCCTTCAGCGTTAATCCATTACCTGCTGAGAACAATCCCCCTTTCGCCGACAGATAGCCGTTACTGTTAAGGCTAACATCAGCATCACTACCCAGCGTGGAACGGGTCAGCGTCAGTCCATTAGTACCCTCGACATCCAGTTTTTCTTTACTGGTCAGGCTGCCGTCGGTAACTGTCAGCGAGCCGTCACTGCGCAGTGAGGTGTTTTTCTGGCTAACCAGAGTGGTTGCAGCAACGGCTACATCCTGTTTAGCAGCCACCTGCAACTCGCCAGCTGCGGCAATCCCACCACCATCGATCGTCACCTTGCCATCGCTACCCAACTGCACGTTTGCGCCGCTGGAGAGATTTGCATCCTGTAGCGCTAACGCTCCGGTGCTGTTGATGGCCATCCCGCTCCCGGTCTTATGGCTGCCGGTCAACGTGACGCCTTCGCCCCTGGCGGAAAGACCACCATTTGCCAGACTGTTGCCGATCGTTAATTTCCCGTTAGCATTGAGGGTGATATCACCCTGACGGGCATTCAGATTCCCGAGGTTGACCCCCAGCCCTTTCTCGCTGGAGACCAAATGAATTCGATTAGCATACATGCCGCCTAACGCGCCGGTATCTACCGCGATTTTCGGTGCTTCTCCTTCGCCATTCAGCGGGCTCGTCTGGCCATTCGCCGCAACGCGATTCGCCCCAGCGATAACCGTCAAATCTTTGGCGTGTAGCGCAGCATTGATTTCCGTGGCGCGGGCAATAATCGACACTGCATCGCTCTGGCTACCATCCAGCCCCTTACCTTCGATGGTAATACTGCCCTTGCTTACCTCCAGCGACTGCAGGTTGCCATTGGCGTCCAACACAGGTTTACCGGTGGTCAGGGTGGCGTTAGGCGTGTTGATAAATCCACAACCATTACAGGTAATGCCATAGGGGTTAGCGACCATGACGTTGGCGGCTTTCCCCGCGACTTCGGTATAGCCCTGCAGCTGTGAACGGTTAGCGCCGGTAACTTCGTTGATGATCCCTGAAGCTTCCTTTCCTGGCTGTAGGTTTGGGTTATTCTGGATAATGCCGCCGAGCTGGGTTTGGGTAAATTGCCCGGTCGCGTTGTTAAGGATCAGCCCCTCTTTTCCCACGTTGTAGTCGTTATATTTATTGTGTGAAATCCCGGACTGGTTCGGTGTGGCAATATTCACCACCGGAACACCATTGGCGGCTTTATCCATCTGCGTATTGCCTTCAGGCGTGATGACGGCAGCCATCGCCGGGAGCAGTGGTTGGGTAGCCAGCAGAAAACTCAACATGCCGCTTAGCAAACGCTGGGAAAAACGAACCTGATCCTTTTTCATCACCCTTGTTCCTTAAAATGCCACCGCAACGCGGTAATACACATTGAGATGATCCGGGGCTAGCCAGTCCGGATAGTTAACTGGCGTTCCTACGGTAAACTGAGAGGAGAACCAGCGCCCTGAGCTGGTTAATCCCAGCGCAGCCCCCCACAACGTGCCGGAGGCATACCTGTCAACGCTATCCTGTTTCAGCCAGCCGCCGTCGAATGCCGCCATCGCGCCAATCTGTCCGAATACCGGCAACGTAAACAGCGAATAATTCACTTCGTTGCGCCAGTAGCCGCCGTTATCTCCAGAAATGTATTGTTCTTTAAAACCGCGAACTGAGGTTTCTCCGCCCAGCGTCAGGCGCTCACTGCCGTAGAGTCGGTCCACAGACCATTGAAAATAGACGCTGCTAAGCCACCACACTCTTTCTGCCAACGGGCGCTGAAAACTGCCATTGACGCTCCATTTGCGAAATTCCGCCCTTGGCACATCCCCCTGTTTATTGTTGTCATCCTCTGCGCCAAACCATGGCACGCCCTGGGTGAATGAAGGATTAAACGTCGCAACGCCAGAAGCAATTTTTTGCGTATGGTTGATACCCAGCGAAACACTGGAAAGCTTGCGGCTACTGGTTTCCAGCAGGACATCATTCAATCTGTTACGGTTAATTCGATGCGTGAGACCCAGCGATGCAGCGGTCTTGACATCACCATTGCGAAACAAAACCCAGGATCCGTTCAACCGATGGGTTTCGCTATCACCAGTGGAACGCCAGGCATAACCATTGTTATCAATAGTGCTGAGGTAGTTACTCCAGCTGTAGCTGTAATCAAGCAGTCCGTAGCCATAAGGAATACTCACGCCAGTAGCGAAGTTCTGCGCATCTTTGCTACTGGAAAAATCGCTGCTGCGTCCACCGCTGATAAACCATTTATCTGCCAGACCGAGCATATTATTGAAAAATAATGCGCCACTGAGTTGCCCGGTTCCGGTGCTCTTTTGCCCGCTGTTATCAAAACTTACTGAACCATTGAGTGGAAATTCTGGCGTGGCGGTGAGGTTAACTATTGAGAACCCCTGCTGACTGCCCGGCAAAATTTCAATTTCCACCGGCGTCTGGCGAACCCGATTCAACTGCTCCATCCCCTGTTCAATGTCACGCAGATTGAGAATTTTTCCTTCCATTCCGGGAAAGGTCATCAGCAGAGTGCGCGATGGGACGCCTTCCAGACGTATTTGCTGCAATTTCCCCTCAAGCACCGCGATATGCAGCACCCCGGAGGAGAGATCCTGTTCGGTTAAAAAGGCGCGACTGGTGATATAGCCTCGGCTGATATACCAGTCGGAAATCGCATTTGTCAGTTCCGTCAGACGGGGAATATCCAGGCATTGATTCACCCACGGCGCGATAAGCTTTGCCGAGGCAGCGGCGGACAACTTCGTTGCGCCGTCAATATCAATGCGCGAAATCATAAAACACGGCCCTTCAGCCCGGGCTGGTGTTTTCGGCGTTACGGTTACAGGCAACGTAACGCTACGCTCCAGCTCTTCACGCTGGCGCTGGTTTTCATTAAGTAACTGCTGCTGTTGCTGCTGAATGGTATTACGATCCGCAGGAGAGAGTGGTGCGGCAGAAACAGTTGTGAAGGGCAAAATTAACATCCCAATCAGTAATGCCAACTTTCTTTCATCCCTGAACTTCACCCCACCCTCCAAAAAAGTACGAAAGCGAACTTGACTGCAAAGCACAGCCGACCATTTAAAAAAAGCACAAAATGTAAACAAAAGTAAAGACATTAAGTGCTGTTTCACTTCATTACTATTGCATTTTAGGATTTCTTGTATTTTTAAATTAAATTATTCTTACTCTTTTGGCCCAATCCCATCGCTAGTCGCCCATTTGCCCACATTCAACTTATGCACAACACTCTACGATGACACCACTGACCCAACACGTGGAGCAAACACCATGAACATCACGCAAATCCGCAACGCCACGCAGTACATCACCTTTGGCGGCAAGACTTTTCTAATCGATCCAATGCTGGCGGCAAAAAGTGCTTATCCGGGCTTTGCCGGAACGGCACGTGCGGAGATCCGCAACCCAACCGTCGATCTGCACGTCGATATCGACACCCTGCTCAACGTTGACGCGCTGATCGTGACCCACCTGCATGAAGATCACTGGGATGAGGTTGCAGCACGCGTCGTGCCGAAAGACAAACCGATTTACGTGCAAAATGAGCAAGATGCGCAGGTACTGCGAGATCAGGGTTTCACACACCTGATCGTACTGACGCACAACACCACGCTGGGCGACATCATCCTGCGTAAAACCGGCGGCCAGCATGGCTCAGATCGCGCTTACGCCATCCCACAAATGGCGGAACGTTTAGGCGATGCCTGCGGGGTAATCTTTCAGCATCCGGCGGAAAAAACGCTGTATCTGGTTGGAGACACTATCTGGCGTGACGAAGTGGAAGCCAACATGCTGACTTTCCAACCGGACGTGGTGATTTTGAACGCCGGTTTTGCCCACGTTATCGGTTTTGGCCCAATTATTATGGGCGCAGAAGATGTACTAAAAACCCACTTCACCCTTCCCAACGCACAAATTGTGGCCACGCATATGGAGGCGATAAACCACTGTTTGTTGACCCGCGCCGCGCTGAAGTCATACGCCAGCGACAACCAGATTGCGCAATGCGTCAACGTGCCGGAAGATGGTGAAACCCTGACGTTTTAATATCCACAGAGGAATCGTATGCAGCCGCTTACCGTCGCTATTGTCGCCGTGGAAGATTTCAGCCCGTTTCACTTCTCGGTGCCGTGCATCATTTTCAGTGACAAAGTGGCAGCGAAAAAGCGCTTCGACGTGCAATTGTGCGCCGAACAGCCCGGTATTGTTTCCTCGCAGGACGGTTTCTCGATTAACGCAGCTCATGGCTATGAAGCGGTGGAGGCAGCCGACATCGTGGTAATCCCTTACTGGGGCACTACCGCACATCGCCCGCCGCAGGGGTTGCTTGATGCGCTCAACCGCGCCCGACAAAACGGCGCGCAAATTGTCGGGCTGTGTCTGGGCGCATTTGTCCTCGGCTATGCCGGTCTGTTGGATGGCAAACGGGCGGCCACGCACTGGGAGTTCGAGCAGGATTTTCAGGCCCGCTTCCCGGCGGCGCGTCTGGATATCAACGCTCTGTATGTGGATGACGACGGTATTATTACCTCAGCAGGCACTGCCGCCGCGCTGGATTGCTGTTTGTACGTGATCCGCCAACGTTTTGGCAGCACGGCAGCGAATCAGATTGCGCGGCGGATGATTGTGCCGCCGCATCGCGAAGGTGGTCAGGCACAATTTATCGAACAGCCGGTGGCGAAAAATACCCAGGATCAGCGCATCAATGCCCTGCTTGATTATTTACGCCTGCATATCCACGAGCAGCATAGTATCGATGCGCTGGCGCAGCGGCTGATGATGAGCCGTCGCACGTTAACCCGTCACTTTATGAAAGCCACCGGATCGAGCGTGGCAGAGTGGTTGATTGTCGAGCGTCTTCGCCGCAGCCAGGCGTTACTGGAGTCCAGTCAGTTGCCCGTTGAACGCATCGCCGAACAGGTCGGTTTTCAGTCGCCTGTCACCTGGCGTCAGCATTTTAAATCTCATTTCGGCGTCAGCCCCGCCGAATGGCGCAAAACCTTTCGTGGCATTTAGCTTTTTTTCGCCAGCCACACCGTGTGCCCTGCGCATTCCGGATCTTCCATCACCATCTCGACCACCGCAAAGCCATGCGCTGACAACAATGCGCGGTATTCGTCCGGCGCGAGGCTGGCGTGAAATAACGGCTCGCCTTCAAATTGCCCCATCGCAATGCCGTTCCCGGTACCGCTGGTAAACATCAGCGCGCTGCCGGGATGGCTAAGCCGGTCAAAGATCGGGAACATCTTTCGTTGGTCTTGCTGGGTTAAATGGAAAAAGCTGTCCCACGCAATCAGGCCGTCGAACGTCTCGTTAAGTACCAACTCGCGCATATCTTGCTCCAGCCAGCGCTGCGCGGGAAAGGATTGCCGGGCGCGGGCCAGCATCGCTGCGGAACCATCAATCCCTGTGAGTTGAAAACCTTGCTGGATAAAATACCCGGCAATCGGCTGACCATTCCCGCAGCCAATATCCACAATGCTGCCCTGCCCGCCCATCACGGTGATGAACTTATCCAGCCAGCTTTTCTCGAACAGTGTACGAGAGCGCTGACTGGCAAAGGCATCCGCATGACGTCGGTAGATGGACAGAATGTTGTTTGCCGCAACGTCGCTCACGATGTCCTCGCTTTTTTATTCTGTTAATAATCACGACGATAAATCCTCCGGCACCAGAGACGCAACCCTGGAATGCGCCTCGCAGAACCCATGCGCAAATCCCCCAAAACCGTTCCGCTGTGGCATCATAGCGCGTAGAAAACATCATGACAGGGGTGATAAACGTGAAACCGGTAACGCTATACGATGTGGCAGACCATGCAGGAGTCTCTTACCAGACCGTCTCGCGCGTCGTAAATCAGGCCAGCCACGTTTCTGCAAAAACCCGACAGAAAGTTGAGGCCGCGATGGCGGAACTCAATTACATCCCTAACCGCGTCGCACAGCAACTGGCTGGTAAACAGACGTCGCTGATTGGCGTCGTGACGGCGAACCTTGCCCTGCACGCCCCTTCACAAATCGTTGCCGCCATAAAATCCCGCGCCGACCAGTCCGGTGCCAGCGTGGTGATCGCCATGGTCGAGCGCAGCGGCGTTGAAGCATGCAAAGCCGCGGTCCACAACCTGCTTTCCCAACGCGTAACCGGGCTTATCATTAACTATCCGCTGGATGAAGAAGACGCCATTGCCGTGGCTGCCGCCTGCGGTACGGTGCCGGTTTTGTTTCTCGATGTCTCTGACCAGACGCCCATTAACAGCGTGATTTTCTCCCATGATGACGGCGCACGCCTTGGCGTTGAACATCTGGTACAGCACGGACATCAGCGTATCGCCCTGCTGAGCGGGCCGCATACTTCGGTTTCGGCAAGGCTTCGGCATGCGGGGTGGCATAAATATCTGGCGTACTACCAGTTGCAACCCGTCGCGGAGCTGGAAGGCGACTGGAGCGCGATGTCTGGTTTTCAGCAAACACTTCATCTGCTCAATAGCGGTAATCTCCCCACCGCTATGCTGGTTGCTAACGATCAAATGGCGCTGGGCGCGATGCGGGCAATCAGCGAGTTCGGCCTGCGGGTGGCGATGGATATCTCGGTGATCGGCTACGATGACACAGAAGATAGCGCCTGCTACATTCCACCGCTGACCACCATCAGGCAGGATTTTCCATTATTGGGTGAAACCAGCGTCGACAGGCTGCTGCAACATCCACATGGCGAATCAACCGTGGGCAACCAACTGCTGCCCGTAACCCTGGTGAAGCGCAAAACGGTTCTGCATCCCGATACGCAAACCACCTCTCCCCGGGCGCTGGCGGATTCACTCATCCAGCTTGCGCGGCAAGTTTCTCAGCTCACACCTAAAATGTGAACGCATAACAATTATGTGAGTCAGTTCACTCATTAAACGCCCCATCCTTTACAGCCGGGAGCGCTTATCCGTATTTTGATTGAAATTGTGAGCGAATAACAAATTCAAACAGGATACCGTTATGAACCTGAACACAGATTCACTCTCCGCTGTTCTGGCCCGCCGCGACTGGGAAAATCCCGGCGTCACGCAGCTCAACCGCCTGGAGGCGCACCCACCTTTCTGTAGCTGGCGCTCAGCAGATGATGCGCGAACTAATCAGCGCTCAACTCAGTTACGCTCGCTGAATGGCCAGTGGCAATTCGCGTGGTTTCCCGCGCCGGAGGCTGTGCCGGAAAGCTGGCTGACAAACGATCTGCCACAGGCTGACACTATCAACGTCCCCTCTAACTGGCAGATGGACGGTTACGACGCGCCAATTTATACCAACGTCACCTACCCGATTCCGGTTAATCCCCCGTACGTTCCGGCACAGAACCCAACGGGATGTTACTCGCTCACATTTAATGTCGAAGACGCATGGTTAGATGAAGGTCAGACGCGCATTATTTTTGACGGCGTCAATTCCGCATTTCATCTGTGGTGCAACGGTCGCTGGGTCGGCTACGGTCAGGACAGTCGTCTGCCGTCTGAATTCGATCTGAGCGATTATCTGCTGCGCGGCGAAAACCGCCTGGCCGTGATGGTGCTGCGATGGAGCGACGGCAGCTATCTGGAAGACCAGGATATGTGGCGCATGAGCGGTATCTTTCGCGACATATCTTTGCTGCATAAGCCCACCACGCAAATCAGCGACCTGCGCATTAACACCCGTTTTAACGATGACTTCAGCCGCGCCGTGCTGGAAGCAGAAGTCAGAGTGGCGGGCAACGCGAGCGAAGATTTACGCGTTACCCTGCAATTGTGGGAAGCTGAAACGCTGACTGATGAAACGACCTCCCCACTCGGCGGCGAGATTATTGATGAACGCGGCGCTTATCATGACCGGGTTACCCTGCGGCTGAACGTCGAAAAGCCAGCGCTGTGGAGTGCTGAAACGCCCAATCTGTACCGTGCCGTTGTGCAATTACATAACGCGGATGGAGTGCTGATTGAAGCAGAAGCCTGTGACGTCGGCTTTCGTCAGATTGATATCAAAAACGGCCTACTACTGTTAAACGGTAAGCCGCTGTTGATTCGCGGCACCAACCGTCATGAGCACCATCCGGTCAACGGTCAGGTGATGGACGAGGCGACGATGGTGCAGGACATTCTGCTGATGAAGCAGAACAACTTTAATGCCGTGCGCTGCTCCCATTACCCGAACCATCCGTTGTGGTACACCCTGTGCGATCGCTACGGCCTGTACGTGGTCGACGAAGCCAATATCGAAACCCACGGCATGGTGCCAATGAATCGCCTGAGCGACGATCCCACATGGTTGCCTGCCATGAGCCAGCGCGTGACGCGCATGGTGCAGCGCGATCGCAACCATCCGAGCATTATCATCTGGTCGCTGGGCAATGAATCCGGTCATGGCGTCAATCACGACGCGCTGTATCGCTGGATAAAATCAGAAGACCCGTCACGCCCGGTACAGTACGAAGGCGGCGGCGCGAATACCGCGGCGACCGACATTATTTGCCCGATGTACGCCCGCGTCGATCAGGATCAGCCCTTCCCGGCGGTACCTAAATGGTCGATTAAAAAGTGGCTGTCGATGCCCGGCGAGCAGCGTCCACTCATTCTCTGTGAATATGCCCATGCGATGGGCAATAGTTTCGGCGGCTTCGCCAAATACTGGCAGGCATTTCGTCAGTATCCGCGCCTGCAGGGCGGGTTTGTCTGGGACTGGGTGGATCAATCGCTGATTAAACACGATGATAATGGCAAGGCATGGTCAGCCTACGGTGGCGACTTTGGCGACACGCCTAACGATCGTCAATTTTGCATGAACGGACTGGTGTTCGCCGATCGCACCCCGCATCCGGCGTTATACGAGGCCAAACATGAACAGCAATTTTTCCAGTTTACGTTACTGCCGGGCGCTGAACGCCAGATTGAAGTGACCAGCGAATATCTGTTCCGCCACAGCGATAACGAAGTTCTGCACTGGTCGATTGCCCAGGACGGCAACCCGCTGGCCGCCGGACAAATCGTTCTGGATATTGCCCCGCAGGGCCGCCAGGTGATTACCCTGCCAGATTGCCCGATGCCGGAAACCGCAGGCCAACTGTGGCTGACGGTGCGCGTGGAACAGCCTCGCGCCACCGCCTGGTCAGACGCCGGGCACATCAGCGCCTGGCAGCAGTGGAAGCTGGAAGAGAAACTCAGCCTGGCGCGGCAGCCAACTGCCCGCACCGCGCCACAGCTCAACGTTAGCGAAAACAGCTTTACTGTGGAGAACGACAACAAGCGTTGGCAATTCGACCGTCGGTCTGGCCTGCTGACACAATACTGGCTTGATGATACAGCCCAGTTGTTATCCCCACTGACCGACCAGTTCACCCGCGCGCCGCTGGACAACGACATCGGCGTCAGCGAGTCAACCCGCATTGACCCGAATGCCTGGGTTGAACGCTGGAAGGCCGCCGGTCATTATCAGGTTGCAGCAACGTTACTGCACTGTGCTGCCGACGCGCTCAGCAACGCAGTACTGATTACCACCGAACATGCGTGGCAGTATCAGGGTGAAACGCTGTTTATCAGCCGTAAATCGTATCGTATCAACGGTCATGGCGAGATGCAGGTAACGGTGGATGTCGATATTGCCAGCGGCACGCCGCATCCGGCGCGTATTGGCCTGAGCTGCCAGTTGTCGCAGGTCGCCGAGCGTGTGAACTGGTTAGGTCTCGGCCCGCATGAGAACTACCCGGATCGCCTGAGCGCCGCCTGTTTTGACCGTTGGGATCTGTCACTCGATGAGATGTACACCCCGTATGTTTTCCCGAGCGAAAACGGTCTGCGCTGCGGCACGCGCGAACTGCGATACGGCACGCATCAATGGCGTGGCGACTTCCTGTTCAACATCAGCCGCTTTAGCCAACAGCAACTAATGGAAACCAGCCACCGTCATCTGCTGCAACCGGAGGCGGGTACCTGGCTCAATATTGATGGCTTCCATATGGGCGTCGGCGGCGATGATTCATGGAGTCCTTCCGTGTCGTCGGAGTTTTTGTTGAGTGCCGGACGTTATCACTACCAGGTTATCTGGGGTTAAACATAATAATAATGGGCAGGTTATGACCTGCCCTTATTTTTCCTGAGGAAGTCTGTCATGTATTATTTAAAAAACACTAACTTTTGGATGTTCGGCTTTTTCTTTTTCTTTTACTTTTTCATTATGGGTGCTTATTTCCCCTTCTTTCCGATCTGGTTACACGATGTGAACCATATCAGTAAAGGTGACACTGGGATCATTTTCGCCTGTATTTCACTGTTTTCATTATTATTCCAGCCTGTTTTCGGACTACTTTCCGATAAGCTTGGCCTGCGAAAACACCTGCTGTGGGTAATTACTGGAATGCTGGTAATGTTTGCCCCGTTCTTTATTTACGTTTTTGGGCCGCTATTACAGGTTAATATTTTACTGGGGTCGATTGTCGGCGGGATTTATCTTGGCTTTATTTACAATGCCGGCGCTCCGGCGATTGAAGCCTATATTGAAAAGGCCAGCCGCCGAAGCAAGTTTGAATTTGGTCGCGCACGCATGTTTGGCTGTGTGGGCTGGGCGCTGTGCGCCTCGATTGCAGGAATTATGTTCACCATCAATAACCAGTTTGTCTTCTGGTTAGGTTCTGGCTGTGCGGTCATTCTGGCATTGCTGCTGTTCTTTTCAAAAGCAGATGCCCCCTCTTCTGCAAAAGTCGCGGATGCGGTAGGCGCCAACAACTCAGCCTTCAGCCTGAAGCTGGCGCTGGAATTATTCAAACAACCAAAACTCTGGTTCCTCTCCCTGTACGTGGTCGGCGTTTCCTGTACTTATGATGTGTTTGACCAGCAGTTCGCCAACTTCTTTACTTCGTTCTTTGCCACTGGCGAACAGGGCACCCGTGTGTTTGGCTATGTCACAACCATGGGAGAATTACTCAACGCCTCGATCATGTTCTTTGCTCCGCTGATCGTGAACCGCATCGGCGGAAAGAACGCCCTGCTGCTGGCCGGTACGATCATGTCGGTACGGATCATTGGTTCATCATTCGCCACCACGGCGCTGGAAGTCGTTATCCTCAAAACGCTGCATATGTTCGAGATACCGTTCCTGATTGTCGGTTGCTTCAAATACATCACCAGTCAGTTTGAAGTGCGTTTCTCGGCCACGATTTACCTGGTGTGTTTCTGTTTCTTCAAACAGCTGGCAATGATTTTCATGTCAGTTCTGGCCGGGAAAATGTATGAGAACATTGGTTTCCAGGGGGCTTATCTGGTGCTGGGGATAATTGCATTGAGCTTCACGCTGATTTCCGTATTTACCCTAAGTGGACCGGGGCCATTTTCCCTGCTGCGTCGTCGCGAAAGCGTCGCGCTGTAAAAGCCTCTTTGCCGGATGCACCACTCACGCGGTTTATCCGGCCTACAACGTGCAATTCTCACTCTGTGAGTCCTGACCCGGTGGTTTAAGTTTTGCGGGCAAAAAGCCGCTTTTAACCTGCTATGGTAAACGAGACGGTAAACTCAGGTCACAGGATGAGCAGAAAGACGGTTGCGGTAATGGCGTTCTTGATCAGCGCATTACTTTCAGGATGTGGCAGCATTAATGCGCGCACGGAAGGCGAGGATTCGAATACCTATTATGTGGGTACGCACCACGACATGGCTAAACTAAAAAACCCAGGCGCTTACGATTATAATTATTTCGATTTAGCGCTGCTATTTATCGATGTGCCGCTGTCTTTTGTGGCGGATACGGTCTATGCGCCGTTTGATTACTATCACGGACCGTATAAGAAAGTCGATTAGAAACCAGACCCGGTAAGCATCGCGCCACCGGGCCAATTAATAACGCTACTCCTCGATCGCCTGGCGAATTTGCTGCAGCGACGCCGGATCGTCAATGGTCGTCAGATCGCCGGGATCGCGGCCTTCGCAGATTGCCTGGATGGTGCGACGCAGCATTTTACCGGAGCGCGTTTTCGGCAACTGCGACACAAACCAGACGTGTGCCGGACGGCCAAAATTACCAATCTGGCTGTCCACCAGCGCCATTATCGCCTTCTCTTCTGAATGCGCGATGTCACGGTCTTCCAGGCTATCGCTCTGCTTCGGAATGACAAATGCAACCGCCACCTGCCCTTTCAGTGCATCTTTCACGCCGACCACCGCCACTTCTGCGACGTTTGGATAGCTGGAAATACTCTCCTCTATCTCACGCGTACCCAGTCGATGTCCGGCGACGTTAATGACGTCATCCGTCCGACCAAGGATGAAGTAATAGCCGTCGGCATCGCGAATGCCCCAGTCAAAAGTGGCATATACCTGACGAGAAAACAGCGACCAGTAGGTATTTACGAACCGTGTGTCATCGCCCCAGATGGTCTGAATACACCCTGGCGGCAGTGGCCCTTCAATCACCAGCATACCCTTCTCATTCGCTGCGCAGGGTTCGCCGGTGACCTCATTGAGCAACTGCACGTTATAGCCATACATCGGCACGCCAGGGCTGCCCAACCGCGACGGCCTGTCGTCCAGCCCACGGGCGATCGCCATAATTGGCCAGCCAGATTCGGTCTGCCAGTAATTATCGATAACCGGGACACCCAGCGTTTCCGTTACCCAACTGGCGGTCGGTTCGTCCAGCGGTTCCCCAGCCAGATACAGCACCTCCAGCGAGGAGAGATCGTGATTGCGGATCTGCGCGGTCGGGAATTTCTTCAGTACGCGGATCGCCGTTGGCGCGGAGAACATCCGGCTAACCTGATACTTCTCAACAATCTTCCACCACACGCCGCAGTCCGGATACGTTGGCAGCCCTTCGTACACCACCGTCGCCATCCCCGCCAGCAGTGGGGCATACACGATATACGAATGCCCAACCACCCAGCCGATGTCCGACGCGCAGAAGAACACGCCGCCCGCTTTACCGCCAAAAATGGTATCCATCGTGGTTGCCAGCGCGACCGCATAGCCGCCAACGTCACGCTGGACGCCCTTCGGTTTACCGGTTGTCCCGGAGGTATAGAGAATGCAGGAGGTTTCATTCGATTCCAGCCACGTCACCGGCACCCGCGCGCCAAGATGCTGTTGGCGCAGCGCGGCAAAGTCGAGGTCGCGCCCCTCTACCCGCGCCATTTTCGCCAGACCACGATCGACCAATACCACATGACGCGGCTGGTGCTGCGCCTGACTGATTGCATCATCGAGCAGCTTTTTATACGGCAGGATCTTGCCCCCGCGCGCGCCGGCATCCGCCGAAACAATAATCACCGGTTGGGCGTCGTCGATGCGTGCCGCCACGCTGTGCGAGGCAAAGCCACCGAACACCACCGAATGGATCGCCCCAATGCGCGCGCAGGCCAGCAGCGTAATGTGCGCCTCGGCGATCATCGGCATATAAACCAATACCCTGTCGCCGCGCTGTACGCCCAGAGACAACAACATTGCCGCCGCCACGTTCACTTCGTCGTACAACTGACGAAAGGTAAAGGTACGCTCTTCTTCGGTTTCCGATGACACCGCAATCAGCGCCAGCGCCTCAGGCTGTTTCTCCACCCAGCGGTCGATGGCGTTATGACACAAATTGGTCTTGCCGCCGCAAAACCAGCGGGCAAACGGCGGGTTGCTGTGATCCAGCACCTGCGTATACGGCTGCTGCCAGTCAATACGCTGGGCCTGCTCGGCCCAGAACGACTCCGGTTGCGTAATCGAACGTTGATAAAACTCGCTATAAGACATAATGCTCTCCTGTTGAACTTACGCCTTGCCGCACGCAGGTTTAGATTACATAAAGGTCCATATACTCATTGACCGGCATATGCTCCAGGCGGGCTCTGTCCAGGGAGACATCCAGAATGCGCTGCTGCTGACGGGTCGGGAACTGACGTGCCAGGTTGATTTTGAACTTCTCGACCAGCTTCGGCATACCGTCGTGACGACGGCGCGCATGACCGATTGGGTACTCCACCACCACTTCTTCAAAACGTGAACCGTCGGTGAACTCGAGAGTGATGGCGTTAGCAATGGCGCGTTTTTCCGGGTCGTGATAATCGGCGGTAAAGGCCGGATCTTCGAAGCAGGTGATCTTCTCGCGCAGGGCATCAATGCGTTTGTCCTGCGCCACGCCGTCTTCGTAATCTGCCGCGGTTAAACGCCCAAACAGCAGCGGGATGGCGACCATATACTGGATGCAGTGATCGCGATCCGCCGGGTTATCCAGTGGGCCTTTTTTATCGATGATGCGGATACAGGCTTCGTGGGTGCGAATGGTCACTTTTTCGATATCCGCCGCCGTTTTACCCGCGGCCTGCAGTTGCTCATACAGCGTCATTGCCGCTTCTACCGCGGTCTGCGAGTGGAACTCAGCCGGGAAGGAGATTTTAAACAGCACGTTTTCCATCACGTAAGAGCCGTATGGACGCTGGAAGCGGAACGATTCCCCTTTGAAGGAGACGTCATAAAAGCCCCAGGTTTTCGCCGTCAGCGCAGACGGATATCCCATCTCGCCCGTTTTTGCCATCAACGCCAGACGTACTGCGCGGGAGGTCGCATCGCCTGCCGCCCAGGATTTACGCGTGCCGGTATTTGGCGCATGACGATAGGTACGCAGCGACTGGCCGTCGACCCACGCCAACGAAACGGCGTTGAGGATTTCATCCCGGCTCAGCCCAAGCATCTCCGCGACCACCGCCGTGGAGGCGACTTTTACCAACAGAACGTGATCCAATCCAACGCGGTTAAAGGAGTTTTCCAGTGCGATACAGCCCTGAATTTCATGGGCTTTGATCATCCCGGTCAGCACTTTTTTCATGGTCAACGGCGCTTTCCCCGCCGCCACCGCGTTGCGTGACAGCCAGTCAGCCGTCGCCAGAATGCCGCCGAGGTTATCGGAAGGATGGCCCCATTCCGCGGCCAGCCATGTGTCGTTGAAGTCCAGCCAGCGAATCATCGCGCCGATGTTAAACGCCGCCTGCACCGGATCAAGCTGGAACTGGGTGCCCGGTACGCGAACGCCGTTCGGCACTACGGTCCCCGGCACCACCGGTCCTAACAGTTTTTTACAGGCCGGATATTCCAGCGCTTCCAGGCCACAGCCAAGGGTGTCGAGAAGGCAATAATGCGCGGTGTCGTACGCCACCTTTGAGGTGATCTCGTAATTCATAACGTAATCAACGATATCAACGATTTCACGGTCAAAGTCTGGGCGAACGTTCGAAATATGTGCGGACATAGGGTACAACTCCTGTTTTTATATTTAGAGGTTTTAATTAGCAACGCTTTTCGATCGGCACAAATACGCGATCTTCCGGGCCGGTGTAGTTGGCGGAGGGTCGGATAATTTTGTTGTCCTGGCGCTGTTCGATGATGTGCGCCGCCCAGCCGGTCACGCGGGCGATAACAAACAGCGGAGTGAACATTTCGGTCGGGACGCCCATCATGTTGTAGGAGACCGCCGAGAACCAGTCGAGGTTAGGGAACATCTTTTTGGTTTCCCACATCACCTCTTCCAGACGGTCGGCGATGTTGTACATTTTCAGCGAACCGCCCTCCTGAGAAAGCTGTTTCGCCACGCGCTTGATCACCTGATGGCGCGGGTCGGCAATGGTGTAAACCGGGTGACCAAACCCAATCACCACTTCTTTATTTTCCACGCGTTTGCGGATATCCGCTTCGGCTTCATCCGGCGTTTCATAACGCTGCTGGATCTCCAGCGAAACTTCATTCGCCCCGCCGTGTTTCGGCCCACGCAGCGCGCCAATCGCGCCGATAATCGCGGAATACATATCGGAGCCGGTTCCCGCAATCACACGACTGGTGAAGGTGGACGCGTTGAATTCGTGCTCGGCATACAGCACCAGTGAAATGTGCATCGCCTTTTCCCAGCTTTGCGACGGTTTTTCGCCATGCAGCAGATGCAGGAAGTGCCCGCCAATGGAATCATCGTCCGTTTCCGGCTGAATGCGCTCGCCGTTATGGCTGTAGTGATACCAGTACAAAAGGATCGAACTGAGGGACGCCAGCAGCTTGTCGGCAATATCGCGCGCGCCGGAAACGGTATGTCCCTCTTTTTCCGGCAATGTACAACCCAGCGCGGAGACGCCGGTGCGCATCACATCCATCGGGTGGGATGCGGCAGGCAGCGCTTCCAGCACGGTGCGCACGTTTGCGGGTAAGCCGCGCAGCGCTTTGAGTTTGCTTTTATAGGCGGTGAGCTCGTCGCGGGTAGGTAATTTCCCGTGGATCAGCAGGTGCGCGACTTCTTCAAATTCGCACTGCTGCGCCAGGTCGAGAATATCGTAGCCGCGATAATGCAGGTCATTACCGCTTTTACCCACGGTGCATAACGCGGTATTTCCGGCGGCGACGCCTGACAGCGCAACCGATTTTTTTGGTTTAATGACATGCGTGTTGTTTTGCAGGATTGTTGTGTCGCTCATGTTGTCCTCGTCATTTTTATAATATGTAGGGTACAAATTTATTGCCGGATGGCGGCTTCGCCTTATCCGGCCTACGACGGTTACTTTTTTGTGTACAGCGCGTCGAGTTTCTCTTCGAACTGGTAGTAGTTGATGCTTTCGTACAGTTCGTTGCGCGTCTGCATAATGTCGATCACGCTCTTTTGCGTGCCTTCCTGGCGCAGCACGTTGTAGACCCGTTCAGCCGCACGGTTCATGGCGCGGAAGGCAGACAGCGGATACAGGGCCATGGCGACATTCGCGCTACGCAGTTCATCGGTAGTAAACAGCG
The DNA here is from genome assembly GCF_023516235.1 of Citrobacter sp. XT1-2-2. Taxonomy (NCBI): domain Bacteria; kingdom Pseudomonadati; phylum Pseudomonadota; class Gammaproteobacteria; order Enterobacterales; family Enterobacteriaceae; genus Citrobacter; species Citrobacter sp. XT1-2-2. Next base: position 3,837,460 of record NZ_CP097324.1, read on the forward strand.
GCGTGGCACCAAATTCGGTAATGTTAGCGAGGATCGGAACCTGCACCGCATCGGCAAACTGGCGGTACATCGCCAACTCGGTAATGGCTTCCGGGAACAGCATGTCGGCCCCCGCTTCGACATACGCCTGGGCACGATCGATAGCCGCCTCTAACCCTTCCACCGCCAATGCATCGGTGCGCGCCATAATCACAAAGTTGGGATCGGTGCGGGCATCCACGGCGGCGCGGATCCTGTCGACCATCTCTTCTGTAGAGACGATCGCCTTGTTCGGACGATGCCCGCAACGCTTGGCGCCGATCTGATCTTCAATATGCAGCGCGGCGGCACCGGCTTTGGCAATCGACTTCACGGTTCGCGCCACGTTGAACGCTGACGATCCAAAACCGATATCTGCATCCACCAGCAGCGGCAGCGGGCAAACGTCAGTAATGCGACGAATATCGGTCAGTACATCATCAAGGGTAGAAATACCGAGATCCGGCAGACCCAACGACCCCGCCGCAACGCCGCCGCCAGAGAGATAAATCGCCTGATATCCGGCACGCTGAGCCAGCAGAGCGTGATTGGCGTTGATGGTGCCGACGATTTGTAATGGGTTTTCTTTGCTGAGCGCGGCGCGAAACGCCAGCCCTGGAGAGTGTAGAGACATATCCGTCCTCTTGTTATCAACTTGTTACCATTCGTTGATTTACCTAAAGCAAGGGATATGCCAAAGACCGTAACTTTTGTGCAAATTCCATTTTTCATCTTTAAAACAATGAATTACATTTAGCACCTGCATTTTTTATGTACAAAAGCGTGTCAGCTATCGTTTCATGAAACTGACTTGAACGTTTCATTGCAACATTTATGAAACACAACTAAACCCTTATACTCGGTTCCTTACTTTTTGGGTTACTTATGGCTGATACGCATCTTCCGCCGCGGGTGAACGACGACAAACCAGTTATCTGGACGGTTTCGGTCACGCGCCTGTTCGAACTGTTTCGCGACATCAGTCTGGAGTTCGACCACCTGGCGACCATCACCCCTATTCAGCTGGGTTTCGAAAAAGCGGTGGCCTATATCCGTAAGAAGCTGGCCACTGAGCGTTGCGATGCCATCATTGCGGCAGGCTCCAACGGCGCGTATCTGAAAAGCCGTTTATCGATCCCAGTAATCCTGATTAAACCCAGCGGGTTTGACGTACTCCAGGCGCTGGCGAAAGCGGGAAAACTGACCTCGTCGATTGGCGTCATTACCTATCAGGAAACCATCCCCGCGCTAATCGCCTTTCAAAAGACCTTCAATTTGCAGCTCGAACAGCGCAGCTATATCACCGAAGAAGATGCCCGTGGACAAATCAACGAGCTGAAGGCCAACGGTACCCAGGCGGTGGTCGGCGCGGGGTTGATTACCGACCTGGCGGAAGAAGCGGGCATGACCGGCATTTTTATCTATTCGGCGGCCACCGTGCGTCAGGCTTTTGTCGACGCGCTGGATATGACCCGTCTGACGCTGCGCAGAAACGGGCAATACGCCTCTGGCGATATGCTGCGCACCCGCTATGCGCTGGGAGATATGCGCGGTCACTCTGCGCAAATGGAACAGGTGCGGCACACCATTATGCTCTACGCCCGTTCGCGTGCGCCGGTGCTGATTCAGGGTGAAACCGGCACAGGTAAAGAGCTGGCGGCGCAGGCTATTCATCGTGAGTATTTTACGCGTCAGGAGAATCGGCGCGGAAAACCTTCGCCGCCGTTTGTTGCCGTCAACTGCGGCGCCATCACCGAATCATTGCTGGAAGCGGAGCTGTTCGGCTATGAGGATGGCGCGTTTACCGGCTCCCGCCGGGGAGGACGCGCGGGCCTGTTTGAAATTGCCCACGGCGGGACGCTGTTTCTTGATGAGATAGGCGAAATGCCGCTACCGTTACAAACCCGGTTATTGCGCGTACTGGAAGAAAAAGAGGTCACCCGGGTCGGTGGACATCAGCCGATTCCGGTCGATGTGCGGGTGATCAGCGCCACGCACTGCAACCTGGAACAAGAGATGAAACAGGGAGAATTTCGTACCGATCTGTTTTACCGCCTGAGCATTCTGCGCCTTAAACTGCCGCCGCTACGCGAGCGGCTGCCCGATATTCTGCCGCTGGCGGAAGGCTTTTTAAAACAGTCGCTGGCAGAACTGGATGTACCGTTTTCTGAACCCGTGCGTAAGGGATTAGCCCTGAGCCAGCCTACGCTGCTCAATTATGGCTGGCCCGGAAATATCCGCGAGTTACGCAATATGATGGAGCGTCTGGCGCTGTTTTTAAGCGTCGAACCGCAGCCGGAGCTGAACGTACAATTTCTACAGCAGTTGTTACCTGAACTGGCCACTGTTGCTGCCCCACCGCAGGTCACTTCATCACTGACGCCGCAGCAGGTGCTGGCGCAATTCAATGGCGATAAAACCGCGGCTGCACGATACCTCGGTATCAGCAGAACTACGTTCTGGCGCAGGCTAAAAGAAAACCCGCCAGTGCAATGACTGGCGGGTATGTTATCTTTCAGTACCGCGCATTATTTTTTCTTGTAAATATTGGCTGTACCGTGGATTTTATTGTCCGTTTGGCCGGAGGTTAATACCACCACATCTGCGCCTTTCTCTTCGGCTTTCTTCAGAAGGTCTTCTTTCGCATCAGCGGCTGATACTTCATTACTTGTTGAAATATCACCGATTTTGGTATATTGCGACTCAACCTTTTCAAACTCAACCTTCGTCATAAATTCCGCGGCATACGCGTTGGACACAACAAAAGCTAACGCACCAATAAGTACTTTAATTCCAGTTTTCATATAAAAGCTCCAGGTTTTGTTATATATGCCATCATCGCCCCCTGAACATTCGCCATGCGAGTCAAGGATGATTAATAAGTAGTTCAGGCCGCAAAAAAGATCCAGAGCTGGCGGAAATATAAAGATATTTTGCGTATCGCGTATAACAGAAGATCCCACGCCGCGGCATTATCCGGCGCAGTTGGGTTACAGAAACCAGGCGTAGACGCTATTGGCAAATTTAGGCGCATTTCACAATACAGTGTGAGTAAATACGCAGAATGACGAGCGCGCTAAAATTATAGTGTTAGCAGTCTAAGCATGCCCCAGGCCCGCTCTTACTAATGGAATCGTTGTTTATGGAACCTTTACACGCCGTCGTACTTACCATCAGCCTGTTTGTTTTAACCTTTTTTAATCCCGGCGCGAACCTGTTCGTGGTGGTGCAAACCAGCCTGGCGTCAGGACGACGCGCAGGGGTGATGACCGGTCTGGGCGTGGCCTTAGGCGATGCGTTCTACTCCGGCCTCGGGCTCTTTGGCATGGCGACGCTGATTACCCAATGCGAAGAGATATTTTCACTGATTAAAATTGTCGGCGGCGCCTACTTGCTATGGTTTGCCTGGAATAGTGTTCGTCATCAGGCTACACCGCAAATGCCAACATTACAGCAGCCGATTTCCGCCCCCTGGTATGTATTTTTCCGCCGCGGGTTATTAACGGATTTATCTAATCCGCAAACCGTTCTGTTTTTTATTAGTATCTTCTCCGTCACCCTCAGCGCAGAAACGCCTACGTGGGCGAGGCTCATGGCCTGGGCAGGTATTGTGTTGTCTTCCGTTATCTGGCGTATTTTTCTCAGCCAGGCGTTTTCTTTGCCCGCCGTACGCCGTGCGTATGGTCGAATCCAGCGGGTTGCCAGCCGGGTGATAGGCGCCATTATCGGCGTTTTCGCGCTCAGGCTTATTTATGAAGGTATCAGCCATCGTTAAGCGAGTTTAACTTGACCATCGTGACGTAATTGTCCGTAATACCGCCTGAATTTTAAATCGCATTTTGAGTGGCAGTGAGATGGAACAGGTTGCTCCGGTAAACGACACATTACTCCTTACAGAATGGCAGGCGTTGTTACGTCAAACATCCCCTGAAGTTCACACGATCCTGACATCATTAAGCGACGAAGAGATCCGCCATTTAGTGAGCGTTTTTTATGACTATATGCTCTCCCATGCGGAGAGCGCATTGTTCCTCAATACAGAACAGGTCAGCACCCGCCTTAGCGGCAGTATGTTTGACTGGCTACGCAGCGTACTTGGTAGCGCGAACGAAGATCTCTCACAACTGCTGGCAAAACAGCGCAAAATTGGCGTAGTGCATGCCCGCATCGGGCTGCCTATCGATCTGGTTAATCGCGGCGCGCGCAAGCTGAAAGATGAATTGTATCGGGTCCTGAAAAAGAAAGCGGACTACCCGCCCGCCCTGCTGAGCGATGCCATCTGTTTCAGCAGTCTGGCAATGGATACCGCCCTGGAGGCCATGACCGTCTCCTATTCCCCCAGCTATCAAAACTCACTGCATACCCAGGAACAGTATCGCCTGCAGACCATTTACGATGACGTTAACGTCGAACGCGAGCGACAAATACGTTCATTTACCGACTGGGAAAATCAGTTTATCTATAACATCGCCACCGGAATGCCTTTCGGTGAGCTGGTCCTTTTGGCGAATTCTGATTTTGGTATGTGGTTCGCGCATAAGGGAAAATACATTCTGGGCAACAGCAATCTGCTGAAAGAAATGGAGTCGCTGATTGCGGAAATCGACAACCGCCTGACAACCACGCTGTCGCATCAGCATCAGGCGACAGAGCCTGAACGGATGAGCTTGTTGCAGGATGTACGCCAGCTCTCGGCAAAAATCCATTTCCTGCTCGCCTCAATGTTCGACGCGCTGGTCAAGCAGGAAAATGGTAAAGACTCATTGACTCAATTGCTTAACCGACGCTTTATCCCGACCATTATGCGCCGTGAGATCTCGCTGGCGTTACATACCCGGAAGCCCTTTACCCTGGCGATGCTGGATATCGACTACTTTAAGCAAATTAACGACAACTATGGGCATAACACCGGTGATATGACGCTCAAAAACGTCGCGGCGGTTATTTATGATCATATTCGCAGCAGCGATTACGTGTTCCGCTACGGTGGTGAAGAATTTATGATACTGCTTGTCGAGTCAGATCAGTCTCAGGCCAGTATTATCCTCGAAACGCTGCGTATGAAAATTGCCGAGATGCGCATGGCGGCCTCAGCGACAGAAGTATTTTCTGTCACCGTCAGTATTGGCATCGCCGAATATGACTACCATCCTGACTACAAGCAGTTGGTTGATAAAGCCGATCGGGCACTGTACCTGGCGAAAAGTAATGGCCGCGACCGCGTAGAGATATTTCAGGAATAACCTATTTTCCCACGGAGAAATAAATACCCCGTTAAGGGTATTTATCTGACCTGCGATAAGTATCGGGCTGTTATTTTTATTCAGGCCTATTGGCGCTATAAAAATAACAGCCGCTTAATAAGATGCAAATCAAATACACCAAATCTGAATAGCGCTAGCATATCCCGATGATGACGCCTTCTGAATGTGGGAGGGGAAATATGAGGGATAGTGTAAAACCATGAACGGGAAAAAGAGCACGCGCTGGCAGCGCCGCCCAGGCACGACCGGAGGCAAATTGCCGTGGAATGACTGGCGTAACGCCAGTACCTGGCGAAAAGCCACCCAGTTTCTCCTGCTGGCCAGCAATATCTATATTGGCGTGACGTTTTATTATTGGGTCCGCTATTTTGAAACTGCCGGTACCAGCGTCTATATTCCAAGACCCGGCGGTATTGAGGGGTGGCTGCCGATCGCGGGTTTGATGAATATTCGCTACACGCTGGAGACCGGTTTTCTCCCGCCCATCCATGCCGCCTCCATGCTGCTGTTAGTTGCGTTTATCCTGATTAGCTTGTTGTTAAAAAAAGCCTTCTGTTCGTGGCTATGCCCGGTTGGTACGCTTTCCGAACTGCTTGGTACTCTGGGAAAAAAAGTATTGGGTCGCAATTTCACGCTGCCGCGCTGGCTGGATATTCCACTGCTCAGTCTGAAGTATCTGCTGTTGGGATTCTTTCTGTATATCGCTCTGTCGATGCCCGCCCAGGGAATCCAGTACTTTCTGATGTCGGCCTATGGCATGATCATTGACGTGAAGATGCTCGATTTCTTTCGTCATATCGGCTCCGCCACGCTTATTTTCCTGATAATTATCAGCGTCCTGAGCGTGTTTATTCGCAATGCCTGGTGCCGTTATCTGTGCCCTTATGGCGCACTGCTTGGCCTGTTTTCACTGCTCTCGCCGTTTAAAATCCGGCGTAATCCAGACAGTTGCATTGACTGCGGGAAATGTGCGAAAAACTGCCCGTCTACTATCCCGGTCGATCGACTGATTCAGGTGCGTACCGTGGAATGTACCGGCTGTATGACCTGCGTTGAATCCTGCCCGGTGGCCTCTACGCTGAGCTTTTCACTGCACCCCCCTGCGGGGGAACAAGGAAACGGCAAATCGTTATGGCGGCAAACGGCATTGTCAGGCGTTGTCATGACTATCCTGGTGCTGGGTATCCTTTTTGCCACCATTGGCTATGCGGTTTATGCCAATGTCTGGGATACGCCGGTGCCCGATCACATGTATTTCCAGCTGATCCCGAAGGCTAAAATGATCGGCCATTAATTTTTAATAACCCTGCCAATTCTGGCAGGGTTTCCCGCCTGTTCCGCCATTTTAAGACTATTGAACTTGTGCCTTCGCGCACCGGTTTATACAACCTTAACTATCTCCTGTGATCATTCATTTTCTATTATGTTATGGGCGACTACATCCAATAATAAACGGGACAGCATTATGACTAAAATAAAACTGGCACTGCTATTACCTCTGTTTCTGGCGGGTTGTACGATGAGCGACGGGGAATTAAGAAATGCTTACGCTCAGCATTATCAGCAACCCGCCGCCTATGTCGAGACTTATAAACAGAAGATAGCCAGTATGGATATTAATACCCTGGCCCAATATGCCGCCGCAGAAGATAAGAAAAAAATGCGTGGGCAGCCGAGACTGAAAATCGACGAATTCATTACCATCGAGAACGTGCAGGCGAAAGGGAATCGGGTAGTCTACGATTACTCGCTGTCAGAGAGCTGGCTGGCGCTGTCTGCGGACAAACAGCGCGAGAAGCAGATCAATATGAATAAAGATCTGATCTACCGTACCTGCTCACTGGAAACGGTACGTCTGGCGCAGGCGAAAGGGCTGGAAGAAGAGCATAACTATTACAGCCAGTACCCAGACAAAATCGCCTTTACTCTGAGAACCAGCGCGCAGATTTGTATGCAAAACGGTTTTACGCAATAGCCGCAACCCACTAGGCCTGATGCGCTGCGCTTATCAGGCCTACAATTTACACACTACAGTAGGCCGGATAAGGTGCCAGCGCCGCCATCCGGCTAAAGCATCAGAATTTCCAGGATACGCTGCCGACAATGCTGCGCTCAGCGCCGAAGTAGCAGTATGAGAGCGAGTTACAGGCCGCAACGTAGCGTTTATCGGTCAGGTTGTTGACGTTCAACTGGGCGCTCAGTCCTTTAATACCGATATTCGTTAAATCGTAGCCAATCGCCATATCCACCAACGTATAAGATGGCAGGGTATGCGTATTCAGACGATCGCTGGTGATCCCGTTGACATAACGCACGCCCGAGCCGAGCGTCAGACCATCCAGCGGGCCGCTTTTCACATCGTAGCTCAGCCAGGTGCTGGCCTGGTTCCGTGGTGCATACACGGCACGCTTGCCCTGCTCCTCCGGACTGCTTTTCTTGTAGCGGATGTCGGTGTAGGTATATGCCGCCTGCAGGCGGAAGCTGTCCGTCAGTTGACTAATCGCTTCCAGCTCCACCCCTTCAGATTCAATTTCCCCAATCGAGCGATACGGATCGGTCGGCTCTTCTTTGGTGGCGATATTGGTTTGATTAATGCGGAACACCGACGCGCTGAACTGACTGTTAAGCCCTTCCGGCTCATATTTCAGCCCCGCTTCCCACTGCTTGCCTTTCATCGGCTCCAGCAGATTGCCGTTCTCATCGGCAAAGCTGGTTGGCGTAAAGGCGGTGGAATAACTCACGTAAGGCGCAAAGCCGTTATCGAACAAATAGAGCAATGCGGCGCGGGTACTAAAGTTGTTTTTATCCAGATCGCTGCGGGTATCGTTGATCTTATCAATGTTAGAAACGCTGACCTGATCGTAGCGACCACCGAGCGTAATACGCCAGCGATCCCATGACATCTGATCCTGCAAATAGTAGCCCGTCTGGCGCAGCTTGTGCTTCTCACGCGCATACATGTCGATATAATCCGGCTTCGCGCCATACACCGGGTTAAAAGCGTCGATCGGCGGGAATGCGCCGTAGTAGCCGGTGGTATTGTTGCTGCGATCCTGATAATCAATGCCCACCAGCAGGCGATGGTTGACCTGCCAGGTATCAAAGCTGCCGTCGAGCTGATTATCCAGCGTAATCGCCGACATTTTTTCATCAGAGCCGGAATAGCCGCGATTAAGCTCGGTTTCGTTCAACCAGCCCGCCGCATACACCTGGTTCAGTTCAACGTCGGTATGCAGATAGCGCAGCTTTTGCCGCACCGACCAGCCGCTATCAAACATGTGCTCAATATTGTAGCCCACCATGTTTTCACGGCGATCGTATTTGTCGTAATCATCCTCACCTTCGTAAAAGGTGTTAGAGATCTTTTGCCCGTAATGCGGAACCACGGTGCCGTCATAAGGCAGACCGGAGTGGCTACCGCCTTCCGGGTCGCGATGCAGATAGGCCATCAGATCCAGACGCGTCTGGTCGGTGATGCGCCAGGTCAGGCTGGGCATCAGCGCGTAACGCTCTTCTTTTAATGGGCCAAACTGCGAGTCCGCGTAACGCGTCATCCCGCTCAGGCGCGCCGCCACACGATCGTTATCATCCAGCGCTCCGGTGACGTCAAACGCCGCGCCGCGCTGGTTATTGTTGCCCGCAAACAGCTTCACTTCCCCACCCGAGTCAAACGACGGTTTACGCGACGTCAGCGCCACAATACCGCCCGGAGAGGAACGGCCATACAGCACGGAAGCCGGGCCGCGCACCACTTCGATATCTTCAAGGAACCACGGATCGACCACCAGCGAGCTGTGTGAGTTGGTGTCGCCCATCATCTTTAGACCATCGAGATAGACGTTGTCCAGGCTGCCATCGGAGAAGCCGCGCAGCACAATGTAGTCAAAGCGGTCGGAGGCGCCAATCTGATTGCTGTATACCCCCGGCGTATAGCTAACGGCCTGACGCACGCTGGTTGCGCCCTGCTCTTCAAACTGTTCGCGGGTAATGATGGATACCGATTGCGGGGTTTCAATATCCGGCGTGGCAAGCTTCGTGGCCCCGCTCTGCATTTGCGAGGTGACAACGACCGTATCGTTTTTTGTTGTTTCCTGCGCCAGCAGAGGAAAAGCCACGCTGCCGGTCACCCATCCTACCAACAGCGCCAACCGAGTCTTCGCGAACATGAGTATCTCCAAAGGCATTTCTAATTGTAAGTGAGAATTATTACCTTTTTGCTGACGGAGATAGCTATGCCGGATGCCAGATTACCTATGCGCAGTGCCAAATTGTCTGCCAGCAACGTGCGCAAAACGCAAAAATGGATTAGCAAAGCTTGAGCATATCGCCTGGCGAAAAACCGTAACGACGACGAAAGGCAGTAGAGAAGTTGGTGGCGTGCTGGTATCCCGACATCCAGGCTGCCTGCTGTACGCTGTATCCTTCCAGTAAATAACCGCGCGCGCGTTCCAGGCGGCAATCGCGCAGGTAATCAAAGACCGAACAGCCATAGGCTGCGCGAAACTTGCTACGCAGACTACTGGGACTCATTGCCGCGCGTTGCGCCAGTTCATTGAGCGTGTGATCATTCTCAGGATTCTGTTCCAACAGGCGACGAACGACTTCCAGCCGCTGCTGTTCCCCGCTGGCGGCGAGGCGTTTGCCGCTCTCGACCTGGCATACACTGAGGCCATGGCCGAACAGTTGCAGTATCAGCCCTTCCAGCATCAACTGGCGAGAAACATTGCTCAGCGCGCTCTGCTGCGCATACTCCAGGCCGCTGAGTAAAAATCCCGGCACCTGCCAGATAAGCGTCGGCGTCTGGCATCTTTCCCACTCACGCATCAACGATTCGAGTAGCCCCGTGCGCCACGCGCCGTCGGGATAGAGACCGAGCGATAAAGTTCGCAGTTTGCAGTCGGCATGATGGCGGGCGCGCATCGTCTGGTGCTCGCTCAGGCGTGAGCTAAACGCCATGCCGGAACGCACCACGTGTTCCTGGCCGTTAAACGAGAGGATCACGCAGCCTTCCAGTACCACCAGCATATACAAGGGACTGCTGTGGCGGGAGGTGGTTTCATAGGGTTGCAACACCTGTACATCAGAGTGCGTCACGCACATCCCGCAGGGGAGCGTCATCTCCTCAATTTCACCTTGCAGCACAGGGCTAGCGGACGGCAAATCCGGCTTTTGCGCCAGCAGGGGAAAGCAATAGTCGATCCCATAACGCTCACCAAAATCCATAAACTCGCTGACGGAAAAAGTACGCGCTACGCGTCTGGACGCATTCAGAGTGGTGGTGTTGTTCATGCTGTCTTCTGCACAGAAAATGGGATTAACAGTTTTTGGTCAGGAGCAACATTACCATTCCCTGCGCGACACAACAATAATAATGAGAATTATTATCAATATGATTAAAGCACTGTCTCCCGACAACCAGCCATCTCATCAGACTGAATTTACAGCTGATGAGATGCGCATGTTCTACTGCTTGTCCTGGGTATCCTGCTGCAGCTTTTCATCAACCTGAAACACAGCCACGGCCTGGGATAGCATTGCCGACTGCTCTTCCACACTGCCTGTCGTGGCGGCGATTTCCTCAACCAGAGACGCATTTTGCTGAGTGACTTGCTCCATTTGCGTGACAGCAACGCGGATCTGCTCGATGCCGCTACTCTGTTCCCCCGATGCGCCGGATATATCTTCCATGAGTATATTGATATTGCGTATTGCCTTAGCAATGTCCGCCATCATGGCCCCACTGCTTTCAGCTATCTCCACCCCTTCCTTGACGCTGATTGCCGCCTTGGCCACCAGTTCGCTAATTTCTTTCGCTGAGGAGGCGCTACGTTGGGCAAGGGTTCTGACTTCACTCGCCACAACGGCAAATCCACGCCCGGATTCGCCAGCGCGTGCCGCTTCTACCGCGGCGTTTAAGGCGAGAATATTAGTCTGGAAAGCAATACTATCAATGACATGAGATATTTCATTCACGCTTTGCGCGTTGCGGCTGATCAGGTGAATTTTCTCAACCATGTCGCTCATTAAGCGCTCGCCACGCAATGCCATTTCCGTGCTTTCACTCGTCATGGCAGACGCCTGATGTGATTTATCGGTGTTATTTTTGGTTGTTACGGAAATCTGTTCCATACTGGCCGCCGTTTCAACCACTGCCGCAGCCTGTTGCTCCGTCCGGGTTGATAAGTCTGAATTACCCGAAGCAATTTCCTGCATACCGATATTAATAGACTCAACGCCATCGCGAATCGTACTGACGGTCTCCCGCAGGCCGTTTTGCATATGTTGTAAATTTAAACACAGTAAGCCAATTTCATTGTTACCCGGCACCTTAACGGGATGACTCAGATCGCCTTTACCAATCCGTGAAAAATGCTCAGACACGATATTTAATGGCCGAATGATTGTTCGGTTTATCCAGATATTGCAGAGAATAAAGATAAGAACCGTAACGGCCAGCAGCAAGGATATTTTAAGTATTGAGGCATTAAACTGAACGTGTGTCTGCTCAACGATATTTTTACCGACCAACATGGTTGATTTGTAGTAGCTCTCAATCTCCTTATCAAAATTTTTTCGCAAAGCCAGCACCTCTGTGTTGGCATTTGTTTGTGTACCAACAATACTACCGTCAGAAATAGCCTCATTTAATTTATCAACATACTTTTGCTCAGCATTCATTTGTTGCTCAAAAGCAGTTCTGACGATTTTACCAATCTGGGGATCATCCGCCGTCAGTCCTGGTATATCCCAAAAAATAGCGAACTGCTTTCTGGCATAAGCTATCTCATCCTGCACCTGTCGCAATGTCTGTTGGGTAGCAGCCATATCTTGCAGTTGGATATTATCAAGAACGCTTCTTACTTTATAAACAGCCCCAACGACGTTATGCAGCGAATCCTGTTCCTTTACTATATTATGCAGTAGAAGGGTACTTTTTTGATTTCCTTTGAGATCGACCAACTCAAACCCATTAGAAAGGAACTGCATAAAGGTAAATACCAAAAGCAATAATAACAGACTGGTTTTAATCCTCATATTCTTTAACATTTGAACATCTCCATAACAATTAGCCAATCATCTATGACTAAATTGTTATCGACACGCCACGTAATATCTTAACCTATAAAATGGTTAATTATGAGAAAGTATCCCCGCTCAACTTAGTATAATAAATTACGTACACCGTGGTACACATGGCGGCAAATCGCCGTTTTATTACCGGGAACAATTACACTATAAAAAAACCAACATTAATATTATTTATGGATGAGAAAGTAGTTATATTAAATACAATGCGCCACTGAGTATGGGCCAGATAGCCGTATCTGACCGGCATCAAGCGAACAAAGCACCAGCCAAACGTCAGAGAATATAGACGGTCACTTTTTCCTGACGATCTGCCGGCACCCTTACCCATGACATTGAATCAACTGCAATTGTCGCCATTTCATTTTCTAACCGGAGTAGCGGCGTGCTGTTATCTGGCGCAGAAGAACTTTCGCCAATCTCGAGAATGCCCCGAAAAGATATAGATAAATTGTCAGCGGTATCAGACAGCCTAATCCATTCGGTCGCGATCTCTAACTTTTGCTTTAACAATTCTCTGTTCATAAGTTGTTTTAATCATTACTTATCAGTAAGAAACTGGAAGTGATGAAATTCATTGGAAATATCTTTCACAAACTCTACCGGCAGGTGGTGTTTGATGAAGGTTAATTTTGCGAACTCAACATCGCCATACACCCGGATACAGAAAGGTTTGACTATCTCGCCCTGAGCACCAAAGCACTCCTGGAGTCTGGTATCATCCATAAAAATAAAGTTACCCTTTCTCACTTTAATCTTATCATGCAGGTCACGCCACTTCTCTGGTGTGAGTAGAAAGTTCTGCCATCCATTATTTCTCAACATTTCAATCGTGTGGGTGAATTTAAAATAATCATTTTGCATTGTCACATCACCACTTGAGGTGGCGTACAAGTATTCTATTTTAAATTTTAGTTGTGCATTGATGCTTTTTTTCTTACCTTCATCAATTAACCATTGAAGCTCATTGGCCACACTTCGTGAAAAGAGTTTTCTTTTTTTTGCGATGGCCAACCAATGCATAATAAAAATATGCTCTGACATTTTAGAGTGGATCTTGTGATCCTGTAATGCGATACCAATTGCCACTAACGCGCTCCAGGTGAATGCTTCCAGCTCATCCTGATAATGATGCCTCGATTTACTCACTTTTCCTAAATTTTTTACCACTTAAAACCTACCCAGAAAAATCATTATTGTATTTAATTTGTTACTACTCAATTTAAAAACCTACTACAACTAAAACCAGCATAATATGATCCAGATTAATTTATCTCAATGTAAAAAAAGAGCCATGAAACACATTATTTTTATTAATCATTTATAGTTAACAAGATTGACCACAAATAATAAGAATCGCTCGATAAAGATGAAAACTAATAATTATCCCGCGTAATCAATACAACAATGTATCAAACCAGAAAACCTCCAGATTCAATAAACCGGAGGTTTGTCTGGGCCTGCAATTGTTAGTAGAAAATACCGATGATTAGCGTATGCGTAACAAAGCCGACAATCAACGGTACGGCGGTGCGTTTAACCACATCGAATGGAGTTATTTTTGCCCCGCTGGAAACGGCGATCACCACGCCAGATACCGGTGAAATGGCCCGTCCCATATGCGATGCCTGCTGCATCGGCAGAATCATGGCCACGGCGTTCGCCCCCATACTGGCAGCGATTTGCGGGATAAGCTCAACGAACGCAAGAAATGGCGCATTACCCGATCCCATAATGATAGCCGCCGCAAGCGTCACCAGCGCAAACACCACCGCCATGGCAAATGGCGGCAATCCCACGTGTTCGGCCATCAGGATTAATTGATCAATCGCACCAATGACTTTAATACCATGAGCAAAAACCCCCGCCGCAACCAGCAGGCCTACCACACCGGTAAAGGCAGTACCCATTCCTTTCAGAAAATGGCTAAATCCTTCGCACACCGCCTTTAAATCTCGCACCCGCAGCCATTCAATCAACATACAAATAGCCATTGAAATAAGCACAATGGTAATGATATTCAGGTTAATACCACTGACGAACATTTCAGAGGATCCCACCGCCATCAGTATTGGAAGCATGGGAAGCAGCGCATAAAATGCGGGCGCAGTTCCTGAGTCAGTCACTTCAGCGCTACCGATTTCCCGTGGTAAGGTCCCCGCTTTGCGGTCGCAATAGCGCTGCCAGAAAAAATGGCAGACTCCCACGACCAAAACGGTAGCCAGAGCAGCCGGTCCCTGGTGGTAGACCACGTATTCCACCACATCCATATTGACCGCTTTCGATCCCCTGATAGCATCGATTGCCGTTGGGGTATACGCCACGCCCAGCGAGGTGGCAATTACCCCGGCAGCAGAGGCAGCGGAAAGCCCTAATCCCAGCATAATGGGGAACATTGTTCCCATCAGCAGTACGGCGAGTCCAGTGGCTGAAGGAATAGCTAACTGCAGGAGACTGGCGAGCAGGTACGAGAAAAAAAGCAGAATATAGGGCGAACGCAGCGCACGCAGGGGTTTTGTGACGACACGCACCACCGCCTCATTGGCGCCGATATGATCCATGTAGTGCGCAAATCCCATCAGCGCCATGATCATCAGGCCAAGATCGGCGGCTCGCGTGCTGAAGAGATCGCGCATAACCTCGAACGGATCGAGAAAGGAAATCCCCGTGCCAGCAACGCCTTTCGGTAGTACGGAACCCCACCCGGTGAGGGCGGTGCAAATCATCAGCACCAAACCCGCAATAAATAGCACGGGTTCCGCACGATAACCTTTCAGAATCAGACGAGCGACCACCACGATAACCAGCAGGGCAATTAACACCTGAATCATGACTGAGCTCTCCGCTGCGTGAACTCAGCAAAGGTTTCCTCAATGACCGCAACCACGACATCGCTGGCGGCCCGCAGTGAACGCACCGGCAGATATTCATAAATAGAGTGAAAATTATGGGCGCCGGTAAAAATATTCGGGCAAGGCAATCCTTTCTGCGATAAAACCGCACCATCATATCCGCCGCGCATGGCGACAGGTGCCGGGGTAATCCCACATTTCTGATAGGCGCGTAATGCAATATCAATCGGGTAGTGAGCATCACCCTGCAAACTATTGAACACGTTCGCATAGCGATCGGCTAAATGACAGACCACGCTATTTTCGCCCCATAGTGCGCAGGTACTGACGGCAAGCTGACGGATAAATGCCATACGCGCCTTATAGCCTTCTTCAGTGAAGTCGCGGATATCCAGCTTAAGCACCGTGCGGGCGCTGTTACCCTGCAACTGCTTAACCCAGTAATAACCTTCGCGCCCTTCCGTATATTCAGGCGCTTCTCCGCCAGGCAGCATCGCAATAAACTTATGCGCCATCAGCAGCGAGTTCTTCAGCTTACCTTTGGCTGACATGGGGTGCGCAGACTGGCCGGTAAAGATGATTTCCGCATCGCCTGCATTCCAGTTCTCATAAACAAACTCGCCGATACCGCAACAATCCAGGGTGTAACCAAAATCAGCGCCGAAGCTGGCAACATCAAAAGCTTTTGCGCCACGCAATCCTTGCTCTTCATCAGGCACAAAACCCACCTTCACCGGTCCATGTTTGATTTCCGGATGTGCCACCAGATACTGTAATGCGTTCATAATTGCAGCGATGGCTGCTTTATCATCAGCCCCTAACAGGCAGGTTCCGTCAGTGACCAATAGATCATCACCGATATAATTTTTCAGTTCCGGGAACTCGCTTTCGCGCAGAAAAATATTCAGTTCTTTGTTCAGGCACAAATCCCCACCGCTATAGTGAAGACGTTGCGCATTTGTGTCCGCAGTCTGTTCCGCACTGGTATCCAGATGTCCAAAGAATGAAACGACAGGAACCGTGTCATCGGTGTTCCCGGGCAGTGTAGCCGTTACGATGGCGGTATCCCTGACCTCAATGTTTTCCATTCCTAATGCTTCAAGTTCTGCTGCAAGCAGTTTTGCCAGTACCATTTGACCAGCAGAAGAAGGCATTATCCCATTTGCGCCATTTTCTCTTGAAGTCGTGGTATTAATTTTGGTGTAGTTGATAAAACGTTCAACAATATCCATTCCAGGAGGTCCTTTAATATTTTATTGACGAAATACTGTGAGAGGGGCTCGCGTACAGCGCGAGTGATATTAAACAGGGAACCAGATAAAATCAGCGTTCATCCCGGAACGCTGATTTTATGAGCATTACGACGTTGATTTATACCCTAAATAATTCGAGTTGCAGGAAGGCGGCGACGCAGCGAATTCCCAGGAGCATGCATAAGTACGTGACTGGGCGAGCGAGGAAAGCCAACGCACATGCAGCTCGAAGTATGACGGGTATATATATGAATATAATGAGATGAGTCATTACGTCGGTGACAAAAACGCCTTACTGATGGGTAAAACCATACTCCCTGTCTATGTTCACTGCTATTTCCCATGGTGTTTAGCTAACAGAAATCATAAACGGCACTCGTAAGCCCAAGAGATAATAGAAATCATTTAAACTCCACTTCTCTATACCGGCCCAAGAGATAGCATTGCTATATTTTTTTAATGAACGAATACGGTGTCAGCAACATGCAACCGTTTGCACTTCTCTAGAAATAGCCACTTAGCGCACTAAAATCCGTGAGCAAACTCACAATTATATCAATAGCAAAAATTTCTATCATACTGAAAAACCGTGAATTATAAGAAATGCTATATAGTCCCCTGGTAAATAGATTCATTATGATACTATTCGACATTACCTTATTATCGATGGATAATACTTCCCTAACCGTTAATTTTAAACATTACCCACCATAATATTTGTATATATTGGTGATTAATAAAATCCTGCACCGGCAAAAAAAACCTCTGCCCTGAGAAGAGATTCAGGGCAGAGGTAATACGGGTGTTAAGGACAGATTTATAGTTTTAGTGATAACGGAAGAGCTTCTTGCGGAACCGAGTATACACAATTCATCGCATTAAGAAAATTCTTAAAATCAATTAATCACAAATTCGGTCGAAAACCATTAAAATAATAAAAAACGCCTTATCAAAACAGCAAATAAAGCGACAAAAAGATTAATCCATCCTAATCAATTGCGTGGCCCCAAATGCGCTCACAGTGCCACGTTACCACAGATAACACCTTATGCGCAGACAGAATATCAAATTAATTTAATATTTTAATAGACACCTGACATAACGAAAATTTGCAGTTAATAAAGTCACTAAACGCTATAACTCGTTATAGATCACATTTTATGTACAAGGAGTTTTCTCTGGAGATTCTGGCTGGTATGATTCATCAGGTAAATACCTTTCAACTCAACCCGAGGCTTTGATGCTGGAGAATGTAATCATCAGATAATCAGCTTGCCGACCTTTTCAGGACGGACTGGTTATCAATGCGCCGAAATCGAATGCGGACACCGCAGTGTGTTTGCACGTTTTGCACATGATGATTAAACAGGTTTTCCAGTATGAATTTATCCCGTCAGGAACAACGTACCTTACACGTTCTCGCCAAAGGTGGTCGTATCGTTCACGTCCGCGACGCCTCAGGCCGCGTCACCTCCGTCGAATGCTACAGCCGCGAAGGACTACTGCTCTGCGACTGCACCCTCGCCGTGTTCAAAAAACTCAGAACCAAAAAGCTGATCAAATCTGTCAATGGTCAGCCCTATCGCATCAATACTACCGGGCTGAACAACGTTCGCGCCCAACTGGATAATCGCTAAGGAGAGAGAGATGGATATCCCAAAAATTTTTACTATCAGCGAAAGCGCTCATCGCATCCATAATCCGTTCACCGCGCAGAAATACGCCACGTTAGGCCAGGTGCTGCGCATGGAACCGGGAACCCGCATTCTGGATCTCGGCAGCGGCTCGGGCGAGATGTTGTGCACCTGGGCGCGCGATCATGGCATTTTCGGCATCGGTATCGATATGAGCCAGCTGTTTAGCAAGCAGGCAACGCTGCGCGCAGCAGAACTGGGCGTCAGTCAGCAGGTGAGTTTTGTCCACGCCGATGCAACGGGCTATATCGCTGAAGAAAAATGCGATATTGCCGCCTGCGTGGGCGCAACCTGGATTGCAGGCGGCGTCGCCGGAACGGTCAGACAACTGGAGCAGAGTCTTAAGCCTGGCGGAATCATACTTATCGGTGAGCCGTACTGGCGCCAGATACCCGCAACAGAGGAAATCGCCCAGTCCTGCGGCGCGACCGCTGTCGCCGATTTTCTTTCCCTGGCGGAACTCATTGCTTCTTTTGACCCGCTCGGCTATGACGTGGTTGAAATGGTTCTGGCTGACCAGGAAGGTTGGGACAGGTACGAGGCGGCAAAATGGTTGACGATGCGCCGCTGGCTGGAAGCTAATCAGGACGATGAGTTTGCAACTGAAGTCAGGGAGCAACTGAGAAGTTCACCGGGACGCCACGTCACCTTCACCCGGGAATACATTGGCTGGGGCGTGTTCGCACTCATGAAGAGGTAAGATGTGTGGTCGGTATAGCCGGGAGGTTATACCGACTTGCTCATCACTTTGCCGCTGGCTGCATTAATACTTCAACAAATTTAGCCAGCCACTGCGGATGCGCGGGCCAGGCTGGCGCAGTCACCAGATTACCGTCGACGTAGGCTTGATCAATGCCGATATCCGCATAATGTCCGCCGCTCAAACGCACTTCAGGCGCGCAGGCCGGATAGGCGCTACAGGTACGGTTTTCTAATATCCCTGCTGCCGCCAATAGCTGAGGGCCATGGCAGACGGCGGCGATAGGTTTACCCGCTGAGTTGAAATCCTGCACCAGTTGAATGACCTCCGGGTTCAGACGGAGATATTCCGGAGCGCGCCCGCCGGGGATCACCAACGCGTCGTAATCAACGGCCCGTGCTTCGGCAAAATTCGCATTCAACGTAAAACGGTGTCCCGGTTTTTCGCTGTAGGTTTGCGCCCCCTCAAAATCATGAATCGCCGTTTGAACGTAATCCCCCTGACGCTTATCCGGACAGACTGCATCAACACGATGGCCCAGCATTTGCAACGCCTGGAAAGGAACCATCGTTTCATAATCTTCGACATAATCGCCAACTAACATCAGTATTTTCTTCATTCACGTCCCCCACTCACGGTTATTAATGATGAGAAATAGCGGCCATCTTTACTATAGTCCACGCGATAGGCGACATTGATAAATACAGCAGAACATTCGGTCAGATCACAATCTGCGCCAAGGCCCGCCAGATGGCGGCCTCAACGTAAACCTGCATGGTAAAATAGAGTTAATAAATATAAATTATATATAGCTGAGAAGTTTTAATATCAGCCAGCACCATCCATAATTTTATTATTTAATAAAATTATGCGCACTCGCGTTATTATCTATTATTATTTTATTCGCCTGCAGTCAGGTGAAAATACGCAAAGATTATTCCCATGATGACAAGATGTTCGTTCGTCAAGCAAGGATTGGGTATGCTACTCGCCACGTGCCTGTGCGGGCCGGTCGGTCAATCGGCTGGCGGCGTTGGAATTCACTGCGCGATGCAGCAGTTGCCCTGTTAATCATTCGCGATGGCATTTTTGCAGGAGAGTGGGGATACTCGCGTTCCTGGCCACAAAAAAAGATTTCCTTAGAAAGGTATGACCACAGAGTAACTTAAAAAACAAAGCAACAAAATTAACAATAATGAAATAAATAACATTAATTAATAACACTTCAATAGCTTTCATCGATCTTTTATCGTATTTACGATCTGCCAAACCTATCGTTTAAATCTATCAAAATATTTATATTGATCGTTTTTATCGATCGTATATTCTGTATGAAATAAATGCTATTGACGGCATTTTTATTACCAGCGCAGTCAGAAAAATTCTTCTCTCTTGCGTTGTGTCGCACCAGAAAATTATCAAGGATTACGCTTAAAAATTTACGTAACATCTATTCAAATAGATTTCGATTAGCAAGAACATCCAAAAATACACACTTTCAGCACCCGGGCTAACAGGTTTTAAGTAGCTTGCTTACATTGAGAGCGGTGATAACTCACTGAGAATTGCGCATGATGATATCGTTAAAAAAAACGGAAAATATAAATTTCGTTAATACATTTAAAGACTATTTTTGTGTAGGCATCGCATTTTTTGCTTTACAGTTTGTCGCTGGTCATCTCAGTAAGCAGGAAGATATTGCGGGTGCAACCCTGCATTTTTACGATCTCACTTTACCTCTCATTTCCGCATTACTGGTTTTATACAGGCAAAAGGCATTCCCCATTTTAGGTGCCTTTTTCTTGTATGCGCTCTACTCTTACTCATTAGATTCGCTGCTAACGTTATCAGCTCAGGTACTGGCCGCACTCATTAGCCAGACATTCTATGTGTTCTCGACAGGTAAACGAAGTGCCGTAAGCTTTGGCCGCAGCCAGCTTACAACCCTACGTATTGTTTGGCTGGTGTGCTGCAATTCCTTACTCTTTATCTCGATTGAGCACTGG
The DNA here is from genome assembly GCF_023516235.1 of Citrobacter sp. XT1-2-2. Taxonomy (NCBI): domain Bacteria; kingdom Pseudomonadati; phylum Pseudomonadota; class Gammaproteobacteria; order Enterobacterales; family Enterobacteriaceae; genus Citrobacter; species Citrobacter sp. XT1-2-2. Next base: position 3,858,333 of record NZ_CP097324.1, read on the forward strand.
TTCCAGTCGCGAGTTATTTCTGAACCAATGACTCATCTTTTTACACTGCAAACATTAATTAACTTGCAGTGGTTGATGAACTCTTGCCTGACAGGGATCCCTTTTTGTTACCTGTTGCTCAGAAGCGTTCAAAATCCAGTATGGTGTATTTTACACATCAGGCATGTGAAGACATTGATAAAATCCGGCCCACCTATTTTATGTCAAGTATTATGGCTGGTCCTGTTAGTCTGCATTATGTCTGCTTTGATTGTCAGCAGACAGGATATACTCATATTTACTGACTACTCATTACTGTGGCTTCTTCCGCTCATGCTATGGGGAGTGATCTGTATTGGTCATGCTTTCATATCCCCTGTTTGGGTAGCGATGCTCATCTTGCTAGGATATAACATAAATAGTTATATCCCACCCGCTGACGATAAAAACTATTTACATAGTCTGGTGATTTCTTCTACGGTCGTGTTTGTCTTTTCGCTGACGATTGTCGTTGCCGGTGTACTTGCCATTCGTAACCGAAAATACCTCCGACGCCTCAAACAACTTTTTAGATCAGAGCCTAATACTGGACTGCCTAACTTTCAGGCCCTGCAAATGGATATTCGTAAATACTCAACTGAGTGTCTGTGTTACATCCGTTGTACTGAACTGAACACGCTAGAGCAAACGCATGGTATCGAGTTCCGTTTTGAGTTTGTAAAAGGGTTAAGCACCTATGTGCGTAAATTAATAAGCGGTGACGATAATATCTATTATGCCCCAGGTCACGGGATAATTCTTCGCCTTAATGCCATACCTGACATTTCTGAACTGTATAAAAAACTAAACTCTTTCCGTTTTAACTGGAAAGACTACCAATTGGGGTTATCTTGCGGTATGGCGTATACCACCGAGAAAAACCTGATTAAAAATTTATCGCTAGCTATTAAGCAGCTTAATACCCAAAGTTACATCTCGTTGATGCAGGGGCAACCGTTATTACTCAACCCACAAATGCCGGGTGATAGAATTGTCAGTCAGGCTGTGATTCGTCATATGTTGCAAAAAGCTATCGACAGACAATCGTTTGAACTTATGGCCCAACCTATCGTATCAACAATGTTGGTTGTTCAACCGATCGTGTCAACCACTGGACTGACACGTTATCACGAGATACTTATTCGGATAAAAATGGTTGATGGTAAATTAATCTTTCCAGATACCATCCTACCGGTTGCACGCGAGGCAGGACTACTCCCTGCGCTGGATATCACCGTGATTGAACAGACATTTCGTTTTATACAGTCACGACAGAAATCTGAACCCAACAGCCATTTTTCTATTAACCTGACCCCAGATTCGCTTAATAAAATTGATTTTCTTGATAATGTTTTCACCTTGTTTAGAAAATACGCCATCGCACCGGAACGTATCATTTTTGAAGTCATTGAATCAGATATCATTGATAACGCCAATGTCACTGATGTTCTGAGAGCATTACGTAAAGCCGGTTCGAAAATTGCTATTGATGATTTTGGAACCGGAGCATCCAGTTATTCTCGTTTACGAACGTTAGACGCTGACATTCTGAAGATTGATGGCTCATTCATCCGTAATATTCTGACCGATGAGTTTAGTCGATGCGCGGTCAGATCATTCTGCGAAGTGGCGAAACTGAAAAAAATGGAAGTCGTCGCGGAGTTTGTTGAAAATGAGGAAATTGAAAAGATGCTAATCACGATGGGTATTGGTTGGTTACAGGGATACCATATAGGAAAACCCGTTCCTATAGAGTTAGCTCAATTGTAATTCAGTTATTATAATAATAATTATCTTACAACATTGATTCACTTACCGGCTCCCGTGCCGGTTTTTTTATTGCCTAATGCAAGCTGTACATTAATTAAAGCAGCTATGCCGCAACTGTCTGCCGCGGCATAGCGTATTTTATTTTTAGCCCAATTCAGCCGAAAGCTATTGTTGATTCCGCTTCCATTACTCCCAGGCCCGCTCAGTTTTCGCCGCGTCAAACTGCGGCGGCGGCTTACGAAAACGTCCGGTCAGCCAGGCGAGATACACCAACCCTAACCCGGCCCATACCAGTCCCAGCGTCAGCGATGTCACCTCCAGATTGACCCACAGTACGGCAACCGTGGCGGCGCCAACCATTGGCAATACCAGATAGTGCAATTTCTCCTGCCAGGTATGTTTACGCCCTTCACGACGCCAGAAGTGGTTAAACACCGACAAATTGACGAACGTAAAGGCCACCAGCGCGCCAAAGTTAATCAACGCAGTGGCGGTCACCAGGTCAAAAAACAGCGCCGACAGCGCCACAATGCCGACCATAATGACGTTTAGCGCAGGGGTGCGCCATTTCGGATGAACATAACCGAAGTACTTCTCCGGGAAGACGTTATCCCGGCCCATCACGTACAGCAAACGAGATACACTGGCATGTGACGCCAGGCCTGACGCCAGCGTATTCACAAAAGTCGTACACAGGAAAATGGACTGGAACAGTTTGCCGCCGACATACAGCGCAATCTCCGGCAGCGCCGCATCCGGGTCTTTAAAGCGGCTAATATCCGGGAAAAACAGCTGCATAAAGAACGAAGCGGCAATGAAGATCAACCCACCGTACAGGGCGGTGAGGAAAATAGCTTTCGGGATGGTACGCGCCGCATCCGGCGTCTCTTCAGAAAGCGTCGTCACCGCATCAAAGCCGAGGAACGAGAAGCAGACGATGGTCGCCCCGGTGATTATTGGGATCAAATGTGCATTCTGGCTAATAAATGGTTGCAGCGACCAGACGGTGCCGACCCCCTCGCCTTTATGCAGTCCCTGTACCACGAGGAAGATAAACACGGCGATTATCGCCACCTGCACCAGCACAAACAGCGCATTGAAGTTCGCCACCAGATTAACGCTTTTCAAATTGGCCGCGGTGAGGATCGCCACGAACATCACCACCCAAATCCATGGCGCAACCTCCGGGAACAGCGCGGAGAGGTAAATTTTCGCCAGCAGGACGTTAATCATCGGCAGGAAAAGGTAGTCAAGCAGCGACGACCAGCCAACCATAAACCCCACGTGCGGATTGATGGCTTTTTGCGCATAGGTGTAGGCCGAACCGGCCTGCGGAAACTGGCGTACCAGCTTACCGTAACTGATGGCGGTGAACAGCACCCCCGCCAGGGCCAGCAGATAGGAGGCCGGAACATGGCCATTGCTGACGCCCGAAACAATCCCAAAGGTGTCAAACACCGTCATCGGCGTGAGATAGGCCAACCCCATCACCACCACCTGCCACAGTTTCAGGGATTTTCGCAGTTGTGTTTTGCCCGGCTGGGCTGCAACGTCCACAGGAGAATTAGTCGACATAGCGATCCTCCCCGCAACGAGTCCAGGTCTGCGTTCGAAACGTTGGTAACGCAAACCTGAGTCGTGTCGGGGCGGATCTCCAAAAGTAAGGCGTCAATGTCGTACGGCAAAGGTGTGGTCCGTACTTACTGCGGGAGCCATGGATGCTCACGCGGGGCTGGTTTTTAAACACTGGCATCATCACATTTCCTCGTCACAAACTCTGTCGGTTATCTGAAGACCCGTTGTCGCCCGCGCTCCATTACGCGACATCCGGGAAATGGCAGGTATTCCTGCAATTTTTACGGGCTGGCTCCGCTCAGCCCGCATGATGCGACTTCTTTTTAAATGACCTGTTCGACGGTCAGGCGTTTTTCAACATCCACTCAATTTCAGTGTCGGTGATAAGACGTTCAAACTGGATTAATTCATCGTTTTTACAGGCGTGATACACGTGGCTAAAACGCTCCCCCAATAATTCACGCAGACTGTCGTTTTGCATAAACTCCCACAGCGCATCGCTCTGACGGATCGGGAACGGCAAACCTTCCTGCTCCAGTCCGTTGCCTTCCACCTCTTCCTGTAACGGCAGCTCGTTATCCAGACCATGGAGGATCCCGGCCAGAATGGTCGACATCACCAGATAAGGGTTGGCATCAGCCCCCGCCACACGGTATTCAACCCGATGATTATCACGATCGCCGCAGGGAATGCGCAGCGCCACAGTACGGTTGTTATGCCCCCAGGAAGCCTGGGTAGGGACGTACATCCCCGGCTGGAAGCGACGATAAGAGTTCACATTTGGCGCCAGCAGCGCCATCGACGCGGGCATCAGATCAATCATCCCGGCAAGCGCACGCTTAAGTAACGCGGAATCATCGCCATTCGCATCGGCCAGCACGTTCTCGCCTTTGTTATTCATAATGCTGATGTGGATATGCATCCCGCTACCGGCATGCTCCTCATAGGGCTTTGCCATAAAGGTGGCATGCATCTTATGTTTCTCCGCCACCAGCCGCACCAGGCGCTTCAGCGCCAGCGCATCGTCACATGCGTCGAGTACGTTATCGGTATGGATGAGATTGATTTCAAACTGACCAGGAGATGCTTCGGCCACCGCACCGTCGGCCGGGATCAACTGCAGACGGGCCAGTTCGTCGATATCGTTCAGCACATCAGCAAAGTGGTTCAGGTTATCAACGGAGTAAACCTGACTTTGGGTATTACGATCGTCCGTTCCCGGCGCGCATGGCGGCTGCAGATAACCTTCGGGATCGCGCTTGCGATCGAGTAAATAGAACTCCAGCTCTACCGCTACGACGGGGAACAAACCGCGCTGGCGCATTTTCTGCCAGAGTCGGTTGAGAACGTTCCGCGGCTCAACGTCAAAGGGAGCGCCATCTTCATCCAGCATTGTCAGCATCATCTGGCCAATAAATTCCGGATCGGCGGCCGAAGGGGTTAACGTTCCGAGTACCGGCACACAGGTCCTGTCCGGTTCGCCAAGTTCTTGTCCTAATCCCGCCTCTTCCACCACATTGCCCAGAATGTCCATCGCGAACACCGATGCGGGAAAATAACAGCCCTTCTCTAACTTAGACAATCCCGACACGGGAATGCGTTTACCGCGAAAACAACCGTTAAGGTCGGTTAACAGCACATCGACAAACTGCGTGTTGGGATAACGTTCCAGATATTGCTTCACTTCGCGCGCAAACGCGCTACTTCGCCTCTCTTCAGAATGCTGAACAAAATTCTCAACTTCTACGATATTGGTTTCCATGATTCACCGCCGTTGGCCTGGTAAGCTTTCTGTGATTTGACTGTTAAATATAATGTCCACCCTTCGACTCTGGATGCAAACAATTTGTTTGTCAAATGTTAAATTAAGTTTGCTAGAAGGTTATTACGCTGCTAGATTGAGAAAATAATGAACGGAATTGCACAACAAGGAACCGTTTGGCAATAATTTATTCCAAAACGTGAGGTCGATCATGGGCAATATATTTGACAAGCCAGTTATTGGTGTAGTGATGTGTAGGAACAGGCTTAAGGGTCATGAGACCCAGACTCTGCAAGAAAAGTACCTGAATGCGGTTTTGAATGCCGGTGGATTACCGATAGCGTTACCTCATGCGCTCGCGGAGCCAGAATTACTGAATGCGCTGTTACCAAAACTGGATGGTATCTTCCTGCCTGGAAGCCCAAGCAATGTGCAACCGCACCTCTATGGTGAAAATGGCGATGAGTCTGACGCCGATCCGGGGCGTGATCTTCTGAGCATGGCGCTAATTACCGCCGGGCTCGAAAGGCGCATTCCCATTTTCGCCATCTGCCGGGGCTTACAGGAATTAGTTGTCGCCACTGGCGGGACTCTGTATCGTCGCCTGTGCGATCACTCACAGTTCCTGGAACATCGTGAAGATGCGGAACTCCCGGTGGAGCAGCAATACGCCCCATCTCATGAAGTCCAGGTTCAACAGGGAGGATTGCTGTCGCAATTAATACCAGGTTGCAGCACGTTTTGGGTTAACTCCTTACATGGTCAGGGCGCAAAAACGCTTGGCCCGCAGCTGCGTGTGGAAGCACGATCGCAGGATGGATTAGTGGAAGCGGCCAGCGTTCACGACCATCCTTTCGCGCTCGGCGTGCAGTGGCACCCGGAATGGAACAGTAGCGAATACGCCCTGTCGCGTTTGTTACTTGAAGGTTTTATCACCGCTTGTCAGAACCACCTCGCTGAAAAACAGCGACTCTGACCACTACTGTTAAGGAAATGCAATTATGAGCGATGACGGCCTGGCGCCGGGTAAACGTTTGTCAGAGATCCGCCAGCAATTGGGTCTTTCGCAACGTCGTGCCGCCGAACTGTCTGGGTTGACGCATAGCGCCATCAGCACCATAGAGCAGGACAAAGTCAGTCCTGCCATCAGTACGCTGCAAAAGCTATTGAAAGTATATGGGCTGTCGCTCTCCGAGTTCTTCGCGGAACCGGAAAAGCCTGACGAACCGCAGGTGGTTATCAATCAGGATGATTTGATTGAGATCGGGAGTCAGGGAGTATCCATGAAGTTAGTTCACAACGGAAATCCGAATCGTACGCTGGCAATGATGTTTGAAACCTATCAGCCAGGCACGACAACCGGGGAGAGAATTAAACACCAGGGTGAAGAGATTGGGACAATACTGGAAGGTGAAGTCGTTTTGACCATCAACGGTCAAACGTATCATCTTGTTGCAGGGCAAAGTTATGCCATTAACACTGGCATTCCACACAGCTTCAGCAACACCTCGGCAGGGATCTGCCGCATTATCAGCGCCCACACTCCCACCACATTCTAATAAGTAGCGGCCTGAGTTTCTCAGGCCTTCTTAAATAACGCGCATTAACAGGGTAATTCCCTGGGGCATCGTGCAGCCTGATTTTGCCTGAAAAAGATCAGCAACGAACTTTATCTTATTGATATAAAAGGAGTAGCTATGAACTTTCAGAACCTTAAATATTGGCGTGAGAAAGCCAGTCATTATTCGCCGGAAACCCGTTTATTTATTAACGGCGAATATTGCGCCGCCGCCGATAACGAAACCTTTATTACTCAGGATCCGGCCGGCCAGCGCCCACTCGCCAAAGTCGCCCGCGGCAAAAAAGCGGATGTGGATCGTGCGGTCACCGCAGCCCGCGCCGTCTTTGAACGCGGTGACTGGTCGCAGGCAACACCCGCAGAGCGCAAGGCGGTTCTCCACAAGCTTGCAGATTTAATGGAGCAGCATCACGAGGAGCTGGCGCTACTGGAAACGCTCGACACCGGTAAACCGATTCGCCATAGCCTGCGTGATGATATTCCAGGCGCGGCGCGCGCCATTCGTTGGTACGCCGAAGCTATTGATAAAGTCTATGGCGAAGTTGCCACCACCTCGGTAAACGATCTGGCGCTGATTGTGCGCGAACCGGTGGGCGTAATCGCGGCTATCGTTCCGTGGAACTTTCCCCTGCTACTGGCCTGTTGGAAACTTGGCCCCGCGCTGGCCGCCGGTAACAGCGTGATCCTCAAACCCTCGGAGAAGTCCCCGCTGACCGCCATACGTCTTGCGGCACTGGCTAAAAAAGCGGGTTTGCCCGATGGCGTTCTCAGCGTGGTTAGCGGGTATGGTCATGAAGCGGGCCAGGCGTTGTCACAACATCCGGATGTCGATGTGATCACTTTTACTGGCTCAACCCGCACCGGCAAGCAACTGCTTAAAGATGCTGGCGACAGCAACATGAAACGCGTGTGGCTGGAAGCTGGCGGTAAAAGCGCCAACATCGTGTTTGCCGACTGCCCGGATCTAGCGAAAGCCGCCGCCACTGCCGCGGCAGGCATTTTCTACAACCAGGGTCAGGTCTGTATCGCCGGTACGCGTCTGCTGCTGGAAGAGAGTATTGCCGACGAATTTATCGCGCTGTTGAAAGAGCAGGCGAAAAACTGGCAGCCGGGCAACCCGCTCGATCCTGAAACCACGATGGGCACGCTTATCGACAATGCGCATGCCGACACCGTGGACACCTTTATTCGCGACGGTGAAACGCAAGGCACGCTGGCGCTGGATGGCCGCAGCCATGTCCATCCGGCGGCTATCGGCCCGACGATTTTTGTCGATACCGCGCCGCAAGCCCACGTCAGCCGCGATGAGATCTTCGGCCCGGTACTGGTCATCACCCGTTTTAGCAGCGAAGCCGAAGCCCTGGCGCTGGCCAACGACAGCGACTACGGCCTGGGCGCCGCGGTCTGGACCCGCGATTTGTCGCGCGCCCATCGCATGAGTCGTCGCCTGAAGGCCGGTTCAGTCTTCGTGAATAACTACAACGACGGTGATATGACCGTACCGTTCGGCGGTTATAAGCAAAGCGGAAACGGGCGCGATAAGTCCCTGCATGCCTTGGAAAAATTTAGCGAACTGAAAACCATTTGGATCTCCCTGGAGCCTTAATCATGACTGAACATACCAGCAGTTATTACGCCGCAAGCGCCAATCAGTACGAACCGTTTCCCACCCTTAGCGAATCGGTTAGCTGTGATGTTTGTGTCGTGGGCGGCGGCTATACCGGACTCTCCTCCGCCCTGCATTTAGCGGAAATGGGTTATGACGTGGTGCTACTGGAATCCGCACGTATTGGTTTTGGCGCCAGCGGACGCAACGGCGGCCAGTTGGTTAACTCTTACAGTCGCGATATTGATGTTATCGAACGCAGCTACGGCCCGGACGCCGCCAAAATGCTCGGCAGCATGATGTTTGAAGGCGGCGATATCATTCGCGAACGCATTAAACGTTATCAGATTGACTGCGATTATCGTCCTGGCGGGCTGTTTGTGGCGCTGAACCATAAGCAGATGGAAACGCTGGAAGAGCAGAAGTCGAACTGGGAACGCTACGGCAACACACAGCTTGAACTGTTAGACAGTAGCGAAATTCGCCGCGAAGTCAGTAGCGATCGCTATGTCGGCGCGCTGCTCGACCACAGCGGTGGCCATATTCATCCGCTCAATCTGGCGATTGGCGAAGCTAACGCCATTCGTCTGAACGGTGGACGCATCTTCGAACAGTCGCCGGTCACCCGTATTCAACACACCAGCCCGGCGGTGGTCAGCACGGAAAAAGGTCAGGTGACAGCCCGCTTTGTGATCGTCGCGGGCAACGCCTACCTCGGCGACAAACTGGAACCTGCGCTGGCCAAAAGCAGCATGCCGTGCGGCACCCAGGTGTTAACCACCGAACCGCTGTCCGCTGAAATGGCGCGTTCGCTGATCCCGAAAAACTACTGTGTGGAAGATTGCAACTACCTGCTGGATTACTACCGTCTGACCGGCGATAACCGCCTGCTGTACGGCGGCGGCGTGGTCTACGGCGCACGCGATCCGAACGATATTGAACGCCTGGTGATGCCGAATCTGCTGAAGACCTTCCCGCAATTGCGGGGGGTAAAAATTGATTACCGCTGGACCGGTAATTTCCTGTTGACGTTATCACGTATGCCGCAGTTCGGCCGTCTTGATACCAATATTTACTATATGCAGGGCTACAGCGGTCACGGCGTGACCTGTACCCATCTGGCTGGACGCCTGATTTCCGAACTGCTGCGCGGGGATGCCGAGCGCTTTGACGCATTCGCCAACCTGCCACACTACCCGTTCCCGGGAGGCCGTAGCCTGCGCATTCCGTTTACCGCCATGGGGGCGGCCTATTACAGCTTACGCGATCGCCTTGGGGTTTAAGTTCTTCCGCGATAAACCCGACGCACAGGGCGGTCTCCCCTGTGCGTTTTTTTATTCCCGGTCGGTGAAAAACAGATAACAGTCACGAATATATCGCTATAGGACATAACCATACTCTTCGCATTGTTTCTCTCCTCTAATCGGATACGCTTTTTTAGATATCGCTGGCGGCGTGCGCCAGAACTCAACGGGGGAAGAAACGCGTGTTATGAATACGAATAATGAGGAGACCTTTTATCAGGCGATGCGCCGGAAGGGAGTGAGCCGACGCAGTTTTCTTAAATATTGTAGCCTCGCCGCAACATCGCTGGGATTAGGGGCTGGAATGACGCCCCGAATAGCCTGGGCGTTGGAGAACAAACCCCGGATCCCGGTCGTCTGGATCCACGGGCTGGAATGTACCTGCTGTACCGAATCGTTTATTCGCTCCTCGCACCCACTCGCCAAAGACGTCATCCTCTCTCTGATTTCCCTCGATTACGACGACACGCTGATGGCCGCCGCCGGAACGCAGGCCGAAGAGGTATTTGAAGACATTCTGCGCCAGTACCACGGCCGCTACATTCTGGCCGTCGAAGGTAATCCTCCGCTGGGTGAACAAGGGATGTTCTGTATTAGCGGCGGAAAACCCTTTGTGGAAAAACTCAAACGCGCCGCCGCCGGAGCCAGCGCGATCATCGCCTGGGGCACCTGTGCCTCCTGGGGCTGCGTGCAGGCTGCCCGGCCTAACCCCACCCAGGCAACCCCGATCGATAAAGTGATCACCGATAAGCCGATCGTAAAAGTGCCCGGCTGCCCGCCGATCCCGGACGTCATGAGCGCCATCATCACCTACATGGTGACGTTTGACAGGCTGCCTGAACTCGACCGTCTGGGGCGTCCGCTGATGTTCTACGGACAGCGTATTCACGACAAATGCTATCGCCGCGCCCACTTTGACGCCGGGGAGTTCGTCGAAAGCTGGGATGATGACGCCGCCCGCAAAGGCTATTGCCTGTACAAAATGGGCTGTAAAGGGCCAACCACCTATAACGCATGCTCCACCACCCGCTGGAATGGCGGCGTTTCCTTCCCCATCCAGTCCGGTCACGGTTGTCTGGGATGTTCAGAGAACGGCTTCTGGGATCGCGGTTCGTTCTACAGCCGCGTGGTTGATATTCCACAGATGGGAACGCATTCAACCGCCGATACCGTGGGCCTCACCGCGCTTGGCGTCGTGGCTGCCGGCGTCGGCGTCCACGCCGTCGCCAGCGCCGTCAACCAACACAACCGCCACAAACAGCAATTAGCCGACGCCAGACAGCAGTCGTCAGACAATGAGGATAAACAGGCATGAGCCATTCATATCAAACCCAGGGATATACCTTAAACAATGCCGGTCGCCGTCTGGTTGTGGATCCCATTACGCGCATTGAAGGTCATATGCGTTGTGAAGTGAACATTGATGAGCAGAACATCATCACCAACGCGGTTTCTTGCGGCACCATGTTCCGCGGACTGGAGATCATTCTTCAGGGTCGCGACCCGCGCGACGCATGGGCATTTGTCGAACGAATTTGCGGGGTGTGCACCGGTGTACATGCCCTTGCCTCTGTCTACGCCATTGAAGATGCCATTGGCATTAAGGTGCCCGACAATGCCAACATCATTCGCAATATTATGCTGGCCACGCTGTGGTGCCACGACCATCTGGTGCACTTTTACCAGTTAGCCGGAATGGACTGGATTGACGTGCTGAATGCTCTGAAAGCAGATCCTCGCGCCACATCGCAACTGGCGCAGAGTCTTTCTGCCTGGCCGATGTCCTCACCGGGCTACTTCTTTGACGTCCAAAATCGGCTGAAGAAATTTGTCGAAGGCGGTCAGTTGGGGATTTTCCGTAACGGTTATTGGGGCCATCCGCAGTACAAGCTATCGCCAGAGGCTAACCTGATGGGCTTTGCCCACTATCTGGAAGCGCTCGATTTTCAGCGCGAGATTATCAAAATCCATACGGTGTTTGGCGGTAAAAACCCCCATCCTAACTGGATTGTCGGGGGTATGCCGTGCGCTATCAATATCGATCAGAGTGGCGCAGTAGGCGCGGTCGATATGGAACGCCTGAACCTGGTGCAGTCGATCATCACCCGCACCGCTGACTTTATCAACAACGTGATGGTGCCTGACGCGCTGGCTATCGGTCAGTTCAATAAATCCTGGAGCCAGATTGGCACCGGGCTTTCTGATAAATGCGTTTTGAGCTACGGCGCGTTCCCGGATATCGCCAACGACTTCAGCGACAAAAGCCTGTTGATGCCTGGCGGCGCGGTGATTAACGGTGATTTTAACAACGTATTGCCTGTGGACCTCGCCGATCAGCAGCAAATTCAGGAGTTTGTCGATCACGCCTGGTACCGTTACCCGGACGATCAGTTGGGCCGCCACCCCTTCGAAGGCATTACCGAACCCTGGTATAACCCCGGCGATGTGAAAGGCAGCGATATTAATATCCAGCAACTTAACGAGCAGGAACGTTACTCGTGGATTAAAGCCCCGCGCTGGCGGGGACACGCCATGGAGGTTGGACCGTTGGCGCGCACGCTGATTGCCTATCACAAAGGGGATGCCGCGACGATTGAATCCGTAGATCGCATGATGTCCGCCCTCAAACTGCCGCTGTCGGGCATGCAGTCAACGCTGGGCCGAATTCTGTGCCGGGCGCACGAAGCGCAGTGGGCCGTGAGCAAGTTGCAATATTTCTTCGACAAGCTGATGACCAACCTGAAAAACGGCAACCTGGCGACGGCGAATACCGAAAAATGGGAGCCAGAAAGCTGGCCGCAGCACTGCCGCGGGATCGGTTTTACCGAGGCGCCGCGCGGGGCATTAGGCCACTGGGCATCGATTCGCGACCAGAAAATCGATCTGTATCAGTGCGTGGTGCCAACCACCTGGAATGCCAGCCCGCGCGATCCAAAGGGGCAAATTGGCGCTTACGAGGCGGCGCTGATGGGTACCCAAATGGCGATACCGGATCAACCCCTGGAGATCCTGCGCACCTTGCACAGCTTCGACCCCTGCCTGGCATGTTCAACCCACGTGCTTGGCGACGACGGCAGCGAACTGATCGCAGTCCAGGTTCGCTAAGCGTTGAGGAAAAGGAACGATGACTGGAAAGATATCCCCACGCGTCGGGGAGGCGCGTGATACCGCCGTCAGCCACTATGTGTTTGAAGCGCCTGTTCGCTTGTGGCACTGGCTGACGGTAGGCTGCATGTTGGTTTTGATGGTGACCGGATACTTTATTGGCCGACCGCTGCCATCGGTCAGCGGCGAGGCCACCTATCTGTTCTATATGGGCGACATCCGGCTGGCGCATTTCGCCGCCGCCATGGTGTTCACGGTGATACTGCTGATGCGCGTTTACTGGGCCTTTGTCGGTAACCGTTATTCACGCGAGTTGTTTATCGTGCCGGTCTGGCGTCGCAGTTGGTGGCAGGGGGCGTTTTCGGTGGTGCGCTGGTATCTGTTTCTGGAAAAGAAACCAGGGGAGGATATCGGACATAACCCCGTTGCGCAGGCGGCAATGTTTGGTTATTTCCTGCTCTCTGTTTTTATGATCCTGACCGGTTTTGCCTTATACAGCGAGCATAGCCAGTACGCCATCTTCACTCCCTTCCGCTATGTGACGGAGTTTTTCTACTGGACCGGCGGCAACTCTCTCGATATTCACAGCTGGCACCGGCTAGGAATGTGGTTCATCGCCGCCTTCATCATAGGTCATGTGTACATGGCTATCCGCGAGGACATCATGTCCGACGATACCGTCATCTCGACCATGGTCAACGGCTATCGTAGCCACAAATTTGCCAAACGTCAGCGCGACAAGGAGGCGTCATGAGCGAACCGAACGTCATTGTGATGGGCTTGGGCAACCTGCTGTGGGCAGATGAAGGGTTTGGCATTCGCCTCGCGGAGCGCCTGTACGCCCACTATCACTGGCCAGAATGGGTAGAGATTGTCGATGGCGGCACCCAAGGGCTGAATCTGCTGGGCTATGTTGAACAGGCCAGCCATTTGCTGCTGCTGGACGCCATCGACTACGGACTCGCGCCGGGCACCCTGCAAACCTACGCCGGTGACAAAGTCCCCAGTTACCTCAGCGCCAAAAAAATGAGTCTGCACCAGAACAGCTTCTCCGAGGTGCTGGCGCTGGCAGATATTCGCGGCCATCTCCCCGCGCACATCGCTCTCGTGGGACTGCAGCCGGTACAACTGGACGACTATGGCGGCAGCCTGACCGACATCGCACGCGCTCAGCTCCCGGCGGCGGAACAAGCCGCGCTTACGCAGCTGGCCGCGTGGGGTATCGCGCCACAGAGAAACGAGGAAACGCGTTGCCTGAACTATGAATGCCTGTCGATGGAAAACTATGAAGGCGTGCGTATTCGCCAGTATCGCGTGACGCTGGAGGAATAAACAATATGTTAAATGACACCCCATTTTCTGCGTTATGGCAACGTATGCTGGCGCGTGGCTGGCAACCGCTGAGCGCGTCTGAACTGGATGGCTGGGTAACCCGCGTGGGCAATGGCGTGGTCCTGCTCAGCAGCGATCCCCGCCGCACGCCGGAAGTCAGCGACAACCCGGTCATGATTGCCGAGTTACTGCGCGAGTTTCCCCAGTTTGCCTGGCAAATAGCCATGGCCGACCTCGAACACAGCGAGGCGATCGGCGATCGTTTTAGCGTGTTCCGCTTCCCGGCCACACTGGTGTTTATCCACGGTGAGCTGCGCGGCATTCTCAGCGGCATCCACCCCTGGGCTGACCTGCTTAACCTGATGCGGCCCTTAGTTGAAGAACAGATACCGCCGGAGTCTGCATGATGAGCGATTCCTTTTTTCATCTGCTGGGTCCGGGTACGCAGCCGGGCGATGATAGCTTCAGCATGAATCCCTTGCCCCTCACCTGCCAGGTCAACTGCGACCCCAGCATGGCGATACTGGAAAACTGCCCGCACAGCCCGGCGGTGATGGCATTGTTAGCCGATGTTCGCCACCAGCTCACCCGGAAAATTCCCGTCAGGCAGGAGGTGTTGATATGGGATCTATCCACGCTCAACGCCGACGATCTCACGTTTTTGAATACGCTGCTCGGTGAAGGCGAAGTTTCAGCGCGCATCCAGCATGCTGACGGCCGGGAAAGCGAAATTCAGGAGTCGATTTTCTGCGGTATCTGGCGAGTGCGTTGTCAGAATGACAAGGGCCAATGGGAGGAACATCTGGAAGCCGGTGGCGCGCCGCAGGCGCTGTGGCAGGCGGCAACACTCAATACGCTGCCGAACGATAGCCTGCTGCCTCCGCCCATCGACGGGTTGATGAATGGCCTGACGCTGGCCCAGGAACTGCTGGCGCACCTGCGCGATCCGGCCACGCTTCCTCATAGCATTAACCTCACCCAACTGCCTGTTAGCGACGCGGATCGCCGATTCCTCGCCAATCTGTGCGGCGAAGGGCACATTCAGATCCGCACCATCGGCTACGGCGAGAGCCAAATCGACGCCACGGCGCTGCGCCATGTCTGGCATGTTCGCTGTCTGGATACCCTGAAAGGGCTTTTGCTCGAGAGTTATGAGATCTGTCCATTACCGGAACTGGTACTGGCTGCGCCGGAAGATCTGCTCGACTCGCTCGAGCGCCTGGATGAAGTCTGCGCCTGGCTGGCATCCGGCCCGCCTGCCTGACTCCCCTCTATAAGACCCGCGTACTTTTCTGCTGCGGGTCTGACGTTTTCTTCTTTATCTATTCACTCTCTAATGCCTGATGGAGTTCGCATGTGGGACGTCATTGACTTATCGCGCTGGCAGTTTGCGCTGACCGCGCTGTACCATTTTCTGTTTGTTCCCCTGACGCTGGGGCTGATATTTTTGCTGGCCATCATGGAAACCCTGTTCGTGGTGACCGGCAAAACCATCTACCGCGACATGACGCGTTTCTGGGGAAAGTTATTCGGTATTAACTTTGCGCTCGGCGTGGCTACCGGCCTGACCATGGAGTTTCAGTTCGGCACTAACTGGTCGCTCTATTCCAACTATGTGGGCGATATTTTCGGCGCCCCGTTGGCGATGGAAGCCCTGATGGCTTTCTTTCTTGAATCCACCTTCGTCGGGCTGTTCTTCTTCGGCTGGCAGCGTTTAAACAAGTACCAGCACTTACTGGTGACCTGGCTGGTCGCGTTTGGATCCAATATCTCGGCGCTGTGGATCCTCAACGCTAACGGCTGGATGCAATATCCGACCGGTGCTCACTTTAATATCGATACCCTGCGCATGGAGATGAGCAGTTTTAGCGAACTGGTCTTTAACCCTGTCAGCCAGGTGAAATTTGTCCATACTGTGATGTCCGGTTATGTCACGGGCGCCATGTTTGTGATGTCCATCAGCGCCTGGTATCTGCTGCGTGGTCGCAATCGCGAGTTTGCCCTGCGCTCCTTCGCGGTGGGTTCCGTTTTCGGCACGCTGGCTATCCTCGGCACCCTGCAACTGGGTGACAGTTCAGCCTATGAGGTCGCCCGGCTCCAGCCGGTAAAACTGGCGGCAATGGAAGGAGAATGGCAAACCGAGCCCGCCCCCGCTCCTTTTCATGTCATCGCCTGGCCGCAGCAGGAACAAGAGCGTAACGCCTTTTCCGTGAAGATACCGGCCCTGCTGGGTATCCTGGCGACCCACTCGTTAGATACCCCGGTTCCGGGACTCAAAAATCTGATGGCGGACGCGCTCCCCCGCCTGCAGCGGGGCCGGGAAGCGTGGTTATTGTTGCAGGAAATCGCCAACGGTAACCGCACGCCTCAGGTGCTGAAGGCTTTCCACGCAGTAGAAAATGATCTGGGTTACGGCATCCTGTTGGCGAACTACGCGCCTGATATGAACCACGTTACGCCCGCGCAATATCAGGCCGCGCAACGCGGCGCTATCCCGCAGGTGGCCCCTGTGTTCTGGAGCTTTCGCATCATGATTGGATGCGGTTCTCTGCTGCTGCTGGTGATGGCGATTGCGCTGATACAAACCTTACGCTGGCGTATCGACCAGCATCGCTGGGTACTGCGCATGACGCTGTGGAGTCTGCCGCTACCGTGGATTGCCATTGAAGCAGGCTGGTTTATGACGGAGTTTGGCCGTCAGCCGTGGGCGATTCAGGATATTTTACCCACCTGGTACGCCCACTCCGCGCTGAGCGCGACCCAGTTGGCCTTCTCCATGGGGCTTATCCTTACGCTTTACACCCTGTTTTTAATTGCAGAGCTCTACCTGATGCAAAAATACGCGCGTCTGGGTCCAGATACGATGCGGGACCAACAACCGGCGCAACAACAGGGATAAAGGAGATAATCATGTTGGATTATGCAACGCTGCGGCTCATTTGGTGGCTGCTAATTGGCATCATTCTGGTGGCCTTTATGGTCACTGACGGATTTGATATGGGGGTCGGCTGCCTGTTGCCGCTGATCGCGCGTAACGATGACGAACGCCGGGTATTAATCAATAGCGTCGGGGCGCACTGGGAAGGTAATCAGGTGTGGCTCATTCTGGCGGGCGGCGCATTATTCGCCGCCTGGCCACGCGTGTATGCCGCCGCTTTTTCGGGATTTTATGTGGCGATGATTCTGGTGCTATGCGCCCTTTTCTTTCGCCCGTTGGCTTTTGACTATCGCGGTAAAATAGCCAACGCGCGCTGGCGCAGAATATGGGACACCGGGTTGGTTATCGGCAGTCTGGTTCCGCCTGTTATTTTCGGCATTGCGTTCGGCAACCTGTTTTTGGGCGTGCCTTTTATCCACACGCCGCAACTGCATGTGCAATACCTGGGCACCTTCTGGCAGTTACTCTCTCCCTTTGCCCTGTTGTGCGGCGCGTTAAGCTTGATGCTGGTTATTCTGCAAGGGGGCGTGTGGCTCCAGTTAAAAACCGATGGCATCGTTCGCCAACGCGCGCTGTCCGCCACCCGCCGCAGCGCAATGCTGGTGGTACTCTGCTTCCTGTTAGCTGGTTACTGGCTGTGGACAGGAATTGATGGCTTTGTGCTGCTTAACCAGGATCCTAATGGTCCTTCCAACCCGCTATTAAAAGCGGTAACAACCTCGCCGGGCGCATGGATGGCGCATTTTTATCAGTCACCACTGTTGTTGATTATTCCGCTAGCTGGCATGATTTTCCCAATGCTCACGATCTATGCCTGCGGGCAACGTCGGGCCGTGTGGGGATTTTTGTGCGCTTCCCTGACCCAGGCCTGCGTGATCTTCACCGCCGGAATCACCCTGTTTCCGTTTGTGATGCCTTCAAGCGTGCAACCCCTGTCCAGCCTGACGGTGTGGGACAGTACCTCCAGCCAGATGACGCTCAGTATCATGTTGGTTATTGTGCTGATTTTTCTACCGATAGTGCTGCTTTATACCGCCTGGAGTTATTACAAGATGCTGGGGCGAATCAAGGTAGAAACGATCCGCCGCCACAACCACGAACTTTACTAGGGAGGAATGCACAATGTGGTATCTGTTTTGGCTGGTCGGCATTCTGCTGATGTGCGCGTTCTCCACGCTGGCGCTGGTCTGGCTTGAGTCGCGGCAGAAGTAGTTTTGTAACAGGAGGGAGTGTCATACTGCCTCCTGTTATATTTATGGTACTCATTGCGTATTCTGAGCCAGATGTCTGGAATCTCAGTAAAAATTGAGCCTTACCACTACGTCCGCACTAAAAGGCCCTGTCTTAACGTCCTGACCCGATATCTTTTGTAAATTCGCGGTGAAATAATTCTTCAGGATTGAGTCTACCTTTACATCATCAATCTTCCATGCGGTATTAAAAGGAATATATTTTCCAGATGTATCTGAAATAGATAATCCTAACCCGTTATTTAAGTTAAGAGATCCATCAGCATTAATCCCTGGAGCTGCTGGTTCAAAGTACATATTGATACCAAATGGCGCGCTGACCGCAATGGTACAGCCTTTACTCTTCTGAATTAACGTTGTGAATTTCCTTTGCAGCTTCATTCCCTTTTCCATATCGCTGATTTTAACTGCACCAAAGTCAATGGTGTTGGGAGAGACAGCTACCTCCATCGTACAAGGTATAAAAGTAATGTCTGGTGTTGAGATTGATATTATCGATCTTTGAAGAAAATAATTATTATCAACAAGAAAATATATTGATTGGAAAGAACCGTTCAATAATGTTCCTTCAGGAGGTACTTTTCCTTTTGATGAATCTACTTTTATTTCCACCCAGACTGAGAGATTTTTTTTAAAGCTATTTCCCGTTGCCGTAGTAAAACCGATCACATTTTCTTGTTGACGATCATAAGGCTTACCGTCAATGTATATTGTTGTTGTAATTCCATTTTTTCTTGACAGATAAGAATTAAAATCAGATGTAGTTACTGCGGTAACGAATTGCCCATAAGTCTCACCTTCACAACTCAGATTAATAGATGTCTTCGGCGATGTGTAAAGTACTGTGCCATTTGGTGTATCAGCCGGAATAGACATCTGTGGCACACTAAGAAAAATATTTTGAGCTGAACCATTGAACTGACACCCTGCCGCATAAGCAAACGACAATGGTAAATATCCACTGCTGAAAACTAATAAAAACAACGCAAGTCTTGGCATTTCCCCCCCTCCAAAAAGTTGTGCATACCCATTTAATTTAAGTTTACTTCCCTTCAAAAACACACAGCATTTCCGCACAGCGATACGGATTTATGTGAAGCCCGCCAAAGTCATCTATATATCCTACATTCAATGAGTTACCACCAAATTTAACGTTAAAATCCAACGAGGAGAGTGGTGCTATCATAATACTGTCAAAACCAGGGAAGCTCCCTTTATTATCAGCACCTAAATACCCTAAGGTAATATAGTAGGGCGTCGGATTATTAAGCACCAGCTTACCATTTTGACGTGTTACCGTAACTTTTTCCTCTACGCGGTCGCTGGCTTTTTTCTTTATGCCGTCAGGACGATAAAATAACTTCAAACGACTCTGCAGGGCGATTTGCAGCACATTTTCCTTGTCGCTTTTCGGCGGGATTTCGCGGACGTTAAAGTAGAAAAGTGTCTCCCGGTCTTTAGCCAGAGAGGCAATAGCGGGTAATGCCATAATTCTGACCTGCGTTTTTTTCCCCGCATCAATTCGCTGTAAAGGTGGTAATGCCAGTAAATATGATTCTGAGCGTTTTCCATTGGCATCATCGATCCATGACTGTGCCAGATAAGGCTGTGTTTTACTTTGATTAGTTAACGTGACTGCCAGTGATTTATCAGAACCATCCATGATGATTCGGGTCCTGTCAATATTTACAGCCGCATTAGTAGTCCCTGCTCTTACCAGTAAAAGACCAACAGCAAGCGATGCCAAAAGTTTATAAACACGTTTAGATAACACAACTCATCTCCATTAATGGCAGGGTAATAACAATACGCCCGATGTCAGGTCCGAATGTTCAGGAAGCTGTAATTTGCACTGCCCCTGTGACCAGGCGACGCTGACATTATTGCGATCTTCATGGCTGATACCGGAAAGGTAGGTAAAACCCTGATCACCGATAATGCCCAGTACCCTACCTTTCTGGTTTTTTACCTGTGTACCGAGCGGTGGAAACGAACCATCAGCCAGTCGTATAGTTCCAATCAACTGACCGCCTTTCGTAGCCATAATCTTCTTATATCCGATGGCCCCTTCAGTCAGCACTTTACTAATGACATTACCCGACACGTTAACATCTGTAGGCAGGGCGGTAATATCAACAGCAATGTCTGAGCGTTCATAGCTTGAACCAGCCGGTACCACCGCAATACCAAAGCGGTTTGTCGTACCGTTATCATTATCAACAGGCACCCCCGCCACATCTCCGGTATCAATCATCAACCGCGGCTCATTTCCCGCCATATTTTGATGAAGCGCAGCGCCATAACGCGTAGCCGTGAAAGAGCCATACCAGTTCAGGGATAAGCTCTTATACTGCTGGCTCAGCATACTGAAGTTCGCATTACCCTGACCGTATGGCGTCATTGTTTGAATATTTCCGTTCAGTGACGTACCGTCCTGCTGCCCTTCATCATGCTGTTGACCGACCCCCAGGCTCCAGGAGGTTTTATTCGATGGCCGGTTATAGAGGGTTGCGGTCTGATTCAAACGTCCATTGCTATCATGCTGGATGCTGTAGCTGACCTGCCGTTGTGTATCCCAGGGCAAGGTTAGTGAAAGATAAATTTGATTATCCTGTTCATTACGTAATGTGCGATTTCGTCCCAAAGAAAGTGAAGCGGTTGCTCCCTGAAAAGGACCTAGGTTAAAGATCTTATTCAATGAAGCGGTGTAGTTCTCACTGACATTACTGTTCCAGTAATTCTGATGACTCACGGAGAACAGAGCATTGAGCCCGAGTGAGCTGATGGATTGGTTAAACGTAAGTACATAGCTCTGTTTTTCGGACAGTGACGAGCCATAGCCATTCGAGCGGTCTATATACTGGCTCATCGTCATAAAGCTTTTTTCAGAAAAACGGTACCCGGCAAATGCGATTGTACTACCCGTTTTATCGAAGGTTTTGGCGTAATTAAAACGATAGCTGTAACCCGTTTGCTGAGACTCGTTTTGTATCTTTGCTACAGACTGCGTGACATCAAATGACGCGGCACCAAATACCCCCATATTTTCGCCGATCCCCAGTGCCAGTGCGCGATAATCACCATCACTAGCAATAAAGCCGCCATAAAGGGATGTATTGTTAAATGCTCCCCACGTCATCTCGCCGGTTGAGAAAAACGGCTCGACGGTGTGGCTGCTGCCAGCGTAGATCAGCGGTTTACCTGCCGCGGTTTTAAACTGAACGTTTCCTTTTCGGGTAAGAAACGGAACGCTGGCTGTATTCACCTGCCAGGTATGTACCTGCCCATTGTCTTCCCGAACGGTAACATCGAGATTTCCACGGACCGTTTCACTTAATCCAGGCACAACGAATGGACCCGCTGGTACCTGAGACTGCCAGAGAATACGCCCATTCTGGGATACAGTGACCTGGGCATGGGTTTGTGCTATTCCGGTTATCTGTGGCGCATAACCACGTAACGACGGGGGCAGCATACGTTCATCGCTGGTAAGTGACACTCCGCTAAAACGGAACGTATCAAAAATATCGGAGTTCAGATATGTTTGCCCCATCACCAGTCTGGCCTGGAGAGAAGGAACAGGACGAAAGAGGTATGTTTGCGGGAAAGTCAGTGATGACTCATTTTCCCCACTTCCCCTGGTTGTGGTGTACTGGTAATCAGAACGTAAGCGCCATGCGCCAAAATTCAATCCTGACGTACCGTATAAGCTGTAATTGCTACTTACATCTCCTTGATGTGGCATATAGCGGTTGCCAAGCAGGTTATAGTCAAAAATAAAACCGTTGACACCGTCCTCCCACTGGGATGGCGGAGACCATTCATCATCCTGATATAAAAGGTAGGCCTGCGGCACCGTCACAGATAGAGTCTGGTTATCAGGAGAATAAACGACACTGCTGTCGGAGGCAGTAAGATTGACACACTGTGTTCCAGGGTAAAAGGACAGATTATTTTTGACTTCATTTTTGAACGCTATCAGTCCAATCAATGACGGAGTCAAACAGGCAAAGCTGTTACTTTTATCATCATTTAAATAAAAATTAACAATCTGTTGCTCTTTAATCGTTCGGCCATTAAGGACAATATCTAAAATATATTCACCAGGCGCAATATAACCTTGTTGAGAATAAGCTGACAAATCGACATTCTTCTTATTATCAGCATCTAAAAGATGAGTATTAAACTCAACACTCCGTGCATTCACCACAGGAAAATAGATAGCCAGAAGCAATGCGAGATATGCAGGTCTAATACTCATATACAATAATCTTATATCTATTATTTAGAATAAATGTCTTGTCTGGATTTTGTATCGATAGAGATTACTTGTAATTCAATGCATAAGTAACATCAGCAGCAACTGTCCCCGTTACAACAGCCTGACCATTTTTTTCCAGACGCGCACCGAATTTCAGTAAATTATCGCCAGATGTCAGGCCATGCTCAGCCGAAGTAGCATTCGCTAATAGTGGAACATTTCCCGCCATAGTATCCATCAGACGAATACCTACGCCCTGGGCGGTACCCGTGTTTGCATACAACTCGGCATTGTTAGCATCTGCAGATCCTGCAAACTGAACGGTGACTTTAGAGAATGAAGGATAGTCGACGGTACCAGTACCGCTGCTTACGCCCGTATGTGCAGTTAGATCACAGTTTTGCAGATGAATTGTGATTGGCTGTGTGAGAGAATAACCAGCACCAGCTTCTAAAACTTTGTTGGCAACCTGACCTAATGGAACGTCTATATCCTCGTCTCCCGGAGCAATACTGCATGGAGAGTTAATCACGCTTCCCGTAAAGTGCAGGGTACCATGTCCATAATCAGCACCAACTGGGGCCGCTGCCCATGCACCATTTACCATACTGCCAGCAACGCAGGCCGATAAGATTAACTTGTTTACTTTATTCATTTTTCAGTCCGTTCATTTAGGCAATTTAGACAGATAAAACCCGACATACTGTTCTGCTTATCGGTCAACAGGGAGCGTAGTTCAGTTTGTGAAAAACCTGGCTATCAACCAACCGTCACTTCCTAGCATTGCTAAAAAGCCTAATCATTTTTTATATAATGCTTACAACAAGTAAAATCGATCTTTACGATCGACAATAACGAGTAAAGTGCTAAGCATCACGTCAGAAATCAATAAAAAATAAACAAAATACAGTTACAAAACAATGACATAGGAAAAATCATCATATTTCCTTTAATACACTATCTATCTCTATTACTGATGAAACCAGCCATTACAGCCTTGGCTAAAAAACTACAGACACAGTAACCCACCCATGCAGAGGCCTTTTGTGACGGGATTTCTATGACTAAATTATTTGTAAGAATCACTGGAGCCTGTATCTATCTTTTTGATGTATATTGCCTATCTTATCGATTGATATTTTTTGCTTTTACCGATTGATATTTTTTGCTTTTAATATTATCCACACTGTTATCAGGACAATTTATGGAAAAAACATTTTAATTTTTAATGCACACGGTTCATGGTGTACTGATGAATAATATCCAACAGAAACAGCTGGAAACGTTTTGGGCAGAAGTATTACATCGTTCAAAAATGCAATTAAGCGATATGAATGTTGGCAAATTCAATCAGTGGAGAAAAATTATTGGTGACAGAAAAATAAATCGATTATTAAAGCTAATGGAAGTATTACTCTCTCCAGATAATAATAAATTTGAAATTAAATTGATTATTGATTTAATTAATAATCAATTTAATGGACAACTTCTTTTTAGTTGCTTTAGAACAAGTGGCAGGATAATAGTAAAAGAAGGTATGAAGGGTGACATCTATTGCATGCCAGTTTTGTACGTTATTATTCGCCATTTAATTGATAGCATAAGTACAGACACAACAGAACATAGCGAACAAAACCTGGATATTGACTTAAAACAAATGTTTACATCCAACCCCATTAATATAACCCTACCCAAAAATCAGTCAATATAAAAACTTAACAAATTATAACGTTTTAAACACTCTCGCTGTCTTAAATAGGATAATAGCATGAAAAACGAATCACTCAGAAATAAAAACTATCACAATGCAATTATACCTGACAGCGTTTCACAATACTCAAAGCAACCACTATACATAATTATTGCTCTATGGTGTCAGCAACAAAAAAAATGGGTGAATCGCAACGACATTGCTAAGGCTTTTGCGATGCCTAAACGAAGGGCCTCTTTCCAGTTATCATATATAATAAGTCGCCCTAACTCTATTCATTTTCGATCACGACAGCAGATACAGCCAGGAATGCGCCATCCATGTAATGAAATATGGGTGGAACGCGTCATAATCGAATCAGTGAAGAACAAGATAAAAAAGTCGCCCCCATCAAATGCAAAACCCCGGAGAACTATTATGGGATCTTATCGTTCACGAGTTGGGAATGGTATGTCGGGTAACAACGATATATGGCATACCCTTGTCATAATGCGGAATACAAAAATGGGGGGAGAAGATGAATAATATTAGCTATAGCGAATTTCTGATCGTATATGCACTACAATGGCCTGAAACTTATGCAATCGAGGAGTTGTATAGCCAGCTATTTCCCGATACCCAGATTAAGACCTGCTTCTCACCACAATCACTCGTAGAATTATTGGAGGTGTATACCACTGCGCCAGTAATTCTTGGAATACTTCCACATGAGAGTATTCTGTTATTATCCAGATTATCTCCTCATCTACAGCAACGACGAATACTATTTTTCGGTCAAAAATTTAACTATGCCGATCGCGTAGTTCCATTCTATTTTGTCCCTACAGATATTGAATTTATTGAATATATGCATAAAACACCAAAACAAATCATCACGATGTTATCAAGCCTTATCATTTCAAAAATTGATAGCTCTGATATTATTAAAAAATATCGTCACCCTATTCCATCAAATACTGATGATTTAATTTATCATGTCAATAGCTATATTTACCAGACTCTTTCAAATTATGGAATAGGAAAGCAACCGAGAAGAGTATTACTCTTGCTGGCATGTGGTTTATCAGTGAAAAAAATTGCGCAAACATTAAGCATTAATATAAAAACAGTAAGTTTATATAAACTCAAAGGATTCCATCATTTAGGAATGGGAACAAGTAGCTATGATGTTTATCGTGGTGTTTTTGTGAAATCTATATTACAACAATACAAACCAGATGATAAACGCAATCAAAAAAAGGAGCTTCCAGCTAACCGCGCCAAAAAAGAAGATAGCCGAAATCTACTATTTCTTATTCAGATGCTTGATCATGAGATTGACATAGGTGAGCATTTTCAGTGAAAACCCTCATTTCAGTCGAAATGGTACTCCCCTGAAGGCTATATTGGGGAGTCGCCTTTAAATGACCTCAAACCTGCTCCTTTCCATCAGCTCACCAGGACGTTTAATCTGCCGTCTCAGGTTATCGAAATTACGCTCATTGAGCCACATATCGTAGGCCGGTCGCGGTGTCAGGTACTCACCATCAATGCCTCGGTTCTGTCTGTTCTTGCATGTTTTTTACATCATTCAGGAAGGCGTCAAAAGTTTCAAAAGGCCATGCCGCCAGATATGTCTAGTCACGAAAATCGCTCGCTTCGCAGTACGCTTCATAACCATACTTTGCATGGCAAACAACATTAAGACGTTCTGAACAAATTATTATTTAAATAACCTGAGCCAGACGACGTATCCCATCAACAAGTGCCTCTGCCGGGTGATTTGCAAAACCAATCAAAATCCCCTGTCGGCTGATATCTCCCTGGTAATAACGGCTCAGTGATAGTATTCCCATCCCCAGTGCTCTGGCTTTTTCCTCGACATCATTTCCGATCAATCCGTTTTGTAGCCAGCACACAATATGAACGCCAGAGTCAGAAGGCTGAACAATCATTTTATCAGCAAGGTATTCTTGAATAGCATTGACCAGCGCAGTTCTTCTTTCATAACACGTCTTGCGAATTCGACGCACATGACTGGCATAATGCCCATCCTCAATAAAACTCGCCATCATTGCCTGCTCAAGATAGCTGGTGCCGAGATCTGTAAAATATTTCGTCACCATAATCTGTTCTTGTAAACCTGGCGGGACAACTAAAAAACCTAAACGGAATTCTGGATACATCATTTTCGAAAATGTACCGGCATAAATAACCCGTTGATTATCATCTAATCCCTGCAATGCCTGTAAAGAGCGATCGGCATAGCGGAACTCGCTATTATAATCATCTTCAAATATCCATGCCTGGTTTGACTTCGCCCATTCCAACAGCTCAAAACGCCGGGATAAACTCAATGTTCCACTTAATGGATATTGATCCGACGGGACAACATAGGCCAGCTTAGCGTCAGGGAAATGATCAATACCATAGCGGACGTTCATTCCTTCGCTGTCTACCGGTACCGGCCTCACAATTGCGCCAACAGACATAAAAGCCCCTCGTGCGCCTTTGTAACCCGGTTCATCCAGCCAAACTTCATGGCCTGTCGACAGCAGCGCTCGTGCGGTAATGTTCAATGCTTGTTGGATACCATTTACGATGATTATCTGCTCTTCGTTACAGTTCACTCCACGCGTTGTTTTGATGTAACGACAAACCGCTTTTCTCAAAGGAAAGTATCCGCAAGGGTGAGTGTGGCCCCCCAATTGGTGCCGGGATTGTCTCCAGACCCGTTGCAGTAATTTGCCCCATAGTGCGTGCGGGAAGAGATCCGTACAGCCAACACCAACCGCAAATAGACGGTTCATGCCGCGCCCTTCATACTCATTTGACCATAAATCGCGCACAGGATTATTTTGGCCATTTACCTGTTCATCAGGCGCGACGACTTCCCCCGGCGCTATCATTGGATAGCTATTGCTGATACTCCGATCCGGAATATTGTGCGCAACATAGGTTCCAGACCCTTTCCGGGTCAAAATATACCCTTCATCTAATAGCCTGTCATAACCGGCAATCACTGAATTTCGTGAAATTGCCATCATCTCGGACAACGCCCGGGTTGAAGGCATCTTTGTTCCTGTTGGTAATCGGCCTGCAAGAATGTGCTCACGAAGAGCATGATAAACCTGTTCCTTCACGACACCTTTTCCTAAAACAAATCCTTGAAATAAAGGTGCATTATTTTTCTTCATTGTATTAACCTTTATGCTAAAAGTGGATCCTATCAATAGGTAAAAAGTGTCTCTTTACCAGAGTTTATAAAGCCCCTAGGATCATACTCCTGAGACATTATTCTTATACAATATCAGGAGAAATATATGAATAGCAAAAATACTATTACTATTGCAGCTGCAGAACAAGAAGATTACTCCAGCTGGCTTCCTTTATGGATAAACTACCAAACATTTTATCGTACTAAAATTTCAGATGAAGTAACGAAATTAACATGGGAGCGTTTTCTGACGCCAGACGAACCAGTTTATTGTGCAGTTGCCAAATATGATGGTAAAATTGTGGGCCTGGTGCATTATGTTTTTCACCGTTCAACCTGGGCAGAATCAAACTATTGCTATCTCGAAGATCTATTTGTTAGCGAAGAAGTGCGCGGTCAACATATCGGTAAACAGCTGATCGAGTATGTTCAAAAGCAAGCCCAAAAAAACCATGCGTCAAGATTATACTGGCACACGCATGAAACCAACCTGCGTGGACAAAGACTGTATGACTGGGTTGCCAAAAAGAGTGGGATGATTGAATATCGTATGTGAGAGAAATAATACTTTTCACAGACGTTAATCATTCAGTTTAAAAAAAATCAAAGATTAGCCTCTGAGTAGATATACTCAGAGGATGTACTGATAACTCATCACCCCGGTCTTAATTCGATGAAGAAAGAACGTTTCACAACCCTTCGATGTGGGATGGCAGGTGTCCATGCGGTATCTGCCGATACGTCCTTCCGGTTTGGGCGTCATACTCATGATCAGTTCGGCATTGGCTTAATCGTTCGTGGAGCTCAGGTTTCGATGAGCGGGCGCGGTAGGGTAGAAGCTGTAGTGGGGAATGTGATCACCGTTAATCCTGGTGAAGTCCATGATGGCTCACCTTTGGGAACAGAAAGCAGGTCGTGGCGCATGCTCTATTTCGACCCCACCGTTTTGTCCGGCGCCATGCAAGTTCTGACGGAAAGTCGCTCTGGCTGCGTTGAGCTATCCAGCCCAGTATTTCGTAATCGTGAGCCTGCGGCCCATTTCTCGACACTCTTTCGAATTCTGACGGATTCCCGCGGCGGGCACAGCGAAATTGAACAGGAAGAAACCCTGCTCTTTTTACTGGCAGGCTTACTCGCAAGCCCGCGTATTGAGAAAAAAGGCGTACCAAAATCAATTATCCTGGCAAAGGAGCGTATTGATGATGACCCCTCATTACCGTTATCACTCCATGAGCTTTCAGCTCTGGGAGGCGTGAGTCAGTTTCAGCTACTACGCGCTTTTTCTACAGTCACAGGGCTTACTCCACATGCTTATCTTATCCAGCGGAGACTGCAAAAGGCGAGGCAGCTTATCGCTGGAGGAATGCCTCTTACTGATGCCTCCTATACCGCCGGTTTTGCAGATCAAAGTCATATGACGCGACTTTTTGTTCGTACTTATGGCATAACGCCCGGCGCCTATGCTGCTGCGATAAAGTAAGCTGCAATTTTATTCAATACACCAATCGTGACACTCGGCATGCTGCTGGAAACATTCCGGAAGAGAGATTTGCCAATGTCACTATTCTACCCTCCCATCATTCGTAATCATGTTGAACGACTCTACACTGGAATAATTCATGCAGATGGCATTATTTCCCGTACCAACCTCACTGCGCAGACTCAGTTGCCCCGTTACATCGAGTCCGAAGTAAAAGTCTGTGGGGGAAATTCATTATGACGCTTGAGTTTCTCCTTACCACTCTCATTATCGTGGCATCTCCAGGGACTGGCGTACTCTATACTGTCGCCACGGGCATTTCAGATGGTGCTCGCGTAAGTATAATTGCTGCATTGGGTTGCACGCTGGGTATTGTTCCGCACATATTAACAGTTATTACAGGACTGGCTGCAATACTGCATACTAGTGAAATGGCCCTTCAGATAATTAAATATTTGGGCGTAGCATATCTGCTTTATATGGCATGGAAAACGCTTAATGAAAATAAAAATCTGAATATGGCTAGTAAAACTAAAAAACAGAGTTTAAGGCAAGTTATAACCTCAGCGATACTTATCAATCTACTCAACCCCAAACTCTCCATGTTTTTCCTGGCATTCTTACCGCAGTTCGTTATTAAAGGTGAGATCTCACCTGTTTCTCAGATGATGGAGATGAGCCTGATTTTTATGGTTATGACTTTCTTTGTATTTACCGTATATGGAATTAGTGCAGCCAGCATACGCCAGCATGTGGTTGCTAATGCTGCTGTGCAACGTTGGGTATTGCGTTTCTTTGCTGTTGCGTTTGCCGGGCTTGCCGTTAAACTGGCATTGATGCAAATCTAGACGTCAGATGAACTCATGATAAATAAAATCCAATAGTTAATTTTCCAAATAAAAACCAGTGATAAGCAAATTCTCAAGCATCAATAAGGTAAAGAGCCGGTATGGCAACGATAAAGGATGTTGCAGAGTTAGCAAGAGTATCCACTGCAACCGTTTCACGCGTTATTAATCAAACTGCATGGGTTGAACCCGTGACGCGTGAGCGTGTTGAAAAAGCTATGCGCGAGCTGAATTATCATCGCAATGCCGCCGCAATTGCATTAGCGAAACGCAGCGGGGACATGCTCGGGTTATTGACCGGCAATCTTGCCGATCCTTTTTTTGCCAGACTTGCCCGAGGCGTGGAAGAAGTATCACGCCAGCAGCAATTTCGGCTGATGGTATGCAGCGGTGGCCACGATGAAGGAATGGAAAAATCCGGGCTCGATTTCCTGATCAACCAGGGCTGTGAAGCTATTGTGGTCCATGCCAGTAGGCTCTCCGAAAAAGAACTGTTGCGATATGCCGCGCATTTCCCGGCCATGGTCGTCGTGAATCGCTATATTGCCGGGATGGCCAATCGCTGCGTATGGCTGGAAAATAGTCAAGCAGCTAAAACAGCCACGCTACATCTACTGGAACAAGGACACCGTTGTATTGCCTGCGTGACAAGTGATTTACCGATTATCGATCGTCGTGAGCGGCTGGAAGGCTATCAGCTGGCGCTGGCCGAATATGGCATTACGCCAGATAAAAACTGGGTTATTAGCGTCCCCTTCAATGAAGAGGGGGGCGAACGCGCTGCGCATCAGTTGCTAAATTGCGGCATCCCTTTCACCGCAGCGGTGACATTTAATGATGTGATGGCCGCCGGGATTATGCGCATCCTTCATCAACAAGGAATTACCCTTCCACAGCAGCTTTCAATCGTTGGGTTCGATGATGTGGTGATGGCGCGCTATCTCTATCCCGCGCTGACAACAATGCATTACCCCGTTGAACGGATGGCGCGCTGTGCTTCGCACCTGGCGATACAGCTTTTTAAGGGCGCAACCCAGCGTCCCAGTGTGAATAGCTTCACTGCGGATCTGGTGATCCGCGATTCTGTTCTTCCCCCCGTCATCAATGCGTAAATCGTCAAGCCCCTGAATTGTGATCGACTTCAAGTTTAACGTTCTCATGTAATCGCTTACATGAGGGCCAATGAACGATCACAGTCAGGCCTAAGGGTGTTCTCTACTCTTGAACGACCTTACAGACTGGAGATTCATGAATGAATGCCTCTCAAAATCAGAAAAAAACGCTCTCATTTGGACTGGCAGCGATCCCTATTTTAGCCATGCTCCTGCTATTAATTATTGGCTACGGCATTATGGGGTTACGCATTGAACCTTTGTTACTGTGCTCTGCCGCTGTCGCCGCAGGGATGGCCTGGTGGCAAGGGTATTGCTGGGAAGACATCATTAATTCGGTGGTCGATAAACTCGCCAAAGCAATGCCGGTTATTATGATTCTTATCTGCGTTGGCGGCCTGATTGGAACATGGATGTTTAGCGGCACCATCCCTTATATGGTGTACTGGGGACTTAAACTCATCAGCCCCGAATACATTCTCATCGCCGCCTTCTTTTTGACCAGCGTCGTATCCGTATGTACCGGAACCTCCTGGGGTTCAGCCGGAACGGTGGGCGTAGCATTGATGGGGGTTGCCGCCGGACTGGATGTCTCGATGGCAGCGGCTGCGGGAGCCGTTGTTTCAGGTGCTTACTTCGGCGACAAGATATCGCCTCTGTCAGACTCAACTAACTTTGCGGCCATTGTCGCAGATACTACCCTTTTCGAGCATATTCAGCACTTATTGTGGACCACAATTCCCAGCTTTCTGCTTGCAGCCGTGGTTTATTTAATTGCGGGCCACAGCAATATGCTGGGCGAGGTCGCCACGCCACAACGGGTGACCGATATTGTCAACGCACTGGAGTCGCTGTACCACTTCAATATCATTCTGATTTTGCCGCCAGTAATCGTTTTATGGGGGGCGATTCGTAAAAAACCGGTCATTCCTTTAATGCTGAGCGCGTGCGTATTAGCCCTGATTCTGGGCGTTGTGATGCAGGGACTTAGCATCAAGCAAGGACTGGATGCCTTTATCGATGGCTTTAATATTACGATGTTCCCGCAAGGGAGCGAGGGCATTATTGCGGATGTACCACGCCTGCTTAACCGTGGTGGAATGTTCTCAATGATGAGCACTATCCTTCTGGTATTTTGCGCATTCTCTTTTGCCGGGGCTTTAACGTTAACGGGGGCGCTCAACATTCTTATTAACCGCCTGTTGACCGTCATTCACAGTGTCGGTCAGCTAATTGCGGCGACCATTGGAACCACCATTCTGGTGACAGGTGCGACAAGCGACGGCAAACTCGCTCTTCTGGTTCCAGCTGAATTATTTAAAGACGCTTACCGTCGTATGGGACTGGATACTAAAAATCTATCCCGCACTATTGAAGATGCGGGCACAGTTATTGAACCGCTATTGCCGTGGACCTCTGCCGGAGTCTATATGGCAACGACATTAGGCGTGAGCACGCTGGATTTACTGCCATGGGCAATTCAGTGCTATGCCGCAATCTTCTTCGCCTTGATTTATGGTTTTACAGGAATCGGTATCGCAAAAGCGCCATCAGCGGCAGGTACAGCTAAAAAAATTACGGCAACAGAATAGGGAGAGCATGTAATGGATTTTAATAAGGTTATCGATCGCCACAATACCGGTTCGCTGAAATGGGACTTTATGACGCGATATTTCGGCGAAGATACACATGAACTGTTGCCAATGTGGGTTTCTGACTTTGACTTTGCTTGCCCCCCTGCCGTTCAGGAGGCTTTAACACTCCGCGTCGGGCACGGCATTTTTGGTTACAGCGAACGCCCACAAAGTTACTTTGATTCATTAAACTCATGGTTCTCCACCCGCCATCAACTGGAAATAAAGCAGGAATGGGTCTGCAGCATTGAAGGTGTCGTTCCGGGGTTATCTCTACTGGTGCAAATGCTGAGTCAACCCGGTGAAGGCGTGGTCGTTCAGGGGCCGTACTACGGCTCATTCGCCAAAATTATCTCTCTGAACGGCAGGCAGCTCCTGGAAAACCCATTATCTGAGGATCCGGTTACGGGTTATCAAATGGATTTTGTGCACCTGGAAATGTTATTCCGGACTGAACGCCCACCGTTGATGATTTTATGTAATCCGCATAACCCAACCGGCCGTTGTTGGTCTGCGCAGGAGCTGGAACAGTTACTCACCTTATGTGAGACCTATAATGTTACGTTGCTGTCTGATGAAATATGGGCTGATTTATTACTGCCAGGGGAAAAATTTACTTCAGTTCTGCATCTGGGAGCGCGCTGGCATTCGCGCGTTATCTCTGCCACCTCCGCCAGTAAAACATTTGGTTTGTCGACACTACGCATTGCTAATTTTCTGATACCGGCACCGGCATTGCGTGAACACTTTTTACGCCGTCTGGATGCCCATGGGCTGGATGTGTTCAATGCGCTATCCGTCGAGGCAAGTACGGCAGCATGGCAGCATGGCGCGCCCTGGTTAGACGAGTTACTAGATTATCTGGCTGAAAATCGACGCTGGTTTATTCAACAGATTAATGAATATCTCCCGTGGGCTCGGGTTGTTCCTTCCCAGGGTACGTATCTGCTGTGGATCGATTGCAAAGCGCTTGGACTGGATGATGAGCAACTCAAAGGGGTTATGCTTGATGTTGCCGGTATTGCGCCTTCCATGGGAAATAGCTTTGGTTCGGCTGGCAAAGGTTTTATTCGCCTGAACATGGGATGTCCACGCGCCTACCTCGAAAAAGCGATAGTGGGGTTGAAGCGTATTACAGTTTAATCTTCCTGCAAAAATAAAGTAAAAATCCCCGCCATCCGATGAGGATGCGGGGACATTCACAAAAATCTTAGAGAGCTAAAATTATTTAGCTCGCCGTTATCATGCTTAAAGGTCTTTTATTTCGTAGTCCGGTAGATGACATTGCGTAATAAAAGCATTCAGCGTTTCGATATCCGGCAGTGCGGTCAGCGCCCCCTTGCGAGTTGTCGCGAGCGCTCAACAATTGATCTAGCCCCCTAAGTTCTCTCGTCATTGGGTGTATATTTATTAACCACCCCTCTAACAAAAGGAACGTTGTATGACAGAGCATGAACGGTTTTGCCAGGCCTGCGGAATGCCAATCTCCGGTAGTGATGCCAACGTTGCCAGCAATCAATATTGCACCTGGTGTAGTGATGCCGACGGTAATTTGAAATCCTGGGATGAAGCCGTTGCAGGTCTGGCGGCGTTTCTCGACTCATGGCAAAAGGTCGGCCCGGAAGAGGCGCGTATACGTGCTAAGCGTTATCTTACAGCGATGCCCGCCTGGGCGCATAAGGCGGATAACCACTGAGCCTTCTGGCATCATGAATATGAGGGACAGTATGTTTTCTTACATTATGTTAGGTACCAACAATCTCCCACGCGCCATTCAGTTTTACGATCCGCTAATGGAACTGCTTGGGCAACCGCAGGCCGGGCGTAATGAAGAAGGGGCGTCGTGGGGAACATTCAACGGCAACCACACCGTTGGACTGTGTATCGGCAGCCCCTTCGATCGACAACCTGCCAGCGTTGGTAATGGCACGATGGTGGCGCTGAATGCACGTTCCGTCGAGCATATTGAGCAGTTACACACCCTCGCGCTCAGCCTGGGCGGCACAGATGAAGGCGCGCCGGGTCACAGGCCGCAGTATGGTCAGGGATTTTACAGCGCCTACGTACGCGATCCGGACGGCAACAAGCTCGCGTTTATCTATTACGCGAACGTAGTCTAAAGAAATCTTTATCGGCGATTCGGTACTGGCAGAGATCAGCTTTACTGTATTGTGAAGGCATAGTATCGCATCAATACATCGCTTATCGATCGGCGCTAACGATCAATATCGAAAAGCTGATCTATCAAAACGATTATCTTGCATACACTTGCCTGGTAAACCAGATAATGAGGCCATCACGGCGCGGAAAGATGAAGAATAAAATCGACGTCAGCCTCATCTTTCCGGCTTACAATGCCACTAAGACCATTGGTAGTCCGGTTAATAAAATCCTCAGTGAAACCCGCATGGCTATTGAACTTATTATTGTCGATATTCAGTCCGGCCTGAAGAATGAATGTACGATGGAAAAATGCCTCAGTGTGGGGATGGATATCCGTGAAAAACAGCGTTCAAATCTCATTATGCATAATTGTTGCGGTATAGGTCCGCCAGTTACCTGAATCGTTCATCACCGCATAGTTTAACGTTGCCCCCACGCCTGGAGCCTGAGAAAGTACGACATCTCGCCGCTCATACGGCGCGAGCATGATGTTATCGATCCTGATTCCCTTTGTTGTCGTTACTGTCAGGCTCATATACCACGGCGTTGGGTTGGTTATCGTGATGCCCTGCGAAGTGATGCTGAAGCGCAGTTTCTGTTCATCATTGGCGGTGGGCGCCTTTAAGCCGGTCGGACGAATAAATACCTTCAACCGCAGCCGTAGGGGTAACACTAGCTTGCGGCTGGCGCTTTTCGTCGCGCTCAGTTCAGGCGGTATCTGGTAAATGTTGAGCCAGAACAGGCTCTCCCGATCCTCTGGCAGACTGCGCCGTGAGCTCAGCATCACGCGAAGTGTTCTCAACTCATCCGGCTGCATCTTAAAGACGGGCGGCAATACTACCAGCGGCGTACGGGTGCTATCGGGGGAAGAAGCTATTTCTCCGGCGTCGGTCCAGATTTGTAACAGCATTGGCGTTACGCTGTCGTTTGCGAGCGTCAGCGACTGGGCAATATCGTTAGAGGCGAATACGAGCCGGGTTCGGTCAACGTTAACCGCAGCAAACGGCGCAGAAATGACGCCTGCCAGCAACAGCAGCGCTAATACCGCCTTACTGAAAACTAACCACTGCCTGTAACTGCGCATTCACGCTCCCTACCGTTACCGGTTGTCCAGCGAGCGCCTCAAGGGAGGCGGTAAAATCACCGTGCCAGACCTCCACTGAACCGCGGTCTTTTTTACTCGTTAGTACGGTGAGTTCCTTATATCCATACCAGCCACGGGCGTTGCCCGTTCCGGTACTCATTTTGTCCGGCAAAAGGTTAAGCGGCGCACCGCCCTCATCGTAAATCCGTATTCCTACTCCGGAAGCCACGCCCTTTTCGCCATAATGCGTGTCCAGTAACCAGGTCAATCCACCGCCGGTGGTCGTCAGGCCAAGGCGGCGCGCGGCGGCCACAGCGCCAGGCTGATTGACTAAAAAACCCATGGCTACGTTAGCGACACTAGTGGTGGGATGAGTCGAGGACACCGCGCCAGCCTCGCACTCAAGCGTTATACTGAAAGGCGCTTCGCTGCTTTCGCCAGAAGAGAGCGCCTCCGTTGTAATGGTAGGAAGCAGCACCGTCGCGGGATAATCTTCAATGGAGCAGGCTGCGCCGCGAATATAGGTGACCTGATTGTAGCTACTCCACGCACCGGGCCAGGATTCTGGCCAACCATAATAACTTGAAGCATGATCCATACCGGGTTGAATAGCAGAGGTCAGTAAGCCAGGCCCCTTGAATGCGATATAGCCGCGCGGCTGGTTATAGGTGTCTTTGTTAATTCTGTCGCCAAAAACATAGGGACCTGAGGCGGCGATTTTAATCATCTCATACAGGACATTACTAAATGCGCCTGCGGGAATATAAATTGCGCGATCGTCCTGAAACCAACTATCCGCAGTAAGCTGGCGCTGCTTCCAGAAACGGCTATAGTATTCGCCGGTACTCAAATTCGTCATGCGTACCGCGACGTTACGTTCCGCGTCATAGTAGGCTCCCTCCACTTCTTTCGCCCGACTTCCACCAACAAAGTAGTTATCGCCGTTGGTTGAATACAATTCATACAGCTTCCCGGCGTCCTGCAAATCACAGCGGTAAAGCACCTGCTTTGCCGTATAGGGCGTCTGAACGCCTGCAGTGAGGAAATTACCCACCGTACTGGCAAGCACGGTGCCGGAAGGCTGGAACTTATTATTCGCGCTAACGCTAATGACTGACGGCAGACCAAGATGACCGATATTGTCATCAAAGGCACCGCGCCAGTAGCGTGCGGTATAGCCTGCTTTAATCGCCGCCTCAGAAAGGAAACTATTATCCGTCACTTTAACGCAGTTAGCCCAGGGCGCAGTGCTGAAAAGCAGGGTAGCAGCAAGTAGCAGCGTTTGGCGAAGATAACACATGAGACTATTCCCTCTCGCAGGTCGTTGTAAGATAAATCACGTTTTCAGGCGAATGCAGATCGAACTGGTAGGGCACATGGCAACGTCGATCGGTCCCTTTTCCCCAACGCACCAGCAATGAGCCTGAAGGAGTGCTGATACGGGCATAAACCTGCCCACCCTGCCCGACCATCCCAATGACAGCTCCTTCGCTGTTAATGACCTCGGCCCCCATCGGCGGAACGCCGCCATCCGCCATTTTCACCGCGATAAGCACCGCTTTGCCGGTAATTGTGGAGAAGTTCACCCGCGCGATCGCGCCGGCATAGGGAACAACTTGTTGGCTTCCCCCCGTCAGTTCAGCATCGCTGCGCATCTGGCGAGTATCGAGAGAGACGTTGTTGCGACGATACGGAGATAGCGCAGGTAAAATGGCGTAACCGAAACTGTCGATTACCGCTCCCTGACCGTTCTGGACGACTGCGCCCTGCGCGCCATCGGCGTGAATTAATGCAAAGGTGTCGCTGGCGTAAGGACCGAGCGTCACGCCACCGGAATGCAGCACCAGGGTCCCGGAGGAGCCCAGTGCCACCTGCCGATAGTCCTTTCCCTGGTCGTAGCCCG
This sequence comes from Citrobacter sp. XT1-2-2, assembly GCF_023516235.1. Taxonomy (NCBI): domain Bacteria; kingdom Pseudomonadati; phylum Pseudomonadota; class Gammaproteobacteria; order Enterobacterales; family Enterobacteriaceae; genus Citrobacter; species Citrobacter sp. XT1-2-2. The sequence continues at coordinate 3,895,964 of NZ_CP097324.1, forward strand.
CACGCAGCGCGCCAAAACGGGTGTTTTGCTGAAAATTACCGCCGAAAGTCGTCGATGCCCCTTCATCCCCATTGCGATAGCGTTCATAGCCGCCATAAACAGACCAGGAGAGTTCGCTCTGCTCGCCACGGGTCCCGGTCATCGACAGGGTTGAAGAGTGATTCGCGCGCGACTGGTTATAGTTCATCGCCACGGATGTCGGGCTGTCACCCCAGTCAAAGGGAATGGAGAGAGTAAAAGACAGCGTCGTCTCGGTATATTTTTGCCGCTGGCTCAGATCCTGCGGTTCGTTAACGCTGCGGTAGAAGCGGCCATAGTCCCAGGTGGAACGCTGCCTGGCGAGGTTGAATCCATAACTCACTTTTCGCCACTGGTTGCTGTAGCCTAGCTGCAACTGCGTGATCCGCGACTGATTATGGTAGTAATCAGCGGTACTGGCGCTGAGATTGAGCGTACCTGAATGGCCTAAGGGCTGGCTGACGGTCGCAGAAAGGCGTTGACGTTGATGCAGCGTATCAGAGTAGTAATCAATGCCGTTTTGCTCCTGTCGGCGTACGCCAAATACATCCTCCAAATCGCGGAATCCACCGGTTGAGTAGCGATAGGCCGCCAGCACCAGATTAGTACCAGTGGAAAAAGTCTTGCTATAGCTCAGTTCCGTACGCCAGCCCTGCTGGCGGTCATTATGCTCCACTCGCGCACCAGACCAGGTGGCGTTCATACCAAATGCGCCGAAGCGGGTCGCCCATACGCCGCCGACCAGCCAGGCCTGATAATCATGCGCCAGCCGCGATCCGAGGTTAAGAGTGAGGTTATTATTCACCCCGTGCTGCAGCGTCCCCTCAAGAAAGCGGTTGTCGATGCGGTAATATTGGCGGACCTTGCCAAGAGCGAAAGAGTAGTGCCAGTTGCCTGGTCGTACTGAGTCGGGAACCGCAGAATAAGGCACGGTAAAACGCGATACTTTTCCGTTAGCCTCAATCACTTCAACCTGCAAATCTCCCTGATAACGGGTGTTGTAAAGATCGTCAATAGAGAACGGTCCAGGCGGAACATGGGTTTCATAGATCACTTTGTCCAGCTGTTTGACGACCACCCGCGCGCTGCTTGCCGCCACGCCGCGTACTTCAGGCGCATAGCCGCGTTTACCCTGCGGCCACATGCGCTCATCCGTGGCGAGTTTCATGCCATTAAACGACAAGCTACCGAATAAACTGGAGTCAGTGTAGTTATCGCCAAACGTCAGGATGCTGTCGATTGCGGCGAGTGGTCGCTGCACCCAACTGCGTACGCGATTGTAATGCCAGTCGCTTCCGCTCTGATTGCTGTCGGCATAGCGCAGGTTACCCTGATGGCGGAGCTGCCACAGTCCGATGTTGCTGCCAATGTTGATACCGCTCCACAAATACTGGTAGCGGAAGTGCTGGCTGGTGTTGTCAGTGTGGGTCCAGTTAGTGTTATGGCGTAAAAACAGAGCCAATGCGCCGCTGTCCCACTGCGAAGGCGGAAGATAGCCGCGCGGCCTGTGCATCAACTCGTTCATCGGCAGCGTAAGCCTGAGCTGTAGCGTCGCGCTATCAAATTGCCATTCGCCTCGGGATACCCATTCCCTTAGCGGACGACAGCTATTTGGAGGTGCTTTATCCGGGAGCGATTTTACCCGAGCAGCCTGCATCAGCGAGAACGGAAGGCAAGGCTCCGTGCGTTGTCCACCATTGACTGGATTAAAGCGTATCTTTGCGCCGGATTTTAGCAGCGAGCCATTGACCATAACATCAACCAGATACTCTCCGGCGGGCGTGCCGGGACCGTTAACGCTCGCCATACCTTGTCCGTAAGCCGTCCCCTGTAGAAGAGAAGGATCAAAATAGTATTCTTCGCCAAATGCCTGACCGGAGCAGACTACGGCTAAGATAACGAAGATATTTTTGCGACAGAATTTAACCTTCGGCGACATGATAACGCTCGCTTATCCTTGCTCCCTGGTCGTTAACCAACGTCACGATGACGGTACCGTTAAGCGAGTTGGCGCTGAATTTCCCAGGTATCCAGAAAGTACGGCTGGAGAAAGGTGGAATCATTTCGACATTGAGCTGACGTGATACACCACTTGCCGTCACGCTCAGGTTGCTGAGGGACGCATACCATGGCTGCGGGTTGCTGATGACAATACCGGCACCTTTTCGGGCATTACGCACCACGGTAACGTGCAGCTTTTTAGCCAGATTGCCCGGTGAACCAATCCCTTCCGGCCGGTAAAAAAGTTTTATCCGCGTGCGTAACATCACCAGCACTTTATTCTGCTGACGGCCGCCAATATTGGCCGGCGGTACTTGCAACGCGTTGAACCAGAAGACAGATTCACGATCGTTCGGTAACGCTTTACTCTGGCTGTACACCACGCGCACCACCTGCCCTGCTTTTGGCTGGATACGAAATACCGGCGGCGTAGCGATAAAAGGAATGCCGCTCGCATTCTCTGGCCCAATACGCATATCACCATTGTCAAACCAGGTTTGTACGACGTAGGGAAAGTCATCGTTATTTTTTAGCTGTACATCGACAGAGGGTATGGTCGACGGATAGATAATCCGACTGCCTACAATGGTGACGCTGGCCCATGACATGGCAACGGGAAGGAGCAGGACTAGCAGCACCATCAGATAGCGCAGCCCTGAACGGGTAGCATCCTTTTTCATTGCAACAACTCCATTGCTATCAAAAGGGTCCGACGACAAGCACCGGACCTGGAAGCGTTTTTACAGGTAGGAAACGGCGTACTGGAGAGTGGCTTCGACCGTACCAGCCGATGCCGCGCCGGTGGCGTAATACTGCGCAGTATAGGTGGCGCTGGCTTCTGTCTCTCCCGGCTTCAACTGCAGATCGCCTTCACCTTTGAAGCCGTTGGTCAGGTTGATAACTTTCTCAGCCGTATCGAGAATTTGGACTTCAACATTGGCGGCGTCCCCGGTATTTCCAAGATTACCGTTGCTGGTCACCTGGTTACCGACAAAGACGGTAGAGATTTTGGTCGGTATATCGGCATTACTCGTACAGCCAGTGAGACCAATATCAAATGTCACCTGACCTGCGGTATTTCCGCCTTTCGCCAGTTCTTTTGCACTCACCGTCGGCAGAATAACTACTGGTTTTGCCTGATTACCGTTAATCGCTACAGAACAGGTTTCATCGGAAACTTCACCGCGAAAGGTAATGGTATTATTGGACATCGCAAACGTACTGGTAGAAATAAAAAGTGAGGCTGTGAGTAAAGCCAGATTAGTTTTCTTGAACATGGTCGTTTATTCCTTGATTACTATTTACTTTCAACTAACGCTACTCGCTCTGTGAATAACACAGATAAAGCAAACATCCTTTGGTTGAGGAAAAACAAAAATATCATCTCGCTGGGCGATTTTTATTGCGCGCCCTCTGTCACAAGACGCATAGCGACTGACGTTATACCCCAACGGCGCTATCATGTTTTAGGGCTAATCTTAGAAATCATTTTCAGAAAAGAGCTTCCTTGCATGCTGAATAACCCTTACATTTTTCTTACTCACCTGACGCACTGAAATTCATAAATTCAAAACCAGGTAAGAAAAATTCATAAAGCACAAATAACCACATGATTTAAAATGAAATTAACCACCAACATAAATGTCATAGCAAAAAACTGAAGATGCAAAGCGGGATGAAATCCCTCTGCTCCATGTTAATATACAAAGCGACAGAGAAATGTATAAAAGATCGGGTTTGACATGGATGAGAAATCGTTACTAATAGATAAAAAGGTGATATTTGATAGCGCCAGAATGACATTAACCAACGGTGATAAAATCATTAAAATTTCAGAATCGGAGACAAATTTACTCCTGGCGTTTTATCGCGGGATATATAAAAAAGAAGATATTATTAATTTTGTCTGGAAGAACCGTGCGGGTTGTGTTTCCGAATCAAGTTATTACAAGCTCATTAACCTGATGCGAAATAAATTTGATCTTGTTGGCCTGAATGCAGCAGATATTGTTACACGGCCACGAATTGGCGTAACGTTATCATTGGCGTTAGATCCAATCGAAAAAGATCCTACACCAGCATGCGAAAACGTCGGAGATGCCGGGCGTGAAAAAGATAGTCAACAGGTTCACATTACGGACGTTAAAAAGATTGCAGCGAAAATACGCCTTCTCATCCTGACCATTATACTGCTGCTGTTAACGGGGATTGCGATGCTTTTTCAGCATGCGCCAGCGCAAAATAAATACAACAGCAGCTTCAGGATGCTTGGCGATGAGGATGGGTACATCTTCTTTAAGATGGCTAACGATAAAGTAACATTTAAGGAGGTGGCTTCGGCTTATAAAACCCTGACATTGCCGCTATGTAGCCAGAACGGTCATTATCTTTATTACCTTCGGGAGCCGAACATGAATCTTTTTTTGCAATGTCTGAATCCTGTCGAAACGGCGGTACCTAAATGCATTACCATCAAAGAACGTTACTAATCATCCTGAGCGGTCTGCTCTGTGGATTTATCATCCTGGTAACGCAGATATATCAAGGAGCCAGGCACGATACGGAAGAAGTGCGTAATCTTATTTGCACTGCCAAATCAAATATTTATATAAAACCGAGAGAGCTCATGCTGAACGGAACTCTGGTGCTGGACCTTAAGTCGAACCGAATTGCCATTCATTATGCCGTGCAGGATCAACAGCGGGAGCAGCACTTATTCTTTCAGGATGTCGCAATCACCCCACTTAACCGCACCGGCATGAAAACCTACACCTTTCGGGTTAAAGCCGTGCACAGATTTAATTCTGATACGACAGGCGATATGTTTTCCTGGCTGCGAATCCTGCAACCGGCAACAGTGAATGAGCTGACGATAAACAAAATCGGTCAGAGAGCCTATCTTTTTTCCCTGAACCGGCAGATCTATAATTTCTGCACAACGAGTGGCAGCGCTAAAGCATAATGAGTGTTGCGGCCATGGATACAAAACCACACTTCCATTGGTGTGTGAGAGGCAACGCCCAGTGAAACTAAAGCTATCTTTTGTGATTTATGCAGTGCTTGTACCACTGGTCATTATGATTGTATTAGCATTGCTGGTCTGCGTGCTGCAGTTTAAACAGGATGTCGCACTAAGTGCGAATACCTTATTACGTTTTAGTAACGATGTGTCAACCGCCTCATGGCGGGTCACCGAGAAGACCGTAAAATTAGCGGACAAGCCCTGTACTGAAATGCTGTCGGAGCTTAATCGTACCCGTGCCTTTACCCCTTATATCCGCGATATTGGTCTGGTGGAAAACGGCAATCTGCTCTGTTCCTTTGTTACCCGGGAGCAGGCGCACCCTTTTCCTCTGCCGCCAGGTAAAACGCTTCCGACGCCGTTACCTGACAGATGGGTCCGCTCATTCGGCTTGATGGCCGGAGGACCTGGCAGGCCCGCTGTGGTTTATACGGAGCAGGTGACGACGGATAAAGCGGCGTTTGTCATCGTCGATTCTCGATATATTCAGGAATTGATGGATGTCCTCGCAGAGGAAAGAGCCGCCTTGTTCAGCCTGCGGTTTGGCGAGGGTGATACGATTATCAGCCAACCAGCGCAGCGTGACAGCATAGTGATGACCCAGCATTTCGCCACCGCCGACGGAAAGATTTCGCTTGCCGTTGCCGCATCTCTCACGACATTGACGACTCTGTGGATGAAATCTCTCCTTATCTTCATCCCTCTCTCGCTTTGCTTCTCATTTATGACCCTTTTTCTTTACCGGCAATGGGCCCAGAAACGGCTATCCATGGCCCGAGAAATCACCCGCGGTATGAAACATGGGCAGTTCACCGTGCATTATCAACCTGTATTTAACGTCAGCCGCGGTAATTGTGGCGGCGTGGAGGCATTAATGCGCTGGCCCCTTCCGGATGGACGTTCAATTACGCCCGACATCTTCATCACCGCAGCAGAAAACGAAGGCATGATCGTTCCGCTTTCGCGTCACTTATTTGAACTCATCGCACAGGATGTCGCACGGTGGCAGGTTGCCGAAGATTTTTATATTAGCGTAAATATTTCACCTGAACATTTGATGCATGAGAGTTTTATTGCCGATGTTGAGTCGCTACTCACAAGCTTAGGGAAACTGCGCCTCATGCTGGAACTCACCGAACGCAGCCTAATTATCCAACCGGCTTTAGTGTCAGATAAGCTCATGCAGTTGCGTGAAAAAGGGGTACTGATAGCGATTGACGATTTTGGTACCGGCTACTGCTCGCTATCTTATCTCCAACAGCTTCCGGTTGATTATCTGAAAATCGATCGTTCTTTTGTCGATACGATTGATACCAGCGGCAGCGACGTGCCCATCCTGGATACCATTATTATGCTGAGTCAAAAGCTGGGGCTTAATATCGTTGCGGAAGGCGTCAGTTCAGAACATCAGCTATGCTATATCCTCGATCATAATGTAGGTTTTATGCAGGGCTATCTTTATGCAAAGCCAATGAGTTCGTCTGATTTTACGACCTGGCTTGATACGCATGCCAATGAGCAAAATGAAAGGATTAAAAGTAAAAACCGTTCAATAGATCGGTAGTCACTGAGGTAACATAATGGTTTAACCAGAACGACTCATTCTTAGCAGAAGGCCCTATGAGTAAAAAGAAGTACCTAATTGATAAGAAAGTCATTCTTGATTGTGAGCGGATGACCTTATCATGCGATCGCGAAAGCTTAAAAATATCTGAATCCGAATGCAATTTGCTCCTTGCTTTTCATCAGGGGCTCTTCAAAAAAGATGATCTAATTGCCTGGGTGTGGGGACGAAAAGGTGTGGTGGTTTCCAGTGCCAGCTATTACAAATTAATCAATCAATTACGCGGTTCGTTCGAAAAAATCGGCCTTCCTGCTTCTGCAATATTAACGCGCCCTAAGGTTGGCGTGACGCTCTCGATAACAATCGAACCACTGCCTGATGAATCAATACACACAACGCAAAATAGAGCCAGTGATATTGTTGCGCCAGTTGCAGAATCCTTGTCTGAGCCAAAGAAATCCTCGCAGCCAGTTTCGAACTGGAAAGAGTGGTTATTTTTAATCTGCGCAATGATGTTCCTGCTGGTGGTGATTTATCTATATAGCAAACGCCATCCAGACTACTTTTCTGAGTTGGGTACCTATAACGGATATACCTTTTATGGTGTTACTGAAGATAATCGTTCTCTCGAGGACGCTGTGGGGGCTTTTTCCGAACTGAGTCAGCAAGTGTATAAACAAAACGGCAATTTTATTTATTATATTCGCGTTCCTAATACCAATATTTTTGTTCAGTGTTTGAATCAACTTAATGTTTCGGAGCCCAAATGCATTACTATCAAAGAACGGTATTAAGGAGCATTACGCTGCTTATTTTCGCAGCAGCTTTTGTGCTGCTGATTTTACAGGCACGCCAGCAGCGCAATCCCTTGTTAGTTGCCGATTCATTTTTATGTACCACCAAAACGGTAACGTCAGTACTGCCTGGCAATTTTCTTGCTGACGGCAATATCGTCCTCGATTTCAAAAACAAACGTATTACTCTGCAATATGACATCATCACGAAAGAGCAGATAAAAAAAGTGTTGTATCGCGATGTATATATGAAGAATCTACAAATGCCTGGGCCAGGCATTTATACATTTGATGTTGATTCGGTAAAAGTATTTTCTACTGACACAGCTGGTGATTTTTTAGCACACTTTCGACTCTTACATCCTGATGCCGCCAATGAAATTCGAGTCACCAGGGTCGGTGAAAACACCTACTTGTACTCCATAAATCGACAAATATATAACGTATGCACTGCGCAATGAACAAACAAAACTGATTATAAATCTATTCATATCAATAAGTTACCACATCTTACTTTTTTTCTGAAATTGTCGGTAAAATTTATGTAAGACCATTTTCATAACTTTACTCGACTTTTCTGGTTATATTGCTGCCGCAATCATCCTTCTACGGTCATTGCTTATATAAGCATTGATATTTTCATCAACAACAAGGAGCTTTAGATGCAGCGTATTTTTTCGTCATGGATTATGGCAGCATTATTCATTTTTCCCTCATTAGCCTTAGCAATGGAAAATCACACCCTCTCGCTTGGCTATGCCCAAACGCATCTTAGTGCGTTAAACAAATCTGCAAGTAAAGATCTTCACGGGCTCAATCTAAAATACCGTTATGAGTTTAATTCTGAATGGGGTATTTTGACCTCTCTCACTGCAACTCGTCATGACGTACAAAATTACAGTTGGGATGCAGGGAAATTGCATAAAGATGGAGATAACACAACTAGTTATAGTTCGTTTATGATAGGGCCGACCTACCGAATTAATGATTATGTTAGTTTATATGGAAATGTAGGCATGGCTGGGATGAAGACCAAGAACCATGATAATCAGTCTTCTTCAGAAGATGCTTTTGCCTATGGAGCAGGTCTTATTTTAAATCCATTCGCTAATCTTTCCCTGGATCTATCGTGGGAGACAGCTAAGTTACTTTTCGTTGATACAAACACATTTGGCGTAAGCGTAGGGTATCGTTTTTAATAATTAAAGAAGCCTCAGTTTATGGCAAGGAACTCCTATACAGAAAATAGAGCCTTATATTTATAGAAAGAAACGTTATAATTTACTTAAATATCTGTATGAATTATTTTTATGAGCCATACTCCTTTAAAATTCCGGGGTAGGACAATTTATTACCAGTACAATGTGCCTCAACACCCGATAGTTTTAGCAGCATATTGAATTATTTTTAGCTAAATTTATTAAGGAGCTAACATGAAAAAAAAATTAGTTTTTTTAACTTCTCTTATGCTAACAGCTTGCAGTGCTAATTCACTACAGCACGGCGCTGAGGGTGTGCGTGTAACACATAACGAACCGAATGCCTCATGCACCTATTTAGGTGATGTCACCGGTAGCCAGGGAAATTTTTTCACGGGTGGATGGACATCAAACAGCAACCTGGAAACGGGGGCCCGTAACGATCTAAAAAATAAAGCCTGGAGAATGGGGGGGAACGTCGTGGTACTTTTAACGCAAAGGGCGGGACAAACCGGAAGTACCTATCGTGGCTCAGGCTCAAGCCAGCAAACCAATGTGACATTGAGCGGTACAGTTTATCGGTGCCCATGATTTTAACAAAGCTCTGATTCTAACGCAGGTAGCGAAGCTGAAGCTACGTTACCTGTTTATTCAAGCGTTCTTTATTAACCCTATCGCGAAGTGATTAAAAGAGGTTTCATAGTGTCATCATCAGTACCGAGGAAGATGTTTAACGCTGACGGTTGTTCTCGTTGCCCTGTCGATGATGTAAATCTGTTCGAGAGTGAGCCCGATATCACGAGACAAACTGCCGTCTGGCCCGAGACAAATCCCTTATTCATTGATTCTATTTATCACCTTATAAACAGAAATACAAAAATGCCCGAAGGTGTTCTGTTTGTTGACTTCAGTAGAGATAATATTGCGTATTTTATTGATGAAGACTGGATGGTAAGCTTAAAAAAAACGAGGATGCGTATCGTGCTGGTCATCGATAGTTTCATGAAACCAATAGCCCAATATTGGTATGCCAGGTATCCTGACATAGCGTTACTTCCCGTAACAAGCGAAGGGATAACAACTTTCTTACACAATTTAGATCGTATTCTGGATGGGGAAAACATTGTGCTCAATGGTGTTACCGCCGTAACAGAAAATGAAATTCTTGTATTACGTAAGCAGATAGCAGGAAAGTCTATCAGAACAATGGCTTTTATTCTGAATTGTTCATTAAAGAACGTCTATAATTATCATTATTCTTTATGTAAAAAACTGGGGAATTTACCAAATCTGAAAAAACTATTTATTAACCATTTTCATCACTACTATTAGGAAAACACGCAGCCTGATTGTTTACGTTCCCTTGTATATCAGCATCGATCGATGCGCAATTTGATGCCGTAAATCTGGAAGCTTTTTCAGATTCAGTCCCGTCCCCGAGGATGCTATTATTTTCAGCACACTGATTTCTCCATGCAGAAAACGTATACCCAGCTCAACTCCTTTTAGTTAACTTGCGGCTAAACGACTATTTTTCTCGAACACACTTTCAATGTATTTCCCATAGTTGTTCAAACTAAATCCTCAGTCGTCCCTATGGAAGTGGGATTAAAGAGGTCAGGAAAATGAGGAACGACGCGAACACAGCGTGGAGGGCGACGTTAAGTAGAGCAGGAATTGAAAACTTCCGCTTCCACGATTTGCGGCACACATGGACAAGCTGGCTTGCCCAGTTCCGCTATCAGCGCCTCAGGAAATAGAAGGATGGAAGAGCATTGAAATGGTTAAGCATTATGCTCATCTGGCCCCCGATCGGCTGACGCAGCATGCGATGCAAATTGATTCATTTCCGACAGGAAATGACACAAATACGGCACAAGACACGTTTGCAGACTTTGTGAATATCGCGTGAAGCCGCGTGATTACTGGTGCCGATAAGAGGAGTCGAACCTCCGACCTTCGCATTACGAATGCGCTGCTCTACCAACTGAGCTATATCGGCCCTGAAAAGGACATGTCCACGAATGTGAACACGGGGTAGAAGGTTAAAACTAACCGGGCGATGCGTCAATGGCCTTGTGAATCAAACGCCTATTTTTGCATCACCCGGATTCAATTACGCACGAATCGTGCCATCACCCGCTACGGCGGAACGCGCTCAGCGCTTTCCGTGTTCGCGATTGCGCGTTATTACATCAGACATTTCTATAACCAACGACGAACCCGTTGCTCATAGCGTTCCCATTCCGGCCCGAAATGGTTTCGCAGCTGTTCTTCTTCAAAATCGATATGCAATCTGGCTATCACCAGCATAAATAATGGTACAGCCAGTATCCCGGCGAGGCTGCCGACGTAGAAAGCGAAGGCCAACTGGAGTCCGCTCATTCCAAGGTAAATAGGGTTGCGGCTCCAGGCGTAACAACCTTCGGTAACAAGCGTGGTCGTTCTTTCCGTATGAAGCGGGTTCAGCGTCGTGCGTTTCATCCTCATCTGCCACACAGTATGCAGTGCTACCGCCAGACTAACACAGGCCAGCAATAGGCTTACGACGATATTCACAGCGCCGAACGTAAAACGCGGGGTCGCCGTCAACGCATCCATGACAAGAAATAATACTAAGATGAGCGGTGGCGGAAACCATACTCTTACTTTTGTCAGAAATGTACGCATGGTGAAGGGCTAACCTCAAAACTTTTGTATTGAACATTAATACAGTTATGAATAACCCTTTTAGGATAAACAAACAAACGATGCATCGCTCAGAACAGCAAACCTTCTTGAGATCTAGGTTGAGAAAGTTGAACCAGATACAGGTTCATACAAACTAACAGAGTGCTCGTAATACCGGATAAAATCACTAAATGTCACTGGCGGTAAAAATTGATAGCCTTGCAGGTAATCAACTCTCTGTTTTTCCAGCCATTGCTGTTGAAAGTCATGTTCAACGCCCTCCGCCACTACGCGTAGCCCTAAAAGCCCGGAAAGATGAATAATTGACTCAAGCATAGGAATATGTTGCTCAACCTCTTTAATAGCCTTAATGAATGTTTTATCAATCTTGATTACATCCAGGTCTAACTCATTGAGATAACAGAGGTTAGCGTAACCGGTCCCAAAATCATCTAAAGCAAACAGAACGCCTCTGTTTCGTAATGAACGAATAAGCTCTTTGATTGCTGGAGTGATTGTAAGCGTCTGATTTTCAGTTATTTCTATCATCAGTTTTATGGGTAATTTTTGCGTCATTTCCATAAAGTTAAGGCATTCCCAATAAAAGACAGGGTTACTTAAACCTGATGGGCTGACATTAAATGAGACAAATAAAGTGTTGTTGATCCCTAAACCTCCGCCGACGAAATCACGCGCAACGATGGTCATTAAATAGCTGGTCAACTCATTAATCAACCCACTTTTTTCTGCCAATGGAATAAACTCACGCTGAGAAATAGCGTAGTTATGCCCCTGTGGCCAACGAGCCAAAACCTCAACGCCGCAAACATCACCACTGGTATTTACTATGGGTTGAAAATAAGGAATTATTTCTTCATTCCTTATTGCCATGCTCAGTCGACTAGTATCTGAAACATCATACACCTCATCGTAAATCATATTCTCCGCTGTATTTCTTAGCGGTGAACTGTCTTCACGCAAGAAATTATTCCTGGTTAAAAAAATGATTGTTTCATTGAAATGAGAAAATCCGAGCCGAGTGGTAATTTTTTCCCGATATCGATATACTGACTTAATTGTCAGCGAGTTGGCAATACAAAAATCATGCAATCTTTCTTTAGTGAAAGAAGCATACAACATTTCTTCCTCAAACTCGGTTAAATAAAAAGTAAATAGTGGTGAACCTCTGTTGATTTCGGTTATCTCACCAGGTGCCAATAAATAATCTTTTAACTGAGAGATCACCTTCTCTGATAATTCCCATCCATTAATAAAAACAAACTCTTCATACCCCCGATTAACAGCCTGGTTTTCACTCATCCGAAGAACAATACAGCTCATATTGATGAACTGGGCACTATTTCTCTGGAGCCACTTCCTGACCAGGAATAATGGCAGTCGATTATCAATAACCAACACACAGGATGGATATTGTGGTATGACGGGTTGCGCTCCAGAAATATATGTGCGCGCATCAACCAGTACTAAATTTGGCAAAGACGCTTTTAACCCTGAGAAAAGGAAAATGTCATAACTGAGAAGAAAAGCCTTTTTCACATTCATAATTATCACCAACTTTAATTTATGGCATAGCAGGTCCCTCGTTTTATGCACGAGAGCATATACAACACCTTCGACCTCCAATAATTATAAGGCGGTGCGTGAGTTAACTTTTTCCATAAGTCATATTACACAGGTTAGGAATTTATGATTACAACTGTCCATATGAATATCCCCGTCAAATAGTAAGGCCATTTAAAATATTGAAAAAGGAAAATTCCCATTTTCTAATCAGAACAAATAAATTTACTCACTTTCACAACAAGACGAAACATAAAACCATAAAAAAGCAAAACAACAACATATGTAACTAAAAAAATTTGTAATACAATATATCAACTTTGTTAAGCAGCCCGACAAACCATAAGCGTACGTCGCAAATCTCTTATCCCATAAACATTTCCGGCGATACGGACAACCTTATAATAGAAAATATCCTGCCGTGACATAAGCAGCTCAGTAATTTCATCAGGGACATTATCATTTTTATTTTTAACAATAGCCACGCGGCGAGTCTGTCGGTATCCATCGTGATCTTTACCAATAAATTTCAGGACGACATTACGATCTACGGCATAATGTTTGCCCTGAATGACGAGACTTCCTACCTGAGATACTCGCCCTTCGGTGGCGGAAGATATCCGGAAGACAAGAAGGACTTCACCTTCAATTTTCACCCCCTGAGTTTGAGCTTCCAGATGCAGATAATTTTTGGCAGAACAAGTCAGCGTCTCAGGTTGCAGATGAAGGTAAAAATATACTGTTATCGCTGCAAGGAGGATCACCCCACTAATAAATATAGTTTTCGCATTCATGCGCAGCACCTCGTTTATCTAGCGAACAAACTCCAAGAAAGTTCTCTTTAAGAGAATTGCTTGCTGATAAATTATTATCATCATAGAAAACTATTGTTTTCTTACCGCTATGACAAACCGAATTTACTTTTCGCCACATATCAGAGGATAAGAATGCTTTCGTTTTATCAGCATTATTGTCATCTGCAGTATAAAGTTCACAATCACCTACTGTCCTGATGTAGATAAAATTCCTGGTACCTGTATTAAAAGTCTTCACGATAAAAAAAGTGCTTGCGATTAAAGCGATTAATAAAATGAGAACAAAAATTTTTACGTATTTCGCTTTTCTTGATGGAACTGCCATTTCCGTTTTAGGTACCAAGCGCCTGTCTTGATCCTCACTGGAGGATGTCGATGCGTCACGGACCGCAGCATGGAACAAAAATCCCTGTCTGGGCAATGTTTCAATGGGGTTCTCCGCCCCCAACTCGCTAAATGCTTTTCGTAAGACACTTATACTTTTATTAAGACTATGGCCGGATGGCACCATGCCATGCTTTTCCCATACTTCCTCAATGATAAATTCGCGGTGGAGCTGTTGATTTTTATGAGTAATGAGTAAATCAAGTAGTCTCGCTGTAGACGGCGAAAGAATTATTGTAGTATCGCCATGTTTCAGGCTTTTCCTGGTGGAATCGTACTCAACCTGATCATTAATTATACTTTTCATACAACCTGACTCTTAAATACCGTAATATTGAGTTCGGATGGCCAAAATTTCATCTACTCTGAGCTTATGACTGTATTTTATAAAGATACATACAGTATAGATTCAATATCTCATCATGACATATCCGATCAGATTCAATACTTACTCACGATTGAGTTTGAAGCACCCCTGCCCCACGGGTAGGTATTTCTGCAAGGCAACTATAAATTTTCTGTTTTGTGTTTTTAGTTGGCTACTACGCCAGGTTTCCCCCGGCAACACATAACGCATGGTGGCTTCATCATCGGTTGAGTTGCACCCCTGGTGTACGATGATTTTAAAAAAAGTATTCCCGGTGTTTTTCAGCGTTCCGTTAGCCTCATCAATGGTGTAGGTCAGATTTATTTTTCTCGGACGAACAACCAGTATGGTGTCCATAGCGATCACCGGGAGAGCCTGTCCCCCTTTTCCTTGATTACGCTCGGTAAACAGCGTGATCGGCATTTCACGAAACAGAATTCTATAATAACGCTCCTTATCATCCTGCGGTCCACGGTAGAAAATCTTAAAAAACTCACTCGCCTGCGGTGCCAGTGAGAAATTCAGCGGTGTAAACAGAAGTTCGCCTTCAGCAATGGCGCTTCTGTTTTCACCTCCCGGCCCCGGCTTATCAATTTTTACGGCGCTAATACTGTACAAATTCTGTTTGTGGCTATCGTTATAGATTCGCTTACTGATAAATGATTTATCCGATGGCATCTCATAGATGGTCGACTCCAGGTAGACAGCCTGTGCAGAGCATGCAGTCAGCCCACAAAAAAAGACAAATGCCCATCTAAGTGCGAAATGGTAGCGATTCATGGCGTGACGCCCACCCAATTCGCCGTCACTTTTATCTCTCCGCTGGCGCTGACGACACCTTCCCAGTCTGCTCCGGAAACGGTTAACAGCGAACGTGAATCATTCATGGGGAAAAGCAACTTCAAATCAGTCGTATAATAGCTTCCATCGTCATTGTTATTTGCATCCCAGGGCGTCTGTTGCCACTGCGCATCGCTCATGCTGATTGGTGCTTCACTGCAGCTATTTCGTTTCTGCACTACGCCCCCCGACTGGCTGTTGTACTGCAGAAAGGCGGGGATTGGGACGGATAGCCCGCCTTGCGTAGAGGTAAACAGGCAATAAGGCACACTATTGATCGTTGTACTATCCCCGATAACCTGGGCGGTAATGCTATCGGCCTGACGAGGGCCTGAGACGGTTACGGTGTAATCCATTTCTATAGGAGCGGCATCGCCAATCGTGCCACTGCCGCTCGCAGAAGCTGTGTTGTCCGAAGAGACAATACTGATTCCATACTCCTTCGGCACAATATTGAGCTGTAACGAAGGGGTAAACTGGTAGTGCCCTGACTCTGGTGTTAAGCCATTATAAAAACCGAAAGTAAACGGCTGACTGTTAGTAATACTGATCCCTGAATCGACGAGATTTTTCAGAAATACTTTCGACAGAAAAATATAAATATACTCCCCGGACGTGGTGAAAACGTTGTAATACGCTGTTGAAGAACCATAGTTATACCAGTTTGAGCCATTCCCGGAGTATCTCACGGTGGCCGCTCCGGGCGTAAAACCAAGCATCGCCGTGTCAACATAAGCGCGAAACGTCAGAGAGGGGGTCAGATTAGCCGTTTGTTGCAGGTTATAACTCACCATCTTGCAAATCACACCGTCTGTGCCGCCCACCACGCCAAGCTCACAATAACCAGAGTCTTTGGTGATGCTCGGCGTTCCGTCGCTGGCAACCCAAAGTTCCTGAAACGCATTAGTGGATTCAAGCGACAGATGCCCGCGTTTGGTCAACGTATAATTAACGTAATTCCATGATCCGGTCGACTGGTCTTTGCAACGCTGTCCGGAAGAATAATCATAATTTACAGACGTATAACAGCGGTTGAATACGTAGGTTTCGCTGCTACCGGTAGACACATTGCGAAAATACTCATAGGCAGTATCCGTCAGAGAGGCGAATCCGTAGGCTCCGCCAACAACGCCTGCGACAGAGCCCACCTGTGCATGATAAAACCCGTTATTGTCAGTTCCTTGCCCGGCAATAAACCCGGTCGATGGACACTGGGTTCCACTATAACAACGTATTCCCCGGAAAGGCCCATTAATCGGGGAATTATCAATCCACATATCCTGATAATAATTTCCGGGTGCAGTCCAGCCCACAAAACCTAAATATCCGAGACTGACCTGCGAGGTACCGTATTTTATCCACGTATTTGACCCGCTGAAGCGCGGATCAAGTGCCGATGGGGTAATAAAATATTCACCATCGATAGCATTTTCAATAAACAAATAATTATTGCTGACTGAGCCGGACGAGGAGGCTTTCAAAGCTAAAACAGGCAAAGGCGTAAAGCTTCCCACAGCACAGATTAAAATAGCCAACTTATTTAATACTTTCATTTTATTACCTCTGTGCCATAGTGGTTTGCGTTGCGCATTTCACCTCACCCACCCACGCCGCGCCGCGTGCTTTTTCCAGATCGAGATCGGCTTCACAAACGCTGCCATTGGCTGAAATTAGCGTGATGACCGGATATTTTTTATCAATATCGATAGCAAACTCACCCTTTTCATCGGTACGTGTTTTCCCGATGTGGTTATGAATATCGGTATTTGCAGCTAACTGCCCATCAGGGTAACGAATACGCCCAAACACGGTGACCATGCTTTTCACTTCAGGGTTAATAACACCAACGTTACCCGGATATAGCGTCAGTTCCTGCTTGCGTCCTGAAACAATATCGAAGCTGTCCTCAGAGTTTTTATCATTGAGGATTTCCAGCTTGTACTGGGCATAGGGCGGCAGTGCAATGAAATTTGATTTACCGCTGAGAAGATAATTACGATTGTTAATCTTCGCCGCCAGTTTACCCTCACCGGTCAAATCTGTTTTCACGATGACACCTGACCGTTGCCTCTCTTTACTCAGACCGAAGTCTTTCCCAGCCCACGCCAGAGAGCCTTGAGAAGAGAAGTTCATATTGGTGGAGTTATCCGCGGAACGCGTTACCGATACAGTACCGGCGTTATATTTCGTGTCATAACTCAAATTGCCGTTTATCGAATAGTTGTTGTCGTAATATTGTTCACCACTCAGACGGGTTGACGCCGCCAGGCCGACTGATTTAATGGGGCCTTCAGTATACTGCTTACGCGCGCTGATATTCCCCTGGGTGCTGCCATAGCGATCCCGGGAGACCCCCATGCTCAACCAGGAAGCCAACGGCAACGATAAATCCAGGCTGACATAACGTTCCTGTCGCCCATCGTCATTTCGGTTGTTGTAGTAATAACGCTGGATCCCTGCACGCAGTCCAACCGAGGCATATCTGCCTGAATAAAGGGTCGTGCTGTAGTCCAGGTTACGGTATTTATTGCCTGAATAGCGATTCTCCGTCTGGCTAACGGTGAGCGAACCGCCATGAGGAATAAACTTTCCGATATTCAGCGTGCCGCCAATGGAATAATTGTCACGTTCCTGCACGGGCAAACGATCGCCAATTTTACTGTCTTCACGAGATGCCCAGAGAGAGCCATACCCCTCAGGCACATTGAGATTAATGTTACTGATGTTTCGCCATGACGAATCGTTCGCCACCAGCGTCTGAGTGCCAATGCTTACGTATTCATTCACATTGAGCGTGACATCCGTTTCATTAACCGCATTGTTGTCAAAACCGTAGAGCGTGGATTTCAGGCCCAGTCCCGACAATACCGCCAGCGTTACCGATGCGGCCCCGCCAGCAATCCATGTCTGCTCGCTGCCCAAATCCTGATAATGATTTCGCTTATAGCTCACACGATCATAATCCAGTGAGCCGCCAAAAAATTGCCACGAGAGCTGATCAATTCCGGCTGCTTGTTGGCGGGCAAAGATTTTATTTACCCTGCTGATACGACTATTAATTGTCCGGCCATTGACCACGATATCTACCGTGACGTCATAAACTCCATACGGGAAACGACTGGTATCAATTTCATAGCTGCCCATATTAAAGTTCTGCACGCTGAGCAATCGCCCGTCACGAAAGACATGAACCTCGCCAGCGGCTGGCAAAAATACGGTAATCGGCGTGAGCGAAAGCGCGGTATTTTCAACAACCGTACTTCCTTTATTTCCATAGCTCACACCGTAAATTTTACCGCCGTTCAGCGCATTCAGGCTGGCAATAGACTGGACATTCCAGGTGTCAAGCATCCCAAGCGCCAGTCGATACCCGTTATAATCGCGCTCATACATCGCCCGATAGAGTTTGCTGGTGCCATTGCTGTCGCCTATACCGTAAAACGAACCGTTAATGTTGATATGGTGCTCACGCAGCGATGTTGTATTGTCTACCGTCAGATAGCTGCGAGTACTGCTGCCGTTGTGATAATCGTTGTAGTAGGTACCAAAGTTATAATTCAGGACATTGGAGAGCGTCTCCACACTGGAAGGCCCAAGCAGACTGCTGCGTGCGACAATCGCTTCAGTTAGCGCATCTTTACTAACAATCATCTCCAGATGAAATGAAGAGACGTTAAGCTGCAGGCGTGCATTAGCCGATAGCTCGATATTGGTATTATCGTGAAACTTCACATCACGAATTTTTTCCACCAATGCGCGGGTTTTTCCAGATAACACGGCATTATTAGGTAATTCAGTAAGCGTCAGGGATTTAACGGTAATATTACCATCAACAAGCGAAATTACCGCATCGGCAATTTTTTGCTGACTTTTCTCGTCAGTCTCGTTGTAGCGAATATATACCGGTACCGTCATTCCCTGCTCCAGTGAACGGGCGAAAGCGCTGGGAATAACGTAATTACCCACTTTTACTGGGGCTGCATGTGAAAATCCTGGTGTCAACGCAAGAAAAAGGCAAAAGCTACCGCCGACAATGTTTTTTGTTGTCATATGCATCCTTACATTCCGGTATTTTATTTATCCCGTACAGATGGCTGCAATCGACCATCACTTCACTGTAATAAACTGCTTACCGTGCCAGATACCGATCCGTGAACGGCTATTATTAATATCGGTAAACTGTAATTTTATTTTCGTACCTGGCATAATGTAATAACGTTCGCGACAGCCTCGTCCTCGATCGCGGGCCTTCTCTTTACACGTGCCATAGGCGATCACTCGAAACGAAACATTGCCAGTATTGGTAATAACATCGCCATTTCGGTTATATTCAAAACGCTCCTTTCTCGGCGCAACCACCAAAATAGTTCCAATTTCAGCCGACGCTGTTGCAACCGCCATTTTATTGGCCCGGGTTTCCGCGCTCTCGGTAACCGGTTCATCAATCCATTGCAGACGATAATAACGCTCAACATCATCTGCTGGTCCTTTATAGAAAAAGCGAAATACATCCTTCGCCTGACCAGGAAGAATAAGGTTGGCAGGTGTAGAAAGTAACTCTCCGGAATTAACAGGCTTTATTTCGACTCCGCCAGCTAAAGGTGATGACAATTGTTTTACCGAAACACTGACATAACGCGCCGCATCAGTCGTATTGGTAATTTCTTTCGATAATGAACTCTCAGCAGAAGTCATTATCGATGTAATTTCACCAACATTAATTGCCCATCCGGGAAAAGATACTACTAACCCTACCAACATCGCTGTCGGTAAATATTTTTTCATGACACCATTCCTGATAAATTCGGGAGATAAAATTCTCCCGAATTTTTTATTACTTAGGTAGTCGTCCAGGTTGCATTGAACTGTACTTTTACATCACCAGTCCAATAGCCGTCTGGCAGGGCAGAGTAATCCGTTACTGCCTGGGTACCATCAGAAGTCGCTGACGTGATGGTAAATTTGAAGTTGGATTGATCGCTGACACGAGCAGCACCGTTATAAGCGCCATCAGCCATCAGGCTTTCAAGACCAGAAGTCGAGCTGGAGTTGACCAGGACAGTATCTGAAGACTTAGTCAGCGCGGTGCCATTCCATGCCACTCCTACGTTCAGGGTAGATGCATCACCACTGGCGTTGGTCAGAGTGTTGCTAATGATCTGCGCAGTCAGCTCAAAATCAGTTGCCGTCTCCTGGCCCTGAATAGTCACATCAAAAGCACCGTCCTGAGAGTTGAAGGCATTCAGTCCTTCAGCATACTGGAAAGTCAAAGAGTTTAGCGGGGTGACAACCAACATGCTGGTGGTATCTTTTGTTGCCGTCGCATCCCACGAGGCAGTTGCAGAAGCAGTAACATCTGCCATTGCATTTGCCGCAACAAATACAGAAGCCAGAGAGGTTACTAATAATAGTTTTTTCATTTTTATCTTCTCCTAAGAACAAACTCACCACCGAGTCTTATTATTAAGTCACTCCAGCGGTTCCATTAATTGCGAGCCAGAATTGCCGCGCAAAAAAATTATCATTTGAATTAAGTAACATCTCAACAAACCCTGAAACGCAGAAATTACAAAAGACTAAGAATTTTCTTACACAAATAGTCTTCCAGGAACTTTCCCAAGATATATTTACTCAAAATAAGCCGCATTTCAGAATTATTAACCACACAAATAAGTCGAACCAAACAATTCATCTTTTTTATGTTTTTGATAAATATCAAAAAGGTCATACAAATAAAACCCTAATAAAATCCTTACAAAACATAAAGATAATTAAAATATTTATATCTTTTCTAAAATGCTGACTATTTGTTACAACTTTGATAAATTTTCATCTTCACAAGAAAATTCTCATGAAACTTTCGTTTGAAGGGGAATATTCTTATAAACAAAGCAAAAATCTGGAGGATTAATACTCGAATTGATAATTATTTCACACAAATAAAACCAGGAATTTTCCATATAAAAAGAATATTCCTGGTATTGCAAGAAAAAAATCATATTCCTAAAAGCGAGAATTAGATGAAGCTTTTCAAACCGAGATAACTATTAAGTGTTACCGTACGTACACGATGTAAGGTAATCAAATCTTGTTGTTCGAGTGATTTTAATGAACGGCTGACGGTTTCAATTTTAAGATCGAGATAACTGGCAATTTCTTCCCGGGAAAAAGGCAATCGAAGCGTCGTTTCCGGTCTGCCAATACGCAAATGCATCTCGTAAAACTCCACCAGGAAAGCGGCGATTCTGGCCTCCGCGTGTTTATTCGCATAACGCCGCAATTTCTCAACAATGAACCCATTATCTCTGCACAGAAACTTGATGACTGCTGCGGCAACTGAAGGATCCTTCTCTGCGACCTTGAACAACCGCGCGATGTCGATATGGCAAACTTCCGCAGTCGTTGCAGCCCTGATGGTGGTCAGATACGTTCTCCCTTCAACAGCATCCAGCGCCATGATATCCCCTGGAACATAAAAGCGGCTGATAAAAACGTTATCGCCACATTCCACGCTGGACTTGCAATATCCCTCATGAATCACAAAAAGCATCTCTGCGGCTTCATCCTGCCGAGCGAGAATCTCACCTGCTTTAAACTTCCTTCTTTTGTCTATTAACTTGTACTCATTATCACGATCAATAGCCGTTCCCTTTGGACACAGCGAACAATGGCGGGGTGGGAACGGATTGCCGAGCGGCACAACAGGAATACTAAGTTTGTGAATATCCGATTTCACGCAACAACTCCTCATAAAAATGAGACTGATTCTAATAGAACAAGCGTGGGGAACAATACGTGAACCGCAGACCAGGAAAATTCATTCCAGACAGGGAAAATTCTGTGCTGGCTTACTTTTCTGGCACAAACGAGAATATGAATAAATATAGTCTGCTGCGGATGATTAAAAACGCAGAGCTCAAACGAACGCGGGTATGGCGAAGAAGGTTAAAACAAACCGGGCGATGCATTACTGGCCTTGCGAATCAAACGCCTGTTTTGCATCACCCGGTTTCAATTACGCGCGAATGGTATCATCTCCGAAGCCAATCCACTTGTATGTGGTCAGTGCTTCCAGTCCCATTGGGCCACGCGCGTGCAGTTTTTGCGTACTCACCGCCACTTCAGCCCCCAGTCCAAACTGGGCGCCATCGGTAAAACGGGTGGAAGCATTCACGTATACGGCAGAAGAATCAACTTCATTCACGAAACGGTTGGCGTTGCTGAGCGTGCGCGTCAGGATAGCGTCGGAGTGCTGGGTGCCATGTTCGCGAATGTGCGCGATAGCGCCATCCATATTTTCGACCACCACAACGTTCAGATCCAAAGACAGAAACTCGTTATCCAGCTCTTCCGGTTTCAGCGGCACCAGTTTGGCCGGGCCATGCAGTACCTGCATCACGATTTCGTCGCCGTGCAGCGTAACACCGCTTTCCGCCATCTTGTCGCTTAACGCAGGCAGGAAACGCTCAGCGATATCCTGATGCACCAGCAAGGTCTCCACGGTATTGCAGGTGCTCGGACGCTGGGTTTTGGCATTGACGATAATCTTCAGCGCAGGCGCGATTTCAGCAGAATCATCCACATAAATATGACACACGCCAATGCCGCCGGTGATGACCGGGATAGTCGACTGCTCGCGGCACAGCTTGTGCAGGCCCGCGCCACCGCGCGGGATCAGCATATCGATGTACTTATCCATACGCAGCATTTCAGCGACCAGCGCGCGATCCGGATTGTCGATTGACTGCACCGCTGCTGCGGGTAAACCGCAGGCTTCCAGCGCCTTTTGGATCACCGCCACGGTCGCAGCGTTAGTCCGGTAAGTCTCTTTCCCGCCGCGCAGGATCGCCGCATTACCGGTTTTCAGGCACAGGGAGGCAACATCAACGGTAACGTTAGGACGCGCTTCATAAATCACGCCAATCACGCCCAACGGGACGCGACGACGCTCAAGACGCAGTCCGCTATCCAGCAGGCCCCCGTCAATCACCTGCCCGACAGGGTCAGCAAGATTACACACCTGACGCACGTCGTCAGCAATCGCTTTCAGACGCGCAGGGGTCAATGCCAGGCGGTCGAGCATTGCTTCGCTCAGACCATTTTCACGCGCCTGTTCTACATCCTGCTTGTTAGCGCTAAGGATACTTTCCCTTTGCGCTTCCAGCTCATCGGCTATTTTTTCCAGCACGCGATTTTTTTCGCGGCTGGAGAGCAGCGCCAGCTTGTATGACGCAGCTTTGGCAGCAATGCCCATTTGTTCCAGCATATGCCTGTTCCTTAACGGGTAATCATGTCGTCGCGATGGACAGCAACCGGGCCGTATTCATAGCCGAGGATGGTGTCAATCTGCTGTGAGTGGTGTCCGGCAATACGGCGGAGCGCGTCGCTGTTATAGCGGGTCACGCCGTGGGCGATATCGCGCCCTTCGAGATTGCAGATACGAATCACTTCACCACGAGAAAAGTTGCCTGTCACGCTTTTAATGCCTTTTGGCAGTAATGAACTGCCACGTTCCAGAATCGCTGCGGTCGCGCCCTCATCGACGGTAATTTCCCCGGCAGGCGGCGCGCCGAAAATCCAGCGTTTACGGTTTTCCAGTGGAGAGGCCTGAGCATGAAAACGCGTTCCAACGGAAACGCCTTCCATCACATCGCCAATCACGCCTGGCTTGCTGCCTGCGGCAATGATGGTGTCAATCCCTGCGCGGCACGCGACATCAGCGGCCTGCAATTTTGTGCCCATACCACCCGTTCCCAGGCCAGAAACGCTGTCGCCGGCAATGGCGCGCAACGCATCGTCAATACCGTGAACGTCTTTGATCAGCTCCGCCTGCGGATTGGTGCGCGGATCGGCGGTGAAAAGTCCTTGCTGATCGGTCAGCAACAGTAGCTTATCGGCTCCGGCCAGAATTGCCGCCAGCGCCGAGAGATTGTCATTATCGCCGACTTTAATTTCGGCGGTCGCCACCGCGTCATTCTCATTGATGACAGGAACGATGTTGTTGTCCAGCAGCGCGCGTAACGTATCGCGGGCATTGAGGAAGCGCTCACGGTCTTCCATATCCGCACGCGTCAGCAGCATCTGCCCGATATGGATACCGTAAATAGAGAACAGCTGTTCCCACAGTTGAATCAATCGGCTCTGCCCTACCGCCGCCAACAGCTGTTTCGAGGCTATCGTCGCCGGAAGCTCAGGGTAACCAAGATGCTCACGCCCGGCGGCGATCGCGCCTGAGGTAACGATAACAATACGATGCCCTGCGGCATGAAGCTGCGCGCACTGGCGAACCAGTTCTACGATATGGGCGCGGTTCAGGCGGCGCGATCCGCCCGTTAACACACTGGTGCCAAGTTTTACCACCAGCGTCTGGCTGTCACTCATGATTCTCTGCCATTCAAAATTGGGGAAAATGATATCAAACGAACGTTTTAGCAGGACTGGCCCCGGTTGCCAACAGCCAGCGCACAAAGCATGAAATTTTATTGCGCAGGATCAGCAAGCGTAGCGGCAGATTTTGACGCATTTATTACAGAAACATAAAAACACTCTTTTTTAAAAATATTCTTACTTTGTCATAAAACGTTCATTGCCAGACGTTAAAAACCTTCCTGTCTTTTAACGGGGATCACACCCAGTGAATATTAGCGCGTACTTTTAATCAGGAATGAAAATGAAAAAGAGCACTCTGGCATTAGTGGTGATGGGGATTGTGGCGTCGGCATCCGTACAGGCAGCTGAAGTGTATAACAAGAACGGTAATAAACTGGATCTGTATGGCAAAGTTAAAGCCATGCATTACATGACGGATTATGACAGCAAGGACGGCGACCAAAGCTATATCCGTTTAGGCTTTAAGGGCGAAACGCAAATTAATGATGAACTGACGGGTTATGGTCGCTGGGAAGCAGAGTTCGCAGGCAATAAAGCTGAAAGTGATTCCAACCAGCAAAAAACACGTCTGGCCTTTGCCGGTCTGAAATTAAAAAATCTTGGCTCGTTTGATTATGGTCGTAACCTGGGCGCGCTGTACGATGTAGAAGCGTGGACTGATATGTTCCCGGAGTTCGGCGGCGATTCTTCTGCACAGACCGATAACTTTATGACCAAACGCGCCAGCGGCCTGGCGACTTACCGTAACACCGATTTCTTCGGCGTCGTAGATGGCCTGGATCTCACCCTGCAATATCAGGGTAAAAACCAGGACCGCGATGTGAAAAAACAGAACGGCGATGGTTTTGGTACATCCGTTACCTATGACTTTGGCGGTAGCGATTTCGCCGTAAGCGGCGCTTATACCAACTCCGATCGTACCAATCAGCAGAATCTGCAAACTCGCGGTACGGGCGATAAAGCAGAAGCCTGGGCAACGGGTTTAAAATATGATGCTAACGATATCTATATTGCGACGTTCTATTCTGAAACGCGCAATATGACGCCGATTTCCGGCGGCTTCGCCAATAAAACGCAGAACTTCGAAGCGGTTGTTCAATACCAATTTGACTTTGGTCTGCGTCCGTCACTGGGTTATGTGCTGTCAAAAGGTAAAGATATTGAAGGCGTCGGCAGTGAGGATCTGGTGAATTATATCGACGTTGGCGCCACGTATTATTTCAACAAAAATATGTCCGCGTTTGTCGATTATAAAATCAACCAGCTGGATAGCGACAATAAACTGGGCATCAACGATGATGATATCGTTGCCGTCGGTATGGTTTATCAGTTCTGATTTAGGATAAAAAATGCCGGATGGGGTTGCGCCGCCATCCGGCATTTTACTGTTCATTATGCGGTTAATTTAACCGGCTCATCTTTAAAATCGTCAGCAGGCTCCAGCGCCAAATCCAGCGACGTTAACAACCCACGTAATTTTTCATGAAACTCACGTAAGGTGTATTCCAGTCGCTCTACCACTTCAGTCTCTTTCACCGGCACCGCCGTCCAGTTGCCATCTTTATCAAACAAACCAAACTGATAGCTGTAGGTAAAGCGTTTTTCCTGCGCCTCAAGCTCCATCCACCAGCCCCAGAACTCGCGTTTCTCAGGGGCGGGTTTCACGTTGACGCAAACAGCCAAACAATCGAAAAAAAAGCGATTATCTTCGCACTGTCCTTCCCGGATGTACGGGCCAAGCGCGGTGAATTTCTTGATCAATCTACTTTTCGGATGCCCACTCGGTAACGTCATTACGATCTCCTTAGGTGAAGCTCCTGTTTTACCAAATCGATAAAATTTAGCAAACTTTTAACACAATCTCTGATTGATCCACTTGGTTATTTCTTGCAGTCCTTTGTCAAAATTGCGATACACCGGGTTGAATGGAATCTCCAGCAGCTTACCGTCAGAAGATGACGAGGTGATTAAACGCGACTCCTCTTCCGGGCTAAACGGGTCATTTTTCCAGAACCCAGACAGCATTGGCGTCGGGCAGCGTCGACCGAGCAGTCCCTGCACTTTTAATGAATAGCGATTGAGCTCAACGCGCAGCGCTTCATCGGAAGCGTCGTGCATCCCCAGTCGGCTGGCCAGAACGTCAAGATACATTTCCGGGACGCTTGCCTGACGCTGCGGGTCACTCAGCAGCGCATGCACAACCGGTCCCAGGCAGGCCACCGCCTTCAGCCGTGACGACTCCAGATACGCCAGGCGTACCGCTACGTTAGCGCCAAAACGGAAACCGAAGGCCGCCACGCGGGTGTGATCCACCCACGGGACATTAGGCAGCGCCTTTAATACATGCTGATGCAGCAGGCTGGAATCCTGAGTCAGTTTCCATTTTGATGAGAATCCGACCGACGGCATATCCAGCGTCAACATGGCAATACCGCGCGGAGCAAAGTAGCGCTCATACAGCGTGTAGTAGTCCGTTTGCATGGAATCGAGACCGCCGCACATCAGTACCGTCGGGAACGGACCATCGCCTTTTGGCATATGCAGGAAGCCGGTTATCGGCGCGCCGCCAGCGACCGCAAACTCCATCTCACGCAGCGTGCCCGGCAGCCGTTGAGCGGCTTCTTCATAGGCGCGATTAGCCAGAGCCTGCGCCTGCTCTGCCAGCTCATCGCCTTTCAGATGCGGATAAGCGGCAATGTTGTACAGCGTAGAGGCATGCAGCCAGTGGCGTCCGCTTAACTGCGGATCCTCCTCCATAGACGCTTTCTGTTGCCATTCCATCGCCTGCTTTGCCCACTCATAGATCCAGTTCCCGCCACGATAGCCAATAACCGTATCATAGAGCTCTTTATCCGTACGTTCGGCTTCGCTCATCACGATACGCGCCTGTACTTCGAGGATTTCACGCGGATCGATGCCGCGCCAGATCCACATCAGACGATTCACCATGCGATACCAGTGCGGGATTGTTTTGCCATCCAGGGCAGATTGTACGGACGGCTGCGCGCCGTGATTAAAACGACGAACCAGCGTAGACGTTTCAGGGTGTTTGAAGCGGGGTTTGAACAGGACTTCGCTGAGGTTAGCTTGTGACATTCTTGCAGCCTCCATGAATACTCATTAAGGCATAGTGTAACCTGATGGGGATTAATAAAGAACAACGCCCGGCAAAGCCAGGCGTTGAAAGCGCTGTTGATTAGCGACCAGAGATCGGCGGGACAAACACTACGCCCATATCCCAAGGCTGCTCAATCCAGGTATCCTGAGGGATATCAACAATATAATCATTTACCAGCGGACGACCTGCCGGCTTAGCGAAAATAGTGACGAAATGCGCTTTAGGATACATTTCGCGGATCGCAACCGCGGTGCCGCCGGTGTCAACCAGGTCGTCGATGACGATAAAACCTTCACCGTCGCCTTCAGCACGCTTAAGCACTTTCAGCTCGCGCTGGTTGTCGTGATCGTAGCTGGAGATGCATACGGTATCGACATGACGAATACCCAATTCACGCGCCAGCAATGCGCCCGGCACCAGACCACCACGGCTAACGGCAATAATGCCTTTCCATTGTTCAGAAGGCATCAAGCGGCTTGCCAGTTTACGTGCATGGATCTGCAACATGTCCCAGGTGACGACGTATTTTTCGCTCATGTGAAGTGTCCCAGCCTGTGTATCTACGGCTAATTAATAATTGAGGGTGAATCAGGTTGCGCGAGATTATAGAGATCTGACGCACTAAAAACCAGTGTTTCGCGGAATCCGCGCCTCTTTTTGCATGCTTTATGCTAGCCGTCGGCGGAGAAAGTGGTATTCTCAATCGCATCGCGCAAGCCCGACTTGTGGTGTTTTTAATTCAGCTAACCCCGTGGACTGCAAGCAAGTTTTGTAGGACACCGCCAAGGAGACTCAACGTGTCTGAACTGTCTCAGTTATCCCCGCAACCGCTGTGGGATATTTTTGCCAAAATCTGTTCTATTCCTCACCCGTCCTACCATGAAGAGCAGCTCGCTGAACACATTCTGAGCTGGGCCCAGGAGAAAGGTTTTCACGTCGAGCGCGACCAGGTCGGTAATATCCTGATTCGCAAACCTGCCACTGCAGGCATGGAAAACCGCAAACCGGTCGTTCTGCAGGCGCACCTGGATATGGTTCCGCAGAAAAACAACGACACCGTGCACGACTTCACCAAAGATCCTATCCAGCCTTATATTGATGGCGAATGGGTGAAAGCCCGTGGCACCACGCTGGGTGCGGATAACGGCATCGGTATGGCGTCCGCGCTGGCCGTACTGGCGGATGACAATGTGGTACACGGTCCGCTGGAAGTGTTGCTGACCATGACCGAAGAAGCGGGTATGGATGGCGCGTTCGGTTTGCAGGCAAACTGGCTGCAGGCAGATATCCTGATCAACACCGACTCTGAAGAAGAAGGTGAGATCTACATGGGCTGCGCAGGGGGTATCGACTTTACCTCAAACCTGCCGCTGTCCCGTGAGGCGGTTCCGGCTGGTTTCCAGAGCTTTAAGCTGACCTTAAAAGGTCTGAAAGGCGGTCACTCCGGCGGCGAAATCCACGTCGGCCTCGGTAACGCGAATAAGCTGTTGGTACGCTTCCTGGCGGGCCACGCTGAAGAGCTGGATCTGCGTCTGATTGATTTTAACGGCGGTACGCTGCGTAACGCGATACCGCGTGAAGCCTTTGCGACCCTCGCCGTGGCCGCAGATAAAGTTGATGCGTTAAAAGCACTGGTTAACACTTACCAGGACATCCTGAAAAACGAACTGGAAGCCAAAGAGAAGAATCTGGCTCTGCTTCTGGATGCTGTCGCCAACGATAAAGCCGCCCTGACCACGCAGTCTCGCGATAGCTTTGTTCGTCTGCTGAACGCCACCCCGAACGGCGTGATCCGCAATTCCGACGTGGCGAAAGGCGTGGTGGAAACCTCCCTGAACGTCGGTGTCGTGACCATGACTGACGATAATGTACAGATCCACTGCCTGGTTCGCTCGCTGATCGACAGCGGTAAAGACTACGTGGTAAGCATGCTGGATTCACTGGGCAAGCTCGCCGGTGCCAAAACCGAAGCCAAAGGTGCGTATCCTGGCTGGCAGCCGGATGCTAACTCTCCGGTTATGCACCTGGTTCGCGAAACCTATCAGCGTCTGTTCAACAAAACGCCGAACATCCAGATTATCCACGCCGGTCTGGAATGTGGACTGTTCAAGAAACCGTATCCGGATATGGACATGGTTTCCATCGGGCCAACTATCACCGGTCCGCACTCCCCGGATGAGCAGGTTCATATTGAAAGCGTCGGCCACTACTGGACGCTGCTAACCGAGCTGCTGAAGTCGATTCCAGCGAAATAAGTCTCTGCAATAAAGCCGGATAGCGCTGCGCTTATCCGGCCTACGCGCTGATTTGTAGGCCGGATAAGGCGGTTACGCCGCCATCCGGCAATACATCAGAGTCAAATTCCCAGCAGCAGTTGCCTTTCCAGCTGTGGATCAAGCAGCGTGACGTGTAATCCCACCAGCCTTACGCCTCGCCCTCCCCGACGTTCATCCCAGGTTTTGCGCGCTGTCGCAATTAAGTCATCTTTGCTTAAGCGCGGCCAGACGTGCTCCTGCGTGGTTTGCTGAAAATCATTAAACTTGAGTTTAATTCCCTGCCGGGCGATCAACAGATCCGGTTTTACCTTTGCCAGACGTCGTTCCAGTTCGGGATATAGCCGCTCAATAATCTCCTCACATTCAGCCCATTCATGAATATCTTCTGCCAGCGTACGCTCAACGCCGACAGATTTGCGCAGTCTGTCGTTGTTGACATCCCGCTCATCAATGCCCTGGCTGCGTTCCCACAACACGCGACCAAACTTACCAAAACGTTTGAGCAACATGGCCAGGTCGTATTTTTGAACATCCTCGCAGGTGCGCAACCCCATCGCTTCCAGCTTAGCGGCAGAAACTTTGCCAACGCCGGGTATTTTCCCTAACGGCAGCGTTCTGAGAAATTCAGGAACATCGGCGGGGGTAATGACATATTGCCCGTTGGGTTTATTGAGATCGGAGGCTATTTTTGCCAAAAACTTAACCGGCGCAATCCCGGCTGAAGCGGTTAACTGTAACTCGTTGAAAATCGTCTGGCGGATCTCCTGCGCTATCAGCGTGGCGGAACCGTGACAGTGAGCACTGTCGGTCACATCCAGGTAGGCTTCGTCCAGCGAAAGAGGTTCGATCAGCGAGGTATAACGGGAGAAGATCGCCTGAATCTGGCGGGAGGCTTCTTTATAAGCCTCGTATCGACCAGGCAATAACGTGAGATGTGGGCACAGTTTTAACGCCATTCCGGTCGGCATTGCGCTACGTACGCCAAATTTACGCGCCGGGTAATTGGCAGTGCTGATAACGCCCCGGCGTTCACGACTGCCGCCGATAGCAATGGGAATGTCGCGCAGGGCTGGATTATCACGCATTTCCACCGCCGCGAAAAAACAGTCCATATCAACATGTATGATTTTGCGCATGACTCGCCTCCCACAACACTGTTTAAGTATACAGTATTTTTATGGTGTGAGAAGTCTGATTATGCCTTACGCTGGACCATTCATGACAAAGCGCGCATCGCACAGGTAACGTACGATGTCCGTGGTCTTATGTTCTGCGGGATTACCCGCCGTACTGACAAAAAGCTTATTCACTTTGCGAATCTTTGCCCGCAGCAATTTTTCGATCGTCATCAGGCGAAATGCATCATTTTCAACGCAGAAAAGCTCGTAGTCGCCCAGACGCTCTCCACAAATTTCACAATGATTCATCCAGTAACGTAGCCCGGTGGTTTTACTTTTATCCAGATAGTAATTGCTGGCCTTAATGTTCTTTTTTATCTCTTCAGGCAGAGAATTAATATGAAACAGAAAGGTATTCCGTCGAATAGATTGCCAGCCTTGGCCATCATGATCCTTTCTAATAAACCGGGTAAACATCACTCCGTGAATATGGGTAAGCTGGTGGCAGTTCCAGCAGTGCATCTTCGAGGTAATTACCAGATAGTACGGCGCGACGATGTTAAAACTGTCGGTGTTGTAGACATAGTCACGAAGCGCCTCGTTTAGCTCATGAGGTTCGGTGTACCAGATCCCTGAAATCTGGTCGAAATGCGCGCCCTGACAGGCCACATCCGTGACGTTATCAGTATGAATATCCAATGGAATAATATGGGTTACATCTATCACATTGCCTTCCTGCGGGATAATTTGCCCCCCACGTTGCGTGGAGGACCGGGAGTCAAATTAATGAGTGACGGGAGCAGAATGTTGACGTAAAGAAGTCACCTGCTTTTGTTTGTCCAGCTTATCAATCAGCGGTTGTACGACCTTCTCGCCGTGTTGGCCAAAATATTGATACAGCGTATCGGAAGCGCTTTGCGTTAATACCATGATCTCAATGCGACGGTTGCCGGCGCTTTCCGGATTTTTCGCATCCAGCAGCATTTGGTCGGCCATTGCGCTGACCTGCATAACTTTATTCTGCGGCATTCCGGCATCTTCCAGTACGCGTCGAGCAGACAATGCGCGGTCGCCTGACAGGTTCCAGTTGTTGTAAATGTTACTCTTATAGCTCATCGCGTCCGTATGCCCGGTGATGATGATCTTATTGTCCAGCGAGTCAAACACGGGGGCCAGCTCAACCAGCAGCGATTTAAAGAACGGCATAATTTTGGCGCTACCGCGTTCGAACATATTACGGTTCTGATCATCTTTAATCAGTACGCGCAACCCCTGAGGAACAATCTCCATCTCAAGGTTGGTCTCCATATGCGCCTTGCGGGCAATGACGTTAATGTCGGTCGCCAGCTCGCCTAACTCCTGGGCTGATTTTTGTTTCAGTAACGCCGTTTTCTCATTCACATCCAGCGCCTTTTTAGCGTTCTCTTCCGTGATCCTCGCCGTCTCCTGTGGATTCACGGTTTTATCAAGCTTGTTGCGTGTGACGTTTTTCTTCTGCGCGCCTGGCGCTATCGGCAGTTTGCCCAGCTTGTTTAACGGCGCCATACCGCCACCGTTAAAGATTGACTGGCCATGCAGCGCCGCCACGATATTTTCGCGGTCAGCCTTGCTGACGCTGTTCACAATCCACAGCGTCATAAACAGCGCCATCATCGCCAGCGTAAAGTCAGCAAAGGCGACCTTCCACGCCCCGCCATGATGACCTGCATGGTTCTTTTTAATTTGTCGGCGGATAATGGTGGTTTTCGCGCCGCGATCGCGACGATTTGGCCCCTTCCTCATGCTTATTCCTGCTCCAGCATCGCATTAACCCACGCATCCAGATTGGCGAAAGTGGGTTTAGAGGCCAGATGGAGAAGTTTACGGCCAGCATCGACCGCCAGTAGCGTCGGTTTACCGCCCGCTTGCGCCACCAGTACGGTACGAACGCATTCGAGCAGCGAATGCTCTGCCCGCGCCTGCTGTTCCATGGCGTTTGCCAGCGGGTCCATCAGGCAATAACAGATGAATACCCCTAAGAATGTCCCCACCAACGCCGCCGCCACTTTCAGACCGATAAGCGCAATCGAGCCATCGATAGACTGCATGGTGATGATAATGCCCAATACCGCAGCACAAATACCGAATCCAGGCATCGCCTCGGCGGTACGCTGCAAGGAGCGCGAAGGGGTTAACAAAGATTCTTCAGCGGTATCCAGTTCCTGATCGAGGATCCCTTCCAGTTCATGGGCATCGATTTTACCCATCGCCATCAGACGGAAGTTATCGGCGATAAATGTCACCAGTCGCTTCTGAGTCAGCACCAGCGGGTATTTCTGGAAAATGGTACTTTCTTCCGGCTGTTCGATATGCTGATCCAGCATACGCAGACCACCGTTCTGCACCATTTCCAGCAGCTCATACAGGCACATCAGTAGCTGACGCTGAAATTCCGGTCCCATTTTCTTTTTACTGATCACCCCTTTGATCTGATGGGCGATCTCTTTCAGCACATGTACCGGGTTCCCAATAATCATCGCCCCCAGGCCGGCACCAACGATAATAATAATTTCTGCTGGCTGCCAAATAGCAATTAACTGCCCACCAGCCTCAAAGTAGCCGCCAAATACGCAGCCCAAAACCACTAATAAGCCAAAAATCTTTTGCATTACGTCCTCCGCATGTTGATTCGGAATTGTTAGTCTGGATATAAACAATCACGAATCTTGTGCGTGATTTTTTTATTCATTTGACAGATTCGGGCTTCGGTCAGCCCTAATACCAGCGCGATCTCTTTTAAATTCATATCGTGTTGGTAATACATTGAGAGCACGAGGCCCTCTTTTTCGCTGAGTTGGCTCAGGGCGTAACTCAACATTTCCTGCGTGACGAATTGCTCTTCCAGCCCCCGCCCTTCGAGCGGTGCTATCGGCATATCGCCATTCAGTAATTCATCCAGGCTGGCCAGCGTTTCCGCACCTTCCAGCTGTTGGTATTCCTGATAATCCTCAGACGATAATCCCCGTCGGGACAACTCCTCCCATGAGGGTTCATGCCCAAGCTGTGTGCGCGCATCACGAATCAAATCTTTAATCTGATGGTATTTTTGGCGTAGCTGGCGAGGCCGCCAGTCGAGGCTGCGCAGCTCATCCAGAATTGCGCCGCGTATGCGGTGAACGGCATAACCGGCAAAACCTTCGTCTGGTTGACCGTAGCGTCGAATCGCATTCAGCAATCCCATCAACGCCGTTTGTTCCATATCCTGCCTGTCCATAACGCAGGTACATTGCGGCGCAAGTTGACGCACCACTTTGCGCACCAACGGCAGATAAGCCTGTAAATAATGGCTCTCTTGCTTTGGCGTAAGCATGGGCGTCGCATTAAAGTCTTCTGACTCGTAAGCATCCTGTATCATGTTATTTCCTGGCTTGTCGCTTATTGGAAAACGACTTTTTTCACCAATATCTCCTTATAAGGTGTCGCCATTTTGCGTTTCGCTAATTCAACTTTCAGATTTTCAAATATTTTCTTTCTGATTTCGGAGATCTTCAGCGCCCGAATATCTTCATACTTCATATTCGAAAGCTCATCTACGGTAATACTTTGATAGAGCGGTTCGTCCTGCTTAATTTTTTCAGCATCTTTCTCTGAATCAACAACCATCACCAGCTCAGCGACCATATAGCGATCGCCGCCTTCATCATCATGCAGCGTAACCACCGTTTCTGGCAGGGAGACAAAAATATTGTTGGACTCATCCTGGCTATCTTCCGCTTCGTGAGCGGGAGTCGCTGCCGCAGCCGTGGTTCCCTTATTCATAGCATGATAAATGCCCCATCCGGCCCCCCCCGCAATACCCAAAGCGACGACGGAACTGATCACACACGCGATAACGATTTTCTTCATTTTGCTTTTACACTTTGATCAGAACGGATTCATTCCGTTGAAATTGAGGTTCATCATTGAGCACTAATGCTGACGCCACCTCATCCTGTTGATGACCTGACTGCTGTTTTTGCTGCTGCGATTGCCCCTCGGAAGAGACCTGAACATTGACTTCCATGAAGTTCTGCGCCGTCAGGTGCTGACGTAGGTTTTCGCTAAACTGCTGCAATGAGCGGCAGACATCGCTCTGATTTGCGCCGATGTGTACCATCAGCTTCCCAGCATCCAGTTGCACGGCAATTTCAAGCTTGCCCAGCGACGGAGGATCAAGACGAATGGTCGAAATTTGCTGTTGTTGACCTATCTGGAACTGAATTCTGTCTTTAAGCAGCGCAGTGAGTTTCTCCCCGAGTTCCTCCGTGGACATCGTCACTGGTGCGGAAACTGGCGTCGACACGATGTTATGCTCGGTCAGTGGATTCACTGGCTGATTTCCCTGCGCCGCGGTATTGAGCAAATTCTGCGTAGAGAGCGCAGGGTTGACCGTCACGCCAGCGGTTTTTCTCTCCACCACCGGGCGAGGACTGGGGTTCTGGGTTGATTTCACCCGAGCAGAAATTTGTTGGGAGGTCGAGAGTGACGCAGGCTCCGGCGCAATCGCTCGCAGATCCTGGGCGGAAAACGTCGCCAGCTTAGCCTGTTGATCCGGGGTTGCTGGCGGCAAATCCTCGCTGAGTGACGCCAGTAACGTTTGCAGCTTAGGCGGCAGTGACGATAAGTCGGTTGTGTGCTGATCAGCCGATGGCGTGGATGTTTTTTCCGGCTGGGCCATGGCGCTCGCCAGTTGGCGCAGCAATGATGACCCCGAATGGGTGGTTTGCACCTGCGCCAGCATTCTCAACATGTCGCCATCAGGCTGCTTTTGTACATCGGCCGGGGCTGCCTGAGTCGGTTGCGCCAATAGCATAGCCAGCAATGCCTGCATGGCTGCCGGATTCGCGTCGTCTTGTTTATGTGCAGCCGCCGATGTCTGCTGATGACTCAGTTTTGCGCCAATCAACCGCTCAGCCGCGGCGTTCAGCCCCGACTGGGATAAAGAAAATGCGCTGCCGCCCTCAGGGGTTGACGGCGCCGAAATCGTCGCCTTTTCCGGTGTGGCCTCTGCCGACGCACTGACCGAGGCCAGTAATACAGGATTCATGCCTTCTCCGAAATTAAATTAACCATTGAATACGCCAACATTCCTTCCTGGTTTTGCTGATGTTTCTCCATCCGCGTTTTGAGTTCTTCCGCACGCTGCGTTCGCCGCGCAATTAATGTCTCAAACGCGACCAGCAGTCTGCTTTTCACTTCCCGTAGCGCCTCGGCGTCAGTTTCCCAGGCAGCATAGGCATGAAAGTCACACATCACCTGCTGATGCAGACCTGGTAATCGACGCCACCGTTTTTGATCCAGGGCATCGTTCATCGCCGTCACCAGGGCATAAAGCTGCTGTTGCTGACGCTCTCTTTCCATCGCCTTATCCAAGTTTTGCCGACAGACCTTCCCAGCCTGTGCGCAGATTCGTCAGGATGAGGATCACTTCATCAATTTTTTCTAACGACAATTCGCCGCTGGCTTCATACAGGCGGTAGACGCAGTGGTCATACAGCCGGGAGAGATTCACCACCAGCTCTCCGCCGGTTTCAAACTCCAGCGAGCTGGTTAAGGCGTTGAGAATATCGATGCATTTATTGATGCTTTGCGCTTTACGCTCGTAGCGTTTGTTCTCAATGTGGCTTTTCGCGCGTTCCAGTTCGTCCATCAGTCCCGAAAACAGCACCAGCACCAGCTCTAACGGCGATGCTGCTGCCGTACGCGCAGCAAGATCCATCTCTTTGTATTGCGCATAACCATCCTGTGTGTCGTACATATTGGTTCTTAATCCTTCTCTTAAATCGGCCGGTTACATAAACGCGGCCATACTCACTTTCATGGTGTACACCTCAACCAGCGTATTGGTGTACTCTTCCACATAGCGCTCGTAGTTGGTGTTATAGGTTTCAGTCAGTTGATCGCTTTCGTCCTGGATTTTGCTCTGCTGGTCGTCAATGTTTTCTTGGCGCATGGCAATGATGCCGTTACTGGAATCCAGATAGCTGTCCATCAGGTCGTCCATTTGCGCGACCATGCTGTCTTCCCCAACAAAAATAGAGGTCAAACCGTCCGGATTTTCTTCCATTTCTTCGCTGAACTGGGTGGAGTCGATTTGTAAGTGGCCGTCGGAATCCAGCGTGATGCCATAGTCGACAATCGATACGCCGCCGTATGAAGCGTGAGCGATATCATCCATTTGGTTTGCCAGCGAATTCATCCCGGCATCACCGGCAAAAACCCCGGCCGCGGTGTCGTCATCGCCGTAGCTGGTGAGAGAGTCAATGGTGTCGATCAGCGTGTTATAAGCATCGACAAAGGTCTGTACCTTTTCCTGTGAGCCGCCAGAGTCTTCCGCAACCGTAAAGGTCGTCAGATCGGAAGGGTCATCAGGATCGCTGACCTCGGAAAACGTCATCGTTACGCCGGGGATCACATCGTCAAAAGTGTTGCTACTGCTGGTGATTGCAGGACCCGTTTGACTCCCCAGATGAATTTCTGCGTCCTGCGCCTCTGTGACGTTATTTTTGCTGCCTGTAATCTGATCAGAGAAAGAGGTATTTCCCGTTACGCTTACTGAGAATTTGCTTTGCGCTCCCGTGGTATCGGAAGTCAGCATGATGGTGGTTGTCCCATCGGTTTTAACCAGTGCCGCCGACACGCCAGGGTTGTCATCCGAGTTATTAATCGCATCAACCAGTTCGCTGGCATCAATAAAGCTGTCGCCATCCTCATCGGCAGCCGCGAGATCGATATCCATGGTCGTGCCATCATCCATCGTTAGCTCAAACGTACCGGATGCGCTAAACGTGTCATCGCCCATGCTAAAGGTCGTCTGCTGCGCCTGCGCCAGTTTAGTGACATAAAATGAATAGGTCCCTGGCTGCGCCTGTGAGTTTGCTGACACCGTATTCGCCTCATTATTCGAGGTGGCAGAAAACGTCAGCGGACCGTCGGTATCGCTGTTCAGTGCATCAATTGCCGTCTGAAAGTCTGTGAGCGCGGTACTAAGCGAGTCCAGGCCATTACTCTCGGCGTCCAGATCAGCCTGCTCGTTCTGTAGGTTTGCTGCCTGCGTGGCAATATCAGCATAGGCAAATTTTTGGGCTAATTTTTGGATGGGACTCGTATAGCTCATAATGAGTGACCTCGTGCAATGTTATTCATGCTATTAGCAAAATTCGTGCCAATATATTTGTTATTTAAATTCAATGCATTACCAGAACAACGGAAACCGATTTTCCTCCATTAAGGAAGGATTTCAGACATATTCTTTGCGGCGGAAAGCACAACACCGCCAGTCGGCGGTGTTGTGAATGGCGTCATTTCACCACTTAACGAAATTACTGTAGCAGGCTGGAAACCATGCTGGACATGCTGTTGGACTGTTTCAGCATGGTGATACCGGTTTGCATCAACACCTGTTGCTGGGTCATGTTCGAGGCTTCCGTCGCGTAGTCGGTATCCATAATGTTACCGATGGCGACTTCCGTGTTGTCCTGCATGCTGGTCAGGTTGGCGGCGGTGTCGTTCAGGCGGTTGATAGATGCACCCAGTTTGGACTGGATTGTAGCAACATCATCCATCGCAGTCTGAACCGCAGTAATGTTGCTGTTCGCACTAGCCGTTGACATCAATTCAGTTCCGGTTGCGGTATCACTCCCTACGCCGCCACTTGCACTCCAGTCGTCATCAAAGGTAGCGCTCAGACCGGACAGATCTTGAACCACTTTATCCAGCTGGTCGGAAATGTTCACCGTCATTTTATCGGAAGCTTCTGCTCCCACCTGGAATTGAACAGAACCAGTGAACAGACCAGAAGTACCGGTATTGCTGTTGCTTGCATTACCAAACAGGTTAGTACCGCCGTAAGTGGTGTTTTCCAGCATATCGGACATCTGCTTGCCGAGTTCATCATATTCGTCCTGCATCGCCTGCAGGTCATCGGTGCTGTAGGTTCCGTTCGCAGCCTGCGTGGACAGATCTTTCATACGACCCAGCACGTCGGTCATTTCGTCAAACATGCTGTCTGCAGTTTGCAGCATCGCCGTTGCGTCCTGGATGTTACGCAGCGCGACGGTCATACCATCGGACTGGGAGGTCATACGACTGGCAATTTGTTTGCCCGCAGCATCATCGGCAGAAGAGTTAATACGGTTACCTGTCGCCAGACGTTCCATAGAGGTAGACAGTGAAGTGCTGCTTTTGTTGATAGCATTAACAGCTGACATTGATGCGGTATTGGTATTAATCGATAACATGGTACTGCTCCTTGGGAATAATCGTTTTCGTTTCGATACTCTGTAAAAACGACCACCCGTTTGGAAAACTTAAAGCGCTGCAGAAATTTTTTTTGACGCGTTACACAACATCATTAGCGAGATAAAAATGCTTCCACCTCTATTTTAGCTTTGCGTGCTACCTTCCCCAAAAACCACCGTCTAAGGAAGATCTCAATCAAGATTTAATTAAAAGATTATTAGAAATATCTAATAACGGCTTGGTTGCTTACGCGCCACACGGGTTAACTTTTTGATAAGAATAAGATTATCCCTGGATGAAATCACTTTAAAAAGCCTGGTTATAGCCATGTTTTACATTTAGTTGCAAATACCCTGTACTTTTATATTGTGAGTCTCGGGCACTTTCGCTACATTTCAAATCCTTTTTTGGACAGCATAAAAAACACTCAATAGCGATTCAGCTGCAGCTTCACAGCACAAAGAAATTTCAATTTCTCCAGAATTTTAATGCACTGATTTTTAACGGTGTGACACCAGGGATATAAAATCTTGCACGGGTATACAAATCGATGAGTATCGTAGTCAACAACTGGCGGATGGATTCCTCGCTTAATGCGTTAATCCATTGTGAAACAGGCGAGATACGTCGCCTGGGCGAATACCATTTTATTCTGTTAGAGACATTAGCTAAAAATGCCGATGTCGTTTTATCTCGGTCATATTTAATGAGCGCAGTATGGAAGAATCGCATCGTCGGTGGAAATAGCCTGCCGACAGCCGTTCATGCGCTGCGCGTTGCGATCGATGATGACGGTAAACAGCAAGAAATTATAAAAACCATACCTAAAAAAGGGTATTTATTTAATAAGAACTACCTCACTGAAACTATTGACCTTAATGAAACTGTGGCTGATGACAGCACCATTGATGAGGTCGAGAAACGTACCGAGATTGTTGAGTCCCCTGCGCTTGATGAAATGCTTCCATCAACAAATCATGGGGGAATACCCTTACTTAACAGTCAACTATCGTCAAGAAACCAGAGAAAAACGGCCATCAGGCGGCATCCTTATCGAGCCGTTCTGATTACCTTACCCGTTATCGTTATCGCGCTGTCGTTGTTTATTTTAATCTCTTATTTTAAAGCACCG
Organism: Citrobacter sp. XT1-2-2; assembly: GCF_023516235.1. Taxonomy (NCBI): domain Bacteria; kingdom Pseudomonadati; phylum Pseudomonadota; class Gammaproteobacteria; order Enterobacterales; family Enterobacteriaceae; genus Citrobacter; species Citrobacter sp. XT1-2-2. Next base: position 3,936,512 of record NZ_CP097324.1, read on the forward strand.
TCTGTCACTAAAATGGAAGAAGCTCCGCAATTGGTTAAAGAGACGCTTGAAAATGCCAACCATGTTACGGTATATCAACTTTACGACCCGGGTGAGAATAAGAAATCATCATCGCTTGTTTCAACGCATATTCTTCCCGGTATCGAGCAGCTCAATCCACTGTTGGTAAGCCATAACGCCTCGATGACCTTGTATTATCGGGTCTCACTGAACAAACTCGCCCTTGATATTGTACTTAGCAATCAATGCAATGATAAGTGGCAGTTAGCGCTAAGCTTTGACAACTGGCTAAATAAAGATAATGAAATGAATGGTATTTTAATTAAAGAAGTGGAGAAAATGTTAAATGAAATGCCAAAATGCAAATAACTTCTTTTTCCCTGCCCTGTCTGCTTTCACGCTATTTTTCACATTTACGGCCCATGCCCGCATTGAAAATACGGTCATTGCCAATTACGACCTTACTACTGGCAAAAACGTACATTATGAACTTATCGCAAGTTCTCTGGATAAAAGCACCACGATCACTCTCGTCCCTTTGGAGCAAAATAATAAAATGCCCTCTACGTTTAAAGTAGCGTCGTGTATTAATCATTATACCGGCTCATATAAACAGGGTGAGTTTCACTTTAGTACCACCAAAACCGATCAAAACGATTCTCGTATGGCTAATTTCGGGGCATTTGTCACTGAGCACAACCTGCATACATGGTGGCTCCATATAACTCCGCAGCAAAATTTGATTTTTACTCGGGATGTCGGAGGTCTGTTAATCACAGACCCCTCTGTATTTAACTTTTCAACCAAAGCATGCCAGCAGAATTAACTTAATAAACTACGGACAGTCTGGCTGGAAAGTCGGGCTTGTCCATTCACCGCCTGTGCTAATACCTGATAATTGTGATTAGCATGATCCAAAACCCCACCCAATGATTCAGAGGCTTTTACCGCACTTTCTGCCTGTGGAAAACGCGCCATACCGTCAATGAGCTGCCGGGCCTTCTCCTGCTGGGCAGCCATTTGCGCACGTTGATCGCCAATAATATCCAACGCCTGCTGTAATCCGTCCTGAGTTCGGGCTCCGCCCTGTGCTACATACTGTTGAAGCTCCTCTGAACGTGAGGGATCGGCAAATGTTTTCAGCGGGGTAAACGCTGATGACTTCGCACCGACATCGCGTACGCTCAGGGTTTGCTGGATCTGTGACCACTGCTTTTCCGTGGTGGAGAACGTTAACGTGCCCTGCCGATCGTGCACCTGTACGCCGACGCGACGCAGCGCGTTGCTCATCATTATCTTGTACTGGCCTGGATCCATATCCTCTCCCACCACCACCGCCGAGTGCTGCGTTTGCCGCCCATCGGAAACACTAAACATGCGCGAGCTTATGGCATCTTTTTGCAGCATCTGCGCCAGTTCAGGCGCGTGAAAGGTCACTCGCGCCTCGCCCTGCAAAACCGGACGCAGTTGCCTGTCCACCGCGCCGCCGGATAACGCCGTTCTTTTATCCAGCCACTGGGTAAGTTCGGCGCCCTTTTGCTGCTGCGCCTGCCCGCCACGGCGCGAGGCATGGCGATAATCCAGCAAATGCTGTTCCAGTTGTCCCAGATAGTGATCGGCCTGCTGCAGCGTGGTGAGCTGATCGTTAAGCTGCACGCTATAACGCTGAGGCCGGGTGGTAATAAGCGGTGAGGCCGGATAATCACTCGCCGTTGCGGGTAACTTTTGACGGACAGGGGCATTCTGCGCAACGGTATGCTGCTGCACAGAAGGATTAAGCGCTCCGCTACCGGAGAGTGACGTTGTATTTAAACCGACCTGCATACTATTCCTGAGCTACTGCTCGCTGTTAAATCACACTGAAAAGGTTCAACTCACTCACTTTAGAGTAGGTTTTTAAGGTGGCTTCCATCGCCATTTCCAGTCCGGTAAAGGTAATGGAGGCTGGGCCGTAATCCAGATCGCTCAACTGGCTGATAAGCTGATCGTTGGACGTTGAGATATCCGTCTGAGCATCGCTGAGCATGGTCATTGTATTCTGCGTTTCACCAATGGTGGCGATGGAGGCGTTGAGCTCATCAGAGGCCACGTCTACCGTGTCGATGGCATTCTGAATATCGCTTTGCACCTGCGGATCGGTAGGGTCAACCAACGGATCCTGTAGCTCTTTCGATAATGACGTTAAGTTATTCAGCACATCCAGGCTATCGCCGAAAAAGTCGCTGACGGCCACATTGGTGTCAACCTCGACGCCATTGGAAACCGTGGTCTGGCGATGCTCGCTATTCCCCTGGTAGGTATAGCTGTCGGTCACGCCGTCGCCGTCCTCATCCACCGCGACAATCGGCGGCCGATCGTTCACCGTCCCACCAAACACATAGTGCCCGTCTTCATCCTGGTAATTTAACGCCGCCACCATCGCTTCAGTCATTGACTGGATATCCTGCCCCAGACTGGATAGCGAGCCGGCGGTATTGGTGCCGTTCGCGGCTTCCAGCAGATCGTCGCGAATCGCCAACAGATCGTTATTGACGCCGTCGAGAATAGATTCCTGCTGGCTCATCCCTGCCGAAGCGGAATCAATATTCGTTTGATATTGGTCGAGGGCCGATTGCTGGCGGTTAAGCTGGGTGATACGGGTCGCCGCAATCGGATCGTCAGACGGTAACAGAATGCTTTTCCCCGTCGCCATCTGCGTGACGACATGAGAAAGATCGCTGGAAAGGTCGTTAAAACTCTGCGTCATAGACACATAAGACTGCTGGGCAGTGACTCGCATTTTTCATTCCCCTTCCGGTTAGCTACACATTTCCAGCACAGAGTCGAAAATATCTGCGCCCGTGGAAATGACTTTCAGGTTGGCCTCATAAATCTGCTGATAGGTAATGAGGTTGACCGCTTCTTCGTCCATGCTGACACCGCTCACGCTGCTCTGCTGGTTCTGTGCCTCGGAGTACACGTTCGCTGCGGCTTCGGCCTCCGTCTGGTTTTGCTGGCTGTAGATACCAATATTGCTGATGATCGATGAACAAGCCTCGCCAATGGTTACGCTACCGAGTCCTTCAATTTCCAGCGGTTCGGTTGAGATGTTGATCAGCGCCTGCAGGTTATCGCTGTTGCCGCTTTCGTCCGGCGAACTGGAAAATGCCAGCTCATCGGCGGTGATAGCGGGATTCACCTCCAGCGGGCCATCTGATGAGTTTTCATCATAAATAAACAGCGGGTCATCGGGGTGACTACCGCTCAGATCGTAGCCCTGCGCCAGTTGGGTGTTAACCGCATCGGCAAATTGCTCCGCCATGCTGTTAATCGTTCCCGTCAGCGGCGTCAGCACCTCATTCTGATAATCAAACAGCGCGCCCAGCGAGCCGCCGGTATCGGTGTTCATGGATGAGGTAGTTCCGGCAAACGTTAACGACATACTCTGCGTGCCATCGGCGTTGGTATCCAGTTCGATGGTGGAACTCTCCTGCCCGCTGACCAATGGCTGACCGTTTTGCAGCGTGACGTTATAGTTGCCTTCATCATCGATATTGACCTGAACGTCCATAATGCCGCTCAACTCTTCCACCATCTGATCGCGGGCGTCATACAGCGCCGAAGCGTTATCGCCGTTGGCTTCAGCTTCAGCAATTTGCTGGTTATAACTGGCAATACCGGTAGTCAGGGTGTTCACCTGCGCCACCATCGCCTGCTCCTGGCTGACGATCTCACTGCTTTGCGAGTCGATGTAATCGAGGGTGTTATCCACGCGCAGCGCCAGCGCGCCGGACTCGCTGATCACCTGCTCACGCAGGGCGGAATCATCCGGGCTGGTGGTGGCTTCGTTTAGCGCGGCAAAAAAGTTATCAAATCCTCCGCTCAGGCTGCTGTTATCATCGCTGAGGACGGTTTCCAACTGTGTTAAATACTCTTGCTGGGTGTTGTAATAGCCATAATCGCTGGCGGCATACCAGACCTGGTTAACCTGATACTGGTTTGAGACCCGGCGAATACTGTCAACCTGCACACCGTTACCCGCACTGTTCGCTGAACCGGAACTCGCGCCAATGGTACTGGTGATGGCAACCTGCCGGGTATAACCGTCAGTCATCGCGTTGGCGGTGTTCTGCGCCGTTACGTTAAGCTCCACCTGCGCAGTCGATGCGCCGCTGTAGCCAATGTTAATCATATCCATCAAAGCGTCCTCGCCGGTCAGTTACCCGGTCTGTCATTAACAACCTTGCCGATTAAGAGCGGCGAAAAAACCGCAGTTCTTAAGCCGCCGCGCAACCTTTATCCTTGGTGATGAGGGGAAAGCTGTTTGACGATCATCTCCGCAATGCCAATGCCGTGCTGTTGGGCAAGACTGTTGCACAGCTGATCGTCATAAAATCCCTGCATCATGCGTACCGAGTCGCTGTTAAACGGGTTATCTTTTGAGTCGAAGATCTCATTGGTTTTACGCATCTCTTTCAGCATGTTGCGTAAGAAGATGGCTTCGAATTGCTGGGCAGCTTTCTGCAAATCGTTATCTTTGATTTTGGGGCCCATTAACGCATCGCTACCGTCAATGCCCCCGCTATGATTCACCTTGATGTCGGCCATTAAATCACCTCCAGATCGGCATCCAGCGCACCAGCTTCATGCAGGGCCTGCAAAATAGACATAATGTCGTCCGGCGTTGCCCCCAGGCTATTGAGCGCGTTGACCAACGTTTTCAGACTGCTGGACTCTGGCAGACTGATCATCCCCGGACGGGCATGATTCACCGAAATATTGCTTTGCGGCGTCACCGCCGTACGACCACCGGCAAAAGCGTTCGGCTGGCTGACGTTGCTGCTTTCATTGATGGAAACCGTCAGACTGCCATGCGATACCGCCGCCGCATGCAGGGCGATACCATCGCCCATAACGACCGTACCGGTACGCGAGTTAAACACCACCCGAGCCCGAACTTTTTCCGCCTGCACCTGGACGTCATCTAACTGAGACATAAAGGCCACGCGCGCGCCGGGGCTGGTTGGCGCGCGGACGATAACGTTGGTCGAGCTTTGTGCCGTCGCAATGCCGCCAAACGACGCGTTGATCGCCGCGGCAATGTTATTGGCATCTTTAAAGGAGGGGCGTTTCAGATTGAGCGTAATGGTGTCCCCCATCTGGAAGTCGCTGGGAATTTCCCGTTCTACCGACGCGCCGTTTGGTATCAGCCCGGCGGTGGGGGTATTCACGGTGACGCTGGAGCCGCTGGCCCCGGTCGCGTTCATCCCACCGACCACCACGCTCCCTTGCGCAAGGGCATAAACCTCGCCATCCGCGCCGTGTAATTGGGTGAGCAATAGTGTGCCGCCGCGCAGGCTTTTGGCATCGCCGATCGACGAGACCGTGACGTCAATGGTCTGCCCACGCGAGTACATGGGCGGTAGCGTCGCGCTGACCGCCACCGCCGCAACGTTCTTCACCTTCGGATCGATTTTGCTCGGCAGTTGTACACCAAACTGGCGCAGCATGTTGGTAATTGTCTGGTTGGTGAATTTGACCTGGTTTTTATCCCCGGTTCCGTCCAGACCGACCACCAGACTGTAGCCGACGAGTTGGTTTTCCCTGACCCCCTGGACGTTAACCAGCGATTCCAGAGATTGCGCCTGCGCCGCGCCTGGCAGCGCCAGGCTCAGGGCGATCACGATGCCGTTTAACGCGTTCATCCAGCGCCCGCTTAAGTGTTGCATATCAAAATCCTGCTTAGATCGGGAAGAGAGGATGGTTAAACAGACGCGTCAACCAGCCCGCCGCATTGGCATCGCTCAATGCGCCACGGCCCGCGTAGGAGATGCGTGCATCCGCAATACGCTGCGATGAGACGGAGTTGTCGTTCTGAATGTCATCGGCGCGCACCAGGCCACTCAGGCGAATGTACTCATCGCCCTGGTTAAGGGTGAGCCATTTTTCACCGCGAATTTCCAGGATACCGTTCGACTGTACCGAGTGTACCGACACCGTAATTTCACCGCGCAAACTGTTTTGCTGCTGCGAGGTCGCCGTCCCGTTGAAGTCACGATTGGCGTCTACGGAAGCGGAAAGGTTATCTTTGGTATGTCCGAACAGCGTCGGCGCGCCGATGTCGACGGTATTGTTCTTACCGAAATTGGTTTTCGCCTGTTTGCTCGACTGGGTGGATTCTTCCAGCATCACGGTCAGGATATCGCCCACGCGATAGGCGCGGCGGTCCGCCGTCAGCGACCAGTTATACCCCGTTTCAAACACGCCCCCCGCGCGACCATCCGCCGTTGGCGGCGCTTCCGTTTTGGGAGGAGCAAAGAATTCGTCATTTTTTTTGACCAGGAGGGCCTGCGATTCGCACCCGCTTAACAGGGGAAGCAGTACCATCAGCCAGAGATAATTTTTCACGTTCTGCCTATTTCTGCCGGATGGCGCTGTACCATCCGGCATTTCACATTCTTGAGTTACAGTGTCTGACTAATAAACTGCAGCATATCGTCTGCCGCAGAGACCATTTTGGCGTTCATCTCATAGGCGCGCTGTACGGTGATCATCGCCACCATTTCGTTGACGATGTCCACGTTCGAGCCTTCCAGTGCTTTATCCTGTAACGTTCCCAGACCATCTTCCCCCGGAATACCTTCCGTCGGTTGACCGCTGGCCGCCGTTTCCAGATACAGGTTGTCGCCTTCGGCTGAAAGCCCGGCCGGGTTGGCGAAATTCACCAGCGTTAGCTGTCCCAGCTCAGTGGGATCGCTGTCGCCGGGTAAAATCGCGCTCACCGTGCCATCGGAAGCAAATGACACGCTGGTTGAACCCGCTGGCACATCAATTTCCGGCTGTAACGGCAACCCCTGGGAGTTGGTCAGCACGCCATCAGCGTTAACCTGCATATTGCCGTCACGGGTATAAGCGATATCCCCATTGGCTTTTTGCACCTGCCAGAACCCCTGTCCCATGATGGCCACATTCATCGTATTGTCGGTGGTTTCTACATTCCCTTCGGTGAAGGTTTTTTGCGTTCCCACAATACGAACACCGCTACCGAACTGCATTCCGGTCGGCATGATGTTATTTTGATCGAGCATGGCGCCCGGCGCTTCCTGAGTCTGATAAAACAGATCCTGGAACATCACGCGGTCGCGCTTAAAGCCCGTGGTATTGACGTTGGCGATGTTGTTGGCAATCGCACTCATCTCAGCATCCTGCGCCGACAGGCCGGTTTTACTGATCCATAACGCTGCATTCATAAAACTTTATCCCTGATTAAAGGCTACGACTCAGGAGCCGCGTAGCAGCCTGTTGCCTGAGTCGCTGAGATCTTCAGCCGTTTTCATCATCTTGATTTGCGCTTCAAACTGACGGTTCATCGCGATAGATGACATCATTTCGCTCACCGCAGACACGTTACTGCCTTCCAGAAAGCCGCCGCTCACTTTGATGTTCTCATCGCGCTGCGCCGGTACGCCGTCCGCCGTGACCAGCATCCCCTCGCTATTTTTCGCCAGATTGGCGACCGGAATATCCACCAGCTTCAGGCGATCGATATCCATCGTTGCAGTAACATCGCCATCGTCAGGCGTGACGGAGAGCGTGCCGTCGCTGCCGAAAGAGGCAATCGCGTTTGGCGGTAAAATAATCGGGCCGTTATCCCCGAGCACCACGTTACCGTCGATGGTCAGTTGCCCCTGATCGTCCTGCTGAATATTGCCGTTACGGGTGTACACCTCGTTTCCCGCTTTATCCTGCACGGCGATATAGCCGGGTCCCTGAATAGCAACATCTAGCGGGCGTTCGGTTTTTTCCGCCACGCCAGTGCTGTCATTGACGCCGCTGGGACTCTCCTTCGCCATAAAACGCGTATCAAAACCACCGCCTTTTACTTTGTCGTTGCTCGCCATCGCCATATCCGCGCGAAAACCATTGGTGTTAACGTTGGCGAGGTTATTGGCGCTAATTTGCTGCTCGAGCAGCGTCTGGGTGGCTCCGCTGAGTGCGGTATAAATCAACCGATCCATTTCTTAGCCTTACATCGCCTGGAAGAGAGCCTGATCCAACTGCGTACTGGTCGAAATCACCTTGGTGTTCGCCTGGTAATTACGCTGGGCGGTCATGAGATTGACCAGTTCGTTGGTAATATCCACATTGGAGCTTTCGAGCATGCCGGAGGAGAGCGTGCCGCAAGAGCCGGAGCCAGGCGTGCCAATTAGCGGCGTGCCGGATTCGCCCGTCTGTACCCAGGCTGTGCCGCTTACCGCTTCCAGTCCGTTCTCATTCGGGAAGGTAGCGAGCACGACCTGCCCCTGCAGCATACGTTCGCCGTTGCTGTAGGTGGCGTAAACTTTACCGTCATCATCCACCTGCACGCCGTTCTGCGTTGCCGAGGCATAACCGGTTGCGGAGTTGGTTGTCACCGAGAAATCAGAGCCGTACTGAGTACAGTCTGAGTAATCAATGGTCATCGAAATCGGCGCAGCGTCATCAGTAGTGAACGTGATGGTTTGCGGTGTTGTTGGCGATGTCAGCTTGCCGGTATTTGAGTCGAAGGTCAGCGTGGTCGGTGGGACGCCGCTCTGCGCCTCACCATCAAAGGTGTACTGTACTTCCCAGGTGTTATCGGCGGTTTTGGTAAAATACTGGCTAACCGAGTGTTCGTTACCCAGCGAGTCATACACAGTGGTGGTGTAGCTGTCGGTATAGGTATCGCTGTTGTTCGCGTCAAACGGTACGCTGGTGCGATCGATCGTTTCATCACTGGCGTCAAAGTTTGCCGTGAAGGTCATGCTATCGGTGGCCTGCGCCGGGATGTTGCCGGTTTTAATCTGGATATCAGTGACGGTACCGGTTTGCAGCGTGCCGCTGTCATCAACCGGATAACCTTGCAGGTAATCACCGGACGCATTGACGATATAGCCGTTTTTATCGGTCACAAAAGAGCCGGCACGCGTATAGGAAATATTCCCTGCGCTATCGCACATGACGAAAAAACCATCATCGTTAATGGCTAAATCCAGCGCATTGCCGGTTGAAACCATCGAGCCACCGGTGGAGATACTTTGTGCGGAACCGGCCACGCTCACGCCCATCGCCTGCGTCCCGGCGTACATGGCGGAGAACTGGGTGGTCATTGATTTATAACCCACCGTACCGGAGTTAGCGATGTTGTTACTGATGCCGTCCAGTTGTTCGTTGACGGCGTTTAGCCCCGTCGCTGCAATTTCATAACTCATTGTTTCTTCCTGTAAGATTAACTAAATCAGAGCACCATATTGCTGTTGGCGTTATCGCTTCCGTCGTCAGTATCTGGCGGCGTGGTGTCATCGGAACCGCTGGTTCCGTCGGTGCTGTCCGGTACGCCAAACTGGGTGATCATGGTGAATGGCACTTCGCCAACGCCGTCAACGTTGAGCACCGGCGTGCTGCCATCAAGCGGAATACGCACATCTTCCACCTGGCCCGTCACCTCGATCGGCACTTCCTCTTCCCCGGTATTGGTCACCACGGAAACGCTGTAATCGCCCGGCGGGATGCCGTAATCCGCAGGATTGATGTCGAAGTCCACCTGGCCGGGTCCAACGGAGGTTTCACCTTCCGGGATCAGCGACACGGTGTAGTCATCACCCGCTTCATCGGTAAAGTGCAGATCCACATCGGTACAACTGTCATCCAACGTGACGCGCCCCTGGATCGCCTTGCTGTTGTCTTCGATATCCAGCGAGGTGGTTTGCACCATGATGTCGTCGCCGACCATATTTCCCAGCGCCATCACCTGGATGTTGCTCATCAGCACGGCATTGGTGTTGGCCTGGACGCTCATCTCTTCCATCATCGCCACCTGCGCCATTGAGGAGAGCTGATCGATATAGGCCGTAGGATCGGTGGGATCGGTCGGGTCCTGGTTTTCAATTTCAGCCACAAACAGCGTCAGAAACGTGTCGACCGCCGAGGTTTCGGTGGACGTGGTGGTTGTTGTGGTGCTGCTGGTGTCGCTGGTATCCGTCGTTGACGACGTTGTCGAAGAACTGCTGTCTCCCACATTAGTGCTTTGCGCCGTGGCGCCGACGTTATTTTCAGCAACCGCCGTCGTCTTCTCCTGAGAAGAAGCCAGCGCCTGAGATTGGGCATACAGAGCCAGGGTATTCATTACACTTCTCCCAGTTTGAGTAAGCTTTGCTGCATACTTTTGACGTTATTCAGCACATCAACGTCGGTTTCAAAATCACGTGATGCGGACATCATGTCAGCCATTTGCTCGACCACGTTGACGTCCGGGTACCAGACAAAACCGTTCTGATCCGCCATTGGGTGATGCGGCTCATAACGCTTCACCGCCCCGCCGCTTTGCATGACGTCCTGCACTTGTACGCTGGCGCCATCAATGGCGTGACGGTTATGTCCCCCTATCAGGCTATTGTTGTAAACCGCGGCAAAAACCGGGCTGCGCGCCTTATAGGCCTGCGCCTCGCTGCTGGCAGGAGATTCCGCATTCGCCATGTTGCTGGCGACGGTATTCAGACGGATGGTTTGCGCCGTCATCGCCGAACCGGAAATCTGGTAAATATCAGTAAACGACATGGTTATTTCCCTTCAATGGCCTCTTTGATGCCGCTAAGTTGCAGATTCAAAAAAGTCAGACTGCTTTGATAATCCATACTATTTTGTGAAAACCGGGCCTGCTCGGTATTCAGCTCTACGGTATTGCCATCCTCTGAAGGCTGCATCGGCACACGGTATTTCACGTCAACCTCGGGCGGAACATTTGTACGACTTGCCCGTTGCATCTCAGCGGCAAAATCAATATCTTTGGCTTTGAAATTTGGTGTATCGACGTTTGCCAGATTCGCAGTCAGTAGCTCGGTCCTCTCAAGACGTAACTTCACTGCCAGCGGATGTACACCCAATGCCTGCTGAAAACTGATTCCCATTTCTTGCATCACTCCTGCGTAGATATCGCTGTTATAAGCAATATGTATGCCAACTTTTAAGTGATTGATGAGAAATGACTTTATGAAAAGACACCCTCACAGAAGGAAGCCCTCTTTCCTCTTTGCCGTGGAAATGATGCTGGCTATATGCTGTGGCTTACCCGTATATGCCGCCGTCCATCCCATTCAGCACAGCGCCCGGGAACAGATCAACGCGCAGATTCTCAATGCCGCCAGTCATGAAATTGACGCGCTGGCGCGCAAACAGCAGTGGCAGGACTATCGCTACACGTTCAATATTTATATTCCCTCCGCCGTGAGTACCAGCGCGCTATGCGCGTCGGCGCCGCAGGTTACCTCAAGCACATCACCGGAGATGGTCCTGTCACGAATGAACTTTGTGGTCAGTTGTCCGGGCAGCAATGGCTGGCAATTTAACGTGGCGGTACGCCCCGATGTGTCGATTCCGGTGGTCATGCCAAAGTCGTTGATTGCGCGAGATACGGTAATCACCGCCGACGACCTGCAGCTTAAAAAATTCAATATCAGCAACCAGCGCGAAGGGTTGATGACGAATATCGATGAGGCGATTGGTCTCACCAGTAAGCGCGCCCTGCAACCGGGCAAACCGATTACCCGTAGCGAGCTGGTACTGCCCGTACTGGTCAAACGCGACCAGCCAGTGATGATCGTCTCCCACATGGCCGGGATCACCGCCTCAATGCCGGGCGTGGCGTTGAAGAATGGTCGTAAAGGGGATGTGATAAAAATTCGCAACAGCAGCAGCCAGCGGATCATTAGCGGGATGGTGGACGATACCGGCGTGGTCACCACGCTGACGGCGGAATAGTGCGGGGATTTTTTGTGATGGGATTAAAGTTTTCCTCTATTGCCGTCGCTTTTAGCCAATAACAGATAACCAACCCAACGGAATATGTACGAGGTTGCTATGAAAATTACCCCAACTCTGCCAGGCAATCGCCCTGCATCGACAACCGAACAGGCGCGTGCAGACAAGAGCAGCGTGCAGACGAGCGCGTCCAGTTCCGCATCGCTTTCCGCCGACGATATTACTCAGGCGGGATTACAAACGGCGCAGCAAACGCTGAACAGTGATACGCAAAGTGACGTTGATTACGACAAAGTGGCGCAAATGCAGGCCATGCTGGCCTCAGGCGATTTGCAGGTTGATACCGATCAACTGGCTGGGGACATGCTCAGCTTTTTCCAGAAATAAGAGGCTACAACAGTGAGTACCAGGCTACAGCAGGTGAAAACTCTGCTTCAGGGCATCCGCGAGGACGGGACGCGGTATGACGCGCTCAGACACCAGTTGGAACAACAACGTCTGTGTATGATCCGTCGCGACAGCGACGAACTACTGGCCGTCAATGAACTTATTCAACAGCATTATGAGCAGTTGCAAAACAGCAGCCAACAGCGCCGGTCGCTCCTGCAACTGCTGGGCGTAAGCGTCAATCGTGCAGGGATAGAACAGGTCTTTAGCTGGCTGCCGGGCGTGCAGAAAACTGCCGCAGAGGGCTGGTGGCAAAGCCTTGAGCAAAAAGCGAAACGCTGCAAGATGTACAACGAAAAAAACGGAGATCTGCTGATCCGTCAGTATGAATTTATTCAGGCTTTTTTAGGTACTGAGCCCGATTTTATTTACCAGCGCTAAAACTTCCTTCCCTGACGCGGAAACCGGCTTTCCGCGCCTCATCTAACCAATTGATATAAATATAATTAAAATTCAGGCATGGATATTGCACTGTCATAGCCAGATTTTGAATATTGGGATTACTGAGAACACATTATGAGTATGATTGATTGTTACGAGCCTGACTTTGTCCGGTTGTTTTTATCCCACCATCCGGATTCCGCTTTACTGGTCAACGTGCGCTGGAAAACGGAAGTTCGTCAGAGTCTGGTCTTAACCGATCCGGCCAGCTGCCAGGCTGCATTAGGCGATCCCAATGCCTTTGTCTTGCATCATTCAAAATGTGCGGCCGCCCCTGACAGCCCGACGTTATCCCCACGCGATCAAGTATTGAATCAATCTGCTCTGAATACCATTACCCTGCCAGGCTTGTCACCGGAGCTGCGCCTCTATGCGCTGGGCATCATGCTCTCTTTTTGTGAGAAATGCCCAGACAGTAGCGACGAGACGCTGGAAAAGCTGGCTTCGCTACCGCAGGTGCTGGCTGACCATGCGCAAAGTGGAAAACTGCAGGAGCAATTCGCACAACTGCCCAGTCTGCCCCAGTTGCAGCGGGAAATGATCACCCAAATGGGCAACTGCGATTTCAATTGGGAACTGTTGCCGGAAAGCGCGCGTAAGCTGACCTTGCCCCTGCAGGTAAGCCTGCTGATGCTGCAAGATGCTAACAGTGAAGCCTTGCTCCAACAGCAATTGCATGATCAGTGGTTAATGACCTGGGAGCGCTATTTCGCGCAGGATGCCTGGATTTTCAGTAACTATCTGATTTATCGCCTTTATCACGATACCTTCCCGCAACATGACGATGAAAGCGCGCTCCAGCGTTTCTTCTGGTTGGTCGCTGACGTCTTTATGATTCGTACACTGTTTTGCCTGTGGACACTGGACGGTTCCGCATTAAGCCACGACGAAATTTATGCCCTTTTCGCGCTGTTTGAAGCGTGGCGCAATAGCGAGCATGCCATCTCGCTGCGCCAGCATATTGTGAACATATTGCCGGGAGACCCTCTGCTCTCGGCGTTTTCCCTGATTACACGTTAGCACCTGTTGACCGGGTGAATGCCCGGTCCTTTTTCGAACCGCGAATACACATCACCATGCCTGAAACCTCTAAAGCTCGTTCCGCCCTGACCGGCATTGTCAAAACGCTGGATACTGGCCGTGAAAAACCGTTTGTCAGCGTCGTTACCCCAACATGGAACCGCGCCGCTTTCTTACCCTATTTACTGTATATGTTCCGCTACCAGGATTACCCTGCCGATCGTCGGGAGCTGGTGATCCTTGATGATTCCCCACAAAGCCATCAGTCGGTCATTGACAGGCTGACGCAAAACCACCCAGAGAGATTTAATATTCGCTATATCTATCATCCGGAAAAGCTCGACCTGGGCAGAAAACGCAATATGCTCAATGAGCTGGCGTTAGGTGAGTATATTCTTTGCATGGATGACGACGACTATTACCCATCAGATAAAATCTCTTACACCATCGACATGATGCTGCGCCACCGGGCGTTAATTTCTGGTTCGGATCAGATCCCCATCTGGTATAGCCATATCAACCGCATCTTTAAGACGCATTCTTTCGGCAAAAGACATATTTTGAACGGGACATTTTGCTATCACCGCAATTATTTGAAAAAACACCGCTACGTTGATGAATGCAATTTAGGCGAGGAAGAAGGGTTCACCAATAAATTCACCGTTGAGCCGCTCCAGTTACCCGGAGAACGGACAATTATCTGTGTATCGCACAGCCAGAACACCTTTGATAAAGATTTTGTCCTTGGTTCAAGTGAACCTTTAGAAGGGAACATTGAGCAGTGGGTTGCCGATCCCATGCTCAAAAATTGGTATCAAAGCCTGCATAATGCCACGCACAACTCACCGATGCAGTGGGAGGCCATCGATCAGATCATCGTCATCAACCTGGATAAACGAATCGATCGTCTGAGTCAGATCCAACAGGAACTGGCGCAACTGAACGTTCCGACAGATAAGATCACCCGTCTTGCCGCCTGCGAAGAAACCAATGGCCTGTTGGGCCGCCGTCATTCGCACTTGCAGGCGCTGCAAATGGCACAGCTAAAAGGCTGGAAGAATTACCTGTTGTTAGAGGATGACTGCGTTATCCTGAAACAGGAAAAACATACCCGCGTCTTGAGTACTCTTCTGGGAACGTTAACTAAGCTTCCCTGGGAAGTGATTATTCTGGGCGGACAGATTAAACAAGGTTCGGTGCTAAAAAGCCTGGAAGGGCTGGTTCATGCCCGGGACTGCCATAAGGTCTGCGCGTATCTGGTTAACAGTCAATATTACGCCACGCTGGCGCAACAAATGGCAGATGATCTTTCTGCTACGCCCGAAGAACAATGGCAACCGTTGCTGCACACAGGAAAATGGCTAGCCTGTTACCCAAGTATCTGCTACCAGCGGGTTGGGTACAGTGATATTGAGAAAAAAGTAACCGATAACATTGGTTTTTACTTTAATAAAGTTAATAAATCACCGACAAACCATACCACGCTTGCGAATACGCCTTATCCACGTAATGTTGCAGCGGTAAATACCATCGGTTTCTATCTGGAGAAGGCTTCGCATTACACGACGTACCGTCCAATTATTGCCGCTCTACAGAAAATGGGCCATCCCTGCTCACTACTGATAAACGACCGGGTCCATAAGTCATTCATGGACGAGATGCTGGCAATGATAGCAACCATTGATGACCCAGCATTAGGAGGCGCTCGTCTTTCTGGAGTGTTGGAACGACATCAGCGTTATAAATGTGTTGTTAGCCCCTATTACACGCCATTGCTCAACAACCTTTCTGATATACACATCCGGGCAATACATGGTCAGATGGAAGAAGAGCGAAATCACGCCTGGTGGAATATTTTTTATCATCGTATCCTTTGTCATAGCCCTTACAGTCAGCAGGCACTGGATATCGGAGGAAAAGCGAAACTGGTAGGAAATCCACGCTTTGATGAGTGGCACAACGACACTTACGTAAAAATGCTCCCGACAAGTCTTAAGTTGAATGCTAAAAAGCAGACTATTCTTTATCTTCCAACATATGGCACCCTAAGCTCGCTCCCACAGTGGGCAGAACAGTTAGGACGGCTCTGCCATGAGTATAATATTGTCACCATGCTCCATCACGAAACTTGTTATAACCCAAGTGAAGCCCCTTCACTGGCGCTGGCACAACGACATTTAAAGAGAAGAATCGATAGCCCTCAACTGCTGCTGGCACTTCTTGCACAAGTTGATTACGTCTTGACTGAGAGCAGTGAGTTTGCTTTTGACGCTCTTCATATGAATAAGCGCGTTATTTTACTTTGCGGCACAGAAACTAACTCGCACCCGGAAGAACAACGAGAATTGGCTACTCCGCAAAATGCCGAATGCCATATTCGCAAGATTCTCCCTGTAGCCAATAATATTCAAACGTTACGTCTTGTGTTAGCGAATACTTTTGACTGGACCTCGTTAGAGACGCGTCTAAATGAAATTCGCCATCAATATTGCGATGCCTTTATGGATGGTAATGCCGGGGAAAGGGCAGCGCATGAGATTGCTACTTCATTAGATGAACCCTCACCAACTAATAGTCTATGGTTGAATTTAAGAAAGAAAATATTTAATTAGTCACTAAATATTTTAAAAAACCGTCATCTCAGAAAGATTAAATAACAAGAAATTAACGGAATTCAATGTGGAAATTAAAATAAGTATCATCGTATCGGTATACAACGACGAAAAGCATATTGAGAGATGCCTAAAATCTGTTATAAATCAGACCTATAGTAATTATGAGCTAGATATAATTGATGATGGATCAACGGACAGAACACCATTTATTCTGGCTGAATATAACGATAAATATAAACAAATCCGCCTCAGTACATTACCTAATCAAGGATTAGGTAATGCTCGAAACCATCTGTTAAATAATGCAACTGGTGATTACATTCTTTTTCTCGATTCTGATGATGAATTGCTGCCAAATTGTTTGTATGAAATCTGCAATGAGATTAATAAAAACAAAACTGATATAGTTGCTTTTTCATCAAAAATAATATTTTCCGATGAGAAAAAACCAGACAAAAAAATGTTAATGTATTATAAAAGACCTGAGCCTATTAATAACAAGACATTCACAACGGAGGATTTCTATAATAAATCGATACAATATATGGTTAAGTATGGCTACGGTTATCCCGCAGTTGTATGGGCATATGCTTATAAGCGACAAACAAATAGCGACCTACGTTTTTTGCAAAAAACATTCGAAGATGAATACTTTACCACGGCTCTTTTATTATTAAACCCAACACAAAAAATAAAACATATAAATAAAAACCTTCATATTCATTATATAAGAAATGGTGCTATCACGACTTCTCCTATGCAGGTACAGTCGATAAGGTGTTGTCTCGATGCTATCAACTCACTCTTAGAATTATCGGACAAATTAACAAATCCCGATACGATAAAAAGCATGTACATTAACATCAGACATATACTAAATATATTTCTCATCAGGAATCAATCATTAAACACCCAGAAACTTAGCCCAATAAAAATAATTGGCCTATTACTTAAACCGGATTCAGGAAAAAACGTAAAAACTATAGGCCCAATATATCGAGCCTTACTTAAAACAATCATTAACGACATTGTAAAAATATACAAGTTACATAGCGACCAAAATGCAGCACCCATTTTAATGATGGTTAACAAGATACTGGATAGTTAAATTATTTATTAACCCCGTCCGACATGGAGGTATTAACCACTTTAGATAGCCACCATTTAACAATGCAAGGTTAATATTAACACTGAGGGGATACCATGATGCGCATAGAGAAAAACATGGAATAAATTTTAAAATACTGCAATTTTGGTTCCTAACCCGTAAGACGCTTAGCGCTTTATTAACTCCGAAGTATTAGCTAAGTCACCCTTTATCAAAAAAAGAGCTTAACACTATGTCCAGTCGCACGATCAATTTGTTATGTATAACACCATGCAGTGAAAAGCAATACCTTAATATCATTATGACATTTGTTAAGAATGTAGTTAATTCGGGGGAACTTTTCTTTGTTGACTCAGGAAATATTGACCGCAAAGATTTCTTCGCAAATCTAAAAATAAATAAAGAAATAATGTTGAAAATTCACTATTTCTATGCACCTGAATGCTCAACACCAGAGGAAAAAGTAGCGCTGCTAAATCGACATGCACGTGGCGATATCTGGCATTTTATTATGCCAGATGTTTTGTATCCAGAGAAATATTTTAATAACTTCTCAACTCAATCTCCCGATAAAATCCTGGGTTCAACACTAAAACCAGTCTATATTCCTACTATTGACTATTTATGCTGTATAAATTCCCGGGCTGATCATTTCAGCCATTTAGCCTCACTCTGTTTCCACCGCCACCATTATGAAACACTGGGTATATGGTTCAATACCCAAGGCGATGAAGCATCTCTGGGAAAACCTTTTATTCAATTGAACAAAAATAATTGCCCAGTAACCGTCATTGATAACCTGGAATACGCGACAAATACCGGGTTATTTTACCGTTCAACAGAACTTGCCAGGAACGATATTTCTGTACAAATACCCACACTTAATTTTCAACACAAAATCGACTGGTCTATTTTCGAAAAAATAGTATATATTAAAACACCAGACACCCCCAATGAAGAAGAACTATTTTCTTTTAATATAGATAGACTAAAAATACCAGAAGATAAAATCATCAACTTCAATGCTATCCAGACTGATATTATTGGTGCAGATCATATGCTACCTCATATAGCAGTATTGCATATGGCTCGTGAGCAAAAATGGAAAAACGTACTCATTATTGAAGATAATGTTTCATTTGTGCAAAGTATTGAAACAGATAAACAATGCAATCATTTCTTTCTATTACTCAAAAATATAAAATGGGATGTTGCAATACTTTCAGCTAACTACCAGAAGACTTCATCGCTTCTAGAAAACAGTTGCTGTCTGAAGATTGATGCGGCGCAAATGATGGGAGCTTATGCTGTTAATGAAAATTATTATGAAACACTAATTGGTAATTATGTCCAGGATTTTGATAAAAACGCTAAAAATATAATCAAGCATGAATATCCTATAGATATCTATTGGAATAAATTAATGCCTCAGCATCGATGGCTTGGGATTTGGCCATGTGCTGCTTTTAAGAAAAATAATAGCAATAAATCTAATAAAACAATCGAAAACAATATATATTCTTTTTTCCATCCGTTGTTGTCAACCCTTCCTGAAGAACGTAATAAATTGGAAAAAAGACTTATCGCCAAATTTAATAATGGAACTGCACTTGCAGAAGATTATCATGAATTATCGAAACTTTATCGCTCTCATGGAATGTATGAGATAGCTGATTATTTCCACCATCAGTACACTGGTGAAAATGAAAAAATTCAGCAAGATACCAACTGGCCATTATTATCAGTCATTATTACGACCTATAATCAAGTAGACGTCCTGATGAAAACACTTAGTAGCGTTCTTCGTCAGCGCTACCCAAATATAGAAGTTGTAGTAATTGATGATGCTTCTACTGATCATACAGCAGCGCGTTTAGCTGAAATCGATGATCCGCGCTTGACAATTATACGAAATAAGACAAATCAAAAAGGAGCTGGTAATCTCAGGTCGGGGTTAAATCTACATACAAAGGGTGAATATATTTTCATTATCGATCATGATGATCTTCTGCTCGATAGAGATTATTTAATGGATGCTGTTTTATTAATGGAGAAAGATAAAAGCCTAGCATTTGTTTTTGCTCGTTACCTTGAATTGCATGAAGCAAAAAACATGATATCAAATGCAAACTACTATGCCACAACAAATAATATAACTAATGGAAAAAAATATTTTTTAGACATTCAAAAATCAGGTTTCCCAGGCATTATGTTTCTAACTACAGTATTTCGACGTTCTGCTGCAATAAAAACAAAAGCAATTGTACATGAAGGGGTAAGTGATTTTCATCTTTTTTCACGATTAATGTTAGCAGGGAATGTCGGTTTTATAAACCGTATTTCCTCAATATACCGCATACATGAAAAAAGTATAACTTTCAATATGAATGCACCTACTGACATATATATAGATGAGCTTTTCATGTGCCATCTAGAGGAAACAATTGAATTAGCCCATAAAAATGGGCTCACTCGCTATCAGCTTGATGAATGGTTTACCAGAGTTTCTTCTACATATTTTTGTTGGTGGCGCTTACCCAATATTATAAAAAGTAATAGCTACGAACTCGCCCTGACTATCCTAGGTATGCTACATAAAAAACACCCTAAAGTTGGTGTCAAAGTGTTATCTATTTTGTTTAAAAATAAAAAATAAATTACGCATTCATATTCTTCCCCCTGCCTTCACAGAAGGCAGGAGAAACTCAAAACGATTGAAATAATATATATTATTATCACCTGACGAAACCGGAAGAAACAAATGAAGCATTGTATTATATGCAGACAAAATGTAGGTTCATAGTTAACATTCATCTACGATAGAATGACATTATTATCTGATAACGACTTCACATCTATCACTCTAATTAAAAAAACCACTTGATAGCACTGGATCTTTCGTAAATAATTTTTGGTGTAGAATATGTAGATGAATAGATCGCGTACGACACTTATCCCTCTATTTTATGTCTATTGTTTTTTATAAGATCAAATTGTTACTGAGTATCATCAAGAAATATCCATATTGAATTTTGTTATAAAGCTGCTCATATTCATCATTTATGTATTGATATTGTTAATTTATTCTACCAACATGGATTTCAGTGAAATTTCATTACTCATACAGAACTTCTCGCTTAAACTTTTTAATTGAAGCATTGAGTAAATATTAAAAACCATTCATATGTAGAGTTGCCATAAATATCAGATAAGTTAAAAACCATAGGGACTGGCTCATAATAAAGGTTACCCTTATCTAATTTTCTGTACTAGCGAGATTAAACCATAAGATGCCCCATTAAAAAGTGAGAGGGTCGATTATGCACTGATATTAATCGTCCTCGTCAGCATTGATATTAAATCATAGCCGTCCCATTTTAGAGAGAAATCAAGTGTATGTCCCAGACCTACCACTCGGTCAATTCCTCGGTGGCCACTGGCAAGCCAGTCATTAAGTATATCATCTTCAATACCAAACACAGCCAATGTCTGGCAACGTGAATGACAAATTGGGTTGATATCATCAATCGAGCCTGCTATATACTCCAGAAAGAAGCCACAGTTACCACGCCAATTCAGCGTATCAACTGTAAGTGATGGCAATTCGACGCGCACGATTCTATTGTTTTCCCCTCCTATTTTTTTCACCCCTGAAAATTGAGCACTTATCATGTAGAGTTGAGCCAATTTGTTAACTGCATAAATAGGTTCAAACTCGTAGCGCGCTGTCGCCAGAGCATCGAAGTGATGCCAAAATATTTCCCTGGCACGCTCGGTTTCTTTACCGAGCCACACAACCAAAGACGGGGAAGAACACGCATTTTGGTCGTTTAGCAACGTGTCATTATAAAATGACTGTGCCAGCTGATATTTTTCATCGTGCGCAAGATAGTGTTCCGCATTGATTAATGCGATAGAGTAACGATCAGCAAAAGTAATATCGAACGCACGCGCTGTGAGAGGAGAGAGCCGTATCTGGGCAATCGTTTCGTCCCCTCCCCAAATGATACGCGTATCGCACATCGCAGAGAGGATATCGTTGATATTTTTTTGCTTATCATAACGAACCAAACAAACTCTTGATTTTATTGCAGGATGAATTTCCAGTGCAGCTGCCATCAACTTGATGATAATAACAACCTGTGGATAGTCACGCCCAGGTAAACGTACGACATTTGCATTACCCGCCAGCAGACCAGTAAAAAGCGAATATGCAAAGTTAACCGCAACATTCCCCGGAGCAATATGAAACACCATACCACGCCCAAAGCGATGTTCCAGTGAACCACAGTTAGCTTGCATAAACGCAACTGAGGCCAAACGGCACCAAAACCCCAGACTTATCACGTCTGGCCAAACTTTCGCTTCTCTACTCCTTAATACCAAGCGTGAAAAACTGTCCAGAAAGGCTTTAACCTCTGGAGAAAAAGGAGGTAGAGAATTAAGGTTTGGCATTACACGTAGCAATGCCTCATTACCAAGGGTAAATGTTAAATCTTCAAAACTGTGCGGCATATATATCGCTACATCCTCGTAATTCAGCCTGCTTGAGACGTCCCATAATTCGAAAATACTTACCTTTACGCCCGCATAGACAGTCATCTTCGCCCAGCAAAACTCCTTCATCTTCGGTCAATAGTGAATGACCTGGGTAGGAATTGGGCAATATTGATAGCACCTGAATAATTCCAGGTTGACCAACAGCTGAAATAGAAAAATCCTGAGGGTCACGGATAATAATATCTGAGAAAATAGAAGTATGCAGATGACCATGTTCACATTGCATGTAGATACAACCGGTTTGTTCAACCATACCGTAATAATCATGTACTGATGATAACGAGCAGGTATAATAAAGTTTTTCAATAAATTCTTCAGGTGACACTGCTTCATTTTGCAGCTTTTTCCACCCCCCACCATGGATCAGCAACGCATTGCTTAAATCCAGTTTGCAGTTACTGTTAATAAGTGCTTTATAAAAATGCTGCCATACCATAAAGGTAAAACCAAAGAGCAGGATCCGTTTCCCTTGATGTTTCTGCAGAAACGCCTGAACCAGATTAAAATTCAATGACATTTTCTCATCTAATGCCCAAGCGCGATCGCTGCCAAAAAGCGAAAATCCCAAGATACCAGCCCCACGAGCAGAAAATTGAAATCTGTTTTTTAATACTTCTGGCGAATCAATAATCAGCAATGGTAAACGCCCTGCACCAGTAAACTGGCTAACAATTTTAACCAGTATTTTTTGCTGACGGGAGGCAGTCATTTTATCCAGATAAATTCGTGATACGTGTTGTCCTGTGGTCCCTGAGGAGGTCATAGTTTTAACTACCTCACTATCAGATATACTTTTCAAATTAAGCAATTTAAAAAGCGACACAGGTAAAAATGGCAGTTTTGCAACGTCATCCATTGTGGCAGGTATAAATGACTGGGCATCCAACATACGACGATAGGGTTCACATTGTGCATAATGGTGTTCAGTTAGCAACCGCAATTGATTAAACAATATTGATTGCTTTTCATTATGCGCAAGCGAGTACGGCCCCAATGATAAGAGATCTTCAAACGAACAGCACATGATCTTTCAGCCTGTGATAAAGCGTTTTGCCAGCAGCATTTTTAGGAATTTCTTCAAGCACGATTACTCGGAATGCAGAATGATGTATTTTGCTGATCTTGCTTGCATATTGTTTCACTGCCCGAACTAAAGAAGTTTCGGTAATGAAGATGCACAAAAGATCATCACGGCCCTCGCATGCACAAGCCACCCCTGGAAATGCGGTTTTGAGCAACGCTTCCATCTCATCTAACCCAACGCGGTTACCAAATATTTTCAAAAATCGTTTCTTACGCCCAACAATGGTATAGAAACCTTCACTATCAAAACGAGCAATATCACCAGTGTGCAATGTACCGCCGAAGATGTCGCCGAGCGCCAGATCCTCACCACACTGCGCATAGCCGAGAGCCACGTTTTCACCACAATAGAGTAATTCACCCTCAGTATCCGGTGTGGTAATAACCTGACCATTCGCATCAAGCAGTAGAAACTCGCCACCAGGAATCGCACGGCCAATAGATCCATATTTACACCGAGCATGTTCGGGTGCCAGCCAGGCCATACGAGAGGTCGCCTCAGCAGCACCATACATCACAATAAATTTCTTGCCGCACTGCTCAGCGTAATCGGTATATTCCTGCTGTGTAGCAGGCGCAAGTTTTCCACCAGCTTGCGTCAAAGTGCGCAAATACGGGAGGTTCATTTGCATAAAACGTAGTCTTTTCAACAACTCCCATGTGTATGGAACCCCACTTAAGGAGCTTGCTTGCTCAGTGTGCACAAATTGCCAGAATTCACGCTGCATAACACTGTCCCGAGTCAGCAGCAGAGTTGCGCCAGCGCTCAGATGACTGTTTATAATCGATAGCCCGTACACATAATTCACAGGTAGGTTTACCAGACCACGTTCTCTGCTTTCAATTTCCAGATAACGCTTGATGCTACTGGCATTACTTTCCAGATTACGTTGGCTCAGACGAACCAGTTTTGGGCTACCTGTTGAGCCTGATGTTGTCACCAATAGTGCAAGTGATTCATGCATTGGCCATGGTGTTAGCCCAGTTGGTTGTAATCGATAATGTTCTCCATCAGCGCACCAAAGCAGCGTTGGCCGGTACGTATCAATCAGCTTAGAAAGAAGTTCATTATCAAGATCACTATCGAGCATTAATGCGACAGCATTTTTTCTAAGGCATGCCAGATAACCGATAACAGTCTCACAGTCGTTATTGCAAAAAATAAATACTAATGCTCGCTCAGGTATATCCTTAGCAACTGCCTGTACACAGTCAGTAAGCTCACCATAGGTTAAATTGATGCCGGAAGAGTCCACTAAGGCAGGCTGCGTAGATGAAATATTTTCAGTGTGCCAGAATGCCATAATTTACAGAGCTCCCAGAATCCTTGAAGTAACTTTCTCTGCAGTAAGCCCGCTTTGCTCCAGCATCCAACTATAGTCACCTGCTGGGGGGTACCCTTGTGGGATACCAATGTTAAGCAATTTTGGTCGCACCTCAACTCCGCCAACATACTCAGCAACCGCACTTCCTAATCCACCAATAACGCTATGTTCCTCAACTGTTACCAATAATTTTTTATCAAGATGTAAGGCAAGCAGTGCTTCATCAAGTGGTTTAAGGGTATGCATATCAATAACCGCAGCATCGACCTCATGATCCGCCAGTTGCCTGGCGACAGTCAGCGCAACATGCACCATGCTGCCCGTTGCAACGATAGCAATATCTTTACCATCTTTGAGATGAATCGCTTTACCTGGCACCAGTTCAAAGTCGTCTTTATATACAATTGGTGCCCGCATCCCTCCTGTCAGCCGCAAGTAAACGGGGCCTTGATGTTCAAAAGCAAGCTGCGTCATCTTCACTGTTGCAGTGCAATCTGCTGGAGAGAAAATGGCAATATTGGACACCGAACGCAGCATAGCCAGTTCTTCAATGCCATGATGCGTGGCACCAAACATACCGGTTGCAAGCCCAGAAGCGAGCCCCACCAGCTTCACATTCTCCTGCATATAGCCCAGATTCAAGCGAATCTGTTCAGCTGCACGCAAAGTGAGGAAGTTAGGAAACGACGTGACAAATGGTACAAATCCACTTGCAGCCAGACCCGATGCGATACCCACCATATTCTGTTCTGCAATGCCGGTGTTAAAGAAACGCTCAGGCCAGGTATTACTAAAACGGTCAAGACCAGAAGATTTGCACAGGTCGCCAGAAAGCGCCACTATCTGATGATTTTCACGCGCCATTTCCAACAACGCCAGACCAAATGTTCCACGCGATCCCAGCATCGACCATGCGCGAATAGCAGAAGGTTTAATATCTAGCATGACGAACTCCCGTCAAGCTCAGATAGTGCGTCATTTAATTGCTGTGCCGAAATGCGATTACGATGAAATTCTTTATTATTTTCCATAAAAGAGACGCCTTTGCCTTTTACCGTATTGGCTATAATGACTTTAGGTTTACCGTTGGACGGTGCAGCAAAAGCATCAAGCAGTGCTCGCAGGTTATGACCGTCACACACTATTGTCTCCCAATGACAGGCTCTCCACAGGGCCTCAAGATCCATCTGCATGATATCGTCAGTATGACCATCGGATTGTAAGCCGTTACGATCAACAATCAGCGTCAGGTTATCTACTTTATAATGTGCAGCCATAAAAGCGCATTCCCATATAGCGCCTTCATTACATTCACCATCACCCACAAGTACATAGGTGTGCCAAACCTCGTTTTTCAGATGCCGTCCCAAAGCGAGTCCCGTAGCGAAAGATAGGCCTTGAGCCAGACTACCACCTGAAAAATCAATGCCATACTCGGCGTATTTTGTGGGATGTACCTGCAGTACTGACCCATTTAGCTCGAAGGTTTCAAGTTGTTCGGAAGTGATAATACCAAACTCAGAGAGCGTCGCATAAAGCCCCAACGCGGCATGTCCCTTGCTGAGAATAAATACATCACGATGCATATCAGTGATAGTTCTTGCATCGTAGTGCATTACGCTACCGTATAGGGCGCTCAGAATATCGACTATTGATAAGGCTGGTGAAACATGAACACCATCACCTGGTGCATGATGAGCTACGGTCAAAATACGCGTACGTATACGCCGCGCGGCACCATGAAGCTGTGAGAGATTTTTGGTCATCTAAGACCACCATCAACACGAATCGTCTGACCGGTGATATAACAAGAAAGCTCGCTTGCCAGGAACAGAGCTGCCCGAGCTATTTCGGTAGGCATGCCAACTCGCCCCAGATCGGTGCTATTTTTCGCATCCTCTACCACCTGAGCGGGCATCGTCAACAACATTTCAGTATCAGTAATACCAGGTGCTATACAGTTAGCACGGATCCCCTTTTCACCAAGCTCTGCAGCGATAGATTTAGTCATAGCAATAATCGCAGCCTTTGATGCGCCATAAGCCGATTTTCCCGGATTTCCATCTTCACCCGCTGTGGAAGCTATATTAATAATGCTGCCATGTTGATTCCGGGTCATCAATTTAGCTATATATTGCGTAAAGATATAGACGGAGAAGAAATTGACCTCAAACTGCTCCCGCAACTGCGATTCGCTAGTCATTTGAAACAGGCTGTTTAATGTAATCCCTGCATTATTTATCACAGCGTCCAGAGAGCGTTTGTCAGCCATGATCTTTTTAACGGCCAGTTTCATGGCGTTATAATCAGTCATATCAAAACTAATTGGCCAGATTTCGACATTATTGCGATGACTGATCTCATCCATACACTCGATAAAAGCATTATCGATGTTACGCACATGCGCATAGATATTCGCGCCACTGGCAGCAAAAACTTCGACCATAGCCAGTCCTATACCACGCCGACAACCTGTAATTAATACTGTTTTTCCTTGCATTAACATCATTGGTAACATCCTCACCCCATACCGCCATCAATGCGAATAATTTGCCCTGTGGTGTAGCTCGATATATCAGATGCCAACCAGAGTAATGCGCTAGCAACATCCTCTGGTCTTCCCAGGCGTTTTAATTTGCAACGCGCCATTTGACGTGTCATTACTTCATTTGACAACGATGCTGTCATTGCAGTACTGATAATTCCCGGCGCAACAGCATTAACACGAATCCCCTGTGGCCCCAGCTCTGCAGACATCGTTTTGGTCGCTGCAATCCATGCTGCTTTAGCACTAGCATAAGCAAGCTGCCCCGGATTACCATCAAGAGCAGATATACTGGATACATTAATAATGCTACCTTTTTTCTGACGTAACATTATCCGAACAATATATTGTGTAAACGCTATCTGCGCGAAGAAGTTAATAGCAAATGTCTTTTGCAATTGCTCCTGTGTGACCATCTGAAAATTAGCATCAAAGTTAACACCAGCAATATTAACCAGCACATCAACTGGTTTTTTAGTTTTCTGAATAGACATAGCTGCTTGCTTAATCGCATTGCCATCCAGCAAATCAAAATATACTGGTATAATAGTTGCCTGATATTTTTCGCTAAGATCACCGATAAAATCCATGAAGTCAGGATCAGGGAACTGGCAACAGGCAAATACTGTTGCGCCGGATCTCGCGAAGGTTTCAAGAGTGGTTTTACCAATCCCTTGTAGACAGCCTGTAATGACTACAGTTTTCGCGCTAAGCATAATCACTTAATCCTGAAGTTTGATATCATAATTCATTAAAATATCTTTACCTTTCTCCCAAGATGAAAATTCAATGATATCATCAGTATCCATCATAATATCGAAGGCATCTTCAAGTGCAGCAATCATTGTCATATGGCCAACGGAATCCCAAGCTGGGGTATCCTGATATTTATAGCCTGAAAGCATATCCTCTGAGATTTCAAAAGTTTCAATAAAAATACGATTATAAGTTTCTATATTAGACATCATCTCGCTCCTAAGCATGTGTAAAATTATCATTGTTTGCGGCCACCCATGACAATAACATATATCAGGACAAACCATTTAATAACAAAAAACCATCAACAATATCCAATATAAATTATTTGAATACCCTTTTTGACTCATTATGGCGAACAATTCTCGCTGGATTTCCAACGACAATAACTGCAGAGGTTATGTCCGAGAAAACTGCTGCTCCCATACTAATCACTGAATCATCACCAATATCAGTATGCTCCCGAATGACAGCATTC
The DNA here is from genome assembly GCF_023516235.1 of Citrobacter sp. XT1-2-2. Taxonomy (NCBI): domain Bacteria; kingdom Pseudomonadati; phylum Pseudomonadota; class Gammaproteobacteria; order Enterobacterales; family Enterobacteriaceae; genus Citrobacter; species Citrobacter sp. XT1-2-2. The sequence continues at coordinate 3,964,644 of NZ_CP097324.1, forward strand.
ATCCCAATAAAGACACGCTCACCAACCTTAACATTGCCGGCAAAGTTGGCGAAAGATGAAACAACACTATTTTTCCCGATGAAACAGTCATGCCCTATGCTAGCATTTGGTTGCAGGAGGACATTCTGACCAATGACGCTATCACAGGAAATAAACACACCATGAAAAATAATGCTTCCTACGCCCACAAAAACATCATCACTAATTTTCGCTTGAGGATGTACCAATGTAGCAAGCGTGAAATTTCGCTCTAAAACTTTTTGCAATAATGAGTCACGCAGCGATGGTTCTCCAACCGCAATAACAATCTCGAATTCATCAGGTGTAATTGAGTCCAGTTTTAGAACAGGATATTTCTTAACCTGTCGATTGCTATTTATGTCATCAATAAAACAAATCTCTTCCCAACAGTAATTTGAAGCATGTATTTGTTGTGCGAGCTGAAGCGTTTCCCTACCGAGACCACCCGCACCATAGATAGCTAGTTTCATTTTTATCTCAATTTTCTTGCTACAAGGTCAAAATATTAAGTCCCATCATAAAATATAGCCTTAATGGGAAAATGTTTATTCACCCACACCCACCAGGCGGTCTTCTTTTACCCACCTACTCTCTTTTCCAGTCGTTGTCATTTTATAGATAATACTGACAATTCGTTCCTGATCTGTAATCGTAAGCCCAGGATAAATAGGCAGACAAAGCACTGTATCTGCAATAGTGTTCGCATTAGGTAATTTATCTGGTGAAGCACTGGGTAATCCCCGATACATAGCAAAAGAGGTAATCAGCGGATAGAAGTAACGACGAGTAAAAATACCTTCGTCTTTAAGCCCTTCATATATTTCATCACGTGTGCACGAACATTTTTTTGTAATTAAAACAGGGCAATATGCATAATTCCAGATAGTATCTTCTGGGGGTTGAATAAAAGCGACACCCGGTATCGTAGCAAGCATTTTGCTGTAACGTTGATAAATAGCAGCACGTTCAGCAAGAGCAGTGTCGATATATTTTAACTGCAGAAGACCAAATGCAGCCTCAACTTCATGCATTTTTGCATTAATACCAGGTGCAACAATACGAGTTTCCCCCGCAAAGCCGAAGTTTTTAAGATAATCAATCCGCTCTTTGGTGCGGACGTCATGACAAATAATTGCTCCACCTTCAAACGTGTTGAAAACTTTTGTCGCATGAAAACTGAGTATAGAGAGGTCTCCAAAGTTCAATATACTGTTTTTTCGTAACTTCACCCCAAACGCGTGGGCAGCATCATAAATAACCTTTAGTCCATATATATCGGCGATACGTTCAATACTATCTACATCACAGGGAACACCGTAGCAATGTACGGGTAGTATAGCGGTCGTTTGTGGGGTAATAAGTGCTTCGATACTTTTTGGATTAATATTAAATGTAACTGGATCGATATCAGCAAAAACAGGCGTTAGTCCATTCCATAACAAACTATGAGACGTCGCAACAAATGAATATGGCGTGGTAATGACTTCACCACTGATTCTCAGCGTCTGCATCGCAGTCAACAATGCAAGTGTACCATTGGCAAATAAACAAACGTATTTTACGCCAAGATATTCTGCCAATGCCCGTTCCAACTCCTGGTGAAACTCTCCACCATTAGTGAGTATCTTATTACTCCATATTCTCTCAAGAAATGGAACAAATTCATCCAAAGGAGGTAATAGCGGACTAGTGACAAAAATATCCTTCATATTATACTTAACCCCCTATTAATCTTACCATTCTATCCAAGACACTAATCCAGTGTCAGTTAATTTTTGGTAATTCAAATCTCTTTAATAAGTAGACAAGAACCAAGCCGTGCCGAGCCAGAGCATTAAAATATCCGATGTAATACATCTATAAAGATAATGACACAATCCACTTTATGGATTTTATAAAGTGGATTATAGTTATAATATCAACGCTCATCAACAATAACCACTAAGGTGGTTGAAACATTATCACCCCTTGCAAAATAAAAATAATATTAAAACATTAAAATTTAATTAACCATTAAAAACAACAGGTTACGAACAACATCAAATTAATATTATTCTTCCAAACATACATAATTAATGATTGGAATCATGTACTCACATCGGTGGTGAAAAATCATGTCCGTGTCAATTCAACATCTAGATGATGGACTCATCTCGTTTTCCAATAGTCCATAAACCCATCTTTACCGTACAACCAAAAAACTTGTAACTCTTTGTTTATTTTATCGACCAATGGTTTTATTTCTTTGTAAGGTTTACGTAGCAATGCCCATGTTTTACTATGTGGGCTATAAATAGAAGATTGGTATCCCCATTGTTCCATAAGCATGCTCATACTTTTATTGGTATGCACTGCAGTATGAACCGGAATATCAATATAGAACCAATTAGGATCATGAGGTACTCGTTCTACTACAACGGTATGAACTAATAACGCTCCATCTTCTGAAACCAAATTATTCACTTCATCAAGATCTTTTCTTGTCAATACATGTTCAAACATTGCCGAATTTATCACAATCGGCCAAGTCTTATTATAGATATTACATTCATATTGCAACAATTCATTTTTCACATACTTATCATAACATTTTATGTTTCTATCATAATACTTCTGAAAAATATTACGCAATGTTCCATACCCAGCCGCGTAATCTAAAATATCACTACCATCTACAATATTATTTCTTATAAGCAACTCAACCATCATAGCTTGTTCTAAATAGGGTGGTTGATTCCCTAAGTTTCTGCCCGCTGCACTTTCATTATAGTGATGATAGTTATTATTTAGTTCCTCCCATTCCTGGGGGGAAAGATTCCGATGTGTTTCTGAAAGTGAAAAACCACAGCAAGAGCATTCCAAATAAGTAATCGGCAACAAATTACGAGTTAGTTTTTTCACTATTGGCTCAGACATTTCCGGATTGTAAAAACCATCCTTTTTAAAATAAAACCTCATATCAGAACCACAAATAATACACTTTTCTTGCATCACACCATCCCATAATAAATTAATTGAATCATCGTGGATAAGAGAACTCGATATAGCTTATTTTAATTACACCAGAATGCATATTTATCGAATGAAAAACATCAAATGTGCCGAAAGTAATGATCGTTTTCATACCAAGCCCAGCGTCTTCTGTCTTAACCAGCACTGCGTGGCAATTTCATCTACCACTTTTTGTTCTTTAACAATCGCCTCATGATTTAACTCATGGCGCTTATCTGCCAACGTCATGGCGACAATTTTCTCTTCACAAGCCGCGGCGACCAGATTTTTTTGAATACGCTGCTCTTTGATTTTAGCCAGCGTTTTTTCCTGTTCCTGCCAGGCAATCACCGTGCGTAGCGTGCCTTTGTATCCGGTCACGTTTTTGAGTGATTCAACCGAAGGCGCCTCAACGCCGGTGCTGGTTTTTTGAATAAGGTAACCCAGCGCTTTGATGTTATTGTCAAAGCCGGTACAGACCTGCTGCTGTTTAGCCAACTGGACCGTCATGTCTTTGACTGATTTATCCCGCAGACGCTGCAACTGCGCCAGGGTATCAATAATTTGCCGCATGATTATTTACCTTCCGTTTTCTTTGCCTGGGGGAAAAGGGCCTGTAAACGACTTTGCACCAGTTCAAGTGACGCGGGTTCACTTACCTCCTGACGCAGGAAACGCTCAATGGCGGGGAACACTTTGACGGCTTTATCAACGCTGGGATCGGCTCCGGCAACATAGCCCCCCAACGGGATCAGCGGCTTAATTTCCATATAGGCGGCATAGTTTTGTTTCAGCAGACGGGCCGATTGCTGATGCTCGTAGGGCGTAACCTGGGTCATGCATCGACTGATCGACTGCCCAATATCAATGGCTGGATAATGCCCGGCTTCCGCCAGCTTACGGGTCAGTACGATATGCCCATCCAACACCGCGCGCGCGCAGTCAACGATTGGATCCTGTTGGTCGTCCCCTTCCGCCAGCACCGTGTAAATGGCGGTCATTGATCCTTCACTTTCACTGTTGCCGGCGCTTTCCACAAGCTTAGGGATCATACCGAACGCCGAGGGCGGATAGCCTTTCGTCGCCGGAGGTTCTCCCAATGACAACGCGATCTCGCGCTGCGCCATGGCATAACGGGTTAACGAATCCACCAGCAATAAAACGTGATGCCCACGATCGCGAAACCAAGCGGCGATAGAGTGGCACAGCTCGGTGGCTTTCAAACGCATCAACGGCGACTCATCCGCCGGAGCCGCCACGATAATGGATTTTGCCAACCCTTCCACGCCCAGCGAGTGATCGATAAACTCTTTCACCTCGCGGCCACGCTCGCCAATTAACCCCACCACCACGATGTCGGCCTTGGTCTGGCGGGTAATCATCCCCAGCAGCACACTTTTTCCCACGCCGCTGCCAGCCATCAACCCCACGCGCTGGCCTTTGCCGATAGTTAATAACCCGTTGATTGCTTTTACACCAACATCCAGCGGTTGGTTCACCGACCGACGCGTAAGGGGGTTGATAGACGGCGCCTGAGGTGGCAGCACATCATTGCCGGTCAGACGGCCTTTGGCATCCAGCGGTTCGCCCAGGCCATTGACCACCCGCCCCAGCCAGCTTTCGCTGATCAGGATCTCCTGGGCTTTTTCTTCGGGGAATACGCGCGCCCCCGCCATCAGTCCGACGGGGTGTTTGAAGGGCATCAGGTAGGTGATATCACGATTAAATCCCACCGCCTGCGCGTCGATCAGCGTATGGTTTGCACTTTCAACACGGCACAACTGGCCGGTTACCAACGGGCAGCCCACGCTCTCCAGCAAAATACCGTTCACGCGAACCAGTCGCCCGGCAACCCGGGCTAAAGGAATCGACTCAATAGAACGCAGCGCGTTGTCGAAGCTGGAAAGATCACTCACCCGTCGGCTCCGGCAGCAGCGACTCTTTAAGTGCCGACATACATTGCTCGAGGCGATGCTCGCAGCCAATATCCAGCTCGGATTTATCGGTAATCACCCGACACTCGCCCGCCTGTAGATCGGGAGAGGGAGTCAGTCCCCAGGCAGTGACCTTCTCAGGCGCGACATCTTTGATGCGGTTAAATTCTTCGTTACTCAGCAGCACCTGTAGCGACTCAGGCATCGCCGGAAAGGCCGAAATTGCCTCTTCGACCAACGATAATAGCTGCGTCGGTTGCAGCGCCAGCTCACAGCGAATCACCTGGCGGGTCACCTTTTCAACCAGCTGCAACAGGTCTTCCCGCTGTTTACGCTGGACGTGCGCCAGATAGTCATTCACTTTGCCGGAGATAGCCTCCAGCGGCTGGGCGGCGCGTTCAAACTGCTTGCGCCCTTCCTGCTGTCCGGCCAGGCTGCCTTCAGTGTATCCCTGACGACGACCTTCATCGTGCCCCTTCTGATGACCTTCCTGAAAACCCTGCTCCTGGCCTTCGGTCATCCCCTGCTCAAAACCTTTTTGCAGCCCTTCCTGGAAGCCGTCCATCAGTTGGCGCTGATAATCCGCCGGAGTAATCCCCGGCGTGAGCTGTTCAGCCTGTAGATGGCGCTGGCGAGGAGGAAAACGATGCAGCCGGTAACGACCACGAATGGTTTCAATCGCCATAGGTTACTCCGCCGTCTGTTCAGCAAACAGCTGTAGCTGTATTTCACCCGCTTCCTCAAGTTCGCGGGCAATTCCCATGATTTCACGGCGTATCTGCTCAATACGGCTCACCGGAACCGGACCAAGACGTGAGGTTATCGCCTCCAGTTGTTGTACCTGACGCTTAGGCATCACGGCATAAATCGAACGGCGTAACAGCGCTTCAGTACCTTTCAGCGCCACCGCCCAATCTTCCATCGGTACTTCGTCCAGCAGACGACGACGCACTTCGTCAGTTTGGCGGCTCAGAATAAAGAAGTCGTACATTTCATCCTGCAACTGTTCGAGCACATTTTCATCGCGTTCGCGCAGCTGATCGAGAATCACCTGTTGATTTCCCTGGAAGCGGTTCACGATATCCGCAGCCTGCTTGATCCCTTTCACTTTCGAGCCATGTTCAGAAAGCACCGACAGCCCACGCTCGATCAAACGATCCAGCTCATCCACCACGTCCCTGTTCACATCGTTCAGTTTCGCTACGCGATAGAGGATCTCGTTTTGCACTGACTCATTCATGTAAGACAGTACCGTGGCCGAGATCTCTGGCGTCAGGAAGGCAAGAAATACGGCCTGTAGCTGCAAATGCTCTTCTGAGATCAGTATCGCCAACTGGCGCGGCTCCACCCACTGTAAACGCGCCATCCGCGAACGGATCTCATCGCCATAAATACCGTTGATCACGCTGCTGGCGATTTCTGTGCCCAGCGCTTTATTGAGGATCCCTTGCAGCATGGAACGCGATGCGCCGTTGATACCGCTTTGTTCGCGGAATTCATCAAAAAAGTTATTGATCACTTTTTTAGCTATGCTGGTTTTTACCCCAGACAGACGCGCCATGTTTTCACTCAGGCGAACCACCTCTTCGCGGCTGAGTTTTTGCATCACCGTGGCTGCCGCCTCCTCGCCCAGACACAGCAATAAAATTGCGGCCTGTTCCAGATAGCTATTGTTGCTGCCGTTATTTATTGTCAATTCGCTCATTGCTGGTAATCCATTGTCTGAGAACTTCAGCTACGCGATCGGTGTCGCTCATCGCCAGTTTTTGCAGGAACTCCAGCTTCACTTCCAGACCGGAGCTCTGCGAAGGCAGGCTATCGTCACCAGGGAAAGAAGGCAGTTCGATATTTTTACGTTCATCTTCAGCGGCCGCAAAATGGGGTTTGTCCGCAGGAATCGCGATCGGTGCGGCGTCCAGCGCCAGCTCTGGCGCCGACGTCCGGCGACGTTCGGCGGTCAACCGTTTCATGACCGGGCGAACAACAAACACCAGTAACAGCAGTGCCAGCAGACCGCAGCCAATCAGACGCACCCAGGCCAGAATGTCGTCATCCTTCCAAAAGGGGACCACCGGCTCGACGGGGATCGACTGCGGCACAAAATTAAGCAGCGATAAAGACAGATTGTCGCCACGCCTGGCATCAATCCCGGCGGCGTTATTCAACAGCGCCGTCAATTGCGTGGTTTGCTCCGGTTTCCAGTTCTTCAACGCAGGCGCGCTCTGGTTAAGTACCACAGCCACATTTAAACGTTTAATGTCGAAACCGGGATGCTGGATATGTTCAACGCTACGGTCCCAGGAGTAGTCGCGTTTGTTCTCGCTATGCTTTGACAACGCAGCGGGCTGGTTAGATTCCTCTGGCGCGGTTCCATTGGCGCCATTCGTCACTTGATTTGCCGCCACTGGAGGACGGTTACTCAGCGAGCCGGGGATCCCCATGGCGATTTGGCTGGTATCGCTATCGAGTACCGTCTCTTCACGGTTAACTTTTGGCGTGTCGCCGTAATGCTCCTGGGTTTCGTCGATATTGCTCAGATCGAGATCCGGCATCACGCTCACCCGGTAGTTGCCAGTGCCGACCAGCGAGTCGAGAACATTTGCGAGGCTGGCGCGGGTCTTATCCTGAATATCTTTGAGGATCTGGTCGCGCTTACGCGTCGCCGCAGAAACCGCTTCACCCGCGCCAATACCGTCGGACAATAAATTCCCCGCCTGGTCGACAACGCTGACCTGCGAAGCTTTCAAATCAGGCACGCTGCCGGACACCAGGTGCACGATAGCATTCACCTGGTCCAGATCCAGCTTGCTGCCATAATGCAGACGCACCACCACCGAGGCGCTGTTTTGCGGTTCGTCGCTGACGACAAAGGAACTCTCTTCATTCAGCGCCAGATGCACTCGGGCGCTCTCGACGGCGTCCAGCGTCATGATGCTCTGCGCCAGTTCGCCTTCCAGACTCCGCTTGTAGCGAACGTTTTGCACAAACTGACTGGCGCCCAGCACTTCATCTTTATCCATCAGTTCATAGCCGCTGGGCAGCATGGCCTGAACGCCTTTCGCCGCCAGCGTCATTCGCGTTTTGGACAAGTCCTCTTCCGGAACCAGAATTTGTCCGCTTTGCGGATCGATCCGGTATTCCAGCTTTTCACCATCCAGCACGGTGACGATCTGCGAAACCGGGATATTCTCCTGGCTACCGTACAGCGAAACATAGCCGTGGTTGCCATTCCATAGCACGCTGACAATAATGGCGGTAGCCGCAACAGCCGCTGCTGCCAGTAACGCCAGACGTTTATTACCATCCAGCCTGAAAGAGAAGGATGGTAAAAACTGAGTAACTTTTTTTATTAGTTCATTCATAGCGTTAGACTGACATGCTCATCAGGTCATTGAATCCGGAAGCGACTTTATTGCGTACCTGCACCAGCGCGGAAAACGATAACGATGCCTGCTGGCTGGCGATCATCGCCCCCGCCAGGTCGTCGCTTTTCCCCATCTCAATGGCCGTTTGTTTTTGTTCCGCAACCTGCTGGAACCGATCAACATGATTCAGCGCCCCTTGCATAACGCGGTCGAACGAAACCGGAGATGATGCCTGCTGGGCGTTAACCTGCATCGGTGAAAGGACGGGCGCTTGCGCGACCGCTTTCATCTGCTGCATGTCCTGCATCATTTGCGTCTGCATCGTACTGGCTGGGGCTATCGTATTTATGCTCATGACCTACTCTTAAAATTAGAAAAGCGTTCTCGGTACCACAGACTGATTCAGGAAAAGATCTCTATTCCCTGTTTTCGCATTGATGCCAGACGATAACGAAGCGCACGTGGGGTGATTCCTAATAAATCAGCGATTTTGGTTTTATTACCCTGATATTTGCGCATCAGGTCAGCGATATATTGATACTGCGCGCTACGACCATGCTGGCCCAGATTGGCGCTGGTGGTGATTTGCGCGCTGGGTTTAGGTTGCCATTGCGGCTCGCTCCAGGAATCGGACTCAATAGATGGCAGACCTAACGTATCTGGATAAATAACGCCATCACGATTAAGGATCATTCCTCGTTGAATCGCGTTCTCCAGTTGGCGTACGTTACCCGGCCACGCATAGCTGAGTAATGCCCGGCGTGACGATTCAGAAAGCTTGATATTTTTTACCAGCACCGTGGAGTATTTTTTAATAAAGGATTCCGCCAATGGGATAATATCTTCCATACGCTCGCGCAAGGGCGGCATCGTCAACGGAATCACTGACATGCGATAATAGAGATCTTCTCTGAAGCGTCCTGCCGCAACCTCTTCTTCAAGGTTTTTATTGGTGCAGGCAATTAAACGAAAATTTAATTTGATGAGACGGTTACTGCCTAAACGCTCAACCTGTTGTTCCTGTAATACGCGCAGTATCTTGGCCTGTAGCGCCAACGGCATATCACCGATTTCATCCAATAACAATGTACCGTTATTAGCTAATTCCATCTTTCCCGGTACGGTGGCCACTGCCCCGGTAAACGCCCCTTTATCATAACCAAAGAGCGTGGCTTCCAGCATATTTTCAGGAATAGCAGCGCAATTCACACCGATATAAGGTGCCGACGCCTCCTGCGCAAATGCAATCGAGTGGATAAATTTGGCGATACATTCTTTACCCGTACCGGTTTCGCCATGGATAAGTACTGGAACATTAAAAGCAGCAATACGTCTTGCCATTGAAAAAACGTTAATGCTGGAGGCTGCTTCGGCAATAAGTTCAAACATGATTATTTACACTTAGAAGTAAAGTTAACATCCGTTACGAGAAATATACAAATCATTCCAAAGCACAATCATCGAATAATAGATATCACCCGTGCCATGTCTTAATCCCATCCTTGCTCATGTTTTACCGCCCTTTCACAGGGCAGCCCTATCGGAGACTATTTTCAAATAGGGTTTTTCCTAAAAAAATACTATCACCTATATCATTAACAATCTTAAATTAAAAGATAATAAAAATATTATTCCTTGAAAAACAGTCAACTACAAGAAAATCCGCATGAAAAACAGACAACAAGATAACCCTACGCAGCAACAGACTGTAGGCGGGCAACATCACGGATATGTAATTAATTATTTTTTAATTATAGTTCATCACCATTAATAACTTGCAGAAGGGAGGGGTAAAATATCTAATATCCAGCCCTGGATCAGTGAAGAGCCCAGGTACTGCATTTCATATCTAATGGACTTCAACACTATGAGAATAGCGTCAAGGATGAGTAATAAATTAAATGGATTTGTATTTCCTTTGATAACCGCGGGATTTGATATCAACTCATCCGCCCCAGAAATTACAGCTGAGAAAGCGTACCATGCTGAAATATAGTCAAACGCCCGGAATCTTTAAACTTGAAGGAAACCGGCTTGGACGTCCATATCATCGTCTGCCGACTATGTTTACGGGAAGTTTTGATACAATTGAATCACATCTTGGAAACTATTTCCTGAAAAAACACCGCACAAATATAACACTAAAAAAAATACAGTGTGAGATGGATGTTATCAATAAAAGTGCGGAGTTATTAGTTTCTCAGGTTGGGCATCTGGCCTTTGATATCGACCGCGCATTATTGTTAATGTTATTAGGTAACTTTTATGGTCTGGCATCATCTCTCGCCGACGAGAAGTCGCAGGATGATTTACCAACCAAAACGGAAATCCGCTTGCGAAGCAGACTGGCGCTAGATATTTGCAATATCATTTTTAATAAAAATATATCTGGTATTCCACTGACGCTCAAACCCGACAGCAGCACCATACAAACCCACTGGGCTTATCAGCTTACATTTGTATTAGGTGATGATGAGAATTGCAGTTTCCGCATCTTACTGGACGATTCGCATACCGATTATATTCTGAATTTGATTCGCCGTAGCGAGCATGGAGAGAAAAAAAAGCAGATTGATAAAGCCAGCGCTGAAACGCGTAAAAAAACGCTGATCAAAGAAATCATTCATACGCTGCCGCTAACCATGAACGTGAAGATTGCAGAAATTCCTCTGAATGTTGCCGACCTGACGACGATTAAACCCGGCGATATTTTACCGATTGCGATGCCTGATACTTTCCCTGTTTATATCGGGAAATCCGAATTATTTAATGCCCTGATCGTAGAGGATAAAGACAAACTGTTTTTGTCCGAATTAACGAGCAAGACGGAGAAATCCTATGAGTAAGCCAGAAGATATTTTAGAGCAAGGCTTCGAGTTAGCCCCCGAAGCAACTACGCCACCCGCGCCGTCTGTCACTGAAAAGCTGGTAGCGCGTTTAGAAGACCGTTTTTCCGAGTCGATGTCATTACTCAAACGTATTCCAGTCACGCTCACGCTGGAAGTCTCCTCCGTGGAGGTGATGCTGGCCGATCTGCTAAACATTGATGACGACACCGTCATCGAGATGGATAAACTCGCCGGTGAACCGCTGGATATTAAGGTCAATAATATCCTGCTAGGTAAGGCTGAAGTGGTTGTGGTCAACGAAAAATATGGCCTGCGCGTCCTTGAATTCAACACGCATGAAATTAACGACCTGGCACCATGAAACGCGCGCCAACACTCACGCTCTTACTGGGTATCTCGTTACTCATCCTTTCTCCCTTTGCCTGCGCGCAAGGGGGAGATATCCCGTTGCTGAATGTGGTTTCACACGGAAATAGCCAGGAATACAGCGTAAAAATCCAGGTCCTAATCCTGATGACCCTGGTGGGCATTCTGCCTACCCTGGTGCTGATGATGACCTGTTTTACCCGTTTTATTATTGTTCTTTCCCTGCTGCGTCAGGCATTAGGGCTGCAGCAAACGCCGCCGAACCGCATACTGATTGGCATTGCCCTGTCGTTAACCATGCTGGTGATGCGCCCAATCTGGATCAACATTTACGATCATGCCGTAGTCCCTTTTGAAAACGATCAAATCACGCTCCCCGACGCCCTGAGTACAGCCGCTTCGCCATTGAAACGTTTTATGTTGGCGCAAACCAATAAAAAAGCAATTGCGCAGATAATGACGATCGCCAACGCGAAAGGGAATGCAGTCGATCAGGATCTTTCTATTATCGTTCCCGCCTATGTGCTAAGCGAACTCAAAACCGCCTTCCAGATAGGTTTTATGATTTACATTCCGTTCCTCGTGATCGATCTGATCGTCGCCAGCGTACTGATGGCGATGGGGATGATGATGCTGTCACCGCTGATCGTTTCGCTGCCCTTTAAGCTGATGCTGTTTGTGCTTATTGATGGCTGGGCGCTGACCGTTGGTACGCTGACCTCCAGCATTCGCGGTCTGGGACTGGGCTAACGGAGAGCTGACATGCTAACCATTGATGTAGCCGCAGACATCGTCGCCAGCGGTATAAAAGTCGTGATCATTTTAGTCTGCGTGTTAGTCGTTCCCAGCCTGCTGGTCGGTATGTTGGTCAGCATTTTTCAGGCTGTTACGCAGATTAACGAACAAACGCTTAGTTTTTTACCCAGGCTGATCGTCACCCTCGCGGTATTAGGTATTTGCGGAAAATGGATGATCGTCCAGTTGAGCGATCTCTGCGTGCATCTGTTCTCTCAGGCCGCCATTCTGGTGCACTGACATGCGCGAAACAGATATTACACAGTTAAGTAATCTGATACTGGGCATGTGGTTTCCCTTCGTGCGCATTATGGCGTTTATTCACTACGCGCCGGTACTGGATAATGCCGCGCTGACCATACGTATACGCATTATTTTGTCCCTGGCGTTGGCCTTTATCATTACGCCGCTTATCCCCCACCCGGTACCCACCAGCCTGCTGTCGATCAACAGCATTATTTTGACCGCAGAGCAGTTTCTGTGGGGAATGCTTTTCGGCCTGATGCTGCAGTTTTTATTTTTAGCGCTACAACTGGCGGGCCAAATCCTCTCTTTTAATATGGGGATGAGCATGGCGGTGATGAACGACCCCAGCAGCGGCGCGTCAACGACGGTGCTGGCGGAAATGATCAACATCTACGCGGTGATACTGTTTTTTGCCATGGACGGGCATCTGCTGCTGGTGAGTATTTTATTTAAAGGCTTTACTTACTGGCCGATTGGCAATGCGTTGCATCCGCAATCTCTGCGCACGATTTCTCTGGCGCTGGGCTGGGTATTCGCCGCCGCCACGCTGCTGGCGCTGCCGACGACCTTTATCATGCTGATTGTTCAGGGCTGCTTTGGTCTGCTAAACCGTATTGCACCACCGCTCAACCTGTACTCATTAGGTTTTCCCATCAACATGCTGGCGGGTCTGTTCTGCTTTGCAACCCTGCTTTACAACCTGCCCGACCACTATTTGCACCTGGCGAATTTCGTCTTACAGCAGCTTGACGCGTTGAAGGGACACTATGGCGGATAGCAGTAGCGAAGAAAAAACAGAAAAACCCTCGGCGCAAAAACTTCGCAAGGCCAGACAAGAGGGACAAATACCGCGTTCAAAAGATATGGGGCTTGCCGCCAGTCTGTTTGCCGCATTTATGGTGATCTCCAGCAGCTTTCCCTGGTACGAAGATTTCGTGCGCGAAAGCTTTACCAGCGTGCATCAGTACGCGCAGAACATTAATGACCCGGACATCATCGGTCAGTTCCTTGAACACCATCTGCTGATTCTGGGGAAATTCATCCTGACGCTGTTACCCATGCCGGTTGCCGCGCTGTTTGCCTCACTGGTTCCGGGAGGCTGGCTATTCCTGCCGAAAAAAATATTGCCGGACTTTAGCAAATTAAGCCCGATCAAAGGGATTGGTCGCCTGTTTTCCACCGACCATCTGGTGGATACCGGCAAGATGACGCTCAAAGCGATAGTGCTGCTGGTGATGCTATGGATCAGCGTACGCAATAACGTTGCCGCATTTCTCGGCTTACAAGAGCTTCATTTCAAACAGGCCGTCAGCGATGGTCTGGCGCTGTACAGCAGCATCATGCGCAACTTTGTCATCCTGTTTGTTTTCTTTGCGTTAATCGACGTCCCTCTGGCGAAAAAAATGTTCACCAAAGGGCTGAAAATGACGAAACAGGAAGTGAAGGAAGAGTATAAAAATCAGGAAGGTAAACCCGAGGTTAAGGCCAGAATACGTCGCTTGCAACGGCAAATGGCGATGGGGCAAATTCGTAAAGTTGTGCCAAAAGCCGATGTGGTAATCACCAACCCAACCCACTATGCCGTGGCGCTACAATACGACCAGTCACGCGCCGCCGCACCTTTCGTGGTTGCCAAAGGCACCGATGAAATCGCGCTGTATATCCGGCAGGTAGCGGCAGAAAGCAATATTGAAGTCGTTGAGTTTCCTAAGCTGGCACGCTCCGTTTATTACACCACCCAGGTGAATCAACAGATCCCATTTCAACTGTATCGGGCGATTGCACACGTCCTGACCTATGTACTGCAAATGAAGCACTGGCGTGACGGTTCACAAGCACGTCCTTCGCTGAACAGACATATTTCCATTCCAAAAGAGGTTCTTAAACTGGATGCCGAAAACAACTAAACAATTCCTGGCGCTGCTGCGTAACGGTAACATCGGCATTCCGCTGGTTATACTGTGTATCCTGGCCATGGTGATCCTGCCGTTACCACCGGCCCTGCTGGATATTCTGTTCACCTTTAACATCGTGCTGGCGGTGATGGTGCTGTTAGTGGCCGTTTCTGCAAAACGCCCGCTCGAATTCAGCTTGTTCCCGACCATTCTGCTGATCACCACCCTGATGCGATTGACGCTGAACGTGGCGTCAACGCGCGTGGTATTACTGCACGGTCACATGGGCGCAGGCGCTGCCGGTAAGGTGATTGAGTCCTTCGGTCAGGTGGTGATCGGCGGTAACTTTGTCGTTGGTTTCGTGGTGTTCATCATTCTGATGATCATTAACTTTATCGTGGTTACCAAAGGCGCGGAGCGTATCTCCGAAGTTTCTGCTCGTTTTACGCTTGACGCCATGCCCGGTAAGCAGATGGCGATCGACGCCGATCTGAATGCAGGACTGATTAATCAGGCGCAGGCGCAAGCGCGACGTAAAGACGTGGCGGGCGAAGCGGATTTCTATGGCGCGATGGATGGTGCGTCAAAGTTTGTGCGCGGCGATGCCATCGCCGGGATGATGATCCTGGCTATCAACCTGATCGGCGGCGTCTGTATCGGGATCTTTAAATACGATTTAAGCGCCGAAGCCGCATTCCAGCAATACGTACTGATGACCATCGGTGACGGTCTGGTCGCCCAGATCCCTTCTCTGCTGTTGTCGACAGCGGCAGCGATCATCGTCACCCGCGTAAGCGACAGCGGCGATATTGCCACAGACGTGCGTAGCCAACTACTGGCCAGCCCCTCGGTGCTGTATACCGCCACCAGCATTATGTTTGTGCTGGCAGTGGTACCGGGGATGCCGCATTTCCCCTTCCTGATTTTCAGCGCCCTGCTGGGATTCACCGCCTGGCGCATGAGCAAGCGCCCCAAGGTTGCAGAGACCGAAGAGAAAAATCTCGAAACGCTGACCAAAACCATCGCAGAAACCACCGAGCAGCAGGTCAGTTGGGAAACCATCCCTTTAATTGAACCTATCAGCCTGAGTCTGGGATACAAGCTGGTGTCGTTGGTCGATAAATCCAAAGGGAATCCGCTCACTCAGCGTATTCGCGGTGTGCGGCAGGTGATCTCAGACAGCAACGGCGTGTTGTTACCGGAAATTCGCATTCGCGAAAACTTCCGCCTCAAACCGACCCAGTACGCGATTTTTATCAATGGGATCAAGGCCGATGAGGCCGACATTCCCGCAGATAAGCTGATGGCGCTGCCCTCCAGTGAAACCTATGGCGAGATCGACGGTGTTTTAGGCCACGATCCGGCCTACGGTATGCCGGTCACCTGGATTGTTCCGGCGCAAAAAGCTAAAGCGTTAAATATGGGGTATCAGGTTATCGATAGCGCCAGCGTTATTGCGACGCATGTGAATAAGATCATTCGCAACTATATTCCAGAGCTGTTTAATTACGATGACATTACGCAGTTGCATAACCGTCTTTCTTCTATGGCGCCGCGTCTGGCGGAAGATTTGAGCGCAGCGTTGAATTACAGCCAACTGTTGAAAGTCTACCGGGCGCTGCTTATCGAAGGCGTGTCATTGCGCGATATCGTCACCATAGCCACCGTACTGGTCGCCAGTAGCGCTGTGACCAAAGATCATATTCTGTTAACGGCGGATGTGCGTCTGGCGCTACGTCGCAGCATTACCCATCCGTTTGTGCGTAAAGATGAGCTGGCGGTATATACGCTGAATAGTGACCTGGAGAATCTGCTGGCGAATGTGGTGAACCAGGCTCAGCAAAGTGGAAAAGTGGTGCTGGATAGCGTGCCGGTCGATCCCAATATGCTGAATCAGTTTCAGACCAATATGCCGCAGATAAAAGAGCAGATGAAAGCGGCGGGGAAAGAGCCAGTGCTATTGGTCGCGCCGCAGTTACGTCCTCTGCTCGCGCGCTATGCGCGCCTGTTTGCCCCGGGCCTACAGGTGTTGTCTTATAACGAAGTTCCGGATGAGCTGGAATTAAAGATCATGGGGGCGTTGAGTTAACGCCTGGCGCGGCGGTGTGATTGCACCGCCTTTTGATTACAGAATCGTATTTTCCGTAAGAATACGACGGGCGCCAAGATAATGATCCTGCCAGAAGTCATCGGATAAATTGCTCACCCGAATGGTTTCTCCCGTCCGCGGTGATTCAATAAATTGCCCCTGCCCCAAATAGACGCCCATATGATCGGCAATATCCCGGCTGTGAATATGAAAGAACACTAAATCACCACGGCGAAGATCGCGGTTAGAGACAATCGTTGCCCGTCGGTAGTGATACATTTCATTCGCCGTACGGGGCAATTTTGCCGCCAGGATTTTGTTGTAGGCATAAAAAATCAGTCCGCTACAGTCAAACCCTTCATCCGGACTGGTACCGCCCCACAAATAAGGTTTGCCTAACTGCTGCTCAAGTCGGTGGATAGCCACTTCGGTGATATTGTGCAGATGATCGCTACTGAGAAAATGGTCATTCTCAGCCAGCTCCTGCCAGCGATGGTCACTGGCTTTTAGCGGCCCCGGGAACCACTCAGGGTGCTGTTTAATCAGCGTCCGATTCTGCTGGCGCAGCGCGCGTTTACTTTCTGCGTTGCCTTCCACCACGTAGCTTGCCTGTTTTTTTACCTGGGCGTGATACTGCTTCAGCAGCCGGGCGCGGTTACGCATACGCAATTGCGCCGCATAGCTTAACTGGGCGTCAGATAAGTGGGGCTGAACTTTGGCGACAGACGGTAAAGACAGCACAACACACAAAGACAGCAGGCCCGGCAAGAAGCAACGGGGTGCAGAGACAAAAAGCATGAAAAGAAGAATACCTGGTCAAACACGTTCGCCGCAGTCTAGCGCTATTGCCCGTCATTCCAGGTTAATATTCGATTATTAAATAATTAATATTTTAAATTCAACACATTAGGCATTCTTTATTAATAAGACGAAATGCAGAGGGGTGGTCAGCAAAATAGGCCCGTGTCTGACAGCCTTTAAGCGCAATTTTTCGTATAAAGAAAAACTAAAGTGTAAACGCCGCACGAGAGACTTGCGAAAAACTCTCTTGGTGCTAATGTGAGCGCTCCAGATCCAGATTTATCCGATTTGGGGACTCTTTTTGCCGTCCTGGCGTGTGTAATCGTTTTATCAAGGAATAAGCAGTATGCGTAAAATCGCATTTTTTCTTGCGATGCTTTTATTGCCGTGCGTTTCATTTGCTGGTTTGCTGAGCAGCAGCAGCCCGACCACGCCTGTCAGCAAAGAATATAAGCAGCAGTTGATGGGCTCCCCTGTCTATATCCAGATCTTCAAAGAAGAGCGAACGCTCGATCTGTACGTCAAGATGGGCGAACAGTATCAATTGCTCGACAGTTATAAGATCTGCAATTATTCCGGCGGCTTAGGGCCGAAACAGCGTCAGGGTGATTTCAAAAGCCCGGAAGGTTTTTACAGCGTACAACGCGGACAGCTCAAACCGGATAGCCGCTTCTATAAAGCGATTAACATCGGTTTCCCTAACGCCTACGACCGTGCACACGGTTATGAAGGTAAATACCTGATGATCCACGGCGCCTGCGTTTCCGTCGGCTGCTATGCGATGACCGACAACGGTATTGATGAGATTTTCCAGTTTGTCACCGGCGCTCTGGTGTTCGGGCAATCCAGCGTACAGGTTAGCATTTACCCGTTCCGCATGACCGATGCCAATATGCAGCGCCATAAGTTTTCGTATTACAAAGATTTCTGGGCCCAGTTAAAGCCAGGATACGATTACTTTGAACAAACGCGGAAGCCACCGACCGTTTCCGTCGTCGATGGCCGTTACGTTATCAGCAAGCCGTTGAGTCACGAAGTCGTTCAACCGCAGCTGGCATCAAACTACTCGCTCCCCGAGACAAAATAATGCCCATTCGCCTGGCATAATCTTTTGCCAGGTTTCATTGCCGGTTAACGGCTGAGTGGCAATCACGGTGACCACATCATTGGGTGTGGTCTCTGAGCTAAAATCAATTTCCACATCCTGATCCAGCAGCGTCGCTACGCCAAATGGCGCTCGACGTGTGATCCAAAACAGGTTGGTCGAGCAGAAAGCCATCACATAACGACCGTCAGACAACAGCATGTTGAAGACGCCCTTCTCCCGCAGTTCTCCTGCCAGCGCCGCGATATATTTAAACACCGCTGTCATATTACCTGGCGTGCGCGGATAACGCTCTGTCAGCTTGTGCAGCAGCCAGCAGAAGGCTTTTTCGCTGTCAGTTTCACCGACCGGGCGGAAATTACCGGTCTCCAGCGATTTATAACCGCTGAGCTGCCCGTTATGGGCATACGTCCAGTTACGTCCCCATAGTTCACGGGTAAATGGATGGGTATTTTCCAGCGCCACTTCCCCACGATTCGCCTGACGAATGTGGGCAATCACGGAACAGGATTTGATGGGATAGTCTTGTACCAGTTTGGCGATAGGCGAATTAAAGCTGGGTTGCGGATCTTTAAACGTACGGCAACCCTTACCCTCATAAAACGTAATACCCCAGCCGTCTTTGTGCGGCCCGGTCCCTCCGCCGCGCTGAACCAGCCCAGTGAAGCTAAAGCAGATATCGGTTGGCACATTGGCGCTCATCCCGAGCAGTTCGCACATACATCACCTACCTTAAAACCGTGAACTGCCTGATGGCGCTGCGCTTATCAGGCCTACGTGGAGCTCATGTAGGCCGGATAAGGCTTCAGCCGCCATCCGGCAATCGCCTTCTTATGATTTAACCATCTCTTTTTCGATCAGTTGAATCAGGATATGGATCACTTTGATATGAATTTCCTGAATACGATCAGCGTAGCCAAAGTGCGGCACACGAATTTCGATATCCGCGCTGCCCGCCATCTTGCCGCCATCTTTACCGGTCAGGGTGATGACTTTCATCCCCTTCTCACGCGCTGCGGCAATCGCTTTAATCACGTTACCAGAGTTACCCGAAGTAGAGATGCCTAACAGGACATCGCCCTCGCGTCCCACGGCTTCAACGTAACGGGAGAACACATAATCGTAACCGAAATCGTTGCTGACGCAGGAGATGTGGCTAACGTCAGAGATAGCGATAGCCGGATAACCTGGGCGGTTTTCACGATAGCGCCCGGTCAGCTCTTCGGCGAAGTGCATCGCATCGCAATGGGAACCGCCGTTACCGCAAGAAAGTACCTTACCACCGGCTTTAAAGCTGTCTGCCAACAGGACCGCCGCGCGCTGAATGGCGTGAATATTGGCGTCATCTTTAAGAAAATTAGCCAGCGTTTCCGCCGCTTCGCTCAGTTCGTTACGAATAAGATCCTGGTACATGAGGATATCCTTCAGCATGAATGTAAATGACAGGATGCAGTGTACCGGATAGCGCTACCAGCGAGAAGTACAAGCCACAGGAATGGCCGCGGCTTTTGATTTTTTGTGCCGGTTAAAACACCAACAATGTGAGCTTTGTTGTAATTATTTTGTAAACACATTGCTAAAAGAATTTACATCCACTACAACCATATCATCACAAGTGGTCAGACCTCCTACAAGCAAGGGAGCTTTTCGTTATGATGATTTTGAGTATTATCGCTACGGTTGTTCTGCTCGGCGTATTGTTCTATCACCGCGTGAGCTTATTCCTCAGCAGCTTAATTTTGCTCGCCTGGACGGCTGCGCTTGGCGTGGCTGGTCTGTGGTCAGTCTGGCTGCTGGTTCCTCTGGCCATTATTCTCGTACCGTTTAACTTGACGCCGATGCGCAAATCTATGATCTCTGCGCCGGTGTTCCGCGGTTTCCGTAAAGTCATGCCGCCCATGTCGCGTACAGAGAAAGAGGCGATTGATGCCGGTACAACCTGGTGGGAAGGCGACCTGTTCCAGGGGAAACCAGACTGGAAAAAACTGCATAACTATCCTCAGCCGCATCTGACAGCTGAAGAACAAGCGTTTATTGATGGTCCGGTGGAAGAAGCATGCCGCATGGCGAATGACTTCCAGATCACCCACGAACTCGCGGATCTGCCGCCGGAACTGTGGGCGTATCTGAAAGAACACCGCTTCTTTGCGATGATCATTAAGAAAGAGTACGGCGGGCTGGAATTCTCCGCGTATGCTCAGGCTCGCGTATTGCAGAAACTCTCCGGCGTCTCCGGGATCCTCGCGATCACCGTCGGCGTACCTAACTCATTAGGCCCAGGCGAACTGCTGCAGCATTACGGCACCGAAGAGCAGAAGAATCATTACCTGCCGCGTCTGGCACGCGGTCAGGAGATCCCATGTTTCGCTCTGACCAGCCCGGAAGCAGGCTCCGACGCAGGCGCGATCCCTGATACCGGCGTGGTTTGTATGGGCGACTGGCAGGGCCAGCAGGTGCTGGGGATGCGCCTGACCTGGAACAAACGTTATATCACGCTGGCGCCTATCGCTACCGTACTGGGTCTGGCATTTAAACTCTCCGACCCGGAAAAACTGCTGGGTGGGGAAGAAGATCTCGGTATTACCTGTGCGCTGATCCCAACCTCAACGCCGGGCGTACAGATTGGCCGTCGCCACTTCCCGCTTAACGTGCCGTTCCAGAACGGTCCGACGCTGGGCAAAGATGTCTTCGTGCCGATTGATTACATTATCGGTGGCCCAAAAATGGCCGGTCAGGGCTGGCGTATGCTGGTGGAATGTTTGTCTGTGGGGCGCGGTATTACCCTGCCGTCTAACTCCACGGGCGGCGTGAAATCGGTCGCAATGGCAACCGGCGCGTATGCGCATATTCGTCGCCAGTTCAAAATCTCTATCGGCAAGATGGAAGGTATTGAAGAGCCGTTGGCGCGTATTGCCGGTAACGCCTACGTGATGGATGCTGCGGCTTCGCTGATAACCTACGGCATTATGCTGGGTGAAAAACCGGCGGTACTGTCGGCTATCGTGAAGTATCACTGTACCCACCGCGGGCAGCAATCAATCATCGATGCCATGGATATTACTGGCGGTAAAGGCATCATGCTTGGCGAAAGCAACTTCCTCGCCCGTGCTTATCAGGGGGCGCCTATCGCCATTACCGTTGAAGGCGCTAACATTCTGACCCGTAGCATGATGATCTTCGGTCAGGGTGCGATTCGCTGCCATCCGTATGTGCTGGAAGAGATGGCTGCAGCGCAGAATAACGATGTGAATGCGTTCGATAAGTTGCTGTTCAAACATATCGGTCACGTTGGCAGCAATAAAGTACGCAGTTTCTGGCTGGGCCTGACGCGTGGCTTAACCAGCAGCACGCCAACCGCCGATGCGACCAAACGTTACTATCAGCACCTGAACCGTCTGAGCGCCAACCTGGCACTGCTTTCGGATGTGTCCATGGCCGTTCTGGGTGGTAGCCTGAAGCGTCGTGAGCGTATCTCGGCGCGACTGGGGGATGTGTTAAGTCAGCTGTACCTGGCCTCCGCTGTGCTGAAGCGTTATGACGATGAAGGCCGTAATGAAGCCGACCTGCCGTTGGTTCACTGGGGCGTCCAGGATGCGTTGTACAAAGCCGAACAGGCGATGGACGATCTGCTGAAAAACTTCCCGAACCGTTTGGTTGCCGGGTTGCTGAGTGTGGTTATCTTCCCGACCGGTCGCCACTATCATGCACCGTCCGACAAGCTGGATCATAAGGTCGCGAAGATTTTGCAGGTTCCGAGCGCCACCCGTTCTCGCCTTGGTCGCGGTCAATACCTGACGCCAAGCGAGCATAACCCGGTCGGTTTGCTGGAAGAGGCTCTGCTGGACGTGATTGCAGCCGACCCTATCCACCAGCGGATCTGCAAAGAGTTGGGTAAAAATCTGCCGTTTACCCGCCTGGACGAACTGGCGCATAACGCGCTGGCCAAAGGGTTGATTGATAAAGACGAAGCCGCGATTCTGGTGAAAGCCGAAGCGAGCCGTCTGCGCAGCATTAACGTGGATGACTTCGAACCCGAGGAGCTGGCGACGCAGCCGGTAAAGCTGCCAGAGAAAGTGCGTAAAGTCGAAGCGGCATAACGACACACGCATAACATTTAGCCCCGCTTAATGCGGGGCTTTTTATTGCCACATTTTCGTTAAAGCTCATGCTACAGTGTCAAAATGTTGTTCAACGAGGAGGCTCGATCGTGCCTGGTTTGAAAATTACTCTGCTGCAACAACCGTTGATTTGGATGGATGGCCCGGCCAACCTGCGCCATTTCGACCGACAACTGGAAACCGTCACCGGACGTGATGTGATTGTGTTGCCCGAGATGTTTACCAGCGGATTTGCGATGGAAGCAGCAAACAAATCGCTGCCGCAGGAAGAGGTCGTAAGCTGGATGCGCGCCAAAGCGCAACAAACGAACGCCCTGATCGCGGGCAGTGCCGCGATTCACTCCGAACGCGGTGCGGTTAACCGCTTTTTTCTGGTCGAGCCTGAAGGTAATGTGCATTTCTATGACAAACGTCATCTGTTCCGCATGGCGGATGAACATCAGCATTACCAGGCGGGAGACGCGCGCGTTATTTTTGCATGGCGCGGCTGGCGCATTCTGCCGTTAATCTGTTATGACCTGCGTTTTCCGGTGTGGTCGCGCAACCGTAACGATTACGACCTCGCTTTGTATGTGGCTAACTGGCCCGCGCCGCGTTCGCTGCACTGGCAGGTTCTGCTCACTGCACGGGCGATTGAGAATCAGGCGTATGTAGCAGGATGTAACCGTGTAGGAACTGACGGTAACGGTCATCATTATCGCGGTGACAGCCGGGTGATAAATCCACAGGGTGAGATTATTGCCACCGCCGAGCCGCATCAGGCCACGCGCATTGACGCTGACCTGTCGCTCTCGGCGCTGCGTGAGTATCGCGAAAAGTTTCCCGCCTGGCAGGACGCCGACCCGTTCGCGCTGTAGATATCGCCTCTCCTCCCGCTGCGCAACATTTTTGCATAGCGGGATTGTTGCACTCCGTAACCAACCGCAAAACAAATTCGCGTGGCGACATGCTTCAGGCAACGTATTCTGCAAGGGATAATCACTCGTAACCGGCGAGTGTCTGACAATGTTAATAATTCCTTTATCAGGATTTCAATAATGAAGAACTTCGTTCGCATGACTTTGCTGGCTGCAACCGTAGCTGGCGCTTCTTTTAGCACGTTTGCAGCAAATGTATCCAACGTTCCCGCCCCAGCTCAGGACCCGGTAGTCCAGCACCTTAAGCTGACCACCGACCAGGTTGCGCAGATCAAAAAACTGCACCAGCAGCTTGAAACCAACGTCAGCCAGATTTCAGTGAAAGATGTTAAAGACGGCGCATTGATTGACGTTATCAAGTCCGGGAAATGGGATGAAACCGCCGTCAAGAAGCAGCTTTCCGCGTTCAGCAATATCGAACAACAAGCGCGTTATTATCGCGTGAAATACTACTTTGACCTGAACAAAGTGCTGACTCCGGAACAGCGCCAGCAGGTACAGAAAGATATCGCACAGACGCTGAGCGAGTAATCCCCAGGGCCTGAATCAGCAATGATTCAGGCTTTTCGGCACAATCTCCTGCTCAAAAAAGAAGCCCTGTACAGCATCTGCGCCGCTCATACGGCAGATGGCGTAATCCTGCGCGCTTTCTACTCCCTCGATCACCACCCGCTCTCCCAGCCCGCGAAATTGATTGACCAGTACCCGCAACTGCCACTCCGATGATCTGAACTGATGAAACATCCCGCTTTCAATTTTAATGGCATCAAAACGGATGCCAGACAGTCGCCAGACAAAAAACAGCTCAGGCGAAACGTCATCCAGCCACACGCGAAACCCATGACGCACCAGGGTTTTTATGGCGATGCATACCGCCTGCTGCTCTGCCTTTTCCAGACGCATCATGGTCGCGGGATCCTGAATTTCAATAACAATCCGCCCCTGATGCGCCTGCCTGGTGAGTCGCGAGATCCACGACAGACAGGTCAGCATCCTGACGGATAAATTCAGCGAATAGCTTCCTGGAAGTACGAGCACCCGCTGCATTTGCCACATAAACAGCTGCTGTTTCGCGCTGACAGAAAGATGCTTGAAAAAAAGATCCAGCGGGAGCGGCGTGCGTACCTGGCTTAACACCTCACGGACATCCAGTGAGGCATCATCAAAAAAATGAATGCGCTGCAAACGGATCCCGGAGATCCGCAGCAGTTCGGCATTACGGGGAAGCTCTGGTACATATTGAGCCTGTTCGCTGAGTCTGTTCATATCATTCCATTTTTTGATTAAAAGGACGTCGTGCATCCTGTAACCAGGAGATACGGCGATCGTTCGGGTAGATCAGGTAAAAGCGCGTCGCCAGACGGTGCGCCTGGTTCAGGTCGCGCTGCTGTAACGCCAGCAAGATTTGCGTGAAGGAGATATTCGGGTCCGGGTGAACACGCACATAGTCAGGCGCCCAGCGGCGAACCAACTCCAGCCAGCGAGCATCCCGGGTACGTTGATACCGTTGCAGGTATCCCATCTGGAGATCAAACCGGTAGCGTGTGGCAAGCAACCAGCCGCCCACCGGGAGCGATTCGGCAAGTTGCCACTGTGTTGACTGCCGTTCCGCCAGCGTCAGTTGCTGTTGCGTCTGTAGCGTGAGAAGCAACAAGGGAGTGGCTGTCAGAAACGAGATAAATGCCAGCCCACGAATCAACGACGTCGCCGGGCGCGTCAGACTTGTCCCTTTTAGCGCGCCATCTGCGCAACGAAGCAGCAGGATCAGCAATAACCAGTGTGGCGTTGACTGCCTGACCGGGTATTCCGTCAACATATGGATAACCACCGGCAACGCCGCCACCAGGCAGGCACGACGCCAGCGATTTCCGTGCAGCCAGAGCCATAACCCACCCGCAATAAAACACAGCGCGCCCGCCAGCCCAACCAGACCGCCCTCCACCAGCCACAGCACCAGTTCATTATGTGGATGCGAGATGCTGCTCAGCCCCAATGGCCCCGCTCGTTCGAGAAAAACAGCAGCGAAACTGCCCACGCCCCATCCCATCCACGGCCGTTCAGCAAATAATGCCAGTGACGTTTTCAGCACCGTCCAGCGCACATGAGAAGTCGTTAAATGATCTACCGTGGCAACGGACAAAAAATGGCGAGCGGCCGCGCCTGCCGCCATACCTAACGCCAGAGGCAACAGAAGTAGCAACAACGTGCGGCGTTGTGCAGGGAACACCGCCAGCAGCAACACTTCGCCGACCGCCAGAGACAAAAAACCGGTTTGCGACTGGGATTCATGCAGCACAAATCCCATCATCACCAAAGCAATCCCGATAACAATTCGGTATCTGCCGCCCAGGCGTAAAAAGAGCAGCGCTGACAGCAACACGCCGCACGCCGTGAAACTGGCCAGCAGATTGACCTGCTGAAAAATACCGTAGGGCCGCGTGCCACGCCGCCAGGCAAACTCCCAGTAATCAACGCCCGGCCAATGCCAGTACTGATAGACAAACGCCACGCATTCGATGACGCATGCCCCCCATAACAGGGCCAGCAATGCCGTGCGAACGTTTACCGTAAGTGGAATTTGCAATGTCACCAGATAGACAAGCACCCCACCCAATAGCGCCCCCATCACCAGCAACGCCTCGGACCGCCAGACGCCCGGCGTCAGCAGACAAAGCAGCGTCAGGATGAGCGCACCCAACGTAAATCCCATGGCAGGTACAGTGATGCGCCAGCGTCGGCGAGGCAGTAGCATCGTTACGCTTGCAGCCAATACCGCAGCGTAGATCCAACTGGTAATATTAAGCGGCAACGACAGACCGCTGCCGCCGTTATTCAACCAGTAGAGGTGCATGATCCCGCACCAGAAAAACAGACTGACAATCAGCAATAATTTCTGGCCAGGCAGCGGCGCAATACGATTCAGTGCGTTCATCATGCTACTGGTAATTCAACGTCCAGGTCCCGCTGGCGCTGAACGGACCGTATTCAAGGGACTGGTTTTTTATCGCCGACGGCTCTGCCGCGACCCACGCCAAAAAATTCAGCGTCATCGATCCTTCAGTAATCTCTGTAACTGATGTACTTTCATCAAGCCGGATTGCCGTGCCATCGTCTTCGCTCATCCCAATCCCGATCCCCGACGCCCCGCCCTGCTCGCTGCTATCCAGCGCCAGATGATCGGTAAGCTCCGCATCTTCCTTGCCGCTGAAGGTGACCGAGATCCCACGGAAGACCTCCGGGTTGCAGTCGCGTAGCTGGATGCTGAATTTTTCCGGTTTACTACGCCCCGAGAGATAGAGATCCTGCGTCGCGATTTGCCCGAAATCGACCTCGATTTTGTCGCCGCCGGGCGCCAGGCTGCAGGCCAGCGCTCTGATGGTACCGTGAAAATACATATCGCCGCCGACCAGTTTGGTGTCAGCCTGAACCGTTGCGCCAAACAGCAGCGTACTCACCGCGATTAACGTTCTGAAAGTCATGGTATTACCCTACTGAAACTGCGCGACAACGGTGGCAGAGGCTTCAAACTCGCCTTCCTTAACGCTCCCCACGCCCGGCTTTGCCACCGGTGCGGCAGTGAGATTCCAGTCGCCCTGATTCTGGTAAAAACCCTTCACGTTGTAGAACTGATTGGGCACTACGGTGCCGCCGCTCTCGTCTTTGATCATAATGCCGAGATCGTCGCGTTTCTGTCCGCCACTCAACGTGCCGAGAAGATGATCGTTAAACCCAGCCGTACCTGACGCCGTGGTGGTTTGTACACCTAAATTGATGTTCAGCGCGCCCTGATCGAAGCTGCCGCCTTCACAGACCACATGTATCGGGATCGACTTGCTGTAATTGGTGCCGTTGAGCTTTGCAGCGGATCCAGGCAGATCGCCAAACTCAATGCTGATTTTGTCTCCCCGATTGAAGGTGCATTTATCCGGCACGGTAATGAGCCCGGATTTAATGACCACGCGTGAAATCGCCGTGGTTGGCGTAGGTCCCGCACCGCCCATGCGCCCGGCAACCTCCACCAGCGACTGAGAAGTGATATTGATGCCATTGATAATGGGTTTAGTGACAATAAACGTCACTTTCCCTTTTGAACCACTTTCAACGTTCGTGGCGCGCGTGTAGCCCTTACGCTTTTTACAGCTGTTGTTACTGTTGCGATTTGAAACGTTGGTAAACGGTGCCTGGACGTATTTGTTATAACGTCCGGCAACCCACACCTGAACTTCCACATCCAGATACTCGTTTAACCGAAAACGGTTCGCCCCCTGATTTGAAGGCGGCATGGTGGTCGTGGTGGTGTAATAAATTGGCTCCCGAGAGATATCGGCCTGTTCGCAATAAAAATTCACCACATACCAACTGCCCAGATTCCAGGTAAAAGGCTCCGTTCTGCCGCCTACATGGTTTTTGCTGACATCCAGCGAGCTCAGTTCAATATCGTACTGATGCGGCGACCCGCCCTCCGGCTCACCTTCACCCTGAGTAAATGCCTGCCCGGCCAGCGGACAGCCAGCCAGGGCGACCCACAGCAGCGCTTTGTGCAATACGCTCATAGATACTCCAGCTTAAGTCTGACCAGACCGTTAAATTCGCCAGCGGTCACCTCCGGGGCAAAAGATTCCAGCGCGGCAAGAAAGTGAATCGCGTTATCGCCCGGTTTGAGGATCCACATGCGTTGCGGTTGATTCAGGTGAATCAACTGGTTGCGTTCGGTCAGTAGCCGAATGCCCGCACCACGCACATCGCCGCGAATACGCCCCAGATCGCTGTTTTCCGGCGCCCCCTCGGCCATCAGCGTCATCGAAACGCCACGTTCCACCGTGCTATGCGCCAGCTCCGGCATTTCGCTGGTCTGTCCGGGAAAATCCCTTAAGGTATGGCCAGAGCCTTTTAAGCAGCCATTCAGGTTCAGCGTCACTAATACCGAATCGCTGCGATCGCCGCTCTGGCGAAAGCGGCTGGCGGAAATATCACCCAGAACGATGGTCTGATCGCGTGAAGCCATATCCAGCACGCACGGCGAAACGAATACCCGACCGTGAAAGCGGACGTTGCCATACTCGCCGGAAACGTTGCTCATATCCTGGCGGCCGCTAGTGGCCTGAACCGGGCAGGCCATACCAGCCATCAGCAGAGCGCAAAGCATCTTTTTCATTTACGAGTCCTTTACCGGGGCTGTTGCTCCATCGGCAATGCTTTACACACATTGCCTGTGCAGCTGAATTTCAATTCAGGGTGACCGCCAAAATCGTTCACATACATCATGCTGAACTGGCTGACGCTGCCGTCGGTAACGCTGAAATCAAGCGAGGATTTTGGTGAAACCATAACCCCGGGGAAGTCAGTCAGCCTGCCGCCGCCCTGCGCTTCCGGCTTACGGCTTAAACCGATCAAGGTGACGAAGTATGGCGTTGGGTTATCCACGGTCCAGCGTAGACCCTGCTTGTGAAAGACCAGTTGGTTTTGCCACACCGCGCCCGGCGTTTCCGGCACGATGGCGGTCGGCCGGTAGAACAATTTGATGCGCGACTGCATCGCCAGTTGCAGCACGTTAGGCTTATCAGGCTTAGGTGGAATCTCACGCACATTCAGGTAGAACAGGCTTTCTCGATCCTGAGGCAGCGCATTAATCCCGCTGGTTTTCGTCACGCGGGCAATGCCTTTTTGCCCACCGTTAATTCGCTGCAGCGGCGGTAAGACCATCAGCGGCGAGGTAACTTTTGTTCCGTTGGCATCTTCCACCCATGACTGGGCCAAAAACGGAATGCTCGGGCTGGTATTGGTTAAGTTCGCACTGACAGAGCGCGCATCACCGGCGATGATCATCCGGGTACGGTCGAGCGCAATACCCGCCCAGGAAGCGTTGATCTCTGCAATAAAAAGCAGGCCACAAGCCACGGGTTTGAGCCAACGCTGCACGGAGTAAAAAGCTTGATTTTTCATGACAAAATTCATTCTGGTTATTGAAATTATTCACAAGGCAACAGCACGTTACCTTCCGGGTTGAGTTGTTGTGGCACCTGTAAGTGACACTGCGCTCGACCGCCCCACGCCACGGAAAGACGCTCGGCTGGATTCACACCCGCAATCCAGGCCATGCCGTTTTCCATCACCATGGCGACGCTGACGCCGTTGGCGTTAAACACTTCGGCGCCAAACGGCGGAACCGAACCATCCTTCAGGCGCAGCAGCGCCATCATTTTTTGCCCCTGCGCCACGGCAAAGCGCTGGTAGCCAATCGCTCCTTCCGTCAGGGTGTTGGTGACAATGGCTTTGGTCGCGGAAATATCCTCGTCCATTGCGTCCACATCGATACGGGTATCAAAGCTGTGATAGCTGACGACGTCCGGTACCACGGCAATACCGAAGCGGTTTGAGTGCGCCTGTTCGCCGTTCAGCGGTACATTCGCCACACCGTCGGTATCCACCATCACTCTGGCGGTATTCATTGACGCCTGGCTGTTGTGCAACGCCGCACCGTGACGCGTCGCGGTAAAACCGCCGCGCATCGTGCCGCCTACGGAGAAATAACGTGATTGCTGCCAACTGACGTTAGATTCCAGCTCCGCCATCATGCTGCGGTGCTTGTAATAGCCATCAAATGCCGTGTGCCCTTCACCGGAAACCCCTGCGCGCAAACGCCATGGATTGTTACGGTCGCGGTTATCGGAATACGAAACCATCTGGCTGGTCTGGTTGCCGCTGTTCTGCAATTCATAATCCATGGATCGGCCATCGCTCCAGGGAATCGAAATTGAAAGCGAAAGACTGTCGTCCCGTTTGCCCTGATACTCAGAGCGGTAAGCCGCAAGGTTGGCGCTAATCCCCTGGATGCCCGCCAACGAAAAGCTGTGTCCCATCGACAAGCCGTAACGATCCTGCGAACGACGATCCCAGTAGTTCTGGTGGGTGTAGGTCAGATACAGCGTGGTGGCTAACTGCGGATCGTCGGCAAAAAAGGTTTTGTTACCGGTGATGGTGTACATCTCTTTTTCGTTGCCGGCGCTGTTGTTATTGGCATACTGTTCGTCGAGGAACTGCGAAAAAGTGCGGAAGTTACGCTGTGAAAAGCGGTACCCGGCAAAGGTGATGGCGCTGTTGTATTCATCGAAGGTTTTGGCATAGCTGAGCTTAAAGGACATGCCTTTTTGTTCAGCCTGATGCTTCACCCGACTCACGGATTGCGTCGCATCTGCCGATAACGCTCCCAACCAGCTCAAATCCCGGCCGATCCCCATCGACCAGGCGTTATAACGATCGCCAGTGAGCAGCGCGCCGCCGTACAGCGACCACGCATTGCTGACCCCCCATGAGAAATCGCCGGTATAAAACGCAGGGCCCTGAATGTCATGGTTGTAAAGCGATGGCTTACCGACCGCGGCGTTGTAGCGAACGTAGCCTGGGCGCGTCAGGTAGGGAATATCGGCGGTATTAACCTGAAAGGTTTGTACGCTGCCATCCTGCTCCTCAACGCGTACATCCAATGTTCCGCGTACCGAGCCGTGCAGATCCTGAATATTAAACGGCCCCGCAGGAACGGTGGTTTGATAGATAACACGCCCCTGCTGACTGACGGTGACCTTCGCGTTACTCCGCGCGATGCCATGAACTTCAGGCGCGTAACCCTGCAAATTCGGTGGCAACATACGCTCATCGCTGGCGAGGTTAACCCCGGTGAAACGTACCGAATCAAAAACCTGAGAATTCAGATAGATTTCGCCAAGCGTCAGTTTTGCCGCCTGCATCGGTAATGGGCGATAAGCATAGATCTGATCCCAGTCGATACGCCCACGATTATCATCGGAAGCGTAATTGGCCTGATACTGCCCGCGAAAGCGCCACGCGCCGAGGTTAAAGCCTGTTTGCCCGTAGCCAGAAAGAGAGCGGTAATGATCGCCCCCCTGCTCGTAATGTGTGGCCTGACCCGAGATGCTGTAGTCAAAAATCAGCCCGGCGACGCCATTATCCCAGCGCTCCGGCGGCGTCCAGTCGGGATCGGTATATTTCATCCATGCCTGCGGCACGGTAATGTCCAGTACGCCTGCGCTATTATTCAACGCTACGCCCGGCAGACGGGAAATGTCATAGCAGGTCGCGCTAATCGGATGAATATAGGTCAGCGCCTCTTCTTTGAGCGCCAGTAATTCGAGTTGTTGCTGCGTCAGACACGCCATGGATTTATGCGGGTTGGCAGGATCGACAATATAGCGGATCGACTGCTGAGGAATTTCCTGGCTGTTAATTCGAACATCCAGCAAATATTCTCCGGGAGTCACAAAGTTGCCTTCGGAAAAACGCTGCAAATCGACATTCTGCCGGTCACTGGCGTCCAGTACGTCAGTATTAAATTCAATGGCCTCATCCGCTTCAGCCCATGCAGAGGCGCAAACCAGAGTAATAAATAGCGCCAGGCGTTTTTTATCTGTTTTCAGCGTGATCATTTTCGTTCGCAAACCTTCAGATACCCGAATTGCAGTGCAGCTCAGAGATAATTCACAACAAAATGCGTGACCGCAGTAAATTCGCCGGATGTCATTCTTCCGTCACGGGAGATCAAATAAGCCGTAAAGTTGAGTGTGTTCTTCCCTGGGTTAAGCACATAATCTGGTGATGGTTCGCCCAGACGAATTTGCTGTCCTTTGCTGTCGTATATTTCTATTGCTAAATTTTCAGTTTCCGACTGCACGCTCAGATAATCAGGATTGTCCCTGTCAGGCGCACCAGAAAAGGTAATATTGGCGCGTTGAAACACATTCCCGGAATGTTGAGAATCCCCTAATGAACATCCCAGCAAATGAATACTGAAATCATGCGCGGACACTTTTTCTGGTCTTCCGGAAATATCTCTGGCAGAGAGATCATCGAATTCAACCAGTAGCGACCGGTCGCGCGGGTCAACATAACAGGCTGCCTCAATAATATTTCCTCGCATGCGCATTTTGCCGGGCGTACTGTTTAGACGATTGGCGCCAGCCATAACCCATGCAGGTGAGATAAAGACAAAAAGCAGTAAAATTCGCCATCCAGGCATAACCGTATTTCCTTTCAGTTATTCGCAGGAAGGGTTAAGCAGGCGCATTAATGCGCCCGCTGCGGGTAATTACTGATAGTCGATCTGGAAATTAACGGTAGATTCGAAATCACCCGGCGTTACCGCTGCAGAAGCGTTGTTTGCCTGCAGATAAGCAACGAAATCAATGTCGGTTTCGCCGTCAGTGATGTTGACCTGAGAGGCAGCTTTACCCCATTCCACGTCCTGGTTGCCGCTGTCAACCATACCAATACCCGCGCCCTTTGCAGTACCAGAGGTGAATGCGGCCAGGGCGTTGTTGTCGGTATCAATCGTTGCCGGGGTATAGGTCACAGTGGCCGTTTTCGCAACGGTGGTGTCGCAGCCCTGAAGAACGATTTTGGCATGCTTAACGCCAGCGCGTTGGTTGTCTTTTAACTGAGAGGTTGGGATCTCACCAAAATTAACCTGCACCGGGCTGGATTCAGGTGCCAGACCGCATGCGGAATTAACCAGAGAACCGGTGAATTGAATTTTACCGTTAGTCGGCTCGACATTTTTTGCAGCGAAAGCAGAAGAGGCAGTCAAAGTCATTCCCGCCATCAGCGCGCAGGCCACAGCCACGTTTTTCATTTTCATATTACTACTTAACCTTATATCCGTTTTTAGTTATTCCGACGATCTATTTCCGCAGACACTTAACGTCAGGGAAATGCTGATCTGCAGGTGGCGGTAGCGCATATCCCTGCAAACAATCCATCTCAACCCGCCCCTTATTTTGAACATCACTGGCATTCCATACGAAATACCGTCCACAGCTGTTCAGGCTGTTTCTGGGCTTATATTAAGTCGGCAGAAAAATGACACAATGCAAAAATACGGTATTAATCAAACTCAGGGAATCGTGTTGTATCACCGCCTGCATAACGATCGTTTACCTAAAAAACCGCCAAAATTCAGGCACGTACCAGCGTTAATATCTATTATTTTGCGTTTTTATAGAGTTTTTATCTATCAACTATTTTTTTATTTAGTCCGGATACCAGGCAAAATGTATTTATGAAAGTTTTGTAAAAATGAAAGTGGATATCAAAAGCGAGTAATGACAATAAGATAGTGACAGAGAGAAAGGAGAATGAGACATCTTATAAGAAATATTAAAATATTGTTATATAAATATTAATGAAGCGATCTATGGCGCAACCATTTTTTATAAATGAATTATGTTATGCTATTGCTTCCCCCACTCGAATGCGAGATATCCTGCTTTAAAGGAGACATCAGTGATTTCTCATATACCAATAAACAAAATTAAATCCGTAATTATTGGTGATGGCTTAGTTTTCAGACCAAATAAAAATACCCTAAAAGACCTGACATCGGGTGAAATGGCGACATTGAATAATGTGGCAACGCAATTACTGCTCTATTTGTTGCAAAATGGTAAAGAGATTTCCTCGCGCGATGAAATTCTGCTGAATGTTTTCCAGCATAATGGCGCCCGGGCGACGGATGCCAATCTCAACCAGCACATTTCATTTCTGCGTAAAGCAATAACGTCAACGGGTCACCCTGCCGAGCTCATCGTCACCATTCCGAGAATGGGATTTCGGATGGGCGACGTCAATATCAATATTCAGCAACTGGAAGAGGCGCAAACTCCAGCGCGAATTGCCCATGTTGCAAAGAAGCTCAACAAAAAGAACCGAAACCGATGGCCAGTCGCGATAACAACGTTAATCACCGGTATCGCAGTGCTGGCTACAGCATGGTTAACATGGATACCCAATGAAATCGCCATGACGGACGCAGCTATTCTGCGGACAATCGACTACGAGCAATGCCGGGTACATATATTAGGGAATGCTCTTACCGATACCATAACTGAAAAGAAAGCGCTGGATATATTCAAGTCAGTGGGGATTAACCCAAACTGTTCGCATCCAAAAGATCTATATCTTAATACGTGGGCGAGCAACCATAACCTGGTTGAGTGGTCGTTTGCCGCTGAATGCGGACTAAACCTCGGCTATTACCATTGCGTCAGCCAGTATCGTCATTATGAGGAATGATATGAAGCAGGAAAGCGATCACTCTCCTTTACTGTGGTCAGTGGTAATTGCCATTTTTGGGCTGGCGGCCATTGCTTTTTTCATTATCGTCGGGAATGCGAAGAAACAAGAAATCAGCTTTTCATGCTCATCGGAATTTACGTCGATACTCGACATCCAAAATAGCAAAAAGGAACTCAACGGAATTATGCTGATCACTAGCTACAATTCCGGACACCTTTCATTGTCAGTACAGGGGAAATTCAAAAGTGATGATGGTGAGTTCACTGTTAGCCGAAAACTGTTCTTTCGCTACGCCCGTCCGCTCGGCCATACCGCAGGCGTTTTCATGCTCACTCCCGATGGACGTGAAAAATCCCCCGATGATGACGCAACGGATGCTGTCGATTACCTCTTCTTCGACGCTTACGAACGTGCCGACAAGCTGTATATGCTGAAGCGCCTGAATGAGGAAACGGTTCTTATTGGCGATAACTTTTCACCCCGCTTCGCCTGCGTGATGAATCACTTCGCGGGTTAATCGCCTCTACGATATGCGTCGGGTTAAGGATGACCTGATGTGTTTCCCGCCCGGCAGCGCGGAGGTTGCAATGCAGTGTAATGATGGGATTGTTATTTGGGGTGGGCTAAAACGACGAAAGCCTGAATCATTTCTGATTCAGGCTTTCTGAATAGTGGCGGAATGGACGGGACTCGAACCCGCGACCCCCTGCGTGACAGGCAGGTATTCTAACCAACTGAACTACCACTCCGCGTTGTGTTCCGCTCGGGAACGAAGCGAATATTACGGATTGCCTCGCGCCTCGTCAACGCTTTTTCTCACGTTTTTAATCGTTTGCTGCAAAAATCACCCGAATAGTCATTTCTGCACTGTAATTGGGTCATTTACGCCCGCCAGAGACAACTTCCACCCTTCTTCTGCACCAGGTCAAGGCGCGATTCATGGGCCGCTAACTCCTCATCAGTGGCGAAAACAACGCGTAGTTTACTGGACTGCCGAACAATGCGCTGGATCCCCGTGTCATTTTGCTGCTGGCTGTCACCTTCCATCGAGAACGCCATCGTGGTCTGCCCACCGGTCATCATCAGATAAACGTCGGCCAGAATCTGGGCATCGAGCAATGCGCCGTGCAGGGTTCGTTTACTGTTGTCTATTTCATAGCGCGAGCATAACGCATCGAGGCTGTTTCGCTTGCCAGGAAACATTTTCCTTGCCAGCGCCAGGCTATCGGTTATTTTGCAAAATTCGTTGGTTTTCGGAATATCACGATTGAGCTTAGAAAACTCGTAATCCATAAAGCCGATATCAAACGATGCGTTATGGATGACCAGCTCCGCGCCGCGAATGTAGTCGAGAAACTCATCGGCCACCTCGGCAAACGTAGGCTTATCGAGCAGGAATTCGTCTGCGATTCCGTGTACGCCAAACGCTTCCGGATCCACCAGCCGATCCGGCTTCAGGTAAACGTGGAAGTTATTACCGGTCAGGCGGCGGTTCACCACTTCGACCGCACCGATCTCAATGATCTTGTGGCCTTCGTAGTGGGCGCCAATCTGGTTCATACCGGTGGTTTCGGTATCAAGGACTACCTGTCGTGTAATTCCAGTGCTCATAACGGTCATTTATGTCAGACTTATCGTTTGATTTCGATTTGCTAAAACAGGAAGTCTACCAGAGATGCTTAAACAGGTAGAAATTTTCACCGATGGTTCTTGCCTGGGAAATCCAGGGCCAGGTGGTTACGGGGCAATTTTACGCTATCGCGGGCGCGAAAAAACCTTTAGTGAAGGGTACAACCTCACAACCAATAATCGCATGGAGCTGATGGCGGCAATCGTTGCGCTGGAAGCCCTGAAAGAACAGTGTGAAGTGATACTCAGCACCGACAGCCAGTATGTGCGCCAGGGCATTACACAATGGATCCACAACTGGAAGAAGCGCGGCTGGAAAACGGCAGATAAAAAACCGGTAAAGAACGTCGATCTGTGGAAACGTCTGGATGCCGCGCTGGGTCCGCATCAAATCAAATGGGAATGGGTTAAAGGCCATGCGGGCCATCCGGAAAACGAACGCTGTGATGAGCTTGCGCGCGCCGCGGCAATGAGCCCCACTCAGGATGATATCGGGTATCAGGCCGAGTCTTAAGCGTCCGGCTTGCGGTATTGCCGGGTAGCGCCAACGGCCTGGCGGATAGGCGTTTTGCTTTTATTTTGTTTCATTGGGTTGAGCGTAAGTGGGATGGTTCGCTTACGCGCGACCACCAGTTGCAAACATCCCAGGGCAGGAATATGGGCGCTTAACATTTTCCCGCCTTTCTTGTTCCAGGGCAGAACATGAAAGCGGCTGTAGTGCAGCACTTCAAAATTTAGCAAAGAGAGCCAGTCCAGTTGACGCATAAGGGTAAACATCCGGCTGTTATAAGGCGGGGTCTTGCGCAATACCGGCACCAGTTTACGCAGTCCCATCAGGCTTACCGGATTAAACCCGCTCAGAATCAACCAGCCGTCATCAATCAGTACACGATCGGCTTCGCGCAGTAACCGATGCGGATCGTCGCACCACGGTAACGTATGGGCCAACAAACAGACATCCACCGACTTGTCGGCAAAGGGCAGATGTAAAGGATCGGCCGTTACCTGCATGGGAGAACCCAGCAAAGAAACATTTACCTGATGAGAAACCGCGCACGCTTCAGAATCGATTTCTGCGCTTAAATTACCAATTTTAAGCAGATGAAAACCGTACATTTTTGCGAACCACGGGTTAAGCTGATGCTCCAGCGCCTCACGATAGTATTCGCCCCAGGGTAAATCATCCCAGCTCACGGGCGCTACGACAGTTTGAGGGATCCTTGCCGGTTTCATCATAACCTTCCGTTTCGCATTGAGAGGTAAGATATGAATCTTAACAGTATTCCTGCATTTCAGGACAATTACATCTGGGTCCTGTCAAATAATGACCAACATTGTCTGATTGTTGACCCGGGAGAAGCCGCCCCAGTTCTGCAAGCCATTGCAGAACATAACTGGGTGCCAGAGGCCATTCTGCTGACCCACCATCATCAGGATCACGTTGGCGGCGTGAAAGAACTCCTGCAACACTTCCCACAAATAGTGGTATACGGACCGGCTGAAACGCAAGATAAGGGAACGACGCACATAGTCGAAGATGGCGATATTGCTCTCGTATTGGGGCATGAATTTAAGGTAATTGCTACGCCGGGTCACACTTTAGGACATATCTGTTACTTTAGTCACCCTTACCTGTTTTGTGGCGACACGCTCTTTTCTGGTGGCTGCGGTCGGCTTTTCGAAGGTACTGCAACACAGATGTATCAATCACTTAAAAAGATCAGCGCACTTCCCGATGATACTTTGATTTGTTGCGCGCATGAGTACACATTAGCAAATATGAAGTTTGCTTTAAGCATCCTCCCGCACGATTCGTTCATAAATGAATATTATCGTAAAGTTAATGAGTTACGCGTAAAAAAACAAATGACACTACCCGTAATTCTGAAAAATGAGCGGCGAAATAATATTTTTTTGCGAACTGAAGATATTGATTTAATTAATGAAATAAACAAAGAAACAATATTGCAACAACCTGAAGAGCGTTTTGCCTGGTTAAGGTCAAAGAAAGATACGTTCTGACAATTCCGGGTTGCCTTTTGAAAACTTCGCCGTTATGATCGGTCGTCTTTTAAGCAACTATTGACACACACATGAAGGCAAAAGCGATATTACTCGCCTCTGTCCTGCTTGTTGGGTGCCAGAATACTGGTAACGTCCAACAGCACGCACAGAGCCTTTCTGCAGCTGGTCAAGGGGAAGCAGGAAAGTTTACAAGTCAGGCGCGATGGATGGACGATGGAACATCTATCGCTGCTGATCAAGATTTGTGGGCTTTCATTGGTGACGAGCTAAAGATGGGAATTCCGGAAAACAGCCGGATTCGCGAACAGAAACAGAAGTATTTACGCAATAAGAGCTATCTCCACGATGTAACTTTACGGGCAGAGCCGTATATGTACTGGATAGCCGGGCAGGTTAAGAAACGTAACATGCCAATGGAACTGGTATTACTACCCATAGTGGAGAGCGCTTTTGATCCTCACGCAACGTCTGGCGCCAATGCCGCAGGTATTTGGCAGATCATTCCGAGCACGGGGCGCAATTATGGTTTAAAGCAGACCCGCAATTATGATGCACGTCGCGACATTGTGGCTTCCACCACTGCCGCGCTCGACATGATGCAGCGTCTGAACAAGATGTTTGATGGCGACTGGCTGCTGACCATTGCTGCTTATAATAGCGGTGAAGGTCGCGTGATGAAGGCGATCAAAACGAACAAAGCGCGTGGTAAATCCACCGACTTCTGGTCGTTACCGTTGCCTCAGGAAACGAAGCTGTATGTGCCCAAAATGCTGGCTTTGAGCGATATTCTCAAAAACAGCAAGCGCTATGGCGTGCGTCTGCCTACAACAGACGAAAGCCGCGCATTGGCACGTGTTCGCTTGAATAGCCCGGTTGAGATGGCTCAGGTTGCCGATATGGCGGGTATATCCGTCAGCAAGCTGAAGACCTTCAATGCAGGCGTGAAAGGCTCCACGTTGGGTGCCAGCGGTCCGCAATATGTGATGGTGCCAAAGAAGCATGCAGAAAAGCTGCGTGAGTCTCTGGCTTCAGGCGAAATTGCAGCCGTGCAGTCAACGCTGCTCGCGGATAACACGCCGCTGAACAGCCGTAGCTACAAAGTTCGCTCTGGCGATACGCTTTCTGGCGTTGCTTCACGTCTTGGCGTGAGCACAAAAGACCTGAAACAGTGGAACAATCTGCGTGGTTCTTCCCTGAAAGTAGGCCAAAGCCTGACGGTAGGCGCTGGAACCAGCGCGCAGCGCCTGGCTAATAACAGCGATAGCATCACCTATCGTGTGCGTAAGGGCGACTCGCTGTCGAGCATTGCCAAACGTCACGGGGTTAACATCAAAGATGTGATGCGCTGGAATAGCGACACGGACAACCTGCAGCCTGGCGATCAGCTAACGTTGTTTGTGAAAAACAACGGTATGCCGGACTCCTGATAACATTGTAGAAATGAAGGCACTGGTTTCCCCCCTGTGCCTTTTTTATTTATCCTGCTTTATGCGCCTCTACCATTATCGTGTCGCTGGTAAACGATCCCTCTTCCTGTAATGCAAAGTAGGCCTTCACGTCAGCAGATGCACTCTGTTGGTATAAACGAATCGCTTCGGTCAACGCCGCAGGCGTACGCATCCGCGCAACCCACGAACTGAACTCCAGCGGCAAGCGGTCAGTTAACAAGGTGTCAGCAATGAGATTCGCGTCATTGATTAAAGACAGCCACTCCCCGCTGGAATAATTGCGTACGTGCGAGGTATCACGCAACGCTTCCACGGTTTGTAACCAGATATCACGTACAGGGTGACCCGGCGACATCACATCCATCACGATCAGTACGCCGCCAGGCTTCAGGACGCGGTTCACCTCCCGCAGCGCGCGCCCGACATCATGCCAGTGATGCGCGGAATAGCGGCTAATCACCACATCAAACGCGTTATCTTCAAATGGCAGGCTTTCGGCATAACCCTGACGCGTGGAGAGGTTTTCCAGCCCCCTGTCTTTTGCCGCCTCCGCCACCACTTCAAGCATTTGTGAAGATAAATCATAAGCTACGACCTGCCTGACGTGTTGCGCAGCCAC
Source organism: Citrobacter sp. XT1-2-2 (assembly GCF_023516235.1). NCBI lineage: Bacteria > Pseudomonadati > Pseudomonadota > Gammaproteobacteria > Enterobacterales > Enterobacteriaceae > Citrobacter > Citrobacter sp. XT1-2-2. Next base: position 4,004,942 of record NZ_CP097324.1, read on the forward strand.
AAAACTGGCATGCCCTGCTCCGCATCCCATATCCAGTAACCGGGCTTGCGGAAATGCTGACAATCTTGCGGACAGGCGTTGCAAATCGCGGCCAGAGGCATGTACCGCACTGGTCAAATAGGCATTAGCCTGAGAGCCAAACTGTTTTTCGACGTTGTCATGATGGGAGCGTGTTGTCATTGTGTTGTCCTTCGGTTGTTGTTTAATAAGAAGGGCAGCACCACTACAGGTCTGCCCTACGGCAGACCTGACACACCGTTATTGTTCAGGTTTGCCGGGACTGAATTCAACGAGTAGCGGATTGTGATCGGATGCGCGGGTGACCAGCACAGAGGCTTCACTCACGTTCAAACCACGATAGAACACAAAATCGAGAGGGCGACCAAACGCGCGTCGGCGTTGATCGTCGGTAAAGCGCACCTGGCGCAGCGACATTTCGCGCGCAAAGCGGTACAGCGCATTCATCCGTCGACGGCTCCAGGCATTAAAATCACCCGCCATGATCACCGGACCGCTGTGATGGGCAATCTGATCGCCAATAGGAAGTAACTGCTTACTATAGACATCAACGCCGAGGCTGAAATTTACCGCGTGGATATTCACCACCATCAATAAACGCGTATCAGGCAACGGGTAAACCGTCACCAATGCCGATTTCGCCAGCCGTAAAATAGGCTCACGCTCGCGCAATGGACAGCAGTAAACAGGATGGGCGGCAGAAAGTGTCATGACGCCAGAGGGGTGCTGAGGCAGCACAAAGGCGGGTACCTGGTCGGCAGCGAGATAGTTAGCGGTCGCAAACTGCACCAGTTCAGGCGTGGTTTGCGCTTCCTGCAATAACACCAGATGCGCATCTTTGCCAAAATTTTTCAGCACCGACTGCCATTCTGCACGCTGCTGCTTAAAAATATTCCATACCAGCACGCGAATGCGATCTTCACTGCTTAACGGAGCGCCTGCGGGTAATGCCTGGCCAATATGCGCAAACGACCCTGGCGGTAAAATCCGCTCAACGGGCTGTCCGGCAACATAACGCATGGCATAGGTGTTTTTTCGCACTTTAGACTTTCAAACCTCTGTAACGTCAACCAGTCCGCAGCCGGACTGGTTCTTCTGTTATAGGGATTTTAGCACTCACTTTCAACGAACAATTGCAGTTTGTTTTGTAAGTGGGCGCTTACATCAATGATTTACCCCAGAGCAATGCGTACAGGTTTATCAAGGCGACCGCTGACGCCCATCAGTAAGAAAGCCACCAGAACAATGAGGGCACCAATCCACGGGGTCTGCGCCAAACCGTAATGCTCCACCGTTTGCCCGCCAATCACTGAACCCAATGCAATACCAATGTTAAACGCTGCAATGTTGAGTCCTGATGCCACATCTACCGCATTAGGCGTGAATTGTTCGGCTTTCTGAACAACGTAGACCTGCAAACCCGGTACGTTGCCAAAGGCAAAGATCCCCATCACCAGAATAGTGGCCAGTGCGGCGTACTGAGTGGATGCGGTCACCTGGAAGACCATCAGCAGAACAAACAGTGCGGCGAAAATAAATTTCAGCGCAGGAACGGCACCATGCTTATCTGCCAGTTTGCCGCCCCAGATATTGCCGATAGCCACAGATACGCCATAACCCAGCAAGATCCAGCTTACTGCTGCCGGGGAGAATCCAGCCAGATCCTGCATCATCGGCGCCAGGAAGGTGAATGCCGTGAATACACCGCCATAGCCCAGCGCCGTAACGGCGTAAATCAGCAACAGACGAGGATGGGTCAGCACTTTCACCTGGTCACGAATGCTGGCGGCCGCCCGACCGGGAATGTTGGCCGGTATCAGCAGTTGGCTACTAATCAGCGCGATCACGCCTAACATTGATACCGCAAGAAAAGTTTCGCGCCAGCCAAAATGCTGACCGATGAATGTCCCCAGCGGCACGCCCGTAACCAGCGCCACCGTTAAGCCGCCAAACATAATGGCGATCGCGGAAGCCGCTTTCTCTTTCGGCACCAGACTTGTCGCGATGGTAGAGCCAATTGAGAAGAACACACCGTGCGCCAGCCCCGTCAGCAGACGGGCGACGATTAATGTCATATAGTCCGGTGCCTGCCATGCCAGCAAATTCCCGGCCGTAAACAAGACCATCAGCGCGACCAGTAACTGTTTACGCGGTAAGCGTCCGGTCAGAGCAGTCAGCACCGGCGCGCCAATAGCCACGCCCAGCGCATAGATTGAAACCAACATTCCGGCGGAAGGTAACGAGATCGCCAGTTGTTGAGCAATGGTCGGCACCAGGCCGACAATCACAAACTCAGTCGTGCCAATAGCGAAGGCACTTATCGTCAGTGCAAATAAAGCGAGAGGCATAAATAACTCCATAACATCAGTAATCAGATGACACGCAGTATGCCTGGATGTTTTAATGACAAAAATATTCAAAATATCAATTTAATTTTGCTTCAGGTGCAAAAATGAAAGCAACCTCCGAAGAACTTGCAATTTTTGTCGCTGTCGTGGAAAGCGGCAGCTTCAGCCGGGCGGCAGAGCAGCTTGGACAGGCCAATTCCGCTGTCAGCCGGGCAGTTAAAAAGCTGGAGATGAAGCTCGGCGTCAGTCTGCTTAATCGTACGACCCGACAGCTGAGCCTGACTGAAGAAGGTGAGCGATACTTCAGGCGCGTGCAGCAGATACTGCAAGAAATGGCTGCAGCAGAAACGGAAATCATGGAATCACGTAATACCCCACGCGGCTTACTGCGTATCGATGCGGCAACTCCGGTAATGCTGCATTTCCTGATGCCGCTGATTAAACCGTTCCGTGAGCGGTATCCCGAGATGACGTTGTCTCTTGTCTCCTCAGAAACGTTCATCAATCTTATTGAACGAAAAGTGGATGTTGCGATACGCGCAGGCACGTTGACTGATTCAAGTCTGCGCGCACGTCCGTTATTTACCAGCTACCGCAAGATTATCGCTTCACCTGACTATATTGCCCGTTTTGGCAAGCCAGAGAGCGTTGAAGAGTTAAAACGGCACCTGTGTCTGGGGTTTTCTGAACCCATCTCGCTCAACACCTGGCCAATAGCCTGTAGCGATGGGCAGCTCCATGAGGTCGAATGTGGGATTTCTTCCAACAGCGGGGAAACGTTAAAACAGCTTTGCCTGAGCGGTAACGGCATTGCATGTCTTTCAGATTATATGATTGACAAAGAGATCGAGCAGGGAGAACTGGTGGAACTGCTGGCCGATAAGCGTCTGCCGGTAGAAATGCCTTTCAGCGCAGTTTACTACAGCGATCGTGCCGTCAGTACACGTATCCGGGCATTTATCGACTTCTTAAGTGAACATATAAAAACAGCTCCCGAAGGAGCTGTGAAAGAGGGTTAAAGGGTACAAAGGGTACAAAGGGTCAAGCAATTAATCCCACTCAGGGGCCAGACCTTCCGGGCTAACCAGGCGATCGTTGCAATCCAGTGCCGCGATCGCTGCTCTATCTTCGGCATCCAGATGCAGTTCCAGTGCCAGTAGGTTACTTGCCAGGTTTTCACGCTTGGTGGAAGAAGGGATTACTGAGTAACCTTCTCCCATTGCCCATGCCAGGATAACCTGTGCCGAAGTCGCATTATGTTTTGCGGCGATGCGCGCAATCACCTCATCTTTCAGCGCTTTACCGTAAGCCAGCGTCATGTAAGAGGTGATGTGGATACCGTGCGCTTTCGCCCAGTCAACCACCCGACGGCTCTGCAGATACGGAGACAGTTCAATCTGGTTAGTGGCGATGTTCTCCACGCCCACTGTAGCAATGGCTTTTTCCATCAGCGGAATGGTGAAGTTTGAAATGCCAATTTCGCGAGTCAGCCCTTGTTCTTTAGCTTCAAGCAATGCCTGCATACATTCTTCGACAGATACGGCGTCACCCGGAGATGGCCAGTGGATTAGCGTCAGATCGACATAATCCGTACGAAGTTTTTTCAGGCTCTCTTTCAGGCTTGGGATCAGCTTGTCTTTGCTAAGGTTTTCAATCCAGATCTTGGTGGTGATATACAGCTCGCTACGTGGTACGCCGCTCTCAGCAATCGCCTGGCCAACAGCCGCTTCATTATCATAGATTTGCGCAGTGTCGACAGCACGGTAGCCCAGCTCTAGCGCCGTTTTAACAGAAGCGATAACCACGTCGTCTTTCAGGCGAAAAGTACCTAAACCGAATGCAGGGATAGTCATGAAATTCCTCTTTTTAATCACAATGTTCGTTTACGGAGAGGATTATGAACTTCAGCGCTTTATAGAAAAAGAATGAAAAATGCAGAGGATTTTTGCGAATTTAGCAATAATTAAATCGCAGGCAAAGAAAAAGCCCTGAGCGTTAGCTCAGGGCTCTTAATAAGTGGCGGAACGGACGGGACTCGAACCCGCGACCCCCTGCGTGACAGGCAGGTATTCTAACCAACTGAACTACCGCTCCACCGAATTTCTTTGTCACCACCCGGATTTTCATCCCGGCTTACTGCAATTTGATACCTGGCAGTTCCCTACTCTCGCATGGGGAGACCCCACACTACCATCGGCGCTACGGCGTTTCACTTCTGAGTTCGGCATGGGGTCAGGTGGGACCACCGCGCTACAGCCGCCAGGCAAATTCTGTTTATTAACCCGCTTTTCGCCGGTTAATGTCATCTGTAATCAAGCTGAAACTGATGTCTGTCTTTCGCCAAAACATCTTCGGCGTTGTAAGGTTAAGCCTCACGGTTCATTAGTATCGGTTAGCTCAATGTATCGCTACACTTACACACCCGACCTATCAACGTCGTCGTCTTCAACGTTCCTTCAGGAGACTCTAAGTCTCAGGGAGAACTCATCTCGGGGCAAGTTTCGTGCTTAGATGCTTTCAGCACTTATCTCTTCCGCATTTAGCTACCGGGCAGTGCCATTGGCATGACAACCCGAACACCAGTGATGCGTCCACTCCGGTCCTCTCGTACTAGGAGCAGCCCCCCTCAATTCTCCAGCGCCCACGGCAGATAGGGACCGAACTGTCTCACGACGTTCTAAACCCAGCTCGCGTACCACTTTAAATGGCGAACAGCCATACCCTTGGGACCTACTTCAGCCCCAGGATGTGATGAGCCGACATCGAGGTGCCAAACACCGCCGTCGATATGAACTCTTGGGCGGTATCAGCCTGTTATCCCCGGAGTACCTTTTATCCGTTGAGCGATGGCCCTTCCATTCAGAACCACCGGATCACTAAGACCTGCTTTCGCACCTGCTCGAGCCGTCACTCTCGCAGTCAAGCTAGCTTATGCCTTTGCACTAACCTCCTGATGTCCGACCAGGATTAGCTAACCTTCGTGCTCCTCCGTTACTCTTTGGGAGGAGACCGCCCCAGTCAAACTACCCACCAGACACTGTCCGCAACCCGGATTACGGGCCCACGTTAGAACACCAGCCATTAAAGGGTGGTATTTCAAGGACGGCTCCATGCAGACTGGCGTCCACACTTCAAAGCCTCCCACCTATCCTACACATCAAGGACCAGTGTTCAGTGTCAAGCTATAGTAAAGGTTCACGGGGTCTTTCCGTCTTGCCGCGGGTACACTGCATCTTCACAGCGAGTTCAATTTCACTGAGTCTCGGGTGGAGACAGCCTGGCCATCATTACGCCATTCGTGCAGGTCGGAACTTACCCGACAAGGAATTTCGCTACCTTAGGACCGTTATAGTTACGGCCGCCGTTTACCGGGGCTTCGATCAAGAGCTTCTCCTTACGGATAACCCCATCAATTAACCTTCCGGCACCGGGCAGGCGTCACACCGTATACGTCCACTTTCGTGTTTGCACAGTGCTGTGTTTTTAATAAACAGTTGCAGCCAGCTGGTATCTTCGACTGATTTCAGCTCCATGAGTAAATCACTTCACCTACATATCAGCGTGCCTTCTCCCGAAGTTACGGCACCATTTTGCCTAGTTCCTTCACCCGAGTTCTCTCAAGCGCCTTGGTATTCTCTACCTGACCACCTGTGTCGGTTTGGGGTACGATTTCGTGTTACCTGATGCTTAGAGGCTTTTCCTGGAAGCAGGGCATTTGTCACTTCAGCACCGTAGTGCCTCGTCATCACACCTCAGCGTTAAAAGGTACCGGATTTACCTGGAACCTCCGCCTACATGCTTAAACCGGGACAACCGTCGCCCGGCCAACATAGCCTTCTCCGTCCCCCCTTCGCAGTAACACCAAGTACAGGAATATTAACCTGTTTCCCATCGACTACGCCTTTCGGCCTCGCCTTAGGGGTCGACTCACCCTGCCCCGATTAACGTTGGACAGGAACCCTTGGTCTTCCGGCGTGCGGGTTTTTCACCCGCATTATCGTTACTTATGTCAGCATTCGCACTTCTGATACCTCCAGCAACCCTCACAGGCCACCTTCAACGGCTTACAGAACGCTCCCCTACCCAACAACACATAGTGTCGCTGCCGCAGCTTCGGTGCATGGTTTAGCCCCGTTACATCTTCCGCGCAGGCCGACTCGACCAGTGAGCTATTACGCTTTCTTTAAATGATGGCTGCTTCTAAGCCAACATCCTGGCTGTCTGTGCCTTCCCACATCGTTTCCCACTTAACCATGACTTTGGGACCTTAGCTGGCGGTCTGGGTTGTTTCCCTCTTCACGACGGACGTTAGCACCCGCCGTGTGTCTCCCGTGATAACATTCTTCGGTATTCGCAGTTTGCATCGGGTTGGTAAGTCGGGATGACCCCCTAGCCGAAACAGTGCTCTACCCCCGAAGATGAGTTCACGAGGCGCTACCTAAATAGCTTTCGGGGAGAACCAGCTATCTCCCGGTTTGATTGGCCTTTCACCCCCAGCCACAAGTCATCCGCTAATTTTTCAACATTAGTCGGTTCGGTCCTCCAGTTAGTGTTACCCAACCTTCAACCTGCCCATGGCTAGATCACCGGGTTTCGGGTCTATACCCTGCAACTTAACGCCCAGTTAAGACTCGGTTTCCCTTCGGCTCCCCTATACGGTTAACCTTGCTACAGAATATAAGTCGCTGACCCATTATACAAAAGGTACGCAGTCACACCCGAAGGTGCTCCCACTGCTTGTACGTACACGGTTTCAGGTTCTTTTTCACTCCCCTCGCCGGGGTTCTTTTCGCCTTTCCCTCACGGTACTGGTTCACTATCGGTCAGTCAGGAGTATTTAGCCTTGGAGGATGGTCCCCCCATATTCAGACAGGATACCACGTGTCCCGCCCTACTCTTCGAGTTCACAACCTGTGCATTTTTGTGTACGGGACTATCACCCTGTACCGTCGGACTTTCCAGACCGTTCCACTAACACACATGCTGATTCAGACTCTGGGCTGCTCCCCGTTCGCTCGCCGCTACTGGGGGAATCTCGGTTGATTTCTTTTCCTCGGGGTACTTAGATGTTTCAGTTCCCCCGGTTCGCTTCGTTAACCTATGTATTCAGTTAACGATAGTGTGTCGAATCACACTGGGTTTCCCCATTCGGAAATCGCCGGTTATAACGGTTCATATCACCTTACCGGCGCTTATCGCAGATTAGCACGTCCTTCATCGCCTCTGACTGCCAGGGCATCCACCGTGTACGCTTAGTCGCTTAACCTCACAACCCGAAGATGTTTCACTTCTGATTGCGAAAATTTGAGAGACTCGAACACACCTTTTATCTGTTCTTATTACGGAGAACAGACACAGTGTGTCGTTTCAATTTTCAGCTTGATCCAGATTTTTAAAGAGCAAATATCTCAAACATCACCCGAAGATGAGTTTTGAGATATCAGGGTGCGCGTCTTTCACTCACGAACCAGCAAGTGGCGTCCCCTAGGGGATTCGAACCCCTGTTACCGCCGTGAAAGGGCGGTGTCCTGGGCCTCTAGACGAAGGGGACACTGAAGTCTCAATCGCAAGACGCCTTGCTATTCACTTTTCATCAGACAATCTGTGTGAGCACTGCAAAGGTCGGTTCTTTAAGGTAAGGAGGTGATCCAACCGCAGGTTCCCCTACGGTTACCTTGTTACGACTTCACCCCAGTCATGAATCACAAAGTGGTAAGCGCCCTCCCGAAGGTTAAGCTACCTACTTCTTTTGCAACCCACTCCCATGGTGTGACGGGCGGTGTGTACAAGGCCCGGGAACGTATTCACCGTGGCATTCTGATCCACGATTACTAGCGATTCCGACTTCATGGAGTCGAGTTGCAGACTCCAATCCGGACTACGACATACTTTATGAGGTCCGCTTGCTCTCGCGAGGTCGCTTCTCTTTGTATATGCCATTGTAGCACGTGTGTAGCCCTACTCGTAAGGGCCATGATGACTTGACGTCATCCCCACCTTCCTCCAGTTTATCACTGGCAGTCTCCTTTGAGTTCCCGACCGAATCGCTGGCAACAAAGGATAAGGGTTGCGCTCGTTGCGGGACTTAACCCAACATTTCACAACACGAGCTGACGACAGCCATGCAGCACCTGTCTCAGAGTTCCCGAAGGCACCAAAGCATCTCTGCTAAGTTCTCTGGATGTCAAGAGTAGGTAAGGTTCTTCGCGTTGCATCGAATTAAACCACATGCTCCACCGCTTGTGCGGGCCCCCGTCAATTCATTTGAGTTTTAACCTTGCGGCCGTACTCCCCAGGCGGTCGACTTAACGCGTTAGCTCCGGAAGCCACGCCTCAAGGGCACAACCTCCAAGTCGACATCGTTTACGGCGTGGACTACCAGGGTATCTAATCCTGTTTGCTCCCCACGCTTTCGCACCTGAGCGTCAGTCTTTGTCCAGGGGGCCGCCTTCGCCACCGGTATTCCTCCAGATCTCTACGCATTTCACCGCTACACCTGGAATTCTACCCCCCTCTACAAGACTCTAGCCTGCCAGTTTCGGATGCAGTTCCCAGGTTGAGCCCGGGGATTTCACATCCGACTTGACAGACCGCCTGCGTGCGCTTTACGCCCAGTAATTCCGATTAACGCTTGCACCCTCCGTATTACCGCGGCTGCTGGCACGGAGTTAGCCGGTGCTTCTTCTGCGAGTAACGTCAATCGCTGTGGTTATTAACCACAACGCCTTCCTCCTCGCTGAAAGTACTTTACAACCCGAAGGCCTTCTTCATACACGCGGCATGGCTGCATCAGGCTTGCGCCCATTGTGCAATATTCCCCACTGCTGCCTCCCGTAGGAGTCTGGACCGTGTCTCAGTTCCAGTGTGGCTGGTCATCCTCTCAGACCAGCTAGGGATCGTCGCCTAGGTGAGCCGTTACCCCACCTACTAGCTAATCCCATCTGGGCACATCCGATGGCAAGAGGCCCGAAGGTCCCCCTCTTTGGTCTTGCGACATTATGCGGTATTAGCTACCGTTTCCAGTAGTTATCCCCCTCCATCGGGCAGTTTCCCAGACATTACTCACCCGTCCGCCACTCGTCACCCGAGAGCAAGCTCTCTGTGCTACCGTTCGACTTGCATGTGTTAGGCCTGCCGCCAGCGTTCAATCTGAGCCATGATCAAACTCTTCAATTTAAGTTTGATGCTCGTGAATTAAACTTCGTAATGAATTACGTGTTCACTCAGAGACTTGGTATTCATTTTTCGTCTTGCGACGTTAAGAATCCGTATCCTCGAGTGCCCACACAGATTGTCTGATAAATTGTTAAAGAGCAGTTGCGACGCGCTTTAGCGCTCTGTCGCGAGGTGGCGTATATTACGCTTTCCTCTTTCAGAGTCAACCCTCATTTTCAGGTTTTTCTCTTCAACCGACCGGGCTGTTTGTGTGAAGTGATTCACATCCGCCGTGTCGATGGAGGCGCATTATAGGGAGTCGACTCAGGAAGACAAGCGGAAAAATGCATTTTTGTTCCAACCGCTCACCTTTTATCCACAACGCTTACTTTTGCTGCTTTTTTATCGCCTTTGGCAGGTCTGCCAGACTATTTATAACCAAATCTGCCGCATTTTCTGCTTCCGGCGTGACGGGTTTGCCCGTGCGCACCAGTACCTTGGTTCCAACATTCGCCGCTGCTGCCGCCTGCATATCTTCTATTTTGTCGCCTACCATATAAGAAGCAGCCATATCGATGTGCAGGAAGTCGCGAGCGGAGATCAACATCCCGGGATGCGGCTTACGGCAATCGCAGACCTGACGATACTCTTCTACGGTACCCTGCGGATGGTGCGGGCAATAGTAGATACCATCCAGATCAACGTCGCGATCGGCCAGCGACCAGTCCATCCATTCGGTCAACGTTTCAAACTGTGCCTCGGTAAATTTACCGCGCGCGATACCAGACTGGTTCGTCACCACAATTAGCGCGTAACCCATATTTTTAAGTTCACGCATGGCATCAATAACGCCGTCGATAAACTCGAACTCATCAATCTCATGTACGTAACCGTGGTCCACATTAATGGTGCCGTCACGGTCGAGAAAAATTGCGGGTACAGACTTTGCCACCTTTTATAGCTCCTGAATAAGGCATGTGGCTCTAGTATCGCATGTTTCGGCGGGCAAGAAAGTGCTCATCGTGCAAAGCTAGATTGATTTAGACGTCTGGATGCCTTAACATCCATCTTGTTGACGGCCTTGACCGTCCCAGACAGACGAAAATGCCACGGCTAACTTAATTACGATAATAAATAACCAATGATTAAACTTTCGAATATCACCAAAGTGTTCCAGCAGGGGACTCGCACCATTCAGGCGCTAAATAATGTCAGCCTGCATGTTCCCGCCGGGCAGATTTACGGCGTCATTGGCGCCTCCGGTGCCGGTAAAAGTACGCTTATCCGCTGCGTTAACTTACTTGAACGCCCAACCGAAGGCAGCGTTCAGGTCGGCGGTCAGGAGCTGACAACGCTTTCAGAGTCCGAGTTGACCAAAGCTCGCCGTCAAATCGGCATGATTTTCCAACACTTTAACCTGCTCTCTTCCCGTACCGTGTTTGGCAACGTCGCGCTGCCGCTGGAACTGGATAACACGCCAAAGGAAGAGATCAAACGCCGTGTAACAGAACTGCTGGATTTAGTTGGCCTTGGCGACAAGCACGATAGCTATCCGGCCAACCTTTCCGGTGGACAAAAACAGCGAGTGGCGATCGCCCGTGCGCTGGCAAGTAATCCCAAAGTGTTGCTCTGCGATGAAGCCACCAGCGCACTCGACCCGGCAACCACGCGTTCGATTCTGGAACTGCTGAAAGACATTAACCGTCGTCTGGGTCTCACCATTCTGCTGATTACCCATGAGATGGACGTTGTAAAACGCATTTGTGACTGCGTGGCGGTCATCAGCAATGGTGAACTGATTGAACAGGACACCGTCAGCGAAGTCTTCTCTCACCCGAAAACGCCGCTGGCACAGAAGTTTATCCAGTCCACTCTACATCTGGATATCCCGGAAGATTATCTGGAACGTTTAAAAGCAGAGCCGCAAGCCGACAGCGTGCCAATGCTGCGCATGGAGTTCACCGGTCATTCGGTCGATGCGCCATTACTCTCTGAGACGGCCCGTCGCTTTAATGTGAATAACAACATTATTAGCGCGCAGATGGATTATGCCGGCGGCGTGAAGTTCGGCATTATGCTGACTGAAATGCACGGCACACAGGAAGATACACAAGCAGCCATTAACTGGCTGCAGGAACACCATGTAAAAGTAGAGGTACTGGGTTATGTCTGAGCCGATGATGTGGCTGCTGGTTCGCGGCGTATGGGAAACGCTGGCAATGACCTTTGTGTCCGGTTTTTTTGGTTTTGTCATTGGCCTGCCGGTTGGCGTATTGCTGTACGTTACGCGTCCTGGGCAAATCATTGAGAACGCTAAGCTTTACCGTACGCTCTCTGCGCTGGTAAATATTTTCCGTTCCATCCCATTCATTATTTTGCTGGTGTGGATGATTCCTTTCACCCGCATGATTGTGGGTACCTCTATTGGGCTGCAGGCCGCTATCGTCCCGCTGACAGTCGGCGCCGCGCCGTTTATCGCCCGTATGGTGGAAAACGCGCTGCTGGAAATCCCGACCGGGCTGATTGAAGCCTCCCGTGCGATGGGCGCCACGCCGTTGCAGATTGTACGTAAGGTATTACTGCCAGAAGCGCTGCCGGGTCTGGTCAATGCCGCCACCATCACGCTCATCACGTTGGTTGGCTATTCCGCGATGGGCGGTGCCGTCGGCGCAGGTGGTCTGGGACAGATTGGCTACCAGTACGGTTATATCGGCTACAACGCTACCGTGATGAATACAGTACTGGTATTGCTCGTCGTTCTGGTTTATTTAATTCAGTTATCCGGCGATCGCATCGTCCGGGTTGTCACGCACAAATAACGTTGCACACAACACTAAAAACTCATTAAGAAAAGGAAATAAGCATGGCGTTCAAATTCAAAACCTTTGCGGCAGTTGGAGCCCTGATCGGTTCTCTGGCACTTGTGGGTTGCGGTCAGGATGAAAAAGATCCTAACCACATCAAAGTGGGCGTTATTGTTGGCGCAGAGCAACAGGTTGCAGAAGTCGCGCAGAAAGTGGCAAAAGAAAAATACGGTCTGGACGTTGAGCTGGTCACGTTTAACGATTACGTCCTGCCTAACGAAGCGCTGAGCAAAGGCGACATTGATGCTAACGCCTTCCAGCACAAACCGTACCTGGATCAGCAGATTAAAGATCGTGGTTACAAGCTGGTTGCCGCGGGCAATACTTTTGTTTACCCGATTGCGGGCTATTCCAAAAAAATCAAATCACTGGATGAGCTGCAGGAAGGTTCTCAGGTCGCGATTCCAAACGACCCGACTAACCTCGGCCGCTCGCTGCTGCTGCTGCAAAAAGTGGGCTTAATCAAACTGAAAGACGGTGTTGGCCTGCTGCCGACCGCGCTGGACGTGATTGAAAACCCGAAAAACCTGAAGCTGGTTGAACTGGAAGCGCCGCAGCTGCCGCGCTCACTGGACGATGCGCAAATCGCCCTGGCGGTCATCAACACCACCTACGCCAGCCAGATTGGCCTGACCCCGGCAAAAGACGGTATCTTTGTTGAAGATAAAGATTCTCCGTACGTAAACCTGATCGTGACCCGTGAAGACAACAAAGATGCTGAGAACGTGAAGAAATTCGTGCAGGCCTACCAGTCTGACGAAGTGTACGAAGCAGCGAACAAAGTCTTCAACGGCGGTGCTGTTAAGGGCTGGTAATTTTAGGCTGTTTCCAGAATCTGTAATATCATCAGGACGGGCGCTTGCCCGTCTTGTCATTTATGCAAGCACCTGATTCAATATCTGACGTTTAGATCATTCATTGAGGAAATATTATGCGTGCTTTACCGATCTGTTTAGTAGCACTCATGCTGAGCGGCTGTTCTATGTTAAGCAGATCCCCTGTTGAACCCGTTCAAAGCACCGCTACCCCGCCAAAAGCGGAGCCGGAAAAACCAAAAGCACCGCGCGCGGCGCCGGTAAGAATCATTACTAACGCCGAAGATTTAGTGGGTAAACCGTTCCGCGATCTCGGCGAAGTCAGCGGCGAATCCTGCCAGGCATCTAACCAGGATTCCCCTCCGAGCATCCCAACCGCACGTAAACGCATGCAGATTAACGCCTCTAAAATGAAAGCGAATGCGGTATTGCTGCACAGTTGCGAAGTCACCAGCGGGACGCCAGGTTGCTATCGTCAGGCGGTTTGCATTGGTTCTGCACTGAACATTTCGGCGAAATGAGTCATTTTCAGTTCGAGCAAATAGGCGTTATCCGCTCACCTTATAAAGAAAAGTTCGCCGTTCCACGCCAGCCAGGTCTGGTGAAAAGTGCCAGAGGCGAACTGCATTTGCTCGCTCCCTATAACCAGGCCGAAGCTGTTCGCGGCCTGGAAGCCTTCAGCCATTTGTGGGTGATTTTTGTTTTTCATCAGACAATGGAAGGAGGATGGCGTCCAACCGTGCGCCCTCCCCGTCTTGGCGGCAACGCCAGAATGGGTGTCTTCGCCACGCGTTCAACGTTTCGTCCTAACCCTGTTGGCATGTCTTTGGTTGAGCTTCGAGGTATCCGCTGCCACAAAGAGCACGTCATCCTTGAGCTCGGCGGGCTGGATCTTGTCGATGGTACGCCGGTTGTGGATATTAAACCGTATCTGCCATTTGCCGAATCGCTGCCCGATGCTCGCGCCAGCTATGCTCAGGATGCACCGCAGGCCAGCGTAGATGTGTCGTTCAGTGAAGAGATCGCCGGGCAACTGGCTGGGCTGGAAAAACGTTATCCGCATCTTCGCCAGTTTATTGCCGAAGTGCTGGCGCAGGATCCCCGTCCTGCCTACCGTAAAAACGAGGAAGAAGGCAAAACCTACGCCGTTTGGCTGCTGGACTTTAACGTCCGCTGGCGCGTTACGCCGTCAGGATTTGAGGTCTTTGCTCTGGAAGCCCGCTAATTTGCGTCGCGTACTCTTTTGACATCCCTTTCTCGCTGGTAAACTAAACCACTTTTGTTTTGTGCCAGGCTCGTCTTGAGCCTGTTCGATCGTTCAACTGGAACCGTAACAACATGCGTACTAGCCAATATCTGCTCTCCACTCTGAAGGAGACACCTGCCGACGCCGAAGTCATCAGCCATCAGCTGATGCTGCGCGCCGGGATGATCCGCAAGCTGGCCTCCGGGTTATACACCTGGCTGCCGACCGGCGTGCGCGTCCTGAAAAAAGTCGAAAACATCGTGCGTGAAGAGATGAACAACGCCGGTGCGATCGAGGTGTTGATGCCGGTCGTTCAGCCCTCTGAGCTGTGGCAAGAGAGTGGCCGTTGGGAACAATACGGCCCGGAACTGCTGCGTATTGCTGACCGTGGCGATCGCCCGTTCGTCCTTGGCCCAACGCATGAAGAAGTGATCACCGACCTGATTCGTAACGAGCTGAGCTCTTACAAACAGCTGCCGCTGAACTTCTACCAAATCCAGACCAAATTCCGTGACGAAGTTCGTCCGCGCTTCGGCGTGATGCGTTCCCGCGAATTCCTGATGAAAGATGCCTACTCTTTCCATACCTCTCAGGAATCCCTGCAGGAGACCTACGACGCGATGTACGCAGCGTACAGCAAGATCTTCAGCCGTATGGGTCTCGATTTCCGTGCGGTACAAGCGGATACCGGTTCTATCGGCGGTAGCGCCTCTCACGAATTCCAGGTGCTGGCGCAGAGCGGCGAAGACGATGTGATCTTCTCCGACACCTCCGATTATGCAGCGAATATCGAGTTTGCCGAAGCCGTTGCGCCAAAAGAGCCGCGTGCGGCAGCAACGCAGGAGATGACGCTGGTCGATACGCCAAACGCCAAAACCATCGCCGAGCTGGTTGAGCAGTTCAACCTGCCGATCGAGAAAACCGTAAAAACCCTGCTGGTGAAAGCGGTTGAAGGCAGCAAGTCTCCGCTGATTGCACTGCTGGTTCGCGGCGATCACGAGCTGAACGAAGTCAAAGCGGAAAAACTGCCGCAGGTTGCCAGCCCGCTGACCTTCGCCACCGAAGAAGAGATTCGCGCACTGGTGAAAGCGGGTCCGGGTTCTCTGGGTCCGGTGAACATGCCAATTCCGGTCGTTATCGACCGTACCGTTGCCGTGATGAGCGACTTCGCCGCCGGCGCCAACATCGACGGTAAGCACTATTTCGGTATCAACTGGGATCGTGATGTTGCCACCCCGGAAGTTGCGGACATCCGTAACGTAGTCGCTGGCGACCCGAGTCCGGATGGCCAGGGTACGCTGCTGATTAAACGCGGCATCGAAGTGGGTCACATCTTCCAGTTGGGCACCAAGTACTCTGAAGCGATGAAAGCCGCCGTTCAGGGCGAAGATGGCCGTAACCAGATCCTGACCATGGGTTGCTACGGTATCGGGGTCACTCGCGTGGTTGCTGCTGCTATCGAACAGAACTATGACGATCGCGGTATCGTATGGCCAGACGCCATTGCCCCGTTCCAGGTCGCGATTCTGCCGATGAACATGCATAAGTCCTACCGCGTGCAGGAACTGGCTGAAAAGCTGTACGCAGAGCTGCGCGCGCAGGGCATTGAAGTGCTGATGGACGACCGTAAAGAGCGTCCGGGCGTGATGTTTGCCGATATGGAACTGATCGGTATTCCGCACACTATCGTGCTGGGCGACCGTAACCTCGACAACGACGATATCGAATACAAATACCGTCGTAACGGCGAGAAGCAGTTGATTAAAACGGGCGACATCGTCGACTACCTGGTAAAAGCCATTAAAGGCTAATATCAGCAAAAGGCCCTGATAATCAGGGCCTTTTTTTCATCAATTAATTACATCCTTTACCGGGGATAAATTTCGCATCTTTATCCGCCATCAGCGTTTTCACTTTCTCGCCAGTGTCCGGGTTCGCCTCCAGTGTAAAATGCGCTTCCAGCGTCAGCAATACGGATTGCCCGTTTTCCGCGCGCGCGGCTAAATAGTCACGCTCAAGCTGGGCGTTATTCGCCACCGGCATCCGTTTACCCGTTGCGCAGTCGGTAAAGATAGCTGCGTCAGCCATATAGAAGTACATGCCCCGCATCGGCATAGGCGTCACCGGTAAGCTAGCGGAAACGGGCTGAAGGGTGTAGTTGAACTGCGACTCAATCGGATTACCTTCACGATCGAGCATTTCCAGCGCTTCGCCTTTAGCACGATAGTACGACTTTTCACCTTTACTGTCGGTCAGCACCAGCTTATCCGCAGTGCGCGCCCATGTTCCATAAGAGGCAAAGGACGACGGTTCATCCCTCACCCCCTGATAACGTTCGTTCATCACCCATGTTCCGTCTTTTTCGAGGAACAGAGAAGTTTCAATCCCTTCGCAGTCCGCGCAAGGCAGGATGCCTCGCCAGCTTTGCTGCATCGGTTTTAATTCTGCCGCCCGTGTCGGCTGTAGTACTTCGACTTCAGTACGGTTGTTACAGCCGATCAAGGAAAAAAGCGTGCATGCAGCGACGACGGACAATATTGCTGTTTTCACTATCAATTCCTTATAAATTTTTATTCCTGCTCGTCAGTCTTGCGTTCGACGAACTCTCCCGCGCAGTGACTTCACTGTGGATTTTTGCGCCTTCGATGACAACCTACGCTCTTTCGAAGCGCGCGTAGGACGCGTTGCCTGTCGGCTTTTTTGCACTGCGGTTAATTCTTTGATCACCGCCACCAGCCGGGAGATTGCCGCTTCCCGGTTTAGCTCCTGGCTACGGTATTCCTGCGCCTTAATGATAATAACGCCATCACCGCTAATCAGATGATGGCTGGCGGCCAGCAGGCGTTCCTTATAATACTCTGGCAGGCCAGAGGCCCGAATGTCAAAGCGCAAATGGATGGCTGTCGAGGTCTTGTTAACGTGCTGACCACCCGCGCCCTGCGCCCGAATCGCCGTGATTTCCAGCTCATTATCAAGGATAGAGACGTTTCGGGAGATGACTATCATGAACCCTGCTGCCACGCGGTCAGATGAATTTCCAGATTGTTCTGAGAATCGGACAACCAGATAGCGCCATCCTGAATCGTCGCCTGCAGCGCCATGGTGCGACCAGCAAATTCACTCAGTTGCGCCAACTGTTCGTCATCCAGATACCACACGGTAAGATTTTTAAACTGCGTGCATTTACTCTGGTTTTGTTGCCACCAGATCTGGGCCGCACGGCTGTTGTAGGTAAACAGGGCTACCTCAGCAGACTGAGTGCAGGCTTTCTTAATACGACGCTCATCCGGCAGGCCGAGTTCAATCCATAAATCAATGCCCAGATGATCGTTTCGCAGCCAGGCTTCCGGTTCATCTTCCGCGCTCAGGCCACGCGTGAACTGCAGGCGTTCATCAGCATATTTAATCCACGCCAGCAGGCGCAGCATCATGCGCTCCTGGGTTTCTGAAGGGTGACGCGCCAGCGTCAAGGCTGCGTCAAGGAACTGGTTGCGGTCGAGATCCGCCACATTGACTACAGCTTTATAGATTGTCGCTTTAAGCGCCATTTGAGAACTCCTTTCGAATCAGGCGCTCATTGTAGCGAAAACTGCGGCAAAAGGCTGCTAACAGCACCTCTATCAAGGCCGCTGATATTGCCTGAATGAGTATGGTATAGTCACCTTGCTAAACAGAGTTTATCTTCGTAGGCTTAGACTTGCATCCACGGTTAAGTCAGAGTGCTGACAGGAGGGCATGTGGAAAAATATTGTGAGTTAATACGCAAGCGGTACGCGGAAATCGCCAGCGGAGACTTAGGGTATGTCCCGGATGCGCTGGGTTGCGTATTGAAGGTGCTTAATGAAATGGCGGCAGACAGCGCCCTTTCAGAGTCGGTCAGGGAAAAAGCGGCCTATGCTGCCGCGAACTTACTGGTGAGCGATTATGTCAATGAATGAAACGTATCAACCCATCAACTGTGATGATTACGACAATCTTGAACTCGCCTGCCAGCACCATTTGTTACTGACGTTGGCGTTAAAAGATGGCGAAGTTTTACAAGCGAAAGCAAACGATCTGGTTTCACGCAAAAACGTGGAATATCTGGTCGCAGATGTCGCAGGTGAAACCCGGGAGCTTCGCCTCGATAAAATTGCCAGCTTCAGTCACCCGCAAATCGGTACCGTGGTCGTCAGCGAATCCTGATTCTTTTGTTGCCGGATGGCGGTGCAAGCACCTTATCCGGCCTACTTTCCATGCGATATGTAGGTCGGATAAGCGCACCGCCATCAGGCATGCCAAACCAGACTCACCCCTTCTTTATCTTCTGCTGCTCCCTCACGCGTCACAAAAACACCCGCAGCCGCAATCAGCGTTTCGCCGTAAAACAACAGCGGCGTGGTATCTCGTCGCCAGGGCGGGATCCCCTGCTCCTGCCAGATTTTCTTTAATTTACGTCCCCCGTTACGCCCGACAATATGTAATACGCCTGGCGCTTTAAACCGAATGTTGACGGCTTCATCTGCCTGCGGCATACGCAATTCGCCAGCAGGGATGAGCTGCACCGAGCCTAACCCGGCAGGCAGCGTCAACGGCGTTTCCCGGCATGTCCACGGGATGACGGTTTCGCTTTGCCCATCGACCGATTTCACCCACCACAGCTGTGACTGATAACGACGAATGTCGAACTCTCCAAGGCGAAAACAGGGGGAAGCATCTTCCCGCGCCAGCGCGACTTCCTGCCAGATACGTTCCAGAGCGTCACGGGAAGGCATTGGCGCAGTTAATCCTGCCAGCCAGCGGCGAAGCAGGGCGGCACGCCGCACACTGCTCATCGTCATAAGCGGCGCCAGTAAAAGTGTGCCCTGGGCCGTGACACAGTCGGCTAAATCGCTGGCAAGCAGTTCATCCAGTAAGCTCTCCTGCTCGGCGCACAGCGCGGCGCTGCGGGCCGTGGCTTGCGCGAAGTGCGGCCAACGCTGTTGCAGCAACGGGGTAACGCGTAATCTGAGGAAATTGCGATCGTAGGTATCATCCTGATTACTTTCATCCTCAATCCAACATAATTGGTGCTGTCGCGCCCACCCTTCCAGCGCCTCTCGCGTTTGCGCCAGCAGCGGTCGGATCAGCCGGGTCCCGGCGAACGGCGAGCTTTCTCCCATGGCGGAAAGCCCGGCAGGGCCACTGCCACGCTTAAGGGCCAGCAGAAAAGTTTCGCACTGGTCGTCCAGATGCTGGGCGGTCATCAGTACCTCGCCCGGCAGCAACGTCTGTGCAAATGCGTGATAGCGCGCCCGCCGCGCCTGAGCTTCTATCCCCAGACCATCATCCTCCAGACGGACCCGTTCAACCACCAGCGGCACCTGCCACTGCGCGCATATCGATTCACAGTGCTGCACCCAGTTGTCCGCGTGGGGACTTAATCCATGATGAATATGGATTGCGCGCAACGTAACCTCAGGGTGCTGTGCTCGCCATAGCACTAACTGATGCAGCAGCACGGTGGAGTCCAGCCCGCCGCTAAAGGCGACCAGAATCGATTGAGAATTCAGCAGTGAAGTGTTCAGCGTGAGTGTTGTCATGATGGTTACTTACAATGGCATTGCCCGGCACGTTACCGGGCTAACGCCATAATGACAAGCCTTATAGCTCATACAGTTCGAGCGGTAATCCGTCGGGATCGTTAAAAAACGTGAAGCGTTTGCCGGTGAACGGATCAATGCGTATCGGCTCGCACTTCACATCGCGCGCTTCCAGATGCGCGATCGCTTTCTCTACGTCATCCACACTGAACGCCAGATGACGTAAACCACAGGCTTCCGGTCGGCTGGGGCGGCAAGGTGGAAATGGGAAAGAAAAGAGCTCAATCACATACTGACCGTTCAATGCCAGATCGCCTTTCCAGGAGTCTCGCTCTTCCCGGTAGGCTTCGCTCATCAGGGTGAAGCCCAACACATCGCAGTAAAATGCCTTACTCGCCGCGTAGTCCGTCGCAATAATGGCAATATGGTGAACCTGTTTTAATCCCAGCATAGCGTTTTGCCTCTTTCGTTTGTTCTTTCAGCACGTTACTCGCGCTCAATGGGTTCAGGCAAGTCGTTATGCCATTTTTAAGACTCTCACACGATACACGCCATCCTCACCCAGTTTAGCGCCATGGATATCGGTTTCAAATCCAGGATAATGATGGCCCACGGAGCACAGCATCAGCAGGAAATCGAGTACAGCCCGGCTTTTTTCCGTGATCATTTCACCAGGCATCAAGAGCGGTACGCCGGGAGGGTAAGGCAGGATCATATTGGCAGAAACGCGCCCCACCAGTTGATCGAGCGCTACCGTTTCAACCTCACCTTTGATCTGCCGCTGCCAGGCCTGATGCGGCGTCATTTTCATTTCCGGTAAGGTATCAAATGCCCGCAGCATCAGCCCGGAAAGATCGTGCTGGCGAATAAGCCTATGGATCCCCTGCGCCAGATCCTGAATGCGCATATTACGATAAAAATCAGGATCTTCAGCATACAGATCCGGCAGCATGTTTTTCACGCGTAAATTCAGATCGTACGAACGCTTAAATTCCGTCAGCCCGCGCAGCAGGCCCATCGCCCGGGTTTTATCAATGCCGATGCTGAACAGGAACAACAGATTATACGGTCCCGTTTTCTCGACAACCACGCCGCGTTCATCAAGGAATTTCGCCACCAGCGCGGCAGGAATCCCCTCTTCACTCATATTTCCCTGTTCATCCATCCCCGGCGTCAGAATAGTGACTTTCACCGGGTCAAGAAACATGTGGTCGGCGTCAGCATCGATAAATCCGTGCCAGTCTTCACCGGGCGCTACCGGCCAGCATTCTGCTTCATCCACCCTTTCTGGTTGCCAGATATCAAAAAACCAGCCATCCGACTCTTCACGCAACCGCTGCACTTCTTTACGAAAATGCAGCGCCCGCTCCACCGAACGATTGATTAACCGCTTACCGGAATTACCACGCAGCATGGCCGCTGCGGTTTCTATTGAGGCAACAATCGGGTAACTCGGCGAAGTGGATGTGTGCATCATAAAGGCTTCGTTAAAGGTGTCTTCGTCGTAATCGCCCTTAATGTGGATCAAAGAAGCCTGTGACAACGCCGCCAGCATCTTGTGGGTGGACTGGGTTTCAAAAATCACCTTCCCCGGCACGCGCTCACCGCTCATCCCGCTTTTCCCCTGATAGATCGGATGAAAATGGGTATATGGCACCCAGGCTGAATCAAAATGGATAGAGGGCACATCCAGCGTTTGTTTGATCCAGTTGGTGTTATACAGCAGGCCGTCATAGGTAGAGTTGGTGATCACCGCATGCACCGGCCATTGCGCCTGAGGGGTCTCCTCTACCTTGCTTTCGATGCTTGCCCGGCTAAATTCCCGACGGGGGATACCGCCCAGAATACCCAACGCATTACGCGTCGGCTTCAACCAGATTGGCACCACATCGCTCATCATCAGCAAATGCGCCAACGACTTATGGCAGTTGCGGTCAATCAACAGCGTACTGCCCGTGGGTGCGGCGTACATACCAACAATTTTATTGGAGGTTGACGTGCCGTTGGTCACCATATAGCTCTGCTCGGCGCCAAAAGTGCGCGCGATATACTCCTCCGCTTCCAGGTGCGGGCCGGTATGATCCAGCAGCGAGCCCAGCTCGGTCACTGAAATGGAGACATCGGCTTTCAGCGTATTACCGCCAAAGAAATCATAGAACAGGCAGCCGACCGGGCTTTTCTGGTACGCCGTTCCCGCCATATGACCGGGCGTGCAAAAGGTATACTTTCCTTCCTTCACATAGGTAAACAGCGCTTTGGTGAAAGGGGGCGTAATGTTATCCAGATATTCACTGGTGTACTGGCGGATACGGGTGGCAATGTCTTCAGACTGGCCCAGCGCATACTCAAAAAACCACAGCGCCATGCGCAGGTCGTGAGCGCTGACATCCATCGTTGAATGGGTATTAATAAAGGCGTAAAGCGGAAGATATTCGTTGAGCTGGTTGATGTCACTGCACAGATCCAGACTGTATTCATCCCAGTCAAAAATGACGCCGCAAATTCGCGGGTTATGTTCGATAAACTTCAGCAGGTCAACGCTATTCTGCGGCCAGATAATCTGAAACCCCTGCTGTTGTAGCGCACGCTCAAGTTCCTTGATGGGCTCATCTTTATAAAAGACGCCATGCGGTCCCATGATGGCAATGATATTCATGCGTTCCTCCTGGAAAAACCTCAGTTAAGCATAGCCTGGTCAAACTGCAGGTAAAAAAAAGGGCCACAGCATTGTGGCCCTTTTCAGAATTAATGTAGCTTATGCGTAGCCGTAGCTCATCAGACGCTGGTAGCGACGGTTTTTCAGATCTTCTTTACCTAACACATCAAGATCGGCGAGATCGGCCAGCAGTTGCGCTTTCAGTGACGCCGCCATGGCTTCCGGGTTACGGTGCGCGCCACCCAGCGGTTCAGGAATGATAGAGTCGATAAGCTTCAGCTCTTTCAGACGCGGCGCGATAATGCCCATCGCTTCAGCGGCCAGCGGCGCTTTATCAGCGCTTTTCCACAGAATGGAGGCACAACCTTCCGGGGAGATAACGGAATAGGTGCTGTATTGCAGCATATTCACTTTATCGCCTACGCCGATCGCCAGCGCGCCGCCGGAACCACCTTCACCGATAACGGTGCAGATGACCGGTACGCTCAGACGCGACATTTCACGCAGGTTGCGCGCGATCGCTTCAGACTGACCACGTTCTTCCGCGCCCACGCCCGGGTAAGCCCCTGGGGTGTCGATGAAGGTAATGATCGGCATGTTAAAACGTTCTGCCATTTCCATCAGACGCAGCGCTTTGCGATAGCCTTCCGGCGCTGGCATGCCGAAATTACGACGAATTTTTTCTTTGGTCTCACGGCCTTTCTGATGACCAATGATCATCACCGGACGACCATCCAGACGCGCAATACCGCCGACGATAGCTTTGTCATCCGCATAGGCACGATCGCCCGCCAGCTCATCAAATTCATCAAACGCCAGGCGGACATAATCCAGGGTGTACGGACGCTGTGGATGGCGCGCCAGTTGGGCTACCTGCCATGCGCCAAGATCGGCGAAGATTTTACGCGTCAGTTCTACGCTTTTTTCACGCAGGCGATGCACTTCTTCATCGATGTTAATATCCAGTTTCTCATCCTGACGGCTAACCGCAGTCAGAGAATCGATTTTTGCTTCCAGCTCTGCAATCGGCTGTTCAAAATCAAGGAAATTCAGACTCATAGTATTCCTGTATTAGTCAAACTCCAGTTCCACCTGCTCCGAACCAATAAGGCCGCGGAGATCGTTTAGCAAACGATCGCTCGGAGAGACACGCCACGTCGCGCCAAAACGCAACCGCGCACGTGCATCCGCCCTCTGATAGTAGAGATGTACTGGAATTGTCCCCGAGCGGTGGGGTTCCAGAGACTGACGGAGTCGGTTTAAAAGCTGGTCATCAATTTGCCTGTCCGTCAGCGAGATAGCAAGCCCGCGAGCATATTTTTCCCGGGCTTCGTCAATATCCATGACTTCACGGGCCATCATTTTAAGCCCGCCGCTGAAGTCATCAAAGCTGACCTGTCCGCTGACGATAAGTATGCGGTCTTTTTCCAGCAATTGCTGGTATTTATCCAGGGCATCGGTAAACAACATAACTTCCAGACGCCCGGAACGGTCATCCAGTGTACAGATGCCGATACGATTGCCGCGCTTGGTGACCATTACCCGCGCGGCAATGACGAGCCCCGCAGCCGTGGTGACTTTACCACGTTCTGTCGGATGCATGTCTTTCAGCCTGTGGCCTCCAACATAGCGCTCAATTTCTTTTAAATACTGGTTGATAGGGTGTCCCGTCAGGTAAAGCCCTAACGTTTCACGCTCACCGTCTAATACTACCTGCTCAGGCCACGGTGTACAGTTGGCATAAGACTGTTCAATTTGTTCGGGTTCTTCCGCCAGCACGCCAAACATATCAGCCTGGCCAATAGCCTCGGCTTTCGCATGCTGATCGGCGGCTTTTAGCGCATCATTCAACGAATTCATCAACGCCGCGCGGTGTGGGCCAAGGCGGTCAAACGCCCCGGACATAATCAGTTTTTCCAGCACCCGGCGATTGAGTTTTTTGATATCCGTACGCGCACAGAGATCAAACAGCTCGCGGAAGTAACCGCCTTCGTTGCGCGCCTCAATAATAGCTTCAATTGGCCCTTCACCCACGCCTTTTATCGCGCCGATGCCATAAACAATCTCGCCATCATCGTTAACGTGGAAATGGTAAAGCCCGGAGTTAATGTCTGGCGGCAGGATTTTTAACCCCATGCGCCAGCATTCATCCACCAGCCCGACCACTTTCTCGGTGTTATCCATATCGGCCGTCATTACCGCCGCCATAAACTCGGCCGGGTAATGCGCCTTCAACCATAGCGTCTGGTAAGAGACCAGCGCATAGGCAGCGGAGTGTGATTTGTTAAATCCGTAACCGGCGAATTTCTCCACCAGGTCAAAGATTTTCATCGCCAGTTCGCCGTCGACGCCGCGCTTTTTCGCCCCTTCTTCAAAGGTGCCGCGCTGTTTGGCCATTTCTTCCGGCTTTTTCTTACCCATCGCACGACGCAGCATATCCGCGCCGCCAAGCGTGTAACCAGACAGCTCCTGGGCAATCTGCATAACCTGTTCCTGATACAGGATAATGCCGTAGGTTGGCTCCAGTACCGGCTTCAGACACTCATGCTGCCATTGTACGTCCGGATAGGAAATCTCTTCACGACCATGCTTACGGTCGATAAAGTTATCTACCATCCCCGACTGTAGCGGGCCCGGGCGGAACAAGGCCACCAGTGCGATCATATCTTCGAAGCAGTCAGGCTGCAGACGTTTGATCAGATCCTTCATGCCGCGGGATTCAAGCTGGAATACCGCGGTGGTTTCCGAGCGTTGCAGCATGTCGAAGCTTTTCTTATCGTCAAGCGGAATGGCCGCGATATCGAGCGGCGGCTCGCCGTTCTTTTCACGGCGGGCGTTGATCATCTCCAGCGCCCAGTTGATGATGGTCAGCGTACGCAGCCCCAGGAAGTCGAACTTCACCAGGCCGGCGTATTCCACGTCGTTCTTATCAAACTGAGTAACCGGGTGCAGCCCCTGTTCATCGCAGTATAGCGGCGCAAAATCGGTAATTTTGGTCGGAGCGATAACCACGCCACCGGCGTGCTTGCCGGCGTTACGCGTGACGCCTTCCAGCTTACGCGCCATATCGATCAGCGCTTTAACCTCTTCATCTGCCTCATAGATTTCCGGCAGTTGCGGTTCAGCTTCGAAGGCTTTCGCCAGCGTCATGCCCGGATCGGGCGGCACCAGTTTCGAAATACGATCCACGAAGCCGTACGGGTGCCCCAGCACGCGGCCCACGTCTCGGATAACCGCTTTTGCCGCCATCGTACCGAAAGTAATAATCTGCGAAACCGCATCACGACCGTACATATCCGCCACGTGTTCAATAACCTGGTCGCGTTTCTCCATACAGAAGTCAACGTCGAAGTCGGGCATTGAGACACGTTCCGGGTTCAGGAAACGTTCGAACAGCAGGTCAAATTCCAGCGGATCCAGGTCGGTAATTTTTAGCGCATAGGCCACCAGCGAGCCTGCGCCGGAACCACGTCCCGGACCTACTGGTACGCCGTTATCCTTCGACCACTGGATAAATTCCATAACGATCAGGAAGTAGCCCGGGAACCCCATCTGGTTGATAACCTGTAGCTCAACATCCAGACGTTCATCATATTCCGGACGGCGCCTGGCGCGCTCTTCCGGATCCGGGAACAGGAACTCCAGTCGCTGTTCCAGCCCCTCTTTCGACTTCGCCACGAGGAAATCCTCGGTGGTCATATCGCCGGTCGGGAACTGTGGCAAGAAATACTCACCCAAACGCACCGTGACGTTACAGCGTTTGGCAATTTCGACGGTGTTTTGCAGCGCCTCCGGGATATCGGAGAACAGCTCGCACATCTCGTCTTCGCTACGCATATACTGCTGCGCGGAGTAGTTACGCGGGCGTTTAGGGTCGTCAAGGGTGAACCCGTCGTGGATCGCCACACGGATTTCATGCGCGTCGAAATCGCCGGTTTCCAGGAAGCGAACATCGTTGGTCGCCACCACCGGCAAACCACGCCTTTCAGCCAGTTCTACCGCGGCATGCAGATAATTTTCTTCATCTTGTCTGCCGGTACGGATCAGCTCAAGGAAGTAGCTATTGGGAAAATGCGCTTCGTAAAACGCCACGCATTCGTCAACCAGGGCGCTATTACCGCGCAACAAGCTACGTCCGACGTCGCCCATGCGGCCGCCGGAGAGCAAAATCAAACCTTCTTTTAGCTCGACCAGCCAGTCGCGGTCGATAACCGGCCCTTCTGCGCCATAACCGCGCTGATAGGCTTTTGATATCAATAACGTCAGGTTCTGATAGCCGGTATTGTTAGCGGCCAGTACGGTGAGTTGCGTGAGTTCATCACCCAATAGTTCACTGCGGACATGAAAATCTGCGCCTACAATAGGCTTAATACCGGCGCCGTGACCCGCTCCGTAAAACTTCACCAGACCACACAGGTTGGTAAAATCGGTGATCGCCAGCGCAGGCATGCCTAACGCGGCCGCCTTCTTCACCAGCGGCCCGGTTTTCGCCAGCCCATCGATCATGGAGTAGTCGCTGTGCACCCGGAGGTGGACGAAACGTGGTTCAGACATCTTCAGATTCCTTCGACACAAGAATCAGGACGTGAGTCCCAGTGCGCGTTTGACGGGGCCAAAACTGCGGCGATGGTGCTCTGTCGCGCCATACAGTGCCAATTTTTCCAGATGAAAAGCGGTTGGATAGCCTTTGTGCTGCGCAAAGCCATACTGCGGAAACACCGTATCCAGCGCTGCCATTTCAGCATCGCGGGTCACTTTTGCCAGTATTGACGCTGCGCTAATCTCCGCTACGCGGCTATCACCTTTGACTACCGCCATCGACGGTACCGGTAATGCCGGACAACGATTGCCGTCAATCAGTACGTATTCCGGCGCAATATGCAGCCCCGCGACCGCACGCTGCATCGCCAGCATGGTGGCATGCAAAATATTCAGATCGTCGATTTCATGCGGTTCCGCACGGCCCACGCTCCAGCTTAACGCTTTTTCTTTTATTTCATCAAACAGCGCCAGGCGACGTTTTTCCGACAATTTTTTTGAGTCGTTAAGACCGATAATCGGGCGAGCCGGATCCAGAATAACGGCAGCAGTAACAACCGCGCCGACCAAAGGACCGCGCCCGACTTCATCCACACCCGCCACTAAATGCGTATGCGGATAAACAAATTCAATCATTGCGCTAACTCCAGGACTGCATCCGCTGCCTGCTCATCAGCATTGCAACGGATCTGCTGATGCAGTTCACGGAAAGTGTCATGCATCGCATGGCTGGTTTTACCATTCGCCAGTAACGGCAACAGCGCTTGCGCCAGCGCATGCGGCTCACACTCTTCCTGCAACAGCTCTTTAACCAGTTCTCTTCCCGCTAACAGGTTAGGTAGCGAAACGTAATCCGTTTTCACCAGACGCTTCGCCAGCCAGAAGGTAAAAGGTTTCATGCGGTAGCCGACCACCATCGGACACTTTGCCAGCATACATTCCAGCGCGGCGGTGCCTGAAGCCAACAGCGCGGCGTCGCTGGCCACCATCGCTTCACGTCCCATGCCATTAAGCAGATGCACGGAAAGCTCCGGCGCAACCTCTGCCTTGATACGCTCAAACTGCTCCCGGCGTTTGGCATTCACCAACGGCACCACGACTTCGAGATCCGGATAATGCTGACGTAACAGTTGCGCCGTTTTCAGAAAATCGGCGCTGAGCATCTCCACTTCCGCGCCACGGCTTCCTGGCAGCAGCGCCAGGCAATGCGCGTCGTGGGGAATACCCAAAATATCACGGGCCGCGTGTTTATCCGGATCCAACGGCATGGCATCCGCCATGGTGTGGCCGATAAAGCGGCACGGGACGTTAAATTTGTCATAAAACGCTTTTTCGAAAGGCAGAAAAGCCAGCACCATATTAGTGGATCTGCCTATTTTGAAAACGCGTTTCTGTCGCCACGCCCAGACGGACGGACTGACATAATGAATGGTTTTTATGCCCTGCTTTTTCAAGTTCCCTTCAAGGGTAATATTGAAATCAGGCGCATCAATGCCAACGAAAACATCCGGCTTGAGCTCGGTGAATCGACGAGTGAGATCGGCACGAATATGCAGTAAACGGCGCAGACGTCCGAGCACTTCAACAATGCCCATCACCGCCAGTTCTTCCATTTCGTACCAGGCTTCACAGCCTTCGGCCTGCATTAGCGGCCCCGCCACGCCAACAAAACGCGCATTGGGAACACGAGCTTTGAGTGCGCGGATTAGCCCTGCACCAAGAATATCGCCGGAGGTTTCTCCGGCGACGAGGGCAATCGTTAAAGGACGCTGCTCAGTCATTAACGAATCAGACCACGCGTTGAGCGCTCAAAGAAGTCGCTGAAAGCCTGGACTTCAGGGTGCTGTTTCGCCAGTTCGGCGATTTCCGGTTTCGCTTCTTCCAACGTTTTACCGCTACGGTACAACGCTTTGTAGGCATTACGAATCGCGGTAATCGCTTCGCGGGTGAACCCACGACGCTTCAGACCTTCGATATTGACGCCAAACGGCGTCGCGTGGTTGCCCTGGGCGATAACGTACGGTGGCACGTCCTGAGCAACGCCAGAACAGCCGCCAACCATCACATGCGCGCCGATGATGCAGAATTGATGCACCGCAGTCATACCGCCGATGATAACAAAATCATCCAGCGAAACATGTCCGGCAAGCGTGGCGTTATTCGCCAGAATACAGCGGTTGCCTACCGTACAATCATGCGCGACGTGCGCATTAATCATCAGTAAGTTATCGCTGCCCACCTTCGTCACTCCACCGCCCTGCACTGTGCCACGATGAATGGTGACGCTTTCGCGGATGCGGTTGCGATCGCCAATTTCCACGCGGGTCGGTTCGCCAGCATATTTAAGATCCTGGTTAACTTCGCCGATGGAGGCAAACTGATAGATCTCGTTATCGCGACCAATTTTTGTATGGCCATTCACGACAACGTGAGACTTCAGTACGGTACCCTCACCAATTTCAACATGGGGTCCAACAATACAAAATGGGCCAATGTGAGCGTTAGCGCCAATACTGGCGCCCTCTTCCACAATGGCGGTAGGGTGAATAAAGGCGGATTTATCAATCACGTATCAGGCCTCCCGGCTACGGGCACACATCATCGTTGCTTCGCACACAACTTTACCGTCGACCAGCGCAACCCCTTTAAAACGGGTCAGGCCACGGCGCGTTTTCTCGAAAGTCACTTCCATGATCATCTGATCGCCCGGCACGACAGGACGCTTAAAGCGTGCTTCGTCAATACCCGCGAAATAGTACAGTTCGCCTGGTTCCAGTTTTCCTACGCTTTTAAATGCGAGGATACCGGTGGCCTGCGCCATCGCTTCCAGAATCAGTACGCCAGGGAAAATAGGTTTGCCCGGGAAGTGGCCCTGGAAGAAAGGCTCATTAACGGATACATTTTTCACTGCGCGCAGAAAACGACCTTCTTCAAAATCCAGCACGCGGTCAACCAGCAGAAACGGAAAACGGTGCGGCAGAAGTTCTAAAATCTCTTCAATATGCAGAGTATGAGTGTTAGTAGTCAAAATACTCTTCCTGTCAAAATATACTAAAAGGCAATAATAACACGGCCTGTCGCAATCGTATGAATGGGACAGGCCGAAAAGTCAGACATGCAAAAAAGGTGCTTTAGTCTTGTTGATTAACCTTGCGCTCAATCGCTTTGAGGCGCTTGCTCATATCATCAATATTCATCACCAGTGCAGCTGTTTTACGCCATACCTTATTGGGTTGTAGCGGAATGCCTGAGGAGTAGACGCCAGGTTCCGTGATAGGACGCATCACCATACCCATGCCAGTTACCGTGACTTTGTCGCATATTTCCATATGCCCATTGATCACGCTGGCGCCGCCAATCATGCAGTAACGGCCAATCTTCAGGCTACCCGCCATAATGACGCCACCGGCTACCGCCGTATTGTCGCCAATCACAACGTTATGTGCAATCTGGCACTGATTATCAATGATAACACCATTACCGATCACAGTATCGTCCAGGGCACCACGGTCAATGGTAGTACAAGCGCCGATCTCGACGCGATCGCCGATAATCACGCGACCAAGCTGCGGGATCTTCACCCAGTTACCGCGATCGTTCGCGTAACCAAATCCATCCGAACCGACGACAGTGCTGGATTGGATCAGGCAATTCTCACCGATCTGAATGTCGTGGTAAATCGTCACATTCGCCCACAAGCGAGAACCTGCGCCGATTTTTGTATTTTTCCCGACGAAGCAGCCTGCGCCAATAACCACGTTATCGCCCAGTTCTACGCCAGACTCAATGACCGCATTTGCGCCCACAGAGACATTTTTACCCAGCTTCGCCGTCGCATCGATCGCTGCACTCGGTGCAACGTTTTGTGCGGGCTGCGGCGTGGTATCTAAAATTTGCGCCATACGAGCATAGGTCAGGTAGGGATTCTTCACTACCAGCGCTGCACTCTTAGCAAAAGGAAGATCGTCCTGCGTCATGACAACGGCAGAAGCCTGGCATACGCCTAAGTGTTCACGGTACTTAGGATTCACCATAAACGTGATATTGCCAGTTTGCGCAGATTGCATGGACGCTACGCCGGTGATGACGATATCGCCATCACCGTGTAATTCTGCATCCAACTGCTCTGCTAAATCAGCCAGTCGAATTGAAGGCATTACTTATTTAACCTGTTTCAGTACGTCAGCGGTGATGTCTTTTACATCGCTGCTATTGTATGCAACGGTGTTTGCGTCAACGACCAGATCGATGCTCTGGCTGTTAGCAACAGATTTCACAGCTGTCTGGATACGAGTAACCAGTTTGCCACGTTCTTCGTTGGAACGACGCGCACGATCCTGCTCAAAAGCCTGAGCTTTCTGTGAGAAAGTCTGACGCTGAGCCATAACGTCTTTTTCCAGCTTGGTACGATCGCTACCCGCTTTCATTGATTGCAGACGCTGCATTTTAGATTGCAGATCGGATTCCATACGCTGCAGTTCGCTGGCACGGCCTTTGAACTCGTTTTCCAGCGTAGCGGAAACACCTGTCTTCTGTGCAACCTGTTGGAACAGGCTACCCATGTTGACGATTGCAATTTTGTCAGCGGCCTGTGCGGACGTTGCCATCGCTAAACCGAGACCTGCAGCTAATAACCACTTTTTCACAATTAACTCCTTACCATCCCATTTGCACCCGAAGGTACAGTTCTTTGCGTGGCCAGGCGATCCCATGCAAGATCGCCTAAAGTCAGCGCTACACTACCACTACATTCCTTTGCGAAGAACAATTACCAGGTTTTACCAATGTTAAACTGGAACTGTTCCGCTTTGTCTCCATCGTACTTCTTGAACGGTTGGGCGTAGGAGAAAACCAACGGCCCCAATGGGGACATCCATTGTAAAGCGATACCTGCTGACATACGGATATTGCTCGGATCGCTATAGTCCGGTACATCCGACGGCGCAGATGACGGATCCCAGTTCGTATCCCAAACGGTACCCATATCCCAGAAGAACGAGGTACGGACCGAGTTGGCATACTTGTCGCTGATGAACGGCGTCGGGGTAATAAACTCCAGGCTGGCGACAGCCATGGCGTTACCACCTACCGCATCATCAGATTTACAGCCAGCTTCCTGAGTACAGTCTTCGTAATCATTATTATCGTCCCAGCTCGTGTGGGCGCCATTTTTATAAACAGCTTTCGGGCCGATAGTATTCGACTGGAAACCACGCACGGTACTGGAACCACCAGCATAGAAGTTCTCGTAGAACGGCATCTCTTTGCTACCGATACCATCACCATAACCCCACTTGGTACGGCCCAGGACAACCCATTTGTGATCGTCATCAATCGGCACGTAGGTCGCGGTATCCATCGACAATTTGTAGTATTCGTTATCAGAACCCGGAATGGTCACTTTACCATTCAGGTTGACACGCGAACCGTCTGTCGGGAAATAACCACGGTCTAACTTGTTGTACGTCCAACCGTAGTTGAAGGTGAAGTCATCAGCGGCAAAACTGCTGGTATCAGCGGGTTGTCCCATCGACTCAAGATAACGATCCATCGCGATCTGCGGCTGCATGTTGGACAGTTTGTTATGTACATAACCCAGGCCAGCACGCAGCGTATTGTATTCGTTAACCGGGAAGCCGAGCGTTACGTCAGTACCATAACTTTTGTTGGTATAGTCGGACAGGTCTGCATCATCCGCTTCAAAGTCGTTATAGAAGACGCGACCGCCAAGGCTCACACCGTCAACGGTGAAGTACGGGTTGGTGACAGATAGCTCAGTATAGGTCTGGTAGTCGTTTTTAGTGCCGTTAATCCCGACGGAATAACCGGTACCTAACCAGTTATCCTGCTGAACGCCCGCCTGGAAGCTCACGCCGCTCTCGGTACCGTAACCGACGCCGAAGTTAAAGCTACCGGTGTTACGCTCTTTCACCTTATAGACCACATCAACCTGATCCGGACGGCCCGGAACACGCTGAGTATCGGTATCGACGGTTTCAAAGTAACCCAAACGGTTCAGACGTTCTTTACCCTGGTCGACCAGATCGCTGCCCAACCATGCACCTTCCATCTGACGCATTTCGCGACGCAGAACGGAGTCTTTAGACGTGTCGTTACCTTCAAAGCGAATCTTACGCACATAGAAACGGTTACCCGCATCCACATTTACGCGTAATTTAACGGTTTTGTCGGCATCGTTGATTTCAGGCTGCGACTGTACGCGCGGATAGGCATAGCCATAGCGCCCCAGAAGCTTCTTGATATCATCTTCCATTTTGGTCACTTTGGTGCCGTTATAGAGTTCGCCTGGCTCGATTTTGGTCAGGCTCTCAATTTCGGCGGAGTGTCCGGCCAGGTTACCGCTCACCTCTACCCCAGAAAGCTTGTACTGATCGCCTTCAGTGATGTTAACGGTGATGTAGATACCTTTTTTATCCGGCGTCAGGCTCACCTGGGTAGAATCGATATTAAAGCGAGCATAACCGCGATCCAGATAGTAGCTGCGCAGGGTTTCGAGATCGCCCGCGAGTTTCTGTTTCTGGTATTTACGATCGCCCACTACGTTCCACCACGGCACTTCATCACGCAGTTGGAAGTGAGAGATAAGTTCGTCAGTCGAGAAGGCATGGTTGCCGACGATATTGATCTGTTGGATCTTCGCCGAAACACCTTCCTGGAAGACCAGTTTGAGGTCAACGCGGTTACGCGGCAACGGCGTTACCACCGCTTTCACACTGGCGCTGTACTTACCGACGCTATAGTAGAAATCTTCCAGGCCTTTTTCGATATCGGCAAGCGTGGTGCGATCCAGAGACTCGCCAACACGTACGCCAGACGCCTCGAGGTTTTGCTTCAGCATGTCGTCTTTCACCGATTTGTTACCGGAGAAAGTAATGCTGGCAATCGTCGGACGTTCTTTTACCTGAACCAGAAGGGTATCACCATCGCGCAGGACGCGGACATCCTCAAAGTTACCGGTGGCGAACAGAGCACGAATGGTATTACTGATGTCTTCATCATTAACCGTGTCGCCTGTGCGCACCGGCATACTGAGGAGAGCCGCACCAACGGCGACTCGCTGTAGGCCTTCGAAATGAATGTCCTTCACTACGAACCCTTCAGCACCGTATACGGTGGCGCTGCTAAACAGCAGCGACGCTATGAGCAACTTTTTCATCGCCATCGTTATTATGCGTTCTTCCTAACACTCTCTTACAACCGAGAGAAATCATTGAAAAGTGCAAGCCCCATTAACAACACCAGCAAGATAGAGCCAATGCGATAACTAAAGTCTTGAACCCGCTCGGATACCGGACCGCCCTTCAGCTTTTCAATCGCCAGGAACAGCAGATGCCCCCCGTCAAGAACGGGCAACGGAAACAGGTTAATTATCCCTAAGTTCACGCTGATAAGCGCAAGGAACATCAGGTAATAAATCACCCCGAACTCCGCTGACATCCCAGCCCCCTGGGCGATAGAAATCGGCCCACTGAGGTTGTTCAGTTTTACATCACCGGTAATCAATTTTCCCAGCATACTGACCGTCAGCTTCATCAACTGCCACGTTTTATCCGAGGCTTCGACGATGGCGCTGAAGGGTCCATACTGGCGTACAGTCTTATACTCATCAGGCAGAGGAATAATTTTAGGCACCACGCCCGCAAAACCTTCCGCCTTCCCGTTAACCTGTTTTGAATCCGGGGTTAACGTTAAAGACAAGGAACTGCCTTGTCTTTCAATATCTAGCGCTAACGGCTTATCCGGATTATCGCGCACCAGCGTCACGAACATCATCCATTGCGTCAGCGGCTGACCATTGACTTTAACGATCCTGTCGCCAGCTTGCAAACCCGCCTTACTTGCAGCCGAGTTAGCCTGCACTTCTGACAGCACCGATTCAATCTGCGGACCGCGTGGGCGAATCCCTAAACTGGCGACGGGATCCTGTTTGTCTGGCTCAAATGCCCAATGGCGCAAATCCAGCGTTTTGTCCTGCCGCTGGTTACTGCCAAACTGCGCCACGCTGAGCGTTGTATGCTCATCGCCAATTTTGGAAACCAACTGCAGTCTCACGGCATCCCAATCAGGGGTTTCGATACCATCAACCGCTTTTAGTTCCGTACCAGGCTGAATTTGCGCCTGCGCAGCAATCGAGTTGGGTGTTATTTCACCAACAAC
Organism: Citrobacter sp. XT1-2-2; assembly: GCF_023516235.1. Lineage (NCBI taxonomy): Bacteria > Pseudomonadati > Pseudomonadota > Gammaproteobacteria > Enterobacterales > Enterobacteriaceae > Citrobacter > Citrobacter sp. XT1-2-2. Next base: position 4,040,322 of record NZ_CP097324.1, read on the forward strand.
CGGACGAACGCCAGGAACGCCAATGATAAACACCAGCCAATAAGCGAAAATAGCAAAAAGGAAGTTTGCGATCGGACCTGCGGCGATAATAGCCGCGCGCTGCCCAACCGTTTTATTGTTGAAAGCGTAATGGCGCAGCTCCGGTACCACCGGTTCAGCGCGCTCATCCAGCATTTTGACGTAACCGCCGAGGGGGATTAGAGCGATGACGTATTCTGTACCCAGTTTATCGGTACGACGCCAAAGCGCTTTTCCAAAGCCAATGGAAAAGCGCTCAACGCGGACTCCGCAGCGCCGTGCAACCCAGAAATGACCAAATTCATGCACGGTGATAAGCACACCGAGTGCGACGATGAATGCAGCCAGATTCCAGAGAATACTCAGCATAAGACCATCCGTTAGAGCGTCCTGAATACCAGTAACAACAGGCAGGCAAAGACCGGTACCGCAGCCGTCAGGCTATCAATACGATCCAGAATACCGCCGTGTCCTGGAATTAAGTGACCACTGTCCTTAATACCTGCTTCACGCTTAAACATACTCTCAGTCAGGTCACCCAGCACGGAGGCCAGGGCTGCAACGATGGAGCAAATGAGCAAGGTGACAGGCGCAACTTCAAGATCCGCCCACATGCCATAACCCCATGAGATTACGGCCGCAGTGGCGAGTCCGCCAATAAAACCCTGCCAGGTTTTACCAGGAGAAACCTTCGGTGCCAGTTTGTGTTTGCCAAACAGCTTACCAAACATATACGCGCCAGAGTCCGCTCCCCAGACGAGGATCATGACATACAGCAGCCATAGCGCGCCACTATAATGATTTTCATCATAGTGCCATGCCCGTAGCGCCAGCATTCCCCAAAAGAAAGGAACAATGGTTAGCACGCCGAAAATTATGCGTAATGTTTTGGAATTACGCCAGACCGACGCAGAACCTGGGTAAAACAGTACCAGTAACAGCGCGACGATCCACCAACCCAGCGACGCCCATAGCGATACTTCAACCAGCGGCTGATGAATATTGCGATGGTATTCTGGCAGTAAAAATAGCATTAGCGCCAGCAATAGCCCGCACAAAACCGCCAGCCAGACTCGCTGTGTACGCGTGGTAAAACCGCTTAACTGTCCCCATTCCCAGGCGGCCAACATACAGACAACCAGCGTAACAATGGCGAACCCCACCGGCGGCAGCAAAAACAACGCCGCGATGACAACGGGTATTAAAACAAAAGCAGAAATCAGGCGATACTTCAGCAAAAGCGACCCCCATCAGGCTTTTTCATCACCGGGCTCGGTGCCGCCGAAACGACGCTCACGATTAGCAAAGGCATGCAGCGCACCTTCAAAGTCTTGTTCATCGAAATCGGGCCAGAGAACATCCGTAAAGTAAAGTTCGGCATAGGCAATTTGCCACAACAAAAAATTACTAATTCGATGTTCTCCCCCAGTCCTTATCACTAAATCCACAGGGGCCAGTTCATGCATACAAATTTGCTGCCCAAGCATCTCTTCATCGATTTGCTCTGGGCGCAGCAGACCTTCCTGCACCTGTTGTGCCAGTTGCCTCACTCCCTGGACAATATCCCACCGTCCACCGTAATTCGCTGCAATATTCAGCGTCAACCCGGTATTCTGGGCGGTAAGCGCTTCTGATTTGCGAATCCGTTCTTGCAAACGTGAGTTAAATCGACTGATATCCCCGATAATACGCAGACGTACGTTATGGCGGTGCAGGTTTTTCACTTCGCTATCAAGCGCCCACACAAACAGTTCCATTAACGCGCTCACTTCCTGCGCAGGTCGGTTCCAGTTCTCACTGCTAAAGGCATACAGCGTTAACGCATCAATACCGTTATTGGCAGCAAAAGAGACAGCCCGGCGGACGGATTTTGCTCCGGCCTTATGCCCAAAGGCGCGAATCTTCCCTTGCTTTTTCGCCCAGCGGCCATTGCCATCCATGATGATTGCAACATGGCGGCAACCATGTGCTGGCAAATTTTCGCTTAATGGTTTAGTTGCAGACAACATAACGCGTTTTTAGTCCCTGAAAGGATTTACGGTACTCAGGAATACTGAAGCCCATCCACAAAAAAGCCGTGTCAAACCACGGCTTACCCGACCGAAAAAAAGCAACTACCCGCGATCGAGTGGCGCAGACTATATCACTGAAGCCCAACGCTAACAAATAGCACGATCTTCCGTAGAGGGATTATCATCAGCTTGAGAGTCGCATCACTTCTTTTCTGGCGACTTCCCGCGCGATGGTATCAACCTTCAGCACGTCATCAACGCTCTGCGGCTCCTGCAAATCCATCTTATCCAGTACGGATAAATTAAGATCGGCAATATCGGTAAATCGAATCTGCTGCGCCAGAAATGCGGCAACGGTAATTTCATTCGCGGCGTTCAGTGCGGTCGTTGCCGCCTGCCCTTGCTCAAACGCGTCCATCGCCAGTTTCAGGCACGGATAGCGCTGATAATCAGGTGCGGAAAACGTCAACGCACTGAGTTGGCAAAAGTCGACAGGCTTAACGCCAGACTTCACACGTTCCGGCCATGCCATCGTATGGGCAATAGGTGTACGCATGTCAGGTTCCCCCAACTGCGCCAGAACGCTGCCATCCTGATAACGTACCATCGAATGAATAACCGACTGCGGATGAATCAGCACTTCCATCTGGCTTGCGCTGGCATTGAATAACCAACGCGCTTCAATGTATTCCAGACCTTTATTCATCATGGTGGCTGAATCGACAGAGATTTTTCGTCCCATCGACCAATTCGGATGACGACATGCCTGATCGGGGGTCATAGCAACCAGATCGCGCAATGGCGTTTCACGGAAAGGGCCACCAGACCCGGTAAGCAGTACGGACACGACGCCGTTTTGCTCAAGGTCAGCGTATCCCAGATTGAGTTGGATCGGTTGCGGTAAACTCTGAAAAATCGCGTTATGCTCGCTATCTACCGGCAAAAGCTGCGCTTTGTGGCGTTTCACGTCGTCCATAAACAGACGTCCGCAGGTTACCAGAGACTCTTTGTTCGCCAGCAAAATGCTTTTGCCCGCGCGGATTGCCGAAAGCGTCGGCAGCAGGCCCGCTGCGCCGACAATCGCCGCCATGACCTGATCAACATCATCCAGCGCGGCCATATCACAGGCAGCCTGCTGTCCGCTCATAACTTCAGTGCGGCTACCCTGCTCCAGCAGAGCCGATTTTAGCAATGCCGCGCTTTTTTCATCGTCCATTACCGCGTAGCGAGGAGAAAATTCCAGGCATTGCTCCACCATACGGGCAACATTCTTTCCCGCAACCAACGCAGCAACACGAAATTTTTCCGGGTTATGGCGTACTACATCCAGCGTACTGCAACCAATGGAACCGGTTGATCCCAGGATGGTTAATTGCTTCATGAGACATCCAGAAAAATAGGGTATAGACAGAAAAAAGCAAAACGCCGCCATCCAGCCTTTGCAGGCCTTCTAAGCGGCGTTTTTAGCGTACAGATGAATCAGAACTGCATCAGTTCCGTTTCTTTCTCTGCCAGCGCCGCATCAACTTTCTTGATCGCTGCGTCAGTCAGTTTCTGTACTTCGTCCTGAGAGCGGCGATCGTCGTCTTCGCTGATCTCTTTATCTTTCAACAGCGCTTTCACTTTGTCGTTTGCATCGCGGCGTACGTTACGTACGGCAACACGCGCGCCTTCAGCTTCGCCACGCACGATCTTGGTCAGATCTTTACGACGCTCTTCGGTCAGCGGCGGCAGCGGAACGCGGATGTCGGAACCCGCTGAACTTGGATTCAGACCAAGGTCGGAAGCCATAATTGCTTTTTCAACGGCTGGTCCCATGGAACGGTCAAACACGTTGATTTTCAGGGTACGGGAATCTTCAACCGTTACGCTTGCCAGCTGGCGCAGCGGAGTCGGCGTGCCGTAATATTCCACGACAATACCATCCAGCAGGCTAGGAGAAGCACGGCCCGTACGAATTTTGCTGATTTGATTTTTGAACGCTTCGACGCATTTGTCCATGCGTACTTCAGCATCTTTTCTGATATCGTTGATCACGTTACGAATCCTTGAAAGCTCGTTTCAGTCAGACCACACCCACCACGCAAGCTGTGACAAGTATAGTCTTGATTAATTTTGAGGGACGTATCCCGCGACATTAAAGCGGAATATTACCTGCATTTAGCCGCAACGGGAATTATTCCGTGATTAACGTGCCTTCTTTTTCACCCATAACAACACGGCGCAACGCACCCGGTTTGTTCATGTTAAAGACACGAATCGGTAATTTGTGGTCACGAGCCAGCGTGAACGCCGCCAGATCCATCACTTTCAGCTCTTTATCCAGTACTTCAGTGTAGGTCAACTGTTCGTACATGGTCGCCGTAGGATCTTTAGCCGGGTCGGCAGTAAATACGCCGTCCACTTTGGTAGCTTTCAGTACCACATCCGCTTCAATTTCAATACCGCGCAGACAGGCTGCTGAATCAGTAGTGAAGAACGGATTGCCGGTACCCGCAGACAAAATAACAACGCGGTTGTTACGCAGCAGGCTGATAGCTTCCGCCCAGCTGTAGTTATCACACACGCCGTTCAGAGGAATGGCGGACATCAAGCGAGCGTTCACATAGGCGCGGTGAAGCGCATCGCGCATCGCCAGACCGTTCATTACGGTGGCTAACATGCCCATGTGGTCGCCCACAACGCGGTTCATCCCTGCTTTCGCCAGACCAGCACCACGGAACAGGTTACCGCCACCAATCACTACGCCAACCTGAATACCCAGCTCAACCAGCTCTTTGATTTCCTGAGCCATACGGTCAAGTATGCTTGCATCAATACCGAAGCCTTCTGAACCTTGCAGAGCTTCGCCACTTAACTTAAGCAGAATACGTTTGTAGACGGGTTTTGCATTGGTAGCCATGTTTCTTTCCTGAGACTGTCAACGAATGAGATGAGTTAATTCCGGCGACATTGTATGTCGCTTTTCAGCATGACCACTATAGCGGTTCGCTGAATTTACAAGCCAGACACAAAAAGAAGCCGCCCTCAGGCGGCTCCTTTAAAAATTAAGACTGCTTGGACATCGCAGCAACTTCTGCTGCAAAGTCAGTCTCAACTTTCTCGATGCCTTCACCCACTTCGAAGCGGATGAAACCAGTTACGTCAGCGTTGTGCTCTTTCAGCAACTGACCAACAGATTTGCTCGGTTCCATAACGAAAGGCTGGCCAGTCAGAGAAACTTCGCCGGTGAATTTCTTCATACGGCCTTCAACCATTTTCTCTGCGATTTCTTTCGGCTTGCCAGACTGCATGGCGATGTCCAGCTGAACCTGGTATTCTTTCTCTACCACTTCAGCAGAAACGTCTTCCGGCTTAACGAATTCTGGTTTGCTTGCAGCAACGTGCATTGCCAGCTGTTTAACCAGTTCTTCGTCAGCGCCAGTAGCAGCAACCAGAACACCGATACGCGCACCGTGCTGGTAGTTACCCAGAACTTCGCCTTCCAGGGAAGCCACGCGACGAATGTTGATGTTCTCACCGATTTTAGCAACCAGCGCAACACGTTCTTCTTCGAACTGTGCTTTCAGAACTTCAACGTCAGTGATTTTGCCAGCAACGGCAGCGTCCAGTACTTTGTCAGCAAATGCCTGGAAACCAGCATCTTTAGCAACGAAGTCAGTCTGGCAGTTAACTTCCAGAATGAAAGCGATGTTGCCGTCGATTTTGGTTTTGATTACGCCGTCAGCAGCAACGTTGCCTGCTTTTTTCGCCGCTTTGATTGCGCCGGACTTACGCATGTTTTCGATTGCCAGCTCGATGTCGCCATTAGCTTCAGTCAGTGCTTTTTTGCAATCCATCATGCCTGCGCCAGTACGCTCACGCAGCTCTTTTACCAGGGATGCGGTAATTTCAGCCATTCTAAAATCCTCGGAAGATTTGATCTGCCCGGCATGAAACCGCACAGATTTAAAAGTGAAAAAGGGGCCTAAAGGGCCCCTAACCAAACGTGATACTACCTGGTTTATAAGGGGGCTCGAACGAGCGTGCCTTATTATTCAGCTTCTACGAAGCTTTCTTCCGCCTGGGAAGCCAGATCCTGAGAACGGCCTTCACGAACGGTAGTAGCTACAGCGCCCAGGTACAGGGTCACAGCACGGATTGCGTCGTCGTTACCCGGGATAACGAAGTCAACACCGTCCGGATCAGAGTTGGTATCAACGATAGCAAATACCGGGATACCCAGGTTGTTTGCTTCTTTGATAGCAATGTGCTCGTGGTCAGCATCAATTACGAACAGAGCGTCCGGCAGACCGCCCATGTCTTTGATACCGCCCAGGCTGTTTTCCAGTTTCTCAAGCTCACGAGTACGCATCAGCGCTTCTTTCTTGGTCAGCTTTTCGAAAGTACCGTCCTGAGACTGAGTTTCCAGATCTTTCAGACGTTTGATGGACTGACGAACGGTTTTCCAGTTAGTCAGCATACCGCCCAGCCAGCGATGGTTCACGAAGAACTGGTCGCAGCTGTTAGCAGCTTCTTTCACCGCTTCGCTTGCAGCGCGTTTAGTACCAACGAAAAGGATTTTACCTTTACGAGCAGAGATCTTGTTCAGTTCAGCCAGAGCTTCGTTGAACATCGGTACAGTTTTCTCAAGGTTGATGATGTGAACTTTGTTACGCGCACCGAAGATGAACGGCTTCATTTTCGGGTTCCAGTAACGGGTCTGGTGACCAAAGTGAACACCAGCCTTGAGCATGTCGCGCATGGAAACAGTTGCCATGATAAAAACCTCTATATATAAAAGTTGGGGTTAAGCCTCCACGCATCCCATATTACCGACCCCAAAGGGCACCCCGGAATATGTGCCGATACGTGTGTGTTGTTACACAAAGTGAGATTTGTCGCTCCCGTCCATCGTGTGTAGTCTTCGAATGGATCGGAAGTCCGGCGCGCTTTATACCACAAATACGCCACCGACACCAATAATTGTTGGCACTCAGTGCTGAATTGAACGATGAATTTCGTGTTACAGGCAGGCGGCAAATTTTTGAATCCCCGGGAGCTTACGGCCAGTAAGTGACTGGGGTGAAAAAATGTAGCCAACGCACCTGTGGCACGAAAGGCGAAGTTCAGAATGATTCTCAATTTGGCAGGGTACACCCCTGACTGATACCATTGTCAGCACTTACACAATTATTGCCGAAAATAATCGGCACTGATGGACAGAATTCATGGCTATCTCAATCAAGACCCCTGAAGAAATCGAAAAAATGCGCGTCGCTGGCCGTCTGGCGGCGGAAGTACTGGAGATGATCGAACCGTTTATCAAACCGGGCGTCAGCACCGGCGAACTGGATCGCATCTGTAACGACTATATCGTTAATGAGCAGCAGGCCATTTCCGCGTGCCTGGGCTACCACGGTTACCCTAAATCCGTGTGTATCTCGATTAACGAAGTGGTGTGCCACGGGATCCCGGACGACGCTAAGCACCTGAAAGATGGTGATATCGTTAACATCGACGTGACCGTGATTAAAGACGAATTCCACGGCGATACCTCCAAAATGTTTATCGTCGGCAAACCCACCATTCTGGGCGAACGTCTGTGCCGTGTAACGCAGGAAAGCCTGTATCTGGCGCTGCGGATGGTTAAACCGGGCATTCGCCTGCGCACGTTGGGCGCTGCGATTCAGAAATACGCGGAAGGCGAAGGCTTCTCTGTAGTACGTGAATACTGCGGTCACGGTATCGGTCGCGGCTTCCACGAGGAGCCTCAGGTTCTGCACTACGATGCGGACGACGGCGGCGTGGTACTACAGCCGGGCATGACTTTCACCGTAGAACCGATGCTGAATGCCGGTGATTACCGCATCCGCACCATGAAAGACGGCTGGACGGTGAAAACCAAAGACCGCAGCTTGTCTGCTCAGTACGAGCATACTATTGTGGTGACGGAAAACGGCTGTGAGATCCTGACGTTACGCAAGGATGACACCATCCCGGCGATCATCACTCACGACGAATAATGTTTTGCCTGATGGCGATGCATTCGCATCTTATCAGGCCTACAAATTGTACTACTTCGTAGGCCGGATAAGGCGTTCACGCCATCATCCGGCTTTTTAATGGGTGGCGCATAATGAATACTCTTCCTGAACAGCACGCAAATACAGCCCTCCCCACCCTGCCTGGCCAACCGCAAAACCCCGGAACCTGGCCACAGCACGATCTCAACTGCGCCGGCATTAAAGCGCATATCGACACGTTCCAGCGCTGGTTAGGCGAAGCGTTCGACAGCGGAATTTCCGCTGAACAGCTCATTGAGGCCCGTACCGAATTTATTGACCAGTTGCTACAGCGCCTGTGGATTGAAGCCGGTTTTGGCCAAATTGCCGACCTGGCGCTGGTTGCCGTTGGGGGTTACGGGCGCGGCGAACTGCACCCGCTTTCCGATATCGACCTGTTAATCCTCAGCCGTAAAAAGCTCCCTGACGCGCAGGCCGAAAAAGTCGGTGAGCTGTTAACGCTGTTGTGGGACGTGAGGCTGGAAGTGGGCCACAGCGTGCGTACGCTGGAAGAGTGTCTGCTGGAAGGTTTATCAGATTTAACCGTCGCCACCAATCTGATAGAAACACGCCTGCTGATTGGCGACGTGGCGCTGTTTCTTGAGCTACAAAAGCATATTTTTAGCGAAGGTTTCTGGCCGTCCGATAAGTTTTACGCCGCCAAAGTGGAAGAGCAAAATCAACGTCACCAGCGTTATCATGGCACCAGCTACAATCTGGAACCCGATATCAAAAGCAGCCCCGGCGGCCTGCGCGACATCCACACTCTACAATGGGTCGCCCGCCGCCATTTTGGCGCCACGTCGCTGGATGAAATGGTTGGTTTTGGTTTTTTGACGCTGGCGGAGCGTGCCGAGCTGAATGAATGCTTGCATATCCTGTGGCGCATACGCTTTGCTCTGCACCTGATCGTGAGTCGTTACGATAACCGCCTGCTGTTTGATCGTCAGCTCAGCGTAGCCCAACGGCTAAACTACGGCGGTGAGGGCAACGAGCCAATCGAGCGGATGATGAAAGACTATTTCCGCGTTACGCGACGGGTCAGCGAACTGAACCACATGCTGTTGCAGCTGTTCGACGAGGCGATCCTCGCTATGCCCGCCGACGAAAAGCCGCGTCCGATTGATGACGACTTTCAACTGCGTGGCTCCTTGATTGATCTGCGCAGCGATGACCTGTTTATCCGTAAACCCGAAGCGATATTGCGGATGTTTTACATCATGGTGCGTAACAGCGCAATCAGCGGGATTTACTCCACCACGCTGCGCCATCTGCGCCATGCCCGCCGTCATTTAACGCAGCCGTTATGCTACATCCCGGAAGCGCGCTCGCTGTTTCTCAGCATGTTACGCCATCCGGGCGCGGTGAGCCGCGGCCTGCTGCCGATGCATCGCCACAGCGTATTGTGGGCCTATATGCCGCAATGGTCGCATATTGTCGGCCAAATGCAGTTTGACCTGTTTCATGCCTATACGGTAGATGAACACACCATCCGCGTGATGCTCAAGCTGGAAAGTTTTGCCAACGAAGAGACCCGCCAGCGCCATCCGCTGTGTGTGGATCTGTGGCCGCGCCTGCGGCAGCCGGAGCTGATTCTGATTGCCGCTTTGTTCCATGATATCGCCAAAGGCCGCGGTGGCGATCATTCGGTTCTCGGTGCTCAGGACGTACTCAAATTCGCCGAACTGCACGGCCTGAACTCCCGCGAAACACAGCTGATCGTGTGGCTGGTGCGCCAGCATTTACTGATGTCAGTAACCGCTCAACGTCGCGATATTCAGGATCCCGAAGTGATTAAGCAATTCGCCGAAGAAGTGCAAACGGAACACCGCCTGCGCTTTTTGGTGTGCCTGACCGTCGCGGATATTTGCGCCACCAACGAAACGCTGTGGAATAGCTGGAAGCAAAGCCTGCTGCGCGAGCTGTACTTTGCCACGGAAAAACAGCTACGTCGTGGGATGCAAAACACGCCGGATATGCGCGAGCGCGTGCGTCACCATCAGCTTCAGGCGCTGGCGTTATTGCGGATGGATAACATTGATGAAGAAGCGCTACACCATATCTGGTCACGCTGTCGGGCAAACTATTTCGTGCGCCACAGTCCAAATCAACTGGCCTGGCATGCGCGTCATCTCTTACAACATGACCTCAAAGAGCCGCTCATTCTGCTTAGCCCACAGGCAACGCGTGGAGGAACGGAAATCTTTATCTGGAGTCCGGATCGCCCGTATCTGTTTGCCGCCGTTTGCGCCGAGCTGGATCGGCGTAATCTGAGCGTCCACGATGCGCAGATTTTCACCACCCGCGATGGAATGGCGATGGATACATTCATTGTGCTGGAGCCGGACGGTAGCCCGCTGTCGTCAGACCGACACGAAGCGATCCGTTTTGGGCTGGAACAGGCGATCACTCAGCGTAGCTGGCAACCGCCGCAACCGCGTCGCCAGCCGGCAAAATTACGCCATTTTACCGTCGATACCGAAGTGACTTTTCTGCCGACCCATACCGATCGAAAATCATTCCTCGAGCTTATCGCTCTCGACCAGCCAGGACTGCTGGCGCGGGTCGGGCAGATTTTTGCCGATCTGGGAATTTCGCTGCATGGCGCCCGAATTACAACAATTGGCGAGCGAGTAGAAGATTTATTCATAATCGCCACCGCCGACCGGCGCGCCCTTAATAATGAGCTGCAGCAGGAAGTGCATCAACGGTTGACAGAGGCCCTCAATCCAAACGATAAAGGGTGATGTTTTTATTTATTATGGAAAGAGTTTAACAATGCAGCAGTTACAGAACGTTATTGAATCCGCTTTCGAGCGCCGTGCCGACATTACTCCGGCAAATGTGGATACCGTAACCCGCGAAGCGGTGAATCAGGTTATTTCTTTACTGGATTCCGGTGCTCTGCGCGTCGCAGAAAAGATTGAGGGTCAGTGGATCACGCATCAGTGGCTGAAAAAAGCGGTCCTGCTCTCTTTTCGTATTAACGATAATCAGGTTATCGATGGTGCGGAAAGCCGTTACTTCGATAAAGTACCGATGAAATTCGCCGACTATGACGAAGCGCGTTTTCAGAAAGAAGGTTTCCGCGTGGTGCCGCCTGCGGCAGTACGTCAGGGCGCGTTTATCGCCCGTAACACCGTACTGATGCCGTCTTACGTGAACATCGGCGCTTATGTTGATGAAGGTACGATGGTTGATACCTGGGCGACAGTCGGGTCCTGTGCGCAAATCGGTAAAAACGTACACTTGTCCGGCGGCGTTGGCATTGGCGGCGTACTGGAGCCGTTACAGGCTAACCCGACCATCATTGAAGACAACTGCTTCATCGGCGCGCGTTCTGAAGTCGTAGAAGGTGTGATCGTCGAAGAAGGCTCCGTTATCTCCATGGGCGTGTACATCGGCCAGAGCACCCGTATTTACGATCGCGAAACGGGCGAAGTACATTATGGCCGCGTTCCGGCGGGCTCCGTTGTCGTCTCCGGCAACCTGCCGTCGAAAGATGGCAAATACAGCCTGTACTGCGCGGTGATAGTGAAGAAGGTTGATGCCAAAACGCGTGGCAAAGTGGGAATCAACGAACTGTTACGCACCATCGACTAACAGCAATTTGAAAAAGCGGGCTTAGCCCGCTTTTTTTACATCTGCGAGTGGCGTAAACAAGGCTTTTCGTTAATTATTCAATGGTTATAGTGAGCTTAAGGGTACCGCTATGTATGACAATCTGAAAAGTCTGGGCATTACTAATCCTGAAGAGATCGATCGTTACAGCCTGCGGCAAGAAGCCAACAACGATATCCTGAAAATCTATTTCCAGAAGGATAAAGGCGAGTTTTTTGCCAAGAGCGTGAAGTTCAAATATCCCCGCCAGCGTAAAACGGTTGTCGCCGATGGCGTCGGCCAGGGTTATAAAGAAGTGCAGGAGATCAGCCCCAACCTGCGCTATGTGATCGATGAACTGGATCAGATCTGCCAGCGCGATCGCAGCGAAGTCGATCTTAAACGTAAGATCCTCGATGATTTACGTCATCTGGAAAGCGTCGTGACCAACAAGATCAGCGAAATTGAAGCCGATCTGGAAAAACTGACGCGTAAATAACCGCGAGTGGATGTATTCGTAGGCCGGGTAAGGCGAAGCCGCCACCCGGCATTTTGCCTGATAAGCGTCGCACCATCAGGCAATCAATGCTGCTCATCTAACTGCAATGCCACATACAGCAGCAGCCTGTCGTCAAAATTCCCCAAATCCAGCCCGGTCAGTTCTGAAATACGATTCAGGCGATACTCCAGCGTATTGCGATGAATAAACAAGGCTTTTGAGGTCGCCAGCGGCTGAACGTTATGCCGAAACCATGCCGCTAATGTCCGACGCAGCAATCCGTTGTTATCCATTGCTTTTAACCGTACCAACGGACGCGCCAGCTCATTGGCCTGCCAGCCGCCGCGCAGGCTGTCCAGCAGTACCGGCAGCATCAGATCCTGATAGAAATAGCTTCGGCTTTCCGGCATCCGCTGCTTACCGACCATCATGGTGGTACGCGCCGTACGATACGAACGGGCAATGCTGCCAGGTCCGGTAAAATAGTTGCCGAGCGAGACGCGAAAACGCAGCTGTCCGTTCTCTTTCATCCGGGCAATGAGCTGTTCAACGCGCTTGCGATGATCTTCGGCATCCCAGCGGCCAAACTGATTGAGCGCGGGTTTCAGCACCACCATCTCAGTCAGGGAAACAATCGCAATCAGATTATTACGCTCTGGCGTGGTCAACGCATTCTGTAATTGCTGTAGTTCAGCCATCGCGCTGTCAACACCAAGCTGACCGCTGTCGACTTCGACTACCGCTACCACGCGCGGCTGGTTCAAATCGATGCCTAAACGCTGCGCCCATTCCATTAGCGCTGGGGTATTTTCTTCCGCCTGAATCAGGTTCATCACCAATTCTTCGCGCAGACGGCTGTCCTGGGCTAAAAGATGCATCAGACGCGACTGTTCCAGCATCATTTCGGCGGTCATGCATACCAATTCGCCGTATTTGCGCAGATGTTCCGGTTCGCCGGTAAGACCGATAACGCCAACGATTTCGCCGTCAAGACGCAGCGGCAGATTGATCCCCTGTCGCACACCGTGTAAATGCCGTGCAACCGCATCGTCAATATCGACCACCCGCCCCTGAGAAAGCACCAGCAGCGCGCCTTCGTGCAATTCACCAATTCGTTCGCGATCGCCGCTGCCGATTATCCGCCCACGGGCATCCATTACGTTGATATTGGTATCAATGATGCGCATGGTACGCGCCACGATATCCTGCGCCATTTTGGTATCAAGATGCCAGCCAGCCATAAACCCTCCTGTGAGCAGAGCTCAAGCATAAGGAAGATAACAAGCGACAACATTGTGCAAATGCACAAAGCGGAAGAGAGAAGTATGGAGTTGTGGGAGGTATCACAAAAAGAAACCCCTTCCTGTGCAGGAAGGGGTTGAGGGAGATTACTGCATCAACAGATAGATGGAGCTGTCGCCACGCTGAATGTTCAGCGCCAGTACAGCGGGTTTGCTGTCGAGAATTTTGCGCAGTTCGGCGATATTTTTCACCGGTTGCTGGTTAGCACCGATAATCACATCCCCTTTCTTCAGGCCAATCTGTGCAGCCGGAGAATTCGGTTTCACGTCGCTTACCACGACCCCTTTGTCCTGGCCCTTGTTGCTCATATCGGCACCTTCAATGCCTTTGAAGATAGAGCTGGAATCAACCTGGGTCTGGCTGCTCTGCTGCAGTTCCAGATTCACAGTAACAGGCTTACCGTCGCGCAGCAGGCCAAGGTTAATTTTGCTGCCTACCGGCATAGTTCCCACCTGCGCACGCAGTGCGGCAAAGCTGCTGATAGGTTTACCGTTCAGGGAGGTAATCACATCCCCGGCTTTAATACCCGCTTTCGCTGCGGAAGAGTTCGGCATGACCTGGCTGACGAATGCGCCACGCTGGGCGTCAACTTTCATCGCTTTCGCCAGCTCAGAGCTCAGCTCGGTACCCATGATGCCCAGCTCGCCACGTTTAACCTGGCCGAACTCAACCATCTGCGAGGTCAGGTTTTTCACCATGTTGCTTGGGATTGCAAAACCGATCCCGATATTACCGCCGTCCGGCGCGAGGATCGCGGTGTTAATCCCGATCAGCTCACCGTTCAGGTTGACCAGTGCGCCACCGGAGTTGCCCCGGTTGATCGCAGCATCCGTCTGGATAAAGTTCTCGTAGTTTTCCGCATTCAGGCCGCTACGACCCAGCGCAGAAACGATACCGGAGGTCACGGTCTCACCGAGGCCAAACGGGTTGCCAATTGCCACGGTGTAATCACCCACGCGCAGCGCGTCGGAATCCGCCAGCTTAATTGCCGTCAGGTTTTTCGGATCCTGGATCTGGATCAACGCGATATCGGAGCGCGGATCTTTACCCACGATCTTCGCGTCAAATTTACGACCATCGCTTAGTTGAACCTTAATTACCGTGGCGTTATCCACCACGTGGTTGTTGGTCACAACATACCCTTTCGCAGCATCAATAATTACGCCAGAGCCCAGCGCCATAAATTTTTGCTGCTGGCCGCCGCCGTTGTCAGCGCCCGGTGCGCCGCCCTGGCAGAACGGTGAACTCTGGAACGGAGAACCGTCCTGGCAGAACGGGGAATTATCACCGAAGAACTGCTGGAAATTACGCGGCATGCGCGGCGTATTCACCGTCGTGCTCCCCTCGACGTTAATACTCACCACCGATGGCATCACTTTTTCAAGCATCGGGGCCAGGCTTGGCATCTGTTGGGCGGTCGTTGCTGAAGACGCCGTTTCAGCCGCTGTTGCAGACAAGGGGGACAACGCCAAACCTAAACTCAGAGCCAGTGCACTCATTGCTAATGTGGTTTTTTTCATGTGTTTCGTTCTCGATTAACAGGTAACGCAAAATTGCTGTATACGTCAGAGTCGTTTTATAGCGCTAAGTTCCAGATTTAAGTTTAAGGAAAAAGTAAAATTTTATTGTCGATCTTTACAAATGATTATTTATTGTTCTACCGCCATCAACCGACGATATTCATCCCAGGCATATAAATCTGTCATCCCGCTGATATAATCCTGAATCAAACGGCAGCGATAATAATATTCCAGAACAGGAAACTCAGCGCAACTAGCCGATATTTTACTGACCGCCTCAACATAAGCAAGGCGATGGCGAGTAGACAACTTCTGAAATAACCGGGACTCGATAGGAAAACGTTTTACTCTTTCATTTTCGACCAGTTCCGTAAAATCTGACTGAGTCATTTTTAATAACGGTTGATAGATTTCCAGCAGCCCGCTTATCACCCGATAGCCCTGTAACTCCAGTTGCTCTACGTCTGGGTGGCTAAAGACATGTTTTATCGCCACATTTTTATAGACGCCCAGCAACTGGCTGAAGCTACTGGCATCTTCTAACAGCGCGTGATTAAAACATCCCTCGAAAATCTGCGGCAAGTTATCGATAAATCGCTGGGCAGCGTACGGCACCAGTTTATTCAATGTATTAACGCGTAAATACATAAAGAACTGATCTTCGGTACTCCGGCTTAATGTATTTGAACGTGATTTCTCCCAGGCGTTCTCTACCACCAGACTGAACAGAGAACCTTTTTCGTGGTGTCCCCACGCCGCATACAGATGCTGATAAAGTTGTTCGACGCTAAAGATTCTTTTCTCAACGGCATCTTCCAGATCGGCCACGCAATAAGAGATATCATCAGCAGCTTCCATAATCCAGGTTAATGGAAAGCGACTGTAAGGCGCTAATGATAATTCTTTACGTAATCTCTCAATATACGATTCTTCGGAAAGATAATAGCCCGGTTTCTTCATTAAATAGTTGTGTGTTGCGGGCGCATTGCCGCGCCACCACGCCGGGCGGGTATATTTCAAAATACCGCCAACCTGCGCCCAGGTAAGATTCATACGCATCAGGGTATGTACCAGACGAATCCCTTGCGCATTACCCTCAAAATGGCACAGGTCCTGTCGCACTTTACGGCGAATATCATTCAGCGACTCTTCGCCCTCGCGCAAACGTAATGCCGCCACCAGGCAACGGTCATCGCTGAGTGGCTGACTTTCCGCATCTGCGGGGTACAGTCGCTGGCGGAACCAGTCATTAATCGCCGCTTCACCAAAGTGACCAAACGGCGGATTGCCAATGTCATGCATCAGGCAGGACATTTCAACAATACTCTCAAACGGTCCCGTCAGTTCATCCAGACCATACTGCTCCAGCAACTTTTGCTCTTTGAGTCGGCTGAGGATCTCTTTCGCGATATAGCGACCAACCTGCTGAACTTCCATTGAGTGCGTCAAACGCGTGCGTACCGCCGCATTACGTTCCAACGGAAAGACCTGGGTCTTTTGTTGCAGTCGGCGAATTGCCGGAGAATTGATAATGCGTCCACGATCGCTTTCGAAAATACGCAGGATCTCGTGCTCAGTCTTCACGCCCTGCGGCGAACGGTAACGACGATGCCAGTTTATTTTTTTTCGGAAATCGATCTGTGCCATGTCCTCTCCCGCCTGAGAAATGCGCTACCCCGTAAGCGCATGATAGACTATGCCCTCAAATCTGGCTTATCGCGAGTAAATCTATGAAAATCGGCATCATTGGTGCAATGGAAGAAGAAGTTACGCTACTGCGTAACAAAATCGAAAACCGTCAGACCATCGCTCTCGGCGGTTGTGAAATTTACACCGGCCAACTGAATGGTACTGAGGTTGCGCTACTGAAATCAGGCATCGGTAAAGTCGCTGCGGCACTGGGCGCTACGTTGCTGCTTGAACGCTGCAAGCCGGACGCCATCATTAATACCGGTTCAGCGGGCGGCCTGGCCTCTACGCTGAAAGTCGGCGATATCGTGGTTTCTGATGAAGCGCGCTATCACGATGCCGACGTCACGGCATTTGGCTATGAATTTGGTCAGCTACCGGGTTGCCCGGCGGGTTTCAAAGCCGATCCTGCACTGATTGCTGCAGCAGAAGCCTGCATTGCTGAACTGAATCTGAATGCCGTCCGTGGGCTTATCGTCAGCGGAGATGCCTTCATTAATGGCTCTGTCGGCTTGGCTAAAATTAAGCATAACTTCCCGCAGGCGATTGCCGTTGAGATGGAAGCAACCGCGATTGCGCATGTTTGCCACAATTTTAACGTGCCGTTCGTCGTGGTTCGCGCCATCTCTGACGTCGCCGATCAGCAGTCCCATCTCAGCTTTGACGAGTTCCTGGTGGTCGCCGCGAAGCAGTCAAGCCTGATGGTTGAAACGCTGGTACAGAAACTGGCGCATGGCTAAATTACTCTCCAGGGCGCTGGTCGCCCTGCTTTTCACTCTTCCGGCGTTCCTTTACGCCGCACCGCGTGTTGTTACGCTTTCTCCTGCCAATACTGAACTCGCCTTTGCCGCAGGCATTACGCCCGTTGGCGTCAGCAGCTACTCCAATTACCCGCCCGAGGCCCAAAAAATTGAAGAGGTCTCAACCTGGCAAGGCATGAATCTGGAACGCATTGTGGCGCTGAAACCGGATTTGGTCGTCGCCTGGCGCGGAGGAAATGCTGAGCGGCAGGTTAATCAGCTAACCGCGCTGGGCATTAAAGTCATGTGGGTGGATGCCGTTACCATTGAGCAGGTCGCCGATGCGCTACGCCAATTGGCGCCATGGAGCCCCAGGCCAGAGCAGGCCAAACAGGCGGCAAAAACATTGCTTGATGAATACGCTTTACTAAAATCTCAGTATGCCAACAAACCGAAAAAACGCGTGTTTCTGCAGTTTGGGGCGAATCCTCTGTTTACCAGTGGAAAAGGCTCCATTCAGCATGAGGTTCTTGCGGTATGCGGCGGAGAAAACATTTTTGCCGGCAGTCGGGTTCCATGGCCGCAGGTTAGCCGTGAACAGGTCCTGGCAAGAGCGCCGCAGGCTATCGTTGCCACCGGTGGTTCGGGCGAAACGCTGAAAATTGAGCAATACTGGGGAAATCAGCTTAAAATCCCGGTTATTACCCTTAATAGTGATTGGTTCGAACGTGCGAGCCCGCGTATTATCCTCGCCGCAAAACAACTCTGCAATGCGCTTTCACAGGTAAATTAGCGCCTGCCCCCACCAGGTTTGTTGTGAGGATTTAAACATGCTCGTCTATTGGCTGGATATTGTCGGTACCGCGGTATTTGCTATCTCTGGCGTATTGCTTGCCGGAAAACTGCGTATGGATCCCTTCGGCGTTCTGGTCTTAGGCGTGGTAACAGCCGTCGGTGGCGGCACGATCCGCGATATGGCGCTGGATAACGGACCGGTTTTTTGGGTTAAGGATCCTACCGATCTGGTGGTGGCGATGATCACCAGCATGCTGACGATCCTGCTGGTGCGTCAGCCCCGACGGTTGCCGAAGTGGATCCTGCCGGTGCTGGATGCCGTTGGTCTGGCGGTATTCGTGGGTATTGGCGTCAACAAAGCTTTTATTGCCGGAACAGGGCCTCTGGTGGCAATTTGTATGGGCGTGATTACCGGCGTTGGCGGTGGGATCATTCGTGACGTATTAGCCCGTGAAGTGCCGATGATTTTGCGCACCGAAATCTACGCTACAGCCTGTATTATCGGCGGGATCGTACATGCGACCGCGTTTTATACCTTTAATGTTTCACTGGAAAACGCCAGTATGATGGGGATGATTGTCACCCTGCTGATTCGGCTGGCCGCCATTCGCTGGCATTTGAAATTGCCGACGTTTGCGCTGGATGATAACGGGCGTTGATATGACGATACAGAACATGTAGGCCGGATAAGGCGTTTACGCCGCCATCCGGCACATTGCCCGGTGGCGCTGCGCTTACCGGGCCTACAACATCAGACCATCAGTATTACAGACAGCAATCAGATGCTGAAAGAAGAACCACACCCGCAGGTGCTTTTAGCATTCGGGTTAGTCACAACGAAGCGGGAACCTTCCAGACCTTCGGTATAGTCAACCGAACCGCCCACCAGATATTGCAGGCTCATCGGATCAACCACCAGACCAACACCTTGTTTCTCAATGGTCATATCACC
Source organism: Citrobacter sp. XT1-2-2 (assembly GCF_023516235.1). Taxonomy (NCBI): domain Bacteria; kingdom Pseudomonadati; phylum Pseudomonadota; class Gammaproteobacteria; order Enterobacterales; family Enterobacteriaceae; genus Citrobacter; species Citrobacter sp. XT1-2-2. The sequence goes on from NZ_CP097324.1 coordinate 4,059,493, forward strand.
ATCGTTCACCTGATCATCAAAGGTGAAACCATACTGGAAACCGCTGCAACCACCGCCGGTGATATACACGCGTAATTTCAGATTCGGGTTATCTTCATCAGCGATCAGGCTTTTTACTTTATTGGCTGCTGCTTCAGTAAATTGCAGTGGCAGCGCTACGTCATCACTCATATTTTGCTCCAAACGACATTGGCAATTGGGCAAATTATAACCCAATGGTTAAAGCCATTATCTAATACCCTGGTATTTCGTTCAAGTATTCTCGCCAGCGGTAGTCCCCTGACTTTTTGCCGCCTGCTCCGCTTCCTGTTTTGCCAGCGTGCGGGCAAGGATAGTCGAGTATAGCGGCTTTCCGCCCATAAATTGGGCTAATAGTGTTGCGCCAAGACAGGTAATAATCATTGGCAAAATGAGCTGATAGTTATCGGTCATCTCCAGCACCAGCACAATACCGGTGAGCGGCGCCCTTACCGAAGCCGCCAACAAAGCCCCCATTCCGGCAATGGCAAAAGTTCCGGCCTCCAGATGATACTGCGGAAAAGAGGCCGCTGCGGCCATACCGAACGCGGTACCAAGCAGCGTACCCAACGCCAGCATCGGGGCAAAAATCCCGCCAGGCGCGCCGGACGAGAAGCACAGCAGCGTGGTAATCACCCGGGCAATAAAAATAAACAGCAGCAGACCGACGCTAAAATTGCCCGCCGCAGCAATCGGGATCAGGTTAAACCCACCACCCGCTGCTTCAGGTTTAATTAATCCGAGGATCCCGCACAAGCCGCCAATCGCGCCGCCCATGAGCACCCATTTTTTAATCTCACCACCGTGGAAACGCTGGAACATATCCTGGGTACGCAACACCATGGTATTAAACAACGGTCCGACGCAGCCAAAAACAATCCCCAGCACCAGATACAGCCACAGCGTATTCACCGGCGCATTGGAGAGCTTGCCAACTTCAATAATCGGAGCTTCACCATTGAAAACGCGAAACACAATGCTCGACATGATGACGCCGGTAAACACGGCTTTGATCGACACGAGGTTATAGCGAAACTGCGGACGCATCTCTTCAATAATGAACAGGATCCCCGCCAGAGGGGCATTGAACGCCGCCGACAGGCCCGCAGCGGCACCGGTAGCCAGCAGAGTATGCCGCGCTTCGGCGCTGCGCATACGAAAAATATCCAGCACCATACGCCCAATGTTGCCGCCAATCTGCACGGTCGGCCCTTCTCGCCCGAGCACCATCCCAGCGCCCAGCGTACCCATACCGCCGATAAATTTCACCGGCAGAACGCGCCACCAGCGCACAGGTCGCAATTCCTCCAAAGCGCCTTCAATCTCTGGGATCCCCGAACCGCCCGCTTCCGGCGCAAATTTACGCACCAGAAAATAGCCGACCATCGCCAGCAATGCGGAGAGGATAAACGCCAGCGGCCACAGCAAAATGGCATGGTCCGCAACCTGAGCCAGCGCGCCGATGCGCTGATTCTGCACCCAGGTCACCGCTTTTTCAAACGCCACGCCCACCAGTCCCGTCACGGTACCCACTACCGCGGCCATTAAGAGGATCGCCAACGGCGTTTTATCTCGTTCCAGGAGTCGACGGATTTGATCCCTGCGGCGTAAACGCACAATTTGTTGTGCTTCAAAAGAGGGAGTGTCAGTCTTCATCAGATGATCATTAATTGGTAATACAAATACGGAATCGGCATTCTACTCGCACATTTCACGAAAATCCCCTGCAAATCGCATTGTTTCAATTGCGTAAAACTTTCATAACCTTCTCTGAATAACTAGAATAGCGGGCATTTACTTTTTCTACGAACCAGGACCCCATCCATGAGTAAGTCTGAAAATCTCTACAGCGCAGCACGCGAACTTATCCCTGGCGGCGTTAACTCCCCCGTTCGCGCCTTTACTGGCGTGGGTGGTACTCCGCTGTTTATCGAAAAAGCGGACGGCGCGTATCTGTATGATGTCGATGGTAAAGCCTATGTCGACTACGTCGGTTCCTGGGGACCGATGGTGCTGGGCCATAACCATCCGGCAATCCGTAATGCAGTGATTGAAGCGGCAGAGCGCGGTTTAAGCTTCGGCGCGCCAACCGAGATGGAAGTGAAAATGGCGGAGCTGGTCACTGAACTCGTACCGACCATGGACATGGTGCGCATGGTGAACTCCGGTACGGAAGCGACGATGAGCGCCATCCGTCTGGCGCGCGGTTTTACCGGTCGCGATAAGATCATCAAATTTGAAGGCTGCTACCACGGCCATGCTGACTGCCTGCTGGTCAAAGCCGGTTCCGGCGCGTTAACGCTGGGCCAGCCGAACTCCCCTGGCGTACCCGCTGATTTCGCGAAACACACCCTGACCTGCACCTATAACGATCTCTCTTCAGTACGTGCGGCGTTTGAGCAATATCCGCAGGAGATCGCCTGTATCATCGTTGAGCCGGTCGCCGGCAACATGAACTGCATTCCGCCGCTGCCGGAATTCCTGCCAGGCCTGCGTGCGCTGTGCGATGAGTTTGGCGCGCTGTTGATCATCGATGAAGTGATGACCGGTTTCCGCGTGGCGCTGGCCGGTGCGCAGGATTATTACGGCGTCGTTCCGGACCTGACCTGCCTGGGTAAAATCATCGGAGGCGGGATGCCCGTTGGCGCATTCGGTGGCCGTCGTGATGTGATGGACGCGCTGGCGCCGACCGGTCCGGTTTACCAGGCGGGTACGCTGTCTGGTAACCCGATTGCAATGGCGGCAGGTTTTGCTTGTCTGAACGAAGTGGCCCAACCGGGTATTCATGAAACGCTGAATGAACTGACAACGCGTCTGGCGGAAGGTCTGCTGGAAGCCGCCGAAGAAGCGAACATTCCTCTGGTGGTTAACCATGTGGGCGGGATGTTCGGGATTTTCTTCACCGATGCAGAAACCGTGACCTGCTATCAGGATGTGATGGCATGCGACGTTGAACGCTTTAAGCAGTTCTTCCACATGATGCTGGATGAAGGGATTTACCTGGCACCGTCTGCCTTCGAAGCGGGCTTTATGTCTGTGGCGCACAGCGAAGAAGATATCAATAACACCATCGATGCCGCGCGTCGGGTGTTTGCGAAACTGTAAAAGAGAACGTACAGAAACAAAGTAGGCCGGGTAAGGCGAAGCCGCCACCCGGCTTTTTTATTGCCGGATGGCGACGCAAAGCGTCTTATCCGGCCTACATGAAAAGAATCAGCCTCAGCGGCTCTGCTTTCTCAGCAGATAGATAAAGTACGGCGCGCCGATAAACGTCGACAGTAATCCCGCCGGGATCTGATACGGAAACAGCACCATTCTGCCGCACCAATCGGCAAAGACCAACAGCACGCCTCCCGCCAGCGCCGAAATCAGCATATGGGGCATCGCCCGGCGAAAACCCATCATGCGAGCAATATGCGGCGCCATCAGCCCGACAAAGCTCAACGGCCCAATCGTCATGGTTGCTGTCGCCGTTAATCCCGCCGCCAACAGCAGTAACCCCACGCGTGACGGCGTCAACGCCAGACCGACCGCCCGCGCCGTATCGCCTCCCAGCGGTAAAATCGTCAACCAACGACGACACAGCGGCGTCAACGCCAGCAAGAAAACCATCACTATCCCGGTATGCAATACCTGCTCGCCAGTCGCGTTATAGGTTGAACCGGAGATCCAGGTCAACACGCCCGCCATGCGCGGATCGCCGCTGGCCTGCAGCATCATTAGTAGCATTGTAAACGCCGTACTGAGCGCCATCCCTGCCAGCAGCATGCGGTGCGGCGAAAAACCGCCGCGCCCGGCGGCAACCATGATGATAAGCAGAGTGACCGCCGCTCCGAGGCTCCCGGCGGGGAGCAGCCAGCCAAAGGCATTGCCGGGCACCAGAAACAGCATTAACACCACGCCAAATGCCGCGCCGGAACTAATACCGAGGACTTCCGGGCTGGCCATTGGATTTCCGGTCAGACGCTGAATAATGCAACCCGCCACCGCCAGCATCACCCCGGCAATCAGCGCCGCCAGAATACGCGGCCAGCGCCAAGGCATCAGTTCATCCAGCATCGATCCGCTGGCCCATGTCCAGCCGTGCGCATCACGTCCGAACGACAGTGCCACGACGACCGTCAGCAGTAAAATGGCGCCGCCCGCCAGCGCAAACATCAGGACATTTTGACGCTCAGCGGCGATGCGGTTGCTGGCATTCATATCCGGTGCGCTCATGCTCTTAAGGCGCGGCAGCAGCCACAGCAGCAGCGGCGCGCCAACCAGCGCCGTCACCGAACCGGTGGAGACTTCCATCCAGACGCGGGTTAGCCACAGAATGATTTGATCGGAGAGCCAGAGGATCAGCGCGCCGATCAGCGGGGCCAACATCAGACGCGCCAGTAAGCGCCGGGCGCCGAGCATTTTTGCCAGCAGCGGGGCAAACAGGCCGATAAAACCGATAATTCCGACAGCGTTAACCAGCAAGGCGCTGATGACAATCGCCAGCGTCAGTGCCGCCAGACGCGCCAGCGATAGCGCCAGCCCAAGGTTGCGCGCCACGCCGTCATCCAGTCCCATCAGCGTCATTGGGCGTAATAACAGCAGCGTCAACATCACGCCGCCCAGCAGTTGCGGCCACAAACGCTGAACGCCGCTCCAGTCGGTTTGCGTCAGCGAGCCACTGCTCCACAAAAACATGCTTTGCAGCTGATCGTGATGGAAAAGTACCAGTAACTGGTTAATCGCCCCGCAGTACAGGCTGACCACCAGACCGGCAAGGATTAGCGTCACGGGGGAAAGACGTTTGCCCCAGGCAACGCCAAACACCAGCGCGCCAACGATACAGGCCCCTGCCAGCGCCGCAAATTGCGCGGTCAGCGCCCCCGGAATCACCCACAGCGTCGTGACCGTAATACCTAACTGCGCCCCGGTTGCGACCCCCAGCGTGGTTGGCTCCGCCAGCGGGTTACGCAGCACCTGCTGGAACAACACGCCGACCAACCCCAGCCCGGCGCCAACTAATAGCGAAATCGCCAGCCTCGGCAGCAGGCTGTAGTGGAAAACCATCTGCTCAATGGCATCGATATCCGGTGACCAGATGGCCTGTTGCCACTGGCTGCGCGGTAGCGCCACAGAGAAGTTAACCCAGGTGAGCCAGCAGGCAGCGACAAACAGAACCGCCAGAAGAAGCGTTGGGAACAGCGCAATTCGTTTACTCACGCTTTGCCTCCCAGTGCATTATCCAGGATGCGGGCAAAATGCATCGCGGACAGCGTTGCACCATAAAACCAGACGGCAGGCACGCGCTGAAAACGTCCGCTACGGACAAATGGCATCGCCTGCCATAACGGCGTAGACATCAGCGCATCCATTTCTCTGTTGTTGCCGTGATCAAAACACAGCACATCAACATCCTTATAGGCTGCAAGCCGGTCAATACTCACGGCAGTGCTCCCCCAGAAGTTGGTTTCTCCCTGCCAGGCGTTGGGGATCCCATATTCGTCCAGCACCTCCTGGAACAGGCTGTTCGGGCCAAACACCAGCATATGCCGCGAATCAAGCAGGGACGTCAGGAGCACGGGGCGCGCGCCTCGTTGGATAAAGCGCGGTTTCAGGCTGGCGATAAAACGATCGTATTCAGTCAGATGGCGTTCAGCAGAAGCTGGCAGATTCAGCAACTGCGCCATTTCCTGCAGCGACTGACGTGCAACTGCCAGCGGCTTTTTGCCATCGCTGAAGTTAAATCCCCGACCAGGCGCAATCCGCGCCAGTTTTTCGGGGGCGGGGCCATAACCAGCCGACCATACCAAAAACGAGGGTTTCATTTCGGTCAGTAGTTCGAGATTGGGTTCCGTACGTAGCCCGACGTCAATCACCGACTCCGGCAGCGGAGGCTCATTAACCCACAGCTTGTAGTTAGGGATATCGGCAATGCCATACGGCACGATCCCCAACGCCAGCAATAGCTCTACCGGCAGCCATTCCAGCGCCACAATACGTTGCGGATCAATCGCCGCCGCGTTAGCCGTATTCATCCGCCACAGCAGCGGCGACAGCGCCATCGCCGTCAGCAGCCGCCGACGGGTAATATGAGGTAATCCGATCATTAATAGACAAAACTCACGGGTGCGGCACCAGCCGGATGCGGCAAAATGCCCATCGGGATACCGTAAATCTGTTCCAGCGTTTCGCTGCGCATCAGTTCCGCAGGCGTTCCCTGAGCAATCATTTCGCCGCCGCGCAGCGCAACTAAATAATCGCAGTAGCGGGCCGCCATATTGATATCGTGCAGTACGGCAACCACCGTCAAGCCGCGCTCCTGACTTAAGCGATGCACCAGCGCCAGTACGTCGACCTGATGAGCGATATCCAGCGCAGAGGTCGGTTCGTCAAGCAGCAGGCAGCGGCTGTCCTGCGCCACCAGCATGGCGATCCACGCACGCTGACGCTCGCCGCCGGACAGGCTATCGACCAGACGATGCGCCAGGGGTTTTAAGCCCACCAACGAAATGGCTTCTTCTACTTTCTCTCTGTCGGCCACGCCAAAACGTCCCAGCGCGCCGTGCCACGGATAGCGGCCAATCGCTACCAGTTCGCGAACGGTCATCCCTTCTGCCTGCGGCAACTGCTGCGGCAAATAGGCGACCTTGCGGGCAAACGCTTTACTGCTCCAGTTCTCCAGCGGCTGTTCGTCGAGCAGGATCTCGCCTTCTGACGGCGGCTGATGACGTCCCAGCATTTTCAATAACGTCGATTTTCCGGAACCGTTGTGGCCGATAAGACCGGTCACTTTTCCTACGGGAAACGTTAACGAGAGAGGATGCAAAAGCGTGCGCCCAGGCACACGAAAGGAGACATTACGCAACGCAAAAGTGGTATCGGGATGGGATCTGTTTTCCTGCATAGCAGCCAACTTGTAAAACGGGCACGCAAAGCGTGCCCAAAGAGAAATTAGAAACGGAAGGTTGCGGTTGCAACGACCTGACGTTCTGCGCCCCAGAAGCAGCCATAGGTGTTGAAGCAACTGGCGACATATTCACGATCAAGCAGGTTGTTCACATGCAGCGCCACGTTGGAGCCCGCCATGCCGACGCGCGCCAGATCGTATCGCACTAACGCATCCACCACCGTGTAGCTTCCCACTTTGAAGGAGTTTGCCGGATCGCCGTAGCTTGAACCGGTTAAACGAGCGCCGGTTCCCAGCGTCAGGCCAGAGAGCGCGCCGTCATAGATGGTGTAATCACCCCACAAGGATGCCATATGCTTTGGCACCTGAGCAGGCGTATTGCCTTTGTAGTTGGTGTCGGTGGTGTATTCCGCATCGGTGTAGGTATAAGAACCGACAACGTTAACGCTGGCAGACAGCGCCGCTTTTGCTTCAATTTCCACACCACGTGAACGAATTTCACCGCCTTCAACCGAGAAAAGCGATCCATTCGGGTCGGCCATCAAATTATTGGTTTTGGTGAGCTGGTATACCGCACCGGTCAACACGATCGGACGATCGCTCGGCACGTATTTCACGCCAGCTTCGTACTGCTTACCTTTGGATGGCGCAAAGATATTGCCGCTAGCCCCGGTCTGGGAAGCCGGTTCAAAAGATTCGCTATAGCTGAAATACGGAGTTACACCATTGTCAAACAGATAGTTAACACCGCCACGCCAGGTGAACTGTCTGTCATCACGGGAGTCCTGCACGCCAGATACGCGGTTCAGAGAATCCTGTTTAGCCCAGTCGTAACGACCACCCAGAGTAACCAGCACCTTATCCCACTGCATCTGATCCTGAGCGTACAGACCTGTTTGTTCCTGTTTATTCAGAACACGATACGGAGCACCTGGTCCAGGATGCGCGCCAAAATCAAAGTCGCTGCGGTCAAGGTTATAGATATCTGACGGCGCTACAGAACCAGCCCAACCAAACCAGGAGTTGATGTCGTTACGCATACGCATATAGTCAACGCCGGTCAGCAATGTGTGATCCAGGGAACCGGTAGCAAATTTGCTCTGCACCTGCGTATCAACAGCAAAGTTCTGCAATTTCTCATTATCGTCAACGTACTGACGAGTCAATGTATGATCCCAATCTGACTGAGGAACGCTGGCACAAGGACTGTTAGCCGGATCTTTTGTATAGAGCGGATCTGAGCACATGCCATAGCCATACACGCTGTTTTGCGAAACTTTGTTTTGCGCATAACGCAGATTCTGACGCACGGTAAAGGTGTCGTTAAATTCGTGGTCAAAGCTGTAGCCCACCATCTTCTCATTACGAGAGTAGGTATTGTTGTTTGCACCTTCGTTGAAATCGGTGGGCAGACGTGAACCGTTTGGCAGCTTAGATACGGTACCCTCTTTCGGCAACCAACCGTAATAACCGGTTTCAGGCTCGTTCTGGAAGTAGGAGAGGAAGGTGAAGTTTGTCTTATCATCCGGACGCCATGAGAACGATGGCGCGATAGCGTAGCGTTGCTCTTCTGCGCCCTGCTGCTGCGCATTAGCGGAACGCGCCAGGCCGGTCAGGCGGTATGAGTACACGCCATCGTCATCCAGCGCGTCGCTGAAATCAAACCCGGTCTGGAACAGGCTGTCAGTGCCCATTTTGAACTGAACTTCTTTCAGCGGTTCTGTCGTGGGGCGCTTGCTGACCATGTTCAACAACCCGCCAGGGTTGCTCTTTCCGTAAAGAACGGAAACCGGACCGCGCATCACTTCAGCGCGCTCCAGCATATAAGGATCGATTACCGCATCGTTGTAGAAGTTACCCTGCATCTTCAGGCCATTCAGATAGTTGTTCTGACTTTGGCCGTCTGCCGCGAATCCGCGAATAATCAGATAGTCATAGGTATTGGATGCGCCACGCGTACCCACGGCGACACCAGGAGTGTAGCTGAGCGCCTCTTTAACCGATTTCGGCTGATGTAACGCCATCTCTTCAGCGGTGACCACTGAAATAGACTGAGGAACTTTTTGAATCGGAGTATCGGTTTTGGTCGCCGTAGCAGACTGTCGTGCGGCGATGGTTGCCGCTGGCCCCCATGCACTTTCCTGCGGAGCAGGCGCTGCGGTTACGGTGATGGTTTCTTCTTTCGGTTGAACCGCCGCCTGTGCATAGACAGACATGCCGCTAACCGCTGTGGCTACCACAACTGCAATTTTACGCAGCGAGGAATTTGGCTGAGCAGTTTTAATACGCGCCATTGGTATTTCTCTGATGAAAGTGAATGATAACGTAAACGAGAATTATTCTTATAACGAGAGTATGATATTCGAAACGCTGTTGCGAGCGCAAGCAATACGCGCCCCTACTAAAACTAAGGGGTTAAGAAATAACCAGATTGGGAGAAGGGATATAGAAAGATGATGGAATTGGGTAATGACCTGCCAAATTTGGCAGGTCATTCACGTTTAGCGATAATAAACTTCAAACGTCGCGACGGCATCTACCTGCCCGGCTTTGACCGTCCCCGTTTTGACATAACGCGCCTGAAGAGGAATAGTGATGGCCTGATTCTCTGTCGTTTTCGAGACAGCGGTATAATCCGTATCAAACTGGAGAACGTTGTTATTGTTATCAAGAATTTGAATCCCCACGCCTTCGGCAGCGTCCGTTCCGCTAGCAATACTAAGAATGTTACCGCTGGTTACCCCCGTCGACCCTGAGGTCGTAAACCGATAATCAACCTGTATATCGGCTTTACAGGCATCAAGCTGAATTTTGAAGGCATCATCTGAGACAACGTCTGAATAACCGTTGTTAAATTCACCCGTTGTGATCTGTTTAAGCGGTACGGAAATATTTTTCTCAACAAGGTTACAGGTGTTAGCCTGCACGTTTACGCTCACGGGGTTAAAGGTGAGTTGGGCAACCGTCTGGTTGTCATATACCCATTCGGCCAACAAACGGCTGGCATCAATAGTGCCGCTTTCAATGGGCCCGATGACAACAATCCTAATACCTATTCGGGGTGAAATAGTATATTCATAATCTTCTGTCATATCCTCAGCTTCAAAATAAGAGAGGATATAGTTACCGTCTGTAGCAAGCGATCTCCCGGTGTTGTTCCATTTTGCCTGAATACCGATGCCGGGAACGTTAGTTTTATAAACAGCTGACAGTCCAACACTATTTTCCCAACGGGTGCTCAGATACCTGTATCCTTTATAAATAGGAGCAACTCCCGTACATTTCAATTTAATCGCAGATCCAACCAGTTCTTGACTATAAAGTATCGTACCAGGCGTCGCATCCTGGCTTACCACCAACGCTGGTATGGTAAAAGGTCCAGGCCCAACACCGCCCTGAGTAAAAGAACAACTCGCCCAGCTGCTACCGCTAATCAGTAATAACAGCGCCCCTAAATAGCCTGGTTTAATATTCATTATAGATTCCTTTCTTTTAGAGTCAGTCTTCACTGGCACTGCACGTTTGCTTTATAAATACCTGCCGGTACTTCTTCAGGTATTGTCACGCTTCCAGCGCATCTTGCTTCTCGTCCATCGCCCCATTGCACGGTAAAGGTCTGGGTTCCCTTAAGTCCGGTGAGATAAACTTCACCGTCATCGCCCACAATGGCGGTGCTCTCCGACAGACTAAGCATCGCGCCAAAAGGCACGACGCCATGATTGCGCTTCAGCGTTATCAACGCACGCTTACCCGTGCGAGCAGTAAAATCCGCCGCAACGACCGCGCCTTTGGTAGGTGTTACGTCTAATGAGGAATCCTGAATATCAATGTCATCCCGTCCATACGTATTAACCGTTATCGTATTACGCCGATAATTTGTTAATGAAGGCACAACCGCATTGCCCCAATAATCGGTATAAACTCCCCACGAATTTTGGACTTTGACATTATTGCCATCAGCAATATGCACGATCGCAAAAGCATCCTGTATAGACGGGCCCAACGTGACTCCATGCGAATGCGCGACCACGCTACCCTGTGCGCTATAGCTCCACTGCTTGTTATCTTTCTGATAACTGTAGCTGGAACTGAACTCGCCCACCGAAGCGCGATAGCGCGATGAGAGATATGCGCCATTGCCAGCATCACTATTGGTGTAGGTTTGCTGAAGGTTATAGCTTAAATTGTTATCTTCCAGCAGCGTGCCGCTAATCCCCACTTGATGCGATGTATTGCCATGTCTGGTGCTGTTCATATTATAAGTAGCCCATGAATTCGACAGCCAACGCGCCAAAGGTACATTAATGGAAAAGGCAATCTGCTGATCGTCAGTCGTCGAAGGCGTCTTCGTCAGGTTGTAGTTCACCGACCAGTTGATTCCCTGCCAACTGCTACTGTAGCCAAGGCTAATACTGCGTTCATACCCGTCCATCCCCCAGTAATCCTGCTGATATGCATTGGCATAAACCGAGCCCCATGAATGCAGCGACTGAGAAAGGCTAAACTGCTGACGACTACGACGATTATTGGTGCTGCGATAACTGTAAATATCGTCGCTATCATAGTTATTGTTGCGCTGATCCAGCGCTTCCTGGAAGGTGTAAAAACCCGATGTGGAGTAGCGATAGCTAGCCAGCGTCACGGTCGTATCGGTCAGCGGGAAATCTTTGGCATACTGAGCCCGCCATGATTGACCACGAGCGTCGTCGCGATCGTCATTAAACGCGGTTTTGGCGGCAGTAACGTCCGTCGAAAGTGAACCAAACTGCTGAAGATCGACCCCCATTCCTACTAAGGCTGAATGGTACATCGATGCACCTAGCATACCGCCATAAGCGGTCATGCCGTAGGGTAAACCATAGATGAGTGTCGCCTGGCCGAATCCCGGTTCTTCACCATTATCGACATCACGATACTTCCCCGCCGCCAAGCTGTATTTCATCGCCCCTTCTCGCAGCATAATCGGTACTGAAGAACTGGCCTGAATAAAGCTGCGCTCCGTACCATCGGCTTCCTGAACCGTCACCTCAAGATCGGCCCCTGCCGTCACCTGACTCAGGTCGCGAATTTCAAATGGCCCGGGAGAAACATTCGTCTGATAGATGACATAACCATTTTGTTTGACGGTTACTTTGGCATCACTGTTTGCAATCCCGCGAACCACTGGCGCAAAACCCTGTAGGCTGCTCGGCAACATACTGGTGTCGGTTTCGAGTTTGATCCCTGTCATCTGTACGCTGTCAAACAGTTCGCCATTGGTCGAGGTCTGCCCAGCTTCAAACTGGCTGCGCAACGGTTTAATGTCGCGTTGCAGCGAGGTATTGATCGATTGCCAGCCGTCATCCTGGCCCCAGGTTCCCATATTATGCAGTCGCCACGGTCCAAGGTTTATCCCTGAATTCAAACTCACCCAATTTGAAGAACTTTCATCCCCATTAAATCGTTGATGAGAACCGGAGATGTAGTAACTCGTCCATAGCGCAGGAATACCGTCGTCCCAGTATTTTGGATTAGTATCGCCTGAGATCTGAGTATTTCGGTACATTTGCGGTATACGCAATTGCAACACCTGGGTATCAGCACTAAAGTCATAACGGGCCTCAGGTATATATTCGCTGATGTCCCCCACAGGTGAATTATCATCAAGCAGATTCAGTGCCGGAACGGTGTCAACTTTAACGCCCAACTCGCGCAATTCTGCTTTAGTGAACTGCGGCACCAGCTTTTTGCCGTCCTTCGAAAGGAGAAAATTGATATTTCTTTTATCAATAAATTCCTGATCCCAAACCACAGAAGTGAGATAGTTACCAGGTAACAGGCCACTGTTATGTAAATAAGCGGCCAGCGCGCCCGTATTTTCTAATGGAGTATCGGTTTCGAGTGCACTAAGGTTAAAATAATCGTCGGCATACCCTGGAGCACTTGCTGCCAGTATTGCCAAGGTCAACGAATTAAAAGTAAATGTGCGCAAGACGCGAATTGAAAACATATTGCCCATCCGATGGCTAGTTTATTTTTTACGAAGACATGGATCCTTTAAGATCTTCACCTTTTAATTTATTAAAGACATCAGTATTCAATGAACGATGTAATAATCATATTATGAGCAGCGGGGTTTATATTGGCTGAGCTCTACAGTGACTGCTTACGTTGTTCAGTCTCAGAGCCATAATCATTAATAGCGGTCCAGCTAACCTGTCCTTTGGCACCAGAAGGCAGGGGATAACGCTGCTCGCCAAAAGGTGCAATCATCATGCTTAATGCAGAAGGTACATCCTGATTTTTAGCCTGTTGAATTTCTTTCCCGCCGACAGTGAGCTGGCCAAAAGTCACATAAAATGGCGTAGGGTTTTTAATCACAAGCTGATTGTTATTATGACTAAACTGTAGCGACTGCCAGGCATTCTTAGCCGCGTGATCGCTTAAAGCCTTTGGGCGATAAAATAATTTAACTTTCGTTTTAATCGCAAGCTGCAAGGTGTTGTTATCTCTCAACGCTTCCGGAATGGCAGATACCGATTTCACATTTGCCATAAACAGGGATTCACGATCCTGAGGTAAGGCGCTTTTATCACCGGTATACACGACATGCAGCAGCGTCTGGCGATTTTCTTCCAGCTTGTAAATCGGTGGGGTAATAACAAATGGTGCTTTACTGTCATCAACGTTACTCACCCAGCTTTGAACCAGGTAACGTTTATCATTATCTTTATTTTTTAATGTAACTTGTACTTCAGCCTGGCTGGCCGGATAAATAATACGTGTGCCGCTAATGACCACACCAGCTTGTGCAATGTTCATAAGAAAAAGCGATAAAAAAGAGAAGATACCTAACTGTCTTTTCATTTTTCATTCCATTGAAAGACTGGCCCTTTCAGGCCAATCAATATTAACGATACATCAGAGTATATGTTGCCTGTGCGCTATAATCGCCGGTAGTTGGTAATGTTGAGCCCACCTGAATGACTTCTGCGGTATAGTTAAAGACAATACTGCCACTGTTAGATTTATTGGTTGCCGATTCCGGATCTGAACCATCAAATTTTATGTAGTTGCTGCTATTCTCCGGTAATAAACGAACACCGAGATTCTTCGCACTACCACTCGCTTGCAGGACTTCATCGTCATAGCCCGTAATACGTGTGCCATTAAATTTAATATTCAGATTACTAATTGCAGAATCACAAGCACCAACTGTAATCGCAAAACTCTGAGAATCACCCACTTTCTTATCAGCGCCAAACGCAGTCTGGCTCAAAGGGTTAAATGTCACCGTACCGCTGGTAGTTGCGCCATTGACATCCACGGTGCAGGTGTCGGGAATAATTTTGCCTGTAAACGTGACAGTTCCTGTATCAACCGCTAAGGCATGAGTCGCCACAGTTGCAAGCAATAGTCCTGCAAACAAAGTGGAAATATGCTTCTTATACATAATGTATTCCTTACATATGCTAAATATTATTTATAACTAACAGAGAAAAGACAATGTCCATGTCTACAATAACAACAATCAAAAAGCAGACATTTTTTAGGGACAACGTTAATTCATAAATATTATATTACATTTAATATCATAATATTATCATCAGGAACACAATTCATATCCGAGATATGCATAATCAATTGTTTTTAAAGAAAATAATCAATTATGAAATATAATAAACAAATAGTTAAGGAAATCTAAAATAAATTAAAAAAATAATTACCAACAACACATTACTGAAATAAATAATAAAGACAGGAGGGTAAACGCCAATCTGGCTCCCTACTGAGTAAGGGAACCAGATGACGCATTGATTAGTTTCCGCCGAACATATCCTTAATCCAGCCCGCTACGCCGTCGCTGTCTTTCTTCTCTTGCTGCGCCGGTTGCTGCTGTTGAGGCTGCTGTTGCTGCGGCTGTTGAGAAGATTGATCGAACGGATTACCCGACTGCTGCAGCATTTCCCCCTGCTGACACAGTGAGTCAGGATCGGTGGTCCATACTGGCAGCGTGCGCATCCCACCACTACACACGAAGTTGCCGTCATAGTCCACGCCCATATCCACCACATCCTCCGGTGGCGTCAGCACCAGCGGGGTTGGAGTCTGGTTAGCCAGATAACGCTGATAAATCGACATCGCGCCGCTGGCACCGTACAGCTTGGTTGGCTGGTTGTTATCACGGCCCACCCAGGTGATGGTCACCTGGCTGCCGTCAATCCCGGCGAACCAGGTATCGACGTTGTTGTTGGTGGTCCCGGTTTTACCCGCCAGATGCAGCCCAGGATACTTCGCGCCAAGCTGGCGGCCTGTACCACGCTGAACCACCTGCTGCATGGTCCACAGCGTCATATACGCCGCCTGCGCCGGAACGGCACGCTCAGCCTGCGGGAAGCTCTGGTACAACACCGTGCCATCTTCGGCAATCACCGAACGCAGCGCCGACAGCGGCGCGCGGTTCCCACCGCTGGCAATAGTCTGGAACGCCTGCGCCACTTCGATTGGCGTCAGGTTCAGCGCCCCCAGCAGCATAGCCGGAACCGGGTTAAGCTGATCTTTCGGCGCGCCCAGCTTCAGCCAGGTATCGGTCACGGCAGGCAGGCCCAGCGCCATCCCCAGATTCACCGTGGGTACGTTCATTGAGCGCGTTAACGCGTCCACCAGCATCACTTTACCGCTTTCGCTATAGCGACGGTCATCGTTCTGCGGCGACCACACCTGGCCGTTCGGCTGACGCAGCGCAATTGGCGCATCGGCAATCCAGGTATTCAGGCGGTACAGCTTCGGCTGGCTAAGTGCCGTCAGATAGGTCGCCGGCTTCGCCAGAGAACCAATTGAACGACGCGCCTGCATCGCACGGTTATAGCCCGCAAACTGCGGCTCTGCCCCGCCAACCATGGCGCGAACTTCACCGCTAAAGCGATCAACCACCACAATCGCCGTTTCCAGATCGCTCAGCTTACGTTGTTTCTTCAGCACCGGAATGCCTTCCACCGCCGCTTTTTCTGCAGCGTCCTGCGCCACGGAATCAAAGGTGGTGAAAATTTTCACGCCGGAGAGATCTTTAACTTTATCGCCGAGCTTCGCCTGTAGCTCCTGACGCACCATCTGCATAAACGCTGGCTGCGGGGAGATCACCCCGCCGCGCGGTTGCACGCCTAACGGACGCGCGCTCAGCATGTCATACAGATCCTGGTCGATAATCTGCTGCTGTTGCAGCAGACGCAGCACCAGGTTACGACGCTCCAGCGCCAGCTTCGGGTTACGCCACGGGTTATAAATCGACGCCCCTTTCACCATCCCAACCAGCAGTGCTTGTTGGTCGAGGCTTAACTCTTCCACCGGACGTCCGAAGTAATACAAGCTCGCCAGCGGGAAGCCACGGATCTCGTTGTCACCGCTCTGGCCGAGATAGACTTCGTTCATGTACAGCTCAAGAATGCGGTCTTTGCTGTAACGCGCATCCATGATCAGCGCCATATAGGCTTCGTTGGCTTTACGCCAGTAGGAGCGCTCGCTGGAGAGGAACAGGTTCTTCACCAACTGCTGGGTCAGCGTACTGGCCCCCTGTACCGTACGACCTGCCGTCAGGTTCGCCAGCACCGCACGGCCAATGGAATAGAGACTGATCCCGTCGTGCTCATAGAAGTGACGGTCTTCTGTCGCCAATAGCGTGTCCACCAGCAGATCAGGGAAGCCGCTACGCGGGACAAACAGACGCTGCTCGCCGTTTGGTGAAGAGAGCATGGTGATCAGACGCGGATCGAGACGGAAGAAACCGAACTGGCGGTTGTTATCCATATTCTCGATGGTGTCCAGATGATCGCCGTCAAAGGTCAGACGCGCGCGCACCTGCCCTTCTTTGCTGTCCGGGAAGTCAAACGGGCGACGAATCATCTCAATGCTCTTCGCCTGTACGGTGAATTCGCCCGGACGCGTCATCTTCGTCACCTGACGATACTGCGTGGCCTCCAGCAGCTTCACCATCTCGTTCTTGCCAATGGGCATTTCTGGCTCAAGGTTAACCATGCGGCCATATACCGCCGCCGGAAGTTGCCAGACTTTGCCATCAATACGGCTACGAATTTTTTGGTCCAGATACACGCCGTAAATGGCGATCAGCACCAAAAAGACAATCGACAGTTTTACCAGCAGCCAGAACCAGCCGCGCTTACCACGAGGCTTACGCCCTTTGCCCTTACCCTTACGCGGCATCGGTTCTTCATCCTCATAGTCATCATCATCATAATCGTCGTCATACTCTTCATCTCTGAGTTGACGACGGCTCACCTTTTGTTTTACCGGACGCGATGGTTTCCCTTTACGTCCAATTGGCTCGCGGTCATTCCCCGCCATGCTTTTTCTCCGCAACATTCAGGCGCAAAGGCCCGATTCTCTGTTCTTCCGTCCTGCGACAGAAGAAGAAATCTCTCAATTATTACCGCTCTTTCGCCGGATGCGGCATAACGCCTTATCCGGCCTACAGTTACATTACGAATACTTTTTGGTGCGCCGCGTTGGCGCGGTATTCGCCGGATCGTCCGGCCAGACGTGTTTCGGATAACGCCCTTTCATCTCTTTTTGCACCTCGCGGTACGATCCCTGCCAGAACGCGCTCAGATCGCTGGTCACCTGTAGCGGTCGTTGGGCCGGAGACAGCAGCTCCAGCACCAACGGAACGCGGCCCTGAGCGATGGTTGGAGTCCTCGCTTCGCCAAACATTTCCTGCATCCGCACCGCCAGCGCAGGAGGATTATCTTCATGATAGCGAATGGCAATCCGACTCCCCGTCGGCACAGTGTAATGCGCCGGCAGTTCACTATCCAGACGTTGCAGCATTGACCAGTCCAGCAAACCGCGCAATGCCTGACCCACATTTAATGCTTTTAACGCGCGTAAAGAGTGCACACCGCTCATGTGCGGCAACAGCCAGGTCTCCAGCGTCGCCAGCAGAGAATCTTCATCTACCGCGGGCCAGTCATATTCTGGCAACCAGGTCGCCGCACAGTGCAAACGCAGCCGAAACTGCTCGGCCTCCGGCGTCCAGTTGAGCATACTTAGCCCTTTATCGCGAATGCCATTCAACATCGCCTGGTGCAACTCCTCTTCCGAGGGTTTAGCCAGCGGCTGGACTTTTACCGTGAGCTGACCAATGCGCGAGCGGCGTAAGGCTTTTAATGTGCCCTGGGTTTCATCCCACTCGATAGTGTCGGACTGCTGGAGCAGTTCAGGACACGTCTGCATCAGCACGTCAATCTCCAGCGGCAGGGCCAGCAGAATACGCGCATCCGGCGAAGCGCTGCCCTGTAGCAACAACGGCGCTATCAGCCATTCATGGCGTCCGGAAGCGTCATCAGCATCCAACATTGCGCCCATACCATTAGCCAGTTGATAACGCCCTTCCTGCCCGCGTCGACGCGCGATCCGGTCGGCAAACGCCTGCGCCAGCAACGGGGAAAGCAGCGTACTGTCGGGCTGTCCGCTGCGAACATTGAGCCGTTTCAGCAATTGCTGGCTGCGCTGCTGCCAGGCGGGGTGATTGCGTGAAAACGCCGCAGCCAGATCGGTACAGCCACCACGCGGCGGCTCCTCCAGAATCGCTGCCAGTTTTGCCGCCGTTGCCGCTTCGGTATCATTGCTGGCGCTGACCAGCATCGCCGCCAGGCGAGGATCGTTCCCCAACATCGCCATTTTCTGCCCGCGAGCGCTGAGCCTGTCACCCGCAAGCGCACCCAGCATCTGCAACAGTTGTTTTGCCGCCTGCAGGTTGATAGCGGGCGGCGTATCCAGCCAGTTTAGTTGCGCGGGATCGGTGCATCCCCATTGCAGCAACTCAATTAGCAGCCCGGACAGATCGCTCTGTAATATCTCCGGCTCCCCTTGCGGGGCCGCTCTTTCCGCCTGTTCTTTGGCCAGCAGATGCAGACAAATTCCGGGTTCCAGACGCCCTGCGCGTCCCGCTCGCTGCGTCATCGAGGCTTGGCTAATGCGCTGGGTAATCAGTCGCGTCAGTCCAGTGCGCGCGTCATAGCGCGCCACGCGCTCCTGAGCGCAGTCTACCACCAGCCGAATACCTTCAATCGTTAAGCTGGTTTCAGCAATGTTGGTGGCCAGCACCACTTTGCGCTGGCCTTGCGGCGCGGGCAAAATCGCCTGACGCTGCTCGGCAAGCGTCAGCGCGCCATACAGTGGGCACAGCACAACATCGCTGCCCACACGCGTTGTCAGTTGCTCCTGCACGCGCTGGATTTCCCCAACGCCCGGTAAAAACAGCAGCAGCGACCCGCTTTCATAGCGCAGTAGCTCCGCCGTGGCTATCGCCACCGCTTCGTCAAAACGCAGATGTGCCGCCAGCGGTTGATACCGTCGCTCGACCGGAAATGTGCGGCCTTCAGAGATAATCATGGGCGCATCGGGCAATAACTGCTGCAAGCGCCCGTTATCGAGCGTTGCGGACATGATCAACAGTTTCAGATCGTCACGCAGACCTTGCTGTACATCCAGCAGCAGCGCCAGCGCCAGGTCGGCCTGCAGACTCCGTTCGTGAAATTCATCGAGGATCACTAATCCGACGTCCGTGAGTTCGGGATCGCGTTGGATCATGCGCGTCAGGACGCCTTCCGTCACCACTTCCAGCCGGGTCTGCGGCCCCACGCAGCTTTGCGCGCGCATGCGATACCCCACGGTCTCGCCGGGCTTTTCGTTCAGCAACTCCGCCAACCGCTGCGCCACATTGCGTGCCGCCAGACGGCGCGGCTCCAGCAAAATTATCCGCCCCTTGATGCCACCATGCTCAAGCAGTCGCAACGGCAGCCAGGTCGATTTCCCGGCACCGGTCGGCGCGGTCAGCAGAACCTGCGGCGAGGCATCAAGGGCGGTAAGCAGTGCAGGCACTACGGCGGCAACGGGCAACGACGTCACAAATGGCTCCAGAGGGTTAACATTCTTCGCGCTGCATTGTAGCATCGCGTTAATTCATAACCGAGTATCCATCATGTCTGAGCCAAAAAGGCTGTTCTTTGCGATTGAATTGCCTGCCGAGGTTCGGGAGCAGTTAATCCACTGGCGAGCCGCGCAGTTCCCTCCTGAAGCAGGCCGTCCCGTCGCCGCCGAGAATCTGCATCTGACGTTGGCCTTTTTAGGTGATGTCAGCGCAGAGAAGCAACAGGCGTTGTCGCAGCTAGCCGGACGCATTCGCCAGCCCGGTTTTACGCTCAAACTGGATGATGCCGGGCAATGGCTGCGTTCGCGAGTAGTGTGGCTGGGGATGCGTCAGCCGCCGCGCGGACTGTTACAACTGGCGAATATGCTGCGGGCGCAGGCCTCACGCAGCGGGTGCTATCAAAGCCCGCAGCCGTTTCACCCGCATATCACGCTGCTGCGCGATGCCGGACACGCGGTTCCCATTCCGCCCCCCGGCTTTGGCTGGTCGTTCCCGGTCACCGGGTTTGCGCTCTATTCCTCCACATTCACGCGGGGGCGTACGCGTTACACGCAGTTGCAACGCTGGATGCTGACTGAATAATCAAAGGGACTGTTCATGCAATTTTCTCCACCTTTACAACCCGCTACGCTCATCCAGCGCTACAAGCGCTTTTTAGCGGATGTGATCACACCGGATGGCACAACGTTAACGTTACACTGCCCAAATACCGGCGCGATGACCGGATGCGCAACGCCAGGTGATACCGTCTGGTATTCAACATCAGAAAATACCAAACGGAAATATCCGCATACCTGGGAATTAACGCAAACGCAATCCGGGGCATTTATTTGTGTTAACACGCTGTGGGCGAACAGATTAGCGAAAGAGGCGATTCAGCAGTCGCTAATTTCAGAAGTTTCAGGCTATAGCATATTGAAAAGTGAAGTAAAATACGGCGCTGAAGGGAGTCGTATAGACTTTTTGTTACAGGCGGATTCCCGACCTGACTGCTATATTGAAGTGAAATCAGTCACGTTGGCGGAAAAAGATCAGGGTTATTTTCCCGATGCCATCACTGAACGAGGTCAGAAACATCTTCGGGAATTGATGAGCGTAGCGGCTGAAGGTAAGCGGGCGGTGATATTTTTCGCTGTGCTACATTCAGCCATTACACGGTTTTCACCCGCGCGCCATATTGATACGAAATATGCGCAATTATTGGTCGAAGCTCGGCAAAAGGGGGTCGAAATTCTGGTTTATAAAGCGGAACTTTCTGCCCATGGTATGACTCTTAAAGAGCCGTTGCCCATTACCTTGTAATGGTGTAAACATCTGGTTAATTAATATTCTGGGCGCGTGTGCAAATACGCTTTTCCTCACAGGGTTGTCAAGTGTTACGTTTAGATAATTGCTATCCGGAAAAGCATCTGCTATTTATAGCGACCTGATTTTTCCCCCGAACATGGGGATCGATAGTGCGTGTTAAGGAGAAGCAACATGCAAGAAGGGCAAAACCGTAAAACATCGTCCCTGAGTATTCTCGCCATCGCTGGGGTGGAGCCGTACCAGGAGAAACCGGGCGAAGAGTATATGAACGAAGCCCAGCTGTCGCACTTCAGGCGTATTCTTGAGGCATGGCGTAATCAACTTAGGGATGAAGTCGATCGCACCGTATCTCATATGCAAGACGAAGCGGCTAACTTCCCTGATCCGGTGGACCGCGCCGCGCAGGAAGAAGAATTCAGCCTTGAGCTGCGTAACCGTGACCGTGAGCGCAAACTGATCAAAAAGATCGAGAAGACGCTGAAGAAGGTAGAAGACGAAGATTTCGGCTACTGCGAATCATGCGGCGTAGAAATTGGTATTCGCCGTCTGGAAGCGCGTCCGACAGCCGATCTGTGTATCGACTGCAAAACGCTGGCAGAAATCCGCGAAAAACAAATGGCAGGTTAATTCCGGTCATTTTTACCACGTTTACTACAGGCGGGAGTTTCTCCCGCCTTATTATTTGTTAGTCCGCAAAATGAGCGATTCACACTATATTGGCCGCTTCGCCCCCTCCCCTTCCGGCGAACTGCACTTCGGTTCACTCATTGCCGCCCTCGGGAGCTACCTGCAGGCCCGTGCCCGGCGCGGCATCTGGCGAGTACGTATTGAAGACATTGACCCCCCTCGTGAAGTTCCCGGTGCTGCAGAGACGATTCTGCGTCAGCTGGAACATTACGGCCTGCACTGGGATGGCGAAATTTTATGGCAGTCCCAGCGTCATGACGCCTACCGAGAGGCGCTTAGCTGGCTGCATCAGCAGGATCTGAGCTATTACTGCACCTGTACACGGGCGCGTATTCAAAGCGTCGGCGGTATTTACGACGGCCACTGCCGTGAGTTACGCCTCGGGCCAGAGCAGGCGGCTGTCCGCATCAATCAACGCCGCCCCGTGCTGCAGTTTACTGACCGGCTACGCGGTGTAATTCAGGCTGACCCGCAACTTGCTGGCGAAGATTTTATTATTCACCGCCGCGACGGGCTGTTTGCCTATAACCTCGCGGTAGTGGTAGATGACCATTTCCAGGGCGTGACGGAAATTGTGCGCGGCGCCGATCTCATAGAACCGACGGTGCGGCAAATTTCGTTGTATCAGCAGTTTGGCTGGCAGGCGCCAGACTATATTCATCTGCCGCTGGCGCTTAACGAACAAGGCGCTAAACTTTCCAAACAAAATCATGCACCTGCCCTGCCGCAAGGCGATCCACGTCCGGTGATTATTGCCGCGCTGCGCTTTCTCGGCCAGCGTGCGGATATCGCGTGGCAGGAAATGCAGGTCGATCAGATCCTTCAGTTTGCCGTCAAAAACTGGAGTCTGACAACGGTGCCAGAATCAGCGATCGTAAATACGCCATTCTCAAATGCGCCACGCTGAGCTATGATTAGCCGCTATTTTTACACAGCAACACTTGTTCTGATTGAAGTTTGACACTACCGAGGTGCACTATTTTTACCCGAGTCGCTAATTTTTGCCGCAAGGTGCTAAGCCGCGAGGAGCGCGAGGCCGAGCTTGCCGTCGCCCGTCCACATATGACGGTAATCCCGCGTGAGCAGCACTCAATCTCCCGCAAAGATATCAGTGAAAATGCCCTGAAGGTAATGTACAGGCTCAATAAGGCTGGATACGAGGCATGGCTGGTTGGCGGGGGCGTGCGCGATCTTTTGCTGGGCAAAAAGCCAAAAGATTTTGATGTCACCACTAACGCAACGCCGGATCAGGTGCGAAAACTGTTTCGCAACTGTCGTCTGGTCGGTCGCCGTTTCCGCCTTGCGCATGTGATGTTTGGCCCGGAAATTATCGAAGTGGCGACCTTTCGCGGCCATCATGAAGGCAGCGAAGCCGATCGCACCACGTCGCAACGCGGGCAAAACGGTATGCTGCTGCGCGATAACATCTTTGGCTCCATTGAAGAAGATGCCCAGCGTCGCGATTTCACGATCAACAGCCTGTATTACAGCGTGGCCGATTTCACCGTGCGTGATTACGTCGGTGGCATGCAGGATCTCGAAGAAGGCATCATTCGCCTGATCGGTAATCCGGAAACGCGCTATCGCGAAGATCCCGTACGTATGCTGCGCGCCGTGCGCTTTGCCGCCAAGCTCGACATGCGTATCAGCCCGGAAACCGCAGAGCCGATCCCGCGTCTGGCAACGCTGTTGAACGACATTCCTCCCGCACGCCTGTTTGAAGAAGCGCTTAAGCTGTTACAGGCGGGCTATGGGTATGAAACCTATAAAAAACTGCGTGAGTACAGCCTGTTCCAGCCGTTGTTCCCAACCATTACGCGCTACTTCACCGAAGACGGTGACAGCCCGATGGAACGCATTATCGCCCAGGTGCTGAAGAATACCGATAACCGCATTAACAATGATATGCGCGTTAACCCGGCGTTCTTGTTCGCCGCCATGTTCTGGTATCCGTTACTGGAAGCCGCGCAGAAAATCGCGCAAGAAAGCGGCCTGGCCTATTACGACGCTTTCGCACTGGCAATGAATGACGTACTCGACGAAGCCTGTCGCTCGCTGGCAATCCCGAAACGATTAACCTCGCTGACCCGCGATATTTGGCAGTTGCAGTTACGCATGTCCCGTCGTCAGGGCAAACGCGCCTGGAAGCTGATGGAACATCCGAAGTTCCGCGCCGCCTACGACCTGCTGGCCCTGCGTGCAGAAGTGGAAAACAATGCCGAGCTGCAGCGTCTGGCTCAATGGTGGGGTGAATTCCAGGTTTCAGCGCCGCCGGAGCAAAAAGGCATGCTGAACGAGCTGGATGAAGAGCCTGAACGTCGTCGTCATCGTCGCCCACGTAAACGCGCGCCACGCCGCGAGGGCTCCGCGTGACCAATCGCGAATACCCAATGGATTTCGGGTTGCATCAAGGCGGCGACACAGCGAACTCCCGGGAGCGTACATCAGTACGTGAGTGGGATGAGCGAGGAAAGCCAACACAGATGCAGCTTGAAAGACGACGGGTATATATCGCTATTGGCAGCAACCTCGCCTCCCCGCTGGAGCAGGTGAATGCTGCCGTACAGGCGATCGGTGAAATTCCCGACAGCCGCATTGTGGCCGTCTCTTCATTTTACCGCACACCGCCATTAGGCCCACAGGATCAGCCCGATTACCTGAACGCCGCCGTGGCGCTGGATACCGCTCTCGCCCCAGAAGAATTGCTTAACCATACCCAGCGCATTGAGCTGCAGCAGGGGCGTGTGCGCAAGGCCGAACGCTGGGGTCCGCGTACGCTGGATCTCGACATTATGCTGTTTGGCAATGAAGTGATTAACACCGACCGTCTGACCGTGCCGCACTACGACATGAAAAACCGGGGCTTTATGCTG
Organism: Citrobacter sp. XT1-2-2; assembly: GCF_023516235.1. Taxonomy (NCBI): domain Bacteria; kingdom Pseudomonadati; phylum Pseudomonadota; class Gammaproteobacteria; order Enterobacterales; family Enterobacteriaceae; genus Citrobacter; species Citrobacter sp. XT1-2-2. The sequence goes on from NZ_CP097324.1 coordinate 4,084,193, forward strand.
TGGCCGCTGTTTGAGATCGCCCCTGATCTGATCTTTCCGGATGGTATCAGCTTGCATCAGCATCTCACCGATCTTGGTGCGGCAAAACCCGTCCACTGGTAAAACATAGCCTCCCCTTTAGCGTTTACTGCTTTAGCGCCAAACGATTGCTTAAATCAATTGCCCCCCTGAATGTGACTGTTAGAATGCCGGTAAATATGACTTTCATCATCAGGAAATGTTATGAAACCGACCACCATTTCGCTGTTACAGAAATGCAAACAGGAAAAGAAACGCTTCGCCACCATTACCGCGTACGATTACAGCTTCGCCAAATTATTCGCCGATGAAGGCATCAACGTGATGCTGGTGGGCGACTCACTGGGCATGACAATTCAGGGGCACGACTCCACCCTGCCGGTCACCGTGGAAGATATCGCCTACCACACCCGCGCCGTTCGCCGTGGCGCGCCGAACTGCCTGCTGCTCTCCGACCTACCGTTTATGGCTTATGCCACGCCGGAACAGGCGTTTGAAAACGCGGCCATCGTGATGCGTGCGGGGGCCAATATGGTCAAGATTGAAGGCGGCGCATGGCTCGTTGACACGGTGAAAATGCTCACCGAACGCGCCGTCCCGGTTTGTGGCCATCTGGGGCTGACGCCGCAATCGGTGAATATCTTCGGCGGCTATAAAATTCAGGGCCGCGGCGACGCCGGGCAGGTACTGCTGGATGACGCGCTGGCCTTAGAAGCGGCAGGCGCTCAACTGTTGGTGCTGGAATGCGTGCCGGTTGAACTGGCGAAGCGCGTTACTGAAGCGCTGTCGATTCCGGTGATCGGCATCGGCGCGGGCAACGTCACCGATGGTCAGATCCTGGTAATGCACGATGCGTTTGGCATCACCGGCGGTCATATTCCAAAATTCGCGAAAAATTTCCTTGCCGAAGCGGGCGACATGCGCGCCGCCGTACGGCAGTATATGGCAGAAGTGGAGTCCGGCGTTTATCCGGGCGAAGAACACAGTTTCCATTAAGGAGTCCAGGTGTGTTAATTATCGAAACCCTGCCGCTGCTGCGTCAGCATATCCGTCGTCTGCGCCAGGAAGGCAAACGCGTCGCATTGGTTCCCTCTATGGGCAATCTGCACGACGGCCACATGAAACTGGTCGATGAGGCAAAAGCCCGAGCTGATGTGGTCATCGTCAGCATTTTCGTCAATCCGATGCAATTCGACAGACCGGAAGATTTGGTGCGCTATCCGCGCACGCTGCAGGAAGACTGTGAAAAACTGAACAAGCGCAAAGTCGATTATGTCTTTGCTCCAGCCGTTGAGGAAATCTATCCGCAGGGGCTGGAAGGCCAGACGTACGTTGATGTTCCCGGCCTCTCTACCATGCTGGAAGGCGCCAGCCGTCCGGGCCACTTCCGCGGCGTCTCGACCATCGTCAGCAAGCTGTTCAACCTGATCCAGCCGGATATCGCCTGCTTTGGCGAAAAGGATTTCCAGCAACTGGCGCTGATTCGCAAAATGGTCGCCGATCTGGGCTACGACATTGAGATAGTCGGCGTGCCGATTATCCGCGCCAAAGATGGTCTGGCGCTCAGCTCGCGTAACGGGTATCTGACGGCAGAGCAGCGTAAAATCGCCCCAGGATTATACAAAGTGATGAGCGGCATCGGCGAAAAGTTACAGGCCGGTGAGCGTGACCTGGACGAGATGATTGCCATTGCAGCGCAAGAACTGAATGAAAAAGGCTTCCGCGCCGACGACATTCAGATCCGCGATGCCGACACGCTGCTTGAACTCACCGAAAACAGCAAACGTGCGGTCATTCTGGTCGCCGCATGGCTGGGACAGGCGCGTTTGATCGATAATCAAAGCGTTACATTAGCCCAGTAGACAGGGGTTAAAAATCGGGCAATACTGCCTGAGAATTTCCAAAGCAGGCTACAAACGCCTGCTTAGCCAAGATAAACGACAGGGTATAGAAGTTATGATTCGCACCATGCTGCAAGGCAAGCTCCACCGCGTAAAAGTCACGCAGGCGGACCTGCACTACGAAGGTTCCTGTGCCATTGACCAGGATTTCCTCGATGCCTCCGGTATTCTGGAAAACGAAGCGATTGATATCTGGAACGTGACCAATGGGAAACGTTTCTCAACCTATGCGATTGCGGCTGAACGCGGCTCCAAAATCATCTCGGTGAACGGTGCGGCGGCGCATTGCGCTGAGGTTGGCGACATTGTGATTATCGCCAGCTTCGTCACCATGTCTGATGAAGAAGCCCGGACATGGCGGCCGAAAGTGGCCTACTTTGAAGGCGACAACGAAATGAAGCGCACCGCGAAAGCTATTCCGGTCCAGGTTGCCTGATAGTCCTTACCCCTGCGGCTGATTGACGATCAGCCGCGACATCGTTTCCAGCGAATCCGTGCGTAAAATATACAGCCTTTTGAGCAGCATCGGATTATCGCCCGGCTTCACCTTCCCTCTCACCGTGGTTACCGCCATGTGAAATCCCGCATCGCCCGCCGCTTTTACCGCCGTGGCGTTATAACCGCCAAACGGATATGAAAGATACAGGACGTGAGGATTGAACTGGGACAGCGCCCGCCGCGAACGGGCAAAATCGAACAGAATGTTGTGATAGTTGCGGCTCAGCAGGATCGGCCGATGATAAGCGTCCACTCGATGTAAAAAATGGGTATGCGACTGGAAGTCAAACACATCCCTGATCCCATTCAGTTCAGAGACGCTCATAAACTGTAGCGATTTCGGATCCCACTTCTGCGGATGGCGCTTAATGCGTGACGAGATGATAAACGCCGTCGCCTTCATGCCGTTCTGTTTCAACACCGGATAAGCATAACGACTCACCGACTTCAGACCATCGTCGAAAGTCAGCACCACCGCCCGCGCCGGGAGGTTCATATTGTTGCGTACATAGCCTTCCAGTTGATACATCGTCAGCGTCGTGTAGCCGCGATCGTGTAGCCAGGCCATCTGGTTGCTAAAAGCGCGTACGGAGGTTGTGGTGGAGGTGTGACGAAAGCGGGTATTCTCTTCATCACGCAGAATATGATGATAGGTTAACACCGGGATGCCGTTGTCTTCCTGCGCATCCAGAGCACTGATATAGGCCAGTCTGCCGCCAATGCGGATCTGGTACCACGTCTGGTTGAGTCGGTCTTTAAGCTTACTGATTATGGGATAGCGCAGATTATCCGCCAGCACGCCAAACGGGGCGCTACCGACATCCGGGGCATTATAAACCGGTGTATCTTTCCAGGTAATCAGGCTTTGATTGCTGAGGGGTTTATTGAGATCGCCCAAACCATCGTCAACTTTCTGCCGCCCCTGAACAGGCTCCAGATGCCCCTTATCAATAAACCCGGTACCAAAGCCAAAGGTGAATTCGTAATAGTCAGCCGCTATCGGCTCTACGGCAAGGATCTGCCCGGCGCGAACATTCCCCACCGTCACCATTTTGTCACCTATCTGCGCCCACACGGCAGCCGCTTCGGTAGTTTGCATGTAGCGAGCAGGCAAAGCCGCAGCTACGCTGCCAGAAGACAGGAGCAACAAAATAAGCACAACGCGCATAACCATATGAGATAACCGAACCGAGGCGAGAAACCTCGGCTATTGTAGCAAAAGCGCCATCAATACCAACGATTAATACTCGTACAAATCATGCTTCAACACGAAGGGGGGATTTTTTTGTTGTTGATGCCAGAGGCTTGAGACCTCCGGCCCGCCAAGCGTAACAATGCAATCGCGAAACGCAGAGCTGCTCATTGATTCCCGTGACGAAAGCATTCGCTCAAGCAATGAATAGCTGATACCTGAAATCACTTCACACTGAGGGTGTTTGTGGCTCATTAACGAGGCCACGCGGTACGGTGCGGCCCCCGCGGTATCCGTCAGGAAGATCACGCCCTCGCCTGAGTCAGTAGCATGCAGAGCGTGGCACATCATGCGGCTCAGCATATTTGAGCTGAGCCCACGCCAAAAACTTACCGCCTGGCATTGGGCCAACGGGCCGTGCTTCTGCTCCAGACGATGCAGCATATCCTGTGCCTTATCGTCATGACAGGTAATTACCCAACCTAACATTGCCTTCCTCCTTAGCAGGCAAGTAGTTTATCAATGTGATAAATCCATAATGGTGATAAGCGTCAAAAGTCTTCCTCTCCCGAGCAGAGAGAGGAAGAAAGAATTAACTGCGCAAACCGCGTCCACGCTGGATCAGGTACCAGCACAGCAAATAAAACACCGCGATGAACACCACCAGCACGCCAAACGTGGTGACCAGCGGAACATCATGGATACCCAGGAAGCCGTAGCGGAATCCGCTGATCATGTAGACAATTGGGTTCAGGTGCGACAGCCCCTGCCAGAACGGCGGCAGCAGCGTTAACGAATAGAATACGCCCCCCAGGTAGGTCAGTGGTGTTAGTACGAAGGTTGGGATCAGGCTGATATCGTCAAAGGTTTTGGCGAAGACTGCATTCAGTAAGCCCGCCAACGAGAACAGAATCGCAGTCAGCACCAATGTGAGCGCCACAAACACCCACGAATGTACCTGGAACGGCACAAAGAACAGCGACACCGCGGTAACCAGAATGCCCACGCACAGCCCGCGCGCCACGCCGCCGCCGACAAAACCAGCGATAATGACGTGCGTCGGTACCGGAGCGACCAGCAGTTCTTCAATATTGCGTTGAAACTTGGCGCTAAAGAATGACGATGCCACGTTAGCGTACGAGTTGGTGATTACAGCCATCATAATCAGCCCCGGCACAATAAACTGCATGTAGCTAAAACCATGCATTTCGCCGATACGCGAGCCAATCAAATTACCAAAAATAATAAAATAGAGCGTCATGGTGATGACGGGAGGAACCAGAGTCTGGACCCAGATACGCATAAAGCGGTGGATCTCTTTCGCCCAGATGCTTTTCAGCGCAACCCAATACAGCTGCATCATGCGCGATCTCCTTGTTTTTCATGCACCAGAGAAACAAACAGTTCTTCCAGTCGGTTCGCTTTGTTACGCATACTTAATACCTGAATACCCTGGGCGCTCAGTTGTGAGAACACGCTGTTAACCCCTTGCTCACGCAGAACTTCCACTTCCAGCGTCGAGGTATCAACCAGACGATACTGATACCCTTCCAGTTTTGGCAGCGGGCTTTTCGGCGCCAGATCGAGAATAAAGGTTTCTGATTTCAGTTTAGAGAGCAGGCTCTTCATGGAGGTATTTTCCACCAGCTCGCCGTGCTGAATAATACCGATATTGCGACACAGCATTTCCGCTTCTTCGAGATAGTGGGTGGTCAGAATAATTGTGGTGCCTTTGTCATTTAAATCTTTTAAAAAGCCCCACATTGAACGACGTAGCTCAATGTCGACGCCCGCCGTCGGTTCGTCGAGAATCAACAGCTTTGGCTCATGCATCAGCGCACGAGCGATCATCAGACGACGTTTCATCCCGCCGGAAAGCATACGCGCACGTTCGTTACGCTTTTCCCACAAGTCGAGCTGTTTTAGATATATTTCGCTACGCTTAACGGCTTCTTTATGCTCAACGCCGTAGTAACCTGCCTGGTTGACCACGATCTGCTGCACGGTTTCAAACGGGTTAAAGTTAAACTCCTGCGGCACCAGACCAAGCTGACGTTTAGCGTTAACCGTATCTTTATCGAGATCGTATCCGAAGACGCTTACCCGTCCGGAAGTTTTATTCACCAGCGAACTGATAATGCCGATGGTGGTGGATTTACCTGCGCCATTCGGTCCCAAAAGCGCATAAAAATCCCCCGCTTCGACTTGCAAATCTATGCCGCGTAGCGCCTGCACGCCACCGGGATAGGTTTTCTTAAGTTCTTGAAGTTCCAGAGCAATGGTCATGGTTTTTTACTTACCTTACGTTCTGACATTTCATATATAGTTTAATTAATGCTGGAGTTACCCTATATTAGCCCATCGAATTTATCTGGTTTCGGGTCGTACAACTCCATGAAAGACATAGATACACTCATCAGCAACAATGCACTATGGTCAAAGATGCTGGTAGAAGAGGATCCCGGATTTTTTGAAACGCTGACACATGCGCAGAATCCACGTTTTCTATGGATTGGATGTTCCGATAGCCGCGTTCCCGCTGAACGATTGACCGGTCTGGAACCGGGCGAATTATTCGTCCACCGTAATGTTGCCAATCTGGTTATTCACACCGACCTGAACTGCCTCTCAGTGGTTCAGTATGCGGTGGATGTGCTGGAAGTGGAACATATTATTATTTGCGGCCACTACGGATGCGGCGGCGTCCAGGCGGCTATTGAAAATAAAGAACAGGGGCTGATTGATAACTGGTTACTGCATATTCGCGATATCTGGTTTAAACACAGCTCACTGCTGGGCGAAATGCCGCAGGAACGCCGCATGGACACTCTGTGCGAACTGAATGTCATGGAGCAGGTCTATAACCTGGGTCATTCAACGATTATGCGATCCGCCTGGAAGCGCGGTCAGAAAGTCACGATTCACGGCTGGGCCTACGGTATTCATGATGGCCTGCTGCGCGATCTCGACGTCACCGCCACCAGCCGCGAAACGCTGGAGCAGCGCTATCGCCAGGGGTTATCTAACCTCAGCCAGAAACACTGCAACCATAAATAATGTGACATTGCCGGGAGGCGGCTATGCCTTACCCGGCCTACAAACCTGCGCCGTAGGCCTGATAAGCGAAGCGCCATCAGGCACTCCAGCCAATTACTCGTCCAGCAGCACTACTTTGCCAACGTACGGCAGATGGCGATAACGCTGGGCATAGTCAATGCCGTAGCCGACCACAAACTCATCTGGAATAGAGAATCCGATAAACTCAACCGGCACATCCACTTCACGACGGGAAGGTTTATCCAGCAGCGTACAGATAGCCAGGGATTTCGGCTCGCGCAGGCTCAGAATCTCACGCACTTTAGACAGCGTGTTGCCGGAGTCGATGATGTCTTCAACAATCAGCACGTCTTTGCCACGAATGTCTTCATCCAGGTCTTTCAGGATTTTAACATCACGCGTGGTAGACATTCCGCTGCCATAACTGGATGCAGTCATGAAATCGACTTCGTGGGAGACATGCACTTCACGGCACAGGTCCGCCATAAACATAAATGAGCCGCGTAACAGACCAACCAGCACCATATCGCTGCCGCTGTCCTTATAACGTTCGTTAATCTGACGTCCCAGTTCAGCAATACGCGCTTTGATCTCCGCTTCCGGGATCATGACTTCAACAGTATGTTTCATATCTCTAACCATATGATTTAAAAACAAATCACTCAATGCTTACTTTTAATAAGCGAGCATCTAAGCGCAAGGCACGCAGTATACCAGCAAAAGCATTCATCCGCGGCATCTGTTGATAAAGTTCATTGTGTGACAATCATCACGCGTTTTAACTCCTATAATTAACTGCTATTAAAGAAATAACACCTGTGATGGTATTTTTTATGGCAAATAACAACGTACGATCCCAACGACTTATCGTGACACTGAGTGCTCTGTTCGCCGCACTTTGTGGACTCTATCTCCTGATTGGCGGAGGCTGGCTGGTCGCCATCGGTGGCTCCTGGTATTACCCTATTGCGGGTCTGGCCATGCTCGGCGTGGCCTTCCTGCTATGGCGTAGTCAACGCTCCGCGCTTTGGCTGTATGCCGTCCTGCTTCTCGCCACTATGATTTGGGGCGTATGGGAAGTTGGGTTTGATTTCTGGGCATTAACACCGCGTAGCGATATCCTGGTCTTCTTCGGTATCTGGCTGATTCTGCCGCTCGTCTGGCGCCATCTGCTCGTACCTTCCAGCGGTGCGGTAACAGCGCTGGTCGTCGCACTACTGATTAGCGGCGGGATCCTGACCTGGGCGGGTTTCAACGATCCGCAGGAAATACACGGCACGCTGAGCGCGGATACCACCCCGGCCGAAGCAATTTCACCGGTGGCCGACGAGGACTGGCCCGCTTACGGGCGCAATCAGGAAGGTCAACGCTACTCACCGTTAAAACAAATTAACGCCGACAACGTACATCAATTGAAAGAAGCCTGGGTATTTCGTACCGGTGATTTAAAACAGCCGAACGATCCGGGTGAAATCACCAATGAAGTCACGCCGATCAAAGTTGGTGATACGCTCTATCTGTGTACCGCCCACCAGCGTCTGTTTGCACTTGATGCAGCGAGTGGTAAAGAGAAGTGGCATTTCGATCCGCAACTCAATACCAACACCTCTTTCCAGCACGTGACCTGTCGCGGCGTTTCTTATCATGAAGCACGGGCCGATAACGCCAGCCCGGAAGTGGTTGCTGACTGTCCGCGCCGCATCATCCTGCCGGTGAACGATGGCCGTCTGTTTGCCCTGAACGCGGAAACCGGCAAGCTGTGCGCAACCTTCGCCAATAAAGGCATCCTTAACTTACAGACCAACATGCCGGATACCACGCCGGGTCTGTATGAGCCGACGTCGCCGCCCATCATTACTGATAAAACCATCGTGATTGCCGGGTCGGTGACCGATAACTTCTCCACCCGCGAAACCTCCGGCGTTATCCGTGGTTTCGATGTGAATACCGGTAAGCTGCTGTGGGCGTTCGATCCAGGCGCCAAAGATCCCAATTTCATCCCGTCAGATGAACATACGTTCACCTTTAACTCACCCAACTCCTGGGCCCCTGCGGCCTATGACGCGAAGCTGGATCTGGTGTATCTGCCCATGGGCGTCACCACTCCGGACATCTGGGGCGGTAACCGCACGCCGGAACAGGAACGTTATGCCAGCGCCATCCTGGCGTTAAATGCCACGACCGGGAAATTGGCCTGGAGCTATCAAACCGTTCATCACGATCTATGGGATATGGACTTACCGGCGCAGCCGACGCTGGCGGATATCACCGTTAAAGGGCAGAAAGTCCCTGTCATTTACGCACCGGCGAAGACCGGTAACATCTTCGTGCTCGACCGCCGTAATGGTGAACTGGTGGTACCTGCCCCGGAAAAACCGGTGCCGCAGGGCGCAGCCAAAGGTGATTACGTCAGCAAAACCCAGCCGTTCTCCGATCTCACCTTCCGTCCGCAGAAAGATTTGAGCGGCGCGGATATGTGGGGCGCCACCATGTTCGATCAGTTGGTGTGTCGCGTGATGTTCCACCAACTGCGTTATGAGGGCATCTTCACCCCGCCTTCAGAGCAGGGTACGCTGGTGTTCCCTGGCAACCTGGGGATGTTTGAATGGGGCGGCATCTCCGTTGATCCTAACCGTCAGGTGGCGATTGCCAACCCGATGGCCTTGCCGTTTGTATCGAAGCTGATCCCACGCGGCCCAGGCAATCCGATGGAGCCGCCGAAAGATGCCAAAGGCACCGGCACAGAATCAGGAATTCAGCCCCAGTATGGTGTTCCGTTCGGCGTCACGCTGAATCCGTTCCTGTCGCCATTTGGCCTGCCGTGTAAGCAGCCAGCCTGGGGCTACATCTCCGCCGTGGATCTGAAGACCAATGAAGTGGTGTGGAAAAAACGTATTGGCACACCGCAGGACAGCATGCCGTTCCCAATGCCGGTTCAGGTGCCGTTCAATATGGGAATGCCAATGCTGGGGGGGCCTATTTCCACCGCCGGTAACGTGCTGTTCATTGCCGCGACCGCCGACAACTATCTGCGCGCCTACAACATGAGTAACGGTGAGAAATTGTGGCAAGGTCGTCTACCGGCAGGTGGACAGGCGACACCGATGACCTATGAAGTGAATGGCAAACAGTATGTGGTGATCTCCGCCGGAGGTCACGGGTCGTTTGGCACGAAGATGGGCGATTATATCGTGGCGTACGCGTTGCCGGACGACGCGAAGTAAAATGAAAAGCGCCCGCAGTGTTGCGGGCGCTTTTTTTATTCAAACTTCAGTGACAGCAGCGAAGCCTTCGCGGCGTCCTGGTACTGCGACACCAGATCTTTGGTCATATTGAAGGAGACCTGCACCGCTTTCTCATTTTGCGAGGTAACCAGCAGCAGGTTGAGAATTTCAGTATCCGGCGCTTGCGAGCGGAAGGTAATCAGCCACGCTTTATGCCCGTCAACCGTGACGGGTTCCGCCTGCGGCTTGAAGTTGGTCAGCATTTTCAGCGTCGCGTCCTTTGCCATATCCAACTGAGCGGCAGGCAGCGCGTTGCGCCCGGCGGTAATGCCTAAAGACGCTTTACCACGTTCGTCACCGTAAATCACCTGCGGACGATTTTCGGAAGGGTATTTGATTTTTGCCATCTCGTCCGGCATGGGCGTGAGCGTCTGAGGGATTTCGAGGCTTAAATTCAGTTTCGAAATCTGTTGGCGTTCCATCTTCATCGCGGCCTGCGCAGAGACCGCCAAAAGCATGATAAACGATGCTGCCAGTATATTACGGAAAAGCGTCATGAATACCTCTTGGTATGAGTGATTAACTCCCTCAGTATATGCACGCTTTTACTCGACGATAGGGTAATATCCGTTTTCGTAATAAACGTTTAGCGGATAGCGCCACCGCTATCCGACGCTGTTTATACGGTAAAACCGAGCATCATGCCGGTATCTTCATGCTCTAACAAATGGCAATGCGCCATATAGGCATGCTCTTTCGGCGCATTGTGGTCAAACTTCACCAGCACCTCGCTGACGCCGCCTTCTACCCGTACCGTGTCCTTCCATCCCGCGCGGTGCGCGGCAGGCGCTTTGCCATTCTCAGACAAAATGCGGAACTGGGTGCCGTGAATATGGAACGGATGCAGCATCATGTCGCCCTGACCAGAAATCACCCAGCGCTCATGCTGACCTTTCGCCGCGGCGAACATGGGTTTATTCATATCAAACGCCAGACCGTTAATCCGGTTGGCATTATGGAAATCAAATGATCCCGCCTGCTTCATGTTGCCATGCTGCATATTCCCCATGTTGCCATGGTTCATATTGCCATGATTCATCTTCCCGTGGCCCATATTGTCATTATTCATATGGTCCATCATCTTCCCATGATCCATACCCGCCATCGCCTGACCACCGTACTTCTTCATCAGCATTTGCATGCCCATCATGTCAAGCATCGGATCCATAGATAGCTGTAGTTTGCGCACCGTCAGGCCATCCAGTGACGGCAATGACGGCATGGATGTCAGCGAATCAGGCAGCGTTGCGGAAGCGGTAATCAGCAGCGGCTGAACGCGCATCACTGGGTGCGGCTTATCAAATGGCGCAACCGCCATCCCCATCTGGCTGACAGGAAGAGTGACCAGATCAAACGCCTTACCGTCGCTCACATCCACCAGCACTTCAAAGCGCTCGCCCATCAGCATAGGAAGTTCAGTTACTTTGACCGGTTCCGCCAACAGTCCACCATCGCTGGCAATAACGTACAGAGGACGATTGTCGCTGGCGGCAATATTCAGCGAGCGAGCGTTACACCCGTTCAGCAGGCGCAAACGCAGCCAACCGCGCGGCGCGGCATGCTGAGGATAAATCGCGCCGTTGGTCAGCAGCGTATCGCCAAACCAGCCGACGGCAGCGGTCATCATGTCCAGTTGATAGTTGATCTGTCCATCGGTGGAAAACTGCTTATCCTGAATAATTACCGGCACATCATCTATGCCCCACTGCTTCGGCAGTAGTAGTTTGTGAATCTCTTCATCTTCAATCAGCACCAGTCCGGCCAGCCCCATCGCCACCTGACGACCGGTTTTGCCATGCTGATGCGGGTGGAACCAACAGGTTGCTGCCCGTTGATCCGGGGTGAAAGTTACAGAGCGTTTCCCGCCTGCCGGGATAATACCTTGCGGCCCACCGTCAACTTCACCAGGAATTTCCAGTCCGTGCCAGTGCAACGTCGTCTCTTCGGCAAGCTGGTTGTGGATATCCACCGTCACCGATTGCCCTTTGTTCAGCTTTAGCGCCGGTCCGAGCAAATTGCCGTTATATCCCCACGTCGTGGCGGTTTTACCTGCAAAGCTCGACTGCCCGACTTGTGCAATCAACTGAATGCGATTAGAAGCATCGGCGGTTAACAGGTCTGGAATGGGCAATGCCGGACGGTCGGCGGCAAATACGCTACGGCTCCATAGAGGTAATGCTGACGCGACGCCCAGCGCCACGGAGTACTTTAAAAAGTCACGACGTTGCATAATCACTTCCTTATATTCAGCAGCTTAAGCAGGCTATCTTTTAAGCATAAGCCTTCCCCTTACGGGAAGGTCAAGTAAACGGCTAATAATAAAGGTCGTCGCTTCGCTCGCAGTGTGCTAACGTTTAAATTCCGTGATGCAGTGGTAGAAGCAATGAAGACGTTTTTCAGAACAGTTTTGTTCGGCAGCCTGATGGCCGTATGCGCAAATAGCTACGCGCTGAGCGAGTCCGAAGCCGAAGATATGGCCGATTTAACGGCAGTTTTTGTTTTTCTGAAAAATGACTGTGGATACCAGAATTTGCCAAATGGGCAGATCCGTCGCGCACTGGTCTTTTTTGCCCAGCAAAACCAGTGGGACCTGAGTAATTACGACACCTTCAACATGAAGGCGCTGGGTGAGGACAGCTATCGCGATCTCAGCGGTATCGGCATCCCAACGGCAAAAAAATGCAAAGCGCTGGCGCGTGATTCCCTGAGCCTGTTGGCTTACGTTAAATAATCCACCGCCGTTACTCTGGCTGTACCAGCGTCAGGGCCACGGATTGCGCTTTTAATTCAGCCTTTGCGCCTTGCGGTAAATTCACATCGGTAACAATATCAGTAAAGCGGCTAAGCGGCGCGACGTTAAATAACGAATGCGCGCCATACTTACTGCTATCCGCCAGTAATACCTTCCGTTGCGCATTGGCGATAATTTCTTGCTTCAGTCCCGCTTTGTCTTCCGTTGGCGTGGTCACCCCCTTGTCCATGCTCCAGGTGTTACAGCTCATAAAGGCGATATCGGGATAGACGCTACGCAACATTTTCCGTCCAAACTCACCAATGCAGGACTGACTGCTGTCATCAATGCGCCCACCAACAATCGTCACTTCTATCTGGCGGAATTCTGACAAAAACAGGGCAATATGCAGATCAACAGTAATGACGCGCAGCGGCAAATGGGTCAGACATTTTGCCAGCTCCAGCATTGTGGTACCGGCATCAAGCACCACGGCATCGCCAGCATGCACCATTGAGGCGGCAAAACGCGCAATCGCCCGTTTCTCAGCGGGCGATCGCAGTTGCTTTTCATTGGTAGTCGGCTGCGCCGCTTCAAAACGTCGCAGGGCAACACCGCCGTGGCTACGGCTGATCACGCCCTGTTCATCCAGCTTGATGAGGTCGCGTCTGATTGTTGCTGGAGAGGCGTCAACCGCCTCAACCAGTTGCTCCACGGTAACCAGCGTATGATTTTTCAAATACGCCACAATCTTATCCAGACGGTGTTGGCCTTTCATAACAGTAAATTACGCCAGTTGCATTGCCAGTTTGATCGATACGGCCATGCTCTCAGATTTTGCTTTTCCCGTCCAGGCGATATCAAATGCCGTACCGTGATCGGCTGAAGTACGAATAAACGGCAAACCTGCTGTGATATTTACCCCATCATAAAAACCAAGCAACTTAAGCGGGATATGACCCTGATCGTGATACATCGCCACCACCATGTCGTACTGGCCTTCATAAGCCTGCAAAAACACAGTATCCGGCGGGCACGGTCCGTATACATTCATCCCCTTCGCTTTCATATTCTCAATCGCAGGCCCGACAATGCGGATTTCCTCATCACCAAACAGGCCATTCTCACCGGCATGTGGATTCACCCCCGCGACGGCAATACGCGGATGCGCAAAACCGACGCGCTTCAGGAAGGTATCGGCAATGCCAATCACCGTTTCAACACGTTGCCCATTGAGCGTATCGAGAAATTTGCGCAAAGCAATATGCGTGGAAACATGGATGACTTTCAGCTTGTCGGTGTAGAGCACCATGGCGTAATCACGACTTTCCGTCAACGTTGCCAGTAGTTCCGTATGTCCGGGATAATTGTGTCCGCCAAGATGTAATGCTTCTTTATTCAACGGCGCGGTCGCAATAGCGTGCACATCGCCCTTCATCGCCAGTTCCGTCGCCCGTTTTACACAGCGATAGGCCAGATCGCCTGCCTGCGCCTGCACTGTTCCCGGGACCAGTTCGTCGGGTTGCGCCAACGGTTCATCAATCACATGAATCGTACCCGGTTCGAATCGGGCATCAGCAACCTTTTCGATTGCACGGAATGTCACCCCTTCAGCCAGCCCCTGGGCCTGTAATCGCTGCAGAGTTTGCAGGCACCCAACCACCACCAGCGGGGCGCCATTAAGGTCATCTTCACGCAGTGCTTTAACAATAATTTCCGGACCAATCCCCGCCGGATCTCCCATCGTAATCGCAATAGTTTTAGTTACCACGGTACATCTCCTCAATAAAATAAAGCGCATCACAAAGGGTCGTGTCGGAACCGAATCCACCCGCTTTGGTGATTACTGGCAAGTCATCAATCTCGCTGTTCACAAATGTTCCACACGGAATACAGGGGGCAACCTCACTTTGAATGCGATACCCTTCTGCCCCCAGCGCACTGGCGACCGCCGTAGCAATATCGCCTCCGGTCAGGAACAAACCGCCGATACGCGCCCGCTCAATAATCCGCAATGTTATCTCTCCAAGACGCCGACTCAGCAGCTCTCCCAACTGTTGCCGGCTCATCCCCAGGTTGGCGCACAGCGAGTCGATCATATTCCGGTCTTCTGCACGCCGACTGGTACGCAAGATCGTGTGCTGTTGCTGGCTCAACTGCGCGCAAGCCTGTTCAACAACAGAGGCCATTTCCTGCTCAAATGACGATGCAGACAATCGCGCGGCATCGATTTCAACCACCGTTGCCCGGCCCTGGCACAACGCTTTTTCCACCTGACGTCGCGTTGCTTCGCTCATTGAGCCCGCCACGACCAGCACCGGTAATGCCTGCTTTTCTTGCATAAACGTTCCGGCAGGTAAGGCATTGGCAAGCCCTGCCGCCCCGACCAATAACGGCATCTGTTTTTGTTCGCAAACAGCGTGTGCGATTAGCGACAGATCTCGCTCTTCCACTGCATCCACAACCACCATGCATTCGCCTTCTGTCGCAAAAGCGCGAAGCAGCGCGCTTAAGCTTCCCCGACGCACATCCGATAGCGACACCTCATGTACCGGGATATCGCTTTGCAACGCGATCAGCTCAGCAATACGAGAAGAGTGAATGGGCGTTTTTGGATCGCTGGCAAATTCCGTCTCTAACAGCGGCACGCCATGTACCAGACATAATCCATCCTGTGTGGTACGCCCGGCAGCAGGGATCGCTGCCGCAATCACGGCCAGCGTCCGACCAGCAGCACGCATCGCTGAGGTGACTTCGGCCCCGACATTGCCCCGGAAAGTAGAGTCGATTTTTTTGTATACCAGCGGTGTTACCGCTTCTTCACACCATGGCGCTAACGCCTGTTGTACAGCTGCAGCGGCCTGCATTGCAGGCATCGCCCGACTTTCGGTGTTGATGACCAGAACATCGGCGCGACGAGAGGGTTTCTGCGCAGGTGTGAGCATGACCTCCGTACGTGCGCCTTTTTTCGCCAACTGTACGCCGGTATCGTTAGACCCCGTAAAATCATCGGCGATAACGATCATTTTCATGCTTTGTTCTCCTGAACTGCCTGGCGCGCCTGCTTTTTCGCCACCCACGACGTAAGAATTGGCGTCAGAATAGCGGTCGTGATGACTGACGCTGCGATCAACGGCGCAGCCGCAGCAGCAACCTCTGCCAGCGATGGATCGGCTTGTGCTATCGCCAACGGCGTCGCTACCGCGTTCCCTGCAGTACTGGATGCAGCAGCGCCAGCAATACCACTCCCTCCGACGAGACGGTCGGCGCGAATGTTAAAGAAGCCGCCAACAAAGGTAGTCAGCACCCCCAACAGGATGCCCGCCAGACCGCCCTGCAGCAGCATTTCCAGGTTAATACCGGCCCCAAGCGCAAAGGCAAAGAAAGGAATGAGCAACGGACCGCCTTTGGTCAGGAAGTCACGCATATTGGCATCGAGGTTACCGAGGATCATACCTACCACCAGCGGTACCAAAACCGCCACCAGCGCCATGATAGGAATATTTGCCATACCCGCCGCGCCCAATGCGATCATGGTAAAGAAAGGCCCATCATTCAGCGACAAGATAGAGATCGCACCGACATCACGTTCGTTGCCAAACTCCCCCACCAGCGCCGCATAAAGCCCGCCATTGGAGTTACTCATTGCCGCAATAATGGCGACACCGCTTAAGCCAAAGATACCTTCCGCGCCAAACAGATGTTCAACCCCGAGACCAATCGCGATGGCGACAAGTAATTTTGTCAACGTAATCGTACCGCCTTGTAACAAAGCTTGTGGCGCCGCCTTTACGCTAATCCCTGCGCCCATGCAGAGCAGGAACGCGCCAATTAGAGGAGCTGCGCCATTTTTAAATAAAGCAGTGGTGAATCCACCAATCTGCAACGCCTGCGGGGCAAAAGTGTTGATAATGGCACCGATAACCAACGGCACAACCATCATGCCGCCGGGTACACGTTCTATTGCCTTCTTGATGTTCATGGTCTTCCCGCCTGTTGTTATATTGTGATTAAATAAAATCATAACGATTATATTCAATCAAAATAAAAGCGCAAACGCGGCAGATCACAGTTTAATAATGATCAATAAAAATCAAATAATCATTTTTGTGAAAAAAAAGCCGGGTTCGTCTCACCCGGCTTGATTGATATCTGAAATTTCTCAGGATTGATGGACAAATTCACGGTACGCCGCAACCACTTGCAGAAAATCCTCTACGCCGCAGAGCGAAAAGCTCTCTTCGTCGTAGTAGCTCATCCCCTCTTCCATTTCATCGCCTGAAAACTCAAGCTGATTGGCGCGAATCATCACCTCTTCGCCATCCAGCCAGAGCGTGTATTCATGCCCTGCTCGCTGCCAGGAGCGCTCACTGCCCTTAACCGCACGCGCCGCCTGTTCCACTTCATCAAGTAAGGCCAGGTTCTCTTTCACTTCTTCATTAAACCAGTGCCCCACCACCTCGTGGCCCATGGACATACGCACTTTTACCACTCCGGTAATATCGCGCAGAAATTCGTAATCCATAATGTCTTCCTCTGCTCCCGGCAATGCGCCAATACCGCATTGCGCCTTGCTGTAATTATCGCAGCAGCGCGGCAGAAAAAAAGCGTAGCGGGTATAAGGAATAGAAATAAAAATGCCCGGAGAAGCAGACTTCTCCGGGCATTGATGCGTTTTTACACAAAACGCGTTAGCGCATTAGAGTGCGGTCTGGAAAATCACGCCGTCCGCTTTCTCGGTGTACTGAGAAAGCTGGTCGAAGTTCAGATAACGGTAGGTATCCACCGCCGTCTTATCCACCTGCGCCACATAGGTCTGATACTCTTCCGCGGTAGGCAGTTTGCCAATCAGCGCAGCAACCGCCGCCAGCTCAGCAGAAGCCAGATAGACGTTTGCCCCGGTACCTAAACGGTTCGGGAAGTTACGGGTAGAGGTCGATACCACCGTTGCGCCGTCAGCCACACGCGCCTGGTTACCCATACACAGGGAACAGCCAGGAATCTCAATACGCGCGCCGCTCTTACCAAACACGCTGTAGTAGCCTTCTTCAGTCAGCTGCGCCGCGTCCATACGGGTCGGCGGAGCCACCCACAGGCGCGTCGGCAGTTGGCCTTTGTGCGCATCCAGCAGCTTACCAGCGGCGCGGAAGTGGCCGATGTTGGTCATGCAGGAACCGATGAACACTTCGTCGATCTTCTCGCCCTGCACATCGGACAGCAAACGCGCGTCGTCCGGATCGTTCGGCGCACACAGGATCGGCTCTTTGATATCCGCCAGATCGATGTCGATCACCGCCGCGTATTCCGCGTCAGCATCGGCTTCCAGCAACTGCGGATCCGCCAACCATTTTTCCATGCCCTGCACGCGACGTTCCAGCGTACGACGATCGCCGTAGCCTTCTGCAATCATCCACTTCAGCAGCACGATGTTGGAGGTCAGGTACTCGATAATTGGTTCTTTGTTCAGCTTGATGGTACAACCGGCAGCGGAACGCTCGGCGGACGCGTCGGTCAGTTCAAACGCCTGCTCGACTTTCAGATCCGGCAGACCTTCAATTTCCAGGATGCGGCCAGAGAAGATGTTTTTCTTCCCTTTCTTCTCCACGGTCAGCAGGCCCTGTTTAATTGCATACAGTGGGATGGCGTGTACCAGATCGCGCAGAGTGATGCCCGGCTGCATTTTGCCTTTGAAGCGCACCAGAACGGATTCCGGCATATCCAGCGGCATCACGCCGGTCGCGGCAGCAAACGCCACCAGACCAGAGCCCGCCGGGAAGGAAATACCAATCGGGAAACGGGTATGGGAGTCACCGCCAGTACCGACGGTATCCGGCAGCAGCATGCGGTTCAGCCAGGAGTGGATAACGCCGTCGCCCGGACGCAGCGACACACCGCCGCGGTTCATGATGAAGTCTGGCAGCGTGTGGTGCGTGTTCACGTCCACCGGCTTCGGATACGCCGCAGTGTGACAGAAGGACTGCATCACCAGGTCAGAAGAGAAGCCCAGACACGCCAGGTCTTTTAGTTCATCACGGGTCATCGGGCCAGTGGTATCCTGGGAACCCACGGAAGTCATCTTCGGTTCGCAGTACGCGCCCGGACGGATACCTTTCACACCGCAGGCGCGGCCAACCATTTTCTGCGCCAGAGAGAAGCCGCGGCTGCTTTCCGCCACGTCTTTCGCCTGACGGAAAACGTCTGAGTGCGGCAGACCCAGCGCTTCACGCGCTTTGGTGGTCAGGCCACGACCGATAATCAGCGGGATACGGCCGCCGGCGCGGACTTCGTCGATCAGCACGTCGGTTTTCAGTTCAAATGTCGCCAGCAGCTCACCGGTTTCGTGGTTGCGCACTTCACCGCTGTAAGGGTAAACGTCAATCACGTCGCCCATGTTCATGTTCGACACATCGACTTCAATCGGCAGCGCGCCCGCATCTTCCATGGTGTTGAAGAAGATAGGCGCAATTTTGCCGCCGAGGCACAGACCGCCGCCGCGCTTGTTCGGCACATGCGGGATATCATCGCCCATGAACCACAGTACGGAGTTGGTCGCCGATTTACGGGAGGAACCGGTGCCGACAACATCACCGACGTAGGCCAGCGGGTAGCCTTTTTTCTGTAATGCTTCGATTTGTTTGATCGGGCCAACGACGCCCGGCTGATCCGGGTCAATGCCTTCACGGGCGTTTTTCAGCATCGCCATGGCGTGCAGAGGGATATCCGGGCGGGACCAGGCATCCGGGGCCGGAGAGAGGTCATCGGTGTTGGTTTCACCCGTCACTTTAAAGACGGTAACGGTGATTTTTTCAGCAAGCTGAGGACGGTTCAGGAACCATTCGGCATCAGCCCAGGACTGCATTACCTGCTTCGCATATTCGTTGCCCGCTTTGGCTTTTTCTTCTACATCGTAGAAGTTATCGAACATCAGCAGCGTTGAAGAGAGCGCTTTGGCAGCAATCGGCGCCAGTTTTGCGTCGTCCAGCGCATCGATCAGCGGATGAATGTTGTAACCACCCTGCATGGTGCCCAGCAGTTCAATGGCTTTTTCTGGCGTGACCAGTGGGGAGGTGGTGTCGCCTTTCGCGACAGCAGCGAGAAAACCGGCTTTAACATATGCGGCTTCATCTACGCCAGGAGGAACGCGGTTGATCAACAGGTCTAACAGGAATTCTTCTTCGCCCACAGGCGGGGTCTTCAGCAGCTCGACAAGTGCGGCCATTTGGGTTGCGTCTAAAGGTTTGGGCACAATCCCCTGGGCAGCACGCTCAGCTACGTGCTTACGGTATTCTTCTAGCACGACGATATCTCCTCGCTCTCATTGTCATAATGCGGCGCTTTTGTTGATGGGCGATTCTCTTCACGCTCCTGTGAGACAGTAGTTAGTAGGGTAAATGCCCGGTACCGCATAAGGCACAATAACAGGATTTTCTTTAAGTGTTAATCTGTTTACAAAAAAGCAACATAAAAAATTGGCTGAATCGTTAAGAATGGTGTAGCGGCGAGGCGGGACGCATTTCAGAGGGATAAAGGGCGCCGTAAAGCGGTTGATTTTCAAGCGTGACATGCTGAATTTTCCAGCGTTTTTTTAGCCGTCAGATATAATTGTGTAATAAATACTCACACTCTTTTTCCGGACCTGCCGGCTGAATCCCCAATAAAAGTCAAAACTGTCAAACACGGGTGCATGATACTCGCGGCAACAGGAACGCCTCACGGCACAGCGCTTGTCTCGTTGGAGTCATTTTATGAAGTTGCCATTTAAGCCACATCTGCTTGTTCTTCTGTGCAGTGCCGGGTTGTTTGCCGCCTCTGGCGTGATGTTCGTTAAAAGTCGCGTAACGGAGCCCGCTGCGCCGGCCCCCGTCGCACAACAACCTTCAACGCCGGCACCAGCTCCCGTAGCGGCCCCTGCTCCCGTTGACCAACCTGCGCCTGCTGCCGCGCCGACATACTCGGCTGCGCAAATCGATCAGTGGGTGGCGCCTATCGCGCTCTATCCGGATTCACTGCTGTCACAAATTTTGATGGCCTCAACCTATCCGGCTAACGTCATCCAGGCCGCGCAGTGGTCAAAAGATAATCCCAAGATGCAGGGCGATGCCGCCATTCAGGCCGTTGCTGGTCAACCCTGGGATCCCAGCGTGAAATCGCTGGTTGCCTTTCCACAGTTAATGTCACTGATGGGTGAAAATCCGCCGTGGGTACAAAGCCTGGGTGACGCTTTCCTTGCGCAACCGAAAGACGTCATGGACTCCGTACAACGCCTGCGCGCGCTGGCGCAACAAACCGGGGCGTTGCAATCGACACCGCAACAGACCGTCACTACTGTGACAAAAGCGGCACCGGCTAAAACCGTCACCAGCGAGTCAACAACCAGTTCTACTACCATGACCGCCACGACAAGCCCAACGATTATCAAAATTGAATCCGCCGATCCACAGGTGGTGTACGTCCCCACCTATAACCCGAACACGGTTTACGGCACCTGGCCCAATACCGCCTATCCGCCAACCTATCTGCCGCCAACGCCCGGCGAGCAGTTTGGCAACAGCTTCGTGAACGGTTTAGGCTTCAGCCTCGGTGTCGCCACAACCTATGCCATTTTCAGCAACATCGACTGGGATGATGACGATGACTGGGACCACCATCATCACGATGACTGGGATAACCATGGCGGGTATAACCGCAACGGCGATAACAACATCAATATCAACGTTGATAACTTCAATAAAATCAGCGGGCAACGGCTAACAGACGCCAACCGTAACTGGCAGCACAACCCGGCCTATCGCGAGGGTGTGCCGTACCCTAATAGCCAGCTCAATAACCGCTTTCACTCCACTAACACGGCAACGGGCTTAAGCTCAACCCAGCAACGACCGGTCAACCGTGATAGCCAGCGTCAGGCAGCCCTGAGCCAGATGGAAAAATCAACGGGGAAAACATTCCCGCAAACGGTGCGTACGGGCACGAGAGACGCCCAGCGTCAGGCATCCAGTCAACAACTGAAGCAAATTTCTCAGCGTAATAACTACCGCGGTTACGATACCAAACCGCAAACGGCGCAACGGGCAAACACTCAGCAGCGTGAAAATCGCCAGGCTGCCGCCCAGCGCCAGGAGAAACGGATCACGCAACCGGCGCAGCAACGCAATATACAGCAACATAATTTTCAGCAACGGACCAGCCAGCCGCGCGCCAATGCGCTGAGCGGCAATGACAGTCGCTCTGCCAGCTGGCAGGCGCAGCAGCAGCGAGGGGCCCAAAGCAGGCAGTTCGCCCGCAACCAGCCATCTCGCCAGCTATCCGGCGGTCGTGCTGAACACCGTGAATTCCGTCATCGTTAAGGGAACCGACATGAAAAATAAACTACTCAGTGGAATGGTGTTGTTCATGGTTTCGGCCACCGCGATGGCGCAGCAATCCTTCAGCACGCCAGACCAGGCCACCGATGCGCTGGCAAACGCTATTAGTGAGCAAAATGAAAGTGCGATGAACAACCTGCTCGGGGAAAACTGGCGCGAGTTTCTGCCGCCGGAAGGCGTCGATCCTGATGCGGTTGATCGCTTCCTGCGCGACTGGAAGGTTCGCCATAACACCGTTGTCGACGGTAATACCGCGCATCTTGTTGTCGGAGACAGCGACTGGCAACTGCCGATCCCGGTGGTTAAAACCACCTCTGGCTGGCAATTTGATATTAAGGAAGCGGCCGAAGAGATCCTGACCCGAGAGATTGGGCGCAACGAACTCGCTGCCATCGAGGCGTTACATGCCTACGTCGATGCTCAGCAAAGCTACTTTGCGATGAACCAGACGTACGCACAAAAGATTGTCAGCTCTGAAGGGAAAAAAGATGGTCTGTACTGGCCCGTTTCACCCGGTGAAGCGCCAAGCCCGCTTGGACCAGCCTTCAGTCCGCAGGAACCCGGTACAGGCTATCACGGTTATCATTTCCGTATTCTTCCCGACAAAACCAGCGGCTTTGCGATGGTTGCCTGGCCCGTTAGCTACGATCATACTGGCGTGATGAGCTTTATGGTTAACGGTGATGACAAGGTCTATCAGGCGGATCTTGGCGAGGAGTCGCAGCAAAAAGCACAGGCGTTAACCGCCTACCACCTGGATAAAACCTGGCAGCCTGTCGCGCCCTGAATCCCCAGAGTCGAAGGATGAGTTGCCGGGTAAGCGTAGCCCCCCGGCAACTCGCAACAAATTACAGGATGTTAGCGACAGATTTCGCCAGTTGAGCTTCCAGAACCGGCTTCGCTTCTTCGAACTTCAGGTTTACCTTATTCGCATTTGAAACAACACGAGTCTGGTATTTTGCGCGATCGCCCTGCGCAGTGCTGGTTTGCAGCTTGATGCCGGACGTCCCCTGACGCAGCGCGGCAACGTTATCCGTTGTCACTTTCGCTTTGCTGCGCTCGGAGATTTGCAGGTCAGTGACCATGGTGTAGTTTACGTCTTCCACCATCGCATCAGCAGCCATACCGATCAGTCCCGCTGCCAGGCCAACGCCCAGCGCCGCGCCGGAGGAGTTACTGTTATAGGCGGTAATCCCCGCACCTAAAGCTGCCCCCATCGCCGCCCCTTCATAACCGGTCTTCAGGAAGCCCTGAGCTTCGCGCAGATCCATTTTGTCCGCTTTCAGTACGTTCGCCTGCACCCAGTAGTAAGCGTTATCCGGCGAACTGGTCACTTTATAGCCCTTAGCCGACAGGTCATTTGCCAGCAGGGTTTGCAGATTGCTCATGTCTTTATCGGAAGTGTTTTTCACCTGAATGTAGACGGTCTTCTCGCTGGAAGGCTCCAGCCAGATGGTCTCACTCATCTGCGTTTTCACTTCAAGATTACGTTTTTTAACGGCGGTGGTCATGGCGCCACACCCGGTCAGGGTCATTGTCGCGACAACCATGCCAACAACCGCGATTTTTTTTAAAGACATGTTTTTTCCTTTTTTCGTGTAATAAAGAGTCCAGAGCCTCTTAAGCGCGCGGCCAGTAGCCACACAATGGCGAAAAAAGTATCGGCAGTTGCGCAATTTTTTTTAGCGGAAATATCAATAAGATGACTACCAGAACTGGTAGTTTGGGATTGGCGTCATTGCCCAGACGCTCACGTCAGCGAAGATGTGTCTGACGTGAGCGGGAGAGTTAATTCTGATGCGGCATTAATTCAGGATAACCTTTAAACGCCGGCTTCGTGCTGGTAAGTGCTACTTCATCAGCCCGAATGCTGCCAGAGTTTGTTGCCCATACACCTTCCTGTGTCTGGCTAATCTGCTGATGCTGCGCATTCAAATTTTGTCCCATTGCCGCAATATGCGTGCTTTCGGTACCACCGCTGTTGGTAGCCCATGGGATGACGGCATCCTGCGCCAGCGCCATGCCGGAAATAAACACGGTAGTCATTACTGCTGCTTTTAAAAAACGTTTCATCATTTCCCCTCTCAATTTGTTATCACGCTATTAGTTTAGAGGGTTATTAGTTTCATCTAATGACAAGATAAGGTGATTTATTTCTTGTGAAACAGGGTGTTGATTTGGAATCCCGATTTCATGCGGTTGGGGCGTATCGTGCAGTACGGGAAAAAACATTTTCTGGCAATTCGGCGATTTACCTTAATTTTTGCCAGACTTTGACACTATTTTGTAACAAACACATAAAAAAAGCGGCCATTCAGCCGCTTTTTATCATTTCGGAAAAATTACTTTTTCTTCGCTTTCGGGTTCGGCAGGTCGGTGATGCTACCTTCGAACACTTCGGCAGCCAGACCGACGGACTCGTGCAGCGTCGGGTGCGCGTGGATGGTCAGCGCGATGTCTTCAGCGTCACAACCCATTTCGATCGCCAGACCGATTTCACCCAGCAGCTCGCCGCCGTTGGTACCGACAATCGCCCCACCGATCACACGGTGAGATTCTTTGTCGAAAATCAGTTTGGTCATACCGTCTGCGCAGTCAGAAGCGATAGCACGGCCCGAAGCAGCCCACGGGAAGGTGGCGGTTTCGTAGCTGATGCCTTTTTCTTTCGCTTCTTTCTCAGTCAGACCAACCCATGCAACTTCTGGTTCAGTGTACGCGATGGATGGGATAACTTTCGGATCGAAGTAGTGTTTCTTACCGGCGATAACTTCAGCGGCAACGTGACCTTCGTGAACACCTTTATGCGCCAGCATCGGCTGACCTACGATATCGCCGATAGCAAAGATGTGCGGCACGTTGGTGCGCAGCTGTTTGTCAACGCGGATGAAGCCACGGTCGTCAACTTCCACGCCAGCTTTGCCCGCATCGAGGTTTTTGCCGTTCGGTACACGACCGATAGCCACCAGCACGGCATCGTAACGCTGTGCTTCAGCAGGCGCTTTTTTGCCTTCCATGGAAACGTAGATACCGTCTTCTTTCGCTTCAACGGCGGTCACTTTGGTTTCCAGCATCAGGTTGAATTTCTTGCTGATGCGCTTGGTGAAGACTTTAACCACGTCTTTATCGGCAGCCGGGATAACCTGATCGAACATTTCAACTACGTCGATCTCTGAACCCAGCGCATGGTACACGGTACCCATTTCCAGACCGATGATACCACCGCCCATAACCAGCAGGCGCTTAGGAACCGTTTTCAGTTCCAGCGCGTCAGTGGAGTCCCACACGCGCGGATCTTCATGCGGAATGAACGGCAGTTCGATCGGACGGGAACCCGCCGCGATGATCGCGTTGTCGAAGTTGATCACGGTTTTGCCGTTTTCGCCTTCAACTTCCAGGGTGTTCGCCCCGGTAAATTTACCCAGACCGTTAACCACTTTCACTTTACGGCCTTTAGCCATACCAGCCAGACCGCCGGTCAGTTGAGTGATAACTTTTTCTTTCCAGGTACGAATCTTGTCGATATCGGTTTTCGGCTCGCCAAAAACGATACCGTGTTCAGCCAACGCTTTGGCTTCTTCGATAACTTTAGCTACGTGCAGCAGCGCTTTAGAAGGGATACAGCCGACGTTCAGACAAACACCGCCGAGGGTGCTGTAACGTTCTACGATGACGGTCTCCAGACCTAAATCTGCGCAACGGAAGGCAGCAGAGTAACCTGCAGGGCCTGCCCCAAGTACCACGACCTGAGTTTTGATTTCAGTGCTCATCATGACCTCTTAATTTATACCCGTCGTCCACCGGGTCGTTCTATCCGCCCGTATTTTACAAAATTGTTAACAATTTTGAAACAACAAACGGCAACCGATTTGTCTTTCGCACAATAACCTCACTGACTTCATGAGATTACCAGAAAAAAGCCGGCCGTCGGGCCGGCTTTTTCGCTTACATCACCAGGCGGCGAATGTCAGACAGCATGTTGTTGATGATGGTGATAAAGCGCGCACCATCCGCACCGTCGATTACGCGGTGGTCAAAGGAGAGCGAAATCGGCATCATCAGACGCGGCATAAACTCTTTACCGTTCCACACTGGCTCCATTGCGGACTTGGAGACACCGAGGATCGCCACTTCCGGCGCGTTAACAATCGGCGCGAAGTGGGTAGTACCCAGGCCACCGATGCTGGAGATGGTGAAGCAACCGCCCTGCATTTCGCCAGCAGTCAGCTTGCCATCACGCGCTTTCTTGGAGATGGTGGTCAGCTCACGAGACAGCTCGGTAATACTCTTCTTGTTCACGTCTTTGAAGACCGGAACAACCAGACCATTCGGGGTATCTACCGCAACGCCGATGTTGATGTATTTCTTCAGGGTCAGACGCTGACCATCTTCGGACAGAGAGCTGTTGAAGCGCGGCATCTGTTCCAGAGCGGCGGCAACGGCTTTCATGATGAAGACCACTGGGGTGAATTTCACGTCCAGTTTACGTTTTTCAGCTTCGGCGTTCTGCTGTTTACGGAACGCTTCCAGATCGGTGATATCGGTCTTATCAAAGTGCGTAACGTGCGGGATCATCACCCAGTTACGGCTCAGGTTCGCCCCAGATATTTTCTGGATACGGCCCAGTTCCACTTCTTCGATTTCACCAAACTTGCTGAAGTCCACTTTCGGCCAGGGCAGCATGCCCGGGATACCGCCGCCAGCAGATGCTGCCGGTGCAGACTCGGCGCGTTTAACCGCGTCTTTCACGTAAGCCTGAACGTCTTCACGCAGGATACGACCTTTACGACCGGTACCTTTCACTTTCGCCAGGTTCACACCAAACTCGCGCGCCAGGCGGCGAATCAGCGGAGTCGCGTGGACGTAAGCGTCGTTTTCAGCGAAGTCAGATTTACCTTCCGCTTTTGCAGCTGGAGCTGCTGGCTTCTCAGCTTTCGCCGCAGGAGCCGGAGCCGCCGCTTCTTGTTTAGCCGGAGCGGCCGCAGGCGCTGCGCCTTCAACTTCGAAGACCATAATCAGAGAACCGGTTTTCACTTTGTCGCCGGTGCTGATTTTGATTTCTTTCACGGTGCCCGCGAACGGCGCCGGAACTTCCATTGACGCTTTGTCGCCTTCAACGGTGATCAGTGATTGTTCAGCGGCAATTTTATCGCCCACTTTAACCATCACTTCAGTGACTTCAACTTCATCACCACCGATGTCCGGCACGTTAACTTCTTTCGAGCCAGAGGCTGCCGGAGCCGGAGCTGCTGCTGGAGCCGCTTCAGCTTTCGCCGGGGCAGCCGCACCAGCTTCGCCTGCTACTTCAAAGATCATAATCAGGGAGCCGGTAGACACTTTGTCGCCAGTGCTGATTTTGATCTCTTTCACGGTGCCTGCGAACGGCGCCGGAACTTCCATAGAGGCTTTGTCGCCTTCAACGGTGATCAGAGACTGCTCAGCCGCAACGGTGTCGCCCACTTTAACCATCACTTCGGTCACTTCGACTTCGTCGCCGCCGATGTCCGGTACGTGTACTTCTTTCGCCGCTGCCGCAGCAGGTGCTGCTGCCGGAGCCGCTTCTTTCTTCTCTTCTGCCGGAGCAGGTGCAGCAGTTGCTGCACCGTCGGCGGAATCGAAAATCATGATCAGTTTGCCGGTCTCAGTTTTATCGCCAACAGAGACTTTGATCTCTTTAACGATACCAGCCTGAGGAGACGGAACTTCCATAGAGGCTTTGTCGCCTTCTACGGTGATCAGCGACTGTTCAGCTTCAACTTTGTCGCCCACTTTGACCAGGATCTCGGTGATTTCAACTTCATCAGCCCCGATGTCCGGTACATTGATTTCGATAGCCATTATTCTTTTACCTCTTACGCCAGACGCGGGTTAACTTTATCTGCATCGATGTTGAATTTGGTGATTGCGTCAGCAACCACTTTCTTATCGATTTCGCCACGTTTAGCCAGTTCGCCCAGGGCCGCTACAACCACGTAGGAAGCATCAACTTCGAAGTGGTGACGCAGGTTTTCACGGCTGTCAGAGCGACCGAAGCCGTCAGTACCCAGTACGCGGTAATCATCAGCCGGTACATAAGTACGAACCTGTTCGGCAAACAGTTTCATATAGTCAGTAGATGCTACTGCCGGTGCGTCGTTCATTACCTGAGCGATGTATGGAACGCGCGGCGTTTCCATCGGGTGCAGCATGTTCCAGCGCTCACAATCCTGGCCATCACGCGCCAGTTCAGTGAAGGAGGTTACGCTGTACACGTCAGAACCCACACCGTAGTCGTTCGCCAGGATCTGGGCAGCTTCACGCACGTGACGCAGGATAGAACCGGAGCCCAGCAGCTGAACTTTACCTTTCTTACCTTCGAGGGTTTCGAGTTTGTAGATACCTTTACGGATACCTTCCTCGGCGCCTGCTGGCATTGCCGGCATGTGGTAGTTTTCGTTCAGGGTGGTGATGTAGTAGTAAACGTTCTCTTGTTTCTCACCGTACATACGCTCCAGACCATCGTGCATGATGACCGCAACTTCGTACGCGTAAGACGGATCGTAAGAGATACAGTTCGGGATAGTCAGAGACTGAATATGGCTGTGACCATCTTCGTGCTGCAGACCTTCGCCGTTCAGCGTAGTACGACCGGAAGTACCACCAATCAGGAAGCCGCGAGCCTGCTGGTCGCCTGCCTGCCAGCACAGGTCGCCGATACGCTGGAACCCGAACATGGAGTAGTAGATGTAGAACGGAATCATCGGCAGATCGTTGGTGCTGTAAGAAGTCGCAGCAGCCAGCCAGGATGCGCCGGCACCCAGTTCGTTGATACCTTCCTGCAGGATCTGACCTTTCTCGTCTTCTTTATAGTAAGCAACCTGCTCACGGTCCTGCGGGGTGTACTGCTGGCCGTTCGGGCTGTAGATACCGATCTGACGGAACAGACCTTCCATACCGAAAGTACGCGCTTCGTCAGCGATGATCGGAACCAGACGATCTTTGATCGACTTGTTCTTCAGCATCACGTTCAGGGCACGAACGAACGCGATAGTGGTGGAGATTTCTTTGTTCTGCTCTTCCAGCAGCGCACCGAAGTCTTCCAGAGCCGGCAGTTCCAGCTTCTCGGTGAAGTTCGGTTGACGAGCAGGCAGGTAGCCATGCAGTTTCTGACGCTGGGCGTGCAGATAGGTGTGCTCTTCTGAACCTTCCGGGAAGGTGATGTAAGACAGGTTTTCAACCTGCTCATCGGTCACTGGAACGTTGAAACGGTCGCGGATATAACGCACGCCGTCCATGTTCATTTTCTTAACCTGGTGAGCGATGTTTTTACCTTCAGCAGTGTCACCCATGCCGTAACCTTTAATGGTATGGGCGAGGATTACAGTTGCTTTGCCTTTGGTTTCCTGCGCTTTTTTCAGTGCAGCGTAGACTTTCTTCGGATCGTGACCACCACGGTTCAGAGCCCAAATCTGCTCATCGGTCCAGTCAGCAACCAGGGCTGCGGTTTCCGGGTATTTACCGAAGAAGTGCTCACGTACGTATGCGCCATCTTTGGATTTGAAGGTCTGGTAGTCGCCGTCAACGGTTTCGTTCATCAGTTGGATCAGTTTACCGCTGGTGTCTTTACGCAGCAGCTCATCCCAACGACCGCCCCACATGACTTTGATAACGTTCCAGCCAGCACCTGCAAAGATGCCTTCCAGTTCGTTAACAATCTTGCCGTTACCGGTGACCGGGCCGTCAAGACGCTGCAGGTTACAGTTGATAACAAAGACCAGGTTGTCCAGTTTTTCACGGGTCGCGATAGTGATCGCACCTTTAGATTCTGGCTCATCCATCTCGCCGTCGCCGAGGAAGGCGTAAACGGTTTGTTTAGAGGTATCTTTCAGGCCACGGTGTTCCAGATATTTCAGGAATTTAGCCTGGTAGATAGCACCGATTGGGCCCAGACCCATAGAAACGGTCGGGAACTGCCAGAATTCCGGCATCAGTTTCGGGTGCGGGTAGGAAGACAGGCCTTTGCCGTGAACTTCCTGGCGGAAGTTGTTCATCTGCTCTTCGGTCAGACGACCTTCCAGGAATGCGCGTGCGTAGATACCCGGAGAGATGTGACCCTGGAAGTATACCAGGTCGCCGCCATCCTGCTCGTTGCGTGCACGGAAGAAGTGGTTGAAGCAAACATCATATACCGTTGCGGAGGACTGGAAGGATGCCATGTGGCCACCCAGCTCAAGGTCCTTTTTAGACGCACGCAGTACGGTCATGATGGCGTTCCAGCGGATAGCAGAACGGATACGACGTTCCAGATCCAGATTACCCGGGTATTCCGGCTCATCTTCAACGGCAATAGTGTTGACATAATTGCTGGCCCCTGCACCTGCCGCTACTTTCACGCCGCCTTTGCGCGCTTCTGAAAGCAGTTGGTCGATCAGATACTGAGCACGCTCAACACCTTCTTCACGGATGACCGATTCGATCGCCTGTAGCCAGTCGCGAGTTTCGATCGGATCCACGTCATTTGGGAAACGTTCTGACATGGGGGTATTCCTTATCTATCTAATACGTTGAGTTATCTGGAACCTGTCCCATTACGTTCTCGCCAGAGAGCGTAATAAGACAGGTTCTGCGTTTAGTTGCCGCGCTTTTAGTTCGCGCTTGATTTACAACATCTTCTGGTTAACGTTCTGCCAGAAAAATCACTAATTCTTTCGTTGCTCCAGACGGCGTAAGGCGCGTTCTCGACGGCTTTCCTCACGGCTTCTGTCCAGTAAAATCTCTTCGATAAACGCCAGGTGACGGTGAGACGCTTCACGCGCCTCTTCAGGCTTCCCGGCGATGATTGCTTCAAAGATACGGGTACGATGACTGCTTACCAGCGGCAGCATCTCGCGACGCGCATACAGCAATTCGAAGTTTTGCCGAACGTTCTGGGCCAGCATCGGCTCCATACACCTTAGCAGATGGAGCAGCACCACATTGTGTGCGGCTTCGGTGACAGCAATTTGATACTGGAGTACGGCATCGGATTCGCCGTCCAGATCGCCGGACTGTTGCGCAAGCTCGATCGCATGGTGGAGTTCACGGATACGCGTTTTGTCTTCATCCGTGCTGCGCAGTGCAGCGTAATAGGCTGCAATACCTTCCAACGCATGGCGCGTCTCAAGCAGGTCAAACTGGGATTCAGGATGGTCAGAGAGCAGCTCTACCAGTGGGTCGCTAAAGCTTTGCCACAGGCTGCTCTGTACAAAAGTGCCGCCGCCCTGACGACGAAGCAGTAACCCCTTCGCTTCAAGGCGTTGGATCGCCTCGCGTAAGGAGGGGCGGGAGACGTCGAACTGTTTTGCCAGCTCGCGTTCCGGTGGGAGTTTTTCTCCGGGGCGAAGTGTCCCCTCAAGAATTAAAAACTCCAGCTGCTGCTCAATCACATCGGAGAGTTTTGGTTGGCGGATTTTGCTGTAGGCCATGATTTCCTGTCTTAAGCCATTTGCCCGGAGTCAATTGGTCTTACCAATTTCATGTTCTTGACGCTAAAGTAACAAAGTATTCACCTTCTGTCCATACAGGTTTTGATTGAAATCAGTAAAGGAGGCATATTTTAACAACATTACAGAAATAACGTTTCAAACATGTAACTATGCACAAATGTTAAATTTACCCACCACGGGGTAGTTTTAACCTAATTTAAACGA
This sequence comes from Citrobacter sp. XT1-2-2, assembly GCF_023516235.1. Taxonomy (NCBI): domain Bacteria; kingdom Pseudomonadati; phylum Pseudomonadota; class Gammaproteobacteria; order Enterobacterales; family Enterobacteriaceae; genus Citrobacter; species Citrobacter sp. XT1-2-2. The sequence continues at coordinate 4,115,904 of NZ_CP097324.1, forward strand.
AAAAATATATTATCTGAACCGATTCACCCACTTAATTATCGATTTAATAAGCAAAATTTATGAATAAAAATTCATAATGGAAATTTTGTGGTAGTTAAACTCGCATTTACAAATGGTTTCTTTTTATTCAACTCGTCAACGCCCTCGCATAAAGCAGGTGCATTCGCGCCCGCATAACATTATTCTGTTAAAGACAAAAGTATTTAGGCAACATTTCCTTATTGGCATCTGTAAACAAATTAATACAACAAACGGAATTGCAAACTTACACACGCATTGCTGCGTAGTTCAAAAAATAAGTACTCGAAATTATGAAGAGTAAAACCACACACGAGGTTTAATGATGGAAAGTCAACCGCATGGCGATCAGCTCAAGCGCGGCCTTAAAAACCGCCATATACAGCTAATCGCGCTGGGTGGCGCGATTGGTACCGGGTTATTCCTCGGTAGCGCATCCGTTATCCAGTCTGCAGGACCGGGGATTATCCTGGGTTACGCTATTGCCGGCTTTATCGCCTTTTTGATCATGCGCCAGCTCGGTGAAATGGTCGTTGAAGAGCCGGTTGCAGGCTCCTTTAGCCACTTTGCCTATAAATACTGGGGCGGTTTCGCGGGTTTCTCTTCCGGCTGGAACTATTGGGTACTGTACGTTTTGGTTGCCATGGCAGAGCTAACTGCCGTAGGTAAATACATTCAGTTCTGGTATCCGGAGATCCCAACTTGGGTTTCTGCGGCGGCCTTCTTCGTGCTGATCAACGCCATCAACCTGACCAACGTGAAGGTGTTTGGCGAGATGGAGTTCTGGTTTGCCATTATTAAAGTCATCGCCGTAGTCGCCATGATCCTGTTCGGCGGCTGGCTGCTGTTTAGCGGCAACGGCGGCCCACAGGCCACCGTCAGCAACTTGTGGAGCCAGGGGGGATTCCTGCCGCACGGCTTCACCGGTCTGGTGATGATGATGGCGATTATCATGTTCTCCTTTGGTGGGCTGGAACTGGTCGGCATCACCGCGGCTGAAGCCGATAACCCGGAGCAAAGCATTCCCAAAGCGACTAACCAGGTTATCTACCGTATCCTGATTTTCTATGTCGGTTCGCTGGCGGTTCTGCTTTCCCTGATGCCGTGGACGCGCGTCACCGCTGATACCAGCCCGTTTGTCCTTATTTTCCACGAGCTGGGCGACACCTTTGTTGCCAATGCGCTGAACATCGTGGTGTTGACCGCCGCCCTTTCTGTCTATAACAGCTGCGTATACTGCAACAGTCGTATGCTGTTCGGTCTGGCGCAGCAGGGTAATGCGCCGAAAGCGCTGATGAACGTCGACAAGCGCGGCGTACCGGTGAACACTATTCTTGTCTCCGCGCTGGTAACGGCTCTGTGCGTGCTGATCAACTATCTGGCGCCGGAATCCGCCTTTGGCCTGCTGATGGCATTGGTGGTTTCCGCCCTGGTGATCAACTGGGCGATGATCAGCCTGGCGCACATGAAGTTCCGCAAAGCCAAACAGCAGCAGGGCGTAACCACCCGCTTCCCGGCGCTGTTCTACCCGCTGGGTAACTGGGTATGCCTGCTGTTCATGGCCGCAGTGCTGGTGATTATGCTGATGACGCCGGGCATGGCGATCTCGGTGTACTTAATCCCGGTATGGATTGGTATTCTTGGCATCGGCTATCTGTGCAAGCAGAAAACGGCCCGCGCGGTTAAAGCGCATTAAACTTCCCTCCCCCACCTGGACCAGGTGGGGGTTGTTACCTGCCTCACACTTTCCCACTCACGACTGTTTCGTCCATATCAGCGGCGTTATCCTGCAACGTAAAAACACCGGTACCAGACAATAATTCTCTCCATATCTCATTAATGGAGTGCAGTTGATGGAAACCAGTAAGCTCACGGTGAAAGAAAAGATCGGCTATGGAATGGGCGACGCCGGATGCAACATCATCTTTGGCGCCATCATGTTGTTTGTTAACTATTTTTACACCGATATTTTTGGTCTTGCGCCTGCCCTGGTCGGCGTATTACTGCTCTCAGTACGCGTTATCGATGCCGTTACCGACCCTATAATGGGCGCGATGGCCGACCGCACACGCAGTAAATATGGTCGATTTCGTCCATGGCTTTTGTGGATGGCTTTCCCTTACGCATTATTCAGCGTGCTTATGTTTACCACCCCTGAGTGGACGTATAACAGCAAGGTTATCTATGCCTTCGTCACCTACTTCCTGCTCTCTATTACCTATACGGCGATCAACATTCCCTACTGCTCGCTCGGCAGCGTTATCACCAACGATCCCAAGGAACGCGTCGCCTGCCAGTCATATCGCTTTGTATTGGTAGGAATCGCAACCCTGCTGCTCTCCCTTACCCTGCTGCCGATGGCCGACTGGTTTGGCGGGGAAGACAAAGCTAAAGGGTATCAGATGGCGATGGCGGTACTCGCCTTCATCGGCATGTGTATGTTCCTGTTTTGCTTTGCATCAGTCCGTGAACGCGTTCGCCCCGCCGTGCAGACTAACGACGATTTAAAAGCCGACCTGAAAGACGTGTGGAAGAACGACCAGTGGGTAAAAATCCTGCTGTTAACCCTGTGCAACGTCTGCCCGGGCTTTATTCGCATGGCCGCCACCATGTACTACGTTACGTGGGTTATGCAACAAAGCACGCAGTTCGCCACGTTGTTTATCAGCCTCGGCGTCGTCGGCATGATGATCGGCAGCATGCTGGCGAAGGTATTAACCGATCGCTGGTGCAAACTGAAGGTGTTCTTCTGGACCAACATCATCCTGGCGATTTTCTCCGCTGCATTTTATTTCTTCGACCCGAAAGCCACCATGATGATTATGGTGCTCTACTTCCTGCTCAACGTCCTGCATCAGATCCCTTCCCCGCTGCACTGGTCGTTGATGGCGGATGTCGATGACTACGGCGAGTGGAAAACCGGTAAGCGCATCACCGGGATCAGTTTCTCCGGTAACCTGTTTTTCCTCAAGCTGGGCCTGGCAATTGCCGGGGCGATGGTAGGCTTCCTGCTCTCCTGGTACGGCTACGACGCAGGGGCGAAAGCGCAAAGCGACTCCGCCATTAACGGTATTATGCTGCTGTTCACCATCATACCTGGCGTAGGTTATCTGATTACCGCAGGCGTGGTTCGCCTGCTAAAAGTTGACCGCGAGTTTATGCAGCAAATCCAGACCGATCTGGAAAAACGCCGTACCAACTACCGTGAACTCAATGAATACCACGATATAAAAACGACTGAACCCGTAAGGAAAGCCTAATGAAACAGTGGCCAAATCCCTTTATCGAACAACGCGCCGATCCGTTTATCTTACGCGACGGTAGCCACTACTATTTCATTGCGTCAGTGCCAGAATATGACCGACTGGAGATTCGTCGGGCCGACTCTCTGGAGGGATTGCGCTCCGCCACTCCTGTTGTCGTCTGGCGTAAGCCGGAAAATGGTCCTATGAGCCAACTCATCTGGGCGCCGGAACTTCATCATCTGGCAGGCAAGTGGTACATCTATTTTGCCGCTACCCATACTCAGGCGCTTGATAAGCTGGGGATGTTCCAGCACCGCATGTTTGCCTTGGAGTGCGCAGACGCCGATCCGTTGACCGGCAAGTGGACAGAGAAAGGCCAGATTAAAACGCAGTTTGATACCTTCGCCCTGGACGCCACCACCTTTAATCATCAGGGGAAACAGTGGTATTTGTGGGCACAGAAATCGCCAGATATCGCCGGAAATTCCAATATTTATCTCGCAGAGCTGGAAAACCCATGGACGATTAAAGGCGAGCCGGTCATGCTCAGCCATCCTGAGTATGACTGGGAATGCCGGGGTTTCTGGGTCAACGAGGGTCCGGCAGTCATGGTGCATGGCGACAAGCTGTTTATCAGCTATTCGGCCAGCGCCACCGATGAGAATTACTGTATGGGGTTACTGTGGATTGGCCTCAACGATGATCCGCTCACCCCGCAGAACTGGCATAAATCACCGCGCCCGGTCTTTACCACCAGCTATGAAAATCGCCAGTATGGACCGGGACACAACAGTTTTACGCAAACGCCGGATGGTGAAGATGTACTGGTGTACCACGCGAGAAATTACACCGAGATTGAAGGCGATCCGTTGTACGATCCAAACCGCCATACACGTCTGAAACTGGTGCGCTGGGACGAAAACGGGATGCCCGATTTTGGCATCCCGCCTGCTGATACGATCTAAGCCGTTGCACTGCCCGGTGGCGCTAATGCTTACCGGGCCTACACGTTTTCCATTCCAGGCCGGATAAGCGTTAGCGCCATCCGGCACAACGCTACACTAATGTGCCATAAATGGTGAGCAACGCGATAATCACCACCACCACAAAAGAGGTCTTCTTCGCCATTGAAACAGCCGCTTTTGGCGTTTCGACTTTATCAGTATGCGGTTCACGCGCCAGAGAGAACTGCGCCAGACGCGTTAACACCTGATATTGCGAAGTATGCAGATCCGCCAGTGAGGCAAACCAGGCCGGCAACGCTTTCTCGCCGTGTCCCAGCAACGCATAGACTACGCCAGCCAAACGAACCGGGATCCAGTCCAGCACATGCAGGATCGCATCAATACCCGATTGCAGACGCTGATGCGGCGTCTGATAGCGCGCCAGCCAGGACTGCCAGGCGCGTAAAAAGGCATAACCAACCAGCGTCACCGGTCCCCAAGGACCACCGACAATCAACCAGAATAACGGCGCCAGATAAAAGCGGAAGTTGTTCCATAACAACGCGTTCTGCAGCTCGCGCAAGAACTCTCGCTCATCGCAATCCGGCGGAACCCCATGTATAAGCGTCAGCTCGCTGGCCATCGCCTCACGAGCATGTGCGTCATCGCGAGCGGCCGCCTGCAAATAGGCATGATAGTGGAGACGCGCCTTGCCTGCGCCGATGCACAGCAAGCCAATTAAGATCCACGCCACCAGCAACGGAACGTTAAACAGCAGCCCATGAACCGCGCGCAGCAGCAGGAATGTCAGCCCCATTGCAATCAGGGTCATGCCCACCGTACGCATCATCGAGAAGTGCTTAATTCTGCGGAAAAAAGCTTCCACCCGATGATCAAGCTGCCAGTGCTCACCCAGCTTAAACAAGCGTTCAACAATCAACACCAGTAATGTTGTAAACAACGTCATGTCATCTCCTTGTGCGACGAGGGGGTGACCAGGGCGCGAAATTTTGCCCAGTCAAAAGACGGCCCGGGATCGGTCTTACGTTCGGGGGCAATATTACAGTGTCCAGTCATATTGTTGGCAATGGCCGGATAACGCGTAATCAGTGCATTCGTCACGGCGGCCAGTTGCTTATACTGTGCATCGGTATAGGCCAGCGTATCCGTTCCTTCCAGCTCAATACCAATTGAAAAATCATTACAGCGCTCACGCCCCTGATAATTTGACACGCCAGCATGCCAGGCGCGTTTATCAAAAGGGACGTACTGCACAATCTCACCATCACGGCGGATCAAACAATGGGCTGAGACGCGCAAATGGGCGATCTCAGCAAAAAAAGGATGGGCCTTGGGATCAATCGTGCCGGTAAATAACGCGTCTATCCACGGGCCGCCAAACTCGCCGGGCGGCAGACTGATATTATGCACCACCAGCAGAGAAGGGGTTTCGTCATCCGGGCGGCAATCGTAATGAGGAGAGGGAACGCGTCGCGCCTCTGCCAGCCAGCCCTCGTCTAACAACATGCAGAATCTCCTTATTGGTGGTGCTCATACCAGGTTCAGGGTAGCATGTTTCTACCTTATGATTCGTTAGCAATTTGGAGTTTTATCATGCCGCCTCGCCGCTATAACCCTGACTACCGACGTGACGCGCTGTTGGAACGCATAAATCTGGATATCCCTGCCGCTGTAGCTCAGGCACTGCGCGAAGATTTAGGCGGAGAAGTTGATGCCAATAACGATATCACCGCACAGCTTTTACCCGAAGATATGCGTTCCCACGCCACCGTGATTACCCGAGAAAATGGCGTTTTTTGCGGGAAACGTTGGGTGGAAGAGGTCTTTATTCAATTGGCTGGCGATGATGTCAACATCACCTGGCATGTCGAAGATGGCGACAGCATTAAGGCTAATCAACCGCTGTTTGAGCTGGACGGCCCTTCCCGCGTACTGCTGACCGGCGAACGTACCGCGCTTAATTTTGTACAGACGCTTTCGGGCGTGGCGAGCGAGGTGCGTAAATACGTCGATCTGCTGGCGGGGACAAAAACCCAACTACTGGATACACGTAAAACGCTGCCAGGACTGCGTACCGCCCTGAAATATGCCGTGTTATGCGGCGGCGGCGCGAATCATCGCCTGGGGCTTTCTGACGCCTTCCTGATTAAAGAAAACCACATTATTGCTTCTGGTTCGGTACGTAAGGCCGTTGAAAAAGCCTTCTGGTTGCATCCGGATGTGCCCGTTGAAGTTGAAGTTGAAAGCCTGGAAGAACTGGACGACGCACTGAAAGCCGGGGCGGACATCATCATGCTCGATAACTTCGAAACTGAGCAAATGCGCGAAGCGGTAAAACGCACCAACGGCCAGGCGCGTCTGGAAGTCTCGGGTAACGTCACCCATGAAACGCTGCGCGAATTTGCCGAAACCGGTGTGGACTTTATCTCCGTTGGCGCACTGACCAAGCACGTCCGCGCGCTCGATCTCTCCATGCGTTTTCGTTAATTGCAAGGCCCGATGGCGCTTCGCTTATCGGGCCTCCCCCAGCCGGATAAGGCATTTACGCCGTCATCCGGCAGTTTCTTCGAGTCCCTTCGCAAATACATTGTCTGATCCTGTAATTTCGTAAAAATCCTCTGAACCCGCTTTCCCGTTCTGTTTTTTGTCTCTCGCCTAAGATCCGTTCGATTTGCCAAAGTGGCGCCAGCTAACTCAGGAGCGAATCAACAATGGATAAACAACGAGGCTTCACGCTTATCGAACTGATGGTGGTCATTGGCATCATTGCCATTCTTAGCGCCATCGGCATTCCGGCTTATCAAAACTATCTACGCAAAGCCGCCCTGACAGACATGCTGCAAACCTTTGTCCCCTATCGCACTGCGGTCGAGCTCTGTGCGCTGGAGCATGGTGGAACAGAGACTTGCGATGCCGGGACCAATGGTATTCCCTCCCCCACAACCACCCGTTATGTCTCAGGCATGAGGGTTGAAAAAGGCGTTGTCAGCCTCACAGGCCAGGAAAGCCTGAATGGGCTAAGCATCACGATGACGCCGGGTTGGGACAATGCCAACGGTATTACCGGCTGGAGCCGTAACTGCGCCATTCCAAATGACAGCGCCCTACAACAGGCTTGCGAAGACGTTTTCCGCTTCGACACGTACTAAGGAAAAGAGATGAATACCACGCAACTCACGGCGCTATGCCAACGTTATCAGGGAATATTACTCGATGCAGACAATGAAGTAGTGCACATCGCCGTGGTGGATGCACCGTCCCATGAGCTGCTGGACGCCCTGCATTTTGCCACCACCCGACGTATCGACATTGTTTGCTGGACGCGCCAGCAAATGGAAGGCCACACGCATACGCCACAGAAAATGTTACCGGTCGTAGTGTCTGAAAGCAGCGCCACCGCAGCTGGGTTGCTGAATCAGACGTTTCAATCCTCCCTGGCGCAACGGGCTTCTGATATTCACTTTGAACCAGCGGAACATCGCTATCAGATCAGATTACGCGTGGATGGCGTATTACACGCTTTGCCGGAAGTCACAACTGAGATGGGCATCGCTATCACCGCAAGATTAAAAGTATTAGGCAGCCTGGATATTGCCGAACACCGGCTGCCACAAGACGGACAATTTACCATTGAAATTTCAGGACAACCCATCTCGTTTCGTATCTCCACCCTGCCCTGTCGCTGGGGTGAAAAGGTTGTACTACGGCTACTTCATCAGGTCGATCAGACACTGGATATCACCGCGCTGGGTATGCAGGACGCGCAGTTGGCAGCATTTTCGCAAGCGTTGCAGCAGCCTCAAGGGCTGATTCTGGTTACCGGGCCTACCGGGAGTGGTAAAACGGTCACCCTGTACAGCGCGCTACAAACCCGAAATACATCAGAGGTGAATCTTTGTAGCGTAGAGGATCCGGTAGAGATCCCCATCGCAGGCCTTAACCAAACACAAATTCACCCACGCGCAGGTCTTACTTTTCAGGGCGTATTGCGCGCTCTGCTGCGCCAGGATCCCGACATCATTATGGTCGGCGAAATCCGCGATGGCGAAACGGCTGAAATAGCGCTTAAGGCGGCACAAACCGGTCATCTGGTTCTGTCAACACTGCATACTAATTCCACCAGTGAAACGCTGGTACGCCTGCAGCAAATGGGGGTTGCGCGCTGGATGATCGCCTCCGCGCTGACGCTCGTCATTGCCCAGCGCCTGGTCAGAAAGCTATGCCCCCATTGCCGGCAACGCCTGGAGACATCCATTACGCTCCCCAAAGTCATCTGGCCCATGCCACTGCCACGTTGGCATGCGCCTGGTTGCGAACATTGTTATCACGGCTTTTATGGTCGTACCGCATTGTTTGAAGTGCTCCCGGTAACACCTGCATTACGCCAGAGCATCGCCAGTGGCACATCCGCAGACGGGGTCGAGTCAGTTACTCAGCTATCGGGACGTACGCTTTTCGAGAATGGCTGTCAGGCTGTCGAACAAGGCTTAACGACATATGAAGAACTTATTCGCGTACTGGGCATGCCGCATGTCAGCTAAACAGCTTTGGCGCTGGCAAGGCATTAACAACGAAGGTGAGCCGTCGGAAGGAGTATTATGGGCTGATACCCGACTCTCGCTAATACAAGCGCTGGAGCAGCGGCATATCACGCCGTTACGTATTAAACGTATCTATGTCAAAAACTCTCACTGGAGCCGTGAAAGAAGCGCCGAAACCATACATCAGTTGGCAACCTTGCTGAAAGCAGGGCTAACACTCTCGGCAGCGCTAACCCTGCTGGCTGAACAGCATCCCAGCAGCCAGTGGCAGGCGCTCCTGCGCACGCTGGCTCACGATATGGAGCAGGGCATTTCCCTCTCCACCTCACTCGCAACATGGCAACACGTTTTTCCGCCACTTTATCAGGCGATGATTCGTACCGGAGAGCTTACAGGTAAGCTGGATGATTGCTGTTTTGAACTCGCCAGACAGCAAAAAAACCAGCAGCAACTCGCTGATAAAGTTAAAAAAGCCCTGCGCTATCCGATTATCATCATCACGATGGCGGTAATAGTGGTATTTGCGATGCTGCAGTTTGTGCTCCCTGAGTTTGCCGCCATCTACCAAACGTTTAACACCCCACTACCAGCGCTCACTCGGGGGATGATTGCCATCGCCCACTACAGCAGCCAATGGTCGTGGCTGGCGGTAGCATTCACGATGCTCTCGGTTATGACATATCACGTGATCAAACAGAAACCGTATTGGCGCATTCTGAGTCAGAAATGGTTGCTTGGGCTCCCGGTGACAGGAGCAATGGTCAGAGGGCAAAAACTCACGCAGATCTTTACCGTTCTGGCGTTAACACAAAACGCTGGCATTCCCTTTTTACAGGGTCTTGAGAGCGTTAGAGAAACGCTTGCCAGCCCTTTCTGGTCTCAACGTTTAGCGCAGGTTCATCACGATATCAGCGCCGGGAAACCTGTCTGGTTGGCGCTGAAAAATTGCGGTGAATTCAGTCCATTATGTATACAGCTGGTAAGAACGGGGGAAGCATCCGGCTCGCTGGATGCAATGCTGCGTAATCTCGCCCACCATCACGGGGAGAAAACGCTGTCTCAGGCGGAAAATCTGGCTGCGCTACTTGAGCCCGCGTTACTGGTCATTACGGGTTTGATCATCGGTACGCTGGTTGTCGCGATGTATTTACCGATTTTCCATTTGGGAGATGCAATGAGCGGCGTGGGATAAAGCTGGCGCATTACCACACGCCAGCTTCATCATGTTACAGGCTATTGAAAACGCGGTTTTCTTGTTCCTGTACACGAATAAACGTTGTACGTTTGGTTAGCTCTTTCAGACGGGAGGCGCCTACATAAGTACAAGCTGAACGCAGGCCACCGAGGATATCGCGAGCGGTATTATCAACCGGACCACGCAGCGGCAGCTTAACAGTTTTACCTTCTGCAGCGCGGTACTGTGCAACACCACCTACGTGACGCGTCATGGCAGATTCAGAGCTCATACCGTAGAACAGCATGAATTTCTCACCGTTCTCTTCAACAATTTTGCCGCCACTTTCTTCATGACCGGCCAGCATGCCGCCGAGCATAACGAAGTCCGCGCCGCCGCCGAATGCTTTTGCCACGTCGCCCGGCATTGTGCAGCCACCGTCGCTGACAATCATACCGCCCAGACCATGCGCTGCGTCGGCACATTCAATCACTGCAGAGAGCTGCGGATAGCCAACGCCGGTTTTTACACGCGTAGTGCATACAGAACCAGGCCCAATACCGACTTTGACAATGTCCGCACCGGAAAGTATCAGCTCTTCACACATTTCGCCGGTAACCACATTACCCGCACAGATCGTTTTCGTCGGCCATGCTTCACGCGCTTTTGACACAAACTGAACAAAATGCTCAGAGTAGCCATTTGCCACATCAATGCAGATAAAGTTCAGCGCCGGGTTGAGCGCCAGAATCTGTTTGGTTTTTTCGAAATCTGCGTCAGACGTGCCGGTGGAAACCATCACATGCTGGAGGATATCGGCAGAGCTATCCGCGATAAAGGCAGACCAGTCTTCAACAGAATAGTGTTTGTGCACAGCGGTCAGGATGTCGAAGGATGCCAGCGCCTTTGCCATGGCAAACGTCCCGACAGTGTCCATGTTCGCAGCGATAATTGGTACGCCGGACCAGGTCTGACCTGAATGCTTAAAGGTAAATTGACGTTCCAGCTCAACATCGGAACGGCTTTTGAGAGTAGAACGCTTAGGGCGGATAAGAACGTCTTTGAAACCTAACTTCAGATCTTCTTCGATACGCATGTGCGGATTCCTGGGGTTAATGGCGAAAAATCGAAACTCACAACTCCAGTGACGCTATCATACGCACTAATCAATGCCGCGCAAGACTGCGAAATTCTCTTTTTTTACGCTACAATCCCATAAATTTACCTGGCGAATAGTAGGTTAATCCTGCAGCAGCCTCGCCTTCGCGCGCTTAACTTTTAACTGTTTGATAATCAAACTTAAACTCCAGGACCTGCATCTATGAGGTATACAGTAGCCTTAACCGGCGGCATTGGCAGTGGTAAAAGCACCGTTGCAAATGCGTTCGCTGACCTCGGAATAAACGTGATTGATGCAGATATCATTGCGCGTCAGGTGGTTGAACCAGGTACGCCTGCCCTCATGGCGATTGAAGAACATTTTGGTTCCGACGTGATAGCCGCGGACGGGTCGCTACAGCGACGCATTTTACGCGAACGTATTTTTTCCAATCCTGAGGAAAAAAGCTGGCTAAATGCGCTGCTCCATCCGCTTATTCAGCAGGAAACACAGCGTCAGTTTGATCAAGCGACCTCGCCCTATCTGTTATGGGTTGTCCCGTTGCTGGTAGAGAATTCGCTGTATAAAAAAGCCAACCGCGTGCTGGTGGTGGATGTCACCCCCGAGACCCAGCTCAGACGAACCATGCAGCGTGATGATGTGACGCGCGAGCATGTTGAAAAAATTCTTGCTGCCCAGGCTACGCGTGAAGCGCGTCTGGCCGTGGCAGACGATGTTATTGATAATAATGGCGCACCGGAAGCCATCGCCTCGGATGTCGCCCGCCTGCACGCGCTCTATTTGCAATGCGCGTTGCAGTTTGTCTCACAGGAAAAACCGTAATGCACACCCAGGTCCTTTTTGAACACCCTCTCAATGAGAAGATGCGTACATGGCTGCGCATAGAGTTTTTGATCCAACAGCTCTCCGTTAATTTACCTATTGCAGACCATGCAGGCGCACTGCATTTTTTCCGTAATATCGGCGATTTACTGGATGTCTTTGAACGCGGTGAAGTTCGCACCGAACTCCTGAAAGAACTTGAACGACAACAGCGTAAACTCCAGGCCTGGGTTGAAGTTCCCGGCGTCGATCAAAGCAGAATCGACGCATTGCGCCAACAGTTAAAAAGCGCGGGCAGCATTCTGATTTCGGCCCCACGCATTGGACAAACGCTGCGTGAAGATCGCCTGATTGGCCTCGTGCGTCAGCGTTTAAGCATTCCTGGCGGATGCTGCAGTTTCGATCTCCCCACCCTGCATATCTGGTTACATTTACCACAGCCGCAACGCGACGCGCAGGTTGAAACCTGGCTTGCCAGCCTGAATCCACTCAACCAGGCGTTGTCGCTGGTGCTGGATTTAATTCGTAACTCGGCGCCGTTTCGTAAACAAACCAGCCTGAATGGTTTTTACCAGGACAACGGCGAAGATGCCGATTTGCTGCGCTTGCAGCTGCCGCTGGATTCGCAGCTTTATCCGCAAATTTCTGGTCATAAGAGCCGTTTTGCCATTCGTTTTATGCCGCTGGATAGCGAGAATGGCCAGGTGCCTGAGCGTCTCGATTTTGATCTGGCGTGCTGTTAAGGAGTCAACATGTCTGAACAAACCATCGTCAACTGCCCAACCTGCGGTAAACCCGTGGTGTGGGCTGAAGTCAGTCCGTTTCGCCCATTCTGCAGCAAACGCTGCCAGTTAATCGATCTGGGTGAGTGGGCCGCAGAAGAGAAACGTATCCCCAGCTCTGGCGATCTGTCGGAAAGCGACGACTGGAGTGAAGAGCAGAAATAATTCTGCTAAAACGGGATAAAGCAACGCCGCATCCGGCGTTGTATGTTGTTTTGCCTGATGGCGCTGCGCTTATCAGGCCTACGAACACCCTTAGCCCGCAATCAGCTTTTCAATTACCGGGGCATTCGCGGGCGGGAAGTCCTCCACATTCAGAGCATCTTGCGCAATCCACTGCGCCGGTTGCCCCTCTTTTCCCCACGGTTCGCCTTCCCAGCTTTCCACCAGCCAGAACCACAGCGTAATGTGCCGGTCCGGAAACTGATACTCCAGCTTTTCGAACAGTGAATTCTGAGTCGGTGTGATCCCAACTTCTTCCTGTAGTTCGCGAATCAGCGCCTGCTCAGGCGTTTCACCCGCTTCAATTTTCCCGCCGGGGAATTCCAGCTTATTTGCCATATGGGCATCCGCCGCACGCTGGGTGATAAAAATTTCATTGTGCTGGTTACGAATAATCCCGACGGCGATCTGCAATTTTTTCATTTTCATCGTCCATAAAAAAGGCGCAGAAGTCTGCGCCTTTTCAATAAGTTATTTTCTTAGCTCAGACGGCCATGACACTGTTTGTATTTTTTGCCGGAACCGCAAGGGCACGGATCGTTACGACCCACTTTACGCTCGCCGGTTTGTGCTGCCATCTCTTCTGCCGCGGCGGCATCGTCGCCTTTATGGCTCAACTGCTGCATCTGCGCTAAACGCTCAGCTTCTTCACGACGCTGCTGCTCCATCGCTTCTACTTCTTCTGGCATACGTACCTGAACTTTGCTCAGGGTGCTGATCACTTCATACTTCAGTGATTCCAGCATTGATGCAAACATAGAGAAGGATTCACGCTTGTATTCCTGCTTCGGATCTTTTTGCGCGTAACCACGCAGGTGGATACCCTGACGCAGGTAATCCATCGCCGCCAGGTGCTCTTTCCACAGCGAGTCGAGCGTTTGCAGCATCACGCCTTTTTCGAAGTGACGCATCATCTCTGCGCCCACAACTTCTTCTTTACGCTGATAAACTTCTACCGCGTTTGCCAGAATACGTTCGCGCAGCGTTTCTTCGTGCAGCTCAGGTTCTTTATCCAGCCACTCTGAAATCGGCATATCCAGATCAAAGTCGTTTTTCAGGCGCTCCTGCAGACCCGGAATATCCCACATCTCTTCCAGAGACTGCGGCGGAATATAGGCATCAATCGTCGCTTTGAAGACGTCTTCGCGGATGCTGTTAATGGTTTCGCTAACGTCAGAGACATCCAGCAGTTCGTTACGCTGGGTGTAGATTGCGCGGCGCTGATCGTTAGCAACGTCATCATATTCCAGCAGTTGCTTACGAATGTCGAAGTTGCGGCTTTCCACTTTACGCTGCGCGTTTGCAATCGCTTTCGTCACCCATGGGTGTTCAATCGCTTCACCCGGCTTCATACCCAGTTTACGCATCATGCCGGACACGCGGTCAGAGGCAAAAATACGCATCAGCGCATCTTCCATCGACAGGTAGAAACGAGACGAACCCGCATCCCCCTGACGACCGGAACGACCACGCAGCTGGTTATCGATACGACGAGATTCATGACGCTCAGTGCCGATAATATGTAAACCGCCGGCCGCTAACACCGCGTCATGACGAACCTGCCAATCAGCTTTGATCTGGGCGATCTGTTCCGGAGTTGGGTCTTGCAGCTCGGCAACTTCCGCCTGCCAGCTACCACCCAGCACGATATCGGTACCACGACCCGCCATGTTTGTCGCAATAGTGACGGCTGACGGATAACCCGCCTGGGCGACGATATCCGCTTCGCTGGCGTGGAACTTGGCGTTCAGCACGTTGTGCTTAATGCCTGCTTTGGTCAGCTCGTTAGAGACCACTTCCGATTTTTCAATGGAGATAGTACCCACCAGCACCGGCTGGCCATTAGCGGTACGCTCTTTAATATCTTCAATAATCGCCTGAATTTTTTCCGCTTCGGTCATGTACACCAGATCCGGTAAATCCTTACGGATCATCGGACGGTTGGTCGGAACGACCACGGTATCCAGTTTGTAGATGGAGCTGAATTCAAACGCTTCAGTGTCTGCAGTACCGGTCATACCGGCCAGTTTTTCGTACAAACGGAAGTAGTTCTGGAAGGTAATGGATGCCAGCGTCTGGTTTTCGTTCTGGATTTCCACGCCTTCTTTCGCTTCAACAGCCTGGTGCAGGCCATCGGACCAGCGACGCCCCTGCATCGTACGACCAGTGTGTTCGTCGACGATGATAACTTCGCCATCTTTCACGATGTAGTCGACGTCACGGGTAAACAGCACGTGCGCGCGCAGTGCGGCAGTCACGTGGTGCATCAGCATAATGTTGCCCGGAGAGTACAGCGACTCGCCCTCATCCATAATGCCTTCGTTCACCAGCAGTTCTTCAATCAGCACCAGACCACGTTCGGTCAGGTTAACCTGGCGCGCTTTCTCATCAACGGAGAAGTGGCCTTCACCCTGGAAAGTGTCGGAATCTTCCTTCTCCTGACGGATCAGATGCGGGATGATTTTGTTCACTTTTTTATACATTTCCGAGCTGTCTTCAGCCGGACCGGAAATGATCAGCGGCGTACGCGCTTCATCGATCAAGATGGAGTCGACTTCATCGACCAACGCATAGTGCAGTTTACGCTGAACACGCTCTTCCGGGCTAAACGCCATGTTGTCACGCAGGTAGTCAAAGCCGTATTCGTTGTTGGTACCGTAGGTAATATCGGCATTATAAGCTTCACGCTTAGCTGGCGCTGGCAGGCCAGACATGTTGATACCGACAGTCATGCCGAGGAATTCAAACAGCGGGCGGTTATTTTCGGCGTCACGCTGGGCCAGGTAGTCGTTCACGGTAACCACGTGTACGCCTTTCCCGCTTAACGCGTTCAGGTACGCCGGCAGCGTTGCGGTCAGGGTTTTACCTTCACCGGTACGCATTTCCGCGATGCAGCGATCGTTAAGCACCATACCGCCCAGCAGCTGAACGTCGAAGTGGCGCATGCCGAACACACGCTTACTCGCTTCGCGAACCACCGCGAACGCTTCCGGGATCAGGCTCTCAACGCTGGCGCCTTTTTCCAGACGGGCGCGGAATTCCGCGGTCTTTGCTTTCAGCTCATCATCGGAGAGTTTTTCCATCTCCGGTTCCATGGCGTTGATGACATTGACCACTTTACGCATACGACGCAGCGTACGTTCGTTACGGCTACCGAATACTTTTGTTAATAATTTGATTAGCATAATAAAATCTCAAACGCCCCGCGGTGCGGAGTCAAAAATTATAAGTTGGAAGGTTCTTTTTTAGCTGAGGCGTTGAGGGCCAGCGCGGATACCCTGCAGCTGGCTGATCCAGACCGGAACGCTAAACGCGGCCTGAGAGGTAAAATGAGAGTATGTCACGCGACTCACGGTCGCCGGCGGTCTGCCTTCTTGCGTCAGCATCGCGCTGAGCGTATTCAATAACGCAAGATGGTGCGCCTGGATTGGCAACGGCTCTTCGGCAACGGGCAGCGCCTGAGGAGCCATAGCAAAAGAAAGGTGGCGAATAACCGTACGAATAGCATGCTGATGCCAGTAGTCGACGGTAAAATTCGGGCGGCGATTGGTCGCTTCCAGCAAAGCAAGCTGGTTAAAGTTAACTTTAGCGCCTTGATCGTGATTGCTGGCGGTCGCCTTCGCGGGAGTATTAGGTTCAGCAGCATTACCGAGCGCGGGCAGGCCAAAACTAGCCGCGACCATCCCCAACAGGAGATGCGGCCAGAAGTACCGTCTGCCTAACTGTCGCCAGCGCGTCAGTATTCCACTCACGTTATTGCCACCTGATATACCCTGCGTTTGGGGTTACATATGCAAAACCATTTTTTGCGCACAAATATTACCATTAATGCGTTCGCACCACAGCAGTAATGACGCAAGTCGCGGGTAAATATGCTTAAGAAAGCAGCGATCGAACGCTATTTTACTCTGCCGGTGGGGAGAAAGTCGCTTCAGGGAAGGTGGTTTGCAATCGGAAAATAAAAAAACGACTGGTTCACCTGGCCGGAGAGAGTGCCAGATTAACCAGTCGAATTTATGCGACAGCGTATGTCGTTATGCCAGTACGATCGAAGGTGCTTTGAACGCCAACGGCAGTTCTGCATCGTCCTGGAAGGTCACATATTCCCAGGCTTCCTGTTTCGCCAGGACCGCCTGCAACAATTTGTTATTCAATGCATGACCGGATTTATACGCGGTGAATGCACCAATAATGTTGTGACCACACATGAACAAGTCACCAATCGCGTCGAGCATTTTGTGACGAACGAATTCGTCTTCAAAACGCAGGCCGTCTTCGTTCAATACGCGATAATCGTCAACAACGATGGCACAATCGAAGCTGCCGCCCAGGCACAGGCCGCGGGACTGCAGATATTCGATATCACGCATGAAGCCGAAAGTACGCGCGCGGCTGATCTGGCGCATGAACGCATCCGCAGAGAAGTTCATCGCGTAGCGCTGCGTGCTGGAGTCGATTGCCGGATGGTTAAAGTCGATGGTGAAATCCAACGTGAAACCATTGTACGGCTTAAACTCAGCCCACTTATCGCCATCTTCGACACGAACGGTCTCTTTGATGCGAACAAATTTTTTGGCGCTGCTCAGTTCTTCAATACCCGCATCAAGCAGCAGATAAACGAACGGAGCGGCACTGCCATCCATAATCGGGATTTCCGGGGCGTTAACTTCAATAACGATGTTATCGATACCTAAGCCCGCCAGAGCAGCGTTAAGGTGCTCAACGGTTGAAATCCGTACATCATGCTCGTTGACCAGACACGTACAGAGCATGGTATCACGCACAGATTTGGCATCGGCCGGGAAATCTACCGGAGGATTCAAGTCGGTGCGACGATAGATGACCCCGGTGTTGGCCGGCGCAGGGCGTAATGTCAGGGTGACTTTTTTGCCGGTATGCAAACCGACGCCAGTCGCCTGAACGATACGTTTAAGAGTCCTTTGTTTGATCATCGTATAATCTCGCCAAATTACCTATCCAACCGAAGTGTACTATACATTCGGTGGGCCAGTTTAGCACAAAGAGCCACAATTCCCAAATTCCAGCTAATTCTTAATCAGCTTGCTTACGCAGGAACGCAGGGATATCCAGATAATCCGGCTCTTTGGTGGTTTGCGGCGTATTGTCGTTAACCACTTTCGCAACCGGTTTTTGCTCTTGCGTCAACGGCGCCATACCGTGCTGCTGGTAACGATCCATTACCGGCTGCTGGACCTGCTTGTTGGTTACCAGAGTGATTTCAGGACGCTTGTCCATACCAATTCCAGTCGCAACAACGGTCACGCGCAGTTCGTCGTTCATATCCGGGTCCAGAGAGGTACCGATAACCACGGTCGCGTTATCCGATGCAAAGGCACGGATGGTGTTACCGACGGTTTCGAATTCATCCAGACGCAGGTCGAAGCCCGCAGTAATGTTGACCAGCACGCCGCGCGCGCCAGACAGATCGATATCTTCCAGCAGCGGGGAAGAGATAGCCATTTCAGCCGCTTCTTCCGCACGGTCTTCACCGCTTGCCACGCCGGAGCCCATCATCGCATAGCCCATTTCGGACATCACGGTGCGCACGTCTGCAAAGTCGACGTTCATCAGGCCCGGACGCGTGATCAGTTCAGCGATACCCTGGACTGCGCCTTTCAGCACGTCGTTCGCTGCGCCAAACGCATCCAGCAGGGAGATACCACGGCCCAGCACTTTCAGCAGTTTATCGTTCGGGATAGTGATCAGAGAGTCCACGTGTTTGGACAGTTCGGTGATGCCCTGCTCCGCGAATGCCATACGCTTCTTGCCTTCAAAGTTGAAAGGCTTAGTCACGACAGCAACGGTCAGGATACCTAAATCTTTTGCCACTTCAGCAACCACTGGCGCTGCACCGGTTCCGGTACCGCCGCCCATACCTGCTGCGATAAACACCATGTCTGCACCGTCAAGCGCTGCACGCAGAGCTTCACGATCTTCGTCTGCCGCATTACGACCGACTTCCGGGTTTGCACCCGCGCCCAGACCTTTGGTGATGCCGCTACCAATTTGAATGGTCTGTCCAACCGCCGTTTTACGCAACGCCTGAGCGTCGGTATTCACCGCAAAGAATTCAACACCTTCGATGCGCTCGCGCACCATGTGTTCAACGGCATTACCGCCGCCGCCGCCGACGCCGATGACTTTAATCACCGCGTCATTGGTTAGTTCCATAGGTTCAAACATAGTTTCTCTCTCCGTTGTGCCTGTCGCCTGAGACCTTTAATGTGCGTCGGTCTCTTTAAAAATTAAAACTCTTTTCTCAGCCAGCTATTGAGTCGTTTAATCCACGAGCCAACTGACGCCGTTACGCGTTTTTCAACTTCAGCCTCACCACTCAAATGGGACTCTTTCCCGTAGTGAAGCAGCCCCACCGCCGTTGAATAATACGGCTCCTGGGCATAATCCGTCAGACCGGTAATATTCAGCGGTGCGCCAATACGGACTTGCGTATGGAACACGCGCTGTGCGCAGGCTGCAAGACCTTCAATTTGCGCTGCGCCACCGGTTAACACAATCCCCGCCGCCAGATGATGTTTCACCCCCTGCTGGCGAAGCTGTTCTTGTAATTGCAAAATTTCTTCGTTGACCAGGTTGAGCAGCTCGGTATAACGCGGCTCAATGACCTCTGCCAAAGTCTGACGCTGCAGGCTACGCGGCGGACGACCGCCCACGCTTGGCACCTCAACGCTCTCGTCTTTACCGACGATGGAGCCCAGCGCGCAGCCATGACGTACTTTGATGGCTTCAGCATCGCTCGGCGGCGTACCAAAGGCATACGCGATATCGCTGGTCACCACATTCCCTGCATAAGGGATCACTTTGGTATGGCGCAACGCCCCGCCAGTATAAACGGCGATATCCATTGTACCACCACCAATATCTACCACGCAGACACCCAGTTCACGTTCATCTTCCGTCAACACGGAATAACTGGCTGCCAGTCCGGCGAAAATCAGTTGGTCAACTTTCAGACCACAACGTTCAACGGCTTTGACAATATTCTTCGCCATGTCGTTGTGGCAGGTAATAAGATGCACTTTTGCCTGCATACGTACGCCGGAAAGACCTACCGGATTTTTGATACCTTCCTGGTAGTCAATGGCGTATTCCTGCGGAATAACGTGCAGAACACGATGTTCATCGCGCACGCGTACGGATTTTGCCGTATGTACGACGTTTTCCACATCTTCCTGCGTCACTTCCTCTTCGGAAATGGGCACCATACCAATTTCATTCTGACAGCTAATGTGTTTGCCGGAAAGCGCCAGATACACCGAGGATATCTGGCAATCTGCCATCAGCTCAGCCTGGTCAATGGCGCGCTGTACGCATTTCACCACTGACTCAAGGTCATTCACCCCGCCTTTATCCATACCTCGCGATGGGCAACTGCCCACGCCAATGATATTGACCATACCGTCGGGCAGAACTTCCCCTACTAAAGCGGCTACCTTCGCGGTGCCAATCTCCAGTCCAACTACCAGTTTTCTGTCCGTCGCCTTGATCATTGTTGTTCTGCCTGTGCCTGATTCTGTTGCTGATTAGATTCCTCAGGAGGCAAGGGAACCCAGCCTACTGCCGCTCCTGAGTCATAACGCAAATCAACGTAGCTAATCCGTTTGCCATCGGTTTGCGCCTGCTGCTGTAAAACCGGGTAGAGTTCCACAAAGCGAGCCAAACGTTTTATCGTATCGCCCCTGCCCAGATTGAGCTTAATATCGTTATTTAGCGTCAACTGCCAGGAACGACGCGCGGTCATCGCCGCTTCCTTCAGGGTGAATCTATCCTTAGCCAGCACCTGCCCCATATCGCGGAACCCTTGCAGCACTTCACTTGCGCTGCCTTCCGGTCCGTACAACATGGGTAATACCTGCTTATTGGCCCGACCGGATGGGACGCTGAACGTATTGCCTTCAGCATCCACCATGTGCTGGTCATTCCAACGCGCAATTGGCACATATTCAACCAGATGAATCTTCAATTCATCAGGCCATTGCTTTCTGACGCTCGCCTGTTTAATCCACGGGAGGCGTTCAATCTGACTCTGGATGATGTTCACATCCTGGGTCATAAAGGTTCCCGGCGCGCCCAGCGCCAGAATGGACTGACGGATATCATCATTGCGCGTGTAATGCCGTTCGCCGGTTAACACCAGTTTTGACAACGGCAAACGCTGCGCATCTTCCATCCATCCCAACACGACCCAGCCGCTGACAAACACGGTGCACAGCACTGTCAGCAGGAACAGTATTCCTGCAAGACGCGTTCCATTATTGCGGCGTGAGGAATTTACGTCTTCTTCATCACCGTTTCGCGTGTTCAGCGCAGCCTGCGACATATCAGTCCGCCAACTCCAGAATTCTTACCACCAACTGCGAGAAGCTCAGACCCGCCTGACGCGCCGCCATCGGCACCAGGCTGTGGCTGGTCATACCCGGAGAGGTATTGGCTTCCAGCAGATAAAACTGGCCATCGCTGTCCAGCATGACGTCAATGCGCCCCCAACCTTTACAGCCTAAGGCGGTCCACGCTTTCAGGACTAAATCCTGTAATTGGGCCTCTTGCTCGACTTCCAGACCTGCAGGGCAGAAATATTGTGTCTCATCAGAGAGATACTTCGCCTCATAATCATAGAAGGTTCCCGCGGGTTGGATACGTATTGACGGTAAAATTTCTTCGCCGAGTATCGCAACGGTAAATTCCGGGCCACTGAGCCATTTTTCAATCAGTACTTCTTCATCATGCTGAAAAGCCAATGCTAATGCACCCTGCAAAGCATTTTCTTCTTCAACTTTTGACATCCCTACGCTGGAACCTTCACGGCTTGGCTTCACAATCAGCGGTAAACCTAACGCAGAAATTTTTGCAACTATCTCATCGCTAAGACCTTTTTCGAACTCAGCGCGGGTCAACGCAACCCATGGCGCGACGGGTAAACCTGCGCCCTGCCACAGCAGCTTGCTGCGCAGTTTGTCCATCGAAATCGCGGAAGCCATGACGCCGCTGCCGGTATAAGGCAGGCCAATTTGCTCCAGCATGCCCTGCAACGTGCCATCTTCACCGCCACGGCCGTGCAGCGCAATAAACACCTTCTGAAAACCCATTGATTTCAGAAGAGTGACATCAACCTCTTTAGGGTCAACCGGATGGGCATCCACGCCGCCTTCACGCAACCCGGCGAGCACAGCCGCGCCAGAGTTCAGCGACACTTCTCGTTCTGCGGAGGTGCCCCCTAACAGGACCGCGATTTTATCAGCCATGTTGTTCTTCCTCCGGATTTTGCGGCTTCAGTTTGATTTCAGCTAAGGAACGCGCAATTTTGCCGATATTTCCAGCACCTTGCACCAAAATCAGATCGTTGCCGGTTAATACCGGTGCCAACATTTCTGCCACCTGGGCCGGATCGGATACCAGAATAGGATCGATCTTACCGCGACCACGAATAGTACGGCACAGCGAGCGGCTGTCTGCGCCTGGAATGGCGGCTTCGCCCGCGGCGTATACATCCAGCATCAACAGCGCATCAACCTGAGTCAGCACGTTGGCAAAGTCGTCGTACAAATCGCGCGTACGCGTATACCGATGCGGCTGGAACAGCATCACCAGATTTTTGTCCGGCCAGCCCGCGCGCGCGGCTTTAATCGTGGCATCCACTTCCGTTGGGTGATGGCCGTAATCATCAACCAGCATCGCGGTCCCGGCTTTACCGTTAACCGGCTCAAGCGGGAATTCGCCGAGGAAGTCAAAACGGCGTCCGGTACCCTGGAAACTTTCCAGCGCGCGCAGGATCGCGTCGTCTTCAATACCTTCTTCCGTTGCGACCGCTACCGCGGCAGCCGCGTTCAGCGCATTGTGGCGGCCCGGCGCGTTCAACGTTACGCGTAGTTCGGCCATCCCCTGACGCACCAGGGTGAAGTGACCCTGCGGGCCGATCTGCTGGTAATCTTCAACGCGCACATCGGCATCATCACTGAAACCATAGGTTGTGGTTTGACGGCCAACTCGCGGTAGCAGTTCGCGGATCACCGGATCGTCAACGCACATCACCGCACGACCATAAAACGGCAAGTTATGCAGGAAATTAATAAACGTCTGCTTTAAATTTTCGAAGTCGCCATGGTAGGTATCCATATGGTCGGCTTCGATATTGGTGACAATCGCTACCATCGGCTGCAAATGCAGGAACGACGCATCGCTCTCGTCCGCTTCGGCAATCAAATAACGGCTATGACCCAGACGTGCATGAACGCCTGCGGCCTTCACCAGACCACCGTTAACAAAGGTCGGATCCAGCCCCGCTTCCGCGTAAATACTGGAGACCATCGCCGTGGTCGTGGTTTTACCGTGCGTCCCGGCAATGGCGATGCCGTGACGAAAACGCATTAACTCCGCCAGCATTTCAGCGCGACGGATAACAGGAATGCGCGCTTCATGCGCCGCAACAATTTCCGGGTTATCCGCAGAAATGGCGCTGGAGACCACTACCACGCTCGCATCGCGTACGTTTTCCGGACGATGGTTGAAGAAAATCGTGGCACCGAGATTCGTCAACTGCTGCGTCACCGGATTTGGCGCTAAGTCAGAACCGCTGATCTGATAACCTTCATTGGCCAAAACTTCGGCAATACCGCCCATACCAGCACCACCGATGCCGACAAAGTGAATGTGCCGAACGCGACGCATTTCGGGCACGATGGAACGCAGTTTTGCCAGTTGTTGTGTATTCATTCTTTAGCCATTAACTTCTTAGTTCATGCGATGCAAAAGGCATCACCACAATTACGCCCGGGCAGCCCGGCTCACTTCATTTGCAACGCGTTCGGTGGCATCCGGTATGGATGCGGCGCGCGCACGTTCTGCCATGGTTAATAAAGTTTCTCGCGACCACCCGGCAAGGGTGCTGGCGACGGCATCCACAGTAAACTGTGGTTGCTCTAAAATTTTGGCGGCGCCCGCTTTTTCCAGCGGCAACGCATTCCAGTACTGCTGTCTGTCTTTGTGCTGGAACGGCACAAACAGCGCAGGTAAGCCTGCGGCGGCAATCTCACTCACCGTCAGCGCGCCGGAACGGCACACTACAACATCCGCCCATGCATAAGCGGCGGCCATATCATCAATAAACTCAGTGACCTTGTGCTGCGGTTGTCCGACCTCGGCATAAGCGTGTTCAACGGTTTGTTGCGCACCTTTACCGCTCTGGTGCCAGATAGTCACCGCCTCGCCAAGCTTTGCGGCAACCTGCGGCATCGTCTGGTTGAGAACGCGCGCGCCCTGAGAACCACCGACTACCAGCACACGAACCGGGCCTTCACGTCCAGCCAGACGCGCTTCGGGTAATGGCAGCGCCAGCACGTCCGTGCGTACCGGGTTCCCGACCACTTCCGCATTCGGGAAAGCGCCGGGGAAAGCCTGCATAACCTTCGTTGCAATCTTTGCCAGCCATTTATTGGTTAATCCCGCAATGCCGTTCTGCTCATGCAGTACGACCGGAATACCTAATGACCATGCGGCCAAGCCGCCAGGACCTGACACGTAGCCGCCCATACCGAGCACCACATCAGGCTTGAATTGCTTCATGATGGCGCGCGCCTGACGCCAGGCGTTAAAAATACGCACGGGTGCGGCAAGCAGTGCGTTAACGCCTTTGCCACGCAGACCGGAGATGCGAATAAAGTCAATTTCAATGCCATGCTTCGGCACTAAGTCCGCTTCCATACGATCGGCGGTGCCCAGCCAACGAACCTGCCAGCCCTGGGCCATTAAATGGTGCGCGACCGCCAGTCCCGGGAACACATGCCCGCCGGTACCGCCTGCCATCACCATTAACCGCTTCGGTTGACCACTCATCGTGCACCTCGTGTAAACGCCTGGGCTTTTTCCAGACGCGTTTCATAATCAATACGTAACAAAAACATGATGGCCGTCGACATTATCAACAAACTGGAACCACCATAACTAATAAGCGGCAGCGTCAGGCCTTTGGTTGGCAGCATACCTGCCGCCGCGCCGACGTTTACTAACGCCTGGAAGCTAAACCAGATCCCGATGGAGCAGGCTAAAAAGCCTGAAAAACGGTGGTCAATTTCCAGCGCTTTACGGCCAATCGACATCGCGCGAAAAGCGACGAAGAATACCATTAAAAGTGCCAATACCACACCGATATAACCCAGTTCTTCCCCAATGATGGCGAAGATGAAGTCGGTGTGCGCCTCCGGTAAATACTCCAGTTTTTGGACTGAGTTGCCTAACCCTTGCCCCCAAACCTCACCACGGCCAAACGCCATTAGCGATTGCGTCAACTGGTATCCGCTGCCGAACGGATCTTCCCATGGATTCCAGAAAGAGGTTACGCGACGAATACGATACGGTTCGGCAAGGATCAGCAGCACGACCGCCGATATCCCCATGCCGATAATCGCAATGAACTGCCACAATTTAGCCCCGGCAAGAAACAGCATCGCCAGCGTGGTGACAAACAGCACCACTACCGTACCGAGGTCAGGCTGCGCCAGCAGTAATACGGCCAGCACCAGGATCACGCCCATCGGTTTCAGGAAGCCGCGCAGGTTGTTTCGCACTTCATCCACCTTGCGTACCAGGTAGTTGGCGAGATAACAGAACAGCGACAGCTTGGTAAATTCCGCAGGCTGAATACGCAGCGGCCCCAGAGCAATCCAGCGCGATGCCCCGTTAACGGAGCTCCCCACCACCAACACGATCAGCAGCATGATGATCGAGGCGATGAGCATCGTAGTGCTGTACTTCTGCCAGAACGCCATCGGCAGACGCAGCGTGACCATCGCCAAACAGAACGCCAGGAAGATGTACAGCGCGTCACGTTTAGCAAACAGGAAGGGGTCTCCCGCCAGACGTTGTCCTACCGGCATTGATGCCGATGTCACCATGATGAAACCAATTGCCGCCAGACCGAAGGTCAGCCACAGCAGCATGCGGTCATACATGATCAGGCTGTCCGCGTCTTTATCGCGCGAAGCCATCACCCAGCCTTTGAGTGCCGCGAAGATCCACGCCAGGACACCCAGTCCCGGTAAGCGCGGCATTCTCAGGCGAGGGAGAGATAAACGCATCAACCCAACTCCTTCGCCAGACGCGTAAAGACGTCACCGCGTTGCTCAAAGTTCTTGAACTGATCGAGGCTGGCACACGCTGGCGACAGCAGCACCATATCACCCGGCTTCACGCGCGGCGCGAGCAGACGCATTGCCTGCTCCATGGTTTCGGTTTGTTCGGCAACCTCAGGTCGCAGTGCCGCAAGCTGCGCGCCATCACGGCCAAAGCAGTACAGACGGATGTTGTCGCCGGTGAGGTAACGTTGCAGCGGCATAAAGTCAGCAGATTTCCCGTCGCCGCCCAGCAGCAGGTGCAGCGTACCGTCAACATGCAGGCCATTCAGCGCCGCTTCAGTACTGCCGACGTTGGTCGCTTTTGAATCGTTGATCCAACGCACACCGTTATGATTCAGTACCAACTGGAAACGATGCGCCAGTCCGGTAAAGGTGGTCAGCGCTTTCAGGCTTGACGCCCGCGGCAGACCCGCTGCATCAGCCAGCGCCAGCGCTGCCAGAGCGTTGGTATAGTTATGCTGGCCGGTAAGCGTCATCTCTTTCACGTTGAGAACTTTTTCACCCTTCACCCGCAGCCAGGTTTCGCCCTGCTGACGATTAAGGTGATAGTCCCCCATGTTGACACCGAAGCTCACACAACGCTCATCTGCGCCACGAACCGGCATGGTCAGCGCATCATCCGCATTGACCACACAGACTTTCGCATTCTCATAAACGCGCAGTTTGGCCGCACGATACTGCTGCAAGCCAAACGGATACCTGTCCATATGATCTTCGGTGACATTCAAAATGGTGGCGGCTACGGCCTGTAAGCTGGAGGTCGTTTCAAGCTGGAAGCTGGATAGCTCAAGCACATATAGCTCACGCTCGGCATCCAGTAACATCAGTGCTGGCAGGCCAATGTTTCCGCCTACGCCGACGTTAACGCCTGCTGCTTTTGCCATTTCGCCAACCAGCGTGGTAACCGTGCTCTTACCGTTAGAGCCGGTGATCGCGACGATCGGCGCCTGTGCTTCGCGACAAAACAGCTCAATGTCACCGACAATTTCAATCCCCGCATCGGCGGCGGCGCTCAGTGAAGGGTGCGCCAGGGCAATACCAGGGCTGGCGACGATGAGATCGGCGTCCAGCAGCCAGTCATCATTCAGGCTGCCAACATGACGCTCAACCGCTTCCGGTAATTTATCCAGGCCCGGCGGCGTCGCGCGGGTATCCATCACGCGCGGCGTCACGCCACGCGCCAGGAAGAAATCCACGCAGGACAGCCCGGTCAAACCCAGACCGATAATGACGACTTTTTTACCCTGGTAATCAGCCATGATTAACGTACCTTCAGCGTTGCCAGGCCAATCAGCACCAGCATCAGCGAAATAATCCAGAAGCGCACAATCACGCGCGGTTCCGGCCAGCCTTTCAGTTCATAGTGGTGGTGAATCGGCGCCATACGGAAGATGCGCTGTCCGCGCAGCTTAAAGGAACCGACCTGCAGAATGACCGACAGCGTTTCTACGACGAATACGCCGCCCATGATCACCAGCAGGAACTCCTGACGCAGCAGCACGGCAATAATGCCCAGCGCGCCGCCCAGCGCCAGCGATCCGACGTCGCCCATAAAGACCTGCGCCGGATAGGTGTTAAACCACAGGAAGCCTAACCCCGCGCCGACAATCGCCGTACAGACGATCACCAGTTCGCCGGCATGGCGTAAATACGGAATGTGCAGATAGTTAGCGAAGTTCATGTTCCCGGTCGCCCATGCCACCAGCGCAAAACCCGCAGCCACGAACACGGTCGGCATAATCGCCAGGCCATCCAGACCATCGGTGAGATTGACCGCGTTACCGGTACCCACAATGACGAAGTACGCCAGCAGGACGTAGAACAGTCCCAGTTGCGGCATCACGTCTTTAAAGAACGGCACGACCAGTTCGGTCGCCGGGGTATCTTTCCCCGCCAGGTACAGCGCAAAGGCTACGCCCAGCGCAATCACCGACATCCAAAAATATTTCCAGCGCGCGATCAGTCCTTTAGTGTCTTTGCGTACCACTTTGCGGTAGTCATCGACAAAACCAATAATCCCGTAACCGACCAATACCACCAGCACGCACCAGACGTATGGGTTCGACGGGTATGCCCACAGGAGCACGGAGATAACAATCGCGGTAAGGATCATGATCCCGCCCATGGTCGGCGTACCGCGTTTACTAAAGTGTGATTCCGGGCCGTCGTTACGTACGACCTGTCCAAAGGACATTTTTTGCAGGCGGGCGATCATGCGCGGGCCCATCCACAAAGAGATGAACAGCGCGGTCAGCAGGCTGACGATGGCGCGAAACGTCAGATAGGAAAAGACGTTAAAGCCGGAATAATATTTGACCAAATGTTCGGCCAGCCAAACTAACATGTCCCATTCTCCTGTAATGCGCGTACTACCTCTTCCATGGCGGCACTACGTGAACCCTTCACTAAAATCGTCATGATCTGATGTTCCGCAATCAGCGCCTTGAGATGAGCGACCAGCGCGGTTTTATCCGCAAAATGCTCACCAACGCCGCTGGCGTCGCTAATTGCCTGACTCAGTTTCCCTGTACTCAGTACACGGTCGATGCCCGCGTTTTTCGCAGCAACACCTACCTGTACGTGACATGCTTCGCTTTCCGCGCCAAGCTCTGCCATATCGCCCACCACCAGCACACGGTAGCCCGGCATTTCGGACAGCACCTGTACCGCTGCGGTCATCGAGCCGACGTTAGCGTTGTAGGAGTCGTCCAGCAGCAGCTGATTTTCTGCCAGTTGAATCGGGAACAGACGCCCCGGTACCGCTTGCAGATCTTTCAGGCCCGCTTTGATCGCCTCAGGCGTCGCGCCTACCGCCATAGAGAGCGCAGCCGCCGCCAGGGCGTTGGCAATGTTGTGACGACCCGGCAACGGCAGCAGAACATCAATGCTTCCGGTTGGCGTGCGCAGCGAAAACTCCGTACCGTGCGAGGTCACGTGAACGTTAGCCGCCGAAAAATCGCTGTTGGCCGCATTCGGGGAGAAGCGCCAGACTTTGCGATCGCCAATGATGCTCTGCCAGTTCAGCCAGTCGTTGTTATCAGCGTTCATGATGGCGATGCCATTCGCTGACAGACCGCCAAAAATCTCACCTTTAGCCTTCGCAACGCCCGCCAGAGAGCCGAAACCCTCCAGATGCGCGGCAGCAAGATTGTTCACCAGCGCCGCTTCCGGACGCGTCAGGCCAACGGTCCAGGCGATTTCGCCCTGATGATTGGCGCCGAGCTCAATCACGGCATAGTCGTAATCGTTGTTTAAGCGCAGCAACGTCATCGGTACACCGATGTCGTTGTTCAGATTGCCCGCGGTGTATAGGGTGTTGCCACACTGGCTCAGAATGGATGCCGTCATCTCTTTAACAGACGTTTTGCCGGATGAGCCGGTCAGCGCGACCACGCGCGCCGGAACCTGGGCGCGAACCCACGCTGCCAGTTCGCCGAACGCCAGACGGGTGTCTTTTACAATAACCTGCGGTAAATCAATATTGAGTGGACGGCTGACTAACAGCGCGCCTGCTCCCCCGTCTTTCGCCTTGTCGGCAAAATCGTGGGCATCAAAGCGTTCGCCTTTCAGCGCCACAAACAGGCATCCCGGCGTCACTTTACGCGTATCGGTTGTCACTGCATCGAGGGTCAGGTCGCCCCCTTTTAGTTCGCCACAGAGGATTTCCGCCAGTTGGCTGAGCGTTACGCTAATCATGCGATCACCCCCAGCAGACGCGCTGCCGTGACGCGGTCAGAATAGTCGAGACGCTGTGAACCAACGATCTGGTAGTCTTCGTGCCCTTTCCCGGCCACCAGCACCACATCGTTTTCTTTCGCCTGCATGATGGCGTTAGTCACTGCTTCGGCGCGACCTTCCATCACCTTCGCCTGTCCGGCATCCAGCATCCCCGCCAGAATGTCGTTGATGATGGCGCGCGGTTCTTCGGTACGCGGGTTGTCATCGGTCACCACGACCACATCAGCAAATTGTTCGGCAATCGCGCCCATCAGCGGACGTTTGCCTTTGTCACGATCGCCACCGCAGCCAAAGACGCACCACAGTTTGCCGGTACAGTGCAGACGCGCCGCCTGCAGCGCTTTTTCCAGCGCATCCGGCGTATGGGCATAATCAACCACCACGGTGGTTTTGCCCGGCGCGCTGAATACTTCCATGCGCCCGCAAACCGGTTGCAATTGTGTCGCTGTTTTTAGTAAATCAGCTAACGGATATCCCAGCGCCAGCAGCGTTGCCAGCGCCAGCAGCAGATTGCTGACGTTAAACGCGCCCATCAGGCGGCTTTCAATTTCGCCTTCCCCCCATGAGGAGGTAAAGCGAATCGTTGCCCCGCTGTCGTGATACTTCACCTCAACGGCTTTTAACCAACGACCATGACAGTTCGGGTTGATGTGGTCTTCCATCGAAACGGCCACCGCATCCGGAAGTTTGACCAGCCAGCGACGACCGACCTCATCATCCGCATTGACGATGGCCTGACCGCAATGGTGCGTGGAGTACAGCAGCCATTTCGCGGCTTCGTAATGTTCCATGTCACCGTGGTAGTCGAGATGGTCACGGCTTAAGTTAGTAAACACTGATGCGGCAAACTTCAGCGCCGCGACGCGATGCTGAACCAGACCGTGGGAAGAGACTTCCATCGCGCCAACCGTGGCGCCCTGTGCAACCAGCCCCGCCAGCACATGCTGGACATCAACGGCTGAACCGGTGGTATTTTCTGTTGGAATCACTTTGCCCAACAGACCATTGCCAACGGTTCCCATCACCGCGCTGGTTTCACCCAGCAGTTGGCTCCACTGCGCCAGCAATTGAGTAGTGGTCGTTTTACCGTTGGTCCCGGTCACGCCAACCAGACGCATTTTTTCAGAAGGCTCGTGGTAAAAACGGCCCGCCAGTGCAGATAAACGCTCATTAAGCTGGCTGAGATAGATAACCGGAACGCCGTGCATTTCACGGATTTCACCATCAGTCGCTTCATCTTTTGCTTCTGCAATAATGGCAGCCACACCTTGCGCTATCGCCTGCGGGATATACCGACGCCCGTCCGCCTGATGACCCAATACTGCGACAAAGAGATCGCCCGATGCAGCCACACGGCTGTCGAGCGTCATCTCCCGCAGTGCTCGCTCCGGTGCACCCGGCACCCATGGAGCAAGAAGGTCGCGCAAATTACGATCTGCCACCTGTTGCCTCGCCTTGATTATTCACAAATTCACTTTTATCGCCCGTTGCCAGCGCATCCGGTTCGATGTTCATGGTGCGCAGTACGCCGCCCATGATGGCACCGAAGACCGGCGCGGAAACGGCGCCACCGTAGTATTTACCCGCCTGCGGATCGTTGATAACAACAACCAGCGCGAAGCGCGGCTGACTCGCAGGCGCAACGCCTGCGGTATAAGCAATGTATTTGTTGATGTAGCGACCATCCGGCCCTACTTTTTTCGCCGTACCGGTTTTGATGGCGATGCGATAGCCTTTAATCGCCGCCTTCACGCCGCCGCCGCCGGGCAGCGCTACGCTTTCCATCATGTGCACCACGGTACGAACGGTCGCTTCCGGGAAAATACGCTCGCCCGGAACAGGAGGGTCAACTTTGGTAATCGACAGCGGGCGATA
Organism: Citrobacter sp. XT1-2-2; assembly: GCF_023516235.1. Taxonomy (NCBI): domain Bacteria; kingdom Pseudomonadati; phylum Pseudomonadota; class Gammaproteobacteria; order Enterobacterales; family Enterobacteriaceae; genus Citrobacter; species Citrobacter sp. XT1-2-2. The sequence continues at coordinate 4,147,572 of NZ_CP097324.1, forward strand.
AACGCCATAGCTGCCGATCGTTGCATAGACTCGCGCTAACTGTAACGGGGTTACCATTAGCCCATAGCCGAAAGAGAAGGTGGCCCTCTCTATGTCAGACCACCGTTGTTTTTGAGGATATAAGCCACTGCGTTCTCCGACCAACCCCAAATTGGTCGCTTTTCCCAGCCCAAAACGTGAGTAAGTATCTACTAACGCTGAGGACGGCATCGCTAACGCCAGCTTAGAAACACCGACGTTACTCGACTTCTGCAAAACCCCGGTAAGGGTCAATTCGCTATAACGCGCCACGTCTTTGATTTCGTGACCATTAATTCGGTAAGGAATCGTATTGAGTACGGTATTTTCGCGTACCACTCCACGCTGCAGCGCCGTCATTACCACCATTGGTTTGACGGTAGAACCCGGTTCAAACACGTCGGTAATGGTACGGTTACGCATGACATCTTTTTGCGTACCGGAGAGATTATTGGGGTTGTAGGACGGGCTGTTCGCCATCGCCAGCACTTCACCGGTGTTGACATCCACCAGCACGGCGCTGCCGGATTCCGCTTTGTTGAACGCGACGGCATTATTCAGTTCACGGTAGACCAGCGCCTGTAAACGCTCATCAATGCTCAGCGCAAGGTTGTGCGCCGCCTGGCTGTCGGTAGAGGAGATATCTTCAATTACGCGGCCATAGCGGTCTTTACGTACGATACGTTCGCCCGGCTGTCCGGTGAGCCACTTATCGAAGCTCTTCTCAACGCCTTCAATCCCCTGGCTATCAACGTTAGTAAAGCCAATGAGGTGAGCGGTCACTTCTCCGGAAGGATAGTAACGACGGGATTCTTCACGCAGGTGAATGCCTGGCAGCTTGAGTTTTTTGATGTAGTCGGCCATGTCAGGGTTAACCTGACGCGCCAGATAGATAAAGCGCCCTTTCGGGTTGGCGTTAATACGGGAAGCCAGCTGGTCGAGCGGGAGATTAAGCGCGGTCGACAGCGCTCTCCAGCGTTCACCAACGCTCACGCCGCCTGCGTCATGCACCTCTTTCGGGTCGGCCCAAATCGCCTTCACCGGAACACTCACCGCCAGCGGACGGCCCGAACGGTCGGTAATCATCCCGCGCGATGTAGAGACTTCCTGTACGCGCAGGGAGCGCATGTCGCCCTGACGCACCAGCATATCCGGCGCGATGATTTGCAGCCAGGCGACGCGTCCCAGCAGGAAACCCAGTGCCAGCAAAATACAGCCGCACAGTAACGCAAAACGCCAACTGACAAAGTTGGCTTGTTCTTCCTGGCGTTTTGGTTTGTGCGTTTTTGCCGCTGCTTTCATGCGTCGCGTTTATCCTTATTTTTGTACTACAATATTTTCTTGTGAGGGATCAACATGCTGCATTTGCAGCTTTTCCGTTGCGATCCGTTCAACACGGCTATGGTCGCCGAGCGCGTTCTCCTCAAGGATCAAGTTGCGCCATTCGATATCCAACGCATCTCGCTCCAGAACCAACTGCTCACGCTGCGCGGTCAGTAACCGCGTATGGTGGGCGGTTGTCACGACGGTAACCGCCGTCAAAATAATGCAAATGAACAGGCAGAGTGGCAGCTTCCCATACCGCAAAAGATCGTCACCGATCACGCCAGGCAAGGCATGGCGCTCGTTGCTTCCTATCGATCCTTTAACTTTGCTAAGGGCTTCTGTCACTCTGCTGATCATGCGTTCGTCCTCTCTGCAATACGCAGAACTGAACTACGGGCACGAGGATTTTCAGCTACCTCTTCTTCACCCGGCATCATCTTGCCTAGTGCTCTTAACTCACGGCCGCCCAGCTTTTTGATCTGCGCTTCCGTCATCGGTATTCCAGCCGGAACCTGAGGACCACGGCTTTGTTCGCGCATAAAGCGTTTCACAATACGGTCTTCAAGCGAATGGAAACTGATAATCGAAAGGCGACCACCTGGTGCCAGCACGCTGAGCGAGCTTTTTAGCGCCTGCTCTATCTCCTCCAGTTCACTGTTCACCCAGATGCGCACCGCCTGGAAGGTACGGGTCGCGGGATGTTTGAATTTGTCTTTCACCGGCATTGCCGCCGCAATCACTTCCGCCAGCTCTTTGGTGCGGGTCATCGGTTCGATGCGATTGCGCTCGACGATGGCGCGAGCAATGCGTTTACCAAAGCGCTCCTCGCCAAAGGTTTTAATCACCCAGGCAATGTCCGCTTCATCGGCGGTTTGCAGCCATTCGGCTGCGGACTGACCGCGTGTTGGATCCATACGCATATCCAACGGACCGTCACGCATAAACGAGAAACCGCGCTCCGCATCATCAAGCTGCGGGGAAGAAACGCCAAGATCGAGAAGAATCCCGTCGATCTTACCGGTAAGTCCGCGCTCGGCGACATAGTCAGCCAGCGCAGAGAATGGTCCATGAACGATGGAGAAACGGGGATCGGTAATCGTCTGTGCAACGGCAATAGCCTGCGGATCGCGATCGATAGCCAGTAAACGTCCCTCTTCGCCAAGCTGGGAGAGGATCAGACGTGAATGACCACCGCGACCAAATGTCCCGTCAATGTAGATGCCGTCTGGACGAATATTCAGGCCGTTGACGGCTTCATCCAGCAACACCGTTGTATGTTTATAATTTTCCATCATTTTATAGAGACAAATCCTGCAATCGTTCCGACAGCGCGCCGGTAACAGACTGCTCAGCGTCGATATCTTCCTTGACCTGTTGATACCAGGTCGTTTCATCCCACAGCTCAAACTTATTGAACTGCCCAACCAGCATCACTTCTTTCGTTAGCCCCGCGTGTTGCCGCAGAATCGGCGCTATCAATAATCGGCCAGCGCTATCCATCTGACATTCGCTGGCATGCCCCAACAACAGGCGCTGTACGCGACGCTCAACTGGATTCATGCTCGACAGACGCGATAACTTCTGCTCGATAATTTCCCATTCAGGCAGGGGGTACAGCAGCAGGCACGGGTGATGGATGTCAATGGTGCAAACCATTTGACCGGTAGCGCACTCGAGCAGTTGATCCCGATAACGGGTGGGCACCGATAAGCGCCCTTTACTGTCGAGATTAACTAACGTTGCTCCCCGGAACATGCCAGTCTCACCCCCGATTACCACTTTATCCCACAAAATCCCACTTAAAGGAGTTTACGGAGCGGAGGAAAACCTTGTCAAGCAAGTCACGGCGCTAAGCGGAGCAAAAAACACATTGTTTACAGCTAATATCAGCGTTGAACAAATTCCGTACAGCAAACGAAGCAAATTAACGTCATGAATATTTGTAAGAAAAAAATCCAACAACTCATGATTGTTTAAAACAACCGAATATCATCAAAAGAAAATATAAAGTGTCAGTTTGCGACGCGAGCGGCATTTTAGGACAATATGCAGCGAGATAACAGTACCAGTTAATCAGTCTGTATGCCGTGCAGGAGCGAGGTAAGCGTGAGGTTGTCGCCATAGGGCAGCAAAGTGTTTGTTAATTCGGCAAATCCCTACAAGCATGTAACAAAATAATACAACCGTAACGCATCTTTACGCTTCAATAACCCAAAAATGGAGAGTTGCATTTTTAATTCGGCATAATTCAAGAATCAATTTCAGATAATTCTAAAGAATATTCTTAATTATAATGAGGTTATTTCTGAGAATAGAATATTTGATGACGTCAGAGGCTTATCCCGTTGACGTCACCAAATGAGGCAACTTAGTTACGGCTCAGAATACCGCGACGGTACAGATTACGCCGTATACGCGTTAACCCAGGTTTGGGTTTACGCGGCTCATCCAGACTTGCCAGCACAATCTCCAGCACACGTTCAGCTACATCGCGATGGCGTTGCGCCACCGCGAGCACCGGACACTGCAGGAAGTCGAGCAGTTCGTGATCGCCAAAAGTCGCTATCGCCAAATCAGACGGCAACTGCCCATCGCGACGCAGGGTCACATCCATCACCCCCTGCAACAGAGCAAACGACGTGGTAAACAGCGCCTGAGGCATGGGATGCGTTTCCAGCCATTTATCAAAGAGCTGCGCGGCCGCTTCCCGCTCATAGCTGTTGGCGTAAAGGAAATGAACGTCACGCGGATCGTCTTTCCACGCGGTACGGAAGCCCTGCTCACGCAGGAAGCTGACGGATAATTCAGGCAGCGCGCCCAGATAAAGTACGGTTTCTGCAGGGAATTTACGTAACTCCTGCGCCAGCATTTCCGCATCATCCTGGTCCGCGCCCACGACGCTGGTGAAATGTTCGCGATCCAGCGCACGGTCCAGCGCCACAATCGGGAATGAACTGTTTGCCCAGCGCTGATAGAACGGATGTTCTGGCGGCAAGGAAGTCGATACAATGATGGCATCAACCTGGCGTTGTAAAAGATGCTCAATACAGCGCATTTCGTTATCAGGCTGATCTTCAGAGCAGGCAATCAACAGTTGATACCCGCGCTGACGCGCCTGGCGCTCCAGATAGTTTGCAATCCGGGTATAGCTTGTGTTCTCAAGATCCGGGATCACCAGCCCGATAGAGCGTGTGCGTCCAGCACGCAACCCGGCCGCCACGGCATTCGGGTGGTAATTATGCTCACGCACCACCGCCATGACTTTTTCAACCGTTTTGTCGCTTACGCGATATTGCTTTGCTTTGCCATTAATAACGTAGCTTGCAGTCGTTCGCGAAACGCCGGCCAACCGAGCGATTTCATCCAGTTTCACAATTGCCCCTTGCGTAAAATGTACAAACCATAACCTTTGTGATGGCATGGGTTAAGTTTCTTAACATCTAAGCGCAGAATAATGACTGCGGCAACCGCTTTTGTCTCTGGTTACTGCTGATTTCGCAAAAAAAAAGCGCAACAGATAGCATCAGCGAAAACCCTCCAGGCCGGATAAGGCGTTTACGCCGTCATCCGGCATGGCCTCCGCGATGATGCCTGATGGCGCTGTGCTTATCAGGCCTACAGTCGACTATTAGCGCATGATTTTATCGCCGCGAGAAAGCCCCACCACGCCAGAACGGGCTACCTCTACAATTTTGGCGACTTCACGTAATGTTGCCAGGAACGCATCCAGCTTATCACTGGTGCCCGCCAACTGTACGGTGTAGATGGACGGCGTGACGTCGATGATTTGCCCGCGGAAAATCTCCGTGTTGCGTTTCACCTCCTCCCGACCATAGCCGCTGGCCTGGATTTTCACCAACATGATCTCGCGTTCAACATGGGCGCCCTGCCCCAGTTCGCTCACGCGCAGAACATCCACCAGTTTGTGTAGCTGCTTTTCGATCTGCTCCAGGACTTTCTCATCCCCTACCGTTTGAATCGTCATTCGCGATAAGGTTGGATCGTCAGTGGGCGCGACGGTCAGGCTTTCAATATTGTATCCACGCTGGGCGAAAAGGCCTATCACACGCGACAAGGCACCCGACTCATTTTCCAGCAATACCGATAATATCCGGCGCATAATCAGGTCCTCTCCGTTTTACTTAACCACATTTCATCCATACCGCCCCCACGAATCTGCATCGGGTAAACATGCTCGCTGCCATCAACGGTGACATCGACAAACACCAGACGACGGTTGCGCACATGCTCCAGCGCTTCACTCAGTTTGCTTTCCAGTTCTTCAGGATGGTTAATCTGGATACCAATATGCCCATAAGCCTCGGCAAGGCGCACAAAATCGGGCAGCGACTGCATATAAGATTGTGAATGACGTCCGGAGTAGATCATGTCCTGCCACTGTTTGACCATGCCGAGATAGCGGTTGTTCAGGTTGAGCACCAGTACCGGCAGCTCGTACTGCAGCGCCGTCGACAGTTCCTGGATGTTCATCTGAATGCTGCCATCCCCGGTCACGCACACCACCGTTTCCTCAGGCAATGCCATTTTTACGCCTAGCGCCGCAGGTAAACCAAATCCCATGGTGCCGAGACCGCCGGAGTTAATCCAACGGCGTGGTTTATCGAACGGGTAGTAGAGTGCGGCAAACATCTGATGCTGACCAACATCAGAGGTCACATACGCATCCCCTTTCGTCAGACGCCAGATGGTTTCAATCACCGCCTGTGGCTTAATGCTTTCACTTTGCGTGTCATATTTCAGGCACTGACGAGCGCGCCAGTGTTCAATCTGTTGCCACCAGTCACGGTTATCATCCAGCGGCTGCTGAGATTTCTCCTGCTCCAGCAGTTCGAGCATCTGATCAAGTACCAGACGAGCATCGCCGACAATTGGAATATCCGCAGTGACGGTTTTCGAAATAGAGGTCGGATCGATGTCGATATGCAGCACGGTCGCATTTGGACAATATTTTGCCAGATTATTGGTTGTTCGATCGTCAAAGCGCACGCCGACGGCAAAGATCACATCGGAATGATGCATGGTCATGTTTGCTTCATAAGTTCCATGCATGCCCAGCATTCCCAACGCCTGGCGATGTGTTGCCGGAAACGCGCCTAACCCCATCAGCGAGGAAACAACAGGCAGGTTAAGAGCTTCAGCGATCTGGCACAACTGCTCATGGCAGGCGGCATTAACGGCGCCACCACCCACGTACACAACCGGTTTTTTAGCCGCGACTAACGTCTGCAGAGCACGTTTTATCTGTCCTTTATGTCCGGTAGTCGTCGGATTATACGAACGCATACTCACCGACTCCGGCCAGCTGTAAGGCAGTTTCCTGGCGGGATTCAGAATATCCTTCGGCAAATCGACCACAACAGGCCCCGGACGACCGCTTGCCGCCAACCAGAAGGCCTTTTTTAGCACCTGTGGGATGTCTTCTGTTTGTTTGACCAGGAAGCTGTGCTTCACCACCGGGCGGGATATGCCCACCATGTCGCACTCCTGGAAGGCATCGTAGCCAATCAGCGACGTTGCGACCTGCCCGGAGAGGATCACCAGCGGAATGGAATCCATGTAAGCCGTTGCAATCCCGGTAATCGCGTTGGTAGCGCCGGGTCCTGAAGTGACTAATACGACGCCCACCTCCCCCGTGGCGCGCGCAAGGCCATCAGCCATGTGTACCGCGGCCTGCTCATGACGAACCAGCACATGATCAATACCACCGACCGTATGCAACGCATCATAAATATCGAGGACGGCCCCCCCGGGATAACCGAATACCTGCTTTACACCCTGATCGATGAGCGATCGGACGACCATCTCGGCTCCAGACAACATCTCCATGGCTTGCCTCACTCTTATAATGAATAACGGTTTAACAACACATTAACCGCTGACGATGACGCATGGCAATTGACTCCGCTGGAGTAGCCTCAGAGCAAATAAGAATAAAACGGAGGAAAGCGTCGATTTAATGGAGAATTAAACCAGGATAAGTAAATGATATGATAAATAATCGCTTAAAAAGGGGGACTTACAGCTATTACTCTATTTTTTTACACTGTTAGCTAATCCTGGAAAGTGGATTTCAGCATAAAATTTTACATACAAATAAAAAAGCAGAACAAACCAGATGTATTATCCGGCTTGTTCTGCTGAATGCTATTGCTTACAGATGGAGACTAACAGCTCTTCCATCCATTGATGTCCTTTATCCCGGCCTGCAGCTTCATGCCAGGAAAGATAACATGTACGGCTGTTCAATTTTAAAGGTAAAGGTAATATCTGAAGTTCTAAAGAATCAGCGAACTCTTCTGCCAACCAACGTGGCGCAATAGCGACCAGATGCGTTTGCGACACAATATTAAGAACGCTAATTAATGCCATGCCCTGGTAAGCGACGCAGGATTGTTTATCCGGCGTGTCATACCACGGCTGACTGAAAGATGCGAAGCGATCCAGCGAAACCACCGCGTGTTGCTCATTATAAACATCGTTTTCCAATAATGGACCACTAATGCGCGGATGCTTTTTGCTTACCACTAATACCATTTCATCATTGAATAACGGAATACTTGAGAATTCTGGACGACGGAATTCTTCATAGCTAATAACAAACTCTGTTTCCTGATAACGCAGCTGATGCTCGGTATTTTGATTAAGTGAAGACTTAAATATGACATTAATGTTTGGCGCGACCTGTTCAACCCGATTATAAATCAACGATGTCAGGATATTATCTAATGGGCTGCATACGCAGAGATTGAAAACACGTTCACTGCTGGCTGGTTCAAAACCCGATCCAGGCAGTTCGTTTTGCACTAATTGCAATGCCTGACGAATGGAACCAAATAGCTGGAAAGCTCTTGCTGTCGGCTGGATCCCCCGACCATAACGAACAAAAAGCTCATCATTAAACATGACCTTGAGGCGCGCTACCGCATTACTGACCGCTGGTTGCGACATCCCCAGAGTATGCGCAGCGCGGGTAATATTCTGTTCCTGCATTACCGCATCAAAAACGGTTAAAAGATTAAGGTCAACCATGCGAAGTTGCGGTTTTCCTGGCTCTAAAAGATTGGGTTTATCTATTATTTTTACTTCTGGCATAGTTAACTCCACTGTCACTCTAAACTCCCTTTTCCCAGACGGAGTAAAGAAATAACCTCCGCTAATATGATTTACCATGCATATAAAATAAGAAAAAGGAAAAACATTAAAATTAGGAAAACATAAAGGTACAAACCTAAATGAACAAAACAGCAATGCGAGCGCAGTGTGGCAGAGGTCACTGCACGATGATTCATATGTTTAAATTTCAAAAACAATATAACCATAAGCATGGCGAATATACAATCATACACATCATGAATGTATATTTAAGTTTTAATTAAATGTTTATATTATTAATACATTAAAAGTTAACATTAATTTATCAATCATGTCCTTCCGCTGTGCCCCGATCTATTCAGTATTGCTATAAAAACAGACAAATCATAAAGATATAAAATCTTAATCGCGCCATCGACTTCAACGAACCGTTACAATAAATGCGAATAAATATGCTTAAATATGTCAAACCATGAAAATTATGTACAAGCATCAGCAGATTAATTTTATATACGCCAACAAATTCAGCACAATTCGCTTAAGTTTTGCCTAAACTTTTATCTGCTACAGGGGCATTTACAAGGGATGGGGTTGACATCGGAGTTCATATCCAGTACCACTAAAAGCATATCGCATTCGCCTGGAGCTTAATTGATGACTTACATTGCTCGTTTCAACGGTCTACTACTACTAAACGCATCTTCGTTGCGCGGTAGACTGGTGGACGACATTCAGCATTAAGTCAGCTCCAGTTAAGACAGAAACCCGCGCCGTTGCGCGGGTTTTTTTATGCTCGAAGCAAGGCGCCCTAAAGACCAAGGACCTAAACCATGAGCCAGCAAGTCATTATTTTCGATACCACCTTACGCGACGGAGAACAGGCGTTACAGGCAAGCCTGAGTGTGAAAGAAAAACTGCAGATTGCGCTGGCCCTTGAGCGTATGGGCGTTGACGTGATGGAAGTGGGTTTCCCGGTCTCTTCACCAGGTGACTTTGAATCAGTACAGACCATTGCTCGTCAGGTTAAGAACAGCCGCGTTTGCGCCTTAGCGCGCTGCGTTGAAAAAGATATCGATATTGCAGCTGAATCCCTGAAGGTCGCTGAAGCTTTCCGCATTCATACGTTTATCGCCACCTCGCCGATGCATATCGCAACAAAATTACGCAGCACGCTGGATGAGGTGATCGAGCGAGCTATCTATATGGTTAAGCGAGCGCGTAATTACACGGATGACGTGGAATTCTCCTGCGAAGACGCTGGCCGTACTCCTATCGCAGACCTGGCTCGCGTAGTAGAAGCCGCCATTAATGCGGGTGCCAAAACCATCAATATTCCCGATACCGTCGGTTACACCATGCCTTTCGAATTTGGCGCAATCATTTCCGGTCTGTATGAACGCGTACCGAATATCGATAAAGCCATCATCTCCGTACACACCCATGATGATTTAGGCCTGGGCGTCGGCAACGCGCTGGCTGCCGTTCACGCCGGAGCGCGCCAGGTGGAAGGCGCGATGAACGGTATCGGCGAACGCGCTGGTAACTGCTCCCTGGAAGAAGTGATCATGGCGATCAAAGTGCGCAAAGATATCCTGAACGTACAGACCCGCATTAATCATCAGGAGATCTGGCGTACCAGCCAGTTAGTGAGCCAAATCTGTAACATGCCCATTCCGGCTAACAAAGCGATTGTCGGTAGCGGCGCCTTTGCTCACTCCTCCGGCATTCATCAGGACGGCGTACTGAAAAATCGTGAAAACTACGAAATCATGACGCCTGAATCCATCGGCCTGAATCAGGTACAGTTGAACCTGACCTCCCGTTCCGGACGCGCCGCGGTGAAACACCGCATGGATGAGATGGGCTATAAAGAGAGTGAATATAATCTGGACAACCTGTACGACGCTTTCCTGAAGCTGGCGGATAAAAAAGGTCAGGTATTTGATTATGACCTGGAAGCGCTGGCCTTTATTAACAAACAGCAGGAAGAGCCAGAACATTTCCGTCTGGATTACTTCAGCGTGCAATCCGGCTCAAATGACATTGCTACTGCCTCCGTCAAGCTGGCCTGCGGTGAAGACGTCAAAGCCGAAGCGGCGAACGGTAACGGCCCGGTTGATGCCATTTATCAGGCCATCAACCGCGTAACGGAATACAACGTCGAACTGGTGAAATACAGCCTGACCGCCAAAGGGCACGGTAAAGATGCGCTGGGTCAGGTGGATATCGTCGCCAACTATAACGGTCGCCGCTTCCACGGCGTCGGTCTGGCAACGGATATCGTCGAGTCTTCCGCCAAAGCGATGGTCCATGTGCTGAACAATATCTGGCGCGCCGAAGAAGTCGAAAAAGAATTGCAACGCAAAGCTCAGAACAACGAGAACAACAAGGAAACCGTGTGATGTCGAAGAATTACCATATTGCTGTTTTGCCGGGTGACGGTATTGGCCCGGAAGTGATGGCGCAAGCCTTGAAAGTACTGGACGCAATTCGCCACCGTTTTAACATGCGCATTACCACCAGCCACTACGACGTGGGTGGCGCCGCCATTGATAACCACGGTCAGCCGCTGCCGCCGGCTACGGTTGAAGGCTGTGAGCAAGCTGACGCCATTCTGTTTGGCTCCGTTGGCGGTCCGAAATGGGAAAACCTGCCGCCAAACCAGCAGCCTGAACGCGGTGCGCTGCTGCCATTGCGTAAGCACTTCAAATTATTCAGCAATCTGCGTCCGGCAAAGCTGTACCAGGGGCTGGAAGCGTTTTGTCCTCTGCGCGCCGATATCGCCGCTAACGGTTTCGACATCCTGTGCGTGCGTGAACTGACCGGCGGGATCTACTTCGGTCAGCCAAAAGGCCGCGAAGGCAGCGGGCAACATGAAAAAGCATTTGATACCGAGGTATATCACCGTTTCGAGATCGAACGTATTGCCCGTATCGCGTTTGAGTCAGCTCGCCAACGTCGCCGTAAAGTCACGTCGATTGATAAAGCTAACGTGCTGCAAACCTCTATTCTGTGGCGTGAAATCGTCAATGAAATTGCCAATGAATACCCGGACGTTGAACTGGCGCATATGTACATCGACAACGCGACAATGCAGTTGATCAAAGATCCTTCCCAGTTCGACGTCCTGCTGTGCTCCAACCTGTTTGGCGACATTCTGTCTGACGAGTGCGCCATGATCACCGGTTCAATGGGGATGTTGCCATCCGCCAGCCTGAACGAGCAAGGTTTTGGTCTGTACGAGCCTGCTGGCGGCTCCGCCCCGGATATCGCCGGGAAAAATATTGCTAACCCTATCGCCCAGATCCTGTCGCTGGCGCTGCTGCTGCGCTACAGCCTGGATGCCAACGATGCGGCAACCGCAATTGAGAGCGCCATTAACCGCGCATTAGAAGAAGGCATTCGCACTGGTGATTTGGCCCGTGGCGCTGCCGCAGTCGGTACCGATGAAATGGGCGACATCATTGCCCGTTACGTCGCAGAAGGGGTGTAATCATGGCCAAAACGTTATACGAAAAATTATTTGATGCGCACGTAGTCTTTGAGGCGCAAAACGAAACCCCGCTGCTGTATATCGACCGCCATCTGGTGCATGAAGTCACCTCCCCGCAGGCGTTTGATGGTCTGCGCGCGCATGGCCGTCAGGTGCGCCAGCCGGGTAAAACCTTCGCCACCATGGACCACAACGTCTCAACGCAGACCAAAGACATTAACGCCTCCGGCGAAATGGCGCGTATTCAGATGCAGGAACTGATCAAAAACTGCAATGAATTTGGCGTTGAACTGTACGACCTGAATCACCCGTATCAGGGTATTGTCCACGTGATGGGGCCTGAGCAAGGCGTGACCTTGCCGGGAATGACCATCGTCTGTGGCGACTCCCACACCGCCACCCACGGCGCATTCGGCGCGCTGGCGTTCGGTATTGGCACTTCAGAAGTTGAACACGTGCTGGCAACGCAAACCCTGAAACAGGGTCGCGCCAAAACCATGAAGATTGAAGTCAACGGCCAGGCCGCGCCGGGCATCACGGCGAAAGATATCGTGTTGGCGATTATCGGTAAAACGGGTAGCGCGGGCGGTACCGGGCACGTGGTTGAATTTTGCGGCGAAGCCATCCGTGCGCTGAGCATGGAAGGCCGCATGACCCTGTGTAACATGGCCATTGAAATGGGGGCCAAAGCGGGTCTGGTCGCACCGGATGAAACCACCTTTAACTATGTGCAAGGTCGTTTACACGCACCGAAGGGCGAGGATTTTGCCCACGCGGTTGAGTACTGGAAAACGCTGCAAACCGACGACGGCGCAACGTTTGATACCGTCGTCACTCTGCAAGCAGAAGAGATCGCGCCGCAGGTAACCTGGGGAACGAATCCGGGTCAGGTGATCTCGGTGAACGATTATATTCCCGATCCGGCATCATTTACCGATCCCGTTGAGCGCGCATCGGCGGAAAAAGCGCTGGCGTATATGGGGCTGAAACCGGGCATTCCGTTAACAGAAGTGGCTATCGATAAAGTGTTTATCGGTTCCTGCACCAACTCGCGCATTGAAGATTTACGCGCCGCGGCGGAAATCGCCAAAGGGCGCAAAGTCGCGCCGGGCGTACAGGCACTGGTGGTGCCAGGCTCTGGTCCGGTGAAAGCGCAGGCGGAAGCGGAAGGTCTGGACAAGATCTTTATCGAAGCAGGATTTGAATGGCGCTTACCGGGCTGTTCCATGTGCCTGGCCATGAATAATGACCGCCTGAACCCAGGCGAGCGCTGCGCATCCACCAGCAACCGTAACTTTGAAGGTCGTCAGGGCCGCGGTGGCCGCACGCATTTAGTCAGCCCGGCGATGGCCGCCGCCGCCGCCGTTACCGGCCACTTCGCCGACATTCGCAGCATCAAATAAGGAAACTACCATGGCAGAGAAATTTACCCAGCATACCGGCCTGGTTGTCCCACTGGATGCCGCCAACGTCGATACCGATGCAATTATCCCGAAACAGTTTTTGCAGAAGGTCACACGCACCGGTTTTGGCGCCCATCTGTTTAACGACTGGCGTTTCCTGGACGAAAAGGGTCAACAGCCAAATCCAGAATTTGTGCTGAACTTTCCGGAATATAAAGGCGCGTCGATTCTGCTGGCACGGGAAAACTTTGGCTGCGGCTCTTCACGCGAACATGCGCCGTGGGCGCTGACCGACTACGGCTTTAAAGTAGTGATCGCGCCAAGCTTCGCCGACATCTTCTACGGCAACAGTTTCAACAACCAACTGCTGCCGGTAACCCTGAGCGACGCGCAGGTCGATGAAATGTTTACCCTGGTGAAAGCCAATCCGGGGATTACATTTGAAGTGGATCTGGTGGCGCAGGTCGTCAAAGCGGGCGATAAGTCCTACAGCTTTAAGATCGATGACTTCCGCCGCCACTGCATGCTGAACGGTCTGGATAGCATCGGGCTGACGCTGCAGCACGAAGCCGCCATCACCGAATACGAAGACAGGCAGCCCGCGTTTATGCGCTAGTCATTGTGACGCCGGATGCGTTGCGCATCCGGCAACATGATTAGACGTCCTTCACCCGCCCGGTCATCACCAGCGTGACCACCGAAATCGCCGCAATCACCCAGTAAACGGCAAAATGCCCGTAGCTCTGCGCCACCGCTCCCTGAATCACTCCCGCCAGAATCACGCCCGTTGAAATACTGTTGGTAAACAATGTGGTCGCCGATCCCGCACGCCCCGGCATCAGATCCTGAAACCACAGCATTCCTATTCCGGCGATAATGCCGATAAATACCGCGTTAAACAGTTGCAGGACCAGCAGCGCCGTGCGGCTGTGAAAGAAGATCAGACCAAGATAAAACAGTACGCCCGCCGCCACGGCCGCGATCATCATGCGCCGCTTACCAAAGCGTTTCACGTAGTAGCCCGCCAGAATCATCGCCGGAATTTCCAGCCCGGCCGCGGTACCCATCAGGATCCCGGCCAGCTTGTCCGGCAAGCCCAGCTCAAGGCTAATCCACAGCGGCATATCGATGATGTACATGGTGTTGCAGGTCCACATCAGCGTAGAGGCAATAAACAGCATGCGTACATTTTTGTCCTGCCAACCGCTGGCCTGTTCCAGCGGCACATCGACAGGTTGCTCCACCCGAGCCACAGATGGCAGTATCAGCGCGATCAGCACCAGGCTGATGGCAAAAATGCCTGCGGCAATGGAAAACATCGCCGTGAAGCCGTAATTCAGCGCCAGCATAAAAGCCAGCGGCGGCCCAATCACCCACGCCAACGAAAGCTGCGCACGCATCACCGAGCTAAACATCACCACTTCACGCGCCGAGCTATCGGCATATTCCCGCGCCAGCGCAAACAGCTGCGGCATGGCGGTATTTGCCAGCGAAGCCAGCAGCACACCGCAGGTGATCAGCGTGAGGTAGTGGCGATTAAAGGCAAACAGCAGCGCGTTGCCGATTGCCATCAGACAACAGAACATGATCAGTTTTCGCCGATCGCCCTGACTGTCGGATCGTTTCGCCAGACCAAGGCTGACCCCGATCCCGGCAATAGCGTTGACGGTATAAAACAGCCCGACCCAAAATGGCTGCGCCCCGACTTCACGGCTCAGAAACAGGCTCAGCGTGGGGGCCTGCAACGCCCCGGCCACACCCATCATAAAAGCGACCAGCATAAATGCCGCGTAAACGCCGTTAAGGCGCCGTCCCATGGTCATAATCCAGAGCATATCTTTCCTTTTAAGCGCAGCTGAAACGAAAAAAGCCAGCAGATAATACCTGCTGGCGCGGCGATTAACACCAATACTCAGTCACACATGATGTCTGCAACTCGCAATTCGGAGGTCAGGCTGTCACCTCCCACTGCATCAGTTCTTCAAGCATCTTTAAGCGCTGCGGTGCGCTCAGGCAAGCCAACCAGGACGATTTTTCCGTCGCAGTAAAGTACTTCAACCAGAACTGACGCATAGATGACCCCTTCGTTGTCTCATCGCTTCATCGGAATCTATTATTGGCTTAATATAGGGATAATAAAATTGCTGAGTTTTCCGCAGGAGTTCCCCTTTTATGTCTTCTGGTCGTTTGCAACAACAGTTCATCCGTCTGTGGCAATGCTGTGACGGCAAAACGCAAGACACGACGCTAAACGAACTGGCGGAGCTGCTGAGCTGCTCGCGCCGTCATATGCGCACCCTGCTTAATACCATGCAGGATCGCGGCTGGTTAACGTGGGAAGCCGAAGTTGGGCGGGGTAAACGCTCGCGCCTGACATTTCTCTATACCGGGCTGGCGCTCCAGCAGCAGCGGGCAGAAGACCTGCTGGAACAGGATCGTATCGATCAACTGGTGCAACTGGTCGGTGATAAAACGGCTGTCAGACAAATGCTGGTTTCCCACCTGGGACGCAGTTTTCGCCAGGGGCGGCACATCATGCGCGTCCTCTATTATCGCCCTATGCGCAATCTGCTCCCCGGTACGGCGTTACGCCGCTCCGAAACCCATATTGCCCGACAAATCTTCAGTTCCTTAATTCTGGTAAATGAGGAAAATGGGGAACTGGAAGCCGACATTGCGCATCATTGGCAGCAGATTTCGCCTTTACACTGGCGATTCTTCCTGCGCCCGGGGATCCATTTTCATCATGGCCGTGAGCTGGAAATGGAGGATGTCATTACTTCGCTACAGCGCATCAACGCGCTGCCGCTGTATTCGCACATTACGCAAATCGTCTCGCCCACCGCCTGGACGCTGGATATCCATCTTGCCCAACCGGACCGCTGGCTTCCCTGGCTACTGGGGCAAGTCCCCGCCATGATCCTGCCGCGAGAATGGGAAACGCTAAATAACTTCTCCAGCCATCCGATTGGCACCGGCCCATATGCCGTGATGCGCAATACTAATAACCAACTGAAAATTCGCGCATTTGATGATTACTTCGGCTACCGGGCGCTGATCGATGAAGTTAACGTTTGGGTATTACCTGACATCGGCGAAGAGCCGGGCGGCGGGTTGACACTAAAAGGTCCCACGGAGGATGAAAAGGCGATTGAAAGTCGACTGGAAGAAGGCTGCTACTACCTGTTGTTTGATACACGCACCCATCGTGGTGCTAATCAGGAGGTTCGCGAGTGGGCAAGCCGCGTTCTCTCGCCAACCAATTTAATCTGTCACGCCGACGAACAGTACCAGAGACTGTGGTTTCCCGCCTATGGGTTACTCCCCCGCTGGCACCACGCCAAACCCGGGCATGGTGAAAAACCGGCCGGGCTGGAAACGCTAACGCTCACCTACTATCGCGATCACATCGAACATCGGATTATCGCGCAGATCATGAAAACGTTGCTGGCGCAGCATCAGGTACAGCTAAACATTCAGGAGATCGACTACGATCAGTGGCATGCAGGTGAAATAGTCAGTGATATCTGGCTCAACAGCGCCAACTTTACCCTCCCGCTGGATTTCTCGCTGTTCGCGCATTTGTGCGAAGTCCCGCTGCTGCAAAACTGTATCTCGCGCGACTGGGAAAACGATGCCGCCCGTTGGCGAACCGGTGAAATGAGCCTGGCGGCATGGTGCCAACAGCTGCTCGCCACAAAGGCTATTGTGCCGTTGATCCACCACTGGCTGATCATTCAGGGCCAGCGCAGTATGCGCGGGCTACGCATGAATACCCTCGGCTGGTTTGATTTTAAATCGGCATGGTTTGCGCCGCCGGATCCCTAAGAGCCAGCTCTTAATTGCTGCCCGGCAACAAAATCACTACACTAACGCCGTTCTCAACGGGGTGCTAAATAAAAAACATACACAAAATCATTCATGATGCCTCAAGGCGGCAAGCGAGTGAATCCCCAGGAGCATAGATAACTATGTGACTGGGGTGAGCGAGCGCAGCCAACACAGAGGCAGCGTGAATGATGAAGTGTATGGGCTGAGAGATACCCGTCGAACCTGATCCGGATAATGCCGGCGAAGGGATTTGAGGCTTATCTCAAGTCCTTTGCCACCCAACTCTTGAGGTGCAAAGTGTTTAAAAAATGTCTTCCGCTTTTACTGCTGTGCGCAGTGCCTGCCTTCGCCAAACCGGTACTGACCGTCTATACCTACGATTCGTTCGCTGCGGACTGGGGGCCTGGCCCGACAATCAAAAAAGCCTTTGAAGCTGACTGCAACTGCGAACTGAAGCTGGTCGCGTTGGAAGATGGCGTCTCGCTGCTTAACCGCCTGCGCATGGAAGGAAAAAACAGCAAAGCCGACGTCGTGCTGGGACTGGATAACAACCTGCTGGAAGCCGCCACGCAAACCAAACTGTTCGCCAAGAGCAATGTCGCAAACGACGCCGTTGACGTACCCGGCGGCTGGAAAAATGACATCTTTGTCCCGTTTGATTACGGCTACTTCGCTTTTGTCTATGATAAAAACAAGCTGAAAAATCCGCCAAAGAGCCTGAAAGAACTGGTCGAAAGCGATCAGAAATGGCGCGTCATTTATCAGGATCCACGCACCAGCACGCCAGGGCTGGGCCTGCTGTTATGGATGCAAAAAGTCTATGGCGACAAAGCACCGGAGGCGTGGCAGAAACTGGCAGCCAAAACCGTCACCGTCACCAAGGGCTGGAGCGAAGCCTACGGCCTGTTCCTGAAAGGTGAAAGCGATCTGGTACTGAGCTACACCACCTCTCCGGCCTATCACATCATTGACGAGAAAAAAGATAACTACGCCGCCGCCAACTTTAGTGAAGGTCACTATTTGCAGGTGGAAGTCGCCGCCCGCACCGCGGCCAGCAAGCAGCCGGAACTGGCTGAGAAGTTCCTCAAGTTTATGGTGTCTCCGGCATTCCAGAATGCCATTCCGACCGGCAACTGGATGTATCCGGTGACGCAGGTTGCTCTCCCATCAGGATTTGAGCAACTGAAGAAACCGGCCACCGCGCTGGAATTTACCCCGCAGCAGGTTGCGGCTCAGCGTCAGACATGGATTAGCGAATGGCAACGCGCCGTCAGCCGTTAATTCCCGGCTGGCTGGTTCCAGGGCTTTCTGCCGCCACGCTGATGGTCGCAGTAGCCCTGGCCGCGTTTCTGGCGCTATGGTTTAACGCCCCACAAGGAGAATGGCTCTCGCTGTGGCGAGACGACTACCTGTGGCACGTGGTGCGTTTTTCTTTCTGGCAGGCTTTTTTATCCGCAGTGTTGTCGGTTGTCCCGGCAATTTTCCTTGCCAGAGCACTTTATCGCCGCCGTTTCCCCGGACGTCTGGCGCTGCTACGCCTGTGCGCGATGACGCTAATCCTGCCGGTGTTGGTCGCGGTCTTTGGCATTCTCAGCGTGTATGGCCGTCAGGGCTGGTTAGCCTCACTCTGGCAGATATTCGGGCTGGAGTGGACGTTTTCGCCGTACGGTTTGCAGGGTATTCTGCTGGCGCACGTTTTTTTCAATCTGCCGATGGCCAGCCGTCTGCTGTTGCAGTCGCTGGAAAATATTCCCGGTGAACAGCGACAGTTAGCCGCTCAGTTGGGTATTCGCGGCTGGCATTTCTTCCGCTTTGTCGAATGGCCATGGTTACGCCGTCAGATCCTTCCCGTCGCCGCGCTCATCTTTATGCTGTGCTTCGCCAGCTTCGCCACCGTTTTGTCGCTGGGTGGCGGGCCGCAGGCCACCACCATTGAGCTGGCTATCTATCAGGCGCTGAATTTCGATTACGATCCCGCCCGTGCCGCTATGCTGGCGTTGATCCAGATGCTGTGTTGTTTAGCGCTGGTGCTCCTCAGTCAACGCCTGAGCCGCGCTATTGCGCCCGGCACCACGCTGGTTCAGGGCTGGCGCGATCCCGACGATCGTCTGCACAGCCGTCTGGCAGACTCGTTGCTGATTTTCCTGGCCCTGTTGCTGTTGCTGCCGCCGCTGTTGGCAGTGATTGTCGATGGTCTTAACCGCCAGGTTCTGGATGTGCTTATGCAGCCGGTTCTGTGGCAGGCGTTGGGAACTTCACTGCGCATCGCGCTGGCGGCAGGGGCATTGTGCGTGATACTCACCATGATGCTGTTATGGAGCAGTCGCGAACTGCGCGCCCGACAGCAGGTGCTGGCAGGCCAGGTACTGGAGCTTAGCGGCATGATGATCCTCGCCATGCCGGGCATCGTGTTGGCAACCGGCTTCTTTCTGCTGCTCAATAACACAGTTGGTCTCCCCGAATCCGCCGACGGCATTGTGATTTTCACCAACGCGCTGATGGCGATCCCTTACGCGCTGAAGGTACTGGAAAACCCAATGCGTGACGTGACCGCACGCTACAGTATGTTGTGCCAGTCGTTGGGAATTGAGGGATGGTCGCGGCTGAAAGTGGTTGAACTGCGGGCACTGAAACGTCCGCTGGCGCAGGCGATGGCTTTTGCCTGCGTACTGTCGATTGGCGATTTTGGCGTGGTGGCGTTATTTGGCAATGAGGATTTCCGCACCTTGCCGTTTTATCTATATCAGCAGATTGGATCTTATCGCAGTCAGGATGGCGCGGTTACGGCGCTCTTGCTGCTGATCCTGTGTTTTACGCTGTTTACCGTTATTGAGAAATTGCCGGGTAGAAATGTTAAAACTGATTGATATCACATGGCTTTACCACCATTTGCCCATGCGCTTTACGTTGTCGGTCTCGCGCGGTGAGCAGGTCGCAATACTCGGACCCAGCGGCGCCGGGAAAAGTACGCTATTGAATCTGATTGCCGGCTTTCTTGCGCCTGCCAGCGGCACAATGATGATTGAAGGTGAAGATCACACCGCAACGCCCCCTTCGCGTCGTCCCGTTTCCATGCTGTTTCAGGAAAACAATCTGTTCAGCCATCTGAGCGTGTGGCAAAACATCGGCCTGGGTCTTGATCCGGGTTTAAAACTGAACGCGCTTCAGCGGGAGAAAATGCACAACATCGCCCGGCAAATGGGGCTCGATTCACTGCTGGAGCGACTCCCCGGTGAGCTTTCCGGCGGCCAGCGACAACGTGTGGCGCTGGCGCGTTGTCTGGTGCGCGAGCAACCCATATTGCTGCTCGATGAACCGTTCTCTGCGCTCGATCCCGCGCTGCGTCAGGAGATGTTAACCCTGGTCGCCGAGGTCTGCCGTGATAAGCAGCTTACGCTGCTGATGGTTTCCCACAGCGTCGAAGATGCGGCGCGAATTGCGCCCCGGTCAATCGTGGTCGCCGACGGACGCATTGCGTGGCAAGGCAAAACAGACGAGCTACTAAGCGGTCAAGCCAGCGCCTCAGCGCTGTTAGGCATCAAGCCTCATATTTCGTAGGCCGGATAAGGCGAAGCCGTCATCCGGCAAGGGAATCGTTAGTAACCCACAACTTTGCGCAGAATATCGATATACACCGGCATCAGCGGGTGACGCAACAGCGCCGCCAGCGCGACCACGCCGATCCCGAGCGTCAACGGCGCCAGATACAGTAAACGGCTGCGGGGGAAATACGCAGTTAAACGATCGACTGCCGCTTTGCCGCTGCGCCACAGCCGCCAGCATAACCAGCCTCCAACCCACAGCAGCAACGCCGTCGCCAGCAGCAGCCATTTGAAATCTCCGCTCTGCATATCGGAAGGAATATCGATTGCCGCGCCCGCCAAAATACCCGGCAGGAAATAGAACGGCGGCCACAGCACGCAGCCAATAATATTCGGGACTATAAATTTTGCGACAGGCAGATCCAGCATACCCGCCACCATCGGCACCAGCGGACGCGTTGGGCCGACAAAACGGCCCACCAGAATGGTAAACATGCTGTGCTGATGCAGCGCATGCTCGGTTTTATCCAGCAGCGCCTTGTTCTTTTTCATGAACGACCAACGGTGCAGCGGCTTTTTAAAGCGCCAGCCCAACCAGAAGGAGATCCAATCCCCCAACAGGCAACCAACGATACCCGCAAGCCAGGCATGCCAGAAATTCAGTTCGCCACTGCCAATCAGCGCCCCCAGCCCCGCCATCATCACGGTGCCAGGCAGAATCAGACCAACCAGCGCCAGAGACTCCAAAAAGGCCACCAAAAGTACGGCGATCAGAGAGTACAGGGCGGACTGGAGGATAAAGTGTTCCAGCAATGCTTGCATAATGTGTCCGTCAGATTTACGAAGCAGGGATTTTGATAACCCTTCTCAACTTCGTCAAGCCATCAATTGTCTGAATAGATTGCCAGTTATGACAACTTTCAGGACACATCATTCACTTTTTATTCACATCCAGCACGGAACTCGCTCGGACTGGCGCCGGTACATTTTTTGAAAACGCGAGAGAAATAGAGCTGGTCATCAAAGCCGACGTTGCGACCCACCGTGGCGATAGGCATTCGTGTGGTACTCAGCAGTAGCTTCGCCTGACTGATTCGCTGATCCTCACGCCAGCTTAATACGCTGATGCCCAATTGCTGGCGGAACAGGTGTGACAAACGGGAAGGCGACAGGCAGACGTGCTGTGCGACGCTGGCAATATCAAAATTGCTGTCCGCCAGATGATCGCTAATGTACTGACAGGCATCACGAACGCGGTTGTCCATTGGCGGGTGCAGCGACTCATTAATGGCTTCCATACGTCGGAGTAACAATTGCTCCAGCAAATTAATCGCCAGCAGTTCGGAATAGCGTCCCTCTCCCTGCCCGGCATTGATGATCTGCCCAAACAGTTCGTTGAAATGCGGTTGATGCGCTTCATCAGGGCGAAAGAAACCGGTCTGGGCAAAAATGGCCGGCCAGGCCAGCCACTCCTGCCAGTAAGCGCGTGGCCGGAAGTAGACCCACTGGTGATACCACTCGCTGGCGTCAGGATGGCGTCCGTAGTGGTGAATTTCGCCAGGCGGAAACAGCAAAATATCGCCAGGTCGACAGACAAACTGCTTGCCCTGATTATTAATGACCCCTTCCCCACGAATAGTGAGATTGAGGATATAGCCTTTCATCCCCAGCGGCCGGTCGATAAAAAAATCCAGGTATCCGTTCGCCTCAATGGGGGTCAATCCAGCCACCAAATGTGCGTTAAACGAATAGCCCGGCAGGAGGGGATCGTTTTGCGTTTCAGCCATAATTTCAATACTCCCTGGGTTCTGCTAAGAAACAATTTGTCCATATTACGCCAGACATCATCGCCGTCGTCCCGGCGGGCCACAGTTGTTTGCGGTAATGGACCATCAACCCCGCTTGTGAAAAGCAATTTGTAAAAAACATGTACCACGCCAACGTCAAAATCGGCTAACAAAAGTGTCTATAACTACGGCAGAAATGTCCACATTGATTATTTGCACGGCGTCACACTTTGTGATGCCACAGCATTTTAGTCCATAAGATTAGCGAATCCTGCCTGACGGTTTTTATCCCTGGTCACTACTGTTTATCCATACCCGTATTTTTGGATGGAGTAAGACGATGGCGATTGCAATTGGCCTCGATTTTGGTAGTGATTCGGTACGCGCTTTGGCGGTGGAATGTGCCACTGGTGAAGAAATCGCCACCAGCGTTGAGTGGTACCCACGTTGGCAGGAAGGGCAGTTTTGCGACGGCCCAAACAACCAGTTTCGCCATCATCCGCGCGACTACATTGAATCCATGGAAGCGGCGCTGAAAACCGTACTCGCCGAACTGAGCGCGGAACAACGCGCAGAAGTGGTCGGGATTGGCGTTGACAGTACCGGCTCAACCCCGGCGCCTATCGATGCCGACGGCAACGTACTGGCGCTGCGCCCGGAGTTTGCGGAAAACCCGAATGCTATGTTTGTTCTGTGGAAAGATCACACTGCGGTAGAAGAAGCCGAAGAAATTACTCGCCTGTGCCACACGCCAGGCAAGATCGATTACTCCCGCTATATTGGCGGTATTTATTCCAGCGAATGGTTCTGGGCAAAAATCCTGCACGTGACTCGCCAGGACCACGCGGTCGCCGAGGCGGCGGTCTCATGGATTGAGCTGTGTGACTGGGTTCCGGCCCTGCTCTCCAATACTGTGCGCCCCCAGGATATTCGTCGCGGTCGCTGCAGCGCCGGGCATAAATCCCTGTGGCATGAAAGCTGGGGGGGGCTGCCGCCAGCCAGTTTCTTTGACGAACTCGACCCCATCCTCAACCGCCATCTGCAATACCCAATGTTTAGCGACACCTTCACGGCGGACCTGCCGGTTGGCACTCTGTGTGCCGAGTGGGCGCAGCGCCTGGGTCTATCGGAAAGCGTGGTGATTTCAGGCGGCGCTTTTGACTGCCATATGGGCGCGGTCGGCGCAGGCGCACAGCCCAATACGCTGGTGAAAGTCATCGGCACGTCTACCTGCGACATTCTGATTGCCAATAAACACAGCGTTGGCGAACGCGCGGTGAAAGGCATTTGCGGGCAGGTTGATGGCAGCGTGGTGCCGCATTTTATCGGTCTGGAAGCGGGGCAATCTGCTTTCGGCGACATCTATGCCTGGTTTAGCCGCGTGTTGAGCTGGCCGCTGGAACAGCTTGCCGCGCAGCACCCGGAACTGAAAACCCAGATTAAAGCCAGCCAAAAACAGCTGCTGCCAGCGCTCACCGAAGCCTGGGCGAAAAATCCGTCGCTGGATCACCTGCCGGTGGTGCTCGACTGGTTTAATGGTCGTCGTACGCCGAATGCCAACCAGCGTCTGAAAGGCGTCATTACCGACCTGAATCTGGCAACCGATGCGCCAGCGCTGTTCGGTGGTCTGATCGCCGCCACGGCCTTTGGCGCGCGCGCCATCATGGAATGCTTCACCGAACAAGGCATTGCGGTTAACAACGTCATGGCGCTCGGCGGTATCGCGCGTAAAAACCCGGTCATCATGCAGGCCTGCTGCGACGTGCTAAACCGTCCGCTGCAGATTGTCGCTTCAGACCAGTGCTGCGCGCTCGGTGCGGCTATCTTCGCCGCCGTTGCCGCGCAGGTCCATGCAGACATTCCAGCCGCCCAGCAACACATGGCGAGCGCAGTAGAAAAGACGATGCAACCTCGTCCAGAACAGGCTCAACGTTTTGAACAACTTTACCGCCGCTACCAGCAGTGGGCGGTAAGCGCTGAACAACAATACCTTCCGACTGCCGCTCCGGCGCAACAAGCCCCGGTAGACCTGGCAACCCTGACTCATTAAGGACACGACAATGACAATTTTTAATAACTATGAAGTGTGGTTTGTGATTGGTAGCCAGCACTTGTATGGCCCGGAAACCCTGCGTCAGGTAACCCAACATGCCGAGCACGTTGTTAACGCACTGAATACGGAAGCTAACCTGCCCTGCAAACTGGTGTTAAAACCGCTGGGTACTTCACCTGACGAAATTACCGCTATCTGTCGTGATGCCAACTATGACGATCGCTGCGCAGGTCTGGTGGTCTGGCTGCACACCTTCTCTCCAGCCAAAATGTGGATTAACGGTCTGACTATCCTCAATAAGCCGCTGATGCAGTTCCACACCCAATTCAACGCCGCCCTGCCGTGGGACAGCATTGATATGGACTTTATGAACCTGAACCAGACCGCACACGGCGGTCGCGAATTCGGCTTCATCGGTGCGCGTATGCGTCAGCAGCACGCCGTGGTCACCGGCCATTGGCAGGATAAGCAGGCGCACGAGCGTATTGGCTCCTGGATGCGCCAGGCGGTGTCCAAACAGGATACCCGCCATCTGAAAGTCTGCCGTTTTGGCGACAACATGCGTGAAGTAGCGGTCACTGACGGCGATAAGGTTGCCGCACAGATCAAATTCGGCTTCTCGGTAAATACCTGGGCCGTGGGCGACCTGGTGCAGGTAGTGAACGCAATTAGTGACGGCGAAATCAACGCGCTGATCGACGAGTATGAAAGCACCTACACCATGACGGCGGCCACACAAGTCCATGGTGAGAAACGTCAGAACGTACTGGAAGCCGCCCGAATTGAACTGGGAATGAAGCGCTTCCTTGAGCAGGGCGGATTCCACGCCTTCACGACGACATTTGAAGATTTGCACGGCCTGAAACAACTTCCGGGTCTGGCCGTACAGCGTCTGATGCAGCAAGGCTACGGCTTTGCGGGCGAAGGCGACTGGAAAACCGCCGCTCTGCTTCGCATCATGAAGGTGATGTCAACCGGTCTGCAGGGCGGCACCTCATTTATGGAGGATTACACCTACCACTTCGAGAAAGGCAACGATCTGGTGCTCGGCTCACACATGCTGGAAGTGTGCCCGTCAATCGCTGTGGAAGAGAAACCGATCCTCGACGTTCAGCACCTCGGCATTGGCGGTAAAGACGATCCTGCCCGTCTGATCTTCAACACCAAAACCGGCCCGGCAGTGGTCGCCAGCCTGATCGATCTCGGCGATCGTTATCGCCTGCTGGTTAACTGCATCGACACGGTGCAAACGCCGCACGACCTGCCGAAACTGCCGGTGGCTAACGCATTGTGGAAGGCCCAGCCGGATCTACCAACCGCATCTGAGGCCTGGATCCTTGCCGGCGGCGCGCACCACACCGTCTTCAGCCATGCGCTGGATCTGAACGATATGCGCCAGTTCGCTGAAATGCACGATATCGAGATCGCAGTGATCGATAACGAGACCCGTCTGCCGGCCTTTAAGGACGCGCTGCGCTGGAACGAAGTGTATTACGGGTTCAAACGTTAATTGGTGAAACGGATTGCCCGGTGGCATTTCATTTACCGGGCCTACAAATCACCGTAGGCCGGATAAGCGAAACGCCATCCGGCATTCAGGAGTTTACATGCTAGAAGATCTTAAACGTCAGGTACTGGAAGCGAATCTGGCACTGCCCAAGCACAACCTGGTGACGCTGACCTGGGGTAACGTTAGCGCCGTCGATCGCGAACGCGGCGTGTTTGTGATTAAACCTTCCGGTGTCGATTACAGCGTCATGACCGCAGACGATATGGTTGTTGTCAGTATCGCCACCGGGGAAGTCGTTGAAGGCACGAAAAAGCCCTCCTCCGATACCCCAACGCACCGTTTGTTATATCAGGCATTCCCGACCATTGGCGGCATTGTTCATACCCACTCGCGCCACGCGACAATCTGGGCGCAGGCGGGTCAGTCGATTCCGGCGACAGGCACCACCCATGCAGACTATTTCTACGGCACCATTCCCTGCACACGTAAAATGACCGAGGACGAAATCAACGGCGAGTATGAGTGGGAAACCGGTAATGTGATCGTTGAAACCTTTGAGAAACAAGGGATTGACGCAGCGCAGATGCCAGGCGTACTGGTGCACTCTCACGGTCCGTTCGCCTGGGGAAAAAATGCCGAAGATGCGGTGCATAACGCCATCGTGCTGGAAGAAGTCGCCTATATGGGGATATTCTGCCGCCAACTCGCGCCGCAGTTGCCGGATATGCAACAAACCCTGCTGGATAAACACTACCTGCGTAAACATGGCGCAAAAGCCTATTACGGTCAGTGAAATGACGCCAGGCGCGTCCGGAAACAATGACGCGCCTTCTTATTATTGAGTTATATATTCCGCAAACGTACTTCGATACACACAATTATTAGCACAAACGTATTTAATCACATTATCATAATGTCCCAGCGCCTCTTCGCCATCCAGAGAATGAAAGAAAATATAATCTGCAATTGTTGACTGCCAGCGTTGGCCGTTCAACAGATAATTAATAACCGTATCACGATGCCCATTTATTCTGTCCTGTCCTTGCCAGTGAAAGAAGGCATTCCCACGATCAATAATCTCAGAGCGCCAGATTTGACCTGACCATGTTCTATACTCAATGTATTGACTTACCGACTTAATAGTCGGGTTACATAGCTGAGTATTAACAAATAAATAGTGGTCATATCCTACCTGTAACGCCTGAGTATAAACATTCATAACACCTCTCCATTTCACAACACACCCAAGCTATTGATATAAAACACCCGAGCCGCCAGATGAATAAAAATTACATCAGGAGATAAAAATCAAATTATGCAGAGAGATATTCCCGACGAAATCGTACCGAAAATCTGTTTTTATCCAGACAATAGTAATCCAATAATATATATTATATTCAACCTGACAACCCGAATGCTTCGATTAAAATAGTTACACTAACCATGAATAAAAACAAATTAAAAAAAGTGTAATTTTTTCTGAACCGAGGGGTAAGTAACAGAATGGGTTGAGCACTATTCTGAAAATGTGAAAAAACTCCTGAAGCAGACTATCAATTTATGGAAAACACATAATCAAAAAGTAGTAATTTAAATAAATAATCAAAACAGACTAATCAAATAATTTACGGAAGTATAACCAGAAACTGTATTCATAAATTAAATAGTTCGACACTGAAATTTTGTACCCGAAAAGAATTTTACTGTCACTGCGACTGCGTCTTACCGCGACTTTTATCTTACAACTGTACAAAATAACAGTACAATCGTGCAATCCAGGCTATAATCATGCCTGGTTTTTTAATGGATACACAGCGTGGCGCAGGCAGGCTTTATTTTAACCCGGCACTGGCGGGACACCCCGCAGGGAACTGAGGTCTCATTCTGGCTGGCGACAGACGACGGGCCGCTGCTGGTCACGCTCGCGCCTCAGGAATCCGTCGCGTTTATACCTGGCAGTCAGGTTCCGCGCGTTACATCATTATTACGTACAGAGAACGGCTATCGCCTGACGCCGCTTCAGCTACAAGATTTCCACCGCCAGCCCGTGTCGGGTCTGTATTGCCGCTCCCACCGCCAGCTTATGCGGCTGGAAAAACTCCTGCGCGAAAACGACATCACCGTTTATGAGGCTGACGTACGCCCGCCAGAGCGATATCTGATGGAGCGCTTTATCACGTCCCCGATCTGGGTCGAAGGCGACAAACATAACGGCACGCTGATTAATGCCCGCCTGAAGCCAAACCCGGACTATCGACCGCCGCTAAAATGGGTATCGCTGGATATCGAAACCACGCGGCATGGTGAACTCTACTGCATCGGTCTTGAAGGCTGCGGGCAGCGTATTGTCTACATGCTCGGCCCGGCAAACGGCGATGCCTCGGCGCTGGATTTTGAACTTGAGTACGTGGCTAGCCGACCGCAGTTGCTGGAAAAGCTCAACGACTGGATTGCCCGTCATGATCCCGATGTCATCATTGGCTGGAACGTGGTGCAATTCGATTTACGCGTCCTGCAAAAGCATGCCGAACGTTATCGCATCCCCCTGCGTTTTGGTCGTGATAATAGCGAACTGGAGTGGCGCGAGCATGGCTTCAAAAACGGCGTGTTCTTCGCGCAGGCCAAAGGTCGACTGATCATTGACGGCATTGAAGCGCTCAAATCCGCATTCTGGAATTTCTCGTCATTCTCGCTGGAAACGGTGTCGCAAGAATTGCTGGGCGAAGGAAAATCGATTGATAACCCGTGGGACCGAATGGACGAAATTGACCGTCGGTTTGCCCAGGATAAACCCGCGCTCGCCACCTACAATCTCAAAGACTGTGAGCTGGTCACGCGTATTTTTCATAAAACCGAGATCATGCCTTTTCTGCTGGAGCGCTCGACGGTCAACGGTCTACCGGTCGACCGTCACGGTGGTTCGGTTGCCGCCTTCGGCCACCTTTACCTTCCGCGCATGCACCGGGCGGGTTACGTGGCGCCAAATCTGGGGGAAGTTCCCGCGCACGCCAGCCCCGGCGGCTATGTGATGGACTCGCGCCCGGGATTGTACGACTCCGTTCTGGTGCTGGATTACAAAAGCCTGTACCCCTCAATTATTCGTACATTTTTGATCGATCCGGTGGGGCTTATCGAAGGGATGGCGCACCCGGATCGGGAGCACAGCACCGAAGGTTTTCTTGACGCCTGGTTCTCACGCGAAAAACACTGCCTGCCGGAGATCGTTACTCAGATCTGGCACGGGCGTGAAGAAGCAAAACGCCACGGGAATAAACCGCTCTCGCAGGCGCTGAAAATTATCATGAATGCGTTTTACGGCGTACTGGGTACTACCGCCTGTCGCTTTTTCGACCCGAGACTGGCCTCATCAATCACGATGCGCGGCCATGCGATCATGCGCCAGACCAAAGCGTTAATTGAGGCCCAAGGCTACGATGTCATCTATGGTGATACCGACTCAACCTTTGTCTGGCTTAAAAAGGCGCACTCAGAAGATGATGCCGCCCGGATTGGCCGAGAACTGGTATGCCATGTCAACTCGTGGTGGGCGCAATCGCTAAAGCAACAAAATCTGACCAGCGCTCTGGAGCTGGAGTTTGAAACCCACTTTTGTCGCTTTCTGATGCCGACTATTCGCGGTGCGGATACCGGTAGTAAAAAGCGTTACGCCGGGATGATTCAGGAAGGGGCTGAACAACGCATGGTGTTTAAGGGGCTGGAAACGGTTCGCACCGACTGGACACCGCTGGCGCAACAATTCCAGCAGGAGCTGTACCTGCGAATTTTTCGTAACGAGCCGTATCAGAAGTTTGTCCGCGAGACCATCGACCGTCTGATGGCAGGTGAACTGGATGCACAACTGGTGTACCGCAAACGCCTGCGCCGCCCGTTAAGTGAATACCAGCGTAATGTTCCGCCACACGTCCGCGCGGCACGACTGGCTGATGAACAGAATATAAAACGAGGTCGCGCGCCACAGTACCAAAACCGTGGCACCATTAAATATGTCTGGACAGTAAACGGCCCTGAACCTGTGGATTATCAGCAATCTGCTCTCGATTATGAGCACTATCTGACCCGTCAGATACAACCGGTTGCCGAGGGAATACTTCCCTTTATCGATGATAACTTTGCTACACTACTCACAGGGCAACTGGGGTTATTTTGACGCGTGACGAAACCGCCGCCATCCAGTACCATAGCGCCCTTTCCATTCCTGGACCCATTTAACACCACTACCACTGATTTATTAGCCTGGTAGCGGGGTCGTATGCTCTCAAAAACCGGGTTAGCCCGGAAAATGACGAGTATTGCCTGCAATTAAAGATATAGAGCCGAACATATATGCCTTTTACACTTGGTCAACGCTGGATCAGCGATACAGAAAGCGAACTGGGACTTGGTACTGTTGTCGCCATGGATGCGCGAACCGTCACTTTACTTTTCTCATCGACGGGCGAAAACCGTCTGTATGCGCGCAGTGATTCTCCCGTGACCCGCGTGATGTTCAATCCTGGCGATACGATAACGAGCCATGAAGGCTGGCAACTGCATGTCGATGAAGTAAAAGAAGAAAACGGCCTGCTTGCCTATATCGGAACCCGCCTTGATACCGAAGAAACCGGTGTAACGCTGCGTGAAGTGTTGCTCGACAGTAAACTGGTATTCAGCAAACCACAGGATCGCCTGTTTGCCGGTCAGATTGACCGTATGGACCGCTTTGCGCTGCGCTATCGCGCGCGTAAATTTCAGAGCGAACAGTACCGTATGCCATGGAGTGGTTTGCGCGGCCAACGTACCAGCCTGATCCCCCACCAGCTCAACATTGCTCATGATGTTGGTCGTCGTCACGCCCCGCGCGTTTTGCTGGCTGACGAAGTGGGTTTAGGTAAAACCATTGAGGCCGGGATGATCCTGCATCAGCAACTGCTTTCCGGCGCCGCTGAACGCGTACTGATCATCGTCCCGGAGACGCTACAGCACCAGTGGCTGGTCGAAATGCTGCGCCGTTTCAACCTGCGTTTTGCGCTGTTCGATGATGAGCGTTATGCAGAAGCGCAACACGACGCCTACAACCCATTTGAAACCGAACAGTTAGTTATCTGTTCGCTGGACTTTGCCCGTCGCAGTAAACAGCGTCTGGAGCACCTGTGTGACGCCGAATGGGATCTGCTGATTGTCGACGAAGCCCATCACCTGGTGTGGAGCGAAGATGCGCCCAGCCGCGAATATATGGCCATTGAACAGCTGGCTGAGCGCGTACCGGGTATCCTGCTGCTGACCGCTACGCCAGAACAACTGGGTATGGAAAGCCACTTTGCACGTCTGCGCCTGCTGGATCCAAGCCGTTTCCACGATTTCGCCCAGTTTGTTGAAGAGCAAAAAAATTACCGTCCGGTCGCTGATGCCGTCGCCATGCTACTGGCTGGCAATAAGCTGAGTAACGATGAGCTGAACATGTTAGGCGACATGATTGGCGAGCAGGATATTGAGCCATTATTGCAGGCAGCAAACAGCGACAGCGAAGACGCCCAGAGCGCGCGTCAGGAACTGGTTTCGATGCTGATGGACCGCCATGGCACCAGCCGTGTGCTGTTCCGTAACACCCGTAACGGTGTGAAAGGCTTCCCGAAACGCGAACTGCATACCATCAAATTACCGTTGCCGACCCAATACCAGACCGCGATAAAAGTCTCCGGCATTATGGGCGCGCGTAAGAGTGCGGAAGACCGGGCTCGCGACATGCTCTACCCGGAACAGATTTATCAGGAATTCGAAGGCGACACCGGCACCTGGTGGAACTTCGATCCGCGCGTGGAATGGCTGATGGGCTACCTGACTAGCCACCGTTCGCAAAAAGTGCTGGTTATCTGCGCGAAAGCGACCACCGCGCTGCAACTGGAGCAGGTCCTGCGCGAACGCGAAGGGATCCGCGCCGCCGTGTTCCATGAAGGAATGTCGATTATTGAACGTGACCGCGCGGCGGCCTGGTTTAGCGAAGAAGATAGCGGCGCCCAGGTGATGCTGTGTTCTGAAATCGGCTCAGAAGGGCGTAACTTCCAGTTCGCCAGCAACCTGGTGATGTTCGACCTACCGTTCAACCCGGACCTGCTGGAACAGCGTATTGGTCGTCTGGACCGTATCGGCCAGGCACATGATATTCAGATCCACGTACCATTCCTGGAAAAAACCGCGCAATCCGTGCTGGTGCGCTGGTACCACGAAGGTCTGGATGCGTTCGAACACACTTGCCCAACCGGACGTACTATCTATGACACGGTATACAACAATCTGATCGGCTTCCTGGCTGAGCCGGAAAATACCGATGGCTTTGATGACCTGATCAAAACCTGCCGTGAGCAGCACGAGGCGCTGAAAGCCCAACTGGAGCAAGGCCGCGATCGCCTGCTGGAAATTCACTCCAATGGTGGTGAAAAAGCTCAGCAACTTACCGAAAGTATTGAAGAGCAGGATGACGACACCAGCCTGATCGCCTTTGCCATGAACCTGTTTGATATCGTCGGTATTAATCAGGATGACCGTGGCGACAATTTAATCGTACTGACGCCGTCCGATCATATGCTGGTACCGGATTTCCCTGGCCTGCCGGAAGATGGCTGCACCATTACGTTTGAACGTGATGTCGCCCTGTCGCGTGAAGACGCGCAGTTTATTACCTGGGAGCATCCGCTGATCCGCAATGGTCTGGATCTGATCCTGTCCGGCGACACCGGAAGCAGCACTATTTCTTTATTGAAAAACAAAGCGTTACCGGTCGGCACTCTGCTGGTTGAACTGGTTTACGTTGTAGAGGCGCAAGCGCCGAAACAGCTGCAGTTGAACCGCTTCCTGCCGCCAACGCCGGTACGCATGCTGCTGGATAAAAACGGCAATAACCTTGCCGCGCAGGTTGAATTCGAAACCTTTAACCGTCAGCTCAGCGCCGTTAACCGCCACACCGGCAGCAAACTGGTCAACGCAGTGCAGCAGGATGTTCATGCCATCCTGCAGTTGGGTGAAGCGCAGGTGGAAAAATCCGCCCGTGCGCTGATCGATGCGGCGCGCAAAGAAGCGGATGAGAAGCTGACAGCAGAACTGTCGCGTCTGGAAGCCCTACGTGCCGTTAACCCGAACATCCGTGATGACGAACTGAGCGCCATTGAAAGCAACCGCCAGCAGGTGTTGGAAAGCCTGGAGCAGGCGGGCTGGCGTCTGGATGCCCTGCGTCTGATCGTCGTGACGCACCAGTAACGGAGCCATACATGGGGATGGAAAACTACAATCCGCCGCAGGAACCCTGGCTGGTTATCCTGTATCAGGATGAGCACATTATGGTGGTCAACAAGCCGAGCGGCTTGTTGTCCGTGCCGGGTCGTCTGGATGAGCACAAAGACAGCGTGATGACGCGTATTCAACGCGACTACCCACAGGCTGAATCCGTACATCGTCTGGATATGGCAACCAGCGGCGTGATTGTAGTCGCGCTAACTAAAGCGGCAGAGCGTGAACTCAAACGCCAGTTTCGCGAGCGCGAACCGAAAAAGCAGTATGTCGCACGCGTATGGGGACATCCGGCGCCTGCCGAGGGACTGGTTGATTTACCGCTGATTTGCGACTGGCCGAACCGACCAAAGCAGAAAGTGTGTTATGAGACCGGGAAATCCGCGCAGACCGAGTATGAAGTGGTCGAGTTCGCGGCGGATAACACCGCCCGGGTGGTGCTCAAACCCATAACCGGACGCTCCCACCAGTTGCGTGTGCATATGCTGGCATTAGGACATCCGATCCTCGGCGACCGCTTCTACGCTCCGCCAGAAGCCCTGGCGTTAGCGCCACGCCTGCTGCTGCACGCAGAGATGTTAACCATCACTCATCCCGCATACGGCAACAGCATGACGTTTAAAGTCCCGGCGGATTTTTAAAACGTTGCTGGGGACGCATTTCGTTTTTGCTTTGTGTCTCTATTTATAGACACAAATCATTCGAGATGCATCGAGGCGGCAAACGAAGAAATCCCCAGGAGCATAGATAACTATGTGACTGGGGTTTCACAGTGCAGCCAACAAAGAGGCAGCTTGAAGGATGCCGTGTATATTTACTTGAAGCCTTTCTGTTCTTTGATTAGCTCATACGCCTTCTGAATTTCCTGCGCCTTCTGCTTAGCCATCTCCATCATTTCTGGCGGTAAACCTTTCGCGACCAGTTTGTCCGGATGGTGTTCGCTCATTAGTTTACGATAAGCGCGCTTAATGGTGGTCGCATCGTCGGTTGTTTTTACACCGAGAACATTGCAGGCGTCTTCCAGCGTCGGGCCTCGTTGCGCCTGCTGCCAGCCGCCACCACCGGACTGCTGCTGATATCCGCCGCCGAACTGTGCCCCGCCCTGCATCATGCGCAGAAACTGATCAAACTGGGTGCGCGAAATCCCCAACTCTTCAGCAATCACATACAGCACTTCACGCTCGTTAGGGTGCAATGACCCGTCGGCAAATGCCGCCTGGATCTGAATCTCCAGAAACATGCGGATCAGATCGAATCGACCAAAACAGACGCTGCGAAACTGACGCATCTTTTCACGTAACGGGTAATTGTCTGATTTTCCCACCCGGAAGGCGTGTTGCGCGGCAGTACGGGAATCACCGTGCAAATTCATCCGATCCATCAACTGGCTGGCGATATGAATATCGGCTTCCGTGACGCGACCTTTGGATTTGGTCAGATGTCCCATCACCTCAAAAGTGGTGGCAAAAAAAAGCGCCTGGCGTTCACGTTGGTTGGCAAACCACGCCATTTTGCGCATGCGGGCTTTGTCGAACATGTGGCCGACTAACAGGCCCAGAACCACACCCCAGAAGCCGCCGCCCATCATTAAAGCCACGGCTACACCAATTATCTTTCCCCAATACTGCATAGACTCCCCAAATCTTTGTGCTCTCAGCCAGGCTATGTCCCACAATATAAGCTGCTTTTACCGTTTTACGGCTGCGGTCAATTGTGGGACATCGCCTATAATTTGCATTATCATACCTGTCATTCAATGCCGTGCCTAACACCACGGATGCCTAAATGGGCAGGATTAACACTAGCGCAGTGAAGATGAGATAAGTTAGGCTGTGACCGTTTGTCACGCGCGACGCTACCGATGATGGAACAATAAATACAACGTATGAAAAAACGTATTCCCACTCTTCTGGCCACCATGATTGCCAGCGCCCTTTATAGCCAACAGGGCCTGGCAGCCGATCTCGCCTCACAGTGTATGCTGGGCGTGCCGAGCTATAACCGTCCTCTGGTGAAGGGCGAAACCAATGAATTACCCGTCACCATTAATGCCGACAACGCGAAAGGGAATTACCCGGATGACGCGGTGTTTACCGGCAACGTGGATATTGCGCAGGGTAATAGCCGCCTGCAGGCCGACGAAGTTCAGCTTCACCAGAAGCAAGCAGAAGGCCAGCCGGAGCCAGTACGAACCGTCGATGCGTTGGGTAATGTTCATTACGATGACAATCAGGTGATTCTGAAGGGACCGAAGGGCTGGTCTAATCTGAATACCAAAGATACCAATATCTGGGAGGGGGATTACCAGATGGTAGGTCGTCAGGGACGCGGGAAAGCCGATCTGATGAAACAGCGTGGGGAAAACCGTTATACCATTCTGGAAAACGGTAGTTTTACCTCCTGTCTGCCCGGTTCGGATACCTGGAGCGTCGTCGGTAGCGAAGTCATCCACGATCGTGAAGAACAGGTCGCGGAAATCTGGAACGCCCGGTTTAAACTGGGTCCGGTTCCGGTCTTTTACAGCCCCTATTTACAGTTGCCCGTCGGCGATAAGCGCCGTTCCGGTTTCCTGATCCCGAACGCAAAATACTCTACTAATAACTATTTTGAGTTCTACCTCCCGTACTACTGGAACATTGCGCCCAATATGGACGCCACCATCACGCCGCATTATATGCACCGTCGTGGCGGCATCATGTGGGAGAACGAATTCCGCTACCTCACCCAGGCGGGCGCAGGCCTGATGGAGTTCGACTATCTGAACTCCGATAAAGTGTACGAAGATGATAATCCGAAGGACAGCAACTCACGCCGCTGGCTGTTCTACTGGCAGCACTCTGGCGTCATGGACCAGGTGTGGCGTTTCA
Source organism: Citrobacter sp. XT1-2-2 (assembly GCF_023516235.1). Classification (NCBI taxonomy): domain Bacteria; kingdom Pseudomonadati; phylum Pseudomonadota; class Gammaproteobacteria; order Enterobacterales; family Enterobacteriaceae; genus Citrobacter; species Citrobacter sp. XT1-2-2. The sequence goes on from NZ_CP097324.1 coordinate 4,183,796, forward strand.
ACGTCGACTACACCAAGGTCAGCGACACCAGTTACTTTAATGATTTTGATAACAAATACGGCTCCAGTACCGACGGCTACGCCACGCAGAAATTCAGCGTCGGCTATGCGGTACAGAACTTTGACGCCACGGTTTCGACCAAGCAGTTCCAGGTCTTCGATTCCGCAAACAGTAACAGTTACTCTGCGCAGCCGCAGTTAGACGTCAACTATTACCAGAATGACGTCGGTCCGTTTGATACCCGTATTTATGGCCAGGCGGTCCATTTCGTTAACACCAATGACAACATGCCAGAAGCAACGCGTGTTCACCTTGAACCGACCATCAACCTGCCGTTGTCGAATAACTGGGGCAGTATCAATACCGAAGCGAAACTGCTGGCTACGCACTATCAGCAGACCAATCTGGATTGGTACAACAGTAACCCGCAAAACACCAAGCTGGATGATTCCGCCAACCGCGTCATGCCGCAGTTTAAAGTTGACGGCAAGATGGTATTCGAGCGTGATATGCAAATGCTGGCGCCGGGATATACCCAGACGCTGGAGCCGCGCGCCCAGTACCTGTACGTCCCGTATCGCGACCAAAGCCATATCTATAACTATGACTCGTCCCTGCTGCAATCTGACTACAGCGGCCTGTTCCGTGACCGTACTTATGGCGGTCTGGACCGTATTGCTTCCGCTAACCAGGTAACGACCGGGGTCACATCTCGCGTTTATGATGACGCGGCCGTTGAACGTTTTAATATTTCTGTGGGTCAAATCTACTATTTCACTGAGTCTCGCACTGGCGATGACAACATTAAATGGGAGAATGACGACAAAACGGGTTCGCTGGTCTGGGCGGGAGACACCTACTGGCGCATCTCCGATCGCTGGGGTTTGCGTAGTGGGATTCAGTACGACACGCGTCTGGATAGCATCGCCACCAGCAGCAGCAGTATCGAATACCGCCGCGACGAAAACCGTATGCTGCAGTTGAACTACCGTTATGCCAGTTCAGAGTATATCCAGGCAACCCTGCCTTCTTACTACTCGACGGCCGATCAGTATAAGAACGGGATTTCGCAGGTGGGCGCAGTGGCAAGCTTCCCGATCGCCGATCGCTGGTCGATTGTCGGTGCTTACTACTTCGATACCAACGTGAACAAAGAAGCAGACTCTATGCTGGGCTTACAGTACAACTCCTGCTGTTACGCCATTCGCTTCGGCTACGAACGTAAGCTGAACGGTTGGGATAACACCCAGCAACATGCAATTTATGACAACACGATCGGCTTTAATATCGAACTCCGCGGCCTGAGCTCCAACTACGGTCTCGGCACCAACCAAATGTTGCGTTCGAACATTTTGCCGTATCAAAGCGCTTTATGATCTGATTAATTTACACGTAATCCGCATTGCGGTTAATTGAAATGGAAAAAGTATGAAGAACTGGAAAACGCTGCTTCTCGGTATCGCCATGATCGCGAATACCAGTTTCGCTGCCCCACAGGTAGTCGATAAAGTCGCAGCCGTCGTCAATAACGGCGTCGTTCTGGAAAGCGACGTCGATGGCTTAATGCAGTCAGTAAAACTTAATGCGGGTCAAGCTGGTCAGCAGTTACCAGACGACGCCACGCTGCGTCATCAGATCCTGGAACGTTTGATCATGGATCAAATCATCCTGCAGATGGGTCAGAAGATGGGGGTGAAAATTTCTGACGAGCAGTTGGATCAGGCTATCGCCAACATCGCCAAGCAGAACAACATGACGCTGGATCAGATGCGCAGCCGTCTGGCACAGGATGGCTTGAGCTATTCGACCTATCGTAGCCAGATCCGCAAAGAAATGACCATCTCCGAAGTGCGTAACAACGAAGTTCGCCGTCGCGTCACCATTCTGCCGCAGGAAGTGGATGCCCTGGCGCAGCAGGTTGGCAACCAAAACGATGCCAGCACCGAGCTGAACCTGAGCCACATTCTGATCCCATTACCGGAAAACCCAACGTCAGAGCAGGTAAACGCGGCTGAAAGCCAGGCACGCTCTGTTGTTGATGAAGCGCGTAACGGTAGCGATTTCGGCAAACTGGCCATCACTTACTCCGCCGATCAGCAGGCGCTGAAAGGTGGCCAGATGGGTTGGGGACGTATTCAGGAACTGCCGGGCATCTTTGCTCAGGCGTTAAGCACCGCGAAGAAAGGCGATATCATCGGCCCTATTCGTTCAGGCGTGGGTTTCCACATCCTGAAAGTCAACGACATGCGTGGTCAAAGCCAGAGCATCTCCGTGACTGAAGTGCACGCCCGCCATATTCTGCTGAAGCCATCGCCGATCATGACCGATCAACAGGCGCGTCTGAAGCTGGAACAAATCGCGGCAGATATTAAGAGTGGTAAAACCACCTTCGCGGCAGCAGCAAAAGAGTTTTCTCAGGATCCCGGTTCTGCCAACCAGGGCGGCGATCTGGGCTGGGCTGCAGCGGATATTTTCGATCCTGCTTTCCGCGATGCGCTGACCAAACTTAACAAAGGCCAGATGAGCGCCCCGGTGCATTCCTCTTTCGGTTGGCATCTGATCGAACTGCTGGACACGCGTAATGTGGATAAAACTGACGCAGCGCAGAAAGACCGTGCCTACCGTATGCTGATGAACCGTAAATTCTCGGAAGAAGCAGCGACCTGGATGCAGGAACAGCGCGCCAGCGCATACGTTAAAATTCTGAGCAACTAATGACTCGTATTCAACGCGTTGTCATCACTCCCGGCGAACCCGCCGGGATTGGCCCAGACCTCGTGGTTCAGCTCGCACAGCGTGAGTGGCCCGTAGAACTCGTCGTCTGTGCGGATGCCGCTCTTCTCAGTGACCGGGCAGCGATGCTCGGTTTACCGCTTTCACTCCTCCCCTACTCTTCAGATACTCCAGCCAGACCGCAATCAGCAGGTACGTTGACGCTGTTACCGATTGCGCTACGAGCGCCTGTAGTCGCAGGTCAGTTGGCGGTAGAAAATGGGCAATATGTCGTGGATACGCTGGCTCGCGCCTGTGATGGTTGTCTGCAAGGTGAATTCGCGGCGCTGATTACCGGTCCGGTCCACAAGGGCGTAATCAATGACGCTGGCGTGCCGTTTACCGGGCATACCGAGTTTTTTGAAGAGCGCTCACAGGCGAAGAAAGTGGTGATGATGCTGGCGACGGAGGAGCTGCGCGTGGCGCTGGCCACCACGCATTTGCCGCTCAGAGCCGTTGCCGACGCCATTACGCCCGCCCTGTTGCAGGAAGTGATCAGCATTCTGCATCATGATTTACGCACCAGGTTCGGCATTGCCGATCCGCATATTCTGGTGTGTGGTCTTAACCCGCATGCTGGTGAAGGCGGTCATATGGGGACGGAAGAGATAGACACCATCATTCCCGTCCTCGATGCACTGCGTACGCAGGGGATGAAACTAAACGGCCCACTGCCAGCAGATACGCTGTTTCAGCCCAAATATCTCGACCACGCGGATGCCGTATTGGCAATGTACCACGATCAGGGCCTCCCCGTGCTAAAATACCAGGGATTTGGTCGCGGGGTGAATATCACGCTGGGCCTGCCCTTTATTCGCACATCTGTCGATCACGGCACCGCGCTTGAACTTGCGGGTCGTGGGCAAGCAGATGTCGGCAGTTTTATTACGGCGCTTAATCTCGCCATCAAAATGATTGTTAATACTAATGAATAATCGAGTCCATCAGGGCCACTTAGCCCGTAAACGTTTCGGGCAAAACTTCCTTAACGATCAGTTTGTGATCGAAAGTATTGTCTCTGCTATCAATCCGCAGAAGGGTCAGGCAATGGTCGAAATCGGCCCGGGCCTGGCAGCATTGACCGAGCCAGTAGGCGAACGTCTGGACAAGCTCACGGTCATTGAACTGGACCGGGACCTTGCCGCGCGCCTGCAAACTCACCCGTTTTTAGGGCCAAAGCTGACGATTTATCAGCAAGATGCCATGACGATGAACTTCGGCGAACTCGCACAAACGATGGGCCAGCCGCTGCGCGTTTTCGGTAACCTGCCGTACAATATCTCCACGCCGCTGATGTTCCATCTTTTTACCTATACTGATGCCATTGCCGACATGCATTTCATGTTGCAAAAAGAGGTGGTCAATCGTCTGGTTGCAGGGCCAAACAGTAAAGCGTATGGTCGATTAAGCGTCATGGCGCAATATTATTGCAATGTGATCCCGGTACTCGAAGTACCGCCATCCGCATTCACGCCTGCGCCTAAAGTCGATTCCGCCGTTGTGCGTCTGGTTCCTCATGCGACGATGCCGTACCCGGTTAAAGATGTCCGCGTGCTGAGCCGTATTACCACCGAAGCGTTTAATCAGCGCCGTAAAACGGTACGTAACAGCCTCGGCAACCTGTTTAGCGTTGAGGTCCTGACCGAGCTGGGTATTGATCCGGCGATGCGAGCGGAAAATATCTCTGTCGCGCAATACTGCCGGATGGCTAACTATCTGTCAGAAAACGCGCCATCGAAGGAGAGTTAAAGATGATCAATTCGCCCCGAGTGTGCATTCAGGTACAAAGCGTCTACATTGAGGCGCAATCCTCACCTGATGATGAACGTTACGTTTTTGCTTATACCGTGACTATCCGCAATTTGGGGCGAGCGCCTGTGCAGCTGTTGGGGCGTTATTGGTTGATCACTAATGGTCATGGCCGCGAAACCGAAGTTCAGGGCGAAGGTGTGGTTGGCGTTCAGCCCCACATCGCACCTGGCGAAGAGTATCAGTACACCAGCGGAGCGGTAATTGAAACACCGCTGGGCACCATGCAGGGTCATTACGAAATGATCGATGAACAAGGCATCGCCTTTACCATCGACATTCCCGTGTTTCGGCTCGCCGTTCCAACACTCATTCACTAAAACAATAACTATGGCGACATACCTTATTGGCGACGTTCACGGTTGTTACGATGAACTGATCGCCTTGCTGCACCAGGTAGACTTCAACCCCGAACAAGACACCCTATGGCTCACTGGCGATCTGGTCGCGCGTGGGCCGGGCTCTCTGGACGTTTTACGCTACGTGAAATCGCTGGGCGATAGCGTGCGGTTAGTCCTTGGCAATCACGATTTGCACCTGCTGGCCGTATTTGCCGGTATCAGTCGTAACAAACCGAAAGACCGGCTCACACCGCTGCTCGAAGCACCGGACGCGGATGAGTTACTTAATTGGTTACGCCGCCAGCCGCTCTTGCAGATTGATGAAGAGAAGAAGCTGGTGATGGCGCATGCCGGTATTACCCCACAATGGGATCTGCAGACAGCGAGGAATTGCGCCCGCGATGTTGAAGCCGTATTGTCGAGCGACTCTTATCCCTTCTTCCTCGACGCCATGTATGGCGACATGCCAAACAACTGGACACCGGAACTCACGGGACTGGCGCGCCTGCGTTTTATTACCAACGCATTTACCCGCATGCGCTACTGCTTCCCCAACGGTCAGTTGGATATGTACAGCAAAGAGTCGCCAGAAGATGCGCCAGCCCCACTGAAGCCCTGGTTTGCCATTCCTGGACCGGTCAGTGAAGCCTATAGCATTGCTTTCGGGCACTGGGCATCGCTGGAGGGGAAAGGCACGCCTGAAGGTATCTACGCGCTGGATACGGGATGTTGCTGGGGGGGAGACCTCACCTGTCTGCGCTGGGAAGACAAACGGTACTTTGTACAGCCATCAAATCGCCATCTGAATCTGGATCCCGGCGAGGCGGTCAACGCCTGATAGTCGTTTGCCGGATGCGGTGCTCGCACCTTATCCGGCCTACATTAGCTGGATGATAAGGCGTTTCGCCGCCATCCGGCGCTTACGGTATTAACGACGTTCCAGAATCTCGAAGCAGTAGCTGTGGGAGTTTTGTGCGTCGGCATCGTGAAATTCGCTAAACACCGATTCCCAGTCGTCCGGTTCGTAGTCCGGGAAATGCGTATCCCCTTCAACTTCCGCATCAATGTGTGTCAGATACAGTTTTTGCGCTTTCGGCAGGAACTGCTCATACACGCGTCCACCGCCAATCACCATAATTTCAGGTTCATCGCCGCAGGCCGCTATTGCTTCATCAACAGACTTCACCCACTGCACGCGATCGTCGGTGCCTGGCTTGCTGCTGATGACAATATTTTTACGCCCTGGCAACGGTCGCCCGATGGATTCCCAGGTATGGCGTCCCATGACAACCGGCTTGTTTAAGGTATTACGTTTAAACCAGGCGAGATCGGCAGGTAGGTTCCATGGCATGGCGTTTTCCATACCGATGACGCGATCTACCGCTAACGCCGCAATCAGACTGATCATTGAATGTTTCCCGGATACAAAAAAATTGTCGCCACTATACGGAAAGCGCAATCTTTCGTCGACTGGCGGAAAGAGGATGAGCATGAAAATTTTCCGTTCTGCTGGCGAACCGACCTATTTAAGGTGGTACGCCAGCATTACAGTAGTTCAAAAACAGCCAATTAGCAGTAAAGTTTGCAGAACATCACATTTTTTACTCTATGCTGACGGTTTCACTTCCGGCTCATCGGCGACGTCGCCCGTATGTTTACCTTCGTCCGTGCCTTGCCAGCCATGGCGTTGAATTAACGATAAGTGTTGGCGATCTTCCGCAATAATTTCACTCAGCATTGCGCTGGTGCGTTTATAAACCGCTGCGCGGGAAATCGCGTCATTTTCCCCTTTCACCATCTCCTCAACCATGAGCATATTGAAGCGGCGGAATACGTCGGCCCGCTCACGCGCTTCATAGCGACCAAGCCCAAGACCTTCCAGCGCCAGACGCCCGGTCTTCAGCGCGCCTTCAAAGGTTTCACGTTCCGGCATTTCCACCCCTGCCTGGCGCAGGCGAATGTAATGATCCACATCGCGCGCGCGGGCAATAATTTGCAGATGAGGGAAATGCTCCTTCACCATTTCGGTTAATTGCAGGCTGGTTTGCGGATCGTCAATGGCGTTAATAATGACTTCAGCTTTAGCCGCCCCTGCAGACTCCAGCAGATCCATCCGGGTCGCATCGCCATAGAAAACCTTCATGCCGAATTTACGTAGCGTTTCGATATGGTCCGGGTCATGATCAAGAACCACCATTTTGACGCCGCTCGACAACAGTAAACGACCGGTAATCTGACCAAATCGCCCAAACCCGGCGATGATCACTCGCGGTTGTTCTTCGTCGATTTCATCCGCTTCCCGCTCTTCACCGGTCGCTGATTTTTCCAGTCGTGTCAAAATCACCAGTAAAATCGGCGTCGCCGCCATCGACAACGCGACAGCCAGGGTCAGCGATTTCGCCCAATCAGGATCAAGCACGTCTGCCATTTGCGCCGCGCCAAACACCACGAAGGCAAATTCACTGCCCTGCCCTAATAATACGGCAAACCAGCGACGTTGCTTATTCGGCACCTGCAACGGTTTCGCTATCAGCCACAGCATGACGGTTTTGATAACCAGGAAACCGACCAGCAGAATAACGATGCGTAATGGGTTATCTACCAGCGTGCCAAAATCGATAGACATCCCCACGCCGATGAAGAACAGTCCCAGCAACAGTCCTTTGAACGGTTCAATATCGCTTTCCAGCGCGTGGCGATACTCAGAACTGGCCAGCAGCACACCGGCCAGGAACGCCCCCATCGCCATCGACAGTCCGACCTCTTCCAATAGCAGACCGAAGCCAAAAACGAGGAATAGCGCGACGGCGCTAAACACTTCCCGCAGGCCTGAACGGGCAACAAAACGTAAGGCGGGACGCGTCACATAGCGACCTAACAGCACCACCAGCACCAGTGCCCCCGCCACCTTAAGCGCAGAGAGCGCAAACGCCCCAAGCGTTGTCGATGCGCCGCTCGCCGCGAGTAATGGGATCATCGCGACCAGTGGAATAGCGGCGATATCCTGGAACAGCAGCACGGCAAATGTGCTGCGTCCGAGTTGCGACACCATCAGGTTACGTTCATTCATCGCCTGCATAGCGATGGCCGTTGAGGAAAGCGCCAGCGTCATGCCGATCAGTTCCGCTACCTGCCAGCGCAGGCCGAGGAACATACAGAACAGACCGATCAGCCCCCCGCAAACCACCATTTGTAATGCACCACCGCCAAACACCGAGGCTCGCAGCTTCCACAAACGTTGCGGATCCAGTTCCAGGCCGATGACAAACAGCATCAGCACCACGCCGATCTCGGCAAAATGGAGGATTGATTCGGCATCTGTCACCAGCCTCAAGCCCCAAGGACCGATGATGCACCCGGCGATGAGATAGCCCAGCACTGACCCTAAGCCCAGCCGTACGGCGATGGGGACAATCAGCGCCGCCGAACCGAGGTAAATCAGCGCCTGTATCAGCGTATGACTATCCATGATGCACCTCCTGCCACTCCAGCAGACGCTGTTTATAGTGGCGCGCCTGCGCCTGCAGCGTTTCATCATCGCAAATAAACGTACAGTGCATCGCAAACGGCGGCAGCCATTTGAGGCCGCAATATAAAGCCGTTGCCTGTAGGGGCTGAGAAAGTACATCAAAGCCAGGATGGGAGCCGATATCAAAGTGGTTTTCACCGCCGCCGGTCGTCACAGCCCACAGCAGATGTTTACCGTGCAGCGCTGTTCCGCCATGGCCATAGGCCCAGCCGTGAGAGAGGACTTTATCCATCCACAATTTGAGTAACGGAGGCGTGCTATACCACTGCATAGGATGCTGCCAGATAATTAAATCAGCGCGTGCCAACGCATCCTGTTCAGCGGCAATATCGATATTGAAATCGGGGTAGAGCTGGTAGAGCGAGCGGATCTCCACACCCTCCAGCGTCCTTGCCTGATCAAGCATCCGCTTATTCGCATGCGAATGCTGCGGATAGGGATGCGCATAAATGATGAGAATCATGATTAGCCTGTGTCACTGCATTATTGTAATAACAGTGAGTTTAGTCAGTTAATCCACAGGCTAACAGTCAATATTATTGAGTAGATAAATGGAAAAATCTGAGTTAGTTGTCCAGCTCACTCATATCTTTAACCTGGTCGCGGTTAATCTGCTCCGTCTTACCTGTTTGCGCATTTTTATATGACACCAGGCCAGTATCATCATCCACTTGCGGTTTGCCGTCGGTAACGATGGTTTTGCCGTCGGTGGTTTTCACCGCCTGGTTTGAGGAACAACCGGCGACGGTAAACAGTGCTGCTGCGGTAAAAATAGAGGTGATCAGGATATGTTTTTGCATGGTGTTCTCCCTGCTTTTCAGTCGTTTTCAGTGAAATATAGATTAACTGTAGGCTAACTGACTGAGTTACAGGGAAAATACAGAACACTCCTAATAGCCTGCCCTGGTCACGGGCTTACTGCGAATCGTCATCTGACTGGTTTGAGACAACGTCAGGCCGCGTGTTTCTGGTGCAAAAGCAATGGACACGAGCAGGCCAATCAGCGAAATCCCGGCCCCCATCAGCATGACATTACTGATGCCGTATTTGCTAATGAACACCGGTAGCGCCCAGGTGGAAACAATGGTCCCGATGCGGCTTAACGACATAATCACCCCGACGGCAGACGCGCGAATATCGGTAGGAAACAGTTCGTTGGGATATAGCCACTGCAGATTCCCCGGACCACCAGAGAAAAATGCGTATACGGCAAAGGCCAGCACCACCAGCCACGCCCCCATATCAGGAATTAACCCCAGTACGGCCAGCGCCAGCGTCATCATAATAAAGCTGCCAATCAACAGCGGTCGCCGCCCCGCGCTATTGAGCCAAAACATCGGCGGAATACACCCCAGCATAAAGCACAAGCTAATCACCACGTTGCCCAACGCGGCGCTTTTCCCGGCACCCAGTCCCAGTAGCCCAACAATCTGCGGGCCAAAGGTATAGATGGCGAACATCGGGATCACCTGACAGGTCCAGATGGCGGCAACAAACAGCACAAACGGGAAATGACGACGATTAAACAGCTGGAGAAAACGCGTCTCCTGCGGCGCTTCTTCATCGAACACCACCGGTTCGCCGAACAGCTTGATCATCATCGCCTCGCACTCTTTCACCCGCCCCTTACGCAGCAGCCAGCGCGGCGATTCAGGCAGGTCGAAGCGTCCAATCAGGATCAAAATACAAGGGATCACCGCGCTACCTAGCATCCAGCGCCATCCGCCCTCAACATCATACAAACAGTAACCGACCAGATCGGCACAGGTTGCGCCGACATACCACATAGCCGCGATAAAACCGATAGAGAAGGCACGCTGGCGGGTATTGGAAAATTCGGTAATCATCGAGGTGGCGATCGGGTAATCGGCGCCAATCACAATGCCGATCAACACACGCATCACCAGGAGTTCAACGGGCGAGGTAACGAACATGGTCGCTGCCGATATCACGCCAATGGCGATGATATCGATAATAAACATTTTTCGCCGCCCGACCTTATCGGAAATGTAGCCAAACAACGACGTACCAACAAACAGTCCGGCCAGCGTGCCCGCACCCAGCAAGCCAATCCACTGAGCATCCAGTTTCAATGCTGGCGTGAGTTGTTCCAGCGCCACGCCAATCATTACCAGCACATAACCATCCAGAAACGGCCCACCGCTTCCCCATAGCATTATCCTGCGGTGAATAGAGGTAAATTTGATGTCATCAAAGTTCCTGGGCTGCTGCATGGTGATGTCCTGTTTCAACACGGGCAAAGCGTCATCTGTAGGCCGGATAAGGCGTTTACGCCGCCATCCGGCATGGCACCACATGATTGCCGGATGGCGATGCTACCGCATCTTATCCGGCCTACGGGTGCACAACCTCGTACTTATTAGCCGTAGCGGAACTCCACGCCAAACGTCCCGCGTGGGTATTCCCATTTCTCCAGCGCCGTATCAAGGCCGAGGATCCGGCACGTTCCGCACTCCAGGCACCCGGCGTAATCAAAACGAACACTACCGTCGTCCTGCTTTTTATACAGTCCCGCCGGACAGGCCTTAATCAGCACCTCCAGCGCCTGTTTATCAGGATCGGCTTTGAGAATGATGTGTGGGCTATCTTCATCCACATTGAACTTATTGACGCCCAGTTTGACGTCCACATTGACGGGAGATGTCATAATACGGTCACTCCTTTCAGGCCATCTTTCATCAGGTTGATGAAGCCCACTTTCTTCGCATGGCGCAGGATTTTTTTACGCATTGGCACCGGAGCGGAGCCATCCACGGTGAACAGGTCGCGCGCGATACTGACCGCCATTTCGGGATAAGCGGTAAACATGCGGGGATTATCAAGAAAAGCCGGCAGTTTCTGATACATGCGCATATCGCGCATCGGACCTTCGTCCAGATGCTGACGGTATTCACCCAGCGACTGCTTGCTAAAATCGTCGCGCTTCATCGCCGAAAGCACCGTCTTCGCCGCCGCTTCGCCTGCGGATATGGCGAGATCCATACCACGGATGGTAAAGCCGAGGTTCATACACATACCGGCAGCGTCGCCGGCAATCAGTACGCCATCGCCCACCAGTTCAGGCTGCATATTCATTCCCGCCTCGGGTACAACGTGCGCGGCATATTCCACCAGCTTGCCACCAGCGATCAGCGGAGCGACTGCCGGATGCTGTTTGAAATCTTCCAGCATTTGCGGGACCGATTTTTTCGCGTCTTTCAGATGATGAAGACCGCAGACCAGCCCCAGAGAAAGTGTTGTTTCATTCGTATACAGGAAGCCACCGCCCATCAGACCATCGGTTGGCGCCCCGGCAAACAGACAGGCGGCGCCTTCGTTGCCCTGTAGCTGGAAACGATCTTCAATTACCGACTTCGGCAATTCGATCAGTTCCTTCACGCCGACGGCAACATGCGATGCCTCAACACGCTTGGCCATGCCCAGCTTTTCAGCCAGCAGAGAATTCACCCCGTCGGCGAGGATCACGACTTTGGCTTCCAGAATATCGCCATCGGCTTCCACGCCCACGACTTTACCCTCGCGCTGAACGACGTTATCGACGCGAATACCGGTGATCAGTTGCGCCCCCGCCTCTTCGGCCTGCTCCATCAGCCAGGCGTCAAATTTACTGCGCAAGACGGAATAAGAAACCTGCGACGCGGCGGCCTCTTCACCATTGCAGTAATCGATAGTCATCGCCCCGTTGTCGGTCATAAAGGCGAGTTTTTCGTGGGTGATCATGCGTTCAATGGGGGCCTGATCCGCAAAGCCGGGAATGATGCGTTCCAGGCTATGCGCATACAGACGCCCACCGGTGACATTCTTCGCGCCAGCAGAATTGCCGCGCTCGATAACCAGCACCTGTGCACCTTCGCGAGCAAGCACCAGCGCCGCAACCGAACCGGCCAGACCTGCACCCACGATGATGGCATCAAAGATATCTTCGGACATACGTACTCCTGTCAGCGGCAGGATACCTTCGCATCCTGCCCGAAATGATTTATCGCGCTAAGGCAGCCGTCAGCGCAGGCAGGATCTTCAGCGCATCGCCAACGATGCCAAAATCCGCATACTGGAAGATCGGCGCATTTTTATCTTTATTGATGGCGAAAATCGTCTGCGCGCCGTTGGCGCCGACCATGTGTTGGATCTGCCCGGAGATCCCCACCGCCAGATACAGTTCAGGCTTGAGCATCAGGTTGGAGATACCGACGTAGCGCTCGTGCTCCATCCACTTCTCGTTTTCCGCTACCGGGCGAGAACAGGCCAGCTCAGCGCCAATCGTCTGGCACAGCGCTTCGGCCAGCGAGATATTCTCTTTGCTGCCTATACCGCGTCCCACACTGACCACCAGACGCGCTTTATCGAGATCGACGCTGTTGCTCTGACGTGCCTGGGTTGCGGTGCGGGTCACAGCATTGGCCGGAGCCTGCCACTGCACGGTGTGCATCTCACCGCTGCGAGAAGTGTCCGGGTCTTGTGCGTCAAACGTTCCGCTGCTGAGCGTGATCACGGCAAACGGCGAAGCAATGGTTTCTGCCCCTATCGCCAGACCGCCGTAGACCATATGCTTAACCGCCGCTTTTCCATCCTGCAGGGCGACTTCGCTGGCGTCGTTGGAAACCGCAGCCGACAAGCGAAAGCCCAGCTTTGCCGCCAACAGTTTGCCCCGGCGCGTATTCGGCAGCAGTACCGCGCCGCCCTCGCTATGCTGACGAACAGTCTCAGCCATCACATCAGCGTAGTCTTCGATCATGCGGTCTTCTGGTTTGCCGCTGAGCAGCCAGACATGATCCGCGCCCAAATGACATGCTGTCGCGCTATCCGCTTCGTTCAGTACGAACGCGTTAACTTTTTCACCTACAGCCTGCGCGCCACTCATCAGTTCGGGCAGACGAGAAGGGGTATCGCTGAATACCCAGACACTGGAAAATTTGTTCATAACATCCCCTGATAATTAAATGATTTTGCGCAGATTCTCGACAAACGCGGCGATTTGTTCTTCACCGTCACCTTCAATCACCACACGCTGACGCTCGCGCTGCTTCGGTGCGGCAACCTGTTGTACGGAATACGCGGGTACGCTGTTCAGCCCGATATCCGCAGGCGACCAGACCTGAACCGGTTTTTTCGCCGCGCCAAGAATGGCTTTCATCGAAGGGATTTGTGGAGTGTTGATGTCGGTGGAAACCGCGATCACCGCCGGGAGCGGGATGCTCAGCGTTTCAACTTCATCTTCCAGTTCGCGTTCTACCGTCAGCGTACTGTCAGTAAGAGAGAGGATCTTACTCACGCCGTTAATCGCCGGAACGTTCAGCGCTTCGCCTACCAGCAAACCAACCTGCTGAGCATAAAGATCGGAAGAACCGTCGCCGCAAATAAGCAGATCGAAACCTGATTTTTGCGCCGCGGCGGCCAGCGCGGTAGCGGTGTGTTGCGGCAGCGCCTGCTCAAATTGATCGTCAATCACCACAATCAGTTCATCAGGGCCACGAGAAAGAACATCTTTGCGCCCTTTTGCATTAGTCAGCGCTTTGCCGCCAACGCTCATGGCGACAACCTGAGCTTCTCCCACCTGCTGTTTTAACTGGCAAGCTGCTTCAATTGCATTCAGATCATATTGGCTGATTTTGCCATCCGCTTTGCTGAAATCGAGTGAACCATCAGCATTATTAATCGCAATATCCTGTTCATCAGGTACGCATTTGTAGCAAGTAATTATCTTCATTGCATCTCCAGAAATCATGAAGGAAACGTATTTATATCGGCGGTGTTAAATACAGATATCACGCTCTTTAATTCGGAAATAAAACCTTAATCACCAATATTGAAAATGTCACACATTGAAATTCGTAACTTTCAATAGTGTTACATGCCTCACCAATATTGAAAGAAACACGTCAAATATGAAAATTTTCAATATTGCTTGCTGGTTCAACAATATTGAACACCAGACACTTAAAAAAGTTAAAAAACCAATGTCAACTATATGATTTATAAACAAAAAATAGACATTTCAAGACAAAATAACCAGCACCAAAAAGTGTGATCAAAGTAACAGAATCACGCGAAATGAATACCCATTATGAGTTACTCGTTGAGGTGTCCCAGAGGTTAATAAGTTATCAACAAACCATTAATAATAAATAAACAAACGTTCAAAAACGGGCACGCTAAATAAATTTCGTTTTCACACTGGAATTCACTTATGAAAAATGAAAAGAGAAAATCGGGAATTGAACCGAAGGTTTTTTTTCCGCCATTAATAATTGTCGGAATACTTTGCTGGCTAACAGTAAGAGATCTTGATGCCGCTAACGTCGTTATTAATGCGGTATTCAGTTATGTCACCAACGTCTGGGGATGGGCATTTGAATGGTATATGGTCATCATGCTATTCGGCTGGTTCTGGCTGGTTTTTGGCCCCTATGCCAAAAAGAGATTAGGTGACGAAAAACCGGAGTTTAGCACCGCCAGCTGGATTTTTATGATGTTCGCGTCCTGTACATCCGCTGCGGTGCTGTTCTGGGGCTCTATTGAGATCTACTACTATATCTCCACACCGCCGTTCGGCCTGGAACCAAATTCCACGGGCGCGAAAGAGATAGGTCTGGCGTACAGCCTGTTCCACTGGGGGCCGCTGCCGTGGGCAACCTATAGCTTCCTTTCTGTAGCCTTCGCCTACTTCTTCTTTGTACGTAAGATGGATGTCATCCGTCCCAGCTCCACGCTGGTACCGCTCGTCGGTGAGAAACATGCGAAAGGGTTGTTCGGTACCATCGTTGATAACTTCTACCTGGTGGCGCTGATCTTCGCAATGGGCACCAGCCTCGGTCTGGCTACCCCGCTGGTCACCGAGTGTATGCAGTACCTGTTCGGTATTCCACATACGCTGCAACTCGACGCCATCATCATTACCTGCTGGATCATTCTGAACGCCATTTGCGTGGCCTGTGGCCTGCAAAAAGGGGTCAAGATCGCCAGTGACGTACGTAGTTATCTGAGCTTCCTGATGCTCGGCTGGGTGTTTATCGTCAGCGGCGCCAGCTTCATCATGAACTACTTCACCGACTCCGTCGGGATGTTGCTGATGCATCTGCCACGGATGCTGTTCTATACCGATGCCATCGGTAAAGGCGGCTTCCCGCAGGGCTGGACCGTTTTCTACTGGGCGTGGTGGGTAATTTACGCCATCCAGATGAGTATCTTCCTGGCCCGTATTTCTCGTGGTCGCACCGTACGCGAACTGTGCTTCGGGATGGTACTGGGCCTGACCGCGTCTACCTGGATCCTGTGGACTGTCCTTGGCAGCAACACGCTGCTGCTGATGGATAAAAACATCCTCAACATTCCGCAGTTGATTGAACAACACGGCGTGGCGCGCGCCATTATCGAAACCTGGGCCGCCTTACCGCTCAGCACCGCCACCATGTGGGGTTTCTTTATCCTCTGCTTTATCGCCACCGTAACGCTGATTAACGCCTGCTCTTACACCCTGGCGATGTCCACCTGTCGCGAAGTTCGCGATGGTGAAGAACCGCCTCTGTTAGTGCGTATCGGCTGGTCGGTGCTGGTCGGCATCATCGGTATCGTTCTGCTGGCGCTGGGTGGGTTGAAGCCGATTCAGACCGCAATTATCGCCGGAGGATGCCCGCTGTTCTTCGTCAACATTATGGTGACGCTGTCCTTTATTAAAGACGCCAAAGTGCACTGGAAAGACAAGTAATTCTTATTAACCCAATTGATCAAGAGGCTGAAAGATGGATTTCAACTTAAATGACGAGCAGGAACTGTTTGTCGCCGGTATTCGTGAACTGATGGCCAGTGAGAACTGGGAAGCTTATTTTGCCGAGTGCGATCGTGACAGCGTCTACCCTGAGCGTTTTGTAAAAGCGCTGGCGGATATGGGCATTGATAGCCTGCTGATCCCGGAAGAACATGGCGGTCTGGAAGCGGGTTTTGTTACCGTCGCCGCCGTCTGGATGGAGCTGGGACGTCTTGGCGCACCAACTTACGTGTTGTACCAATTGCCGGGAGGTTTTAACACTTTCCTGCGTGAAGGGACTCAGGAGCAAATTGATAAAATCATGGCGTTCCAGGGTACCGGTAAGCAGATGTGGAACTCTGCTATCACCGAACCGGGAGCGGGATCGGATGTCGGCAGTCTGAAAACCACTTATACACGCAAAAATGGTAAGGTTTACCTTAATGGCAGTAAGTGCTTTATCACCAGTAGCGCCTATACCCCGTACATCGTGGTCATGGCGAGAGACGGTGCATCGCCGGATAAGCCTGTTTACACCGAATGGTTTGTCGACATGAGCAAAGCGGGTATCAAGGTCAACAAACTGGAGAAACTCGGTCTGCGCATGGATAGCTGCTGTGAAATCACCTTTGACGACGTTGAACTGGACGAAAAAGACATGTTCGGTCGGGAAGGTAACGGCTTCAACCGCGTGAAAGAAGAGTTTGACCATGAGCGCTTCCTCGTCGCGCTGACCAACTACGGCACCGCAATGTGCGCTTTTGAAGATGCCGCGCGTTACGCTAATCAGCGCGTGCAGTTTGGTGAAACTATTGGCCGTTTCCAGCTGATTCAGGAGAAGTTTGCGCATATGGCGATCAAACTGAACTCCATGAAAAACATGCTGCTGGAAGCCGCGTGGAAAGCAGATAACGGCACTATTACCTCCGGCGACGCGGCAATGTGCAAATACTTCTGCGCCAACGCCGCGTTTGAAGTGGTAGACACCGCCATGCAGGTACTGGGAGGTGTTGGTATCGCGGGCAACCACCGCATCACGCGTTTCTGGCGTGACCTGCGTGTTGACCGCGTTTCTGGTGGTTCTGATGAAATGCAGATCCTGACGTTAGGCCGTGCGGTACTCAAGCAATACCGATAGAACGGCGCAACCTGTAGGCCTGATGAGACGCTCGCGTCGCCATCCGGCCTACGTGGCCCCCATAAATGCCAGGAGAAAAATTATGAATCATTTACCAATGCCAACCTTTGGCCCTCTTGCTGGAGTACGCGTTGTTTTTTCAGGGATCGAAATCGCCGGTCCGTTCGCCGGACAGATGTTCGCCGAATGGGGCGCCGAGGTTATCTGGATTGAAAACGTCGCATGGGCCGATACCATCCGCGTACAGCCTAACTACCCGCAGCTCTCACGCCGCAACCTGCACGCCCTGTCGCTCAATATTTTCAAAGATGAAGGTCGGGAAGCGTTTCTGAAACTGATGGAAACCACCGATATTTTCATTGAAGCCAGTAAAGGCCCGGCCTTTGCACGCCGCGGTATTACTGATGAAGTGCTGTGGGAACATAACCCGAAACTGGTCATTGCCCACCTTTCCGGTTTTGGCCAGTTTGGTACGGAGGAGTACACCAATCTTCCGGCGTATAACACTATCGCGCAGGCGTTCAGTGGTTATCTGATCCAAAACGGCGACGTTGACCAACCGATGCCAGCCTTCCCGTATACCGCGGATTACTTCTCCGGGATGACCGCAACGACAGCGGCGCTGGCGGCCCTGCACAAAGTGCGCGAAACGGGTAAAGGTGAAAGCATCGATATCGCCATGTACGAAGTGATGCTGCGCATGGGTCAGTACTTCATGATGGACTACTTCAACGGCGGCGAAATCTGTCCACGTATGACGAAAGGGAAAGATCCCTACTACGCCGGTTGCGGCCTGTATAAATGCGCCGATGGTTACATCGTCATGGAGTTGGTCGGCATCACGCAAATCAACGAGTGTTTTAAAGATATAGGCCTGGCCCACATTCTCGGTACGCCGGAAGTTCCGGAAGGCACGCAGCTAATCCATCGCGTGGAATGCCCTTACGGCCCGCTCGTCGAAGAGAAACTGGACGCCTGGCTGGCAGCGCATACCATCGCCGAAGTCCAGGCGCGCTTTGCTGAGCTGAATATCGCCTGTGCGAAGGTGCTAACCATTCCGGAACTGGAAGGCAATCCGCAGTACGTTGCCCGCGAATCCATTACTCAGTGGCAAACAATGGACGGCCGCACCTGCAAAGGGCCGAACATCATGCCGAAATTTAAAAACAACCCGGGGAAAATCTGGCGTGGCATGCCATCACACGGCATGGATACCGCCGCCATTCTGAAAAACATTGGTTATAGCGAAGCAGACATAAATGAGCTGGTCGGCAAAGGCCTGGCCAGGGTTGAGGAATAAACGCGACGCGCTAACCCGCTCGTGGGTTAGCGCTCACGCCTGATTTCAGTGGATAAAGCAATATGGATATCGTTGGCGGACAAAACTTACGTCAGATGTGGGACGACCTGGCCGGGGTGTACGGAAATAAAACGGCGTTAATTTTCGAATCCTGTGAAGGAATCGTTCGGCAATTTAGCTATGCCTCGCTCAATGAAGAGATTAATCGCACGGCGAACCTTTTTCATTCCTTAGGGATCCGCAAGGGCGATAGGGTCGCACTGCATCTGGATAACTGTCCGGAATTCATCTTTTGCTGGTTTGGACTGGCAAAAATCGGCGCCATTATGGTGCCGATTAATGCTCGCTTACTGGGCGAAGAAAGTGCCTGGATCCTGCAAAACAGCCAGGTGAGCCTGCTGGTTACCAGCGCCCAGTTTTATCCTATGTACCGTGAAATACGCCAGGAAAATAGCACTCCGCTTAATCATATCTGTCTGATTGGCGAGCAGCTTCCGGCTGACGATGGCGTGAGCCACTTTACCCAACTGCAGGCTCGTCAGTCGACCACCCTGTGCTATACGCCTGCGTTATCCACTGACGATACGGCGGAAATTCTGTTTACCTCCGGTACCACCTCGCGTCCAAAAGGGGTGGTGATTACCCATTATAACCTGCGCTTTGCGGGCTATTACTCTGCCTGGCAAATCGCCCTGCGCGATGATGACGTATACATGACGGTGATGCCCGCTTTTCATATCGACTGTCAGTGTACCGCCGCAATGCCGGCCTTTTCCGCCGGCAGCACCTTTGTGCTCCTGGAGAAGTACAGCGCCCGGGCATTCTGGGATCAGGTACGTAAATATCAGGCGACGGTGACCGAGTGCATCCCGATGATGATCCGCACGCTGATGGTCCAGCCCGCCGCGCCAACGGACAGGCAGCATCAGCTGCGCGAAGTGATGTTCTATCTCAATCTATCCGCGCAGGAAAAAGACGCCTTTATCGAACGCTTTGGCGTCAGGCTGCTGACCTCTTATGGTATGACTGAAACCATTGTCGGAATTATTGGCGACCGTCCCGGAGACAAACGACGCTGGCCTTCCATTGGTCGCGTGGGATTTAGCTATGAAGCTGAAATTCGCGACGATCAAAATCGCCCGCTCCCCGCCGGAGAAATTGGCGAAATCTGTATTAAAGGCGTCCCCGGCAAGACCATCTTCAAAGAGTATTACATGCAGCCGGAAGCAACCGCCAGGGCGCTGGAACCAGAGGGCTGGTTACATACCGGTGATTCGGGTTACCAGGATGAGGATGGCTATTTCTATTTTGTCGACAGACGCTGCAACATGATTAAACGCGGCGGGGAAAATGTCTCCTGCGTCGAGCTGGAAAATATTATTTCTGCGCATCCGAAAATTCAGGACATTGTGGTTGTTGGTATTAAAGACGCGATCCGTGATGAAGCCATTAAAGCGTTTATTGTCCTTAATGAAGGTGAAACATTAAGCGAAGCCGAGTTTTTCAGCTTCTGCGAAAACAATATGGCGAAATTCAAGGTTCCCTCTTTTATGGAGATCAGAACCGACCTGCCGCGCAACTGTTCAGGAAAAATAATCAAAAAAAATCTGAAATAAACCTTCCGGCAGGAATCCCTCCCGCCGGGAAACTATTTATCTGGAGATGAACCATGAGTGAATCATTACATCTGACCCGTAATGGCCCGATCCTGGAAATTACCCTCGACCGACCTAAAGCCAATGCCATTGACGCCAAAACCAGCTTTGCAATGGGCCAGGCTTTTCTTAATTTCCGTGACGATCCGGAATTACGCGTAGCAATCATTACTGGCGGCGGGGAGAAATTCTTTTCTGCTGGCTGGGACTTAAAAGCGGCAGTGGAAGGTGAAGCGCCGGATGCCGATTTTGGTCCCGGCGGCTTTGCCGGTTTAACTGAAATATTTGATCTGGATAAGCCGGTCATCGCCGCGGTAAACGGCTATGCGTTTGGCGGCGGTTTTGAGCTGGCGCTGGCAGCGGACTTTATTGTCTGCGCGGAAAACGCCAGCTTCGCGCTACCGGAAGCCAAGCTCGGCATCGTGCCTGACAGCGGCGGCGTTTTGCGCCTGCCTAAGCTGTTGCCACCGGCTATCGTCAACGAAATGGTGATGACCGGTAGACGAATGAGCGCCGAAGAAGCGCTGCGTTGGGGGATCGTGAACCGCGTTGTCAGCCAGAGCGAACTGATGGATAGCGCGCGCGAACTGGCGCAACAACTGGTTAATAGCGCCCCGCTGGCGATCGCGGCGCTGAAAGAGATTTATCGTGCGACTAGCGAAATGCCGGTAGAAGAAGGCTACCGCTACATCCGCAGCGGCGTACTGAAGCATTATCCGTCGGTACTGCATTCGGAAGATGCGCTCGAAGGACCGCAGGCATTTGCCGAAAAACGCGATCCGGTGTGGAAAGGTCGTTAATGTGACTATGCCGGATAAGGTGTTTACGCCGTCGTCCGGCAAAAAAACCGAGGTACAACCATGAGCTATTACGCCTTTGAAGGACTGATCCCGGTGGTACACCCGGACGCGTTTGTCCATCCCAGCGCCGTGCTGATTGGCGATGTCATCGTGGGTGCTGGTGTTTATATTGGCCCACTCGCGTCATTGCGTGGGGATTATGGGCGC
The DNA here is from genome assembly GCF_023516235.1 of Citrobacter sp. XT1-2-2. Taxonomy (NCBI): domain Bacteria; kingdom Pseudomonadati; phylum Pseudomonadota; class Gammaproteobacteria; order Enterobacterales; family Enterobacteriaceae; genus Citrobacter; species Citrobacter sp. XT1-2-2. Next base: position 4,205,112 of record NZ_CP097324.1, read on the forward strand.
CTGCTCCTTAAGGCAGGATCTAATCTGCAGGATGGCTGCATTATGCATGGCTACTGCGATACCGATACCGTCGTGCATGAGAACGGCCATATCGGCCACGGCGCTATTTTGCATGGCTGCGTGGTGGGCCGGGACGCATTGGTCGGCATGAACAGCGTGATTATGGACGGCGCAGTGATTGGCGAAGAGAGCATTGTCGCCGCCATGAGTTTCGTCAAAGCCGGATTTCAGGGTGAGGCAAGGCAACTGCTGGTGGGTTCACCTGCGCGAGTACTACGCCAGGTCACAGAACAGGAGCTGCACTGGAAACGCCTCAACACCAAAGAATATCAGGATCTTGCGGTCCGCTGTCGAACGGGACTATCTGAAACGAAGCCGTTAACCCAGGTCGAAAAAAACCGGCCGCGCCTGAAAGGCACGACGGACGTGAAGCCAAAATCAGCCCAATAATTGATGCCGGATGCGCTGACGCTTATCCGGCCTACGCGTCAATCCCCGTTAACGCTGCCATCAGGCAAACTAACCATTAGCGACGCATACTTTTTGACAGCATCATCTGCCATTTCTGCTCACGGTTGAGCTCTGTTGGGGGAACGGCAGACAGTCGCGGCGCTTTCGCCACACTCACTTTTCTTTCCTGCAAATTATGATTCAATCGGCGATAGAGATGAGAATCAATACTCACGACTTTCACCAGACGCTGGCACTGACAGCCTCGTCCTGCAATCTGGTTAGGGATCATCTTCACTTCACAAACAATTTCCCCAACTTCTGACAGAATATAGGAGAGCGTATTAATTGCTTTGCAGTGTTCAATATCAAATTGACGGGAAATCTCCTTGGCAGTGATCCATCGGTCCTCTGCCATCATCCAGTCAGCAATTAACAAATAAAGCGGTCTTTCAACATATTTTTCACACATAAGCACACCATTTCACAAATTAAAAATCTGGCTACGGCCTGTCCAAATTAATAAAAACTAAGCCATATTAAAATTGTGGATATAAAGATAGTATGCGACTTGAATGTTGATTAGTGTGAGCAATATCGTGCTTATTACATTGAAAATGTGGTTAAGGAAACGGACATCTCCAGGGATGACCTGATAGGGTAAAAAAAACGGCTCCTTCTCAGGAACCGTTTCAAATTTATATTGCAGATCCGGTTAACGCAAATATCACCGGACCTTCTGTTTATTATTTATTGATCTGCGCGTGCATTTCCTGCACCGAGGTCACCTTCTCGGTGGCATCCGCATTCAGCGCCATGGCCGTTGCGAAACCGCCGTTCAGGGTGGTGTCGTAATGCACTTTGTACTGCAAGGCGCTGCGGCGAATCAGCTTGGAGTCTTCAATCGCCTGACGACCTGCGGTGGTGTTGATAATGTAGGTATATTCGCCATTCTTGATACGGTCCTGAATGTGCGGACGACCTTCATGCACCTTGTTCACCAGACGCGGGTTGATACCGGCTTCACCCAGCACAATCGCGGTACCGTGAGTCGCATCCAGCTCGAAGCCCTGTTTTAGCAGCTTAGCGGCCAGGTCCACGACGCGCCCTTTGTCGCCTTCGCGAACCGAGAGCAGCGCACGGCCCTGTTTCTTCATCGTGGAGTTACTGCCCAGCTGTGCCTTGGCGAACGCTTCCGCGAAGGTACGGCCCACGCCCATCACTTCCCCGGTAGAGCGCATTTCTGGCCCTAACAGCGGGTCAACGCCCGGGAATTTGTTGAACGGCAGCACCACTTCTTTCACCGAGTAGTACGGCGGGATAATTTCTTTGGTCACGCCCTGCTCGGTCAGCGATTTGCCAGCCATCACGCGCGCCGCCACTTTCGCCAGCGGTACGCCGGTGGCTTTGGAGACGAACGGTACGGTACGCGCCGCACGCGGGTTGACTTCAATCAGGTAGACTTCGTTGTCTTTCACCGCAAACTGCACGTTCATCAGGCCGCGCACCTGCAGTTCGAAGGCCAGCTTCTGCACCTGCTGGCGCATCACATCCTGAATTTCCTTGCTCAGCGTGTAGGCTGGCAGAGAACAGGCGGAGTCGCCGGAGTGTACGCCCGCCTGCTCGATGTGCTCCATGATGCCGCCAATCAGCACCATTTCGCCGTCGCAGATGGCGTCAACGTCCACTTCGATGGCATCGTCGAGGAAGCGGTCCAGCAGCACCGGCGCGTCGTTGGAGACGCTAACCGCGGTCTGGAAGTAGCGACGCAGGTCGGCTTCGTCGTAGACGATTTCCATCGCGCGGCCGCCCAGTACGTAGGACGGGCGCACCACCAGCGGGTAGCCAATTTCTTTCGCCTTCTCAACCGCTTGTTCAATGGCGGTCACGGTGGCGTTGGCTGGCTGTTTCAGCTTCAGACGGTCAACCGCGTGCTGGAAGCGTTCACGGTCTTCCGCGCGGTCAATCGCGTCCGGGCTGGTACCGATAACCGGTACGCCTGCGGCTTCCAGTTCACGCGCCAGTTTCAGCGGGGTCTGGCCGCCGTACTGCACGATGACGCCTTTCGGCTTCTCGATGCGCACGATTTCCAGTACGTCCTCCAGCGTTACCGGCTCGAAGTACAGACGGTCGGAGGTGTCGTAGTCGGTAGAGACAGTTTCCGGGTTACAGTTGACCATGATGGTCTCGTAACCGTCTTCGCGCAGCGCCAGCGAGGCATGGACGCAGCAGTAGTCAAATTCGATACCCTGGCCGATACGGTTCGGGCCGCCGCCGAGGACCATAATTTTGTCGCGGTCAACGGACGGGTTAGATTCGCACTCTTCTTCATAGGTGGAGTACATGTAAGCGGTATCGGTGGCGAATTCCGCCGCGCAGGTATCCACGCGTTTGTAGACCGGGTGCAGGTTGTACTGGTCGCGCAGCTTGCGGATTTCCGCTTCGCGCACGCCCGCCAGCTTAGCCAGACGCGCATCGGCAAAGCCTTTACGCTTCAGGTGACGCAGGAAATCAGCGTCGAGGCCGTTGATGCCCACTGCCGCCACTTTCTCTTCCAGGCGCACCAGCTCTTCGATTTGTACCAGGAACCATCGGTCGATGTTGGTCAGGTTGAAGACACCGTCGACGGAGAGACCGGCGCGGAAGGCATCAGCGATGTACCAGATACGCTCGGCGCCCGCGTCTTTCAGCTCGCGACGGATTTTGGTCAGCGCTTCCGGATCGTCGAGGCTGACTTTCGGGTCGAAGCCGGTGGCGCCCACTTCCAGGCCGCGCAGCGCTTTCTGCAGAGATTCCTGCTGCGTGCGGCCAATCGCCATCACTTCGCCGACGGATTTCATCTGCGTGGTCAGTCGGTCGTTAGCGCCAGCGAATTTTTCGAAGTTAAAGCGTGGAATCTTGGTGACAACGTAGTCGATAGACGGCTCGAAGGAGGCCGGAGTACGGCCACCGGTGATGTCGTTCATCAGTTCGTCGAGGGTGTAACCCACCGCCAGTTTGGCCGCCACTTTGGCAATCGGGAAGCCGGTGGCTTTGGAAGCCAGCGCCGAGGAGCGGGAGACGCGCGGGTTCATTTCGATAACGATCAGACGACCATCTTTCGGGTTCACCGAGAACTGAACGTTGGAACCACCGGTTTCTACGCCGATTTCACGCAGTACCGCCATCGAGGCGTTACGCATGATTTGGTATTCTTTGTCGGTCAGGGTCTGCGCCGGAGCAACAGTGATCGAGTCACCGGTGTGAATGCCCATCGCATCGAAGTTTTCGATAGAGCAGACGATGATGCAGTTGTCGTTCTTATCACGCACCACTTCCATCTCGTACTCTTTCCAGCCGATCAGCGATTCATCAATCAGCAGCTCGTTGGTTGGCGAGAGGTCCAGGCCGCGTTCGCAGATTTCTTCGAACTCTTCACGGTTGTAGGCGATACCGCCGCCGGTGCCGCCCATGGTGAAAGATGGACGGATGATGCACGGGAAGCCCACGTCAGCGGCAACCGCCAGCGCTTCTTCCATGGTGTGCGCGATACCGGAACGCGCGGTGTCGAGGCCGATTTTCTTCATCGCCACGTCGAAACGACGGCGGTCTTCTGCTTTATCAATCGCATCAGCGGTCGCACCAATCATGGTTACACCGAACTCTTCCAGCACGCCCTGACGCTCCAGCTCCAGCGCGCAGTTCAGCGCGGTCTGGCCGCCCATGGTTGGCAGAACCGCATCCGGACGCTCTTTTTCGATGATTTTGCGTACCACTTCCCAATTGATCGGCTCGATGTAGGTCGCATCGGCCATTTCCGGGTCGGTCATAATGGTTGCCGGGTTAGAGTTCACCAGAATAACGCGGTAACCCTCTTCGCGCAGCGCTTTACACGCCTGGGCGCCGGAGTAGTCAAACTCACACGCCTGACCGATAACAATCGGGCCCGCGCCCAGAATCAGGATACTTTTTATGTCTGTACGTTTTGGCATGGCTTTTATTACTCCTGATTATTTCGCGGACTGACGGTATTGCTCAATAAGCTCGATAAAGTGGTCGAACAGCGGCGCCGCATCATGCGGGCCTGGGCTCGCCTCCGGGTGGCCCTGGAAGCTGAACGCCGGTTTATCGGTACGGTGAATCCCTTGCAGGGTACCGTCGAACAGGGACTTGTGGGTCACGCGCAGGTTGGCTGGCAGCGAGTCTTCATCCACCGCAAAGCCGTGGTTCTGCGCGGTAATCATCACCACATTCTTATCCATGTCTTTCACCGGGTGGTTACCACCGTGGTGACCAAATTTCATCTTGATGGTCTTCGCACCGCTCGCCAGCGCCAGCAACTGATGGCCGAGGCAGATGCCAAATACCGGAATGTCGGTCTGGAGGAATTTCTCAATCGCTTCGATGGCGTAGTCGCACGGGGCCGGGTCACCTGGGCCGTTAGACAGGAAGATACCGTCCGGATTCATCTTCAGAACGTCTTCCGCAGAGGTTTTCGCCGGTACCACCGTCAGGCGGCAGCCGCGATCCACCAGCATACGCAGAATGTTGCGCTTGGCGCCAAAATCGTAGGCCACCACGTGGAACGGCAGCTCTTCTGCAGACTTGGCTTCCGGCAGGTCACCCGAAAGCGTCCAGCTACCCTGAGTCCAGCTGTAGGATTCAGCGGTGGTCACTTCTTTTGCCAGGTCCATCCCATTTAAGCCCGGGAACGCTTTGGCTTTTTCTAAGGCCAGCGCAGCATCCAGATTATCGCCTGCAATGATGCAGCCGTTCTGAGCACCCTTCTCGCGCAGCAGTCGCGTCAGCTTACGGGTATCGATATCGGCAATCGCCACAATATTATGGCGCTTGAGGTAAGAAGAGAGGTCTTCGGTGTTGCGGTAGTTGCTGGCAATCAGCGGCAGGTCGCGGATGACCAGGCCTTGCGCATGTACCTGAGAAGATTCTGCATCGGCTTCATTGGTGCCGACATTACCGATATGAGGATAAGTAAGAGTGACGATTTGGCGGGAATAGGAAGGATCAGTGAGGATTTCTTGATAACCGGTCATTGAAGTATTGAAAACGACTTCCCCAACCGCCGAACCTGTTGCCCCTATGGCCCGACCGTGAAACTGGGTTCCGTCTTCCAGAACCAATAGCGCTGACTTAATCAAAACACCCTCCAGAGAATATTCACTCACTTTATTTGCATATTAATTCATTAACACCTCATGAATCAATGCAAATTTGCTTACCTATGGATTTCTGGCAAACGGCGGCATTCTAGAGATAGCCCACGTAAAAGTCTACCCAAAAGGGCAATTTTTATTATTATTTTACGCCACTGGGATAAATCACTCGATTTAACAGGCAAAAAGATCAGCTAACTCAGGGTGGAAAACGCTTGCGGTAGATAAAGAGTGTAAAAAGGGGAGCAGCGAGAGAGAAAAGTGGACCACTTGGTCAAAATTTACATTCATATAACAAAATGAAGCATAAAAACATATATAAAAACCAGCTTAGATAAAAAATAAAACCAAAAGCCAAAAAATTAAAGGGCAATAAAATATTGCCCCATGTAATCAAATAATTATGATTACCATAACCACATCACGAAGGGTAATAAAATCTATAAACTGCGTAAATCAAGTACATCTTTCATATCAAAAAGACCATTTGACTTAGATTTCAGCCAAACCGCTGATCGCACTGCGCCATTGGCAAAAGTCATGCGGCTGGACGCTTTATGGGTGATTTCAATACGCTCGCCAATATCGGCAAACATCGCGGTATGTTCGCCGACAATGTCACCGGCGCGTACGGTCGCAAAACCAATAGTGCCCGGCACACGCTCGCCGGTATAACCTTCGCGCGAGTAGACAGCGCAGTCTTTCAGATCTTTATCCAACGCTCCGGCGATCGCCTCACCCATCGCCAGCGCGGTCCCCGATGGGGCGTCCACTTTGTGGCGGTGATGCGCTTCGATAATCTCAATATCGGTGTAGTCCCCCATCACTTTTGCTGCTTTCTCAAGCAGTTTCAGCATGACGTTAACGCCGACGCTAAAATTCGCAGCGAAGACGATAGCAATCTCCTGCGCGGCATCGCGAATAGCCTGTTTACCGGCATCATCGAACCCGGTGGTACCAATCACCATTCCCTTACCGTGCTGGCGGCAAAACGCCAGATGCGTCAGCGTACCTTCCGGTCGCGTGAAATCGATGAAAACATCGAAATCATCTTTCACCGCCTCAAGGCTGCTTTGTACGGTAACACCCGTTTTCCCGGCTCCCGCCAACTCTCCGGCATCGCTTCCCAGTAAGGAAGAGCCTTCGCGCTCCAGCGCCGCGCCAAGCTGTACGCCATCCATGCCAAGTGTGGCCTGAATTAACTGACGCCCCATGCGTCCTCCGGCTCCCGCGATGGCAACGCGGATTTGTGCATCATGCATAGCTATTCTCTTTTGTTAATTTTGCGTAAATCGTTTTCAGAGTAACCAGCGCATCGCTGCGCCGCCAGCCGAAAACGTCGATAATTAGAATTTAATGATAAACAGGCAGAGATATCAGTAAAAGGCATGACGATCAGCAAAAACCACATGATTCTCTGACTACCAGCGCTGGCGGCAGGATAATACGTTTCGGCGGTTCGTCATTTCCCTGAATACGGCTATAGAGCAGCTCTCCGGCCTTACGACCGATCTCTTTTGCCGCCACCGACACGGTGGTAAGCGCAGGTTGTACCAGCGCCGCTTCGGTGATGTCATCAAACCCCACCAGCGCAAAATCCCGCCCAGGTTCCCGCCCCATTTTACGTAGCGCCTGCATGACCCCAAGCGCAACAATATCCTGATAACATACGGCGGCGGTAATTTGCGGGTAACGCAGAAGAAGAGACTCCGCTACTTTTGCGCCATCAATTTGGCTGGCCTGCGTAGCCACGATCCATTCTGGATTCGGCGATATTCCGTGCTCCAGCAATGTGCTGGTGAAACCACCAATGCGCTGTGTCCGACTGCCGGAACCAGGCGTCCCCCCAATAAACGCAATATTCTTGTGCCCCATTTTGACTAAATGGGTGGTGGCCATTTGCGTACCGAGAAAGTTATCGGTTCCGACAAAATCAAAATCAGGATCGCTTAGCGGACGGACGACCATAATGGCGGGAATATTGCGCCTTTTCAGCGCTTCAAAAAAGGATGACGGCGTCTCGCGCGCCGCGCAGAGCACCATGCCGCAAGCATTATTGCGCATCAACGAGTCGACAAATTTTTGCTGCCGTTCTCCTGACTCTTCGCTATTTGCCAGAAACAACAACAGGTCATGCCGTTCCATCTCATGGCTTAGCCCTGCAGTCATCTCGCCGTAAAAAGGGTTGGTGATATCGTGGAGCAACAATCCAACCTGATTACTGCTCCGGTTACGCAGATTAGCGGCGGTTTGATTATATACATAGCCAGCATCATCCAGCGCTTTAAGCACCCGTTCGCGTGTAGCCTGAGAAATTCGCCCCCGGTTACGCAATACCATCGACACGGTCGCCGTGGAGACTCCCGCGCGCTCAGCTACCTGCGCCAACGTGACTGTGGTCATACCTGCTCCTGATTTTTATCGAAGGTTAATCGAATAACCGAAATATTGCCTTTATACGTGTGATTCACATCACGCTAACGCGCTTTTCACCGCTTTTGATTCTGAATATGCCGGGTTAATCGCGTTAACCACACTATGAAAATAAGGTTAATCGATTAATCTTAAATTAGCCAACACGGAGAAAGAAAATGACGACAACCTATAATAAATTCCCTGAGGTTAACGTTCAGGGCTATGACGAGCATGCCTGGCAGGGTTGGGCGGCGATCCATTCTGTGCTTAACACCAGGGTTTCTGCAGCAGCCAAAACCGTATTGATCGTGGATTGCTATCCGGGCGTGCGGCTTGAAGAACTGGAACAACAGCTTGTCACGACGTTAGATACCGCGCTGGTGCTGAATATTGAATCCGCCCGCAGAGATGAGCAGGCTCTGCATGAGTTACTGGCGCGAAACCTTACCGACGATCGCGTATTCGGCGTCCTTTCCTGCCATCACCTGAATGAGTTTTTTGATAGTGACAAGCTCAGTCAGCTCCGCCAACAGATTGATGCCGTTGCCGAAGGTCTGGTCGTGGTGTACGGACCCGGCGCGACGCTGGCACACCCGGGTGACATACTGGTTTATGCCGATCTTCCGCGTTGGGAAATTCAACAGCGTATGCGCCATGACGGGTTGGGGAACTGGGGGGCGAAAAACCAGGATGAAGATATTCTTCGTCGGTACAAACGCGCTTTCTTCATTGAATGGCGAGTCTTCGACCGGCACAAAACGCCGTTACTCAAACGCACCGATTATTTGCTTGATACCACTGTAGAAAATCATCCCGCAATGGTCAGCGGCGACGCGTTGCGCGCCGGTTTGCAACAAACGACTAAACAACCGTTTCGCGTTGCCCCTTTCTTCGACCCAGGCGTTTGGGGTGGGCAATGGATGAAACAACACTTCGATCTCGATCCCTCAGCCCCCAATTACGCGTGGTGTTTTGATTGCGTGCCCGAGGAAAACAGCCTGTTACTGCGTTTTGGCAACGTGCGGATCGAGATCCCCTCTCAGGATCTGGTGCTAACCTATCCCCGCCCCCTGCTGGGCGAGAAAGTTCACGCACGTTTTGGTGCGGAATTCCCGATTCGTTTTGACTTCCTTGATACCATTGGCGGCCAGAATTTGAGCTTTCAGGTTCATCCGCTCACTGAGTACATTCAGCAACAGTTTGGTATGCACTATACCCAGGATGAGAGCTATTACATTCTCGAAGCCGAGCCGGACGCCGTGGTGTATCTCGGCACTAAAACCGGGATCGCGCCACAGGACATGCTCGACGAGCTCCGAGCCGCGGGCCGTGGTGAAAAAACCTTTGATGATACGCGGTTCGTTAATCAGATCCCTGCGCATAAACACGATCACTTTCTGATCCCCGCAGGAACCGTCCACTGCTCGGGTGCAGGAACCATGGTGCTGGAGATCAGCGCAACGCCCTATATCTTCACCTTTAAACTGTGGGATTGGGGACGTTTAGGGCTAGACGGCTTACCGCGCCCGGTCCATCTGGATCACGGTCAGCAGGTGATTGACTGGCAGCGTGACACGCAATGGGTACATGACAACCTGGTCAACCGTATTGAACCTATCGCCGAAGGGGAAGGTTGGCGGGAAGAAAGAACCGGAATGCACGAGCGCGAGTTTATTGAAACGCGCCGCCATTGGTTTACGGCACCGGTCACACACCATACCCATGGCGGCGTAAACGTCCTGAACCTGGTCGAAGGTGCGCAGGCCGTTGTTGAAAGCCCGAGCGGCGCATTTGCCCCGTTTGTCGTCAACTATGCAGAAACCTTTATTATCCCGGCCGCCGTTGGAGAGTACCGCATTTCGCCGTTTGGCAAGGGTATCGGCCAACAGCTTGCCACGATTAAAGCCTGGGTTAGAGGATAAGCGCATGATTAACGTTATTGTTGCCACCCATGGTCCCCTGGCAGAAGCGCTTCTCGCCAGCGGTCGCATGGTTTACGGAGAATTACCGCATGTTTACCCCGTCACGCTGAGTGAACAGGCGGGTATCGAAGGGTTTAAACAGACGTTCTCTCATGTTCTCGCAAGTGCCGGGAAAGACGCTGACGGCGTTCTGGTGCTATGTGACATGCAAAGCGGTACGCCGTGGAATGTCGCCTGCCACCATGCGTTTTCTGCACAAACGGTTCCTCCCGTTGCCGTTGTCGCGGGTGTCAACTTCCCGATGCTGTTACAAAGCGAGGAGATCTGCCATTTAACGGATGTTCACGCCGCAGCCGTCGAGCTGTTGGCGTTGACGGTACCTACGCTGATTAAAGCCGCCCCGGTTTTATCCGTTCAGTCCGACGATTTTTAAAGGAAACCACTATGAGTATTTCTTTTGTACGTATCGATGACCGCGTAATCCATGGGCAGCTCGTGACACGTTGGGCCAAAGAGCTGCCCTGTGACGGAATTGTCGCGATAGACGACGCCGTCGCGGCCGACCCTCTGCTCTCTTCGGTGATGAAAGGCGCCGTGCAGGACACAAAAGTCTGGTTGTTTGATACCGCCACCGCGATTGAAAAACTGCCGAAAGTCATTGCCAGCGAGAAGCGTTATTTCGTCATTGGTAAATCGCCCGTCACGCTAAAACGCATTGAAGAAGCTGGCATCAGCCTGAAAAATGCCAACGGCAAGATTAATGTAGGTCCGATGAGCGCCCGTGCCGATACCACTACCATCGGCCCAAATCAGTCGGTGAATGGCGAGGAAATAGCCGCCTTTGACTGGTTGACGCAACATGGGCACCTGGTAGAGTTTCGCCTGGTCCCTGACGCCAGTTGCTACAGCTGGCAGGACGCACGTCAGAAGCTGAAATAAGGAGCGCACGATGATTATCGAAGCTACGTTGATTGGCATACTTTGCTATCTCGGCGCCCTCAGCAGCCCCTGGATGCTGGGACTGACTGGCGGCTGGTATCTGATCACCCGTCCGCTGATTTCCGGAATGTTGGTCGGGATTATCCTTGGCGACATTAAAACCGGGATCATGATTGGCGTCGCGGTTCAGGCGGTCTATATCGCGATGGTAACGCCCGGCGGCTCCATGCCGGCTGACCTCAACTTTGTTGCTTACCCGGCAATTGCTTTAGGGATCCTTTCGGGAAAAGGCCCAGAGGTGGCGGTCGCGCTGGCGGCAACCATCGGTATTGCCGGGACCATTTTATTTAACGCGATGATGGTACTGAACTCCTTCTGGAATCACCGGGCCGACGTGGCGCTGGAACGGGGCGATGAACGCGGCATTTACCTGAACAGCGCTATCTGGCCGCAGGTGACAAACTTTGTCCTGCGTTTTGTACCAACCTTCATTGCGGTCTACTTTGGAGCGCAGTACATCAGCGGTTTCATGGACAGTTTACCGAAAATTGTCCTGTCGACGATGAACGTACTGGGCGGCATTTTACCCGCCGTCGGGATCGCGATTTTGCTTAAGCAGATCATCAAAAACTACACCATGCTGATCTACTTTCTCGTCGGTTTTGTCTGCATCGTCTTTTTAAAACTCAACATGGTCGCGCTGGTGATCGTCGGTTCGCTGTTGGCGTTGATCCATTACAACTACAAACCAGAACCGCCACAGACTACGCATGCACAGTCGGTCGTTGATGATGAGGATGAATTCTGATGGAAGAACGTACACTTACGCGTAAAGATCTTCGCCGCTGCTGGCGTGCATGGATGATGCACAACTTGTCATCCATGAGCTTTGAACGTCTGGAATCTTTTGGCTTTTGCCTGAGTATGCTCCCGGTGGCGAAAAAGCTCTATCCCGACGCCGCCCAACGTACTGAAATGCTGCGCCGTCACGCCTCGTTTTATAATACGGAGCCGCAGATAGGCGCGATCGTAAATGGCATGGTGCTGGGGCTGGAAGAGAAAAAAGCGAACGGTGAGCCGATCGATGGGGAAACGATCAATACCCTGAAGGTTGGACTGATGGGCCCTATAGCCGGGATCGGCGATTCGATGATCCCGGGCATGCTGATCCCAATCCTGCTCAGTATCGGTATGGCCCTGGCGGCTGGCGGTAACATTCTGGGACCGCTGTTTTATACCGTCGCCTGGCTGGCAATCATTATTCCTGGCTCATGGTTTTTGTTCCTCAAAGGCTACAAAATGGGGTCCGGTTCGGTGGAAATGCTGGTGAGCAGTAAATCTGCCCGCCTGCGTGAAGCGTTATCATTGTTGGGTGTGTTTGTTATGGGTGGCGTAGCGGCGAGCTACGTTAAACTTGGCACCGGGCTGGAATTTATCACCAAGGATGGGGTAAATATTCATGTGCAACAGATGCTGGACGGAATCTTCCCGCAGCTATTGCCGCTGATTGTTGTATTGGGCACCTGGTATCTGATGGCCAAGCGTGGTGTGTCGCCAGTAAAAGCGATGATTTTACTGTTGATACTGGCGGCGCTCGGCGTTGCGACAGGCCTGTTTGCAGGGTAGTGCCTGTCATTTGCCGGATGGCGCATACGCTTATCCGGCCTACTGTACTGTACCGAGTTTTTCAGTTTGTAGGCCAGGCAAAACCAGTACCGGGGCTATGGCCCCGGCTCTTTATGGATGGAAGTTTTGCCACAACTCAGCACATTTATCCGGGCGTGAGATAAATTGAAAACGCGCCGGGTCCTCGATAAATTGCTGGTAAACAGGGGCGGAAGTAATCGAGAATTCCGTATATTGTCGGGGCGTAACGGCGTGTAATCTTCCGGGAATGTACCGCGAATTATGCTGCCAGATAACATGGTTGCCCTGTAATAACGGGTACCACGCCAACCCTTTATGCGCACGAACGGCCTCGTACTCAAAACCATATTCACGATCGCACCACGCGCCAAAAGTTAACGGTACATTCGGGTCTGCGGATATAGTCGCATGCCCCCAACCGGGCGGAACCAGCACTTTTTCACCGGGGCCGGCAATCACAGCAAAACAACGCCCGGGATCGTCCTCGACATACTCCTGCATATAGATTATTGCTTTTCCCTGCCAGATTTCGTAAAGCTCCGGCGGGGACCAGCCGCTGTGCTGGCTGATACGATGAATATGCCCCTGGCTACGCACCGGCTCTTCCCCCAACTGCCCCGCCGCATAAGTCACCACGCCAAACAACAACATCCGCTTTTTCAGCTCTTCGCGATCCTGCATTCGTGCCACATCCATTGCAATGGCATACACTTCTTCCGGCCCGTCACAATGCGGATCGCGCAGTGAGGGGCGAATGTGATCGAGTCGGCGAATCTCCGGCATCGGCCCTGTGACCTCATCCCCATAGCTAAAGCCAAGCGGATGGTGATGAACCCTCATATCCAGGCCGTAAGAATGTGCTAAATCAGCCATTCTGTACCTCCTTCGCCTGAATCGTCTTATTTTCCTCAAAGACTCTTATTCTGAACCCCCTGGACAGCGCCGCATAATCATGGCCTGCAATCCCAGGCCATACGGCGAGCGCCGACAGAATTTCTTCCCCAGTATTAATTAACCGGTGTGCGGTAAAGCCGGGGATAATGTGGACGGATCCGGCAAATACCTTTTCCAGTCGCGCCTCGCCCTGCTCAGGTTGCAACAGCAGTAAACCCGTGCCGCGCAGACCAAAATAAACCTCACCCTGTTCGCGACGCGCATGGAAATGCCCACGGGTCATAAAATACTCGCTGCCGATCCGGCCAGGATAAAGATGGGTAACGCCGGTGTAGAGTTCGCCTTCTGCGGGGGACGAATCCAGCATCTCAACATCATATACGACCTGCTCGCCTGACAGTTGCTGGCGGGCCTTTTCATCGGCAAAAACGTCAGTAAGATCCTGAATGCGGGTGGATTTACGCAATAATGGGCCATCGGCTAATGCGCCGCTTGCCCACGCCACCTGCGGTGGCTGGATAAAAGAAAGGTTCATATGTGTCTCCGGCCCGAGGAGAACAACAGAATAAGATTAGCAGATTAATCGATTAACCTGCTAATTCTGTCTGCATATTGCGGGCCGGATCACAGCCTCAAGGCGCCAGCGCCAGCACCTCTGCCACCCACTGCTGGAACCCCTCAACGTCAAGATCCAGTGCAACCTGGGCATTTGCCGGATGCCCCAAACGCCCTTCAATATCCACCACCGTGGTACCCGAGGTATATTCCCCCTGAGTTTCCACCGCCACGAAGCACGGCTGCAGAGTAAAGAGTTCCGGGCGCACCAGCCAGGCAATCGCGCACAGATCATGCATCCGCAGTCCTGTATTCATACTGCCGCTGCGGTAATGGCTAAATAGTGCGTGCAGCATGCTGCCGGTCTTATTGAGCGCGGGAAGCGTCGCCAGATACTCCGGCGTCAGCATGGCCTGATTAGTGACATCCAGCCCACACATCACGATCTCCAGCCCGCTCTGGAAAACTTTCGCGGCGGCCTCGGGATCGATAGCAATATTAAATTCGGCATTTGGCGTAAAGTTCCCGCGCCCGGCTGAGCCGCCCATAATCACCAGACGGTGAATATTGAATATGCATTCAGGATAATGGGTCAGCAGCAGCGCAATGTTGGTCAGCGGACCAATCGCCACCAGCGTCACGGGCTGTGGGGCATGCATCAGCACATCGCGAATCGCCTGGAAGGCAGGTTTTGCCATTACCTGACGGTCATGTTCGACAAATTCATACCCCTCCATACCGGACTCACCGTGGACGGAAGCGGCGTCACGCAGCGGTCGCACCAGCGGCATTGATGCCCCTTGCGCCAGCGGAATATCCGCGCTCCAGAAGTGCAGCAGTTGCAACGCATTACGGGTGGTTTTTTCCACCGAAACATTGCCTGCTACCGTGGTCATGAGTTGCAGATCCAGCTCAGGGGCAAACAGCGCGGCGGCAATAGCGGCGGCATCATCAATGCCGGGATCGGTATCAAGAATGATCGGTAAGCGCATGGTTTCTCCATAAAAAATGCCAGACGTTAAGTCTGGCATCTTCTCATAATCGTATCGTGAAAGACTTACTCTACTTCACGAACATCCACACGCAGCTCTTTGGGCACTTCGAAAACAATATTTTCTTCACGGCCTTCCAGTGGGATAGCCTCTCCACCGCCAAGTTCCTGCAGGCGAGCGATCACGTTTTGCACCAGGATATCCGGCGCCGAGGCTCCGGCCGTCACGCCTACGCACTTAGCGTCTTTTACCCACGCTTCCTGGATGTCGGTCGCATCGTCAATCAAATACGCCGCTTTCCCCATTCGCTGGGCCAGTTCAGCCAGACGGTTGGAGTTAGAGGAGTTTTTCGAGCCGACCACCAGCACCACATCAGCCTGTTCCGCCAGCGCGCGAACCGCTTCCTGACGGTTGGTGGTGGCATAACAGATATCATCTTTGCGCGGCCCGACAATTTTCGGGAAGCGTTGGCGCAGCGCGTCAATGACGTCAGAAGTGTCGTCAACGGAAAGCGTGGTCTGTGTCATGAAGGACAATTTACCTTCATTCTTCACGGTCAGTTTCAGTACATCTTCCGGTGATTCAACCAGATACATCCCCCCCTGTGGGTTACTGTACTGGCCCATTGTGCCTTCGACTTCCGGGTGCCCGGCGTGACCAATCAGAATTGACTCTTCACCGCGACGGCTGGCGCGCGCCACTTCCATATGCACTTTGGTGACTAACGGACAGGTGGCGTCGAAAACCGTGAGATCACGACCTTTGGCTTCGTTACGTACCGCCTGAGAGACACCGTGGGCGGAGAAGATCAGGATCGCGCCGTCAGGCACTTCACTGATTTGCTCAATAAAAATAGCGCCGCGCTCGCGCAGGCTATCCACCACATAGCGGTTATGCACCACCTCATGACGGACATAAATCGGCGCGCCATAAATAGCCAGCGCGTTTTCTACAATGCTGATAGCGCGGTCTACGCCAGCGCAAAAACCGCGCGGGTTAGCCAACAGGATCTGCATTTTACGCCTCCAGTACTGGTTCGACTTCCAGCACTTCAATATCAAAATGAACGGTATGCCCGGCCAGCGGATGGTTGAAATCAACCGTGATCGAGTCACCGTTGATTTCACGAATCACGCCAGGCATCTCACTGCCGTCCATTGCGGTAAAGAGCATGATAGCGCCAATTTCTGGCTCGCCCGCGTCCATAAATTCCCGACGCGAGAAATACTGAATCAAGTCCGGGCTTGGCACGCCAAAGGCGGCATCCGGCTCCAGGGAAAAAGTGGTTTTATCACCCTCTTTTAGCCCCAGCAGGTGTTGTTCCAGTCCTTCAGACAGAGAACCATCGCCCAGGCGAAACAGCGCAGGCTTGCCGTTATTGCGGGTTGACTCTGCGGTGGAGCCATCGTCGAGCTTAAGGGTGAAGTGCACCAGCACCGCACTGTTACTCTGTACTGATTTAGACATGCAGGTTGCTCTTTAAAATTGCTGCCGCCTGTTTGCCCGGTAGCGCTACGCTTACCGGGCCTACAAGGTTCGCGATAGATTGTAAGCCGGATTAGCATAGCGCCATCCGGCATTTTTTTATGCGGCTTTTTTCTCTTTCGACGGTAAGAAGCCTTCGAGAACAATCAATGCCGCGCCGATACAGATTGCCGTATCAGCCAGATTGAATGTCGCGAAATGCCAGTCGCCAACGTAAAAGTCAATCATATCAACCACGAAGCCGTGCCACAGGCGATCGAACAGATTGCCCAGCGCACCGCCAATGATTAACGCATACGCGATGTTGTTCAGCTTCTGCGTCGCCTTCGAGCGATACATCATCACCATCAGGATGACGCAGATACCAATAGCGATACCGGCAAAAAACCAACGTTGCCAGCCGCCGCTGTCGGCTAAGAAGCTAAACGCCGCGCCATAGTTTCGCGCGTAGTGCAGATTAAGCGACGGGAACAGCGATACCGTATCCCCCAGAGCAAAATTCTGGAGGATCAGGTACTTGCTGCCTAAATCGATAATCAGCACGACTACCACCAGCCACAGCCAGCGTAGTCCTGTTGAACAAAGAGGCTTACTCATCAGGCAAACTTACGTTGTTCGCCATCACCGGCGATGTTGCTGACACAGCGTCCGCAGATATCTGCATGTTCCGCCACCTGGCCGACGTCGGTAGTGTAATGCCAGCAGCGCGGGCACTTCTCACCTTCGGCTTTGCTCAGTACGATTTTCAGACCTTTGAGCAATTCGCTCTGCTGAGCATCAGCTGGCGCCTCGGCAAACTCCGCAACGCTCGCACCAGAGGTCAGCAGCACAAAGCGCAACTCTTCGCCGAGCGCGGTCAATTTCGCCGCCAGTTCTGGTTCAGCGTACAGGGTGACTGCCGCTTCCAGAGAACCACCGACTTTCTTATCCGCACGCGCCTGCTCGATGACCTTGTTCACTTCGCCGCGTACTTTCAGCAGCTCGTCCCAGAAGGTATCGTTCATCGCTTCGGTTTCACCTAAGCCAAACAGGCCTTCGTACCATTCACCGGTAAAGACGTATTTTTCACGTTCGCCCGGCAGGTAACCCCAGATTTCATCCGCGGTGAAGGACATGATCGGCGCCATCCAGCGAACCAGCGCTTCTGCGATATGGAACAGCGCAGTCTGGCAGCTACGACGCGCCCGGCTTTCCGCTTTCGCGGTGTACTGGCGGTCTTTGATGATGTCGAGATAGAACGAACCCATTTCGACGGAGCAGAAACGCATCAGGCGCTGCACTACTTCGTGGAAGTCATAGGCTTCGTAAGCTTTCAGGATCTCTTCCTGTGCCGCTTGCGCACAGCCAACAGCCCACCTGTCCAGCACCACCATCTCTTCCGGTTTCACCATGTCTTTTACCGGATCGAACCCGTTCAGGTTCGCCAGCAGGAAGCGTGCGGTGTTACGGATACGACGATAGCTGTCGGCAGCACGTTTCAGAATTTCGTCAGAAACCGCCATTTCACCGGTGTAGTCGGTAGACGCCACCCACAGACGCAAAATATCCGCGCCGAGTTTGTTCATCACGTCCTGCGGAGAAACGGTGTTACCGATAGACTTGGACATCTTACGGCCCTGACCATCCACGGTGAAACCGTGAGTCAGTACCTGGCGATACGGCGCTTTGCCTTTCATCGCGGTGGAGATCATCAGAGATGACATGAACCAGCCACGGTGCTGGTCAGAGCCTTCCAGATACATATCCGCTGCGTGACCGGCAAATTCAGGACGCACGTCTACGACAGATGAGTGGGTGGAACCAGAGTCAAACCAAACGTCCAGCGTATCCGGGACTTTGACATATTGGTCAGCTTCGTCGCCGAGGATATCTTTCGGATCGAGATCCCACCACGCCTGGATGCCGTCAATTTCAACGCGTTTAGCCACTTCTTCCATCAGTTCGATAGCGCGCGGATGCAACTCTTCGGTGTCTTTGTGAACGAACAGAGACATCGGCACACCCCACGTACGCTGACGGGAGATACACCAGTCAGGACGGTTGGCAACCATGGATTCGATACGCGCCTGGCCCCAGTCAGGGATCCACTGCACGCCTTTGATCTCTTTCAGGGACTGCGCGCGCAGGCCTTTCTGATCCATGCTCACGAACCACTGCGGGGTCGCCCGGAAGATGATCGGCGTTTTGTGGCGCCAGCAGCACGGATAGCTATGCTGCATCTTCTCGACGTGCAGCAACGCGCCTTTTTCGCTCAGCAGAGCGACAACAATATCGTTGGCTTTAAAGACGTTCACACCGTCCAGGGTCGGGTAGGTGCCCGCCAGATAAGCGCCGTCCGGACCCACCGGGTTCGCCACTTCCAGACCGTATTTTTGACCGATGACATAGTCGTCCGGGCCGTGGCCAGGCGCGGTATGTACCGCCCCGGTACCTGCATCCAGCGTGACGTGATCGCCCAGAATCGCCGGTACGTCAAAACCCATAAACGGATGGGTAAAACGCAGCAGTTCCAGCTCAGCGCCTTTAACGGTGCCCAGAATGGTGTAGTCAGCCGCGCCAATGCGCTGCATGACGCTTTCAACCAGATCTTTCGCCAGAATCACGGCCTGGCCGTCGATCTGCACCAGCGCATAGTCAAAATCAGGCGCCAGGGAGATCGCGCGGTTCGCCGGCAACGTCCACGGGGTGGTGGTCCAGATAACCAGCGAGATCGGGCCGTTAACGTCAGAAACGGCAAATTTCGCTTTCACCGCGTCCTGATCGGCGGCGTGGAACGCCACGTCGATGGACGGGGAGGTTTTGTCATAATACTCAACTTCCGCTTCCGCCAGCGCGGAACGGCAGTCAACGCACCAGTGCACCGGCTTCGCACCCTTATGCAGGTGACCGTTGCCGATGATTTTACCCAGCGCGCGAATGATGTTGGCTTCGGTTTTGAAGTCCATGGTCAGGTACGGATGCGACCAATCGCCCAGCACGCCAAGACGGATAAAGTCTTTACGCTGACCGTCAACCTGTGTAGCAGCGTATTCACGGCATTTAGCGCGGAACTCAGCGGCGGTGAACTTCTCGCCCGGTTTGCCATATTCCTGCTCTACTTTCAACTCGATCGGCAGACCGTGGCAGTCCCAGCCCGGAACGTAAGGCGAGTCATAGCCCGTGAGTCCTTTGGACTTCACGATAATGTCTTTCAGAATCTTGTTAACCGAGTGACCAATATGAATGCTGCCATTCGCATAAGGAGGGCCATCATGCAGAATGAAGGTTTTTTTGCCTTTTTTGGCCGCACGAATGATGCCGTACAGGTCATCATCAGTCCAACGCGCCAGCATTCCCGGTTCACGCTTGGCGAGATCGCCGCGCATCGGGAACCCTGTTTCCGGCAAATTCAGGGTTGATTTATAGTCACTCATCAGATTCTCGGTTCCGTATTTAAAACTCGTATAGGCATTAAGCCGGTTTTGTTAGCCCAAAAAAATCGCGGGCAGTCAACTCATCACGCGCAATCTGCGCTTTTAGTTCATCCAGCGAAGCAAATCGCTGCTCGCTGCGAATTTTTTTACGCAGCACTACATCTATATGGCGACCATAGAGGTCCATTACAACGTCCAGTAGATGCACTTCCAACTGCTGACGTACGCCGGCTACCGTCGGGCGGGTGCCGATGTTGGCAACACCGGGAAAAGGTTTGTCACCCAGCCCCATAACTTCAACCGCATAAACCCCTTTCACCGGAGAAACCTGGCGACGAAGCGGTAAGTTTGCCGTCGGAAAGCCAATGGTGCGTCCTAACTCGTCACCATGCACCACCCGTCCTGAGATGGTAAAAGGGTGCCCAAGCAGGCTTTCGGCCAACTGCAGGTTATCTTCAGCCAGCGCCTGACGTACCGCGGTGCTGCTGATACGAACACCGCCTTCACAGAAGGTTTGGGTACTGGTGATATCAAAGCCATACTCAGCGCCCGCTTCCTGTAATAACAAGAAATCGCCCGCACGGCTAGCGCCAAAGCGGAAATCATCGCCAACGGCGAGAAATTGTACACCAAGGCGCTTAACCAGCAGATCGCTGATAAAAGTCTGCGCCGTTAATGCCGCGAAGCGCCTGTCAAAACGCACGCACAATACGTAATCTACGCCACACTCCGCCAGATAACGCAGTTTTTCTCGCAGGCGAGTAAGGCGCGCAGGTGACTTGTCCGTTGCAAACAGCTCTAATGGCTGTGGCTCGAAAATCATCACCATCACCGGCAAATTGCGTTTGCGCCCTTCTTCCCGTAAGCCCTGCAGCAACGCACGGTGACCACGGTGCACGCCGTCGAAATTACCAATAGTCAGCACACACCCGTGCGGGGCCTGGCTGAGATTATGTATGCCTCGTATCAGCTTCATGTCTGGCTCAAAACAGTGAAAATCGTGAAAGTATACCCTGTACCGCGGTCAAGGTTAACCGGCGATTGTTTCTCCGAAACAGAAAGAGGATGGTTTTCATTGTTATGAAACAAATTGCAGACCTTAACGGGCAATCCAATGCAATTTTTCTCGTGGAAAAGCTGTATTCACGCCACGCAAGCTGGTAGAATCCTGCGCCATCACTACGCAACGAGTGCTGCAATTTAAACGGCGCTTATTTGCACAAATCCATTGACAAAAGAAGGCTAAAAGGGCATATTCCTCGGCCTTTGAATTGTCCATATAGAACACATTTGGGAGTTGGACCTTGGCTAATATCAAATCAGCTAAGAAGCGCGCCGTTCAGTCTGAAAAGGCCCGCAAGCACAACGCTAGCCGTCGCTCTATGATGCGTACTTTCATCAAGAAAGTATACGCAGCTATCGAAGCTGGCGACAAAGCTACTGCACTGAAAGCATTTAACGAAATGCAACCACTCGTGGACCGTCAGGCTGCTAAAGGTCTGATCCACAAAAACAAAGCTGCACGTCATAAAGCAAACCTGACTGCACAGATCAACAAACTGGCTTAATCACCTGCTTGTTGTCGCTTTGTGAAAAAACCCGCGCAAGCGGGTTTTTTTATGGCTGTCATTTGTTCATTGGCGTAAAGAGCGCCGAGTAGTCCGCATTACAAATACGCTGCACCGCCGGATGCTGGATCATTCTTTCCGCAAATATAGCGTGATATTCCTCCATCACATTCTCCACGCGCCCAATCTCCACAATTGAATCGTCGGCATAGAAATTGTTCGAATAGAGCGTCGGGGCAACGAAAATAGCGTTATGCGTTGCACCAAAAGCTTTCATCAGTGCTGCGTCATCAAATTCGCCGAGGATTTCAACATGCAAGCCTTGTGAGTTAATCCAGTTCAACAGCTTACGACCGAGCATCGAACGACGTCCAGGGATCAGCAATCTGCGCTCTTCCAGACAGGCCGGAAACGGCTTCTCAGGCAAAGGCTGGGTGCACCAAAAACTTACGCCGCATTCGCCTATGCGCACCGAGAACAACCCTTCCTGTTGCGTAGAATCAATCGGACAGTCAGAGATAATCATATCCAGCTTATGCTGACTGAGTTGATCCAGCAGCATCTCGTGCGTTGATTCAAAACAGCGCAGATGGATTTGTTCATCTTCCACCACCGCGGCATTCAACACACGGCTGACCAACTGTTTGGATAGCGCATCCGCCACGCCGACATCAAACAGCAAGTTAGACTCTTTGCGGTAGTTCACGATATCCAGCATTTCCTGGCTTAACGTGAACATTTTATCCGCATAACGAAAGACTAACTCGCCTAACTCGCTTGGCTCCAGCCCACGCCCCTTCCGCTTGAACAACTTTCCTTGTAAACGTTCTTCAAGCGCTTTGATCTGCCCGGTAATGGTCTGCGGTGTCAGATAAAGCGCTTCTGCTGCACCAACCACCGAACCTTCTTTATAGACATGCCAAAAGTAATACAGGTGGTTGTAATTTATATGAGACATACTCTCTCCCTGAAAATTGTCACGAAAGGGTTATCCTGTCAGGCGGATGCGTTTAACCGGGTGCGTAACCAGCAATAACCAATTACCGCCGACAGCAAGGAGCCAATCAGGATCCCCAGTTTCGCCCAGTTAATCAGCTCAGGATCGACATTACCAAACGCCAGGCTGGCGATGAAAATCGACATCGTAAAGCCAATACCGCACAGAATCCCGACCGCCATGATCTGCTGGAAATTCGTTCCTTCAGGTAATTGCGCCAGCTTTAAGCGTAACGCCAGCCAGCAAAACAGGCTGATACCCAGCGGTTTACCGATCAACAGACCTGCAATAATCCCCAGCGGTAATACGGAGGTCAGCCCATCAATGGTGACACCCTGCAGTGAAACACCCGCGTTAGCGAAGGCAAACAGCGGCAGGATCAGGTATGCCACCCACGGATGCAAAACATGCTCCAGACGCTTTGCCGGTGAACGTCCGTGTTTTTCCTTTAACGGAATGAAGAAACCGACGATCACGCCCGCCAGCGTCGCATGCACACCGGACTTCAGAACTGCCGTCCACAGCACCACGCCCACCAGAATATAAATCCCGGTACGTCTCACGCCACACAGATTCAAGGCCGCCAGGACGAGAATGGCACACGCGGCAACGCCCAGCGACAGCAGCGAGAGATCGCTGGTGTAGAACAGCGCGATGATCACGATAGCGCCAAGATCATCGATAATCGCCAGCGCCATGAGGAAGATTTTCAGCGCCAATGGAACACGACTGCCCAACAGTGCCAGCACGCCTAATGCAAAAGCGATATCCGTTGCAGCCGGGATCGCCCACCCTTCACGGGTAATAGGGTCAGCATAGTTGAATGCCAGATACAGCAGCGCCGGGACAATCATCCCCCCGATAGCGGCAATGATCGGAAATGCCGCCTGACGCAGACTGGCCAGCGAGCCTTGCATTAACTCGCGCTTTACCTCCAGACCAATCAACAAGAAGAACACCGCCATCAACGCGTCGTTGATCCACAGCAGCATATTTTTGTTGATCTCAAGCGCGCCAACCCGCAGTTGAACGGGCGTTTCCAGAAAGGCATGGTACCATCCACTGGTGACCCCGATATTTGCCATCAACATAGCGATGACGGCTGCGATGATCAGGATGATGCCCCCCGAGGCATCACTACTAAAAAAACGATGCAGATGTTTCACTTTTATTCTCTCTATTGGGTGAATACTTCGTAAATACTATCTTACACCCTCAAAAAGCTCGTTAAAATTAGATTATTCATGATAGATAGATCGGTTTTTACGAACAAATAGACTGAAATTAAAAAAGATTTTCCGAACGGAAAACAGAAATAAAAAAGCCTGAAACTTTTCAGTCCCAGGCTTTTTATCAAATATTGAGTCGAGAGAATTAGCGGGTCAAATCGTCAAAGAACTTCTTCACGCCGTCGAAGAAGCTTTTGGAGCGCGGGCTGTTTTGCTCGCCGGTCGGGCCGCCAAAACTGTCCTGCAGGTCTTTCAGCAACTGCTTCTGCTTGTCGTTCAGACCCACTGGGGTTTCAACAACGACACGACACAGCAGATCGCCCTGAGCGCCACCGCGTACAGACTTGACGCCCTTTCCACGCATGCGGAACAGTTTGCCGGTCTGCGTCTCGCCCGGAATCTTCAACTTCACGCGACCGTCCAGCGTCGGGACTTCAATCTCGCCGCCCAGCGCTGCCATCGCAAAGTTAATCGGTACTTCGCAGTACAGGTTATTGCCTTCACGCTCAAAAATTGGGTGCTGTTTTACCTGCACCTGAACGTATAAATCGCCTGCTGGCGCGCCATGCTCACCGGCTTCACCTTCACCTGCTAAACGAATACGGTCGCCGGTATCAACGCCTGCCGGGATTTTGACGGACAGCGTTTTGCTTTTCTCAACGCGACCATGACCGTGACATTTGTTGCACGGATCTTTGATCAGCGTACCGCGACCCTGACAATGTGGACAGGTCTGCTGTACGGCAAAAAAGCCCTGGCGCATCTGCACCTGGCCGGAACCGTGACAGGTTGGACAGGTTTGCGGCTGAGTACCTGACTTCGCGCCGCTGCCATGGCAGACGTCACACTCTTCCAGCGTCGGAATACGGATCTCTTTGGTGACGCCACGCACGGCTTCTTCCAGAGTGAGATCCATGTTGTAACGTAAATCAGCACCACGTGAGGCGCGCTGACGACCACGACCGCCGCCAAAGATATCGCCAAACACGTCACCAAAGATATCGCTGAAGTCAGCCCCGCCGCCAAAACCGCCGCCGCCGCCCATGCCGCCTTGCTCAAACGCGGCATGACCGTACTGATCGTAAGCCGCGCGTTTTTGCGCATCGGTCAGGATCTCGTACGCTTCTTTGATCTCTTTAAACTTGGCTTCAGCCTCTTTATCACCCTGGTTGCGATCCGGGTGATATTTCATGGCCAGGCGCTTGTAGGCCTTTTTGATTTCACGCTCTTCCGCTGATTTGGAAACGCCTAAAATCTCGTAATAGTCTTGCTTTGCCATTGGTTTTTTTAAGCCCCTTAACATACAAGCACGGGCGAAGAGGAAACCTCTACGCCCGTGCCGATTAACTACCCTGCATCAGGGCGATTATTTTTTGTCTTTCACTTCTTCAAACTCAGCGTCGACAACGTCGTCATCTTTCGCATTGTTTGCAGAAGCATCAGCGCCTGCTGCACCAGCCTGCTGCTGTGCGTGCTGCTGCTGCGCGATTTCCATCAGTTTCTGGGAAACCTGAGCCAGCGCCTGCATTTTCGCTTCGATATCCGCTTTGTCTTCGCCTTTCAGAGACGTTTCCAGCGCGGTCAGTGCAGACTCAATGGCAGTTTTGTCGTCAGCCGGCAGCTTGTCGCCTGCTTCTTCAACCTGCTTACGAGTGCTGTGCAGCAGATGGTCGCCCTGGTTACGAGTCTGAACCAGCTCTTCGAACTTACGGTCAGACTCTGCGTTCGCTTCTGCTTCGCGAACCATTTTCTGGATTTCTTCTTCGTTCAGACCAGAAGAAGCCTTGATGGTGATCTTCTGCTCTTTACCGCTGTTTTTGTCTTTCGCGGAAACGTGCAGGATACCGTCGGCATCGATATCGAAGGTAACTTCGATCTGCGGCATACCGCGCGGAGCCGGGCTGATACCATCCAGGTTAAACTGACCCAGATCTTTGTTATCGGCAGCACGTTTACGTTCACCCTGCAGCACATGGATGGTTACCGCAGACTGGTTGTCTTCAGCGGTAGAGAACACCTGGCTGTGCTTGGTCGGGATGGTGGTGTTTTTCGCGATCAGTGGCGTCATCACGCCGCCCATGGTTTCGATACCCAGAGACAGCGGGGTAACGTCCAGCAGCAGTACGTCTTTCACATCACCCGTCAATACACCACCCTGAACGGCAGCACCGATTGCCACGGCTTCGTCCGGGTTAACGTCTTTACGCGGCTCTTTACCGAAGAATTCAGCAACTTTCTTCTGCACCATCGGCATACGCGTCTGACCACCAACGAGAATAACGTCGTTGATATCAGAAACAGACAGGCCAGCGTCCTGCAGAGCAACTTTCAGCGGCTCGATAGAACGGTTAACCAGGTCTTCAACCAGGCTTTCCAGTTTCGCACGGGTCACTTTGATGTTCATGTGTTTCGGACCAGTCGCGTCTGCAGTGATGTACGGCAGGTTCACGTCGGTCTGCTGAGCGGAAGACAGCTCGATCTTCGCTTTCTCAGCGGCTTCTTTCAGACGCTGCATCGCCAGCGGGTCATTACGCAGGTCGATACCCTGATCTTTCTTAAACTCGTCAACCAGGTAGTTGATCATACGGCTGTCGAAGTCTTCACCACCCAGGTGGGTATCACCGTTGGTTGCCAGAACTTCGAAGGTTTTTTCGCCGTCAACTTCGTCGATTTCGATAATAGAGATATCGAAAGTACCACCACCGAGGTCATAAACCGCGATAGTACGGTTGCCGACTTCTTTATCCAGACCGTAAGCCAGTGCAGCTGCGGTTGGTTCGTTGATGATACGTTTTACTTCCAGACCTGCGATACGGCCGGCGTCTTTGGTTGCCTGACGCTGAGCATCGTTAAAGTATGCAGGTACGGTGATAACCGCTTCAGTTACCGGTTCACCCAAGTAATCTTCAGCCGTTTTCTTCATTTTCTTCAGCACTTCTGCAGAGATCTGCGGCGGTGCCATTTTCTGACCTTTTACGTCAATCCAGGCATCACCGTTGTCAGCACCGATGATTTTGTACGGCATGATGGCTTCATCACGCTGTACTTCTTCGTCCTGGAAGCGGCGGCCAATCAGGCGTTTAATCGCAAACAGGGTGTTTTGCGGGTTTGTCACTGCCTGACGTTTAGCCGGCTGACCAACCAGAGTTTCACCATCCTGGGTATAAGCAATGATAGAAGGCGTGGTGCGATCGCCCTCGGCGTTCTCCAGCACACGTGCAGTAGTGCCATCCATAATCGCTACACAAGAGTTGGTAGTACCCAGGTCGATACCAATAATTTTACCCATCTAAACGTCTCCACTAAAAATTCGGTCATCATGTGGTTGTGAATCTGTAATAAGGGCGAAACGTGCGGTTTCAACTACCCTGAATCGTTTTTTTTCAGACTCACCACTGCGGTTGACTACTAAGTGGGGTCGTAACCCACTTCATCAAGGGGGGCATGAAAAATTTTTTTAGCGCAGAAGCAATAAATTTGCCGAAAAAAGGCACAAAACTACAAAAAATGAATAATCGCCAATCAAAATTAATTCATAAAACCAATTAATAAAGCGCTGTTATTCACATAAAAATTGTAATAAAAAGAAAAGATTACGTGAATGAATCGTTTTTCTGTCGGCGGTAAACTAGCGCGAAGCCACGCACTTTTGCAGCCGTCAAAGAGAAATTTCATGAAATCCGTTTTAACCCTTTCCGCCACCCTGCTTATGGGCCTGCTGTTGAGCAGCGCCGCTCACGCTAACGATCATAAAGTTCTGGGGATGATTGCGATGCCGCGCAACGCAACTAACGATCTCACGCTCAAAATTCCCGTTTGTCGGGTGGTGAAGCGTATTCAACTCACCGCCGATCGAGGCGATATTAACCTTAACGGCGCATCCGTTTACTTCAAAGCTGCGCGCACCTCCAGCCAAAGCCTGAACGTCCCGTCATCCATTAAAGAGGGACAAACCACTAATTGGATCAATATTAATAGCGACAACGACAATAAACGCTGCGTATCCAAAATCACTTTTTCAGGCCAGTCGGTAAACTCCTCTGACATGGCGACGCTTAAAGTCATCGGCGACGACTAATTCCGCCCTTTTATTCAGAAGCCATAGAAAACATGAATGTCACGTATTTGCATGACGACGACCTCGACTTTCTGCAGCATTGCAGTGAGGAACAACTCGCCACGATTACTCGCCTGTTAACGCATAATGAAAAAGGGAAAGCCCGTCTGTCGAGCGTTCTGAGCCACAACGAATTATTTAAATCGATGGAAGGACACCCGGAACAGCACCGCCGCAACTGGCAACTGATCGCCGGCGAACTTCAGCATTATGGTGGCGACAGCATTGCCAATAAACTTCGTGGCCATGGAAAGCTGTATCGGGCGATTTTGCTGGATGTTTCGAAGCGCCTGAAGCTTAAAGCCGACAAAGCGATGCCCACGTATGAAATTGAACAGTATTTGCTGGAACACTTTCTACGGAATGCCTGGCAAAAAATGGATGCGGACCATAAGCAGGAATTTTTGCAGGCCGTTGAGGCAAAAGTCTCTGAACTGGAAGAGTTACTGCCGCTATTAATGAAGGATCGCCATCTGGCGACTGGCGTTGCTCATTTGCTCTCCGGTCAGCTTACGCAGATCCTGCGTACCCATGCCGCAGTTAGCGTCATCGGGCATGGATTGCTACGCGGCGCAGGGCTTGGCGGCCCGGTCGGCGCGGCTTTAAACGGGGTTAAAGCGGTGAGCGGCAGCGCCTATCGCGTGACGATTCCGGCGGTGCTACAAATCGCCTGTCTGCGAAGAATGATCAACAACACACAAGCGTGATGTCCATCACAGGGAAAATAATTCATTTTCCCTTTGTTAGATCATAGACAGTCCGCTTTCCCCTGATTATCATGCCGCGCCCCGAAGACAGTGATCGTTATTCGGGGAAACTATTTCACCATTCAATCAATGATGATTTTGAGGAATTATGGGCAACACTAAGTTGGCTAATCCGGCACCGCTGGGCCTGATGGGCTTTGGCATGACCACCATTCTGCTTAACCTGCATAACGCGGGTTTCTTCGCCTTTGACGTTATTATTCTGGCGATGGGCATTTTCTACGGCGGTATCGCGCAAATTTTTGCCGGGCTGCTGGAATATAAAAAAGGCAACACCTTCGGTTTAACCGCCTTTACCTCCTACGGCTCGTTCTGGCTGACGCTGGTTGCGATCCTGATCATGCCGAAAATGGGCCTGGCGGATGCAACCAACGGCCAGTTCCTGGGCGTATACCTGGGTCTGTGGGGCGTGTTCACACTGTTCATGTTCTTCGGCACGCTGAAAGCTGCGCGTGCGCTGCAGTTTGTCTTCCTGAGCCTGACGGTGCTGTTCGCGCTGCTGGCCGTAGGCAACATTGCAGGTAACGAAGCGATCATCCATGTTGCTGGCTGGGTTGGCTTAGTGTGTGGTGCAAGCGCCATTTACCTGGCGATGGGCGAAGTGCTGAACGAACAGTTTGGCCGTACCATCCTGCCGATTGGTGAAGCGCACTAATCTGACGCTATCCCCCCGGACGGGGGGATATTCCTTACAAGCGCTGTAACTCTCCCTGCACGCTGGTATCGCGATGATAAATATCCTGTCGCAGCCAAATCCCCAGCCCTAACCCCACCAGCGATAACGCCAGTACATACCAGGCAGGAGCCATTGGCGACACGCTCATTAACATCGTCACAGCGATTGGCGTCAGACCACCAAAAATGGCGTACGAAACGTTGTAAGAAAACGAGATGCCGGTAAAGCGGACTTCCGCTGGAAACGCTCGTACCATGACATAAGGCACAGCCCCCACCACGCCAACGCACAAGCCCACCAGCCCATACAACAAGAACAAATGCTGAGGATGGCTACCGGTCAGATGATAGAAAAGCCAGCTCGAACAGGCCAGTAGCAGGCTACCGACAATAAAGGTTTTGCTGGCGCCAACCCGGTCGACAATAAACCCGGCCAGCAGACAACCGACGCACAGCATAATGGTCGCGACACTGTTGGCTTGTAATGTCAATGCTGGCGCAAAGCCATACTGTTTCTGCAGCCAGACTGGCGACATCAGGATCACCACCACGATCCCGGCCGATAACAGCCAGGTCAGCAGCATGGAAATGACCACCGCTTTTTTATGTTTGCTCACCACCGACTTTACCGGTAGCTCTTGCGCCAACGCCTTACGCTGCTGCATTTCGAGGAAGATGGGCGTTTCCTGCAGCCAGCGGCGCAGATACATCGCCACCAGCCCAAACACGCCGCCCAGCAGGAAAGGAATACGCCAGCCGTAGTCATGCACCGCTTGCTGCGTCAGGCTGGTGTTCACCAGCGTTGCAACAACCGACCCCAACAGAATCCCCACAGTAAGCCCGGCAGTCAGCGTGCCGCAGGCGATACCGATGCGACGCTCCGGTACGTGTTCCGCCACGAACACCCACGCCCCCGGCACTTCGCCCCCAATGGCTGCGCCCTGCAAAATGCGCATCAGTAATAACAGTAACGGCGCGAGGATCCCCATTGAGGCATAGGTAGGCAACAAGCCAATCGCCAGCGTCGGTATCGCCATCAACAAAATGCTCAGGGTAAACATTTTCTTGCGTCCGACCAGGTCGCCAAAATGCGCCATAATGATGCCGCCCAATGGACGCGCCAGGTATCCGGCGGCAAAAATGCCGAAAGTTTGAACCTGACGTAGCCATTCAGGGATATCGGCCGGGAAGAAAAGTTCGCCAACAACCGCGGCAAAGAAGACGAAGATAATGAAATCATAAAACTCAAGCGCCCCGCCGAGGGCAGCAAGCGTAAGGGTTTTATAATCCTGGCGATTCAGGGGTCGAGTGTGTTGTGACATAGCAAACCATGAGTCAGTGGAGTAATTGAATATGTCTGTCGATATATGTAAATCAAAAATTACTATATCGTAAACAATTCAATACTCCACCTTCATTGTTACTTATATCACGACCAGGCTACTTTCAGGCATTTGTATCGCGGATCGCGCTTTTAGGGCGAAAAGATGCTACTACTGCCGGTGCAGTCTCGACATAAGGCCCATCTAACAGCTGTATACAATACGGTACACTTGCAAAAATGCCTGGCACGATGACCTTACCATCGGCATCTTTCACGCCTTCCAGCGTTTCTTTGATCGATTTCGGCTGCCCAGGCAGATTCAGGATCAGCGCCTGTTTGCGAATCACGCCAACCTGACGGGAAAGGATTGCGGTTGGCACAAAGTGCAGACTTATCTGGCGCATTTGCTCACCAAAACCAGGCATCTGGCGGTCGGCTACGGCCAGCGTAGCGTCTGGCGTTACGTCGCGACGTGCCGGCCCCGTTCCGCCGGTCGTCAGTACCAGATGACAGCTCATTTCATCAACCAGCTCGCATAAGGTTTGTTCGATGATCGCCTGTTCATCCGGGATCAGCCGTGTTTGCAGCTCAAAAGGGGTTGTTAGGGCTGATGCCAGCCACTCTTCAAGGGCCGGGATACCTTTATCCTGGTAAACGCCGCTGGAAGCACGATCAGAAATGGACACCAGGCCAATGCGTAAAGTATTCATGATTATTCCGTTTAAACAGTCTCGTTAAACAGAATGATACACTGCGAAAGGAAGGACAGACAGGTTTCAGAAGAGGTAGCGTGACCCCTGTCAGGGCCACGCCGAAATGATTACAGCAGATCGCCGATCATTTTTTCCAGTTTGCCCTGGTCTACAGCAAACTTACGGATACCGTCCGCCAGTTTGTCTACAGCCATTGGATCCTGGTTGTGCTGCCACAGGAACTCAGCTTCAGTGATACGTGCAGGACGCGCTTTCACTTCGCCAGAGAAGGACAGTTTACGTTCGATAGCGCCTTCGCTTTCCGCCAGCTCTTTCAGCAGCGCCGGTGCAATCGTCAGACGATCGCAGCCCGCCAGCTCGATGATTTCACCGATGTTACGGAAGCTCGCGCCCATAACTACGGTTTCGTAACCGTGCTGTTTGTAGTACTCGTAGATTTCCGTTACGGAAACCACGCCCGGATCTTCTGCCG
The DNA here is from genome assembly GCF_023516235.1 of Citrobacter sp. XT1-2-2. NCBI lineage: Bacteria > Pseudomonadati > Pseudomonadota > Gammaproteobacteria > Enterobacterales > Enterobacteriaceae > Citrobacter > Citrobacter sp. XT1-2-2. The sequence goes on from NZ_CP097324.1 coordinate 4,236,839, forward strand.
GTGCATACTCTTTCTTGTCGGTGTTGGCTTTGTACCAGTCAAGAATACGACCAACGAACGGAGAAATCAGGTATACGCCAGCTTCTGCACAAGCGCGCGCCTGCGCGAAAGAGAACAGCAGAGTCAGGTTACAGTTGATGCCTTCTTTTTCCAGCTGCTCAGCGGCACGAATGCCCTGCCAGGTTGAAGCCAGTTTGATCAGAATGCGATCGTTGCTGATGCCAGCATCGTTGTACAGTTTAATCAGACGTTTTGCTTTCGCGATGGATGCGTCGGTGTCGTAGGACAGGCGAGCGTCAACTTCTGTGGAAATGCGACCCGGGACCAGTTTCAGGATCTCCAGACCAATGTTTACCGCCAGTTTGTCGGTCGCGTCGACGACCTGCTGCGCGCGGTCGTTGCTCTGCTGCTTAGCCCAGGCTACAGCGTCATCAATCAGCTTGCGATATTCCGGGATCTGCGCTGCGTTAAGAATGAGAGAAGGGTTAGTTGTGGCATCCTGAGGCTGATACAGCTTCATTGCCGCGATGTCTCCGGTGTCGGCCACTACTGTGGTGAACTGACGAAGGGAGGTCAATTTGTCCGTCATGATAGTGATTCTCTTTAAACAGCTTGTTAGGGGGATGTAACCGATCTTCCCTGATGATAGCACGACGCACTCTCAGCGCAACCGCCTGTATTGTCCGACCTGCCGCTCAGCCCTGATTACGCAGCTCAAAGCCTGAGATGCGCAATTAAGGGATATACCTGTTGTTATGATAAACTCGCGTAATCAATCTACTTAGAAGGTATATACTGGTCGATAATTGGTAGCGCTTACATGGGATTATTCGCGCTTACCGGCATCAACAAGAGGGATGTTAATGCCTGATTTTTTCGCATTTATTAATGAAATACTCTGGGGCTCGGTAATGATCTACCTCCTGCTTGGCGCAGGATGTTGGTTCACCTGGCGTACGGGGTTCATCCAGTTTCGCTACATTCGCCAGTTTGGCAGAAGTCTTAAAAACAGCATCAGCCCGCAACCGGGCGGTTTAACTTCCTTTCAGGCTTTATGCACCAGTCTTGCCGCGCGGATCGGCAGCGGAAATCTGGCGGGCGTGGCGTTGGCAATCGCCGCAGGCGGCGCGGGAGCCGTTTTCTGGATGTGGGTCTCGGCAGTCATTGGGATGGCAACCTCGTTTGCCGAATGCTCACTTGCGCAACTGTATAAAGAACGCGACAGCAAGGGACAGTTTCGCGGCGGTCCTGCGTGGTATATGGCGCGTGGACTGGGTATGCGCTGGATGGGCGTGCTTTTTGCCATCTTTTTACTCATCGCATATGGACTGATTTTTAACAGCGTGCAGGCAAACTCGGTCTCGCGCGCACTTGCTTTTGCTTTCGATATCCCTCCTCTCTTCTCCGGTATCGCCCTGGCTATCGCATCATTACTGGTCATCGTCGGCGGTATTAAAGGCGTTGCCCGTCTGATGCAATGGTTTGTTCCGGTGATGGCTCTGTTGTGGGTCGGTTGTAGCCTCGTCATCTGCCTTTGGCATTTCGCTCAGCTTCCCGACATTATCATAACCATCGTTAAAAGTGCCTTTGGCTGGCAGGAAGCCGCCGCCGGCGCCGCCGGGTATACGCTAAGCCAGGCCATTGCCAGCGGCTTTCAACGCGGTATGTTCTCGAATGAGGCCGGAATGGGCTCAACCCCGAACGCCGCCGCCTCGGCTGCGTCATGGCCTCCGCATCCTGCGGCACAAGGCATTGTGCAAATGATCGGTGTTTTAGGCGATACGCTGATTCTTTGTACGGCCAGTGCGATGATCGTTCTGCTGGCGGGTAATGGCACCAGTTCTATACCCATTGAAGGCATCCAGTTGCTGCAAAGAGCGATGGTCTCGCTGACGGGTGAATGGGGCGCCGGATTCGTCGCCTTTATTGTGATCCTGTTTGCCTTTAGCTCTATCGTCGCCAACTACATCTATGCGGAAAACAACCTTATTTTCCTGAAGCTGGACAATATCCGGGTAATTTGGCTATTACGTATCGCGACCGTGAGCACCGTTGTCGGCGGCACATTACTCAGCTTCCCGCTGCTCTGGCAACTTGCTGACATCATCATGGCCTGTATGGCCATCACTAACCTGACGGCGATTTTACTGCTCTCACCGGTTGTCCATACCCTCGCCAGCGACTATCTGCGCCAGCGTAAACTCGGGGTGCGCCCGGAATTTGATCCGCGCCGTTATCCTGATATCAGGCAGCAGCTTGCGCCCGAAAGCTGGGATGAAACGCCGCGTGATTAACGCGGCAATCGCAACCATCGATCAATTCTGTCCATTTTTTTGCTAAAGTCGCAGTAAATTTCCTGCAAGGACTGGATATGCTGATTCTGATTTCACCTGCAAAAACGCTCGACTACCAAAGTCCTCTGGCAACCACACGCCACACGCTGCCCGAACTGCTGGATCACTCGCAGCAGCTTATTCACGTGGCGCGACAACTCTCCGCGCCGCAGATTGGCAAGCTGATGGGAATTAGCGACAAGCTGGCGGATCTGAACGCCACCCGTTTCCATGACTGGCAGCCCGATTTCACACCGGAGAATGCGCGTCAGGCTATTCTGGCGTTTAAAGGCGACGTTTATACCGGGCTGCAGGCTGAAACCTTCAGCGAAGCGGATTTTGACTTCGCTCAGCAGCATTTACGCATGTTGTCCGGGCTGTACGGCGTGTTGCGTCCGCTGGATTTGATGCAGCCTTACCGTCTGGAGATGGGCATTCGTCTGGCCAATCCAAAGGGGAAAGATCTTTACCAGTTCTGGGGCGATACCATCACCGACAAACTTAACGAAGCGCTGGAAGCGCAAGGCGACAGCGTGGTGATTAACCTCGCATCAGATGAATATTTTAAATCTGTGAAGCCGAAAAAGCTGAACGCCGAACTTATCAAACCAGTCTTCCTCGATGAGAAGAACGGTAAGTTCAAAGTCATCAGCTTTTATGCCAAAAAAGCGCGTGGCCTGATGAGCCGCTACATCATTGAAAATCGCTTAACTCAGCCAGAGCAACTGACGGCATTTACCAGTGAAGGCTATTTCTTTGATGAAGAAGCGTCAGGGAATGGCGAACTGGTGTTTAAACGCCACGAGCAGTAGTGTACATGCCGGATGGCGGCTAACGCCTTATCCGGCCTACAGGTTTTGCAGGCCCGCTAAGCACAGCGCCAGCGGGCACCACCTTTAACCGCGGGTCATCATCAGCTTACGCAGCGCAGCAAAATCAGCAGGCAGGTGATGAGAGAGCAGCGGCAAATCAGCGCGCTCCGCCAGCTCTTTTGGCAGAGCCAGCGTAAGCTCAAGAATCTCTTCAACGCTTTCCTTAAACTTCGCCGGATGCGCGGTGCCGAGGAACAAGCCATACTCGCCAGGATTCAACTGGTCACGCAGCGCACGGTAAGCCACCGCCGCATGCGGTTCTGAGGTGTACCCCATTTCATGCAGCTCGCGCATCGTATCCTGAGTGGTAGCATCGTCAACGGCGGCATACCCCAGCTCATTCAGACGCCAGATTTTACGGCGGAACAGTTCTTCCACACGCGGCCAGTTGTTCGGCTGGCTGACATCCATCGCGTTGGATAACGTCGCCTGCGTCGCCTTCGGCGCCCACTCGCCTTCTGCAAGGAAGCGTGGAACCGTATCGTTGACGTTGGTCGCCGCAATAAAGCGCTTCACCGGCAAGCCCAGCGATTTCGCCAGCAGTCCGGCGGTCAGATCGCCAAAGTTGCCGCTGGGAACGGAAATAACCAGCTGGTTGCGCGCTTCTTGCGGCAGTTGAGCCACAGCTTCAAAGTAGTAACAGATTTGCGCCAGCAGACGGCTGATATTGATTGAGTTAGCCGAATTCAGCCCCAGCGCTACCTTCAGTTCTTCGTCATCAAACGCCTGTTTCACCAACGCCTGGCAAGCATCAAAATCACCATCAATAGCGACGGTTTCAATGTTACCGCCCAGCGTACAGAACAGTTTTTCCTGTAATGGGCTGATCTTGCCGTTCGGGTAGAGGATCACCACGCGAACGTTCGGCAGACCATAAAACGCATGCGCCACCGCAGCACCGGTATCGCCGGAGGTCGCCGTCAGAATCGTTACCGGTTTGTCGCCGCTGATGTGCGTCAGCATCTGCGCCATAAAGCGCCCGCCAAAGTCTTTAAATGCCAGTGTAGGACCGTGGAACAGCTCCAGACAGCCAATGTCCGCTGCAACCTGAGCAACCGGCGCCGGGAACGCAAACGCCGCGCGTACGCGCTCTTCCAGGATCTCCTGCGAGATCTCGTCGCCAATAAATGCGGAAAGGATCTTAGCGCTGCGGCTAACGAAGTCCTGGTTCAGCATCTCATCCACTTCTGTCAGATTGAATTCCGGCAGATCGTGCGGAAAAAACAACCCCTGATTCTTGCCAAGCCCTTGCGTGACGGCCTGCGCAAAGCTGACCTGTTCGTTATGATCTTTCAGATTATAGAGTTTCATTGATTATCCCAGTACCCGTGCGCCTGCCGTGTCCAACCGGCAAATATGAACAAAGCCTTCCTGATTTTGCAGATAATGTTTAGCCAGCCAGTCTGCAACACGCTGCGCCGTATCCGGCTTATCGCACAAGGCGAACAGCGTCGGTCCTGACCCGGAGATCCCGCTGGCCAACGCGCCGATTTCCGCTACCGCCTGACGCGCCTGGCTGAAGCCTGGCAGCAAGCGGGTACGATACGGCTCAGCGATGACATCTTTCATCAGCTTCGCGGCCAGAAGAGGCTGACGGGAATAGCAGGCATGGATAAACCCTGCCAGATGCCGCCCGTGGGCGATGCAGTCCTGACGGCGATACTGCGCAGGTAAAATGGCCCGCGCTTCCGCCGTCGACACTTTAATCCCCGGATACGCCAGTACCCACAGCCACTCATCAAAGCCTGGCACCTGCTGGCTGATAATGCCGTTTTCTTCGATCATTAACTGCATACCGCCCAAAAAGCACGGGGCAACATTATCGTAATGAATACTGCCGGAGATACGTCCTTCCAGCTCTCCCATGATCGCCAACAGGCGCGTGTCGTTGAGCGGTTTCCCACAGTGCTCGTTCATGGCGACTAACGCCGCCACAACGGAACAGGCGCTGGAACCTAACCCGGAGCCAATCGGCATATTTTTTTCCAGCGTCATTGCCACCGGAACGGTTTTACCCAGCTCCTGACAGAACCGCTCCCAGCACTGATAGACGATATTTTCTCGCGGCTCAGAAGGCAGTTTGTCAGCAAAGCGCCCAAGATTATTCAGACTGAACTGGTCGGCTGGCTCAACAGAGACCACATCACCCAATAGCGAACCGTCTACGGGGGTTACCGCCGCCCCGAGAACATCAAATCCGACGCTCATATTGGCGCTGGAAGCCGGGGCATAAACTCTTACCATGTCAGACTCCTAACTTCCATGAAAGGGTACGTAGCAGGTCGGCAAATACGCCCGCCGCCGTTACGTCATTACCTGCGCCGTATCCGCGCAGCACCAACGGTAACGGCTGATAGTAATGGCTATAGAACGCCAGCGCGTTTTCACCGTTTTTCACTTTGAACAGCGGATCGTTGCCGTCTACTGCATCAATTTTCACGCGACAGACACCGTCTTCTTCAATATTGCCAACATAGCGCAATACTTTCCCCTCATCACGAGCTTTCGCCACGCGCGCGGCAAAGGCGTCATCCAGTTGCGACAACTTCGCCATAAACGCGGGAATATCACCGGAATCATCAAATTCTGTTGGCAGGACCGGTTCAATGACAATGTCAGACAGCTCCAGCTCACGGCCGGTTTCACGGGCCAGGATCAGCAGCTTACGCGCCACATCTGTACCGGAAAGATCATCACGCGGATCGGGCTCGGTATAGCCCAGCTCACGCGCCATAGTGGTCGCCTGCGAGAAGCTCATGCCTTCATCCAGCTTGCCAAAAATAAACGACAGCGAACCGGAAAGGATGCCGGAGAATCGTTGCAGTTCATCGCCTGCGCTGAGCAGGTTTTGCAGGTTTTCAATAACCGGCAAGCCCGCGCCCACGTTGGTGTCGTACAGGAATTTACGTCGCGACTTCGCCGCAGCAAAACGCAGTTGATGGTAGTAATCCATCGACGACGTATTGGCCTTTTTGTTCGGGGTGACCACATGGAAGCCTTCGCGCAGGAAGTCGGCATACTGATCCGCCACCGCCTGGCTTGAGGTACAGTCGACAATCACCGGATTGAGCAGATGATATTCTTTCACCAGACGAATTAAACGCCCAAGGTTGAAAGGCTCTTTCGCACACTCCAGCTCAGACTGCCAGTTTTCCAGATTCAGACCGTGGACGTTGGTCAGCAGTGCCTTCGAGTTCGCCACGCCGCACACGCGCAAATCGATATGCTTGTTTTTCAGCCAGGTTTGCTGACGTTTAAGCTGCTCCAGCAGCGCACCGCCCACCCCACCGACGCCAATCACAAACACTTCAATCACCTGGTCGGTGTTGAACAGCATCTGATGGGTCACGCGTACGCCGGTGGTGGCGTCGTCGTTGTTTACCACCACCGAAATAGAACGCTCAGAAGACCCCTGGGCGATCGCCACGATATTGATGTTCGCGCGAGCCAGCGCGGCAAAGAATTTCGCCGAGATGCCGCGCAACGTGCGCATACCATCGCCAACCACCGAGATGATAGCCAGACGCTCAGTCACCGCCAGCGGCTCCAGCAGACCTTCTTTCAGCTCGAGATAGAATTCATCCTGCATCGCGCGCTGCGCACGCGCGCAGTCGCCCTGCGGGACACAGAAGCTGATGCTGTATTCAGAAGAGGATTGCGTGATCAGCACCACCGAGATGCCTGCACGCGACATCGCGGCGAAAACGCGCGCCGCCATGCCCACCATACCTTTCATTCCTGGGCCGGAGACGCTAAACATCGCCATGTTATTGAGGTTAGAAATGCCTTTTACCGGCAAGTCATCGTCATCACTGCTGGCACCGATCAGCGTACCGGGCGCTTGCGGATTGCCGGTATTTTTAATCAGGCACGGGATCTGGAACTGGGCAATAGGGGTAATGGTGCGCGGATGTAGTACTTTAGCGCCGAAGTAAGAAAGCTCCATCGCTTCCTGATAAGACATCGACTTCAGCAGTCGGGCATCGGGTACCTGACGCGGATCGCAGGTATATACGCCGTCGACATCGGTCCAGATCTCGCAACAGTCCGCACGCAAACAGGCGGCCAGTACGGCGGCGGAGTAGTCAGAGCCATTACGCCCCAGCACCACTAACTCACCTTTTTCATTCCCGGCGGTAAATCCGGCCATCAGAATCATATGGTCCGCTGGAATACGGCTGGCGGCAATGCGGCGCGTAGACTCGGCGATATCAACAGTAGATTCGAGGTAATGGCCAACCGCCAGCAGTTTCTCAACCGGGTCGATGACCGTCACGTTGTGCCCGCGCGCTTCCAGCAGGCCAGCCATGATGGCGATCGACATTTTTTCGCCACGGCAGATAAGCGCGGCATTGATGCTGTCCGGGCACTGCCCCAACAGGCTGATACCGTGCAAGACGTGCTTAATCTGAGCAAATTCTTGTTCAACCAAGGCTTTGAGCGGAGCCAGCGGGAAACCCGCCTGCGCGGCGGCAAGACCAGCTAAAAGCTCTGAGAAAATGCGTTCGGCATCGCTGATGTTGGCTAAAGCATCCTGACCACCGATGGTCTTTTCAATCATCGCCACCAGATGGTTGGTAATTTTGGCAGGGGCAGAGAGAACGGTCGCGACCTGCCCCTGTCTGGCATTGCTTTCCAGAATGTCGGCAACCCGCAGAAATCGCTCTGCATTTGCCACTGATGTACCGCCGAACTTCAACACTCGCATGGTTTACCTCATTGCCTTTGGTCGAAAAAAAAGCCCGCACTGTTTAGGTGCGGGCTTTTTCTTGTGTTTCCTGTACGCGTCAGCCCGCACCGTTACCTGTGGTAATGGTGATGGTTGTGGTAATGGTGATGCTGATGCGTTTCATGATGTTGTGTGCTCTGTAATTATTATCTGTCTGTCTTGTATTCTTTTAGGGTTAAAGTATCTGCTGACCTAAGTCAATAAATTTTTAAATTGATCACATTCCGAAACTTGTTCATGAGCCACTGCTTGCCCTTTTACTTTCAACCAATACAGCATGTCCGACCCACTTGAAACCAAAACAAAAAGCCAATGATAAAACATTAACCAGCATTTTATTTTGTTATGTTTTTTTCTATATCATGTAAAAAACGGTGCAGCATTGCCGTGTCACGCTGCCCTAATAAGCCCATTCGCTGTTGCAGCCAGTCGGTGAGTTTGATGTCGTCAGAAACGTTCAGCGTGGCTAATAAACGTAAAACGCGCGCGCGCAACGCCTGCAACTGAAGTTCATCCGTCACCTCATTATTTTTGGCCGGTTGTTGTATTAAACCTGCTAATTGATAGCAATACACCATCACCGCCTGCCCCAGATTGAGTGAAGGGTAGTCAGCCACCATTGGTACCCCAGTAAGGATATCCGCCAGCGCTAATTCTTCGTTGGTCAGCCCGGAATCTTCGCGCCCAAACACCAGCGCGGCGTGATCCATCCACGCGGATTTTTCCTGCAACAGAGGAACGAGTTCGACCGGCGTGGCGTAATAATGAAACTTCGCCCGACTGCGCGCCGTGGTCGCAACGGTAAAATCAACATCGTGCAACGCTTCGGCTAGCGTTGGAAAAACGCTAATATTATCAATAATGTCGCCCGATCCATGTGCGACCCATCGCGTTGCTGGCTCCAGGTGGGCCTCGCTGTCCACGATCCGCAATTGAGTGAATCCCATGGTCTTCATCGCGCGGGCAGCCGCACCAATATTTTCCGCTCTGGCAGGGGCAACCAGAATAATTGTTAAACGCATTTCGATACTCTTTTGGCCAGTCGGCAGGTAATAATGTGACGCACATCAACATATTACGCAGCGCGAATTTACATATTTTTAACAGAAATCACTGAAAAAGGATTTCGCATCTAATAAAAAATGCTAAACTATTTCCAACCTGTACTATTGCTTTTTATGTTAACAGAAGTTGCATATCCTGCTGTTTATCCATGATAATTTAATTTAAAATGGATAGCATTGGTTGGATTCATTACATTTATTAATTAGCTCGTGCAACTAGTTGTAATATTGCAATTTTGTGATGAAAGCAAACATTTGGATGCGTTGATTTCATCAAACTGTTAACGTGCTACAATTGAACTTGATATATGTCAACGAAGCGTAGTTTTATTGGGTGTCCGGTACGTCTTAGCCTGTTATGTTGCTGTTAAAATGGTTAGGATGACAGCCGTTTTTGACACTGTCGGGTCCAGAGGGAAACTACCCACGACCAAGCTAATGATGTTGTTGACGTTGATGGAAAGTGCATCAAGAACGCAATTACGTACTTTAGTCATGTTACGCCGATCATGTTAATTTACGGCATGCATCAGGCAGGTCAGGGACTTTTGTACTTCCTGTTTCGATTTAGTTGGCAATTTAGGTAGCAAACATGCAGACCCCGCACATTCTTATCGTTGAAGACGAGTTAGTAACACGCAACACGTTGAAAAGCATTTTCGAAGCAGAAGGCTATGATGTATTCGAAGCGACAGATGGCGCGGAAATGCATCAGATTCTCTCTGAATATGACATCAACCTTGTGATTATGGATATCAATCTGCCTGGGAAAAATGGCCTTCTGTTAGCACGCGAACTCCGCGAACAAGCTAACGTTGCGCTGATGTTCCTGACGGGCCGTGATAACGAAGTCGATAAAATTCTCGGCCTCGAAATCGGCGCCGACGATTACATCACCAAACCGTTTAACCCGCGCGAACTGACTATCCGTGCTCGTAACCTGCTGTCGCGTACCATGAATCTGGGTACCGTCAGCGAAGAACGCCGTAGCGTCGAGAGCTACAAGTTCAATGGCTGGGAGCTGGACATCAACAGCCGCTCTCTGATTGGTCCTGATGGCGAGCAGTATAAACTGCCACGCAGCGAATTCCGCGCCATGCTTCACTTCTGTGAGAATCCTGGCAAAATCCAGTCTCGCGCAGAACTGCTGAAAAAAATGACCGGTCGCGAACTGAAGCCACATGACCGTACCGTTGACGTGACTATCCGCCGCATTCGTAAACATTTCGAATCAACGCCGGATACGCCAGAAATCATCGCTACCATCCACGGTGAAGGCTACCGTTTCTGCGGCGACCTGCAGGATTAATTCGATCCTTACATGTATAAAAACGGCGCTTTATGCGCCGTTTTTCATTTCACCGCTCCGCTATTTCCATATACGTAATTCATCACTCTCATCGGGTTGCGGCTCAGGAAGCGCTTTCGACGTTGGTTTTGGCTGCGCCAGCGAGTGCCAGTCAAGATGACGCGTCAGGAACATCACGCCACACAGCGCGAATAACAGCACGCTGGTGCCAAGCAGTAAAGAACTGTCCTGCGAACGGAGCAACACCCACATCACGCCATCCAGCCCCAGCAGCGCTACGGTGAACAAAATACTCTTGCGCCAACCCTGTAATATCGCCTGCAGATATACACCGTTCATCAATGCGCCCACAAGGCTTGCCGTAATCCACGCGGCGGTAAAACCAATGTGTTCTGACAACGCCAGCAGCAACAGATAAAACATCACCAGCGATAACCCCACCAGCAGGTACTGCATCGGGTGCAGTCGAAGGCTGGTCATGCTTTCAAGCACAAAGAAAGACATAAAGGTCAGCACAATCAGCAAAATGGCATATTTTGTCGCCCTGTCCGTCAATTGATATTGATCCGCAGGCGTGGCGACAGCAACGCTAAATGCAGGCATTCCCTCCCAGCCAATCTTTTCGCCGTCAAAGCGTTCGCCGAGGTTATTAGCAAACCAACTGCTTTGCCACTGGGCATTGAATCCAGACTCACTGATTTCGCGCTTAGCCGGAAGAAAATCTCCAAGAAAGTTGGGATGCGGCCAATTGCTGGTTAAGGTCATTTCACTGTTACGGCCAACCGGAACGACGGAGAAGTCGCCGGTTCCGCTCAAATTAAGCGACAGCGCCATGCTGAGATTTTGCGCTGCCCAGCTCGCGTTGGGTAGCGGAATATGGATCCCCTGAGCACGACCCGCCAGACCCGTTCCTGGCTCCACGACCAGCGACGTGCCGTTAACCATGGGGGATTTCACCACGCCGATCCCACGCGCATCCCCCACGCCCACCACTATGAACGGTTTGCCGATACTGACATTAGGATGGTTTAAATCACTCAAACGTTCAGCGTTAAACTCGGCTTTCACCGCCAAATCGTTATGCCAGACCTGGCCTTCATAAATACCAATTTTACGCGCTTCAACGTTTTGGCTTCCCTCGACGACCAACGATTCCGGTAGCCAGAAATGGATATAGCTGCGTTTACGCTGGACCTCTTTCCCCTCTTCCAGCTCGGTATAAAGTTCCGTCACCGGAACGGCAATCAACGGGCCGACCATCTTTTGCGGTCCGCTGGTGCTCTGGCGGATTGCATCTTCAACGTCATGGCGATAGTCCGATCGCTCAACGATTATCTGCCTGACCATTGTCAGGGGAATTAACAGCAACAGCATGGCGCCACCTAAGGTGACGATTTTCCAGAACAGGGGTGATTTCAACATAGCGTTCTCCTTTGCAATACCAGCAAGGTAGAACAGCTATGTGCGGGGAATTTGAAGTTATGTGAAGTGACGGTGAAGCGTAAACGAAGCCTGGGCCCCACCTTCCGGTCGATTGCGTAAGGTCACCGAGCCAGCATGCAGTCGCGCAACCTCACTGACAAACGCCAGTCCCAATCCACTGCTCTTAAGCCCATTTTCACGGGGCAGCGAGTAGAAGCGTTCAAAAATACGCGGCAACGCAAAGTCAGGGATCCCGCTGCCGCTGTCGGTAACCTGCAACGTGACCTGATCCTCGTGCTGATGCGCACTGAGCACAATCGTCCCGTCCTGTGGCGTAAAGTCGATGGCGTTGTCGAGCAAATTCCCCAATGCCTGCTCCAGCAGCGCGGGATCGGCATCAATGCTAAGCGATGAAGGCATAATGGTCAGCGTGATGTTTTTTGCCGCCAGTTGCACGCTCCGGGCCTCTTTAAGCTGGGCAAACAGCGCATCTACCGCCACCGGCGTCAACGTAATGTCCTGGCGATTCTCCAGGCGCGCCTGGCGTAACAAGGTTTCAACCAGCGCCTGCATGCGCGCATTTTGTACCAGAATATTATCGGTAAAACGCGCCACCACGTTCGGCGGCGGGCCTTCGCGCAAAATTTCCGCCGCGCCGCGAATGGCCGCCAGAGGACTTTTGAGTTCATGCGTTAACGCATAAACGTACTGCTCAATATAATTCTTGCCCTCCAGCTTCAGACGCATACTTTCCAGCGCCTGCGCCAGTTTACGTAGCTCACTGCTGCCTAAATCAGGTAGTGGGACGGGGCGATTCTCAGTAACGGAATCGGCATAGCGCGCCAGTCGGGCAATAGAACGGTTGATCCACCATACCATCCCCGCGCCAATCACTAAGGCGATCCCCAGCAATACCGCGCTGGCCCACAGCATCCGCCGTTCACTGCGTTTAATCACCGGCGCCATCGCTGCATTGGGTTTGCCAACGCTAAGCACCCCGATAATACGCCCGCCGTCAACGATCGGCGCGGCAACGTACATTACCGAACTTTCCGGATCGTTCGGATTTTGCAACGTACTGCGGGCGCCATACTGCCCACGCAACGTTAACCACACGTCATTCCAACGGGAATAGTCCTGGCCGAGCGCTTTGTTAGCGGAATCAAACAGCACCTTACCCTGCGCGTCCGTCATATAGACATGGTATTCATTACGCACTTTGTTAATGCCGCTGATATTGGCACGGAATGGGCGGTTATGCAGTTGGGAAAATGCTTGCGCCAGCTTACCGTTGGCGGGAGCGTCAGAGAGTAAATCATCACGCGCCAGCGCAGCCAGCAACGTGGCGGTATCAATCAATGTGCCTTCAGTCGCCCGGCGGACGCCAGGCTTAATTTCCTGCACAAAGATCGACAACACGAACCAGGCGGCAACGGCGACAATCAGGAAATAGCCGAGCAGCAAACGCATACCAATGCGCATCAGACGCTCCTCAGGCTGTATCCCATACCGCGATGCGTATTAATGGGCGAGATATCAGGGTTGATCGCCCGTAGTTTGGCTCGCAGCGTTTTGATGTGGGTATCGACCGTTCTGTCGAAGGTGTCCTGCGCATCGGCCCAGACTAAATCCATCAATTGCTGGCGAGAGTAAATGCGCCCCGGCGACATCAGCAGTGTTTTCAGCAACAGGAATTCATAGCGCGTCAGAGTTAACGGTATACCGAACCAGGTAATCTGCGCGGCCAGCTCATTAAGCTCAAAATCCCCGCAGCGCGTCGTTGTGGAAGGAGAGGCGAATTTTTGCACCCGCCGCAGCAGTGTACGTACGCGGGCGCACACCTCACGCGGCGAGAAGGGTTTGGCAACATAATCATCCGCGCCGATCTCCAGCCCCAGCAGGCGGTCCACTTCATCGCTGCGCGCGGTGAGAAAAAGGATCGGCAGCGCCGGATGACGTTCCAGCAGGCGTCGACACAGCTCAAAACCACTGATATCCGGCAGGCCGACGTCCAGAATTATCGCATCGGGGCATCTCTGGCGCGCATTTTCCAGCACCGGCAGCCCGCGCTCAAACGCTTCTACGCGAAAGCCTTCCTGCTGCAGCATGTAAATAAGCGTATCCGCGATGCCCTGCTCATCCTCAACCAACCAGATCAACGGCTGTTGCATTTTGCTTCCTTGTTATTGCCGCCACGGCATAATGGGCACAGCGCTGATGGCATTTTTGGGCGATCCATCAACCACTTTATCTGAATAGGCCAGATAGGCCAGCGCATTACGTTTTGCGTCATAAAAACGTACGACCTGTAAGGACTTAAACACCAGCGAGGTCCGTTTTTTAAACACCACTTCGCCTTGTGCTTTACCGTTCTTGATTCTGTCGCTCAGTTCCACCGGTCCTACCTGCTGGCAGGAGATAGCGGCATCAGAGGTATCTTCAGCCAGCCCCAACCCACCTTTGATGCCGCCGGTCTTGGCACGACTCACGTAGCAGGTCACATTGGTCACATCCGGATCGTCAAACGCCTCGACCACAATTTTATGGTCCGGTCCAAACATTTTGAACACCGTATCGACAGATCCAATCTGCTCCGCATGGGCGACTTGCGCCAACATCAGCAAAATTGAGGAAATGGCTAAGCTCTTATATTTCATATTGTTACCATTCTTAAAAGTTACTCTGGGTAATTATTCGACATTCTAAGATAAAACGTATACAGATCACAGGATTACAATAATCACGCTTTCGAATGTCCAAAAAAAGCATTTATGAGCAAAAAAAACACTGAATGCTAAAACAACAAAAAATGCTATTATCCTCATACCTGACGTCAGGTACTCGTTGTTGAAAGGATGAGGATATTTTATGGATCAGGCTGGCATTATTCGCGACCTATTAATCTGGCTGGAAGGTCATCTGGATCAGCCTTTGTCGCTTGACAATGTGGCGGCAAAAGCAGGCTATTCCAAGTGGCACCTGCAGAGAATGTTTAAGGACGTGACGGGCCATGCTATTGGCGCCTATATCCGCGCCCGTCGTTTATCGAAATCCGCAGTGGCGCTTCGCCTGACTGCGCGCCCTATTTTGGATATTGCCCTGCAATACCGCTTCGACTCTCAACAAACCTTTACCCGCGCGTTCAAGAAACAGTTTTCTCAGACGCCAGCGCTGTATCGCCGCTCGCCGGAATGGAGCGCTTTTGGTATTCGCCCGCCAATGCGACTCGGTGAATTTGCTATGCCTGCGCACGAGTTTGTGACGCTGGAAGATACGCAACTGCTGGGCACCACGCAAAGCTATTCCTGCTCGCTGGAACAGATTTCAGATTTCCGTCATGAAATGCGTATTCAGTTCTGGCGCGACTTCCTTGGCCATGCGCCTTCAATCCCGCCGGTGCTGTACGGGCTGAACGAAACGCGTCCGAGCATTGAAAAGGACGACGAACAGGAAGTGTTTTACACCACGGCACTGACGCCGGAACAAGCCAATGGCTATGTACCGGCGGCGCAGCCTATCCTGCTGCAGGGCGGCGAGTACGTAATGTTTACCTATGAAGGGCTGGGGACCGGCGTACAGGAGTTTATCCTGACGGTGTACGGCACCTGCATGCCGATGCTAAACCTGACCCGCCGTAAAGGGCAGGATATCGAGCGATACTACCCGGCAGAAGATGCCAAAGCGGGAGATCGCCCGATCAACCTGCGCTGCGAATTCCTGATACCAATTCGCCGCTAACGCTGCAGCTCATCCAACGCAGGGGCGTCCAGATGTGAGATGTCCCCTGCCGTTTCAACCACCCATCCCGGCGCAAGCCATAAACTTTCCTGGTAATCAACGCGGGAAATAGAGCAATTGCGCAGACGCAGGCGACGTTCGGCCCATGCCGGCAATCCCAGAATCGTACTCACCAGGCAGCCCAGCGCGATCCCGTGGCTCACCAACAGTGGGCGGCTCCCCTGCGGAAGGTCCAGGCAGGCTGCCAGCGCCGCGTTGACGCGATCGCTCAACTCCTGCATCGATTCCCCTTCCGGAATACGCCCATCAACCGTACCGTTCACCAACTGACGACGCCAGCCCTCTTCTTCAGCCGTCAGCGTGTCGATATGACGTTTTTCCAGCACGCCCATATTCAGTTCACGCAGCCGGGAGTCATAAGTGATATCACAACCACAAGCCTGAGCGATGATTTCTGCTGTGCGTCGTGTACGACCTAAATCACTACTGATGACATGCGTAATACCCAACGAGCGGGCGCGTTCACCAACCTGCATGGCCTGCTGCTCACCTTTAGCGGTCAGTGGGCTGTCTGACTGGCCTTGAATACGTCGCTCGGCGTTCCACTGCGTTTCACCATGGCGAACAAGGTATACCTGTAACATGCTTTTTTTCCGTTATACTGCGATGCGATGAATTTTCAAACTGAGCTTTATTATGCACAAGGTTATCTCTGCTACCACCAATCCTGCCAAAATTCAGGCAATTCTCCGGGCATTTGAAGAGATTTTCGGGGAAGGATCCTGCCATATCGAACCCGTCGCCGTCGAGAGCGGCGTACCGGAACAGCCTTTTGGAAGCCAGGAAACGCGCACTGGCGCACGAAATCGCGTGGATAATGCGCGCCGCCTGCATCCACAAGCTGATTTCTGGGTAGCCATCGAAGCTGGAATTGACGATGACGCCACTTTCAGTTGGGTGGTGATTGATAACGGCGTTCAGCGCGGTGAAGCGCGATCGGCCACGCTGCCGCTGCCCGCCGTTATTCTCGATAGAGTCCGCCAGGGGGAAGCGCTTGGCCCGGTGATGTCGCAGTACACAGGCATTGATGAGATTGGTCGTAAAGAGGGCGCGATTGGCGTATTTACCGCGGGTAAGCTGACGCGCTCAAGCGTTTACCATCAGGCGGTCATTCTGGCGCTTAGTCCGTTTCATAACGCGGTGTATTTATAGCATTGTGCCGGATGTTCAATCGTAGGCCGGATAAGGCAAAGCCGCATCCGGCGGATCAATTTTTCCCGAGCAGTACCTGCTCCAGCCACTGGCGCAGATCCACCGGCGCGGATTTCAGGCTGTTCGAACCGCGCGTAATGGTGGCGATGCCCGCCCCAAGCTCATTTTTCAGCTCGCGCTGGCTCATCTCGCCGCGCAACAGCTCTTCAATGATACGCACGCGCGTGCCCAACGCTTCGCGCTCATCCGGCGTCAACATCAAATTGAGTAGCGGCAGATGTAAATCTTGCTCATAGGCGTGTTTAAGTAAGTCGACAAAACGTAACCACTCCTGGTGACGCTGTTCTGCCATCTCTGCTGAATAGGGTGATTGCTGAGTCATAAGATATCGCCATCGTTGTGGGGGAAGCGTGCTTGCCTCCCCCTTTTGTACTCTTTAACGAGTACAATAGCATAACACAACCGATACGATCAGTAACGACGTTGCCATTCTGCGTCGCTCATCAGCTCCGGTTTATCGCCAAGGAAATAACGATAGTACGCATCGTAAGCCAGCACATTCTTCACATAACCACGCGTCTCTGAGAACGGAATGCTTTCGACAAACGCCACGGCATCGATCCGACCTGCGCTATTGCCCAGCCAGGTGCGCACGCGCCCCGGTCCGGCGTTATAGGCCGCCGATGCAAAGATGCGGTTATTGCCAAATTGCTGATAAACATACTGCAAATAGCTGGTGCCAATGTTGATGTTGGTATCAGGATCCAGCAGTTGACTCGGACTACTGTAACCCGGAATCGAGAACATTTTCACCGTGTGCGTCGCGGTGCCCGGCATAATCTGCATCAGCCCACTGGCGCCAACCGGCGATTTCACTTTCGGGTTCCAGGCGCTTTCCTGACGCGCGATCGCCATCGCATAACTTGGCGGAATATCTTTCCCACTGGTATAGCGGGTAAACAGATCTTTATAGGCCAGCGGGAAGCGCTCTTCCAGATGATCCCACAGTTTACCGGCGATCGTCGCCTGTACGCTCAGATCCCACCAATGATTGTTAAACGCGTAGCGCGCCAGCTGCGCCTGCTCGGACTTGGTGCGGCTGGTGACCAGATTTGCCCATTCACTGCGCGCGGTATTATCCAGATTCCAATACATCAGCTCGCGTACGCGCGCCATTTCCGGTCCCTGAGTCAGCGCAGAGTCAACGTTCGCTGGCGCTTTATCCACCTTCAGCTCGTACTCTTCACCGAGGCGTTGCGCCGCCACCATCGGGTAGAAACCGCGTTGCTGCATGAGTTGATGCAGGATCTCTTTCGCTTCTGCCTCGCGTCCGCGCTCCAGCAGCAGATCCGCTTGCCAGTAGCGCCACTCGTCTTTTTCTTTTGCATCCATCGGCAGACGCGCCAGCCAGGTATTCAGGCCGCGACGATCGCCAGTTCCCAGCGCCATCCGCACGCGACGCTCCACAAGCGAGGTGGAATTTGAGCGCATAATCGCATCATCACGCCATTTCGCCTGTTCGTCGGTGACGTCATTGCCCATCAGACGCCAGGCGACGATGTCGCGCAGCTCCTGAGTCTGCTCGTCATTTAACTGCTGCGCCTGCACCAAAGAGGGGATCATCAGGCGGGCGTTTTCGACATCCTGACGCGCCACGCTGGCAAAAACCACCGCCGCCATCTGCCGGGTGAAATCCGTTGCACCAGTGGTGCGCGCAAAGGTCATTACGGTGTTTGGATCGTTAGCCAGCGCGATGATTGCCGACGCAATCGTCTGATATTCCCCAGGCATTTGCCCGGCCAGCGCGGTGACCAGCCCCGTATTGCCCGCTTTCATCGCCAGACGAATACGCTCCAGATAAGCCAGCGGATCCTGAGTGCCTGAGGCGCGCCACACGCCGAATAATTTGTCACAGGCGTTCGGCTGACTTTTCCCGGTCAGCCACAGCTCTTTCGCGCCCCGCCAGGCCTCTTCGGTTTGTCCGGTACTCCATTTCGCGAAGTAATAGTTACATTGCGCTTCCGTGGTGCCCGGTTTTTCCGGGCTAAACGCCAGCAGTCCACGCCAGTCTTCCCGTCGCGCCAGTTCATTCACAAAACGCGATTGCAGAGTACGCGCCGGGGGCAGCGTCGGGTTGGCGCGCACAAAATTGGTGACGGTAATGGTCGGCTGATTCATCAGATCGTCAGTAATCTGACGATATTCCAGATAGGGATACAGAGGATAGTTCTTCAGGCCGGGCATCATCTGCTCTACGACATCCATCTGTCGGTTGTCCCAGGCCTGCTTAATTTGCGCATAGCGATTGCGCTGCTCATCCAGGGAATCGGCTCGCGCCACTTGACTGACCGTCAGCAGACATACGCTGGCCGCCAGCAGGCGCCAGGTAAATTGTTTGGCTTTGTCCACAAGCTCTTCCTCTTGTCATGTTACGTCTGTGCAGCATCATGCCGCTTAATTCATTCATGCTAACCAGACATTGCAGAATGCGCCACGTCACGGACACTTTTTTACTTTTGTTGCGAGTGAGATCTGCTGGCTGGGATTGGGCAATGAAAAAGGCTACACTTCGCTTTTGATAACTCTATTCATCACTATAAAAGAGGCGAAGTCCACGTGGCTCAATTCGTTTATACCATGCATCGTGTCGGCAAAGTCGTTCCGCCGAAACGTCATATTCTTAAAAACATCTCACTGAGCTTCTTCCCTGGCGCCAAAATCGGTGTACTCGGTCTGAACGGCGCGGGTAAATCTACCCTGCTGCGCATCATGGCCGGCATTGATACCGAAATCGAAGGCGAAGCTCGCCCACAGCCGGGCATTAAAATCGGCTACCTGCCGCAGGAACCAAAACTGAACCCGGAACACACCGTCCGTGAGTCTGTTGAAGAAGCGGTGGCCGAAGTCGTTAACGCCCTGAAAGGCCTGGATGAAGTGTATGCCAAGTACGCAGAACCGGACGCCGACTTCGATAAACTGGCCGCGCAGCAGGGCAAGTTTGAAGAGATTATTCAGGCGCACGACGGCCATAACCTGAACGTGCAGCTCGAGCGTGCCGCTGACGCCCTGCGTCTGCCGGACTGGGATGCCAAAATCGAGAACCTTTCCGGTGGTGAACGCCGCCGCGTCGCGCTGTGCCGCCTGCTGCTGGAAAAACCAGACATGCTGCTGCTCGACGAACCAACCAACCACCTGGATGCCGAATCCGTCGCCTGGCTGGAACGCTTCCTGCACGACTTCGAGGGTACCGTCGTGGCGATTACCCACGACCGTTACTTCCTCGACAATGTTGCGGGTTGGATTCTGGAGCTGGACCGCGGCGAAGGTATTCCATGGGAAGGCAACTACTCCTCCTGGCTGGAGCAGAAAGATCAGCGTCTGGCGCAGGAAGCTTCTCAGGAAGCCGCTCGTCGTAAATCTATCGAGAAAGAGCTGGAGTGGGTGCGTCAGGGCGCGAAAGGCCGCCAGTCTAAGGGCAAAGCCCGTCTGGCGCGCTTTGAAGAGCTGAATAACACCGAATACCAGAAGCGTAACGAAACCAACGAACTGTTTATTCCACCTGGACCTCGTCTGGGCGATAAAGTCGTTGAGGTCAGCAATCTGCGTAAATCCTACGGCGATCGCGTGCTGATCGACGACCTGAGCTTCTCGGTACCGAAAGGCGCTATCGTCGGCATCATCGGTCCGAACGGCGCGGGTAAATCGACGCTGTTCCGCATGATGTCCGGCCAGGAACAGCCTGACAGCGGCACCATCACGCTGGGCGAAACCGTGAAGCTGGCCTCCGTTGACCAGTTCCGTGACGCAATGGATAACAGCAAAACCGTGTGGGAAGAAGTTTCCGGCGGGCTGGATATCATGAAGATCGGCAACACCGAAATGCCAAGCCGCGCCTACGTAGGCCGCTTTAACTTCAAAGGCGTGGATCAGGGTAAACGCGTGGGCGAACTGTCCGGCGGTGAGCGCGGTCGTCTGCACCTGGCGAAGCTACTGCAGGTTGGCGGCAACATGCTGCTGCTCGATGAACCGACCAACGACCTGGATATCGAAACCCTGCGCGCGCTGGAAAACGCCCTGCTGGAGTTCCCGGGCTGCGCGATGGTTATCTCGCACGACCGTTGGTTCCTCGACCGTATCGCCACCCACATTCTGGACTACCAGGATGAAGGTAAGGTTGAGTTCTTCGAAGGTAACTTTACCGAATACGAAGAGTATAAGAAACGCACGCTGGGCGCCGATGCTCTGGAGCCGAAGCGTATCAAGTACAAGCGTATTTCTAAGTAATTACCGTTAAGCGCCGTATCCGGTCTACGAGGTTAATGCAACTTCCAGGCCGGATAAGCGCGGCGCTATCCGGCATTTAACCTATCTCTGCTCGCCCATCAACTCTTTCACCAGCTCCACGCAGCGCAGGAATCGACCATCGTAGTCAGGTTCCTGAACGTGCACGAAATCGATATTGTTTTCCTGCAGCATCTCGACCAGCAGCGACTGAAACGCTTTTCGGTCAACCGAGCTGCCAAGGCTACGCAAACCATCCGCCACCCATGGGGTGTTGTTTTCCAGCAGGATCACCAGGTCAAAACGGTACTCATCAATCAGCGCCTGCACAAACGGGTGTTCACGCCCTTCGTACTTTTTACAGAATGCCTGAGTGGTCACGAAATCGGTATCGATAAACGCCACTTTATTGGCATACTTGACAGCAAAATCAATGTATTGCGCTTGTCCGAGGGCAATCTTATCGTAGTCGGAATATTGCAACGCCATCTCGTCGCCGCCCAAATGGGAGAAGACGTAATCACGCCCGTATTCCCACGCACTGGTGGTGTTAAAGATATTGGCGAGCTTGTTCACCAGCGTGGATTTTCCGCTCGACTCCCCGCCAAGGATCGCCACGGTGCGCACGAAAAACGGCTTCACTTCGGTGGGAATATACTCCCAATAGCGAAACGGGTTTTCGCGGATTTGCCCGCCACTGATGCTCATAAACGTCCGTTTCGGATCCACCAGCACCGTTTCGATCCCCAGATGTTTCAGATACTGCGGGGCATCTGACTCTTCAGAGGTGTAGATCCAGTTTGGCAGGATCCCCTTCTCCTGCATAAACGTTTTGATGCCGTTGCTCCACACATCCCAACCGTGCGGATACGGCTCCATGCCCTCTTCGTTGAAGGCATGAATTCGGATATTTTTCTGATATTTAAATGTTTGCAGCAGCCAACGTAAACGATCGGGCACCGTCGGCTGTTGCGACATGGCGCTGTCTTCAAACAGGCTGCGATCGCGCGTATCGTCATAACCCATGATGATATGCAGCTCATCGACCTGACTACAGGCACGCTGGATAAGATAGATGTGGCCGGTGTGCAGCGGATAAAACTTACCGAATACCACACCGATATTTTTCTGCTGGCGCGGAAACTCCAGCCCGAGAAAACGGTGCAGCGCCTCCAGCTTTTGCGCGCTGGGGCTTTTGATTTTGGCATTCAGCAGTTGGCTTAAATATCCCTTGGTCATGCCACTGGCATCCGCCACCTGTTGCAGGGTACAGCCCTTTTGCTTTATGGCGGTTTTGAGATAGTCGAACGATGACACAAGAGCCTCCTGCTGGAAAAATCGCGTAACACTGCCTGATGGCGCTTCGCTTATCAGGCCTACAACATCAATCCGTAGGCCGGATAAGACGCATTGCGTCGCCATCCGGCAAATTATACAACATCACTGCATACAGAGGATTATAAGTCGTCAAACACGCTTAACGCATCTGCAAGCTTTTTAACGCCAAAAACCTGCATCCCTTCCGGCACTTTTTTCGGGACGTTGGCGGCAGGCACAATCGCCCGACGGAAGCCATGCTTCGCCGCTTCAGAAATACGTTCCTGGCCGCTCGGCACCGGGCGAATCTCGCCCGCCAGTCCCACTTCGCCAAAGACCACTAAATCCTGCGGTAGCGGTCTGTCACGTAAGCTGGAGACCATTGCCAGCAGCAGCGCCAGATCGGCGCTGGTTTCGGTGACTTTGACACCACCGACCACGTTGACGAACACATCCTGATCCGCCATCTGCAAGCCGCCGTGACGATGCAGCACCGCCAGCAGAATCGCCAGACGGTTCTGTTCCAGACCGACCGCCACGCGACGCGGGTTCGCCATCATTGAGTGATCGACCAGCGCCTGAATCTCTACCAGCAGCGGACGCGTACCTTCCCAGACCACCATCACCGAACTACCGGAAGTGACCTCATCGCCACGGCTTAAGAAGATAGCGGAAGGGTTGCTGACTTCACGCAGGCCCTGCTCGGTCATGGCAAAGACGCCCAGCTCATTCACCGCGCCAAAGCGGTTTTTATGGCTACGCAGGGTACGGAAACGGGAGTCGGCATCGCCGTCGAGCAGCACCGAGCAGTCGATACAGTGCTCCAGCACTTTTGGCCCGGCCAGCGATCCGTCTTTCGTCACATGACCTACCATCACAATCGCCACGCCGCGCGTTTTGGCAAAGCGCGTCAGATAAGCGGCCGTTTCGCGCACCTGCGCCACGCTGCCCGGCGAAGACTGAATATCCGCCATGTGCATCACCTGAATGGAGTCGATCACCATCAGCTTCGGCTGTTCTTCTTCGGCAATCAGGCAAATTTGTTCGATGCTGGTTTCCGACAGCATGTTCAGATTCGCCGTCGGCAGGCCAAGCCGATGCGCGCGCATCGCCACCTGCTGTAGCGACTCTTCGCCGGTGACGTACAGCGTTTTCATCTGCTCGGCGAGCTTGCACAGCGTTTGCAGCAGCAACGTCGATTTGCCCGCGCCAGGGTTACCGCCAATCAGAATAGCGCTGCCAGGTACCACCCCACCGCCCAGCACGCGGTCAAACTCTTTAAATCCGGTAGAAAAACGCGGCAATTCCTCAAGGCTGATGTCAGACAGCTTCTGCACTTTTGCGACACCCGCATTCCCGGCATAGCCGCTGAGCCGCTCGTTACGCGCCACCGTCGGCGACGCGGCAAGGCGCACCTCGGTAATGGTGTTCCAGGCCTGACAGGCGCTGCATTGCCCCTGCCAGCGCGGGTAATCGGCCCCGCATTCATTACAAACAAAGGCGCGTTTTGGAGCTTTTGCCACGTTTTACCTCTTTCGTTAACGCTTTTGCCGGATGGCGCTGACGCTTATCCGGCATCAACACTATTTCTGGTTCATACTGCCGGAGAGAATGCAGAACACCCCCATCAGATCGGCGTGACGGATAGTAATCTCTGTCTTTTCATTCACTTTGGGTTTGGCATGATACGCAATGCCCAACCCTGCGGTTTTAATCATCGGCAGATCGTTCGCGCCGTCGCCGATCGCCACCGTCTGCGCCATCGGGATCTCATACTCTTGCGCCAGACGGGTCAGCGTATTGGCTTTGTATTGCGCATCGACGATATCGCCAATCACATTGCCGGTAAATTTCCCGTCCATGATCTCCAGCTCGTTTGCTACAGCCGCCGTCAGACGTAACTTATTACGCAGATAATCCGCAAAGAAGGTAAACCCGCCGGAGGCGATAGCCACTTTCCAGCCCAGCGTTTCCAGCTTCAACACCAGTTGAGTCAGACCAGGCATCAGCGGTAAATTTTCGCGTACCTGATGCAAAATATTGGCATCCGCGCCTTTCAGCGTTGCCACACGGCTGCGCAGGCTGGCGGTAAAGTCCAGTTCACCGCGCATCGCACGTTCAGTGACTTCGGCAACCATCTCGCCGGTGCCGGCCAGCTTCGCGATTTCATCAATGCACTCGATCTGGATCGCCGTTGAATCCATATCCATCACCAGCAAACCCGGCGTACGCAGATGTGGAATCTTGCCGAGTGGCGCAACATCCAGTTTGGCATCATGCGCCAGTTTTGCCGCACGCGGCGTTAACGAACCCGCCAGGCGAATCACCTGATAATCCTCAACGCACCAGGCGGCCACGATCACCATCGCCGCGCCCAGTTTGCTCTGGTATTGCGTGAGACGTTGTTTATCCAGCCCGCGACCATACAGCAGCCAGCCACTACGGCCCGCGTGGTAATCCAGCGGCATGACTTCATCGCCACTTAAAGAGAGGGGCAGACCTGGCCACAGAGAGACATCTTCAGGTAGATCGCACCAGGTAATGTTAGGCATTAAAGCTCCTGTAAAATCGTTCGGGTCGGAATCATCCAGGGGAAAATAACGCATGAGGCTACCCTGTAACCAGCGCTTCTGGCAACATTAAGTCTCAAATTTTCAGCAGGTGGAATATGGCTCGCACAAAACTGAAATTCCGACTACATCGTGCAGTGATTGTATTGTCCTGCCTGGCGCTGCTCGTCGCCCTGATGCAGGGCGCATCCTGGTTTAGTCAAAGCCACCAGCAACAACGTAATCCGCAACTGGAAGAGCTGGCCCGTACGTTGGCACGTCAGGTCGCATTAAACGTCGCGCCGCTGATGCATACCGAAACGCCGGATGAAAAGCGCATTAAAGCAGTGCTCACGCAACTGACGGAAAGCAGCCGTATTCTGGATGCGGGCGTGTACGATGAACAGGGAGACCTGATTACTCGTACCGGTGAGAGCGTCAACGTTCGTGACCGACTGGCGCTGGACGGTAAAAAAGCCGGGGGCTATTTTAACCAGCAGATTGTCGAACCCATTCAAGGCAAAAATGGTCCACTGGGCTATCTGCGCCTGACGCTGGATACCCACACGCTCGCCACCGAGGCCAAACAGGTGGATAACACCACCAACATTCTACGCCTTATGCTGCTCCTGTCACTGGCGAT
This sequence comes from Citrobacter sp. XT1-2-2, assembly GCF_023516235.1. Lineage (NCBI taxonomy): Bacteria > Pseudomonadati > Pseudomonadota > Gammaproteobacteria > Enterobacterales > Enterobacteriaceae > Citrobacter > Citrobacter sp. XT1-2-2. The sequence continues at coordinate 4,262,308 of NZ_CP097324.1, forward strand.
TGGCGTGGTGCTGACCCGCACCTTACTGCAAGGTAAGCGCACCCGCTGGCAACAATCGCCGTTCCTGCTTACCGCCAACAAACCGGTGCAGGAAGAAGATAAAGATGATTAAGAAAAGGAAATCGCTATGACTACCCTGCGCCTGCTTATCTCAGACTCTTACGATCCGTGGTTTAACCTGGCGGTTGAAGAGTGCATATTTCGCCAGATGCCCGCTACGCAACGCGTTCTGTTCTTATGGCGTAACGCCGATACGGTGGTGATTGGCCGGGCGCAAAACCCATGGAAAGAGTGTAATACCCGTCGTATGGAAGAGGATAACGTGCGGCTCGCCCGTCGCAGCAGCGGCGGCGGCGCGGTGTTCCATGATTTAGGCAATACCTGCTTTACCTTTATGGCCGGCAAACCGGAATACGACAAAACTATCTCTACCGCTATCGTACTCAATGCACTGAATTCATTGGGCGTTATGGCCGATGCTTCGGGACGCAACGATCTGGTGGTGAAAACGCCGGACGGCGATCGCAAAGTCTCTGGTTCAGCCTATCGCGAAACCAAAGATCGCGGCTTCCATCACGGTACGCTGCTGCTGAATGCAGACCTCAGCCGCCTGGCGAACTATCTGAATCCGGATAAAAAGAAACTCGCGGCGAAAGGGATTACCTCCGTTCGCTCCCGCGTGGCCAATCTTACCGAGCTATTACCGGGCATCACCCATGAACAGGTCTGTCAGGCGGTCACGGACGCCTTTTTCGCCCATTACGGCGAGCGCGTCGAAGCAGAAGTAATATCCCCGGATAAAACGCCGGATCTGCCGAATTTTGCCGAAACCTTTGCGCGCCAGAGCAGTTGGGAGTGGAATTTCGGCCAGGCGCCAGCGTTCAGCCATCTGCTGGACGAGCGTTTCACCTGGGGCGGCGTCGAGCTACACTTCGACGTCGAAAAAGGTCATATCACCCGTGCACAGGTCTTTACCGACAGCCTCAATCCCGCGCCACTGGAAGCGCTGGCGGGGCGGTTGCAAGGGTGTTTGTATCGCGCGGATATGCTGCAACAGGAGTGCGAGGCGCTGCTGGTTGATTTCCCGGAGCAAGAAAAAGAACTACAAGAACTGTCGGCGTGGATTGCCGGAGCGGTGCGTTAATAAAAAAAAGCCGGATGGCGGCTACGCCTTATCCGGCCTACGATCGCGAGGCCCGGTAAGCGCAGCGCCACCGGGCATCACACAGTCTTACTCTTTATCGCCCAGCAGAACAGATTCCAGCGCGATCTTGATCATGTCGTTGAAGGTCGTCTGACGCTCAGCGGCCGTGGTCTGCTCGTGGGTACGAATATGGTCGGACACGGTGCAGATGGTCAGCGCTTTCGCACCAAACTCAGCAGCAACGCCGTAGATGCCCGCCGCTTCCATTTCCACGCCCAGTACGCCGTATTTTTCCATCACGTCGAACATTTCGCCGTCCGGAGAGTAGAACAGGTCAGCGGAGAACAGGTTGCCTACGCGCGCGTCAACGCCCAGCGCTTTTGCCGCATCAACCGCGTTACGTACCATGTCAAAGTCAGCGATAGCCGCAAAGTCATGATCTTTAAAACGGATACGGTTCACTTTGGAGTCGGTGCAGGCGCCCATACCGATCACCACGTCGCGCAGTTTGACGTCCATACGCACAGCGCCGCAGGAGCCGACGCGAATGATTTTCTTCACGCCGAAATCGGTGATCAGCTCTTTGGTGTAGATGGAGCAGGATGGGATACCCATACCGTGGCCCATAACAGAAATCTTACGGCCTTTGTAAGTACCGGTGAAACCTAACATGCCGCGAACGTTGTTCACTTCACGAACATCTTCGAGGAAAGTTTCAGCAATATGTTTTGCACGCAGCGGGTCGCCCGGCATCAATACGACGTCAGCGAAATCACCCATTTCTGCATTAATATGTGGAGTTGCCATCTTCAGTTCCTTTTACATTGTTGTTTTTGCCGGATGGCGGCTGCGCCTTATCCGGCCTACAAACGATTCCTGGTAGGCCGGATAAGCGTAGCACCATCCGGCAACGGGCATTACAGCATGTTTTTACCGTAGTCCATTGGCGACGTACCGAAGTAGCTCGCCAGCGTCTGGCCGATATCCGCGAAGGTTTCACGGTGACCTAAAGAGCCCGGTTTCACTTTCGGACCGTAGATCAGCACCGGAATGTGCTCACGGGTATGGTCGGTACCGGTCCAGCTCGGGTCGCAGCCGTGGTCGGCGGTGAGGATCAGAATGTCATCTTCACCCACCAGTTCCATCAGCTCCGGCAGACGACGGTCAAACAGTTCCAGACCAGCAGCATAGCCCGCAATGTCGCGGCGGTGCCCCCAGGAAGAGTCGAAGTCCACGAAGTTAGTGAAGACAATGGTCTCGTCACCCGCTTCTTTCATCTCTTTAATCGTGGCGTCGAACAGCGCATCCAGGCCGGTCGCTTTCACTTTTTTGGTGATACCGCAGTTGGCGTAAATATCCGCGATCTTACCGACAGAGACAACATGACCTTTTTTCTCGTCAACCAGTTTCTGCAGCACGGTCGGCGCTGGCGGCTCAACGGCCAGGTCGTGACGGTTACCGGTACGCTGGAAGTTACCGGCTTTATCACCGATAAACGGACGCGCGATAACACGACCGATGTTGTAACCACCCTCGGTCAGCTCTTCACGCGCGATTTCACACAGCTCGTAGAGTTTATCCAGGCCAAAGGTCTCTTCATGACAGGCAATCTGGAACACGGAGTCAGCGGAGGTATAGAAAATCGGCTTCCCGGTTTTCATATGTTCTTCGCCCAGTTGATCCAGAATCACGGTACCGGAAGAGTGGCAGTTACCGAGGTAACCCGGCAGGTTGGCACGTTTTACCAGCTTATCCAGCAGTTCCTGCGGGAAGCTGTTTTCGTGGTCGCTAAAGTAACCCCAGTCAAACAGAACCGGCACTCCGGCGATTTCCCAGTGGCCAGACGGCGTATCTTTCCCGGAAGAGAGTTCATGCGCCCATGCGTAGGCGCCAATGACTTCCGCATTACCGTCCATACCAGCAGCAATTTTACCGGTAGAACCTTCGTGAGCTTTCACCAGGCCCAGACGGGTCAGGTTAGGCAGATTCAGTGGGCCTTTGCGACCATTGTCAGCCTCACCTTTCGCACAGGCTTCTGCAATGTGTCCCATAGTGTCTGAGCCTACGTCGCCAAAGCGATCCGCATCTTCAGTCGCACCAATACCAAAGGAGTCCAGCACCATAATAAATGCACGTTTCATCTTGTTCTCCATACATCTGCGCCGCAAAAAAGCGATCAGATCAGTATACAGTTATTCGGTTATACGACGATAGACTGTCGGTGTAATTTCTGGCGCTTTATTGTCAAGGCTGATTGCCGCTTTGACCGCTTTCGCCGCTTCCTGCCAACTGGCTTCATCTTTCGCGTGGATCACTGCCAGCGGACGCTGTCCGTCTACGCTGTCGCCCAAACGGGCCATGTCGCTAAAGCCGACGCTGTAATCGATGGTATCCGATGCCTGACGGCGTCCACCGCCCATGGAAACGACTGCCATACCCAACGCGCGGGTATCCATCGCGCTGACAAAGCCCTCAGTATCAGCATATACCGCTTTGCTGAGCATTGCCGTCGGCAGATACTTCGCATAGTTTTCGACGAAGTCGGTCGGGCCTTTCTGCGCCGCAACCATACGGCCAAAAATTTCCGCCGCTTTACCGTTGTCCAGCACCGCCTGCAATTTCGCACGGGCTTCGGCGTCATCTTTCGCCAGATTGCCGGAGATCAGCATTTCCACGCACAGCGCCATGGTGACATCTAACAAACGTGGATTACGGTATTCACCTGTCAGGAACTGGACAGCCTCACGGACTTCTACCGCGTTACCTGCGCTGGAAGCCAGCACCTGGTTCATATCGGTTAACAGCGCGGTGGTACGTACACCCGCCCCGTTCGCCACGCCGACAATTGCTTCGGCAAGGGCTTCAGAAAGTTCATAGGTCGGCATAAACGCGCCGCTGCCTACTTTCACATCCATCACCAACGCATCCAGCCCTTCCGCCAGCTTTTTCGCCAGGATAGAGCCGGTAATCAGCGGGATGGAATCCACCGTCGCGGTAATATCGCGGGTGGCATAAAAACGTTTATCCGCCGGTGCGAGCGAGCTGGTTTGCCCAATAATCGCCACACCCACGTCTTTAATAATTTCACGGAAACGCGCGTCGTCCGGGAAGATATCAAACCCAGGAATCGCTTCCAGTTTATCGAGCGTACCGCCGGTATGACCCAGGCCGCGCCCGGAAATCATCGGAATATAGCCGCCACAGGCTGCCACCATCGGGCCTAACATCAGCGACGTTACGTCGCCCACGCCGCCGGTAGAGTGTTTATCCACAATCGGGCCGTTCAGTTGCAGGCTTTTCCAGTCCAGCACGGTTCCTGAATCACGCATTGCCATGGTCAGCGAAACTCGCTCAGGCATTGTCATATCGTGGAAGAAAATGGTCATCGCCAGGGCGGCGATTTGCCCCTCAGAGATGGTGTTGTCGCGAATCCCATTGATAAAGAAACGAATTTCTTCATCGCTCAGCGCATGACCATCACGTTTTTTACGAATAATTTCTTGTGCGAGAAACACGGTAACCTCCCGATTATGGGCCGGGTAAGCAGTGCGCTCCCCGGCTAGTCGTATTGATGCCGGATGGCGGCTTACGCCTTATCCGGCCTACGATGGGCAATTCAAACTTAGTAGCTGCTTGCGCTCTTACCGTCGCCGTGACCCAGCGCTTTGAGCAGGCTCGCCAGCAGGCTGGATGCGCCAAAACGGTAATGGCGGGAATCTGCCCAGTCAGCACCAAACAGTTCGTCAGCAATCGCCAGGAACTGCTGTGCATCTTCTGCAGTACGCACGCCGCCAGCGGGTTTGAAACCAACGGTTTTAGAAACGCCCATATCACGGATCACTTCCATCATGATGCGTGCGCTTTCCGGCGTCGCATTGACCGGTACTTTACCGGTAGACGTTTTGATGAAATCAGCACCCGCTTTGATAGAAATTTCAGACGCTTTGCGAATCAGGGCTTCTTCTTTCAGCTCACCAGTTTCGATGATCACTTTCAGCAGCACATTTGCTGCCGCACATGCATCTTTACAGGCTTTAACCAGATCAAAACCAATCTGCTCATTACCCGCGATCAGCGCACGATACGGGAACACCACGTCAACTTCGTCAGCACCGTAGGCAATCGCCGCGCGGGTTTCAGACAGCGCGATCTCAATGTCGTCATTGCCGTGCGGGAAGTTGGTGACGGTGGCAATACGGATATCCGGTGTGCCCTGCTCTTTCAGGGTCTTACGCGCAACAGGAATGAAACGTGGATAGATGCAAATTGCTGCCGTATTGCCAACCGGGGTCTTCGCCTGATGACACAGCGCGATCACTTTTTCATTGGTGTCGTCGTCATTCAGGGTGGTCAGATCCATCAGTTTCAGTGCACGCAGGCTGCTTGCTGTTAAATCGGTCATAACATTCTCCAACGGCATCGCCGTATAAAATTTCACCTTGCGAGTTTGTTAGTATTCTAACATCCGCTCGCGATTACACTTCGATATACATCACAGTTAATGAAAACCACATACAGATTTGCATTACTCTAATGAGATCTGCTTCAAATAATTCACCTTTACACAGCAGGTGCGGTGGCATCAGACGCATCCGGATCAAAGGTTGCGGCGGCATAGCTTTCTACAATGGCGCTATACCTTCGGCACATAAAGGAACCAACGATGCCCACTTCAAGCGAATTCGCGCTGCAACAGCGGTGCCAACAAATCGTGACCAGCCCGACGCTCAGCCCTGAGCAGAAACGCCACTTTTTGGCGCTGGAGGCTGAAAACGCGCTGCCTTATCCGCCACTGTCCGCTGAGGCCCGCCAGGCGCTGGATGACGGGGTGATCTGCGATATGTACGAAGGTCATGCCCCGTTCAAACCGCGCTATGTGCTGCCTGATTACGCGCGTTTTTTGGCCAACGGTTCCTCATGGCTGGAGCTTGAAGGCGCCAGCGACCTTGATGATGCGCTGTCCTTGCTCACCATCCTGTACCACCACGTTCCGTCAGTGACCTCGATGCCGGTCTACCTCGGTCAGCTCGACGCTCTGTTGCAACCGTATGTTAGAATTCTAACACAAGAAGAGATCGATATTCGAATAAAACGTTTCTGGCGTTATCTCGACAGAACCCTGCCAGACGCGTTTATGCATGCCAATATCGGCCCTGCCGATACGCCAGTCACCCGCGCAATTTTACGTGCAGATGCAGAGTTAAAGCAGGTTTCACCGAATCTGACATTCATTTATGATCCGCAAATTACCCCTGATGATCTGCTGCTCAACGTGGCGCAAAATATCTGCGAGTGCAGTAAGCCGCACATATCCAACGGCCCCGTAAATGATAAAATTTTCACAAAAGGTCAGTATGGCGTCGTGAGTTGTTACAACTCTTTACCGCTCGCCGGGGGCGGCAGCACGCTGGTCAGGCTCAATCTGAAAGCCATCGCAGAGCGCAGCACCTCTGTCGATGACTTCTTTACACGCACCCTACCGCACTACTGCCAGCAGCAAATCGCCATCATTGATTCACGATGTGAATTCCTCTACACGAAATCACATTTCTTTGAGAATAGCTTCCTCGTGCAGGAAGGGTTGATTGATCCCGAACGTTTTGTGCCGATGTTCGGGATGTATGGTCTGGCGGAAGCGGTAAACCTGCTGTGCGAAAAGGCAGGACAAAGCGCCCGCTACGGGAAAGATGCGTTCGCCAATCAGCTCGGGTATCGCATTAGCGCCCAACTGGCGGAGTTTGTCGAACGCACGCCGGTGAAGTATGGCTGGCAGCAGCGCGCGATGCTGCATGCACAGTCGGGGATCAGTTCTGACATCGGCACCACGCCCGGCGCGCGTCTGCCTTATGGTGATGAACCTGACCCGATCACCCACTTGCAAACCGTCGCGCCGCATCACGCATATTATCACGCCGGGATCAGCGATATCCTGACGCTGGATGAAACCATCAAGCGTAATCCACAGGCGCTGGTGCAACTGTGCCTCGGCGCGTTTAAAGCCGGAATGCGTGAATTCACCGCCAACGTGAGCGGCAACGATCTGGTCCGCGTCACGGGCTATATGGTGCGCCTGTCGGATCTGGAAAAATATCGTGCCGAAGGATCTCGCACTAACACCACCTGGCTTGGTGAAGAGGCCGCACGCAATACGCGCATTCTGGAACGACAACCTCGTGTGATAAGCCATGAACAGCAGATGCGCTTCAGTAAGTAAACTGATCCCTTTCTCCTGCGTCGACGGGCCGGGCAGCCGCCTGGCTCTGTTCCTGCAAGGGTGTAATCTGCGCTGTAAGAACTGCCACAATCCATGGACGATGGGGCGCTGCAACGACTGCGGAGAATGTGTGCTGCATTGCCCGCATGAAGCGCTAAGCCTGAGTGCAGGAAAAGTATGGTGGCAGTCCGATGTGTGTCAGCAGTGCGACACCTGCCTGCGCCTGTGCCCGCAGCAGGCGACGCCGATGGCGCAAACCATGAGCGTTGATCAGGTGCTGCAGCATATTCGCAAGGCAGCCCTGTTTATTGAGGGAATTACGGTCAGCGGTGGTGAAGCGACTACCCAGTTGCCGTTTATTGTGGCGCTGTTTACCGCGCTCAAAAGCGATCCTCTGCTGCAACATCTGACCTGCATGGTCGACAGCAACGGCATGCTGAGCGAAACCGGCTGGCAAAAACTATTGCCGGTGTGCGACGGGGTAATGCTCGATTTAAAAGCCTGGGATAGCACGTGCCATCGCCAGCTTACCGGTCGAGATAATACGCTGATTAAACAAAGCATTACCTTTCTGTCAAGGCAGGGCAAGCTTGCTGAGCTACGCCTGTTGGTGATCCCCGATCGGGTGGATTATTTGCAGCATATTGATGCGCTGGCGGCGTTCATTAAGCAGTCAGGCGAGGTACCGGTGCGACTGAATGCCTTTCATGCGCATGGGGTGTATGGCGAAGCAAAAGACTGGCCGAGCGCAACGCCAGAGGATGTGGAGCAACTGGCGGCAGGATTGCGCGAGCGTGGGGTGGATAACCTGATTTTCCCGGCGCTGTATCTGTGATTACCGAATGCGACGACATCATAGGTAGGCCGGATAAGGCACAGCCGCCATCCGGGCCCAACAATCACACATTAAACAACGCGGTCGTATTGCGATACAGCGCATCTGCTATCATGTCCGCAGGCTCTTGACGCAGTTCGCATAATGTCTCAAACACTCTGAGGGCCTGCTCGGGGCGATTGGGCTGCCCCTGAAAACCATTGAGCGGCATGTCCGGCGCATCGGTTTCCAGCAGGAGTGATTCCAGCGGCAATTGCGCCATCACCTCACGGGTTTTACTGGCGCGTGGATAGGTAATGGTGCCGCCAACGCCAATTTTGTACCCCAGTTGCACAAAGCGTTGCGCCTGCTGCAGACTCCCGGAAAAACCATGCACCACGCCGGTTCGTGGCAGAGCATGGCGTTTCAGATGCATCGCCAGCTTGTCGTGAGTCCGTCGCGAATGCAGGATCACCGGCAGTTCGTAACGCTTCGCCAGTTTAAGCTGCGCGTCCAGCACCCGTTCTTGTTTATCAAATTGCGGGATCGTCCCGATAAAGGTCCAGTCCAATCTCGCCTACGGCTACCAGCTTTTGCGGGCGCGTATCCAGCGCCTGCTGCAGTTGGTCCAGACTGTCATCACCGTGTTGTTCAATAACAATGGGATGCAGACCCAAAGCAGCAAACAACGGCGGATACTTTTCGCTAACGCCAGTACGCGGGGAAAAGTTTGCCGCCTGCGTCGCCGGAACAATGATGCAATTTCACACCGACCGCGCGCGGCACGTTGAATGCTGGCGGGCTCATCATCGGTAAACGGCGGGAAATCAAAGTGACAATGTGTATCAATGAACGAAAACTCACGCCAGATCCTCGCTATCAAACGTTGTATCGTTAGCCTGAGGCGCATTGGTCACCACGGGCGCGTGGGCATCGTTGGCCACCGGTGCGGGAGGAACCACCACCGGTCCCGGCACGACAATCTTCGGCGTCTGACGAGGCAATGGCGCGTTTTTCGCCAACAACTTGCCGACGGTGGCCAGGAAGTAACGACCACACAAACGCCCGGTCTTATAGTCTTCTCGCAGCGCCGGAATACGGCTTCCCAGCGCCATGCTGTGGAGCGGTTTAGGCGGATAGATCTCAAAGATTCGCAGCTTACCCGGAGGCTTTTCAATAAAATTCTGGATCGCGCGATAGCTGGCTTCATGGTGCTGGACCAAATTCAGCAACGGTTGCAGACTGCTTTCGCCCAGCCAGCGCTCCATACGTTTGAACCACTGCGGGGTGTAGTACATTTGCGAAGGCACAGTGCGGATCACCACCAGCGTTTTTGCGCCATGCTTCGCCGCTTCCTGTACGGGTATGGCATCGCTGACTCCCCCGTCCAGATAGTTCACACCGTCCAGCGCAACGCCAGTGCGGTAGAATCCCGGAATAGCGCTGGAGGCGCGAATGAGATCGAGCCAGTTTTGCCGGTTTGGCGAAAAATAACCAGGCGTATAATCATCACCCCGGCAGGCGCACATATAAAACGCTTTCCCAGAGGCAAACAGACGCTCGGCGTTATCCATCGCCAGCGGCATCTGGGATGAGGTCGAATCCACCAGCCAGTCGAGATCGATTAAGTTTCCCCCGCGCACAAAGCGCACCGGGTCAAAAAACTCACGGCGGGTGGTGTAACGCATAATGACTTTACGTCCGTAACCGGGCTGGTTACACAGATAGGCTGAAAGGTTTTGCGCCCCGGCGGACGTCCCGTAGTAAAGGTCAAAGGGATTGAACTGCGCACGCATGAACTCATCCAGTACGCCAGCGGTAAAGATTCCTCTTTGTCCCCCACCCTCACACACCAGCGCCATACTGCCTGGTTGAAACGGACGTAACGATAACGGCGCAATATTACCGAGCGTGACGGGTATTCTCTGCCCCACCTCTGCCTTCCTGTTATTTTTGTACTGGAACAACAAAGTAACGCAAATTGCCTGACGCTAAAACCGTAAAAGCCAGTCCACTGGACTGGCTTGGTAGCAAGTTATCTTTACGGTTTACTGACTAGGGTCGTTTACGCCCTGTAAACAGGCTGACCAGAAACAGAATGATCCCCACCACGAAAACAATTTTCGCTGCGCCTGCAGCGGTACCAGCCAGTCCACCAAAACCCAGTGCGGCGGCAATTAACGCGATAACCAGAAATATGATGCCCCATCGAAACATGCGCTTCTCCTTTACCATAGTTAATGTCACCGCTTGTTATGAGCGCTCAGGCTGCTCATCGGCGATATTTTTAGTGTGGTGCACAACACGCCTCCCGACAAACGTCAGGAGGACGAATTAAGTCGAATTACTGAGTTTTAAGGTCGTTTTTGACGCTTTTCACGCCATCAACGGCTTTGGCGATGCTCTCAGCACGATCGCTTTGTGCTTTTGAGTCAACGGTGCCGGAAAGTTGAACCACTCCATCAGTGGTCTCTACTTTCACTTTACGGGAAGGGACAATGTCATCAGCCAGCAGTTTTGCTTTAACTTCGCTGGTGGTTGCCGTGTCGCCCGCATAGCCTTTTACGGATGTGCTTTTGCTGTCGCGTACGTGTAGTTTGTCGCTCACTGAGGTTACGCCCTCAACGCCTTTGGCCACTTTCACGGCTTCTTCAGCCTGTGCCTGGCTTTCAACAAACCCGCTTAACGTCACCACTTTCTGGTCTGTTTTCACAGAAATATCGGTGCTCTTGATGCTTTCGTGATCCACCAGCGCAGCTTTTACTTTTGCTGTGATAGTGCTGTCATCCATGAAATTACCGACTTTGTTCATAGAGCTATCGACTTTCTGCCCCGCACTTTCGACACCAGATTGCGCTTTATCCGTCGTGACGTTTTCTGCAAAAGCAGAACCCGTTGCAACAGCGGAGGTCAGCATCACGGCCAGCAGCGTTTTAGAAATCTTAAGTCCTGTCATTGTCATCGATGTATTCCTGTATGTTTTGCTAAAAGCGATGGTCTGCCGTAAACGGCGTTAACCAGCAACTAATCTTGTAAGTGGAATAAATATCAGCAATAGAAGCTGCAACAGGCAGCCTAAAAAGCATTTAACGCCGATATTTATGTCATCACATTGTTAAATATAGTTCAGGATTTCGTGATCGCAGTCCGGATTGACTAAAAAACAGGCAAACAACAGAAAAACGAGAGGTTTTAAGAACATTCCGCAAGGGATTTAAAAGACAGGGAAAGTTGCAGGGCACGGCGAATACCGTGCCCTGGGAGGCGATTAGTGTTCGCGCGTTTTGCGGAACTGAACGTCAGGGTAACGTTCCTGGGTGAGATTCAGGTTAACCATGGTCGGTGCGATATAGGTGAGGTTATCGCCGCCGTCCAGCGCCAGCTGAACTTCGTTTTTACGCTTAAATTCTTCGAATTTTTTCACGTCAGAACATTCTACCCAGCGCGCGGTCGCCACGTTGACCGACTCATAAATCGCTTCAACGTTGTACTCGCTCTTCAGACGCGAAACCACCACGTCGAACTGCAGCACACCAACAGCGCCCACGATCAGATCGTTATTAGCAATTGGACGGAAGACCTGCACCGCCCCCTCTTCCGACAGCTGAACCAGCCCTTTCAGCAGCTGTTTCTGCTTCAAAGGATCTTTCAGGCGAATACGACGGAACAGCTCCGGCGCGAAGTTCGGAATACCAGTGAACTTCATCATTTCACCCTGGGTGAAGGTATCGCCGATCTGAATAGTGCCATGGTTGTGCAAACCGAGAATATCGCCCGGATACGCTTCTTCCACATGAGAACGGTCACCGGCCATAAAGGTCAACGCATCGGAGATCACCACGTCTTTACCAATGCGCACCTGACGCATTTTCATGCCTTTCTCGTACTTACCGGAAACCACGCGCATGAACGCCACGCGGTCACGGTGTTTCGGATCCATGTTGGCCTGGATTTTAAACACGAAGCCGGTGAACTTCTCTTCTGAGGCTTCCACGGTGCGGGTATCAGTTTTACGCGGCATCGGCGCAGGCGCCCACTCCACTAAGCCGTCCAGCATATGGTCAACGCCAAAGTTACCCAGCGCGGTACCGAAGAAGACCGGGGTGATTTCGCCCGCGAGGAACAGATCATGGTCGAACTCGTTAGACGCGCCCTGCACCAGCTCCAGCTCGTCGCGCAGTTGCTGCGCCAGATCTTCGCCCACGGCGGCATCGAGTTCCGGGTTATTCAGCCCCTTAACAATGCGCACTTCCTGAATGGTGTGGCCTTTACCCGTCTGGTACAGGTAAGTTTCGTCTTTATAAAGGTGATAAACGCCCTTGAACAGCTTCCCGCAGCCAATCGGCCAGGTGATCGGCGCACAGCCGATTTTCAGCTCGTTCTCGACTTCATCCAGCAGCTCCATCGGGTCACGGATGTCACGGTCGAGTTTGTTCATAAAGGTCAGGATCGGCGTATCGCGCAGACGGGTAACTTCCATCAGCTTGCGGGTACGATCCTCAACGCCTTTCGCGGCGTCGATAACCATCAGACAGCAGTCCACCGCCGTCAGGGTACGGTAAGTATCTTCGGAGAAGTCTTCGTGCCCCGGGGTGTCCAGCAGATTCACCAGGCAGTCGTGATATGGAAACTGCATCACAGAGGTGGTAATGGAGATACCACGCTGCTTTTCCATCTCCATCCAGTCAGATTTCGCATGCTGGCTGGAGCCACGGCCTTTTACCGTACCGGCGGTCTGAATCGCCTGTCCGAATAACAGCACCTTTTCAGTAATGGTCGTTTTACCGGCATCCGGGTGAGAAATAATGGCAAAAGTGCGGCGTTTGGCCACCTCTTGCAAATAAGGAGACAACGTCATAGTCAAATCTTCTTAGGTAAGCACGGCAACGGGCCGTGCAAGTTGAATACGAAAAATTGCGGCTATTTTACCCATCAACGGGGGGGAGGCAATCAGTGTTTACACAGGAGCTGCTCCAGTTCGCTTAATGACGCGACCGTCCAGGTCGGCTGAATGCCTGCTGGCTGCTCGCGATGGTGCGTATTTAGCCAGCAGGTGGATAGCCCGGCGTTAATGCCGCCAAGAATATCGGACTCTGCGGTATCGCCCACCATCAGCACGCGGGAACGGTCAGGATTGCCCGCCTGCTCCAGCGCATGGTCAAAAATACGGGGATCGGGTTTTGCCACCCCAACCTGCTCAGAAATCACCAGCAGATCGAAATAGTCGCGCAGCCCCGTCCGCTCAAGGCGGATTTGCTGCAACGCCGTAAAGCCGTTAGTAATGATGCCAATTTTCGTTTTATCACGAATCGCATTGAGCAGAGAGACCGCCCCTGGCAACGGCGAGCAGATCTCAGCCATCGCATTGATAAATGCGTCATTAAGCTGGCCTGGTTCGACCTTCAGGCGTTCAGCCCAGCTCTGGAAACGGGCATGCTGCAATTGTAATGACGTAATCGCGCCGTTTTGATAATCCACCCATAGCGGTTTATTCACGGCCTGGTAGTCCTGAAAATCTTCAGCGGTAAAGGTAATGCTATAGTCGAGAAACATCCGCTGTAAGCCGGTAAACGAGTCAAACGTAAACAGCGTTTCGTCGGCATCAAAGAAAATCCAGTCCCACTTCTTCATCATTACACCTTGTCTTACATGCTGATTGGCAATGCCATGATAATGGCGTCTTCATGACCATCGGCCGTCGGATAATAATTGCGCCTGATCGTCGCCTCGTTAAAGCCCAGGCTTTCATACAGCGCGATAGCGGCAGCATTTGAGTCGCGCACTTCCAGCCACAGCGTCAAAATGCCGCGCTTTTCCAGCTCATCGATCAGGTGCTCCAGTAGCTCGCGCCCCAGGCCCTGGCGCTGAAAGTCAGGATCGACGGCGATATTGAACAGCGTAGCTTCATCCAGCACCACCTGCGTAATCGCAAAGGCGGCCATCACGTCGTCAACCCTCAACTGAAAATTGAGGTAGCGATCGCCCTGGTTGCTGGCAAATGTTTTTTCACTCCACGGAAAAGCGTGGGCGCGTTTTTCAATCTGAAATGCTGCAGGTAAATCAGTCGGTTCGAGGGAAGAAATCGTGTTCATATGCGCAGATTTGTTGCCATAACGCGGCGCGGGCCGCGGGGTTTTCCCGTAATTCATTAAACGCAGGACTCTCGACCTGAGCGCCTTCCAGCAGCAGTGGCTCTTCGGTTCCCAGCCGCCAACTATTACAGCGACTGCCCTGCGGCAGCATGGCGACACGGTCAGGCGTCAATTGTAAAACCTGATCCGGGCTGACGGTTATTGCGCGTAAAATATCGCTCATTAACGGTTCGGTTAGCGCGGGTAGCTGTGCAGCAACCATCACTAAACGGATATGCGCAGGAATGGAGATCGCGATTTCGCCCTGCAGTGCGCCAGGACGACGCAGCGACCACTGCGTAATGCCCAGTTGCTGTAACTGCCAGTCTCGTCGGGATGTCATAGCGAAACACTCCTGTCTATCAGGGGCGCAAATATAGCAAATTTGTCGAATCCGTGCCATCAAACAACTATAATCCCCGGCTGTACAATTTAAGGAGCACTCCATGTCTGCTTTTACCCCGGCAAGTGAAGTCTTGCTGCGCCACAGTGATGATTTCGAACAAAGCCGTATTCTGTTTGCCGGTGATTTGCAGGATGATCTGCCTGCCCACTTCGAAAGCGCCGCCCGCCGTGCGCACACTCAACAACTTCACCACTGGCAGGTGCTGAACCGCCAGATGGGTGACAACGTCCGTTTCAGCCTCGTCGCTAAGGCCGATGACGTTGCCGATAGCGATACGCTAATCTACTACTGGCCGAAGAATAAGCCGGAAGCGCAGTTCCAGCTGATGAACATTTTGTCGCTGTTACCGGTGGGCAGCGATGTTTTTGTTGTGGGTGAGAACCGCAGCGGCGTACGTAGCGCAGAGCAGATGCTGGCCGAATACGCACCGCTGAATAAAGTCGACAGCGCGCGTCGCTGTGGCCTGTACCACGGTCGTCTGGAAAAACAGCCGGTCTTTGATGCAGAAAAATACTGGGATGAATATCAGGTTGATAATCTGACCATCAAAACGCTGCCGGGCGTATTCAGCCGTGACGGCCTGGATGTTGGCAGCCAATTGCTGCTCTCCACACTGACGCCGCATACCAAAGGTAAAGTTCTGGATGTCGGTTGTGGCGCAGGCGTACTCTCCGTCGCTTTAGCCAGCCATTCGCCCAAAGTCCGCTTAACCCTGTGTGATGTAAGTGCAGCCGCTGTTGAAGCCAGCCGCGCCACGCTTGCCGCCAACGGTATTGAAGGTGATGTGATCGCCAGCAACGTTTTTTCTGACGTTACGGGCCGCTTTGATATGATCATCTCCAACCCACCGTTCCATGATGGGATGCAGACCAGCCTCGATGCCGCGCAAACGCTGATTCGCGGCGCGGTGCGTCATCTCAACAGCGGCGGTGAACTGCGTATCGTGGCGAACGCCTTCCTGCCCTATCCGAAAGTGCTGGATGAGGTATTCGGATTCCATGAAGTTATCGCACAGACCGGACGCTTCAAGGTCTATCGCACCATCATGACGCGTCAGGCGAAAAAAGCCTAACTGATCAAGGCTGGATCAGGCATTTACGCTGCCGCCAGACGTGACACTGAGCAACGCCGGATAGCGCTATTGCTTATCCGGCCTGGATAAAACGCCAAAAACCGTAGAAACGCCTTTTTTTTCGGCAATCACGTTAAGTTCGATAATTAACTGTTGACGCCCTGCATAAAATCTCTAGAATTCGCCTCCGTGGTAACGATACTTTTTGAGTGTCGATGGTATGCGAAGGTGGCGGAATTGGTAGACGCGCTAGCTTCAGGTGTTAGTGTCCTTTCGGACGTGGGGGTTCAAGTCCCCCCCCTCGCACCATAATCCACGTTGATATTGCTCGCACTGGGCGAAGGTGGCGGAATTGGTAGACGCGCTAGCTTCAGGTGTTAGTGTCCTTTCGGACGTGGGGGTTCAAGTCCCCCCCCTCGCACCAACGAGGCGATATCAAAAAAATAAGATGACTGTGCGAAGGTGGCGGAATTGGTAGACGCGCTAGCTTCAGGTGTTAGTGTCCTTAGGATGTGGGGGTTCGAGTCCCCCCCCTCGCACCAATTATCTTATTTCCTTCTCTTTTTCCCCTGTTTTGCTTATCCCTGATTCCAGTTCATCATTACCAGCACAATGCCGCCAATCAGCGCTGCACATGAAGGTAACAGAATAAAATGCCGTAAGCGCTTGTGGTATAACATGAGCGAAGTCAATAGTAATCCTAATACAATCATTACCTTCCATACATTGACCGACAGGTCGGTAAATGCCATCCCGGCAATGAGTATCCCCGGCAGCAGAACTCCCCATCCACTGCCCAGCGTACGTTGCAACATGGTTCCACCTACGACATTGATAATGATAACCAATATCATATGATATATTTTCTCATTTGTCAGCTGGGAGGCACTATCAATTATATGAGTTTTACTTAACGATTGATGACATGAATAATCTAAGGTGATAAATTGCTCGCCGGTTAACGCTTCAACTAAAAATAAAGACCTCAGCGAATGATACCCCGTTCGTTATTTGTTTTATTTACCAACACATCTTCGTATATTACAGATAACTAACAATATTTACTATGACAGTACAATCCTGGCGAACTCTGCGCACTAAAAAATATCAACTCTCTTTGCGTTTGTTTCTGCTTCTCAACGCAGTCTCCGCGCTGTTTACGCTTTTTTTCCCACTTTTTGCCGTCAAAGCCTTATCTGTACCGGCTCTGCTGATACTGATCACCAGTACGCTGCTGCTTATATGGCATGGGAAATACACGGATAAAAAAATTAATCTCCCTTTTATTTCAATAATCTTTGGCTTGTTATGGGCATTCCATATTTTTCAGAAATATTCCTCACTCGGTCATAATGACTATTATTTTCTGTTAATCGCACTGCTCAGCGTGCTGTTTATTGGATCTATTGCTTTCGCCAATAATATCATCGCGTTTACGCTTCATTCTCTCCCCTCCGTCGCCGTCTGTTTATGGCTTAGCGGCAACGAGCATAGTTTACGAATTTTCTATTTTATGGCGTTACCGATGGCCGGGATCGCCATCCAACATGTGATACAAAAGCGCTACGATGGTTTCGCCCAGCAGTTGATGTACAAACTGCTTGAGGAACGGGAAACGCTCAACGGACTCAGCATGCTTGACCCGCTTACCGGTTTGTATAACCGCCGGGGACTGCAACACAGACTCGATACGCTGTTGGCGCTGAGCAACTCGAAACACTACGTGCTGTTATTGGATATCGACCACTTCAAAGCCTATAACGATCATTACGGGCATATGATGGGCGACCAGGCGCTGATCCGCGTCTCAGCCGCCATTCGTGATTCCGTACGCTCCCGGGATGTGGTGGCGCGATTCGGCGGCGAAGAATTCATGGTTTTGCTGACCGCGATCGATCCGCAGCAGGCACAGGCCGCCGCCGAGCGTATTCGTCAGAAAGTGTACGACCTTAAAATCCCCCACATGTTTAACGAAAACGTGGCAACCAACGTGACCGTCAGTATCGGCATTGCGCCGCTGGTAGAGCAGGATATTGAGGCCGCTATCGCCAGAGCGGATAAAGCCCTGTACGAGGCGAAAAATCTTGGGCGTAACAACACGCTGGTCAGCGATGAGCTGAGGGTAAACCGCCCTTCACTCTGAGCTATCTGTGCGGTGGCATCCGTCATCGCGACAAAGATCTTGCCATCGTTCATCGTCAACTATAGGATTAGAAATCATTATCATTTAGATTAACATCCTTATATTCCCATGGCTTATCGTTCCGCACCGATCGTTGAAGATGTCATCTGGCGTAGCCACCTTCCAGCAAAGATGCCCTCGCTGGCTGCTGCTGTACGCGAAACGATAGCCCAAACTCGTGAGCACCTGCTGGACTTTATTCGTCTTGACGAAATCCCCGTACCGGGCGCGATGACGCTACATGAATGGACGCAACCAGCGACGCTCAGTTCGCTGTTGGCCGTTTATTCAGACCATATCTATCGCAACCAGCCCACGCTGACACGCGAAAATAAGCCGCTGATTTCTCTCTGGGCGCAATGGTATATCGGGCTGATGATGCCCCCACTCATGGTAGCCCTGCTAACACAAAAAGAGGCCATTGACGTCTCACCGGAACACATGCGCGTTGAGTTTCACGAAACGGGCCGTGCAGCCTGCTTCTGGATTGACGTCCACCAGGATCACCAGACTACAGCCCTGTCGCCTCAACAACGCATGGAAACGCTGATTCTCTCGGCACTAACGCCGGTTGTGCAGGCGCTGGAAGCAACGGGCGAGATCAACGCCAGGCTTATCTGGAGCAATACCGGATATTTAATTCACTGGTATTTAACGGAAATGAAGCCATTGTTAGGTGAAGAGCTGCTGAACTCACTGCGGCAAACCTGCTTTTTTGAGAAACAACTCTCCTGCGGTCAGGATAATCCGTTGTGGCGTACCGTTGTTCCACGCGAAGGATTACTGGTGCGCAGAACCTGCTGCCAGCGTTACCGCCTGCCCGACGTTCAGCAATGCGGTGACTGTACGCTGAAGTAAGCGAGGAGCCGTAGCCCCTCGTCAACAATTTATGCAACCTGCTGGTTTTCCTCTTCTATACGCTGTGCTTCTTCTTTTTCCTGCGCCAATAGCTGCTTTTCATAGACCTTAAAGAATGGGAAATAGATGATCGCCGACACCAACGCCAGCAGGACGACCAGGATGGCCGCGCGATAATCCCAGCCTAACGCCCATGCCGCGCCAACCGGTGCCGGGGCCGTCCAGGGAACGACGGAAATCACCCGTCCAATTAAATCCAGCTTCATCGCCGCCCAGGCCAGCACCGCATTCACCATCGGGGCCAGCAGGAATGGGATAAAGAACACCGGGTTCATAACAATCGGCGTACCGAAAATCACCGGTTCGTTAATATTAAAAATGCTGGGGACCACACTCAAACGCCCAATCGAGCGTAAATGAGCCGAACGGCTGCGCAGATAGCAAATCACTAACCCCATCGTCGCGCCGGACCCACCAACCACGATGAAAAACGTCCAGAATGCTTCCATAAAGATATGTGGCAAAGGCGCGCCCTGTGCCAGCGCCGACTGATTCATTCCGAGATTGGTTAGCCAGAACATTTGCAGCATCCCCGACACAATCGCCGCACCATGGATCCCAGCAAACCACAGTAGATGACCAATCAGCACGGCCAGTAGTATCGCCGGGAGAGAATCAGCAGCGGATACCAGTGGTTTAAAGATGGCCATAATGGCCTGCGGAATTAGCATGTCAAACTGCGACTGTATCACCAGGCTCAGAGGGTACAGCGTTAGCACCACCACCAGCACCGGGATCAGCAGATCGAAGGAGTTTTTGATCATTGGCGGCACCTGATCGGGTAAACGGATGCCGATGTTGTGCGCCTTCAGGAAACGCATCATTTCCACACAGTAAATCGCCACGAGGATAGCAGTGAAAATCCCCGTCCCACCCAGGCTATCGACGGGCATCGCGCCTTTGGTTTTCGGCGCAGCAATCAGCAAAAAAGCCATGATGGACAGCATTGCGCACATAAACGGATCTAACTGATGCGACTTCACATAGTGCTTACCCAGGTTATAAGCGATAGCCGCACAGATGTAGACCGACATGATCCCCATCGTCATATCAAACGGAGTGAGGATCTGGCCTTCAAACTGTTTTGCCATATCCAGCCATGCACGGGCAAATCCCCATGTGGTATCAGGAGAAAATGGCGGGTAGGCGAAAACCAGCAGAAATGAACCGACGATCATAAAGGGCATAGCCGAAATAAACCCATCACGGATTGCCATCACATGACGTTGTGAAGAGATTCGTCCGGCGACAGGGCTGACGTAGTTTTCAACAAAGCGGAAAATCACATTAAACACAGCATGATTAGTAGACATAGCCGCTCTCCCGTTGCGCAAAACCCTGCGGCCATGCAGGCATCAACACCACCACGCAAAGCTCATTACACTTTTTCGCAACCGTGCCGGGAAGAACACCAGCGCTACTGCATTTTGAGTTAAGTTTCATAGATGGCTCTTATTATGTGATACAGAGGAAGTGACAACTTCAGTATTAATCGTCATTTCAACATTCTGCAACCGGTTACTGTAACCGGTTTCTTTGATTGTGAAGATGATCGAAAAACTGCCAATGTTGCCATGTTGTTACAATAAAATATTTACAGCGAGCTTGCCCCTATGACAAATTACGCCATGCGGTTTTCTGCTGTATGGAGCTGCCCGTAGGCGATTTGGAGAGAAGAATGAGTTTGCAATCAGTACGCCAATTTTTGGCGCAACATGCCCCAGATATTGAGATCATCGAATTAGATCAGAGCACGGCAACCGTCGAGCTGGCAGCAAAAGCCCATAATGTCGAACCCGGTCAGATCGCGAAAACACTTTCGCTAAAAGTAAAGAACGACATCATTCTGGTCGTCGCCAAAGGCGATGCCCGGCTGGATAATAAAAAGCTAAAGAGCACATTCGGCGCCAAAGCCCGTATGCTGAGTAGTGATGAGGTCGTGAATGCGACGGGTCACCCCGTTGGCGGCGTTTGTCCTTTCGGGCTGGAAACACCGATATCGGTTTATTGCGATGTCTCTCTGAAGCACTATGCTGAAGTGCTGCCTGCGGCAGGAGCCATTCACAGCGCGGTTCGCATCACGCCGGAAAGGATGGCTGAGCTAACGTCAGCCACCTGGGTTGATGTGTGCCAATGATGTTTCACGCCCCGGGTCGGTGACTGAACCCGACACAAAATACGTCTACGTTGACCGTCACGACGCCGCTTGAAGAATGGGTGTCGGTTCGCCTGCACGCAGATACAGCAGGATATCGGCAGCATCCAGTAAACCCGCATCTGAGCTCACGCCCAGCTTGGACATTACGTTAAATTTATGCGCCCGAATGGTTTTAATATTCCGTTCAAGCTGAACGGCAATCTGCGGCATCGAATAGCCATTTGACATAAAACGCAGTATTTCTCGTTCTGTGGGGCTAAGCACACGGCTTTGATTGATAAACCAATGGTTTTTCGCGCTTTCGGTTGTCCGGGTAGGGCAATTCAACGACGTAAACAAAGCTTCCTGCAGCACAGTTAACGAAGAGGCTTTGCTAACGACCCCATCCAGCGGCAATGGTGACAGAGAGCCAATTAAACGTGCCTCAGCATCGTCATCGGCAATCACCACACGCCTGATGCGAGGAAAATTTATCGCCATCTCCGTCAGATAGGCGAGTCCTGCTCTGCGATCGGTTCTGATAGCAGAAAGAGAAAAAATTACTGCCGAAAATGACATTTTTAACATCGCCTGACTAAAGGCAGGCTGGTTCGAAAAGGGATGAAGTGCGTATTGGTCATCCGGCATGGTATTAAATAAACTCTCAATACCCACGCGACTCATCGCACATTTTTCTACAAGTGCGACGTTTCTTTTAATGCTTCTGCTTTCCATTCCGTGGTCTCCCCATATACTGAAGGTAAATTCAGTTCTCGCGATCCTTGAGAACTATTTATCCATGCGTACATTTCTGCATTGCTATGTATTGATAAGCGACGCATGGCGCTGTTCTTTTGGGCGCTGATTGTTTTATTACTTTTCTTAAGTAACGATGCAATCTGGTTAATTCCCCAACCTTTTCCCAGGAGTCTCAGCACTTTCCTCTCCGAGAGAGTAAGTGCAATTGAGCGGGCGCTATTGTCAGCCAACTCTGGCATTACGGGAGGGGAAATCAGAGATTTACTTATCCTCTCAGCTCGGGTATTTCCCGCGTGAATTACATTCACTAAACTTTCAATCGGCTCAGCATCAGATAACAGCGAACTGATCGGGCACATCAGCAGTTCGATGGCGAGAGGGTAAAAAACACGAGATACAAGAAACACCCAATGAATATCACGGTATTGAGATAATAAAGAATAAAATTGTTCGCAAACTGAGCGAGGATGATTGCAGTCTGCTGATAAATCAGCAATCACCAAATCAGCGCACCGCAACTGCAACAATGTTAGTTCTTCAACAGAACGACAGTAAGTCAATTCGTAATCAGCAAACTGTTCTTGCATTACACCTTTAAGCCCAGTTTGTACGATCGGTAATTTGCTAATAATAATTGCGTTTTTGCAGCGTCCTGGCAACATATCCCCTCCACATTCACCAGTCCGTATTCGCATTTATTAGAAGATCCCTGATAAATTAAACGTATTAATTAACAGGAAAACCCTAAACAATAGACGAGGTGAATTGTTTATCCTTGGATTTCATTCAAACATTAAAATAATGGCGCTATAATCCCAATAGCGTCAAACTATTGAACCGTTATTACAAAATTACGCATAAATACATTCTATGTACAATTAAAAGAACTAAAATAGAACGTTAGAATTGCTTACGTATTTGCCATCCTGATAAATAAAACTATCTTATCATGTGATACTGTTTTTATTGATTAGCAGGTAAGGCATGTAAGCGAGTACGACCTGCGTCTTTTTTCAACACAAAGATTGATCTTGCCAGAGCCAACTGGCTCATGCTTCATGATAAAAAGAAGACATTCACTATTCAATGAGATCCTTTTCAGTCAGAGCGAACCATGCAAACAGAGCAGTCGTCACAGCGAACGGTTACACGGTTATGTATACAATGTGGGCTTTTTTTACTCCAGCATGGTGCAGAAAGCGCGCTGGTTGACGAGCTATCCACTCGCCTCGGCCTGGCGCTTGGCATGGATAGCGTAGAAAGCGCCATCTCCTCTAACGCGATTGTCCTGACCACCATTAAAGATGGACAATGCCTGACGTCGACCCGAAAAAATCATGATCGCGGCATTAACATGCACGTCGTGACGGAAGTGCAGCACATCGTTATTTTAGCGGAACACAAACTACTGGATATAAAAGGCGTTGAGAAGCGCTTCAGCCAGATTAAGCCGCTACGCTATCCAAGATGGCTGGTCGCATTGATGGTCGGTTTGTCCTGCGCCTGCTTTTGCAAACTCAATAACGGCGGATGGGACGGCGCGGTGATCACCTTTTTCGCCAGCATGGTGGCGATGTATATCCGCCAGATTCTGGCGTCACGGCATTTGCACCCGCAAATCAACTTTTGTATCACCGCCTTTGTGGCGACCACAATATCCGGCCTGTTGCTGACGCTGCCGACCTTTAATCACACCCCAACCATCGCCATGGCTGCCAGCGTGCTGCTGCTGGTTCCGGGTTTTCCGTTGATCAACTCTGTCGCGGATATGTTTAAGGGGCACATTAATACCGGGCTCGCTCGCTGGGCCATTGCCAGTCTCCTGACGTTGGCAACCTGCATTGGGGTGGTTATGTCGATGACCTTATGGGGGCTGCGCGGATGGGCGTGATCGATTTCATTCTGGCGCTGATACAGGACATGATCCTGTCGGCGATCCCGGCTCTGGGCTTTGCCATGGTGTTTAACGTCCCGCACCGCGCGCTTCCCTGGTGTGCGTTACTCGGCGCGCTGGGCCACGGTTCACGAATGGTGATGATGAGCGCAGGGTTTAATATTGAATGGTCAACCTTCATGGCGTCGCTGCTGATTGGCTGCATTGGGATCCAGTGGTCGCGCTGGTATCTGGCGCATCCTAAGGTCTTCACCGTTGCGGCTGTGATCCCGATGTTTCCCGGGATCTCCGCCTACACCGCCATGATCTCCGCGGTAAAAATCGGCCATTTCGGCTACAGCGAAGCGCTGATGATCACCCTGTTGACCAATTTCCTGAAAGCTTCATCGATTGTCGGCGCGCTCTCTATCGGCTTATCCGTACCAGGCTTATGGCTGTATCGCAAACGCCCACGCGTCTAGCGCGGTAATTTCTTAGCGCCTCGCAGAGGGGGAATCTCCCCCTCATCTGCTGCTCTCCTGGTTCTCTGTGTTACTATAAAAGCAGTCCCTTCTCGGTTGTTGTTCAGTTTTGAGAAACATTATGCCCTGCAAAATTTTGACGCCGGACGTCATCAGCATTGACGCCTTACTACACGATCACCACGCGGTACTGGCAAAGTCTGCGGGTGGCGCCGTAGCGGTATTCGCCAACAATGCGCCAGCGTTTTACGCGCTGACGCCTGCGCGACTGGCTCAGTTGTTGGCGCTTGAAGAGAAGCTGTCACGTCCAGGAAGCGATGTGACGTTGGATGCGCAATTTTATGAAGAGCCGCAAGCTGCGCCCGTGGCCGTGCCAATGGGGAAATTTGCGATGTACGCTGACTGGCAGCCCGATGCCGACTTTCAGCGCCAGGCCGCTCTGTGGGGCGTGGCGTTAAGAGAACCGGTCACCGCCGAGGAACTGGCCTCATTCGTCGCCTACTGGCAGGCCGAAGGCAAAGTCTTTCACCATATTCAGTGGCAGCAAAAACTGGCGCGTAGCATCCAGATTGGCCGGGCCAGCAATGGCGGAATGCCAAAGCGCGATGTGAACAGTGTCAGCGAACCTGACAGCCATATTCCACCAGGTTTTAGAGGATAACGATGAAAAACGTTGGCGATCTGATGAAACGTCTGCAAAAAATGATGCCGCCCAATGTCGAGCCTGCCTTTAAAACGGGCGAAGAGCTACTGGCATGGCAAAAAGAGCAAGGTGAAATTCGTGCCGCAGCGCTGGCCCGCGAAAACCGGGCCATGAAAATGCAGCGCACATTCAACCGCTCCGGTATCCGTCCGCTGCACCAAAACTGTTCATTCGATAACTATCGGGTGGAATGCGAAGGTCAGATGAACGCCCTGAGCAAAGCCCGCCAGTACGTTGATGAGTTTGACGGCAACATCGCCAGCTTTATTTTCTCGGGCAAACCCGGCACCGGCAAAAACCATCTGGCGGCAGCTATCTGCAACGAACTGCTGCTCCGCGGTAAGTCGGTACTGATCATTACCGTGGCTGATATCATGTCGGCGATGAAAGAAACCTTTAGTAACCGTGAAACCAGCGAAGAACAGTTGCTCAACGATCTTAGCAATGTAGATCTGCTGGTGATCGATGAGATCGGCATGCAGACCGAATCCCGCTATGAAAAAGTGATCATCAATCAGATCGTCGATCGCCGATCGTCCTCAAAACGCCCGACCGGTATGTTAACCAACAGCAATATGGATGAAATGAACAAACTGCTGGGTGAGCGCGTGATGGATCGCATGCGTCTCGGTAACAGCCTGTGGGTGATTTTTAACTGGGACAGCTACCGTAGCCGGGTAACAGGAAAAGAGTATTAACGTATTAGGACCACTCATAAAGCTGCCAGCGCTATACTGCGCTGAAAAGGCATAACACGAGTTGCATATAATGATGAAAACAACCAAACGTCTGCTGTGCTGTGCGCTTGCCGCCAGTACGCTCATCTCCACCAGCGTTTTTGCCGCCTCCTGGCAGGACTCGCTCTCCAGCGCGGCCAGCGAACTGAGCAAACAAAGCTCCGGCTCGCAGGGCAGCTCGTCGCTCTCCTCCCTGACCAGTCTGCTGAATGGCAGCAATCAGTCACTGACCTCAAGCAGCATGAATAACGCCGCCGGGATCCTGGACTATTGCGCCAAACAGAAACTGGCCTCGGTCACCGACGCGCAAAACGTCAAAAACCAGGTGCTGGATAAACTCGGCCTCAGTGCCCCAGAGCAGAAACAAGACACCAATTACATGGACGGCATTCAGGGCCTGCTCAACGCCAAAGATGGCCAACAGCTGGACCTGAACACGATTGGTAATAGCTCGCTGGCGAAGCAGGTAAAAACCAAGGCCTGCGATCTGGTGTTAAAACAGGGTATGAACTTCATTTCCTGAGGCATTAAATGCCGCGTATCCCCTGCGCGGCATCCCCCTATTCCTGCCGATACAGACCGCCATCACGAAAGCCGTAATTACCCGCCAAAAACGCGCATATCTAAACCAATTCTGAATAACAACGTAATTTAATGTCACTACAATTGCAGCAATATAACAACGCTATTACATTGTTCTCTCACCAAATGATTAGCCTGCCAGGCATGTGCCCGGTTTACTGAGGATCGACCGTGTCAGAATTAATCTCCATCACTCTGTTTCTCGCTTCAGTGCTGATTTATGCCTGGAAAGCGGGTCGCAATACCTGGTGGTTTGCCGCCACGTTAACGGTGCTGGGGATTTTTATTGTCTTGAATATCACACTGTATGCCAGTGACTATTTCACCGGCGACGGAATCAACGACGCGGTGCTTTATACTCTGACCAACAGCCTGACCGGCGCAGGTATCGGGAAATATATTCTGCCTGGCGTCGGCATTGCGCTGGCGCTGACAACCGTCTTCGTCGCCCTCGGCTGGATCCTTCGCCGCCGTCGCCATCACCCGCATCACGTGGGTTACAGCCTACTGGCCCTGCTGCTGGCGCTGGCCTCCGTTGACGCCAGCCCGGCGTTTCACCAGATAACTGAACTGGTGAAATCTCAGTCGCGCGATGGCGATCCGGATTTCCTGACCTATTATAAAGAGCCGTCGAAAACCATCCCTCATCCGAAGCTGAACCTGGTTTATATCTACGGCGAAAGTCTCGAACGCACCTACTTTAATAACGAGGCGTTCCCGGATCTGACCCCGGAGCTCGGTGCGTTGAAAAACGAAGGCATGGATTTCAGCAACACCATGCAGCTACCAGGGACGGATTACACCATCGCTGGCATGGTCGCTTCGCAATGTGGCATCCCGTTATTTGCGCCATTTGAAGGCAACGCCTCGGCATCGGTTTCCAGCTTTTTCCCCAACAATATCTGTCTCGGCGATATCCTGAAAAACTCCGGCTACCAAAACTACTTTGTGCAGGGGGCCAACCTGCGCTTTGCCGGGAAGGATGTGTTCCTGAAATCTCACGGGTTTGATCATCTGTACGGCGCAGAAGAGTTAAAAAGCGTGGTAGCGGATCCCGCATATCGTAACGACTGGGGCTTTTACGATGACACCGTGCTGGACGAAGCATGGAAAAAATTTGAAGAACTATCGCGTTCAGGACAACGTTTTTCACTGTTTACCCTGACCGTGGATACCCATCATCCGGATGGTTTTATCTCTCGTAGCTGTAACCGTAAACGTTATGACATCGACGGTAAGGCCAATCAGTCCTTCAGCGCGGTGAGCTGCAGTCAGGAAAACATCGCTGAATTTATTAATAAAATCAAAGCATCCCCGTGGTTTAAAGATACCGTGATCGTGGTTTCTTCCGATCATCTGGCAATGAACAACACCGCCTGGAAGTATCTGAACAAGCAGGACCGCAACAACCTGTTCTTCGTGCTACGCGGCGACCAACCGCAACAGGATACGCTGGCGGTGAAACGTAACACGATGGATAACGGCGCAACGGTGCTGGATATTCTGGGCGGCGATAACTTTATCGGCCTTGGCCGCAGCAGTTTGTCGGGCGAATCCGTGTCGGAAGTGTTCCTCAACATCAAAGAAAAAATGCTGGCGTGGAAGCCCGATATCATCCGCCTGTGGAATTTCCCGAAAGAGATGAAAGAGTTCACCATTGACCAGGACAAGAACATGATCGCGTTCTCCGGCAGTCATTTCCGCCTGCCACTGCTGCTGCGCGTATCGGATAAACGCGTCGAACCACTACCAGAAAGCGAATACTCGGCGCCGTTGCGCTTCCAGTTGGCGGATTTCGCGCCGCGCGATAACTTTGTCTGGGTCGATCGCTGCTACAAAATGGCGCAGCTGTGGGCGCCGGAGTTGGCGCTTTCCACCGACTGGTGCGTCTCTCAGGGGCAACTGGGCGGGCAACAAATTGTGCAGCACGTTGACAAAGCCAAATGGAAAAGCAAAACCGTCTTTAAAGACACGGTGATCGACATGGAGCGCTACAAAGGAAACGTCGATACGCTGAAAATTGTCGATAACGATATTCGCTACAAAGCCGACAGCTTCGTCTTTAACGTGGCGGGCGCGCCGGAAGAGGTGAAACAATTTAGTGGTATTTCACGCCCCGAATCCTGGGGACGCTGGTCCAATGCGCAGCTCAGTGAAGAGGTAAAAATCGAATACAAAGCGCCATTGCCGAAAAAATTCGATCTGGTCATCACCGCCAAAGCCTATGGCGATAACGCCAATCGCCCGATACCCGTGCGCGTTGGCAATGAAGAACAGACGCTGGTGTTAAGCCATGATATCAGCACCACTACCTTACATTTTGAAAACCCGGCAGATGCCAATACGCTGGTGATTATCCCACCCGATCCGGTTGCCACCAACGAGGGCAATATTCTCGGCCACTCGCCGCGGAAGCTGGGGATCGGGATGGTTGAAATCAAAGTGGTGGCAGCTCAGGGTTAAAAAAAACAGCGCCCAACACCACTCCGGGCGCTGCATGGCAACCTTATTCCAGACAGTTCACCGCCTGACGCATACCCTGCACCAGAATCATTTCCAGGTTGGCTGTCACCTGCTCAGCAAGACCTGGCAATAACGTTAAATCTTCCCCCCAGTGCGCGGCCTCGCCGAGCACTGCATTCACCAGTTCCCGCAGCGTTAAATCATTGCCAACTTGCGGCCACAGGCTGGCATACAGATTTATCCACTGCTCGTCATCCTGCAATGGATAGCCTTCCCCGGCCCGTTCACCGCGATAAAACGCCAACAGCGCGGCCAGAGCGAAGGTTAAGCGCACAGGCCAACATCCATTTTGCTGGCCCGCCAGCAGCTGCGGCAATATACGGGTGCGGAATTTGGTCATGCCGTTAAGCGCGATGGAAAGTAATTGATGGCGAATGTAGGGGTTCTGAAAACGCCCGCTCACCGCACCGGCAAATTCTCGCAGTTCATCGGCATCGAGATCCAATACCGGTATAATTTCCTCGCTAATCGCCCGCTCGACAAAACGGCGGACATCGGCATCCTGCATCGCTTCGCCAACGGTATCCAGCCCGCACAGCCAGGCAACCGGCACCAGTGCCGTATGCGCGCCGTTCAGAATCGCGACCTTACGTTCCTTGTACGGCTTAATATCGTTTACTACTCGGATATTCAGAGGGCATTGCGCCAGCTTTAACTCTTCAGCCAGCCATACAGGTCCCTGAATCACGAACAGATAAAAGTGTTCCGCGGTATCGAGAAATGCATCGTGATAGCCAAGCGTAGCTTCCAGCGCGGCGGCTTCTTCGCGCGGGTAGCCGGTAACAATGCGGTCAACCAGCGTGGAACAGAAGGTATTCGCCGTTTCCACCCAATCGGCAAACGCCGCAGGAAGCTGCCAGTCCTGCGCATACTGCAGCACCAGCGTTTTAAGCGCATCGCCGTTATAGTCGATCAGTTCGCAAGGAATAATCACCCAGCCCTTATCCACCGCCCCCGCAAAATGGTTAAAGCGCTCCAGCAGCAGTCGCGTCAGTTTGGCCGGAAAACTCACCGGCGGGGCATCATCCACACGGTCCGCCGCGTGATAGCTAATCCCGGCTTCAGTGGTGTTCGAAAACACAAAGCGGATGTCCGCATTGTGCGCCAGCGTCAGATACGCCGCGAAATCCTTGTACGGGTTGATTTCGTTATTCACCGAACGAATCAGCCGCGCCTCGCTTACCGCCTCGCCCAGCTCGTTCAACCCACGAATAAGCGTGGTATATAACCCATCCTGAGCATTCAGCGACGGCGGAAAATCGGTATTAATCGGGCGAACGATGGTCACGCCAGCATTGAGATCCGTTTTCTCATTAAGGATATCCAGTTGCCAGTCGACAAACGCCCGCAGAAAATTACCTTCACCAAACTGGATTACGCGCGTTGGGTAGCTCGCCCCCGGAAAATCACGTCGATTCAATGTTTTCATCACACTTATCCTCTCAGAACGTGATCACGCCTTTAATCAGTTCCCGGTTGTTAATCACGTCCCGCTCGTAGATCTCTGCAAGTTGGGCAAACGCGTAACGGTGCGTGAGCATCATGTCGGCGGTCAGTTTGCCTGCCGACATCAGGCGGCCCACCTTGGCAAAATCTTCCGGGGTCGCGTTGCGACTGCCCATCATGGTGGTCTCTTTCTTGTGGAACTCAGGATCGGAGAACTGTAAATCGCCTTTAAACAGCCCAACGAAAACGATGCTGCCGCCATGGCGAATCAAATTCACCGTGTTGTTCATCGCATGCTGATTCCCCGTGGCATCAATGACCTTTTGCGCCAGCGAGCCGCCAAACTGAGCGCGCAATTGCGCATCAAAATCTTCAGCAGACGGATCGATAACCGGAAGATCCAGTCGGGAAACCACATGCTCCCGGCGCGCGGGGCTGGTATCCGCCACCACCACTTGCGCGCCATCGGCTTTGGCAATCGCCGCCGCGCCCAGACCAATCGGACCGGCACCGACCACCAGCACCTGCTCACCCGGCGCTACCGCCGCCCGACGTACCGCATGTGCGCTGATGGCATAAGGCTCAATCAACGCCGCCGCCTGCGGGTCAATGCCCTGCGCATCCAGCAGGTTGGTCACCGGCACGGACAAGTATTCGCTGAAGCCGCCATCCTGGTGCACGCCAATCACTGAAATATTCTCGCAGCAGTTGGTGCGCCCGCTCTGGCATGCCGGACACTGCTGACAGGCCACGTAAGGAATAACCGCCACCTGCTGGCCATTTTTCAGATTTTGTATATTTTTACCCAGCCCGACAATTTCCCCACATATTTCATGGCCTAATACACGTGGATAGCTGAAAAAAGGTTGATTGCCGCCCCAGGCATGAATATCGGTGCCACAAATCCCCACCGACTTAATTTTAATTAATGCCTCACCCTCACCCGGAACAGGTATTTCACGCTCTTTCCAGACTAATTTTTTAGGTTCCTGGCAAATCAACGTATTCATCGTAGACATGATTCTGCTCTCCTGTTTTTTTGTTGCCTCAGATATCGACGAAAATAAAAAAACCGGAGAAAGCGGAAACGTAATCTGTGAATCTCAGCGCATAAAAATGTTTTAAATCGGGTTTTAATAGCGAAAAAGGAGACGCCATGAGCCGTTCACAGAACTTACGCCACAATGTGATTAACCAAATAATCGATGATATGGCGCGTGGTCATATCCCTTCCCCACTTCCGTCGCAAAGCGCGCTGGCCGAGATGTACAACATCAGTCGCACCACCGTGCGCCATATGCTGAGCCATTTAAGCGAATGCGGCGTACTGACGCAGGTCGGCAGCCACTATGTCATCGTGCGTAAACCTGACCATGACGACGGTTTTGCCTGCACCACCGCCTCCATGACCGAGCAAAACCGGATCTTCGAGCAGGCTTTTTTCACCATGATCAACCAGCGCCAACTGCGCGCAGGCGAAAGTTTCTCCGAACTGCAGCTTGCCAGAGCCGCAGGCGTCAGTCCGGTAGTTGTGCGGGAATATCTTTTAAAATTCGAACGTTACAACCTGATTAAAAACGAAAAACGCGGTCAGTGGAGCATGAAGCAGTTCGATCAGGCCTATGCGGAACAGCTGTTTGAACTCAGAGAAATGCTTGAGACCCATTCTTTACAGCATTTCCTCAATCTGCCCGATGATGACCCGCGCTGGCTGCAGGCCAAAACGCTGTTGGAGCGCCATCGCATCCTGCGCGACAGCATCGGCAGCAGCTTTCGTATGTTCTCGCAGTTAGACCGTGAGTTTCATGCTTTACTGCTCTCTGCTGCCGACAATATATTTTTTAATCAATCACTTGAAATCATCTCCGTGATTTTCCACTTCCACTATCAGTGGGATGAAAGCGATCTTAAACAGCGCAATATCATTGCCATCGATGAGCATATGACTATCCTCAGCGCGCTGATCTGCCGCAGCGACCTGGATGCCACCCTGGCGCTATGTAACCATTTGAATACAGCCAAACAATCGATGATCCGCTCCATCAATCAAAGTAGCGCTGCCGCGCATTAAGTACCGATAAAAAACAGCAAACCATTACCGGGAGCACGATTTTATAAAAATATAAACCCCTGAAAAATACCTCTTGCCTATGCTCACGCTAAGTCGACTGCATTAAAAACTTTTGTGAGCGGTGATGAGTAAATTGATTCATCACTGGTATTTTTTCAATACTGCACAGCCCACTGCTGTGTGAAAATAAATTATTGAGGTTCAGGAGTCCGGCGTGGAAAAAAATAATATTACCCTCGACCCGAGTTCTTCGTTTGACACGTCGTCATCAGCGGATATTAATGTTCCGCCTGAGGGCATGGTACAACGCAGTAGCCGAATTAAACGTATTCAGACCACAGCTATGATTTTATTATTTTTTGCTGCGGTGATTAATTACCTCGACCGTAGTTCATTATCAGTCGCCAACTTAACAATTCGGGAAGAACTGGGGCTGAGCGCCACGCAAATCGGCGTCCTGCTGTCGGTCTTCTCTCTCGCTTACGGTATTGCACAACTGCCCTGCGGCCCGCTGCTGGATCGCAAGGGTCCGCGCATTATGTTAGGACTCGGGATGTTCTTCTGGTCGCTGTTTCAGGCGCTGTCCGGGATGGTACACAGCTTCACTCAGTTTGTGCTGGTGCGTATTGGCATGGGGATCGGCGAAGCGCCCATGAACCCGTGCGGCGTAAAAGTCATCAACGACTGGTTTAACATCAAAGAGCGCGGCCGCCCCATGGGTTTATTTAACGCCGCCTCCACCATCGGCGTCGCCATTAGTCCACCGATTCTGGCTGCAATGATGCTGGTTATGGGCTGGCGCTGGATGTTTATTACCATCGGCGTGCTGGGCATTTTCCTCGCCATCGGCTGGTACATGTTGTATCGCAACCGCGAGCAGATTGATCTGAGCGCCACAGAACAGGCTTACCTGAACGCCGGCAGCGTCAATGCCCGCCGCGATCCGCTGAGCTTTGCCGAATGGCGCAGCCTGTTCCGCAACCGTACCATGTGGGGCATGATGCTGGGCTTTAGCGGCATCAACTACACCGCATGGTTATACCTGGCCTGGCTGCCGGGCTACCTGCAGACCTCCTACAATCTGGATTTAAAAAGCACCGGCTTAATGGCGGCCATTCCGTTCCTGTTTGGCGCAGCTGGCATGCTGATTAACGGTTTTGTCACCGACTGGCTGGTGAAAGGCGGTATGGCACCGATTAAGAGCCGGAAGATTTGTATTATCGCCGGGATGTTCTGCTCTGCAGCCTTCACCTTCGTGGTACCGCAGGCGACAACGTCAATGACCGCGGTGTTACTGATCGGTATGGCGCTGTTCTGTATCCACTTCGCCGGAACCTCCTGCTGGGGCTTGATCCACGTCGCCGTCGCCTCACGTATGACCGCCTCCGTAGGCAGTATCCAGAACTTTGCCAGTTTTATCTGCGCGTCCTTCGCGCCGATCGTTACCGGCTTTATTGTGGATACCACTAACTCTTTCCGCCTGGCGCTGATTATCTGCGGTTGCGTCACCATGGTGGGCGCCCTCGCCTACATCATCCTGGTGCGCCAGCCCATTAGCGATCCGCGTAAAGATTAATCCTCCAGATGCCCGATAACACCGCGCTTATCGGGCATGTTATGCTCCACGTATGAACATTATCTTGCGCGCCACGACTCTGGCAGAAACTGCCGCTCTTCCCGCCATCGAACGATCTGCGGGGCAACGTTTTTTACTCATCCCCGACCTGGCGTGGATTGCTGACGACCAGATTATATCGGCTGCTCAGCATCGGGCATTTGCTGCCGCTGGCATGAGCTGGCTGGCGCAGGTCGATGAGCATCCGGTCGGTTTTTTGGTAGCCGAAACGCTGGGGTCATCGCTGTTTATTGCTGAACTGTCGCTGCATCTGGAGTGGCAGGGAAAAGGAATTGGGCGCAGATTGATTGGCTATGTTGCCGAGCAGGCTCGCGAGAAAGGTTATACGTCACTGACGCTGACCACTTTCCGCGATGTGCCATGGAATGCGCCATTGTATGCGCGACTGGGTTTTGAAATGCTGGCTGACGAGACGCTTTCGCCGGAATTGCGCGAAAAAAGAGCTGAAGAGGTGGCGCACGGGCAGACGTACGAACGACGCTGCGCCATGCGCCTGATGCTGCGTTGATTGCCCGATGGCGGCTACGCCTTATCGGGCATCACAGGCTTAGAACGTTTCCCAGTTATCCCCGGCATCAGTTACCGCTGCTTTACGCGGCTGGACCGTTGAAACTGGTTTAGCGGCGGCAACGTCGCGCGCGCGCTGCTGGTCATGCTGAATACGGAACACGGCTACGGCCTGGGTCAGACGGCTGGCCTGCTCTTCCAGTGCCGCGGCGGCAGCGGCGGATTCTTCCACCAGCGAGGCGTTCTGCTGCGTCACGCGATCCATCTCTGCAACGGCCAGACCCACCTGGTCGATGCCGCGGCTCTGCTCATCAGAGGCGGAGGCAATTTCACCCATGATATCGGTCACGCGGGTTACCGCATTGACGATCTCATCCATGGTTTCACCGGCGCTTTCCACCAGCGTAGACCCCACATCCACACGGCTGACCGAGTCTTCAATCAGGCTCTTGATCTCGCGCGCGGCCTGCGCACTACGCTGGGCCAGGTTACGCACTTCACCCGCAACCACTGCAAAACCACGCCCCTGCTCGCCCGCACGTGCGGCTTCTACCGCGGCGTTGAGCGCCAGAATATTGGTCTGGAAGGCAATACCGTCGATAACGCTAATAATATCGGCGATTTTCTGCGAACTGGAAGCGATGTCGCGCATGGTTTGCACCACGTTATCAACCACTTTACCGCCTTTCTGCGCGGTTTCTGAAGCGCTCAGCGCCAGATGGCTGGCCTGACGCGCGTTTTCGGCGTTCTGCTTCACGGTCGCCGTCAGCTGTTCCATGCTGGCCGCCGTTTCTTCCAGAGAAGCCGCCTGCTGCTCGGTACGCGAGGAGAGATCGTTGTTGCCCATCGCAATCTCGCTGGCGCCGCTGTAAATCGCGTTAGCGCCGTTACGCACGTCACCCACGGTGTTCATCAGTTCACCCTGCA
Organism: Citrobacter sp. XT1-2-2; assembly: GCF_023516235.1. Classification (NCBI taxonomy): domain Bacteria; kingdom Pseudomonadati; phylum Pseudomonadota; class Gammaproteobacteria; order Enterobacterales; family Enterobacteriaceae; genus Citrobacter; species Citrobacter sp. XT1-2-2. Next base: position 4,297,572 of record NZ_CP097324.1, read on the forward strand.
TGTGACGCAGGCTTTCCGCCAGCTGTCCAATCTCGTTGGAACCTTCCACCTCAATACGCTTCACCAAATCGCCGCTGGCGATATGACGAATGCTTTCAATCAGGCGGTTCATCGGAGAGATCAGCGTCAGTTTGATACCAAACCACACCGCAACGATAGCGGCCAGCACGGTAATCAGTACACACACCAGCACCCACATCGCCTGGCTATAGGAAGCGTTATTGTCCTCAACCGCGATGTCATACAGGCGATCGTTCTGCTGCATGTAACTCATGTACTGCTTCTCAAAACCGTCCTGATAGCTCTGAGTCGGTTGATCAAAAAACGCGTTGATCTTGCCTTCACCCAGTAACTGGATCAGCTCCGCCAGCGCGCCGTGATAGATGTCATAGGTGCGGTTGATCTCCTGGAACGCGGCTTCGCTTTGACGCGGATCGCGCGGAAGCGACTCGTAAATCGCCCAGTTTTTTTCGGTCAGCTTCAGGGCATTGCTCGCCACCTGCATCAGTTCTGCAACGGTCGCGCCGCTGCCGATGTTGCTCTGATCCATCATGTAGCGAATCCCCGCCCGGTTCAGGGTATTACGCGTTTGCAGTAGCTCAACCCAGGTAGCGTTCAGCGCAGACTGCTGCTGGCGAATGGTTTGCAGAACGGTAAAGTTCTCTTTGTCATTCTTCAGTGAGTTAAAAAACAAGCCGCCTGAGGCGAGCTGTAAAAGGCCAAATAGCGCCAATACCAGCAGTAAGCTGGTAACAATCTTCATTCGTTTTAACATGTTTTCTCTTTCCGCTAGACAGATACTCTGGTTTTCGGCCTGGAAAGAGAAAACTTTATGGTGCCAGCAATTGCTACATAATTATCGTTTCCGCATTAAATTTCGTTCCCTATGACAAATTACGCAAAAAATTACTCGTTCCATTGCGTCTTAGGTGTAGGATTCCCGTTTTTAAGGAAAGGATGCTTGTATGTTGAATCGCGATTTTGATCACCTATCCACCCTCGCGCACCACTTTTTTGAACGTGAAGATATTCGCCAAAAACTTAATATCATCGATCAGTACAACATCTCCGGTTGGGAAGTCTGGATGCAGATAGAATTTGCCAATCTTTTGGCTTCGACGGGTCATGAATGGTGGCGTGAACAAACTCTCGCCTGCGATCTGCGGAAAAATCCACAGCGTTTGTCTGTACGTGCAGATTTCTTGTTGCGGAAAAAAGGCTGGACTCAGGACAGCTACATTGCACTTGAACTCAAGCAGAACCAGGATCCGACAAGTTGCGTCAGAAATATGATTGCGGATTTGGTTAAAAGCGCCAAAATCAAACGTTCAGAATTAGAGCTGCGTAGCTTCTGGACGCTCGGGGTAACACCCCGCATAGACAAAGAGCGCCTCGATGAACTTATTGACCACTATCTGGATGAAAAATATTACCTGACTAAATCACGTAAGAAACATGTGTTGTTAAGAGACATCGAACAAACGCCTTACTGTTATATCGTCATCTAAGTATCTCAGTCAGATACTGTGTCAGTGGGGAAACACGGCATTTAGGCAAGCGAACACTATAATGCCGTGATCTCAATCACATAAACTCCCCCATTCACCCTCATTGCTAACCGCTCACTGACATTTGAGACCGCTTAAGCTGACATACAACCGCTCACTTATTTACCTTACTTTACGCGCGTAATTCTCTGGCAAGATCCCTCCAACATAGCAGTCAATTTACCTCCTCAAACACAAGATCAAACCCACGCGGCTTCGGCCAATTATTAATTAGATACCAGGTTTTACTATGGATACGAAAAAGATATTCAAGCACATACCCTGGGTGATTCTCGGAATCATCGGTGCATTCTGCCTCTCGGTAGTGGCATTACGTCGGGGTGAGCACATTAGTGCCCTGTGGATCGTGGTGGCCTCAGTTTCTGTTTATCTGGTGGCCTATCGTTACTACAGTCTGTACATCGCCCAGAAAGTGATGAAACTTGACCCGACGCGCGCTACGCCAGCGGTCATCAACAATGATGGTCTGAACTACGTTCCTACTAACCGTAACGTATTGTTTGGGCACCACTTTGCCGCTATCGCAGGTGCAGGTCCGCTGGTCGGACCGGTACTGGCTGCGCAGATGGGCTACCTGCCCGGTACGCTATGGCTGCTGGCAGGCGTCGTGCTGGCCGGTGCGGTACAGGACTTCATGGTGCTGTTTATCTCTTCCCGCCGTAACGGTGCCTCTCTGGGCGAGATGATCAAAGAAGAGATGGGCCCAATCCCGGGAACCATTGCCCTGTTCGGCTGCTTCTTAATCATGATCATCATCCTGGCGGTACTGGCGCTGATCGTGGTGAAAGCGCTGGCGGAAAGCCCGTGGGGTGTCTTCACCGTCTGCTCAACCGTACCGATTGCGCTGTTTATGGGGATCTACATGCGATTCCTGCGCCCAGGCCGTGTGGGCGAAGTGTCGGTAATTGGTATTGTGCTGCTGGTAGCTTCAATCTACTTCGGCGGCGTGATTGCGCACGATCCGTTCTGGGGCCCGGCGCTAACCTTTAAAGACACCACCATCACCTTTACCCTGATCGGTTACGCGTTTATCTCTGCGCTGCTGCCGGTATGGCTGATCCTCGCCCCGCGCGACTATCTGGCGACCTTCCTGAAAATCGGCGTTATCGTCGGCCTGGCGGTGGGGATTGTTATCCTCAACCCGGAACTGAAAATGCCGGCGATGACGCAGTACGTTGATGGTACTGGCCCGCTGTGGAAAGGCGCACTGTTCCCGTTCCTGTTCATCACCATCGCCTGTGGTGCGGTATCTGGCTTCCACGCGCTGATTGCTTCCGGTACCACGCCGAAGCTGCTGGCTTGTGAAACCGACGCGCGTTTCATTGGCTATGGCGCAATGCTGATGGAATCCTTCGTGGCGATTATGGCGCTGGTTGCCGCCTCCATCATCGAACCGGGTCTGTACTTCGCGATGAACACCCCGCCTGCGGGCCTTGGCATCACCATGCCGAACCTGCATGAAATGAGCGGTGAGAACGCGCCACTGATTATGGCGCAGTTGAAAGACGTCACCGCACATGCGGCGGCGACCGTCAGCTCCTGGGGCTTCGTGATTTCGCCTGAGCAGATCCTGCAGACCGCGAAAGACATCGGTGAACCGTCCGTTCTGAACCGCGCAGGTGGCGCGCCGACGCTGGCTGTGGGTATCGCTCACGTGTTCCACAAAGTACTGCCGATGGCTGACATGGGTTTCTGGTACCACTTCGGTATTCTGTTTGAAGCACTGTTCATCCTGACCGCACTGGATGCCGGTACCCGTTCTGGCCGCTTTATGCTGCAAGATTTACTGGGTAACTTCGTCCCGTTCCTGAAGAAAACCGACTCTCTGGTGGCGGGTGTCATCGGTACTGCAGGCTGCGTAGGCCTGTGGGGTTACCTGCTGTATCAAGGCGTGGTTGACCCGCTGGGCGGCGTTAAGAGCCTGTGGCCGCTGTTCGGTATCTCTAACCAGATGCTGGCTGCCGTGGCGCTGGTTCTCGGCACCGTGGTGCTGGTTAAAATGCAGCGCACCAAATACATCTGGGTTACCGTGGTTCCGGCAGTATGGCTGCTGATCTGCACCACCTGGGCGCTGGGTCTGAAACTGTTCAGCACCAACCCGCAGATGGAAGGCTTCTTCTTTATGGCGAATCAGTACAAAGAGAAGATTGCTAACGGCGGCGAACTGACCGCTCAGCAGATTGCCAATATGAACCATATCGTCGTCAACAACTACACCAACGCAGGTCTGAGTATTCTGTTCCTGGTGGTGGTGTACAGCATCATTTTCTACGGGTTCCGTACCTGGCAGAAAGCCCGCGCCATCAACGGCCGCTCCGATAAAGAGACGCCGTATGTACCGGTGCCGGAAGGCGGCGTGAAGACCTCGTCACACCACTAAGACGTATTCAGCCCCGCTTCGGCGGGGCTTTTCGCTTATCAGGATTGTTTATGTTTGGTACTTTAGGGCAAGCTAAAAAATATCTCGGTCAGGCGGCGAAGATGCTGATTGGCATTCCGGACTACGACAACTACGTCGAGCACATGAAGACCAACCATCCCGATAAGCCGTACATGACCTACGAAGAATTCTTCCGCGAGCGCCAGGAAGCCCGCTACGGTAGCGGCGGAAGCAGTTGCTGTTAGAAGGAGAAGTAAATGACCCCGATTGCAGTTACCCTACTCACCGGTTTTCTTGGCGCGGGTAAAACCACCCTGCTACGCCATATTCTCAACGAGCAGCACGGTTACAAGATTGCCGTTATCGAAAATGAATTCGGCGAAGTCTCAGTGGACGATCAGCTGATCGGCGACCGCGCCACGCAGATTAAGACCCTGACCAACGGCTGCATTTGCTGTACCCGCTCCAGTGAGCTGGAAGATGCCTTGTTAGACCTGCTCGACAACCTCGACAAAGGCACTATCAATTTTGACCGTCTGGTGATCGAGTGCACCGGCATGGCCGACCCCGGCCCGATTATCCAGACCTTTTTCTCCCATGAAGTGATTTGCGAACGCTACCTGCTGGACGGCGTGATTGCGCTGGTTGACGCGGTGCATGCTGACGATCAGATGAACCAGTTCACCATCGCCCAGTCGCAGGTCGGCTATGCTGACCGCATCCTGCTGACCAAAACCGACGTCGCAGGTGAAAGCGAGAAACTGCGTGAGCGCCTGACGCGCATCAACGCCCGTGCGCCGATTTACACCGTGACGCATGGCGACATCGATCTTTCGCTGCTGTTCGACACCAACGGTTTTATGCTGGAAGAGAACGTGATCAGCGCCAAACCGCGCTTCCACTTTATCGCTGACAAGCAAAACGATATTTCCTCGATCGTCGTCGAACTGGATTATCCGGTGAACATCAGCGACGTGTCGCGCGTAATGGAAAACCTGCTGCTGGAATCCGCCGAGAAGCTGCTGCGCTACAAAGGCATGCTGTGGATTGAAGGCGAGCCCAACCGCCTGCTGTTCCAGGGCGTCCAGCGCCTGTACAGCGCCGACTGGGACCGCCCGTGGGGCGACGAAACGCCGCACAGCCTGCTGGTGTTTATTGGCATTCAGTTGCCGGAAGATGAGATCAGAGCCGCATTTGCGGGATTGAAGAAGTAATCCCCTGCTGAATTGCCCGGTGACGCGATGTGACCGGGCCTGGAAATCCCGCTCCTCGTAGGCCGGATAAGGCGTAGCCGCCATCCGGCATTCCCCTACTCACTCGGTAATCACAAACCGTGTCGCGGCAAAGCAGTTCAACACCCGGTGCACCAGAAACACCATGGTTAACGTTGCCACCAGCGCGACGGTGACGGAGGTGATGCGGTACAGATCGCTGAACACCAGGTCCTGATCCGGGTGCAGGTTCTGGCCAAACATAATGCCGATGGTGGTGATGCTGGCAAACCCCACGCCCGCGCCGACTTTTTCCATGACGTGCAGGCGGGCGCTGAACGCCAGCCCGAGACCGATCAGCGGCATCATCAGCAGCATATGGTTGCTGAAATCATAGATAAGCAGTTGCACCAGCAGAATATACAGACAGGCCAGCACCACGCCGACCACACGCCAGATCGAGCTAATCACCGCCCCGCGATAGTGCATCGGAAACAGGATCAAAATGCCCGCCATCAGAGCTGACAGCGAATCACTCAAATCGCAGATCTGGAAGACCACAAAAATCATCGTCGCCACCGTGCCGGAAAGCAGCGACTCGTGGCGCACCCGGGCGGCATCTTTTTCAATGCGCGGCGGCGGCTGGCGGGGTTCCACGTCCGGGATCAGATAATGCAGCAGCGCGCTCAGCGCCACCGCCATGACGCAGGCCTCCATATTGGAGAACATCAGCGTATGCCAGTTGGTGGTGGGATAGCTCATAAAATTGAGCATCGTGCTCTGGCATACCACGCCCATCGAACCGAGCAGAAACAGTGGCCCTTTGCTCATAAAACGAAAACGCATCACGTACAGGCCGAACGCCACCAGCGTCATGATCAGCGGCCACTGTGAGAGATAGCCGACGATCAGCACCATTTCAACACAGTTTACTGCCGCGCTGAACACAAACTGTGTTGCCACATGGCGGTTGAATACCGGCACCAGCGACAGCAGCATCAGCGGATAAACCACAAAAAATACGCCGTACTGCACGTTGTAGAAGGTTGAGATGCTCAGCGCGATTGTCCCGGCAACGGAGATACGCAGGGTCTGGCGAAAATCATTGGCGGTGTAGACAATATTCCCGTGCGGCGTAAAGACATGGGCCAGCGTGTTAATAGACATAATGCAGCCAGCTAACGAGGTGGATTTGCGCCCCGGCAAAGGTACGGGCGAACATCCCCTCGCTGTTATACAGCTGTACCGTGGCGCGCGCGCCGGTCGGTAACGGCGTGTCGAGCGGTTCGTTCAGCGCCACATGAATACGCATACGCTGGGCATCGCGCACCCAACGGGTTGACTGTTCCGGCTGCGACAGCTGGCCGTTAACCTGCTCCTGGCCCGCCAGAATACCGGCATCGCTGCTGGTAACGCGGGCAGAAAAAACCTTGCCCGGCATGGCGTCGAACACCACGGCGGCATCGGTATCCACGCGAGTATGGCGCAGGCTTTTCTCGCGAAAGTCGGCCACGATATCGGTCTGGTGGCTGACCAGCGCCAGCAGCGGCGTGGCGGCGGTGGCGTACAGTCCGGGGCTAAGCTGGAGATTGCTTACCGTGCCATCAGTTTCTGCATACACTTTGCTCCAGCCAAGGTTCAGTTGCGCCTCTTCCAGCGCGTTACGGTATTTTTGCAGCGTCACGTTGCGCTTGTCATCGCGCTCGCCGCGCTGGATCAGCAGGTTCTGAATACTGGCGTTGAGCGCCGCCACCGACTGCTCGCTGGTCTGCCAGGCGGTGCGCACCTTGTCGAGATCGGATTGCGACACATTCTGCATGGCGCTCAGGCGTTGATAGCGGTCAAAGGTGGTCTTATCGTTACGGGCGTTGAATTGCGCGGTGCGCAGGTTGGCACGCGCAGAGGCGATCTGCGCATCTAATTGCTGGTTGCTCAGCTTCGCCTGCTCAAGGGCAATCTGCGCCGCCTCGACCTTATTGATAAACGGCGTCGGATCCAGTTCGTACAGCAAATCGCCCTTTTTGACCCGGCTATTGTTATGTACATGCACCTGCGAGACATAGCCGGAAACGCGTGAGGAAACGGGTGTTACCACGCGCATCACCGTGGAGTCCGGCGTCAGCGGGATCCAGATATCGGCAACGATAAACCAGGCGAATATTACCAGGAAAGCGGCAATACTCACCCTTACCCAACGGGCAAATTTTTGTTCTGGGGTCATCATAGTTTTTTAGTGTTGATTGTCTTCTTCGCGGATTGTCCGCAAATTGCAGGCGAGTTGATTTAACGTCGCGCTGAAGGCGGCAAGCTCCGCTTCAGGAATGGTACAGGTGACGCGATACTGGTATGTCTCAATCACCCGGTTAAGTACTTCAAGCCTTGTGCGGCCCTGCGCGGTCAGCGTTAACAGTCGGATGCGTTTGTCATAAGGCGATGTGGAACGCAGCAGGTAGCCCTGCTTTTCCAGTAGCGTGAGGGTACGCATCAGCGGCGGCAGTTCAATGCCCTGCACCTGGGCCAGTTCACTGACCGAGACGTTGTCTCCCAGTTGATACAGCTGCATCAATACCGTCCAGCTTGATTGCGTCAGGCCTGTATCGGTGATGGCAGCATCAATAATGGCCCGCCACTGGCGTACCACCATCGCCATGCGCATCCCCATCGGACGGCGGGCAAACAGTTCATCTTCAGTCATGTTTCTTTTTCCTCATTGCTGAGAAGAAAATAATACTTATCATGGTAAGTATCAAGAAACAGACTATCAACAAGCATAAATTGATAAACACCGTGAATATAAAAGAGGCCGAATGCGCTAACACCCGGCCTCTGTCGATAGAAAATAATTACTCCACCTGATCGCGTCGCAGCCCGACGTCACGCAGCCGCTCATCGCTCATCTGTTGCAACAGACACCGAGTTTGCGCCCGTAGCCGCCATGCTTTGTATGCCCGCCAGATCAGTACAAACCCAATGAACGGCTGCTTTGCTTTATTCTCATGAAATTCCATACCTTGCCTCCCGCCTTGCCAGAGGCTTTATCTTCACGGATTTGGGCCTGAACAATACAGACTCACAAAGTACTTTTATTTAACATACAGATTGGTTAAAAAGAGTTCTGCATCGCTTTTTTCACGCCAATCTGTACTGGTTTTTTTATCTGTATGGTACCCATGAGGGATACAGCATGACGCGTTACCAACATCTGGCCAATCTGCTGGCCGAACGCATTGAGCAGGGGCTGTATCGCCATGGCGAAAAATTGCCTTCGGTGCGCAGCCTGAGTCAGGAGCATGGGGTCAGTATCAGTACCGTCCAGCAGGCCTATCAGACGCTGGAACAACTACAGCTGATCACGCCGCAGCCGCGTTCCGGTTATTTTGTCGCGCCACAAAAAGCACAACCGCCGGTGCCGCCGATGTCGCGTCCGGTGCAGCGTCCGGTCGAGATAACCCAGTGGGATCAGGTGCTGGACATGCTGGCAGGTCATGCGGACAAATCGATAATCCCTTTTAGCAGTGGCGTGCCCGATATCAATCAACCCAGCCTGAAGCCACTGTGGCGCGAACTCAGCCGCGTGGCGCAGCATAATCTCAAGGCGGTTCTGGGCTACGATGAATTACCTGGCTGTCGGGAATTGCGTCAACAGATTGCCCGGCTCATGCTGGACGGCGGTTCGATCGTCAATGCGGATGATATTGTGATCACTAATGGCAGCCAGAGCGGAATGTCGCTGGCGCTGCTAACGGTCTGCCAGCCTGGCGATATTGTCGCCGTTGAATCTCCCGCCTACTACGGCACAATGCAGCTGCTACGCGGATTAGGGATCAAAGTTATTGAGATCCCGACCGATCCGGATGCCGGGATCAGCATTGAAGCGCTGGAACTGGCGCTGGATCAGTGGCCGATTAAAGGGGTGATCCTGGTTCCTAACTGCAACAACCCGCTCGGCTTTATTATGCCGGATGCGCGTAAACGCGCTGTGCTCGCCCTCGCCCAGCAGCACGATATTGTTATTTTTGAAGATGATGTGTACGGAGAGCTGGCTACAGAATATCCACGTCCGCGCACAATCCATTCCTGGGACAGCGACGGTCGGGTGCTACTGTGCAGCTCATTTACCAAATCCGTGGCGCCGGGATTGCGCGTCGGTTGGGTTATTCCCGGTCGTTATCATGATAAATTTCTGCATATGAAATATGCCGTCATCGGCACTAACGTTCCTGCTACACAGCTGGCGGCCGCCACCTTCGTGCGCGAGGGGCATTATCATCGTCATGTTCGCCGTATGCGTCAGATCTACCAGCGGAATATGGAGATCTATACCTGCTGGGTACGGGAATATTTCCCCTGCGGGATCTGCGTCACCCGGCCGAAAGGTGGCTTTATGCTGTGGGTTGAATTACCACAGCAGGTCGATATGGTCTGCGTCGCCAAACAGCTCTGTCGCCTGAAAATCCAGGTCGCGCCTGGCTCGCTATTCTCCGCATCCGGTAAATACCGCAACTGCGTACGCATCAATTGTGCGTTGCCGCCAGACGAGAAGCATCGGGAAGTCATGCAAAAGCTCGGCGAGGCGGTAAAGGTGGCGATAGAGTAAGTCGGTATACCCGATGCTGCTGGGCAGGCGAATGCACGGTTTAAGTCATCTCTAATGGCTTAACCCCTGGATATCCTCAGCGGAAAGTCGGGTAATTTTTTGTACCGTGCTGATATCGATGCCATCTGCCAGCATGGTGCAAGCAATACGGAGCGCCTCAGTTCGCTGCCCCTCTATCAGCCCTTCTTGTTTACCTTCCTGTTTACCTTCTTGTTTACCTTCCTGCAGACCTTTTAGCCATCCTTTTTGAAAACCTGCCTCATGCAATCTGTCCGCGATCGTCATCAAATGCTCCTTATGTTGCGGTGAACGTTCGGCAACCCCACGAATAAACTCACTGAATCGAGGTGCATCGCCAGTTTGCAAAATATAATTAAACAGCGTCTTTATCTGGCTGTCATTAGTCAGTCCAGTAAGTAGCAGGGAAACAATTTGTTCAACAAGCCCCATAAGGACGCCACCCCCTCACCTGCAACTTTCTTTCTTTGCGAGGCGATTTCAGAGATAAAAACGTCCCTTTGTAACGTCCGCATTTATCTGGAACGTATCACGCAGAATCACGACCTCAATGCACATTCCCGCTTTTTCATCGCACGCCCTGTGCTATAACAAATCATCACTTTCATGGAGGGCGCGATGTGACGCATACCCGGGATATTCCACAATCGTTCTGGCGTGACGCGCAGTTGCCGTGGCTGGAGCTGCGCAGCACCTGGCGTAGTCATCAAGCCTATAAACGTCATCATCATTCTCAGCTCTCGGTTGGAGCAATTCTTGAAGGTGAGACGTGCTGCCAGTGTGATGGCAAAGAATACCTCCTGAGCTCAGGCGACCTCATTGTGATCCCATCGCTGGCACCTCACAGCTGTAACCCCGTTAATGGGCGGTTTCGCAGTTACCATATGCTCTATCTTGATGCCCGGTGGTGCCTGGCCCATCTGCCTGCGCTGAGCAGCAATCAGCAGCTTTACCCACGTAATCCCGTTATCCGCGATCCGCAATTATTCCAGCGCTATTTGCGCCTCGTGGCGCTCATGCAGCGGCAACAAACGACACAGATAACCGATGCCGCGCAGGCACTGCTGCGCTCGCTGCCCTTGCAATCGGTAAAAGCGGAAAACCTTAGCGCTGCCAGCGCGTATCTGCGTGAACGGTTGCAGTCCTGTTTGTTTGCGCCCCCCTCGCTGGACGATCTGGCTTATGAATGCCACATGCGTAAAGAGACGCTGATCCGTAACTTTAAGCAGGACACCGGCCTGACGCCGGGGAGTTATCTGAATATCCTGAGAGTTAACTATGCCCGCCAGCGGCTGCGGGCCGGGGACGAAATTGCGGATGTCGGCTACCAGAGCGGGTTTGCCGACCAAAGCCATTTCCATCGCACCTTTGTGCGCTACACCGCGGCTACACCGCGTCAGTATGCATTAGGACGATCAATATCAGACAATAATTAGCGCGGCATCAGGCGTAGGGTGAACTCGGATTCCTGCTCTGAGGTCACTATGTCACTGCTTGCTGAACTTTTTCCGTCTGCGTTTCCCGCGCTGGCGCTGGCGCATTTTGTCGCACTCCTCAGCCCGGGTCCGGACTTCTTTTTACTGGTCGGCTATGCCGTACGTTACCGGATGCGCGGCAGCGCCGGGCTGTGCGTGGGGATCGCCATCGGCAACGGGCTGTATATCCTGCTGGCGATTATCGGTTGGGGGATCCTGCGTCAGCTTCCTCTGCTGTTTACAGTTATTGAGCTATTGGGCGCACTCTATTTATTGTGGATTGGCAGTCTGCTGATACGCAGCCGCCCACAAACTCTGACCGGAGCAGACGCCCAGTCGACCTGCCCAGGATTTGGCAAACAGCTGCTGCTGGGGTTAGCTTCGTCACTACTCAACCCTAAAAATGCGTTGTTTTATCTGGCGCTAATGACCGCCCTGCTCGGCCCGTCGGTGACGTTGCTGCAACAAAGCATGAGCGGGATATGGATGACCAGCGTGGTGCTGTTCTGGGATCTGTTGATCGTCATGTTCATCGGTTTACCGCAGATCCAGCGACGCTTAACCAGAGGAATATTGTGGGTAGAGCGTATCGCCGGCGGCGTGCTGATCATCTTCGGTTGTGCCATCGCGCTGCGTTTTTTGCAAAACATCTTACTCTGATAAACGTGGCGATTATCTGCAAATAAACCGGATAAACTCGTTTAATTAATATCCAATCCACATTACACTGCAAATGGTTGCTACCCGTTCAACTTACTCTTCTTGAGGTGCGATGTGCTGATTGTTACCTGTAATCGTTACGCTTTCTGACCCTGCGTTAGTGAGCGTTTCTCCTGTTTGCGCTTCACGCCGACAGCGTTTTTGATTACATGAAATTCAGTACATTTGCAGTCTGCTTTTATTCTGTCATCGGCCTGACGTCTCAAAGACGGTATTGAATTTCGCTATTCCCGTTGAGGGTTTTCTCCCGACAAGGAGCTGTTTTATGCAACGGATTCTCGCGTTTTTCTCCCAACGCGCTACGACGCTATTTTTTCCTATTGCGTTGATTTTGTATGATTTCGCCGCCTATCTGTCGACGGACTTGATCCAGCCCGGCATCATTAATGTCGTACGCGATTTCAACGCCGATGTCAGTCTGGCGCCCGCGGCGGTCAGTCTCTATCTGGCTGGTGGTATGGCGCTGCAATGGTTGTTAGGACCGCTTTCCGATCGGATTGGCCGCCGTCCGGTACTGATTGCGGGAGCGCTAATTTTTACGCTCGCCTGCGCTGCCACATTGTTCACCACCTCGATGACGCAATTTCTGGTCGCCCGTTTTGTGCAGGGCACCAGCATCTGTTTTATCGCCACCGTCGGCTATGTCACGGTGCAGGAGGCATTTGGGCAAACAAAGGCTATTAAGCTGATGGCGGTAATCACCTCCATTGTGCTGGTGGCGCCGGTTATCGGCCCGCTTTCCGGAGCAGCGCTGATGCATTTTGTACACTGGAAGATCTTGTTTGCCATTATCGCCGTCATGGGGCTTATCGCACTCATTGGACTCACGTTAGCAATGCCAGAAACCGTCCAGCGTGGCGCGGTGCCGTTCAGTGCGCGCAGCGTCTTACGTGATTTTCGCGACGTTTTCCGCAACCGGGTGTTCCTGTTTGGCGCAGCCACGCTGTCGTTGAGCTATATCCCGATGATGAGTTGGGTGGCAGTCTCACCGGTGATCCTCATTGATGCTGGCGGCATGACCACATCCCAGTTTGCCTGGGCGCAGGCGCCGGTGTTTGGCGCGGTGATCGTCGCCAATATGGTGGTCGTCCGCTTCGTGAAGGATCCGACCCGGCCACGCTTTATCTGGCGAGCGGTTCCCATTCAGTTGAGCGGGCTGGCGGTATTGATTGCTGGCAATTTACTGTGGCCGCACGTGTGGTTGTGGTCAGTACTGGGGACCAGCCTGTATGCGTTTGGCATTGGAATGATCTTCCCAACGTTATTCCGCTTTACACTATTTTCCAACAACTTACCGAAGGGTACGGTTTCGGCGTCGTTGAATATGGTGATCCTGACGGTGATGGCGGTTTCTGTCGAAATTGGGCGTTGGTTATGGTTCAACGGCGGCAGGATTTCGTTTCATCTGCTGGCGGTGGTGGCAGGTATTGCCGTCGTGTTCACGCTGGCAGGCTTACTGAAGCGCGTACGTCAGCATGAGGCAACCGCATTAGCCGCAGAGAGTTAACCTTCTACGAACTACCCCCATTCGTGAACACTGATATTGTGTTTAGCGGTCGGGGGCAATCCATCATAGTGCATCTACTTTTAATCATCTGACGAGAGATAACGGAACTTCCGCATCGGGTTCATGCGTGATCCGATTACGCAGGTCGCGGCGAATCATTTCAATGACCCAAAACCAGAAAATATGCCCAATAATTTCCGACACATATTCATCAAATGGCAGCTGAGACAAGGGCGGCGAAAGATGTAGTGCGGGAATGAACATGCCATGAACTGCCACCGTCACGATTAAACCTGCCAGTACCCCCTGCCAAAGTTTAACTTTTGGAAAAATTTCAGCTGCAACGCAATACCCGACTGCAAACACTAATGAAAATATGATGTGCGTAACCATAACCGGATTAATCACATGTTCAGAAAAGGTATAGACCGTTTGCGTGGGATCAATCCCCAAATAGTCTCTGAGAAAAAGGTACGGAGGATTAAACTCATTTCTTCCCAGAGAAAATGTCCTGGGTGGAAGAGGAACTTCGGCCCCCCACTTAACAAATGCAGAAAGTACGCCAGACACGATGCCGACTAACACGGCAACGCCATAATGGCGGCGTTCAGTTGGTGTCCTCGTGAATAAATCTTTCAGCTTCATAACTCATCATCCCCTCTGTGCCAGTAACCCTAAAAATCAGTAACTATGCTATCCAGGAGGGATGATAAAAATTGTGATTAAGATTATCTTTGATAAAAAATGATCTAAAATGACTAATTATGAGTTAATTTGATTGTAAATATAACGTCACCGCGTATGTCATGCAGGCGTTTTATCCGGCCTACTGGCTTACGTAGGCCGGATAAGGATCAACGCCATCCGGCAGCGAGTCTGTCACCTCACGCGATGCGCGCAAACCCCGCTTCCAGATCGGCAATCAGATCGTCAACATCTTCCAGACCAATATGCACCCTGACCAGCGTGCCGCTGAAATCAACCTCTCCGGCCGGGCGAATGCTGTTCAGCTCTTCCGGTTGATTCGCCAGAATGAGTGACTCAAAACCGCCCCAAGAATAGGCCATATGGAACAGCGAGAAATTATCGAGGAAATTCGCCATCTGCTCGTCGGTCAGTCTCTTTTTCAGCACAAACGAGAACAGGCCTGAGCTTCCGGCAAAGTCACGTTGAAAATACTCGTGTCCCGGACATTCCGCTAATGCAGGATGATTCACCCGCGCCACTTCCGGCCTTGCCGACAGCCAGCGAGCAATGTGAATACTGCTCTCCTGATGCTGCTTCAGACGTACCGCCAGCGTACGTAATCCGCGGCTACCGTTGTAGGCTGTGTCGGCATCCAGCGTTTGCCCCATCAGATAGGAGTTCTCTCGCAAACGGTCCCAACAGCGGGCGTTAGACACCGCCGTTCCCAGCATGCCATCCGAATGGCCTATGGTGTACTTGGTTCCTGCCTGAATGGAAATATCCACCCCGAAATCCAGTGCTTTGAAGAGAACACCCGCCGCCCAGGTATTGTCGATCATAATGACAATCTCCGGATTCACCGCGCGAATAGCCTTCACCATTCCCGGTACATCCTGGACTTCCATCGTGATAGAACTTGGTGATTCGAGGAACACCACCTTCGTTTCCGGACGCAGAAGATCAACGATCCCAGCCCCAATCAACGGATCGTAATACGTTGTTTCTACGTTAAATTTACTCAGGATCTTATTGCAAAAATCCTGAGTTGGCTCGTAGGCTGCGCCCGTCATCAAAATATGATCGCCGCTTTGGACGAACGCCAGAATCGCATTGGTCACCGCTGCGGCTCCACACGGATACAGCGCGCAGCCGACACCGCCTTCCAGCTCACTCATGGCTTTCTGGAAGGCAAAATGCGTATAGGTTCCGCGACGACCGTAAAACAGTTCGCCGTTAGCACGGTTGGCGGTGGCAAATTTCTTATCCTTCACGGTATCGAACACCAGCGAAGAGGCGCGTTGGATCACCGGATTCACCGCTCCCTGGGTATAGCGTTTGTCGCGACCAGCAACGACCAGATGCGTTTCAAGCTTCATAGCGTCTTTCATAACTTCTCCTGTTCTTAATCCGTGTGAAAACCTATACCACCGCAGCAGTAGAGTTTATTTCAGTGTTGGTCTGCTTTTTTCCAGCGAACCGTTCGACAATCTGTGCCGCGTTCAAATCATGGATGACGTTAATCAATGTAGCTGGCGCATCGGTAATGGTGCCCAGTACCACCAGCATCGGGATCGCTTCCATCGGCAGACCCAACGTGGTGACGATAAAGATCTCGCCAAGGAACGCCCCACCGGGTACGCCGCCGACGATAATGGCGGAGAGCACCGCAATCAGCATCGTCAGGAAGAAGGTTTCGGTGGTGAACTCCATACCCAGCACGGAATAGATAAAGACAATTTTCAGTGCGGCTATCATCGCCACGCCGCCTTTATTCAGGTTCACCAGCAGCGGAATGGAGACATCAACGATTTCCGGGTTGATCCCCATCGCTTTACCGGCGCGCAGCGTCACCGGGAGCGTACCCAGCGAAGAACAGGTCCCCAGCGCGGTTGCAGAGGGTTCAATCGCGTTACGCCAAAAGGCTTTCACCGCCGGAATACCGCCGCCAATGTACGAATAGAGAATAGAGCCAAAAACAAAGTAGACCAGCGTAGCAACCATAAACAGGCCAATTGCGCGGGCAAAGGTTAGCAGCAGAGCAGAGTCCTGGCTGGCCATGGTGGCGGCGAAGTAGCAGCCCAGACCAATCGGCGCAACCTTCATGATGATTGAGACGATCTTCATGATCACCGTGTTGGCATCTTCCAGCAGTGAGGCAATGCGTTTCCCAGCCTGATCCGATTGGCCAATCGCCACACCCGCAATGATCGCCATCACGATCAGCGCCAGGATATTGGACTTAGAAAACAGTCCAATAAAGTCGCTGGTGGTAATCATGCTCACAAAATCCATCTTGCCGCTGCCCGCCTGCACGGACTGCGAGAGATCGATAGTGACGCCCTGCGCCGGGTTATACCAGAGCGCCAGCGCGACGATCCCGGCCGCCGGAATAAAGGCCATCGCGATCGAAACAATAAAGATAATCGCCATAATGCGTCCCAGCCTTTTCAGGTCGGTCATACTGGCGATCGAAGACATAACGCTGATCCCCACCAGCGGCACAATAATCATAAATAACAGGTTTAAGAATATCTGACCTATTGGCTGGAGTTTACCTGCCAACGATGGGGCATAAATACCTAATAAGCCGCCAATCACCAGAGCAACTAATAAAATAATCGACGATCTGTAGGGTTCGAGTCGTGACCACATAATCGGTACCTTTAGAATAATAATTAATGAGATTAAATTCACAATGTGATGAGTTGCCGTTGCGCCTCCTGTTATTTTGTGACGTAACTCACCTAAGTTGTTATTTTTTCATTTTGCCAGTAAGTTGTTTCCTGTGATTCAATAGTTGCATGTTTAAAAGCCGAATGTAACGGCCTATTCGTACCGTTTTTGCAAATCACTTGTGAATTAAAGGAAACTATGAGTACGCCGATTTCACTCAAGCATCTGGAATTTTTTACGAAAATCGTCGATTGCGGGGGGCTGTCGGAAGCCGCGACGCAGCTCAATGTCTCGCCGTCTGCGGTCAGTAAAAGCCTGGCCGCGATGGAAGACACGCTGGGGACGACGTTAATTAAACGCACCACCCGCAGTATTACCCTGACCGACGCCGGGCAATATCTCTTCAACCGCGCTAATAAGCTTTTGAAAGAATTCGATGAAACGCTGAATACCACTTCCGGTTATTACCACAGTCCACAGGGTGAATTACGTATAACCTGCTCAATTGCGTTTGGTTATTCCCGACTGGTGAACCTGGTGGATAAATATCGCGCTCAGTTCCCGGATGTGAATTTATATATCGATCTCAACGATAACTTCGTGAATCTGAACGAAACGGATTTCGACATCGCTCTGCGCATTTCTACCGCGCCGCCGCAGAACTATGCCATGCGCAAGCTGGTGCCTGTCCGCTGGGCGTACTGCGCCTCACCCGGCTACCTTGCCAAAAAAGGCATGCCCCAGCGCCGCAGCGATCTGGTCAACCATGATTGCCTGGTGTATCCGGGTCTCACGCCAGTGCTGAAAGTGGCTGATGAACAGGATCGTCTGCATCAGCTCAAACTGCATATGCCGATCCAGGCCAATAGCAGCCTGGTATTACTGAAGTCGGTACTGGAAGATCAGGGCGTGGCGTACTTGCCGACCTACCTGATTGGCGATCATATTCAAAAAGAAGAAATAACACCGTTGATGCTCGACGGCACCATCACCTGTGAAACTCATGCTCTGTATGCGCTCTATTTTCCCAGTAAGTACAGCAACCCCAAGGTACGATCGTTTATCGATTTTCTGGTAGCGGAACTCGGTCCCTTACCTGCCTGGGACAACTGGATCCCGGAGTAAGATCTGGTCGCCTAAAAACGAGGGCCGCACCACATTTTTTGCACGATCCTGTCGTCTGGCTCTATTCTTAAGCCTATGAATAAAATTGCTGAACTCAAACGCGCCAAACGACTGGCGCTCTCATTGCTGCTGATTGCCGCCGCCACTTTCGTTATCACGCTGTTTCTGCCGCCTAACTTCTGGGTGCTCGGAATCAAAGCGATCGCTGAAGCGGCGATGGTCGGCGCACTGGCGGACTGGTTTGCCGTGGTGGCGCTTTTTCGCCGGGTGCCGATCCCTTTTATCTCGCAACATACGGCGATTATCCCACGCAATAAGGATCGGATCGGGGAAAATCTCGGTCAGTTTGTGCAGGAAAAATTTCTCGACACTCAGTCCCTGGTCACGCTGATCCGCCGCCATGAACCGGCGCTGTTGATCGGGAACTGGTTCAGCCAGCCGGAAAACGCCCGGCGTATCGGCCAGCACCTGCTGCAAATTATGAGCGGTTTTCTCGAACTGACCGACGACGCCCGCATTCAGCGGCTGATCAAGCGGGCAGTGCACAAGGCCATCGATAAAGTTGATCTCTCTGAAACCAGCGCATTGATGCTGGAAAGCATGACCAAAAACAATCGCCATCAGGTGCTGCTCGACACGCTGATCGCCCAACTGATCTCTCTGTTACAACGCGATAGCTCGCGGGCATTTATCGCCCGGCAGATCGTGCACTGGCTGGAGACCGAACATCCGCTGAAAGCGAAGATCCTGCCGACAGAATGGCTGGGCGAGCACAGCGCCGAACTGGTTTCTGACGCCGTAAACTCTTTGCTGGATGACATCAGCCACGATCGCGCCCATCAGATCCGCCACGCCTTCGATCGCGCGACGTTTAAGCTCATCGATAAGCTCAAACACGATCCGGAAATGGCCGTGCGAGCGGAAAGCCTCAAAAGCTATCTGAAAGAAGACGAAGCCTTCAACCGTTATCTCGGCGAGCTGTGGGCAGACCTGCGTCAGTGGCTGAAAACCGATATCAACGCCGATGATTCTCGCGTGAAGCAGCGCATTGCCAATGCCGGGCAGTGGTTCGGCGAAACGCTGGTTGCCGACAGCGCCCTGCGCGCTTCATTGAATGGGCATCTGGAGCAGGCCGCGCATAAGGTTGCGCCGGAGTTTGCCACCTTCCTGACGCGCCACATTAGCGACACGGTGAAAAGCTGGGATGCGCGCGATATGTCACAGCAAATTGAGCTAAACATTGGCAAAGATTTGCAGTTTATTCGCGTCAACGGCACGCTGGTCGGCGGTTCTATTGGGCTGCTGTTATATCTGCTGTCGCAAATTCCTTCCCTGCTGACGCTGGCGAATCTTTAAGGGGACCACCTTGCTGGTGATGCCGCTCGCCCGTCAACTTAGCGTGCCGCGCAATATTAATCTGCAGGGAAGCGGCGCTCAGGCCATCATTAGCGCCACGCTGCGTGGTGCCGTTGCGTTGTTTTTTGCTGCGATTATCAGCCTCACGCAATTATATAAACAGCGATTCGCTAACCCTAAAAGGGTATAAATTCATTACCAGGTCTATTCAAACCAGTCCGTTATTTAATGTCAACATTTAATAAATGTATAAATAACCAACAAAATACTCATCAGGAAATTTATAAACTCACTTTAAAATGCGTAAAAATGGACATGTTAATTCAACATCAACACCATCTTCAGAAAACACATATATTCTGGTTTAAAAAAATCACTCGTATTAATAATCCTGATCGGTTTAATTTGATCCATTAAAAGCAGGCAGATGTAAAAAAGGCGTCTTACAAAAGACGCCTTTTACATATTATCACAACAAATTAGAACTGATAGGTCAGACCCGCAACAACCTGGTTGTCGCCGTCAGCGCCATCAAGCAGGTTAATTTTATAACCTACATCAGCAACCATATTTTTGTTGAAGTAATAGTCCGTACCCAGCGCCACATATTCGGTCAGGTCATTATTATTGTTGTCACGCGTATGGACATAAGCCACGTTCGGACGCAGACCAAAATCAAACACATACGCAGCCATCGCTTCAAAGTGCTCAGCTTTGTCCGCATCCTGAATCAGGTTGTGGGACTCACCATACATCGTCGCTACGTAGATGGCGTTAGCATCATACTTCAGGCCAGCCCCCCAGAACTCTGCGTTTTCGCCATCCCAACCATTCTGTTTCTGCTGAGCAGTCACAGAACTGGTGGTGTAGGCCGCAATCGCAGACACGCCGGAATCGGCGATATTATCGTAGCCCAGGGAGAAGCCGTAGCCATTGCCATGCTGTTTCGTTGGATCCTTATCGGTATCATCCTGACCCTGATATTGCGCGCCAAGGCTCAGGCCATCAACGGCACCAAACAGATTTTTGGTGCGGAGTGTTGCAACGCCAGAAGTGCGTGTAGTAAGGAAGCGGTCAGTATTTTCATAGGAGTCACCGCCGAACTCTGAAAGAGTGTCAGTGTAAGCTCCCACGTCGTAAGCGATACCGTAGTTACGACCGTAGTCAAAGCTAACGTCATGGCCATAATCCAGACCAGCAAACGCCAGACGTGTATTAACACCATTCTGAGAACCTTCTGCTTTAGCGGCATCAAACTGACTTTCAAACTGACCATAGCCAGTCAGTTGATCGTTGATTTGAGTCTCACCGCGAAAACCCAGACGTGCGTAGGTGCCGTCAGCATCGGTGCCGTCAGTCCAGGAGTGGACCGCTTTTACTTTGCCGTACAAATCAAGTTTGTTGCCATCTTTATTATAAATTTCCGCTGCATGAGCGGAAGTGATGCCTAATGCCATCACTGCTAATACCACTGCTGACTTTTTCATATTTTTACTCACTTTTAATTGTGAATTTTGCTATCAACTTTGTTATGAAGGCAGAAAGTCCTCATAAAAAAGCCCCCTGAATACCAAGGGGAGAAATCAAAAACACACCAATAAAGGCAATAATGAAGTGGCAATAAATAATTCACTACTCAGATTTCATTCAAAATCCGGAATAAGGTCAGCCAGGTTTACTCTTGATTCTCACCCTGGTTAATAGAGCGATGTAGCATTAACGCCTCAGCGATAATATCTTGTTTACTTTTTCGCGTTTCAAATGCCAGCGTTCGGACATATTCCCACAGAGAATTATCAACACGGGCACTTAAAAGAACCATATCTTTTGATCGGGTACCCCTGGCTTTTCGAATATCGGGATAATCTCGAGAAGGCATCGTCATCATCTCCTGAACGCAATAAGACGCTTATGGCGATGAAATATGCAGTCAGTGTAAAAACATGTCAACGGTAAAAAACATTCACAATCGTAATAAAACTGTTAATAAAGCGAGGTAAAATGGAACGATATTTCAAGTGAAAGATAACTTGTTTATAGAATAATGTGTAATTTTAACTTTACATATATTCATTTTTATTCATTTGATTAAAAACGCATGAAGCATTGACATGAATTATTACATTCAATCAAAACATCATTACAGCCAATAAGTTACATACCGTTATTAATGTCTACTTTTATGCGAACTGCTTGTTTTTATGTACTGTTATGCAAAGCGGTTCTACCCAAACCACTGCCGGAATCACTTTGATTCTCACTTAATGCTGACCTGTTTTGTCTAAAAATAAGCACGAAAAGGTAAAAATAAGGTAAATAACCCATTTTTTCGCATGCAAAATTAAGTTGTTTTTAATTGATATAAATCAATTTACGTCGTGTAAAGACGGCGAAAAAATCCCGGCTGAGGCGCCAGACAAAATTTTTTATGTCCAATTCAGCACGATAAAAGGGGAATAATCACGAGGGAAAGTACCACACGGACCGAAGCTGTCCGTGTGGCTGAAGAAGGAAAATCAGGCGTTAACTTTATCCAGCGGCCAGGACTCGAACAGATAGCCATCAAAGTCGATATCATCGACATTTGAAAATTCCAACAGCCGTTGTTTGACGTTTTCCAGATGCTGCCACATTGCCAGCTTCGCCGCGCGGGCGTCCTTTTTAATTAACGCCGCCAGGATCTGCTTGTGGTCGACCATCCACTCTTTACGGTAATGAGTATCATCGAGGTGGCTATGAAGCTGGATCCACATCGGGTTGTTCTCACGCCACTGCCATGACTGGCGAAATAACTCCACCAGCATGCTGTTATGCGTGGCTTCCGCAATCGCCAGATGAAACTGCATGTCACCGCTTTCTGATCCATTCGGTTCGCTGGAGGCCAGCTCACGCTCTTCCAGTTGCAACGCCTGACGCATTTTGACGATGTCTTCGCGAGTGGCCTGCAGCGCGGCAAATTCAGCGATGTTGCTTTCCAGCAACTGGCGCGCCTGCAGCAGTTCAAACGGACCGGCATCGTTGCAGTGATTTACATCCGTACTGTCGATACTCTGCGCATCCGCATTGTCGAGCACGTAGATTCCGGCGCCGCGACGCACGTCCACCAGTCCTTTAATTTCCAGCATGATTAATGCTTCGCGCACCACCGTACGAGTGACATTAAGCATCTCAGCAATTTCACGCTCCGGCGGCAAACGCTCACCGGGCTGGTACGGCGTCTGGACAATCAGATCGCGGATCATGGCACCCACTTCCTGGTAGGGTCTTTGTTGAGAAGTGTTCGATTTCATCGTGTTATGTCCGTCAGAAGCGTGTAATCAGATACGGTGAATAGGTATCGAACTATAGCATTTGCGGCAAGTCAAAAACAGAAAACGGGTCAACCAAATCAGTATTTTGATTGACCCGTCATAGTTCGGGGAATTAAGCGTCAGCGCTTAGCGCGGCAACACACTCACGCGCGCCCAGCTCGCACAGTTGTTGATACATGGCGATAACCGTCTCAACAAAGTCGGCGTTTTCCGCTAAATCATGGCCAAAAATCCCGCTCAGCCCCAGCAGCGCCGTCACACGTTCAGCCCCCTGGTACTGTTGGTTAATACGCTGGAATTCAGCCAGCATTGGGTCAACAACATCAATGGCCTGCCCCTGCTCATCCACGCCGTGGGTATAACGCATCCAGCCCGCGACGCCAAGCGCCAGGTGACGCCAGTCGCTGCCGTTTTGCAGGTGCAGACGCACCGGATCCAGCAGGCGCTGCGGCAGTTTCTGGCTGCCATCCATCGCAATTTGCCAGGTGCGGTGGCGCAGAGACGGGTTGCTAAAACGTTCGATCAGCAGCGTCGCATAGGCGTTGAGATCGGTGCCTTCCGGCATCGCCAGCGTCGGCGCCTGTTCCTGCATCATCAGCGCAAACGCCGCTTTGCGATACGCGGGATTGGTCATGGTATCGGCGATAGTTTCATACCCGCCAAGATAGCCCAGATACGCGAGGAAAGAGTGGCTGCCGTTAAGCATGCGCAATTTCATCATTTCAAACGGCACTACATCGGCAACGAACTGCGCGCCGACTTTATCCCAGTCCGGGCGACCGTTGACGAAGTTGTCTTCAATCACCCACTGACGGAACGGCTCACAGGCGATAGCACATGGATCGTAAACGCCCAACTGGTCGGCAATTTCCTGCAACGTTTCTGGCGTCGCTGCCGGAACAATGCGGTCTACCATGGTGCATGGGAAGGTGGCGTTAGCTGCAATCCACTCCGCCAACTGCGGGTCGCGTGCCTGCGCCAGGCCCAGCACCGCGACTTTCGCCACATGACCATTTTCACGCACGTTATCGCAGGACATCACGGTAAAGGCCGCCAGCCCCTGCTCGCGACGCAGATGCAACGCCTGTACGATGTACCCAATCGCCGATTTCGGCGCGGTCGGGTTCGCCAGATCGTGCTTAATCAGTGGGTTATTGAGATCTAACTGGCCGCTGGCAGCGTCGGTGCAGTACCCTTTTTCCGTGACCGTCAGCGAGACAATCGCCGTCTGCGGGCGCGCCATGGCCTGTAAAATACCGTCGCAACCGTCAAGATCCGGGTGCAGCGCTTCTTTCATCGAGCCAATCACTTTCAGCACGGTGTTGTCCGCGCCCTTTTCCGCCACGGTATACAGCAGTTGCTGCTTGCGCAGGTTTTCAATCAGTACGCAGTCGTTACCCGGCATCAGATTAACTTCACAGATACCCCAGTCGCTGTCGGTGGTTTCTAAGAGATGGTGGGTGTACAGCGCCTGATGCGCGCGGTGAAAAGCACCGCATCCCAGGTGAACAATACGGGATTGCAGGCGAGAACTGTCCCACGCCGGACGCGCAACCGGCAGGTTGCTACTGGCAATTGTCGTTGTCATCGTGAACTCCAGAAGCCGTTGGAATACCAACGGAAGAGAAAAGGAAAAAGCCGGCCAGACAGGTGACCGGCAAATCTGCTTTAACGGCTGAAGAAAGCGCGCTGGATAGCCATTTCAACACCACGCACTTCCGCCAGCCCTTTCAGGCGACCAATCGCGGAGTAACCGGGGTTGGTTTTCTTTTTCAGATCGTCAAGCATCTGATGACCGTGATCCGGTCGCATGGGGATCAGATCCTCTTTGCCCTCAGCTTTACGACGTTGCTCTTCTTCGACGATCGCTTTCACCACTTCGTACATGTCAACATCGCCGTTAAGATGCGCCGCTTCATGGAAGGTTTTCGGGTTATCTTCACGCAGCGTGGAGCGCAGATGGGTGAAGTAAATGCGCGGACCAAACTGTTTGATCATGTCAACCAGGTCGTTGTCCGCACGAACGCCGTAGGAGCCGGTGCACATGGTAAAACCGTTCGCCATGCTGCTGACCGTATCCACCATCCACTGCATATCTTCCACGGTGGAAACAATACGCGGCAGGCCGAGGATCGGGCGCGGCGGATCGTCCGGGTGTACCGCCATACGCACACCAGCTTCTTCTGCCACCGGAATGATCGCTTTCAGGAAGACGGCAAAATTCTCGCGCAGCGCGGCTTTATCGATATCTTTGTAACGCTCAAGATGCTGACGGAACTGATCGAGGGTATAGCCTTCTTCCGCACCCGGCAGACCGGCGATGATATTGCGGGTCAAACGCGCTTTGTCTTCATCGCTCATGGTTGCGAAGCGTTCACTGGCCTGAGCAATCTCTTCGGCGGTGTAGTCTGCTTCCGCGCCCGGACGTTTGAGGATATGCAGCTCAAAGGCGGCAAATTCAATCTGGTCAAAACGCAACGCTTTGGAGCCGTCCGGCAGGACGTATTCCAGATCGGTACGGGTCCAGTCGAGAACCGGCATAAAGTTATAGCACACGGTACGAATGCCGCACTGAGCCAGGTTACGCAGGCTCTGCTGGTAATTGGCGATCCACTGCTGATAGTTGCCAGAACGAGTTTTAATGTCTTCGTGGATCGGCACGCTTTCGACGACCGACCAGACCAGGCCCGCCTGCTCAATAATCGCTTTGCGCTTTAGGATCTCATCAACCGTCCACACTTCCCCGTTCGGGATATGGTGCAAAGCGGTGACAACGCCCGTGGCACCCGCCTGACGCACATCCGCTAAGGTGACCGGATCGTTAGGGCCATACCAGCGCCATGTCTGTTCCATGTTTTGTTCCTCGTTTACATTATGGACTCGACGATATGGCGCATAAATTCCTCCTTTTGTTATTACATGTCAACCTCAATGGTGAAATTGGTTAACCAAATCACAATGAAGGTCGTTTTGATCCTATGTGCGGCGCAAAAATACACGGTGAACATGTAAACATGTAACGCAATGTGACATCTATCGCATCAATGGTTAACCAATATATGTAACATCTCAACCAAAATCATAATGGTTCAACCAAAAGAAGGTAGACGTTTTATGCACGTTCTCAATATTCTGTGGGTCGTATTCGGCATCGGTCTGATGCTGGTACTTAATCTAAGATTCAAAATAAACTCGATGGTCGCCCTGCTGCTGGCGGCGCTCTCAGTCGGCATGCTGGCGGGTATGGATTTAATGGAGCTGCTGCACACCATGAAATCCGGTTTCGGCAGCACGCTGGGAGAGCTGGCGATTATCGTGGTATTCGGGGCGGTCATCGGTAAGCTGATGGTTGATTCCGGGGCGGCGCATCAGATTGCCCATACGCTCCTGGCGCGCCTCGGCCTGCGCTATGTGCAGTTATCGGTGATCATTATTGGTCTGATCTTCGGCCTGGCGATGTTCTATGAAGTAGCGTTTATTATGCTGGCGCCGCTGGTGATCGTTATTGCTGCGGAAGCGAAGATCCCCTTCCTCAAGCTGGCGATACCCGCCGTTGCCGCCGCCACCACCGCGCACTCCCTGTTCCCGCCGCAGCCTGGCCCGGTGGCGCTGGTTAATGCCTACGGCGCTGACATGGGCATGGTCTACATCTACGGTATTCTGGTAACCATTCCGAGCGTAATCTGCGCCGGACTTATCCTGCCGAAATTCCTCGGCAACCTCGATCGTCCGACGCCGTCATTCATGAAAGCCGACGTCCCGGTTGACCAGAACAATCTGCCGTCATTCGGCGTGTCTATTCTGGTGCCGCTGATCCCGGCGATCATCATGATCTCCACCACCATTGCCAACATCTGGCTGGTAAAAGGGACACAAGCGTGGGAAGTGGTCAACTTCCTCGGCTCTTCACCGATTGCAATGTTCATCGCCATGATTGTTGCCTTCGTGCTGTTTGGTACCGCGCGTGGTCATGATATGCAATGGGTCATGAACGCCTTTGAAAACGCGGTGAAAAGTATCGCGATGGTGATCCTGATCATCGGCGCGGGCGGCGTACTGAAGCAGACCATCATCGACACCGGCATTGGCGATACCATCGGTATGTTGATGTCGCACGGCAATATTTCCCCGTACATCATGGCGTGGTTGATAACCGTATTAATTCGTCTGGCAACCGGTCAGGGCGTGGTCTCAGCCATGACGGCGGCGGGAATTATCAGCGCAGCCATCCTCGATCCGGCAACCGGTCAACTGGTGGGCGTCGATCCGGCGTTACTGGTGCTGGCAACGGCGGCAGGCTCCAACACCCTGACCCACATCAACGATGCCTCGTTCTGGCTGTTCAAAGGCTACTTTGACCTGTCGGTGAAGGATACGCTGAAAACCTGGGGTCTGCTGGAACTGGTGAACTCCGTGGTGGGCCTGATAATCGTGTTGATCATCAGCATGATTGCATAACGTCTGTCCCGCTCTGGCCTGTAGCGCCAGAGCGGTTTTCCATCCTGCCTCAACAATCCTCAATAATCAGATACACCGCCTTCACCGGGCCATGCACCCCAACCACCTTGATAAGCTCAATATCCGCCGTCGAACTGGGTCCACTGATAATGTTAATGCACGACGGCATACGCTCACCGGCCTGCGCTTTCTGATGCAGTTTTTCTGCCAGTTGCGCCACGCGCGGCAGGATGGTGCTTTTACGCAGCACGAAAATCGACGACTCCGGCAACAGGCTCAGGGAACGCCCGCGCTCCGGCGCGGAAAACAGCACCACGCCGCCGGACTCGGTCAGGCCATACTCGGCATAGACCACGCCGACTTTCGCCTGCTCGGCCTGGGTAATATTTTCGCTACCGCGCGCCGGGTCCCAGACCACAGCGTTGCATGCCTGCTGTAAGCGTTCGGTAATGCCCAGTTCCACCAGCCGACTGTCGCCGCTCAGTACTACCGGTTGCGGCCCCAGCTCCTCACACAGGCGGAGCGCCGCGTCTGCGGCCTGATCCTCGCGGGTCAGTTCGCAGCGGGCCAGCATCACCTCGCTGGCAAACTGGATAAACGCCTCGCAGCGCTGCTCGGGGCTCAGTTCGGTCAGGCGCTCGTTGGCATAGTTGTTAACCGGCGCGGCATCCGCGTGCGGTTCGAAACGCAGCGGGCGACCCAACGCCTGGGCGACGGTGTTTAAAAATGCGGTACGGTTATCCATTTTTTTTCTCCTGCGCCTGATGTTTCTTAAACCAGCTGCGGAAACTCTCGCCGTCAGCATCAGGCAGATCGCGCGCCTCCATCCAGTCTCCAATAGCGCCAACCTTAAGCGGCGTTTTACCGCCATTGATAAACCAGCTCGCCGCGTGGGCCCCGGCCATCATGCCGACCTTCCACAGCCCTGGATGGCTGTTAGCATAAGCGAACATTTTGATCGCCCGTCGCTCGGCTTTCGGGGTAATGCCCTCCTCGGCCATCACCCGGCGATGCCGCAGGATCAGTTTTGACAGCGGGATCCGCACCGGACAGACACTGTCACAGGCCGTGCACAGTGAACAGGCATATGGCAGGTCTTTAAAATCTTTATAGCCGCCGAGCAGCGGAGAGATCACTGCGCCGATGGGACCTGGATAGATGGAGCCATAGCCATGCCCGCCGATATGACGATACGCCGGACAGGTGTTCATACATGCTCCGCAGCGGATGCAGCGCAGCACATCACGAAACGCTGAGCCCAGCACCTGCGAGCGCCCGTTATCGACAATCACCAGATGAAATTCTTCCGGTCCGTCAACGTTATCCGCCTCACGCGGGCCGGTCAGCCATGTGTTGTAGCCCGTCAGACGTGCGCCCACGGCGCTGCGCGCCAGCATAGTGATCAGTACATCCACATCGGCAAACGTCGGTGCGATACGCTCCATACCCATCACCGCAATATGCGTTTTCGGCAGCGTGGTGCACATGCGCGCGTTGCCTTCGTTGGTCACCAGACACACCGAGCCAGTTTCCGCCACGGCAAAGTTGCAGCCGGTAATGCCGATTTCGGCACTCAGGAAATCCTCGCGGATCTTCTGGCGAATGAATAAGGTCATGGCTTCCGGCGTTTCCGGGCCGTCGTAGCCCAGACGTTCGTGCAGCACACGGCGGATCTGATAACGATCTTTATGAATGGCCGGGACCACGACGTGCGAAGGCGGATCCTGATCCAGTTGCAGGATGTATTCGCCGAGATCGGTTTCGATCACCTGAATTCCGGCATCCTGCAGCACATGATTGACGCCGATCTCTTCGGTCACCATCGACTTGGACTTCACCACCTTCTTCGCATTTTTATTCTGTGCGACCTGCAGAATGTAGCGGGTAGCCTCTTCTTTGGTTTTGGCGAAATAGACGTGCCCGCCGTTTTGCGTCACTTTCTCGGAGAGTTGAAACAGGTAAGCGTCGAGATTGCTCAGAACGTGATCGCGGATCTGACTGGCACGATCGCGCCAGTCTTCCCAGTGGCCTAACTCCTCGACCATTTTCTGTCGATTCGCGCCGATACGCTCCTGCGCATTGGCCACGGCTTTGCGCATGATCGGGTCTTCAATCTGCTGGCGAATGCGCAGTTTAAATTCTAGATCGCTGGTTTTTATCGACATTTCTTTCCCCTCAGCGGCTCATCAGCACTTCAGCAATATGCATCACTTTGACCGGCTGACCTTCCCGTTGCAGTCGACCGCCAATGTTCAGCAGGCAGCTGACATCTGCGCCAATCAAGTATTCCGGCTTCGCATCCATCAGATGGAAAACTTTCTCTTTCACCATCTCGCCGGATATTTCAGCCATTTTGACCGAGAATGTTCCGCCAAAGCCGCAGCAGGTGTCCTGATCGGCAAACGTCAGCAGCTCCAGCCCGCGCACATTTTTCAGGAGTGTGAGCGGCTCTTCCTTCACACCCAGCTTGCGGGTCAGGCTACAGGAGGGGTGATATACGGCGCGGCCATGCAGACTGGCGCCGACATCCACCACGCCCAGTTTGTTGACGATAAAGGAAGTGAGATCCTGCATACGCGCGGCAACGTTCTCAGCACGGATCGCCCACTCAGGTTCATCGGCCAGATAGGTCGGGTAGCTTTTTACCGCATAGGTGCAGGAGCCTGCCGGAGAGATAATCGGATCGTCGTTGTCTTCCAGCGCGGCGATCAGGTTTTTCATCCCGGGGATCGCTTCTTTGATGTAACCGCTGTTGATGGCTGGCTGACCGCAACACCCTTGCTTCTCGGGGAAATTCACGCGACAACCCAGTTTTTCCAGCAGCAATACGGAGTCTCGTGCCATCCGTGATTTCAGTGCGTCACCAATGCAGGTAACAAAGAAATTTACATTCACAATAACCACTCCATTGCTTCATTTCTGTTTATTGCGCTTGATATTGCTATATCAAGCAAAGGTTCAATCGTGTTTCACACCCAGTTTTTCGGTTTGCTCGTTTTACTAATGCCTGGGTTCATAATGATGCTCAGATCGTTTTCCTTTGATGGCGATTCTCCGTTTCTTATATCAGGACAATCGCAAATGTCTGTATTTTAATTTGTATGACAAAACAAAATAATCCCCTAATCGACTCGGACATGCAATACCCAGGTTTATTTATTTCGGCATCGCTCACATTTTTATATTTAAAACCGCAGCATTATTAACACCTTAAGAATAGTTTCAGGAGATAACTATTCTCGTCACTACCATTATCAAACATGTTGTTAAATAACTACTTATAGGTATTTCGCTTACTCTTAAGTATATTTACTCGACATTAAATTTTAATTAAAAGATTACAATAGTTACAAAACCACAAATCATAATTACTTTATCCACTGAAGCGATTCAGTTTACAGCTTTTATTAATCCAGCAATGTAGCCTCCCCGCCATAAATATAAATCAGGTTTAATAAACCAATCGGGAATAGCAATGAACGAATATTTTATGTTTGCCCTGGCACTCTCTCCGTTACTACTGATGGTATTTTTAATATTAAAACTAAAAATGGCCATCCATTATTCCGTGCTAATCTCTTTAGTTTTCACTGCCGCGTTATCAGCACTATTCTGGGAAATGCCCGTACAGAATCTGAAAGCCGCAATAGGCTATGGCGCACTGAAGGGATTATGGCCGATCGTGATAGTGATCCTCGGCGCTATCTTCAGTTATAACGTCATGCAGGCGACCAAAGCGCTGGATATTCTGCGCGATATTCTCGCCAGCATTAGCGAAGATAAGCGTATTCAGGTGCTGCTGATTTCATGGTGCTTTGGCGGATTCCTGGAAGCTGCGGCGGGTTATGGTACGGCGGTCGCCATTCCAATCGGCATTCTTATTGCGCTCGGATTCAACCCGCTGAAGGCGGCGATCGCCTCTCTGGTTGCAAATACCGTTCCCACCGCATTCGGCGCGGTCGGGATCCCGGTTTCTATTCTGGCGGAACAGGTTAATCTGCCGGTTTATACCTTAGGCGGAACTATTATTCTGCAACTGGCGCTGTTTAATATCCTGCTGCCGTTTGTCATTGTCTGCATAATTGGCGGTGGCCTGAAAGCCATTCGCGGCGTATTTCTGATCACGCTGATGTGCGGCATCACCACGCTGGTTCCGCAATATTTTGTTGCTATCCATCTTGGCGCGGAATTGCCTGCCTTTGCCGGGAGCCTGGTCAGCCTGTTTGCCGTCGCGATAGTCAGCCGCCTGCGCAAAGGAAAAACCGATCCCGAATGGCGCATTGAGGTCAGTCATACCCGCGAAACCACGCCGCGCTCGGCAAAAGTGTTGTTCCGCGTGGGCTCTATCTATCTGTTTATTTTTGTCTTTATCCTGCTGTGTTCACCGCTGTTCCCGACGATAAAAGCCGCGGCGTCCCAACTGGCCTCAGTACTGCATTTCACGCTCGCCGACGGCAAAACCCTGGCGCTGAAAGTGGAATGGGTGACCACGCCGGGGATGCTGATCATCTTTGCGACCATTATCGGCGGTTTTATTCAGGGGGCTTCGGCACGTGGGATGCTGGAAGTGTTTATCAAAACCATTTTCCAGCTTAAAAACTCCATTGTGGCGATTATGGCGATCGTCGCGCTGGCCACGGTGATGGATCTCAGCGGAATTATTTCCACGCTGGCCCAGTCGATTGTCGATCTGACCGGCAGCTCATACGTCTTCCTCGCCCCGGTGATTGGCGCGCTGGGCACGTTTGTGACCGGCAGCGATACCAACTCGAACATTCTGTTCGGTAAGCTGCAAACTATTGCCGCCAGTAAGCTGCATATCGATCCCAACTGGCTGGCGGCGGCCAATACCTCCGGCGCAACGGGCGGAAAAATGATTTCGCCGCAGAGCATCGCCATCGCAGTTTCAGCCACCAAAATGGACGGTCAGGCCAACCAGATAATGTCTGGCACCATGAAATACTGCTGCGCCTACATTGTGATCCTCGGCCTGAAAGTCGGTCTCTTTTATTACTGGTTTATGGCGTAACCCGTTGTCAACCCCGCCAAATTCGCGGCAATCGTATTTGACGAAGCGGTGACCATAAAGGTTTACACCGCCCCGGGATCGGAACGAGGTGACAGGCTTTACGATTTGTCGGCGCTGACTAAAATAGCGCCGATGTTTCAAATCGAGGATTGTTGTTATGTTGTTCTGGAAAAAGATGGTGAAGAAGTTCGACGCCTTTTCTGCGTTGATCCCACCACGCTACTTCCGCGTGTAATGTCTGCGTTTCACGCTCATTTGTCGGCCGGATAAGGCGCAAGCGCCGCATCCGGCAACTGGCCCCCTTTCACTTGCGCAGCCCGCACGCTCTTAACACCCTGACCCACAGACGAAGCCACGCAAAACGGTAGACCAGCGGATGCTGAAATCGTAGCAATGTCAGAAACATAGAGCCTCCTTGCGGCGCTACAGTACCGTTGCCTGATAGCGAATCTGCGGCTCCATTATCTGGTGACGCGCGTCTATCAGCCGCAGTTCATACGAGTCGCGCTCTTTCGTTAGTCGCATCACCGCGTCAACAACACTGGTGGTCCGCTCCAGCGCCAGCTTGTCATCATAACCATTGAGCAGTGAGGCCAGCATCACGCTGCAAATCAGATCCCCTACGCCCACCGGCATTTTGGCAAAGCTATACAGCGGCCGGGCGATGTGTAACGTCTGTTCCGCCGTCACCAGCAGCATTTCAAACGCCTGTTTGTCACGCGAGCAGTCGCCGAGATGCTTCACCAGTACCTTCTTCACGCCCCATGCCACCAGCTGCTGCGCCGCTTCCACCACCTCGTCAAAACTACGCAGTTGTCTGCCCGTCAGCACGCCCAGCTCATAGAGATTCGGCCCCATTATGTCGGCCAGTTGAATGGCGTCATCGACAAAATAGGACTCCACGCCCTGCGCGACAATGCAGCCTTTTTGCGGGTCGCCCATTACTGGATCGCAAAAATAGAGCGCCTGCGGATTACGCTGGCGAATGGTGGTGACCGCGTGCTTGACCTCTTCGCAATGGCGTTTATCTCCAAGATACCCTGACAATACGGCATCACATTGAGCCAGCTTTTGCAGGTCATCCAGCCCGCTGATGATGGCGCTCAACTCGCCGTGCGGCATCGCCATGCCCTGCCACATCCCGTACTGGGTGTGGTTGGAAAACTGCACGGTGTAAAACGGCCAGACATCGATCCCCGAAAGCTGCATCGGCAACACGGCGGCTTTATTTCCGGCATAGCCATAAACGACTGACGACTGAACAGACAACACGTTTTTCATTTTGACTCCGTCTAACGAAACGTTGGCAGTAGACCAAATACGTCCAGAACAACCGTCAGATAAACAATCGCCCCACAGACAATCACCAGATTGAGCACGGTGTTATTACACGGCGCGGTATAGCTGGCGGTCGGAAAACGCTTCCGCGCCGCTTTCACCAGGAACGGCGGCAGGATCACGCTCCAGATGGTAAAGGCCAGACCGGCGTAACCAATTGCGTGCACAAAACCGTTCGGGAAGAAAAAGCACACGGCGGCTGGTGGGAAGTAAGTCACCAGCGCCGTTTTCAGGCGGCCCATGCCGTCATCCGGGAAATGAAACAGATCGGCGATGTAATCAAACAGGCCAAGCGTCGCCGCCAGCAGGGAACTGGCTACCGCGAAGTTGCCGAAGAAGGTCAGGATCAGATCCATATAACGGCTGGTGAACAGCCCGCTGATGGCCTCGACAAACACGTCGATATTGCCGCCTTTGGCGATAATTGGCGGGAACGAGGAACGGCTAATGTTGCCCATCGTAACGGCTAACCAGAAGATATACAGCAGCAGGGCAAACAGCGTGCCGATGATAATAGAGCGCGTAATATTCGAAATCCCGCTCGTGCCATACAGCTTGACCAGGCTCGGCACGTTACCGTGAAAACCAAATGAGATAATGCAGAACGGCAGCGTCATCAGGATATACGGCAGATACTGCGAATTGGGCAGCGCCACCGCCACGCTGTCGACGAGTTTTGCCACTTCGATATGGCCCACTAGCCCGGAGAAGGTGGCAAAGAACGCCACAAATTTACCGATAATCAGCACGGTAGTGATGCGTCCAACCAGCAAGGAACTGTACCAGGCAATCGCCCCAACCAGCATACTGACGATAATCACCGAGATATTTGCCGGAAAACGCACTCCGCTGTATTTAAATACGGTTTGCGCCATCACCGCCGATGAACCGGAGATATAGGCATAGGTCAGAATATACAGCACAAAGCCGAAAGCGATACCCACCACAATATTCCACTTACGGCCTAATAAATCCTGGGTAAAGGTATTAAAACTGGCACCAGCGCCATAATGCAGGTTAACTTCAACCAGCATCAGGCCGGTTAATAACATCATGATGGCAATAAAGAGAAGAATAACCGACGCACCGGGGAACCATACGCCAGCCATCGCAATCGGCAGGGAAAACATTCCTCCACCCACTACGGTCGCGATAACCAACATGGTTCCGCTAATCAGTCCGGGGGTACTACTCTGTCGCTCAATGGCATTAATATCCATGATAAATGTTCCTGTAGACTATTCGTTATAATTACAGCTGTCATTTGTACATCATGCGGATAATAAAAATGTCGGAGTCAGGGTTTACTTTTTATAGTTCTGTCACGGTAACGGACACCGCAAAGGCTTCCTGTTCATGGAAAAAGAAGACAAAAAAGCCCCATCGCCAGATGGGGCCATAATGATTATTTAGATATAATCAAAGCGTGCGGTAAAGAAACGCAACTGCTTCGGCTCGTATATAAACTTCAGCCCGCGAATATCTTCTTTGTGCTGGTAAAGTTTAATAATACCGTCGGCCACCACATCCATATGCGCGTAGGTATAAACGCGACGTGGAATCGTCAGACGCACGGTTTCCAGTTTCGGTCTGTGGTGTTCGCCGGTGACGTTATTACGACCCGCAGAGATAATTCCGCGCTCCATACTACGTACACCAGTTTCTACATAGATGCTGGCAGCCAGGCTTTGCGCCGGGAACTCGTCCTGCGTCAGATGCTCGCAGAAGCGGCGCGCATCGAGGAATACCGCATGACCACCCACCGGTTCAACAATCGGTACGCCAGCAGCTTTCAGCTTGTCGCCCAGGTAGCGCACCTGCTTCACGCGGTGCTCAATGTACTCATACTGCATGGCTTCGCGCAGGCCAATCGCCATGGCTTCCATGTCGCGTCCGGCCAGGCCGCCGTAGGATGGCATCCCTTCGTACACCACGACTAACTCTTTGGCAGCAGAGAACATTTCGTCATCATTCATGCACAGGAAACCGCCGATGTTTACCAGACAGTCTTTTTTACCACTCATGGTACAACCGTCGGCGTAGCTGAACATCTCATGCACGATCTCTGCGATGCTCTTGTTCTCAAAGCCCTGCTCTTGCTCTTTGATAAAGTAGGCGTTTTCTACGCAGCGGGTGGCGTCGTAGAACACTTTAATGCCGTGTGCTTTTGTCAGTTCACGTACCGCACGCATGTTTGCCATCGATACCGGCTGCCCGCCCGCGAGGTTAACCGTCACCGCCAGGCAGATATAGGCAATATTCTCGGCGCCTTTTTCATCAATCAGCTTTTGTAATTTTTTAAGATCGATATCACCTTTAAATGCAATATTCAGACCGGCATCGTGCGCTTCGTCACGAACGATATCGACAAACACCGCGCCATTTTTTTCCTGGTGATAACGGGTAGTGGTGAAATACATATTCCCTGCAACATATTGCCCAGGTTTAATAGCCAGCTGCGATAACAGGTTTTCAGCGCCGCGGCCCTGGTGAGTCGGAACAATATGTTTAAAGCCAAACAACTCCTGAACCGTTCTTTCCAGATGGTAGAAGTTTTCGCTGCCCGCGTACGCTTCATCACCCATCATCATTCCGGCCCACTGCTTGTCGCTCATTGCGTTGGTGCCACTGTCGGTCAGCAGGTCAATATAAATATCTTTCGAATTTAACAGGAAAGTATTGTAACCCGCTTCCTGCATTTTCTTAAGGCGTTCATCACGCGGGATCATAGATACAGTTTCAACGCTTTTAATACGGAAGGGTTCTGCCGGATAATTCATTTTGTTTCTCCAGTAACAGTGGTCATGTACGTATTAATGTGAAGTAAAGCATACCTGGTTCATCAATAAAGTCTGATGAAATATAACTATTCGCCTCCTGAGCCAGGGGGAGAAATAATGTGGAGGCACTATGCAAGATTTAATTGATTATGGAAATAGCTCGAGCAACATTAATCACTGGCAATAATTCCAAAATCTGTAAATGTGAGTGATGCAAATCACACGTCATTTTTTTACCTATTCATATTCAACAAGTTTTTTTTTGCGTGTTGTTTTGTCGTTCGCTGTTGAGCGTTACCTGCGACCGGAAATACTGAAAACTTAACTTTCCAGGCTGTTCTCATTTTGTATTGGTGAATGAGTACACCCCATTTTGTGAGAGTCGGATCACTTCGCGGGTTACTATTTGTGATACACATCACTAAAAGTGTAAAGCAAAGTGTACAAAACGGTGTTGTTTCAGAGTTTGCTATTTGCTTCAGTGAGTTAGATCGCATTTTTGACCAGATGGAAACAGGCGTTGTTTTCTGGAGCGCGGGGATATTGAGGCGTGTGGAAGGTAATGAATTTATACGCTGAATAATACCGGATTTATTGGGATGAAGGCGTTTTCTATTTATTCCAAAAGCGTGCTATTCGCGCTTATTTCATCTTATTTACATCTGGACTTCACTCAAGATACTGGGGGAATTTACAGGGATTTTATTAGCGCGATGCGTAGGTGCTCCAACACCTGCGCATCGCTGATCGCAGTAACTATTATCGGAGAATAGTCACCATGACTGATACGCATAGTATTGCAGTTTCATTTGATCCAGAAGTGCATGCCGCACGCACCGCCGAACCCGAAGAGTCAGAACAGATGAAGTCCCTGAGCGCCGTGGAAAAACTCTCCGCGCGCAAGCAAAAGCAGGTGCTGGAGTTTATCGGAGTGATTGCGGGGAAAGCGTCGAAGGGGTGAGCGTGTGATTGTCATTGAGGCGCCTGCGGGCGCCTTTATTATGGGGTATTGCGCCATCTTTGCTTTATGCCGTAGTACGTTCGTTCCAGCGTCAGTATATTGAATATTGCCATCTACGATACACCAAGTGATTTTTTCATAGCGCAGTTGTACGCTTTCTAAATGCCCGGTTCCCCGCTCGCGCCTTGAGCATGTAAAAACGGTGTTCAAGGCATTAAACAAACTTACTTCTACTAGCCTTTACCAGTGGCAGCCGTACCGCATTATCGCAGCGCGCTACGCCTAACAAGAGAAATCTTTTATCATTGCCTTCTTTAATACCGCAACCAGAGGTGCTTTATGGACAACCTTTCCTTTCTCTATTTATTGATTTTCCCGGCCAAAAAGATGATGAAAATTGGTAAAGCTAATAACATCTATAACCGCATTCAATCACTAACACGAACCTGGGGCGAAGTGGATTTTGAGCGCTCTTACCAAATTATCGTGCCGCAGTCAGAGGTTTTTAAACTAGAAAAAATGCTGCATTTTCTGTTAACCAATTATCAGTCAGGCATTGATGCAGGCGATGGTTATACCGAACTGTTTACCATTGAGGCACTGGAACCTGCGATTAAGCATATTCATTATGTTATTGATCATGAAGTAATTAACGCTCAATTGCAGAAAGGCATAGAGAGGCCGCCACTTCGTGCCAGTAGATGTACGGAGCATTCTCATAGGAAAATGAAAAAGCAGTCCAATTTAATGATAAACGACCTTATCGAGGTGACGGAACAGTTCAGCAGGATAAATCGCTTACTGCTTATCTTACTGTTTAAGCAGCATCGACTACTTTATCAATATGATATTGAAGAAAATACAGTGAAATTTCGGATAGCGGATAATTACGCTGAACAGAGTGACGCTCACAAAATAATGCGCATGTTTAGCTTTTCAATTAAAGATTTCAGGTATACGGGTACAACCAACTACTGCTCGGGAATCTGTCGCAAAGATACAATCACACAATACAGCGTTCGTATGATTTCAGCCGACCAAAATGCGCACCCTCTAGTTGCCTATCTCGCCTCACAAACCGAGAACCTATTGAACAGGTTACCGATGCGTTCGTCGTTATTAAACAAGGATCTTCCGGTACTGGAATCGAGTCGTATTTTGTGCGATATATTACATAATAATAGCGAAGTTTAATAATCGTGCCACCGAGACGCAAAACTCTCGCTGAGGTGAAGGTTTAAAAGAAGGGGGGAGGGCCAAATTGAACTTTTCACCTGAAAACAGTGCCGGTATAAACTGAAATATCGATCTTTCTTTTACATCACAGCCCATGGCCATAAAAAATAGTTATACTTAAGAACCGATTGCGAAGGCCGCACCGCGATTTAAGATATAACATATTGAAATAAATTGATTTATAAAAACAATGAACCACAATGTATACTCACATGTATACTCAACGCAATTCCCTGTGAATACAGCTAGCTAAAAACTACTCTTCATCTTCTTCCACAGGCTCCAGCGCGTCAAGTACGACTCGCACCATGGCAATAGAACCAATACGGATAAAAGCATCTTCACCGTCTTCATCGGTTAACATATAACGATCTGTGGTTTCAGGCTCGCAGTCCAGCTTTTCAAAGAACGCATTCAACTGACCGATATCATCCGCCATTTCGTTTTGTGGTGCATCAGGCTCAACGCTCAGCGGAATCACTGGGCCACCGTTCACCAAGGTGATAAGGATATTAAAATAATCATCTTCGTAATCATCATCGTCTTCAGCAACGATTGGCGGTAGACCATCAGACAAGAACTGGTGAAATACTACTTCGCGCATATTTAACGCATAGCGATACTGGTCCGAGTCAAAGACAAAGAACCGCTCTATATTCGGGCTAGCTGTTTCCTGAAAATAATAATAAAACCTTCGCTTATCCGCAGCAGAAATGGGCAATAATAAATAGTCCTGCTGTCCCTGTAGCCAGAGTTTTACTGTCCAGAGACCGCTATCTATTTCAATACCGCTAGTAGCTATCGCCTCAAGATCATCATCGGTTTTACGGCGCTTCTTGTGAAAGTCGTTAATCAACTGATCGCTTTCCGGGAATACGATGTTTAAAGGCTTATCCAGAGCATTGCATATTGCCTGTGCAATGCCCAGCTTTGCTGCGACCTTTCCGGTTTCGATGCGTTGGATTTGCTGTTGGCTGGTGCCGACCATATACGCCAGCTCGCGCTGAGTGATCGACAATTGAGTACGAAGCTGTTTGATGTTGTTCTGTAACATGGCATCGCTCTTTTGATGAGATTGATGACAAGCATTAAAACACAAAAAAACGTAAATACACATTTATGTGTTTTCAAATAAAATTTGACATAAGCATGGAAGAATTGAAAGACCATTCCAAAAGAGAAGACCTTTTACACATACTTAGCATCCAGCATTCCCGGATAGTGCTTCGCGATGATATCGTTCAGCTTATCCACCAGATCAGGACGTTTCATGGTTATATGGGCTGTTCCCTTCTGAAAATACTTGATTGTAAACATCTCGTCCTCATAACGATTGCTGTGTCTGTTCTCATGGATGTGATCTCCAAGACGGCGGGTGACATCAGCTCGGTTGTCAGGAACAGGCTTTCCGTCCAGGATCATCAGCATGCGTTCAAGATCCGCCAGACGATCACGTTGCCATCCCCAGCTAAGCCCAAATCCCCAACGATCATATTTCACCAGCCCTGTAACGATAATCTTTTTCCCAAACTTACACGGGCTGTTACTCTTGTAGTCCCAGCTCAGACCTTTAAACACATTTATCGCCCCACGTTCAAATACGTCACCTTTGCTCTGGTGCAATTGTTTAAACGTGCTGAGAATATTCTCTTCACTAACAGTGGGAATATCGTCTTTCTCCAGGCTGTTGTACCACTCGTCGCGGGCCTGTGCGTCCATGAGCGCCAGCATTCCCGACTTATTCATCAGGTCTTTCCAGATGCTGCGATCGATATTTCGGGTAATGGCTTTCATCGCTGATTCTGGTTTTTCCATCAACAAGCAGTCGTAACGGTATTGCCGTACTCCCCATTCGTTCGCTTTGCCTCCTCCTACACTGCCTGTCAGGGCAGAGATATCGTCAAGCTGTTGTATTAGCGCTTCAATCTGTGCAATCGCGGTATTACGTCCGGTGACGATACGCTCAATACTGGTAGAGCAAATCACATCGGTATGGTTGGTTAACACTTCGGGTTCGGTGAGAGTTAGTTCTGACATCAGTAATTTCCTTTATATAAAGTGAAACGCCAGCCGGTGAGGGCTGGCGTTTGTATGTGGGTGATGAGTAAGGTTCGGAGGCTAATCTGTACTGGCCTGTTGCAGAAGCTGGAGGTGTCGGAGGTCACGAACATCATTTCGTGCCTACTTAATCCAGGGCAACAACTTTGCTGAGTCGGTGTTGTTTTCGTCGTTGCCAAAGATGTTCCCCGTACCGCAATCTATATTGTCCTGCAGCCAGCCAATCAGAATGTTGGGAACGACCTCAGTGGTTAATTCTGGCATTAGAACTCCTTGTTGTGATTGTTGTTGAGTTACCAGTCAAAGGTGGCAAAGCCTGGCAGCACTTCGCCACAGGCATCCAGATGAACAATGCTGGCGGCGTAACGGCGCATAAGCGCCACCACCAGGCGACGACAGGTTTTCGACAAACCGAGACGTTTGAGGCGTAATACCGGAAACGACCACGCATCCAGATGCAACAGATAGCCGGAGCCGGTATACATAATCCATTCGCTGTCACCATGGTCTTCATATTGATGCGAAAGCGTGAACAGCAGGTTGTTGTCGGCTTCGGTGATATGTGCGGTGCTGCACCGGATACCGTTAAAGCGAGTGACAGGCAGGAGCGGATCTTCAGCCCCTGGTTCCCCAGGGGCTTCTGTAAAGCGTAATATGCAACCGTTATCACAGACTACATCGATCAGATTGGCCAGCTCAATTCCGTCGATATCAACAGCGATCCGCCCCATGTTAAGGGCCAGTATATTGACGGCATCAGCTTCCACAGTCAGAGACAGTTTCATCGGGTCACCCCACTGTATTTGCCGGTGGTGATGTCAGTCACCATTTTGTAGCCATTGGGTATCATCAGTCCGCAGGCCTTACGGGCGTGGAGGATATCAATGCTGGTGATAAGTGGTGACTGTGTTTCTGCGCTGAAACCGTGACGATCGGTGCGCACCAGTTCATATTTTTCCACGATAAAATTCACGGCGTCGCACAGTGAGATCCCGGTGTCTATGTGCTCCTGAATCACCTGTTCATCAGCAAATAGCGTGTCGTTTAGCGTGAGGCCGTAGTGTTTGTCCAGCAGGTGGCTCAGAAGTCGCTGCCAAATCTCCACGGGTGACAGACGTGGAGAAGCCTCCCGTGCCGGGGATACGGGTTGTGTTTGCATAAGGGGTATCTCGTTGTTGAAGGGGTAAAAAGAAAGGTGTTGCGTGGGTTATGACCTTACTGATGGTGTCGGATAAATCGCTATATAGATATAACCATGCGATCCGAGTGAGTCAGCCTCGCAGGTCAGTCCCTTTGCATACAGCGTGACGCAGTGGTGATGGCGGGGACTGAGTTCACCGGAAACCAGCATCAACTCCAGCTGTTTGAACAGCACAGGAAACGCCTGGTCGAGATGGCGTAAATCCGCGTCGGTGAATGTCCCGGTGATGCTGGCGCGGTCGGCCAGATAATGCAGCCGGTTGCCTTCCTGTACCAGCCGTGCACCGAAGCACGGGGTGATATTACGTTTCAGTCCCCACCACGGTTCAGAAATATGATGATTTGCCGGCAGTGTTTTATTCAACAAGGTCGTGCTCCTTGAATATGAGTTAACTGAGGGTGACGCTGCGCAGAACGACATACGGGCCGTTGCGGTCCTGGCGACGTTCAGCGAACACGGCCAGGACGCCGCTGATATCCTGGACCTCCTTCCCTGCATAGTGGCAGATGCTGCCGGACCAGGCGTATTTCCCGGAACAGAAGCGAAACAGCCTGGACTCAGGATGCTGGCGATATAGCGCCATCGCCTGACGTTTGCTGATAATCTTCATCGCTGCTCTCCTTACAGCCAGCCGCGTTCAGCGAATGACACTACTTCCATGCCGCCAACCACCAGATGGTCCGGCAGGCGGATATCCACCAGGTCCAGTGCCTGCTTAAGACGTTCCGTGAGGCGGCGGTCTGCCTCGCTGGGTTCTGCCAGGCCTGACGGATGATTGTGGGCAACGATGACGGCGGCTGCATTATATTTCAGGGCGGCTTTCACCACTTCCCGGGGATGGACTTCGGTATGACTGATAGTGCCGGTGAACAGTATCTCGTGGGCAATGAGGCGGTTCTGGTTGTCGAGGAACAGCACCATAAACACTTCGCGCTCTTCCCCTGCCAGGCGCAGGCGCAGCCAGTCCCGGGTGGCACCGGCGGAGGTGAAGGCCACACCGGGTTCACGCAACTGGCGCTCCAGCAGGTTCATTGCCCGCCGCAACGTTCGCCGGGCATAC
Organism: Citrobacter sp. XT1-2-2; assembly: GCF_023516235.1. Lineage (NCBI taxonomy): Bacteria > Pseudomonadati > Pseudomonadota > Gammaproteobacteria > Enterobacterales > Enterobacteriaceae > Citrobacter > Citrobacter sp. XT1-2-2. The sequence continues at coordinate 4,340,321 of NZ_CP097324.1, forward strand.
GGGGACAGGGGGACTTCCTGGTGTGGTGAGGTCAGTGACGGGAACATATCAGGCTGCGATGACGTGGGTAAGGGGGCCGGATTTGTCATGGTAATTCCCCTAATCAATGATACGCATAATTGCGTGGCAGTCCGGGTGCAGCAGGGCATAGTCCCGCAGGCGATAATAGTGCTCTGTCATGGCATCGCATTCGGTGCGGCAGGCGTAATGACTGTAAGTGATAAGGCAGACGGCTATCCCGGCAGCCTCAGCGCTCATCTCTGCGCCGTTACCGTTCATGCTGTTAAACAGTGTCCATTTCTCATCGTTTTCGCTCTCCGGGGCCATAAACGCACCACCATTGTTGAGGGTAAAGAAATTCCATATCCCGCCACAGTAGCCCCTGCAAAACCGGTCCATCCAGCCAAAAATGTGGGGTTCGAGGGTTATCCACTGCGGTATGCTGCCAAACTGCTGCGGCCAGAAGCTGATGCGGTTCTCATCGGCGACCTGTGTGGCGGCAATCTGGTTTTGAGCTGCGACGGGGACGGAGTCTGCGGGTGTGAACAGTGGCAGTGTGTTACTCGTCATGTTGATTTTCCTTGTGTATGACTATGTGAAATGAACTGAAGAAAGGGGTATTTCGTGGGAAGCGTTCCGGTTACTGGCTCAACAGATCCATCATGTTCTCAGCCATCACCCATAAAGCGCGGTTTAACTTCACGTCGCCATCAATGCCGTTCACGGCACGGGTGTGGCTGCGTTTACCCTTCGCGGTACGCCCGGGCAGACCACCTTTGAGCAGGTTTTCCTGCAGTCTCTGGTACGTGGTCCACAGGTCATCCTGACGGTCCTCATACCGTCGGGGAGTCAGTATCTGCGTAGCGGTCACTGGCTGGTGTTTTTCACCAAAACGGTATGTCAGTGCCGCATTCGCCATCGCCTGCTGTGCCGCTGGTGGAAGCAGCAGTGACTGCATGGCATCGCGTTTCTCTTCCACCCGGTCAAAGACCCCGAGAACCTCGTAAGCGCCTTCGATGACCTTTTCCACCACATTGCCTTTATGAGGGACACGTATCTCGCCAAAGGACTGGCCGCAGACCAGGGAGTTGGTGCAGACGCTGCGGAAGATACCGGGCAGCATCTGGTAACTTGATGAACCATCATGAGAATTCAGCAGAATGATTTCCGGGACCTGCTGACCGGTAATCTGTCCGGCACGGCGCAGCCTCAACATGTGCTTAGTGTGTTCACGTTTGCTCAGGTCCCGAACACGGGTCTGGCAGGCAAAGAACGGTTGAAAGCCCTCGCGTTGCAGGTTTTCCAGCAGGGTGATGGTAGGGATATAGCTGTAACGCTCAGAACGTGATGCATGCTTGTCTTCCCCGAAAACACTGGGAACGACCTGCATCAGTTCTTCGCGGGTTAAAGGGCGGTCGCGGCGTACTTGGTTAATTCGCCCGAAGCGACTGGCTAAGCGCATGGTTAACTCCTTATATGGCAGGAAAAGAAAAGGGCTGTTCCTCCCGAAGGAGGAACAGCCCTGTCAGTGCAGTGGTGTATCACCGGTTCAGTATTCACCGGCGAAGGTTGCAGATTCTTTTTTACAAGCAGCACCGAACAGCCGTTACGGATTGCCAGTTAAAGGTAAAAGCACTCTTGCTGGTTTGTACTGCTAACTCACTTCATTTAGATTTCTCGCAATCAACCGGCTGTATCATGGGGCATAAAACCGTATTGATGTCATCCGGCAGATGCTGCTATCAGAGGCTGTCAGCCTGTATAACCCCCTCTTCTGCCAGTGAATGGCTGATGTTGTTAGCTACCGTATCCGGGTCAAGTTTTATCTCTGCGAGCAGTTTTCCTGTCTCCGGGGTGCCCTTATAGACATAAAGGGAAGCAAATGGCTCTCCGGAATCATTCGAACCAGCTGAAACCTGATAACTGGTATCGCCATTTCTGACCGTAAAATCCTGAATACTGATGACCTGATTGTTCTGGTACGCGTAAGTGGTGCTACCCGCAGGAACAGTAAGATTCATTTCTTTGCTTTTTGTACCAATCTTACCGAATGAATACGAGACCGACGGCGTGACAATGCAAATCTCCACCTCTTTTTTGTGATTCGTAGTCTGTGCGTAAAACACCGGTTTTGCACAGCGCGGGGCATGAGCCTGAGGGAGCGCGTCCGTCGTCGCTGCATGCAAAACTGATGTCGCGGTGAATAACACGGCTGCACTCATCAGCAGATGTCGGATAATGGTTTTCACGGTTTTCATTTTCGTCACTCTCCTGCTTCGGGTAAAACGACATAAATATCCCGGCCCCTGACCTCAATGGTCACCGGCTCCTTTACACCGGTGTTCAGCAGGGCCTGTGCCCGCCAGAAACGGCCTTTTACTTCTTCCTGCATATCGGTTACGCGAATACAGCGTTCATCAAATCCCTCGTCCCGCAGAATTTTTGTCACCACGCTGCAGGCACTCTGCGCCAGGTTTTCCGTACCAGACCGCTGGTTAAGCAGGTATATCGCCACGAATGACAGCACGGTACACAGCAGCCAGACCTGCATCAGCCGCCAGGGTTTGCCCTGTATCTGGTCACGCTGGCGCAGGTACACCACCGGGAACCAGAACCAGACAAAGGACGGGGGCGTTATGCCCTGCTTCATCAGGTTTGTCCGGTCCAGCAACACCCAGGCCAGGGCAACAGCCATGTAAATGACAAGTGCGACTGTCTGTGGAAAATTGAGGAACAGCACGACCCAGATTGCAGGGAGTACGGCCGCGAGGCACCAGGCAAACATATCCTGACGCAGTAATGGATATGATTTCATTTCAGGGTCTCCCTGTGAATACAGGCACCCGTCATCACGGAGATAAAATGAAGCATATAATATTCCTTTATAAATAATTGATTAAATAGAATTAATAACCGGGGATATCTTCATGGACAGCACAGATCGTACTGGCTAATCAGAAGGCGGGATAATTGTTAATTCAGATCGATATGCGCAAACCGATCGTTGATATCTATCACTAATAACGATCAATAAATTTCTTTCAATAGTCATTGACTATCATGCATTGCGATTTCGATCGTCGAAACAGATCGAAACGGCAGTGATAAAAGAAAGGTAAAATCAGAACAGAAGATGCCAGACGACATGAATAAGGGACAGAAACCGCCGACGGAGTCGCTGTAACTGACGCACCAGTTTCCCTGAGGTCTGCACAACTGAAGCCGCTTCGTCAAAAATCGTTCCGGCGACACTGACGAACCCTTCCCGTGCGGTATGCTGAACACGTTCAGTGCGTAACTCTGCGTTCAGGTGGCGTGAAACGGCACTGCAGCTGTTAACTGGCAGGGCCTGAATCAGTGCCTCCGCCCACAGCTCCAGGTTGTAGTATTCCGTGGCGGATACCGCAATGACCGGATGGACTGCGGCAAACAGCGTCATGGCAAGCTCTGTTTTGGTGGCGAGGTTTTCAGACTGGTTTGCAGAAGGCTGATGATTTGAATTGTCCCATTCGCGACAGGGCTCCATTTTGTCGGCCTGTGTGAGGACAAACAGAAAATGCTCCGGCTCTGCTCCCGCGTTCAGCAGTTCACGGTAGCAGCGCAGGTCATCTTTCCAGGCCCGGTCATCTGCTTTCAGCGCCCAGACAATCAGGTCCAGTTTTGAGGACCATGCCCGGTACAGCCGACGATACTGTCTGTCGAGTTCCGGGGTTTCGGCAATGCCGGGAAAATCTGCAATATAAAGAGTATGTGACCCGCGCCTGATATGATACCGGTTAACGCGTCGGGTGCAGCCCCTGGCCGCATCCACGCTGGCAGGTGGCGGACTGAAAAGGGTATTGCACAGGCTGGATTTTCCGGCTCCCGATTTTCCCATAATGCCAATCACCGGCTCGTAGTGAACACACCGGAGTATTCGTTCGACCATCGCATCCGGCAGGCCGCCGGGAAGACAGGACAGGGACTGCTTCAGGGCATCGGAAACCTGCCCGGTATGGGTACTGTCTGACACATTGACCTCCGTGAGTTAAACAACAGGCGGCAGCGATACGGGCTACCGTACTCACGGGGGTAATATCGGTCTGAATATATTTACAGCTAAAAACATCAGACTGAAACTTATCCGAAATGCCGTTTTTTCTGAGAGGCATTCATCGCTTTTAGCCTGAGCCTGTCCTTATTGGCGTTGATGTCAATGCCCTTTATCAAAATGGGAGGGAGTCTGTCAGACGGAAATGCTTTAGCTGTTTTTCGTACAGGGATAAAAAATGCGCCGGCCTTGTCCTGAGGTGCATACTCTGCCACCTGGCATAACCCGGTATGTTTGTTTACTTTTGGGTTTGAAAGATCTCTGTATTTTATATATCTGATATTTTCAAAATCATACTTTCCACCCCATTTCTCCCATTCAACTCTGTTGACCCTGATGATAATACAACTGGCTATAAATGTTCCCTGACAATGGTGCTCAGTCGTTATGTTGTCGCTGTAAGAACAATGTATATCTGTTTTTATGACTATAAGGAGATCGTCATTGTTGTATGTCTGATGGGGATTCTTTAGAGAGGCTTTGTTAATATCAAAATCGATTTCCTGATCGATTGCTTTCATTATATCCTTGTGTACGAATCTTATTCGCGATTTTTCATCTTTGCCTGTTACCATCAAACAAGGGAAGGATATATCCCCTGAAACATCATAACGATGGACAGCAGTATACTCAGGGTAAATGTGCACTCCCGCCGACGTATCCATTTTACTGCGGGTTGTGTCGGCGACTTCTCTTTCACGCGATACCAGGGAGTAAAGGTAGTGTGACGCACTTTTCTTTCCATTTGTCTTTAATGCTTTCTCCCGGAGAAATGCTTCTGTTTCATCATCAGAGTAATACATTGTTGCCTTGTATTTATAACCCATCCTCTCCCTCTCATCGTCATGATAATTACATCAATAAAAGCGTTCCAGGTAACCCGGTTCACTGCCTGCTTTCTGAAATGCCGCAAAGATGTTCCTGTCAGACAGCAGTGCTATCATGCAATAGTAACCTACTTTATATTAGTTAAATAAATTAATAGTACCTTGTATGGAGTGGTTTACAAATCGCTCGGAGATTTTCGTCTGTCCGCCAACTCACATGCCTCTGCCTGTCAGGATTGTACCTGTGGCCCGCTGGACCAGTTTGAATCGGTGGTTTTATAGGCATGGAATACACTTTTAAAAGTGACCTACTTTATTATAAATTAATGTAAATCAGCCAGATGAGTGTGTTGTGGTGCTTGCCTGCTTACATTCTGTAAGTCAGATGCCTTCCTGCCTGCGGGGCTGACAGAGCGAGCATTACATAATCATTATTTTATTACACGACCTTCCCATCCTCTGAGGAAGGCTGCAACACAACACTGAGAACAGTCATTCCTCCTTTCACTTTTAACGTAAAGGAGATTCCCCATGAACACATCCCCCGCATTGCTGAACGACCAGCTTGTCGATATGACATTCATCACCACCTACACCGAAATGACGGATAAATGGTTCTACAAACTCATCAGCGAAGGCCAGTTCCCGAAGCCCATCAAGCTGGGTCGCAGTTCCCGCTGGCTGAAGAGTGAAGTCGAAACTTGGATGCAGCAACGTATTGCGGATTCACGCGGTAACTGATTATATCTGTCAGAACGAACCTCGAAATAAGTATTTTTTTTGTTGTGTTCTGATATGGCTAACCCTGGAGTAAAAAATGAGCGCGTTAAATATATGGCCCCGCACTAGAGAAGGCTTTGTTATATATTTATCGTGATTATCCGTACAGTATATATATTATATACACACTCATGCATGCACTTATATACTCATGGTATCTATTCACAATATACTCTTTTACAGGGTTAAGTATACAGGGTGAGAGTATACTGTTAAACAATGGTAATTAACACTGAAAGTTAACGAAACAATTTGAGTTAATGTTTAAATGAGATACTAGTCAGGGAGGCATTATCATGAAGTATGATTTTAATGCCTTCTTCAAAATTACACAAAAGGGTCCTCATAACGCATATAAATAATTCCCGCACGGGCTCCCTGGTAAGGTGGTTAATAAATTGCGATAACGGATAATGGTTAAGGTAAATCTCATTCAACATCATATGAATATCTGTCAGTTAAACATTCACCACCAGTAATCGCATCTGCGTTTGTTGATAAATATCCGACAGCACTCTGCCTTTCCACCCTCTGACACATTAATCCCCATTCGTGTATTCATCACTGCCATTCGTTATGGCAGGGAATTCGCTCGCCTGAAACAAACAAAAAGGAGTAACACTTATGACCAATAGTAAATTTGGCCCACTGAATTCTGGTTATATGAAACGTATCAGAGATGTCACCTACCTGGCGACAAATGCCCATGCCAGAACATGCGTATTCACCTTCGTTCTCAGACTGCCTGAGTATCGCGATAACGATGATAGCATTACCAGTACGCCTGACCTGAAGGCAGGGTTAATGGAACGTTTCACTGATGCACTGAGAGCCCGTATAACAGCCCATCAGAAACGACGTAAGCGGGAAGGCCTCCAGGTATGTCCAACGAACCTGAGATATGTCTGGGTACGTGAAACTGGAGAGCGCGACAAATCGCATTACCACGCTGCAATATTTGTTAACAAAGATACCTTCAACGGCTTAGGGAATTATTCAAAGGAAGGCCATAACCTGGGGAGTTACATCTGCGAGGCCTGGCTGAGTGCGCTGGGTCTGCTCGAATTTCCTGAATACCGAACGCTTGTTTCCCTCAACAACACGCCACACTATCTGGAGCGTCTTCGGGTGGACCGCTATAGTCAACAGTTACTGGAACTATGGCGCCATCTGGAATACTTTGCCAAAGAACGCACCAAGTCCTACAGCAAGGAAGAACGCTCATTCGGGGGAAGTGTCAGATAAGCAAAGAGAGCGTTGGGGGATACATTCTCCCTTGCAGTGATGCAGTTCATTTTCCTCCTGTTCAAGGTTATTCTAGAGGCATTCAGCTCGAGTCAACCATTCAGAAGCACAAAGACCAGCTCTCAAAGAAAAATCTTTCCAAACAAATAACCGGAGCTGTCGCTCCGGCTCGGATTCACTCATTACTCAAAGTAATCCATATCTAGCTTGGGCATTTTAACCAAACGGGAAGAAACACCGACTTCGTTCTCAATCATCAAATGAACCAGGCGTTCACCATCAACCAAAACCATGCCCTCAACGGAATGGGCAAAATCTCGTGCCTGAGAAGTAAAACCGGAAGTGGTGATAAACACGCCACGTTTGGCCTTTTGTCCCGCCAGCGCACCATAAAAAGCCTGGAGTTCCGGGCGGCCAACTGTGTTCTGCCAGCGTTTAGCCTGTACGTAAACCTTTTCGAGTCCCAGTTTATCGAGCGAGATGATACCGTCGATGCCACCATCACCGCTACCTCCCACACGTTGTAGGTCATCCCGATGTCCGCCATATCCCAGACGATGAAGAACATCCAGGACGATAACCTCAAAACGTGCTGGGGAGACTTGCAACAGATTTTCTAACAGCTCATCAGCAACCGCGTCCCGTAGCTCTTTTAACGCCTGATCAAGTCGATCATCCGGGCTGCTTTTTGCCAGCTCTTCCTGATTCAGTACCACTGGTCTTGGATCAAGATCGACAGCATCTGGCTGCTGTTTTAGCTTCACGTTCATGAAATTAAACGCCAGATGGTTCACTTCCCCGTCAGTGAGTGGCTGGGTATGGGCATGTACCCAATTAACCCCTTCTGGCGTTAAGCACCACTTTCCTCTGGATAAACTTTGCGATAAACCGGCTCGCTTCAGGCGGTCATGTGCCCAACCAGCCCGATTTTTATAAACTAACTGACCGCTGGCAATCACTTCTGCCCGCTGATTATCATCAAGATTAAGTGCATCAGCAGCGGCTTCGTGCGCATCGCGAGCCGGTACGCCATTGGGTTTATCAGCCAAATAGCGTAGCAATGGCTCAATAAATTTATCGTAGGTAGGAACAGCCATAGAAACATCCCTGATAATGTTTTTATTGGATAGGTTGGTAGCTTAGCGTGATGAACATGTATATGTACCCACTGTTACCAATTTAACTGACTAAGGTAAACCTCATCTCCACATCATAAATCAGAAAATATCATCCCAGCCATCCCATCCAATCTCTTCTTGGTCTTCTCCCAGTCCGGCATTACCTGTCCCATGAGCCGGTAGAAGCGTTCACTATGGTTATGCTCGGCCAGATGGCAGAGCTCATGCAAAATCACATAGTCGATGCATTCCCGGGGAGCTTTGACCAGGTTTGGGTTAAGGGTGAGCCGACCGTTAGGTGAGCAACTCCCCCACTGTGTTTGCATGGTGAGAATGCGCAATGGTGGCAGAGCGTTGACCCACAGAGCCTGCTCGAGCATGGCCTCAAGCCGTTTGGCGAAAACATCCTTGGCACGGGTTTTATACCAATCAATAAGAAGTTGCCGGACCTTTTCATGGCTCTTCTGACGCAAGGTAACTTCCAGCTTTCCGCGCAACATTTTTACGCGTTGTACCCCCGCAGGTTCTTCAATTACCTTCAGCAAGTATTGTTTGCCAAGGTAATAATGGCTCTCGCCGCTGATATACTTCCGTGGCGTAATATACTCAAGCTGTTTGCGGAAATCTCGAAGCTGCTGGTAAATCCAGCGTCCTCGCTTTTTCACTGCCGTCAGGACGGCCAGATCATCAGCCTCTTCAGGTGCAGAGACAACCACCCGGCAATCAGGATGCACCTTAATCAACACGCGGCTTCTTGCATAGGGACGAGGCTCACGATCAAAGTTGATCCACTCGTCTCCGTAGATAAAGCTCATAGCCTGCGTTTGCGTATGAATGGGCACAGCTTACACTCCACTCAATCCGACACGGGTAATTTGTACAATCATCTCGACGATCTTCTTCGCCTGGTCCATACCGCCGCCAATAGCTTTGCATTCTTTAAACATCAATGGCAGCAGCTTTTTCCTGATATCTGCTTCAATGTTCTGCGGGTTTATCGAGTTTTCGGCCACCGAGGTTTCAACTGAACGATCCACATCAAACGCCAGTTTTATCCACTTATCCTGAACTTGCGAATCGGTAATCGAGAAGACCTCTGGCAGAATTTTCTTGAATACGCCAAAATAAGCCTGAGCATGGTGGTTACCGGCGAATGCATCTGGAATATCATTCAAACGGCGTTCCTGCACCTGCTCTTCAAACTCCCGGAAAAGCATATATTGCTTGAGCGGATGCTCGAATAACTTCTCAGCTTCTTCGATAGCTTGCCGTAATAGCTTAGAGAATGCCTCCTGCGCATAGGGATCATCACGCAGTTCTTGTTCGATCATACGAGTAACACGCGTTTTTATGATGTCGGTTTCGTTACGGATTTTATCTTCGCTCCACTTTTCTGGCTGCGCTTGTCCCATCTTGTTTACTTCGTAAACACCATCAGGTTCCCGAACTTCTACACCAACAACATGCTTATCGAGTAACTTTTTGACCTGCTCGGCATATTCATCATAGTCGATACGCTCACCGGCATCTTGCTGCACTAACTGGCGTAAACTGGAGAACTGCATCACCGTCTCTTTGTAATGACGGCGATCATCTTCACTAAAGCTCTTGTCTTCAAAGAAGGTGGCTGATTGCAATGCAACTTTTAAGCAACTGGCAAATTCAGTCAGTGCCTCGTAAAAGTCTTCACGTATTTTCAGGTGCACATCTACCAGTTCGCCATTTTTTTCTTCAATGCGTGGTACCAATACCTGACGCAGTTGCTCGGTATCTTGCCTATTCTTCACACCGTCAAAAATCGCCCACAGGTTTTTATAAAGCTGCGGTAGACGTTTGTATTCGGTGCTCATCTGATTATAGAGCCCGGCAAGATCATCAATCTCGTAACCACCCTGGGTGCGGGATGCGAGTTTCTGGTACTTCTCTATGGTGGTATCCAGCTCTTTAAGAATGCCGCGATAATCAATGAGCAGTCCGAATTTCTTCTTAGGGTGCAAACGGTTAACTCGTGCTATCGCCTGAATCAGGTTGTGTCCTTTGAGCTGCTTATCGATGTAAAGCACTGCGTTCTTGGGCTCATCAAAGCCGGTTAGCAGCTTATCGACCACAATCAGCAATTTCAGCGAATCGTCTTTATCAAAGCGGTCTATCACATTTCTGGTGTAGGATTGTTCATCCTGTTGACCGACATTCTCTTTCCACCATTTAACAACTTCAGGTGTGGTAGATTCATCAACTTCGGTGTTACCTTCACGAGTGTCAGGGGCGCTGATCACCACCGCGGATTCAAACAGCCCGACCTCATCCAGATATTTCTTGTACTTGATGGCAGCGGCTTTACTGTCACAAGCAAGCTGACCTTTTAAACCTTCGTCGATGTTTTTCACGAAGTGATTGGCAATATCTAATGCAATCAGACGAATACGATCGTCTGCGGTGTAGATCTGCCCTTTACTTGCATATTTGCGTTTAAGATCGGTTTTTTGCTGGTCGCTTAATCCTTCGGTGATTCGCTCAAACCAGCTATCGAGAGCACGTTCATTCACATCCAGATCGGGAATGCGCTCTTCATAAAGTAGTGGCGTTACGGCTTTATCATCCGTTGCTCGCTGCATCGTATAAGCATGGATGATAGAACCAAATTTATTGGTCGTTTTATCATCTTTCAGCAATGGAGTACCAGTAAAAGCAACGAATGCGGCTTTCGGCAACGCCTGCATCATGCGGATATGGTTTTCACCCCCCTGGCTACGGTGGCCTTCATCAATCAACACAATAATATCTGAACTGGTATTGATGCATTCAGGCTGCCTGATGGCGGTATTAAACTTCTGGATCAACGAGAAGATAATACGCTCAGTGCCCTTACCAATTTGTTCTGCCAAACGCCTGCCGGATGTCGCGATCGCCGCTGACTTGTCCCTCTTCCCAGAGAGCTCTCCACTGGAGATAAAGGTACGGCTAAGCTGGTTTTCCAAATCGACGCGGTCGGTAACTACCACAATGCGGCATTGCTTTAAGCTTTCATGCAAGATCAGCGCTTTACTCAGAAATACCATCGTCAACGATTTACCCGAACCGGTGGTATGCCAAATAACGCCACCTTCACGGCTACCATCAGGTCTTTTGGTATTGATACGCTCAATCAAGCGTTTGATACCAAAAACTTGCTGATAGCGAGCAACAACCTTGCCGACTTTTTTATCAAACAGCGTATAAAAGCGAATCATGTCCAGCAGACGTTCAGGCAATAATAGGCTGATTAACAGCTTATCTTGCCCGGTCACAGCCAACTCTCCCGCAGCGACCAAACCTTGGAACCAATCCCCAACAGCTACTGGTCGATGACCAAATAGCTTATCTAGCTGTTCAGGCAGAAGCTTTTGATTCTTGATGACATACATTTCAGCATCAGAAAGGTCCTCTTCACGCCAGGTGGCCCAGAATTTAGCCGACGTTCCACAGGTACCGTAACGGCCATCATGGCCATTAATCGACAACAGTAACTGACTGTAAACAAACAGGCGTGGAATTTCATCGTGGCGCTGGTTACGGAGAGTTTGTGATATCCCTTCACCAATGGTTGGCATTTTTTTTGCGTTTCCATCCGGACGCTTGGCTTCAATGACCACCAATGGAATACCATTCACAAAACAGACGATATCTGGCCTACGTGATTCAACGCCGTTAGCACGCGTTACCGTGAATTCCTCAGTAAAAACAAAACTGTTATTCGTTGGATGGTGCCAATCAATTAAGGCAATGGTTGGGTTTGCCTTTTTACCATCGATAAACTCGGTAACGGAAATACCGTACATCAAATGGTTATAGAGACGCTCATTGGCAGTGAGTAGCCCCTGATTCAAGGCAGGGCTGTTGACTTCAGCAATCAGATTATCAATAGCCTTGTCGGAAAGAGAATATTCTTTTCCACCATACGTAAAAGTACGCTTTGCCAGTTGCTCCCTGAGCAGGTGCGTCAACAAAACCTGATCAGGTTTGCCTGCTCGGGCAGCCAGAGCTTCTTCAGGAGAAAGGTAAGACCAGCCAAGGTTAGTCAGCAGCGCCAAAGCCGGAAGCTTAGCACTGTATTCTTCCTGAAATTTTGGGGCATATTGGGTGCTCATTTTACTCCCTTATCTTTAGGATCGACCTTCCACTGCAGCAACGCTGTAATATCCTGCCTCCCCTTCTGCTGCTTTCAAACGACGCTGTTGTTAGGCAAAAAGGTCATATTCAGCTTGGGTTTTATTATCCGCCATTTTCTTGATTACCTCTTCTGCCTGAGTAAGCCAAAGCGTGTCTGACTGAAAACGACACTCAACACGGGGGCGCGGCCATCGTCACTTTGAAACAGCAGGAACTCACCCACTGGGATTTGAGGTAGATGTTTATCCGTCACGCCGCATCCGTTTTCACCCGGCGTTTACCCGTGAGCAATTGCTGAATCAGCGCCTTTTTTTCTTGTTTTAAGTAGCTAATTTTTTGTTGTTGTACCGCAATCAGGTTATCAACCACAATCAGGACAGAAGCAATTTTTTGTTGTTCATCTAAGCATGGACATAAAAAGGTCAATTTTTCAAAATCCGATTTTGACAATTCTAAAAATGTCGAACCAGACGACTTCCTAACTAACTCTTTAACATTGAAATTAAAAAGATAGTAAAGAAAATCAACAGAAAAATTAGAGTTAGGAACTAGATTCTTAAATCCCTGATTGGTAGTTATTTCTGTTGTAGAAATAGCCATCGAACCAATAGTTGCTCTTGTACAAATAAGTAATGTTCCCTTGGGAAGCTTCTTGGCCGAACTGTTTTTTAAACCTTTTTCTGATATTGTCTTATTTGTACTAAACACATATCGACTCTTCAGGGATGTCACGTCAGTAGGTGTTAACCAGCTAATATTCCCGTTCCAATACTCTTTCTCAGTAGTATCCGGCGTACCTCCGGAAAAAATACTTCCCATTTCACTTACTTTAACTGTACTCCACGCCTGATTGAACCCCTCCAAGCGTTTCTTTCCTGTGAGTAGTTGCTGCATCAGTGCTTTTTTCTGCTGCTGACTATTGCTTAACAGTTTCTCAGTAATTGTGGTTGCCTTATCCCAAGTAGAAAGGATTTTAGCAATTTTCTTTTGTTCTGATAATGGTGGCACTAATGCTTCGACTTTTCTCAACTCTGAAAGAGAAATTTCTTGTAAAGCGGACCCCCCTACTCTGCGCATCAAGTCAGTTCGGAATTTTGTTGAGCGCAGCGCCCATAAAAGAAACTCTGGAACTATTTTACTTTTGTCTGCTGCTATTCTAGCTAATCCTCTAGTGATATTAATGCCAGAAAGACTTTCATCAATAAGATGAGCCAGCCCCACCTCACCACGTAGGGCCAGCACAATATCCCCCTCTTCGAGGATTGTTTTTTTATAAGCCTGATGAATTTCTAATGAGGTCTTGATCATATCATCAAGATTAATGTAATCTTTAGTTAAATCAATAACTCGGAGACAAGGAATACCTTTAGGTAAGTTGTCCCCCGTCTGAACAATTCCATATGAAATTTGCTTACTGCAAATTTCACTTAGCATGAAAATACCCCATCCCTTAGGCACCATATCCTAGTTCCTCCAGATACTTAGCCATTTCTATTTCCAACGTTGCCATCTGTCCTTTAAGTTGCTCGCGCTCGGCACGTACAATCATTAGATCAATTAGCTCTTCGTCTTCAAAGGTATCGACATAACGGGGAATATTCAGATTGTAGTCGTTATCGCGGATCTCTTGCAGGCTGGCAATATGGGCATACTTATCAATATTATCACCATTTCGATAAGCACTAACAATGTCACGAATATTATCACCAGTGAGCTGGTTTTGATTCTTACCCAGTTTAAACTCACGGCTGGCATCGATAAACAACACGTTATCGTCTACTTTCTGCTTTTTAAAGATCAGAATTGCAGCTGGAATACCCGTCCCGTAAAACAGTTTTTCAGGTAACCCAATCACTGCATCAAGCAAATTTTCTTCAATCAGCTTTTGGCGGATCTTACCTTCGCTAGAACCCCGGAACAACACACCATGTGGAACCACTACTCCCATACGCCCCGTTTTCGGCTTCATGGTCTCGATCATATGCAGAATAAAAGCAAAATCACCCTTAGTTTTTGGCGGCAAACCTCGACGAAAACGACCAAATTTATCGTTTTCTACCTCATCATGCCCCCATTTATCCAGCGAGAAAGGCGGGTTAGCGGTAACCACATCAAACAGCATTAGATCGCCATTCTTATCTAACAACTTCGGATTACGAATGGTGTCGCCCCACTCGATTTTGTGGTTATCCTCACCATGCAGGAACATATTCATTTTCGCCAATGACCAGGTTGAACCGATGGCTTCTTGGCCATAGAGTTCATACTGTTTGGAGCCATGATGCTGCACTACCTTACGACCACATTTCATCAGTAAGGACGCAGAACCGCAGGCGGGATCGCAAATAGTATCTCCCGGTCGTGGCTCTAAGAGTTCAGCCATAAGTTCAGACACTTCCGGTGGGGTATAGTACTCACCCGCCTTCTGACCACTGTTTGCAGCAAACTTTCCGATCAGGTATTCATACGCATTACCGATTACGTCCAGCCCGCCCACGCGACTAGGCTTAAGGTTCAGCTCTGGGTTAGCGAACTCCACTAGCAGGTCTTTGAGAATCCCGTTCTTTTGCTTCTCTTCACCTAGTTTATCTGTGTTAAAAGAGATATCTTGGAAAACGCTTTTCCCTGCATCTTTCAGCTTAGTACCATTGGCTTCTTCAATCGCGTGAAGGGCCTCGTCGATACGCTCGCCGTTACCAGGTTCATTACGACGCTCATACAGCGCATAAAAACTGGCCTCTTTTGGCAGAACGAATCGTTCGTTCTTCATCATTTCTTCGATCAGTTCCGGCTCGTCACCATACTCTTTTTTGTATCCATCATAGTGATCCTGCCACACATCAGAAATGTACTTCAGGAACAACATAGTAAGGATGAAGTCTTTATAGGTATCAGGGCTGATAGTGCCACGGAAGATATCGCACATGCCCCATAGCACCCTGTTAATACGGTCTTGATCTATTTTGTTGCTCATAACCTATTTATCCTTAAGTAATTTTTGCAAAATGCCAAGCTCAAGTTGGTGGCGATTATTTTGTAACTTACTGATAAGTTTATCTTCTTCCTGCCAGACTCGTTGAAGCTCAATAAGTTGTCGTTGCGTATGCGCAGATGGAACAGGAATCTCCACATCCAACAATGCTGCTTTAGTAATAAGCTGGATGTTTGTACCACTGCGATTAAACATCTGTTGTGTCATCGGGTGGTTAAGTACCCAACACAGGTATTCAGGAGCTATCTCGCGCTCTTCCCTTCGAAGGGTAACGATCAGAAACTGGCTGGTAGCTACCACTGGGATGTCACTGCTACAGACAACCGCGACGTTCCGGTTCCCCCTGGCGGCAACGACAATTTCACCTTGTCTGAGGAAAGGCGGCTCAACACGTTGCTCCCAACTAATCGCCGGTAAAGCTTCATAATCTCTCTGCCAATCCAGCTCGAGGTCCTTAATTTGTAATATGCGTACATCTCCGTCAGGTACTGGCTCTATCGCCCCTCGAAATGTATAGCCAGACCGGATAGTAGCGACATCACCTAACTTTATTAACGTTGTTGGCATAAAGACCTCGGTTAGGTGCACCATTCCTGATGCACTTGTCGTCAAGTAGGATTCAAGGGCCGGGGGTTTTGAACCCATTCTGGCCCTTTCGTTGATAATCCGTGCTCACTCCTGCCGCTTTAACTCTTGTTACTAAATCACCACCATAACCAGAACATTTTCGCGAATTTGCTCAGCAATTTGGTGAGAGACAATGATCCATGTAAAGTCATGGAGTTAGCATCAGGTCCTGCTTGGCGTGATTCAGTTGTTACGCGAAATGTGATAATCTGCTTTTGCAGATCATAAGAAATTTGATAAACTGCCATATGAACGACCTCCAATCCTAGTTTTAGACGCTTTGGGTTTGAGTCAACGCGACAGGTTGCCTCCTGTCGCACCACTCACATCACTGTCTGTACACTTGATACTGTAGTAAAAGTGAGTTGGTAGAAGCATCATGAAGTAAAAATAGAGTATCGTCAATAGCATTTTATCTACAGTATTCCTTCTACAGACAAGAGATGAACTGTAGTCAGCAATAAAATAGAATAATAAGGTAAGAAAAAACTCCCTATAACAAGCTGTTTTATAAAGATAATTATCTTGCATTTCTGACTTTTCAAATAAAGTAATCTCCTTTCCCAGCTATTGCTGAGGCCCAAAAAATTTTTATGCTTTTTTGTTAAACGAGCCAGCAAATACGTTTTCAGCGCTAGCAAGCCCATCAATGTGATCTCCATACCACTGCATCATCTCCCGTCTTCCCTCTAGATAATGCGCATGGTTGTACGTACCGCGAATCGCATTCTTATCCACATGAGCAAGCTGTGTCTCTATCAAGGCCGAGTGGCTCCTTGTATATATAGAACGATGCATACATTGCAGAAGAAGGCATTGTTGATCACCGTCTAAGCTTTGCATAGTCAAACGGCGTAATCCCCTTCTCCCGGTTCGCATCCAGAAAATCCGCCCACCACTGCAGCATCAGCTTACGTTCGTCAATAAACTCCGCCTTATGGATATAAGCTGCTCGTACTGTGTTGCGTTCCATATGGCTCATCTGCCTTTCCACCGCATCCTTCGACCATAGTCCTGACTCAATTAACGAACTACAGGCCATTGTGCGGAAGCCGTGCCCGCAAACCTCAACCTTAGTATCATATCTCATGACCCGTAGCGCACCGTTTACGGTGTTTTCACTCATTGGCTTACGCGGATCATGATCGCCAATAAAGATCAGCTCATGTTCGCCACAGAACTGTTTTATTTGCTTCAGGATCGCCAGCGCCTGCTTTGAAAGCGGCACCAGATGAGGTGTACGCATTTTTGACCCTCTTTGAGAATGTTTCACGCCGGGAATAGGCTCTCGCACAGGCGGGATCGTCCACATTGACGTTTCGAAATCGATCTCCGACCAGCGAGCAAAACGCAGCTCACTGGAGCGAATAAAGATAAGCAGAGTGAGTTCGGTTGCCCAACGGGTTAGTGGCCTGCCGGTGTAGTCATCTATTTTCTGAAGTAATTCAGGGATGCGCTTTAACTCCAGCGCCGGACGGTGTTGCCGATTACTGGAAGCAACCGCCCCAGCCATCTCTTGCGCCGGGTTGTAATCAATCAACCCGCTTTGCACTGCATAACGCATGATAGCCGTGGTGCGCTGTTGAAGACGGGAAGCCACTTCAAGACGTCCAGATATCTCTACGGCTTTAATTGGAATTAACAGATCACGGGTACCCAGTTCAGCAATGTTGCAAGCACCAATTGCCGGGAAGATATTGTCCTCTAGGCTCTTTTTAACGCGATTAGCATGATCTTCCGACCATTTTTGGTTGGTCACGAGCCACTCTCTGGCAACCTTCTCGAAAGTAATAATCTCTTTCGCCTGCTCTTCTTTCACAGCACGTTTATGCTCACGAGGATCGATACCAGCAGCTACCAACCTTCTGGCCTCTTCTCTTTTCTTCCTGGCATCAGCCAGCGAAACATCCGGGTAAACACCGAATGCCATCAAATGTTGTTTACCACCAAAACGGAAACGAAATCGCCAATACTTAGAGCCGTTAGGTTTTACAAGTAAGAGCATGCCGTCGCCGTCAACAAGTGAATACTCTTTGTCTTCAGGTTTTGCAGAACGAACTTTAGTATCCGTTAGGGCCATAATGGACCTCCTTCCATTGGTATCTCGTGAGTATACAAGCAATATCGAATCGGCAAATATACTCATTAGTATACTCACAAGCTTGTTGATGTGGGTGGACTCAGGTTGACTTCAGTTGGGGAAAAAAGCTGGAAAAGACTTGTGTAGCGCGGAGTTCAGACATAAAAAAAGACCTCAGTTGAGGTCCATTTACATGCTTTTGGTGCCGAAGGCCGGACTCGAACCGGCACGTATTTCTACGGTTGATTTTGAATCAACTGCGTCTACCGATTTCGCCACTCCGGCACGGAAGGGATGCGGAAAACGTTGTGGATTATACCTGTCATGCGCCACCATGCAAGCGTCAGCGTGTGTCTGGCTCGCTAAGTGTTGAAAATTTCAGCATTACCTTTCGGAGCTGCAATCAACATCACGGTTTAGCCCCCGCAATAACCTCCTTAAGCCCCCGTTCTGCGAAGCGTCCCGTTTCCCCATGCTCTACACTTCCAATTCAACACCACACTGAGGGAAACACGATGTCGATGATAAAAAGCTACGCCGCAAAATCGGCGGGCAGCGAACTCGAACTCTATGAATATGATGCGGGCAAGCTTAAGCCGGAAGATGTCGAGGTACAGGTCGATTACTGCGGTATCTGCCATTCCGATTTGTCGATGATCGACAACGAATGGGGGTTCTCTCAGTATCCGCTGGTTGCCGGGCATGAGGTGATTGGTCGCGTGGCGGCGCTCGGCAGCGCGGCGCAGGATAAGGGTCTGAAAGTTGGCCAGCGCGTCGGCGTTGGCTGGACGGCGCGCAGCTGCGGGCATTGCGACGCCTGTATCAGCGGTAATCAGATTAACTGCCTGCAAGGTTCCGTTCCCACGATTCTCAATCGCGGTGGCTTTGCCGAGAAGCTGCGGGCCGACTGGCAGTGGGTGATCCCGCTGCCGGAAAGCATCGACCTGGCGGCGGCTGGCCCATTGCTGTGCGGCGGTATCACGGTGTTCAAACCGCTACTGATGCACCACATCACTGCCACCAGCCGCGTCGGGGTGATCGGCATCGGCGGCCTGGGGCATATCGCCATTAAACTGTTACACGCGATGGGCTGCGAGGTGACCGCGTTCAGCTCCAATCCGGCGAAAGAGCAGGAGGTACTGGCGATGGGAGCGGATAAGGTGGTCAACAGCCGCGATCCGGATGCGCTAAAAGCGCTGGCGGGCCAGTTCGATCTCATCATTAACACGGTTAACGTCGACCTCGACTGGCAGCCCTATTTTGAAGCGCTGGCTTACGGCGGTAACTTCCATACCGTCGGTGCGGTGCTGAAACCGCTGCCGGTGCCGGCATTTACCTTAATTGCCGGCGATCGTAGCATCTCCGGTTCGGCGACCGGTACGCCCTTCGAGCTGCGTAAACTGATGAAGTTTGCCGGGCGCAGCAAGGTGTCGCCGACTACCGAACTGTACCCGATGTCGCAAATTAACGACGCTATCCAGCACGTGCGCGACGGCAAAGCCCGCTACCGCGTGGTGCTGAAAGCCGACTTCTGATGCAGGGCTCAGTCCCGCAAGGGGCTGGGCCTATTGCCCGCTACGAAACGCAAGCACCGCCTTGCGGCACTGTTCCGTCACATGCTCGATGTCATGGTTCACATCGATGCGGGCAATATCGCGTTCATCTTCCTGCGGACACTCCAGCGCGTCGAACTGGCTTTTTAACAAGCCCACCGGCATAAAATGCCCTGCCCGACGCTGCATACGTGCCAGAATGGTCTCGTAATCACCATCCAGCCACAGAAAATGCACATTCGGGCTGCCCTGCCGCAATATATCGCGGTACTGTTTTTTTAATGATGAGCAGACAATAAATCCGGTCTCATTCTTTTTATATAAACTGTATGAGGCATCATTTAATCGCGCTAACCAGGGAAGCCTGTCCTCATCGGTTAATGGAATACCCTCAGACATTTTATCAATATTTTTGGCTGGATGAAGATCGTCGCCATCAATGAATTTAGCCGATAATACATCGGCAATTTTGCTGCCAATTAAAGATTTACCGCTCCCCGAAACGCCCATCAAAATATAACTTTCCCCGGCCATCAAAAAACTCCAGATTTATATTCCATGAGGCGATACTACGCCTTGCACATTGCAGAATTCACCTTTTTTCGGCACGACCACACAGATTTACAAGGCGCATCACGTTATGCGTAACATTGTAGTGTAACAATTTTCCAGCGTGACTTACTTCACAAATAATAATAATTAAAACCGCTTAAATGCTGTCGAGGTTACTACCTGACCAGTGAGGCATTTATGCAAGTCAAAACCCAATCCTGCGTTGTCGCGGGTAAGAAAACTGTTGCCATTACCGACCAGAATATTGAGTGGAATAATAAAGGGACACTAGTAAAAATTACCCGCGGAGGTATTTGCGGGTCCGATTTACATTATTATCAGGAAGGAAAAGTCGGTAATTTCACTGTTAAAGCGCCGATGATTTTAGGCCATGAAGTTATTGGTAAAGTGGTGCACAGCGACTCCAAAGAATTACATGAAGGTCAGTCAGTGGCGATTAATCCGTCGAAGCCGTGCGGCCACTGTAAATATTGTCTGCAACATGAAGAAAACCAGTGCACGGAAATGCGCTTTTTTGGTAGCGCCATGTATTTTCCCCATGTCGACGGCGGTTTTACCCGGTTTAAAACCGTCGATACCGCGCAGTGTATTCCCTACCCCCAAGAGGCCGATGAAAAAGTCATGGCCTTTGCCGAACCGTTAGCGGTCGCGATCCACGCCGCGCATGAAGCGGGCGACCTGCAGGGCAAGCGCGTGTTTATCTCCGGCGTCGGTCCTATCGGCTGCCTGATCGTCAGCGCGGTAAAAACGCTCGGTGCGGCAGAAATTGTCTGTGCTGATATCAGCCCGCGTTCGCTGTCGCTGGCCCAGCAGATGGGGGCCGACACGCTGATTAACCCGCAGCAGGACTCGCTCGAGGAGTGGAAAAAAGAGAAAGGCTACTTCGACGTTAGCTTCGAAGTCTCCGGTCATCCGTCCTCAATCACCACCTGTCTGGAAGTGACCCGCGCAAAAGGCGTGATGGTGCAGGTCGGCATGGGCGGCGCGGTGCCGGACTTCCCGATGATGATGCTGATCGGCAAAGAGATCGCGCTCAAAGGTTCGTTCCGCTTTGCCACCGAGTTCAACACCGCGGTGTCGTGGCTGGCAAATAACGTTATCGATCCGCTGCCGTTACTCAGCGCCGAATATCCATTTACCGAGCTTGAACAAGCGCTGATCTTCGCCGGGGACAAAACCCAGGCGGCAAAGGTCCAGCTCGTTTTTGCAGAAACAAAATAAGGAATAACATGATGAACGATCTTTTTTCACTGGACGGCAAAAACATTCTGATCACCGGTTCGGCTCAGGGTATTGGTTATTTACTGGCGACCGGCCTGGGTAAATATGGCGCGCAGATTATCGCCAATGATATTACGCCAGAGCGCGCGGAGGCCGCCGTCGCCAAACTGCAGCAGGAAGGGATCCGCGCCGTTGCCGCGCCATTTAATGTTACGCAGAAACAGGACATTGATGCCGCCATCGAGCATATCGAAAAAGACATTGGCCAAATTGATGTGCTGGTGAATAACGCCGGTATCCAGCGCCGCCATCCCTTTACCGAGTTCCCGGAACAGGACTGGAACGATGTGATTGCCGTTAACCAGACGGCGGTGTTCCTGGTCTCGCAGGCGGTCACTCGCCGCATGGTGGAGCGCCAGGCCGGGAAGGTCATCAACATCTGTTCCATGCAGAGCGAACTGGGCCGCGACACCATTACGCCGTACGCTGCCTCCAAAGGCGCGGTAAAAATGCTCACCCGCGGAATGTGCGTTGAGCTGGCGCGCCACAATATCCAGGTCAACGGTATCGCGCCGGGCTACTTCAAAACCGAGATGACCAAAGCGTTGGTCGAGGATGAAGCCTTTACCGCCTGGCTGTGCAAACGTACGCCAGCCGCGCGCTGGGGCGATCCGCAGGAGCTGATTGGCGCGGCGGTATTTCTCTCTTCCAAAGCATCCGATTTTGTAAACGGTCACCTGTTGTTCGTCGATGGCGGCATGCTGGTCGCCGTCTGATACAACACAACGCAACATCACGCAGCGCCCAGGCGCTGCATTTTGGCACCCACCCGAAATCATTCGAGTTGCAGGACAAAATGCCAAAAGCATTTTGAACAGCGCTTGCGCTGGCCCCGAAGGGGCGAGGCCGCAGGTCGAGTAACGCGGCAAGTGAATGAACCCGAATCACTTACTCGAGTAAGTGATTCGGGTGAGTGAGCGCAGCCAACACACCTGCAACTTGAAGTATGACGGGGATATAAGAGAAACGATTATGCCATTAATAATAATTGCGGCAGGCGTCGCGCTGCTTCTGGTCCTGATGATTGGCTTTAAAGTTAACGGCTTTATTGCGCTGGTCCTGGTGGCGGCGGTTGTCGGTTTTGCCGAAGGGATGGATGCTCAGGCCGTTCTGCACTCTATACAAAATGGGATCGGCGGTACGCTCGGCGGGCTGGCGATGATCCTCGGGTTTGGCGCGATGCTCGGCAAGCTGATCTCCGATACCGGCGCAGCCCAGCGCATCGCCACCACGCTGATTGACACGTTCGGTAAGAAACGTGTGCAGTGGGCGCTGGTGATCACCGGTCTCGTCGTCGGTCTGGCGATGTTCTTCGAAGTCGGCTTTGTTCTGCTGCTGCCGCTGGTATTTACGGTGGTGGCCTCTTCCGGTCTGCCGCTGCTGTATGTCGGCGTGCCGATGGTGGCGGCGCTGTCCGTAACCCACTGTTTCCTGCCGCCGCATCCGGGCCCCACCGCGATTGCCACCATTTTCGAGGCCAATCTCGGCACCACCCTGCTGTACGGTTTTATTATTACCATCCCGACGGTAATTGTCGCCGGGCCGCTGTTTTCTAAACTGCTGACCCGCTTTGAGAAAGCGCCGCCGGAAGGGTTATTCAACCCGCATCTGTTCACCGAAGAAGAGATGCCGTCGTTCTGGAACAGTATCTTTGCGGCGGTTATCCCGGTCATACTGATGGCGGTGGCGGCGGTATGTGAAATTACGCTGCCGAAGTCCAACAGCGTGCGTGTATTCTTTGAGTTTATCGGCAACCCTGCGGTCGCCTTGTTTATCGCCATCGTGCTGGCCATTTTTACCCTTGGTCGACGTAACGGACGGACGATCGAGCAAATTATGGATATCATTGGCGACTCTATCGGCGCAATCGCGATGATTGTGTTCATCATTGCCGGCGGCGGTGCGTTTAAGCAGGTACTGGTCGACAGCGGCGTGGGGCAGTATATCTCGCACCTGATGACCGGCACGTCGCTCTCTCCGCTGCTGATGTGCTGGACGGTCGCCGCGTTGCTGCGTATCGCGCTCGGTTCTGCGACCGTGGCGGCGATCACCACCGCAGGCGTGGTGCTGCCGATTATTAACGTTACTCACGCCGACCCGGCGCTGATGGTGCTGGCAACCGGCGCGGGCAGCGTGATTGCCTCCCACGTTAACGATCCGGGATTCTGGCTGTTTAAAGGCTATTTTAATCTCAGCGTTGGGGAAACATTGCGTACCTGGACGGTGATGGAGACGCTGATTTCCATTATGGGTCTGCTGGGCGTACTGGCGCTGAACGCCATCCTGCATTAAGACGGTCATCACCGGGGAGCACAGGTCAGCGCTCCCCGGCACGGGAGAGAAAATGAGGAACCACAGAATTTCTTTGCAAGATATCGCCACACTGGCGGGCGTGACCAAAATGACGGTGAGCCGCTACATTCGCTCGCCGAAAAAGGTCGCAAAGGAAACCGGTGAACGCATTGCGCAGATTATGGAGGAGATTAATTACATCCCCAACCGCGCGCCCGCGATGCTGCTGAATGCGCAAAGCTATACGCTCGGCGTGCTGATCCCCTCGTTTCAAAACCAGCTGTTCGCTGACATTCTGGCCGGTATTGAGTCGGTCACCTCGGACCATAACTATCAGACGCTGATCGCCAACTACAATTATGACCGGGAATCCGAGGAAGAGTCGGTGATCAACCTGCTGTCGTACAATATCGACGGCATTATTCTGTCCGAGAAATATCACACTCTGCGCACGGTTAAATTTCTGCGTTCAGCCAATATTCCGGTGGTCGAGCTGATGGATATTCAGGGTGACCGTCTGGACATGGAGGTGGGCTTTGATAACCGTCAGGCGGCGTTTGATATGGTCAGCACCATGCTGGATAAACGCCCGCGCCGCAAAATCCTCTATCTGGGTTCGAAAGACGACGTCCGCGATGAACAGCGCTATCGCGGTTATTGTGATGCCATGACGCGGCGGTGTCTGTCGCCACTGCGCGTTAATCCGCGTTCTATTTCGTCCATTCATCTCGGCACCCAGATGATGCGGGACGCGCTCGCCGCGCATCCGGATTTAGACGGCGTCTTTTGCACCAACGACGATATTGCGATGGGCGCGCTGCTGCTGTGCCGCGAACGCGAGCTGGCCGTTCCGGAACAGATCTCGATTGCTGGTTTTCACGGACTGGAAATGGGGCGGCAGATGATCCCAAGCCTCGCCAGCGTGATCACCCCGCGTTTCGACATTGGCCGTATGGCGGCGCAGATGTTGCTGAGCAAAATCAAGAACAACGACCATAACCACAACACCGTGGATTTGGGGTATCAGATTTATCACGGCCATACGCTTTAAGATTTTTTATCTCCCTTGCTCATACTTTCTTTCATTCATATTGCCTATACTCCAGGCAGGATAAATGGAGGAAATCTCAATGAGCGCACCCCTGCTAATCGCCCGCACGCCGGACACCGAACTGTTTTTACTCCCAGGCATGGCCAACCGTCACGGGCTGATTACCGGCGCGACCGGGACCGGTAAAACCGTCACGCTACAGAAACTGGCCGAATCGCTGTCTGAGATTGGCGTGCCGGTATTTATGGCCGACGTAAAAGGTGACTTAACCGGCGTAGCGCAGGAAGGACAAGCCTCTGAAAAGCTGCTCGCCCGCCTGAAAAACATCGGCATTACCGACTGGCAACCGCATGCGAATCCGGTCACGGTGTGGGATATCTTCGGCGAAAAAGGCCACCCGGTGCGGGCAACAGTATCTGACCTCGGGCCGCTGCTGCTGGCGCGTCTGCTGAACCTCAACGATGTGCAGTCCGGCGTGCTGGATATTATCTTCCGTATTGCCGATGACCAGGGTCTGTTGCTGCTCGATTTCAAAGATCTGCGGGCCATTACGCAGTACATCGGCGATAACGCTAAATCGTTCCAGAACCAGTACGGCAACATCAGCAGCGCCTCGGTGGGCGCTATCCAGCGCGGACTGCTGTCGCTGGAACAACAGGGAGCGGCGCACTTCTTTGGCGAGCCGATGCTGGATATCAAAGACTGGATGCGCACTGACGCCAGCGGTAAAGGGGTAATCAACATCCTCAGCGCCGAGAAGCTGTACCAGATGCCCAAACTGTACGCCGCCAGCCTGCTGTGGATGCTCTCCGAACTGTATGAACAACTGCCGGAAGCCGGCGATCTGGAGAAGCCAAAACTGGTGTTCTTCTTCGACGAAGCCCATTTGTTGTTCAACGACGCCCCGCAGGTATTGCTGGATAAAATTGAACAGGTGATCCGCCTGATCCGCTCGAAAGGGGTCGGCGTGTGGTTCGTTTCGCAAAACCCGTCCGATATTCCGGACAACGTACTCGGGCAGTTGGGGAACCGCGTGCAACATGCCCTGCGCGCCTTCACGCCGAAAGATCAAAAAGCGGTGAAAACCGCGGCGCAAACTATGCGCGCCAATCCGGCATTTGATACTGAAAAAGCCATTCAGGAGTTGGGTACCGGCGAAGCGCTAATTTCCTTCCTCGATGCCAAAGGTAGCCCCTCAGTGGTGGAACGGGCGATGGTAATTGCGCCGTGCTCGCGCATGGGACCGGTAACCGACGACGAGCGCAACGGGCTGATTAATCACTCCTCATTGTATGGAAAATATGAGGAAGAGGTCGACCGTGAGTCCGCCTATGAGCGTTTACAGCAAGGCGTACAGGCCAGCACCGAGCAGCAAAATACGCCTCCCGCCAACGGGAAAGCGATCGACGTGGATGGCGGTATTCTCGGGGGGTTGAAAGATATTCTGTTTGGCAGCACCGGACCACGCGGCGGTAAGCGCGATGGCGTAGTACAGAGCGTGGCGAAAAGCGCGGCGCGACAGGTCACTAATCAGATAATTCGCGGCATGTTGGGAAGTTTGATGGGCGGCAGAAAACGCTAGCAGTGAAATGCCCCTCCCGCACTACGGGAGGGGCGGATATTACGACTTACGCAGCATCAACCACAGGCTTATCAGGAAGAAGCTGGCGCTAGGCAGCAACGCGCCGATAATCGGCGGAATGCCGTACACCAGCGTTAATGGGCCAAAGATTTGGTCCAGCACATAGAACACAAAACCGAAGCTAATCCCTGTCACCACGCGCACGCCCATCGGGACGCTACGCAGCGGGCCAAAGATAAACGACAGCGCCATCAGCATCATGACCGCCACTGACAGCGGCTGGAAGACTTTGCTCCACATATTGAGCTGGTAACGTCCGGCGTCCTGGCCGCTCGACTTCAGATACTTCACGTAGTTATGCAGACCGCTAATCGAGAGCGCATCAGGATCCAGCGCGACGACGCCGAGCTTGTCCGGCGTAAGGTTAGTTTTCCAGGTCCCGCTCACCATCTGCGAACCAGTGATTTGCTTTGGATCGGTCAGGTTAGATTCATCCACCTGCGACAGACGCCACACCTTCTGCTCCGGGTCAAACGTCGCGCTCGCAGCATAGCGAACGGACTGCAAACGACGCTTATCGTTAAAGGAGTAGATACTAATTCCGCCTAACTCGGCGTCGCCTTTCACCCGCTCGATGTAGACAAAGCTGTCACCATCTTTCGCCCACAGACCCTGCTGCGTAGAGAGCAGCGAGCCACCGTACATCTGCTGGGCACGATAGTTACGCGCCATCTGTTCGCCCTGCGGCGCCACCCATTCACCGATGGCCATCGTCAACAGCACCAGCGGAATCGCGGTTTTCATCACCGACAGCGCCACCTGCATACGGGTAAAGCCGGAAGCCTGCATTACCACCAGTTCACTGCGCTGAGCCAACATGCCCAGCCCCAACAACGCGCCGAGCAGCGCCGCCATCGGGAAGAAAATCTGGATATCTTTTGGTGCGCTGAGTAGGGTATACAGCCCGGCGCCCATCGCATCGTAGCTCCCCTGCCCGGCTTTTTTCAGCTGGTCGACGAACTTGATGATCCCGGAGAGCGACACCAGCATGAACAACGTCATCATGATGGTGGTGAAAATGGTTTTACCGATATAGCGGTCAAGTACACCAAAGGGCTGCATTATACCGCTCCTTTACGCATAAAACGGGCACGCAAGCGGCGCATAGGCACCGTATCCCAGAGGTTAAGTACAATCGCCAGCGCCAGATACGCCAGGTTAACCGTCCACATCCAGAACACCGGATCCAGCTTACCTTTGCCGCCGTTCGACTTCAGGGATGTCTGGACCAGGAAGAACAGCAAATAGAGCAGCATGGCGGGCAGCATCGACAGTACGCGCCCCTGACGCGGGTTCACCACGCTCAGCGGTACGACCATCAGCGCCATCATAAATACGGTGAATACTAACGTGATACGCCAGGTCAGCTCCGCGCGAGCACGATCGTTGTCGGTCGTCCACAGCGTACGCATATCCATCTGGTCGGTATCGTTTGGATCCAGCGCCACAGCCTGATGGCCAATAATCGCCTGATAATCCTGGAAGTCAGTGATGCGGAAATCACGCAGCAGCGCAGTCCCTTCAAAGCGCGTGCCCTGGTTCAGCGTCACGACCTGGGAGCCATCGCGCATCTGGGTAAGATGTCCGGAATCAGCCACCACCACCGAAGGACGGGCATTACCTTTCGGGCGGATTTGCGCGAGGAATACATCTTTGAAGTTGCTGCCGTCAACGCTTTCGATAAACAGCACCGAACCGCCGTTAGTCGCCTGCTGGAATTGCCCCTGAGCAAGCGCAGCCATGCCGGGGTTAGCTTTCGCTTCCGCCAGCACTTCGTCCTGATGCCTGGAGGACCATGGTCCGGCCCACATCACGTTAACCGCCGCAATAATACTGGTAAACAACGCCAGCACCATCGCCGCTTTCACGAGCACAGCCTTGCTCAGCCCACAGGCGTGCATGACCGTAATTTCACTTTCGGTATACAGTTTGCCCAGCGTCATCAGCAGCCCGAGGAACAGGCTTAAGGGCAAGATAAGTTGCGCCATTTCTGGCACGCCCAGCCCCAGCAGCGAGAGCACCAGATTCGCCGGGATATCACCGTCAACCGCCGCACCAAGGATCCTGACTAACTTTTGACAAAAGAAGATCAAAAGCAGGATGAAAAGGATCGCAAGTTGGCTTTTGAGCGTTTCCCGAACCAGATATCTTATGATTATCACTTTAAATACGCCCGTAAAAACCCGTCTTTTGCCGGAATTTAGCTTGTTTCATGGCTTAAACGTCATTTATTCTCTTGAGTCGTCGAAATCGTCGCTAAGATCATTATACTCAACGGATCCACCTCTCAGAAATTGTTCTGACGTGCCAATGCCGTAATAACGTTAAGATTAACACGAAGTCACCGCAACAGCGGGAATGAGTTACGAAAGCTTGCAATTCTATCCGTAGCCACCGCCGTTGTCTTTAAGATTCAGGAGCGTAGTGCATGGAGTTCAGTGTAAAAAGCGGTAGCCCGGAGAAACAGCGGAGTGCCTGCATCGTTGTGGGCGTCTTTGAACCACGCCGCCTCTCTCCGATTGCAGAGCAGCTCGACAAGATCAGCGACGGGTACATCAGCGCACTGCTGCGTCGTGGCGAACTGGAAGGCAAACCGGGTCAAACCCTGTTGCTGCACCATGTTCCTAATGTCCTGTCTGAGCGAATTCTCCTCATCGGTTGTGGTAAAGAGCGTGAGCTTGATGAACGTCAGTATAAGCAGGTCATTCAGAAAACTATAAATACCCTGAATGATACAGGCTCGATGGAAGCCGTCTGTTTCCTGACTGAGCTGCACGTCAAAGGCCGCAATAACTACTGGAAAGTACGTCAGGCCGTTGAGACGGCCCAGGAAACGCTGTACAGCTTTGATCAGTTGAAGACTAACAAAAGCGAACCACGTCGTCCGCTGCGTAAAATGGTCTTCAACGTACCGACCCGCCGCGAACTGACCAGCGGTGAACGTGCCATTCAGCACGGCCTGGCGATTGCCGCCGGGATCAAAGCGGCAAAAGATCTCGGTAATATGCCGCCGAATATCTGTAACGCCGCCTACCTGGCTTCTCAGGCGCGTCAGTTGGCTGACAGCTATAGCAAAAATGTTGTCACTCGCGTCATCGGTGAGCAGCAGATGAAAGAGCTGGGCATGCACTCCTATCTTGCGGTCGGCAATGGTTCGCAAAATGAATCGCTGATGTCGGTGATTGAGTATAAAGGTGTCGAATCCGAAGACGTACGCCCGATCGTGTTGGTGGGTAAAGGGTTAACCTTTGACTCCGGCGGTATCTCCATCAAACCTGCCGAAGGTATGGATGAGATGAAATACGACATGTGCGGCGCGGCAGCGGTTTACGGCGTGATGCGCATGGTGGCGGAGCTACAGTTGCCAATCAACGTCGTCGGCGTACTGGCGGGCTGCGAAAACATGCCGGGCGGCCGCGCGTATCGCCCAGGCGATGTGCTGACGACCATGTCTGGTCAAACCGTTGAAGTACTGAACACCGATGCTGAAGGCCGTCTGGTACTGTGCGACGTGTTAACCTACGTCGAGCGTTTTGAGCCGGAAGCGGTCATTGATGTGGCAACGCTGACCGGCGCGTGCGTGATTGCATTGGGCCATCACATCACCGGCCTGATGTCGAACCACAATCCGCTGGCTCACGAGCTGATCGGTGCTTCCGAGCAGGCGGGCGACCGCGCGTGGCGTCTGCCGTTGGGTGATGAATTCCAGGAACAGCTGGAGTCCAACTTTGCGGATATGGCTAACATCGGCGGCCGTCCTGGCGGTGCTATCACCGCAGGCTGCTTCCTGTCGCGCTTTACCCGTAAATATAACTGGGCGCACCTGGACATCGCGGGTACCGCATGGCGTTCCGGTAAAGCCAAAGGCGCCACCGGTCGTCCGGTAGCGCTGCTGTCGCAGTTCCTGCTCAATCGCGCCGGATTTAACGGCGACGAGTAATGTGTAAATGCCGGATGGCGCTACGTTTATCCGGCCTACAAAGCAGCAAGCTGTAGGCCTGATAAGACGCGCGAGCGTTGCCATCAGGCGATAAGGCCGGGTCACCCGGCCTTGTATTTAAATCCACCACAAGAAGCCCCATATATGAAGAATGCGACGTTCTATCTTCTGGATAATGACACTACCGTTGATGGCTTAAGCGCCGTCGAGCAACTGGTGTGTGAAATTGCCGCAGAACGTTGGCGTGCTGGCAAGCGCGTGCTGATCGCCTGCGAAAACGAAAAGCAGGCCTTTCGCCTTGATGAAGCCCTGTGGGCAAGACCGGCAGAAAGATTCGTGCCGCATAATCTGGCGGGTGAAGGTCCCAGAGGCGGCTCGCCGGTAGAGATTGCCTGGCCGGAAAAACGCAACAGCAGCCCGCGCGACCTGCTGATCAGTTTGCGCGTTGGCTTTGCAGATTTTGCCACCGCTTTCACAGAAGTGATAGACTTCGTCCCTTACGAAGATTCTTTGAAACAATCGGCACGCGATCGCTACAAAGCATACCGCGTGGCTGGTTTTAACCTGAATACGGCAACCTGGAAATAATGGAAAAGACATATAACCCACAAGATATCGAACAGCCGCTTTACGAGCACTGGGAAAAGCAGGGCTATTTCAAACCTAACGGCGATGAAAGCAAAGAGTCCTTCTGCATCATGATCCCGCCGCCGAACGTCACCGGCAGTTTGCATATGGGTCATGCTTTCCAGCAAACCATCATGGACACCATGATCCGCTACCAGCGCATGCAGGGCAAAAACACCCTGTGGCAGGCCGGTACCGACCACGCGGGTATCGCGACCCAGATGGTGGTTGAGCGTAAGATTGCCGCTGAAGAAGGTAAAACTCGTCACGACTACGGTCGCGAAGCGTTTATCGACAAAATCTGGCAGTGGAAAGCGGAATCTGGCGGCACCATTACCCGTCAGATGCGCCGTCTCGGCAACTCCGTTGACTGGGAGCGCGAGCGCTTCACCATGGACGAAGGTCTTTCCAATGCCGTGAAAGAAGTCTTTGTTCGCCTGTACAAAGAAGACCTGATTTACCGTGGCAAACGCCTGGTGAACTGGGACCCGAAACTGCGCACCGCCATCTCTGACCTGGAAGTGGAAAACCGCGAGTCCAAAGGCTCAATGTGGCACATCCGCTATCCGCTGGCCGACGGCGTGAAGACCGCAGACGGTAAAGATTACCTGGTCGTCGCTACCACTCGTCCGGAAACTATTCTCGGGGATACCGGCGTGGCCGTTAACCCGGAAGATCCGCGCTACAAAGATCTGATCGGTAAATTCGTTGTCCTGCCGCTGGTTGACCGCCGTATTCCGATCGTGGGCGACGAACACGCCGACATGGA
The DNA here is from genome assembly GCF_023516235.1 of Citrobacter sp. XT1-2-2. Classification (NCBI taxonomy): domain Bacteria; kingdom Pseudomonadati; phylum Pseudomonadota; class Gammaproteobacteria; order Enterobacterales; family Enterobacteriaceae; genus Citrobacter; species Citrobacter sp. XT1-2-2. The sequence goes on from NZ_CP097324.1 coordinate 4,371,957, forward strand.
AAAAGGCACCGGCTGCGTGAAGATCACCCCGGCGCACGACTTTAATGACTACGAAGTCGGGAAACGTCACGGCCTGCCGATGATCAACATTCTGACCTTTGACGGCGACATCCGTGAAACTGCGGAAGTGTACGACACCAAAGGCGAAGAGTCCGACGTTTACTCCAACGCGATTCCGGCTGAATTCCAGAAGCTGGAACGCTTTGCCGCGCGTAAAGCGATCGTCGCAGCCGTTGACGCCCTGGGTCTGCTGGAAGAGATCAAACCGCACGACCTGACCGTTCCTTACGGCGACCGTGGCGGCGTGGTTATCGAACCGATGCTGACCGACCAGTGGTACGTCCGTGCCGACGTGCTGGCGAAACCGGCGGTTGAAGCCGTTGAAAACGGCAGCATTCAGTTCGTGCCGAAGCAGTACGAAAACATGTACTTCTCCTGGATGCGTGATATTCAGGACTGGTGTATCTCTCGTCAGCTGTGGTGGGGTCACCGTATCCCGGCATGGTACGACAACGACGGCAACGTTTATGTAGGCCGTACCGAAGACGAAGTCCGCCAGGAAAACAACCTCGGCGCCGACGTTGCGCTTCGTCAGGACGAAGACGTTCTCGACACCTGGTTCTCCTCCGCGCTGTGGACTTTCTCCACCCTCGGCTGGCCGGAAAACACCGACGCGCTGCGTCAGTTCCACCCAACCAGCGTGATGGTTTCCGGCTTCGACATCATCTTCTTCTGGATTGCCCGCATGATCATGATGACCATGCACTTCATCAAAGATGAAAACGGCAAGCCGCAGGTGCCGTTCCATACCGTCTACATGACCGGTCTGATCCGTGACGACGAAGGCCAGAAGATGTCCAAATCCAAGGGTAACGTCATTGACCCGCTGGATATGGTCGACGGCATCTCCCTGCCGGAACTGCTGGAAAAACGTACCGGCAACATGATGCAGCCGCAGCTGGCTGAGAAGATTGCCAAACGTACCGAGAAGCAGTTCCCGAACGGCATTGAGCCGCACGGCACTGACGCCCTGCGCTTTACCCTGGCCGCGCTGGCCTCGACCGGCCGCGACATCAACTGGGATATGAAGCGCCTGGAAGGTTACCGTAACTTCTGTAACAAGCTGTGGAACGCCAGCCGCTTTGTGCTGATGAACACTGAAGGAAATGATTGCGGCTTCAACGGCGGCGAAATGACCCTGTCGCTGGCAGACCGCTGGATCCTGGCTGAATTCAACCAGACCGTTAAAGCGTACCGCGAAGCGCTGGATAACTTCCGCTTCGATATCGCCGCGGGCATTCTGTACGAATTCACCTGGAACCAGTTCTGTGACTGGTATCTGGAGCTGACCAAACCGGTGATGACCGGAGGTTCCGAGTCTGAACTGCGCGGCACCCGCAATACGCTGGTCACCGTGCTGGAAGGTCTGCTGCGCCTGGCGCACCCGATCATCCCGTTCATCACTGAAACTATCTGGCAGCGCGTGAAGGTCATTTGCGGTATTACCGCCGACACCATCATGCTGCAGCCGTTCCCGGAATATAACGCCGCGCAGGTTGATGAAGCCGCGTTGGCCGATACCGAATGGCTGAAGCAGGCGATCGTCGCCGTACGTAATATCCGTGCGGAAATGAACATCGCGCCGGGCAAACCGCTGGAGCTGCTGCTGCGTGGTTGCAGCGCTGACGCGATGCGTCGTGTGAACGACAACCGTAGCTTCCTGCTGAACCTGGCGCGTCTGGAAAGCATCACCGTGCTGCCTGCCGATGACAAAGGTCCGGTTTCCGTGACCAAAATCATCGACGGCGCCGAACTGCTGATCCCGATGGCTGGCCTCATCAACAAAGAAGATGAGCTGGCGCGTCTGGCGAAAGAAGTGGCGAAAATCGAAGGTGAGATTGCCCGTATCGAAGGCAAACTTTCCAACGAAGGTTTCGTCGCTCGTGCGCCGGAAGCGGTGATCGCCAAAGAGCGTGAGAAGCTGGACGGTTACGCGGAAGCGAAAGCGAAGCTGATTGAGCAGCAGGCGGTTATCGCCGCGCTGTAATCATCGTGCCCGTATATTTGCCGGATGGCGCTGCGCTTATCCGGCCAACGGGCAGCGTCAACGTAGGTCGGATAAGCGTAGCGCATCCGACACCACTGACGAATAAAAAGCCTCTGAGCGTGTGCATCAGAGGCTTTTTATTGAATTATCATCGCTTGCACTTCCCCTCCCCGCAGTGTTATTAACTGCATATGTTCCACGTTTCTGTCATGAGTTCGCTATGAGTGTTACTACCCCTGTCTTTGCGACGCTGCGTCGTCTTACCGCCGACGATAACGCCGCCATCGCCCGCGTTATCCGCCAGGTTTCCGCCGAATACGGGCTTACCGCTGATAAAGGCTATACCGTGGCCGACCCAAATCTGGATGAACTGTTCCAGGTTTACAGCCAGCCGGGCGCAGCCTATTGGGTCGTTGAGCAGAATGGTCAGGTGGTGGGCGGCGGCGGCGTCGCGCCGTTAGGCTGTAGCGAGCCGGACATTTGCGAGCTGCAGAAGATGTATTTCCTGTCGAGCGTACGCGGCCAGGGGCTGGCGAAAAAGCTGGCGTTGATGGCGCTGGATCACGCCCGTGAGCAGGGTTTTAAGCAGTGCTATCTGGAAACGACCGCGTTTCTGACCGAGGCTATTCGCCTGTATGAACATTTAGGCTTTGAGCACATCAGCGAAGCGCTGGGCTGTACCGGGCACGTGGATTGTGAAGTGCGGATGTTAAAGCCCCTCTGACCTTACGCCGAGGGGCCATATTGACCTTACTGCATCTCAGCCGAAAGCATCAGACGAATCACGCCGGCCGAACGCGCGGTCGGCAGCTTCAACACCTGTGACCAGAGATCCTGCACTATCTCACAGGCAATCTTCTCTTTGCCGACAGCTTTAGTCGGATCGGCCATGATTTGAATATCCGGTCCATAGCGCTGTACCAGGCCAGGGCTGATGCTTTGCAGGTCCTGAAGCGCCAGTTGCTTTTCCTCTGCCGTAACCGTATGTTTTTTCGGTCCGTGAGAGGCGTACATCATGCTCATGTCACTCGCCATACGACGATCCATGATCTCACGCGGAACAAGACGTGCCGGGTTAATCCCACCTTTTACCGCCGGAAACAGGAAGCGGAAGCATTCGTCATCACCTATTTTGGCCACGGCGGCGATCTGCTCAAGATTAATTTTCATATATTCAATGACATTGGCATCAGGAGCTTGCTGCAATCGTGCCATTTGCAACTGAAGAATCTGCGGCTGTATCGCGTCGATAACCTGCTGTTCACTGCTCCCTGCTTTTTTCATCTGCGCTGCCTGGCTGATTATTTTTTGCGTCAGCGCAGGCTCCTGTTCCTTAATCACCTGAAACGCCGGATTAGAGAGCATCGCCTTTTCAAATTGCTGCTCTTCGGTCAGACCATAATCCGGGTTTTCACGTGGGATCAGGTAGTGCACATCAAACAGATTCCACGCAATAATCGCCACCACAAAGACCACCGCGCCAGAGATCTTGCCCAGCCACCCTTTTTTACGGAACATGCCAACGACGATGGCAATCACCACCCCGATATAGCCTGCTAACAATACGTGAGCCCAGTTCATTAACCATCCTTATGCAAAACAATCTCAAGTAAGGAGATATATTTCCCCCTTCGTGTATTTTGATTATTACGGCAGCGGCGGGCGATTTCCAGCCACCAGATTTTGCTAGCGGAAAGGGAGAAGAGGTAAAACGCGCGATGATTGAACAGCGCGCGTCACAGAAGGAATCAAGCCGGTATGCCGCTGTGAAAGCGGAACTCGTCGTCAGGAGAGGTAATCAGCGCGGCTTCGACTTCGCCAAAAAACCGCACCCGGTCGCTGATATCGTCAGCAGAAACCTGCTGCGCCAGCGCCAGATAATCCTGATAGTGCCGTGCCTCGGATCGCAGCAGCGACAGGTAAAACGCCTGCAAATCCGCCTCCAGATACGGCGCCAGCGCGGCAAACCGTTCACAGGAACGGGCTTCGATATACGCCCCGCAAATCAGCTTGTCGATCAGCGTCAGCGGCTCGTGGGTGCGAACCTCTTTGAGCATACCTTTGGCGTAACGACTGGCGGTAATTTTGATGTAAGGGATATTGCGGATCGTCATCGCCTCGCGTACCTGCGAGAAGTGATGCAGCTCTTCTTTGATCAGCAACACCATGCTGTCGATAAGCTTTCGTCCCCACGGGTCGTCGGTTTGCGGCATAACGCTTTTGCTTATCTGTTTATTCAGCGCGATAAAATCCGGCTCATCCCCTTCCCTGAAAGCAAAGGCTTCATAGGGTTTTAGCCAGTCCAGCAGCGCCTGCGATCCCTGTTTATCCGCGGCATACTTACGCACCAGCAGCATTGCCGTTTGCGCCGCTTTCAGTTCGCAGACGAGGTGATCGGTCAGTAACAGCGGCAGATTCACCGGGTCTCGCGCTTTATCAAGCCAGGCCTGAGGCGTTTTACATTGCAGGAAGTTGTGGATCGGGGAGAGTATTTGCGGGTAATCCATACGTTGTCCTTGGCCTGCGGCAGCCTGGGCTACCGCAGGTCAGCAGATGACTTAGTGACGCACGCCGTCATCATCTTCGTCGACGAAGTCTTCATCGTCGCCATCTTCGCCTTCTTCGCCGTTCGGGTCTTCAAAATAGGTGCCCCAACCGTCGTATTCCACTTCAAATTTTTCAGCCAGGTTCATCAGTTGCTCAACCTGAGCGTCAATCAGCTCGGCATTCAGGGCGCATTCGCTGAGGATGTCACAACAAATAACCGTGTCGCCTTCTTCGACTTCAAGCTCTTCCGGCTCGGTCACTTCATAACCCAGCTTGAAGGCTTCTACTGCCGCTTTTTCCAGGGTTTCAAAGTCGTCCGCGGAAAGGTGATGCTCGATAGTGTACAGCGCGTCTGGATCGCTGCCATCTTCGAGTAACTCTTCAATAATCAAGCGTGTTTCTTCACGCTGCTCTTCCAGTAGTTCCGGGTTTGCCATGGCTCGTTCCTCATAATGTCCTGCCGATACTCTTATTGTCACATACCGCTGTCATTGCCTCCACCTTTCCAGGAAAGATTTGTTAAACAAGGTTGCAAATGAATAAACATCCATATAAATTGAATTTTAATTCAATAAATGGCTTAGGCCATGTGAGGAAACCATGTCTACGTTTTATCAGAAGCACTTTTTGAAACTGCTTGATTTCACCTCTGCTGAACTCACGTCACTGCTCAAGCTCGCCACGCAGCTCAAGGCAGATAAGAAAAACGGCACCGAGGTCGCTCAACTCACCGGTAAAAATATCGCGCTCATCTTCGAAAAAGACTCGACTCGTACTCGTTGCTCTTTCGAAGTTGCCGCATACGATCAGGGCGCTCGCGTAACGTATCTCGGGCCAAGCGGCAGCCAGATTGGGCATAAAGAGTCGATTAAAGATACCGCCCGCGTACTCGGCCGCATGTACGACGGTATTCAGTATCGGGGTCACGGTCAGGAAGTAGTGGAAACGCTGGCGGAATATGCCGGGGTACCGGTGTGGAATGGATTAACTAACGAGTTTCATCCCACCCAGTTACTGGCGGATTTGTTAACTATGCAGGAACACCTGCCGGGTAAAGCATTTAATGAGATGACGTTAGTCTACACCGGCGATGCCCGTAACAATATGGGCAATTCGATGCTGGAAGCCGCCGCGTTAACCGGGTTAGATCTGCGTCTGGTTGCACCGCAGGCCTGCTGGCCGGATGAGAGTCTGGTGGCAGAATGCAAAGCGCTGGCACAGAAAAACGGTGGCAATATTACGCTGACAGAAGATGTCGCCACGGGCGTAAAAGGTGCGGACTTCATCTACACCGACGTATGGGTGTCAATGGGCGAAGCGAAAGAGAAGTGGGCCGAGCGTATTGCGCTGCTGCGCAAATATCAGGTAAACAGCGCGATGATGGCGCTCACCGGCAATCCGCAGGTTAAATTTCTGCACTGCCTGCCCGCGTTCCATGACGATCAAACCACGCTTGGCAAACAAATGGCGCAACAGTACGGTTTGCACGGCGGGATGGAAGTGACCGACGACGTCTTTGAGTCACCCGCCAGCATCGTATTTGATCAGGCGGAAAACCGGATGCACACCATTAAAGCGGTAATGGTGGCGACATTAGCGAAGTGAGGGCATGAATGAAAAGAATGCCGGATGGCGATGCTCAGCATCTTATCCGGCCTACAACCGCGCTCCCGTAGGCCGGGCAAGGCGAAGCTGCCCCCCCGGCAAACACGCTTATTCCACCCGCAATTTCACCACCGCTTTGCGTACCAACGCCGGAGCGCCGACTGCGCACAGCGGTTTATGCACTTCCCCCGGATAGAACACCACAAAGTCACCTTCGTTCAGCACCACCGTTTTCTCCTGTGCCCCTTCCGGCAGGAAGGCAATGTCTTTATCCGCCAGCCAGTCAGTTTCCGGCGCGCCCGCAGGCTGCGTACTGAAGGTCATGCCTTCCTGCCCTTTGAGCAGGATCTGAATATCCAGATAGCGGGCATGATACTCGGCACGGCGCTGTGCAAACGGCTCCGTCATATCTTCGGCAATCAGATAAAACAGGCGATCGCCATCGATATCATGCTTACCCTTTTCCGTCGCATCCGTAACATGCGTTTTAATGTGCTCAATCGCCTGACGCAGCTCTTCCGGCAGCCAGGCACCCAGGTTGTGAATATTGCCGACAATCATCTCAAACCCCTTAATTAAAACATCGTTTCATTTTTGTTGTTATACGAAAAAACGGCCTGCCATACCACTCCTAATTACCGATATTTTGCGGCAACGCATGTTTATCGCTGATAATGTTAGATAGTTGTTAACCTAACGCATCAGGTTATGCATAAACACTGCATAACTCTTACCCTCTCATTTTTCTCTTTGCTGGTAACTTGCTGGTTTTGAAAGTGTTATGATAAAACCCAGCCGTCGATCACAATTCACACCTCCCCCACTCGCTTTGTTCGCCACCATATTTATTTGGCAATAAACTGTCCCGTACAAATAATAGAATCACAGAACCGCATAAACATTCACCTCATAATAAAAAACACATAAAAATCAATTGATTATTAAGTGTATATGTTTTTAAAAATGTACATAAAATTAACATAGATAAATAACAAGACATATTCATGCGTAGCAATTCAGTTATTGTATTTATTATTTTTTAAAATCTCAGAGCCATCTCATATATTAGGAAAGCAAATTCAAATATCGAACCGACTGTGAAACAAATCACGTTTCCGTATCAAATAAGATCTAAATATAGATTCTGAAATCAGCTGAAAAATCATGACTGCAATAAATTGCATTTGCAGCCATCTCCTCTTTATTTTTTAAAATCGTATTAAAGGAATAATGATGGAAAAGCATTATGTCGGTTCTGAAATCGGTCAATTACGTAGCGTGATGCTGCATCGCCCTAATCTCAGCTTAAAAAGGCTGACGCCATCCAATTGTCAGGAGCTGCTTTTTGATGATGTGCTTTCGGTAGAACGTGCAGGTGAAGAGCACGACATTTTCGCCAACACGCTGCGCCAGGAGGGAATTGAGGTTCTGTTACTCACTGATTTATTAACACAAACCCTGGATATTCCCGACGCTAAAAGCTGGCTGCTGGATACGCAAATTTCTGATTATCGCCTTGGACCCACTTTCGCCGCCGATGTCCGCGCCTGGCTTGCGGACATGCAGCACCGGGAACTGGCACGGCATTTAAGCGGCGGGCTGACCTATGGCGAAATCCCTGCCTCTATAAAAAATATGGTGGTGGATACTCATGATATTAATGATTTTATTATGAAGCCATTGCCCAACCATTTATTTACCCGCGACACCTCCTGCTGGATATATAACGGCGTGTCGATTAATCCGATGGCTAAAACTGCCCGGCAACGAGAAACTAATAATCTGCGGGCGATTTACCGTTGGCACCCGCAATTCGCCGATGGTGAATTTATTAAATATTTCGGTGATGAAAATATTAATTACGACCACGCCACATTAGAAGGTGGAGATGTGCTGGTCATTGGTCGCGGTGCGGTACTTATTGGCATGTCTGAGCGCACCACGCCACAGGGAATCGAGTTCCTTGCCCAGTCACTCTTCAAGCATCGCCAGGCAGAGCGCGTCATCGCGGTCGAACTGCCTAAGCATCGTTCCTGTATGCATCTCGACACCGTGATGACCCACATCGATATCGATACCTTCTCTGTCTACCCGGAAGTGGTGCGCCCCGACGTGCAGTGCTGGACTCTGACGCCAGACGGGCGCGGCGGCCTGAAACGGACGCAGGAAAGTACGCTGATCCATGCCCTGGAAAAAGCGCTGGGGCTCGATCAAATTCGCCTGATTACTACCGGAGGTGACGCCTTCGAAGCCGAACGTGAACAGTGGAATGACGCCAACAACGTCCTGACGCTACGCCCCGGCGTTGTTGTGGGTTACGAGCGCAATATCTGGACCAACGAGAAATACGACAAAGCCGGCATCACCGTTTTACCCATTCCTGGCGACGAACTTGGACGCGGACGCGGCGGCGCGCGCTGCATGAGCTGCCCGCTGGAACGCGACGGTATTTAAGGAGACGTCATGGAAAATAAACCAACCCTGGTTGTGGCTCTGGGCGGCAACGCGCTGCTCAAACGCGGCGAGCCGCTGGAAGCAGACATCCAACGTAAGAATATTGAGCTGGCGGCAAAAACCATCGCCCGGCTTACGCAACAGTGGCGTGTGATTCTGGTACACGGCAATGGCCCACAGGTTGGACTGCTGGCGTTACAAAACAGCGCTTACGCCAGCGTCACCCCCTATCCGCTCGACATTCTCGGCGCGGAAAGTCAGGGAATGATTGGCTATATGTTGCAACAGGCGCTGAAAAACCAGCTTCCACAGCGAGAAATTAGCGTCCTGCTGACGCAGGTTGAAGTCGATGCCCACGATCCAGCCTTCAGCAATCCCACCAAATATATCGGGCCCATTTACGACCAAACCCAGGCCAGTGCATTACAGGTGGAAAAAGGCTGGGTTTTCAAAGCCGATGGTAAAGCGTTCCGTCGCGTTGTGCCCTCTCCGCAGCCCAAACGTATTGTTGAAAGTGACGCGATCCAGGCGTTGATCGCCCGCGATCATCTGGTCATCTGCAATGGCGGCGGCGGTGTGCCGGTCGTGGAAAAAGCCGATGGCTACCACGGCATTGAAGCCGTGATCGACAAAGATCTCTCCGCCGCCCTGCTCGCCAGCCAGCTTCATGCTGATGCGTTGCTCATCCTGACCGATGCCGACGCGGTGTACCTCGACTGGGGCAAACCCACCCAGCGCCCTCTGGCTCAGGTCACCCCCGAAATACTCGGCGAGATGCAGTTCGACGCCGGTTCTATGGGGCCGAAAGTTACCGCCTGCGCGAATTTTGTCTCTCAATGCCAGGGGATAGCAGGCATCGGCTCCTTGGCCGACGGTCCGGCCATTCTCTCGGGAGAGAAAGGCACATTGATTCGGCCCGAAACCATTGCTTACGACGCATGACCCATTTTTGCCGGATGGGCGACTGCGCCTTATCCGGCCTACATAAGGACATTCTGATGACTGTTAACTTAAAAAATCGCAATTTTCTTAAATTGCTCGACTATACCCCGGCAGAGATCCAGTACCTGATCGATCTGGCTATCGAATTAAAAACGGCGAAAAAGGCCGGACGCGAAAGACAGACGCTGGTCGGTAAAAATATCGCGCTCATCTTCGAAAAAACCTCAACCCGCACCCGCTGCGCCTTTGAGGTTGGCGCTTTTGATCAGGGCGCGCAGGTGACCTATCTCGGCCCAAGCGGCTCACAGATTGGTCACAAAGAATCGATGAAAGATACCGCCCGCGTGTTAGGCCGCATGTACGACGGCATCGAATATCGCGGATATGGCCAGGAGATCGTCGAAGAACTGGGGCAGTTCGCCGGTGTGCCGGTATGGAACGGACTGACCAACGAATTTCACCCTACGCAGATCCTTGCGGATCTGATGACCATGCTGGAACACGCGCCGGGCAAAACCTTACCTGAACTGAGCTTCGCCTACCTCGGTGACGCCCGCAATAACATGGGTAATTCGCTGATGGTTGGCGCGGCGAAAATGGGGATGGACATCCGCCTCGTCGCCCCTAAATCCTTCTGGCCGGATGAGACGCTGGTTGCCGAATGCCGTGAAATCGCCAGCGTGACAGGCGCGCGCATTACGCTCACGGAGGACGTTGAGGAAGGCGTTTACGACGTGGATTTCCTCTATACCGATGTCTGGGTCTCCATGGGCGAACCCAAAGAGGCATGGGCAGAACGCGTAAGCCTGATGACGCCTTACCAGATTAACCAGCGAGTCATCAACGCAACCGGCAACCCCAATGTGAAATTTATGCACTGTCTGCCCGCCTTCCATAACGAACACACCAAAGTTGGGCGTGAAATCGAAGCGGCTTACGGCCTGAAAGGGCTTGAGGTCACGGAAGAGGTGTTCGAGTCAGCACACTCCATCGTCTTCGACGAAGCAGAAAACCGGATGCATACCATTAAAGCGGTCATGGTAGCGACACTCGGCGACTAACCCCTGCGGGCATATGTCGCCTGACGGCATATGCCCGAGCTATCCGGAGAACATCATGGGCAAATTCAAATTTCCCAGCGCGTATACCATCCTGTTTATTCTTATTGCACTCGTCGCTGTTATGACCTGGATTGTCCCGGCAGGGAAATACCAGATGGCGATGAATGCGACCCTGGGTAAAGAAGTGCCGGTTGCCGGGACTTATGCCCCCACAGAGGCGCATCCACAAGGCATTACCGCTGTACTGCTGGCGCCAATTGACGGTCTTTATAATCACGAGACCTACACCGCCGGCGCCATTGATGTGGCGCTGTTTGTCCTGATCATCGGCGGTTTTCTCGGCGTGGTAAATAAAACGGGCGCCATTGACGCCGGTATCGAACGCGTAACGGTCAGGCTTAACGGCAAAGAAGAGTGGATGATCCCCATCCTGATGGGACTTTTCGCCGCCGGCGGTACGATTTACGGGATGGCGGAAGAGTCGCTACCTTTTTACACGCTGCTCGTCCCGGTAATGATGGCGGCCCGCTTTGATCCACTGGTCGCTGCTGCGACCGTTTTGCTCGGCGCAGGTATCGGCACACTCGGTTCGACCATTAACCCGTTCGCAACGGTTATCGCTGCCAACGCGGCCGGGATCCCCTTCACCCAGGGAATGCTGATGCGCATTCTGCTGCTGGTCGTCGGCTATGTGATCTGCGTGGTGTGGGTCATGCGCTATGCCCGGAAAGTTCGCAGCCATCCTGAGCTGTCTATCGTGGCGGATAAAATGGAGGAAAACCGCGCCCATTTTCTCGGTAGTCGCGCCAATACCAATCTGGAATTCACGGCAACGCGGAAATGGATCCTGCTGATTTTCGCCGCCGCCTTTGCGGTAATGATCTATGGGGTGGCGGTACTCGGATGGTGGATGGCAGAAATATCCGCAGTCTTTCTGGCTGCTGCGATTATCGTCGGCGTAATCGCCCGCATGAGTGAAGAGGCATTTACCAGTACGTTCATTGACGGTGCGCGGGATCTGCTTGGCGTGGCGCTGATTATCGGTATTGCGCGCGGCATCGTCGTGGTGATGGATAACGGCATGATCACTCACACCATTTTGCACAGCGCCGAAAATATAGTCTCCGGCCTTTCCACCACCATTTTCATCAATGTGACCTATTGGCTGGAAGTGTTGCTCTCCTTCCTGGTCCCATCGTCCTCTGGGCTGGCGGTCCTCACCATGCCCATTATGGCCCCGCTGGCCGACTTCGCGCATGTACAGAGGGATCTGGTCGTCACCGCGTATCAATCCGCTTCCGGCATTGTGAATCTGATTACGCCCACCTCTGCGGTTGTGATGGGGGGGCTGGCCATCGCGCGCGTTCCCTATGTGCGTTACCTGAAATGGGTCGCTCCGTTACTGCTTATTTTGACGTTACTGAACATGGTCGTCCTGAGTATCGGCGCGATGCTGTAGCTCTTTTAGCCGTCGGTATCCGACGGCTTTTTTGATCGTTCTCTCGTTTTTCTGCACAACCGCCCGTTTGAGCCGTTATTGATACTGCAAATGTGGTGAATTTCGCCATCGCATTGATACAGATAAGAAATATAAGGTGATTTTATGAAGGAATTCGATGATTACTCTGCCAAAGAGCAAAAACAGCTGGCGATGTGTCAGCGCCTGATTAGCGAAAAAAGCTACCTGTCCCAGGAAGCGCTGCGCCGCGATCTGCAAAGCCACGGCTTTACCAGTATTAGTCAGTCGACGGTGTCTCGTTTGCTGAAGTTGCTTGGGGCCATAAAAATAAGAAATACAAAAGGGCAAAAAATTTATTCTGTCAATCCTCAGTCACGACCCGCTCCTGATGCGGCGCGATCGATCGCTGAAATGGTGGTCAGCATAGAACACAATAGCGAGTTTATCCTCATTCACACCGCTGCAGGATATGGTCGCGCGGTTGCCAGAATCCTCGATTATCACGCCTTGCCGGAAATTCTGGGCGTCATTGCCGGCAGCAGTATCGTCTGGGTCGCGCCGCGCGTCGTGCAGCGAACGGGCCTGGTTCACAAGCAGATTAATTATCTCTTTAAAATGAATTAAAATTCAGAAGAACCGTTTGCGATGAATAAATCGTGCATTTTTCGCTTGATCCCATAACGTAGCTGAGTATAATCGCGGACAATTTGCCGGGAGGATGTATGGTTCAGTGTGTACGACATTTTGTCTTACCGCGTCTGAAAAAGGACGCTGGCCTGCCGTTTTTCTTTCCGTTGATCACCCATTCCGAGCCCCTCAATTGAGGGGCTTTTTTTTTGCCCAGGCGTCAGGAGATAAACATGGCTAACCCGCTCTATCAAAAACACATCATTTCCATAAACGACCTCAGCCGCGATGACCTCAATCTGGTCCTCTCAACGGCGGCGAAATTAAAAGCGAACCCACAACCGGAGCTGTTAAAGCATAAGGTCATCGCCAGTTGCTTCTTTGAGGCGTCCACCCGCACCCGTCTATCCTTTGAAACTTCTATGCACCGTCTGGGCGCCAGCGTGGTAGGTTTCTCTGACAGCAGCAACACGTCTCTGGGCAAAAAAGGCGAAACGCTGGCTGACACCATTTCCGTCATCAGCACCTATGTCGACGCCATCGTCATGCGTCATCCGCAGGAAGGCGCCGCGCGTCTGGCAACAGAATTCTCTGGTAACGTTCCGGTTCTTAACGCGGGCGACGGCTCTAACCAGCATCCAACCCAAACGCTGCTGGATCTGTTTACCATTCAGGAGACACAGGGCCGCCTGGACAATCTGCAAATCGCCATGGTGGGTGATCTGAAATATGGCCGCACCGTCCACTCTTTAACCCAGGCGCTGGCGAAGTTTGAAGGCAACCGCTTCTACTTCATCGCCCCGGATGCGCTGGCCATGCCGCAGTACATTCTGGATATGCTGACTGAAAAGGGCATCGCCTGGAGCCTGCATGGCACTATCGAAGAGGTGATGGCGGAAGTCGATATCCTCTACATGACCCGCGTACAAAAAGAGCGTCTGGACCCATCCGAATACGCCAACGTGAAAGCACAGTTTGTCCTGCGCGCCAGCGACCTGAACGGCGCCAGAGCCAATATGAAGGTACTACATCCGCTGCCGCGTATTGATGAAATCACCACCGACGTCGATAAGACGCCGCACGCCTGGTATTTCCAGCAGGCTGGCAACGGCATCTTCGCCCGCCAGGCGTTACTGGCACTGGTACTGAATAGCGAACTGGCACTGTAAGGGAGAAAAAGAGATGACACACGATAACAAACTGCAGGTTGAAGCCATCAAACGTGGCACCGTGATTGACCATATTCCCGCACAGGTTGGTTTTAAATTGCTGACGCTGTTCAAGCTGACAGAAACCGACCAGCGAATCACCATCGGTCTGAATCTGCCGTCCGGTGAGATGGGTCGTAAGGACCTGATTAAAATTGAAAATACCTTCCTGACCGACGAGCAGGTCAACCAGCTCTCTCTGTACGCGCCGCAGGCAACGGTGAACCGCATTGATAATTACGACGTGGTGGGTAAATCACGTCCGAGTCTGCCAGAGCGCATCGACAACGTGCTGGTGTGTCCGAACAGCAACTGCATCAGTCATGCTGAGCCGGTTTCTTCCAGTTTTGCAGTGAAAAAGCGTGCTGATGACATCGCACTCAAATGCAAATACTGTGAAAAAGAGTTTTCGCATTATGTGGTGCTGGCCAACTAATTAGGGTTGGTTATGAGATCCCTGCTCCCTATAATGAGTGGGAACATTCTATTACCGCTGTAATTCAGGAGAAATCATGAGCAAGACTATCGCGACGGAAAATGCACCAGCAGCAATCGGCCCATACGTACAGGGTGTTGACCTGGGTAGCATGGTAATCACTTCCGGTCAGATCCCGGTCGATCCGAAAACCGGCGCCGTAGCGGAAGACGTGTCCGCTCAGGCGCGTCAGTCGCTGGAAAACGTAAAAGCTATCGTTGAAGCAGCAGGTCTGAAAGTGGGCGACATCGTTAAAACGACCGTCTTCGTGAAAGACCTGAACGATTTCGCTACCGTCAACGCCACCTACGAAGCGTTCTTCACCGAGCACAACGCGACCTTCCCGGCGCGTTCTTGCGTGGAAGTTGCTCGTCTGCCGAAAGACGTGAAAATCGAGATTGAAGCGATCGCCGTTCGTCGCTAAACCACCTTGTGCCGGATGGCGGCTTCGCGTAATCCGGCCTATGCAAGCGTAGTTTGTAGGCCCGGTAAGCGCGAGCGCCACCGGGCATTTATCACATCACGCCAAACAGTTTCGGCAGGAATAGCGAAATCGCCGGAATGTACGTCACCAGCATCAGCACCAGGAACAGCACCAGGTAGAATGGCAGCATCGCCTTCACCACCTGCTCGATTTTCTGCTTACTCACCGCACTGGCCACAAACAGCACCGACCCCACCGGCGGCGTAATCAGGCCGATCCCTAAGTTCACCAGCATGATCATGCCAAAATGGACCGGATCAATGCCGAGCGCGTTGGTCACCGGTAGTAGCACTGGCGTCAGGATCAGGATCAGCGGCGCCATGTCCATCAGCGTACCGATCAGCAGCAGCATGATGTTAATGCACATCAGGATGACATATTTGTTATCCGAGATGCTGGTGAAGGCTTCGGTAATCCGCATCGGCAACTGCATATAGGTCATGACGGCCCCAAACGCGGCGGCAAAGCCTATCAGGATCATCACGATAGTGACCGTCTTCACCGTGCGGAACATCAGCTTCGGCAGCTCAGACCATTTATAGTCACGATAGATAAACATGGTGACAAAGAAGGCCCACAGACAGGCAATCGCCGCGGATTCCGTTGCGGTAAAGATACCTGACAGGATCCCGCCCATGATGATCACCACCGTCATTAATCCCCACAGCGTATCGACGAAAATCTTCAGCGCCTGGCGAAACGGTACGCGCTCCCCTTTTGGATAACCGCGTTTATGGGCAAAAGCCACGCACATCACCATCAGGCTAAAGCTCAGCAACAGGCCCGGCAGGATCCCGGCGATGAACAGCGCGGCAATCGACACCGTCCCGCCCGTTGCCAGCGAGTAGATAACCGAGTTATGGCTGGGCGGCGTGAGGATCGCCTGCACCGAGCCGCTGGCGGTTACCGCCGCGGCAAAGTCGCGCGGGTAGCCTTTTTTGTCCATCTCCGGGATCATCACTGAACCGATAGAAGCGGTATCAGCCACCGACGATCCTGAAATTGCGCCAAAAAAGGTCGAGGCGACGATATTTACCAGCGACAGCCCGCCGCGGATAAAGCCAACGAAAATATAGGCAAAATTCACCAGGCGGCGCGCGATCCCCCCTTCCGCCATGATTGCCCCGGCCAGAATAAAGAATGGGATCGCCAGCAGCGAAAACTTGTTTACTCCGCTGGTCAGTTGGATCATCACGGCTTCCAGCGGAATATCAATATACCAGGCTCCAATGATGGCGCTAATGCCAACCGCGTACGCTACCGGTACCCCAATCGCCAGCATAATGCCAAGCGTAAAGACGAGAATAAATGCATCCATCTGCTTTCCTTAATGAAATGGGGGCGGTAACTAGCTGGTTGAACCCAGCATGACAACGGGACGTTGATATTGCGGGCCGCGGAAAATCTTTTCTGCGATAAACAGCAGCGTGATGGCGGAGCCAATCGGCAACGGCAGATAGTTTTGCCCGGCGCTTAAAAGCGGGAATTCCGCGACAGGCTGGTCCCACAGCTCAAGACACAGATTGATTCCATACCAGAGAATAAACAGGCTGATCGCCACCAACATGATATCTGCGACAATCGAGCAGTAACGACGGGCGGACTCCCCCAGACGGTCAATCACCATGCTCACCGCGATATGCGAACCTGCGCGATAGCTCACCGCCGCGCCAATAAAGGTGAACGTCACCATACAAAGAATGGCGACCGGTTCAGGCCATGACAGGGCATTGTTCAGGACATAGCGTGCGAATATGCCAATTGGGATAATGGCGACCATAACCAATAATGCGACACCGGCAATCCACATAGAGACCCGATAAAGAAAATCCATTACCGATGAATAACATTCACCCATAATTATCACCTCGAATTAATCAAAAGACTCAGGCTGAGGATTGCTCCCCTCCGCCTGATGAATTACTTCATATCCTGAATACGTTTGATCAAATCCTGGTGGTCTTTACCGTAATTATCCCGCACTGACTGCGTGGCTTTATAGAAATAGTCCGTATCAATATCGTGGAACTGAACGCCATTGGCTTTCATAGTTTCCAGAGATTTCGCATTATATTCTTGCCAAAGTTTGCGTTGTTCAACCTGCGCTTCTTTGGCGAGCTTAATAATGAGTTCCTGGTCTTCTTTTTTCAATTTATCCCATTTGGCTTTGGAAAACAGAAAAAGCTCAGGAATAATAAAGTGTTTGCTCCAGGTATAGTTTTTAACGACCGGTAAATAGTTGTGCGCAACAAATGTTGGCGGGTTATTTTCCGTACCATCAATAACGCCGGTCTGCATACCGCTAAACACTTCGCTGACGCCCATCACGATAGAGTTAGCGCCCATCGCCTTTAAGGTATCCAGCGCTATCGGACTCGCCTGAACGCGGATTTTCATACCGTGTAAATCTTCCGGTTTCACCACCGGATTTTTGGTAATCAGGTTGCGCGTCCCGGCGTCCATCCAACCCAGGAATACCAGCCGCGATTTCGTATTGGCCGTCAGGCGGTCGCCAATCTCCTGACCGATCATGCCGTCAAGGACCTTATGCATATGGTCTTCATCGCGAAAGATATACGGCAGGGTAAATACGTTAATTTCAGGAAGAATGGCGGCAACAGGCGTCATTGAGACGCGAATAATATCGATAGCGCCTAATTGCGCCTGCTCAATCATCTGTTTTTCATCACCTAACACGCCACCTGGAAATGTTTTAATCTCCAGACGGCCATCGGTCGCGGCGCTGAGTTTCTCCCCCATATGTTTCACTGCGACGACGTTCGGGTAATCAGCCGGATGCACATCCGCGGCGCGAAAAGTTTGTGCCAGCGTTGCATGACTCGCCAGTAATACGGACGCGCCAATACACAGACTTAACAGGTTTTTTGTCAGTTTCATTTGTCCTTCTCCAGAAGTTCATAATATCCATTAACAGGAATAGCTTGCAGAGCAAATGACTGCCGGAATTAAAACGGGCAGCGAGAAACTTTCTTAACGACGTTACCTGCGCAGACTAGCTGGTGTAACAATTTATTTCGATGACTGCGTTCACAAAAAATCGCAGACGCTAATAATTTTTAGCACAGTGTTTCATTTTTGCAACGCAGATCGTTTTATTGATAAAAAAGCAACGCAAAGAAGGCGATTTGATACTAATTCCCTCAGCTAGCATTTCAATAAAAATAAAACACTACGATTTCGCGAGAATATCTTTCGAATGAAAAAGAGAAATGCAGGATGGTATTTACACCATCCTGCTGAGAAGTTTGATGTTTACTGCCAACCGTAGCGACGGCTATAAAAACCTTTCACTAATTGGGTCAATGTCATGTAGCCCGCCAGAATCGCAATCAGCCACGGGAAGTAGCTCAGCGGCAGCGCCTGCAATTGCAGATAGCTGGCCAGCGGCGAGAACGGCAATGCAATGCCCACCACCATCACGACCAGCGTCATTAGCATCAGCGGCCATGCGGCGCGACTTTGGATAAACGGCACGCGACGGGTACGGATCATATGCACAATCAGCGTTTGCGACAGCAGGCCCACCACGAACCAGCCCGACTGGAACAACGTCTGATGCTCTGGCGTATTGGCATGGAAGACAAACCACATCAGGCAAAAGGTCAGAATGTCAAAGATCGAGCTGATCGGCCCAAAGAAGATCATAAAGCGGCCCAGTTCGGCGGGATTCCAACGCTGGGGCTTTTTGATCTGCTCTTCGTCGACGTTATCAAACGGAATCGCCACCTGGGATACATCATACAGCAGGTTCTGAATCAGTAAGTGCAGCGGCAACATCGGCAGGAACGGTAAAAAGGCGCTCGCCACCAGCACGCTAAACACGTTACCGAAGTTAGAACTGGCCGTCATTTTGATGTACTTCAACATGTTAGAAAAAGTACGGCGTCCTTCGATCACCCCTTCTTCCAGCACCATCAGGCTTTTTTCCAGCAGGATAATATCCGCCGCTTCACGTGCAATATCGACCGCGCCATCAACAGAGATACCGATGTCCGCCGCGCGCAGCGCCGGAGCGTCGTTGATGCCATCGCCCATAAAGCCAACTACGTGACCTTCACGCTTGAGCAGCGTGACAATGCGCTCTTTGTGCATCGGCGTCAGGCGGGCAAACAACGTGGTGCGCTGAGCAAGCGTTGCCAGTTCGTCATCGCTTAACCCTTCAATGCTGCTGCCAATCACCACATCGCCCGCATCCAGCCCCACTTCATGGCACACTTTTGCCGCCACCAGCTCGCTATCGCCGGTGAGAATTTTCACCGTAATACCGCTGGCTTTCAGCGCCTTCAGCGCCGGCGCGGTGGTCTCTTTCGGCGGATCGAGGAACGCGATATAGCCTTCGAGGATCAGATCCGACTCATCAATACGCTGGTAATCACCTTCACGCGCGGGCAGGTACTTGGTGGCCACCGCCACTACGCGCAGCCCCTGACGGTTCAGCGTATCGGTAACGCGTTTCACCCGACGCAGCATGCCCTCATCCAGGGGGACAATCTCGCCGTTGTGGCGCACCTGGGTGCAGACGCTGAGGATCTCCTGCAGCGCGCCTTTGCACACCAGGTGGTGCACATCCGTTTCTTCCGCCACCACCACCGACATGCGGCGACGTTCAAAATCAAACGGAATCTCATCGATTTTCTGCCAACGGGTAGAAAGCTGGCGGGCAGATTCCTCATCCACGCCTTCCAGTACCGCCGTATCCAGCAGATTCTTCAGCCCGGTCTGGTAATGGCTGTTCAGCCACGCGGAATGCAGAACGTGCTCGCTGGGTTTTCCAGAGATATCAGTATGATTCTCCAGCACAATTTTATCCTGCGTCAGGGTCCCGGTTTTATCGGTGCACAGGATATCCATCGCGCCAAAGTTCTGGATGGCATCAAGGTGCTTGACGATGACTTTCTGTTTAGACAGCTTCACCGCCCCGCGCGCCAGCGTCGAGGTGACGATCATCGGCAGCATTTCTGGGGTCAGCCCCACCGCAACAGACAGCGCAAACAGCGCCGCCTCCCACCAGTCGCCTTTGGTATAGCCGTTAATGATGAGCACAATGGGTGCCATCACCAGCATAAAGCGGATCAGCAACATGCTGACGCGGCTGATCCCTTTCTGGAAGGCATTCTGCTCGCTTTCCTGCTCGCTGACGCGCCCCGCCAGTTGCCCGAACCAGGTATTGGCTCCGGTCGAAATCACGATAGCCTGCGCCGTGCCGCTCACCACATTGGTCCCCATAAAGCACAGCGTATCGCACTCCAGCGGGTTGCTTTGCTGCGGGTCGCGGCTGGTTGCGACTTTCTCCACGGGCAGCGATTCACCGGTCAGCGAAGCCTGCGCCACAAACAGATCGCGCGCCTGGACGATACGTAAATCCGCCGGGATCATATCCCCTGCCGCCAGCTTGATGACATCACCGGGTACCAACTGGTCAATTGGCAGTTCAACCCAACCGTTCTCGCCTTTTTCGTTGATAACGCGCAGCACCGTGGCGGTGTTGCTGACCATCGCTTTTAGCGCATCTGCCGCTTTGGTGGAACGCGCCTCCTGCACAAAATTCAGCAGCGTCGAGATGGCGACCATCAGCGCGATTACGCCAGCAGCAAACAGATCCTCAGTGGCATAGGAAATGGCGCCAAGAATGGTCAGCAGAATATTAAACGGATTGCGGTAGCAGACCCACAGATGCACCCACCACGGCGACGGCTTCTGCGCCGGCAACTGGTTTTCGCCATGGATTTCGCGGGCGCTCTCGACCTCTGCGGCGTTTAATCCTTCCGGATGTGCGCCAAACGTTTTCCACAGCGCGGCTTCGTCCATCAGCGCCATTTTCAGGCAATGTTCGCTCAGCGAGGGCGGGATCGGTGTGCTGGCAACGGTCTGCGCATTGGGCAACGGGTCGCGATGCACCAGACGATGTGGTAAATGGCGGTTAAGCCGGGCAAACAGCTGGCGAGTCATATTTTTGAACATAGGCAGTCCCCCTGCGCCAGTCTTAACAGGCGCAGTAAATCTTTCAGGCGTGGCAAAGCCTTGCCTGATGGCAATTTTAAAATCACAACAGGGACGTCAGAACGTCACTGTCTTACGCATCCGGTAAGACAGTGAAAGACAGGCTTACCGGAAAGTTGTGTTTCTCCGTCTCGGGAGAGGGGTGGGATCGGGATCCATATAGCCTCCGGTAAGTGAATGATAAGCGCCGCGGATTATACGCAGAAAACCATAAGGTTTGTGGCAATTATGGCGGTATGATAAAGCATAGAAACTAAACCAAACGTATACCAGACTTTGCCCATTGCACTGTGCTTGAGTAAAGTTATTCTCTTTTGGCATAACTTCACACGCGACACGGGAAAACAGGATGCAAAATCGGCTGACCATTAAAGACATCGCCCGCTTAAGCGGCGTGGGGAAATCCACGGTTTCCCGCGTTCTCAACAACGAAAGCGGCGTCAGCGAACGTACCCGCGAACGCGTCGAAGCGGTGATGAATCAGCACGGTTTTTCCCCTTCCCGCTCCGCACGCGCCATGCGTGGGCAAAGCGACAAGGTGGTGGCGATTATCGTCACGCGCCTGGATTCTCTTTCAGAAAATCTCGCCGTGCAGACCATGCTGCCCGCTTTTTATGAACAGGGTTACGATCCGATCATGATGGAAAGCCAGTTCTCGCCTGAACTGGTCGAAGAACATCTGGGCATGCTCAGACGCCGTAATATTGACGGTGTGGTGCTGTTTGGTTTTACCGGCATTACCGAAACGATGCTCACCTCCTGGCAGGATTCTCTGGTGCTGCTGGCCAGAGATGCCAAAGGCTTTGCCTCCGTCTGCTATGACGATGAGGGCGCTATTCATACCCTGATGCAGCGTTTATACGATCGCGACCACCGCCATATTAGCTTTCTTGGCGTCCCCCATAGCGACGTGACCACCGGTAAGCGCCGTCATGAAGCCTACCTGGCATTCTGTAAGAAACACAAACTGCATCCGGTTGCCGCGCTACCGGGCCTGGCCATGAAGCAGGGTTATGAGCAGGCCGCCAATGTCATCACCCCGGAAACCACCGCCTTAGTCTGCGCGACGGATACCCTTGCCCTTGGGGTCAGCAAATATCTGCAGGAGCAGCGGATTGATAATCTGCAGTTGGCGAGTGTGGGCAACACACCGCTAATGAAATTCCTCCATCCGGAAATTATCACCGTCGATCCCGGTTACGCCGAAGCCGGACGACAAGCGGCCTCGCAGCTGATCGAGCAGATCAATGGCCGCAGCGAACCACGGCAAATCGTTATTCCTTCCACCCTCGCCTGATCGCTTTCTGAGCGCTAATTTGTGATCTTCGCTGCGTTTCGGGAACGTTCCCGTTTTTAAATATTCATCGAAGATATACTCTTGCGCCAACAACGCGGGAGTTGCCGGATGGCGACCTAACGCGTCTTATCCGGCCTACGGGGAATACACGTCATCATGAGCAAAATAAAACAAGCAGACATCGACCGGCTGATTGAGCTGGTAGGCGGGCGCGACAATATCGCTACGGTGAGCCACTGCATCACTCGCCTGCGTTTTGTGCTGAATCAGCCTGCGAATGCCAGGCCAAAAGAGATAGAGCAGTTGCCGATGGTCAAAGGCTGCTTCACCAACGCCGGGCAGTTTCAGGTGGTGATTGGCACCGAGGTGGGCGATTACTACAAAGCGCTGCTGGCGACCACCGGCCAGGCCAGCGCCGACAAAGAGCAGGCGAAAAAAGCCGCGCGGCAGAACATGAAGTGGCATGAACAGCTCATTTCTCATTTTGCAGAGATCTTCTTCCCTCTGCTGCCAGCGCTGATTAGCGGCGGCTTGATCTTAGGTTTTCGCAATGTGATCGGCGATCTGCCAATGAGTAACGGGCAGACGCTGGCGCAGATGCATCCGTCGCTGAAAACCCTCTACGACTTCCTGTGGCTGATTGGCGAAGCGATCTTCTTCTATCTGCCTGTCGGGATCTGCTGGTCAGCGGTGAAGAAAATGGGCGGTACGCCGATCCTCGGTATTGTGCTGGGTGTGACCCTGGTTTCGCCGCAGCTGATGAACGCCTATCTGCTCGGTCAACAGGTGCCGGAAGTGTGGAACTTCGGCCTGTTCAGCATAGAGAAAGTGGGCTACCAGGCGCAGGTTATCCCGGCACTGCTGGCCGGTCTGGCGCTCGGGTTTATTGAAACGCGCATGAAACGCATCGTCCCGGATTATCTGTATCTGGTGATCGTCCCGGTGTGCTCGCTGATCCTCGCGGTGTTCCTTGCGCACGCCTTTATCGGTCCGTTTGGCCGCATGATCGGCGACGGCGTGGCGTTCGCGGTTCGTCATCTGATGACCGGCAGCTTTGCGCCGATTGGCGCGGCGCTGTTCGGCTTCCTGTATGCGCCGCTGGTGATCACCGGCGTACACCAGACCACGCTGGCTATCGACATGCAGATGATCCAGAGCATGGGCGGTACGCCGGTATGGCCGCTGATTGCGCTGTCAAACATCGCTCAGGCTTCTGCGGTGGTCGGCATCATTATCTCCAGCCGCAAACACAATGAACGCGAAATATCAGTACCTGCGGCGATCTCGGCTTATCTCGGGGTAACGGAACCGGCGATGTACGGGATCAACCTGAAATACCGCTTCCCGATGCTGTGCGCGATGATCGGCTCCGGTCTCGCCGGTCTGCTGTGCGGCCTGAACGGCGTGATGGCGAACGGCATTGGCGTCGGCGGCCTGCCGGGTATCCTCTCCATTCAGCCGACTTACTGGCAGGTGTTTGGCATGGCGATGGTCATCGCGATCGTTATCCCGATGGTACTGACCTCATTCGTCTACCAGCGTAAATACCGTCAGGGCACATTACAGATTGTGTAACTTTTCTTCGGGGCGCAGTTGCGCCCCATCGTATCTCCAGGAAACAGCAATGAATATTCCACACTGGTGGCAAAACGGCGTTATCTATCAGGTGTATCCCAAGAGTTTTCAGGACACCACCGGCAGTGGCACGGGTGATTTGCGCGGCGTAACGCAGCGCCTCGGCTATCTGCAAAAGCTGGGCGTGGACGCTATCTGGCTGACGCCGTTCTACATTTCGCCGCAGGTTGATAACGGCTACGATGTCGCCGACTACATGTCAGTTGACCCGGCTTACGGCACGCTTGCAGACTTTGACGAACTGGTAGCAGCGGCGAAAGCGCGCGGCATACGCATTATTCTGGATATGGTGTTTAACCACACCTCAACCCAGCACGCCTGGTTTCGTGAGGCGCTGGATAAAGACAGCCCGTATCGTCAGTTTTATCTCTGGCGCGACGGCGAACCGACCACCCCGCCGAACAACTGGCAGTCAAAATTTGGCGGCAGCGCCTGGGGCTGGCACGCCGAAAGCGAGCAGTATTATCTGCATCTCTTTGCCCCTGAGCAGGCCGACCTGAACTGGCAAAACCCGGCGGTACGCGCCGAGCTGAAAAAAGTGTGCGAGTTCTGGGCCGATCGCGGCGTGGACGGCCTGCGCCTCGACGTAGTCAATCTTATCTCCAAAGATCAGGACTTCCCGAACGATCCCGACGGCGATGGTCGCCGTTTTTATACCGACGGTCCGCGCGCGCATGCGTTTTTACGCGAGATGAACCGCGACGTTTTCACCCCAAGTAGCCTGATGACAGTCGGCGAAATGTCTTCCACCACGCTGGAAAACTGTCAGCAATACGCCGCGCTGGACGGTAGCGAACTGTCGATGACCTTTAACTTCCACCACCTGAAGGTGGATTACCCCAACGGTGAAAAATGGACGTTAGCCAAACCGGACTACGTGGCGCTCAAAACTCTGTTCCGCCACTGGCAGCAGGGCATGCACAACGTCGCATGGAATGCGCTGTTCTGGTGTAACCACGATCAGCCGCGCATCGTGTCGCGTTTTGGCGATGAAGGGAAATACCGTGTGCCCGCCGCCAAAATGCTGGCGATGGTGCTGCACGGTATGCAGGGCACGCCCTATATCTACCAGGGGGAAGAGATTGGCATGACCAACCCGCACTTCCGCCAGATTACCGATTACCGCGATGTAGAAAGCCATAACATGTTCGCCGAACTGAACGGGCAGGGACGCGATGCCGAAGAGTTGCTGGCAATCCTCGCCAGTAAATCCCGCGATAACAGCCGCACGCCAATGCAGTGGGATGCCAGCCAGCACGCGGGTTTCACCACGGGCGAACCGTGGATCAATCTGTGTGACAACGCAGCCGAGATCAACGTTGCAGCGGCGCTTGATGATGCCGATTCCGTGTTTTACACCTATCAGAAGCTGATCGCCCTGCGTAAAACGGAGCCAGTTATCACCTGGGGCGATTACCAGGATCTGTTACCAGACAGCCCACACGTATGGTGTTATCAGCGCGAATGGCAAGGACGGCGGCTGCTGGTCATTGCCAACCTGAGCGATACCTTCCAGAGCTGGCAACCGACGCATGCCGATGGAAACTGGCAGGTGCTGATGCACAACTATGCCGAGGTCGCCAGCCAACCCGTTGACATGACGCTGCGTCCTTTTGAAGCCGTCTGGTGGGTGCAAAAATAGCTTGCAATGATGTTCAGGCCCGGTACGCATAGCGTGGCCGGGCGTTGTCGCCTACGCTCAGCTTACCTTCCTGTTTTTGCTGAATAATTAATCAGAATTTTCCAAGGGTAATTTACAATCGGCTGTAGCGCCCGTCATCTGTACGCTCCGATTTTTACTTTGCGCTACATCAAAAAAATCGTAAACATCCTTGATGCAAATCACTACATATAGAACTTAAAATGCACGCCGACCCAATATGTTGTATTAATAGCCTATAATTGCTACAACTACAATGCACCGCTTCACGGTGGAATTGTGGATAACGTGGGTCAGGATTGCGGGAAGTCATTGGCAATAGAGATGAATAAAGCCATGGTCGCTTCCCCAACCTCTGTGGATAACCTGTTCTTATAAATATGGAGTGATCATGACACCGCATGTGATGAAACGAGATGGCTGTAAAGTGCCGTTTAAATCAGAGCGCATCAAAGAAGCCATTCTGCGTGCAGCTAAAGCAGCGGGAGTCGATGACGCAGATTACTGTGCCACCGTCGCAGAAGTCGTTAGTAGCCTGATGAATGAGCGCAGCCAGGTCGATATCAACGAGATCCAGACAGCGGTAGAAAACCAGCTGATGTCTGGCCCGTACAAACAACTCGCCCGTGCGTACATCGAATATCGCCACGACCGTGATATCCAGCGTGAAAAACGTGGCCGTCTGAACCAGGAAATTCGTGGTCTGGTTGAGCAAACCAACTCTGCTCTGCTGAACGAAAACGCCAACAAAGACAGCAAAGTGATCCCGACCCAGCGCGACCTGCTGGCCGGGATCGTCGCCAAACACTATGCGCGCCAACACCTGCTGCCGCGTGATGTCGTTCAGGCGCACGAGCGTGGTGATATTCACTATCACGATCTCGACTACTCGCCGTTCTTCCCGATGTTTAACTGCATGCTGATCGACCTGAAAGGCATGCTGACGCAGGGCTTTAAGATGGGTAACGCGGAGATTGAACCGCCAAAATCCATCTCTACCGCGACCGCCGTGACCGCGCAGATTATCGCGCAGGTTGCCAGCCATATTTATGGCGGTACTACCATTAACCGTATTGATGAAGTTCTCGCGCCGTTCGTGACCGAGAGCTTTAATAAACATCGCAAGACCGCTGAAGAATGGCAGATCCCGGACGCTGACGGTTATGCCCATTCCCGTACCGAGAAAGAGTGCTACGACGCATTCCAGTCCCTTGAGTATGAAGTGAACACCCTGCATACCGCCAACGGTCAGACGCCGTTCGTCACCTTTGGTTTTGGCCTGGGCACCAGTTGGGAATCGCGTTTGATCCAGCAGTCTATTCTGCGTAACCGCATTGCTGGCCTCGGTAAAAACCGTAAAACCGCCGTGTTCCCGAAACTGGTGTTCGCGATTCGCGATGGTCTGAACCACAAGTTTGGCGATCCGAACTACGACATCAAGCAGCTGGCGCTGGAATGCGCGAGCAAGCGTATGTACCCGGACATCCTGAACTACGATCAGGTAGTCAAAGTCACCGGTTCGTTCAAAACGCCAATGGGCTGCCGCAGCTTCCTCGGCGTGTGGGAAAACGAGAACGGCGAACAGGTTCACGATGGTCGCAACAACCTCGGCGTTATCAGCCTCAACCTGCCGCGTATCGCGCTGGAAGCCCATGGCGATGAAGCCACCTTCTGGAAACTGCTCGACGACCGTCTGGTGCTGGCGCGTAAAGCGCTAATGACCCGTATCGCGCGTCTGGAAGGCGTAAAAGCCCGCGTTGCGCCCATTCTGTACATGGAAGGTGCCTGCGGCGTGCGTCTGAAAGCGGACGATGACGTGTCTGAGATCTTTAAAAATGGTCGCGCCTCTATCTCTCTGGGCTACATCGGCATTCATGAGACCATCAACGCGCTGTTTGGCGACAAACATGTCTATGACAGCGAGCAGCTGCGCGCCAAAGGTATCGCCATTGTGGAACGTCTGCGTCAGGCGGTCGATCAGTGGAAAGACGAGACCGGCTATGGCTTTAGCCTGTACAGCACGCCGAGTGAAAACCTGTGTGACCGCTTCTGCCGTCTGGATACCGCCGAGTTTGGCGTGGTGCCGGGCGTAACCGACAAAGGTTACTACACCAACAGCTTCCACCTCGACGTGGAGAAAAAGGTGAACCCGTACGACAAGATCGATTTCGAAGCGCCATACCCGCCGCTGGCGAGCGGGGGCTTCATTTGCTACGGCGAGTACCCGAATATTCAGCACAACCTGAAAGCGCTGGAAGACGTTTGGGATTACAGCTATCAGCACGTGCCGTATTACGGCACCAACACGCCAATCGATGAATGCTACGAGTGCGGCTTTACCGG
Organism: Citrobacter sp. XT1-2-2; assembly: GCF_023516235.1. Classification (NCBI taxonomy): domain Bacteria; kingdom Pseudomonadati; phylum Pseudomonadota; class Gammaproteobacteria; order Enterobacterales; family Enterobacteriaceae; genus Citrobacter; species Citrobacter sp. XT1-2-2. The sequence goes on from NZ_CP097324.1 coordinate 4,399,822, forward strand.
TGAGTTCGAGTGCACCAGTAAAGGCTTCACCTGCCCGAAATGTGGTAACCACGACGCCGCGCGCGTGTCGGTCACCCGCCGCGTGTGCGGTTATTTAGGCAGCCCGGACGCACGTCCGTTTAACGCCGGTAAGCAGGAAGAAGTGAAGCGCCGCGTTAAGCATTTAGGCAATGGGCAGATCGGTTAATATCCGTTTGCAAAGGCCGTAGGCCTGATAAGACGCAATCGCGTCGCCATCAGGCATCACAATGTTGCCGGATGCGGTGCAAGCACCTTATCCGGCCTAAATGCTTTCTGGACATCCTCTATGCGCTACCATCAATACTATCCTGTCGATATCGTCAACGGCCCAGGAACCCGATGCACCCTGTTTGTGTCAGGGTGCGTGCACGAATGCCCCGGTTGCTATAACAAAAGCACCTGGCGGCTCAATTCCGGCGAGCCGTTTACCAAAGAGATGGAAGATAAGATCATTGCCGATCTGAACGACACACGTATTCACCGTCAGGGAATTTCGCTGTCGGGCGGCGATCCGCTGCATCCGCAAAACGTGCCGGATATTCTGCAACTGGTACAACGTATTCGCGCTGAGTGTCCGGGGAAAGATATCTGGGTGTGGACCGGCTACAAGCTCGATGAACTCAACGCCGCACAGATGCAGGTGGTGGATCTCATCAATGTGCTGGTTGATGGCAAATTTGTGAAGGACCTCAAAGACCCGGCGCTGATCTGGCGCGGTAGCAGCAACCAGGTCGTGCATCATTTGCGATAAAATCACTCAGGAGAGGCGTGTTCACAGCCTCTCCGTCCATTTACTCATTCGCGATTGCGCTTTACCACGGGCATCAATGGCACGCCCATCCGGCAGCCAGCGCTCCGCTTCCCCTTTCAGTATCCCCTTTTCATAACAGAGACGCTGGGCAAGCGAGCCGTCCGGATAGAACTGTTCGCTGAGCTGGTGACGCAACCCCTGACTCCACTGCTCACGCTGCTGTAGCTGCCCGGAAGGATAAAAGCTGCGGCATTCGCCGTGCAGCAGGCCGTCAAGCCACTGCTCTTCTCGCAGTAGCTCGCCGTTTTCCGAGAAGTAACGAGCAATACCGTCCGGCCTGCCCTCACGATACGCCTGCTGCATAGCTAGCTGACCGTTAGGATGCCAGCGCTCCATTACCCCATGCAGCGCCCCCTGTTGATATCGCAAAACTGCCAGCAGGCGTCCGTTCTCTTCAATTCTCGTCTCACCGTTTAGCTGGTCGTTCGCAAGATTTGCCCGTAGCAGGGTGTTATCCAGGTGATATTCCTGCGTATCGCTCATCAGTTAATCTTCACCAGGCCACCTTTAATTATCAGCATCCCGCCACCATCCACCGTTTGGGTCGCGCTGGCTTTGCTGGTGAGCGTGGCTTTTGCTTCGTGGCTGATGGTTGCGGCTTTCTGGGTCAGAGAGGCTTTCGCTTCACTGGCTATGCTGGTGGCATCCAGCTTCATGCTGCCCGACGCGCTGGCGTTAAGACCCGACCCGCTCTTGATGTCCAACGTTTTACCGCTCTCGAGAGTTAGCGTACCGCTGACCTTAATCGTCAGGTTGCCATCGACGTTCAGCGTGTAGTTGCCCTTTACCTTATGCGTCTCGTTGCCGTCGATGACGTGCTCCTGATCGCCTTTCACCGTCACGCTGCGCTTCTCTTTTACCTCCAGTGTGTCGCTGCCTTTTTCGATTTTCACCGCACGATTGCCTTTTTTTAGGGTGACGGTTTCGTTGCCCTCTTCAACGGTACGCGTGCGGTCGTTTTTGACGTTCTGAATGTCGTCATGGCTGATAGTCGTTTTGCTGTCGTTAAGAACGGTAAGCTGGAAGTCTTTTTGCGCCTGCATCGCCAGCAGCTCGGCATCTTTTTTGTCGTCGAAGCGTAGTTCGTTGAAGCCTTTTTCACTTTTGGTTTTAATGCCCGACTGGGTCTGGTTCGCTGGAAGTGCGTACGGCAGCGCATTCGCGCCGTTGTAGACGCAGCCGGTAATCAGCGGTTTATCCGGGTCGCCGTCGATAAAGCTCACCACCACTTCCTGACCGATGCGCGGGATAAACTGCGCGCCGAAGCCGTTGCCGCTCCACGCCGTCGCCACCCGCAGCCAGCAGGAGCTGGTTTCGTCGCTTTTGCCCTCTCTGTCCCATGGGAACTGCACCTTCACCCGACCAAGTTTGTCGGTCCAGATCTCCTCGCCGCTTTTACCCACCACCGTCGCCGTTTGCGTATGCATAAAGGGTTGTGGCGTCACGGCGAGGGGGCGATACGGCGTGGCCTTTGGAATAGCAGTGAAGCGGTTGCGATAGCGTTCACCGTCGTACTCGTGGCTAACGGCGGTGATTAGCCAGTCGATGTTCAGAGATTTGTCGTCATGATCGGTTAGCGTAAACCAGTGCCCGGCCATCAACGCCGCGCAGTCGCTTTCACCAACCAGCTGTTTCGCCTGCGCTTTCAGGGCGTTAACCTTCCACGCCGTCAGCGCGTCGCCTTCGGCTTTAACGCTAAAACGCCCCGGATGCTGATACTGCATACCGCCCTTCTTCTCACCGGCCTGGGCAAACAGCGCCGCTTTTGGCTGCTCGTAGTTATAGTCGCTGCTCTGGAAGCCCTGCGCGGTGGCCTGTAAATGCAGTTCTGCCGAGCGAATCATCCCGGTTTCCCGTGCGCCGCTTGCTGCGGCCTGATACTTCACTTTTTTGTCGCCAGGTATCGGCGGGAAGGCGCTGTTATCATCCGCCAGCACCAGCGTATGCTTGCTTGCTGCGTGGGTGAAGAACCAGAAAATCCCCTCCTGCTCCAGCAGCCGCGAGACAAAATTAAAATCGCTTTCGTTGTATTGCAGGCAGTATTCACGCTTCGCCGGTTTGCTTTTCAGTTGAAATTTGTAGTCGCTAAACCCGGCGTCTTTAAACACCTTCTCGACGATCTCCTGCGCGCTGAGGTTCTGGAACACACGGTTGTTACTGGCAAGCGTCAGCCACCACAGCCAGGGACGCAGGACAAACTGGTAGCGATCGGCGTTAGCGGTGGCGGGGAGCTGGTGCGCCTCGGCAATCAGCCCGTCGTAATCAGCGCTGTTGATGGTGGCAGTCAGATGGGTCGCCAGCGTGCTGTCTAAGGTTAACGGCGCGGAAGTGGTTCCCGCGACGGTGGCGGTGGTCAGGCTGTTAAGCTGGGAGTCGGTGTGTACAGTGGCGGCGGTAAGGCCGGTCAGGGTTGGGGCGGTGAGTTTTATTATAGTGGTGTCGGGCATAATAAATTCCAAACCAATTTAGTTTTGTATAAAAATATCTTCAGAAGACGTTATCTATATGTGAATTATTTTTTCATCATAAGATGATATTCACCATGTATACTGTGGGAGTTCCGCAATTGTTATTCCCTTTGCACAATCAGAAAACATATATTTTGGTATTTTAGATATATCACGACCTTCAATATATAAAAAATCAGCCCCACCATCCCCTGGATAAATCAATAAACATGGAGGTTTAACTCCTCCCGGCACTGACGTGCAAAAAGAGGGGCGATAAGTACCTTTGTCGTCTTGGATACTTATTATTATCTTCAAAGGCTTAGATTCCACTATCATTGTTCTTGTTTTAGACGTTACTTTTGACAATGGTTTCGGAAGTATTTTTGTTTTTGAAATAAAAGTATTATGACAATCATCACAAGGAAATGCATTTTGCACAAATAACAATACCCTTTCTTTATTTGAATATTTACACAATGCTATCATTTCGGCATGATTATCTGGACGCCTACGCATTTCTCCAGTAAAATCAGAATCTTCTTGTGTCCAATGCCCACTAGGCGCGAGAGTGTGAGGAACAACTTCAATTGTCATACTGACTCCTTCTAAATTTATATAGTTCTAACTTTAATATCAAATTTTACATTTAATAAACACTCATATATTCATTATTTAAAAAAATCCCCAACCACCAGGTTCTCCACATCTCTGGCCCCGGCTCCTTTACACTTCTCCATAACCCTTTCTACCAACCCATCCTCCATATTTAATTTCTCCCCCGTCGCCACAAAATACCGCTGAGCTAATTTCTCCAGCTTCGCCAGCACAATGCCTTTTAATATTTCTTCATCCAACGCCCGATACGCCACCGTGGTCATCCTTGCTAAAAACGCCGGGCGGAAATGTTTTAATAACTCCTCACGCAATGCCTCGTTAAAGCGCTCGCTGTTTAATTCAGCCGCTGGCGTGTCGAGAATTAATTCCGCGCCGACGTTACTGGTCGCCAGCATCACCGTGTTTTTAAAATCAACAATCAGCCCGGTGCCGTCTTCCATTACCCCTTTATCGAAAACGTTATAAAATGCCTCCAGCACATCCGGGTGCGCCTTTTCGATTTCATCGAGCAGCACCACCGAATAGGGGCGACGGCGCACGGCTTCGGTTAACGCCCCGCCGCTGCCGTAGCCAACGTAGCCCGGCGGCGCGCCTTTGAGCTGGCTGACGGTATGCGCCTCCTGATATTCCGACAGGTTAATGGTGATCAGATTGCGTTCGCCGCCGTACAAAGCATCGGCCAGCGCATAGGCGGTTTCGGTTTTACCCACGCCGGTTGGCCCCACCAGCAGGAACACGCCGACCGGCTTTTGCGGATCGGTCAGGCCGCTGCGATAGGCGCGCAGGCGTTGGGCGATGGTCTCCAGCGCTGCCTGTTGTCCCATTACCCGCTCGCTCATCTGTGCAACCAGCGTGCGCAGGGCGTGGGCTTCATCGGTCTGCATCTGGCCGATTGGGATCCCGGTCCAGCCGCTGATCACCGAAGCCACCGTGGCGGGATCGACGCAGTCCGGCACCAGCGGCACTTCGTCACGTAGCTGGGCAGCGGCGGTTTCCAGTTTGCCGATCAGCGCGGCGCACTCCACCAGTTCCTCTTCCAGTTCATCATCCTCTTCCAGCCGCACGCTGAGATCCAGCATTCGCTGACGGGCGGCCTGTAGCTCGCCGACCCGCTGGCGCTCGTCCTGCCAGCGCTCCTCCACCTCCCGCGCCTGCTGGTGGAGTTTTTCCGCCTGCGCTTCCAGTTCACACAGCCTGTCGTGATGATCGACGCCCACCAGCAGCTCACGATTCAGACGTTCGCTCTCTTCTTCAATGGCCGCCAGATGCTGACGGATCTCCTCAAGCTGGGGCGGCACGTCATGCTGCGCCAGCGCCACCCGCGCGCAGGCGGTGTCGAGTACGCTGATCGCTTTGTCCGGCAACTGGCGACCAGAGATATAGCGCTGCGAGAGGCGCACCGCCTCGCGGATCGCCGTATCCAGAATTTGTACCCCGTGATGCGCCTCCAGTTTATCGGCCACCGCCCGCAGCATAATTACCGCGCTGTTCTCGTCCGGTTCCTCGATCTGGATACGCTGAAAACGTCTGTCCAGCGCCGGATCTTTCTCGAAATATTTTTTGTACTCCTGCCAGGTGGTGGCGGCGATGGTACGCAGTTCCCCACGCGCCAGCGCCGGTTTCAGCAGGTTGGCGGCGTCACTGCCGCCCTCGGCGCCGCCCGCGCCAATCAGCGTATGGGCCTCGTCAATAAACAGAATAATCGGCTGCGGGGATTTTTTAACGGCGTCAATGACGCCTTTTAGTCGCTGCTCAAATTCACCTTTCACGCCCGCTCCCGCCTGCAACAAGCCAAGATCGAGCGCCAGCAGAGCGACATCACGCAGCGGCGGCGGCACGCTGGCTTCGGCGATGCGCAGCGCCAGCCCTTCGGCGACGGCGGTTTTCCCCACACCTGGCGCGCCCACCAGAATCGGGTTGTTCTGCCGACGGCGCAGCAGGATGTCGATGCACTGGCGGATCTCCGCGTCGCGCCCGATGATCGGATCGATCCGCCCTTCCCGCGCGTCACGCGTCAGATCGTGCGTATATTGATCCAGAACCCCGCCTTCACGCTTCGGGGATTCGCCCTTGTCAGGGTCTGCAGCCTCCTCAACGGAGTTGCGACACCAGTTCTGCCACTGGCTTTCCAGCTCCGCAGCCGGAAGCTGTAACAATAGTGGCATTCCCTGCGCCAACTGGGTACGCAGCCGTTCTCGGGTGAGTAAGGTCAGGAGCAATAAGGCCGAACGAACCAGAGGAATACGCTGGAACGTCGCCTGCAAAATCGCCCCTTCCAGTAGCTCTATCAGGTGTACGGAAAACACCGGCATCCGCGTACAGCCCGTTTTGAACTGCGCCTGAGCACGCTGGATCTCTTCACGTAACGTATCGGTGGAGATAGCCGCGTTGCTCAGGCAATACGCTAAATCACAGCGTTCATCATCCAGTAAAGCCAGCAGCATATGCTCCGGCTCAACGAACCAGTGTCCCTGCGCCCGGCTGCGTTCGGCGGCCTGTTCCAGCGCACGAAAACAAATTGGGTTCAGTCGTTTTACCAGCGCTTTCAAATCCATTTACTGTTCTCCTCAAGATGCTGTTGGCAATGGAACATGGCGGGCTTGCGCCCTGCCAGTTGCGCGGTATAACCCAGACGCGGCGGTGCAGCGCGGGTTAAGCGATGATCCAGAGTCAGGGTTGCGCGCATCATCAATTCCAGCGTTATTCCCGCGCCAAACCAGATTTCCGCTAATTTGCTCAGTTGAATAAATCCCCGCCCGCCAGGTAAAAATGTTCGCCACTGCGCGGCATTTTCCGCACGCAGATGCACCCGTAGCGCCGCATGCTGATTCCATATTCGCCGACCAGCGACGCTATTGCGCCCCAGCCGACACCCGGTCCGGCTTTGAGACGCCAGCGGCAAGGATTGCCAGCGCCCGATAAACTCCTCAATATGAACGGTGATACCGAGCGTTGCCGCCACCAGCGCCACAAATCCCGCCGTTGAACGCCGACGATTCGCCAGCCCGCTGCTTTGCGACAGCAGACGCTGTAGCTGCCCAGACTGAGGCTTTTTTACGGCATCCAGCTCAAAACCACACAGCACCCGCATCAACGTAAACCCCGGCGCATCTTCTCGCCTGGCGTAAGGCGTTGCCAGCCGATACAGGCTCAGGCTATGGCAGTGATGTTGAATCAAGCGCTGTTGAAACAGATGAATAAAGTCCTGCGACGCGCTGTTTTTATCCTGCGCCGCCTGTTGCAGCCATTCCAGCCAGCCGTAGGGAAGCACCCCATCGGCTCCGCCCGGCCCCAGGCTGTGGACCTGAAGGGTACCGTCGCGCAGCGACACCTCCGCAGGCGTGAACGCCAGCCCCAGTTCCCCCCGCAGCGCGGGCGTTTCACCGCTCGCCCGTAAGATGCGGATACACTGCTCGAGCGAAAAGCGCCACGGCTCGCGCCGCAATTGGGCGATTACGCTATCAGCGCGGTCTGTTCGGCTTCTGTCCATAGCGACAGTTCCTCTCCATCTTCCTGCAATACCGTACGAACAAAGCAGTTCGCGGTGGCATTGCGAGCCAGAAAACGGGCGATGATGCCGGCAAATAGCAGTCGGCTATTGCCAGTAAATGATTGTGGTTCAAGGGCTAACGTCACCCGGATGCCGTTATGCCAACCGCGCCAGGCATCACCTCCCCGATGCTCACTGACCCGTTGGCAACGCATCTCGCGAATACCATTAATCTGTTGCCAGACGGCGGGTGACGCGGCGGAAGGGGCGTACAGCGCCAGCAGCTCTTTCAGCGACGCCAGCGCCATCTCGCCTTCCACCAGCGACAGGTGATTGAGCGCCAGCGAGGAAAGCAACTTCCAGCGCGTGTCCCGCTGTAATGCTGGCTCAGAAGGCGTGGTCGCCGTACCCAGTAAATGTACTTGCGCAACCGGGCCCGGCACTTCGAAGTTCAATGGCGTTCCCGCTGTAAGTTGTGCGGCTTGCTCACCGTTGCTGCACCAGAGCGTTGCCGTCAGACTGGTTTCTTCATCCGCAATATACGGGTCAAAACGGCTGTCCACTAGCGTTAGCCACAGCGCATTCCCCTGGTGGCGGTGACGCCGTGCATACCAGAACCAGCGGGCCTCGCTATGCCCCTGGGCTGAGTAGTACGCAGGAACGCGCCAGGCTTTCTCACGGCGACTCATCCACAGCGCCTGTACGCGGTAGATGTGCACATTTTTGTCATGATGATCGGCGACCAGCCGATGTTCGCTCTGGGTATGTTCGACAAACAGCGGCTCTGAGGTGCGAGTAAAAAGGTTTATTACCGGCACGCAGCCCAGACGAATATCGCCAGGTTTAATATGCTGTGCTGCCTGTGGAGCATTGTCGAAAGGGATACACACCGTGATACTGTCGCCCTCGCCCGTCGACGGCAGCGGTAAATCAAAATACATCAGCGTCTGCGGACAGTTCATCCAGGCACTGAGCGCCAGCACGCTGGACTCTACGCCCGGTTCGCTGGGCAAAATCTTTTCGGCATTCAGCAGGCCAATGGGATGTGGGCGCAGCGGCCCAATGACATGGGCGTATAACAAATCAAACAGCGTGGCATTGATTTGCGGCGAACCGCTGAGATGAATGCGCAACTGTGTTACCGCCAACGTTGAGAACTGATGCGACGGCAGGCAACGTAGCTGAATACGCAATGCGCCACGCGCCTGCGCCATTCCGCTCAACTGCCGGGCCTGTGCGGCATCACACCAGTCAACATTTTCAATCTCGATAGGCCATAGCGTTTGCGCCAATGCCGTGCGCCACCAGACCGTTTCTCCACTTTCCGTTTGCGCGTATAACGGCGTTCCGGCAGGAAGCATGTAGCCCTGACTCAGATCGCCCGCCAGCGGATCGGCGGTAAAACAAGCGGTTGCGCAAGAAGGAAAAGGGCGTAACAAATGGGGAGAGAGCTGTTCCAGTAGCGAGTCGCATAGCTCACCAAAGCCGTCATCAAGACGCTGATGCAGCCTGGCGCTTTGCAACGCAAAGCCTTCCAGAAGTCGTTCAACATGGGGATCCGGGCAATCGAATTCACTCAGCCGCAGTCGGGAAGCAACATGCGGATGCCGACGAGCGAATTCACCGCTGGCGGTTCGCAGCCATCGTAGCTCTTGCAGATAATCATCAAGCAATCGATCGTCCATTGATCTCCCCTGATACGGGTTATCGCCAACCGCCATTTTGGTACGCCAGCTCCAGCGTTAGCGGTTCGTCGTCGTTCCACAGCATCGCGTCAAGTTGCAGCGCCAGCGTCTGATGATGGGCATCTTTTACGCTCACGATCAGCGCCTGAATCCGGGGCTCATGGCGCAAAATAACAGCGCGCAGCTGACGGCAATACCAACGCAGCACCCGTTCATCGCCTGCGTTCAGCCCGTGCCATTCCGGGACGCCCCAGGCAAGCAGCACCGGCAATGTGTCAGCATCTTCTGCCGCACGGGAGTTGAACAGTCTTCTCAACTCCCGGCAAACCGACTCACGCGGCGTAATGTCCTCATCCATCAGTCTGTCGAGCAGCGCGACGGGTAGTGACATGGGCATTACCTCAAGTTACGGTTTCTTATTCATCGCCATATCCCAGACGGAAGAGACGTTACCCTCTTTCTGACCTCCCAGTTTCTGAGCGGTAATTTCCCATTTAATTTTGGTGAAATTTAGCGACATCGTTTCCACCGGTTTGCCACCGGAACCGCCGCTCACGCTCAGATGCGAGATAATCACGTTATCCAGGGTATACACGATAAGTGGCAGTATTTTGTCGTCATCATTACGGCATAACGTCAACACGGCTTCTTTAATCATCTTCCCGCTGCAGCAGTACTCATTAAGCTTTGGCGTGGAAAGGTCGACAAACTTGGTCAGCGACATTTCCCCCACGTGCGCCCGTCCGGAGGTGCGTTCGGTGTTACTGACGTCGTTGGTGACCTGCATTGCGACGTTATGGCTGTAGGACATGATCTCTATCTGATCTTTAAATCCATCAACCTGACTTTCGCCTTTGATATCGTCGAGCTTTAAAAAAATTGCATCCATGGTTTATCTCCTTAATGATCAAGCGGCTGCCGGTGGCGGCAGTTCGGCGACCAGACGGATAGAGGTGGTTAACTCTTCTAACTGGAAGTGCGGACGCAGGAATACAACCGCGCGATAGACCCCCGGCTTGCCAGGCACTGCACTTACATCCACCCGCGCTTCGCGCAGTGGATAACGCGCTTTGATCTCCTGTGGGGCGCTGTCGGTGAGCAAGACATAATCGGCAATCCAGTTGTTGAGGTAGCTTTCGATCTCGTCACGGCTCATAAAGCTGCCAATCTTGTCGCGCATAATAACCTTCAGGTAGTGCGCAAAGCGCGAGGCGGCCAGGATGTACGGTAGCATCGCTGAAATGCGCGCGTTGGCGTTGGCTTCCGGCGTGTTGTAGATTTTTGCCTGATTAGTCGTTTGTCCACCAAAGAATGCGGCGGTGTTAGTATTCTTTTTATGGCACAGCGCGATAAACCCGAGATCGTTCAACTCTTTCTCACGGCGATCGGTGATGGCTATCTCCGTTGGGCAGCGCAGACTGATATCGCCGGATGGCGTAGAGAAGGTATGCGCTGGAAGATCTTCCACCAGTCCACCGCCTTCAGCGCCACGAATCGCCGCGCACCAGCCATACAAGGCAAATGCCTCGGTAATGCGGTTAGCCAGCACCCATGCGGCGTTGCCCCACAGGTATTTACTCGCGTCCATGCCGTTAACATCTTCAACGAAGTTCACCCCTTCTACCGGCACCGTATCCGGTCCGTACGGCAGACGCTGCAACACATGCGGTAACACCAGCGAGACATAGCGGGAGTCATCGCTATCGCGGAAGGCTCGCCATTTAATCAATTCGGTGCTTTCGAAGATCTTCGCCAGATCGCGCGGGACGCCCAGCTCAGCGAACGATCCCATATCAAATAAGCGCGGACTGGCGGCAGCAATAAATGGCGCATGGGCCGCTGCCGCCACCTGGGAGATTTTCTCCAGCAGCGCCACGTCCTGCGGATGTCGACCAAACTCAAAATCGCCCACCAACACGCTGTAAGGGTTGCCGCCGAAAGTCCCGTATTCATCTTCATACAGTTTTTTGAACAACGTGCTCTGGTCAAACTCGACCGCTTTTTCCAGATCGTCCTGCAACTCCTTACGTGACACATTCAGCAGACGCAATTTCAGCCGGGTGCTGGTTTCGGTATTCATCACAAATTGATGCAGGCCACGCCAGGAGGCTTCCAGTTTCTGCATCTCCGGGTGATGTAATACTTCATTCAACTGGTCGCTTATGAGCGCGTCAATCTGCGCGATGCGGTGGTTGATCATCGCTACGGTATCGCTTTCAATCACCATCCCTTCATCAAGAATCTGCGTAGCCAGTTCTTCCAGCATGTCACGCGCGTAGGTCTGCTGTAGCTCATCGCGCGCCATCCGCCCTTCCTGAATAATGCGGTCCAGCACGCTCAGCGTAACGGTTTGCCCACCGGTTTCAGCTTGTTCCTGAACATTGTCCATTGTTCTTCCCCTTTTTAGTTACGCGTTGTCAGTCGGTTTTTCTTCAGCAATGGGTCTTAACGCCTGAAGCTCAGCGTTGTCATTGACTACCTGCTGCAACAACGTATCCAGATCGTCGTTACCATCCAGTTTGGTTTGCAGGTCGCGTAAGCGTTGACGGGCAAGAAAAAGACGTTGGAGGGGTTTAACCTGATTAATGATATTGAGAGGAGAAAAGTCGTCGAATTCGTTGAAGTGGAGTTCTACGTTCAGTTTACTGCCATCATTAGCCAGACGATTTTCAACCTGTATCGCCAGACGAGGCGAGGCAGAAGAGAGTACATCGTCGAAATTATCACGATCGATTTCAACAAAACGGCGCTCACGTAATTTGGCCGGTGGAGATGCTGGATGCCCGGATAGATCCGCTAAAATACCAACAACCAAAGGAAGTTCTTTTTTCTCAATCGCGCCACCAGTTTCCACGTCATAGGTTATTTGCACGCGCGGCGGCCTAATACGGTTGAGTTTATGCTGAATGCTCTCTGCCATATTTAATCCTTTTTATTGCAATAGTATCCCTGGTGCTATTTTTGCCGCACCATTATTCGAAAATAGATTTTTCTGAATAACTACATGCAATATAAAAAACACAACAAAAAATAAATATCAACTTAATTTTTCAGTTTTTACACCAGGATTGCCGCTTTGATAAAAATCAAAAGCAATTAAATAACCAATTAAAATCAATAAGATACAAATAAATAATCACTGAAATGATATTTTCAACAAAACTAATTCACCATGTGAATAAATCAAGTAAAACGTTTTTTATTTTATAATCCGCGCTGAATAATGATTTAAATCAAAAAACAAACCTCAACCATTAATTACCGTTCTTATAACAATATAAAAGGACTTTATATGAAAAGCGGCATATGCCATTCGGCCATATTAATATTATTCAGTACCTTAACGTTACTGAATAGCGGCTGTTCATTGTGGCAAAACCGTGTGGCATTTAATGATGTGATTATTGAAACAGTTCCGGATGCCAATGATAACGCACCGGTAGCAGTGGATATTGTCGCTATTACCGATAGCGCGCTGTTACCCACCGTCCAGTCACTCTCCGCGACACAGTGGTTTAATGCCAAATCACAATTATTGCGTGATAACCCTGACGGATTTCGCGTCTGGTCTCTGGAACTGGTGCCAGGTTCACGTTTTGTTGCGCAAGAAAATCCCCTGCAGGGCGTTACGACAGAAGCAACACTACTGTTTGCGCGTTATCGCAGTGAAGGCGATCACCGGCTCCGGCTGGATAAAGTCAGTTCACTGCATCTGCTACTGATGACGGATGAGGCAATTCTGGCGCCCTGAACAAGGAAGATACTATGAGCACGATTCCGGCAATGGTCTGCTGGTACGAAGGGATGGCGATGTTGCCGCAACATTTCCAGTTACAGGCGCTGCGCAATGAAATGCTTCCCGCCATGCTGGCGCGGTGCGCCAATCCCGGATTCTGGGGCGTGAACCACCTACATATCGACGAAGCCGCACTGTGTGCCGGTATGCTGCGTATCCTGCGTCTTGAGGCAATCATGCCCGACGGCACGCCGGTAGAGTACGATATCAGCCGCGACTCGCCGCTGGAGTTCGACTGCCAACATCTGCTCCCCGCCGCGCCGGACAGTGAACATATTCTCTGGCTGGCGCTGCCGCCGCTAAACCGCGCCGGACAGTGGCAGTTGATGAATGGCCGCTATCGCTCAACGAACAGCGCCCCAATGCCGGATCTGAGCAGCGGAGAATTTCCTGAAAGTATTTCGCTGTGGCAGCCCGCACCACGCCTGGTTTGTCAGCATGAACGCGCCGATTTAATCTGTCTGCCGCTACTTCAGATAGTGTATACCGAAGCAGGATTTCGTCAGAGCGACTGGTTTCCGCCCTCGCCCAGCGTCAGTGAAGAGAGCTATCTTTCCCGCAACACGCGACAACTCTGCTTACAGGCAAGAGAAAAAATTCTGTTTTTAAGCCGGGAAATGCAGTTGGCGCAACAGAGCCAACGCACCCATGACTGGCTGTGGCTAACGTTGTCGTTACAAAGTATTCAAGGGGCTTTACCGCTGCTGGAAAGCATGATTAACGGTGGGCGTCCACACCCTGAGGATCTTTACCGCGCGCTGTGTTTATTTCTCGGGCAGACGGCAATTCTGACCCAGGATAAAACCCTGCCCTTGCTGCCGACCTTCGATTATCAAAACATGCAGCCGGCATTCGCCTCCCTTTTCACCATGTTGAAAAATCAATTGGCGCATATTCATCGCCGCTATCAACGGATCAACTTCAGCAAACTGGATAACATGTTTTCGCTTCAGCTCCCCGCGAATATCCATGCCGGAGAACAGGTGGTGATTGGTCTGCTGATGCCTGCTGGCAGCACCTCCAGAGCAGAAAGCTGGTTACAAAAGAGCCTTATCGCCAGCCAACCGTTTTTGGCCGTTTTGCGTCGTCAGCGAATGCATGGGATGACACTCGCTCCGCTGTCCGCCGAACAGCACGGCGACTGGGAAGTCGACAGCAGTATCGCCCTGTTCACGTTAACGCTTACCACCCAGTGGTTTGAAAAAGAGACGCCGCTGGTCATTGCTCCGCTGCATGAAACCGATGACATGCCGCAGCGGATCATGCTTTACCGTCAGGAGGATCGCCATGACGCCTACGAATCCTGATATGCCTGCCTGCCGTCTGTTTGATGACGTCTTCTCTCGCTGGCTGGCGCAGTTTGAATGCTGGAAAAGCACCACGCTGCCGCCTGATGAATTGCACACGGAGGCTTTTGAGTACGCCAGTCAGGCGGTGGCAGAGTATAACCGACGTCTAATCCGTGAATTGGGTACCCCCTTTCAGCAGCAGATTGATGATGCGGTTTACGCCCTGGTCGCGCTGATTGATGAATCTGTACTCTATGGCGACTGGCCAGCCCTCTCACTCTGGCAGAGTTGCCCGCTGGAGTACCATTTGTGGCAGACCCATAGCGCCGGCGATCTGATCCCTCATAAGATCACCGCGTTACTCAATGAGCGCAGCCCCGGACAGCGCGATTTAGCCGCGCTTTATTTACGTTGCCTGACGCTGGGGTTCGGTTCCCGGCGTGACGATTTTGATCCACAGACCCACCAGGAAACCTGTCACCTGCTATGGCATTTTGCTTTCCAGCATGACGCCAGGTTCAGCGATATTGCCCAGCGAATGGAATCTGCAGCACTGGAAACGCCATTACAGCTTCCGGCACACCGTCGCCTGCCTGACAACTCACGTCTGCACCTGATTGCCCTCATCATACTGCTCGCTCTGCTGCTGTTAAGCCAACGATTGTGGCTAAGTATTGAAGATGCTATCGGCGTGAATACGTTGCCTGATTTCCCGGTGACCCAGTCCTGCCAGGGAGATTCCAGGTGATGCAACACTGGCTGACTCTGCTGATTATTGTGCTGGTGCTGCTGGCGATGACCCTCTGGTGCGTCTGGTGGCAGTGGGAATACCGCAACGATACGTTCATCCGTGCGCAAAAAGAGATCCAGCGCGCCTGCGGCGGTCAGGATCCTTACAACAGTATGCGCATACTGATGCTGGGCGACGAAGAAGATAACCGTCTGCTTTGTCGCAGTTGGTCACTCACCGACGGCCAGGAGTATTGGTTCGGGCAATGGTGGTTTAACCCTCAGTGTAGTGTTTTGTGCCTGCCGCAAACGTTGCAAACTACCGGGAAAAAACGGCTTATTCGCCAGAATGACTGGCAAAAAATGCTCGCGGCATTGGTGAAAAGTCGTCCGCAGCGTCCACTGGACGCACTGATTATCACCCTGTCGCTGGATGAGTTGCACGGCGATGAGGCCGCTCGCGCCAGCCTACTGAACAACTGCCAACAGCTACAGCAAGTATGTGGGTTGAGTTTACCGGTCTACCTGCTGATAAGCGGTGTAGAAGCACTGGAAGGGGCTTCGTCTTTGTTAGCCATGTTGCCGGAGGAGGCTCGTCGCAGCCCCATCGGCAGTGCCATCCCGGTCGCCAGAGAGGCCATCTGGAAGCCACAGTGGATAGACAGCGCGCTGGACAATACCCGAAGCTCACTGCGCATGCTCATCACGGAACTCGGCGCGCTGCGGGGAAATACGCCGGAAGATCTGTTTCGTCTGCCGGAAAACCTCCTGCCGCTAGCCGCCCCGCTGCATGATTATTTCGATTCTCTGTTTAACAGCAACGCCCGCGATGAACCTCCACTATTGCGTGGGATCTGGTTTGTCGCCCGTACGCTAACCCATGATAAACCACGGATGCAGTTTTGCCAGACGCTACTGAGCGGCAAAATTGCCGCCGAGCGTGGTCTGGCGCTCCCGGTCCGCCGCCTGCTGCGCCTGAATCTGCGCCGCCATTTCATTACCCTCGCCTGTTATAGCTGTCTTTGTGTTATCTGGCTGGCGGCAATGATCTGGAGCTGGCAATACCAACATACCAACGCCGTTTTACTACACGATCGTCTGCAAGTGCTGGCCACACAAACCCTGCGCGCCAATAACGCCGGCGAACGATCCACCGCACTGTACTGGCGAGTGCTTAACGGTATTCCACAGTGGCAGTTTCGATCTGTTGTCTGGCCCGGTTCCTTGTTCAGCCATACCGACACAAAATTACGGGATACCTTTAATAACGCCACGTTAGCCAGCCTGTTATTACCTGCGACCAACAGCATCTGTCTGCAAAGTCAAAGTGAGAAGATGTCAGAGCAGGAGGAGCTACTGCCCGAGGAGCGTTACCGCCAGATTCAGCACCTGCTTAGCCAGGCAAAGCAAATGGAGTCGCGTTATTTACCATTACTGCAATTAATGCAGGTGAAGCAACCCACTATACAGACGCTGGCAAACGTCAGCGCCAGCATCTGGGGCGTGACCGTAGATACAGAATCGCTACCGTCGCAGGATCGTCTGAATGGGATGATTGCCACCCTCAACCTTTCACGCCTCAAGTTGCCTGACGCCAGTGAATTAACGCAGCGAAACAGCGAGTATTTTTCTCGCGAAACGATGCGCTGGCTGGAGCAGAATTATGGCAACACCAGTCTGGATAACAACGAAGAGCAGCTCGAACAGTTACTGACGTTATTCAGCAATGACTCACGGGTTACTCCGCTATTTGTGCGTTCCTTAATCCGTCAGGTCAGCCGTTTACAGGCCACGCTAACTACGATTAATAATCTTAGCCGCGATGCGACTCACTCACCTATTCGGCTGCCGTTGGATGAGCTCCTCACCCAGGCACGCACGCTCCGACTGATCGACAATGATGTGATTCAAGACGTTTTACGTCATGAAGCCTTATTGCGCCAACGCTTTCTGGCACAGGTCGATGGTTCCCGTCTGCATTTCTCCTCACTAACCGAGCAGTCGCCGGAAGGCGAGTTCAGCGTGTCACCGGATGTTGTCGCGCTGCAAAAAAGCCTGCGCGATCTGCTCAATCAACCGTTTTGGCAGCGTGGGGCGAGCCTGCCGACCGACAGAACAGCAGGTTATCCCGGGAATCTACAACTCCAGCAGGCACTGGCGCTATTTGGCGGATATGAGCGTTTTATACAACAACTTCCGGACAGTATCTGGCGTCCCAAACTCACTATGCTGGCCCGGCAAGCAGTTGAAAACGCCATGCTTCAGGCACTGTACTCGGGGGCAGCCGAGTCACCTGACCATAGCAATCTCAGTACGGCTAGCGCGGATCAACTCATTGACGCGTTCAACCAGCTTAATCGTCCTCAGTTTGCCATCGCATTACGTCAGCAAGCCGCAGCCCAGGTGATTGCCCGCGTGCGCCAGGACGGCGGCGCGTTACTGCCGGCGATCGCCCCTCCCGCCGTGAATTACGCCACGGCAGAGCAGGCGCAGATCAGCGGGCAGAAGATTGCCGGTTGGGCCAACGCGCAAGCCGCGCAAATCTCCGGCGCATTGACCCGCTATCAGCAGGATATCGACTGGCTCGACAAACAGCGTCCATGGCTTACCACGACGGAAAACCAGCTTATCGTCCGCTGGAGCAGTTCACTGGCCACAATGCAGCGCCTGCAACAACAGGATCCTGGTAGTCCGCCGATGCAAATGACCACGCTTGCCGCCGCGCTGCCCACGCTTTCCGCTCAGAATTGTCAGAGCGAGCTGGCGCAGTTCACCACTTCCGGCGGTAACGATTTTTACAGCCAATCGCTGAACGCGCTGGTAAACGCATCGCAGCAAACATGCCAGCAGCTACGCCAGCAGGCGAGCATTGGCACGGTGGGGCAAATCTTCACACTGTACAACGTCTGGCTGGCGGGGCATTTCCCCTTTACCGCCGCGCCACAGGCACCGGATGCCGATGTCGATCGGGTTCGCGAACTCACGACTTTACTCGCGCAGCTCCCTCCAGAAACGCTCTCTGCGCAGCCGCCATTGATTCAACAACTGGCGGCGGCGCAGCCATTACTTTCCGCGCTGGTCAGTCCGGAAGGGGTTACGTTACGCGTTATCTGGCGCACCTCTCGTCACCGCGAGGTCGGCGCTGACCAAATTGCCGACTGGCGGCTTACCGGCAATCAACAGGCAATAAGCTACCCCGGCGGCACGACGGATCTGCACTGGCGTAGCGGAGACAGCCTGAACTTTAGTCTACGCTGGGCAACAAACTCCGCCTGGCGACCAATGCCAGGTCTGTCACAGACAGGTGTAACGGTAAGCGGTGATACTGGTCGCTGGCGCTGGCAGGGGGCATGGTCACTGCTGAGGATGATCAAACAACAGCGCGTCGGCGGCGCGCTGGCGCAACCGCTGCCATTACGCTTTTCGCTTCCTGTGGGAGATGGTCAGCAACAGTTACAAACCACCGTCTTTTGGCAGATCGCGCTGTTGGATGCACAGGGCAAAGCGCTGCTACCGTGGGTACCGCTTACCGAACAGGGATTATCACAAGGAAAATGATGGAACATATTCAGGCATTACTGACGCCTATTCAGGCGGATAAACCGTGCGGAGACGCGATCCGCTATTCACCAGAGTTCGACCGACTGGTCGCCGCTCGCCAGCAGGATGACGAAACGCTGCCCACGGGCGTCTGGCAAAGCACGCCGCGACGCGCTGACTGGGACGCCGTCGCACAGATCGCCACGTCGCTGACAAAAACGCTCAGCAAGGATCTGGTGATTATGAGCTGGCTGGGTGAGGCATGGATTCGGTCACAAGGCTTAACGTCTTTGCCCGATGCGCTGGCATTGGCCACGCTGGCGCTGGAGCGTTATCCAGAGGAATTGCACCCAAAAATCAAAGAGGGCGACTATGATTATCGCGCCGCCCCACTTTGCTGGATGGCGCAGCATTACGCCGTTCTGGTCGCCGAAGCTCCGCTATTTATAGCGAATGGAGAGCATATCTCCTTATCACAGTGGCAGCAGGGAAAATTATCAGACGTTCCCCTACCTGGGGCGGAAGAGTCGATCGTTACGGCGCTAACAGCAAGTCTTGAATGGCTTACGCGGCTTAATACCGTATGTCAGGGCTGGCCCGCAGCATCCGCACCGTCTTTCAATCCGCTGGAACAAAAAATTAAAACCTGCCTGCAAGCATTGGGGGCTAACTTGCCAGCCCCATCACAGCCTGTCGTACAAGAAGCGGCACCAGCGCCTGGTAATCCCGCCGCATTTGCCCACCGCGGGGAAGCGTATCGGATGATTAAAGAGGTCGCGGATTACCTGGCGCGTACTGAACCACACAGCCCGGTGCCTTATCTGCTCTATCGCGCCTTTGCCTGGGGGAATACGCCGCTACCTGAATTGCTCAATGAACTGATTAGCGGCGATGAGTCCGCTCGCCGACTGTGGAAACAATTGGGGGTACTGCCATGAGTTGTCCTGCCGTATGTACTGGCGCGATGCTGCAATGCTCGTTTGGCATTGCGCCAGCTACACTGAACGTGTTGCCCACCAGCCGAACCATCGTCAACAACCTGCCGATGGCGAATATTATGGATAACAAACCGTTTGTAAACATTCTGCCGTTCGGGATGTGCAACAGCATCGCTAACCCGACCGTTGCAGCCGCAACCGCGGCGGCGCTCGGCGTGCTGACGCCAATGCCGTGTATCCCCGCCACACCGGCCCCCTGGGCGCCGGGCTCACCCACGGTATTAGTGGGAAATATGCCCGCACTCACCGCCCAGTCAAAGCTGATCTGCATGTGGGGCGGCGTGATCCAGATTAGCTTCCCCGGCCAGGTAATGACCGTTGTGCCGTGATGTGATGCCCTTGAAATTAAGGGGGGAACGATTGCAGGAGACGACGCTGCAGGATAATCGCAGCGTCTTTAAAAGCGACTCACGCACTCCATGGCGACCGTTTTGAACTCGGTGAAATTCCGGCACGCGCAGAGTCGCGTCATGGCCCGCTCGCGCAGGAAAGTGACGAAAATATCATAAATCGCCATTGCTTCTTCATACTCGCTTTTACTGATGGCGAGCAGGAAGATCACGTGCGCCGTTTCATCGCCCCAGGCAATACCCTGCGGGGCGAGAATGGTGTAGACCACCGTTTTCTTTGCCAACAGACCGAGGGAGTGCGGCAGGGCGATGCCGTCACCCAGCATAGTGCTGACGATGGCCTCACGCTCGACCACCGAATCAAGAAACTCCGCATCAACAAAGCCTTCATCCTGCAGCTGACGGCATAGTGTATTGAACAACGTTTGTTGATCCATTGGGCCATCGATAACGCGGAAATGGGCGGCATCGAAAAATTTGTTCAGCATCCACGGACGGGTTCTGTCGACCAGCACCAGTTTGCCAATCTGCTCCAGTTGATAATCGGTAGGGAACGGCGCAATCATCACCACAGGCTTATCTTTTTCTCCGAGCCGCGCGGTCGAAATCACGAAGTCTTCGCTGATGCTTTCCCGCTGTTCGTAGTCGCGCAGCGTCACGGTATCGACGATTTCTATCTGCGGATACTTACGCGCCAACACCGCTTCAATCATCCGTGCCATCGCATTTCCGGCATCGCATACCAGCAGAACTTTCGGTTGCCTTTGATAACCAATGTTGTAACTACGTTCCAGCCCAACGCCGATATGCAGGACAAGGAAACCAATCTCATTTTCACTGATGGTGTAAGGCGTATATTTGCCCCATCCCGAGACGGCGGCCAGCGTCATATCCCATGCCATCGGATAGTGTTGTTTAATATTTTCCAGTAGCGGATTAGGGATCATTATCTGGTAACGCACCCGGGTGATCATCGTTTTAATATGCGTCAGCAGGTCGGCATGTAACTGCTTGTCATTCAACAGGTTGTAGTTGTACTGGCTGTTGATAAACCGCAGGATGTAATTGACCAGCGCTTCATCATCATCCGCATTGATGGCACTGGGAGCGATCTCCTGAACCTGGCGAGCAGCAATATGCACCTGCAGCCAGTTCTCTTCAGAAATGGAGAGCGGTTTATCCGCCAACCGATGCAATACCGCCGCGATTTCCCGTGTGGCCAGGCATACAGATTGCTCGGCTTCTTCTGCGGCAAATTCCGGTAGCGGATACCCTTCGCTAATCCGCCGTACCGCCACCGCGCAGTACAAGCGCAAAAACAGCTCGCCCTCATCGGTCAGGCGGATATGAAAACGGGCGAAAATGTCCTGCAAAACGGGTTGCAGCCGCTCAGGAAGCCCGGCATTCAATGCTTCTTCCGTCACCAATGGGTGCTGCGGATCCTGCTGTGCCAGCATCCACAGCAGATCGGTCAAACAGGCGCGGATCGCCATCTCGCTGCCGAACAGCTTCATGCCGTGTCGCGGGCGCGTTTCCAGCGTCAGATGATAACGTTGCAGATGCTCGCGCACCTCTGCCATATCGTTTTGCAGCGTCGCGCGACTGATAAACCATTCATCAGCCAAATCTTCCAGCTTCAGCGAAAAGGCCGAGGTCAGAAAGCGAACCACCAGCCAGTGAACCCGTTCCTGGCTGGTGCGTGGGATACGCAGCAACGAGTCGGGCTGCTGCGTCTGCAGGGTATGAAAACTTGCCGGATCGTCAATTTTGAGCTGATAACCGTTACCCCGGCTGAGGACAAACTGCGCGCCATACTGGGTGAGCAGCGCGTTTAGCGCGGTGATGTCCGCCCGTACGGTGCGTGTGGAAACCGACAACCGCTGCGCCAGCTCGTCCTGTGGAAGCGCTTCGTTTTGCAACATGCCAAATAGCTGCGCTAAACGTTGGTTGGGGAATCGCACGTCAGTTTCCTCATCTGTCAATTAGCCTACGCAGGCCCGGGTCATCGCCATCAGTTGGCGTACGTCGTCCGGACGGGTGTTACCACTCACCTTATCAATAATCGAACTATAGATGTGAGGAATGATTTTGCTCACACCGACATCGAGGGCGATCTGCAGGATTTCACTGAAATTATCCAGATCGATCCCCCCCGTTGGCTCCAGCCAGAAGTCATGACGCGCGCAGGCCCGGGCGACCGCGATGTACTCGTCACGGCATTGCAGGCCGCCCATTGGGAAGTATTTAATTGAGCTACCGCCCATATCTTTGAGCAGCGCAATGGCGGTTTCTACCGGCACAATGCCGTCCGGCGCTTTGCTGCTTAGCGGACCGGTGGATATCTTTACCAGTCCCGGCGTACCGGTTGGCGAAACCAGACCGTTGACCACCGTGTCCTGCTGGCCCAGCAGCGCGCGACTGGTCGCCACGCCGGTAAAGACCTGATTAACATGCTGTGGCTGCACCTGACGGGAAATTTCACTGACCATCGCCGACTGGTTAGGATCGCCCGCCCCCAGCCCCACGGAGAGCGCATTGTCGATAAGCGCCGCGTATTCACGCATATCCGTTACCGCGCTTGCGACATCCGGGTAATTTTTTGACAGTACGCCAACCAGCACGTGCCCTTCCGCCGCCGCGTAAATCTCCTGGGCGTTTTCTTTGGAGCCTGCCAGTACGTTCAGGCAGACGCGGTCGCGATAAAAATTAGGGATCAGTTTCATGCTTTTTTCTCCTGCGAAATCACTTCACCAATTCGACGGGCCACAATCTCCAGTTGCGCGCGATCAACGCTGCGTACATCGGCTTCGATAATGCCTTCGTTGGCTTTGTAACCGCGGAAGTAAATCGCGTACTCCCCTTGCTTCAGCGCGTCGACCAGTTCGCCCGTGGCGATCCCGGTTACCGCTTCGTCAAACTTAATTTCCGTGCGTGCGATGTCGCGCCCTGCACTGTCCCACACCACGCGGGCGCTTACGCCGTGAAGCTGATTCAAGTCATTAATAAACGGCGTCATTTTCTCGACCATTTCCGCACCGCTCTCTTTCTGCGCGTTGAGGTACAGTTCAATAGCGCAGGTCAGGCCAAGTATTCCCTCTTTACCCACCTTCATTGCCCGGCCAATACCCGCCGTTTGACGTTTTACCCACTCAACGTATTGAGTTTTACCGATCACCAGACCGCTGGTTGGCCCCTCAATCGCCTTCGCGCCGCTGTAGATAACGAGATCTGCGCCCACGCGGTAGTAGCACTGCAAATCTTCTTCCGCCGCCGCGTCCACAATCAGCGGTAGATTATGCGTGCGCGCCACCACCGCAGCCTGCTCCACGCTGAGCATACTTTTCTGTACGCAGTGGTGAGATTTGATATACAGAATGGCCGCGGTGCGCGGTGTGATGGCCGCTGCCAGTTGCGCCGCGGAACATTCATTGGCATAACCGGCTTCTACGACCTTGCCGCCGCCAAGCGCTACCATGGTGCCCACCGGCGCGCCAAAGTTGACGTTGTGGCCTCTGGGCAACACGATTTCGTTGTTGTCGATGGGCGTGACGTGCAGGTTCTCCAGCAACCAGTCGCTGTCTTTAACCAGCACAGCCGCGACCGACTGGGCGATCCCGGCCGAAGCGCAGGAGACAACGGTTGCCCCTTCCACTTCCAGCAATTTCGCGATGTAGTCACCGGTTTTATTCACCAGGTCTTTCATCTCAAAGTATTGGTTCATCCCCGCCATCGCGGCCTCAACCACTTCGGGTCGCGGCGTAGAGACACCGAGCGCCGTCATGCGGCCTGATGTGTTAATCACCTGTTTTAATTTGTATTTCTCAAAAATCGAAGGCATGTTCCGCGCTCCCTTGTTCGGTCATATAGCCCTTACCTGCACGTATTGCGGCAAGCGGCACCAGCAGTTGTTCAGCCTGCAGGCTGTCGTTTTCTGCATCTACCAGCACGGTTGGCTGGCGCTTAAGCGTAAAGAGGGTTAAATCGGCATCCAGACCGACCTGCAGTCGCCCCTTCTGTTTCAGGCGCAGACCATCGGCAGCATGGGCGGTAACGCATTCAATGACCTGCGGAAGCGACATACCAATGGCGAGGAATTTAGACATTACATTCGCCAGGGAATGCACCGGGCCGCTGATACGGTTGCGACAGTAAATATCGGAGCTGATGGTGTGCGGCAAAATACCCAGGCCGATAGCGCGTTTTGCCACCGCAAAGCTCAGGCTGGCGGTGCCATGCCCAACATCCAGACGCACGCCGCGTGAAATCGCCCGCGTCACTGACGCCCGCAACTCACCTTGCGGCGTCAGAATGCGGTTCGGCTTACCGTTGTAGCAGTGGGTAATAATGTCGCCCGCAGTGAGGCGTTCGGCGATCTCATCCAGATCTGGCGGGTTGTTGCCGATGTGCACCATCAGCGGCAGGTCGCCGTTTTGCGCCTGCATCGCTTTGGCGCGATCCAGCGGCGTGATGCCGTTAACCCCTACCACGCTGCTGCTCATGCGCGCCTTCAGGCCGACGATAAAGTCCGGGTGACGTTTCACCGCCAGCCGCACCGCATCGGCGTCAATGTTGGCCATGTCAGCCAGCTCGTTTTGGGCAATAAGCCCAACGCGTGAAACATTCAGCAGCGCATATACTTCGGTGGCCGCGCCACGGGTCAGCGTGTAAAAATCGTCAATATCATCAGCGCCAGTGCTCCCGGCATCCACTACGGTGGTTACGCCAGTGGCAATACCCACGCTGTCCGGTTCGTCGTGGTAAATCGGCGATTTCGGGTAGCAGTGAACGTGAGAATCAATCCAACCCGCGCTAACGTAACATTCGCCGCGCAGGTCAATGGTTTTCAGCGCCGAACCATCAACGTTACCCAACGCCGCGATTTTGCCATCCTGAAGGGCAATATTAGTCAGCGTGTCATCGACCAGACGCGCATGGCGCAGGAGTAAATCAAACATCGTTCTCTCCTTTGCCGGATGGCGGCGTAACCGCCTTATCCGGCCTACAAATCAACAGTTAGCTAATCGCAATCGGGAAGATGGAACCGAGGATCATCGCGCCGAGAATCGCCCCGCCGGTGATCGGTTTTTGCCAGATATAAAACAGCAGCGCACCCAGCAGCGAACCCACGCCAATCGGAATAGAGGCCGTCATCGCGCTGAGGATAATCAAGGGACCGAGGAAGCGACCGGAAGCGTTACCGGCTCCCATCATCACGTCCGCTCCGTAGGTTGAGTCGCTCTGATTGATGGTGAACTTACGCGCCAGAATGATGATGTAGCCAATCGCCAGACCAATCACCAGACCGGTGACCAGCGAGGCAGCGAAGTTGGCGACCGGGAAGATAATTCCCGCGCCCAACAGCAGCGCCGGAACGCCTAACCCGACCCCGGTCTGGATCGCCCCGCCGATATCCAGAATCCCTACCAGCGAACCTTCAATGATGCGGGCAAACAGGAAGCTGGCGCCAAATGCCGCTACCGCCCCGTAGGAGCCGGTGTCCATTCCCGCTTTCAACATCGCCACGAACGCCACTTCGTTGAATGCGCCGATACCGTACAGGTAGTACATGTGCGTTCCGGCAAACACGCCGGATGAGAGCAGGCCAACGAAGATCGGGAACGACCAGTCGGCGAACCAAAAACCTTTATTCTGTTCCATGATGGCCTCCGTTATTTACCGCTGAGCGAGTTATGGATAAGTTCCAACCAGTCAGGCACGGTCAGATGGAAGGATTCGATCATCTTCATGTCGAAGCCGCGGAAGAAGCCGCTCAGGACGAACAGCGCGACGATAGCCACCATCATCACTTTCGTCACATGGTTCCAGCCGCTCTCTTCAACACCTTTGCCGATCAAAATGCCCAGAACCAGACCCGGGACGGCGTTACCCATAATTAACTGCGCCGCGCCGCCAAAAACGGTAGCCCAGAAGCCGGATTTCTTGCCGGCATCAATCGCCGCCAGCCAGAAGATCACTGGCATCACGGTGTTGACCAGCAGGTTTGCCGCGGGCACCAGCACCTTAACGGCAGTAACCTGTAGCGCTTCCGGTACGGATGACGCGGTGAGGTTCAGGAAGGTCACGACAATCATGCCGATAACACCGCAGGCGATCGCCATGCGCTTAGGATCGTGCAGCGTTTCACCAACGTTGCGATTTTTGATCATCAGCGCGGCGGCCCCCCAGTTGGGGATGATGCGATGGTCGACGTCCTGCGTGAACGCCCCTGCGGCAACGGAAGAAGCCCAGGCGTTAAAGAAAAAGCCCAGACCGAATGAGAAGTGAGAAGCCGGATCCCCTTCACAGGAATTCAGTTCTCCCAGAGTACGAAACGCGCCCATCCCTTGAGTGGTCGGCGCATGAAACATGCGTGCAGCCCCAGCGCCGACACCGACGCCAACCAGGCCGCCGATGATGAGCGATTTTATTAATATTATCAGGAACATAATTATGCCTTTTAATAAAAGATCAGCGTTGCGTAACGAAATCCACCTTGTCGAGATTGATGGCAGTCACGTTGACGGTCACGTCCAGCTCCACGCTGAAGGTGCGTCTTTCCCGGCGCAGGAAGAGGAACAAAAACTCCTCTTTGCGCACCGTTTCACGCGCTTGAACAACCTGCACATCCTGTGGCTCAATACGCAGTAAGATATGCGGGGACGCTTTCATCACCGCAGCCTGAACGTGGTTCAGGGCGTCGGCAAAGGCGCGCGCTTTCGCCTCCCCCTTACCCGTGACTCTCACCGTGGTGGTGAATTGCTCTTTCATGCTTAAGCGCCGTATTTCTTTTGCCACGCCTGTACCAGGCGCTCGCCGAGTTCTTCTTTGTCCATAAAACCGAACCCCAACACGTTGCAGCCTTCGTTGATGGCGGTTACCCCTTCATCGACCGAGCGCATGCCATATTTCGCCTTGTAGCCATATTTGGTTTGCGCGGTAATCGCGCCCGCCCCGCCGCTGCCGCAAAACGAGATCCCAAAGGTGGCGTTTTCCGCTTTCATCACATCGCCCAGCTTCATATCTGCCGCGACACCCGGCACCACGACCGCGCGGCCACCCGCTTTCTCAACGCCTGCCGCCACTTTCTGGCCTTTACCCAGGCGATCGCCAATCACTACGGTAATTTGATCCATCTTTTGCTCCTTAAAGGTTGTCTTTCGCGACTTCGAAGTGCACCGACAGCAGCCAGGCCTCTTCCTCAGGAAGATTGCCAAACTCAGCGACCACGTCGCGGGCAAGCGCCATTGATTCGGCAGATATTTCATCAAACAAGCTGGCATCGACTTCTGGTAAGGGTTCACCCGTTACCGAGCGGTGCGCCATGGCGCGAACATGCGACGTCAGCATCTGTTCCTGTACAGCGTTGGGAATAATGTGGCGTTCACGCAGCAAGGCATACACTTGCGCCAGCATGCGGTCGGCCAGTTCAACCGATTCCCCCATGTCATTCATTACAGCTCCGTTATTCACTCGTCTTACCCCACTAATGGCTCTGAGGGTAAATTAGCGGCGGGGGTTAAAAGTTTGTAGCGAGTTGTTTTCCACTTCGAAGTGGAAAGAGGCGCAGCGATAGTGATCTATGCCGCAGAAAAGGCGATATTTGCGCTTTAGTGGCGGGAAACTGTGACGGGCATCGCAAGAGATGAGCAGAAAACAGCCAGTTCGGCGAATGACTTCTCTAACTCTAAAGTTGAAAAAATGTGACGGGGATAGCCTTTGGCGTCTTATCCGGCCTACGATTTGCAGGCCGGATAGAGCAAATTAACGGAACTTCTTGTGGTTTTCGTTGCGTGTTTTTTTCAGGTCTTCCGCAACGGCTTTCGCCTCTTTGACTTTACCTTCGTTCGCCAGCTTCAATGCGCCGTCGATCTGACCGATCAGCGTGTCAAAGCCGTGGCGGAAATCCTTCATCTCCGGGCTGTCCGGGGATTTGTTTTCCAGCTTCGGCGGCGTTCCCTTTTGCGCGTCCAGCGCGGCTGCACGCATTTTGGTTAACGCGTCTTTCAGCTCAGTCGCATTATCCGTTTTTTCGACGATTTTCAGGTTGTCGTTGAGGATCCCCATATCGTCTTCAAGATCGGCTGCAAACGCAGAAGAACCAAGAATCAGCGTTGAAGCTGCGACGATCGCTAACAGGTGTTTACGCATTGCTCACTTCCTTTTTTATTATTCAAAAATAAACAAACGCCAGATGCCCTCAATAATTCACGCCACAGCTTGAAGTATGACGGGTTTTATTGCCCGGCGATCTTCATCTCCGGCAACAGGACTGAACCACACTGAATATTACTGCGCGTTTCAATATCGTTGCCGACGGTGACGATATTACGCCACATCTCTTTTAAGTTACCGGCGATGGTAATTTCACTCACCGGATACTGAATTTCGCCGTTTTCGACCCAGAAGCCCGCCGCGCCGCGCGAGTAATCGCCGGTAATGCCGCTTACGCCCTGCCCCATCAGCTCGGTCACCACCAGGCCCGTGCCCATCTCTTTGAGCATCTGCTCGAAGCTTAGACCTTGTCCAGGAATACGCCAGTTGTGAATCCCGCCCGCATGACCGGTGCTCTTCAGCCCCAGCTTACGGGCAGAGTAGTTGGTCAGCAGCCACTGGGTCAAAATGCCGTCTTTAATAATGTCACGGCGCTCTGTGCGTACGCCTTCGCTGTCAAATGGCGAGGAGGCCAGCCCTTTCAGCAGATGGGGATGCTCTTCAATGGTCAACCATTCCGGCAGAATTTGTTTGCCCAGCGAGTCCAGCAGGAAAGTGGATTTGCGATATACAGAGCCACCAGCAATCGCGCCGACCAGGTGTCCGAACAGTCCGGTCGCCACTTCATTGGCGAAAATAACCGGCGCTTTCATGGTGGAAAGCTTACGCGGAGACAGGCGCGATAAGGTACGGCGCGCACAGTCTGCCCCTACCCATTCCGGCGTTTGCAGATCGCCCATCGCCCGGCCAATGGTGTAAGCGTAATCACGCTCCATATCGCCATTTTCTTCCGCGATCACGCAACTGGAAAGGGAATGACGCGTGGAGCAGTAGCCCTGCAGCATGCCGTGGCTGTTGCCAAACACTTTGATGCCATAGTGGCTGTTAAAGCTGCCGCCTTCGGTATTGGTGATACGCTTATCAGCCTGCAGCGCCGCCTGTTCAGCACGAGCAGCCAGTTCGATAGCTTCGTCAGGGGAAACGTCCGCGGGGTGGAACAGGTCCAAATCGGGCGCATCAAAGGCCAGCAGTTCTTTATCTGCCACGCCCGCGCATGGGTCCGGCGAGGTGTAACGAGCGATGTCCAGCGCGGCCTGCACGGTACGGGCAATCGCCTGCGGGCTTAAATCGGTGGAGGATGCGCTGCCCTTACGGTTCTGGTGATAAACCGTAATCCCCAGCGCACCATCGCTATTGAATTCTACGTTCTCCACTTCACCATAACGGGTGCTGACGCTAATACCCGTGGTCTTGCTAACAGCGACTTCCGCGCCATCCGACTGACCTGACGCTAATTCCAGAGCCGTCGAGACCGCTTCTTCCAGAATCTTACGCTGCGCTTCAACTTGTGAGATTACTTTCATCGCAAATGCCATAATGTAGAGAGAGTTTCTCTGAAGTCTAACAGAGAACCGTTTTTCAGTGCGCATCTTAACTGGTAACATTAGCCTCTTTTTTTAAGGAGCCTGACATGACTAAGCAGCCCGAAGACTGGCTCGACGACGTTCCCGGTGATGACATCGAAGACGAAGACGATGAAATTATCTGGGTCAGTAAAAGTGAAATAAAACGTGACGCCGAGGAGTTAAAACGCCTGGGTGTGGAACTGGTAGAACTGGGGAAAAACGCGCTGGATAAAATCCCGCTCGACGCGGATTTACGTGCCGCCATTGAGCTGGCCCAGCGCATTAAGATGGAAGGTCGCCGCCGCCAGCTGCAGCTGATTGGCAAAATGTTGCGCCAGCGCGATGTTGATCCTATCCGTCAGGCGCTGGACAAGCTGAAAAACCGTCACAACCAGCAGGTTGTTGTCTTCCATAAGCTGGAGCAACTGCGTGACCGTATGGTTGATGGCAGCGATGAAGCCATCGAAGAAGTGATGAACCTGTGGCCTGACGCCGACCGTCAGCAACTGCGTTCTCTGGTGCGTAACGCCAGGAAAGAAAAAGCGGGCAACAAGCCGCCGAAATCAGCGCGTCAGATTTTCCAGTACCTGCGTGAACTGGCAGAAAACGAGGCGTAATTTCAGGGTAATTGCCGCAAATGACCGCGCCAGCCTGTGGCGCGGTACAGGCAAATCCACGCGTTTTTAACGTCCGAGTAGCTCGCGCTCGATCCGCTCGCGCGTTTCCACCGCCTGAACACTCATTTTTTCAGGGTAACCAAACAGCGACGTGGTGATAATTGCCTCACCGCCCACCTTAAACGTGCGGTTTGCAAAATCCATGTTGCGCAGCGTCCGGAATAGCGCTTCAAAATCGACCTCACCTTCTCCCAGCCCGATGTGCTGATGAATCGTCGCATTCACGCCTGGCGGATTCATGATGTAGCGGCAGGGGAGCGTGTGGTTGTGCGTATCTGCCAGCAGAACATGCGAAAGTTCGGCCCCGGCATAGTTCAGCATCCTTGCGACGTCGCCCTGTCCTTTATCGTAAAAAAAGCCATGCGGTGCGCTGTACAGATAGGTCACATTATCACTACGCAAAGACTGCACCATGTCGACCGTCTCATCGTTCAGTTCGCAGAAATCCCAAGGGTGAGACTGAATTTCGATTCGAATTCCCTCTCGTTCCACGATCGGCAGCAGTTCCTCCATGGAGCGATACCACATCTCTTCACAAATCTCCGGCTCATCCGGCGTCCCGGAAAGCTCGGTATTAATCACCTGTACGCCCATATCAACGGCAATCTCAATCATCCGCTTCCAGTTGGTTACCGCGGCGCGCCGACGCTCTTCATCAGGGCCGGACCAACGATAAACCACAATAAATGACGAGATTTCCACACCGTAGTTCTGCAAGGCGCGTTTATATTCCTGCATTGTTTCGCGACCGGCTTTAGGATGTTTATAAAACGGATTAATACGTGGGTGCGGCGACTGCTCAATATATTTATATCCCCACTCGGAAACCTGCCGTACCATTTGTGTAATGGGTAAATGTTTAATAACATCGACATCAAAAGCAATTTTCATTGTAAGTACCACGCTGCGGAAACTGAAAAACGATCACCTGGATATTAGCTGCCTCATTGCAACAGCAATGACACGCTGCGATTAATTTGTTCCTCTATTTCCGCTTCACTCCAGGAAGCCAACTGGGAAGAAAAAGGTTCAAAAGCGTAAATACCGCGATATCCCATATTTTCCAGGCGCTGCACCTGCTGGTAGTTCTGCATCACATCCTTTTCGCTCAGCATAATACGCTGCTCATCAGCCAATGCTTCCGTTGGTCGGGTGTCTTCCACACCGGACAAATGCACCAGACCGATAGCGGAAATATCAATGTGTGACGCAAACTCTTTTTCGGCCTCTTCGTATAGATGATGATGGAAGGTATCCAGCAAAACCTTAAAGGGGGAATCTGCTTCCCGGATCAGTTGCTGAGCCTCGACGGCAGAACGCAGCGAACTTACGCGGAACCCCAAAGGTTCAACCAGCCCCTGAATATCATACCGAGCAAAGAGATCGCTCAGTCGTTTTATTGCCTCAACCGTAACTTCCGGCGGCACAATCGTTCCGTCATTCAGCGGACAAAGCACTAATGCCCGCGCGCCAACTCCCTGCGCGTCTCGTAATAATTCTTCCGTTTTTCTTACTACCTCATCGGTCAGTTGGTTGAAGGGATAGACTGCATTAATTGTGACAATTTCAAGTCCATACTTTTCCGCCAGGTTACGTACCTGATTATAATTCAAGTCATCAGTAACGCTGCCGCCCGGCATATCATTACGCAATTCCACTTTATTAAATTCAAGATGTTTAACCAGTCGAAAGAATGCTTCGATGCTTAGACCCGGTGCAATTTTCCGGTTAATACAAAACCGTGTTTTTTCGATATTCATTATTTTCTCCCTGAACGCATATGAGTGGGTAAATAATCGTAATTCGTTAGTACAATTTAACGTAGGGTGAAAAAACCGGCTTTATCAATCTTGATAAAAACCGGTTTAATTTAGTGATAAACATCACAGGTTATAAGGGATTTTTGAAGAATATTTGAAACTATTTCTCGCCAGGCACTTTAAGAAATTGCACCAGAATGCCGCTGAATAAATAGAGCCCCGCCATGGTATACATCACCACGCCGGTGCCGAACCCTGCCAGGACGGAGACCAGAGCGGGCCCAACGAAATTCCCCAGGCCGGAACCAAAGTTCACGGCCGAGTTCGCCGCCCCCTTCTTATCCGGCGCCATCATCGGCACCAGCGGCGTCATCGGCACAAAGCCAGCCAGCCCTGCCCCCCACAAACACATTGCCAGCATAAAGGCGACATAGTTATGGCCCCATATCATCGGTACCCAGTAAACAATCAGCGTAGCGACACCGGTCAGGATGCTGCCAAAAATCTGGATGGTTCGGCGAAAACCAATTTTATCGCCCATCCAGCCAAAGATAATGTTGAAGACCTGGTTAGAGATAAAGGTAATCCCCCAAATGCTCGCCCACTCCTCCAGCGTAAAATGCTTATCCAGCAGGAAAAGAGGTAATACGACAACAAATCCATAGGTGCCAAGACCGTTAATAGTTTTGACTATCACCGCCAGGCCGATCCGTGGCCGTTCATACATAATGGAGATACCCGCAGATAACTCTTTGAAGACCGGCGTCGTTCGCGGCTTCAGAATAAATTCATTGCGTTCCAGCACCAGCATGAAGAGAACCCCCAGCAGCGCAACGCCCATCCCGGCCCACATCACGTTGATGTGCCCCAGCGCAGGAATTAACGACGCCGCCACCACTGGCCCAATGATAGTAAAACCTAGGTTATAGACCACCCAAAACAGCGAGGTGCCGATCCCTTGCTGGTGATTATCCAACTGGATGGTCAGGCGTACCAGGAAGGAGTAACAGACCAGCGGATACCCCACGCCACGCAGCATGTAGGTGACGAGAATCGCGCTAAAATCATGGCTGGGTAGCGCAAAGTTCAGAAACGCGACGGAAGCCAGCAAATAGACGATAAAACCGGTAACCATCACCTTTTTAGGACCAAAAACGTCCACACAGACACCGGATAGCCAGGAGGTGATCGCGACCACAATCCCATATCCGGCAAAAATCTGCCCTATATGAGACTGATCAAATCCCTGCGTATTTAACCAGGCAGATAACCAGCTGTTCTCGATACAGCCGCCCAACATAAATAAAAATGTTCCCAGGTAACTCCAGATAAACTTACCTGGTTTTATATAAAATGTCTGGGGCAGCGTTGCCTGCATTTCTTTCATTTTATTACCCTCGGTATAGAAAAGCTCTCACACTTTTCAGTGCGAGAGTTTATTCATTATTAACAGATGCAGTTAAAGATAAATATCGCTTGCTATTTTCACCGGTAGTCCACTTTTTAATGATTGCTGCGCGGCAATAGCGATACGCTGGGCCAATAATGCGTCTTCGCCGGTACAGACAACTGGCGTATGATGCAGGACTGAATCTATAAAGTGTAATATTTCCGTTCGGTAAGCCTCGCGATAACGGACAGTGAAATCAGGAAGGGGATTTTTCATTACGCAGTGCTGGCTGTTGAAAACTTTCACCGTCGACTCACTAACGTTATCCGCATACGCCATCCCTTCTGAGCCAAAAACCTCCACCCGTTGGTCATAGCCATATACCGCCCGACGGCTGTTATCAATGAGTGCGTAGCCGCCGTTTCTGAAAGTCAACATCACCGCAAGAGTATCAACGTCATCAATATTTTTCAGGCTGGGATCAATCAGCGTATTGCCCTTAACGTAGACTTCGCTGACTTCATCCTGCATCATAAAACGTGCCATATCAAAGTCATGCATAGTGAAGTCAAAAATCAGACCGCCAATACGTTTGATCAGATCATGGGGCAGCAGGTCTGGATCGCGGGAGGTAATTTTTATCATCTGGGGCCGACCAATCTTGCCGCTGCGCACCAGCTCAAAGACCTCGTGAAACTGAGGATCAAAACGGCGGTTAAAGGCAACCTGCAAAGTCACCCCCTTCTCTTTCACTTTTCTCAGCACCGCCATTGAGGCCTGCTCATCTTCATTCATACTGAGCGGTTTTTCACAAAAAATGTGCTTCCCCGCCTGCGCTGCCGCCATGACAATCTCTTCGTGCATGTCTGTTGAGGTGAAAATAAAAACTGCCTCTATATCATCACGCTGTAAAAGTTCATGATAATTTTTATACCCTGAAGTTATATTTACCGAACAAAGCCAATCGCTCATCTCCTCAATAAAATAATCGGCGGCGCAGATAATATCTAATTGAGGCAGCAAATACATATTCTCAACATGCATTTTACCTACCCGGCCGAGGCCAATAACACCACATCGAAGCTTTTTCATTCATACCTCTTAATATCATGAATAGTAAATTTTAAACCGCAAAAGAAAAGCATTCGTAATTCTGAGAAAAACGGATCGTTTTATTTTGCCGTTCTGAAAAGCAAACAATGCGTGGACACTGCATCGTTCAGGTTGCAGAAAAATAACCACACTTCAGCAACCTGAACGACGGCAAGTCAATCAGTACTGCCGAGCCTGTCCAATATGTTCCTCAAGCATACGCGCCACCGCCTGGATGCGTTCGCTACGGGATACCCGCGCCCCGCCAACGCGCCACCAGCTCAGGTATTTATGCACCATCGTTTTGGGAAGCACTTTTATGTCTATTAGCGTGCTCACGGTCTGTTTGCGTGCATCTTCCAATGCTTCATGCAGTTGTCCAATGGTAGTGACGCGATAGCTTTTACAGCCATACCCTTCAGCGATGCGAGCGAAATCGACTGGGATAAACCCGCCTTCCTGACGACCACTCTCCTGTTGATGGAAACGAAACTCGGTAAAGTAACTGTCCATACCGTGTTCCATTTGCAGATTATTGATACAGCCGTTGGTCATGTTATCGAGCAAAATGACGGTGATCTTTTTCCCCATCTGGACGGAAGTGACCAACTCAGAGTGCAGCATCATGAACGAGCCGTCACCCACGAAGCTGTACACCTCGCGCTCTGGCTGCGCCAGCTTGGCCCCCAATGCGGCGTTGACCTCGTAGCCCATACAGGAGTAGCCGTACTCGACGTGGTAATCATTCTCGCCGCGGCTTTGCCAGACGCGCTGGAGGTCGCCCGGTAGGCTGCCCGCCGCCGCCACCACTAACGCGTTTTCCGGCAGCATCCGGTTAAGCACACCCAGCACACGCGTCTGGGTCAGCCACGACCGCGTAATCGC
Source organism: Citrobacter sp. XT1-2-2 (assembly GCF_023516235.1). Classification (NCBI taxonomy): domain Bacteria; kingdom Pseudomonadati; phylum Pseudomonadota; class Gammaproteobacteria; order Enterobacterales; family Enterobacteriaceae; genus Citrobacter; species Citrobacter sp. XT1-2-2. The sequence continues at coordinate 4,435,017 of NZ_CP097324.1, forward strand.
ATTAAACTCTTCAAACACCTTTTGAGTATCCATATGATCCTCAATTTCAGGTTTAAAGCCCTCTCTGCAATATTCCACAGCATAGACGCGCTCAACTTCCGCTATATATTGCGAGCGGACGCGGTGAATAGTCTCACCCCATTGCGAAGCATAATGCTCATGGGCCAGCCGTTCGCTAAGCTGCGTCAGGGCGACGCGAGCATCAGCCTGCATCTGTATGCCATCCAGCTTGAAGACATCGAAACGGCTGACGTTGATATTCAAGTAGCGCACGTCGGGATTCTGAAAGATCCACTTTGAGGAGGTGGTGAAATCGGTATAACGCGTCCCCACACCGATAATCAGATCGGCCTCCTGCGCCAGCAAATTCGCCGCCAGTGAACCGGTTTCGCCAATCCCACCGACGATCAGCGGATGTGCAGAACTGAGCGCTCCCTTGCCAGCCTGGGTTTCAGCAATCGGCAGATGACAGCGTTCGGCAAATCTCAGCAGCGCCTCTTCAGCCTGCGAATACTTCACGCCCCCGCCGCAAACGATCAGCGGCCGCTGGTGGCGGCAAATCAGCGTAACCGCCTCGTTCAGCATCGGCTCCGTCGGCGCGTGACGCTCAAGACGATAGACCCGGCGAGCGAAAAAATAATCCGGATAATCCCAAGCTTCGCCCTGCACATCCTGTGGCAGGCAAAGCGTCACGGCCCCCGTATCCGCCGGATCGGTTAACACCCGCATCGCGCTGATACAGGCGCTCATTAGCTGTTCCGGACGCGTAATGCGATCCCAGTAGCGGCTAACTGCACGGAAAGCGTCATTGGTGCTCAGCGTCAGATCGTGTTCTTGTTCAACCTGTTGCAAAACCGGGTCGGGTTGACGCGATGCGTACACATCGCCCGGCAGCAAAAGCAGTGGAATACGGTTAGCCGTCGCGGTCGCCGCTGCGGTGATCATATTGGCGGCCCCCGGCCCCACTGAGGAGGTGCAGGCATAAATTTGATGGCGACGCATCTGGCGGGCAAATCCCGTCGCGATATGCGCCATTCCCTGTTCGTTACGTCCTTGATGAACGCTAAGTTGGCCACAGTCCTCTTCCAGCGCTTGTCCCAATCCGACGACGTTCCCGTGGCCAAAAATGGCGAAAATCCCTTTTACAAATTTGATTTCGCTGCCGTCTACGTCGATGTACTGATTATCAAGAAAGCGCACCAAAGCCTGCGCCATGGTCAACCTGATTGTTTTCATGTACCCCACCTGCTTTTATCAACCGTTCGGCTGTCGTTGCCTACTTATGCATCGCTTCAGCCCCAAAAACAAAGAGACTTATCATAGGATCAAAATTTCCGTCTTCATGATTATATGGAATTTATATTTCATTTATGGGAAGGAGATCAAAAAACGGTTAAAAAATTTCGCCATTTAGTCGTATTTTTCATGAAAATGAAATTTATCTTCCATAGAGTTACAAAAGCATTAAAATCAATATTAATCAATAAATTAGAAGAAAAAACACAATAAAAATTGATTCATACACGCCACCCAAAAATGCCGTTTCTGTGATCTTGTTCAAACAAAAAATAAAAACGTTAGTTCCATTTTTATTGAAAATGAAATCATCAAACCTTAGTATGAGCAAAAATAACGCCGTCTTCTGTTAGGGGATATGTCAATGAATAAAGCAGTCAGTAGTGAGCAAAAGCCGCTGGACGTTATCTGTCTGGGGCGAGTTGCCGTTGATTTGTATGGTCAACAAATCGGATCACGGCTGGAGGATATGACGACTTTCGCTAAATATTTAGGAGGATCGTCAGGCAATGTTGCCTACGGCACGGCCATTCAGGGATTACGTTCCGCTATGCTGGCCCGCGTCGGCGATGAACATATGGGACGTTTCGTACGTGAAGAATTAAACCGCGTTGGTGTGGATACGCAGTGCCTTCTATCGGATCGCGATCGTCTGACCGCGCTGGTAATCCTCGGCATTAAAGATCAGGACACCTTTCCGCTGATCTTCTACCGCGATAACTGCGCGGACATGGCGCTAACACCCGAGGATATCCGCGAAGATTACATCGCCTCTTCACGCGCATTAGCCGTCACCGGCACCCATCTTTCCCACCCCAATACGCGCGCCGCCGTTCTTAAAGCTCTGGAGTATGCGCAAAAACACGGCCTGCGGCGGGCGTTGGATATCGACTATCGTCCCGTGCTGTGGGGCCTGACGTCGCTAGGAGACGGTGAAACGCGTTTCATTGCCTCACCACAGGTTACCGAACAGCTCCAGCAGGTATTGCGCCATTTCGATCTGATCGTTGGGACCGAAGAAGAATTCCATATCGCCGGCGGCAGTACCGACACGCTGACCGCCCTACGGCGCGTCCGGCAGTTGACCCCGGCGGTACTTGTGTGCAAACGCGGCGCGCTGGGCTGCTCAGTATTTGAAGGCAACATCGCCGATGACTGGTCGCAGGTGAAGATACATAGCGGCGTACGCGTAGACGTTCTGAACGTGCTGGGCGCAGGCGATGCATTTATGTCAGGTTTGCTGCGGGGATACCTGAACGATGAAAGCTGGGAGCAGGCTTGCCGCTATGCAAACGCCTGCGGCGCGTTAGTAGTATCGCGCCACGGTTGTGCCCCAGCAATGCCAACCAAAAAAGAGCTGGACGACTACCTCGCGCGTGAACAATCCATCGCCCGGCCAGACAAAGACCAGCGACTGAATCATCTTCATCGGGTTACAACCCGTAAACAGCACTGGCCGGAGCTGTGCGTATTCGCCTTTGACCATCGCAAGCAACTGGTGGATATCGCAAATGAAGTCGGCGCAAGTGAATCTGCGCTCCCCGCCCTGAAGATGCTACTGCTGGAAGGGGCGCGGCAGGCGGCGCTTGAGGCAGGTTTACAGAATAATAGCGGCATTCTTGCCGATACCACCTTTGGTCAGCAGGCGCTTAACGACGTGACCGGCCAGGGATGGTGGATTGGCCGACCGGTTGAGATGCCCGGTTCGTATCCGCTGAAGCTGGAACATGGCGATATTGGCTCTCAGCTTGTCAGTTGGCCGCAAGAGCACGTCGTGAAATGCCTGGTTTTCTATCATCCACAGGACGCAGAGTCGGTACGTCTTGCGCAAGAGACGCTCATTGACGAGGTTTACCGCGCCTGCTGTCAGTCTGGTCACGATCTGCTGCTGGAAGTCATCTTGCCGCGCGATGCAGCAGACCAGAATGAGCAATACTATCCTCAGATTGTGGAACGTTTTTATCAACTAGGGATCCAGCCGGACTGGTGGAAACTGCCGCCGTTAAGCCCCGCTCGTTGGCGAGAAATCAGCCAGCACATTGAGCATTATGACCCCGAATGTCGCGGTATATTGATACTTGGTCTGGACGCACCGGAAAGCGAGCTGAAGTCAGGATTCGCCGCAGCGGCGGATATGCCTTGGGTGAAAGGTTTCGCCGTCGGCCGGACCATCTTTGCTGAACCGTCACGTCAGTGGTTAGGCGGCCAGCTTAACGATGAACAACTCATCGCAACGGTGAAACAAAAATACCGCACGCTTATCGACTACTGGCGCGAATACCGCCCGGCACGTTAATTCCTGCCCCATCACGCCCCGTGTCTACATCAAGCGCGGGGCGTGTTCAAGGACGATCCCATGCCAGCTCTCACTCAACATTCCACATCAACCGCGCTGTTTCGCATCAGCGCCGCGATGTTCCTCAACTATCTGACTATTGGCATCCCGCTGATTATGCTGCCGCTGTACGTTCAGCAGGAGTTACATCTGAGCGATCTGTTGATCGGTATCGCGGTAGGTAGCCAGTTTATCGCCACCTTGCTTACCCGGGGCGCCGCGGGTCGAAAAGCCGACACGTCAGGCGGACGTCGGACGGTTATCACCGGTCTGTTCTACTGCGCCGCATCGGGTCTGCTGATGCTGGTCAGTCTGATCGCTCACCCGGTTCCGCTACTCGCATGGGCCATACTGATTGTTGGTCGTGTATTGCTGGGCGTCGGTGAAAGTTTCATTTTGACCGGTAATTTAACCTGGGGGATGTGGCTGGCGGGCTCGACTCACGCGGGTCAGGTTATTTCATGGAACGGCATGGCGACCTACGGTGCGCTGGCTATCGGTGCACCGCTGGGGCTGTCGCTTTACGCCAGGAGTGGTCTGGCGCTTCCGGCAGTCCTTGTTGTGCTGTTGCCGATCATCGCCAGCGGAGTCATCTATGGCATTCCGGGGAATATCCCAACAGCCCGTCCCCGCGTTCCGGTGTTACGGGTAATTGGCCTGGTGTGGCGACCAGGAACAGGGCTTGTGCTCCAGGGCATTGGTTTTGCCACCCTCAGCGTGTTTACCGCACTCTGGTTCAACGAGCGTCACTGGGATAACACCGGTTTTGCGATGACGCTGTTTGGCATTGCGTTTATCGCTATCCGCTTTTTCTGCGGCAAATTTCCCGACCGTTACGGCGGTGCCACGGTCGCAACCTTTTCATTACTGGTAGAGGGGACCGGACTGGCAGTCATGTGGGCAGCTCCGTCAGCAGGCGCTGCACTGATTGGCGCGGCAATTACCGGCTGCGGCTGTTCGCTGATGTTCCCGTCGCTGGGCGTAGAGGTTGTGCGCAGAGTGCCACCGGAGATTCGTGGTACAGCCCTCGGCGTCTGGTCAGCATTTCAGGATCTGGCCTACGGATTTACCGGACCAATAGCAGGCCTGCTGACGCCGTTCATCGGCTATCAGCAGGTCTTTCTTCTGGCCGCGGCCTTTGCGCTGCTGGGCGCGGCGGTTGTCCATCTCCTGCTGCGGCAACATTAAGCCGTTAAGAAGGGGCGAGTCTTTTCCGCCCCTATCGCAAAGACTTCGCTGGCCGCCATCTGCCAGTAGCCTGGGTTAAACAGTTCCAGCGAACAGATCCCCTCATAGCCCTTTTGCACTAGCTCACGCGTGATCTCATGCAGTGGGACCCCTCCGTTGCCAGGAAACAGACGATGGCAATGATCCAGTGTTGCCGGCGGCAGATTATCGGCGTCATCAATGTGGTAAACGAAGATCTTTTCCACAGGGATCTGGCGAAGCGTGGTCAGATCCCGCCATTGATCGTGCAGGTAAAGATTAAAGGCATCGACGACCAGCCCGACGTTACTGCGATCAACCGCATCTACTATCTCCATCGCCATGGCAAGACTGCGCACACAGCATCCTGCGGAACCTATCGGCTCAAAGGCCAGCCGCATCTGACTTTCTTCCGCCACTGCCGCCATCTCGCGTAGACGCTTCACTGAATCTTTCACCGTTTCCCCTGGCGGAAAATTCCCCCCCTGACGAATGGTGGGCACCACGACCAGACAATCACCACCCACCACCGAGCCAGCATGACAGGCGAAAGCCAACTGCCGCCGTTTCTCCGCCCAGCTTTCGCCATCACAAAACGTAATGTCTTCCAGCGAATTGTAGCCCCAGGGCTTAAGGTGACCGGCGGCAAAAATGTCTGCCAGCTCACCTAACGTATGTTCCTGCAACCACTCCTGCAACATATCCAGACGGATTTCGATGTAATCATAGCCAAAACGTTCCGCCAATACGACATCCTGTGCCAGCGTGGAGTTGCGCATACAGGTCGCTTCATTAAATCCCAGCTTCATCATTCAGATCGACTCCTGCCGCCATAGCAATGTACTGGCGCCTGACGGCGGCAGCGTTAATGCAATCTCTTTATCGCCATCCAGCACCCGGCAACACCTTTCCTGCACATCACGGTTATACACCACCAGCACACGCTCGCCGTCGGGATTCACAAATCCCACCTCTTCCAGAAGATTATCGTAACTTGAAGAAAGCATGACCTTCGCCCCCGGACGCACATAGCGGCAGAAGTGGCCAATACCATACCAGGAGTGATTACGCAGCAACACATCGTTTTGCTCATCGTATTGAATGGGCGCTTCACACAGATTACCCTGGTGATTCGGTCCACCCTCACTGTTCAGCAGTAGATTCCAGTCGATAAACCCACTACAACCAGATTTGAAATTACCAATTATATCATGGAGATAGATATGCCAATGGCGAATCTGGCTACCATCATCGCTCTCCATTGGCACACAGCCTTCGGAAAACAGTAGTTTTTTATCCGGCAGGCACTGGGCCAGATACTGTATTTGCGAAAAATGGTCGCCGGTATACCAGTGGAATGCCAGCCCGTTAATTCCCTTATAATTATTTTCGTCAGCAAAGGCGCGTTCAGCCCAGTCCACCAGGCCATCTTTATCGTGATCCCAGATATAGATCTCCATCTCATCCATACCCTGCTGGGCAAGGCGCGGGCGCAGATACTGCACGGCAAAGGCTGTCTCCTCTTCTACGCTATACAGGCAGGAGTCCCAGGTTTTTACCGCCACTGGCTCATTCTGCACGGAGAGCGCCTGCACATTAATGCCGTGGCGGCGGTATTCCAGCAAGTAGTTGATAATGATATCGGCCCAGTCGGCGTAGCATTCGCGCCGCAGCTTGCCGCCGCCGTTCATATCGTTATTAGTTTTCATAAACGCCGGCGGGCTCCACGGCGAAGCCATCAGCTTCATTTGTGGATTGAACCGCAACGCCCCAGAAATCAGCGGCATTAAATGCGCTTCATCGCGGGAAAAGGAGAGTCGTCCCTGCCGCAGGTCAGCACTGGAATCGACATACGCGTAATTGCCCAGGGAAAAATCACAGCTCTGAATTGGCATCCGTGCCAGAGTGTAATTATGTTCCTGAGCAGAAAAATAAAGGGAAAGAAATTGCGCCTTCGTCTTTTCGCTCATGCTGTTGAATACCACGCCCGCACCTTCGGTAAAGCTGCCGCCGAATCCGTCAATCTGCTGTAACGTGTGGCGCGGTAAGACGCTGATTAATCCACTACAATCACGCTGACGATGCGAAAAAGAGACCGCGCGCTCAACAAGGAATTGCTGACGATACGGATCGGAAGAGATGAGTCTGCCTTTCATAGGGGAGTTCCGGATAAAAGAAGATAATAAATTGTGATATGCCGGATAAGACGCTTAAGCATCGCTATCCGGCAGGAGGTCTTAATACGCGGAAGGTTTATTTGTAGAAATCAGGTTTTGAGGGTAATTCAACAATCTCGGTATTCCCTGTTTCCTGAGACTTCACGCAGGCATCAGCGGTAACCGCAGCCAGATAACCATCCCATGACGTTGGGCCTGCCGGCGGCAATCCTGCGTTCAGGCGATCGAAGAAATCCTGGAACTCAACGTCGTAGGCATCAATAAAGCGCTGTTTCCAGTCAACCAGAATGTCAGTGCTATACTTCGCCGCTTTCCGTACCGCAGCGCTGGCGACGGTTGGCAGCTCCGCCATTCCTTTCTCGCCGGTAACATCGCAGTGAATGTCGTAGCCGTACTGGCAGTTCACAAACACTTCAACCACAATATTGATGCCGGAGGTGGTTTCCATTACTACCAGCTGCGGATCACGCAGAGTGGTCACCAGGCTGGACTGACGCGGGAAGTAAACCTTAACGGTTTTATAATCTTCGTTAAGCAGCCAGTGCATAACGTCAATTTCATGAATCAATGTTTCATAGATAGCCTGTGGCGTTTTGTATTCTGGCACCGTGCTGGCATTGTAATGACGTCCATGAACCATTAATGGCTGACCGATTTCGCCGCTGTCGATAATATTTTTCAGCTGAACGTAACCTTTGTCGTAGCGGCGCATAAAACCAATCTGCACCATACGCTTACCATTTTTCTGCTCTGCTTCAATCACACGCTGACAATCTGCAGCCGTCACCGCTAACGGTTTTTCGCAGAAAACATATTTGTTAGCATTTAGCGCGGCAACTGCCACATCGGCGTGCGCCTCATTTGATGCGGTAATGATGACCACTTCAACGTCTTTATCATTAATCAGATCGTGATAGTCATTATAGTCTTTGGCTTCAATCGCATACTTATCCAGCGCCGCCTGCGCCCTGCCCGCGACGATATCACATACAGCAACAACCTCAACACCTGACACGGTGTTGGCCAGACGTCTTAAGTGATCGGAGCCGATCATGCCGATACCCACAATACCTGCTTTTAAAGTCATTTTCTGTTTCCTTTTCAATCAAAGATAATTTTTCAGTAGCTCATCAATATGCTTTTTACCTTTTTGCGCATATTCCAATGGGTTATATTTCTTAGGATCCTGCTCGGCTTCAACAACAATCCAGCCAGAATATTGATGCTCGACCAGATAAGCTAATACGGATTTAAAATCAATATTTCCATCGCCGGGAACGGTAAACACTCCATCCAGGAAAGAATTGAGGAATGATTTCTTCGCGAGGCGACACGCTTTGAGTTTTTCATTACGCACATCTTTAAAGTGAACGTGTTTAATACGATCAAAATGTTTATGCAGTAACGGCATGACATCGCCATCTGAAACATACATATGCCCGGTATCAAACAGCAGATGTACAAATTGCGGATCGGTATTTTCCATTAGTCGATCCACTTCCAGCAGAGTCTGCACACCGGTGCCCATATGATGATGGAAAGCGAGCTTCAGCCCATGCGTATTGGCAATTTTCCCAAGCGCATTAAGTCCTTCGCATAAAAGCTGCCATTCGTTGTCGCTGAAGCCAGGCTTCTCCGTATATACGCATTTATCGATAATACCTTGAATACTATAAGTTTGTTCTGAAACAACAGCGACATATGCATGTATTGCCTGCAAATAAGCGCAATGCTGTTCAAAAGCATTCATCGCTGATTCAATACCATCGCGAATAATAAAGGAAGAAAACCACTGGCCTGGTATTTCCAGCCCGCGAAGCATTAACTCTTTATTTAACTCAGCAGGATCCTGCGGATAACAACCGCCAACTTCCGTCCCGGAAAAACCGGTAAGCGCGGCATCACTAAGTATTTGTTTATATGTATTTTCTTTACCAATTTCAGGAATATCATCATTGCGCCAACCAATAGGCGCAATCCCCAACTTAATGCTCTTTTTTACATTGTACATGTTGCTGGCTCCCACTTAATGAAACGCTTTTACTGCATACCGCGATGCAAGTTAACCTTTGATGGACAACATATTACTTTTTGTAGCCTGAAAAACTTTATCTATCCTGGTCGAAGAAGAGAGATAAATGCGTCAGATATCACAAAAAAATCATCACTCTTTAATGATATTGCCAGTCTTTTCGCACTATAGATAAACGCATAAGACATACCAACAAATAAAAATGGCCGCAGTATTGCGACCATTCCTATTACAATTAGATTTTAACAAACATTAATATTCAAACAATAAATAATTAGCCTTGCGATAATCCTTGCGATATTGACCAGGTGTTTTCCCCACTTTATTCTTAAAGTAATTCTGAAAATGACTAAGGTTGCTAAAGCCAACACGATAGGCAATAGAGGTGATCTTTTCGCGCCCACCTTCATCCGTGGTTAGTAACGATTGTGCCTCTCCCAGCCTACGTTTGATCAGGTAATCCATCGGTGAATAACCATAGCGGCGTTTAAATTCATGGGACACATAATAAGGGCTGACATTAAATTTCGTCGCCAGCGTATCCAGCCGAATTGGCTCATAGAAATTGCGATCAATATAGGTTTTTATTGAATCAAGTAAATTTTCATGGCGCTGTATGGCATCGTTACCTGTTCGCAATAATACATTTCCCTCAATGTATTTGAGTACTACCCGGGTCAATAACTGCGCCATTGTTGGGCCTTCTACCGCATGCTGGTTAATAACGGTAAACACGGAGCTCATCAGTTTCTCCACCGTTGCATAATGATGATACAGTGGAATAACCGGCACAATATCATCCGGTATTAGCGCATTCTCACGTAGACCCGGACACGAAATATTGTTAATTCCACAGCAAATAGTGCCAATTGGCCTCCCGCTTTCCAGATACTCATCATGTACCACCTGGCTGTTATAAATTACCAGGTCGCCTTTACGAACCGGGTAGATGCGATCGCCAATGAAATACTCCCCATCTCCTTCAGTGATAAGTATCAGTTCAACGGTCTGTGGGTGCATATGCATGAACCGGACAAACGGACCATTGCTCTCACTAACCTGACTAACATACGCCAACTGGGGCTGAGCCTTATTCTCTCGTTCTGAAGGACAGAAGCACAAGCGCATGATTTACCCTCCAACATCCGAAACTGTGGTGCCGCAACACCCCTGAAATTTGAATTTTTATACCACACCAAATGAAACAAAAATGCTATACAGATCATAATTTTTTCCAAACCATCCCCCAACACAGCAGACCACCCTTGATGAGAAACTCATGAAAAATAATAAAAATCAATAAATTAATCATAAATCATGTTTTTTGTTGCACATAATTCCAGATAAAAATCGACCATGATTTTTTCAAAAAAAAATTTCATAAAAATAAATTTGAAATTTTTAATCCTAAAATTTACATTGAATACGGTATGCGTTTTAGGCTGAAGCCTGTACCGCTCAGTCAGAACGTCGTCAACATCGGTTTAAGAGGATAAAAAAGAGATGGAAACAATCGGCAATTTTATTCATGGCAAAACGACACTGAGCAGCAGCGGCGAGACGCTACCGGTGACTAATCCGGCCACCGGTAAAGTAATTCGTCAGGTCACCCAGAGCACCCGAGAAGAGATGCTGGCAGCAATTCAAAGCGCACATGAGGCTTTTCCGGCATGGAGTAAAATGACTCCGCTACGCCGGGCGCGTATCCTTTTTGAATTCAAAGTATTACTGGAAAAACATCGGGACGAACTGGCGGCGCTGATCGTCAGCGAGCATGGCAAGGTCTGGTCAGATGCGCTTGGCGAGCTGACGCGCGGCATAGAGGTTGTCGAATTTGCCTGCGGGATCCCGCACCTCAGCAAAGGAGAGTACTCCTTTAACGTCGGCTCGGGCGTTGACAGCTTTTCATTAATGCAGCCGCTTGGGGTTGTGGCAGGCATCACACCGTTTAACTTCCCGGCAATGGTGCCTATGTGGATGTTCCCGGTTGCTCTGGCTTGCGGCAATACCTTCGTCCTGAAGCCGCCCGCGCTGGTGCCGTCCGCATCGTTACGTATGGCGCAGCTTCTGCAGGAGGCTGGCCTGCCGGACGGCGTGTTTAACGTTGTTCACTGTGGCAATGAAGCGGCTAGCCTGTTGACCAGCGACCCTCGCGTACAGGCAGTCAGCTTTGTCGGTTCCTCCGCTGTCGCGGAACATATCTATACCACTGCCAGCGCCCATGGCAAACGCGTACAGGCCTTCGGGGCCGCCAAAAATCACGCAATAGTCATGCCGGATGCAGACCTGGACGCCACCGTCAACGCCATTATGGGCGGAGCATTCGGCTCCGCGGGCGAACGCTGTATGGCGCTGCCGGTAGTGGTCGCGGTGGGCGATGAAACGGCGGACCGTCTGATCGAACGCCTGAAACCGCTGATTGCGGCGCTACGTATCGGCCCGGGAGAGCTGCGCGGCAAAGATGAAAATGAAATGGGCCCGGTTGTTTCACGTGCTCATCAACAGAAAGTGTTGGGTTACATCGACAAAGGGGTTAACGAGGGAGCCACTTTGGTCATGGATGGCCGCAACTATAGCGTGGCGGGATATCCTGAAGGCTTTTATGTCGGCGGCACGCTGTTTGATAACGTCACGCCTGAGATGACCATCTGGCGCGAAGAAATTTTTGGCCCGGTTCTCGGAATTGTGCGCGTCCCGGATTATGCCGCCGCTATTAGCACGGTAAACTCCCATGAATTCGGCAACGGCAGCGTGATTTTCACCACCAACGGTCACTATGCGCGCGAATTCGCCCAGTCGGTTGAAGCCGGGATGGTCGGTATTAATATTCCAGTTCCGGTGCCGATGGCATTTCACTCTTTTGGCGGCTGGAAGCGTTCGGTGTTTGGTGCTTTGAACGTCCATGGGCCGGATGGCGTGCGCTTCTATACCCGGATGAAAACCGTTACCGCGCGCTGGCCGAACGGACAGCAGATCGTATCGGAGTTCAGTATGCCGACTCTCGGTTAATACGCTTTCAGGAAGGAGAAGATTATGGCCAACTTGCTGAGTACCTGTACGTCTGAGTCGGGGAATATACAACACATTTCCCCTCAAAATGCAGGCTGGGAGTATGTCGGTTTTGATGTCTGGCAGTTGAAGGCTGGAGAGTCGATAACCCTGCCGTCCGATGAGCGCGAACGCTGCCTGGTGCTGGTTGCCGGGCTGGCCAGCGTTAAGGCCGCCGACAGTTTTTTCTATCGGATTGGCCAGCGCATGAGTCCATTTGAGCGCATTCCTGCTTATTCAGTTTACCTCCCGCATCATACGGAGGCGAAAGTGACAGCCGAAACCGACCTTGAGCTGGCCGTGTGCAGCGCGCCGGGATTCGGAGATCTTCCGGTACGTCTGATCTTGCCACAAGAGGTCGGGGTAGAGCATCGGGGAAAAGGGCGCAATCAGCGCCTGGTGCATAACATCCTTCCTGATAGCCAGCTCGCCGACAGCCTGCTAGTCGTTGAAGTGTACACCAATGAAGGTGATACCAGCTCCTGGCCCGCGCACAAGCACGATACAGCAGTTGAAGGTCAAGAGACCTATCTGGAAGAGACGTACTATCACCGTTTCAATCCACCTCAGGGATTCTGCTTACAGCGCGTCTACACCGACGATCGCAGCCTGGATGAATGTATGGCGGTCTATAACCGGGATGTAGTGAAAGTACCTAAGGGCTACCACCCGGTTGCCACCATCGCGGGTTACGATAACTACTATCTGAACGTGATGGCCGGCCCGTTACGAAAATGGCGTTTCACCTGGGAAGAGAACCACGCGTGGATTAACTCACCAGACTACCCTCGATAACACTTCGTTGAGTAGTATTTTGCCAGCCGTCCTCTGCGGCTGGCTTTTTTATTCAACTCTGCGCAGCACGAGCTTATAAGATCGATCTCCGCCTTCCCTCAAATTATTTCCCTGTTTTGTATATAGCTTATTACGACACGGCTCCCACAAGGAATGCGCCGTGACTTTCTGTTAAATAATAATGAGGACAAAGGGGACTTACCCTGTTTGCCGATATTATTATGGAGCAAGTATTTACGTAGAGGTGATCAATACAGTGGAGGTTTCAACAGGGTATATCCTGTGGGCACTCGCTGGAGGGATTTAAGGTTGTGTAACCAGCGGAGAATATCTCCGGATATTCTCCGCTAATATCAGAGGTGTATCAGACTATTACATCGCGACGTTTCCCCTGAATCTCACGCAGCTTGTTCTCGGCCAGCCGTTCAATTTCCGTTAGCGGTACCCCTTTTGTTTCCGGTACATAGCGAGAAATAAAGACATAGCAGACCAAATTAAAGACGACAAAGATCCACATCGAGAAAGCGCCACCGAAGGTCTCCTGCAGCCAGGCGTTATCATTTATGACCGGGAACAACAGTGAGATAAGGAAGTTGGCTATCCACATCAGGCTCACCGCCAACCCCATCCCAAAACCTTTAATCTTTTCAGGGAAAACCTCAGAAATCAGTACCCATGCGCCAACGCTCCAGCTGACGGCAAACAGCAGCATAAAAAACAGGATGCCAAAGATGGTAATGTAACCTGTATCATGGGTGTACAAACCGTATGACGCGATCAACAGCCCGACAATTGAGCCGATGGTACCAATTTTCATAATCGGAATACGACCATAGCGGTCGAACAGGATCATGCCGATAAAACTGCCCACCACATTACATACCGCGATAAAAATGGTCTGGAACATAACCACTTCGGTACTGCTGTTCTGCAACACCAGCGGCGCGTAATAGTTCATTACGTTAACGCCTGTGAACTGTTGCAAAACGGCGATACAGCATCCAACCAACAGAATATAGCGGAGCACCGCTGAGCTTTTCAGGCTGGTGCGTTCTCCCCCAGCGACGTTGTCCTGTGGGCGTACGCTTTCTTTCATGCCGTCAAAAATAGCAGCCACATCTGTGGCCGTTAATCCACTATAGACCCGAGTAAGCACCTTTATCGAACGGGCTTCGCCGCGGTTGTTACGGGCGCACCACGCCGGTGATTCAGGCAGGAAAAGCGTAATCGCTAACATCGCAATTGATGGCACTACTTGTGCAAAAAGCATAGTCTTCCAGCCTTGGGAAACCAGCACATCAGCAGGCATTCCTTTTGCTATCAGATAGTTGACTATAAAAACGATAACCTGGCCAGACACCACGGAGATATTGTAAATGCCCAGCGCTTTGCCGCGAATTTCAGCAGGCGCCAGTTCAGACATATACATGGTGGATGCCGTTCCGGCCATCCCAACAGCAAAACCACACACAATGCGGGAAAGAGAGAAGATCATAAACGATTCGCTCATCGCCGCCCCTAAGGAAGAAGCAATAAAAATGATCGCAATGATCAGAAGCGCAGGTTTACGCCCCAGTTTATCGGCAATTTTCCCCCCCACCAGCGCGCCGATGATACAACCAATCACGATACTGGAAACGGCCCATCCGGTCTCGGTTGGCGTCAGTTGGTAATACTGCTGTAAAGGCAATACCACCCCGGTAATCACCGCCGTTGAATAACCAAACATCAATCCAGCCAGCGCCGCAATACAACACAGGGTGTACACATAGGCCGAATTGTACTTACTTCTCTGAGACATAACCCCTCCCTTGCCTGTTGAGGAAACAACACACCAATGAAATTTTTCATTTTATTTTTGCATTTATTAGAAGAAAAATTCCATGCAAAGGATCACGAAATGGAGATATTCCAGGAAAGAGCAAAAAGTACAGCCCCTGACAAGTTGAACAGAGGCACTGTCAACATACCAATAAAACATAGTAATTTCATAAAGATAAAGAAAGTCATTGCGCAAAATCCGGCATCTTAACGATGAAAAATGCCAGGATTATGAAATTCGAAATGTGATAACCATAACAAAACATAAGTTTCATTATTGATCGATTTGAAATTAAAACATAGTTTGTGAAACGAGAGTTCTCAATAGCTATAAGATCGTCGGCAGCGCTACGGCGATGACCGACATAAGATGAATTTGTCTATTTGCTCACTGAATACAAACAGATAGATGAAGTTTATTCTGGAGATAATCTACCTATGTCCACATCAGATAGTTGTTATAATACGGGTTACATATTACGCATCTGCGCGATCGCCGCACTGGGCGGAATATTATTTGGCTACGATACTGCTGTTATTTCAGGTGCGATTGGTTCACTTACCAGCTACTTTCATCTATCTCCTGCTGAGACCGGCTGGGCAGTTTCCTGCGTTGTGGTGGGGTGCGTTATTGGCTCGTTTAGCGCCGGATATTTATCCAAACGTTTTGGACGCAAGAAATCATTGATGATTTCAGCACTGTTATTCACGATTTCCGCAGTGGGTACCTCCCTCTCCTACACGTTCACCCATTTTGTGATTTATCGAATTATCGGTGGCCTGGCAGTCGGTCTGGCGGCAACAGTATCACCGATGTATATGTCTGAAGTCTCACCTAAAAACATGCGCGGAAGAGCATTAAGTATGCAGCAGTTCGCTATCGTTTTTGGTCAGATTCTGATCTTCTACGTTAACTACAAAATAGCGTCGATTGCAGCGGATACCTGGCTTATTGAGCTTGGCTGGCGCTATATGTTTGCTGCAGGTATTATTCCCTGCATTTTGTTCTGTATTTTAGTCTTTTTAATCCCGGAATCTCCCCGCTGGATGATGATGATTGGTCGCGAGGAGGAGACGCTAAAAATCCTGACCAAAATATCCAACGAAGAGCATGCCAGACATCTTCTTGCCGATATAAAAACCTCACTGCAAAATGACCAACTAAACGCACATCAAAAACTCAATTACCGCGACGGGAACGTGCGTTTCATCCTGATTCTGGGTTGCATGATCGCTATACTGCAACAAGTGACCGGGGTTAACGTCATGATGTATTACGCACCAATCGTCCTTAAGGATGTGACCGGTAGCGCCCAGGAAGCCCTGTTCCAGACAATCTGGATCGGCGTAATTCAGCTTATCGGCTCCATTATTGGCGCAATGATTATGGATAAGATGGGTCGTTTGTCACTGATGCGGAAAGGCACTATCGGCAGCATCATCGGCTTGTTGCTCACATCATGGGCGCTGTACAGCCAGGCAACCGGTTATTTCGCGCTATTTGGTATGCTGTTCTTTATGATTTTCTACGCGCTTTCCTGGGGCGTGGGTGCATGGGTGCTTATTTCTGAAATATTCCCTAACCGGATGAGGTCACAGGGAATGAGTATTTCGGTCGGATTTATGTGGATGGCAAACTTTATAGTTTCACAATGCTTCCCGATGATTAATGAAAACCCGTATTTACTTTCTCATTTCCACGGCGCATTTCCGATGTGGATATTCGCTATCTGCTGCGTCTTCAGTTACTTTTTTATCTGCCGTTACCTGCCGGAAACAAAAGGTATTTCGCTGGAGAAAATGGAGAGCGTCGTGTTAGCAAAACGCAGAAAAAAACTGCCGCCAATCCAAGCCGAACGTTATTCTGATTAACTCTCACCACAATGCCGATGATCGCTAAATACGATCATCGGCTTGTTTTTTTTTACTCCGTCGCCAGCGCCAGTGAAACAGCTAACGTCTGCGCCAGACACATGGACGCAACCTGAGACCGGAAACCATCGACCTGCGCTTCACGTACCACAAAACAGACTTCACTGAACGCTGCCAGCGGGCTGACCTGACTATCAGTTATCGCAATATGGTGCGCACCCCGTTTCGCGCCAAGCTCGACCAATTCCACCACTTCCTGCGCGTAAGGCGAGTAGCTGATGGCAATAACAACATCATCAGGGCTGACCATACTCAGCTGTTCAGAGAACATTCCGCCAATACCGTCAATTAAAAATGCCCGTCTCTCGAGATGGCGCAATGCGTAAGTTAAATAACTGGCCACGCTAAACGAACGACGTAATCCAATCACATATATATTTTCGGCTTTCGCGAGCAGATTTACCGCAGCATCCAACTGCTCATTTTTAATCTGCACCGGTAATTGTTGTAATACCTGTGCATTCACCATTGAAAATAGCTTCAGAATTTCACCCGGCTTTTCCGGGGTAGGTTCCCCTTCATCCGCATTTTTCTGTCTGAACAGGCGCGCCCGCTCGGTATAGCTTACAGTTTCCTCCATCAGGTGTTGGCGAAATACCTGTTTCATTTCATTAAATCCGCTAAAACCAAACGCATTAGCAAAACGAATCAGCGTCGAAGGGGGGACATCCGCATGCTGCGCAATGGAAGCGACCGTGTCAAAAGCAACGCTATTACTGTTATCCAGAATATACTGAGCAACTTGTTTAAGACGTTTGCTAAGGCTGTCATAGCGACTGCGGATATCATCCTGCAGTAAGGAAAGTTGAGTTTGATGTTTAGACATGCATAATACTCTAATAGAACGAAAATTTCGTAAATAACGATATTAGCACAAATGAACTGACCATACAGTTAACAACATTCAAATTGCGCTGTGGTTATCTTCAGTACAGAATTTGCAGGCGGGCTGGGTTCTGAGCAATCTGAATCTGAACGCATAAATGCAACAGAATCAGCATTGTTATGACTGGACGATGCCCGCAGCCAGGCGGCATCGCAAACGTTGAAAGGCAGAAGATGACGTTTATAAATCACGAAATCTTCATCTGTTATTGCGAACTGGCTCTTTTCGTCCCGCTTACGGCAACTGGCGGAACACTCTTAGTGTATTACACTGATTACCTTAAGGATATGCGTCTACTCTTTTTCAATACTGAGCGGCAAATGATCTTTTTCAGTAGGGCTTTAACGTCCCACGGCGAGCGGAGTGCGCTTCCAATGGCAAGTTGCCCAATATAAAACTGCCAGCCACAAAGTTGGCTGGCTACATAGTAATTTAATACGCGGTTAAGTCCTGAGCTTTCTTCGCCAGGCCATCCAGCAGTTTCTGATGAATGCCGCCAAACCCGCCGTTGCTCATCACCAGGATGTGATCGCCTGGCTGTGCGGTTTTCACCACCATATCTGCCAGCGCATCGACATCGCCGCTCCAGTGCGCAGGCTGTACGCAGGCTTCAGCGACTTCCGCCACTTGCCACGGAATATGCGGCGGTTGCAGCAGGAACACTTCATCCGCGCGTCCTAACGACGGCGCCAGATCGTCTTTGCTCAGGCCCATTTTCATGGTGTTCGACCGAGGTTCCAGTACCGCGATAATGCGCGCGGTGCCGCCCACTTTACCGCGCAGTGCGGCAAGCGTTGCCAGAATCGCCGTCGGGTGGTGAGCAAAATCGTCATACACCGTCACGCCGTTTGCTTCGCCGCGCAGTTCAAGACGACGACGGGCGTTGATGAACGAGCCCAGCGCATTCGCCGCGTCGGCAGGCGCTACGCCAACATGACGGGCAGCCGCAATCGCCATCAGACCGTTGTGCATGTTATGTTCGCCGACCAGGCCCCACTTCACCTCGCCCACTTTTTCACCGTCCAGCCACACTTCCCAAACGGATGCATCGGTGGTCAGCTTTTTCGCCTGCCAGTGACCCTGTTCACCCACCAGCTCTTGTTCGCTCCAGCAGCCCATCGCCATCGTCTGTTTCAGATTGATGTCGTTTTCCGGGTAGATGATGCGTCCCTGGCCCGGCACGATACGTACCAGGTGATGGAACTGTTTCTGAATAGCTTTCAGATCGTCAAAGATGTCCGCGTGATCGAACTCAAGGTTATTGAGGATCAGCGTACGCGGGCAGTAATGCACAAATTTAGAACGCTTATCGAAGAAGGCGCAGTCGTACTCATCCGCCTCAATCACGAAGAAGTCGCTTTCGCCCAGACGCGCAGAAACCTCAAAGTTGCCCGGTACGCCGCCGATCACAAAGCCAGGCTTATAGCCGCAGGCTTCAAGGATCCAGGTCGCCATTCCGGCAGTGGTGGTTTTACCGTGCGTACCCGCAACCGCCAGTACCCAGCGATCGCGCAGCACAAAGTCATGCAGCCATTGCGGGCCGGACATGTATGGAATGTTTTTCTCAAGCACCGCTTCCACGCAGGGATTACCACGGGTCATGGCGTTGCCGATGATCACCAGGTCCGGCTGCGGGTCGAGCTGGCTGGCATCGTAACCCTGAATTAAATCAATGCCTTGCTTCTCAAGTAAGGTACTCATCGGCGGATACACATTGGCGTCCGAACCGGTTACTTCATGACCAAGCGAGCGCGCCAGCATCGCCAGACCGCCCATGAAAGTGCCACAAATTCCCAAAATATGAATGCGCATACGTCACTATCCTTTTTTAATCTGGGGGCCATTTTACGCACATGTCCGGCAAGTGAGAAACGCATTTCAGGATATTCCGTAGTTTGCTGGCGCGATTCACCTAAGCGCAACAATGGAAATATTTGTTAATATTGTTGCGGTCGCTTTACTCCACATAAATTGCAGGGAAAGTGTTATGAAAACGTTAGGTGAATTTATTGTCGAAAAGCAGCACGAGTTTTCTCATGCTACCGGTGAACTCACTGCTTTGTTGTCGGCAATAAAGCTGGGCGCCAAGATCATCCACCGCGATATCAACAAGGCCGGTCTGGTCGATATCCTGGGTGCCAGCGGTGCTGAGAACGTGCAGGGAGAGGTTCAGCAGAAACTCGATCTGTTCGCGAACGAAAAACTGAAAGCTGCACTGAAGGCGCGCGACATTGTGGCGGGCATTGCCTCGGAAGAAGAGGATGAAATCGTCGTCTTCGAAGGCTGCGAACACGCAAAATATGTTGTGCTAATGGATCCGCTGGATGGCTCATCCAACATCGATGTTAACGTCTCTGTCGGTACGATTTTCTCTATTTACCGCCGCGTAACCCCAGTCGGCACACCGGTCACGGAAGAGGATTTCCTGCAACCGGGCAACAAGCAGGTTGCTGCGGGCTACGTGGTTTATGGTTCTTCCACCATGCTGGTATATACCACCGGCTGTGGCGTACACGCCTTTACCTACGATCCTTCTCTGGGCGTATTCTGCCTCAGCCAGGAACGTATGCGCTTCCCGGTAAAAGGCAGCACGTACTCCATTAACGAAGGCAACTACATCAAATTCCCGAATGGCGTGAAGAAGTACATTAAATTCTGTCAGGAAGAAGATAAGTCAACCCAGCGCCCGTACACCTCGCGCTACATTGGCTCTTTGGTTGCGGATTTCCATCGCAATCTGCTGAAGGGCGGGATCTACCTGTACCCAAGCACCGCCAGCCACCCGCAAGGGAAACTGCGTCTGCTGTACGAATGCAACCCGATGGCCTTCCTGGCCGAGCAGGCGGGCGGCAAAGCCAGCGATGGTAAAGAACGTATTCTGGATATCATCCCGGAAAGCCTGCACCAGCGCCGTTCCTTCTTCGTGGGCAATGACCATATGGTTGAAGATGTAGAACGCTTTATCCGCGAGTTCCCGGACGCGTAAACACCCTATCCCGGCCTACTGTACGTTGTAGGCCGGATAAGCGAAGGGCCATCCGGCATGATGCAGTGACATTACCTGATGGCGACTTCGCATTATCAGGCCTACGTTCGGTTACGTTGTCTGTAGCTTAAACGCCGCCATCGCTTCCAGCAGCGCATGTGACTGCTCTTCCAACGAGCGGGTAGCCGCTGAAGACTGCTGTACCAGTGCCGCATTTTGCTGCGCCGTTTCATCCATCTGAATCACCGCGATATTCACCTGCTCTATGCCGCGACTCTGCTCCTGGGACGCGCTGGCGATTTCACGCATCAGCTTAGTCATGCGCATCACCTCAGTGGCAATCTCATCCATGGTTTCGCCCGCCTGTTGCGCCAGCTCGCTCCCTTCACCGACGTGAGTGTGTGAATCGCTGATTAACGCGCGGATCTCTTTTGCCGCTTCGGCGCTGCGGCTGGCCAGATTACGTACTTCACCTGCGACAACCGCAAAACCCCGTCCTTGCTCACCGGCCCGCGCCGCTTCAACGGAGGCATTGAGCGCCAGAATATTGGTCTGGAATGCGATGCCGTCTATCACGCTAAGGATGTCGGCAATACGACTGGAACTGCCGGCAATATCGCGCATTTTCTCGATCACATAGCACACCATCTCGCTGCCGCGATCGGCGGTATCCGATACCGATTTTGCCAACTGGTGCGCCTGTTCGGCGTTGTCCGCATTCTGTTTCACGGTCGCCGTTAACTCTTCCATGCTGGCAGCGGTCTGTTCCAGCGACGTGGCTGTCGATTCAGTACGCTGCGCCAGATGCTGGTTTCCGGCCGTCAGTTCACGGCTACCGATATCAATTTGCAAGCTGGCGTCACGCACGCGTTGCACCGAGTCGCCCAGCGCATGGCGCATTTCATCCATTGCCGCGTTGAGACGGTTGAATTCGGCGCTGGCCGACGGCGCGCTAACTGGCGACAAATCGCCTGTCGCCAGACGTTCCAGCTGTTCAACAATGTTATCCAGCGGTTTGAGAAACTTATTTCGCAGCATAAACCAAATAACCGCCAGCAAGGCGATGGCCGCCAGCATTGCTGCACTCATAATACCGTGATAAATCAATGAAGTAATAATGCGGGTAGAGGCGTATAGCCCCATCCCGCCGGTCAGCAACAGCAGAAACGCCAGCAGAGACAATAACACCAACAAACTTGATCGAATTGAAAGGGATTTTGGCATTGTTATATTTCCGGTTGTAGGGTTAAAACAGACCTGTACAGAACCTATCGACTACAACCGGAAAAAGTTTAGGTATTTAAATGTCTCTTGAAAAATCAGGACGTTACTTTGGTGTCGCCGCCGTGCTTACGCGGCTGACCGGCGAGCTTTGACGATTTTCCCAAAGCACCGTGAGACCGCGTTGTAAGGCAATAAAAATAAACAATAAAATACCAATCGCGATCTTGGTCCACCAGGAACTTAATGTGCCGTCAAAATTAATGTAGGTCTGGATCAGGCCCTGAATAGCCACGCCAAACAAGGTGCCTAAAACCGTACCCACTCCGCCGCTCAACAGCGTACCGCCAATCACGACTGAGGCAATCGCATCCAGCTCGACACCGACGCCCGCCAGCGCATAACCGGCCTGGGTGTAAATTGAAAAAACAATGCCGGCAAGCGTGGCCAGGCCGGTAGACAACATATAAATACGGATGGTGGTACTGCGGGTGGAGATCCCCATCAGGTTAGCAGAGGTGGCGTTGCCGCCAATCGCATATACCTGATTGCCAAACCGTGTACGGTGCGCCAGGAAGATGCCAATCACCACCACCGCCAGCATCAGCAAACCCATCGCACTCAGACGACCGCCGCCGGGAATTTTCCATGCCAGACTGGAGAGCGTGTCATAAACCGGATGGTTAATCGGGATCGACTCTTCAGAAACCAGATAGCTAACGCCGCGCAAAAAGAACATTCCCGCCAGGGTAATGATAAACGCCGGGATCTTCAGCGCATCAATCAGTAATCCCATAAACGCGCCAAACGCACAGCCCATCAGCAGAATCAGGGGGAAGGCCAGTAACGGAGAAATCCCCCAGTAGCCAATCGCCTTTGCCAGAAATACGCCGGTAAAGGCAATCACCGAGCCAACGGAAAGGTCGATCCCGCCAGAGAGAATCACGAAGGTCATGCCGACGGCGATAATCCCTAAAAAAGCGTTATCGGTCAGGATATTGCAAATCACCCGGGTGGAAGCAAAAGCCGGAAATTGCGTCAAGCAGTAGAGGTAGCCCAGCACAAACACGCCGAGGGTGATCATCAGCGGTAAATTACGTTTTATCATGACCACGCACTCCTTTTATCAGGCTGATAAAGCGTTGTGACTGCACAACCAGCACACACAACACCACGACGGCTTTGACCACCTGATTCAGTTCCGGCTGGAAGCCCGACAGTAAAATCCCGGTGTTCATCCCCTGAATAATTAACGCGCCTATCACCGACAGCAGCAGGTTAAAGCGCCCGCCCATCAGCGAACCGCCGCCAATGACCACCGCCAGAATAGCGTCCAGCTCCAGCCATAATCCGGCGTTATTCGCATCCGCGCCGCGAATATCCGCGGTAACAATGATCCCGGCGATAGCGGCACACAGGCCGCTCAAGACATAGGTAAGCATCACAATAATGCGGGTGTTGACCCCGGCGTTTTTCGCCGCGCGAATGTTGATACCCACCGCTTCAATAAACATGCCCAGCGCCGTTTTCCGCGTCAGCAGCCAGAACACCACCAGCGTCAGTAGCGCAATAATCACCGGCGTGGGGAACAGTAACAGTGAGCCACTGCCAAGCCAGGAAAGCTCAGGCGAGTTGAAGGTGACGATCTGCCCGGAGGTGATCAACTGCGCGACGCCGCGCCCGGCAACCATCAGGATCAGCGTGGCGACGAACGGTTGGATCTTGAGGATGGCCACCAGAACTCCGTTCCACAATCCCGCCAGAATGCCGGAGCCTAAGGCGGCAAGCAGCACCACCGGCAGGCTGTGCCCGGCCACCGTCATCGCCGCGGTCGTCGCCCCGGCAATGGCCATCACAGCGCCAACGGAAAGATCAATGCCGCCAGTGGCAATCACCAGCGTCATACCAATCGCCAACAGCGCCACGGGTGCGGCGCGGTTGAGAATATCAATCGGGCTACCGAACAGCCGACCATCCTGCAAAATCACCTGATAGAAGTGCGGCGCGACCAGACTGTCCACCAGCAGCACCAGCAGTAGCGCCACCAGCTGTGGCATTCCCTTGGGCCAATGAAACCGTCGTTCAGGCGGATTGGATTGAGGGAGAGATTGAGGCATCACCATAGTCTCCTTAGGCCGCAATGGCGTTCATGATCGCCGGGACGGACAATTCAGCCAGTGGGATCTCGGCCACCTGTTTGCGATCGCGCATAATAATGACCCGATCGGCATAACCCACCAGTTCTTCCAGTTCCGATGAGATAACCAGCAGGGCCAAACCATCGGCGCACAGCGTTTCGATCAGGCGGATGATCTCGGCATGCGCGCCGACGTCGATCCCGCGCGTGGGTTCATCGAGGATCAGAAACTGCGGTTTGGTCAGTAACCAGCGCGACAGCAAGACTTTTTGCTGATTGCCGCCGGAGAGAAATTCGATCGGCTGTTCGGCGTTAGGGGTGCGAATACCAAGCTGGCGAATAAAGCGCTCGGCAATCTCGTTTTGTTCTTTGCGGGGAATGGGGCGCAACCAACCGCGCTGCGCCTGCAACGCCAGAATGATATTTTCCCGCACCGAGGCGGCGGCAATAATGCCATCCGTTTTCCGATCCTCCGGGCAAAAACCGATCCCCAGGCACGAAGCCTGATGCGGCGATCGCAAGGTCTGCGGTTTACCTTTGATCAGTGCGCTGCCGCTGTCGGCGGGTTTGATGCCGAAGATCACCTCCGCCGTTTCCGTTCGCCCGGATCCCAGCAGTCCGGCGAGACCGACGATCTCACCGGGACGCACTTGCAGATCGAACGGGGCGATAGTGCCTTTCTTACCAAAATCACTAAACGCCGCCACCGGTTTATCGCTCAGCAACGTGCGGCCCGCACGCTGTAACGCGTGGGTATCCAGTTCGCGGCCCAGCATCATTTTGACCAGTTCGATCTGCGGCAGCGCATGGGTTTCACGGCAGCCCACAAAGCCGCCGTTACGCAGGACGGTGATGCGATCGCTGACCTGATAAACCTGATCGAGGAAGTGGGTGACGAAGATCAGACTGACGCCGCGATCGCGCAGATGCCGCATCAGGCCGAACAGCATTTCAACTTCCTGGGTATCGAGGCTGGCGGTAGGTTCATCGAGGATCAGTACCTTCGCGGAGAGATCGATCGCCCGACAAATGGCAACGATCTGCTGCATTGCCACGGAAAAGCGGTTCAGCGGCTCGCGCACATCAAGGGAAAAACCGTACGACGCCATCAGTTCCGTCGCGCGCTTTTCCATCTGTTTGCGCTGCAACAGGCCAAAGCGCCGCGGTTCGCGGCCAATAAACAAGTTATCCGCTACCGACATATTGGGCAGCAGGTTCACTTCCTGGTACACGGTACCAATCCCCAGTTGCTGGGCATGGGCGGTATTTTTGGGGGAGACAGGCTGGCCTTCGAGCCAGATCGTGCCGCGATCGGCATGATATACACCGGTCAACGCTTTGATCAGCGTCGATTTCCCCGCCCCGTTTTCGCCGAGCAATGCCATGATCTCGCCGCGTCGCAGGCTGAAATCCACGTTATCCAGCGCTTTGACGCCGGGAAAGAATTTGCTTAAGCCCTCTGTACGGAGGATTTCCTGGTGTTGGTCGGTGGTCATGGCATTCCTCCGGTACGAGGTCACGGCGTTTCGTAGGCCTGATAAGCGCAGCGCCATCAGGCAACAAATGCCGGATGGCGGCGTAACGCCTTATCCGGCCTACAAAGAGCTTAATGTAGGCCGGGCAAACGCAGCGCCCCCGGCAGTTTCATGAAGGCTCAGTAGCCCATGTTTTTCTTCTTCTCTAGCTCTTCTTTCGCGGTATCCGGCAGATAGAGGATCGATTTGGTAATGGTCAGCTTCTCAGGCATCGTGCCGTCTTTTTTGAATTTCTCCAGCGCGTCAAATGCCGGGCCAGCCATATTCGGCGTCAGCTCGACGCTGGCGTTGGCTTCACCATCAATCATCGCTTTGTAGATATCCGGTACGCCGTCGATTGACCCCGTCAGAATATCTTTGCCTGGTTTCAGGCCCGCCTCTTTGATCGCCTGAATAGCGCCGATCGCCATGTCATCGTTGTGGGCGTAAACCATGCAGATGTTCTTGCCGTTGTTTTCCGCTTTAATAAAGCTCTCCATCACTTCTTTCCCTTTACTGCGGGTGAAGTCGCCGGACTGAGAGCGGATAATTTTGATGTTTGGCGCGTTAGCGATGGCTTCAGCGAACCCTTTCTTACGATCGATCGCCACGCTGGCGCCAACGGTTCCTTGTAGCTCAACGACGTTACACGGCTTGCCGTTCACTTCTTTAATCAGCCAGTCGCCGATTAATTTGCCTTCCAGCACGTTATCGGCGGTGACGGTAGTCATATAGAGAGATTTGTCTTTTACATCGATGGAACGATCGAGCAAAAAGACCGGAATGTCGGCATCTTTGGCCTCTTTTAACACCGGCTCCCAACCTGTTGCCACGACCGGTGCAATAAAGATGGCATCGACGCCCTGGGCAACAAATGAACGGACTGCTTTAATCTGGTTTTCCTGCTTTTGCTGGCCGTCAGCGATTTTCAGCGTAATTCCGCGCTTTTCGGCCTCGCTTTTCGCCACGTTGGTTTCTGCGGCGCGCCAGCCGGATTCAGAGCCAACCTGCGAAAATCCTACGGTTAATGGGACTGCCATTGCCATAGACGACATGGCTGCCGAAACTGCTGTGACTAAAAGTAAGCGCTTCCACATAAGTGCGTCCTCGTAGGGTGATTATTGTTGGTTAATAAACCGTCGCGAAAAAACTATAGACAATTGAGCATGTAACGGATTGCGTTACATCACACTTCAAAAAAGTAAATAAAACGTTAATCACAAGTTTGTAATCGCTTTCATATCACTATGAAAAATGCGGCTGAAGATATGGATTTTTCTGTCACCGGAGAGAGAGAAAAAGAAGAAAATGAACGCAGAGAAAGCGAAAACAAGCGGAGACATTCCGCGCGAGTTGGCTATAATACCCGCCACTTGTTTGCCATAGCTTATTTAAAGGAAACAGACATGAGCTTACTCAACGTCCCTGCCGGTAAAGACCTGCCGGAAGATATCTACGTTGTTATCGAGATCCCTGCCAACGCAGATCCGATCAAATACGAAGTTGACAAAGAGAGCGGCGCCCTGTTCGTTGACCGCTTCATGTCCACCGCGATGTTCTATCCGTGCAACTACGGTTACATCAACCACACTCTGTCTCTGGATGGCGATCCGGTTGACGTTCTGGTCCCGACTCCGTACCCGCTGGAGCCTGGTTCAGTGATCCGCTGCCGTCCGGTTGGCGTTCTGAAAATGACCGACGAATCCGGTGAAGATGCGAAACTGGTTGCGGTACCGCACACCAAGCTGAGCAAAGAATACGATCACATCAAAGATGTGTCCGACCTGCCGGAACTGCTGAAAGCGCAGATCACCCACTTCTTCGAGCATTATAAAGACCTCGAAGCTGGCAAATGGGTGAAAGTTGACGGTTGGGACAACGCAGAAGCTGCTAAAGCTGAAATCGTTGCTTCCTTCGAGCGCGCGAAGAAGTAATTCTTACTTTTGATGCTAAGCCCCGCATGTCGGGGCTTTTTTGTGCCCAAATGCGAGTGCAACGGGCACATAAAACAACGCCACCCGAGGGTGGCGCGTTTTACTTATCGGGTATATATCAGTACTGGTCTCTGTCTAACCAGTTACCGCTTTCAATCAGCGTTAAGCCATCAACCGGACGTTGATACACGTACATCCATGCACTTCCGTACGGCGTTTGAATTAGCTGGCGTGCGTATTCACCACCACGGGTACGCAGAGCGTCAAGCTCTGCCAGCGTGGCGTTATCAATACGATAAACTTCCCCGTGTACTGTTCCATTTCCCGGAACGGCGCCTGGATAGTGGCCCAGGCTGTACAACTGGTAGTTGTCGATACTGAAATTTCCCAGCAACAGGGCATTGGTCATCCAGTGGCTGTTGCCTTGTTTGGTTCGTAAACTGCCATAGACAAATATTCGCATTGCTAAAACTCGAACTGATAGAGCAAATCAAGTGCCTGATCTACGCCAGACACTGCTTCCAGATATAGCTTAGGCATCAGACGATAACGTAGCGTGAGTGTCGCTAAGGAGTCAAATATACCCACACCATATTTCACCTGCAGACCTGGCAGTACGTATCCGCTGACAACGACCTGAGATGAGTCACCCACCCCTTGCGTGTCCAGTGCCAGATTGCTTACGCCAAATGTCTCCCCGATTTTACCCACAACCTGACCACTTTGTGCAACCCCCAGGCCAATAAGCATTGAAGTCATCGCCGCGCTGTCGCTCTGTTCACTATCCAGTCCTTGCCCACGAAGCAGGTAGGACAGCGCCATTTGCTGCGACATCGCCGGGTCGGAGAAGATCTCCGCTTTCGGTTCATCAGCCGTGCCCGTGACGCGAACGCCGGCGATCACGTCATCTTCTGTAGCATCCGGGTTACGAATCGCTTCAATATTGAGCAACGGCTGATCCGGCGGACCGGAGAATAACAGCTCGCCCTTACGCACAATCAGATCCTGACCATAGGCATGGAAGCGACCGCTCGGGATATTAATCTGCCCGTTAAGCCCCAGCCCCTGTTTATCCTGCACCACCTTCAGATCGCCCGTCAGACGCGCTTTCAAACCAAAGGCATCAAGACGCACGTTATTACCGACGTGGATATTCAGGTTGCTGTTGATCGGGATCCCGGCGGTCTGTGGTTTCTCGGGCTGCAGATCGTTATTAAGCATCACCATATCGCTGGACACCCCTACCGCGCTTTCCGGCAGATCGTGGACCACGATACGCGCCCACGGCACATCGACATTGCCGTTCAGGGTAAACAGGCTCGGTGTCGCTTCAAATTCCACATCCGGCGAGACATCCAGACGCACCATCGGCGGCACGGTGATCCGCACCCGGCTGCCTTTCGCCGCAACGCGCGCCCGCCAGTTGTCTATTTGACTCCAGTCTGCGTCGCCGCTCAGGTTGATTTCCCCCTGCTGCGTACGCACCACACCCGCCAACGTTGAGCGTGTTCCGGTGAAGTTAACGGCTAACTGGCTTGGCTGCATGTCAAACGGCATAAAGTTACCGTCGATATCCAGTCCGCTCAGTTGCAGTTGTCCAAGCAGTTGCGGGCTTTGCACATCGCCGCCCAGACGCAGGTTGGCGTTGATCATCCCCGCGGCCTTTTCACCACGTGAGAAGATAGGGTTCACCATCGCCAGATTGAAGTTGCGGATATTGACGTTGCCGCCCAGGTTACGGCGCCCTTGTGGATCCGTCACCTGCACCTTTCCGTCAAACTGCCCGTTATTAGTCAGGCGAATCAGCCAGCCCAGCTCGGCACGGTTGTCGTGCAGGTCGGCGGTCAGATTCAACGTTTCAAATGCCACAGGCAGCGGCGCATCGTTCACGCTTTGCGTGACCTTCACGTTACGCCCGGAAAGCGTGACCTGCCCCTGCGGCAGCCCCTCTTTGGTCGTGTCCCAACTGACATCGGCTTTGCCGGTGAACACCCCGCTGGCCTGAGTCGTATCCGGCATAAACGGTTTCAGCATCGCCAGGTCGAAACGGTTGAGATTCACCACCGCGCGTCCTTCTGCACCAGCATCAATGGTTTGTGGTACGCACAGCTCCGCATTCGGGTTGTTCCAGCAATGCGGTCCAATGCTGATTTTTTGTTCCTGATTGCGATAATCCAACGCGATCGCACGATTGAGCGCCCACGGACCAACCGGCGTCTGGAAACGGGTATTGCTTAATTCCCCTTTCCAGCGCTGCTCTTTGCGATCAAAGCTGCCTGCCAGGGAGAGCTGCCCTGAGACCGGCTCGCCCTGAATGCGCAGCTGTAGCTCATGCTGCTTCTCACTGCCTTTGGCATCGAGCGTCACCAGGCCGATATTCACGTCAGGTTGTACAATCCGTTCTACGCGAACGTTGAGATTACCGGCGATTTGCTCCGCCGATTTCACGTCGCCTTCGACGCGAACCTGAGCAACGGAAAGCTCCTGCCAACGCAGGCCGCGGGCGGTGATGTCCGCCAACAGCTGTGGCGCTTCTACCGTACCGCGAACTTTTACCAGCCCTTTCGCCGTGCCACCTAATCCCGGCAGCGCGTTATCCAGGCTCGGGGCATCAATCGTCGCGTCGAGATTGAGGTCCTTAACCCCCAGTTCCCCTTTCACGTCCGCACTGTTGCGCCCCAGTTCCAGATGCAGGCCCGGGATCGTCCACTGCAGGTAGCTGTTCCCCTTCAGCGAGCCGTTTACATTAACCTTGTTCTGCTTCACGTTACCGGTCAGCTTCAGCTCAGGAATCTCCATCTGCCAGCTTCCGCCGTACAGACTGCCGCGCGTTTTCACCAGACCATTCAGCTTTGACGGCCAGTCCGGGATTGTTTTCGCGGTGTTGATACCATCCAGCGTTAACTCCCCGCGCCAGCTGATCGCCTGCTGCCAGTCCACCAGCGCTTTCAGTTCGGTTTTCCCTTCCAGCGCCGCAATGCTCAGTTTGTCGAGATTAATCTGCTGTTCGTTGCCTTTGGCGTCCAGCGTAATGGTAGCCGGAGGAATATCCTGCCCTTTCACCGCGGTACGCATCGACAACGTATAGTCGGTCATTTTGCCGGTCAGCTTGAGCTTAATGTCATCGGCCTGGAATTGCTTGTCGCCGGTAAACGGCCAGTAAACCTGCTTACTCACCACTTCCAGATTGAGCGGTAATCCGGCTTCTGCCAGACGCGTTTGCGCACGCAGGTCCATATCAACCGGGCCAGACAGATTGACGCCGACTTCCAGCTGGTCACGCAGCGCGCCGCCGACCTTCAGCTTCACCTTTTCGCCTTTTAATGGATCGACGTTCAGCGTGCTGTTGAGGGTAATATCTACCGGCCATGTGTTGGTGAGCTGCGCCGTACCGCTGGCGTTTACCGTGCCCTGATTAGAGTCGATATCCAGCGCGTCGAGCTTCATGTTGCCGTCAATACTGCTCACTTTGAGCAGCATGTTATGCACCGTTAAATCCGTATCCCCGGTCACGCGCAGTTGCTCGCCGCGAAACTCTTCAATATTGAGGTTGAGCGGCAGATGGACATCGGTCATTTCCGGTAGCACCGGCTTTGAGAACAGATCTTTTAGCGTTTCGCCGAGCGGTTTTTCATCCGGCTGCGGGTTTTGAATCTTCGGTTCAACGACCTCTTCCTGCGCCACTTCCGCCACTTTAGGCAGGGCAATCAGCAGGCCCTGTAATGACGTTGGCTTCAGGGTCAGCGTTTTTTCCTGCCAGTTCAGGCCGGAGGTAAAATCGAGCACTGAAACCGTGGTGTCATCGATTTTGATATTGATGTTGTTTAGCGCCACGCGTGAAAGCGTAATCGGATAAGGTGTGGAAAGGTTAAGCGGGCCGCTATCCTCTTCCTCAACCGGTGCTGAAGGCGGCATCTTCTTGCTGTCGATCGCCACGTTGATATTTTTCAGCGACAGATCGTTGACGCACAGGCTGCTATCCCAAAGACACTCCAGCCCGACGGCCAGATGCACTTCGCCGGCATTCACCGCCACGCCAGGCTGGTCATAACGAATATTTTTGAGCGATAAATCCCGCCAGCCGCCGGTGACCTGACCAATTTCCAGCCCCGGAACCCAGCGATCAGCTGCTTTGAAGATCAGGTGCAGGCCCGAGGTGGTGCCGACAAGAAACGCCACCGTGCCTAACAACAGCAGGATAAAAATCAGCACGCCGAGGCTTATCTTCTTCCATAAACTCATAATTCAGGCCCCAGACCGATGTAAAACTGTAAACCATGTTCATCTTTGTCGCCGACAGGAACGGCAAAGTCGAGCTTGATGGGACCGACCGGCGATTGCCAGCGTACGCCGACCCCGGCGCCGGTTTTGAAATCGCTTTTGCGGATATCGCTGACCGCTTCGCCGCTATCGACAAACATCGCGCCCCACCATTTCCCGGTCACGTTGTACTGGTATTCCAGCGAGCCAGTTGCCAGCTTCGAGGCCCCTTTCAGCTTACCGTCGCTGCCTTCAGGCGAAATAGATTTGTATTTATAGCCGCGAATACTGCGATCGCCCCCGGCGAAGAAACGCAGATCCGGCGGCACTTTGTCGAAGTCCCCGGTTTCAATCCAGCCGAGGTTACCGCGCATCACAAAGCGATGCTTGTCGTACAGCGTGCGGATCCAGACGTTTTGCGCCTGGAAGACGGAGAAATCAACGTCTGAGCCCCAGGCCGTATTGGAGTAATCAATGGAATAACGCTGTGAATCGCCCCAGACGGGCATCAGACCGCCGCGCGAACGTGTCCGGCTAATCATCACGCCCGGATAGAGCAGCATAGTGGTATTGGTGACGTTACCCTGCGTAAAGTGGTCGAGGCTCCAGCGCAGGTTAATCGCGCGCTGCCAGCCACTGGAGAGATCCCAGTAGCGGGAAACCGCAAGCGTCGTGGAGTCCTGCTCGGTGTCGTTTAAATCGGTACGCTTAAAGCCGCCCTGCACCAGGTAATACTGCTCCAGCGGGTTCTTTAACAGCGGCATTTTATAACTAAAATCAAGGACCTGCTCTGGCGCAGAGATGCTGGCGCTGGTGGTCAGGCTGTGGCCATAGGAGTTCATCCACGGCTTTTTCCACGAGGTCTTCACCCGTGGCCCGACGTCAGTTGAATAACCAACCCCGGTTTCGATGGTGTTTTCGGTACGCGGCGAGACCACGCCTTTTAGCGGCAGCACTTTGGTTTTGCGGGCTTTATCAAATTCCGGCGCGACAACCACAGAATTAAACCATCCGGTCGCCGACAGACGACGGTTCAGTTCCCCCAGATCTTTCGACTCGTACGCTTCACCTTCTTTAAATGGCACCAGGTTTTGCAGGTACTCATCACGAATTTGCGAGCCTTCAAAGGTGACATGCCCAAAGCGATAGCGTTCGCCGCTGTTGTAATCGATATCCCAGAACGCCTGACGGCGCTCAAGCGCTATTCCAAGCTGGCTTTTATTAAATTCACTGTCGAAATAACCTTTGCGCAGCGCCACGCTGGTGAGGGATTTTTTGAAGTTGTCATAGTCTCCCTGATTCAACACGGTGCCGATTGCCGGGCGCGTTTTCAGCAGATCCAGGTAATCTTTATCCGTACGCGCGCCACCGCGCAGAATCACTTCGGTGCCGCCAATCAGCACCGGCTCGCCGGGGGTTACTTTGGCAATCAGCACCTGGCGTCCTTTCGCCGGTGGCGGGCGCAGCTCAAAATCGATGGTCGGCTCAAAGTAGCCCAGCGCTTTTAGCCCTTCGCGGATGGCATCATCAACGCGCGCACGAAAGCGTCGGTCTGGCGTGACTTCATCACTTTGAATCGTGGACAGCTGCGCACGGACGTTTTTCTCCAGCGGTCCTGATAATCCTTCGACCTGTAAGCGAACATTCGCGGCGGCGGCGGAGCCACTTAAGCACAGTAATCCCACCCAACATAACTGACGGATATGTGGCACATTTTCTCCTGAATATCCTTTTTTCCCACCCCTGGAAAAAAATACTATGCCGTTCCTCGGCTTAACAAAAAATCAACAATAAGAGTTGAAAAACAGACGGCAACCCAAATATTTCTTATGTTTAACTCTAGACGTATTCATGCCGTTTATTGTGGGCAAAGACGCGTCTCGTTACAACCTTAACCCAAATGACTGATTTCGGGAGAACGGCCATGAGTTTATTTGATAGAAAGCATCTCGTTACTCAAGCAGATGCGCTACCTGGACGCAACACCCCGATGCCAGTGGCAACGCTGCATGCGGTTAACCAACATTCGATGACCAACGTGCCCGACGGTATGGAAATCGCCCTTTTCGCCATGGGATGTTTCTGGGGCGTGGAGCGTTTATTCTGGTCATTACCCGGCGTGTACAGCACCGCAGCCGGATACACCGGCGGCTATACCCCTAACCCGACCTATCGGGAAGTTTGCTCTGGCGATACCGGGCATGCCGAGGCGGTACGCGTCGTCTATGACCCGCATGTTATCAGCTACGAGCAACTGCTGCAGGTGTTCTGGGAAAATCACGACCCGGCGCAAGGTATGCGCCAGGGGAACGACCAGGGTACGCAGTATCGTTCCGCTATTTATCCCTTAACGCCAGAGCAAACCGCCGCAGCACAGGCCAGCCTTGAACGTTTTCAGGCGGCGATGACCGCCGCTGGCGACGAGCGGACCATTACAACGGAAATCAGTACGGCAACCCCGTTCTATTATGCCGAAGACGATCACCAACAATATCTGCACAAAAACCCTTATGGATACTGTGGAATTGGCGGGATTGGCGTGTGTTTGCCACCACAAGGTTAAATTTCCCCCTCTGGCGACGTTACAGTACCTTACGCTATACTAGCTTCTGAATTTACCGGCTCACTTCCACGAGCCGGTTTTCAATGTGTATTTCACACGGATTTATCAACTTCTCCCTTCCGAGGATCTGACCCGAACGGTCGGATAAGATATGTTAAACAGTATTTTAGTCATTCTCTGCCTGATCGCCGTGAGTGCGTTTTTCTCGATATCCGAGATCTCGCTTGCCGCATCACGCAAAATCAAACTTAAACTGCTTGCCGATGAAGGCAATGTAAACGCACAGCGTGTTTTGAAGATGCAGGAAAACCCCGGCATGTTTTTTACCGTGGTGCAGATTGGCCTTAACGCGGTCGCCATTCTCGGCGGTATCGTGGGTGATGCGGCCTTTTCCCCGGCGTTTTACAGTCTGTTCTCAAAGTACTTCGCTCCAGAGCTGTCCGAACAGTTAAGTTTTATTCTGTCCTTCTCACTGGTTACTGGCCTGTTCATCCTGTTCGCGGATTTAACCCCGAAACGCATCGGTATGATTGCGCCAGAAGCTGTGGCTTTGCGTATCATCAACCCGATGCGCTTCTGTCTGCTGGTCTTCCGCCCGCTGGTGTGGTTCTTTAACGGTCTGGCAAATAACATTTTCCGCCTGTTTAAAATCCCGATGGTGCGTAAAGATGACATCACGTCAGACGACATTTACGCCGTGGTCGAAGCCGGTGCGCTGGCGGGTGTTCTGCGCAAGCAGGAACATGAGCTGATTGAAAATGTGTTCGAACTGGAATCCCGTACCGTACCGTCTTCAATGACGTCGCGCGAGAACATTATCTGGTTCGATCTTCACGAAGACGAGCAGAGCCTGAAGAACAAAGTGGCGGAACACCCGCACTCCAAATTCCTGGTGTGTAACGAAGATATCGACCACATCATTGGCTATGTCGATTCAAAGGATCTCCTCAACCGCGTGCTGGCCAACCAGAGCATGGCGCTGAACAGCGGCGTGCAGATCCGCAATACGCTGATCGTCCCGGATACGCTGACGCTCTCTGAAGCGCTGGA
Source organism: Citrobacter sp. XT1-2-2 (assembly GCF_023516235.1). Taxonomy (NCBI): domain Bacteria; kingdom Pseudomonadati; phylum Pseudomonadota; class Gammaproteobacteria; order Enterobacterales; family Enterobacteriaceae; genus Citrobacter; species Citrobacter sp. XT1-2-2. Next base: position 4,470,210 of record NZ_CP097324.1, read on the forward strand.
AAGCTTCAAAACCGCAGGCGAAGATTTTGCCGTCATCATGAACGAGTATGCATTGGTGGTGGGGATTATCACGCTCAACGATGTGATGACGACGCTGATGGGCGATTTAGTCGGTCAGGGCCTCGAAGAGCAGATCGTGGCGCGTGATGAAAACTCATGGTTAGTCGACGGCGGTACGCCGATTGATGACGTCATGCGCGTCCTGGATATCGACGAATTCCCGCAGTCCGGCAACTATGAGACCATCGGCGGCTTTATGATGTTCATGTTGCGTAAAATCCCGAAACGCACCGACTCGGTGAAATATTCAGGCTACAAATTTGAAGTGGTGGATATCGATAACTACAAGATCGATCAGCTGCTGGTGACGCGTCTGGACAGTAAACCTACCGTTCTGGTACCGAAACTGCCGGATGCGAAGGAAGAGGCGAAGGCGTCATAGCGCCTTGCAGAAACATCAACGGCTCCAGTCCTGGAGCCGTTTTTTTAACTACCGCATAGCACTTTGATCAAGCCATCTCAGTTTGCAGACGCAAGACCTGACGGTTAACTTCGGACATCACGGAAAAATGCAGCTTGTCCTTCACTTTTGGGATAAGAATCTTACCCTTATCAAATTCAAAAGCGCCTACGTCCTTGATATATAACCGTCCACGAAACAGGATCTTCACGTACTTCGCCACCTGCAGCGGGTTGTATCGTTGGAAAATTTTCATTGTTGTCTCCTGCTGAGCATTACGCCTTTGCGGTACCACAATCGGTCCGACAATCCTCAGGCGCAAATTTTAATGCCCTATGACTATAGACTATCTCGTTGATGTTTCCAGCGTGTATAAGTTTATTTACCTTCAAGTTACAATTATTCAGAATTATCTTTTCAACGCTTCGCTGTCTTCAGTATAAGCCTTCGATTTTCGCAGGATTTGTGCGCCCGTCCGCAAACTGGCATCGCGCTTGCGGGAAAAAGCATCAATCGCACATATGATTAAATTCCAGACCCAAGTGGTCGGATCACCTGCAAAATAAAGAAAGAAGGAAAACCTATGACCTTACGAAAACTGCTGGCGCTGTCGTGCCTGCTGCTGCCGATGATTGCCTCCGCCCATAAGTTTGAGACTAACCAGCGCGTACCACCGGTGGGGATCGCCGATCGCGGCGAACTGATTCTTGATAACGATAAGTTTAGCTACAAAAGCTGGAATAGCGCGCAACTGCCCGGCAAAGTACGGATTGTGCAACACATTGCCGGGCGCACCTCCGCTAAAGAGAAAAACGCGAACCTGATTGAAGCTATCAAAGCGGCGAACCTGCCGCACGACAAATACCAGACCACCACTATCGTCAACACGGATGACGCCATTCCCGGCTCCGGTATGTTTGTGCGCAGCAGTCTGGAGAGCAACAAGAAGCTCTATCCATGGTCACAATTTATTGTCGACAGCAACGGCATTGCGCGTAAAGCCTGGCAACTGGATGAAGAAAGCTCCGCTATTGCGGTACTCGATAAGGACGGACGCGTACAGTGGGCAAAAGATGGTGCATTAACGCAGGAAGAGGTGCAGCAGGTGATTGCCCTGCTGCATAAATTGCTCAGTAAATAGAGACCCGAAAGCCGGGGTTGAGGAACGATTCACGTGGGGTGTAGTCCAGCGGTTTCCCCTGCCAGTCGTGAACGTGCGCTCCGGCTGCGGCGGCAACGGCGTGGCCAGCGGCGGTGTCCCAGACGTTAGTTGGTCCAAAACGCGGATACAGCTGCGCGTGCCCTTCCGCCACCAGGCAGAATTTCAGCGACGAGCCAATCGACGTGGTCTGGTGTTCGCCCAGTTGTTGCAGATACTCTTTTAACTCATTGTCGGCATGCGAGCGGCTAATCACCACCAGCGGTGGACGCGCGTCACGTACCAGGATCTGTTTGCGCACACCGCACTCTTCTTTCCACGCTTTACCTTCTGCCGCGCTGTACATGACCTTCATTACTGGCGCGTAAACCACGCCAAGCACCGGCTTTCCCTGTTCAATCAGCGCAATATTGACGGTAAATTCACCGTTACGTTTAATAAACTCTTTGGTACCGTCCAGCGGGTCCACCAGCCAGTAGCGCTGCCAGTGCTGGCGAACATCCCAGCCAGGAGGAGCTTCTTCAGACAGAACCGGAATATCCGGCGTCAACGCCTGTAATCCTTCGAGGATCACCGTGTGCGCAGCGATATCCGCCGCCGTGACCGGAGAATCATCCTGCTTGCTGGTAATCTCCATCGGTTTGATTCCATCGTAGACCTGCATAATGGCATCGCCCGCGTTCCGTGCAAGCTGGCATACATGTTCTAACATTCTCCACCTCGTTTGTCAGTGGTGTTAACTCGTTGTTTTACTTATACCCGATCGTCAGGGGATCCGCCAACTGTGATAGCGTCTGCGGTTTTAAACGCTATATTCATGTCATGATTCACAGTTCTGTAAGCAAGAAGATTTATATACATTTTCTTTTGTGGCTTAGATCTTAAAAGGATGCCCCTGATGATTAAGTTTAGTGCAACGCTTCTGGCAACGCTGATTGCAGCCAGCGTGAATGCCGCGACCGTTGATCTGCGAATAATGGAAACCACTGATTTACATAGCAATATGATGGATTTCGATTATTACAAAGACACGCCGACTGAAAAATTTGGCCTGGTGCGCACGGCAAGTCTGATCAACACCGCGCGTGGTGAAGTCAAAAACAGCGTGCTGGTTGATAACGGCGATCTGATTCAGGGCAGCCCGCTCGGGGATTACATGGCGGCCAAAGGGCTGAAAGCGGGCGAAACTCACCCGGTATATAAGGCGCTCAATACGCTGGATTACGCGGTGGGTAACCTCGGCAATCATGAATTCAACTATGGTCTGGAGTATTTGCATAACGCGCTGGCCGGAGCGAAGTTCCCCTACGTTAACGCCAATATCATCGATGTTAAGACCAAAAAGCCGCTATTTACGCCTTATTTGATCAAAGAAACTGAAGTGGTCGACCAGCAAGGTAACAAGCAGACGCTGAAGATTGGCTATATCGGCTTTGTGCCACCACAAATCATGACCTGGGATAAAGCTAACCTTAGCGGCAAAGTGACGGTAAATGACATCACCGAAACCGCGCGTAAGTATGTGCCGGAAATGCGGAAAAAAGGCGCTGATGTCGTGGTGGTGATTGCTCACTCCGGCCTTTCTGCCGACCCGTATCAGACGATGGCGGAAAACTCCGTTTATTATCTCAGTGAAGTACCGGGTGTGGATGCCATTATGTTTGGTCATGCTCACGCCGTTTTCCCGGGTAAAGATTTTGCCAATATTAAAGGCGCGGATACCGCGAAAGGCACGCTCAATGGCGTACCGGCGGTGATGCCGGGCATGTGGGGCGATCATCTGGGCGTCGTAGATTTGGTACTGAATAACGACAGCGGTAAATGGCAGGTCAGCCAGGCGAAAGCAGAGGCACGCCCCATTTATGACGCCGCGGCGAAAAAATCACTGGCCGGTGAAGACAAAAAAATCGTAGAGATCCTGAAAGCCGATCACGACGCCACCCGTGAATTCGTCAGCAAACCGATCGGTAAATCCGCCGACAACATGTACAGCTACCTGGCGTTGGTTCAGGATGACCCGACCGTGCAGGTGGTGAATAACGCCCAGAAAGCCTATGTGGAACATTTTATTCAGGGCGATCCGGACCTGGCAAAATTGCCGGTACTTTCCGCGGCCGCGCCGTTTAAGGTCGGTGGACGCAAGAACGATCCGGCCAGCTTTGTCGAAGTCGAAAAAGGCCAGTTAACCTTCCGTAATGCCGCTGATTTGTATCTCTATCCCAATACCCTGGTGGTCGTGAAAGCCAGCGGCAAAGAGGTGAAAGAGTGGCTGGAATGTTCCGCCGGGCAGTTTAATCAAATTGATATTCACAGCAGCAAGCCGCAGTCGCTGATCAACTGGGATGGGTTCCGTACTTATAACTTTGACGTGATCGACGGCGTGAATTATCAGATTGATGTTTCACAGCCCGCCCGCTACGACGGCGAGTGCCAGACCATCAACCCAAAAGCAGAGCGGATTAAGAATCTGACCTTTAACGGTAAGCCTGTCGACCCTAACGCCACCTTCCTCGTCGCGACCAACAACTATCGCGCCTATGGCGGTAAGTTTGCCGGAACCGGAGACAACCACATCGCGTTTGCGTCACCAGATGAAAACCGCTCGGTGCTGGCCGCATGGATTGGTGCTGAGACGAAGCGTGCCGGTGAAATTCATCCGGCGGCAGATAACAACTGGCGTCTGGCGCCGATTCACAGTGATACGCCACTGGATATTCGTTTTGAAACGTCACCGTCTGAGAAAGCCGCAGCGTTTATCAAAGAGAAAGGGCAATATCCGCTGAAAAAAGTCGCTACCGATGATATCGGCTTTGCGATTTATCAGTTGGATTTGAGTAAGTAACTCTCGTGCCGGATGCGACGCACTAGCGTCTTATCCGGCCTACAAAACACACTGCCAACCTATCACGCAACCCGCTCTTCCCGTTGCGCCAAAACCTGCGGCAAATTCAGTTCTATCCAGTCCGCCAGCGCGGCGACTTTATCGCTCACCTGCTCACCCAACGGCGTCAGACTATATTCCACGTGCGGCGGCACCACCGGATAAGACACCCGATTGATAAACCCGTCCTGCTCCAGCGCCTGCAGCGATTGCGCCAGCATTTTTTCACTGACGCCGCCCATCTTCCGGCGCAAATCGCTAAAGCGGTGCGTACCATCGCGCAGCGCCACCAGAATTAACACGCCCCAGCGGCTGGTGACGTGTTTTAACACCTCGCGTGAAGGGCATTGCTCGGCAAACAAATTGCCATCGCGTAATTGCTGGGAGAGGGTCGACGCTGTCATTTTCATACTAACCTTTTTGTGCGTACTTACTAAAAGTAAGTTTAAGTGTTAGCGTGATTAAACACAAGACCAATACCAAGGAGTTACCCCATGATCGCAATTACCGGCGCCACCGGCCAACTGGGCCAACACGTTATTGAATCGCTACTGAAAACCGTTCCTGCCAGCCAGATTGTGGCTATCGTGCGTAACCCCGCTAAAGCGACGGCGCTTAGCCAGCAGGGCATTACCGTTCGCCAGGCGGATTACAGCGACGAAGCCGCGTTTTCGACTGCCTTACAGGGTATCGACAAGCTACTGCTGATCTCCTCCAGCGAAGTGGGACAACGTGCCCCACAGCATCGCAACGTGATTAATGCAGCAAAGGCTGCCCACGTGAAATTTATCGCCTACACCAGCCTGCTGCACGCCGACACCTCCCCGCTGGGGCTGGCCGATGAACACGTCGCCACCGAGAAGATGCTGGCTGAATCCGGTATCGCTTATGCGCTACTGCGCAACGGCTGGTACACCGAAAACTATCTCGCCAGCGCGCCAGCTGCACTGGAACACGGCGTCTTTATCGGGGCGGCGGGAGAAGGCAAAATCGCCTCGGCAACCCGTGCCGACTATGCCGCAGCCGCCGCGCGCGTCATCAGTGAAGAGGGGCACGCCGGTAAAACCTACGAACTGGCGGGCGATGCAGGCTGGACCCTGAGCCAGTTGGCTGCCGAGCTGGCAAAGCAGAGCGGTAAAAAAGTGGTGTATCAGAACCTGAGCGAAGCTGATTTTGCCGCAGCGCTGAAAGGCTTTGGTCTGCCTGCCGGGCTGGCGGAGATGCTGGCTGATTCTGACGTTGGCGCCTCTAAAGGCGGTCTGTTCGATGACAGCCATACGTTGAGCAAACTGATTGGCCGCCCAACCACATCATTGGCTGACAGCGTCAAAGGCATCGTATAAGTGTTAAAAATTAGTTAATTGTGGTGGCATCCCCGCGCATCCTCTCTGATAATGACAGGATGATGCGTGGGGAGAGAAAACGTGCAAGGTGTACCTGAGCAGTTTATTGATGAGAAAGACAGCGCCCGCTTTCGCCATCTGGCGCAGGTGCCGGGCGTTGAGCTGTATCATGCGCACATCTCACGTTACGCCTTTGAACCACATACCCATGAAGCGTTTGGCATTGGCGCGATAGAAGCCGGAGCCGAACGTTTTCGCTATCGCGGTACGCAGTACGTCGCGCCCGCCCATTCTGTCGTCACCATGAATCCCGATGAGTTGCATACCGGCGAAGCCGAAACCGCCGATGGCTGGCGCTATCGGATGATCTATCTTGAGCCCGATCTTCTGGAAGAGCTCACCGGGATCCGCCACTGGTGGTTTCATGACGTAACGCGTCACGATCCGCTGCGCTCGCGCCAGATCTGCTCACTGATCCACGGCCTGTGGAACACAGAGGATGCGCTGGCGCAAAAAGGGTTATTGCTCGATCTGATCGACACCTTCCAGCCGCTGGCCCGCCATGCGCCAACATCTGCAGAAGGGGCGCATCGCTTTGAACGGGTACGCGAGTATCTGCATGATAATTACATGCACCCGATAACGCTCGACGAACTGGCGCGGGTTGCCTCACTGAGTCCCTGGCATTTTCAACGCCAGTTTAAGTCTCATTTCCACGTTACGCCGCACCAAATGCTGATGGCCATTCGCCTGTGGCGAGCCAAAGGTTTTCTCACTCACGGAATGCCCGCCGCAGAGGTCGCCGCCGCAACCGGTTTGACCGACCAGTCGCATCTCACCCGCGCATTTACTCATCGTTACGGCATTACGCCGGTACGTTATCAGAAGCAGGTTTATTCGCGCTAATGCGCAATCTCATACAATACGGCTGCACTCTCCCTACCTACACTCAACGCAATGTTTAATGATGTGGATGTTAACAATGATTAGCGGCGTGCTGTACGCCCTGCTGGCAGGGCTGATGTGGGGATTAATTTTTGTCGGGCCGCTGATCGTGCCGGAATACCCGGCAGTATTACAGTCGATGGGACGCTATCTGGCGCTGGGGCTGATTGCTGTGCCGATCGCCTGGCTGGGACGCGCACGTCTGCGCCAACTGACGGGTAAAGACTGGATAACGGCGCTGGCGCTAACGATGATGGGTAACCTGATTTATTACGTTTGCCTGGCCAGCGCCATCCAGCGTACCGGCGCGCCGGTATCAACGATGATTATTGGTACATTACCGGTGGTGATCCCGGTCTTCGCCAACCTGCTCTATAGCCAGCGTGACGGTAAATTATCCTGGTGGCGTCTGTCACCTGCGCTGATATTAATTGCTATTGGCCTGCTGTGCGTGAATATCTCGGAGCTGAACCAGGGATTACCCGATTTCAGCGGCTGGCGTTATGGCTCTGGTATCGTGCTGGCGCTTGTCTCAGTGGTGTGCTGGGCGTGGTATGCACTGCGTAATGCCCGCTGGCTGCGCGAGAATCCCGATAAGCATCCGATGATATGGGCGACGGCTCAGGCGCTGGTGACGCTGCCCGTTTCTCTGCTGGGGTACATTGCAGCATGTCTGTGGCTGCATGGGCAAACGCCAGGTTTCGCCCTGCCCTTCGGCCCGCGTCCGGATGTGTTTATCGGCCTGATGATAGCCATTGCGGTATTGTGTTCGTGGGTTGGCGCGCTGTGCTGGAACGTCGCCAGCCAGAAGCTGCCGACGGTGATCCTCGGCCCGCTGATTGTCTTCGAAACGCTGGCTGGCCTGCTGTATACCTTTATGCTGCGCCAGGCTTTTCCGCCGCTGCTGACGCTAAGCGGTATTGCGCTGCTGGTAATAGGCGTGGTAATTGCGGTGCGGTCAAAACCGCAGAAACCGGCGGTAGTGCCGGTTTCAGGGGATGCCTGATGGCGCTGCGCTTATCAGGCCTACAAGGACTGTACGATCTCATGTAGGCCGGATAAGGCGTTTACGCCGCCATCCGGCGCGACACTTTAAATACCGCCACGGTCTGGTTCAGTCGTGCTGCCTGCTCTTCAAGGGCGGCGGCAGCGGAAGCGGACTCCTCCACCAGCGAAGCATTTTGCTGCGTCACGCGATCCATCTCGGCAACGGCCTGGCCTACCTGATCGATACCCCGGCTCTGTTCATCAGAAGCCGAGGCAATTTCGCCCATAATGTCGGTCACGCGGGTCACGGCGCTGACAATCTCCGCCATCGTTTCGCCTGCTTCATGCACCAGCGCCGTACCGGCATTGACCCGATTGCCCGAGTCATCAATCAGCGCCTTAATCTCTTTTGCCGCCTGAGCGCTACGCTGCGCCAGAGTACGAACTTCGCCAGCGACCACGGCAAAACCACGGCCCTGTTCGCCCGCACGCGCCGCTTCTACCGCCGCGTTCAGCGCCAGAATATTGGTCTGGAAGGCAATACCGTCGATAACAGAGGTAATTTGCGCGATTTTGCTGGAGCTGGTGGCGATTTCGTCCATTGTACGCACCACGCCATCAACCACGGTTCCACCTTTCAGCGCCGTCTGTGAGGCGTTTTTTGCCAGACTGGTCGCCTGACGCGCGTTATCCGCGTTCTGCTTCACGGTGGCGGTGAGTTGTTCCATGCTGGCAGCGGTCTCTTCCAGAGAGGCAGCCTGCTGCTCGGTACGTGAAGAGAGATCGTTACTGCCTGCGGCAATTTCACCCGCGCCGGTGTAGATAGTGTCAGCCCCGTCACGCACCACGCTGACCGTATTCGCCAGCGCCTGCTGCATGTCACGCACATTACTTGCCAGCAGCGCCATTTCATTGCTGCCATCGGCGTTGATGCTATGCGTCAGGTCACCCGCAGCGATGTGGCGAATATGTCCCATCACCTCGTGGAGCGGCTTGAGCAACACGCGCTGCATCGCCAGCCAGCTGGCGACAATCACAGTGACGACAGTCAACATCACGGCAGACAACAGCCAGATTATCTTGCGGTAATCACTCTCATTGTCCTGCACGCCGGCAGTGGCCAGCGCCGTTTGCGCGGCACGCCATTCCCGATATACTTCCTGCATGGCCGTCTGCTTCTGCTCAGCATTCTGCTTGAACATCTCTTCCAGCTTACCTTCAGCCAGCAGCGCGTTCATTTTAGCCAGCGTCGCAGAATAGATGCCGTACTGTTCTTCCAGTCGATCGGCCAGACGCTCATCCAGCCCCGGCGTTTCTGGCAGGGCGTAGTATTTATCGTAATGCTCTTTCGACTCGGCCAGCAGACGATTTGCCGTGTTCACCAGTTCTTTCAACTGACCACCGTTGATCTCGCTGGCCATCGTTCCCTGTAAACGCAGCATCCCCCGGTTGAGCGTGACGCGAGCCTGGTTCAGGCTAATCCACGCATCGGTAAATTCAGCCACGTTCTGACTGGAAAGCTGAGAGACATTAAAGTTCTGTTTATCGTTATTGAGTGCGCCAATAAAGACGCCTGCGGAGATGAGCTGCATCGCGCCCAGCGCGAGTAACACGGTGATAAGTAAGGTTATCACTTTGATTCGTTTGAACATCTGTTGCCTTTTATTATGCAGGTATTGTCTGAGGTCTAACTATCGGCAGCGGCGTGCGCTTATTTAATTCTCCGGCGCAGCTTTTTTCGCCATTTCTCCCCTTTTCAATAAGATTCAGCACCTTAACGAAATAAGAAATTTTCGTGACGCTCATCACAAAACACCCCACCCCGAAAGGGTTATAGCCTTCTCTATAAGTTGCATTTAAAATACACCTTATATTATTGAGAATGAGGTAACGGCAATGTCTTATCGCGATCAACCTTTAGGTGAACTGGCGCTCTCTATTCCTCGCGCTTCGGCCCTGTTTCGTAAATACGATATGGATTACTGCTGCGGCGGTAAGCAAACGCTGGCACGCGCTGCCGCACGTAAAGAGCTGGATTTAGACGCTATCGAGGCGCAGCTCGCGCAACTGGCTGAACAGCCGTTGGAGAAAGACTGGCGTACCGTGGCGCTGGCTGAAATCATCGACCATATCATTGTGCGTTATCACGACAGACATCGCGAACAGTTGCCGGAACTGATCCTGCAGGCCACGAAAGTTGAACGCGTCCACGCAGACAAACCGAACGTACCGCGCGGTCTGGCGAAGAACCTGAGCATGCTGCATGAAGAGCTGTCCAGCCACATGATGAAGGAAGAGCAGATCCTGTTCCCGATGATTAAACAGGGTATGGGTAGCCAGGCAATGGGACCAATCAGCGTGATGGAAAGCGAGCATGACGATGCCGGTGAACTGGTCGAAGTGATCAAACACATCACCCATAATGTGACGCCGCCGCCAGAAGCCTGCACCACCTGGAAAGCCATGTATAACGGCATTAACGAGATGATCGACGACCTGATGGAACACATCAGTCTGGAAAATAATGTGTTGTTCCCGCGTGCCCTCGCAGGTGAATAAAAAAGCCCGGTGGCGTTAGCGCTTACCGGGCCTACAACGACCTCGAACGTAGGCCTGATAAGGCGAAGCCGCATCAGGCAATCCCGCCAGCATAGTGCCGGATGCGGCGTAAACGCCTTATCCGGCCTACACCTCACTGCGTAGCGATTAACGCACGCCTGCCATACGTTTCTTACCGATAAACAACCAGCCCAGACCCAGCGCGATGAACCACAGCGGCGTCACGATCAGCGCCTGGCGAGTATCCTCTTCCAGCGTCAGCAGTACCAGTACGAAAACAAAGAACGCCATACACACCCAGCACATCAGCTTACCGAGCGGCATCTTGTAGATTGATTTTTCATGCAGGTGCGGACGCTGCTTGCGGTACACCAGGTACGAGCAAAGAATGATGGTCCATACGAACATGAACAGAATCGCCGACACGGTGGTGATCATGGTGAACGCGCCAATCACGCTCGGATTCACATACAGCATCACCACGCCGCCCAACAGGCAGATACAGGAGAAGGTTAAACCTTTCGCCGGAACCGCGCGTTTAGACAGCTTGGCAAACGCTTTAGGCGCCACGCCTTCCTGCGCCAGACCAAACAGCATACGGCTGGTAGAGAACACGCCGCTGTTTGCGGAAGAGGCCGCAGAAGTTAGCACCACAAAGTTGATCAGGCTCGCCGCCGCGGGCAGACCAACCAGGACAAACAGTTCAACGAATGGGCTCTTGGATGGTACTACCGAGCTCCACGGCGTGACGGACATAATCACAATCAGCGCGAAAACGTAGAACATGATGATACGGATCGGGATCGAGTTAATGGCGCGCGGCAGAGATTTCTCCGGATCTTTGGTTTCCGCAGCGGTTGTCCCCACCAGCTCAATGCCCACAAACGCGAACACCGCAATCTGGAAGCCGGCAAAGAAGCCGCTCAGCCCTTTCGGGAACCAGCCACCGTCATTCCACAGATGCGTGAACGATGCCTGAACGCCAGTTGGCGACTGGAAGTGCGTCAGCACCATCACCAGGCCGACGACAATCAGACCGATAATGGCAACGATTTTGATCATCGCAAACCAGAACTCCATCTCACCGAACATTTTTACCGTGGCGAGGTTAAGGCTCAGCAGCAACACGATCACCGCCAGCGAGGCGACCCAGTCTGAGAGTTCAGGGAACCAGAATTGCGCATACGCCGTAATGGCGACAACGTCGGCCATCCCGGTAACAACCCAGCAGAACCAGTAAGTCCAACCGGTAAAATACCCGGCCCATGGCCCAAGCAGGTCGGAGGCAAAATCACTAAAGGATTTGTACTCCAGATTCGAGAGCAGCAACTCTCCCATTGCCCGCATCACGAAAAACAGCATGAAACCGATGATCATATACACAAAGATGATCGACGGTCCGGCAAGACTGATAGTTTTACCGGAGCCCATAAACAGGCCGGTACCGATTGCGCCGCCAATGGCAATAAGTTGAATATGACGGTTTGTGAGATTGCGCCGTAGCGACTGTTCAGACGAAGCCTCTTCTGCGGCTTCGACTTTTACCTGATCTACCATGTTTTTTCTTCCTGTACCTGTCTGTGTTGTTCAGGCTCTACGGCCTTTAGTGTGTCTATGATACGACGATCCTGTTAGCAGGACTCATCGATATTAGGTAAGAATTGGCGGGATGAATACTAAGATTTAGATATAATGTTAATTTAATGTTTAAAGTGAGTGTCATATCACTCTGATAGCGCGAATCAGCTCACAAAAATACACGCTGGTGAGGCATTTGCAAGATAAAATATCGACAACGGCGTAACTATAGCTTTTCACGCTATTTCTTTGCTCCCCCCGGCCTCGGGGGGAACAGAAGTCACTGCTTACAGAATCTCAAGCAGTTCAACGTCGAATACCAGCGTGCTGAACGGAGGAATGGACGCGCCAGCGCCACGCTCGCCGTAAGCCAGTTCCTGAGGAATAGTCAGTTCCCATTTGGAACCCACCGGCATCAGAGTCAGCGCTTCAATCCAGCCAGGGATGACGCCGTTAACCGGGAATTCAGCCGGTTCGCCACGTGCGACAGAACTGTCGAACACGGTACCGTCGATCAGTTTACCGGTGTAATGCACGCGAACGCGGTCGGTGCGTGCCGGGATAGCACCTTCGCCCTGGGTCAGAACACGGAACTGCAAACCGGATTCAGTGCTGTTCACACCCTCTTTCTCACGGTTTTCTTCCAGATATTTAACGCCATCAGCGGCCATAGCCTGGAAACGCTCGCGACGAACTGCATCAGCACGCTCGTGGATTTCACGCAGTGCGCGATGCACAACATCAACCGGCACTGCCGGATGCTTGCCTTCCAGCGCGTCAGCGATACCCGCTACCAGCGCTTCAGGCAACAGCCCTTCCAGACCGGATTCGCTCAGCTGCTGTCCTACCTGCAAACCAATGCCGTAGCTTGCTTGCGCTTCGATAGTGTCAAAAGTCGGGGTAGCCATCATATTTCCTTTCATCGGATGTAAAGTAGCGGGCAGCATATCAGCCATGCCGCATCCGGTAAAACTTTGTCTCGGGAACTGATGACAAATCGCGAGGAAAAAGAAACAATGACTATTGTCCGCATGAATGTCACGAAAGCGGGTACCCGAACAAGTATCATAGAGTTAGCGATCTATACTCTATGACTGAGGAACGAGACGCGGAGCAGGAGGAAAGCCATGCCCGGGCGCTTTGAATTAAAACCAACCCTGGCGAAAATCTGGCATGCACCGGACAATTTTCGCATTATGGACCCGCTGCCACCGATGCACCGCCGTGGCATTATTGCTGCTGCTATCGTGCTGGTGATCGGTTTCCTGCTCCCTTCCAGCGACACCAGCGATGCACCAGTGGTCGCGCGTACTGCCCAGTTGGATTTGCAGTCGCAGTCACAGCCGCCGACGGAGGCCCAGCTTCAGGCACAACTGGTCGCCCCGCAAAACGACCCTGGCCAGGTCGCGCCGGTTGCGCCGGAACCCATCCAGGAAGGGGAACCAGACGCACAGCCGCAGGCCCAGCAATCTCAGCCACAGACGCAACCTTTCCAGCCGGATAGTGGAATTGACCAGCAGTGGCGTTCCTACCGCGTAGATTCGGGTAAAACGCTGGCCCAGGTATTCCGTGACCACAATCTCCCGCCAACCGATGTGTACGCCATGGCGCAGGTAGAAGGAGCCGGAAAACCGCTGAGCAATTTGAAAGACGGACAGATGGTGCAGATCAGGCAGAATGCCAGTGGCGTAGTGACAGGGTTAACCATCGATACGGGTAATGGCCAGCAGGTCCTGTTTACCCGCCAGCCTAACGGCAGTTTTATTCGCGCCCGATAGCCAGCACACCTGATAAGCGCAGTGCCATCAGGCAGCAAGGTGAAGCGTTAGCGTTTCACCTTGTTCACCCACCAGATCCCCGAACAGACCAGCACCAACGCTACTGCATATTTCCATTCGAGAATATTTTCGCCGAGGAAAATGGCCGACAGTACCGCGCCTGAAACCGGGATCAGGAAGTTAAACGGCGCAATCATCCCCACGCGGTTGTGTTTAAGCAAAATACTCCACAAGGCAAATGCCACCGAAGAGAGCAACGTCAGGTAGCCCAGAATCGCCAACGAAGACGCGCCGTGTACGGTCAGCGTGCCACCAAAAGCGTAACCGCCGATCACCAGCGCCAGACCGCCACCGCCCAGTTGATACCCCGTCATTACCGTCGGGTCGACCGTCTGAGAAATGCGTTTGCCGTATAACGTAGCGGCGGAGAGAATAAAGGCTGCCATCACTACCGAGCCGTCCCCTAACAGGCTGAAGCTAAAATCCAGTCCGCTGTTAAAGTTCACCACCATCACGCCGAGAAAGCCCAGGATACAACCCAGCGCCTTGTTGTAGCTGAGTTTATCGTTCTGATAGATAAAATGCGCCAGCAGCACGCTGAAGAACGTGCCAGTCGCGTTCATGATGGACCCTTTCACCCCCGTGGTGAACGCCAGGCCAATATAAAAGAAAATATATTGCAGCGAAGTCTGCGTCAGCCCCAACAGCGTGAGCTGACCATATTGACGCGGGCTTAACCGGCCAATCGGTTTACGCTGCGCTACCGCCAGCAGGAGCAGCAATAATCCCGCAAACAGGAAGCGATAGCCGGCAAAGACAATTTTCGAGGGAATGTCATCCGTGGCAATCTGGAAGATCTCGTATCCACTTTTGATCGCCGGGTAGGCGCTCCCCCACAGCAAGCAGCAGAATGCCGCGCTCAGATAGACAACGTTTTTACGCGCAAACAGAGGTTGGTGCGTTGGTTCCATTCCATCACCACTTTGAAATAATGTTTTATTTTTATGATTATCCCGAAAAGGACAAAGAATAGCCAGAGAGAAAGACGGGGAACAGAAAAGCAAAACGCCGGCACTAGGCCGGCGCTTTTACGCGGTTAGCAGAATAAAAACTTATTCCGCAACTACGTTTACAGTCAGCTTAGCAAACACTTCGCTGTGAACCTGGAAGCTCACTTCGTGCTCGCCAGTGGTACGCAGAACGCCGTTCGGCAGACGAACTTCGCTCTTAGCTACTTCAACGCCAGCTGCAGTTACAGCGTCAGCGATGTCGCGAGTACCGATGGAACCGAACAGTTTACCTTCGTCGCCTGCTTTAGACGCGATGGTTACGGTTTCCAGTGCGTTGATTTTCTCAGCACGAGCTTCAGCAGCGGACAGAACGTCAGCCAGTTTAGCTTCCAGCTCAGCGCGACGCGCTTCGAAAAATTCAACGTTTTTCTTGGTAGCAGGAACAGCTTTACCCTGTGGTACCAGGAAGTTACGAGCATAGCCCGCTTTAACGTTAACCTGATCACCCAGGCTACCCAGGTTTGCTACTTTATCAAGCAGAATAACTTGCATTACCTTATCCTCTCAAAGTCGTATTAATGGACCGTGACCGATTACTGATGACGATCAGTGTACGGCAGCAGGGACAGGTAGCGAGCGCGTTTGATAGCGCGAGCCAGCTGACGCTGGTATTTTGCACGGGTACCGGTGATACGGCTTGGGACAATCTTACCGCTTTCGGTGATGTAGTTTTTCAGCGTAGCGATATCTTTATAGTCGATCTCTTGAACGCCTTCCGCGGTGAAACGGCAGAACTTGCGACGACGGAAATAACGTGCCATATGGCTAGTCTCCAGAATCTATCAATTCAATCTGCTCGGCATGCAGAACCACTTTGCTCAGGCCGTTCTTTGCCTTATGGCAAGAGATGAACCCCTGAACGGTTACTGCGCTACCGACCGTTATACTGTGAGTAATGGCCTGGTTTTCGTGTCCGCTAACAATAACGGGCATTTGGCACCACGCCTGCCGGTGAAACCCGGCTTCCTCCTGCACAGAACGATGCTCAAGCACGAACTGGCAATGAGGAATTCCTGATGGACTGACCTTTCGAAGGGGGGCCCTGCACACGGTGCCGGACAACGCCAGACGGTTGGTCATCAGAAATTACTCTTCAGAATCCCCAGCTTCAGCATCATCTGCGGTTTCGTTTGCGAAATCATCGCGACGCTCACGGCGCTCGTCTTTCGCTTTAACCATCGGAGATGCTTCGGTAACAGCGTGTTTAGTACGCATAACCATGCTGCGGATAACGGCATCGTTGAAGCGGAAGGTAGTTTCCAGCTCATCGATCACTTCCTGCGGCGCTTCAACGTTCATCAGAACGTAGTGAGCTTTGTGCAGTTTGTTGATCGGGTAAGCCAGCTGACGGCGGCCCCAGTCTTCCAGACGGTGGATCGTGCCTTCTGCGCCAGTGATGGCAGCAGTGTAGCGTTCGATCATACCCGGAACCTGTTCGCTCTGGTCAGGATGGACCATAAAAACGATTTCGTAATGACGCATCGAATTGCTCCTTACGGATTATTCAGCCTCCTGTCTGGGTCAGCCGAGGCCCATGGAGGCAAGGAACGTGTTAAAGGTCGGCTGAAAAATGACGCGTCATAATACTGGGGTCAGCCGGTAAACTCAAGGTGCTTGTACGATTATTTACCATGTCGCCATTAATACATATCCAGCAGCATTTTGACGCTAATGCAAATGGAGACAATGACAATCATCGGCCGGATAACTTTCTTTCCGCGCGTCAGTACCACCGTTGCGCCCAGGCGCGCGCCGAGCGATTGTCCGGCAAACATCACCAGCCCCAGCGACCAGATCATTTTGCCGCCGAAAATGAAGAACAAAATCGAGGCGATATTCGATGCAAGGTTAATAAAATTCGAGTGAATTTGTGCCTTATCGATGCTGTATCCCCACAACAGGATATAGCAGAGCGTATAAAAGGAACCCGCACCAGCGCCAAGAAATCCATCATAAAAGCCAATGCAGCCGCCGCAGATCAGAGAAAAGAAAAACAGGGATACCTGCGGCTTTCTTTTCGGTTCGCTGAGATTGGGAGCGGAAATAAAGTAGATGGCGACGGCGATAATCAGTACCGGAAGCAGTTTTTTCAACACCTCCGGTTCAATGAACTGAATGAGCGTCGTGCCTAACGCTGAGCCGATAAAAGCAGACAGGAATACATACTTGTGCTCCTGCACGTTGATATGTCCCCGGCGTAAAAAGTAAATCCCGGAGGTTAGCGAACTGCCCAGCGCCTGAATTTTATTGGTTGCCAGCGCATTCGCCGGGGGTAAACCAGAAATTAACAGTGCGCCAATAGAGAGAAACCCACCGCCGCCCGACACCACGTTAATAAAGCCAGCCACCAGCGCGACCATAAACATAATCACGAAGTAGCTGAAATCCATGAATGAAGTATCCATAAGTTTTTGCCTTATTATCATAAAGTTATATTAATTATACGGCTCACTATAAACAGGGTATCCATCCGTTTAAATTGACTATTTGGTAAGAGCTTGTGCGCGAAATACAGGTATTTTTTAACGCAGCGGTATCTATCAGTTACCTGTAAATAAAAGAAAAGGCGGGTATGCGGTAATTTTTTGAACAACTGCATCAGAAATGGTCGCTAACGCCTGCGCCGGTAGCGGTTAAAATTACATCAGAAGCTCATCACTCACAGGAGAGAAGCAACCAGAGACCGCAGTCGAGGAGGTACATATGCGAGCCCGTGTTTTGACCCTTCTGGCTGTGCTTTTGCTCAGTGCAAATGCAACGGCAGCCATCCAAATTGACAATCATCAGGCCAGGAATATGGATGATGTGCAGAGCTTAGGCGTCATTTACATAAATCATAACTTCGCCACTGAAAGTGAAGCCACTCAGGCCCTGAATGAAGAGACCGATGCGCAAGGCGCAAACTACTACCACGTGATCCTCACCAGGGAACCCGGCAGTAACGGAAATATGCACGCCAGTGCGGATATTTATCGCTAGCACCAGAAACAACCAACGAGAACATTGCCACCGTTTGACTTGCCCCCCTCACCGGGGGCTTTTTTTTGCACATCAGGTAAATGAGAATTATTTTTCTTTGTATCTTATCCTGGTCATCATTTACTGATTAAATAAAGCATTACCGAACTGATACTCTGGGGCGAAACCATGTTTGCACGCTATGCGACGCTGAATCGCATACCAAAAGGCGTTTGGGTGCTGGGCGGCGTGAGTCTGCTTATGGATGTCTCCTCCGAAATGATCCATAGCCTGCTGCCGTTGTTTATGGCAACCACGCTGGGAGCCAGCGTCATTATCATTGGCCTGATTGAAGGATTAGCTGAAGCCACCGCGCTGATCATTAAGGTTTTTTCCGGCGTTCTCAGTGATTATCTGGGAAAGCGCAAAGGGCTGGCGATGCTCGGTTATGGTTTGGGGGCGCTGAGTAAGCCCCTGTTCGCGATGGCGGGCTCATCAGGCATGGTACTCAGCGCTCGCATGATTGATCGTGTGGGTAAAGGTATTCGCGGCGCTCCCAGGGATGCGTTAGTCGCGGATGTCACCCCGTCCGAAATCCGCGGCGCCGCTTATGGTCTGCGCCAGTCTTTGGATACCATTGGCGCATTTCTGGGCCCCCTGCTCGCCGTCGGGCTAATGCTGCTATGGAACAACGATTTTCACACTATCTTCTGGGTTGCCGTCATCCCTGGGGTGCTCTCTATCGCCCTGCTATGGTTTGGCCTGAGTGAACCGAAAACCCCTGTCACTGATAAACGCACCAATCCGTTACGACGGGAAAACCTGAAAAAGTTGAGTGCAGCCTACTGGTGGGTCGTGGGACTGGGCGCGCTCTTCACGCTCGCCCGCTTTAGCGAAGCGTTTCTCGTGTTGCGCGCATATCAAATGGATATCCCGCTGTTTGCCATTCCGCTGGTAATGGTCGCCATGAATCTGGTCTACAGTCTGTCGGCTTATCCTTTTGGAAAAATGTCTGACAGTATGAACCACTCCCGCATGTTACAGGCGGGCCTGCTGGTCCTGATCGCGGCGGATATCACTCTGGCGCTGAGTCACCACTGGAGCACGTTACTGATAGGCGTGGGACTGTGGGGGATTCATATGGGCATGACGCAAGGGTTGCTGGCTGCCATGATTGCGCATACCGCGCCAGCAGAACTACGCGGTACGGCCTTCGGTATGTTTAATCTGATCAGTGGCATCGCCCTGCTGTTAGCCAGTACCAGCGCGGGCATTCTGTGGGAAACGATGGGCGCAGCCTCGACGTTTTACGCTGGTGCTGTCATTTGTGCGATAGTTTTAGCAGGAATGCGATTTACGCCAGCGGCTTACCAGCAACGCTGAAGATTGCCCCGAACAGATCGGTGACGCACATCCGCAGATGCACGTTGTCCGGGGCAGAGACGTTACTTCTGCCCGTAGTAGGCGTTTGGGCCGTGCTTACGCATGAAGTGTTTATTCATCAGATAACTGTCGATGGGGCTGAGGGCCGGATTAATGTCACGCGCAATCCATGCCATCTTCGCGACCTCTTCCATCACTACAGCGTTGTGTACCGCGTCGTGCGCATCTTTACCCCAGGCAAACGGACCATGCTGATACACGACTACGCCGGGCGTATGCAGAGGCTCCACGTTCCCCAGCGTTTCGATAATCACCTTGCCGGTATTCAGCTCATATTCGCCCTCAACCTCTGCTTCAGTTAACGCCCGCGTGCAGGGGATATCACCAAAGAAGTAATCCGCATGCGTCGTGCCGAGTGCAGGTATTGCCAGACCCGCCTGCGCCCATGCCGTCGCGTGAGTTGAGTGGGTGTGCACCACGCCGCCAAGAGATAAATAGCGGCGATACAGCGCCAGATGGGTGGCGGTATCGGAAGAAGGACGATAACGTCCTTCCACCACGTTGCCATCCAAATCCACGATCACCATGTCGTCAACCTGCATCGTTTGATAGTCTACGCCGCTGGGCTTAATCACCACCAGCCCCCGTTCGCGGTCGATGGCGCTGACGTTACCCCAGGTAAACGTCACCAGCCCGTAACGCGGCAGATCCATGTTGGCCTCAAAAACCTGCTGTTTAAGTTTTTGCATTACACCGTCTCCACCAGACCTGCGCTGGCCATCCGCGCTTTCACCCAATCGCGCGCCTTCGCCACTTCACGCACCGGATCGTCCGTTGTTTCACTCCACATCTCAATCAGATATGGCCCGCAATACCCACTCTGCTTGAGCGTTGCAAAACAACGTTCGAAATCGACAACACCTTCACCAAACGGCACATTTTTGAACACGCCGGGTCTGGTGTCCTTCACGTGAACGGCCACGATATGGCCTATTCCTGCCTGCAACTCCATCTGTACATCGTTATCCCACGCCGACAAATTGCCGATATCGGGATACAGCTGGAACCACGGATTATTGAGATAGTGGGCATAACCCAGCGCCTTACTGATCGAATTCATCAGCGGATAATCCATGATCTCCATCGCCAGCGTCACCTGCGCGCGACTTGCCATCTCAACGCTCTCTTTTAGCCCCTCGCGAAATCGACGACGCGTTTCGTTATTAGCCTGCTGGTAATAGACGTCGTAACCCGCCAGTTGAATCACGCGAATACCAATATCCTGCGCAAACTGAATGGCTTTCCGCATGATCGCCAGTCCCTGATCGCGCACCGCATCATCTTCGCTCCCCAGCGGGAAACGGCGGTGAGCGCTCAGGCACATAGAAGGTACACGTACTCCCGTTTCGGCGATGGCGGCCACCAGCGCCAGACGCTGCTCGCGGCTCCAGTCAAGGCGCGCGAGGCGGGCATCAGTTTCATCAACCGACATTTCGACAAAGTCAAAACCTAACTCTTTCGCCAGCCGCAAGCGCTCCAGCCAGCACTCCCCTCCGGGGAGCGCTTTTTCATAAATACCGAGCGGGACCTGTTTCGACAACATAGTCGCTCCTTAGCCCCACAACTGGGCGATGGAACGTTTGAACTGACGCGCCGCCTCAACCGGAGAAGCGGCATCACGAATGCTGCGGCCAGCGATAAAGACGTGAATCGGAATCCCCTGGAACAGCGGCAGATCCTCCAGCGCCAGACCGCCGGTGACGGTGACTTTAAAGCTCATATCAGACAGGCGTTTGATGGCACTGATATCCGCCTCTCCCCACGCCACACCTGCGGCCTGCGCATCACGACTGCGATGATAGACAACCTGCCCGATACCCGCGTCACGCCACTCCTGAGCCTGTTCCCAGGTCCAGTAACCGGTCAGTTCAATCTGTACGTCGCCGTTAAATTCTTTCGCCACCTCGAGCGCACCTTTGGTGGTATTGATATCCGCACAGCAGATAACAGTGACCCAATCAGCGTTGGCCTCGAAACACATGCGAGAGAGAATTTTACCCGCATCGGCGATTTTGGCGTCCGCCAGCACAATTTTATGTGGGTAGAGCGCCTTCAGGTCACGTACGGCACGTACGCCCTCAGCAACACAAAGAATGGTGCCCACCTCAATGATATCGACCTCTTCGGCGATCAGACGCGTCGTTTCATACGCAGAAGACATTGATTGGTTATCCAGCGCAACCTGCAACATAGGTAATGACATTTCGGTATCCTTTTAAACAGCCGCCGCAGTGGCGTTATCAATTAAATCCAGCACTTCCTGCGCGGTGCGGCAGGCACGTAGACGGTCGAAATTGGCTTCATCGTCAAACAGATTCACGATCTGCATGATGCCCACTTCCTGATGCGTGTTGGCGTCGACCGCCGCCATCGTGATCAGAATATCCACCGGATCGTTATCTTCGTGGTTAAACACCAACGGTGTTTTCAGCGTCACCAGCGCAAAGCCGGTCTTCTTAACGCCTTCTTCCGGGCGTCCGTGCGGCATCGCCAGTCCTGGCGCAATCACAAAGTACGGACCAAACTGTTCAACCCCATCAAGAATGGCCTGGTAGTAGCGCGGTTCAACCACGTCGGCCTTAACCAGCAGATCGACGCCCAGCTTTACCGCTTCCTGCCAGGTGTTGGCCTCAGCCTGTAGAAGGATGGCGTTATTGTCTGCCAGCGAATCACGTAATTTCATATGCCGTATCCTTACTTCACGTCCTGTGGGAAATGCGCTTTGATCACTTCCAGCAGTTTTGGTCCAAAATCGGCGGGCGACAGCATGTTGCGTACGCCAACAACATATTTATTGCCAGTTACGGTAATTTCACCGGCAATATGGGTAGAGGCGATGATGATATCCGCGCCGTTCAGTTCACTTTTGTACTCACCCACTGCGCAGCTGTTCACTGTATGGTCAATATTTGACTGGGTTAAAAACTGGTCCACTTTCATCTTCATGATCATGGAACTGCCCTGCCCATTGCCACACACAGCCAGAATACGTACGGTCATAATCGGAACTCCTTATTAAGCAGAGTGTTCTGCCAGTTGTTTTTCTGCGTCTTCCTCAGCGCGCAACGTGCGTCCTGCGAAAAACATATAAGCCAGTGCAATCAGAATAATGACGGCCATAAACGCGATGCCGATGGAGGCAAAGCCCTGCATCATCGGCGGCGCCAGAATTGACCAGTCCGCCATCCCCATCCACGCGCTCATACCGGTGAGTTTCACCGCCCAGACGCAGCCAAAGATTTCAATCATCCCCATCACCAGACAAATCTTGAGCGCCGCGCGCCAGCCGCCAAAGTGGTTCGCGAACACGCCAATGGTGGCGTTGGAGAAAAACATTGGGATAAAACCAGGAATAATCAGGATGGAAGAGCCGCAGCCCACGAGGATGCCGACCGCAATCAGTTGGCCGATGGTGCCCCACATGAAGCCCCACACAACGGCATTCGGCGCAAAGCTATAGATGGCGGCACAGTCAATCGCCAATACCGCGCCCGGGATCAGACGCTGGGAGATACCGTTGAACGCTTCTGAAAGTTCGGCGACGAACATACGTACGCCCTGGGTGATGATGAAGATCGCGACGGCAAACGAAAAACCAGTCTGCAGGATGTACACCGTCCAGTGCGTTTTCCCCGCCATCGCCTGAACCACATCAATGCCGAAAGAAAGCAGGATCGCCCCGAAGAAAATGGTCATGACAATCGCGGTCGAAACGATGTTGTCATGGAAGATATTCAGCCAGCCAGGCAGTTTCAGATCTTCTACGCTCTCCTCTTTTTTACCCAGATAAGGCGCGACCTTGTAGGCAATCCATGAAGCGAACTGCTGCTGGTGGCCGATGGAAAAACCGCAGCCGTCGGTCACTTCCTGCGTCGGCTTGTACATCATATTGGAGGTAATCCCCCAGTAGAGCGACACTAGCACCGCCGTGCAGATAATGGTGGTCCACATGGAATAGCCGAAGATATAGAAAGAGACCGCAATTAAGCCCGCCTGCTGGAACATGATGTGCCCGGTGAGCATGATGGTGCGAATGCCGGTAATACGTCGCAGCAAGACGTAACAAATGTTCAGCGCCAGCGCCAACAGCACGGCATAACCTACCCAGCTATAAGCGTCTCCCATACGTTCAATGGTTGCCATCATGGAGGCATACGTATCGGAAATCGCACCATTGATACCGTAAACCTCGGACATCTTCGCCACCACCGGTTTAAACGTGCTGGTCAGAATGCCCGATCCCGCCTGCAGCAGCATAAAACCGATAATCGTTTTGATCGTGCCTTTGATAATGACGCTGACGCTTTTGCGCAACAGGATGTAGCCGAGGCAGGTCACAATACCCAACAGCAACGGCGCGTTGGTCATGACCTGATTAAAAAAGACGGTAAAGATGTTGTAGAGGATCTCCATAACGATCTCCAGTAGACAAAGTTGCTGAACATTCATTACAGATGTTCAGGATGTTGTGCCCCCACTCTAATTTTCAAAAGTAATCACAACAAGATTGAATTTGATTAAATGTGATGGAGTACGCAAATAAATCTCTTACCCGAGCCAGGGTTTTATGGAACATTCATAGAGCAAAAAATAAAACTCATAAAAACAATAAAATACAAAAATAGATTGCTACAAAGCATCCCGTTACGTTGTGAGTAATAGACGCTTTACGACGGAATCAGAAAAATCCACGCATTGCCTTCTTGATAAATTGATGTCAGTATCAATCAAAATAAATCATAATTTGATTCAACTTGAACCAACATGAAGGTAAATGCGATGAGTAAAGTAAAAAGCATCACGCGCGAATCATGGATTCTGAGCACATTCCCGGAGTGGGGAAGCTGGCTGAATGAAGAGATCGAACAGGAACAGGTCGCACCTGGCACCTTTGCTATGTGGTGGCTTGGCTGTACCGGAATTTGGCTAAAGTCGGAAGGCGGGACTAACGTCTGCGTCGATTTCTGGTGCGGAACAGGTAAGCAAAGTCACGGTAATCCGCTGATGAAAACCGGTCACCAGATGCAACGCATGGCGGGCGTGAAGAAACTGCAGCCAAACCTGCGTACTACGCCGTTTGTACTTGATCCGTTTGCGATTCGCCAGATCGATGCGGTGCTGGCTACGCACGATCATAACGATCACATCGACGTTAATGTCGCGGCTGCGGTCATGCAGAACTGCGCGGACGACGTGCCGTTTATTGGGCCACAAACCTGTGTGGATCTGTGGGTCGGCTGGGGCGTGCCGAAAGATCGCTGCATCGTGGTAAAACCCGGCGATGTGGTTAAAGTGAAAGATATTGAAATTCATGCGCTTGATGCTTTTGATCGTACCGCGTTGATTACTCTTCCCGCCGATCAGAAAGCGGCGGGCGTGCTGCCGGACGGTATGGACGCGCGCGCCGTTAACTATCTGTTCAAAACACCGGGCGGCACGCTGTATCACAGCGGCGACTCACACTACTCCAACTATTATGCAAAACACGGCAATGAGCATCAGATCGACGTCGCGCTCGGATCCTATGGCGAAAACCCGCGTGGCATTACCGACAAGATGACCAGCTCCGACATGCTGCGTATGGCCGAAGCGTTGAATACAAAAGTCGTCATCCCCTTCCATCATGACATCTGGTCAAATTTCCAGGCCGATCCTCAGGAAATTCGCGTGCTGTGGGAGATGAAAAAAGATCGGCTGAAGTATGGCTTTAAGCCATTCATCTGGCAGGTAGGTGGCAAATTCACCTGGCCGCTGGATAAAGATAACTTTGAATATCACTATCCACGCGGCTTTGATGACTGTTTCACGATTGAACCGGATCTACCGTTTAAATCCTTCTTGTGATTCACACCAAATGCCGGGCATAACCCGGCATTTTTTCCCCATTTACTTTAGTATTTCCAGGCTATTTCAAATATCATCTTTTCAAATCAATTTGTATCGGAATAGCTCATGACTGAAGCACAAAGACATCAAATATTGCTGGATATGCTGGCGCAGTTGGGCTTTGTTACCGTTGAGAACGTAATTGAGCGCCTGGGGATTTCCCCCGCTACAGCCCGCCGGGATATCAACAAACTCGACGAAAGCGGCAAACTCAAGAAAGTTCGTAACGGCGCAGAAGCCATCACGCAGCAGCGCCCGCGCTGGACGCCAATGAATCTGCATCAGGCGCAGAACCACGATGAAAAGGTTCGCATTGCCAAAGCGGCCTCTCAACTGGTGAATGCCGGTGAAAGCGTGGTGATCAACTGCGGATCGACCGCCTTCCTGCTCGGACGTGAAATGTGCGGCAAGCCAGTGCAGATCATCACTAATTATCTGCCGCTGGCGAACTATTTGATCGACCAGGAGCATGAGAGCGTGATCATCATGGGAGGACAATACAACAAAAGCCAATCTATCACGCTTAGCCCACAAGGTAGTGAAAATAGCCTGTATGCCGGGCACTGGATGTTCACCAGCGGCAAAGGGTTGACCGCAGATGGACTGTATAAAACCGATATGCTGACCGCGATGGCGGAGCAGAAGATGCTTAACGTGGTGGGCAAACTGGTGGTGTTGGTCGATAGCAGTAAGGTCGGTGAACGCGCGGGGATGCTGTTCAGCCGCGCCGATCAAATCGATATGCTGATCACCGGCAAAAATGCGGACCCTGAGATCCTGCAACAGCTCGAAGCTCAGGGTGTAAGCATTATGCGCGTTTAAAGGTGCTGGCGGAAAAACGTCACCGTCGCAGCCAGCGCTTCTGGCGTAATGCGGTGGCGTACGCCTGCTTCCCACAGACAGGTCAGGTTATTGTCCAGACCAGCCTGAATCAGCGCCTGCTGTAAGCGAAAAGTTTCAATAGCCGGTACCACATCATCTTCCTGCCCATGCCATAGTAGCAACGGTCTGTCGGCCAGGCGTGGCAACTGGTGCGTCACTTCCCATTCGGCCAGCGGCGCGATGAGGGCATCAAACGCAGCCTGCTGTTCTGGCGTCTGGACCAATAAAGGCGGAAAAAGCGTCTGCGCAAGCCGGGTAAAGTAGCCCGAACCCATCAGGCTGGCTACACATTTCACCTCGGGGTGACGAGCCATAATGCCCAGGGCCGTCATTCCCCCCATTGACGCTCCGCCTACGGCAAGCCGTTCATCTGACAGCCAATTTTCTGCCACCAGCGCCGCACGTAACGTCGAAAATTCCTGCATGTTTTGCTGCAATATGTGCCAAAAGCGGTATATCCGCCCCTGTGCGTCACCCTTGAAGCGGGCACCATGGTCTGGCGCATCTGGCATCACTACCCGGAATCCAGCCTGAGCCAGAGCAACGGCAAAATAGCTGTAGACCAGACTGGAAGATGTAAATCCGTGATAGAAAATAATACAGGGGAGTGAACATGCGCGTTTGCCAGCCGGAACGGCGTGCAGGACAGGGATACCCGCCAACTGTCGTGTTTCAATTTCGATCATTTGTCGCCTCTTTCTTTCTGGTATGCCATGCAGCAATACTTAACGCAAGCGAATGTGTTCGACAATGATTCATAATGTTGAGAACTGGGTTACGCTTTCGCAACATTTTCATTCGAAAATCGCGTGAGAGATAACAATTCGGGAACATTCCCCTAAAGGGAAATTAATAAGGCACTACACTATGGCTATCAGGAAACGAGATAGAGTTATGCGTCGGTTTGCCTCTTTGTTGCTGGTTTTATTTTTAAGCGCCTGTAGCGTGCTACAGGGAACGCCGCAACCCGCACCGCCCGTTGCCGACCACCCGCAGGAGATCCGCCGTAACCAGAGTAATGGGTTACAGCGAATAGGGACGGTTAGCGCGCTGGTAAGAGGCTCACCGGATGATGCGCTGGCTGAAATCCGCGACAAAGCCGTCGCGGCAAAAGCTGATTATTATGTGGTCTTATTAGTCGATGAGACCATTGTGACAGGCCAATGGTATTCACAAGCGATTTTGTATCGTAAATAACATTGGTTTGAAATTTAGTCAGCTTTACATTGCTTTGCGCCCCTATGCGTTTACCTGTGCACAATAAACCAACAGCAGGAAGCTTGAGGTTTATTATCGCGATGGAATGCCCTGCCGTGTGTAGGGGTACGAATAATGGAGCTGACGATGAAACAATCACTTGCCTTATCCTCACTGCTGCTTTCTACCGGACTGGTAGGTACTACGGCGCAGTCTGCCGAGTTCGCCAGTGCTGACTGTGTTACCGGCCTGAACGAAATAGGGCTGATATCCGTCAGTAACATTGCAGGAAATCCGCAGGATGTAGAACGTGTCGTTGCATTAAAAGCGGATGAACAAGGTGCTTCATGGTATCGGATCATTCAAATGTATGAAGATCAGCACCCCGATAACTGGCGCGTCCAGGCCATACTCTATGCGTAACAGATTGCCGGATGGGGTAAACTTATCCGGCCTGCTTTAATCCTGCTTTAATGATAAGACGCGCCAGCGTCGCCATCAGGCATATTATTACCGTAATCCTCCCGTTGCCCGTAGCAGCAGATCATTCTGTACCTGTTCAGACAATCGTCGTCCACCACGTGTATCCAACATCATCTGACACCAGGCCTGCGCCACTGGCGGAGAGGCATAGCGCAACATTTGCGCCCCGCAACCGAGCAGGAAAAGCTGCTGCGTAATCTCCCGTCCCAATTCTTCACTTGGTTTACGCAGGTGTTGCTGCAACTGACGAACCATCCGATCGTAATGACGATCCTGCCCTTTGACCTCGGCAAAGGCTTCGCTGAGCATATCGTAGATACCGGGTTGTTTTGCCAGCACCCGCAATACATCAAGGCACATAATATTGCCGGAGCCTTCCCAGATACTGTTTACCGGCATCTCACGGTACAGACGTGGCAGCTCACTCTCCTCGCAGTAGCCAACCCCACCCAATACTTCCATCGCCTCAGCGACAAACGGCATCCCGCTTTTGCAGACAGAATATTTCGCCGCTGGCGTAAACAACCGAGCCCACAGCGCTTCTTTGGCATCAGCGCGGCGGTCCCAGGCCCGTGCCAGCCTAAACAGTAACGCGGTCTGGCCTTCCAGTTGGAGCGCCATTCGGCTTAAGACCTGACGCATCATCGGCTGTTCAATCAATGGCTTGCCAAATACCTGTCGTTGGTGCGCATGATAAATCGCCACGGAAAAGGCACGTCGCATCATGCTATGGCTACCGAGCGCACAGTCAAAACGCGTCATACCACCCATTTTCAGGATATGGCGTATACCTTCTCCTTCTTCGCCCAGCAGCCAGCCAATGGCATCATGGAATTCGACTTCGCAGCTGGCATTGGAGCGGTTGCCTAACTTATCTTTCAGCCTCTCGAGACGGATAGCATTACGTTGACCATCGGGTAAAAATCGCGGTACAAAAAAGCAGGATAATCCCCCCTTTGCCTGCGCCAGCACCAAATGGGCATCGCTTTGTGGCACAGAGAAAAACCACTTATGTCCCACCAACCGATACGAGCCGTCTGCGAGGCGTTCCGCCTGGGTGGTATTGCTCAACACATCTGAGCCCCCCTGTTTCTCGGTCATTCCCATACCGATCAGCAGCCCACGCTTTTGCCCACCAGGCAATAAATGCGAGTCATAACGGTCACTTAGCAGCGGCGTAAACCAGTCGTGAAATTGTGAAGGTAGCATCTGCAGTAACAGCGGCGTGGCGGCAAAAGTCATGGTTACCGGACACAACGTGCCTGCTTCCACCTGCGCATGCAGCATGAAACGCGCCGCGCGGGCAACAAATGTTCCCTGCCGCGCTTCGTCTTCCCAGGCAAGGTTATGCACGCGGTTGGCGCACAGCCCCTGCATCAGCAAATGCCAGGCAGGATGAAAACGCACATCGTCCAGTCGCTGCCCCTGCGGATCGTAGCGCAAAAGCTCGGGTGGAAAAGCATTAGCCAGGCGACCCAGTTCGAGCGACTCCGCGGTACCTAGCTGCTGGCCAATACTCGCCAACAGATCGCTGTCCCAGCCCGCCCCTTCGCGGATAACCGCTTCGCACAGGGCGCCATCGGACAGGTATAAGTTGCTGTTATTGAGCGGTACAGGTTGGTTAAAAACGGTATGCGTTTGCCAGTGCATTGTGTTTCCCTCCGTCAATGGCCGTGGCCTTAAGTATGGCCAGCCAGACAAGAGAGTGCCTGGGATGAAGGTCACAAAAAAGCCATCCCAGGGGATGGCTTGAGAGAAATTGAGAAGGAATTAGCCGCGCTGACGAACGGCCTCAAACAGGCAGATGCCGGTCGCGACTGAAACGTTTAGCGACGAAACGCTCCCTGCCATCGGGATACTGATCAGTTCGTCACAATGTTCGCGGGTCAGACGACGCATTCCTTCGCCTTCAGCCCCCATGACCAGCGCCATACGTCCGGTCATTTTGCTCTGATAGAGAGTATGGTCGGCTTCGCCAGCGGTGCCCACAATCCAGATATTCTCTTCCTGCAGCATACGCATCGTGCGCGCCAGGTTAGTTACGCGGATCAGCGGTACGCTTTCAGCCGCGCCACAGGCCACTTTTTTCGCCGTCGCATTCAACTGTGCGGAACGATCCTTCGGTACGATAACCGCATGTACACCAGCAGCATCCGCGCTACGCAGGCATGCGCCCAGGTTATGCGGATCGGTGACGCCATCGAGGATCAAAAAGAACGGCTGATCGAGCGCAGCAATCAGATCCGGTAGATCGTTCTCCTGATACTGACGACCCGGCTTCACGCGCGCAATAATCCCCTGATGTACCGCACCCTCGCTTTTCTCATCCAGGAACTGACGGTTAGCCAACTGAATGACAACGCCCTGCGCTTCCAGTGCATGGATCAACGGCAGCAGGCGTTTATCTTCACGGCCTTTGAGAATAAAGACGTCCTGGAAGCGCTCAGGCGCACGTTCCAGCAGAGCCTGCACCGCGTGGATGCCGTAAATCATTTCACTCATGAATGTACTCGTTAATAGTTTGTGCGTAACGCCGGGCAACATAATAGTTGCCCGACTTACAGTTTATGGCTGTTATTGTGCGACGTTCTTTTTCGCCGCACGTTTAGCTTTGGTGGCGGCAGCGATTTTACGCGTTTTTGCCGATGGCTTTTTCGCTTTTTTATCGCCTTTCTTCTCAGCCGTTTTTTTATCCGCCTGAGGTTTGGCTTTGCCTTTCTTCTCGCCACGGAATGCGCTGTCCGGCTCGAAATTCACCTTTTTGCCCATTTGACGACGTTTACCGGTAGTTTTACCTGCATCGCCTTTTTTAGCTTTTTCGCGTGCGGTTTTGCCCTCATTGCGCGGCGCACGTTCGCTGGAGATCAAACTGAAATCGATTTTACGCTCGTCCATGTTGACCGCTTCCACGCGAACTTCCACGCGATCGCCCAGGCGATACATCTGACCGCTTGACTCACCCGTCAGGCGCTGCCCAACCTGGTCAAAGCGATAGTAGTCGTTATCCAGGGAGGAGACATGCACCAGACCGTCGATAAACAGTTCGTCAAGACGGACAAAGAAGCCAAACCCGGTCACGCTGGCAATTACGCCTTTAAAGACGTTACCCACCTGATCCAGCATGAAGTCACACTTCAGCCAGTCAGAGACGTCGCGCGTAGCTTCGTCAGCACGGCGTTCGGCCATCGAACAGTGCTGGCCAAGTTGCAGCATCTCTTCCATTGAATAATGATAGCCACCGGTTTCCGTGGTGTTGCCTTTATGGCCCTGCTCCTGCGCCAGCAAATATTTAATTGCACGGTGCAAAGAGAGATCCGGGTAACGACGAATCGGCGAGGTAAAGTGCGCATAAGATTGCAGCGCCAGACCAAAGTGACCCCGGTTTTCTGGATCGTAAATCGCCTGCTTCATCGAGCGCAGCAGCATAGTTTGCAGCATTTCCGCGTCAGGACGGTCGGCAATCGACTCCAGCAATTCAGCGTAATCGCGCGGCTCGGGTTTATTGCCGCCAGGCAGTTCCAGGCCCAGTTCGGCCAGTACGGAACGGAAGGAGGTAATCGCTTCGGTCGTCGGCTTATCGTGAATACGGAACAATGCTGGCTCTTTGGCTTTCTCAACGAATCGCGCCGCTGAGATGTTTGCCATGATCATGCACTCTTCAATCAGCTTGTGCGCGTCGTTACGTTGCGTCTGTTCGATACGTTCAATACGACGTTCAGCGTTGAAAATAAACTTCGCTTCTTCACTTTCAAACGAGATACCGCCGCGTTCTTCCCGGGCTTTATCCAGCACTTTGTAGAGATTATGCAGCTCTTCAATATGTTTCACTAACGGCGCATACTGCTCGCGCAGTTCCTGATCGCCCTGCAGCATGTGCCAGACTTTGGTGTAGGTCAGACGCGCATGGGAACTCATTACCGCTTCGTAGAATTTAAAGCCGGTTAACCGACCTTTCGACGAAATGGTCATTTCGCACACCATACACAGACGGTCTACCTGCGGGTTCAGCGAACACAATCCGTTAGACAGCACTTCCGGCAGCATCGGGACAACCTGCGACGGGAAGTAGACAGACGTGCCACGGCTGCGCGCTTCCTGATCCAACGGAGTCGGCGGGCGGACGTAATAGCTTACGTCAGCAATCGCCACCCATAAACGCCAGCCGCCGCCGCGTTTCTTCTCGCAGTAAACCGCATCGTCGAAGTCACGCGCATCTTCGCCATCAATAGTGACCAGCGGGAGATCGCGTAGATCGACACGCCCGACTTTCGCCTCTTCCGGCACTTCTTCTTTCAGCCCGGCAACCTGTTTTTCGACTGCCTGCGGCCAGATATACGGGATTTCATGGGTACGCAGGGCCATATCAACAGCCATGCTGGTGCCCATGTTGTCGCCCAATACTTCAACGATTTTACCCACAGCTTTGGTGCGACGGGTTGGACGCTGGGTCAGCTCAACCACGACCACAAAGCCCATACGCGCCCCCATCACCTCTTCCGGCGGAATAAGGATATCGAAACTCAGGCGGCTATCGTCCGGGACGACAAACCCGACCCCAGCGTCGGTAAAGTAGCGGCCAACAATCTGGCTGGTTTTCGGCACCAGTACGCGCACAATACGCGCTTCGCGACGACCTTTACGGTCCGCGCCCAGCGGCTGCGCCAGCACCTGATCGCCATGAATGCAGGTTTTCATCTGCTCGCTGGACAGGTACAGGTCATCTTTGCGGCCTTCAACGCGCAGAAAGCCGTAGCCATCACGGTGGCCAATAACGGTACCTTTCAGCAGGTCGAGACGTTCCGGCAGCGCGTAGCACTGACGACGAGTGAAGACCAGTTGCCCGTCACGCTCCATCGCGCGCAGGCGACGACGCAGCGCTTCTTGCTGTTCTTCACCTTCAATGTTGAGTTCAGCGGCCAACTCATCGCGGTTGGCCGGTTTTTCACGTTTAGTTAAATGTTCGAGGATAAATTCCCGGCTCGGGATAGGGTTCGCGTATTTTTCAGCTTCGCGTTCCTGGAAAGGATCTTGTGACATCTCGGTTCCTCCGTTGTCATCTCTGATGAAGATTTTCGTCACTCCACCAGCAATAATTTATAAAGCGGTTGATTTTCTTCAACCAAATCAGCAAGTGTGTAGTTGTCCAGTTCCGTGAGAAAACTTTGCACTGCTTTAGAAAGCGCCTGTTTGAGCCGACAGGCAGGGGTTATGTGGCAAAACTCGCTGCTACAGTTGACCAGCGATAAGGGTTCCAGCTCGCGAACCACATCACCAATACAAATATCCTTAGCGGGTTTACCCAGGCGGATACCGCCATTTTTTCCTCGAATAGCAGTAACAAAGCCCGCCCGGCTAAGTTGATTGATTATTTTGACCATATGATTACGGGACACGCCGTAGACTTCTGTCACCTCAGAAATACTGGTCATACGTCCTTCGGGAAGTGACGCCATGTAGATTAGCGCACGTAATCCGTAATCGGTGAAACTTGTTAACTGCACATCAACCTCAGGAAAAGGGATAAAACGGATAAACCTGGTGGTATTAATTATATTGATGATAAACCAGCCACCAGCCAGGTCGCTAATTTATTTCAGTTCGGGAAGGAAAAAAGCGAGGAACTTACGTGATTTTAAGCCGGATTCTAATGCAAAACGCATCATCCGGCCTAAGATAGTGCAAGCGCAGCGCCATTCGACGCTACGCCATAACCAGAATTATGCGTCGAACGGGTCGCGCAGGATCATGGTTTCAGTACGGTCTGGGCCAGTTGAGATAATATCAATCGGCACACCGGTCAGTTCTTCAATACGCTTGATGTAGTTCAGCGCCGCCTGCGGCAGACCACTACGTTCCTTCACGCCAAAGGTGGATTCAGACCAGCCTGGCATGGTTTCGTAAATCGGCTCGATACCTTTCCAGTCGTCAGCCGCCAGCGGGGTAGTCGTAACTTCACGGCCATCCGGCATACGGTAAGCGACACAGATTTTCACCTCTTTCAAACCGTCCAGTACGTCCAGTTTGGTCAGGCAGAAGCCAGACAGGGAGTTAATCTGTACTGCACGACGCACGGCAACGGAGTCCAGCCAACCGGTACGACGACGACGACCAGTGGTTGCGCCATACTCGTTACCTTGTTTGCACAGGAACTCGCCAACGTCATCAAACAGCTCTGTCGGGAACGGGCCCGCGCCAACACGAGTAGAGTAAGCTTTGATGATACCCAGCACGTAATCCACATAACGTGGGCCCAGGCCGGAGCCAGTCGCCACGCCACCCGCGGTGGTGTTGGAGGAGGTGACGTACGGATAAGTACCGTGGTCGATATCCAGCAGCGTACCCTGCGCGCCTTCGAACATGACGAAATCGCCACGCTTACGCGCCTGGTCCAGCAGATCGGAAACATCAACAACCATAGAAGTCAGGATGTCGGCAATCGCCATCACATCATCCAGCACTTTCTGGTAGTCAACCGCTTCGACTTTATAGAAATTCACCAACTGGAAGTTGTGATATTCCATCACTTCTTTCAGTTTTTCAGCGAAGGTTGCTTTATCAAACAGATCGCCAACGCGCAGACCGCGACGAGCCACTTTATCTTCATAAGCCGGGCCGATACCGCGACCGGTAGTACCGATTGCTTTCTCGCCACGCGCTTTCTCACGAGCGTTATCCAACGCAACGTGATAATCAAGGATCAGCGGACAAGCTTCAGACAGCAGCAGGCGCTCGCGAACCGGGATACCACGATCTTCCAGCCCTTTCATTTCTTTCATCAGCGCGGACGGAGACAGTACAACACCGTTACCGATGATGCTGATGACATTCTCGCGAAGAATACCTGATGGAATAAGATGGAGGACGGTTTTTTCACCGTTGATTACGAGAGTATGGCCTGCGTTGTGTCCACCCTGGTAGCGCACAACATATTTAGCCCGTTCAGTCAGAAGATCGACGATCTTCCCTTTACCTTCGTCACCCCATTGGGTGCCCAGTACGACGACGTTGTTACCCATTTTTCAAAATCACCGTTTGCTTAAAAATGGATTCTACCACCGCTTTTTCAGATATACAGCACTTTTTGCATGCTAAAATCCGCAAATTAGGCTACTTATTGATCAGCCAATCGTTTTCCTCAACATGTAGTAGACCACAACGCCCGCAACCACAAGACCTCCACCAAAACGACGCAAAGTATTTTCGGGGAGTTGCGCCATCGCGGAGATCATTTTCTTCCATGCGCCGGGATAAAGCATCGGACCCAGGCCTTCCAGCACCAAAACCAGCGCGAGTGCCAGCCAAATTGTTGAATTCATCCATCGTCCTTATATAAAAAGAAAACCACCGCATCCCTGGGGACGCCGGTGGTTTTGCTGGTTTAAAACCGCTGAAACTATTTTAGCGTGTCGCGGTATTCGGTGTCTTCATGTAGCGGAAGAAATCGCTGTCCGGGCTCATGACCATCACGTCCTGGTTACCTTCAAAGCTCTTCTCATAAGCACGCAGGCTACGGATGAAGGCGTAGAAGTCAGGATCCTGGCTGAACGCGTCGGCAAACAGTTTAGCGGCTTCTGCATCGCCTTCACCGCGCATAATGCGGCCCTGACGCTCAGACTCTGCCAGCGTTTTCGTTACTTCGTAATCCGCCGTTGCACGCAGTTTTTCCGCTTCTTCCTGACCTTGTGAACGATGGCGACGCGCTACCGCTTCACGCTCAGCGCGCATACGGTTGTAGATAGCCTCAGATACTTCCGCAGGCAGGTTAATTTGCTTAATACGCACGTCAACCACTTCGATCCCCAACGCCGCCATACTGTTCGGGTTGATGACCGGTACTTTACCGTTCGTTTCAGCCTGAACACGCTCAGCCGCTTCGGCAATCGCACTATCCGCCGCCGGCGTCGCGACTTCATCTTCCGTACCAGCAGAACCGGAGTTCAGCGCGTCACGGACTTCCAGAGTCAGACGACCACGGGAATCGGTAACGATGTCTTTCACGTCGAGACGACCGATTTCAGAACGCAGACGGTCAGAGAACTTACGTTTCAGCAGGACTTCTGCCTGAGAAACATCGCCACCGCCCGTTGCCAGGTAGTAACGGCTAAAGTCACTGATGCGCCACTTGATGTAGGAGTCAACGATCAGGTCTTTCTTCTCTTTGGTGACAAAGCGATCGGCCTGGTTGTCCATGGTCTGAATACGCGCATCCAGCATCTTCACTGATTCAATAAACGGAATCTTGAAGTGCAGGCCAGGTGCAACGACCAGCGGCTTGTTTTCATCGTCACGCAGAACTTTACCAAAGCGCAGCGTAATACCGCGCTCGCCTTCTTTGACCACAAAGACAGACATGAACAGAACTACCAGAACGATGATGATAATCGCAATAACTGACTTACGCATCGTTATTCCCCCTGACGCTGGTAGTCGTTACGCTGCGCGTTCGCGCGGCGTTGGTCCATAATATCGCCCTGACTGGTGGACGAGGTGTTGCTTGCTCCAGTGCTGGAGGTCGTCGCTGGCGGCAGACGCAGCAGGTTTGAACTGCTGTCACTCTTTGCTGCTGGCGCACTACCGCCTTTCAGCATTTGATCCAGCGGCAGAACCATCAGATTGCTGCCTTTATCGTTAACCAGGACTTTGCGGGTATTGCTCAGCACTTTTTCCATGGTCTCGATATACAAACGCTCGCGAGTAATTTGCGGCGCGGCTTTATATTCCGGCAGAATTTTCGCGAAGCGCGCCACTTCACCCTGAGCTTCCAGGATGGTTTGCGTTTTGTAAGCACGCGCTTCTTCCAGAATACGCTGCGCCTGACCGTTCGCACGCGGCTGAACTTCGTTGGTGTACGCTTCCGCTTCACGGATGTACTGCTGTTCGTTTTCGCGCGCGGCAATCGCATCGTCAAACGCAGCTTTTACCTCTTCCGGCGGACGTGCGGCCTGGAAGTTGACGTCCAGCAGGGTGATACCCATGTTGTACGGACGGATCGTTTCTTCCAGTTCACGCTGGGTATCGCTACGAATAACGGTACGCCCTTCGGTCAGGATACGGTCCATAGTGTACTTCCCGATAACGCCACGTAGTGCGCTGTCGGTTGCCTGACGCAGGCTGTCATCCGCGCTGGTTACGCTAAACAGGTAACGCTGCGGATCGGTCACGCGGTACTGCACGTTCATTTCAACGCGCACAACGTTTTCGTCAGATGTCAGCATGACGCCAGATGCGGCAAGTTCACGCACGGCTTCAACGTTGACCGGAGTCACTTCGTCGATAAATGTCGGTTTCCAGTTCAGACCCGGCTCAACCAAATGGCTGAATTTACCGAAGCGTGTCACCACGCCGCGTTCCGCTTCTTTAATGGTGTAGAAACCGCTGGCCGCCCAGATTATGACGATAGCGGCCGCAGCGATAGTAAAGACCCGACCGCCCAGTTGCGGACGCGGGCCTTGCGATGAACTACCGCCGCCAGAACCAGTACCTTTACCGCCGCCCAGACCACCGAGCTTTTTGCTCAGTTTGCGGAAGATATCATCCAGATCGGGAGGTCCCTGATCGCGCCCACCTTTGTTTCCATTTCCCTCAGGGTTGCCGCCAGGTTTGCTGCTTCCCCACGGGTCGCGGTCTTGTCCGTTATTACCGGGCTGATTCCACGCCATTTTTGTGCTCCATATTTGTTATGCGATGCTATACCTGCGTCTTTTGTGCTGCCGATGCGTTGGCTACGCAAAATCCACAAGGTATAGAGGCGAAAAAATCTTCAGGCCATATCCGTCAGATCAGACAACATAGTCTTCCAGTGCCGGTTCTTGTTTACAGAGGCGACGCCAGTCTACGATCGGCATACGAACCTGCAGACCTACGCTGCCGTCCTCCTCCATCCACTCTTTTTCTATTGCCTGAAGTTGATAAAACCGGCTTCTCAGACGCCCTTCCTGCGGCGGCAAACGCAACGTATGCTGCGCCACCTCACCGGAAAGCCGCTCAGTCAAAGCCTGAAAAAGCTGTGGTATACCTATTCCCGTTTGCGCTGAAACCCAAACGCGAATGGGTTTATTCTCTTCATCTCTGTCGATACGCGGTTCAAAGTCATCCAGCATATCGATTTTATTCATCACCAGCAGGGTCGGGATCTCATGCGCATCGATCTCCTCAAGCACCGTATCGACGGCCTCGATGTTTTCTTGCACACGAAAATCTGCTGCATCAATAACGTGCAGCAGCAATGTCGCCTGACGTGTTTCCTGCAAGGTGGCTTTAAATGCCGCCACCAGGTCGTGCGGTAAGTGACGGATAAACCCTACGGTATCCGCCAGCACGGTTTCACCGACATCCGCGACGTCGATCCGCCGCAGGGTCGGGTCCAGGGTCGCAAACAGTTGATCCGCTGCGTAGACCCGGGCTTCAGTTATCTGGTTGAACAGGGTGGATTTTCCGGCGTTGGTATATCCCACCAGTGATACGGTCGGGACATCCGCTTTCTTACGCGACTGTCGCCCCTGCTCACGTTGCTTTTCAACTTTTTCCAGGCGCGACTGTATCTGCAAAATGCGATTACGCAGCAAACGACGGTCGGTTTCGAGCTGGGTTTCACCCGGACCGCGCAAACCAATCCCGCCCTTTTGCCTTTCAAGGTGGGTCCAGCCACGGACCAAACGCGTAGCCATATGGCGCAGTTGCGCCAGCTCAACCTGCAACTTACCCTCATGGGTTCGCGCACGCTGGGCAAAAATATCCAGAATAAGACCAGTCCTGTCGATAACCAGACACTGGCACAATTGTTCCAGGTTACGTTCCTGGGCAGGGCTTAGAGCATGATCAAAAATCACCACCGCAGCGCCAGTCGCTTTTACGGCTTCGGCAATTTCGATTGCCTTGCCTTCACCAACAAAATACTTCGGGTGCGGTGCTTTACGGCTCCCGGTAATCACCTGCATTGCTTCGACACCGGCGGAAGAGACCAGAGATTCAAACTCCTGGAGGTCTTCCATATCTTTGTCTTGCGAAAAATAGATGTGTACCAGTACCGCCTGCTCACCGGCATCATAACGGTCAAACAAGCGTCAACCCCTTAATATGTATCAACGGGGAACGCAGGTTCGCTGGCTCCCCGTATGTAAAACAGCAATCAACCTTATTCGGTTTCTTCGCTGTCCTGTTGCGCAGATGAACCTTGCGCGTTGCTACCGTGATGGTAGTTGCTGCCAGTGCCGCCGGTGGCATTATTGCTGTGATGGGAAACCGGGCGAGACGGGACAACAGTAGAAATCGCGTGCTTATAAACCATCTGGCTGACCGTGTTTTTCAACAGGATCACGAACTGATCAAAAGACTCGATTTGACCTTGCAGCTTAATACCATTCACCAAATAAATAGAAACTGGAACACGTTCCCGACGCAGTGCGTTCAGGAACGGATCTTGTAAAGATTGCCCCTTAGCCATTCTCTCTTTTCCTTATATGCTTATTTGTACTTTGAACCTTTCGATTCTGAAAAATTGCGCACGATACGTTTCAATTGTACACATTCAGTTCGCGATAGCACCAACAACCTGTAATACTTCGTTTCGCGCCTGGTCAGGCTTTTCACTGTCAAGCCAGTGTACCCCTTCCCAACCACGCAACCAGGTCACCTGCCGCTTCGCCAACTGCCTCGTGGCGCAAACACCTCTATAAACCATTTCATCGTATGAAATTTCGCCTTCAATGTATGACCACATCTGGCGATACCCGACACAACGAATGGAAGGCAAATCCGTATGCAAATCTCCACGGGCAAAAAGCGCCCGGACTTCTGCTTCAAAACCTGAAGCTAACATCTGATGAAAACGCTGCTCAATTCGCTGATGGAGCAGTTCACGGCTCGCCGGGGCGATTGCAAACTGATGCACCTCATACGGCAAAGCATCTCCTGACGTTTGCGTCAGCTCCGTTAAAGTTTTACCCGAAATGAAAAAAACTTCCAGTGCCCGGGAAAGTCTTTGCGGATCATTTGGATGAATACGCGCGGCAGCTACGGGATCGATCTCCTGAAGCTGTCGGTGTAACGCATCCCACCCATGCTCTGCCGCCTGCTGCTCAATTCTGGCCCTGACGTCCGGGTCCGCCGACGGTAACGGCGACAGCCCTTCAAGCAAGGCTTTGAAATATAACATTGTGCCGCCCACCAGCAGCGGAATACGCCCCGCGGCGGTGATATCGGCCATCTCGGCTAACGCATCGCGGCGAAAATCCGCAGCAGAGTACGCTTGCGACGGATCGCGAATATCCAGTAATCGGTGCGGCGCGGCCTGTAATTCATCTGC
The DNA here is from genome assembly GCF_023516235.1 of Citrobacter sp. XT1-2-2. NCBI lineage: Bacteria > Pseudomonadati > Pseudomonadota > Gammaproteobacteria > Enterobacterales > Enterobacteriaceae > Citrobacter > Citrobacter sp. XT1-2-2. Next base: position 4,510,123 of record NZ_CP097324.1, read on the forward strand.
ATCAGGCTTGGCTGTACCGATATCCATCCCTTTGTAAATAAGGGCGGAATCAACGCTTATCAACTCTACAGGCAAAACTTTACGCAATTCAATTGCGAGCGCCGTTTTACCGGAGGCCGTTGGCCCCATTAAAAAAATCGCCTTTGGCAGGCTCGCCTTACGGGTATCACTCATGTTTCAGGGCATTCATTACCGAATGTAAATCAACAGGTTGTAACAGACCACCCGGCGGCGCCTTCACGAGTTGTGGGCAAAGCCGCTCAACATCCGCTAACAGCGTAATCGCCTGGGCCATGCTCCACTGCGGATGCTCGCTAATCAGGTTACGTGCAATCCACTGTGCAATATTGCCCGGCTCGAATACGGACTGCTGCGCCAGGTAGCCTATCAGTTCAGGAATCAAGATTTGTAAATTTTGTTGGCGTAAGGGTAAAGGCACTGCCCGGATGGTCACATGCTGCGCATCCAGTTGAAATTCAATGCCCAGATCGGCCAGTTGGCTCTGCCCTTTCTGCAGCGCCGCTTTTTCATCGGCGGTCACTTTTAAACGTAAAGGAATCAGTAATGGTTGGGCGCAAACAGCCCCCTGTCCCGGCGTTAATTGCGCCTGACGCAGCCAACGTTCCGCTACAGGTAATGCCAGTAACCGAATATGACCATCGCATTCGAGTAATGCACAGTCCGCACCGACAATCGTTAGCACCCGACCAAACCCCTGACTGTTGCCGGTCAGAGGAGCCGATGGCGCTTCAGATACCGGCGCTTTACGCGTTGGAACTGGCGTCTGCAGCAGTTGCTGATAAATCTCACCCTGCTGCTTTTGATATCCAGGCTGGGCATGAGGCCAGTTGGCGCCCGCCTGACGACCACCACCGCCAGCGGGGGCAGAGTAGCGAGGTGCAGCAGCTTCACGCGCCGGAGCGGGCTCGGCAAAATGGTTACGTCCGGCTGCAACACGGTTTTCCGGGATGTGCCGTGGGGCAGGTTCGTCGTCATCCGCCAACGGCAGCGGCGTTTCAAGCTGCTGTTGCAGAACGCTCAATACGCCCTGGTAGATAAAATCATGCACCAGACGCGACTGATGGAAACGGACTTCATGCTTGGCGGGATGCACATTAACATCCACCTGATGCGGATCGATTTCCAGATATAAAACAAATGCCGGCTGCTGATCGGCGCCCAGCTTATCTTCACAGGCCTGGCGGATAGCGTGGTTGATCAGGCGGTCACGCATCATCCTGCCATTCACGTAACAGTACTGGATTTCCGCCAGCGCCGTCGTTGTGTGGTGAGGATCGGCTACCCAGCCCCGTAGCGTCAAATCGCCATGCTGCCATTCAATCGCCAGCGCATGTTCCAGAAACGGCATACCGCAAATCGCGCCCAGACGGCGCTCTTTTTGTCCATCCGCAGCCACTGCACGGTACTGACGCACCACTTTGCCGTTGTGCGACAAATTAATCGTCACATCAAAACGCGCCAGCGCAATGCGGCGGATAATCTCATCGATATGATTAAATTCGGTTTTCTCGGTGCGCATAAACTTGCGCCGCGCCGGGGTGTTGTAGAACAGATCCAACACCTCCAGCGTGGTACCCACCGGATGCGCGGCGGGTTTAACCGTGACATCCATGTCGCGTCCTTCAGCATAGGCTTGCCAGGCTTCAGGCTGCTCTTGCGTGCGCGACGTCAGGGTTAAACGAGAGACCGAGCTAATACTGGCTAACGCTTCGCCGCGAAACCCAAGGCTCACGATGGCTTCGAGATCGTCAAGCGAGGCAATTTTACTGGTGGCATGACGCGCCAGCGCCAGCGCCAGCTCGTCTTTTTTAATCCCGCAGCCGTTGTCACGAATACGAATAAGCTTCGCGCCGCCGCGTTCGATATCAATATCAATACGCGTCGCGCCGGCATCGATACTGTTTTCCACCAGTTCTTTCACCACTGACGCAGGCCGTTCTACCACCTCGCCCGCGGCAATCTGGTTCGCCAACTGTGGCGGTAGAACCTGAATCGGCATGGCTAATCCTTAATTTGTTAACGTGTTGCCAGGCGACACGGCGCTGGCGGTTTGCGCCGGTGCGCCCTGCGGCCCGGTTTGCATCGGGTGCGCCTGGAAATAGTTACGCAATCCTTTGTAAATCGCCTCGGCCAGTTGCTGCTGGTAATCATCGCTCGCCAACAGACGCTCTTCGCTGTTGTTACTGATAAAGCCAGTTTCAACCAGCACTGACGGGATATCCGGCGAACGGAGTACCCCAAGACTGGCGTGTTCCGGTCGACGTTTATGCATTGAGCCAATACGTTCTAACTGACCGATCATGCTGGTCGCCACATCATACCCGACGCGTTGCGAATGACCGAACTGCAGATCCAGCACGGCCTGGCTGAGGTAAGGATCGGCCTGGCTGTTGGCCAGCACATCGCCCGCACCACCTAACAATTCTGATTGCTTCTCATGCTGTTCCAGCCAGCCAGCCATTTCACTGTTCGCCCGGCGGTTTGACAGTACCCAGACGGAAGCGCCAGTGGCATCCCGGTTTGGCGCGGCGTCAGCATGAATCGAAACCAGGAAGTTGGCGTTTTGTTTACGCGCAACGTCGGAACGTCCCATTACCGAGATGAAGTAATCGCCATCGCGGGTGAGGACGCCTTTAAACATCGGGTCATCATTCAGCAAACTGCGTAGTTTACGCGCCACGGCAATCGTGACATTTTTCTCACGCGTACCGCCGGGACCAATTGCGCCGGGATCCTGTCCGCCATGCCCGGCATCAATGGCGATAACCACTTTGTCGCCGCTATTGGTGCTGGCGCGCGCCGCAGGTCGCGTGGATGTATTACTGCTGGTAACCGCCGTAGTGCGATCGTTTTCCGCTTTAAACGGATTACGTGCAGGCTCGGCAGGGCGCGGGGCGACAACCGGTGCTTCGACACGTTTCGCAACCACCGGAGGCGGTGGAGGCGGTGGAGGCGGCGGTGGCGCATCGGCCTTGATGGTAAACACGACGGTATAATTACCGCCGTTCTGGCGTTTTACGGCATCGGCTTTGCCGTTCTCGGTTAAATCCACCAGCAGGCGCAGAGACTGCGCGTCTTTTGGCGTACCGGAACGGATAGATTTGACCAGATTATTACCGCTAAACAGCAACGGTAATCCCTGAATCACACCGGTTTGTTTAATATCCAGCGCGACGGTTCGTTTCCCATCCTGCGAAACGGCGTATTCAGGATCGCCGATAAAACTCAGCGTAATCCGCGCCTGTTGATCGCCGTTGGAAACCTGAAGATCGGAGAGGCTGGCGGCTCCTGCCTGCGCGCACAGCAGGACCAGGGTTGCCATCAGCCAGTTTCTGATGCGATAAATCATCCCGCCACCCTTAAGGTTAATCGGCTAAACGCGCCAGCAATAAATCACCTGATGAGGAGACTGCGCTTACGCGCGCCTCTCGACCTTGTGCCTGGTATTCGATGTGTATTTCGACGTCCGGGTCTGGCAGAACACCTTTACCTTGTTGCGGCCATTCCACCAGGCAGATGGCATCATTGGCAAAATAATCGCGGATCCCCATAAATTCCAGCTCCTCCGGGTCCGCAAGTCGATACAGATCGAAGTGATAAACCATCAAATTATCGAGCGAATAGGGTTCAACCAGCGTGTAAGTCGGGCTTTTGACATTACCTTTGTGACCTAACGCCTGCAGGAATCCACGGCTAAAAGTGGTTTTGCCCGCTCCCAGGTCGCCGTACAAATAAATTACCGTCGCGCCGTCACAGGCTTTGGCTACCCGCAGTCCCAGGTCTAAAGTCGCCTGTTCATCAGGTAGTGGAATTACTCGATTCATCATGATAAACGTCAATCACATCAGGGTTAACAATACGCTGTAGCGTAGTAAAGAGATCGGTCGCCAGCATGCCGCGCGTACCAAAACGCGCCGCCAGCACATCCGCCGCCGCACCGTGCGCAACACATCCCGCACATGCTGCATCATACGGGGTAAGCTTCTGTCCGAGCAATGCGCCAATAATACCAGAAAGCACATCACCCATTCCGCCGCTGGCCATGCCTGCATTGCCGGTATCAATAATACCCAACTCAGCCGGTTCAGCAGCAACAACCGTACCCGCGCCTTTCAGCACTACCACGCCTCCGTACCGTTTTACCAGACGTTGTGCACAAAGTAAGCGATCGTCTTCAATTTCTGCAATGGAACAGCCCAGCAGCCGCGCGGCTTCTCCCGGATGCGGCGTGATCACGCGATTGTGACGTTTATCGGGGTTGATTGCCAGCAGGTTCAGCGCATCGGCATCCCAGAGCATCGGTTTGCGAAAATTCTCGACCTTTTGCAGCGCTTTTTTGCCCCACTCCTGCTGACCAAGCCCAGGACCAATGACCACAACATCCGCCCACGCCAGGCTTTCATCCAGAGTCTGCGGCGTTAGCGTATCAACCATCAGTTCCGGCCTGGCGGTCAGAATCGGAGCGATGTTTTCACTGCGGGTCAGCACTTTGACCAGCCCGGCTCCTGCACGCAGCGCCGCTTCACCGGCCATACGTATTGCGCCTGCCGTCCCGTGGTCCCCGCCGATAATCACCAGCCGACCGTGGGAACCTTTGTGCGAGGTAGGTCGGCGTGGCGTCAGCCAGTGCGCAAGCTGTAGAGCATCAAAACGTTGAACTGGCGCATTCTGCCCAGCCAGCCAGTCGTCCAGCCCAAGCGCGTTAACATGTAGGCGTCCGGTGACATCGCGCGCTTTACCGGTTAACAGGCCTGGTTTGAGCGCAATAAAGGTGACGGTATGCGCCGCATTGATGACCGCACCCGGTGTCGCCCCTGTTTGCGCCAGCAGGCCGGAAGGAATATCTATCGCCACGATGGGGGCTGGGTAAGTATTGGCACGTTCAATCAATACCGAGAGAGCCTCACGCGGCGCGTGTTTTAAGCCAGTCCCTGACAGCGCGTCGATGATGACGTCCACGCTACCAGGCCAGGTAATATCCGCAGCATGAATGACGCCACCGGCGTTAAGCCAGGCATCGCGCGCCTGCTGTGCTTCCTCCGGAAGTGGTTTGTCACTCTCTTGCGCCAGCAGCGTGACCTCAAGCCCCTGCGCTTTGGCAAGCCTTGCCACTACGTAGCCATCGCCGCCGTTGTTGCCATGACCGCACAGCACCAGCCAGTGTTGAGCGTGCGGATAGGCTTCGCGGGCGACCTGAAACGCGGCCTCTCCCGCCCGTTGCATCAGTTCGTACAACGTCAGCCCTAAGCTGTCTGCCGCCTCTCGCTCCATCCGCCTGATGTCATCGGCGTACCAGATGGAGTGTGGTATACTTGCGGGGTTTTTCTTCATTGTATGGTCCGTCATGTCAGAGCCCCTCGATCTCAATCAGTTAGCGCAAAATATTAAGCAGTGGGGGCTGGAGCTTGGCTTTCAGCAGGTCGGTATTGCCGATACCGACCTCAGCGAAGCGGAGCCCAAACTGCAGGCCTGGCTGGATCAACACTATCACGGCGAGATGGACTGGATGGCCCGTCACGGCATGATGCGCGCCCGACCTCACGAATTATTGCCCGGTACGCTACGTGTCATCAGCGTACGTATGAACTATCTCCCTGCCAAGGCGGCCTTTGCCAGCACGTTGAAAAACCCCTCTCTGGGTTACGTCAGTCGCTACGCGCTTGGGCGCGACTACCATAAGCTGCTGCGTAACCGCTTAAAAAAGCTGGGCGAGATGATTCAACAACACTGCGTTTCGCTGAATTTTAGACCTTTTGTCGATTCCGCGCCCATTCTTGAGCGTCCGCTGGCGGAAAAAGCCGGGCTTGGCTGGACAGGTAAGCACTCACTTATCCTCAATCGCGAAGCCGGTTCATTTTTCTTCCTTGGTGAATTACTGATCGACTTGCCCTTGCCGGTCGATAAGCCAGTAGAAGAAGGATGCGGGAAATGCGTCGCCTGTATGACCATCTGTCCCACCGGGGCCATCGTTGAACCCTACACCGTAGATGCGCGCCGTTGTATCTCTTATCTCACTATCGAACTGGAAGGCGCTATCCCTGAAGCGTTTCGTCCCTTGTTGGGGAATCGCATTTACGGCTGCGATGATTGTCAGCTCATTTGTCCCTGGAACCGCTATTCGCAGTTGACGGTCGAGGATGACTTTAGCCCACGCAAGCAGCTTCATGCTCCGGAGTTAATAGAGCTGTTTAGCTGGAGCGAAGCGTGGTTTTTAAAAGTCACTGAGGGGTCTGCCATTCGTCGTATTGGTCATCTGCGCTGGCTGCGAAATATCGCTGTTGCGTTGGGCAATGCACCCTGGGATGAAGCCGTAATTAACGCCCTGGAAAACCGTAGAGGTGAGCACCCACTTCTCGACGAACACATAGAGTGGGCGGTTGCTCAGCAAATTGAGAAGCGAAACGCCTGCGTAGTTGAGGTGCAGTTGCCGAAGAAACAACGTTTAGTCAGGGTCATCGAAAAGGGTCTACCGCGCGATGCTTAAGTCATCCACAGCTTGTGTATAAAAATAAAAACACATTGATATTCAAGAGGGAAAAAATCGTCAAGTGATCGCATTAACAATTTGAAATGATAATTAATCCAGTAATTTCAATATGTTAAAACGATACTATTAACCAGGCGAAGTTTTTTGCATTCCAGGAATAATACCTGGACCTGTGGATAAGTCTGTTTACAAGAGTATGTCAACGACGAAACAAAACGTCCCCAACGCGATTCTTCGTTGTGGATATTTTTTTTGAGGTAAGAATTTGGAGCGGGAAACGAGACTCGAACTCGCGACCCCGACCTTGGCAAGGTCGTGCTCTACCAACTGAGCTATTCCCGCATAATCTTCGTCTTTCGAACCGCTACTGCGTTGGCTGCCTTCACTCGCCTTAGTCACTTACTTCAGTAAGCTCCTGAGGACTCATTCAGTTGCCGCCTTGTCGCAATTCGAAATCCTGCGATTGGTGGTCTGTGCTTAATAAGCACTTTCAAATTTTGGAGCGGGAAACGAGACTCGAACTCGCGACCCCGACCTTGGCAAGGTCGTGCTCTACCAACTGAGCTATTCCCGCTTGGGTGCGTCTGTGCTTAATAAGCACTTTCAAATTTTGGAGCGGGAAACGAGACTCGAACTCGCGACCCCGACCTTGGCAAGGTCGTGCTCTACCAACTGAGCTATTCCCGCAAATCTGTACTGCTTTTGTTGCTGCCGTAACGCGTAATTCTCTGTCGTTACGGGAGGCGCATTATACGAGAAATCCGTTTAGCTGCAACCCCCCTAAAAGCGATTTTCTTGTTTTTTCGTTTAAGTGCTGAATTTATCGGCAAGTCGTTTAATTTAGCGACAATCCTGACTTAGTGCAAGCTCGCAGGAACGATTTTCGTAGGCCGGGTAAGGCGCAGCCGCCACCCGGCAATCCACAAAATCAAAGCTTAATAAAATGTTCGCGGTAGTAAGCCAGCTCAGCAACCGACTCACGAATATCATCCATCGCCTGATGCGTTCCCTGCTTGGTGAAGCCAGCAAGGATCTCCGGCTTCCAACGACGCGCCAGTTCCTTCAGCGTGCTGACGTCGAGATAGCGATAATGGAAATACGCTTCCAGCTCCGGCATGTATTTAAACAGGAAACGACGATCCTGCCCGATGCTGTTGCCGCAGATAGGTGATTTTCCTGCCGGAACCCATTCTTGCAAAAATGCCAGCGTGGCCAGTTCTGCTTCGCGATCGCCCATGGTGCTCGCCTTTACCCGTTCCACCAGCCCGCTACCGGTATGCGTACGTACGTTCCAGTCATCCATTAATGCCAGTTGTTCGTCAGACTGGTGTACCGCAATCGTCGGTCCTTCAGCCAGAATATTTAAGTTGGCATCCGTCACCAGTGTGGCGATTTCAATAATGCGATCGCGCTCGGGATCCAGACCAGTCATCTCCAGATCGATCCAAATCAGGTTGTTTTCATTGGCACTCATGCTATTTTCCACCCTTCAGCGTCACATTCAGTGTGACTATATTCATCTAAAATTGCGTGTATCATAAATGTTTTGCCCATCATGGGCGACCAGGAGCCAGTCCGATTGAGTAAGAATAAACTCTCCAAAGGCCAACAGCGCCGTGTGAACGCCAATCACCAGCGTCGTCTGAAAACGTCCGCGGAGAAGCCAGACTACGACGACAACCTGTTTGGCGAAACCGCTGAAGGCATCGTTATCAGCCGTTTTGGCATGCATGCCGACGTGGAGTCTGCTGACGGCGACATTCACCGCTGCAACATCCGCCGCACAATTCGTTCGCTGGTTACCGGCGATCGCGTAGTCTGGCGACCAGGTAAAGCGGCAGCAGAAGGGGTGAATGTCAAAGGCATCGTTGAGGCGGTTCACGAACGTACCTCGGTGCTCACACGTCCTGACTTTTACGATGGGGTAAAACCCATTGCCGCCAATATCGATCAGATCGTTATTGTCTCAGCCATCTTACCCGAGCTGTCGCTTAATATTATCGACCGCTATCTGGTCGCCTGCGAAACGCTACACGTTGAACCGATTATCGTACTGAATAAGATCGATCTGCTGGATGCCGAAGGTATGGCCTTCGTTAACGAACAGATGGATATCTATCGCAACATTGGCTATCGCGTATTGATGGTATCAAGCCGCACGAAAGACGGTCTGAAACCGCTTGAAGAAGCGTTAACCGGTCGTATCAGCATTTTTGCCGGCCAGTCGGGTGTAGGTAAATCCAGCCTGCTCAATAACCTTCTCGGCCTGCAGGAAGCGATCCTGACCAACGATGTCTCCGACAACTCCGGTCTTGGGCAGCACACCACCACCGCTTCTCGCCTGTATCACTTCCCGCACGGCGGCGACGTTATCGACTCCCCTGGCGTACGCGAGTTCGGACTGTGGCATCTGGAACCGGAACAAATCACCCATGGCTTTGTCGAATTCCATGACTACCTGGGTCATTGCAAATATCGCGACTGCAAGCATGATGCCGATCCAGGCTGCGCTATCCGTGAGGCTGTAGAAAAAGGGGAAATAGCCGAAACTCGGTTTGAAAATTATCACCGCATCCTGGAAAGCATGGCGCAGGTAAAAACGCGTAAAAACTTTTCTGATACTGACAACTGACAACTAAGCTAAGCATCGCTAGAATCGTCCCCCTTTTTCAGGATCCGGCCCATATGCCGGATCGGGAACAAATTATGGCCTGGAGGCTACCTTGTTAAACTCATTTAAGCTTTCGCTACAATACATTCTGCCGAAACTATGGCTCACTCGCCTGGCGGGCTGGGGTGCGAGCAAACGAGCGGGATGGCTGACCAAACTGGTGATCGATCTGTTCGTGAAATATTACAAGGTCGATATGAAAGAGGCGCAAAAGCCGGATACCGCCAGCTATCGCACCTTTAACGACTTCTTTGTTCGTCCCCTGCGCGACGAGGCTCGTCCAATCAATACCGATCCGAATGTACTGGTCATGCCTGCCGACGGCGTGATCAATCAGTTAGGTAACATCGAAGAAGACAAGCTGTTACAGGCCAAAGGGCACAGCTATACGCTTGAAGCGCTGCTGGCCGGCAACTACCAGATGGCGGACAAATTCCGCAACGGTACGTTTGTGACCACTTACTTATCACCACGCGATTACCACCGGGTACATATGCCATGTAACGGTATCCTGCGCGAAATGATGTACGTGCCAGGCGACCTTTTCTCTGTAAACATCCTGACCGCGCAAAACGTACCGAATCTGTTTGCCCGTAACGAACGCGTTATTTGCCTGTTTGATACCGAGTTTGGCCCGATGGTGCAAATTTTGGTCGGGGCGACTATCGTTGGCAGCATTGAAACCGTATGGGCTGGCACCATTACCCCACCGCGTGAAGGCGTAATTAAACGCTGGACCTGGCCTGAAGGCGAAAGCGAAGGGTCGGTGGCACTGCTGAAAGGTCAGGAAATGGGCCGCTTTAAGCTCGGTTCCACCGTCATCAACCTGTTTGCACCGGGCAAAGTTAACCTGGTTGAGCAATTGCAGGACCTTTCAGTCACGAAAATCGGTCAGCCAATGGCCATCTCAACCGAGACTTTCGTGACGCCAGAGGCAGAACCTGCCCCGCTGCCGAAAGAAGAGATCGAAGCAGAACACGACGCCAGCCCGCTGGTTGACGACAAAAAAGACGAAACTTAAACATAGGAATCGCTGCTGTGCGCCTGATTATCACTTTTCTGATGGCCTGGTGCCTCAGCCTGGGGGCGTACGCTGCGACGGCCCCCGACGCCAAACAACTCACCCAGGAACTGGAGCAGGCCAAGGCGGCGAAACCCGCTCAGCCAGAAACCGTCGAGGCGCTCCAGTCCGCGCTGAATGCCCTTGAGGAGCGGAAAGGCTCTCTCGAGCGCGCCGCGCAATACCAGCAGGTTATTGATAACTTCCCCAAGCTCTCCGCAACGCTACGCGCACAGCTTAGCAATCTGCGTGACGAACCGCGCAACGTACCAACCGGACTGACAACTGATGCGTTAAACCAGGAGATCCTCCAGGTCAGCAGTCAGTTGCTGGAAAAGAGTCGTCAGGCCCAGCAGGAGCAGGATCGCGCCCGGGAAATCGCCGACTCGTTAAGTCAGCTTCCTCAACAGCAAACCGATGCCCGCCGCCAACTAAATGAGCTTGAGCGGCGTATTGGTACCGCCAACGCCAATCCCGCGCAGAATCAGGCGATGCAGGCTGAGTCCGCCAAACTCAAAGCCCTGGTCGATGAACTGGAGCTGGCGCAGCTTTCCGCCAACAACCGCCAGGAACTGGCGCGTATGCGCTCAGAACTGGCGGAAAAACAGAGCCAACAGCTCGACGCCTATCTGCAGGCATTACGTAATCAACTCAACAGTCAGCGGCAGCGTGAAGCTGAGCGAGCACTGGAGAGTACCGAACTGCTGGCGGAAAACAGTGCGGGATTGCCCGAAGGCATTGTTGACCAGTTCAAGGTTAATCGCGAACTGTCCCAGGCCTTAAACCAGCAGGCGCAGCGTATGGATCTGGTCGCGTCGCAACAGCGTCAGGCCACCAGCCAAACGCTGCAGGTGCGTCAGGCGTTGAATACGCTGCGCGAACAGTCCCAGTGGCTTGGGGTCTCGAATATGCTGGGGGAAGCGCTACGCGCACAGGTGTCTCGTCTGCCCGAAATGCCCAAACCTCAGCAGTTAGATACCGAAATGGCGCAGCTACGCGTGCACCGTATGCGCTATGAAGATCTCCTCAATAAGCAGCCGCAACTACGCCAGATCCATCAGGCCGATGGGCAACCGCTGACCGCGGAACAGAGCAGCATCCTCAACGCCCAGTTGCGCACTCAGCGTGAATTGCTGAACTCTCTGTTACAGGGTGGCGATACGCTGATCCTTGAGCTGACCAAGCTAAAAGTCTCCAATAGCCAACTGGAAGATGCGCTAAAAGAGGTCAACGAAGCGACGCACCGCTATCTGTTCTGGACGTCTGACGTCAGCCCTATCTCCCTCTCATGGCCTGTCGACATTGTTCAGGATCTGCGGCGTCTGATCTCATTAGATACCTTTAATCAGTTAGGTAAAGCCAGCATCATGATGCTGACCAGCAAAGAAACGCTCCTACCGCTGTTCGGTGCGTTGGTACTGGTTGGATTTAGCCTCTATTCTCGCAAACACTTTACCCGTTTTCTTGAACGCTCGTCCGCGCGGGTGGGTAAGGTGACCCAGGACCACTTCTGGCTGACGATACGTACGGTATTCTGGTCAATACTCGTCGCCTCGCCGCTACCGGTACTGTGGGCCACCCTGGGTTACGGTTTGCAGGAAGCCTGGCCTTATCCGTTGGCCGTCGCTATCGGCGATGGCGTAACTGCCACGGTGCCCATGCTATGGGCGGTGATGATTTGCGCCACCTTTGCACGCCCTAACGGTCTGTTCATTGCCCACTTTGGCTGGCCGCGTAATCGCGTCGCGAAGGCTATGCACTATTACCTGATGAGCATCGGACTGATTGTCCCGCTGATCATGGCAGTAATTATGTTTGATAACCTCAATGACCGGGAATTCTCCGCCTCATTGGGACGCTTGTGCTTCATCCTGATTTGCGGCGCACTGGCGGTCGTGACTCTGAGCCTGAAGCGCGCCGGAATACCGCTGTATCTAGATAAAGAGGGCAACAGCGATAACATGGTCAACAGCATGCTATGGAATATGCTGATGGGCGCGCCGCTGATTGCCATCCTCGCGGCCGCAGTGGGCTATCTCGCCACATCGCAAGCTTTGCTGGCGCGTCTGGAAACGTCCGTGGCTATCTGGTTCTTGTTACTGGTGGTATATCACGTCATCCGCCGTTGGATGCTGATCCAGCGCCGCCGCCTGGCGTTCGACCGCGCCAAGCATCGACGCGCCGAAATGCTGGCGCAGCGCGCGCGGGGTGAAGAAGAACCGCCGCACTCCACCAGTCTTGAAGGCGCGATTGACGTTGATGAAAGCGAAGTGGATCTCGACGCGATCAGCGCACAATCGCTGCGTCTGGTGCGCTCTATTTTGATGCTTATCGCCCTGCTTTCAGTCATTGTGCTGTGGTCGGAAATTCATTCCGCATTTGGCTTCCTGGAAAACATCTCGTTGTGGGATGTCACCTCTACGGTGCAAGGCGTGGAAAGCTTAGAGCCGATCACGCTGGGCGCGGTGCTCATCGCGATACTGGTATTTATCATCACCACCCAGTTAGTGCGCAACCTCCCCGCGCTGCTGGAGCTGGCGCTGCTGCAACATCTGGATTTAACCCCCGGCACCGGTTACGCCATTACCACCATTACCAAGTATTTGCTGATGCTGATTGGCGGTCTGGTTGGCTTCTCGATGATCGGCATTGAGTGGTCCAAACTACAATGGCTGGTGGCCGCTCTCGGTGTTGGTCTGGGCTTTGGTTTGCAGGAAATCTTCGCCAACTTTATTTCCGGCCTGATTATCCTGTTTGAGAAACCGATTCGCATTGGCGACACGGTGACCATTCGCGATCTTACCGGTAGCGTGACGAAGATTAACACTCGCGCCACCACCATCAGCGACTGGGACCGCAAAGAGATCATCGTGCCCAATAAGGCCTTTATCACCGAGCAGTTTATCAACTGGTCGTTGTCAGATTCGGTCACCCGTGTGGTGTTAACTATCCCGGCGCCGTCAGAGGCTAACAGCGAGGAGGTCACGCAGATTTTGCTGACTGCCGCGCAGCGCTGTTCGCTGGTTATCGATAACCCGGCACCAGAAGTCTTTCTGGTAGATCTGCAGCAGGGGATTCAAATCTTCGAACTGCGTATTTATGCCGCAGAGATGGGACACCGTATGCCGCTGCGCCATGAGATCCACCAGCTGATTCTGGCAGGCTTCCGCGAACACGGTATTGATATGCCATTCCCGCCGTTCCAGATGCGTCTGGAGAGCCTTGGCGGTAAACAAACGGGAAGAACGTTAAGTTCTGCGGGCAGAGCCAGCCGCCCGGCAGGAAGTTTGTAGCGCATGATTCAGGCAAGAAATGTCGGATGGCGACCCGTTGGGTCTTATCCGGCCTACGAAAATGCTTCTTTGTAGGCCGGATACGCCAGGACGGTTACTCCACCGCCCACTCAGGTTCGTTGGCCATGCGACGGCTATAGTTCTGATAAATCGCCATCGCCAGCAGCGAGAAGAAGATCGGGCCGCCGGTCATCCACAATGCGCTGTTCCAGTCCCCGGCTTCAATCACCGGTTGGATGATGGTGAACACGTTGGCAAACGTCACCACCAATACCACCACGCCTGTTGTCAGTAACGTCGCCGCCCGCGTTTTAAAAATCACAAACGGCCTTTCCAGATCCGTACGCGCTTTAAAGAATGGGAAAGCCAGCGCAAGGAACAAATACGGCAGCGTCATTGAGACGTTCGCCATCAGGGTCAGTTTGTTATAAAACGCTGAGGCCGTGTCGCCGCCAAACGAAACCAGCAGGATAAACAGGCTCACCAGTAAACACTGCAACCACATTGCCGTCGTCGGCATCCCCACCGCATTCAGCCTGGTCATCGGCGCGGGCCACAATGCCTTCGGCGTTCCCTGAATAATCGCTTTCAGCGGCGAGTAGCTGAGCGTGAAAAAAGCGCCCGTATAGGCGAGGAACATAGAAAGACCGGTGATACGCGCGAACCATACACCCAACGCCATCGCGCTTTCCGGGGAAAGGTGCAGCGCATTACCCAACGTCATCCCGAGGCTTTTCATCAGGATATAAGTAATGTTGCCGAGGTTGACCGAGCCATCACTTAATACCTGTTGCCAGTTGGTGCTAACGCCCCATAAAAATATCGCCAGTGAATAACCGACAGAAATGACAATAGCGGCAAAGACAATCCCTTTCGCGAAGTTCTTTTCTGGCTTTTCTGTTTTATCCACCAGTCCACCCACGGCCTCAATTCCGCCGTAAGCAAAAATAGCAAACACAACAAATGACAACATTGCCAGACCGGACTGATATCCCGGATTAGGTGAGGAGATAAAATTAATATCCTGCGCAAAGTGGCCACCCGTTAATAACAAAATAGCGACACTCACTAACAACAAAACTAAATTAAGACACATTACGGCAATTCCACCTACAGCCGTAATACGGGCAATCTTATTAATCCCTCGTGAGGCCACGCAGGTCACCAGAATCATCCAGCCGACGGCGAGCAGCCCGACAACCTGCGTAGGCTCAAGCCCCGCAAAACGCCAGTGCTGCGTCATGTCTGCGCCAAATAAGAAGGTCGAAAAAGGTACCCAGACCTTTGCCGCCGTGCTGACCATCCATATCACATAGGAAGAAAACCACATAAACGTGCCGATAAACGCATAACGTGGCCCAACGCTATTATTCATCCACGAATAGATTCCACCCTCTTCTTTCCGATAGGCGGAACCCATTTCCGCCATCATTAAAGCAAATGGAATAAAAAATAATAATGCGGAAAATATATACCATGGAATCGCGCTGTACCCCATTAAATAGAACGCGGAGGGGCTGTTAGCAAAACCAAAAACAGACGTAAATATCATAAGGATGAGACCAATCAGGCTCATCTTTTTTATTGTTTGGGTCATTAAACCATCCCTTACTCTGGCAAGCGTTTCACAAACGCCGCTCACCGATTGGCACTGCTCTCATTGCGGAGTTCAGCGATAAAAAATTAACACAGAATTGATACCTGAAAGATATCAAACATCCAGATGTAAATTGTGGCTATTAGAGGGTAAATGAAAAAATATGCTACAAAGTGGCTGTTTATCCGCCACTTTGTATGGAGAGAGCGTAAATTACGCGCGATCGACGGTAAATGCGATAACCTCAGCCAGGCTTTCCGCGCCCAGAGCCAGCATCACCAGACGGTCAACGCCGAGCGCCACGCCAGAGCAATCCGGCATGCCCACTTTTAACGCTTCAAGCAGGTTGGTATCGATAGGTTGCTGTGGCAGGCCACGCGCGGCACGTTTGCGGTTATCCTGTTCAAACCGTTGCTGCTGCTCGCGCGCGTCGGTCAACTCATGGAAACCATTCGCCAGCTCAATACCTTTGTAATACACCTCGAAACGCTCAGCCACGCGGTGATCTTCGGTACTGATTTGCGCCAATGATGCCTGGCTGGCGGGGAAATGATACACAAACGTCGGTTTGTCTTTGCCGATATGCGGCTCAACGCCCATCGTGAACAGCAGTTGCAGCAACGTATCCCGATCTTCTTCAGTATCGGCGATATTGCTGAGATCCAGCTTAGCCGCTACTTCCCGCAGTTGGGTTTTGTCTGCTGATAGTGGATCTATCTCCAGATGGCGCTGAAAGGCCTGCTGATAAGAAAGGCTTTCCGCCGGAGAGCAGTCCAGCACTTGCTGGAGCAAATCATCCACTTCATTCATCAGGCGATACATATCGTAGTGGGGACGATACCACTCGAGCATGGTGAACTCAGGGTTATGATGACGTCCCATCTCTTCATTGCGAAAGCTGCGGCACAGTTGATATACCGGGCCACATCCTGCCACCAGCAGGCGCTTCATGTGATATTCCGGACTGGTCATTAAATAGAGATTCATTCCCTGGGAATGTCCAGGGCCGACGAAACGTGTTTCGAACGGGAACAGATGGATGTCCGTTACCGTTGCCTGACTCATACAAGGGGTCTCAACCTCAAGCACGCCACGATCGGCAAAAAAGCGGCGAATCTCCGCTATAATTGCTGCACGTTTTAACAGATTGGGGATGGACGCGCTCGGCTGCCAGGTTGCCGTTTCGCTCATGGTTGTTTCTCCGATTTAAGACAAGGGCACGAAGTCTACTCGTATCGCGCTAACGAGACAAATTTCCCGCGGTAGTAATCAGCACTGGCAATCGGGTAAAAAAAGCGACATTGGGTGGTTTAGTAATTAAATTAATCAAATTCAATGATAATTCCCCCCTTTGACACGCTAAAAAAATCGAACACGTCAAATTTCCCGCACATCCCTAAGACTATACTATTGTACCTATAAAGGAGCAGTGGAAACGCGTTCATAACCTGTTTGAAGCCGATGAAGCATCTGAGTTCAGGCGGGGATGAAATAACAACAATCTGGAGGAATGTCGTGCAAACCTTTCAAGCCGATCTTGCCATTATAGGCGCCGGTGGCGCGGGATTACGTGCTGCAATTGCTGCCGCACAAGCAAATCCCAACGCTAAAATCGCACTGATCTCAAAAGTGTACCCAATGCGCAGCCATACCGTTGCTGCCGAAGGCGGCTCTGCTGCTGTCGCGCAGGATCATGACAGCTTTGACTACCATTTTCACGATACGGTAGCAGGCGGAGACTGGCTATGTGAGCAGGATGTCGTGGATTACTTTGTCCACCACTGCCCAACTGAAATGACGCAACTCGAACAATGGGGCTGCCCATGGAGCCGTCGTGAAGACGGTAGCGTCAACGTACGTCGCTTCGGCGGCATGAAAATCGAGCGTACCTGGTTTGCCGCGGATAAAACCGGCTTCCACATGCTGCATACGCTGTTCCAAACGTCTTTGCAGTTCCCACAGATTCAGCGCTTTGACGAACACTTCGTTCTCGATATCCTGGTTGACGATGGCCATGCTCGCGGCGTCGTCGCGATGAACATGATGGAAGGCACGCTGGTGCAGATCCGTGCTAACGCAGTGGTAATGGCAACGGGCGGCGCAGGTCGCGTTTACCGTTACAACACCAACGGCGGCATCGTAACCGGCGACGGTATGGGCATGGCGCTGAGCCACGGCGTTCCGCTGCGTGATATGGAATTCGTTCAGTATCACCCGACGGGTCTGCCAGGCTCCGGTATCCTGATGACTGAAGGCTGCCGTGGTGAAGGCGGTATTCTGGTCAACAAAAATGGCTACCGTTATCTGCAAGACTACGGCATGGGTCCGGAAACTCCACTGGGCGAGCCGAAAAACAAATATATGGAACTCGGTCCGCGCGACAAAGTTTCTCAGGCTTTCTGGCACGAATGGCGCAAAGGCAACACCATTTCCACTCCGCGTGGCGATGTGGTTCACCTCGACCTGCGTCACCTCGGCGAGAAAAAACTGCTCGAACGTTTACCGTTCATCTGCGAACTGGCGAAAGCCTACGTGGGTGTCGATCCGGTTAAAGAGCCGATCCCGGTACGTCCGACCGCACACTACACCATGGGCGGTATCGAAACCGATCAGCACTGTGAAACCCGCATTAAAGGTCTGTTCGCTGTCGGCGAATGTTCCTCTGTTGGTCTGCATGGCGCTAACCGTCTGGGCTCTAACTCCCTGGCGGAACTGGTGGTCTTCGGTCGTATGGCTGGCGAACAGGCTGCGGAACGTGCTGCAACGGCTGGCGCTGCAAACAGTGCCGCGCTTGATGCACAGGTTGCCGGTATTGAAAAACGTCTGAAAGATCTGGTTAACCAGGAAGGTAACGAAAACTGGTCTAAGATCCGTGACGAAATGGGGATCTCCATGGAAGAAGGTTGCGGTATCTACCGTACGCCGGAACTCATGCAGAAAACCGTTGATAAGCTGGCTGAGCTGCAGGAGCGCTTCAAGCGCGTGCGTATCACTGATACCTCCAGCGTCTTCAACACCGACTTGCTGTACACCATCGAACTGGGTCACGGTCTGAACGTTGCTGAATGTATGGCGCACTCCGCTCTGGCGCGTAAAGAATCCCGCGGCGCGCATCAGCGTCTGGATGAAGGCTGCACCGAGCGTGACGACGTAAACTTCCTCAAACACACCCTCGCCTTCCGCGATGCTGACGGCACGACTCGCCTGGAATACAGCGACGTGAAAATCACCACTCTGCCACCGGCTAAACGTGTTTACGGTGGCGAAGCGGAAGCAGCCGATAAGAAGGAGAAGGCGAATGGCTGAGATGAAAAACCTGAAAGTTGAGGTGGTGCGCTATAACCCGGAAACCGATACCGCGCCGCACAGTGCTTTCTACGAAGTTCCTTACGATGAAACCACGTCTCTGCTCGATGCGTTGGGCTACATCAAGGATAACCTGGCGCCGGACCTGAGCTATCGCTGGTCCTGCCGTATGGCAATCTGCGGCTCCTGCGGCATGATGGTCAACAACGTGCCGAAGCTGGCGTGCAAAACCTTCCTGCGTGATTACACCAACGGTATGAAGGTTGAAGCGCTGGGCAACTTCCCGATTGAGCGCGATCTGGTCGTTGATATGACGCACTTTATCGAAAGCCTGGAAGCGATCAAACCGTACATCATCGGTAACCCGCGTACACCGGATCAGGGTCCAAACACCCAGACTCCGGCGCAGATGGCGAAGTATCATCAGTTCTCCGGTTGCATCAACTGTGGTCTGTGCTACGCCGCGTGCCCGCAATTCGGCCTGAACCCTGAGTTCATTGGACCGGCTGCGATTACGCTGGCGCATCGTTACAACGAAGATAGCCGCGACCACGGTAAGAAAGAGCGTATGGCTCAATTGAATAGCCCGAACGGCGTCTGGAGTTGTACTTTCGTGGGCTACTGCTCCGAAGTCTGCCCGAAACACGTCGATCCGGCTGCGGCCATTCAGCAGGGTAAAGTTGAAAGTTCAAAAGACTTTCTTATCGCAACCCTGAAACCACGCTAAGGAGTGCAACATGACGACTAAACGCAACGCCTATGTGCGGCCAATGACGTCCACCTGGTGGAAGAAACTGCCGTTTTATCGCTTTTACATGCTGCGTGAAGGCACAGCCGTTCCGGCTGTCTGGTTCAGTATTGAACTGATCTTCGGCCTGTTTGCGCTTAAGCACGGTGTGGAATCCTGGGCTGGCTTTGTCGGGTTCCTGCAGAACCCGGTGGTGGTGATCCTTAACATCATCGCCCTGGCAGCCGCGCTGCTGCATACCAAGACCTGGTTTGAGCTGGCGCCGAAAGCGGCCAACATCATCGTAAAAGACGAAAAAATGGGGCCAGAGCCAATCATCAAAGGGCTTTGGGCGGTTACTGTGGTTGCGACAGTAGTAATACTGTTTGTTGCCCTGTTCTGGTAAGGAGTCCGGAATGATTAATCCAAATCCAAAACGCTCTGACGAACCCGTATTCTGGGGCCTGTTTGGTGCAGGCGGTATGTGGAGCGCAATCATTGCGCCGGTGATGATTCTGCTGGTAGGCATTATGCTGCCGCTGGGCTTTGTTCCTGATGCCTTCAGCTATGAACGCGTCCTGGCATTCGCTCAGAGCTTTATCGGTCGCGCATTCCTGTTCCTGATGATCGTCCTGCCGCTGTGGTGCGGTTTACACCGTATGCATCACGCGATGCATGACCTGAAAATCCACGTGCCTGCTGGCAAATGGGTATTCTACGGACTGGCAGCTATCCTGACCGTAGTAACGGCCATTGGTATCCTGACCATCTAATTGCATGCGTTACTATCAGGCCCGCCATTGGCGGGCCTTTTTATTTGTGCAGAGCCCCAGCCAACCAACGGGAAAACTCACGCATTGCAGATGTCTCCGGTCGGGATTGCAAACGCGTTATCCAATAGCTCCCCAGATCAATCTGCGTTAGAAACGGTTGAACGATACGTTCACTACCAAGCAGATGAGTGAACATTCTTACCGGGGCAATCGCCACCCCGATCCCCGCCTGCGCGGCCTCCAGCATTGTGACGGACGAATCAAACACCACCACGTTGTGCGTCGGTGACGGAGGCGCTTCTCCGGCGGCCTGCATCCAAAGCGTCCACTCATCTCGCCGATAAGAGCGTAATAACGGGAATTTCAGGAGGTCTGCAGGTACCTTGATCTGTGCGGCTAATTCTGGCGAGCAAAGCGGGGACATCAGCGCGCTACACAAATATTGTGCATCGGTATCGTGCCAGGCACCTCCTCCGTAGCGAATGGTATAGTCCAGTCCCTCGGCGGCGGGATCCACGCGGTTATTGTGGGTGGAAATATGCAAATCAATATGCGGATAACTACGCTTAAAGTCGCTGAGCAGAGGAAAAAGACAACCGACCGCAAAGGTCCCCACCACTCCGATTTTAAGTTTTTCCTGGGTTTTTTTAGTAGCAAAACGATCCAGCATCCCCGCCATACGATCGAAAGAATCATTAAGTACAGGTAACAGACTTTCCCCTTCTGTCGTCAGCATTAACCCACGGGAGCCGCGCACAAACAGCTGACAATTTAGCTGCTGTTCCAGCGCTTTGACATGCTGGCTGATGGCAGAATGCGTCACGTTGAGCTCAATCGCAGCGCGGGTAAAGCTAAGGTGTCTGGCCGCGGCTTCAAAAGCTCGCAGTGAGTTAAGAGGAATATAGCTACGCGTCATCATCCGGCCTGTTAGAAAAACTTATATCTGCTGCTAAATTTAACCGTTTGTCAACACACTGCAAATCAAACAAACTGATTGCGTCTGACGGGCCCGGACACCCTTTCGCTTTTTATTACGGAACTGATTTCATGATGAAAAAATCGTTATGCTGCGCGTTGCTGCTGACAGCCTCTTTCTCCACGTTTGCCGCCGCAAAAACAGAACAACAGATTGCCGATATCGTAAACCGTACCATCACACCGCTGATGCAAGAACAGGCTATTCCGGGTATGGCCGTAGCAATTATCTACCAGGGAAAACCCTATTACTTTACCTGGGGGAAAGCCGATATCGCCAATGACCGCCCCGTCACCCGGCAAACGCTGTTTGAGCTTGGATCGGTAAGTAAGACGTTTAACGGTGTGCTGGGCGGCGATGCTATCGCCCGTGGTGAAATTAAGCTCAGCGATCCGGTCACCCAATACTGGCCCAAATTAACTGGCAAACAATGGCTGGGTATCAGCCTGCTGCATCTGGCCACCTATACGGCGGGTGGCCTGCCGCTTCAGGTACCTGACGACGTTACAGATAAAGCGGCATTACTGCGCTTTTATCAAAACTGGCAGCCGCAATGGGCCCCGGGCGCTAAACGCCTGTATGCTAACTCCAGTATTGGTCTGTTTGGCGCACTGGCGGTGAAACCTTCAGGAATGGGCTATGAAGAGGCGATGACCAAACGCGTCCTGCAACCATTAAAACTGGCGCATACCTGGATTACGGTTCCACAGAGCGAACAAAAGGATTATGCCTGGGGTTATCGCGAAGGGAAGCCCGTGCACGTATCTCCGGGCCAGCTTGATGCCGAAGCCTACGGGGTGAAATCCAGCCTTGTCGATATGACTCGCTGGATTCAGGCCAACATGGACGCCAGCCAGGTGCAGGAGAAAACGCTCCGACAGGGAATTGAAATTGCGCAGGCTCGTTACTGGCATATTGGCGATATGTACCAGGGATTAGGTTGGGAGATGCTGAACTGGCCGGTGAATGCCGACTCGATAATCAACGGTAGCGACAGTAAAGTCGCGTTAGCGGCGCTTCCCGCCGTTGAGGTCAATCCGCCCGCCCCTGCAGTGAAAGCCTCATGGGTGCACAAAACCGGCTCCACTGGCGGATTTGGCAGCTACGTTGCGTTCGTTCCGGAAAAAAATCTCGGCATCGTGATGCTGGCAAACAAAAGCTACCCAAACCCTGCTCGCGTCGAGGCCGCCTGGCGCATTCTTGAAAAATTGCAGTAACTGACGATGAGGTCCGCTATAGCGGGCCTCGTTTCTTCCTCTTCTTTTCCTGCTGTCATCTACACTTAACAAAAAAACAGTAAGGAAAATCTTATGCGCATTCTGCCCGTCGTTGCTGCAGTTACCGCTGCATTTCTGGTTGTCGCCTGCAGTTCCCCTACACCGCCAAAAGGCGTTACCGTTGTGAATAACTTTGACGCCAAACGCTATCTCGGTACCTGGTATGAAATTGCACGTTTAGACCATCGCTTCGAACGTGGACTGGAAAAAGTGACCGCAACGTATAGCTTGCGCGACGACGGCGGTATCAACGTGATCAATAAGGGCTATAACCCGGACAGAGGGATGTGGCAAAAAACGGAGGGTAAAGCCTATTTCACCGGCGACCCAAATCGGGCGGCGCTCAAGGTGTCATTCTTCGGCCCCTTCTATGGTGGGTATAACGTGATTGCGCTCGACCGGGAATATCGCCACGCGCTGGTGTGTGGTCCGGATCGCGATTACCTGTGGATCCTTTCACGGACCCCCACCATTTCAGATGAAATGAAGCAGCAAATGTTGGCTATCGCGACCCGGGAAGGGTTTGACGTCAATAAACTGATTTGGGTGAAACAGCCTGGTGCTTAGTGAGTGCTCAGCTTCAGACCAATAATGCCAGCCACAATCAGCCCCAGACTCAGCAAACGCGCCGGACTGGCAGATTCACCCAACAGCAGAATCCCGGTAATGGCCGCCCCGACGGCGCCAATACCGGTCCAGACGGCATAGGCGGTCCCAACTGGCAAGGTGCGCATCGCCCAGGAGAGCATGGCGATACTGACGATCATCGCGACAATGGTGATAATGCTTGGCGTCAGACGAGTGAAGCCGTGGGTGTATTTCAGGCCAATCGCCCAAACAACTTCGAGCAAACCGGCAATTAATAAAATGATCCAGGACATATGAGGCTCCAGAACAATGGGGCCGTCCCCGGTGAAAGAAGCGTTTGCAGGTCGTCCTGCAAAGCTGGTGTGTGAAATGGCATTTTTGCCCGACAGAAAATGAATTTCAACCTTTTTATTCACCGTCTGTTAAAAGCAAGAATTAAGCATAATTAGCGGCGTAGTTCCCGCATTTGGCACTCATCGGAGTTCTCTATGATGAAGGGCTTTCTGAAATCAGAAAGTCGATTGCCCCTCTTCTGAATGCGAAAAGTTTATGCTTAAAATTTTAGTGATTGACCGATGCCACTTTACCCGCACAGGGATTGAGGCCTTGCTTAATCATTCTGGCAGGTTCAGCTCCTCATTTCTGGTATCAGGAATTAATAATCTTCTGTTGGCAAAAGAGCATATTTTGCAGTGGAAACCACATCTGGTCATTGCGGATTTATACAGTTTTATTAGCGAGGCGCATTCCACTCCGCCAGTTAAGCCCTTTTTCATGAGCTGTGGCGTCATCCCGTTGATTTTACTGCAATCAGCGGACAGACAGCACACATCCATCCCGACTTCTCAAGCCATCGCTCATTCGGTATTAACCAAACACACCTCGCTAAACACACTCACACACACGATTCAGGAAGCGCTACAAGATCGCCCCACATTAGCATTAGCCGAAAACCCGACGCCACTGCTGACGCCGCAGGAGGAGAAAGTATTGTCAATGTGGATGGATGGCGTGAGCAACAGTGCGATAGCCGCCACGCTCAGCATTCATGGCAAAACGGTGTATACCTATAAACGAAATATTCGTATGAAGCTTCATCTGGGGAACCGCTTCTCACCGTTTCTCTCGCTCCCGCATAAGGAGAGTTAACGGTACGACCCGGCGTCGTACCGTTGAGCGTTATTGCTGAGCTTTTGTCGCTGCACCAGAAATAGCGTTACCACCGTCAGAAATATCCTCCCCTACGCCTCGCGTGGTATTACACGCGGTTAATACGGAAGAAAGTACCAACACAGAAAAGATCGCAGCAATTGTCTTCTTAATCATAACGTCTTCCTTTTCTAGCCAATATTGTTTGTGTATAGCTACTTAATAATAGACAAGATCCGGAAGTGTGATGGATAAACAATCGTTTTTCAGATTATGTGAGAAGTTTAACTGGCGGCGTGAGAGATTGAATTGCCGAGGTGTTTGATGTCTTCACCGAAGCCGCGCGCGGTATTACAGCCCGCCAGTAGGGTGCTGGTGAAAAGGATTAGCATTACAAGACTGAGAAGACGTTTCATCATTCCTGCCCTGGAAAAAGTATGGCGCAGCAACCTGCGCCACAAGATCAAATAAGTGTTTTATTTTACGCGGGAAACGTATTCGCCTGAGCGAGTATCCACTTTGATCACTTCGCCGATCTGTACGAACAGCGGAACTTTAACGACTGCGCCGGTAGACAGAGTAGCCGGTTTGCCGCCAGTACCAGCGGTATCGCCTTTCAGACCTGGGTCGGTTTCAATGACTTCCAGCTCAACGAAGTTCGGCGGGGTCACGGAGATCGGCTGACCGTTCCACAGGGTCACGATGCATTCAGCCTGGTCCAGCAGCCATTTAGCGTTATCGCCTACCGCTTTTTCATCTGCAGCCAGCTGTTCGAAAGTGGTGTTGTTCATGAAGTGCCAGAATTCACCGTCGCTATACAAGAAGGTCAGGTTCATGTCGGCTACATCTGCGCCTTCGGCAGAGTCGGTAGACTTGAAGGTTTTCTCTACGCGAGTACCGGTCAGCAGGCGACGCAGCTTAACGCGCGCAAACGCCTGGCCTTTACCTGGTTTAACGAATTCGCTGGCTTCAACCGCATACGGTTCGCCGTCCAACATGATTTTAAGACCAGCACGAAAATCGTTGCTATAGTACGTTGCCATAAGGCCCTCTGAAAATTGTTAACTGGTAGCTAAGCCACAAAATGGCGCATATTGTAACCCTAAATACCCCATCCAGAGAAGATTGGTTATCGCAACTTGCCGATGTTGTGACCGATCCCGATGAACTTCTGCATCTTTTGAATATAGACGCAGATGAAAAACTGTTGGCCGGACGCGACGCGAGACGACTTTTCGCCCTGCGCGTACCACGCGCGTTTATTGCTCGCATGGAGAAAGGCAATCCGAACGATCCGCTTCTACGTCAGGTACTTACCGCCGAGGAAGAGTTTGTTGCGGCGCCAGGCTACTCGACCGATCCGCTGGAGGAACAGCACAGTGTGGTTCCCGGCCTGCTGCATAAATATCGCAACCGGGCGCTGCTGCTGGTCAAAGGCGGCTGCGCAGTAAATTGTCGTTATTGCTTCCGCCGACACTTCCCGTACGCCGAAAATCAGGGCAACAAGCGCAACTGGCAGGTCGCTCTGGACTATATTACCGCCCATCCAGAACTGGATGAAATCATCTTCTCCGGCGGCGATCCGTTGATGGCCAAGGATCATGAACTGGACTGGCTGCTCACGCAGCTGGAAACCATTCCACACATTAAGCGTCTGCGCATTCACAGCCGTTTACCGATTGTGATCCCTGCGCGCATTACCGAAGGGCTGACCGAGCGTTTTGCTCACTCTTCATTGCAAATTCTGCTGGTCAATCATATTAACCATGCCAATGAAGTTGATGAGACGTTTCGTCAGGCGATGCTCAGACTGCGCAAAGCAGGCGTCACGCTACTCAATCAAAGCGTATTGCTACGGGGTGTTAACGATAACGCCCAAACCCTGGCCAACCTTAGTAACGCACTGTTTGATGCGGGTGTTATGCCCTATTACCTGCACGTACTGGATAAAGTGCAGGGTGCCGCCCACTTTATGGTCAGCGACGACGAAGCACGTCAGATTGTGCGTGAACTGCTGACGCTGGTTTCCGGTTATATGGTCCCTAAACTGGCGCGAGAAATTGGCGGAGAACCCAGTAAAACGCCGTTGGATCTGCAATTACGCCAGCAATAATGATTATTGAGTGTCCGATTATGGACACTCACTACCAATCCCGAGTATTTAATATCCGTGCAGGTGGAGTCGCACTTTTAATATGTGCTATTTTAACTGGTACTGTGCAACAACTCATTTGCAAAATTTATAAATTAATAAAAATATAAATCCCCAATAAATATATGGTTAGGGAGAACCCTGGATGGCTATTAGTATTAAGGGTATTAATACCGGTGTTATTCGTCAGAAGAATGAATTTATTGCTCTGGCACTCAAGATCAAAGAACCAAGAAATAAAGAGTCACTGTTTTTCCTCTCACCGTTGGGGCTAAGAGATCTGCTTATCGCTCTGGAGAGCAGACTCCATGCGAAGCACCAGCTTAGCGAAGAAGCGCGTTTGCGATATGAAAAAGAACGCGACAAAGCCAGTAAAAAGATGCACGAGAATATCCCTTTAATTCAGGAAGATGAGTTAAAAAATGCGGATATAAACCGTCGCATCAATTCTCTGGTGTTAGTGGATGATAAAGGAGAAAGCTTAGCATTTTCTCTGACACTGCATAACGGACAAATCCACGAATTACTGATTAATGAACTGCAGATCCAGGTATTAGCCTATGCAATCATTCATGCAATAAAAAATGCTGGCATGCAGGAATTAGCGCTAAGAATAACATCGCTGCTGGATTTTCTGCCGCTGTACGATGTTGACTGCCAGCAAAACGATAATCTTGAATATGATTCATATACACAACCAGAATGGAAACATAACCTGTTTAACCATTACCTGGCGATTATCTACCGCTATAAGGATGAAAAGGGTAAAGCTCAATTCTGTGGCTCAGTAGTGAAAACTCGCGCCCTTTCCGGCAGTAAAGAAGCTGAGGCCATTACCCGACGCCTTCTGGACTTCAGCCCACGACTGAAAAAACTTGCCGGTGTCCCGTGCCAGGTGTTTGTCAAAACGTTGACGGGAGATAAAACCCAAAAGCTCAATCAGGATCAGTGTTTGCGCGCGCTACATCATTTACGCGTTCAGTCTGCGCATAAAGCTCAGAATGCCTGATGGCGCTGCGCTTATCAGGCCTACGATCATTTATACCGTAGGCCGGATAAGACGCTTTAGCGTCGCCATCCGGCATCAACAGCTTTTATCAGTTTGGGCACTTATAAACCTGACCATTCATCTCACTGGCGGTAGGAACAAAACTGGACAGCATTCCCTGTGATGGGCTGCTGACGCCGTAAATTACGTTACCCCCCATTGCTGCGGCCTGGTTACGCAGATCGTTCGCTGCGCCACGCATAGACCCACCCTCTTCGCCATGCTGACCAGAAAGCCAGTTGCTCTGCGTACCGGTTGCAGTGCCAATCAGCTGGCACTCTGCGCCTGGCTTGTCTTCGACAAAGCGTACGTTTTGTCCGGCTGAACTCAGTTCGTTGCTGGAGCTACAACCCGCCATCAGTAGCGCGGCACCAACGATCCCTGCTAAATATTTCACGTGCATGTCATTCCCCATAATCAATTAGTTGGACGTTATGTCCGTAGCTGAATCATATACTAAAAAGATGACCAAAAGAAAAACCCCCAGACATTTCTGCCCGGGGGTTTCTCATTTTTCGCGAGAGGCGTATTTAATCAAATAATTCAAGTTGCAGGCAGGCGGCAAGTTCATGACCCCCAGGAGCTTACACAAGTAAGTGACTGGGGTGTACGAACGCAGCCAACGAACCTGCGGCTTGAAGTATGAAGATTAAATTACATCATGCCGCCCATTCCACCCATGCCGCCCATACCACCAGCAGCACCTAAGTCAGGCGCATCGCCTTTCGGCAGATCGGTAACCATGCACTCGGTGGTGATCATCAGACCCGCAACAGAAGCTGCGTACTGCAGAGCAGAACGCGTTACTTTGGTTGGATCCAGGATACCCATGTCGATCATGTTGCCGTATTCTTCAGTTGCAGCGTTGTAACCGTAGTTACCGTCACCCGCTTTCACGGTGTTAGCCACTACAGACGGCTCTTCGCCGCAGTTCAGAACGATTTGACGCAGCGGAGCTTCCATTGCGCGCAGCGCAACTTTGATACCGACGTTCTGGTCTTCGTTCTGACCTTTCAGGCCGGCAATTTTGGACGCTACGCGAATCAGCGCAACACCACCACCAGCAACCACGCCTTCTTCTACCGCAGCACGGGTTGCGTGCAGGGCATCTTCAACGCGGGCTTTCTTCTCTTTCATTTCAACTTCAGTCGCAGCACCAACTTTGATTACCGCAACGCCGCCTGCCAGTTTCGCTACGCGCTCCTGCAGTTTTTCACGGTCGTAGTCTGAAGTAGCTTCTTCGATCTGCTGACGAATCTGAGTCACACGACCCTGGATTGCCGCTTCATCGCCCACGCCATCAATGATGGTGGTGGTGTCTTTATTGATAACAACGCGTTTTGCCTGGCCCAGATCTTCCAGAGTGGCTTTTTCCAGTTCCATACCGATCTCTTCAGAGATAACGGTACCACCGGTCAGGGTAGCGATATCCTGCAGCATCGCTTTACGACGATCGCCGAAGCCAGGTGCTTTAACAGCAGCCACTTTCACGATACCGCGCATGGTGTTAACAACCAGAGTTGCCAGCGCTTCGCCTTCAACATCTTCTGCGATAATCAGCAGTGGTTTGCCTGCTTTCGCGACAGCTTCCAGAACCGGCAGCATTTCGCGGATGTTGGAGATTTTCTTATCAGCCAGCAGGATGAACGGGCTTTCCAGTTCAACAGCGCCAGTTTCCGGCTTGTTGATGAAGTAAGGAGACAGGTAGCCACGGTCGAACTGCATACCTTCAACCACGTCCAGTTCGTCCTGCAGACCGGTACCGTCTTCAACGGTGATCACGCCTTCTTTACCGACTTTGTCCATCGCTTCTGCGATCAGTTTACCTACGGTTTCGTCGGAGTTAGCGGAGATGGTACCAACCTGAGCGATTGCTTTAGAGTCAGAGCACGGTACGGACAGCGCTTTCAGTTCTTCAACGGCAGCAGCGACAGCTTTGTCGATACCACGTTTCAGATCCATTGGGTTCATACCCGCAGCAACAGCTTTCAGACCTTCAGTAATGATGGACTGAGCCAGTACGGTTGCGGTGGTGGTACCGTCGCCTGCAGCGTCATTCGCTTTAGAGGCAACTTCTTTCACCATCTGCGCACCCATGTTTTCGAACTTGTCTTCCAGTTCGATTTCACGTGCTACGGAAACACCATCTTTAGTGATGGTCGGTGCACCGAAAGATTTATCCAGAACTACGTTACGGCCTTTTGGACCGAGGGTAACTTTCACTGCATCTGCCAGTACGTTTACGCCGCGCAGCATTTTCACACGAGCGTCGTTACCGAATTTTACGTCTTTAGCTGCCATTTTCTCTTTCCCTTAAATTCGTATGTTCAGTGTCGTTCGCGGATTAGGCTTCAACAATTGCCAGGATGTCACTTTCAGACATGATCAACACTTCTTCATTGTCGATCTTCTCAGATTTAACACCGTAGCCATCGTTGAAAATAACGATATCGCCGACTTTCACGTCCAGCGGCTGTACGGTACCGTTGTCCAGGATGCGACCCTTACCGACAGCGATGATTTCGCCACGAGTTGATTTACCTGCTGCAGAACCGGTCAGTACGATGCCGCCAGCAGATTTGGATTCAACTTCTTTACGTTTGACGATCACACGATCATGTAACGGACGAATACTCATTGATAGCTCTCCTTTGAGAAAGTCTTTATCAGTTATGGGTGACGCCGGCCCGTAAACGGTTTCCCGGCTAGTGACCAGAGAGATGGGGATGGGCTTTTGTGCCTTCAAGGGGGCAAGCGAAAAAAATTTTTTATCAGCAGAAAATCCCGTCAAAACACCGACACGCCTCACATTTCATAACGATTTCAGTCACGTCGTCATAAGCAAATCCGATTGTGATACCATCAAAATCTGCGCTGTAGCCCGGTCAATGGGCATAACCGGATAACAACTTATGAGCGGACTGAAACAAGAGCTGGGACTGGCTCAGGGCGTTGGCCTGTTGTCGACATCATTATTAGGTACAGGCGTTTTTGCCGTCCCCGCGCTGGCTGCGCTGGTCGCTGGCAACAACAGTCTTTGGGCCTGGCCGGTGCTGATTGTTTTAGTCTTTCCCGTGGCGATTGTCTTTGCCGTGCTCGGCCGCCATTTCCCCAGCGCGGGCGGCGTGGCGCATTTTGTCGGTATGGCCTTTGGCTCGCGCCTGGAGCGCGTCACCGGATGGCTGTTTTTGTCGGTAATCCCGGTTGGCTTGCCTGCGGCATTACATATTGCCGCAGGATTCGGCCAGGCGATGTTTGGCTGGCATGACGAGCAGCTTCTGCTGGCAGAACTCGGTACATTGGCGTTGGTCTGGTACATAGGCTCCCGCGGCGCCAGCTCCAGCGCTAACCTACAAACGGTCATTGCCGGGCTGATCGTGGCCCTGATTGTCGCCATCTGGTGGGCGGGCGATCTAAAACCCAGTGAAATCCCCTTCCCTGCAATTAGCGAAATTGAGCTTCCCGGACTGTTCGCTGCCCTGTCAGTGATGTTCTGGTGCTTTGTCGGTCTTGAAGCATTTGCCCACCTGGCCTCTGAATTTAAAAATCCGGAGCGAGACTTCCCGCGCGCGCTAATGATCGGTCTACTGCTGGCAGGTTCTGTCTACTGGGCATGCACCGTCGTCGTCCTCCATTTTGGCGCTTATGGCGAGAAAATGGCGGCGGCGGCATCACTGCCAGAAATTGTTGTACAGCTGTTTGGCGTACAGGCACTGTGGGTCGCCTGCATTATTGGTTATCTGGCCTGCTTTGCCAGTCTCAACATTTATATTCAAAGTTTCGCCCGGCTGGTCTGGTCGCAAGCACAATACAAGCCGGGGAGTTATCTGGCGCGTCTTTCCCC
Organism: Citrobacter sp. XT1-2-2; assembly: GCF_023516235.1. NCBI lineage: Bacteria > Pseudomonadati > Pseudomonadota > Gammaproteobacteria > Enterobacterales > Enterobacteriaceae > Citrobacter > Citrobacter sp. XT1-2-2. The sequence continues at coordinate 4,541,092 of NZ_CP097324.1, forward strand.
TCGTCACCTTCCGCGCAATGCGCTGAACGCCGTGCTAGGTTGCTGCGTGGTCAGTACTTTGTGCATCTATATGCTGCAAATCAATCTCGATGCGTTAATCGTCTACGCTAACGGCATCTTTATTATGATTTATCTGCTGTGCATGCTGGCAGGTTGTCGATTACTGAAAGGACACTATCGCGCATTGGCGATCGTTGGCGGTTTGCTATGTCTGCTATTGCTGGCGATGGTGGGTTGGAAGAGCCTGTATGCGCTGATTATGCTGGCTGCGCTGTGGTTATTTTTACCCGGCAGGCCGGATAAGTCGACGCTGACGCCATCATCCGGCATATGAACACGTGCCGGATGGCGCTAACGCTTATCCGGCCTACATACTGATGCTTAATCCCGACGATCGTCTTTATGTTCGATACTGTCACGATGCTCGTCTTTGCGCTGGAACTCACCGTCAAAGGTCTCGCCCCCACCCGTTCCGGCGCTAAAACCACCGCCGGGCATACGAGAAAAACGCAAATGTGGCAGCAGTTTCATCGTCAGATGCTTCTGCACCGGGGGTAATAAAAGAAGAAGACCAAGAAAATCGGTGAAAAAACCCGGCAGCACTAATAGCAGACCGGCAATAATCAGCGAAACGCTCTTGATCATTTCTGCAGCCGGGCTTTCACCTGCCGCCATTTTTTGTTGCATCAGTAAAAAGTTCTTAAATCCCTGATTACGAACCAGAGACATCCCGATAACCGACGTAAAAATAACCAAAATCAGGGTCATCAGAACACCCAACACATGGGCAACCTGAATAAAAATAGATATCTCTATGTAAACATAGAGAAAAATGGCAAGTAATGGTATCCAGCGCAAAGGGGACTCCTGTTAATAACAGGCGTTTTGTACAACGTCTGTTCAAAAATTATATGACTCGCATCAGTCAGATATTGAGGTGGTTAGCAAAATTTCAAGTCGCTTGTACACTAATATTTAGTGTTAATCCTAAAGGGGTGATCTATTTCACAGAATAATAAATAAGGGGTAAATTCCACGCTTTAAGTGATCCAGATTACGGTAGAAATCCTGAACCAGCATATGATCTCGGGTATCAGACCGATGCAGGGGATAATCGTCGGTCGAGAAACAATCGAAATCACATATATCCTGTGTGTTTAGTCAAATCATTGGCAGCTTGAAAAAGAAGGTTCACATGTTAAACAACATTCGTATCGAAGAAGACTTGTTGGGTACCAGGGAAGTTCCAGCGGACGCTTACTATGGTGTTCACACTCTGAGAGCGATTGAAAACTTCTACATTAGCAACAACAAAATCAGCGACATTCCTGAATTTGTTCGCGGCATGGTAATGGTGAAAAAGGCAGCGGCGATGGCCAACAAAGAGCTGCAAACCATTCCTAAAAGTGTGGCAAATGCCATCATCGCGGCGTGTGATGAAGTCCTGAATAACGGAAAATGCATGGATCAGTTCCCGGTAGACGTTTACCAGGGTGGTGCGGGTACCTCCGTCAACATGAACACCAACGAAGTGCTGGCCAATATCGGTCTGGAACTGATGGGTCACCAGAAAGGTGAATATCAGTACCTGAACCCGAACGACCACGTTAACAAATGTCAGTCTACCAACGACGCATACCCAACCGGTTTCCGCATCGCGGTATACGCATCCATCATCAAACTGATTGATGCCCTGAACCAGCTGCGTGAAGGCTTCGAGAAAAAAGCCGATGAATTCCAGGACATCCTGAAAATGGGTCGTACCCAGTTGCAGGATGCTGTGCCGATGACCCTCGGTCAGGAATTCCGTGCTTTCAGCATCCTGCTGAAAGAAGAAGTGAAAAACATTGGGCGTACTGCAGAGCTGCTGCTGGAAGTTAACCTCGGCGCAACGGCAATCGGTACGGGTCTGAACACACCGAAAGAATACTCTCCGCTGGCAGTGAAAAAACTGGCTGAAGTTACCGGTTTTGCCTGTGTTCCTGCAGAAGACCTGATTGAAGCAACTTCTGACTGCGGCGCATACGTTATGGTGCATGGTGCACTGAAACGTCTGGCTGTGAAGATGTCCAAAATCTGTAACGACCTGCGTTTGCTCTCCTCTGGTCCACGTGCCGGCCTGAACGAGATCAACCTGCCGGAACTGCAGGCTGGCTCTTCCATCATGCCAGCTAAAGTGAACCCGGTTGTTCCGGAAGTCGTAAACCAGGTGTGCTTTAAAGTCATCGGTAACGACATCACTGTCACCATGGCGTCTGAAGCAGGTCAGCTGCAGCTGAACGTTATGGAGCCAGTAATCGGCCAGGCAATGTTCGAATCCATTCACATTCTGAGCAACGCTTGCTACAACCTGTTGGAAAAATGCGTTAGCGGCATTACTGCTAACAAAGAAGTGTGCGAAGCATTCGTATACAACTCTATCGGTATCGTTACTTACCTCAACCCGTTTATCGGCCACCACAACGGCGACATCGTTGGTAAAATTTGTGCCGAAACCGGTAAGAGCGTACGTGAAGTTGTCCTCGAGCGCGGCCTGTTGACCGAAGCCGAACTGGACGATATCTTCTCAGTACAGAACCTGATGCACCCGGCTTATAAAGCAAAACGTTATACTGATGAAAGCGAGCAGTAATCGTGTAGGGTAGTACCAGAGAAGGCACGTCAGATGACGTGCCTTTTTTCTTGCACGAAGTTACTTAAAAACAACAATTTAATATCAACTTGTTAAACAACAAGGAAGGCTAATATGATAGTTTTAGAACTTATCATCGTTTTGCTGGCAATCTTTTTAGGTGCCAGACTTGGGGGTATCGGTATTGGATTTGCAGGTGGGCTGGGTGTCCTGGTTCTCGCCGCTATCGGCGTAAAACCCGGTAATATCCCGTTCGATGTCATTTCCATTATCATGGCGGTTATCGCTGCCATCTCAGCTATGCAGATTGCAGGTGGTCTGGACTATCTGGTTCATCAAACTGAAAAACTGCTGCGTAAGAACCCGAAATACATCACGATCCTGGCACCCATCGTGACCTATTTCCTGACCATCTTTGCGGGTACGGGTAACATCTCTCTGGCAACTCTGCCGGTTATTGCTGAAGTTGCGAAGGAACAAGGGATCAAACCTTGCCGTCCGCTCTCAACTGCGGTGGTTTCTGCTCAGATTGCGATCACAGCATCACCAATCTCTGCAGCCGTGGTTTACATGTCTTCCGTAATGGAAGGTCATGGCATCAGCTATATTCACCTGCTGTCCGTGGTTATTCCGTCCACCCTGCTGGCCGTTCTGGTAATGTCCTTCCTGGTGACTATGCTATTCAACTCTAAACTGTCTGACGATCCGATTTATCGTAAACGTCTGGAAGAAGGTTTGGTTGAACTGCGCGGTGAAAGACAAGTTGAAATCAAAGCAGGCGCAAAAACTTCCGTTTGGCTGTTCCTGCTGGGCGTAATTTGCGTTGTTGTCTATGCGATCGTTAACAGCCCAAGCCTCGGTCTGGTCGCTAAACCGCTGATGAATACCACCAACGCTATCCTGATCATCATGCTGAGCATCGCGACGCTGACTACCATCATCTGCCGCGTTGAAACTGACTCCATTCTCAACTCCAGCACCTTCAAAGCCGGTATGAGCGCCTGTATTTGTATCCTGGGCGTTGCGTGGTTGGGTGATACCTTCGTATCTCACAACATTGACTGGATCAAAGATACTGCAGGTAGCGTAATTCAGGGTCATCCGTGGCTGCTGGCCGTCATCTTCTTCTTTGCTTCTGCACTGCTGTACTCTCAGGCAGCAACCGCTAAAGCACTGATGCCGATGGCTTTGGCGCTGAACGTTTCCCCGCTGACCGCTGTTGCCTCCTTCGCAGCTGTTTCCGGCCTGTTCATTCTGCCAACCTACCCAACGCTGGTTGCGGCAGTTCAGATGGATGACACTGGTACAACCCGCATCGGTAAATTCGTCTTTAACCATCCGTTCTTCATCCCGGGTACTCTGGGTGTAGTTCTGGCTGTCTGCTTCGGCTTCTTGCTGGGTAGCTTCATGCTGTAAGTTTTTTCTGCAGGGTGCTCGTGCGCCCTGCAGTTCCTCCTCCTCACCCCGCTTTAGCTAACATCCTTCCCTCGTCCGTTGTATAGTGACCACTCTTTAGCTGGTTACTCTGTTCTTTCGAGGTGTTTATGCTTGATGTAAAGAGTCAGGATATTTCCATCCCCGATACCGTTGTGGTGCTCTGTACTGCTCCGGATGAAGCAACCGCCCAGGATCTGGCTGCAAAAGTGCTGGCGGAAAAGCTGGCAGCCTGCGTGACACTTCTGCCCGGTGCAACCTCCCTCTATTATTGGGAAGGTAAACTGGAGCAGGAATATGAAGTCCAGATGATTTTAAAAACCACCGTCACGCACCAGCAAGCCCTTCTCGATTGCCTGAAGTCACATCACCCGTATCAAACACCTGAACTTCTGGTTTTACCCGTCACTCACGGAGACTTTGATTACCGCTCATGGCTCAACGCATCCTTACGCTGATCCTGCTGCTGTGCAGCACATCTACCTTTGCCGGATTATTTGACGCGCCCGGCCGCTCGCAGTTTGTTCCTGCCGATCGGGCGTTTGTTTTTGATTTTCAGCAAAACCAACACGATCTGAACCTCTCATGGCAGGTCAAAGATGGCTACTATCTCTATCGCAAACAGATAAGCATTACGCCATCTCAGGCCGATATTGCCGAGATAAAACTGCCGCCTGGCGTCTGGCATGAAGATGAGTTTTACGGCAAAAGTGAGATTTACCGTAAACAGTTGAATATTCCGGTCACGGTTAATCAGGCCGCAACTGGCGCAACATTAACGGTCACGTACCAGGGCTGTGCCGACGCCGGTTTTTGCTATCCGCCGGAAACTAAAACAGTTCCCTTAAGTGAAGTGTCAGCCGCTGTCGGGGGAGCTCCGGTTACCGCACCTGTCACTGAGGCCCCGGAAGAGAAACCACAGCCCGCAGCCCAGCTCCCCTTTTCCGCGCTGTGGGCATTGCTAATCGGCATTGGCATCGCTTTCACGCCCTGCGTACTGCCGATGTATCCGCTGATTTCCGGCATCGTGCTGGGCGGCAAGCAACGGTTATCAACCGGTAGGGCGCTGCTGCTGACGTTTATCTACGTCCAGGGAATGGCGCTCACCTATACTGCGCTGGGTCTGGTTGTTGCCGCCGCCGGATTACAGTTTCAGGCGGCATTACAGCATCCTTATGTTCTGATCGGTCTTGCCATCATCTTTACGCTGCTGGCTCTGTCTATGTTCGGCTTGTTCACGCTGCAACTCCCTTCCTCATTGCAAACGCGCCTCACGTTGCTGAGTAACCGCCAGCAAGGCGGCTCTCCCGGTAGCGTCTTTGCGATGGGGGCGATTGCGGGTCTCATCTGTTCTCCTTGCACAACCGCGCCGCTAAGCGCGATTTTGCTGTATATCGCTCAGAGCGGAAATATGTGGCTGGGAGGCGGTACGCTGTATCTGTACGCGCTGGGGATGGGCTTGCCGCTGATGTTGATTACCGTCTTTGGCAACCGCCTGCTGCCTAAAAGCGGTCCATGGATGGAACATGTTAAAACCGCTTTCGGCTTCGTCATCCTGGCGCTTCCCGTCTTCTTGCTTGAACGCATCATTGGCGACGAATGGGGCGTGCGCCTGTGGTCACTGTTGGGCGTCGCGTTCTTTAGCTGGGCATTCATTACCAGCCTGCAGGCAAAGCACGCCTGGATGCGTATCGTGCAGATTGTCCTGTTAGCCGCAGCGCTTGTCAGTGTACGTCCATTGCAGGACTGGGCGTTTGGCATGCCGCATGCTCAAACCCAGACACACCTTAACTTTACGCCGGTGGCCTCGGTAGAGGCGTTAAATCAGGTGCTGGCGCAAGCCAAAGGCAGGCCCGTCATGTTGGATTTGTATGCCGACTGGTGCGTGGCTTGTAAGGAGTTTGAGAAGTACACCTTCAGCGATCCGCAGGTTCAGCAAGCACTAGGCGACACGGTGCTTTTACAGGCGGATGTAACTGCAAACAATGCCAAGGATGTCGCTCTCCTGAAACATCTACAGGTTTTAGGTTTGCCAACTATCCTGTTTTTTGATGCCGAGGGTAAAGAGCATCCGGAGGCTCGGGTAACGGGATTTATGGATGCAGCGACCTTCAGCGCACATTTGCGCGATCGTCAACCGTGAGCGACACTTGCAAAAGGAAATACGGAGGAGAATACCGTGCAACGTGAAGATGTCCTGGGAGAAGCCCTGAAATTACTTGAGGTTCAAGGGATAGCCAATACCACGCTGGAAATGGTGGCCGAACGTATCGATTATCCGCTTGATGAACTACAGCGCTTTTGGCCAGATAAAGAGGCCATCCTGTATGATGCGTTACGTTACCTCAGCCAGCGGGTGGATATCTGGCGGCGTCAGCTTTTGCTGGATGAGACCCTGAGCGCGGAACAGAAATTACTGGCACGCTACAGCGCGCTGTCCGAATGCGTGAGCAATAATCGCTATCCCGGCTGCCTGTTCATTGCCGCCTGCACGTTTTATCCCGATCCTGGACATCCAATCCACCAGTTAGCCGACCAACAAAAAAAAGCAGCGCATGACTTCACTCATGAGCTACTGACTACGCTGGAAGTTGACGACCCGGCTATGGTCGCCAAACAGATGGAGCTGGTGCTGGAGGGATGTCTGAGCCGCATGCTGGTGAATCGTAGCCATGCTGATGTCGAAACGGCACACCGTCTGGCGGAAGATATTCTGCGCTTTGCCCAGTGCCGTATGGGCGGCGCGCTAACCTAAGCGAACAAGCCCATCCTGGCCGGTGTGAGTAAGCATAACGCCATCAGTCGTTGAAAACGTGCCATCGCCACGGTGGTGCGAATTAATCGGTTAACCGCCCTGGTCAGCGTGTGATTAAAATTCAGCGAATCACTCTTTTGCCATACTGTCCTTCTTGCACTTTGCATGACCTGTCGGCATCGTGGCGATCTGGAAGATTTGTGCAAACTTCAGGCACAAACGCACAGATTGCCGTAATATTAAGCGGTTGAACCGCTTTTCCTGAAATTTGATTGACTGGCAGGCGCGAATACGGTTTAATGCGCCCCGTTGCCCGGATAGCTCAGTCGGTAGAGCAGGGGATTGAAAATCCCCGTGTCCTTGGTTCGATTCCGAGTCCGGGCACCACTATTTAAAGAACCCGCCCTTGAGGCGGGTTTTTGCTTTTATAGTTTCTGATAGCTTCCAGCCGATCGTTTTACCCTATTTCTGACCCGCCACCTCTCACAAACACCACACGTAAACTCAATCTCGCCGTTAACAGCCAATTTCAGTAAGCAGACGCCAGGGATCTATATAAAAATGGGATTCATCGTAACGGGACGTACAGCGGTGGACGATCTTGGGGTGGGTAGCAGGACAAGCTTTTCCGTAGTGCGGGATTGCCTGATGCGCTGCGCTTATCAGGCCTACATCCAGGTAACAACGGCTGTAGGCCGGATAAGGCGGGACGCTGCATCCGGCAGGTTTCATTTCACACAGACGCAAAAAAGCCCATCCGGCAGGACGGGCTTCTTCACTTTATTTAATGCCTGGCAGTTCCCTACTCTCGCATGGGGAGACCCCACACTACCATCGGCGCTACGGCGTTTCACTTCTGAGTTCGGCATGGGGTCAGGTGGGACCACCGCGCTACAGCCGCCAGGCAAATTCTGTTTATTAACCCGCTTTTCGCCGGTTAATGTCATCTGTAATCAAGCTGAAACTGATGTCTGTCTTTCGCCAAAACATCTTCGGCGTTGTAAGGTTAAGCCTCACGGTTCATTAGTATCGGTTAGCTCAATGTATCGCTACACTTACACACCCGACCTATCAACGTCGTCGTCTTCAACGTTCCTTCAGGAGACTCTAAGTCTCAGGGAGAACTCATCTCGGGGCAAGTTTCGTGCTTAGATGCTTTCAGCACTTATCTCTTCCGCATTTAGCTACCGGGCAGTGCCATTGGCATGACAACCCGAACACCAGTGATGCGTCCACTCCGGTCCTCTCGTACTAGGAGCAGCCCCCCTCAATTCTCCAGCGCCCACGGCAGATAGGGACCGAACTGTCTCACGACGTTCTAAACCCAGCTCGCGTACCACTTTAAATGGCGAACAGCCATACCCTTGGGACCTACTTCAGCCCCAGGATGTGATGAGCCGACATCGAGGTGCCAAACACCGCCGTCGATATGAACTCTTGGGCGGTATCAGCCTGTTATCCCCGGAGTACCTTTTATCCGTTGAGCGATGGCCCTTCCATTCAGAACCACCGGATCACTAAGACCTGCTTTCGCACCTGCTCGAGCCGTCACTCTCGCAGTCAAGCTAGCTTATGCCTTTGCACTAACCTCCTGATGTCCGACCAGGATTAGCTAACCTTCGTGCTCCTCCGTTACTCTTTGGGAGGAGACCGCCCCAGTCAAACTACCCACCAGACACTGTCCGCAACCCGGATTACGGGCCCACGTTAGAACACCAGCCATTAAAGGGTGGTATTTCAAGGATGGCTCCATGCAGACTGGCGTCCACACTTCAAAGCCTCCCACCTATCCTACACATCAAGGACCAGTGTTCAGTGTCAAGCTATAGTAAAGGTTCACGGGGTCTTTCCGTCTTGCCGCGGGTACACTGCATCTTCACAGCGAGTTCAATTTCACTGAGTCTCGGGTGGAGACAGCCTGGCCATCATTACGCCATTCGTGCAGGTCGGAACTTACCCGACAAGGAATTTCGCTACCTTAGGACCGTTATAGTTACGGCCGCCGTTTACCGGGGCTTCGATCAAGAGCTTCTCCTTACGGATAACCCCATCAATTAACCTTCCGGCACCGGGCAGGCGTCACACCGTATACGTCCACTTTCGTGTTTGCACAGTGCTGTGTTTTTAATAAACAGTTGCAGCCAGCTGGTATCTTCGACTGATTTCAGCTCCATGAGTAAATCACTTCACCTACATATCAGCGTGCCTTCTCCCGAAGTTACGGCACCATTTTGCCTAGTTCCTTCACCCGAGTTCTCTCAAGCGCCTTGGTATTCTCTACCTGACCACCTGTGTCGGTTTGGGGTACGATTTCGTGTTACCTGATGCTTAGAGGCTTTTCCTGGAAGCAGGGCATTTGTCACTTCAGCACCGTAGTGCCTCGTCATCACACCTCAGCGTTAAAAGGTACCGGATTTACCTGGAACCTCCGCCTACATGCTTAAACCGGGACAACCGTCGCCCGGCCAACATAGCCTTCTCCGTCCCCCCTTCGCAGTAACACCAAGTACAGGAATATTAACCTGTTTCCCATCGACTACGCCTTTCGGCCTCGCCTTAGGGGTCGACTCACCCTGCCCCGATTAACGTTGGACAGGAACCCTTGGTCTTCCGGCGTGCGGGTTTTTCACCCGCATTATCGTTACTTATGTCAGCATTCGCACTTCTGATACCTCCAGCAACCCTCACAGGCCACCTTCAACGGCTTACAGAACGCTCCCCTACCCAACAACACATAGTGTCGCTGCCGCAGCTTCGGTGCATGGTTTAGCCCCGTTACATCTTCCGCGCAGGCCGACTCGACCAGTGAGCTATTACGCTTTCTTTAAATGATGGCTGCTTCTAAGCCAACATCCTGGCTGTCTGTGCCTTCCCACATCGTTTCCCACTTAACCATGACTTTGGGACCTTAGCTGGCGGTCTGGGTTGTTTCCCTCTTCACGACGGACGTTAGCACCCGCCGTGTGTCTCCCGTGATAACATTCTTCGGTATTCGCAGTTTGCATCGGGTTGGTAAGTCGGGATGACCCCCTAGCCGAAACAGTGCTCTACCCCCGAAGATGAATTCACGAGGCGCTACCTAAATAGCTTTCGGGGAGAACCAGCTATCTCCCGGTTTGATTGGCCTTTCACCCCCAGCCACAAGTCATCCGCTAATTTTTCAACATTAGTCGGTTCGGTCCTCCAGTTAGTGTTACCCAACCTTCAACCTGCCCATGGCTAGATCACCGGGTTTCGGGTCTATACCCTGCAACTTAACGCCCAGTTAAGACTCGGTTTCCCTTCGGCTCCCCTATACGGTTAACCTTGCTACAGAATATAAGTCGCTGACCCATTATACAAAAGGTACGCAGTCACACCCGAAGGTGCTCCCACTGCTTGTACGTACACGGTTTCAGGTTCTTTTTCACTCCCCTCGCCGGGGTTCTTTTCGCCTTTCCCTCACGGTACTGGTTCACTATCGGTCAGTCAGGAGTATTTAGCCTTGGAGGATGGTCCCCCCATATTCAGACAGGATACCACGTGTCCCGCCCTACTCTTCGAGTTCACAACCTGTGCATTTTTGTGTACGGGACTATCACCCTGTACCGTCGGACTTTCCAGACCGTTCCACTAACACACATGCTGATTCAGACTCTGGGCTGCTCCCCGTTCGCTCGCCGCTACTGGGGGAATCTCGGTTGATTTCTTTTCCTCGGGGTACTTAGATGTTTCAGTTCCCCCGGTTCGCTTCGTTAACCTATGTATTCAGTTAACGATAGTGTGACGAATCACACTGGGTTTCCCCATTCGGAAATCGCCGGTTATAACGGTTCATATCACCTTACCGGCGCTTATCGCAGATTAGCACGTCCTTCATCGCCTCTGACTGCCAGGGCATCCACCGTGTACGCTTAGTCGCTTAACCTCACAACCCGAAGATGTTTCACTTCTGATTGCGAAAATTTGAGAGACTCGAACACACCTTTTATCTGTTCTTATTACGGAGAACAGACACAGTGTGTCGTTTCAATTTTCAGCTTGATCCAGATTTTTAAAGAGCAAATATCTCAAACATCACCCGAAGATGAGTTTTGAGATATCAGGGTGCGCGTCTTTCACTCACGAACCAGCAAGTGGCGTCCCCTAGGGGATTCGAACCCCTGTTACCGCCGTGAAAGGGCGGTGTCCTGGGCCTCTAGACGAAGGGGACACTGAAGTCTCAATCGCAAGACGCCTTGCTATTCACTTTTCATCAGACAATCTGTGTGAGCACTGCAAAGGTCGGTTCTTTAAGGTAAGGAGGTGATCCAACCGCAGGTTCCCCTACGGTTACCTTGTTACGACTTCACCCCAGTCATGAATCACAAAGTGGTAAGCGCCCTCCCGAAGGTTAAGCTACCTACTTCTTTTGCAACCCACTCCCATGGTGTGACGGGCGGTGTGTACAAGGCCCGGGAACGTATTCACCGTGGCATTCTGATCCACGATTACTAGCGATTCCGACTTCATGGAGTCGAGTTGCAGACTCCAATCCGGACTACGACATACTTTATGAGGTCCGCTTGCTCTCGCGAGGTCGCTTCTCTTTGTATATGCCATTGTAGCACGTGTGTAGCCCTACTCGTAAGGGCCATGATGACTTGACGTCATCCCCACCTTCCTCCAGTTTATCACTGGCAGTCTCCTTTGAGTTCCCGGCCGGACCGCTGGCAACAAAGGATAAGGGTTGCGCTCGTTGCGGGACTTAACCCAACATTTCACAACACGAGCTGACGACAGCCATGCAGCACCTGTCTCAGAGTTCCCGAAGGCACCAAAGCATCTCTGCTAAGTTCTCTGGATGTCAAGAGTAGGTAAGGTTCTTCGCGTTGCATCGAATTAAACCACATGCTCCACCGCTTGTGCGGGCCCCCGTCAATTCATTTGAGTTTTAACCTTGCGGCCGTACTCCCCAGGCGGTCGACTTAACGCGTTAGCTCCGGAAGCCACGCCTCAAGGGCACAACCTCCAAGTCGACATCGTTTACGGCGTGGACTACCAGGGTATCTAATCCTGTTTGCTCCCCACGCTTTCGCACCTGAGCGTCAGTCTTTGTCCAGGGGGCCGCCTTCGCCACCGGTATTCCTCCAGATCTCTACGCATTTCACCGCTACACCTGGAATTCTACCCCCCTCTACAAGACTCTAGCCTGCCAGTTTCGGATGCAGTTCCCAGGTTGAGCCCGGGGATTTCACATCCGACTTGACAGACCGCCTGCGTGCGCTTTACGCCCAGTAATTCCGATTAACGCTTGCACCCTCCGTATTACCGCGGCTGCTGGCACGGAGTTAGCCGGTGCTTCTTCTGCGAGTAACGTCAATCGCTGTGGTTATTAACCACAACGCCTTCCTCCTCGCTGAAAGTACTTTACAACCCGAAGGCCTTCTTCATACACGCGGCATGGCTGCATCAGGCTTGCGCCCATTGTGCAATATTCCCCACTGCTGCCTCCCGTAGGAGTCTGGACCGTGTCTCAGTTCCAGTGTGGCTGGTCATCCTCTCAGACCAGCTAGGGATCGTCGCCTAGGTGAGCCGTTACCTCACCTACAAGCTAATCCCATCTGGGCACATCCGATGGCAAGAGGCCCGAAGGTCCCCCTCTTTGGTCTTGCGACATTATGCGGTATTAGCTACCGTTTCCAGTAGTTATCCCCCTCCATCGGGCAGTTTCCCAGACATTACTCACCCGTCCGCCACTCGTCACCCGAGAGCAAGCTCTCTGTGCTACCGTTCGACTTGCATGTGTTAGGCCTGCCGCCAGCGTTCAATCTGAGCCATGATCAAACTCTTCAATTTAAGTTTGATGCTCGTGAATTAAACTTCGTAATGAATTACGTGTTCACTCAGAGACTTGGTATTCATTTTTCGTCTTGCGACGTTAAGAATCCGTATCCTCGAGTGCCCACACAGATTGTCTGATAAATTGTTAAAGAGCAGTTGCGACGCGCTTTAGCGCTCTGTCGCGAGGTGGCGTATATTACGCTTTCCTCTTTCAGAGTCAACCCTCATTTTCAGGTTTTTCTCTTCAACCGACCGGGCTGTTTGTGTGAAGTGATTCACATCCGCCGTGTCGATGGAGGCGCATTATAGGGAGTTTCCTTCAGCCCGCAACCCCTAAATGACAGAAAAATGACTGACTGCTGCATTCCACAGCAAAACCCCGCCTTATACCCATTTACACACAGAGTTATCCACAATCGTCAAAAAACTACCGGTACGCATTACTGAAAAATGGAGAGAACCGGCCCAGAACACTCTATATATAGAAGAAGTATTGGCAGCCTAAGCCCACATTCCTTACCACCTTTGAATTACGCATGCCGTCGGGCGATAATACCCGCACAAACCGTGATTCCAGGACCGTGATGAGACACTCTCTGCAACGTACTGCTATACGCAAACGCCCAATGAAGCTCGGCACTACCGTGATCCTCATGGTCAGTGCAGTACTCTTCTCAGTGCTGCTTGTTGTTCATCTGATTTACTTTTCGCAAATCAGCAACATGACACGCGATGCATTAGCGGATAAAGCGCTTGCGGTCGCGCGGACGCTGGCAAACTCGCCGGAGATCCGCCAAGGGTTAATGAAAAAACCCGAGGAAAGCGGTATTCAGGCGATAGCTCAGGCGGTGAATAAGAGCAACGATTTTTTGTTCATCGTCGTCACCGATATGCAAAGCATTCGTTATTCCCATCCCGAAGCGCAGCGAATCGGCCAGCCATTTAAAGGTGATGACATTTTGCTGGCTCTGCAGGGCAAAGAGAATGTTGCCATTAATCGCGGGTTTCTGGCTAAAGCTCTGCGTGTGTTTACCCCTATCTATGATGAGCATCACCGACAGATTGGCGTGGTGGCGATCGGCCTTGAGCTAAGCAGAGTGACTGAGCAGATCAATAACAGTCGCGGCAGCATCTTCTGGTCCATCTTGTTTGGCGTTCTGGTTGGGTTACTCGGCACATGGGTATTCGTCAAAGTCCTTAAGCGCATTCTGTTTGGCCTGGAGCCGTATGAAATCTCCAATCTGTTCGAACAACGCCAGGCGATGCTGCACTCTATAAAGGAAGGTGTCATTGCCGTTGACGAGTGTGGTGAGGTCACGCTAATAAACCAGGCGGCGCAGGAGTTGCTTGATTACCACAAATCCCAAGACGATGCCCAGCTCTCAACGCTCAGCCACGCGTGGTCACAGGTGGTCGATTTTTCGCAAGTACTACGCGATGGAACGCCACGCCGCGATGAAGAGATCACGGTGAAAGATCGGCTACTCTTAATTAACACTGTTCCGGTACTCAGCAACGGAAAAATCATCGGGGCCATTTCAACGTTCCGCGATAAAACTGAAGTTCGGAAACTGATGCAACGCCTGGACGGTATGGTTAACTATGCCGACGCACTTCGTGAACGATCCCACGAATTCATGAACAAATTGCACGTGATTCTGGGATTATTGCACCTGAAAAGTTATAAGCAGCTTGAAAATTACATCCTGAAGACCGCGAACAATTATCAGGAAGAGATTGGCTCACTGTTAGGAAAAATAAAATCTCCGGTGATCGCTGGATTTTTACTCAGTAAGATTAATCGCACATCTGATTTAGGTCATAGTCTGGTCATTAGCAATGAAAGCCAATTGCCGGAAAACAGCAATGAAGATCAGGTAGCGGTGCTGATTACCGTTTTGGGGAATTTGATTGAAAACGCCCTGGAGGCGCTAGGTCAAGAACCCGGTGGCGAGATCAGCGTATCCTTGCACTATCGACACGGCTGGTTGCATTGCGAAGTGAATGACGATGGTCCAGGGATCGCCCCTGAACACATTGAGCACATCTTTGAGAAGGGCGTCTCGTCAAAAGGAACCGAACGAGGCGTCGGTTTAGCACTTGTGAAACAGCAGGTTGAAAGTGTTGGCGGCAATATTTCCGTCGAGTCTGAACCTGGGGTCTTCACCCAATTTTTTGTACAGTTACCGTGGAATGGTGAGAGGGCCAGCAGATGATCAATGTCTTAATTGTCGATGACGATGCAATGGTAGCGGAATTAAATCGTCGTTATGTCGCGCAACTCTCCGGTTTTCATTGCTGCGGAACAGCCTCTACGCTGGAGAAAGCCAAAGAGATCATCTTTCATAGCGGTCATCATATCGATTTGATTTTGCTGGATATTTACATGCAAAAAGAAAACGGTCTGGATCTGCTGCCCGTTCTGCACAGCAAAGGCTGCAAGTGTGATGTTATTGTCATCTCTTCCGCCGCTGACGCGACCACCATCAAAGACTCTCTGCACTATGGTGTCGTTGACTACCTGATCAAACCTTTCCAGGCTTCCCGTTTTGAAGAAGCGCTAACCGGCTGGCTACATAAGAAAACAGAGATGGAAAAGCATCAGTACTATGAACAGTCTGAGCTTGACCAACTTATTCACGGCAGCTCCTCCAATGAGCAGGAAGTACGCCGCTTACCCAAAGGGCTAACGCCACAAACATTACGTACGCTGTGCCAGTGGATTGATGAGCACCAGGATCAGGAGTTCTCTACGGATGAGCTAGCCAATGAGGTCAATATCTCCCGCGTCTCTTGCCGTAAATACCTTATCTGGCTGGTTAATTGTCACATCTTATTTACCAGCATCCACTATGGCGTGACCGGTAGACCTGTTTATCGTTACCGCGTTCAGGCAGAGCAATACTCATTGCTTAAACAATATTGCCAATAAATACATTTTGGGATTATTTGTTATTTGAAAGTAACAATTATTAAAATAATGAAAAATCCCTATTTTACTGGCTGAAGCAGAAGCATTATCAATTTGCGTTAGATCAAATATATTTGTACACAGCATGTCAAAAGCTATATTTCAATATTGATAAACATCACACTGTTTTTAATTTCAAAATCGCTAACAAAAGTTAATTAAGTATTATCTGACTCGCAGAGTGTGTATTTTTACCCATAAAGGATTAGTCTGAAATTAACCAGAGATACAAAATCTGGACTGGTAGCAATGGAGACCATGCTACGTACCATGGACACCGTACATTTTTGTGAGCAAATAAAAGTATCCGTACGCCGATCTCATTACATAATGAAATGGCGTGACCGTGATCACACAAATAACCCACTCACTCATTCTGTCCGTGGTTCATGTCATAGCGGAAAACGCAAAACAGATAAAT
Source organism: Citrobacter sp. XT1-2-2 (assembly GCF_023516235.1). Classification (NCBI taxonomy): domain Bacteria; kingdom Pseudomonadati; phylum Pseudomonadota; class Gammaproteobacteria; order Enterobacterales; family Enterobacteriaceae; genus Citrobacter; species Citrobacter sp. XT1-2-2. The sequence goes on from NZ_CP097324.1 coordinate 4,557,107, forward strand.
TACAGCGTCAACCGCAGCTCTCTATGCCCAGTTCTGCTTCCCATCGCCTGAGGATTTTCTCCTCTGTTCAACGCCACAGAAAAAAACTAAATATCGCCATAACTTTAAAAAAACATTCTAGCAAGACATTTGAACATTAATCGCAAATACGGACATATCGAATACTGACCATTTTTTGATGCTTATTCTGGCAAAAAAGAATGTGCCACAGATCCATTTTTCAAAAAATTGACTGGGTTTTTCGCGAGGGTAAATAAAATGTTATTTAGTATACAACTTCTCATAATATTAATATGTTTGTTTTATGGTGCCAGAAAGGGCGGTATCGCACTGGGCTTATTAGGCGGTATCGGCCTGGTCATTCTGGTTTTCGTTTTCCATCTCCAGCCGGGTAAACCACCTGTAGACGTTATGCTGGTTATTATTGCCGTGGTGGCCGCATCGGCAACCTTGCAAGCCTCCGGCGGCCTTGACGTTATGCTGCAAATCGCTGAAAAGCTGCTGCGCCGTAACCCAAAATACGTTTCTATCGTCGCACCGTTTGTTACCTGCACCCTGACGATTCTCTGTGGTACAGGCCACGTGGTATACACCATCCTGCCAATCATTTATGACGTTGCCATTAAGAATAATATTCGCCCGGAACGTCCAATGGCGGCGAGTTCTATCGGTGCGCAAATGGGTATTATCGCCAGCCCGGTTTCCGTAGCCGTGGTGTCACTGGTCGCCATGCTGGGTAATGTGACGTTTGAAGGTAAACATCTCGAATTCCTCGACCTGCTCAGCATCACCATCCCGTCTACCCTGCTGGGTATACTGGCTATCGGTATTTTCAGCTGGTTCCGTGGTAAAGATCTGGATAAAGATGAAGAATTCCAGAAGTTTATTTCCGTACCTGAAAACCACAACTATGTTTATGGCGACACCGCCACGCTGTTAGATAAAAAACTGCCGAAAAGCAACTGGCTGGCCATGTGGATCTTCCTCGCCGCTATCGCCGTGGTTGCTGTGCTCGGCGCATTCTCTGAGCTGCGCCCTACCTTCAGCGGCAAACCGCTGTCCATGGTACTGGTTATCCAGATGTTCATGCTGCTGACCGGTGCGCTGATTATTATCCTGACGAAGACTAATCCCGCTTCAATATCTAAAAACGAAGTCTTCCGTTCCGGTATGATCGCGATTGTGGCGGTGTACGGTATTGCCTGGATGGCCGAAACAATGTTCGGTGCGCACATGACAGAAATCGAAGGTGTGCTGGGTAATATGGTGAAAGAGTATCCGTGGGCCTATGCAATTGTTCTGCTGCTGGTATCCAAGTTTGTAAACTCCCAGGCAGCGGCGCTGGCGGCGATTGTTCCAGTCGCGCTGGCAATCGGGGTTGATCCAGCGTACATCGTTGCTTCGGCGCCGGCATGTTACGGTTACTACATTCTGCCGACCTACCCGAGCGATCTGGCTGCTATTCAGTTTGACCGTTCCGGTACCACCCACATCGGCCGCTTCGTTATCAACCACAGCTTCATTCTGCCTGGCTTGATCGGCGTAAGCGTATCCTGTGTCTTTGGTTGGATATTCGCCGCAATGTACGGTTTCCTGTAATCACAGTTCGCGTGCCGTCCGCGTTGGTACGGCACGCCACTCTTAAGACACAGTGAATTTCTAAATTCCTGATAAAAATGAAAAGGCTGGAAGCAAATGTCAAAAGTTGAATTCACTTACCAGGCGGCTTTCCCACTGGGGGAAGACAAAACTGAGTACTACCTGCTGACATCCGATCACGTCAGCGTCGGCGAGTTTGAAGGCGAGACTATCCTGAAAGTAGCCCCTGAAGCACTTACGCTACTGGCTCAGCAAGCCTTCCACGATGCCTCCTTTATGCTCCGCCCTGAACACCAACAGCAAGTCGCCTCAATTCTCCATGATCCCGAAGCCAGCGAAAACGATAAGTACGTGGCGCTGCAGTTCCTGAGAAACTCCGAAATCGCCGCCAAAGGCGTATTGCCAACCTGCCAGGACACCGGTACGGCCATTATCATGGGTAAAAAAGGCCAGCGCGTGTGGACCGGCGGCGGCGATGAAGCCGCGCTCTCCAGAGGCGTATTTAATACCTATATTGAAGATAACCTGCGCTACTCGCAAAACGCGGCGCTGGATATGTACAAAGAAGTGAATACCGGCACCAACCTGCCTGCGCAAATCGATCTGTACAGCGTGGACGGTGATGAATACAAATTCCTGTGCGTGGCCAAAGGCGGTGGCTCAGCCAACAAAACCTATCTGTATCAGGAAACCAAAGCGCTGCTGACTCCCGGAAAACTGAAAAACTTCCTGGTGGAAAAAATGCGTACGCTGGGTACCGCAGCTTGCCCGCCGTACCATATTGCATTCGTCATTGGCGGCACGTCAGCGGAAAGCACCCTTAAAACGGTGAAGCTGGCCAGCACGCACTACTATGATGCGCTGCCGACTGAAGGCAATGCCCACGGCCAGGCGTTCCGCGATCTGCAACTGGAACAGGAACTGCTGATCGAAGCACAGAAACTCGGCCTCGGCGCTCAGTTTGGCGGAAAATACTTCGCACATGACATCCGCGTGATCCGTCTACCTCGCCACGGCGCGTCCTGCCCGGTAGGTATGGGCGTTTCCTGCTCCGCGGACCGTAACATTAAAGCCAAGATTAACCGCGAAGGGATCTGGATTGAAAAACTGGAACATAATCCAGGTCAGTACATTCCCGAATCTCTGCGCCAGGCTGGCGAAGGCGAAGTGGTTAAGGTAGACCTTAACCGTCCGATGAAAGAGATCCTCGCCCAGCTTTCGCAGTACCCGGTTTCTACCCGCCTGTCACTGAGCGGCACGATTATTGTTGGTCGTGACATCGCCCACGCGAAGCTAAAAGAGCGTATTGAGTCCGGCGAAGGTCTGCCGCAGTACGTGAAAGATCATCCGATCTACTACGCGGGCCCGGCAAAAACGCCAGCGGGTTATCCGTCCGGCTCTTTAGGGCCGACTACCGCAGGTCGTATGGACTCCTATGTTGACCTGTTGCAGTCACACGGCGGCAGCATGATCATGCTGGCAAAAGGCAACCGTAGCCAGCAGGTGACAGACGCTTGCCACAAACACGGCGGTTTCTACTTAGGCAGCATCGGCGGACCGGCAGCGGTACTGGCGCAGCAGAGCATTAAGCATCTGGAATGCGTGGAATACCCGGAGCTGGGTATGGAAGCTATCTGGAAAATCGAAGTAGAAGATTTCCCGGCGTTCATCCTGGTCGATGATAAAGGCAACGATTTCTTCCAGCAAATCGTCAGCAAACAATGCGCTAACTGCGCGAAGTAACCTATTCGGCCCGGCACTGGACTGACACTAAACTTTTGGCGTCAGTCCAGCGATCCCCCCGGGCCACCTTAATCCCCCCATTTACTGGCGTTGAATTTTTGCTGCTCACAGGGAATAGTAATCTTTTCCATTACGTGTGAATTCATAATGCTCCGCACACTGAACCCCATGATTTTGCAGTCTGGCGCGCTGATTCTGGCGCTGATCCTTATCTACACCGGCATCTGTGCCACTGAGAAAATCACCTGGCTGATGGAAGTCACGCCGGTCATTATCGTCGTACCGTTGTTGCTGACTACCGTAAAGCGCTACCCGTTGACGCCGCTGCTCTACACGCTAATTTTCTTTCACGCCATCATTCTGATGGTCGGCGGTATGTATACCTATGCCAAAGTCCCCGTCGGTTTTCAGGTTCAGGAATGGCTGGATCTTAGTCGCAATCCCTATGACAAGCTGGGTCACTTCTTTCAGGGGCTGGTGCCAGCGCTGACGGCACGAGAGATTTTAGTGCGCGGTAATATTGTCCGTGGCCGAAAAATGCTGGCATTTTTAGTCTGCTGCGTGGCGTTGGCGATTAGCGCGACCTATGAGCTGATCGAATGGTGGGCGGCGCTGGCAATGGGTCAAGGAGCTGATGATTTTCTCGGCACGCAGGGCGACCCGTGGGATACCCAATCCGATATGTTTTGCGCCCTGCTTGGGGCCTTAACCACCGTGATTTTACTGGCGAGAACGCATTGCAAGCAACTGCGCCATTATGGGTTAATCACCGCCAACTGAATGAAATCATTACCGGATGTTGCTGATCCACATCCGGCCTGCATGCTTGCCATTCAGCAATATCAGTATCAGCCAAAAAAATAGTCCCCCTGTCGATAAACGGCGGTTAAAATCCGCCCTCAACACAGCATAACTCATTGTTTAAAAACATATAAAATACAAAATAGACTATTTTTCACCCGCTTTACAGCCCATTTTCTCAGGATAATACTTGCCTGCGTCACATTCATACGGTGTGTCTGCAATCCATAAATTGCAACCTTTCCACAACCGGGTAAAAGATGATGAAAGTATTAATTGTTGAAAGTGAGTTTCTGCATCAGGACACCTGGGTCGGTAGCGCTGTCGAACGTCTGGCTGACGCATTAAGCCGCCAGAATGTTACCGTCATTAAGTCCACCTCATTCGACGATGGTTACGCCATCCTCGCCGCAAATGAAGCCATTGATTGCCTGATGTTCAGCTATCAAATGGAACAACAAGATGAGCACCTGAATGTCAGGCAATTGATCGGCAAGCTCCACGAGCGCCAGCAAAACGTTCCTGTTTTCCTGTTGGGCGATCGCGAAAAAGCCACCGCATCGTTGGATCGCGACCTGCTGGAGCTTGTCGATGAATTCGCCTGGATTCTGGAAGATACCGCAGACTTTATCGCCGGGCGCGCCGTGGCGGCGATGACTCGTTACCGCCAGCAGCTTCTGCCGCCGCTGTTCAGCGCGCTGATGAAATACAGCGACATCCATGAATATTCCTGGGCGGCGCCTGGCCACCAGGGCGGCGTCGGTTTTACCAAAACCCCAGCCGGTCGTTTCTATCATGACTACTACGGCGAAAACTTATTCCGTACCGACATGGGTATCGAACGCACCTCCCTGGGTTCACTGCTGGATCATACTGGCGCATTTGGCGAGAGCGAAAAATATGCCGCCCGGGTGTTTGGCGCTGACCGCTCCTGGTCCGTGGTGGTCGGGACTTCCGGCTCTAACCGCACCATCATGCAAGCCTGTATGACCGACAACGACGTCGTGGTGCTGGATCGCAACTGCCATAAATCGATTGAACAGGGGCTGATCCTTACCGGGGCAAAACCGGTATACATGGTGCCTAGCCGCAACCGCTACGGCATTATCGGGCCTATCTACCCGCAGGAAATGCAGCCTGAAACATTGCAGAAAAAAATCAGTGAAAGCCCACTGACAAAAGGCAAAGCCGGACAAAAACCGTCATACAGCGTCGTGACTAACTGTACCTATGACGGCGTTTGCTACAACGCAAAAGAGGCGCAGGACCTGCTCGCGCAAACCAGCGATCGTATCCACTTCGATGAAGCCTGGTACGGCTATGCCCGCTTTAACCCAATTTATGCCGACCACTACGCCATGCGTGGCGCGCCGGGCGATCATAACGGCCCTACCGTTTTTGCCACCCACTCGACTCACAAACTGCTGAATGCGCTCTCCCAAGCATCTTATATTCACGTCCGTGAAGGTCGTGGGGCCGTGAACTTCTCCCGCTTTAACCAAGCGTACATGATGCACGCCACCACCTCTCCGCTGTATGCCATCTGCGCATCAAACGATGTGGCGGTTTCCATGATGGATGGTAACAGCGGCCTGTCGCTCACCCAGGAAGTGATTGACGAAGCAGTCGATTTCCGTCAGGCCATGGCGCGGCTGTACAAAGAATTCACCGCCGAAGGCGACTGGTTCTTCAAACCGTGGAACAAAGAAGTGGTAACCGATCCGCAGACCGGCAAAACCTATGACTTTGCCGATGCGCCAACCCAACTCCTGACCACTGACCAGAACTGCTGGGTAATGCGTCCGGGCGAATCCTGGCACGGGTTTAAAGATCTGCCGGATAACTGGAGCATGCTGGACCCGATTAAAGTCAGCATTCTGGCACCGGGTATGGGCGACGATGGCGAACTGGAAGAGACAGGTGTTCCTGCAGCTCTGGTCACCGCCTGGCTTGGCCGTCACGGTATCGTGCCGACGCGTACCACCGACTTCCAGATTATGTTCCTGTTCTCAATGGGGATTACCCGTGGGAAATGGGGCACACTGATCAACACGTTGTGCTCTTTCAAACATCACTACGATGCGAATACTCCGCTGGCACAGGTAATGCCTGAACTGGTTGAGGAATATCCAGACACTTACGCAAACATGGGCATTCACGATCTTGGCGACACCATGTTTGCCTGGCTGAAAGAGAACAACCCTGGCAGCCGTCTCAATGCAGCCTACTCCGGCCTGCCTGTTGCTGAAATTACACCGCGTGAAGCCTATAACGCGATAGTCAGCGATAACGTTGAGATGGTGGCCATTGAAAATCTGCAGGGCCGTATAGCAGCGAACTCTGTGATTCCTTACCCACCAGGAATTCCGATGCTGTTGTCCGGTGAAAACTTTGGCGACGCCAATAGCCCGCAGATTAGTTATCTACGTTCGTTGCAGTCCTGGGACCACCATTTCCCTGGATTTGAACATGAAACCGAAGGAACGGAAATTATTGACGGTGTGTATCACGTCATGTGCGTGAAAGCATAATGTCTTTTTGAGATAGTCCGATTTGAAGGATGACATGTCATGCTTGAGTAATTCCTGAGTATTGCTGCAAAACAATAACATTGTCATACCTTTTTGCGCGGGACCACCCCGCGCTTTTTTTATACGAAAATTGCACGTTGCCACTTGCGTAAAATTTTATGTACACGGCAATAATCCCTACAGATATTGTAATTAATCTAAATATCGCTATTTTATCGCCTGTCTTGATTCATCACACAATTTCATTTGCCGGTTATTTCTTGCCCAATGGTAAGTTACGGTAGTTTATGTCATATTCCTGGAGTTTGGGTATGAGACTTTGCAGCAAAGAAGCGTGTGTTGTCGTATTAACGGAGAAGGATGTTTGGTTAAGGATTAACGGTAAAGAAGCCATCAGTTTAAAAGCTAATCATATGGCATTGGTGGCATGTGATAATAATATTATCGACTTCTCATCACTTAATAACGCACTGGTCGTACATATCAGCCGCGATATCATTAAAGACTATCTGCGTTTTTTAAATAAGGACCTTTCACAGATCCCATTCTGGCAGCGGAGTGCTAACCCAGTGATCACCGCTACCTGTCTGACGCCGGATGTCTTCCGGGTGGCCGCCCAACATAGCGTAATGGAAACAGTAGACGAAGGTGAAAGAGAGCGCACACGCTCGCTACTGTTCACGGTGTTGTCACGCTTCCTTGACAGCAAAAAATTTATCTCTTTACTCATGCATATGCTGCGTAGTCGTATCAGCGACAGCGTTTATCACATTATTGAAAGCGACATACACAAAGACTGGAATTTAAGCATGGTCGCCAGTTGCTTATGCCTGAGTCCCAGCTTGTTAAAGAAGAAACTCAAAAGCGAAAATACAAGTTACAGCCAAATAATTACCACATGTCGCATGCGTTATGCCGTCAATCAACTCCTGATGGACGAGAAAAACATTTCCCAGGTCTCTCAACTGTGCGGATATAACAGTACCTCATACTTTATTTCCGTATTCAAAGAGTTCTATGGGATGACGCCACTGCATTATGTTAGTCAACATCGGGAGCCATCCGCTGCCTGAGTTTTAATCAGTTAGCGATAAGCCATAATAATATCAGCATTAGCGATACCCCAGCTCCGTCATCATAAAATAGTCTTTTGAAGAGGTATGATAAGTCCGTCATTTATCCTTATCAGGAGTTAAAAAATATGTCGACGGATGCTGATGCTCACAAAGTGGGCTTAATCCCCGTCACCCTTATGGTGTCGGGGAATATTATGGGTTCCGGTGTATTCCTGCTACCCGCAAACCTTGCGTCAACTGGCGGGATTGCAATCTACGGATGGTTGGTCACGATTATCGGTGCTCTGGCACTGTCGATGGTGTACGCAAAAATGTCGTCCTTAGACTCCAGTCCCGGTGGTTCTTATGCTTATGCCCGCCGCTGTTTCGGTCCTTTTTTAGGCTACCAGACTAACGTCCTGTACTGGCTGGCCTGCTGGATTGGTAACATCGCCATGGTGGTCATTGGCGTCGGTTACCTGAGCTACTTTTTCCCCATCTTAAAAGATCCGCTGGTCCTGACGCTGACCTGTGTCGTGGTGCTGTGGATCTTCGTATTGCTGAACATTGTCGGCCCGAAAATGATCACCCGTGTACAGGCCGTCGCAACGGTGTTGGCGCTGGTGCCGATTGTTGGGATTGCCGTCTTCGGCTGGTTCTGGTTCCGCGGTGAAACCTATATGGCGGCCTGGAACGTCAGCGGTATGAATACCTTCGGCGCAATTCAAAGCACTCTGAACGTGACCTTATGGTCATTTATCGGGGTGGAAAGTGCCTCCGTCGCGGCAGGCGTGGTTAAAAATCCCAAACGTAACGTGCCTATCGCCACCATTGGCGGGGTGCTGATTGCCGCCGTTTGTTACGTGCTCTCCACAACGGCGATTATGGGGATGATCCCTAACGCTGCGCTGCGTGTTTCGGCCTCGCCGTTCGGTGATGCCGCAAGAATGGCGCTGGGCGACACCGCTGGCGCGATCGTCTCCTTCTGCGCCGCTGCCGGGTGTCTTGGTTCACTGGGCGGATGGACGCTGCTGGCCGGACAAACTGCCAAAGCGGCGGCCGATGACGGGCTGTTCCCGCCGATTTTTGCCCGCGTTAACAAAGCCGGTACCCCGGTGGCCGGGTTAATTATCGTCGGTATCCTGATGACCATTTTCCAGTTCAGCAGCATGTCGCCGAACGCCGCAAAAGAGTTTGGTCTGGTCTCTTCGGTTTCGGTCATCTTCACGCTGGTGCCATATCTGTACACCTGCGCTGCGCTGCTGCTGCTCGGTCATGGTCACTTCGGCAAAGCGCGCCCGCTGTATCTGGCGGTAACCTTTATCGCCTTTGTCTACTGCATCTGGGCAGTGATCGGTTCTGGCGCCAAAGAGGTGATGTGGTCGTTCGTCACACTGATGATTATTACCGCGCTGTACGCACTTAACTACAACCGGATCCATAAAAACCCCTATCCATTAGATGCCCCGGTAAAAAATAGTTAACGTCAGCGGCACTGGTGAATAGCCGCCATCCTGCAAAAAGCCAATCTTAAGAACTTAAGGTTGGCTTAATTTTACTTTGAGAGGATCTGCACCACTTAGTCGATGGAATCCCCCTTAATGTTAAAGCACCTGTTTAAAAGGCCCACTCTCGGGTTAATCAGCTGGCTTCTGCTGCTCTCATTTTATCTTGCGACTTTTCTGAACATTGCGTTCTATAAACAAGTGCTGCAAGACCTGCCCCTGGATTCTGTGCGCAACGTGTTGGTGTTTTTATCAATGCCGGTCGTCGCTTTCAGCGTTATGAACATCGTGCTGACGCTGGCCTCATTCCTGTGGCTTAACCGCCTGGTGGCGTGTGTTTTCATTCTGGTTGGCGCATCGGCTCAATATTTCATCATGACCTACGGCATCATCATCGACCGCTCGATGATCGCCAATATGATGGACACCACGCCCGCCGAAACCTTCGCCCTGATGACACCGCGAATGGTAATTACGCTCGGGGTGAGCGGTATTCTGGCCGCGCTCATTGCCTGCTGGATAAGAATCAAGCCTATTACTCCAGTGCTGCGCAGCGTGTTGTTCCGTGGCGCGAACATTCTGATCTCCGCGTTGCTGATCGTGTTGGTCGCCGCGTTCTTCTATAAAGATTACGCCTCACTGTTTCGCAACAACAAAGAACTGGTGAAATCCCTCAGCCCATCCAACAGCATTGTGGCGACGTCATCATGGTATTCGCACCAGAGGCTGGCCCACCTGCCGTTGGTACGCATTGGCGAAGATGCGCATCGCAATCCATTGATGGTAAAAGAAAAGCGTAAAAACCTGACGATTGTGGTTCTCGGCGAGACCTCCCGCGGCGACAACTTCTCCCTGTCCGGGTATGCGCGCCAGACCAACCCGCTACTGGAAAAAGATAATGTGGTCTATTTCCCGCGCACGACGTCCTGCGGTACGGCCACGGCGGTATCTGTACCCTGCATGTTCTCCGATATGCCGCGCGCGCACTATGATGAAGAACTGGCGCAGCATCAGGAAGGCGTACTCGACATCATCCAGCGGGCGGGAATTAACGTGCTGTGGAATGATAACGACGGTGGATGTAAAGGAGCCTGCGATCGGGTGCCGCACCAGAATATGACTAAGCTGAACCTGCCGGGACAGTGTATTGATGGTGAATGCTATGATGACGTCCTGTTCCACGGGCTGGAAGAGTACATTAATAATCTGCAAGGCGACGGCGTGATTGTGCTGCACACCATCGGCAGCCACGGTCCGACCTATTACAACCGCTATCCTGCGCAGTTCAAGAAATTTACGCCAACCTGCGACACCAACGAGATCCAGACCTGTTCCCAGCAACAGCTGGTCAATACATACGACAACACGATTCTTTATGTTGACTATATTGTTGATAAAGCAATCAATATACTGAAAGAGCATCAGGATAATTTCACCACCAGCCTGGTCTATCTTTCCGATCACGGTGAATCCTTAGGGGAAAATGGCGTCTATTTGCACGGCCTGCCGTATTCGATTGCGCCAGATACGCAAAAACATGTGCCGATGCTGCTGTGGCTCTCAGAAGATTATCAGCAACGCTATCAGGTCTCTCAGACATGTTTGCAAAAACGGGCAAGCTCAGAAGATTTCTCACAGGATAATCTGTTCTCGACTCTGCTGGGATTAACGGGCGTGCAAACACAGAAATATCAGGCGGCAGATGATATTCTGCAACCCTGCCGGGGAGGCTAAGCGAATGAAAATTCTGATTGTTGAAGACGATACGTTGTTATTACAGGGACTGATACTCGCCGCGCAAACAGAAGGCTATGCCTGCGACGGCGTATCAACCGCCCGGGCAGCGGAACAATGCCTGGAGACCGGACATTACAGTCTGGTGGTTCTGGATCTCGGCTTACCGGATGAAGACGGTCTGCACTTCCTGAACCGGATCAGGCAGAAAAAATACACCGTACCTGTGCTTATCCTCACCGCCCGCGATACGGTGAAAGACCGGGTCAGCGGGCTGGACGTGGGCGCAGATGACTATCTGGTTAAACCGTTCGCGCTGGAAGAACTGCACGCCCGCATCCGGGCGCTGCTGCGTCGTCATAACAATCAGGGTGAAAGTGAGTTAATTGTCAGTAACCTGACGCTGAATATCGGTCGTCGCCAGGTGTGGATGGACGGGCAAGAGATTATCTTAACGCCGAAAGAATACGCGCTCCTGTCGCGCCTGATGCTCAAGGCTGGCAGTCCGGTTCACCGGGAAATTCTGTATAACGACATCTACAGTTGGGATAACGAACCGTCGACCAATACGCTGGAAGTCCACATCCATAATCTGCGCGATAAAGTGGGGAAATCACGTATCCGCACGGTCAGGGGATTTGGCTATATGCTGGTCGCCACTGAGGAAAGCTAAGTGAAGCTGCTGCAATATCTAAAACGACCGCTCCCTCTTCGCCAACGGTTAATACTGACGATAGGTCTAATTCTGTTGGTCTTTCAACTCATTAGCACCTTCTGGTTGTGGCACGAAAGTACTGAGCAAATACAGTTATTCGAGCAGGCGCTGCGCGATAACCGTAACAACGATCGCCACATCATGCATGAGATCCGCGAGGCCATCGCCAGCCTGATCGTCCCCGGCATCTTTATGGTCAGCCTGACGCTGCTGATTTGCTACCAGGCAGTGCGACGTATTACTCGCCCGCTGGCGGATCTGCAAAAAGAGTTAGAAGCGCGGGCAGCCGATAACCTGGCCCCCATTGAAATTCACAGTTCAACCGTTGAGATACAGGCGGTCGTCTCAGCGCTCAACGAGCTGGTGACGCGGCTGACCACCACTATCGAAAACGAACGCTTATTTACCGCCGATGTCGCCCACGAACTACGCACGCCGCTGTCAGGCGTTCGCCTGCATCTGGAATTATTATCCAAAACCCATAAAGTCGACGTTTCGCCGTTAATTGCCCGCCTTGACCAAATGATGGACAGCGTGTCGCAACTGCTGCAACTCGCCCGCGTCGGGCAGTCGTTTTCGGCCGGAAGCTACCAACATGTCAAACTGCTGGAGGACGTGATTCTGCCCTCCTATGACGAACTCAGCACCATGCTGGACCAGCGCCAGCAGACGCTGCTCCTCCCGCAAAGCGCGGCGGACGTTGTCGTACGTGGCGACGCAACGCTGTTACGCATGCTGCTGCGCAATCTGGTAGAGAACGCCCACCGTTACAGCCCGGAAGGCACTACTATTACGATCGGCCTGAATACCGAACATGATGCCGTCATGGCCGTCGAAGATGAAGGTCCAGGCATTGATGAAAGTAAATGCGGGGAGTTAAGCAAAGCGTTTGTACGGATGGACAGCCGTTTTGGCGGCATTGGGCTGGGGCTGAGCATTGTCAGTCGGATCACCCAGCTACATCACGGGCATTTCTATTTGCAGAATCGTCAGGGAACGAGCGGCACTCGCGCCTGGGTGGAATTAGCGAAAGCTCAGTAAGAACTCACCCATACGTACAAAAAGCTGCTGACGATCAGCACGCTACACAGGGCAGTTAAACTTTCATAAATGCGGGTTTTCATGACACTCTCCTCCGAAACTATGGAGGAGAGTTTGCCTGAAGGATATTAAGCCAACCTTAAGTCGCTGTGATAGATCAACATAATGTGCCGGATGGCAGTTGGCGCCTTATCCGGCCTACTGAGTACAACGCTACCCGCAGGCCTGAAAGCTGATTACTCATCAATACGCGGATGCTGCTGCACCAGACGCGAACGCTTAAGCTGCAATTCCGCAATTTCCTGATCGATATCTTCGATTTTATGCTCGATGTTATCGTAGTGCTCACCAAGGATCTCTTTCGCTTCCTGAATATCCGAAGCGGCAGGCGTCGCCCCTTTCAGTGGTTTATTTGCGGTCTCTTTCATGGTGATACCGGTAATTAAACCAACCACCGCAATCACCATCAGGTAGTAAGCAGGCATCATCAGATTCTGCGAACTTTCCACCAGCCAGGCAGCCAGGGTCGGCGTCAGACCCGCAACCAGGACCGAGATATTAAATGCCGCCGCCAACGCGCTATAACGAATATGCGTCGGGAACATCGCCGGTAACGTTGACGCCATCACCCCGGTAAAGCAGTTGAGGATCACCGCCAGCATCAGCAGCCCGGCAAAAATCAGGCCGATGACATTACTGTTTATCAGGATAAATGCCGGAATAGCCAGCACAAACAGCGCAATACTGCCCATAATCACAAACGGGCGACGACCAAAGCGGTCACTGAGCAGACCCATCACCGGCTGCACAAACAGCATACCAATCATGATGGCGATAATAATCAACACGCCGTGGTCTTCAGAGTAATGCAGGTTATGCGACAGATAGCTCGGCATATAGGTGAGCAGCATGTAATAGGTAACGTTGGTGGCAATCACCAGACCGATACACGCCAGCAGGCTACGCCAGTGTTTGGTCGCAATCTCTTTAAACGAAACCTTCGGACCTTCCTGCAGGCCCTCACGGTCGCCCTGTTCCAGTTTATCAACGTGCTGCTGGAACGCCGGCGTCTCTTCCAGCGCATGACGCAGGTACAGACCAATCAGCCCTAACGGCAGCGCCAGGAAGAACGGAATACGCCAGCCCCATTCAAGGAAATTTGCCTCGCCGACAATGGTTGAAATCAGAACCACCACGCCCGCGCCCAGCACAAACCCGGCGATCGAGCCGAAGTCCAGCCAGCTACCCATAAATCCACGCTTACGGTCAGGCGAATATTCCGCGACAAAAATCGACGCCCCGGTGTACTCTCCGCCGACCGAGAATCCCTGTGCCATCTTACACAGCAACAGCAGAATCGGCGCCCAGATACCAATCGAGGCATACGAGGGAATAAGACCGATACAGAAGGTACTGATCGACATAATCACAATGGTGATAGCGAGGATCTTCTGACGACCGTATTTATCGCCGAGCATACCGAAGAACAATCCGCCAAGCGGTCGAATCAGAAAGGGAACAGAGAAGGTGGCGAGCGCGGCAACCATCTGCACGCTGGGGTCAGCCCCCGGGAAGAACACTTTACCTAATGCGTAAGCAACAAACCCATAAACACCAAAATCAAACCACTCCATCGCATTACCTAACGACGCCGCGGTAATGGCTTTTCGCAACTTTCCGTCATCAATGATGGTGACGTCGCGCAGCGTAATGGGTTTTATTTTTTTCCTTTTTAGCATACCAGTCCTCTTAGACTTAGCCCTGTCGCGCACAGTTCGACGCTCCTAACGCAACATGCGCTAAGGTCATCGCCGAGCGGGGAATGCACAGACGCAATCCCTGTAACAAGCGTAGCAGGTTTACTTACACTGGCTGGAAACGAGCAGTACAACCGAACCTGTTGACGCCTGATTGGGCGGTTAATGACCTCTTTACCCTAACAGTGTTTAAATTTGTGATCAACTTCACACATGGTATTTCATTTCGTCAACCTGCGTAAATAAGGTCATTCTGAGTCAGCTTTTTTACATGTCATGCTTGCGATTTACTGACAATTAAATACAAGAATAAATCGCTTTATTGCGCCAACAATCACAGCGGTCACTATTATTCTGCTAGCAAAAAAATCACCTAATCCTTTCACAAAAAGATCACAGCTTTTTTAATAATCACAGCGATTGAGAACTTTTGCGCGGAATATGTGATGAAGATAACTAAAACATCGTTTTATTTTGATTGAATCAACGTTCCCATGAATGCAAACTAATTCCAGACGCAATATCCCTGGGAGCAGCGACACGCTCAACGTATGCCGCGTTAGATTCTATAAAACAAAGAGATAGCGATTACCTTTGTTAAGAAATTTTAGTAACCATTTGAATTTATTAATTTTTAACTCCTTGCGCATATAGTGCCTTCGACAAGATATGAGGACGTTTATGAAAATTAAAGCCACGATTGAACGCATCCCCGGCGGAATGATGTTGATTCCCCTGTTATTAGGCGCAGTGTTAAATACCTTGGCTCCCGATACCGGCGCGTATTTCGGTTCGTTTACCAAAGGTATGATCAGCGGAACGGTGCCTATTCTGGCGGTGTGGTTTTTTTGTATTGGCGCATCTATTGATTTACGGGCAACCGGTACAGTATTACGGAAGTCCGGTACGCTGGTTATCACCAAAATAGCCGTGGCGTGGGTAGTGGCAATGATAGCCGCGTCATTTATTCCTGATACCGGTATTCAAACCGGGTTCTTTGCGGGACTTTCGGTACTGGCAATTGTTTCCGCGATGGATATGACCAACGGTGGTCTGTACGCCAGCCTGATGAACCAGTACGGAACGAAAGAAGAGTCCGGCGCATTTGTGTTGATGTCTCTGGAATCCGGTCCGTTGATGACGATGGTGATCCTTGGTTCAGCGGGCCTGGCCTCCTTCGAGCCACACCATTTTATCGGCGCGGTATTACCGTTCCTGATTGGCTTTACGCTGGGTAATCTGGATCACGATCTGCGTTCTTTCTTCAGCAAAGCCACGCCGGTGCTGATCCCGTTCTTCGGCTTTGCGCTGGGCAACACCATTAACCTGAGCGTCATCGTTGATACCGGTCTGTTGGGTATTCTGCTGGGCGTCGCGGTTATCGTTATCACCGGTATCCCGCTGATTATTGCTGACCGCGTTATCGGTGGCGGGAACGGTACGGCAGGTGTGGCAGCCTCTTCTGCGGCAGGCGCTGCGGTGGCAAACCCGGTGATTATCGCCCAGATTAACCCGGCGTTTGAACCGGTTGCCGCCTCCGCCACAGCGCTGGTCGCCGCCAGCGTGATTGTCACCGCCATTTTGGTGCCAATTATCACCGCGCTGTATGCCAAACGCTTTAATAAAAACCTGGTCGCCAACGAGACGGCGGCTACCCCGGCAGACTCTCTGCACCACTAACTCTGCCTTAGCCCCACTGACCGTCCCTGCTCAATTGATGAGTGGGGACGGTGCAAAAATCTCCTCAACCATCGCATCAGCCAGCCGTTTCGCCGAACACAATCGCGGCATTCCCAACGCCACATTCTGCCATCGCTGCGTCACCGACCAGCTCACCGGATGGCGCTGCGCATCACACCAGTCGCCTAACCAACTCAACATATCGTTGTGCTCGCCCGAGCCGCCAACCGTCGGCGCGCTGAGCCAATGATGATAATAATGACGCGTAGCGGGCGCCGCATTCACGCTGTCTGCCAGCGTCTGGGCAGCCATGATGCGCAGATTGTCTTTAAGCATTGAGACCACATCGGTATTCGCTAATCGGCAGGCGTCACCAAAAGCTCCCCAGCGCAGTTCTTCCAGCGCGACAAAACAGCGTCCGGGTAACGACCAGCCGTCATACGCCCCAGCCCGCCACCGGGTAAAAATTTGCTCGCTGTGTTCGCCCGCCTGAACCGTCAGGCCGCGTTGCGTCAATGCCTTCTCTTTATACGCGCCGCGTTGAGTGAACCAGTCCGTAAGCGAATTTATCTGCTGTATGAGACCGGGGGTGGACAGCCCCCGCGGATGTTCGGTCTGTTGCAAAAACATTAGCCGTTCGGCGATACGCACCAGCGCCAGATGGCCCGGGTCGATCATGCCCGCCAACTTCTCCACCAGCTTCAGACGCATCACCAGATGCTCGCTGGACACTCCCGCCATCACCCACGCCCGAAGTTGCGTCTGGGATAGCACCTCCTGCGTCAGGCGCGCACGCAGCCGCTGCTGCTGTTGCAGAAAACCGCCGGAACGTTTGGTTTCATCTCCTTGAACCAGATCGACCATAAACTTCGGGTAGACACACTCCAGCGTCCGCCCGGGGCCTTCCAGTAACACGTTAGTCATGTGTGCTCAGTTGCAAAAAGGGTGTTGATATCGTCGCGCAGCAAGCGGGAATCTTCATAAAGCCATGCCGCCGTCGTAATGCGATGCTGTAATTGTTCATTCAACGCATTCACCGCAGACTCATTTTGCTGGCGCAGGGTCAGGCTCTCACGCAGGCTCGCCTGTAATTGCGCCAGACACAGCGAAAAATCAGCAAAAAACGTGGCCATGCCTGCCGTAACGGAAATATCGACCTGAGCAACTAAAGCTTTACGAATTTGTTGGCAAAACTGGGTAACGTAATGCACAAGGCTCTTGTGCAGCGCGCCCATATCAATGAGATAACGCGTTTTTGTTTCGACGTAATCATTCCATCCCCAGTTGGGTTGATTCAGCCAACGGGAGAAAGTGTCACGCACCACACCGCCAGTAGACGACGTATTTTCCGCCGGAATATCCTGTTCAATAGCCTCATTAAATAGCTGGCGGGTATTAAAATTAAACATCGCCGCATGAAAGGCCGGAAAACGAATCCGCGCACGAAATCCGGCGTGATTCAGCTCCTCTTTCACCCGCAATTCAATAGGCCGCATAGCGTCATTGAGTGCCCGGGACAGGGTCGACTCAAGCTGCTCAAAACGTAGCGCTAAATCCCGGCTAATACTCTCTTGGGCTGCCAGCAATACCCCTTCACAGGACGAGCGCATTTTATCTAAGACGATTTTTGCCTGCCCTTCGTCATGCAGCACCAGCATTTCACCCGCCATTTCAGCCGTTATAGCGCCTGATCCCTGGCCGTGCGGTGACATCATCAGGACGTTTTCTTTGACAAAAAACGTATTGATGCCGCACAGAATCTCAGTCTGTTGCTCATTGAGATAGGTCGCGGCAGATGCCAGCGCCAGTTCTACTTCATGGTTAACTTCATCGCTCACTCGCCCTTGGCTCACCTGTAACTGCTGCATATCCTCTTCAATATGCGTAATGTTCAGCCGCAGTTTTTCATAGGCCACCGTTAATCCGTGGGCGCGAAACTCCAGATATTCGTGCGCGCTTTGCGCATAGTTCAATAACTTATGCGACGCGGAACGTAACGCATACAGCGAAGCATTGGCGTGAGCGGCATGAATCACGTTCTGGATCGGCTGCTCAAACAGCGAATCTTCCCACAGTAAATCGGCGGCATGACGGATGTGCTCCGTATCCTCAAGATCGGTGGTACGCCAGCGCCTGCCCAGCGCCGCTTCGGCAAAATCCTGTACCCAGCGTTGCACCTGATGATCCGGCAACCGCCCGCGGGTGGTTAGCTCATGACGCGCTCTGTTCGCCAGATAGCCCCACATCGAGGAAACCGGATAGATCCGTTCAGGGGTGATTCCGCCTTGCATCAGCGTGCCGGAAATCAAAGCCCGCACCTGCTCTTCATCATCACTGTTGCGGTCTTTCTGATCGAATTTATTGACCAGCGCATACAGCGGCACTGTTTTCCCGACCGCCATAATCGCCCGACGGACTTCCTCATCAGAGATCGACTTCAGTTGGGTGTAATCCATTACCGCCAGGACCGCAGAAGCCCGCGCCAGCTGTTCATTCAGCATTTTTTGTAAGTGCGGTTGTCCGGCCTCGTTCGGCCCCGGCGTATCCAGCAGCGTTAATTGCCCCGGATAGCTTGCCTGTCCGGCCAAATGGACAAATTCGACCTCGATAACCGGAATATGCTCAATCGCGGCATAAGCGGCAAAAGGAAAATCAGCCTCCAGCGCTTTTGACAAACGCACCAGGTCATTCAGGCTTTTAAGACAATGGAAAATAGGCTGTGCGCCAAGATAATACCGTTCAAATGCCACGCCGTTTTCAATATGCTGCAGCAGGACGTTCATATCCTTATCAATTTCCAGCGTCTGCGTAAGACGCTGGCGATCGCATGCCCGCATGCGCTGCTGTAAAACCTTCATTAAGGCTTCGATCGGCGCGACATGCGAAAAATGCAGTACCGGCTCTTTCTGCCCCGGCGTATGGCGAATAAGCGTCGGTAACGCCGTCATCGGACGATTACGATTAGGTAAAACTTCTGTGCCGACAATCGCGTTAATCGTCGTCGATTTTCCCGCTTTCATGGTGCCAACGATGGCCAGCACCATTTCCAGACGCGTAATCTTGCGCAGCTCATTATTAAGCGTCGCCTGCTGGGCATCCATACCACGCGCGCTGAAATGCAGGGGCTGAACAACCTGTCTGCTATGCTCTCCATGTTGCAGCGCGACATCATCCAACGACGTGATGGGCAATTTTTGTAATTGCCGGAGATGTTCAAGAGAGAGCATCAGCAAGCGTTCAGCTTCCTGACTTAATTCATATATTGTCTGTGTGTGCATGGAAAATTTTTCCTTAACGCAAATGGCATTACTTTTATTTAGCCTAATCGTTTTATTTATAGATTTTCGGCTTTTATAATTACGTGTGGAAATAATTAAAATCGAAACAACCAATTGATATTATTAAAATAAATTTGGCATATAACCGCTGGCCTGATGCCTCTCACTTATGTAATAAGTAAGAAAGATAAACAGCGTAGTTCAGTTTTAAAGAATACCCGCTGAATTCCCCTACTAAAATTAAGGGGGCAGGAGATATTCTGCCATCAGGATGTAGACACCCGTAAGCGGTGTTACCTATAAATATCAGTTATTTCGCCTCACCTTATCTTAAATAACCTGGCGTAGCAATTTCCCTTAAAAAATATTGCGCCATACTTCATTGCTGTGAAAGCAAAGGATCTTTACAGCAGATCATTTTGCTTTATCGCGCAGTAGTCCCGACAAAAGCAGGGATTTTATGTATAATTGCGGCCTTTTTCGGCAATCTGCCATTTTTTGGGCGCATTTGCCCCTGCTGACTTTTGAGGAAATCCACATGTCATTACCACACTGCCCACAATGCAACTCCGAATACACTTACGAAGATAACGGCATGTTCATCTGCCCGGAATGCGCTCACGAATGGAACGATGCTGAACCGGCTCAGGACAGCGACGAACTTATCGTTAAAGATGCTAACGGCAACCTGCTGGCCGACGGCGACAGCGTTACCGTAGTGAAAGACCTGAAGGTAAAAGGTAGCTCTTCAATGCTGAAGATCGGTACCAAAGTAAAAAACATTCGTCTGGTGGAAGGCGACCACAACATCGATTGCAAAATCGATGGCTTTGGCCCAATGAAGCTGAAATCAGAGTTTGTGAAAAAGAACTGATGCAAATTGCCTGATGGCGCTGCGCTAATCAGGCCTGTGTCAGCTCATCTGCCAGGCGGGAAGCTCATACTTCCCGCCTGGTTTATTTTTGCAGACGCTAACTACACTTAACTGGTTTCTTTTACCTGAGGTAAAGATCATGCCGTTAAGTCCCTATATCTCCTTTGCAGGCAACTGCGCAGACGCCATCGCCTACTACCAAAAAACATTAGGCGCCGAGCTGCTCTACAAAATCAACTTCGGTGAAATGCCCAAATCGGCGCAGGACAGTGAAGAAGGTTGCCCTTCAGGAATGAAATTCCCCGATACCGCTATCGCCCACGCCAACCTGCGCGTTGCGGGCAGCGACATTATGATGAGCGATAGCGCCCCCGATGGAAATGCCCACTACTCTGGCTTTACGCTGGTGCTCGACACGCAAAATGTCGACGAAGGCAAGCGCTGGTTTGATAACCTCGCGGCAAACGGAAAAATCGAAATG
Organism: Citrobacter sp. XT1-2-2; assembly: GCF_023516235.1. Taxonomy (NCBI): domain Bacteria; kingdom Pseudomonadati; phylum Pseudomonadota; class Gammaproteobacteria; order Enterobacterales; family Enterobacteriaceae; genus Citrobacter; species Citrobacter sp. XT1-2-2. The sequence goes on from NZ_CP097324.1 coordinate 4,577,901, forward strand.
GACTGGCAGGAAACCTTCTGGGCCCACGGTTTTGGTAAAGTGAGCGACCAGTATGGCGTACCGTGGATGATCAACGTCGTCAAACAGCAGCAACCTACCGAGTAATCCAACGGGAGGCTTGTCCTCCCGTACTGTCATCAAAAATCGCTCAACTCTTCATCGTTGAGTAACCATCCCTTAACGAAAACGTCACATTGATCCGCCACGATGGGGCCACTTTTTTAGGGAGGCCGCATCATGCAAACGATTATCCGCGTCGAGAAACTCTCCAAATCCTTCAACCAGCATCAGGCGCTCAATGCAGTTGATCTGAGCATCTGTTCCGGTGAGATGGTGGCTCTGCTTGGGCCGTCTGGCTCCGGCAAATCCACCCTTTTACGTCATTTAAGCGGTTTGATCACCGGGGATAAATCGCCCGGTAGCCATGTTGAGCTGTTGGGTCGCACCGTCCAACACGAAGGTCGGCTGGCACGCGATATCCGCCAAAGTCGCGCCCACACCGGCTATATCTTCCAGCAGTTCAATCTGGTTAACCGTCTGACGGTACTGGAGAACGTCCTGATTGGCGCGCTCGGCAGCACGCCGTTCTGGCGCACCTGTTTTAGCTGGTTCAGTCAGGAGCAGAAACAGCGTGCGCTCCAGGCGCTAACCCGCGTTGGCATGGCGCACTTTGCGTATCAGCGCGTTTCCACGCTTTCGGGCGGGCAACAGCAGCGCGTCGCTATCGCCCGGGCGCTGATGCAGCAGGCCAAAGTGATCCTGGCCGACGAGCCTATTGCCTCGCTGGACCCGGAATCCGCACGCATCGTAATGGATACCCTGCGCGACATTAATCAGACCGACGGCATCACCGTGGTCGTCACGCTGCACCAGGTGGATTACGCCCTGCGCTATTGCGAACGCATCGTCGCGCTGCGCCAGGGCAACGTCTTCTTTGACGGCAGCAGCCAGCATTTTGATAACGATCGATTTGACCATCTCTACCGCAGCATGAACCGCGTCGAACAGAACGCGCAGGCTGCCTGACATCCCCACAATGAGGAATGGAAATGAGCTATAAGACAGTTGCCGCGCTGGCCTTTACCAGCATGTTTAGTCTCAGCACCCTGCTCAGCCCGGTCCATGCCGAAGAGCAGGAAAAAGCGCTGAACTTTGGCATTATTTCGACCGAATCACAGCAAAACCTGAAGCCGCAGTGGGAACCGTTCCTGAAGGACATGGAAAAGTCACTGGGTGTAAAAGTGAACGCCTTCTTCGCCCCGGACTACGCCGGGATCATCCAGGGAATGCGCTTTAACAAAGTCGATATCGCCTGGTACGGCAACCTCTCGGCAATGGAAGCGGTGGATCGCGCTAACGGACAAGTGTTTGCCCAGACCGTCGCCGCCGACGGATCTCCGGGGTACTGGAGCGTGTTGATCGTTAACAAAGATAGTCCGATCAACAACCTGAACGATCTGATCGCCAAACGTAAAGATCTGACCTTCGGCAACGGCGATCCCAACTCCACGTCCGGCTTCCTCGTCCCCGGTTACTACGTCTTCGCCAAAAACAACATCTCCGCCAGTGATTTCAAACGCACCGTTAACGCCGGACACGAAACCAACGCGCTGGCCGTCGCCAACAAACAGGTCGATGTCGCCACCAACAACACCGAAAACCTCGACAAATTGAAAACTTCCGCACCGGAAAAACTGAAAGAACTGAAGGTGATCTGGAAGTCACCGCTGATCCCGGGCGATCCGATCGTCTGGCGTAAAAACCTCTCCGAAACCACCAAGGACAAGGTGTACGACTTCTTTATGAACTACGGCAAAACGCCGGAACAGAAAACCGTACTTGAACGCCTGGGCTGGGCGCCGTTCCGTGCCTCCAGCGACCTGCAACTGGTGCCAATTCGTCAACTGGCGCTGTTTAAAGAGATGCAGGGCGTGAAGGACAACAAAGGGCTGAACGAGGAACAGAAAGCCAGCAAAACCTCGGCGCTGAAAGCGCAGCTCGACGATCTGGACCGTCTGACCGCCGCGCTGGGCGCTATGACCAGCGTCACCAAAGCGGTGCAGTGATTTGTAGAGCGGATTGTAGGCCGGATAAGCGCAGCGCCATCCGGCCTACCACGCAAACACACGTACCAACGGAGCTAAACATGCAAACCATCACCGTCGCCCCGCCCAAACGTAGCTGGTTCTCGCTACTGAGCTGGGCCATTCTTCTCGCCGTGTTGGTGGTCTCGTGGAAAGGTGCCGAAATGGCTCCGCTCACGCTGATCCAGGATTCCGGCAATATGGCGACCTTCGCCGCCGACTTCTTCCCGCCGGACTTCAGCCAGTGGCAGGACTATCTCGGTGAAATGGCCGTCACCCTGCAAATCGCCGTCTGGGGTACCGCCCTCGCCGTGGTGCTGTCGATTCCTTTCGGCCTGATGTGCGCCGATAACCTCGTGCCGTGGTGGATTTACCAGCCGATGCGCAGAGCGATGGACGCCTGCCGCGCCATCAACGAAATGGTCTTCGCCATGCTGTTCGTGGTCGCCGTCGGCTTAGGTCCGTTCGCCGGGGTGATGGCGCTGTTTATCCACACTACCGGGGTGCTCTCCAAGCTGCTTTCCGAAGCGGTAGAAGCCATTGAACCGGGTCCGGTAGAAGGCATTCGCGCCACCGGGGCCAACAAAATTGAAGAGATCCTCTACGGCGTTTTGCCGCAGGTGATGCCGCTGCTGATCTCCTACTCGCTGTACCGTTTTGAGTCCAACGTTCGCTCGGCCACGGTGGTCGGCATGGTGGGCGCAGGCGGTATCGGCGTGACCTTATGGGAGGCGATCCGCGGCTTCCAGTTCCAGCAAACCTGCGCCCTGATGGTGTTAATCATCGTCACCGTCAGCCTGCTGGATTTCCTTTCCCAGCGTTTGCGTAAGCACTTTATCTGATTAACGAGGCATTGATTGCTATGCACTTATCTACACATCCGACCAGTTATCCAACGCGTTATCAGGAAATTGCCGCGAGACTTGAGCAGGAGCTTCGTCAACATTATCGCTGCGGGGACTATCTGCCCGCCGAGCAGCAGCTTGCCGCGCGCTACGAGGTGAATCGCCATACCCTGCGCCGCGCCATTGACCAGTTGGTTGAACGCGGTTGGGTTCAACGTCGCCAGGGCGTCGGCGTGCTGGTGCTGATGCGCCCGTTTGATTACCCGCTCAATGCCCAGGCGCGTTTCAGTCAGAACCTGCTGGACCAGGGTAGCCACCCCACCAGCGAAAAACTGCTGGCGGTGCTGCGCCCGGCCTCCAGCCATATTGCCGACGCGCTCAGCATAAACGAAGGCGACAACGTTATTCACCTGCGTACTCTGCGCCGGGTTAACGGCATCGCCCTGTGCCAAATCGACCACTATTTTTCCGACCTCACGCTGTGGCCGCTGCTGCAGGGCTTTACCAGCGGTTCGCTGCATGACTACTTACGCGAACAGTCCGGTCTGACGCTCCTGCGCACGCAAACACGCATCAGCGCCCGCCGGGCCCAGGCCAAAGAGAGCAAGGTGCTGGAAATCCCCAACATGGCGCCGCTGCTGTGCGTGCGCACCCTGAACCACCGTGAAGGCGAAGAGCAGGCAGCGGAATACTCCGTCAGCCTGACCCGCGCCGACATGATCGAATTCACTATGGAGCACTGAATGCATTTCGATACCGCCACCCGCCAGCGCTGGATGCGCGCGCTGGCTTACAGCAATGCCGATGCGCTGAACGCCCGCATCAACGCGCTCAAACTGACGCCGGACTATGAACTTATCCGCGCACCGGAATGCGGACTGATGCAAATCCAGGCCCGCATGGGCGGTACCGGCAATCGCTTCTTTGCTGGCGACACTACGCTCACCCGCGCGGTGGTGCGCCTGAAGAGCGGCACGCTGGGTTACAGCTACCTGCTGGGACGTAACAAACACCATGCCGAGCAGTGCGCGGTAATTGACGCCCTGCTGCAGGAACAAACGCATTTCCAAAGCTTAATGGAAACCTTGATTGTCCCGCTGGAAGCGGAACGCGATGCGCTGATTAGCGCACGCCGTGCCGAAATCAACGCCAGCCGGGTCGACTTCTTCACGCTGGTACGCGGAGATAACGCATGACCTTACAAACCGCTTTTAATTTACCCGTTCAGGATGCGCAGCAGAGCTTTCGTCGCCTGCTGAAAGCCATGAGTGAACCGGGCGTGATCGTCGCCCTGCATCAACTGAAACACGGCTGGCAGCCGCTGGGCCTGGCAACCACCAGCGTGCTGCTGACGCTGGTTGATGGCGACACGCCGGTCTGGCTGGCGCCGTCGATGGATAACGATATTGCCCGGCAGAATCTGCGTTTTCATACCAACGCGCCGCTGGTGGATCAGCCGCAGCTGGCGGCTTTTGCCGTCGCCGACGAACGCATCAGCAGCGAACAGCTAAACGCCCTCTCCGCCGGTTCCGCCGTCGCGCCAGAGACCAGCGCAACGCTGATTGTTCAGGTCTCTGGCTTAAGCGGCGGACGCATGCTGCGTCTGACCGGCGCCGGTATCGCCGAGGAACGCATGATCGCGCCGCAGCTGCCGGAATGCCTGATTCACGAACTCACCGAACGCCCGCATCCGTTCCCGCTGGGGGTCGATCTGATCCTCACCTGCGGCGAACGCCTGCTGGCTATTCCGCGAACGACTCATGTGGAGGTGTGCTGATGTACGTCGCTGTCAAAGGGGGCGAAAAGGCGATAGCAAGCGCCCACGCCCTGCAGGAAAACCGACGCCGGGGCGAGGAGACCATTGCCGAACTGAGCGTCGCGCAAATCGAACAGCAGATGAACCTGGCGGTCGACCGGGTAATGACCGAAGGCGGCATCGCCGACCGCGAACTGGCGGCGCTGGCGCTAAAGCAGGCGAGCGGCGATAACGTCGAAGCTATCTTTTTGCTGCGCGCCTATCGCACGACGTTGGCAAAGGTGGCAGTCAGCGAACCGGTAAACAGTGCGGAAATGCGCCTTGAACGCCGAATCTCCGCGGTCTACAAGGACATTCCCGGCGGGCAACTGTTAGGTCCAACCTACGATTACACCCATCGCCTGCTGGATTTTACCCTGCTGGCCAATGGTGAAACGCCGCCGTTGCGCTGCGCGGATAACACGCAGGATGCCTCCCCGCACGTCTTTTCCCTGCTGGCAAACCAGGGGCTGGCAAAACGCGAAGAAGATAACGGCGATGCACCCGATGATATCACTCGCACGCCGCCGGTTTACCCGTGCTCGCGTGCCTCACGCCTGCAACAGCTGATGCGCGGCGACGAGGGCTATCTGTTGGCACTGGCCTACTCCACCCAACGCGGTTACGGACGCAACCACCCGTTTGCCGCCGAGATCCGCAGCGGCTACGTCGCACTGGAAACCGTACCGGAAGAGCTGGGATTTGCGGTGAACGTCGGCGAACTGCTGATGACGGAGTGTGAAATGGTCAACGGCTTTGTCGCGCCAGAGAACGAATCTCCCCATTTTACCCGCGGCTACGGGCTGGTGTTCGGCATGAGCGAACGTAAAGCGATGGCGATGGCGCTGGTGGACCGTGCCTTACAGGCGGCCGAATACGATGAAACGGTCACGGGACCGGCGCAGGACGAAGAGTTCGTGCTGGCACATGCGGATAACGTCGAGGCGGCGGGTTTTGTATCGCACCTCAAGCTCCCCCATTACGTCGATTTCCAGGCCGAACTGGAACTGCTCAAACGCCTGCAACAGGAGGCCGCCCGTGACCGCTAACCTCTCCGGCTACAACTTTGCGTATCTTGATGAACAGACCAAACGCATGATCCGCCGCGCCATTCTGAAAGCGGTAGCCATCCCCGGCTATCAGGTCCCATTTGGCGGACGTGAAATGCCGATGCCCTACGGCTGGGGCACGGGCGGCATTCAGCTTACCGCCAGCGTGATTGGCGAACCGGACGTGCTGAAGGTGATTGACCAGGGCGCGGACGACACCACCAACGCCGTGTCGATCCGCAATTTCTTCAAACGCGTGACGGGCGTGGTGACGACGGAACGTACCGAAGACGCCACGCTGATCCAGACCCGCCACCGCATCCCGGAAACACCCTTGGTGGAAGATCAGATAATCATTTTCCAGGTGCCAATCCCTGAGCCACTGCGCTTTATTGAACCGCGCGAAACGGAAACCCGCACCATGCACGCGCTGGAAGAGTACGGCATCATGCAGGTGAAACTGTATGAAGATATCGCCCGCTTCGGCCATATCGCCACGACCTACGCCTATCCGGTGAAGGTCAATAACCGCTACGTCATGGACCCATCGCCCATCCCGAAATTCGACAATCCGAAGATGGACATGATGCCGGCCCTGCAACTGTTTGGCGCTGGTCGTGAAAAGCGCATCTATGCCGTTCCACCTTACACCCGCGTAGAGAGCCTCGATTTCGACGATCACCCGTTTACCGTGCAGAGCTGGGATGAGCCTTGCGCCATTTGCGGCTCTACCCACAGCTATCTCGATGAAGTGGTGCTCGATGACACCGGCAAACGCATGTTTGTCTGTTCCGACACCGACTACTGCCGCCAACAGAGCGAGGCTCTCAGCAAATGACGCAACCGCTGCTTTCAGTCAACAACCTGACTCATCTCTACGCGCCGGGCAAAGGCTTCAGCGACGTCTCGTTTGACCTGTGGCCTGGCGAAGTGCTGGGTATCGTCGGCGAGTCCGGTTCCGGCAAAACCACTCTGCTGAAATCAATCTCTTCACGTCTGACGCCACAGAACGGTGAAATATTGTATCAGAACCGTTCGTTGTACGACATGAACGAGGCCGACCGCCGCCGTCTGCTGCGCACCGAGTGGGGCGTGGTGCATCAGCATCCGCTGGATGGCCTGCGCCGTCAGGTTTCCGCAGGCGGCAATATCGGCGAACGCCTGATGGCCACCGGCGCGCGCCACTATGACGACATTCGCGCCACCGCGCAGCGTTGGCTGGAGGAGGTGGAAATCCCCGCCTCACGTATCGACGACCTGCCGACCACCTTCTCCGGCGGCATGCAGCAACGCCTGCAGATCGCCCGTAACCTCGTCACCCACCCGAAGCTGGTGTTTATGGATGAACCCACCGGCGGGCTGGACGTATCGGTACAGGCCAAACTGCTGGATCTGCTGCGCGGCCTGGTGGTGGAACTGGATCTGGCGGTGGTGATTGTCACCCACGATCTGGGCGTGGCGCGTCTGCTGGCGGACCGTTTGCTGGTGATGAAGCAGGGTCAGGTGGTGGAAAGTGGGTTAACCGACCGCGTGCTCGACGATCCACATCATCCGTATACCCAGTTATTGGTGTCGTCCGTATTGCAGAACTGATTTTTTGTTGTGCCCGATGGCGCTGCGCTTATCGGGCCTACCTGGATCGCACTTTTGTAGGCCGGATAAGGCGCAGCCGCCATCCGGCAAAAAATCTCGAGGCAAAAATGATTCGCGTTGAAAATGTCAGTAAAACCTTCGTGCTCCACCAGCAAAACGGCGTACGTCTGCCAGTGCTGCAAAACGCCACTCTGGCAGTGAAAAGCGGCGAATGCGTGGTGCTGCACGGTCACTCGGGCAGCGGTAAATCCACGTTGCTGCGTTCGCTGTACGCCAACTACCTGCCGGATGAAGGGCACATCCACATTCGCCACAGCGATGAATGGGTCGATCTGGTGCAGGCCCCGGCGCGCAAAGTGCTGGAAGTTCGCCGTTCAACCATCGGCTGGGTGAGCCAGTTCCTGCGCGTGATCCCCCGTGTCTGCGCCCTGGATGTGGTGATGCAGCCGCTGCTGGATCTCGGCGTATCCCGTGAAGAATGCGCCGCGAAAGCCGCCAGCCTGTTAACGCGTCTCAACGTACCGGAACGCCTGTGGCACCTGGCACCATCGACCTTTTCCGGTGGCGAACAGCAGCGCGTTAACATCGCCCGTGGGTTTATCGTCGATTACCCTATTTTGCTGCTCGATGAGCCGACCGCCTCATTGGACGCCAAAAACAGCGCTGCCGTGGTGGCGTTGATTGAAGAGGCGAAAGCCCGCGGCGCAGCCATTGTCGGTATTTTTCACGATCAAACCGTGCGCGACCGCGTAGCGGACCGTCTGCACCTGATGGGAACAACAGCATGATTATCAACAATGTAAAGCTGGTTCTGGAAGATGAAGTGGTGCAAGGATCGCTGGAAATTGCGGGCGGGGTTATCCGCGCCTTTGCCGAAACCCAGAGCCGTCTGCCTGAGGCTTTAGACGGCGAAGGCGGCTGGCTGCTGCCAGGGTTGATTGAGCTACATACCGATAATCTGGATAAATTCTTCACCCCGCGCCCGAAGGTCGACTGGCCTGCCCACTCGGCGATGAGCAGCCATGACGCGCTAATGGTCGCCAGCGGCATTACTACCGTGCTGGACGCGGTGGCGATTGGCGACGTGCGCGACGGCGGCGATCGGCTGGAAAATCTGGAGAAGATGATCAACGCCGTGGAAGAGACGCAAAAACGCGGGGTCAATCGCGCCGAACACCGCCTGCATCTGCGCTGCGAACTGCCGCACCACACCACCCTGCCGCTGTTTGAAAAACTGGTCGGGCGCGAGCCGGTGACGCTGGTTTCACTGATGGATCACTCGCCGGGCCAGCGCCAGTTCGCCAATCGAGAAAAGTACCGCGAGTATTATCAGGGCAAGTATTCGCTCACCGACGAGCAGATGGCCCGCTATGAAGAAGAACAGTTGGCCCTCGCCGCACGCTGGTCGCAGCCCAATCGTAACGCCATCGCCCAGCTTTGCCGCGAACGTAATATCGCGCTGGCGAGCCATGACGATGCCACCAGCGAACATGTGCTGGAATCGCACCAACTTGGCAGCGTAATCGCCGAATTTCCTACCACTTTCGCGGCGGCTGAAGCCTCGCGCCAGCACGGAATGAACGTGCTGATGGGCGCGCCAAACATCGTGCGCGGAGGGTCTCATTCCGGCAATGTGGCGGCGCATAAGCTGGCTGAGCTGGGGTTACTGGATATTCTCTCCTCCGATTACTACCCCGCCAGCCTGCTCGACGCGGCATTTCGCGTAGCGGATGACGACGCCAACCGCTTTACACTGCCGCAGGCGATTCGTCTGGTGACCCGCAATCCGGCGCGGGCATTGAATCTCGACGATCGCGGCGTTGTTGCCGAAGGTAAACGGGCGGATCTGGTGCTGGCACATCGCAAAGGCGGCAACATCCATATCGACCACGTCTGGCGTCAGGGCAAAAGGGTATTCTGACTATGGGGAAACTGATCTGGCTGATGGGGCCATCCGGCTCTGGTAAGGACAGTCTGCTGGCGGAACTCCGCCTGCAGGAACCCGCGCAACTGCTGGTGGCGCATCGATACATCACCCGTGCCGCTAACGCCGGGAATGAAAATCATATTGCGCTGAGTGAACAAGAATTTTTTACCCGCGCCGGGCAGAATCTGCTGGCGCTGAGCTGGCATGCAAACGGCTTCTACTACGGCGTGGGCGTGGAGATTGACCTCTGGCTGCACGCCGGTTTTGATGTGGTGGTCAACGGATCGCGCGCCCATCTGCCCCAAGCGCAGGCTCGTTATGGCGCGTCGTTACTTCCTATTTGCTTACAGGTTTCCCCAGCGATTCTACGGCAGCGTCTGCAGGCGCGTGGGCGGGAGAGTGAAACGGAAATCGCCGCCCGCCTTGAACGCGCGGCACGCTACGCACCGTATGACTGCCACGTCCTCAACAATGATGGCAGTTTGCTACAGTCTGTCGATACACTGCTCGCCCTGATGGGACGCAAGGAGAAGAAACATGTCTGTCTGTGAATTACGCCGCGCCACGCTCTACGATACCGATGCGGTTTACGCGCTTATCTGTGAACTCAAGCAGGGACAATTCGATCGCCAGACCTTTAGCGCCGGATACGCCGCGAATCTGCAAGATCCTAATATGCACTACCAATTGGCGCTGCTCGACGGAGAAGTCGTCGGCTTGATCGGTCTGCACCTGCAGTTTCATCTGCACCACGCCAACTGGATTGGCGAGATTCAGGAACTGGTGGTGATGCCACAGGCGCGAGGATTAACGGTAGGCAGTCAGCTACTGGCCTGGGCCGAAGCCACCGCACGCGAAGCTGGCGCAGAAATGACCGAGCTTTCCACCAGCACCCAACGCCTTAACGCGCACCGTTTCTACCAGCGCGAAGGCTATACCCAGAGCCATTTCCGCTTCACCAAACCGTTGTAGGGGGAGCCATGAGTCTGACCATTACGCTGACGGGAACCGGCGGCGCGCAGTTGGTGCCGGCATTTGGCTGCGGCTGCGCGGCCTGTCAGCGGGCGCGCGTACAGGCGCAATACCGTCGACGCCCCTGTAGCGGGGTGGTCAAATTCAATCATGCGGTAACCCTGCTGGACGCGGGGATCCCGCATCTGATGGACGACTGGCCAGCGGGCAGCTTTCAGCAATTTCTGCTGACCCACTATCATATGGATCATGTGCAAGGACTGTTTCCGTTGCGCTGGGGCGTGGGGGCGAGCATCCCGGTGTACGGTCCACCGGATGAGCAGGGTTGCGACGATCTGTTTAAGCATCCCGGTATTCTCGATTTTAGCCATACCGTTGCGCCGTTCGTGGTATTTGACCTGCAAGGGTTGCAGGTAACGCCGCTGCCGCTCAACCATTCAAAGCTGACGTTTGGCTATTTGTTCGAGACCGCGCACAGCCGGGTGGCGTGGTTCTCCGACACCGCCGGGCTTCCCGATAAGACGCAGAAGTTTCTCCACAATAACCCACCGCAGGTGATTATCATCGACTGCAGCCATGCCCCGCGCGCCGAACCGCCGCGCAATCATTGCGATCTCAATACCGTCATCGCGCTGAACGAGGTTATCCGCTGTCCAAGGGTTATCCTGACGCATATCAGCCATCAGTTTGATCTGTGGCTGATGGAAAATCCGCTGCCGACAGGCATCGAAGCAGGATATGACGGGATGGAGATTGTGCTGGATTAGCGATCACACACCATAATAAGACTTGTTAACAGGTCTTTTGCGTCCTATATTAAGACCAGTTAAACGGTCTTTAGGAGCCATTATGCCGCATATCATCTTAAGCGATACCACCGCCAGCGTGAGTGAGTTGAAAAAAAATCCTATGGCAACTGTCAGCGCAGGAGATGGCTTTCCGGTCGCCATCCTGAACCGTAACCAGCCCGCATTTTATTGTGTGCCAGCAGAGCTTTACGAAAAAATGCTGGATGCGCTGGACGATCAGCAACTGGTTAAATTAGTCCATGAACGTAGCCAACAACCCCTGGTGGATGTGGACCTGGACAGCTATTTATGAGTTATACGGTAAAGTTCAGGGAAGATGCGCTGAAAGAGTGGCAAAAACTTGATAAAGCTATTCAGCAGCAGTTTGCCAAAAAACTAAAGAAATGCTGTGAAAACCCGCATGTCCCTTCAGCAAAGCTCAGGGGAATAAAAGATTGCTATAAAATCAAACTACGAACTTCAGGGTTTCGTCTTGTTTATCAAGTTATTGACGACACCCTGGTCATCGCGGTCGTTGCCGTCGGTAAACGCGAGCGTAGTGAAGTCTATAACCTTGCCAGCGAAAGATTGCGCTAACGATCGTAATCCTCTTCCATTCTGCGTTCTTCGTCTTCTAACTGACGTCGTTCCTGATCAAGCTGACGCTGACGGTCATCCAGTTGGCGACGTCGGTCTTCAAACTGGCGACGGCGATTATCATACTGCCTGCGCCGATCGTCACTCATCTGACGCTGCCAGCTTTCATCACGAGCGTCATCATAATCCCGCCCGTTGTCCGGTTTGTATGCGTCGTTAATCGCCTGCTGAATATTGCCGATGGCATCATCGATAATATCCGCCTGCGCCGAAACGGTGGTCATCATCAGTAGAGAGAAAAGTAAGAATGTCGCGGAGCGTTGCATAAAACCAGCCTCATCGAGAAACTCGCCCCACGGTAATCAAAGCGAATTTGCGCGGGTAGCGGAGGAATCTCAATTACGCGAATGCCGCAGCGCTTGCGCCAGTTCTGTGCGGGTAAAGGGTTTACGCAATAACGCCACATCCGGCAGCGCCGGGTTATGGGCCGGACGCAAATCCTGACCGCTCATCAGCAGGATATTCAGCTGCGGATAATTTGCCTGGGCATGATTAACCACATCCACGCCGCTTAAACCACCGGGCAGCATGACGTCGCTGATAAAAATATCAATCTCGGATGAAGCCGCCAGCATATGCATCGCCTGTTCCCCGTTGGCGGCTTCTAATGTCAGGTAGCCCAGCAGGTGTAATTGCTCACACAACGTCTGGCGCACATCAGCCTCGTCCTCAAGCACCAGCACCAGTTTTTCGCCACTATTAGCCGCGTGTTCCGCTATCGGTTCTGCCTCAGCCTGTACCGGCACTACGGCGCGAGGAAGCTGCAACCTGACCGTCGTTCCCTGCCCGGGAGCGCTTTCAATCTCCACACGTCCACCGGACTGACGTACAAAGCCGTAGACCATTGATAACCCCAGCCCGCTGCCGCTGCCGGTCTGTTTGGTGGTGAAAAACGGTTCAAAGACCTGAGCTTTCACCTCCTGCGACATCCCGCAGCCCTGGTCGGCGACCTCCAACATCACCATATCCTGCTTACGCCCATCGCTGCGCGTGACCCGCTGGTTCCAGGTACGGATTTTAATCGTGCCCGCCTGCCCGTCCATGGCGTCACGGGCGTTCATCACCAGATTGATAATGGCATTTTCCAGTTGGCTGACGTCAATCCACGCGGGCCAGGCGGGAGACTGGGCTTCAATCTCCAGCGTCAGCGTGGCCGGGAGCGAATGACGCATCAGTTCGCCCAGGTTTTCCAGCAGCGTTTTCAGCTCCACCGCATGGGGATGCAAAGATTGCTTGCGCGAAAAGGCCAGTAGCCGCTGGGTAAGTAGCGCCCCGCGCTCGGCGGCTTTAAGCGCCCGATTGACCCGCGGCGCATCGGGTGAGTCTGGGTTCACCAGATCCAGACTGCCAATAATCACCGCCAGCAGGTTATTGAAATCATGCGCTAATCCGCCCGTCAGTTGCCCCACCGCCTTCAGCTTTTGGCTGTGCAGCAGCGCCTCTTCCAGTTCCTGGCGCTCGGTGCGGTCGATTTCCATTTGGCTGGTTTTTTCTTTAAGTAATCGGGTGGTGTGCTCCAGCGAAGCGGTGTTACGGGCAAAGACACTAAAAGCGCGGGCCAGTTCGCCCAGCTCATCGCGCCGTTGCAGGGCCGGAACGCTGACGTCCGATTCACCGTGCGCCAGCCGGGTCATCGCCTGCGAAATTGCCGTCAGGTTAGAGCCGAGGTTGCGATAGATATACCAACCGGCAAAACCGGTAATCACTACGGCCAGCAACGCAAACACCATAATAAACAACGCGCCGGATTGCAGTTCCTGATGGCTTTGCGCCACCCGCTGCTCAGAAATCAGCGCCACCTGCGAGGCATATTGATTAATATCGCTATTAAGGATCGCCACCAGCGCTTTGATATGAAACATATACCAGTTGATCGCCAGATCGCTCTGCTCCAGCGCGGAAGAAAGCGGCTCCAGCTTATGCAATTCCTGATTGAAATCGTTGAGGATTCTGCTTATCAACGGGCTGGAGTGATGTAAAGGCAGCGCGGTCATCACGCTGTCGAGTTGTTTCACTACCGATCGCGGCGTGGGAGTCTCAATGGCGGCAACGATCAAGCGGTCTATTTGCCCCAGCAGCATGTCATCCTGCGCACCAGTAAGCGTTTGCAGATGGCGCAAATAGCTTTGATTCTGATACAGCGAACTGAGCAGCGCGTTACGTTCCAGATGCCGCCGCTGTCCGCGCTGCAACATACCTTCCACACTGCTTTGTAACTCATTGCTGCGCTGGATAATGCGCTCGACCAGCACCGGCTCCTGCTGCGCCAGCGGGGCGCCAGCCAGTTGTTGCAGCGAATGCTTCAGCGCCCGCTGGGTCTCCTGCAACCGCTCCGCTTCACCTTTGTATTCCAGCGCGCCGACCACCTGCGACAGTCGCACCGCCGCCGTTGCTACGTTCGCCGTATCACGCGCCAGGTTCATGCTGCCGGTCATGTCATCAACGGTTTGCTGCTGTACCTGCTCCTGAATTTGACTGGCATGCTGAAACCCCAGCACCGCCACGCCGCTCACCATCAGCGTGACCGCCACCACCAGCAGATTGAAGAACAGTAATCGTCCGCGCGCACTGGCGAAAAAGTGACGTCCCGGTTGCGGCATATCACGCTCCGTGAAGAAAAATCGCAATATGACAAATATGAACGGCTTCTGACATTTTGCATTTACATTCCTGTGATGGACTGCTGATATCGGCCACCCCACAGGAGATCCGCTATGAGCAGGACACCGGTTCTGGAGATGCGCAACATTGCCAAAGCGTTTGGCAAATTTTACGCGCTGAAAGGGGTCGATTTAACCGTCTGGCCGGGGGAGATTCATGCCCTGATGGGCGAGAATGGCGCGGGGAAAAGCACGCTGATGAAAATCCTCGCGGGCGCCTACACCGCCACCAGCGGCGAGATCCTGATTGATGGTCAGCCGTTCCACATTCGTGGGCCAAAAGATGCGCTCAGCGCGGGCATCACGCTGATTTACCAGGAGATGCAGCTGGCGCCCAACCTGACGGTGGCGGAAAATATCTTTCTTGGCAGCGAGCTGTCGCGCGGCGGTCTGGTCCAGCGTAAAGAGATGGTGCTGCAGTCGCAGAAAGTCATCGACCGACTCGGCGCCCAGTTTAAGGCCAGCGATCGCGTGATGACGTTGACCATCGCCGAACAGCAGCAGGTGGAAATCGCCCGCGCTCTGCACCGTAACAGCCGCATTCTGGTGATGGATGAACCCACCGCCGCCCTCTCCTCACGTGAAACCCACCGCCTGTTCGAACTGATCATGCGCCTGCGCGATGAAGGGATGGCGATTATTTACATCAGCCACCGCATGGCCGAAGTGTACGAACTTTCCGATCGCGTCAGCGTCCTGCGCGACGGGCAATACGTCGGTAGCCTGACCCGCGACAAGCTCAACGCCCCTGAACTGGTGCGCATGATGGTGGGCCGTCCGCTAAGCGATCTGTTCAACAAAGAGCGCGATATTCCCTTAGGTAAAGCGCGCCTCAACGTCCACCACCTGACCGACGGTCATAAAGTCCAGCCGTGCAGCTTATTGGTGCGCTCCGGGGAGATCGTCGGCCTCGCCGGGTTAGTTGGCGCCGGACGCTCCGAACTGGCGCAGCTGATTTTTGGCGTGCGTAAAGCCGTCGGCGGCATGATTGAAGTAGACGGTGAACCGGTGGTGATCCACTCCCCGCGCGAGGCGATTGATCACGGCATCGGCTTTCTGACCGAGAACCGCAAAGAACAGGGGCTGTTTTTAGAACTGGCGGCAGCAGAGAACATCACCATGGCGACGCTGGAGCGCGATGCCAACTGGGGCATGCTCGATCGCAAAAAGGCGCAGGCCATTTCCGATGACGCTATCAAACTGCTCAACATTCGCGTTCCGCACGCGCAGGTACGCGCAGGTGGGCTGTCCGGCGGCAATCAGCAAAAATTATTGATCTCGCGCTGGGTGGCGATCGGCCCACGCATTTTGATCCTCGATGAACCCACGCGCGGGGTAGACGTTGGCGCGAAAAGCGAGATCTACCGGATCATGAACGACATGGCGCGCAAAGGCGTGGCGATCCTGATGATCTCCAGCGAATTGCCGGAAGTCGTTGGCATGAGCGATCGCGTGTACGTCATGCGCGAAGGCAGCATTGCCGGCGAGCTGAACGGACAAAGTATTACCCAGGAAAATATTATGACGCTGGCGACCGGCGTGAACGACTCCCATCATCAGGCGGTGCCCCATGAATAATCCAACCACTCCCCAGCAGGTGGCGAAATCCACCACCGCAAAAAAGATGCTGATGAGCGATCTGATGCAAACAGTCGGTATCTTGCCGATTTTGATCCTGATTGTGGCGGTATTTGGCTTTATCGCGCCCAACTTTTTCACCGAAAGCAACCTGCTGAATATTACCCGCCAGGCCTCGATCAACATCGTGCTGGCGGCTGGCATGACCTTCATCATTTTGACCGGCGGGATCGATCTCTCAGTTGGCTCGATTCTTGGCACCACCGCCGTTGCGGCGATGGTCGTTTCTCTTATTCCTGAGTTTGCCATGCTGTCGATTCCGGCGGCGCTGATGCTCGGCCTGGTGCTGGGGCTGTTTAACGGTGCGCTGGTGGCTTTTGCCGGGCTTCCGCCGTTTATCGTCACGCTTGGAACCTATACCGCGCTGCGCGGCGCGGCCTATCTGTTGGCCGATGGCACCACGGTGATTAACTCCAACATCAGTTTTGAATGGATCGGCAACAACTATCTCGGCCCGGTTCCGTGGCTGGTAGTCATTGCGCTGGCGGTGGTGGTGGTGTGCTGGTTTATTCTGCGCCGCACCACGCTCGGCGTTCATATCTACGCGGTCGGCGGCAACATGCAGGCCGCACGCTTAACCGGGATCAAAGTGTGGCTGGTGCTGCTGTTCGTCTACGGCATCAGCGGTTTGCTTTCAGGTCTGGGCGGGGTGATGAGCGCCTCGCGGCTGTACAGCGCCAACGGCAACTTAGGTATGGGTTACGAGCTGGACGCCATCGCGGCGGTAATCCTCGGCGGCACCAGCTTTGTCGGCGGGATCGGCACCATCACCGGCACGCTGGTGGGGGCGCTGATCATCGCTACGCTCAACAACGGCATGACGCTGATGGGCGTCTCCTATTTCTGGCAACTGGTGATCAAAGGGGCGGTGATCATCATAGCGGTGCTGATCGACAAATACCGTACCCGACATCATCAAAGTGCATAGACAAGCTTACTGGCCTACCCCTTCGCAGGCCTGATAAGCGCAGCGCCATCAGGCGTATAACAACAATACCCTACGTGAGGAAACGAGTATGCGTTTGAAGCCATTAGTGACCGCGCTCTGTGCTGGCGCACTGCTTGCTGCAGCTCCGTTTGTGCAGGCAAAAGAACTGAAATCGATCGGCGTTACGGTGGGCGACCTGGCGAACCCGTTCTTCGTGCAAATAACCAAAGGCGCGGAGCTGGAAGCACGAAAGCTGGCGGGTGATAGCGTCAAAGTGACGCTGGTCTCCAGCGGCTACGATCTCGGGCAACAGGTGTCGCAGATCGACAACTTTATTGCCGCCAAAGTCGACATGATCATCCTTAACGCCGCGGACTCCAAAGGCATCGGTCCGGCGGTAAAACGCGCGAAAGACGCCGGGATTGTGGTGGTAGCCGTTGACGTGGCGGCGGAAGGCGCAGACGCGACCATCACCTCCGATAACACTCAGGCGGGTGAAATGGCCTGCAAATACATTACCGACCGTCTGAAAGGGAAAGGCAACGTCGTCATCATCAACGGACCGCCGGTTTCCGCCGTCCAGAACCGTGTGGAAGGTTGCCAGACCGAGTTCAAACGCCATCCGGACATCAAAGTGCTGTCGTATAACCAAAACGCCAAAGGCAGCCGCGAGGGCGGGCTGGAGATCATGACCGCGCTGCTGGCGGCAAATCCGAAGATCGACGGTGTATTCGCCATTAACGATCCCACGGCGATCGGTGCCGATCTGGCGGCAAAACAGGCACAGCGTAACGAATTCTTTATTGTCGGCGTCGACGGATCGCCAGACGGTGAAGAGGCGCTGAAGCGCGAAAACTCATTATTTGTGGCGACGCCAGCACAAGATCCGCAGGTGATGGCTGCCAAAGCGGTCGAAATCGGCTATGACATACTGCAGGGGAAACCCGCCCCAAAAGAGCCCGTGCTGATCCCGGTAACAATGATCGATAAAAACAACGTTGCCAATTATAAAGGTTGGACGGTGAAATAACCCGCCACAGCAACGCCGGATAGCGGCAAAATGCCTTCTCCGGCCTACAAGATCGGTATCAATTTGTAGGCCGGAGAAGCGCAGCGCCATCCGGCATTATTCTAAGGAGAATTCTGCGATGAAACGCTCCGCAATAAACGAAATCCTTGGCCACACGCGCCAGTTTTTTTCTCTGCACGACGTGCACCTCCCCCCTTTCGCCAGTTTCCCGCCGACCCAATGGCGCAAGCTTGATGCCTCTGCCTGGAGCGAAGTTTTCGACCTAAAGCTCGGTTGGGATGTCACCGCATTTGGCGGCAACAATTTCGCCGCGCAAGGGTTAACGCTGTTCACCCTGCGTAATGGCTCGCCGAAAGGTATGCCTTACGAGAAATGCTACGCCGAGAAAATCATGCATGTTCGCGAGGCGCAGGTCACGCCGATGCATTTTCACTGGCGCAAACGCGAAGACATTATCAATCGTGGCGGCGGTAATTTAATTGTGGAACTGTGGAATGCGGGGCTCCGGGAGCAAACAGAGGATAGCGACGTGAACGTGGTGATTGATGGCTGTCGGCAAACCCATGCCGCGGGCAGCCAACTACGCCTGACGCCGGGGGAGAGCATCTGCCTGCCGCCGGGCCTGTATCACAGCTTCTGGGCGGAAAAAGGTTTTGGCGACGTGCTGGTTGGCGAGGTCTCATCTGTTAATGACGACGACCACGATAACCATTTTCTGCAACCTATCACCCGTTATAACGACATTGAAGAAGATGAACCGGCGCAGCTGGTGCTGTGTAACGAGTATCGCCTGTTCCGCTAACCAAGGAGCGCATTATGCCGTTAATATCCCTCGCCGATGGCCTGGCCCATGCCCGCGAGCACCGCTATGCTTTAGGCGCGTTTAACGTTCTGGACTCACATTTCCTGCGCGCCCTGTTTGCCGCGGCTAAACAGGAACGTTCGCCGTTCATTATCAACATCGCCGAAGTACATTTTAAATATATCTCGCTGGATTCTCTGGTCGAAGCGGTCAAATTTGAAGCCGCCAGGCACGACATTCCGGTGGTGCTGAACCTTGACCACGGCCTGCACTTTGAGTCAGTGGTGCGGGCGCTACGCTTAGGTTTCAGTTCAGTGATGTTCGATGGCTCCACGCTGGAGTATGAAGAAAATATCCGCCAGACCCGCGAAGTGGTGAAGATGTGCCACGCCATCGGCGTCTCGGTGGAAGCCGAACTGGGCGCAGTGGGTGGCGATGAAGGCGGCGCGCTGTACGGTCATGCTGACGAATCGTTGTTTACCGACCCGATGATGGCGCGTGATTTCGTCGACAGAACCGGAATTGACGCGCTGGCGGTCGCCATTGGCAATGCGCACGGCAAATATAAAGGCGAACCGGTGCTAGACTTCCCGCGTCTGAACGCTATTCGCCAGCAGGCGGCGATCCCGCTGGTACTGCACGGCGGCTCCGGCATCAGCAATGACGATTTCAAGCGCGCAATTGAACTCGGTATTCACAAAATCAACTTCTACACCGGCATGTCGCAGGCGGCGCTGACAGCGGTAGAGTCACGGATGGCCAATCGCCAGCCGCTGTACGACGAGTTTGCCGAACTGCTGCTGGCTATTGAAGAGGCCATTACCGATACCGTTTCAGAACAAATGCGCATTTTTGGCAGCGCGGGGCAGGTCTGATGGAACGCAAAGGCGTTATCGCCGCAGGCAACATGCTGGTCGATCATGTCCATCAAATTGTGCAATGGCCGGAACGCGGCTGGCTGGCGGAAATCACTCGAAGCGAACGCGCCACGGGTGGTGCGCCGCTGAACGTGCTGCTGACGCTGGCGAAAATGCACACCGGATTGCCGCTGCAGGCGGTGGGGTTAATCGGCCAGGACAGCGACGGCGACTACATCATGGCGATGCTGGAGCAGTATCACGTTAATCGCCAGCATGTGCAGCGCACCACATTCGCCCCCACGTCGATGTCGCAGGTGATGACCGACCCCAGCGGGCAGCGAACCTTTTTTCACTCGCCCGGCGCCAATCGACTACTGGACTTACCCGCCTTTGAGCAACTGGATACCTCGATGAAAATCTTCCATCTTGGCTATCTGCTGCTGCTCGACAGTCTGGACATGCCGGATGAGGAGTACGGGACGCGTAGCGCACGGCTGCTGGCGCAAATGCGCGACAACGGCTTTGAAACCTCCCTGGATCTGGTCTCACGTAAAGGCGACCCGCGCTACCAGCCACTGGTGATGCCGGCCCTGCGCCATCTCGACTATCTGGTGATTAACGAGCTGGAGGCCGGGGAGTTCAGCGGGCTGGAGATTCGCCAGCCCAACGGCGAGCTGGAGATTCGCCAGCCCAACGGCGAGCTGCATATTCCCCATATCGCTACCGCCGCGCGCGAACTGCTGGATGCAGGCGTGCGCCAGCGGGTGGTGATTCACTGTCCGGAAGGCGCCTGGGGTGAAGAACCGGATCGAGCCGGCATCTGGATACCGTCACAGTTACTGGCGCAAGAAGAGATTGTCGGCAGCGTCGGCGCAGGAGATGCGTTTTGCGCCGGATTTTTGTATGGCTGTCATGAGCGCTGGTCGCTGGCAGACAGCATCAGACTGGCGCACGCCTGTGCGCGGGCAAGCCTACTGTGCACCAACGCGATAGATGGCGCGAAAACGCTGGCTGAGTTAAAAGCGACTATGGCTGATGCCTGATGCGCTGCGCTTATCTGGCCTACGGGGCCGTTATCGCTTTTGTAGGCCGGATAAGGCGTTTACGCCGCATCGCGCAACTGCGCACGATCACGCCGCCTTATCGTGATGCTGCACATCGGCGGCAAACACATAGCCCAGCCCGCGCAGGGTTTTGATCAGCATTGGCTGGTGCGGGTTGTTCTCTATTTTGCGCCGCAGCCGCATGATTAACACATCAATGGTGCGGTCAAATACCTCAACGCTGTCGCTGCGCGTCAGTTCCAGCAATTGCTCGCGGCTGAGCACCCGACGAGCGTTTTGCGCCAGCGCCAGCAGCAGGCTGTATTCGCCCTGCGTCAGCTCCACCTTCAGTTGTTGAGGGTTATGTAACTGGCAACCGGCGGTATCCAGATGCCAGCCATTAAAGGAAAGCCCCGTGGTTTGCGGGCTGCCGCTTTCAGGCGTCAACACGCCCACGCGTCTGAGCACCGCCTTTACCCGCGCCACCAGCACCCGCGCATTGAACGGTTTCCCGATATAGTCGTCAGCGCCCATTTCCAGTCCGACCACCACATCCGACTCGCTGCCTAAGCCCGTCAGCATGACTACCGGTAATCCGGGCCTCATCTTTTGCACCTGCTGCAGCACCATCAGACCGTTGATATCGGGCAACATCATGTCCAGCAATACCAGAGCGATATCCGGCTGAGTCTCAATGCAGCGCAGCGCCTCCTGTCCGCTATGGCACGCGCTCACTGCAAAGACGTGCTCGCTCAGCACATCCTGTAATAGCGTGCAGACAGCCTCGTCATCATCCACAACCAGTATGGCTGGCTTCATTGTTTTTCCCCATTTCTGGCCAACTTAAATGAGTGTGATTGATTCTGCACAGAGTGACAGCGATAAGGCACAAGGATATGCGGGAAACATAACCTCGGTCACACTGCCGCACCGTCACGTATTGGAGATTCGTCACGTCAAATATGACGACAGCCTGTTTTTCGTCAGAGTTTTGACCAAAAATCGCCCGTAATATCGACTAATGCCCCTGAAAAAAACATGGCATAAAAGATGCATAAGCAAAGCGACAAGCGCGTATGCGCGATTTGATTAACTGGAGCGAGACCGATGAAAAAAGTCGTCACGGTTTGCCCATATTGCGCATCAGGTTGCAAAATCAACCTGGTGGTCGATAACGGCAAAATCGTCCGGGCTGAGGCGGCGCAGGGGAAAACCAACCAGGGTACCCTGTGTCTGAAGGGCTACTATGGCTGGGATTTTATTAATGATACCCAGATCCTGACCCCTCGCCTGAAAACCCCAATGATCCGTCGCCAGCGTGGCGGCAAACTGGAATCTGTTTCCTGGGATGAAGCGCTGAATTACGTCGCCGATCGCCTGAGCGCCATCAAAGCGAAGTACGGCCCGGACGCTATTCAGACGACCGGTTCATCTCGCGGTACAGGTAACGAAACCAACTATGTAATGCAAAAATTCGCGCGCGCCGTTATTGGTACCAATAACGTCGACTGCTGCGCTCGCGTCTGACACGGCCCTTCGGTTGCAGGTCTGCACCAATCGGTCGGTAACGGCGCAATGAGTAATGCTATCAATGAAATTGATAACACGGATTTAGTGTTCATCTTCGGGTATAACCCGGCGGATTCCCACCCGATCGTGGCGAATCACGTGATTAACGCTAAACGTAACGGGGCGAAAATTATCGTCTGCGATCCGCGCAAAATTGAAACCGCGCGTATTGCCGACATGCACATTGCGTTGAAAAACGGCTCGAACATCGCGCTGCTCAACGCCATGGGGCATGTCATCATCGAAGAAAAACTGTACGACCAGGCGTTCGTCGCCTCCCGTACGGAAGGATTCGAAGAGTACAGCAAGATTGTCGAAGGCTATACGCCGGAGTCCGTCGAAGATATCACGGGCGTTAGCGCGCACGATATTCGTCAGGCTGCACGTATGTACGCCACGGCAAAAAGCGCGGCAATTCTGTGGGGCATGGGTGTGACCCAGTTCTATCAGGGTGTGGAAACCGTGCGTTCACTGACCAGCCTCGCGATGCTGACCGGTAACCTCGGTAAGCCAAGCGTGGGCGTTAACCCGGTTCGTGGCCAGAACAACGTTCAGGGCGCATGCGACATGGGCGCGCTGCCGGATACCTATCCGGGCTATCAGTACGTGAAATTCCCGGAAAACCGCGAGAAATTCGCTAAAGCCTGGGGCGTGGAAAGCCTGCCTGCGCATACCGGCTATCGCATCAGCGAACTGCCGCACCGTGCGGCGCATGGCGAAGTGCGCGCGGCGTACATTATGGGTGAAGATCCATTACAGACCGATGCTGAGCTCTCCGCAGTGCGCAAAGGCTTTGAGGATCTGGAACTGGTCATCGTGCAGGATATCTTCATGACCAAAACCGCCGCTGCCGCAGACGTTATTTTACCGTCTACGTCATGGGGCGAGCATGAAGGCGTCTTCTCTGCGGCGGACCGTGGCTTCCAGCGCTTCTTTAAAGCCGTTGAGCCGAAGTGGGATCTGAAAACGGACTGGCAGATTATCAGTGAAATCGCCACCCGTATGGGCTACCCGATGCACTACAACAACACCCAGGAAATCTGGGACGAGTTGCGTCATCTGTGCCCGGATTTCTACGGCGCCACTTACGAGAAAATGGGCGAACTGGGCTATATCCAGTGGCCTTGCCGCGACACCTCAGATGCCGACCAGGGTACGTCTTACCTCTTCAAAGAGAAGTTTGACACCCCGAACGGCCTGGCGCAGTTCTTCACCTGCGACTGGGTAGCGCCAATCGACAAACTCACCCCAGAGTACCCGATGGTACTGTCGACGGTGCGTGAAGTCGGCCACTACTCTTGCCGTTCGATGACCGGTAACTGTGCGGCGCTGGCCGCGCTGGCGGATGAGCCGGGCTATGCCCAGATCAACACCGCTGACGCAGAGCGTCTGGGTATTCAGGATGAAGATCTGGTGTGGGTTAACTCACGTAAAGGCCGGGTTATTACCCGCGCGGCAGTCAGCGATCGTCCAAACAAAGGCGCGATTTACATGACCTACCAGTGGTGGATTGGGGCATGTAATGAACTGGTAACCGAGAACTTAAGCCCGATTACCAAAACGCCGGAGTATAAATACTGTGCCGTTAACGTTGAACGCATTGCCGATCAGCGCGCTGCCGAACAGTATGTTATTGATGAGTACACCAAGCTGAAAGCCAGCCTGCGCGAAAGCGCGATGGGTTAAGCCTGAGCCTACGGCCTCCATTCGGAGGCCGTTTTTTTATGCACGCGATCTCTTTATACTGTCTACTCCGTACCCTAAATAAAACTCAAAATGAAACAACTTCTTGCATTGATGTTCTTCGTGACATTCTTTGCCCATGCCAGTGATACTGAACCCGGAAGCCAGTATCTACAGGCAGCAGAGGCAGGTGACCGACGCGCGCAGTATTTCCTCGCCGATACCTGGTTCAGTTCAGGCGATTTAAGCAAAGCCGAATACTGGGCGCAAAAAGCCGCCGACAACGGTGATGCGGATGCATATGCTTTGCTGGCGCAAATTAAGATAACCAACCCGGTCAGTCTGGATTACCCTCAGGCCAAAACGCTGGCGGAAAAAGCGACGCAGGCGGGCAGTAAGGCCGGGGAAATTACGCTGGCGCGTATTCTGGTGAACACCCAGGCAGGCCGCACCGATTACCCCAAAGCCATTACCTTGCTGCAAAACGCCTCCGAGGATCTGGAAAATGACTCCGCCGTCGACGCGCAAATGCTGCTCGGACTGATTTACGCCAACGGCGTCGGTATTCCTGCTGACGATGAGAAAGCGACGTGGTATTTCAAGCGTAGTTCAGCCATTTCCCGCACCGGGTATTCCGAATACTGGGCCGGGATGATGTTCTTAAACGGCGAGCAGGGTTTTATCGAGAAGAATAAACAGAAAGCGCTGCACTGGTTGAATCTGAGCTGTATGGAAGGATTCGATACCGGCTGCGAAGAGTTTGATAAGTTAGCCAACGGCTAATGGTTTGCATTGCCGGATGGCGGCGCAAGCGCCATCCGGCAATCTGTCATTAATTACTGATTAGCCGTCTTATCAAATTTGCCCAGCACGTCGCGCTCATAGGCCAGCGCTTTCTTGCGGTCAAATTTGTGTTCCCACTTGGCGATAACCAGCACGGCCAGCGCATTACCCACCACGTTCAGCGCAGTACGCGCCATATCGAGGATACGGTCAACACCGGCAATAAACGCCAGACCTTCCAGCGGGATCCCCACGCTGCCAAGCGTTGCCAGCAACACCACAAACGATACGCCCGGCACGCCCGCAATCCCTTTTGAGGTCACCATCAGCGTCAGCACCAGCACGATTTCCTGCCACAGCGACAGATCGATACCGTACAGTTGAGCAATAAAGATAGCGGCGATGCTCTGGTACAGCGTTGAGCCATCAAGGTTGAATGAGTAACCGGTCGGCACCACAAAGCTGGTGATTGACGCCGGCGCGCCGTAGGCTTCCATCTTCTCAATAATACGCGGCAGCACGCTCTCAGAACTGGCGGTCGAGTAGGCCAGAATCAGCTCGTCTTTCAGAATGCGGATCAGGATCCAGATGCTCAAACCGCAGATGCGCGCGACGATCCCCAGCACCACCAGCGCGAAGAACAGGATGGCGAAATGCACCAACAGCACCAGCTTCGCCAGCGGCCACAGGGAGGCAAAACCGAAGTTCGCAACGGTAACGGCGATCAACGCAAAAACCCCGACTGGCGCGTAACGCATCACCATGTGCGTCACTTTAAACATGGTTTCGGAGATCGAGCGGAACACGGTAACCAGCGGCTCGCGGTGAGTTGCCGGCAGAGAAGACAGACCTAAACCAAACAGTACCGAGAAGAAGATAATCGGCAGCATGTCGCCTTTTGCCATCGACGCGACGATGTTGGTCGGCACCAGTGACAAAATCGTGCCCATCAGGCCATGCGCGTGGCTCTGTACTTCTGCGGTGGTGCTCTGATATTTCGAAATATCGACGGTTGCCAGCTGCGACATATCAACCCCGGTACCGGGCTGGAACACATTCGCCAGCGTGATACCAAGGATAATCGCCACGGTGGTGATCACTTCGAAATAGATAATCGTTTTGGCGCCAATACGGCCCAGCTGTTTGGCATCGCCCACCCCGGCTATGCCGACAATCAACGTAGAGATGACAATCGGCACGACGATCATTTTGATCAGGTGGATAAAGATATCGCCCGCCGGAGACAGCAGGTTTACAATCAGCCATTCACGGCTGTCACTATGGTAATGCAGGTAACTCCCTAGCAGAATGCCCAGCACCATAGCGATTAGAATCTGCCATGCCAGGCTGACTTTCAAATTTTTCATAACAACGGACTTCCTCGATGAAGCGCTATTCCACATGCAGCGTATGGGAATAGTACATACTGAAAGGGTATGATTTGTGTTGCGTTCGTTTATGGAGTTTTTTAACGCTTATTATCATTATCATCTGCATGGCATTCAGCGCAACCCTCTGAGAACAGGGCCTTTCGCTGATTATTTGCATAAAAATGCAATTTTATCGGGGTAATGATGAATAACTTTTTGTTATAAAAGAATTTTAATATGTTCAAAAATGAAGAAGTCAGGGCATGAGTTTTTTTTGCTCGCTTGTTCGTTTGCCTGTTTTTTAAACAGGCAAAATGATACAAATCACAAATAAAACAAATTTATTTTTGCCGATTCTGCAACAACTTCGCCATATTAATAGAGTCAATGAGCTGTGCCCGATTCACCCTCGGCGAGTTTAAATCCATAACCTTTTGCCACACTGAGATAGCCTGGGCGTAGTCTGCCTGCATAAACGCATCGGAAGCTAACAGCATCAGCGCAGTGACCTCTGCCGGGTCCAGCGCCAGAGCCTTATCAATCATCTCGCGGGTGGGCGGCGTCATATGTTGCCCGGCCTGATAGTACAGCACCGTCGCCAGCGCGGAATAGATTTCGGCGTTTTCACCGCGTATACGCAGCGCCTGCTCGTAGGCCAGCAGCGCATTATGATACGCGTTTTGCCACAGATAGTACTCACCCAGTTGCGCCCATTTCACTGCGTCCTGCGGATTCGCACGAATTTGCGATTGCAGAGAAAATAGCTGTTTTTCCTGAATATTTTCATCAGAAAAAGCATGTAAGGGGTCAGCCAGACGCGCCTGCTCCTGACGTGCCGCCTGCCATTTTGGCGTTAACAGGTAACCGCCGATGCAGGCCACCACCATCAGCACCGCCGCAGCAGCCAGCCGCTTCACGGGCATGGGACGTAACGGCGCAGTGGAATGTTCGGCCTGGCTCATTGCTCATCCTCTTCTGCGTGCTGACGCTTCCTCACCTGCCAGACCACCACGCCCACCAGCAATAACAGCAGGCACGGCAGCGCCCACAACAGCAGCGTTTGCTCATTCAACGGCGGGTTGTAGCGCACGAAATCACCGTAACGCTCGGTCATCCAGGCGGTGATTTCTGCTTCGCTTTTACCTTCAGCAACCATGCTGTAAACCTGATGGCGCATACTGACCGCCACGGGCGCATTGGATTCCAGCAAGTTCTGGTTCTGACACTGCGGACAGCGCAACTGACTGGCAATAGACAGCGCTTTCTCCTGCTGCTGCGGGTTGGCAAACGTCCAGGTGTCCACCACCTGGGCATGCGTAGTGAAAGTAATGAAAAACTGGAGGATCGTTAAGAGTAAAAACGTTCTGCCGGATGGCGCTACGCTTATCCGGCCTACGGTTTGCGCCCCCTGTAGGCCGGATAAGGCGTTTACGCCGCCATCCGGCAATGCTGTGATTAATTTACGCATCATGCTTCCTCCCCCGCCATGCGCTCAGCAGCGCGCCAAACACCATCAACAATCCCCCTCCCCAGATCCAACGCACGCCAGACTGCACGTATAAGCGCATGGCGTAACGGTCCGGTCCGGTTTTTTCTCCCATCACCGCGTACCAGTCATGCATCAGATTCCAGCGGATACCCGGCTCCATCATCTGTTGACGACGCGCGGCATAGAAGCGCCTTTCGGGCTGCAGGCTACCGATACGCTGCTCATTTTGCCACAACGTGATCAGCGCTTTTTCACTGGTGTAGTTGCCTTTGGCTTCCAGGTCGAGACGCTCAAAACGGAAAATGTAGCCCGCAAGCGCGACCTGCTGCCCGGGGCTCAGATTCAGGCTTATCTCCTGACGACTACCGCTGGAAAAAACGATCCCAGCCGCAAATACCAATACCCCGGCATGCGCCAGCAGTGCCGGAAGCTGACAACGCAAAGAGACTTTGCGGCTTCTGATCGTTGCCAGCACGATAACCAGCAGCATCAGCAGCCCAAACGGCAGGGTGGCGCGGTTAAAGTACGGCGCGCCAACGGAGAGCCTTCCCCAGCCGAACAACCCGTAAATCATCGGATAGAGCGTGCCAATCAGCACAATCAGTAGCACCGCGCAAAAAAGTAATAGCGCGACCAGAATCAGCATCTCGCGCGACCAGCCGCCAAAACGCGCATTCTGGCGAATTTGCTGGCCTCGCCAGGCGTACAACCCCAGCGACGCCAGGCTCAATACGCTAAACAGCGCAAACAGCGGCGCGGCGCGCACGTTATCCAACGCAAAGGCATGTACCGAAACAAGAATGCCGGAACGCACAATCAGCGTCCCCAGCAGCGATAAGATCAGCGTGACAATCGCCAGCAGCAGCGACCAGTGGCGGAAGATCCCACGCTGACGCGTGACAAACAGGCTATGCAGCAGCGCGCTGGCGGAGAGCCAGGGTAATAAGGAGGCATTTTCGACCGGGTCCCAGAACCACCACCCCCCCCAGCCCAGCTCGCAGTAGGCCCACCAGGAACCGAGGATTATCCCCAGCGTCAGCGCGCACCAGCCGGGCAACGCCCAGCGCCAGCACACCCAGGCGCTTTGCGCGTTAAAGTCACCGCGCAGTAGCGAGGCCAGCGCCACGCCCGCGGCTACCATCAAACCACCGTAACCCAGGTACAGCAGCGGCGGGTGGAGGATTAACCCAAGATGTTGCAGCATCGGGTTAAGGTCCCGTCCTTCTATAGCAGGCGGGAAAATACGCACGAAGGGATCGGACCAGACCACCACAAACAGCAGCAACAGGGCCGTCACCATTGACAGGACGCTGAGCGTCAGCGGAAACAGTGGATCAGAATCACGCCGATAGCACAGAGCGAACAGCGCGCTCCAGCCGGAAAGAAAGAGCACCCACAACAGCAGCGACCCTTCATGGCCGCCCCAAACCGCCGCCAGTTTTAATCCCCACGGCAGCAGGCTGTAGCTGTGCTGAGCAACATAGACCACCGAAAAGTCGCTGGTCAGAAAGCAGAATACCAGAATGGCAAAAGCCAGCAGCAGCAGCGCAAACTGCGTCCATACGCCCACGCTTGCCAGGCGCATCACGCCCTGCCAGCGCTGGCGGACACCCACCAACACGGCAAGTGGGGTCAACACGTTGACCCCGAGGCTTAATAACAGTGCCAGAAAACCGGCTTCAGGAAGGAGAACGTCCAGATATCACCTTACGCAACGGTTAGCTGACCCGCATAGAGAATGAAAAAGCGCAGCAACAGTACGCCGGTCAGGCTGGCGCCGCAGACTGCCAATACGCCATGAAACGTCGAACTGCGGTTGGCCCAGGGTTTTAGCAGCATCGGCAGTATCAGCCCAAGCCCAGCCACGCCAAGCCAGAACCACCAGGTCCAGAATCCGCCGCCCAGCGCCGCCGCCAGCGCGCGCATTTTGCCGTCATCGCCCAGCGCCAGACCGACGAAGAACGCCGCCAGCAGGAAGATCTCCAGCCATACCACCGGGACCTCCATGCGATGCACAAAGTGCGCTTCAGTGCTGTGCGGGTTGCTACGATGGCGTAACGCCATGGCGATCAGCGCCACCGCCGCGCCGGAGGAGATCCCGGAGAACAGGAACAGTACCGGCAGGATCGGGTTATTCAGGAACGGGTAGGACTTCAGCGCCGACAGCAAAAACCCGGTGTACGCCCCAAGCAGAACCGCCAGCACCAGCATTAACGTCTCCAGTGCACGGTGGAACGGCGTTATCAGCGTCAACGCTTTCTGCACGATCCCTAACCGCGGCAGCCAACGCTGCTGCAGGGCAATCACCTCTTTTTCAAAGATTTTTGCCAACCACAGCACCAGGACCACCATATACAACTGGAACAGCATGACCCCCATCGACATCACCGAGGTGAAGCTGTAGTGGAACATCAGTTTCCAGAAGGTCCATGGCCGCGTCAGGTGGAATACCAGAATCAGCAGACCGAAGATAATCGCCCCCGGCCCTAACACCAGCGTGGTGCGCAGCAGCGTGCTGTCCGAACCGCCCGCCTCAGGATGGAAACGACGCAGCAGAATCGCCAACGTAACCAGTCCGGCGGAGATGCCAATCAGGAACAGATAGATGGCGATGGGCCAGTCCCACACCAGTGATTCAAAATGAAATGCAGAAGCGGGTGTCATTGGCTCACCTCCCCATATTTAAAGGGAACGCGGTAGACCTTCGGTTTTGTGCCCAGCGCCAGCTTGTAACGGTAGGTGGTTTTCTGCTGCAACAAACGGGAGATATCGCTGTTGGGATCGTCCAGATTACCAAACGTCAGCGCCTTCGTCGGGCATGACTCAACGCAGGCGGGCTGTTTGCCCGCTTTCAGGTTGGTTTTCCGGCAGAAATCGCATTTATCCGCCGTTTTGCTCACCGGATGGATAAAGCGCACGCGATAAGGACACGCGGCGATACAGTACTGACAGCCAACGCAAAGATCAGGGTTCACATCCACAATGCCATTGGCGGCATCGCGATACGATGCCCCCGTCGGGCAGACGTCAACGCAGGGGGCATGGTCGCAATGCTGGCACGAGTGGCGGAAAAAGCGATATTTCACATCAGGAAACGTCCCCTGCGGCTCGCTGCGAATAATCGTCAGACGCGATACGCCTTCCGGTACATTGTTGACTTCCCGACAAGCATCCATGCAGGCCGTGCAGCCGATGCATAATGACTCATCGTGTACCATTCCGTAACGCACGCCGTTGATATTCAGCGTCTTCGCCACAACGCGTCCCGCCGTCCCGCTCACTGCCACCAGCGCGCCGACGCCGGTGATAAACTGGCGACGAGAGCAACTCATGGATGCTCCTTAAGCAACGGAACCGACGCCGGGTTAAAGTTCGGATTGTTACGCTGATCGCTGTGGCAATCGACGCAAATCTTGATCCGTCCTTTATCGCTTAACGTCTGCATCGTGTCTTGCTTCGGATGCAGTGAGTGACAACTGGCGCACGCCACTTTTGTGACGTGGACATCGTGCGGCCAGAACGCTTTTTGCAACTGCTCAGGCAGGTGACAGGACATACAGACGCTGTTCTGCTGCTCCACATTATACATTGGCTCATTAAAGCGCATCACATCCTTCACCCCTTCGCGGTGGTTCGGTGACGGCTGGCCGTGACAGTTGGTGCAGGTGACCGGCAGTTTGTTGTTCGGGTTAATGACTTCCGCATGTTTACCATGCATGCCTTCGGTATCCGGCTTGTGACAATCCAGACAGGCAGCATCCGGATTACGCTGCTGAGTAACCGTCCAGCGTTGATCCGACTCCTGCGGCGTTGGCGTGGCAGTGATTCCACTCAGGCTCCAGAACAGGCCTGACGCCAGCACCCCAGCAGTTAATAACGAACGTAATACGCTCATATTCACTCCGTTGAGTTATCCGCCCCTTACGGGGCGAAATGGGGTTATTGGCTTAACAGACCGTTTTTACGCGCCTGCTCTTCCCACTGCGGAATCACCGTTTTGATGAAGTCCTGCTTCTCAGCATTGATTTGCTGCATGTTCAGACCAATCGCCGCCTGGGCTTTCTCTTTGGTAGAGATATCCGGTAACGGGATTTCATGCGTGATGCCTTTGGTCGCCAGCAGACGAACCAGTTTGGTACGTGCGTCGGCGGCTTTATCCATTGCGCTACCCAGCATCCGCAGACCTTCTTCCGGCGCATGCATGTGAATACCGTGTGAGGCGATAGACAGGTCCCAGCGCCATTGTGCGTGACGGATATCTTCCAGAATCGGCTTCATTTCCGCTTCGGTCGCACCCGCATCCCATGCGGCTTTCGCTTCGAAGTGCGCATGTACCAGTTGATCTTCAACCTTGATTTTCAGGTCATGAATGGCCTGTTTACGCTCGGCGACCACTTTTTGCAGGGACGCTTTGTCCTGGGTATGGCAGTTCGCACAGGTCTGGGCGAAGTTATCGAACGGATTACCAATCTTGTGATCGGTATAGATCTTACCTTCCGCGTTTTGCACTTTCGGCATGTGGCAGTCGATACAGGTCACGTTGTTCTTACCGTGAATGCCCGCGCTCCAGGTTTCATATTCCGGGTGCTGCGCTTTCAGCATCGGGGTTTTGGACAGAGAGTTAGTCCAGTCAGAGAAGGCGATGGTGTCGTAGTATTTCTCCATGTTCTCGACTTTCATACCCTCATCCCACGGGAACTTAACGGCTTTGTTCTTACCGTCGAAGTAGTACTCCACGTGGCACTGGCCGCAGACCATGGATTGCTGATCAAAGCGACCGGCTTTCTCAAACGGTTTGCCGATGGCTTCCATCGCGCGCTCAGCGTAAGGACGCGACAGCGTCAGCTCAGGCTTGCCTTTGGCGAAGTCCGGCGACGCGGTGTTATGGCAATCTGCACAACCGAGGTTGTTAACAATTTCCGGACCGCCGCGCGCCCATTTACCGTGGAAGTAACCATCTTCACCGTCTTTCTGGATCAGACGCGCCACATCCGGGCTTTTACAGCTCCAGCAAGCCATCGGCAGCGGGCCGTCTTCTGCTGTTTTAGGTGCGCCGGTACGTAAGGTTTCACGTACATCGGTCACCGCATACGCGTGCCCGCGCGGTTTGTTGTAATCGCGCGAGAATGGATATCCCGCCCACAGGATCACCAGACGCGGATCTTCTGCCAGCGCATCTTCACGGGCTGATTGCTCAGACGTGGCTTTCCAGGAGAGGTATTGATCGGGATGCTGAGGGGCGAAGGTTTCATTCTTCGCTTCAACGGTGACGGTCTTTGCGGGTACAGGAGTTTGTTCAGCGTGAACAGCAGAGATAAATAATAAAGGTAATAACAGGCTGAAGAAACGGCGTACGCGTGATTTTGTCCTTGCCATAGGGGTCTCATCCAGATGACGCCATTATCTGCAATGGCGGTTCTTTTATTGTTTTCCATAACAGCAACCACACGAATACTGTCATGACATTGCTCCCCCCAATTTGTAACAAGAAACCACACTGAAAATGTTGTCTTTAATCAATTGTAAGTGTATGTAAAATACCACTTTGGAGTTAGTTACCCCCTCAAACCACTCACTCTTTTGTTTAATTCTGAGACAGATCACCTTTTCAACAATTCTCAGATAACCCCATGTTATCGCGAGAATTAATCAATTTTTGCTAGTTCTCTTCAAAATTCAGTTTGTCGCTAATTTGCACAATTCGTTTATTGCGTGATCTGCCGCCCAAATACTAAACAAAACTCGCAAAGCCCCTACATTTAACGTTTATGCGACATATTATTAACATCCTACAAGGAGAACAAAAGCCATGAGCCAAATACATAAACACGCTATTCCCGCAAACATTGCGGATCGTTGCCTGATAAATCCGGAGCAGTACGAAGCGAAGTACCAGCAATCTGTTAACGAACCCGACACATTTTGGGGCGAGCAGGGAAAGATTCTTGATTGGATCAAGCCGTACAGCCAGGTGAAGAACACCTCGTTTGCGCCAGGCAACGTCTCTATTAAATGGTATGAGGATGGCACGCTAAACCTGGCGGCGAACTGCCTTGACCGTCACCTGCAGGCAAATGGCGATCGTACCGCCATCATCTGGGAAGGCGACGACGCCAGCCAAAGCAAACATATTACCTACCGCGAGCTGCATCGCGATGTCTGTCGTTTTGCCAATACGTTACTGGATTTAGGCATTAAAAAAGGTGATGTGGTGGCTATTTATATGCCGATGGTGCCGGAAGCGGCGGTCGCCATGCTGGCCTGTGCCCGTATTGGCGCGGTGCATTCGGTCATCTTCGGTGGTTTCTCCCCGGAAGCCGTCGCCGGACGTATCATCGACTCCAATTCTCGCCTGGTGATCACCGCCGATGAAGGCGTGCGCGCCGGACGCGCTATCCCGTTGAAAAAGAACGTCGATGATGCGTTGAAAAACCCGAACGTGAAAAGCGTCGAACACGTTATCGTTCTCAAACGTACCGGTGGAAAAACGGAATGGCAGGAAGGTCGTGACCTGTGGTGGTCCGATCTTATCGAGAAAGCCAGCCCGGAACATCAGCCGGAAGAGATGAACGCCGAAGATCCGCTGTTTATCCTGTACACCTCCGGGTCAACCGGCAAGCCGAAGGGCGTGCTGCACACCACCGGCGGATATCTGGTCTACGCCGCAACCACCTTTAAGTACGTGTTTGACTACCATCAGGGCGATATCTATTGGTGTACCGCTGACGTGGGTTGGGTAACCGGGCACAGCTACCTGCTGTACGGTCCGCTGGCCTGCGGCGCAACCACGCTGATGTTCGAAGGCGTGCCCAACTGGCCTACCCCGGCGCGTATGGCGCAGGTTGTGGATAAGCACCAGGTCAATATTCTGTATACCGCGCCGACCGCCATCCGCGCTCTGATGGCAGAAGGCGATAAAGCGATTGAAGGTACTGACCGTTCGTCGCTGCGCATCCTGGGTTCCGTTGGCGAGCCAATCAACCCGGAAGCGTGGGAGTGGTACTGGAAGAAGATCGGCAACGAAAAATGTCCGGTCGTCGATACTTGGTGGCAGACCGAAACCGGTGGATTCATGATCACCCCGCTGCCGGGCGCCACCGAGCTGAAAGCCGGTTCCGCTACCCGTCCGTTCTTTGGCGTGCAGCCTGCGATTGTCGATAACGAAGGTAATCCGCTGGAAGGCGCAACCGAAGGCAACCTGGTGATTATTGACTCGTGGCCAGGCCAGGCGAGAACGCTGTTTGGCGATCATGAACGTTTTGAACAGACCTACTTCTCTACCTTCAAGAATATGTACTTCAGCGGCGACGGCGCACGCCGTGATGAAGATGGTTATTACTGGATCACCGGACGTGTGGACGATGTGCTAAACGTCTCTGGTCACCGTCTGGGCACGGCAGAAATCGAATCGGCGCTGGTGTCGCATCCGAAGATTGCCGAAGCCGCGGTGGTCGGTATTCCGCATAATATTAAAGGCCAGGCGATCTACGCCTACGTCACGCTGAATCACGGCGAAGAACCGTCGCCTGAGTTGTATGCCGAAGTTCGCAACTGGGTGCGTAAAGAAATTGGCCCGCTGGCAACGCCAGATGTGCTGCACTGGACCGATTCACTGCCGAAAACCCGCTCCGGCAAAATTATGCGCCGCATTCTGCGCAAAATCGCGGCGGGCGATACCAGCAATCTGGGCGATACCTCAACCCTCGCCGATCCAGGCGTCGTTGAGAAACTGCTCGAAGAGAAGCAGGCCATCGCGATGCCATCATAACCATAACCGTGAAATGCCCGATGGCGCGCTGCTTATCGGGCCTACAAATCCTATCCCTACCCCTCCCCTGAGCGGGAGGGAAATATAAAAACCCTCCCCCAAAGGATTTCGTGTTACAGGAAGGCGGCAAGCGAGCACATCCCCAGGAGCATAGTTCACTATGTGACTGGGGTGGGCGAGTGCGGCCAACGAACCTGTAGCGCGAAAGACGCAGGGGACCTCTGGAGAGCTCTGTGATGAATGACAATATTTATCAGCGGATAGAAGACAGTGCGCGTTTCAGGGAGTTAGTTGAAAAACGGCAACGGTTTGCCACCATTCTGTCCATCATCATGCTGGCAGTTTACATCAGCTTTATTTTACTGATTGCCTTTGCGCCTGGTTGGCTGGGTACTCCGCTGCACGCGGGAACCAGCGTCACCCGGGGTATTCCGATTGGGGTCGGCGTGATCCTTATCTCCTTCATCCTGACCGGGATCTATATCTGGCGGGCAAACGGTGAATTCGATCGCCTGAACAATGCGGTTCTGCACGAGGTTAAAGCATCATGAAGAGAGTCCTGACGGCGCTTGCCGCCACGCTGCCCTTCGCCGCAAACGCGGCGGATGCTATAAGCGGAGCAGTCCAACGCCAGCCAACCAACTGGCAGGCGATTATCATGTTCCTGATTTTCGTCATCTTTACGCTTGGTATTACCTACTGGGCGTCTAAACGCGTGCGTTCGCGTAATGACTACTACACCGCTGGCGGTAACATCACCGGCTTCCAGAACGGGCTGGCGATTGCAGGCGACTATATGTCTGCTGCATCGTTCCTCGGGATTTCCGCGCTGGTCTTTACCTCCGGTTATGACGGACTGATTTACTCGCTCGGCTTCCTGGTCGGCTGGCCGATTATCCTGTTCCTGATTGCTGAACGCCTGCGTAACCTTGGTCGCTACACCTTTGCCGACGTGGCCTCTTATCGCCTGAAACAAGGTCCGATTCGTATTCTCTCGGCGTGTGGTTCCCTGGTGGTGGTCGCGCTGTATCTGATCGCGCAGATGGTCGGCGCGGGTAAACTGATTGAGCTGCTGTTTGGCCTGAACTACCACATTGCCGTCGTGCTGGTTGGCGTATTGATGATGATGTACGTCCTGTTTGGCGGCATGCTGGCAACCACCTGGGTACAGATCATTAAAGCCGTTCTGTTGCTGTTCGGCGCCAGCTTTATGGCCTTTATGGTGATGAAGCACGTCGGCTTTAGTTTCAACAATCTGTTCACCGAAGCGATGGCGGTACACCCGAAAGGTTCAGCCATTATGAGCCCGGGGGGGCTGGTGAAAGATCCGATCTCCGCGCTGTCGTTAGGTCTCGGTCTGATGTTTGGTACGGCTGGCTTACCGCACATCCTGATGCGTTTCTTCACGGTCAGCGATGCCCGCGAAGCGCGTAAGAGCGTGTTCTATGCCACCGGTTTTATGGGTTATTTCTACATCCTGACCTTTATCATCGGCTTTGGCGCGATCATGCTCGTTGGCGCGAACCCTGTGTATAAAGACGCTGCTGGCGCGCTTATCGGCGGTAACAACATGGCGGCGGTACACCTGGCGAATGCGGTGGGCGGGAACCTGTTCCTCGGTTTCATCTCGGCAGTGGCGTTTGCCACCATTCTGGCAGTGGTTGCTGGTTTGACGCTGGCGGGCGCATCGGCAGTTTCTCACGACCTGTACGCCAACGTATTCCGCAAAGGCGCAACCGAGCGCGAAGAGCTGAAGGTGTCGAAAATTACCGTACTGGTGCTGGGTGTGGTTGCCATCGTGCTCGGCGTGCTGTTCGAAAACCAGAACATCGCCTTCATGGTGGGACTGGCATTTGCTATCGCAGCCAGCTGTAACTTCCCCATCATTCTGCTCTCCATGTACTGGTCAAAACTGACCACGCGTGGCGCAATGATGGGCGGCTGGTTAGGTCTCCTGACGGCCGTCGTGCTGATGGTGCTTGGTCCAACAATTTGGGTACAAATCCTGGGTCACGAAAAAGCCATTTTCCCGTATGAATATCCGGCGCTGTTCTCCATCAGCGTAGCGTTCCTCGGGATCTGGTTCTTCTCTGCCACCGATAACTCAGAAGAAGGTAACCGCGAACGCGAGCAGTTCCGTGCTCAGTTCATCCGTTCCCAGACCGGGTATGGCGTAGAACAAGGTCGCGCGCACTAATCTTCCCTCTCCTCCGGCTTCCGGGCCGGAGGATTACTGCCTTTCTCAGAACATCAGCCTTGCGACCAGCGGCGATACCAGCACCATCACCACACCGGAAAGCATCATCACCAGGCTAGCCAC
Organism: Citrobacter sp. XT1-2-2; assembly: GCF_023516235.1. NCBI lineage: Bacteria > Pseudomonadati > Pseudomonadota > Gammaproteobacteria > Enterobacterales > Enterobacteriaceae > Citrobacter > Citrobacter sp. XT1-2-2. The sequence continues at coordinate 4,615,554 of NZ_CP097324.1, forward strand.
TACGCCCTCCTGTTGGCCGAGCTCATATGAGCGAGCCGTGCCTGCGCCGTGCGATGCTGCGCCAAAACCTGCGCCTTTCGCCATCCCTTCGCGAATAGAGAGCCGCAAAAACAGCACATCGCCGACCGCCATCCCGAATACGCCCGTCACGACCACGAACAATGCCACCAGATCCGGCTGACCGCCCAATGGCTCTGCCGCCGCCAGCGCAAATGGCGTAGTAACGGACCGCACCGCCAGACTGCGCTGAATTTCATCAGGCAGCATAAACAGGCGCGCCAACCAGACGGAACTGGTGACCGCCACCAGTGTCGCCGTCACCACACCCGCCGTCAGCGACATCCAGTGACGTTTAATCACGGCGAGGTTGTCATAAACCGGAACGGCGAAGGCAATGGTTGCGGGACCTAGCAGCCATAGCAGCCAGTGCGATTCACCAATATAGTTTTGCCAGGAGATATGTCCAAAGACCAACATCAGCACCAACAGCGCCGGAGTAAGCACTAACGGCATCAGCGGTAATTTACGAAAGCGGCGATACAGGCGCTTGTTGGCAAAATAGATGCCCAGCGTAATCACCAGACACAGCACGCTTAACTGGAAATTACTCACGGTTTAACCTGCTCATTTCATAGCGATACACTTTATCCACGACCCATGCCGTTGCGCCGAGCACCATCATCGTACTTATCGCAATAACGGCAAAAATACGCCATCCATCAACCAGTAGCAGTTGCGTATAGTTAACGACGGCGACCACCGCCGGGACAAAAAACAACAGCATTTCAGCCAGTAACCAGCGAGCGCCTGCGCGGATCCAGTTCAGCGGGATAACCCGGCAGACAATCAACGCCAGCATCAGCACCATCCCAACCAGGTTGGCAGGAAGCGGCAGATGCAGCCAGGAGACAAGATATTGAGCAAAAACAAAGAGACCTGCGTACAACAGAACCTGAACGGGGATCTGGAGTCGATGAATAACGGCAGGCGTCACGCGGCTTATCGCCACAGCCATGAGGGTATGTCCTTAAAAAATAGAGAGCGCCAGTATAGAGAGCCCCCGTCCAGGACTGAAATGAATTAAAATCATTGCAGGCATAGTCTTAAGGAATAATCATGGATATCAGAACGCTGCGATATTTTGTTGAGGTGGTGCGTCAGCAGAGCTTTACCCGCGCAGCGGAGAAACTCTTTGTCACCCAGCCCACTATCAGCAAAATGTTGAAGAACCTTGAAGACGAGCTTAATTGCACGTTGCTCATCCGCGACGGACGGCGGCTGTTGTTGACCGATACCGGCCAGGTCGTGTTCGAACGCGGCCTGGCGATCCTCGCCGAGTTCCGCCAGCTCGAAGCAGAACTCAGCGACATTAATCACCTCAACAAGGGAATATTGCGCCTCGGTATCCCGCCCATGGTGGGTATGTTGATGGCTGGCCCCATCAGCCTTTTTCGCCAGCGTTATCCCGGCGTGGAACTGAAAGTGTCTGAATTTGGCGGTTTAACCGTCCAGCAGGCGGTGATGAACGGCGATCTGGATGTTGCGATGACCGCGTTGCCGGTTGAAGAAGAGAGCGGTCTGGCGACCTTACCACTTTTCAGTCATCCGCTCTGCGTGCTGGTCCCCCGCTCCGGTCAATGGACAACGTGCGACTCCATTTCCCCCGAAGCGCTGGCGGAGCATCCGCTGCTTATCTACAACGAAGATTTCGCGTTGAGCCGTCAACTGCTTGAGTTGTTTAACCAGCACAACGTAAAACCGCGTATCGCTGTGCGCAGCGGGCAGTGGGATTTTCTGGCGGCAATGGTGCAAGCCGGCGTCGGGATCGCCATTTTACCGGAGCCGATTTGCCAGCGGTTGGATAAGCAAACGCTGCGCTGGATCCCTCTGGAAAGCGACTTACGCTGGCAGTTGGGCATGATTTGGCGCGAAGGTGTGTATCTGTCGCACAGCGCCCAGGCGTGGCTGAAATGCTGCGAAGGGTTTTGGTTAACGCAGGAGTCGTAAAATGCCGGATGCGGCTTAACGCCTTATCCGGCCTACAACGAGCTTCCCCGTAGGCCTGATAAGCGTAGCACCATCAGGCACGTTCACCCGCATTAAAATCCATTATTTCACCTGCCCAATTTTGCGGGAACAAACCACGCCTCACATCGCGATGAAATGTTGAAAAAGGCCATGTCTGTACCTGTTTTACCCACCCGTGCTTCACTGGGTTAATGTAAATATAATCAACATGCTGGCGATAATCGTGCTCATCGCGGAGAGTGTGTTCCCAAAAGCGAGGTTGCCAAATATGTTGGGCAGACAACGATCGAGTGAAATGCTTCTTAATTTCCCGCCAGCGGGATGAAAAATCAGCGTCATTTTCAGGCAAAGTCCAGATGCAATGCATATGCTCAGGCAATACGACCCATGCATTGATCCGAAATGGTCTGGCCGTTTTGACCGCAGCGATTGCACACCGAAGCGCGTGAATGTTGGCTGTCAGAAGCTGGCTTCGACGGTCCTGCAGATTCACCGTAAAAAACCAGGTTCCTCCGTTGATGTAATTTCGTCGATAGTTGGACATGTTTCCCCCTTTTCTCAACCGTATGGAGAAAAGAGGGAATCGACAAGACAAGCAGATCAGTTCAGGAAAGCGGCTCGCAAATTACATGATGGATAATTTTTTGTAGGCCTGATAAGCGCAGCGCCATCAGGCACATCTTTCGCCGGATGCGGCTTAACGCCTTATCCGGCCTACAACGAGCTTCCTTTTATTGGTTCTCAATCAACAGCGCTTCCAGCAAATCCAGATCGTGCAATAGCTTTTGCAGCGTTTCATTGCTGATTTCACGCGTGGCGCGCAGATGATAAAGCTCGGCGCGTTCTGAACGCAGCGCCGCCAGGCGGAACCGTCGCTCCAGGTTCTCTTCCTGCATTGAGCTTTCTACATCGTTTCGCCCATCGGCGCGACGACGCAGGTTACCAATGACACGGGAGCTCACCTCAGTCAGTAGCTGATTATCAATATTCTCTTCGCTATCCGCAGCCAGACGCTCCTCCATTTTCTGGATCGCGACAATCGCGACTTCCGCCGTGGCAGCACGGGCAATGCGCTCCTCTTTTTGCTGTTGCGAGTGGTCTGCAACTTCCAGATGCTGTAGCAGAATCGGCAGCATCACCACGCCGACAAACAGCGAGAACAGAATCACGCCCGCGGCGAGGAAGATCAGCTCATAACGCGCCGGGAAGCCGCTCCCGTCCGGTAACAACAGAGGAATGGAGAGCACACCGGCGAGGGTAATGGCCCCGCGAACTCCCGCAAAGGAGGCAATCAGGATTTCACGCGTCGTCCAGGAGCCAAACTCCATCGGCTTTTTCTTCAGGAAGCGCAGGCTGAACTTCTTCATGGTCCACAGCCAGCCAAAACGTACCAACATCAGCGCGGCATAAATCAGCACGATATCGGTAAACAGCATCCAGATTTCAACGTTCGGATCGACTTCCGCCGCCGCCAAAGATGACTCCAGAATGCCCGGCAACTGCAGTCCTAACAACAAGAAGACCATGCCGTTAAACACAAACTCCAGCATCGCCCAGGTGCTGTTAGCACGTAAACGCATCGCCAACGGCGCGCGGCGCATCACGCCGGAGCGGGTAATCGTCATCCCGGCAGCAACCGCCGCGAGAATGCCTGAAACACCGATGTGTTCCGCAATCAGATAAGACGCAAACGGCAGCAGGAACAGCAGGACGATTTGCGTTGCCGGCTCATCACCGCCCCAACGGCTAAGAAAACGCAGGGAGCGTCCGTATAACCAACTGACGACAAAACCGGCCAGGATGCCGCCAACCGCCACTTTGAAGAACTCAAGCGTCGCGCCGCCGACGGTAAACACCATCGTGCCCATCGCCACGGCAACGGCAAATTTCAACGAGACCAGGCCGGACGCGTCGTTCATCAACGCTTCGCCCTGCAGGATACCCATGATTTTCTTCGGGATGCGCCCCTCACCCACAATACCGGAAAGGGCGACGGCATCGGTTGGCGACAGCACGGCAGCCAGCGCAAAAGCAGGGATGAGAGGGATCCCCGGCACCAGCCAGTAAATCATAAAGCCAATCCCGACCACCGTGACCAGAACCAGCGCCAGCGCAAGGCCGAAAATCTCTCGCCCGTGCTCCAGAAACTCACGCGTCGGCGTCTTCCAGCCATCGGCAAACAGCAGCGGCGGGATAAATAGCACCAGAAACAGCTCAGGATCGAATTCCACATGCAAACCAAACGTCGGCCACGCCAGCAAGGCGCCGATGGCGATCTGCATAAGGGGTAATGGGAGTTGGAAGGGCAATACGCGAGTAAATACCCCCGACAGCGAGACCACAAGGGTCATGATGAGTATGGTGAAAAAGATTTCCATGCGTTCCCTGTTTGCGATGTTTCTTATGATTGGTGAAAAAGGCGTCGTGCCTTAATTCTATCTACTTGAGAGTATCGCAAAAGACAACGAGTGTGTTCTGAAAATAAAAACGGGCGGCCTGGGCCACCCGTTTTCAGGAGCGTCATCGACGTAAAATCAAATAGCCCAACCGCCCGCGTAAAAGGCCACCAGCGCGATAGCAATCACCACCGTACCGATGTTCAGTTTGCGCCATTCGCCAGAGACAATGCGACCAATGACCAGGGTAGCAAAACCAATCATAATGCCGGTAACGATGTTACAGGTCAGGACGATAAATACAGCAGTGACCAGACCCGCCATCGCGTCGACAAAGTCAGCAAAGTCGATTTTCGCCACGTTGCTCAGCATCAGCAGCCCCACATACATCAGCGCAGGCGCCGTTGCGTAAACAGGAACAAGATAAGAGAGCGGAGAAAGGAACAGGATCAGCAGGAACAATACGCCAACGGTGATCGCCGTCAGGCCGGTCTTGCCGCCTGCCGCCGTACCCGCTGCGGATTCAATGTAAACCGCCGCCGGTGCAGCCCCTACCAGACCAGAAAACACGCTGCTCAGGGAGTCGGTGGTCAGCGCTTTGCCGCCATCGATAATTTGTCCGTCTTTATCCAGCAGATTCGCCTGTCCGGCTACCGCGCGGATGGTTCCGGTCGCATCGAAGACCGCGGTCATAACCAGCGCCAGCACGCTCGGCAGAACGATCGGGTTCAGTGCGCCCATAATATCCAGGCTGCCGATCAGCGAGTTGCCGTTTTCATCGCTCAGTGACGGCATGGCAAAAATACCGGAGAAATGCACGGCCGGATCGAAAATCAGGCCGACGATGGAGATACCGATAATGGTCAGCAGGATGCCGCCCGGTACTTTCAGTTTTTCAAGACCAATAATCACCGCCAGACCAACCAGCGACATAATCACCGGGAAGGTATCGAAGTCGCCCAGCGCAACCGGCAGGCCGTCCAGCGGGTTCTTAATCACCAGACCAACGCCATTGGCCGCAATCAATAGCAGGAACAGGCCGATACCAATCCCCGTACCGTGCGCAACGCCCTGCGGCAGATTGCGCAGGATCCAGCTACGGATACCGGTCGCAGAAATGATGGTAAACAGAACCCCCATCAGGAACACCGCGCCCAGCGCTACGGGCACGCTAATATGTTGTCCCAGTACCAGGCTGAATGCGGTAAACGCGGTCAGCGAAATGGCGCAGCCAATCGCCAACGGCAGGTTCGCCCACAGGCCCATCACAATAGAACCGACGCCCGCAACCAGACAGGTTGCCACAAACACAGCGGCAGGCGGGAATCCGGCTTTACCCAGCATCCCCGGAACCACGATAACGGAGTAGACCATGGCCAGGAACGTCGTTAATCCGGCAACGACTTCTTGACGAACGGTACTGCCGCGATGCGAAATTTTAAACCAGGCGTCGAGTGAACCGCCGGTACGCGCTGAAGGCGTAGACATAGAAAACATCCCCTGAGAGTTTATTTTTTCGTCATTATGCGTGGTGGACAATCCACTGCCTGCTAAACGATTTCTCCATGTGCCAGCTTTGCGTCAATAGGGGTGTCGCAAAAAAGCAAACGTTTAGCTCCGCGCATAAAAAACGGGTGATAAAAAAAAGCAAACGATTATCCAGCGATCATACGTTGGTTTTCAACTGAACTTTGCCGCTTTTTACTCATTTCTTCTTATAATGCGCAAGAAATAGCCAGACGATGCGCAAACGTTATCGTCAATGCGCAATCTGGCAACAAATTTCGCTGAGTTATTACAAGATTTGCATTTATTTTTCACGCCTGCTCGCGCAAAAAATGCATGAAGATGCGGAAAAATTTTTGGCTAAAAAGCAATCAATTTACTGGCAAATAGAGAGGGGTGGCTTACACTTACATTATCAACACAGACCGGAACCTCCCCAAACGTGCTCGACTGAGGGGTGTTGATGTCGGGGGAAACCCTCCCGTGAACCAACGGGATAGAGTGAAAGACAAAGACCGGAACCAAACTAAAGCGCCCTCTGTGGCGCTTTAGTTTTATACCCGTTATATCCGCCACATACTTTAAACCAATCAATCATCTTCCAGCAGGCGCGCCCCGGTCCCCTGCTCGCCAAGCTGATCGCCAGGGTTACGCAACGGGCAATCACTGCGGGATAAACAGCCGCAGCCAATACACCCATCCAGCTCATCGCGTAACGCCACCAGAGTATGAATGCGTCGGTCTAACTCCTCGCGCCATTGCGAAGAGAGCTGCTTCCACTCTTTGGCACTGAGCGAATGCCCTTCAGGTAATACACCTAACGCGTCGCCGATCGTGGCCAGTGGAATGCCGATACGTTGGGCAATCTTGATAATCGCGACATAACGCAACACATCGCGTTTGTATCGACGCTGATTGCCGCTGTTGCGCATACTGCTGATTAATCCTTTGCTTTCATAGAAATGCAGGGTCGATACCGCCACACCGCTACGCTTTGCAACTTCACCTGGCGTGAGCAACGCTTTTATCCGGGGTAATTTCTTTTCCATAAATCGCTTTACCTCAAGTTAACTTGAGGAATTATACTCGCCCACAGACAAAACGACGAATCGAACACTGAGAAAGAGGCAACTCTATGTCCCATCAGCAGATTATTCAGACCCTTATTGAATGGATTGATGAACATATCGATCAACCGCTGAACATTGAGGCGGTTGCGAAAAAATCAGGTTACTCAAAGTGGTATTTGCAGAGAATGTTCCGCACGGTGATGCGTCAGACGCTGGGTGACTACATCCGCCAACGTCGGCTTCTGCTGGCCGCCGTTGAACTACGGACGACCGAACGGCCTATATTCGATATTGCGATGGATCTTGGCTATGTATCGCAGCAAACCTTCTCGCGCGTATTTCGCCGAGAGTTTGATCGTACTCCCAGCGATTACCGCCACCGCCTGTAAAATTATTGCCCGCTCTGCGTCAGTATGGCGGGCGAGCGTTTTATCCAATGCATGAACTCCTGCGGCGGCAGCGCCTTCGCAAAATACCAGCCCTGGCAATACTGTACGCCGTGTTCAAGCAACCACCCGATTTGCTCCGCCGTTTCCACCCCTTCCGCAATCGTCTTCAGCTTTAAGCTTTGCGCCATCTCGATGATATGTTCGGCAATCAAGTGACTGGTGCTGTTAGTGGCCAGCGTGCTAATAAACGATTTGTCGATCTTCAGGATATCGATATTCAACGCTGACAAATTATGGAGGTTGGAATATCCCGTGCCAAAATCGTCAAACGCCACTTCAAAACCGGCCTGCCGAAACGCCTGGATGATGGGTGTCATTTTATGTACATCGATAAAGCCGCGCTCCGTCACCTCAACTTTAATTTGCTGGGCCGCCACGGAGTATTCATGGTTTTTTTCGGCAATCAGAGCAATCAGTCGGGATGAATGAAAGTCAGAAGCCGAGAGGTTAATCGAGATATACAACTGAGGATTCGCCGAAAGAAAAGCCCCTAAATCTTTGAAGACCTCCTCAACAACGTAATCCGTGATCTGCTCAATCATCCCCTCTTTTTCCGCCAGCGGAATAAACTCCGTCGGGCTCATCACCTCACCGTTACAGCCTGGCCAGCGTAGCAAAGCCTCGGCACCGACACATTGTCCATTTTTGATGTCAATGATCGGCTGATAGTACAGACAAAGCTGACGTTTCTTGATCGCACGTTTTAATAAGCGGCGGGGAGAGAGGTATTCCTGACGCGTACGCCACCACATGAGCAGTATCAGGATGCTGCAGATAATCCCAAAGGGGATCGTTAACGCCGCCTCATGATAGAAAATCTGATTCACACGAGCGTCGGAGGTCGAAACAATAATCGCGATGGGGCGTTTTTCTGAATGTACGATGGTATAGAATCGCTCGCCCTGCTGGAATGTTGAGGATTCACCGCTTATCAGCGGCGAGAACTGCGCAATATTCGCCCCTTCGCTGGCAGAGAAAAAGGTGTCCGTTACCGTGTCATACACTCCCCAGGACAGATCCGGATCATCAGACATGACTTCGCTGTAAGATAATGGATTGATGACGACAACGTAGTTTCCTCGTTGCATGTACGTCATTTTGTAGCCAGCGAAAAAGGGGGTGTCGCGGTAGTAATAGATGAAGACGTCTGGCGCGCGTTTATAGTCGGCTGTCGCCATAATATATGGGACTCGCGGCATCATTGACGTAGAGCACAAAAAATGATCGCCCTGCGCATAAATTAGCTCACTGATATATAAACGACCACGAATAATATTCAGCATACTTTTCTGATGGGCAGGGGTACACATCTTACCCTGATACAATTGGGCCATATCACGCGCTAAATCAGCCTGGAGGATCACCAATTCCGTTTTATTTAACACCAGTTGAGCAAAAGAGCTGAGTTGATTACGGGTTTCGGACATCGCCCGGATGTGAGCAAACCATAACGCCAGCACCACGGGGAGCAATACCACCATGAATGTTCCGAAGAACTTCAGCATCTTGCGTCGCGCACTGTGATTCATGTCAGCCCTATTTCCCTGTTTCGTATATGCCAGAACCCATTAGGCGGGATGCTATAAACACTGACTGATTAAGTTGCATGAATCTATCATTATTAGCAACAGACTTCTCTATGTAAAAGTCTGATAATAGATGATGCTGATATTATTTTTCCGTAAGGCAAACTCAAAGTTATGCTTATTTCATAACATTATTATCAATAAGTAGTAATTTTTTATGAGCATTATCCTGGTCGTGTTTAAGAAATTCATTAAATTTCTTAACGAATAATTTAGGATAAACATAACAGGTAATCCATATGCATCTTTTTATTAGATTATTTGTTATCGTTTTTTTTATTAAAAATAACCATGCAAATAACATGGTTATTATCCTGCAAAAATAACCTCTAACACTGGTGAACAAACGAGCAAATGTGATATAGTTCACACAATTCATGTAACAGAAACAATGTTTCATTCGTGTTATTGCCCGTCGAGAGCCAGAGTACTACACCCTCGGTGAACACCCCCGCGCTGTCATGGGCATCAAGACTTTCTGAGGACGTTTTTTCATGGCAACGATAACAACTGGCGTGGTTCTTCTGCGATGGCAGCTACTCAGCGCGGTGCTGATGTTTTTAGCCAGCACGCTCAATATCCGTTTTCGTAAATCAGATTATATTGGCCTGGCCGTCATTAGTAGCGGTTTGGGACTGGTTTTCGCCTGCTGGTTTGCAACCGGGCTGCTCGGCATAACCCTGGTGGATATGTCCGCAATCTGGAAGAACATTGAAAACGTGATGGTTGAAGTGATGAGCCACACACCGCCAGACTGGCCGATGGTGTTGAACTGATAAAAAATTACATATGGCTACCCCTGTTATGAGGTAGCCATAATTTTTCGTATAAAGCAGAAAAATTAGAACGGAATATCGTCGTCGAAATCCATCGGCGGCTCGTTAGACGGCGCTGCCGGAGCTGACTGCTGCGGGCGAGACTGCGCGCCGCCGCTGAACTGATTGCCGCCCTGCGGCTGCTGAGGCTGACCCCAACCGCCCTGCTGCTGACCGCCACCTGCCGGAGCACCACCACCCTGACGACCACCCAGCATTTGCATGGTGCCGCCAACGTTAACCACAACTTCAGTGGTGTACTTTTCTACGCCGGACTGATCGGTCCATTTGCGGGTACGCAGCTGGCCTTCGATATAGACCTGAGAACCTTTACGCAGATATTCGCTGGCTACTTCCGCCAGTTTGCCGAACAGCACGACACGGTGCCATTCAGTCTGCTCTTTCATTTCGCCGGTCGCTTTATCACGCCAGGATTCGGAAGTAGCCAGCGTAATGTTGGCAACTGCGCCACCATTCGGCATATAGCGTACTTCCGGGTCCTGGCCCAGATTACCGACGAGAATCACCTTGTTTACGCCTCTGCTGGCCATGATCGTGTCTCCTGAAAAACGTTACTGAATAAGTGTAAGCGCGGGATTGTAGCATTTCCAATAGCGCTTTTACTACGTTGCGAGATCGATTCCAGTAAACAACCCCGGATAGACATTGTTGCACAGACACCTGCGTTTTGCATTCCAATACTGTATATCCATTCAGGTCAGGTTGTGTCATAATTAACCGTTTGTGATCGCCGGTAGCACCATGCAGCCAGGCAAAAAAGCGTTTAATCCGGGAAAGATGAATGGATAAGATCGAAGTTCGGGGCGCCCGCACCCATAATCTCAAAAACATCAACCTCGTCATCCCGCGCGACAAGCTGATTGTCGTCACCGGGCTTTCGGGCTCAGGCAAATCTTCGCTCGCTTTCGACACCTTGTATGCCGAAGGACAGCGTCGTTACGTTGAATCCCTTTCCGCGTACGCGCGTCAGTTTCTGTCACTGATGGAAAAGCCGGATGTCGACCACATTGAGGGGCTGTCTCCCGCCATCTCAATCGAGCAAAAATCGACATCCCATAACCCGCGATCCACGGTAGGTACGATTACCGAAATTCACGACTATCTGCGCCTGCTGTTTGCCCGCGTTGGCGAACCGCGCTGCCCGGATCACGACGTTCCCCTGGCGGCGCAGACCGTGAGTCAGATGGTGGACAACGTCCTGTCGCAGCCGGAAGGCAAGCGTCTGATGCTGCTGGCGCCGATAATTAAAGAGCGTAAAGGCGAGCACACCAAAACGCTGGAAAACCTGGCGGGTCAGGGCTATATCCGTGCCCGTATCGACGGGGAAGTGTGCGACCTGTCCGATCCGCCCAAGCTTGAGCTGCAAAAGAAACACACCATTGAAGTGGTGATTGACCGCTTTAAAGTACGTGGCGATCTCACCCAGCGCCTGGCGGAATCGTTTGAAACCGCGCTGGAACTGTCCGGCGGTACGGCAGTGGTTGCCGATATGGACGACCCGAAAGCGGAAGAGCTGCTGTTCTCTGCCAACTTCGCCTGCCCGATCTGCGGCTACAGCATGCGCGAACTGGAACCGCGTCTGTTTTCATTCAACAACCCGGCGGGCGCATGCCCGACCTGTGACGGCCTCGGCGTACAACAGTATTTCGATCCTGACCGGGTGATTCAAAACCCGGAACTGTCGCTGGCCGGTGGCGCTATCCGCGGCTGGGATCGCCGCAACTTCTACTACTTCCAGATGCTTAAGTCACTGGCGGAACACTATAAATTCGACGTCGAAGCCCCATGGGCCAGCCTGAACCCCGCCGTGCATAAAGTGGTGCTGTACGGTTCCGGTAAAGAGAATATCGAATTTAAATACATGAACGATCGCGGCGATACGTCCGTACGTCGCCATCCGTTCGAAGGCGTATTGCACAATATGGAGCGCCGTTATAAAGAGACGGAATCCAGCGCGGTACGCGAGGAATTAGCCAAATTCATCAGCAACCGCCCGTGCGCCAGCTGTGAAGGGACGCGTTTGCGCCGGGAAGCCCGCCACGTATTTGTTGAAAATACGCCGCTGCCCGCAATTTCCGACATGAGCATCGGTCATGCGATGGATTTCTTCAACAACCTGAAGCTTGCCGGCCAGCGAGCGAAGATTGCAGAGAAAATTCTTAAAGAGATTGGCGATCGTCTGAAATTCCTGGTCAACGTCGGCCTCAACTACCTGACGCTGTCACGTTCAGCGGAAACGCTCTCCGGCGGCGAAGCCCAGCGTATTCGTCTGGCAAGCCAGATCGGCGCGGGTCTGGTCGGCGTGATGTACGTCCTGGATGAACCGTCTATTGGTCTGCATCAGCGCGATAACGAACGTCTGTTGGGCACGCTCATCCATCTGCGTAATCTGGGTAATACCGTGATTGTGGTCGAGCACGATGAAGATGCGATTCGCGCCGCTGACCACGTTATCGATATCGGCCCGGGCGCTGGCGTTCACGGCGGCCAGGTGGTTGCCGAAGGGACGCTCGACGACATCATGGCGGTGCCTGAGTCGCTGACCGGCCAGTACATGAGCGGTAAGCGTAAAATTGAAGTACCGAAACAGCGCGTGGCGGCCGATCCGGAAAAAGTGCTGAAGCTTACCGGCGCGCGCGGCAACAACCTGAAAGATGTCACCCTGACGCTGCCGGTTGGCCTGTTCACCTGCATTACCGGGGTTTCTGGTTCCGGTAAATCGACGCTGATCAACGACACGCTGTTCCCGATTGCGCAGACAGCGCTGAACGGCGCCACGCTGGCTGAACCTGCGCCGTACCGCGATGTTCAGGGCCTGGAACATTTCGACAAAGTGATCGACATTGACCAAAGCCCGATTGGTCGTACTCCGCGATCCAACCCGGCAACCTACACCGGTGTGTTTACGCCGGTGCGCGAACTGTTTGCTGGCGTACCAGAGTCCCGCGCGCGCGGTTACACGCCGGGTCGTTTCAGCTTTAACGTTCGCGGCGGACGCTGTGAAGCCTGTCAGGGCGACGGCGTGATCAAAGTTGAAATGCACTTCCTGCCGGATATCTACGTGCCGTGCGACCAGTGTAAAGGCAAGCGCTATAACCGCGAAACGCTGGAGATTAAGTACAAGGGCAAGACCATCCACGAAGTGCTGGATATGACCATTGAAGAAGCACGCGAGTTCTTCGATGCCGTCCCGGCGCTGGCGCGTAAGCTACAAACGCTGATGGACGTGGGCCTGACGTATATCCGTCTCGGCCAGTCGGCCACTACGCTCTCCGGCGGCGAAGCGCAGCGCGTGAAGCTGGCGCGCGAACTGTCAAAACGCGGCACCGGGCAGACGTTGTATATCCTTGATGAACCGACCACCGGTCTGCATTTTGCGGATATTCAGCAGTTACTGGACGTGCTGCATCAGTTGCGCGATCAGGGCAACACCATCGTGGTGATTGAGCACAATCTGGACGTAATCAAAACCGCTGACTGGATTGTCGATCTCGGTCCGGAAGGCGGTAGCGGCGGCGGGGAAATTCTGGTCTCCGGCACGCCAGAAACGGTCGCTGAGTGTGAAGCTTCACACACGGCCCGCTTCCTCAAACCGCTGTTGTAATTGCGCAACACTTATCTGGCCTACAGAATATGCATAATTTCTTGTAGGCCGGATAAGGCGCTTGCGCCGCATCCGGCAAAACAGATCAGGGCTGCGCCAATATCCGACGTTTATCTTCCGGCAGCGTGTTTACCGCCAGCTGATAAGAGGCATCAACCAGATAATAAATCTGCGAATCCGGCAGCGAGCCGTCCAGATACACCGTGCTCCAGTGCGCTTTATTCAGATGTCTGCTTGGTCGTACATCGCTATGCTGCTGACGCAGTAATTCCGCCAGTTCAGGGCTGGTTTTCAGAGAGACCGCCGGGCGTTCTTCTACCTCTTTTACCATGGCAAAGAGTACATCTTCGACTTTGATTTGTGTGGCTTTCCAGTCACTGTGCACGCTCTGCTCCGCGCCCGTTTTTGCCATGCAGTATTGCAGCAACTCCGAATTCGTCATCTTTATTCCCCTTACCAGCACTCGCCTAATGAGAACATCTTTTATTCAGTGTGCAGCAAGTCCGCAAAAGGTAAAAGCCGGTAACGCAAATTTGTTTAAAAAACCACCAAATAGCAGCCTGCGCCTTTAATACTCAGAATTTACGATCACCTCTTCACCAAACGCGCCAGCCTGAGGTAGCGGTTTATAGGTGGAGTTGGAAGCACGTAAAATACGAATACCGCGAATACCCACGTCGCGAGCGGCGGTGATGTCATTGTCAGAATCGCCGTAGAACATGCGCACGTTTTTATCCTGTAACCACTGCGTTTTGGTGTTCTGGCCCGGCTTGTCACCGGCAAAAATGACCGGATTCATATTGGCGGCCGGGATGTGAAAGTTATCAGCCAGCGTTTTCGATACCGTTTCAGTCTTCGTCGGGCTACGTCCGGTGACAAAGAAAATGCTATCGCCACGACGCACATGCATATCAATTAACTGGCGCGCCACTTCTTTTGGAATACTGAACTCGTCCCAGCCGTTGTTCATTTTCTCCCAGAAAGCCGGATTCTTCAGGTAATCTTCACTGTCCGGAGAGTACGTTTTCTTACCGCGCCAGAAGCCCGGACTGGAAAAAAGGACGGTATCATCGATATCAAACCCGACGGCCATCGGCGGGCGTCCAGTCAGACTGTTTTCAATTTGCGCCACGGAAACCCAGTGAATGGGGGCCTGCTCGGCGAGTTTTGCAACGTTGGTGCCTGGATTGAGCTGCGAGGGAGAAGAAACTAATGCCTGAGCAGACTGATTTAACGTGAACAATAAACAAACGGCACTCAGTGCCAACGTAAACTTGCGCATATTTTTCCCTAAGTAGTCAGTTAGTTATCATTTTTTTATTAACAACTGGTCAAAAAACTATCTGACCTTACCCCCTGAGGGGAGGGAAAGGAAGGATTTTCTCTGGTTTTGTTACAGAAAAAGAGCACGATCACACAGAAAAGCGTGCCTGATGGCGCTACGCTTATCCGGCCTACAAACGAAAAAAACCAATGCTCTTGTAGGCCGGATAAAGCGTTGACGCCGCCATCCGGCAAACCAGATTGTTACATAACGGCAGCAAAGGCCTTCGCCACGCGCTGCACGTTAGCGTGATTCAAACCGGCCACGCACATACGACCACTGGCAACCAGGTACACACCAAACTCATCACGCAGGCGATCGACCTGAGCAGCGCTAAGCCCGGTATAGCTGAACATGCCGCGCTGTTGCAGCAGATAGTCGAAGTTACGGCCAGGAATTTCAGCGCTCAGCACGTTAACCAGCTCCTGGCGCATTGCCAGAATGCGGGTACGCATCTCTTCGACCTCCGCCAGCCAGCTGGCTTTCAGCGCGTCATCACCCAGTACCGTAGCGACCACCTGCGCACCAAAGTTCGCCGGGCTGGAGTAGTTACGACGTACGGTCGCTTTTAATTGCCCGAGAACGCGGCTTGCCGCATCGGCGTCTTCACATACCACAGACAGCCCACCGACGCGCTCGCCGTATAAAGAGAAAATTTTAGAAAATGAGTTGCTGACCAGAGCGGGTAATCCGGCGCTGGCTATAGAGCGGATCGCGTAAGCATCGTCTTGCATTCCGCCGCCAAAGCCCTGATAGGCAATGTCGAGGAACGGGATCAGATCGCGCGATTTCAGAATCTCAATAACGGCATCCCATTGCGCAGGGGTTAAATCTGCACCGGTCGGGTTATGGCAGCACGGATGCAGCAGCACGATGCTGCGCGCTGGTAAGGTATTCAGCGTCGCCAGCAGGTCATTGAAACGTACCCCGTTGGTTTCATTGTCATACCAGGGGTAAGTACTCACTTCGAATCCAGCCCCTTCAAAAATCGCGATATGGTTTTCCCATGTTGGATCGCTGACCCATACGCCAGAGTCAGGGAAATAGCGTTTCAGGAAGTCTGCGCCAATTTTTAGCGCCCCGGAACCACCCAGCGTCTGAATGGTTGCGACACGCTGTTGCAGGAGAACCGGATGATCTGCGCCAAACAGCAGCGGCGCAATGGTATTACGATACGTGTTCAGACCTTCCATCGGTAGATACAGCGAAGCGCCATGCGGTTGGGCATTGAGTCGGGCTTCCGCCTCCGCCACCGCTTTAAGCTGAGGAATAATGCCGTCTTCGTTGTAGTACAGACCAATGCTGAGGTTCACTTTGTCGCTACGTGAATCTTCTTTGAATCGCTCCATGAGCGATAAAATCGGGTCGCCAGCGTAGGCGTCAACTTTTTGAAACACGAGGTGGTTCTCCAGGTTTACAGGCAGAGGATAAGAACACAATAAACCGGAAGCGGAAGAAGATCGAGAGGATGTTGCAGTTGGCGAGCATATTGCCGGATGGCGGCGTTCCGCCTGTCCGGCATATCATGAACTTAGTCGATATACTTCATCGCCACCCTTGAGGTCAGGCGCGTGATAAGTTCGTAAGCACTTACTTTCGTCATTTCAGCAATGCGTTCCACGGGCAAACCTTCACCCCAAAGAATCACTGAATCACCGGCCTTATCCTGTGCCTCAGGGCCTAAATCGACGCAGATCATATCCATCGCGACGCGACCAACGATCGGCACTTCACGACCATTGACCAGCACCGGTGTTCCAGACGGCGCCGCACGCGGGTAACCATCACCATAACCCATCGCCACCACGCCTAAACGCGTGTCGCGCTCGCTCTGCCAGGTACCGCCATAGCCGACCGGTTCGCCCGCTTTGTGCTCACGCACCGCAATCAGGCTGGAGGTTAGCGACATCACCGGCTGGCAGCCAAAATCGGCACCGATAGAGTGGTTTTCCAGCGGTGATACACCGTACAGAATCAGCCCCGGACGCGCCCAGTCGAAGTGAGATTGCGGCCACAGCAGAATACCACCGGATGCGGCAATCGAACGCTGCCCCGGTTTGCCTTCACAGAAGCTATTAAAGATATCGAGCTGCTTTTCAGTCGCGCCACACTCAGGCTCGTCCGCGCGTGCAAAGTGGCTGACGATATTGACCGGCTGGCGCACATTTTCACATTGCGTCAGGCGCTGATAAAACGCCTCGGCCTGCTCAGGACGCACGCCCAGGCGGTGCATGCCCGTGTCGAGTTTCATCCAGACGGTGACCGGCTCAGCCAGTTTTGCGGCCTCCAGGGCCTCGAGCTGCTCCAGGTTGTGTACGGCGGTATGCAGACGCTGCGCGGAGATAGTCGGCAGATCGGTGGCATCGAAAAATCCCTCCAGTAGCAGGATAGGCTGCGTGATGCCACCCGCGCGCAGCCGCAGGGCTTCTTCAAGACGAGCGACACCAAAAGCGTCCGCATCGGGGAGCGTTCGCGCGGTCTCTAACAGACCATGGCCGTAGGCGTTCGCTTTCACGACCGCAACCAGTTTACTGGCAGGAGCCAGTTCACGCAGACGTTGCAGGTTGTGTCGCAGAGCGCGGCGGTTAATAACTACAGTTGCCGCTTGCATGTGTATTCCTTAATAAAAGAATCTCCTAAATCATTCGTGTTGCAGAAAGGCGACAAGCCTGAGAATCCCCGGAAGCTTAGTAAACTAAGTGACCGGGGTGAACGGGCGAAGTCAACGCATCTGCAGCATGAAGGATGACGGAGATTTATTCGTCGTCGTATTGTGGGCCCGCATAGTTGTCGAATCGCGACCACTGTCCGTTAAAAGTCAGGCGAACCGTTCCGATCGGACCGTTACGCTGCTTACCAATAATAATTTCGGCGATGCCTTTTAAGTCGCTGTTTTCGTGATAAACCTCATCACGATAGATAAACATGATTAAGTCGGCATCCTGCTCGATGGAGCCGGATTCACGCAGATCTGAGTTGACCGGACGCTTGTCGGCGCGTTGTTCCAGAGAGCGGTTAAGCTGCGACAGCGCCACCACCGGCACATGCAGTTCTTTCGCTAACGCTTTCAGCGAGCGGGAAATTTCAGCAATTTCCAGCGTACGGTTGTCGGAAAGCGACGGCACGCGCATCAGCTGCAGGTAGTCGATCATGATAAGTCCGATACCGCCGTGTTCACGGGCGATACGACGGGCACGCGAGCGCACTTCCGTTGGCGTCAGGCCGGAGGAGTCATCAATATAGATGTTTCGTTTCTCCAGCAAAATACCCATTGTTCCGGAAATTCGCGCCCAGTCTTCGTCATCCAGTTGACCAGTACGAATTTTTGTTTGGTCTACGCGTGAAAGCGAGGCCAGGGAACGCATCATGATCTGCTCTGAGGGCATTTCAAGACTAAAGATAAGAACCGGCTTATCCTGCAACATCGCCGCATTTTCGACGAGGTTCATTGCAAATGTCGTTTTACCCATCGACGGACGCGCGGCGACGATGATGAGGTCTGACGGCTGCAAACCAGCGGTTTTTTTGTTGAGGTCGTCATAACCGGTGTTCACCCCGGTGACGCCGTCGTGCGGCTGCTGGAATAGCTGCTCGATACGCGCGACGGTAGCGTCGAGCACATCGGTAATGTTTTTCGGGCCTTCGTCTTTATTGGCGCGGCTTTCAGCGATTTTAAAGACGCGAGACTCCGCAAGATCCAGCAGGTCTTCACTGGAACGTCCTTGCGGATCGAATCCGGCTTCCGCAATTTCGTTCGCGACCGAAATCATGTCACGGACAACGGCACGTTCGCGGACGATATCCGCATAAGCGCTAATGTTGGCCGCACTTGGCGTATTTTTCGATAACTCAGCCAGGTACGCAAAACCGCCGACGCTGTCCAGTTGGCCCTGAACCTCCAGCGACTCTGCCAGGGTAATCAGATCGATGGGTTTTCCCATCTCCTGCAGGCGATGCATTTCCGTGAAGATATGCCGGTGCGGGCGGGTATAAAAATCCTCCGCGACCACGCGTTCGGCCACGTCATCCCAGCGTTCGTTATCCAGCATTAAACCGCCCAACACCGACTGTTCCGCTTCAATCGAGTGCGGCGGTACTTTCAGCCCGGCGACCTGGGGATCGCGCTCACGAGCATCAGTCTGTTGTTTGTTGAAGGGTTTATTTCCTGCCATAGTGAATGGAGTTACCGAGATAATGATTGGGTCGAAAGATTACCACATTTCTTTTGGAGGAAGCATGGCAACACGTATTGAATTTCACAAGCATGGTGGGCCTGATGTACTCAAGGCTGTGGAGTTTACGCCGGTTGACCCGGCGGAAAACGAAATCCAGGTCGAGAATAAAGCGATAGGGATCAACTACATCGACACCTACATCCGCAGTGGTCTTTATCCGCCGCCTTCTCTGCCCAGCGGTCTGGGTACCGAAGCCGCAGGCGTGGTCAGCAAAGTTGGCAGCAAAGTGACGCACATCAAAGCTGGCGATCGCGTGGTGTATGCTCAGTCTGCGCTTGGCGCTTACAGCTCAGTGCATAACGTGCCGGCTGATAAAGCCGCTATTCTGCCTAACGCTATCTCGTTTGAACAGGCAGCCGCCTCGTTTCTGAAGGGGCTGACCGTTTTTTACCTGTTGCGCAAAACCTATGAAATCCAGCCTGACGAACCGTTTTTATTCCACGCAGCCGCAGGTGGCGTCGGTCTGATCGCTTGTCAGTGGGCGAAAGCGTTGGGAGCGAAACTGATTGGCACCGTCGGCAATGCGCAAAAAGCGCAAATTGCGCAGCAGGCCGGCGCGTGGCAGGTGATTAACTATCGTGAAGAAAGCATCGTTGAGCGGGTAAAAGAGATCACCGGCGGTAAAAAAGTGCGGGTGGTGTACGACTCGGTGGGGAAAGATACCTGGGAGGCGTCTCTCGATTGTCTGCAGCGCCGCGGACTGATGGTCAGTTTTGGCAACGCGTCCGGACCCGTGACTGGTGTAAATTTAGGGATTCTTAATCAGAAAGGTTCGCTGTACGTGACCCGCCCCTCTCTGCAGGGTTACATCACCAACCACCATGAATTAACCGAAGCCAGCAATGAGCTTTTCTCGCTGATTGCCAGCGGGGTGATCAAAGTGGATGTCGCACCTGGTCAGACATTTGCGCTGCACGACGCGCAGCGTGCTCATGAAGTGCTGGAAAGTCGCGCCACGCAGGGATCGAGTCTGCTGATCCCGTAAAGAATTAGGGCTTCCCGCAGGAAGCCCTTTCTTTTTTTTAGTTCGGCTGTATGTAGGGTACAGCTCGATGAATTCGTTAACCAGGCAATAGTGACAGATTTGATAATCAATTCCTATTTGGTTCTAAAGGCAATGTTTCAGGTTGTGACGGACCACTCAATACCTTAGTAAAATCGGCGGTTATTGCGCTGATACTGTGGGACTTTTGGCGCTTTTATCGCCTTGATCACCCACACCACGGCAACGGCCAGTAACAGCCAGGGCAACAGTTTAATCATCAAGGCAAATAGCCCGCCCAAAAACATGACGACGGTGGCTACCACCAGCGCGGCCAGCACCCCCAGCAACGAGACGCCGGTGACCATCAGCATGATAAAAAATCCAATCACAAAAAGTAGTTCCAGCATGACTCTCTCCCGAAATAAAATACTCTCCATTCCTTTACAAGAAACATGCCAAAGTTAATCCACTGATTTATAAAACAAAAAACCCTGTGACAACTCACAGGGTGTGGTGAAATTAACTAACTTTTAGTGAGAAACTAACGCTTATCGGCCACCAGCTTCAAAGCATGTTCCAGGACGTTAATATCGGCTCCGGCTTTATGCGCGTTCTCACTCAGGTAACGACGCCACTGACGTGCGCCGGGGATTCCCTGAAACAGTCCCAGCATATGGCGCGTCACATGCCCCAGATAAGTACCCTGACTCAGTTCACGCTCAATATATGGGTACATGGCACGCACCACGGCGACCGGATCGGCATCATGAGTAGCGGCAGCAAAAATTTCGCGATCGACTGACGCCAGAATTCCAGGATTTTGATAGGCTTCACGCCCCACCATCACGCCATCCATATGTTGCAGATGCTTTTTCGCTTCTTCCAGCGATTTAATACCGCCGTTGATCGACATCGTCAAATGCGGGAAATCACGCTTTAACTGATAAACACGGTCATAATCCAGCGGAGGGATCTCGCGGTTTTCTTTCGGGCTTAACCCGGACAGCCAGGCCTTGCGGGCGTGAATGATGAACATCTCGCATTCGCCGTTGCCAGATACCGTGTTGATGAAATCGCACAGGAATTCGTAGCTGTCCTGATCATCAATGCCGATTCGGGTCTTCACCGTCACCGGAATCGACACCACATCGCGCATCGCCTTGACGCAATCGGCGACCAGTTGCGCATTCCCCATCAGACAGGCGCCAAACATGCCATTCTGTACGCGGTCGGAAGGACAACCCACGTTGAGGTTAATTTCGTCATAGCCCCGCTGTTCAGCGAGCTTCGCACACTGCGCCAGCGCAGCCGGATCGCTCCCGCCCAGTTGCAACGCGACCGGATGTTCTTCTTCGCTATACGCCAGATAATCGCCTTTACCATGAATGATCGCGCCGGTAGTCACCATCTCCGTATACAGCAGCGTCTGGCGGGACAGTAAGCGCAAAAAGTAGCGGCAATGTCTGTCCGTCCAGTCGAGCATCGGCGCGATAGAAAAACGATGAGCGGGAAAAGCGGTAGACTGAGATTCAGGCAGCATGGCGAATATTCAAGCATCCGGTTAAAAAAGGGGCGCTACTATAGCATAGACCGATGCGATAGTGCGCCCCATCATCGTGGCTCGCACAGCATATTCTCACAGAGCGTTATTTGCGCCCCGGCTTGCCGTCATGTGGGCCAAAAAACTGCGGCGGATGGTCAACCCAGCGATCCTCGCGCGTGGCGGCATAGACCGGGTTAAGCGGGTAATAAATGCGATTATTTTTTTTGTTTGCCTCACCCACGACCAGCAAGCGCACCTCTTCACTGGTGTTATTGATAAAGGTGTGGCACACCCCGGTTCCTGCCGGAAAACCGACGCTGTCGCCAGGTTCGAGCTTCCATAAATAGCCGTTAATCCAGGCTTCCGGATAACCTTCCAGCACATAGATAAACTCTTCTTCATCGCTTTCGGCATGAGGATAAGATGTGCGACGCCCCGGCGGCAGGCGTTCATGATGAATACCTAGTCTTCCTAACCCCAGTTTACGGGCAAGCGGCGCGCCAATAGCAAAAAGTTCATTGCTGTCGGGGTAGGTGGAGTCATCAGCCCCCTCCACCTCTCGCCAGTGGCGAATACAGTCGGGTCTTTTCATGTGGATTCTCCAGAATGCGATGCGTCAGGTATAGCACACAGAGGCGGATCTCGGCGTTTTAAGCAGAACATGATAAAGTAAGGGATTAACCTTTCACACAAATCGAGGCGCCAAATGGACAAAACCACCACGCAGGAGTTATTGGCTCAAGCTGAAAAACTCTGTGCGCAACGCAACGTGCGGCTAACGCCACAGCGCCTCGAAGTGCTGCGCCTGATGAGCCTGCAGGAAGGCGCCATTAGCGCTTATGACCTGCTCGACCTGCTACGGGAAACCGAGCCGCAGGCCAAGCCACCGACCGTTTATCGTGCGCTCGATTTTCTGCTGGAACAAGGTTTTGTACATAAAGTGGAATCGACCAACAGCTACGTGCTGTGTCACCTGTTCGATCAACCGACCCACAGTTCTGCGATGTTTATTTGCGATCGCTGTGGCGTGGTAAAAGAAGAGTGTGCGGAGGGTGTGGAAGACATCATGCATATGCTGGCGGCAAAAATGGGTTTTGCTCTGCGGCATAACGTGATTGAAGCTCACGGGCTGTGCCCGGCATGCGTGGAGGTTGAAGCCTGTCGCCATCCGGGCGAATGCCAGCATGACCACTCAATTCTGGTGAAAAAGAAAGTCGGTCGCTAAGCCAGAGAGCGTACATCCTTGTACTCTCAGGAGGGGACTAATTACCAGCGGTAATCGTTGCGGTTTTCCCAGTCAGTGACTTCTTTCTCCGCCTGATCTTTTGCATAACCGTAACGCTCCTGGACTTTACCGACCAGTTGGTCACGTTTGCCTTCAATGACCGTCATATCATCGTCGGTCAGTTTGCCCCATTGCTCTTTCACTTTACCTTTGAACTGTTTCCAGTTGCCGCCGACTTCGTCTTTATTCATCATCAAATCCTCATCGTTAGGTTGTGAATAGCCAGAGTATCTCGTCCAACTCCGCTATCTTTTCTGCTGGACGTGAGAATAAGTGTAGTCACTGATTCGGCATTCGATTCACTATTCAGAATTTTTAACCGTCAGGCTTCAACGAACCACGTCCCGTTGCGCCAGTGACGTCGCCAGATAAAGGCCAGCGAAAGCCCGCGCAGGGCAAGAAACACGGTGAGCGCCAGCCACAAGCCGTGGTTACCCAGCAGCGGTAAAGCCAGTAACGTTAATGCGAATCCCGCGGCGGCAACGGCCATGCTGTTGCGCATTTCTGCAGCCCGTGTTGCGCCGATAAACATACCGTCCAGCAAATAACACCAGACGCCAACCAGCGGCAAAATCACCTGCCAGATAAGATAACGATCGGCCAGCAGTTGAATCTGCGGGAGCGAGGTCAGCAACGCTATAATGTGCTCGCCAAACAGGGCATAAACCAGCGAAAACAGAATCGCCACAAGACCGGACTGTCGACAGGCTGCGCGCCAGACATCCAGTAACTGGCTGCCATCCCGTGCGCCATAGGCCTGACCAGAATGCGCTTCAACGGCGTAGGCAAACCCGTCCAGCGCGTAGGCGGTAAAGGTCAGCAGGGTCATCAGAACGGCATTTACCGCAATGATATCGCTCCCCAGGCGCGCGCCCAGCACCGTAATGGCACCAAAACAGAGCTGCAGCAACAGCGAGCGCAGCATAATGTCACGGTTAAGCGCCAGTAAGCGGCGGAAATTGCCACGCCAGGCCTGTTTCAACATTGCCAGCGAAATTCCGCGCATATGCAGGACTTTGCGTACCATTAACAGACCGATCAGCAAAGTGGCATATTCGGCGGTGACCGTTGCCAGCGCCGCGCCCTGCACGTTCATATGCAGGCCCATCACCAGCCATAAATCGAGCACAATGTTGAGAACATTACCGACAATCAGCAGGATAACCGGCGCCCGCGCATACTGAACGCCAAGCAGCCAGCCGAGCAGTACCAGATTCGCCAGCGAGGCGGGGGCGCTTAACCAACGGATTTCCAGGAAACGTCGGGCCTGCTCCAATACTGCTTCACTGCCGCCGACAATATGCAGAGCCAGATCGATAATCGGCGTACGAAACAGTGCGATAAGCAGCCCCGCCCCCAGCGCCAGCATTAGCGGCTGCACCAGCGCACGCGCCAGTGCCTGCGGATCTTTCGCGCCAAATGCCTGGGCGGTGAGACCTGTGGTGCTCATACGTAAAAAAAGCAGCAGCATAAAGAGAAAACTGGTCGCGGTGGCGCCAACGGCAACGCCGCCAAGATAGACCGGACTATCCAGATGACCAATGACCGCGGTATCGACCAATCCCAGCAAGGGAACGGTGATATTGGAGAAGATCATCGGTAAGGCAAGACGCCAGAGTGCTTTGTCGGAGGAGGTAAAGAAAGGCATGAAATAGCGCCTGAAAAGAAGTTAGAGGTACTGGAAGATGTTGCCCTGGCCCGGTAAGCGCAGTGCCACCAGGCGAGTTGCCGGATGGCGACGCAAACGTCTTATCCGGCCTACAGGGACTCAACAGAGTATTACAGCCATTCCCCGTTACGAATGACGCCTACCGCCAGCCCTTCAATAGTGAAGCTTTGCTCGCGCAGGTCGACCACAATGGGTTTGAATTCGCTATTTTCTGGCAGGAGTTCAACCTTGTTGCCCTGTTTTTTCAGGCGCTTCACCGTCACTTCGTCGTCAATGCGCGCAACAACAACCTGACCGTTACGCACATCCTGTGTTTTATGCACGGCCAGCAAATCACCGTCCATAATCCCGATGTCTTTCATCGACATACCGCTGACGCGCAGCAGAAAATCGGCGTTCGGTTTGAACAGTGAAGGATCGACCTGATAATGTCCTTCGATGTGTTGCTGCGCCAGAAGTGGCTCACCTGCCGCAACGCGACCGACAAGCGGTAAACCTTCTTCTTCTTCCTGCAACAGACGAATGCCACGCGATGCGCCGGATACAATTTCCAGCACGCCTTTACGCGCCAGCGCTTTCAGATGTTCTTCAGCAGCGTTTGGGGAACGGAACCCCAAACGCTGCGCGATCTCCGCACGCGTCGGTGGCATACCTGTCTGGCTGATGTGATCTCTAATAAGATCAAACACCTCTTGCTGCCTGGCCGTTAACGCTTTCATTCCGCCCCCTGGGTGTATATACAGTTATGCTGTGAGTATATACAGCTAAAGGTGATTTTGGAACCGCAAACTGCACAAAAAACAGGAGAATGATGAAGTTGTGGAATCTTTATCGCAAATGCGACCACAACAGGATGCTCCAGGTGATCAAGGCGACAAAAATCGACAGCAATACCGCCGCCGACCCCATGTCTTTCGCACGACCAGACAGTTCGTGGTACTCGGAACCGATACGATCAACCACCGCCTCAATCGCACTATTGAGGATTTCAACGATCATCACCAGCATCACGGAACCAATCAGCAACACGCGCGTAATGGCGTCGACGTCCAGCCAGCAGGCGATGGCAACGCCTAGCAGAACGGCAACGCTTTCCTGGCGAAATGCCGCCTCATTAATCCATGCGGCGCGAAAACCTTTCCAGGAATAGCCTGCAGCTTTGATAATTCGGGTGAATCCAGTGGTATTATTGGCCATCAAAAAGAACCTTTTTACATTATTAGCGTCAATGTCATTGTAACGTTACCCCGTTTGTTTCAGGGTGTGGCAAAGCAGCGCGAAGTATGACCGGATACACCAGAAATTCACTAAACTTTCTGATATCCTTGCAGCGCATTTGCATTATTAACCAGAGGCTTTACATCGTTTATGTCCGGCTGGCCACGAATTTACTACAAATTACTGAATTTACCATTAAGCGTACTGGTAAAAAGCAAGTCTATTCCGGCGGAACCCGCACCGGAATTGGGGCTCGATACTTCTCGCCCCATTATGTACGTCCTACCGTACAACTCCAAAGCAGACTTGCTGACGCTGCGCGCCCAATGTCTGGCGCACGATCTCCCGGATCCCCTGGAACCGCTGGAGATAGACGGAACTCTACTGCCGCGCTACGTGTTTATTCACGGCGGCCCACGTGTCTTCACCTATTACACGCCAAAAGAAGAGTCTATTAAGCTGTTCCATAACTATCTCGACTTGCATCGCAGCAATCCAGACCTGGATGTGCAGATGGTGCCGGTTTCGGTAATGTTTGGCCGTGCGCCTGGACGCGAAAAAGGCGAGGTCAACCCGCCGCTGCGTATGCTGAACGGCGTACAAAAATTCTTTGCTGTGTCCTGGCTGGGTCGCGACAGCTTTGTCCGCTTCTCCCCGTCGGTTTCCCTGCGTCGCATGGCGGATGAACACGGTACAGATAAAATTATCGCCCAGAAGCTGGCGCGCGTAGCGCGTATGCACTTTGCTCGCCAGCGCCTGGCCGCAGTCGGTCCGCGCCTCCCTGCCCGACAGGATCTGTTTAACAAACTGTTGGCCTCAAAAGCTATCGCGCGCGCGGTAGAAGATGAAGCGCGCAGTAAAAAAATCTCCCACGAAAAAGCGCAGCAAAATGCGATAGCGCTGATGGAAGAGATTGCCGCCAACTTCTCCTACGAGATGATCCGTCTGACAGATCGTATTCTGGGCTTTACCTGGAACCGTCTGTATCAGGGCATTAACGTTCATAATGCAGAGCGTGTACGCCAGTTGGCGCACGATGGCCATGAAATCGTCTATGTTCCGTGCCACCGCAGCCATATGGACTATATGCTGCTGTCGTACGTTCTGTATCATCAGGGTCTGGTTCCGCCGCACATCGCGGCAGGCATCAACCTGAATTTCTGGCCAGCAGGTCCGATCTTCCGCCGCCTGGGCGCGTTCTTTATTCGTCGTACCTTCAAGGGCAACAAGCTTTATTCCACCGTTTTCCGCGAATACCTGGGCGAGTTGTTCAGCCGCGGCTACTCGGTTGAGTACTTTGTCGAAGGCGGTCGTTCACGTACTGGTCGTTTGCTCGACCCGAAAACCGGCACGCTGTCGATGACCATTCAGGCGATGCTGCGCGGCGGTACGCGTCCGATTACCCTCGTACCGATCTACATCGGCTACGAGCACGTCATGGAAGTGGGCACGTATGCGAAAGAACTGCGGGGCGCGACGAAAGAGAAAGAGAGCCTGCCGCAAATGCTGCGTGGCTTAAGCAAGCTGCGTAATCTGGGTCAGGGTTACGTTAACTTTGGCGAGCCGATGCCGTTGATGACTTACCTCAACCAGCACGTGCCGGAGTGGCGTGAATCTATCGATCCTATCGAGTCTATCCGTCCTGCCTGGCTGACGCCGACGGTAAATAACATTGCCGCCGATCTGATGGTACGCATTAACAACGCAGGCGCGGCCAACGCCATGAACCTGTGCTGTACCGCGTTACTGGCTTCCCGCCAGCGCTCTCTGACCCGTGAGCAGTTGACTGAACAACTCGATTGCTATCTGAGTCTGCTGCGCAACGTACCGTATGCCCCGGATGCGACGGTTCCTGCGCAGAGCGCCAGTGAACTGATTGACCATGCCTTGCAGATGAACAAGTTTGAGGTCGAGAAAGACACCATTGGCGACATCATCATTCTGCCGCGCGAGCAGGCGGTATTGATGACGTACTACCGCAACAACATTGCGCATATGCTGGTTCTGCCTTCGTTAATGGCGGCCATCGTAACCCAGCATCGTCATATTTCACGCGCCGCGCTGCTGCAGCATATTGAAGCGCTATACCCAATGCTGAAAGCGGAGCTGTTCCTGCGCTGGGAGCGTGACGAACTCGCTGGCGTGATCGACGAACTGGCCAGCGAAATGCAGCGCCAGGGACTCATCACCCTGGACGATGACGAACTGCATATCAATCCGGCCCGCTCCCGTACGCTACAACTGCTGGCGGCGGGTGCTCGTGAGACGTTGCAGCGCTACGCTATTACCTTCTGGCTGCTGAGCGCTAACCCATCTATCAACCGTGGTACGCTGGAGAAAGAGAGCCGCACCGTGGCTCAGCGTCTTTCTGTCCTGCACGGCATTAACGCGCCGGAATTCTTCGACAAGGCCGTGTTCAGCTCTCTGGTGCTGACGCTGCGTGACGAGGGATATATCAGCGATACCGGAGATGCCGAACCGGAAGAGACGATGAAGATCTATCAGATGCTGGCCGAACTGGTCACGTCGGATGTGCGTCTGACCATCGAGAGCGCCACACAAGGCGAATAAGCATAAAAAAACCGGTCGAAATGACCGGTTTTTATTTTGCAGGCTAAGCCAAACTCAAAAATGCCAGTAGCTCATTGCCAGGCCTAAGAACAGCACCAGACCAACATAGTTATTGTTCATAAACGCTTTAAAGCAGGCGTCACGTTCACGGTTGACGATCAGTTTCTGCTGATACACAAACAGCGCCCCAGCCACTAACAGAGACCAGTAATAGCCCAGTCCCAACCCGTTTAACCAGCCCACCAGCGCCATCAGCACCAGCACGCCCACCTGCAGAATACCAATAATCAGCTTGTCGTTCTGGCCGAACAGAATCGCGGTCGATTTAATACCGATCTTCAGGTCATCATCGCGGTCAACCATTGCATACTGCGTATCATAGGCCACCGCCCAGAGGATATTGGCGAGGAACATCAGCCAGCAGCTCAGCGGTACGGACTCGCTCACGGCGGCGAACGCCATCGGGATCGACCAGCCAAACGCCGCCCCCAGCACCACCTGCGGCAGATGCGTATAGCGCTTCATAAACGGGTAAACCCACGCCAGCGCTAATGCCGCAACGGACAACAAAATGGTCATCGTATTGAGCGTCAATACCAGCAGGAAGGCCAGCAATACCAGTACGACAAACAGCGTTCGGGCTTCTTTCTCGGTGACAGCCCCGCTCGGCAGCGGTCGATTCGCGGTACGCTTAACGTGGCCGTCAAACTTCCTGTCGGCATAGTCATTCACCACGCATCCGGCAGCGCGCATTAACCATACGCCGGCGACAAAAACCGCCAGGATCCACAGTTGCGGCATGCCAGGGGTTGCTACCCATAATGCCCACAGCGTAGGCCAGAGCAGCAGTAAGGCGCCGATTGGCTTATCCGTACGCATCAAGCGGTGAAACGCCAGCAGCTTATTCTGCGTCAGACTCCACTCCATCTTTATCTTCCTCTCAGTACAACGGCGATGCAGGCAGAAAAAGCTCGGTAAGCATCAACGGCTTACCGCTCAGCCGCAGGCGGGAACGACGCCCCCACAGCGCTGCATCGCGGCCAATCTCAATAAAATCTCGGGTCAATGTCGATGACGTAAACAGGTAGCGTCCGAGCGGGGTTTTCCCCAGGTTTTGTAAAGCCAGTTCAGGGCCACACAGGGTGGATTCAGGCACCACAGTACGCCCGGCAAGCCAGGGTTCACCATCCGCGCATAACAGGATTTCGCGTAACCAATAGCGGGACTCTTTAGGCAGCAGCGCCAGTTCTTCAGCCACCTCATTTTGCCCAACGAACGCTTCGCGAATCAACGTGACGGTGACTTCTTTGCCCTGCTGCTCAAAACGTTTGGTCATGGAATCTTCCAGTAACAACCAGTCGAGCAGTTGCGGGTCCAGCGCCGGGATCGCATCAAAATAACGCAGCGCACGCAGTTGCGTTAACGCAGGGTGTGGCATGCCTTACTCTCCGATTTATAACCTAAAGGCATTGTATCGCAGAAAAGGCATTACGGGGTGAGCAAACACAATTAAGTGATCGGCAGAGCAACATAAGCGTAACAATTCGCACTGAAGGATAAAAAAAGGTGCGCCAGGAGACGCACCAGTTGTTGCAAAATCAACAATGTGGGGAGATGTTTACCCCTTGCCTTTTACACTGCTGATAAAGGTGGATCGGGCTGATTTGGATCCCAGACGTTCAGCTTCATCAAGCAGCTTCAGCGCTTTATCGACATCGCCTTTCGCCACGGCATCCTTAATCGCCTGATTAAAATAGCTTTCGGTGTCGTTCAGCATCGGCTCACTTTTCTTCACCGGCTGCGGCGCAGGAGCGGCAACCGCTGCTGCCGGAGCCGCATAAGTCACTGCAGGCGCTGCGGTATTGCCGACAGTGACAGGGCCAGGGCCGGAAGAACCGAACAGCGGCCCGACCAACACACTGGAGGACGAGCTGGTTTTGACTTTCAATTTCAACAGACCATCGGTGGTATGACGCGCGATCGGGTCCGGAATATCGGGTACGGCGTTACCGACGCCCTTGGCATAGGCTTTTGCCGGATCAAGCAGGGTCGTGGTCTGCTGGAGGTCTTTATCCGTCGTAAAGACCAGAACATAAAGCTTTTGCTGGCCCAGCGCTGGCGTCAGACGCATTACGCCTTCCAGGCGATCGGCACTCATTACGCCGGGCTCCTGGTAGGTGAAATAGCTGCTGGGGAAGAACGCAGATGGCGTCATGTTCTGATCAAGAATTAAGACGTTTGGCGCAAATACGCTGGTTTGTTTGTTTACTTCACTGGTTAGCGTCAGAGTTAACTCGCCAATATTGGCCGGTACGCTCCAGGCCGCGACCGGACCGGTAATTCCAGCAACATCCAAACGCTGGCCCGCGCTCGCAAGCTGCGTGGACTGAGTTTTGGATTGATCAACAGGCGTCCAGGTTAGCTGTTGCAACGCTGCAGTGGGAATAGCAGGCGCCGCGGTAGTGTTCTGCGGAACAATATTCACATCGGCCAGGCTGATGCCAGGCGCGCTGGCAAATAACCCTGCAGATAAACAAAGGGCAACGAGACTTTTCTTCATTTTCATTGTTATCACCTCAGATAGCATGGGTTCAGCGGTGGCCAGGCAATAGCGCGCTAAACCGTAATCAAGAGGGGCTTACGCCCCTCTTTCGGTCTTTACGTCAGGTTAGTGCTGAATTACCACCAGATTTCCATCTGAGCACCGAAGGACCACTCATCGCTGTCACCACGGCTGGTGGTGCTGATACCAGAGTTCGTTGCAGCTGCATATTTGGTTACGTCGTTACCATTTTTGACGTAGCCCCACTCCTCATCCCACTTGGCATAGGTTGCGAAGACACGAATTGCCGGGCGGGACCAGATGCTGTCGCCAGCCTGCCACTGTTGCGCGAGGGTGATTTTGTACTGGCTGTTGCGATCGCCAGTCTGCTGAGATTTGACGTTGTCGTAGCCGACTTCCATCAGGGTGCTCATGATTGGCGTCCATTTGTACATCGGGCGGATACCGACGGTGTACCATTCGGTACCCAGATCGTTATCCATATCGAGGTTCTGGTACATACCGACGTACATCAGATCCCATTTGTCGCCCAGGGAGATGGCGCCGTGGTCGAGAATACGCACCAGGCTACCGTTGTTATTAATCACGTTATTGGCGTAATTGGTTTTACTACCATCTGGATTAGTAATGGTGAAGGAAGAAGAACCGTAAGAACCCTGGTTCAAACCTTTACCCTGCGTGGTCATGGAGTCTGTCGCGTACTGAACAACAAACTTGTTGTAGCCCTTCAGCATGCTCTGAGTATGTTCAGCGGTGAACATCCAGCCATCTTTTGATGCGCCGTCTGCCAGGCTGTAATCGTCTGTCGTATTCGCACGACCGTAGTCAACACCCAGTTCCAACATACCGTCAGTGTTCGTTGCCAACTGCGCTAAACGAACGTCAAATACGTCGTTGGCGGTATCTTTGGTACGATCATAGATATTCTGGCTGCTGAACGCGTATGAACCACCCGCTTCCTGAGAACGGCTCGCGGCCAGAGACAGTTTACCGAAGCCCAGATCGATGTTTTCAATACCGGCGCCAGGACCTGAAATATCCCAGTAGTAGAAGTCGATCATGTGCACGTCATGACGTTGGTAGAAGCGCTTACCGGCCCAGATAGTAGAGCCTGGCAGCCATTCAATCAGGTTTTTACCCTGCACGTTGGCTTCACGGAAGGCTGGATCAGTTCCTTCCCAGTCATTCTGCTGTGCTACGGAGTAGGCGACGTTGGTGTCGAAGTAGAAGCTCTTATCGCCTTCTTTCCACACTTCCTGACCTAATTTGATTTCCGCATAGGTTTCACATTCGTTACCGAGACGGTATTTACTTTGTGCACCTGTTGCCTGGAAACATTGTTGTTCGCCGCCGCTACCCGTCCAACCGATACCGGAACGAGCATAACCATGGAAATCCACAGCCATTGCCTGAACAGACATAATGCCTGCTGCCACAGCAACCGCCAGAGGAAGTTTGCGCAGAGTAATCATCGTTCTATCTCCTGAGATCATTGCTTTTCTTTAAACGCTGCCACCTTCTGAAACTGCGAATGGTTTTGCGTTTCGTTTTTTTATGGGGACCTTAAACGCCCGGCTCCTGGTGCAACCGACGACATGCAGTGCCATCCTCACGGAACAGATGGCAACGCTCTGGCGGCAGGCCGATAGCGAATGTGGCACCCTCTTCTACCAACACCACGTCGTTCTGGCGGTAAACCAGGTTTTGACGGATGGCGGGGATCTGGATATGAATTTGTGTTTCGTGACCAAGTTGTTCGACCACCTGGACTTCACCTTCAAGGGTGACATCGGCGATTTCGCTGGGCAGCAGATGTTCCGGGCGGATACCTAAAGACATATTGGCACCCACCTGAACGCGGGCACTGTCGACGGGTAACCAGACTTGCTGGCGGTTTGGTAATTCAACCTGCACCTGATCAATTGCCGTTGCGGTAACTTTCACCGGCAGGAAGTTCATCTTTGGCGAACCGATAAAGCCCGCGACAAAGCGGTCGGCAGGATAGTGGTACAGCTCCAGGGGTTTACCGACCTGCGCCACACGACCGGCATCCAACACCACAATTTTGTCTGCCAGGGTCATCGCTTCGACCTGATCGTGGGTGACGTAAATCATCGTGCGGCCAAGACGTTTATGCAGGCGGGAGATTTCAATACGCATCTGGACGCGCAGCGCGGCATCAAGGTTCGACAACGGTTCGTCCAGCAGGAATACTCGCGGCTCGGCAACCAACGTACGGCCAATCGCCACACGCTGACGTTGTCCACCGGACAGCGCTTTCGGTTTACGGTCCAGCAGGTGCGCCAGTTGCAGAACCTCAGCTACCTGATTAACGCGCTGATTCATTACCTCTTTTTTCGCGCCGGCCAGTTTGAGGCCGAACGACATGTTTTCCGCGACGGATAAATGGGGGTATAACGCATAGGACTGGAAGACCATGCCCACACCGCGTTCGGCGGGTGGAATGTCGTTCATCCGGGTCTCCCCGATAAACAGGTCGCCGCTGGTGATGGTTTCAAGTCCGGCGATCATACGCAGCAAGGTCGACTTACCACAGCCTGACGGTCCGACAAACACCACGAACTCCCCTTCGTGAATGTCGAGATTGATATCCTTCGATACCACCACGTCACCCCAGGCTTTCGTTACATTTCGCAGCTGTACGCTCGCCATGCCCTTCTCCCTTCGTTACAACCTGTCATCGACAGCAACATTCATGATGGACTGACTATGCGTTATCCCTCACGGGCGTGAATCCTCCACCCCCCAGCTTTTTTATGGGGGAGGAGGCGGGAGGATGAGAGCGCAGCGTCTGAGACCCGGACCACCAGCCTCAGAGGAATTTCGTGATGCAGCTTGCAAAAATGGGTGGGGTTTTATGTGCGCCAGTGCGCAATACTCACATTTATGTAACACAGATCACATAAAGAACGGGTGGGGCGTAGGTGTAAGGAGGATGGAAAGAGGTTGCCGTATAAAGAAACTAGTACCCGTTAAGCCACCTCTGCAAAATCACCAAACAGGATGGGAACTATGAATATCAAAACTGGCGCACGCATCCTCGCATTGTCTGCATTAACGACGATGATGTTTTCCGCCTCGGCTCTCGCCAAGATTGAAGAAGGTAAGTTGGTCATCTGGATTAACGGCGACAAAGGCTATAACGGCCTCGCTGAAGTGGGTAAAAAATTCGAGAAAGACACGGGTATCAAAGTTACCATTGAGCACCCGGACAAGCTGGAAGAGAAGTTCCCGCAGGTTGCCGCGACTGGCGACGGCCCGGACATCATCTTCTGGGCGCATGACCGTTTTGGCGGCTACGCACAATCTGGCCTGCTGGCTGAAATCACGCCAGACAAAGCGTTCCAGGACAAGCTCTATCCGTTCACCTGGGATGCCGTACGCTATAACGGCAAACTGATTGCGTACCCGATCGCCGTGGAAGCGCTGTCGCTGATTTACAACAAAGACCTCGTTCCGAACCCACCGAAAACCTGGGAAGAAATTCCGGCGCTGGATAAAGAGCTGAAAGCGAAAGGTAAATCCGCGCTGATGTTCAACCTGCAAGAACCGTACTTCACCTGGCCGCTGATTGCCGCCGACGGCGGTTACGCGTTCAAGTTTGAAAACGGCAAGTACGACGTGAAAGACGTGGGCGTGGATAGCGCTGGCGCGAAAGCGGGCCTGACCTTCCTGGTCGACCTGATCAAAAACAAACACATGAATGCGGATACCGACTACTCCATCGCCGAAGCGGCCTTTAACAAAGGCGATACCGCGATGACCATCAACGGTCCGTGGGCGTGGTCCAACATCGATAAGAGCAAGGTGAACTACGGCGTTACGCTGCTGCCAACCTTCAAAGGCAAGCCGTCTAAACCGTTCGTTGGCGTACTGAGCGCGGGTATCAACGCCGCCAGCCCGAACAAAGAACTGGCGAAAGAGTTCCTCGAAAACTACCTGTTGACCGACCAGGGTCTGGATGAAGTGAACAAGGACAAACCACTGGGCGCGGTTGCGCTGAAATCCTTCCAGGAACAGTTAGCGAAAGATCCGCGTATCGCGGCCACCATGGATAACGCCCAGAAAGGCGAAATCATGCCGAACATCCCGCAGATGTCCGCATTCTGGTATGCCGTGCGTACCGCCGTGATCAACGCCGCCAGCGGTCGTCAGACCGTCGATGCCGCGCTGAAAGACGCGCAGGGTCGTATCACCAAGTAATACAGTTGTGAACGTGCCGGATGGCGGCATACATGCCTTATCCGGCCTACAACGTATGTAGGCCTGATAAGCGCAGCGCCATCAGGCACGCTGACCAACAGGTTTTCATTGTTGTTGAGGATTGAACCCCATGGATGTCATTAAAAAGAAACACTGGTGGCAAAGCGACATGCTGAAATGGTCAGTAATGGGTCTGCTTGGTCTGCTGGTCGGTTACCTTGTTGTTTTGATGTACGCTCAGGGGGAGTATCTGTTTGCCATCATGACGCTAATTTTAAGCTCTGTTGGCCTGTATATTTTCGCTAACCGTAAAGCCTATGCCTGGCGCTATGTTTATCCTGGCGTGGCCGGTATGGGGCTGTTTGTCCTGTTTCCGCTCATTTGTACCATCGCCATTGCTTTTACCAACTACAGCAGCACCAACCAACTGACCTTTGAACGTGCTCAACAAGTCCTGATGGATCGTTCTTATCAGGCAGGTAAAACTTACAACTTTGGCCTGTATCCGGCGGGTGATGAGTGGCAACTGGCCCTCACCGACGGTGAAACGGGAAAAAATTATGTTTCCGACGCCTTTAAATTTGGCGGCGAACAGAAGCTGCAGTTAAAAGAAACCGAGGCGCTACCAGCGGGCGAACGTGCGACGCTGCGCATCATCACCCAGAATCGTCAGGCGCTGACTCAGCTAACAGCCATTCTGCCGGACGAAAGCAAAGTCATCATGAGTTCACTGCGTCAGTTCTCCGGTACGCAGCCGCTCTACTCCCTGGCCGATGATGGGACGCTCACCAACAACCAAAGCGGCGTGAAGTACCGCGCTAATAACGATATTGGTTATTATCAGGCCATTAACGCAGACGGTAGCTGGGGTACTGAAAAACTCAGCCCGGGCTATACCGTCACCATCGGCTGGGACAATTTCACCCGCGTATTTACCGACGAGGGCATCCAGAAACCGTTCTTCGCCATCTTTATCTGGACGGTAGTGTTCTCAGTCCTGACGGTGATTCTGACCGTGGCTGTGGGTATGGTGCTGGCCTGTCTGGTGCAGTGGGAATCTCTGAAGGGCAAAGCGATTTACCGCGTCCTGCTGATTCTGCCCTACGCCGTACCGTCGTTTATCTCGATTCTGATTTTCAAAGGGCTGTTCAACCAGAGTTTTGGTGAAATCAACATGATGCTCAGCGCGCTGTTTGGTATCAAGCCGGCCTGGTTTAGCGATCCAACCACCGCGCGTTCGATGATTATCATCGTTAACACCTGGCTGGGTTATCCGTACATGATGATCCTGTGCATGGGGCTGCTGAAAGCGATTCCTGACGATCTGTATGAAGCCTCGGCAATGGACGGCGCGGGTCCGTTCCAGAACTTCTTTAAAATTACATTACCGCTGCTGATTAAGCCGCTGACGCCGCTGATGATCGCCAGCTTCGCCTTTAACTTTAATAACTTCGTGCTGATTCAACTGTTGACCAACGGCGGTCCGGACCGTCTTGGCACCACTACGCCTGCCGGTTACACCGACCTGCTCGTCAGCTACACCTACCGTATCGCCTTTGAAGGCGGCGGCGGTCAGGACTTCGGTCTGGCGGCGGCGATTGCCACCCTGATCTTCCTGCTGGTTGGCGCGCTGGCGATTGTGAACCTGAAAGCCACACGTATGAAGTTTGATTAAGGGAGACAACGAACATGGCTATGGTCCAACCGAAATCACAAAAGTTACGTTTATTCGCAACGCACTTAGGGCTGCTGATTTTTATCGCGGCGATCATGTTCCCGCTGCTGATGGTCATCGCCATTTCGCTGCGTGAAGGTAACTTCGCTACCGGCAGCCTGATCCCGGATAATATTTCCTGGGAACACTGGAAACTGGCGCTGGGCTTTAGCGTAGAACATGCGGATGGCCGCGTCACTCCGCCGCCGTTCCCGGTGCTGCTGTGGCTGTGGAACTCGGTGAAAGTCGCCACCATTACCGCGATTGGTATTGTGACGCTTTCCACCACCTGTGCTTACGCCTTTGCCCGTATGCGCTTCCCGGGTAAAGCGACCCTGCTGAAAGGGATGCTAATCTTCCAGATGTTCCCGGCGGTGCTGTCTCTGGTCGCGTTGTACGCCTTGTTTGACCGCCTGGGCCAATACATTCCGTTTATCGGCCTGAACACTCACGGCGGCGTGATCTTCGCCTATCTCGGCGGTATCGCGCTGCATGTGTGGACAATTAAGGGCTATTTTGAAACCATCGACGGTTCGCTGGAAGAAGCGGCCGCGCTGGATGGCGCCACGCCGTGGCAGGCATTCCGCCTGGTACTGCTGCCGCTTTCCGTACCAATTCTGGCGGTCGTGTTTATTCTGTCATTCATTGCCGCTATTACCGAAGTACCGGTCGCGTCACTGCTGCTGCGTGATGTGAACAGCTACACCCTTGCGGTTGGTATGCAGCAGTACCTCAATCCACAGAACTACTTGTGGGGCGACTTTGCCGCCGCAGCTGTACTTTCAGCCATTCCGATTACTCTGGTGTTCCTGCTGGCACAGCGCTGGCTGGTCAACGGCCTGACGGCGGGTGGTGTGAAAGGTTAAGTTTTATCGAAGTACCTGCCCGGCAACGGGCAATGCCACTGCAACCCTCAACTTATGTTATCCCAACCTGTGACAGTTATTCGGCGCTCTACGGAGCGCCCTTTTTTATGTTATTTTGCATTGCTGTTACGATTATTTCCTTTCGTGGCCCCCATCACTGCAATTATATTTACCACCTGAAAACAGACAAATTAAACAGAATTAAGATCACAGAAAAGACAAAACATAATTGCAATGTAAAAAATGATAATTGTCTTCCCTGCCTGTTAAATCCACCATCACGACACTGATCAAAAGAGCTGTATCCTCTAAGGCAGGTCTGAATGAACACCCAATATAATTCCAGTTATATTTTTTCGATTACATTAGTAGCAACATTAGGAGGGCTATTATTCGGCTATGACACCGCCGTCATATCCGGAACGGTAGAATCCTTAAATACCGTGTTTGTCGCCCCGCAACATTTAAGTGAATCCGCCGCCAACTCGCTGTTAGGCTTTTGCGTTGCCAGCGCGTTGATTGGCTGCATCATCGGCGGTGCGCTGGGCGGTTATTGCAGTAACCGCTTCGGTCGCCGGGACTCGCTGAAAATCGCCGCCCTGCTGTTCTTTATTTCCGGTATTGGTTCTGCGTGGCCAGAATTAGGATTTACCACGATTAACCCAGATAATGCCGTGCCTGTTTATTTGGCCGGATACGTCCCCGAATTTGTTATTTATCGCATCATTGGTGGTATTGGCGTTGGTTTAGCCTCAATGCTCTCACCGATGTATATTGCAGAACTGGCTCCAGCGCATATTCGTGGGAAACTGGTTTCCTTTAACCAATTCGCCATTATTTTTGGTCAACTGCTGGTGTATTGCGTTAACTATTTTATTGCCCGTTCCGGTGACGCTAACTGGCTGAATACCGATGGCTGGCGATATATGTTTGCTTCCGAAAGTATTCCCGCCCTGCTGTTTTTACTGCTGCTGTACACCGTACCGGAAAGCCCGCGCTGGCTGATGGCGCGTGGCAGACACGAGCAGGCGGAGGGCATTCTGCGCAAAATTATGGGCAACAGCCTCGCCACCCAGGCCATGCAGGAGATCAATCAGTCACTGGAGCATGGTCGTAAGACCGGCGGACGCCTGTTGATGTTTGGTGTGGGCGTTATCGTCATCGGCGTGATGCTCTCCATCTTCCAGCAGTTTGTCGGTATTAACGTCGTGCTGTACTACGCGCCGGAAGTGTTTAAAACGTTAGGGGCCAGCACCGATGTGGCGCTCTTGCAGACTATTATTGTCGGCGTAATCAACCTGAGCTTCACCGTGCTGGCAATCATGACGGTGGACAAATTTGGTCGCAAACCGCTGCAAATAATTGGCGCATTGGGTATGGCTCTTGGGATGTTCAGCCTTGGCACCGCGTTTTACACCCAGGCTTCCGGGCTGATAGCGCTGCTGTCGATGCTGTTTTACGTCGCCGCATTCGCCATGTCCTGGGGACCGGTTTGTTGGGTGCTGTTGGCAGAAATCTTCCCGAACGCGATTCGTGGCAAAGCGCTCGCCATTGCCGTCGCCGCTCAGTGGCTGGCGAACTACTTCGTCTCCTGGACCTTCCCAATGATGGACAAAAATTCGTGGCTGGTTTCCCATTTCCACAACGGTTTCTCCTACTGGATTTACGGTTGTATGGGTATTCTGGCGGCGCTGTTTATGTGGAAGTTCGTGCCGGAAACCAAAGGCAAAACGCTGGAAGAACTTGAAGAACTGTGGGAACCCGCAGCAGAGAAAACCCAGCCAGCCTCTGCGCAGTAACCCTGACATACAACACGCCGCAGCCGGATTGCGGCGTGTTGTCTTTTACTCTCGCTTCAGCCGTTTAGAGTTACACAGCCACAGCGTAATCACCAATAGCAGGATCGCCGCAGAATAGATCAATACATCCATCGGCGCTTTATGATCGACGATGATCAACCGCACAATTGCGGTGATCCCGATATAAACAAAGTAGCGCAGCGGAAAGTGAAACCCTGACTGAAAGTACTTCACAATCAGCGCGATAAATTCAAAATAGAGAAAGTAAACCACCAGCCCTTCCACCAGCTCATACTTGCTGGTTTGTTCCGGCGCGAACAGTACATCCGCCAGGTGTAGCGTTTCTTTCCCAAGGAATACAACCAGGATCAGGCCCAGACTCAACAGCCCCAGATTCAACACGGTCTGTAAGATGGTGGAGATAAACTCCACACGCGGACGAGATAACGACGTCATAACGGCCCCTCCTGTTCAGTAACAAGGTTCCTGTATAACGCAGAAATGTGACAGAGATCTACATTTTTTGTTTATGTTTTGTGCAGCTCAATAATGGTGCAACAATGCTTCTGACACTAACATCTTGAACGGAATAGAAATGCTTAAGATTGAAATGGCAACCGTCGACGATGCCAGCTTGCTAAGCGCAATGGGCTATATCAGCTATCGACATCACTTTGCGCCTTTGTGGAAAAACCCGAGCGAGCTCGACGCTTATCTTGAGCAGGAATATTCCTTACCAGCGATATCCAGCAGTCTGGCCGAGCCCGGAACCTTCTGGCTTATCGCCTTTGCCGACGCGCCGGTTGGCTTTGCCAAATACAGTCTCCGCCACTCTATTGATCCAGAAGGGCGTTCAGGGGCATTGCTACATAAGATCTACCTGATGCCAGATGCAACGGGCAAACAGTACGGTGAGCAGCTTTTTGCCGAAGTTATTCGCCAGGCCAAAGAGCAGGATGAAAAATGGCTCTGGCTTGAGGTACTGGCTGATAATCCTAAGGCACGGCAGTTCTATGAACGGCAAGGGATGACGCTTGTGAAGGAAACTGCTTTCACTACCGCCTCCCAGACCAGTATTTTGTACGTTATGGAAAAGCAGATTTAAGAGGATATAAATGATGAATATTCGTCAATCCGCTGTCCGCAACGTCACGTGCGGTGAGAATGTGGTGGTTTATGAACCGGCGAACCTGTACGACTGCATACTGGAAGACAACGTTTTTGTCGGACCATTTGTTGAAATCCAGGGCAACACGCAGATTGGCGCAGATAGCAAAATTCAGTCGCACACCTTCATCTGCGAATATGTCACCATCGGTTCCCGCTGTTTTATCGGTCATGGCGTGATGTTCGCTAACGATATGTTTCGGCAAGGAAAACCCAATGCCGACCGCACCAGTTGGGGAAGAATTACGATTGGTAATGATGTCTCGATCGGCAGTGGGGCGACCATTCTGGCAGTCACAATCTGCGATGGCGCAGTCATCGGCGCGGGAAGCGTGGTGACAAAATCGATTACCGAGAAAGGCGTGTACGCGGGCAACCCGGCAAAATTATTGCGTCGTTTGTAAGTTGCCGGGTGGCGGCATAAATGCCTTATCCGACCGACAATGTAGGCCGGATAAGCGCAGCGCACCGGGCGATCAAGCATTAACGGAAGTTCTCACTTCTGTCGCTGGTCATATCATACAGACCAAACTTACGTCCCAACTGCTGCCCACCGTCACGCGTCAACGGCGTCCAGCCAATCGCCGCACGGCTGCGGGTTGGACCTGAAGAGAAGAGATCCAGCGGCACGGAAACGTACACCCCTTTGGTAAAATCGCCCTCTCCGTACTCATCCGGCGAGGCGTCGGTGATGGTCGCATAGCCGCCCACCACCACACCGCTGTCGAAGCGTTTGGCAATTTCCAGCGTGCCACCCTTATCTCCCGCCAGATACTGGCCGACGCTGGCTTTCACCAGTACATCCTGGGCGAATGAAGGATTCCAGTAAGCCGTCAAATGCCCGGTCTTCACGCTGTAGTCGGTGAATTTCATCATATCCTGCGCGCTACGCCAGTCACGCTGTTTCACATAGTTGGCGTCAATGCCAAACGCCCAGTTGCTGTCTAACGGACGATACAACACTTCTGCCCCCGCCCCGCCGTACATGGTCTCCAGGTAACCAGCGTAAACCTGTCCGTAGAACCCGTTTCCGAGTGACTGGAAGTAGTTGGCCTGCAGGTTATTCACGTAGACATCGTTTTGCACATACTCGCGCACATGAGTACGCACGCGTGGTAAATGCGAATCCTGCGGCGGGTTGGTGTAGTTAAATTTGTCATAGTTATTGGCGAGGTTGGCGAACAAACTCCCGGTGGTCAGCAGATGATCGGTCACCCACCAATCCGCAGTTCCCATTACGCCCAATTGGTACATATAGAAGTTTTCCGGGCCGCCCACCGACTGATTGAGCACCGGATCGATATGAAAATCAAAGCGAGACTTATCAATATACCAACCCTGCTCGGTCGTTTTCGGCACCACGGGCTCAACGCGTTTTTGCGCCAGTTGTGTTTCATGACCCAGCGGCTCACCTTCCAGGTGTCGCTTAAGGCTGGAAACATCCGTTTCGGTCGTCACCTGCGGCAAGTTAAGGCGATTTTCGGTAATCCGGATCGTGCGGATCCCGTCGGGAAGATCGTTCATCACGATCCGATTGGCGCGTTCGATCCCTTCTCGCGAATCACGATATTTCACCTGTTCGCCGGTCACATACAGCGTATCGCCCTGTACCTGGATTTTGGGATCCGCCAGCCCGGCGTTATATTTCAGCAGCGTTAACTGATTCGCCACTACCGAATGTTGCAGAATCGCATCCTGCGGCTGTGGTTGATACTTCGGACGGGCGTTATCGTTATAGTTTGGTCGCAAGTCGTTGAAGTTAGTCCGCAGCGTGAACCCAAACATAACGGTGTTCCCGCGCTCATAGCTGAGGTTAACGTCGGCCCAATCGGTGACGCGATAGATAGCGCCGACGTTAAACTTGCTCTTTTGATCCAGCTTGCCCGCAAAATCCTGCTGGTAATTATTGCCTTCATACTCCAGTTTCAGGCGCAGCGGCTGCCAGGGTGTCTGATATTCCACGCCGCCAAATAACGATGCCGGACCATGAAACATCTGACTGCCGTCAATAGAACCAGCCTGCTTGTAGCTGTTATCGCGATGACAGAATTTATCGCTGTATGAGCAAAACGGATTGCTGACGTTGCCGCTGGTGCCAAGATACCCCCAGCCCAGACCGAGCGAGAAATCAAACGGACCCCAGGCTTTGTTCGCCACAATATACTCCGCATCAAACAGACCCGTCCCGCCGATATCCCGCGCGCCAACGGCCACCTGCGGCATCCAGTAGCTCTCTTCCCACAGCCGCAGTTTGAGATCAAACGCTTTATCCTTGTATGTCTGATCGCCAGAAAATGACTCCACGCTGCTGTATTTTTTGGTACGCACATCGGTATAGCGCAGCGTGGTTTCCAGCCAGGGGAACAGTTGCACCGACGCAGAGTAGTAGCGGTACTGATCGTTGTCCCGGTAGTTGAGGCTCATTTCCCCTTCACGCGCCATCCGTGCTGTCGGGGTTTGCAGCAGGCCTACGCCGCCAAAATCGGACTGGGATGGACCAATAGGCGCAGGCCATGTTTCACCGTGACAGGCAACGCTTACGCCCAGCGCCAGTAAGCTGAGCAGATAAGTTTTTCTCATTATTCAGGTATCCGCTGGGTCAGGGTGTGAAGAATATCGGCATTGATTTCATCCGGGGTACTACTCCAGAAGGCATCAGAGAGTCCGACAAAAATGATGCTGCCGGGCATCGGCTCAACGTGACGTTTGTTCCAGTAAGCGACAGGGACTTTTTGCGAGCGTCCATCGGGATAGATGACCCACGCGTAGCTGCGATCCGCTCCGCTGAGCCGACTTTGCCCATCGAGATAGCTGGCGACATCACGCCCAGGCACAAACGGTTGTTTACCCGGACGGCTTAGCAAACCAAACAATGTGATATGCGTTGGCTGCGATCCAACCCATAGCGTGTAGTTGCCCTGCAACGGCGGGTTGCCTCGCTCGCTGACGCGCACCACATCCGGGTCAAGGTTAATGTTCTGTCTGCCGGTCACCTTCAGCGCCTGAATTTGCTGGCGTAATGCGTTGATAGCCGCCGCATCGTCACCGCTTTCTTCAGCACTCAGCGCTGCCAGACGAGCCAGTAATGCCTGCCGCTGGCGTTCTGCCGCCGCCGTTGCCCGCTCTTCGCTGATGACCGCTCCGGGCCACCAGCTATTACTCAGCCGCGGCTGTCCAACCAGATCGATCAGACGCTCCGCACCGGTCAATATTTTGGGTTCAGCGCTGCCTGCAATCATGACTTTGACATTGCCCGCAGCAAAAACAGAGGGTGCGCTCAGGCTAAAAACCAGCGCCATTACGGCTCGTTTCATCATGATTTTGCCGCCTTAATCAGGGTGGTTTTCACCGGGAAGAAGTTAGCTCCCAGATACTGTTCCGACTGACGGATTTGCCCTTCGCTATCGATCCAGTAGCGGTTATGCCAGCGCGTTTGATCGGTCGTTATCTCTTCATCAAGGATGCGCACTGGCGTTTCATCGCTGCCGACCTGAATACTGTCAGTGCCATCCCATGTGAAAACAGAGCGGGCGGTGGCATAGCGCACCTGCTGATGTTCAGTCCAGCCCATCGTACGGGTCCATGTTGCGCCATCGGCTATCTGATTGGGTTTGACGAGCGGGTCCGCTGCCAGATTATTCACCTCAATCAGGTTGTCACCGCCGAGCTGCGTTTTCACAATGCGCCCATGCTGCGTGACGAGAATGGCCTGATCCTGAGTCACCCATTTCTGTTGTCCGTTTTCTGCAAACGCGAGTACGACAAACAGCTGTGGACCACCATTGAGCTGCATATACTGGCTGGCGTAGGGCATGTTTTGGATTTCATCATCCGTCATCTGAACGCCGGGAGTACCAAACACACTCTCCCACAGCGAATGGCCCAGCCCTTCGGTGGTGGCCGAGCACGCCTGTAGTAACAGGCAAACCAATATGAGCGCTGGTCGCTTCACGACACTTCTCCGCATTATTGCCGGGTGCGCAACGCTTACCCGGCCTACAAATCCCGCAGGCTTTTGGCAATTCAAAATAACCACACCGAAGTGTGGTTAGAATTAAACGTACCGGTATTACTGGGTACTGGTGGTTGTCGTGGTTGTCGTTCCGGTATTAGAACCATCACCACCACCGGTCGCCGCAAGGGCCACCCCCACCGCAGAACTTACGGTGCTCACGCTGGTGGCAGAGGAACTTCCTGCCGAAACCGACGCGGCAGCCGACCCTGCAGCTTCACCCACCTGAACGGGGGCAGCATAGACAGAGGTCGCCGCAAGCGCAGATATAGCCCAAAGGCCATACAGAACTTTTTTCAT
The DNA here is from genome assembly GCF_023516235.1 of Citrobacter sp. XT1-2-2. NCBI lineage: Bacteria > Pseudomonadati > Pseudomonadota > Gammaproteobacteria > Enterobacterales > Enterobacteriaceae > Citrobacter > Citrobacter sp. XT1-2-2. Next base: position 4,660,504 of record NZ_CP097324.1, read on the forward strand.
CACAAATTCCCTTCATTTAATGAATGGAGATTTACCCAAAAGAATTTCGGGCGAGATCGAGTATACACAAGCCAAAGTGTGCAAATTACGACTGGCGGGAATTTAGGATAATGAGAAATGAAAGTAGATTGCTATTATTAGTTAATAACATTAAACAGCAAAATCAATCAGTTAAAATATACACACCAGAAATACAATATCCGTAAATTCTGAAAATAACAGAAATGAAATTCCGTTAAGTTAATTATTTTAGGATTAAGCTCAATTAGGGTGTGAAGCAAAAACGTAGATATCCTGGAGCAATCTTATAAAAAAAGCCGATATTAATATCGGCTTTTTTATTTCATTAATGCCGGATGGCGGCTAAACGCCTTATCCGGCCTACAAATGTGTGCCTGTAGGCCGGATAAGCGCAGTGTCATCAGGCGCGCCAGGACTTATAACGGTTAATCAAACCGTTAGTCGAGCAATCATGGCTGGTAATCTCTTTATCATCATTCAGCTCCGGCAGGATGCGATTTGCCAGCTGTTTGCCCAGCTCCACGCCCCACTGGTCGAAAGTGAAGATGTTAAGGATTGCGCCCTGAGTAAAGATTTTGTGCTCATACAGCGCAATTAGCGCCCCCAGGCTGAACGGCGTGATTTCACGCAGCAGGATGGAGTTGGTCGGGCGGTTGCCTTCGAACACTTTGAACGGCACCACGTGTTCCAGCGTTGCCGGATCTTTACCCTGGTCGCGGTATTCCTGCTCAACCACTTCACGAGATTTACCGAACGCCAGCGCTTCAGTCTGAGCAAAGAAGTTAGACAACAGTTTCGGATGGTGATCCGACAGCGGGTTGTGGGTGATAGCCGGGGCGATGAAATCGCACGGCACCATTTTTGTACCCTGGTGGATCAGCTGGTAGAACGCATGCTGGCCGTTAGTCCCCGGCTCACCCCAAATGATCGGGCCGGTCTGGTAATCCACCGCATTGCCGTTACGGTCCACGTATTTACCGTTGGATTCCATATTGCCCTGCTGGAAGTAGGCCGCGAAACGGTGCATATACTGGTCATACGGCAGGATCGCTTCGGTTTCAGCACCGAAGAAATTGTTGTACCAGATACCGATCAGCGCCAGCAACACCGGCAGGTTTTTCTCCGCCGGGGTAGTGGAGAAGTGTTTGTCCATCGCGTGCGCGCCGGACAGCAGCTCAACGAAGTTGTCGAAACCGACGGACAGGATGATCGACAGACCAATCGCTGACCACAGGGAGTAACGGCCGCCAACCCAATCCCAGAATTCGAACATATTGGCGGTATCAATACCGAATTCGCCAACCGCTTTACCGTTGGTGGAGAGCGCCGCGAAGTGTTTGGCAACGTGCTTGTTGTCGCCCGCGGTCGCCAGGAACCAGTCACGCGCGCTGTGGGCGTTAGTCATGGTTTCCTGGGTGGTGAAGGTTTTAGATGCGACCAGGAACAGCGTGGTTTCCGGGTTCACTTTCTTCAGTACTTCAGCGATGTGCGTCCCATCGACGTTAGACACAAAGTGCATGTTCAGATGGTTTTTGTACGGACGCAGCGCTTCGGTCACCATGAACGGACCAAGGTCGGAACCGCCGATACCGATGTTCACTACATCAGTAATGGCTTTGCCGGTATAGCCTTTCCAGCTTCCGGAGATGATCGCTTCAGAGAAGGATTTCATCTTCTCCAGCACCGCGTTCACTTCCGGCATCACATCTTTGCCGTCAACGATGATTGGGGTATTGCTACGGTTACGCAGCGCCACGTGCAGCACGGCACGGTCTTCGGTACGGTTGATTTTCTCACCGGAGAACATGGACTTGATGGCGCCTGCCAAATCGGTCTCTTTCGCCAGATCCTGCAGTTTAGCCAGCGTCTCTTCAGTGATGCGGTTTTTGGAGAAATCCACCAGCATCAGATCGTCAAACGTCGCGGAAAATTTGGTGAAACGATCGCTATCTTTCGCGAACAGATCGGCGATAGTAACGTCTTTTATCTCTTCAAAGTGTTTTTGTAGTGCCTGCCAGGCTGAGGTCTGCGTTGGATTGATGTTTTTCATTAGCAATACTCTTCTGATTTTGAGAATTGTGACTGAGATCGATTGTAACGCCAGTCACAGAAAAGTGTGATTGTTTTAATGCCATTGCCAGGGCATCCGCCAAACGAGGCTACAAAGTATAGCCGTTATCAGCATTGTTATTAGTACCGTTACTCAACGCAGTTGCAGCATGAAAAATCCGCATAATCCCAGCGTTGACAGTGCAAGCTACACATTTTATTTATAAATACGGTATTTGCATTTGCGCCTGCACCGGTTTCCGTTCTGCCTTATGTGCCATGGTCGCTCTATTCACTCCCTGACACGAGGTAGTTATGACTGATGTAGTTGTCTCCAAGTTTGGCGGTACCAGCGTGGCGGACTTTGATGCCATGAATCGCAGCGCTGATGTGGTGCTTTCTGATGCGAACGTCCGGTTAGTGGTGCTCTCCGCATCGGCAGGTATTACCAACCTGCTGGTTGCTCTGGCGGAAGGGCTGGAGCCAACCGAGCGCTTCGAAAAACTCGACGCCATTCGCCAAATTCAGTTCAATATTCTGGAACGGCTGCGTTATCCAAACGTGATTCGTGAAGAGATCGAACGCCTGCTGGAAAACATCACCACGCTGGCAGAGGCGGCGTCACTGGCGACCTCAACCGCGCTGACCGACGAACTGGTCAGCCACGGTGAGCTGATGTCTACCCTCCTGTTTGTTGAGATCCTGCGTGAGCGCAACGTCCAAGCGCAGTGGTTTGACGTGCGTAAAGTGATGCGCACTAACGATCGTTTCGGTCGTGCAGAACCCGACGTCGCGGCGCTGGCCGAACTGGCAACGCTTCAGTTAGCCCCACGTCTGAGTGAAGGTCTGGTGATTACCCAAGGCTTTATCGGCAGCGAAAGCAAAGGCCGCACCACCACGCTGGGACGCGGCGGCAGTGATTATACGGCCGCCCTGCTGGCTGAAGCGCTGCACGCAACGCGCGTCGATATCTGGACCGATGTTCCCGGCATTTACACCACCGATCCGCGCGTCGTTCCAGCCGCTAAACGTATTGATGAAATCGCCTTCGAAGAAGCCGCGGAAATGGCGACCTTCGGCGCGAAAGTGCTGCACCCGGCAACCCTGTTACCTGCCGTACGTAGCGATATCCCGGTGTTTGTTGGCTCCAGTAAGGATCCAAAAGCAGGCGGTACGCTGGTATGCAATAAAACCCAAAATCCACCGTTGTTCCGCGCCCTGGCCCTACGCCGTAAGCAAACGCTGCTAACGCTGCATAGCCTGAATATGCTGCACTCTCGCGGCTTTTTAGCGGAAGTGTTCGGCATCCTGGCGCGCCACAACATCTCGGTAGATTTAATTACTACATCGGAAGTCAGCGTGGCGCTGACGCTGGATACCACCGGTTCAACGTCTACTGGCGATACGCTGTTAACACAGTCTCTGCTGATGGAGCTGTCTGCCCTGTGTCGGGTTGAAGTGGAAGAAGACCTGGCGCTGGTAGCGCTGATTGGCAACGACCTGTCCAAAGCCTGCGGCGTGGGTAAAGAGGTGTTCGGCGTACTGGAGCCATTCAACATCCGCATGATTTGCTACGGCGCGTCCAGCCATAACCTGTGCTTCCTGGTGCCAGGTACCGAAGCCGAACAGGTGGTACAGAAGCTGCACCATAATTTGTTTGAATAATATTTCATCACGCGATAAACAATAACTATAGCCGGGCTCGAACCCGGCTTTTTTATAACAACACAACACATTTCAATCGCAAGGAATATAACATGCTCGCTACTCTGACGCGGCTGTTCCCATTATGGGCGCTGCTGCTCTCTGTTATTGCGTATTACACGCCCTCCACCTTTACACCTGTCGGGCCATTTGTGCCGTCGTTACTGATGCTGATTATGTTCGGCATGGGCGTCCATTTGAAGGTGGATGACTTTAAACGTGTACTCTCACGTCCTGCGCCGGTCGCCGCGGGTATTTTCCTGCATTATCTGGTGATGCCGCTCGCCGCCTGGATTTTGGCGCTGGCTTTTAATATGCCGCCGGAACTGTCCGCAGGCATGGTGTTGGTCGGTAGCGTCGCCAGCGGAACAGCTTCTAATGTCATGATCTATCTGGCAAAAGGTGATGTGGCGCTCTCCGTGACTATTTCATCCGTTTCAACGTTGGTCGGCGTCGTCGCCACACCGCTGCTGACACGGCTGTATGTCGATGCGCATATTCAGGTGGATGTGATGGGTATGCTGCTGAGTATTCTGCAGATCGTGGTCATTCCGATTGCCCTGGGACTGGTCATTCACCATCTGTTCCCACGCGTCGTAAAAGTCGTCGAGCCGTATCTGCCCGCGTTTTCTATGGTGTGCATCCTGGCGATCATCAGCGCCGTCGTGGCAGGCTCTGCTTCGCACATTGCGTCCGTTGGCTTTGTGGTGATTATCGCCGTTATCCTGCATAACACCATTGGCCTGCTCGGCGGCTACTGGGGCGGAAAACTGTTTGGTTTCGACGAGTCGACTTGTCGTACGTTAGCTATCGAAGTCGGCATGCAGAATTCAGGGCTGGCCGCTGCGCTGGGCAAAATCTACTTTGGCCCTCTCGCCGCCCTGCCCGGTGCGCTGTTCTCCGTCTGGCACAACCTTTCTGGTTCGCTATTGGCAGGCTACTGGTCCGGTAAACCGATTAAAGAGAAAGCACGCCGCTAATTGTCGGCTGTAGGCCTGATAAGTGTAGCGCTATCAAGCATAGTGCGTACACGTCGCCGGATGGCGGCTAACGCCTTATCCGGCCTACCCAGCCTCTGCACTTTGCCGTACACTGAGGATATCGGCTAACAGAGGGCACCCCTATGGCACTCCCCCGCATTACCCAAAAAGAGATGACCGAGCGCGAGCAGCGTGAACTGAAAACGCTGCTCGACCGCGCGCGCATAGCGCATGGTCGGCTGCTGACCAACGCAGAGACCAACAGCATCAAGAAAGAGTACATTGATAAACTGATGGCCTTGCGCGAAGCGGAAGCAAAAAAAGCCCGCCAGTTAAAGAAAAAGCAGGCTTATAAACCGGATGCGGAAGCATCGTTTTCCTGGTCAGCGAATACGCCAACGCGCGGCAGACGTTAACGCCCTTTCTTCTTACGCCCCGGCGAGGTAAAGCGTTTGCCGTTTGCTGCCGGGCGCGATTTCTCTTTCTCCGCAGATTTTTCGATTTTCACTACCGGGCGCTTAATGCCTGCGGTTTTTGGCTTCGCTTTCGCCTTCGGTTTGGCTTCCGAGGACGAGTTCTCGATCAGCTTAAAGAGTTCGATCAGTTCGTCATCCGTCAGGTCGCGCCATTCGCCAAGCGGCAGGCCGGATAAACTAACGTTCATGATACGCGTACGCTCAAGTTTGGTAACTTCATAGCCAAAGTGCTCGCACATGCGGCGGATCTGGCGGTTCAGCCCCTGAATCAGCGTAATGCGAAACACAAACGGCGCTTCTTTCTTCACCTTACATTTTTTGGTGACGGTACCGAGAATAGGCACACCGGCCCCCATCCCACGGATAAAGTCATCAGTGACCGGCTTATCGACCGTCACCAGATACTCTTTTTCGTGATCGTTACCGGCACGCAGGATTTTATTCACCAGGTCGCCGTGGTTGGTCAGAAAGATAAGTCCCTGGGAATCTTTGTCCAGACGACCGATTGGGAACACACGCTTGCTGTGATTCACGAAATCAACAATGTTGTCGCGCTCGCTGTCTTCGGTGGTGCTGACAATCCCTACCGGCTTGTTCAGCGCGATAAAGACCAGATCTTCCGCTTCACGCGGCTCAATCAACCGACCATTCACTTTTACGACGTCGCCAGGCATCACCTGATCGCCGATGGTGGCGCGTTTACCATTCAGGAAGACATTCCCTTGTTCGATAAAGCGATCCGCCTCGCGACGCGAGCAGATTCCGCTTTCACTGATGTATTTGTTTAATCGGATAGATGAGTCGGGCAGCATAGTTTCTCCTGTATACACTTCATCCTTTAAGCTGTCTCTGCGTTGGCTGCCCTCACTCACCCAGGTCGCATAGCAATCTATGCTCCCAGGGATTCGCTCCCTTGCCGCCTTGATACAACTTGAATGACTTTGTGTATTAAAAGCGAAATATACCCTACCTTGTGGGCGATAAAAAATAATCGTGTTCAAATGCCCGAGCGCTATTTGTGATCCGCCCCACCTTTTGACACAAAAGTGTCGGTAATCCATATCTGCAATTTTGTTGGATGAAAACAAGCAGAATCAATACATTAGAGCAACATGCACATCTGTGCCGACAACGCGCAACCTCCACATCAAATGTGCAACACAATCGGTCAGTTCTTAACGCTGAAATAAGTGAAAATAGCTTTGAGATGTGAAACAGATGGGGTTATATCAGATCAAGAAGGCAATTTCGTGATTTGCACAAATGTGCAGGAGTCCAAAAATGGCGATGGAAAACAGCGATGATATCCGCCTGATCGTAAAAATAGCGCAGCTTTATTACGAGCAGGATATGACACAAGCGCAAATCGCCCGCGAGCTGGGGATTTACCGCACCACGATCAGCCGATTACTAAAACGTGGCCGCGAGCAGGGTATCGTCACCATCGCTATTAATTACGACTACAACGAAAATCTGTGGCTGGAACAGCAGCTAAAACAGAAATTTGGCCTGAAAGAAGCGGTCGTAGTCTCCTGCGACAGCGAACAGGAAGATGAACAACTCACTATGATGGGCGTGCACGGCGCACAGCTGCTGGAACGCTTACTGGAACCCGGCGACATTATTGGTTTTTCATGGGGTCGCGCGGTGCGAGGATTGGTTGAAGGATTATCCCCGGCCAGCCAGTCACGCCAGCTTATCTGTGTGCCGATTATCGGCGGACCGTCCGGTAAACTTGAAAGCCGCTACCACGTCAATACGCTGACCTACGGCGCCGCGGCAAAGCTGAAAGGGGAATCACACCTGGCCGATTTCCCGGCGCTGCTGGAAAACCCGCTGATCCGTAACGGCATTATGCAGTCCCGGCACTTCAAATCGATTTCCGCTTACTGGGATAATCTGGATGTCGCGCTGGTTGGAATTGGGTCTCCGGCAATACGCGATGGCGCCAACTGGCACGCTTTTTACGGCAGCGAAGAGAGTGATGACCTGCATGCCCGCCATGTGGCCGGAGACATTTGCTCGCGCTTTTACGATATCAACGGTGTGACCGTAGAGACCAGGATGAGTGAAAAGACGCTCGCCATCGAAACCGATAAATTAAAACAGGCACGTTACTCCATTGGTATTGCGATGGGTGAAGAAAAATATAGTGGGATATTAGGCGCATTACGTGGGAATTATATTAACTGTTTAGTCACCAACAGTCATACCGCTGAATTATTGTTGAAGTAAATAAATTCTAATTGGTCCTGCCATAATTAATTTTATGTGGGATCCCCTTATCTGAAATCGGGAGTTTATTATGCAAACGTGGTTAAATCTGCAGGACAAAGTCATTATTGTTACTGGCGGCGCATCCGGAATTGGCCTGGCGATTGTCGAGGAGTTATTAGCACAAGGTGCTAATGTACAAATGGCGGATATTCATGGCGGAGAAGGTAAATATGACAGCCATAGCGGATATCATTTCTGGCCAACGGATATTTCCAGTGCCAAAGAGGTTAATCATACTGTTGCTGAAATAATCCAACGCTACGGACGTATTGATGGACTGGTAAATAATGCTGGCGTTAACTTCCCACGGCTGCTGGTTGATGAAAAAGCACCCGCCGGGCAATACGAACTCAACGAAGCTGCTTTTGAAAAAATGGTTAATATCAACCAGAAAGGTGTGTTCTTAATGTCGCAAGCAACGGCACGCCAAATGGTAAAACAGCATAACGGCGTGATCGTGAATGTCTCTTCCGAAAGCGGGCTGGAAGGTTCAGAGGGCCAAAGCTGCTATGCCGCCACCAAAGCCGCGTTGAATAGCTTTACCCGCTCCTGGTCGAAAGAGTTGGGCAAACACGGTATTCGTGTGGTGGGAATTGCGCCTGGCATTCTGGAAAAAACCGGTCTGCGCACCCCCGAGTATGAAGAAGCGCTGGCCTGGACCCGCAACATCACCGTCGAACAGCTGCGTGAGGGTTATACCAAGAACGCGATCCCGATCGGTCGTTCAGGACGTTTAAGTGAAGTCGCTGATTTTGTTTGTTATCTCCTCTCAGATCGCGCCAGTTATATCACCGGAGTAACCACTAACATTGCGGGCGGAAAAACGCGCGGCTAAGGAGGTTTTATGGTCAATGCAATCTTCTGTGCTCACGGCAATCTGGCCTGCGCCATGCTGGAATCGGTACAGATGGTCTACGGCGATGTCAACGTCGAAGCGGTGGCATTTGTCCCAGGAGAGAACGCCAGCAACATCGTGGAAAAGCTGGAAAAGTTAGTAAGCACTCACACCAGTAATGAATGGCTGATTGCCGTCGATCTGCAGTGTGGCAGCCCCTGGAATGCTGCCGCTTCGCTGGCAATGCAAAACCCCACCATTCGCGTCATTAGCGGGTTGTCGCTGCCATTAGCGCTGGAACTGGTAGACAACCAAAGCTGTATGAATGTGGATGAACTGTGCGAACACCTGACGACCATTGCTCAACAAACCTGTGTCGTCTGGCAACATCTGGAAACGACCGAAGAGGATTTCTGATGAACATTACCCTTGCTCGTATCGATGACCGCTTGATTCACGGTCAGGTCACCACCGTCTGGTCGAAGGTGGCGAATGCCCAACGAATTATTATCTGCAATGACGACGTTTATAACGATGAAGTACGTCGAACATTATTACGTCAGGCCGCCCCGCCAGGAATGAAGGTTAACGTCGTTAATATCGAAAAGGCGGTCGCTGTTTACCATAACCCGCAATATCAGAGCGAAACTGTTTTTTATCTGTTTACCCGCCCACAGGATGCATTAGCAATGGTAAAACAAGGGGTAATAATTGCCACGTTAAATATTGGCGGCATGGCCTGGCGACCGGGTAAAAAACAATTAACCAAAGCCGTTTCTTTAGACAGCGACGACATTAATGCGTTTCGTGAGTTAGATAAACTAGGTGTCACGCTGGATTTACGCGTCGTCGCATCCGATCCATCTATTAATATTCTCGAAAAAATAGAAGAACAATCTTTCGCTGAATAAATAAAAATGCCTGTGCACTTATGCTTTAACAGGCAGGGATGATCACATTCACAAGGTGACATATTATGGAAATAAGTACCCTACAAATTATCGCCATATTCCTATTTTCCTGTATTGCCGGAATGGGCAGCGTGCTGGATGAGTTCCAGACCCACCGCCCGCTAATTGCTTGTACCGTTATCGGCCTGATCCTCGGTGATTTAAAAACCGGGATTATGCTCGGCGGTACGCTGGAGTTAATCGCTCTTGGCTGGATGAACGTCGGCGCAGCGCAGTCTCCCGATTCGGCGCTCGCCAGTATTATCTCCGCCATTCTGGTTATCGTCGGTCAGCAAAGTATTGCTACCGGTATCGCCATCGCCCTGCCCGTCGCGGCGGCAGGTCAGGTACTAACTGTCTTTGCCCGTACCATCACCGTGGTGTTCCAGCACGCGGCGGATAAAGCAGCCGAAGAGGCCCGCTTTCGCACCATCGACATGCTGCACGTTTCCGCTCTCGGCGTACAGGCGCTGCGCGTTGCCATCCCTGCATTAATCGTCTCGCTGTTTGTCAGCGCCGATATGGTCAGCAATATGCTCAACGCCATTCCAGAATTCGTCACCCGCGGATTGCAGATTGCCGGTGGCTTTATCGTGGTGGTCGGTTACGCCATGGTGCTGCGCATGATGGGCGTGAAGTACCTGATGCCCTTCTTCTTCCTCGGATTTATTGCCGGAGGGTATCTCGATTTGAGTCTGCTGGCTTTCGGTGGCGTGGGCGTGATTATCGCGCTGGTCTACATCCAGTTAAACCCACAGTGGCGTAAAGCCGAACCACAGGCGCAACCCGCCTCTTCTCAAGCTCTCGATCAGCTTGATGACTAATGGAGCCCACCATGGAACAGAAGAAACTGACCAAATCCGACCTGTTTAGCATGTTTGTTCGCTCCAACCTGCAACAGGCCTCATTCAACTTTGAACGCATTCATGGGTTGGGCTTTTGCTACGACATGATCCCTGCCATCAAGCGGCTGTATCCACTGAAAGAGGACCAGGTTGCAGCACTCAAACGTCACCTGGTGTTCTTCAATACCACACCTGCCGTTTGCGGCCCGGTGATTGGCGTGACCGCCGCGATGGAAGAAGCCCGCGCCAACGGCGCTGAAATTGACGACGGCGCAATCAATGGCATCAAAGTTGGGCTGATGGGTCCGCTGGCCGGCGTCGGCGATCCGCTGGTATGGGGAACGCTGCGCCCGATTACCGCCGCGCTCGGCGCCTCGCTCGCACTGTCCGGTAACATTCTCGGCCCATTGTTGTTCTTCTTTATTTTCAATGCAGTACGTCTTGCCATGAAGTGGTACGGCTTACAGCTTGGCTTTCGTAAAGGGGTCAATATCGTCAGCGACATGGGCGGCAACCTGCTGCAAAAACTGACCGAAGGCGCATCAATTCTTGGCCTGTTTGTCATGGGGGTACTGGTCACCAAATGGACCAGCATCAACGTGCCGCTGGTGGTATCGCAAACGCCTGGCGCAGACGGTACCACCGTCACCATGACCGTGCAGAACATTCTCGACCAACTCTGCCCAGGTCTGCTGGCGCTGGGTCTGACGCTTCTGATGGTACGGCTACTCAACAAAAAAATTAATCCAGTATGGCTGATCTTCGCCCTGTTTGCGCTGGGGATTATTGGTAACGCACTGGGCTTCCTGTCCTGATTTTTCCGCCCCGGCGATGCTGGGGCACCTTCAATAAATTGTCCTCGAAAGAGGAAGAGGTGGTAACAATGCAAACAACAACAGCTTTACGCCTTTATGGTAAACGCGATCTGCGCCTGGAAACCTTCGACCTTCCCGAAATGCAGGATGATGAAATTCTTGCTTCCGTCGTGACCGACAGTCTGTGCCTTTCTTCCTGGAAAGAGGCTAACCAGGGCGAGAACCACAAAAAGGTGCCGGACGATGTAGCCATCAACCCGATAATCATCGGCCACGAGTTCTGCGGCGATATTCTCGCCGTAGGGAAAAAATGGCAGCATAAGTTTCAGCCGGGCCAACGCTATGTCATTCAGGCCAACCTGCAACTGCCGGATCGCCCGGACTGCCCCGGCTACTCCTTCCCGTGGGTAGGCGGTGAAGCCACGCACGTCATCATTCCTGATGAAGTCATGGAGCAGGACTGCTTGTTGGCCTACGAAGGTGAAACCTATTTTGAAGGCTCGCTGGTTGAGCCGCTGTCCTGCGTAATTGGCGCATTCAATGCCAACTATCACCTGCAGGAAGGCACTTATAACCATAAGATGGGCATTCGTCCGCAGGGGCGGACGTTAATTCTCGGCGGCACCGGGCCAATGGGACTACTGGCGATCGACTACGCGCTGCATGGTCCGGTTAACCCGGCGCTGCTGGTAGTGACCGACACCAACAACGAAAAATTGAGCTATGCCCGCAAGCACTATCCGTCGGAGCCACAAACGTTAATCCACTACCTTCACGCTCAGGATGCGGCTTATGACTCATTGATGGCGTTGAGCGGCGGGCATGGATTTGATGACATCTTTGTGTTTGTGCCCAACGAAGGGCTGGTCACGCTGGCCTCTTCCCTGCTGGCTGCCGATGGCTGCATGAACTTCTTTGCCGGTCCACAGGATAAGCAGTTTAGCGCGCCGATTAACTTCTACGACGTGCACTACGCCTTCACCCATTATGTTGGGACATCTGGCGGCAATACCGACGATATGCGCACGGCGGTAAAACAGATCGAAGAGAAGAAGATTCAGGCCGCAAAAGTGGTGACGCACATTCTGGGGCTGAATGCGGCTGGTGAAACAACGCTGGAACTGCCGCAAGTCGGTGGCGGTAAAAAACTGGTTTACACCGGCAAAGCCTTACCATTAACCGCGCTCACTCAGATTGATGATCCAGCCTTGCGCGATATCCTGGAGCGTCATCAGGGGATTTGGTCGCAGGAAGCCGAACAGTACATATTGTCTCACGCCGAGGAGATTTAACATGATTAACCGCGACACCCAGTTGTGCATGTCGCTTGCCGGTCGGCCCGGTAACTTTGGCACGCGATTTCACAACTATCTGTATGAAAAATTAGGGTTAAATTTTATCTACAAAGCCTTTACTACGCAGGATATTGAGGCCGCAGTGAAAGGCGTTCGCGCACTCGGGATTCGCGGCTGTGCGGTCTCTATGCCGTTTAAAGAGAGTTGCATGCCGTTTCTGGATGCCATCGATCCTTCCGCAAAAGTCATTGACTCCGTCAACACCATCGTCAATGACAACGGTACGCTGACAGGATTTAACACCGACTACATTGCGGTAAAAAGCCTGATTACCAGCCACCAGCTTGATAACCACGCACGCGTCATGATCCGCGGCAGCGGTGGAATGGGTAAAGCGGTCATTGCTGGATTTCGCGATGCCGGTTTTCGCGATGTAATCGTCGCCGCCCGTAACCGGGAGAGCGGTCCGACGCTGGCAAAACAGTACTGTTTCAAGTGGCAACCGCAGCCGGAAGGGATTACCTGCGATATTCTGGTCAACGTGACGCCCGTCGGCATGGCTGGCGGTAAAGAGAGCGATGAACTGGCCTACAGCGAAGCAATGGTCGCTGCCGCCAGCGTGGTGTTTGATGTTGTCGCCCTGCCGCCGGAAACACCGGTAATCAAACTGGCACAGCAATTAGGTAAAAAGACCATCAGCGGTGCAGAGGTGATTGCCTTACAGGCCGTGGAGCAGTTCGCCATGTACACCGGCGTACGCCCGGATGACGCGCTAATCGCCGAAGCAGCAGAATTTGCGCGGGCGGGGTAAAGAAGCAGGAACTGAGCGCCTGGGATGGGCGCTCTAATAGCCATTAAGCAGGAAATCAATCGCATCTCGAAGTTCTGCCCTGTTTGCTGTCAGATCTCCCACAAAGTTACCCACATTCTTCACAGGTATGCCTGCCATCATGTACGTCATCACCACATAGGGTAGAGTTCAAAAAGAAAGGTAACACACAAATCGCGTTACGGGTCGAGCCTGAACTGGAAGCAGGGATTCAGAAAGCGCTTTCAATGGATGGTGACGCTTAAATATCCCCATGGTTCCGGAACTGCGTAAAGCGATGGAAGAATCACAGCAGCAGGATGACGATGGATCGTTGGTAGCCTGGATTAAACGCGTGGTTAGAAAAGAGCTGAAGCAGAAAGGGATTGAAGTCTGGTGGCCGGAATTCTGTATCGTTTTCTGAAGATCTGTTTAGAGCGGGGAACGGACATTGAACATATGAGTTATAGTCAGCCCAAGGCTTCGAAGCTGCCGAACTGAATTCGTAGAGATTAGATTTCCGTTGGTGAGCTTTCCTGCCAGAGCAAAAGAAAACTCAGGCTGATAATGCGATGGACATATCCATGCAACGCAGATCTGTTTGGGCAAGTCTTGATGGGGATGTTGTTTCCTTGATAAACATAAATCCATGCTTTTCGTAGAAAGTTTGCGCGTTTGGTGTTGAGGTCAAGGTTAACTGTTTCAACCCTCTTTTAATCGCTTCAGCTTTAATCGTTTCAATAATCAGGCTAGCAAAACCTTTACCAAAATAATCCGGCAATGTAAAAATAGCTTCTACGCTACCTTGGGTAAGATCCAGATATCCCGTTGCTACCAATCCTGCATCAGGCAGATCGACAACAAAGAAAGGATTTTCCGTAATAACCTCCCTGTAATGTTCAGGCATAGCTTCAGGCGTCCAGGCCTCAAGCACCCAGGCACAATAACTTGGCTTACATCCTTCCCGAATAGAAAGATTCCTTATATTCCAGCATTCCTCTGCCTCTTCAGGTACTGCAAGTCTGATTTTCATTTGTTCTTCCTTTTCGTCTTATTATATTTATAGATTTATCATGAAACGGTTTCGTTTCAATATCTTTGTTTAACAAAAGAGGAAAGTCCATTCCAGGCACGGAGCGGACAAGCTGCCATCATGAGCAGTAAGCAGATAATCACCTCTTGATTAGTCGATTATTAAATGTAAACGGAGCATAGTAAGTCATTCGGTACAGGATTATGCAGTCCAATCCATCGACACAAAATAACTGTAAGGTCACAAATATGACGCCTACATTGCAAGGATCTCTTGTCACGCTCCGTCCTCTGCTTAAGACAGATGCTCAGCTATTGATTGATGCGGCTGCGGATGGGGAACTCTGGTCCTTGCCATTTACGGTAGTTCCGTCTGCTGACACAGCTGAGTCGTACATTCAGAAAGCCCTGCAGGGGCAAACTGAAGGCACAGTCATGCCGTTTGCTGTAACGCTCTCATCAGACCAACGCGTCATTGGGTCAACACGTTTCTGGAAGATTGATAGAGAAAACCGAAAGCTCGAAATTGGTCATACCTGGTATTCACAAAGCTGGCAAAAAACAGCTGCAAATACCGAGAGTAAACTGTTACTGCTGCGATACGCCTTTGAGCAACTGAACTGTGTTCGCGTTCAGTTTACGACTGATGTATTGAATGAGCGCTCTCAAGCTGCCATTCTCCGTATTGGCGCAGTCCAGGAAAGCATCATCAGAAATGAACGAATTATGCCTGATGGCCGAAAACGTACTTCTATACGGTATAGCATAATTGATGATGAGTGGCCGCAGGTTCGGACTAACCTTGAGCGCCGCCTCTCCAGTTACAGCAATGAGAAATAACTCGAGCTTTTGCGGGCGGAAGGTCTGCTGTGAACGAAGCGGACACTGGGTTTACCGTTTCGGTTAAGCTTCTCTGGCAGATTTCGATACTACACCAGACCCGCTAAACAACATGCGGATACCGAGGCCTATCATGACAACTCCGGTAAACCGTTCCTGCCATTTGATAAAGCCAGGGTGTTTACCCAGCCAGTTTCCAAATGTCCCTGATGCCATCGCGACCGACCCCAGGGAAACGATTCCTGCCAGCTTTTGGATACTACCCAGAACAAGTAATTGCAGCCAGACAGGACCCGCGGTGGGATCGACAAACTGAGGAAGAAAAGCAAACATGAACAACAGGGATTTTGGGTTAGTCAGGCTATTCAGGGCGCCTTCCCTAACGGCATTCCAGTCAGAAATTTTTGCAGTTTTTCGCAGACGTGTATCAGTGCCTGAAGTCGCAATCATTTTTATGCCCAGCCATATCAGATAAGCTGCGCCAGCCCACCTTAGCAGATCTAGCGCCACCGGCCAGGCATGAACAACGGTTACCAGCCCCAGGACAAGAAAAGAAACTTGCACAAAACCAGCTACAAATACATTACCCAGTACCGTAAGCAGTGCAATACGTCTTCCCTGACCGACTCCTCTGGCGATAGTTAGCATCATGTCTGGCCCCGGAGAAATCTCCAGTAGAGTCAGCGCAAGAAGGAAGGTCATAAACGTTTCGATCGAAGGCATCTTGGTTGAATCCGGAAAAATATTTCCGCTACGTTACCTCAGTCCGATTCGAGCAGAAAGCGGAATATACCGCAGCGCCCGCTCCTGGCTCGAAGTGGGCAGATTACTTAACCCGCTTCCCCGTTTCGTCAATGACCTTCTCACCATCCTCTTTGGTAAACGCTCGTTTCTGACCTTCCGGTAGAATATCCAACACTATTTCTGAAGGGCGGCAAAGACGAGTGCCAAGCGGCGTAACGACTACCGGCCGATTAATCAGGATCGGATGTTGAAGCATGAAATCAATCAACTGCTCATCACTAAATTTCTCTTCATCAAGACCCAGGTGTTCATAAGGCTCAACATTCTTACGCAGTAATGCACGCACCGTAATTCCCATTTCTGAAATAAGTTTAATCAGCTCATCACGGGTCGGTGGCGTATCGAGATAATAAATTATCGTCGGTTCATTGCCGCTGTTACGGATCATCTCCAGCGTGTTACGAGAAGTGCCGCAGGCAGGGTTGTGATAGATGGTAATGTTGCTCATATCTGTATCTCATTACAAAGTGATGGAGAACCGCAACGCCAGCGCGGCCAGAGTGACAAACAGCACGGGCAGAGTCATGATAATGCCAGTGCGGAAGTAATATCCCCATGTAATCGTTATATTTTTCTGGGCAAGCACATGCAGCCAAAGCAAGGTTGCCAAACTGCCAATCGGGGTGATTTTCGGGCCTAAATCGCAGCCAATCACATTGGCATAAATCATAGCCTCTTTGACGACGCCAGTCGCCGTACTCCCGTCAATCGACAGTGCGCCAATTAGCACCGTCGGCATATTGTTCATCACCGATGACAGGAACGCGGTCAGGAAACCGGTGCCGAACGTTGCTGCCCATAACCCCTTTTCTGCCAGCAGGTTCAGCACGTCAGACAGATACTCCGTGAGTCCTGCATTGCGCAGGCCATAGACCACCAGGTACATGCCCAGCGAAAAAATAACAATCTGCCATGGCGCACCGCGCAGGACTTTTCCGGTGTTGATGGCATGACCTCTTTTCGCCACTATAAACAGTACTGCTGCGCCAGTAGTCGCTATCGCACTGACCGGGATCCCCAGAGGCTCCAGCACAAAGAAACCGACAAGAAGCAATAACAGGACAATCCAGCCCGCCCTGAACGTTGCCGGATCCTTTATCACACTGGCAGGCGTCTTCAGCAGCGAAACGTCATACGTCTCCGGAATGTCCTTGCAGAAGAAGAGATGCAGCATGACCAGAGTGGCCGCAATCGCGGCTACATCTACGGGGATCATAACGGAGGCATACTGCGTAAAGCCCAGACCGAAAAAGTCCGCCGAGACGATATTCACCAGGTTAGAAACAATGAGCGGCAGGCTGGCCGTATCTGCAATAAATCCTGCGGCCATGACAAAGGCCAATGTCGTGCCCTGGCTGAACCCCAGTGCGAGCAGCATCGCAATTACAATCGGCGTCAGGATCAGTGCGGCGCCGTCATTGGCAAACAACGCAGCAACAGCGGCCCCAAGCAAGACTATCCAGGTAAACAAAAGGCGGCCACGTCCGTTACCCCAGCGGGAGACGTGCAGTGCGGCCCATTCAAAGAAGCCGGACTCATCGAGCAGCAGGCTGATGATGATGACCGCAATAAATGCCGCAGTCGCGTTCCAGACGATATTCCAGACAACGGGAATATCAGCGATATGGATGACTCCGGTACTCAGCGCCAGCGCAGCTCCGATACTCGCGCTCCAGCCAATACTCAGACCTCTGGGTTGCCAGATCACCAGTACCAGCGTCAATAAAAATATACTCCCTGCCAAAAACATTTCAAACCCCGTTATATATGATTATGTGAATATGTTTTCCTTCCTCAGCAAGAGGTGCAGGCCGACTTTGCCAACCATTCCCGCACATCTTCCCGAAGGCACTGCCAGGACGTCGTGATTGTCTCAGCGGCCCACGCAGGAATATGAGGTGACAGACGATAGTGAATCCATTTGCCTTCCCGACGATCCAGAACTAGCCCAGACTCGCGAAGAATAGCCATATGGCGTGATATTTTAGGCTGTGATTCGGCGGTAGCTGCACAGATATCGCACACGCACAGTTCTCCGGACTCCCGCAGAAGCATGACAATGGCGAGCCGTGTTTCATCCGACAGGATTTTGAAAAGCTGAACAGGTTGTAGCATTTTCCTCTCCGTTCCCTTTAGAATATATATATGATAAATCATATATATTAACTTTGAAATCATCTGCTCTCTCTGGAGGAGAAAAATGGAACAATTTCCTGCCCTGAATACGGAATGCTTTGATCAAGACATCGCTGAACGCCTGCATCTGCAGGAGCCACCAAGAATTCTGATCCTGTATGGTTCAGTAAGAGAGCGCTCCTACAGCCGCTTTGCCGCGGAGGAAGTGGGTCGCCTGCTGACGGCGATGGGCGCGGAGGTGAAACTCTTTAACCCCTCCGGTTTACCCCTGCCGGATGATGCGCCGGACACGCATCCCAAAGTCACCGAGCTGCGCGGTCTGGTCAGATGGTGTGACGGGATGGTGTGGAGTTCTCCGGAACGGCACGGTGCTATGAGCGCGGTGATGAAGGCGCAGATTGACTGGATACCCTTAAGTGAAGGCGCGGTTCGTCCTTCGCAGGGCAAAACACTTGCGGTAATGCAGGTCTGCGGCGGTTCACAGTCCTTCAATGCCGTGAACCAGATGCGTATTCTGGGTCGCTGGATGCGGATGTTTACGATCCCCAACCAGTCCTCTGTAGCCAAGGCATGGCAAGAGTTCGACGAAAACGGACGAATGAAACCTTCGTCATGGTATGACCGTATCGTCGATGTCGCCGAGGAGCTGTTTAAAATCACGCTGCTGCTTAAGGGACAAACCGGTTACCTTGCAGATCGTTACAGCGAGCGAAAAGAGAGCCATCAGGAGCTTTCATCCCGTGTCAATCAGGACAAAATATAACGTCCTTACTTATTGAGCTCACAGCACGAAGCGGACGAGCTAACTGAGATGAAGGTCCGCTGTGAGCGAAGAGCTGACATTGTGCTTAAATAATGATGGCTCTGGCAGGATGGGAGTTCAATGATTGCAAGGTGACCACTAATTCAGGTGACGTAAATGTGTAGCAATCCCCCACTTTAGGCCGATACATTTTCCATTAACCAGGTCGATAACAGAATAACTTGCATTGGGGTGAGCATAGCGAGGGAAACTATTGACAGTCCCTTCTTTAAGAATTGCCAGAGTGCCCTGACTGACATGCCCGTGAGACACAATACATATTGTTTGTTGATGTGATGAAGTATCTTCCAGGTTTTGTAAAAAACGCATAACTCGCTGAGAAGCATGCGCCAGTGACTCCCCCCCAGGTGGAAAATACTCTGCATCAAGCCTGAATAACGCATTTGCATCGTTCGGATGTTTTTGTCTGAGTAGTTCTAACGGCATACCTTCAAACTGACCAAAGGCCTGCTCTTTAAGGGCCGGTTCAGCCGTCAGTGAACAGCGAAAGTGTTCAGCCAGGCTTTGCCCCATTTGCCAGGCACGTCCAAGCGGAGAAGCGTAAACACGCTCTATTTGATACTCACTTGCACTAAACGCTGCTAGTAGGACGGATGTTTCATGCAAACCCCGACAGGTCAAGGGGCTATCGCTGTGCCCCTGAATAATTCCTTCCAAATTCCACTCTGTTTCTGCGTGTCGAACAAGTATCAATTTCATCGTTAGCGGGCCATGCTCGTTGTTGATCAAAATGCCCAAACTGCGCGATGTCAAACACACACAGTTGAAGCAGCGGAAGGCTTTCCTGTTTTGGAAATAATGAACAAGTGTAGCTTATTGCCGTTATGCAGCGGCTCTGGGTGTGAGGCGCTGAATTTTATCCGTAGTTAACTTCCGCTTTTGGCACAAAGCCGCCCCTATCCCCTGTTATCGTTTCTCGTATCAACCGCAGCGTCCTGAAAAACTACGTATTATTGCGAGGCGCTTTCCTGTTTCCTCCACCCAACATTTCCCCATACTCCCCATTTTTTTATTCTCTAGTCTCAACTTGTCAATTCAGAATGTAGTTTATAAAATACATGGAACGTACTCATGGAAATTCTTCAGACAATGGTTTTCCAGCGTTGGGAGCAAAACTTACGGGACAGGAGAGCTAAAACGCTCATTGCTACACGCCTTTTTCGTTTGGCTCATGGTTTAGCTGGTGATGTCAAACCTGTTGGAGAATGCTCGCCCGTTCACTGGATTATCAAGAGATCTTCCACCATGAATAAACTTACGCAGTACGATCCCGCAACTGCGCTGGTCGATGATGAAGAAATTGCCGTTTTTATGGCCGATGCCCTCGAAACAGGCGATGCAGCGTACATTGCAAAAGCATTGGGCGTGGTGGCTCGCGCTAAGGGAATGGCGAACATCGCGGCAGAAACGGGATTATCCCGCGAACAACTTTATCGCTCTTTTAGTGAGAAAGGTAACCCAACGCTGAAAACTACGCTTGCAGTGATGAAGGCGCTCGGTATTGAATTGACGCTTAAAAAATAGTCTCAGCATCTGTCTCCTCTTCCAACATCGTGAGCCATATCAGGAAGGCGTTAGATCGATAGTGGTAGCATGACCGCGGTTTGTAATTTTCTGATTACATGGAGAAATGATGGAACTGCTTTTATTGAGTAACTCGACGCTGCCGGGCAAAGGCTGGATGGAACATGCGCTGCCGCTGATCGCAGAGCAACTGAACGGTCGCCGCACGGCGGTGTTTATTCCATTTGCCGGCGTGACGCAAACCTGGGATGAGTACACGGCGAAAACGGCAGCCATCTTTGCGCCAATGGGCGTTAACGTTACTGGCATTCATACCGTTACCGATCCGATTGCAGCCATTGAAAACGCCGAACTGGTGATTGTCGGCGGGGGTAACACCTTCCAGTTGCTGAAAGAGAGCCGCGAGCGCGGACTGCTGGCGCCGATTGTCGATGTCGTCAAACGCGGCGCGCTGTACATCGGCTGGAGCGCGGGTTCCAACCTTGCCTGCCAGACCATCCGCACCACCAACGACATGCCGATTGTCGATCCAAAAGGCTTTGATGCCCTGGGTCTGTTCCCACTGCAAATTAATCCGCACTTCACCAACGCGCTGCCGGAAGGCCATAAAGGCGAAACGCGTGAACAGCGTATTCGCGAACTGCTGGTTGTGGCACCGGAACTGACGGTGATTGGTCTGCCGGAAGGGAACTGGATCAAAGTGAGCAACGGTCAATCCGTGCTTGGCGGCCCAAACACCACGTATATCTTTAAAGCGGGTGAAGAGGCGGTTGCCGTTGAGGCGGGTCACTGCTTTTAGTTGGTTTGTTGTCTGATGCCGGATGGTAGCTTCGCCTTATCCGGCATCAAGGTAGACGACAACATTGACGGTTATCCGTAGGCCCGGTAAGCATCAGCGCCACCGGGCAACCTTTCATCTGTCCTCGTTAGTACTCACGCTCGTCGTCCTCATCCGGCTGTTCCAGCACACTGTAAGCCACAGAGCAAAACAGTGAGTTCAGACGCTGCATATCGCCCAGCAACGCCAGGTGCAGGGAACTGGTCTCAATGCTCTGCACGTTCTGCTGATGCAGACGATCCACGTGCGCATGCGAATAACGACGGTTAAGGATGCGGAAACGGTGCTTGCTGCGGCGCAGACGACGGGCGCTGGTCACGTCGCCAGAGAAGAATACCGACATCGCCAGTTGCAGATTACTGAGCAGTTGATCGTACAGTGCATCAAGTTCTTTCAGCCCTTCGACAGAGAATGCCCGACGCGCTGCCAGCGACTTGTCGGCAATCTCGCTGCCCATACGCTCAACAATATCCGACGCCTGTTCAAGGTTGAGCGACATTTCGATAATCTCAGCCCAACGGCGCGACTCTTCTTCTGCCAGTTCATCCTTTGGCATCCTCGCCAGATAGAGCTTAATCGCCGTGTACAGTACGTTGATATCGTCCGCCATCCTGCGCAACTCTTTCTCTTCACGCGGTTCGCCGTGCATCACCTTCTTTAGCCCATCCATCATCTGCTCCATCGCATCGCCAATACGTAGGGCCTCACGGGCGGCATTGGCCAGAGCCAGGGTTGGGGTATCCAGTGCGCTGATGTCCAGATGCTTAGGCTTCAGGTGGGCGTCCAGTTCCGGCTCATCACGGATAATACGCTTGCAAAAACGCGCCATCGGTTCGGCGAACGGCACCATCGCTATGCAACGTACCAGGTTGTAGAAAACATGGAAATAAATGACCAGCTCAGATTTCGGCAGCGGCAGCTCATCCATCAGATTCGCCAACGGATGAACAAACGGCAGGATAATCAGACTCCCCACCAGCTTAAACAACAAGCTGCCAAGCGCCACGCGACGGGCAGCAGCGTTAGCCGCGCTATTGTTGAGCATCGCCAGCAGGCCAGAGCCAAGGTTGGCGCCAATCACCAGGCACAACGCGACAGGAAACGAGATAATGCTGGCAGCGGTCAGGGTTGCCGTCAGCAAAACCGCCGCCAGGCTGGAGTAACTGATCACCGCGAACATAGCGCCAATCAGCGCATCCAGCATAATATCGCCGGTCAGCGAGGCGAAAATAACCTGTACGCCGTTAGCCTGGGTTATCGGCGTGACCGCCTGCACAATCAGCTCCAGCGCCAGTAAAATCAACCCCAGCCCGATGCCAACCCGCCCCAGTTGCCCCACGCGGGACTGCTTACGCCCGAGAAAAAAGATCACGCCGATGAAAATCAGCAGTGGGGATAGCCATGAGAGATCGAAGGTCAGGATACGCGCCATCAGCGCGGTCCCCACGTCGGCGCCGAGTACAATCACCAGCGCAGGGGTAAGCGCCACGAGATCTTGGGCGACAAATGAGGTCACCAGCATGGTGGTGGCGTTGCTGCTTTGTACCAGCGCGGTCACGCCGATACCCGCACAAAAGGCGAGCGGCTTCTTTTCAACGCTACGGCTGAGTACGGTACGCAAACGGGCGCCAAAGACGCGCATCACGCCGGTACGCACAATATGTGTGCCCCAAACCAGCATAGAGACAGCAGAAAGCAGGTGTAACAGAGTTAGCACGGAATCAGGTTCTCCTTATCGTTATATGTTCCTGAGGTTCATCGCAATGACATACCGCCTGACGGCGCTACGCTTATCAGGTCTACAAAAATGAGCCATCCGGCAAGCAGTGCCGATGAACGTTCTTTCAGTATAAGGGTTTAAACGTAAGAAAGAGACAGGGCACTCATTGAGTGCCCTGTTTGTTGTAAAGAAAGATGACAGTTTTGTGAATCAATCGGCGTCGTAGCCCAGATTAGGCGCTAACCAACGTTCAACTTCTGCCACGCTCATGCCTTTACGGAAGGCATAATCTTCAACCTGATCGCGCTGAATTTGCGCCACGGCGTAATACTTACTGTCAGGATGACTGAAATACCAGCCGGAAACCGAGGCCCCAGGCCACATGGCGAAGGATTCGGTGAGCTTCATCCCGGTATGTGCTTCGACGTCCAGCAGCTCCCAGATGGTGGCCTTTTCGGTATGTTCCGGGCACGCCGGGTAGCCCGGCGCCGGGCGAATGCCCTGGTAGTTTTCGCGGATCAGCTCTTCGTTACTGAGGTTCTCATTCGCCGCATAGCCCCAGTAGACTTTACGCACGCGCTCATGCAGATATTCCGCGAATGCTTCCGCCAGACGGTCAGCGATGGCTTTCACCATAATCTTGTTGTAGTCGTCATGCTGCGCTTCGAAGGCGTCCGCCAGCGCATCCTCCTCCAGACCGCCGGTCACCGCGAAAGCACCGATGTAATCCGCTTTGCCGCTCAGTTTCGGCGCGACAAAGTCAGACAGGCAGTAGTTGGCGAAGCCGACTTTTTCCGTCTGCTGGCGCAGGTGATGACTCACGCTGATAACGTGCGTACGCGTCTCGTCACGGTAAATCTCGATGTCGTCACCCACGCGGTTAGCCGGGAACAACCCCACCACGCCGCGCGGGTTCAGGGTCTTCTCAGCGCTGAGTTTATCCAGCATGTCGTTGGCGTCTTTGAACAGGCGCTTCGCCTCTTCGCCCACCACTTCATCTTCGAGGATGCGCGGATACTTCCCGGCCAGCGACCAGGTCATAAAGAACGGCGTCCAGTCGATGTAATTGCGCAGCGTTTCGATGCTGGCCTCGACTTCCTGCACGCCTAACCGATGCGCGACCGGCGGCGTGTAACTTTCCCAGTCGAAGGCCAGATCGTTATCACGTGCAGCCTGTAACGTTACCGGCGGCGTGCGAGGTTTCTTACGCGCATGCTGGATGCGCACGGTTTCGTACTCTTTACGCGTACGGGCGACAAAGTCATCGCGCTGGGTGTCGGAGAGCAGCGCGGCAACAACCCCCACGGTACGCGAGGCGTTCTGCACATAAACCGTCGGGCCGCTGTAGTTCTGCTCAATTTTCACCGCGGTGTGCGCTTTTGAGGTGGTCGCGCCGCCAATCAGCAGTGGGATGGTGAAGCCCTGACGCTCCATCTCTTTCGCCACGTTGACCATTTCGTCCAGCGACGGGGTAATAAGCCCGGAAAGGCCAATCAGATCGGCATTCACCTCTTTGGCGGTCTTGAGGATTTTCTCCGCGGGCACCATCACGCCAAGATCGACGATTTCGTAGTTGTTACATTGCAGCACCACGCCAACGATGTTCTTGCCGATGTCGTGCACATCGCCCTTCACGGTGGCGATGACCATCTTGCCGTTGCTGGAGCCTTTCTCTTTACTGGCTTCGATATACGGTTCGAGGTAAGCCACCGCCTGCTTCATCACGCGGGCTGATTTCACCACCTGCGGCAGGAACATTTTGCCCTCGCCGAACAGGTCGCCGACCACGTTCATACCGTCCATCAGCGGCCCTTCGATCACCTCAATCGGGCGTTCGGCCTGCTGGCGCGCTTCTTCTGTGTCGAGCTCGATAAATTCGGTAATGCCTTTCACCAGCGAGTATTCAAGGCGCTTTTTCACGTCCCAACTACGCCACTCCGCCATCTGGGCATTCGCGGTGTCGTCGGTTTTACTGCCGCGATATTTCTCGGCCAGTTCCAGCAAACGCTCGGTACCATCTTCACGTCGGTTGAGGATCACATCTTCAACCGCGTCGCGCAGCTCGGCGGGCAGGTCGTCATAGATAGCCAGCTGTCCGGCGTTGACGATGCCCATGTCCATCCCATTGCGAATCGCATAGTAGAGGAATACCGCGTGAATAGCCTCACGTACCGGGTCGTTGCCGCGGAACGAGAAGGAAACGTTAGAGACGCCGCCGGAAATCAGCGCGTGCGGCAGCTCGCGTTTAATATCTTCACAGGCACCGATAAAGTCCTGCGCGTAGTTGTTGTGCTCTTCAATCCCGGTTGCCACGGCGAAAATGTTTGGGTCGAAGATGATGTCTTCCGGCGGGAAGCCCACTTCTTCGGTGAGAATTTTGTACGCCCGGCGGCAAATCTCAATTTTACGTTCGCGGGTATCCGCCTGGCCCTGTTCGTCAAAGGCCATCACCACCACCGCAGCACCGTAGCGACGCAGCAGCTTCGCGTGATGGATAAAGGTCTCCACCCCCTCTTTCATCGAGATGGAGTTAACGATGCCTTTACCCTGAATGCACTTCAGTCCTTTTTCGATGACTTCCCATTTCGAGGAGTCGATCATAATCGGCACGCGGGCGATGTCCGGCTCGCCGGCAATCAGGTTGAGGAAGCGCACCATCGCCGCTTCGGCGTCGAGCATCCCCTCATCCATGTTGATGTCGATAATCTGCGCGCCGCTTTCCACCTGCTGGCGGGCGACGTCCAGCGCTTCGCTGTATTTCTCTTCTTTGATCAGACGCTTAAATTTCGCTGAACCGGTGACGTTGGTACGTTCGCCGACGTTAACAAACAGGCTATCGTCGCCAATGTTCAGCGGTTCAAGGCCGGACAGCCGGCAGGCCACCGGGATTTCTGGCAACTTGCGCGGCGGTAAACCTTCTACCGCCCGGCTCATCGCGGCGATATGTTCCGGCGTGGTGCCGCAACAGCCGCCAACCACATTGAGGAAACCGGCCTCGGCCCATTCGCGAATCTGTGTCGCCATGGTGTCGGCGTCGAGGTCGTACTCGCCGAAGGCGTTCGGCAGCCCGGCGTTCGGGTGCGCGGTGACATAGCATTCGGCAATGCGTGACAGCTCCTGCACGTACTGGCGCAGCTCGTCCGGGCCTAAGGCGCAGTTCAGACCGAAGGTCAGCGCATCGGCGTGGCGCAATGAGTTATAGAACGCTTCGGTGGTCTGGCCGGAAAGCGTACGTCCGGATGCATCGGTAATGGTGCCGGAAAGCATAATCGGCAGCTCGACGCCCAGCGCTTCGAACTCGGTTTTTACCGCGAAAATAGCGGCTTTAGCATTGAGGGTATCGAAGACGGTTTCAATCAGGATCAGGTCGCTGCCGCCTTCCACCAGCGCTTTGGTGGATTCGCGATAGGCGGCCACCAGCTGGTCAAAGGTAATGTTGCGGTATGCCGGGTCGTTGACGTCGGGCGAGATAGAGGCCGTACGGTTGGTTGGACCGAGCACGCCCGCGACATAGCGCGGTTTGTTCGGCGTGCGCGCCGTCCATTCGTCTGCCGCCGCGCGCGCCAGCTTCGCCGCCGCAAAGTTGATTTCCGCCGACAGGGATTCCATCTGGTAATCCGCCATGGCGATAGTCGTGGAGTTAAAGGTGTTGGTTTCGATGATATCCGCGCCCGCCTCAAAGTAGGCGTTATGGATCGCGGCAATCACCTCCGGCTTGCTGAGCACCAGCAGGTCGTTGTTGCCCTTCAGGTCGCAAGGCCAGTCGGCGAAGCGCTCGCCGCGGAAATCCTCTTCGCTCAGACGATATCCCTGGATCATGGTGCCCATCCCGCCGTCCAGCACCAGAATACGTTCATTTAACTGCTGACGTAATTGTTCTACTTTGCTGCTCACACTCGCTCCCGACAACGCTCAACCAGACCGAAAAAAACTCAACAGGCCATACTGGCACAAACCTGAGAGGCGGAAAAGAGAACAACGGCCAACATGAGACATGTTCAGCTTCACTCATCCGATCAGTACAGGAATTCTTGCATTATAATCGAATAAAACGAAAATGATTTCCACGATACAGAAAAGGAGTCCGCCATGGTTGCCCCTGTCCCCGCGAAACGCGGTAGAAAACCCGCCGCTGCCACTACGCCTGCAACCGGGCAGGTTCAGTCTTTGACCCGGGGTCTGAAGCTACTGGAGTGGATTGCGGAATCCAACGGCAGCGTGGCGCTAACCGAGCTGGCGCAGCAGGCCGGTCTGCCAAACTCAACAACCCACCGTCTGTTGACTACCATGCAGCAGCAAGGTTTTGTCCGCCAGGTGGGCGAATTAGGCCACTGGGCCGTGGGTGCGCATGCGTTTATCGTCGGCAGCAGCTTTTTGCAAAGCCGCAATCTGCTGGCGATTGTGCACCCCATTCTGCGCAAACTAATGGAAGATTCGGGTGAGACGGTAAACCTGGCCGTGCTGGATCAAAGCGACCATCAGGCCATTATTATCGACCAGGTGCAGTGCACCCAGTTGATGCGCATGTCTGCGCCTATCGGCGGCAAGCTGCCGATGCACGCCTCCGGTGCGGGCAAGGCATTTTTATCTCAATTGAGTGAAGAACAGGTTACCGGTCTGCTGCACCGCAAAGGGCTACACGCGTATACCCATGCCACGCTGGTGTCGCCGGTCCATCTGAAAGAGGATTTGGCGCAGACACGTAAGCGCGGCTATTCCTTTGATGATGAAGAACACGCGCTGGGCCTGCGCTGCGTGGCGTCGTGCATTTATGATGAACACCGTGAGCCGTTCGCCGCCATCTCCATTTCCGGGCCAATTTCACGTATTACCGATGACCGCGTGACCGAGTTTGGCGCAATGGCGATCAAAGCAGCGAAAGAAGTCACGCTGGCGTACGGCGGGTTTAGATAAGCAAGGGTTGGGACTGATTTGTAGACCTGATAAGCGCAGCGCCATCAGGCACGGCGTACATTGCCGGATGGCGGCGCAAGGGCCTTATCCGGCCTACGGTCGGTTTCATAACGTACGCTAAACCGCTGCCGACGACGGTAAGCGTAAACATCTTCCACGTGACCTTCCCGGATCCGCGTTTGCAGCCCTCGCCAGTAGTCGGCGCTGAACAGGTCGGCGTGCATCTCCTCAAACAACGGCCCGATGCGCGGGTCGGCACATAGCCAGTGACGAAACTCTTCCGGGAAGACATCCCCCGGCGACACGCTGTACCACGGTTCAGCGCTCATCTCATCTTCCGGGTAGCGCGGCGGTGGGATATGGCGGAAATTCACCTCTGTCATATAGCAAATTTCATCGTAGTCGTAGAACACCACGCGCCCGTGGCGGGTAACGCCAAAATTCTTAAACAGCATATCTCCCGGGAAAATATTGGCGGCGGCCAGCTGACGAATGGCGTTGCCGTACTCTTCTATCGCGTCGCGCAGCTGCTGGCCTTCGACCTGCTCCAGCCAGATATTCAGCGGCACCATGCGCCGTTCGATATACAGATGGCGAATAACAATCTGATCGCCGAGATCGGTAATTTTTTCCGGCGCTTCTTGTAGTAGCAGCGCCATCAGCGCCGGGTCGATTTGCCGTTTATCCAGCACAAAGTTTTCAAACTCCTGGGTATCGGCCATGCGCCCGACTCGGTCGTGCTCTTTCACCAGCTGGTAGCAGGCGCGGACGTGCGCGGCGGACATCTCCTTTTGCGGCGCAAATTTGTCTTTGATGATTTTAAACACCCGGTCGAAACCCGGTAGGGTAAACACCAGCATCACCATGCCGCGGATCCCCGGCGCTTCGATAAATTGCTCATCGCAATCAGCGAGATAGAGCAGATACTCGCGGTAGCTTTCAGTCTTCGCATGTTTCTGACAGCCAATCGCCATATACAATTCAGCGGTGGTTTTACCGGGCAGGATCTCGCGCAGCCACTCCACTAACGCCGCGGGCAGTGGGGCATAAACCATAAAATAGGAACGGGCAAAGCCAAACACAATGCTCGCTTCCGCCGTCGTGGTCAGACAGGTATCGACAAACAGTTCGCCTTCGTCAGTCCGGTGGATTGGCAATAAAAACGGCAGCGTCCCGGAAGGGGTAATCAGCTTACCGACCAGCCAGGCGGCCTTATTGCGATAAAACAGTTCGTTCGCCACCTGTAAATGACAGCGCGGCAACACATCCGCACCCAGAGTTTCGGTCAGGTGTTCGATGATGTAGTGGATATCACGATGTTTGTTCTGCCACGGTAGACGCAGAGGCAGATCGCTGAGAACGCGGGTGAGTAGCCACTCCCAGCCGGTATCGGGAAAAAAGTCTTTCGCCAGCGGGCGGGGGATCGTGCGAAAACGGCGCTCTGGCTGAGAGCTAAAAATAAACAGCCGCTCGGGAGTCAGCGAGCGGTGGTCAAATAACCGGCAGTAAACGGAGTTAAAGAAGCTCTCCGCAATCTCGAAGCGCGGATAATCCGGCAAGAGCCGGGTGTAATGATCTTTCACGCGGAGCAAAAAATCCGCGTCGGTACTTTTGCCGTCAGTAATGCAGCGCAGCTGTTCCACCACCAGACCCACATGATGATCGTAAAGGTGAATACGGCTTTTCATCGCCTGCTGAACCGCATGCCAGTCGGCATGTTCAAAACGCTGCTGCGCGCCGGAGGTGACTTCCAGAAAACGCCCGTACTGGGCGTCGAAACCTTGTAAAATTGTCTGAGCAATCAGTAATTCCAGGCCACGCGTCATCGATTTCTCCCATCCGGCACAACGTCATGCCGGATGGCGCATACGCTTTTCCGGCCTACATCCCTTCGTAGGCCCGGCAAGCGCAGCGCCACCGGGCATTGATCAGAACTGCGATTCTTCGGTGGAACCCGTTAACGCGGTAACGGAAGAGGCGCCGCCCTGAATGATGGTGGTAACTTTATCGAAGTAGCCGGTACCCACTTCCTGCTGGTGGGACACGAAGGTGTAACCGTCTTTTGCCGCCGCAAATTCTGGCTGCTGCACCTTCTCAACATAGTGGCGCATGCCTTCACCCTGCGCATAGGAGTGCGCGAGGTCGAACATGTTGAACCACATGCTGTGAATACCTGCCAGGGTAATGAACTGGTATTTATAGCCCATGTCCGACAACTGCTGCTGGAAGCTGGCAATGGTTTTATCATCCAGATTTTTCTGCCAGTTAAACGACGGCGAACAGTTGTAGGCCAGCAGTTTACCTGGGAATTTCGCATGAATGGCATCGGCAAAGCGCTTCGCCAGTTCGAGGTCTGGTGTGGAAGTTTCACACCACACCAGATCCGCATACGGCGCGTAGGCCAGACCGCGGCTGATCGCCTGCTCAATACCAGCATGTGTACGGAAGAAGCCTTCGCAGGTACGTTCGCCAGTAATGAATTCGCTGTCGTAGGCATCGCAGTCAGAGGTAATCAAATCAGCTGCGTCAGCATCGGTACGCGCAATCACCAGCGTCGGCACGCCCATCACGTCGGCAGCCAGACGGGCCGCCACCAGTTTCTGAATAGCTTCCTGAGTCGGCACCAGCACCTTACCGCCCATGTGACCGCATTTTTTCACTGATGCGAGCTGATCTTCGAAGTGAACGGCTGCTGCACCAGCCTCAATCATCGATTTCATCAGTTCAAACGCGTTCAGAACCCCGCCAAAGCCCGCTTCCGCATCGGCAACGATCGGCAAGAAGTAATCCACGTAGCGCGGATCGTTCGGCTCAATACCGCTTGACCATTGGATCTGATCCGCACGACGGAAAGTATTGTTGATCCGATCCACCACTGCCGGGACGGAGTTCGCCGGATACAGCGATTGATCCGGATACATGCTGGAGGCCAGGTTGGCATCTGCCGCCACCTGCCAGCCAGAAAGGTAAACCGCTTCAATACCGGCTTTCGCCTGTTGCAGCGCCTGGCCGCCGGTCAGCGCGCCGAGGCTGTTGATATACCCTTTCTTCGACTCACCGTGCAGCAGACGCCACATTTTCGCCGCACCAAGCTGCGCCAGCGTGCATTCCGGGTTGACCGAGCCACGTAATTTCACCACATCCTCCGCGCTATATGGACGGGTGATGCCTTCCCAGCGCGGTTGAGTCCACTCTTTCTGTAATTCTTCGATTTGTTGATTACGGGTTTTCATGTGCAGATGCTCCATATTGTTATGTGGTGAGTTAAGCCAGCAGGCGGTAACCTGGCAGGGTCAAGAAATCGATCAGTTCATCAGAGGTAGTGATTTGCTCCATCAGACGCGCGGCATCGTCAAAACGCCCGCTGCTGTAGCGGTGCTCGCCCAGTTCGTCCTGAATCACCAGCATCTCTTCGGCCAGCATCTGGCGGAACAGCAGTTTGGTCACCGGCTTGCCGTTGCTGAGCGTTTTCTGGTGGTGGATCCACTGCCAGATGGAGGTGCGGGAGATTTCGGCGGTGGCCGCATCTTCCATCAGACCGTAAATCGGCACGCAGCCGTTACCGGAGATCCACGCCTCGATATACTGCACCGCGACACGGATATTGGCGCGCATACCCTCTTCGGTACGCTCACCGTCGCACGGTGCCAGCAGCTGTTCGGCGGTAATTGGCGCATCTTCTTCACGCGTCACAAACAGCTGATTTTTGTTTTCTCCGAGCACGTCGTTGAATACCGTCATTGCGGTATCTGCCAGGCCCGGATGGGCAATCCATGTACCGTCATGACCGTTATTCGCTTCCAGCGCTTTATCCGCTTTTACCTTGGTCAGAACCTGGTTGTTACGCTCGGCATCTTTACTGGGAATGAACGCAGCCATGCCGCCCATCGCGAACGCGCCGCGTTTATGACAGGTTTTAATCAACAGACGCGAGTAGGCGCTAAGGAATGGCTTATCCATCGTCACCACCTGACGGTCCGGCAGCACGCGGTCCGGGTGGTTCTTCAGGGTTTTGATATAGCTGAAAATGTAATCCCAGCGGCCACAGTTCAGGCCCACAATATGGTCACGCAACGCGTGCAGGATCTCATCCATCTGGAAAACAGCGGGCAACGTTTCAATCAGCAAGGTCGCTTTGATGGTGCCGCGCGGCAGATTAAAGCGGTCCTCTGCATAGCTGAACACTTCACTCCACCAGGCAGCTTCTTGCCAGGCCTGCGTTTTTGGCAGATAGAAATACGGGCCACTGCCTTTTGCCAGCAACGCTTTGTAGTTGTGGAAGAAGTAGAGTGCAAAATCGAACAGGCTGCCAGGGATGGATTCGCCACGCCAGGTGACGTGTTTTTCCGGCAGATGCAGACCACGCACACGACACACCAATAAAGCTGGATTGGGTTTAAGTTGATAAATTTTACCCGCTTCGTTGGTGTAACTAATGGTGCCATTGACCGCATCGCGCAGGTTGATCTGCCCGTCGATAACTTTGCTCCACTCAGGGGCCAGCGAATCTTCAAAGTCAGCCATAAAGACTTTGACGTTCGCGTTCAGCGCGTTGATGACCATCTTGCGCTCAACCGGTCCGGTAATCTCTACGCGGCGATCCAGTAAATCATCAGGAATACCGCGAATTTTCCAGTCGCCCTCACGAATGGAAGCTGTTTCCGAAATAAAATCAGGCAACTTACCGTTATCAATATCCTGCTGCTGCTGGATCCGCGCAGCCAGAAGCTTATTCCGCTTAGGCGTAAATCTTGTCACCAGTTCAGTCAGAAACTCCACCGCTTCTCCGGTCAGGATTTGCTGCTCCTGTTCGCCACGCGGCCTGGTGAAGACCAGTTCATCGGTTGTCGTTGCCTGTTGATTCATTGCGTAGTTCCTCGTCAGTGATCCAAACACATCCCCAATGCGAACGAAGGATCGTTGTGCGGTTTTCGTTCAGCACAACTAAGACTACTCATTTAAATTTCAAAATCAAAAACAATTTCCATTTTTAAATTAATTATCCATTAACCTATTGATAACAATATAAATAAAATTTAATTACACAGTGAGGTGCGTTTCGGAAATAAAAAAGGCACCCGAAGGTGCCTGATTCAACATGCTGAAACGCTTAAGGATCGTCTGCTACAGAAGATTAATCCAGCGTTGGATTCATGTGACGCAGATCATATGGCGTGATCTGGTAGACGTAATAGTTGAGCCAGTTGGTAAACAACAGATTGCCATGGCTACGCCAGGTTGCCCGCGGTTTGTTTTGCGGGTCATCTTTCGGGAAGTAGTTATAGGGTACTTCCGGGGATAAGCCCGCTTCAACGTCACGAAAATATTCGCTACCGAGCGTGTGCGCGTCATACTCGGGATGACCCGTCACAAAGGCAATGCGTTTATCTTTACTGGCGAACAAATAGGCATCGCCCTCTTCCGTTTCGGCAAAAATCTCGAGATCGGTATAGTCGCGGATAAGTGCGGCAGGGAAGTCGGCATAGCGCGAATGAGGGGCCAAAAATGCATCATCAAATCCGCGCGTCAGCAACGCATGAGGATGCAGAATATGATGCTCATAGACGCCGGAGAGTTTATCCGTGCGGGTTTGCTTGGGAATGCCATAAAGGATATTCAATGCGGCCTGTACCGCCCAGCAGACAAACAGCGTCGAGGTAACGTGATCTTTAGCCCACTCAAGAACCTGTTTTATCTGCGGCCAGTAAGCCACGTCATTAAACTCAACCAGACCCAGCGGCGCCCCTGTAACGATCAGTCCATCAAAGTTCTGATCGCAGATATCCTCGAAATTACAGTAAAAGTTATTCAGATGCTCCGTTGGGGTGTTGCGTGACTCGCGGGCATCGATGCGCAATAGCTGAACATCTACCTGTAGCGGTGAGTTAGACAATAAACGCAGGAACTGGTTTTCCGTTTCAATCTTCTTCGGCATCAGGTTGAGGATAAGTACCTTCAGTGGACGGATTTCCTGACCGGAAGCGCGGGATGTCGTCATGACAAAGACGTTTTCCTCACGCAAGAAATTGACGGCGGGTAGTTCGTCCTGCACGCGAATTGGCATAACCTGATAACCTCACTACATACGTTTAAACGTTTAGACATCCAGATAGCTGAAGATACCCAGGAATCAGCAGAATGTCGAGCCTACATCCTCAAGTTGAGAAAGTTTCACGGTTCCTTGCTGTAGAATAGTGCAGTAAAGAAAAAAGGAGAATGCTATGACCTTTACCATCCGTCGTTCGCGTCAGGACGAAGGAGACAAGTTAGTTTCTATTTGGTGTCGCTCAGTGGATGCCACGCACCATTTCCTCTCTGCGGATTATCGGGTTGAACTGGAACAGTTGGTACGTTCTTTTTTACCAGAAGCCCCTCTATGGGTTGCAGTGACAAATCAGGATGAGCCAGTCGCCTTTATGCTCCTGACCGATCAGCATATAGATGCCCTGTTTGTCGATCCGGATGTGCGTGGTAGTGGCGTTGGTAAGCTGCTGATTGAACATGCTTTATCAATGAGTTCCACGCTAACAACTAACGTTAACGAACAGAATGAACAAGCGGTTGGATTCTATAAGAAGATGGGATTTAGCGTGACGGGACGTACAGAGGTGGACGATCTTGGGCACCCCTACCCGTTGCTCAATCTCGTGCGCGGGTAGCAGGGCAAGTTTTTACGTGGTGCGGGATTGCCTGATGCGCTGCGCTTATCAGGCCTACAAAATACGTTCAGTACAACGTAGGCCGGATAAGGCGGTGTGCCGCATCCGGCAGGTTTCATTTCACACAGACGCAAAAAAGCCCATCCGGCAGGATGGGCTTCTTCACTTTATTTGATGCCTGGCAGTTCCCTACTCTCGCATGGGGAGACCCCACACTACCATCGGCGCTACGGCGTTTCACTTCTGAGTTCGGCATGGGGTCAGGTGGGACCACCGCGCTACAGCCGCCAGGCAAATTCTGTTTATTAACCCGCTTTTTGCCGGTTAATCTTATCTGTATCAGGCTGAAAATCTGTCTCTTCGCCAAAACATCTTCGGCGTTGTAAGGTTAAGCCTCACGGTTCATTAGTATCGGTTAGCTCAATGTATCGCTACACTTACACACCCGACCTATCAACGTCGTCGTCTTCAACGTTCCTTCAGGACCCTTAAAGGGTCAGGGAGAACTCATCTCGGGGCAAGTTTCGTGCTTAGATGCTTTCAGCACTTATCTCTTCCGCATTTAGCTACCGGGCAGTGCCATTGGCATGACAACCCGAACACCAGTGATGCGTCCACTCCGGTCCTCTCGTACTAGGAGCAGCCCCCCTCAATTCTCCAGCGCCCACGGCAGATAGGGACCGAACTGTCTCACGACGTTCTAAACCCAGCTCGCGTACCACTTTAAATGGCGAACAGCCATACCCTTGGGACCTACTTCAGCCCCAGGATGTGATGAGCCGACATCGAGGTGCCAAACACCGCCGTCGATATGAACTCTTGGGCGGTATCAGCCTGTTATCCCCGGAGTACCTTTTATCCGTTGAGCGATGGCCCTTCCATTCAGAACCACCGGATCACTAAGACCTGCTTTCGCACCTGCTCGAGCCGTCACTCTCGCAGTCAAGCTAGCTTATGCCTTTGCACTAACCTCCTGATGTCCGACCAGGATTAGCTAACCTTCGTGCTCCTCCGTTACTCTTTGGGAGGAGACCGCCCCAGTCAAACTACCCACCAGACACTGTCCGCAACCCGGATTACGGGCCCACGTTAGAACACCAGCCATTAAAGGGTGGTATTTCAAGGATGGCTCCATGCAGACTGGCGTCCACACTTCAAAGCCTCCCACCTATCCTACACATCAAGGACCAGTGTTCAGTGTCAAGCTATAGTAAAGGTTCACGGGGTCTTTCCGTCTTGCCGCGGGTACACTGCATCTTCACAGCGAGTTCAATTTCACTGAGTCTCGGGTGGAGACAGCCTGGCCATCATTACGCCATTCGTGCAGGTCGGAACTTACCCGACAAGGAATTTCGCTACCTTAGGACCGTTATAGTTACGGCCGCCGTTTACCGGGGCTTCGATCAAGAGCTTCTCCTTACGGATAACCCCATCAATTAACCTTCCGGCACCGGGCAGGCGTCACACCGTATACGTCCACTTTCGTGTTTGCACAGTGCTGTGTTTTTAATAAACAGTTGCAGCCAGCTGGTATCTTCGACTGATTTCAGCTCCATGAGTAAATCACTTCACCTACATATCAGCGTGCCTTCTCCCGAAGTTACGGCACCATTTTGCCTAGTTCCTTCACCCGAGTTCTCTCAAGCGCCTTGGTATTCTCTACCTGACCACCTGTGTCGGTTTGGGGTACGATTTCGTGTTACCTGATGCTTAGAGGCTTTTCCTGGAAGCAGGGCATTTGTCACTTCAGCACCGTAGTGCCTCGTCATCACACCTCAGCGTTAAAAGGTACCGGATTTACCTGGAACCTCCGCCTACATGCTTAAACCGGGACAACCGTCGCCCGGCCGACATAGCCTTCTCCGTCCCCCCTTCGCAGTAACACCAAGTACAGGAATATTAACCTGTTTCCCATCGACTACGCCTTTCGGCCTCGCCTTAGGGGTCGACTCACCCTGCCCCGATTAACGTTGGACAGGAACCCTTGGTCTTCCGGCGTGCGGGTTTTTCACCCGCATTATCGTTACTTATGTCAGCATTCGCACTTCTGATACCTCCAGCAGCCCTCACAGGCCACCTTCAACGGCTTACAGAACGCTCCCCTACCCAACAACACATAGTGTCGCTGCCGCAGCTTCGGTGCATGGTTTAGCCCCGTTACATCTTCCGCGCAGGCCGACTCGACCAGTGAGCTATTACGCTTTCTTTAAATGATGGCTGCTTCTAAGCCAACATCCTGGCTGTCTGTGCCTTCCCACATCGTTTCCCACTTAACCATGACTTTGGGACCTTAGCTGGCGGTCTGGGTTGTTTCCCTCTTCACGACGGACGTTAGCACCCGCCGTGTGTCTCCCGTGATAACATTCTTCGGTATTCGCAGTTTGCATCGGGTTGGTAAGTCGGGATGACCCCCTAGCCGAAACAGTGCTCTACCCCCGAAGATGAGTTCACGAGGCGCTACCTAAATAGCTTTCGGGGAGAACCAGCTATCTCCCGGTTTGATTGGCCTTTCACCCCCAGCCACAAGTCATCCGCTAATTTTTCAACATTAGTCGGTTCGGTCCTCCAGTTAGTGTTACCCAACCTTCAACCTGCCCATGGCTAGATCACCGGGTTTCGGGTCTATACCCTGCAACTTAACGCCCAGTTAAGACTCGGTTTCCCTTCGGCTCCCCTATACGGTTAACCTTGCTACAGAATATAAGTCGCTGACCCATTATACAAAAGGTACGCAGTCACACCCGAAGGTGCTCCCACTGCTTGTACGTACACGGTTTCAGGTTCTTTTTCACTCCCCTCGCCGGGGTTCTTTTCGCCTTTCCCTCACGGTACTGGTTCACTATCGGTCAGTCAGGAGTATTTAGCCTTGGAGGATGGTCCCCCCATATTCAGACAGGATACCACGTGTCCCGCCCTACTCTTCGAGTTCACAACCTGTGCATTTTTGTGTACGGGACTATCACCCTGTACCGTCGGACTTTCCAGACCGTTCCACTAACACACATGCTGATTCAGACTCTGGGCTGCTCCCCGTTCGCTCGCCGCTACTGGGGGAATCTCGGTTGATTTCTTTTCCTCGGGGTACTTAGATGTTTCAGTTCCCCCGGTTCGCTTCGTTAACCTATGTATTCAGTTAACGATAGTGTGACGAATCACACTGGGTTTCCCCATTCGGAAATCGCCGGTTATAACGGTTCATATCACCTTACCGGCGCTTATCGCAGATTAGCACGTCCTTCATCGCCTCTGACTGCCAGGGCATCCACCGTGTACGCTTAGTCGCTTAACCTCACAACCCGAAGATGTTTCACTTCTGATTGCGAAAATTTGAGAGACTCGAACACACCATTTATCTGTTCTTATTACGGAGAACAGACACAGTGTGTCGTTTCAATTTTCAGCTTGATCCAGATTTTTAAAGAGCAAAACTTCTTAATGCACTCGAAAGTACATTCAGAAGTTCATCATTCATCAGACAATCTGTGTGAGCACTGCAAAGAACGTTTCTTTAAGGTAAGGAGGTGATCCAACCGCAGGTTCCCCTACGGTTACCTTGTTACGACTTCACCCCAGTCATGAATCACAAAGTGGTAAGCGCCCTCCCGAAGGTTAAGCTACCTACTTCTTTTGCAACCCACTCCCATGGTGTGACGGGCGGTGTGTACAAGGCCCGGGAACGTATTCACCGTGGCATTCTGATCCACGATTACTAGCGATTCCGACTTCATGGAGTCGAGTTGCAGACTCCAATCCGGACTACGACATACTTTATGAGGTCCGCTTGCTCTCGCGAGGTCGCTTCTCTTTGTATATGCCATTGTAGCACGTGTGTAGCCCTACTCGTAAGGGCCATGATGACTTGACGTCATCCCCACCTTCCTCCAGTTTATCACTGGCAGTCTCCTTTGAGTTCCCGGCCGGACCGCTGGCAACAAAGGATAAGGGTTGCGCTCGTTGCGGGACTTAACCCAACATTTCACAACACGAGCTGACGACAGCCATGCAGCACCTGTCTCAGAGTTCCCGAAGGCACCAAAGCATCTCTGCTAAGTTCTCTGGATGTCAAGAGTAGGTAAGGTTCTTCGCGTTGCATCGAATTAAACCACATGCTCCACCGCTTGTGCGGGCCCCCGTCAATTCATTTGAGTTTTAACCTTGCGGCCGTACTCCCCAGGCGGTCGACTTAACGCGTTAGCTCCGGAAGCCACGCCTCAAGGGCACAACCTCCAAGTCGACATCGTTTACGGCGTGGACTACCAGGGTATCTAATCCTGTTTGCTCCCCACGCTTTCGCACCTGAGCGTCAGTCTTTGTCCAGGGGGCCGCCTTCGCCACCGGTATTCCTCCAGATCTCTACGCATTTCACCGCTACACCTGGAATTCTACCCCCCTCTACAAGACTCTAGCCTGCCAGTTTCGGATGCAGTTCCCAGGTTGAGCCCGGGGATTTCACATCCGACTTGACAGACCGCCTGCGTGCGCTTTACGCCCAGTAATTCCGATTAACGCTTGCACCCTCCGTATTACCGCGGCTGCTGGCACGGAGTTAGCCGGTGCTTCTTCTGCGAGTAACGTCAATCGCTGTGGTTATTAACCACAACGCCTTCCTCCTCGCTGAAAGTACTTTACAACCCGAAGGCCTTCTTCATACACGCGGCATGGCTGCATCAGGCTTGCGCCCATTGTGCAATATTCCCCACTGCTGCCTCCCGTAGGAGTCTGGACCGTGTCTCAGTTCCAGTGTGGCTGGTCATCCTCTCAGACCAGCTAGGGATCGTCGCCTAGGTGAGCCGTTACCTCACCTACAAGCTAATCCCATCTGGGCACATCCGATGGCAAGAGGCCCGAAGGTCCCCCTCTTTGGTCTTGCGACATTATGCGGTATTAGCTACCGTTTCCAGTAGTTATCCCCCTCCATCGGGCAGTTTCCCAGACATTACTCACCCGTCCGCCACTCGTCACCCGAGAGCAAGCTCTCTGTGCTACCGTTCGACTTGCATGTGTTAGGCCTGCCGCCAGCGTTCAATCTGAGCCATGATCAAACTCTTCAATTTAAGTTTGATGCTCGTGAATTAAACTTCGTAATGAATTACGTGTTCACTCAGAGACTTGGTATTCATTTTTCGCCTTGCGACGTTAAGAATCCGTATCCTCGAGTGCCCACACAGATTGTCTGATAAATTGTTAAAGAGCAGTTGCGACGCGCCTTAGCGCTCTGTCGCGAGGTGGCGTATATTACGCTTTCCTCTTTCAGAGTCAACCCTCATTTTCAGGTTTTTCTCTTCAACCGACCGGGCTGTTTGTGTGAAGTGATTCACATCCGCCGTGTCGATGGAGGCGCATTATAGGGAGTTTCCTTCAGCCCGCAACCCCTAAATGACAGAAAAATGACTGACTGCTGCATTCCACAGCAGAACCCCGCCTTATACCCATTTACGCACAGAGTTATCCACAAAAATAAGGTTCTCTTGCGATCATCACTTCGATTCATCCCTCATCTATACAGCTGAAATAGTCGAATTAAAGGAAAGAGAAAAATTCGCGAGCGTTGCGCAAACGTTTTCGTTACAATGCCACCGCACAACAAGGATGCCCCGTGAGGGGCGTTAGCTGAGTTTTTAGCCAAGAATTCACCTAACGCTCTCTGTAATAGTCAAATCCAGGGGATTTACCATGCAACAACGTCGTCCAGTCCGCCGCGCTCTGCTCAGTGTTTCTGACAAGGCCGGTATCATCGAATTCGCTCAGGCACTTTCCGCACGCGGTGTGGAGCTGCTGTCTACGGGGGGTACCGCCCGCCTGTTAGCAGAAAAAGGCCTGGCAGTGACCGAAGTTTCCGATTACACCGGTTTCCCGGAAATGATGGATGGACGCGTGAAGACCCTGCATCCAAAAGTACACGGCGGCATCCTCGGCCGTCGCGGCCAGGACGATGCGATCATGGAACAGCATCACATCGCCCCTATCGATATGGTGGTCGTTAACCTGTACCCCTTCGCCGAAACCGTAGCCCGTGAAGGCTGCTCGCTGGAAGATGCGGTAGAGAACATTGATATCGGCGGCCCGACCATGGTGCGCTCCGCCGCGAAGAACCATAAAGACGTCGCCATCGTGGTGAAGAGCAGTGACTACGACGCCATTATTAAAGAGATGGATGCTAATGAAGGCTCTCTGACTCTCGACACCCGTTTCGATCTCGCGATTAAAGCTTTCGAACACACCGCCGCCTACGACAGCATGATTGCCAACTACTTCGGCAGCATGGTTCCGGCTTATCACGGTGAGAGCAAAGAAGCCGCCGGTCGCTTCCCGCGTACGCTGAACCTGAACTTCATTAAGAAGCAGGATATGCGCTACGGCGAGAACAGCCACCAGCAGGCTGCCTTCTATATAGAAGAGAATGTGAAAGAAGCATCCGTTGCCACTGCACAGCAGGTGCAGGGCAAAGCCCTCTCTTATAACAACATCGCTGATACCGACGCAGCGCTGGAGTGCGTGAAAGAGTTCAACGAGCCGGCCTGCGTGATCGTCAAGCACGCCAACCCGTGCGGCGTGGCGGTAAGCACCTCGATTCTCGATGCTTATGACCGTGCGTATAAAACCGACCCAACCTCCGCGTTCGGCGGCATCATCGCCTTCAACCGCGAGCTGGATGCCGAAACCGCGCAGGCGATTATCTCCCGCCAGTTCGTGGAAGTGATCATCGCCCCGTCCGCGACCGAAGAAGCGTTGAAGATCACTGCCGCTAAACAGAACGTTCGCGTCCTGATCTGCGGCCAGTGGGCACAGCGTGTGCCGGGTCTGGACTTCAAACGCGTTAACGGTGGCCTGCTGGTTCAGGACCGCGACCTGGGTATGGTAGGCGAAGGCGAACTGCGCGTGGTGTCTAAACGCCAGCCGACCGAGCAAGAGCTGCGTGACGCGCTGTTCTGCTGGAAGGTAGCCAAGTTTGTGAAGTCCAACGCTATTGTCTACGCCAAAGAGAACATGACCATCGGCATAGGCGCAGGCCAGATGAGCCGTGTCTACTCTGCGAAAATCGCCGGGATTAAAGCGGCTGACGAAGGTCTGGAAGTGAAAGGCTCCGCGATGGCCTCCGACGCCTTCTTCCCGTTCCGCGACGGTATCGATGCCGCTGCCGCCGTAGGCGTGAGCTGCGTTATCCAGCCTGGCGGTTCTATCCGTGATGATGAAGTCATTGCCGCTGCCGATGAACACGGTATCGCGATGATCTTTACCGACATGCGCCACTTCCGCCATTAATCCACGGAGCAGACGATGAAAGTATTAGTGATTGGCAACGGCGGGCGCGAGCACGCGCTGGCGTGGAAAGCGGCGCAGTCGCCGCTGGTTGATACCGTTTTTGTCGCACCGGGCAACGCGGGCACCGCGCTGGAACCCGCGCTGCAAAACGTGGCTATCGGCGTAACCGATATCCCGGCGCTGCTGAGCTTTGCCCAGAACGAGAAGATTGACCTGACCATCGTTGGCCCGGAAGCGCCGCTGGTGATTGGCGTGGTCGATGCGTTTCGCGCCGCAGGTCTGAAGATCTTCGGCCCAACCGAAGGCGCCGCACAATTGGAAGGCTCCAAAGCCTTCACCAAAGATTTCCTCGCCCGTCACCAGATTCCGACGGCGGAGTATCAGAACTTTACCGAGGTTGAGCCAGCGCTGGCTTACCTGCGCGAGAAAGGCGCACCGATCGTCATCAAAGCCGACGGTCTGGCCGCCGGTAAAGGCGTTATCGTCGCGATGACGCTTGAAGAAGCGGAAGCCGCCGTGCAGGACATGCTGGCGGGTAACGCCTTTGGCGATGCAGGCCACCGCATCGTGATTGAAGAGTTCCTCGACGGTGAAGAAGCGAGCTTTATCGTGATGGTCGACGGCGAACACGTGCTGCCGATGGCCACCAGCCAGGACCACAAACGCGTGGGTAACGGCGATACCGGCCCGAACACCGGCGGGATGGGGGCTTACTCCCCGGCGCCGGTAGTCACTGATGAAGTGCACCAGCGCACCATGGAACGCATCATCTGGCCAACCGTGAAAGGCATGGCGGCGGAAGGGAATACCTACACCGGCTTCCTGTATGCGGGCCTGATGATCGACAAGCAGGGCAACCCGAAGGTAATCGAGTTCAACTGTCGCTTTGGCGATCCGGAAACCCAGCCGATCATGCTGCGCATGAAGTCGGATCTGGTGGATCTGTGCCTGGCCGCCTGCGACGGCAAGCTGGATGAGAAAACCTCCGAGTGGGACGAACGCGCTTCATTAGGCGTGGTGATCGCCGCGGGCGGTTATCCGGGTAGCTACAGCACCGGCGACGAGATCCACGGTCTGCCGCTGGAAGAAGTGGCTGACGGTAAGGTTTTCCACGCGGGCACCAAACTCGCCGATGACGACCGCGTGGTGACCAGCGGCGGCCGTGTACTGTGCGCCACCGCGCTGGGCCACACCGTCGCCGAAGCGCAGAAACGCGCTTACGCCCTGATGGCCGACATCCGCTGGAACGGTAGCTTCAGCCGTAACGACATCGGCTGGCGCGCCATCGAACGCGAACAGCGCTAACGCGACATTTTCGCCAGCAGCGTTTTACGCGTAATGCCTAACTGACGGGCGGCTTCCGTTTTGTTGCCGCCCGTTTTTTCCAGCGCCGCCAGAATGACCTCTTTCTCCACTTCCACCAGCGGCTGGATCTCGCCACTGTATTCCGTTTTTATTGGCGTCGCGGCAATAGCCAGCGGCAGCTCGCGCTCGGTAATATACTCGCCCGTCAGCAGCACCACCGCCCGCTCCACCGCGTTCTCCAGCTCGCGGATATTCCCCGGCCAGTCGTAATGGATAAGCAGATCCATCGCCTGCGGCGTAAAGCCTTTCACTGCTTTACGGTTACGCGCGGCAAAACGCTGGAGAAAATGTTCGGCCAGCAGCGGGATATCTTCCCGACGTTGACATAATGCGGGCATTTCTATGGTAACCACATTCAGACGGTAGTAGAGATCCTGGCGAAAACGTCCGGCACTGACCTCCTCGGCCAGATTACGGTGCGTGGCGGCGATCAGCCGGACATCAACATCAATTGTCTGGTTACTGCCAACCCGTTGCACCTCTCGCTCCTGGATAGCCCGCAGCAGACGCACCTGCATCAGCGGTGAGATATCGCCAATTTCATCAAGAAATAACGTGCCGCCGTCCGCTTCCACAAAACGC
Organism: Citrobacter sp. XT1-2-2; assembly: GCF_023516235.1. Taxonomy (NCBI): domain Bacteria; kingdom Pseudomonadati; phylum Pseudomonadota; class Gammaproteobacteria; order Enterobacterales; family Enterobacteriaceae; genus Citrobacter; species Citrobacter sp. XT1-2-2. Next base: position 4,704,059 of record NZ_CP097324.1, read on the forward strand.
CCTTCCCGCCGTTTATCCGCCCCGGTAAACGCCCCTTTCTCGTGGCCAAAAAGTTCGGACTCCAGCAGCGACTCATTCAGCGCCGCGCAGTTCAGCGTCACCAGCGGCTTATCACTGCGCGCGCTGCTGGCGTGTAGCGCGCGGGCAACCAACTCTTTCCCTGTCCCGGAATCTCCGTGGATAAGCACCGTGGCGTCCGAGGGCGCTACCATCGCAATTTCATTGAGCAACTGCTGCATCGCCGGACTGCTGCCAATCATGCCAAACTGCGCAGCCGACGCTGACAACACTTCAGCGCTCGTATCCCGCGTATGCGCCAGCGCCTTTTCCAGTGTTTCCTGCAAGCGGTCAAAATCCAGCGGTTTGATTAAGTAGTCCAGCGCCCCGGTTTTCAGCGCCTCTACGGCGGTCTCCACGCTGGAGAAAGCCGTCATAATTAGTACCGGAATGGCTGGATTCAGGGCTTTAATCTCTTTTAGCGTTGCGATACCGTCCATCTCCGCCATGCGAACATCACACAGCACCAGATCAAATACGCGTTCACGCACCTGTTCCAGCGCCGCTCGCCCGCTATAAGCCAGTGCGACGTCATAACCCCAGCCACGCAGCAGCGCCTGTAAAATAGTGCAGTGGCTGATATCGTCATCCACTACCAGAATATCGATTTTTCCGCGCGTCATCCTTGTTAATCCTGTCGTTTCGCTTTCGTCGGGAGCCAGAGAGTAAAGACCGTACCTTTGCCCTCAATACTTGCCACCTGGATAGTGCCGCCGTGCTGTTCGATAATGTTCTGCACTACCGCCAGTCCCAGACCAGTACCATCAGCTTTGGTCGTATAGTAAGGCGTAAAAATAGCCTCCAGCTGTTCCGGCGCAATCCCCTTCCCGCTATCGGTCACCACGATTTTAACGCGATCGGCGCTGCTTTCACTCGCTTCAACCGTAATCGTGCCCTGACGGCCTATTGCATGAATGGCGTTCAGATAAAGATTCAGCAGAACCTGGGTGAGCCGATCGGGATCGGCCTCAATGGCAGGCAACGTGGCATTGGCCGCAAATTGTAGCTGGATGTCCCGGCTTGCCGCATCCTGACTCACCAGGTGGAGTGAATGAGTGATGACCTGGTTGAGATCCACGTGTTGTAGCGTCAGATGCGCGGGTTTCACCAGTTCCAGCAGTTCGCTCACCACCCGATTTAAACGGTCCGCCTCTTTCGCCATCACCTGCGCCAGCTCGTGAGACTCACCGCCTGCCGGTGTTCGTTCGGCAAAATATTTTGCTAAACCTTTGATGGATGAAAGTGGGTTACGAATCTCATGTGCAACGCCTGCCGCCAGATGCCCGAGCGCCATCAGTTTTTCTTTGCGCTTCATCGCATCCTGTAGTTCTTTATACGAGCGCTGATAGCGCTGATACCAGAAGTACGTCAGCACGGTTGCCAGCAGCACTGCCGCCAGCGCAGACAAAACAATCAGCGTATTTCGCCACTCTCTGGCCTGAGTCGCGGCCAGGTCGCTGGCATCGAAAGCGATAAAAATGGTCTGCGTTGGGGTGATAAGCTGCCCGTCATTGCTGGCGCAACGCGCCATGCCATGGCGTCCGGGCCCATACATCGGCTGGAACTGGCGGTAAATTTCCAGAGCCGGCGTTGTTTCCCCCTCCCCCATTGGTATCTCAATTTTCCGCCAGCGTTCTTGTTCCGCGGGGTGTAGCTGCTGCAGGACATCGGGCGAATAAAGTGATTTACCCACCATCGCCGAATTGCTGTGGGTAATAATGACGCCATGCTCATCGACGACGGCAAACCATAACACACCCGGTTGTACGGCCATTTCCTCCAGCAGCGTCTGCTGCTGGGCATGATGCATGCGCATCCCCATCCCCACCCGCGTGCCGGACTCCAGGGCGCGAATTAACACACTGCCTTTTTCCAGGAGCGTTTGTCGGGCGGCATCACTTTCCCGACCATAGTCCCGTATGGTCATAATCGAAAACCAGCCGACTAACATCAGGATTGCCGCCAGCAAGAGTCTGCTCAACCACTTTGCCACCGTGTCCTTATAAAGACGCATACGTTCTCCCTTTACCCACCGTTTCCTTTCTTCGTTGCCGGTATACAGCAGAAATCATGCCATTTTTTCTCCCTGAGAACCCTGCCCTCAGACACAAAGTAGCGGGTAAAAATGACCCGCAAGCGAATTCTGGCGAGTCATTTTTACTCGCTTTCCTACCGAGACGGCGAGAACAACCTCCGCAAGGCCTGGATTGCCGCTTTGGCACGGAAGATGCAAAAGGGAATATAAGCTAACCAACAGGAGAACGAACAATGAAACGGAACAACAAACTGGCGCTGATTGCACTCTCTCTTATCGCTCTGGGCTCCACCCCGGCGCTGGCGCAACATCATTGGGGATATGGGGATGGTATGCAGCAACGGGGCGGCATACCAATGACCACCGAGCAGCAGGCTACCGCGCAGAAAATTTATGATGATTACTACTCCCAGACCAGCGCGTTACGCCAACAGTTGGTCTCCAAACGTTATGAGTACAACGCCTTGTTAACAGCCAGTTCGCCAGACACGGCAAAAATTAATGCCGTAGCAAAAGAAATGGAGGCTCTGAATCAGTCTCTGGATGAGCAGCGCGTTAAGCGTGATGTCGCGCTGGCGCAGGCAGGCGTGCCACGTGGTGCCGGAATGGGCTACGGCGGATGCGGCGGTGGCGGTAACTATCGCGGTGGCGGTCATATGGGAATGGGGCACTGGTAAAGGACTTAATGCCTGATCGCGCTACGCTAATCGGACTACGGATGGATAAGACGCATTTGCGTCACCATCCGGCATTAAAATGTTTTCTCTTTCGGCTGCCAGTGACAAAAATCTTCATTGGCGACCAGCAGTAGTTGTGATCCTTCGGGCGCTTCCAGCCATGCCACGCTCACCTCTACGGATGAATGGCGCTGGCGGCGCTCAATATGGTTTATCGCCCACGATTCCAGATCGGGCTTTAGCGTTTCACCTTCACAGGTCGTCACCGTGTTATTCGCATGCCAGCGTCCCTGACGCAATATCACCCGTCCCTGACGCAGCGCATCGCTGGTCTGGCGGATTTGATCGGCGCGATAGCGGTAAAGCGCGATTTGATCGCTGGAAAGCTGTTGTTTTTGCCCGTCGACTTCACGCTGCATGAAACTCAGTTCGCCCCGGTCATCGAAGCGTATCCGAACATGTTCCGACGGTTTACTGTATACGTTGAGTTCTATCAGAGAGAGCGAATCACCCTGCCAGCGGTATTCACTGGTGGTGGTATCGCCTTTACGCCACGGACTAAATACCGAGAGCAAGTGAACATCGTCGCTGGAATCTTTACGCCAGATGCGTACCGCCCCCTGATCGCCAACATAGCCGCTGGCCGTGAAGGGAGGAAGCTCAGAATGGCTACCACAGGCTGACAGTAACAGAACACCTGAAAGCCAAAGCGAATGACGCCAGATGGACAAAAGGGGCGAAACCGCCCCTTCGATAAAACTGTTCACTGCCACGCGAATTACTTAACCGCGTCTTTCAGTGCTTTACCAGAAACAAATGCCGGTACGTTAGCTGCGGCGATTTTGATTTCTTTACCGGTCTGCGGGTTGCGGCCAGTGCGCTCAGCACGGTGGTTCACTTTGAAGGTACCGAAACCAACCAGTTGTACAGCATCGCCTTCTTTCAGAGACTCAGTAATAGCAGCCAGAGTGGATTCCAGAGCAGCTTTAGCCTGTGTTTTAGACAGTTCTGCTTTGTCTGCAATTACATCAATCAGTTGAGTCTTGTTCATAAGTTATCCTTACAATGTGTTTATCGCTTGCTAAGCATCGAGTGCGACGGAAATGCCAGAAAAGCACTCTCCTGCATACACGCACCGATAGCCACTTTTTTTCGCCCCCCAAATGTAGACCAGACCGGGGGCGGATGGGAAGCCTTCAGGCACGACAAATCAGGCGTTAAATCACGTTTTATGGTGTCATTGCTGAAAATTTATACCAATATTGCTCTCACCAGCCTCGCGCAGGTCTGCACGAAGCCCTTTTATCAGCTCAATATCGCGTTCTTCACAGTCGGCTAAAAGTCGGAAAATTTCCCACTGAATATCCCATTCTTGCTCAACGGCAGGGTTCTCTTTCAGCTCTTCATCGGTCATTTCGCGACCAGCCTGGGTCATTTCCAGCATCGCAACCGTCGTAATCGATGCCTTGCTGACCTCAATCGCATGCTCCAGCGTTTCACCGCTAAGACGAGAATGCATCAGTTCGCTTAATGCCACGCAGGCATCAATCGCCGGGTAAACGCCGTACAGATCGTAATCATCCGCAGAAGGAATGGCCTCTTCAAACTTTTCCAACTGGCTGTCGAAATTGATTTTCGCGTCTTTTACCGTCAGCGTTTCCCAAATTAAATCTAAAATTCGGCGATAAATCTGCCCATCGCCAAATTCAGTTTGCTTGCAGAACATGGCGTAGTTTGGGTACATGCGCTCACAGAGGCAGGCCATAAACGTGACGTGCTGCCAGCTTTCCAGCTTCTCCAGACGCAGGTGAATCGGGTTTTGTAACATGATGAGTTCTCAAATACGGAAATTAGCCGCAGTTTACCCGATATGGGGCGTTTTTGCTGCAAGCCGCGTAAAAGACGGACGTTCTGATGCCACCGCATCCGCCCAGCGGGTCGGTTCCGGCAAACGATAACCGTTCATACAGCGCTGCACCCACGCCAGCGCGTTGTCCATGCCCACGCGGTGACCCGTAGAGATAAACAACGGATTACAGCGCGCTTTGCTGCGCCAGACCCATGCCAGTTGTTCGCCTTTATCCAGCAGCGGCGCGAGCGCACCGGGTTCGGCAGAGAGCGGCTCAAACTTGCCGCACAGACGTTTTTTCGCCACGCCAATGGTCGGGACATCTACCAGCAGACCAAAATGGCTGGCGACCCCCAGGCGACGTGGGTGGGAAATACCATGCCCGTCGACGAACAGCAGATCCGGTTTTTGCGACAGCTGTTGCCAGGCGGCCATCAGCGCGGGGGTTTCACGAAAGGAGAGAAAGCCGGGAATATACGGCATGGTGGTGGCGACCCGCGCCACCGTGTATTCAACCAGTTCCAGAGAGGGATACTTCAGCAGAACCATCGCGGCCCGCGTCACTTCGCCACCCTGCTCAAACCCGACATCCGCTCCCCCGATCAGATCCGGCGGATCCTTGTCGAGGCGATCCTCGCGGATCACTGAAGAGGCCAGTTCAAGCTGCTGAGCGCGTAGCGACGCGAGATCCATAATGACTCCTTAGCGGTGGTATTGTTCGGACAGCCGATGCACCGCCTCCACAAACACCCCTGCATGTTCCGGCGGTACATCCTGATGGATGCCGTGACCGAGGTTGAAGACGTGGCCTTCACCCTGGCCGAAACCTGCAAGTATAGTCGCTACCTCGTCTTCGATCCGTGCCGGCGGCGCATACAGCATGGATGGATCCATATTGCCCTGCAGCGCCACTTTATGGCCAACGCGACGACGCGCATCGGCGATATCTGTCGTCCAGTCGAGACCTAACGCATCACAGCCGGTTTCCGCCATCGCTTCCAGCCACTGACCGCCGCCTTTGGTAAACAGCGTCACCGGTACGCGACGGCCTTCGTTTTCACGCAGCAGACCATCAACGATTTTATGCATGTAGTACAACGAGAACTGCTGATAGTCGCGCCCGGTCAGCACGCCACCCCAGGTGTCAAAAATCATTACCGATTGCGCGCCCGCTTTAATCTGCGCGTTCAGGTACAGCGTGACGCTCTGCGCCAGCTTATCGAGCAGCAGATGCAGCGCTTTAGGGTCGGCATACATCATCTTTTTAATCACGGTGAAGGCTTTACTGCTGCCGCCTTCCACCATGTAGGTCGCCAGCGTCCACGGGCTGCCGGAGAAACCTATCAGCGGCACCTCGCCCTTCAGCTCACGGCGAATGGTGCGCACCGCGTTCATTACGTAGCCCAGCTCGCCTTCCGGGTCCGGAATCGGCAGTTTTTCAACGTCGGCCTTGCTGGTAATCGGTGAGGTGAAGCGCGGGCCTTCCCCGGCCTCAAAGTACAGCCCAAGCCCCATTGCATCCGGAATAGTCAAAATATCCGAGAAGAGGATCGCCGCATCGAGCTTGTAGCGACGCAGCGGCTGCAGCGTCACTTCGCAGGCCAGCTCGGCGTTTTTGCACAGCGCCATAAAATCGCCCGCCTCGGCGCGCGTGGCTTTATATTCCGGTAGATAGCGACCCGCCTGGCGCATCATCCATACCGGGGTGACATCAACGGGCTGGCGCAGCAGCGCACGCAGATAACGATCGTTCTTCAGTTCGGTCATTTTTTGCAGTTCCTTATTGCGTCAGTCCCACAGTGTATCACCACTCGTTCTTTACTCGTACTCGGCCCGACACATTGCCACCGTATCTTCGATCAAACGACGCGCGACGGTGCCAGGCGGGGGTAAGAGTGGTAAATCGTCGTAGCGATACCAGTTGGCATTGAGTAGCTCTTTCGGGTCAATGACGATGTCGCCGCTGTCGTACTCTGCCATAAACGCCGTCATCAGCGATTGCGGGAACGGCCACGGCTGCGAGGTCACGTAGCGCAGATTTTTCACCTTGATCCCGCTTTCCTCCATGACTTCGCGCGCCACCGCCTGCTCCAGGGTTTCGCCTACTTCGACAAAACCGGCCAGCACGGTATGCACACCGTTACGATGGCGAACATGCTGGGCAAGGAGAATCGAATCATCGCGGCGAATGGCGACGATAATGCAGGGAGCGATTTGCGGATAATAGCGTTCGCGGCAATGGCTACACAGCATCGCCCATTCGGTTTTGCTCGGGTGCATCGTGTGCCCGCAGTAGCCGCAGAATTTATGCGAGCGGTAGAACTCGGCCAGCTGTACGCCGCGCCCCGCCAACTGAAACAGGCCCACGTCCTGATCGATGACCTGGCGTACCGAACCCATGTCGTGGCGACGCGGCTGCTGCACCAACCAGACCGGATCGCCTTCCCACTCACCTATCTGAAGTGCGCGCTGGCCCGCAAGATCGAAATTTATCGCCTCGCCATAGGGTAATTCCCCAGCAGGCAACCATAATTTTTGTTCGTGGCTCACAATCCACCAGCCGCGATCCCATTTTTCAATTATTCGATCCATATCTCTTGCGCTACCTTTGCTTCACAGGCATGTTATTAACATTATTTTTACAAGATTGACATGAGCAGATTTTAAACTTATCGATACGAGGGTCAACGTATGTTAAACCAGTTAGAACACCTGAAAGAGCGTGTCCATGGGCATCATAAACTGGTCGACCGTTGGCTGAATATTCGTAAGCACCTGCTCGTGGCTTACTACGATCTGGTTGGCCTGAAACCGGGCAAAGAGTCGTTTATGCGCCTCAATGAGAAAGCGCTCGATAATTTTTGCCAGCGTCTGGTCGACTATCTGTCTGCCGGTCACTTCAGTATTTATGAACGCATTATCCATAAAATGGAAGGTGAGAGTCCGCTTTTAAACGCCAGCAAAATCTGGCCGCAGCTGGATGCCAATACCCAACTGATAATGGATTACTATGACTCAACGCTGGAAAACGCCATCGATGAGGATAACGTTCACCAGCTCCAGCAGGCGCTTTCCGATATTGGCGAAGCGCTGGAGGCTCGTTTCCGGCTGGAAGATCAGCTCATCATGCTGGCCTTTAAAACGCTTAGCGAATTCAAACGCCCGGCTTGAGATTTTCCGCATTAACGCGTAGTTTACATTCATTACCTCTAAGATAGAGGTTACTTCTTGTCGGAGTGCTTATTTTCCACAAAAGCATTCGTGATGCGTCAAGGCGGCAAGTCAGTGAATCTTCAGGAGCTTACCTAAGTAAGTGACTGGAGTGAGCGGACGAAGCCAACAAAGAGGCAGCGCGAAGGATGACGTGGAAAAGGCTGAGACCGTTAATTCGGGATCCGCGGAACCTGATCAGGTTAAAACCTGCGAAGGGAACAAGAGTCAATCTACAGCCGTATCGCCCCTGGGCGATCGTCTCTCTTGCTTCATCCGTCGTCTGACAAGCCACGTCCTTACTTTTTTGGAATGAGCTATGTCTGCCACTACTAAACCATCACGCCGCGAACAGCGCGCCCAGGCCCAACACTTTATCGATACCCTGGAAGGTACCGCCTTTCCTGAGTCCAGACGCATCTATATCACCGGTTCGCAGCCGGATATCCGCATCCCGATGCGCGAAATTCAGCTCAGCCCAACGCTAATTGGCGGCAGTAAAGATAACCCGCAGTTTGAGGCGAACGAAGCCGTACCGGTGTACGACACCTCCGGCCCGTATGGCGATCCTGAGGTGGCGATTAACGTCCAGCAGGGTCTGGCGAAACTGCGCCAGCCGTGGATTGACGCACGCAATGATAGCGAAGAATTAGACGACCGTAGCTCGGCTTACACCAAAGAACGTCTGGCCGACGATGGTCTGGACGATCTGCGTTTTACCGGCCTGCTGACGCCGAAACGCGCCAAAGCAGGCAAGCGCGTCACCCAGTTGCATTACGCCCGCCAGGGGATCGTCACTCCCGAAATGGAGTTTATCGCCATCCGTGAAAATATGGGCCGCGAGCGCATTCGCAGTGAAGTGCTGCGCCACCAGCATCCGGGGATGAGCTTCGGCGCACGCCTGCCGGAAAACATTACCCCGGAATTCGTGCGTGATGAAGTGGCTGCGGGCCGCGCGATTATCCCCGCCAACATCAACCACCCGGAATCGGAGCCGATGATCATTGGCCGCAACTTCCTGGTCAAAGTGAATGCCAACATCGGTAACTCGGCGGTCACCTCCTCCATCGAAGAAGAGGTGGAAAAACTGGTCTGGTCGACCCGCTGGGGCGCGGACACGGTAATGGACCTCTCCACTGGCCGCTATATTCATGAAACCCGCGAGTGGATCCTGCGTAACAGCCCGGTACCGATCGGCACCGTGCCGATCTATCAGGCGCTGGAGAAGGTCAACGGGATCGCCGAAGATCTCACCTGGGAAGCGTTCCGCGACACGCTGCTGGAGCAGGCCGAACAAGGCGTCGACTACTTCACCATCCATGCGGGCGTACTGCTGCGCTACGTGCCAATGACCGCCAAACGCCTGACCGGTATTGTCTCGCGCGGCGGTTCAATCATGGCGAAATGGTGTCTCTCCCATCACAAAGAGAACTTCCTGTTCGAACATTTCCGCGAGATTTGCGAAATCTGCGCCGCCTACGACGTTTCCCTGTCGCTGGGCGACGGCCTGCGTCCCGGCTCCATCCAGGACGCCAACGACGAAGCGCAGTTCTCCGAGCTGCATACGCTGGGTGAGCTGACCAAAATCGCCTGGGAATACGACGTGCAGGTGATGATTGAAGGCCCGGGCCACGTGCCGATGCATATGATTCAGCGCAACATGACCGAAGAGCTGGAGAGCTGCCACGAAGCGCCGTTTTACACCTTAGGGCCGTTGACCACCGATATCGCGCCGGGCTATGACCACTTCACCTCCGGCATAGGCGCCGCAATGATCGGCTGGTTCGGCTGTGCGATGCTGTGTTACGTGACGCCGAAAGAGCACCTCGGCCTGCCGAACAAAGAAGATGTGAAGCAGGGGCTGATCACCTACAAAATCGCCGCCCACGCCGCGGATTTAGCCAAAGGACATCCGGGCGCGCAGATCCGCGATAACGCCATGTCGAAAGCGCGCTTTGAATTCCGCTGGGAAGATCAGTTTAACCTCGCGCTCGACCCGTTCACCGCCCGCGCTTATCACGATGAAACCCTGCCACAAGAATCCGGCAAGGTCGCCCACTTCTGTTCCATGTGCGGGCCGAAATTCTGCTCGATGAAAATCAGCCAGGAAGTGCGTGATTACGCCGCCGCGCAAACCATTGAAGTGGGGATGGCGGATATGTCGGAAAACTTCCGCGCCAAAGGCGGCGAAATTTATCTCAAACGGGAGGAAGCCTGATGTATCAGCCTGATTTCCCAACCGTACCGTTCCGCCTCGGGCTTTACCCGGTGGTAGACAGCGTTGAATGGATTGAACGTCTGCTGGAGGCGGGCGTGCGTACCATTCAGTTGCGTATCAAAGAGAAACGCGATGAAGAGGTGGAAGCCGACGTTATCGCCGCCATCGCACTGGGGCGTCGTTATGATGCCCGCCTGTTTATTAACGACTACTGGCGGCTGGCGATTAAGCACAACGCCTACGGCGTGCATCTGGGCCAGGAAGACCTCGAAACCACCGACCTGCAGGCCATTCAGGCGGCGGGCTTACGCCTGGGTGTATCCACTCACGATGATATGGAGATTAACGTCGCACTCGCCGCTAAGCCTTCTTATATCGCGCTCGGCCACGTCTTCCCGACGCAAACCAAGCAGATGCCTTCCGCCCCGCAGGGGCTGGCGCAGTTGGCCAGTCATATTGAACGACTGGCGGATTACCCGACCGTCGCGATCGGCGGCATCAGCCTTGAACGCGCCCCGTCGGTGCTGGCGACTGGCGTCGGCAGTATTGCCGTGGTCAGCGCTATTACTCAGGCCGCCGACTGGCGCGCCGCTACCGCGCAGTTACTGGATATTGCGGGAGTTGGCGATGAATGACCGCGATTTTATGCGCTACAGCCGGCAAATCCTGCTCGGCGATATCGCCATTGAAGGCCAGCAAAAGCTGCTCGCGAGTCATGTGCTGATCGTGGGTTTAGGCGGGTTAGGTTCACCTGCCGCGCTGTATCTGGCGGGAGCTGGCATCGGCAAACTGACGCTGGTAGACGACGACGACATTCATCTGAGCAATTTGCAGCGCCAGATTCTATTTACCACCGATGATATCGCACGTTCAAAATCTCAGGTTGCCCGGCAGCGCCTGACACGGCTCAACCCGGATATCGAATTGGTATCACTCCAGCAGCGACTTAAAGGCGATGCGCTCCGGCATACGGTCGCGCGGGCCGATGTAGTGCTCGACTGTACCGATAACATGGCCACGCGCCAGGAAATCAACGCCGCATGCGTAGCGCTCAATATCCCACTCATCACCGCCAGCGCTGTCGGCTTTGGCGGTCAGTTGATGGTGCTCACGCCGCCGTGGGAACAAGGATGTTACCGCTGCCTGTGGCCGGATGATGTAGAGCCGGAACGCAACTGCCGCACCGCTGGCGTGCTCGGCCCGGTGGTTGGCGTGATGGGTACCTTGCAGGCGCTGGAGGCGATTAAATTACTTAGCGGTATTGAGACGCCGGGCGGGGAGCTACGTCTGTTTGACGGCAAAACCAGCCAGTGGCGCAGCCTCGCGCTGCGTCGCGCCAGCGGCTGTCCGGTATGCGGAGGGCAGCATGCAAATTCAATTCAATGATGAGCCGATGCAGTGCGCCGCAGGGCAAACCGTCAGCGGGCTGCTTATCCAGCTCAACCAGCTCAAACCGGGCGCAGCGTTGGCGCTCAATCAGCAGATCCTGCCGCGCGAGCAGTGGGAACAGCAAATCGTGCAGGAAGGCGACCAGATCCTGCTTTTTCAGGTTATTGCAGGGGGTTGAGATGTTACGTATTGCCGACAAAACGTTTGATTCACATCTGTTCACCGGTACCGGGAAGTTTGCCTCTTCGCAGCTGATGGTCGAGGCGATTCGCGCTTCCGGCAGCCAGTTAGTGACGCTGGCGATGAAGCGCGTGGACCTGCGCCAGCACAACGATGCGATTCTGGCGCCGCTAATTGAAGCGGGCGTCACGCTGCTACCCAATACCTCCGGGGCGAAAACCGCCGAAGAGGCGATCTTCGCCGCCCAACTGGCGCGTGAAGCACTGGGCACCCACTGGCTGAAATTAGAAATCCACCCGGACGCCCGTTGGCTGCTGCCGGATCCAATCGAAACGCTAAAAGCCGCCGAGGCGCTGGTGAAGCAGGGGTTTGTCGTGCTGCCCTACTGCGGCGCGGATCCGGTTTTGTGCAAGCGGCTGGAAGAGGTCGGCTGCGCGGCGGTGATGCCGCTCGGCGCGCCTATCGGCTCTAACCAGGGGCTGGAAACCAAAGCCATGCTGGAGATCATTATCCAGCAGGCCACTGTGCCGGTGGTGGTCGACGCCGGGATCGGCGTGCCCAGCCACGCGGCGCAGGCGCTGGAAATGGGCGCTGATGCGGTGCTGGTCAACACGGCGATTGCCGTGGCGGACGATCCGGTGATGATGGCAACCGCCTTTCGTCTGGCGGTGGAAGCCGGGTTACTGGCGCGGCAGGCTGTGCCAGGATGCAAAAGTTCGCAAGCCCGCGCCACCAGCCCGCTCACCGGCTTTCTGGAGGCGTTAGCATGAAAACCTTCACCGACCGCTGGCGGCAACTGGAGTGGGACGACATTCGCCTGCGCATCAACGGTAAAACCGCCGCTGACGTGGAACGTGCGCTTAACGCTCCACAGCTAAGTCGTGACGACCTGATGGCACTGCTCTCCCCCGCCGCCGCCGATTACCTTGAACCGCTGGCGCAACGGGCGCAAAGGCTGACTCGCCAGCGCTTCGGCAACACCGTCAGTTTTTACGTGCCGCTTTATCTCTCAAACCTCTGCGCCAATGACTGTACCTACTGCGGTTTTTCTATGAGCAACCGCATCAAACGTAAGACGCTGGACGAGGCAGAAATCGCCCGCGAGTGCGCCGCCATCCGCGAGTTAGGTTTTGAACACCTGCTGCTGGTCACCGGTGAACACCAGAGCAAAGTGGGCATGGACTACTTTCGCCGCCATTTACCTGACATTCGCCGTCAGTTCGCCTCGTTACAGATGGAAGTGCAGCCGCTGGCAACCGAGGAATATGCCGAGCTGAAGAGGCTGGGGCTGGACGGGGTGATGGTGTATCAGGAGAGCTATCATGAAGCGACTTATGCCCATCATCATTTAAAGGGGAAAAAGCAGGATTTCTTCTGGCGGCTGGAAACACCGGACAGGCTGGGCCGCGCTGGAATCGATAAAATCGGTCTTGGCGCGCTGATTGGTTTGTCTGACAGCTGGCGGGTGGATTGTTATATGGTCGCCGAACATCTGCTGTGGATGCAGCAGCATTACTGGCAGAGCCGCTACTCCATCTCCTTTCCTCGTCTGCGCCCATGCACCGGGGGCGTTGAACCCGCATCGATCATGGACGAGCGACAGTTGCTCCAGACCATTTGCGCGTTTCGTTTACTGACGCCAGAAATTGAGCTGTCGCTCTCCACCCGCGAATCACCCTGGTTTCGTGACCATGTGATCCCACTGGCGATCAACAACGTCAGCGCCTTCTCAAAAACCCAGCCTGGCGGGTATGCCGATAACCATCCAGAGCTGGAGCAGTTTTCCCCGCACGACGACCGTCGCCCGGAAGCCGTTGCTGAAGCACTCATGGCGCGGGGATTACAGCCCGTGTGGAAAGACTGGGACAGCTATCTGGGGCGCGCTACGCAGATGCCGTAAGCCCGGAGCGATCGCATTAAACAAAAGCCCCGACTAGTGCAGTCAGGGCTTTAAGTTACTACAAACTTCAGATTTAACATTAATAAACTTAACGATTTAGTACTGCTGATGGTACTACTTTAAAATGTACAGGTTTACCACAGATAATATTGGATTTTGATACTAACTAAAACTTTCCTCTATTTACCGTTAAACACATTCCACCGGCTTGATAATAAAACTCAAGGCTGGTGACCTAAACAAGTACACTTCCCCTCGCGACATATACTCTTTGATGCGTTGCCTTATTTCCCTTGCGATAACCATAAAAACAGAAATCACAAACACTTACTATTAAATCATGGCGTTACATCGTCGCGCTTTACTAACTTTTTGCGATTAGATAAATCAACTACGTGGCCTGAAAGCATTGTCGAAGTGAAAAAATAGCGTTTTCAGCATCGATTACCCCAAACAAAAAATACTTCGTGGCCTTTATCGCAACCCCCAATAAAGCTTTACTAACACTTACTACGTTAACAGCAAACGACTATTTCCCTGCTGTTAAGCATTAACATACGGGTTTAAAAAACGCTGTCAATACTGTTTTTTATAACATGTTTTTATTGCCAGTAATTATATATTCCCGCATGTGATAAGCGAGCCAAAGTGCTGCCAACCTCGGTGCAGATCGTTGAGTTTTGCTTCTTTTTGTAACCGGTTTCAGAAAAAGTGGTTTTCTTTGTGATACCTTGCACACAATCGTTGCAAAGCAGTTGTTGCTACAGCTGGCTCGCGATAATTATCAACCCACACATGTTGAGCGAGACTGCTTATGAAAAACATCGTTTTATGCTGTGCCGCCGGAATGTCCACCAGCATGCTGGTACAAAGGATGAAAGATGCCGCCCAGAAAAAAGGTGTCGACGTCACGATCAAAGCTGTCCCGGTAGCTGAGTTTGAAGAGAATATCGTCACTGCAGATATCGTGTTGCTTGGTCCACAGGTTAAATATGAGCAGGCCAAGCTGCAGGCGCTCGCCGACCCGCTAGGCAAAAAAGTCGCCGTTATCGATATGATGGATTACGGCATGATGAAAGGTGATGCCGTACTGGAAAAAGCGCTGAAACTACTGGAGTGATGACATGGAAGAGTTAGAAACGATCATCATGGAATTATTGGTCAACGCCGGAGCCGCCCGCAGTCAGGCCCTGACAGCGCTACAACTGGCGCGTAAAGGTGACTTTACTGGTGCGGAACAAGCAATGGTGGAATCACGCGAGTACGTCAAACAGGCACATAAAATCCAGACCCAGCTAATCGGCATTGACGAAGGTACCGGCAAGCTACCGGTTAATCTCATCACAGTCCATTCGCAGGATCACCTGATGAACGCGATGGTGATTCAGGATTTGGCGGGCGACATGATTGAGCTTTATCGGCGGTTGCCGCCGGTAAATTAATAACACTGCCGGATGGCGGCTTCGTAACCTCACAGGCCGTATAAGAGCAGCGCCATCAGGCCTAACATAGACATAAAAAAACCCGCCGAAGCGGGTTTTTTATTATGGTCAGCAACGATTAATCGTTGTCAGAACCGCCCAGGCCTGCGTTCAGCAGTTCTGCCAGGCTGGCAGACGCATCTTCAGCAGTCACCTGCGGAGCAGCTGGCAGTTCGCCCGCTGCGCGACGGCGCATACGATCCTGGTGGTACGCGTAACCGGTACCGGCCGGGATCAGACGACCCACGATGACGTTCTCTTTCAGACCGCGCAGTTCGTCGCGTTTGCCCGCAACGGCTGCTTCGGTCAGCACGCGAGTGGTCTCCTGGAACGATGCCGCGGAGATGAACGACTCAGTTGCCAGAGACGCTTTGGTGATACCCAGCAGATCGCGGGAGAAGGTTGCGCCCACTTTGCCGTTCGCTTCCAGCTCGCGGTTAGCGATCTTGACGCGGGAGTATTCAACCTGCTCGCCTTCCAGGAAGTCGGAGCTACCAGCGCTTTCGATGGTGGCTTTACGCAGCATCTGACGAACGATAACTTCGATGTGTTTATCGTTAATCTTAACACCCTGCAGGCGGTATACGTCCTGAACTTCGTTAACGATGTAACGAGTTACAGCATGCACACCACGCAGACGCAGGATGTCGTGCGGCGCTTCCGGACCGTCGGAAACCACGTCACCACGTTCTACACGTTCACCTTCGAACACGTTGAGCTGACGCCATTTCGGAATCATCTCTTCGTAAGGTTCGCTACCGTCTACCGGGGTGATAACCAGGCGACGTTTCCCTTTGGTTTCTTTACCGAAGGAAATGATGCCGCTGATTTCAGCCAGGATTGCCGGCTCTTTCGGACGACGTGCTTCGAACAGGTCCGCAACGCGCGGCAGACCACCGGTGATGTCCTTGGTACCGCCGGATTCCTGCGGAACACGGGCCAGGGTGTCACCAGAGCTGATCTGTACGCCATCTTCCAGCTGAACAATCGCTTTACCTGGCAGGAAGTACTGAGCAGGCATATCGGTGCCTGGGATCAGAACGTCGTTGCCCTGAGCATCAACAATTTTCAGTGCCGGACGCAGGTCTTTACCACCCGACGTACGCTCTGCAGAATCCAGAACGACCAGAGAAGACAGACCGGTCAGCTCGTCGGTCTGACGAGTAATGGTCTGGCCGTCGATCATGTCAGTGAAGCGGACGAAACCACTCACTTCGGTGATAACCGGCATGGTGTGCGGATCCCAGTTCGCTACGGTTTCGCCGCCAGCAACCTGTTCGCCATCACCTTTCGCCATAACGGAGCCGTAAGGCACTTTATAGCTTTCTTTGGTACGACCGAATTCGTCGATCAGTTTCAGTTCGGTGTTACGTGAGGTGATAACCAGTTTACCGCTGGAGTTAACAACCGACTTCGCATTGCTCAGACGGATGCTACCTTTGTTTTTCACCTGGATGCTGGATTCAGCAGCCGCACGAGATGCCGCACCACCGATGTGGAACGTACGCATCGTCAGCTGTGTACCCGGTTCACCGATGGACTGTGCCGCGATAACGCCGATTGCTTCACCTTTGTTGATGATGTGGCCACGCGCCAGGTCACGACCATAGCAGTGCGCACATACACCAAAGTCGGTGTCACAGGATACAACGGAACGGACTTTCACGGAGTCAACGGAGTTCTCTTCCAGCAGGTCACACCACTGTTCGTGCAGCAGCGTGTTACGTGGAACCAGAATATCCGCGGTACCCGGCTTCAGAACGTCTTCAGCAGTCACACGACCCAGAACGCGATCGCGCAGCGGCTCTTTAACGTCACCACCCTCGATAACCGGGGTCATGGTGATGCCTTCCAGCGTGCCGCAATCGTCCTCAGTAACAACCAGGTCCTGCGCAACGTCAACCAGACGACGCGTCAGATAACCGGAGTTCGCTGTTTTCAGTGCGGTATCCGCCAGACCTTTACGCGCACCGTGAGTAGAGATGAAGTACTGGAGTACGTTCAGACCTTCACGGAAGTTCGCGGTGATTGGCGTTTCGATGATGGAGCCATCTGGCTTCGCCATCAGACCACGCATACCAGCCAGCTGACGAATCTGTGCTGCAGAACCACGCGCACCGGAGTCGGCCATCATGTAAATGCTGTTGAAGGAAACCTGCTGCTCTTCTACGCCGTCACGGTTAATAACGGTTTCAGTCTGCAGGTTATCCATCATCGCTTTGGATACACGATCGTTCGCCGCAGCCCAGATATCGATAACTTTGTTATAGCGTTCGCCTGCGGTTACCAGACCAGACTGGAACTGCTCCTGGATCTCAGCAACTTCAGCTTCCGCTTCAGAGATGATCTCGTGTTTCTTCTCCGGGATGACCATGTCATCAATACCAACAGATGCACCTGAACGCGCTGCATAAGCAAAGCCGGTGTACATTGTCTGGTCAGCGAAGATAACGGTCGGCTTCAGGCCCAGAATGCGGTAACAGGTGTTCAGCATTTTGGAGATGGCTTTCTTACCCAGCGCCTGGTTGACGATGGAGAAAGGCAGACCTTTCGGTACGATCATCCACAGAATGGCGCGACCAATGGTCGTGTCTTTCAGGCTGGTGTGCGCAACGAATTCGCCGTTTTCATCTTTTTCATATTCAGTGATACGCACTTTAACGCGCGCATGCAGAGAGGCCAGGCCAGCGCGATAGATACGCTCAGCTTCTTTCGGGCCAGTCAGCACCATGCCTTCGCCTTTGGCGTTAACACAGTCACGGGTCATGTAGTACAGACCCAATACAACGTCCTGAGACGGAACGATGATAGGTTCGCCGTTCGCCGGGGACAGGATGTTGTTGGTAGACATCATCAGCGCACGCGCTTCGAGCTGGGCTTCCAGCGTCAGCGGTACGTGAACAGCCATCTGGTCACCATCGAAGTCGGCGTTATATGCCGCACAAACCAGCGGGTGCAGCTGGATAGCTTTACCTTCGATCAGTACCGGCTCAAATGCCTGGATACCCAGACGGTGCAGGGTTGGTGCACGGTTCAACA
Source organism: Citrobacter sp. XT1-2-2 (assembly GCF_023516235.1). Taxonomy (NCBI): domain Bacteria; kingdom Pseudomonadati; phylum Pseudomonadota; class Gammaproteobacteria; order Enterobacterales; family Enterobacteriaceae; genus Citrobacter; species Citrobacter sp. XT1-2-2. The sequence continues at coordinate 4,722,094 of NZ_CP097324.1, forward strand.
GTACCGGGTGTTCGCGGATAACTTCGTCCAGGATATCCCAAACGACAGCTTCTTCACGCTCAACCATTTTCTTAGCGGCTTTGATGGTGGTGGCGAGGCCACGCAGTTCCAGCTTGCCGTAGATGAACGGTTTGAACAGTTCCAGTGCCATTTTCTTCGGCAGACCGCACTGATGCAGACGCAGGTATGGACCTACGGTGATTACAGAACGACCGGAGTAGTCAACACGCTTACCGAGCAGGTTCTGACGGAAACGACCCTGTTTACCTTTGATCATATCGGCCAAAGATTTCAGAGGACGCTTGTTAGAACCGGTGATCGCACGACCACGACGACCGTTATCCAGCAGGGCGTCAACCGCTTCCTGCAGCATACGTTTTTCGTTGCGTACGATGATGTCCGGCGCAGCCAGATCCAACAGACGCTTCAGACGGTTGTTACGGTTGATCACACGACGATACAGATCGTTCAGATCTGACGTTGCGAAACGACCGCCATCAAGCGGAACCAGCGGACGCAGATCTGGCGGCAGAACCGGCAGAACGGTCAGGATCATCCACTCTGGCTTGTTGCCAGACTGTACGAAGGCTTCCAGCAGTTTGATACGCTTGGTCAGCTTTTTACGCTTGGTTTCGGAGTTGGTTTCGTTCAGCTCTTCGCGCAGAGTTTCACACTCTTGCTCCAGATCCATGCTCTTCAGCAGGGCCTGGATAGCTTCCGCACCCATCTTCGCGTCGAATTCGTCACCGAACTCTTCCAGCGCGTCCAGATACTGCTCTTCAGTCAGGATCTGTTGACGTTCCAGGTTGGTCATACCGCCTTCGATAACGACATAAGATTCGAAGTACAGTACGCGTTCGATATCGCGCAGCGGCATATCGAGCAGCAGACCGATACGGGACGGCAGCGATTTCAGGAACCAGATATGCGCGGTCGGAGACGCCAGCTCGATGTGGCCCATACGCTCACGGCGTACTTTGGTCTGGGTCACTTCAACGCCGCACTTCTCACAGATCACACCACGATGTTTCAGGCGCTTGTACTTACCGCACAGGCACTCGTAGTCTTTTACCGGCCCAAAGATACGGGCGCAGAAAAGGCCGTCACGCTCAGGTTTGAACGTACGGTAGTTGATGGTTTCCGGCTTCTTAACTTCACCGAAAGACCATGAACGGATCATGTCTGGCGAGGCCAGAGCAATTTTGATCGCATCAAACTCTTCGGTTTTAGTCTGCGCTTTCAGAAACTTTAATAAATCTTTCACGGATTTGCTCCCGTCGGAGTTAGCACAATCTGGCGCTGGCTGTTACGCCAGCACCAGTGACCTGTTTGATCGAGAGTTACTCGTCTTCCAGCTCGATGTTGATACCCAGCGAACGAATCTCTTTCAACAGTACGTTGAAGGATTCCGGCATGCCTGGTTCCATCTGATGGTTGCCGTCCACGATGTTTTTATACATCTTAGTACGACCGTTCACGTCATCAGACTTAACGGTGAGCATTTCCTGCAGGGTGTATGCCGCGCCATATGCTTCCAGCGCCCACACTTCCATCTCCCCGAAGCGCTGACCACCGAACTGAGCCTTACCACCCAGCGGCTGCTGAGTAACCAGGCTGTAAGAACCGGTAGAACGCGCGTGCATCTTGTCATCAACCAGGTGGTTCAGTTTCAGCATATACATGTAGCCAACGGTAACCTGGCGCTCGAACTGCTCACCGGTACGACCGTCGAACAGGGTAATCTGACCGGAAGTCGGCAGGCCACCCAGCTGTAACAGTTCCTTGATTTCAGACTCTTTCGCACCGTCGAAGACCGGCGTTGCGATCGGCATACCTTTTTTCAGGTTTTCAGCCAGACGCAGAACTTCTTCATCGCTGAAGGTATTCAGGTCAACTTTCTGACGAACATCTGAACCCAGATCGTAAGCACGCTGGATGAACTCGCGCAGTTTGGCGACTTCCTGTTGCTGTTTCAGCATGGCGTTGATCTTATCGCCGATACCTTTCGCAGCCATACCCAGGTGGGTTTCAAGGATCTGACCGATGTTCATACGCGATGGTACGCCCAGCGGGTTCAGTACGATATCTACCGGCGTACCGTTAGCATCGTGTGGCATATCTTCGATCGGGTTGATCTTAGAGATTACACCCTTGTTACCGTGACGACCTGCCATCTTATCACCAGGTTGGATCCGACGTTTAACCGCCAGATAAACCTTAACAATCTTCAGCACGCCCGGTGCCAGATCGTCGCCCTGAGTGATTTTACGGCGTTTCGCTTCGAGTTTTTTCTCGAATTCGTGTTTCAGTTCGTCGTACTGCTCAGCCAGTTGTTCCAGCTGATTCTGTTTCTCTTCGTCGGTCAGGCCGAGTTCTAACCAGCGGTCACGCGGCAGTTTGTCGAGCTTCTCAGCTTCAACACCACCGGAAACCAGCACAGCGTAGATACGGCTGAACAGACCCGCTTCGAGGATCTGCAGTTCTTCAGACAGGTCTTTCTTAGCCTGCTTCAGCTGCATCTCTTCGATTTCCAGCGCACGTTTGTCTTTTTCTACGCCATCGCGAGTAAAGACCTGAACGTCGATAATCGTACCGGAAACACCGTTTGGCACGCGCAGAGAAGAGTCTTTAACGTCAGACGCTTTCTCACCGAAGATCGCACGCAGCAGTTTCTCTTCCGGCGTCAGTTGGGTTTCACCTTTCGGCGTTACCTTACCAACCAGAATATCGCCACCGGTCACTTCCGCACCGATATAAACGATACCGGATTCATCCAGTTTAGAGAGCGCAGCTTCACCCACGTTCGGGATGTCAGCGGTGATCTCTTCCGGCCCCAGCTTGGTGTCACGGGACACACATGCCAGTTCCTGAATGTGGATGGTGGTGAAACGGTCTTCCTGGACAACACGCTCGGATACGAGGATGGAGTCTTCGAAGTTGTAACCATTCCATGGCATGAATGCCACGCGCATGTTCTGACCCAGCGCCAGTTCACCAAGGTCGGTGGACGGACCGTCTGCCAGCACATCACCACGTTCAACCGGCTCGCCCAGAGATACGCAAGGCATCTGGTTGATACAGGTGTTCTGGTTAGAACGGGTGTATTTAGTCAGGTTATAAATGTCGATACCTGCTTCGCCCGGGTACATCTCGTCTTCGTTAACTTTGATAACGATACGGGAAGCATCCACGTACTGAACAGTACCGCCACGTTTAGCAACTGCAGTAACACCGGAGTCAACGGCAACAGCACGTTCCATACCGGTACCAACCAGCGGCTTATCAGCACGCAGAGTCGGAACCGCCTGACGTTGCATGTTCGCACCCATCAATGCACGGTTGGCGTCATCGTGTTCCAGGAACGGGATCAGGGACGCACCGACGGATACCACCTGCTGGGTGGATACGTCCATGTAGTCAACCTGGTCGCGGCTGAACAAGCTGGATTCGCCTTTGCTACGGCAAGTAACCAGATCTTCTACAAAGTGGCCTTCGTCATCCAGGTTGGAGTTCGCCTGAGCGATAACGTAGTTACCTTCTTCGATAGCAGACAGGTAGTGAATTTCATCGGTTACAACACCGTCGGTCACTTTACGGTACGGAGTCTCAAGGAAGCCGTATTCGTTAGTCTGTGCATACACGGACAGTGAGTTGATCAGACCGATGTTCGGACCTTCAGGCGTTTCGATTGGACATACGCGACCGTAGTGAGTCGGGTGTACGTCTCGAACTTCGAAGCCTGCGCGTTCACGGGTCAAACCGCCTGGGCCGAGTGCGGAGATACGACGTTTGTGCGTAATCTCAGACAGCGGGTTGTTCTGGTCCATAAACTGAGACAGCTGGCTGGAACCAAAGAACTCTTTCACTGCTGCAGAAATCGGCTTGGCGTTGATCATATCCTGAGGCATCAGGGTATCCAGATCGCCCAGAGACAGACGCTCTTTCACCGCACGCTCAACACGCACCAGGCCAACGCGGAATTGGTTTTCCGCCATTTCGCCTACGGAACGGATACGACGGTTGCCAAGGTGGTCGATATCATCGACTTCGCCTTTACCGTTACGGATATCGATGAGCTTCTTCATCACTTCAATGATGTCGTCTTTGCTCAGGATACCGGAACCTTCGATTTCGTCGCGCAGCAGAGAACGGTTGAACTTCATACGACCAACCGCAGACAGGTCATAGCGGTCTTCGGAGAAGAACAGGTTCTCGAACAGACTTTCCGCAGCTTCACGAGTCGGCGGCTCACCAGGGCGCATCATGCGGTAGATTTCTACCAGCGCGCTCAGACGATCGTTGGTTGGGTCGACGCGTACAGTTTCAGAAATGTACGGACCGTGGTCCAGATCGTTAGTGAACAGCGTTTCGATACGCTTGTGACCAGACTGGCTCAGCTTAGCCAGCAGATCCAGGCTCAGCTCCATGTTAGCTGCGCAGATCAGCTCGCCAGTAGATTCGTCAACGTAGTCTTTAGCCGCAACCTTACCAGCAATGTATTCAACCGGAACTTCGATATGCTTGATATCGTCTTTTTCCAGCTGGCGAATATGGCGCGCAGTGATGCGACGGCCTTTTTCGACGTAGACTTTGCCGTTAGCTTCGATGTCAAAGGAGGCGGTTTCACCACGCAGGCGTTCCGGCACCAGTTCCATCTGCAGCTTGTTGTCACGAATTTCGAAAACAACTTTTTCAAAGAACAGGTCAAGGATCTGCTCAGTGGTGTAGTTCAGCGCACGCAGAATGATGGTCGCAGGCAGTTTACGGCGACGGTCAATACGTACGAACAGGTTGTCCTTCGGATCGAATTCGAAGTCCAGCCAGGAACCACGGTAAGGAATAATACGCGCGTTATACAGCACTTTACCCGAAGAGTGGGTTTTACCTTTGTCGGAGTCAAAGAAGACGCCAGGACTACGGTGCAGCTGAGAAACGATAACACGCTCAGTACCGTTGATAACAAAGGTACCGTTGTCGGTCATGAGCGGAATTTCGCCCATGTAGACTTCTTGTTCTTTAATGTCTTTTACGGTGCCTTCCGGCGCTTCGCGCTCGTAGATCACCAGACGCAGTTTTACGCGCAGCGGTGCGGAATAGGTCACGCCACGGATCTGACATTCCTGAACGTCAAACACCGGTTCGCCAAGACGGTAGCTGACGTATTGCAGCTCGGAATTACCGCTGTAGCTCTGAATCGGGAAAACGGAACGGAAAGCTGCTTCCAGACCATACTGCCCTTCAGGATCTTGCTCGATGAACTTCTGAAACGAGTCAAGCTGGATAGAAAGGAGATAAGGTATGTCCAACACTTGCGGACGTTTACCAAAATCCTTACGAATACGTTTTTTCTCGGTATAGGAGTAAACCATTAGGGTTCCTCAGCTCGCTGACAAGTCGACCCATCTGTCCATTGAGCGGACAGTTTGTGCAACACTATTTTGTTGACCGGAAAATCGAATACTTTCCGCAATGCCTGTTGCTATCACGCTTAAACCATTTCATTGCGATTTACACAGAACTGACGCTCTGTCGCAGTATATTAAGACGTCGATAGAAACAAGCATTGAAAGGCACAGCAGTAGTCAAACAGTGTGAAACGCTACTGGCGCCTTACAGCGCAAAAAGGCTGGTGACTAAAAAGTCACCAGCCATCAGCCTAATTTCTTAGGCTGCAACCAGAAAAGTTGGCTTATTTAACTTCAACTTCAGCGCCAGCTTCTTCCAGAGATTTTTTCAGTGCTTCTGCGTCGTCTTTGCTCACGCCTTCTTTCAGCGCAGCCGGTGCAGATTCTACCAGGTCTTTAGCTTCTTTCAGACCCAGGCCAGTTGCGCCACGTACTGCTTTGATAACAGCAACTTTGTTAGCGCCAGCAGCTTTCAGAATTACGTCGAATTCAGTTTTTTCTTCAGCAGCTTCAGCCGGGCCAGCAGCTACAGCTACAGCAGCAGCAGCGGAAACACCGAATTTTTCTTCCATTGCAGAAATCAGTTCTACAACGTCCATTACGGACATAGCGGATACTGCTTCAATGATTTGATCTTTAGTGATAGACATTTAAATTGTTCCTGAAAATCAGAATAAGTTTATACGTAAGCAGATGCTTGAGAAAGGTAACTGCAATTAAGCAGCTTCTTTCGCATCGCGTACAGCAGCCAGAGTACGAACCAGTTTGCCAGCCGAAGCTTCTTTCATGGTTGCCATCAGGCGTGCAATTGCTTCTTCGTAGGTCGGCAGAGTTGCCAGGCGGTCGATATTCGATGCCGTAATCAACTCACCTTCAAAGGCTGCGGCTTTGACCTCAAATTTTGCATTCGCTTTCGCGAACTCTTTGAACAGACGAGCAGCGGCGCCCGGGTGTTCCATAGAGTATGCAATCAGGGTCGGACCAACAAACGTGTCTTTCAGGCACTCGAACTGAGTACCTTCAACGACGCGGCGCAGCAGGGTGTTACGAACAACACGCATGTATACGCCAGCTTCACGACCTGCTTTACGCAGTTCAGTCATTTTATCTACAGTTACGCCACGGGAATCCGCAACTACTGCAGACAGCGCGCCTTTGGCTACTTCGCTGACTTCAGCAACAATCGCTTGTTTGTCTTGAAGATTTAAAGCCATTAGCTTTGCTCCTGGATGTTTGCCGGAACTCATGTTCCGGAACTCACTTCACTCCCCCCAACGGAGAGAGCGTCTAAATACGGTGAGCAGAAACAAGCCAGAGTATCAGAAATAATCTTAGCGTTCTGTCACCGTCTACGCAGGGCATTAAGTTTCTTGCGAAACACCTGCGGTCTTCGACGGAGGCCTGGATAGGCCAGGCTCCAACGAACAAATCTGTTGTCTATCGGCCGAAGCTAATAGAATCGTGGGCGAAGATTGTAGACAAATTCGCCGCCCACGTAAAGCTAATCTTAGACGTTCGCAGACGCGCTCAGACCAGCCTGATCAACGGCAACACCAGCACCCATGGTGGTGGAGATGCTAACTTTCTTGATGTACACGCCTTTTGCCTGAGTCGGTTTTGCTTTTTTCAGCGCAACCAGCAGAGCTTCCAGGTTTTCTTTCAGTTTGTCAGCGTCAAAATCCACTTTACCGATGGTGGTGTGGATGATGCCGTTTTTGTCGTTACGGTAACGAACCTGGCCAGCTTTAGCGTTCTTAACCGCTTCAGCAACGTTCGGAGTTACGGTACCAACTTTCGGGTTTGGCATCAGGCCGCGCGGACCCAGAACCTGACCCAACTGGCCAACAACGCGCATTGCATCCGGAGAAGCAATAACAACGTCAAAGTTCATTTCGCCTTTCTTGATCTGGTCAGCCAGATCTTCCATACCTACCAGTTCAGCGCCTGCAGCTTTAGCAGCTTCAGCGTTTGCGCCCTGGGTAAATACGGCTACGCGAACAGAACGGCCAGTACCGTGCGGCAGTACAGTTGCACCACGTACGTTCTGGTCAGATTTACGAGCGTCGATGCCGAGGTTAACGGCAACGTCCACGCTTTCTACGAATTTAGCAGTGGCCAGCTCTTTCAGCAGAGCAATAGCTTCGTTGATGTCGTACTGTTTAGTTGCATCAACTTTGTCACGGATCACGCGCATACGCTTGGTCAGTTTAGCCATTTCTTAGTCCTCCACTACCAGGCCCATGGAACGTGCAGTACCTTCAATGGAGCGAGTCATCGCTTCAATGTCGGAACCAGTCATGTCGGCAGCTTTGGTCTGCGCGATTTCCTGCAGCTGAGCGCGGGAAATTTTACCCACTTTGTCTTTGTTCGGCTTGCCGGAACCAGACTTGATACCAGCCGCTTTCTTCAGCAGTACTGCTGCCGGAGGCGTTTTGGTAACGAAAGTGAAAGAACGGTCAGCGTAAACGGTGATAACAACCGGGATCGGCAGACCTTTTTCAATGGAATCAGTTTTTGCGTTGAACGCTTTGCAGAATTCCATGATGTTCACGCCTTGTTGACCCAGTGCTGGACCTACCGGCGGACTCGGGTTAGCCATACCAGCTGCAACCTGCAGCTTGACATAGGCTTGGACTTTCTTAGCCATTCTAAATTCCTCTAGTTGGGTTATAGCGCCTCAAAGAGGCTCCCCGTGTTTTTAAATTCGTTTTACGGACAGAGTCCATAAAAACAAAAGGCGCGAAATTGTATTCCAATCTCGCGCCCTGTGCAACGATTAAATCGCCGCTTTTTTGATCGACGTGTTAGGCTTTCTCAACCTGGGCGAAGTCCAGTTCAACCGGAGTCGCACGACCGAAGATAGATACAGAAACTTTCAGACGAGACTTCTCGTAGTCCACTTCTTCAACTACGCCGTTAAAGTCAGCAAACGGACCATCGCTAACGCGGACCATTTCGCCCGGCTCAAACATCGTTTTCGGACGCGGCTTATCACCAACCTGCTGCAGACGGTTCATGATCGCATCAACTTCTTTGTCGCTGATTGGCGCCGGACGGTCAGAAGTACCGCCGATAAAGCCCATCACACGCGGAACGCTGCGCACCAGGTGCCAGCTCGCATCATTCATGACCATCTGCACCAGTACATAGCCCGGGAAGAATTTACGTTCGCTCTTGCGACGCTGGCCACCACGGATCTCGACCACTTCTTCTGTCGGCACCATGACTTCGCCAAACAGCTCTTCCATATTTTGTAACTTGATATATTCGCGCAGCGACGTGGCAACGCGGCCTTCAAAACCGGAAAACGCCTGAACGACGTACCAGCGCTTTTTAGGGGCTTCAGACATCTTAGAACCTCAGGCCAGTGATAAAGGATACCAGGCGAACCAGAATACCATCCAGTCCCCACAGGATCAGTGACATTACTGCGGTAACCGCAGCCACAATTAATGTGGTGTGCAATGTTTCCTGGCGAGTTGGCCAAATGACCTTACGGACTTCGGTTCTCGCTTCACGGGCAAAAGCAACGGTCGCTTTACCTTTTGTTGTCAACAGCGCGACACCACCCGCTGCGGCAATCAGAATCACTACGGCCAGCGCACGCAGCGGCAGCATCATGTCACGATAAAGGTAATTGCCAACGATAGCTACAAGCAGCAATACAGCGACAACAACCCACTTCATCGCTTCCAGGCCGCGCCCGCTTCCTTGAGCTTCGGTATTCGCACTCATAAACCAACCTGTCAGAAGTATTCTACAAACATTTTCACCCCGCGTAAGCGAGGCGATCCAAACCGAAATGCTCTGGTGCGTTTCGGACTAAACGCCCTCTTCAGAGCCTGTCTCAGCAATGATTATGACAAAAAAAATCACTGATGAGCCAGGTTCTGGTGTGAAAGCGTGCAAAAAGGGCATCAAATGATGCCCTTTTATTGCGCATTGCGTCAAATGTTATTCGGCAATTAGCTCATTACTTTGGCAACAACGCCCGCACCAACAGTACGGCCGCCTTCACGGATTGCGAAACGCAGACCGTCGTCCATCGCGATTGGGTGGATCAGGGTAACAACCATTTTGATGTTGTCGCCCGGCATTACCATCTCTACGCCTTCCGGCAGTTCGATGGTGCCAGTCACGTCAGTAGTACGGAAGTAGAACTGCGGACGGTAGCCTTTGAAGAACGGAGTATGACGGCCGCCTTCGTCTTTGGACAGGATGTACACTTCAGATTCGAACTTGGTGTGCGGCTTGATAGAGCCCGGCTTAGCCAGTACCTGACCACGTTCGATTTCTTCACGTTTGATACCACGCAGCAGAACACCAACGTTCTCACCAGCACGGCCTTCGTCCAGCAGTTTGCGGAACATTTCAACGCCAGTACAGGTAGACTTAGCGGTGTCTTTGATACCAACGATTTCAACTTCTTCGCCAACTTTGATGATACCGCGCTCTACACGACCGGTAACAACGGTACCACGACCGGAGATGGAGAATACGTCTTCGATAGGCAGCAGGAACGGCTTGTCAATCGCACGCTCTGGTTCCGGGATGTAAGAGTCCAGGAAGCCAGCCAGTTCGATGATTTTCGCTTCCCACTCTGCTTCGCCTTCCAGCGCTTTCAGAGCAGAACCACGAACGATCGGCGTATCGTCGCCCGGGAAATCGTACTGAGACAGAAGTTCACGAACTTCCATTTCTACCAGTTCCAGCAGCTCTTCGTCATCAACCATGTCGCATTTGTTCAGGAACACGATGATGTACGGAACGCCTACCTGACGACCCAGCAGGATGTGCTCACGAGTCTGCGGCATCGGGCCGTCAGTCGCAGCAACAACCAGGATCGCGCCGTCCATCTGCGCAGCACCGGTGATCATGTTTTTAACATAGTCGGCGTGGCCCGGGCAGTCTACGTGTGCGTAGTGGCGAGTCGGGGTGTCATATTCAACGTGAGAAGTGTTGATGGTGATACCACGAGCTTTTTCTTCCGGCGCGTTATCGATCTGGTCGAATGCACGAGCAGCACCGCCGTAGGTTTTAGCCAGTACGGTAGTGATTGCAGCGGTCAGCGTTGTTTTACCATGGTCAACGTGGCCGATAGTACCGACGTTAACGTGCGGTTTAGTACGTTCAAATTTTTCTTTAGACATCGATTGTCCCTCTAAGACACGGATAAATCGGTGATATCACCACATCAACCAGGCAATATACCTGAGCTGTTGAATGCTTTTAAAAGTAAACAGAGAGAAACGGGAAGGAGAAGTGAAGTGGTGCTGATACCCAGAGTCGAACTGGGGACCTCACCCTTACCAAGGGTGCGCTCTACCAACTGAGCCATATCAGCACGTCTGGAGCGGGCAGCGGGAATCGAACCCGCATCATCAGCTTGGAAGGCTGAGGTAATAGCCATTATACGATGCCCGCATCCTGAAACTCGGCTACCCAGTTCTTTCTGTAACAAAAAAGAGATTTCTCTCTTTTATGTTCGAGCTGATTAATTTTTTAACCAACTCAGGCGGCGATAACGCTGCCAGAAAGTGGTGGTGGGGGAAGGATTCGAACCTTCGAAGTCTGTGACGGCAGATTTACAGTCTGCTCCCTTTGGCCGCTCGGGAACCCCACCGGACTTGATGGTGCCGACTACCGGAATCGAACTGGTGACCTACTGATTACAAGTCAGTTGCTCTACCTACTGAGCTAAGTCGGCATCAAGTAGCGCGCATTTTATGGAGACCTGCGCACTCATGCAACTAAAAAATTGCATAAAATGTTCTATCGCTCACATTTTGCACTATACGTCCGATAAATAATCTATTTCTTCGTATGATTGGACAAATTTCCAACGGCGCGCGCCCTTCCAAAGGCAAGTTTTGCGCCGCCATGCGCTCATCCATAGAGAGAAAGTACCTCTTTATACATCTGGAATAGCCGTCACATTGCTTTTCAGGGGATGATTTTTTCTTATTATTCCCCCTCATCTGGTGTTACCCTCCTGCCCATTGTCCAAATTAACTGAAATGTGCGTGCCATTGCGTGCCGGGGATGATTTCGTTTTTTTACCGCAGACCTGATATAGCAATGACAGCCAGACCATGCGTATGAGTATAAAAGAGCAAGCGTTAACGTCGCCTTACCTACAGTTTGATCGCAACCAGTGGGCTGCGCTTCGTGATTCCGTGCCAATGACCCTGACCGAGGAAGAGATTGCTCGTCTGAAAGGCATTAACGAAGACTTGTCGCTGGAAGAAGTTGCCGAAATTTATTTGCCTCTATCGCGTTTGCTAAATTTTTACATCAGTTCGAACCTGCGACGTCAGGCAGTACTGGAGCAATTTTTAGGCACTAACGGCGAGCGTATTCCTTATATTATTAGCATTGCTGGCAGCGTCGCCGTTGGCAAAAGCACCACAGCACGTGTTTTACAGGCACTGTTGAGTCGCTGGCCTGAGCATCGTAAGGTTGAATTGATTACGACCGACGGTTTTCTTCATCCCAATCAGGTGTTGAAAGATCGTGGACTCATGAAGAAGAAAGGCTTCCCTCAGTCCTATGATATGCACCGCCTGGTTAAATTCGTTTCCGATTTGAAGTCAGGCGTACCCAACGTCACGGCACCGGTATACTCCCATCTTATCTATGATGTGATCCCTGATGGCGACAAAACTGTTGCCCAACCCGACATATTAATACTTGAAGGGCTTAATGTATTACAGAGCGGGATGGATTATCCTCACGATCCACATCATGTATTTGTTTCTGATTTTGTCGACTTTTCTATTTATGTTGATGCACCAGAGGAATTACTCCAGACGTGGTATATCAACCGCTTCCTGAAATTCCGCGAAGGAGCATTTACCAACCCAGACTCTTATTTCCATAATTATGCGAAATTGTCGGAAGACGAGGCAATCAACACGGCCACTTCGTTATGGAAAGAGATTAACTGGCTGAATTTAAAGCAAAATATTTTACCAACGCGTGAGCGTGCCAGCTTAATCATGACCAAAAGCGCCAATCATGCTGTTGAAGAGGTCAGACTACGCAAATAAATTAACAAGGGGAGCCGCAGCTCCCCTTGTTATTATTCAGCGCTTCTGAGCGATATTTCTCCGCCCATCCAGGGTTTTATCACGCCATTTTGTTCGAGCAATAATGCACCTTGTGCATCTATTCCACGAGATATCCCAAATATTTCTTTATCGCCAATAATGAGTTTTACCGGGCGGTCGATAAAGTTGTCCAGCGTCTTCCAGCGGGACAAATACGGCGCTAAGCCCTCATGCTCAAACAATACCAACGCAGCGCGCAGCTCGCGGATTAGTCGGGCAGCAAGGGTATTGCGGTCAATGTTAATTCCCGCTTCCTGGAGATTAATCCAGCCCTGATTAACGACATTCTCTTCTACCCGGCGCATGGACATATTAATACCCGCACCGATAACAATTTGCGCGGCATCGCCCGTCTTACCGGTGAGTTCAACCAGAATTCCGGCCAGTTTACGATCGAGCAGATAGAGATCGTTCGGCCATTTCACGCGGACTTTATCCGCCCCCAAATCGCGTAAAACCTCCGCCATGACAATACCAATCACCAGACTCAGACCAATTGCGGCTGCCGGTCCTTGCTCCAGTCGCCAGAACATTGAGAGATACAGATTGGCGCCAAACGGTGAGAACCACTTACGTCCGCGACGACCACGACCGGCCTGCTGATACTCAGCGACGCAGGCATCCCCTGACTCCAGTTGACCAATACGGTCCATCAGGTACTGGTTGGTTGAGTCGATAACCGGCAGAACCGTGATATTCCCTCCATCCAACTGAGAATGAATCAGTGATGAGTCTAATAACTGGATAGGCTCAGGTAAGCTGTATCCTTTACCGGGAACAGTAAAGACATCAACGCCCCAGTCGCGTAGCGTCTGAACATGCTTATTGATTGCCGCACGGCTCATTCCCAGCTGTTCACCAAGCTGCTCACCAGAATGAAATTCGCCGTCGGCTAACAAGGAAATAAGCGTCAGGGGGACGGTATTATCTTTCATGCGATGATCTCCACAGCATTCACTTCACCCTGTGGGCCAATAAATCTGACCTCGGGTTCGAGCCAGACATTGAATTTCTCACCGACTTTTTGGCGTACATGATGCGCTAGTTGTACCACATCCTGACTGGTCGCACGGTCTGCATTGATCAGTACCAGTGCTTGCTGCTGATGTACCGCAGCACCACCAATACGCACGCCTTTTAGCTGGCATTGATCGATAAGCCAGCCGGCAGCCAGTTTTACTGAACCATCTACCTGCGGGTAATGAGGCGCAGTCGGGAATTTGGCCAACAGTTCCTGCGCAACGTGCGCTGTAACAACCGGGTTTTTAAAGAAGCTACCGGCATTACCGTTAACTTTCGGGTCAGGCAGCTTTGTTGTGCGCATATGACAGACAGAATCAAAAACCTGCTGAGGCGTCACGGTTGTAGGATCCAGACGCGTCAAGTCACCGTAAGTGAGAACGGGCTGCCACTGTTTAGGCAAGCGCAAACCAACGGCAACAATTGCGAAACGATCCTGATATTCATGCTTGAAGATGCTGTCACGGTAACCAAAACGGCATTCCGCGGCGCTGACGCGCAGATGTTTGCCGGTTGACAGTTCAACGCAGTCCACATATTCACAGACACGCTGCAGCTCCACACCATAAGCACCAATATTCTGAATGGGCGATGAACCGACACATCCTGGAATGAGTGCCAGATTTTCCAGTCCAGGCATACCTTCTTGCAGCGTGTGCTGTACCAGATGATGCCAGTTCTCACCGGCACCGACGTGCAGGTGCCACGCCTCAGGTTGTTCTGTGATCTCAATGCCCTTGATTCGATTGACGATCACCGTTCCATGGAAGGTATCGAGAAACAGGACGTTACTCCCCTCGCCCAGGATCAGTACTGGATGATGTGATGCATTCGCTGATTGCCAGGCATTCAGCAGTTGTTGCTCATTTTCGGCGCAGACAAGCTCATTAGCTTGTTGATCGATACCGAAGGTGTTCCAGGCTTTAAGGGAGTGATTCATAGACGCTTTCCTGATGCAAAATCGCGCTTAGTTTACCGCATATGCCGCAGGATGGCTTGTCTTATGGAGGCAAGGGGGTTGCCTGATGCGCTTTGGCAGGCCGGATAAGGCGGGATGCCGCATCCGGCAGGTTTCATTTCGTACAGACGCAAAAAAGCCCATCCGGCAGGACGGGCTTCTTCACTTTATTTGATGCCTGGCAGTTCCCTACTCTCGCATGGGGAGACCCCACACTACCATCGGCGCTACGGCGTTTCACTTCTGAGTTCGGCATGGGGTCAGGTGGGACCACCGCGCTACAGCCGCCAGGCAAATTCTGTTTATTAACCCGCTTTTCGCCGGTTAATCTTATCTGTATCAGGCTGAAAATCTGTCTTCTCAAATCCGCCAAAACACCTTCGGCGTTGTAAGGTTAAGCCTCACGGTTCATTAGTATCGGTTAGCTCAATGTATCGCTACACTTACACACCCGACCTATCAACGTCGTCGTCTTCAACGTTCCTTCAGGACCCTTAAAGGGTCAGGGAGAACTCATCTCGGGGCAAGTTTCGTGCTTAGATGCTTTCAGCACTTATCTCTTCCGCATTTAGCTACCGGGCAGTGCCATTGGCATGACAACCCGAACACCAGTGATGCGTCCACTCCGGTCCTCTCGTACTAGGAGCAGCCCCCCTCAATTCTCCAGCGCCCACGGCAGATAGGGACCGAACTGTCTCACGACGTTCTAAACCCAGCTCGCGTACCACTTTAAATGGCGAACAGCCATACCCTTGGGACCTACTTCAGCCCCAGGATGTGATGAGCCGACATCGAGGTGCCAAACACCGCCGTCGATATGAACTCTTGGGCGGTATCAGCCTGTTATCCCCGGAGTACCTTTTATCCGTTGAGCGATGGCCCTTCCATTCAGAACCACCGGATCACTAAGACCTGCTTTCGCACCTGCTCGAGCCGTCACTCTCGCAGTCAAGCTAGCTTATGCCTTTGCACTAACCTCCTGATGTCCGACCAGGATTAGCTAACCTTCGTGCTCCTCCGTTACTCTTTGGGAGGAGACCGCCCCAGTCAAACTACCCACCAGACACTGTCCGCAACCCGGATTACGGGCCCACGTTAGAACACCAGCCATTAAAGGGTGGTATTTCAAGGATGGCTCCATGCAGACTGGCGTCCACACTTCAAAGCCTCCCACCTATCCTACACATCAAGGACCAGTGTTCAGTGTCAAGCTATAGTAAAGGTTCACGGGGTCTTTCCGTCTTGCCGCGGGTACACTGCATCTTCACAGCGAGTTCAATTTCACTGAGTCTCGGGTGGAGACAGCCTGGCCATCATTACGCCATTCGTGCAGGTCGGAACTTACCCGACAAGGAATTTCGCTACCTTAGGACCGTTATAGTTACGGCCGCCGTTTACCGGGGCTTCGATCAAGAGCTTCTCCTTACGGATAACCCCATCAATTAACCTTCCGGCACCGGGCAGGCGTCACACCGTATACGTCCACTTTCGTGTTTGCACAGTGCTGTGTTTTTAATAAACAGTTGCAGCCAGCTGGTATCTTCGACTGATTTCAGCTCCATGAGTAAATCACTTCACCTACATATCAGCGTGCCTTCTCCCGAAGTTACGGCACCATTTTGCCTAGTTCCTTCACCCGAGTTCTCTCAAGCGCCTTGGTATTCTCTACCTGACCACCTGTGTCGGTTTGGGGTACGATTTCGTGTTACCTGATGCTTAGAGGCTTTTCCTGGAAGCAGGGCATTTGTCACTTCAGCACCGTAGTGCCTCGTCATCACACCTCAGCGTTAAAAGGTACCGGATTTACCTGGAACCTCCGCCTACATGCTTAAACCGGGACAACCGTCGCCCGGCCGACATAGCCTTCTCCGTCCCCCCTTCGCAGTAACACCAAGTACAGGAATATTAACCTGTTTCCCATCGACTACGCCTTTCGGCCTCGCCTTAGGGGTCGACTCACCCTGCCCCGATTAACGTTGGACAGGAACCCTTGGTCTTCCGGCGTGCGGGTTTTTCACCCGCATTATCGTTACTTATGTCAGCATTCGCACTTCTGATACCTCCAGCAACCCTCACAGGCCACCTTCAACGGCTTACAGAACGCTCCCCTACCCAACAACACATAGTGTCGCTGCCGCAGCTTCGGTGCATGGTTTAGCCCCGTTACATCTTCCGCGCAGGCCGACTCGACCAGTGAGCTATTACGCTTTCTTTAAATGATGGCTGCTTCTAAGCCAACATCCTGGCTGTCTGTGCCTTCCCACATCGTTTCCCACTTAACCATGACTTTGGGACCTTAGCTGGCGGTCTGGGTTGTTTCCCTCTTCACGACGGACGTTAGCACCCGCCGTGTGTCTCCCGTGATAACATTCTTCGGTATTCGCAGTTTGCATCGGGTTGGTAAGTCGGGATGACCCCCTAGCCGAAACAGTGCTCTACCCCCGAAGATGAGTTCACGAGGCGCTACCTAAATAGCTTTCGGGGAGAACCAGCTATCTCCCGGTTTGATTGGCCTTTCACCCCCAGCCACAAGTCATCCGCTAATTTTTCAACATTAGTCGGTTCGGTCCTCCAGTTAGTGTTACCCAACCTTCAACCTGCCCATGGCTAGATCACCGGGTTTCGGGTCTATACCCTGCAACTTAACGCCCAGTTAAGACTCGGTTTCCCTTCGGCTCCCCTATACGGTTAACCTTGCTACAGAATATAAGTCGCTGACCCATTATACAAAAGGTACGCAGTCACACCCGAAGGTGCTCCCACTGCTTGTACGTACACGGTTTCAGGTTCTTTTTCACTCCCCTCGCCGGGGTTCTTTTCGCCTTTCCCTCACGGTACTGGTTCACTATCGGTCAGTCAGGAGTATTTAGCCTTGGAGGATGGTCCCCCCATATTCAGACAGGATACCACGTGTCCCGCCCTACTCTTCGAGTTCACAACATGTGCATTTTTGTGTACGGGACTATCACCCTGTACCGTCGGACTTTCCAGACCGTTCCACTAACACACATGCTGATTCAGACTCTGGGCTGCTCCCCGTTCGCTCGCCGCTACTGGGGGAATCTCGGTTGATTTCTTTTCCTCGGGGTACTTAGATGTTTCAGTTCCCCCGGTTCGCTTCGTTAACCTATGTATTCAGTTAACGATAGTGTGACGAATCACACTGGGTTTCCCCATTCGGAAATCGCCGGTTATAACGGTTCATATCACCTTACCGGCGCTTATCGCAGATTAGCACGTCCTTCATCGCCTCTGACTGCCAGGGCATCCACCGTGTACGCTTAGTCGCTTAACCTCACAACCCGAAGATGTTTCACTTCTGATTGCGAAAATTTGAGAGACTCGAACACACCGCTTTTCATTTCTTGTTTACGGAGAAATGAAACAGTGTGTCGTTTCAATTTTCAGCTTGATCCAGATTTTTAAAGAGCAAAACTTCGCAGTGAACCTTTTCAGGTACACTCTGAAGTTTTCTTGGGTTGTTGCAGTAAAGATGGTGGAGCTATGCGGGATCGAACCGCAGACCTCCTGCGTGCAAAGCAGGCGCTCTCCCAGCTGAGCTATAGCCCCATCGACGTCAAATCTCATTACCGTAATTCGGTTCCGGGCAAGGCGTGGAATGACGAAGCATACTTCAGTATGCGAGTTATTTCACAACGCAGCACGGGAGCGAATTTGGTAGGCCTGAGTGGACTTGAACCACCGACCTCACCCTTATCAGGGGTGCGCTCTAACCACCTGAGCTACAAGCCTGCAGAGATTTTCTTACTGCTAATTTTCATCAGACAATCTGTGTGAGCACTACAAAGAACGTTTCTTTAAGGTAAGGAGGTGATCCAACCGCAGGTTCCCCTACGGTTACCTTGTTACGACTTCACCCCAGTCATGAATCACAAAGTGGTAAGCGCCCTCCCGAAGGTTAAGCTACCTACTTCTTTTGCAACCCACTCCCATGGTGTGACGGGCGGTGTGTACAAGGCCCGGGAACGTATTCACCGTGGCATTCTGATCCACGATTACTAGCGATTCCGACTTCATGGAGTCGAGTTGCAGACTCCAATCCGGACTACGACATACTTTATGAGGTCCGCTTGCTCTCGCGAGGTCGCTTCTCTTTGTATATGCCATTGTAGCACGTGTGTAGCCCTACTCGTAAGGGCCATGATGACTTGACGTCATCCCCACCTTCCTCCAGTTTATCACTGGCAGTCTCCTTTGAGTTCCCGGCCGGACCGCTGGCAACAAAGGATAAGGGTTGCGCTCGTTGCGGGACTTAACCCAACATTTCACAACACGAGCTGACGACAGCCATGCAGCACCTGTCTCAGAGTTCCCGAAGGCACCAAAGCATCTCTGCTAAGTTCTCTGGATGTCAAGAGTAGGTAAGGTTCTTCGCGTTGCATCGAATTAAACCACATGCTCCACCGCTTGTGCGGGCCCCCGTCAATTCATTTGAGTTTTAACCTTGCGGCCGTACTCCCCAGGCGGTCGACTTAACGCGTTAGCTCCGGAAGCCACGCCTCAAGGGCACAACCTCCAAGTCGACATCGTTTACGGCGTGGACTACCAGGGTATCTAATCCTGTTTGCTCCCCACGCTTTCGCACCTGAGCGTCAGTCTTTGTCCAGGGGGCCGCCTTCGCCACCGGTATTCCTCCAGATCTCTACGCATTTCACCGCTACACCTGGAATTCTACCCCCCTCTACAAGACTCTAGCCTGCCAGTTTCGGATGCAGTTCCCAGGTTGAGCCCGGGGATTTCACATCCGACTTGACAGACCGCCTGCGTGCGCTTTACGCCCAGTAATTCCGATTAACGCTTGCACCCTCCGTATTACCGCGGCTGCTGGCACGGAGTTAGCCGGTGCTTCTTCTGCGAGTAACGTCAATCACTAAGGTTATTAACCTTAATGCCTTCCTCCTCGCTGAAAGTACTTTACAACCCGAAGGCCTTCTTCATACACGCGGCATGGCTGCATCAGGCTTGCGCCCATTGTGCAATATTCCCCACTGCTGC
The DNA here is from genome assembly GCF_023516235.1 of Citrobacter sp. XT1-2-2. NCBI lineage: Bacteria > Pseudomonadati > Pseudomonadota > Gammaproteobacteria > Enterobacterales > Enterobacteriaceae > Citrobacter > Citrobacter sp. XT1-2-2. The sequence goes on from NZ_CP097324.1 coordinate 4,741,602, forward strand.
CTCCCGTAGGAGTCTGGACCGTGTCTCAGTTCCAGTGTGGCTGGTCATCCTCTCAGACCAGCTAGGGATCGTCGCCTAGGTGAGCCGTTACCCCACCTACAAGCTAATCCCATCTGGGCACATCCGATGGCAAGAGGCCCGAAGGTCCCCCTCTTTGGTCTTGCGACATTATGCGGTATTAGCTACCGTTTCCAGTAGTTATCCCCCTCCATCGGGCAGTTTCCCAGACATTACTCACCCGTCCGCCACTCGTCACCCGAGAGCAAGCTCTCTGTGCTACCGTTCGACTTGCATGTGTTAGGCCTGCCGCCAGCGTTCAATCTGAGCCATGATCAAACTCTTCAATTTAAGTTTGATGCTCGTGAATTAAACTTCGTAATGAATTACGTGTTCACTCAGAGACTTGGTATTCATTTTTCGTCTTGCGACGTCAAGAATCCGTATCCTCGAGTGCCCACACAGATTGTCTGATAAATTGTTAAAGAGCAGTTGCGACGCGCTTTGGCGCTCTGTCGCGAGGTCCCGTATATTACGTTTTCCTCATTCAGAGTCAAGCATTTATTTTTGCTTTTCTCTCCGGGATTCTCACTGAAACCCCGCTGACCCGGCGGCGTGTAATCCGTTGTTCCGTGTCAGTGGAGGCGCATTATAGGGAGTTATTTCAGGCTGACAAGGGGAAATTCAAAATAATCTTCCGAGTGCGCATTTTTTCATCAAAACCGATTAAACCGCCAGTTTTTCGAGCGTTTTGAAGCCATAACGTTGCAGCACGGGCAATAATTGTTCGGCTTCTGTCGTCATCGCCATACAGAATGCGACATTCTCATCGGTTGATTTCGCGTCGGGCGCTTCATGTTCTAATAACCAGGCCGTGCGACGCGCAATCGCGGCCCCCGAATCCACCAGTCGCGTCCCCTCGGGCAGGACCTGTAAAAGTTCTTCCTGTAATAGAGGGAAATGAGTGCAGCCCAGCACCACCGTGTCGGGTGGTTCCGACATCCGCAGCCACGGACGTAGAATGCGGCGCAACTCCTCCAGAGAGACCGTTTCGCCGTGCAGCTTCGCTTCCGCCAGTTCTACCAGCTCGGCAGACCCCAACATCGCAATCTGACATTCGTTAGCAAACCGCGCAATCAACTCATGGGTATACGACCGCTTCACCGTCGCACGTGTAGCCAGCAGTCCCACAACGCCATTCGCCGTGAGTCGCGCCGCCGGTTTAATAGCAGGAACGACGCCTACAACCGGGAAGGCAAATTTCGCACGTAATGCAGGAAGCGACACAGTGCTTGCGGTATTACACGCGATGACCGCAAGAGAGAGTGGATAGCGCTGCTGGACCGCAGTCACAATCTCAACAACACGCTCGACGATAAATTCCTCGCTCTTCTCACCATAAGGAAAGGCGACGTTATCAAAAGCGTATATATAGTGGAGATCCGGCAGGAGACTGCGGATCTCATTGTAGACCGACAACCCACCGACGCCGGAATCAAACACCAGCACGGTGGGACGTGGATCAGAAGGTGTAGCTGCCAGACAAGGTGTATTCCCGCCCTGCAGTTGCGTAGCCATAAACTGTCTCGTAATCTTTATCGAACAGGTTGGCGATTTTACCACGAACAGTCAGCTGTGAGGTGATTGGATATGCCACTGTCAGATCCCACAGGCTCACTCCCCCCATTTTTACCGGCTGATTGGTGACGAAGTCCGTGTCATAACGCGTTCCCAGATAATGATAGGTCAGGCCCCAGTCAAAATCGTAAACCTGCCAGTCAAGCTGGTACTTCACCTGCTGTTTAGAACGACGCGCCAGTGGTTTATCGGTAATCGCATTTCGTGCATCAACGTAATCGTAGCTCAGGGTGTGCGCCAGCGGCCCGGTATCAAAGTTTGCTGTCGCTTCGACACCTTTAATACGTACTTTGCCTTCGTTAAAGTATTTCTCGGTATGTGGGTCGTAATCGATCATGTTATCGATATCGTTGCGATATCCTGACAAACGCCAGTTCACATCCGCCGTCAGCCCTTCAAACGCCCCTTCCCACTGCTTACTCTCTTCAGGATCCAGATTCGAATTGCCGTAATAGCCATGCAACTGCCCGAGATTTGGTGCTTTGTAGGAAGTACCGTAGGAGGCAATAAAGCGATAACCTTCAATAAACTCCCATCCGGCGCTGGTTTGCCATGTACCATGGCGACCAAACTCGGAGTTATCATCACTGCGCGCCGCACCTTCAAAGGTAAAGTCACCCAGTTGCTGCAACCCGGTGAGATAGAGGCCAGTGTTACGCTGGTCGTAACCGTCCGTGACATACGCGGTGCCAGGCTCCGTAGTTTGCTTTTGCCAGTCGACGCCCGCGCCCACATTACCGTGGCCAACCACCATACTGTTCGACCACTGAACATTATATTGCTTCATCTCATCCAGTGTGGCCGAGGAGTCATAGCGGCCATAATCCGGATCATAGTTGTAGTCTTTACTGTGGCTATAGCTGGAAACCAGCTGTGACTGGATAATTTCACCATTGAAGCGCAGTCCGGCATCCCAGCTTTGGCTATAGAGTTTTCGGGTATCGACCAGTGGTGAGTTCGGAGAATAGTACGAATCGTAATTCGTGCGGTTATCATAACCGTAGCCACGAACAAACCCGCTCCAGGTGTCAGAGAAGTTGTGTTCCAGCGCGCCATATAGCGTCTTACTTAAGAAGCCGTCTTTGTCGGGTTGAGCCTGAGAGCCAGTACTACCGTAAGCCACGACATCAAAGCCTTTGGTATAGGCATAATCGCCCATCAACGTGACACGCGTATTTTCACCTAACTGTTGTTGGGTTGAGACATCGTAATTCTGGTAGCCATTGCTTCCCACGCCAGCGGTCAGTTCCGTCCCCGGCTTTTCGCGCGTCGTAATGATATTCACCACGCCGCCAATCGCATCAGAACCATAAATAGCCGAACGCGGCCCACGAATGTACTCAATACGTTGTACCAACGATACCGGGAACTGGCTAAGATCGGCTGCGCCGCTAACCCCTGCCAGGTTCAGACGTACACCGTCAATCAGCACCAGAACATGGCTGGCGTTGGTGCCGCGAATAGAAATAGACGAATTTTGTCCCATACCACCGTATTGGGCGATATCCACGCCTGGCAAGCGACGAAGCACATCATTCACGGAGGTAGATTGCCACCGGTCGATATCCTGACGCGTAACAACGGTGATAGGAGCAAGTACTGCGCTACGAGGCTGCTGAAAACGGTTGGCAGTGACGACGAGAGTATCTGGGCTAGCATCCTGTGCCCAACCAGAAAATGCCGTGACGGAAAGCGCCGTCCACAGCAACGATTTTTTAATCATTGTAAAGCATCCACAATATAAGAAGGATGCCGCAGGTCCCACCGATAGTACGCGATGATGAAAACCAGATGCGACGTTAGCCGGCAGGTCTTCGGGCTTGGAGGCGACTTTAAGAGATGATGACTTCCCACGGCAAGCCGCAGTGTCTGCACCAGGTGCGCTCATCTCCTACCTTCCTTACCGCTGCGCGTCAGCTCCAGATTCACACTGGATTCCCTTTTAACTCACAGGACCGGAAAACGGATGCTACAGTTTGTTACAACCCACTGTCCAGACTGTGTATCACAATATCGGAAATCATCAATGACTGGACATCTGTTGAGCAATCCCTACAATCCCCGCGTACTTTTATTTTTCAGGACGCATCATGACCCCCGAACATCTTCCGACAGAACAGTACGACGCGCAGTTAGCTGAAAAAGTGGTGCGTCTGCAGAGCTTAATGACACCGTTTTATGCACAGGCTCCGGAAGTGTTTCGCTCACCGGTCAGTCACTACCGTATGCGTGCCGAATTCCGGCTGTGGCATGACGGTGATGACCTGTACCACATCATGTTCGATCAACAGACGAAAAGCCGTATTCGCGTCGACAGCTTCCCGGCGGCCAGCGAGCTTATCAACACGCTGATGACGGCAATGATTGAAGGGGTACGCAACAACCGTGTCCTGCGCCACAAACTGTTCCAGATTGATTACCTCACCACCCTGAGCGATCAAGCGGTCGTCTCGATGCTGTACCATAAAAAGCTGGATGACGAATGGCGTCATGAAGCCGAAGCGCTACGGGACGCGCTGCGTGCGCAAAACCTGAACGTGCATCTGATTGGCCGGGCTACCAAAACCAAAATCGAGCTGGACCAGGACTATATTGACGAACGCTTGCCGGTCGCAGGGAAAGAGATCATCTACCGCCAGGTTGAGAACAGCTTCACCCAACCCAATGCCGCGATGAATATTCAGATGCTGGAATGGGCGATTGATGTCACCAAAGATTCCAAGGGCGACTTGCTTGAGCTGTACTGCGGTAATGGCAACTTCTCATTAGCGCTGGCGCAAAATTTCAACCGCGTGCTGGCGACTGAAATCGCCAAACCATCCGTGGCGGCTGCCCAGTACAACATTGCGGCTAACCATATTGATAACGTACAAATTATCCGCATGGCGGCAGAAGAGTTTACTCAGGCGATGAATGGGGTTCGCGAGTTCAACCGTTTGCAGGGGATCGATCTGAAGAGTTACCAGTGTGAAACCATTTTCGTTGACCCACCGCGTAGCGGTCTGGACAGCGAAACGGAGAAAATGGTGCAGGCGTATCCGCGTATTCTGTACATCTCCTGCAACCCGGATACGCTGTGTAAGAATCTGGAAACGTTAAGCCAGACGCACAATGTTTCACGTCTGGCTCTGTTCGATCAGTTCCCGTATACGCACCATATGGAGTGTGGCGTGTTACTGACCGCGAAGTAAGTGATGTCCTGGCCGGGCTTGCCCGGCCTACAAATATTAATCCGCAATTTCCTGCTTACGGTTACGCACTTTAACGCCGATCCAGAACACCAGAATCACCGACAGTACCGCCGGGAAGAAGTTAGAACCAATATCCGGATATTCAGCGCGTACCACGGTGCTGTACAACAGAACACCGAGAATAAAACAGGCGGCGGCCAGGCCTGGTAGCCCCACAGGCATGGTGCGGTTCTGATAGCGTTGATGCAGACAATAAACCGTCAGCACCAGCGAAATAATCGGAAATACTGAGAATGGCACAATGGAGCTAAACAGCGCCGCAAATGTGCCATTGATCGATAAGCCAGCAACCAGCGCCAGCAGCAGCGTACCTTTATCTTGACCTGACTGTTTCATTGCTCGTCCTTCTCGTTACTCGGAGTGGTGCGTCATCTTCTCTTGTTCACGGCGGTACCAATAAAATGCGCCTTTCGCAATCATGCGTAGTTGCAATACCAGCCGCTCTTCCAGCTGTCGACGCTGTTCAGCGCCAACATCCAGTGCTTCTGCCCCGGCGCTGAACACAATCGTTACCATGGCTTCGGCCTGCGCTTCAGTAAACGCACGGGGCATATGGTTTTCGAGTTCCAGATAGTCCGCAAGTTCCGCAATGAAGTGCTGAATTTCACGTGCGACCGCTGCACGAAACGCTGCGGAGGTTCCCGAACGCTCGCGCAATAATAAACGGAAGGCGTTGGGATTGTTGCCGATGAATTCCATAAATGTTGAGACCGAGGTACGGATCACACTCCCACCTTTGGCGATACGCTGACGCGCCTGACGCATCAACTGACGCAGCATCAGACCACTTTCGTCCACCATCGTCAGCCCGAGCTCATCCACATCGCGGAAATGGCGATAAAACGAGGTTGGCGCAATGCCCGCTTCACGAGCAACTTCTCGTAAACTGAGACTGGCAAAACTACGCTCAGCACTGAGTTGACTAAATGCAGCCTCTACCAGCGAACGCCGGGTTTTCTCTTTTTGTTGCGCTCTAACGCCCATCACGATGTCTGAATCCTTCCACATACCTTGCTGGCACTATACCAGAGATTAGGCGGTTGGCATGGCTTTGTTAATGATTGTTTACGCGCAGTTTGTGCTTCGACTTCGCAAAAAAGCACAACGATAATTGGGTTATCCTGACAACGATGTTACTATTCTGTTGCTTTTATGTATAAGAACAGGTAAGCCTGACCATGTCACATTCCTACGATTACGATGCAATAGTAATAGGTTCCGGTCCCGGCGGCGAAGGCGCTGCAATGGGTCTGGTTAAACAGGGAGCGCGCGTCGCGGTGATTGAGCGCTATCATAACGTCGGCGGAGGCTGTACCCACTGGGGCACCATCCCGTCGAAAGCACTCCGCCACGCCGTCAGCCGTATTATTGAATTCAATCAGAACCCACTTTACAGCGACCATTCCCGACTTCTCCGTTCTTCCTTCGCCGATATTCTCAACCATGCTGATAACGTGATTAATCAGCAAACGCGCATGCGGCAAGGTTTTTACGAGCGTAATCACTGCGAGATTTTGCAGGGAAATGCCCGTTTTGTTGACGAACACACTATCGCCCTGGAATGCCACGACGGCACGGTGGAAACGCTGACCGCGGATAAGTTCGTGATCGCCTGCGGTTCACGCCCTTATCGCCCTGTTGACGTCGACTTTTCGCATCCCCGCATTTATGACAGCGACTCCATCCTGAGTCTGCACCACGAACCTCGCCACGTTCTGATTTATGGCGCAGGGGTTATTGGCTGTGAATATGCGTCGATCTTCCGTGGAATGGACGTCAAAGTTGATTTAATCAACACCCGCGATCGTCTGCTGGCGTTCCTTGATCAAGAGATGTCCGACTCGCTCTCTTACCACTTCTGGAACAGCGGTGTGGTTATTCGCCACAACGAAGAGTACGAGAAGATTGAAGGTTGCGATGACGGCGTCATCATGCACCTGAAATCCGGTAAAAAACTGAAGGCTGACTGTCTGCTGTACGCCAATGGCCGCACCGGTAATACCGATTCGCTGGCGCTGGAAAATATTGGTCTGAAAACCGACAGCCGTGGGCAGCTCAAAGTGAATAGCATGTACCAGACGGCACTGCCGCACGTGTATGCCGTAGGGGATGTGATCGGCTATCCGAGTCTGGCATCGGCGGCCTACGATCAGGGACGCATTGCCGCCCAGGCACTGGTGAAAGGCGAAGCCACCGCGCATCTGATCGAAGATATCCCAACCGGGATTTATACCATTCCTGAAATCAGCTCCGTTGGTAAAACCGAGCAGCAGCTTACGGCGATGAAAGTCCCATACGAAGTTGGCCGCGCCCAGTTTAAACATCTGGCACGGGCGCAAATCGTGGGCATGAGTGTCGGCACGTTGAAGATTCTGTTCCATCGCGAAACCAAAGAGATTCTGGGGATCCACTGCTTTGGGGAACGCGCGGCCGAAATTATTCACATCGGTCAGGCGATAATGGAGCAAAAAGGTGGTGGTAACACCATCGAGTACTTCGTTAACACCACCTTTAACTACCCAACCATGGCGGAAGCCTATCGGGTAGCGGCGCTAAATGGCTTAAACCGCCTGTTTTAACGCACTGTCGAAATGGCCATCCATTGATCCACGGATGGCCTCTGCCAGCTGTTCATAACGGCTGCGCAGCGGCGAACCTGGACGATACACCAGGCCAATCGTGCGGCGCGGTTCTGGCTTAATGCATGGCAGATAGACAACACCATCACGCTTGCGCTCCGACGGAACAGCCAGCGCAGGCAGTAACGTAATACCGCTACCTGCCGCCACCATATTGCGCAGCGTTTCCAGACTGGTTGCCCGGAAATGGGTATCTTCATCAGCACCAGCTTCAAAGCAGAAGCCCATGGCCTGATCGCGCAGGCAGTGGCCGTCTTCCAGCATCAGCAGTTTTTCACCCGCCAGATCGGACATCGGTACACAGTCACGGTTTGCCCATGGATGATCTTCATAGATCGCCAGCATCATAGGCTCATCAAATAACGGTACTTCGATGAATGCCTCACTCTCTTTCACCAACGCCAGAATCACGCAGTCGAGCTTACCGCTATCCAGTTGCGCCAACAGCTGATGCGTCTGCGCCTCATGCAGATACATTTCCAGTTTTGGGAAGGTCTGGTGCAACATAGGAATAATATGCGGCAGCAGGTATGGCCCCACCGTTGGGATCAAACCAATATGCAGCGGGCCAGACATCGTCTCGCCTTGTTGGCTTGCCATCTCCTTGAGCACTTTGACCTCGCGCAGCACGGTGCGCGCCTGATCCACCAGCAGCAGACCTGCCTGAGTGAACAGCACCTTGCGACTCGTACGCTCCAGCAACATGACGCCCAGCTCATCTTCCAGCTTACGGATCTGCCCGCTCAGCGTTGGCTGGCTCACGTGGCAGGAGTCTGCCGCCCGTCGGAAGTGACGATGTTCGGCAAGCGCCACCAGGTATTCAAGATCACGAATATTCATTATTCATCCTCCATCGCCACGATAGTTCGTAGCGATAGGTAGCATAGCAACGAACGATTATCCCTATCAAGCTTTCTGTTTAATAATGCACCACAGAAACGGAACGGTACCCCTTTAACCCTTGAAGCTACTGTCCGTTTAGAGAGTTTCTCTCATACTCGAAATAACTAAAGCCAACGTGAACTTTTGCGGACCTTGCGTCCGCATTTTTTTTGCATAAAAAAGCCCGGCGAGATGCCAGGCTCTGATCACTGTTTGCCTGATGGCGCTATGCTTATCAGGCCTACAAAGACAAAAGTTACGCCAGACGCGCCTTCGCGTAATCAATCGCCTGTGCGACCTGCTGTGGCGACACGCCGCCTTTCGCCGCACGTTTGTCCAGACACGATTGGAGAGAAAGGATCGGGTAAACGTCATCGCCAATGACCGGACTGAACTTCTGTAAGTCGGTCAGCGACAACGATTCCAGCGGTTTGCCCTGACGAATCGCCTCAACCACCGTTTCGCCCACAATGTGGTGCGCTTCGCGGAACGGCACGCCTTTCGCTACCAGATAGTCCGCCAGTTCAGTAGCGTTGGCATAACCCTGCTGCGCCGCTTCCTGACAACGCGGACGTTTCACCTGAATGCCATCCAGCACCAGCGCGGCCATATGCAGACAATCCAGCCAGGTGTCGAGCGCATCGAACAGCCCTTCTTTGTCTTCCTGCATATCTTTGTTATACGCCAGCGGCAGGCCTTTTAAGGTCATCATCATCCCGGTCAACGCCCCCTGCACGCGACCGCATTTACCACGGATTAATTCCAGCGCATCCGGATTTTTCTTCTGCGGCATCAGGGATGAACCAGAGGTCACTCGATCGGACAGCTCGACAAAGCCTGCTTCACCGGTATTAAAGAAAATCAGGTCTTCAGCAAAACGCGACAGGTGCACCATGCCGATAGAAGCGTCGGAGAGTAACTCCAGCACGTGGTCACGATCGGAAACGCTGTCCAGACTGTTGCGCGTTGCCGAAGCAAAGCCCAGCCAGCCGGCCAGTTGTTCGCGATCGATTTCATATGCCGTACCCGCCAGCGCGCCGCAGCCCAGAGGACTGACGTCCAGACGCTTAAGCGCATCCTGCAGACGGCTCTCATCACGCGCCAGCATTTCGACATAGGCCAGGCACCAGTGAGCAAACGTCACCGGCTGCGCACGTTGCAGGTGGGTGTAACCCGGCATAACGGCGTCCTGGTTATTCTCCGCCGTCACCACCAGCGCACTTTGCAACTGACGGTTGGCAGAGAGTAATTCAATAACCATGTCTTTACACCACAGTTTAAGGTCGGTCGCGACCTGATCATTACGGCTACGCCCGGTATGCAGTTTTTTACCAAGCTGGCCGACTTTATCAATCAGCTTACCTTCCACCCAACTGTGAATATCTTCGGCATCGCTTTGCAGGATCTGTTGCGGGTTGGCACGCACCTCTTCCAGCAGCGTGTTCAGCGCCTCTTCCAGTTGCAGCTGTTCATCAGCAGTCAGTACGCCGACCGTTACCAACGCTTTGGACCAGGCCACAGAGCCGACAATATCCTGTTCTGCCAGGCGGTAGTCAAAACGCAACGAGTCGTTGAACTGTTTGAACCGCTGATCTGCTGCCTGTGTAAAACGCCCACCCCAAAGTGCCATAACATGCTTCCTTAAATTCTTTTAATTTCAATGCCGGATGGCGCTACGCTTATCCGGCCTGCAGGTTCTGTTCACGTAGGCCCGATAAGGCGTAGCCGCCATCGGGCATACAAATACTTAAGCCAGAATACGGGTACCGATCGGTGTGCCGTTAAACAACGCCGGGAGTTGCTCTGCATGACGCCAGGAGGCGATATCCACCGGGCGGCCCAGCGTGCGCGCGGCATCCAGCGCCGCATTGACCTTCACGATCATGCCATCGGTAATAATTCCCTGGTCGATCAACTGCTCCGCTTTCGCGGCGGTCATTTCGGCAATACGCTGACCTTTACCATCCAGAATACCGCTCACGTCTGAGAGCAGGATCAGATCCGCCCCCAACGTTGCCGCCAGCGCTGTTGCCGCCTGATCGGCGTTAACGTTCATCAGCAGTCCATCTTCAGTGACGCCGATGGAGCTGACCACCGGCAGAAAACCGCTTGCCAGCAGCGTGTTAATTAGCTTAGGCGAACCCGGTTGCGCGAGTCCAACATGACCCAGCTCTTTATCGAGCGGCGTCACTTTTACGCTGTCGCCATCGCCAAGATACAGGCCCACAGAGGCGATTTGATGTTTTTTCGCCCAGGCCAGTAAGGTTTTATTCGCCGTACCCGCCAGGGCGCCAGTGATAATGTCTATCTGATCGGCAGGAGTAACGCGCAGGCCGTTTTTCTTTTTGACCGGCAGATTCAACTGCTTCATTAGCTCATCAACCACGCAGCCGCCGCCGTGCACAATAATCAGCGGACGCTGATGCGACTCACGATAATTCACCAGTGCGGTAAACAGTCGCTCCAGCGCCTCTTCGCTATCCAGTAAAACGCCGCCCAGCTTGATAATTAATGGATTCATTGTTGCACCCTTAAATAAGAGACTGCGTTTCAGCAAAGCCGAAACGGATATTTGCGCACTGCATCGCCTGTGCCGCCGCGCCTTTTAATAAGTTATCTTCGGTCGCCACCACGATCAGATGCTCTCCCTGCACGGCAAACCCGATGTCACAAAACGGTAAGCCCACCACGTTTTTCAGGGCCGGGACGCCTTTGTCGTACAGACGTACCAGTGGTTTATCGCCATAGGCTTGTTGCAGTGTCTGGGCCACCTGCGCATGGGTTACGCCCGCTTTCAGACGGCAGGTGATCGTTTCCAGAATTCCGCGCGGGAAGTTCCCCAGATGCGGAGTGAAGATCACTTCCGCGCCGAGGTGAGTTGCGATTTCCGGCTGATGACGATGGGTAAACACGCCATAGGGCTGCAGGCTCACTTCGCAAAAGCTGTTCGAGATAGCCGCTTTACGGCCTGCCCCGCTGACGCCGCTGGTCGCATTAATCACCGGCCACTGGCTGAGATCCAGCAGTCCGCCGTCAATCAGTGGTTTCAGCGACAACTGCGCCGCCGTCGGATAACAACCCGGTACGGCAACCAGATTCGCTTCTTTCAGTTGCTCTGCGCTCCACTCCGCCAGACCGTACACCGCCTGCTCCAGCAGTTCGGGGTGCTGATGGGTAAAGCCATAATATTTTTCATAGAACGCGCTATCGTTAACACGAAACGCGCCTGAAAGATCAAACACCACACATCCGGCCTGCAGAAACTGCGGGGCCAGGTCATGACTGACCTCATGCGCTGTAGCGAGGAACACAATGTCCACCCCTGCGCTAAACTCGCTGATATCCGACATTGGCTGCAACGGTAAATCGACAATGCCTTTCAACTGCGGATGCAAATCGGAGATGAGTTTTCCTGCATCATTGCTTTGCGCTGAGACGGTCAAAGCGGTTATGTTCATATCAGGATGGCGATTTACATAGGTCACAAGCTCTGCGCCGGCATAGCCGCTGGCGCCCACAATCAGCGTATTCAACATCGGGGCAGCTCACCTTCTTAGATTCTGTTGCCAGGTATAAGCCTTTATCACCTCACCTTACACTTGGTGGGTTTTATTACGCTCAACGTTAATGTATTTTTATTCATAAATACTGCATGAATATTGATACTATCATGACCCGAGGTGTGTCAACAATGAAAAACAATTTACCGCCATTTATCGAGATTTACCGCGCTCTGATTGCCACGCCATCGATTAGCGCCACCGAAGAAGCACTGGATCAAAGCAATGCAGGTTTAATCACTCTGCTGGCGGGCTGGTTCAAAGATTTAGGCTTCAATGTAGAGGTTCAGCCGGTCCCCGATACGCGCAATAAATTCAATATGCTGGCGAGCATTGGACAAGGGGCTGGCGGTCTGTTGTTAGCGGGTCATACCGATACCGTGCCGTTTGACGACGGACGCTGGACGCGCGATCCGTTCACCCTGACAGAGCATGACAATAAGCTCTACGGCCTGGGTACGGCAGATATGAAAGGCTTCTTCGCGTTTATCCTCGACGCGCTGCGCGACGTCGACGTAACGAAGCTGAAAAAGCCCCTCTACATTTTGGCCACTGCCGACGAAGAGACCAGCATGGCGGGGGCGCGCTACTTTTCTGAAACCACCGCTCTGCGCCCGGACTGCGCGATCATTGGCGAACCCACCTCCCTGCAGCCGGTGCGTGCGCACAAAGGGCATATCTCTAATGCAATTCGCATTTTGGGGCAGTCGGGTCACTCAAGCGATCCAGCGCGTGGCGTCAATGCGATTGAACTCATGCATGATGCTATCGGCCATATCATGACTCTGCGCGATGACCTGAAAGAACGCTATCACCATGACGCTTTTACCGTTCCGTACCCGACGTTAAATTTGGGTCATATCCACGGTGGCGACGCCGCCAACCGAATCTGCGCCTGCTGCGAGCTGCATATGGATATTCGCCCGCTGCCCGGCATGACGCTCAACGATCTTAATGGTTTACTTAACGATGCGCTGGCCCCTGTCAGCGAGCGTTGGCCGGGTCGCCTGACGGTGTCGGAACTGCATCCGCCTATTCCTGGCTATGAGTGTCCGCCAGACCATCAGTTGGTTGAAGTCGTCGAAAAACTGCTGGGAGCGCAAACGGAAGTGGTGAACTACTGCACTGAAGCGCCGTTTATCCAGACGCTTTGCCCGACGCTGGTGTTGGGCCCAGGCTCCATTAATCAGGCACATCAGCCAGATGAATACCTGGAAACACGCTTCATTAAGCCAACTCGCGAATTGATCACCCAGGTTGTGCATCATTTCTGCTGGCATTAATCGTTTATAACCTTGCTCATCCTTCAGCGGTGAGCAAGGTCATTTATTAACATTTTCATAAGCACAGCTTATTTGATTCGATGTGAATTAAATAACGTAAATTCCCGCCATTTTTTCGTTTGCTGAACCGATTTCGCAGCAATTGACGTCACGAGTTTTACGTGGCTTTATAAAAGACGGCAAAAAAATTAAGTCCGAAAAATTTCACGTTGCAGCAGTGTTGACGGCGGCGCGAAAGATACAGGACATTTACAAAAGAGATGGGGTGTCTGGGTAAATATGAACGAACAATATTCCGCGTTGCGTAGTAATGTCAGTATGCTCGGCAAAGTGCTGGGAGAGACCATTAAGGATGCGCTGGGAGAGCACATTCTTGATCGCGTAGAAACAATCCGTAAGCTGTCCAAATCATCCCGCGCTGGCAATGAAGTCAATCGCCAGGAGCTACTTACGACGCTGCAAAACCTGTCTAACGACGAACTGCTGCCGGTTGCCCGTGCGTTTAGCCAGTTCCTGAACCTGGCCAACACCGCCGAGCAATACCACAGCATTTCGCCCAAAGGCGAAGCAGCCAGCAACCCGGAAGTGATTGCTCGCACTCTGCGTAAATTGAAAGACCAGCCCAATCTCGATGAAGCCACCATCAAAAAAGCCGTGGAGTCACTCTCCCTGGAGCTGGTTCTGACTGCCCACCCGACAGAAATCACCCGTCGTACGTTGATCCATAAAATGGGTGAAGTAAACGCCTGTCTCAAACAGCTTGATAACAAAGATCTCGTCGATTATGAACGCCATCAACTGATGCGCCGTCTGCGCCAGTTGATTGCCCAGTCCTGGCATACGGATGAGATCCGCAAGATACGCCCAAGCCCGGTTGATGAAGCCAAATGGGGCTTCGCCGTGGTCGAAAACAGCCTGTGGGAAGGCGTGCCGAACTATCTGCGCGAACTGAACGAACAGTTAGAAGAGAATCTGGGTTATAAGCTGCCCGTTGATTTTGTTCCGGTTCGCTTTACCTCCTGGATGGGCGGCGACCGTGACGGCAACCCGAACGTGACGGCGGATATCACCCTTCACGTGCTATTGCTCAGCCGTTGGAAAGCCACCGACCTGTTCCTGAAAGACATTCAGTTTCTGATCTCTGAACTGTCGATGGTGGATGCCACGCCGGAACTGCTGGCGCTGGTCGGCGAAGAAGGCTCAGCAGAACCATACCGTTATCTGATGAAAACCCTGCGTTCACGTCTGATGGCAACTCAAGCCTGGCTGGAAGCCCGCCTGAAAGGCGAGAAATTACCGAAACCTGCCGGCCTTCTCACCCAAAACGAACAGCTCTGGGATCCGCTGTACGCGTGTTACCAGTCTCTGCAAGCCTGTGGCATGGGCATCATCGCCAATGGCGAACTGCTCGACACCTTGCGCCGCGTGAAATGTTTCGGCGTGCCGCTGGTACGTATTGATATTCGTCAGGAAAGCACCCGCCACACTGAAGCGCTGGGCGAACTGACCCGGTATCTGGGCATTGGCGACTACGAAAACTGGTCAGAAGCGGATAAACAGGCTTTCTTGATCCGCGAACTGAACTCCAAGCGTCCGCTTCTGCCACGTAACTGGGAACCAAGCAATGATACCCGCGAAGTGCTCGACACCTGCCGCGTCATTGCCGAAGCTCCGTATGGCTCCATTGCCGCCTATGTTATCTCGATGGCGAAAACGCCGTCCGATGTATTGGCCGTACATCTGCTGCTGAAAGAAGCCGGGATCGGTTTTGCTATGCCGGTTGCGCCGCTGTTTGAAACACTGGACGACCTCAACAATGCTGATGACGTCATGTCCCAGCTCTTGAATATTGACTGGTACCGCGGCTTTATTCAGGGCAAACAGATGGTCATGATTGGCTACTCTGACTCCGCAAAAGACGCGGGGGTAATGGCGGCCTCCTGGGCGCAATATCAGGCTCAGGACGCGTTGATCAAAACGTGTGAAAAAGCCGGCATCGAGCTGACGCTGTTCCATGGCCGCGGTGGTTCCATTGGCCGCGGCGGCGCGCCTGCGCATGCCGCACTGCTTTCTCAACCGCCAGGCAGCCTGAAAGGTGGCCTGCGCGTGACGGAACAAGGTGAGATGATCCGCTTTAAGTATGGCCTGCCGGAAGTGACCATCAGCAGCCTGTCGCTATATACCGCAGCCATCCTTGAGGCCAACCTGTTACCGCCGCCAGAGCCGAAGGATAACTGGCGCCATATCATGGATGAGCTTTCTGATATCTCGTGTGAGCTCTACCGTGGATATGTACGTGAAAACAAAGACTTCGTCCCTTACTTCCGCTCCGCAACCCCAGAGCAGGAACTGGGTAAATTGCCGCTCGGCTCACGTCCGGCAAAACGCCGCCCGACTGGTGGGGTAGAGTCTCTGCGCGCCATTCCATGGATCTTTGCCTGGACGCAGAACCGCCTGATGCTCCCGGCATGGCTGGGGGCAGGCACCGCGCTGCAAAAAGTGGTGGAAGACGGTAAGCAAAGCGAACTCGAAGCAATGTGCCGCGACTGGCCATTCTTCTCCACACGCCTTGGCATGCTGGAAATGGTTTTCGCTAAAGCAGACCTGTGGCTGGCTGAATACTACGATCAACGTCTGGTCAAAAAAGAGTTGTGGCCGCTCGGCGAAGAACTGCGTCAGCGCCTGGAAGCAGATATCGACGTCGTGCTGGCGATTGCCAATGACTCACATTTGATGGCCGACCTGCCGTGGATTGCCGAGTCCATCCAGTTAAGGAATGTTTATACCGATCCACTGAACGTTTTACAGGCAGAGCTGTTACACCGCTCGCGCCTGGCGGAAGAGCAAGGCAATGCGCCAGATCCACGCGTTGAACAAGCGCTGATGGTAACCATCGCAGGCGTTGCTGCCGGTATGCGCAATACAGGCTAACGTCCCCCTCCCGTCGCCTTCGTGCTATTGCGCGAAGGCGACATCAAAAATCGCTGTTATAACTGCTTCAATTTCAATATATTCCCGCCTGAATTTATTCATTTAATGAATGAATCATCAACAAAACGCGTTTTTTAACATCGCGACGCTTCAGTTCCTCTTAATATTTACCCGCTACTCTTGGCGACACGATTAAAGACAGGCTCACACTATGCAATCCTTACAACCCCAGTCTAAACCTGCATTTAGCTGGAAAGCCCTGGGTTGGGCGCTCCTCTATTTTTGGTTTTTTTCCTCATTACTGCAGGCCGTTATCTACTTTAGCGGCTACAGCGGATCTACCGGTTTACGCGACTCCTTGCTATTCAGTTCGCTGTGGTTGATTCCGGTATTTTTATTTCCAAACCGTATCCGTATTATTGCTGCCGTTATTGGTGTCATGCTATGGGCTGCCTCGTTGGCCGCTCTGAGCTATTACGTCATCTACGGGCAAGAGTTCTCGCAAAGCGTTCTGTACGTAATGTTCGAAACCAATGCGAACGAAGCCAGCGAATATCTGAGCCAATATTTCAGTCTGAAGATTGTGTTAATCGCGCTGGCGTATACGGCAATGGCGATTCTGCTGTGGACGCGTCTGCGCCCTGTTCATATTCCATCGCCCTGGCGCTATCTGGTGTCGTTTGCGCTGTTATATGGCTTGATTCTGCACCCAATGGCGGTTAACACGTTCATCAAACATAAACCGTTTGAAAAAACGTTGGATGGTCTCGCTTCGCGTATGGAGCCCGCCGCGCCATGGCAATTTATCTCCGGGTATTATCAGTATCGCCAGCAGTTGACCTCGCTCAATAGCCTGCTGAATGAAAACAATGCCCTGCCTCCGCTGGCCAACTTTAAAGACCATTCCGGTGACGCGCCACGCACATTAGTGCTGGTGATTGGTGAGTCAACGCAGCGCGGTCGTATGAGCCTGTATGGTTACCCGCGTGAAACCACACCGGAACTGGATGCGCTGCATAAAACCGATCCTAACTTCACCGTTTTCAATAATGTCGTGACCTCACGTCCGTATACCATTGAAATCCTGCAGCAGGCGCTGACCTTTGCCAACGAGAAGAACCCGGATCTGTATCTGACCCAGCCATCCCTGATGAACATGATGAAACAGGCGGGTTATAAAACCTTCTGGATCACCAATCAGCAGACAATGACTGCCCGCAACACCATGCTGACGGTATTCTCTAAGCAGACAGATAAGCAGTTCTATATGAACCAGCAGCGTACGCAAAGCGCACGCGAGTATGACAGCAATGTGCTGGCGCCATTTAAAGAAGTCCTGGCCGACCCGGCGCCGAAAAAATTCATCATCGTTCATCTGCTGGGTACCCATATTAAGTATAAATTCCGTTATCCGGATGGTCAGGGCAAGTTCGACAACAATATCGACAATGTTCCCCCTGGCCTGGGTAATGATGAGCTGGAAGCCTACAACGATTACGACAGCGCGAATGTCTACAATGACCACATCATTGCCAGCCTGATCAAAGACTACAAAGCGACCGATCCGAACGGTTTCCTGTTGTACTTCTCCGATCACGGTGAAGAGGTGTACGACACGCCGCCGCATAAAACGCAGGGCCGTAATGAAGACAATCCGACACGCCATATGTATACGGTGCCGTTCTTATTGTGGACCTCGGAAAAATGGCAGGCCGCGCACCCTCGGGACTTCTCACAGGATGTGAATCGTAAATACAGCAGCTCAGAGCTAATCCATACCTGGTCTGATTTAGCGGGCTTCACTTACGATGGCTTCGATCCAACGCGTGCCATTACCAGCCCACAGTTTAAAGAGACGACTCGCTGGATTGGCAATCCATACAAGAAGAATGCCCTGATTGATTACGATACCTTGCCTTACGGCGATCAAATCGGTAATCAATAATCCTACACAGGCCACTCTTTAAGAGTGGCCTTTTTTTATGATGGCGGTTACTGTTCTCCCTGTCTGCTGCCTGCAAGGGATTAACATGTATCACGACATCAGCCATCTTCTCGCCCGCCTGATTAACGGCCCTACACCGCTGCGCCAGATTTACTTTGCCAGCACCAGTAGCTCAACGCCGGAACTGGCATATCAGGTTGATTTTCCCCGGCTGGAGATTGTGCTGGAAGGGGATCTCACCGATCAGGGTATTACCGGCGCAGTCGCGACGTTACTACCTGGCGATGTCCTGTTCGTTCCGGCCGGCGGCTGGAACTTTCCGCAATGGCTCACACCGGTCACCACGCTCAGCATTCTGTTCAGCAAGCAGCAGTTGGGTTTCAACGTCGTTCAGTGGGACGGCAAGCAATATCAAAACCTCGCCAGGCAGCATGTCGCACGGCGTGGACCGCGTATTGGCTCTTTCCTGCTGCAAACGCTTAATGAAATACAAATGCAGCCGCAGGAGCAGCAAACGGCCAGGCTAATCGTCGCGAGCTTGCTGAGCCACTGTCGCGATCTGCTCGGCAGCCAAATACAGACCGCGTCGCGCAGTCAGGCGCTGTTCGAAGCCATTCGCGACTATATTGACGAACGCTACGCTTCACCGCTGACCCGGGAATCGGTGGCGCAAGCGTTCTACATCTCGCCCAATTACCTCTCCCACCTGTTTCAAAAAACGGGCGCAATCGGTTTTAACGAATACCTGAACCACACGCGGCTTGAACACGCGAAGACGCTACTGAAGGGTTACGAGCTGAAGATCAAAGACGTGGCGCACACCTGTGGGTTTGTTGACAGCAACTACTTCTGCCGCCTGTTTCGCAAGAATACCGAACGTTCCCCCTCAGAATATCGTCGGCAATATCACAGCCAGTTGACGGAGAAAGCGATCCATCAGCAATAAAGAAGACAAAAATAACATTAACTGGATTTTTGTAATATAAGAAATGAACTCATAACCCACATCACCTTAATAAACCCCACCTGCAACTGACATGTGAAGTAAGTCTCACTTTTGTCGATACATTACATTTATCCAGCTTTTGGCAGATTTGTCAGATAGCGCCATGCGGCGAAACACTCTTATCCTGTGCACAACAACGCATTCCGGCAACGGGCTGCTCACGCAAAATTAAGAGGATGTTTTGTATGGAACTTTACCTTGATACCGCCAACGTCGCGGAAGTCGAACGTCTGGCCCGCATCTTTCCTATCGCTGGCGTAACCACTAACCCAAGCATTGTGGCGGCAAGCAAAGAATCCATCTGGGATGTGCTGCCGCGCCTGCAAAACGCCATTGGCGAAGAGGGCATTCTTTTTGCCCAAACCATGAGCCGCGACGCGCAGGGGATGGTGGAAGAAGCCAAACGTCTGAGCAATGCCGTACCGGGTATCGTAGTGAAAATCCCCGTCACTGCTGAAGGTCTGGCCGCCATCAGGTTACTGAAAAGAGAGGGTATCACCACCCTGGGAACCGCCGTGTACAGTGCTTCGCAAGGTCTACTGGCCGCGCTGGCTGGCGCAAAATATATCGCGCCATACGTTAACCGCATTGACGCTCAGGGCGGCGACGGGATCCGCACAGTACAGGAACTGCAAACGCTACTGGAGCTACATGCGCCAAACAGCATGGTACTGGCGGCCAGCTTTAAAACCCCGCGTCAGGCGCTCGATTGCTTACTGGCAGGATGTGAAGCAATTACCCTGCCCTTAGACGTAGCGCAACAAATGCTCAATACCCCTGCGGTAGAGTCAGCAATAGAGAAGTTTGAGCAGGACTGGAACAACGCATTTGGTCACATCAACCTGTGAGGGAAATAAAGTATGGATCGCATTATTCAATCACCTGGTAAGTACATCCAGGGTGCCGATGTTATTACCCGTCTTGGCAGCTACCTCAAACCACTGGCAGCACGCTGGCTGGTTGTTGGGGACAAGTTTGTCTTAGGCTTCGCACAGTCCGCACTGGAAAAAAGCTTCCAGGATGCCGGACTGGCGCTGGAGATCGCGCCTTTTGGCGGCGAATGTTCGCAAAACGAAATCGACCGTTTGCGCGGCGTGGCGGAAAAAGCGCAGTGTGGCGCAGTACTTGGTATTGGCGGCGGGAAAACGCTGGATACCGCCAAAGCGCTGGCGCATTTTATGGGCGTGCCTGTCGCCATTGCGCCAACCATCGCCTCTACCGATGCACCGTGCAGCGCGCTGTCCGTCATTTACACCGATGCGGGTGAATTCGATCGCTATCTGCTACTGCCGAACAACCCGGACAGGGTCATTGTGGATACTAAAATAGTCGCGGGCGCACCAGCGCGTCTGTTAGCCGCAGGCATCGGCGATGCGCTGGCGACCTGGTTCGAAGCACGCGCCTGTTCACGCAGCGGCGCAACCACCATGGCGGGCGGTCAGTGCACCCAGGCGGCGCTGGCTCTGGCTGAGCTGTGCTTTAATACGTTGATAGAAGAAGGTGAAAAAGCGATGCTGGCAGCCGAGCAGCACGTGGTTACGCCTGCGCTGGAGCGCGTTATTGAGGCCAATACCTATCTGAGCGGCGTCGGTTTTGAAAGCGGTGGTCTGGCAGCGGCTCACGCCATTCATAACGGCCTGACGGCGATCCCGGATGCGCATCATTACTACCACGGCGAAAAAGTGGCGTTTGGTACGCTGACGCAATTGGTGCTGGAAAACGCGCCGGTCGATGAGATCGAAACCGTGGCGGCGCTGTGTCATTCCGTTGGACTACCGATTACTCTGGCGCAACTGGACATCAAACAGGATATCCCGGCGAAAATGCGCATTGTGGCAGAGGCGGCCTGTGCTGAAGGCGAAACCATCCACAACATGCCTGGCGGCGCGACCCCGGACCAGGTGTATGCCGCGTTGCTGGTCGCTGACCAGTATGGGCAACGTTATCTGCAAGAGTGGGAATAACCTGCCAATAAAAAACCCCCGCAATCGCGGGGATTTTTTATTCATACCATGCCGGATACGCGCAAGCGCCATCCGGCGTTTTTGTTTACAGCAGATCGAAACGATCCAGGTTCATCACTTTCACCCATGCCGCCACAAAGTCCTTCACGAACTTCTCATGCGCATCGCTGCAGGCATAAACTTCAGCCACTGCACGCAGTACAGAGTTAGAACCAAACACCAGATCGGCGCGAGTTGCGGTGTATTTTACTTCGCCGCTCAGACGGTCACGGCCTTCAAACAGCTCTTGTGACTCATCAACCGCTTTCCATTCGTAACGCATATCCAGCAAATTGACGAAGAAGTCAGTGCTGAGTACGCCAGGACGATCGGTAAAGACGCCGTGCTGACTACCATCGAAGTTGGTGCCCAGTACGCGCATACCACCCACCAGCACAGTCATTTCCGGTGCGGTCAGCGTCAGCTGCTGTGCTTTATCGATCAGCAGTGACTCAGTGGTTGATACGTCAGGGCGAGAACGATAGTTACGGAAGCCGTCCGCAATTGGCTTGAGCAGTTCAAACATCTCAATATCCGTTTGATCCTGACGCGCATCCACGCGGCCCGGCGCAAAAGGAACATTGATGCTGACACCCGCAGCGCTTGCAGCCTGCTCCACGCCTACGACGCCAGCCAGCACGATAATATCGGCCAACGACGCGGTATGGGCTGATTTATAGATACCCTCTAACACGGGCAGTACGCGTGCTGCGGTAGCATTCACATCCCAACCACGCTGTGGGTCGAGCGCCAGACGAGCGCCATTCGCGCCGCCACGTTTATCCCCACCGCGGAAGGTTGATGCCGAAGCCCACGCTACCGATACCAGTTCGCCCACGGACAACCCGGAAGCCGCAATGGTCGCCTTCAGGTTAAGAATATCTTCTTCGCTTGGGTTGAAGAACGCATGCGGCAACGGATCCTGCCAAATCAGATCTTCTTTTGGCACTTCCGGTCCGATGTAACGCGCTTTCGGCCCCATATCGCGGTGCGTCAGTTTAAACCACGCACGAGCAAAGGCTTCGTTGAACGCCTGCGGATCGTTAAGGAAACGACGAGAGATCTTTTCGAACTCAGGATCGAAACGCAGCGTCAGGTCGGTGACCAGCATCGTCG
Organism: Citrobacter sp. XT1-2-2; assembly: GCF_023516235.1. NCBI lineage: Bacteria > Pseudomonadati > Pseudomonadota > Gammaproteobacteria > Enterobacterales > Enterobacteriaceae > Citrobacter > Citrobacter sp. XT1-2-2. The sequence goes on from NZ_CP097324.1 coordinate 4,763,853, forward strand.
GCTTGCGTTTTTTCTCAGGATCAAAAGGATCGGGGATAATCTCTGGCGCATCCACCGCCTCGAACTGGATAGCACCTGCCGGGCTGCGAGTCTGCACCCACTCATATTTGAACAGGTTCTCGAAGAAATAGTTGCTCCACTGGGTCGGCGTTTGCGTCCAGACCACTTCCAGGCCGGAAGTAATCGCGTCAGCACCCGCGCCGCTACCGTAGCTGCTGGCCCAGCCTAAGCCTTGCGCTTCGATCGGCGCAGATTCAGGATCGGCCCCAACGTGGGAAGCGGCTGCTGCGCCGTGAGTTTTACCTAACGTATGACCGCCGCCAATCAGCGCCACGGTTTCTTCGTCGTTCATTCCCATGTTACCGAAGGTCGCGCGAATCGCCGCGGCCGCAGAAAGCGGTTCGCCGCTGTGATCCGGCCCTTCCGGGTTAACATAGATAAGACCCATTTCGGTTGCGCCCAGCGGCGCTTTTGCCAGTTCTTCCGGGTGACGGTGGGTCAGCCAGGCTTTTTCATCACCCCAGTTTACGTCGAGATCCGGTTCCCAGACATCTTCACGACCCGCGCCAAAACCGAAGGTACGGAAGCCGGAGTTTTCCAGCGCCACGTTGCCCGCGAGGATAAACAGGTCGGCCCAAGAGATTTTCTGGCCATATTTCTGCTTGATTGGCCACAGCAGACGACGCGCTTTATCCAGGCTGACGTTGTCCGGCCAGGAGTTCAGTGGTGCAAAACGCTGTTGTCCGCGACCCGCGCCACCGCGTCCATCGATGGAACGATAGGTCCCTGCCCCGTGCCATGCCATACGGATAAACAAACCGGCATAAGAGCCCCAGTCAGCAGGCCACCACGGTTGAGATTCGGACAGAAGGGCTCTGAGATCCCCTTTCAGGGCAGAATAGTCAAGTTTGCTAAATTCTTTGCGGTAGTCGAAGTCCTCACCCAGCGGGTTCGAACGATTGGAATGTTGGTTCAAAAGATCAACGCGGAGTTGATTAGGCCACCAGTCGCGGTTACTTCTTCCTGCTCCCGCGCTGTGATCCGGCCCGCCCTGATGGAAAGGACACTTACCGGCAGTTGATGCGTTCTGGCTATCGTCGGACATGCTCATCTATATGCTCCCTTTACAGTGTTATGACTACGATATACACCACCAGAGATTAGATATAGTCGAAATAACCCACAGATTCGATAGCCAGATCCTTTTATATTTTTAGTTACAGAGATGTAGATCAAAATGATCAATAAAAAACCCTCCGCAGAGGGCTGACGTACTAATTATGCCGGTCTTACTCCCAGCGTGTGACAAATTGCGTAGCTCATTTCGGCGCGATTGAGAGTATAGAAATGGAAATCTTTCACCCCTTCGCGACTGAGAATTTTCACCATATCCATGGCGATGTTTGCGCCCACCAGCTTGCGGGTTTCCGCATCATCATCCAGGCCAGCAAACATGGTCGACATCCACGCCGGAATGCGAACGTTGGTCATGTCGGCAAATTTTTTCGCCTGTTTAAAGTTAGATACCGGCAGGATGCCCGGAATAATTTCCACATCGATACCCGCAGACACGCAGCGATCGCGAAAACGCAGGTAGCTTTCTACATCGAAGAAAAATTGGGTGATCGCGCGGTTCGCACCGGCATCAACCTTACGCTTCAGGTTCAGCAGATCGGCCTGAGCGCTCTTCGCTTCCGGGTGCACTTCCGGGTAAGCCGCAACGGAGATATCAAAGTCCGCAACGTCTTTCAGCAGAGTCACCAGGTCAGAGGCATACATATCCGGTTTACCGCTTCCCGGCGGCAGGTCACCGCGCAGGGCAACAATATGACGAATACCGTTATTCCAGTAGTCCTGAGCAATAGTGCGCAGCTCATCGCGGGTCGCATCAATACAGGTCAGGTGCGGCGCCGCTTCAAGCCCGGTGCGATCCTTGATCCCTTTAATAATGCTATGCGTGCGGTCGCGCTCACCAGAGTTTGCACCGTAAGTGACTGAAACAAACTTCGGCTTCAGGCTGCTCAGGCGATCGATAGAGTTCCACAGGGTTTGCTCCATTTCACTGGTGCGCGGCGGGAAAAATTCGAAAGAAACGTTAATCTGCCCCTGTACTTCGGCCAGACTCTGATTCAGCGCTTCCCGCTGGTTGGCGTGAAAAAAGCTCATACCTTACCTCATCAATCTTTTGTCGTTATATGTTGTGTTGTGAACTGCTATACGTTTAGACGTCTAGATGTAAAAATGACGGAAAAGCACGCTGGCGTCAACACAAAAATCATCGTTAAAGGTGAGGAATACTCAGTCAACGTGAAAATAATTCACATCAACCTGAAAGGCCGAGGGATTGGTTCACAACCGTCTGCAACCACTGCAACGTTGCTTCGCTCTCAGGCAGCATTACCAGTCCCACGTGGATACGCAATTCGGAATCGGTAAGCGGCAGAAATATCACGCCCTGACGCTGGATAGCGGAAAAGGAGGCCGGGAGTAAACCCAGACCGTCACCATGCGCGATCCGCGCCAGCAGCACGTCATGTTCCAGCGGCTCTTCAATACAGGCTGGAGAGTAACCGGCGCGGCGAAAAATATGTCGGGTGTAATCAAAAAAGGCAGGATTCCGTTCGCGTTTAAACCAGAACAGTGGTCGGTGGTTCAGCGTCGTTAATGAGAGTGACGGCAGGCTCGCCTCTGGCCAGATCGCGGGTAATGCGGCAATCATCGGCTCTTGCCAGCCGAGTGGCATGACGGTAAGCCCGGGAGTCTCAAGCGGTAACGCCACCAGCGCTGCATCCAGTTTTCCCCGACGAACCTGACGCACCAGCTCAGGCGAACCATGACGAACAATATGTAGCCTCTCCGTACGCCCGTGTAGCTGCGATTCAAGCGAAGCAAAAACACCTTGTTCAAACGCTGTACTTAGCCCCAGGCGCAGAGAGTGCTCCCCAGCTTGCGCTAACTGGCTCAACGTCGCGCAGGTTTCTTCGTACATCGTCAGCACTGGGCGCACTATTTCAAGTACGCGCAGACCGTCTTCCGTCAGCGTCAGCCCACGGGTATGACGGACAAAAAGCGTCATCCCCAGACGTTCTTCAAGCTGGCGAATGTGGCGACTCAGCGGCGGCTGCGACATAAATAAACGCTGCGCCGCCCGGCTCATATTGTTCTCTTCCGCTACTACAGAAAAGTAACGCAGCAGACGAATATCCAGAGAGTGCAAAGGCGATGTTGTCATACCAAAAAGGTATCACGGAAATGGTATTATCCCAATCATTCTGCACGCTCTATCCTCAGGCTATATACCAGACAAATGAGGAAGAGATTATGCATTCAGAACGCTTTATTACCGGTCAGAAGATGCTGCAAAAAGTGGATGGTAAAGGGGGCGATGCGGTCGTCGAAAGTCTGCAAGATATTGCGCCAGACTTCGCCCGCTACCTGCTTGAATTTCCTTTTGGCGACATCTATTCAAGACCGGGATTGGATTTACGCAATAGAGAGATTGCTACCGTCGCGGCGTTAACGGCGCTGGGTAATGCCGCCCCGCAGTTGAAAGTGCATATTGGCGCGGCATTACACGTTGGCTTAACACAGGATGAGATCGTCGAAGTGATTATGCAGATGGCCGTATACGCTGGCTTTCCGGCCGCGTTGAATGGTCTGTTCGCCGCGAAAGAGGTGTTTGCCTCCCACAGAGGCTAAAACAACAGGCCAGCGGTGAGATTTGCCCGGTGGCGCTGCCGCTTCCCGGGCCTATGGTTCGTGTCATAGCCAGGCCGGATAAGCGTAAGCGCCATCCGGCAACGCAAACTACAGCAACTGCGCCAGGCGGTTGATATCCGACTGAATAGCTCCGGCGGTCACATCGCGGCCTGCGCCAGGTCCGCGGATCACCAGCGGGTTATCGCGATACCAGCGGCTTTCAATGGCGAACACATTATCGCACGGCAACAATGCCGCCAGCGGGTGCTCAGAACGTACCGCTTCAACACCCACACGTGCTTTACCGTTAGCGTCAAAACGTGCCACATAGCGCAGCACCAGCCCCATTTCACGCGCCGCTTCCAGACGCTGCACCATCTGCTCGTTCAGTTCATCGCCATTTTCAAAGAAATGGTCAATAGAGCCTTCTTCACAATGCGCAGGCACCAGCGACTCCACGCGAACCTGATCCGGCTCGATGTCGTAACCCGCTTCACGCGCCAGAATCACCAGCTTGCGCATCACATCCTTGCCGGAAAGATCCACGCGCGGGTCTGGTTCGGTCAGCCCCTGCTGCCACGCCTGATCCACCAGGTCGGTGAACGGCACCGTGCCATCAAATTGCAGGAACAGCCACGACAACGTGCCAGAGAAGATCCCGCTGATCGACAGAATGGTATCTCCGCTATCAATCAGATCGCGCACGGTATGGTTGATCGGTAAACCTGCGCCCACGGTGGCGTTATACAGCCAGTGACGACCAGTTTTTTCAAACGCATCATGGATTTGGCGATACTTATTACTGCTGCTCGCACCCGCCAGTTTGTTAGCGCTGATAACATGGAAACCGTGACTGGCGAAATCCAGATATTGATCCGCCAACTGCTCGCTGGCGGTTACGTCCAGCACCACTAAATCATCATACGGGTGGGCGCGCATCCACAGGAACAATGACTCTTCATCCTGCTCCACTGCCTCATCATCAAAGAAGGCCAACGCGCGGCTGGCATCCAGCCCTTCATAATTCAGCAGACTACGGCGGCTATCGACCACGCCCGCCAGCACGAACTCTAATCCGGTCCGCGCCGAGAGCGTACTTTGCTCACGGGCGAATAGCTCCAGCCAACGTGATCCAATATTCCCCTTCCCGAACAACACCAGGCCGATTCGTTTTTCCGCGCGGAAAATTGACTGATGCAGACCCTGAATCAGGCTCTCCGTCGGTCCGGTACGCAGTACGGCAACCAGGCTGATGCCCTCCTCCGACTGCCAGGTGAATTCGACCGGCTGACCTTTCAGTTGCTGCCAGAAGCGGTGGCAGTGCAGCGGGTTACGGGTGACGCCCGCCCCGACCATCGCCACCAGCGCCAACCCCTGGCGCAGACGCAGCTCGCCCGGCAATCCGGCCTCATCAAGAATTCTCAACGCGCCGTCAGCGACTTCGGAGGTATAGCAAAATTGCAGCAGTTGGCGATCGGGATGCACACCGACCGCCAGCGGACGCACCTGGGTGCGTTTTAAAATCTGATCGACCTCTTTATGGGCCAGCTTAAAGTCCTGACCGGTGGGAACCTGAAACTCAATCAGGCAGACGTCGTCATGACTGGTCACGATACGCGCCCCGGTCCCGGAAGCCAGCACGCGTTCAATACGCGTTGAACCTTGCTCAGGGGTATAGCTACAACGCAGCTGGAGATCAATATCACTGCCGGAAACCGGCTGTAAGGTACGGGCATGGAGAACCGGAGCCGCCAGACGCGCCAGTTCGCTGGCTTCATCCAGACGCAGCAGCGGTAGCAGGCAGGCATCTTTTACTTTACGTGGATCCGCGCTGTAAACCCCGGCGACATCACTCCAGATGGTTACGCGGGAAACCCCGGCCAGCGCGCCAACCTGCGTCGCCGAGTAGTCAGAACCATTACGCCCCAGCAGTACCGTGTCACCGGCGTTGTTACGGCTAATAAAGCCGGTAACGACCAGGCGTTTACCCGGATGTTGCGCCAGAAGTTGCTGCAACAATGGGTAGGAGAGACCTTCATCCACCTGCGGCTGAGCGCTACGCTCCGCACGTAAAAAATCGCGCGCATCCAGCCAGGCCGATTCCAGACCTTGTTGGTTAAGGACAGCGGACATCAAACGCGCCGACCATACCTCACCGTGTCCGACGACTTCAGCATAAACGGCATCGTTCACGCCGCTGTCGAGTAATCCGGCCAGACGCTCCAGGTCGTGAATAAACGCACCGATCAGGCCGTCGGCCACTTCTGGTGGTAACAAACCGCTAATCAGCTCGCTCTGATAGCGACGTAACGCCTGCTGAACCTGATGCGCAGAAAGACGATCGGTCTGGCTTAACTTCAGCCAGCTAATCAACTGGTTAGTGGTACTGCCTGCGGCTGAAACAACCATCATGTCATCAGGCTGCGAGTATTCCGCCATAATGCCTGCGACACGCAGATAACATTTCACATCAGCCAGACTACTACCACCAAATTTGTGCAGTTGACGACCCTTCGCCCCTGCCTGCGCAATCACACTCATGTTTACCCCTTGTTTGCAGCCCGGAAGCCATTTTCCAGGTCGGCAATTAAATCTTCGCCATCTTCAATACCGGTGGAGATACGCAGCAGCGTTTCCGAAATCCCTGCCGCCGCGCGCGCTTCTGGCGCCATTCCCGCGTGTGTCATGGTTGCGGCGTGGGAGATCAGACTTTCAACGCCTCCTAACGATTCCGCCAGCGTAAACAATGACAGCCCGCCAAGGAAGCGACGCAGCGTTTGCTCATCGCCATCCAGTTCAAAACTCAGCATCGCGCCAAAGCCTTTTTGCTGACGCACGGCAATCTCATGCCCTTGATTATTCGGCAATGATGGGTGATACAATTTTTTCACCAGCGGCTGCGTTTGCAGATAATCAACAATCGCCTGAGCATTACGTTGCGCCACCTCCATACGCGGTGACAGAGTACGCAGGCCGCGCAACAGCAGATAACTATCAAACGCGCCGCCGGTCACACCAATATTATTCGCCCACCACGCCAGTTCAGTGACCGTTTCCGGATCTTTCGCTATCACCACACCAGCCACCACGTCTGAGTGACCGTTTAAATATTTCGTGCATGAATGCAACACCAGATCGGCGCCCAATGCCAGTGGATTTTGCAGTGCCGGGCTTAAAAAAGTGTTGTCTACCACGCTGACTGCACCAGCTTCACGCGCCAATTGACAGATTTTCGCAATATCCACCACGCGTAGTAGCGGGTTGCTTGGGCTTTCTACCAGCACCAGCTTCGGTTTTTCCGCCAGCGCCACCTGCAACGCCCGCTCATCACCTTGATCAACAAACAGTACGCGATAACAGCCTCGCTTTGCCAGACTGTCAAACAGGCGATAGCTGCCGCCGTAACAGTCGTGCGGCGCAACCAGCAGATCGCCAGGTTTCAGGAATACCGTCGTCACCAGATGAATCGCCGACATGCCGGTATTGGTTAGTACCGCACCCGCGCCACCTTCCAGTTCTGCCAACGCACGCTGAACCACATCGCGCGTCGGGTTACCGCGGCGTGAATAGTCATGGGCGCGAGGCTCATTAAAGCCGGTAAAGTTATAGGTACTGGAGAGGTGAATCGGCGGGACAACGCAACCGTACTGTTCGTCGTCATTTAATCCGCTACGCACTGCGATGGTGGCCTGTTTACGCGTCATAGAGAGGAGATCCTGGCTGAGTCGGTGAAAAGTCAGGCACCAGATTAATCATAGTTACGATAGCCGTCAATACATCTGGACATCTAAACTTCTTTGCGTATAGATTGAGCAAACCGCAAATAGCCGTTAAAATTATATGCATTAGCGTACATCCGCGTCGGCTTACTTCGTGTCAGGGCCGCGCCACTACGATAAACTACGCGCAATTATGGTCCGGGCTCAGGTTCTGGCCTCAATATTAATGACGAAGAGGATTAGGTATCTCATGGCTGAATGGAGCGGCGAATATATCAGCCCATACGCTGAGCACGGTAAGAAGAGTGAGCAAGTAAAAAAAATTACGGTTTCCATTCCTCTGAAGGTGTTAAAAATCCTTACCGATGAACGCACGCGTCGTCAGGTGAACAACCTGCGCCACGCCACCAACAGCGAACTGCTGTGTGAAGCGTTTCTGCATGCTTTTACCGGGCAACCACTACCCAACGATGACGACCTGCGTAAAGAACGCAGTGATGAAATCCCGGAAGAAGCAAAGGTAATCATGCGTGAACTGGGTATCAACCCGGAAACGTGGGAATACTGATCGTTAGAGAAAGATGAAAGAAGGCGGGATTGCTCCCGCCATCTTTCACAACGTTACTTACTAATCCCATTGATTTTATTAAATGTTTCTTCCATTTTGAGCGTTTCTTTACGGTTCAATGGATAGCAATAAATCAGAATGACCGCCGCCAAAAACAGGCACAAAGCCGGCAAGAGATTCGCCATCGTATAAATATTTTCCTGCACGATGCTGGTTTGCACAGCCCCACCCGTTGAGGAAGATTGATAACCAATGATGGCCAGCATAAAGCCGCCAATCGCCCCGGCGCACGCCTGACCAACCTTGCGGGCGAAGAAGTTCACGCCATAAACGGTACCATCCTCACGATCGCCAGTGACATACTGGTGATAATCACAAACATCGGTCATAAACGCCCATATCATCAGGTTGAATAACCCCGCCCCCAGCGTCGCCAGAAACAGGAAAACCAAATAGACTTTCGCGTCGGTAATGTGGACGAAGTACATAATCAGATACATCGCTACCGCAAAGAGCAACGCGCCTACACTTGCTTCTTTTTTACCAAACCGCTTCGTGAGCCAGGATGCCGATGGCGCCAGCAAAACCAGAGAACCAAAGGTAAACAGCAATGCAACGGACATGGCCTCTTTGTTATGGAAATAGTCATTAAACAGGTAGGTCATATTGGTCCCGGACAACCCCTGATTAATCACAATCAGCAGATCCACCACAACCAAAACAATCAGCGCCTTATTACGTAATAGCCCCTTCAGCAGTACCGACACGGGCATGCTCTCTTTTCTCTCCACACGCACACGTTCTGTCGTTAACTGACAGGTTAGGGTTAAAAAGAGAAAACCCAGTACTGCGCAACCCATGGCAATCCAGAAGAAATGCTGCCCGGAAATCACCTGGCTTCCGTCCACCAGGGTGGTGTACATCAGAATGGGAATAAAAAAGCCGGTTGCCCCACCGCCGATGGCAGACCCAACGCTGCGCCAGGTTGAGAGCGAAACACGATCTTCCGGGTTCGAGCTAATCGCCGCAGACATGGCGCCATACGGGATACTGACCGTCGATAACAACGAACCGTAGATAAAATAGGAGCAGCAGATGTAGATAATTTTCGCCGTATAAGAGAAATCATTCACAAATGGCAGGAACAGGACGACCGCAATGATGCAAAATGGATATTTCATACGGCGCACCCACGGGTTAAACCGTCCATGTATCGTTAGTTTAGAGGTATCACATAAACGCCCTACGCCAACATCGACAAACGCATCAAAGAGTTTGGTCACAAAATAGAGCGAGCCGACAATAACCCCGGAAATACCGAGTACGTTGGTGTAATAAATCATTAAAAAACTGTTCACCAGTCCAAGAATAAAACAGGTTCCGAGGTCTCCACACAAATAACCAAATTTGTCTCTTAATCCGAAAGGCCTGACAGCAATACTTTGATTACTTCCAATTATAGTTCCATCATTAGACATGATGTCAACTCCTTAGACTCATTATTCACGCAAACTATATGGATACACCGATGCTCAGCGTAATAAACCGCAATGAAGAGTATTAACGGTCAGAAGTTATAACCGAGACCGACACGATAACGAGTCTGGCGATCGTCTGTGGTGGTGGTGTTATAACCGGAGGAAACGTTACCCACCTCAACAAACGGAATCCAGGAACCTATTTTATAAGCTACACGGAAGTTATATTCATAATCGTCTTTTCGGTTGTTATATAAATCTTCGCTATCGGCAATTTTATAAATACCGTTAAGCTCAAACATCCAGTCATGAATGTTATAACCGAGCCATGCTTCCGGACGATAGACCATGCGATCATCCTTGCCGTCAGTGTTTCTGCGCATGTACTCCTGACGATAGCGGAACGCAGTCCACCAGCTGTCATTGATATTGTACTGTACGCGGATATATGGTTTATAAATCGTGATGTTATCGCCCGTTTCGATCGCAATACCCGGCTGCCAGATAAGATCCCGCCAGGTAAACTGGTAGCTTGCAGTATACTCGTTGCCATTACTTTCCATATTATTCCACGCATCATTAGATTGCGTATCTTCGGAACGTGAAATGGCTTCAACGGCTACACCAAAACCAGTCGCAAAACGATGAGACATATAAACACGATCGTAATTGCGCCCATCGTCATAATATTCATGACGATAATCAACATAACCCGCTTGCGCGGCCACAGAGAATAATGGAATCAGTAATAACGCAGATTTAAATTTCATGACCATCCCTCTTCACACTAAATCAAGGAAATTATCCATCTCGTTCCGCCCATTAATGGGAAACGATGAAGGATTAAGAATAATTTTATATTTCCACGAAAGTGTATTTTAGAAAGAAAGCAGAAACCTTTGGTATTTTGCCAACAATTGGCATGAGTGGCAAAAATCAGAAGATAAAAAGGATGTAGATCACCAGTAGAAACATTTTACCTAAAAAATAAAAACGCTGTTTTATTTATTAAATAAAAGACACTATTCAACACATCAATATAAATTTCATTCTTCAGGAGCAGAAACAAAAAAAGCGCCGAAAGGCGCTTTTTTCTGACAGCTGAGACTTATTTGCTGCCTGGGATGTTGAAACGCTTGTTGAAGCGATCAACGCGGCCACCGGTAGCAACATCACGCTGCTTGCCAGTATAGAACGGGTGGCACTTGCTGCACACGTCGAGGTTCAGATCGTGACCGACGGTGGAGCGGATTTTAATGACGTTACCGCAAGAGCAGTTTGCAGTAATTTCTTCGTATTTCGGGTGAATATCTTTTTTCATGGGAAAACCTCAGTTTAAGGCCGCGTCGCTCTTCCAGCCCTAACGCCAGACACCACGCGATGTTAATTATTCCCCGTCACCTTTCACACTGCATCAACAGCTTGAAATTCTCGGGTAATGGTCATTGTTTGACGCAATCAATTTGCATCAAAGGCGGCGAATCATACAGAAATTAACCTGCTCATGCAAACTGATCCGCATTCTACCCTTCACTAATGTGTATACTAACCCGCCAGATTTCAAGTCAGGATGATTCAATGCCCGTTGCGCACGTTGCCTTACCCGTTCCGCTACCTCGCACCTTTGACTACCTTCTGCCGGAAGGCATGAGCGCCAAAGCCGGGTGTCGTGTACGCGTGCCTTTTGGCAAGCAACAGGAGCGCGTGGGCATCGTCCTTTCCGTTAGCGAGCACAGCGAACTGCCGCTCAACGAATTGAAAGCCGTTCTCGAAGTGCTGGACAGCGAGCCGGTCTATTCGACCTCCGTCTGGCGTCTGCTGTTGTGGGCAGCTGACTATTATCATCATCCTATTGGCGACGTGCTGTTTCATGCCCTGCCGATTCTGCTACGCCAGGGACGCCCGGCTGCCAACGCGCCCATGTGGTACTGGTTTGCCACTGAAGAGGGCCAGGTTATTGATCTCAACGGCCTGAAGCGTTCTCCCAAGCAGCAGCAGGCGCTGGCAGCATTACGCCAGGGAAAAATCTGGCGCGACCAGGTGGCAGAGCTGGAATTTAATGACGCCGCCTTGCAGGCGCTGCGTAAAAAAGGCCTGTGCGATCTGGCAAGCGAAACACCAGACTTTAGCGACTGGCGTACACACTACGCGGTTTCCGGTGAACGTCTGCGGCTGAATACCGAACAGGCTACCGCCGTCGGGGCGATCCACAGCGCCTCGGACAGTTTTAGCGCCTGGCTATTAGCGGGCGTGACGGGATCAGGTAAAACAGAGGTCTATTTAAGCGTACTGGAAAATGTGCTCGTCCAGGGCAAACAGGCGCTGGTGATGGTGCCGGAGATTGGCCTGACGCCGCAAACTATTGCTCGGTTTCGCGAGCGCTTCAATGCGCCGGTCGAAGTCCTGCACTCGGGTTTAAATGACAGCGAACGTCTTTCGGCATGGCTGAAGGCGAAAAATGGCGAAGCGGCGATTGTCATCGGCACGCGCTCGTCGCTATTTACACCGTTTAAAAATCTGGGCGTGATTGTCATCGACGAAGAGCACGACAGCTCTTATAAACAGCAGGAAGGCTGGCGCTATCATGCGCGCGACCTCGCGGTTTATCGTGCCCATAGCGAACAAATTCCCATTATTCTCGGCTCAGCCACCCCAGCGCTGGAAACGCTGTGCAACGTGCGGCAGAAAAAATACCGCATGCTGCGCCTGACGCGCCGCGCCGGAAATGCGCGCCCAGCCACTCAGCACGTGCTGGATCTGAAAGGTCAGCAGGTACAGGCCGGACTCGCCCCTGCGCTTATCGCTCGTATGCGTCAGCACCTGCAGGCGGATAACCAGGTGATCCTGTTTTTAAACCGCCGGGGTTTTGCTCCTGCCCTGCTGTGCCACGACTGTGGCTGGATTGCTGAATGCCCGCGCTGCGATCACTACTACACGCTGCATCAGGCGCAGCACCATCTGCGCTGCCACCACTGCGACAGTCAGCGTCCGATACCGCGTCAGTGCCCTTCCTGCGGCTCAACGCATATGGTTCCGGTAGGACTCGGCACCGAACAGCTTGAGCAGGCTCTGGTGCCTTTTTTCCCGGGCGTGCCCATCTCACGCATCGATCGCGACACGACCAGCCGTAAAGGGTCGCTGGAGCAGCATCTGGCGGAAGTGCATCGCGGCGGCGCGCGAATCCTGATCGGCACACAAATGCTGGCGAAAGGCCACCATTTCCCGGACGTCACTCTGGTGGCGCTGCTGGACGTTGACGGCGCGCTGTTCTCCGCAGATTTCCGGTCGGCAGAACGCTTCGCCCAGCTCTACACGCAGGTTTCCGGGCGTGCCGGTCGCGCCGGGAAACAGGGTGAAGTGGTGCTGCAAACGCACCACCCTGAACATCCGCTACTGCAAACCTTACTGTATAAAGGTTATGACGCTTTTGCCGAGCAGGCGCTGGCCGAGCGACAAACGCTCCAGCTTCCCCCATGGACCAGCCATGTGATCGTGCGGGCAGAAGATCACAACAACCAGCATGCGCCGATGTTCTTGCAGCAGTTACGAAATCTGATTCAGGCCAGTCCGCTGGCCGATGAAAAACTGTGGGTGTTAGGCCCGGTTCCCGCCCTGGCGCCCAAACGTGGCGGTCGCTATCGCTGGCAAATTTTGTTGCAGCACCCATCGCGAATTCGCCTGCAGCATATCGTCAGCGGCACACTGGCGCTGATCAATACGTTACCCGATGCGCGTAAAGTTAAATGGGTGCTGGATGTCGATCCCATCGAGGGATAATCCCTCACGATGCGAGGCGGATCGTAAAATTAAAGATCCATCACACTTTTTATGAAAATTCTGTAACCGCTTCCATTCACTATCTGATAAAAATGTTTCAGATGAAGGTTATCCAGGGACGAGTCTGTGCCAGCCGCCCTGGCGAGGAGAAAGAGTGAAACCGAATAAGCAGGTTGCCGCCGCTACGATGAAAGATGTTGCCCTGAAGGCGAAAGTCTCAACGGCAACCGTATCCCGCGCATTAATGAATCCAGACAAAGTTTCGCAGTCAACCCGTAACAAGGTTGAGCAGGCTGCTCTGGAAGTGGGATATCTACCTCAATCGATGGGACGCAACGTAAAGCGTAATGAGTCACGTACCATTCTGGTGATTGTGCCTGATATCTGCGATCCGTTTTTTAGCGAAGTCATTCGTGGCATAGAAGTCACCGCCGCAGAACAGGGATATCTGGTGCTTATCGGCGATTGCGCGCACCAGAATCAGCAGGAAAAGACCTTTCTTAACCTCATTATCACCAAGCAGATCGATGGCATGGTCCTGCTCAGCTCGCGCCTGCCGTTTGATGCCAGCGTTGAAGAGCAGCGTAATTTACCGCCGATGGTTATGTCCAACGAGTTCGCGCCAGAGCTGGAACTCCCCACCGTGCACATTGATAACCTCACCGCCGCCTTCAACGCGATGAATTATCTGCTGGAGTTGGGACATAAACGCATTGGCTGTATCGCCGGACCAGAGGATATGCCGCTGTGCCATTACCGTCTGCAAGGTTACGTTCAGGCACTGCGCCGCAGCGGAATTACGGTCGATCCGCATTTCATCGCGCGCGGAGACTTTACCTATGAAGCGGGAGCTAATGCGCTTAAACAGCTCCTGGCGCTACCACAGCCGCCTACCGCAGTCTTCTGCCACAGCGATGTCATGGCGCTTGGCGCCCTCTCTTACGCCAAACGTCAGGGCCTGAAAGTACCCGACGATTTATCGATCATTGGCTTCGATAACATTTCGCTCGCGGAATTTTGTGATCCACCCCTGACAACCGTCGCACAGCCGCGTTTCGATATCGGACGCGAAGCTATGCTGTTACTGCTCGATCAATTACAAGGGCAGAACGTCAGCAGTGGCTCACGTTTACTGGACTGCGAGCTTATTATTCGGGGTACAACCCGGGCACTGACGTAAAGTAAAGTGCTTTCGGACTCCCCTGTCTGGTCAAAGGCCCGCCGCTTAAGTAACATGGCGGGCTGACGAACGAATAAATACAGCGAAACGATAGTGGCACAACGAGATTATGTACGTCGCGGCCAACCGGCACCTTCGCGGCGCAAAAAGAGCACATCACGGAAAAAACAACGCAATACGCCTGCGGTATCGCCCGCTATGGTTGCTATTGCTGCAGCCGTACTCGTGACCTTTATCGGTGGTCTGTACTTCATTACGCATCACAAGAAAGAAGAGTCCGAAACGCTGCAAAACCAGAAAGTCACCGGGAATGGCATTCCACCAAAACCGGAAGAGCGCTGGCGATACATCAAAGAGCTGGAAAGCCGTCAGCCTGGCGTACGCGCGCCTACCGAACCGTCTGCCGGCGGCGAGGTGCTGAACGCCGACCAGTTAACCAATGAGCAGCGCCAGTTGTTGGCGCAGATGCAGGCTGATATGCGTCAACAGCCAACGCAGCTCAACGAAGTACCATGGAACGAACAAACGCCTGAGCAACGCCAGCAAACGCTGCAGCGTCAGCGTCAGGTGCAACAGCAGCAGTGGAACACTACGCAGCAGCAGGCTCAACAGCCACGCCAACGGGCAACGGAACAGCCGTACCAGCAGCCGCAAACGCGTACGGCGCAAACCGCACCGGTACAACAGCCGAAACCGCAGCCAAAACCGGCGGCGCAACAGCCGTATCAGGATCTGCTGCAAACGCCTGCGCATACCACCGCCGCTCAGCCGAAAACGCAACCGGCCGCGCCAATAACGAATGAAACGCAGCCGCCAAAACAGACTGCGGAGAAAAAAGATGAACGCCGCTGGATGGTTCAGTGCGGGTCATTTAAAGGCGCTGAGCAGGCAGAAACCGTGCGCGCGCAGCTGGCCTTTGAAGGGTTCAACTCGCGAATTACCACTAATAACGGCTGGAATCGCGTGGTTATTGGTCCGCTCAAAGGCAAAGAGAATGCCGACAATACCATCAGCCGCCTGAAGGTTGCCGGTCACACAAACTGCATTCGACTCGCCACTGGGGGTTGAAACCCCCAAAATCCCCCCCATCTATACTTGCATTACGCCCCGCATCCTGTGCGGGGCCTGTATTCTGCATTTGTAACCAAGGGGTCTGCTCGTGACAACAATAGTAAGCGTACGCCGTAACGGCCATGTGGTAATCGCCGGTGATGGTCAGGCCACACTGGGTAACACCGTAATGAAAGGCAACGTGAAGAAAGTCCGCCGTCTGTATAACGACAAAGTCATTGCGGGCTTTGCGGGCGGTACTGCGGATGCATTCACGCTGTTTGAACTGTTCGAACGCAAGCTGGAAATGCACCAGGGTCACCTGGTGAAAGCGGCCGTTGAACTGGCAAAAGACTGGCGTACCGACCGTATGCTGCGCAAACTCGAAGCGCTGCTGGCCGTCGCAGATGAAACGGCATCACTCATCATCACCGGTAACGGCGACGTCATCCAGCCAGAAAACGATCTGATTGCCATCGGCTCCGGCGGTCCCTACGCCCAGGCTGCTGCACGCGCTCTGCTGGAAAACACCGAGCTTGGCGCGCGCGAGATTGCTGAGAAAGCGTTGGATATTGCAGGGGATATCTGCATTTATACCAACCACTTCCATACCATCGAAGAATTGAACTCCAAAGCGTAAGGATCCCCCATGTCTGAAATGACCCCACGCGAAATTGTCAGCGAACTGAACAAACACATCATCGGCCAGGATAACGCTAAGCGTTCCGTGGCGATTGCCCTGCGTAACCGCTGGCGCCGTATGCAGCTCAACGAAGAGCTGCGCCATGAAGTGACGCCGAAAAATATTCTGATGATTGGCCCGACCGGCGTCGGTAAAACCGAAATCGCCCGTCGCCTGGCAAAACTGGCCAACGCGCCGTTCATCAAGGTTGAAGCAACCAAATTTACCGAAGTTGGCTATGTTGGTAAGGAAGTTGACTCGATCATCCGCGATCTGACCGACGCAGCCATTAAGATGGTTCGCGTTCAGGCCATCGAGAAAAACCGCTTCCGCGCTGAAGAGATGGCGGAAGAGCGCATTCTCGACGTGCTGATCCCACCGGCTAAAAATAACTGGGGACAGTCTGAGCAGCCGCAGGAACCTTCTGCCGCGCGTCAGGCGTTCCGTAAAAAACTGCGCGAAGGCCAGCTCGACGATAAAGAGATCGAAATCGATCTCGCCGCCGCACCGATGGGCGTTGAAATCATGGCGCCTCCGGGCATGGAAGAGATGACCAGCCAGTTGCAGTCCATGTTCCAGAACCTGGGCGGTCAGAAGCAAAAACCGCGTAAGCTGAAAATCAAAGACGCGATGAAGCTGCTGATTGAAGAAGAAGCGGCTAAACTGGTGAACCCGGAAGAGCTGAAACAGGAAGCTATCGACGCCGTTGAGCAGCACGGGATCGTGTTTATCGACGAAATCGACAAAATCTGTAAGCGCGGCGAATCCTCTGGTCCGGATGTGTCCCGTGAAGGCGTACAGCGCGACCTGCTGCCGCTGGTTGAAGGCTGCACGGTCTCCACCAAGCACGGCATGGTGAAAACCGATCATATTCTGTTTATCGCTTCTGGCGCATTCCAGGTCGCGAAACCGTCGGACCTGATCCCGGAACTGCAGGGTCGTCTACCGATTCGCGTTGAACTACAGGCGCTGACCACCAGCGATTTTGAGCGTATCCTGACCGAACCGAATGCCTCCATCACCGTTCAGTACAAAGCGCTGATGGCGACCGAAGGTGTGGACATTAACTTCACCGAATCGGGCATTAAACGCATTGCCGAAGCGGCCTGGCAGGTTAACGAAACCACCGAAAACATCGGTGCGCGTCGTCTGCACACCGTTCTGGAACGTCTGATGGAAGATATTTCCTATGATGCGAGCGATTTGAACGGCCAAAGCATCACAATTGATGCCGATTATGTGAGCAAACATCTGGATGCGCTGGTCGCAGATGAAGATCTGAGCCGTTTTATCCTATAATCGCGTTCAATGCATTTTCATCACTGTTGATGGGGCTGATAAAGCCCCATTTTTATTGGCGCTAAATATGACTGAACAACAACAAATTAGCCGCTCACAAGCCTGGCTGGAAAGTTTACGACCTAAGACCTTACCGCTCGCCTTCGCGGCGATCATCGTCGGTACGGCATTAGCATGGTGGCAAGGATACTTCGATCCGCTGGTTGCTCTGCTGGCATTAATTACGGCGGGACTGCTGCAAATTCTGTCCAATCTCGCTAACGACTATGGCGATGCCGTCAAAGGCAGCGACAAGCCCGATCGCATTGGACCGCTGCGCGGGATGCAAAAAGGGGTTATCACCCAAGAGCAGATGAAGCGCGCGCTGATCGTCACCGTAGTGTTGATCTGTCTGTCTGGTCTGGCCCTGGTTGCCGTGGCCTGTCACACGCTGGCGGATTTTGTCGGTTTCCTGGTGCTCGGGGGCCTGTCAATTATCGCCGCGATCACTTACACCGTGGGTAATCGCCCTTACGGATATATCGGTCTGGGCGATATTTCCGTGCTGGTATTCTTCGGCTGGCTCAGCGTGATGGGAAGCTGGTATTTACAGGCCCATACGCTGATTCCGGCGCTGATTCTGCCTGCCACCGCCTGCGGCCTGCTGGCAACCGCTGTGCTCAACGTCAACAATCTGCGCGATATCAACAGCGACAGAGAGAATGGCAAGAACACGCTGGTCGTGCGTTTAGGCGCCGTGAATGCCCGCCGCTACCATGCCTGCCTGCTGATGGGTACGCTGGTCTGTCTGGCGCTGTTTAACCTGTTCTCGCTGCAAAGCCTGTGGGGATGGCTGTTTATTCTTGCCGCTCCGCTGCTTTTCAAACAGGCGCGTTACGTGATGCGTGAGATGAACCCTGAGGCAATGCGCCCGATGCTGGAACGCACCGTAAAAGCGGCACTATTAACTAACCTGCTGTTTGTCGTTGGAATTTTCTTAAGTCAGTGGTCTCTTTAACTGACAAATATCAATTAACAATTGATGATTTTGCCAACAGTACACATAGCGCGATATACTAAAAATTCTCGCAGCAACTAAACGTTAAGCCTATGAAATACGATACATCCGAGCTTTGTGACATCTATCAGGAAGATGTCAACGTCG
The DNA here is from genome assembly GCF_023516235.1 of Citrobacter sp. XT1-2-2. Taxonomy (NCBI): domain Bacteria; kingdom Pseudomonadati; phylum Pseudomonadota; class Gammaproteobacteria; order Enterobacterales; family Enterobacteriaceae; genus Citrobacter; species Citrobacter sp. XT1-2-2. The sequence continues at coordinate 4,782,449 of NZ_CP097324.1, forward strand.
TGGAACCGCTGTTCTCTAACTTTGGGGGACGGTCGTCGTTTGGCGGACAAATCATCACGGTAAAATGTTTCGAGGACAACGGGTTGCTGTACGATCTGCTCGAACAGAACGGCCGTGGTCGCATTCTGCTGGTCGATGGCGGCGGTTCTGTTCGCCGCGCGCTGGTCGATGCCGAACTGGCGCGGCTGGCCGTACAGAATGAATGGGAAGGTCTGGTCATCTACGGCTCAGTACGCCAGGTAGACGATCTGGAAGAACTGGATATCGGCATTCAGGCGATTGCCGCCATTCCGGTAGGCGCTTCAGGTGAAGGCATTGGGGAAAGCGATGTGCGCGTCAACTTTGGCGGCGTGACCTTCTTCTCCGGCGACCACCTGTACGCCGACAACACCGGGATAATCCTCTCCGAAGACCCGCTCGATATCGAGTGATCAAAAAGGCACCGCAAGGTGCCTTTTTTTATGCGTTTCCGTCGTACCCACCTTTTGCACGCCTTGCAACTGTAGCTATTTGCCGCAACTGATGAAGCTACTTACAGCGGCTCTATCTCCCCCTTCCCACTCTGCGTTTTATTTGTCTTAATAAACAACAAGTTAAAAACATGGCACGCCTTATGCTTTATACCACTATATCCAATCAAAGCGCATAAGGATTTTTTATGAAGAAAAATGCAGTGGTTATTAACCCGCAAGATAGCGTTGCTACTGCTATCCAGCCCCTCAAGGCCGGAGACGTCGCCAACATGTTTGTTGGCAATGAAAATCTGACCATCACCTTACGGGATGACATCCCTTACGGTCATAAATTTGCCATTAAAGCCGTTGCGCTTCATGGCGAAGTTTACAAATACGGTGAATCCATTGGTCGGGCAACAAAGCCTATCCAGACCGGAGATTATGTTCATGTTCATAATGTTGAAAGTGAACGTGGCCGTGGGGATTGGAAATAAAGGCTGAAGGAACAAGTGAAAATGAAAAAAACAATCAAAGGTTATCGTCGTCCGGATGGCAGCGTGGGTATTCGCAACTACGTCTTAATTTTACCTACCAGCGTTTGCGCCAATAAAGTGGCCCAGGACATCTCCGCTCAGGTTCATGGCTCAACCTGGCTTAATAATGATTTTGGTTGCTGCCAGATTGCTGGTGATGCTGCATTAACCGAAAAAACACTGATCAACGTTGCCAGGAACGGCAACGTTGGCGCCATACTCGTTGTCGGATTGGGTTGTGAAGGCGCTGAACCTACTCACATTGCGCAAGAAATCACGAAATTTGGTAAGCCGGTTTCCTGCATCACAATTCAGAATGAAGGGGGGACCTTGCTGTGTCAGGCGCGCGGAATTTCAATCGCACGTCAGTATGCGCAGGATTTGTCCCAGCAAGACTACGAAGAAATAAACGTCAGCGAGTTGATCCTCGGAATGGAATGCGGAGGTTCTGATACCACTTCTGGCCTCGCCTCCAACCCTGCCTGTGGTGTTGCATCTGATTTGTTAGTTAACGATGGTGGCACATCGATTCTTTCAGAAACCACCGAATTCATTGGCGCAGAACACGTTGTTGCTCGTCGGGCCATTAATTCACAAGTCGCAGACGATTTAATCAAGCTGGTAGTGGGGTGTGAAGAAAGAGCGAAAGCCCTGGGCGCAGATATCAGGGGCGGGCAACCGACGCCAGGTAATATCCAGGGCGGTATCACCACCATTGAGGAAAAATCTCTGGGCTGCATGCACAAAGCGGGTCATTCACCGCTACAGGGCGTCCTGCAATACGCAGATTTCCCTGGCGGTCGTGGACTATGGGTGATGGACTCCCCTGGACAAGATATCGAATCCATCTCCGGGATGGTGGCCGGCGGCGCACAAATTATTATCTTTACTACCGGGCGCGGAACCCCCACGGGAAACCCGATTGCGCCAGTGATCAAAATCACCGCCAACGAAGAAACATTTACCAAAATGCGCGACAACATTGATATTGATGTTTCATCGATTATGCGGGGAGAATCTTCTATTAATGAGATGGGCGAGGTGATTTATCAGGAAATCATTAAGGTTTCTAATGGTAAAACAACCAAAGCTGAAGATCTTGGGCATAAGGAATTCTCTATTTACAAGATCGCACCAACATTTTAAGACGATAGAAATATAACCCTATACGGTGGGAATAAATAACATATTCCCATCATTTATATCCGTTACGAAAACACGGAAGTCTCCTCATGAAAATAAAACAAACAATTGAGAAATTCCCAGGCGGGATGATGGTAATCCCGTTATTGATCGGAGCATTATTAAAGACATTTTGTCCTGGTGCTTTAGAAATAGGGAGCTTTTCGACGGCGGTAGCTCATGGCGCTCTCGCTATCCTGGGCGTATTTTTTGTCTGTATGGGCGCTGAAATCCGCCTACAGGCCGCGCCGGTCGCCCTGAAAAAAGGGTTCGCCATTATGCTGTCCAAGTTGGTTGTCGGGACAGCAATTGGCTTACTGGTCGCAAAGTTTTGCGGTGCCAACGGCTTCTTTGGTTTGTCTGCACTCGCCATTATCGCGGCTATGACCAATGCGAATATGGGCCTCTACGCTGCACTGACCAAACAGTTTGGTAATGAAACCGATGCGGGCGCTATCGCTGTGCTTTCCGTACTTGAAGGCCCCTTTCTGACGATGGTGGCGATGGGTGCCGCTGGGCTGGTGTCGATCCCAATAATGGAGCTGTTCGCCGTTGTTTTACCAATACTGATTGGTATGCTGCTCGGAAATCTGGATGAGGATATGCGTTCGTTCCTGAAAAGCGGCGGCGCGATGCTGATCCCCTTCTTCTCTTTTGGTCTGGGTACCGGAATCGATTTCAGCACCCTGCTGATGGCCGGATTCGCAGGGGTTATTCTGGGTCTCATGACCGCATTCATTGGCGCGCTGATTAATGTTGCCGTCTCCCGTTTTGTCGGAGGTTCAGGCATCGCCGGAGCGGCAGTCTCCACGACGGCCGGTAACGCCGTTGCGACCCCCGCTGCCATCGCCGCGGTTGACCCCAGCGTGTCAGCATTAATCGCCGTAGCGACGCCGCAGATTGCCGCCTCTACGATCGTCACCTCCTTAGTCGTACCGTTTATAACCGCCTGGGTTGCTCGCCGCGAACAAAGGAGAATCGCCCAACGCCAGCAGTTATCAAAAACATAAATTCCACAGAGTTGATCGAAAACAATTCCGCTGTTCACCATTTATGTGACAAAAAGATTGCAGAAACAGAAAGTCGTGAATGGATTACTGTTTCTGCAATAATGCCGACAACTGTTTCCACCGTTATCGACTTCACATCATGATCATGCTGGATTCAACATGTTAAAATTACCTAATATTTACATCGTTTCTCCTTTACAAGCGCTCTCTCTCGAAGCTGAACGCCTGTCTATCCGATATAAGCACATCGCAAATCTAACGATATTAAATGCTACCCTCGACGATGTTGATTCCGTGATCCCGATATTGCGCACGAATTCCCCTGATCTTGTGATTAGTCGCGGTGGCATGGCATGGATGCTTAAACAAAAAATACCGCAGCCTGTCATTGAAATAAAAACATCCGCCTATGATATTATCGATGCCCTCAGGCCATATCTTGGGCTCAATAAAAATATTGGGGTTATTGGGTTTCGCAGCGTTATCGACGGCTGTATGAAAATAGCCAGGATGCTTAATCTGCAACTCACTGAGTTTATCATTGACGAAATGGCCAACCCTTGCATTGAGAATGTCAGAAATGACTTTGTCAATTACACACAAAATAACCAGATAGATCTTATTATTGGCGATGCCATTTGCCCGCTTTATTTTGGCACACACAGCATGGAACATTTCATCCCTTTCCATTCAGGTGTCGAGTCCATAGAACTGGCATTACATGAGGCAATTCAGCTGTATCAGGCGCTCGCTAATGAGCGCATTGAGCAAAACCAGCTAAACCTGTTACTTGACCACACCAATAAATTCATTCTTCTCATTGATAATTGCGGTAAGGTCATTCACTGTAATCATAAAGCCGTCGAGCTTTTACAACTCAGTAAACATGATTTAATCAGTAAAAAAATACCTTCCTTAACGCTAAACTGGGAAGATCTGCAAAATAATATCCCGATAGAAAATGAGTTAATCAACACACCCTATGGCGAATTTGTGGTTAACCAGTTCCCCATTGTAGAAAACGAAAATCTCAACCGCGTGGTGATCACCCTCCAGACATCATCTAACTTACAGAAAGCTGAGCAGAAGATAAGAATCAAAGAAGCGAAAAAGTTAGGATTTCACGCCAGGTATCACTTCGAAGATTTTATTACCTGCAACCGTGAAATGCAGGATCGCTTAAGGTTAGCCAGGATATATGCGGAAACCGAAGCAACAATACTGCTACTCGGTGAAAATGGTACCGGCAAAGAGGTTCTGGCGCAGAGCATTCATAACGCCAGTTCACATCGCAATGGGCCATTTGTTGCGGTTAACTGCGGCGCAATCCCCGCTTCAATTATGGAAAGCGAACTCTTTGGATATGTCGATGGCGCGTTTTCCGGTGCCTCTAAAAAAGGCCGCGCAGGGATGTTTGAACTGGCGCATAACGGCACCATCTTTCTTGATGAAATCAGCGAACTGGATAAGTTCTTACAAGCAAAACTCTTACGCATTCTGCAAGAGCGCCAACTGATGCGCCTGGGCGCAGATCACATGATTCCGGTCAACGTCCGCGTTATTGCGGCCACAAACCGAAACTTACCGGCAATGATTGCAGCCGGTGATTTTAGAGAAGACCTTTTTTATCGCTTGAATGTGCTCAAGGTCACCACATTACCGTTACGTGAACGCCCGGACGATATCCAACTTATTGGGCAAACAACTTTAGATGCGCTGAGAAAGTCCTATCAGCTGCCTCCCATTGCATTGAGCGAAAGTTTATGGAGTGAGCTGAAAAAATATTTATGGCCGGGTAACGTACGTCAGTTGAATAATATTATGGAGCGCCTGGCGTTATCGTTTTCATCCGGTGTGGTGTCTCTTTCTGCCGCCACGTTACTGATTGAGGATTTACAAGCCGATAAAGCGTCTTCCCCCCAACAACCTCGCCATCACTGCCCGGACTGCCAGTTGCTCGAAGGGCCGTATAAACGGATCCGTAGCCGTATTCTCAAAGGGGTGCTACTACGACAGCAAAACAACAAAAGCCGTGCAGCGAAGCAACTGGATATTGACCGTAGCTCGTTCACCCGTTGGCTTGGTGATTGATGGGAAAGCCCGCAAGCAAGGCCGTTATCAAAGATAAGTATTGCCGGATGTCGGCTTACACCTTATCCGGCCTACAAACTAAATCCTCTATAGATTTCGCGTCAGGGCAAGGCGGCAAGTAAGTGAATCCCCAGGAGCATAGGCCACTATGTGACTGGGGTGAACGCACGCAGCCAACGCCGCCATAACGTGAAATATGACGAGGATTAGACTTCTTCCATACGACCCAGCAGGGCATGCAGACGATCCTGCCAGCCGTTCTGCTGTTCTTTCAGATTGTTGTTCTCACGCTCCAGTTCTTCACGCTGCTGCTGTGCAGACTGAACTTCCTGCGACAGTGAGTTATTCTTTTCTTTCAGCTCTTCGATTTCCATCTGCAACAGCGTGATGGTATCAATCGCCTGCTGTACTTTTGCTTCCAGTTTCTCAAACACTTCTAATGACATCGTCATACCTCTCCTGAATTGCAAGGCGTTGATGGATAAAAATCCTCGTCCCGATAACCGGCGACGCCTTAATAAAAACGAGCGCACTCTACTTAACACCGATTGTATGAAGCCGCGTCATCCCTGTCCAGCGGCATCCCGCGCAGATTGCGGTTTGCAACACTTTTAGTCTTTCTCCTGGTGACATGACTGTCATAACGCTTAAGTGTTAAGAGATTGATCGGTGAAATGATTCAGCTCACACTATTTTTGTATAACAAATACCGCGCAATGGCGCGAAAACGCTCATTTTGTTGATGCAGTACACACATTTTAATTTCGATATTTCTCGTTTTTGAGCGTTAACGATAAATTAACAGTGTGCCTACCGGCTCCGGGGATGTCAGTGACCTTCTCGCACACAATAAACATTAAACTCTCTTCAGGATCCGATTATGAGTCAAACATCAACCTTAAAAGGCCAGTGCATTGCTGAATTCCTCGGTACCGGGTTGTTGATTTTCTTCGGTGTGGGCTGTGTCGCTGCACTCAAAGTGGCCGGGGCTACTTTTGGTCAGTGGGAAATCAGCATCATCTGGGGTCTGGGGGTAGCGATGGCTATCTATCTGACCGCAGGCGTTTCTGGCGCACACCTGAATCCAGCGGTCACCATCGCACTCTGGCTGTTTGCCTGTTTTGATAAACGCAAAGTCGTCCCTTTTATTATTTCGCAAATTGCCGGCGCCTTTTGCGCAGCGGCATTGGTTTACGGGCTTTATTACAATCTTTTCCTCGATTTCGAACAAACCAATCATATCGTGCGCGGCAGTACCGAGAGCCTGGGTCTGGCAGGTACTTTCTCCACCTATCCGAACCCGCATATCAATTTTGTGCAGGCCTTCGCGGTTGAAATGGTCATTACCGCTATTCTAATGGGGCTGATTCTGGCCCTGACCGACGATGGTAACGGTGTACCTCGTGGTCCGCTGGCGCCACTGCTGATCGGCTTACTGATTGCCGTTATTGGTGCTTCCATGGGTCCGCTAACAGGTTTTGCGATGAACCCGGCACGTGACTTCGGACCGAAACTGTTCGCCGGATTGGCCGGATGGGGTGAGATTGCCTTCACGGGTGGTCGTGATATCCCTTACTTCCTGGTGCCGGTGTTTGGCCCGATTACCGGCGCAATTTTGGGCGCATGGGCCTATCGCAAACTGATTGGTCGTCATTTACCGTGCGATGTCTGCGCGATTGAAGAGAAAGACGTTGCGGCCAACACTCAACAAAAAGCTTCGCAGTAATGTGACTACGGGACAAAAAATTATGACTGAAAAAAAATATATCGTTGCGCTCGACCAGGGCACCACCAGCTCCCGCGCGGTCGTAATGGACCACGATGCGAATATCGTTGCCGTTTCACAGCGCGAATTCGAGCAAATCTACCCGAAAGCAGGTTGGGTAGAACACGACCCAATGGAAATTTGGGCAACCCAAAGCTCCACGCTGGTTGAAGTGCTGGCGAAAGCCGATATCAGTTCCGATGAAATTGCCGCGATCGGTATTACCAACCAGCGTGAAACCACCATCGTCTGGGAACGTGAGACCGGTAAACCAATCTATAACGCCATTGTATGGCAGTGTCGTCGTACCGCGGATATCTGCGAGAAGCTCAAGCGCGACGGTATGGAAGAGTACATCCGCAATAACACCGGCCTGGTGATTGACCCGTACTTCTCCGGTACCAAAGTGAAGTGGATCCTCGACCACGTAGAAGGTTCGCGTGAGCGCGCCCGTCGCGGTGAACTGCTGTTTGGTACCGTAGATACCTGGCTTATCTGGAAAATGACGCAGGGGCGCGTACACGTCACCGATTACACCAACGCCTCACGTACCATGCTGTTCAACATTCACTCCCTGGACTGGGACGACAAGATGCTGGATGCGCTGGATATTCCGCGCGCCATGCTGCCGGAAGTGCGTCGTTCTTCTGAAGTGTACGGCCAAACCAACATCGGTGGTAAAGGCGGCATTCGTATTCCTATCTCCGGTATCGCCGGTGACCAGCAGGCGGCGCTGTTCGGCCAGCTGTGCGTGAAAGAAGGGATGGCGAAAAACACTTACGGTACCGGCTGCTTCATGCTGATGAACACCGGCGAGAAAGCCGTTAAGTCCGAAAACGGACTGCTGACCACCATCGCCTGCGGACCGACCGGGGAAGTGAACTACGCCCTGGAAGGCGCGGTGTTTATGGCGGGTGCCTCTATCCAGTGGCTGCGTGATGAAATGAAACTCATCAGCGATGCATTCGACTCTGAGTATTTCGCGACTAAAGTGAAAGACACCAACGGCGTGTACGTCGTTCCGGCATTCACCGGTCTGGGCGCACCGTACTGGGACCCGTATGCGCGTGGCGCCATCTTCGGTCTGACCCGTGGCGTAAACTCCAACCACATCATTCGCGCAACGCTTGAGTCTATCGCTTACCAAACCCGTGACGTACTGGAAGCGATGCAGGCTGACTCCGGCATTCGCTTGCACGCCCTGCGCGTCGATGGCGGGGCGGTAGCCAACAACTTCCTGATGCAGTTCCAGTCGGACATTCTCGGCACGCGCGTTGAGCGCCCGGAAGTCCGCGAAGTCACTGCGCTGGGTGCGGCTTATCTGGCCGGTCTGGCGGTCGGCTTCTGGCAAAACCTGGATGAGCTGCAGGAAAAAGCGGTCATCGAGCGTGAATTCCGTCCTGGCATCGAAACCACCGAACGTAACTTCCGTTACAGCGGCTGGAAAAAAGCAGTCAAACGCGCCATGGCGTGGGAAGATCACGACGAGTAATACGTCATTGCCGGATGGCGACGCTAAGGTGTCTTATCCGGCAATATCTTCGTGCGGGGACAACCCCGCACACACATCAATAATCTCGCCCCCTCCCCTGTGCTACACTTCGCGCCATTCCTTTCAGCTACGAGTTTGCAATGAGACGAGAACTTGCCATTGAATTTTCACGCGTGACCGAAGCGGCCGCGCTGGCTGGCTATAAATGGCTGGGCCGCGGCGATAAAAATACCGCTGACGGCGCGGCGGTGAACGCCATGCGTATTATGCTCAACCAGGTCAACATCGACGGCACCATCGTGATTGGCGAAGGTGAAATCGATGAAGCGCCGATGCTGTTTATCGGTGAGAAAGTCGGTACGGGTCTTGGCGATGCGGTAGACATCGCCGTCGATCCTATCGAAGGCACGCGTATGACGGCAATGGGCCAGGCAAATGCGCTGGCGGTACTGGCTGTGGGCGATAAAGGCTGCTTCCTGAACGCGCCGGACATGTATATGGAAAAGCTGATTGTCGGCCCAGGCGCAAAAGGGTCCATTGACCTGAACCTGTCGCTGGAAGCCAACCTGCGTAACATTGCCGCCGCGCTGAACAAACCCCTGAGTGACCTGACCGTCACTATCCTGGCAAAACCTCGCCATGATGACGTTATTGCAGAGATGACGAAACTGGGCGTGCGCGTATTCGCTATTCCCGACGGCGACGTTGCGGCTTCAATTCTGACCTGCATGCCTGACAGCGAAGTTGACGTGCTGTACGGCATTGGCGGCGCACCGGAAGGTGTGGTCTCCGCCGCCGTTATCCGCGCGCTGGATGGCGATATGCAGGGCCGTCTCCTGGCGCGTCATGACGTCAAAGGCGACAGCGAAGAAAACCGCCGCATTGGCGAACAGGAACTGGCCCGCTGCACCGCGATGGGCATTGAAGCGGGCAAAGCGCTGCGTCTGGACGAAATGGCGCGCAGCGACAACGTCATTTTTTCTGCCACCGGCATCACCAAAGGCGATCTGCTGGAAGGCATTAGCCGCAAAGGCAATATTGCGACCACCGAAACGCTGCTGATCCGCGGCAAATCGCGCACAATCCGCCGCATTCAGTCGATTCACTATCTCGATCGCAAAGATCCCGATGTGCAGGCGCACATCCTGTAATTGATTTGATCAATAGAGCCTTCCAGCCCATCCGGGCTGGAAATCTTTCGTCCAACGGACGAAGATAAGGCAATCAAAGCAGACAGGAGAAAACCATGGCAGATTGGGTAACAGGCAAAGTCACAAAGGTGCAGAACTGGACCGATGCCTTATTTAGTTTGACCGTGCGAGCTCCGGTTCTTCCTTTTACTGCTGGCCAGTTTACCAAGCTTGGCCTGGAAATCGACGGCGAGCGCGTCCAGCGCGCCTATTCCTACGTGAATGCGCCCGACAATCCCGATTTAGAGTTTTATCTGGTGACGGTTCCCGACGGCAAACTGAGTCCTCGTTTGGCCGCGCTGAAGCCTGGCGATGACGTTCAGGTGGTCAGTGAAGCCGCTGGCTTCTTCGTGCTGGATGAGGTCCCCGATTGCGACACGCTGTGGATGCTGGCGACCGGCACGGCTATCGGCCCGTATTTGTCGATTCTGCAGTTAGGCAAAGATCTGGATCGCTTTAAAAATCTGGTACTGGTCCACGCCGCGCGCTATGCCGCCGATTTAAGCTACCTGCCATTGATGCAGGCGCTGGAAAAACGCTACGAAGGTAAATTACGTATCCAGACCGTTGTTAGCCGTGAAACTGCGGCAAATTCGTTGACCGGACGAGTGCCGGCGCTGATTGAAAGCGGTGAGCTGGAAAAAGCGGTAGGTCTGCCAATGGATAAAGAAACCAGCCACGTAATGCTGTGTGGAAATCCACAAATGGTGCGCGACACGCAGCAACTGTTGAAAGAGACCCGGCAGATGACCAAACACCTGCGCCGTCGACCAGGCCATATGACCGCTGAACACTACTGGTAAGAACGTTTTACTGCCCGGTAAGCACCCCGGGCATTTTGCCGGATGGCGACGCTAACGCGTCTTATCCGGCCTACGAGTCAGCTCTGTACTTTACGTCCTGCGTATCTTTACCGTATTTATTTTCGTCCTGGGTGCCGACAAACGCGCCCAGATCGATAAGCATGCCGACCAGAATCAGCGTCGGAAGAAAACGGCCTACCGCCCATTGCCAGACGCCAGGTAACATCGCCCAGTTTCCGGCCAGCAGCATCCACGCCAGAATCATCAGCAACGCCCACGCTCCTGAACGCCCTCGGTCATGCAGACGCTTTACCGTCACCGCCGCCGTCGGCCATAACAGACACACCAGACAAAATGCTGCGGTTTGAATATCGAGTAATTGCTTACTTGCCAGGGAGAACAACGCCAGCATACTGACGATCCACAGACCTATCCAAATCCAGAAATCACGGCGTCCAATACGCCCTTTAAATGAGAATAACCACTGCTGTATGGTCATGTAGGTTCCTTTATTATTACCTTCCAGGACAGTTTACCCTTTTGACAAGCCGGACGGTTACCGTTTTAATCGTGAGCAGTGAGAATGAAAGGTACAATTGATGAAGCAAGGATTTACACTGTTTTTATTACTGTTTTCAGCCTTAACCGTAAGCACTACAGCGCAGGCGGAAGAGCCATCGACGGCAATCACGGCCCCCTATTTGCTGGCGGGCGCGCCGACTTTTGATCTATCGATTAGCCAGTTTCGTGAAAACTTTAATACACAGAATCCAAAGCTTATCCTCAATGAATTCCGTGCCATCGACAGCAGCCGCGACCGGGCGAATCTCACCCGCGCCGCCAGCAAAATCAACGAAAATCTGTATGCGTCATCCGCGCTTGAACGCGGTACATTGAAAATCAAAAGTATGCAGATCACCTGGCTACCGATTCAGGGGCCTGAACAAAAGGCGGCGAAAGCGAAAGCGCTGGAATACATGACCGCCGTCATTCATACCGTCGCGCCGCTGCTGACAAAAGAACAAAGTCAGAAAAAGCTGCAAAAATTGCTCGCCGCCGGTAAAGGTAAGCACTATTACGCCGAAACAGAAGGCGCTATTCGCTATGTCATAGCAGATAACGGTGAAAAGGGGCTGACCTTCGCTGTTGAACCGATTAAGCTGGCACTATCAGAAAGTCTTGAGAAGGCGAATTGATGACAAAAAGCAAAGCCTTTCCGCAGACGAATCTCTATACTGTTTCACAGACCATGCTGCCCTGACGGGCGGCCATATTCCTTAATTCGCTGACAAGCGTGGAGAAATGAAATGCGACATCCTTTAGTGATGGGTAACTGGAAACTGAACGGCAGCCGCCATATGGTAAACGAACTGGTTGCTAATCTGCGTAAAGAACTGGCTGGCGTTGCTGGCTGTGCAGTAGCGATTGCTCCGCCGGAAATGTATATCGACCTGGCGAAACACGCCGCTGCCGGTAGCCACATCATCCTGGGCGCGCAGAACGTTGACCTGAACCTGTCTGGCGCATTCACCGGTGAAACAAGCGCTGAAATGCTGAAAGATATCGGCGCGCAGTACATCATTATCGGTCACTCTGAGCGCCGTACTTACCACAAAGAGTCTGACGAACTGATCGCGAAGAAATTTGCTGTGCTGAAAGAGCAGGGTCTGACTCCAGTTCTGTGCATCGGTGAAACCGAAGCAGAAAACGAAGCGGGCAAAACTGAAGAAGTCTGCGCACGTCAGATCGACGCCGTTCTGAAAACTCAGGGCGCTGCGGCATTCGAAGGCGTAGTTATCGCTTACGAACCAGTATGGGCTATCGGTACCGGTAAATCTGCAACTCCGGCTCAGGCTCAGGCTGTTCACAAATTCATCCGTGACCACATTGCTAAAGCTGACGCGAAAATCGCTGAACAGGTTATCATCCAGTACGGCGGTTCCGTAAACGCGGGCAACGCTGCTGAACTGTTCGCTCAGCCGGACATCGACGGCGCGCTGGTTGGCGGTGCTTCTCTGAAAGCAGACGCCTTCGCAGTCATCGTTAAAGCAGCAGAAGCCGCTAAACAGGCTTAAGTTGTATGGCGGGAGGAGCACTCCTCCCGTCGCATCAGGTTTACCAGTATCCCAGCCAGTGCCACCAGAAGGCACCGGTTATCCCCCAAATGGTCAGGTTGACCACACTCATTACCAGTCCCGTTTTCCACCACTCCGCCAGCGTGACATAGCCTGAACCAAAGATGATAGGCGCAGTACCCGTGCCATAGTGCGTGAGCGACATCATCAGCGAGGAGGAGAAGCCGAGCATCAACCCAAGCAGCGCCGGCGGCGCGCCGAGGCCTAATCCTGCGGCGAAGAATGCAGCGAACATCGCCGTGATATGCGCGGTTGTACTGGCGAAAAAGTAGTGCGAGTAGACGTAAAGCAGGATCAGCAATAGCGTCGCGATGCTCCAGTGCACACCAAGATGGTCGATTGCGCTACCCACGCTGGTTGCCAGCCACCCCACCAGCCCCAACTTGCTGAGAAAATCCGCCATCATTACCAGCGCCGCGAACCAGACTATGGTATCCCACGCGCCACGGCACTTAAGAATGTCATCCCAACTTAATACGCCCGCCATCAACAGAATCGACAAACCAATTAACGCGGCGCTGGTAGGGTTTACACTCCAGCCACTGCCCATCAACATCGCGGGCACTCCCGCCCACAGGCAGAGCAGCAAAATGAAGACTGCCAGAGTAATTTTCTCTGCCAGTGAAAGCGGACCTAGCGCATCCAGTTTTTGTCGTGCGAACTGAGGCGCATTTGGCGTGCGTGTGATGGCTGGCGGGTAGAGCCACCAGATAACAATCGGCATAACGACCAGTGAGACCACCGCGGGAAGCAGCGCGGCGATAGCCCACATTCCCCAGGTCATATTCAGCACACCATCCGTTCCCTTCGTTAAAAAGCTAACGATTAAAGGGTTAGGCGCGGTCGCGGTGATGAACATTGCCGAGCTGATGGGGTTAATGTTGTAATTCACCAGCGCCAGATAGCGGCCCGTTGAGCCATTCTCATTGTTGCCCGGCTGCGATCCGAGGCTTTCCGCAATCGCCCGCATTACCGGGTGAATAATACCGCCGCCACGCGCCGTGTTGCTTGGCGTAACCGGCGCAATCAGGGTTTCCGCAAGGGTTAATGCCCACGCAATACCCAGCGTTCTTTTACCAAACAGCGCAATAAACCCGTAGCCAATACGCGCGCCCAACCCGGTCTTTAACAGGCTTTGCGACAGCATGATGGATAAACCAATCAGCCAAATCAGTTGATTAGAGAAGCCGCTCAAGGCATCGTTCAGCGCGGCCGAGGGTTTACCGGGGTTAGTGACGCCGGTCATCGCCACCAGCATAATCGCCACAACCGCAATGGCGCCAATGGGCATGGCTTTACCGATAATCGCTGCGATCGTACCAATGAACAACGCCAGCAGATGCCACGCTTGCGGAGTGACGTCAGGCGGACACGGGATAACAAACCAGATGGTCAGCGTGATCGCGAGCGAAATGATGGCAGGCCAACAGCGGATAGGGGTCAAACTGTCCATGAATCAATCCTTGAGTTTCCAGTGCGCAAATCTGCGCCCCGGTATTAACCGCCATCAGCCCAAATAAAACAATTCATCATCTCACAAAACAAAAAATTAACATTTAGATACAGTTATAATTTACCCAGTATACTGAACCAGAGGTAATCCAACGGCAGAAGCAACAGATACGTTGCCGCCGCCAGCGCCATACACAGCAGCATCCCCGCCCTCGCAGGCACTTTCCCAAGCGCCATCGCCACAACAATGGGTGAAGCCTGATACGGCAGCAGCGGTGTGGAATACCCCAGAACCTGAATCATAATCACCGACAGCAGCGGGAATCCTGTGGCATCGGCAAAGCTTTGCGCCAGCGTGGTATACAGCGCCGGAACACCGTTTGCCGTCATAATAAAATTGAGTGCGGTGGTAATGCCGGTCAGCGCGAGGAAGCTGGTGAACGGTTTTTCCGCGTCCAGCGGCATCACCTGTAACAGCGCCTCACCCACCGCACTGCCAATACCGGTCTGCGTGACGGTGATCGCCAGCCCCAGAATACCCGCCACGTAGATACAGGTACGGATATTGACCCCACTGGAAAACTCCTCGCCATTAATAAAGCCAACCCGAGGTAGCAGCGTGATAACCGCCGCCGCCAGTCCGGTCCACGCTGGACCAATGCCGTGCCAGCTTTCGCTTACCCACAAAAACAACACCACCGCTAACATCCATGCCAGACGTTTTTCATCCCGGCTCATCGGCTCAGGCGGCGTCAAATCTCGCGGCGCATGGGGCTTACCAGGAAACAGCCAGCAGATAAGTACGATGAGTATCGCGCCTTTGAGCCAGCCCAGAACCGGCGTATGCAGTAGTAAATAAGGCAGATAATTCAGGTGGATACCGTAGGAACCTTCCGCTGCGCCGCTCATCACCAGATTCGGCACGTTAGCGGGTAAAATCGTCGCGGAAAGCTGGAACGTCCCAAACCCGACGGCCAGCGCCAGACCATACCAGGCTCGCGTGCCGTCGTTAATTCCCGCCCGTTTCGCCATCGCGGCAACAATCGGCATCAGTAGCGCAATGCGCCCCATGTTGGACGGCATTACAAACGCCAGCGCATAACTTAGCAGTACCACACTCGCTACCATTAACGGCCAGGAGTCGGTCAATCGCGATGACAGCGCCCTCGCCGCCCTGTCCGCCAATCCCGTTTTACGAATCGCGATACCCAGCACGAATCCACTGAAGACCAGCCAGAACGCCGACGACGCAAAGCCGCCAAAAATCACATCCGGTGGCGCGATTTTGGCCACCATCGCCACGGCAAAGAACAGCAGCGCCGTTATAAATTCCGGCAGCAGCGACGTCGCCCAGAGAAGAATGGTGATGCCAACCACCAGAGAAGGGATAAACAGAGGGTGCGAAAGCCAGAGCGACATGCCTGTCTCCTGTTGTTTTTTTCAACAAGAATACGGGGACAGGCATGCGGAGTAAACGCCAGATTAGGTAGGGTTAGCGCAGAATATCACATTGATGATCCTGAATTTCCTCAGCAGAGGCCAGATTCAGCGACAGCAAGTTACGCTGAGTCGCCAGCAGGACAAAGGACTCATCGCTCTGGCGCACCATCGCCAGCGCATAGCTGCCCATATGTTCTCGCGCATCCGGTACTTCTTCCGCCAGCATAATAAACGGGCTGCGTTGCGCCAGTTCATTCTCCGTGACGCGACGCGCCAGATATTCATGCCCACGTAATCCACCCGGCAAAGGCAACCAGCGGGTGCTGATTTTCGCCATGTTGTCATCCAGCTGTTTTCTGACATCGGTCCGCAGGCAGGAGATATGAATGTGTAGGTGATTTTGCGTACGACCGCTACGCGAGTTAATGGTCAGCGATACCGCTTTGTCAGGGATCTCCTGACCGTATTTTTGGCTCATAAAGCTACGCGCCTGCCAGGCCAGCCAGAAAAAGTTCGGCGTGCCTGATTCCAACAGCAACGGGCTTTCCGTACCATTGATACGGTAACCAGGCATCAACAGATATTGCAGCGGACCGTTACGATCTTTGAACACCACATATCCGGCGTCTGGTTTCACTTCCACGCACGGTGCGGGATCCTGCTGCTGCAACTGGTGCGGCAAGCATTGCTGAAGAACAATCTGGCGTAACGCGTCCGGGTTGCCGGTGAATTTCCAGTAACCAATGCCAGCAGCGGCAGCCACCACAATCACCGCCAGTAAAAGATAACCTGCTTTTTTCATTACGCGTTCCCTGTATCCTATTGAGGGGCAAGAGTAACGCAAAACCATGACAAATAAAAAACCCGGTCGCGTTATGCCACCGGGTTGGTAACTCACAGATTTATTTAACGCTTGCTGATCTGGTCGAACGTACCGCCGTTAGAAAAGTGCTCTTTCTGTGCTTTCGTCCAGCCGCCAAACTCTTCGTCAATGGTGAACAGCTTCAGCTTCGGAAAGACATTTTCGTATTTCTTCGCCACTTCAGCATCACGCGGACGGTAGAAGTTTTTCGCTGCTATCTCCTGACCTTCCGGCGAGTAGAGATACTTCAGGTAGGCTTCCGCTACCGCTTTGGTGTCTTTCTTTTCCACCACTTTGTCGACCACGGAAACGGTCGGCTCCGCGAGAATCGATTCACTCGGGGTCACTATCTCGAATTTATCTTTACCCAGTTCGTTCGTCGCCAGTAGCGCTTCGTTTTCCCAGGCAATCAGCACATCACCGATACCGCGTTCAACGAAGGTATTGGTTGAGCCACGCGCACCAGAGTCCAGCACTTCAACGTTTTTAAACAGGGCTTTGACAAAGTCTTGCGCTTTGGCCTGATCGTTATTGTTGTGGTGCAGGGCGTAGCCCCATGCCGCCAGATAGTTCCAGCGTGCGCCGCCTGAGCTTTTCGGGTTTGGCGTAATGACGGACACACCCGGTTTGACAAGATCGTTCCAGTCATGAATTTGTTTTGGATTGCCTTTGCGGACCAGGAAAACGATGGTGGAGGTGTAAGGTGCTGAGTTATCCGGCAGACGCTTGATCCAGTTTTTATCGATACGACCACGTTCAGCAATAGCGTCCACATCGTAAGCCAGCGCCAGCGTCACGACATCGGCTTCAATGCCATTAATGACGGAAGTCGCCTGTTTACCCGAACCGCCGTGCGATTGGCGGATCACGACGTTGTCGCCAGTTTCCTGCTTCCAGTGCGCGCTAAAAGCTTTGTTGTACTGCTCGTACAGTTCACGCGTTGGATCGTACGATACGTTAAGTAACTGAATGTCCTTTGCCAGAACGCTGGTCGATGCCAGCAATAATGTTAACCCTACGCCCCATTTGTTCATCGCCCAGCTCTCTTATGTGGTGTTGTGATGAGCAAAGCGTGCCAGAAAGCGAACCAAACATTAAAGAATAAAAAAAGATTTGCTATAACTTCGAGGAATAAATCTGAGGGATTGCCGGATGGCGGCTAGCGCCTAATCCGGCCTGCAAGTCTCAGCAACCTGAAGGCCGGATAAGCGTAGCGCCATCAGGCGCGAAAAAAACAATCAGTACAGTTTTTTCGCGCAGTCCAGCCAGTCACCTTTGAAAGGACGCTTCATGTTTTCGATAGCGTCGATGATGTCATGGTGAACCAGTTTTTCGTTCTGAATACCTACGCAACGACCACCGTGACCTTCGAGCAGCAATTCAATGGCATACGCGCCCATACGGGACGCCAGAATACGGTCATAAGGAACCGGAGAACCACCACGCTGGATGTGACCCAGTACGGTTGAACGCGTTTCACGGCCCGTTTCTTTCTCGATGTAATGCGCCAGTTCGTCAACGTCGCACATGTGCTCAGTGATCGCTACAATCGCGTGCTTTTTACCTTTCGCGATACCGGCTTTGATTTCAGCAACCAGATCGTCACGGCTGAATTCTACTTCCGGAACCACTACGAACTCACAACCGCCGGCAATCGCTGCCGCCAGGGTCAGATCGCCACAGTAGCGGCCCATCACTTCAACGATAGAGATACGCTGGTGAGAAGAAGAGGTATCACGCAGACGGTCAATCGCTTCGACTACAGTACCCAGCGCGGTGAAATAACCGATGGTGTAGTCGGTGCCCTTGATATCGTTGTCGATAGTGCCCGGCAGACCGATGCACGGGAAGCCCATTTCAGTCAGGCGTTTCGCACCCATGTAAGAACCGTCACCGCCGATAACAACCAGGGCGTCGATGCCACGCTTCTTCAGGTTTTCGATAGCCACCGCACGCACGTTTTCGTCGCGGAATTCCGGGAAGCGGGCAGAACCGAGGAAGGTACCGCCACGGTTGATCATGTCGGACACGCTATAGCGGTCAAGCTGGACCATACGGTCTTCATACAAACCCAGGTAGCCATCATGGATCCCCATGACTTCCAGCCCTTCCGTCAACGCTGCACGCACAACACCACGGATTGCTGCGTTCATGCCCGGCGCATCACCGCCGCTTGTCAACACACCGATTTTCTTAATCATGACTACCTCTGAACTTTGGAATGCAAAATGAAATCTGCTGCCGGAAGTCGATTCCGCATATCGAAACGATCCAACGAATATGCAGATAGTATAACAATCACTTCCTGCTGAATTGATTCAGGTCAGGCCAAATGGTGGTAATTTATACACAAAATGCTGGCCTGGTTCACTTTTTTTACAACGAATTATGAAAGCTCAAACATCTTGCCTTCCTTGGGTACGACCGAACAGGGATCCTGATGAATGATGACATCCGATCCCGGGAAACGTCGCAAAATTGCCTGCTCGACCTGCTCAGCCACTACATGCGCCTGAACGAGCGGCAGATTATCTTCCATTTCCAAATGAATCTGAATAAAGCGGGTCGGCCCTGACTGCCGCGTACGAAGATCGTGAGCGCCGCTGACTCCCGGCCATGACGTCACGATATCAATAATTTCCTGACGTTCTTCATCGGGTAAAGCGCGATCCAACAATGACTGTACCGCCTCATACCCCATGCGTAATGCGCTATATAAAATATAGATGCCAATCCCGAGCGCAAACAAGGCATCTGCGCGATGCCAGCCGTACCATGCCAGCCCAAGCGCAATGAGAATTGCACCGTTCATCATAACATCAGACTGATAATGAAGCATATCCGCCCGAACTGCCTGACTTTGCGTACGCTTTACCACCCAGCGCTGAAACGAGACCAGTATGATTGTGCACACTAACGCAATGATGGTGACAATCACCCCGACACCGGGATCTTTCATCGGCGTGGGTTGGATAAGATGCTGAATCCCGGTCAGGAATAAAAACAGCGCCGAACCGGAAATAAACATGCTTTGCGCCAGCGCCGCCAGCGATTCCGCTTTACCATGTCCGAAGGTATGTTCATCATCGGCCGGCTGCAAAGAATAGCGCACCACCAACAGGTTGGTTAACGACGCCGCGATATCCACCAAAGAATCCACCAGTGCAGCCAGAATACTGACCGATCCGGTGTACCACCACGCAAAAATTTTGATCAAAAGTAACAGCGATGCCATCACGGTCGCCGCGATTGCCGCCCGACTAACCAGCCGCCCATAGGTTTGATTCATAAACACTCCTGCCATCATCTTGGCGTAGTATAACTCATAGCGATGATCGTCTGACGGCAGCGAAGTGTAGAAAATGAGATATAACCGTTTAGCACCAGCCTGCGTTAACAATTATCAACAAAGTGAATAATAGAAAACATTTTATATATATATCATTTAGCATCAATTAAAAATCAAACGACCTAAATAATAATAAAAATCGGCACAGCCTCTGAATTACTCATAATTAATATTGCCTTTACTACTCTTTTTTCATTATATTTTCCTTGCAGGTCACTTATTCACTCTGTAATAGATAAGTCAAGCGAATATAAAGGAAAAAATAATGAAACATAGTATATGTACTGCGCTTACGCTCGCCCTGCTTTCAGGCTCTGCGGCAGCCGCGACGGAAAGCATGCAATGCCCAGCGCCAGAAAACATCACTTATGAAAACCATATTTATACCTCTCCCGTTACCTTATCCGGATGGGAAGGGAGCTGGAATTCTCAAGTACACCAACAGAAGGACATTAAACGCTTCGTCACTGCACTTTATTTTGCAAAAAATAAACTGGCTGAAGGCGTATTAGTCAACTGCACTTACGAACTGGCAAACGGCCAGGAAATTGACCTGACGTATAGCCGTAAAGGGAAAGAGAATATACTCAGCAATCTGATTGTGTCGATTGAAGGAAACGATAACTGGTATCCTGAATCGGCCGCGAAAACCGAACGTTTTTATGATTGCGACAAGTCAGCAGACGCCTGCGAATTCGAACCACTGCAGACAGTCTATAACTGATTCCTTCTCCCTTCGCCTGCCACCCAAGCACGCCCCATCAGAGACCGTTTTTTGGGCAAAAAAAAACCCCCACATCATGTGGGGGAAGACAGGGATGGTGAAGAAATCCGGCCAGTAACACAATGGAATAAAAGGATTTATTCTAATCTTCGTCTACATTTTGACTACACTTCGACAAAAAAAGCCCCGTGCATTACGGGGCTGCACACCGCATTACTTCCATCCACACGCTTTTTGAAGTGGCTTCAATGCCTCTGACAGACCAGCAACATCAAATGTCGCACTCACGGGACTTTCATTGTAAGGCGTGATCTGAGTAAACATTGAGTTAGCCTGGCTCAGCGCCTTGACGAACTCGATGACATTGCCACGATAAAATACCGATTTGGTATCGCTAGATATGTCCCATGTTTTCGTTTTTGCCTTCTGTTTATCCAAGCGAGATAACATCTGTGTTTCGTTCAACCCAAGATAGGTATCCCAATTGAGGAAAAGTTCTGTTTTTTTCTCGCGGCAAGTGATGTAAAGACTTGGTGTGATCGATTCCCCAAACTGCGACCGGAAAGAATCATTAGCAGAAAGGCTAACATAAACATTCTCTGAATCATCCACGGGTGAAGTTTTCGTGGATACCTGCCATTTTCCAACACCTACTACTGGCTTAGCCTCTTCGGCTACTTTCGGTGGAAGAACCTTATCGTAACAAGCTAAACGCGCATCACTTTTTTCCTCGGATTGGCATTTCATTAATGCGTCATTGTTAATATCGGCTTTAACTGGTTCTACCGCATACGCTGTTGATACAGCAGAAGAGCAAAGCGCCATAGCAATGATTATCTTTTTCATACCATTACCTTTCATGATTTCGGGCGAGTAAAGAAAACAAACATTCCGATAATGATATCGCCAATAACCCAGATGGTTCCCAGCATCATCATCCCCAGCCCCGTACCAATTGCGGCTCCGGCCCGTTCTGCGTCTGAGGCTGCGTTATTGATAACGTCACTACTGCCGCCAGCCCCGGCAAAAATGCAATAGATCATAAAGATGTTAAACAGGATAAATATCCACTTAACGATCTTGCCAAAAAATGAGCGCTTCGGCTTTCTGACCTGATGGCCGCAAGACGGGCATTTAAACGCTGAATCACTAATTTCTTTACTGCATTCCGGGCAGTTTACTAATGCCATTTTCCTAGACTCCATAGACATGGTTACATAACCACCATAAAGCCTATCAGTTGATTTTGTTTGAATAAATAAAAATTAACCCGCCATATAGGCGGGTTATTTTAGAGTGCCAGCGATAACTGATCTTCGCCGTGGTGACTTCGTGGAAAAGCTTCTTGTGGCACCATCGCGCCGGGCGCTGGCTGGGTCTGATTTAGTGAACCGTCTATTTCCGTCATGCTGGTGAAACAGTACCCGCACAACATATTTTGACACTGGTGATAGCTGCGCCGTACAAGCAAACTCAGCTCAACGCTGGTTCTGGTTTTTGCTATTGCACGGCAGCGAGGACAGCGCATTGCCATACGCGGGCCTCCTTTCAGGACTGGTTAATATCAACGCAAGTATAACGCTTAAGACGTTGAATCGTCACTCTCCGCTGTCCAGTCGTCGATTTTTACTTCCAGTTCCAGCGACGTGGTAAACCCTCCCCCGCCAATATCGTGAACGCACCGCGTTATCGTCCAGTTCCCACTGTCGATCGTGGACTTAAAGCCGTAGACGCTGGCGGGCTGTTCCGGGTACAAATCTGCGCGGCCACGCGCCAGGGTGATGCTGAACGTAGCCGCACCGCGCTGCAACTCCCGCCACTTAGCCGCAGCGGCACGCTTCGCCGCCTTTTCCGTCTTGAAGGTTTTACGTATAACAAAAACGTTACCTTCAGCCCCGGCCAGATAATCACCCTCTTTTTTGCTGGATGCAGGCTCTTTCTTTTTGGCCTGGCTGGTTCGTCGCCTGCGGGTTGTTTTCTTCACGGTAGTGGATGGTTTCTTGCCAAAGTTGAGATCAAGCCAGTATGCAGTTACGCCCGTGTACGCGTCGCGGTCAGCTACGTTAAAGCTATGTTTATCACCGCTTGACCGGACTATCTCGATCACCGGCAGCGGCTTGCCGCTCTGCGTCACTCCCTTGCCCGGCGTGATAAACAGAAGCATACCGTTTTTAATGGTTGCCACCGCGCCCAGCATTTCGGCCATGCGCGTTAAGAAGCTGATATCTGATTCACTCGTCTGATCGGCGTGGTCTATCTCAATCTTCGCCAGTTCTTCGCTGACACCCGCACGCAGATCGTAGCGACTGGCAATACTGGCGACCACATCCCCCACGGTAATATCGTGCCAGCTATATTCCCTTTTCACGTTGAAGGTATCGCGGAAATCTGCGCTTCTGGCACTGATCGTTAGCTGGTCAGGCGGGCCTGAATGACCTATCTCATCAACCGTATACACGCCCTTAAAAACCAATGGATCATTATCCCAGCCCAGCGCCACCGATATCTTTGCGCCGCGTGGTGGTAATGCTACCTGCCCGTCTGCATCATCCAGAGTCAGATCCAGCGTGTCCGCTTCAAAGCCCCGGTTATCTGTCAGGGAAAGAGAGATCAACCGGTTATCCAGCGCCGTAAGCTGATTACCTTCAATTTCAATACTGAACGCCGGGCGCGGCGAATATCGGTTTTCTGTCGTGTCCATATCAACCCCTTCATCATGATGGGGTACATCGTCGCCACGCGCGCGCGCATGAACAACGCCCCGTCATTGTTGCAGGTTGCTGACAACCCTTATCCATCGCATCAGCCTGCCATTGCCGCAATGATATTCGCAGTCATTAAACTGGCGAGGCAAATACATGGCCACTAACTACCATCACGGTGTAACCGTCACGGAAACCACCGACCTTAGTACGATGATCACCGACATTGATTCGGCGGTGATCGGCGTTGTCTGCACCGCTGATGATGCGGACGAAACAGCGTTCCCGCTGGATACCCCTGTACTGATCACCCGCGTGGCTAACATGCTGGGCAAGGCAGGTAAAACCGGCACCCTGTTTACCACCCTGAAAGCGATTTCAGACCAGACCAGCCCGCAAACCATTGTTATCCGCGTTGCTGATGCTGCAAATATCGAACCGCCAGAAGGCGGCACCGCACAGACACAGGATCAACTGGTTATTGGCGGCACCGATGCAAACGGACGCTTTACCGGCATGTACGCGCTGCTGTCTGCCGAAATGCGCGTAGGCGTGCGCCCGCGTGTGCTGGCTGTTCCCGGTCTTGATACGGAAGCGGTGGCCGCACAACTCGGCGTCATTGCCGAAAAGCTGCGCGCGTTTGCTTACGTGGCAGCGAACGGCTGCAACAGCATCGCCGAAGTGAAGGAATACCGCGAACAGTTCTCCCAGCGTGAAATGATGGTTATCTGGCCTAATTTCATCTGCTACGACACCAACGCCGGGGCGAATGCCACCGTGCCCGTGGGTGCCCATGCGGTTGGGATGCGCGCCAAAATCGACGCAACGCAGGGCTGGCATAAAACCATTTCCAACGTGCCCGTTAATAACGTGCTGGGGATGGATCGGGATATCTATTTCACGTTGCAGGGCACCGATACCGACGCCGACGAACTGAACGCAGCAGGCGTTACCACGCTGATCAAGCAGGACGGCTACCGCATCTGGGGATCGCGTACCTGCGACGCGGAAACGTATATCTTCGAAAGCTATACCCGAACCGCGCAGATCGTTGCGGATACCGTCGCCGAAGCACATTTCGCCTATGTTGATAAACCGCTTACCCCGTCGCTGGTAAAGGACATTGTGGACGGCATCAATAAGAAGCTGACCTCATATGTGACGGCTGGCAAGCTGCTGGGCGCCCGCTGCTGGTATGACCCGGAACCGAATACCTCGGAAACCCTGCGCAATGGTCAACTGACCATTAAGTACAACTACACCCCTGTTCCACCGCTGGAAAATCTCAGCCTGGTACAGGAGTTCACCGACGAATATTTCGCTACGTTTTCCAGCGCAGTGAATAACTAACCGGGGGCGCTTATGGCACTGCCTAAGAAACTCAAATATTTCAATATGTTCTTTGACGGGGATAACTACTTCGGCATGGTGCCGGAAATCACCCCCGCCAAACTCACCAAAAAAACCGAAGACTACCAGGCGGGCGGTATGCCGGGTTCGGTTGCGGTGGATCTGGGCTTCGACGCTGGCGCCCTGGATATGGATATCACGCTGGGCGGCATGGATGCCGGGCTAATGAAAAAATGGGGCGTTACCACTGCGGACGGAATACAGGTGCGCTTTGCTGGCTCTTACCAGGACGATGCGACCGGCGACGCCGTACCGTGCGAAATCCAGACGCGTGGCCGCTTCACTGAACTGGATCCCGGTTCGGCAAAGGTTGGGGATGATACTTCGCATAAGTACACCCTGAAAAACACCTATTACAAGCTGACAATCAATAGCGAAGAAATTATCGAAATTGATGTGCTCAACATGATCTACAAAGTTGCCGGTGTGGATGTACTGGAAAAACACCGCGCTAACATCGGCTTATAAGGAAACCCGGCACCATGAGCAAGACCAAAGAAAACACCGTTATTCTTACCGCCCCTATTACGCGCGGTAAGACCAAAATCACCGAAGTGGCGATCACTTCCGTGCTTAAACAGGCTGGATCACTGCGCGGCTTAAAAGCCTATGACGTGCTGACGTCCAACTATGACGCGCTGGTTATTCTGCTGCCCCGCGTTACCGCTCCGGCATTAACCGCCGATGAGATTGCCCGAATGGATACCTGGGATTTTTGCCAGCTAGCCAACGCGGTGGTTGATTTTTTGCAACCCTCTTCGGATCTGACCGCGACGGATACGGGCAACGAATCATCCGATGCCCCTGCGAACGCATAGAAGACCTGATGGCAGATATCGCCGTCATATTCCACTGGCGGCCGGTAGAGATGGACGCCATGACGGTACAGGAAATACTGTTATGGCGTGATCAGGCGGCTGCGCGCAGTGGTGGAGATCACTAAATGGCAGACCGCAATTTAAATATCAGGGTGGCATTCAGCGCCCTGAATAATATGTCCCGCCCTGTCAACGCGGCGCGCCAGAGTGCCGCCGCGTTGGCGTCTCAAATCAATCAGACCAAAACCAGCATTAAAGGGCTTGAGCGTCAGGCAACCAGCTTTGACCGCCTCACCGCAGCCAATAAAAAAACCACCGAACAACTGGCCCAGGCGAAAGAACAGGCCCGGCAAATGGCGGCGGCTTATGGCCCGTTACGCCAGCGCAGCGCCGAACAGGTTGCCGCCCTCAATCAGCAACGTGCAGCCATTCGCCAGTTAACCCAGCAGCAGAAAGGCGAGCAGACGCAGCTTAACCAGTTGCGCGCCAGCTTCTACAGTGAAGGCATTGCGATCAGCAGCGCCAGCCGGGCGACGGAACAGATCAACCAGCGCACCGCGCAATACAACCGCCAGCTTGCCGAACAGCAGCGACGGCTTGACGCTGTTAACCAGGCGCAGGCCCGTTACAGCCGCGCCAAAGAAACCGGCGAAAAGATGATGAGCGGGGGGATGAAAACCGCCGCAGTAGGGGCGGCAACCCTCGCACCTGTCGCCGCTGCGGTTAAATCATACAGCAGCCTTGAAGACGCCATGAAAGGCGTAGCCAAACAGGTAAACGGCTTGCGTGACGACAGCGGCAACCGCACCCCGCAGTATGAAGAAATGCAGCGGGCGATCATGGATGCCAGCGAAAAGCTACCAATGGCTAACGGCGCTGTTGACTATGCCGCCCTGGTCGAAGGTGGCGCGCGCATGGGCGTGGCAAACAGCGATGATCCGTGGGAAAAACAAAAAGCCGATCTGCTGGCTTTCGCCAGCATGGCGGCAAAAGCTTCGGTAGCCTTTGAACTGCCCGCCGATCAGCTTTCTGAAAGTCTCGGTAAGATTGCCGGGCTGTATAAAATCCCTACCCAGAATATTGAACAGTTGGGCGACGCCATAAACTACCTGGACGATAACGCGAAGTCGAAAGGCTCCGATATTATCGACGTGCTCCAGCGCGTTGGCGGGCTTGCCAGCCAACTGGATTACAAGCAAGCCGCCGCGCTGGGTTCCACCTTTCTGACACTCGGCACCCCGGCCGAAGTTGCCGCCAGCGCCACCAATGCCATGGTGCGCGAACTCTCAATCGCTACGGTTCAGGGCAAAAACTTTATGCAGGGTCTGGACGCCCTCGGCCTCAGTGCCGAAAAAGTCCAGAAGAGCATGTCAGTGGACGCGATGGGCACAATCATTTCAGTGCTGGAAGCGTCCAAAAAACTGGCCCCGGATCAGCAGGTAGCCAACCTTACCCAGATTTTCGGCAAAGAGTTCGGCGATGATGCGCAGAAACTTGCGAACAACCTGCCCGAACTACGCCGCCAGATAGAACTGACGCAGGGCGCAGCCGCTAAAGGTTCCATGAATCGGGAATCTGATATCAACAAAGCTTCCCTTTCTGCTCAGTGGCAACTGACCAAAACCGGCGCGGTTAACGCATTCAGTTCAGCGGGAGAAACGCTCCGCGATCCGCTGATGGATATCATGCTTACCGTCAGCAAAGTGATCGGCAGTGTCCGCCGCTGGGTTGAAGCTAACCCGGTGCTGGTTGGCTCAATCATGAAAGTTACCGCCGCCATAGGTGCGCTGCTGGTTGTCGTGGGTGGCCTGATGCTGTCCATCGGCGCAGTGCTCGGCCCGATGGCACTTGTTCGCCTCAGCTTCACCACGCTGGCTGGCTCCGGTGGGGTAACTCCCCTCATAGGCTCGCTGGGAAAATTATCCAGCACATTACGCGGGCTGATCCCCTCACTATCTGGCGTGGGTCGAAGTATTAAAGACTGGCCTGCCCTCTTCCGATCTGCTGCGTCTGGCATTACCCAATTTAGTAAACAAGCTATTGGTGGGTTAAACACAGCGTTAATGGCACTTTCACGCGGTGCTGTTGCTGCCGGACAGGGGCTATTTACCCTATTCACAAGGCCTATGACGGCTATAACCTGGCTTGGTAATGGCCTCAGAACTCTGGCAACCTCCGGTTTCGGCGCTTTGCTGAACGTTGGACGCACCGTAATGATGGCGTTGGGTGGCGGGTTATCATTACTTCTTAGCCCTATTGGAATACTGGTAATCGCTTTATCAGCAGCAGCGATCGCCGTTATTAAATTCTGGGAACCTATAAAAGCCTTTTTCACTGGCTTTTACACCGGGTTAATGAGTGGCTTACAGCCTTTAACCGCAGCATTTAGTACAGCCTTTGCACCACTGGCCCCACTCTTTGACTCTATCGGTAATGCTGTCGGTGGCGTCTGGGAGTGGTTCACAAAACTATTCGAACCTATCCAGTTCTCCAGCGAAGCGCTAGCCTCCTGCACCAGTGCCGGGGAAACGTTCGGTAAGGTTGTCGGTAACGCTCTATCTGCATTAACACCAATAATCGAAGGAATAGCGCGCGGTATAGGATGGGTACTGGAAAAACTCGGCGCCATACCCGACGCAACAAAAGCAGCGCAGCAAGCTGCGGAAAGTATGCACAAAGACCCTGTTGTCTGGGAGTGGGATCCGCAGCAAAAGAAAATGGTTAAAAAGGGTTGGAACTGGTCGCCGAAAGACGATCAGCAGAAGAAAACCAACCAGAAGCAACAGCAGGCCATTGACCAGCAGAAAAAGCAGGAAAGCTTAATTAACTCGCTCAAAGGCCCGGCCAACATCGTGCCGAAGATGAGCAGCAGCCTAGACAAGATCGCCACCAATATCACGGAGAAGAAAGACGGGCCCGGCGAAATCGTCTTCAAGAATAAGCAGCCCTATATCCCGATCCGTGGCGGATATTCTGAACCGCTTAAGCAGGCACAGCGCCAGCTACCATCCCTTACCGATTGGGTGACGCAGCAGGCCGGATCGCTGATCGCTTCCGTTACCCCCTGGCAGGTTGACAGGCCCGCCGCACGGGTGCCCGTTTCGGCGTCGCCGTCTGCGGCTTCCGTCGCTGCGCTGATGCCTGCACCGGGTGGCGATGTATATAACCTTAACTTCGACTTTAGCGGCCAGAAACTGGATGAAGAAACCATTATCAGGCGCGTGCGCGAAGAACTTGCGTTAGCGAAGCAGCAGGCTGACCGGCGCAAGCGTTCCCAACTGACCGATCACGTCTAAGGGCAATATCATGATGATGATTCTGGGGATGTTCCCCTTTTCACTGCAAACCACGCCTTACCAGAGTGCGAATAAAACCAACTCCTGGCGGCATGTCAAAAACGATCGCGTGGGGAAATCCCCGCGCTATCAGTTCATCGGTGCAGATGAAGAACCGTTCGTACTCAGCGGCACGCTGTACCCCGAAATAAGCGGCGGTGATGTGTCGCTTGTCATGCTGGAAACTATGGCTTTTTCCGGGCGCCCATGGCCCCTTATAGAAGGCACAGGCAGGATCTACGGCATGTATGTAATTGAGCAGATCACGCAAAACCGGACGGAGTTTTTTAAGGACGGGAAAGCAAAGAAAATTGATTTTACTCT
The DNA here is from genome assembly GCF_023516235.1 of Citrobacter sp. XT1-2-2. Lineage (NCBI taxonomy): Bacteria > Pseudomonadati > Pseudomonadota > Gammaproteobacteria > Enterobacterales > Enterobacteriaceae > Citrobacter > Citrobacter sp. XT1-2-2. The sequence continues at coordinate 4,811,521 of NZ_CP097324.1, forward strand.
CAACCTGAAACGGGTAAGCGAGGACATACGGGAAAAGCTGGCCGAAACGACCACCGACGATCTCTTCTCTCTGGTGAAAACCAACCTTTCGATATAAGAAAAGCGGGCTCTTGCCCGCTTCCCCTCCTGGCGGCACCGCCATAACTGACCGTGCTACAGCACCGTTAAAAACGACTGTACTCGATACGCACGGCCAGCACGGTTAGAACCGGCCATGCGTGCCGGAATGGAAACTTATTCCGGCTTATCCGGCCAGGTAATATCCGGCGCTTTCGAGGTGTCCGCCGCTTGCACGGCTTTGATGTAGTTCATCCAGGCGATCAGGCTGGCTTTATCTTCATCGCTGATAACGCCTAATTGTAATTCTGTTTGCCACAGGCTGATCGTGGCCTGAGCCTCAGCCAGTAACATTGTTTTCTGTTGTTCGGCCGCTTTCACATCCATAGCGTGCTGTGCTTCGGTATCCGTCACCCATTCGCTACCGTTCCATGTATCGTATGCCGTAGCAGGTGCCAATGTGGTTGTACCCTCCGGGTAATCACCAGGCAAATAAACCATCATCGCATCGCCTGTTTCAGTGCTGTATACCGTTTCACCACGATGATCGGCGACGTATTCCCAGGCGGTAAAATCGGCTGTCCGGCAGATAGCGAAACCATCTCTCTTTTCTCCCGGTGCGTCAGCACATGAGTTTGCAGGAAGACCTACACCCAAGGCCAGATATTCAACCGATGAAGAAAGATATTCGCGCGTCTCGCCATCGTAGTTAAACACCTTAATATCACCGGCCACGGTGGCGATAAACTCGCTGTTTAATTTTGCCTGCGTCATTATGCTGCCCTCACGATATAGTTAAATGCGACGTTACGCGGACGGTTTTCTGAAGCTGTAGGCACTACGAGGGACGCATTAAAACCGATCCCATACCCTGCTGATTGTTGGGCTAAGGAGCCTCCACCATGAACAAAACCTTGCGTAGCATATAGTACCCCCGTAGCATCCTGTTCGAACCCATAAGGAGCAGCAGATGGAATAGAGCCTGTTATGTTGCGAATAGCATCACCCTGAGCAGTCAATATCTGCCGTCCAACATCCACACCGCGCCCATCATCCCAGCCTCTCAAAAACTCACCGCGCAAATCTGGTAATACACCAGAAGGGTAAGCCGTCGCCAGCTTCGGATATTTGGCCTTATCGAACGTTGCGCCATTGCATTTTAGCCAGCCTCCTGGCGGCGTTGCCTGCGGCCACGGAAGCGGAAAACCTGCCGGGAAATATTTATCAAAATCCGACTCAAGCAAATATTGCGCATGAGGATCAGCCGCAGCCACATGCGCCGCCAGTTGCTGATCAACATAGGCCTTCACCTGGATTATCTGATCATCAACATACTGGCGCGTTGCCAGCACTACCGAAGGGTCAATTTTCAGCGTCACGGCGGCGGTGCTGCTGACGATCAGGATCATGCGGACAATCTGAACGCGCCCGCTCCCCTCCTGCAACTGCGGCTTATAGGTTTCCGCACAGTTGGCTACGGCAATCATATCGCCGTCTTTATCGAATAAACCGATTTCACGGATCCACCATCCGCCCACATCTTCGGGGATCACCTGTTCGGCAATAATCTGGTTGGCGTTGTTCGGGTCAATACTCAGGCTATTGAGCGGCGCGCGTCGCAGCTCGTGAATCAGCGCCGTTTGTGCCGGGTTCGGCGTCGGCAATGCGCCGTTACCATCGCCTACAGCCATCTGGGTTATATCAACCTGCGCACCCAATGCCGTGGCATTTGCCAGTTTCGCCGCGCCTATATTGGTTAGCACGGCATAATATTTAGTCGCCACTTGCGATCTCCACGGTGTCAATTAAATGGATTGCCGCCCCGGTGTAATCATCACCGCCCACGGCTATGGTTTCAGGGAAATACGGGTACACGGTCAGCGTATCGCCGGAATAACTGCCCGCGCCGATATACAGATCGCCGGTTGTTTGCAGGTGAAGAGACATTCCCAGCATATGGCGGCTGCACGGCTTTACATCGGCGATCAGGCGTTCAAGCTCCTGATAGGTTTCTTCACTAATCCCCTGGTCTTCCACGCCAATATCCAGCGTGAAGGTACCCGGCGCGGTGTCTATGTTCCACCACTCGTTAACCCGAATGAAGAAGCCGAACGGCTCCACAACCCGACGCATGGCGCCCGTTGTACCTTTGTACTTATGCAGGTAGAACGCATCGGCCACCGCTTTTCGTTTCGTGCTGATCGGCCAAGCCTCATCCCAGCGATCAACGGAGAAGGCCCACGCCAGATAGGGCAACAGATCAGCCCGACACGTCCGCGGGTTCCACAACTGGCGCAACGGCACGGGCACTTCACCCAACGACGCACAGACGCGAGCGGCGACGCGCTCCATTCGGCTAGCGCTCGGCGGTAACAGGTCATTACTCATCGTAACCACCCACCGTTATGGTGTATTCGGTGCAGTGTGATGCCTGGTAGTCACTCAGCACGATATCCGCAACAGGCTGCGCCAGTTCAACGCGCTGGACTCCTTCGACATGTAGGGCTGCGTAGATTGCCGAAAGACGAATATCGCGCCCTAAGCGATTCTGCGCGGCAATATACACCTGTAACTGTTGCTCCGATGCCTGCCGGACAGGTTCGGCTTCCGGCCCCGGATAGATGTAAAGCGTTGCATCGATCTGATACGGCACGATCTCCGCAGACTGCACCGTTACCCTGTCGGCCACCGGGCGCACCTCTTCATCGTTCAGGGCAGCAGCGACCACGGAAAGCAGATCATCGCTGGCCGTTCCGTCACCCTCACGCGACAGCACCGAAATGGTGACGCAGGCAGGCGTAGGACTGACCGCCGAAATATCAGCTACGCGCCCGTCAGCCGAACGCCCCCAAAACTCATATGCCGCCGTTGGCCCGGCCACGCTCAGACCTTCAAAAGCCTGCTGGGTACGCGTGCGTAAATCCGCGTCTGACTCCATCACGGCTTCAATTGGCGGGGTAACGCTGTCGTCTTCTTCCTGAATGGTCAGACGTTCAACGTTGAAATTGACCGCCAGATTATCCAAATCGCTATCTGTGGAATAAGCCAGCATCACCGCGCGGGCCGCTTCATTCACCCGCTGGCGCAACAGCAATTCGCGATAGCAATTTTCTTCCAGCAGCATGGTGATCGGCTCCGATTCAAGCTCAAGCGTGCGGGCGATCTCTTCCTGTTCGTCTTCCGGGTACATCGCAATAAATGCGGCCTTGCGCTGCGCGAAAAGCGTTTCGAAGTCCAGCGGTTCAACCACCACGGGCGGCGGTAGCTGCGATAAATCGATCGTGCCGCTCATGCCTGGCCCCTCAATGTGATATCGGCGTTAAATGGCGTCTGATTGTCGGTGCGATTGGCCTGGATAGTGGCAACCAGCCGACCGGCACCCGGCGCGCTCAGGGTGATACTGGTCAGAGAGATCCGCGGTTCCCATAAATACAGGGCGCTGTAGATGGCAGACATAACGCGCAGCTTCGTTATGGCGTTATCGACCGGCTGATCTATCAGGTTGAAAAGCTGCGAACCGTAAGCGCGGCGCATTACACGGGAACCGATCGGCGTTAACAGAATATCGCCGATAGACTGCGCTATATGCTCGTTGTCGGTGATGGCATGGCCTGAACCGGCATTCATGCCGCTGTAACGGACTGTACTCATACCGGGCCACCTGTATTACTGCCACCGGACTGGACGCCGCTATGTTTGTGCGAATGGACAACGACACCATTAGACGAAAGCGATCCGCCTGAATGGGTAATATTGCCCTTCATTTCCCCGCCGTTTTGTACTTCCAGCGTGGCGGTGATCAGCTTGTTGGTGCAGACCACTTCCGGCGTGTCCAGGGTAACGCGCGTATCTGCCTTGACAGTTACCACCGGCACGGTGGCGGTAATGGATTCCGACGCGGTGACGCTTGCCGTTTTCACCCCGCTGACAACCAGCGCGCTGGCCTCCGGGTCATATGAGATACGGGCGCCATCCGGGTGCAGGATCACGCAGGAGGTAGCGCCAGCATCTGGCGGCGGTGCGTCTTCGCTGTAAAGGCTTCCGGCAATGAATGCCGTTTCCATCTCACCGCAGGGGCACAAAATATAAACCTGCTCGCCCACTGTCGGCGCCCACCACGTCACTGCTTCACCGGCGCGCGGCACTGCCCAGCGGATCCAGTCGGTTTTGTTCTCGCCGGTTTCGACGCGTGCAAGATACTTTTCCGTATCCACTTCCAGCACGGTGCCAATGCGGGCGAGATTGCAGATAAGGCGATAGAGTTCGTTTAAATTCATAGTGCTGACTGTTTCCCGTGGTGCCGGTTACGCTGTCCGGCGTCGCTTCCACCCGGTAGCAGGCTTTACGACCGTTTCGGCTTTTGGGTTATGCAGTCAGTATCAGGAGTCGCGCGCGCGCAAACAACGCGGCGCCATTGTGGCGGGTTGGTGACAATCAAATCTCTTGCATGAAGGTAACAACTGTATCGGCCAGCCAGTCTAAATCCCCCTCGGTCATGCCCAGGAGTTCACGCACCGGGTAACGCGCACGGGCACCCGGCACCACGTTATCAACTTCACCGTACTGGTGAACGCTGGCAATTTCGGCGGTATGCCCCTGATAGCCAACCACGGCCATGCCGCCCGTACCGTAAGCCTTAAGAAAGCGTGCGGTGCGCAGCTTGCGGAACATCGGATCCTTTCTGGTGCGGTTTTGCTTTGACTGGTTGAGATTGATTTCAATATAACGCTGGATATCGCGCTTATAGAACGTGCGCAGGGCACCGCGATCCACGTCATAGCCGGTGATTGCGCGGTGCTCACCCCTGCCCGTGGTTCGCCAGTTGCGTAACTCCCTGGCCTCATCATTCCATATGAACTTTATCCCGCCCTGGGTGCGCAGGATTTTGCGGCGGCGGGCCGGATAGCTTTCACCGCTGGGGTTCTTCTGGCTGGCGATACGCTTTTGCTGGCGCTTACGCAGCCCGATCGCAACGTCGCGCGTCAGCTTGCGACGGTGCCCAGGCGAAAGCTGCGCGGCAACGCTGGCTAACCAGTCGTCTAACTGTTGGAAGAGGGGATCGGTTTGTTGTCCTGCCATGTTTCGCCGCTGACCTCATCAACAAATACCAGTGACCACGCGCCAATTTCTGGCCCCGGTGCAGGGTCAGCACGGTGACGGGTGACGATCTCGCCATCTTCACGGGTGACGATCACCGCTTCATCAGCCTGAATCTGGATCAGCACGTCCATCGTGCTGTTACTCAGGATATCGGCTTCGAATGTTATGCCGTTCTGCTGCCTGTCCGGGTTAAACAAAAGATCAGGCTGATATAAACGCGCCCAAGCCAGCACCGGCACGCTGATAGTATCCAGCGATTCAGGGTAATCCATCACCAGCACTTCCAGCGTATAGCGATACTCAAACGCAGCAGCACGCTGGCCGGTGCTGACCATACGGCCTTTACGCAGGTAAACCGCCAGATTATCGGGATTCTCACGCAGCCAGGGCACATGCTGGCTTATCATCTGGCGCAGCAAATCGGGTTTAAGCATTACTTATCCCTTCCGGACTTAACCGCATCATACGCAGCCTCACAGGCTAATCCTCTGGCTCTTGCTTCATCAGCTTCTCTTGCCAGCTCCCCCGCTCGCTCGTCAGCCCGCTTAAACAGGTCGGCAAGCAATGCGGCACCGCTGGCTTTTGCCTCGCTTCTGCCGGAAGTTCCGGCACCGCAGGCGCGTTCACGGTCTGCCAGTTGCCTGGCGAGTTCGTCGGCTTTGGCGTGCAGCCCACGAGAAACAGCACTGGCACGATCGGCAGCAGCCTGCACGCCAGCAAGCTGCTGGCTGGTTTGTTTTCTGATCGCATCAATTTCACCTTGTCGGCGTTGTTCTTCTGCCCTGGCCTCAGCCTGCCTTTGCGCCAGCGCGGTGGCGTCGCGTGCATCACGTTGCGCCCACTTTTCACGCCAGTGCTGATCGGCATCACCGTAACCGGCGCAGTAACGCCAGTGGCTAAAACCCCATACAGCAGCAGCGGCCAGCACAAAACAAACGATCACTTTCCAGCGTGATAACAGCCCCATTTCAAAACCTCTCGCCAGCTCGCACCGTCAATACCGGACGTGCTGGAGCACTGTCAAAAATGACCGCGCTCGATACGCACGGCCAGCACAGTTAAAAATGATCAGGCCAGAAATAACGTGCGCTCGGCTTCCCGACGCTTAACCAGCCCCGGCAACACCTTTCCGCCTGCTTTATTCCATTTCGGAAACTCAGCCGCAGCCCCGGCGAAATCGCCAGCATTCATCTTTTTCAGCAGCGTGGAACCTTCCAGCGCCTTTACGCCCAGGTTGTAGGCAAAATCAACCAGCGCATCGAACTGATTTTGATTGATAGTGACTTTAACCAGCCCCGTAACGCCTTTTTCATACTGCACCAGACCGCTACGCAACAGGCTATCGGCAGTTTCCTGCGTAATGGTCATGCCCTTGCCAACCGGCACGCCGTTGACGGGTTGAGTCCATCCATAACCGATCGTCCAGACGCCTACAGAATCCTGATAAGCGGCCAGCCTGCACCCTTCAAAGCCTTTCAGCATGTTGATGCCGTTATTGCTCATCTCCACCTTTCATCCCTCCGATTCGGTTTTCGATAAACCCGGTAACTTTGTTGCGGACTTTATCCGCTCCCATAAATCCGATTGAGGCGCCCACGAACGTTACTGCGTTGGACGGAAGCCCCAGATATTCCAGCGAACCGGCCACAGCAAGCGTGACAATCCCACATACCAGCGATCCGGTGGCGGTTTTAAGCAAAGACTGCCCATCGTAAAGGCTCATTAGCGCCGAAATACTCAGCGCCGCACCAGCCGCAAACAGTGTCGGCAGATAAGTAGCGATCCATTTCATTGTTTGTTCGAGTAATCCCGGTGGTGTGTCGTGCATACCCTCCCCCTTAATCCCATAGCTGCACGGTTTCCCGCTGGGCTGGCGGCTGGATCTCTGGCAGGTAGACAATCTGCCCGGCCTGCAACTCAGTGGCGGCGGAAATGCCCTTATTGGCATCGATCACCGCCTCGGTAACGCCTGCTGTTCTGCCGTAATAGCGCCAGCAAAGCAGGTCGATCGTGTCGTTTTGCTGCGCCTGAACGTTCATTACACCAACTCCGCCAGGCCCCGGCTTTCGTCCTGGATATCACGGATTGACCAGCGCACATCCCGCCACAGCGTATCGATCTGCGTGCTCAATGCCGCCGCGTGGTCTTCGCCTTTACTGGTGGTGTCAATATCGCGGTAGCCTTCAATCAACAGCGCCTTAGTGAGTGAATACACGGCGTTTTTATAGCGCCATACCTTCACGGAAGTGCCATTCACCGGACTGGCCGGAATTTCTGCCAATGACTCATAGCCCGCATCAATCTGCACCTGGCGCCACAGGAAAAGCTGATCATTAACATGGGCCACCGCTTCCACCGTTCGCGACATCAGGCGATCGGTTGTCACCTGCCCATCAAGACGCATCGCGCGGCGTAGTTCAGCCAGCGAAATGACCGGCCAGAATGGCAGGCTTTCAACCTTCGCGCCGCCATCATCAGGCACAGGATCGGATGGTGGCCGTACTGGCTCAGTGGCTACCAGACTCATGATCTCTACTCCGTATAAGTCAGGCGGTGGACGGCAGGACGAAGACGCGGCGTTGCCTGTTTTCGCCTGCCGTGCCGCCTGGGTGCGCGGGGGCACGTTCGGTTATGACGCCGCCTTCTGGCGGGCTGTCGTGGTTCTTTTCTTCGCTGCCGGCTTGCTTTTAGTGGCGGGCTTTTTGATTTCCCGCTTCGCTTTTAGCTGGGCTGGCGGCGTTGCCGTCTGGGTTTCGGTGCTGTTTGCTTCTGGCTTGCCGTCTGCGCCGTCACCGTCAGCAGGTTGCCCGGACTTCTTAAGCGCACGTTGCAGAAGCTCAATATCACGGGTTACGCCTGCTTTTTTCGGGTTCAACACTGCCGCCTGGCGCAAGTATTCAACCGCAGCGGTAAGCGATTCAACGTTGTCAGTCAGGCGCAGCGTATACCCCAGCGCCTTAAGCAGCTTTGAGCGCACCTCATCCGGCATATCTTCGTTCAGGGTTAAGCCCCTTAATGCTTCCAGCAGGTCAGCGGCGACCGGCGCAACAGCCGGGTTAGCTTTGAATGCAGCCAGGACGGGATCGCAAATTTCTTCCACCAGTACGGTGGCGGTGGTGCGGCGATACTGATCCGGCATCGGCAACTTATGGCGCAATACGTACTGACCAATGCGCAGGGCTTCGGCGATGTTTCCGCAGTCACAACACCAGATCATGACGGTGGTTAACACGTCGTCAGACTGGCCGGAATCTGCCGTAAGTACGCCTTCGATCCACGGCTGATAATCCGGCAGCAGTTCGCGTTTTAAATCCGCTTTAGCCTTCTGGGACTGGACACGACTCAAACGGGCTTTATCCAGTCGCAGGCGGTGAAGCATGGTTTCGTATGCCGTCATTTCAAGCTGCGACGGCTCACGGCTGGCGTGGCGGCGTTCAGCCATCACGCGATTAAAATGTTGTTGAGCAGGTGTCAACATGATGCCCCCAAAGCGGCCAGCAGTTAGCTGGCCTGCGCTGATTTATGGTGCCGGTGCTGGTTCGGCGGCGGTAATGCCTTCGATCAGACAGCCGAAGCCGTAATCTTCAACAACATAGGCATCATTTGACGAACTGTAGGTAGAGACGCGGTTATATTCCGGCTCTTCCACGATACGGCGACGGTGCGCACCTTCCTGCCAGTAAATCGACAGGTTTTCCCACGAAGTGATAAACATGCTGCCATCAGGGAAGAAAGGCGCGATGAACGAAGGCAGGTTGCCGATCGTCTTACGCGATGCGATCAACTGACCGGCGAGCGCTTCGGAGTTCGGGTTATTGGTGCTGACGGCGTTGATGATCGGGAACGAACGGCTAACCGTCAGGTTACGACCAGTGATCACCACCAGATTGGGCGAATCTTTGTACCATTCGTCCATCAGTGAGTTAACCGCGTCATAAACCAGCGAGTCGTAGTTACCGTAATCACCTTTAGCGATCACCTGGTTGGAATCGTCGCGGCTGGTCACGGTGATATCTTTCATGACTCGTTGCGGCGCGTTCGCGCGGTACTGTTGCAGCCAGCCGATACCACAATCCTGCAAAAGCGGGTTGGCGTTGCGGTCGGACTTATCCGCATAGCTGGTTCCGTTAAAGCCGATCATGATGCGGTCAAGCGCGATACGCTGAATGATCTGATTGCTCAGACGCTGCTGGAAATCCGGGAATTTAGCCCAGGCATCAAGCTGCGCATAAGAGGCGAAAGTATCCGCGTTCACCTTATTACAGGTGTACTTGTTCGAATCCAGCGCCGTGACGGATACAGGCTGGCGGCGATCGGTGGTGGAATTGTTGGTGCTGGAAATCGGGCCGCTCACGCCCAGACCGATTTTTTCACCGGACTGATCGTTCACACCGTAGATATTAATCTTCTTCAACATTTCGGAAGACTGCTGCACCTTGTCTTCAAGCGTCTGCTCAACGCTCGGATCAATGCTGAACGCCTTTGTTACGTGGGATTTGTTGATGTGATTCAGTTCAGCTTGTCGCTCAAGATACGCATCAAACAATTCACGGGTAGAATTACGCATAGTTATTTTTCCTGTACTGTTCCTTCGTTACTGACGGCGATCAGCAGTCAGCAAGCTGGGCGTTAGATTTTTCAGTTGCGCCGGTCGCTTCCGGACGGCGGTATTTGCTGGCGTCCTGGGTAGAAAGCTGCGCTTTCATCTCGTCGAACTCAGAGCGCAACTTATCCACCGCTTCGGCGGTCTGCTTGTTCTTAAGCTGCCCTGCGCTCAGTTTTTCCATCTTGTCCAGCAATTCACCCTGGCTTTCCGCTACCAGTTCAACCGCCTGGCGGATATCGCCATTTTCACGATCGAAGTGCTGGCGGGTTCCGGTCAGCATTTCCTTGATACGGGAAAAGAAATTCTTCCCGGTGTCGGACGCTGGCGGCTCTTCCTGTGCAAATTCAAGAGACGATTCCAGGGTTTCAGTGAAGAAGCATTCAGGTGCGTAGTGACGCGCGGCCAGTGGGTTGGCGCTGGCGTTCTGGGTGCAAAACTTCATCATTTCGGTACCCAGGCTCGCCGGGTTATCGGTACAGGCCAGCCCCATAAGGTAGGCTTTGCCGGTGTCGGCAAAAGACGGATGCACCTCAATGCTATGGTAGATTTTCTGGCGTTTGCCTTTCAGTTCTACCAGTTCGTCCGTGGCGTCTACCTTCACCAGAAGCGCCAGTTTGCCCTTTAACGGGCCCTCGGCAATTTCTTCGGCTTTGGCTTCAACCACGTCACCATACGCGCGGAAATCGCTTGTCGGCGACCAGCCTAAAATGTGCTCCAGATTGACGCGGGCACCATAGACCTGGGGATCGTACTGTTCGGCCATTTCGGTGATGTGCTGACGTTCCAGTACTCGGCCGTCACAGGTTGCGCCCTCTACTGCGGCGCGGAAAAAATTTGTCATTGGCATGGTGACAAAGCTCCGGGTTGGTAAGCGATTGATATTAACCAGTGCCCCAATCATTCCCTTTGCAGCCGGAAGGCGCAAAGCCTTCACTTTGTCGGACTCAGGCGACAACCAGCGGCGATATTGTTGCGCGCGCGAGCGCGATAGCCTGTTGCCATGAATACAGCCGAAGACCTCAGCACAAAAGCCAAAAGCCTCTACTGGCAGGCGTTTAGCATCACTCAGATTTCTAAGGAAATCGGGGTGAGCATTAACACGATCTACAGTTGGCGCCGCCGCTATGAATGGGATAAAGCCACCCCCATGCAGCGGGTGCAGGATCGCACGCACGTTCGTTACCTGCGCCTGGTGGAAAAGGACGACAAAACCCCGAAGGACTTCAAAGAAATTGACCTGCTGGCGCGCCAGCTTGACCGCTTTGAACGGCATGAGCGACGCGACCAGGAGAAAGAGAAGAAGGCGAAGACCCCGAAAAACCATTTCACAGAAGAACAGATAACCCAGCTTCGCGCCCTGGTCTTTGATTCGCTCTACGAGCATCAAAAACGCTGGTTCAAACAGTGGAACCGGCGTAACCGCTTTATCCTCAAATCGCGCCAGATTGGTGCCACCTGGTACTTTGCCCGCGAAGCGCTGTTGCGTGCACTGGAAACCGGAAATAACCAGATATTCCTGTCAGCCAGCCGCGCCCAGGCGTTCCAGTTCAAGCGCTTCATTCAGAAGCTGGCACAGGAAATCGGTGTAGAACTCAAAGGCGGCGATGCCATCGTATTGAGTAACGGCGCAACGCTGTACTTTCTCGGTACCTCTGCCGCGACAGCACAGAGCTACACCGGCGATCTGTACATGGATGAAGCCTTCTGGATCAGCAACTTCATCAACCTGCGTAAAGTCGCCGCAGGCATGGCGACCCACAAAGGGCTACGCCGCACCTACTTTTCGACGCCTTCCAGTGAAGAACATGAAGCCTATCCCTTCTGGACTGGCGATCAGTTCAATAAGCACCGGTCACGGGCCGATCGGGTGGATATCGACACCAGTTATAAGGCACTCAAAAACGGCAAGCTGGGCGGGGATAACATCTGGCGCCAGATAGTCACGCTGGAAGACGCCGTGAATCTCGGCTTCGATCTGGTTGATACAGATGAAATCCGTAACGAGAACTCCCCCGATGAATACGCCAACCTTTACGGCTGCATGTTCGTTAAAGCAGGGGAACGCGCCTTCGACTACAACGCAATTCTGGGCTGCGGTGTTGATGGCTACATGCCGGACGCATGGCCGGACTGGAACCCGTTTGCACCCCGTCCGCTGGGTAATCGCCCTGTCTGGGTTAGCTATGACCCCAACGGCAGCAGCGGCAAAGGCGACAGCGCCGGGCTGGTTGTGCTGGCTCCGCCAGCCGTGCCGGGTGGTAAGTTCCGCGCGGTAGAGCGCCACCAGTTACGCGGCATGGAGTACGAAGAGCAGGCCAAATTTATTAAAGAGATCACCACCCGCTACAACGTGCAGCACATTGCTATCGACGGCACAGGGATCGGCGATGCGGTTTATCAACTGGTGATCAAGTTCTTCCCGCAGGCGGTTAAATACAACTATTCACCGGTTCTTAAGCGGTCGATGGTGCTCAAAATGTTGATGGTCATTCGTGCCGGGCGCTTTGAGTTCGACGCCGGAATGATGGATCTCGCACAGTCGTTTATGACCGTGCGTAAAGTCACCGCAGGCGGCGTTATTACCTACCAGTCCGATCGGGCCCGTGGCAGCAATCACGGCGATCTGGCATGGGCAACTATGCAGGGCATTTACAACGAACCGATCGGCGCGGAAGTGACCGGCGATAACGGCAGTTTTGTGGAGGAGTTTTAATTGAGCGGCAAAAAGAAATTCAGGGAGCCAACTGCTGCGCCAGCCAGCACGGCCAGCAACGCAGCCACCCCGCTGGAAAGCGTGGAATCTTTCAGCTTTGGCGACCCGATCGCAGTCAACGATCGCGCGTCTCTTATGGAGTGCCTCGAATGCCATAACAATGGACGCTGGTATGAACCACCGATCAGCCCCTACGGGCTGGCGCGCATGTTCGACGTTGCCGCCTATCACCAGTCACCGCTGATATTTAAACGCAATGTTATCGCCAGTTGCTACATACCGCACCCGCTGTTGACCCGGCAGGAGTTCACCGCCTGGGTGCAGGATTATTTAATTTTCGGTAACTGTTACATGGAGTGCCGCCGCAACCGACTCGGCCAGCCGATCGAGCTACGGCACAGCCAGGCAAAATATACGCGGCGCGGCATAGACCCGGCGCAATTCTGGTTTGTTCCGCGCTACGTTGACGATCACGCGTTCGAACCTGGCAGCGTCTGCCAGATCAAGAACCCCAGCCCGCACCAGGAGATCTACGGCGCGCCGGAATATCTGGCCGCGCTACAAAGCGCCATGCTGAATGGTGAAGCAACGGTGTTCCGCCGCAACTACTACATTAACGGCAGTCATGCGGGTGTGATCGTCTACCTCACTGACCCGGTGGCGAATAATAACGATGTGGAAAAGCTTAAGAAGTCGCTGAAAGATGCACGCGGCAACGGTGCTTTTAAAAACCTTTTTGTCTACGCGGCAGGCGGGAAAAAAGACGGTCTGCAAATTATGCCGTTCAGCCAGGTGGCGGCGAAGGATGAGTTTACCGGCATCAAAGACGCCACCCGCGACGATCTGTTAGCAGCGCACCGCGTGCCGCCCGTTCTGATGGGTGTAATGCCGAATAACTCCGGTGGCTTCGGCGACGTAGAGAAAGCGGCGAAAGTGTTTTCCATCAACGAACTGGCCCCGATACAAGAAAGCCTGAAAGAGTTAAACGACTGGCTGGGGATCGACGTGGTGCGCTTCAACCCTTACGCACTATTGCAGGCAGCGATCTGACGCCAGCCCGGACACACCCACCACCACCGTGGAACGGCCAGCACGGCCGCAACTGACCACACCGCACGTAAGCCCCTCAGCAGCCCGCTGGCAGGGGCTTTTCTTTTGCCTCAAACCACCACGGCGAACCGAAAACGACGCAGCAGCGAGGCGCAGCGGCGCGAAAATCTGCGCAGATAATACCGACCCTATCCCACCCCTCAGCGCGCGCTCATTCCCCCGCCTCGCCCGCACGCAGAAACCCCGCTTTTTTGTGCAAATGTGCAGACCACCGGAAGGCCCGCCCCGTCTGGTCTGCCCTGATAATACGAATGCCGAAATATTTGTGCATTTACGTGCATTTTTTTGCAGTGTTTTTGACGCAATAAAAAAGGGCTTTGTTAGCCCTTAATTTTTTACCTTCCCCACTCCCGATCAGGAAGTCGATCTTTGAAGGCAAGGTAATCGTAAAACTCACGAGTATGAGAAAAAATACATTCGCACATTGCAGCGCCAGCGTTTGAAAGAGCCAATTTCAACATACCGTCAGGTTTAGGATTGCTCACCAAATTTTCATAAACTTGAGCCTGATCTGTACCGTGGACACATAACAAAAGCGACGACTCAAATGTAACAACGGCATCCAGTAAACGCTGATGAATCACGGAAAGGGCCGGTTGGTTTGCAACAATTGCAGTCAAACAGCGGCGATCACCAGTCATGAAAATGGCTTCAGGGTTCTCTATGCACGAAGCAAGCAACAGCTGTTCGCCTACATCAATTCCGGGCACACTCCCCAAAAGCTCAATAAGCTGGGAATCCTGAACTTCCGGGATATCCTGTACAGATTCAATGAAGGCTCCCACCTGCTCGTAAACAACCTGGCTACCACACTTCCTGATTGCTTTATCAGGATTTTTCGGCAGAAGCTGAAAACGAGCAGCAGGGTTAATGAAGATCTGTTCGGGGGGTTGATTAAAAACCACTGGCAGTTGTGATAACAGATTGCACTGGGCCAGTTTCAAAATGACATCATTGTCAGAAAGAACAATCACTTATTATTCCCCGATTAGATTTTCTAAAACCTTAAGATCATCTTCGTGAATATTTTCTAAATCCATCCCGCTTTTCATCATGGCCCTCACAAAATCCTGATCTGAGTCTTCACCAGCGCAGAGTGATTTAACAGCGTTAACAGCAACGCCCCAGCAGTTCTGCGCGAAACCATAATTTAAAGCGATGTGTGTTGGGTCAATGTGATTATCACTTCCAAACTTTTGAGCCGCGCGAGCCAAGCCTGGCCCATTCAACCTGCCAGCGGTAGGAACGATACGTAAAGACTTCTGCCCCGAAATGACCTGGAAGGCGAACTCGTTGGCTTCTTTCTCTACGTTGTCCGTCGAAGCATTCTCAATTTTTGCATCAATATGGCACTGCCCGTTTTCTGCGTTCAGATGCCCTCTGGCGATATGGCCTAACTCATGCGCGAGATCAAACAGCATATAGCCGTATTTCTGAGGCTGAGTAAGAACAATCACCGGGCGCCCGTGACTCATTAGCGCCAGCCCGGCCATTTTTTTGGCAGCTTGAGGGAAGCATTTTAGATAAACAACGGGAATGCCAATCGAATGACAGTATGTTACCAGGCTATCTAGCGACACCCATGATTCCTTAGTAAGAATCTGGGTTCGTATCGCCAAAGGATCCAGCACTGCACTGGCATCGTAAGGGACTTTGAAATTAGACGCAACAATACCGGCCGCAGTATAGGCAACAGCAGTAGCGATATCTAAATCGTTCTCGGCTACATTTTGGCGATGTTTATATTTATGGTTTCCACCAAAGTTAAAGCATACCCCTTCGCTACCATCTTTCAGGCTATCCGGGAGAATGCTAAACATACGCGCAAGGTGCAGGCACGCATACTGGCGCCCTGATGGGGTGTCAGCAAGCTTCTCATCCCACCAGTCAGGCAACAACCTGCGGATGTAAGAGAGATTAAACCCGGCCCGGCCGAATTTAGAATATATCTGACTCATCTGATTATGGTTCGTCATAAGAGCCTCCTAACTGCGTGTGTAAGCGAAATGCCATTTATTATTAGCTTAGTTATGACACAAAAGCGCGCACACTATAAGCAGAAAACGGCGAAAGTCATAACTATTTCGGTTGTGTGGAAAATGGGTAATTGCTTCTTAGAGCGGCTTATATCGGCTTAGTTCCGCGAAAATGCTGCTTTCATCCTGTTCACAAGATCGCTTGTTTTTTGCTTCGCCGCCATCACTTGCGACGGCAGCTTATCCAGCCCGGACGCTGCGCGGTTGCGGGATACCAGCCGCCCATCCTGCACGGTCATAACAAGCTCGCCGCACGCCACTGACGCACCGGCCATCATCGATCTGACCATTCCGGCGCTGGCATCAATCCCACGCAGCGCCAGCAGTTCACTGATCTGCTGTTCTTTCACGGATAGCCCGGCCCCCTCTTCCCGTTCCGGTGGCCGTTTTTTACGCTTAATTCGCACATCGTCACTAAGCCGCTGCGCCAGTTCTCGCTTTTCCTGCCGTGAAAGCGCATCAAAATTCACCGTCACGCCCTCAGCCGGCACAGTCATTCCTGACTGTCCTGTAGCTTCGCTGGCGGCATGTTCAACACCGTCAGCACCTGCCGCGGGATCCCGCGTACAGTTATTGACAGAACTCCGAGGGGCGGCGCTGCCGCCTGAAAAACCAACGTCAACGGCCACACCGTCAGCGCTCTGGCGCTTCGGCACGATTTTGTATTGAGTGGTGCGGGTGAAGATCAAAGAGTCATTGCCCGTAATCGGGCAGTAAATACCAGTGATTCGCTGGACGTTATCACCGTAGGCGTTGCCGTTTTCAGTGGTTTCATAGTTCAGACGGATGCGCAGCTTATCGCGCTCAACCAACGGGCCACCCTGGGCTAATACGTAGTTATCCCATTCGCCACCGTTAGCGGCCTGCCGGGCGGTTTCCAGTTCAGGGTGTAACACCAGTTCGCGATCGCCCAGGCGGCGAAGTTCCCGATATACCGTGACCGGCGCACCGCCGATCTGCTGAAACTGGCGAATAGCCCAGCGCGATGCCCACGCACTAACGCGGAGTGACATTTCTTTCAGGTCTTCCCCGGTTTCGCCGTCCTTCTCACCATCCAGCGCGAAGCCGTCGATATTCTTCGAAATGTATTTCGCTATGTAGCCGGTTGCGCTGCCGTGGGCATCGTCGATCGGCACAACCTGAAAGCGGTTTTCCTGCGCTCCCGGTTCGTTGCCGTCTTCTTTCAGGGCATATTTACGGAAGATTTCGCGCGCCTGCTCGACGCATTCCGGGCGCATAAAAAGAAGTAAATGCCAGTGGGGCGTTGCATCGTGGTGCGGTTCGACCACGCGGAAACCAAAGACGCGGATCCCTTTTCTCTTCCAAGCTGCGCGGGTTCTCGCCCAGACTTTGCAAAGATATTGCTGCGTCTCGCGCGGCGACGCGCCACAGTATTTATTATTGCGGCGCCCGTTATGCTGCATGGAGTGGTAACGGGAAGGTGCTGTCAGCGTGTAGAAATCACCGGCCAACCCTTCCAGCTTCGCCAGATCTTCAAAGCCGCGCATTCTCGTCATGAGTTCGCGGCGACGGTTGGCCGGATTGGCAACACTGCCGGCGACTTTATCGATCAGTGAAATGCGCTCGCCCGTGTCCTGGTCTTCCAGTTCCATAGCCTTGAGGTATTCACGGTTAGCCTTTTTCTGGGCCAGCCATTCCGTAAGGCACGGGGCGCTACTGTATGGGGAAGATTTTTTCTGGACGTATCCCGCTGCGATCATCAAATGCTCACGCCACCGGGCATGGATACGGCGCAGGCGGTTTAACCACCACTGCGGTGACTCAAGACGGAGAACAGCGCGTAACGCGTCCTCCGCTTCAAGTTCTTCATTGCAATATGCTGTCCAACCTGGGATCGGCGTTTTCAGATGCACCGCCAGCGACGCAATACGGCCATAGCCAGAAAGCGCCGCGAACTCAGGATCGCCGGTGCGCGCCAACTGGTGATCGGACTCGCGTATAAACTCGCTCGTAAAGATATCGGCAAGCGTATAAGCCAGTCTTTTTAACTCTTTTTTCCCTGCCCAAAGCATACGGAAAAGCTGATCGCGGATTGGTAGCAGAATGCCGGGCATCACAGTGTCAGGCTGGTAAACACTGTTGACGCTATCAATACGCGTTAATACGTGGCGCTCAAAGGTATTAACCAGCCAGAGATCTGCCGCTTTACGGTCTTTCGCGTCCAGCGCATCCAGCTTCGCGGCAAAGTGACGGCGGATATACTGCGGAAGAGAAGCCAGACGGCGACGCAGCAGCTTACTGCGTTCCGGCTTTTCGTCTTCCGCTACCAGTTCACAGAACGCAATATGCTTACGCGTGCCGTCCGGCGTGAGATAGTCGAAACCATCCAGCCCCGGCGCTACATCAACGCCAATCGGCTGGTATGGTTTGTTCCCGCCATAAGCGTAAGGGATAGCATTGTCAGCGCTACCCGGATACGGTGGAGGTGGAGAGGGCGCGCGACGGCCACGGGTTACGGCGGTCATTACGCCCCCGTGAACCGATCGATCGTCTGGTGCTGGATCTTCACCCCCAGCTTTTGAGCTAACGCGTGTTCTGCTCTTGCCCCGGCAGACTGCTGCCAGCCATCCAGCAAGAAGATCTCGTCAGCACAACGCAACATGGCGAAGCAAATATCCATGTATTCCGCCTGCTCTAATCCATCCGGCAAAATCGCCGGATTAAGGGCAACGTTTCCGCGTCGCACTACGTGCCCGGCTGCACGGTTAAATGCCTGCCGATTGAATCCAGGCAAACCGCTCATCGGGCCAGCGATATAGATTTTTGCCATTAAAAAGCCTCCAGATCGTCAAACGTGCCCGCCGCAACCATCGCGTTGTAAGTCGCATCACCCATCACGGCGCCACAATCAGGGCAACCGCCGCCGTAACGCCCGCAGCAGTCGCAGACAGGCAGCACGCCGATCACTTCTTTGGCCTTCTGTCGGTTGTCTTTGTCAGTGCTGACGGAACGTTGCACGCTGATTTCGTGCATCTTGAAGAGCTGATAAATCGCGCGGGTGGCTTCGGTGTCGCTGTTGGAAATGACGACCTTCACGCCATGCTTACGGTTAACTTCCAGCAGTGCCTGGACTAACTGGCGGTGGTTGTCTTCCGTGAATGGTTCGGTGTGGTATTGGGTAAAATCGGCTGTTTTGCTTTCAGGCAGGTAAGGCGGATCGCAGTAAACGAGAACATCGCCACCCGTGACGACCTGTAGAGAACGCTGGAACGGCGCGCAAAGAAATATTGCCTTTGTATCGTTGGCCTTTTCGGCAAACAGGCGGATTTCATTTTCTGGAAAGTAGACGCTCTTATACTTGCCAAACGGCACGTTAAAGCCGGTCTTCCGGCTGTATCGGCATAAGCCGTTATAACCGTGGCGATTCAGATACAGGAATTGAGCAGCGCGCATAATGCACGCCATTTCAGCGCCATAACGCAACCCACCGCTTTTTACCGTACCCACCTGCTTATTGAACGCGGCGCGGACCTCGTTGTATCCCTGCGGGCTGTTCTTACTGTTGAACAGTTCGCGGGCCGCATCGATCACTAAGTCCGGGTAACGGGTGACTTCCCGATACAGGTTAATAAGATCCGGGTTGATATCAGCCAGCACATAGCGGCGGTATTCAGTCGCCAGAAATACCGACGCGCCGCCTACGAACGGTTCGATCAGGCAGTCGGCTGTAGGAAGGTGTGGCAGCAAGTCAGGAAGGACACGGGTTTTACCCCCTGCCCATTTGATGAACGGGCGGATCATTTTACAGGACTCCGTAAGGGGAAGATGGAACAGCCGGACGCTGCAACGCCGTGGTAAGGCGCTGGCGCATGTCGTCGATAAAGCAGGAAACAGAGGGATCGTCAGAAGAAAGGGTTAACTCACCATCGCGGCGGGTTTTAATCGTCAGCCCTTCACGCTCAACAGCAGGTAAGAGAACGTGCAGGATGAAGTTATATTGATCGCGTTTAGTCATGATTCGAAGCCTCAGAAATTGCCGGGTTTCCCCGGCAATCTGTTACTGGTGATCCGCTGATTGGTTAGCTGACTTGAGGGCAGGCCAGACAAGGAGAAGAAGAGCGCCAACGAAGAAGGCGTCGCCAATCACCGAAAGCAGGTAGCTGGTGAAATCCACTGCTACGACCATGAAGGCCAACAGCAGGGCCAGCGCCGGACGTAGTGAATCCAGCACGCGCAGCATCAGAGATAATCCTCAACACGCAGCCCCAGACGGCGCCCGACCTCTTCCAGCACCTTCTGTTCTTCTGGTTCGATCTGGCCGTCCGCTTCGGCGATAGTCAGCATGTTGACGAAGACTTCTTCGGCTTCTTTCGGATCGTTTTTGATGTCGTCGATTTCGCGCAAAATGTTCATGCGGCCAACGCGGAAGCCAGCTTCAAGCTGTTCCGTATAGCGGTTGATGGTGGATGTAATTTCATTGCCGAAATGCGCAAGGCGCGGGTTAGAGCGGATAAGCTGATCCAGCTTGCTGGTTTCTTCTTTTTCGATCTCGCCATCGGCGGCAGATACCAAAAGACAACCGCCGACAATAGCTTCCATAAGATCGCGATTTTCCACTTTCTTAAGTTCAACTTTTGCCGCTGCTACTTTTTTTCCAAACAGTTTATTAAACATGCTATTTATCCTTTTTAGGATGAGTGAAAGCGCCATCACTTAATTAAGTGACGACAGTGAAGACTGTTTTTTAATTACTATTTAACTGGCGTTGTTAGCCGATTAAATCTCTCAAAGAATTAACAAGGTTAAAAAGCAATCCTTTGTTTATCTTCTTCGTATAAACAAAGGGCTTACTCATTCCCTTAATAAATTGAACCTTGCTAGGCTCAGGTTTAAAGAATTGCCCGTCTGGTGTTTCCAGCCAACCGCGTGAGTTTTTGAAGTGTGTAACCTGGCACCCGTGCTTAAGCAGGCTTGCCAGTGATGGGCCTTCATCGTGCATTACTGCCCCCTTGCTTATACATCTGATCAACCGTGCGCATGGCTTCCGCTAAAGCAAAGTCACGCCCGTAATAATCGCCATTGCTGGAAATACGATAAGAGTGCTTAAACGTAAATGGATTACGCGGGCACTTTTGAATCGTGAAGCCACGATATAAATATGAGTGACGACTTAACTGTATTAATTGCACAGCCACAAAAGCCCCCTCACATTCCCAATTTAAGCAATTCACCATCAACATGGCGCGCCACGTCTTTGGTTATTTTCTTAATCAGCTTTTTATCCCTGATCATAAACTCGCCGCTATTGGTGCGAATCATGAAGCCCGTTTGCATATCTTTTAAATGGCTGTCCAGAATGTCGTTGCATTCACGCATCCGGTTTTCGTGGTTGGCTGTTTTCTGGCTCATCGCGATAACCTCAAAGACCGATCCACAGCAACCAAGCGTCGCGCTGCTCTCTCGGACGGTTGTAGTAGGCGTCACGCATTGCACGATTGAACTCAGGAATATAGATCCAATTCTCAGCACGGGCGCCCAGGCTTTCCGGGTTCTTCCACGGGATGATCGGCAACTTACCGTCTTCAATCATGCTCTTAACCGTGGCGGGCTTCTTACCGATTAACTCGGCAAATTTAGGGTATGGAACCGCGTCAACGGCGTGACGCACTTCAATGAACCCCTCTAACTCTTTCTCTGTCATGTGTCATAATCCCCATCGGCGCTAGGCGCTTATTTCGGCTTGTAACTGCTTATATTGGCGGTTGCTCATGGTAGAGATTACCACCCTTAAGGAGAATGTTATGGTAGAGATCCCTACCCCGTCAAGCGGCGTGGGTGAAAAAATCAGAGCTATCAGGGATGCGGAGGGGTTAACAAGGCAGCAATTCTTTGAATTAACTGGAATACCTGCTGGCACGCAGAAGTATTACGAGACAGGAAGAGTGGAGAGTATTGGTAGCGATATCTTGCTTAAGATCACTCAGCATTCACGTTTCGCAAAATACACGCTCTGGCTTATGACTGATAAGACCGCCCCTCAAGCTGGTCAAATCGCACCGGCCCTCGCACACATTGGGCCAGAGCCAACTGGATCAGACCGCTCCGAGAAACAAACTGGTTAACTGTTTATAAACATTACATTTTCACTATCTGTTATCAGGATGGGGAAATAAACGCCGGAGGGCTTTCTTATGTCGATTAAGAAGCTCGAAGGTGGTCAATATGAAGTGGACGTATGGCCGCGCGGACGCAACGGAAAACGTATCCGCAGGCGATTTGAGAAGAAACAAGAGGCAGTTCTTTTTGAGCGTTATGTACTAGCCAACGCAGACAAAAAAGAATGGCTGGGCGCGAGCGTTGACCGCCGCACCTTAAGCGAGTTGTTAGATACCTGGTGGCTACTATATGGACAGACTCAGGAAAATGGCGAGATTGAAAAGCGGCACCTGAATAAAACAATCAGGGCGCTTGGTGATCCAGCCGTTAACCGACTGAACAAGCGAATGATTGCACAGCACCGAAGCCAACGGCTGGAAGACGATATCAGCGCAGCAACGATCAACCGGGATATTTACCGTTTGTCCGGGATGTTCAGCACGTTGATAAAGCTGGAAGAGTTCAGAAAGGAAAACCCCTGTAAGGGTCTGGAACCACTGAAAGAAGCGCCGCCAGCTATGACTTATCTCGCCAAATCAGAGATCCGTAAATTGCTGGATACTCTGACCGGCGACGATCGACGCGTAGCACTGCTATGCCTCAGCACTGGCGCACGCTGGGGTGAAGGGAGCACGCTGCGAGGTGAGCAGGTTAATCACGGGCGTGTGACGTTCCTTAAGACCAAAAACGGGAAAAAGCGCACGGTTCCGATATCGGAAGAACTGGAGAAAGAGATCAAGACCAGCGACACCGGGCCACTGTTCAAAGTTGACTATGAAAACTTCTGCGAACGGCTCAGGCTGGTTAAGCCTGACTTACCACGCGGGCAGGCCACGCATGTGCTTAGGCATACGTTCGCAAGCTGGTTCATGATGAACGGGGGGAACATTATTGCGTTACAGCAAATTCTGGGGCACGCCAGCATACAACAGACGATGGTTTATGCTCACCTTGCACCTGATTACCTGCAACACGCAGTAACGTTAAACCCTCTCGGCGGCGGGTTGGCGGTGTGACAATGTTGTCTACATCTTGTCTACACCCGTAACGCTATATCCTTCTTGTAACTGCTTGTGGCTGTTGCTAGAAGGTTTGATTTATAAGGGATTTTTTCTAAGTACCTGATAAAAAAAACCCCCACATCATGTGGGGGAAGACAGGGATGGTGTCTATGGCAAGGAAAACAGGGTTACTACTGGGAACGTGAGTTGCTACTACTCAATAAATTCAACGATGAGCTTTTTTGCCAGTGCGCGACGTCGCGCAGTTGCTCCATTCGTTGTTCATGTTTCTCATTTAAAACCGCTTGCTGCTCGGGCGTTAACAGGCGATACATCTGGTTGCGAATCCTGGCTATTTCAACCTGGCGGGCAACCTGTTCTTGCGCCATTCTTTCTGCCTGAGCGCGCACAGCGCTTTCATCAAATTTCTCTGCGGTGACAAGGCGATGCATTGTCTCCATTTCGCTAACATTAACAGGAGGCTGTTCGTGTCTTGCCTGCTGCATTAAATCTCGCATCTGTTGACGTTGATGTTCGGTTAAACTGATACCGTCAAACATGTGGCTCTGTACGCTGCGTTGCGCGGAGCCTTCACCCAGGTGCCAGTGATCGCCTGTGACGACTTCAGCTGCATGGCTTAAGGTACTGAATGCCAGCGTTGAGGCCATGACGGCAGCGGTAACTTTGCCCATCACTTGCTCCCAAAATCTTTTCTGTCGCGATTCAACGAGAGACAGTTTACGATTCGGGCTGCAAACATGCGTCAGGGGGTGTAAAACAACGTAAAGTCATAGATTAGCGACGCCTGATGACGTAATTTCTGCCTCGGAGGTACGTAAACAATGAATAAAATCCTGTTAGTTGATGATGACCGAGAGCTGACTTCCCTGTTAAAGGAGTTGCTCGAAATGGAAGGTTTCGATGTGCTGGTTGCCCATGATGGGGAACAGGCGCTCGAGCTTCTGGATGACAGCATCGATTTACTTTTGCTCGACGTCATGATGCCGAAGAAAAACGGCATCGATACACTGAAAGCGCTTCGCCAGACACACCAGACCCCCGTAATCATGCTGACCGCTCGCGGCAGCGAATTGGATCGCGTTCTCGGCCTTGAACTGGGCGCGGACGACTATTTACCGAAACCGTTTAACGACCGCGAACTGGTCGCGCGCATCCGCGCTATTCTGCGTCGCTCGCACTGGAGCGAACAGCAGCAGAGCAGCGACAACGGTTCGCCGACTCTGGAAGTGGATGCGTTAAGCCTCAACCCTGGTCGCCAGGAAGCCAGCTTCGACGGGCAAACTCTGGAGCTAACCGGCACCGAATTCACCCTGCTCTATTTGCTGGCGCAGCATCTCGGCCAGGTGGTTTCGCGTGAACATCTAAGCCAGGAAGTGCTGGGCAAACGCCTGACGCCTTTCGATCGCGCGATCGACATGCATATCTCGAACCTGCGTCGTAAGCTGCCAGAGCGTAAAGATGGGCATCCGTGGTTTAAAACGCTGCGTGGTCGCGGCTACCTGATGGTCTCCGCTTCATGATAGGGAGTTTAACCGCACGCATCTTTGCTATCTTCTGGTTGACGCTGGCACTGGTGTTGATGTTGGTACTGATGCTACCCAAGCTCGACTCACGTCAAATGACCGAGCTACTGGACAGCGAGCAGCGCCAGGGGTTGATGATTGAGCAACACGTTGAAGCTGAACTGGCGAACGATCCACCCAACGATTTGATGTGGTGGCGTCGCTTGTTTCGGGCGATAGACAAGTGGGCGCCGCCAGGACAGCGGTTATTACTTGTTACCACGGAAGGACGCGTGATCGGCGCAGAACGCAACGAAATGCAGATCATTCGTAACTTTATTGGTCAGGCCGATAACGCCGACCATCCGCAAAAGAAAAAATACGGTCGCGTTGAGATGGTCGGGCCTTTTTCCGTCAGAGACGGTGAAGATAACTACCAGCTGTATCTCATTCGACCTGCCAGCAGCTCGCAATCTGACTTTATCAACCTGCTGTTCGACCGACCGCTGTTGTTGCTGATCGTCACCATGTTAGTCAGCTCTCCGTTATTGCTCTGGCTTGCCTGGAGTCTGGCGAAACCGGCGCGTAAGTTGAAAAACGCGGCAGATGAAGTGGCCCAGGGCAACCTGCGTCAGCATCCGGAACTGGAAGCCGGTCCGCAGGAGTTTCTGGCGGCGGGCGCCAGCTTTAACCAGATGGTGACGGCGCTGGAGCGGATGATGACCACGCAGCAACGCCTGCTGTCGGACATCTCTCACGAGTTGAGAACGCCGTTGACGCGTCTGCAACTGGGCACTGCCCTGCTGCGTCGTCGTAGTGGCGAGAGCAAGGAGCTGGAGCGCATTGAAACAGAAGCGCATCGGCTGGACAGCATGATCAACGACCTGCTGGTGATGTCACGTAATCAGCAGAAAAACGCGCTGGTCAGTGAAACGGTGAAAGCCAATCAGCTATGGGGCGAAGTGCTGGATAACGCCGCCTTTGAAGCCGAGCAGATGGGTAAATCGCTCACGGTGAATTTCCCGCCGGGTCCGTGGCCGCTGTACGGTAACCCAAATGCGCTGGAAAGCGCACTGGAAAACATTGTGCGCAACGCCCTGCGCTATTCACACACGCAGATTGAAGTGGGCTTCGCGGTGGATAAAGACGGGATCACCATCACCGTGGACGACGATGGTCCGGGTGTTAGCCCTGAAGACCGGGAGCAGATTTTCCGTCCGTTCTATCGTACCGATGAGGCGCGCGATCGCGAGTCTGGCGGAACGGGGCTGGGTCTGGCGATTGTGGAAACCGCGATTCAGCAGCATCGTGGCTGGGTGAAGGCCGAAGACAGCCCGCTGGGTGGTTTACGGCTGGTGATTTGGTTACCGCTGTACAAACGCGCTTAACAGGCTTCCCCGGTCACGTATTGCCGGGGAAGCACTCACATTATGCAGTTGCGGTCGCAGCCGCTAGCTTTTGCTTTTTAATCCGCTTCACCAGGATTGTCGAACAGATAAAGCCCATTAAGCTGAACGCAATCATCACGCTAAAGACATAGTTGTAGCCCGTGATGCCGCTATTGGTGTCCAGCAAATAGCCGTATAACGTGTACGCAAACATGGCTGGCATATAACCAATGATGCAACCAAACGCCATTGCCGAACCGGCATACTCACGTGGCGTACCAATCTCATCCATTGGCGCGAAGAAAATCGCACGCTGTGAGAAGATAATCGCCCCGAATCCTAATGTTGCGGCCATACCGATATACACATTCATTGTTTGATGCGGCAACTGCATGAAAACAAGCATCGCAACGGCAGAGATCAGAAAGGTCCATTTCAGGTACACCGTCGGCGATTTAGCAACCTTATCCGCCAGCAGCCCGCCAATCGGCCCTCCTACCATTTTTAACGCATACTGGTTGATGATGCCGTACGCGCCGACCAGTGCTACCGGCAACATGTAGATGTCTTTTAAGAAGGGGATAAAGTAAGTCAGTCCACAATATGCGGCGTAAACGAAGAAAATCCCTAAAGAAGCCAACCAGACGTTAGGGCAGGACAAAACATGTTTAATACCCTTTAACACTTCCATATTGGCACTGGTATTCTCGCCGCCTTTCACTTTGTCGTCATCGACAATAAAGTACGTCACAATACCTGCCGCAAGCGTAATGACCGTATAAAACAACAGACCCGCCTGCATGCCCGCTTTGCCTTCACCAAACTGAACAAAAACAAACAGGGCGCCAGAAGCGACGATGACATCCACCACGCCGCGTCCGGCTTCTAAAAAGCCAAACATGCGACCTTGTTCTTCTTTCGTACCCAGCAGACGTACGGCTTTCAGCAATACCGGCCAATACACCACATCGGCAAAGAACGCCATTGCGGCAAAGCAAATGAGATAACCGGTAAATGATGGTAGCGTTGCCAGATATAAACCGCAAAGCCCTACGCCGATCAGACCAAAGGGTAATAATATTTTCTTAGAATAACGGTCTGCAATATAGAGCGAAAGAAACAGTCCGGTTGTCTGAACAATCGTATAAACCGTAAAGCTTAAGCCAATCTGCGTATTGGTTAAACCCCAGTCATTTTGCATTGGCACATAGAAAACATCTTTCATACTTGAAAGTTTGAATATTGTGCCGCCGCCTAAAATCAAAAAACAAAGCCTTGCCCATTTATTCATGAACATGAGTAAACCCTCATTGCTTGTTGAGAGAAATATCCAGATTAAATTATATAATTAATAAAATTGTAGAGTTATTTTCATAACCCTTTTCGCATTTAGTAAAATTTTAAAAAGTTATTGATTACCTATAAATTTATTACACAAGTCACGAATATATTTTATTTGAGCCAGAGCATGTTCTTTTTCCTGCGCCAGTCGCGCATCAATCATGTCAGCGTCAGGTAGCGGCGTATAACTTGCATCGCGCCATGGGATCCAGGGGTTATCACCTTCATCATCGAAACGAAATGCCGGTGCATAATATTCAACCTCTTCTTCCAGACCAAATGCATGTACTTGCGGTTTATCTTCACCTAAGAGTAATAATGCTTTGAGCATCTCTTCCATGGGTAAGTCGCCGTATCCAGAACGACAAGCCTCATGCCCCCAGCCTTTACCTTCTTTAATAATTTTAGCGTCTTTGATATGTACCTGAGTGATCAGAGGAGACATAACCTCTAACGCAGAAAGCGGCTGCTCATTGGCATTAATCATGTTGCCAAAATCAAACAGAATAGAGAGATTCTTCATTCCACTATTCTTAACCAGCGTCACCAGCTCATGGCCTTGCAGATCTTCATGCTGTTCGATGGTAAAGCTTAGGCCGCAATCATCATACTGAGACAACCACGCAATATCATTGGCGATCTTCGCCATAACATCGTTGAGATGCCCTTCATAGCGCGGGTAGAAACGAACTGACGTTGCGCCAGTTGCCACGGCAATACGGATCGCATCCGTCAACGTCGCCTTGTCCGATGCGCTCGTTTCGATATGCACATCCAAATTATATTTTTTGGCCTTTTCTTTAAAATCGTGTAACTGTCGATCGTTTAGTTTCTGCAGTGACTGAGATTCACCATCCTCAACATGTATTTTTACACCTTTTAATTTTTGCTGATATGCAATATCCAGAAGATCGCCAGGAAGGACTCTCTCATAGCGCATATTCAGATGAAAGGCATAAGCATGTAGGTACAGCGGTATATTTCTCGCACGTTCAGCGAGAAGTTCCTGGTTATATTTTCCCATAGTTTTCTCATTCATCACGAATAACAAGTTCCACTGATTCAAGTCGCCAGTATTCAAAATCAACCTGAACCACTTTTTTATCTAGGGTTGCCCGATGTTTTTCTACTAAAATTCCATAAGTATTTGGCGCAACGCCCAGTTCTTTACAGGCCACTTCCGGCATGTTGACCGGTTTAAAAATCATTTCTTTGATATTTAATACATGACCAAACGCATCTTCCCAGACGCTGGCAAAAGACTGATTGCCAAGTTTGTTTATGAATCCTGGCGCAACATCGGCATCAATATAGGATTCATGATAAAACACTTTATGCGAATCAAGACCACACCAGCCGGTAACTAAATAGCGATCGCCGGAGGAGAGAAAAACATCCTCAACATGGTGCGGAACCGTTTCAATCGTTTCCTTGGTCAAATAATCCCAAAAAGGTTTACGCCCCTGGGCACAGGCCTCGGCATTGAAGCTGGAAAGTGATTTCGGGTTATAAATGAATCGCTTCGATGAAATAAACCACCCGCTACGGTTCTTGCGGAAAATACGTGCATCAATCTCCAGCTCGATCAGAACCTGACGTAAGGTCATGCGCTTTGCATCCAGCAGCTCACATAGCTCTCTCTCCGAAGGCAATTTGGAGCCCGCTGGCAAATTATTCTCGTTTAACCAGCTTTCAAAGCGCTCTCTGAGCACATCAACATTGTTTTTCTTTTTCATCTCACTCAATCTGGTTTAAACCAATTTGAAGCTAAGATATTTGAGTGCACAAAATACTCAAGTTTTTTTTCAACGCATCGTTTCTTTTTGTGGGCCAGGTATCAAGAATGGCCTGGACACATGGCGCGACAGGCAGGTTTTAGTACGTGAGGAGATGAACCATGAGGACGATAAATCAGGTGTCGCCACCTGATTTAATGGCAAGCTAAAGGTGAGCGTTATTTCCCCCACAAACGGCGGGAATTATCTTCGATCTTGCCGCTTAAACGGCGCTTTTGCATCGTTCTGGTCCAGCTCTTCGATAACCCGGCAGCCGACAGTAAACGGTGATACTGCGAGTCATCAAACGGCATATGCCAGGCAATGGCAATCGCCTCGCGCACGCTGACGTCGCTGACGCGTGACGCCAGGATCAACGGCGCGTCCGTCGAAACCTGACCGGGAGCGATGACGCTGCATAGCCAGCCCGTCTTGCCCGCACTCTGCATCTGGCTGGCCATATCACTAATACCAAAATGGAAATTCAGCTTAAAGCACGGCGAGCGCGGCTGTGTGACCTGAATCAGCGCGTCTCCCCACTGGAAAATGTCGCCAATATACACATTCTCTTCCGTCAGCCCCTCAGTGGAGAGGTTTTCGCCAAAAGCGGGCGCGACAAATAGCTCCGCCTGCTCCGGAAACTCTTGTCTCCAGTGCTGATAGTGTTCACGCGGATAGTGGCACAGCGCGCGATCCGGCCCGCCGTGAATTTTCGTTTCCGCCTGTTCATCCCCCGTCAGGCCCAGTTCGGTCAGCATCAGCTCACCATCGACCTGAACTTTAGCAATCGCGCTGGGACGACTTCCCGTGTAGTCCCGAATCTTGCCTGTAAAAACATCGACCGGATATCGCATCTGTTCCCTCTCCCGATAAATTTCCCCCATTACACCATATTTATTTTATCCCAGTCGCTCAAAATGAGAGCACGGTTCACATGAAGCTTAGGGACACATGCTATCAATGTAAGCTGGTTTTGAAACATCATTTCAAATAAGGAGTCGACTACGTGACTGGTCAATCGCAATTTGCTGGCGTCTGGTGCCCTTCCATTACGCCAATGGATAATGACGGCAAGATCGATCTCAACGGTCTGAGCCAGCATCTCAAACGTTTAACCGAGGCCAAAATCGACGTGATTTTGCTGATGGGCAGCATCGGGGAGTTTGCTTCTTTTACGCTCGAAGAACGACTGCTGCTGATCCGTGAAGCCCGGGCTATGAGCTCGCTGAAGATGGTCGCCAACGTCTCATCCACCTGCCAGAATGATGTTCTGTTGATGGCGCAGGAAGCATATCGCGCAGGTTATGATGCCGTGATGATCCTGCCGCCTTACTACTACGGACAAACGGCGAAACAGCTGCTGAGCTACTTCCGCCAGTTGGGACAGAAACTCAGCGGTAAATGGTTTGCCTATAATTTCCCGGCGCGTACCGGCTGTGATTTAACGCCGGAGCTGGTTGCCACTCTCGCTGCCGAGTTCCCAGATTTCGCAGGCATCAAAGATACCGTCGACTGTCAGTCACATACCCGCAGTATGATTCAGACAACGCGCGCCGTGCGGGAAGATTTTGCCGTACTGTCCGGTTATGACGAATACTACATTCCTAACCTGCTGGCAGGCGGGGCGGGGATTATTTCAGGGTTGAACAACGTTATGCCGGAACTGTTTGTCAGCGCGCGGGAGGCGTTTAAGCAGGGCGACCTGTCGATGCTTCGCGATATTCAGGACCAGATTGGCACCTATATGTCCATCTACGCCATTGGCGAAGATTTTGTCACCACCATCAAAACCGTGGTATCGCGTAAGTTTGGCTACTGCACCGGCGTGTCACGTAATGCTGGCGGAGAGTTGAATGAGGGGGAATGTCGGACTATTGATGAGGTGTTCGTCGTCAAAGGTTAACTGACTAAGCCGGATGGCGCAGACCATCCGGCAAAAGAGGCTTACTTCACCGTACCACGAAGATCAATTTCCGCCGCCCTGGCTTTGACCTTTTTCGACCAGATGGACGTGATAATCGGTACCAGAATGGAGGTCACAATCACCGAGGTCGCCACCAGAGAGGTTGCCGCTGGCGCCATCGGTTTAAATGCCGGAACCATTTCAGCAATCAGTACCGGCGTGGCAACCGCCGCACCCGCTGAGCTGGAAGCGGCAATCCCCGCCGTTCCATCGCCGCCGCCAATCAGTTTATCGGCGATAATCAATGGGATCCCGGTGATGATAATCACCGCCACGCCCAGCAGAATCCCCAGCACGCCGGTCTGCGCAATCACGCTCAAATCGATGGTGTTACCCAGCGCGAAGGCGAAGAACGGGATCAGCGTCTGCACCGCTTTGCTGAAGAACTCCCGCAGTTCAGGGTCCAGATTACCCAGCGCAAAGCCAATCAGGAATGGTAATACAGCCCCCACAAACACGTGCGGTTCAAACGAAGCAATCCCGGCGGTTCCCAGAATAACCATGGTCATCAGCGGGCCTGATTCCAGAGACATCAGGACAAATGCCCCGGCCTCTTCTTTGGTGCCATACTGCTGCATAATCGAGGCGTACAGCCCACCGTTGGTCATATCCATGGCGGCCACCAGCGCCAACGTGGACAACCCGGCGAAGAACCCGACTTCCACACCGTGTTCCGGCAGGATGCGTGAGGCAATTGCCGCCACCACCCACGCCACCAAAATTTTGGTGATGACCAGCGTGCCGGATTTACGCAGCACGGTGCCGGTTGCACTTAGCTTAATCGACGCGCCCATACAAAAAAACCAGACCGCCAGAATAGGCACCGTACCGGTGATCATACCGTTGGTAAATGAGCCGAAATATTTCCCGGCGCCGGGTGAAAAGGTGTGACATAACGCGCCGAGGAAAAGCGGCACCAGCATCATCCCGCCAGGGATTCTCTCTATCGTTCGTTTGATCTGCATTTCCATCACCTGTAGACATAAAAATGGGGCAATTTTTATGGGCGATTGCATCTTGCTTTTGAGATGCGCCCGTCTTGATGAACAGAAGATAGACATTCAGAGGAATTATAAAAGTGATCCCACCCGCACAATAAAACATTGTTTCAATTTAAATGGATCATCGTTCCCATGTTGATTTTGATCACAAAAAAGCCCCCACAAGCAGCGCTTGCAGGGGCATTATTTAAGCCTAGAACTTATTTTTTAGCGGCGAAACGCGCTGCTGCTTCGTCCCAGTTAACCACGTTCCAGAACTCTTTAATGTAGTCCGGACGACGGTTCTGGAATTTCAGGTAGTAAGCGTGTTCCCAAACGTCCAGACCGACGATAGGGAAGCCAGAAGCGCCAGAAATTGCTTCACCCATCAGCGGGGAATCCTGGTTAGCGGTGGAAACAACAGCCAGTTTGTCACCTTGCAGAACCAGCCACGCCCAGCCGGAGCCGAAACGGGTGGCCGCTGCTTTTTCAAATTCAGCTTTGAAGTTGTCAACAGAGCCGAAGTCACGTTCGATAGCCGCTTTCAGGTCGCCCTGCAGCGTAGTGCCGGTTTTCAGGCCTTTCCAGAACAGGCTGTGGTTAGCGTGGCCGCCGGCGTTGTTACGCAGTACGGTTTTCTTGTCCGCTGGCAGTTGATCCAGTTTGGTGATCAGCTCTTCAGCCGACAGGCTGGCGAATTCAGGCAGACTTTCCAGCGCAGCGTTTGCGTTGTTTACGTAAGTCTGGTGGTGTTTGGTATGGTGAATTTCCATCGTCTGCTTATCGAAGTGCGGTTCAAGGGCATCATAAGCGTACGGCAGGGATGGCAGTGTATAACTCATAATCATCTCCAGTGTTGTCGGGCGGCCAGTGTTAACGCCGCGTAAGCAGTTGGGTCATTATAGTTAATTAAATGATATTGAAAATGATTATCAATGCCGTACTTTTTACAAGGTTTTAATCGATCAGTTTATTGTAAAAGATGTGAACCGAATCACCCACTTAACGTGATGATTGCCAACATGCGCAAAATGGCGGCAAGCGTTAAAAGGTTAATACCCTGCGTAATTTTTAAACTCGTCAGGTCGGAGGGGTCATTACCGACGATAAAAAATAACGAGGATTAAGTCATGAGTAACGCGATTACGATGGGTATCTTTTGGCATTTGATAGGCGCAGCCAGTGCAGCTTGTTTCTATGCCCCGTTCAAGCAGGTCAAACATTGGTCATGGGAAACGATGTGGTCGGTAGGCGGGATCGTCTCCTGGCTTATCCTTCCGTGGACTATCAGCGCTATGTTACTTCCCAATTTCTGGGCCTACTTCAGTTCCTTCAGCCTTTCCACACTGGCCCCGGTATTTCTTTTCGGGGCGATGTGGGGGATTGGCAACATTAACTATGGCCTGACCATGCGCTATCTCGGTATGTCGATGGGTATCGGCATTGCGATAGGTATTACGCTGATTGTCGGCACGCTGATGACCCCGATTATCAACGGCAACTTTGATGTGCTGATCAACACCTCCGGCGGACGCATGACGCTGCTTGGCGTGTTGGTCGCACTGATTGGCGTGGGCATTGTTACCCGTGCGGGTCAATTAAAAGAACGCAAAATGGGCATCAAAGCCGAAGAGTTCAACCTGAAAAAAGGGTTGGTTCTGGCGGTCATGTGCGGCATTTTCTCCGCGGGGATGTCATTTGCGATGAACGCCGCGAAACCGATGCACGATGCCGCCGCCGCATTGGGTGTGGACCCACTGTATGTCGCTCTGCCCAGCTATGTGGTTATCATGGGCGGTGGTGCGCTGGTTAACCTGGGTTTTTGCTTTATTCGTCTGGCAAAAGTGAAGAACTTGTCGATAAAAGCCGACTTCTCGCTGGCAAAACCGCTGATCATCAGCAACGTGCTACTCTCCGCGCTCGGTGGCTTAATGTGGTATCTGCAATTTTTCTTCTACGCCTGGGGCCACGCGCGTATTCCGGCACAGTATGACTATGTAAGCTGGATGCTGCACATGAGTTTCTATGTCCTGTGCGGCGGGATTGTTGGTCTGGTATTGAAAGAGTGGAAAAACGCGGGTCGACGTCCGGTCAGCGTACTGAGTCTTGGCTGCGTGGTAATTATTGTCGCGGCAAACATTGTTGGTCTGGGAATGGCCAGCTAAGCATGCTGGGTACTGAGATGACGCCACTGGCTCGGCGTCATCCCGGTTTCCCGCGTAAACACCACCGAAAAGTAGTTACTGTCCTCAAAGCCACAGCGCATGGAAATCTCACTAATCATTAACCGGCTGTGCTTGAGCAGATACTGAGCATGGCAAACCCGCACCTGGCGGAGATACTGGTTGATGGTCATCCCGGTCTGGCTGCGAAACTGCTGGCGCAAAACGCGTTCGCTGCACTGTTCGCGCTCACAAAATTTATCCAGTTCGAAAGCATGCTCATGACTCCCGGCTAATGCGGTAATGAGTTTATCCAACAGCGTTTCACTCGACGTTGCCGGGAGCGTATCTGTCGCATAACGATGGCGTTTAAGGAGGGTCACCAGTTGCCCGAACAGCAGTTCCGCCATGTTAAAAGCCTGCGCATCGCGTTGATTGCTTTCATGCTCAAGCTGGCTTATCACCTGCCTGGCCTGAGTCATGCCAACGCTGCCGAGTCGCCAGTGCGGCTGCCGTGGCGTACCGTTAAATCCGGGGATCGCCCCTTCCCAGTCAACATTCAGCGTTAACCGCTCCGGGCAGTAGATGATATTTTGCAAAACAAGGTCATTTACGGAAGTGTAGGAATGTTTGTCTTCAGCGCGAATGTAAAACAGATCGCCACGGGTTATCCGGTACGGACGATCGTTAAGAACATGCAGACCATTGCCGCGCCAGACCAGGACCAGCTCGCAAAATTCATGGGTATGTTCCGCAAAGACATCCTGCGGATAACGGTCAGCCACGGCGACAGCCTGCTGTTCATGCGCGAAAAAGTCTGATGTCAGAAGGATTAGCTGATTCGCCATCACAATATTCCCTGCCATCCGGCGTTAAGGAACATGATTATCTGAGATTCGGCGGTAAAAAACGTTGATAGCTTTCGCGTTACTGCAGGCTGCTTCCCGCAATGAGATCGCGCCCCTGACGAATATCGCGTGGCGACCAATTAAACTCCCGGCGAAAAAGCGTCGAAAAGTGATTACTGTCGCCGAAACCGCAGAGATACGCGATATCCGTCACGCTGTCCTCACTATGACGAAGCAGATGTCTCGCTTTAATAAGCCTCAGGCGATTAAGGTAGCGCTGGGGCGTCAATCCCGTTTGTTGTTTAAGCTGGCGATGCAGTGTGCGCAAAGAGAGCGAAAACTTTTCGGCCAGCGCCTCCCAACACACCTCGTCAGCAAAGTTATCTTCCAGCCACGCCATCAGAAGGTTAAGCCGCGCGTCGTTATCGGTTGCCGCTGCCATCAGGCTGCTTTTACGCAACACGACCAGTAGCTGCATAAACAGAATTTCACGATTTGCCGCCGTCGGCGTATCCATTCCTTCACCGAGCGCTTCCATTTGCCCCACCAACTGTCGGACCTGCTGTAGTACCCCCTGGTTTACCCGCCAATGGGATGGGTACTGCCCATTCTGTTCCTGAGGTAAAAGCTGATTCAGCCCGGCTAAAAATTGAAACGCATCCGGGGAGCGATACAGGACATTGGTCAGACACAAATTGTCAGTATGTTCATATAAATGCCGGTCATGATCGCGGACGAAACACACCGTACCACCGCTGATGGCATACGGTTGCCCGTTGAACACGTGGATCCCCGTACCATGCTCGACCACCACAATTTCATGAAAATCATGATGATGTTCAGGAAACGCGGGTTGAGGAAGCCGCGGTTCAATAGCCACTGGCGCTTTACCTGTCGGAAAAAAGTCTACGCAATGCAGTACAGTCATGACGGCTCCCCCTGTTTAGCGAATATGGCTGAATAGTAATTAAGGGTTACTACCCTCACCTTAAATTTTTGACGCCAAAGTGCGTAAACACGGTCAATTCTTCAAGATACGGCGGGAAAGATCGGGAATTGCGGAAGGCGTCACATCTGCCCGAATCCGCCCCATGAGTAGAAACTGTGAACATCATCACGTTCACCTTTGCCATGTTGCCAGCCGCTAATTGTGCCTGTCACTGTTAAGAAGGTACGTCTTATCGGGGGTTCTTAGACTGAGTGCAATAAAACTCAGAAGGACCTCGCTATGACTTTTCGCCATTGTGTCGCTGTCGATCTCGGCGCATCCAGCGGGCGCGTAATGCTGGCGCGTTACGACAGTGAACACCGCACCCTGACGCTGCGTGAAATCCACCGCTTCGTTAACTGCCTACAAAAAACGGACGGTTTTGACACCTGGGACATCGACAGCCTGGAAAACGACATTCGTCTGGGTCTGAAGAAAGTCTGCGATGAAGGCATTCTGATAGACAGCATCGGTATTGATACCTGGGGGGTGGATTACGTGCTGGTCGATAACGCCGGTCAGCGCGTCGGTCTGCCGATCTCTTACCGTGATAATCGCACGACAGGCATTATGTCGCAGGCGATGGTGCAACCGGGTAAAAACGAGATTTACCGGCGTAGCGGTATTCAATTTCTCCCCTTTAACACCCTGTATCAGTTGCGCGCGCTGGTTGAACAGCAACCAGAATTGCTCCCGCAGGTGGCGCATGCCCTGCTGATCCCCGACTACTTCAGTTTTCGCCTGACCGGTGAAATGAACTGGGAATACACCAATGCCACCACCACCCAGTTAGTCAATATCAATACCGACGACTGGGATGACACGCTGCTGGCGTGGACCGGGGCAGACAAAGCCTGGTTTGGTCGCCCGACGCATCCGGGGAACGTCATTGGCCACTGGATTTGCCCGCAGAAAAATCAAATTCCGGTCGTGGCGGTTGCCAGTCACGACACGGCCAGCGCGGTCATTGCTTCGCCGCTCGCCGATAAAAACAGCGCGTATCTCTCTTCCGGCACCTGGTCGCTGATGGGGTTTGAGAGCAGAACGCCGTATACCAACGATGCGGCGTTGACGGCGAATATTACCAACGAAGGCGGCGCGGAAGGGCGCTACCGGGTACTGAAAAATATTATGGGGCTGTGGCTGCTCCAGCGCGTATTAAAAGAGCGTCAGATCGACGACCTGCCAACGCTTATCGCCGAAACGCAAGCGCTGCCGGCTTGCCAGTTCCTGATAAACCCGAACGACGATCGCTTTATCAACCCCGACGATATGAGTGCGGAAATTCAGGCGGCCTGTCGTGAATCGGGCCAACCTGTTCCTCTGCAAAACGCCGAACTGGCGCGCTGTATCTTCGACAGCCTGGCGCTGCTGTATGCCGACATTCTGCAAGAGCTGGCGGACCTGCGTGGCGCAGCGTTTAGCCAATTGCACATTGTTGGTGGCGGTTGCCAGAACGCGTTACTGAATCAGCTGTGCGCGGATGCCTGCGGTATTCGCGTTATGTCCGGGCCGATTGAGGCCTCCACGCTCGGCAACATCGGCATCCAGTTGATGACGCTGGACGAGCTTAACAACGTCGATGATTTCCGTCAGGTAGTGCGTGCCAACTACGACCTGACCACCTTCATTCCCAATCCGGAAAGTGAAATTGCCCACTACCAGGCGCAGTTTCAATCACTACGACAGATAAAGGAGCTTTGCGCATGACCACTCAACTTGAACAAGCCTGGGAACTGGCAAAACTGCGTTTCGCCGCGGTAGGTATTGATGTCGAGGCGGCCTTACGCCAGCTCGATCGTCTGCCGGTCTCCATGCACTGCTGGCAGGGCGATGACGTCGCCGGTTTCGAAAACCCGGAAGGCTCGCTCACTGGCGGAATTCAGGCTACCGGCAATTATCCCGGTAAAGCGCGCAACGCGACCGAACTGCGTGCCGATCTGGAGCAGGCGCTGAGCCTGATACCGGGTCCAAAACGCCTGAATCTGCATGCGATCTATCTGGAATCCGATACGCCGGTTGCCCGCGACCAAATCAAACCGGAACACTTCAAAAACTGGGTTGAGTGGGCGAAAGCAAACCAGCTAGGGCTGGATTTCAACCCGTCCTGCTTTTCTCATCCGCTGAGCGCCGACGGCTTCACGCTGGCCCATGCCGATGACCACATTCGCCAGTTCTGGATTGACCACTGCAAAGCCAGCCGTCGCGTTTCGGCGTATTTTGGTGAACAGTTGGGTACGCCGTCGGTAATGAACATCTGGATCCCGGACGGTATGAAAGATATCACCGTTGACCGTTTAGCGCCGCGCCAGCGCCTGCTGGAAGCACTGGACGAAGTGATCAGCGAGAAACTCGACCCGGCGCACCATATTGACGCCGTTGAGAGCAAGCTGTTTGGCATCGGCGCCGAAAGCTACACCGTCGGCTCCAACGAGTTCTATATGGGCTACGCCACCAGCCGCCAGACCGCGCTGTGCCTGGATGCGGGACACTTCCATCCGACTGAAGTGATTTCCGACAAAATCTCCGCCGCCATGCTGTATGTACCGCGCCTGCTGCTGCATGTCAGTCGTCCGGTGCGCTGGGACAGCGATCACGTGGTGCTGCTGGATGATGAAACTCAGGCTATTGCCAGCGAAATCGTCCGCCACAACCTGTTTGATCGCGTACACATCGGTCTCGACTTCTTCGACGCTTCCATTAACCGCATCGCGGCATGGGTTATCGGCACCCGCAATATGAAAAAAGCCCTGCTGCGCGCGCTGTTAGAACCAACCGAGCAACTGCGTCAGCTCGAAGCCAGCGGCGACTACACCGCACGTCTGGCCCTGCTGGAAGAACAAAAATCACTGCCGTGGCAGGCCGTCTGGGAAATGTATTGTCAGCGCCACGACACGCCAGCGGGCAGCCAGTGGCTGGATAGCGTTCGCGCCTATGAAAAAGAGATCCTAAGCAAACGTAGCTAATAGCGACACCTGATCTGTAAGCCGGATAAGACGCCCCGCGTCGCCATCCGGCAATAAATAAAACACGATTGCCGGATGGCGCTGCGCTTATCCGGCCTACGTAAGACCCGATAACCTTCGGGCAATAAATGGGAGCACCGAACATGCAGAACATTACTCATTCCTGGTTTGTCCAGGGGATGATCAAAGCCACATCCGATGCGTGGCTGAAAGGCTGGGATGAACGTAACGGCGGCAACCTGACGCTGCGCCTGGATGAAGCAGACATCACGCCATTTAGCGGCGATTTCCACGAAAATCCGCGCTATATCGCGCTGAGTCAACCCATGCCATTGCTGGCGAATACGCCATTTATCGTCACCGGCTCGGGTAAATTTTTCCGTAACGTTCAGCTCGATCCGGCGGCAAATTTAGGCGTAGTGAAAGTGGACAGCGACGGTGCGGGCTATCACATCCTTTGGGGCCTGACCCACGAAGCGGTGCCAACCTCCGAATTGCCAGCCCACTTCCTCTCTCACTGCGAACGCATTAAAGCGACGAACGGCAAAGATCGCGTGATCATGCACTGCCACGCCACCAACCTGATCGCCCTGACCTATGTGCTGGAAAACAACACCGCGCTGATCACCCGCAAACTGTGGGAAGGCAGCACCGAGTGCCTGGTGGTGTTCCCGGATGGCGTCGGCATTTTGCCGTGGATGGTGCCGGGTACGGATGAAATCGGCCAGGCGACCGCGCAGGAAATGCAGAAGCATTCGCTTGTTCTGTGGCCGTTTCATGGTGTGTTCGGCAGCGGCCCCTCCCTCGATGAAGCATTCGGTTTGATCGATACCGCTGAGAAATCCGCTGAGGTTTTAGTCAAAATCTATTCGATGGGCGGTATGAAGCAGACCATCACGCGTGAAGAACTGGTCGCACTCGGCAAACGTTTTGGCGTGACTCCGCTGGCAAGCGCACTAGCATTATAAGGAGAATAGTAATGAGCTTTATGTTGGCACTACCCAAAATTAGCCTGCATGGCGCTGGAGCGATTGCCGATATGGTGAACCTCGTGGCGAATAAGCAATGGGGCAAAGCGCTGATCGTTACCGATGGTCAATTGGTGAAACTGGGCCTGCTGGATAGCCTGTTTAGCGCGCTGGATGAACATCAAATGTCTTACCACCTGTTTGATGAGGTGTTCCCAAACCCGACAGAAGAGCTGGTGCAGAAAGGTTTTGCGACGTATCAGAGCGCAGAATGTGACTACATTATCGCCTTTGGCGGCGGCAGTCCGATCGATACCGCTAAAGCGGTGAAAATCCTGACCGCCAACCCAGGCCCTTCTACCGCATACTCCGGCGTGGGCAAAGTGAAAAATGCCGGCGTTCCGCTGGTCGCCATCAATACTACCGCCGGTACAGCTGCAGAAATGACCAGCAATGCGGTGATTATCGACTCTGCTCGCAAGGTTAAAGAGGTGATCATCGACCCGAACATCATCCCGGATATCGCCGTGGATGATGCCAGCGTGATGCTGGAAATCCCGGCTTCCGTTACCGCCGCAACCGGCATGGACGCCCTGACTCACGCGGTGGAAGCCTATGTTTCCGTCGGCGCGCACCCACTCACTGACGCCAATGCGCTGGAGGCCATTCGCCTGATTAATCTGTGGCTACCGAAAGCGGTCGATGATGGCCACAACCTCGAAGCCCGTGAGCAAATGGCATTTGGTCAGTATCTGGCGGGTATGGCATTTAACAGCGCCGGTCTTGGTCTGGTGCATGCGCTGGCGCACCAGCCGGGCGCAACCCACAACCTGCCGCACGGCGTCTGCAACGCCATCCTGCTGCCGATAATCGAAAATTTTAACCGACCGAACGCCGAGGCTCGCTTTGCCCGCGTGGCGCAGGCGATGGGCGTCGATACCCGCGGCATGAGCGATAAAGCGGCAAGCATGGAAGCCATCAACGCCATTCGCGCCCTGAGCAAGCGGGTAGGTATTCCAGCCGGTTTCAGCCAGCTTGGCGTGACCAAAGAGGATATTGAAGGCTGGTTAGATAAAGCGTTGGCCGATCCATGCGCGCCGTGTAACCCGCGCATCGCCAGCCGCGATGAAGTCCGCGAGCTGTATCTGGAGGCGTTATGATCCGCAAAGCGTTTGTGATGCAGGTAAACGCCGACGCGCACGTGGAGTACCAACGTCGGCACAATCCCATCTGGCCAGAACTGGAATCAGTACTGAAAGAACACGGCGCCCATCACTACACGATTTATCTTGATCAGGAGCGTAATCTGCTGTTCGCCACCGTTGAGATTGAGTCCGAGGAGCGCTGGAATGCCGTTGCCAGCACCGACGTTTGCCAGCGTTGGTGGAAACATATGCGCGACGTGATGCCAGCCAACCCGGACAACAGCCCGGTCAGCACAGAGCTAAAAGAAGTGTTTTATCTGCAATAATCTTGTAGGCCGGATGCGCCGCATCCGGCACAACGCAACATAGCAGTTAGTTCTGCTCAGAAACCAGAATCGCCTGAGTATCCGGCTCCAACGCTTTAAAGATATGCGCCCGATCGGCGGGGTAACAAATGTAGTCGCCCTCACCTAACTCTTCCGGCGCTTCCGTCAATCCCACCATCGCCTTACCTTGCGTCACGATAATATGTTCAACCGATCCCGGTGGATGCGGCTGTGAAATACGATCCGCGCCCGGCTGCGTCAGCAGCAAATAGATATCCCGCCGCGCTCCCGGTGGGCAGGCGGCCAGTAAAATGGCCTGGTAGTGGGCCTGTTCCGCCACCACTTTTGTCCCTTCGCCGCGGCGAATCACCTGCGTTTTTTGCTCCTGCGGCTCCAGTAGGCGCGCAAAAGGGATATCCAACGCCACACACAGCGACCACAGCGTTTCCAGGCTAGGGTTGCCATTTCCTGCTTCCAACTGTGAGAGCGTCGATTTTGCAATCCCCGCGCGGCGGGCAATCTCTGCCAGTGACAAACCGGTGCGCTGACGTTCACGCACCAGGCTTTTCGCGATCATACTGATGGGCTGGGTCATTCACGACTCCATGTTTTTTATATCGAACAAATCGTTCGACTTGTAAAGCTAAAGGGTTGCGTTCATTATAATGGAAATTCGTTCGATATGGCTAAAATGGTATGAAACATTATTTTTCCTGTCTCAAAGGCGACACGCTGAAAGCAATATTTCTCGTCTGTCTGGCCGTCGGCGTTGTCGGCATGTCATATGGCTCGCTGGCGATGGCTTACGGTTTCCCGCTGTGGGTACCGTTTGTGCTTTCTATTACGGTACTGGCCGGCGCGTCCGAGTTTATGTTTATCGGCATCGTCGCCAGCGGCGGTAACCCCCTGGCGGCTGCGGCTGCCGGTTTACTGGTGAACGCCCGGCACGTGCCGTTTGGCGTCACGGTGCGTGACCTGGTGGGCTCCCGGGCCGCCAGTTTCCTCGGCTGCCATATCATGAACGACGAAAGCGTAGTGTTCGGCCTGTCGCAAAAAACGCCGGAACAGCGTAAAGCCGCCTACTGGCTATGCGGCCTGGGCGTCGCCATTTTCTGGCCAATTGGCACGCTGATTGGCGCAGGTGTCGGCAAACTGCTCCCGGCCCCGGAAACCATCGGTCTGGATGCCGTTTTCCCGGCTATTTTGCTGGCGTTAGTGGTTCCGGCCTTTAAAAATCGGACCACGCTGATCCGCGCCTGTAGCGGTGCCGCGCTGTCGCTCGCATCTATACCTTTCGCGCCGGTGGGCCTGCCGGTACTGCTCTCACTGTTTGGTTTACTGACGAGGAAAAAATAATGGGCAACATGACGCTGTTTATCGTTGGTATCGCCATATTATCTCTGGGAACGTATTTAA
Organism: Citrobacter sp. XT1-2-2; assembly: GCF_023516235.1. Classification (NCBI taxonomy): domain Bacteria; kingdom Pseudomonadati; phylum Pseudomonadota; class Gammaproteobacteria; order Enterobacterales; family Enterobacteriaceae; genus Citrobacter; species Citrobacter sp. XT1-2-2. The sequence continues at coordinate 4,854,050 of NZ_CP097324.1, forward strand.
TGCGTTTAGGCGGAGCAAAACTGGGGAGTCGTTTAGCGTTCTCGGAACGCTCGCAGGCCCTGCTTTCTGATGCCGCAACGGTATTGCTGTTTTCCGTCGCGCTGGCAACCACCTTTTATGAAGGTGAACACTTTGCTGGAATGGCGCGTGTTCTTGGGGTTGGCTTCGCGGTCTTTCTCGCATGGCGCAAAATGCCGCTGATCGTGGTGATCGTTGCCGCCGCTGTGGTGACCGCGCTGTTGAGGATGGCGGGGATAAACTAAAAAAGCGCCTCAAAGGCGCTCTTTCTACAGTACTGAGGTATCTTATTTCAGCAGTTCAGCGGTCATGTGCACGCGGTTACCGGTGTAAGCCTGGGTGATTTTATAATCGCTGGCGCCTGCACGTTCAGCCTGAGCGGCAATGCTTGCTTCAGCACTTTCCAGCGTAGAACCCGTTGCGGTAACAGTCTGAGCAGCGAATGAACCGAAAGAAGTAGCCAGAGCGATAACTGCGACAAAAGTTTTGATGCTTTTCATGATATAAACCCTTTAACTTAGTTGTTTGAGTAAGGCACCGTGCCTTGATGTGATAAATAATAGCCATCTCATCACACAACTTAAAGCGGAAGGATTTGCCTGTCTTATTCAAATTATTTGAGTGATAAAATGTCAATTGAACACACGCAAACATTATTGCCAGGCCATCGAAAAAAGCGACAACCTGCGGGTGCCTGGTTGCATCGCCAGGGTGAGCCTCAAAACAAGATATACTTTTTACATCAAGGCGTTGCTCGCGCGGTTTACCACTCTCCACATGGCTCAGAACGGGTTAAAGAGTTCTACTTTGCCGGGGAGTACTGCTTTCTGTACCTGAACTGGCTGACCAAAACGCCTGCTGATTACAGTCTGCAAATGATTACCGCAGGAGAAACCAGTGAAATTTCTTTGGCTTTGCTGGATGCGCCGGAAAATCAGGATATTAAGACCCAGCTACTGATTCAGCAATTGATCTACAAAGAGAAAAAAGAGCAAATGCTGCTGCTCAATACCCCAGAGCAGCGCTACCGGTATGTACAAACACACTTCCCGGACTGGGAGTCGCAGCTCACTCAGCGCGATCTCGCCAACTATATCGGTATTAATCCCGTTAGCCTGTCTCGTATTCGCCAGCGTCTTAACAAAAGCTAACGCCTTATGTGAATGCGTCGAGTATTGTCCCGCCACTCTGCAACGGTTGGCGCACATTATGAACGCATTTCTTCTCTCTCAGATTCTGGCCGGTATCAGCTTCTTGCTGGATATTTCCGCTTTTCATTTTCAACGCCGGGCCATCACCTTATCTCTGCTCACCACCTCCACTTCCCTGCTCGCTATCCATTTCTCCCTTTTGGATCAAGATGCTGCGGCTGGGTTAATGGTCATCGCCGCATGCCGCTACGCGACGGCCATCGTCACGTTTCACCGCTGGGCTATGTGGGGTTTTATGCTGGGGTCGCTGCTGTGTAGCGTTTATCTTTGGCAAAACCTGTCGAGCATTTTGCCGCTGATGGGAAGCCTGCTGATGACCTTTGCGTCGTTTCAAAAACGCAGTGGGAAACTACGCGGATACACATTGTGCGGCAGTCTGTGTTGGCTACTGAACAATGTGATTGTCGGCTCGCCCGTTGCCGTAATAATGGAACTGGCATTTTCAGGCAGTATCCTGGCCGCCTGGTGGCGTCACTTCGCGATCAGACGCTCCGGATGCGTATAGATCGTCGCCCTGCCCGGTTTACAAAAACCCACCAGCGTCAGGTTACAGCGTTCGGCAACTTCCACCGCGAGCGTTGTCGCCGCAGAAACGGCAAACAAAATCTCCACGCCGCACATTGCCGACTTCTGCACCATTTCGTAGCTGGCGCGGCTGGAAACTAATACCGCGCCCTGTTGCCAGGTTTCCCCTTCGAGCGCCCGGCGCCCCAGCAGTTTATCCAGCGCGACATGACGCCCAACGTCTTCATGTCCACCTGCCAGATGACCTGAAAGCTGTACCCATGCCGCCGCGTGCGTACAGCCGGTCAGTTGCCCCACGGGCTGGTAATCATGGAGATGCCTTAAGGCGTTATCGAGGAGCGCCAGATCAAATGTCTGGGTAAATGCCAGAGGCTGGACCGGTTTGCCGATGTCATTGAGCTGTTCCACGCCGCAAACGCCACAACCGGTGCGACCAGCCAGTGCGCGACGACGCTCCTTCAACCCCATAAAACGGCGGCTGGATAGCTCAATCTGAACTTCTAATCCGTTGCAGGAAGGAACCACGTCCATCCCGTAAATATCTTGCGGGGACTCAATAATGCCTTCAGAAAGTGAAAAACCCATCGCGAAATGCTCAAGATCTTTCGGTGACGCCATCATCACCACATGTGAAATTCCGTTATAGACCAGCGCAACAGGCACTTCTTCAGCGACTTCATCAGGCTGAGGATGTTGCAAATCCTCGCGCTTCCAGAGCGTCAATTGGCGCGATCCTGTCGGAGATGTCACATTCTTAATGTTTTCTTGAATAATCTTATTCACTTTCTTTTAACCATATTGGAACACGCATACCAACATTGTGGTATTCTTTACAAATCCCTCCTGGACGGAGGGAAATTCACCCAATTCTGGACCTTTGCGGTCCCGTCCGCAAAGAAAAATAACAACCACTTCCCACGCGTTGGCATGGCAGAAATGCGAAGGGAACGTGACAATGTCGAAACAAGGAGCAAACCATGCAGGTCAGCAGAAGGCAGTTCTTTAAGATCTGCGCTGGCGGTATGGCAGGCACCACGGCAGCGGCACTGGGCTTTGCACCCGGTGTAGCGCTCGCGGAAACACGGCAATATAAACTGCTGCGTACCCGCGAAACCCGTAACACCTGCACCTACTGTTCCGTTGGCTGTGGGCTGTTAATGTACAGCCTCGGTGACGGAGCAAAAAACGCCAAAGCATCCATCTTCCATATTGAAGGGGACCCGGATCATCCGGTGAACCGCGGCGCGCTGTGCCCGAAAGGCGCAGGTCTTGTGGACTTCATCCACTCTGAAAGCCGTTTGAAATTCCCGGAATACCGCGCACCAGGCTCAGATAAGTGGCAGCAAATTAGCTGGGATGAAGCATTCGACCGCATCGCTAAGCTGATGAAAGAAGACCGCGACGCTAACTACGTTGCACAAAACGCCGAAGGCGTAACCGTTAACCGCTGGCTTTCTACCGGGATGCTGTGTGCATCCGCTTCCAGTAACGAAACCGGCTATTTGACGCAAAAATTCTCCCGCGCGCTGGGTATGCTCGCGGTCGACAACCAGGCGCGTGTCTGACACGGACCAACGGTAGCAAGTCTTGCTCCAACATTTGGTCGCGGTGCGATGACCAACCACTGGGTCGACATTAAAAACGCCAACCTCGTTGTGGTGATGGGCGGTAACGCCGCTGAAGCTCACCCGGTCGGGTTCCGCTGGGCGATGGAAGCGAAAATTCACAACGGCGCCAAGCTGATTGTCATTGACCCTCGCTTTACGCGCACCGCAGCGGTGGCTGATTTCTATGCCCCCATTCGTTCCGGTACTGACATTGCCTTCCTGTCAGGCGTCATGCTGTACCTGCTGAATAACGAAAAATTCAACCGCGAATATACCGAGGCCTATACCAACGCCAGCCTGATCGTGCGTGAGGATTATGGCTTCGAAGATGGCCTGTTTACCGGCTACGACGCGGACAAACGCAAGTATGACAAAACCAGTTGGAACTATGAGCTGGATGAAAACGGCTTCGCCAAACGCGATGTGACTCTGCAACATCCGCGCTGTGTATGGAACCTGCTCAAACAGCACGTCTCCCGCTATACGCCGGAGGTCGTAGAGAATATCTGCGGTACGCCGAAGGCCGATTTCCTGAAGGTCTGTGAATACATTGCAGAAACCAGCGCCAAAGACAAAACCGCATCGTTCCTGTACGCGCTGGGCTGGACGCAACACTCCGTGGGTGCGCAAAACATCCGTACGATGGCGATGATCCAGTTGCTCCTCGGCAATATGGGCATGGCCGGCGGCGGCGTTAACGCCCTGCGTGGTCACTCCAACATTCAGGGACTGACCGATCTTGGTCTGCTGTCACAGAGTCTGCCGGGTTATCTGACGCTGCCAAGCGAAAAACAGACCGACCTGCAAACCTACCTTGCCGCCAACACGCCAAAACCGCTGCTGGAAGGCCAGGTAAACTATTGGGGCAATTACCCGAAATTCTTCGTTTCGATGATGAAAGCCTTCTTTGGCGATAAAGCGACAGCGGAAAACAGCTGGGGCTTCGACTGGCTGCCGAAGTGGGATAAAGGGTACGACGTCCTGCAGTACTTCGAGATGATGAACCAGGGCAAAGTGAATGGCTATATCTGCCAGGGCTTTAACCCGGTCGCCTCATTCCCGAACAAAAACAAGGTCGTGGCTTCACTGTCCAAACTGAAGTATCTGATCACTATCGACCCGCTCAACACGGAAACCTCCACCTTCTGGCAGAACCATGGTGAGTCGAACGATGTTGATCCGTCGAAAATCCAGACCGAAGTATTCCGTCTGCCGTCCACCTGCTTTGCCGAAGAGAACGGTTCGATCGTCAACTCTGGTCGCTGGCTGCAGTGGCACTGGAAAGGCGCGGATGCCCCAGGGATTGCCGCAACCGATGGCGAAATCCTCGCCGGTATCTTCCTGCGTCTGCGCAAGATGTATGCCGAACAAGGTGGCGCGAACCCGGAACAGGTGCTGAGCATGACCTGGAACTACTCCACACCGCATGAACCGGCTTCGGAAGAAGTGGCGATGGAGAGCAACGGGAAAGCGCTGGCTGATATTATCGACCCGGCAACCGGCGCGGTAATCGTCAAGAAAGGCCAACAGCTCAGCTCGTTCGCCCAACTGCGCGATGACGGCACGACCTCCAGCGGCTGCTGGATTTTTGCCGGTAGCTGGACGCCGGAAGGTAATATGATGGCGCGACGCGATAACGCTGACCCGTCGGGCCTTGGCAATACGCTGGGTTGGGCCTGGGCATGGCCGCTTAACCGCCGCATTCTTTATAACCGTGCTTCCGCAGACCCGCAGGGGAATCCGTGGGATCCAAAACGTCAGATCCTGAAATGGGATGGCGCGAAATGGAGCGGGATGGATATTCCAGACTATAGCGCCGCCGCACCGGGTACTGACGTTGGGCCGTTCATCATGCAGCCGGAAGGGATGGGACGCCTGTTTGCTATTGATAAGATGGCGGAAGGACCATTCCCGGAACACTACGAGCCGTTTGAAACGCCGCTCGGCACTAACCCGCTGCACCCGAACGTTATCTCTAACCCTGCCGCGCGTATCTTTAAGGGTGACGCGGAAGCGCTGGGTAAAGCGGATAAGTTCCCGTATGTCGGTACAACCTATCGTCTGACCGAGCACTTCCACTACTGGACCAAGCATGCGTTGCTAAACGCCATCGCCCAGCCGGAGCAGTTTGTGGAAATTGGCGAGAAGCTGGCGAATAAGCTCGGCATCTCCCATGGCGATACCGTTAAAGTTTCCTCTAACCGCGGCTACATCAAGGCCAAAGCAGTGGTGACCAAACGTATTCGTACGCTACAGGCCAACGGTAAGGATATCGATACCATCGGTATTCCGATTCACTGGGGCTACGAAGGTGTGGCGAAAAAAGGCTTTATCGCTAACACGTTAACGCCATTCGTCGGTGATGCGAACACGCAGACGCCGGAATTTAAGTCCTTCCTCGTGAACGTGGAAAAGGTGTAACGGAGACGACCTATGGCTTATCAATCGCAAGACATCATTCGTCGATCCGCCACTAACGGTTTCACCCCCGCGCCTCAGGCGCGGGATCACCAGGAAGAGGTGGCGAAACTTATCGACGTCACGACCTGTATCGGCTGTAAAGCCTGTCAGGTTGCGTGTTCCGAGTGGAACGACATCCGTGATGAAGTGGGCAACAACGTTGGGGTGTACGATAACCCGGCTGATTTGACCGCCAAATCCTGGACGGTGATGCGCTTCTCGGAAGTGGAACAGAACGACAAACTTGAGTGGCTGATCCGCAAGGATGGCTGTATGCACTGCGCCGATCCAGGCTGCCTGAAGGCATGCCCGGCTGAAGGCGCAATCATTCAGTATGCCAACGGCATCGTCGACTTCCAGTCCGAGCAGTGCATCGGCTGCGGCTACTGCATTGCTGGCTGTCCGTTCGATGTGCCGCGCCTCAACCCGGAAGACAACCGCGTCTACAAATGTACGCTGTGCGTCGACCGTGTGGTGGTCGGGCAAGAACCGGCCTGCGTGAAAACTTGCCCAACCGGGGCGATTCATTTCGGCACCAAAGAGTCGATGAAAACGCTGGCCGGTGAGCGCGTGGCGGAACTGAAAACGCGTGGCTACGAAAACGCGGGCCTGTACGATCCGGCAGGCGTTGGCGGTACGCATGTGATGTACGTATTGCACCATGCCGACAAGCCGAATCTGTACCACGGTCTGCCGGAGAACCCGGAAATCAGCGCCACCGTGAAGTTCTGGAAAGGCATCTGGAAACCGTTGGCAGCGGTCGGCTTCGCAGCGACGTTTGCGGCCAGTATCTTCCACTACGTCGGTGTGGGTCCAAACCGTGCGGAAGAGGAAGAAGACAATCTGCATGAAGAGAAAGACGAGGTGCGCAAATGAAACGACGTGACACCATCGTGCGCTACACGGCGCCGGAACGCATCAACCACTGGGTAACCGCCTTCTGCTTTATTCTGGCGGCAGTGAGCGGGATGGGTTTTCTCTTCCCGTCTTTTAACTGGCTGATGCACATCATGGGCACGCCGCAACTGGCGCGAATTGTGCACCCGTTTGTCGGCGTGATCATGTTTGCCTCGTTTATCATCATGTTTTTCCGTTACTGGCACCACAATCTAATCAATCGGGATGATATCTTTTGGGCGAAGAATATTCGTAAGATTGTCGTCAACGAGGAAGTAGGTGACACGGGACGTTATAACTTCGGCCAGAAATGCGTATTCTGGGCGGCGATTATCTTCCTGGTGCTGTTACTGGTGAGCGGAGTGATCATCTGGCGTCCGTATTTTGCGCCTGCTTTCTCAATCCCGGTGATCCGATTCGCGTTAATGCTGCATTCATTTGCCGCAGTAGCGTTAATTGTGGTTATCATGGTGCACATTTACGCCGCCCTTTGGGTGAAAGGCACCATTACCGCGATGGTGGAGGGATGGGTTACTAAATCGTGGGCGAAGAAACATCATCCGCGCTGGTACCGTGAAGTCCGCCAGAAACAGGAAAAATCATCTGAATGAGTATTCGCATAATCCCGCAAGATGAGCTGGGTTCGAGCGAGAAACGCACGGCGGATATGATTCCGCCGTTATTGTTCCCCAGACTCAAAAATTTGTATAACCGCCGTGCTGAACGTCTGCGCGAGCTGGCCGAAAACAACCCGCTGGGCGATTATCTGCGCTTTGCCGCGCTGATCGCCCACGCACAAGAAGTGGTGCTGTACGATCATCCGCTGCAGATGGATCTGACCGCTCGTATCAAAGAAGCGAACGATCAGGGCAAGCCGCCGCTGGATATCCACGTCCTGCCACGCGACAAACATTGGCAAAAACTGCTGCAATCGCTAATTGCTGAGCTGAAGCCGGAGATGAGCGGCCCTGCACTGGCCGTAATCGAGAATCTGGAAAAAGCCTCTGAGCAGGAACTGGAGCTGATGGCCAGCGCGCTGTTTGCCTCAGATTTTGCCTCCGTCAGCAGCGACAAAGCCCCGTTTATTTGGGCTGCACTGTCGCTCTACTGGGCACAGATGGCAAGCCTGATCCCCGGCAAAGCGCGCGCTGAGTACGGCGAACAACGCCAGTTCTGTCCGGTATGCGGTTCGATGCCGGTCTCCAGCGTGGTGCAAATCGGCACAACGCAGGGACTACGTTATTTGCACTGCAACCTGTGCGAAACCGAATGGCACGTGGTGCGCGTGAAGTGCAGCAACTGTGAACAGAGCCGCGATTTGAACTACTGGTCGCTGGATAACGAGCAGGCGGCAATTAAAGCGGAAAGCTGCGGCGACTGCGGGACTTACCTGAAGATTCTCTACCAGGAAAAAGACCCGAAAGTCGAGGCCGTGGCCGACGACCTCGCGTCACTTATGCTGGACGCCCACATGGAGCAAGAAGGCTTTGCCCGCAGCTCCATCAACCCGTTCCTGTTCCCGGGTGAAGGGGAATAAAACCCCAGTACTGCCGGGCGACGCTGGTCGCCCGGACTATAACGTATACGGCGTTACCACGCCGGATATGCTTGCAAAATCTTTGGTATTACGCGTAACCAGTGTCAGATGATGAATCTGCGCAGTAGCCAGGATAATGGCATCCGGCAATTTCATCCCGTATTCTTGCCTGATATTCACGCTTCGCTCAGCAATATCCTGTGAAACACCAATAATGTTAAAAGCGCCTAGCGCAATGCGAGTACGGGCCTCCTGATGGTATTTTTTTGCGCCTACCATCACCTCCATCCATGTAATGAGACTGATTGCGTTCTGTGGCGGCCATGTTTCTATCGCCAGTTTTGCTTCACTTCGCCCGCTAAACAGGTCGATGAGGATATTGGTATCAAAAAGCGCAGCCCCTTTGACCATTACCATTCCTCACGAAGTTTACGTTGGTATTCAACACCATCTTCCTCACAGCCTTGCCAGAGCCCCAATGCTTTCGAAATTGTGGTTTCAGCCCGATCCTGTCTTTCCAGATACTGCTCAACGGCCTCCCGCAAGAGTTCTGCACGAGGTAGGTTGCGTTGCACCTTGAGATCGTCAAGCCGTTTAATCACGTCGTCTGATAAATCGAGTAAAATTCTGCCCATATCCATCCCAGCCATCATACTCACATATACCTCCAGTATATCATTCGCGCTTATTTTTCAAACAACATACACCTGAGACTGACGAGAAAATAGTTATTACGCGAACGATTTCTATTTTTGCGAGCCGCTTTCCAGAATCGTACGCAGCCCACTTTTCCCATTTCCATTCGTACCAAACCAGGCTATAACACTGTATATCCATACAGATAAAGGGAATAAAAATGACACTGGAAAGCGGGATTGCGCAGTTAGTGGAGGAATTTATCGCGGTGGGGCGCCCCTCTTCTCGCGAGCAGAATATTGATGACCGGAGAGCAGGCTACATCGCCAGTACGATGCTGGCAGGGGAAACAGAAACCCGCGTCCAGGTTGAAGATATTGAACTCGATGCCATGACGTTTCGCGTGGTTTCGCCACGGGACACCATGGGAAAGCTACCCTGTGTTATCTATTATCACGGCGGCTGCTTTGTCAGCGGTGGTTTTGCTACTCACGATAACCAGCTAAGGCAGTTAGCTTTTTACAGCGGCTGTCGCGTAATTGCGGTGCAGTACCGTCTTGCGCCAGAACACACCTTCCCGGCAGCACATAACGATGCCGAAGCCGGAGCCAATACTATCTGGAAATATGCCCATAAACTGGGGATAGACCGCGCAAACATTACGCTTGCCGGTGACAGCGCGGGCGGGCATCTGGCGCTGGTCACCGCGCTACGCCTGAAAGCCGCCCGTCAATGGCAACCTGCACAGCTGATGCTGATCTATCCCATGCTGGACGCCACCGCCAGATTTGAGAGCTACGCCCGTAACGGGCAGGATTACATTATCACGCGTGACACGCTGCTTTCAGGCTACGAGATGTATATGCCGCGAACCGATCCACTGCATCCTGAAGCCAGTCCGCTCTGGCGTGAAGACTTCACCGGTCTGCCACCCACGCACATCATTACTGCCGAATTCGACCCACTGCGCGATGAAGGCGAGGTCCTGTATCAACGGTTCCAGGAACAGGGTGTGGAATGCACTTGCCAGCGCTATCTCGGTGTCATTCATGGCTTTTTCCAGCTCGCAGGTGTGAGCCAGGCGGCACGAAGCGCCATGCGAGATGTGGCCTGGCGGCTTGGTCAGTAAGTTTGTTCATATTTTCGTCCACGGGTGCTATCTTGTGTGAATAGATAACACAGAGGACAAACCTATGCCCAGAACTACCAGCATTACAATTGGCGAGCATCTCGATCGTTTTGTTAACGAAATGATTGAAAGTGGGCGCTATGGTTCCACCAGCGAAGTTGTCCGTTCGGCATTACGTTTACTGGAGGAACAAGAATTGCGAAATAGCGCATTACGCGACGCGCTGGAGGATGGGATACACAGCGGCACAAGCGACCTGACTCTACAGGAGGTCGCGCAAAGGAAAAAGCGCAGCCTGAATGTATAAACTCTCTAATCAGGCAGTCGAAGACTTTGAATCTATCTATGAATACACCTGGAGAAAATTCGGTTATCAACAGGCAGATAAATACACTACTGAGATGGAACAGCTTTTTTTACTGTTAGAGAAAAACGCTTTGATGGGGCGCAACCGTTCTGAGATTAAGGAAGGTACCCGTCAATACAATCATCGACAACATGCGATTTTTTATCAAAATGCGGATTATGGCATTCTCATAATCCGCATTTTACATCAGCAAATGAATCCAATATTACATTTCAGCTAGAGGAGCTACTCTTCCTCATTCCCGCCCTCTTCATACGCGCCAAACGGTTTCGCGGGTAGCACAATATACGTGCCTTCAAACACGACGCCTGGCGAGTCATCGCCAAATACCTCGACCTGCATCTTCACGCGCGCCTTACGCCCTCTCGCCAGACGGTCGAGATCGCCACTCAGCGAGCCCAGGTCGGCGATGGCGGTAGGCTTCCCGGTGATCGGCCTGCTGTAGCGGATATGTGCATCGGCAAGGATAATGGTTCCCCCCAGATGACGTTCGCGCAGCATCAGCCAGATCAGCCCCCACCCCGTTAACGTGGCCAGAGAAAACAGGCTCCCGGCAAACAGAGTATGGTGCGGATTCTGATTCCCCGTCTCGGGCATCGTCGTAATAAATTTCTGCCCGGTATACTGTTGAATACGCACGCCCATTTTCTCACTCAAGGGAATATGTTCGTACCAGGCTTGCTGTAACTGTCCGCACCAGTCGCCGCGATGGAGAATATCGTCCAGTGTAGCGATGGGCTTAATCATCAAAAAGTGGCGCACCGGCGTGGTTTGCGGTGTGGTGATCTCTCCCTGGCTCACAAACCCCAGTTTGGCGAAAAATTCGACCGCATCTTCACGGGCGCTACAGGTTACGCGCTTTACCCCTTCCTGACGCGCTACAGATTCCAGGGTCATCGCCATCAGCGTACCCAGTCCTTTCTCCTGCACGGAAGGGTCAACGGCCATAAAGCGTATAGAGGCTTCGTTATCCGCATTGATATACAGACGTCCTACCGCGACCAGATTCCCCTCTTCGTCCACCACCATCTGGTGATGCGCCATTGCGTCCCAGGCATCCCGTTCGGAGCCTTTTGGCTGGTGTAACGGTTTACGCAGCATCTCCCAGCGAAACTGGTAGTAACGCTCCAACTCTTCTTCTGTTTGCGGTACTCGAAGGTGATACATAGCTGTACTCTCTCTTGTTGCCCGCGGCCACACCGGTAGCTGGTTCATACTTGTAACCAGAACGTCACGGGGCCATCATTAACCAGCGAAACCTGCATATCCGCAGCGAATCGACCGGTTTGCGTATTCATTTCCTGTTGGCGGCAACGCTCAACAAAGTACTCATACAGTGCTTCTGCCCGATCGGGCGCGGCGCCTTTTGAAAAGCCCGGGCGCATACCGCGCTCAGTATCTGCCGCCAACGTAAATTGCGAGACCACCAGCACGCTGCCGCCTGACTGCTGCACATTCAGGTTCATTTTGCCTTCGGCATCGCTAAAGATTCGATAACCGAGTACGCGTTCGCACAGGCGGTTCGCTTTTTGTTCGTCATCATCCCTTTCGACACCTAACAGGACCAAAAGTCCTGGGCCAATTTCACCCGTCACCTCGCCCTCCACGGTGACGCTGGCACGGGTTACGCGCTGAATTAATGCAATCATGGTTGCTCTGCTTCTTCTTGTTCTGCGGCTTGTTTAAGTTTGCGGTATTCCCCGAGAGTGACAGTTATTTCCGCGCCTAGCAAGACGATACACCACGTCCAGTACACCCAGACAAATAAAATGGGGATCACCGCAAGGACACCGTAAATGAGCTGATAAGACGGGAACATCGTGATGTAGAGCGCAAATCCTTTCTTTCCGGCCTCGAACAATACGGCGGCTACAAAGGCGCCAATAACCGCATCCCGGTTAGCGACGCGCGTGGTCGGCACGATGCTATAAAGCAGCCAGAATGAAAGCCAGGAAAGCACCAGCGGGAAAATACGCAGAATGTTATCAATCACCGTGTTGAGATCGCTGGCCCAGCGCAATGACAACAGATAAGAGCTGATCGCCAGGCTGGCCCCCGCCAGTAGAGGTCCCAGCGTTAAAATCATCCAGTAAACGGCAAAAGAGTAAACTTTGGGCCGAGTACGCTTACTACGCCAGATAGTATTCAGCGCGTTATCAATGGAATACATCAGTAATAACGCCGTCACAATCAGCCCACATGCCCCGACGGCGGTCATTTTGTTCGAGTTGGCGACAAACTGTTCGATATAACGTTGGATGACGTCTCCCGTCGCCGGGATAAAGTTCGCAAAAATAAAATGGCGTAACTGAATACTGACGTCGGAAAACATCGGAAATGCGGCGAAAAGCGCAAAAACGACGGCAATAAGCGGTACTAATGAAAGCAATGAAACGTAGGCAAGATTTCCTGCCAACGTCGTCATATTGTCCTCATCAATGCGCTGCCATAGCAGCTTCAGCCAGGCTCGTACGGGCCGCGTATGATGCCTGGCTTGTTGCTGAACATTTTTTAGCATAACAACTTCGCGAAATAGTCTGGAATGGTCGCTTTATCGATGACCTGGATACTGGTAATACCTAACCGGTTTGCCCCTTCAATATTATCGGCGTTATCGTCAAAAAAGACCGTATCGTGCGCAGAAAAACCTTCAGCCTGCAGGACATGCTGGTAAATCCGCGCTTCCGGTTTACGCATGCCCAGATCCTGGGAAAGATAAATATGGTCAGCAGCCTGACGGATCTCGGGGTATTCATCCGGCCAAAACGTTGTGTGCAGACGGTTGGTATTCGACAAGACGACTACCCGATGCCCCTGCTCACGCAGTTTGTGCATGATATCGATAACCTCTGGGCGTAACGCGACAAAAACCGCCTGCCAGCCGTGGGAAAATTGCTCGTAGCTTAGCGGCAGCGCCATCTCGTGGCATAGTGCCTCAGCAAACGCTTCATCGGTTATTTCACCTCGCTCATGCTGGTGAAAAGCCTCGCCCATACTGAAACTTTGCTTTAGCGAAGCTAGCGGTACACGGCTCAGATCGCTCCATGTGCCTAACACGCGATTGAAGTCGATATCGACAATCACATTACCCAAATCAAAGATATAGAGCATGCCCTTCTCCTTATTCGCCGTGGATGAATAACTGTAGCGGGAAAGGAGAAGTTTGACTATGCGCGAATGATGGCTGCGAATTTATCGAGCCACCATTGGAGAGAATTACCCGACCTGAGCATCATCCTGTGACGGACTCACCTGCACAATTTCCACCTGCTGAGACTGGAGTAAATTATGCAATGCGGGACCAGGGTATTCATCGGTAAACAACGCGGTCACCTGAGACACATTGCCAATCTCTACCGCGGCAGAAGCCGTGTATTTCGTATGATCCGCAGCCAGCAGAATATGCCTTGAATGGGCCATCATCGTTTTCACGACGCTGGCCTCGTTGACATCAAACTCCAGCAGCGCACCATCGCTTTCGATCGCTCCCACGCTGGTTACCAGGTAATCAGCGCGAAAATCAGCGACAAATGCCGTGGCGGAAGGACCGATAATGCCACTGTTATGCGGGCGTAACGTTCCACCTGGCACCATAACTTCAAAACGTGGATTGTTATACAGAATGTGTGCCACCCGCAGACTGTTGGTGATAATGCGCAAATGATTATGGTTTAACAGCGCCCGCGCCACCTGCTCAACGGTGGTGCCAATAGTAATAAACACCGTTGACCCATCAGGAATGTAGTCGGCCACCGCTTCGGCGATGGCCTTTTTCTCTTCCGTCCACGAGACTTCACGCTGCTCGAACGCCGTATTCACCACGCTGGAGGCTCTGCCCGCGCCACCATGATGACGCGTAATTAATCCCTGCTCGCTGAGTTTACGAATATCTCGACGCACGGTCTGCGTGGACACATCCAGCAGGCTGGCCAGCTCATCAATATTCATATAACCGCGCTCGCTAATCAGCATCAGTAGCTGATCGTGTCGCGGATTACCGGTCAGTTCGGTAAGACTCATGAAATTTCCTCGAAAAACCATTGCCCAGGCATTTTATACAAAAAGTGACAGAAAAGATCGGGTTTGATCACAGTCAGGGATTCCGGCTCGTCCTCCCGGGCGCGTGCATTTAAGCGCCGCAACACCACTGGCGAACCTGACAGCGTCTTCCGGAGTATTTCCGTTGGCCAGACTGAATGCGAGCGCACCGTGAAAAACATCTCCGGCCCCGGTGGTGTCAACAACGTCAACGGTAAAACCTGATTGATGCTGCAATGTATTATTTTCTATCCAGTCGCAACCGTCACTGCCCCTTGTCACATAGACATGTCCATTTGTGAGCGTTTTTGCTTTTTTCAGTCCTACCAGTGGATCGTTTATCCCGGTCATACGCGCCAGACCTGGTTCAGAGAACGCGGCATGATCGCTTAACGTCACCAGCTCACGGATATCCTGCGGCGTTACATCGCCATCCAGTACCGTCATGACTCCCGCCCGGCGTGCCAGCGTGAACGCCTGTTTAGTCCCCTCGTGCCAGCGAACATCCGCCAACACCACATCCCACTGGGAAAAATCGATCTCATTGAGCCAGTCAGCGTCATGCAGTAAATCTGGGCTGGGATAGTTAACGATAATTCGTTCCCCTTGTGCATCAACCAGAATTGCCGATTGGGAGGATTGCGCCCCCACGTAGCGTCGGGTGTAGCGGGTATTCACCCCCAGGGATTCCAGCTCCGCCAGCAGGCTATTTCCGGTGTCATCGTCGCCCACACGGCCAATAAAATCCACCTGCGCCCCCAGTTTCGCTGCAGCCACAGCGGCCGTTGCCGCAGGCCCGCCGCCCACTTCCGTATAACGCTTCGCCACATATTTCCCCCCTTCAGTCGGTAACCCCTCTACGTAATAGATGCGATCCATTACGGCAATCCCTACACAAGCAATACGAATCATGGTCATTCCTTAGGCGTTTCAAGATGGGATCATTTTAATTTCACAAAATGTTTAAAAAGTGACGGCTGTCAATTTTTTGACCATAAATTACAAATACGATCAAAAACAGACAAAAATAAACGACCTTAAATGACAAAAAATGACATCCACGTCTCAGGAGAACGTTATGGCAGTTATAGCATTTATCGGATTAGGTCAGATGGGTTCCCCCATGGCGAGCAACTTGCTGAAGCAGGGCCATCAACTCAGCGTCTTTGACGTTAACCCGGATGCCGTTCAGCGCCTGGTGGAAAAAGGTGCACAGCCTGCCAGCAGCCCGGCTCAGGCAGCAAAAGGGGCGGAATTTGTCATCACTATGCTCCCCAACGGCGATCTGGTACGCAGCGTACTGTTCGGCGAACAGGGCATCTGCGAAAGCCTCTCCCCGCAGGCGTTGGTGATTGATATGTCCACCATTCACCCGCTGCAAACCGACAAACTGATTACCGATATGCGTGCCAAAGGCTTTGACATGATGGATTGCCCGGTTGGACGCACCTCCGATCACGCCATCGCGGGAACGCTGCTGCTGCTGGCGGGCGGAACACCAGAACAGGTGGAACGCGCCACACCGGTGCTGATGGCGATGGGGAATGAGCTGATCAACGCAGGGGGGCCCGGCATGGGGATCCGCGTGAAGCTCATCAACAATTACATGAGTATCGCGCTGAACGCCCTCTCAGCCGAAGCAGCCGTGTTGTGCGAAGCGCTCGGTCTCTCCTTCGATGTGGCTCTGAAGGTAATGAGCGGCACCCCTGCCGGAAAAGGTCATTTCACTACCTCCTGGCCGAACAAAGTGCTGAAAGGCGATCTTTCTCCCGCCTTCATGATCGATTTAGCTCACAAAGATCTTGGCATCGCGCTGGATGTCGCAAACCTTCTGCATGTGCCGATGCCGCTCGGCGCCGCCTCCCGCGAAGTCTATAACCAGGCACGCGCCGCTGGCCGTGGACGGGAAGACTGGACCGCAATTCTTGAACAGGTTCGCGCATCCGCCGGGCTAAATAAACACACAGATAAGTAAGGACTGAACAATGACGAAGTACACCCTGAAAGATATCACCCGCGCTTCCGGCGGTTTTGCCATGCTGGCGGTCGATCAGCGCGAAGCCATGCGCTTAATGTTTGCCGCAGCGGGTGCAAAATCCCCGATCAATGACAGCGTGCTGACCGACTTTAAAGTCAATGCGGCGAAGATCCTTTCTCCCTATGCATCCGCCATTCTGGTCGATCAGCAGTTCTGCTACCGCCAGGTCGTAGAGCAAAACGCGGTCGCCAAAAGCTGCGCCATGATTGTTGCCGCTGATGACTTTATTCCGGGTAATGGCATTCCGGTCGATAGCGTGGTGATTGATAAAAAAATTAATCCACAGGCCGTGAAGCAAGATGGCGCCAAGGCTCTCAAACTGCTGGTGCTGTGGCGTAGTGATGAAGATGCCCAGCAGCGTCTGGATATGGTCAAAGAATTCAATGAGCTATGCCATTCCAATGGTCTTCTGAGCATCATTGAGCCGGTTGTTCGTCCACCGCGTCGTGGCGATAAGTTCGATCGCGAACAGGCCATTATCGATGCCGCGAAAGAGCTGGGCGATAGCGGTGCCGATCTCTACAAAGTCGAGATGCCGCTGTACGGCAAAGGGACCCAACAGGAATTGCTCAGCGCCTCTCAGCGTCTGCATGAAAACATCAACATGCCGTGGGTCATCCTCTCCTCTGGTGTGGATGAAAAACTGTTCCCACGCGCGGTCAGTGTGGCGATGACCGCTGGCGCATCCGGCTTCCTGGCCGGGCGTGCTGTCTGGTCATCAGTTATTGGCCTGCCGGACACCGAACTGATGCTGCGCGACGTTTCCGCACCTAAGTTGCAGCGTCTGGGCGATATCGTCGACGAAATGATGGCCCGCCGTTAATCGAGGATCAAAACATGAAATGGTTTAACACCTTAAGCCACAATCGCTGGCTGGAGCAGGAAACTGACCGCATCTTTAACTTTGGTAAAAATGCTGCTGTTCCTACCGGTTTTGGCTGGCTGGGAAATAGTGGTCAGGTCAGAGCGGATATGGGAACACATCTGTGGATCACCGCCCGCATGCTGCACGTTTACTCCGTTGCCGCATCCATGGGTCGCCCCGGCGCATATCAGCTAGTCGATCACGGAATTAAAGCGCTGAATGGCGCGCTACGCGACACACGTTACGGAGGCTGGTACGCCTGCGTAAATGACGAAGGCGTGATGGATGCCTCCAAACAGGGCTATCAGCATTTCTTCGTCTTGCTTGGTGCAGCCAGCGCGGTCACTACCGGGCATCCACAGGCCAGACAATTGCTGGATGACGCTATCGAAGTGATTGAGAAGT
Source organism: Citrobacter sp. XT1-2-2 (assembly GCF_023516235.1). Lineage (NCBI taxonomy): Bacteria > Pseudomonadati > Pseudomonadota > Gammaproteobacteria > Enterobacterales > Enterobacteriaceae > Citrobacter > Citrobacter sp. XT1-2-2. The sequence continues at coordinate 4,871,783 of NZ_CP097324.1, forward strand.
ACTTCTGGAGCGAAGATGAGCAGATGTGTCTGGAGTCCTGGGACGAAGCCTTCAGCCAGACGGAAGATTACCGCGGTGGCAACGCCAACATGCACGCGGTTGAAGCCTTCCTGATCGTTTATGACGTTACCCATGACCGCAAATGGCTTGATCGCGCGCTACGTATCGCATCGGTAATTATTCACGATGTGGCTCGCAGGGGTGAGTATCGCGTCAACGAACACTTCGATTCACAGTGGAACCCAATCCGCGATTACAACAAAGATAATCCAGCGCATCGTTTCCGCGCCTACGGCGGCACGCCGGGCCACTGGATCGAATGGGGCCGCCTGATGTTGCATCTGCATGCCGCGCTGGAGGCCCGCTTTGAAACGCCTCCCGCCTGGTTGCTGGAAGATGCCAAGGGTCTGTTCCACGCCACTATCCGCGATGCCTGGGCGCCGGACGGCGCAGACGGCTTTGTCTACTCGGTGGACTGGGACGGAAAACCCATCGTGCGTGAAAGAGTGCGTTGGCCGATAGTCGAGGCCATGGGCACCGCTTACGCCCTCTATACCCTCACTAGCGACAGCCAGTACGAAGCCTGGTATCAGAAGTGGTGGGATTACTGCATCACGTATCTGATGGACTACGAGACCGGTTCATGGTGGCAGGAGCTGGATACCGATAACAAGGTAACTACCAAAGTCTGGGATGGTAAGCAGGATATTTACCATCTGCTGCACTGCCTCGTGATCCCACGTTTGCCGCTGGCTCCGGGTCTTGCTCCGGCGGTGGCAGCCGGTCTGCTGGACATCAACGCCAAATAAATCACGAGGTGAGCAGCCATGCATAGCGGTGGAAAAACCCTTCATCTTCAGGCTGGCCATTACCAGGCGAAAATCGTCACGGTTGGCGCTGGGTTAGCAGAATTGACGCACCGTGGGCGTCACGTCGTTATTCCACATAAGCCGGAAGAGATGCCGCTGGCGCATTTGGGAAAAGTGTTAATTCCCTGGCCAAACCGCGTTGCAGACGGCTGCTATCAACATAACGGCAAGACCTATCAGCTTGCCGTTAACGACCCTGTTTTGCATACCGCCATTCATGGATTACTGGCCTGGCGCGACTGGCAGATTAACCAACTGTCGAACACGGAAGTGTCGCTGACGATTTTTCTACCGCCTTCTTATGGTTATCCCTTTGCGCTGTATTCAGAGGTGAATTACCGGCTGGATGCTCCCCGCGGACTGCACGTTTTTATTCGTACCCAGAATGTGGGCGATGAAACTGCACCGTATGGCGCGGGAGCACATCCCTACCTGACCTGCAATTTGCAACCCATCGATAGCTGCGAATTAACGCTCCCGATGAGTGCAGAAATGTGTGATGAACGCAATTTCACAAAGCCGCGCTTAATCGCGCAAACCACTCTCGATCATACATTCAGGAGCTTGCAGCCTGACGCTGGGTGGGAGGTCAGGATGACCAGCCCCGCTCAAAACATGTCGACGTATTTACGCAGCCACCAGCCCTGGCTGCAGGTGTATACCGGCGAAAAATTAGCACGCCGCGGCCTGGCGGTAGAACCGATGACCTGCCCGCCCGACGCCTTTAACTCCGGGATTAGCCTGATTCATCTCGCGCCCGGAGAAACGCATCAAATGCATTTTTTAATCGGCAGTGAATAACAGATTTCCGACAAATTACCGAAATACCCTATTTTTACGGAGACGAAAATGAATTCGCTACAACAATGGTCCACCGCATTAGAACTGACGACGTTACAAAATGGATTTACACTGACGTACCACCAGCGCCCGATCTTACGTCACAGCGCAGAGACCCCTTGCCTGTGGATTGGCGCTGGCGTTGCCGACATTGATATGTTCCGCGGTAACTTCAGCATTAAAGACAAGCTCAATGAGAAGATTGCCCTGACCGACGCCACGGTAAGCGAGTCTCCTGAAGGCTGGCGGGTAGATTTCAGCCGCGGTAATACTATCAACGCCACGCTGCACATCTCTACCGATGAACAGGGTCGTTTGAAGCTCGACCTTCATAACGAGGAACGCAGCCATAACCGTATCTGGCTGCGTCTGGCCGCTAACCCAGACGACCATATTTACGGCTGCGGCGAACAGTTCTCTTATTTCGATTTGCGCGGTAAGCCATTCCCACTGTGGACCAGCGAACAGGGCGTGGGCCGCAACAAAAAAAGCTATGTCACCTGGCAGGCCGACTGCAAAGAAAATGCCGGCGGTGACTACTACTGGACCTTCTTCCCACAACCAACCTTTGTCAGTACGCAGAAGTATTATTGCCACGTTGATAACAGCTGCTATATGAATTTCGACTTCAGCGCGCCGGAGTATCACGAACTGGCGTTGTGGGAGGATAAAACCACCCTGCGCTTTGAGTGCGCTGACACTTACATCTCCCTGCTGGAGAAATTAACCGCATTGTTAGGCCGCCAGCCGGAGCTGCCGGACTGGATTTACGACGGCGTCACGCTGGGCATTCAGGGCGGGACTGAGATTTGCCAGAACAAACTGGACACCATGCGTAACGCTGGCGTGAAAGTTAACGGCATCTGGGCACAGGACTGGTCCGGGATCCGCATGACCTCCTTTGGTAAGCGCGTGATGTGGAACTGGAAATGGAACAGCGACAACTACCCACAACTGGACAGTCGTATTAAGCAGTGGAAAGAAGAAGGCGTGCAGTTCCTCTCCTATATCAACCCGTACGTCGCCAGCGACAAAGATCTCTGCGCTGAAGCAGCCAAACACGGTTATCTGGCGAAAGATGCTTCTGGCGATGACTATCTGGTTGAGTTCGGCGAGTTTTACGGCGGCGTAGTCGATCTGACCAACCCCGAAGCTTACGGCTGGTTCAAAGAAGTGATCAAAAAGAACATGATCGCGCTGGGCTGCGGCGGCTGGATGGCCGACTTTGGCGAATACCTGCCAACCGACACTTACCTGCACAACGGCGTCAGCGCCGAAATTATGCATAACGCGTGGCCCGCACTGTGGGCGAAATGTAACTACGAAGCGCTACAGGAGACCGGCAAGCTCGGCGAGATCCTGTTCTTTATGCGTGCGGGCTACACCGGCAGCCAGAAATACTCCACCATGATGTGGGCGGGCGATCAGAACGTTGACTGGAGCCTCGACGATGGTCTGGCCTCGGTCGTTCCTGCCGCGCTGTCGCTGGCGATGACCGGCCACGGTCTGCACCATAGCGATATCGGTGGTTACACCACGTTGTTTGACATGAAACGCAGCAAAGAGCTGTTGCTACGCTGGTGTGATTTCAGCGCCTTCACCCCGATGATGCGCACCCATGAAGGTAACCGCCCAGGCGATAACTGGCAGTTTGATGGCGATGTAGAAACCATTGCCCACTTTGCCCGCATGACCACCGTCTTCACCACCCTGAAGCCGTATCTCAAACAGGCCGTCGCGCAAAACAGCGCCACCGGTCTGCCGGTGATGCGCCCGCTGTTCCTGCATTACGAAGACGATGCGCGTACTTACACCCTGAAGTATCAGTACCTGCTGGGACAAGATTTGCTGGTAGCGCCAGTTCACGAACAGGGACGCAGCGACTGGACGCTGTATCTGCCAGAGGATAGCTGGATCAACGTCTGGACCGGGGAAACTTACCAGGGGGGTGAAATTACCGTGGATGCGCCTATTGGCCAGCCTCCGGTGTTTTATCGCGCGAAGAGTGAATGGGCGTCACTGTTTGCCACTTTACGCAACATCTAACACGGCTCGCCCGCGGGGCAACTCGCGGGCACATGGAGAATAATAATGAGTCAGACTTCCTCTAATCCGGCAACCCTACGCTTGCCGTTCAAAGAAAAACTCGCCTATGGGATGGGTGATTTAGGCTCCAATATCCTGCTGGACATTGGTACGCTCTATTTACTCAAGTTTTATACTGATGTCCTTGGTTTACCGGGAACTTATGGCGGTATCATTTTCCTTATCGCCAAGTTTTTTACCGCGTTTACTGATATGGGCACCGGGATTATGCTCGATTCGCGCCGCAAAATCGGCCCGAAAGGTAAATTCCGTCCATTCGTCCTTTATGCCGCATTTCCGGTTACCTTGCTGGCGATTGCCAACTTTGTCGGTACACCGTTTGAAGTCACCGGTAAAACGGTCATGGCAACGGTGCTGTTTATGCTGTACGGGCTGTTCTTCAGCATGATGAACTGCTCTTACGGCGCGATGGTGCCTGCAATCACGAAAAACCCGGACGAACGCGCGTCGCTGGCCGCCTGGCGACAAGGAGGCGCAACTCTCGGGCTGCTGCTGTGCACCGTCGGCTTTGTACCGGTAATGAACCTGATCGAAGGCAATTCACAGCTGGCTTATATTTTCGCCGCCACGTTGTTTTCGCTGTTTGGCCTGTTATTCATGTGGTTGTGCTATGCCGGTGTAAAAGAACGCTACGTGGAAGTGAAACCCGTGGATGCCGCGCAAAAACCGGGATTGCTGCAATCCTTCCGCGCCATCGCCGGTAACCGCCCGCTATTTATTCTGTGCATTGCCAACCTTTGCACGCTGGGCGCATTCAACGTCAAGCTGGCGATTCAGGTCTATTACACCCAGTACGTACTGAACGATCCGATCCTCCTTTCCTGGATGGGTTTTTTCAGCATGGGCTGTATCTTCATTGGCGTCTTCCTGATGCCTGGGATGGTCAGACGTTTTGGTAAGAAGAAGGTTTATATTGGCGGACTGCTGATTTGGGTCGCGGGCGATCTGCTTAACTACTTCTTTGGCGGTGGCTCAGTCAGCTTTGTCGCCTTCTCTTGTCTGGCGTTCTTCGGCTCAGCCTTCGTTAATAGTCTGAACTGGGCGCTGGTCTCCGATACGGTGGAATATGGCGAATGGCGTACCGGCGTACGCTCTGAAGGCACGGTATACACTGGCTTCACCTTCTTCCGTAAAGTTTCACAGGCGCTGGCAGGCTTCTTCCCTGGCTGGATGCTGACGCAAATCGGCTACGTCCCCAACGTGGTGCAATCTGCGAGCACGGTCGAAGGTTTGCGGCAGCTTATCTTTATTTATCCGTGTGCCCTGGCAGTTATCACCATCGTGGCAATGGGCTGTTTCTACAATCTCAACGAAAAGATGTATGTCCGCATCGTTGAAGAGATAGAAGCACGTAAACAACCCGTTTGATAATAATGAATAGCGCTCTACGGGGCGCTATTGAGGAGCGATTATGTCTTTTCATGATCCGCTAACGCTAAAACTGAGCCTGCGTGAAAAATTCGCCTACGGAGTGGGTGACTTCGGCTCAAATTTGATGCTGTGTATCGGCACGCTGTATCTGCTTAAATTTTATACCGATGAACTAGGGATGCCTGCATATTACGGTGGGATTATCTTTCTGGTGGCGAAGTTCTTCACCGCCTTTACCGATATGCTGACCGGTGTATTGCTGGACTCAAGGCGAAATATTGGCACAAAAGGAAAATTCAGACCCTTTATTTTATATGCGTCATTCCCTGTCGCAATCGTTGCCAGCGCGCAGTTTTTAGCGACAGATTTTACGCTCACGGTGAAAACCGGGCTGGCGACGGTGCTGTTTATGCTGTTTGGTCTGTTCTATAGCCTGATGAACTGCTCCTACGGCGCGATGGTGCCAGCTATCACGAAAAACCCACATGAACGCGCTCAGCTCGCCGCCTGGCGTCAGGGCGGCGCAACCATGGGTCTGCTATTGTGTACCGTTGGCTTTATGCCGATTCAGGCGCTGTTTGTCAGTTCCCCCTCATTGGGTTATCTGATTGCCGCATTGATCTTTTCAGTCTGCGGGCTGTTCAGCATGTGGTGGTGCTTTAGCGGTGTGAAAGAACGTTATATCGAAATCGTGCCGGATCACCATAAGCCCAGCATTCTCAAATCATTCTGTGCCATTTTCCGTAATCCCCCGCTGTTGGTGCTGTGTGTCGCCAACCTGTGTACACTGGCCGCATTCAACATCAAACTGGCAATCCAGGTGTATTACACCCAGTACGTGCTCAATGATATTCATCTGCTGTCGTGGATGGGTTTTTTCAGCATGGGATGCATTCTGGTCGGCGTGCTGCTGGTTCCCGCGACCGTGAAACGCTTCGGTAAAAAGCAGGTTTATCTCGGCGGTCTGGCATTATGGGCTGTCGGTGATGTTCTGAACTTTTTCTGGGGCAGTACGTCATTTTTGTTCGTAACATTCTCCTGTATGGCCTTCTTCGGGACAGCATTCGTCAACAGCCTGAACTGGGCGTTGGTTCCGGATACGGTCGATTATGGCGAATGGAAAACGGGGATCCGCGCGGAAGGTTCGGTGTATACGGGTTATACTTTTTCTCGCAAAATTTCCGCTGCGCTCGCGGGTTTCCTGCCAGGCATCATGCTGACGCAAATCGGTTATATTCCCAACATAACCCAGAGCGATGCCACCCTGCTTGGCCTGCGTCAGCTTATTTTTCTGTGGCCTTGCGGGCTGGCTATTATCGCTGCATTCACGATGGGTTTATTTTATAAACTCAATGAAACGCGTTTTGCTTTTATTATTGAGGAAATCAGCCAACGGAAGAAAAACAACACTCAAGCGGATCCTGTTACCACTAAAAATAATACCTCTGCTGTAAACGTATAAAAATAATTGCCGCTTATTCCATCTTAATGGATGGCGGCCTCCCTACGCTTAAAAAATGGATTTATTATGAAAAAGTTAACAACAATAATTCTCTTATCCTCTGTTATGTCTACTTCTGTTTTTGCAGGCGCCTATGTCGAGAATCGCGAGGCATATAATCTGGCATCCGATCAGATAGAAGTGATGATGCGCGTTGGCTATAACTCCGATATGGGCGCAGGTATCATGCTCACCAACACCTACACCATGCAACGCAAGGATGAGTTAAAACACGGCTATAACGAAATAGAAGGTTGGTATCCTTTATTTAAACCGACGGATAAATTAACTATCCAGCCCGGCGGGTTGATCAACGATAAGAGTACGGGTTCCGGTGGCGCTGCCTACCTGGATGTTAACTATAAATTTACCCCGTGGTTTAATCTTACCGTGCGTAATCGTTATAACCATAATAACTACAGTTCAACCGACCTAAACGGTGATCAGGATAATAACGATACCTATGAAATAGGTAACTACTGGAATTTTACTATCACCGATAAGTTTTCCTATACCTTTGAGCCGCACTATTTTATTCGAGTCAATGACTTCAACAGCAGTAACGGAAAAGATCATCACTGGGAAATTACAAATACCTTTAAGTATCGTATCAATGAACACTGGCTACCCTATCTGGAGTTACGCTGGTTAGATCGCAATGTGGAACCCTATCATCGCGAGCAAAATCAGATCCGTATTGGGGCAAAGTATTTCTTCTGATACTCCCGAGATAATAAAAAGCCGCTGATAACCAGCGGCTTTTTTATGCTTACCTGAGAAAGAGCGTTAATTACTCTTCTCTCGCGCCACGCATTGCACGGCGACGATCGTTTTCAGTCAGGTGACGCTTACGGATACGGATAGAGGTTGGAGTCACTTCTACCAGTTCGTCGTCATCGATGAATTCCAGAGCCTGCTCCAGAGTCATCTTAACCGGCGGAACCAGAACCGTTGCTTCGTCAGTACCGGACGCACGCATGTTGGTCAGTTTCTTACCGGTCAGGCAGTTTACGGTCAGGTCGTTAGAGCGGCTGTGAATACCGATGATCTGGCCTTCGTAAACTTCAGCACCGTGACCCAGGAACAGCTTACCGCGGTCCTGCAGGCTGAACAGTGCGAACGCAACTGCTTTACCCTGGCCGTTGGAGATCAGTACGCCGTTCTGACGCTGACCCACATCACCCGCACGAACGTCGTCGTAGTGGCTGAAGGTGGAATACAGCAGACCGGTACCGGAGGTCATGGTCATGAATTCTGAACGGAAGCCGATCAGACCACGGCTTGGGATCACGTAGTCAAGACGTACGCGGCCTTTGCCATCTGGATTCATGTTTTTCAGATCGCCTTTACGCTCACCCAGAGCCTGCATCACAGAACCCTGATGCTGCTCTTCAACGTCCAGCGTTACGTTTTCGAACGGCTCTTGTTTACGGCCATCGATTTCGCGGAAGATAACTTTCGGACGGGAAACCGCCATTTCGAAACCTTCACGACGCATGTTTTCGATCAGAACAGACAGGTGCAGCTCACCACGACCGGAAACACGGAACGCATCCGCATCTTCGGTTTCTTCAACGCGCAGCGCAACGTTGTGCACCAGCTCTTTGTTCAGGCGGTCAAGGATCTGACGAGAGGTAACATATTTACCTTCTTTACCACAGAACGGAGAGGTGTTTACGCAGAAGAACATGGTTACGGTCGGTTCATCAACGGACAGAGCCGGCAGCGCTTCGACATTCTGCGGGTCGCAGATGGTGTCGGAGATGTTCAGTTCGCCCAGACCGGTGATCGCGATGATATCGCCTGCTTCGGCAATATCACTCTCGATACGTTCCAGACCCAGGTGGGTCAGAACTTTACCGACTTTACCGTTGCGGGTTTTGCCTTCGCTATCAATGATAGTGATCTGCTGGTTCGGTTTAACTTTACCGCGTTTGATGCGGCCGATACCGATAACGCCAACGTAGTTGTTGTAGTCCAGCTGAGAGATTTGCATCTGCAGCGGGCCGTCAAGGTCTACGTTCGGAGCCGGTACGCGATCAACGATGGTCTGATACAGCGGAGTCATGTCTTCCGCCATATCTTCGTGATCCAGACCTGCGATACCGTTCAGCGCGGAAGCGTAAACGATCGGGAAGTCCAGTTGTTCGTCGGTAGCGTCGAGGTTAACGAACAGGTCGAATACCTGATCAACAACCCAGTCAGGGCGCGCGCCAGGACGGTCAACTTTGTTGATAACAACAATTGGCTTCAGGCCATGGGCAAAGGCTTTTTTGGTCACGAAGCGCGTCTGCGGCATCGGACCATCCATTGCATCCACCACCAGCAGCACGGAGTCGACCATGGACATTACACGTTCAACTTCACCACCGAAGTCGGCGTGCCCCGGGGTGTCAACGATGTTGATACGGTAGTCATTCCATTTGATAGCGGTGTTTTTAGCGAGGATGGTAATCCCACGCTCTTTCTCCAAATCGTTGGAGTCCATCACGCGCTCTTGGGTTTCAGCACGTGCATCGAACGTACCGGATTGTTGGAGCAGCTTGTCTACCAGGGTCGTTTTACCATGGTCTACGTGCGCGATGATGGCGATGTTACGCAAATTTTCGATCACAACTTTGCCTCAGGCATTTTAGAAATAGCGCGTTATTGTACACGGATTAATCGCAGTACAAAACAGGATCACAAACATCCTCCGCAAACAAGTATTGCAGAGTTTCTTTGTGATCACATTCACGGAGCGTTAAAAGGGGTAATCTGGGGTGCGTTGCACCAATATGGTGCTTAATGTTCACATTAAAGCACTATAATGGTGCAATACATCCTTCATGGTGCAGCCCCTTTGCACGATAGTGCGCATGATAACGCCTTTTAGGGGCAATTTAAAAGTTGGCACAGATTTCGCTTTATCTTTTTTACGGCGACACGGCCAATTTTTTGCAGAATTGAAGACTTCGTTACCACGACGACCATGACCAATCCGGGAGAGTAAGTATGTCCGCTGAACACGTTTTGACGATGCTGAACGAACACGAAGTGAAGTTTGTTGATTTGCGCTTCACTGATACTAAAGGTAAAGAACAGCACGTCACTATTCCTGCTCATCAGGTAAATGCCGAATTCTTTGAAGAAGGCAAAATGTTTGACGGCTCCTCAATCGGTGGCTGGAAAGGCATTAACGAATCAGACATGGTTCTGATGCCAGATGCGTCTACTGCACTCATTGACCCGTTCTATGAAGAGTCCACCCTGATCATCCGTTGTGATATCCTGGAACCCGGTACGCTGCAGGGCTACGACCGCGACCCGCGCTCCATCGCTAAACGCGCTGAAGAGTACCTGCGTTCTACCGGCATCGCAGACACCGTTCTGTTCGGGCCAGAGCCAGAGTTCTTCCTGTTTGACGACATCCGTTTCGGCGCGTCCATTTCCGGTTCCCACGTGGCTATCGATGATATCGAGGGCGCATGGAACTCCTCCACCAAATACGAAGGTGGTAACAAAGGTCACCGTCCGGGCGTGAAAGGCGGTTACTTCCCGGTTCCTCCGGTAGATTCTTCTCAGGACATCCGTTCTACCATGTGTCTGATCATGGAAGAAATGGGCCTCGTCGTTGAAGCGCATCACCACGAAGTAGCGACTGCTGGTCAGAACGAAATCGCGACCCGCTTCAACACCATGACCAAAAAAGCGGACGAAATTCAGATCTACAAATATGTGGTTCACAACGTCGCTCACCGTTTCGGTAAAACCGCGACCTTTATGCCAAAACCAATGTTTGGCGATAACGGTTCCGGCATGCACTGCCACATGTCCCTGTCCAAGAACGGCGTAAACCTGTTCTCCGGTGACAAATATGCGGGTCTGTCTGAGCAGGCGCTGTACTACATCGGCGGCGTTATCAAACACGCTAAAGCGATCAACGCCCTGGCGAACCCGACCACCAACTCCTACAAGCGTCTGGTCCCGGGTTACGAAGCGCCGGTAATGCTGGCTTACTCTGCCCGTAACCGTTCTGCTTCTATCCGTATTCCGGTAGTGGCTTCTCCGAAAGCGCGTCGTATCGAAGTGCGCTTCCCGGACCCGGCTGCTAACCCGTACCTGTGCTTTGCCGCGCTGCTGATGGCGGGTCTTGACGGTATTAAGAACAAGATCCACCCGGGTGAAGCGATGGACAAAAACCTGTACGACCTGCCGCCTGAAGAAGCGAAGGAGATCCCACAGGTTGCAGGTTCTCTGGAAGAAGCACTGAAAGAACTGGATCTGGACCGCGAGTTCCTGACTGCAGGCGGCGTGTTCACCAATGAAGCGATCGATGCGTACATTGCGCTGCGTCGTGAAGAAGATGACCGTGTGCGCATGACGCCGCACCCGGTAGAGTTTGAGCTGTACTACAGCGTTTAATTTAACTTTTACACTCTCACATAAAAACGTGCAGAGGGTGTAATAACCAATGGATTTCTTGCTACAGCAAGGCGGCAATTGAGTGAATCCCCGGGAGCTTACATAAGTAAGTGACTGGGGTGAGCGAAAGCAGCCAACACAGCTGTAGGGAGAAAGACGAAGGTTTTAGTTGCCGTGGAACTTTTAGCCCATCTCTGGATGGGCTTTTTTCTCCACTAACAACCTGCTTTCTCGCGCTTTTTATCCATAAAAAGCTATAATGCACTAAAATGGTGCAACACTTTTCAGGAGACTGCTGAATGGCAACCGGCACGCTGCCCGATGCTGGGCAGATCCTCAATTCTTTAATCAATAGCATCTTACTCGTCGACGATGAGCTGTCGATACATTACGCCAACCCGGCGGCGCAACAACTGCTCGCCCAAAGCTCCCGCAAACTGTTTGGTACACCGCTGCCCGATCTGTTGAGTTATTTTTCGTTAAACATCGGACTGATGCGTGAGAGCCTGGAAGCTGGTCAGGGCTTTACGGATAACGAAGTGACGCTGGTGATAGACAGCCACTCGCATATCCTCTCTGTGACCGCCCAGAGGCTGCCTGATGGGCTTATCCTGCTGGAGATGGCGCCAATGGATAACCAGCGCCGTCTGAGTCAGGAACAGCTCCAGCATGCCCAGCAAATTGCCGCCCGCGATCTGGTACGCGGTCTGGCGCATGAAATTAAAAACCCGTTGGGCGGTTTACGCGGCGCGGCGCAGCTTCTCAGTAAAGCGCTCCCGGACCCGGCGCTGACCGAATATACCAAAGTTATTATTGAGCAGGCCGATCGCCTGCGTAATCTGGTCGACCGTCTGTTAGGACCGCAACAACCGGGCATGCATATCACGGAAAGTATTCACAAAGTGGCGGAGCGTGTGGTGGCGCTGGTTTCGATGGAAGTGCCAGAAAACGTTACGCTAATTCGTGATTACGATCCGAGCCTGCCTGAGTTATTGCACGACCCGGACCAGATAGAACAGGTTCTGCTGAATATCGTGCGCAATGCCCTGCAAGCGTTAGGGCCGGAAGGCGGCGAGATCGTACTGCGTACCCGCACTGCGTTTCAGCTCACGCTGCACGGCGTGCGTTACCGTCTGGCGGCGCGGATCGATGTTGAGGATAACGGCCCGGGTATTCCCCCTCATTTGCAGGACACGCTGTTCTACCCAATGGTCAGCGGTCGCGAGGGCGGTACCGGCCTTGGGTTATCCATCGCCCGTAATTTAATTGATCAGCATTCCGGCAAAATTGAATTTACCAGTTGGCCGGGTCATACCGAGTTCTCGGTTTACCTGCCTATCAGGAAATAAAGGTGACGTTTATGCAACGAGGAATAGTCTGGGTCGTTGATGACGATAGTTCCATCCGTTGGGTGCTAGAACGTGCGCTCGCAGGAGCTGGTCTGAGCTGTACCGCATTTGAAAGCGGTAAAGAGGTATTGGATGCACTGGCCAGCAAAACACCGGACGTACTGTTGTCAGACATTCGCATGCCGGGTATGGATGGTCTGACCCTGCTAAAACAGATCAAACAGCGTCATCCGATGCTTCCGGTCATCATAATGACGGCGCATTCCGATCTGGATGCCGCCGTCAGCGCCTACCAGCAAGGGGCGTTTGATTATCTGCCCAAACCTTTTGATATTGACGAAGCTGTGGCGCTGGTCGAACGCGCCATCAGTCATTATCAGGAACAGCAGCAGCCGCGTAATGTACAAATCCACGGTCCCACGACCGACATCATTGGCGAAGCGCCGGCGATGCAGGATGTTTTTCGCATTATTGGCCGGCTTTCACGTTCTTCAATCAGCGTATTGATTAATGGAGAGTCCGGGACCGGTAAAGAGCTGGTCGCTCATGCCCTACACCGCCACAGCCCACGCGTCAAAGCGCCGTTTATCGCGCTGAACATGGCGGCTATCCCGAAAGATTTGATCGAGTCTGAACTGTTCGGTCATGAGAAAGGGGCGTTTACCGGGGCAAATACCATTCGTCAGGGGCGTTTTGAGCAGGCTGACGGTGGTACGCTGTTCCTCGACGAAATCGGCGATATGCCGCTGGACGTGCAAACGCGTTTACTGCGCGTATTAGCCGATGGACAGTTTTACCGTGTGGGCGGTTATGCGCCGGTGAAAGTGGATGTTCGCATCATCGCCGCCACGCATCAGAATCTGGAACTGCGCGTACAGGAAGGCAAATTCCGTGAAGATTTATTCCACCGTCTGAATGTCATTCGCGTTCATTTGCCCCCGCTGCGTGAACGTCGGGAAGACATCCCTCGCCTGGCACGTCATTTCCTGCAGGAAGCGGCCCGCGAGCTGGGGGTGGAAGCCAAGCAATTACATCCCGAAACCGAGGCAGCGCTTACGCGTCTGGCCTGGCCAGGCAACGTACGCCAGCTTGAAAACACCTGCCGCTGGTTAACCGTCATGGCTGCCGGACAGGAAGTATTGATTCAGGACTTGCCGACCGAGCTTTTTGAAACCAGCGTGCCAGACGCGCCGTCCACTATGCAGCCGGACAGTTGGGCAACGCTGTTAGCGCAGTGGGCAGACCGGGCATTACGTTCCGGTCATCAAAACTTGCTTTCTGAAGCTCAACCAGAGATGGAGCGCACGCTGTTGACCACCGCGCTGCGTCATACCCAGGGGCATAAACAGGAAGCAGCGCGTTTGCTCGGCTGGGGCCGTAATACCTTGACGCGTAAGTTAAAAGAACTCGGAATGGAGTGACGATCGGTCGCTGTGTAAAGATTGATAATTGAGCGCAAATTGCTGCTATTTTGCGCTTTACTGTTCCGATGAGTTAAGTATGATCGTGCCCGGCTAACGGGGGGAAGTCATCATGCTGGAATCAATGATTAATCTGCTGTCGAGCGGTGCGGTCGAAAGCCATACGCCACAAACTGCGGTTGCCGCAGTGCTGTGCGCGGCGCTGGTTGGACTGTTCAGCTAGTGGGTTTGTCGGGTGGCGCTGCGCTTACCCGACCTACGTATTGATATTTCGTAGGCCCGGTAAGCGCAGCGCCACCGGGCAACCCGGCTAAATGACGCGTGAGAACTGCTGCATCCGCGCTTTCTGGCGCAGATAGGCATCAAAGCACATGCAAATATTCCGAATCAGCAGGCGGCCCTTAGGCGTAACCTGAATCCCCTTCTCATTCACATCCACCAGCCCATCCTTCGCCAGCGGCGCCAGCAGTTTCAGGTCTTCGGCAAAATAGTCAGCAAAATTCAGATCCCATTGCTGTTCCACGGCGGCATAGTCGAGGCGGAAGTTGCAGATCAGCAGCTTAATCACATCCCGACGAATACAGTCATCGCGGGTCAGCGCAATTCCACGCCATAACGCGTTCCCTTGCTCGTCTACCTGCTGATAATAGCGCTTCAGCTCTTTTTGGTTCTGCGCGTAGTTGTCGCCAATCATACTGATGGCCGATACGCCCATCCCCAAAAGATCGGTATCCCCCTGGGTGGTATACCCCTGGAAATTACGATGCAGCACACCTTTGCGTTGAGCAACTGCCAGTTCGTCATCCGGGCGAGCAAAGTGATCCATGCCAATGAACTGATAACCGGTTTCGGTCAGTGACGAGATGGTCTCCTGCAGGATATCCAGCTTCTGTTGCGCGCTGGGCAGGTCAGCATCTTTGATTTTGCGCTGAGCAGCAAACAGCGTTGGCAAATGCGCGTAGTTAAAAACGCTCAATCGGTCTGGATTTAGCTCAGCCACACGTTTCAGGGTAAAGGCGAAGCTCTCCGGCGTCTGCTTTGGCAGGCCATAAATCAGATCGATGTTCGTCGAGGTAAAGCCAATCTCCCGCGCATGATTCAGCAGCGCAAAGATAAATTCTTCATCCTGCTCACGGTTAACCAGACGCTGAACTTCTTTATTGAAATCCTGTACGCCCATGCTCAGGCGATTAAAACCTTCAGCACGTAAGTGATCGAGTACATCCAGCTCAATTTCACGTGGATCAACTTCGATCGAGATTTCCGCGTCCGCATTAAAGTTGAAGTTGCCACGCAGCAACGACGTCAAACGGCTGATTTGCGCTTTATTCAGGTACGTTGGCGTGCCGCCGCCCCAGTGCAGTTGGCTGACATGGCGTCCGGCAAACAGCGGTGCGCGATGAATGATCTCTTGTTCTAACACATCGAGGTATTGATCGGCTTTATGCTGCTGACGCGTCACAACCTTGTTGCAGCCGCAGAAGTAACACAGTTTATGGCAGAACGGGATGTGAACGTACAACGAGAGCGGACGCTCAGGGTAACGCGCCACAGCGTTTAAAAACGCCTCGGCGCCGTAGTCTTCAGAAAACTCCAGCGCGGTTGGGTACGAGGTATATCGTGGCCCGGAATAGTTATATTTCTGGATCAGGGCCAGGTCCCAGTCTATTAGCTGCTCTGACATGCTCACTCCTTCCGATGGCGTCTCTGGCGGGTACGGCGTACCGGCTTAACCCCTGTGCGAGTAATAAGCCGGTTGCGCAGCCACTTCTGTCGCCGCGACAACCGCTGTAGTTTAACGAATAACCACACCAGATAACATATAACCGGAAGGGTTATAAGCAGGACGGGAAGACCCACGGTGTAAAACCGTTAGTTGCCGCCTTTCAGCAGACGCATCATGTCTTCCTGTTTTTCTTCTTCTTCCTCGTCTTCCTCATCATCGTAAGAGAGACCCAGCTTTTGCATCAGCTCATCAATGCGATCCAGCTTGGCATCAACCCAGGTCTGATCTTCCGCACTCAGGGTTTCTCCTGCTTCAAGACGTTCCAACAGCGCATCCAGGCGCTCATCCGTTTCCAGTAAATCCAACTCAGCCTGTGGTGAAAGCATAGGTTTCTCACTCTTCGGTTTGTGCTGTTTGGTGACTTTTTCGGTCACGCCCAATGGAATGGGGGTTTTACTGCCAATACGAGGATCTTGTTGCTTATTTTGCTTTCCGCCACCAGATGCGCCATCGCTTCCGGACGCACGGCTACCCGCCGCATGGCCACGGTGTTTTTTCTGGCGCTTACGGTCGCGAGCTTCCTGGTTAATTTCTTCGCGTGTTTTACGACGCGCTTTTGCAGGACCTTTACCGCGTGGTGTAGAAGTTGGTTTCATCATGATTCGTCTTTGGCTGTTTTTATTCAGTATATATTTGCGCCGGAATCTAGCAGAAATAAAGAAAAAAGGCGACAGAGTAATCTGTCGCCTTTTTTCCTGACTCTCAACCCTTACGGGCTCTACTATCCCTGTTGGCTATCAACACACCCTGTTTTTCCCTTAGCCTGAAACATTCCGTGTTGTTTCCATTTCCTTTTACTAACGTCTCCGGACGTTTGTCTTCCTGACAATCCTGTGTCTTCGCCTCCTGGCGCTCCTGACCCTCATCCTGAGTCGTCTATCCTGTCAGCTTCCTCGCTATGGACACTACTTTACCGTTTTGGCTTAAACGTACAAGTAACCAAGGTAACAATTTCGGATTTTAAGAATACCGCCTAACCGTAACACTATGATTTATTTAGGCTATGTCATTTTTTACCCTGTCATCTCGTATAGATACTATCGGCAATGTCTCACAAAGTGAGTGGTTTTTACTTACACTGGCTACGCGTCGAAAAACCAGCCTTTTGCTGGTGTTCAGGTATAATCGCTGCAAAGCCTTGATTGATGGAGAGGACCGCTTTGACTAACTTGAATTATCAACAGACGCATTTTGTGATGAGTGCGCCTGATATTCGCCACTTACCTTCCGATACCGGAATCGAAGTGGCTTTTGCTGGCCGTTCCAACGCAGGCAAATCCAGTGCGCTAAATACCCTGACTAATCAAAAGAGTCTGGCGCGTACATCTAAAACACCGGGCCGTACTCAGCTCATCAACCTGTTTGAAGTCGTTGACGGCAAACGTCTGGTTGACCTGCCGGGGTACGGTTACGCCGAAGTGCCGGAAGAGATGAAACGCAAATGGCAGCGCGCACTGGCGGAATATCTGGAAAAGCGTCAGAGCTTGCAAGGCCTGGTCGTGTTAATGGATATTCGTCACCCGCTTAAAGATCTGGACCAGCAGATGATCCTATGGGCGGTAGAGAGCAACGTTCAGGTTCTGGTGCTGCTGACCAAAGCAGACAAGCTGGCCAGCGGCGCGCGCAAAGCTCAACTGAATATGGTGCGTGAAGCCGTGCTGGCATTTAATGGCGATGTGCAGGTAGAAGCCTTTTCATCACTGAAAAAAATGGGCGTAGACAAACTGCGTCAGAAGCTGGATAGCTGGTTTAGTGAACTGGCACCGGTTGAAGAGATTCAGGACGGGGAATAATCTCCCGCTATGCCGGATGGCGTCGCTGCGCGTCTTATCCGGCCTACGGCGTGAGCGAAACTTTTCTTGCGCACAATAAA
This sequence comes from Citrobacter sp. XT1-2-2, assembly GCF_023516235.1. Classification (NCBI taxonomy): domain Bacteria; kingdom Pseudomonadati; phylum Pseudomonadota; class Gammaproteobacteria; order Enterobacterales; family Enterobacteriaceae; genus Citrobacter; species Citrobacter sp. XT1-2-2. Next base: position 4,889,303 of record NZ_CP097324.1, read on the forward strand.
AAACGCCCCAGTCATTACTGACTGGGGCGGCTAAAATATTCAGCCAAATCCGATTACGTGAAGTAAAAGGTCTGAAAGATAGAACATCTTACCTCTGTACCCTACGAGAATAACTTTACTCTTTTTTGAGCAGCTCAGAAAGCACTTTTTGTAATTTTTTTTCATTCCTTACATAGGGAATTCTAATGGACATCACAAAAAGTTCTATCTTATGTTGCTTAGTTACGAAAAATGGCCGTTATTCAGTCACCCCTTAGTGCGCCTGATCCCAGTTTTCACCACTACCGACTTCCACTAATAACGGCACGTCAATCTGGGTCTCGTTTTCCATCAGTTGATGGATCTTTTTCGACACACTTTCCAGGTCATCTTTGTGCACTTCAAACACCAGTTCATCGTGAACTTGCATGATCATGCGCACGCGCGGTTGCTCGGTTTGCAGCCATCCGTCTACGGCTATCATGGCTCGCTTAATAATGTCTGCGGCAGTACCTTGCATCGGGGCGTTGATTGCGGCACGTTCAGCACCCGCGCGACGAGCGCCATTACTGGATTTAATATCCGGCAAATAGAGGCGACGACCTTCCAGCGTTTCAACGTAACCCTGCTCTTTTGCCTGTGCACGCGTGCGTTCCATATATTCCAGCACGCCAGGATAGCGTTCGAAGTAGAGATCCATGTACTTCTGTGCTTCCTTGCGCGGAATATTTAACTGGCGAGCAAGACCAAAGGCGCTCATCCCGTAGATCAGACCGAAGTTGATAGCTTTCGCGCTGCGGCGTTGTTCGTTAGTTACTGAATCCAGCGGTAAGCCAAAGACTTCAGCGGCCGTTGCGCGGTGAATATCTTTCCCTTCGGCAAATGCGGTAAGCAAGCCTTTATCACGCGAGAGGTGCGCCATGATACGTAGTTCAATCTGCGAGTAGTCCGCGGAAACAATCACGTAGTCTTCCGGGGCAATAAACGCCTGGCGAATACGACGACCTTCGTCATTACGTACCGGGATGTTTTGCAGGTTCGGATCCGTTGAAGACAAGCGTCCGGTCGCGGTAACCGCCTGATGATAGGAGGTATGTACGCGCCCGGTTTTCTTGTTAATCATCAACGGAAGCTTGTCCGTATAGGTCGACTTCAGTTTTGCTAACCCGCGATATTCCAGGATCACTTTCGGCAATGGGTAATCCAACGCAAGCTCTTCCAGTACCTCTTCCGACGTTGATGGTGCGCCGCCAGGCGTTTTCTTCAGCGGCTTAATGCCCTGCTTTTCAAACAGGATGGTTTGCAGTTGCTTGGTGGAAGAGAGGTTAAACGCTTCGCCGGCAATCTCGTGCGCTTTTTGCTCCAGCTCGTTCAAACGCAGCGTCAGCTCTTCTGAATGCTTGTGCAGAACAGCCGGATCGATTTTCACACCGTTGCGCTCAACGCGAGACAAAACCGGCACCAGCGGCATATCAATATTTTCAAAGACGTTCAGCGGCCCTTTATGCTGCTGCAATTCTGGCCACATCTTCAGATGCAGCTGTAGCGTAACGTCGGCGTCTTCCGCAGCGTAACGACCGGCCTCTTCCAGCGCTATCTGGTTAAAGGTCAGCTGGTTTTTGCCTTTTCCGGCGATCTCTTCAAAGGTGATAGTTTTATGTTTCAGCCAGCGGTCCGACAGGCTGTCCATATCGTGTCTACCGGCAACGCTGTTAAGAATGTAGGATTCGAGCATGGTGTCAAAGGTGATGCCGCGCAGCTCGATGCCATAATTCGCCAGGATACCGCGATCGTACTTCAGGTTTTGCCCAACTTTGTGCGCGTTCTCATCTTCCAATAGCGGCTTCAGCAGCGCCAGCGCGCGGTCGCGCGCGATCTGATCGGGGGCGTCCAGGTAGTCATGGGCAACAGGAACATACGCCGCCACGCCCGGTTCAATGGCAAAAGACAGTCCAACCAGATTCGCGGAGATATTGTCCAGGCTGTCAGTTTCTGTATCAAAGGCGAAGACGGGCGCTTTTTTCAGCTTTGCGATCCACTCTTCCAGCGTCGCTTCATCCAGAATCGTCACGTAGTTATCGTAGGAAAGAGCCGTCGCAGGTTCTTCCGGCGTAGCCTCGACGACGATTGTTTCCTGCGGTTTAGCCGCTGGCTTCGTTCCTTTCGCCTGTAGCCATTTACCGGATTCTACGTCTGCAACCCAACGCTTAAATTCGTACTGTTTAAACAGACCAAGCAGTTCATCTGTTGCGGGCTGCTTCACTTCCAGTTGCTCGCAGGTTAACTCCAGTTCCACATCCGTTTTAATGGTCGCTAATTGATAAGAGAGGTACGCCACCTCTTTATTCTGCTCAAGTTTGCCCGCCATGGTTTTTGCGCCACGGAAAGTCAGCCCCGCGATCTTGTCTGATTCTGCATAGAGGGTATCCAGCCCACCCAGCCCCTGAAGCAGAGCCTGAGCCGTTTTCTCACCCACGCCAGGAACGCCTGGAATGTTATCGGAGGAGTCGCCCATCAGCGCCAGGAAATCAATGATCAGCTCAGGCGGCACACCATACTTATTCACCACTTCATCCGGGCCGAGGATCGTATTAGTCATGGTGTTGATCAGGGTGATGTTTGGAGTCACCAACTGAGCCATGTCTTTATCACCGGTACTGATCAATACCGGACGACCAACCTTTTCCGCTTCACGCGCCAGCGTACCGATAACATCATCGGCTTCCACGCCTGAAACAGCCAGTAATGGCAGCCCCATCGCTTTTACCATCGCATGCAGAGGTTCAATCTGCGCGCGCAGATCGTCAGGCATTGGCGGGCGATGTGACTTGTAATGCTCGAATAATTCATCACGGAAGGTTTTACCCTTAGCGTCGAATACCACAGCAGCATGGGTCGGCTGATATTGTAGAATCAAGCTACGCAACATGTTGAGAACACCGTACATCGCACCAGTAGGTTCTCCTGCGCTGTTAGTCAGCGGCGGAAACGCGTGATATGCGCGATAAAGGTAAGATGAGCCATCTACAAGGATAAGTGGGTTTTCTGGGATCTGAACCATAATGTCCGTGCCTGTTTATCAGATTATGGGTAAAGGATGCCACAGACGGGATGAAAACATGAGTTTTTCGCCGTTTTTGTCGAAAAACTTTTGCAGTTCTTCTGCTTTGATCGCAAATCAAACTGTGGATAACTTTGTGAATAAATAATTTTCAGCGCTTTAAATATAGCAAGTTAATTATTGAACAATTACATTTTTTCATATATTTCAGTTAATTAAAGAAACTTACAGCATTTTATCCCATTTTTATCGCTTGTCTCCTGATGTGGATAGATATTCCTTTTTTTTCTATTCAGGGAAGATCCATCATTTGGTTCGTTTTCTGATAAAATTAGCCCCTTGCGCCTCTTTAGCGCACTGTCTATGGCTAACCTTTTGAATAATTTAATTATGACAAGAATACTCGCTGCGATAACGCTGTTGCTGAGTATCGTATTGACCATATTGGTCACGATTTTTTGTTCTGTGCCGATCATCCTTGCCGGGGTTGTAAAACTCCTTTTGCCTGTTCCTGTCGTCTGGCGCAAGGTTTCCATCTTCTGTAATTTCATGATGTATTGCTGGTGTGAAGGTCTGGCGCTACTTCTACACCTCAATCCACGATTGAAGTGGGACGTCGAAGGGCTGGAAGGTCTTAGCAAAAAAAACTGGTATCTGCTCATTTGTAATCATTACAGCTGGGCCGATATCGTTGTGCTTTGCGTTCTGTTCCGTAAGCACATCCCGATGAATAAATATTTTCTCAAACAACAGCTGGCCTGGGTGCCGTTTATTGGCCTGGCCTGCTGGGCGCTGGATATGCCGTTTATGAAACGTTATTCACGCGGCTATCTGCTCCGTCACCCGGAACGGCGCGGTAAAGATGTGGAAACAACGCGTCGTTCCTGCGAGAAGTTTCGCGTACACCCGACAACTATCGTGAATTTTGTCGAAGGTTCACGCTTTACTAACGAGAAACGTGAGCAAACCCGCTCCCCCTATCAAAACCTGCTCCCACCTAAGGCGGCCGGTATCGCTATGGCATTGAATGTACTGGGGTCGCAGTTTGATAAGTTGCTGAACGTCACGTTGTGCTACCCGGAAAATAGCCGCCGCCCTTTCTACGATATGCTGAGCGGCAAATTAACGCGTATTGTCGTGCGGGTGAACCTGGAGCAAATTCAAGAAGAGTTGCACGGTGATTACGTGAACGATAAAGGTTTCAAGCGTCGGTTTCAGCTATGGTTGAATACGCTCTGGAGCGAGAAAGACGCGCAAATAGATGCGATTAAAGCCACAAACAAAAAAGCCGGTCAATGACCGGCTTTCGCTTTTACTTCTGACTAACCAGGAATTTCACGGTATCCGCATACTGCTGTACAAAGATATCCATGCTGCTGGTATCCATGCCCTGCGGGTTTACCTGGTATTTACCATTCACGAACATCGCCGGAACGCCCTGCAGCTGTAAATCAGCCGCCGCTTTTTCCTGCTGCGCCACGAGTGATTTCACCACAAAGCTGTTCCATGCCGCATCGTAGTCTTCACCTTTAATACCCGCGTCGACAAACACTTTACGGATATCTGCAACAGACTGAACGGTCTGGGTTTTCTGAACCCCTTCAAACAGCGGAACAGTGACCTTATCTTCAACGCCAAGTGCCATAGCAACAGCCCAGGCCTGCGTCAGATCTTTACCCAAAGGCCCAAGAAACTCGACGTGGTATTTGGTCATCTTGGTACCTTCCGGCAGTTTTTTCTTCACGTTATCAGACACATGAAGCACTTCTTCAAACTGGTAGCAATGCGGGCAGTAGAAGGAGAAGAACTCCAACACTTGCGGTTCACCCGCAACAGGCTTTTCCAGAGTGATGTATTGTTTGCCATCCTGGAACTGCGCCGCAGATGCGCTAAAAGCTAAAACCATACCAGCCAGCGCCAGCCATATTTTTTTCATGTTCAAGTTTCTCCGATTAATACATTGGCGTTAATTGTAAGGGGGGCTCTTGCAGAATTTTTGCCTGCTCAATAAAAGTTGCGGTCTGACGATGCCAGTAATCTTCCCCGGTTAACCACGGGAAGTTTTTTGGAAACGCAGGGTCACCCCAACGTCGAATCAGCCATGCAAGATAATAAACTAAACGCATAGCACGTAAAGGTTCGATCAGTCCGATTTCTGTCGTGTCGAACTCACTAAACTCTTCATAAGCCTCGATAATGGTTTCAAGCTGCATGCGTTGTTCAGCTTTATCACCATTGAGGAGCATCCATAAATCCTGAACAGCCGGACCATTGCGGGCATCATCTAAATCGACAAACATTGGGCCGTCACGCCACAGAATATTGCCGGCATGACAATCACCGTGCAGGCGTAACGTGGCAAAACGCGTATGCCAGCATTCGGAAACTACTGTAATAAGTGCATCCGTTGCTTTCAGGAAGGCTGCTTTTTGCCCTGATGGAATAAGTTGGGCCTGTTCAAACAGTTTACGCGGTTCGGTCAGATACTCTTCAAGGCCAATCGTGGGACGGAAAGCGAAATTACGCTTGCCGCCAGTCTGGTGCATACGCCCCAGATAGCGCCCAACCGCCTCCATCTGATCGATGTTATCTGCCTCAAACTGGCGTCCGCCGACGCTTGGGAAGATCGCATAATGAAAACCCTGATGGCTTAACAGTGTTTGGTCGTTCAGTACCAGCGGCGCAGCAACCGGCACTTCATCGCTCACCAGCTCCAGAGCAAACTGGTGCTCCTCCTGGATCTGATCGACGGACCAACGCTCAGGGCGATAAAACTTAACGACAAAGCGTCTGCGGTCTTCGTCCTGAAACTGATAGACACGGTTTTCATAGCTGTTAAGCGGGGTAAGCCCGGAGTCCACCCGGATCCCCTGCTCAAACAGCGCATCCATGATGGTATCCGGGTGTAGCGTCTGGAAAGTAAAAGCGTTGTCGTTCATCCCATCATCCGGAAAATACTACGAATGATTCAGGATATCATTTCGCAGCGCTTTCGGTGGCGGCGATTACAAGCTTTTACTCTTTAATTACGCCACGTGCGCGGAGAAGGGCTGTTTTAAAATCTTCTTCATAATCTTTCTGAATACCTGGGATGACGGCGTCTTTCGCCGAGTCACGCATTTTCAGGTGATAGATCAGAATGTCATCAGTTAAATCCGCCAGTTCACCGTCAAAACCTGACTCTTGCGCCAGTTTCTGTAAAAATTGCATCAGGTTAAGATCGGGTTCTTTCTGCCAGGCTGGCTGGAGGAGTTCAATAACTTCATTCAGGCGTTTACATTTCATGGTTGTGCTCCTTAGGCTCAATACGGATACGTTAGCAGGGTCAATCCCACATTAAAAGAGGCGATATCAGTGATTCTGGATAGTGCAATAACAGGGGTTGTGCTGGCGGGCGGTAAGGCCAGACGGATGGGCGGAACGGATAAAGGTCTGCTTGAGCTGGACGGTAAACCGCTTTGGCGGCATGTAGCCGATACCCTCGCTTTGCAGGTCGAAACCGTTGTCGTTAATGCCAATCGCCACCGGGATATCTACCAACAAAGCGGCCTGAAAGTTATTCCCGATGCCCTGGCCGATTTCCCTGGCCCACTGGCCGGGATGCTGTCGGTATTCCTGCAGCAAGCGGGAGACTGGTTTTTGTTCTGCCCGTGCGATATGCCCTATATTCCTCACGATCTGGTCTCTCGTTTAAAAGAGCAGCGCAAAGCTGCACCAATCGTCTGGGTGCATGATGGGGAAAGAGATCACCCGACCATTGCCCTGATGCACCGTTCCTTGCAGCCCTTGCTACAGGATTATCTTCAGTCAGGTGAACGACGCGTCATGATTTTTATGCGTCAGGCTGGCGGTCATGCCGTCGATTTCAGCGATCATAAAGATGCATTCGTAAACGTGAACACACCTGAAGAACTCGCAAAATGGCAGGAAAAATCATGATCCCATTACTTGCCATTGCGGCATGGAGCGGTACGGGAAAAACCACGCTGCTAAAGAAACTGATCCCTGAGCTGCGCGCCAGAGGTATTAGACCCGGATTGATTAAGCATACTCACCATAATATGGATATCGACAAGCCCGGCAAAGATAGCTATGAGCTGCGCAAGGCAGGGGCGGCACAAACACTGGTCGCCAGTCAGCAACGTTGGGCGTTAATGGTAGAAACACCGGAAGAACCCGAACTGGATTTAGCGTATCTGGTAAGCAGGATGGATGCTTCGACGTTGGATATGGTACTGGTTGAGGGATTTAAGCATGAACCTGTTGCGAAGATCCTGCTTTTTCGCGAGGGCTGCGGGCATAGTTCTAAAGAGTTGGCGATGGATGAGTTTGTTATCGCGGTTGCCAGTGATGTTCCGTTACCTGTGGATGTTCCATCATTAGATATTAATGATATACAGCAAATTGCTGATTTTGTTATGCAATGGGTAAGAAGATAACCACGGTGCCGCAATGTGCCTGATGCGCTGCGCTTATCAGCGCCTACAAAATACGTTCAGTATAACGTAGGCCGGATAAGGCGGTGCCCCGCATCCGGCAGGTTTCATTTCACACAGACGCAAAAAAGCCCATCCGTCAGGACGGGCTTCTTTACTTTATTTGATGCCTGGCAGTTTATGGCGGGCGTCCTGCCCGCCACCCTCCGGGCCGTTGCTGCGCAACGTTCAAATCCGCTCCCGGCGGATTTGTCCTCCTCAGGAGAGCACTCACCGACAGACCACAGATAAAACAAAAGGCCCGGTCTTTCGACCGGGCCTTCCGCTTTTATTTGATGCCTGGCAGTTCCCTACTCTCGCATGGGGAGACCCCACACTACCATCGGCGCTACGGCGTTTCACTTCTGAGTTCGGCATGGGGTCAGGTGGGACCACCGCGCTACAGCCGCCAGGCAAATTCTGTTATCAGACCGCTTTGTGCGTTCTGATGTTATCTGTATCAGGCTGAAAATCTGTCTTCTCAAATCCGCCAAAACACCTTCGGCGTTGTAAGGTTAAGCCTCACGGTTCATTAGTATCGGTTAGCTCAATGTATCGCTACACTTACACACCCGACCTATCAACGTCGTCGTCTTCAACGTTCCTTCAGGAGACTTTAAGTCTCAGGGAGAACTCATCTCGGGGCAAGTTTCGTGCTTAGATGCTTTCAGCACTTATCTCTTCCGCATTTAGCTACCGGGCAGTGCCATTGGCATGACAACCCGAACACCAGTGATGCGTCCACTCCGGTCCTCTCGTACTAGGAGCAGCCCCCCTCAATTCTCCAGCGCCCACGGCAGATAGGGACCGAACTGTCTCACGACGTTCTAAACCCAGCTCGCGTACCACTTTAAATGGCGAACAGCCATACCCTTGGGACCTACTTCAGCCCCAGGATGTGATGAGCCGACATCGAGGTGCCAAACACCGCCGTCGATATGAACTCTTGGGCGGTATCAGCCTGTTATCCCCGGAGTACCTTTTATCCGTTGAGCGATGGCCCTTCCATTCAGAACCACCGGATCACTAAGACCTGCTTTCGCACCTGCTCGAGCCGTCACTCTCGCAGTCAAGCTAGCTTATGCCTTTGCACTAACCTCCTGATGTCCGACCAGGATTAGCTAACCTTCGTGCTCCTCCGTTACTCTTTGGGAGGAGACCGCCCCAGTCAAACTACCCACCAGACACTGTCCGCAACCCGGATTACGGGCCCACGTTAGAACACCAGCCATTAAAGGGTGGTATTTCAAGGACGGCTCCATGCAGACTGGCGTCCACACTTCAAAGCCTCCCACCTATCCTACACATCAAGGACCAGTGTTCAGTGTCAAGCTATAGTAAAGGTTCACGGGGTCTTTCCGTCTTGCCGCGGGTACACTGCATCTTCACAGCGAGTTCAATTTCACTGAGTCTCGGGTGGAGACAGCCTGGCCATCATTACGCCATTCGTGCAGGTCGGAACTTACCCGACAAGGAATTTCGCTACCTTAGGACCGTTATAGTTACGGCCGCCGTTTACCGGGGCTTCGATCAAGAGCTTCTCCTTACGGATAACCCCATCAATTAACCTTCCGGCACCGGGCAGGCGTCACACCGTATACGTCCACTTTCGTGTTTGCACAGTGCTGTGTTTTTAATAAACAGTTGCAGCCAGCTGGTATCTTCGACTGATTTCAGCTCCATGAGTAAATCACTTCACCTACATATCAGCGTGCCTTCTCCCGAAGTTACGGCACCATTTTGCCTAGTTCCTTCACCCGAGTTCTCTCAAGCGCCTTGGTATTCTCTACCTGACCACCTGTGTCGGTTTGGGGTACGATTTCGTGTTACCTGATGCTTAGAGGCTTTTCCTGGAAGCAGGGCATTTGTCACTTCAGCACCGTAGTGCCTCGTCATCACACCTCAGCGTTAAAAGGTACCGGATTTACCTGGAACCTCCGCCTACATGCTTAAACCGGGACAACCGTCGCCCGGCCGACATAGCCTTCTCCGTCCCCCCTTCGCAGTAACACCAAGTACAGGAATATTAACCTGTTTCCCATCGACTACGCCTTTCGGCCTCGCCTTAGGGGTCGACTCACCCTGCCCCGATTAACGTTGGACAGGAACCCTTGGTCTTCCGGCGTGCGGGTTTTTCACCCGCATTATCGTTACTTATGTCAGCATTCGCACTTCTGATACCTCCAGCAGCCCTCACAGGCCACCTTCAACGGCTTACAGAACGCTCCCCTACCCAACAACACATAGTGTCGCTGCCGCAGCTTCGGTGCATGGTTTAGCCCCGTTACATCTTCCGCGCAGGCCGACTCGACCAGTGAGCTATTACGCTTTCTTTAAATGATGGCTGCTTCTAAGCCAACATCCTGGCTGTCTGTGCCTTCCCACATCGTTTCCCACTTAACCATGACTTTGGGACCTTAGCTGGCGGTCTGGGTTGTTTCCCTCTTCACGACGGACGTTAGCACCCGCCGTGTGTCTCCCGTGATAACATTCTTCGGTATTCGCAGTTTGCATCGGGTTGGTAAGTCGGGATGACCCCCTAGCCGAAACAGTGCTCTACCCCCGAAGATGAGTTCACGAGGCGCTACCTAAATAGCTTTCGGGGAGAACCAGCTATCTCCCGGTTTGATTGGCCTTTCACCCCCAGCCACAAGTCATCCGCTAATTTTTCAACATTAGTCGGTTCGGTCCTCCAGTTAGTGTTACCCAACCTTCAACCTGCCCATGGCTAGATCACCGGGTTTCGGGTCTATACCCTGCAACTTAACGCCCAGTTAAGACTCGGTTTCCCTTCGGCTCCCCTATACGGTTAACCTTGCTACAGAATATAAGTCGCTGACCCATTATACAAAAGGTACGCAGTCACACCCGAAGGTGCTCCCACTGCTTGTACGTACACGGTTTCAGGTTCTTTTTCACTCCCCTCGCCGGGGTTCTTTTCGCCTTTCCCTCACGGTACTGGTTCACTATCGGTCAGTCAGGAGTATTTAGCCTTGGAGGATGGTCCCCCCATATTCAGACAGGATACCACGTGTCCCGCCCTACTCTTCGAGTTCACAACATGTGCATTTTTGTGTACGGGACTATCACCCTGTACCGTCGGACTTTCCAGACCGTTCCACTAACACACATGCTGATTCAGACTCTGGGCTGCTCCCCGTTCGCTCGCCGCTACTGGGGGAATCTCGGTTGATTTCTTTTCCTCGGGGTACTTAGATGTTTCAGTTCCCCCGGTTCGCTTCGTTAACCTATGTATTCAGTTAACGATAGTGTGACGAATCACACTGGGTTTCCCCATTCGGAAATCGCCGGTTATAACGGTTCATATCACCTTACCGGCGCTTATCGCAGATTAGCACGTCCTTCATCGCCTCTGACTGCCAGGGCATCCACCGTGTACGCTTAGTCGCTTAACCTCACAACCCGAAGATGTTTCACTTCTGATTGCGAAAATTTGAGAGACTCGAACACACCGCTTTTCATTTCTTGTTTACGGAGAAATGAAACAGTGTGTCGTTTCAATTTTCAGCTTGATCCAGATTTTTAAAGAGCAAAACTTCGCAGTGAACCTTTTCAGGTACACTCTGAAGTTTTCTTGGGTTGTTGCAGTAAAGATGGTGGAGCTATGCGGGATCGAACCGCAGACCTCCTGCGTGCAAAGCAGGCGCTCTCCCAGCTGAGCTATAGCCCCATCGTAGTTAAAACCTCTTCAAATTCACCAGGATGAATTTGGTAGGCCTGAGTGGACTTGAACCACCGACCTCACCCTTATCAGGGGTGCGCTCTAACCACCTGAGCTACAAGCCTGCAGAGATTTTCTTACTGCTAATTTTCATCAGACAATCTGTGTGAGCACTGCAAAGGTCGGTTCTTTAAGGTAAGGAGGTGATCCAACCGCAGGTTCCCCTACGGTTACCTTGTTACGACTTCACCCCAGTCATGAATCACAAAGTGGTAAGCGCCCTCCCGAAGGTTAAGCTACCTACTTCTTTTGCAACCCACTCCCATGGTGTGACGGGCGGTGTGTACAAGGCCCGGGAACGTATTCACCGTGGCATTCTGATCCACGATTACTAGCGATTCCGACTTCATGGAGTCGAGTTGCAGACTCCAATCCGGACTACGACATACTTTATGAGGTCCGCTTGCTCTCGCGAGGTCGCTTCTCTTTGTATATGCCATTGTAGCACGTGTGTAGCCCTACTCGTAAGGGCCATGATGACTTGACGTCATCCCCACCTTCCTCCAGTTTATCACTGGCAGTCTCCTTTGAGTTCCCGGCCGGACCGCTGGCAACAAAGGATAAGGGTTGCGCTCGTTGCGGGACTTAACCCAACATTTCACAACACGAGCTGACGACAGCCATGCAGCACCTGTCTCAGAGTTCCCGAAGGCACCAAAGCATCTCTGCTAAGTTCTCTGGATGTCAAGAGTAGGTAAGGTTCTTCGCGTTGCATCGAATTAAACCACATGCTCCACCGCTTGTGCGGGCCCCCGTCAATTCATTTGAGTTTTAACCTTGCGGCCGTACTCCCCAGGCGGTCGACTTAACGCGTTAGCTCCGGAAGCCACGCCTCAAGGGCACAACCTCCAAGTCGACATCGTTTACGGCGTGGACTACCAGGGTATCTAATCCTGTTTGCTCCCCACGCTTTCGCACCTGAGCGTCAGTCTTTGTCCAGGGGGCCGCCTTCGCCACCGGTATTCCTCCAGATCTCTACGCATTTCACCGCTACACCTGGAATTCTACCCCCCTCTACAAGACTCTAGCCTGCCAGTTTCGGATGCAGTTCCCAGGTTGAGCCCGGGGATTTCACATCCGACTTGACAGACCGCCTGCGTGCGCTTTACGCCCAGTAATTCCGATTAACGCTTGCACCCTCCGTATTACCGCGGCTGCTGGCACGGAGTTAGCCGGTGCTTCTTCTGCGAGTAACGTCAATCGCTGTGGTTATTAACCACAACGCCTTCCTCCTCGCTGAAAGTACTTTACAACCCGAAGGCCTTCTTCATACACGCGGCATGGCTGCATCAGGCTTGCGCCCATTGTGCAATATTCCCCACTGCTGCCTCCCGTAGGAGTCTGGACCGTGTCTCAGTTCCAGTGTGGCTGGTCATCCTCTCAGACCAGCTAGGGATCGTCGCCTAGGTGAGCCGTTACCCCACCTACTAGCTAATCCCATCTGGGCACATCCGATGGCAAGAGGCCCGAAGGTCCCCCTCTTTGGTCTTGCGACATTATGCGGTATTAGCTACCGTTTCCAGTAGTTATCCCCCTCCATCGGGCAGTTTCCCAGACATTACTCACCCGTCCGCCACTCGTCACCCGAGAGCAAGCTCTCTGTGCTACCGTTCGACTTGCATGTGTTAGGCCTGCCGCCAGCGTTCAATCTGAGCCATGATCAAACTCTTCAATTTAAGTTTGATGCTCGTGAATTAAACTTCGTAATGAATTACGTGTTCACTCAGAGACTTGGTATTCATTTTTCGTCTTGCGACGTTAAGAATCCGTATCCTCGAGTGCCCACACAGATTGTCTGATAAATTGTTAAAGAGCAGTGCCGCTTCGCTTTTTCTCAGCGGCGCGGGGTGTGCATATTACGCTATCCCGCTTCAGAGTCAAGCGTTTATTTACGCTTTTCTCCGCTGACCCGGCGGCGTGTAATCCGTTGTTCCGTGTCAGTGGAGGCGCATTATAGGGAGTTATTTCAGGCTGACAAGGGGAAATTCAAAATAATTTTCCGAGTGATTATTTTTTATTCTTTACGCTTATTTTGGCAACGTTTTGTGGGTTAATTGGGCAATTTCCCGTGCAAAACCCGCGACCTGTTCCCAATCGGTATACACCACTTCTTTATGCGTATCCGTTTCACCGCCTGACATCTTCATTATCAGTTGGATCATCACACGGTCATACCAGCGATAGCGGGGATACAGCAAAGCGCCGGCAATAACCGCACTGCGATCCGGCCGCCACGGCGAACTCATCAGGAACTTACGCGCATAGCTGTTGGTTTGCGGCGTACGCTTCTCCGGTTTACGGGCAACCAGGTTAACGGAGTAGAACGCACTCGGCATCGCATTCAGCCGCGTGGCATGCTTTTTCACAAACTCCTGAAATGCGGCATGGTAATGACCATATCGAATCGAGGCGCCAATCACCACGCTGTCATAATTTTGCCAGTCAGGCTCCGCGGTGCGATGCAAATTAACAACATCCGTCCAAACGCCCAGCTCTTTGAGTTCAGAAGCCAGATACTCGGCGATTTCACGCGTTTGCCCGTCCCGGGAAGAAAAAAGAATCAGTGTTTTCACGTGTTACTCCATTATTCACGCCAGAAAGTAGGGGTAAAGAGTACCAGCAGAGTAAAGACCTCCAGACGACCAAACAGCATATTGGCAATCAGGATCCACTTCGCCACGGGATTCATACTGGCAAAGTTGTCGGCGACAACGCCCAGCCCTGGCCCGAGGTTATTCAGCGTCGCCACCACAGAGGCAAACGCGGAGAAGTCATCAACACCGGTCGCAATAATCGCCAGCATACTGATAATAAAGACCAGCGCATAGGCAGAAAAGAATCCCCATACGGCTTCAAGAATTCGCTCCGGCAGCGCACGGTTACCCAGTTTGATACTGTAAACAGCATTCGGGTGAACCAGACGTTTCAACTCGCGGTTACCTTGCTTAAACAGCAACAGGATACGAATCACCTTCAAGCCTCCGCCCGTAGACCCGGCACAGCCGCCGATAAAGGCAGAACACAACAACAACACCGGCAGGAACAGCGGCCAGCGGGCAATGCTGTCGGTGGTAAATCCGGCGGTCGTCGCCATTGATACCACCTGGAAAAAGGCCTGGTTGATGGTCGTGAGCGCTGAACCGTAGGTATTGTGTATCCACAGTACCAGCGTACAGACAGCCACTAGCGTCAACTGCACGCCGATGAACATGCGAAATTCCGGATCGCGCCAGTAGACCTTCAGACTACGGCCGCTTAATAAAGAGAAGTGCAGGCCATAGTTACAGCCGGAGATCAGCAAGAAGATAGCAATGATGGTATTGATCGTGGGACTGTCGAAATATCCCACGCTGGCATCGTGCGTGGAAAAGCCGCCAATCGCAATCGTGGCAAAGCTGTGCCCAATGGCGTCAAACGCGGGCATCCCGGCAAACCATAGCGCCAGTGCACATGCCACCGTCAGCAATACATAGATAAGCCACAGGGTTTTCGCCGTTTCGGCAATACGCGGGCGCATTTTATTATCTTTCAGCGGCCCCGGCATTTCTGCCCGGTAGAGCTGCATCCCCCCGACGCCAAGAATAGGCAGAATAGCCACCGCCAGCACGATGATCCCCATCCCGCCGAACCATTGCAGCATCTGTCGATAAAAGAGGATAGCGTGTGGCAATGAATCCAGCCCCACCAGCGTTGTTGCCCCGGTGGTGGTCAATCCGGAAAAGGATTCAAAAAATGCATCGGTAATCGTCAGGTTAGGGCTTTCCGCAAAGATGAACGGCAGCGCACCCACGCTACCCAGCACGGTCCAGAACAAGACGACAATCAGAAAACCTTCGCGAGATTTCAGCTCGCCTTTCTCTTTGCGGTTCGGCCACCACAGCATGGAGCCGATCGCCAGAGCAACGAAGAAAGTTTGGGTAAATGCACGCCCTGCCCCATCGCGATAGATGAGAGCCACCAGTCCGGGGATAATCATCGTCCCCGAGAATAAGATGACCAGTAGTCCAACGATTCGGGTAATGGCGCGAAAATGCATCTCTACCGCTTCCTTAGTTCTTTAAAATGAGGTGGGGATTATTCTTCAATCGCTAACAATTGCAATGAACCACGACTAAAATCCGCCAGTTTTGCCGAAAATTCATCCACTTTGGCATAAGGAAGCGCCACCCTGAGCCGAACAAAAGCCTGGTAATCACTGGCAACGACTTTACCGTCAAACTGACCCAGCAAAGCTTCTATGCCTGCCAGCTGACCGTACTCACACTGCAAAGTATATTCGGTTAATGGCGTCTTGCGCTGTGTCGTTAACTGACGCAACGCCTGATTCACACCGCCACCGTAGGCTTTTACCAGCCCACCCGTACCGAGAAGGATACCGCCGTAGTAGCGCACCACCACTGCGGTAATCTCACCGACACCGCTGCCCATCAGCTGCGCGAGCATCGGCTTGCCTGCCGTTCCCGCCGGTTCGCCATCGTCTGAAAAGCCCAACTGCTGCGAGTCATTCGGCGCCCCCGCCACCCATGCCACACAATGGTGGCGGGCGTCCGGGTGTTCCGTTTTGACGGACTCAACGAATGCTTTCGCCGCTTCTACGCCGTCCGTATGGGCGAGCAGCGTAATGAAGCGGCTTTTTTTGATCTCTTCAACGACGCTAACCGGCGCCGCAGGGATTAACCAACTGTCCATTACGCCAGTTTTAAATCCCGCGTCATGTTCTCGATATTGTTCTCGTGGACCACCACGTTGTCTTCAATACGAATACCGCCGAACGGTTTCAGAGCTTCAATTTTCTGCCAGTTGAAGTGTTTGCTGAACTGCCCTTCACGCCACGGCGCCAGCAGCGATTCAATAAAGTAGATGCCCGGTTCGATGGTCAGTACCATGCCCGGCTGCAGAACACGGGTGCAGCGCAGGTAAGGATACTTCGACGGGGCAGCAAGGTGGGTACCGCTGTCATCCTGCATAAAGCCAGCGACATCATGCACCTGCAGACCCAACGGGTGACCAATACCGTGCGGCATAAACGGTCCAGTAAGATCGTTTTCCACCATCGCCTCTTCACTCATATCGGTGATGATTTGATGCTTACGCAGCAGCTTCGCGATGCGCTGATGGAACTGAATGTGGTAATCCACGTAGCTGGTACCCGCTTTCATGGTAGCAATAAGCGCCAGCTCTTCGTCGTTAACATCTTTCACCAGATGCGCATAGTCGTTGTCGCTTTTCGCCGACCAGGTACGCGTCAGGTCTGCCGCATAGCCGTTATATTCCGCACCAGCGTCCAGCAGGAAGCTGCGAATTTCAGACGGCGCCTGATGATCCAGTTTGGTGTAATGAAGAACCGACGCATGCTCATTAAGCGCAACGATGTTGCTGTATGGCACGTCGGTGTCGCGGTGACCGGTCGCGGTCAGATAAGCCAGGTTGATGTCAAATTCGCTCATCCCGGAACGGAACGCTTCTTCCGCGGCACGGTGTCCATTCACCGCCATTTTCTGCGCTTCGCGCATACAGGCCAGTTCGTAATCCGTTTTAAAGGCGCGGTAATAATGCAGGTAGTCGATCACCCCTTTCGGGTTGATGTTGCTGGCCGCGATGTCCAGTTGCAACGCACGTTCCGGAACCGGACCGATATAACCGATATTGCCGCGAGCAGCTGGCAGTTGGCTACCGATACCGTCCGCTTTTGGCAGCGCGATGATCTCGATTTCTTCTGTCCAGAAGGAGGTCGGCAGCGGCTCAACGTTATGCCAGTAGTCGACCGGCAGATAGAACCACAATTTTGGCTTATTCACACCATCCACCAGCAACCAGCAGTTAGGGACCTGCGTTACGGGTACCCAAGCTTTGAATTGCGGATTGACCTTAAACGGGTACGGATGGTCGTCAAGAAAGACGTTAACAAGTTCGCCAGAGTGAATAAGTAACGCATCCAGCTTGAAGCGTTCCAGCGCGTCGCGCGCCCGCTCTTGTAAGGTAACAATATGATTTTTATAGAGTGCGGCCAGTGATTCCATTTTCTATCCTTCTGTTTTTGACCTCAAGACTCCGCATCTTAGCACATCGCTTTGTGAGTGCGTGATTTCTGCCGAGCGTGATCGAATCGTCATTTCTTTAATCATTCATTTGCATTTTTTTAACATAAAACACACACTTCGATTCATCTGGTATGACCAGATCACCTTGCGGATTCAGGAGACTGACATGCTTTACAAAGGCGACACCCTGTACCTCGACTGGCTGGAAGATGGCATCGCCGAACTGGTGTTCGATGCCCCTGGTTCGGTCAATAAACTCGACACGGCCACCGTTGCCAGCCTGGGCCATGCGCTTGACGTGCTGGAAAAACAACCGAATTTAAAAGGGCTGCTGCTGCGCTCTAACAAAGCAGCCTTTATTGTCGGTGCCGATATCACCGAATTCCTTTCATTGTTCCTCGTGCCTGAAGAACAGTTGAGCCAGTGGCTGCATTTTGCCAACAGCGTCTTTAATCGTCTGGAAGATCTGCCTGTTCCGACCCTCTCAGCGGTAAATGGCTATGCGCTGGGCGGCGGCTGCGAGTGTGTGCTGGCGACCGATTACCGTCTGGCAACGCCGGACCTGCGCATCGGCCTGCCGGAAACCAAGCTGGGCATCATGCCAGGCTTTGGCGGATCCGTACGTATGCCACGTATGCTGGGCGCGGACAGCGCGCTGGAAATCATTGCTGCAGGTAAAGATGTTGGTGCTGAGCAGGCGCTGAAAATCGGCCTGGTCGATGGCGTCGTGAAACACGAGAAACTGCTTGATGGCGCGATCGCCATATTACGTCAAGCGATTAACGGCGATCTCGACTGGAGAGCCAAACGCCAGCCGAAACTGGAACCGTTGAAACTCAGCAAAATTGAAGCGGCGATGAGCTTTACTATCGCCAAAGGTATGGTGGCGCAGACGGCCGGGAAGCATTATCCCGCACCAATCACTGCCGTGAAAACGATTGAGGCGGCAGCCCGTTTTGGCCGTGAAGAAGCGCTGAACCTGGAAAATAAAAGTTTTGTTCCACTGGCGCACACCAGTGAAGCTCGCGCATTGGTTGGGATCTTCCTTAACGATCAGTTCGTGAAAGCCAAAGCCAAAAAGCTCACCAAAAATATTGAGGCGCCAAAGCAAGCGGCGGTGCTGGGCGCGGGCATTATGGGCGGCGGTATCGCTTACCAGTCGGCCTGGAAAGGCGTGCCGGTTGTGATGAAAGATATCAACGACAAATCATTAACGCTGGGCATGACCGAAGCGGCCAAGCTGCTGAACAAACAGCTCGAGCGCGGTAAAATTGACGGCCTGAAAATGGCGGGCGTGATTTCCACTATCCATCCAACCCTCGACTATAGCGGCTTCGAGCGTGTGGACGTGGTAGTCGAAGCGGTTGTGGAAAACCCGAAAGTGAAAAAAGCGGTACTGGCGGAAACCGAAGATAAGGTACGCCCGGACACCGTACTGGCTTCGAACACCTCAACCATTCCAATCAACGAACTGGCCAGCGTGCTCAAACGCCCGGAAAACTTCTGTGGCATGCACTTCTTTAACCCGGTGCACCGCATGCCGTTGGTTGAGATCATTCGCGGCGAAAAAAGCTCAGATGAAACCATCGCTAAGGTTGTCGCCTGGGCAAGCCAGATGGGCAAAACGCCAATTGTGGTCAACGACTGCCCTGGTTTCTTCGTCAACCGCGTGCTGTTCCCCTATTTTGCCGGTTTCAGCCAGTTGCTGCGCGACGGAGCGGATTTCCGCAAAGTCGACAAAGTGATGGAAAAACAGTTTGGCTGGCCGATGGGCCCGGCTTATCTGCTGGACGTGGTGGGGATCGATACCGCGCATCACGCACAGGCGGTGATGTCTGCGGGCTTCCCACAGCGTATGCAGAAAGATTATCGCGATGCGATCGATGCCCTGTTTGATGCTAACCGTTTCGGACAGAAAAACGGTCTCGGGTTCTGGCGTTATAAAGAAGACAACAAGGGCAAGCCGAAGAAAGAAGAAGATGCCGCCGTTGATGGTCTGCTGGCAGAGGTCAGCCAACCGAAACGCGACTTCAGCGATGACGAGATTATCGCCCGCATGATGATCCCAATGGTCAACGAAGTGGTGCGTTGTCTGGAAGAAGGCATTATCGCCAGCCCGGCAGAAGCCGATATGGCGCTGGTTTATGGCCTGGGCTTCCCTCCGTTCCACGGCGGCGCGTTCCGCTGGCTGGATACGCTCGGCAGCGCGAAGTATCTCGATATGGCCCAACAGTATCAGCACCTAGGCCCACTGTATGAAGTTCCGGCCGGTCTGCGTGATAAAGCGCGCCATAACGAACCGTATTATCCCCAGGTTGAGCCTGCCCGCCCGGTTGGCAGCCTGAAAACGGCTTAAGGAGTCACAATGGAACAGGTTGTAATTGTTGATGCGATCCGTACCCCGATGGGCCGTTCAAAAGGGGGAGCGTTTCGTAACGTGCGGGCAGAAGACCTCTCCGCACATTTAATGCGTAGCCTGCTGGCGCGTAATCCGGCGCTGGAGCCATCCGCGCTTGATGATATTTACTGGGGCTGCGTGCAGCAAACGCTGGAGCAGGGTTTCAATATCGCTCGTAACGCGTCACTACTGGCGGAAATCCCACATTCAGTACCGGCAGTGACCGTTAACCGTCTGTGTGGTTCATCCATGCAGGCGCTGCATGATGCAGCACGCATGATCATGACCGGCGATGCTCAGGCGTGCCTGATTGGCGGCGTGGAACATATGGGCCATGTGCCGATGAGTCACGGCGTTGATTTCCACCCGGGTATGAGCCGCAACGTGGCGAAAGCCGCGGGGATGATGGGCCTGACGGCGGAAATGCTCTCCCGCATGCACGGTATTAGCCGTGAAATGCAGGATGCCTTCGCCGCGCGTTCACACGCTCGCGCCTGGGCTGCTACACAGTCTGGCGCATTTAAAAATGAAATCATCCCGACTGGCGGTCATGATGCAGACGGCGTGCTGAAGCAGTTTAACTACGATGAAGTTATCCGCCCGGAGACCACGGTTGAAGCGCTTTCTACCCTGCGCCCGGCATTCGATCCAGTTAGCGGCACGGTGACGGCCGGTACCTCTTCCGCGCTTTCCGATGGTGCTGCCGCGATGCTGGTCATGAGCGAAAGCCGTGCCCGTGAGCTGGGTCTGACGCCACGTGCCCGAATTCGTTCAATGGCCGTTGTCGGCTGCGACCCTTCCATCATGGGTTACGGTCCGGTTCCGGCTTCAAAGCTGGCGCTGAAAAAAGCGGGACTCTCCACCAGCGACATCGGCTTGTTTGAGATGAATGAAGCTTTTGCCGCCCAGATCCTGCCGTGTATTAAAGATCTGGGGCTGATGGAGCAGATCGACGAGAAGATCAACCTCAACGGCGGGGCGATCGCATTGGGTCACCCGCTGGGTTGTTCCGGTGCGCGTATCAGCACTACCCTGCTCAACCTGATGGAACGCAAAGACGTACAGTTTGGTCTGGCGACGATGTGTATCGGGTTAGGTCAGGGTATCGCGACGGTATTTGAGCGAGTTTAATCAAAGCACGCCGGGGGCGCTTCGCTTGCCCGGCCTACGAAATGTTATCTCAAAGCCATTGGTGCCAGAACAAGGCGGCAAGTGAATGAATCCCGATGAGCTTACGTATAGTAAGTGATTCGGGTGAATGAGCGCAGCCAACACAGTTATGGTGCCAATGGCGAAGAGAGAAAATTTAGTTGCCGTTCTTCCCGCCTGTCAGGGGCGGGTTTTTTTATTTCCCTGAACTACCACGTACCACTAACTGCACCGGCAGCAGCAGATTCTCTTCCTGCTTCTCTTCGAGTAGTAAACGCAGCGCTTCCCGACCCAGCTGTTGCTTATCAACCGCGATAGTACTCAGCGGCGGATGTGACCAGGCTGCGGCATCAATATCATCAAACCCTACCAGCGCAAGGTCTTCCGGGATACGTATGCCCTGCTGCGCGCACACTCTTTGAACAACCATCGCTGCCGCATCGTTATAGGCAAAAATGGCATCGGGTGGTTCCGGCAACCTGAGCAGCTCATTAACCGCCTCTACCAAAGATTGCTCGGTATCGAGCAACGGCGGCGCGATGGCTTCGTACTCTGGCGGCATCAGCAACCGGGCTTCATACAATGCCTGACGATAGCCCTTCCCACGCTGACGAATACTGTAGTGAGAAAGTGTACTGGCAAGAAACGCGATGCGGTTGCGACCTTGTGCAATCAGGTGTTGCGTGGCCAGATAGCCGCCCTGGGTATTGTCCGGATTGACACAAGGCAGGCCAGGCGCCCAGAGATCCACCAGTACCAGCGGCAGTTTCATCTGTTGCAGCAGCCCAAGCAATTCAGGCTCAAAAAATCCGGCGCAGATCAGCGCATCCGGCTGGTGCAGCATCACCTGCTCACTCACCGTATCACCCGGACCGATAGACAGAAAGCTCAGCGCAATACCATTCTCGCGACAAAGATCTTCTATACCTAACAGCAGTTGGGAGTAAAACGGTAATGCGCGGCTGATATTGTGCTGACGATGCAGCAAAAACAGGACGCGTTTGATCTTGTCGCTGCGCAAGCGGGAAAAATCATAACCCTGCTGCTGCGCCACAGAAATAATGCGCAACCGGGTATCTTCACGCAGCCCCGGCTGCCCTTTTAGGGCGCGGGAAACAGCGCCAACTGAGACCCCACATGCTTCGGCAATGTCTCTGATACGTACAGGTTTCGTCATTTCACTCTCATTGATTATACGCAGGCTCGTTGCGCCCCCAGCCAGGCGGCACCACGCACGCCGCTGCTGTCGCCGTGTCTGGCCGGAACGATCGGTGTACGGCACTGTTTACCAAATACGTACTGTGCTACTCGCGCCTGCAAGCCAGAATACAGTAAATCGATATTAGATACCCCGCCCCCCAACACAATCACATCGGGATCGAGCGTATTCACCACGCTTGCCAACGCCCGCGCCAGTTGATCGCAATAGCGTTCCCATAACAAACAGGCATCTGCATCACCCGATTCTACCTGGCGCATAATTTGTGGCACACCCGCATGTTGCGCGGTGTGGTTCAAATACTGGCGTTCCAGGCCGCTGCCGGAAATAAAGCTTTCGATACAGTTCAACTGTCCGCAATAGCATGTCACTGCGGCCCCATCCAGGGATTCATGATAACGCGGCAAGGCATTATGCCCCCACTCGCCTGCGCAGGCGTTAGGACCGGAAATCAGGCGGTTATCGATACACACACCGCCGCCGCAACCGGTACCGAGGATGACGCCAAAAACGACGCTGTGTCCATATCCGCTGCCGTCCATCGCCTCTGACAGCGTAAAGCAGTTAGCATCGTTGGTGACGGGCACAGCCATCCCTAACGCTTGCTCAAGATCTTGCGCAAAGCTCTGCTGATTCAGCACCAGAATGTTGGAGTTTTTGATTAACCCTTCGCTATCCACTGCACCGGGCACCCCAACGCCAACCGAGAAAGGCTGATTAACGGCCTGCCTGGCCTTAGCAATCATCTCCGTTACGGCGTGGAAAAAATCGCCATAGCTCTGCTTTGGGGTTGCGCATCGCTCGCGATAAACAATTTCCCCCGTATTATCAATCACTACCGCTTCGATTTTAGTCCCGCCAATATCCAGGCCAAGCCTCATGGTTTTTCCCTCGTTTGCGCCTTGTAATGTGATGCTGCATAGCTTGCCAACTTTGTTTACTAAACAAAAAGAGTTCCGTCACAAAAGCTTATTTTTATGATTAATAGATAGCAAAAAAATGTTTACTAAAAACTGGTGAGGAAAGAAAGGCAACGAGACCGGGCTTGCACCCTGTTAGTAGAAGTAAGGTGAGTAATGAATGCGCCGGAAGGGCTCCGGCGCACAGCGCTTAAATAAACGCGAACGCGTCGCCAAACAGGCGGTCTTCACGCGCACTGCGTTCATTGCAGAACAGATCGCGCGCGATTTTAGCCATTTCAAAACGTCCGGCAATGTAGATATCGTGTTCCGCCAGGGTACCGTAATCCTGTAATACTGCCGTTAATACGGTGCCCGTACGACCACGCCAGCCTTCTTCAGGCTGTTCTACCACTGGCTCAACGCGCAGATTCGGATGATTTACTGACAGCGCTTCCAGCTCAGAGAGATCGTAGAGATGCTTCTCTTCGCGCCCGCCCCAGTAAATAGTGATATCGCGATTTGGATTGCGCGCCAGCGCGGTAAGCAGAATGGAACGCGCGTAAGAGAATCCCGTCCCGCCGGCAATCAGGAGCAACGGTCGTTCGTCCTCATCACGTAGCCAGGCTTCGCCATGCGGAATGTCGACCTTAATTTCCCGGTCTTTCAGAATGCGGTCCATCACGGCCATGGCGTACAGATTTAGCTCAGAAGCGCCAACGTGCAGTTCAATGAACCCCTGCTCGTCCGGCGTAGATGCCATGGAGAACGGGCGCTTATCTCGTTCGTCCATCACGACCATTAAATACTGGCCGGCACGAAAGGAAAACGCCGCGTCTGGCACTAAACGAACGCGATATACGGTGTCAGTGATAGCTTCTACCGAGGTCACTTTACAGCTTAAGGTTGTCATGCGCTCTCTCTGTCGGATCAATAGGCAAAACGATCGCGCCTCAGGCGCTTTTGCCGTCATTAAAGATGGCCAGTTCATCCCAAATTGCGTCAATACGTGCAGTGACTTCAGGATCTTTTTTTATCGGACGTCCCCATTCGCGTTGGGTTTCGCCCGGCCATTTATTGGTGGCATCCAGCCCCATTTTTGAACCAAGGCCGGAAACCGGCGAGGCAAAATCCAGGTAATCAATGGGTGTATTCTCTACCAGTACAGTATCCCGGGCGGGGTCCATACGCGTCGTAATCGCCCAAATCACATCATTCCAGTCGCGTGCGTTGACGTCATCATCGCAGACAATAACAAATTTGGTGTACATAAACTGACGCAAAAACGACCAGACACCCATCATGACGCGTTTGGCATGACCGGCGTACTGTTTTTTTATCGTCACTACGGCCAGACGATATGAACAGCCTTCCGGAGGCAGGTAAAAGTCGACGATTTCCGGAAACTGCTTTTGCAGAATAGGCACGAAGACTTCATTCAGCGCCACGCCAAGCACTGCGGGCTCATCCGGCGGGCGTCCGGTGTAGGTAGAGTGATAAATTGCATCTTCACGCTGAGTAATGTGCGTGACGGTAAAGACCGGGAAGCTATCTACTTCATTGTAGTAACCAGTATGATCGCCATATGGTCCTTCCGGGGCCATTTCACCCGGTTCGATATAGCCTTCCAGCACAATTTCAGCACTGGCAGGCACTTCCAGATCGTTGGAAATACATTTGACCACTTCAGTTTTGGTGCCACGCAACAGCCCGGCAAATGCGTACTCAGATAATGTATCCGGGACAGGGGTAACAGCGCCCAGAATTGTTGCCGGGTCTGCTCCCAAGGCCACAGAAACCGGGAACCGTTCACCAGGATGCGCCGCGCACCACTCCTGATAATCAAGCGCGCCGCCGCGATGGGAAAGCCAGCGCATAATGAGCTTGTTTTTGCCAATCAGCTGCTGACGATAGATACCGAGATTCTGCCGCTCTTTATGCGGGCCGCGCGTAACGGTCAACCCCCAGGTAATCAGCGGCGCAGCATCCTCTGGCCAGCAGGTCATAATCGGAATACGGTTTAAGTCGACTTCATCGCCTGAATAGATTTTTTGCTGGCAAGGCGCGCCGCGTAACCGCTTAGTCGGCATGTTCAACACCTGCTTAAACTGCGGCAGCTTATCGAACAGATCGCGAAATCCTTTCGGTGGCTCAGGCTCTTTCAAAAACGCCAACAGCTTACCAACTTCCCGTAGCGCCGAGACATCTTCTTGCCCCATCCCCATCGCCACACGCTTAGGTGTGCCAAACAGGTTACACAGCACCGGCATTGTATAGCCTTTAGGATTTTCAAACAGTAACGCAGGCCCACCGGCACGCAAGGTGCGATCGGCAATTTCAGTGATCTCCAGATGGGGATCCACCTCAAGCGAAATGCGTTTGAGCTCGCCCTGCTGTTCAAGCAGCGTCAGGAAGTCGCGTAAATCGTGATATTTCATGGCGTCCATTGTGGCCTCTTCGTAAGCGCTTCATTATACGGCGTTCATCATTGTGATGCTGTATTTTTGTTAAATTAGCGTGAACTCTGGCGATACATATCAGGCCTGGGAGTATATACCCATTGGGTTTCAGCCTGCTTTGCGGCGGGTATAATTAACTTAACTCATGGCTTTTGCTATGCTGGCGCTCAGAACAAGCGGATAAGAGTTATTATGCAATCCTGGTATTTACTGTACTGCAAACGTGGGCAACTTCAGCGAGCCCAGGAACATCTGGAAAGACAGGCGGTGAACTGCCTGACGCCTATGATCACCCTGGAAAAAATGGTGCGCGGTAAACGGACCACAGTCAGTGAACCCCTATTCCCTAATTATATGTTTGTCGAGTTCGACCCGGAAGTGATCCACACCACCACCATCAATGCCACGCGTGGTGTCAGCCATTTCGTCCGTTTCGGTGCGACGCCGGCGACCGTTCCTTCTCCCGTCATTCATCAACTTTCCATCTATAAACCTGAAGGTATTGTTGACCCTGAAACCCCTCATCCGGGGGACAGTGTGATTATTACCGAAGGTGCGTTTGAGGGTTTGAAAGCGATCTTTACCGAACCCGATGGCGAAGCGCGTTCCATGCTGCTGCTTAACCTATTGAATAAAGAGGTTAAGCAGAGCGTGAAAAACACCGGCTTTCGAAAAATTTAAGTCGCCTTAGAAAGTCACTTCAAACAGCGTTCTGACGTTCGCATCAATGGTTGCTGACAACCATTGAGGATCCTCGCCGCGCCAGTGGGCAATACGCTCAAGAATATGGGGTAGGTGCGCAGGTTCATTGCGCCGTGACGCTGGTTTAGGCGTTAAATCCCGGGGAAGTAAGTAGGGCGCATCGGTTTCGATCAGCAATCTCTCAACCGGGATAAAGGGCAGCAGCTCACGCAGTTCCATGCCCCGGCGCTCATCACACACCCACCCGGTGATACCAATGTAAAGACCGCGGTCTACACAGTCCTGCATCTCCTGGCGCGAGCCTGTAAAGCAGTGCAGCACCGCACCGGGCAAGCTGTCCAGCCATGGCTCCAGTAACGTCAGAAAACGCTCATGGGCGTCCCGACAATGCATGAAAACCGGCATCTGCAGTTCAGCAGCAATGCGCAGTTGTGCCACAAAAGCACGCTCCTGCTCCTGCGGCGTGGAGAAATTGCGATTGAAATCCAGGCCGCACTCACCAATAGCGACCACCTGCGAATGGTTTGCCAGCGCAATAATTTCTGCTTCTGTTGAGGACTGCCATTGGCTGCTGTCATGTGGGTGCACGCCAGCCGTGGACCAGCAATGCGGATAATGCTGCGCCAACGTTAAAGCCTGCTGGCTTTCGTGCAGGTTTGTTCCGGTCAGAAGCATTCCGTTTACGCCCGCAGCAAAGGCGCGCGCCACGACCTCATCCCGGTCTTTCGCAAATTGTGAACTGGTTAAATTAACGCCAATATCAAACATGCTTCCTCCCATATGACAACCGCCCTGACGGGCGGTTGCGTTTATTCTTCAGTTTTCTCGGTGGCTTCAGCTTCTTTTGCTTCTTCAGCCTCGTTATCCTCATCTCGCGTACGTCGCTTACCGACATAGAATCGAGAGAAGAACACACCCACCTCGAACAGGCAGTACATCGGTATCGCCAACAGCGTTTGCGAGAAGACATCAGGCGGGGTCAATAGCATCCCGACGACAAATGCGCCCACTACAACGTAAGGGCGTTTCTTGCGTAAGTCTTCAGGCGTCGTAATGCCCATCCAGCATAGCAGCACAATGGCGACAGGGACCTCAAAAGAGACACCGAAAGCCATAAACAGCGCCATTACGAAACTGAGATAGCTGGCAATGTCTGTCGATACCTGTACGCCTTGCGGAGCCGTATTGGCAAGGAAACCAAACGCCAACGGGAAGACGACAAAATAGGCGAATGCCATACCGATGTAGAACAATAACGAACTGGAGACCAACAACGGCACAACCAGGCGACGTTCATGTTTGTACAAAGCAGGCGCAATGAATGCCCAGACCTGATAGAGGATCACTGGCGCTGACAGAATCAGCGACACCATGAAGGTTAACTTTATCGGGGTAAAGAACGGCGAGGCCACATCGGTGGCGATCATTGTTGCGCCCTGCGGCATCTGTTTGATCAACGGCGCCGCAACCATATGGTAAATGTCGTTGGCAAAGTACACCAATGCCAGAAAGATCACGAACACAGCAATAATGCAGTTCAGGAGTCGCTTACGCAGCTCAATAAGATGCGTGATGAGCGGTTGGGTATCTTCTACAGCCATGTTTACGGTTTATCACTCGACGAGGGGGAGGATTCGACAACAGGTGCGGCAGCTTTCTTTTCTGCATCCATCAACGTGGCGGAAGTGTTTTCCGTCGGCTCTGGCGTTTTAGCACCCGTGGATTCCGGTTTTTGCTCCGGCGAACTGGCCTGGTTTTCAGCGGCAGCTGGGGTGACCCCTTCTCGCTGCGCTTCACCGTCTTTCACCACCGGATTATGGATAGTGTGCGCTTCATCGCTGGCTTTCTCAGGATCGTGCACGCTATAAGAACGCTTCATCGACTCCGCCGCTTCACGCAGCTCATCCATTGATGCTTTCAGCTCCGGGGTCAGATTTGTCAGGCTCGCTTTCTCTACTTTCTTCAGGCTGTCCTGGAATTCCTGAAGCTTAAGCTCCTGGGTCAGTTCGTTCTGAACAGTAGTTGCAAGGGAACGCAAAGCGCGAACCCAGCCAGCAACCGTTTTTACCGCCACGGGTAATCGTTGCGGCCCCAGGACAATGAGGCCGATCACGAATACCAATAACAGTTCGCTAAAACCGATATCAAACACGGATTATACCTGCTCTTTATCTTGGCTTTTGGCGTCTTCCTTTTTCACTTCGCCCTGCTTATCGGTAATGGATTTAGCAGTAAAATCAGCGTCCTGGCTGGTTTTATCTTGCTTAGGTTCATCATCACCCATCGCTTTTTTGAAGCCTTTAATAGACGCGCCAAGATCGGAACCGATGGAGCCGAGTTTCTTGGTGCCAAATAGCAGTACAACGATGACGGCAATGATCAACAACTGCCAAATACTGATACCACCCATACATGTTCCTCTGTCATAGATGATGAATTAATAAGGCCGTAGTATACGTTACACGGCCTGCCTTGGGCGATGAAAAATTCAGCGCATTTTGCGCCAGCCGATTATCCAGGCTATGACGCCTCCCGCCATTAACCAGCCCGGCATAAGCCCCCACTCAGGGCGGCTTACCAGCAGGAATGTTCCACTTAGCAACAATGTTGCGCCAATGCCCAATAAATAACGGGATTGTCCCTGACGCGCATGATTCGCGTGAAGCTCGCGGGCAATCTTATCAACACTGTGCTGTAAATATTTGCCCTGGCGCAAACTGTCATACACCAGTTCAGGTATTTCTGGCATTTTTTCGACCCAGAACGGAGCTTTTTCTTTAAATGCCCTGACGAGCGCAGGAATACCGACCTGATCTTTAATCCATGATTCGAGAAACGGCTTGGCCGTTTTCCACAAATCTAACTGCGGATAGAGTTGTCGTCCGACACCTTCAACGTACAGCAGCGTCTTCTGGAGCAAAACCAACTGAGGCTGGACTTCCATATTGAATCGACGCGCGGTGTTAAACAGATTCAACAGCACGTGGCCAAAGGAAATCTCCGCCAGCGGTTTTTCGAATATCGGCTCGCACACGGTACGGATTGCAAATTCAAACTCTTCAACGTTGGTATCAGGCGGAACCCAACCTGAATCCACGTGCAGTTCGGCAACTTTGCGGTAGTCTCGGTTAAAGAACGCAATAAAGTTTTCAGCAAGATAGCGCTTATCTTCTTTATTTAAAGAACCCACAATCCCGCAATCAATACCAATGTATTTCGGGTTTTCAGGGTGCTCATAACTCACGAAAATATTCCCAGGATGCATGTCCGCATGGAAAAAACTGTCGCGAAATACCTGAGTAAAGAAGACCTGCACGCCGCGTTCAGCCAACAACTTCATGTTGGTGCCATTCTTCTCAAGCGTTGCGACATCAGATACGGGGATACCATATATGCGCTCCATCACCATCATGTTCTGACTGCAATAGTCGGAATACACTTCCGGGATGTACAGCATCGGGCTATCTTCAAAATTACGTCGCAGCTGAATTGCGTTCGCCGATTCGCGCAGCAGGTTCAGCTCATCAATCAACGTTTTTTCATACTCGCGGACCACTTCTGTTGGCCGTAGACGACGGCCATCCGGTAGCAGACGAGGAACCCAGCGCGCAAGGCGGTAAATCAGTTTTAAATCCGCTTTAATGACCGGCAGTATGTCCGGGCGGATAACTTTGATCACCACCTCTTTACCATTGGACTTCAGTCGTGCGGTATGGACCTGAGCAATAGACGCGGATGCCAGCGGCGTGATCTCAAAATCATCAAACCACTCCTCGACGGGCAGCCCGCCCATGGCTTCTTCGATTTGTTCTTTCGCTCGCTGCCCATCAAATGGGGCAACGCGATCCTGCAATAGCGCAAGCTGATCGGCGATGTGCGGTGGGAAAAGGTCACGACGGGTAGAGAGCATTTGCCCAAATTTGATCCACACCGGGCCGAGCTCCTGTAAAGCCAGTCTCAGCCTTTCTCCCAGCGGTTTGTCTTTATGTTGGTTGGGCATCCAGAACAGCGAGTAACGCCACAACCGAAGCGGCAGCGTGATACGCATTTTAGGGATGAGTTCATCAAGACCGTAGCTTAAGAAAGTGCGAATGATGAAATAAAGGCGCCGTACTTCACCTGGCGTCATTTGGCCTCCAGTTTTTCCAGCCGTTTGGCCAGAGATTCGACCGCACGTTCAACGGCTGCCGTTTCTTCTGCAAACCATGCAACCTCGAGCGAGCCGGGAGCCATACGCCACTCTTCGGTGATCGCTTCGGCTACATAGCGCTGCTGGCGCTGAATGTTATGGCGCAAGAACTTCGCGCCGCCACGCAAGACTTTGCTGACCCCCTCCGCGACGATATCGCCGGTATAGGGCGCTAACAGCTCTGCGGGATCAAACTCAGCCAGATCGGCCAGCGCCACAAAGTTCTGCACCACCTGGATATCACCCTGAACTTCCAGCTCACCGCTGCGAATAAGCGTGGTAAGTTGCTGGCGGTCGCGTAATTTCGGCAACACGCTGGCATGTGTGATTACTGTGCAATCGGCTTCGCCTTCCCATGCCCCCAGCACATCGACCTGGCGCTCACTAAACACCAGGACTAAGGGTGTTGAAAATCCTTTAAGATCAACACGCAGCACCTTGCTCTGTAAACGCGTTCGGGCTGATTTCAGCGCAGGAGAACGATACAGAAAGGTATTGAGCAGATTTTCAACGCCTGCGGTCACTAAGGGTTTTAAAGGCATCCCCAATCTCCTGTCAGAACTTGTAACCACGATGCAGCGCAACGACACCAGCCGTCAGGTTGTAGTAATCAACGCTTTCGAAC
The DNA here is from genome assembly GCF_023516235.1 of Citrobacter sp. XT1-2-2. Classification (NCBI taxonomy): domain Bacteria; kingdom Pseudomonadati; phylum Pseudomonadota; class Gammaproteobacteria; order Enterobacterales; family Enterobacteriaceae; genus Citrobacter; species Citrobacter sp. XT1-2-2. Next base: position 4,920,241 of record NZ_CP097324.1, read on the forward strand.
CCGGCATCTTGCATCATTGCTTTTAGCGTGTCCTGATCGGGATGCATGCGAATAGACTCCGCCAAATAGCGGTAACTGTCCGCATCGCTTGCGACCATGGAACCGATGCGCGGCAGAACATGGAAAGAATAAGCATCGTAGGCCTTGCTCAGCGGTTCGATAATCGGCTTGGAGAACTCCAGCACCAGTAAACGTCCGCCCGGCTTCAACACGCGATACATGGATCGTAAAGCTTTGTCTTTATCCGTTACGTTGCGCAGACCGAAAGAAATGGTAATGCAGTCAAACGTGTTATCAGGGAAAGGCAGTGCTTCCGCGTTCGCCTGAACGTACTCAACGTTACCCACTACGCCGATATTACGCAGCTTTTCGCGACCCATTTTGAGCATTGAGTCATTGATATCCGCCAGTACGACTTTACCGGTTTCACCCACCATGCGAGAGAATTTCGCCGTCAGGTCGCCCGTACCGCCCGCCAAATCCAGAACGGTTTGACCGCGACGCACGCCACTGCAATCAATGGTGAAGCGCTTCCACAAACGATGAATGCCAAATGACATTAAGTCATTCATAACGTCATATTTCGAGGCCACAGAATGAAAAACGTGGGCCACCATGTCAGCTTTCTGCTCTTTAGCGACGGTCTGAAAGCCAAAGTGCGTCGTTTCTTGTGAATTATCCACCATCTCAGTGCCTGCTCATTCAAAAAATGTTCAAGAAGTGTAACAGATTGGGCCAATTTGCCCTACCCTTCTGCCCCGTTCAACTACCCCAAACGGACTAGTTTGATTGCTGATTTACCGCTTCGTCATCAGGGTAAGGCGCATCCTGTTGCGTCTCAGGGACCGAGCGCAAGCGGTACTCTTCATCCTGCGTAGTGGCTTGTTCAGCCAGCTCAGGATTTATCTCGCGCTTAATTTCCACACCTAAACTGCGAAACGCCTCTGCCTGTGACAGGACGTTTCCACGGCCTGAAGAGAGTTTTTTCATCGCTTGTCGGTAGTTGTCCTGGGCTTTATCCAGACTTTGGCCAATCGCCGACATATCATCCACAAACAAGCGCATCTTGTCATAAAGTTTACTGGCCCGATCGGCAATTTGTTGCGCATTACGGCTCTGATGCTCGTAGCGCCACAGGTTGGCGATCGTGCGCAATGCCACTAACAACGTGGTGGGGCTGACCAGCATAATGTTATTTTTAAGCGCCTCGGTTATCAGTTCAGGTTGCCTGTCCAGCGCCAGCAAAAAAGCAGGCTCGACGGGAATAAACATCAGCACGTAGTCAAGCGAACGCAGCCCGGGAAGCTGTTGATAATCTTTTCGGCCCAGCAGACGAATATGGTTTCGCACTGAGGCGATGTGCTCCTGCAACGCGCTCTCGCGGGTATATTCATCTTCCGCGTTAAAATAGCGCTCATAGGCGACCAACGTCATTTTTGCGTCGATCACCACATCTTTTCCCTGGGGTAGCCGGACAATGACATCGGGCTGCATACGCGAACGGGCATCGTTTTCAATGCTAACCTGAGTTTCGTATTCATAACCTTCACGCAGACCAGAGGCTTCAAGCACCCGCGTGAGTACCACCTCCCCCCAGTTGCCCTGCGTTTTGTTATCGCCTTTTAAGGCCCGCGTCAGGTTTACCGCTTCCTGCGCCATCTGCGCGTTCAGTTGCTGAAGATTACGAATTTCATGCGCCAGAGTATGACGTTCCTGCGCTTCTTTGCCGAAGCTATCCTGAACCTGACGACGAAAACCGTCCAGCTGTTCACGAAGCGGCGCCAGCAGGCTGTTCAGGCTTTGGCGGTTTTGCTCATCGACGCGGCGGTTGCTGTGCTCAAAAATGCGGTTCGCCAGGTTTTCAAACTGTTCACTCAGGCGCTGTTCGCTGTTGATCATCTGGCGGATTTTATCTTCCGCATGCTGCTGCGTCGCTTCCAGCCGGGTAGTGACTTCACGGAGATCGGCTTCCAGAGAGGTGTTGATGCTGTGCAGGCTGCGTAATTCGTTATTGAGTAGCTCGCACTCGTCGCGCCAGTGGGCTTCCTGTGCGAGTTGTTGGCGGGCAGCGCTTAACGCAATATCCAGTTCACGTCGCTCTTCGATGAGGTCGGCACGGATCTGATCGGCCCGCGCTTTTGTCGCCAGCCACCCCACCAGCAGCCCTGCGGCTAACGCCAACACAGCACTCATCATAATTGAAATATCCACAACGCCCCCTTACAGCAACGGCTTACCCGCACAAAATAGAATTGTGCTGTATAAACGTCCAGTTTAAAAGGAATTTCCTGCGAGGCACTACGCAAAATAAAAAGGCCGAACACGTCGGCCTTTTTGAACAGAAGTGAGAATTACAGTAAACGGCGGGCAGCTTCCACCACGATTTTCACCGCGTGGCTTTCCGTTTGTTTCATCGTTTCCGCATTGGGGATCTCTTGCTGAGTACGGTTCACGATAACACCAGCAACCATACCGGCACGCAGGCCCTGGCTGGCACACATGGTCAGCAACGTTGCGGATTCCATTTCGTAGTTCATGACCCCCATGGACTGCCACTCTTCCATCGAGCCTTTGAAACGACTCACTACGCGACCAGAGAAGGTGTCATAACGCTCCTGGCCCGGGTAGAAGGTGTCAGATGACGCGGTGACGCCCACGTGGGTAGTCGCACCGATAGATTTCGCCGCTTCCACCAGCGCAGTGGTGCACTCGAAGTCGGCAACGGCCGGGAATTCCATTGGCGCGAAGTGCAGGCTTGCACCATCCAGACGGACAGACGCAGTGGTGACCAGCACGTCGCCAACATTGATGTGCGGCTGAATTGCGCCAGTCGTACCGATACGCAGGAAGGTACGAATGCCCAGTTGCGCCAGTTCTTCTACGGCAATAGAGGTGGACGGGCCGCCGATACCGGTAGAGCAAACGATCACGGCTTTACCATCCAGCTCAGCACGCCAGGTCGTGAACTCGCGATGGGATGCCAGCTTAACCGGCTTATCCATCAGCGCGGCGATCTTTTCCACACGCTCCGGGTCGCCAGGGACGATAGCGAGCTGGGCCCCTTGTAAATCGTTCTTAGTGAGGCCGAGATGAAAAACATCAGACTTAGACATAAAAACTCCTCTGTGAATCGGTTTTGTCAGAAGAAGCAAAAACACACTTTACCGAAGGCATAAACAAATTTTCGTGACAGACATCACCATGATGTAAATCAATTGCATTCGATTACCATGAAATAGTGATACGCATCACATAAATGACGTGATGTAAGGACGCCTTGCACAAAAGATAGACCGTTTAAGGCAATGTGGTTCGTTGCATATGTCTATAGTTAATAATGCGCTTTTTGGCTGAATATTTAAGGGTACGGAGAATACCATGACCACACGACAATCTGGCTTTGCACCTGCTGTATCTCCACCGACGTCTACTACGGTTCACACACCGGATAACGCAATTATCGCCGGTGTAACGTCCATACCTTCACAAGGCGATGATATGCCAGCGTATCACGCACGACCAAAACAGACCGATGGCCCCCTGCCCGTGGTCATTGTCGTGCAGGAGATTTTTGGCATTCATGAACACATTCGTGACGTTTGCCGCCGTCTGGCCCTGGAAGGGTATCTGGCTATCGCGCCAGAGCTCTATTTCCGCGAAGGCGATCCCAATGACTTTGCCGATATCCCCACGCTGCTCAGCGGCCTTGTCGCCAAAGTGCCTGACGCTCAGGTACTGGCCGATCTGGACCACGTCGCCAGTTGGGCCTCCCGCAACGGCGGTGACGCGCATCGATTAATGATCACAGGTTTTTGCTGGGGTGGACGCATCACCTGGCTGTATGCAGCGCACAATCCGCAGTTAAAAGCAGCGGTAGCGTGGTATGGCAAACTGGTAGGCGATAAGACCCTCAACTCGCCGAAACATCCCGTTGATATCGCCACCGATCTTAACGCTCCTGTTCTGGGGCTTTATGGTGGTCAGGACACCAGTATTCCTCAGGTTACCGTCGAAACGATGCGTCAGGCGCTACGCGCCGCTAATGCAAAAGCGGAAATTGTGGTTTATCCCGATGCCGGGCATGCATTTAATGCCGATTACCGCCCGAGCTACCACGAAGAGTCCGCCAAAGATGGCTGGCAGAGAATGCTGGAGTGGTTCGCGCAATACGGCGAGAAGAAATAAGTATCGCCAGGTAAACCGATCATCAAAACGGAGGCGTTAGCCTCCGTTTTGTTTTTAAGCCTGACGCAAGTTCTGCGCGGCCTTCACCATATTCGCCAGTGCGGCACGGGTTTCCGGCCAGCCTCGGGTTTTCAGGCCGCAGTCCGGGTTCACCCACAGCCGCTCCGCCGGAATACGCTGCTCCGCCTTCTTCAGCAGGGCCTCAATCCACTCCACGCTCGGGACGTTCGGCGAGTGAATATCGTAGACACCCGGCCCAATTTCATTCGGATAGTCGAACTCTTCAAACGATTCCAGCAACTCCATGTCGGAGCGTGAGGTCTCAATGGTGATCACATCCGCGTCCAGCGCCGCAATGGAATCCATGATGTCGTTGAACTCGCAGTAACACATGTGGGTGTGGATCTGAGTTTCATCCTTCGCCACCGCCGCGTTAATGCGGAAGGCTTCTACCCCCCACGCCAGATACGCGGCCCAGTCGCTGCGACGTAGCGGCAGACCTTCGCGCAGCGCCGGTTCATCAATCTGAATAATACCGATACCCGCCGCTTCCAGATCCGCCACTTCATCACGCAGCGCCAGCGCAATCTGCTTGGCGATGGTTTCACGCGTCACGTCTTCACGCGGGAATGACCAGCAAAGAATGGTCACCGGACCGGTCAACATACCTTTTACCGGCTTGTCGGTAAGCGACTGCGCGTACTTCGCCCACTCCACGGTGATCGCTTCCGGGCGGCTGACGTCGCCAATTACCACCGGCGGCTTCACGCAGCGGGAACCGTAGCTCTGCACCCAACCGTTCTGGGTAAAGACAAAACCATCCAGATGCTCGCCAAAGTATTCCACCATGTCATTACGCTCGGCTTCACCGTGCACCAGCACATCGAGGCCCAGACGTTCCTGTTCAACGATCGCCTGTTTTATATGTTCGGCGATACCGGTACGGTAGTGACCAGCATCCAGGTTGCCCTTTTTGAAATCCAGCCGCAGACCGCGAATTTCGGTGGTTTGCGGGAATGAACCGATCGTAGTGGTCGGCCATGCCGGTAGATTAAAGCGGGCACGCTGCGCCTCGGCGCGAACCGGGTAAGCGTTGGCGCGCTGGCTGTCTTGTGCGGTGATCGCCGCCAGACGTTTTTCCACTGCGGCGTTGTGTACGCGGGTAGAGTGACGACGCGCCTGGATCGGTGCGCTCCATTCCACAATTGCCGCCGTATCGCCGCTGTTCAGGGCATCGCGCAGCAGCGCCAGCTCGCCGCACTTTTGCAGCGCGAAGGCAAACCAGCTCTTCACTTCGGCATCAAGGCGGGTTTCCACACTGAGATCGATTGGGCTGTGCAGCAGAGAGCAGGAAGAAGCCACCCACAGAGCACGTTTCCCGACGATGTCTTTAATTTGTGCATATTTTTCGCTGAGATCGGCGCGCCAGACGTTACGACCGTTTACCAAACCGGCTGACAGCAGCCAGTCGGCAGGCAGGCGTTGGTGCAGCCCGGCAACGTCATCTTTGCCATGAACGAAATCAACGTGCAGACCCTGCACCGGCAGCGCGGTAATGGTATCCAGGTTCGGCGTTACGCCTTCAAAATAAGTGGTCAGCAGTAATTTTACCTGCCCTGCCAGCGCGTCATACGCAGGTTTGAAGGCGTTCAGCCAAACCTGCGGCAGCTCCAGTACCAGCGCGGGTTCATCAATCTGTACCCACTCAATACCGCGTTTCGCCAGCTCGGCCAGCACCTGCTGGTAAACCGGCAGAATGTCGTTGAGCAGAGTCAGGCGGTCAAACTGTTCGCCCTTCACTTTCCCCAGCCACAGGTAAGTTACCGGCCCAAGCAGTACAGGCTTCACCTTGTGGCCGAGCGCCAGCGCTTCGTCCACTTCATCCAGCAGTTGGGTCCAGGTCAGTTTGAACTGCTGACCTTTGATGAACTCCGGCACCATGTAGTGATAGTTGGTATTAAACCATTTGGTCATTTCTGCCGCCGCTGCTGGCTCACCCGTCGGGGCGCGACCACGACCAATGCGGAATAAGGTATCGATATCAACCGAGCCGTCTTTATTTTGATGACGCGCCGGAACGTTACCGAGCAGCAGACTGGTGGTTAGCACGTGATCGTACCAGGCAAAATCGCCCACCGGCAGCAGGTCAATGCCCGCCTGCTTCTGCTGATCCCAGTGGCCGGCGCGCAGCTCGCGGCCAACGGCCAGCAATTCCTCACGGGAAGAATTTCCCGCCCAGTAGCTTTCTTGCGCTTTTTTCAGCTCGCGACGCAGGCCAACGCGAGGGAAACCGAGGGTGTGATTCAATATTGTCATTTTTCTTCCTCTAATTATATGTAAATCCTATGGATTTTGAATTTAGGGAAGGCGGCAAGTTTGCTCATCCCCAGGAGCTTACTGAAGTAAGTGACTGGGGTGAGGAAACGAAGCCAACGCACCATAAATTTAAAAGACGAAGGATTTTAGCCGTCCAGATGTTTACACATCCATAATTGGCGGTTACTGTATATTCCTCAAGCGCAATTTGTTCATGCCGAAGTGAAGGACTTTCATGATCGAGATTAAACACCTGAAAACGCTCCAGGCGTTGCGGAATAGTGGTTCGCTGGCAGCCGCAGCGGCGACGTTGCATCAGACCCAATCCGCCCTTTCTCACCAGTTCAGCGATCTGGAGCAACGCCTCGGCTTTCGTCTTTTTATCCGTAAAAGTCAGCCTCTGCGCTTTACGCCGCAGGGCGAAATTTTGCTGCAGTTGGCAAACCAGGTGTTGCCGCAAATCGGTCGCGCGCTGCAGGCCTGCAACGAACCGCAGCAAACCCGGCTACGCATCGCGATTGAATGCCACAGCTGTATCCAATGGCTGACGCCCGCGCTGGAGAATTTTCGTGCCAACTGGCCGCAGGTGGAAATGGACTTTAAATCCGGCGTGACGTTCGATCCGCAACCTGCGCTACAGCAGGATGAATTGGATCTGGTGTTGACCTCCGACATTCTGCCGCGCAGCGGATTGCACTACTCGCCGATGTTTGATTTTGAAGTACGCCTGGTCCTGGCGCCGGACCATCCGCTGGCCAGCAAAACGCAAATCACCCCGGAGGATTTAGCCAGCGAGACGCTGCTTATTTATCCGGTACAACGGAGTCGGCTGGATGTCTGGCGGCATTTCCTGCAGCCTGCGGGCGTTAGCCCGTCGCTGAAGAGCGTGGATAACACCCTGCTGCTGATTCAGATGGTTGCAGCCAAAATGGGTATCGCGGCTTTACCACACTGGGTGGTGGAGAGTTTTGAGCGCCAGGGTCTGGTGGTAACCAAAACCCTGGGTGATGGATTGTGGAGCCGACTGTACGCCGCCGTGCGCGATGGCGAACAGCGACAGCCGGTCACGGAAGCGTTTATTCGCTCAGCGCGGAATCACGCCTGCGATCACCTGCCGTTTGTGCGGAGTGCGGAACGACCCACTTTCGATGTACCCACAGTGAGGCCACTATCACAGCCGCACCAATGATGAAGCTCGGCCAGTGAGGCTGTTGATGCCAGATAGCCAGGTTAACCAGCAGCCCGGCCGGCACATGCATATTGTTCATGATGCCCAGCGTACCCGCATCCACCTGCGTCGCGCCATAGTTCCACATAAAGTAACCGATGCCGGACGCCGCCACGCCAAGAAACACCAGGATGCCCCACTGTAGCGTAGTTGCAGGCATTTTCTGCGCGTTACCCAGCATGGACCAGGCCACTATCGCCACCATAAATGCCCCCATGTAAAACCAGGCGAAGGCGTTGTGCTGCGGCATTGGCCGTGTTTCCATCAGACGCTTGTAGCCCACCATGCCAATGGCAAAGCTGATATTGGACAACTGTACCAGCAGCAGGCCGGTCCAGAAGTGGCTGGTCACCTGGTCGTAACGAATGATCCCCGCACCGATCACCGCCAGCAACGCACTGAAGGCGTAGCTCCAGCGCAGACGACGTCCGCTCATGAGATCATAAATCAGCGTAATGTAGAGCGGCGTCAGTACGGTAAAGAGCAGCAGTTCTGAAACCGTCAGGTACAGGTAGGCGTGAAAACTCAGCATATACATAATGCCAAGCTGCATGGCCCCTACCAGCATATACAGCGCGATCGTTTTTACGCTGTGCCCACGGGTGCGTAAAAATGGCAGGAACACCAGCGCCGCCAGCCCAACACGCACCAGCACCGCAAAATAGCTATCGACATGACCGGCAAGGTACTCGCCAAACAGGCTAAAGGAAAAGGCCCACAGAATTGTGGTAATGATGAGTAACGCCACAATGGATGTCTCTTAACAAAAGGTACACCCATTGTAGCGAAGTTTTTAGTTGACAACTGGTCAACTAACGAACGATGACGTTACTGTAAAAAGAGCTTACGCAGATAGTGCGGCACGGCATCATCGGCGTTGAGTCCAATCACGTCCAGTTCCGGATGAAGATCTTTCAGGCGTTGGTGCGCGTTGCCCATGATGCAGCCTTTACCAGCCATGGAGAGCATTTCCGCATCGTTCATGCCATCGCCGAAAGCGATGCAGTCCTGCAGGCTGTAGCCCATCGCTTTCGCCACTGCTTCCAGCGCATGACCTTTCGACACGCCGCCAGCCATAACTTCCAGACAGGTAAGCGTAGAGAAGCTGACGTTGACGCGATCGCCCCAGCGGGCGTTAATCGCCTGCTCCAGCGGCAGCAGCCTTTCATGAGAATCGGTGGTAAAAAACACTTTGCTGACGCCTTCAGGCTCCAGTAGCGCAGGTTCAAACAGAGAATAGTTAAATACCGCTTCTTTAAAGAAGCGCATTTCGTCCGGGCGATGGCGATTCATAAACCATTCATCATCACGATAAACGTTGGTTACGATGTCCGGATTTGCATTTACCACGCCGAACAGGTCGCTGGCAATGTCGCGATCCAGGTTATGGGTAAACACCAGATTCCCGGCAGAATCGTGCACGCGCGCGCCGTTGGATGTGATCATGTAGGTTTTAATGCCAAGGTTATCGCGAATTTGCCCCACATCAACATGATGACGGCCAGTCGCAAACACGAAGTTAACGCCACGTGCGGTCAATAATTTCAGTGTCTCTTTAGCATAAGGGGACAACGTATGGTCGGGGGAAAGCAGCGTACCGTCTAAATCAGACGCAACAACCTGATACATAAGAAAATTAAACCTCTAGGCAAAGCGGTTTCCGCTGGATGAGTTATGCTTGTCGAAAAATTCGACAATAGCGTTAAGCGCGACTGAGCGCATTGCGTCCTTTTCAAAAAGGATCTCATGGTACGCGCCTTTGATGACAAGCGGCTGGCCTCCCTCTACTGGATGGCCCGCTGCAGCGCGGAGTTCACAAAAGCGATCGTGCATACGGTTATCAACCAAACGCTCTTCTTCGGCCTGGATAAGCAATGTTGGCGTCGCGTCATCTCCCGCCCCGGCCAGGACCTGTTCACCCGCCAGAATGCCTTCACGTACCCAGTGGTAAGTGGGACCGCCCACGCGCAGCCGAGGTTCATCGGCATAGAAACGCAGATTGCGCCGATAGCGCTGTCGACTGTGGGTTACCGCATTCATCCCGAATGGCAGCGCCCGCCAGCGCCCGGTCCCCATGGCATAACCCTCGCGGATCCGTGGATGCCCTTCAGCCCAGTCCAGAATTTGACGCACCATCCAGTCGGGAAAGCGCATCACAATACCAAACATCGGCGCGCAAAGCGCAATGGCATCACACTGATTCGGGTGACGCTGCAGAAACAACGTGGCAATCGCCCCGCCCATAGAATGCGCCAGTATATAGCGTTTTCTCCACGGACCGGGTGACACTTCCTGCTGCCAGAAAGCGGTTAAATCGTCGACATAGTCATTAAAGTTATCCACATGACCGCGATGCGGATCCGAAAGCATACGGCCGGAACGCCCCTGGCCACGGTGATCGATAATGAGAACGTCAAAACCAGAATGAAACAGGTCGTACGCCAGTTCAGCGTATTTTACATAGCTTTCAATGCGTCCAGGACAGACGACGATGACGCGATCGTTTTTCTCTGCGTGAAAGCGCACAAAATGTACGGGGACATTATCTACGCCCGTAAACTCCGCTTCTTCCCGCTGACGCCAGAAATCTGTCAGTGGTCCCATGGAAAAAGCAGCAAACGCGTTTTCTCTTGTTTCCCAGTCTTTTTGCTGCTGAAACATCGGGTATCCAGCCTCGTTGACCAAGTAAAATCGTTTTTTTTGCCATGTCTGATACAACGTACCGACAGTAGCGTATTGTGGCATAAAAATAGACAATCCGGGAGTTTCTCATGACCTTTGAATGGTGGTTCGCCTACCTGCTGACCTCTATTATTTTGAGCCTGTCTCCAGGCTCTGGCGCAATCAACACCATGACCACCGCCATCAGCCACGGTTATCGCGGTGCCAGCGCATCGATTGCGGGTCTACAGACCGGACTGGGCATTCATATCGTTTTGGTTGGCGTAGGGCTGGGAACGCTATTTTCACGTTCAGCGATCGCGTTTGAAGTGCTGAAGTGGGCGGGCGCGGCTTACCTGATTTGGCTAGGAATTCAGCAATGGCGGGCGGCGGGCGCTATCGATCTGAACACCATGGCGAATACGCAATCGCGCAGCCGCCTGTTCAAACGCGCGGTCTTTGTTAATCTGACCAACCCCAAAAGCATTGTTTTTCTTGCCGCCCTGTTCCCCCAGTTTATCCTGCCGCAGGAACCGCAGTTGATGCAGTATGTGGTGCTTGGTATCACGACCATTGTGGTCGATATTATTGTGATGATCGGTTACGCGACGCTGGCAACGCGCATTGCTGGCTGGATTAAGGGGCCAAAGCAAATGAAAGCGCTGAACAAAGTGTTTGGTTCACTGTTTATGCTGATAGGCGCCCTGCTGGCATCGGCAAGGCATGCCTGATAACGGTGCCGGATGGCGTTAGCGCTTATCCGGCATGAAGGAAGCTTAGCGCGAAATGATCAGATGGATACCGAAACCCGCGAACAGCGCGCCGGCAAAGCCATCGATCCACTTCGCCAGACGCTGATAGCCACGACGCATTTTCGGTAATGCAAACAGGCTGGCAACCACGGTAAACCACGCCAGCGTTTCCACGATGATCAGCGCGAAAATGCCCCAACGCGCGCCCGTTCCTACACTATCGCCAACAAACAATGAGAACACGGAGCCAAAATAGATAATCGCTTTCGGGTTGGCGAGGTTGGTCAACAGACCTTTTAAAAAGCTGCGTCCGCTCTGCGCCAGTTCAACCTGTGGGGCAGGGGCCGCTACGTCCTGTTTTTTAAACGCGCCGCGCAGCATCTGGTAACCCATCCAGCACAGATACAGGCCGCCGCCCACCATGATAATGGTGTGCAGCCAGGCCATTTTTTCGATAATCAGATGCAGGCCAAGCAGCGCCACGCCAGCCCAGACCATGACGCCACAGGTAATACCCAGCACGCCCATCATGGCTTCTTTGCGCGAACGGCTAACGGCCGTTTGAGAAACAAAGAAGAAATCGGGACCGGGACTCATCAGCGCAACGATATGCACCAACGCAACGGTAAAAAATAGCGTTAACATAAAAATGACTCGCGGGGAAATAGTTCAGTGAGTCACCATCCTGGCACTTTTTTGCCTGGCTGACTACTCTTCGTCGTCACCATCGACGTGGGCGCGAATAAGTGCCATAAACTCTTTGCCAAAACGTTCAAGTTTACGCATTCCCACGCCGTTGACGCTCAGCATTTCGCTCGGCGAAACCGGCATCTGCTCGGCCATTTCAATCAACGTGGCGTCGTTGAACACCACATACGGCGGGATATTCTCTTCATCGGCAATGGCTTTACGCAGCTTACGCAATTTGGCAAACAGTTTGCGATCGTAATTGCCGCCGAAGGATTTCTGCATAGCGCGCGGTTTCAGCGCCACGATTCGCGGTACCGCAAGCTGCAACGGGACTTCACCGCGCAGAACCGGACGCGCGGCATCGGTCATCTGCAGTGCGGAATGCTGCGCGATATTTTGCGTCACCAGCCCAAGATGGATAAGCTGGCGAATTACGCTCACCCAGTGTTCATGGCTTTTATCGCGCCCCATGCCATAAACCTTGAGTTTATCGTGGCCCAACTCGCGGATACGCTGATTATTCGCTCCGCGCAGAACCTCCACCACATATCCCATACCAAAGCGCTGATTGACCCGGCCAATCGTGGAAAGCGCAATCTGCGCATCGTTTAAGCCGTCGTACTGTTTTGGCGGATCGAGACAGATATCGCAGTTACCACACGGCTCCTGACGCCCCTCGCCAAAATAATTCAGCAGAACCAGACGACGACAGGTTTGCGCCTCGGCAAACGCCCCCATCGCATTGAGCTTATGGCGTTCGATATCCAGCAGTTGTCCGGCAGGTTTCTCTTCGAGGCAACGGCGGAGCCACGCCATATCAGCCGGATCGTAAAACAGCATCGCTTCCGCCGGCAGGCCATCACGCCCGGCACGACCGGTTTCCTGATAATAGGACTCAATGTTGCGCGGGATATCAAAATGCACCACGAAGCGCACGTTAGGTTTGTTGATCCCCATGCCGAACGCTACGGTCGCCACCACAATTTGCAGGTCATCGCGCTGGAATTTTTCCTGCACCTCGGCGCGCACGCTATTTTCCAGCCCGGCATGATAAGCCCCGGCGCTGATGCCGCGGCTTTGCAGGCGCGCAGCGGTGTCTTCGACTTTGGCGCGGCTGTTACAGTAAATAATGCCGGATTTACCGCGTTGTTCTTGCACGTAGCGCATCAGTTGATCGAGCGGCTTAAACTTCTCCATCAGCATGTAGCGAATATTCGGCCGATCAAAGCTGCTGATCTGAATTAACGGATCGTTGAGGCCCAGCAGGCGCACGATATCCAGCCGGGTGGTTTCATCCGCGGTCGCGGTTAACGCCACAAACGGCAGCGTTGGGAAACGCTGACGCAGCTGGCCCAGCGCAGCGTATTCAGGGCGGAAGTCATGCCCCCACTGCGAAATACAGTGCGCTTCATCCACCGCCAGCAGCACCGGATTCCAGTGCCCAAGATGCTCAAGGAAGTTATCCAGCATCAGGCGTTCAGGGGCAATATACAGCAAGCGAACCTGCCCGCTGCGGCAGCCGGCCATCACCTCAAGCTGCTGCTCACGACTTTGGGTGGAGTTCAGGCACGCCGCCGCCACGCCGTTGGCCAGCAGTTGATCGACCTGGTCTTTCATCAGGGAAATCAGCGGCGAAACAACAACGGTGAGTCCGTTGAGTAATAATGCGGGAATTTGATAGCACAGGGATTTGCCGCCACCGGTGGGCATAACGACCAGGCAGTCGCGACCAGAGAGCACGGTGTCGATAATTTCTTCCTGGCCTAGGCGAAACTGTTGGTAGCCAAAGGTTTCCTGCAAAACCTGTTTAGCGCCCATTTCCAGATTCAACACTTCCGCCTGCGCCACATTAACCCCATTAACCTTAAATAAAAACAGGCGCTATTTTCAGCGCCTGAGAAAGAAACTGCAATGATTAAAATACTCTCAATATCTGTCAGAAGATATCGTTAAGCATTACACCCACGCCAACACGGGTCTGATTGAAGTTGTAGTCAATCAGCGATTCTCCGTAACCACTGTAGACCTGGGTGTAGAGACGAACATGCTTCGTAATAGGATAGCTTGCCCCTAACTCTGCGCCGCCGTAGCCGGTATTCCAGTTGTACTGACCTTTCACGCTGATAACGGCGTCGCCCAGGTGATACCCCATTTTCAGCTGATAATAGCCCATGTATTTGGTGATGTCGGGATTATCATCGGTACTGCCAATGACGTACCACGGCTTTACTTCCACCAGCCAGTTGCCGTTTTCTGCCATCAGGCGGGTATACAGGCGGTTCCAGCTACGTGAAGTGGGGTCGGAGCGCCCGTTGGAATCATGGTTATAACCCATTTCGACATCACGTAGCGTCCACCCGGCAAAGCGATAGTCGGTGGCGAAACCAAGGAACAACTGGGGCTCGTAGTTGGTTTCGCGAAACGGTGAAGATTCTTCACTGTTCGAAAGCTGCCACCAGGATTTCTGCGTATAGGAACCGCCAAGAACCGAGTTCGGACCCAATATTCCTCGCCAAAGGGGAAACGCCAGGCTTAGCTGAAACTTCACCTCATCTTTGCGCGCATTGTCCGACCAGCTATAGCTGCTGATCGCCTCTTTGTTCATGTCGCTGGTATTGGTGTAGATAAGGTAGTTGGTGTCATAAGGGTAAAGCGTGAAAGGGTTGTCATGCTCTTGCAGCATATTAGCGATGATACTGCCCCGAACTGCTGGTGCATCATGAATCTCTTTTACTGTCGCTTCCTGCGCATACGCGGTCAACGGCAGCATGACTGCTGGTAGTAACCATCCCAGAATCGCCCGCATCGGTAATGTTCTCCTGAACCAAAATATTGATGAATTGTATAATTTTCTGACAAGCATTCTACATACTTAGCTCGTTCCTCGTTAGTTATCCCGTCCTAAAGTAGAAAACAACAAATAATAAGCATAATATCAACATTTCATTAACCAATGAGGTATTAAGATCGTATGTCTGCTGTACTGACCGCTGAAGAAGCCCTGAAGTTAGTGGGTGAAATGTTTGTTTATCATATGCCGTTTAACCGTGCGCTGGGGCTGGAACTGGAACGCTATGAAAAAGAATTTGCGCAATTAGCGTTTAATAATCAACCGATGATGGTCGGTAACTGGGCGCAAAGCATTCTGCATGGCGGAGTGATCGCCTCAGCACTCGACGTCGCCGCCGGACTGGTGTGTGTAGGCAGCACGTTGACCCGTCACGAAACGATCAGTGAGGACGAACTGCGTCAGCGCATGTCACGTATGGGCACCATCGATTTACGCGTTGATTACCTGCGCCCGGGGAGAGGGAATCGCTTTACCGCTACCAGCAGCCTGCTGCGGGCGGGTAATAAAGTAGCCGTTGCGCGCGTGGAACTGCATAACGAAGAACAGCTCTATATCGCCAGCGCAACCGCCACTTATATGGTGGGGTAAGCGCTTAAAAAAAGGTAAACTGCTGTTACATTTCTGCAATGAGTTTTCCCGATGGATGCTAAACAAACGCGGCAGGGCGTGTTACTCGCTCTGGCTGCCTATTTTATTTGGGGTATCGCCCCCGCCTACTTCAAGCTGATTTACTATGTCCCGGCGGATGAGATCCTGACGCACCGCGTCATCTGGTCATTTTTCTTTATGGTGGTGCTGATGAGCATCAGCCGCCAGTGGTCGGGTGTTAAAACGCTGCTACAAACGCCAAAGAAGATCTTCCTGCTGGCGCTCTCTGCGGTGCTCATCGGCGGAAACTGGCTGCTGTTCATTTGGGCGGTCAATAATCACCATATGCTGGAAGCCAGTCTCGGCTATTTTATTAACCCGCTGGTGAATATCGTGCTGGGGATGCTTTTCCTCGGCGAGCGCTTTCGTCGCATGCAGTGGTTGGCGGTACTGTTAGCCGCCTGCGGCGTACTGGTACAGCTGTGGACCTTCGGCTCATTGCCGATAATCGCGCTGGGACTGGCGTTCAGCTTTGCTTTTTATGGTCTGGTGCGTAAGAAGATTGCCGTTGAAGCGCAAACCGGTATGTTGATTGAAACCCTGTGGCTCTTACCCGTTGCCGCTATCTACCTGTTTGGCATTGCGGATAGCCCAACCAGCCATATGGGGCAAAACCCGATGTCACTCAATCTGCTACTGATTGCCGCCGGTATCGTGACCACCATTCCGTTGCTGTGCTTTACCGGCGCAGCGACACGTCTGCGTCTTTCCACACTGGGTTTCTTCCAGTATATCGGACCCACGTTGATGTTCCTGCTGGCGATCACCTTTTACGGTGAAGTGCCGGGAGCGGATAAAATGGTGACGTTCGCCTTTATCTGGGTGGCGCTGGCGATTTTCGTGATGGATGCGATTTATACGCAACGCAGAACGCGTATGGGGATGTGAAGGCTTTTTGCCTGATGGCGCTACGCTTATCAGGCCTACGGGATCTGTAGGCCTGATAAGACACCGCCATTAAAGCCAGTTTTTACGTTTAAAGTACAGATACGGCGCCAGACCTGCGAGCATCATAAAGACAATCGCGCCAGGATAACCGAAGCTCCAGTGCAGTTCCGGCATGAATTCAAAGTTCATGCCGTAGCTGGAAGCCACCAGCGTCGGCGGCAGAAATACCACCGAGACCACCGAGAAGATCTTGATGATGCGGTTCTGCTCAATATTGATAAAGCCCATCGCCGCCTGCATCAGGAAGTTTACCTTCTGGAACAGCGATTCGTTATGCGGCAGCAGAGACTCGATATCGCGCAGGATCTCACGCGCCTGCTCCAGTTGACCACCAGGCAGACGCGCTTTACGCACCAGAAAGTTCAGTGCGCGCTGGGTATCCATCAGACACAGGCGTACCTTCCAGCCGATATCTTCCTGTTCCGCCAGCGTGGAAAGCGCTTCGTCATACTCATCGCCCTGACGCCCTTCCATGATCACACGGCTGAGTTTTTCCAGGTCGCTATAGATGTTTTCAATCTCATCCGCCAACTGTTCAATTTTGGTTTCGAACAGATCGAGTAGCAGCTCGTAGGCGTTACCATCCACCATCGCCTGGTTACGCGCACGCATGCGATACAGACGAAACGCCGGCAGTTCGCGTTCGCGCAGGGTAAACAGGCGGCCTTCGCGAATGGTAAATGCGACGGTTGAGTTACCCGCGTGATCGTCGGCGTCTTCATAGAAGAAGAAGGAGTGAATGTGCAGTCCATCCTCGTCTTCAAAAAAACGTGCGGATGCTTCGATGTCTTCCAGTTCAGGGCGCGTGGCCAGATTCTGGCCCAAGTCCTTTTGCACACGGTTTCGTTCTTCGTCATCCGGCTCGACTAAATCGACCCAAACCGAACTGGCCAGGTGCTCGATCTCGTCTGCCTCAAGGCGAGTTAAACGATTGTTTTCCAGTTGAAATGCGCTCAGCATGACCGGGACTCCCAATGCAAAAAATTATCGGACAGTTCGGAGGGCACACAGAAACAAATTGGGTTTCAGACCATTAAACAGCCTGACTCAGCGCGACGGGAAAAAACAGAAGGTCGCTGACAACCGCGAAGGCTATCAGCAAAAAGGGATAGCCTTAGGAGTTGATCCTGGATGACAGGATAATGAGCCAGTATCTACTGGGTGTGTCCAAGGCGAATGTCCTCTTAGCGTAATCGTGCGCGCATGTTACGCCAGCAAAATTTTGACGTCAACACGCAACGGATGGCGAAAAAGTAATAATTTCCCCTTATACAGAAAGGTTAGCAGAGGGGAATTATTTATCTATGATTTCAGAATATTAACCGGCAGATAGCCGAATGGCGGCTTCGCCTTATCCGGCCTACAAATCAAAATGTTACCCGGTCAGTAGATCTGATACGCGCAACGACATCAGGCGATCACACCGTTTCCAGTCTGGCGTAAGCCGCCACCAGCCATTTAATGCCCTGCCCCTGGAACGCGACCTGCAAACGACTGTGCTCACCGCTACCTTCGAGGTTGACGATGGTGCCCTCGCCGAACTTCGCGTGGCGTACCCGCTGGCCAAGTTTGTAGCCGGTATCGTTTTCCGCCATTGGCGTGCCCATCCGCTGATGGCTCACCGGACGGCTAACCGTGGCGCGCAGACGCACCTCTTCAACGCACGCTTCCGGCAGTTCGCCGATAAAGCGCGACGGACGATGGTAAACCTCTTTACCGTACAAACGACGCGTTTCGGCGTAGGTGAGCGTCAGTTTCTGCATCGCGCGGGTGACGCCAACATAGGCCAGGCGACGTTCTTCTTCGAGACGGCCGCCTTCGTCCAGCGACATCTGGCTCGGGAACATGCCTTCTTCCATACCCACGATAAATACCTGCGGGAACTCCAGCCCTTTCGCCGAGTGCAGGGTCATCAGCTGTACCGCGTCCTGCCAGGTATCCGCTTGCCCTTCGCCTGCTTCCAGCGCGGCGTGGGAGAGGAACGCCTGCAGCGGCATTAAGTCTTCGTCTTCTTCGTTGTAGCTGAACTGGCGCGTTGCCGTCACCAGTTCGTCTAAGTTTTCGATACGCGTCTGACCCTTCTCGCCTTTTTCCTGCTCGTACATCATGCGCAGACCGGAATCTTTAATCACCCGGTCAGTCTGCACGTGCAGCGGCATATCGGCAGTCTCTTGCGCCAGCGCGTCAATCAATTCCATAAAGCGCTGTAAGGCGCTGGCGGCGCGACCGGCCAGGGCTTTTTCCTGCAGCAGTTCACGACAGGCCTGCCACAACGTTAGCTGGCGGTCACGGGAAGTCTGGCGTACGACATCTAAAGTACGATCGCCAATCCCGCGCGTTGGCGTATTCACCACACGCTCAAACGCGGCATCGTCATTGCGATTAGCGATCAGACGCAGGTAGGAGAGCGCGTCTTTAATTTCCTGACGTTCAAAGAAGCGCATACCGCCATAGATACGATACGGCATGCTGGCCTGTAGTAAGGCTTCTTCCAACACGCGTGACT
The DNA here is from genome assembly GCF_023516235.1 of Citrobacter sp. XT1-2-2. Taxonomy (NCBI): domain Bacteria; kingdom Pseudomonadati; phylum Pseudomonadota; class Gammaproteobacteria; order Enterobacterales; family Enterobacteriaceae; genus Citrobacter; species Citrobacter sp. XT1-2-2. Next base: position 4,939,026 of record NZ_CP097324.1, read on the forward strand.
GGGCGTTGCTACGATACAGAATCGCGCACTGTTCCAGCGCGCCGCCGTTGTCCTGCCAGGTTTTAATGCGATTGACCACGAAGCGCGCTTCATCAAGTTCGTTGAAGGCGCAATACAGCGAGATCGGCTCGCCGTCGACGCCGTCGGTCCACAGTTTTTTACCCAGGCGCCCGTTGTTATTTTCAATCAGGGCGTTAGCTGCGCTAAGAATATTGTTGGTCGAACGGTAGTTCTGCTCCAGACGAATGGTTTCTGCGCCCGGGAAATCGTTGAGGAAGCGCTGAATGTTCTCCACCTGCGCGCCGCGCCAGCCGTAGATCGACTGGTCATCATCGCCCACGATCATCACCTTGCCGGTGTCGCCCGCCAGCAGACGGATCCAGGCGTACTGAATGTTGTTGGTATCCTGGAATTCGTCCACCAGGATATTGGTAAAGCGTTCGCGGTAGTGCTGCAGAATGTGCGGCTTGTTGAGCCACAGTTCATGGGCGCGCAGCAGCAGTTCGGCGAAATCCACCAGCCCCGCGCGATCGCAGGCTTCCTGATAAGCCTGATAGACCTTCTGCCAGGTCTGTTCGACCGGGTTGCCGTAGCTTTGCAGATGGTGCGGGCGCAGCCCTTCATCTTTCTGGCTGTTGATAAACCACATTGCCTGACGCGGCGGCCACTGCTTTTCGTCAAGGTTCATCGCTTTGATCAGACGCTTGAGCAGACGCAGTTGGTCCTCGCTGTCGAGGATCTGGAAATCCTGCGGCAGATTCGCATCCATATGGTGCGCGCGCAACAGACGGTGCGCCAGGCCGTGAAAGGTCCCCACCCACATTCCGCCCTGGCTGGTTCCCATGATCTGACCAATACGGTGGCGCATTTCCGCCGCCGCTTTGTTGGTAAAGGTCACCGCCATAATGGAGTACGGCGAGTTGTTCTCTACCGTCAGTAACCAGGCGATACGGTGCACCAGTACGCGAGTTTTACCACTCCCCGCGCCTGCCAGAACCAGCATGTTGCTGCGTGGCGCGGCCACCGCTTCACGCTGTTTATCATTAAGGCTGTCGAGCAGGTAAGAAACGTCCATTGGCACCGCCGCGTAAAAGTAGGTAAGGCGGAGAAGCGTAGCGCCATCCGCCAAAAAGCTGGGTATATATACAGAGTTCTGCTGGTGATTATATCAGCGAGGTCAGAGATGCCAACTGTGAAATTTCAATATGCGGCAGCAAACGGCTGTCTGCGGTTTGCATCAGGTCGGCATTTTCCGGTTTGATCCAGCAAGCCTGCATACCACAACGAATAGCGCCTGCAACGTCTGTCGTCAGGTCATCACCCACATGCAGAATTTCACCTACCGGCATTTTCAGTTTTTCCGCCGCCAGCGCGTACATGTCGCTGAACGGTTTTGAGCGCCCGTCGGGACCGGCGCGCAGCACAAACTCAAAATAATCACCCAGACCAAACAGTTCCGGCTGCGCGTTACCATTGGTGATCGCCACCAGCGGCCATTTGCGGGCCAGCGCCTTCAGCGTGTCATGCGTCGCCTGCGGAACATCAATGCGGCTACGCCATTTGGCGAAATTCATCATCGCCGCATTCGCCCCCATCAAGGCTTCTGCCGCTGACAGACCAGCCTCAAGCATAGCGCGCTCTACGGCGCGGTGACGCCATTGGGTAACGTCGTGGTAGATTTCCGGCTCGGCGTCACGAACGGCCTGACGTAAGCGCTGCAGGTCGCTATTTTGCAGCGAATTCAACGCCGGATGATAATTCTGTACAAACGCGAGCGCTTCCTGCTCTGTGCGTGTGATAACGGGACGGTTATCGTAAAGGGTGTCATCAAGGTCAAAGGTGAGCGCAGAAATACGCCCCAAAGGCCGGTAAAAACGCATTATTTCCCCCGTTTGGCGCGCGGATGCGCCGCATCGTACACTGAAGCCAGGTGTTGAAAATCAAGATGGGTATAGATTTGAGTAGTGGAGAGATTGGCATGACCCAATAACTCCTGCACTCCGCGTAGATCGCCGCTCGACTCCAGCATATGCGTCGCAAAAGAGTGGCGCAATTTGTGGGGATGGACGTGGCTGTTCAGCCCCTGTTTGATACCCCATTCCGCAAAGCGTTTCTGCACGTTACGCGCAGAGATGCGCTTGCCCAGTTTAGACAGGAACAACGCATCGTCATCCCCGCCAAATAAACCGCGCAGATCCAGCCAGTGCTCAATCCACGCCACCGCATTGCGGCCGATCGGCAGACGACGTTCTTTACTGCCCTTGCCCATCACCCACACTTCGCCGGTGTCGAGATCGAGATGTTTAATATCCAGCCCAACCAGTTCAGATAAACGCAGTCCCGCGCCGTACATCACTTCCAGCATCGCCCGGTCGCGCACAGCAAGGGGATCGTTGAGATCGATATCCAGCAGACGATTAACATCATCGACGTCGATATTTTTAGGTAAGTGGCGTGGCGCTTTCGGCGCGGAAACGCTTTTTGCCGGGTTGGCTTTCAGCTCGCCCTGATTAACCAGCCAGTCGAAGAAACTGCGTAATGCGGAGAGACGCAATGCCAGACTCGCCGCTCCCAGCCCTTTACGACGGCTGCGCACAGCAAAGCTGCGTACCATTGCAGCGTCACATTGTTGCCAGCTTTGCAGACCGGTTTCTCCGGCTAACGCGATGATGGCATCAAGCTGACGCTGATAATTGAGTAGCGTGATCGGGCTAAGCTGGCGCTCAACGCCCAGATAGCGCAAAAAGCGCGTCACATCCTGAGAAAGGGGTGAATCGGTCATACGCGTTCAATCCAGCGCTCCAGCAGATCCGGCAACATCAGCGAGATTTCTTGCAGTAATTGTGTACCTTGCCCCTGCTGGTAATGGTTAACGTCACGGCTGCTGAATAGCATCACGCCCAGGGAACCATCTTGCCCCAGCATCGACATCGCCACCGAGCCTATCGCTTTCGCCTCCGGCATCATAACCAGCAATTCCGGACCATTGAGTGGCCCAAGATAGTGCTGCGACTGCCCCAGACGCTGAATACGCAACGGTTCAAAGGCCTGACGGCTTAATGCCAGATGCGTAAATTTAGATGGCGCGCCAAGTCGCCACCGGTCCGGAAACAGACGCACCGTCGCGCCGGCCAGCCCCAGCTCACGCGCCCAGCGATGAAATCGCATCAGCATATCGTCAAGACTGCTGGCCGACACCAGGCGACTTTGCAGATTTAGCAGACGATAGAACAGGCTTTCATTGGCGTTGGCTTGTTCCATCAATAACGCCATGTTCTCTTCAAGCACATTAATATGATTACGTGCCCGCGCCATATGCCATTCAACTAAAGAGATCGTGCCCCGCACAGGGTGTGGGACGCGCATCGCTTCAACTGCCCGGGCATTACGGATAAAAAACTCAGGATTACGTTGCAGGTAATCGACGACCGCCCGATCGTCGAGCTCCATGAGCGTTTCCTGTAGTTCTTCCCCTGGTTGCTTCATAAGTGAATAAATCCGTCGTAGACATGTGCCGCCGGGCCAGTCATATACAGCGGATGACCCGGACCTTTCCAGGCGATATCAAGTCGACCGCCAGGTAACTCCACCCTCACCTCTTCTGCCAGCAGGCCCTGCTGAATACCTACCGCAACAGCGGCGCACGCACCGCTGCCGCAGGCCTGCGTTTCGCCCGCCCCGCGCTCGTAGACGCGCAGCCGGATATGCTCGCGCTTTACCACCTGCATAAAGCCGATGTTGGCGCGTTCAGGAAAGCGTTCGTGGCTTTCCAGCACCGGCCCCAGCGTTTCCACCGTGGCCGTATCAACATCATCAACCTGAATCACGCAGTGTGGGTTCCCCATTGAAACCACGCCGCACAATATTGTCTGTTCGGCCGCGCGCATAATATAGGTCTTCTCTGCTTTGTTGGCGCGAAACGGAACCTGCGAAGGTTCAAAGTTGGGTTCCCCCATATTCACCCGCACCAGTTCGTCGTCGGTTACGGTTAACACCATACGACCATTCGCGGTACTGACGCGAATATCACGTTTATTGGTCAGCCCTTTCAGGCGAACAAAGCGAGCAAAACAACGGGCGCCATTGCCACACTGTGACACTTCACTGCCGTCGGCATTAAAAATACGGTAGTGGAAATCCAGCTCCGGATCATACGGAGGTTCAACCACCAGCAACTGATCAAACCCAACGCCGAGATGCCTGTCGGACAGGCGGCGGATCAGCTCTGGTGAGAAAAAAACATTCTGCGTTACCGCGTCGACGACCATAAAATCGTTGCCAAGGCCATGCATTTTAGAGAATTGCATCATTCACTCCGTTCACGCGGGTACAGAAATGTAAATCTATTCCTGCCGTCAGTAATTCACCTGAGAAGGGCCGTCGCTGATCCCACGATCGTTTTTCTCGGGCGTGGTGGATTGCGATTGCGGCTGAACGCTCTTGGTCGGGGGCGGCGCGGTTTTATCTGCTGGCGGGAAATAGAGCGGGCCTTTTAGCCCACAGCCCGTCAGGCTGAACAGAGTTAAAATGACAGCGAGTGGCTTTAACACGTTTTTCATTATGGATTGCCTGTAAAGTTCATGCTTTCTGTTTTCTATCATCGCAGGAGAAGGCGTAAAAGCAAGAGTTAGCCTGTAATCTGCAACGCGTTTTGTTTCAGGTTATACTGCCGTCATCACGAAAAACAGGATAAGAAAATGAACGACAGTGAATTTCATCGCCTTGCCGACACTCTGTGGATGACCATTGAGGAGCGTCTGGATGACTGGGACGGCGACAGCGATATCGATTGTGAGATCAACGGCGGCGTGCTGACCATCAGCTTCGAAAACGGCAGCAAAATCATTATTAACCGTCAGGAGCCGCTGCACCAGGTGTGGCTGGCAACCAAACAAGGCGGCTACCACTTTGACCTGAAAGGCGACGAGTGGATCTGCGACCGTAGCGGCGAAACGTTCTGGGATTTGCTGGAGCAGGCGGCAACGCAGCAGTCGGGTGAAGAGGTGAGCTTCCGTTGATTTTTTGCCGGATACGCTTTGCTTATCCGGCCTACAGTAGGCCCGGTAAGGCGTAGCCGCCACCGGGCGAAAAGCCTCAGGAGAAATACTGCTGCAACATCGGCGTGTCGTTATCCTGATTAGCTGGCGGGACTGGGTTGAGCGGCTGGGTACGGAACGGAATCACCTGCGCACGTCCGTCGGTTTTCACAATCTGATAGAACTGCGGCAGGTTAAAGTTGATGAAGCTGGAGCCGTAGGTAAAGCGATCGTGCGACGATGAATAGAAGCGGCTGACATCACGTACCAGCTCTTCTTTGCTTCCCTCGCAGTGGTGATACACCTCCGCACGGTTACTCTCATCCAGTATATAAATATTAAAGCCCTGCTCATCGCCCGTTTCTTCGAAAAAGAACTGAATGATCCCTTCACTGGCAAAGCCGTCCACCACCGACGGGAGTTTCACGTGGTTCGTTTCAACCTGGACGGAAAGGCCGTGCAGTTTGTTGTGTGAAATCGCCCCATAGAATTCGATGGCGTTTTCCAGTTTCTGTACCGATACGTTCAGACGCTCGAAGAACAGTCCCCACGTCTGACCAGACACGCGCAGCGCTTTGAAACGCCCGGTTTCCTGGCGGGTACTGGAAAGGCGCAGCTCGATACACTCAGAAACCAGTTGCTGCACGCGGGTACGGATTAACCCACGCAGATGCTGGCTGTAGCAGAACACTTCGACGCTATCCGGCGGCGCGGCATCCTGGTGCATTTTGCCCAGAATCGTTTTTAACGCTTCAATCATCGCCTGCTCGCCGTTGAAGTGCAGCGTACGTACTTCATTCCACGAGTTGCGGTACAGCAGGTCGACGCTCCCTACCAGGCAATTTTGCTCTTCGCCAAAGCTGAAGACGTCCAGCTTACGGAAATCAAAATGCACCACCTGATTACGGAATGCGGTCGTCGGGTCATATTCAAGGTTAACGATAATCGCCAGATGGCGAATTTCGCACGGGCTGTAGAGCGCTTTCGGCGTTGGTGCCGGCAGGCGCAGCGGGAAGTGGTGCGATACATCGGCGACCATTTCCTGCAGCTTCGGCAAATCGACAATGCCGTTGCCCTTAATAAACAAATGCGTACGCGATGTCAGCAGACCGTTGAACCAGGCCCACGCCACCAGCTTGTTGAGATAGCGGTTATATTCCAGCGGCTGATGGCTAATGATCGAATCCATATTTGGCGCGCGGTTGTAGAGATACCAACCCGAACGGTTGGCGCGGCCCGGCGGCACATGGATAAAGGTCAGGTTCGGTTCTGAGAGGTCCGGAGATATTTGCGGGTTCACCAGCGTTACCTTACCCGGCAACGCTTCAAACGCGGCATACAGCTTACGGGTCAGCACGCCGATATCCTGCGGACTGGCGCTAACGCTGAGGTTATTGCGCCGCGCAAAGCGGATCAGATTACGATAGCTCTGCATCATCGCATCAAGCAGTTCGTTATGCGCTTCACGTACCTGATCAATCTTCCAGTTAGCGCGGTTATCCAGCATTGTCAGACGGGCTTCGTCCCAGCCCCATTCTTGCACTAACTGACTTAATACTTCACGACGCCAGCCCACGCAGGCGCGCTCGCGGCTCAGTTTCTCACACACTTTTAAGTAGAAACATCGACGCACTAAATCCAGGCGCGTCGGGTCTTCGATCGCCGTGAGATATTCGGTCACACGCTCCAGCATCATGCAGTAGGGATCGAGACCAAAAGAGACGATCTCGCCATCGTGCAGGCGCTGTTTAATGTCTTTCGCCAACAGGCGAGGATTGGGATATTCCCAGGAGTAGGCTTCCAGCAGCAGCGTCTTCAGCACCGCTTTGTACGGGGAATCGATACTTTTGTATAACTGCCAGAGGCTGGCGCCAAAGTACTCTTCGGCGGAGAGCGAACTGAGTCCGCCGAGATCCAGCCATTCGTTTGGCGTTAATACGCCCTGCGCGTAGAGCTTCATGACGTAATCGTCGTAATGCTCTTCTTCGTCGCCCGGCACCATATTCCACAGAATACGTTTGCCCGCGAGGCGCACAGCGGTGCGATAGAATTCATCAAGCAACAGGATATGCTGCGTCGAGCCACAGTCTTCACCACCAAGACTGCCGCTTTCATTGTGACGGAAACGGTTTTCATCAATCAGGAAGAAACTGACTTCCACGCCCAGCGAAGCGGCCCAGCTTTCGAGCAGGCTACATTTACGCTGCAACAGCTGGCGCTCTTCGCTATCCAGCCAGGATTGGTGGCAGACCCAGATATCGAGGTCGGAAGAACAGCTTTGCCCTACCGAAGAGGTGCTGCCCATTGAGTAAACGCCGGTGATCGGCAGTTCGCCCTTGGGAGGTTCCTGCGGTGACATACCGCGGTACAGTTCGAGTTCGTTGAGGTAGTGGCGTTGGGTTTCATCAGGCGTGTAAAAGCATATGCCTTTGGGAACGTTACCATCGAGGTAACCCGGCATCAGAGGGTGGTGGTAGTGCAATAATGTCGGCAGCAGACTGTATACCTGCTGGAAAGCAGGTCCCATGGCAGCAAGCGCGCGATCCACACGCAGTTGATTTATGGCATCCAGTCTCTGTTTCAGAGTCTCAATATAGAGGTACAAGACGTATCGCCTGATGTTGCTATCCGTCATGTTGTCGATTACTGCGGCGCAAGCGCTCACAATAATCGTCATCAATTCGGATAAACCGTATGTCAAAAATAACCGTTACCTGTTTTTCGCCCGTATTTTTTTGTGCGGTACAGCCGAAAAAATGGTCTAAAACGTGATCAATTTAACACCTTGCTCATTGACCGTAAAGAAAGATGCGCTACATACAAGTGTAGCACCGTTCGTTACGTGTAAATTCCTTCATACGGTCGGAAGGTTTCTCGTCATTATTCACTGCCACTGATGATGCAGCAGCTTTTCCTCTCACTTACGTTTGAGCGTAACGCTGACATCCCTTTGATAAGGATGTTAGGATGGTCAATGATTGATAATGACGGTAACAAGCATGTTAGACAATGTTTTGAGAATTGCCACACGCCAAAGCCCCCTTGCGCTCTGGCAGGCACATTATGTCAAAGACGCCTTAATGGCAAATCACCCCGGTCTGATCGTGGAACTGGTTCCTATGGTAACCCGTGGCGATGTGATCCTTGATACCCCGCTGGCAAAGGTCGGAGGGAAAGGGTTGTTTGTTAAAGAGCTGGAAGTCGCGCTGCTGGAAAAACGCGCCGATATCGCCGTGCATTCCATGAAGGATGTGCCGGTTGAATTCCCTGACGGTCTTGGACTGGTCACCATTTGCGAGCGAGAGGATCCGCGTGATGCTTTCGTCTCAAATAAGTACAACACGTTGGATGACCTTCCCGCAGGTAGCATTGTCGGGACATCCAGTTTGCGTCGCCAGTGCCAATTGGCAAAGCGTCGCCCGGATCTCGTCATCCGTTCGCTGCGCGGCAACGTCGGTACGCGTCTCGGCAAATTGGATAACGGCGATTATGACGCCATTATTCTGGCGGTCGCTGGGTTAAAACGTTTAGGGCTTGAGTCGCGAGTCCGTACCGCACTGCCGCCGGAAGTCTCCCTGCCCGCAGTCGGGCAAGGCGCCGTCGGCATAGAGTGCCGACTGGACGATATGCGTACTCAGGCGTTGTTAGCGCCGCTCAACCACGAAGAGACCGCGCTACGCGTAACAGCCGAACGCGCCATGAACACTCGCCTCGAAGGGGGATGTCAGGTGCCTATCGGCAGTTATGCCGAACTCATCAACGGTGAGATTTGGCTACGCGCGCTGGTCGGCGCGCCTGACGGATCGCAGATGGTATGCGGGGAACGTCGCGGCGCCGCGCAGGATGCTGAACAGATGGGCATCTCTCTGGCAGAAGAGCTCCTGGAGAATGGTGCGCGCGCCATTCTGGCTGAAGTTTATAACGGAGAAGCACCCGCATGAGTATTCTGGTCACCCGCCCGTCTCCCGCAGGGGAAGAGTTAGTGAGCCGTCTGCGCACACTGGGGCAGGTGGCCTGGAGTTTTCCGCTCATCGAGTTTTCCCCGGGTCGGGAACTGGCAACACTCGCCTCCCGACTGTCGGCGCTGACGGATAACGATCTGGTTTTTGCCCTCTCGCAGCACGCTGTCACCTTTGCCGATGCCGAACTTCAGCAACAAGGGAAAAGCTGGCCTTCCCTTCCGCATTATTTTGCCATTGGTCGTACAACGGCGCTGGCACTGCATACTGTTAGCGGCTGCAATATTCACTATCCTCTGGATCGGGAAATCAGCGAAGTCTTGCTACAATTACCTGAATTACAAAATATTGCGGGAAAACGCGCGCTTATTTTACGCGGCAACGGCGGTCGGGAACTGATAGGTGAAACCCTGACGGTGCGTGGAGCCGATGTTGATTTTTTTGAATGTTATCAACGCAGTGCAAAAAATTACGATGGTGCGGAAGAAGCAATGCGCTGGCAATCTCGCGGCGTGACCACGGTGGTGGTCACCAGCGGTGAGATGTTACAACAGCTCTGGTCGCTCATTCCGCAGTGGTATCGTGAGCACTGGTTACTACGCTGTCGGCTGCTGGTCGTCAGTGAGCGTCTGGCGCACCTCGCCCGGGAACTGGGCTGGCAAGATATTAAGGTCGCTGATAACGCCGACAACGATGCGCTACTACGCGCATTACAATAACTCTCATAATGGGATGCCATAATGACGGAACAAGAAAAATCCTCCGCCGTGGTTGAAGAGACCAGGGAGGCCGTGGAAACCACAGCACAGCCAGTCAATACTGAAAAAAAGGGTAACAACAGCACGGCGCTGATTCTGAGCGCGGTGGCGATTGCTATTGCGCTGGCAGCAGGTGTGGGTCTGTATGGCTGGGGGAAACAGCAGGCAACAACGCAGACGGCAACCAGCGATGCGCTGGCGAACCAGCTGACGGCGCTGCAAAAAGCGCAAGAAAGCCAAAAAGCTGAGCTGGAAGGCATCATTAAACAGCAGGCAACGCAGCTTGATGAAGCCACTCGCCAGCAAGCCGCGCTGGTCAAACAGCTTGATGAAGTACAGCAAAAAGTCGCCACTATCTCCGGCAGCGATGCTGGGACATGGCTGCTGGCGCAGGCTGATTTTCTGGTAAAACTGGCTGGTCGTAAATTATGGAGCGATCAGGACGTTACCACCGCCGCGGCGCTGCTGAAAAGCGCCGACGCCAGTCTGGCGGATATGAACGACCCGAGCTTAATTGCCGCCCGTCGCGCGATTACTGACGACATCGCGAGCCTCTCCGCGGTAACTCAGGTCGACTATGACGGCATTATCCTGAAAGTGAATCAGCTCTCTAACCAGATTGATAACCTGCGTCTGGCCGACAACGACACCGACGATTCACCGATGGACTCCGACAGCAGCGAGCTGTCCAGCTCAATTAGTGAATGGCGCGTCAACCTGCAAAAAAGCTGGCAGAATTTTATGGACAGCTTTATCACTGTTCGCCGTCGAGATGAAACCGCCGTCCCGCTGCTGGCGCCGAACCAGGACGTTTACTTACGTGAGAACATTCGTTCTCGCCTGTTAGTAGCCGCCCAGGCCGTACCGCGTCATCAGGAAGAGACATACCGCCAGGCGCTGGAAAATGTCTCTACCTGGGTACGCGCCTACTACGACACCGACGATGCAACCACCAAAGCTTTCCTGGAAGAGGTAGACCAGCTGAGCCAACAAAGCATCAGTATGGATGTGCCAGAAACACTGCAGAGCCAGGCTATTCTCGACAAATTAATGCAGACCCGCGTGCGTAATTTACTGGCGCAGCCTGTCACAGCGCCGGTTGCCGCCGCTCCTGCTCCTTCGGCAGACACCCCGGCAACCGCGCCGCAAGGAGAATAATGATGCTAAAAGTATTATTACTCTTTGTACTGTTGATTGCCGGGATCGTCGTTGGTCCAATGATTGCCGGTCATCAGGGCTACGTGCTGATCCAAACCGATAATTACAACATTGAAACCAGCGTGACGGGCCTGGTGATCATCCTGATCGTCGCGATGGTCGTCCTGTTTGCGATTGAATGGCTGCTGCGCCGAATTTTCCGCACTGGCGCGCATACCCGCGGATGGTTTGTCGGCCGTAAACGTCGCCGCGCCCGCAAGCAGACTGAACAAGCGCTGCTCAAACTGGCGGAAGGCGATTATCAGCAGGTTGAAAAGCTGATGTCGAAAAACGCCGATCATGCTGAACAACCGGTAGTGAATTACCTGCTGGCGGCAGAAGCGGCCCAGCAACGCGGCGATGAAGCGCGCGCGAATCAACACCTTGAGCGTGCAGCTGAACTGGCCGGGAATGATACGATCCCGGTAGAAATCGCTCGCGTTCGTCTGCAACTGGCGCGTAATGAAAATCACGCCGCGCGCCACAGCGTAGATAAGCTGCTGGAGGTGACGCCACGTCATCCGGAAGTGCTGCGTCTGGCTGAGCAAGCCTACATTCGCACCGGCGCATGGAGTTCGTTACTGGATATCATTCCATCTATGGCTAAAGCGCATGTGGGTGATGAAGAGCACCGCGCAATGCTGGAACAACAGGCATGGGTGGGTCTGATGGATCAGGTTCGCGCCGATCAGGGCAGTGAGGGGCTACGTACGTGGTGGAAAAACCAGAACCGTAAAACCCGTCATCAGGTTGCCCTGCAGGTAGCGATGGCTGAACATCTGATTGAGTGCGACGATCACGATACGGCTCAGCAGGTCATCATTGACGGTCTGAAACGTCAGTATGACGACCGTCTGGTGCTGCCGATCCCGCGCCTGAAAACCAACAACCCGGAACAGATAGAAAAAGTGTTGCGCCAGCAGATTAAGGCCGTTGGCGATCGCCCGTTGCTGTGGAGCACGCTGGGGCAATCGTTAATGAAGCATGGCGAATGGCAGGAAGCCACGCTCGCCTTCCGTGCTGCGCTCAAACAGCGCCCGGACGCCTACGACTACGCCTGGCTTGCTGACGCGCTGGACAGGCTGCATCAGCCGGAAGAAGCCGCCACCATGCGCCGTGATGGTCTGATGTTGACGCTGCAGAACAACAATCCCCCGCAGTAATTCCCTCTTGCCCGGTGGCGCTTCGCTTACCGGGCCTACCGTCTACACAAAATCATTCAAGATGCATCAAGGCGGCAAGTCTGGGAATCCCCAAGAGCTTACATAAGTAAGTGACTGGGGTGAGCAGACGTAGCCAACAAAGAGGCAGCTTGAAGGATGACGTGTATATGCATAAAAAAACGCCCGCTCGGTAAGGAGCAGGCGTTAAACAGGTCTGTATGACAACATAATGGGTGCTTCACTCAACGTTATGTCCATGGTGTTTGATGAGGCATGAGCGACATCTGTCTGTGGACGATAAGCACCGTAAACGGCTCTGCATCATTCCTGAGTTTATGAGGCCTGATGGCGAACATAAGAGATGGAATGAGCATCTACCCGTATATTATTGCACAACGCATGCCACGATTGCACTGCAAAAACTATGGATTCGAACTTTTTAAGACATCAGGTAATTCGCGAGAATAAAGGCTGAGGAGGGAAAATCAGAAAACAAAAAACCCCGCCGAAGCGGGGTTCAAAATTGGTCGGCGAGAGAGGATTCGAACCTCCGACCCACTGGTCCCAAACCAGTTGCGCTACCAAGCTGCGCTACTCGCCGTTTTACTGCTTTTTGAATTTTTAGTTCAATTCTTTAAGTCGTGGTGCGAGGGGGGGGACTCGAACCCCCACATCCTAAGGACACTAACACCTGAAGCTAGCGCGTCTACCAATTCCGCCACCTTCGCATTTCACAACTTTAAATTAATGGGGTGGCTAATGGGATTCGAACCCACGACAACTGGAATCACAATCCAGGGCTCTACCAACTGAGCTATAGCCACCACTGCAAATCTTTTACGCGGTATTAAAACCACCGCAGCTCCGGCACCTAACTAAATGGTGCGCCCGACAGGATTCGAACCTGAGACCTCTGCCTCCGGAGGGCAGCGCTCTATCCAGCTGAGCTACGGGCGCTTAGCGCCGTTGCGGGGCTGGATATTACGGAGGTCTCGGTCTTCTGTCTAGTGCTTTTTTAAAATAAATTATCGTTTGGTCATGGTTTGTGCGTTTTGTCGCTTATTCCCGCAATTTATGGGCTGTGCCATGACGATTCAGACCAAAAACCTTATAAATGAGCGTCACAGCCAGTAAGAAGATAATCCCAACAAACAGCGACATTCGGGTATCTTCATTAAAGTACATACCGATTAATACGCAAATCAGGAACGCCATCGTCAAATAATTCGCCCACGGGAACAGAATCGAGCGGAAAGGATGACTGGCGATCGCCGCTTTATGCGCCTGACGGAAACGCAACTGGCTTATCAGGATCACAAACCACGGCACCATCCCCGGCAACACACTGGCACTATAGACATAAACGAACACCCGTTGCGGATTGGGAATGATGTAGTTCAGGCACGAACCAATCAGCAGGATCGCGATAGAAATCGCTACACCGGCAACCGGCACGCCATGGCGAGAGACTTTTCCAACAACTGCTGGTAGCTGGCGATTCTTTGCCAGCGCGTAGAGCATACGCCCGCAGCTGTACATGCCGCTGTTACAGCCAGACAGTGCCGCCGTCAGGACCACAAAGTTAATAATCCCTGCCGCGGCGGTAATACCAATCTTGGCAAAAGTGAGAACAAACGGGCTGCCGTTGCTGCCGATCTCGTTCCACGGGAAAATAGTGACGATAACAAAGATCGCGCCGACGTAGAAAATCAGGATACGCCACAGCACCTTCCCCACCGCGCTACGCAGCGTGACCTGGGGGTTCTTCGCCTCACCCGCAGTAATGCCGATCAGCTCTACGCCCTGGTAGGAAGCCACGACAATACACAATGCCGTCAGAAAACCCTTCCAGCCGCCGGCAAAGAAGCCGCCGTGGTCGGTCAGGTTGCCAAAGCCAATCGCCTGACCGCCATTGCCAAAGCCGAAGAAAATGACCCCTAACCCAATAACGATCATCACAATGATGGTGGTCACTTTGATCATGGCAAACCAGAATTCAATTTCACCATACAGGCGAACCGCGGCGAGGTTTGCCAGCGCAACCAGCCCGACAGCAATCAGGGCAGGTATCCATTGCGCCATTTCCGGGAACCAGAACTGTACGTACACCCCGATGGCGGTAATCTCTGATATCCCTACCGCCATCCACATAAACCAGTATGACCAGGCGGTGAGATAGCCAAAGAAGGGGCTCATGTAACGGTGCGCGTAAACCGCGAATGAACCGGCAACCGGCTCGAGGAATAACATCTCCCCCATGGAACGCATAATGAAAAAGACGAACAGCCCCGCGACGATATACGCCAGCAGTACCGAAGGCCCCGCCCATTTCAGGGTACTGGCGGCGCCCATAAACAGTCCGACGCCAATAGTGCCTCCAAGGGCAATTAATTCGATGTGACGAGCCTCCAGCCCACGCTGTAGCTCAGGTTTGTTCTCGGCCATAAATCCTCTTGATGTGTTTGCATGCTGTCCGGTATTACCGGTTCTCGTTATGGGTACATCTTGTTATTCCATAACAGGCCATACGGCACCGACCGCTTAACGGTTGGCGCCAAAAACACCACGGCACTGTAATGATTGTTGCGAATGGTTTCCTAAAATCGCTTAAATGGCAATTAAAGCATTCAAAAAATGAATAGATTGTGCGAGAAAGCAGCGATTATGTTGTGAATAAGTAGCGTGATTAGCAGATCACGCTACTTATCAGAGGAGAGAGCATCAGAGGTTGCCGGTATAGTGCCAGCGGAGATAGCGCAACAAACGAAGTTGACGGGTGATACGGCTCGGCTGTGACAGTAAGCGATACAGCCACTCCAGCCCCAGATTTTGCCAGAGTTTAGGCGCACGCTTAACGTGACCGGTAAAGACGTCGTAGGTCCCCCCTACCCCCATATACAGCGCTTCAGGGTGGATCTTCCGGCAATCACGCATAAAAATTTCTTGTTTCGGCGATCCCATCGCTACCGTCACAATTTGCGCACCGCTGGCGTGGATACGTTCAAACAATGCCTGACGCTGCTCCGGCGTAAAATAACCGTCCTGGCTACCCACAATGTTCACATGCCACTGCGCACGCAATTTGGCTTCGGTTTGCGCCAGAACCTCAGGCTTGCCGCCAATCAGGAAAACCGGCGTTCCCTCCTGCCCGGCTCTCGCCATTAGCGCTTCCCAGAGATCGGCCCCCGCTACGCGTGAAATCTGAGCCTGCGGGAATTTTTTACGCACCGAACGCACCACGCTAATACCATCCGCATATTTGAACTCAGCGGCGTTAATCAGATCCCGTACTTCAGGGTTATCTTCTGCCGTCAGCATTTTCTCGGCATTGATAGCCACCAGCGTCCCAGGCCTGAGGCGTCCTTCGGCAAACAGGTAATTTAGCGCGTGTTGCATATCGCGCCAGCCAATCAGTTGTAGTCCGCGCAGCGAATAGAGTGGCGCAGTTGTGTTATCCGTCATTACGATCCTTCAATCTGTGTCCGGGGCAGCGATTTAATTCGTTTATGGATAAGTCCCGCGCTATCGAATAGCCAGAACAGCAGTTTTGCCACCAGCAGACAAACGCCAAAAATCACGAGGAAAAAGACCACTCGCGAGACAAACGAATCCAGTCCTTCACGTGCCAAAACGATCATATTGAAAATGGCGCCAAAACAGAAACTGTGCAAAATGGCCGCCTTGTAGCGATTGGTTTCGCGGTTACCTAATTCATATAGCCAGTCGAACCATTTAATGATTAACCCGACGACAATCGCGCCTAACGGTATAAACAGCGCCCCGCCCATCACCACCAGCGAACCAATTAACGTGGGTGAAATCGCCAGCCCCGAGTGGTTGTTCAACACTTCCCAGGTAAAGTAGTTCGCGGAGTTGAGAACGATACTCGGCCGCCCGGGCCACAGCCAGGTGGGGATAAAGACGTAGAAATCACGGACGATCGGCGCCAGCCCCTGGAACTCAATATTGTGGTAGTTCTGCAGCAACAGCGCCAGGTTTTCCCACGGCGAGAAAGTATCACGCGTCAGGTACAGGAACGTATAGAACGCCTCGTCACCGCTCACGTTCATCCCGTAGCGTTTCAGCGCCAGCCAGAACATACCGACGATGCCCAACACGCCTGCGGCGGCCAGCATCCACAGCGAAATCCAACCGCGAATAATGCCGATAAACAGGAAGATGGCAAACGCGATAATAATATTGGCGCGCGTTCCGCCGACAATCATATAGGTCAACAAGCCAAAAGCGACGGTGCTTACCAGGAAGAACAGCCACGCTTTGCTGTCCTGACGCAGAAAGTAGACCACCAGCATCGCCGGAATGAAGAAGTAGAAGAAGCGCTTTAACGCCACGCCAGAGACTTCACTGGAAAAAATCTGGCTGTAGGATTGCAGTCTGAACAGCAGGAACCCATTGTGCATAAAGAAGACGCCCACGCTCACCAACGCAATCGCCATCAGAATAACCCAGGTTAAATGGGCTTCAACGCGATTAATGGTAAATAGCGGCCTGCGCGGCTTATCCTCTACGCGCTTACGTAAACGCGTTTTATACGTCACGTAGTAAACGGCATAGAAGCAAGCGGCTGACAGCAAAGCCTGCAGCAGGATCTCCGGGGGCGCTACCGCCACATCAAAACGAAACACCAGGATGCTGGTCAGCGGGAATCCGAAGAAGAACGTTAGCAAAAACAGCAACGAGAAAAAGACGTTGAAGTTAAAACGCACGCGGCGGAATTCAAACCAGGTCAGCGTGGCGATAAACAAAGTGGAGAGCAGCCAGACCACCAGCAGCCCGCTGAATTGCATCAGGCTCATTTAGTTTCTCCTGAAGCAATGCGCAGCGCGTTATGCCACGGCTGCAGATAATTCGGACTAAAGAAGGTGATCGTATTTTTATCTACCAACGCCAGTTGCCGCTGCGCTTCGCGTACGAGACCTTCATTGAGTTGATCTGTCGTAAACAGAACCGGGATATTTTGCTCTGCCATATCCTGCCAGAAAGGATTTTCACGGTTGAGCACGCATGGGATACCGGCCTGGATCAACAAACATAAGGTGCCGATCCCTTGCTGACGAGCAAAAATAAAGTAGCCCAGATCGCACTGACGCAATAGTGCCAGATAGGCATCAAACTCCAGTTTTTCACTCAATATTTGCAAATTATCCGCGCTAAATAATGCCAGACCCGCCTGACGAACCTCGTCGATATAGGCCGTATTATTGGCCGGATACCCCATTGGCACGATCACATTCACCGTGTCACCAAACTGCTGGTGAACAGCACGTAGCGCGGCAATATGCTCATTGCTGCGATCGCCAGAGTTGCCAACCAACACCGTCATCTTACCGCTGCGCTGGCTTTCACTGCTCATATTATTGAGCGAGGGATCCATCCGCGTTGGGAAATAGAGCAGTTCGCCGCGAACGTGCGGATGCTGCCCGGCGAAATAACGTAAATCGCCTCGCGTAGCAAACACGCAGCCCACGCGATTCTGCGCCATGCGACGAATCGGGTAAAACAGGCGGAATTTCAGCCCACTGGAAACTTCATATAAATCCGCGCCCCAGATGTGCCAGTAAAACTGCTCCGGTTTAATTCCCCCGCTCAGCAGCGCCAGCCACAGGCTGGTGTTGAACTGACCATGAAAGAAGAAGCGCTGTTGGCGATCCGCTTTCGCCTTCGCAATAACCGCCTGGGCCAGCGCCTTTTTTCCGTCGTAGAAACTCAGCGATAACGCCGGGCAGCTCTCACTGAACCCAGCATCCTGGCCTGCAACCATAAACGTGCGCGCGTGCTCGCTCGTCGCAGCCAGCGAATCGTTAAAAAACCGCAGCACGGTGTGGTTATGGTGAGGGATATCCGATCCCAGAACGTGAATCAGTACAGTCATGCCCGCCTACGCCAGAGTAAAAACACGCCACAACAAAGAGAAAAATAGACGATGTATGTTGCCATATACGCCTGCGCTGCGCCCAGAGCACCCTGTGCCGGGATCAGCCAGTGGGC
This sequence comes from Citrobacter sp. XT1-2-2, assembly GCF_023516235.1. Taxonomy (NCBI): domain Bacteria; kingdom Pseudomonadati; phylum Pseudomonadota; class Gammaproteobacteria; order Enterobacterales; family Enterobacteriaceae; genus Citrobacter; species Citrobacter sp. XT1-2-2. The sequence goes on from NZ_CP097324.1 coordinate 4,957,148, forward strand.
AAACGCCGTCAATAACATGAACTGGCTAATTTCAGCCAAAATATAAAACCGCAGCGACGCTTTCGCGATCACCAGATAACCAAAAACGTAGGCGCCAACTTTCAGTACATCGCCGACCAGTTGCCAGGCAAACAGGTCGCGCATGGCGGTAAATTTTGCGGAAAAGAGCAGCCAGATCGCAAAATCACGCAATAGCCAAACCGTAAAGCTCGCGGCGGCAACCGCCGGCAGCACGAACTTCAGCGACTTAATGACCTCGCGGGTAATGTCATGCTTTTCTGTCAGCCGCGACAACGTCGGCAGCAAGTAAACGCTGAATGAGGCGGTAATAAATTGCAGATACGCATCGGAGATACTGCTGACCCCCTGCCAGATCCCCACATCATCCCAGCTGTACTGTGCCGCCAGCAGGTTTCGCATCATCACGTATGCCACAGGCAGCGTTACAGAGGTAATCAGCGCCATCAGCGTAAACTTGCTTAACTGCCCTGCCAGACCATTGTCCCACGAGGGCTTCAGGTAATGCAGCGGAATAGTTCCACGTTTAAGCAGCATAATGATGGCAGGGATAACGACCAGCGCAGGCACCAGGGCCAGGCCCAGTAAAGCGCCTTCATAGCCCCCCAGGCGATAGCAGCCATAGTAAGCCACTACGCCAACCAGGCTACCCACAATCAGCGACAGCGCGTTGCCTGCCGCATCGCGGAAGCCTTTCATCAGCGCCAGCAGCAGGTTAGCCCAGGCAATGCCCATCTGCACCAGCGCAACCAGTCGAACCAGCCCCTGATAATGCGTATGGCCAAACAACCCCTGACTGATCGGCGCGGCCGCCAGCAGAAAAACCGCCGCCATCAGCGTAGAGAATCCCAGCACCATTGCGGAAGATGTACCGACCACCTTACGGAGCCGGGCCGGATCGTCATGGTGCTGCGCAACGTATTTCGTGACGCCGTTGAAAATGCCGGCTCCCGCCAACACGCCCAGCACGGTGACCATTTGGCGAAAATTACCCGCCTGACCCACACCTGCCGGGCCAAAGGAGACGGCCAATAACTTCACCACCAGCAGACCCGCCCCAATTTTTACCAGCGTACTGGCCGCCGTCCATAAGGACGCTTTAGCAAGCGACATATCAGGAGAAGTAATTGAGTAAGGTCGAGATTACCGTTCGCTGATTAACCGGTGACAGGTTATAGAACAGCGGTAAACGCAGCAGACGCTCGCTCTCTTTGGTGGTGTAACGATCAACACCGGCAAACTCGCCAAATTTATCGCCAGCCGGGCAATCATGTAGCGGGATATAGTGGAACACCGCCATAATTTCGGCTTCTTTGAGGAAATTAATCAACGCGGTGCGATCGTCGATATCGCGCAGCTTGATATAAAACATATGGGCATTCTGCACGCAGTTTTCCGGGACAGCAGGCAGCTCAATACGTCCGGCACGCGCCAGCGGTTCGAGGGCATCATAGTAATTCTGCCACAGCGCCAGACGCTGCTGGTTAATACGGTCGGCCGCTTCCAGTTGCGCCCACAGATAGGCGGCCTGCAGATCGGACATCAGATAGCTGGAGCCGATATCGCGCCAGGTATACTTATCTACCTGGCCACGGAAAAACTGGCTACGGTTCGTTCCTTTTTCACGAATAATCTCGGCACGTTCGACTAATTTTTTATCATTAATCAACGTCGCGCCGCCTTCACCGCCTGCAGTGTAGTTTTTGGTTTCATGGAAGCTAAAGCAGCCGATGTGACCAATTGTCCCCAGCGCCCGGCCTTTGTAGGTCGACATCACGCCTTGAGCCGCATCTTCGACCACATACAGGTTATGTTTGCTGGCCAGCGCCATAATGGTATCCATTTCGCAGGCCACGCCCGCGTAATGTACCGGCACAATAGCGCGGGTTTTGTCGGTGATCGCCGCTTCAATCAGCGTTTCGTCAATGTTCATGGTATCCGGACGGATATCAACAAAGACGATTTTCGCCCCGCGTAAAACGAATGCGTTAGCCGTGGAGACAAATGTGTAGCTCGGCATGATGATTTCATCGCCGGGCTGAATGTCCAACAGCAATGCCGCCATCTCAAGCGATGCGGTACAAGATGGCGTCAACAGAACTTTCTCGCTGCCAAAATGCTGCTCCAGCCACTGCTGACAGCGACGGGTAAAGCCGCCGTCGCCACACAGTTTGCCGCTGTTCATCGCAGACTGCATGTAATCGAGTTCAGTTCCCACCACCGGCGGTGCATTAAATGGAATCATCGTGTCACCTGTATAACCAATACGCGGTGCTTTCCACATTCGCACCACTGTGTATGTAACGTTTAAGCGCGGCGGTGTTACCCATTTGGGTTGCCACGCGCAATATTGTTTTACCGCGGGCCTGCGCCCAGCAAAGCGCAGCCAGCATTAGTTCTTCACCCGCGCCACGCCCAGCCAGTAGGCCTATTCGCGCCTCGGTCGCATTCAGTTCGCGCAGCGAGATATAACCACGAATTTCACCTGTCGGCGTGCGTAAAACGAGGCATTGATGATCGAACGTCCCCAGCACCGCATTTTCAATCCACTGCGCATAAAAACGCGAACTGGCATCTGCGGCGTACCACGGAGCGCGAAAACGACTTTGCGCGAATGCCTGTTCTGCCAGGCAGCGTAATGCCGGGATATCCGTAGTTTGCGCGATCTGCGCGTCAGAGTTGCCGCTGGCACACGTCACTGGCAGTACAAAATCCACTTCGCCTTCGACCAGTGAGAAACCCAACCGCTGCAAGGCATCCAATTCATGGGTATTTGCGGCAGCAATTTTTGCCTGTACCCGCGACCAGGGACGTAACGCATCCACCGTCAGAACCGGCGCGTGTTGGTCAAACCGTATAATGGCGCTATTCACGCCAAAAAACGTATTTTCCCAGCTAAGCGGCTCAATACTGGCGCGAATTGTCACCGCCAGACCCCTTTGGTATCAACGATGTACTGCTGAAGAACCGCATCGCCTTTAATGGCTTTAAATTCATTATGGTCGACCAGCATGACCAGCACATCGGCGCTTGCCAGCGCATCGTCCAATGTCGCCAGTTGGCAAATGCCGTCCAGTTTTTTCGGCAGTTGATGGATATTCGGTTCCACCACCAGCATTTCACCTTTGTGCCAATGCGCGATACTCTGCGCAATTCCCATCGCCGGGCTTTCACGTAAATCATCAATATTCGGTTTAAAAGCCAAACCAAAGCAGGCGATTTTCACTTCACTGGCCCGTTTGTTGGTATCTGCCAGACAGTCGGCCACAGCGGCTTTTACCCGCTCGACGACCCAATGAGGCTTACCATCATTAACTTCGCGTGCGGTACGGATCAGTTTCGCCTGCTGCGGGTTCTGCGCCACGATAAACCACGGATCGACCGCGATACAGTGTCCACCAACGCCAGGTCCTGGTTGCAGAATATTGACTCGCGGATGACGGTTTGCCAGGCGAATCAGTTCCCAGACGTTAATCCCCTGATCGGCGCAAATTAGCGATAATTCATTCGCAAAGGCGATATTAACGTCGCGGAAGCTATTCTCAGTCAGCTTGCACATTTCCGCGGTGCGGGCGTTGGTCACGACACATTCGCCCTCAAGGAAGATGTTATACAACTCACTGGCACGCGCGGAGCAGACGGCGGTCATCCCGCCGATCACGCGGTCGTTTTTAATCAGTTCGACCATGACCTGGCCTGGCAGCACGCGCTCCGGACAATACGCAATATTCACATCGGCCTCTTCACCGACCTGCTGCGGGAAAGTCAGATCAGGCCGCATTTCTGCAAGCCATGCGGCCATCTGTTCAGTTGCCCCGACAGGTGACGTCGATTCAAGTATCACCAACGCGCCTTTTTTCAGCACCGGCGCGACAGACTTCGCCGCAGCTTCAACGTAGACCATATCGGGTTCATGCTCTCCCTTGAACGGGGTAGGCACAGCAATCAGATACGCATCAGCGTCTACGGGAGTAGTGGTTGCACGAAGAAATCCGTTTTCGACCGCCGTTTTCACCACAGCGGCCAGATCGGGCTCAACAATGTGAATTTCGCCGCGATTAATGGTATCCACTGCATGTTGATTTACATCTACGCCAATTACATGTTTTTGACGGGAAGCAAAGGCAGCCGCCGTTGGCAGTCCGATATAACCCAGCCCAATGACAGAAATGGTCGTAAAACTCATAGCGATACCCGATTATTTTTTAACGCGTGTAAAATGCGGCCACACGCCAGCCCGTCACCATATGGGTTATGGGCACGGCTCATGGTCTGATATTCATTGTCGTCATGCAGCAAACGCGTGACTTCTTCTACGATACGCTGTGGGTCAGTCCCCACCAGGCGTACAGTGCCTGCGGTAATAGCTTCAGGCCGTTCCGTTGTTTCACGCATCACCAGCACAGGTTTCCCCAGGGATGGGGCTTCTTCCTGAATCCCGCCGGAATCGGTCAGGATCAGCCAGGCGTGATTCATCAGCCAGACAAACGGCATGTAGTCCTGCGGTTCAATCAGAATCACGTTTTCAACGTGCCCCAGGATGCGGTTGACCGGCTCGCTGACGTTAGGATTCAGGTGTACCGGATAGACAATCTGCACATTCTGATTAGCCGCGGCAATTTCCGCCAGCGCGTGGCAAATGTTTTCAAAGCCGCGACCGAAGCTTTCCCGACGATGACCGGTCACCAGTATCATCTTTTTATTAGCGTCGAGGAAAGGGTAATGTTCGGCCAGTTCAGCCCGCAATGCATCACTCGCCAGTACGCGGTCGCGTACCCAGATCAACGCATCAATAACCGTATTGCCCGTGACGAAAATACGATTATCAGGAATAGCTTCCCGTAACAAATTCTGCCGCGAGTTTTCTGTCGGCGCAAAATGATACATAGCCAGACGCCCGGTCAGCGTACGGTTCGCCTCTTCCGGCCAGGGAGAGTAAAGATCGCCAGTACGTAACCCCGCCTCGACATGCCCCACCGGGATGCGCTGATAGAACGCAGCCAAACTGGTAGCAATAGTGGTCGTGGTATCACCGTGAACCAGCACCACATCAGGTTTGAAATCAGCCAGAATTGGCTTTAACCCTTCAAGAATTCGGCAGGTAATTTCTGTTAGCCCCTGACCTGGCTGCATAATATTGAGATCGTAGTCAGGTACTATGGAAAAGAGGTTCAACACCTGATCGAGCATCTCCCGATGCTGCGCTGTGACGCAAACTTTTGCCTCAAAATCAGGATCTTTTGCCAACGCATGAACCAGAGGTGCCATTTTTATAGCCTCCGGTCGCGTGCCAAATACAGTCAGTACTTTCACATCGATTCTCTTCGGATTGGCAGTAAGGGCCCAGCCCCTCACTGCAACGGTATTGCTAAATCGCGCGGCGACGGGTTAACGCGACGCCAGCACCAATCAGAGCCCCAACAATGCCCCACATAATCATCAGGAAGGCACGGCGAGGGCTGTCACGTTTTACTGGCTCTTCCGGCGTACGCAGATAACGATAGGTCTGAAAACGCGGATCCAGAGTTGGCCCAACGTTCAGTGTGTTCAGCATGGCTCGGTTTTGGAAGTAGTCCAGATCGAAGTCCGGACCAACAGACTGCAAGTTTTCAAGTCGCGCCTGCAGCATAGGACGTCCAAGTAAGAACAGTTCAGAATCCGGCAACTCATCAGCAGGAACATCAGTGGAGGTACGCGAAATGTTATGCTGTTCGGCAATTTTGAGTGCCTGCTCAATGTTGTGAACACGGCGGGAGAATAGTGATTTCGCCACTTCTTCCTGGCGTTTAACCTGCGCCTTCATCTGCACAGTGCGCGCAGCCCAGGCTCCTTTTAACTCTTCGTTCAGATGATGCGCCGCGCGCTGGCTGGCAAAGGCGACGTACTGACGCAGTAGATTGTTGGCATCAGGAGCCGTCTCCGCAATCAGTTTCACACTGTCATTGGTATTACGCAACGCATCGCCTGGCATAAACTGGATGTTACCAATCAGTTCATCCAGCATCGCCGCATCGGCTTTACTGTTACCTACCATACGCTGCTTATAGTAATCAGTCTGCTGCCAGAATTCACGACGCGTATCCCAGGAGGCGAGCTGCATGATGAATTCTTTATAGGCTTCGTCCATTACCGACGGCTGGTCCGCAGATGCGAGGCTGGCCTTAATATCCAGGTTACGCAAAAACTGCTGTTGAGAGTAGTAACCGCCCAACATATTAACCGTTGGCTTGTCTGAAATCGCCGTAGCACTCCACTCCTGACGAGCAAAGAACGTATAGGCAAGAGCGACTATCGCAAAGGCAAGCGCGATACCAATAATCCACACTTTCCCTGCCCATAAGGCACGAAACAACCCACGGATATCCAGTTCATTTTCTGCGCTCACGGCGTGTTCCCCCGGTAATGGTTGTGTCATCGCATCCTCAATTCACTTGGTTAAGTTTGGTTTGCCTTCGCGGTGCCTTCGCAGCCTGCGCTTAACACGCTTAATAAATCTCGCCACCTTCCATGCCCGCTTAATACAGTAACCGTAAAGACCGAATGCCAGTAAAAAGAGCACCAACATGGCCCATTCAGGGACTAAACGAAAATATTCAGCCAGTACGCCGATAGAGGCCAGAATCGCTGCAGCCAGCGTGATCAGAACAAATGCCTGTCGGGAAGTAAACCCTGCGCGCATCACTAAATGATGAATATGCTGGCGATCTGCCGAGAAAGGACTCATGCCTTTACGTAAACGACGATACATAATCGCCACCATATCCATTAACGGAATGGCGATAATCCACAGTGCAGTGACCGGGCTAATAGGGTGTGTTGCACCTTGTGTGGTCTCCAGCAGGATCCAAATTACTGTAAAGCCAATCAGCGTACTCCCCGCATCGCCCATAAAGACTTTATAGCGGCGTCCAAGAATGCCCAGATTCAGCATGATGTAAGGCAGGATGGCGGCAATCATGGCAAAACACCAGATAGCCAGGCTTGTCTGACCATCGAACCACAGGATAAACCCCATCGCGGCGAATGAGACGCTGGATAGCCCGCCTAACAAGCCATCAATGCCATCAACCATATTAAAGGCGTTAATCGCCGCCCAGACGGCAAAAAGGGTGAGAAAATAACCAAAGGGACCCAACAACAACTCCCACGGGCCAAAAATATACCCCAGGCTACTTAGGTAAAGCTCCCCTTTTACCATCATCACAATAGCAATCGCCGCCTGAACGACTGCCCGAATTTTTACGCTGATATCAAAACGATCGTCAAGCGCGCCAACAAACACCAGCACACTTGCACAAAAGAGGTATAACGAGGCATGGGGAATGTAATAATCCGAAAGACCAAACATAAAATTGATCCCTGCAAACACAGAAATCCCGCCCACTAAAGGAATAATCCCTTGGTGACGTTTGCGGAAGTTTGGCTTATCCACTAAACCTATTTTTATGGCTACTTTTCGCGCCAAAAAAATAAAAATGGTTGTGAATAAAAAAATACTAACTAGCTCAGAGAAAGCAGCGAGTAGATTCACAGTGTATGTGTTCTCAGCATATATCATTTCCTTAAAGTATAATGCGTTAAGACGCCCCCTTGAAGAGAGCAGCTAAAACATTACACTTCCTACCTCTTGTAGGTCATGCCGCACATTGTGACAATCCATGACGCCGATAATATTGACAATTTTATCTGACCAAACATTAGGATGAATCGTAAAAGCAAAACGCCACGTAAAAACGTGGCGTTTTCAGATGATGCCAGAATCAGGAACGCTTCATCATATCGAAGAAGTCGTCGTTGGTCTTGGTCATCGCCAGCTTATTAATGAGGAATTCCATCGCGTCGATTTCACCCATCGGATGGATGATTTTGCGCAGGATCCACATTTTCTGCAGCTCTTCCTGGGTGGTGAGCAACTCTTCTTTACGGGTACCGGAACGGTTGTAGTCGATAGCCGGGAAGACGCGTTTTTCAGCAATCTTACGAGAGAGGTGCAGTTCCATGTTGCCGGTACCTTTAAACTCTTCGTAGATAACTTCATCCATTTTAGAGCCGGTATCGATCAGCGCAGTCGCGATGATGGTCAGGCTGCCGCCCTCTTCCACGTTACGCGCAGCACCGAAGAAACGTTTCGGACGGTGCAGGGCGTTAGCGTCCACACCACCAGTCAGAACTTTACCGGAAGCCGGAACTACGGTGTTATAAGCACGCGCCAGACGGGTGATGGAGTCAAGCAGAATGATAACGTCTTTCTTGTGTTCAACCAGACGCTTCGCCTTCTCGATGACCATTTCCGCAACCTGAACGTGACGGGAGGCGGGTTCGTCAAAAGTAGACGCAACAACTTCACCTTTCACCAGACGCTGCATCTCGGTTACTTCTTCCGGACGTTCGTCAATCAGCAGCACCATCAGCACACAGTCTGGATGATTGTAAGCAATGCTCTGCGCGATGTTCTGCAGCAGCATGGTTTTACCCGCTTTCGGCGGAGCAACGATCAGACCGCGCTGACCACGACCGATCGGCGATGCCAGATCCAGTACGCGCGCCGTTAAGTCTTCAGTAGAACCGTTACCACGTTCCATACGCAGACGTGAGTTTGCGTGCAGCGGGGTTAAGTTCTCAAAGAGGATTTTGTTACGGGCGTTTTCTGGTTTGTCGTAGTTAACTTCGTTAACTTTCAACAGCGCAAAGTAGCGTTCACCTTCTTTCGGCGGGCGAATCTTACCAGAAATGGTATCACCAGTGCGGAGGTTGAAACGGCGGATTTGGCTGGGAGAAACGTAGATGTCATCAGGACCGGCGAGGTAGGAGCTGTCTGCAGAGCGGAGGAAACCAAATCCGTCCTGCAATATCTCCAGCACACCGTCACCAAAGATATCCTCGCCACTCTTTGCGTGCTGCTTCAGGATGGCAAAAATAATGTCCTGCTTGCGCATACGAGCCAGGTTTTCAAGGCCCATATTTTCGCCGAGAGTGATCAGCTCAGAAACCGGCGTATTCTTTAATTCGGTAAGATTCATAATGGTGTGAGTTCTTAAACTTGGGGTAAATCTCGAACTTAATGTTGTGAATGGTATGGCAGGGTCATCCATGCCTGTTTACGGCCATCGACTCATGTCTGTTCGCTGTCTGGTCACAGGAAAGTACGCAGAACTGAAACGACAAGACGGATTGAGTGATAAGGCCCTGAATCTGTCCACTCCTCGCGCGAGAAACTACGGGAAGTATGGGATATAACCAGATTCAAACTTAATAAGGTATGTTTAATACGAAGTCAACACTAACTTAGCACGACTCAAGTCGGGCGTCCAGTCATCCGAATCAATTCGAAGTATGGTCGCCCGATCATGAGACTTCCTTACGCCAAATTCGCGTCGAGGAATTCTTTCAACTGACCTTTGGACAGTGCGCCGACTTTAGTCGCCGCTACTTCGCCGTTTTTAAACAACAGCAGGGTCGGGATACCACGAATACCATACTTCGGCGCGGTGCCTGGGTTTTGGTCAATGTTCAGTTTAGCAACCGTCAGTTTGCCCTGATATTCGTCAGCGATTTCATCCAGAATCGGAGCGATCATTTTGCACGGACCGCACCACTCTGCCCAGAAATCAACAAGGATCGCTCCGTCCGCTTTGAGTACATCCGTGTCAAAACTGTCGTCAGTCAGGTGAATAATTTTATCGCTCATATATAACTCCACAGGAATAAGCCTGGCGTGTTGGTGTAGGCTGTTGGTGTAGCATTAACCAACTAAAGGTTGACTTTATTTCACCGGATACGCTTTCGTAAAGCAATAGTAAGCTGATATTCTACCACACTATGAGCAAAACACATTTAACAGAACAGAAGTTTTCCGACTTCGCCCTGCACCCAAAGGTGATAGAAGCCCTTGAAAATAAAGGGTTTCATAACTGCACGCCCATTCAGGCCCTCGCGCTGCCGCTAACGCTGGCAGGTCGTGATGTTGCAGGGCAGGCGCAAACCGGTACCGGAAAAACGATGGCGTTCCTGACGTCAACGTTTCATTATCTTCTCTCTCATCCCGCGATTGCCGATCGCAAGGTGAACCAACCGCGTGCGTTAATTATGGCGCCAACGCGTGAGTTAGCCGTGCAAATCCACGCCGATGCCGAGCCGCTGGCACAGACCACCGGTCTGAAATTAGGCCTGGCTTATGGCGGCGACGGTTACGACAAACAGCTGAAAGTGCTGGAAAGCGGCGTCGATATTCTTATCGGCACCACCGGTCGTCTCATTGACTATGCAAAGCAGAACCACATTAACCTGGGCGCGATTCAGGTCGTGGTGCTGGATGAAGCCGATCGTATGTACGATCTGGGCTTTATTAAAGATATCCGTTGGCTGTTCCGTCGTATGCCGCCAACCACCCAACGTCTGAACATGCTGTTTTCTGCAACCCTCTCTTATCGCGTCCGCGAACTGGCGTTCGAACAAATGAATAACGCTGAGTATGTGGAAGTCGAACCAGAGCAGAAGACAGGTCACCGCATTAAAGAAGAACTCTTCTATCCTTCCAACGAAGAAAAAATGCGTTTATTGCAAACGCTGATTGAAGAAGAGTGGCCAGATCGCGCCATCGTCTTTGCTAACACCAAGCATCGTTGTGAAGATATCTGGGGCAGCCTCGCTGCGGATGGTCATCGCGTCGGCCTGTTGACCGGTGACGTGGCGCAGAAAAAACGCCTGCGTATCCTGGATGAGTTCACCCGTGGCGATCTCGACATTCTCGTTGCGACTGACGTGGCCGCGCGTGGCCTGCATATCCCAGCCGTAACGCACGTCTTTAACTATGACCTGCCGGATGACTGTGAAGATTACGTTCACCGTATCGGTCGTACGGGTCGTGCTGGCGCAAGCGGTCACTCTATCAGCCTGGCCTGCGAAGAATACGCGCTGAATTTACCTGCAATCGAGACCTATATCGGCCACTCGATTCCGGTCAGCAAGTACAACCCGGATGCGCTAATGACCGATCTGCCGAAGCCGCTGCGCCTGACGCGCCCGCGCACAGGTAATGGCCCACGTCGTACCGGTGGCGCTCCGCGTAATCGTCGTCGTTCAGGTTAAGAAAAGTTATGCCATACACAAAATCATTCAGCCTTTATCAAGGCGGCAAGAAAACGAATCCCGATGAGCTTACTAAAGTAAGTGATTCGGGTGAGAGAACGCAGCCAACACAGATACAGGTTGAAGGATGAAGTGTATGAACTCGACCTCGTTGTATGCGGCAATCGATCTCGGCTCCAATAGTTTTCATATGCTGGTCGTACGCGAGGTGGCGGGAAGCATCCAGACGCTCACGCGTATTAAACGCAAAGTGCGTCTGGCCGCTGGACTCAATAGCGACTACGTTCTCTCCACAGAGGCGATGGAGCGCGGTTGGCAATGTCTTCGCCTGTTTGCTGAACGCCTGCAGGATATACCTCAACCGCAAATCCGCGTGGTCGCCACGGCAACATTACGCATCGCCGTAAATGCCGATGAGTTTATCGCTAAAGCGCAAGGAATCCTCGGCTGTCCTGTCCAGGTCATTAGCGGCGAAGAAGAAGCACGACTGATTTATCAGGGTGTAGCCCACACTACCGGCGGGGCCGATCAGCGTCTGGTCGTTGATATTGGCGGCGCCAGCACTGAACTGGTTACCGGCTCCGGCGCACAAACGACTTCCTTGTTTAGCCTGTCAATGGGCTGCGTCACCTGGCTCGAACGGTATTTTACCGATCGTAATCTGGCGCAGGAAAACTTCGACCAGGCCGAGCAGGCTGCGCGCGAAGTGCTGCGTCCGGTCGCTGACAAACTGCGTTTTCATGGCTGGAAAGTCTGCGTTGGTGCTTCTGGTACCGTCCAGGCGTTGCAGGAAATCATGATGGCGCAAGGCATGGATGAGCGTATCACGCTGGCGAAACTTCAGCAGCTAAAGCAGCGAGCCATTCATTGTGGCCGTCTGGAAGAGCTGGAAATTGAAGGCTTAACGCTGGAACGTGCGCTGGTTTTCCCCAGCGGGCTGGCGATCCTGATTGCCATTTTCACCGAACTGAATATTCAGTGCATGACCCTTGCTGGCGGCGCATTACGCGAAGGGCTGGTCTATGGCATGCTACATCTGGCGGTGGATCAGGATATTCGCAGCCGCACGTTACGTAATATTCAGCGTCGATTCATGGTCGATACAGAGCAAGCGCATCGCGTTGCCATGTTAGCAACGAAATTCCTCGATCAAGTGGAAAATAAGTGGCATCTGGAAGCAATTAGCCGCGAACTGCTGATTAGCGCCTGCCAGCTGCATGAAATTGGGTTGAGCGTTGATTTTAAACAGGCACCACAGCATGCGGCTTATCTGGTGCGCAATCTCGATCTTCCAGGTTTTACGCCGGCGCAGAAAAAACTGTTAGCCACGTTGTTACTTAACCAGACCAATCCGGTCGATCTCTCTTCGCTCCATCAGCAAAACGCCGTGCCACCGCGCATCGCGGAGCACCTTTGCCGTTTGCTGCGTCTGGCGATTATTTTCGCCAGCCGTCGCCGCGATGATTTGGTGCCGGAAATTCAGCTGGATGCAAGAGATGAGCACTTGACGGTCATACTGCCTGAAGGCTGGCTGGAACATCACCCGCTAGGTAAAGAGCTCATCGATCAGGAAAGCGAGTGGCAAAGCTATGTCCACTGGCCGCTGGAAGTACGTTAATCGTTGATTTGCCGGAAGGCGCTTGCGCTTATCCGGCCTACGGCTTCGCTTTCGCCTTTGCCATCATCGCCCGAATATTGGCAATACTGGCCTGCCCTTTTTGCATCCGTTCCTCAGCGCTTACCACTTTACGCTCCTGTTCCCAGATAACGTCATCCTGTGGCAGTTCTAACAGGAAACGGCTCGGTTCCGGGCGTACCAGCTCACCGTACTGACGGCGTTCTTTGCACAGGGTAAAGATGAGCTCTTTCTGTGCGCGGGTAATCCCTACGTAAGCCAGACGACGCTCTTCATCGATATTGTCTTCATCAATGCTGCTCTGGTGCGGCAAAAATCCCTCTTCCATTCCCACCATAAACACGTACGGGAACTCCAGCCCTTTCGAAGCATGCAGCGTCATCAACTGCACCTGATCCAGTTCTTCTTCGCTCTCTCCGCGCTCCATCATGTCACGCAGGGTAAAACGAGTAACCACCTGGGTCAGGGTCATTGGCTCTTCCAGCTCGCTGCCTTCCAGCATCTCTGTCATCCAGCTAAACAGCGTGTTGACGTTCTTCATGCGCATTTCTGCCGCTTTCGGATTCGGCGAGGTTTCATACAGCCAGGACTCGTAATCAATGCCGTGGATAAGATCGCGCACGGCCGCAACGGGCTCACGCTCTGCCAGGCGCTGAATTTCACCCAACCAGTGCGTAAAACGGGTCAGTGAATCATATCCGCGTCCGGTCAGCGTCGAGCTCAGGCCCATGTCAAAACTGGCGGTAAACAGGCTTTTATTACGCGTCATCGCCCATTCACCCAATTTCTGCAGCGTCGCCGGGCCAATCTCGCGCTTCGGCGTATTAACGATGCGCAGGAACGCGCTGTCGTCATCCGGGTTGCTGAGTACGCGTAGATAGGCCAGCAAGTCTTTAATCTCCGGACGAGAGAAGAACGAGGTACCGCCGGAAATTTTGTACGGGATGCGGTTCTGCATCAGGAATTTTTCAAACACCCGCGACTGATGGTTGCCGCGATACAGAATTGCATAGTCCTTATACTGCGTCTTATTGACGAAGTGATGGGCGATCAGTTCACCGGTGACGCGCTCCGCTTCATGCTCTTCATTATTGGCGCTCAATACCTTAAGCTCCGCACCATAGCCCAGCTCAGAAAAGAGTCGCTTTTCAAACACATGCGGGTTATTAGCGATGAGAATATTCGCCGCCTTGAGAATGCGCCCGGAGGAGCGGTAGTTCTGCTCCAGTTTAACCACCTGCAAGTCCGGGAAGTCTTTGCTCAGCAGCACCAGGTTCTGCGGACGCGCGCCGCGCCAAGAGTAGATCGACTGATCGTCATCGCCCACGACGGTGAAGCGTGCCCGTTTCCCCACCAGCAACTTCACCAGCTCGTACTGACTGGTGTTGGTGTCCTGATATTCATCCACCAGCAGATAGCGGATTTTATTCTGCCAGCGCTCGCGCACTTCTTCATTGCGCTGAAGCAGCAGCGTCGGGAGCAGGATCAGATCGTCAAAATCGAGAACGTTACACGCCTTCATATGGGCGTCATACAAACCGTAGCAGTGGGCAAAAATACGATCGCGTTCGCCCTTCGCGCTGGCTGCAGCCTGCGCCGGGGTCATCAGATCGTTTTTCCAGTTGGAGATCGTCGAGATCAACTGTTGGAGAATAAGCTTGTCGTCTTCAATTAGCCCTTCGGTCAGTTCCTTAAGCAGGGCCACCTGGTCGGTATCGTCAAACAACGAGAAGTTCGACTTCATCCCCAGCGCCGCATATTCGCGCTTAATGACATCCAGTCCCAGTGTGTGGAAAGTGGAGATCATCAACCCGCGTGCTTCTTTACGCCCCAGCGTTTGCGCCACGCGCTCTTTCATCTCGCGCGCAGCCTTATTGGTAAAGGTTACGGCCGCAATATGTCGTGCCTGGTAGCCACATTCACGAATCAGATGCGCGATTTTATTGGTGATAACACGTGTCTTACCGGAACCAGCTCCCGCCAGCACCAGGCAAGGTCCGGTGACGAATTCGACGGCTTGTTGTTGTCCGGGGTTCAAACGCATAGAGGATTGCTCAATCTGTAAACACGGGGAGGTGGATTGTAGCAGAAAGAGGGGGAGAAAGAGTAACTGGCTACCTCTGCGGGTAGCCAGAAAATCGGGTCAATCAGGAGACCGTCGCGGCAAGCGGTGTATAGCCGTTTCGCTGCGCACTTTTGATCCAGCCGTACGCTCCCATGACAGCAATCGCAGTCAGGAGGACATACTCAAGCGACATGGCGTAAACGCCCTGCACCGCGTATATAACCACGCTAATAACATCGATAAGTACCCATAGCAGCCAGTTTTCAACATATTTACGCGTCATCAGCACCATGGCCGCAATCGACAATACCAGCATGGTGGAATCCCAGAACGGGAAAGCATCAGGCTGGAGGTCAGGCAAAGCGACCTGCATACCAAATGTCTGCAGCAGGGCAATCATGATGCGGGTGAGCGCCGAAAACACCGGGTCGATAAACAGCGTCATCAGAACTATCGCCACCGCGCATACGCCGCCCAGTACCAGGGTTTGCTGGCGGGAAAGCCAACGTACTTTGAGCGCAGCTTCCTGCGCCTCGTTTTGCCGGCTCCACGCATACCAGCCGTAAATGTTAGCGGCGAAGAAAAACACCTGCAGCAGCAGGCTGGCATAGAGCTGAATCTGGAAGAAAATCGCGGCAAACAGCGTGACGTTAATCAAGCCAAACAGGTAATTGATGATTTTTTCCCGGCTGGCACACCAGATACATAACAGACCAAATACGGTACCAATGGCTTCAATCCACGATAGCGCATACCCGCCTTCGCCGAGAGGAATGTTGACCATCACATTGTTAATGCTAAAAAAGTCCATCACTGACCTCCTGACTGGCTGACGGAATAAATGGCGCGGAGCGCCAGGGCAATTTGCCGTTCTTCGCCCTGCTGGCACAACGCGTCCTGTTGGACATAATCATTGATGCTGCTATCCAGACAACCGTTGTGGGCAACCACCACGTTGAGTAATGACGCCGTACGTAACCCTCGCAGCGCGCCGATAGTCATCAGAGCGGCGCTCTCCATATCCGCGCCCAGAACGCCGAGCGCCGACCACTGCGCATCCAGTTCTGCTTCCCGATCGGTATAAAAACTGTCGTGGCTACGCACCAGGCCGCACACGGCGGGGATATTCATCTGGCGAGCCTGCGCCATCAGTTCCCAGGTTAACTGCGGGTCGGCGCAGGCCGGATAGCCTGCTGGCGCATAGGTACGGCTGGTCCCGTCATCCGTTACTGCGGCATGGGCGATAATCACGTCACCGAGCGCAAGATTATCCTGCAACGCCCCACAGCTACCGATACGAATCAGGGTTGTTAGGCCGATCTGGCGCAGTTCTTCAATGGCAATCGCCGTAGACGGCCCGCCGATCCCGGTAGAGAGCACCAAAATCTCGACGCCCTTATACCAACCTCGCGCGGCGCGAAACTCCCGGTTTTGACCAAGCAGTTCTGGGTTATCAAGAAAATTGACGATGCGGTCCACCCGCAACGGATCGCCCGGCAGCAGCGCATAGCGTGCGCCGGTCATCTCCTTGCTTAACTGGATATGGGGTTGCAGCGACATTCTCGCGCCTCCTTCACTCTTGCGGTTATCCGATATCAGCCTCCTGCTTTAACTTTTCAGGGACTAACAACACAATGCTTTCACCATCGGTATCAATAATCTGTAACGCTTTCAGATCATGTAAAATACGATTAATACTACGGGTCGTCGCCGCCAGCTCCTCGCTGAGGTTTAGCTTATCCAGCAAGATTGCGTTGGTGCCATCTTGTTGATAACGCAGCCATAACGCCTGACATACTCGCTGATGCAGCGAGTAAAGATTGTCGCTGCTGGCCTTTTTTGACAGCTGATAATATTGCTGACTAAAGAAGCGCAGCATCCGCTGGTTAAAATGGTTATCTAAGGCCAGCCAGCGGCAAAAATATTCCTGCGACAAACTCAGGAGCTGCACATGCCCTACCGCCACCACCGAACAGATGTAATGACGTGACTCAAAGATCTCGAGCTCGCCCAGCATGTCGCCTTTCCGGTAGCGGGCCTGACGATAACGACGTCCATCTTCAGCCTCATAGAACACATCCACTTCGCCAGCAATAATCAGCGAAAAGCGCTGACATATTTCCCCCTGCCGGCAAATAAAGTCTCCACGCGGGATCTCTTCAAAGCGCCATTGCTGCATGATTTCCAGAGGGCAATATTTCAGTAATTCATAAAGCTGTGGATCGCGAACAATATCACTAAGCCCGGAAAGCCAGCCGACTGAAAATTCAGGTTTTTTCATTGTATCCATGTTATCTCGCTCCACAGCGGTAGGGACAGGACGGCTGTCCGTGACAAGAAGGAACAGGACAGATAAAAATGTCGCTCATCTCTCGCTTCCATACATCAGGCGAGACATCTGTCCCGTGATGGCGAAGAGTATATGTTCACGGCGAAGGCGGATGATAAAGTAACGAGATATCTTTGAGACATGAGAACAAAATAATGGCTAAGAGCGCGGCAGCCCTGCACATCCTGGTAAAAGAAGAAAAACTTGCTCTGGAAATCCTGAGCAAGCTGGATCGCGGTATTAGCTTCGATCACCTGGCAAAACGCTACTCTCGCTGCCCATCCGGGCGCAACGGCGGCGATTTGGGTGAGTTCAAACAGGGGATGATGGTCGGGCCATTTGATGCCGCCGTGTTTAGCTGCCCACTGCTTAAACCTTACGGGCCGGTCAAAACCAAATTCGGCTATCACATCATCAAGGTGCTGTATCGCCGATAAGCCATGCTAAAATCGCCAGCCTTATATATTCCCTTTTGAAGGCACGATCATGGCAAAAACAGCAGCAGCAGTGCATATCCTTGTAAAAGAAGAGAAACTGGCACTGGATCTTCTGGAGCAGATTAAAAACGGCGCCGACTTCGGCAAACTGGCGAAGAAGCATTCCATCTGCCCATCGGGCAAACGCGGCGGCGATTTAGGTGAATTCCGTCAGGGCCAGATGGTGCCGGCGTTCGACAAAGTGGTCTTCTCCTGCCCGGTGCTGGAGCCAACCGGCCCGCTGCACACCCAGTTCGGTTACCACATCATTAAAGTGCTGTACCGCAACTAATAAAAAGCCCGGTGTTTAAACACCGGGCTTTTTTATCGGATGGCGATACGCTTATCCAGCCTACATAATGGTCACTTTATTGTAGGCCGAATAAGGCGTTCACGCCGCCATCCGGCGATTCCAGCAGCCTCTTATCCAGCTACTGCAATGCGCTTCATATCAGTCATGTAGCCACGCAGTTTCTGGCCTACTTTCTCGATAGCATGACCGCGAATTGCGTCGTTCACGTCGCGCAGCTGCGCGTTGTCTACCGCGCCTTCGGCAATCGCTTTGCCCAGATCGCCAGCCTGCAGCGTGGTCATGAACTCTTTCAGCAGCGGTACGCAAGCGTAAGAGAACAGGTAGTTACCGTATTCTGCGGTATCGGAGATAACGACGTTCATTTCATACAGGCGCTTACGGGCGATGGTGTTGGCAATCAGCGGCAGTTCGTGCAGTGATTCGTAGTAAGCAGATTCTTCGATGATGCCGGAATCGACCATGGTTTCGAACGCCAGCTCAACGCCCGCTTTCACCATCGCAATCATCAGCACGCCTTTATCGAAGTACTCCTGCTCGCCGATTTTACCTTCATACTGCGGCGCGGTTTCGAACGCGGTTTTGCCGGTCTCTTCACGCCAGGTCAGCAGTTTCTTATCGTCGTTGGCCCAGTCAGCCATCATGCCGGAAGAGAATTCGCCGGAGATGATGTCATCCATGTGTTTCTGGAACAGCGGCGCCATGATCTCTTTCAGCTGTTCAGACAGCGCGTAAGCACGCAGTTTCGCCGGGTTAGACAGACGGTCCATCATCAGGGTGATACCACCCTGCTTCAGCGCTTCGGTGATGGTTTCCCAGCCGAACTGAATCAGTTTTTCGGCGTAAGCCGGGTCGGTGCCTTCTGCCACCAGCTTGTCGAAGCACAGCAGAGAACCGGCCTGCAGCATGCCGCACAGGATGGTCTGCTCGCCCATCAGGTCAGATTTCACTTCCGCCACGAAAGAAGATTCCAGTACACCCGCACGGTGACCGCCGGTGGCCGCAGCCCAGGCTTTAGCAATCGCCATACCTTCGCCTTTCGGATCGTTTTCCGGGTGAACGGCGATCAGCGTCGGAACACCGAAACCACGTTTGTACTCTTCGCGCACTTCGGTACCCGGACACTTCGGCGCCACCATCACTACGGTGATGTCTTTACGGATCTGCTCGCCCACTTCGACGATGTTGAAGCCGTGAGAGTAGCCCAGCGCCGCGCCGTCTTTCATCAGCGGCTGTACGGAACGCACCACGTCAGAGTGCTGTTTGTCCGGCGTCAGGTTAACCACCAGGTCCGCCTGCGGGATCAGCTCTTCGTAGGTCCCCACTTTAAAACCGTTTTCGGTCGCTTTACGCCAGGAAGCACGCTTCTCAGCAATGGCTTCTTTACGCAGGGCATAAGAAATATCCAGACCGGAGTCACGCATGTTCAGGCCCTGGTTCAGACCCTGAGCGCCACAGCCGACGATGACCACTTTTTTACCCTGAAGGTAGCTCGCGCCGTCGGCGAATTCGTCGCGGCCCATAAAGCGGCATTTACCCAGCTGCGCCAGCTGCTGGCGCAGATTCAGTGTATTAAAGTAGTTAGCCATGATGGTGTACTCCGTGATGTTGTGTGTCGTTACTCTATGGATTTCGAGTTGTAGGAAGGCGGTAAGGCAGCGAATCCCCAAGAGCTTACTCAGGTAAGTGACTGGGGTGAGCTGACGCAGCCAACACATCTGCAACTTGAAAGACGACGAGTATATTGTTCGGTTCGCGTTTCAGCGAGAATGTACCCACATTACAACAGGAAATTTATTGCGGAAATTGATATATTCACAACGTCATGTTGCAAGTTCTGCAATGTTAAGCCGTGAGGTGAAATCGGTGGATTTACGCGATCTGAAAACCTTCCTGCATCTGGCGGAAAGCCGCCACTTTGGTCGCAGCGCGCGGGCGATGCACGTCAGCCCCTCCACGCTCTCCCGGCAAATTCAGCGGCTGGAAGAGGACCTCGGTCAGGCACTGTTTGTGCGTGATAACCGCACGGTCACGCTGACCGAAGCAGGGGAAGAACTACGGGTATTTGCCCAGCAAACGTTGTTGCAGTATCAGCAACTGCGCCACACCCTCGATCAGCAGGGGCCATCACTTTCTGGTGAACTGCACATTTTCTGTTCGGTGACGGCGGCTTATAGCCATCTGCCGCCGATTCTCGATCGTTTTCGCGCCGAGCATCCCTCCGTCGAAATTAAGCTCACCACCGGCGACGCCGCCGACGCCATGGACAAAGTGGTCACCGGCGAGGCCGATCTGGCGATTGCCGGTAAGCCGGAAACGCTGCCCGGCGCGGTGGCGTTTTCCATGCTGGAGAATCTGGCGGTGGTGCTGATCGCCCCGGCGCTGCCCTGCCCGGTGCGCAATCAGGTTTCCGTCGATAAGCCCGACTGGTCAACCGTGCCGTTTATCATGGCCGACCAGGGGCCGGTGCGCCGTCGCATTGAGCTGTGGTTCCGTCGCCACAAAATCAGTAACCCGCAGATTTACGCCACCGTCGGCGGCCATGAGGCGATGGTCTCAATGGTAGCGCTAGGCTGCGGCGTGGCGCTGCTGCCGGAAGTTGTGCTGGAAAACAGCCCGGAGCCGGTGCGCAATCGCGTGATGATTTTAGAGCGCAGCGACGAAAAAACGCCGTTTGAACTGGGCGTCTGCGCGCCGAAAAAGCGGCTGCATGAGCCGCTGATCGATGCCTTCTGGAAGATTGTGCTGGAGCGTAAAATCGCCGAGTAGCGCCAGCGTCTGGCCTAAAATCAGTGGTAGATTCAGTATTGGCACTCCTTTTCTGTATAATGTCCCGTGCCATAATAGATGTGGGGGGCTTGTTAACCATGTCGTTAAGCAAGCCAGAACAGACGGTGTCATTGCGCACTTGACAGCGAAAATACAAACTTAATTAGCCATCATTATGATAATCAAACCAAAAATTCGTGGATTCATCTGTACAACGACCCATCCGACTGGCTGCAAAGTCAATGTGGAAAAACAGATCGAGTACGTAAAGCAAAACGGGAAAATTGAGAACGGTCCTTCCCGCGTGCTGGTGATCGGTGCTTCCACCGGTTACGGCCTGGCATCCAGAATTTCCGCCGCCTTTGGCAGCGGTGCCGCCACTATCGGCGTATTTTTTGAAAAACCGGGCACGGAAACCAAACCAGGTTCCGCGGGCTGGTATAACTCTGCCGCCTTCGATGAAGCCGCTAAGCGTGAAGGTCTGTACTCCAAAAGCATCAACGGCGACGCGTTCTCTGACGAGTGCCGCGATGAAGTTATCAAACTGATCAAAGAAGATCTGGGCCAAATCGACCTGGTGGTTTACTCACTGGCATCCCCGGTGCGTAAAATGCCGAAAACCGGCGAAATCGTTCGTTCTGCGCTGAAGCCGATCGGCGAGGTTTACACCTCTAAAGCGATTGATACCAACAAAGATCAGATCATCACCGCCAGCATTGAGCCGGCAACCGAAGAAGAAGTTCAGAACACCGTCACCGTGATGGGCGGCGAAGACTGGGAACTGTGGATGGGCGCGCTGAGCGAAGCAGGCGTGCTGGCTGACGGCGTGAAAACCGTGGCTTACTCTTACATCGGTACCGACCTGACCTGGCCAATCTACTGGCACGGCGCGCTGGGTAAAGCGAAAGAAGACCTCGACCGCGCGGCGGGTGAACTGCGTAAGCAGCTGGCACCGCTCAACGGTTCCGCTAACGTTGCCGTCCTGAAATCGGTTATCACGCAGGCATCTTCTGCTATTCCGGTGATGCCGCTGTACATCTCTATGGTCTTCAAGCTGATGAAAGAGCAAGGCATTCACGAAGGTTGCATCGAGCAGATCAACCGTCTGATGACCACCAGCCTGTACGGCGATAAAGTGGCGCTGGATGACAATCAACGCATCCGTATGGATGACTGGGAACTGCGTGACGATATTCAGCAAGCCTGCCGCGACCTGTGGCCGCTGATCACCACCGAAAACCTGACGCAGGAAACTGACTATGCAGGTTACAAGCAGGAATTCCTGAACCTGTTCGGTTTTGCCCTCGACGGTGTGGATTACGATGCGGACGTGAACACCGAAGTCGAATTCGAAGTGATCACGCTGTAATTCTCTGATTCAGATGTAAAAAAGGGTTCATGTCTCCATGAACCCTTTTTTTATGGCCGCCGTTAGCCCGCCAGGAAGAAGCGGAACGCCGGGTTATTCGTCTCGTCGTGGCACTCATAGCCCAGTTCATTGAGCCGGGTTTCAAAGTCCGGTTCATTCTCGCCCAGTTCAAACGCCGCCAGTACACGGCCATAGTCGGTACCGTGGCTACGGTAGTGGAATAGCGAGATATTCCAGTGCGTTCCCAGGGTGTAGAGGAACTTCAGCAGCGCGCCCGGTGATTCCGGGAACTCAAAGCTATAAAGGCGCTCTTGCAACGGCTTAGAAGGACGGCCGCCGACCATATAGCGCACATGCAACTTGGCCATTTCATCATCTGACAGATCCACCACGCTGTAACCGCCGTCTTTGAGTAGGCTAAGGATTTCCTTGCGCTCCTCAACGCCACGGCTCAGCCGCACGCCCACGAAGATGCAGGCATCTTTGGCGTCAGCAAAGCGATAGTTGAACTCGGTCACCGAACGCCCGCCCAGCAGTTGGCAGAACTTCAGGAAGCTGCCCTTCTCTTCCGGAATCGTCACCGCCAGCAGCGCCTCGCGCTGTTCGCCCAGCTCGCAGCGTTCGGAAACGTAGCGCAGACCATGGAAGTTCACATTAGCGCCGGACAGCACATGCGCCAGACGTTCGCCGCGAATATTGTGCTGGGCGATGTATTTCTTCATCCCCGCCAGCGCCAGCGCCCCGGAAGGTTCCGCCACCGCGCGTACATCTTCAAACAGGTCTTTCATTGCCGCACAGATAGCATCGCTATCGACTGTGATAATGTCGTCGAGATACTCCTGGCACAGACGGAAGGTTTCATCGCCGATGCGTTTGACCGCCACACCTTCAGCAAAGAGACCGACGCGTGGCAGATCCACCGGATGACCGGCATCCAGCGCCGCTTTCAGGCAGGCTGAATCTTCGGCTTCGACGGCGATCACTTTGATCTGCGGCATCAGCTGTTTAATCAGCACCGCCACGCCCGCCGCCAGACCACCGCCGCCAACTGGCACAAAGACGCGGTCAAGGTGAGCATCCTGCTGAAGTAACTCCAGCGCCAGCGTGCCCTGCCCGGCAATCACCATCGGGTGATCAAACGGCGGCACCCAGGTAAAGCCCTGCTGCCGGGAAAGCTCAATCGCTTTGGCTTTGGCTTCATCAAAATTCGCGCCGTGCAGCAGAACTTCACCGCCGAAGCCGCGAACGGCGTCGACTTTGATATCCGCGGTCGCCACCGGCATCACAATCAGCGCCTTCACGCCTAATCGCGCAGAGGAGAAAGCCACACCCTGGGCGTGATTACCTGCCGATGCGGTAATGACGCCATGCGCTTTTTGCTCTTCAGTCAGGCCTGCCATCATCGCGTAGGCCCCGCGCAGCTTGAAGCTGTGCACCGGCTGTCTGTCTTCGCGCTTGACCAGAATCACGTTATCGAGGCGCGAAGAGAGCTTTTCCATTTTTTGTAGCGGCGTTACCTGCGCCGCTTCGTATACCGGCGCACGCAGCACCGCTCTGAGATACTCGGCGCCCTCAGGGGCACCGGACAAGGGTTGTGAATCCGCCATGGTCATTAACCCCCCAGCTTGGATTTATCGCGCACCGCGCCTTTATCGGCACTGGTGGCCAGGCTGGCATAGGCGCGAAGGGCAAAGGAGACCTGACGCTCACGATTCTTCGGCGTCCACGCCTGATCGCCGCGGGCTTCCTGCGCTTCACGACGGGCGGCGATTTCCGCATCGCTCAGTTGCAGTTGAATACCGCGATTCGGGATATCGATAGCAATCATATCGCCGTCTTCGATGATCGCGATGTTGCCGCCGCTGGCCGCTTCCGGGGAAACGTGGCCGATAGACAGGCCGGAGGTGCCGCCGGAGAAGCGGCCATCGGTGATCAGCGCACAGGCTTTGCCGAGACCCATTGATTTCAGGAACGTGGTTGGGTAGAGCATTTCCTGCATGCCCGGCCCGCCTTTCGGCCCTTCGTAGCGAATCACCACCACGTCGCCTTCGACCACTTTACCGCCGAGGATAGCCTCAACCGCCTCGTCCTGACTTTCGTAGACTTTCGCCGGGCCGGTAAATTTGAGAATACTGTCGTCAACACCTGCGGTTTTTACGATACAGCCATTTTCCGCGAAGTTGCCGTACAGCACCGCCAGACCGCCATCCTTGCTGTAAGCGTGCTCCAGCGAGCGGATACAGCCTTCGGCGCGATCGTCATCCAGCGTATCCCAACGGCAATCCTGCGAGAACGCCTGGGTGGTGCGGATGCCCGCCGGACCAGCGCGGAACATTTTTTTGACCGCCTCATCCTGGGTCACGGCGATGTCGTACTGCTCCAGCGTCTGCGGCAGAGAGAGACCAAGGACGTTTTTCACGTTGCGGTTCAGCAGCCCAGCACGATCCAGCTCACCTAAAATGCCCAAGACGCCGCCGGCACGGTGAACGTCTTCCATATGGTATTTTTGCGTGCTTGGCGCCACTTTACACAGTTGCGGCACTTTACGAGACAGCTTGTCGATATCACTCATGGTGAAGTCAATTTCCGCTTCCTGTGCTGCCGCCAGCAGATGCAGAACGGTGTTAGTGGAACCACCCATGGCGATATCCAGCGTCATGGCATTCTCAAACGCTGCTTTGCTGGCAATGTTGCGCGGCAACGCCGATGCATCATCCTGCTCGTAATAACGTTTGGTCAGCTCAACGATGCGTTGACCTGCGGTGAGGAACAGCTCTTTACGGTCGGCGTGAGTGGCCAATAGCGAGCCGTTGCCCGGTTGTGACAGGCCCAGCGCTTCGGTCAGACAGTTCATCGAGTTGGCGGTGAACATCCCGGAGCAGGAGCCGCAGGTCGGACAGGCGGAACGTTCAACCTGCTCGCTCTGCGAGTCGGAGACTTTCGGGTCTGCGCCCTGAATCATCGCGTCAACCAGGTCGAGCTTGATGATTTTGTCGGAAAGCTTGGTTTTCCCGGCTTCCATCGGACCGCCAGAGACGAAGATCACTGGAATATTAAGACGCAGCGAGGCCATTAACATACCGGGGGTGATTTTGTCGCAGTTGGAGATGCAGACCATCGCGTCGGCACAGTGGGCGTTAACCATGTACTCAACGGAGTCGGCGATCAGCTCGCGGGACGGCAGTGAATAAAGCATGCCCCCGTGGCCCATAGCGATACCGTCATCCACCGCGATGGTGTTGAACTCTTTCGCCACACCGCCTGAGGCTTCGATTTGTTCGGCAACCAGCTTACCGAGATCGCGCAGGTGTACGTGACCCGGCACGAACTGGGTAAAGGAGTTCACCACAGCGATAATCGGCTTGCCGAAGTCGGCGTCGGTCATCCCGGTGGCGCGCCACAGTGCGCGGGCACCCGCCATATTGCGGCCGTGGGTGGTGGTGGCAGAACGATACTTAGGCATGCTTGATTAACTCCCGTCTGTCTTTCCCCTGCATACTTCACGCCGCAGGTGCGTTGGCTGCCTCGCTCACCCCAGTCACTTACTACAATAAGCTCCTGGGACTTCCTGCAACGTGAATTATTTTGGGGAAATATTAATATTGTTATTGGTTTACTGAATCCAACCAGCCGTATTTGTCTTCCGTTTCACCGGTGAAGAGGCCAAAGAAGGCCTGCTGGATGCGTTTGGTGACCGGGCCGCAGCGGCCTTCGCCTACCTGAATACCATCTACGCTGCGTACTGGCGTGATTTCCGCCGCGGTACCGGACATAAACACTTCGTCGGCCAGGTACAGCGATTCACGGGACAGCACCTGCTCACGCACTTCGATATCAAGATCTTTCGCCAGTTTAATGATGGCATCACGGGTGATACCCGGCAGCGCGGAAGAGGTAAATGGCGGGGTAAACAGAATGCCGTCTTTAACTTCAAACAGGTTCTCGCCCGCGCCTTCGGAAATGTAGCCATTCACGTCCAGCGCAATACCTTCCTGATAACCATGACGACGCGCTTCGCTACCCACCAGCAGCGAAGACAGATAGTTACCGCCCGCTTTAGCAGCGGTAGGGATGGTGTTCGGCGCAACGCGGTTCCAGGAAGAAACCATCGCATCGATCCCCTGTTCCAGCGCTTCTGCGCCGAGGTATGCCCCCCACGGGAACGCGGCGATGATCACATCAGTGGTGTAACCCGCTGGCGGGTTAACGCCCATCCCGACATCGCCAACAAATACCAGCGGACGAATATAGGCGCTGGTCAGGTTGTTTTTGCGGATCACTTCGCGGCAGGCTTCCATCAGTTCATCAACGCTCTGAGAGACCGGAAAACGGTAGATCTTGGCTGAATCACGCAGACGCTGCATATGTTCACGATGACGGAACACCACCGGCCCTTTGTGAGAATCGTAGCAACGGATGCCTTCAAATACAGAAGTACCGTAGTGCAGAGCGTGGGACATCACGTGAACCTTCGCGTCTTCCCAACGAATCATCTCGCCATTAGACCAAATGTAATCAGCTTTTTTCGTCGTCATTTTTCTTCCTTTTGCGCTCAGGCGCGGATTTGTTGTGATGTGGTTGTGCTCTGGCAGATAGCAACATGTGCAACGTCTACCAGATTACTTAACTGACTAAACAGTAAGTCGACCGACCGGGGGCTGGCAACGGTCAATTCGATATTTATATTCTGCGCATCGCTGGCGGCTGCCATATTCATGGAGCACACCTGAAAACCACGATGGCGTACCACGCGTAAAACACGTTCTAACGTTTCCGGGTTGAAACGAGCCTCAACGGCGACCTGATGTTGCATCATGATAATTTCTCCAGCATTTCTGAGTTACTGGCGCCAGGCGGCACCAGAGGCCAGACATTCTCAAGTTCGTCGATTGAGACATGAAGCAGGTATGGCCCCTCGCTGTTCAGCATGGTGTCGAGTGCCGCTTCAACCTGGTCTTTACGGGTGATGTGCTGACCAGGTATGCCGAAGGCGCTGGCCAACATGAGGAAATCGGGGTTATCGGTAAGGGTGGTTTCGCTATAACGTTCCTGGAAAAACAGCTGCTGCCATTGTCGCACCATGCCCAAGCGCTGGTTGTCGAGTAAGACTATCTTCAGCGGCAACTGCCTGCGTTTTACGGTGCCCAGTTCTTGTACATTCATCATGAAAGAACCGTCACCGGAGATACAGATTACCGTATCGTTCGGACGAGCCACCTGCGCGCCAACAGCAGCTGGCAGGCCAAAGCCCATCGTACCCAAACCGCTGGAGGTGATGAAATTTTCCGGGCGGGTGTAGGTCATATGCTGCGCGGACCACATTTGATGCTGACCAACATCCGTCGTCACCACGCTATCTGCTGGTTTGCGTTCAGACAGCTGTTTTAACAACAGCGGCGCGTAGATAGCGTCACCCGGATGATCATAGCGCCAGGCATGTTCTGCGCGCAGCTCTGCACAGGACTGACGCCATGCGTCGATCTTCAGCGGTTGTTGTAATGCTGGCAACAGCGAATTTAAATCGCCCTGCAACGCGACGTGTGCCTGACGCAGCTTATTCATTTCTGCCGGGTCGATATCCATATGGATGACGCTGGCGTTAGGCGCGAAAGTATTCAGCTTACCGGTTACCCGGTCATCAAAACGTGCGCCCACTGCGATCAGTAAATCACTCTCTTGCACCGCGAAATTCGCCGCCTTAGTACCGTGCATTCCCAGCATGCCCAAATAGTACGGGTAGTCCGCGTTTACTGCGCCCAGGCCTTTCAGCGTGCAAGCGACCGGTATTTGGGTATGCGCGATAAACTCACGCAGGGCAGAGACCGCCTGCGCCATACCCACGCCACCACCTACGTACAGGATGGGTTTTTGCGCCTGAGCCAGCATTTTACGCGCCTGCTCAACGTCAGCATGCGGGAAAGTCTCTACGTTTCCGACGGTCGTGAAATACGGTTCCAGCGTACCGCTGGCTAACTGAATATCTTTTGGGATATCGACCAGTACGGGGCCCGGACGACCAGAGTTCGCCACGTCGAAAGCTTCTGCCATGATGCGCGGCAGTTCCTCCAGTGACTGCACCAGGAAACTGTGCTTGGTGCAAGACAGAGACATACCGAGAACGTCCACTTCCTGGAACGCATCCGTTCCGATGAAAGGTGATGCAACCTGGCCGGTGATCGCCACAACGGGGACAGAATCTAACAGCGCATCGGCAAGACCGGTGATCAGGTTGGTCGCGCCTGGGCCGGACGTAGCGATACAAACACCGGTTTTACCTGTAGCACGAGCATAACCAATCGCCGCCATCGCCGCGCCCTGCTCATGTCGACACAACAGGTGTTCTACGCCGCCGTCATATAACGCATCATAAACCGGCATAATTGCGCCACCGGGATAACCAAAGACGGTTTGAACCCCTTGTGCACGCAACGCATGTACCACCCACTGTGCCCCATTCATAGTTACATCCCCGCCGTAAATCTTGAGAAACAGAATTTTATGCTACCGTTCACTTTCTGCTCCTCGTGTATGTTTTTAAGGTCAAAAAAAAACCCCCGGACCTTTCGGTGCGGGGGTCTTAGTTCGTTAAGGCTTGTTTTCTAAGCCTTTCCTCGTCCAAGTGCAGCCCCGCACGGTGGGATAATAATCACCACCACGCTAATCACGACCAGGCTAATCACTCGTAGAAGGGCTGTCATTTTTATATTTTCTTGCATCTTGTTCGAAGGAATACCTAAAGAGTTACCATAGAATTTGCAAATAACACAAGAATTTTTTTTATTCGTTTTTCTGAGCCCGGTAACGGTTTTGATAAATCGCCTTGTTTTTTATATAAAAAATTAAAAAATGAAAATATTTCACGTTTCAGGTCATGCTTGAGCACACACTCCCCCGCGACAACACCTCATAAATACGTTTGCGAGCGTTATCCCTGGTTTCATGCAAAAGATTTAATTTGCAGAAAAATACGTGAATCAGCATCTAAAATCCGCGATCAAATTAAATTTTGCCGTGATGCATTACCGCATAATGCCTTCATCAGGAGGGGTTATGTCACTATCGATTGTTCATACACGCGCCGCGCTTGGCGTGAATGCGCCAGCCATTACCATTGAGGTACATATCAGCAATGGTCTACCTGGTTTAACCATGGTGGGATTGCCAGAAACAACGGTGAAAGAGGCCCGCGATCGGGTTCGCAGTGCGATTATTAATAGTGGGTATGAATTCCCGGCGAAGAAGATAACCATTAACCTCGCTCCTGCCGATCTTCCCAAAGAAGGAGGGCGATATGATTTACCTATCGCAGTTGCGCTTCTGGCCGCTTCTGAGCAGCTTACAGCCCATAATCTCGATACCTACGAGCTGGTAGGCGAATTAGCGCTTACAGGCACGCTACGCGGCGTTCCAGGAGCGATTTCAAGCGCAACCGAAGCAATACGAGCAGGCAGGAGAATTATTGTCGCAAAAGAGAATGCCGCTGAAGTTGGACTGATACATGGTGAAGGGTGTCTGATTGCCGATCACCTACAGTCCGTATGCGCATTTCTCGAAGGGAAGCATGATTTAGACAGACCGTTATCTGCAGACTTCACGCCAGAGCCATTAGCCGATGATCTGAGCGATGTCATCGGTCAGGAACAAGGCAAACGCGGGTTGGAGCTCACTGCGGCTGGCGGTCACAACCTGCTGCTTATCGGCCCTCCGGGGACGGGAAAGACCATGCTGGCCAGTCGCCTCAGAGGACTACTCCCGCCGCTTAGCAACGATGAGGCACTAGAAAGTGCTGCGATACTCAGCCTGGTCAATTCCACTACGATACAAAAACAGTGGAAGCAGCGCCCCTTTCGCTCACCGCATCACAGTGCTTCATTAACCGCCATGGTAGGTGGCGGGTCTATTCCTGCGCCGGGAGAGATCTCTCTGGCGCATAACGGCATACTATTCCTGGATGAATTACCTGAGTTTGAGCGACGTACGTTGGATGCCCTGCGTGAACCTATCGAGTCCGGGCAGATCCATTTATCCCGCACTCGGGCTAAAATAACCTACCCTGCACGCTTTCAACTCATTGCTGCAATGAATCCAAGCCCAACGGGTCATTATCAGGGGAACCATAACCGCTGCACCCCAGAGCAGACGCTGCGTTACCTCAATCGATTATCAGGACCGTTTCTTGACCGTTTCGATCTCTCCCTCGAAATCCCTTTGCCTCCGCCCGGCATACTCAGCCAGAGT
Organism: Citrobacter sp. XT1-2-2; assembly: GCF_023516235.1. Lineage (NCBI taxonomy): Bacteria > Pseudomonadati > Pseudomonadota > Gammaproteobacteria > Enterobacterales > Enterobacteriaceae > Citrobacter > Citrobacter sp. XT1-2-2. The sequence goes on from NZ_CP097324.1 coordinate 4,987,446, forward strand.
GCGATGAAAGGGGAAGATAGCGCAACGGTGAAGCAACGCGTTATCGCCGCACAAGAGCGTCAGTATCGGCGGCAAAATAAGTTAAACGCGCATCTGGACAGTCAGGATATACATGAATATTGCCGACTTCGCAGTGATGATGCGCAGTGGCTTGAAGAGACATTAGCGCATCTCGGATTGTCTATCCGCGCCTGGCTGCGATTGATAAAGGTCGCCCGAACCATCGCGGATCTCGAGCAATGTGATCATATTACCCGTCAGCACTTGCAAGAGGCCGTTGGGTATAGGGCGATAGACAGGTTACTCATTCATTTGCAGAAACTACTGACATAAAAAAAGGGCTTTCGCCCTTTTTTATTAATCATCAGATTCGGTGTAGTCTTCTGCACCTTCCACCTGAGGTTTCCCACCAGACAACGTATGGAAACGTTTTGGACGCTTAATACGCGTCATATACTTAGACCACACGCGTTCGGCTTCGGTAACCGGTTCACGTTCACCACGGCATACCGCAACAAACAGTTTTTCTTCTTCCGTTACCGGCTCACGTTTGCCCAGATCCAGCTCGTTGAAAGCATAACCGTGACGCTCAAGCAGTTGTGCTTCTTTAATGGTGAAATCACCATGACGGGAGAATCCGCGGGGATAATATTTATTGTCGAAATATCGATTAGTCGTCGTAAAGCTTTCCGCCATCCTGCACGCTCCTAATTCTTTGGCCGAGCTATTTATGGCGCGGAGTATTAGTTACGCTTGACAGAGCGTCAAACAAAAGATTTAAATCATCACGACAAATAATTTTATGGAGCGAGTTGTGGATACGGAATTGTTAAAAACTTTCCTGGAGGTTAGCCGGACACGCCACTTTGGCAGGGCTGCTGAAGCGCTCTATCTGACCCAATCGGCGGTTAGTTTTCGGATCAGACAACTGGAAAATCAATTGGGTGTAAATCTGTTCACCCGACACAGAAACAATATCCGTTTAACCGCGGCGGGTGAGAAATTATTGCCTTACGCTGAAACGCTGATGAATACATGGCAAGCAGCGCGCAAGGAGGTCGCGAATACCTCGCGGCATAACGAGTTTTCAATTGGTGCCAGCGCATCCCTTTGGGAATGTATGCTTAATGACTGGTTAAGGCGTTTGTATCAGTCACAGGAACCACAAACCAGCCTGCAGTTTGAAGCGAGAATCGCTCAACGGCAGTCGTTAGTAAAGCAGCTACATGAACGACAGCTTGATCTGCTGATCACCACCGAAACGCCCAAAATGGACGAATTTAGCAGCCAACTGTTGGGATATTTCACGCTGGCGCTCTATTGCAGTTCACCTTCACAAACCAAAGATGAACTGAATTACCTACGCCTGGAATGGGGACCCGATTTTCAACAACACGAAGCAGGACTGATCGCGGGGGATGAAGTGCCGGTACTTACCACCAGTTCGGCAGAACTGGCCAGGCAGCAACTTTCTGTCCTTAAGGGCTTTAGTTGGTTGCCCGTTAACTGGGCTAAAGCCAAAAGCGATCTACACACGGTTACCGACAGCACAACGCTCTCACGTCCTTTATATGCAGTCTGGCTGCAAAACAGCGACAAACATGCCCTTATTTGCGATCTGCTAAGAACAAGTATTCTGGAAGATTAAAGAAAGCACTGGCAAGGATGCCGGAAGTAATACAGCAGAAAGGCACAGCTCAAATTGCAGATAAAAAAAATCCTTAGCAAGGATGCTAAGGATTGTTTCTGGCAGGGGCGGAGAGACTCGAACTCGCGACACCCGGTTTTGGAGACCGGTGCTCTACCAACTGAGCTACGCCCCTAAATTTTTTTATCATTAAGCCTGCTTAGTAGCAGGCTTAATTTTCTAATAAGTGGCGGAACGGACGGGACTCGAACCCGCGACCCCCTGCGTGACAGGCAGGTATTCTAACCAACTGAACTACCGCTCCACCGAATTTCTTTGTCACCACCCGGATTTTCATCCCGGCTTACTGCAATTTGATGCCTGGCAGTTCCCTACTCTCGCATGGGGAGACCCCACACTACCATCGGCGCTACGGCGTTTCACTTCTGAGTTCGGCATGGGGTCAGGTGGGACCACCGCGCTACAGCCGCCAGGCAAATTCTGTTTATTAACCCGCTTTTCGCCGGTTAATCTTATCTGTAATCAGGCTGAAAATCTGTCTTCTCAAATCCGCCAAAACACCTTCGGCGTTGTAAGGTTAAGCCTCACGGTTCATTAGTATCGGTTAGCTCAATGTATCGCTACACTTACACACCCGACCTATCAACGTCGTCGTCTTCAACGTTCCTTCAGGAGACTTTAAGTCTCAGGGAGAACTCATCTCGGGGCAAGTTTCGTGCTTAGATGCTTTCAGCACTTATCTCTTCCGCATTTAGCTACCGGGCAGTGCCATTGGCATGACAACCCGAACACCAGTGATGCGTCCACTCCGGTCCTCTCGTACTAGGAGCAGCCCCCCTCAATTCTCCAGCGCCCACGGCAGATAGGGACCGAACTGTCTCACGACGTTCTAAACCCAGCTCGCGTACCACTTTAAATGGCGAACAGCCATACCCTTGGGACCTACTTCAGCCCCAGGATGTGATGAGCCGACATCGAGGTGCCAAACACCGCCGTCGATATGAACTCTTGGGCGGTATCAGCCTGTTATCCCCGGAGTACCTTTTATCCGTTGAGCGATGGCCCTTCCATTCAGAACCACCGGATCACTAAGACCTGCTTTCGCACCTGCTCGAGCCGTCACTCTCGCAGTCAAGCTAGCTTATGCCTTTGCACTAACCTCCTGATGTCCGACCAGGATTAGCTAACCTTCGTGCTCCTCCGTTACTCTTTGGGAGGAGACCGCCCCAGTCAAACTACCCACCAGACACTGTCCGCAACCCGGATTACGGGCCCACGTTAGAACACCAGCCATTAAAGGGTGGTATTTCAAGGATGGCTCCATGCAGACTGGCGTCCACACTTCAAAGCCTCCCACCTATCCTACACATCAAGGACCAGTGTTCAGTGTCAAGCTATAGTAAAGGTTCACGGGGTCTTTCCGTCTTGCCGCGGGTACACTGCATCTTCACAGCGAGTTCAATTTCACTGAGTCTCGGGTGGAGACAGCCTGGCCATCATTACGCCATTCGTGCAGGTCGGAACTTACCCGACAAGGAATTTCGCTACCTTAGGACCGTTATAGTTACGGCCGCCGTTTACCGGGGCTTCGATCAAGAGCTTCTCCTTACGGATAACCCCATCAATTAACCTTCCGGCACCGGGCAGGCGTCACACCGTATACGTCCACTTTCGTGTTTGCACAGTGCTGTGTTTTTAATAAACAGTTGCAGCCAGCTGGTATCTTCGACTGATTTCAGCTCCATGAGTAAATCACTTCACCTACATATCAGCGTGCCTTCTCCCGAAGTTACGGCACCATTTTGCCTAGTTCCTTCACCCGAGTTCTCTCAAGCGCCTTGGTATTCTCTACCTGACCACCTGTGTCGGTTTGGGGTACGATTTCGTGTTACCTGATGCTTAGAGGCTTTTCCTGGAAGCAGGGCATTTGTCACTTCAGCACCGTAGTGCCTCGTCATCACACCTCAGCGTTAAAAGGTACCGGATTTACCTGGAACCTCCGCCTACATGCTTAAACCGGGACAACCGTCGCCCGGCCGACATAGCCTTCTCCGTCCCCCCTTCGCAGTAACACCAAGTACAGGAATATTAACCTGTTTCCCATCGACTACGCCTTTCGGCCTCGCCTTAGGGGTCGACTCACCCTGCCCCGATTAACGTTGGACAGGAACCCTTGGTCTTCCGGCGTGCGGGTTTTTCACCCGCATTATCGTTACTTATGTCAGCATTCGCACTTCTGATACCTCCAGCAACCCTCACAGGCCACCTTCAACGGCTTACAGAACGCTCCCCTACCCAACAACACATAGTGTCGCTGCCGCAGCTTCGGTGCATGGTTTAGCCCCGTTACATCTTCCGCGCAGGCCGACTCGACCAGTGAGCTATTACGCTTTCTTTAAATGATGGCTGCTTCTAAGCCAACATCCTGGCTGTCTGTGCCTTCCCACATCGTTTCCCACTTAACCATGACTTTGGGACCTTAGCTGGCGGTCTGGGTTGTTTCCCTCTTCACGACGGACGTTAGCACCCGCCGTGTGTCTCCCGTGATAACATTCTTCGGTATTCGCAGTTTGCATCGGGTTGGTAAGTCGGGATGACCCCCTAGCCGAAACAGTGCTCTACCCCCGAAGATGAGTTCACGAGGCGCTACCTAAATAGCTTTCGGGGAGAACCAGCTATCTCCCGGTTTGATTGGCCTTTCACCCCCAGCCACAAGTCATCCGCTAATTTTTCAACATTAGTCGGTTCGGTCCTCCAGTTAGTGTTACCCAACCTTCAACCTGCCCATGGCTAGATCACCGGGTTTCGGGTCTATACCCTGCAACTTAACGCCCAGTTAAGACTCGGTTTCCCTTCGGCTCCCCTATACGGTTAACCTTGCTACAGAATATAAGTCGCTGACCCATTATACAAAAGGTACGCAGTCACACCCGAAGGTGCTCCCACTGCTTGTACGTACACGGTTTCAGGTTCTTTTTCACTCCCCTCGCCGGGGTTCTTTTCGCCTTTCCCTCACGGTACTGGTTCACTATCGGTCAGTCAGGAGTATTTAGCCTTGGAGGATGGTCCCCCCATATTCAGACAGGATACCACGTGTCCCGCCCTACTCTTCGAGTTCACAACATGTGCATTTTTGTGTACGGGACTATCACCCTGTACCGTCGGACTTTCCAGACCGTTCCACTAACACACATGCTGATTCAGACTCTGGGCTGCTCCCCGTTCGCTCGCCGCTACTGGGGGAATCTCGGTTGATTTCTTTTCCTCGGGGTACTTAGATGTTTCAGTTCCCCCGGTTCGCTTCGTTAACCTATGTATTCAGTTAACGATAGTGTGACGAATCACACTGGGTTTCCCCATTCGGAAATCGCCGGTTATAACGGTTCATATCACCTTACCGGCGCTTATCGCAGATTAGCACGTCCTTCATCGCCTCTGACTGCCAGGGCATCCACCGTGTACGCTTAGTCGCTTAACCTCACAACCCGAAGATGTTTCACTTCTGATTGCGAAAATTTGAGAGACTCGAACACACCTTTTATCTGTTCTTATTACGGAGAACAGACACAGTGTGTCGTTTCAATTTTCAGCTTGATCCAGATTTTTAAAGAGCAAATATCTCAAACATGACTCGCAAGCCAGTTTTGAGATATCAGGGTACGTGTCTTTCACTCACGAACCAGCAAGTGGCGTCCCCTAGGGGATTCGAACCCCTGTTACCGCCGTGAAAGGGCGGTGTCCTGGGCCTCTAGACGAAGGGGACACTGAAGTCTCAATCGCAAGACGCCTTGCTATTCACTTTTCATCAGACAATCTGTGTGAGCACTGCAAAGGTCGGTTCTTTAAGGTAAGGAGGTGATCCAACCGCAGGTTCCCCTACGGTTACCTTGTTACGACTTCACCCCAGTCATGAATCACAAAGTGGTAAGCGCCCTCCCGAAGGTTAAGCTACCTACTTCTTTTGCAACCCACTCCCATGGTGTGACGGGCGGTGTGTACAAGGCCCGGGAACGTATTCACCGTGGCATTCTGATCCACGATTACTAGCGATTCCGACTTCATGGAGTCGAGTTGCAGACTCCAATCCGGACTACGACATACTTTATGAGGTCCGCTTGCTCTCGCGAGGTCGCTTCTCTTTGTATATGCCATTGTAGCACGTGTGTAGCCCTACTCGTAAGGGCCATGATGACTTGACGTCATCCCCACCTTCCTCCAGTTTATCACTGGCAGTCTCCTTTGAGTTCCCGGCCGGACCGCTGGCAACAAAGGATAAGGGTTGCGCTCGTTGCGGGACTTAACCCAACATTTCACAACACGAGCTGACGACAGCCATGCAGCACCTGTCTCAGAGTTCCCGAAGGCACCAAAGCATCTCTGCTAAGTTCTCTGGATGTCAAGAGTAGGTAAGGTTCTTCGCGTTGCATCGAATTAAACCACATGCTCCACCGCTTGTGCGGGCCCCCGTCAATTCATTTGAGTTTTAACCTTGCGGCCGTACTCCCCAGGCGGTCGACTTAACGCGTTAGCTCCGGAAGCCACGCCTCAAGGGCACAACCTCCAAGTCGACATCGTTTACGGCGTGGACTACCAGGGTATCTAATCCTGTTTGCTCCCCACGCTTTCGCACCTGAGCGTCAGTCTTTGTCCAGGGGGCCGCCTTCGCCACCGGTATTCCTCCAGATCTCTACGCATTTCACCGCTACACCTGGAATTCTACCCCCCTCTACAAGACTCTAGCCTGCCAGTTTCGGATGCAGTTCCCAGGTTGAGCCCGGGGATTTCACATCCGACTTGACAGACCGCCTGCGTGCGCTTTACGCCCAGTAATTCCGATTAACGCTTGCACCCTCCGTATTACCGCGGCTGCTGGCACGGAGTTAGCCGGTGCTTCTTCTGCGAGTAACGTCAATCGCTGTGGTTATTAACCACAACGCCTTCCTCCTCGCTGAAAGTACTTTACAACCCGAAGGCCTTCTTCATACACGCGGCATGGCTGCATCAGGCTTGCGCCCATTGTGCAATATTCCCCACTGCTGCCTCCCGTAGGAGTCTGGACCGTGTCTCAGTTCCAGTGTGGCTGGTCATCCTCTCAGACCAGCTAGGGATCGTCGCCTAGGTGAGCCGTTACCCCACCTACTAGCTAATCCCATCTGGGCACATCCGATGGCAAGAGGCCCGAAGGTCCCCCTCTTTGGTCTTGCGACATTATGCGGTATTAGCTACCGTTTCCAGTAGTTATCCCCCTCCATCGGGCAGTTTCCCAGACATTACTCACCCGTCCGCCACTCGTCACCCGAGAGCAAGCTCTCTGTGCTACCGTTCGACTTGCATGTGTTAGGCCTGCCGCCAGCGTTCAATCTGAGCCATGATCAAACTCTTCAATTTAAGTTTGATGCTCGTGAATTAAACTTCGTAATGAATTACGTGTTCACTCAGAGACTTGGTATTCATTTTTCGTCTTGCGACGTTAAGAATCCGTATCCTCGAGTGCCCACACAGATTGTCTGATAAATTGTTAAAGAGCAGTGCCGCTTCGCTTTTTCTCAGCGGCGCGGGGTGTGCATATTACGCTATCCCGCTTCAGAGTCAAGCGTTTATTTACGCTTTTCTCCGCTGACCCGGCGGCGTGTAATCCGTTGTTCCGTGTCAGTGGAGGCGCATTATAGGGAGTTATTTCAGGCTGACAAGGGGAAATTCAAAATAACTTTCCGAATGCACATTTTTTCACCAAAACAACCATTAACATGCCATAAAATAAGCAATTTGCCGTTTTTGCAGCCGCAATCACACTACCTGGTGGCATACTAATGAATAAGAGAAAGAGTAAGGAATAACATTCATGCCTTTAAATGCCCAACAGCTAGCCGCACAGAAGAATCTGTCCTACGTTCTGGCCGAAAAGTTAGCTCAGCGAATCTTAAAAGGTGAATATGCGCCGGGAGCTATCCTGCCCGGTGAAATAGAGCTGGGCGATCAGTTTGGCGTGAGTCGTACCGCAGTAAGAGAAGCGGTAAAAACGTTAACGGCAAAAGGTATGGTATTACCGCGCCCGCGTATTGGCACTCGCGTCATGCCTCAGGCAAACTGGAACTTCCTCGACCAGGAGCTGCTTACCTGGTGGATGACGGAAGATAATTTCCCTCAGGTCATAAAACATTTTCTGGTGATGCGCATCAGTCTGGAGCCTCAGGCCTGTTTACTGGCGGCGACTATCGGTACGGCAGAACAAAAAGCGCATCTCAATACACTGATGGAAGAGATGGTCGAGCTGAAAAGAAATTTCCGGCGCGAGCGTTGGATAGAAGTTGATATCGCCTGGCATGAGCACATCTATGAAATGAGTGCGAATCCGTTCCTTATCTCCTTTGCATCACTATTCCATTCCGTCTACCAGACCTACTTTACCTCTATTACCTATAACGATGTGGTGAAGCTGGATTTGCACCAGGCTATTGTCGATGCAATAGAGGATAGCGATGGCGATCGCGCCTTCACCGCCTGTCAGGCATTGCTGATAGCACCGAACGTGCTACCGGATAAATAATATGTCAGAAAAGAAATCTCGCAGTATGGCCGGGCTGCCATGGATAGCAGCCATGGCCTTTTTTATGCAGGCATTAGACGCCACTATCCTCAATACCGCTTTACCCGCAATAGCGCACAGCCTTAACCGCTCTCCACTCGCCATGCAGTCGGCTATTATCAGTTATACCCTGACGGTCGCCATGCTGATCCCGGTGAGTGGATGGCTGGCAGACAGGTTCGGTACCCGACGCGTCTTTATGATTGCCGTAAGCCTGTTTACGCTGGGCTCACTGGCTTGTGCGCTATCCAGTTCCTTAAGTGAATTGGTGGTTTTCCGCGTCATTCAGGGCATCGGCGGCGCGATGATGATGCCTGTTGCCCGTCTGGCTTTATTGCGAGCTTACCCGCGCAGCGAATTACTCCCTGTGCTTAACTTCGTGACCATGCCTGGGCTTGTGGGCCCGATTTTAGGTCCGGTATTGGGCGGGGTTCTGGTCACGTGGGCCAGTTGGCACTGGATTTTCCTGATTAATATTCCCATAGGCGTGGCGGGTATCTTCTATGCACGCAAATATATGCCGAACTTCACCACGCCGCGCCGCGGCTTTGATATGACAGGTTTCTTCCTCTTTGGCCTGAGCCTGGTGTTGTTTTCCAGTGGTGTTGAGCTGTTTGGTGAGAAGCTTGTCGCTACCTGGGTCGCACTCAGCATAATTGTGACCAGTATTCTGTTGCTACTTGCCTACATTCGTCACGCGCGTCGTCACCCAACGCCGCTGATATCGCTTCCCATATTTAAGACCAGAACCTTTTCCGTTGGGATCGCTGGAAACCTTGCCACGCGTCTGGGTACAGGATGTGTGCCGTTCTTAATGCCGCTGATGCTGCAGGTAGGCTTTGGATATCCGGCGCTAATTGCGGGTTGCATGATGGCGCCAACGGCGCTGGGATCAATACTGGCAAAATCAATGGTGACGCAGGTGCTGCGCCGACTCGGCTACAGAACGACACTGGTGGGTGTAACGGTTTTTATCGGCCTGATGATTGCACAATTCGCTTTGCAATCGCCTGCCATGCCGGTCTGGATGCTGATCCTACCGTTATTTATTTTAGGTATGGCGATGTCCACCCAGTTTACCTCAATGAATACCATCACTCTGGCGGACCTGACCGATGAGAACGCCAGCAGCGGTAACAGCGTGCTGGCCGTTACGCAGCAACTGTCGATCAGTTTAGGGGTCGCTATCAGCGCAGCCGTCCTGCGTATCTATGAAGGTATGGAAGGTACTAATACGGTTGAACAGTTCCATTACACCTTTATAACCATGGGCGCGATCACTATTGTCTCTGCGCTGATGTTTATGCTGCTAAAAGCCAAAGACGGACGTAACCTGATCAAAGATCGACACAAGCCTAAACCGACCCCCGCGCCATCAAAACAGGAGTAAGTTGCAGGCGTTGTTGCTGCAATGCGGGCTGCGCCATCCGGTGGATTAACACATCGATGGCCAGCTCGCCCAATTCATCTTTGGGTTGATGGATGGTCGTCAGCGGCGGCGTCATATAGCGTGCCAGTTCGATATCATCATAACCCACCACCGCCATATCCTGCGGAATGCGCAATCCTGACTGATACAATGCCTGATACGCTCCGACGGGCATTGCGTCGTTCCCGGTGAAAACGGCCTGCGGTCGCTGTTTATGTGACAACAACGTTTGCATAGCTTCAAAACCACCGCCGAACTCAAAGTCACCGGTGATCTCGTAACCTTCCGGGACCGGCAAGCCCGCTCGCTTCATGGCCGCCCGATATCCTTCCAGACGTAAACGCGCCGGTGTTTTATCCAGCGGCCCGGTAATACAGGCAATGCGCGTAAAACCTTTATCGATAAGATGCTGAGTGGCTAAGTCCCCGCCTAACAGAGAGTTATCCTGAATCAAATCGCTTTCGCCATCAAAGGGCGACCAGTCCATCATTACGGTAGGAATAGAAGGATAGCGTTGCATTATCTCTCTGGAAGGCTGGTGCGTTTCGGTGCAGAGCAGCAGCAAGCCATCCACCCGTTTTTGCATCAGCGTTTCCAGATTGCGGTTCATTCGCTGTTCATCGCCTTCGGTATTGCATAAAACCAGGCTGTAACCGCGTTCAAAACAGCTACGTTCAACGCCACGAACCAGCTCGGAATAAAAAGGATTGGTACTGGCAGTGATTAACATGCCAATGGTGCGGGTCTGGTTTAGCTTGAGACTACGCGCCAGTGCGGAGGGCGCATAGTTAAGCTCTTTAATTGCCGCTTCAACTTTGTCAGTGACAGACTCACTGACAAAGCGATCTTTATTAATGACGTGAGAAACCGTCGACGTAGAAACACCCGCCAGGCGGGCGACGTCCTTCATTGTAGCCAAGCGTTACCTCTGTTGACTTAAAAACGCTTCTATTTCTTCGCGCCATGGAACGGAAGGCTGCGCACCTTTACGGGTAACCGCAATCGCCGCAGCTGCATGGGCAAAACGGATCGCTTCAGGCAGCGGTGTCTCTTCCAGTAACGCTGTAATTAACGCGCCGTTAAAAGTATCCCCGGCAGCGATGGTATCAACGGCGTCCACTTTAAAACCAGGCACTCGGTGACCTTCACCATTCACGCTGGCCCACACTCCGCGACTACCTAAAGTAATCAATACAGTATGGATCCCTTTCGCGTGTAATGCCTGCGCCGCTTTGGCCGCATCTTCATCGTTTTCAACCCGGATCCCCGTCAGCTTCTCAGCCTCGGTTTCATTCGGGGTAATAATATCCACCAGCGCCAGCAGTTCGTCAGAAAGTTCACGCGCCGGAGCCGGGTTAAGGGCGACCGTGGTCTTATTTTGCTGCGCAATTTTTGCCGCAGCCAGCACGCTTTCGATCGGCGACTCTAACTGCATCAGTAAGGCGGAGGCATGCGCAATGCGGTCGCGCTGCGCTTCCACCAGTGCAGGAGAAAGGGCTGCGTTCGCTCCGGCGTGAATGCCAATAACGTTCTCGCCATCACCATTCACAAAAATCAGTGCCACGCCGGTCGATTCCCCTGAAATGACGCTGATCGGCGCAATATCGATATTATCTTTGGCCAACTGTTTACGCACACTTTCGCCAATATCGTCGTCACCCGTACAGGCAATAAACGCGATGTTCGCGCCACTACGACCCGCAGCAACAGCCTGATTAGCGCCCTTTCCGCCAAATGCGACCTGATAATGGCTACCGGTTACGGTTTCACCAGGCGTTGGGAAAGATTTAAGGTTGAGGATGTGATCGGCATTGATGCTGCCAAGAACAACGAGGTTGCCTGCGGTTTTCATGTTCGGAGTGTCCAGTAAAGTGCGCCACCGGGTTAGGGTGGCGCGTGCCCTGCTTTTCTTTTTACGCTTTCATCCTTAGAACCAGGCCCAGGGATGGCGTATTTATGTCTCCATCAGGCCGCGAGCGACCTGAATCGGTGTTACTGCTTGATGACCAGCTTCAGATCAACCGGATATTTAGCCTGAACCTTCTCGCCTTTCAGAACCTTATCCGCAGTTTCCACGCCTTTCGCGCCGATCTGATCCGGCAACTGAGCAATGGTCGCAGCCAGTTTGCCATCATTTACTGCTTTTTCGCCATCTGGCGTGCCGTCAAATCCAACCACCATCACATCAGATTTACCCGCGGTTTGCAGTGCGCGCAGCGCACCCAGCGCCATTTCATCATTCTGGGCAAATACGGCCTGCACGTCAGGATGTGCAGTCAGCAGGTTCTGCATGACGTTCAGACCCTTAGTGCGGTCGAAGTCTGCCGGCTGGCTGGCCAGTACGTTAAATTTGTGTGCCGCAACGGCTTGCTGGAAACCTTCGCCACGCTCACGCGCCGCTGAAGTACCGGCAATCCCCTGCAGTTCGATAACTTTCGCGCCTTCACCTGCTTTCTTCGCGATGTAATCACCCGCAATTTTACCGCCCAGCACGTTATCAGACGCAATGTGGCTGACCACATCACCTTTTGTCGCCTGACGATCCAGGGTAATAACCGGGATCTTCGCCTGGTTAGCCATCTTCACAGCGTTACCAACGGCATCAGAGTCAGTCGGGTTAATCAGCAGTATTTTAGTTCCACGAACCGTTAAGTCCTGAACGTTAGCCAGCTCTTTCGCCGGGTTGTTCTGTGAATCCAGAATCACCAGGTTATAGCCCAGCTTATCCGCCTCTTTTTGCGCGCCATCCTTCAGAGACACAAAGAACGGGTTATTGAGGGTGGAGACCACCAGCGCAATGGTATCTTTCGCCATCGCATTCGCGCTCACGGTGGCGCTCAGCGCAACAGCAGAAACCAGGGTAGCCAGTTTTTTCATGTTCATATTTAAGATGTCCTGTAATCGTTGTTACTGCTTTTTGTTGTCTACCAGTACCGCCAGCAAAATCACCACCGCTTTGACGATCATCTGGTAATAGGAGGATACACCTAACAAATTCAAACCATTATTGAGGAAACCAAGAATTAATGCGCCGATCAGCGTCCCAACAATACGTCCTTTACCGCCCGCCAGGCTGGTACCGCCTAACACCACCGCAGCGATAGCATCCAGCTCATAGCCAGTACCTGCCGTCGGCTGCGCAGAGGAGAGACGAGCCACTTCAATGATGCCCGCCAGCGATGCCAGCAGACCGCACAGGGAGTAAACGATAATTTTGATTTTACTCACGCTGATACCGGACAGACGCGTTGCTGCTTCGTTACCGCCCAGCGCATAGATATAACGCCCAAGACGCGTATGGTGCAGCATGTACCACGCCGCCAGGAAGACAATCCCCATGATCCACACAGGCGTAGGCACGCCTAACGGACGACCAATACCAAACCAACCAAACAGATCGGCATTGTCAGTAAACCCGGTATTTACCGGACTGCCGTTGGTGTACACCATGGTCACACCGCGCAGCAGCAGCATCATCACCAACGTGGCGATAAACGCCTGCACGCGGCCTTTCGCGACAATGACCCCGGTTACTGCGCCAATGGCAGCGCCGAGCGCCAAAGCAGCGGCAACGGCCACCAGCGCATTGACTTCAATACCGACAATGGACGCTGCCACCGCACCGGTAAGCGCCAGCAAGGAACCGACGGACAGATCGATACCCGACGTCAGTATGACCAACGTCATGCCGACGGCCATGATGGCGTTTACCGACGTTTGCTGGAGAATGTTGAACAGATTATTAACGGTAAAAAAGTTGGGGCTCATGGTGGAAACAATCGCGATCAGCACTAACAGAGCGATGAGCGACTTTTGCTCCAGAAGCCATGCTTTAGTGAAATAACGGCGACCAGAAACAGCCTGGGTAGTCATCTTTTTTACTCCTGATTCACGCGATTAAGCTTGCCCACAGCGGCAGCCATTAATACTTCCTGAGTGGCCTGCTCGCGAGTGAATTCACCGCCGAGATGCCCTTCATGCATAACGATAATACGATCGCTCATGCCCAATACTTCTGGCATCTCAGAGGAGACCAGAATGATGCTCAGCCCATCGGCCTTAAACTGGTTGATAAGCTGATAAATTTCTTTCTTAGCCCCAACGTCGACGCCGCGTGTTGGTTCATCGAGGATCAGGACTTTTGGTCGGGTCATCAGACCGCGCGCAATGGCCACTTTCTGCTGGTTACCGCCCGAGAGCAGGCCGATAGCCTGTTCCATCGATGGCGTTTTAACATTGAACAGACGAATAAAATCACCTACCGCCTGCTGCTCATCTTTATGCTTCAGGCTTCCACTGGCGCGGCTGAAATAGCGCAGCGCGGTCAGTGACATGTTCTCTTTCACCGACATGCCCAGCACTAAGCCATCACGTTTACGGTCTTCAGAAATATAGACGATGCCGTTTGCAAGGCCATCCTGTGGCGAACGGGTGACAACTTCATGCCCATCAAGCGTGACGTAGCCGCTGGTGCGCGGCAATGCGCCATACAACACTTTCATCAGCTCGGTACGTCCGGCGCCCATCAGCCCCGATACGCCAAGGATCTCGCCTTTACGCAGCGTGAACGAAACATCGTTTACCCCTGGGCCGCACAGATTATCGACCTTCAGGCGAATATCGCCCGGCGCTTTTTCCAGACGCGGGTACTGATCTTCCAGCTTACGTCCCACCATCATTTCAATCAGTGAGTCTTCGGTCAGCGTTGCGACTTCACGCTCGGCAATAAACTGCCCGTCACGGAAGACGGTCACGTCATCACAGATTTCGAAGATCTCTTTCATACGGTGGGAGATATAGACAATGCCGCGCCCCTGCGATTTCAGCTCGCGGATAACGCGGAACAGGGATTCGGTTTCGGTATCGGTGAGCGCATCCGTCGGCTCATCCATAATGATGACCTTCGATTCAAAGCTCAGCACTTTAGCAATTTCGACCATTTGCTGATCGCCAATCGACAACTCACCGACCAGCCTGTCGCTTTTAAAGCGTAGATTGAGTTTGGCGAGCAGCAGATCGGCTTCGGCGTACATCTTCTTCCAGTCAATTTTGCCAAAGCGATTCACAAACTCACGGCCAAGAAAAATGTTCTCAGCGATAGTGAGTTGCGGGATCAGGTTCAATTCCTGGTGGATGATACCGATTCCGGCTTCCTGAGAGGATTTCGGGCCATTAAAGGTGGTCTCTTTCCCCAGCCACAATAAAGAGCCAGCATCACGGGTGTAGATCCCGGTCAGCACTTTCATCATGGTGGATTTGCCCGCGCCGTTTTCGCCCACCAGCGCCATTACGCGGCCTGGATAGACATTCAGCGCAGCGCCGGATAGCGCTTTTACGCCCGGGAACGCTTTATCGATCCCTTTGAGTTGCAGTAATGCGTTCATGATGGCCTCAGAACGTGACGCCAGCACAGAGAATGATATTCGCATACGGAGAACACTCTCCGCTGCGAATTACCGCCTGACTGTCTGCGGTTTGTTTTTTGAATTGTTCATGCGTGGTGTAACGAATTTCTATGGTGTTTCCCTGGTGTTGTTGCAGTTGCTCAATGTGGCTGAGCAACGTTTCGTGGAGTTGCGGATTATGTTGTTTAATTTCCGTCGCGAGAATGGCCGCCTCGACCTGCATTTCACGTGTAACCACATCCAGTACCTGCATAAAAGAAGGTACGCCCTAGGTTAATGCCATATCAATACGCGTTGTGCTGTTCGGGATGGGTAAACCTGCATCACACACCACCAGCGTATCGGTATGTCCCAGACGGGAGATCACCGTTGAAATTTCAGAGTTGAGTACCGTGCCTTTCTTCATTTTCTTTCCCCACTAGCGAAACGTTTCGCTGAAGATAAGTGTAGTGCGAAGAATGGACAGAAAACCACCGCGACGTTACGAAAATGTGATCGCCATCGAAACGTTTCGCAAGGATTATCATTTGATGAAATGAAAACTGGGAGGGACAAAACAAAACGCCCCCTTTCGCGATGAAAGAGGGCGTCGATTGCCTTAAATCTCTACCTGAGTACCGAGTTCAATAACCCGGTTTGGTGGGATTTCAAACTGGTCCGGCGCGCGCAGCGCATTGCGCTGTAGCAGCAGATATAGCTTGCCGCGCAGACGCAAATACCATGGCCGTTTGCCGACAATCAGCGACTCGTGCGACATAAAGAAGGAGGTTTCCATCATCCGACAGCTTAAGCCTTCCAGACCGCAGCGATGGAACACTTCCTCAACGTTCGGCGTTTCACGCCAGCCGTAGCTGGCCACTACGCGCCAGAAGGTGGGCGATAACTGCTCAATCTGCACCCTACGCACGTTGTGCACGTATGGCGCATCTTCCGTACGCAGCGTCAGCAGAATTACGCGTTCATGCAGCACCTTGTTATGCTTGAGGTTATGCAGAAGCGCAAACGGGATGACGTTCAGCGCACGCGACATATATACCGCCGTTCCCGGCACGCGTACCGGTGGGGATTTCTCCAGAGAGGCAATCATCGCCTCCAGAGAGTTGCCGTGCTCATGCATGCGACGCAGCAGACGGAAACGCTCGCTTTTCCACGTAGTCATGATGGTGAACATCACCAGACCCAGCGTCAGAGGCAGCCAACCACCGGAAATCAGTTTATCGAGGTTCGCGGAGAACAACGGAACATCGACGCACAAGAACGCCGCCAGGATCAGGAAGACGAAGTATTTATTCCAGTGCCAGTTTTTGCGCGCCACGGTGGTAGACAGAATAGATGTCAGTACCATTGTCCCCGTTACCGCAATCCCGTACGCCGCGGCCAGATTACTGGAGTGTTCAAAGCTCACAATCACGATAACCACCGCAAAATAGAGCATCCAGTTAACGAAAGGAATGTAGATCTGACCCGATTCCATTTCCGAAGTATGAATGATCCGCATCGGCGATAAATACCCCAGACGCACGGCCTGACGCGTCAGCGAGAAGACACCGGAAATAACCGCCTGCGAAGCGATAACCGTTGCCAGTGCGGCAAGGATCAGAAGTGGTATCAATGCCCAGTCCGGCGCCAGCAGGAAAAACGGGTTTTTGATCGCTTCAGGATGCTTTAACAGCAGCGCCCCCTGACCAAAATAGTTCAGCACCAGCGAAGGCAATACCACCGAGAACCATGCCAGTCTAATCGGCAACTTACCGAAGTGCCCCATATCCGCATACAGCGCTTCAACACCGGTAATCGACAGCACCACCGCGCCCAGCGCAATAAAGGACAACGTTTTGAATTCGAGGAAGAAATGCACCGCCCAGTACGGATTTAGCGCCTGCAGTACCTCCGGGTTACCAATAATACTGCGCACGCCTAATACCGCGAGCGTCAGGAACCACAGCAGCATAATCGGCGCAAACAGTTTACCAACCATGCCGGTACCGTGTTTTTGAATCATAAACAGCAGGGTCAGCACGATAATCGAGAGCGGAACAATCCAGGTATCCAGCTGCGGTGCAACAATCTCCAGACCTTCAATCGCCGACATCACTGAAATGGCTGGCGTAATCACCACTTCACCATAGAAGAAGCTACCGCCAATCAACCCCATGATGACCAGCATCGAGGTTGTTCGCGCCGAGGTATTGCGCCCGGCCAATGACATCAACGTCAGGATCCCACCTTCCCCGGCGTTATCCGCACGCATGACAAACGTCAGATATTTAATGGAGACAACAAAGATCAGCAGCCAGAAAATCAGCGAGAGAAAACCAAACACAGCATCACGTTCAACGCCAAAACCAAACTGGCCAGACAAACATTCACGAAGCGTATAAAGTGGGCTGGTACCAATATCACCGTAGACAACCCCAATGGCCGCAAGGGTAATCGCAGACAATGATTGTTTATTATCAGTGCTCATAGACTCGTCTTTCGTTTATACACATCATCATTCAAGCCACTCCGTGTGGGTTGCATTCGTTATTCCCCCCATCCCAGAAGAAAACTCCATTGCCGCCTTGGTGCAGTATGATTGATATGGTGTATATATTAGAAATGTGTGCGTCGTCCCTTGGCCCACAAAAAGGCGCACAGTATGCACGATTACTCACAAAATCGTACCCCTAAATGAGACCAGATTAATCTGGCTCAAAGAAAAATAAGCGCACCTTCAGTCTATTACTGCACTGGTGTGAAGCATCTATACTCGCAGTTTACGCAGTACATTTGGCGAAAGGACGCCACTTCATTATGGCTCACCCACATTTATTAGCGGAAAGAATTTCCCGTCTGAGCAATGCGCTGGAAAAGGGACTTTATGAACGTAGCCACGCCATTCGCCTTTGCCTGCTGGCTGCTCTAAGCGGCGAGAGCGTATTCTTATTAGGTCCTCCAGGGATCGCAAAAAGCTTAATTGCCCGTCGACTGAAGTTTGCTTTTCAAAACGCCCGCGCTTTCGAATACCTGATGACGCGCTTCTCTACGCCGGAAGAGGTGTTTGGGCCGCTGTCTATCCAGGCGTTGAAAGACGAAGGTCGCTATGAACGCTTAACGGCGGGCTATTTACCCGAAGCTGAAATTGTCTTTCTCGATGAAATCTGGAAAGCAGGCCCAGCCATTCTCAACACCCTGTTGACCGCTATTAACGAACGGCATTTTCGTAACGGCGCGCATGAAGAGAAAATCCCGATGCGTCTGCTGGTGGCAGCCTCCAATGAACTGCCTGAAGCAGACAGCAGCCTGGAAGCCCTGTACGACCGTATGCTGATCCGCCTGTGGCTGGATAAAGTTCAGGACAAGGCCAACTTCCGCTCCATGCTGTTAAGCCAGCAGGATGAAAGTGACAACCCGGTCCCGGCGTCGTTACAGGTGACGGATGAAGAGTATTACCAGTGGCAAAAGGACATTGGCGCCATCAAGCTTCCCGATCGCGTCTTTGAGCTAATTTTCACGCTGCGCCAACAGCTAGACGCATTACCGAATGCCCCCTATGTATCCGATCGCCGCTGGAAAAAAGCTATCCGCTTACTCCAGGCCAGCGCCTTCTTCAGCGGACGTGATGCGGTCGTGCCTATCGACCTGATCCTGTTGAAAGATTGCCTGTGGTACGACGCGCAAAGCCTGAATCTGATGCAACAGCAGCTTGAAATTTTGATGACCGGACACGCCTGGCAGCAGCAAGCCATGCTGACGCGTCTGGCCAGCATTGTGCAGCGCCGCATCCAGCTCCAGCAGCAGCAAAGCGACAAAACGGCATTCACGGTGATCCGTCAGGGCGGCATGTTCAGCCGTCGTCCTCATTATGATTTACCGCCGGAAGCCACTTCTTCAGTCGTGACATTACTGCTGCAAAAACCCTTAAAACTGCATGATATGGAAGTTATCCATATTGCTTTCGAACGGGGAGCGCTGGAACAGTGGCTAACCAAAGGCGGTGAGATCCGCGGAAAATTAAACGGGATCGGCTTCGCCCAAACGCTGAACATGGAAGTCGATAGCGCACAGCACCTGGTTGTGCGCGACGTCAGTTTGCAAGGCTCTCGTCTGGCGCTGCCCGGTGCATCGCAAGAGAGTATGCCTGATGAGATAAAACAGCAGCTTGAAGCACTTGATAACGAGTGGCACCAGCAGCACAGTGCATTCAGCGAACAGCAAAAATGTCTGTTTATTCATAGCGACTGGTTAGGCCGCATTGAGGCCAGCCTGCAGGATGTCGGGGCACAAATCCGCCAGGCGCAACAATGCTAACCCTTGATACGCTCAATATCATGCTGGCAGTCAGTGAAGAGGCGATGATCGAAGAGATGATCGTCGCCCTGCTGGCTTCTCCAAAGATGGTGGTGTTTTTTAAAAAGTTTCCTCGCCTTAAAAAAGCGATTACTGACGATATTCCCCGCTGGCGCGAGTCACTGCGCAGCCGCCTCAAAGATACCCATGTACCGCCGGAGTTGACGGAAGAGGTCATTTGTTACCAACAAAGCCAGCTCCTCTCTCATGCGCAGTTTATGGTCCAGCTCCCGCAAATATTGGCGCTATTACACCGCCTACATTCGCCGTGGGCCGGGCAAGCGCAGCAACTGGTTGATGACAACAGTACCTTTACGCCCGCCCTGCATACGCTTTTTCTCCAGCGCTGGCGCCTGAGTCTGGTGGTACAAACTACAACGCTGAATCAGCAACTGCTGGAAGATGAGCGTGAACATTTACTTAGTGAAGTCCAGGAGCGGATGACCCTCAGCGGGCAACTGGAACCCGTTCTGGCAGAAAACGACAACGCCGCAGGCCGGTTATGGGATATGAGCGCAGGTCAAATCAAGCGCGGCGATTATCAACTGATGGTGAAATACGGCGAATTTCTGGCGCAACAGCCCGAACTCCAGCGTCTGGCTGAACAGTTAGGCCGTTCCAGAGAGGCCAAATCTGTGCCGCGTAAAGATGCGCCCATGGAGACCTTCCGTACCCTTGTGCGGGAACCCGCCACCGTCCCGGAACAGGTGGATGGCATCCAGCAAAGCGACGACATCCTGCGCCTGTTGCCGCCGGAACTGGCCACACTGGGCATTACTGAACTGGAATACGAGTTCTACCGACGGCTGGTGGAAAAGCAGCTGTTGACCTATCGTCTGCACGGCGAGGCATGGCGCGAGAAAGTAACGGAACGTCCGGTGGTGCATCAGGATTTTGACGAGCAGCCGCGCGGACCGTTTATTGTTTGCGTTGATACGTCGGGATCAATGGGCGGTTTTAATGAGCAATGTGCAAAAGCCTTTTGCCTGGCGCTAATGCGCGTCGCCCTGGCCGATAACCGGCGCTGTTTCATTATGCTGTTTTCAACAGAAGTGGTGCGCTATGAGCTGTCTGGTCCGGAAGGCATTGAACAAGCGATCCGTTTTTTAAGCCAGCGTTTTCGCGGCGGTACCGATATTGCCAGCTGCTTTCGCGCCATTATTGAGCGCATGCAGGGCCGGGAATGGTTTGATGCCGATGCGGTGGTGATCTCTGATTTTATCGCTCAGCGATTGCCCGATGAGGTCGTCAATAAAGTGGGTGAATTACAGCGGGTGCACCAGCATCGTTTTCATGCGGTGGCGATGTCAGCACACGGCAAACCCGGCATCATGCGCATTTTCGATCATATCTGGCGCTTTGATACCGGGATGCGAAGCCGCCTGCTCAGACGCTGGCGGCGTTAATTATTACAGCAGGGAAGAAACACTTTCACGTACCTGTGCCGGCCACACGCCACACTGCACCTGACCAATGTGCGGTAATTGCAGCAGCAGCATGGTCAAACGCGACTGTCCAATGCCGCCACCGATTGTCTGCGGCATTTCACCACGCAGCAGCGCCTGGTGCCATTCCAGACTCAGACGATCTTCATCACCGGTCAATGAAAGCTGGTGTTTAAGGGTGTCGGCATCCACACGGATCCCCATCGAAGACAGCTCAAACGCATCTTCCAGAACCGGGTTCCACACCAGAATATCACCGTTCAGACCGGCGTGACCCAGCTCAGACGCTGAACTCCAGTCATCATAATCCGGCGCGCGTACATCGTGACGGTGACCGTCACTAAGCTTGCCGCCGATCCCTACCAGGAATACTGCGCCCAGTTCTTTCGCGATCGCACGTTCACGACCTTTCGCGTCAAGATCCGGATAACGAGATAACAGCTCCTGGCTATGAACAAAGTGGATCTGCGCTGGCAGGAACGGTGCCAGACCAAACTCTTTACTAACCGCAGCCTCGGTGGCCTTAATTCCCGCCCAGATAGCCTCTACCGTGCTTTTCAGAGTGGAGAATTGACGCTCGCCGTCGCCCATCACGCGCTCCCAGTCCCACTGGTCAACATACACTGAGTGCAGTGGGGAGAGGCGATCTTCATCGGGACGCAGGGCCTTCATGTGCGTGTACAACCCTTCGCCTGCGCTAAAGTCGTGTTGTCCTAACGTTTGACGCTTCCACTTCGCCAGTGAATGAACCACTTCGAATTGAGCGTCCGGCAATGCTTTAACCTTCACCTGCACCGCTTTTTCACAGCCCGACAAGTTATCCTGCGTGCCATCTCCTACGCGGCTGAGGATCGGAGCCTGAACTTCGATCAGACCTAAACGCTCTTCCAGCTGACGAGAAAAATGAGATTTTACGAAGCTAATTTGACGTTGTTTGGCAATGTAAGCGGTTTTCATTATGTGTACTCCTGTGTCCTGTTGCCTATGATTAAGCAACAGAATGGAGGTAATATTCAATAATCAACAAACAAAAAGCCGACTTCGATTTTGATTCGTTAAAATTAACGTCTAAAATAAAAAGAATCATTAATCTACATAAGAAAAACCTATGGAAAATTATCAGATCGACAATCTGGACCGCGGCATTCTTGATGCCCTGATGGAAAATGCTCGCACCGCCTACGCAGAATTGGCCAAACAGTTTGGCGTTAGTCCGGGGACAATTCACGTTCGCGTAGAAAAGATGAAGCAGGCCGGGATCATCACCGGTGCGCGTATTGATGTCAGTCCCAAACAGTTGGGTTATGACGTCGGCTGCTTTATCGGCATCATTCTGAAAAGCGCGAAGGACTATCCGTCAGCGCTGGCCAGACTGGAAAGCCTTGACGAAGTGACCGAAGCCTATTACACCACCGGCCACTACAGCATCTTTATTAAGGTGATGTGCAAGTCGATCGACGCGCTGCAACAGGTACTTATCAACAAGATCCAAACAATTGATGAAATTCAGTCCACTGAAACCCTGATCGTCCTGCAGAACCCGATCATGCGTACCATCAAGCCATGATCATTTTTTTTAATCCCACATTTTTCCACAGGTAGATCCCAGCTCGCTCACAGCGTACAATGCGCCTTCTTTATAAAGGTGGGCGAGCATGGCAGACATCACTCTTATCAGCGGCAGCACGCTTGGCAGTGCGGAATATGTAGCAGAACATCTGGCTGAAAAGCTGGACGACGCCGGTTTTTCCAGCGAAATACTGCATGGACCAATGCTGGATGAGGTTCCGGCTGAAGGGATCTGGCTGATTATCAGCTCCACACACGGTGCTGGAGACATTCCTGACAACCTGCAGCCTTTATATGATGCGTTACGCGAACAAAAACCGGACCTGTCGCAAGTAAACTTCGGCGCAATCGGCATCGGTAGTCGTGAATATGACACCTTTTGCGGCGCAATCGACAAGCTGGAAGCAGAACTGAAAGCCTGTGGGGCAAAACAGATCGGCGAAACGCTTAAGATCAACGTGCTGGAACATGAAATTCCGGAAGATCCGGCTGAAATTTGGCTGGGATCCTGGCATCCATTGCTCAGAGATTTGTAAAGATCATACTTTTTTATGTGGATAACTCTGGTTAAAAGCTTGGATCAACCGGTAGTTATCCAAAGAATAACGGCTGTTCAGTTTTTGAGTTGTGTATAACCCTTCATTCTGATCCCAGCTTATACGGACCAGGATCACCGATCATTCACAGCTAATGATCCTCAGCAACCTGTTGATCTTATTCAAAGGATCGTCCTTATCCACAGAGAGTGGCGATCCTAATAAGAGATCACAATAAAACAGATCTCTAAATAAAAAGATCTTCTTTTTAATACCCAGGATCCCAGGTCTTTCTCGATCGACTAAAGTTGAGTAGAATCCACGGCCCGGGCTTCAATCCATTTTCACACCGCGTTATGCGAGGCAATTACCATGTTTTATCAGGATCCTTTTGACGTCATCATCATTGGCGGGGGTCATGCAGGCACCGAGGCCGCAATGGCCGCGGCGCGAATGGGACAACAGACCCTGCTTTTGACACACAATATCGACACACTGGGGCAGATGAGCTGCAACCCGGCGATTGGCGGTATTGGGAAGGGACACCTGGTAAAAGAAGTGGATGCGCTTGGTGGATTGATGGCAAAAGCGATCGACCACGCAGGTATCCAGTTTAGGATACTAAACGCAAGCAAAGGGCCAGCCGTTCGCGCTACCCGAGCTCAGGCCGATCGTGTGCTCTATCGTCAGGCAGTACGCACCGCGCTGGAGAATCAACCCAACCTGATGATCTTCCAGCAGGCGGTTGAAGATCTGATTGTTGAAAACGATCGTGTCGTGGGTGCCGTAACCCAAATGGGACTGAAGTTCCGTGCCAAAGCGGTCGTATTAACCGTGGGGACTTTCCTCGACGGCAAAATCCATATTGGTCTGGACAACTACAGCGGCGGCCGTGCTGGCGATCCGCCGTCTATTCCGCTGTCACGCCGTCTGCGTGAACTACCGCTGCGCGTCAGCCGCCTGAAAACCGGTACGCCACCGCGTATTGATGCACGAACTATCGATTTCAGCGTACTGGGTCAACAAAACAGCGACAACCCTATGCCGGTCTTCTCATTCCTGGGCGACGCTTCTCAGCATCCGCGCCAGATGCCGTGTTACATCACGCATACCAATGAGAAAACCCATGACGTGATCCGTAATAACCTCGATCGTAGCCCAATGTATGCCGGCGTAATCGAAGGTATCGGCCCGCGCTACTGCCCGTCGATCGAAGACAAAGTGATGCGCTTTGCCGATCGCAACCAGCATCAGATCTTCCTCGAGCCGGAAGGACTGACCTCTAACGAAATTTACCCGAACGGCATCTCCACCAGCCTGCCGTTCGATGTACAGATGCAAATTGTTCGATCCATGCAGGGGATGGAAAACGCCCGTATCGTTCGCCCTGGCTATGCGATTGAGTACGATTTCTTCGATCCGCGCGACCTGAAACCCACTCTGGAAAGCAAATTCATCCAGGGCCTGTTCTTTGCAGGCCAGATTAACGGTACAACCGGTTACGAAGAAGCCGCCGCCCAAGGGATGCTGGCAGGTCTCAACGCCGCACGCTTGTCTGCTGAGAAAGACGGCTGGGCACCGCGTCGCGATCAGGCTTACCTTGGCGTGCTGGTCGACGATCTGTGCACGCTGGGAACCAAAGAACCGTACCGCATGTTTACCTCACGTGCTGAATACCGCTTGATGCTGCGTGAAGATAACGCCGACCTGCGTCTGACCGAAATTGGGCGTGAACTGGGTCTGGTGGACGATGAGCGTTGGGCTCGCTTCAACGAAAAGCTGGAGCGCATTGAACAAGAACGTCAGCGTCTCAAATCAACCTGGGTAAACCCGTTAGCGGAATCTGCAGCCGAAGTGAACGCTCACCTGGCAACACCTTTATCTCGTGAGGCCAGCGGTGAAGATCTCCTGCGTCGCCCGGATATGACCTATGCTCAGTTGACCTCTTTATCTGCATTCGCGCCGGCGCTAGATGATGCTCAGGCCGCGGAACAGGTTGAGATTCAGGTGAAATACGAAGGATATATCGCTCGTCAGCAGGAAGAAATCGAAAGACAACAGCGTAATGAGAATACCCTGTTGCCTGCAACGCTGGATTATCGCCAGGTCTCGGGATTGTCGAATGAAGTCATCGCCAAACTGAACGATCACAAACCGGTATCGATCGGCCAGGCATCGCGCATTTCTGGTGTAACGCCTGCCGCCATCTCCATTCTGCTGGTATGGCTGAAAAAACAAGGTATGCTGCGCCGCAGCGCTTGATAACACTAATTTGGCGGGAGCGCTTCGCTTGTCCGCCCTACAAACTTGTAGGCCCGATAAGCGATAGCGCATCGGGCATTTGATTATTAACAGGTAACGACCGTGCTCAACAAACTCTCTCGTCTGCTGGCTGATGCCGGTATTTCTCTTACCGATCACCAGAAAAATCAGCTGATTGCGTATGTCGATATGCTGCACAAATGGAATAAAGCTTATAACCTGACATCGGTGCGGGATCCCAACGAAATGTTGGTGCGCCATATTCTGGACAGCATTGTTGTCGCGCCTTATCTGAAGGGCGGGCGCTTTATTGATGTTGGCACGGGACCGGGTCTGCCGGGAATTCCACTTTCTATCGTGCGGCCTGAAGCGCATTTCACACTGTTGGATAGCCTGGGAAAACGCATCCGTTTCTTACGTCAGGTGCAGCATGAGCTTGGTCTTACTAACATTACGCCTGTGCAAAGTCGGGTTGAAGAATTTCCTTCAGAGCCGCCATTTGATGGGGTGATCAGCCGTGCATTCGCGTCCCTCAATGATATGGTGAGCTGGTGTCATCACTTGCCGGGCCAGAACGGACGCTTTTATGCGCTCAAAGGTCAATTGCCTGAAGAGGAAATCGCCTCGTTGCCTGCAGAATTCAGCGTCGAGTCAGTCGAAAAATTACGCGTTCCACAACTGGATGGTGAACGTCATTTGGTGGTTATTAAACCAAACAAAATTTAATTTTTATCAAAAAAAATAGAGAAAAAACGGCTACCCCGGTGTTAAAAGTTATAGAGAGTAGTGAGGTGAAATGCTGTTGCATTTCACCTCTACCTTACGGTTTTGCATCATAACTATAACGTACCGTTTTTTGTTAAAAGCGAAACAAGTCAACTGTGAAAATATCAGTCTGCTAAAAATAGAACCTAAGAACCAACGCTTGTGTTAATTTTTTATTATAAATGTCAATCGATGGTTCTTTTGTTGTTAGGCGTTGTTTTTGAAATAGTGGCGCTTTTTACGCTTAAATATCAAAAAGATGAAATGGCACCATTTGCCACGTAAATAAATTATGCGAAGGGGAATATGTTCAATATGTGATCTGGTGCACGCTTTAACGCCAGTGTTTTCGCGGCATTTGCAGTTTTGCATGATCGTTCACAGTTTGCCAAAAAGTAATAAATGTGGGACAACGAAAAATATTTAAACATTTATTCACTTTTTAGCTACTTATTGTTTGAAATCACGAAGGCGCACCGTATAATTTGTCCGCTTTTTGATGCTTGACTCTAAGCCATAAAGAACGTTTTATACGACACGCGGCATACCTCGAAGGGAGCAGGAGTAAACACGTGATGTCTATGTCGCTCTTGAGTCGAAACGTTGCTCGTAAGCTTTTGCTCACACAGCTTCTGGCGGTAATAGCAAGTGGATTGCTGTTTAGCCTCAAAGACCCCTTCTGGGGCATCTCCGCACTGTGCGGGGGATTGGCAGTGTTACTGCCCAATGTGTTGTTTATGATATTCGCCTGGCGTCACCAGGTGCATACACCAGCGAAAGGTCGGGTTGCCTGGACGTTCGCTTTCGGCGAAGCCTTCAAGGTGTTAGCGATGCTGGTGTTGCTGGTTGTGGCGTTGGCTGTTTTGAAAGCGGTATTCGTGCCGCTGATCGTTACGTGGGTTTTGGTGCTGGTGGTTCAGATACTGGCGCCGGCTGTAATTAACAACAAAGGGTAAAGGCATCATGGCTTCAGAAAATATGACGCCGCAGGATTACATAGGACACCATCTGAATAACCTTCAGTTGGACCTACGTACATTCTCGCTGGTGGATCCGCACAACCCCCCAGCCACCTTCTGGACGCTCAATATTGACTCCATTTTCTTCTCGGTGGTTCTGGGTCTGTTGTTCCTGTTAATGTTCCGTAGCGTTGCCAAAAAGGCGACCAGCGGCGTACCAGGTAAATTTCAGACCGCGATTGAGCTGGTAATCGGCTTTGTGCATGGCAGCGTGAAAGACATGTACCATGGCAAAAGCAAGCTGATTGCTCCGCTGGCCCTGACGATTTTCGTCTGGGTATTCCTGATGAACTTTATGGATTTGCTGCCTATCGACCTGCTGCCGTACATCGGTGAGCATATCTTTGGCCTGCCGGCTCTGCGTGTGGTTCCGTCCGCTGACGTGAACATCACCCTGTCGATGGCGCTGGGCGTATTTATCCTCATTCTGTTCTACAGCATCAAAATGAAAGGCATCGGTGGCTTCGCGAAAGAGTTGACGCTGCAGCCGTTCAATCACTGGGCGTTCATCCCTATCAACTTAATCCTTGAAGGGGTAAGCCTGCTGTCCAAACCAATCTCTCTTGGTCTGCGACTGTTCGGTAACATGTACGCTGGTGAGCTGATTTTCATTCTGATTGCTGGTCTGTTGCCGTGGTGGTCACAGTGGATTCTGAATGTGCCGTGGGCCATTTTCCACATACTGATTATCACGCTGCAAGCCTTCATATTTATGGTTCTGACGATTGTCTATCTGTCGATGGCATCTGAAGAGCATTAATTTACCAACACTACTACGTTTTAACTGAAACAAACTGGAGACTGTCATGGAAAACCTGAATATGGATCTGCTGTACATTGCTGCCGCTGTGATGATGGGTCTGGCGGCAATCGGTGCTGCGATCGGTATCGGCATCCTCGGGGGTAAATTCCTGGAAGGCGCAGCGCGTCAACCGGATCTGATTCCTCTGCTGCGTACTCAGTTCTTTATCGTTATGGGTCTGGTGGATGCAATCCCAATGATCGCTGTAGGTCTGGGTCTGTACGTGATGTTTGCTGTCGCGTAGTAAGCGTTGCTTGAATTAAGAGCAATATCAGAACGTTAACTAGATAGAGGCATTGTGCTGTGAATCTTAACGCAACAATCCTCGGCCAGGCCATCGCGTTTGTCCTGTTCGTTCTGTTCTGCATGAAGTACGTATGGCCGCCGTTAATGGCTGCCATCGAAAAACGTCAAAAAGAAATTGCTGACGGCCTTGCTTCTGCAGAACGAGCACATAAGGATCTTGACCTTGCAAAGGCCAGCGCGACCGACCAGCTGAAAAAAGCGAAGGCGGAAGCTCAGGTAATCATCGAGCAGGCGAACAAACGTCGTGCTCAGATCCTGGACGAAGCTAAAACTGAAGCAGAGCAGGAACGTACTAAAATCGTGGCACAGGCGCAGGCGGAAATTGAAGCCGAGCGTAAACGTGCTCGCGAAGAGCTGCGTAAGCAAGTTGCTATCCTGGCTGTTGCTGGCGCCGAGAAGATCATCGAACGTTCCGTGGATGAAGCTGCTAATAGCGACATCGTGGACAAACTTGTCGCTGAACTGTAAGGAGGGAGGGGCTGATGTCTGAATTTATTACGGTAGCTCGCCCCTACGCCAAAGCAGCTTTTGACTTTGCCGTTGAGCACCAAAGCGTAGACCGTTGGCAGGATATGCTGACTTTCGCCGCTGAGGTGACGAAAAACGAACAAATGGCAGAGCTTCTCTCTGGCGCATTGGCGCCAGAAACGCTCGCTGAGTCGTTTATCGCCGTGTGCGGTGAGCAGCTGGACGAAAGCGGCCAAAACCTGATTAGGGTAATGGCTGAAAATAACCGTCTGAATGCGCTCCCGGATGTTCTTGAGCAGTTTATTCATCTGCGTGCAGCCAGTGAGGCTATCTCTGAGGTAGAAGTCACTTCTGCCAATGCACTGAGTGATGAACAGCTTACGAAGATTAGTGCAGCGATGGAAAAACGTCTGTCACGCAAAGTTAAGCTGAATTGCAAAATCGATAAGTCTGTAATGGCAGGCGTAATCATCCGAGCGGGTGATATGGTCATTGATGGCAGCGTACGCGGCCGTCTTGAGCGCCTTGCAGACGTCTTGCAGTCTTAAGGGGACTGGAGCATGCAACTGAATTCCACCGAAATCAGCGAACTGATCAAGCAGCGCATTGCTCAGTTCAATGTTGTGAGCGAAGCTCACAACGAAGGTACTATTGTTTCTGTAAGTGACGGTGTTATCCGCATTCACGGCCTGGCCGATTGTATGCAGGGTGAGATGATTTCCCTGCCGGGTAACCGTTACGCTATCGCACTGAACCTGGAGCGCGACTCCGTAGGTGCTGTTGTGATGGGGCCATACGCTGACCTCGCCGAAGGCATGAAGGTTAAGTGTACGGGTCGTATTCTGGAAGTTCCGGTTGGCCGTGGCCTGCTGGGTCGTGTGGTGAACACTCTGGGTTCCCCGATTGACGGTAAAGGTCCGGTTGATAACGATGGCTTCTCGCCAATCGAAGTTATCGCACCGGGCGTAATCGAACGTCAGTCCGTCGACCAGCCAGTGCAGACCGGTTATAAATCTGTTGATGCCATGATCCCAATCGGACGTGGCCAGCGTGAGCTGATCATCGGTGACCGTCAGACCGGTAAAACCGCGATGGCTATCGATGCCATCATCAACCAGCGTGATTCCGGCATCAAATGTGTG
Organism: Citrobacter sp. XT1-2-2; assembly: GCF_023516235.1. Taxonomy (NCBI): domain Bacteria; kingdom Pseudomonadati; phylum Pseudomonadota; class Gammaproteobacteria; order Enterobacterales; family Enterobacteriaceae; genus Citrobacter; species Citrobacter sp. XT1-2-2. Next base: position 5,017,160 of record NZ_CP097324.1, read on the forward strand.
TACGTGGCTATCGGCCAGAAAGCGTCCACCATTTCTAACGTGGTTCGTAAACTGGAAGAACACGGCGCACTGTCCAACACCATCGTTGTGGTGGCGACCGCGTCTGAATCTGCTGCACTGCAATACCTGGCGCCATATGCCGGTTGCGCAATGGGCGAATACTTCCGTGACCGCGGTGAAGATGCACTGATCGTTTACGATGACCTGTCTAAACAGGCTGTTGCTTACCGTCAGGTTTCCCTGCTGCTCCGTCGTCCGCCAGGACGTGAAGCATTCCCGGGCGACGTATTTTACCTCCACTCCCGTCTGCTGGAACGCGCATCCCGCGTTAACGCGGAATATGTTGAGAAGTTCACCAATGGTGAAGTTAAAGGTAAAACCGGCTCCCTGACCGCTCTGCCGATTATCGAAACCCAGGCGGGTGACGTTTCTGCGTTCGTTCCGACCAACGTAATTTCTATTACCGATGGTCAGATCTTCCTGGAAACCAACCTATTCAACTCCGGTATTCGTCCGGCAGTTAACCCGGGTATCTCCGTATCTCGTGTAGGTGGCGCAGCGCAGACCAAGATCATCAAGAAACTGTCCGGTGGTATTCGTACCGCGCTGGCGCAGTATCGTGAACTGGCCGCGTTTTCTCAGTTCGCTTCCGACCTGGATGAAGCTACGCGTAAGCAGCTGAGCCACGGTCAGAAAGTAACTGAACTGCTGAAGCAGAAACAGTATGCGCCAATGTCTGTTGCACAGCAGGGTGTGGTGCTGTTTGCGGCTGAACGCGGTTACCTCGAAGATGTGGAACTGGCGAAAATCGGTAGCTTCGAAGCCGCTCTGCTGGCTTACGTCGACCGTGACCACGCTCCGCTGATGCAAGAGATCAACCAGTCCGGTGGCTATAACGATGAAATCGAAGGCAAGCTGAAAGCTATCCTCGATTCCTTCAAGGCAACCCAGTCCTGGTAACGTCTGGCGGTCTGTCTTAGGACGGACCGCAAGGCATTGAGGAGAAGCTCATGGCCGGCGCAAAAGAGATACGTAGTAAGATCGCAAGCGTCCAGAACACGCAGAAGATCACTAAAGCGATGGAGATGGTCGCCGCTTCCAAAATGCGTAAATCGCAGGATCGCATGGCGGCCAGCCGTCCTTATGCAGAGACCATGCGCAAAGTGATTGGTCACCTTGCGAATGGTAATCTGGAATATAAGCACCCTTACCTGGAAGAACGCGACGTTAAACGCGTGGGCTACCTGGTGGTGTCGACCGACCGTGGTCTGTGCGGTGGCTTGAACATTAACCTGTTCAAAAAGCTGCTGGCGGATATGAAAACATGGTCCGATAAAGGCGTTCAGTGCGATATCGCAATGATCGGCTCTAAGGGCGTGTCTTTCTTTAACTCCGTTGGCGGTAATGTGATTGCTCAGGTAACCGGCATGGGGGATAACCCTTCCCTGTCCGAACTGATCGGTCCGGTTAAAGTGATGCTGCAGGCCTACGACGAAGGTCGTCTGGACAAACTGTACGTTGTCAGCAACAAATTTATTAACACCATGTCTCAGACGCCAACCATCACCCAACTGTTGCCTTTGCCGGCATCAGATGATGATGAATTGAAGCGTAAATCCTGGGATTACCTGTATGAGCCAGACCCGAAAGCGCTGCTGGATACCCTGCTGCGTCGTTATGTCGAGTCTCAGGTTTATCAGGGCGTGGTAGAAAACCTGGCCAGCGAGCAGGCCGCACGTATGGTGGCGATGAAAGCCGCGACCGACAATGGCGGCAGCCTGATTAAAGAGCTGCAGTTGGTATACAACAAAGCTCGTCAGGCCAGCATTACTCAGGAACTCACCGAGATCGTCGGTGGTGCATCCGCGGTATAACCAGGTTAATTCGTAGAGGATTCAAGATGGCTACTGGAAAAATTGTCCAGGTAATCGGCGCCGTGGTTGACGTCGAATTCCCTCAGGATGCCGTACCGCGCGTGTACGATGCTCTTGAGGTTATGAATGGTAAAGAGAGCCTGGTGCTGGAAGTTCAGCAGCAGCTCGGCGGCGGTATCGTACGTACCATCGCCATGGGTTCTTCCGACGGTCTGCGTCGTGGTCTGGAAGTTAAAGACCTCGAGCACCCGATCGAAGTCCCGGTAGGTAAAGCAACCCTGGGCCGTATCATGAACGTCCTGGGTCACCCGATCGACATGAAAGGCGATATCGGTGAAGAAGAGCGTTGGGCTATCCACCGCGCAGCGCCTACCTATGAAGAACTGTCCAGTTCTCAGGAACTGCTGGAAACCGGCATCAAAGTTATCGACCTGATGTGTCCGTTCGCGAAGGGCGGTAAAGTTGGTCTGTTCGGTGGTGCGGGTGTAGGTAAAACCGTAAACATGATGGAGCTGATCCGTAACATCGCGATCGAACACTCCGGTTACTCAGTGTTTGCGGGCGTTGGTGAACGTACTCGTGAGGGTAACGACTTCTACCACGAAATGACCGACTCCAACGTTCTGGACAAAGTATCCCTGGTATATGGCCAGATGAACGAGCCGCCGGGAAACCGTCTGCGCGTTGCTCTGACCGGTCTGACCATGGCTGAGAAGTTCCGTGACGAAGGTCGTGACGTTCTGCTGTTCGTTGATAACATCTACCGTTACACCCTGGCCGGTACTGAAGTATCTGCACTGCTGGGTCGTATGCCATCAGCGGTAGGCTACCAGCCGACCCTGGCGGAAGAGATGGGTGTTCTGCAGGAACGTATCACCTCTACCAAAACCGGTTCTATCACCTCCGTTCAGGCGGTATACGTACCTGCGGATGACTTGACTGACCCATCCCCAGCAACCACCTTTGCTCACCTGGATGCAACCGTGGTACTGAGCCGTCAGATCGCATCCCTGGGTATCTACCCGGCCGTTGACCCGCTGGATTCCACCAGCCGTCAGCTGGATCCGCTGGTTGTTGGTCAGGAACACTACGACACCGCGCGTGGCGTACAGTCCCTGCTGCAGCGTTATCAGGAACTGAAAGACATCATCGCCATCCTGGGTATGGATGAACTGTCTGAAGAAGATAAACTGGTGGTAGCACGTGCGCGTAAGATCCAGCGCTTCCTGTCCCAGCCGTTCTTCGTTGCGGAAGTATTCACCGGTTCTCCAGGTAAATACGTTTCCCTGAAAGACACCATCCGTGGCTTTAAAGGCATCATGGAAGGCGAATACGACCACCTGCCAGAGCAGGCGTTCTACATGGTTGGTTCCATCGAAGAAGCTGTGGAAAAAGCCAAAAAACTTTAACGCCTTAATCGGAGGGTGATATGGCAATGACTTACCACCTGGACGTCGTCAGCGCAGAGCAACAAATGTTCTCTGGTCTGGTCGAAAAAATCCAGGTAACGGGTAGTGAAGGTGAACTGGGTATTTTCCCGGGTCACGCTCCGCTGCTCACCGCCATTAAGCCTGGTATGATCCGCATCGTTAAACAGTTCGGTCATGAAGAGTTTATCTACCTGTCCGGCGGCATTCTCGAAGTGCAGCCTGGCAGCGTGACCGTACTGGCTGACACCGCGATTCGCGGACAGGATCTCGATGAAGCGAGAGCCCTGGAAGCGAAGCGTAAGGCTGAAGAGCATATCAAGAGCTCTCATGGTGACGTGGATTACGCTCAGGCATCTGCGGAACTGGCCAAAGCGATCGCGAAACTACGCGTTATCGAGTTGACCAAAAAAGCGATGTAACACCGGCTTGAAAAACACAAGGCCAGTCTGGTTTCCAGGCTGGCTTTTTTTTCGCGTTGTTTCAGGAAAAATGGAAATAAAAAGCAGTTTTATTATTTCGTGATTTAGATCAAAAAAATATTGATTGGTTAAAAATTGAGGCGTAGACTCTTTTTTGTGATGTATATCACATAATAAACTCAGATAAAAAAGAGATACCAACATGAAATTGATCAACAAAATCATCGCCCTGTTCAGCAATATGAGTTTTTAGTCTTCCCTGCCTGCTCTGTGGCGCGATGCGTAATGCAGTTTATCAGCTAGCGCCATTTGTTAAATTCCCCCCCTCCTGCTCTTTTCTTTCACATCGTATTGTCGTGTTTGCCTTTTCTGCTTCCCACTGAATTGCATGCCTAAAATCATACCTTCGCTAATGTCATTCTTTATTTATGCGGCAAAAAAATAGCAAAAACATCCACCTAAGGCTTTAATAAGAGCAGACTGCTGGTTTTGGGGAGACAAAACACGTAGATATAGACGAAAATAGACAGTTATCAGATGGGGGATTTCCCCCGATTGAACGTTTTATCTTCGGTCCCTTTCACGATGAAAAAAATGTAGTATTTTCAATGTGAAACGGTATAAATTCGTTCTCAAATTACAGTCAGGACGTGTATGCTGAATAATGCTATGAGCGTCGTGATCCTTGCCGCAGGCAAAGGCACGCGTATGTATTCCGATCTCCCTAAAGTGCTGCATACCCTCGCAGGAAAACCGATGGTGCAGCATGTCATTGATGCCGCTAACGAATTAGGCGCGACTCACGTACATCTGGTCTACGGACACGGTGGTGATTTGCTTAAGCAGACGCTGAAAGATGGCAACCTGAACTGGGTACTGCAGGCCGAGCAGTTGGGTACCGGTCATGCAATGCAACAGGCGGCACCATTCTTTAGTGATGACGAAGACATTTTAATGCTCTATGGCGATGTGCCGCTGATCTCCACCGAAACACTACGTCGCCTGCGTGATGCTAAACCGCAGGGGGGAATCGGCTTGTTAACGGTAAACCTGGACGACCCATCGGGTTATGGGCGAATTACGCGTGATAACGGTAAAGTCACAGGCATTGTTGAACATAAGGATGCCACTGACGAGCAGCGTCAAATCCAGGAAATCAACACCGGCATCCTGATTGCCAACGGCGCAGACCTGAAGCGCTGGCTGTCCAAACTGACCAACAACAACGTGCAGGGTGAATACTACATCACCGATATCATTGCGATGGCATATCAGGAAGGGCGCGAAATTGCTGCGGTACATCCGGCACGAATCAGTGAAACGGAAGGGGTGAACAACCGTCTTCAGCTCTCTCGTCTGGAGCGTGTTTATCAGTCCGAGCAGGCAGAAAAACTGCTGCTGGCGGGCGTGATGCTGCGCGATCCGGCACGTTTTGATCTTCGCGGTACGCTTATTCACGGGCGCGATGTCGAAATTGATACTAACGTTATCATTGAAGGTAACGTAACCGTTGGGGATCGCGTCAAGATTGGTGCTGGCTGCATCATCAAAAACAGCGTGATTGGTGATGGTTGTGAGCTAAGTCCGTACAGCGTGGTGGAAGATGCGCATCTGGAAGCAGCATGCACCATCGGTCCTTTCGCGCGTCTGCGCCCGGGTGCAGAGCTGCAGGAAGGCGCACACGTGGGTAACTTCGTCGAAATGAAAAAAGCGCGTCTGGGTAAAGGCTCTAAAGCGGGTCACCTGACCTATCTGGGCGATGCGGAAATTGGCGATAACGTAAACATCGGCGCCGGTACGATCACCTGCAACTACGATGGCGCGAATAAATTTAAAACCATTATTGGCGATGATGTGTTTGTCGGTTCCGATACTCAGCTGGTGGCACCTGTCACCGTGGGTAAAGGCGCCACCATCGCGGCGGGGACGACCGTAACTCGCGATGTTGCCGATAACGAACTGGTATTAAGCCGTGTGCCTCAGGTCCATAAACAAGGCTGGCAGCGCCCGGTGAAGAAAAAGTAATTCAGTTTTTGCCGGATGGCGGCCTGCGTGCGGTGACGTTCTGTAGGCCTGATAAGCGTGAGCGCCATCAGGCAGACCAGAGACGAGGGGATAACATAATCCTCCGCTCAACAAGCAGTACCATAAAAATAACCCCACTCTCTACAAGGCTCGGGGCGCCCGGAATACGGGTATTACCCAAAGTATTTCGCGCTGTAGCAAGGCGGCAAGCTTGGGAATCTACGAGAGCTTACTAAAGTAAGTGACCGTAGTGAGCAAGCGTAGCCAACGTAGCTACGGAGTGAAAGACGAAGGGGAAACAGGTCAGCGACAACGACAGGCAAATGCCTAAATTCGGAATCAAAAAATATGTGTGGAATTGTTGGCGCTATCGCGCAGCGTGATGTAGCTGAAATCCTTCTCGAAGGTTTACGTCGTCTGGAATATCGTGGTTATGACTCTGCAGGTCTGGCCGTTGTCGATGCTGAAGGCAATATGACTCGCCTGCGTCGTCTGGGTAAAGTGCAGATGCTAACTGCTGCAGCGGAAGAACATCCGCTGCATGGCGGTACCGGTATCGCTCATACCCGTTGGGCGACCCACGGAGAGCCTTCAGAAGCGAACGCGCATCCCCATGTTTCTGAACACATTGTCGTGGTGCATAACGGCATCATTGAAAACCATGAACCGCTGCGTGAACTGCTGAAAACGCGTGGTTACACCTTTGTTTCTGAAACCGATACCGAAGTGATTGCTCACCTGGTGCACTGGGAGCTGGAACAGGGTGGGACGCTGCGTGAAGCCGTACTGCGTACTATTCCGCAACTGCGCGGTGCCTACGGGACGGTGATCATGGATACCCGTAGCCCGGAAACGCTGCTGGCGGCTCGTTCTGGTAGCCCGCTGGTGATTGGTCTGGGTATGGGTGAAAACTTTATTGCTTCCGATCAGCTGGCGCTGCTGCCGGTAACCCGTCGCTTTATCTTCCTGGAAGAGGGTGACATCGCGGAAGTGACCCGTCGTTCGGTCTCTATTTTCGACAAGTCTGGCGCGGAAGTGAAACGTCAGGATATCGAATCGAATCTGCAATATGACGCGGGCGAAAAAGGTATTTATCGCCACTACATGCAGAAAGAGATCTACGAACAACCGAATGCGATTAAAAATACGCTGACCGGGCGCATTAGCCACGGTGAAGTGGATTTAAGCGAGCTGGGTTCGCGTGCTAATGAGCTGCTGTCTCAGGTTGAGCATATCCAGATTATCGCCTGTGGCACGTCATACAACTCCGGTATGGTGTCCCGCTACTGGTTTGAGTCGCTGGCCGGTATTCCTTGTGATGTCGAAATCGCTTCTGAATTCCGCTATCGCAAATCTGCCGTGCGTCGTAACAGCCTGATGATCACCCTTTCCCAGTCTGGTGAAACGGCGGATACCCTGGCGGGTCTGCGTTTGTCTAAAGAGCTGGGCTATCTGGGCTCGCTGGCTATCTGTAACGTACCGGGGTCCTCTCTGGTGCGTGAATCCGACCTGGCGATGATGACCAATGCCGGTACCGAAATCGGTGTGGCCTCCACGAAAGCCTTTACCACTCAGTTGACCGTTCTGCTGATGCTGGTGGCGAAGCTGTCTCGTCTGAAAGGTCTGGATGCGTCTATTGAGCAAGAGATCGTTCATGGTCTGCAGGCGCTGCCGAGCCGTATTGAGCAGATGCTCTCCCAGGACAAACGCATTGCCGCTCTGGCGGAAGGTTTCTCTGATAAGCACCATGCGCTATTCCTGGGCCGTGGCGATCAGTATCCGATTGCGCTGGAAGGCGCGCTGAAGCTGAAAGAGATCTCTTATATTCACGCTGAAGCTTATGCCGCAGGCGAACTGAAGCACGGTCCGCTTGCGCTGATCGATGCCGATATGCCGGTTATCGTGGTCGCACCGAACAACGAACTGCTGGAAAAACTGAAATCCAACATTGAAGAAGTTCGTGCCCGCGGCGGTCAGCTGTACGTCTTTGCCGATCAGGATGCTGGCTTTACCAGTAGCGAAAACATGCACATCATCGAGATGCCGCATGTGGAAGAGGTGATTGCACCGATCTTCTACACCGTTCCGCTGCAGCTGCTGGCGTATCACGTGGCGCTGATTAAAGGTACCGACGTGGACCAGCCGCGTAACCTGGCGAAGTCGGTTACCGTGGAATAAGCCGTACCCTGCTGAACTAAAATGCCCTGCTTAAAGCGGGGCATTTTTTTAAGCTTGTTCTGTTTTTAATCAATTATCCCGCCTGTTTTATGTGACAAACCGTCATCTTCAGCTACTGTTTTCAGTGTCATAAAAAGAAAATTTTGCCGAAATATGATTGTCACATAATCGATTAACCTTCTGTTTTTATACTGTTTTTAATTGTTCCTGGCGCATTATTTTTCATTGTCATAAAACTGTCATATTTCGTACATTTAACTGTCACCTGTTTGTCCTATTTTGCTCACAGTAGCAACTCAAACAACAATTTACGAAAACCGTGCAGGAGACATTATGAAAGTTATGCGTACCACTGTCGCAACTGTTGTCGCCGCGACCTTATCCATGAGCGCGTTCTCTGCCTTTGCCGCAGCGAGCCTGACAGGTGCAGGTGCAACTTTTCCTGCGCCAGTGTATGCCAAATGGGCAGATACCTATCAGAAAGAGACTGGTAGCAAAGTAAACTACCAGGGTATCGGCTCCTCCGGTGGTGTAAAACAAATCACTGCGAATACCGTTGATTTCGGTGCCTCAGATGCGCCGCTGTCTGACGAAAAACTCAATCAAGAAGGCTTGTTCCAGTTCCCGACCGTGATCGGCGGTGTGGTGCTGGCGGTGAATATCCCTGGCCTGAAATCCGGCGAGCTGGTGCTTGACGGTAAAACGCTGGGCGACATCTACCTGGGTAAAATTAAGAAGTGGGATGATGAAGCCATCACCAAACTGAACCCAGGTCTGAAACTGCCTTCGCAGAACATCGCCGTTGTGCGTCGTGCTGACGGTTCCGGTACTTCCTTCGTCTTCACCAGCTACCTGGCAAAAGTGAACGAAGAGTGGAAATCTAAAATTGGTTCCGGTTCTACCGTTAACTGGCCGACCGGTCTGGGCGGTAAAGGTAACGACGGTATCGCCGCATTCGTCCAACGTCTGCCTGGTTCAATCGGCTACGTTGAGTACGCTTACGCTAAGCAGAACAATCTGGCGTACACCAGGCTGGTCTCTGCTGATGGCAAACCGGTAAGCCCGACCGAAGAGAACTTTGCTAACGCCGCGAAAGGCGCTGACTGGAGCAAAACCTTCGCGCAGGATCTAACCAACCAGAAAGGTGACGATGCGTGGCCAATCACTTCCACCACCTTCATCCTGGTGCATAAAGAGCAGAAGAAACCTGAGCAGGGCGCTGAAGTGCTGAAGTTCTTCGACTGGGCGTACAAAAATGGCGGCAAACAGGCTAATGACCTGGATTATGCCAGCCTGCCGGACAGCGTGGTTGAGCAGGTTCGTGCTGCATGGAAAACCAACGTGAAAGACAGCAGCGGTAAAGCGCTGTACTAATAGAATATTTTTGACGAATTGGCGGATGGCGCTACGCTTATCCGCCCTACGGTTTCTACCGTAGGCCCTGAGTGTAGGCCGGATAAGCGTAGCGCTATCCGGCATGGGCAACTTAGTAAACGCGTTTAACTTAAAGAGTGATTTATGGCTGCAACAAAGCCTGCTTTTAACCCACCGGGTAAAAAGGGTGACATGATATTCAGCGCGCTGGTAAAACTGGCTGCGCTGATTGTGCTATTGATGTTGGGTGGCATCATTGTCTCTCTGGTTATCTCCTCCTGGCCAAGCATTCAGAAATTTGGTTTCTCCTTCCTGTGGACTAAAGAATGGGATGCGCCAAATGATATCTACGGTGCATTAGTCCCGATTTACGGTACGCTGGTCACCTCGCTTATCGCACTGCTGATTGCCGTTCCGGTGAGTTTCGGCATTGCTTTGTTCCTGACTGAACTTGCGCCCGGCTGGCTGCGTCGCCCGCTGGGTATCGCTATTGAGCTGCTGGCGGCAATTCCAAGTATCGTGTACGGCATGTGGGGCCTGTTTATCTTTGCTCCGTTGTTTGCGACTTATTTCCAGGAACCGGTCGGTAACATCCTTTCCAACATTCCGTTTGTTGGCGCGTTGTTTGCTGGTCCGGCGTTTGGTATTGGGATTCTGGCTGCGGGCGTGATCCTCGCTATCATGATTATTCCTTACATTGCGGCGGTTATGCGCGATGTGTTCGAACAAACGCCGGTGCTGATGAAAGAGTCAGCCTACGGCATCGGTTGTACCACCTGGGAAGTTATCTGGCGCATCGTCCTCCCGTTCACCAAAAATGGCGTGATCGGCGGCGTGATGTTGGGTCTGGGTCGCGCACTTGGCGAGACCATGGCGGTGACCTTTATCATCGGTAACACCTATCAGCTCGACAGTGCATCGCTGTATATGCCGGGCAACAGTATTACCTCTGCGTTGGCGAATGAATTTGCCGAAGCGGAATCAGGTCTGCACGTTGCCGCGTTGATGGAGTTGGGCCTGATTCTGTTTGTGATCACCTTCATCGTACTGGCTGCGTCTAAGTTCATGATCATGCGCCTTGCGAAGAACGAGGGGGCACGCTAATGGCTACGCTTGAAATGCAAAACACCACTGCGCTTGCGGAATCCCGCCGTAAAATGCAGGCGCGTCGCCGCCTGAAGAACCGTATCGCCCTGACGCTCTCTATGGCGACCATGGCGTTCGGTCTGTTCTGGCTTATCTGGATCCTGATGTCCACGATTACCCGTGGTATCGACGGTATGTCGCTGGCGCTATTCACCGAAATGACGCCGCCGCCGAATACAGCTGGTGGTGGTCTGGCGAACGCTCTGGCCGGTAGCGGACTGTTGATCCTGTGGGCGACCGTGTTTGGTACCCCGCTGGGTATTATGGCGGGCATCTACCTGGCTGAGTACGGACGTAAGTCCTGGTTGGCTGAGGTCATCCGTTTTATCAATGACATCCTGCTTTCTGCGCCATCAATCGTGGTCGGTCTGTTCGTTTACACCATTGTGGTAGCAAAAATGGAGCACTTCTCCGGCTGGGCGGGCGTTATCGCGCTGGCGCTGCTGCAGGTGCCCATTGTTATTCGTACTACAGAGAACATGCTCAAACTGGTGCCGGACAGCCTGCGTGAAGCTGCCTATGCGCTGGGTACGCCGAAGTGGAAGATGATTTCTGCGATCACCCTGAAGGCGTCTGTCTCGGGCATTATTACAGGTGTCCTGCTGGCTATTGCGCGTATTGCCGGTGAAACGGCTCCGCTGCTGTTTACATCGCTCTCCAATCAGTTCTGGAGCACCGACATGATGCAGCCTATCGCCAACCTGCCGGTCACTATCTTTAAGTTTGCGATGAGCCCGTTTGCTGAGTGGCAGCAACTGGCCTGGGCTGGGGTACTGATTATTACCCTGTGCGTACTGCTGCTGAACATTCTGGCGCGCGTTATTTTCGCGAAGAAGAAACACGGTTAATTTTTACGGCGTGGCTGATGCGGCGCCGGATGAGGAATAGATTGAAATGAGTATGGTTGATACTGCCCCGGGTAAGATTCAGGTTCGTGATTTGAACTTCTACTATGGCAAATTCCATGCCCTGAAGAACATCAACCTGGATATTGCTAAAAACCAGGTTACGGCGTTTATCGGGCCGTCAGGCTGTGGTAAATCGACGCTGCTTCGTACGTTCAACAAAATGTTTGAGCTGTACCCGGAACAGCGTGCAGAAGGTGAAATCCTGCTGGATGGCGACAATATTCTCACCAATACCCAGGATATCGCGCTGCTGCGTGCCAAAGTGGGGATGGTATTCCAGAAGCCGACGCCGTTCCCGATGTCCATCTACGACAACATCGCGTTTGGCGTGCGTCTGTTTGAGAAACTCTCTCGTGCGGATATGGACGAGCGTGTGCAGTGGGCATTGACCAAGGCCGCATTGTGGAACGAAACCAAAGATAAATTACACCAGAGTGGGTACTCTCTCTCTGGTGGTCAGCAGCAGCGTCTGTGCATTGCGCGTGGCATCGCCATTCGCCCGGAAGTGCTTCTGCTGGATGAGCCATGTTCAGCGCTCGACCCGATCTCTACCGGGCGTATCGAAGAGCTGATCACCGAGCTGAAAGAGGATTACACCGTTGTTATCGTGACCCACAACATGCAGCAGGCGGCACGTTGTTCCGATCACACGGCATTTATGTACCTGGGCGAGTTGATTGAGTTCAGCAACACGGACGATCTGTTCACCAAGCCCGCGAAGAAACAAACTGAAGACTACATCACCGGTCGTTACGGCTGATTCAGGAGCTTGTTGTGGATAACCTTAACCTAAATAAACATATTTCCGGCCAGTTCAACGCCGAGCTGGAAAGCATCCGTACCCAGGTGATGACCATGGGCGGCATGGTGGAGCAGCAGCTTTCTGATGCGATTACCGCCATGCATAACCAGGACAGCGAGCTGGCGAAGCGCGTCATTGAAGGCGATAAGAACGTCAACATGATGGAAGTGGCGATCGACGAAGCCTGCGTGCGTATCATTGCCAAACGTCAGCCGACCGCCAGCGACCTGCGCCTGGTGATGGCGATTATCAAAACCATCGCTGAGCTGGAGCGTATTGGCGACGTGGCGGACAAAATTTGTCGCACCGCGCTGGAGAAATTCTCGCATCAGCATCAGCCGCTGCTGGTCAGCCTGGAATCACTGGGCCGCCACACTGTGCAGATGCTGCATGACGTGCTGGATGCGTTTGCGCGTATGGATCTGGACGAAGCGGTACGTATTTATCGTGAAGATAAGAAAGTTGACCAGGAATATGAAGGCATCGTGCGTCAGCTGATGACCTATATGATGGAAGACCCGCGTACTATCCCAAGCGTGCTTACCGCGCTGTTTTGCGCCCGTTCCATCGAGCGTATCGGTGACCGTTGCCAGAATATCTGCGAATACATTTTCTACTTCGTGAAGGGACAAGATTTCCGTCATGTAGGTGGTGATGAGCTGGATAAGCTGCTGGCGGGGAAAGATCCGAAAGAGTAATAAAAACGTAGAAAATAGGCCGGATGAGCGTCAGCGCCATCCGGCATTTCAGTTAACGCGTAATATTCCATCCGCGCGCTTTCCACAATTCCGGCAACTGGGCCAAATCGGTAAAAGTCGTCACTTTTGGATGATCGATCGGTTTGTTGTGCGGATCGGCGCAGAAATAGAATACTTCCATTCCCGCCGCAATCCCCGCCTGCGCGCCAGCACTGGAATCATCGACCAGAATGCAGTTCTCAACGTTGACGTCCATCGCTGTTGCCGCATGGAACATCAGGTCCGGATCGGGCTTCCAGCGTTGGATATCGTAACCGCTGAACAATAAATCAGGAAAATGGTGCAACATGCCCAGCTTACCCAGCGAATGCTGCATTTTACTGACCGGACCGTTAGAGACTACGCACATGGGCACTGTCATACTGTCCAGTAGCGCATTAGCGCCAGCGATCACCTCCAGTTCCGTATCGAACAGACGTGCGACCTCAGCGCGGTAAACCGGTTCTAAATCAGCTCTTGCCAGTTCGACACCGTGCTCTTCGTTGATAATGTCGATGATCTCGTACAGCTTTACCCCTTTGAAGCGTTTAAAAATTTCTTCAAGATCGAGCGTAATGCCGAACGCCTGGAACATGCTGACATACGCGCGAGAACAAATCACTTCACTGTCGACAAGGGTACCGTCACAGTCAAAAAATACGGCTTCTATCTGGGACATGTCATTTCCATTTTAACAAGTTTAACGTTTTCGTAATGCATTATTGGGCCACGCAATCGTTGCCGTATAAGCAAAATCAATGAAAAAAGTTGCTCATAACCCAACCCTATTGTCGCATTTTGGTATAGGATAGCGACGAATTTTCCCTCCTTGTTCGGAAATTGATAATGAGTCAACAACACACAACCCAGGCTTCTGGCCAGGGGATGCTGGAACGCGTGTTCAAACTGCGCGAACATGGCACGACGGCACGGACCGAAGTGATCGCCGGTTTAACGACCTTCCTGACGATGGTGTATATCGTTTTTGTTAACCCGCAAATTCTTGGCGTAGCTGGCATGGATACCAGCGCCGTCTTTGTTACCACCTGTCTTATTGCTGCTTTTGGTAGCATCCTGATGGGCCTGTTTGCCAACCTGCCGGTCGCCCTTGCGCCTGCTATGGGCCTGAACGCATTCTTTGCTTTCGTGGTCGTCGGCGCGATGGGCCTCTCCTGGCAGATTGGTATGGGCGCTATCTTCTGGGGCGCGGTAGGTTTGCTGCTGCTGACAATTTTCCGCGTACGTTATTGGATGATTGCAAATATCCCGGTTAGCCTGCGCGTGGGGATCACCAGCGGTATTGGTCTGTTCATCGGCATGATGGGGCTGAAAAACGCTGGTGTTATTGTGGCGAACAAAGACACGCTGGTGTCCATCGGCAACCTGACGTCTCACAGCGTGCTGCTCGGTATTCTGGGCTTCTTTATCATCGCGATTCTGGCGTCACGCAACATTCATGCGGCGGTGCTGATCTCCATCATTGTGACCACGTTACTAGGCTGGATGCTGGGCGATGTGCATTACAACGGTATCGTCTCTGCGCCACCGAGCGTGATGTCCGTTATTGGCCATGTCGATCTGGCCGGTTCGTTTAATATTGGCCTGGCGGGGGTGATTTTCTCATTCATGCTGGTCAACCTGTTCGACTCCTCCGGTACGCTGATTGGCGTTACGGATAAAGCCGGTCTGGCGGATGCGAAGGGCAAGTTCCCGCGTATGAAGCAGGCGTTGTATGTAGATAGCGTGTCATCTGTTACCGGCGCGTTTATCGGTACTTCTTCCGTTACCGCGTATATTGAATCTTCTTCCGGGGTTTCTGTCGGCGGACGTACCGGTCTGACAGCCGTGGTCGTTGGCCTGCTGTTCCTGCTGGTTATCTTCCTGTCGCCGCTGGCGGGAATGGTGCCGGGCTATGCCGCGGCCGGTGCGCTGATTTACGTCGGTGTGCTGATGACATCAAGCCTGTCGCGCGTGAAGTGGGATGACCTGACAGAAGCGGTTCCTGCGTTTATTACCGCCGTGATGATGCCGTTTAGCTTCTCGATTACCGAAGGTATCGCGCTGGGCTTTATTTCCTACTGCGTGATGAAAATCGGGACCGGACGTTTGCGCGATCTCAGCCCGTGCGTCATCGTTGTCGCGCTGCTGTTTGTACTGAAGATTGTGTTTATCGACGCGCACTGATCGCTGTTTATTTGGTTTTAGAAAGACAAGCCCGGCAAATCGCCGGGCTTTTTCGTTTACGCTTTCACGCGCTGAATGTAGTCGCCAAATGCGGTCAGTTGACCGGTCAGATGGTCCAGCGTGCTTTGGTCGATTACTTCACCCGTCTGCGGATCCACCTTGTTCTGAATGACCCCGCCCATAAATTCCGGCTTGTTCATCACCATGGCGTCGAGGAACACCAGGATCTGACGAAGATGGTACTGACAGCGCGCGCCGCCAATAGCGCCCATTGAGCTGGTCTGAATCAGCACCGGCTTGCCAGATAATGGCTGATCGGGCAGGCGGGACAGCCAGTCGATGGCGTTTTTCAGTCCGCCAGGAACAGAATAGTTATATTCCGGTGTCACAATAACAACACCATCAGCTTTCCTTATTTGCTCTGCCAGCGCTTCTACGCTGGCCGGGAAGCCTTCTTCCTGCTGGAGGTCGGCATCGTACAGCGGGATATCACCAATCGACGGTAACGCGCTCACTTCCATTCCTGCGGGCGCAATTTTAGGCAGCGTGCGGGCAACCATGCCGTTAAACGAACCTTTGCGCAGACTTCCCAGTAACGTAACAACATTCAATGTTTCAGACATGGTGACTCCTGTTTCATCATGAAGGTTAAATCAGTTAAGCGTATGGCTTTTCGCTGCGCATAATTGAGAGAACCGGATCAGACGACCCGTTGGCTCATTGGCGCGAGTCTGGATATCAGGCAAACTTTTCCAGTCCTGTTTACCATCAAACTCCCAAACCTTGAGTTTTTCAATGGTTGGCGTAACCGCAACCGACCACACCAGCACATCTTCCGCATCGCAAATGGCTTCCACCTGCGCAACATGGGCACATTTCAGACGTCCTGCGCCGGGTAAAAGCTGGAGTTCGCGCGGATCGTCATTACACACATCGCCAGTGAGTTTGAGAACGCTCTGGCGCAACGTAATGAGCTGCGCACGCGCTTCGTTTGGGTCGTTTTGGTTATTGATCCACAGGTTTTCGTTACTGGAGAAGCGCCAGGTTTGTGTTGAATTCGGATTGTGAAAACCCCGTGTCGCTCGCTGAAGCTCCATATCCAGGCCGCAAACACCTTCTGTTGTCAGCGCAACGCCAACGATATTTCCAGCATAAGAAATCGAAAATCCCGGCAGGTTTTTATCGCGAAAAACGGGCTTACCTTTCGCCTCAGTAACAATCTCAGGCAACGTGCTGGTGCCGTAAAGCATGAACATCAGTTCTGCGAGAAGACTGCGGGAGGCCAGGAAACGTGTTCGGCGGTGAGCGGGTAGATTTCTTGCTTCAATGTGACATGGAGTAGGGAGACGAACTGAAACCAGGTGTCCCTCCGTAAGAATCCCTCTGGCAAAATGTGTCGCCATTTTTCGCTCCGTGATTAATGGTCCGTTATTATTACCAGAGTAACATTTACACGGCGTTCAGGCAGGTTTTACAGGCTAAAAAATAAACGGAAATGGAATACATTACGCGACATTTACATTTCTGTTGCCAGAATGGTCATTTAAGCAACACTCTGGCGGCGGATCGTCAGGACATATCGCGATACAACGCCTTGATCGTGTCTTTCAGCCAGACGATCTTCGGATTATGGCTGTTACGTTTATGCCAAAGGAGAGTGAACGGTACGCGCATTTTCTCTAACTGTGCAGCATCAAATGGCATAGGACGCGCCACTAGCGGAAGCTGGTGGAGTTGGTTATAACGCTGACAATAGACCGGCGCGGTGGCTATCAGCGCATGATCCGGCTGGGCGGCCATAAACAGCGACTGCTCAAAACCTGGCAGGCATAACGCGATATTGCGTGTGCGCCCCATCTCCTGAAGCACATCGTCCAGCGCCCAGGTATCGCTTTGCTCCCAGCTAATACTGATGTGGGGATAGCGCAGAAATGTGTCCAGACTCCACTCTTCCTGCAATGCCGGATGATCTTCACGTAGCCAGACGCAAGGGAGATCGGAAAACAGCACTTCATGGTCGATCGACAACGGCAGTAGGCTCAGCAGTTCTCGCGAACGCGGATGGCTTTCGCGACCGGTGAAGCCGATATCCACCTCGCCGCGAATAATCGCATCCAGTGAATCATAGTCCCAGTTGCGTATTTTGATTGTCGCCTGGGGATAACGCTGATAGATCTGCCGGGAGAGGGCGTTGAACATGATCATTACCAGCGGCGTTTCGGCCACCAGATCAAACTTCAACCCGCGCGGAGCCTCATGGTGCGGCTTATCCAGCAATTGATTGCTCATCTGCATCCACTCTGCCAGATTCTGCTCCATGCTGACCATTAACGGCGTCGGCGTAAGTCCCAGCGGGGTGTTTACAAACAACGGGTCGTCAAACCAGGTCCGCAGTTTCGACAGCGACTTACTGACCGCCGACGGCGTGACGTTCATCCGTTTGGCGGTTTTGGTAACGCTGCGTTCCTGCATCAATAACTGCAGGCACAGCAACAAATTAAGATCGAGACTGCTGAGGGATTTCTTCATGAGTTGGCGCGGACCGGTTGGGGGCAACAGTGATAATCAGCATGATACTCACTATGCTACAGCCAATCAGAATCCCGATCAGCATATTCAGCGCATCAAGGCCGAGGACCGCTGCCAGCCAAATCCATAACGATGAGCCACAAACCTGCGCAATACCTAACGCCGAGCTGGCAACCCCTGCCCGCAGCGAGAACGGCCCCAGCGCCTGACTCATGGCGACACCAAAACCAACCGAGAACCCGGCGCAGATTAAGGTCAGCCCAAACAGCGTCACCATATGCGAACTGGCGAGGGTTAACACCACGCCTGCAGACAGAAACAGCACCTGAGAGGTCAGCATCAGAACGCGAGGCTTGAATACGCTGAGGGCGAACGGCGTCGAGAAAGAGACCGCCATACTGATACCTGCGGTCATGGCCATCGTCGTGGCATACTCACCACGGTCGAAGCCCATCACTTCCATTAGCAACACTGGAGAGGTATTCACGAAGGTCAGGATCACCGACACGCTGAGAGTGGTAATGGCCAGACGGCTTAAGAAAAAACGGTTCACCAAAGACTCGTTGGCGTGGTTCTTTGGTATAGACGCCGTGAGGGTCGCTGGGCGTGATTCTCGCAGGATAAATACCGACAGCAAGCATACAACCACACCCATACCGATCATCGTGTAGAACAGGCTTTGCCACGGGTATTTGAGCATAATCAGATGCCCCATCACCGGAGCCAGTACTGGTACGATACAGGTGATTCCGTTCAACAGCGACAGCACTTTTGCCCGGCGGCGATCGTCGAGCGTATCGCGCAGAATAGCGAAGGCCACCACATAGCAGCAGCCTGCGCCCACGCCCTGAATAAAACGGCCGACCAGGAACGGTGTACCGCTCTCGGCAAATGAACACAGCGCAGAGGCGAAAATAAAGATGAGGGCGCCGACTATGGCGACCGGTTTACGTCCTGACTGGTCGGCGACTTTTCCGGCGAAAAGCATCGCCGTCGCCATTCCCGCCAGATAAACCGAAAACGCGATATGCAGTTGCGCCTCGCTGGCCTGTAGATCGGCCGCAATACGGGGCAGCCCCACCAGATACATATCAATACCGGCGGGATAAAGTAGAACCAGGGCAAAACTGCAGATTAGAAAGCGTGTCATAGCGACCTCATAAGGAATGTGGCGCTTAGGATACGGGCAGAGAGTCAACTGCACGAGTTGCCATTTGGACAACAGTGTTTTCCTCATGGGAAATTATTGTTGCAGGACGGGAGCGTAAACACCTTATCCAGACTACGGGGCCTGTAGACCCGGTAGGCATCGCGCCACCGGGCAACACACGTTACTTACCGATACAGAAGCTGGAGAAAATCCGTCCCAGCAGATCGTCGGAGGTAAATTCACCGGTAATCTCACTGAGGTTTTGCTGAGCCAGACGTAGCTCCTCTGCCAGCAATTCCCCGGCCCATGCTCCGAGCAGTTGGGCTTTGCCCTGCTCGAGATGCTCCGCCGCTTCTGCCAGCGCCTGTAGGTGACGACGACGCGCCAGGAAGCCGCCTTCCATATTGGTTTCAAAGCCCATGCTCTGCTTGAGATGGTTGCGCAGCACGTCAACGCCTTCCCCGGTACGTGCGGAGAGACGCACCAGTGAGTGGCCATTTACTTCGCTAAGACCCAGCGTTTCACCGGTAATATCCGCTTTGTTACGCACCACGGTAATAGGTAGTTTGGCAGGCAGACGGGCAATAAAGTCGGGCCAGATGTCAGCCGGGTCCACGGCGTCGGTGGTGGTGCCATCAACCATAAACAGTACGCGATCGGCCTGTTCGATTTCCTGCCATGCGCGTTCGATCCCAATTCGTTCCACTTCATCGCTGGCATCGCGCAGACCGGCGGTGTCGATAATGTGCAGCGGCATGCCGTCGATATGGATATGCTCACGCAGTACGTCGCGGGTGGTGCCGGCGATGTCGGTGACAATGGCGGCTTCGCGGCCTGCCAGCGCGTTTAGCAGGCTTGATTTCCCGGCGTTCGGGCGACCAGCAATCACGACCTTCATCCCTTCGCGCAGCAGGCTGCCCTGACGCGCTTCGGCACGTACGGCATCAAGGTCGCTGATAACGCTATTGAGCTGCGCTTCAATCTTGCCGTCAGACAGGAAGTCGATTTCTTCATCCGGGAAATCAATCGCCGCTTCCACGTAGATGCGCAGGTGAGTGAGCGCTTCCACAAGATGATTTACCCGTGCGGAAAAGGCGCCCTGCAACGAGTTCAGCGCCGAGCGAGCCGCTTGCTCCGAGCTGGCATCGATCAGGTCGGCAATCGCCTCGGCCTGGGCTAAATCGAGCTTATCATTGAGAAATGCGCGCTCGGAGAATTCACCGGGTCTGGCAATGCGCAGCCCGGGAATGGTCAGAATACGTTTGAGCAGCAGATCAAGAATCACCGGACCGCCGTGACCCTGCAGCTCTAAAACGTCTTCACCGGTAAAGGAGTTTGGGCCGGGAAACCACAGGGCAATGCCTTGATCCAGCGCGCTGCCATCTGCGTCTTTAAACGGCAGATAATCGGCATAACGCGGTTTTGGCAGTTTGCCCAGCACGGTTTCTGCGACCTCGCGCGCTTTCAGGCCGGAGATACGCAGGATACCCACGCCACCACGTCCCGGAGGGGTGGCCTGAGCGACGATGGTGTCGTTATGGCTCATGATATGTCTCTTTGTGATGCAATAAAAAAGGCGGTCTAATGACCGCCCTTTACGTTATGTTCCGTTTGCCGGATGGCGGCTTCGCCTAATCCGGCCTACACCGAATCAGGAGTTTTTCTTCTCGCGGCTATGCAGCCCACGCTTCTCCAGACCACGGTAAATCAGCTGCTGCTGAATAATGGTTACCAGGTTGCTGACGATATAGTACAGCACCAGACCTGACGGGAACCACAGGAAGAACACGGTGAAGATGACCGGCATAAAGGTCATGATCTTCTGCTGCATCGGGTCGGTCACGGTGGTCGGAGACATCTTCTGAATGAAGAACATCGTCACGCCCATCAGGATCGGCAGAATGTAGTACGGGTCCTGTGCAGACAGGTCATGGATCCACAGCGCGAACGGCGCATGACGCAGTTCAATGGAGCCCATCAGCATGTAGTACAACGCCAGGAAGATTGGCATCTGGATGATCAGCGGGAAGCATCCGCCCAGCGGGTTAACCTTCTCAGCTTTGTACAGGGCCATCATTTCCTGGCTCTGACGCTGTTTGTCATCGCCCAGACGCTCACGCATAGCCTGAATCTTCGGCTGCAGCATACGCATCTTCGCCATGGAGGTGTACTGCGCTTTGGTCAGCGGGTACATGATGCCACGAACGATAAAGGTGATAACGATGATGGAGAAGCCCCAGTTACCCAGGAAGCTATGGATCCACTTCAGCAGTTTAAACAGCGGCTGAGAGATGAACCACAACCAGCCGTAATCCACGGTCAGATCCAGGTGCGGTGCAACGGCCGCCATTTTGTCCTGAATTTCCGGGCCGACCCACAGAGTGCTGGTCATCGCGCCAGTCTGGCCTGGCTGTACCAGTACCGGCTGAGATTTATAGCCGATAGCGGCAATGCCGTTACCCAGGTTAGCGGTGTAGAAGTTGTTGGTGCCGTCGTTACGCGGAACCCATGCCGTTGCGAAATACTGTTGCAGCATTGCGACCCAACCGTCTTTAGCGTTGACGTTCAGGTTTTCGTTTTCAGCAATGGTGTCGAATTTGTATTTCTCATACTTCTCATCCGGCGTGGAGTACGCCGCGCCACGGAAGGTGTGCAGCGCAAAGTTGCTGCTACCGGTGTCGCGATGAGATGGCAGATTGATGGATTGCTTCAGCTGACCAAAGGTGGAGATTTCCAGCGGTTTCTCGCCGGCGTTCTGCACGCTGTAGTTAACGTTGACAGCATATTCACCACGCTTGAGGACAAACGTTTTAGTGAACGTGTTACCCGCTGCGTCAGTATAGGTCATCGGGATCTGCAGTTCGTTCTGACCGTCTGCCAGTACAAATGCGTCTTTTTCGACGTTGTACAGCGGACGTGGGCCGTTAGCCGGGTTATCCGGGCCGTCACGACCTGTCAGGCCACTCTGTGCCTGGTAGATGAACTGTGGCGTGGTTTCCAGTAACTGGAACGGTTCGGTAGAACCAAGTTCTTTCGGGTAAGCTGGCAGCGAAGCCTGTTCCACATCACCACCACGGGTGTTGATGGTCAGATCAAGCACGTCAGTTTTAACCGTAATCAGTTTCCCCTGGCCACTGGCCGGTACGCCCTGGTCTGCGGCGCTACCCGCTGCGGTGGTCGTTGTCTGCGTGGTCTGTTGGGCCTGAGGTTGCGGGTTTTTATCCTGCTCCCAGGCTTGCCAGATCATGAAAGACACGAACAGCAAAGCGATGACTAAAAGATTGCGTTGCGAATCCATCGTTAGTGTTCTCTGGTATCAAATGGTCCGGGCGGGACGGGATCGTCACCACCAGGGTGTAAAGGGTGGCATTTTAATACGCGTTTCACCGTCAACCAACTGCCTTTTATCACTCCAAACCTGCGCAATGCCTCAATTCCGTAGCTCGAACAGGTTGGAGTGAAACGGCAATGCGGCCCAAGCAGCGGACTGATCAGGCGTTGATAGACCCGAATGAGGGCTATCAGGACCCGCGAGCCAGGCGACAATGGCGACGCCATAATTTTTCCAACGCTTCCGAGAGAGCACGGTTATCGAGGTCAGCAACCCCTTTTTTCGCCACCACCACGAAATCCATTGCGGGAAGTTCGTGCTGACGTAAACGGAAGCTTTCACGCGTCAGACGTTTAATCCGATTGCGTTCATGCGCACGTTTAACATTTTTCTTGGCGACGGTAAGACCGATACGGGGATGCCCCAGCGAATTCAGGCGGCCGAGGATGGTGATTTGCGGCGTGCCAGCCCGTTGTGGCTGCTGGAAGACGAATGTGAAATGAGTGGGAGTTAACAAACGTAACTCCCTGGGAAATGCGAGCTTAACCACTCAGGGGCTAGCTTTTATTACTTAGAAACGGTCAGACGAGAACGGCCTTTAGCACGACGACGTGCCAGAACCTGACGACCATTTTTATTAGCCATACGAGCACGGAAGCCGTGAGAACGGTTGCGCTTCAGTACAGACGGTTGAAAAGTGCGTTTCATGGCGATTTCTACCTAAACTTGAATAAATTCACTGACTTTTGCGTATACCCGAACGAGTTTCGAACGACTTACGCCACAGTGTGGGTGATTAAAGAGGCCGGATTGTAATAATTGTACACTCCGGAGTCAATTCTCTTTCCTTATTTCCCGCTTTTTTCCACAAGGTTTTGTGTGAAAAACAGGCAGCGTTGACGCCGTAAGGCGACCGTTACTCGCTGGGGGTAAGAATTATACGGGCTGGTGGATAAAGCGCAAGGATCGCCCGGGATCTTTATTAGATCGTTTAAGCAGTAAAGCATCTTTACTCATTAATTTTTTCAATATGCGCGCTAAAACCTGCAGCACTTCTCCAGGATCGTTTACACTTAGCCGATTCTGGATCATCCTGTGGATAAATCGGGAAGAATCTGTGAGAAACAGAAGATCTCTTTCTCAGTTTACGCTATGATCCGCGGTCCCGATCGTTTCAATGGATCCTGATCGGGTAAAATTGCAGATAGCAATT